>CAWJWV010000001.1:0-367500 GCA_963846675.1 uncultured beta proteobacterium
AGAACGAGTAGCTCCGTCCCGGTACCCAAACCATCAACGTTCTATCAAAACGATGTCCATTCGTCAGCGCGCCGCTACTGCTGCCACCTCCTCCTGTCCGCCTGCGCCGCCACCGTGACCCGACCGGCTGGCCAGGCCGCCGTGCAGTCCACAGCCCCTGTCAAGAACGTCTCACTGCAGATGACCGCGCCACCGGCGATCGCGGCTTCCAGCGACTGGCGACCTTCCAGGCCGAGTGGCGTACCGCATTCGAGGCAGCGGCCGAGCGCCAGGGGTCTCGCGGCGTCGCACGTCGATGGCACTGCGGCAGACCCTGCGCTCGGCACCGTGCTGGTCAAGGTCAACGTCAACGACTACCGCTACATCACGCCGGCCGCGCGCTTCGGACTTGGCATCATGAGCGGCAATGCCTATGTCGACGCGAATGCGCAGTACATCCAGTACCCCGCAGCCAAGGTGATCGGCGACCGCAAGTTCTCCACCTCGTCGTCCGCATGGCAGGGGGCGTTCTCGGCCATGACCGACAAGCAGGTGCGCGCGATCTCCGACGAGATCGTCACTGATCTTTCAGCCCGCTGAGCCGAACTCTGGCTCAGACGCCACCGCGTGAGGCGGTGCCGGCAGCCGCCTCGCTCAGCCGCCCATCTGCCACCCTCCGCTGACGCGTCGCGCGTGCCGCACCCGACACGCGGTGCGTACCGCCTCGATCCGTAACGATCTTGCGGACGGGACAAGGTGAGCTACATCCTCGGACCCGTCGGCAGTGATCAGCCACGCTTCCTGGAAGCTTTGCCGAGCGCGGCGCTGCTGCAGCTTCGCTAGCGTGCTGTCGGCCTCCAGCGTACGACCGGCCTCGATGTCGGCCAGACCTCGCCTCGCGTCGTCGATCCACAGCAGGTGGATGCGCGCGCGCTCCAGGCGGTGGTCGTCGTCCGGGCGGTCAGCGTCGATCATGCGACATGACTGTGCGTCAGGATGACGTCACAGCTCCACGGCAACGCCAAGCTGCCGTCAGCGCGCTTGTGTCGAGCGTCCTTCGCCAGCGCATCGACCACCTGATGCCCCCCGACAGCCATTTGCGTCAGGCCGAAGCCACGACGCGGCCGTGGGTCAGATCACCACGGCCGGCCAGCAGGCCATCGATCGAGACATCCTCGTTCAGCGCGTCCCAATGAATGCCGCGAGGGCTGAGCTCGAATTGGGCACGCTGCTCAGGCGTAGCAGCCAGCAATCGGGGGAACCAGGCCAGAGGGACCGCCACCACCCGGCCGTCGTCCAGGTGAACCCACATGCTGTCGCTGTCGAAACTAACCGCTTTAGCCGAAGTAGTCATGCCATGCCCTTTCGATCAGCTCTCGGTTGTTCTCCACCACCTCCACCAGTTCGCGCAGCGTGCCGGCGTCAAATCCGTGGCTGGCCGCGACCTAGACTCGTTCATCGAGCCGGAGCTTGGCTTCGCCGCTGCCGGCGCGAACGTGCACA
Organism: uncultured beta proteobacterium; assembly: GCA_963846675.1. Classification (GTDB taxonomy): domain Bacteria; phylum Pseudomonadota; class Gammaproteobacteria; order Burkholderiales; family Burkholderiaceae_C; genus Ideonella_A. Next base: position 1,483 of record CAWJWV010000001.1, read on the forward strand.
TGAACCGGCTCGCGCGGACTGCCTTCATTGGAGTAGAAGAAGTAGCGGAAACCTTTGTAGCGGAAGACTACCGGCATAACGCGATTTTGGTGATCGGACAGCGTCATGGCCGCGCTGCGGTCGAGGAGAGCTGGCTCGATCGCATCGACGGGGCGCAGCCGACACGGGCCGCGCTGCGCCGGATACTGTTCGCAGCTTGACGAGTTGCGAGACGGCTGGCTTCTCGGCCGCCGGCACCCGCTCCCCCTTGTGGCAAGCTCCCCGGCGCCCCCTTCCGCGCCGGTACCGCCGGCGCCCCCTCCGCCCCGGCCCCTCGGCCACCCCGCTCCCGCCCATGCCCACCGACCAGATCCTCATCCTGACCATCCTCGCCGTCACGGTCGGGATGTTCCTGTGGGGGCGCTGGCGGCATGACATGGTGGCGGCCGGCGCGCTGCTGGCCTGCGTGCTGGTGGGGCTGCTGCCCGCGCGCGAGGCGTTCCTGGGGCTGGGTCATCCGGCGGTGGTGTCGGTGGCCTGCGTGCTGGTGCTCAGCCGCGCGCTGCAGCTGTCGGGCGCGGTGGATGTGCTGGCCCAGCACGTGCTGCCGCAAGGACGCCGGGCCCACGCTCAGCCTGGCCGCGCTGGTGGGGCTGGGCGGCGCTGCTCTCGGGCTTCATGAACAACGTGGGTGCGATGGCGCTGCTGATGCCGTTGTCGATCCAGCTCGGCGCGCCGCCTGGAGCTGATGCCGGGCCAGGTGCTGATGCCGCTGGCCTTCGGCACCATCCTCGGCGGCATGACCACGCTGATCGGCACGCCGCCGAACCTGATCGTGTCGGGCTTCCGCGCCGAGTCGAGCGGCAGCGGCTTCGCCATGTTCGACTTCACGCCGGTGGGCCTGGCGGTGGCGCTGGCCGGCGTGGGCTTCGTGGTGCTGATCGGCTGGCGCTTCGTGCCGGCGCGCAAGCAGGCCGGCGCTGGAGGGCTTCGAGACCGGCGCCTACCTGACCGAGGCGCGCGTGCCGGCCGACAGCAAGTCGATCGGCAAGACCTTGTCCGAGCTCGAGCCGCTGCTCGACGAGGTCGGGCGCGCAGGTGGTCGGCCTGGCGCGCAACCACATGCGGGTGATCGCGCCCAGCCCGCGCCGGCGCCTGCGCGAGGGCGACATCCTGGTGATCGAGGCCGAGGCCGAGTCGCTGTCCAAGCTGTTGTCCGGCCTGCAGCTCAAGCTGGAGCACGCCGGCCGGCCCGACAAGGATGAGGAGCACGAGGACGGCGACGCTGCCAAGGCCAGGCCGGCGGCGGCGGCCGGCAGGAAAGCAGGCGAAGAACGCGACGATCAGTCCGACGACAAGAAGGACGATGACGATGAAGACGAGGGCGGTGCGCCGCGCGACATCATCCTGATGGAGCTCGCGGTGCGCCCGGCCTCGCCGCTGGAAGGCCGCTCGGCCACCGATGTGCAGTTGCGCGCCCGCTATGGCCTGAACCTGCTGGCGGTGTCGCGCCACGGCGAGCGCGCGCTCAAGCGCCTGCGCCTGATGCCGCTCATGCCGGGCGACCTGCTGCTGATGCAGGGCCCTGCCGACGCGATCTCCGAGTTCGCCGCCGACATGGGCTGCGTGCCGCTGGCCCAGCGCGAACTGCAGATCCCCAACATGCGCCGGGCCTGGACCGCCAGCGGCATCATGGTCGGCTCGGTGGCGCTGGCGGCGCTGCGGCGTGCTGCCGGCGGCGGTGGCATTCGCGCTCGGCGTGCTGGCCTCGATGGCGCTGCGCACCGTGCCCTGGCGCGAGGTGTACCAGGCGATCGACTGGCCGGTGATCATCCTGCTGGGCGCGCTGATCCCGGTGGCCACGGTGATGGAGACCACCGGCACCGCAGACATGATCGCCCGGCAGCTGCTCGACACGGTGGCGCAGGGCAGCCCGGTGGGCGCACTGGTGCTGGTGCTGCTGGTGACCATGTTCCTGTCCGACCTGATCAACAACGCCGCCACCGCGGCGGTGATGTGCCCGATCGCCATCGGCACCGCGGCCGCGCTCGGCGCCAGCCCCGATGCCTTCCTGATGGCGGTGGCGATCGGCGCCTCCTGCGCCTTCCTCACGCCGATCGGCCACCAGAACAACACCCTGATCCTCGGCCCGGGCGGCTTCCGCTTCGGCGACTTCTGGCGCCTGGGCCTGGCGGTGGAGCTGATCGTGGTGGTGGTCAGCGTGCCGCTGCTGCTGTGGGTGTGGCCGCTGTGAGTGTTTGAGGCGGAGTACCGGGCTCTGCGACTCGAGCGATGGCGGCTCATCCAGCACGGTGCGGGAGCACTCGCCGAGTGTGTCGGACACGTCTCGAGGGCGAGTGGTTGCCCATCATTCGCTGTGGCAAGCTATGGCTTTTCTAGCGCCTTTGTGTCGGAGATCGCCCATGACCACCAGCCTGGAAATTCTGGAAGCTGAAGCCCTGAAACTCGCGCCTGCAGACCGTACGCACCTTCTCGAGCGACTCATCGCCAGCCTCGACACTGACCCCGAAGTTGAACAGGCCTGGGAGTTGGTGGCGGATCGAAGAGAGGCGTCGCTGGAATCAGGCGCCGTGGCCGAAGTCCCTCTACAAGACGCCATGAGCCGCCTTCGGGCACGGCTTGCTCGGTGAACTTTTCGCTTCACCCGGGCGCGGAGCAAGATATCGCCGACGCTTTGGATTTCTATACGGAGCAGGCTGGCTTACTGGTAGCACAACGGTTCCTCGACGAATTCGAACGTGCTGCTTCGTTCTTGGCCACGCATCCTGACGTTGGCACCCCAACCACGAACGGCCGCCGCATATTTCCTCTGCGCGTCTTCCCGTACTCCGTCGTGTACCGCAGCCTTGAGGCCGGGATCCGGATCATCGTCGTCCGCCACCAGCACAGAAGGCCAAACCACGGCAGCGCAAGGTGGTAGTCGCTATCGCACAGCATGCGCCGTATCGGCGAGGGCTAAGCGATAGAGGATGGGCAGGCGCCAGCCCCGATGCCTTCCTGATGGCGGTGGCGATCGGCCACCAGAACAACACCCTGATCCTCGGCCCGGGCGGCTTCCGCTTCGGTGACTTCTGGCGCCTGGGCCTGGCGGTGGAGCTGATCGTGGTGCTGGTCAGCGTGCCGCTGCTGCTGTGGGTGTGGCCGCTGTGAGCGACAACGACACCGGCACGCCGCGCCTGGTCACCGACAGCGAGCGCATCATCCATGCACTCGACGGGGGCCGCAACAAGCGCGTGCGCAAGCTGCTGCTGCGCCTGCATCCGGCCAAGATCGCCGCGCTGATCGAGCGGCTCGACGAGGAGCGGCGCGACGCGCTGTGGCAGCAGGTGGATGCCGCGCTGGCCGAGCGCATCCTGCCGCACCTGCGCGCCGGGCCGCGCATGCAGCTGCGCCAGCGCGATCTGGCGGACGACGAGCCGGTGGCGCTGCCCAAAGGCGAGGCGGCGCGGGCGCAGGTCGCACAACCCGCAAGGCCAGCTGCAGGCGGTGCGTGAGGCGCTGGCCGAGGGGCGGCTCAAGCGCCTGGCCAAGCTGCTGCACCGCACCCATCCGGCCAAGGTGGCCGGCCTGCTCGAGGCCCTGCCGCCCGACGAGCGCCGCACCGTCTGGAGCATGGTGGAGACCGAGCGGGCCGGCAAGGTGCTGACCTACCTGCACGAAGAGATCTGCGCCGCGCTGGCCGAGGACCTGGACCCGGACGACCTCGCCGCCTCGGTGCAGACGCTGGCGCTGGACGATCTGGTGGACCTGATCCAGAGCCTGCCGGGCGAGATCGGCGCGCGCCTGCTGGCAGCCACCGGCGGCAGCCGGCGCCAGCAGCTCGAGGCCCTGCTGTCGCTATCCGGAAGACTCGGCCGGCGGCCTGATGAATGCCGATCCGATCGAGGTGCGCGCGGAGGTGCGCGTGGGCACGGTGTTGCGCTACCTGCGCCTGCTCGACGAACTGCCGCCGCAGACCGACATGCTGATGGTGGTGGATCGCGACGGCATCTACCAGGGCGGCGCTGCGCCTGAGCGCGCTCGTCACCGCCGACACGCACCAGCGCGTCAGCGACCTGATGCACACCGACGTGGCCGCCCTGCCGGTGCGACATGCCGGCGAACGAGGTGGCGCAGCTGTTCGAGGAGCTGGACCTGCTGTCGGCGCCGGTGGTCGACGCCGAGCAGCGCCTGGTGGGCCGCATCACGGTCGACGACGTGGTGCACCGCATCCGCGAGGAGGCCGATCGCTCGGTGATGCAGATGGCCGGCCTGAGCCAGGAGGCCGACATGTTCGGCCCGGTGCTGGGCCGGCTCGCGCAGCCGCGCGGTGTGGCTGGGCATCAACCTGCTCACCGCGCTGCTGGCGGCCGCCGTCATCAGCCGCTTCGAGGCCACGCTGGAGCAGCTGGTGGCGCTGGCGGTGCTGATGCCGATCGTCGCCAGCATGGGCGGCATCGCCGGCAGCCAGACGCTCACGCTCGTCATCCGCGGCCTGGCGCTCGGCCAGGTGCAGAAGGGCAACCTGCGCCTGCTGTTCTCGCGCGAGATGGGCATCTCGGCGATCAACGGCGCGCTGTGGGCCGCGGTCATCGGCGGCGCTGGTCTTCGCCTGGTTCGGCAGCCCGATGCTCGGCGCCATCATCGGCGCGGCCATCCTGATCAACCTGCTCAGCGCCGCGCTGGCCGGCGTGGGCATCCCGCTGCTGCTGCACCGCATGGGCATCGACCCGGCCCTGGCCGGCAGCGTGATCCTCACCACCGTCACCGACGTGATGGGCTTCTTTGCCTTTCTCGGCCTGGCGACGCTGTGGCTGCTGTGAGGGTGGGCGGCGCCCGGCGTATCAAGTTTTTCACGACGGTGGTCTTGCCGATGCCCAGCGGGGCTATGAGACGAGCAGCGAGTACGTCCGCGAACTGATTCGCCGTGACCAGGATCGCCAGCAGTTGCGCGCGCTGCTGTTGGAAGGCACCGCGTCAACTCCGGCGACGGCGGTGGACGAAGGTATCTCGATAGCTTGCGGGCGATGGTGGATTGCCGGTGATGTCGGCGGGGGGTGGGCGGAATGCGCGGGCCGGAGCATGCGGCGGGGATCGGGCCTGAAGGCCCTCCTACAAGACCGGACGCCCGTGCAATTGAACCGAGCCGCTGCTGGCGACCAGCCGTGGTGTCAACTCGCGAGGGCCTGCGTTGGTGCGGGGACCCCGGCCAACCGCTCTCCCAGCTTCCCGCCCCCGCTGATCGGAATGAACAGCCGCTGCGTTGCGCGCGTCGCCGCCACGTAGAACAGCCTCGCCTCATCGGCCTCGTCGAGCCCCTTCTCCGGCATCTGCCCGACGCCCGACAGCGCCACGACCGGAAACTCGAGCCCCTTGCTGACGTGCATGGTCATGATCTTGATCGTGTCGGCAAGCGGGTTGAAGGTGCCGGCGCCCTTGCGCACCTCGTGCGGCAGCCCGCGGTGGCGCAGGATCGCGGCGCAGCGCGCCATCTCGGTGTAACGGCGACACAAGATCGCCATGTCTCCCCATGCATGCCCTTCCTGGTGTGAGGCGCTGAGCAGCTCCGCGATCTTGATCGCTTCGTCACGCGCACTGGGCAGGCGCACGATGAACGGAGCCTGACCGTCGCGGCCGCAACTGACCGGTCTGACCAGAGGCACGCCGTCGTCGCCGCAATCCTCCGAATTGAGCAGGTCGGCCGCGACCAGGCTGGCCATCTGCAAAACCTGCCGGGTGTTGCGGTAGTTGATCTTCAGGATGGTGGTGCGGCCCTGGGCCTGGATGCCGACGCTCTTGAAGCTGAACTGCTGGGCACGCCGGCGCTGGTAGATGCTCTGGGCGTCGTCGTAGAGGAGCAGCAGGCTGTTGGTCGCGGGGTCGACCATCTGGACTGCGAGCTTCAACCACGCGGGCTCGAAGTCGTGGCCTTCGTCGATCAGGACGGCCTGATACTGGCCGGCCGGGATCTGTCCTCGGTCGATGGCCCGGATGACACCGGTCACCATCTCGTCGAACAGATCCGGGCCTTGTGCCGGCAGCTGTTGACCATAGGCCACCAGCTGCTGACGGCACCACTTGTGAAAGTTGCGGACATGGACCTTGTCAGCCAGGCCCTTGGCCGACATCACGGCGTCGAGCTTCACCGCCAGCGGCTGGTTGTAGCAGAGCACCAGGATCGGCTTCGAACCGGCCGACGCCCTGGCCAGGTACTCCGCCCGGTGGCTCAGGATCATCGTCTTGCCCGACCCGGCCACGCCGTGGATGACCCGGTGCCCGTCACCCAGGCTGCGCGCCAGCTGCTCCTGCTGCAGGTCCATCACCCGCATGATGTCGGGCAGTGTTTCGCTGTTGTCCTCGTCAGGCGCAAACAGGCCGATCTGCGTGTTGACGCGCACCTCCGGAAACAGGATCCACCGGATCCGATCGATCTGGGGCAGCGACAACACGCCCCTCATCAGGATCGGGAACATCGACCACAGCCGGCTCTGGAAGTCTTCGGCGTCGACACTGGCCGTCATCTCGTCACTGCAGACGACACGGTGCGGCTCGATCGCCAGGTTCAACTCGGCGGCTTCGAACTGGCGGCGCGTGATGTGCGTCAGGAAGACGCCGTAGCTCCACGGGAAGGCGAGCTTGCCGTCCCCGCTCCGCAGCCGGGGGTCCCTGGCCAGCGCGTCGACCACCTGATGGGCATAGTGCCGCGCCTGCTCGATCGGATTGGGCACGCTCTTGGGAATGCCCTCGGCCAGGATCTCCCATGTCTGCTTGCTGGCCGAACGCACGGTCTCGAGGCGCCAATCCTTCACCTCCAGGATCAGCAAGCCGCGCCTGGGGTGCAGGACGACGAAGTCGGGATGGGCATGCCGGGGGCCGACCGGCACGTCGTACCAGACCAGGTAGTCGTCCTCGAGCTTGTGCTCGAGTCGCTCCGCGGTGCGGCGCTCACCCTGCGTCATCCGTGACACGCAGGTGCTGAGCGCGGGGATCACTGTCGCCATCGTGTCCTGATGCGCATGGGAAAGAAGGCGTTTCGATTGGAACGTACATCGGCCGATCGACAGTCCCGCACCACCCCCTTGTTCGCGGGGCCTGTCTCGGCGGCGGCGTCGCCGATCCTTAGACTGCACAACGGAACACCATCGACTTCCAGAGGTCCCCGATGCCATTCGCCCAGCGCCTCGCCGTGATCGCCACGGCCCTGCTCCTGTCGGCCTGCGCCGCCACCGTGACCAGACCGACCGGCCAGGCAGCGGTTCAGGCGGCAGCGCCGGTCAGGAACGTCGCCTTGCAGATCACCGCGCCACCGACCATCCAGGCATCCAGCGACTGGCGGACGTTCCAGGCCGAATGGCGCAGTGCATTCGAAGCTGCCGCCAATGCAAAGGGTCTGGCCTCCAGCTACCTCGAGGGCACTGCGGCGGAGCCGGCGCCCGGCAGCGTGCTGGTCAAGGTCGATGTCAACGACTACCGCTACATCACGCCGTTGGCGCGTTTCGGCCTGGGCATCATGAGTGGCAACGCCTACGTCGACGCGAATGCCCAGTACATCCAGTATCCCGGCGGCACGGTGATCGGCGAACGCAAGTTCTCCACCTCCTCGAGCGCCTGGCAGGGTGTCTTCTCGGCCATGACCGACAAGCAGGTGCGTGCCATCTCGGACGAGATCGTCACCGACCTGGCGGCCCGGTAGCGGCGGCGGTTCGGTCGGTCTCCCCATGACAGCCAATCCGCGCAGTGTCCGGCTCAAGCAGCTGCTGGACAGCCATCCGACGATTGCCGCACCGGCGGCATTCGATGCCCTGAGCGCCAAGCTGGTGGAAGAGGCCGGCTTTCCGGTCGTCTACATCGGCAGCTACGGCACGGCCGCGTCGGCGCACGGCCTGGCCGATGTCGGGCTGCTCTCGCTGGACGAGCTGGCGCGGCATGCGCGCGCGGTGGTGCGGGCGGTCGAGGTGCCGGTGATTGCCGACGCCGAAGGCGGCGCGGCCGAGCCGGCCAACATGTGGCGCGCGGTGCATGAATTCGAGGACGCCGGCGTATCGGCGATCCACATCGAGGACCACGCCGGCGGCAAGCACACCGACCTGCCCCAGCAGCTGATCCCGCTCGACGAGATGCTGGCCCGGCTGCGTGCGGCGCTGGCGGCGCGAAGGGATCCGAATTTCCAGATCATCGCTCGCACCGATGCGATCTGGGCCACCCGCGACATCGACGAGGCGCATCGACGGGCGAAGGCGTTTGCCGAAGCCGGCGCCGACATGGTCTTTCCCTGTGGCGCCGACATCGCGACCGCCCGGGCGATCCGGGAGCAGACCGGCCGCCGGGTGGTCGTGATCGAGACGCCCACCGGGCCAGCCCACGCGGCCAGCGGATCGGCCGCCCTGGTCATCAACTACGGCTTCTGTCTCTATGCCGCGACCAAGGGCATGGCGGATGCGCTGCGCGCCTATGCGCGGTCCAACCGTTGCGCCGATGCGGCGCACCTGCTGGAAGACGAGCATGCGTTCGAGAGCCGGTTCGGCTACCGGGAGTTTGCGCAGCGCTCGCGCGACGCGCGCGGCGGTGACTAGCAGGCACCGGAATGGCACGCCGTCTGCACCGCTCTCCACCGCTCACAAGACCCTGTTCGATCATGACCGGAGACATTCCCCATGAACAAGCCGATCTTCCCGGCCGCACGCCGCCTGATCGCCGGCCTGCTCTGCGTGCTGGCGAGCGCCGCCTGCCAGGCGGCCGGGGACGGCCCGCGCGACGCTGCTTCGCACATCGGCCGCCCGGCCGGGGCGCCGGTGCAGCTGGCTGCAGCGGCTGGCGACGACCAGCCGACCGAGGGTCGGCGCAGACAGCCCCGGCGGCGCACCGGGTCCGAGCGTGACTACATCGGCGCGTGGATCGGCGTCGAGGGAACGCTGCTGCACGTCGAACGCGGACCGGACGGCAAGCTCTTCGTGGTGAACTTCTGGTCGCTCGAGGAGGCCGACCGCGGCACCTTCGACGCCGAGGTCGCTGCCGACGGGCTGCGCTGGACCCGCAACGGCGAACCCGTGGTCGCCCGGTTCGGCAGCGGCGCCGAGACCGGCCTCAAGTGGCTGGACGGCAAGAAGCGCTGCCTGGTCGTGACCGAGGGGGAAGGCTACTGCCGGGATTGATCGCCGCGTTTGCGTGACGCCGCCGTCGGTCGGCAGCGCGGTATCGCCTTTGTAGGAGGGCCTTCAGGCCCGATCGGCACGCCATCGGCGAGCGCCCCGGCGGTCGCGTGACCGCGCCCGATCGCGGCTGAAGCCGCTCCTACCCAAAAGATGCGATCCCGCCGTCGGTCGACCGTACGCGGTCATCGCTTTGTAGGAGGGCCTTCAGGCCCGATCGGCACGCCATCGGCGAGCGCCCCGGCGGTCGCGTGACCGCGCCCGATCGCGGCTGAAGCCGCTCCTACCCAAAACATGCGATCCCGCCGTCGGTCGGCAGCGCGGTCATCGCCTTTGCAGGAGGGCCCTTCAGGCCCGATCGGCACGCCATCGGCGAGCGCCCCGGCGGTCGCGTGACCGCGCCCGATCGCGGCTGAAGCCGCTCCTACCCAAAAGATGCGATCCCGCCGTCGGTCGACCGTACGCGGTCATCGCTTTTGTAGGAGGGCCTTCAGGCCCGATCGGCACGCCATCGGCGAGCGCCCCGGCGGTCGCGTGACCGCGCCCGATCGCGGCTGAAGCCGCTCCTACCCAAAACATGCGATGCCGCCGTCGGTCGGCAGCGCGGTCATCGCCTTTGTAGGAGGGCCTTCAGGCCCGATCGGCACGCCATCGGCGAGCGCCCCGGCGGTCGCGTGACCGCGCCCGATCGCGGCTGAAGCCGCTCCTACCCAAAACATGCGATGCCGCCGTCGGTCGGCAGCGCGGTCATCGCCTTTGTAGGAGGGCCTTCAGGCCCGATCGGCACGCCATCGGCGAGCGCCCCGGCGGTCGCGTGACCGCGCCCGATCGCGGCTGAAGCCGCTCCTACCCAAAACATGCGATGCCGCCGTCGGTCGGCAGCGCGGTCATCGCCTTTGTAGGAGGGCCTTCAGGCCCGATCGGCACGCCATCGGCGAGCGCCCCGGCGGTCGCGTGACCGCGCCCGATCGCGGCTGAAGCCGCTCCTACCCAACACCTGCGATGCCGCCGTCGGTCGGCAGACGCGGTCCTCGCTTTGTAGGAGGGCCTTCAGGCCCGATCGGCTCAATCCGCCGCGTTCATCGCCTTGACCCCCCGGATCCACTTCTCGAAAGCCGCCATCTGGGCGCCGACGAACTTGCGGGTCGTGTCGTCGGTGCAGCGGCCCTCGGCGTCGAACTTGCCTGTCGCCGATCCGATGAACACCTCCGGCTTGATGAGCGTTGCGGCATTCACGAACAGCAGCACCTGACGCAGGTGGTATTGAACGCGTGCACCGCCGAGCGGACCCGGCGAGGCGGTCAGGATCGCTACCGGCTTGCCGGCGAACGGCTGGTCGTCGCCGCGGCTCAGCCAGTCGATCAGGTTCTTCAGGCCGCCCGGGATCGAGAAGTTGTATTCGGGTGTGGCGATCACCACCGCATCGGCGCGGCGGATGCGATCGCGCAGCGCCTGTACCGCCGGTGGAAAACCATCGGCCAGGATGTCGGCGTCGAACACCGGCACGCCGCGCCACTCGATCGGGTTCAATCGCATGCCCTCAGGCATCAGCTCGCCGGCCAGTGCCAGGGCCATGCGGTTGAGCGATCCGCTGCGCAGGCTGCCGCAGATGCCGACGACGTCGAAGTGGCTCATGTCGTTTCCTTTCGCTGATGGGGAGGCCGACATCGTAGGGCGCCGGCGACCGGGCGTGCGCCCCAATGGCGTGCATCGATGAGTCGATCCGCTGGCGCAGTCCTTGCGTTGCCGTATGGATGACCACATCCCGAAGGTTTTCCGTGAACAGCCCATTCCGACTTGCGCCCCTCGCGCTGGCGCTCGCCCTGGCCAGCGGCATGACCCATGCCGCCGATGGTTCTACCGCGTCGGTCAAGGCGCGCCCGTCCAATCCCCGGGTCGCCTTCCCGCTGCAGGCGCTCGCCGCTGCGCCTGGCGAGCTGACGATGCCGGGCAGCAAGGGCAAGGTCTGGTACGTCCCCTCGACGATGGACACGATCAAGTGGGGCTATCTGCCCAATGCCGCCGACAAGCCGGTGCTGACCGTGCCTTCGGGCGCCACGGTGGTGTTCGACACCCTCTCGCACGAAGGCCTGATCGAGGACCAGGGCCGCGATCCGCTCAAGTACTTCACCAGCAAGGGCGTGAGCGCCGACATGGTGCTGAAGGATGCGATGGCCATCACCGGCTCGTCGCTCGCGCACGATTACGCCAAGGACGGTCCGCACATCATCACCGGGCCGGTGGCGGTGGAGGGTGCGGAGCCGGGCGATGTGCTCAAGGTCGAGGTGCTGTCCATCGTGCCGCGCGTGCCCTATGGCGTGGTTTCGAACCGCCACGGCAAGGGCGCGCTGCCGGGCGAGTTTCCGGAAGGCGCCAAGCCGGATGCCGACGCCAGCGCGAGCAGCCCGGAAAAATTCAACAACGTCTCGGTCTTCACGCCGATCCGCCGCGCCAAGGGCGGCGGTTGGGAAGGCGTGATGAAGACGCGCAGCGGCATCGAAGTCACTTTCCCGACCGCGCCCTTCATGGGCATCATGGGCGTGGCCCCGGCCACCTCCGAGCAGGTGCATTCGGTGCCGCCGGGCGTGTACGGCGGCAACATGGACATCAACGACCTCGGCGTCGGCTCGACGGTCTACCTGCCGGTGTTCGTCAAGGGCGCCAACTTCTATACCGGCGACCCGCACATGGCGCAGGGCGACGGCGAGGTCGCGCTGACCGCACTCGAGCATTCGCTGCGGCCGACCTTCCGCGTCACGGTGCTGAAGAAGGGCGACAGCCGCATCCCGTCGGCCTCGGGTTCGCTCGCCAAGCCGTTCGGCGAGACCAAGGAGCACTGGATCCCGATCGGCCTCGATCCGGACCTGGATGACGCGATGAAGGACGCGGTGCGCGAGTCGATCCGCTTCCTGACCGAGGTGCTGGGCATGGACCGGCCGACCGCCTACGCCTACCTGTCGGCCGCGACCGACTACCAGGTCTCGCAGGTGGTCGACAAGACCAAGGGCGTCCACGCGATGATCCGCAAGGCGGACTTCGCCAAGGTGCTGGCGCCCAAGCGCGGCCAGTGAAGGTGGGCGGCGCGGCACGGCGCCGCTTCCCGATCCCGCACGCTTCGCACCTGGCGCAGCCGGCACCGCGCGCCTGCGGACCGGTTGCCCGGGCGCCCTCGGCTCTGGACCCGGGCGCGAGTCAGCCCGCCATCTTCTGCCGCTTGCGCTCGTACATCCGCGCATCCGCCTGCTCGAGCAGGGCATCCATCGAGCGGTGTCGCTGCGGATCGAAGTCGACCTGGCCGGCGCTGAAGCGCAGCTGGTAGCCGCAGACGCCGCCCTGGTTGTGCGCATCGACTGCGTGCTGCAGCCGGGTCAGGGCGATCCGGCTCTCGAGCGCCGGGCAGTTGGTGATCAGGACGACGAACTCGTCGCCGCCGAGCCGCCCCACCACGTCGGATTCGCGGAAGGTCTCGAGCAGCAGCTTGCCGAAGGTGGCGAGCGCACGGTCGCCCTCGGCGTGACCATGCTGGTCGTTGATCGCCTTGAAGCCGTCGAGGTCGAAGAACAGCAGCGAGGCCGGCCGCTGCAGCCGCGTGCACAGACCGATCGCATGCTGGCCGAGCGCCATGAAGCCGCGTCGGTTGGAGAGCAGTGTCAGCTCGTCGGTCGTCGCCAGCTGCACCGCGGCGATCTCCTGTTCGGCCAGGCACCGGAGGTCCTGCAGTAGCGCGTGGTCGTCGGCATCGAGCGTGCGCGGCTCGACATCCATCAGGCACAGGGTTCCGATCTTGCTGCCGGTCGGCGTTCGCAGCGGACAGCCGGCGTAGAAACGCACCTTCGGTCCATCGGTGACCAGCGGGTTGTCGTGAAAGCGCTGGTCGAGCTGGGCGTCGCTGACGAGCAGGGTCTCGTCGGACGTGATGGCGTGGCCGCAGAACGAGATGTCGCGCGGGGTTTCGGTCACGCCGAGCCCGTCGGCCGACTTGAACCATTGCCGGTTCTCGTCGACCAGGCTGACCAGCGCGATCGGCACGCCGAACAGGCGCCGCGCCAGCCGCGTCAGCCGGTCGAAGCGTTCTTCGGGCGGCGTGTCGAGCAGGTTCAGGGCGCGCAGCGAGCTGAGTCGGGCGGGTTCGTCGTGCGGCGTCGGAGCGGGGATCATGACCTGGAGAGTAAGGCACGAACGTTTTCGGCCGTTCGGCCGAATGGTTGAGCGCGTCGCCGGGTCAAGGTCGGGCGAGGGATCTTTTCAACACGGAGGAACGGAGGGCAACGGAGGGCACGGAGGGCCGCGGAGGGAAATCGCCCTTCAACGCAGAGGCGCAGAGGACGCAGAGTTCGCTGAGGAATACAGATCTTTTCTCTGCGCCCTCTGCGCCCTCTGCGCCTCTGCGATGAAAAAAAATCTTTGACTCCGTGTCTTCCGTGTCCTCCGTCCCTCCGTGTTGAAACAAAACCAGGCTCAGTAAGACCGCGGCATCCCCAGCACCTTTTCGGCGATGAAGCACAGGATCAGCTGCGGGCTGACCGGTGCCAGGCGCGGGATCCAGGCCTCGCGCAGGTAGCGCTCGACGTGGTATTCCTTGGCATAGCCCATGCCGCCGTGGGTGAAGATCGCGTTCTCGCAGGCGCTGTAGCAGGCCTCGGCAGCGAGGTACTTGGCGCTGTTGGCTTCGGCGCCGCAGGGGCGCTTCTGGTCGTACAGCCAGGCCGCCTTGTGCACCATCAGGTGGGCGGCCTCGAGCTCCATCCACGACCTGGCCAGCGGATGCTGGATGGCCTGGTTCTGGCCGATGGGGCGCCCGAAGACCTCGCGCTCGGCCGCGTAGTTGGCGGCGCGGGCGAGCGCCGCGCGGCCGAGGCCGACCGCCTCGGCGCGCGATCAGGATGCGCTCCGGGTTGAGGCCGTGCAGGATGTAGCTGAAGCCCTTGCCTTCCTCGCCGATGCGGTCCTCGATCGGGATGCGCAGGCCGTCGATGAAGACCTGGTTCGAGTCGACGCACTTGCGTCCGAGCTTGTCGATCTCGCGCACCTCGATCGTGCTGCGGTCCAGGTCGGTGTAGAACAGGCTCAGCCCGTCGGTGCCGTGGCATTCCTCCAGCGGCGTGGTGCGGGCCAGCAACAGGATCTTGGTGGCGACCTGCGCGGTGCTGATCCACACCTTCTGCCCGTGCACCCGTAGTGGTCAGCGTGGCGCACGGCGCGTGTCTTCAGCTTGAGCGTGTTCAGCCCGGCATCCGGCTCGGTGACGCCGAAGCAGGCGCGGTCCCGGCCCTCGATCAGCGGCGGCAGCCAGCGGCGCTTCTGCTCGTCGCTGCCGAAGACCACCACCGGGTGCAGACCGAAGATGTTCATGTGGACCGCCGACGCGCCCGACAGGCCGGCGCCGGTGGCGGCAATCGTGTGCATCATCAGCGCCGCCTCGCTGATGCCCAGACCGGCGCCGCCGTAGGCCTCGGGCATCGCGATGCCGAGCCAGCCGGCTTCGGCCAGCGCCCTGTGGAAATCATCCGGGAAGCCGCCGTCGCGGTCCTTGCGCAGCCAGTAGTCGGCGTCGAACGGTGCGCACACCTTCTCGATCGCGTCCCGGATCTGGTCCTGTTCGGGGGTGGTGCTGAAGTTCATGGTCGGCCCCCGGTCAGGCAGGCTGCGGCCGCACCACCCGGTCCGGGTGCTCGCCATACGGCGGGCTGTAGATCACCAGCAGCTTCACCGGTGTGTCACTGGTGACGCTGAAGCTGTGCAGCTCGTCGGCCGGGAAGAAGCAGGTGTCGCCCGGCAGCATGTCGAACGATTCGCCGGCGACCTGCACGTGCGCCGTGCCTTCCAGCAGGTGGCAGGTCTGCTCGATGCCGGGGTGGGCATGCAGCATCGCGCCGCCGCCCTTGTGCAGCGTGCCGAGCAGCACCTCCATCTGGCGCGCGCCGACCGTCTCGGGTCCGATCAGCCGCTGGTTGAAGGTGTGGTGGTGGTTGGCCGGCTGGTAGCTCGGCACGTCGGCGGTTCGGACCAGGTACTTGGGTTTCATCGGGTGGCTCAGGTGGCAGGCGCCGGGGCGCCCGGTGATGACGGGCCGGCGCCGCAGGCACCGCTGGCCAGCAGCTCGCCGATGCGTTGTTCCGGGTAGCCGGCCTCGCGCAGCAGTTCGATCGTGTGCTGGCCGAGCTGCGGGGCCGGCTCGAAGCGGCGCTCCGGTGGCGTGGCCGACCAGCGGGTCGGATGGGCCAGGGTGTGCATCGGCCCTTCGGTGGGGTGCACCTCGTCCTGGATGAAGCCGGTGGCGCGCAGCTGCTCGTTGCCGAGCAGATCGGCCGGACTGTTCATCGGCATGTTCGGGATGTCGGCCGCATCGAGCAAGCGGCGCCAGTCGGCGGTGGTGCGGGTGCGCATCAGGCGCGCCACCTCGGCATAGACGGCGTCGATGTGGGTGGCGCGTGCGGCATGGGTCGTGAAGCGCGGGTCGCGGCCGAGGCCGTCGCGCTGGTCGGTGACCTGGAAGAAGCTGTGCCAGTGCTTGTCGTTGTAGATCAGCACGCACAGCATGCCGTCGGCCGTGGCGTAGGGCTTGCGGTGGGCGGTCAGCAGCCGGGCATAGCCGGGCTCGCCGCGCGGCGGGTCGAAGCTCAGGCCGGCCATGTGGTCGCCGAGGATGAACTGCGTCATCGCCTCGAACATCGGCACCACCACCGCCTGGCCCTGGCCGCTCTGGCTGCGGGCGTAGAGGGCGGCGGTGACGGCGTAGACCGCATGCAGACCGGTCACCCGATCGGACAGCGTGGTCGGCGCATAGGCCGGCTCCGGCGCGCCGTAGCGCTGCATCAGCCACGGGATGCCGGTCGCGCCCTGGATCAGGTCGTCGTAGGCCGGCCGGTGCGCGTCGGGCCCGTCCTGGTCGAAACCGCAGCACGACACATGGATGATGCGCGGATTGCGCGCCATCACCGCTTCATGGTCCAGGCCGAGCCGCTTCAGCGCCGCCGGGCGCACGTTGCTGATCAGCACATCGCAGCCCTCGGCGAGCCTGAGCGCCGCCTCGCGGCCGTCGGGATGCTTCAGGTCGAGCACGATGCTGCGCTTGCCGGCGTTGGCGTGCAGGAAGATGTGGCCCATGCCGGCATGCTTCATCGGGCCGACATGGCGCATGTTGTCGCCATCGTGCGACTCGACCTTGATCACCTCGGCACCGAGCTGGGCCAGGATCTGGGTCGCGAACGGTCCCATGATCACGGTGGTCAGATCGAGCACCCGCACCCCGGCCAGTGGACCGGTGCGCGCCGGTCGGGTCGCCTGCGGCATGGTCATTCGATGCGGATGCCGGCCTGCCGGATCAGGCTGGTCCAGTGCGCCAGCTGCTCGGCCACATAGCGTGCGAATTCATCCGGATTGCGGCTCGGCCAGACTTCGAAGCCGAGTGCGGCCAGCTGCTCCTGCACGTCCTTCTGCGCCAGCACCGCCAGGATCTCGGTATTCAGCCGCTCCACCACCGGCTTGGGCAGGCCGGCCGGACCGAAGATCCCGTTCCACGAGGTCAGGTCGAAGCCAGGCACCGCGCCGGCCACCGGCGGCACGCCGGGCAGGCTTTTCAGCGGTTCGCGCGTCGTCACCGCCAGCGGCCGCACGCTGCCGGCCTTGAGCATGCTCATGGTCGAGCCGAGATCGGCCACGTACATCTGGATCTGCCCACCGACCAGATCGGTCAGCGCCTGCGGGCTGGACTTGTAGGGAATGCCCAC
This sequence comes from uncultured beta proteobacterium, assembly GCA_963846675.1. GTDB lineage: Bacteria > Pseudomonadota > Gammaproteobacteria > Burkholderiales > Burkholderiaceae_C > Ideonella_A. The sequence goes on from CAWJWV010000001.1 coordinate 18,341, forward strand.
CACCTCGAGTCCGGCGATCCGCTTGATCGTCTCGGAGGCGACCAGCGAGGTGCTGTTCGGCGTCGCATAGGAGAGCTTGCCCGGGTTGCTCCTGGTGTAGTCGATCAGCTCCTGCAGGTTGCGAGCCGGGAAGGCCGGATGGACCAGGACCGCGAACGGCAGCTCGCCGACCCGGGCGACCGGCGTGAAGTCGTTGATCGGGTCGTACTTCAGGCCGCTGAAGAGCGCCGGGTTGGCCGAGTGCGAGGTGTTGGTCGTCATGAACAGCGTGTAGCCGTCGGGCCTGGCCTTGGCCACATGCTGGGCCGCGATCTGCGCGCTTGCGCCCGGCTTGTTCTCGATGATCACCGGTTGCCTGAGCTGGTCACCGAGCTTGCGGGCCACGATGCGCGCGACCGCGTCGGTGCCGCTGCCGGCTGCAAACGGCACCACCAGGGTCACCGGTCCGGTCGGATAGCCTTGCGCGAATGCGCTGGTGGCAGCGAAAAAGGTCAGGGCCGCCAGGCTGCGGGTGATTGGATTCATCGTGTCTCCTCGTGGGGGGTGCTCTCGACCGGTATCCGGTTCGACGCAGCGCATCCTGGCGCGGACGACAATTCGCGTCCAATTGCATTTGCGGCTGGATCGATTCGAACTGCGAATCGTTCCCCGCGCCGCCGGCTGCACTTCCTCCCATGAAACTGCACTTTCTTCGCTATTTCAGCGTGCTGGCCGAGGAGCTGCATTTCGGCCGCGCCGCCCGGCGCCTGGCAATCACGCAGCCGCCGCTGAGCTCGGCCATCAAGGCACTCGAACAGGAACTCGGCGTGCAGCTGCTGTCGCGCAGCAGCAAGCATGTCGAGCTGACGCCCGCCGGTGCCGCGTTCCTCGACGAGGCGCGTCAGATCCTGGAGCGGGTGGAGCGGGCGAGCCGGGTTGCGCGAACGGTGGCCCGGGGCCAGCGCGGCCGTCTCGAGATCGGGATGACCGGCTCGCTGGTCTACCGCGAGGTGCCCGACATCGTGCGTGATTTCGGCCTGGCCATGCCCGGCATCGAAGTGGTGCTGCGCGAGATGTCGACCGCCGAGCAGCTGCAGGGGCTGCTGCACGGCCAGCTGCACGCCGGCTTCATCAACGCGGCGGCGGTCCCGCCGCAACTGCAGGCGCTCGCGTTGCAGGACGATCGCTTCGTGCTGTGCCTGCCGGAGCTGCATGCCCGGGCGCGGCAGCCGGAAGTCGACCTGCGTGAGCTGGCCGACGAGCAGTTCGTGATGTTCTCGCGCGAGGTCTCACCCGCCAACTACGACAACGTGATCGCGATCTTCAGCCGCATCGGCATCCACCCGCGCACGGTGCATGCAGCGCGCCAGTGGCTGACGATCGTGGCGATGGTCGCCCGGGGTCTCGGCGTGTCGCTGGTGCCGAGCTCGATCGCGGCCTCGCAGGTGCACGGGGTGCGCTTCGTGCCGTTCGGCGGCGCACCGGCCACGTCGGCGGCGCGGCTGGTCTGGAATCCGGCGCATGCCGGGCAGGCGTTGACCGGCTTCCTGGCCAGCGCGACGGGCACCATCGGCCGGTCGCGCGCGTCGGACCCGGCGTGAGCGCCGTCGGGGCGACCGTCCCCGCCTCAGCCCGCGCCGCTGGCGTCAAGCCGGCGAGCGCGCTGCTCGAATTCCTGCCGCAGCTCCTTTCGCACCAGCGCCGCCGCATGACGCCGCTTTTCATCCGGTGAGAAGGGGCGCAGCGGGCTGACGGCGACCGGTTTGCGCTCGTCGTCGAGTGCCACCATGGTGAAGAAGCAGCTGTTGACGTGACGCACCTCCTGGGTCCGGATGTTCTCGGCCAGAACCTTGATGCCGATCTCCATCGACGAGGTGCCGGTGTGGTTGACGGCGGCCAGGAAGGTGACCAGGTCGCCCACATGCACCGGCTGACGGAAGGTCACCTGGTCGACCGACAGCGTCACCACATAGCGGCCGGCGTAGCGGCTGGCGCAGGCGTAGGCAACCTGGTCGAGCAGCTTCAGGATCGTGCCGCCGTGCACATTGCCGGTGAAATTGGCGGTATCCGGTGTCATCAGCACCGTCATCGTGAGCTGGTGGGCGGGCATGTCCATGTTCGGGCTCCTGAACGGCCGCGGTGCATGAATCGGGCCGGGCGCAGCATGCGCCGTTCGATTGTCGATGACCGGCGGCGGCCGGGGTGTCGGTCGCTCGCTCGCGATCGCCGGATGCGGGATTTCCTTGGTCCCGCCGGCGCCAATCCGCCGCAAGAATGGCGGCGGCTCCGCGCCGATCGGGCCTGAGGGCCCTCCTGCCACGCGGAATCACCGGCCCCGATGTACCGGTAACAAACTGCCGAGGTGCGTCAGCATGAACAGCCCTGTCGAAACGATCGCTCAAGACATGGACCGCGAATTCCGGGCGCAGGTGGCGAAGGTCACCTCCGGCCTGGCGCCGTCCGCATTCACGGCCGCCTGGACCGACTGGGCCACCCAGCTCGCGGTGTCGCCAGCCCGGCGCCACGAGATCCGTCGGCGCGCGCTCGAGCGCGCCGGCGACACCTGGGCCTTTGCGCTGCGCGCATCGACCGGCGCGACGCTGTCGCCGCGCGAAGGAATGGCCGCCGCGGGCAGCGACCACCGCTTCGACGCCGCGCCGTGGTGGCAGTTTCCGTTCAACGTCTATGCAAGGGCCTACCAAAATCATGCCGCGCTGCTGAAGGAGGCGATCCAGGGCGTCGGCGGCGTGAGCGAATACCACCGGCAGCTGGTGGAGTTCACGGTCCGCATCCTGCTCGACTCGAGCTCGCCGGCCAATTTCCTGGCGACCAACCCCGAACTGCTGGCGCTGACCCGCGACGAGCAGGGGGCGAACCTGCTGCGCGGTCTGGAAAACCTGCTCGAGGACGTGGAACGGGCGCTCAAGGGCGCTGCGCCGGCCGGCACCGACAACTTCCAGCTCGGCCGCGACCTGGCGGTCACCCCCGGCCAGGTGATCTTCCGCAATGAGCTGATCGAGCTGCTGCAGTACGAGCCAGCGACCTCAGAGGTGCATGCCGAGCCGATCCTGATCGTTCCGGCATGGATCATGAAGTACTACATCCTCGACCTGAGCGCCCGCAATTCGCTGGTGCGCTACCTCGTCGAGCAGGGACACACGGTGTTCATGATTTCGTGGAAGAACCCGGACGAAAGGGACCGCGAGTTCAGCATCGAAGACTATGTCGAGATGGGCTTTCGCGCCGCCCTCGACGCGGTGACCGCGGTCGTGCCGGACCGGCGTGTGCACAGCGTCGGCTACTGCATCGGCGGCACCCTGCTCGCCATCGGCGCCGCCGCGGCGGCGCGCGCGCGTGACGAACGCGTCGCGTCGATCACGCTGTTCGCGGCGCAGACCGACTTCACCGAACCTGGCGAGCTTGCCTTCTTCATCAACCCGAGCCAGCTGGCGATGCTCGAGGCGACGATGAGCAAGCACGGTGTGCTCGACAGCAAGCAGATGGGCGGTGCCTTTGCGATGCTGCGTGCCCGCGAGCTGGTATGGCAGCCGATCGTCGACACCTACCTGAAGGGCCGGCGCGCGCCGATGGTCGACCTGATGGCGTGGAATGCCGATGGAACCCGCATGCCGGCGCGCATGCACACCGAATACCTGTACCGGCTGTACCTCGACAACGAGCTGGCGACGAACCGCTTCCCGCTCGGTGCGCAGCGCGTCCGGCTGTCCGACCTCCGGGTGCCGATGTTCGTCGTCGGCACCGAGAGTGACCATGTCGCGCCATGGAGGTCGGTCTACAAGATCGGCAACCTGGTGCGCTCGGACGACCTCACCTTCCTGCTCACCTCGGGCGGGCACAACGCCGGCATCGTGTGCGGGCCGGTGCATCCCAGGCGCCACTACCGTGCCCGCATGCGACGCCTGGCCGATCCGCACCTCGCGCCCGAGGAGTTCATCGAGGAGACCACCGAACAGCCCGGCTCCTGGTGGCCGGCCTGGCAGCAGTGGCTGGCCGGGCATTCAAGCCAGGCGCGCGTTCCGCCGCCGGAGATGGGTGCGCCGGCCAGGGGCTGTCGCCCGCTCGCGCCGGCCCCCGGGGGGTATGTGCGGCAGCGCTGACTAGCGGCGCATGCCGCCGTGCATCTGCTTTATGTCGACCAGGCCCTGGGCATTCTTCGGCATCGAGTCGAACATGGTCTCGTGCGCCTTCATGAACTCGTCCTTCGACAGCATGCCGTCGCCGTTGGTGTCCATGCTCTGCATCCGCTTCTGCATCATGGCCTGCATGTCGCCCTTGCCCTCCATGCCGCCCATGCCGCCATGACCCATCTGGCCATGCATGCCGCCGCGCTCGCCGCCCATGGCCGTGCACCCGGCGAGTACCGCCGCAAGGGAAAGTGTCAGCAATGTCTTCATGTCGATCTCCTTGTGCCTGGACGCCTCGCTCGCGCAGCTCACCGCTGCGAACCGATTCGCAGCGCCGGTGCGTGGAGGCCGAGGTGTTGGGAGCGCCTGCCGCGCCGAAGGTTCACTGCGGCAGGCGGTCAGGTCGACCCGAACCGGCTGGCCAGCGCCGCGAGCCAGACCCCCGCCGCCAGCAGCAGCGACAGCAGAACCGCTGCGCTGCCGACATCCTTGGCGCGCCGCGACAGCTCGTGCCATTCCGGCCCGATGCGATCGATCGTCGTCTCGATGGCGGTATTGAGCAGTTCGACGACCAGCACCAGCGCCAGGACCGCGGCGAGCAGCGCCGCTTCGAGCCACGTCCGGCCGAGCCAAGCACTGCCGGGCAGCAGGACCGCGACGATCAGCACCTCGAGCCGGAACGCGGATTCTGCCCATCCCACCCGCAGGCCGGCCCAGGAATGGGCCGCCGCGTGGCACAGCCGCTGCACGCCGCGGCGCTGCTTCTGGAGGTTGACATGGGGCTGGATCGAGGAGGCGGTCATCGTCGGGGCCGGAAAGTGCAGGTCGGTCGGGCAGTCTGACGCCGCCGGCTTAAGCGGCGCTTAAGGGGTCAGGCATTGGTCGGCTGCACCGGGTCGGGGAAGACCAGCCGGTAGCAGCGGCTGCCGTCCGGCGACACCGGGTCGGCTTCGAAGCGGCCGTCGTGGATGCTGGCCACCCGCCGCACCAGTTGGTGACCGAGTCCGAGGCCGAGCCCGAGGTGGCGATGCCTGGGGTCGACGCCCGCTGCGCCCTCGACCGCGGCGCCGTTGTCGAGTACCTCGAGCACCGGCGGCCCGCGACGCACCCGCACCGTGACGGCGCTCCCATGCGGCGTGTGCGCCAGTGCGTTCTCGATCAGGTTGCGCAACGCCAGTTCGATCGCCACCGGATGGCCGTCGATCGGACAGGCCTCGGGGGCTTCGACGCACGAGTTCGTGTTCCGACTCGAGCGCGGCCTGACCGAATTCGGCCGCCACCCGGCGCGCCAGACCGGCCAGGTCGACCGCTTCGGCGGCTTCGGCCAGTTCGGCGCGGCTGGCGCGCGCGAGTGCCAGCAGATCGGTGAGGACCCGACCTGCGCGCTCGGCATCGGTCTCGATCTGACGGCGCGCGGCGGCGGCTTCCTCGGCCGACAGCGCCTGTCCGAGCGATGCCGCGTGCAGCCGCAGCGATGCGAGCGGCGTGCGCAGTTCGTGCGCCACCTCGCTCGCCAGCTCGCGCTCGCGCGCGAGCGCGGCGTTATAGCGCCCGATCAGCCGGTCGATCGACTGGACGATGGCGGCGAATTCCTGGTGCGGTGGCGCGTCGAGTGTCGTCTCGCGGTGCACGTCGAGCCGATTCACCTGGTGACTGAGGTCGCGCAGCGGACGCAGGCCCTTGCGAACGGCAAAGGTCAGCACCAGCGCGACGACCGGCAGCAGCCACAGGCCGGGGGTTGCGACCTGCTCGGCGATGTCGCCGGCGAGTTCGTCGCGCTCGTCCAGGCTCAGCAGCACGCTGACCCGGCGGCCCTGGGCGATCGGGCTCGGTGCGCGAAAAGCTGCGCCAGTGCACCGGTGGATCGCCGAGCACCACGGTCTCGAAACCCTCGGCGCGAGCTGAACGGCGGCGGTCGGCGCCTGGCCGCTGTGCGCCACCACCTTGCCGGCGGCGTCCCAGACGGTGAAGCTGAGCGACTGCTGGTAGTCGTGGGCCTTCAACTGCGCCGGCACGCTGCCCGGCGCGACGGCGGCTGCCGGCCGTTGAACCGTGGCCGGCTCGATGAACAGCAGCACCGAGGCAACGCTTGCCAGGTGGCCGTCGGTCAGCTCGTCGGCCTCTTCGACACCGGTGCGGTAGCCGATCCAGATGAAGGCCGACCACACCACGAGCAGGGCGCCCGAGGGTCCAGCCCAGCAGTTCGCGGTACAGCGAGCGGCCGGTCCTCATGCGGTCGGGCTCGGCAGGCGCGAAATAGCCGACGCCGCGCATGGTGCGGATCACCCCGTCACCGAGCTTGCGCCGCAGGTGATGGATGTGCACCTCGATCGCATTGCTGTCGAGCGCCGCGCCCCAGTCGTACAGGCTGGTCTCGATCTGGCTGCGCGACAGCACGCGCGGGCTGGCCTCGAGCAGCACCAGCAACACACCGAACTCGCGCGACGACAGTTCGACCGGCCGGCCCGCGCTGCAGCACGGTGCGCGCCGCCGGATCGACCTCGAGTTCACCCCAGCGCAGCACCGGCTGCGCGCGGCCGGCGCTGCGCCGCCGCAACGCACGCATGCGCGCCGCGAGCTCGCCCGGGTCGAACGGCTTGGTCACGTAGTCGTCGGCGCCGAGGTCGAGCCCGGCGATGCGCGACTCGACCTCGTCGCGCGCGGTCATGATCAGCACCGGCGTGGCCGGATCCGGCAGGCCACCGGGTCGGGCGCTGCCGCGACGCGACGCAGCACCTCGGTGCCGTCGCCGTCGGCGAGGCCGAGGTCGAGCAGCACCATGTCGAAGCGCTCGCTGCGCAGCGCTGCAGCGGCTGCCGCCACGCCGTCGACGATGTCGACCGCCCAGCCGTGCTGGCGCAGCGCAATCCGCAGGCCCCGCGCAATGCCGTCGTCGTCTTCCACCACCAGTACTCGCATGCGGTCCGATTGTGGCGCCCCGGATTAAGAATTCCTTAAGCAGCGCCGGCCAAGCTGCCGGCATGGAACCCTCGACACGCCGAACCGCCTGGGTCTCGCTCGCCGCGCTGGGAGCGATTCTGCTCTGGGACCTGTCCGGTCTCGATCTGGCGCTCGCGCGCCTCTCCGGCGGCGCGGGCGGCTTCGGCCTGCGCGACGACTGGCTGCTCACCCACATCTTCCACACCGGGGGCAGATACCTCGCCTGGCTGCTGGTGCTCGGCATCTGCCTGGCCGTGGCATGGCCGCCGGATCTGTTGCGCAGGCTGCCGCCGCGGCGCCGGCTGCAGCTCGCGGTGTCGGCCCTGGTGGCGTGGCTGCTGATCACGCTGCTCAAGTCGGCCGGTCACACCAGCTGCCCGTGGGATCTGCACCAGTTCGGCGGCGTCGCGACCTTCGCTTCGCACTGGACGAGCTGGCGCACGGGCGACGGCGGGGCGGGTCACTGCTTTCCTGCCGGCCATGCCACCACCGGCTTCGCCTTCGTCGGTGGCTGGTTCGCACTGCGTGAAGACAGGCCGCGGCTGGCCCGGAACTGGCTCCTCGGTGCCATCGCGGCCGGGCTGCTGCTCGGGATCGCGCAGCAGCTGCGCGGCGCCCACTTCATGAGCCACACCCTGTGGACCGGCTGGCTGTGCTGGATCACCGGCTGGCTGACCGACCGGCTGTTCGTGCGCCATCACGCATGCCTGGTGGAGGTGGTGTCGTGACGCGGCGCGCGGTGTCGTCGACGAGCCTGGTGCTCGCCTGTGCGCTGTGGATGGCCTCGCTCGGCAACCTGCCGCTGTGGCGCCGGCTGGCCGAGCTCGGGCTGGTCGACCGTGCGTCCGGCGCGCTGTTCGCGGCCAGCCTCGGCGCGGTCGTCTTCGGCGTGCTCACGCTGCTGCTTGCGCTGTTCGCCTGGCGCGGCGCGCTGCGCCCCGCAGCAACCGCGCTGCTGATCGTCACCGCGGGCGCGAGCCATTTCATGCTGAGCTACGGCGTGGTGATCGATCCCGGCATGGTGACCAATGCCTTGCAGACCGATCCGCATGAAGCCGCCGGACTGGTCAGCTGGCGCTTCGCGGCCACCTTGGCGCTGCTGGCCGGCCTGCCGATCGGCATGCTCTGGCGCTCCCCGGTGGCGTTCGCCGGCGTGCGGCGCCAGTTCGGCCGCAACCTGCTGCTGGTCGGGCTCGGCGCGGCGCTCGCCGTGGCGGCCGTGCTGGTGAGCTTCCAGACGCTGGCCTCGGTGATGCGCAACCACAAGGAGGTGCGCTACCTCATCAATCCGCTGGCCGCGATCTATTCGCTCGGGCGCGTCGCGAGCCGCCCGCAGCCGCACGATGACTCGGTGCTGGTGCATACCGGCGACGATGCCCACCTCCGGCACGGCGCGGGTGGGCTGGCACGGCCGCCGATGCTGCTGCTGGTGCTCGGCGAAACCGGCCGCAGCGGCAATTTCTCGCTCAACGGTTATGCGCGTCCGACGAATCCCGAACTGGAGCACGAACCGGCGCTGGTGAGCTTCCGCAATGCCTGGTCGTGCGGAACCAGCACCGCGGTATCGGTGCCGTGCATGTTCTCGCCGTTCGGACGCGACGGCTACGAGCACCGCCAGCAGCAGCACGAAGGCCTGCTCGACGTGCTGCAGCATGCCGGGCTGGCGGTGCTGTGGATCGACAACCAGTCCGGCTGCAAGGGCGTGTGCGACCGCGTGCCGTCGGTCAGCACCAGCGCCACCACAGGCTCGCCGCTGTGCGCCAGCGGCGAGTGCCTGGACGGTGTGATGCTGGAAGGACTCGACGAGCGCATCGCCGCGCTCGATCCGCAACGCGCCGCGCGCGGCGTGGTGATCGTGATGCACCAGATGGGCAGCCACGGGCCGGCCTATCACCTGCGCTCGCCGTCGCAATCCAAGCGCTTTCCTGCCCGAGTGCACCAGCGCCGCGCTCAACGACTGCAGCCGCGACGAGGTGGTCAACGCCTACGACAACTCGATCGTCTACACCGATCACTTCCTGGCGCAGACGCTGGCCTGGCTGAAGCGCCGGACCGACCGCAACGACACCGCCATGATCTATGTCGCGGACCATGGCGAATCGCTGGGCGAGAACAATCTGTACCTGCACGGCATGCCGTACGCCCTGGCGCCGGACGTGCAGAAGCGCGTGCCCTGGATCACCTGGCTGTCGGACGGCTTCCAGCGCAGCGCCGGCCTGTCGCTGAGCTGCCTGAGGGCGGCGCAGGAGCGCCGCATCACGCACGACAGCTATTTCCACTCGGTGCTCGGCATGGCCGACGTCGAGACGACCGCCTACCGGCCCGACCTGGACATCTACGCCGGGTGCCGCGCTGGCATGGGCAGCGTCGCCTCCGTGAATGCGGCATTGCCATAGCCGGGACCGTGCCGGGGCAGATCCGCGGCCGACGCCGCGATCGGGCCTGAAGGCCCTCCTACAGGATGCCATCTGGCGCTCGATCCGGCCCGGCACCCTTGATCCCGGCTCGGCACTGTATTTCCGGCTCGGCAGTCCCGGTAGGAGGGCCTTCAGGCCCGATCCCGGCCGCCAGGCCGGGCCGATCCGCGCCATTGGACCTGCCGCTCAGGCCTCTTCGTACCACTCGTCCTTCGCCCGCATGATGCGGTGATGGCCGACCCCGGACGGCATCATCGGGAAGCAGTTCTCCTGCTGCGCGACCCGCACGTCGAGGAAGATACGGGCCGTCGCTCGCCAGGCACTCGTCGAGCGCGGCCGCGAGCTCGCGCCGGATCGTCGACGCGCCGCGCCTGCCAGCCGAAGGCCTGGGCCAGCGCGACGAAATCGGGCAGCGCCTCGTTCCAGCTGTGGCTGAGGCGGTTGCCGTGGTTGAGCTCCTGCCACTGCCGCACCATGCCCATGTAGCCGTTGTTCGACAGCACCAGCTTGACCGGCGTGCGGTGCTGCACCGCGGTCGACAGTTCCTGGATGTTCATCAGCACCGATGCATCGCCGCTGACGCAGACGACGAGCGCGTCCGGATGCGCCACCTGCGCGCCGATGGCCGCCGGCAGGCCGTAGCCCATCGTGCCGGCGCCGCCCGAGGTCAGCCAGCGGCCGGGCCGCTCGAAGCGCAGGTACTGCGCGGCCCACATCTGGTGCTGGCCGACGTCGGTCGAGACGATCGCATCGCGGCCCGTCGAGCGCGCGCTGCAGTGCGGCCATCAGCTGCTGCGGCAGGATCACGTCGTCGCGCGGCGCGAAGGCCAGGCAGTCGCGCGCGCGCCAGCGTTCGATGCGCTCCCACCACGGCGCCAGGCGCTGCGGAGGCAAGGCCGCGAGTTCGGGCAGTGCGAGCAGCGCCTGCAGCACGACGCCGCAGTCGCCGACCAGCGGCACGTCGACCTGGACCACCTTGTTGATGCTGCCGGGATCGATGTCGAGATGGATCTTGCGCGCCTGCGGGCAGAACTCGTCGAGCTTGCCGGTGATGCGGTCGTCGAAGCGCGCGCCGATGCACACCACCAGGTCGGCCTGGTGCATCGCCAGGTTGGCCTCGAGCGTGCCGTGCATGCCGAGCATGCCGAGGAAGAGCGGATCGGATGCCGGGAAGGCGCCCAGGCCCATCAGGGTGAGCGTGCACGGCGCGCCGAGTCGCCGCACCAGCTGAGTGAAGGCCGCGCAGGCGGCCGGCCCGGCGTTGATCAGCCCGCCGCCGCCGTACAGCACCGGCCGGCGCGCGGTCGAGATCAGGTCGGCGGCGCGCTGCAGGCTGCTGTGCGGCGGCAACGGCGCCACCGCCGCGCGCCGCCGCGATCCCGGCGGTCGCCGCGGCGCCAGGTTGCCGCCGAGCGGCGCCAGCTGGATGTCCTTCGGGACGTCGAGCAGCACCGGTCCGGGCCGGCCGGTGCTGGCGATCTCGAGCGCCTGGCGCACCGCAGCCGGCAGCTCGTCGGGCGAGCGTGCCTGCCAGTTCCACTTGGTCACCGGGCGCGACATGCCGAGCGCATCGCTTTCCTGGAAGGCGTTGGTGCCGATGCCGGCGGTCGCGACCTGGCCGCTGATGCACAGCACCGGCACCGAGTCGCTGATCGCGTCGAGCAGCCCGGTGATCGTGTTGCCGACGCCCGGGCCCGAGGTGACGAGCACCACGCCGACGCGGCCGGTGCTGCGCGCGTAGCCCTTCGGCGGCGTGCACCGCGGCCTGCTCGTGGCGGACCAGGACGTGGCGCAGTCGCGGCTCGCCGTGCAGCGCGTCGTACAGCGGCAGCGCGGCGCCGCCGGGATAGCCGAAGATGGTGTCGACACCGCACTCGACCAGCGTCTCCAGCAGGGCACGCGCGCCATTGCGCGGCGCGCCGATCGGGCGCTCCGGCATGGCGATTGCAGCCCTCGTGGGGCTGGCGGTCCGTTCACCGGACGCCGCGGTGACGGCGGCCGAGCGGGGCGATGCAACGAGCTGGTTCATGCGAAGATTGTCCCGGGTGCGAAGCCGAATAGTGCTTCTTTCTTTCGGGCTGTTTCAGGGGATCGCTTGAAAAACAAACGGCAAATCGGTCATTCGTCCGAAGATTCGCTGGATCCGGCCGTCGACGCGTCCGATCTGGCCATCCTGCGCGTGCTGCTCGACGACTCGCGCCGGACGCTGCAGGAAATCAGCGCCGCGGTCGGCCTGTCGCCGACGACCTGCTGGAGCCGGATCCAGCAAACTGCAGTCGCAGGGCGTGATCCGGCGCTACACCGTCGACCTCGACCCGGCCCGCCTCGGCTACCACGACTCGGTGATCGTGCAGCTCACGCTCGAAAGCCACACCGACGAGACGCTGTACAAGTTCGGTCGCGCACTGGCCGAGATCCCGGAGATCCAGGAGTGCTACCTGGTGTCGGGCGATTACGACTACTACATCCGCATCGCGGTGCGCGACACGCGCGACTACGAGCGCCTGCTGCGCGAGAAGCTCTACAAGATCCCGGGCATCCGCCACAGCCAGTCGCACTTCGTGCTGCGGGTGCTGAAGGAGGCCAGCGTGCCGCTGGCGTGAAGCTGCCGCGTGCGGTTGAATTGCACGGCGCAAGTCGCAGCGGACGTTATCCGCGCGGGGCCGTTCCGAGCGACTGCGACGTGAACGCTTCCGGCAGCAGGTCGGCAACCCGCCAGACGACAGGCGCCATGCCCTCTCCGGCGTCTGACCAGACCGGCGCGTCGGGTGGAAAGAATTCCGCCATCACCTGGCGGCAGGCGCCGCAGGGGCTGACCGGGCGCGATTGCGCGGCGGTCAGCACGAGCGCCCGCAGCTCGGTCGCTCCGGCAGCAATCGCGCGGTAGATCGCAACCCGCTCGGCGCACATCGACGAGCCGTAGGCGGCATTCTCGACATTCACGCCGCCGTGTTCGTGCCCCTGTGCATCGACCACGATGGCTGCCACCCGGAAGTGCGAGTAGGGGGCATGCGCACGTGGCAGCAGGCGGCGGGCATGGTCGACAAGAACGCCTGGATCCGGTCCAGGCACGGCGCCGTCTGGCGCCTTACTCGCTGCTGAGCAGATCGCCGCGCTCCAACGCGCTTTCGAACGATGCCGTCATCTCGAGCGACCCGGTACGGGCGACGAGTTCGCGCGCCCGTTGCACGATGTGGTTGTCACGGTCGACGGGTCCGGTCACCTTCAGCCGCACCACCTGCGTGCGGTCCGGTGTGAGTTGCTCGTCAGCTTGCACCGGCACAGTCACGATCTTCATCCATTACCCCTTGTTCAGCCGATCACCCCTGAAACCGGCTTCCAGAAAGGGCGCAAGCCGGTTGACCATGCCAGCCAGTGCCAGCAGCGTGGCGCTGAAATCCTCGCTCCGTGCATCTTGCAGCAGATCGGGAATCGCGTCGAGGCCGTCGATATTGACCACGCCGATGAAGCTCGAGCGCAGTTTGCTCGGGACCGGCACCGAAACCACCCAGATCAGACGCGGATTGAGCTTGGCGAGTTCCGGGCCGGGCAGGTGATTGCCGGTCCAGCTTTCGTCGACCCGAACGGCGGCGCAGGCATCGCCGGACTCGAAGGCCGCGCCAGTGGCCCCATGGCCGGGCTCGATTCTCAGCTCGAGCTCCGGTGCCCAGGTCATGTTGTCGTGTGCACCCGGCACGATGCGCAACGAACCGTCGAACGGCGCGAACAGGTTGACCCGGACCACGGCCGGAGCGACCCGGAAGAGCTGCGCTGCGCCCTGGCGCAGCACCTGCAGTTCGGTCACGACGCGGTCGAGCAGGTCCTCGGGGAGCTGCGGATGGGCGATGAAGCGCGCCCACTGCTCGAATTTGACCGGGTTGTGCGTGTGGCTGTGACCGCCTTCGATCGATCCGTCAAGCAGCTGCGGCGGTGCGCGGCTGAATGGCTCGATACCGGATGCGCCGGCCTCGAGTCCACCCGACAGCCAGCGCAGCAGCCGGCTGCGCGAGACCCATGCGGCAAGCCGGACCACGTCGTCGCGCGTGCTGCGTTCATTGCGCGCCGCCACCACCCAGCCGTCGCGCACCGCACCGTCCCAGTCGAAATCGAGCGGCACGATGCTGCCGGTCAGCACCACGCGGTCATAACGGATGCTGCCGTTCTCGCGCCGCAGGATTTCCATTGCAAGCCAGGTTCCGAAGCTGTGCGCAATCAAGCTGACCCTGGATGCCCCCACCTGACCGATGAGATTCAGGAGTTCGTCGCGGACCCGGGCGAGCTTGCGTTCGCGCGACCAGCCGAAGAAGAACGACAGTGCCCAGAAAAAGCCGTAGTCGATGTGATAGGGCACCAGGCCATGCTTGGCCAGGTGAGGAGTGGCCTGCTTTTGCCACACTCCGCGCGTGCGGATGCCATGGATCGTCACGACGATGCGCGGCTTGACGGACATGAGCGATCCTCGGTGACTGCAGGGGCAGTCGAGTGTGCGCCATCGACCCGGATCACTCCACGCCCTTCAGCAGCCGCTCGAACAGGTCCGGCGGCCCCATCTGCCCGCCCTTGAGCATCAACTCGATGCCGTCGAGTTCGGGGCGGTCCGAGCGCACACGGGTGAGCGCAACGCCGTTGGCGAGCGTGCCGGCCCAGCCGAGCGCCCATGCATCGAGTGCGCGCAGCGCGATGCTCGAGGTGTCGCCGCCGGCCACGCCGACGCGGCGCACCTGCGGTGCCAGCGCGAGCACACGCACCAGCAGCGCGGCACAGACCTGCGCCACGTCCAGCGGCGAAGGCCCTTCGGGTTGCGGGGCAGCGGTCTTCGCCATCACCGATCGACCGCTCGCCAGTGCATCGGCACAGCAGCGGGCGAGCCGGTCCAGCGCGGACGGGCTGCCGAGCAGGCGTGCTGGCTCGATCGTCCATTCGTCGAACAGGCCTTCCGCCCGGCGCACCTGGGCGGCAGTCACCGGAGAGAGGCTGCCGACGAGCAGAAAGACGGGTGCGTCGCTCGCAGCGACGCGGCTCGGCTGCGCCGGCGTGGACTGGCGCTCCGGCCAGTGCGCAAGCGCAGCCTGTGCGACGCTGCTGGCGCCGAGCACCAGCAGCGGCCGGTGCTGCCCACGCTGCCACAGCCAGTGGCCGATCGTCTGCAGGTGGTGCGGCCGGACACTGTCGAACAGCAGGGCGTCGGGCGGTGGCTGCCCGGGCACGTCAATATCGAGCCTGTTGTCGCCGCCCGCTGCCGCGTCGAGCCGGCGCACGTCGACCAGATCGACAGGCGGCATGCCGAGCGACTGCAGGTGCCGCCGCAGGTCGGCTTCGGCCATCGGCGTCACCGGGTGCCGGCTCATGGTCGGATGGCGGTCGATGCGGTGGACGTCGCCATCGGCCTGCGCCGTCGCGTACAGCTCGCCGAAGATGCAGTAGCGGCCGAGCGACGGCTGCCCGCCGAGGACGCTGAGCAGGGGATCGTGCGCCGGCGTGCGCAGGGCGGCGCAGCCGACTGCGAGATTGCCGACCTGCGAGCCGCTGTCGAAGGTCGAGCAGCACTTGTAGTGGGTGATCGCCGGCGCCAGCGCTGCAAACCAGCTGGCGACCGGCGCGAGCTCGGCGCGCATCGCATCCGGTGCCAGTGCGCGCGCGATGCCGGCGATGCCGACCGCGTCGAGCGGGCCGACCGCGGCGCGCTGCGAGGCGTCCGGCACGCGGAGGAACAGCAGCGCGCGCAGACCGGCCGATGCAAGGGTGGCGAGCGTGTCCGAGGCGCCCGTGAAGTCGTCGCCGTACCAGGCGTAACGCGGCGCCCCGGACGGCCTGTCGATCGCAGTCATGCGAGGTTCAGCCGTGAACCTTGCCGAAGCGCCCGATCGCGGCGCGCAGCTCGGGCTGCGTACCGGCGGCCTCGGCGAGCGGACGCTGCTCGCGCCACGCCTGCCAGGCCTGGCGCACGCTGGTGACGCCGGCCGCCGGACCCATCGGATGGGCCAGGATGCCGCCGCCGCACATGAACATCAGGTCGGCGCTCGGCACCGCATCGAGCGTCGGGCCGAGCGTGCCGGCCCACTGCCCGGAGGAGAATGCGGGCATCACGGTATCGGCGTGATCAGCCGGGTCGGCCAGCGGCGTCAGGCAGTCATGCGCCGACTCGATCACTTCGGCGTCCTCCTGCGCAAACTTGCCGGCCAGGCCGTGTACGTGCATGTGATCGACGCCGGCCAGACGCCAGAGCATCGAATAGGGCTGGAAGTCGACTCCGAGTGCCGGGTGGCGCGACCACATCCCGTAGCCGTTGCGGTGGCCGTGGATGGCAAGGTCGGTGTGGCGGCGCAGCGCCTGCAGCGACGACAGGCCGGTCCAGTTCAGGCTCACCATCACGCAGCTGCCGCCTTCGCGCTGCACCAGCTCGGCGTGGCGCAGCATCGCGTCGTGTTCGTCGCTGATGTGGAAGGCGACCATCACGCGCTCGCCCGGTCTCGTCCTGATGGCGCCGCACCGCGCCCATCACGGCGCGGATGCGCTCGGCGACCGGCGCATGCTCTGGGTCGGCGCAGCACTCGTCGTCCTTGATGAAGTCGATGCCGGCGCGGCACAGATCGCCGACCAGCGCGGCGGTCTGGTCCGCCGTCAGGCCGACATTCGGCTTGATGATGGTTCCGACCAGCGGCCCTTCTGCGACGCCGCTCGAGGCGCGGGTCCCGGCGATGCCCTGACGAGGCCGCTCGAAGCGATCGCGGAAACCCTGCGGGATCGTCAGCCGCTGCAGACGCAGGCCGGTGCTCTCGCCGATGTCGAACAGATTGCCGGCCACGGTGGCCGCCAGTGCATTCAGGTTGCGACCGATGTTGGCAATCGGAAACGACACCGTGACGCGCGCGCGCCGGAACGGCCCGTCCGGCTGGTTGCGGCGCAGCCAGCTGCTCGGCAGGCTCGGTGCGGCGAGCGGCTCGAACTCCTCGACCGCGTCGACGGTGGCCCGGCTGCGTGCGCGCAGCGCATCGGTCTCGCCGGCCACCCGCACAAAGGTGCCGCTGCTCTGCTCACCCGCCAGCACTTCGGCAACCGCGCGCGGATCGAGCGGTGTCTCGATCAGGTAGCTGGCCCGCAGCGTGGTGGCGTCACGATCGAGAGGCATCGCTTCGGCGCTCACAGCCTGGACAGGTCGGGGAAGGGACGCACCGGATCCGTGCCGTCCCAGCCGGTTGCGGCCTCGCGGATCAGCCGGAACAGCCGCCCCTTCGGCCCCGCGACCTCTGACAGCTCAATCGTCGTACCCGGCAGTCCGGACGAGTCCTCGAAATAGACGAAGCGGCCGTTCTCACCGACCTCGCCGCCCATGCAGACGACGAAGCCAGCTTCGCGCGCGCGCGCCAGGTCGGCGTCGAAGTCTTCGGTCCAGTACGCCACGTGCTGGACGCCGCGGTGGCCGGCCTGCGTGAAGTCGCGGTACATCGAGGGCACGTCGTTGCGCGTCTGCAGCAGCTCGATCTGCAGTGCGCCGGCATTGGCGAGCGCGACCGAGTTGTGCGGCTCGTGGCGTTCGCCACGGTAGTGGTAGTTGCGGATCGGAACGCGCGGGTTGTAGTACCACGGGCCGACTCCCATCACCGACGACCAGTGCGTCATCGCGGCCTCGATGTCGGGCACGATGTACGCGACCTGGCGGATTTCACCGAAGAAACGGCTCATCTGGAGACTCTCAGTTGACGATCAGATTGGGCAGCCAGGTGCTCAGCACCGGCACGAAGGTCACGATCAGCAGCGCCGCCGCCAGCGGCCACAGGAACGGCACCGCACCGGCAACGACTCTCTGCAGCGGCATGTTGGCGACCTGCGCGACCATGTACAGGCTCATCCCGACCGGCGGCGTCAGCAGCCCCATCATCAGGTTGAGAACGACGACCACCGCCAGGTGCACCGGGTCGACGCCGGCGGCCATCAGGGCCGGCGTGAAGATCGGCGCCAGGATCAGGATCGCCGCGATCGACTCCATCACCATTCCGACCACGAGCAGGATGCCGTTGACGAGCAGCAGCAGCATCCACGGGTTGCTCGACAGGCCGAGCATGAATTCGCTGACCATCGTGGGCACCTGGTCGATCGTCAGCACCCAGGCGAACAAGGCGGCCGAGCCGACGATGAACAGAACGCTGGCGGTGGAGTGCACCGTCTCGCGTGCGGCGGCCACCACGCCGGTCCAGGTCAGCTCGCGGTAGACGACCGTGCCGAGCAGCAGCGCATACAGCACCGTGATGCCGGCCACCTCGGTTGGCCCGAACAGGCCGCTGACGAGGCCGCCGATCAGGATCACCGGAGCAAGCAGTGCCGGCATCGCCTTGATGAACGCCTGTCCGAGCGTCGGGTCATTCGGGCTGCGCACATCGCGCGGCAGGTTCTGGCGTCGCGCCATGATGCCGATCTGCAGCATCAGCATGGCGGCGATCACCAGCGCCGGGATGGCACCGGCCAGCAGCACCTTGACCGCGCTCACCTCGGCGGCGGCGGCGAAGATGATGAGCGGGATGCTCGGCGGGAAGATCGGGCCGATCGTCGCTGCGGCCATCGTGATGCCGGCGGCGAACTCGTCGCGGTAGCCCTGCTCGCGCATCAGCTTGATCTGGGTGCCGCCGAGTGCGCCGATATCAGCCAGCGCCGCACCCGAGATGCCCGAGAACACCAGGTTGGCCAGCACGGTGACATGTCCAAGCCCGCCGCGGATGCCGCCGACGATCAGGCGGATCAGCACGAACAGGTGCCGCGTGATGCCGGATGCGCCGAACAGCGCCGCGGCGAGGATGAACATCGGCACCGCGAGCAGCGGAACCGAGTCGAGGGAATTGATCGTGCGCTGCGCGAGCACCGCCAGCGGCAGGTCGGCGACGCCGATCACCACCGCGGCGGCCACGCCCATCGACACCGCGATCGGCACACCCATCATCATCGTGACGATGAAGATGCCGAGAACCATCAGGCTCATCATGTTGTCGCTCCTTGGGTGCCACGCAGCGTGCGCACGACGCGCTGCAGCGCAACGAGTGCGAACAGCACCATGCCGACCGCCGCCGGAAGGTAGTAGAGCCAGTTCGGAATCCCGAGCGCGGCGGTGCTGAAGTGGGCGGCGCGCTGCAGGAACAGCCAGCCGCCCCACAGGAACACGAGAGCGAAGCCGAGCACGATCAGTTCGTTGACCAGGTTCATGGCCCGCGCCGCGCCGCCGCGCAGCCGAACCAGCAGCAGGTCGACCTTGATGTGACGGTCCTGCAGCAGCAGCAGCGGCACCACCAGGTACACCACGCCGAGTCCGGCGTAGCGCGCCAGTTCTTCGGCCCAGGGCAGGCCGAGCGCGAAAACGTTTCGCGCGGTGACCTGGATCACGATGAAGGCGGTCATCAGCGCGAGCAGCAGCATCGCAATGCCTTCGAACAGCCGGCACAGGCGTGCCAGCCATCCGCTCTCGTCGGGAAGGGTGTGGGTCATGGGCTGGACAGGCTGTGCGCGTGGGTGTTCAGGGCTGACGTACCAGGCGCGCGCGTCTGACGGCGAGCTGATCCGGGGCGCCCTTACTGCCTCCTCCACTCGGTGCCGGAAGCGGCCCCGCACGGCGCAGCGGCAGACGCGGGAGGGATATCGGGTGCAGTGCCGTGGCGCCTGTGCGGCTTACCTGACCGCCGCGATTTCCTTGTACAGCTCTCCGTACTTGGCGCCGAACTTCTCGTTCACCGACTTCTGCACCGAGGTCTTGAAGGCATCGAGCTTGAGGCCGTCGGCGGGGCCGATCACCGTCATCTTCAGCTCCTTGAGCTTGGCCAGTTCGTCGTCTTCCGACTTGCGGACCGTCTCGGTCGCGCGCTTGCGGACTTCATCGGCCGCCTTGGAGACGGCCGCCTGCAGGTCCGGTGACAGCCTGGACCAGGTGCGCTCGTTGATGACAATCAACTGCGCATTCATGATGTGGTCGGTCAGCATGAGGTGCGATTGCGCCTCGTACAGCTTCGACGACAGGACCACGTTGACCGGGTTCTCCTGGCCGCTCACCACGCCGGTGGCGAGCGCGGTCGGCACCTCGCTCCAGTCCACCGGCACCGGCACCGCGCCGAGGCCCTGCACCGTTGCGGTGTAGACCGGGAACGGAATGGCACGGATCTTCACGCCCTGCAGGTCGGCCGGCTGATGCACCGCCTTCCTGGCCGTCAGCTGTCGCGTGCCAAAGTAGTAGCCGTACAGCACGCGAACGCCCGCCGCCTTGACCAGCCCGTCGTTGAGCTTCTTCATCACCGGCGAGCCGACATCCACCGTTTTCATCAGGTGGTCGACATCACGATAGAGGTAGGGGGTATCGAGCGCGGCGAAAGGGTCGTACAGCGAGCCGATGCCGGCCGCGGTGTTGTGCGACAGGGCGATCGTGCCGGTCGAGACCGCCTCGGCGAGTTCCTGCAGCTTGCCGAGTTGCGACGACGGATAGACGGTCACCTTGATCTGGCCGTTGCTGTGCTTGGCGATCGACTCGGCAAGCCAGGCGGCCTGCATGCCGGCTGCGCTGGTCGGCGGATTCATGTGTCCGTAGCGCAGCTCGATCACCTTTTGCGCCTGGGCCGGCAGGCCGGCCACCGCGAGTACGGCACAGGCAGCAAGCTGGGTCAGCGCGCGGCGCGGCAGGAGGGAGGGGCTGAAGGGCATGTCTGTCTCCGTTGAGACGAGCTTCGGGGCTCGTTGCTGGTGTGGCCACTTGTGCGAGTCCGGACCTTAAGTTCCAATCCGCCCCGGTGCAACCGTCCGGGGTGATGTGTTTTGATGGATTTCACACGCAGCCGAATCGTCGATCTGGCGCGTCGGGCGCAGGTCTCTACCGCCACCGTCGACCGGGTGCTGCACGGCCGCACCGGCGTGCGGCCGGCGACCGCACAGCGGGTGTTGCGGGCGGCAGCCGAGCTGCAGTACCTGCCCGAGGCCGATCTGTGGCGTGCGCTGAGGCCGGCACCGATGGCGCTGGCCTTCCTGCTCCCGGCCGGCACCAACCGCTATCTGCGCATGCTCGGCGACAGCGTTCGGGCCGCGGCCGATGCCCTCGCGCCGTACAACGTGCACTGCCGGACGCATTTCATCGACAGCTTCGATCCGCTGCGGGTCGTCGCAGCTCTGCGCCGTCAGGGGCGGCGTGCCGACGGACTCGCCTTCATGGCCCTCGAGCACCCGCGCGTGCGCCAGGCGGTCGACGAGCTCTCGGACCAGGGTTTGCCGGTGGTCACCTTGATCTCCGATCTGACGCAGTCGCGCCGCACTGCCTTCGTCGGCATCGACAACCATGCAGCGGGTAGAACCGCTGCCACGCTGATCGGGCGCTTCCTGGGTTCGCGCCGCGGTCCGGTGGCGATCATCGCGGGATCGCTGTCATACCGAGGGCACGAGGATCGCGAAGCCGGATTCATGCAGGTGATGGCGGCGAGCTTTCCACAGCTCCAGGTGGTCGGGGTGCGCGAGGGGCGAGACGACGCCGAGGCCAACTACAGTCACACGCTCGCGCTGCTGCGCCAGCATCCCGACCTGGCCGGCCTGTACAACATCGGTGGAGGCGCGGAGGGCGTTGGACGTGCCCTGCAGCAGCATCGCGGCGAGCGGGCGATCTTCGTCGCGCACGGTCTGACGCCCGACACGCGCGCTCTGCTGACCGACGGCACGCTCGATGCGGTGATCAACCAGCACCCGCAGAGCATGATCGTCAACACGGTGCGCATCTTCACCAACCTGCGCGACGGCCGCAGTGCCACCGCAGGCGTGGAACCGATGCGCATCAGCATCGTGCTGCGCGAGAACCTGCCTTGATGCCGCGGCTGCCCGATCGGCCTGCCTGGCGTCGCGGCCGGTTGCCTCGTGCAGGAGCGCCCCAGGATCAGTGGTCAGCCGCCGCGGATCGTTCCGATCGAACCGGCGCGCCCTGGCTCGCGTCACGCACGATCACCGCAAGCCGTCGGCCACCCGCAGAGCCGGGCCGCCTCACGCGCGCAGCGCGACGAGGTTGGCTGCAGCGGGCGCGGGCGCCGCGTCGTCTGCCGCTGCTTCGAGCAGCGGCCCAGGCAGCGCCTTGCCAGGCTTGATGCCGAGGTCGCGCAGCATCTCGGCCTGGCGGATCACATTGCCCTTGCCGGTCGACAGCTTGTTCTCGGCCTTGGCGTAGGCGTCGCGTGCCTGGTCGAGGCGCGCGCCGACCTGCTGCAGGTCGGTGACGAAGCCGCACAGCTTGTCGTACAGCTCGGCCCCCTTCTTGGCGATGTCCTGGGCGTTGCGGCTCTGTGCCTCCTGGCGCCACAGGTGCGCCACGGTGCGCACCACGAACAGCAGCGTCGACGGGCTGACGAGCAGCACATTGCGCTGCCAGGCCTCGTCGAAGAGGTTGCGGTCGTTCGAGACCGCCAGCATGAAGGCGGGCTCGATCGGCACGAAGGCCAGCACGAAATCCAGGCTCTTGATGCCGTACAGATCCTGGTAGCGGCGGTCCGACAGGCCGCGGATGTGGGTGCGCACCGACTCGAGGTGGCCCTTCAGCCCGTGCGCCCGCTCCTGGTCGTCCTCGGCCGAGACATGGCGCTCGTAGGCCACCAGCGACACCTTGGCGTCCACCACCAGGCGGCGCTCTTCGGGCAGCCGGATCACGATGTCGGGGATTGCGCGGCTGCCGTCCTCGCGCAGCTGCGAGTCCTGGACCTCGTATTCGATGCCCTTGCGCAGCCCCGATGATTCGAGCACGCGCTCGAGGATCAGCTCACCCCAGTTGCCCTGCGTCTTGGTGTTGCCCTTCAGCGCCTGGGTCAGGTTCTTGGCGTCCGCGCTGAGCGTCTGGTTCAGCGTCATCAGGTTGCGCACCTGCTCCTGCAGCGCCGAGCGGTCCTTGCTTTCCTGCACGTAGACCTCCTCGACCTTGCCCTGGAATTCGGACAGCCGGGTCTTCAGCGGTTCGAGCAGGGTGCCCAGGTTGAGCTGGTTCTGTTCGGCGAAGCGCTTCGATTTCTCCTCCAGGATCTCGTTGGCGAGGTTCCTGAACTGGTCCCCGAGCGCGGTCCGGGCTTCCTGCAGCAGCTGCAGCTGTTCCCGGGCATGGGCGCGATCCTTGTCGGCCCGGGCGTGCAGCTCGGTCAGCTCGTTGGACAGCGTGGCGCCGCGCTGTTCGGCCTGGTCGAGCCGCGCCCGCGCGCTGTCGCGCTCGGTCGTCAGGCGCGTCACCGCGTCACCCTGGCCGGCGAGTTCGGCCGCCAGGCGGCTGATCTCCTGGCTGGTCGCGGCGCGCAGGTCGGCCAGCTGCTGGCGCAGCTCGGCCGAAGCCCGTTGCGCCTGCTGCAGCTCGTCGTCCAGGCGCGCCACCCGCGATGCGCGTTCGGCGAGCTTGGCGTTGTCCTCTTCGGCCCTGCCGAGTCCGGCCGCGGCCTCGTCGAGCCGATGCTGCACTCCGGTCAGCTGGGATTCCAGCGCCGGCACGCGCGAGGCGCGTTCATCCAGCCGCGAGCGTTCGTTGATCGCAGCGTCGAGCTCGTCGCGCCATTGCTGCGCGCGCGCCCGCACCTCGGCCAGGTGCTCGGCGGTTGCACGGGCGTGCAGGTCGGCGGCACGCAGCCGCTCGTCACGCATCGCGATCTCGATCTGCAGCTCGGCACGCGCCTGGGCGGTGGTCGCGTCGACCTGCGCGGCTGCGCGGCTGCGTGCGACGAACCAGCCGGCAAGCGCCGCCAGCACGGCGACGGCGAGGTAGACAGCAGGGGATGCGAAAGCAGAATCGAAGGCCATGGGTCTCGGCAGCAGGGGTTGCGAAACGGTCAGGCTAAGGCCCGGCTGGCTCACCAGGTGACCTGACGATTTGTACAGTACCACGGTCCGGCGCCGGCCCGAACCCGGCGCGCCGTCACTCGGCCAGCCCGACCCCGATGGCGGCGATGCGGCCACCTTCGATCTCGCGCACGACCAGGGTGGCCGAACCGAGTGCGATGCTGTCGCCGGCGACCGGCGGGCGGCGCAGCTCGGCTGCCATCCAGTCGGCCAGCGAGGCATCGGCCACCTCGGGACGCGGCAGTCCGTAGAAGTCGCACACCGAGCCGACCGACGCCGACGGATCGAGCACGAAATCCCGGAACACGGCGCGCACCTCGTGCTCATCGGTCGGATCCGGCAGCGCGACACGCAGCCGCCGCGCCACCAGGCCGATCGTGCTGCCCTGGATGAGCAGTGAAGCCAGCACGACGGTGAAGGCGATGTTGAACAGCAGTCCGGCGTTCGGCGTACCGGCCATGAGCGGAAACAGCGCCAGCACGATCGGCACCGCACCGCGCAATCCGACCCAGGAGATGAACCAGATCTCGTTGGGCGCGAAGCGGAACGGCCACAGGCACAGCCACACCGCCATCGGCCGCGCCACCAGGATCAGCGTCGCGGCGACCGCCAGCCCGGGGCCGACCGACTCGAGCATCTTCGACGGCGTCACCAGCAGGCCGAGCAGCAGGAACATGCCGGCCTGGGCGAGCCAGGCGTAGCCGTCCATCGCCGCGATCGACTTCGCGACCGCGGCCGGCGCCCGGTTGGCAAGCACCAGGCCAAACAGGTAGACGGCGAGAAAGCCCGATCCGTCGATCAGCCCGGTGGCGGCGAAGAGGGCCAGGCCGGCGGCACCGAGCAGCAGCGCCAGCACACCGCCATCGGCGCCGGCGCGCTGTGTCACGCGGTTCATCAGCCAGGCCATCAGGAAGCCGCTGCCGATGCCGGCCGCCGCTCCCCAGCCGAACTGCTGGGCAAAACCGGTGGCAAAGCTGGCGAGCGTGGCGCCCGGCGCGAGCGGCTGCCCGGCGCCGAGGGTGCCGATCAGGGTGATGAAGGCGAGCGTCAGGTAGACCGCCATCGGATCGTTGACGCCGGATTCGATCTCGAGCGTGGCAGCGACGCGCTCATTGAGCGTGACGCCCGAGCGCGTCAGCAGCGCGAACACCGCTGCCGCGTCGGTCGATCCGACGACCGCGCCGAGCAGCAGCGCGCTCCAGATGTCCAGGCCCGCGAACAGCACGCCGGCCAGTGCGGTGATCGCGGCACTGACCGCGACGCCGACGGTGGCGAGCAGCGCCGCCGGTTTCAGGCCGGTGCGGAAGGTGGCATAGGCGGTGCGCAGGCCGCCGTCGAGCAGGATCACCGCGAGCGCCAGGTTGCCGACCCAGAATGCCAGCCCGAAATCGTCGAACAGGTAGCCGCCGATGCCGTCCTCGCCGGCCAGGATGCCTGCAAACAGGAAGACAAGCAGGAACGAGAACCCGATGCGGGTCGAGAAGACGCCGGTCAGCACGCTGACGAAGACGAGCGCGGCGGCGGCGAACAGCGGCAGGTTGACGAAGTCCATTGAGCAAGGAAAAAGGAGCGCCGCGCAGGCATGGCCAGCGCCGCATGCATGGCGCGATCGTAGGCGACCCGCCGCGGGCCCACCGGCAGGCCGTCAGCCGGAGAAAAACCTGTCCTGAATCAACGGCCGGCCCTGCCGCGGCCTGCCCGCCCGGTTTCAGCCGCTGCCGAATACCGGGCGCACCGACGGCGCTGGCGCGCGCCGCAGCGTCGAGGCGCCGGCGTCCGTGGCGGTCTCGAGCAGCAGCGCGGCCAGCGCCGTGGTATCGACCGGCTTGACCAGGTGGTGATCGAAACCGGCCTGCATCGAGCGCAACCGGTCTTCCGGCTGCCCGTAGCCGGTGATGGCGATCAGCGTCGCGTGTCGCTCGCGCGGGCGCTGCCGCAGCGTGGCGGCGAGCTGATAACCGTCCATGCCGGGCAGTCCGATGTCGAGCAGGAAGGCGTCGCAGTGCAGCCCGGGCTCGTCGTCGAGCAGGCGCAGTGCGGCTGCCGCATCGTGCACGATCCGCACCGCGTGACCTTCGAGCTCGAGCGACGCCCCCAGGCTGGCGGCGGCATCGGTGTTGTCGTCGACCAGCATCAGCTGCAGCCCGCGCGCCGATGCGGCGTCGAGGGAAGGTGCAAGGACTGCGGGCGGCTGGATCGCGACCGCTTCGTGCAACGGCAGCAGCACGGTGAAGGTCGAACCCTGGCCGCTGCCGGCGCTGTCGGCGCCGACCCGGCCGCCATGCAACTCGACCAGCTGCCGCACCAGTGCCAGCCCGAGCCCCAGCCCGCCCTGGTTGCGGTCGACGGCACGCGATCCCTGCGAGAAGAGGTCGAACAGCTCGGGCATCAGCTCGGGCGCGATGCCGTCGCCGTCGTCCTGGACCGTGATCCGGACCTGTGCGTCGGCCGACTCGACGCGCAGCCGGATGTGGCCGCCGGGGTGGGTGTACTTGGCGGCGTTGGTCAGCAGGTTGGTGACGATCTGGATCAGGCGCGACTGGTCACCGAGCACGCAGTGCGGACCGGGTGCGATTTCGAGTTCGAACCGGTGGCCGCGCGCATCGAGCAGCGGACGCACCTGTTCGACCGCCATCCGCGTCACATGGGCCAGGCCCTGGGGCTGGCGATCGAGGGTGATCAGTCCGCGGGTGACGCGCGACACGTCGAGCAGGTCTTCCAGGATCTCGCGCATGTGCTTGGCCTGGCGCGCGATGATGTCGCTGGTGCGCAGCGCGCGCGGATCGGATCCGGGCAGCCGTTTCAGCAGTTCGGCGCCGTTCAGGATCGGTGCCAGCGGATTGCGCAGCTCGTGCGCGAGCATCGCCAGGAAGTCGTCCTTGCGCCGGTCCGCCACCTGCAGCGCATCGGTCAGCTGCCGGAGCTTCTCGCGTTCCTGCAGCAGGGCCGAATGCTGTTCGTCGAGCCGATCGAGCATCGCATTGATCGACACCGCCAGGCTCGAGACCTCCTGGCTGCCGCCCACCGGTGCCCGGCGCTCGCCGAGGGCGCTGCCGAGGAAGCGGCTCGAGAAATTCTGCAGCTGCTTCAGATCGCGCGTCATCATGTTGGCGAGCTTGGCGCCGACCAGGACGACGGCAGCGAACAGCGTCGCCGCGATCAATGCGATGGACAGGTACTGCGGAGCCAGGTCGACCAGGCTGGCCGACGGGCCGGTGGTGCTGCGCACCGCCAGTCCGAGCGACTCGAAGGCCGCCGGCACCGGTACCGCCGCGCCGTCGCCGGCTGCCGCGCGGGTGGCTTCTCCGCCGCTCCACACCAGCCGCATCGATTCGCCGACATACAGGTCGTCGAGGCCGATCTTGTAGAACAGCGCGCCGTCCGGTGCGCGCGCGCCGGCGTAGCTCATCGGCGCCAGCGCGACCAGCTCGGGCCGGCCCGCGGCGTCGAAGATCGCGGCCGCCGAGCGGCCGGTCGCCAGCCGTTCGCGCAGCCAGCTGACCTGGGCGGCGCTGAAGTGCGCAGTCCCGTTGCTGGCCAGCTCGCGACCCTCGAAATCGGTCAACACGACATGCACCGGCACGCCGCTGATCTGCCGGATGCCGGCCAGAAACGGGGTCAGGTAGGTATCGCGTCCGCTGCTGTCGACCAGTCCGGTGGCCAGTATGGTGCTCTGCGACAGCTCCTGCATGCGCTCGGCCAGGGCCTGCAGGTCGCTGCCGACCGCCTCGGCGCGGAACTGGCGCTCGGTGGCGGCCAGGGCGCGCACCGACTCCAGGTGGCTGCGGTTGATCAGCCACCACGAAGCAAGCGAGATCAGCAGCACCGCGGCCGCGGCCAGGCCGGCCGCGCCGAGCGCAAAGCGGCGCGACATGCTGGCGGTGCGCCAGGCGTGCATGGCTTCAGCGTCCGGTCGGCGCGACCGGCACCAGCACGCCGTCGCTGCGGTAGCGCGCCATCAGCAGCTCCCCGGTTCCGAGCGCCTCGTGGCGCTGCGGCGTGAAGGGTGGCGCGTAGAGCTTGACCAGGCCGTCGTGCAGCGGTACCTGCTCGAGCGCGGTGCGGACCGCGTTGCGGTCGGCGCTGCCCGCCCGCTCGATCGCCTTGGCCAGGATGTGGGTCATGTCATAGGCATGCGCGACCCCGACCGGACTTTCCAGCGACTCGACCGGGCCGACGCCGAGCCGGGCGGCGGCAGCCTTGAAGCGCCGCAGCGGCTCGGGTCGGGCGGAGAGGAAGCTGAACGTCTGGATCACGGAAAAATCGACCTGCTGCAGGGCAGCGCCGGCCTGGGTGAAGAAGCGGCCGCCGGTCACGCCCCAATGACTGATCACCGGCACCCGGCGTGCCTGCGGCAGCTGTGCGATCTCGCGCACCAGGATCGCCGCGGCGTCGTCGTTCGCCACCAGCACCACCGCGCGTGCGCCTGCGCTCAGCAGCCGCTCGTAGTGGTTCAGCAGCGATGCCTCCTGCCAGTGGGTCCAGGCGGTGGCGACGATGGCCGGCGGGTCGGCCGCCGTGGCGAGAAAGTGCTCGGCGGCCGCTGCATTGCTGCGGCCCCAGGCGGTGTTGGTCAGCAGCAGCCCGACGCGGCGCAGGCCGCGCCGTTGCGCCGTCTGCAACAGGAAGGGCATCGCCAGGCTGTCGCGCAGCGACAGGCGGAAAACCGGGTTTGGCGACAGACCGTTGTCGACCACCTCGTCGGCCGACGACCAGACTGCCAGCAGGGGCAGATCGCCGCCGCTCAGCAGCGGCTTTTGCTCGATCAGGACCGGGCTGAAACGGCCGCCGAAGACGGCGACCAGATCGGTCATGGCGGAGAACTCGCGCAGGTTGCGCAGCCCGCGTGCCGGGATCGCGCGGTGGTCGCGCGTCACCACCTGCAGCGAGCGGCCGGCGAGCACGCCGCCGCCGGCATTGATTTCGGCCATCGCGATGCGCACACCGAGCTCGATCGCCTGCGCCGAGGTGCTGTGAGCCAGCCCGAATTCGCCGTCGATGCCGAGCAGCACGGGCGCCCCGGAGCGGGCTGATGCCCGCCTGGGCACCAGCCATGCCAGGCCGAGCGATGCCGCCAGACGGCGCCGGACGGGAAGAAAAACGGGATGACTCAAGAGGAAATGCGCTCGTATCGGGACGCTGTCGCTGCAGCCTTCCACTCTATCCGACAAGCGGCCGGCCACCGGGTGCGCGGGCACAATGGGCGATGCATCACGCCCCCGAATCCGCAACCGTCACGCCGGATGGCGCCGAGACGGATCGCCGGCTGACCGATCTCGAGATCAAGGCCAGCTATGGCGAGGACCTGCTCGACCGGCTGAACGACATCGTGGCGCGTCAGCAGCAGCAGATCGAGCGCCTGGAGCGCGAGCTCGCCACGCTCGGCCGGCTGCTCGACGGCGCGGTCGTGTCGACCCCGCGCAGCCTGCGCGACGAACTGCCGCCGCACTACTGAGCGTCGGTCCGGCCGATGGGAGAAACCGGCGGGTACCGCAGGCTTTGCCGAACCGCCTGCCGGCCGTTCTGAATCGCACCCGGCGCGGCGATCGGCCTGGCGCGAGCGGCTGTCGGACGCGACCGCAACCAGCGGCGGGTCTGCTCTGACGTTGCGCTGGCGGGCTGCTCGTCACGGCACTGCCACGCGATGTGGCAGGGCGCTTTCTCGCCGCCACCCGCGGTACGGGGCTTGCTCGCCTGGATCCGTTGCGCGCCGATGGCCGGCGCGCTGTCCACTGACGAAACGAAAGACCAGCATGTACAAACCAGAGGATCTGGGTGAAGGCTCGCCGCACCTGCGTGGCGCGACCTACACCGGCGAGGGCGTGAACTTTGCGCTGTTCTCGGCGCACGCGACCAAGGTCGAGGTGTGCCTGTTCGACGAGGCCGGGGAGCGCGAGATTGCGCGGGTGGCGCTGCCGGAGTACACCGACGAGGTGTGGCACGGCTTCATTCCGGGGGTCGAGCCTGGCGCGCGCTACGGCTACCGGGTGCACGGCCCGTACCAGCCCGAGCAGGGGCACCGCTTCAACCCCAACAAGCTGCTGCTCGACCCGTATGCCAAGGCCTACATGGGCGAGCTCAAGTGGGGCGACGAGCTGTTCGGCTACACGGTGGGGCACCCGGATGCGGACCTGAGCTTCGACACCCGCGACAGCGCGCACCTGGTGCCCAAGTGCGTGGTGGTGGATTCGCGCTTCGAGTGGAGCCAGAGCGCCGGGCCGCGCGTGCCGTGGGACCGCACCGTCTTCTACGAGACGCACCTGCGCGGGTTCACGATGCGCCACCCGGCGGTGCCCGAGCACCTGCGCGGCACCTTCGCCGGCATGGCGCACGACGAGGTGCTGCGCCACATCCGCGAGCTCGGCGTGACCAGCGTGGAGCTGCTGCCGGCCCAGATGTTCGTCTCGCAGCCGTTCCTGCTCGAGAAGGGGTTGAAGAACTACTGGGGCTACGACACGCTCGGCTTCTTTGCCCTGCATCCGCAATACCAGCACGAGCCGTCGATCGACGAGTTCAAGCGCATGGTCGACCGCTTCCACGAGCACGGGCTGGAGGTGATCATGGATGTGGTCTACAACCACACGCCCGAGGGCAACGAGCTCGGCCCGACGCTGTCGTTCAAGGGCATCGACAACGCGAGCTACTACCGGCTGATGCCCGAGGAGCCGCGCTACTACATCAACGACACCGGCACCGGCAACACGGTCAACCTGAGCCACCCGCGGGTGCTGCAGATGGTCACCGACAGCCTGCGCTACTGGGTGACCGAGATGCGGGTGGACGGCTTCCGGTTCGACCTGGCGACGATCCTGGCGCGCGAGCCCTACGGTTTCGACGAGGGGGGCGGGTTTCTGGACAGCTGCCGGCAGGATCCGGTGCTGTCGAGCGTGAAGCTGATCGCCGAGCCGTGGGACTGCGGCCCGGGGGGTTATCAGTTCAGCCACTTCCCGCCCGGCTGGGCGGAGTGGAACGACCGCTACCGCGACACGGTGCGCGCGTACTGGAAGGGCGACGAGGGGCTGGTGTCGGCGCTGGCGGGGTGCCTGACCGGCAGCGGGGATCAGTTCAACCACCGCGGCCGGCGGCCGTGGGCGAGCGTGAACTTCCTGACCGCGCACGACGGCTACACCCTGGCCGATCTGGTGAGCTACAACGACAAGCACAACGAGGCCAATGGCGAGGGCAACCGCGACGGGCATTCGGACAACCGGTCGTGGAACTGCGGGGCCGAGGGCGAGACCGACGATGCGCAGATCCTCGAGCTGCGGGCGAGGCAGCAGCGCAACCTGCTGGCCACGCTGCTGGTGTCGCAGGGCACGCCGATGCTGCTGGCCGGAGACGAGTTCGGGCGCAGCCAGCAGGGCAACAACAACGCCTACTGCCAGGACAACGAGATCTCGTGGGTCGACTGGGAGGGCATCGACGAGCGCGACCGCCAGTTGCAGCGCTTCGTCACCCGCCTGCTCAGGCTGCGCCGCGAACTGCCGGTGCTGCGGCGCAACCGCTTCCTGACCGGAACCCCGAACGAGGCGCTCGGCGGGGTGCGCGACATCAGCTGGCTGACGCCGGGCGGCGAGGACATGACGCCCGAGCAGTGGGACGACCCCGGTACCCGCTGCATCTGCCTGCTGATCGAGGGCAAGGCGCGGCCGAGCGCGATCCCGCGCCCGGGCACCGACGCCAGCGTGTTCCTGGTCCTCAACGCGTGGCACGAGCCGATCGACGTGACGCTGCCTGCGCCGGTCGATGGCGGCGAGTGGCTGCGCCTGTTCGATACCGCGCTCGACAGTCAGATCGGGGCCAGGTCCGCATCGGGCGATCAGGTCCAGGTCCAGGGGCGCGCGGTGCTCGCCTTCGCCGCGGCGGGTGCCGGACAACCGGCGGAGTGGCTGGAACAACTGGTTGCTTCGCTGCCCGCCTGACCGGGGCTCGGGAGCTGTCCTACAGCGGCGCTGACCGCTTGCCGACGACTCCCGGCGCCATCGGATGATGCCCATCAAGTGCATGACGACTCACCATCGATCCATTGCTTTCAGGTAGACGTCATGCAGTCCTTCAGCCATCCTTCCTCACCCCGACCCGAACGCCCTGGTCAGTCGGCACGCGCCGGCAAGGCCAGTGGCGAAGGCGAGTCGGCACTCGCGCGCGCGCGCGAGCGCTTCCTGGGTCATGTTGCCGATGCCGGATTCCCGTGTGTCGGCGCTCGCTCCGCCATGAACCGCGACCGCATGCGTTTCGGGCTGTATGGGCAACTCGGGTCGGATGCCCATGCGGCCCGGCTGTGCAGCGACCTGTATCGCTTTCAGGCCGAATTCGGGGAGCCCGGCATGGACCCGGTCACGTTCGTTGCTTTGTTCGACGACGCTGCCGAGGCGGTATCGGCCGATGAGCTCGCTTTCGAACAGGCGCTGTGGCAGCAGCTGCAGCACCTGCACGAGGTCGATCGTCGCCACCACGACTGGGACCCGAGCGTCAGCCGCGACCCCGCGGCCGAGACCTTCTCGTTCAGCGTCGGAGGACGTGGCATGTTCGTCGTCGGTCTGCACCCGCACGCTTCGCGGCTGGCACGCCGCGCGCCGGCGCCGACACTGGTCTTCAATCTCCATTCGCAGTTCGAGGCGATGCGGGCGACCGGGCGCTACGAAAGCATGCAGCGGGTGATCCGCAAACGCGATGTCGCGCTGCAGGGGTCGATCAATCCGGTACTCGCGCGCTTCGGCGAGGCATCGGAAGCGATCCAGTACTCGGGGCGGGCCGTGGCGCCAGAATGGCGCTGCCCGTTTCACGCCCAAGGAAAGCATTCATGAATCCGTCGGAAAGCGACACCGTCGAAGAACGAGCCACTCACCTTCACACCGATGCCTGCAGCTGCGCCACGCGGATCGCTCCGCAGTCGGGCCGCGGGTTTCGCATGCG
The DNA here is from genome assembly GCA_963846675.1 of uncultured beta proteobacterium. Taxonomy (GTDB): domain Bacteria; phylum Pseudomonadota; class Gammaproteobacteria; order Burkholderiales; family Burkholderiaceae_C; genus Ideonella_A. The sequence goes on from CAWJWV010000001.1 coordinate 50,544, forward strand.
CCGCGGTCAGATCCTGCGCGTGGTCGACCCCCTCGGCGAGCAGGTGTCCGACTTGTTCGCCTTCGCTGCCGACGACCCGACGTGTGCCCTGTCGTCGGGCCGCAGCATCGATTACGCGAGCCGGATCTACCTGACCAAGGGTGACGTGCTGTATGCCAACGACAGCCGCCACATGTTCACGATCGTCGACGACAGCGTCGGCCGCCACGACTTCCTGCTCACCCCGTGCAGCCAGGAGATGTTCGAGATCCTGTACCGCCATCGGGGCCATCACCCGAGCTGCTTCGAGAACCTGGTGAATGCCTTTGCGCCCTTCGGCATCCGACCCGAGCAGGTCACCACCACCTTCAACATCTTCATGAACGTGCTGGTCGATCCCGAAGGCGCCGTGACCGTGGCCCCGCCGCGCTCGCGTGCCGGTGACTACATCGAGCTGCGTGCCGAAATGGACCTGATCTGCGCACTGACCGCGTGCTCCGCCGAACAGTCGAACAACGGCAGCTTCAAGCCCATCGACTTCGAAGTGCGCGACTGCTAGGGACTGCGTCGGAATTCATCTTTTCAACGCAGAGGCGCAGAGGTTCGCAGAGGTCGCAGAGAAGAGCGGATCGAGGCAGAAGATTTTCAACACGGAGGCCCGGAGGAAACGGAGATCACGGAGTTGAGTCCGGCTCGACGCCAGGTGGACAGGCGCAAAAGGAAGCTTCTTGAATCCTCTGCGAACTCCGCGACCTCTGCGCCTCTGCGTTGAAAAGCCGTATTTCTCCGCGAGACTGCTGGGGACGGCGCCGGAATTCATCTTCTCAACGCAGAGGCGCAGAGTACGCAGAGGTCGCAGAGAAGAGCGGATCGAGGCAGAAGATTTTCAACACGGAGGCCCGGAGGAAACGGAGATCACGGAGTTGAGTCCGGCTCGACGCACAGGTGGACAGGCGCAAAAGAATGCTGCTTCTTGAATCCTCTGCGAACTCTGCGACCTCTGCGCCTCTGCGTTGAAAAGCCGTATTTCTCCGGGAATTCATCTTCTCAACGCAGAGGCGCAGAGTACGCAGAGGTCGCAGAGAAGAGCCGATCGAGGCAGAAGATTTTCAACACGGAGGCACGGAGGAAACGGAGATCACGGAGTTGAGTCCGGCTCGACGCACAGGTGGACAGGCGCAAAAGAATTGCTTCTTGAATCCTCTGTGTCCTCTGCGTCCTCTGCGTTGAAAAGCCGTATATCTCCGTACCCTCCGTGCCTCCGTGTTGAAGAATGTCTCTCCACACGGCCGCACAGCCCGCAACAGGTCAGTGGTTGTCCTTCGGCACGAAAGAACCGCGCTTGCCGCGCAGGAAATCGAGGTCGGCACCTTCGTCGGCCTGCAGCACATGGTCGATGTGGAGCTTCCAGTAGCCGCTGTCCAGGCGCGGCACGGGCGGGCGCCAGTCGACGCGGCGGCGCTCGAGTTCCTCGTCGTCGACGTGCAGGTGCAGCCGTCGCCCGGCGACATCGAGGGTGATCAGGTCGCCGTTGCGAACCAGTGCCAGCGGGCCGCCGGCGGCCGCTTCGGGCACGGTGTGCAGCACCACCGTGCCGTAGGCGGTGCCGCTCATGCGCGCGTCGCTGATGCGGACCATGTCGGTGATGCCCTTTTTCAGCACCTTGGGCGGCAGCGGCATGTTGCCGACCTCGGCCATGCCGGGGTAGCCTTTCGGACCGCAGTTCTTCAGCACCAGGATGCAGTGTTCGTCGACATCGAGCGAGTCGTCGTCGATGCGGCGGTGAAAGTCGTCGCTGTCCTCGAACACCACCGCACGGCCGGTGTGCTGCATCAGCGCCGGCGTGGCCGCGCTCGGCTTGATGACCGCGCCGCGCGGCGCCAGGTTGCCGCGCAGCACCTTGATGCCGGCGTGCGGCTTGAACGGTTCGGCCAGGCTGCGGATGACCTCGCGGTTGTAGTTCTGGGCCGGCTCGATGTTCTCGCGCACCGTCAGGCCGCTGGCGGTCACCGCGTCGAGGTGCAGCAGCGAGGCGATCTCCTTCATCACCACCGGCAGCCCGCCTGCATAGCAGAAATCCTCCATCAGGAAGCGCCCCGACGGCTGCAGGTCGACCAGGCACGGCAGCTCGCTGGCAAGGCGGTCGAAATCGTCGGTCGTCAATGGCATGCCAAGTCGGCCGGCAATGGCGATCAGGTGGATCACTGCATTGGTGCTGCCGCCGATTGCCGCCAGCGTGCGGATCGCGTTCTCGAACGCCTCGCGGGTGAGGATGCTCGACAACACCTGGTCGGCGTGCACCATCTCGACGATGCGGCGGCCGGCAAACCGCGCCAGCAGGTTGCGCCGTCCGTCGACCGCCGGGAAGGCCGCGTTGCCCGGCAGTCCGACGCCGAGGGCCTCGACCATGCACGCCATCGTGCTGGCGGTTCCCATCGTCATGCAGTGGCCATGGCTGCGGTGCATGCAGCTCTCGGCCTCCAGAAAGTCGGCCAGCTTGAGCGTTCCGGCACGCACCTGTTCGCTCATGCTCCACACACCGGTGCCGGAGCCGAGCTCCTGGCCGCGCCACTTGCCGTTGAGCATCGGCCCGCCGGAGACGCCGATCGTCGGCAGGTCGACGCTGGCTGCACCCATCAGCAGGCTCGGTGTGGTCTTGTCGCAGCCCATCAGCAGCACCACACCGTCGATCGGGTTGCCGCGGATGCTCTCTTCGACATCCATGCTCGCCAGGTTGCGGTACAGCATCGCGGTCGGGCGCAGCATGGTCTCGCCGAGCGACATGACGGGGAATTCGAGGGGAAAGCCGCCGGCTTCGTAGACCCCCGCCTTGACCTGCTCGGCCAGCGTGCGGAAGTGCGAGTTGCACGGCGTCAGTTCGCTGAAGGTGTTGCAGATGCCGATGACAGGCCGCCCGTCGAACTGATCGTGCGGAACGCCTTTGCCCTTGACCCAGCTGCGGTAGGCGAAGCCGTCTCGGTCCTGGCGGCCGAACCACTGCTGGCTGCGCAGTTCGCCGGGTTTCTTGCGGGTTGGAGTGGTCATGTGAATGGCAGGAAGTGACGCGCCGCGGCGCGCCGGTCGGTGTCTATTCCTTGATCGAGCCGGTCATGCCCGATACGTAGTATTCGACGAAGAACGAATAGATGAAGGCCACCGGCAGCGAGCCGAGCAGTGCGCCGGCCATCAGCGGTCCCCAATGGTAGACGTCGCCCTCGACCAGTTCGGTGACGACGCCGACGGCGATCGTCTTGATCTCGGACGACGAGACGAAGGTCAGGGCATAGATGAACTCGTTCCACGACAGCGTGAAGGCGAAGATGCCGGCCGAGATCAACCCCGGTACCGCCAGCGGCAGGATGATCTTGACCAGGATCTCCCAGCGCGTCGCGCCGTCGATCAGCGCACACTCCTCGAGCTCGAACGGGATGGTCCGGAAATAGCCCATCAGCAGCCAGGTGCAGAACGGGATCAGGAAGGTCGGATAGGTGAGGATCAGTGCCCATCGGGTGTCGAACAAGCCGAGCTGGAACACGATCGCTGCCAGCGGGATGAACAGGATCGACGGCGGCACCAGGTAGGCCAGGAAGATCGCCAGACCGGTGTGCTTGGCTCCCTTGAAGCGCAGGCGCTCGATCGCATACGCCGCGAGCACCGAAGCGAACAGCGAGAAGAAGGTCGAGACCACCGACACCAGCAGCGTGTTCCACAGCCATTCGGGGTACGAGGTCTCGAACAGCAGGTGCTTGAAATGGTCGAGCGTCGGCGCGATCACCCAGAACGGATTGCCGTCGCGCGACAGCAGTTCGCTGTTCGGCTTGACCGCGGTCGCGGCCATCCAGTAGAACGGAAACAGCAGCACCAGCAGGAACGCCAGCAGCGGCAGGTAGACCACCACCAGGCGCCGCGGCAGCGACTCGAGGTAGGCCATCCCGCCCTGGTCGTTCTCGTCATCGGCGAGCTGACCGCGGCCACGGCGGCGCGCGCGTTCCAGTGGCGGCTTGTCATCGACGGCTGCGCTCATCGGTCACTCCCTCCCTGTTGCCAGGCCCGGCGCTGCAGCCCGAAGAAGCTGAACATGATGGCGGCGAGCAGGAACGGCACCATCGAGATCGCGATCGCCGCGCCCTCGCCGAGCGCGCCGCCTGAGATCGCGCGCTGGAACGACAGCGTGGCCATCAGGTGGGTCGAATTGAGCGGTCCGCCGCGGGTGAGCACATAGATCAGCTGGAAATCGGTGAAGGTGAACAGCACCGAGAAGGTCATCACCACCGCGATGATCGGCGTCAGCAGCGGAAAGGTGACATGGCGGAACTGCTGCCAGGGCGTCGCTCCGTCGATCGCCGAGGCTTCGTAGTACGAGGGCGAGATCGTCTGCAGACCGGCCAGCAGCGTGATCGCGACAAAGGGCACGCCGCGCCAGATGTTGGCCGCGATGACCGAGAAGCGGGCATTCCACGGGTCGCCGAGGAAGTCGATGTAGCCGTCGATCAGCCCCATCTTCACCAGCGCCCAGCTGATGATCGAGAACTGCGCGTCATAGATCCACCAGAAGGCGATCGCCGACAGGGCGGTCGGCACGATGTAGGGCAGCAGGATGACGGCGCGGAAGAAGGTCTTGAGCGCCAGGTTGCGATTGAGCAGGATCGCCAGCCACAGCCCGAGCGCGAACTTGATGACGCTCGCCACCGTGGTGTAGAACAGGGTGTTGAACAGGGCCAGCCGCGTCACCGGGTCGCCCCACAGGAACTCGTAGTTGTCGAGACCGACCCATCCGCCCGGCCGCCCGACCTTGGCATCGGTGAATCCGAGCCAGACACCCAGCCCGAGCGGGTAGGTCAGGAAGACGAGCAGCAGTGCGGCCGCCGGCAGCATGAACAGCAGGCCGAGCCCGTTGCGACTGTTCTGGAGTTTCTGGAGCATGGTGTTCCTGTGCGTCGGACTCGGGGCCACCGGCAGTGCCGGCGCGGCCGCTGCGCCGGGTGTGCCCCGACGGCGGCCGCGACCGATCAGTCAAACCGGCCTGAGTCAGACCTTGTAGTAGCGCTCGGCCCGCTTCTGGGCCCGCTCCATCGCTTCCTTGGGCGGCATCGAACCGCTGACCGCTGCCGCCACCATGTTGACGACGATGAAGTCGGCGGCGGCGCCCGCCGAGGCATAGCCGAGCCGACCTGCATAGCCGGCCGGACGCAGGTTCTTCACCCCATCGCGGTACGGCGTGTGCTTCGGATCGGAGGTCCAGATCGGCGCTTTCCCGTACTCGGCCAGCGGCGTTGCGATGTAGGCGCCGGCGCCGGTCAGCCAGGCTTCGAACTGCTCCTTCTCCATCATGAAGCGCAGGAATTCCTTGGCCGCCTGTGGGTACTTGGTGTACCTCATCACCATCTGATTGAAGAACAGGTGCGACTCGGTCGGCACGCCCACCGGCCCGACCGGAAACGACGCGTGCTGGATGTCCTGGGCCATCTCCTTGATCTTCGCATCCTGTGAATTCTTGGCCGCGTAGTAGATCGAGATGCCGTTGTTGGTGACGCTGATCTGGCCGTCGAGGAAGGCCTTGTTGTTGTTCGGATCGAGCCACGACAGGGTGCCCGGGATGAAGGTCGCATACAGCTCCTTGCCGTATTCGAGCGCCTTCAAGGTCTCCGGGCTGTCGATCACCACCTTGTTGTTCTTGTCGACGAGCTGGCCGCCGAAGGCCCAGATCAGCCAGTTGCACCACAGGCCGTCACCGGTCGCGTTGCCGAGCGCCATGCCGCCGGGCGTGCCCTTGGCGTGCAGCGCCTTCATCATCTTCAGGAAGTTGTCGGTGTCCTTGGGAAAGCTGTCGAAGCCGGCGGCCTTCACCATGCTGTCGCGGTACACCATCATCGAACCCGACGCGCCGAGCGGGATGCCGATCCAGCGCTTGCCATCCGGTCGCAGGTAGGCCTCGGCGCCGCCGTACCACGGGCCGTACTTCTTGCCCAGGTACTCGGCCAGGTCGGTCACGTCGAGCAGCTTGTCCGGGTACAGGTTGGCATCGTCGTTGGTACCGAGGATGATGTCCGGACCGGCGCCGGTATTGGCCGCCACCGCCGCCTTCGGCCGCACGTCCTCCCAGCCCTCGTTGTCGACCCGCACCTCGACGCCGGTCTTCTCGGTGAACTTCTTGACGTTGGCCATGTAGGCGTCGATGTCGCCCTGCACGAACCGGCTCCAGCGCAGCACCCGCAGCTTGGCGCCTGGCTCGGGCTTGAAGCTCAGGTTCTGGGCGGCTGCACCCGGTGCCCACAGCGCGCCGCCGATCCCGAGCGTCGCGGCAGTGGCCATCCCGGCCGATCCCTCGAGGAATTTGCGGCGGTCGAACTCATTCATCGCATGTCTCCTTGTCGTGTGTCGGGCAGGGGGTGAACTCGGGGCGATGCTGCACCGGGACGCACCTGCGTCAGGCAGCCAGACGCCGTCCGCTGTCGGCGTCGAACAGGTGCGCCCGCTGCAGATCCGGCTGGAGCCGGATCGTGCTGCCAGGTGCGAATTCATGGCGCTCGCGAAAGACCGCCGCCATGTCGGTGCCGGCATGGCGGCACAGCACCAGCGTCTCGGCGCCGGTCGGCTCGACCACCACCACATCGGCCTCGATGCTGGCGTCGAGCGCGTCGGCGCCGCCGGCGAGCGTGAGGTGCTCGGGACGGGTCCCGATCACGACCGGCTGTCCGTCCTTGGCGCCCTCATGCTGCGGTGCCGGCAGGTGCGTACCGTCGGCAAATTCGATCCGCGCCGCGCCGCCGGAGTGGCGCAGCGTGCCCGGCAGGAAGTTCATGGCGGGCGAACCGATGAAGCCGGCGACAAACAGGTTGGCCGGCCGGTCGTAGAGTTCGAGCGGGCTGCCGGTCTGCTCGATCCGGCCGTCCCTCATGACGACGATCTTGTCGCCCATCGTCATCGCCTCGATCTGGTCGTGCGTCACGTAGACCGAGGTGGTCTTCAGCCGCTGGTGCAATTCCTTGATCTCGCTGCGCATCGCCACCCGCAGCTTGGCGTCGAGGTTGGACAGCGGTTCGTCGAACAGGAAGACCTGCGGATCGCGGACGATTGCCCGTCCCATCGCCACACGCTGACGCTGCCCGCCAGACAGCTGGCGCGGAAAGCGTTCGAGCAGCGGTGTCAGCGCGAGTGTCTGCGCAGCACGCTCGACCTTCTGATCGATCTCGGACTGCGGCCGCTTGGCAAGCATGAGCGAGAACGCCATGTTGCGGCGCACCGTCATGTGCGGATACAGCGCATAGTTCTGGAACACCATGGCGATGTCGCGTTCCTTCGGCGGCAGGTCGTTGACGCGTCGGTCACCGATGCGGATCTCGCCATCGCTGATCTGTTCCAGCCCGGCGATCATGCGCAGCAGCGTGCTCTTGCCGCAGCCCGACGGACCCACCAGGACAGTGAACGATCCGTCGTCGATCGCGATGTCGACGCCGTGCAGGATCTCGGTCGATCCGAAACGCTTCCTCACCTGGTCAATGCTGACACTCGCCATGGGTGATGCCCTGCTGAATGCGAAGAACCGCGGCGACGATACCCCTGCCGATGGCGGCTGGCATCCTCGGGCTTCCCCTTGTATGCAAGGAATTGCCGTCTGATAGATTGGCCCGCGCACCTGCGCATGCGCTGGCCTGCAGCGCCAATCCACACGAGACATCGATGAAGATCCTGATCACCGGAGGAGCCGGATTCGTCGGCGCGAGACTGGCTCGTTCACTGCTCGATCGCGGGTCGCTGTGCGGTCGGCGCATCGAGTCACTCGTGCTCGCCGACCAGTACCCGCCGCCAGCGGAACTGCAGTCGGACCCGCGTGTGCAGTCATGGGTCGGCCCGCTGCTCGAGCAGTGCACGGCGCTCGAGCGTGAGCCGTTCGACGGGGTCTTCCACCTCGCGTCGGCGGTATCGGGCGAGTGCGAGACCGACTTCGAACTCGGCCTGCGATCGAACCTCGACAGCACGCGCGCACTGCTCGACGCTTTGCGTGCGCGCACCGAAGCCGGCGCCGCGCCGACGCGGCTGGTGTTCTCGAGTTCGGTGGCGGTATTCGGTCCCGATCCGGCCCATCCGATGCCGGCAGTGGTCGGCGACGACACGCTGCCGGCGCCGCAGACTTCATACGGCACGCACAAGCTGATCTGCGAGCACCTGGTGGCCGACTACACCCGCAAGGGCTACATCGATGGCCGCGCGGCGCGGCTGATGACGGTGACGGTGCGTCCCGGACGGCCGAACGGTGCTGCCAGCTCGTTCTTCAGCGGCATCATCCGAGAGCCGCTCGCCGGCGAGGAGGCGATCCTGCCGGTGGCGCCCGACGTCTCGCACCCGGTGTCGTCACCGCGCCGCACCGTCGAGGGGCTGATCGCGGTCTTCGAAGCCAGCCGCGAGGCCTTCTGCGGGCGCACCGCACTCAACCTGCCGGCGCTCAACGTCACGGTGCAGCAGATGCTCGATGCACTCGAGGCAGTGGCCGGTCCGGAGGTGCGGGCACGTGTGCGCATCGAACGCGATGAGCGCATCGCCGGCATCGTGGCCAACTGGCCGCGCGGTGCCAGCGCGCAGCGGGCGACCCGGCTCGGACTGCAGCCGGAGGCGTGCTTCGAGGACATCGTGCGCCAGTTCATCGCCGATCAGCAGGAAGCCGCTGCGGTGCCGCCGCGCTGAGCAGCGCGGCCGACCGCGCCTTTCGTCGGAACGCCGACGCGGCGTGGCGCGGGCCAGGGTGATGCCGGGTGGATCGACATCCCGCCCGCAACCTGCCGGTGGACGATCGCCGATCCGTTGAGCAGGGTCATCCGGGCGCCGCTTGCACCAATGCCTTGTTGCGGTGCAACTGGCCCGGGTGTATAAATTGCTGCATGCGGTACGCGGTAGCGCCGACCTTCGGCGATGAAGTGGAGAAGCAGGATGAGCAAGCGCATCTACTGGCTGCTGCCGAATCTCGAGAGCGCCCGTAAGACGATGAATGACCTGCTGGTCGCCCAGATCAGCGTCGGACACATTCATTTCCTGGCCCGCGAGGGCACCGACATGTCGAGGCTGCATGAAGCCAACATCCTGCAGACCACCGATGTCATCCGATCCGCCCAGTACGGCCTGACGATCGGCGGAGCCACCGGAGCGGTGGTGGGTGTCCTCGCGGCGGTGTTCTTCCCGATCGTCGGCGACTCGCCGCAGTGGGGGATTGCGGCGCTGCTGGCGATCGTCGGCGGCGGCTTCGGCGCCTGGGCATCGAGCCTGATCGGCATCTCGACGCCAAGCCAGCGTCTGAAGCGCTTCGAGGGCGCGATCGAGCAGGGGCAGATCCTGCTGATGGTCGATGTGCCGCGTTCGCGCGTTCAGGAGATCGAGGACCTGCTGCGCGAATCGCATCCGGAAGCGCACCTGCAAGGGGTCGAGCCCGACATGCCGGCGTTCCCGTGATCCTGCGGCCGGGTGCCCCTGGCGCCCGGTCGATGCCGAGGAGGTAGGTCCGATGGAAATGCAACTACATCCCCACTACTGGACACGGCGCGCCCCCGACTGGGTGGCCGCGGTCGTCGCGGGGTTTGCGGCAAGTGCGGTGCTGATGGTGCTCGAACTCGCCTGGGCGGCGTCGGTCGGAACCACCGGCGCCTGGGGCACGACGCGCATGGTCGCTGCCATCACGATGGGTCCGGAGGTGCTGCAGAACACCGGTTTCAGCGTCGGTGTGGCGACGATGGCGCTGCTCACCCACTATGTGCTCGGCATCTTTTCCGGGCTGGTGGTCGGCATCCTGATCGCCGGCTTCAGCTGGGAGCAGAGCCCGGGTGTCATGCAGGCGATCGGCGCCGCCTTCGGCGCAGTGATCTACCTGGTCAACTTCCACCTCGTCTCGGCGGTGTTCCCGTGGTTCGCCGACCTGCGCGGCTGGTCGACCTTCGTCGGTCACCTGGTGTTCGGCATGGCCGCAACCTTCTTCTACTGGAAGCTGAGCCGCCCGGTTCGCAAGCTGCGCCGCTGATGAGCCCGGCGATGGCCGGCACCGGATGAGGAGCCCGTCCCGTGCTGATGGCCATCGTCCTGATCGCGATCGTCGTCGGATCGGTGATCTTCCATTGGGTCACGCCCTGGTGGACCACCGAACTCGCATCCAACTGGCAGTCGATGGACGACACGCTGACGATCACGGTGGTGATCACCGGGTTGTTCTTCGTCGTCATCAGCCTGTTCGTCGCCTACACGCTGATGCCGCTTCCGCCACCGCCCGGGCCACAAGGCGGCCTACCAGCCCGAGAACCGCCGACTCGAGCGCTGGCTGATCGGCGTCACCACGGTCGGCATCGTCGCGCTGCTCGCGCCCGGCCTGGTGGTCTATGCGCGCTACGTCGATCCGCCGCCGGACGCGCTGCTGCTCGAGGTGGTCGGGTCGCAGTGGCAGTGGCGCTATCGCTTCGTCGGGCGAGTCCGGCAAGCTCGGCGCCAGCGATGCGCGCTTCGTCAGCGGCGCCAATCCGCTCGGTCTCGATCCGACGGACCCGGCTGCGCAGGACAACGTGGTCGTCATCGGCAACGAGGTGCACCTGCCGCTGGACCGGCCGGTGAAGGTGATCGCGCGATCGCACGACGTGCTGCACGACTTCTTCGTGCCGCCGATGCGCGCTCGCATGAACATCGTGCCGGGTCAGGTGAGCAGCTTCTGGTTCACGCCGACGCAGCGCCGGCCGCTACGAGGCGATGTGCGCGCAGCTGTGCGGCATCGGCCACGCCAACATGCGCGGGGTGGTCGTGGTCGAGCCGGCCGCGGCCTTCGAGGCCTGGCTGCGCGCGCAGCCGACCTTCGCCGCCACGCAGGCCGGTGCCGGCCGGCTGCCGGCGCCAGCCGGTGGCGGCGACCTGGTCGAGATCGGCCGCACGCTGGCGCAGGTCAAGGGCTGCGTCGCCTGCCACAGCATCGACGGTGCACCCGGCGTCGGCCCGACCTGGAAGGGACTGTTCGGCCGCACCGAGACGCTTGCCGACGGGTCGACCGCTGCTGATCGACGATGCCGCACTGACGCGCGAGATCACCGACCCGGCTGCGCGCGTGATCAAGGGCTTCCGCCGATCATGCCCAAGCCCGACCTGAACGCCGACGAGGTGGATGCCCTCGCGGCCTACATCAAGGCGCAGTGAGACGGCGCCGACCGCCGCATCCGGACCAGCCGAGGAAGCCGTACCGCAGCCGACCGAACCAGCGCCAGCGACAACCGGAGATTTCCGATGTCCTATGTGCATGCCGATGACCACGGCGACGCGCACCCCGCGCCGACCACGTTCATCACCCGCTATGTCTGGAGCCAGGACCACAAGGTGATCGCGGTGCAGTACGCCTGCACCGCGATCGTCGTCGGCCTGATCGGCGTCGTGCTGTCGAACCTGATGCGGCTGCAGATCGGCTTTCCCGGCGTGTTCGAGTTCATCACCGCCGAGCGCTACTACCAGTTCGTCACCATGCACGGGATGATCATGGTGATCTACCTGCTCACCGCGCTGTTCCTCGGCGGCTTCGGCAACTACCTGATCCCGCTCATGATCGGCGCGCGCGACATGGTGTTCCCGTACCTGAACATGCTGAGCTTCTGGGTCTACCTGCTGTCGGTGCTGGTGCTGCTGGCGAGCTTCTTCGTTCCCGGCGGGCCCACCGGCGCCGGCTGGACGCTGTACCCGCCGCAGTCGATCCTGCCCGGCACGCCCGGGCTTCGACGGCGGCATCGTGCTGATGCTGGTGTCGCTGCTGATCTTCATCGTCGCCACCACGATGGGTGGCCTCAACTACGTCACGACCGTGCTGCAGGCGCGCTGCGAGGGCATGACGCTGATGCGCATGCCGCTGTCGGTGTGGGGCATCTTCGTCGCGACGATCCTCGCGCTGCTGGCCTTTCCGGCACTGTTCGTCAGCGGCGTGATGATGCTGCTCGACAAGACGCTCGGCACCAGCTTCTTCATGCCGGCGCTGGTGTCGATGGGCCAGGTCACCGACTACAAGGGCGGCAGCCCGCTGCTGTTCCAGCACCTGTTCTGGTTCTTCGGCCATCCCGAGGTCTACATCGTCGCGCTGCCGGCGTTCGGCATCGTCTCCGACCTGATCAGCGTGCACGCGCGCAAGGCGATCTTCGGCTACCGGATGATGGTGTGGGCGATCGTCGTCATCGGTGGCGCTGAGCTTCGTCGTCTGGGCGCACCACATGTTCGTCAGCGGCATGAATCCGTGGTTCGGCTTCTTCTTCGCCACCAGCACGCTGATCATCGCGGTGCCGACCGCGATCAAGGTCTACAACTGGGTGCTCACGCTGTGGCGCGGCGACATCCACCTGACGCGTGCCGATGCTGTTCACGATCGCCTTCATCCTGACCTTCCTGAGCGGCGGGCTGACCGGGCTGTTCCTGGGCAACGTCAGCGTCGACATCCCGCTGTCGGGCACCTACTTCGTCGTTGCCCACTTCCACATGGTGATGGGGGTGGCGCCGCTGCTGGTCGTCTTCGGCGCGATCTACCACTGGTACCCGAAGATCACCGGACGCATGCTCGACGACCGGCTCGGCCATGCGCACTTCTGGATCACCTTCATCGGCACCTACCTGATCTACTTTCCGATGCACTACCTGGGCGTGCTCGGCATGCCGCGGCGCTACTTCAACTTCGACGGCTATGCAGTTCATTCCGCCGTCGGCGCATGCGCTCAACGAGTTCATCACCATCGTGGCGCTGGTCGTCGGCGCGGCGCAGCTGATCTTCATCTGGAACCTGGTCTGGAGCCGCTTCCGCGGCCGCCAGGCCGAACCCAATCCCTGGCGCGCCGCGTCGCTCGAATGGATGACGCCGCAGACGCCGCCGGCACACGGCAACTGGGGCGCCGAGCTGCCGACGGTGCACCGCTGGGCCTATGCCTACAGCGTGCCCGGCGCGGCCTCGGACATGGTGCCGCAGAATGCGCCGCCCGAGGCCGGCGGCGTCGAGCCCGGACGAGTCGGCGCACGGTGCAGCGAAGCCGGGAGCGCCTCGATGAGCCGACTCCATGCCCTGCCGATCCGGTCGCTGCCGCGCCGGCCTGCCGACCCCGGACCGGGCGCGGCTGCGCCGCGCCTGGCAGCAGCCTGGCGCGAGCCAGGGCATCGGGCTGTGGCTCTTCATCGGCGTCGCGAGCGCGCTGTTCTCGCTCTTCATCGCCGCCTACGTGATGCGCATGAGCGAGCGCGACGCGACGGCGATCCGCATGCCGTGGCAGCTGTGGCTGAGCAGCGCCTGGCTGGTCGTCGGCAGCCTGCTGCTGCAGCGCGCCAGCCGGCTGGCCGCACGACCCGGCCAGCGCTGCGCTGGCCGCTGCTGGCCGGCGGCGCCTGCGCGCTCGCCTTCATCGTCGTGCAGTGGTGGGCCTGGCAGGAGATGCTCGGGCGCCAGGTCTCGCTGCAGGGCAATCCGGCCGGCAGCTTCTTCTACCTGCTGACCGCGATGCACGCACTGCATGTCTTCGGCGGGCTCGGTGGCTGGGGCGTCGCGCTGCACGCGAGCCGGCAGCGGCCCTTCGACCCGGTCGATGCCGGCTGGCGGGTCGCGCTGTGCGCGCGCTACTGGCACTTCCTGCTGGTCGTCTGGCTGGTGCTGTTCGCCGCCTTCAGCTTCATCACGCCCGAGCGTGGCGGCACTGCATCTGCGGCACCGGGGTCGCACGCATGAGCACCGACCGCTCGATCCGGTCGCGCACGCGCCATCCGATGCCGTCGTCGGCGGTGCCGGGCTTGCGCGGCCTGGTCGCCGACTGGTCGTCCGATCGCGAGACCTTCCACGTCGCCTGGGGCAAGGCGATGATGTGGGTCTTCCTGCTCAGCGACACCTTCATCTTCGGCAGCTTCCTGACCGGCTACATGACGGTGCGCGCGTCGACCACGGTGGCGTGGCCGAACGCCAGCCAGGTGTTCTCGCTGAACATCGCCGGCACCGACATGCCGCTGATCCTGATCGCGATCATGACCTTCGTGCTGATCACCAGCAGCGGCACGATGGCGATGGCGGTCAACTATGCCTACCAGCGCGAGCGCAGCAAGGCCGCGCTGATGATGTTCGTGACCGCCGCGTTCGGCGTCATGTTCGTCGGCATGCAGGCCTTCGAGTGGACCAAGCTGATCCACGAAGGGCGTGCGCCCGTGGGGCAACCCGATGGGCGCGGCGCAGTTCGGCTCGACCTTCTTCATGATCACCGGCTTCCACGGACTGCACGTGAGCGCGCGGCGTGGTCTACCTGATCGTCGTCGCCGTGCGCCTGCAGCGCGGCCGCTACGACCACAAGGCCAACTACCAGATCGTCGAGATCACCGGTCTGTACTGGCACTTCGTCGACCTGGTCTGGGTCTTCATCTTCGCGTTCTTCTACCTCTGGTGAGGAGCAGGCCATGAGCGATCAGGCACCCGGCCATCCGCAGCAGCATCCGATCGGCCTGTACCTCAAGGTCTGGATGCTGCTGTTCGTGCTCAGCACCTTGTCGTACCTGGTCGACTTCTACCAGTTCCAGGGGCTGCTGCGCTGGAGCCTGATCATCGTCCTGATGCTGGTGAAGGCCGGCCTGATCATCGCCGTCTTCATGCACATGGCCTGGGAGCGGCTGGCGCTCGTCACCGCCATCCTGCTGCCGCCGACCGCGCTGCTGGTGCTGGTCGGACTGATGGCGGCCGAGGCCGAGCACACGCTGCTGAGCCGGCTGCTGTTCTTCCGCTGACGCGGCCATGCGACCAGCGTAGGACGCCATCCATCGGCCGCTGCGGCACCGTCCGACTGCACCAGGCAGGGGCGCTGCCGATACTTCAGGGGCGCCGTACCGCTTCGGCGCGTCCCGGCGGATGGTGCCTTGGAAGACGCCTCAGGAGAGATAGACATGCCGTTCAAGCCCGTTCTCGTCACCACGCTGCTGGCTGCCGCCTTCGCCACTGCCGGTTGCGATCGAAAGCCGACCGATCCGATGCAGCCGAAGGCGCTGAGTTCGCAGACGACGGTCGACGCGCCGGTGCCCCCGCCGCCGGTCGCCGATCCGTCGCTGCCGTCGGCGAGCGCGGCCCTGAACGCGCCGGCAACGGTCGCATCGGCACCGAGCGCCAGCTTCAATACCGAGCCGATGAGCCGACCGGCCGAATCGGCGGCGATGCCGCTCGGCGGCCAGAACAACGACCATTCGACCCCCAAGCCCTACGAGCCGGGCGGCTCCAGTCCGGCGTCCGCGGTTCAACGCTGAACCCCTCCCTTTCCCTTTCCGCAAACCGCGACGCAGTTCATGAACGCCACATCCCAGGCGCCGTCCACGTCTTCCGTTGGGCATCAGTCGTTGCTCGACTTCGTACCGAATCCCGTGGCCGACCTGCCGCGTTGCAGCGTCGACGAATTTACCCGCCTGGTCGACCGCTGCGTCGGCATCTGCCGGCGTCAGGACCGGGTCGGGCTGGCCGTGCTGTGGCTGCAGGCGGTCGATCTGCCGCGCAGCAGCGCAGCCGGGCCGGCTGCCCTCGCCGCGGCCCGGGTCCTGCAGCACAGCCTCGCGCAGCGCATCCGCCGTGCGGTGCGCGGCAGCGACGAGGTCGTTCTGCTCGACCGCGGCGAGGTTGGCGTGATCCTGCTCGGCGCCGATCCGGAGATCGCGCGGCGCGTCCAGCGCCGGCTGGTCGAGACGCTCGATGCGCCATTTCCGATCAAGTCCGGGCTGCCGACGCCGACCCGGCTGCACACGAGCGTGGCCGACTTTCCCGGTCAGGGTGGCAGCGGATCGGATCTGGTGCGGGCCTTGCGCATGGCGCAGACCGAGGTCCATTCGCTGGCGAACTGAAGCCGGCCACTGTGCCGGACGAGGCTCGGGCCTGGTTCAGGTGACCCGGTCGCCACGCGGCTCGTCGACGCGCTAAAGTTGACCCCCCGCGTCAACCGGTCGATCCGATGCTGCCTGCTGTCGATGCCCTCATCTTCGATGTCTTCGGAACCCTGGTCGACTGGCGCACCTCGATCGCCCGTGAGGCCCGATCCGCCCTGGCT
Source organism: uncultured beta proteobacterium (assembly GCA_963846675.1). Classification (GTDB taxonomy): domain Bacteria; phylum Pseudomonadota; class Gammaproteobacteria; order Burkholderiales; family Burkholderiaceae_C; genus Ideonella_A. The sequence continues at coordinate 66,554 of CAWJWV010000001.1, forward strand.
TCGCGCCGGCCGGACATCGACTGGCCGGCCTTCGCGGATGCCTGGCGTGCGCAATACCAGCCCGCCATGGCCGACGTGCGCAGCGGCAAGCTGCCCTTCTCCAAGCTCGATCGGCTGCACCGGCGCAACCTGGATGTCGTGCTGCACGATTTCGGCCTCGATGAGGTCGACGAGGCGGCCCGCCTCGACCTCAACCTCGCATGGCACCGCCTGGACGCCTGGCCGGATACCGCACCCGGCCTGACCCGCCTGAAGAAGCATTTCCGGATCGCGCCGTGCTCGAACGGCAACATCTCGCTGATGGTGGATCTGGCACGGCGGAATCAGCTGGTCTGGGATGCCATCCTCGGCGCCGAGATCGCGCGTGACTACAAACCCAAGCCCGAGGTCTACCTCGCCGCCGCCGAAGCCTTCGATCTGCCACCGCAGCGGGTGATGATGGTCGCCGCGCATTCGGACGATCTTGCCGCTGCCGCCGCGTGCGGCCTGCGCACCGCCTTCATTGCCCGGCCCGACGAGCATGGCCCGGGTCGGGGCGAGACCCGATCGACGGTGCCGGTCGATCTTTCTGCCACCAGCCTGCTCGAGCTGGCCGATCGCCTCGGCGCCGACTGAGGCGCTGCCGCCGGCGGGCGCAGGGATCGAGCGTGGCCCAGGTTGCCTTCACCCCGCAGCTGCGCCGCTTTCTCGAGGTGCCCGAGGTGGATACGCCGGCGACGACGCTGCGCGCTGCACTCGAGGATGTCTTCCGCGTCAATCCCCGGCTGCGCGGCTACCTGCTCGACGATCAGGGGCACCTGCGCGCCAACGTCGTGGCCTTCGTCGATGGCCGCCGCAGCAGCGATCGGACCGCGCTGGCGGACCCGCTCGACGGCGACAGCCGGGTCTTCGTGATGCAGGCCCTGTCCGGAGGATGATCCGATGCACGCCCCAAGCCCCCCCGTTGCCGCCAATGACCGCGCCTGGATCGCCACCCGCAAGGGCCTGTTCGAGCTGCGGCTGAGCGGCGCACAGTGGCGGATCGAGCGCCACGGCTTCGCAGGCGAGCCGGTCAGCATGGTGCTGCCGCCGCAGCCCGACGGGCGCATGCTGGCCGCGCTGAATCTCGGTCACTTCGGCGTCAAGGTGCACGCGTCCGCCGACGCCGGCGCAACCTGGAGCGAGGTCGCGACCCCGGCCTACCCGCCGCAGCCGGAGCCTGTCGAGGGCCCGGCGTGGAAGCTGGTGCAGATCTGGTCGCTCGAAGCGGCGCACGGCACGGTCTGGGCCGGCACGCTGCCCGGCGGGCTGTTCCGCTCGACCGATTTCGGCGCGTCGTGGCAATTGGTCGACAGCCTGTGGAACCAGCCCGGCCGTCCGGCCTGGTTCGGCGGCGGATACGAGGTGCCGGGCATCCACTCGATCTGCCCGCATCCCGAGCGTGCCGCAGAAGTGCTGGTCGGCGTGAGCTGCGGCGGCGTGTGGGTGACGCGCGATGCCGGCGCCAGCTGGACCCTGCAGACCCGCGGCATGCGAGCCGCCTACATGCCGCCCGATCAGGCCGAGGATGGCAACATCCAGGACCCGCACCGGGTCGTGCGCTGCGCGGCGCAGCCCGATGTGCTGTGGTGCCAGCATCACAACGGCATCTGGCGGTCGTCCGACAACGCCCGCTCCTGGCAGGAGATCACCTCCGCGCCGCTATCGGCCTTCGGCTTCACCGTCGGCGTCGATCCGCGCCACCCGGACCGCGCCTGGTTCGTCCCGGCGCAAGCCGACGAGCGCCGCATTCCGGTCGACGCAGCCCTGGTCGTGAACCGCACCGACGACGGCGCTGCCAGCTTCACCACCTTGCGCCACGGTCTGCCCCAGCGCGACTGCTATGACCTGGTCTATCGCCACGGGCTGGCGGTGGCCGATGACGGCCAGCGGCTGCTGATCGGCTCGACGACCGGCAACCTGTGGGGCAGTCTGGATGGCGGCGATTCCTGGCAGATGGTGTCGGGGAACCTGCCGCCGGTGCACGCGGTCCGCTTCGGCTGAGCCGGTGCCCCGGTGAGCCCTTTGCAGGAGGTTGTCGAGCCGGATCGTTGTCAGATTTCGCAGGAGGGCCTTCAGCGATCCAAGCGGCGGCCGCCGCACATCGTTTTGATCGAACTGGCGGCGGGCGCTTCGTTTGTAGGAGCGCCTTCAGGCGCGATGCAGCCTTCACGAGGCGCTTCGCGCGGCCGGCGATGCTCCGCCCCTCGGCGCCTTCCATTCGCGTCACGATCGACCCGCACGGCGCCGCGTGGCACGCTCGTTGTTGGTTTGGCAGCAAAAAAACTCGAGCTGAATCAAGCACTTGGGATGTGTTCGTTGAGAGGCTCGATCGGCATGCTGCCATGCCGTGGCATGCGCTCGCCGTCCATCCGGATATCAGCCCAAGGATCCAAGCACATGGATCGGTTGATCGAGAGGCCCGATGCCCCATCCGTCAGCGCCGGGTCGGCGGCCGCAGTGCATGCGCCACGCCACCGACCAGCAGCACGATGCCGCCAGCGGTCGCCGCATCCGGCCAGTCGCCGCGCAGCGTGAAGGCATAGGCGAGTGCAGCCAGGGTCTCGAAGACGATCAACTGCCCGGCCAGCGTCGGCGGCAGCCGCTGGCTGGCTTCGTTCCAGCACAGGGTGCCGAGCCATGAGGAAAGCAGGCCGATCGTGAACATCAGGGCCAGAAATTGTGCCGGTCGCGCGCCGAGCGGCATCTCGAACCGGCTGCCGGTGAACGCGTCCCACAGCCACACCACCAGGAAGCCGGCGATCGCCAGCGGCAGCGTCGCCAGACCCTGAGCCGTCGCCCAGCCGCGCGGGCTGCGATCCGGATGGGCGCGCAGCCATTCGCCGTTGCGGATCGGATACCAGGTCCAGCAGGCGACGGCGCCGACGGCGAGCAGCGCGCCGGTCGCATACCGCGTCAGGTCGATCGAGGGGTCGGTCCGCACCTGCTGAAGCTCGGCGTGATTGACAAGCGCGATGCCGGCGCCGATCAGCAGCAGCGACGGCAGCAGCCGGCGCCATGGCGGGCGCTGTTCGACGCGGACGCCGATGCGATCGCCCCGCAGCTTGGCGGTGATCGCGATCACCACCGGCAGCGTGCCGATGATCATCGTCGGCAGCGGACCGCCGGCGCGCTGCAGCGCACTCGACAGGCACAGGTAATAGACGACGTTGCCGATCAACGCCAGCTTGAGCGCTTCCATCCAGTCGGCGCGTGTCAGCTCGCGCAGGCGCCGCCGGTCGAACCAGCCGAGCGGCAGTGCGATCAGTCCGAAGGCGAGGTAGCGGCCAAAGGTGTGCAGCGTCGCCGGATAGTCGGGCAGCAGCAGCGGTCCGACGAAGACCAGTCCCCACATCAATCCGGCGGCCAACGCAAACAGCGTGCCGCTCAGCAGGGCCGGGTTGCTCATCGGCTAGGCCGGGTTGCCAGGCCGGGGTGTCAGGCCGGTCCGCCGACCGCGCTGGCACCGGCAGAAGTCACGCGGGGCATCGATGCGGCGCATGTCGAGGGTTTTCACTGCGGCCGTTTCGGGGGTGGACCGGGGGGAGGCGGAAGCGTACAAGGATTTCCCGACAACCACTGGAGCAGACATGAAGGCACTCGTCTTCAGCGCACTCGCGCTGGCATCACTCACCTGTCTGGCGCAGACGACGACCGTTGTCGCACCCGCCAACATGAAGGGATGGACCTTCTTCGATGACGGCGCAGGCGGCCCCTGCCTGCCCGGCAGCGCATGCGAGATGGTCAACGGGCCGGCCACCCCGCCGGCCGGCACGGGCAGCGCCCGCCTGACGGTCTCGTCAACCAGTCACCGCCCGTTGCTCGGTGCGCTGCTCGAGCCGCTTGCCGGCAAGCGGCTGGCCGATATCACCACGCTCAGCTATGCCACCTACAAGACGGATCCGGCGCTCGCAAGCGATGTGCTCGCGATCGCCCTGCAGTTTCCGGTCGACAACGATGTCACCGACGCCGACTATGCGTTCAGGGGGCGGCTGGTGTTCGAGCCCTACCACGAGCCGAGTCTCGGACCGGTGCAGCCCGGTGTGTGGCAGACCTGGAACGCACTGCTCGGGAAATGGTGGCTGAGCGGTGCCGGCAACCCGACGCGGTTTCCCAGTCCGGCGTGCGGGCAGGGTTCGCCCTGCACGATTTCCCAGTTGACGTCGCTTCTATCCCAACATCGGCATCCGTGACGTGCCCGGTGAGCCCAACACCATCCTCAAGGCCGGCAGCGGCTGGGCGAGCTTCGACGGCAATGTCGATGCGCTGACGATCGGCATCGGCGGCAGCACGACCAGCTACAACTTCGAGCTCGGCCCGACCAGCGAGGAAGGCTGCAGGAATGGAGGCTGGGTCGGGATCTACAAGAACCAGGGGCAGTGCGTCAGTTCGTTCGCCAAGAACCGCTAGACGTCCTGCAGCGGCAGCGTCCCCCGACCGGGCAGGAGCGCCTGCCGGCCCTCCTGTCGGTTGGCACGCTACCCGCCTGTCACCTCACCTTGCCCTCCTTCCAGGCATTGAGCAGCGTGTCATAGGCGATCGTCTCGCCCTTGGGCTTCTCGTTGGCGAGCTTCTTCCAGGGTGCGCCGCTGGTGCTGAGGTACTTGTTCGGGTCGCCCTTGGGATTGAGCTTGGGCGGGCAGTTGGTCATGCCGGCACGCTCCAGTCGGGCCATCACGTCGTCCATCTCCTCGGCCAGCGTGTCCATCGCCTTCTGCGGCGTCTTCTCGCCGGTCACCGCCTGGGCCACGTTCTTCCACCACAGCTGGGCGAGCTTCGGGTAGTCGGGCACATTGGTGCCGGTCGGGGTCCAGGCGACGCGGGCCGGGCTGCGGTAGAACTCGACCAGACCGCCGAGCTTGGGCGCCATGTCGGTCATCGCCTGGCTCTGGATGTCGCTCTCGCGGATCGGGGTCAGGCCGACGATCGTCTTCTTCAGCGACACCGTCTTGCTGGTGATGAACTGCGCGTACAGCCAGGCCGCCGCCAGCTTGTTGGCATCATGGCCCTTGAAGAAGGTCCATGAACCGACGTCCTGGTAGCCGTTCTGCATGCCCTGCTTCCAGTAAGGTCCGTTCGGGCCCGGGGCCATGCGCCACTTCGGCGTGCCATCGGCATTGACCACCGGCAGACCGGGCTTGACCATGTCGGCGGTGAAGGCGGTGTACCAGAAGATCTGCTGCGCGATCTGCCCCTGCGCCGGCACCGGTCCGGCCTCGCCGAAGGTCATGCCGGTGGCCTCCTTCGGTGCATAGTTCTTCATCCAGTCGACATACTTGGTGAGCGCGTAGACCGCCGCCGGCGAGTTGGTCGCGCCACCGCGCGCCACCGAGGCGCCGACCGGGGTGCACTTGTCGTCCGCGACCCGGATGCCCCATTCGTCGACCGGCATCCCGTTCGGAATGCCGACGTCGGCGGTGCCGGCCATGCTGAGCCAGGCATCGGTGAAGCGCCAGCCGAGCGACGGGTCCTTCTTGCCGTAATCCATGTGGCCGTAGATCGGCTTGCCGTCGACCTCCTTCACATCGTTGGTGAAGAAGGCCGCGATGTCCTCGTACGCGCTCCAGTTCAGCGGCACGCCGAGCTCGTAGCCGTATTTCTGCTTGAACTTCTGCTTCAGGTCGTCACGCGCGAACAGGTCGGCGCGGAACCAGTACAGGTTGGCAAACTGCTGGTCGGGCAACTGGTACAGCTTGCCGTCGGGTGCGGTGGTGAAGCTGGTGCCGATGAAATCCTTCAGGTCCAGCCCTGGATTGGTCCACTCCTTGCCGGCCCCCTCCATGTAGTCGGTCAGGTTCAGGATCTTGCCGTAGCGGTAGTGGGTACCGATCAGGTCCGAGTCGCTGATCCACCCGTCGTAGATGCTCTGGCCCGACTGCATCGAGGTCTGCAGCTTCTCGACCACGTCGCCTTCCTGGATCAGGTCGTGCTTGACGGTGATGCCGGTGATCTCGGTGAACGCGCGGGCGAGCGTCTTGGCCTCGTATTCATGGGTGGTGATCGTCTCCGACACGACCGAGATCTCGTTGACGCCGGCGGCGCGCAGCCTGGCACCGGCCTCGGCGAACCATTTCATCTCGGCCGCCTGCTGCTCGCGGGACAGCGTGCTCGGCTGGAACTCGTCGGCGATCCATCTGGCGGCCGGGTCGGCGGCGGCCGGTGCGGCGGCGACCGCCGAGGCGGTGCTGGCCGCCGGTGTCACCGGCGCCTGCGCGACCTCCTCCTTCTTGCCGCAGGCCATCAGGGCCAGTGCGGCGGCGGCCGCAATCGCGGTGGTGCGAAGTCTCATGTCGGTCTCCTGTGATCGTTGTCTGCTTCCCGGAGGGGTGGGTTGAAACCGCAGCCTCCGGGAGCTCCGAGGCTGCGCACCCTGAACCTCGACGTCAGCCCTTGCGCATGACCAACGCCAGCAGCACCATCGATGCGATGAAGCTGATCCAGACCGACGGCTCGTTCGCCAGACCGAGCGCGTCGCGGATCTGCCGGCCCAGGCCGACAAACCCCAGGTTGAGCCAGGCCGCCGCCATCAGTCCGATGAAGAGGCGGTCGCCGCGCGTCGTCTCGATCGGCAGCCAGCCGCGCCGCAGCCGGGTCGGTGAGCGGACCTCCCAGATCGTCATGCCGATCAGCATCAGCACGATGCAGATGAAGAACACCGCCACCGGCGTCGTCCAGGCCATCCAGTTGAACATCACACCCGTCCCATGGCAAAGCCCTTGGCGATGTAGTGGCGCACGAACCAGATCACGATCGCGCCCGGCACGATCGTCAGCACCCCGGCCGCGGCCAGCGTGGCCCAGTCCATGCCGGATGCACTGACGGTGCGCGTCATGGTGGCGACGATCGGCTTGGCGTTGACGCTGGTCAGGGTGCGCGCCATCAGCAATTCGACCCAGCTGAACATGAAGCAGAAGAAGGCCGCCACGCCGACACCGGCCTTGATCAGCGGCAGGAAGATGGTCAGGAAGAAGCGCGGAAAGCTGTAGCCGTCGATGTAGGCGGTTTCATCGATCTCGCGCGGGATGCCGCTCATGAAGCCCTCCAGGATCCACACCGCGAGCGGCACGTTGAATACCAGGTGCGCCAGCGCGACCGCGATGTGCGTGTCCATCAGCCCGAGGGTGGTGTAGAGCTGGAAGAACGGCAGCAGGAAGACCGCCGGCGGCGTCATCCGGTTGGTCAGCAGCCAGAAGAAGACATGCTTGTCGCCGAGGAAGCGGTAGCGCGAGAAGGCATACGCCGCCGGCAGCGCCACGCTGACCGAGATGACGGTGTTGATGCCGACATAGATCAGGCTGTTGATGTAGCCCGAGTACCACGACGGGTCGGTGAAGATGGTGCGGTAGTTGGCGAGCGTGAACTGCTGCGGCAGCAGGCTGAAGGTGGAGAGGATCTCCTGGTTGGTCTTGAACGACATGTTCACCATCCAGTAGATCGGCAGGATCGCGAACACCAGGTAGGCGATCAGGAAGATCGTGCGCTTGCGAAACCGCGGCTCATTCATGGTGCGTCTCCCTGGCTTCGCCGGTGCCGACCCGCTGCATCCAGTTGTAGAGGATGAAGCACAGCAGCAGGATGATCAGGAAGTAGATCAGCGAGAACGCCGCCGCCGGGCCGAGGTCGAATTGCCCGACCGCCTTCTGCGTCAGGTACTGGCTCAGGAAGGTGGTGGCATTGCCCGGTCCGCCGCCGGTCAGCACGAACGGCTCGGTGTAGATCATGAAGCTGTCCATGAAGCGCAGCAGCACCGCGATCATCAGCACGCCACGCAGCTTGGGCAGCTGGATGTAGCGGAAGACGGCGAACTTGCTGGCGCCGTCGATGCGCGCGGCCTGGTAGTAGGCATCGGGGATGCTGCGCAGGCCGGCGTAGCACAGCAGTGCGACCAGCGGCGTCCAGTGCCAGATGTCCATCGTCAGCACCGTCAGCCAGGCGTGGCGTGCGTTGCCGGTATAGCTGTAGTCGAAGCCGAGGTGCTGCAACGCCGCCCCCAGCAACCCGATGTCGGCGCGGCCGTAGATCTGCCAGATGGTGCCGACCACATTCCACGGGATCAGCAATGAGATTGCCACCAGCACCAGCACGGCCGAGGCCTTCCAGCCGGTGGCCGGCATCGCCAGCGCCAGCGCGATGCCGAGCGGGATCTCGACCGCCAGCACCGCCAGCGAGAAGCCGAGCTGGCGCAGCAGTGCGGCATGCAGATCGTCGTCGCGCAGCACCGAGGCAAACCACTCGGTGCCGACGAAGACGCGGCGCTCGGGCGAGATGATGTCCTGCACCGAATAGTTGACGACGGTCATCAGTGGCAGGATGGCCGAGAAGGCGACGCACAGCACGACCGGCAGGATCAGCAGCCAGGCTTTCTGGTTGACCGGCTTCATGCCAGCAGCTCCTCGTTGCGGTAGAAGCAGGTGTGCGGCCCGATCAGTTGCAGCCAGGCCGATTCGCCGGGCTGCGGCGCGCGGGTGCGCGGGTCGAGGCGCGTGCGCACCAGCTGCTCGCCCAGGCGCGCGGTCAGCAGCTGGTAGGTCCCGATGTCCTGCAGCCGGGTGACGACGACCGGCACCGCGCCGGCGCTGCCGGCTTCGGCCAGCTCGACATACTCCGGCCTGACGCCGAGCATGAAATCGCCGCCGTTCGCGAGCGACGCCGGTGCATGTTCGGCGCCGAGTCGGCGGCCGTCGAGCTCGATGGCGCCATCGAGCCAGCGCGCTGGCAGGAAGTTCATGCCGGGCGAACCGATGAAGTGGCCGACGAAGGTGTGGCGCGGCCGCTCGAACAGTTCGGATGCACTGCCGACCTGCACCGCCCGGCCGCGCATCATGACGACGACCTGGTCGGCGAAGGTGAGCGCCTCGATCTGGTCGTGCGTGACATAGATCAGGGTCAGCTTGAGCTCGTGGTGGATCTGCTTGAGCTTGCGGCGCAGCTGCCACTTGAGGTGCGGATCGATCACCGTCAGCGGTTCGTCGAACAGCACCGCGCTGACATCCTGGCGCACCAGCCCGCGGCCGAGCGAGATCTTCTGCTTGGCATCGGCGGTCAGCCCGGCGGCGCGCGTGTCGAGCTGCGCGCTCAGCTCGAGCATCTCGGCGATGCGACCGACACGGCTGCGGACTGCAGCCCGGTCGACGCCGCGGTTGCGCAGTGGAAAGGCGAGGTTCTCGGCCACGGTCATGGTGTCGTAGATGACCGGAAACTGGAACACCTGCGCGATGTTGCGTTGCTGCGGAGACCGGGCGGTGACGTCGACGCCGTCGTAGCGCACCGTTCCCTGCGACGGCGTCACCAGCCCGGAGACGATGTTCAGGAGGGTGGTCTTGCCGCAGCCCGACGGGCCGAGCAGCGCATAGGCGCCGCCGTCCTCGAAGTCCATCTTCAGCGGCAGCAGCGCATAGTCCTCTTCGCGCTGCGGATCGGGCCGGTAGGCATGCGCGAGGTCGAGGCTGATGCGCGCCATGTCAGTGGGCTCCGCCGTGGGGCTGTGGCGCCAGCAACAGGCGACCGTCGTGGTCGAACAGATGGACCTGCAGCGGATCGAGCGCGAGTCGGAGTTCATCGCCGAGCGCCAGGCTGTGCACGCCCGACAGTTGGGCGACCAGCTCGCCGTAGCCGGTATCGAGGTGGACGAAGGTGTCCGAGCCCGAGATCTCGGCCAGCTCGACGCGGCCGTCGATCGGCACCTCGGACGCGGTGCGCTGCAGGCGCAACGCATTGGCACGCACGCCGAGCGTGATCGGGCCGGCGTGGCCGTGCGGCAGGCGTGCCTCGAAGCTGTGCGATCCGGCGGATCCGGCCAGCGTGATCCGCCCCTCCTGCGCCGTGCCGGCGATCAGGTTCATCGGCGGATCGCTGAAAGCGCGCGCGACCCGGATCGATTGCGGCCGGTGGAAGACCTCCGCGGTCGGCCCGTACTGCAGCAGTGCACCACGGTCGAGCACGGCGGTGTGGCCGCCGAGCAGCAGCGCTTCGGTCGGTTCGGTCGTCGCATAGACGACGGTCGATTCGCCGGCGTCGAACAGTTGCGACAGCTCGTCGCGCAGCTCCTCGCGCAGCTTGTAGTCGAGGTTGACGAGCGGCTCGTCGAGCAGCATCAGCGGCGCCTGCTTGGCCAGCGCGCGGGCCAGCGCGACGCGCTGCTGCTGGCCGCCCGACAGCTCGGCCGGCAGCCGCTGCAGGAAAGGTTCGATGTGCAGCCTGGCGGCGAGCTCGCCGACACGGGCGGCGATCTGTGCCTTGTCCATCCGCGCGCCGCGCCGGCGCAGCCGCAGTGGCGAGGCGATGTTGTCGAACACCGTCATCGACGGGTAGTTGATGAACTGCTGGTAGACCATGGCGACATCGCGCTCGCGCACCGGGGTGTGGGTGACATCGTTTCCGTCGACGCGGATTCGTCCGCGCGTCGGATGGTCGAGTCCGGCCATCAGCCGCATCAGCGTGGTCTTGCCGGCCTGGGTCGCACCGAGCAGGATCGTGACCGCGTTCGGCACCAGCTGCAGCGTCAGCGGATGCAGGTGGACGTCGGCGCCCACGCGCTGCTCGACCGATTCCAGGCTCAGCTGCATGGCTGCCGCTCCGCGACTGGCGCCCGGTGGTCGGATGGACTGCGCAGCAGACCCCAGTGGGCCTCGCACCATTCGGCAACACGCTCGCGTTCCGGCGCCGTCAGGTGCAGTCCGAGCTTGGTACGTCGCCACAGCACGTCGTCGGCGCAGCGCGCCCATTCGTGCGTGCGCAGGTGGTGCAGCTCGGCCTCGAACAGCCCGGGGGCGATCTCGGCGCCGAGTCCGTCCTCGAGCAGCGTCGCGACCGCCGCGCCGTAGCCGCGTGCCAGGCGCTTGGCCAGGCCCGGATCGAGTTCGGGGTGGCGGGCGGCGAGCACCTGCACGAAGCGCGCGAAATCCGCATCCGGCCGCACCGCCGCGCCGATCCATGCCCGCAGGTCGCCGCCGGGCAGGTGGGCCTTCAGCGTCCACGCGGGACGCCTCGAACCGAGCGGCCCGGCCAGCAGGTCGGCCGCCTCCTCGGCCAGGCGGCGGAAGGTGGTGATCTTGCCGCCCCAGACCGACAGCAGGGGCGCGGCCCGGGTGTCGAGCTCGAGCGAATAGTCGCGCGTGATCGCCGACGGGTTGCCCGACTCGTCGTCGAGCAGCGGGCGCACGCCGGAATAGGTCCAGACCACGTCCGACGGCTTGACCGGCTGCGCCAGGTAGCGGCTGGCCTGCTCGCACAGGTAGGCGATCTCGACCTCGTCGATGCGCGCCTCGCCGACCGCGCCGCTGTATTCGACGTCGGTGGTCCCGATCAGGGTGAATTCATCCTCGTAGGGAATCGCAAAGATGATCCGCTTGTCGGGGTTCTGGAAGATGTAGGCATGCGCATGGTCGAACAGGCGCGGCACGACGATGTGGCTGCCCTTGATCAGCCGCAGGCTGCGCGCGCGCGGCGCATGCACGCATTCGGCCAGAAACTGGGCCGCCCAGGGCCCGGCGGCGTTGACGAGAACGCGTGCGCTGAGCTGGCTGCTGCGGCCGCTGCCGTTGTCGAGCCGCACCTGCCAGTGGGTGGCACCGCGCCGGGCGTCGGCACAGCGGGTGCGCGTCAGCACGCGCGCGCCGTGCGCCGCCGCATCGACCGCATTCAGCACCACCAGCCGTGCATCCTCGACCCATCCGTCCGAATAGACGAAGCCCTTGGTGAAATACGGCTTGAGCGCCTGACCGGCCGGATGGGCGCGCAGATCGATCGTGCGCGATCCGGGCAGCACCTCGCGCCGGGCCAGGTGGTCATAGAGGAACAGCCCGGCGCGGATCATCCACACCGGCCGCATGCCGGGATCGTGGGGCATCACGAAGCGCAGCGGCCACATGATGTGCGGTGCGCTGCGCAGCAGCACCTCGCGCTCGGCGAGCGCCTTGCGCACCAGCGCGAACTCGTAGTGCTCGAGGTAGCGCAGCCCGCCGTGGATCAGCTTGGTCGAGGCGGACGAGGTGTGCGCAGCGAGGTCGTCCTTCTCGCACAGCACCACGCTGTAGCCGCGTCCGGCGAGGTCGCGCGCGATGCCGGCACCGTTGATGCCACCGCCGACGATCAGCACGTCGCAACTCGAGCCGGCTTCGTCGGCGCCAGTCGCTGCCAGGGGATCGCCGGGAGGGGCGGAGGGGAAATCCTGCATCGGGAGAGGGCGAAAAAGGGTGGGCAGCGATCGTTCGCTATTGTTCGTTTTTGATCGCGGTTGTTCGTTTTAGTGCAAAAGCGAACCGGCCGCAAGCGAGCAAACCACCAGCGCGGCGGCCGCGCCGCACGCTAACCTTGCGCTGTCATGACCTTGAATCTGCGCCAGACCCGGTTGCTCGACGCGGTGCGCGCGCACGGCTCGATCAGCGTCGATGCAATGGCCGAGCGCTTCGGCGTCACCTTGCAGACGGTGCGTCGCGACATCTCGGCCCTGGCCGATGCCGGTCTGGTGGCGCGCTTTCACGGCGGCGCGCGGATGCCGGGATCGACGACCGAAAACCTCGCCTACCGGCAACGCCAGCAGCTCAACGAGGGCGCCAAGCAGCGCATTGCGCGCGCGGTCGCCAAGGCGGTTCCTGCCGGCTGCTCGCTGATCGTGAACATCGGCACCACGGCCGAGGCGATTGCGCAGGCGCTGCTGCAGCACCAGGGACTGCGCGTGATCACCAACAACCTGAATGTCGCGGCGATCCTGAGCGGCAATCCGGACTGCGAGGTGATCGTCGCCGGCGGCGTGGTGCGCGGCCGCGACCGCGGCATCGTCGGTGAGGCGGCGGTCGATTTCATCCGTCAGTTCAAGGTCGACATCGGACTGATCGGCATTTCGGCGATCGAGGCCGATGGCAGCCTGCGCGATTTCGACTACCGCGAGGTCAAGGTCGCGCAGGCCATCCTGGCGCACTCGCGGCAGGTCTGGCTGGCCGCCGACCACAGCAAGTTCAACCGCCCGGCCATGGTCGAACTGGCGCGCCTCGACCAGATCGACCGCCTGTTCACCGACCAGTTGCCGCCGCCCCCCTTCCCGACGCTGCTCGCCGAGGCCGGCGTCAGCCTCGACACCTGCGCCTGACCACCATGACCGCAGCCACCCACATCCTCGCGCTCGACCAGGGCACCTCGAGTTCGCGCAGCATCGTGTTCGACCGCCAGGGGCGACCGGTCGCGACGGCGCAACGCGAATTCGAGCAGATCTATCCGCGTCCGGGTTGGGTCGAGCACGATCCGAAGGCGCTCTGGCAGACCCAGCTCGAGACCGCACGCGAGGTGCTGCTGAAGGCCGGGCTGCGGGCGTCGCAGATCGCAGCCATCGGCATCACCAACCAGCGCGAGACGACGCTGGTGTGGAACCGGCGCACCGGTGAGCCGATCCACAACGCGATCGTCTGGCAGGACCGGCGCTCCGAGCCGATCTGCGCCGGCTTGCGCGAGCAGGGTCATGCCGAGCTGATCCAGGAGCGCACCGGGCTGATCGTCGACGCCTATTTTTCGGGGACCAAGCTGCAGTGGATCCTCGACCATGTCGACGGCGCACGACGCGAGGCCGAGAACGGTGACCTGCTGTTCGGCACCGTCGACAGCTGGCTGCTGTGGCACCTGACGGGCGGCAGCGACGATTCGACCCGGGCGCAGGCGGTCCATGCGACCGATGTCAGCAACGCGTCGCGCTCGATGCTGTTCGACATCCGTCGCAACGAGTGGGACGACGAGCTGCTGCGGCTGCTGCGCATCCCGCGCGCGTTGCTGCCGCAGGTGCTGCCATCGAGTCATGTGCACGGCCACAGCCGGGCCGAACTGCTCGGTGCGGCGCTTCCGATCGGTGGCATCGCCGGCGACCAGCAGGCGGCGCTGTTCGGCCAGGCCTGCTTCACACCGGGCCTGGCCAAGAACACCTACGGCACCGGCTGCTTCGCGCTGATGCACACCGGCTCGACCTTCCAGCGCAGTGGCAACGGTCTGATCACCACCAGCGCCGCCCAGACCGGGCGCGACGCGCGTGACTACGCGCTCGAAGGCGGGGTCTTCATCGGCGGCGCGGTGGTGCAATGGCTGCGCGACGGGCTGCGCGCGATCGAGGCCAGCAGCGAGGTCGAGCAGCTTGCCGCGTCGGTGCGGGACAGCGGTGGCGTGCTGTTCGTTCCGGCGTTCACCGGCCTGGGCGCGCCGTACTGGCAGCCGGATGCGCGCGGCACGATCGTCGGCCTGACGCGCGGCAGCAGCGTGGCGCACATCGCGCGTGCCGCGCTCGAGAGCATCGCCTTCCAGAGCGCTGCGCTGCTGCAGGCGATGAGCCGCGATGCGCAGGCTGCCGGCGGCGCACCGGTGAGCGAACTGCGCGTCGACGGCGGTGCCTGCGTCAACGACCTGCTGATGCAGTTCCAGGCCGACCTGCTCGGCATCCCGGTGATCCGGCCGCAGGTGATCGAGACCACTGCCCTGGGCGCGGCCTACCTGGCCGGACTGAGCTGCGGCATCTTCAGCGGTCTGGCTGAACTGTCGGCCCACTGGCGCGCCGAGCGCCGCTTCGAGCCGCAACTCGCGCCTGAACGCGCCACTGAGCTGATGGCGCGCTGGGAGCATGCGGTACGCCAGGCGGTGGCGACGTGACCAGCGGTAGTCCGGCTAGCACCGGGCGGCGCTCCTGCAGGTGTGGCAGCCGCAATGTAGGAGGGCCTTCAGGCCCGATGCGCCCTCCGTGCCGCCCCGATCGCGCCTGAAGGCGCTCCTACGGGGGCGGCCGATCCGCAATGCAGGAGGGCCTTCAGGCCCGAACCGGTCTCCGTGCCGCCCCGATCGCGCCTGAAGGCATTTCTACCGGCAGCGGCAACATGTCACCCGCGTCCGCGGGCGGCTACGCCTGCTCGACCCGCTCCACCAGCCAGCGCGCGGTGCGCAACAGTCGCGCATCGTCGCCGCGGCGTCCGACGAGCTGGACACCGAGTGGCAGTCCGTTCTCCCCATGCAGCAGCGGCAGGCTGAGGGCAGGCATGCCGAGGTAGGTCCACAGGGTGCACATCAGCGGATCGCCGGTGGTCTCGAGACCGCGCGGTGCGGTGCCGAGCGAAGCCGGTGTGAGGATCGCATCGCAGTGGTCGAAGATCTCGTCGATCGCCTCGAGCAGGCGCGGGATCGGGGCCAGTGCGCGCCGGTAATCGATTGCGCTGGCCGAGCGGCCACGCTCGATCTGCGCCTGCAGAAGTCCTGACAGCCGATCGCGCCCGCGCTCGTATTCGCGCTCGAACGAGTCGGCGATCTCCACCTCCATTGCGAGCTTGTGCTGCGCGACCACCGCTGCGGCGTCGAACGGCAGCTCGAAGCGCGGCGCCTGGTGGCCGAGCAGTTCGACCAGTTCGCCGAAGGCAGCCTGCGCATCGGATGCAAGGCGTTCGAAAAACGGTGTCGGCACCCAGGCCAGTGTCGGCGGCAGCGGCACCTCGCTCGCCAGTGTCCGCAGCAGCGGCGGGACCGGGCGCAGCAGCGTCGCCGGGTCGGCCTCGTCGTGGCCGGCAATCGCCTGTGCGAGCAGGGCGACATCGGCCAGCGTGCGACCGAAAACCCCGATCGCATCGAACGACGGCGACTGCGTCAGCACGCCGGCGCGCGAGATCAGTCCGGCGCCCGGCTTGTAGCCATAGACGCCGCAGAACGACGCTGGCCGGATCACCGATCCGTTGGTCTGGGTGCCGATGGCCAGCGGCACCATGCCGGCGGCAACCGCCGCTGCCGATCCGCTCGACGAACCGCCGGGCGTGTGCTCGGGGTGGTTCGGGTTGCGGGTGACGCCCGGTGCATAGGTCGCCAGCTCGGTCGTCACCGTCTTGCCCATGATCAGCGCGCCGGCGCCACGCAGCCGGCTTACCAGCGTCGCATCGTGAAGCGGTACCCGGCCGGCGTGCAGCACCGTGCCGTTCTCGGTCGGCATGCCGGCGGTGTCGATGATGTCCTTCAACCCGACCGGCAGTCCGTGCAGCGGGCCGTCGGCCAGCCGCTGCGCATGGGCCTCGTCGGCACGCCCGGCCTGCAGCAGCAGGTCGTCCCGGTCGAGGTGCTGCCACGCCAGTACCAATGGTTCGACCGCGTCGACGCGCGCCAGCAGTGCCTGGCAGTAGTCGCTGGTGCTGAAGGCGCCGTCTCGCAGCCGTGCGCTGACTTCGGTCGCGCTCAGCGCGGCGAGTGAACCCGGGTCATTCGGCGTCATGCATCACCTGTACAGCACGCTCGGCAGCCACAGTCCGATCGCCGGGAACTGGTACAGCAGGATGATCGCCACCACCTGGATGCCCATGAATGGCAGCATGCCGGCAAAGATCTGATTCAGCGTCACATGCTTCGGTGCCACGCCCTTCAGGTAGAAGGCCGACATGGCCACCGGCGGGCTGAGGAAGGCGGTCTGCAGATTCAGCGCCACCAGCAGTCCGAAGAACAGCGGATCGACGCCGAAGTTGTCGAGCAGCGGGATGAAGATCGGCATGAAGATGACGATGATCTCGGTCCATTCGAGCGGCCAGCCGAGGATGAAGATGATCACCTGGCTCATCACCAGGAACTGGGTCTTGCTCAGGTCCATCGACAGCACCCACTCCTCGACCAGCGCCTGCCCGCCGAGCAGGGCGAAGGCGGCCGAGAAGATCGCCGATCCGACGAACAGCCAGCACACCATCGCCGAGGTCTTGGCGGTCAGGTAGACCGACTCCTTGACCATCTCGAAGTTGAGCTGCCGGTAGGCGCCGGCGAGCAGGAAGCCTCCGAGCGCACCGACCGCGGCCGCCTCGGTCGGCGTTGCCAGACCGAAGACGATCGAGCCCAGCACGGCGGTGATCAGCACCAGCAGCGGGAAGAACGATGCCAGCAGCATCTTGAATACCTCGAGCCGCGCGAAGCTCAGCAACGCGTAGTAGACGACCAGGGCGAGCGCGCCGGCGCCGAAGCCGATCCAGTAGCCCTGCGGCGCCGACTGTGCGGCCGGCGAGACCTGCGTGCCGACGCCGGTTCCAACGGCCTGCGAGCTCGGCGGCTCGGCCAGTCCGCTCGGCGGCTCTGCCAGACCACCGCCGGAGGGCGTGTCGGCAGCCCCAGGCGGTGCCGCGAGACCGCTGCCGGACGGTTCGGCCAGCCCGCCACCACCGGACGGTTCGGCCAGACCACCGCCTGCCGGCGGTTCGGACAAGCCACCCGACGGCGGCTCGGACAGGCCACCGCCTGCCGGCGGTTCAGCCAGGCCACCACCTGCCGGTTCGGCCAGGCCGCTGCCGCCTGGCGGCTCGGCCAGCCCGCCCTCGGCCGCTTCGGCGACCGGCGGCTCCTGCAGCCCGCCGGCGTAGTCCTTGATCTTGTATGGCTGCGAGCCGATCTGCTTCAGGCCGCCGGTATACGGCTTGACCGCGGCGGCGGTGACGCTCTGCCAGCTCAAGAAGGCGACGATGGCGAACAGGATCAGCGGCAGCAGCGTGATGAAGAGCTGGCGCAGCAGATAGCCGGTCGAGACATCCGCATTGCGCCGACCTTTCAGCGCACTGAGCAGCAGCGGCAGCGCACGTCGGTCCGACTCGGCGCCGACCGCCACCAGCCTGGGTGGGAGCGGGACGTAGCGCTGGGCGGCGGTCAGTGGCGGAGCCATGGCCGGCTTGATCTTGGCGATGATGATCATGTACAGCACGTACAGACCGGCCAGCATGATCCCGGGGAAGAATGCGCCGGCATAGAGCTGCACGACCGACACGCCGGCGGTCGCGCCGTAGACGATCAGCAGCACCGACGGCGGGATCAGGATGCCCAGGCAGCCGCCGGCGGTGATCGCACCGGCCGAGAGGCGCACGTCGTAGCCTGCGCGCAGCATCTGCGGCAGGGCGAGCAGGCCCATCAGCGTGACGACCGCGCCGACGATGCCGGTCGCGGTGGCGAACACCGCGCAGGTCACGAGCGTGGCCACGCCCAGCGAGCCCGGCACGCGCGCCAGCGCAAGGTGCAGACTGCCGAACAGCTTCTCGATCAGGTTGGCCCGTTCGACCAGGTAGCCCATGAAGACGAACAGCGGGATCGCGATCAGCACATCGCTGCCCATGACCGAGAAGGCGCGCTGCACCATCAGGTCGAGCGTCTGGGTCACCGCGCCCGCCCCCGTCTGCCCGCCCGAAAAGTAGGCGAAGAAGGCGAACATCATCCCCATGCCCATCAGCGTGAAGGCGGTCGGGAAGCCGAGCATGATCGCGACCACCACCATCGAGAGCATCAGCAGCCCGAGGTGGCCGTTGGTGATCTGCGGTGCAGTCACCAGCATCACGACCGCCGCGCTGCTGATCAGCGCCATCAGGCTGAAGCCGAACCACAGTTCCTTGCGAAGCTTGAACATCACGCACCCTCCTGGCGCTGTGCCGGCGGGACGTTGCGCGCCATCTCACCCGGTATCTCGTCGGTGTCCTTCACGTGGACCATCTCCTTCAGCTTGTCGACGTCGACTTCCTCGACGTCGTGTTCACGCGGCGGCCAGTCGCCGGCGCGCAGGCACTGGATGCAGCGAACGATTTCGGCAAACCCCTGCAGCAGCAACACGCCGCCGGCAAACGGGATCACGAACTTGAATGGATAGACCGGGATCGGATCGGCATTGAAGGTCTGCTCGCGCATGGCGAGCGACTCGTTGGCATAGGTCCAGCCGGCGTAGGTCAGCGCCACGATGCCGGGCAGGAAGAAGATGAAGTACAGCGTCAGGTCGATCGTCGCCTGGGTGCGCGGCCGGAAGAAGCCATACAGCACGTCGCCGCGCACATGGCCGCCCTTGCTCAGGGTGTAGGCGCCGGCAAACATGAACAGCGTGCCGTACAGCATGATCTGGGCGTCGAGCACCCAGGCATGCGGCTCGTTCAGCACGTAGCGTGAGAAGACCTCCCAGGAGATCAGCAAGGTGAGCAGCACCACGGTCCAGGCAAACAGCTTGCCGACGAAGGTGGACAAGCGGTCTACCGCCAAGAGCAGATTCGGCATCGTCTATCCAGCACAAAACGATCGAACGAAAAAAAGCGGTGGCTGCCTGTCGGCGCCCACCGCGGGTACGACACCGGTGCGCATGCGCACCGGCAGCGACCGAGCCTCAGGTTTTCTTCGGGGCGCGGCCGAAGTAGTGGTTGTAAGCCATCTTGAAATCGACCGAGTAGTCGTTCTGCCATGAGCCGGCGCGCTCGGCGAACGCCTTTTGCGAATCAAGCACCTTCTGGAACAGCGCGTTTTCGCCGCCCTTCTTGGCGATCACCTTGTCCCAGGCCGTGAGCTGGGCACGCAGGATCGAGTCGGGCGTCTTGTAGAACTTGATGCCGGCCTTCTTCAGCTCGATGTAGTCCTGCGAGTTGCGCTGAATCGCCTTCCAGCTCATGTCGGAGCTGGCAGCCTGCACCGCGTAGTCGATGATCGACTTCAGCTCAGCCGGCAGGGCGTCGTACTTGCCCTTGTTGAACAGGATCTCGAACTGCTCGCCGCTCTGGTGGAAGCTCTGCAGCATGCAGTTCTTGGCCACGTCGGGAAAGCCGAGGAGGCGGTCCGACGATGCGTTGTTGAACTCGGCCGCATCGATGAGCCCGCGGTCCAGCGCCGGCACGATTTCACCGCCCGGCAGCGGGTTGACCGCCACGCCCAGCTCGGTGAAGACGTCGACGGCCAGACCGACGGTGCGGAATTTCAGGCCCTTCAGGTCCTCCACCCGCGCCACCGGCTTCTTGAACCAGCCGAGCGGCTGCGTCGGCATCGGGCCGTACAGGTAGGAGACCACGTCCATGTTGATGGACTTGTAGATCTCGTTGAGCAGGTCCCGACCGCCGCCGTAGTTGTGCCAGGCCAGCACCATGTTCGGGTCCATGCCATAGGCCGGTCCCGATCCCCACAGTGCGAGCGCCGAGTTCTTGCCGTAGTGATAGGCGACCACGCCATGGCCGCCGTCGAGCGTGCCCTTGTTGACCGCCTCGAGCAGCTGGAATGCCGGAACCACCGCACCGGCCGGCAGCACCTCGATCTTCAACCGGCCGCCGGCCATGTCGTTGACCTTCTTGGCGAAGTCGTTGGCGTACTCGTGGAAGATGTCCTTCGATGGCCAGGTCGACTGGAAGCGCAGGCTGACCGTCTGGGCGCGCGAGACCATCGGCATGCCGAGAGCGGCGGCACCGGTCAGCGAGGCGCCGATGAAGCGGCGCCGGCGGGGCTGGGAAACGTCGCTCGTCTGTTCGACCGACACCGGTTGGCTGGATTCCGTCATTCCCGAAGTACTCCTGAAGTTTTGTGCCGACACGCGCCACGATAGGCGGGCTATTGCGCACTATCCTGCTTGCACGGCGGCCAGGCAAGCGGGTTTCCACCTGCTTGGCAGCTCGGAGCGCTGTGCCGGGGTCGAAGCAGTTTTGATCCGGACACGCGCAATGACGGCCGGTGGCGCCGTCGCGGTCGCAGGGCGGTCGCGGCTGCGGTCAGGCGTTGGCGGCGACGCCCTCGTCGACCCGGGCCGCGCCGCTGCGCACGAGGTCGGCCAGCAGTTGGTCGCACCATCCGGTGATGCTGCCGCCGGGCCGGTCGAGCCGCTGCCAGATGCGGCCGAGCAGCGGTGTGCCGGCCGCCCAGTCGCGCAGCGCGGCCAGGGGCTGCTGTTGCTCCTCCATCAGGTGGTACTTGAGCAGCACCCGGCCGGCATAGCGCGCGTGGCGCGCAGGATCGGCGACATACGCCGCATGGCGTGAGCGTGCCCGTCCGAGCGCGGCCTCGACATCGGCAAATGCCGGCCCGTGTCCGGGGATCACCCAGCGGACCGGCAGTGCGTCGATCCGGTCGAGCACCGCGGCCACGTCGTCGAAGGCGGCGATGCCGTCGAGCTCGGGAAAGACGACGCCGAAGCCGTCGTTCCACAGCGCATCACCCGAGACCAGCACCCCGCCGGCACGGTCGAACAGCATCAGCGCGTCGGGATCGTGGCCGGGCGCGGCGACGACCTCCCAGGCACGGCCGCCGAGTACCAGCGCCTGGCCGTCGGCCAGCGCGCTGTCGGGCGTGAAGCGCTCGATCCGCTGCGCCACATCGGCGTACCCGAGCCGGGCTTCGTCCCAGTCGCGCGCCGCCGCAAAGCCGCCGGCCGGCACACGCAACGGCATCGCGTACCGCCGCTGCAGTGCCGCGTTGCCCCCGCAGTGGTCCGAATGCAGGTGGGTATTGAGCACCTGACGCAGCCGCGTGCCGGCCAGCGCGCGCTCCACCAGCGCCAGCGTCTGCTGCGCATGCAGACAGTGGCCGCTGTCGACCAGCGTCGCGCCGTCCTCGCCGGCAGCCGGATGGATCAGCACGTTGTTCGACGACAGCCAGCCGCGCTCGAGCACGGTCAGACCCTGCAGCGGGTGGCAGGCGGATGCGGTGTTCTGGCTGGGATCCATGGGTTGCGGCTCCTGCGTGCCGGGAATTAGGTGTTTACCCTATACTGCACTGCAACATAGATGAAGGAGTCGCTCCATGGCCTCGATCACCATCGGTCGTACCGCACGCACCGGCCGGCCGCTCGGCATCGCCGATCTGCTGGCGCGCATCACGCGTCGGGCGTTTGTCCGGTCTGAACCGGTCGAGCAGATCCGCGTCGAAGCGGCCGCCGTGCGCCGCCTGGCGGACCGACAGCGCAGCTGGTCGCCGAGCTTTGCTGCCGACCTGTACGCCGCGGCCGACCGTCACGAGATGGGCAACCGGCGCTGATCGATGCGTCCAGGGCCGCGCGCGGCCCTGGACTCGCGAACCGCCTCAGGCGGCGAGCCGCGCCTCGATGCGTGCCTTGGTTGCCGGCAGCTCATCCGGAAGGTGATGGGCCAGCTGTTCGAACAGCTCGCCGTGCAACGCCAGTTCGGCCTTCCAGTCGGCCGGACTCGCCTGCATCACCTGATCGAAGCGGGCGGTGCTGAAATCGAGTCCCTGCCAGCTCAGATCCTGGTAGCGCGGGCTGATCCCGAACGGCTGTTCGATCCCGTCGGCCTGACCGTCGACCCGCTCCAGCATCCACTTCAGCACCCGCATGTTCTCGCCATAGCCGGGCCAGACGAACTTGCCGTCATCGTCCTTGCGGAACCAGTTGACGCAGTAGATCTTCGGCAGCTTGGCGCCGCTCGCCTTCAGCCGCTGGCCGATGTCGAGCCAGTGCTGGAAGTAGTCGCTCATGTTGTAGCCCATGAACGGCAGCATCGCGAACGGATCGCGCCGCACCACGCCCTGCGCGCCGGCTGCTGCGGCGGTCGTTTCCGATCCCATGGTGGCAGCCATGTAGACCCCCTCGACCCAGTCGCGTGCCTCGGTGACGAGCGGAACGGTGGTCGATCGGCGGCCGCCGAAGATGAACGCGTCGATCGCCACCCCGGCCGGGTTGTCCCATTCCGGGTCGAGCGCCGGATTGTTGGTCGCGGGCACCGTGAAGCGGGCGTTCGGATGCGCTGCCTTGGCGCCGGTCTGGCGCGCGATCTCGGGGGTCCAGTCCTTGCCTTGCCAGTCGATCAGGTGCGCCGGCGCTTCGTCGGTCATCCCTTCCCACCAGACGTCGCCGTCGTCGGTCAGCGCCACGTTGGTGAAGATCACGTCGCGCTGCAGGCTGGCCATGCAGTTGTAGTTGGTCTTCTCATTGGTGCCGGGGGCGACGCCGAAGTAGCCGGCTTCCGGATTGATCGCGTACAGCCGGCCATCCGCACCGGGCTTGATCCAGGCGATGTCGTCACCGATGGTGGTCACCTTCCAGCCGTCGAATCCGGCCGGCGGGATCAGCATCGCGAAGTTGGTCTTGCCGCACGCGCTCGGGAACGCCGCTGCCACGTGGCGCTTGCGGCCGTCGGGTGCGGTCACGCCGAGCACCAGCATGTGTTCGGCCAGCCAGCCCGGACTGCCGCCCGCAGCCTGTGCCGCCTGCCGTCCCATGATCGACGCGATGCGCAATGCGAAGCACTTCTTGCCGAGCAGCGCGTTGCCGCCGTAGCCCGAGCCATAGCTCCAGATCTCCTGCGTCTCGGGATAGTGGACGATGTACTTGGTCGGATTGCAGGGCCAGGCAACGTCCTTCTGGCCGGCCTCGAGCGGCGCACCCACGCTGTGCATGCACGGCACGAAGGCGCCGTCGGCGCCGAGCACGTCGAGCACCTTGCGGCCCATGCGGGTCATGATGCGCATGTTGACCGCGACATAGGGGCTGTCCGACAGCTCGACGCCGATGTGCGCGATCGGCGAGCCGAGCGGGCCCATGCTGAACGGCACGACATACATCGTGCGCCCGCGCATCGAGCCCCTGAACAGCGCGTTCTTGCCGGTCTGCAACAGCTCGCGCATCTCGCCTGGCGCCATCCAGTTATTGGTCGGACCGGCCTCCTCGCGGGTGGCGCTGCAGATGAAGGTGCGGTCCTCGACGCGCGCCACGTCGCTCGGGCTGCTGCAGGCGAGGTAGCTGTTCGGGCGCAGTTCCGGGTTGAGCTTGCGGAAGGTGCCGGCGCTGACCAGTTGCTGGCACAGGCGGTCGTATTCGGCTTCGCTGCCGTCGCACCAGTGGATGTCGCGCGCGCCGGTCAGTTCGGCCATTTCGGCAACCCAGGCCGCCAGGCGCTTGTGGCGCACCCAGTCCGGTGTGGTCAGATCGGCCACTGCAGTCTCGCTCAGGCTCATCTTGATTCCTGTCTTGAAGTGAATGAATCGGGATCGGGCAAGACCTGGGGGTATGGGCTGTGCCTCCGCCAGGTCTTGCCCCATCTCGATCGGGCACCGACCGGTTACAGCGCCGAAGGGGCGGCGGTGAACCGTTTCAGCCGGTGCGGCATGCCCGGCTGCGGGGACAGCGATACTGCCCGAGAGTGTAATGGTCATGTAATTCCCCGGTCGCGGGTGGCGATGCTGCCGCAACGCGCCGCGGGCGGTTGCCTGCCGGCTGCCGCGCGGGGTCTTGACCCGGCAATTGGGGCATCATCGACCGATGTTGCGCTTGCTCCATCTCAACGTCGGCCGCTGTGCCGACCTCACCGTTGCCGGACGGCGGATTCCTTCGGCCATCCGCAAGCACCCGCAGGACGGCCCGGTCGGGGTCGGTCCGCTCGGGCTGGCCGGTGACGAACAGGCCGATCCGACGGTGCACGGCGGCATTTCGAAGGCGGTCTATGCCTATCCGTTCGAGCACTATGCGTTCTGGCAGACGGTGCGTGCCCAGGCCGGTGTCAGCGCATGGGGCGAGGCGCTCGCGCCCGGATCGCTGGGCGAGAACCTGACGCTGTCCGGCCTGCTCGAGACCCAGGCCTGGATCGGCGACGTGCTGCGCTTTGCCGACTGCGAGCTCGCCATCAGCGAGCCGCGCTTCCCGTGCGCCAAGCTGAATGCCGCCCTGGGTTTCGCCGATGCAGTCAAGCTGATGACGCAGAGCCGGTGGAGCGGTTACTACCTTGGAGTGCGGGTACCGGGTCGGCTGCGCGCGGGTGAGTCGTTCGAGCTGGTGCCGGGTCCGCGCGAGGTCGGCATCCGCGAGCTGTTCGAGGCGCGCACGCGCCGCCGCGGCAGCGCCTGAGCCGGGCCGGGCGAGGCGCGCCGGCAGGTGCCGGCGCTACAGTGCTTGCTGCCGACTTCCGGGATCGACCATGCTCGCCTATCGCCACGCCTTCCATGCGGGCAACCACGCCGACGTGCTCAAGCACGTCACCCTGTGCCTGCTGCTGCGCTACATGAACCGCAAGGACAAGCCCTACCGGCTGGTCGACACGCACGCCGGTGCCGGCGGCTATTCGCTGGAAGGCAACTATGCGCAGAAGAAGGGCGAGTACCAGCTCGGCATCGAGCGGCTGTGGCAGCGCGATGACCTGCCCCCGGCGGTGGCCGACTATGTGGCGCAGGTGCGCGCCTTCAACCCGGAGGGCCGGCTCGAGCAGTATCCGGGTTCGCCGGCCATCGCCCGCATGCTGCAGCGCCCGACCGACCAGCTGCGGGCCTATGAACTGCACCCGACCGATCACCGCATCCTCGATGCCTACCTGGCCGACGCCCGGCGCGCCGAGGCGATCATGGGGGACGGCTTCGAGGGACTGAAGTCGCAGCTGCCGCCCTCCTCGCGGCGTGCGCTGGTGCTGATGGATCCGAGCTACGAGGGCAACGCCGACTACGGCAAGGTGGTGCGCGCGCTGCGCGAGGCGCTCGAGCGTTTCGCCGAGGGCGTCTACATGGTCTGGTATCCGCAGGTCCAGAAGCTCGAGGCGGCGCAACTGCCCAGGCGGCTCGAGGCGCTGGCACCCCGGGGTTGGCTGCATGCCCGGCTGACGGTGCAGCGGCCCGATTCGCAGGGGTTCGGTCTGGCCGGCAGCGGCGTGTTCATCCTCAATCCGCCCTACACCCTGCATGACGATCTGCTGGCCGTGCTGCCGTACCTGACCGAGGTGCTCGGCCAGTACGACGAAGCCAATTACCTGATCGAGCAGAAGACGGTTTGAGCGGGCAGATCGAGCGCGAATCCGCAGCGGCAGCGCTCGGCGCAGCGCCGCTGACCGCCGCCGGCCAGTTCGCGCTGCTCGGTGAGCGCCGTTTCGCGCCGTTCTTCTGGACCCAGTTTCTCGGCGCGGCCAACGACAACCTGTTCAAGTTCGCCTTCACGGTGCTGGTGACCTACCAGTTGCCGGTGAGCTGGCTGCCGCCGTCACAGGCCGGTCTGGTCATCGGGGCGCTGTTCATCCTGCCGTTCCTGCTTTTCTCGGCCACCAGCGGCCAGCTCGCCGACAAGTACGACAAGGCCGTGCTGATCCGGCATACCAAGACGCTCGAGATCGCCATCATGGCGCTCGCCGCCGTCGGCTTCTGGCGCGCCGACGCGGCGCTGCTGCTCGGCTGCATCTTCCTGATGGGACTGCAGTCGACGCTGTTCGGCCCGGTCAAGTACGCCTACCTGCCGCAGCACCTGAACCAGCGCGAACTGACCGGCGGCAATGGCATGGTCGAGATGGGTACCTTCGTCGCGATCCTGCTCGGCAGCGTCGCCGGAGGGCTGCTGATCGCATCGCCGGGCCGCGGCGCCTGGGCCACCGCGTCCGCGTGCCTCGCGCTCGCGCTGCTCGGGCGCGCCGCGGCGCAGCGCGTGCCGGCCAGTCCGTCGAGCGTTCCCGAACTCGGCCTGAACTGGAATCCGTTCACCGAGACCTGGCGCAACCTGCGCCTGGCGCACACCGACCTGGTGGTATTCCGTTCGCTGCTCGGCATCTCGTGGATGTGGTTCTTCGGCGCCGTCTTCCTGGCCCAGTTTCCATCCTTTGCCAGTCTGGTGCTGCACGGCGACGAGCGCGTCGCCTCGCTGCTGCTGGTGGTGTTCTCGATCGGCATCGGCATCGGCTCGCTGCTGTGCGAGACGCTCGGCCGGCGCCAGGTCGAGATCGGCCTGGTGCCGCTGGGAGCGATCGGCATGAGCCTGTTCGCGATCGACCTGTGGGCCGCCGCTTCCGGTCTGCCGACGCCGGCACAGCCGCATGGCATCGCCTCGTTCCTGGCCGAGCCGGCGCACTGGCGGGTGATTGCCGACCTGGCGCTGCTGGCGCTGTCGGCCGGGCTGTACAGCGTGCCGATGTACGCGCTGATCCAGCTGCGCACGCCGGCGGGCCATCGGGCGCGCGTCATTGCGGCCAACAACATCCTGAATGCGCTGTTCATGGTCGTCAGCGCGCTGCTCGCCGGCGCGCTGCTCGGCGCCGGACTGTCGATCCCCGAAGTCTTCCTGACCGTCGGCGCACTCAATGCGATCGTCGCCCTCTACATCTTCCTGCTCGTCCCCGAATACCTGCTGCGCTTCGTCGCCTTCGTGCTGTCGCGCTGCGTCTACCGGTTCCGGGTCGAGGGCGGGCAGCTGATACCGCCCGCCGGGCCGGCGATCCTGGTCTGCAACCACGTCAGCTTCGTCGATGCGGTGCTGCTGATGGCGGCCAGCCCGCGACCGATCCGCTTCATGATGGACCATCGCATCTTCGCCATCCCGCTGCTCGGCGGACTGTTCCGGCTCGCCAAGGCGATCCCGGTCGCGGCGCGCGCGGACGACCCGCTTCTGTATGAACGTGCCTTCGAACGCGCGGCGCTGGCGCTGGATGAAAGCGAACTGGTCTGCATCTTTCCGGAAGGCGGACTGACGACCGACGGCCGGGTCGGCGAATTCCGCCCCGGCGTGATGAAGCTGCTTGGTCTGCGTCCGGTCCCGGTGCTGCCGGTCGCGCTGCTCGGTCTCTGGGGGTCGTTCTTCTCGCGCGTCGACGGTGCTGCGATGCGCCGCCCGTTCCGGCGCGGCCTGTGGAGCCGCGTCGGCCTGCGCGTCGGCGTGCCGATCGCGCCGCACCAGGTCACGCCCGGTCTGCTGCGCCAGCAGGTGATCGCGCTGATCGGCGATGCGGCGCCGGCTCGGCTGCGGGCCTGACCCCAAGGCGGTCCAACGGCGCAGCAGCGCCAGCGACGCGCCGCTGACGCGGCACCGCGCACCCGACGATCTACGCTTCGTGCACCCCGCGCGCTCGATCGGCCCGGAACTGCGCGACGAAGGCGTCGAAACGCCCGGCCTCGATCGCGCTGCGCATCTCGGCCATCAGGTTGAGGTAGTAGTGCAGGTTGTGGATGCTCGACAGCATCGGCCCGAGCATCTCGCCGCAGCGGTCGAGGTGGTGCAGGTAGGCACGGCTGAAGCCGCCCGACGGCGCGCCGTCGGGTCCGCGCTGGCCACTGCAGGTGTAGCAGCCGCAGGTCGGATCGAGCGGGCGCTCGTCGCTCTTGTGGCGTGCATTGCGCAGCTTCAGGTCGCCGAAGCGGGTGAACAGGTGCCCGTTGCGTGCATTGCGCGTCGGCATCACGCAGTCGAACATGTCGATGCCGCTGGCGACGCCGTCGACCAGGTCCTCGGGCGTGCCGACGCCCATCAGGTAGCGTGGCTTGGCGTCCGGCAGCTTCGGTCCGATGTGGCGCAGCACGCGCTGCATCTCGGGTTTGGGTTCGCCGACGCTCAGGCCGCCGATCGCGAATCCGGGCAGATCGAGGTCGGCCAGCCCGGCCAGCGATTCGTCACGCAGCGATTCGAACATGCCGCCCTGCACGATGCCGAACAACGCATTCGGATTCTCGAGCCGCCTGAACTCATCGATGCAGCGGCGCGCCCAGCGCAGGCTCAGCTCCATCGAGGTGCGGGCCTCGCGTTCGGTGGTGATGTGGCCGGCGGTGTCGTAGGGCGTGCACTCGTCGAACTGCATCACGATGTCGCTGTTCAGCAGGTGCTGGATCTGCATGCTGACCTCGGGCGTGAGGAACAGCTTGTCGCCGTTCACCGGGGAGGCGAAACGCACGCCTTCCTCGCTGATCTTGCGCCCCTTGCCGTCGCTGCCGCCGAGGCTCCAGACCTGGAAGCCGCCGCTGTCGGTCAGGATCGGCCGGTTCCAGCCCTCGAAGCGGTGCAGGCCGCCGAACTGGCGCACGACATCGAGGCCGGGCCGCATCCACAGGTGGAAGGTGTTGCCGAGGATGATCTGCGCGCCCATCTCCTCGAGCGAGCGCGGCATCACGCCCTTGACCGTGCCGTAGGTACCGACCGGCATGAAGATCGGGGTCTCGACCACCCCGTGGTTGAGTCTCAGGCGGCCGCGCCGCGCCTGGCCGTCCCGGGCCAGCAATTTGAAATCGAGCATGGTGCGATTGTCGGCGACCCGGATCACCGGGCCGCGCGGCCGGCCGGGCATGCCGCGGCAACGCCGTCAGCTGCGCTCGAGCAGCATCGCGTCACCGTAGCTGAAGAAGTGGTAGCGACGCTCGATCGCCTGCGCATACAGCGCCATCACATGCGCATGACCGGCGAAGGCGCTGACCAGCATCATCAGCGTGCTCTTCGGCAGGTGGAAGTTGGTCAGCAGCCGGTCGACGACGCGGAAGTCGAAGCCGGGCGTGATGAAGATGTCGGTCTCGCGCGCTCCGGCCTGCAGCGTGCCACCCAGCGCCGCCGATTCGAGCGCGCGCAGCGTGGTCGTCCCGACCGCGACGATGCGCCCGCCGGCGGCCCGCGTGCGGGCGATCGCGTCGACGGTGGCGGCCGGCACCTCGAACCATTCGCTGTGCATGCGGTGCTCGGCCAGCGACGCGCTGCGCACCGGCAGGAAGGTGCCGGCGCCCACATGCAGCGTGATCTCGGCGCGACCGATGCCGCGCCGCTGCAGCGCGTCGAACAGCGGCTGGTCGAAGTGCAGCGCGGCGGTCGGCGCGGCGATGGCACCCGGACGGCTGGCGAAGACCGTCTGGTAGCGCCGCTCGTCGTCGGCGTCGTCCGAATGGGCGATGTAGGGCGGCAGCGGCACATGGCCGTGGCGTTCGAGCAGGGGCAGCGGATCGGACCCGAAGCGCAGCCGGAACAGGCTGTCGTCGGCACCGCCGCGGCCGATCACCTCGACCTCGAAACCGGTGCCGGCTTCGTCGCCGAGCCGCAGCCGGCCACCGGCGCGCGGCGGCTTGCTGGCGCGCACGTGCGCCAGCACCTCGTGGCCGGTCCCGGGCAGCAGCCGCTCGACCAGCACCTCGACCGCGCCGCCGCTGTCCTTGTGGCCGTGCAGCCGCGCCTTGATGACGCGCGTGTTGTTGACGACCAGCAGGTCACCGGGATCGAGCAGGCCGGGCAGGTCGGCGAAGACATGGTCGCTGGCGCGCCGATGGCGCCCGTCGAGCAGGCGCGAGCCGCTGCGCTGCGCCGCCGGATGCTGCGCGATCAGTTCGGGTGGCAGGTCGAAATCGAAGTCTTCGAGGCGGAGGTCGCGGTCGGGATCTGGCATGCAGTGGCGATTGTTCCACGCCGCGTCAATGGAGATCGGCGAAGCTGCTCGCCGCGATCGCCTCGTCGTCGCCGCCCGGGACCGCGGTCCAGCGGGCGGCGGTCTCGATCAGCTTCGAGGCCAGCACCGGCTTGGTCAGAAAATCGTTCATGCCGGCGGCCAGGCAGGCCAGCCGATCCTCGGCAAAGGCATTCGCGGTCAGGGCGATGATCGGCACCACCTGGCCGAAGCGGCCGGCCTCGCCGGCGCGGATGCGCCGCGTCACCTCCAGGCCATCCATGCCCGGCATCTGCCAGTCCATCAGCACCAGGTCGAAGGTGTGGCGCGAGACCAGTTCGAGTGCCTGTCCACCATCGTCGGCGGAGACGGTCGCATAACCGGCGTTGTGCAGCATGCTGCAGACGATCGTCTGGTTCAGGCGGTCGTCCTCGACCACCAGCACGTGCTTGACGTCACGGCCGGCCGATGCCGGCAGGGCGGGCGCCGGTGGCGGTGGCGGCAGGTGGCGCGGGCTCGGCACGGCGCGCGCCACCGCGCCCAGGCGGCTCACGAGCGAGGCGCGCAGCACCGGCTTGACGACGCTGCGCGAGAGACGGAATCGCTCGCGCGCCACCTCGCTTTCATACGACTCGAGCTGTGTCATCCCGATCACCCGCTCCGGGTCGAGGAAGCCGATCGATGCCTCGAGAAACTCCCATGTCTGCTCCGAATCGGCCGCGACCAGCAGCCACGGTTGCGGCGCTTCCGACGGCCGGCTGTCCATCCAGTGCTGCAGGTCGGATGCGCTGTGGCAGCGCAGGGTGTGGCAGCCGAGCCGCATCAGCTGCGCCGAGATGGCGCGTGCGCTCGCCTCGTGCGGTTCGAAATACAGCACCTCGCAGTGCAGCGGGGGCGGCTCGGGAACGCCGACACGCGCCGGCGCCAGCTCGAGCCGGACCTCGAAACAGCTGCCCGCGCCAGGCTCGCTCGCGACGCTGACGGCGCCGCCCATCGCGTCGACCAGTTCGCGCGTGATCGCCAGACCGAGCCCGCTGCCGCCGTGGCGCCGGTTCAGACCGTCGTCACCCTGACGGAACGGATCGAAGATGTGCGACAGGGCGTCCGGCGCAATGCCGATGCCGGTGTCGGTGACCCGGAACAGCACCGAAGCCGGTGTGCGGCCGCGTTCGACCGACAGCACCACCTCACCTTGTTGCGTGAACTTGACCGCGTTGCCGAGCAGATTGAGCAGGATCTGGCGCAGCCGCAGCGAATCGCCGTTGCGCCACGCCGGCAGGGCCGGGTCGACGATGCAGGCCATCGCCAGCCGCTTCATGCGCGCACCGACCGCGCTGTTGGCCACTGCGCTCTCGACACAATCGACGAGGTTGAAGTCGACCTGCGACAGCTCGAGCGCGCCGGTCTCGATGCGCGACAGATCGAGGATGTTTTCGATCAGGCCGAGCAGGTTGGTGCCGCTGCCGCGGATCGCATCGATCAGGTGCGCCTGCTCCTCGGGCGCCTGACCGCCGAGCTGCAGCAGTTGCGCCGCGCCGATCACCGCATTCAGCGGGGTGCGCAGCTCGTGGCTCATGTTGGCGAGAAAGCGCGTCTTGGCCAGCGATGCGGCTGCGGCCTGATCGCGTTCGTCCTGCAGCGTGCGGGTATCGGCTTCGGCACGCTGCTCGGCCAGCCGTCCGGCCTGGGCCGCCGCATCGCCGAGCCGGTCGAGTTCGTCGAGCAGGCGGTTGATCGGCGTCACCAGGTCGAGTTCGTCCGCCTCGCCGACCTTCGGCAGGCGATGGTCGTACAGCCGGGCGTCGGCGATCTCGTCGATCCGCTCGGCGAGCGCGCGGGTGCGCTCCACGTTGCGCCGGGCCCGCCAGGCGCCGAACAGGCCGATCACCGCCGCACCGAGCGCGGCTGCGCCGGCCTGCACCCCATGGCCGGATCCGCCGAGCAGCGCGGCGCCGAAGGCCAGGCCACTGGCGAGCATCAGCCAGCGCCACGGCGGGCGCGGCAGGCCGAAGCTCGCAGGTGGTGAGGGTTCTGGTTTGCTCAAGGACATCTCCTGCGCGCCCTTGGCGTGCGCGCGAGGGGCGAGCATGCCTCAGTTTCAGCGGGCTGCCGAGGCGCGGCGCGGGGCCGGGACGGCAGGGCGGGGCAAAATCCTCGCCATGACGCCGACCGACGTGGCTGCGCCGCCCCCGCCTCCGCCGGCCGTCCGGCGCACCGACAAGTCCGGTCCGCAACGCGCGCTCGAAAAGCTCGGGCTGATGCGTGACATCGATCTGGCACTGCACCTGCCGCTGCGCTACGAGGACGAGACGCGGCTGACCCCGATCGCCGAGCTGCGCGACGGGATGACGGCCCAGGTCGAGGGCGTGGTGCGCGACTGCCGCATCGAAACGCGCGCACGCCGCCAGCTGATCGTGCGGGTCGAGGACGGCAGCGCCGAACTGGTGCTGCGCTTCATCCACTTCTATCCCAGCCACCAGAAGACGCTGGCGTCCGGCCAGCGCGTGCGCATCCGCGGTGAAGTACGCGGCGGTTTCTTCGGGCGCGAGATGGTGCATCCGACGTTCCGGGCGGTGGCGGCCGATACGCCGCTTGCCAGCGCGCTGACTCCGGTCTATCCGACCAGTGCGGCACTGCCGCAAGCCTACCTGCGCAAGGCCGTCGGCGCGGCACTGCTGCGCGCCGATCTGTCCGAGATCATCGCCCCCGAGCTGCTGCCGGGCGGCCTGCCGAGTCTGCGCGACAGCCTGCTCTGGCTGCATCACCCGCCGAGCCAGGTGGCGCTGGCTGCACTCGAGGACCGCGACCAGCCGGCGTGGCAGCGGCTGAAGTTCGACGAACTGCTGGCGCAGCAGATCTCGCAGCGCCAGGCCCGGTGCGAGCGCGCCCGCCAGCGCGCGCCGCTGTTCACGCCCGAGCGCGGCGGCCTGCACGAGCGGTTGCTCGGTGCCCTGCCGTTCGCGCTGACGGCGGCGCAGCGGCGTGTCATCGACGAGATCGCGACCGACCTGCAGCGCGCGACTGCCGACGATTCGGCGCAGGCGGTGCCGATGCACCGGCTGCTGCAGGGGGACGTCGGATCGGGCAAGACGGTGGTGGCGGCGCTGGCGGCCGCGCTGGCGATGACGCACGGCTGGCAGTGCGCTTTGATGGCACCGACCGAGATCCTGGCTGAACAGCATTTCCGCAAGCTCGTCGGCTGGCTCGAGCCGCTCGGCGTCGGTGTCGCCTGGCTGACCGGCAGCCGCAAGGGGCGGCAGCGGCGCGAGATGCTCGAGCAGGTGGCTTCGGGCCAGGCACTGCTCGTCGTGGGCACGCATGCGGTGATCCAGGACGATGTGCAGTTTGCCCGCCTCGGGCTGGCCATCATCGACGAGCAGCATCGCTTCGGCGTCGAGCAGCGGCTCGCACTGCGCCGCAAGCTCGAGCAGCGTGCCGGCAGCGTCGGGCTCGAGCCGCACCTGCTGATGATGAGCGCAACCCCGATTCCGCGCACGCTGGCGATGACACTGTTCGCCGACCTGGACATCAGCACCATCGACGAACTGCCGCCCGGACGCACGCCGGTGCTGACCAAGGTCTTCAGCGACGCACGGCGCGACGATGTGGTCCGGACCATCGCCGAGGAAGTCGGGCGCGGCCGTCAGGTCTACTGGGTGTGTCCGCTGATCGAGGAGAGCGAGCACCTCGATCTGCAGAATGCGACCGCCACCCACGAGCAGCTCAGGCAGGCGCTGCCGCATGCGGTCGTCGGGCTCCTGCACGGCCGGATGGCACAGGCCGAGAAGGCGGCGGTGATGACGCTGTTCACCGATGGCCGGATGGCGCTGCTCGTCAGCACGACGGTGATCGAGGTCGGCGTCGACGTGCCGAACGCCAGCCTGATGGTGATCGAGCACGCCGAGCGCTTCGGCCTGAGCCAGCTGCACCAGCTGCGCGGCCGGGTCGGCCGCGGGTCGGTGGCAAGCGTGTGCGTGCTGGTGTACACACCGCCCCTGTCGGAGACCGGCAAGGCCCGGCTGAAGGCGATGGTCGAGACCGCGGACGGCTTCGAGATCGCGCGCCGCGACCTCGAAATCCGCGGTCCGGGCGAGTTCATGGGGGCGCGCCAGTCGGGTGCGCCGCTGCTGCGCTTCGCCGATCTGGCCGCCGACGAGCACCTGGTGCAGCAGGCCCGTGCCACCGCCGACGCGCTGCTCGAGCGCGATCCGCGCGCTGCCGCCCGCCACGTGGCGCGCTGGCAGGGGGTGCATGCGGAGTACCTGAACGCCTGAGACGCCGGGCGGCGTCGCGCAAGCCGATTCAGGCCGCTCGGCCAGCGCGGCCTCGGATGCGTCACTACAATCCAGCGCCTCATGCCCCGCCCCGTCACGCCCGCCGTCTCCTTCCAGCAGGTCAGCAAGACCTACGGTGCCGGTGCGGCGCGGCCGGTTCATGCCCTGGACGAGGTGTCGTTCGACATCCAGCCCGGGGAATTCTTTGGTCTGCTGGGGCCGAACGGCGCCGGCAAGACCAGCCTGATCAGCATCCTGGCCGGGCTGTCGCGCGCCAGCGCCGGCCGGGTCGAGGTGATGGGGCACGAGGTGGCGGGTGATTTCGCGAATGCCCGCCGCAGCCTGGGCATCGTGCCGCAGGAGCTGGTGTTCGACCCGTTCTTCAGCGTGCGCGAGACGCTGCGCATCCAGAGCGGCTACTTCGGCATCCGCCGCAACGACGCCTGGATCGACGAGCTGCTGGCCGAGCTCGGCCTGACCGACAAGGCGGACGCCAACATGCGCGCGCTGTCCGGCGGCATGAAGCGGCGCGTGCTGGTGGCCCAGGCGCTGGTGCACCGTCCGCCGGTGATCGTGCTCGACGAGCCGACCGCCGGCGTCGACGTCGAGCTGCGCCAGACGCTGTGGCAGTTCATCGCCCGCCTGAACCGCGAGGGCCACACCGTGCTGCTGACGACGCACTACCTGGAGGAAGCCGAAGCGCTGTGCGGCCGGATCGCGATGCTCAAGCTCGGGCGGGTTGTCGCGCTCGACCGCACGTCGGCGCTGCTTGCCGGCACCGCCAGCACGATGCTGCGCTTCAAGACCGATCTGCCGCTGCCGCCGGCGCTGCGCGAGCAGGCGCGCGTGACCGGGCGCATCGTGCAGCTGACCGCGCACGATGCACGCGAGGTTGAGGCGCTGCTGGCGGCGCTGCGCGAGGCCGGCGTCATGCCCGAGGATCTGGAGATCGGGCGTGCCGACCTGGAGGATGTCTTCCTCGAGATCATGCAGGGCGCCTCGCCGCGCCAGCCGGTGGCGGCATGAGCCGGATCTCGCCTGAACCGATCGAGACCGGGGTCGTGGTCGAGCCGCCCGCTGCGCCGCCGGCGGCGCACGGTCCGCTCGCCGGCGCGCGCACGCTGATCTACAAGGAGGTGCTGCGTTTCTGGAAGGTCGGTTTCCAGACCGTCGGGGCGCCTGTGCTGACCGCCATGCTGTACCTGCTGATCTTCGGGCACGTGCTGTCCGACCATGTGCGGGTATTCGATTCGATCAGCTACACCAGCTTCCTGGTGCCGGGGCTGGTGATGATGAGCGTGCTGCAGAACAGCTTCGCCAACAGCAGCTCGTCGCTGGTGCAGAGCAAGATCACCGGCAACCTCGTCTTCCTGCTGGTCGCGCCGCTGTCGCACTGGGCCTGGTTCGTGGCCTATGTCGGCGCCTCGATGGTGCGCGGCCTCGTCGTCGGCAGCGGGGTGCTGCTGGTCACGCTGTGGTTCGCGCCGCTGTCGCTGGCCGAGCCGTGGTGGGTGGTGATCTTCGCGCTGCTCGGCGCCGGCATGCTCGGCTCGCTCGGCCTGATCGCAGGACTCTGGGCCGACAAGTTCGATCAGATGGCGGCGTTCCAGAACTTCGCCATCATGCCGATGACCTTCCTGTCCGGCGTGTTCTATTCGGTGCAGTCGCTGCCGCCGTTCTGGCAGCAGGTCAGCCACCTGAACCCTTTCTTCTACATGATCGACGGCTTTCGCCGCGGCTTCTTCGGCGTCAGCGATGTCTCGCCCTGGATCAGCCTGGTCGTCGTCGGCACCAGCTTCCTGCTCGTCGGCGGCGTCGCCGTCCACCTGCTGCGCATCGGCTACAAGATCCGGCATTGAGGGCTGAGGGCGGACTTCGGAAGAGATCTTTCAACCGCAGAGGCGCAGAGGACGCAGAGATCGCAGAGGAGGTCGGTTTCTGGTGCGAAACGTCGATGCCGGATTTTTTCTTCTCTGCGTCCTCTGCGATCGTTGCGCCTCTGCGGTGAAAACGAATTCGGGTCGGGACGCGCCAGCACCGCAAGCCCGCGCGCAAGGCCGGACGCGCGCTTGTCGGTAGAATCGGCTGCATGTCCGACCCCACACCCGCCGACGTCGAGCGCTTCATCGCGCAGGGGCTCGCCTGCGAGCACCTCGATGTCGAAGGCGACGGCCGGCACTTCTTCGCCACCATCGTTTCGACCGAATTCGAAGGCGCGACCCGCATCAAGCGTCACCAGCTCGTCTATCGCGCTCTCGGCGACCGGATGCGCGAGCAGATCCATGCGCTGTCGATGAAGACCCTGACTCCGGCCGAGTGGGCGTCGAGCCGCGCCTCGGCCACCTCCCACCACCACTGACATGCGGCTGCAGGCGCGCCTGCAGCCGGCGGTGCCGCAGCTGCAGCGCCGCCGGATGCAGGTCGTGCCGCTGGCGTGAAACCCGATGGACAAACTCCTGATTAGCGGTGGGCGCCGCCTTCGCGGCGAGGTGACGATATCCGGCGCCAAGAATGCGGCGCTGCCCGATCTGTGCGCCGCGTTGCTGAGCGCCGATCCGGTCGAACTCGCCAATGTGCCGAAGCTGCAGGATGTCAGCACCACGCTGAAACTGTTGCGCAACATGGGCGTCAAGGCCGAGCGCAGCGCCGAGCACGATGACGTGGTCACGCTCGACGCCGCCGATGTGTCGCGCACCGAGGCGCCGTACGAGCTGGTCAAGACGATGCGTGCGTCGATCCTGGTGCTCGGCCCGCTGCTGGCGCGCTTCGGCAACGCCCGCGTCTCGTTGCCCGGCGGCTGCGCGATCGGTTCGCGGCCGGTCGATCAGCACGTCAAGGGCCTGCAGCAGATGGGGGCCGAGATCCACGTCGAGCATGGCTACATCGTGGCGCGCGCCGAGCGCCTGCGCGGGGCGCGCATCACGACCGACATGGTCACCGTCACCGGGACCGAGAACCTGCTGATGGCGGCCACGCTCGCCGACGGCGAGACGGTGCTCGAGAATGCCGCCCAGGAGCCCGAGGTGTGCGACCTGGCCGAGCTGCTGATCGCGATGGGCGCGCGCATCGAGGGCCACGGCGGCAGCCGCATCCGCATCCAGGGCGTCGACCGGCTGCACGGCGCACGCCATCGGATCGTCCCGGACCGGATCGAGGCCGGCACCTTCCTGTGCGCGGTCGCTGCTGCCGGCGGCGACGTCGTGCTGCGGCGCGCGCGCGCCGGTCACCTCACCGTCGTGATCGAGAAGCTGCGCGAGGCCGGCGCCGAGATCGAGGTCGGCGACGACTGGATCCGCGTGCGCGCCGATCGGCGCCCGAGCGCGGTCAGCTTCCGCACCAGCGAATACCCGGCCTTTCCGACCGACATGCAGGCGCAGTTCATGGCGCTCAACTGCATCGCCAGCGGCAGCGCGCGCGTGACCGAGACGATCTTCGAGA
The DNA here is from genome assembly GCA_963846675.1 of uncultured beta proteobacterium. Classification (GTDB taxonomy): domain Bacteria; phylum Pseudomonadota; class Gammaproteobacteria; order Burkholderiales; family Burkholderiaceae_C; genus Ideonella_A. The sequence goes on from CAWJWV010000001.1 coordinate 104,073, forward strand.
ACCGCTTCATGCACGTCAACGAACTGATGCGCCTGGGTGCCCAGATCGAGGTCGACGGCCACACCGCGGTGGTACACGGGACCGAGAGCCTGTCCGGCGCCACCGTGATGGCGACCGACCTGCGCGCGTCGGCCAGCCTGGTGATCGCCGGCCTGGTGGCGAGCGGGCAGACGCTGGTCGACCGGATCTACCACCTGGACCGCGGTTACGACCGGATGGAATCCAAGCTGCGCGCCCTCGGCGCCCAGATCGAACGCGTCGAGCGCGCGCCATGATCACGCTCGCGCTGTCCAAGGGACGCATCTTCGACGAGACGCTGCCACTGCTGGCGGCGGCCGGCATCGAGGTCAGCGAGGACCCGGAAAAGTCGCGCAAGCTGATCCTGGGCACCAACCGGCCCGACGTGCGCGTGGTGCTGGTGCGCGCGAGCGACGTGCCGACCTATGTGCAGCATGGCGGCGCCGATCTCGGCGTCACCGGCAAGGACACCCTGATCGAGCACGGTGGCGAGGGCCTGTACCAGCCGCTCGACCTGAACATCGCACGCTGCCGCATGAGCGTTGCGGTGCGGGCCGACTTCGACTATGCCAGCGCGGTGCGCCAGGGATCGCGCATCCGGGTCGCGACCAAGTACACGCAGATCGCTCGCGAGCATTTCTCCGACAAGGGCGTTCACGTCGACCTGATCAAGCTCTACGGATCGATGGAGCTGGCGCCGCTGACCGGTCTGGCCGAGGCGATCGTCGACCTGGTCTCGACCGGCAGCACGCTGCGCGCGAACCACCTGGTCGAGGTCGAGGAGATCATGCGCATCTCGGCGCGGCTGGTCGTCAACCAGGCTGCGCTCAAGCTCAAGCGCGAGCCGATCCGCACCATCATCGAGCGTTTTGCCGGCGCGGTGGAGGAACGCCCATGACGGTTGCGGTGCGACGGCTGACGACCACGTCGGCCGATTTCGATGCCAGTCTGCAGCAGCTGCTGCACTGGTCGGAGGAAGCCGATCTGGCCATCGAGCAGCGCGTTGTCGCGATCATCGCCGACGTGCGCGCGCGCGGCGATGCCGCGCTGCTCGAGCTGACGGCGCGTTACGACGGCGTGCACGCGGCTTCGGTGGCCGAGTTCGAGATCGCGAAGTCCGATCTGCAGGCGGCGCTCGCGTCGCTGCCGACGGCGCAGCGTCAGGCCCTGACCGCTGCCGCCGAGCGCGTGCGCAGCTACCACGAGCGCCAGCTCGATGCATGCGGCCGCTCCTGGAGCTACCGTGACGGCGACGGCAGCCTGCTCGGCCAGAAGGTGACGCCGCTGGATCGCGTCGGCATCTATGTGCCTGGCGGCAAGGCGGCCTACCCGTCGAGCGTGCTGATGAATGCGCTGCCGGCCAAGGTGGCCGGGGTCGGCGAGATCGTGATGGTGGTGCCGACCCCGCGTGGCGAACGCAATGCGCTGGTGCTGGCCGCGGCGGCGGTCGCGGGCGTCGATCGCGTGTTCACGCTCGGCGGGGCGCAGGCGGTGGCGGCACTCGCCTACGGCACCGCCACGGTGCCGTCGGTCGACAAGATCACCGGTCCGGGCAATGCCTATGTTGCCAGCGCCAAGCGACGCGTCTTCGGCAAGGTCGGCATCGACATGATTGCCGGACCGAGCGAGATCCTGGTGCTGGCTGACGGCAGCACGCCGCCCGACTGGGTCGCGATGGATCTGTTCAGCCAGGCCGAGCACGACGAGCTCGCCCAGAGCATCCTGCTGTCTCCGGATGCGGCGTATCTGGATGCGGTGCAGGAAGCGATCGACCGGCTGCTGCCCGAGATGCCACGCGCCGACGTGATCCGGGCTTCGCTCGAGGGCCGCGGCGCGCTGATCCTGACGCGCTCGATGGAGGAGGCGTGCGACATCAGCAACCTGATCGCACCCGAGCACCTCGAGGTCTCGTCCGACGATCCGCACCGCTGGGAGCCGCTGCTGCGCCACGCCGGCGCGATCTTCCTGGGCGCCTTCACGAGCGAGAGCCTGGGCGACTACTGCGCCGGGCCGAACCATGTGCTGCCGACCTCTGGCACCGCGCGCTTCTCGTCGCCGCTCGGCGTGTACGACTTCCAGAAACGCAGCAGCCTGATCGAGGTCAGCCGTGCTGGTGCCCAGCCACTCGGGCGGATCGCGGTCGAGCTTGCCAATGGCGAGGGGCTGCAGGCGCACGCGCGCGCCGCGGCGATGCGACTCGATGACTGATGCACAGGCTTTGGAACGCGACACGATGAACACCTCCCTGGCGCAACGAATGGCGCACGTGCTGCGCGCCGACGTGCAGGGCATGCACGGTTATGCGGTGCAGCCGAGTGCCGGCCTGGTCAAGGTCGACACGATGGAAAATCCGTTCCGGCTGCCGCCGGAGCTGCGTCGCGCGCTCGGCGAGCGGCTGGCCGAGGTGGCGCTCAACCGCTACCCGGCCGAGCGCGGCGACGATCTGCGCGCTGCGCTGGCGCGTCATGCCGACATGCCCGACGGCTGCGACATCATGCTCGGCAACGGCTCGGACGAACTGATCTCGCTGCTGACGCTCGCCTGCGCCCATCCGGCCGGCAGCGCCGTGCAGCGTCCGGTGCTGGCGCCGCTACCCGGCTTCGTCATGTACGAGCTGAGTGCCAGGACCTACGGCGTGCCGTTCGTCGGCGTCGCGCTGACGCCTGATTTCGAACTCGACCGTGCGGCGATGCTCGCCGCGATCGAACAGCACCAGCCGGCGCTGATCCACCTCGCCTATCCGAACAACCCGACCGCCAACCTGTGGGACGACGCGGTGATCGACGAGATCATCGATGCGGCGCCGGGCTTCGTCGTCATCGACGAGGCCTACCAGCCGTTTGCCGCGCGCGATTCGCGCGCGCGCCTGGTGCAGTCACGACCATGTGCTGCTGATGCGCACGATGAGCAAGTTCGGCCTCGCCGGGGTGCGCATCGGCTACCTGATCGGCCGGACGGCGCTGATCCGCGAGGTCGACAAGCTGCGTCCGCCGTTCAACATCAGCGTGCTCAACTGCGAGACGGCGCTGTTCGCGCTCGAGCATGTCGACGAGTACGAACGCCAGGCGGCGCTGATCCGGTCCGGGCGTGAGCGCCTGGCCACGGCGCTCGGCGAGCGCCGCGGCGTCAGGGTCTGGCCGAGCCAGGCCAACATGCTGCTCGTGCGCGTGCCCGACGCGGCGCGGATGTTCGCCGCCATGAAGGCGCGCGGCGTGCTGGTGAAGAATGTGTCGGCCTTGCACCCGCTGCTCGCCAACTGCCTGCGCATCACGATCGGCACGCCGGAAGAAACCAGCTTGACCCTGGCCGCCTTCGATGCGGCCCTGCAGGAAATTTCAACATGACCACGCTTGCCCAACCGCGCGTTGCCGAAGTGCAGCGCGATACCAGCGAAACCCGGATCCGCGTCAGCCTGAACCTGGACGGCCGCGGCCAGGCGCACCTGTCGACCGGCATCGGCTTCTTCGACCACATGCTCGACCAGATCGCCCGCCACGGCCTGATCGATCTCGAGATCGACGCCAAGGGTGACCTGCACATCGACGGACACCACACCGTCGAGGATGTGGGCATCACCTTCGGGCAGGCGATGGCGCGCGCGATCGGCGACAAGAAGGGCCTGCGTCGTTATGGCCACGCCTATGTGCCGCTCGACGAGGCGCTGTCGCGGGTGGTGATCGACTTTTCCGGGCGGCCCGGGCTGCACATGCGCGTCGGGTTCAAGAGCGGCATGATCGGCACGCTCGACACCCAGCTGGTGTTCGAGTTCTTCCAGGGATTCGCCAACCACGCCGGCGTGACGCTGCACATCGACAACCTGCACGGCGACAACGCACACCACCAGTGCGAGACGATCTTCAAGGCCTTCGCACGGGCGTTGCGGATGGCGCTCGAGATCGATCCGCGCGCGGCCGACGTGATCCCGTCGACCAAGGGCAGCCTGGTCGGCTGACGCGCCATGGCCCGCATCGTCGCCGTCGTCGATTACGGCATGGGAAACCTGCGATCGGTGTCGCAGGCGGTGGTCCACGCCGCACGCGGCGGCGCCTTCGATGTGATCGTCACCAGCGATCCGCAGCGGGTGCGCGCCGCCGAGCGGGTGGTGCTGCCGGGCCAGGGCGCGATGCCCGACTGCATGCGCGAGCTGCAGCAGTCCGGGCTGCGCGAGGCGGTGCTGGAAGCAGCTGCGAGCAAGCCGCTGCTGGGCGTCTGCGTGGGCATGCAGATGCTGCTCGCGCACAGCGAGGAAGGGCCCACCGACGGCCTGGCGCTGTTCGACGGTGCGGTGCTGCGGTTCGAGCTCGAGGGCCGGCTGCAACCGGACGGCAGCCGTTACAAGGTGCCGCAGATGGGCTGGAATCGCGTCCAGCAGACCCGGCCGCACCCGCTCTGGTCGGACATTCCCGATCGGTCGTACTTCTATTTCGTGCACAGCTACTATGCGCGCCCGTCTGACCCGCGCCACAGCGCCGGCGAGACCGATTACGGCGAGCGCTTTACCTGCGCGCTGGCCCGGGATAACATTTTCGCGACCCAGTTCCACCCGGAGAAGAGCGCCGACCACGGTCTGGCGCTGTACCGAAACTTCCTGCACTGGAATCCCTGACCCGCGCGAGAACGGCGGCGCAGTCAGTGGCGCCGCTGTCAGCGCGACATCCGGCAGTCCGGTCGATCCGATCCACCCCCCTCTCAACCACCCAGCCCCTTTCGGCCATGCTGCTGATACCCGCGATCGATCTCAAAGACGGCAAATGCGTCCGCCTGAAGCAAGGCGACATGAACGATGCCACCGCGTTCGGTGACGACCCGGCGGCGTTGGCTCGGCGCTGGCTCGATGCGGGAGCACGGCGGCTGCACCTCGTCGACCTGAATGGCGCCTTCGCCGGCAAGCCGGTCAATGAACCCGCGATCAAGGCCATCCTGGCCGAGGTCAACGACGAGATCCCGGTGCAGCTCGGCGGCGGGATCCGCGACCTCGACACGATCGAGCGCTACCTCGACGACGGGCTGAGCTACATCATCATCGGCACCGCGGCGGTCAAGAATCCGGGCTTCCTGCGCGATGCCTGCAGCGCCTTCGGCGGTCACATCATCGTCGGGCTGGATGCGCGCGACGGCAAGGTCGCGACCGACGGCTGGAGCAAGCTGACAGGGCACGAGGTGGTCGACCTGGCGCGCAAGTTCGAGGACTATGGCGTCGAGGGTGTGATCTATACCGACATCGGCCGCGACGGCATGTTGAGCGGCATCAATGTCGACGCCACCGTCAGGCTGGCACAGGCGCTGACGATGCCGGTGATCGCCTCCGGCGGTCTGAGCGGCATGTCCGACATCGAGCAGCTGTGCGCGGTCGAGGACCAGGGCGTCACCGGCGTGATCTGCGGCCGGGCGATCTATACCGGCGACCTCGACTTCGCCGCTGCCCAGCGTCGCGCCGACGAGCTCGGGAAGAAGACGGCATGACGCCGTCGCGAGGGTCGCGCTGATGCTTGCCAAGCGCATCATTCCCTGCCTCGACGTGACCGGCGGCCGCGTCGTCAAGGGCGTCAATTTCCTGGAACTGCGCGATGCCGGCGATCCGGTGGAGATTGCGGCGCGCTACAACGAACAGGGTGCCGACGAGCTGACCTTCCTCGACATCACCGCCACCAGCGACGAGCGTGACCTGATCCTGCACATCATCGAGGCGGTCGCTTCGCAGGTCTTCATCCCGCTGACGGTCGGCGGCGGGGTGCGCAGCGTCGCCGACGTGCGGCGGCTGCTCAATGCCGGTGCCGACAAGGTCAGCTTCAATTCGGCGGCGATCGCCGATCCGTCGGTGATCCGTGAATCGTCGAGCCGCTATGGCGCGCAGTGCATCGTGGTTGCGATCGATGCCAAGCGGCGCAGCGCGGCCGGTGCCGCTTCGGATGGCCCGGGCTGGGACGTCTACAGCCATGGCGGACGCCGCAACACCGGGCTCGATGCGGTCGAGTGGGCCCGGCGCATGGTCGCCGAAGGTGCCGGCGAGATCCTGCTGACCAGCATGGATCGCGACGGCACCAAGAGCGGCTTCGACCTCGAACTGACGCGCGCCGTCAGCGATGCGGTGGCGGTGCCGGTGATCGCCTCCGGCGGCGTCGGCGCGCTCGAGCACCTGTCCGACGGCATCCGCATCGGCGGCGCCGACGCGGTGCTCGCGGCCAGCATCTTCCATTACGGCGAATTCACCGTCGGCCAGGCCAAGGCGCTGCTCGCGCGCGACGGCATCCCGGTTCGCCTGTGAGGTCGGCACCGCGCAAGCCGGTCGCCAGAACCGTCGCAGCCGCACCGGCGCAGGTGCGCATCATCGGCGGCCAGCTGGAAACGCAGCAAGCTGCCGGTGGTCGAGGCGCCCGGCCTGCGCCCGACGCCGGACCGGGTGCGGGTGACGCTCTTCAACTGGCTCGGGCAGCGACCTGTCGGGCTGGCGTTGCCTGGACGCCTTTGCCGGCAGCGGCGCACTCGGCTTCGAGGCTGCCTCGCGCGGCGCTGCCGAGGTGCTGCTGCTCGAGCGCGATGCGGCGCAGGTGCGCCGGCTGCGCGAATCGGCCGACCCGGCTGCAGGCGACGCACGCTGCGCGTCGAACAGGTCGAGGCAATTGGCTGGATGGCGCGCGCCGACGCGCAGCGCTTGGATCTCGTCTTTCTCGATCCGCCGTTCGAACCGGGCTCGAGGCGGCTGCATTGCAGGCCGCGCAGCGGCTGGTGACGCCGGACGGTCTGATCTACCTCGAGTCCGATCAGGCGCCCGACGCGCAGCGGCTCGAGCACGCCGGGCTCGAGCTGCATCGGCACGCGCGGGCGGGTCGGGTCTGGTTCCAGCTGCTGCGCGCACCGCCACGGCGCAAGCGCGCCGGCGGCGGCGGACTAAACTGCACCCGGACCCGCCCTTCCAACCGCATCCTGCTGCAGGAGATCGCCATTGACCTCAGTCACCCGGCTCACGGCCGTCTATCCGGGCACCTTCGACCCGATGACGCTCGGCCACGAGGATCTGATGCGGCGCGCCAGCCGGATGTTCGAGCGCCTGATCGTCGCGGTCGCGGCCGGGCATCACAAGCGCACGCTGTTCTCGCTCGACGAGCGGATGGAGATCGCGACCGAGCTCGCCAGAGCCAATATCCGAACGTCGAGGTGCTGCTGTTCCGCGGTCTGTTGCGCGACTTCGTCGTCGCCCATGACGGCAAGGTGGTGGTGCGCGGCCTGCGCGCGGTCAGCGACTTCGAATACGAATTCCAGATGGCCGGCATGAACCGGCAGCTGATGCCCGATGTCGAGACCGTGTTTCTGACGCCGAGCGACCAGTACCAGTTCGTCTCTGGCACCTTCGTGCGCGAGATTGCCATCTTGAAGGGTGATGTTTCCAAGTTCGTGTCACCCTCGGTGCTGCAGCCGCCTGCACGAGCGCGTGCGCAGTGCGGCGGCCGACGCCGACTGAGCGGCCGATTCCGCTCCTTTCGCGACCCTGCCATGGCCCTGACGATCACCGACGAATGCATCAACTGCGATGTCTGCGAGCCCGAGTGCCCGAACCAGGCGATCTCGATGGGCGTCGACTTCTACGTGATCGACCCGAAGCGCTGCACCGAATGCGTCGGCCATTTCGACGAGCCGCAGTGCGTGCAGGTGTGCCCGGTCGAATGCATCCCGGTCGATCCGAACCACGTCGAGGACCGAGAGTCGCTGTGGGCGAAATACCGCCGGCTGCAGGGTCAGTCCTGAGCGCCTGACCGGTCTGCGTCGTCCGACGCGGTTGCCGCCGGGAACGAAGGCGACGAACGGATCGGCGTCTGAAGCCTTGGCGACGGAACGGCCGCGGGGCGCCTGCCCGGATCGGCTGCCGCGCTGCCGGCGCCGCCGCGCCCCGGGGTGGCGGGAGCGGCGCGATGCCGGCCGGACCGAGCGGCCGCTGCGCGCGTTCGAGCGCAATCCGCTCGCGCTGCAGCTGGCGCGCAAGCCGCAACTGATCGGTCCGGGCCAGGCGTGCCTGCGCGGCCTGCTCGGCGGTGCGGGGATCGGCTACCTCGATCCGCTGGCCCTGTGGGCACGGCCGCTGGGCGTAGACGCCAGGCGCGCAGCGGTAGACGTCCTGCGCTGCAGTGGCAGCAGTGCAGCCGATCAGCACCGTCGCGACGACGCCCCGGCGGATGGCGGCTGCGCTGTTGCGCGGCATCGGATCAGTCCGCCCGGACCGGGTTCGCGCCGCGGCCGCGGCCGGTTTGGCGCGCGCCGGCCGGACGTGCATGCGCATCATCGCGCGCTCCATGTCGCCGGCGAGCAGCAGCTCGAGCGCCTTGAGCGATGTGCCGATCGCATCGTCGATCGCCTCGCGCTCGGCCAGCGGTGGCTTGCGCAGCACATAGTCGACCACTTCGGCGCGCACGCCGGGGTGGCCGATGCCCAGGCGCAGGCGCCAGAAGTCGGCACTGCCGAGCTGGGCCTGGATATCCTTCAGGCCGTTGTGCCCGGCGTGGCTGCCGCCGCGCTTGAGCTTGAGCTGGCCTGGCAGGAGATCGAGCTCGTCGTGGACGACGAGGATCTCGTCGGGTGCGATCTTGAAGAAGCGCGCGAGCGCCGCGACCGATTTGCCCGACAGGTTCATGTAGGTCATCGGCTGCAGCAGCCACAGCGGTCCTTCCGGGCGGTTGGCGCGTGCCACGAGGCCGAAGTAGCTGCGTTCGGGCGCCAGGGAAACCTTCAGGCTGCGGGCCACCTCGTCGACGAACCAGAACCCGGCGTTGTGCCGGGTCGCCTGGTATTCGGGGCCGGGATTGCCCGAGGCCTGCGAGCAGTCGGATCATGGGCGGATTATGGGCGGCTGGACAGGCAATAAAAAACCCCACCGAGGTGGGGCCGGAGAGGGTGAGGGCGAAGCGGCTGCCGGGCAGCCGTCCGCGCCGTCATGCAGGCATCACTTCTTGTTCTGCTTCTCGCTCTTCTTTGCCTTGCCCTTTTCGGCCGGCGCGGCGACCACGACCGGTGCGATCTCTTCTTCCTCGGCCGGATTGACCACGGTCACGATCACCGGGTTCGGCTTGCCGTGGGTGACCACCTTGATGCCGGCCGGCAGCTTGATGTCGTTGACGTGCAGCGACTGACCCTTGGTCAGGTTGCTCAGGTCGACGTCGAGGAACTCGGGCAGCGCCGATGCGAGGCAGGCGATGCGCAGTTCATTGACGACGTGGTTGACCAGGCACTTGTCGACCTTGACCGCTTCGGAGTTTTCTTCGCCGATGGAAGTGCAGCGGCACCTTCTTGACGATCCGGGTCGTCTGGTCGACGCGCTGGAAGTCGATGTGCAGCACGATCGGCTTGAACGGATGCATCTGATGGTCGCGCAGCAGGACCTGCTCGGTCTTGCCGGTCAGTTCCATCTCGAGGATCGACGAGTGGAAGGCTTCCTTCTTCAGCGCGAAGAAGAGCGCGTTGTGATCGAGCTCGATCATTGCCGGCTCGCCGGCACCGTAGACGATGCCCGGCACCTTGTTGGCCAGTCGCAGGCGGCGGCTCGCTCCGGTCCCCTGCAGACTGCGCTCGTAGGCTGTGAATTTCATGTTGACTCCAGATGGAACAGGCATCCGCGACCAGATGCCTTGAAAAAGGGGCCCGCGGGCCCCGGTAGGAGCGACCGGTACGTCGACCGGTCGGTGCTGCGGGCAGATCAGAAGTTGCTGTTCTGCTCCGCGAACAGGGAGGTCACCGATTCACCGTCGGAAATCCGGCGGATCGTTTCGGCAAACAGGAACGCCACTGACAGCTGCCGTACCTTCGAGCAGCCTCGGCCGTCGTCGTTGAGCGGGATCGTGTTGGTGATCACGACCTCGTCGAGCTGCGAGGCATTGATGCGGTCGATCGCCGGGCCGGAGAAGACGGCGTGGGTGCAGTAGGCATAGACGCTCTTGGCGCCACGCTCCTTCAGCACCTCGGCTGCCTTCACCAGGGTGCCGGCGGTGTCGATCATGTCGTCCATGATCACGCAGTTGCGGCCGTCGATCTCGCCGATCACGTGCATCACCTCGGAGACGTTGGCCTTCGGACGGCGCTTGTCGATGATCGCGAGGTCGCAGTCGAGCTGCTTGGCGAGTGCGCGCGCGCGCACCACGCCGCCGACGTCGGGCGACACGACGACGAGGTCCTTGTAGCGCTTGGTGTGCAGGTCCGACAGCAGCACCGGCGAAGCGTAGATGTTGTCGACCGGGATGTTGAAGAAGCCCTGGATCTGGTCGGCGTGCAGGTCCATGGTCAGCAGGCGCTCGACCCCGACCGCCTCGAGCATGTTGGCGACCACCTTGGCGCTGATCGGCACCCGGGTCGAGCGCGGCCGGCGGTCCTGCCGTGCATAGCCGAAGTACGGGATCACTGCGGTCACGCGCCGGGCCGATGCGCGCTTGAGCGCGTCGACCATGATGCACAGCTCCATCAGGTTTTCGTTCGTCGGAGCGCAGGTCGGCTGCACGACGAAGATATCCCGGGCGCGGACGTTCTGCTGGATCTCGATGTCGACTTCGCCGTCGGAGAAGCGTCCGACCTTGGCCTTGCCGAGCTCGATCCCGAGTTGGGCCGCGATCTCCTGGCCGAGTTCCGGATTGGCGTTACCGGTGAACAGCAGCGTGTTGAACAGCACATTTCCTCCGTCGAGGCTCTGGGGAAGCACGCGCTCCCTTTCAATCCGGCGTCCGGAATCGACAGCGCCGACCGACCGAGCCGGCGCCAGCGGGCTCAGTCGAGCCCCGGATGAATGAAGATTTGGCAGGGGAGGAAGGACTCGAACCCTCGCATGTCGGAATCAAAATCCGATGCCTTGACCAACTTGGCGACTCCCCTGTACCGGACCGCGACGCTGTCGCTTTCCGAACCCGCGACGCTGCACCGGGTGCAACGCCTACGATGCGCTGTCGCACGCCCAGCCCGCAAGCGGGTGGCGCGCAAGACTGCGGCACATCCGGCCCACCCAGCCCGCCGGCAATGCCTGCGGAAGATCGACCCTGGGCGGGCGTTCGGCACCGCAACCAACTGCGGCATCGTCAAAACTCAATCCTGCCGACGCAAAGACCGCGCTCCCGGAACCGGTCATGCGGCTGTTGCCGAAACGAACCTTCAACCACCGGCTCACTTCCGCGATTTCACCACAGCTGGCCTCGGCTGCCGGTTGAAGGTCGTTGCGCCCGAATGCAGCAGGTGCATCGGCACGGACATCAGCGGCGTCCCCGGCAAGCTCGTGATCTGCATCACTTGCAAGAAAGCCTGCGAGTGTAGCAGGCTTCGAATCGCGCGCCGAGCAGCGGGCTGGCGAATATCGCTGCGGTCGACACCTCGGCGGCGGGCTTGACGACGGCAAGCCAGCGCTGCCGGCAGTGCGATCGGCGTCATCCGCTCGCCGATGCCTTCGACCCAGGCATTTTCGCCGCCGATGAAGAACGGCACGTCGGCCCCGAGGCCGAGCGCGATCTGCGCCAGCCGCGCGCGCGGCCAGTCGAGCCGCCACAGCCGGTTCAAAGCGAGCAGGGTGGTCGCCGCATCCGAACTGCCGCCGCCCATGCCGGCGCCGCTCGGCAGGCGCTTGTCGATCGAGATGTCGACCCCGTACCGGCTGCCGCTCGCGGTCTGCAGCGCGCGCGCTGCGCGCAGGCACAGGTCGTCCGGCGGCAGCGGCGTGCTCAGATCGTGGCGCTGCAGCCGGGCATCGTCACGGCGCTCGAAATGCAGGGTGTCGCACCAGTCGATCAGCAGGAAGGCCGACTGCAGCAGGTGGTAGCCGTCGGCCCGCTGGCCGATCACGTGCAGAAACAGATTGAGCTTGGCCGGAGCCGGCAGCTCCCACAGCGCTCGCATCAGGGCTGGCGGCGGTCGAGCAGCGCGCGCACCGTCACCTCGGGCGCCGCCTGACGGGTCGCGACCACCAGCGAGTCGGCGATGCGCGACAGGTCGACCTGCCAGCCGAGCTGCTCGAAACCGTCGCCTGGCGCGTTGCCGCGGCTTGGCGCGCCGGCCCAGGGCCGGCCGCGCAGCCAGTCGAACAGCGCGGCCACGGGAATCGCTTCGCCGAGCGCCTGGCGGCTCATGCTGTCGAGGTCGGCGAAGCGCTGTTCTCGCTGCGGCGTGACGAGCAGGACCTGCTGTGGCGTCCAGTCGGCCCGTGCCACCAGATTGCCGAGCGGCGAGGTGAATTCGATCCGGCCCGCCTGCGGACTGCCGTGCAGTTCGAAGCCGACGCTGACCGCGCGCTCGACCTGGTTGCCGTCGGCAGCGACCCGCACGGCCAGCCGGCCGCTCAGCTGGTCGGCGGGTGCGTCCGCCGGCATCTGTCGTGTCGCGCAGCCCGCAGCAAGCAGTGATGCGGCTGCGACCAGCACGGCTGCACGCCGCGCTGCACCCGCCGATCCGGGGATCGGGCGCATCGGCGCGTCGATCGGTGCGGCGCGCGTCACAGCTCGGCGCGCAGTCGCGCCAGCGTCTCGCGCAGCACGTCGTTGGCGGCGTCGCGGGTGCGCGCTTCACGCCAGATGCGGCGCGCCTCCTCGACCTGGCCGGTCACCCACAGCACCTCGCCGAGGTGGGCGCCGATCTCGGTGTCCGGGCGCATCCGGTACGCCGCGCGCAGCAGGCGCACCGCTTCGTCGGTATTGCCGAGGCGGTATTCGACCCAGCCCAGGCTGTCGGTGATGAACGGATCGCCCGGAGACAGCTCCAGCGCGCGCTGGATCAGCTGCTTCGCCTCGGGCAGCCGGATGTTGCGCTCGGCAAGCGAATAGCCGAGCGCATTGTGCGCATGCTGGTGATCGGGCTTGAGCTCGATGACGCGCCGCAGCAGCTGCTCCATCTCGTCGAGCCTGTCGAGTTTCTCGGCCAGCATCGAGCGCTCGTAGATCAGGTCGATGTCGGCCGGAAAGCGCTCGCTGCCCTTGGCCAGCACGTCGTTGGCGGCCTGCCACATCTTGGCGTCGCGCAGCAGCTGGGCCTCGGCGAAGAGCTTGGCGCGCGCCGCTTCGCCATCCTTTTCAGGCAGCCGCTGCAGCAGGGCACGGGCCTCTGCCAGCTTGCCCTGCTTGGCGAGCAGCGAGGCCCGGCGCTGCTGGACCTCGAGTGCCCGCTGCGGATTGTCGACCTTCGACAGCCAGGTCTCGGCGCCCTTGAAGTCGCCCTGCTGCTCGGCCGCCTGGGCGAGCATCAGCCAAGCCTGCAGCCGCGCCTGTTCGTGGTTGATGCTGATCGGATCAGGGCCTTCAGGGCCCTCGTCGTCGCCAGTGCCGTCGTCGACGGCAACCGTCGTGGCTGCCGCGGGTTGCTTGTCGGCCAGCTGGAGATAGGTCTCGAGCGAGCGCGTCGCCTCGGCGGCGTGGCGCAGCTCCAGCTGCAACGCACCGAGCGTCAGCCAGGCGGCCGGCCGTTCCGGGTCGGTCCGCGTCACCAGTTCGAGCTGCTCGATCGCATCGGTGAAGCGCTGTGCGCCGCTGAGCACCCGCGCATACAGGATGCGCATGCCGCTGTTGTCGGGCTTGCGGCCGAGGTAGGCGGTCACGATGCCCTCGGCTGCCGGCAGCTTGGGCAGCAACTGGAGCGCGATCAGCACCGGCGCTTCGGCCGCCGGATCGGCGCTCTGGGCTTCGCGCGCATGGTCGTGCGCGCGCTCGAGGTCCTGCGCCAGCATCGATGCACCGGCCAGCGCCTGCAGCGCGGCGACGCGCGTCGCCGGCTGTCGCAGCGGTTCGTCGAGCACCTGTTCCAGGATGCCGGGCACGACCTTCTTGTCGCCGGCGATCGCGAAGAAGCGCGGCAGTGCCGCGATCAGCGCCGGTCGGTCCTGCTCTTCCGTCTGACGGATCAGCGAGCGCAGCGGTTCGACCGTCTCGCCCGGCCTGCCGAGCGCGACCAGCAGCTGGACCACATAACGATGCGCCTCGACCGACTTCGGCAGCGCGCTGCGCCAGGCTCGCGCGGCAGCCAGCGCCTGGTCACCGGCACGTGCCTGCAGCGCAATGTCGGCGGCGCGCTTGAACAGCAGCTCGTCCCGCTGGCGGCGTGCGGCATCGAGCATCAGCTCGTGGGCGGTACCGGCAGCGCCGCTGCGCAGCTCGAGTTCGCTGATCAGCAGCTGATAGAACAGCTGCGCGTCGAGCGGCGAATTGCTGACGGTGCTTTCGACGCTGTTCGCCGGCAGCGGAGCGGCAACGGGCAGACCGCAGGGAAGCGCCAGCGCGAGGCCGCATGCGATGCCCGCAGCGCGGCTGCGGACCTTGATGTGGCGGTGTTTGGATGCAGGCATTGACAGCTCCTGTGGCTGATCCGATTCTATTAGGACACCCTTCGCAGGAGGCCGGCCGGCAGGACGACCGCCCTGCGCGTCCGGTGATCGGCCCAGCGCCAGGTCGCGTCGCGGCGCTGGCCCGCATGCGGGCCGCACCCGCCGCGATGGCCCGCTTGCACGGTGGAGCCGGTCGCTTCGGGATAATTCCCGCATGCCAGAGCTGCCGGAAGTCGAGATCACGCGCCAGAGTTTTGCCGACCGCATCGTCGGCGCGCGCGTCGTCGGGGTGCGCATCGGCAAGCCGCTGCGCTGGCCGCTCGGCTGCGACAACGCGTCCCTGCTCGAACAGACGCGTCGGGCTGGCGCAGCGTCGCGGCAAGTAGCTCTGGCTGCCGCTCGAGCAGGGCGGCCTGCTGGTGCACCTCGGGATGTCCGGCTCGCTCGCCTTTGCGCCGCAGCTCGGCGCGCCCGGGGCGCACGACCATTTCGATCTGCTGACCACCCGCGGCAGCCTGCGCCTGACCGATCCGCGGCGTTTCGGCGCAGTCGTCTGGTCGGCCGACCTCGCAAGCGGTGCCGCGGCCAGGCTGCTCGGCGGCCTCGGGGTCGAGCCCTTCGATCCGGTCTTCACCGGCAGCTACCTGCATGCGGCGCTGCAGCGGCGCCGGGTGGCGGTCAAGCAGGCGCTGCTGGCGGGCGACATCGTCGTCGGGGCCGGCAACATCTATGCGTGCGAGGCGCTGCACAGCGCCGGCATCGATCCGCGCCTGCGCAGCGACCGGCTCAGCCGGCCGCGCTGCGAACGCCTCGCGCAGGCGGTTCGCGACACGCTCGCACGCGCGCCTCGAACTCGGTGGCTCGACCCTGCGCGACTTCCGCGATGCGCACGGCATGGCCGGCCAGTTCCAGCTGCAGGCCGGCGTCTACGGACGCGCGGGCGAGGACTGCCGGCGCTGCGGCGGCGCCATCCGGCGCATCGTCCAAGGACAGCGCTCGACCTTCTTCTGCCCCGCATGCCAGCGCCGCTGAAGGGTGCGCCGCCGGTTGCGCAGCCCGGACCGCTGCCCGAGCGGTTTGCTGCGCAGGTGGTCGCCTGGCAGCGCAGCGCCGGTCGTCACGCGCTGCCGTGGCAGAACACGCGCGATCCGTACCGGGTCTGGCTGTCCGAGATCATGCTGCAGCAGACGCAGGTGTCGACCGTGCTCGGCTACTACGCGCGTTTCCTGGATCGCTTCCCGGATGTCGCGCGGCTCGCCGCCGCCAGCCTGGACGATGTGCTGGCACAGTGGAGCGGACTCGGCTATTACAGCCGCGCCCGCAACCTGCACCGCTGTGCCCGGGTGGTCGTCGAGCAGCATGGCGGCGCCTTCCCGCGCCGCGCGGAGCAGCTGGCCGAGCTGCCCGGGATCGGCCGTTCGACCGCGGCCGCCATCGCCGCCTTCTGCTTCGACGAGCGGGTCGCCATCCTCGACGGCAATGTCAAGCGGGTGCTGAGCCGGGTGCTCGGCTTCGACGGCGACCTGGCCCGGGCCGCGGCTCAGCGAGCGCTGTGGGACCATGCGACCCAGTTGCTGCCGGCGGTCGAGGCCGGCGAGGGGGCGGGCGCGTCGTCGATCGCGTCCTATACCCAGGGCCTGATGGACCTCGGCGCCGGCATCTGCAGCGTGCGCGCGCCGGCCTGCCTGATCTGCCCGGTCCAGCCGCTGTGCCGCGCCGCCCTTGCTGGCGAACCGGAGCGGTTTCCGGTCAAGACGCGCACGCTCAGGCGCGGTGCGCGTGCCAGTCACTGGCTGGCGCCGCTGTGGCGCGACCGGCTGTGGCTGGTGCAGCGTCCACCGACGGGCATCTGGGCCGGCTTGTGGAGCCTGTGCGAGTACGACAGCGCCGCGGCGCTGCAGGCGGCGACTGCCGGATGGCCGGGGGCGCAGCGCGAACTGGCACCGTTCACCCATGTGCTGACGCACCTCGACTGGACGCTGTCGCCCAGGCTGCACCGCCTGCCCGACGGGCTCGACGAAGCAGCCCTGGCGGGCCTGACCGCACGACTGCCGCAGGCCGCGAGCGGGCGCTGGTTCACGCGCGCCGAGATGGGATCGCTCGGCCTGCCGGCGGCCGTCACACGCGTGTTGCCGCAGCTCCGCTGACGCGCGAAACGCGGTCGGCCTGAGGCCTCCTGCGCCTTGCCGACGGATCGGGCCCGATCGTGCTTTCTCAGCCGATCACCCCGTTGCTGCGCAGGAAGTCGTCGACCAGCTGCAGCCGCGTCAACGGATCCTGCAGCGCCATCAGCTTGTGCTTGGCGTCGACCGGTATCGGCAGGATCTCGCACCACCGGTTGGCGACCCAGCCGGCGTCGTCGAAGCGCATCGGCTCGAGAAACGGACGCGCCCCCTGCGCATGCAGGGTGTCGATCGCAGTCACCAGCGCCTGCGCACAGGCCCGCAGCGGCTCGCCGGGTGCGACCGCCGGATCCTCGGGCAGCCATTCGACCTGCGCGGTCCAGAGCCCGTCGGGCTGCTGCTCGACCGCATGGGTCGAGAAGCGCCGTGTGCCGCGACAGCGCAGGTGCAGGATGCCGCTGCCCGGGCTGTCGACCTCGATGATCTCGGCCAGCACGCCGACCGGCTCCAGGTCGACCGGCTCGGCGCCCGCCTGGCGCACCTCGCTGCCGTGGCGCAGCGCGATCACGCCGAAGCCCTCCTGGTTGCGCATGCAGCGCGAAATCAGGTCGAGGTAGCGCGTCTCGAAGATCTTCAGCCCGAGCAGGCCGTCCGGGAACAGCACCGACTGGAGCGGAAACAGCGCCAGCCCGGTCTGATCGGCGGGCGGGGCGGAGGTGCCTGACGATTCAGCGTTCATGCAGCTCCCGGTGTCTGACGAGCGAGGGGGCGCGGCCGGCGAAGCGCTGCGCCAGCGTCTCGACCATGTAGACCGAGCGGTGCTGACCCCCGGTGCAGCCGATTGCGACGGTCAGGTAGCTGCGGTGGTCGGCAGCATAGTTGGGCAGCCAGCGGGTGACGAAGACATCGATCTGCTCGAGCATCTCGAGCACGTCGGCATCGTTGCGCAGGAACTCGATCACGCCGGCGTCGCGTCCGGTGAGCGCAGACAAGGTCCGTTCGTAATAAGGATTCGGCAGCACCCGCACGTCGAAGACCAGGTCCGCATCGAGCGGGACGCCGTGCTTGAAGGCGAACGACTCGAACACCAGCGTCAGGTCGCGATCGGGCACCTGCACCAGATCGCGCAGCCACAGCCGCAGCTGGGCCGGCCGCAGCTGGCTGGTGTCGATCACGCTCGAGACCTCGCGCAGCTCGGCGAGCAGTTCGCGCTCGAGTTCGATCGCATCGATCAGCGCCCGACGGCCGTCGCCGTGACCGACCTGCGACAGCGGATGCGGCCGCCGCGTCTCCGAGAAGCGGCGCACCAGGGCATCGGTGCTGGCATCGAGGAAGATCGACCGCACCACCATGTCGGCCTCGCGCAGCTGCTGCATCAGCGGCAGCAGCGCCGGCAGCGAGCCGATCGTCCGCACGTCCACGGCGATCGCCAGCCGCGGATGCGAACGCGCCTGCTCGAGCGACAGCAACTGCGGCAGCAGTTCCGGCGGCAGGTTGTCGATGCAGAAGAAGTCGGCGTCCTCGAGCGCCGCCATCGCAACCGACTTTCCCGATCCCGAGATGCCGGTGACGATCGCGATCTCGCGCGCCTGGTCGGGAGAGCCGGGCGTCCGCAATGCCCTGATGGATGTCGAGGCGGTCATGCCGGCTCCCCGCTCATGCCGCACGCCGCGCGCGCGGCCGGACCGGCTTGTCAGCGGCTGGCAGCACCGTCGCTGGCACCGCACCGACGCTGAGCATTTCCTGCGCATGCGCCAGGCTGGTGTCCGACAGCCGCTCGCCGCCGAGCATGCGCGCGATCTCGGCCACCCGCGCCTCGCCGCCGATCGGGCGCACATCACTCGCGGTGCGGCCGTCGAGCGCCTGCTTGGAGACCAGGAAATGATGGTCGGCACAGGCGGCGACCTGCGGCAGGTGCGTGACCGCGAGCACCTGGCGATCGTGCCCGAGCTGCTTCATCAGCCGCCCGACCGATTCGGCCACCGCGCCGCCGACGCCGGCGTCGATCTCGTCGAAGATCAGCGTGCCGGCGACCTGCTCGTCGCAGCCGGGCCGGGCCTCGCTCGTCGTCACCGCCACGGCCAGCGCGATGCGCGACAGCTCGCCGCCCGATGCGACCTTGGCCAGCGGGCGTGGCGTGCTGCCGGCATGGCCGGCGACCAGGAATTCGGCCGCTTCGTTGCCGAACGACTGCGGCTGGTGCTGTTCGATCAGCGCCACATCGAAACGTCCGCCCGCCATTCCGAGCTGCTGCATCGCCTCGGTGATGGCGCGCGCGAGTTCCGGGGCGGCGGTGCGCCGCAGCTGGCTTGCCCGTTGCGCTTCGCGGTCGAAGCGCGCCCGCGCCTGCGCCAGTGCCTGACGCAGCGCATCGAGATCCCCGGCGGCGTCGAGGGCGGTGCGCTCGGCCTGCCATTGGGCCAGCAGCGCCGGCAGTTCCTGCGGCGCGCGACGGTAGCGGCGCGCCAGGCCGATCCAGGCCGACAGCCGATCGTCGATCGCCTGCAGCCGGTCCGGTTCCGGCTCGGTGTGGTGCAGATAGCTCGACAGGCTGTGCGCCGCATCCTGCAGCTGGGCCTGCGCACCGCGCAGGGCCTCGACCACGCTCGGCGAGCGCCGGATCGATGCCGGCGGCGCTGTCGAGCGCGTCGATCGCCTGGCCGGTCAGCGCGTCGGCAGCCGGCTCGGCTTCGCTCACCGCGGCCAGTGCGCTGCGCGCTGCGTCGATCAGCGATTGCGCATTCGACAGCCGGCGGTGCTCGGCATCGAGCTCGGGCCATTCGTCGTCGCCCGGGCGCGAGCCGCTCGAGTTCGCCGATCTGCCAGTTCAGGCGCTCGCGCTCGCGCAGCAGCTCGGCCTGGCGTGCGGTCGCGTCGTCCAGGGCATCGGCCGCGCCTTTCCAGGCGGCATGGGCTGCGCCGAGTTCGGTCGCATCGAGGCCGGCAAAGCCGTCGAGCAGCGCGCGCACCGCGGCAGCGCGGGTCAGGCTCTGCCAGGCGTGCTGGCCGTGGATGTCGACCAGGTGCTCGGCGACCTCGCGCAGCTGCGCCACGGTGGCACTGCTGCCGTTGATCCAGGCCCGGCTCTTGCCCTGCGCGTCGATCGTGCGGCGCAGCAGCAGGGCGCGGTCATCGTCGCCGGCATCGGTGCCGAAGCCGGCTTCGTCGAGCCAGGTCTGCAGGCTGGCCGGACGGTCGAATTCGGCGCTGATCTCGGCCCGAGCTGCGCCCTCGCGCACCACGCCGGCATCGCCGCGGCTGCCCAGCGCGAGCTGCAGCGCGTCGACCAGGATCGACTTGCCGGCGCCGGTTTCGCCGGTCAGGGCGGAAAACCCGCGGTCGAACTCGACCTCGAGTTCGTTGACGATCACGAAATCGCGCAAGGCGAGGCGGCGCAGCATCTTCAGTTGACCCCGGAATTCCAGTGCAGCTTGCGCCGCAGGGTCGCGTAGTAGCTCCAGCCGAGCGGATGCAGGAAACGCACCTGGTGCGGCGAGCGCCGCACCACCACCCGGTCGCCGTGCAGCAGGCTGGCGAGCGACTGCATGTCGAAATTGACGCTCGCGTCGCGCCCGGCGACGATCTCGATGCCGCGTCTCGCCGGCGTCGGGCAACACGATCGGCCGGTTCGACAGGTCGTGCGGCGCGATCGGCACCATCACCCAGCCGGCGATACCCGGGTGCAGGATCGGTCCGCCCGCCGACAGCGCATAGGCGGTCGACCCGGTCGGTGAAGCCAGGATCAGGCCGTCGGCGCGCAGATTGGCGACGAATTCGTCGCCGATGTCGATCTTCAGTTCGACCATGCTCGCGGTGCCGCCACGGCTGACGACGACATCGTTGACCGCGAAGCCCTCGAAGATCGACGCGTCCGTCGCGCCACACCGAGCCGGCGAGCATGGTGCGCCGCTCCTCGACATAGTCGCCGTCGATCATCGGCGCCAGCGCCTCGGCGAACTGATTGACCGAGATGTCGGTGATGAAGCCGAGCCGGCCCTGGTTGATGCCGACCAGCGGCACGTTGTAGCCGGCGAAATGGCGTGCGGTTGCGAGCATGGTGCCGTCGCCGCCAACCACCACCGCCAGGTCGCAGCGCTCGCCCATCTGCGGCTGGGTCAGCGCCGGATAGTCGGTGATGCCGGTGGCCTGCGCGGTGTCGTGGTCGAGCGAAACCTCGAGGCCCTGGCGGTCGAGAAACTGCGCGATCTGCTGCAGCAGGTCGCGGATGCCGTGGGCCTGGTATTTGCCGACCAATGCGACATGACGGAACCGACTCATGATGGGAATCATTACACCACAGGGTCCGGGCGCCTTCGAGGCCGCATCGCCGGCGCTGCGGCGGCCGCGCCCTACAATGAAAATTGCCATGGACGAGCGCGCCAAGACCCTGCTGAAGACCCTCGTCGAGCGATACATCGCCGACGGGCAGCCGGTCGGCTCGCGCACGCTGTCCAAGGCCTCGGGGCTCGAGTTGTCGCCGGCGACGATCCGCAACGTGATGGCCGACCTCGAGGAGCTCGGCCTGATCACCAGCCCGCATACCAGCGCCGGCCGGATCCCGACCGCACGTGGCTACCGGCTGTTCGTCGATGCGATGCTGACCGCGCAGCCGCGCCAGGTGCAGTCGATCGCAGCGGTCGAACCGCGAGCTGCCGCCGGACCAGCCGCAGCGCGTGATCGCCAATGCCGCGCAGATGCTGTCGAATCTGTCGAGCTTCGTCGGCGTCGTGACCGCACCGCGCAAGGCGACCGTGTTCCACCACATCGAGTTCATGCGGCTGTCGGAGAAGCGCGTGCTCGTGATCCTGGTCGCACCCGACGGCGACGTCCAGAACCGCGTCATCTTCACCGCACAGGACTACACCGCCTCGCAGCTGCAGGAAGCCAGCAATTACCTGACTGCCCACTACGCCGGGCTGACGCTCGACGAGGTGCGCGAGCGGCTGAAGTCGGAGGTCGATGCGCTGCGCCAGCGAGATCTCGACCTTGATGCAGGCGGCGGTCCAGGTCAGCAGCGAGGCGATGGAAGAGAACAACGACCAGGTCGTCGTCTCCGGCGAGCGCAACCTGCTGACGGTGCAGGACTTTTCGAGCGACATGGGCAGCCTGCGCCGGCTGTTCGACCTGTTCGAGCACAAGACGCAGCTGATGCGGCTGCTCGACGTCAGCAGCCGTGCCGACGGGGTGCGCATCTACATCGGCGGCGAGAGCATGGTCGTTCCGTACGACGAGCTGTCGGTGGTGTCCGCGCCCTACGAAGTCAATGGTCAGATCGTCGGCACGCTCGGCGTGATCGGACCGACCCGCATGGCCTACGATCGGATGATCCAGATCGTCGACATCACGTCGCGGCTGGTCAGCAACGCGCTGAGCGCCAAATAGGCCGGATCCGCCCGCTTGTGGCGTCCGGCTGCGTGCAGCGCTCCGCGTCGTTCTCGAAGCCCGTGTCGCAGCGCCGGCTGCGCCACAGTCTGCCCGGGCGCACGAGCTTGAGTCACACTATCCGGATCAGGAGACATCGATGACCTTTGCCGCTTTCCCGCGCTGGACGCGCGCCCTGCTCGCGTTCGCGGGTGCGATGCTGATTGCCGCCCCGGCCGCGGCCCAGGAAGGGACGATCAAGATCGTCGTCGGCTACCCGGCCGGCGCCACCTCCGATGCGCTGACCCGCGTCATCGGCGAGGCAATGGCCCAGCGGCTGAAGCAGAACGTGATCGTCGAGAACAAGACCGGTGCTGGAGGCCGCATCGCCAACGAACTGGTGAAAAGTGCGGCTGCCGACGGCACGACGCTGCTGATGACGCCGGTCGCGACGATGGGCATCTTTCCCCATTCGTATGCCGGCGAGCTGAAGTACGACCCGTTCAAGGATTTTGCGCCGGTCGCGCACCTGTCGGACTTCCAGATCGGGCTTGGCGTGGCCACCTCGGTCCCGGCCAAGTCGCTTGCCGACTATGTCGCCTGGGTCAAGTCGGACCCGCAGAAGAACGGTTTCTACGGGTCGGCCGCCGCCGGCAGCCTGCCGCACTTCTTCGGCGTGATGTTCGCCCGGACCGCGGGCATCCCGCTCACCCATGTGCCGTACCGCGGCACCGCCGCAGCCATGCAGGCGCTCGCCGGCAGCGAGATCAATGCCCTGTCGACGGTGGCAGCCGACATCCGCGCGCTGGTCGATTCGGACCGGGCCCGCCTGCTGGCCGTCGCGGGCGAGAAGCGCAGCCCGGCGTTTCCGAATACGCCGACCTTCAAGGAGCTCGGCTACGACCTGGTTGCCACCCCCTGGTATGCGCTGTTCGCCCCCGCGGGCACGCCGCCGGCCGTGGTGCAGCGGCTGGCCAAGGCGGCAACCGAGGCCGTCAACGATCCGGCGATCCAGAAGCGCCTGCTCGAGATGGGGCTCGAGCCGACCGGCTACGGCCCGGACCGTCTCGGCAAGATCCTGAAGAGCGACTTCGACCGCTGGGGTCCGGTGATCCGCGAGTCCGGCTTCAAGCCCGGCCAGTGAGGATGGCCGACCGCCATTGATCCGGCGCCATGGGCATGCACCTCGTTGCACCGGTGGCCGCTCCAGGGCGGCGCTGCAGCCGCTGCGCCGAGCCCGGCTCGAGCGCGCCGCCGAGCCTGCGTCGCCTGCTGCGCGCCGGCGCATCCGGACTGGCGCTGCTCGTGCTCGCCGCCTGCGGCGGTTCCGGCACGCCGGAGGCGGCCACCGGCTCGACCCTGGCCACGCCGGCCGACAAGCAGATCCAGGCCGTCCCCGTGGTCGCCGCGGCCGAGGTGAACGGCTGGTACTGGAATCCGGCCGAGGGCGGCACCGGCTTCATGTTCGAGGCCCAGGGCCAGGCCGGCTTCGTTGCCTTCTTTCTCTACGACGAGCACAGCGGGACGCCGGTCTGGTATGCGTCGCAGGGTTCCATGGCGGTTGCCGCCGATGGCGCCCACCTGTTCACCGGCGAGCTGATGCGCTATTCGGGCGGACAGCCGCTGTCGCGGCCGGATTATCGTTCGCCGGTTGGGCGTTCGGTGGGTGCGGTCTCGATCCGGTTCGCGGCTGGCGCGACCGTGGTGCAGCTGCCGGGCCGGACCCTGCGGGCGAGCCGCTTCCTGTTCGGCGGTCAGGCCGGCTCGACCGGCCCCGGCGAGCCCGAGGTCGGCTGGTACTGGAATCCGCTGCAGGGCGGGCGCGGCTATGCGATCGAGGTGCAGAACGGCCGCATCTTCATGGCGCTGTTCCACTACGACGCGGTGGGCGAACCGACCTGGCACCTGATCGAATCCGGGCTCGAGGCGGGCACCGCGAACGCCGCGCTCCAGTTCTTCCGCGGCGGCCAGTCGCTGCAGTCGGCCTACCGGGCGCCGACCGGCCACTCGATCGAGGGTTGGCTGCGGCTGAATGTCGACAGTCCCTGCGCGAACCGGATCGAGATCGCCGGCGTGGCGTCGATCCCGATCCAGCGCTTCACATTCGGTGACCTGCCGGCCGGGGATGAATGCCGCGCGGCCGCCGCGGCGTCGACCGACGGCCTGGCGGTGCACAGCCGCAGTGCCAGCCTGAGCTGGCAGCCTGCGCCGGCACCGGTGATCGGCTACCGCGTCTACCACGGCACCTCGTCGCAGCGCTACGACCAGCCGCTCGGCAGCGGCATCTTCAGTCCGGTGCCGCGGCTGACCTGGCCCGGGCTGACGGCCGGGCAGGTGCATCATTTCGCAGTCACCGCGGTCGATGCTGCCGGCAACGAGAGCGCGCACTCGAACAACGCGAGCAAGGCGATCCCCTGACCGGATCGGCAGCGGCGCCAGCGCCGGCGCCTCGACCCGCTAGCCTGTGAGATGCTCGGCCGCCATGGACGATCGCTCGACCACCCTCTATCTGCTTCCCGGCCTGTTGTGCGACGAACAGGTCTGGCCGGCGCAGCGCGCTGCCCTGGCGGCGCAGGCGCAATGCATCGTGCCGCGCTGGGGCGCGCTGGCGTCGATCGAGGCGATGGCACGCAGCGTGTTGCAGGACGCGCCGGCCCGCTTTGCAGTCGCCGGTCATTCGATGGGCGGCCGGGTCGCACTCGAGCTGGCCCGGCTGGCGCCGGAGCGGATCGAGCGCATCGCGTTGCTCGACACCGGCATCGATCCGATCGCGCCGGGTGCAGCCGGGGCTGCCGAACGTGCCGGCCGGATGGCACTGCTCGACACCGCGCGCCGCGACGGCATGCGCGCGATGGGCCGCACCTGGGCGCGCGGCATGGTTCATCCGGACCGGCTCGACACGCCGCTGTTCGACAGCATCCTCGACATGATCGAGCGCAGCACGCCCGACACCTTCGAAGCGCAGATCCAGGCCCTGCTGAACCGCCCCGACGCGCGCGGCGTGCTTGCCTCGCTGCGCTGCCCGACGCTGCTGCTGTGCGGCCGCGAAGATGCCTGGAGCCCGCTGGCACGGCACGAGCAGATGCACCAGCTGCTGCCGGCGTCGCAACTCGTCGTCGTCGAACGGTCCGGCCACATGAGCCCGATGGAGCAGCCGCAGGCGGTGTCGGACGCGCTGGCCGGATGGCTGACCGGGTAGCGCCTCGTACAATCTGCCGCGCGGGCCGTTAGCTCAGCTGGTCAGAGCAGAGGACTCATAATCCTTTGGTCGTTGGTTCAAGTCCAACACGGCCTACCATTCCGCCCCCCACCCGGGGCCCCTCCGATCGAGACCGGCGGTGAAAGCCCTTCTCCAGCGTGTCACCGAAGCCCGGGTCGAGATCGATGGCCGGGTGGTCGGATCGATCGGCGCCGGGCTGCTGATCCTGCTGTGTGCCGAGCGCGGCGATGGGGATGCGCTGGTCGAGCGGCTGCTGGGCAAGATCCTCAGGCTGCGCATCTTTGCCGACGACGCCGGCCGGATGAACCGCAGCGTGCAGGACACGGCCGGCGGGCTGCTCATCGTGAGCCAGTTCACGCTCGCCGCCGATGTCAGCGGCGGCAACCGGCCGAGCTTCACGCAGGCCGCGGCACCGGATGAGGGGCGCCGGCTCTGCGAGCTGTTCGTGGCACGTGCGCAGGCCTTGCACCCGGTGGTGCAGACCGGCGAGTTCGGCGCGGCGATGAAGGTCCATCTGGTGAACGACGGCCCGGTCACGATTCCGATCGAGATGCGTGCCTGAGCCGCCTGCGGGCATGTCTTGCGTGGTTCGGCGGTCCGCACGCGCAGCGGGAACTCGCCCCGGGGCGCCCGGTCGTACCAGCCCCGAGTCCTGTCCCGGGCCGTGTCAGTCCGGTGGACCCGATGCCTGCCGGTCGCTGCGGTCCGCCGCTGCGCCATGAGCCCCCATCGCCCCCGTCGCCCGTCCTTGTCGTGCCTGCTTGTCGGTCTCGTTGCCGGCGCATCGGCGTTCGCCCAGACGCCGGCGCCCGCCTTCGATTGCAGGCCGCTGCAGACCGCCGCCGCCAATGCACCGGTACAACGCCCCGCCTTTGCAGGGCAGACGCGCGCCTGTGCGGCGCCGCAGAGCACGGGCTTCGCGGTCGAGGTGCTGACCGAAGGGCTGGTCCATCCGTGGGCGGTCGAGCCGCTGCCGGACGGGGCGCTGCTGGTGACCGAAAAACCGGGGCGGATGCGCATCGTGTCCCGGGACGGCAAGGTGTCGGAACCGCTGCGCGGGCTGCCGCGGGTCGAAGCCGGCGGTCAGGGCGGGCTGCTCGATGTCGCGTTGGGGCCCGACTTTGCGCACGACCGGATGATCTTCTGGAGCTACACCGAGCCGCGCGAGCGCGGCAACGGCACCAGTGTGGCGCGCGGTCGCTTGTCGGCCGACCGCAGCACGATCGAGCAGGTGCAGGTGATCCTGCGCACCCTGCCGAGCCACGACAACAGCCTGCACTTCGGCTCACGGCTCGCCTTCGGTGCCGACGGGATGCTGTACGTGACGCTCGGCGAGCGCTCGGATCGCGCGACGCGGCAACAGGCGCAGGATCTGGGCAGCCACTTCGGCAAGATCCTGCGCATCGCGGCCGATGGCTCCATTCCGCCGGACAACCCCTTCGTCGGGCAGGCCGGCGCGCGGCCCGAGATCTGGAGCTGGGGTCACCGCAATGTGCAGGCGGCCGCCTTCGACAGCCAGGGTCGGCTGTGGGCGATCGAGCATGGCGCGAGAGGCGGTGACGAGGTCAACCTGATCGGCAAGGGCCGCAACCACGGCTGGCCGTTGATCACCTACGGCGAGGAATATTCCGGCGCGCCGGTCGGCGACGGCAGCACCGCCCGCGACGGCATGCAGCAGCCGGTCTACTACTGGGATCCGGTGATCGCGCCGTCGGGTGCACAGTGGTACACCGGCGACGCCTTCCCGCACTGGCGCGGCAACCTGTTCGTCGGCGGCATGAAGGTGCGCTCGCTGGTGCGGCTGGTGTTCGATGGCCAGAAGGTCGTCGCCGAGGAGCACCTGCTGACCGACCGCAACCAGCGGGTGCGCGATGTCCGCCAGGGGCCCGACGGCGCGCTCTATGCTGGTGACCGACCACAGCGACGGTGCGCTGTGGCGGATCATCCCGCAGCGCTGACGCCGCGCTGGGGATGGCAGGCGCGTTGCGGGAGCCCGTTGCAGGAGGGCCATCAGGCCCGATCGCCCGGTCCTGGTTAATGCCCCCGCACCGGTCGCCCTGAAGGGGCCCTACCCGGTCGCGCGCCTTCGGCAGCCCGATCGCCCGATCCGCAACACGCCGCGGCGGCAGGTGCCGCTCCCGGTCAGCGCGCCTCGACCGGCGTGAAACCGGCGTCGGAAATCGCTGCCTTGAGCTGCTGCGCATCGGCAGCTCCCGGATCGATCTCGACCCGGTGCGACGCCAGGTCGACGCGCACGGCGGCATCGCCGTCGACCGCCTGCACCGCCTTGGTGATCGAATTGACGCAGTGGTTGCAGCTCATGTCGTTGACTTCGAAGGTGATCATCGGGTGACTCCAGTGGTTGAAGGAAAGGCAACTCTGAACCTTCACACCGTGGCAAGGTCAAGCAGCCATCGATTCTTGTCCATGAGCGGAGAAGGGGAAGAGCGCCACCTGGATTGACCTTGACACCCTGGGAAGGTTCATGCTGCGTCAGATCGAGCCGTCCCATCCCCCCTGCGCGGAGCCGCACACCATGCCCACCCCCACATCCGTTGCAAAGACATCCGAATTCACGGTCCAGGTGACCGGCATGACCTGCGCCTCGTGCGTGGGTCGGGTCGAGAAAAGCCTGCAGGCGGTGCCGGGCGTGAGTGCCGTCAGCGTCAATCTGGCGACCGAACGGGCCCGCGTCAGCGGGGATGCGTCGGTTCAGCCGAATGCGCTCGCGGCTGCGGTTCGCAAGGCCGGCTACGGGGTGGAGGAACAGTCGATCGACCTGCAGATCGGAGGCATGAGCTGCGCCTCCTGCGTCGGCCGGGTCGAGAAGGCGCTGCTGAAGGTGCCCGGCGTGGTCTCCGCGACGGTGAACCTGGCAACCGAGCGCGCCCAGGTGCGGGCGCTGGCCGGTGTCGATGCGGCCACGCTGGCGGCCGCGACCGAGCGCGCCGGTTATCACGCGCGCCCGGTTCAGCCGGCCGGTTCCGGCACCGACGCCGCGGCGCGGCGCAGACTGCCCGAATGGTGGCCGGTCGCGGTCGCGATCGTGCTGACCCTGCCGCTGGTGCTGCCGATGACGCTGCAGCCGTTCGGCATCCACTGGATGCTGCCGGGCTGGGTGCAACTGGTGCTGGCGACGCCGGTGCAGTTCTGGCTCGGCTGGCGCTTCTACCGGGCCGGCTGGGGCGCGCTGCGCGCCGGGACCGGCAACATGGACCTGCTGGTCGCGCTCGGAACCTCTGCCGCCTGGGGACTCTCGACCTGGCTGCTGTGGCGTCAGGACGGACCGGCCGTGCCGCACCTGTACTACGAGGCTTCGGCGGCGGTGATCACGCTGGTGCTGCTCGGCAAGTGGCTCGAGACCCGCGCCAAGCGGCAGACCGCCGATGCGATTCGCGCGCTCAATGCGCTGCGTCCGTCGACCGCACGGCTGCTGCGTGACGGCAGCGAGACCGAGGTTCCGGTCGAGCAGGTGGCGGTGGGTGACGTGGTGCGGGTGCGTGCCGGCGAGCGCATTCCGGTCGACGGCACCGATCAGCCACGGCAGCAGCGATGTCGACGAGTCGCTCATCACCGGCGAGAGCCTGCCGGTGGCGAAATCGGTCGGCGACCGGGTCACCGGCGGCTCGATCAATGCCGACGGGATGCTGACGATCGAGACCACATCGGTCGGCGCCGAGACCACGCTGGCCCGCATCATCCGAATGGTCGAGTCGGCGCAGGCGGCCAAGGCGCCGATCCAGCGCAGCGTCGACAAGGTGGCGGCGGTCTTCGTCCCGATCGTGCTCGGGGTGGCGCTGCTGACGCTGCTCGGCTGGCTCGCCACGGGAGTCGGCTTCGAGCAGGCGCTGATCACCGCGGTGGCGGTGCTGGTGATTGCCTGCCCCTGTGCCCTCGGCCTGGCAACGCCGACTGCGATCATGGCCGGCACCGGCGTCGCCGCACGGCACGGCATCCTGATCCGCGACGCCGAGGCGCTCGAGGTGGCGCACAAGGTGGACCGGGTCGCCTTCGACAAGACCGGCACGCTCACCGTCGGCAAGCCGACGCTGGTCGCGGCCGAGGCTGCCGCCGGCCATGCATCGAGCGAGCTGCTGCGCCTGGCGGCGGCGCTGCAGCGCACCAGCGAGCATCCGCTGGCGCGCGCGGTGCTCGACCGCGCCGCCAGCGAGCGGATCGAGGTGCCGCTGGCCAGCGCTGCCAAGGCCCTGCCCGGACGCGGCCTGGAGGCCGAGGTCGAGGGGCGGCGGCTGGCGATCGGCAGCAGCCGGTTGCTGCGCGAACTCGGCATCGATGCGGCGGAGCTGCAGCAGCGCGCCGAGGCGCTCGAGGGCGAGGGCCGCACCGTCTCGTGGCTGATCGAGCACGTCGGCACGACCGATGGCGGGGGCGCCCGCCTGCTCGGACTGCTCGGCTTCGGCGACACGATCAAGCCCGAGGCGCGGGCAGCGGTGGCGCGGCTGCGCGAACTCGGCATCGCCAGCGTGATGCTGACCGGCGACAACCGCGGCAGTGCCGAGGCAGTGGCGCGCGAACTCGGCATCGATGAGGTGCGTGCCGAGGTGCTGCCTGGCGACAAGGCCGATGAGGTCCGCAAGCTGCACGACGGCGGACACACGGTGGCGATGGTCGGCGACGGCATCAACGATGCGCCGGCGCTGGCGGCGGCCGATGTCGGCATCGCGATGTCGACCGGAACCGATGTCGCCATGGAGACCGCCGGCATCACCTTGATGCGCGGCGATCCGCGCCTGGTCGCCGACGCGATCGATGTTTCGCGGCGCACCTACGCGACCATCAAGCGCGGGCTGTTCTGGGCCTTTGCCTACAACGTGATCGGCATCCCGCTGGCGGCATTCGGCTTCCTGAGTCCGGTGATCGCCGGCGCCGCGATGGCCTTCAGCAGCGTCAGCGTGGTTGCCAATGCGTTGCTGCTGCGGCGCTGGCGCGGCCATACCGATGCGGCCCCGCCGTCGCCGCCGCCGCGCGGGCAACGCGAAGCAGCTGAACCCGCGCCGCGCGTTGCGGCGCCAGTGGGGCGGGCATGAGTGCGCAGCCGATGACGATCGGCGATGCCGCCAAGGCATCCGGGGTCTCGGCCAAGATGATCCGGCATTACGAGAGCGTCGGTCTGCTGCCGAACGCACTGCGCAGCGAAGCCGGTTACCGTCAGTACGGCGCAGCCGATCTGCACACGCTGCGCTTCGTGCGGCGTGCGCGCGATCTCGGCTTCTCGATCGAACAGATCCGCGAGCTGGTCGCGCTGTGGCAGGACCGGCGCCGGCCGAGCCGCCAGGTCAAGGCCTTTGCGCAGGCGCACATCGCCGAGCTCGAGCAGAAGCTGCAGCAGATCCAGGCGATGAAGGCAGCGCTCGAGCACCTGGTGCACTGCTGCAATGGCGATGACCGCCCCGACTGCCCGATCATCGACGGCCTGGCCGACCGTGCGCCGGCCGGAGAAGAATGAAAAAAGCGCAGGCGAGCGGACTCGCCTGCGCTGTCACGACGGGAACTCAGCGTTGGCTCATTGAGCCTGTCCCAGGTTCACCATGCAACCTTGCGCAAAGCGCGCGGTGCCGGCGAAGCAGTTGCCGTTCGGGCAGTTGGCCTTGGCCCATTTCTGCTGGAAGGTGATTTCCAGCGTCTCGCTCTTGCCCGGGGCGAGCTGGCGCTTCGAGACGTCGGGCTCGGTCCAGCCGGAGTCGGTGATCGGCACCCCTGACCTGACCACCAGGTTGCTCCTGTCGGCCTTGTAGAGGGTCGATCCGAACTTGACCTCCTTGATCGAACCGTAGGTCGCATTGGCGGCCCAGTTCAGTACCAGCCGATCGAGCGTTGCAGTCTTGCTGCCGGGGTTGCTCAGCGTCACCGAGTATTTGTCGTCTTCGATCTTGGCGAATGTCTGCTCGACCGTGCACGGTGGCTGCGGCATCACCGTGACCGTGGCGGTCGACGTCACCCCGGGTGCCGGGCACGACGCGGCGGTTGCCGTCGCCACGTTGGTCGTCGATTCCGAGACCATGGTGGTTGCGGTCAGCGTCTGGCTCTGGCCGCCGCCGAGCGAGGCGATCGGACTGCCGGGGATCGGTCCGAGCTTGTTGTCGGTCACCATGATGTTGGTGAGCGGCGTCGCGCCGTTGTTGGTGACGCGGAACGAGTACCGTACATCCTTGCCCAGACCTTGTCCGTCCATCGCCACCAGCGTCAGCCCGTAGTACACATCGCCGACGGCCAGCGGCTGCGAGCACGAGGTGTGGATCTCCATCGTCTGCGTGCCGCCGGCGTTGCTCAGCGTGATGACCGAGTTCGATCCGCTGCGCGGCATCGTGAAGCTGGTACCCGGCGCCACGCCGTTCGCGCTGCCCCCCGGATAGACCACATTCACCGGCAGGTTCGGATTGATCTGCCCGCTGCAGCTCGTCTTGCCTGCGCTCTGGCCGTTGCTTTGCGTTGCGCAGTTGCCGCCGGTGTACTGGAAGGTCAGGGTGTTCGGCTTGAAGCCGCTTCCCCCGGTTCCGCACGCTGGCGCATCCTGCGCCTGGAATGAACAGGCGTTGGTCGTCTGCGTCGGCGCCGGGCTGCAGTTGAGGACCTTGCCATCGGCATCGGCCAGCCCGTCGAGCAGCCAGCGGTTGATCAGGCTCGAACTGTTGGCCTTGCCATTGCCCGCAAACTTGCCGCAGTCCTGGGCCTTGCCCGGCAACTGCTGCTGCGCGTCATTGGAGGAGGACAGACCGTCCATGTCGCGATCCGAGCAGGAGACGTGGAAGGTCGACTGGCCGGTCGCCGCGCCGCTGATGTTCAGCACCTGGTCGTTCGACGAGAACGGCCCGCTGAAGGTCACCCGCTGCCCCGGATTGACGACGCCGCCCGGCGCATCGTTGGCGATGCCGCTGATGTTGATCGTTCCGCCGTTGCTCGGCCAGATCAGGCTGAACTGCTGCAGCTTGCCGCTGCAGTCGGCCCACACCGGGTTGGGCGGCTGGACCACCTCGCAGGTCTTGCTGAGTCCGAGCAGGCAGGACGAAGACTGCGCCGGTGGGTTGCAGTAGTGGCTGTCGTTCTCGTCGCGCAGCTCCGCGTTGGTGATGGCACCACGCGCCGTCACCGTGCCGCGGTTGGTGTAGGTCGGCCGTTTCAGCTCGCCGCCCGAGCCGCAGCCCTGGACGTTGGAGCCGCCGGCAGTCAGGGTGCCTGCGAAGCCGGAGGCAGTGCAGTTCATCACTTCGTTGACTGCCAGCGTGTTCTTGGGGCAGGTCACCATGCCGAGTCGGTTGTCGGTCACGCTGACGGCGGCCAGCGGTTCGCTGCCGATATTGGTCACCCGGTAGGTCCAGGTGATCGCAGAGCCCGCCGGCACCTGTGCGACCGTTCCCGTGCCGACCGTGAAGGCGCCCATCTCGGGAGTAGGTGTGCCGTTCGGATCGTCACCATCGTGGCCATTGGTGAACTTGACGATCTTCACCCCCGGATCCTTGCAGCGGACCAGGTTGAGGTCGTCCATGTAGGTGAAGGCCTCGCCTTGACCATTGCCATCGACATCGGCTTCGGCTTCGACCTCGCTGTCGTTGCGGATGATGCCGTTGGTGCGCTGGCGTCCGAAGGCCTTGCAGATGTCAACCTTGCTGATCGGGTCCATGGTGAACGTCGAGCTGTAGACGGTCTTCGTCTCGCCCGGCTTGAGCACGTCGGCAATGATGCGGCGCGGGTTGGCCGGGATGAGCCGCGGGTCTTCCACGCAGCGGCCGTTGGCGCCGCCGGCCAGGAAGCCCGGATCGCCGACCGAGCGCTGGTCGATGCAGTCGTCGAGCCTGACGTTGTGCAGGTTGACCGAGCCGCAGTTCTTGACCTCGAACTTGTAGAAGACGTTCGGCCCGTCGAAGATCGCCGTCGGTATGTTGACGCTGTCCGCTGGCGTGTCGAAGGTGCCCGGGACATGGGCGACCAGTGGGTTGGCCGCATTGGCATCCGGGTTGGCGGACGTGACGCTGTTGCGCACGAACGGTCCGGCCATCCCGTTCACACTGACTGATTTTTCCCCTGAGATGCAACGGCCCTGCTGCGCAGCCGGATGGGCCTGGGCGGGCAGCGGCACCGACAGGCCGGCGAGCAGGGTGCCACCGGCGAGCAGAGCAGCCCCTGCCCGACCCGCCACCGTGAACCATCGGCTCCAGCGCCGGGTCGGCGCAAAGCGAAGCAGCGCCGGTGCCGCGGGCACCCGGCGCGCTGTCGCGCGATCGAGAACGCTTTCCATGGGTAGTCCTCCAGATTGCCGCGCCGACATGCGACGCAGTAGCACGCCGACAGCCGGACGAGGGATTCGTCGGCCGCCACTTACCTGCGGGTTCATGGTCGATCTCAGCCATTCACTGTGCGATTGAGCATCGTCAATCGCGGTGGACTGCTGGTAAGCAGACGTGAACGGGGGGACGGGTCACCGCGGGCTTCGCGTCATTCCCGGGACGGGCGTCGGGTTCAGTTGCGACCGGCCTTCCGATTCCTTGTTGCAACATCGTGTTGCAAGTGAATGCATGCCCTCGTCGAGCGGGTCGCAGCAGCGTCTGCCAATGCCGCTGCCGCCGGCCAAGGCAGCCGAACCTCTACCTGCCGAACAGGGTGGCTTGCCCAGATCCATACGCGCCGACGGGTCCGGCCCGTACCATTTCGTCGCAATGAAGACGACCCGCACCAGCCCGGCAACCCCAGGAGTCAGACGCGTGCAGAAGACCTGCACCAAATGCCTCGGCATCCTGAGCCGCAAGGACTGCATCAGCCACGTGGCGTTCGTCCAGCATTGGCTGCAGCGTCACACCCAGCTGTGCATGAAGCTGCCGAACCTGCGCCGCCACAGCCGAGCAATCGTTGCAGCTGCGCGTCGAAGAGCGAAGCTTCGGGGCGGTGTGCCGCAGGGTGCAGGTCGGCATGGGACTCGGCCTGTTGCCGTACCAGTCCGCCAGCCTGCTTGGCAAGGGACTCGGTCTGACGGTATGACCACTGACCGGAGACTGGGCGGGGCGGCACATGCTGCTGTGCGTGAAGGAAGGGGGCGCATGGCCAGCACCTCGGTTGCCAAGCTGCTCGGCTACCTGAGCCGCGACCGCAGCCAGGATGCCTGACTGGCGGTCCCGGCGGGTCTGTCCGGGAGCGCTTCCACGATCTGCCGGTTCGGGGCCGCGGTCAGCGGCAGCCACCGCCCCGGCGGTTTCCGCATCACAGCAGCGAGCGGTCGATGAACATGCCCACGCCGGTAGCCAGGATGAGGCAGGAGGCCATCTGCAGCGCCGGCTGCTTCCATGATTGCCTTCGCAACCAGGCCAGCGCGGTCAGGGCGATGCCGGCCGCCAACGCCTGGCCGGCCTCGACGCCCAGGTTGAAGTGCAGGAGCAGTCGCAAGACGTCGTCGTCCGGCAGGTTCATCTCCCTCAGCACGCCGGAGAAACCGAGGCCATGCACCAGCCCGAACAGAAAGGCAGCGCCCGAACGGCTGGCGGTCCCTGGCCGACCGACGAGATTGACCAGCGCGACATAGGCGACGGACAGCGCGATTGCGCCTTCCACCAGACGGGCGGGGGGCGTCACGACGCCGAGCACCGCCAGCCCGAGCGTCAGGCTGTGTGCCACGGTGAAGGCGGTGATGACCCGCAGGGCTGCGATCCAGGCTTCGGCCCGGATCAGCAGCGCTGCCAGGAACAGCAGGTGGTCCAGGCCGCCGAGGATGTGTTCGATTCCGAGCACGAAGAAGCTGCCGGCGCCACGCGGGGTTGCGCTGGCCGTCACGACGAAGCGCGCCTCGCGCCGTTCCGACGAGAAGGCAAAGCTGTCGTTTCCCCCGGGCCATCCGACCTTGGCAAGCGTGTGCAGTCCGGTGCCGAGTATGTCGAACGAGCCGTCCCTCACCTGCAGTTCCCGGACCTCCCGAGGGCAGCGGTAATGCAGCGTGATGCTCGCGCTCGACCGGCCGACGGCCGCCGGCAGGCCCTGACCGCCGATGGCCCGGCAGGCACTCCCGTCGGCCCGGATCTGTATGGCGGCCGCCAGCGCTTCCACCAGGCGCGACAGGTCGGCTCCCCCGGCGGTGGCAGTCGAGGCGGGATCCGCGGCGGCTGGGGTCGGCAGGTTCGAGAGGGTGAGCGTGTAGCGGATGGCGTCGGCATCCACCCGGATCTCCGCAAAACCGGTCATCGCGCCCTCGTGCGCGCCGGCAGGCGACAGCAGCGTGAGTGCCAGCAGTCCGAAGATGAACCGCCAGCGCAGACTCATGGCGGCAGCGAGGCGAGCACCTGTTCCCATTCCTCCACCACGAAGTGCGACAGGAGATACAGCTCGGTGCGCCCGATCACCCCGACATAGTTCAGACGGCCCGACGGGTTGGTGCCGCCGAAGCCGGCGTCGAGCGCCGACGCCCCGCCCACGGTCAGTCGCACGGTGAAATGCGGCGGGGCGAGGCCGAACTCGCGCGGGTCCTGCGTCTTGAGCTCTTCCATCGGCAGGGTCCGTACCGGTGCCGAGGTGTGCATGAACTTGACCGCGGTGTCCAGCACCGCCGCCGTCGCCGCCGGCAGCGCGTGCCCGTTCTCGTGCCAGCGCGCGTCCGAGCGCGAGAAGGTTCGCGTTCGGCCCGCCCGGGTGAGCACCACCGAGTCGACCCGCTGCGGATCTTCTGCCAGCAGCCCCCGGGCCTCGAACTTGACGTACTGCCCGCGCTGCGGCAGCGCACCGGTGGCTGTCATCACCAGCAGGTAGGCAATGGCGCCGGCCGCCGCCAGCCAGGCGGTGACGGGCTTCACCGCCGCCTCCACCACACGGCTGCACCGAAGGCCACCACAACGAGCGGCAACAGGACGCCGACGAGCGCGAAGATCACCTGCATCTGCGACTTGGTGAGCAGGACCAGCGGCGGCGCCGCGATCCGCGAGGCGATCGGCGCAGCCTTCTCCTCGCGCACCAGCCAGCGCACCATCGACAGGGCAAGGTCGCTGTTGGCCATGTACGGCAGGAACGAGTTGCTGGCGAAATCGGCATCGCCGGCAACCACGATCCTTGGCTCGCCCTGCCCCAGCCGTCCTTCGATGGCCGCCGCGATCACCCGTGGCTGCTTGGCGGTGTCCGCCCGAGCCACGGCGGTGGCGACCTGCCTGGCCTGGGCGACTTGAACCACCTGGGTGGTGCTTTCCCGGCCGGTGACGACGATCGGGGTGAGCTTGAGCCCTTGTTCCGGCAATCCGAGCTGGAGCGGCCTGGCGCCCGGGAAGAAAGTCAGTGAGACCGAGCGCGTCACCGGATGCGGGTCGTAGCCGGTCACCGCCACCATCTCCGGATCCGTGCCGTAGTGCTCGCGCTGGTCGACGATGACCGCGTGCGGCATCGCGACGCCGAACCGGCCCAGCAGCGCCTCCAGGCGCGGCTCGAGCGTGAAGCCGAGGTCGAACAACAGCAGCGCCGACCCGCCCTGCTCGAGATACTTCGCGAGGGCAGCAGACTCGGCCGGCAGCCAGGTACTGCGGGGATTCGCAACGATCACCGCCGAACAGCTCGGCGCGAAGCCCTCGGTCGCCGGCGTGATGCGGCGCACCTCGTAGCCGACCGACTCCAGCGCGCGACGCAGCCGCCCCACGCCGTGTCCGGTCGTCTCGATCACCTTCGAGCTTGCGTCCCCGTGGCTGTGGTCATGCGCGTTTTCCAGGTGGGTATGGAATTCGTGGTTGTCGACCGAGTACTCATTGTGACCTTCGACAAAACAGACAGCAATCACCTGCTGGCGCAGGACGCGCTGAATGCCGATCGAGATCTCGGTCTCATCGACCGTCGGCACGACGATGCGCCGGCCCTCGGCCTCGAGCACCGCGGCGTTCGAGAGCTTGCTGCCGAAGCGCGCGGCTACTGCGGGTTTCTTGTCTGGGTCGATGGTCTGCACGATCAGCAGCGGATTGCGCCGCCCCATCAGTTCGACGATTCCGCGCGCCCGCTGTCCGGCGCCGTCCTGGCCCTGGTACAGATAGGTCAGCTTGACCGGGCGATCGATGCCGTCGACGACCGCGAACGCCGCAGCCGAGGGCGTGTGCCGCTTTTCCACCGTCACATCGAAGTGGACATCGTGCAGCGTCAGCGCCAGATTCGCCAGGATGGCCAGGGCGATGGCCCCGAGCGGAATTCCGAGCCGCACCGCCCAGCTCGCCGGCCGGCTGGCCGGCATCCGCAGGGGAAGCCTGATCGCAAGCAGATACAGCAGGCCGACCGCGAGCAGCCACGCCGCCGCCCAGGCGAGATTGACGAGGTCGCGGGCGTCGAGGGCGGCGTGATGCACGGGGCGCTTTTGTCAGCGGCGGACCAGCGATCGCAGCGCGAACACGAGGCCGAGGAGCGTCAGGCTCAGAAAATACCCGACATCCGAAAGATACAGCCCGCCGGTGGCGAGCGGTGTGAAATGGGACAGCAGCGAAAAATTGCCGAGGAAGGCGTCGAAGGGATCGGGCAGCAGCTGCGCGAGCGAATCCATCATCCACAGCAGCAGGAACAGCCCCATGCCGTAGGCGCCGGCGACCACCTGGTTCGACGACCATGAGGAGATGGCCAGTCCGATCGCGGTCAATGCGGCGGCAAGCAGCACCAGCGCGGCGTAGCCGCTCGCGATCGGGCCCCAGCTCGGCTCCGCGACGGCCTGCAGCGTCAGCGGGTAGGCCAGGGTGAGGGCAATCATCACCAAGCTGACCAGGAAGCTGGCGATGAACTTCGCGAGCACGATCTCGATTTCGCGCACCGGGGCCGTGAGCAGCAGTTCCAGCGTGCCGTGCCGGCGCTCCTCGGCGAACTGACGCATGGTGATGAGTGGAACCAGCATCACCAGCAGCGTCGCTGCCTGGAAGAAGACGTGCAGCAGCGTGACATGCTTGGTGATGAACAGAAAGCTCACGAAGGTATAGCCGACCAGGCCGATGAATACCGCGATCAGCGCGTAGGCGATGAAGGAGCCGAAGAGAGCCTGGATCTCCTTGCGCAACAGCGAACGCAGGCTGCTCATGCGGCGATCCGGATATCGGGTGCGCCGGACGTCATCTGCAGGAACAGCGATTCCAGATCGGATTCGAGCGGGACCAGCCGACGCAGGCCGAAGCCGTTCCCGAGGAGGGCACCCGCGAGCGCCGACGCCGCCGCTTCATCGTTGCAGTGGACGATGAGTTCCACGCCGTCGTGCCGGGCGGCTGGGACCGAGGAGATCACCGAGATGCCCGACAGCGATGCCGCACAGCGCGCCACCGCATTGGCGTCGGCGGGTGGCAGGTCGACGCGCAGCCGCCCGGTCGCGGGTCCACGCGTCAGCGGCATCGTCCTGAGCATCCGGCCGGCGAGCAGGATGGCGACGTGCGTCGCGACCTGCTCGATCTCGGTCAGCACGTGCGATGTCACGACGATCGTGTGGTGCTGCGCAAGCTGGCCGATCAGGTGGCGCATCTCGATGATCTGCGCCGGATCGAGTCCGTTGGTCGGTTCGTCGAGTACCAGCAGCGCAGGCTCCGCGAGCAGGGCCTGCGCGATCGCGACGCGCTGCCGATAACCGCGCGACAGCTTGCCGATGATCAGCCGTCGCACCGGCTGCAGCGAGAGCCGATCGCATGCAGCGTCGATCGCGCCTGGCGTGCGCGCCGCCGGCACGCCCTTGAGCCCCGCCATCAGGCGCAGAAACTCGTCAACCGTCATGTGCGGATAGAGCGGAATGTCCTCGGCGACATAGCCGATCGAGCGGCGCACCTCGAGGCTGTGGCTGGCGACATCATGGCCGGCCACCCGAGCGCGTCCGGAGGTGGGCGCCAGATAGCCGGTGAGGATCCGCAGGATCGTGCTCTTGCCCGATCCGTTCGGGCCGAGCAGGCCCAGCACCTGACCCGGCTCGACTTCGAACGAGACGTCCTGCACCGCCGGCCGGCGGCCGTAGTGCTTGGTCAGGCGCTCGACGCAGATGACAGGCGTCACGGTGACGGCGAGGAAGTGCGACGAAGCAGTGCGGCAGGGGCGTGCCGGAGGACCGGGCGGTCGGCTCAGTCGTAGTAGGCGGGTGCCTTCTTCATCGCCTTGAAGGCGTCTGGATCATGGGCGGTGAAGAAGTCGGCCTTCTCGCTGGCCATCATCTTGCGGATCCAGTCGTAGGCCCGCAGGATTCCCGACGGGTCATAGGCGAGCACGATGTTGGGCGGAATGTCCTTGGTCACGTTCTCGCGGTAGTAGACGTTGTCACCCGTCAGGATCACGGTGCCGGTCTTCTTGAGCTTCACCACCGCCATCTGGCTGCCCGGCGTGTGTCCCGGCCAGCGCTTCACCACCACCGTGCCATCACCGAAGATGTCGTGGTCACCACGCAGCTCCATGATGTTGTAGGCGGCTGCATTCCTCTGGCCGGGCGGGTTGCGAAGCGCCGCAAAGTCGCTGTGGTAATAAGGGGCCGCGGTGCCCGGCTCGGGCCAGAAGGCATTGCGGATCTCGTCGAGCTGCAACAGGATGGTCGAGTTCTTGAACAGGGCGATGTTGCCGCCGTGATCCAGGTGGAGGTGGCTGGCAACCACGTACTTGACGTCATCGAGGCGCACGTCGACCTTCGCCAGCTGGGCTTCGATCCCCACCTCCGGCGTCATCGTCGGGCTCGGCGTCATGATCATCGCGCGATCGGCCGGTATCCAATAGGTCGGATCCTTGATCAGCTTGTCGTTGTTGCCGGTGTCGAACAGGACGTTGCCCCGCGGGTGCTTGATCAAAAAGAATCCGACCGGCACCGTGACCTCGCCTTGTGCGAAGTTCTGAATCGCCCCCTTGGGCAGCGTCAGTGCGCCAGAGCTGAAGGCATAGAGTTTGATGTCTTGCGCCGCGGCTGTGCCGGCGAACAACAAGGCGGCCGTGGCAAGCAATCCCTTCAGCAACATGTGACTCTCCTGACTGGTGGATGGTGGCCCGCCCTCTGCGCGGTCGGGGGCAAGGGTCTGTCAAGGCCGGCGTCCGCATGGGCAGCTTCAGCCGGGATCATCGCCTGGGGTGCGCTGCGTCCAAACCTGGCGATCTGCGAATCCTCACCTGAAACAAAATCTTTTGCCGCCCCACGAATCAGGGGGGTCCGGGTCGGCTGGTCCGAAAGGCGGGTCTGGGACTGCATCTGCACCTGCGTGCGAATCCCCTCAAGTTGACAGCCGCATCACCCGTCGTTAGATTTTTGCCGTCCCTCCACTTCAGAAATGAACATGCCCGTAGACGCGAAGTACAAGACTCAGGCAACGGCCAGTGGCGGCGGCCGTGATGGCAAGACGGCGCTCGCCGACGGCACGATGGCACTGCAGCTGACGGTTCCGAAGGAGCTCGGCGGTCCGGGGGGCGACGGTGCCAACCCCGAAAAGCTGTTCGCCCTTGGCTATTCGGCCTGCTTCCTGGGTGCGATGCGGGTCGCATCGGGCCAGACCAAGATCAAGGTGCCCGACGGCACAACCGTGACGGCTTCCATCGGGATCGGGCCGCGATCCGAAGGCGGCTTCGGCATCACCGCCGAACTCGACGTCTATCTTCCGGGCCTGGCCGAGACCGATGCGGGCAAGCTGGTCGAGACGACGCACGGCATCTGCCCGTATTCGAATGCAATCAAGGCGAGCGTCGACGTCAAGACGACGACTCGATCCTGAGGCCGGCAGAAAGCCAGACCGTGACCCCACCGCGCGTTCCTGACGACGTCACCTTTCACACCCGCGTCCGCAACGACGCGCTGGGCGGACCCAAACGCTGCCGTCCTGGCGCGCATCGAGATGGTGCTGGCGCCCACGACGGCCCGGCCGCAGCGGGCTGTCGCGGCCCGAGCGGCGGCCGCGCATGGCGCGCAGCCGGCCCGGCCGTCACCCGTGTCGGCACTGCTCGATCACCGCGTCGACGATCGCAGCCGCGAGCGTGTGTCGGAACGAGTCGGTGCCGAGCGTCTCTTCGTCGGCGCGGTTGACGATCACACCGGCCTCGAGCAGCAGCGCCGGCATGGCGGCGGTCCTCAGCACCGCCAGCTCGTCGAAGCGGTGGATGCCGAGCCGCGCATCCAGCAGTTCGCGCCGTTCACCGTCGATGTCGTCGGCGTGGTGCAGCGTTCGCACCAGGCCTGCATCGAGCAGCCGCTGCCCCAGGCGCTGCGCAAAGCGCAGGCTGGCATCGGCCGCGCCATGGCTGCCGGAAACGAACAGCGAGTGGCCCGAGATCGCATCGGTGAAGCGCAGCCAGCGTCCCTCATGAACCCACTCGTGGAGCAGCTGCGGCTGGGCCGAATCGTGGTGGATCGAAATGAAGAGGCGGGCACCGCGCTGCGCCGCGACGCGGGTACGGTCGCGCAGCGCAATCTCGTCGTCGGCGGCGTGGGTCGTGAAGCTGGCGCTGAAACCGGCCCGGTGCAGCGCATCGAGCAGGCGCTGCGACAGCGCCAGATTGAAGCGGCGCTCGGTCACGCCGCGCGCGCTGATGGCGCCGGGCTGTGCGTGGGTATGACCGGGGTCGACTGCCACCGCGAAGCTGCCGCGGTCGCAGTCGGGCAGGCTGGTGCACCCGCCGAGCAACCCGGCCGCGACGAGCGCCAGCGCGGGCGCCGTGCGCATCAGCCCGCCAGCTCGCGCAGGGTCCGTTTCATCAGCTTGCCGTTCGCGTTGCGCGGCAGCGGCGCATCGCACCAGGTGAAGCTCTCGGGCACCTTGTAGTCGGCCAGTCGCTCGGCGCACCAGGCGCGCAATGCCGCCTCGTTGCGGGCGCGCCGGGGGCGTGGACAAAGGCATGCACCCGCTCGCCAAGGACCGGACACGGGCGACCGACGATCGCCGCCTCGACCATGCCGGGCCAGGCCATCAGCACGTTCTCGACCTCGACCGAATAGATCTTGAAGCCGCCCCGGTTGAGCATGTCCTTCTGGCGATCGAAGATCCGGACATAGCCCTCGGCGTCGACCGAACCGAGGTCGCCCGAGTGCCAGTAGCCGGCGGTGAACGAGGCGGCACTGGCCTGCGGGTTGTCCCAGTAGCCGGGTACGACCATCGGGCCGCCGATCCACAGCTCGCCGGTCTCGCCCGGCGGCAGCTCACGCCCGGCATCGTCCATGACACGGACGTCGGCTGCCGGCAGCGCAACGCCCACACAGTCGGCATGTGCGCGGGTCTGGCCGGCCGGCATCAGCGTCGCTGGCGAGGTGGTCTCGGTTGCGCCATAGGCGTTGACCAGGGTCAGCTTCGGCAGCCGTTCGGCGAGCGCGTCGATGGTCGCCACCGGCATCGGCGCGCCGCCATAGCCGCCGATGCGCCAGGCGGACAGATCCGCGCTCGCGAAGTCGGGCTGCAGCAGGCACAGCTGGTAGATCGCCGGAACGACCAGGGTGTAGGTGACGCGCTCGGCCGCCATCAGGGCGATGAACGGTCCGGCCTTGAAGCCCGGAACGATCACGGTTGCGCCTCCGACGCGCAGCATCGCCGCGATGATCGCGATCAGCCCGGTCACGTGGCTGGCCGGGACCGCCAGCGCGGCGCGGTCGTCGGAATCGCAGGCGCAGGCAGGCCTCGTAATGGAGCGCCGAGTGGACGATGTTGAGCTGCGTCAGCATCGCGCCCTTCGGGTTGCCGGTGGTTCCCGAGGTGTAGAGGATCACCGCCACATCGGTCTCGGCGACCGCGACCGGTTCCGGCGCGGCGTCGGCCGGCGCCGCGAGCAGGGCGTCGATCGAGATCGCATCGGCGGGTGCCATGGCACTGCCGTCGGCCACCGCCAGGCACAGCCGCAGCGCCGGTGCATCGGCGGCGTCGGGAAGCCGGTCCGCCAGTCCGGCGTCGTGCACGATGCCGATCGCGCCGCATTGACGCGCGATGTAGGTCAGGCCGGGCTTGCGCTCGCGCACCCCGACCGGCACCGCGATCGCTCCGAGCCGCTGCAGCGCCAGCAGCGCGATCACGAATTCCGGACGGTTGTCGATCAGCAGCACGATGCGGTCGCCGCGCTGCACGCCGTCGACGGCCAGGCGCGCGGCCAGTGAGCCGATGGCGCGCTCGCATGCCGAGTAGTTCCAGCGCCGGCCATCGCACACCAGCGCATCGGCATCGCGGCCGACGCGCCAGCGCCGCGGCGAACATCGCATGCAGGCCCGCCGGGCGGTCGACGAAGCAGCGCACCAGCCGGTCGCCATGCAGCGCGACGTGGCGCATCGGCGGTACCGGATGGTCGTTCCAGTGATCCATCAGGCGCTGCCTCAGGCGACGACCGGCTCGATGTTGGCACCGCGCTCGACCACAAACTCGGCATCGACCAGGCGGCGCGAATGGTTGAGGTCGCTCTGTGCGATCAGCACCGAGATCTCGCTGCCCTTGAGGGCGGCAATCACGTCACCGAGCCGTTTCGACAGCGCCGGCGCAACCCCTTCGAACGGCTCGTCGAGCAGCAGCAGCCGGGTGCCGACCGCCAGGGCGCGCGCCAGTGCGACCAGCTTCTGCTGACCGCCGGAGAGCAGCAGTGCGCGCCGCTCGCGCATCTCGCGCAGCTCGGGCAGCACCCGGTAGACGAGTGCCAGCCGTTCGTCGGCGCGCAGCGTCGGGCTGACCCAGACCGGCACCAGGATGTTTTCCTCGACCGTCAGCTCGGGCACCAGTCCGCGGTCCTCGGGCATGTAGCCGATGCCGAGCGAGGCGCGCGCATGCGGCGGCAGCGCCGTCAGGTCATGGCCGTTGAAGTGGATGCTTCCCTGGGTCGGCGCGAGGTGGCCCATCACCGAGCGCATCAGCGTCGTCTTGCCGGCACCGTTGCGGCCGACCAGGCCGACCATCGTGCCGTCGGCGACGGCCAGCGACAGGCCGCGCAGGGCGACGACCGACTGGATCGCCACATGGAGGTTGTCGATCTTCAGCATCGATGCGTCGGTTCAGGTGGGAATGAGTTCGCCGGTCACATAGCGGCGGACATCGTCGGTCGACAGGGCGACCGACGGGATGTCGTCGGCGATGATGCGCCCGGCATAGAAGGCGATGACGCGGTCGGCATGGCGCTCGACGATGTCCATGTCGTGCTCGACGAACAGCACGGTCGTGTCGGCCTCGTGTCCGAGCGCGTCCATGATGGTCGCCATCATCGGAAACTTCTCGTCGGCCGAGACGCCGCTGGTCGGCTCGTCGAGCAGCAGCAGCTTGGGCCGGCCGGTCATCGCCATCGCGATGTCGAGCAGCTTGCGGATGCCGCCGGGCAGTTCGGCCACCCGGCGCTCGCGGTGCTCGGACAGGCGGAAACGATCGAGCAGCGTCTGTGCGCGCTCGAGCGCCTGCGGCCGGCGCGCCGGCTGCCAGAAGCTCAGCCGGTCGTCATGACAGGCGTTGGCGACCAGCATGTTGTCGAGCACGCTCAGGTCGGCATAGAGCTGCGGAATCTGGAACGACCGCGCGACTCCCAGCCGCGTGACCAGGCGCGGCTCGAGCGCGGTGATGTCGCGCCCGTC
Source organism: uncultured beta proteobacterium (assembly GCA_963846675.1). Lineage (GTDB taxonomy): Bacteria > Pseudomonadota > Gammaproteobacteria > Burkholderiales > Burkholderiaceae_C > Ideonella_A. The sequence continues at coordinate 148,517 of CAWJWV010000001.1, forward strand.
GAGCCTGATGTGTCCGCTGTCGGGCTTGAGGTAGCCGGTGATCATGTTGACGAAGGTCGTCTTGCCGGCGCCGTTGCTGCCGATCAGGCTGACGCGTTCGCCGGCGGCGACCGAGACATTCAGATTCTCGGCCGCGACGACCGCGCCGAAGCGCTTGTTGAGCCCGGAGGCTTCGAGCAGGGCCATGGGTGGGGTGTCCTCGGGCGCGTTGGATGCCGGTCAGCGCGGGCGCGCGCTCAGCGATTCTTCCGCCGGATCCACAGCGAACCGATGCCGCGCGGCAGGAAGCGGATCACCAGCAGCAGGAAGACGCCGAGCACCAGCTGCCATGAATTCGGAAAGTAGGCGCTCGAGAACGAGCGCACGATCTCGAGCACCGTGCTGGCGACGAAGACCGCGGCCACGCTCTGCCAGCCGGCCAGGATCGCGACGAAGACGAATTCGCCGGAGGTGGTCCAGAAGCTGAAGTTGGGCTCGATGTGGCCGAGCGCCATCACCGCCAGCGCACCGCCGATGCCACCGCAGAAGGCAGCCAGGATGAAGTTGATCGTCATCGCCTGGCGCGCCGAGCCGCCCAGGTACTCGACCCGCAACTCGTTCTCGCGCACCGCCAGCGTGACCAGTCCGCGCGTGCTGTCGAAGTAGATGCGCGCCAGCAGCGCCATGCTGGTGGCCAGCACGATCGTCAGCGCATACAGCGTGTAGACGACCCGTCCGTCGGGCAGCTCGTTGCCGAACAGCGTCGGGCGTCCGAGGTTGAAGCCGTCGGAGCCGCCGAGCATCTCGAGCTTCATCAGCAGGCCGTAGGTGACCATCGACAGCGCGAGCGTGAGCATCGCGAAGAAGATGCCGCGGTAGCGCGACAGCAGCGGCGCGAACGGCGCCGCGATCAGCGCGGCGGCAACGCCGCCGATCAGCGCCATGCCGAGTGCGTCGGTGAAGCCGAGGTGGTTGTAGGCGAGCGCGGCCGCATAGCCGCCGACGGCGAAGCATCATGCCCTGGCCGAACGGCACCACGCCGCCGCGCATCAGACCGACGATGCCGAGCGAGACCAGTCCGTTGGCAGCCGCCATCGTGAGCAGGAAGCTCAGCCAGCGCGGCATCACCAGACCGGCGGCGATCAGCGCCGCACAGGTTCCGATGCCGAGCAGCACGGTGCGGCGGTGGTTGGCGGCCGGCGCCGCAGCGGCCTGCGTCGCGGAAAGAGCGGTTGCCACGGTGCTGGTCGGCTGCGGCGCGTCGGTTCCGGGAGCGGCGGCTCGTCATATCTTGCGCGCCTGGATGCGCTGGAACAGCCCTTCGGGCCGGAACATCAGCACGATCGCCATCACGACATAGATCGAGAACAGCTCGGCCACCGGCGCCAGGTGGACCGCGAGCGAACGCGCCAGACCGACGATCAGCGCGCCGACCGCCGCGCCCTCGATGCTGCCGAGCCCGCCGATGATCACCACCGCGAACGAGACGATGATCACGCCGACCGAGATGCCCGGCTGCACCGAGATCATCGGCGCGGTGAAGGCACCGCCGAGCGCGGCCAGGAAGATGCCGATCGAGAACGCGACCATGTAGACGCGCGAGACGTTCACGCCCATGCTGGCCGCGATCTCGGCGCTGTGGATGACGGCCAGCACGATCTTGCCCTGGCGGGTGCGGTTCAGGCCCCACCAGACGGCCAGGCCGACGAGCACCGCCAGGCCGATCAGCGCGAAGTCGTAGCCGACATAGCTCTGCACGCCGACGTCGACGTTGCCGAACAGGCTGTACGGCTCGGACACGTAGTACGGATTGGCGCCCCACACCAGCTTGGTCACGTCCTCCAGGATCAGGAACAGGGCGTAGGTGACGAGCACCAGCAGCACCTCGTCGCGCCCGTAGAAGAAACGCAGCAGGCCGCGCTCGGTCAGTGGCGCGACGATTGCGGCCACCGCCACCGCGGCGAGCAGCAGCGCAACCAGCGAGAAGACCGGCGCCCAGTTCATGCTCGCGGCCCAGGCCGACGAAGCTGGCGGCGGCATACGCGCCGAGCGCATAGAAGCTGCCGTGGGCGATGTTCAGGATCTTCAGCACGCCGAACACGAGCGTCAGGCCGAGGGCGACGATGAACAGCCACGACGCGTACGTCAGGCCGTCGATCAGGATGGTGGAGATGGCAGGCATCGGCGGATCCGGGTGCGGTGAGGGATGACGCGGCGGCGGCTGCTGCTGCGGCGGACCGACCGGCCCGCCGCAAGCGGCCTCATCCGCTCAGGGGCAGTTCTTCGCGCCGGCGAAGCCGCCCTTGATCCACTCCTCGGTCTTGACGCCGGCCGGCGGATTCACGCATTCGGCCGGGAAGCGCACGATGTCCTCGATCAGCACCATCTTCCTGGCCGCGTCGTAACGCGTCTTGCCGATCGCGGTCTCCTGGATCGCCTGGTGGCCGTCGCCGAGCGCCATGCGGATGCGGCCCGCCGGCGAGTCCCACTCCGAACCCTTCAACGCGGCCGCGATCTGCTCGTGCGTACGGTTTCTTGCCGCCGTTGCCGGCAGCTGCCTTCTCGACCGCGAGCTTCAGCCCGAGCAGCGCCTGCACCATCCGGTACGGCGCCTGCACCGGGTAGACGCCGTTGGCCTTGGAGTACAGGTCCCACCACCAGTCGTTGAGCGCCGACTTGGGCGACATCAGGCCGTAGGCACCGCGCGCGCCGAGGATGGTGCCGTCGGGCATCTTGTCGCCCAGACCCGGCAGCACGTGGTCGCCGGCCGACAGCAGCACCTGGGTGCGCTTGAACAGCCCGCGCGGCGCGGCCTGCAGCACGAAGGCCTGCAGGTCGCCACCCCACAGGCTCGAGTGGGTGATGTCGGCCGGCCGGCTCATCAGCGACGAGATCTCGGTGCCGTACTGGCCGGCGCCGAACTTGGGCAGCTGGTCCTGCCCCGGCTTGGCGCTCGGGAACAGCTGCTCCATCGAGAGCATGAAGTCCTTCTTCGAATCCTGACCCCAGGCATAGTCCTGGTTGATCATGTTGTAGGTGTCGACCTTGATGTTCTTCGCCTTCAGATAGCGCGCCAGTGCGACGTTGTCCATCGCGGCGTGCGAGGCGGTGCGAAAGACGTAGTTGTACTTGCCGTCCTCGAAGACGCGCGGCGTGCCGCAGTCGTACAGCAGCAGGAACCGCTTCATCTCCTCGGCCGCCGGCGCCACCGCCAGGCAGTCGCCCGAGCTGACGTAGCCGACCACCGCATCGACCTTCTCACGGTCGTACAGGTTGCGCAGCTCCTGCACCTGCTTGGTGGCGCCGCCGGCCTCGTCGACATAGATCGCCTCGATCTTCATGCCGCCGAAGCCCGGCTTGTTGTAGGGCGCGGGCGCCTGTCCCTTGTTGAAGGCCTCGACCAGCGCCTTGGCGCCATTGACCGCCGGGATGCCGAAGCTTTCGGCCGCCTGGCCGGACAGGAAGCTGACGATGCCGATCTTGAAGGTTTCCTGCGCCTGCAGGGTGCCGGCGGCAAACAGGGCGGCGCCGGCGGCGAGTGCGCGCAGCGCGGGCAACCGCCGCTGCAGCCGGGTGGATGGGGTCTTTGCCATGCTCATCGGGTGTCTCCGTTGGTATTCGTCGCCCGCGCGGGGGCGTGGGTGCCGGGTTGCGGCCGATCACGCGAGCGCCGTGCGCTGGTCGAAACCGGGTCGGGCGCAGCGGCGCTGGAAATCGACCCGGGGCTGCGCGTCGGTGTGCTGCCGGCGCAGCGCGTCGAGCGTGCCTGCCATGGGCATGCCGGTTGCGCTGCTGGCGCGCTGCCGTGCCCATCCACCTTTCCCGCTGCGTCAGCAGCGATCTTTGCCCGACAAGCCGACCGGGCGGCATGTCGGAAACCCGGGTAAGGGTTTTTGCGCGGCGCATCGCCGCGCTGCGCTCAGCCGTCCGCTGGCAGCGGGCCAGGCAGGCCGAGCCGCTCGGCCAGCCGGGCGGCGTCGAACGGCGCATGCACCTTCAGGTCGTTGTCGAAATAGACAAACACGTCGCGCGACCGGCGCCGCCGGGCCGCGTGATCAGAGGCCAGCCGGGCATCGTCGAGCTGGCGTCCGTGGGCCCAGGCATCGATCCGTCCGGCCCAGTGGTCGAGCGCGGCGTCGCCGTAGCCGCTGGCGTACAACGCCTGGTCGCCGTGCAGCCGGACATAGACGAAGTCGGCACTCAGGTCTTCGAGCAGCGGCCAGCGGCCGGCGGTATCGGCGACCACCAGCGCCGATGCGGTGTCGGCGCAGCAGCGCGACGAAGGCCGGGTCGACGAAGCTCGGATGACGGATCTCGACCGCGTGGCGCAGCCGGCGCCGGCTGCCAACGTCGAGACCGGTGCGGTCCTCCATCCGGCTGTCGTGGCGGCGCGCCAGCTGGAGCGCTGCCTCGGTGTCGTGCGGCAGCAGGCTGAAGAAGGCATCGAAACGGTCGGCATCGAAGCGCTGCCGGGGCGGAAACTGCCACAGCATCGGACCGAGCTTGGCGCCGAGCTCGAGCACCCCCGAGGCGAGAAAGTTGGCCAGCGGGATGTCGACATCCTTGAGCCGCTTCATGTGCGTGATGAAACGCGGGCCCTTGACCGCGAAGACAAAGCCATCGGGCGTCTGGGCATGCCAGTCGCGCCACGACTGCGGCCGCTGCAGTGAATAGAACGAGCCGTTGATCTCGATCGTCGGAAACTGCCGCGAGGCATGTTCGAGCTCGCGCCGCTGCGCGAGTTTCGGCGGATAGAACACGCCGCGCCACGGCGGATAGCGCCAGCCCGAGATGCCGATGCGGATCGTGCCGCGCGGTGAGTCGTCCGAGTCGGTCATGGCAGGACGCAGCAATCGCGGTGCCTGCCGGCGCCCGACGCGAACGCAGCCGACGCGCTCCGATGGCGTCGGCCTGCGCCTGCAGCCGGTCGAGGTCGCGGGCCGCAAGCGCGACGCTGTAGCCGTCGGCCAGCAGCGCCTCGGCAAAGGCGCCGCTGATGCCCGGGCCGGCGCCGACGATGAGCGCGACCGGTTGCCTGCTTGTCCTGGTGCGGGTTTCCTGTTCATTCGGGTATCGGACGTCCGTCCCAGGCCAGCACGCGCCCGCTGTCGGACGGTTCGAGGCGGTCGACCACCTGCAGCAGGTGGCGTGCCGATTCTGCCGGCGTGAACAACCGCCCGCTCAGGCGGCTGCCGAAGGGTTGCGACAGCGCGGTATCGACCGTCCCGGGGTGCAGACCGACGCACACCGCTTCCGGCGCGCGCCGCGCCAGTTCGATCGACAGGGTGCGCAGCAGCATGTTCAGCGCCGCCTTGGAGGCGCGGTACGAATACCAGCCACCGAGCCGGTTGTCACCGATGCTGCCGACGCGCGCCGACAGCGCGGCGAAGACCGCGCGGCCGCTGCGCGGCAGCCGGGGCAGGAAGTGCTTGGCGACCAGGGCCGGTCCGATGCTGTTGATCGCGAAGGATCGCGCCATCGCGTCGGCGTCGAGCACCTGCCACGACTTCTCGGGCGCAAGCGACGCATCGTGCAGCAGGCCGGTCGCCACGATCACCAGGCGGATCGACCCGAGTGACGCGGCCTGCGCGGCGGCGGCGGCGATCGACGCTTCGTCGGTCAGGTCGGCGCGGACCGGCACGACACCCGGCGCGAAAGCGGACGCCAGCGGCGACCGCGCGACCGCAAGCACTCCCGCGTAGCGGCTGTCAGCGGCGAGCTGCTCGACCAGTGCGGCGCCGATGCCGCCACCCGCACCGATGACGACCGCCAGCGACGCCCTGCCATCACCGACCCCCTCGTCGGCGGCCGCATTCGCGCCGGCCGACGCATCGGCAGACGCGCCGTTGCCGGCACCCGCCGGGCGGACCGGGTCGAGAGGGCCAGAAGCCTGCGGATCGGGCGAGGTCATGCGGTCAGAGCGAGGCGGGCGCGGCTGAGTTGCATCGCCACACCATTTTCATTCGCCGGAACCGGCTTCCCGGCTGTCCGGTTCGGCCGGGCGCACCCATTCACCGTCGACATAGACCTGCCCGTCACGCACTTCGACCAGGATGCTGCCGAAACGGCCGTGCCACAGGTGGCGTTCGACCGTCTGTCCGGCAGCGCCGGCTGGATCCGGTGCAGCCGGCGGCGCCGGGTCCGGGCGCACCAGCCACGCCGGTCGCAGCGGGGCATTCATGGCTGGCCCCCGGTCGGACGGGGGATGAAGGCGGAGGGAACGGGACGGCTGGACATGCGACAACTGTATATCCATCCAGTGGCGCCGGCAAGACTGTCATTCGAACCGGTCTGGCCGGCGCACCGAGCTGACGACGCCGCAATCGGCTCGGACCCGGGGTTCGGGTGTAATCGCATCCATCTGAATGCCCATGGAGGCTGCGATGCGACTGAAGGCGAGCTGCGACATGACGATCGAGGCCCCCGAGCCCTGCCCGGTGATCGCGATGCTGCGGCCGAGCAGCGGTGCCGCGCAGTGGCTGACGCGCGAGAGCTACGTCTTCGAGCCGGATGCCCGGCCGCTCGAATATGTCGATGCATTCGGCAACCTGTGCCAGCGCTGTCGTGGTGCCCCGAGGCCGCATGCGCATCTGCGTCGAATCGGTGGTCGAGACCGACGAGGCGATCGCGGTCGATCCAGAGGCGCCGCCGACACCGATCGACCAGATGCCGCCCGGCGTGCTCGAGTTCCTGCTGCAGAGCCGCTACTGCCCGTCGGACAAGGTGGGCGCGCGCGCGCTCGAGATCGTCGGCTCGGCGGCGCCGGGCTATGCGCAGGTCGAGGCGATCCGCGCCTGGATCCACGCCAACATCGAATACCGCTATGGCTCCAGCGACGCGAGCACCGATGCGCTCGACACGCTCGAGCCGACGGCGCCGGCGTCTGCCGCGATTTCGCGCATGTGGGCATCACGCTGTGCCGCAGCCTGCTGATCCCGGCCCGGATGGTCGTCGGCTACCTGTACCAGCTCGATCCGATGGACCTGCACGCCTGGTTCGAGGCCTTCGTCGGCGGCCGCTGGTACACCTTCGACGCCACCCAGGAGCAGCCGCGCGGCGGGCGCATCGTGGTGGCGTATGGGCGCGATGCCGCCGATGTCGCCTTCTTGTCCAACTACGGCGAGTTGCGCACCGTCGGCATGAAGGTCGCGGTCGAGCTCGAAGACAGCCGCCGCCGCCGCGCCAGCTACAGGTCTGACGCCGGCCGGGGTAGTGCGGCTGTGAGCTGCGGTCCGGCGCCGGCTGCGCCCCGGTCGGGAAACTGGACTGGTTGCCCCGCCCGGCGCGGCTCTCCAGGAGTTTTCAGATGTCAGAAGCGGTATCCACTCGGCGGCCGGCGGTCGTGCTGCTCAGTGGCGGGCTCGATTCGACCACCGTGGTCGCGATCGCGCGCGAGCAGGGTTTCGAGCCGCATGCGCTCAGCTTTTCGTATGGCCAGCGCCACCTGCAGGAGCTCGCCGCCGCCGAGGCGGTGGTGCGGGCGCAGCAGGTGGCGCGCCATGTGGTGGCGAGGATCGACCTGCGCGAATTCGGCGGTTCGGCGCTCACCGCCGACATCGAGGTGCCCAAGGGCCGCTCGGCCGATGCGATGTCGCACGGCATCCCGGTCACCTACGTGCCGGCGCGCAACACGGTCTTCCTGAGCTTCGCGCTCGCCTTTGCCGAGACGATCGGCGCGTCGGACATCTTCATCGGCGTCAATGCGCTCGACTACTCCGGCTATCCGGACTGCCGGCCCGAGTACATCGCCGCCTTCGAGGCGATGGCCAATCTGGCGACCAAGGCCGGTGTCGAGGGCACGCAGCGGCTTCGAGATCCACGCGCCGCTGATGCAGCTGAGCAAGGCGCAGATCGTCGCAGGAGGGGCTGCGCCTGGGCGTCGACTATTCGATCACCAGCAGCTGCTACGACCCCGGCGCCGGACGGCCGGCCGTGCGGCGCCTGCGATTCGTGCGTGCTGCGCGCCAAGGGCTTCGCCGAGGCCGGCGTCGCCGATCCGCTGTATCGGCGCTTCGGGATGGCTTGACGATGGCCGTTCGCATCCTGCATACCGCCAGCGCCGGCTTCGAGGCCGCGCGCCAGGTCGATGTGCTGCCGGCCGGGCACCGCTCGCGCCGCCTGCACGGCCACAGCTTCCTTGCCAAGCTGCGCTGCGCGCTGCCGCCCGGCTGGGCTGCCTTTCCGGGCGGCGAGGTCGAGCGGCTGCGCGACGAGCTGCAGGCGCGCACCGCGCGGCTCGACTACCGGCTGCTCAACGAGCAGCTTGCCGCGGCGCCGACCGACGAGAACCTGGCGCGCTGGTTGCGCGACCAGCTCGACGTGCCCGGCATCGAGCAGATCGGCATCCAGAGCACCGCCCACGAGGGCGTCGACCTCGATGCCGCCGGCCAGGCGCATGTCTGGCGGCGCTATGTCTTCCAGGCCGCGCACCGGCTGCCGAACGTGCCGGCCGGTCATCAGTGCGGCCGCATGCACGGCCATGGCTTCGAGGTCATCGTGCACGCCAACCAGGACCTCGGCTCGCGCGATCTGGCAGTCGACTACGACCACCTCGACGCACTGTGGGCACCGCTGCACGCGCGAGCTGCACCATGGCTGCCTGAACGACCTGCCGGGTCTGGCCAATCCGACCAGCGAGATGCTGTCGAGCTGGCTGTGGCAGCGGCTTGCAGCCGCAGCTGCCCGAGCTGTCGTGGATCACCGTCTACGAGACCGGTTCGTGCGGCGCCAACTTCGACGGCCAGCGCTACCGGATCTGGAAGGAGCTGACGCTCGACAGCGCGCTGCAGCTCAAGCGCGCGCCCGACGGCAGCGCGCTGCGCCGCATCCACGGCCACACCTACACGCTGCGGCTGCACCTGTCGGCGCCGCTCGACCAGGTGCGGGCTGGACGGTCGACTTCGGCGACGTCAAGGAAATCTTCAAGCCGATCTTCCAGTCGCTCGATCACCAGCCGCTGCACGAGATCCCCGATCTGGCCGATTGCGATACCGCCAGCATCGCGCGCTGGATCCTCGACAAGGCGCGCGCGCGGCTGCCGCAGCTCGACCGCGTCGACCTGTACGAGACGCGCGGCTGCGGCGCGATCGTCGAGCGCCGGCGATGAAGGCCCGGCACTGCCGATCTGAGCATGACCTACACCGTCAAGGAAATCTTCTACACGCTGCAGGGCGAGGGCGGGCAGGCCGGGCGCGCGGCGGTGTTCTGCCGCTTCGCCGGCTGCAACCTGTGGAGCGGGCGCGAGCAGGACCGCGAAGCCGCGGTGTGCAGCTTCTGCGATACCGACTTCGTCGGCACCGACGGCCCCGGCGGCGGCAAGTTCGCGGACCGCGCAGGCGCTGGCCGAGGCGGTCGCCGCCAAGTGGCCGGCGGCAGGCCGGCGGCCGGCCAGCTCGTCGTGTGCACCGGCGGCGAGCCGCTGCTGCAGCTCGACCAGGCGGCGGTCGATGCGCTGCACGGCGCCGGCTTCGAGATCGCGATCGAGACCAACGGCACGCAGGCCGCGCCGCAGGGCATCGACTGGATCTGCGTCAGCCCCAAGGCCGACGCCGAGCTGGTGCTGACGCGCGGCAGCGAGCTCAAGCTGGTCTTTCCGCAGCCGCTGGCGATGCCGGAGCGTTTCGCCGACCTCGACTTCGAGCACTTCTTCCTGCAGCCGATGGACGGCCTGCAGGCGCGCCGCAACACCCGGCTCGCGGTCGACTACTGCCTGCAGCATCCGCAGTGGCGCCTGAGCATCCAGACCCACAAGGTGGTCGGCATCGCGTGAGATGGGGTGCGGCGCTGCGGCCGCGGAAGCGGATTCCGCAGGGGCCCCTCGACGCCGGCTGCCGCCGGCGCATCGGGCCTGAAGGCCCTCCTACAATGCGCAGCCCGGGCCGAGCCCCTGCGTGGCAAGAGATGGCCGCCGGGGGTCAGGCTCATTGCATGAGCCACCGATCGCCCATCATCTCGCCTGATGACTGAAGATCCCATCCGCCCCGGCCTGCTGGTGCTGCACGGCAACCGCGCCGAGCTGCTGGGCGAGGCCGTCTTCGAATGGATCGCGTCGCATCCGCTGGCGCCGCTCGAGGAGGAGGTCTTCCTGGTCCAGAGCAACGGCGTGGCCGAGTGGCTGAAGATGAGCCTGGCCGCGCACGCCGGCATCTGCGCCGCGACCCGCGTCGAGCTGCCGGCGCGCTTCCTGTGGCGCGCCTACCGGCAGGTGCTCGGCCGCGATGCGGTGCCGGCGCAGTCGCCGCTCGACAAGCTGCCGCTGACCTGGCGGCTGATGCAGCTGCTGCCGACGCTGCTCGAGCGCCCCGGCTTCGAGCCGCTGGCCGGCTTCCTGCAGCGCGGCGGCCTGGATCGCCGGCTGCAGCTGGCGCAGCGGCTGGCCGATCTGTACGACCAGTACCAGGTCTACCGCAGCGACTGGCTCGGCGCCTGGGCCGGCGGGAGCCGACCACCTGCCGGCGGCGACGCCGGGCGGCCGCGACCGACGCCGCTGCCGGACGGCCAGCGCTGGCAGTCCGGCCTCTGGCGCGAGGTGCTGGCGCCGCTCGACGAAGCCGCGCGCGCCGCGGTCCGGCCGCAACTGCACCAGCGCTTTCTCGCCGCGCTCGATCGGCCGGAACGGCCGCGCGCGCGCCTGCCGCGCCGCGTCGTGCTGTTCGGCATGACGCACGTGCCGATGCAGACGCTGCAGGCGCTGGCGGCGCTGTCGCGCGAGGTCCAGGTGCTGCTGGCGATTCCCAATCCGTGCCGCTTCCACTGGGCCGACATCATCCAGGGCCGCGAGCTGCTGCGCTTCGACCGGCGCCGCCAGCCGCTGCGCGGCGGGCGCGATCTGGCCGCGCTCGATCTCGACCAGATGCATGCGCACGCCCATCCGCTGCTCGCCGCCTGGGGCCGCCAGGGCCGCGACTTCGTGCGCCAGCTCGACGCCTTCGACGATGCACTGGCCGCGCAGCAGCGCTTCGCGCTGCCGCGCATCGACCTGTTCAGCGAGGGCCGCGGCGCGACGCTGCTCGAGCAGGTGCAGGCCGCACATCCGCGACCTGGTGCCGCTGGCCGAACATCCGCAGCGAGCCGGTGCCGATCGACGACCGCTCGATCGTCTTCCACATCGCGCACAGCGCGCAGCGCGAGGTCGAGATCCTGCACGACCAGCTGCTCGATCTGCTGGCCGCGCCGGCACCGGCCGGCGATGCGCCGCACTGCGGCCGCGCGACATCGTCGTGATGGTGCCCGACATCGCCGCCTTCGCGCCGGCGATCCGCTCGGTCTTCGGCCAGTATCCGCGCCAGCGATGCGCGCTTCATCCCGTTCGACATCGCCGACCTGCGCCAGCGCGGCAACGACCCGCTGCTGCTCGCGATCGAATGGCTGCTCGAGCTGCCGCAGCAGCGCTGCCGCGCCAGCGAGCTGCGCGACCTGCTCGACGTGCCGGCGGTGGCGCGCCGCTTCGGCCTGGCCGCCGACGAGCTGCCGCGGCTCGCGCTGTGGCTGCACGGCTGCGGCGTGCGCTGGGGGCTCGATGCCGGGCAGCGCGCGGCGCTCGGTCTGGCGCAGCTGCGGCGAACAGAACAGCCTGCTGTTCGGCCTGCGCCGCATGCTGCTCGGCTATGCGAGCGGCGATGCGGCAGCCTTCGACGGCATCGCGCCGTATCCGGAGGTCGGCGGGCTCGAGGCGTCGATCGCCGGGTCGCTGCGCCGATCTGGTATCGGCGCTGCTCGCCTGGTGCGAACAGGTCGCGCGGCGACGCGACGCCGGCCGAATGGGCGCTGCGGCTGCGTGCGCTGGTGGCCGCCTTCGTGCAGCCGACCGACGACCGCGAGCGGCTGGCCGTCGCCGCCTTCGACGACGCGCTGCGCGGCTGGCTCGATGCCTGCGACGCCGCCGGCTTCGACGAGCCGGTGCCGCTGGCGGTCGCGCGCGAGGCGTGTCTGGCGATCGTCGACGAGCCGGCGGTCGGCCGGCGCTTCCGCGCCGGCGGCGTGACCTTCTGCACCCTGCTGCCGATGCGCTCGATCCCGTTCGAGGTCGTCTGCCTGCTCGGCATGAACGACGGCGACTATCCGCGCAGCAGCAGCCGCAGCGATTTCGACCTGATGGCGCTGCCCGGCCAGGCGCGCCCCGGCGACCGCTCGCGCCGCGACGACGACCGCCAGCTGATGCTCGAGGCGCTGCTGTCGGCGCGCCGCGTGCTGTATGTCAGCTGGACCGGCCGCAGCGTGCGCGACAACAGCGCTGCAGCCGCCGTCGGTGCTGGTGTCGCAGCTGCGCGATTACCTCGACGGCCGGCTGGTCGGGCGACGTGCTCGGCGCCGCGCACCACCGAGCATCCGCTGCAGCCGTTCAGCCGGCGCTACTTCGCCGACGGCGATCGCGGCCGCCGGGTGCGCCGGCGCTGTTCACCCATGCGCGCGAGTGGCGCGCTGCCCACGCAGTCGGCGCCGGCGGCGCAGGCGCTGCCGCTCGGTTGCCGCGCTGCAGCCGGTGCCAGACGCAGGCGACACCGGCGAGGCGGCGCCGGTACTCGGCGATCGCCGGTCCTGGCGCGCTTCCTGCGCAACCCGGTGCAGGGATTTCTTCCGCCAGCGTCTGGCGGTGGTGTTCGCCGAGGAGGAGGAGGTGGTGCCGGACGACGAGACCTTCGTCGTCGGCGGGCTGCAGCAGTACCGGCTGCTCGACGCGCTGCTCGAGCAGGTGCTGGACGGCATCGGCGCGCAGCACGGCGCCGATGCGGTGGCGCTCGACGGCGCCGAGCTGGATCGCTGGCTGAGCGCGCCGATCGAGCAGCTGCGGCTGTCCGGCGACCTGTCGATCGGCCGCGCTCGGCGATCGCCAGGCGCAGGCACTGCGCGACACGCTGCTGCCGATGCTGCGCGCTGGGTCGGCGTGCGCGCGCGCCATCCGGTCGAGCGGCCGAAGCTGCGCCTGCAGTTCGCAGCCGACGACCTCGGGATCGCCGACTGGCTGACCGGCGTGCGCGCCAGCGACCGACGGCGGCCGAGCGCCGCCTGCTGGCTCGAGCTGACGCCCACGCGCTGGCTCGGAAGGGCGAGCCGCAGAGAAGCCGCGGCTGCGCATCGACAAGCTGGTGCGCGCCTGGATCACCAGCCTGCTCGCCGCCGCCGCCGGGCAGCCGCGCGGCGGCATTCTGGTCGGCCGCGATGCGACGCTGCACGTCGCGGCGATCGACCCGCGGCAGCGGCCGCAGACGCTGCGCGATGCTGCTCGCAGCGTGTGGCGCGACGGCATGGCCGCGCCGCTGCCGTTGCCGCTCAGGACCGGGCTGGCGCTGGTCGAGGAGCGCAAGCCGGCCGACGTCTACGAAGGCGGCTTCGCGGCGCGCGGCGAGGTCGATCGACGATCCGTGCCTGGCGCGGCGTCTATCCCGACTTTGCGGCGCTGAGCCGCGGACGGCCGCTTCGAGCGAGCTGGCCGATCGGCTGCACCGGCCGCTGCTGCGACTGGGTGGCGCAGCACGTCCGGTTCGAGCTGCACGCGCCGGCGGGTGCGGAGGTGGCCGGGTGACGGCGCTTCGATGTCATTGCACGCCGAGGCCGGACCGGTGAGCGCGCGCGCCGCTGCAGCCGGCCACGCCTGCCGCTGCGCGGCAGCCGGCTGATCGAGGCCAGCGCCGGCACCGGCAAGACCTGGACCATCGCCGCGCTGTACCTGCGGCTGGTGCTCGGCCATGGCGGTCGAGGCGGCCTTCGCTGCGGCCGCTGCAGCCGTCCGAGATCCTGGTCATGACCTTCACCGTCGCCGCCACGCGCGAACTGTCCGACCGCATCCGCAGCCGCCTGATCGAGGCCGCGCGCGCCTTCCGCGCCGCCGACGCGCAGCGCGATCGACGATGCACTGCTGGCCGAGCTGCTCGCCGCCTATCCGGCGCCGCGCCGAGCGCGAGCATGCCGCCTGGCGGCTCGAGATGGCGGCGCAGGCGATGGACGATGCCGCGGTCCACACCATCGACGCCTGGTGCCAGCGCATGCTGCGCGACCACGCCTTCGACAGCGGCTGCCTGTTCGACGAGGAACTGAGCCCCGACGAGACCGCGATGATCGACGAGGCGGCGCACGACTACTGGCGGCTGCAGGTCTATCCGCTGCGACGGCGCGGCGCTCGATGCGGTGCTGTCGGTCTGGCCGGATGCCAGCCGGCTGGTCGACGAGGCGCACCGGCTGGTCGGCCAGCCGTGGCCGGCAGCGGCCGGTCGACGGCAGCCTGGCCGAGCTGGTCGAGCGCCTGCTGGCGCAGCGCGATGCCGCGCTGGCGGCGCTGAAGGCAGGCTGGGTCGAACGCGCGCGCGACGATGGCGCGACTGGATCGAGGCGCAGCTCGCCAGCGCCGTCGTGCCCGTTCGACAGGCGCCGGCTCGGCGCGAAGCACTGCCGACGCTGGCTCGAGGCGCTGGCCGAGTGGGCCGGCGATCCGCGGCTCGAGCGGCCCGGACCTGCAAGACCGGCGCCGCAGCGCTTCACGCCCGACGGCATGCGCGACGCGCTGCAAGCCGGGCCGCACGGTCGATCTGCCCGACGCACTTCGCCGCCTTTGCCGAGCTGATGGACGCGCTCGACGCGCGCGAGCCGCTCGCGGTCAGCCTGCGCCCGCATGCCGCGCTGCACATCGCCGCGCGCATGGCCGAGCTCAAGCAGCAGGCGCGCCGCTTCGGCTTTGCCGACATGCTCGAGCGGCTCGACCGGGCGCTCGATCCGGCGCGCAACGGCGCGCAGCCGAGCGGCTGCGCGCGCTCATCCTGGCGCGGTATCCGGTGGCGCTGATCGACGAGTTCCAGGACACCTCGCCGGTCCAGCTGCGCATCTTCGACCGGCTGTACCGCATCGCCGACAACGACCGTCGACCGCGCTGCTGCTGATCGGCGACCCGAAGCAGTCGATCTACCGCTTCCGCGGCGCCGACATCCACAGCTACCTGGTCGCGCGGCGCGAGACCGAAGGCCGCCACCACCAGCTGACCACCAACCATCGCTCGACCGGCGCCGCTGGTCGCCGCGGTCAACCGGCTGTTCAGCCGCGCCGAGGCGCGCGCCTATCCGGCCGAGGCGACGCCAGCCAGGGCGCCTTCATGTATGCCGGGCACGGTGCGGCCGCGGCCAACCCGCTGCCGTTCGTCGAGGTCGACGCGCGCGGGCGCGCCGAGCGGCTGGTCGAAGCCGGCGGGCGCGGTGCCGGCGATGCAGCTCGTGCTCGAGTCCGGCGCGGGCGATGCCGGCCGGCATCCGCCGGCGCTTCGCGCACCGCTGCGCCGAGCGCATCGTCGCGCTGCTCGAACGATGCGCAGCGCCGGCTTCGACGATCCGCAGCGCGGCTTCGCGGCCGCTGCGGCCGGCCGACATCGCGGTGCTGGTGCGCACCGGCCGCGAGGCGAACGAGGTGCGGCGCGAGCTGCAGCGCCGCCGCGTCGCATCGGTCTACCTGTCGGACCAGGATTCGGTCTTCGCCAGCACCGAGGCGCGCGACCTGCTGCACTGGCTGCGCGCGGTGGCGCAGCCGCTCGATGCGCGGCTGGTGCGCGCCGCACTCGCCACCCGCACCATCGGCCTGCCGTTGCCGAGCTGGCGCTGCTCGCCAGCGACGACGAGGCCTTCGATGCGCGCAGCGAGCAGCTGGTGCGCCTGCACGCGGTCTGGCAGACGCAGGGCGTGCTGACGATGCTGCGCCGCTGCCTGCACCAGTTCGAGCTGCCGGCACGCTGGCTGGCCGCGGCGACGGCGCCGTCGACGGCGAGCGCCGCCTGACCAACTTCCTGCACCTGGCCGAACTGCTGCAGGCGGCGAGCGCGCAGCTCGACGGCGAGCAGGCGCTGATCCGCTGGCTGGCGGCGCAGGTCGCCGATGCCGCAGGTCGCCGGCGACCAGGAGCAGATCGTCCGGCTCGAAAGCGACGCCGACCTGGTGCAGGTGATCACGGTGCACAAGTCCAAGGGGCTCGAATATCCGCTCGTCTTCCTGCCGTTCGCCAGCAGCTTCCGCGCGGTCGAGAAGGCGCGATGCGCTGTTCGTCGACCTGGTCGACGAGGCCACGGCGAGCGCCGGCTGCACCTCGAGCCGGACGCCGCAGCAGATCGACGCCGCCGACCGCGACCGCCTGCGCGAGGACCTGCGCCTGCTGTACGTGGCGCTGACGCGCGCCCGCCATGCGCTGTGGGTCGGCCTGGCGGCGCAGGCCAGCGGCACGGCGGGCGGCAACCAGTGGCACCGCAGCGCGCCGGGCGGCTGCTCGGCGACGGGCAGCCGGTCGACGCCGCGGCAGCTGCCGGACCAGGTGGCGGCGCTGGTCGACGGCTGCGATGCGATCGCGTTGCAGGTGGTCGGCAGCCGACGAGCCGATCGCGCTGCAGCCCGCTGACGCGCCGCGACCGCGCTGCCGCCGCTGCGCGAGGCGCCCGACTACGCGGCCGACTTCGAGCGGTCGCTGGCGCATCGGCAGCTTCTCGGCGCTGGTGCGCGACCTGCCGCCGGCGGTCTGCGAAGCTGGCGGCCGACGCCCAGCTGCACGACGACGAAGACTGCGCTGGTCGAGCCGAGCGCCGGCGCCGAGCCGCAGCCGCTCGGCGCCATCGAGCACGGCCGGTGCCGGCCACGCTCGACCTGTTCGCCGCCGAGCCCTGGCACCGCTTTCCGCGCGGCTCGCTGCCGGGCAACTTCCTGCACGACCAGCTCGAGTGGCTGGCCGGCGAGGGCTTCGCGCTGGCCGATTCGCCCGAGCTGGCAGCAGCAGCTGCTGCGCCGCTGCGAACGCCAGGGCTGGGGCCACCGCGGCCGCGATGTGCTCGACTGGCTGCAGGTGCTGGTCGGCACCGCCGCTGCCGCCGCTCGGCGCCTCGCTCGCGGCGATCGGCGCGCCGCTGCCCGAGATGGAGTTCTGGTTCGGCAGCGAAGGCGTCGGCGGCCGAGCGCATCGACGCCCTGTGCCGCGAGCACCTGCTGGCCGGCCGCGAGCGGCCGGCGCTGCCGCGGCGCGAGCTGCAACGGCCTGCTGATGGGCTTTGCCGATCTGGTGTTCGAGCACGACGGGCGCTACTGGGTGCTCGACTACAAGTCGAACTGGCTCGGCGACGGCGACGCCGCCTACCACCCGGATGCGCTCGAGGCCGCGATGGCCAGCCACCGCTACGACGTGCAGGCCGCGATCTACCTGCTGGCGCTGCACCGCCTGCTGCGCAGCCGCCTCGGCGCCGCCTACGACCCGGCGCGCCAGCTCGGCGGCGCGATCTACCTGTTCCTGCGCGGCATCAACGGGCCGACGCGCGGCTGCCACCTGGTCGCGCCGCCGCTCGAGCTGCTCGACCAGCTCGATGCGCTGCTCGACCGCGCCGGCTGCCGCCAGCAGCGCTGGCACGCATGAGCGCCAGCATGCCATCCGATCCGCGCACCCGCGCCGCTGCTCGACGAGCTCGAGGTCGTGGAGCGAGCAGGGCTGGATCCGCCGCCTCGACAGCGCCTTCGCCGCGCTTCGTCGTCGATCTGCTGCCCGGCTGCGCCGGCCGCCGGTGGTGATGGCGGCCGCGCTGCCTCGCCCATGTCGAAGGCCAGGGCCACAGCTGCCTGCGGCTCGATCGGCTGCTGGCCGATCCGGCCGGCCTGCTCGGCCTGGCGCCAGCCGGCGCAGCCGGCGCTGCAGCGGCTGATGGCGCGACTGCCGCGCGCGCTCGACGACTGGCTTGCGCTGCTGCGCGCCAGCCCGCTGGTGCAGGTCGTCGGCCCGGCGGATGCTGACGGCGGCGGCGGCGGCGGCGCCGCTCGTGCTGCGCGACGAGCGGCTCTACCTGCGCCGCTACTGGCGCTACGAGCAGAGCGGTGGCCGCGCAGGTGCGCCAGCGCAGCGCGGCGCGGCGGTCGGTCGACCGCGCGGCGGTGCGCGGCTGGCTCGACCGCCTGTTCCCGGCGGCCGAGCCACCGATGACGGCGCCGGCTTCGACTGGCAGAAGGCCGCCTGCGGCCTGGCGCTGGCCGGCGGTCTGTCGGTCATCACCGGCGGTCCGGGCACCGGCAAGACCTACACCGCGGCGCGGCTGCTGGCGCTGCTGTTCGCGGTCGACCCGGCGCCGCGAGCGGCTGCGCATCGCGCTGGCCGCGCCGACCGGCAAGGCGGCGGCGCGACTGCGCCAGTCGATCGGCGATGCGCTGGCGCAGCTGCAGGACGCGCTCGGCGACGAGGTGCCGCTGGTCGACGCTGGCGGGCGGCATCGGCCCGGCGCGCACGCTGCATTCGCTGCTCGGCGCGCGGCCGGATACGCGGCGCTTCGCGCCACGACGCCGCGCATCCGCTCGAGGTCGACGTGCTGATCGTCGACGAGGCGTCGATGATCCACCTCGAGATGATGGCGGCGCTGTTCGAGGCGCTGCCGCCGCATGCGCGCGTGATCCTGCTCGGCGACAAGGACCAGCTCGCGTCGGTCGAGGCCGGCGCGGTGCTCGGCGACCTGTGCCGCGACGCCGAAGCCGGCCGCTACCGGCCGGCGACGGCGGAGCTGCTGGCCGAGCTGACCGGGCAGCCGCTGCCGGACCCGCTTCATCGATCCAGCCGGCCCGGCGCTGGCGCAGCACACGGTGATGCTGCGCAGCAGCCGCCGCTTCGGCGGCCCGATCGGCCAGCTGGCGGCGGCCGTCAACCGCGGCGACGCTGCGCGCGGCGCAGGCGCTGCTGCAGTCGCCGCCCGACGCCTCGCTGCGCTCGATCGTCGCGCCGGCACCGGCGACCACTGCTGCGGCTGGCCGGTCGCCGGCTACCGCGACTACCTGAGGCTGCTGCGCAACCGGCCTGAGGCGCGCGCCGCGTGCCGACGGCGTTCGACGCCTGGGTCGGCGCAGGTGCTGACCGCCTTCGACCGCTTCCGCGTGCTGTGTGCGCTGCGCGAGGGCGCCTGGGGCGTGGCCGGTCTGAACCCCGCGATCGAGCGCGCGCTCGAGGCCGGCGGGCCTGCTGGCGCGGCGCGGCGAATGGTACGAGGGCCGGCCGGTGATGGTGACCCGCAACGATGCCGGCCTCGGCATCTTCAATGGCGACATCGGCATCGTGCTGCGGCCGCCGCGTCGGGGCGCCATCCGGCTGGCGAGCCGGCGGCCCAGCCGACGCCGTCTGCGGCGTCGTATTTTCGCCGACGGACGGCGCGCGCTACCGCTGCGGTGTCGGTCAGCCGGCTCGCGCATGTCGAGACGGCCTTTGCGATGACGGTGCACAAGGCGCAGGGTTCGGAGTTCGAACACACCGTGCTCGTGCTGCCCGACGCGCCGAGCCGGGTGCTGACGCGCGAACTCGTCTACACCGCCATCACCCGTGCGCGCGAGGCATTCACGCTGGTCAGCGGACGGCCCGCGTGTTCGGCGATGCGCTGGCGCAGCGCACGCTGCGGGCGAGCGGCTTGCTCGAACGGATCGACGCCGGCTGAGGCCGGCAGGGATTACAGGTCGAGCGTGTAGACGTCGGCGCGCTTGGCGCGCTCGCTGGCGCTGTTGGCACCGAGCGCGGCGTCCCAGATCGGGATCGTCGGCATCCTGGCGCGCCGTCAGGCCCTTGGTCATCTGGGCCACTTCCTCCGAGCCGGCGTCGAATTCGGCGACTTCCTCGCGGATTCGAGAAACAGCCGCGCGACCATCGCTGCCGGCCGATTCGATCACGACAGATAGCGCGCCGGCGGCCGGTGCGGTGCACCCGACGGTGTGTGCTGCGATTCGATCCCGTAGTCCTGGCTCATCGCGCTATCTTGCCAGCTTTCAGCCGGTGGCGCCGACGGCACGGGCCGGGCCGCGTTTCGCAAAACGCAACAAGGCGGCCGTGCACGCGGCACCCGGCGCTCATCCGAAGCAGCGCCTGAGGTCGATCGACGAGCGGCGCCCGACGTCGCCGTGGTGCGCGGCCAGCCAGTCGCGGCCGCGCTCGCGGCCCTGGTCGCGCAGCATCTCGAGGAACGGGCCGTGCGCCAGCAGCTTGGTGTCGCTGCGCTGCAGCGGCACGACATCGGTCGGATCGATCATGTGGAAGCGCGTCCCGCACAGCCGCCGTTCGAGCCGGCCCAGGCCGGCGCCGTGGGTCGTCGAGGTAGTCGTGCGGCCTGCGCGAAGGTGCGCATCTCGCGCATGAAGTGGGTGCTGAAACCGAGTTCGGTGATGCGCGCATTGATGTCGTCGACGCTGTCGGGCGATGCCTCGCGCTGCGAGCGGGCTCAGCAGCACGAGCAGGATGTCGGAGCTCGCGGCAGTCGTAGAACAGCGGCGCGACGGCCGGATTGGCCGAGTAGCCGCCGTCCCAGAAGGCCTCGCCGTCGATCTCGATCGGATGGTGGATCTTGCGGCAGGCAGGCCGAGGCGAGCAGCGCGTCGACCGCCGAGTTCGTGTTCGCGGAAGATGCGCAGCTTGCCGGTGCTCGCCTGCGTCGTGCCGACGAACAGCTTGAACGGCGACGCCGAGCGCAGGCGCTCGAAGTCGATCTGCTGCTCGAGCAGCTCGCGCAACGGATTCAGGTCGAGCGGATTGAGCTGCGCCGGCGTGAACTGGCCGGCCCACTGGCGAGCAGCCGGCTGACCAGCGACAGGCCGATGTCGCTCGCCGCTGCCGTGCGTCGACGATGCCGAACGGAATCTGCCGGCCGATCGCGGTCCAGAAGCGGTCGAGCGCGGCGCGCGCGCCGTCGCGCCCGCCGCGCGCCCAGCCGTCGGCCAGCACGACGGCATTCATCGCGCCGGCACTGCTGCCGCTGAGGCCTTCGAAGCCGAGCCGGCCGTCCTCCAGCAGCGCATCGAGCACGCCCCAGGTGTAGGCGCCGTGCGCACCGCCGCCCTGCAGGGCCAGGTTGATGCGTGCGGCCGCGTTCCGCGCTGGCGCTGCCACCAGTCGCGGCCGCCGGCAGCAGGCGCACGCTTGCCGGATCGCCGTTTCGTCTGCGCCGATGCCGGTGCGCATCGTCACCACTGCCTCTGTATTCATCCACCCTCCGTCGCCGCTCGGCGCGATGCCGGGATCATCGATGTCTAGGGTTTACCCTGATCGGATGATCGGCAGCTGATCGCGGCGGTCGCCTGTAGGACAAGCGCGGCGACCCAGCCCGGCGTGGTGGCGAAACCACTTCGCCTCGAGCGAGGCGGCCGTGGTCAGGGCTTGCGGGCCCGATGGGGTTGGTCAGCGCCGCCCGCACGGCGATCAGCTTGGCTTTCAGCCGTCGGCGGTGCTCGGGTCCGACCCGCAGCAGGATCTTCTGCCCGGCGGTCAGCGCCTCGAGGTCGCGGATCGACGAATTCGTAGCGCACCCAGGGCCGGGTCGACGGCAGCGGGCCCTTGACCTCGGTCAGCCGCACCTCGATCGGCGCGGTCGACCTCGGGCGTCGCCAGCAGCAGGTCGATCACCTCGACGAAGCGGTCGTTGAAGTAGCCGTTCGGGATAGCCGAGCTGGCGGTACGCCTCCTGCAGCTGCGGATAGATCGCTGCGGTAGAGCGTCGCCGCCCGCGCCGACGTCGATCGATTCGATCAGCTGCACCAGCGCGTCGTAGCGCGCGCTGTTGGACTGCGCGATGCGGCTTGCGTCGCCGCTTCGGCGCGCTGATCGCGAAGCGGCCGGGCGCCGGCGTGAGCGGCCAGATCGACGGCGGCGCATGCGCGCGGCCGAGGTTGTCGACGGTCGCGACGAAGCGGCGCGGAAAGTCGGCCAGCTGCAGCATCGAGCGGCCGGCCGGGCTGCCAACGAGCGCGCCGATGGCCTGGGCCAGGTCGGCCGGCGCGGCCTGCGACGCGGCGTCGGCCGGCCTCGACCGGATATCGGATGGCGGGTTCGCGACGCCGCCGCTCGCGGCGCGCGTGCCGCGCGGTCGGCCGTTGCGACCGCCGGCGGCGCCGCACTGCCGCGACGATCGGGCGGCACCGCCTGGCGCTGGTACCAGATCCAGATCACGGTGCCGGCCAGCACGAGCAGCGCCGACCACGACCAGCACGCCACGCACGCTGCGGCGCCGTGCTGACAGCGACTGTCCGGCATGGATCGGTCCTTCGCTTCATCGCTACAAATATAACGCGATCGGCCGGCCAGTGCTGCCGACCGCGCAGCGCATCGACCGGGCGACACGACAATCGCGACGATGGATTCGCTCTCGCAATTTGCGCTCGGTGCGGCGCGTCGGGCGTGGCGGTGATGGGGCGGCGCACCGCGGTCTGGAAGGCGGCGCTGTGGGGCGGCGTGTGCGGCACGCTGCCCGATCTCGACGCGTTCATCGACCACGGCGATCCGGTCAGCAACATGACGCTGCACCGCGGCCGACAGCCACGCGCTGTTCTGGCTGACGCTGGCGTCGCCGCTGCTCGCCGCCGGCATTGCGCGCCTGCAGCGCCAGACGCGATCGGTTCAGGCACTGGTGGCTGCTGGTCTGGCTGGCGCTGTTCACCCATCCGCTGCTCGATCTGATGACGGTCTACGGCACGCAGCTGGCGCGGCCGTTCTCCGACCATCCGTTCGGCATCGGCAGCATCTTCATCATCGATCCGCTGTACACCGTGCCGCTGCTCGGTCGGCCTGGTCGCGGCGGTGCTGCGCCGCGATGCCGGCGCGGGCAGCGCTGGAATGCGGCCGGCCTCGCGCTCAGCACCGCCTACCTCGGCTGGAGCTTCGTCGCCCAGCAGCATGTGACCGGCATCGCCGAGCGCACGATCGCCGCGCAGGGAATCGTCGCCGCAGCGCGTGCTGGTCACGCCGACGCCGTTCAACACCGTGCTGTGGCGTGTGCTGGTGATGACGCCGGGCGGCTACCACGAAGGCTTCTACTCCCTGCTCGACGACGAGCCGCGGATCGCCTTCGACCGTTTCGACGACGACCGTCACCTCTATCGTGCGCTGGCCGATCAGCCGGCGGTGGCGCGGATCGCGCGCTTCACGCACGGCTTCTTCAGCATGTCGCGGCGCGGCGAACAGGTGCTGATCAATGACCTGCGGATGGGCCAGGAGCCGACCTACGGCTTTTCGTTCGTGGTCGCGCGCGGCACGCCGGGCGGGCTGCGTCCGCTGCCCTTGCCGCAGCGCGCCGGCACCCGGCCGGAGATCGGGCGCGCGCTCGAACTGGCTGTGGCGGCGCGCTGCCGGCGTGCCGCTCGCACCGCCGCGCGATGCCGGCACGCGCATCGATCTCTGAGGCGTCAGCCGGGCTGCGCCAGCTCGAGCTCCCAGACCTCGGCGTCGTCGTCGGCGGGGCCGCGCCTGCGCTGGCGGAAACCCGACTCGGCGACGATGTCGCGCATCGCGCTCGTTGTCACGCAGGATGTGACCGACGACGCGCTGCGTGCCGCGCGCGGCCAGGTAGTCGATCAGCTTGCGCAGCAGCAGCCGGCCGAGGCCGCGCCGCTTCAGGTCGCTGCGAACGATCAGCGCGAATTCGGCTTCGACATTGTCCGGATCGGCCACCGCGCGCGCCACGCCGAGCGTCTCGGCACCGCCGGCTGGCGTGCGCGCACCGCGATGAAGGCCATCTCGCGCGCATAGTCGATCTGGGTCAGCCGGGCCAGCTCGCTGTGCGGCAGGTGGCGCCGGGTGGTGAAGAAGCGCAGCCGCAGGTCCTCGGCGCCGAGTTGCTCGGCGAAGGCGCGGTGCTGCGGTCCGTCCTCGGGCCGGATCGGCCGCAGCACGATCGGTCTCGCCCTGCCAGTCGATCGATCTCGGCGAGTTCGGCCGGATACGGCCGGATCGAGAAGCGCTGCGCGCCGCCACCGCGCCGCGCGGTCGATGCGCACCCGCGCATCGAGCGCGATCACGCCGTGCTCGTCGGCCCACAGCGGGTTGATGTCGAGCTCGGCGAGTTCGGGCAGGTCGGCGGCCATCTGCGACAGCGCGATCAAGGTGTCGGCGATCGCGTCGAAGTCGGCCGCCGGTCGGTCGCGGTAGCCGGCCAGCAGCCTTGCCACGCGGGTGCGTGAGATCTGCTCGCGCGCCAGCACCCGGTTCAGCGGCGGCAGCGCAATCGCGCGGTCGGCGATCACCTCGACCGCGGTGCCGCCCTGGCCGAACAGGATCACCGGTCCGAACGCCGGATCGATGCCGATGCCGGCGATCAGTTCGTGGGCACGGCGGCGCTGCGCCATCTGCTGCACCGAAAAACCGTCGATGCGCGCGTCCGGCCGTTCGCGCGCCAGCGGTCGAGCATCGCGTGCGCTGCCGCGCGCAGCGCCGGTTCATCGTGCAGGTCGAGCGCGACACCGCCGACATCGGACTTGTGGCTGATCTGCGGCGACAGGATCTTGAGCGCCACCGGCCAGCCGATGCGCTGCGCCGCGGCGACCGCCGCGTCGGCGGTCGGCTGCGCTGCGCATGCGTCTCGACCACCGGTATGCCGTAGGCGCGCAGCAGCGTCTTCGCCTGCACCTCGTCGAGCAGATCGCGCCGGCTGCGCGAGCGCCGCGTCGATCACGCTGGCGTGCGGCGGCGCAGGTCGGGCGGACCGTTCTCGCTCGCGGTCGGTGCCTCGAGCATCAGCTGCTGGTTGCGCCGGTAGGTGCCGAGCAGGGCAAAGGCGCGCACCGCGCGCTCGGGCGTGTCGTAAGGTGGCGACGCCGCAGTCCTCGAACATCTGGCGTGCGGCGGCCACCGAGTCGCCGCCGAGCCAGCAGGCGAGCACGCGGTCGGTCGCGCCGCGCACGATCGGCGCGCAGGCGCGCGCGATGTCCTCGCTGCGCACGATTGCGGTCGGCGCATGCATCAGCAGCACCGCGCCGGCCGAGCGATCGGCCAGCACCGCCTGCAGCGCGCCGGTGTAGCGCTCGACCGGCGCGTCGCCGATGATGTCGATCGGATTGCCCTTCGACCAGTTGGGCGGCAGGATCGCGTCCAGGCGCGCGCGCAGCGTCGTCGCTCGAGGTCGGCCAGCGTCACGCCGGCCAGCGCGGCCGCATCGGCAGCCATCACGCCGGCCCCGCCGCCATTGGTGAGCAGCGTCAGCCGGTCGTCGCGCGTTGGCACCGAAGCGCGCCAGCGTCTCGGCCGCCATGAACAGGTCGCCCAGCGTGTCGACGCGCAGCATGCCGCCGCGCCGGATCGCCGCGTCGAAGACCAGGTCGGAGCCGGCCAGCGCACCGGTGTGCGATGCGGCGGCGGCCATGCCTCGCCCGGCCCGTCCGGCCTTGACGACGATCACCGGCTTGTTGCGCGCCGCCGCACGCGCCGCCGACATGAACTTGGCGGTCGATTCGATCGACTCGATGTAGAGCAGGATCGAGCGCGTGTCGGCAGTCGCTCGCCAGGTGGTCGAGCAGGTCGCCGAAGTCGACGTCGGCATGTTCGCCCAGCGACACCATGGTCGAGAAGCCGATGCCGCGCGAGGCGGCCCAGTCGAGTACCGCCGTGACCAGCGCGCCCGACTGCGAGACGAAGGCGATCCGCCCGGGCGCCGCGTCGGTGTGAGCGAAGCTGGCATTCAGGCCGAGGCGCGGGTTGAGCAGGCCGAGGCAGTTCGGACCGAGCACGCGCAGCAGCGTCGGACGTGCCGCATCGAGCAGCGCCTGCTTCTGCGCCGGCGTCGAATCCGGCGGTCATGACGATCGCCGCGCGGGTGCCGCGCGCGCCGAGTTCGCGGATCAGTCCGGCGACGCTCGCCGGCGGCGTGCAGACCACCGCCAGATCGGGCGCCTGCGGCAGATCGGCGACGCTGCGGTAGACCGTCTCGCCGTCGAGCTGCGCATGGCGCCGGTTGACGGCGTAGACCGGGCCGGTGAAGCGACCGCCGCGCAGGTTGCGCCAGACCGTCGCGCCGACGCTGCCGGGACGGTTCGAGGCACCGATGACGGCCACCGATCGCGGCGTCAGCAGCCGGTCGAGGTGGCGGATGCTCATGGTCCGGTCAGTGCGACATCAGCACCGGCACCGCCATCGCGCGCAGCAGGCCGCGCGTCGCACCGCCGAGCATGCGTTCGGCCCAGCGCGGATGGCCGTAGGCGCCCATCACGATCAGATCGATGCGCCCGGCGGCGGCGCGGGTGCGGATCGCCTCGGCGATCGGCATCTCGGAGCTCTCGCTGCGCACGTCGGCGCCGACGCCCTGCCACATCAGCCACCGCTGCAAGGCTTCGAGCCGCTGCGACATCTGCATCGGCTCATCGAGCATCGATTCGCTCCAGCTGACGACCTCGACGGCGCCGGCCAGCCGCAGCATCGGCAGCGCGTCGGCGACGGCGCGCGCCGCTTCGCGGCTGTCGTCCCAGGCGACCAGCGCGCGGGTGCCGATCGGCAGCCGGTGTCCGTCGGCCGGAACCACCAGCGTCGGCCGCGCGCAGTGCAGCACGATCTGTTCGACCAGCGCGCTGCACGCTGCGGTGGTCGCCAGCGCCGGGGTCGGCCTGCGAGACGATGCACAGGTCGCTGCAGTGGGCATGGCGCACCACCGATGCGCCGGTGTCGGCCTCGTCGACGACCGCTTCGAACGACGGCAGCTCGGCGCGGATGCAGGCGGTGCGAAAGCGCTCGGCAGCGCGTTCGGCCTGGGCCTGCAGCGTGGTCCAGGTCAGCGCCGCCAGATCGCCGACCGGCCCGGACGGATCGGAGATCATCGGCAGCTCGACCACGCCGGTCGGCGCCAGGCCGACCAGGTGCGCCTGGTGCTGCCGCGCCAGTTCGATCGCGACCTCGGTGCGCGCGTCGCCGCGTGCATCGTCGCCGAGCAGGACCAGCAGGCTGCGCCAGGTCATCAGTCGTCGATCCGCGCCGCGCCGGCATACTGGCAGGACCAGCGGTCGAACCAGTCCTGCTGCAACTCGGCCATCGAGCGCTGCCAGGCGAGCAACGTCTGCAGCTGCATCTGCTGCAGCTGCATCCAGTGCTGCAGGGCGAGCGTGGGCCAGAACGCTCCGCTTGCCAGGCTGAGATCGAGGGTCGGCTGCATCGGGCGGCTCTCCATGGGTGGTCGTTGGAAGGGGCTGCGCACCGTGCCGAGGTCCGCGCATGGCTGTTAGCATAAATCGCATGCCTGCCCCTCCTTCGCGCATACCGCAGCAGCGCCGCTCGGTCAAGTGTTACAGCGCGTACCGCCACGGCGCTGGAGCGCTGGCGCGTCGACGCCGGCGATGCCGCGGTCGCGACGCTCGTCATTCCGGCCGATGCGCAGCGCGAGCGCCGCTTCGAGATCAGCTGCTCGATGACCGTGCGCGCGCTGCCGGACTGGCGCCGACGGCGCGGCGGCCTGGCACCAGCTGACCGTCACTCGCCGACGGATCGCGCCAGTGGCAGCGTCGGGTCGGCAGCCATCTGGGCGGCGGCGGCGACGGGCTCGATTACCGCTTCGAGCGCAGCGTGCCGGCCGGCCGGGCGCTGCGCCTGTCGGCCGAGGTGGCGTGCAGCGGTGCGCGCCGCGAGCGGCTGCTGATCGAGGCCGAGGAGGTCGACTGACGGCTCGACGTCCCGGCGAGCGTGGTTTCGGCTCGGGCAGCCGGCAGCGGTCGGCGCAGCCGCGGCGCGCGGCTCGGCCAGCGCGCCGGATCGTGCCCGGCGCTCCGGTGGCGTGCAGTTCGCCGTCGGCCAGCCAGCCGGTCAGCAGCATGCGGGCGACCGCCAGCACGACCGGTCCGATGAACAGGCCGACCAGCCCGAAGGCGAGCAGGCCGCCGACCACGCCGGTGAAGACGAGCCAGAACGGCAGGTCGACGCCGCGCTGGATCAGCAGCGGGCGCAGCACGTTGTCGGCGCTGCCGACGATCACCGACCAGACGAGCAGAAAGCTGCCCCAGGCGGTATCGCCGCTCCAGAAGACCCAGATCACCGCCGGCAGCAGCACCGGCAGCGTGCCGACCTGGATCAGGCACAGCACGAAGGCGCAGCCGGTCAGCAGGGCCGTGAACGGCACGTCGGCGAGCGCCAGGCCGAGGCCGGTCAGCAGGCTCTGGACGACCGCCGTGCCGCCGACGCCGAGCGCCACGCCGCGGATCGCCCGCGTCGCGAGCCAGACCGCATTCGCGCCCGGCGCGGCCCGGCCAGGCGCGCGCCGATGCGCTGCACCATGCGCGCCGCCTCTTCGCCGCGCAGGTACAGCAGCGCGGCGAAGGCCAGCGCGAGCACGAATTCGAGCAGGATGAAGCCGAAGTCACCGGCCTGGGCGACGATGCGCCGCGTCACCGCGCCGGCATAGGGCGCGAGCTGCGACAGCAGGCCCTCGACGCCGGAGGCGGCGATCTGCTCCCACAGCTGCAGCGACGCGCGTCGCCGACGAAGCGGCAGCTCGGCCACCCAGTCCGGCGGCGCCGGCAAGCTGCAGATCGGTCAGGCTCTTCAGCCGCTCGGCGATCTCGCCGGCATTGACGATCGCGGCGGTGATCGCGAGCGACAGCGGCAGCGCGCCGAGCACCAGCATCCCGAGCACGAGCACCAGCACCGCCGCCCAGCGTCGACCGCCGAGGCGCGCCTGCAGCCACAGCATGCCGGGCCAGCTCGCCACCACGATCACCACCGCCCACAGGCCGGCGACCAGGAACGGCTGCGAGGATCTGCAGCGAGGCGAGGCCGAGCGCGGCCAGCAGGACGATGACGATGGCGGCGCGGGTCGGCTGCAGTCGGGGGTCGGGAGTTGAACTCATGCGGTCATCGGGGGTGCGGCGAAATTGTCGATCATCGGCGCGGCGCCGACCGGGCCCGGCGCACGTGTCGCGCCGTCCGCACTGGCTTATCCTCGGTCACTCCCGCCGAACCAGAGAAGCGCCATGTCGAACCGGCTGACCCAGATCGCGACCCGCACCGGCGACGATGGCACCACCGGCCTCGGCGACGGCCAGCGTGTCGGCCAAGGACCACCTGCGGATCCAGGCGATGGGCGATGTCGATGAGCTCAACTCGCAGCTCGGCGTGCTGCTGGCCGAGCCGCTGCCCGAGCCGGTGCGCGACCTGCTGGTCGTGATCCAGCACGAACTGTTCAACCTCGGCGGCGAGCTGTCGATCCCCGGCTTCGAACTGCTGAAGGCCGACGCGGTGTCGCAGCTCGATCGAGGCGCTGGCGCAGCTTCAACGCCGAACTGCCGCGGCTGGTCGAATTCATCCTGCCGGCCGGCACTCGCAGCGCCGCGATCGCGCATGTGGCGCGCACCGTGGCGCGACGGGCCGAGCGGTCGGTGGTGGCGCTGGCCAACGCACAGCCGCAGGTGCGGGCGGTGCGGTGCGTGCCGAGCCGCGCCAGTACCTGAATCGGCTGAGCGACCTGCTGTTCGTGCTGGCGCGGGTGCTGAACCGGGCCAACCTCGACGGCCTGGGCGGTGACGACGTCTACTGGCGCAGCGAGAAGCTGGCTCGCGAGCAGGGCGGCTGAGCGGCGCGTCAGCGCACGAAGGTATCGCGCAGGCGCGATGTCGACCACGGTCGTCGGCCGGGCGCTGCCGTGCATCCGGTCGTCGATCTGGGCCATCTGCGCGGCCAGGCTGTTGCCCTGGTTCTCGACCGACCGCTGCAGCTGCGCCAGACCGGTGTCGAGGTGGGTGCGCAGCTCGGTGAAGCGCGATGCCTCGGCCTTGTCGGCCAGGTCGCGCTGCGCCTGCAGGTCCTTGGTCATCCGCCGCGAATCCATCAGTGCGCGTCCCTGCATGGCAATCGCCCAGGCGACGAAGACGACGCAGGCGATCGCGAGCAGCACCAGCATGATCACGCCCACCGGCGCCTGCACCGTGGTGAAGAACAGCGTCAGCGTGGTCGGGGTCGAGAAAGCCCCCCAGTTGAAGGCGGCGAACAGCCCGACCAGCACCAGCGCCAGGATGAAAAGCAAGGGACGAATCATCACGCACTCCCATATCAGTCAAAGAGCGCGAGCGTAACCGGATCCCGGCGCGCCGCCCATCGGGCGCGGCTGCGACGCCCTGTAGGAGGCCGCGGGCCGTGTCTAGCCGGCTGCGCAGCAGCACCCGCGCCGATCGCCTCGGCGACCTCGATGCCGTCGACGCCGGCCGACATGATGCCGCCGGCATAGCCGGCGCCTTCGCCGGCCGGGTACAGGCCGGCGACGTTGATGCTCTGGTAGGTCGCGCGCCGCGCTCGATGCGCAGCGGCGACGAGGTGCGTGTCTCGACGCCGGTCAGCACCGCGTCGGGCATCGAGAAGCCCTTGATCTGGCGCTCGAAGGCGGGCAGCGCCTCGCGGATGGCGTCGATCGCGAACATCGGCAGGCTGCTGCGCGCCGGATCGCCGAGCGCGGTCATGCGCACGCCCGGCCTGTACGACGGCTCGACCTCGCCGAGCGCGCTCGAAGCGCTGGCCGCGGATGAAGTCGCCGACCAGCTGGCCCGGCGCGATGTAGCCGCCGCCGCCGAGCTCGTAGGCGCGCGACTCCCAGAAGCGCTGGAAGGCAATGCCGTCGAGCGGATCGACCGGACCGGCGGCGCCGGATCGCTGCGCACAGTCGGCCGGCGTGATGCCGACGACGATGCCGGCGTTGGCGTTGCGCTCGTTGCGCGAATACTGGCTCATGCCGTTGGTGACGACGCGCTCCGGCCTCGGAGGTGGCGGCCACCACGGTGCCGCCCGGGCACATGCAGAAGCTGTAGACCGAGCGGCCGTTGCCCGCGTGGTGCACCAGCTTGTAGTCGGCCGCGCCCAGCAGCGGATGGCCGGCGGCCGGGCCGAAGCGGGCGCGGTCGATCAGGCCCTGCGGATGCTCGATCCGAAAGCCGATCGAGAACGGCTTGGCGTGCATCGCGACGCCGCGCTGCTGCAGCATCGCGAAGGTGTCGCGCGCGCTGTGGCCGAGCGCCAGCACCACCTGGCGGGCGGCGATCTGCTGCGCCGTCGGCCAGCACCAGTCCGCGCACCGCGCCGTCGTTCGATCAGCAGGTCGGTCACGCGCTGCTGGAAGCGGATCTCGCCGCCGAGCGACTCGATCTCGGCGCGCATCTTCTCGACCATGCTGACCAGCCGGAAGGTGCCGATGTGCGGCTTGGCGATCCAGAGGATCTCCTCCGGCGCACCGGCCTTGACGAATTCGGTCAGCACCTTGCGCGTCAGGTGGCGCGGATCGCTGATCTGGCTCCACAGCTTGCCGTCGGAGAAGGTGCCGGCGCCGCCTTCGCCGAACTGCACGTTCGACTCCGGCTCGAGCTGCTCGCGCCGCCACAGGCCCCAGGTGTCCTTGGTGCGCTCGCGCACCGCCTTGCCGCGCTCGAGCACGATCGGCCGCAGCCCCATCTGGGCCAGCACCAGCGCGGCGAACAGCCCGCACGGGCCGAAGCCGACGACCACCGGGCGGGCGTCGTCGTCGCGCGCGAAGTCGGCCGGCGCATGGCCGACGAAGCGGTAGCGGGTATCCGGCGCGACGCGGATGTGCGGATCGCCGGCATGCCGCCGCAGCAGCGACGCCTCGTCGTCGACCTCGCAGTCGACGGTGTAGATCAGCTGGATCGCGCTCTTGCGGCGCGCATCGTGGGCGCGCCTGAAGACCTGGTGGCTGCGCAGCTGGCTGCGGGTCGTCCAGGCCGAGGCGCGCGACGATCGCGTCGCGCAGC
Source organism: uncultured beta proteobacterium (assembly GCA_963846675.1). Classification (GTDB taxonomy): domain Bacteria; phylum Pseudomonadota; class Gammaproteobacteria; order Burkholderiales; family Burkholderiaceae_C; genus Ideonella_A. The sequence continues at coordinate 179,941 of CAWJWV010000001.1, forward strand.
GCCGTCTCGGGATGGTCGAGCGGCAGGCGCAGGTCGGTGATTCTCAACATCGACCCGATTTTCCGCGTTTCGGCGCAAGGGATCGGAACGCCGGCCGGACCCGGACGCGACAAGGCCGCCCGAAGGCGGCCTGGTTGCTTTCTTCCCGGGCACCGCATGCCGCCCGGATGGGCAGGCATCGCGGAGCCGACCGTTCAGGCGCCGACGAACAGCGGGTTGAAGCGGTTCACCCGAACCGACTGGCGGGCCTCGGCGATGACGCTGGCACGGCTCTCGCCGGTCCCGTTGGCGCGGTCGACGAAGACCGTCGCCTCGCCGACCTGGCGGGCACTGCGGGCGGGGACCTCGACGTTGGCCTGCACTTCGGCGCGGTTGGCCGTCGACGGCGTCGGGTAGCGCTGGACCTCGTCGCTGGCGAAGACCGAACCGGTGGCGACGGCAAAGGTGGCGGCGGTCAGGATGTGGGCTGCATTCATGATGATTTCCTTAAGAATTGATGTGAGGATCTGGATCAGGGCAGTGGGGGTCCGCCTTGATCCACCTCGGTGAGTCCGGTTGGTGTGGCTCATCGATGGGGTGAACTGTAGGGGTTTTCCCGGGCCGGATAAACCGCTCGCGTCACAACAGATAGATTCCGCGATCAGGAACAATGGGCTGGCAATGGACAAATTGAACGCGATGCGCGTCTTCACCCAGGTGATCGACGAGGCCGGCTTTGCCGCCGCGGCGCGGCGGCTGAACCTGTCGCCGCCGGCGGTGACGCGACTGGTCGCCGAACTCGAGGAGCACCTCGGGACCCGGCTGATCAACCGCACCACGCGTCGGATCGCGTTGACCGATGCCGGTGCGGCCTACCTCGAGCGCGCGCGCCAGATCCTGCTCGATGTCGCGGAGGCGGAGGCGCAGGCGAATCTGGTCGACGGCCGATCCGGTCGGTCACCTGCGCGTGCTGGCGCCACCTGCGTTCGCCGTCCACCAGCTGGCCAAGCACCTGCCGGCGTTCCGCGACCTGTACCCGCGGTCACCATCGAACTGGTGGTGCCGGGACCGGTCGAGACGGTCGACGAGGGCTTCGACCTCAGCATCATCATGGTCGCCCGCGGCGGACTCGACGGAGACTTCGTTGCGCGGCGGCTGGCGCGCACCGAGGTCGTGCTGTGCGCCTCGCCCGACTACCTGGATCGGCGCGGCCGGCCGTTGCTCGCCGCGCGACCTCGCCGATCACGACACGATGATCCCGCCCTTCCTGCGCCAGATGGAATTCGTTCCCGGTCCGGTCGCCGACGGGGCGGTGGCGGGTGAAGCGGTGCGCCTGCCGGTGCCGCAGCGCCCGGCGCTGAGCACGACCCACATCGACACGATGTATGCCGCCGCGCTGGCCGGACTCGGCATCGCCGGCCTGCCTTCGTTCGTCGCGAGGATGCCCTGCAGGAACAGGCCCTGGAGCGGTTGCTGCCCGAGTGGCAGCTGTTCAGTTCGACGATCTATGCAGCGATGCCGACCCGCAAGCATGTGCCGGCCCGAACGCGCGTGTTGCTCGACTTCCTGATCGCGACCTTTGCCGCGCTCCGATCCCGATCGCGATCCGTGGCTGCTCGCCGCCGGCTGCGAGACCCGCCCGCGCTGAGCCCGGGCGCGGCCGGCCGGCGCCGTCAGTAGAACGCGTCGATCCGCTGCGCGCCCATCAGCGGCTCGAGCAGTCGCGCCAGCGGGCGCAGCGCGTTGTAGCGCGACGGCGACGCGGTGGGCGTAGTCGAAGAAGCGCGGCAGGTCGGCGCTGTAGGCCGGCTTGCCGTCGCGGTGCTTGAGCCGGCAGAAGATGCCGAGCACCTTCAGGTGACGCTGCAGGCCCATCCATTCGACCTGGCGCCAGAATTCGCCGACAGTCGTCGGACAGCGGCAGGCCGGCCTTGCGGGCCTGCTGCCAGTAGCGCACCGCCACGTCGAGCTCGAACTCCTCGTCCCAGCTGACGAAGGCATCGCGGATCAGCGACGCGAGGTCGTAGCTGATCGGCCCTGCCACCGCATCCTGGAAGTCGAGGATGCCCGGACCGTGCGGCGTGACCATCAGGTTGCGCGGCATGAAGTCGCGGTGCACCGCCAGCGTCGGCTGGGCCAGTGCGCTGTCGACCAGCAGGCGTGCAGGCCTCGCGCCAGGTGGCGCGCTCGTCGTCGTTCCAGCTGCAGCCGTATTCGCGCTCGACGCACCAGGTCGGGAACAGCTCGAGTTCGCGCTGCAGCAGCGCCGCGTCGTAGGCTGGCAGGCCGCTCGGATCGACGCCCTGCTGCCAGGCGATCAGCGTCGCGACGAGCTCGCGCATCAGCCGGTCGGCGACGCTGAGTGTCGCCGGCCGCGGCGGCCTGCTGCAGCGGCTGCAGGTACAGCGTCGAGCCGAGGTCGCTCAGCAGCGCGAAGCCATGCCGCTGGATCGCAGCGCCAGCACGCGCGGCGCGTGCAGCCCGGCGCGTTCGATGCGCGCCGGCGATCTCGACGAACGGCGCGGATGTCTTCCTGCGGCGGCGGTGCATCCATCACGATCAGGCTGGCCGGATCGCCGTCGCAGTCGATGCGCAGGTAGCGCCGGAAGCTGGCGTCGCTCGACGCCGGCCGCAGCGTGGGCAGGCCGCAGCCGGTGCTGCGCCTGCAGCGCGCCGAGCCATTCGGCGAAGGCGGCGCCGCGTGCGGCGTCGGCCCAGGTGACGGGGGAGGGGGTGGGGGTCGGCTCGAGCATGGATAATCGATTCTACGGAGTCCATCCGGCCATCCCGGCCGCAGGGCACTCCGCGCTGGTGCCCGACACCGGGTCCGGTCCTCGTCGCGGCCCCGGTCCGCGTTCCGTCCGATCCTGCCGCTGCCACGCCGCCCGTGTCCGATCCGACCCCGTCTCCGATCCCGCAGCCGTTGCCGTGCCGACTGCTCGCGCTCGGCCTGCTCGTGCTCGCCTGCACACCCGGGCTGCGCGCCGCAGACCGGCGTCGACCTGTCGACGGACCGCAGCCTGCCGACGGTGGTCGAGGCCGACCAGATCCGCGGCCGACCCGATCTCGAGACGGTCGCCGAAGGCAACGCGGTGATCGAGCGCGGCGCCATGCGCATCCGGGCCGACCGGCTGAGCTACGACGCGGTCGAAGACCGGGCACGCGCCACCGGCGCGGTGCGGATCGACCGCGACGGCAATGTCTACACCGGCCCGGACCTGCGAGCTCAGGCTGCAGACCTTCGAAGGGCGGTTCGTCAAGCCGACCTACCACTTCGGCCGCACACAGGCCGGCGGTCACGCCGAGCGGGTCGAGTTTCTCGGCGAGCAGCGGGCGATCGCCCACGGTGCGACCTATTCGAGCTGCCGGGTCGACGACGAACTCGATGCCGAAGGGCGCTACGTCAATCCGGCCTGGGAGCTGCGCACGCGCCGCCTGCGGATGGATTTCGCCGCCAACGAAGGCATCGCCGAAGGCGCGGTGCTGCGTTTCTACGGCGTGCCGATCCTGGCCGCGCCGGTGCTGAGCTTTCCGCTCACCGATGCGCGCAAGTCGGGCTGGCTGCCGCCGAGCATCGCGATCGACAGCAACAGCGGGCCTGCAGGTCGCCGCGCCCTATTACTGGAACATCGCGCCGAACCGCGATGCGACGCTGACGCCGCGCCTGATCGCCAAGCGCGGGGCCGGCCTCGACACCGAATACCGCTACCTGGAGCCGGCATTCCGCGGCAGCGTCAATCTCGATCTGCTGCCGAACGACCAGCTCGCCGGGCGCGACCGCTATTCGCTGGCGCTCCAGCATGCCGCCGATCCGTCGCGCACGATCGCAGTATTCGCTGCGGGTGCTGCGGGTCTCGGACGACGACTACTGGAAGGATTTCTCGTCGAACGTGCCGAGCCTGACGCCGCGTCTGCTGCTGTCGGACCTGCGCGTCAGCCGGCCGGTGCGGCTCGGCGCGGCCGGGCGTGTGGAACAGCCTATGCGCGGGTCCAGAGCTGGCAGGTGCTGCAGAACGTCGAGCCGGCGAGCCGCATCGAAGCGCCGTACGACCGCCTGCCGCAGATCGGCGTGCGCACCGCGCAGGCGCTCGGCCCCGGGCTGCAGGTCGATTTCGTCACCGAGTTCAACCGCTTCACCAATCCGCGCGATGTCACCGGCGGCCTGTCGGGCGTCCCCACCGGCGCCATCGCCGCGCCGCGCACGCGCACCGGCGCGCGCCCGACCGGCAACCGGGTGCATGCGCTCGGCTCGATCAGCCGTCCGTGGATCACGCCCGGCTGGAGCATGACGCCGCGGCTGGCCTTCAACGCCGCCAGCTATTCGCTCGACCAGCCGCTGGCCAACGGCCGCAGCAGCGGCATCGCGCGTGATTCCGACCGTCAGCGTCGACAGCGCGCTGGGTGTTCGAGCGCGACACGCGCTGGTTCGGCCAGCGCGCTGCGCCAGACGCTGGAGCCGCGCCTGCTGTATGTCAATACGCCGTATCGCGAGCAGCGCACGCTGCCGGTGTTCGACTCGGCGCTGAAGGACTTCAACTTCGATTCGATCTATACCGAGAACGAGTTCTCCGGCGTCGACCGGGTGTCGGATTCGCACCAGCTGACCGCCGGCGTCACCACGCGCCTGCTCGACCCGGTCGACCGGCGTCGAGGCGGCGCGCCTCGGCATCGTGCAGCGGCTGCGGCTGCGCGACCAGCGCGATCACCGCCGATGGCCAGCCGTCGACGCAGCGCTGGTCCGACCTGCTGCTGCTCGGCGCGGACCAGCCTGGTGCCGGAATGGACGCTCGAGTCGTCGCTCCAGTACAGCCCCGACAGCCGGCGCATCGTGCGCTCGGTGGCCAGTGCGCGCTGGTCGCCCGGGCCGTTCCGCACCCTCAATGCCACCTACCGCCTGACGCGCGGTCTGAACGAACAGCTCGAGCTCGGCTGGCAGTGGCCGCTGTACGGCCCGGAACGGTCGTCGGGCCGCAGCCGCGCCGGCTGCTCGACGACCAGGGCGGCGCCTGGCCGGCAGCCTGCGGCGGCACCTTGTATGGCGTCGGCCGCGTCAACTACAGCACCAGCGACCGCCGCGTCACCGATTCGATCGTCGGCATGGAGTACGACGCCGGCTGCTGGATCGGCCGAGTCGTGGCCGAGCGGCTGTCGACCGGCCGCAGCGAGGCGACCACCCGGCTGCTGCTGCAGCTCGAGCTGGTCGGCCTGTCCCGGCTCGGCAGCAGCCCGCTGCAGGTCTTGAAGGACAATATCCCCGGTTATCGGCTGCTGCGCGAAACCTCGGACGGCGGCTCGACACTGAAAACCTATGAATGATCTGACCTCCGACGCGTCGCTGCTCGTGGCCGTGCTGCGCACTCGTCGTGCTGCTGTTGGGCGCCGCAGCGCTGCGTGCCGCCCGCGGCCGCCCAGCTGCGCGCCGCACCGCGTTCCGGCGCGCAGCCGGCCGCGCCGGCGCCCGTCGTCGGCGGCCGGCAACCGCTGCCGTGCGCACGCCGGCGCCCGGCTCGCGCCAGGGCGACTACATCCTGGCCGTCGTCAACCAGGAGCTCGTCACCGCCGGTGAGCTGGCCCTGCGGCTCGAACGGGTGCGCGACGCGGCCGCGCGTGCCGGCAACCGGCTGCCGCCCGAGCCGGAATTGCGGCGCGAGGTGCTGCAGGCGCTGATCGACGAGCGGGTGCTCGTCACCGCGGCGCGCGAGGCCGGCCAGCGCGTCGACGAGGGCGAGCTCGACCGCGCGGTGACCAACGTCGCGGTGCAGAACCAGCTCACGCCCGAGCAGCTGCGCGAGCGGCTGCGCCAGCGAAGGCATCGACTACAACCGCTTCCGCAGCAACCTGCGCGACCAGATCCTGGTCGAGCGCATGCGCGAGCGCGAGGTGCAGTCGCGGATCCGGATCACCGATGCCGAACTCGCCGCCGAGATCGCGCGCCAGCGCGCGCAGGCCGGCGACGCGACGCAGTACAACATCGCGCAGATCCTGGTCGCGGTGCCGGAAGCGGCCGACGCGAGCGCGTCACCGAACGCCGCATCCGGGCCGAGAGGGCGCTGGCACGGGCGCGCGTCGGCGAAGCGTTCGACGCGATCGCGCGCGAGCTGTCCGACGATCCGGCCAAGGTCGAGCGGCGGTGCACTCGGCCTGCGTCCGGCGAATCGGCTGCCCGACAGCTTCGTCGCCCAGGTGCGTGACCTGCAGCCGGGACAGGTGGCGCCGACGCTGCTGCGCTCGGGCGCCGGTTTCCACGTGCTCAAGCTGATCGAGCGGCGCGATGCCGATGCCTTCATGGTCAAGCAGACGCGTGCCCGCCACATCCTGCTGCGTCCGTCGCGAGCAGCTCAGCCAGCAGGCGGCGATCCGGCGTCTGGCCGACTTCAAGCAGCGCATCGAGCGTGGCGCCGCCAGCTTCGAGAGCGCTGGCGCGCGACAACTCCGAGGACGGCAGCGCCGCTGCCGGCGGCGATCTCGGCTGGACTTCGCCCGGCAGCCTGGTGCCCGAATTCGAAGCACGCGATGAATGCGCTGCCGGTCGGCGGCATTTCCGATCCGGTGGTGTCGCGCTTCGGCGTGCACCTGATCCAGGTCATCGATCGGCGCGACCTGGAGCTCGACGCGCGCGCAGCAGCGCGAATTCGTCCGCAACGTGCTGCGCGAGCGCAAGTACGAAGCGGCGTACGAGAGCTGGCTCGCCGAACTGCGGGCGCGCGCCTACATCGAGATGCGCGAGGCACCCTGATCAACGCACCGCGCGCCGCTGCCGCCGGCCGGGCCTGCGCCAACCGGCTGGGCAGGCCATGAGGCACATCGCGCGCAAGCGCTTCGGCCAGCACTTCCTGAACGATGCGATCGTCATCGACGCCATCGTGGCGGCGATCGATCCGCGACCCGGGCAGCCGCTGGTCGAGATCGGGCCGGGCCTGGGTGCGATGACCGATCCGCTGGTGGCGCGCTGCGACCGGCTGACGGTGATCGAACTCGACCGTGACCTGGCGGCGCGGCTGCGCCGGCGCGCCGAACTCGAGGTGGTCGAGGCCGACGTGCTGACGGTCGACTTCGCCGCGCTCGCAGCCCGCGCTCGGGCAGCCGCTGCGCGTGGTCGGCAACCTGCCGTACAACATCTCGACGCCGATCCTGTTCCACCTGCTCGGCGCGGTCGATGCGGTCGCCGATCAGCACTTCATGCTGCAGAAGGAAGTCGTCGAGCGGATGGCGGCCGCGCCCGGCAGCAAGGACTACGGCCGGTTGTCGGTGATGCTGCAGTGGCGCTACGCACATCGAGTCGGTGCTCGATGTGCCGCCGGAATCGTTCGATCCGCCGCCGCGCGTCGACTCGGCGGTGGTGCGCATGCTGCCGCTGCCGCGCGCCGCGGTGGCCGACATCGACGTCGTCCGCCTCGGCGAGATCGTCGGCGTCGCCTTCTCGCAGCGGCGCAAGATGCTGCGCAACACGCTCGGCGCGTGGCTGACGCGGAGCAGGGTCTGGAGGTCGATTTCGACCTGCAGCGCCGCGCCGAGGAAGTCCCGGTGGCCGAATACCTCGCCCTGGCGCGCGCCCGGCCGTCCTGACCGCCCGATTGGCCGCTCTGGCGCGTCCGCCGGCATCGTCCTGCAGTGGCGCGCCGGGCGCACCGGTCGCGGCCGCCAGACCTGAAATGCAAACAGCCTGCCGGAGGCAGGCTGTTGCTCGGGATGCGAAGGACGCGCCGTCAGGCCGCGTTCAACCACATCGCGGTATCGAATGCACTGCTCATCATCGGCATGTTCATGCCGAAGCTTGCATTGGCTGCATTCTTGGACCCCGCCTTGGCGGGCTTTGCTGCAACACTCTGGGCCACCTCAGTCGCCCGCTCCCATGACCCTTGTTCCTGGGAGCGGGCTACTGAAAAGAATAGAAACACCTGAATGGCACCTTGCGTTCGGCCCAGAAGTCGGCCGCATCGCGGAACACGTCGAGCAGTTGCTCGCGCGCCTCGCGGTCGAAGCGCGGACTGTCGGGCAACTGCTCGAGCACGACGACAAAGCCGGGTTGCTCGCCGGCCTTGTTGACCTGATCGGTCATGCAGTCGAACAAGGCGTCGAAGTTCTTGCCGAAATGTGGCGGGAACAGAAAAGCCGCGGCGATGGCATCGAGCACGTCCTGCTTGGACTGGGCCGCGCCGAGATTCGCATAGAGGAAATGCTGATCGCCGGCCTGGGCGGCCTGCATCAGATCCTCGACGCGGTAGGCGCGGATCGATTGAACGATGTTCGGACGGACTGTCTGCAAGAGCATGTCACGTTCCTCCTTGGATCACGAAAAGAGCTGAGAAGAGCCTCAAAAACACAAAAGGAATCGTCGCGCCCGGGCGCAATCCGGCCCCGGGCTCGTCGAAAGGGATGACATTCACTCCACGATGCGGCGAAAGCTGGCGTAGTGATCGTCGGTATAGAAGCAGGAGTCGGTTCGCGTCGGCGGGTTCCCGCCGCACACGATCCGGCGCGCGCCCCGGTCACGTGACGCGGGTGTACGAACCGTGTATTCGCGGTAATGGCCGCGTGGATGCAGCGGCAGCAGCCGTTCGCGGTTGCCAAAGGTCGTACCGTCCTTGCGGTAGGGGAACGGTCCGCCGGAGCGTATCAATTCCCCCGTGGTGCGCGCCTCGCGGCGGCAACTCGACCCAGCGCACCGTGTCGGGCTGCTGCAGCGGGCCCCGAGCTTCCGAGCAGGCCGGAGCAAGAAGTGCCGCTGCCGCCAGACCGACGGCAAGACCAGCCCTGCGCCATGCCGATAACGCAAGTGGCCGACCTGAACAACGCACGGGATTTCCCTCGAATCAGAAACCGTCGATGTTACCGAATCGAGCCTGAAACCTCAAGCCAAGGGCTTCCCCGGCGCCTGTGAAAGGCGCCTGGAATCGGTGGATCGTGTCTTCCCGGCGGGTTTGCGCATCGCTTGGCGCCGCCCGGAGCCGGCTCGCGGCGGGGCCGCGGCGCCTCCAGTATGCGCCCGACCGTCCAGGCGCTGTCCGGCGGCGCCGGGGGCTCAGCGCACCGCGTTTGCGTCGGCGACGGTCAGCGCGGTCATGTTGACCAGCCGGCGCACGGTTGCCGACGGGGTCAGGATGTTCACCGGCTTGGCGGCGCCGAGCAGCACCGGGCCGATCGCGATGCCGCCGCCGGCGGCGGTCTTGAGCAGGTTGTAGGCGATGTTGGCGGCGTCGATGTTCGGCAGGACCAGCAGATTGGCCTCGCCCGACAGCGTCGACCACGGCATCAGCTGCTTGCGCAGCGTCGCCGTCGAGTGCGGTGTCGCCATGCATCTCGCCGTCGACCTCGAGCCAGGGCGCGCGCTCGCGCAGCAGGGCGAGCGCGTCGCGCATCTTCAGCGCCGACGGGTGGTTGCTGGATCCGAAGTTGCTGTGCGACAGCAGCGCCGCCTTCGGCTGCAGCCCGAGGCGCTGCATTTCCTCGGCCGCCATCACGGTGATCTCGGCCAGCTGCTCGGCGGTCGGGTCGTAGTTGACGTGGGTGTCGACCAGCATCACCTGCCGGTTCGGCAGGATCAGCCCGTTCATGCAGGCATAGGTCCGGGCGCCGTCGCGCAGGCCGATCACCTGGTCGATGTAGTGCAGGTGCGTCTGGGTGGTGCCCCAGGTGCCGCACAGCATGCCGTCGACCTCGCCGCGGTGCAGCAGCATCGCGGCGATCAGCGTCAGGCGGCGCCGCATCTCGATCTTGGCGTGCTGCGCGGTGACGCCCTTGCGCGCGGTCAGCTGGTGGTAGGTCTGCCAGTAGTCGCGGTAGCGCTCGTCGTGCTCGGTGTTGACGAGGTCGTAGTCGCGCCCGGCCTGCAGCCGCAGCCCGAAGCGCTCGACGCGCTGGGCGATGATCTCCGGGCCGGCCGATCAGCGTCGGCCGCGCCAGACCTTCGTCGACCACCACCTGCACCGCGCGCAGCACGCGCTCCTCCTCGCCCTCGGCATAGGCGATGCGCCGGTTCGGCGCGCGCTTGGCGAGGTTGAAGATCGGCTTCATCGTCGTGCCCGAGGCATAGACGAAGGCCTGCAGCTTCTCGCGGTAGGCGTCGAAGTCGGCGATCGGGCGCTGCGCGACGCCCGACTCGGCAGCCGCCTTGGCCACCGCCGGCGCGATCATCATCATCAGGCGCGGGTCGAACGGCTTCGGGATCAGGTATTCGGGACCGAACTTCAGGCTGAAGCCGGCATAGGCGCGCGCCACCACCTCGTTCTGCTCGGCCTGCGTCAGCTCGGCGATCGCATGCACCGCGGCGATCTCCATCGCCAGGTTGATCGTCGTCGCACCGCAATCGAGCGCGCCGCGGAAGATGTACGGGAAGCACAGGACGTTGTTGACCTGGTTCGGGTAGTCGCTGCGGCCGGTCGCGATGATGGCGTCCGGCCGCGCCTCCTTGGCGTCTTCGGGCGTGATCTCGGGGTTCGGATTGGCCAGCGCGAAGATGATCGGCTGGTCGGCCATCGTCGCGACCATCTCCGGCTTGAGCACGCCCGCCGCCGACAGCCCGAGGAACACGTCGGCGCCGACGATCGCCTCGCGCAGGCGTGCGCTGGTCGGTGTCCTGCGCGAAGACGGCCTTGTCCTCGTCCATCAGCTCGGTGCGACCTTGCCAGACCAGCCCGGCCAGGTCGGTCACCCAGACGTTCTCGCGCGGCAGGCCGAGCTCCAGCAGCAGGCCGAGGCAGGCCAGCGCGGCGGCGCCGGCGCCGGAGGTGACGAGCTTGATCTGCCGGATGTCCTTGCCGGCGACCTTCAGCGCATTCAGCAGCGCCGCGCCGACGACGATGGCGGTGCCGTGCTGGTCGTCGTGGAAGACCGGGATCTTCATCCGCTCGCGCAGCTTGCGCTCGACGTAGAAGCAGTCCGGCGCCTTGATGTCCTCGAGGTTGATGCCGCCGAAGGTCGGCTCGAGCGCTGCGATCACGTCGACCAGCTTGTCCAGATCGTTCTCGGCCACCTCGATGTCGAAGACGTCGATGCCGGCGAACTTCTTGAACAGCACGCCCTTGCCTTCCATCACCGGCTTGCTCGCCAGCGGCCCGATGTTGCCCAGGCCGAGCACGGCGGTGCCGTTGGTGATCACCGCGACCAGGTTGCCGCGCGAGGTGTAGCGGAAGGCATTCGGCGGGTCGGCGACGATCTCTTCGCACGCCGCTGCCACGCCGGGCGAATAGGCGAGTGCCAGGTCGCGCTGGTTGACGAGCTGCTTGGTGGCGGCGATCGCGATCTTGCCCGGGCGTCGGGAACTCGTGGTATTCGAGCGCTGCGGCGCGCAGCTCGGCGATCTTCTGTTCGGCGGAATGCATGGCCATATCTCGCTGTAGGTGGAGGGGCGTGGCAGGCTCCGAGCACGGCCCGCGAAGCGGCTCGATTGTAGGAGGCGGCTCCGGTCCGATCGCGCGCGCGCCGCCGCGACCCGCGCCGGTCATCCGCCAAAGCGCCTGGCGGTCGCCGGACGCGGCCGTGGCCGATACTGTCCGGCTTCCACCATGAACCGCCACGCCGCCCCCACCAACCAGCCGCCGCGCCCGGCGCTGCCGGTGTGGCCGTCGGGTGCCGCGGCCGCGTCGGCGCCGCTGGCTGTGGCTGCTGCTGATCGCTCTGCTGCTGGTGGCGCAGAGCGCCCTGGTCTGGCTGACCTTCGACCACGAAAGCAACCGGCTGCAGGAGGAGGTCGAGACCGCTGCGGCCAGCATCGTCGCCGACCTGCGACAGGCCGTGGCGCGCGATCTGCAGGCGCTGCAGGCGCTCGGCTGGCGCGAGGACGGCCGCCGCAGGAACTGGCGCGACGAGGCCCGCTCCTGCTGCGCGAACGCCGCGAACTGCTGCGCATCGAGCGGCGCGACCTGAGTCAGAACGTGATCGACGCGATCGACGGACCGCACCAGACGCCGATCTTCGTGCGCCTGCCGCGCGACGCGATCGAGATGGAGACCGAGCTCGCCTGCGAGGCGGCGCGCCGCACCAGCGGTCCTTCGTTCTCGCGCAGCTATTTCGTCCCGCTGCCGGGCGGGCGTCGGTGTCGAGGTGGTCGACGTGTGCCTGCCGGTGCAGCGCGACGGCGAGATCAGCGGCTTCCTGACCGCCAGCCTGGCGCTGCCGATCCTGCTCGACGAGGTTGTCGTCCAGCAGCTGCTGCATGCGCACGAGCTGAGCTTCATCGACGGCGACGGCATCCGCCTGGCGCGCGCCGGTCGCCCGCGCGGCGCCGGCATCTACGTCGCCGAGCGGCTGATCGACCTGCCCGGGCAGACGCATGCGCCTGCGCGTCGACAGCGCCTCGGGCCGCCCGCAGCTGATCCCGAACCTGTCGGTCGCGCTCGTGCTCGGCCTGTCGCTGGCGCTCGGGGCGGTCGTTGTCGTGCTGGCGATCGACGTGCGGCGTCGCTCGGCGGCCGAGCATCGCGCTGGCCGAGGCGCTCGCCTTTCGCAAGGCGATGGAGGATTCGCTGCTGACCGGGCTGCGCGCGCGCGACCTGGACGGCCGGGTCACCTACGTCAATCCGGCCTTCTGCGAGATGGTCGGCTACAGCGCGGCCGAGATCATCGGCAGCGATACGCCGCCGTACTGGCCGCCCGAGAAGCTGCCCGAATACCGCCAGCGCCAGCACCAGCGGCGCGCGCCGTCGGCCAGCCCGTCGCCGGTCAGCGGACCGGCCGCTGCGCGGCGATTCGCGCGAGGGCTTCGAGACCACCTTCATGCGCAAGGACGGCGAGCGCTTCTCGGTGATGATCTTCGAGGCGCCGCTGGTCGACGGCGCAGGGCCGCCAGACCGGCTGGATGAGCGCGGCACTCGACGTCAGCGACCAGCGCCGGGTCGAGGAGCTGTCGCGCCAGCAGCAGGAGCGGCTGCAGGCCACCGCGCGGCTCGCCACCGTCGGCGAGATGGCGTCGCTGCTGAGCCACGAACTGAACCAGCCGCTGGCGGCGATCTCGAGCTACGCAGCCGGCTCGCTGAACCTGCTGCAGCGCGACATCGACGAGCCCGAGACGCGCGCGCTGCTGCGCCAGGCGATCGAGCGCGTCGGCGAGCAGGCCGAGCGGGCCGGCCGGGTGATCAAGAGCGTGCACGACTTCGTGCGCCGTCGCCAGCAGGCGCGCGAGCCGGTGCAGGTCGGAGGCGCTGATCGAGGCGGTGCTGCCGCTGGTGCGGCTGCAGGCGCGCAAGAGCGGCACCCGGATCGAGGTCGAGCTCGCCGAGGCGCTGCCGCGCGTGGTGTGCGACCGCACGATGATCGAGCAGGTGCTGCTGAACCTGACGCGCAACGGCATCCAGGCGATGGAGGCAGTCGACCGAGGTCGAGCGGCGCGAGTTGCTGATCCGGGTGCGCAGCGAGCATCGCGCTGGGTCGCGTTCAGCGTCATCGACCGTGGCCCTGGTGTCGCCGAGCGAGGTCGCGCAGCGGCTGTTCACGCCGTTCTTCACCACCCGCGCCGAAGGCATGGGACTCGGCCTGAGCCTGTGCCGCACGGTGGTCGAGCAGCACGGCGGCGCGCTCGACCACGAGCGCCTGCCCGAACTCGCCGACAGCACCGGCCATGTCGCACCGGCGACGGAATTCCGCTTCACGCTGCCGGTCGAACGGCGACCGGCGCAGCGCGCCGAGTTCGACGCGGCGCTGGACACCGCACAATCGGGCTGAGAGCCACTCCACGATCCGCGTCCGCCGCCCGTGCCGCGTGCCAGCCAGCTGCCGATCGCGATGACCAGCCCGTCCACCGCCCTCTCATCGCCCGCCCTGACACCGGCCGGCTCCGGCTTCGGCCTGCCGATGGTCTACCTGGTCGACGACGAGGAGGTGGTGCGCGATGCGCTGGCCTGGCTGCTGCGCTCGCGCCGCCTGCTGAGCGAGGGCTACGCCAGCGCCGAGGCCTTCGAGCAGATGCTGGCCGCAGCGCCTGCCGAGCGATGCGCCGCCCGAGGCCCGGCTGCTCGACTGGCCGAATGCGCCGAGCTGCCTGCTGCTCGACGTGCGGATGCCGGCCACCAGCGGTCTGGTGCTGTTCGAGCGCCTGATCGAGCGCGGCCTGATCGAGGCCCTGCCGGTGATCTTCCTGACCGGCCACGGCGACGTGCCGACCGCGGTCGCCGCGGTCAAGCGCGGCGCCTTCGACTTCGTCGAGAAACCGTTCGCCGACAATGCGCTCGTCGACCGGGTCGAGCAGGCGCTGCAGGCGAGCGAGCAGGCGCTGCTGCGGCGCGCGGCGCGGGCGCAGGTGGCGAGGCGGCTGGCCGAGATCTCCGACCGCGAACGCGATGTGATGCGGCTGGTCATCGACGGCCGGCCGAACAAGCTGATCGCCGATGCGCTGAACATCAGCGTGCGCACGGTCGAGGTCCACCGCGCGCGCGTGTTCGAGAAGATGGACGTGCGCTCGGCGGTCGAGCTCGCCAACCTGGTGCGCGAGCACCTGAACCAGGATCCCGATGCCGCCAGCCGGTGAGTTCGAACTGATCGCGCGCCACTTCACGCGCCCGGTCGCCGGGCGCGGTGCTCGGCATCGGCGACGACTGCGCGCTGCTGGCGCCGCGCGCCGGCATGCAGCTCGCGATCTCGACCGACATGCTGGTCGAGGGGCGCCATTTCCTGTCGACCGTCGCGCCCGAGCGGCTCGGCCACAAGGCGCTGGCGGTCAACCTGAGCGACCTGGCCGCCTGCGGCGCCGCGCCGCTCGGCTGCACGCTGGCGCTGGCGCTGCCGCGCGCCGACGAGCGCCTTCCTGGCCGGCTTTGCGCGCGGCCTGCTCGGCGCTGGCCGACGCGCACGGCTGCGAGCTGATCGGCGGCGACACCACGCAGGGGCCGCTCAACATCTGCGTCACCGTCTTCGGCGAGGTGCCGGCCGGGCAGGCGCTGCTGCGTTCGGGCGCGCGCGCGGGCGACGAGCTGTGGGTCAGCGGCACGCTCGGCGATGCGCGGCTGGCGCTCGAGGTCTTCCGCGGCACGCTGCGGCTGGACGGCGACGCCTTCGAGCAGGCGCGCGCGCGCGATGGAGATGCCGCAGCCGCGGGTCGCGCTCGGGCAGGCGCTGCGCGGCATCGCGACCAGCGCGATCGACCTGTCCGACGGGCTGGTCGGCGACCTCGGCCACATCCTGCAGCGCTCCGGCGTCGGCGCGCGCATCGATGCCGACGCGCTGCCGCGCAGCGCGCTGCTGCGCGGCGCAGCCGCCGGCGCTGCAGCGGCTGTGCACGCTGGCCGGCGGCGACGACTACGAGCTGCTGTTCAGCGCGCCGGCCGCACGCCGCCGATGCGGTGCGCGCGGCCGGCAGCGCGCTGCGGCGTCGCGCGTCACGCGCATCGGGACGATCGAAGCCGGGCCAGGCGCTGCGCGTGGTCGACGCCGCCGGCGCGCCGATCGACGCGCTGCCGCGCGGCTTCGACCACTTCGCCGACTGAGCCGCCGATGCAGGATCCGATCGCCGTCGCCGACCGCGCGCATCGCACGCGCCGCGCCGACCTGCGCTTCATGCTGTCGCATCCGGCGCACCTGATCGCGCTCGGCTTCGGCTCCGGCCTGGCGCCGTGGGCGCCCGGCACCTTCGGCACGCTGTGGGCCTGGCTGGTCTTCGTCGCTGTTCCGGCCGCTGTTCGACGACGCCACCCTCGGCCTGGTGCTGCTGGCTTGCGTGGCGATCGGCTGGTGGGCCGTCGACCGTCACCGCGCGCAACCTCGGATCTGGCCGATCCGTCGGCGATCGTCTGGGACGAGGTGGTCTCGTTCTGGCTCATCCTGTGGCTGATCACGCCAGCCGGCTGGCTGGCGCAGCTGGTCGCCTTCGCACTGTTCCGCTCCTCGATGCCACCAAGCCGGGACCGATCGGCTGGGCCGATCGCTGCTTCAAGGCGCGCAGCGGCATGCCGATCGGCTGGACGCAGGGTTTCGGCGTCCTGTTCGACGACCTGGTCGCCGCCGCCTGCACGCTGCTCGTCATCGCCGCCTGGCGCTGGTGGTAGCGCGCGCCGACCGATCCGCCCCGATCCGGAGCCGCCGATGCTGGAACGTTTCGAACCCGCCGCCGTCCTGCTGGCCGACCGGCTGCGTGCCCGGCGCCAGACGCCTGGTCACGGCCGAGTCGTGCACCGGCGGGCTGATCGCCGCCGCCTGCACCGCACTGCCCGGATCGAGCGACTGGTTCGACTGCGGCTTCGTCACCTATTCCTACCGCGCCAAGAGCCGCTCGATCGGCGTCGCCGAGGGCGCTGCTCGAGGAACACGGTGCGGTCAGCGAGGCGGTGGCGGTCGCGATGGCCGAAGGCGCGCTCGCGCACTCGGCGGCCGACTGGGCGGTCGCCGTCACCGGCATCGCCGGTCCGGGCGGCGCGGTGCCCGGCAAGCCGGTCGGCACGGTCTGGCTCGCGATTGCCCGGCGCGGCGGCGCCTGCACGCCGCGCCTGCTGCCACTTCGATGGCGATCGGACGCCGGATCCGGGCCCTGACCGTGCACGCCGCGCTCGCTGCGCTGTGCGTCGCGCTCGACGCCGGCCGCGGCGTCGTCCGCGATGAGCCCGATCCTGCTGTGCGGCGACATCGACGCCAGCTGAGCTGGCCGAATGGCAGCAGGCGCTGTCCGACGCGCTGCCGGGCCGCCGCATCCGGACCGCCCGCGATCCGGCGATCGATCCGCAGATCGAGATCGCGCTGGTCGCCAATCCGCCGCCGGGTGCGCTGCACGGCCTGCCGGGGCTGCGGCTGATCCAGTCGCTGTGGGCCGGGGTCGACCGCCTGCTCGACGATGCCAGCCTGCCGCGCGAGGTGCCGATCGCGCGCATGGTCGATCCGTGCATGACCGATGCGATGGCCGAGACCGCGCTGTGGGCGGTGCTCGCGCTGCAGCGCGACTTCTTCATCCTATGCCCGCGCCCAGCGCGAGCAGCGCTGGCAGCCGCTGCCGCAGCGACGCGCCGCGGATTGGCCGGTGCTGGTGCTCGGGCTCGGGCAGATCGGCGCCGCAGTGGCGCGGCGGCTGGCCGGCAACGGCTATCCGGTCAGCGGCTGGAGCAGCGCGTGCTGCACCCCGGGCTGACGGCGTCGCGTGCCGACACGGCGAGGCGGGCGCTGGCCGATGCGCTCGGTGCGGCCCGGGTCGTGATCAACCTGCTGCCGCTGACCGGGCGCACACGCGGGCTGCTCGACGCGCAGCGCCTGGCCGCCATGCAGCCGGGAGCGCACCTCGTCAACCTGGCGCGCGGCGCGCACCTGGTGGAAGCCGATGCACTCGCCGCGCTCGAGCGCGGCCAGCTCGGCGAACTCGTCCTCGATGTCTTCGGCGAGCGAACCACTGCCCGCCGCACACCCGTTCTGGCGCCATCCGCGGGTCACCGTGCTGCCGCACGTCGCGGCACAGACCGACAAGCGCAGTGCGGCGGCGGTCGCCGCGGCCAACATCGCGCGGCTCGAATCCGGCGCAGCCGCCGCTGCACCTGGTCGACCGCCAGCGCGGCTACTGACGCTCAGGCTCCCAACGCCAGACGCGGTGCCGCGCCTCCGGCGTCGCGCGCCGGCACGTGCGGCGCGCACCGCCTGCATCAGCTGCAGCGCGAGGCGACGCAGCGCCGCCCACGGTTCGGCCGGCCAGCGCGGGTCGCGCAGGCCCTTGACGATGCCGTCGCAGACCTGCGCCGCGGCGACCAGATCGCCGAGCGCCGCGGCATCCAGTCCCGGCAGGACGCGCTCGTACAGCCGTTCCTTGGCGCCCCAGACGCGCGCCTCGCGCAGTGCCATCGGCAGCGGCCGGCCCTGCAGCAGCGCCTCCTTGCAGCGCCGCAGCGCCCGGATGTCGTCGGCCAGCGTCCAGTGCACCAGCACCGCGGCCTCGCCTTCGGCCTGCAGCGCATCGAGCATGTGCAGCGCGCGCGCCGACCTGACCGGCGAGCACCGCCTCGCCGAACTTGCCGATGTCGTAGCGCGCCACGTCGAGCACCGCCGCCTCGATCTGCTCGAAACCGAGTTCGCCGGCCGGGTACAGCAGTCCGAGCTTCTGGATCTCCTGGTGCGCCGCCAGCAGGTTGCCTTCGACCCGGTCGGCGAAGCAGGCGAGCGCGCGCTGTCCGTCCTCGCCGGCCACGACGCGCTGGCCCTGCGCGGCCAGACGCTGCGCCAGCCACGCCGGCAGCGCCTGACGCTCGATCGGATCGATGCGCAGCGTCACACCGGCGGCGTCGAGCGCGCCGAACCAGGCACTCTGCTGCTGCTGGCGGTCCAGCCGCGGCAGCTGCACCAGCGTCAGCACGTCCGTCGCCGGCGTGCGCGCAGTAGCGCTGCAGCGCCTCGGAGCCTTCCTTGCCCGGCTTGCCCGACGGAATGCGGATCTCGATCAGCTGCCGGTCGCTGAACAGGCTCATCGCCTGCGCCTGGCCGAGCAGGCCGCTCCAGTTGAAATGCGCGCCGGCCACGGTGTGCACCTGGCGCTCGGCATAGCCCGCGCCGAGGGCAGCGGCGCGGATCGCAGTCGCCGGCCTCCTGCAGCAGCAGCGCCTCGTCGCCCCAGAGCGTGTAGACCGGTCGCAGGCCGTCGCGCGCCGCAGCCTGCTTCAGGTGCGCGGCGAGCTGGTCGGCGCGCAGCTGCATCGGAACGCGGCGGGCTCAGAGCGGCGGCACCGACGGCCAGCCGGCGCAGCACCTGCGCGACGATGTCGCTCTGCATCGCGCGATACAGCGCCGCCTCTTCGAGCTCCTTGGCCAGCGCGATGGTTTCGCTGTAGCTCATGTCGCGGCTGAGCACGATCTCGCGCGGCGGGATCAGTTCGCGTGCCGTCGGCGCGCGTGAGCGCGGAAGGCGAAGCGCAGCCGCAGCTGCAGCTCGCGCACCTGGCCGGCGCCGGTGCTCGCGACGACGCTGCGCTCGCGCACGTCGGTCAGCGCGTGCAGCACGACCTCGGCCTGCGCCGGGCGTGTCGACGACGCGCGTCGTCGGGCTGGCGTCGATGCTGCGCGCGCAGTTCCTCGGCCAGCGGCGAACGCGCGCTCGAAACCGTTCAGCAGCACGCGGCGGAAGCCGAACTCGGGCGCGCGCCGCAGCTGGAAGCCGCAGCCGGCGAGCAGCAGCGCCGGCGCGGCCGCCAGCAGGATACGTCGCGTGGGCTGCATCAGACGACCACGTTGACCAGCCGGCCCGGCACGATGATGACCTTCTTCGGCCGCTTGCCCTCGGAGAAGCGGATGAAGTCGGCGTTCTCGAGCGCCGCGGCCTCGATCTGCGCCTTGTCGGCACCGGCCGGCGACCGTGATCGAGCCGCGCAGCTTGCCGTTGACCTGCAGCATCAGTTCGATCTCGTCCTGCACCAGCGCAGCCTCGTCGACCTGCGGCCACGGTGCGTCGAGCAGGTCGCCGTGCACGGCCAGCATAGCCGAGCTCGTTCCACAGCGTCCAGGTGATGTGCGGGCACGCCGGATACAGGCAGCGCAGCAGGATGCCGAAGCCCTCGCGCAGCACGGCCGCATCGCCGGCGTCACCCTCACCCTTGTGGCCTTCGAGCGCGTTCAGCAGCTTCATCGCGCCCGAGACGACGGTGTTGTACTGCAGCCGTTCGTAGTCGTAGCTGATCTGGCGCAGCACGCGTGTGGACCTCGAAGCGCAGCGCCCTGGCGGCGCGGTTGGCGACGCCGTCGCCGGCCGGCGCCGGCCTGCAGCGGCCGGGCGCTGGCGCTGCGCGAAATTCCAGACCCGGCGCAGGAAGCGGTGCGCGCCCTCGACACCGGCATCGTTCCATTCCAGCGTCTGTTCCGGCGGCGACGCGAACATCACGAACAGGCGCGCGGTGTCGGCGCCGAAGCGGTCGATCAGCGCCTGCGGATCGACTCCGTTGTTCTTCGACTTGGACATCGTCGTCCAGCCTTCGTAGTGCACCGGCTGGCCGTCGGCGCGCAGCACCGCCGAGCGCACCTGCGAGTGCTCGTCGCGCTCGATCTGCGAGGTCGCTCGCCCAGTGGTAGTCCTTGCCGCCGCCGGCGATGGGTGCGCGAGAACGCCTCGTTGAGCACCATGCCCTGCGTCAGCAGGCGCTCGAACGGCTCGTCGACGCCGACCAGCTTCAGGTCGCGCATCACCTTGGTCCAGAAGCGCGCATACAGCAGGTGCAGGATCGCGTGCTCGATGCCGCCGATGTACTGGTCCATCGGCATCCAGTAGTCGACGCGCTCGTCGGTCATCGCTTGGCGCGACATCGCCGCCGGCCGGCTGCGCGTTGCAGTAGCGCATGAAGTACCAGGACGAATCGACGAAGGTGTCCATCGTGTCGGTCTCGCGCCGCGCCGGCTTGCCGCATACCGGGCACGCCACGTTGACGAAGGCCTCGCACTGGTTGAGCGGGTTGCCGCTGCCGTCGGGGATCAGGTCCTCGGGCAGCAGCACCGGCAGATCGCTCTCGGGCACCGGCACCGCACCATGCTCGTCGCAGTGGATGATCGGGATCGGCGTGCCCCAGTAGCGCTGGCGGCTGATGCCCCAGTCGCGCAGCCGCCAGGTCGTCTGCTTGTCGCCCAGCCCCTTGTCGTGCAAGCGTCTTGGCGATGGCGTCGACCGCCGGCCCGTGCGGCCAGGCCGCTGTACAGGTCGGAGTTGATCGTCACGCCGCGACTGCTTGTCGGCGTACCAGTCCTGCCAGCGCTCGTAGTCGTAGTGCAGGCCGTCGATGTGGATCACCTGGGTGATCGCGATGCCGTACTTCTTGGCGAAGGCGAAATCGCGTTCGTCGTGCGCCGGCACGCCCATCACCGCGCCGTCGCCGTAGCTCATCAGCACGTAGTTGCCGACCCAGACCTCGATCGACTCGCCGCTCAGCGGGTGCGTCACCATCAGGCCGGTGCGCACGCCCTTCTTCTCCTGCGTGGCGAGCTCGGCCTCGGTGGTGCCGCCGGCCTTGCACTCCTCGATGAAGGCCGCGACCTCGGGGTTGGTACTGCGCCGCGTGCAGCGCCAGCGGATGCTCGGGCGCGACGGCGCAGAAGGTGACGCCCATGATCGTGTCGGCACGCGTCGTGAAGACGTACATGCGGCCGTCCTGGATCAGCTCGCCGTCGGCGCCGCGGATGTCGTGCGTGAAGGCGAAGCGCACGCCCTCGCTGCGGCCGATCCAGTTCTCCTGCATCAGCCGCACGCGCTCCGGCCAGCCCGGCAGCCGGTGCTTGCACATGGTCGAGCAGTTCGTCGGCGTACTGCGTGATCTTCAGGTAGTAGCCGGGAATCTCGCGCTTCTCGACCTCGGCGCCGCTGCGCCAGCCGCGGCCGTCGATCACCTGCTCGTTGGCGAGCACGGTCTGGTCGACCGGATCCCAGTTGACGACCTGGGTGCGCCGCTCGGCGATGCCGGCGTCGAGCATGCTCAGGAACAGCCACTGGTTCCAGCGGTAGTAGTCGGGCGAGCAGGTCGCGATCTCGCGGCTCCAGTCGATCGCCAGGCCCATCGCCTGCATCTGGCCCTTCATGTGCGGCGATGTTGTCGTAGGTCCAGCGCGCCGGCGGCACCTTGTTCTTCATCGCCGCGTTCTCGGCCGGCAGGCCGAAGGCGTCCCAGCCCATCGGCATCAGCACGTTCATGCCCTTCATCCGCAGCTGGCGGGTGAGCATGTCGTTGATCGTGTAGTTGCGCACATGGCCCATGTGCAGCTTGCCGCTCGGATACGGCAGCATCGAGCAGGCGTAGAACTTCGGCTTCGGCGCGCCGGCGGCGTCGACCGCGTGCTCGGTCACGCGGTAGGCGTCGGCGGCCGACCAGGCGGCCTGGGCTGCGCGTTCGATCTCGGTCGGTTTGAAATCTGGGCTCATGGCGCTGCGCCGGGCTCCGGGCTTGGAGGAGGGCGGATTATAGAAACCGGCGTCAGCCGGCGCGGCCGTCAGTCGGCGCCGGCTGTCGGCGGGCGCCGCCGGCGGTCTCGGTGACGAGCGCGATGCGCGCCAGCCCGGCCTGCTGCACGGCGCCGATCAGCGCGCGCCACCTCGCCGTAGGGCGCCTGGCGGTCGGCCTGCAGCCGCACCTCGGTCTGCGGATCGCGGCCGTGCCTGCGCGGCGGCGCGCTCGGCGCAGCGTCGCGGCGTCGACGGCCTCGCCGTCGAGCAGCCAGCGGCCGTCGCGGTCGATCGCCACCTCGATCGAACGCGCCGTGCCGGCGGGCGCGCGCCGCGTCGGCTGGCGGCAGGTCGAGCTTCAGGCTCGATGCCATCAGCGGCGCGGTGATGATGAAGATCACCAGCAGCACCAGCATCACGTCGATCAGCGGCGTCATGTTGATCTCGCTCATCGGCGCCGCCGGGCGGCTGCGCTCGAGGCGGCCGAACGCCATCGCGGTTCAGCTCGCGCTGCGCCGCGTCCGAGGCGCATCTCGCGCAGGTCGTGCGCAAAGCCTTCGAGCTCGACCTCGCAGGCGCTGACCCGCTGGCCGAAGATGTTGTAGCCGAGCACGGCCGGGATCGCGACCGCGAGCCCGGCGGCGGTCATGACCAGTGCCTCGCCGACCGGCCCGGCCACCCGCTCGATCGTGATCGTCCCGGCGCTCGAGATCGCGCGCGAGCGCGTGGTGGATGCCCCAGACGGTGCCGAACAGGCCGACGAACGGCGCCGTGCTGCCGATCGACGCCAGCGCGACCTGCCCGTAGCCGCAGTTGCGGCGAGCACCGCATGCAGGCTGTCGCGCAGCCGCCGCGTCAGCTGCGAGGCGAGCTGGCCCGCGTGCCGCCGAGCGATGCCGCGGCGCCTCGAGCCGGTCGCCGCGTCGAGCAGCGGCAGCAGCACCGCTTCGCGGTCGAAGGCGCCGAGCTGCACGCGCGCGGCGTCGAGGTCGGGTGCGGCCCAGAACGCCGGCACCGCACGCGCGATGTCGCGCCGCGACCCGGCGCAGCAGCCAGCCTTTCCAGAAGATCAGCACCCAGGCGCAGACCGACATCGCGAGCAGCAGCAGCGCCACCGCGCGGATGACGCCGTCGCCCTGCTGCCAGAGCTGCAACAGCGCCGCCGCATGTCGGCGGTGTCGATGCGCTGCGTGACCGCGGCGGCGCTCAGCCGCAGGCATCGAGCACCGCCTGCATGTCGAACAGGCCGCTCGTCGCGGGTCGGCCAGGAAACGCGCCGCGCGCAGGCTGCCCTGGGCATAGGTGCTGCGGCTCGAGCTCTTGTGGGTGATCTCGATGCGCTCGCCGGTGCCGGCGAACAGCACGGTGTGGTCGCCGACGACGTCGCCGCCGCGGATGGTGGCAAAGCCGATCGTCGACGGATCGCGCTCGCCGGTCACGCCTTCGCGGCCGTAGACCGCGCAGTCGCTCGAGGTCGCGGCCGAGCGCGTCGGCGACGACCTCGCCCATCTGCAGCGCGGTGCCGCTCGGCGCGTCGACCTTGTGGCGGTGGTGCGCCTCGATGACCTCGATGTCGTAGCCCTGGTCGAGCGCGCGCGCGGCCATGTCGAGCAGCTTGAGCACCACGTTGATGCCGACGCTCATGTTGGGCGCCATCACGATCGCGAGGTGCTGCGCGTGCGCGGCGATCTGCGCCTTCTGCTTCGGCGCTGAAGCCGGTGGTGCCGATGACCGCCTTGACCGCGTGACGGCGGCAGGCCTGCAGGTGCGCGAGCGTGCCTTCGGGCCGGGTGAAATCGATCAGCACGTCGGCACCGCGACAGCGCCTGGTCGAGATCGGCGGTGACCGCGCACGCCGAGCGTGCGGCCGAGGAAGGCGCCGGCATCCTGCCCGAGCGCCGGGCTGCCGGCGACGTCGAGCGCGCCGGCGAGCTGCAGGTCGTCGGCCTGCAGCACCGCCTCGATCAGCATGCGGCCCATGCGGCCGCTGGCGCCGGCGATCGGCGATGCGCAGCCGCGCGTGCGCGGCGGCTCCGCGACGTGCGGTCGGCCATCGCTCAGCGCGCCTCGAGCGGCGGGTAGGTGCGGGCCGGCAGCACCGGTGCCGCGCGCCGGCGCATCGGCCGCGGGCGCCGACGGCTTGGGCAGGCGGCCGCAGCTGCTCGTCGGTCAGCGCCAGCGACGGCGTGCGGCGCGGCTTCTCGAAGGTGTCGATCGAGGCGACGAATTCATTCTCGCCCGGCAGTTCGGGCGCCTGCGACCGACTTCAGCACGTCACCGTCGAAGAGGACGGTCACCTGGCGCCGCTGCGGCTGCGCGCCCTGGCGGCGGATCGTGAAGATGTAGTCCCAGCGATCGGAATGGAAGACGTCGGTCAGCAGCGGCGAGCCGAGGATGTCGCGGACCTGCGAGCGGGTCAGGCCGGGCCGGACCTGCGCCATCTGCTCGCGCGTGACGACGTTGCCCTGCACCACCTCGACCTTGTACGGGGTGACCAAGCCCAGCACCTTGTCCTTGCCGACCATCGAGGAGCAGCCGGCGAGCAGCACCGGCACACCGGCGACGAGCGCCGCGCGCCGGGCGATGACGATGCACGCGCAGGCGTGGGTCGACGGACATGGCACAGCACTCGCAGACAGGGAATGGCGTTCGGCTGACGGCGTCCGGTCCCGGCCCCGCGCGGTCAGCCCGATATCATTGGACCGATTCTAGCGGCCGAGGTGCTCGCGCCTCGCCGACTGCGCACGCGCCACGCCGCGATTCCCCGAGCCACCATGAACAACCACGCCGACGAACTGAAGAGCAGCGGCCTGAAGGCGACGCTGCCGCGGATCAAGATCCTCGAGGTCTTCCAGACGCAGCAAGCGCCGCCACCTGACGGCCGAGGATGTCTTCAAGCAGCTGCTCGCCGACGGATCCGATGTCGGGCTGGCGACCGTCTACCGGGTGCTGATGCAGTTCGAGCACGCCGGCATCCTGTCGCGCACGCACTTCGAGACCGGCAAGGCGGTGTTCGAGCTCAACGAGGGCAAGCACCACGACCACCTGGTGTGCCTCGACTGCGGCCGGGTCGAGGAATTCTTCGACCCCGAGATCGAGCGGCGGCAGAAGGCGGTCGCGCCACGAGCGCGGCTTCGAGCTGCAGGACCATGCGCTGGCGCTGTATGCCGGCGTGCACCAAGAAGGACTGCGAGTTCCGCAAGCAGCTGACCTGAGGCCGCCGCTAGCCTCAACCGCCGCGGCCATCGCGCGCTGGTGCCGCGCGATGAATTCCTGGTAGGTATCGATGCCGCGCAGCTGCAGGATCGTGTTGCGCACCGCCGCCTCGACCAGCACCGCCAGGTTGCGGCCGGCATCGACCGCGATCACCGCCTTGCGCACCGGCACGTCGAGGATCTCGTCGTACAGCGGCTCGTAGGGCAGGCGCTCGAAATCGCGCTCCATCGTCTCCTTGCGCACCAGGTGGACGATCAGCTTCAGCCGCATCTTGCGGCGCACCGCGGTCTCGCCGAAGATCGCCTTGATGTCGAGCAGGCCGATGCCGCGCACCTCGAGCAGGTTCATCAGCAATTCGGGGCAGCGGCCCTCGAGCGCATGCTGCGAGACGCGGTACAGGTCGACCGCGTCGTCGGCCACCAGGCCGTGGCCGCGCGAGATCAGCTCCAGCCCGAGCTCGCTCTTGCCGAGGCCGGATTCGCCGGTGACCAGCACGCCCAGGCCGAGGATGTCCATGAAGACGCCGTGGCGCGTGGTGCGCTCGGCGAAGTGCTGCGACAGGTGGCCGCGCACCACGTCGATCACCTGGCCGGCCGACTCGCCGGTCGTGAACAGCGGGATCTCGGCCCGGTCGCACAGCGCGACCAGCCGCTGCGGCGGCTGCTGCTCGTCGGCGACGATCACCACCGGCGGCTCGAGCGTGACGATGCGCTGGATGCGCCGCTCCTGGTCCTCGGGCGACGGCTGGACTCAGGTAGGCGACCTCGCGCCGGCCGACGATCTGGACCCGGTAGGGATGGATGTAGTTCAGGTAGCCGACCAGGTCGGCGGCCGACTGGGCATTGCGGACCGCGGCTTCGTCGAAGCGGCGCTCGGGATGCGCATGGCCGGCGATCCACTCCCAGTGCAGGGTCTCGCGGTGCTCCTCGAACAGCGCCTCGGCGCTGATGACGGTCGGCTTCAAGGCGCGGCTGCGACCGAGCGTGGACGGTGGCGCCGCGGATGCGTCGGCTGCGGGCCGCATCAGGCGACCGACTTCAGCGGCTCCCAGTTGGCGATCAGCTCGTGCACCTTGGCGGCCGACGATCTCGGTCTTCAGCCGCTCGCGCAACTCGCGGTCGCTCAGCATCTCGGCGATCTCGGACAGGATCTCGAGGTGGCGCTGGGTGGCGGCCTCCGGCACGAGCAGGAAGATCAGCAGGCTGACCGGCTCGTCGTCGGGCGCGTCGAACGGGATCGGCTGCTGCACCCGCAGCACCGCGGCGAGCGGGTTCTTCAGCCCCTTGATGCGGCCATGCGGTATCGCGACCGCATGACCGAGGCCGGTCGAGCCGAGGCGTTCGCGCGCGAACAGGTTGTCGGTGACGGTCGCACGGGCGATCGAGTGCTGGTTTTCGAACAGCAGGCCTGCGTGCTCGAAGGCACGCTTCTTGCTCGTGGCGTCCACGTCGACCAGCACGTTGCTGGCGGGCAAGATGGCAGCGAGACGGTTCATGTAAGCGATGCGGTGGCAGACGGCGGGCAGCTGGCCTGACCGCGAAAAGTGCCTGGTGGGCAGGTTGATCGGACCCGGACGCGCGATGGGCGGACCGTCCGGGCTGTTCTTGTTCGAGTGGCAAATTCTGCACCCGTTGCTGCAACGCAGCAACCGGACACGTTACTACCGATCCAATACCGCTGATTGCAGCACGCATTTGCGACGGCGCTGCCGAGGCGACCAGCGGCCCGCCGGCCGCTTCGGGCTGGTGTCGGTGCACGCCGCCCGCCGGGCGGCAGCGGCACCGACGGGTCAGCTTCAGATGACGCTGGCATCGAGGCGCTTGGCGCTCATGTGATGATGGTCCTGCACCTTGTCCTTGTGGCGGCAGACCTGGCGATCGAGCTTGTCCATCAGCTGGTCGATCGCCGCGTACAGGTCCTCGTTGGCATGCTCGACGAAGATGTCCTTGCCCTTCACATGCAGCGTGACCTCGGCCTTCTGCCGCCGCTCCTTTTCCTTCAGCTTCTCCACCGACAGCAGGACATTGATGTCGACGACCTGGTCGAAATGGCGCGTGATGCGCTCCAGCTTGGTCAGTACGTACTCCCGCAGCGCGGGGGTTACTTCGAGGTGGTGTCCGCTGATCGTCAGGTTCATGAAGTCTCCTTGCACGTGCAGAAAACGGGGACGCGACAGCGGGGTGCGGGCTTGCGCCCGCGCATGCGCGCCGCGCCGGCGGCTGGCAGAACTTGACCACCGCCGGAATCAGTGTGCACCGATTGGCGGGACGTGACAAGCCGATGAAACAGGCCTCACCGCTTTCGCCGCGCGGACGGCGCATCTCGGGTGTGATAATCGCCGCCGAATCGCTCGGAGCCTGCTCGGACGCGTCCGCTCCGGGTCGATACATCGCCTGCCCGAGGCCGCGACCGTCGGTGCCGCAGCTGCGCGGCCGCGGCGCGCGTCCTGCGCGCTGCCGCCTCGCTGGAGTCTGCATGCTGAACATCTTTTCGCTCGCCAACGGACGGCTGCACCAGGAGGAGATCGACGGCCCGGACGCGCTGGCCGCAGGCGCAGCCGGTGTGGGTCGACCTCGAATCGCCGACCGTCGCAGGAGAAGGAGTGGATCGCGCAGCGCTTCGGCCTGACGATTCCGGCCGATGCGGTCGACGACGACATCGAGGAGTCGGCCCGCTTCTACGAGGAAGACAACGGCGAACTGCACATCCGCAGCGACTTCCTGATCGACGACGACCGCACGCCGCGCAATGTGCGCGTCGCCTTCATCCTGTTCCGCAACATCCTGTTCTCGGTCCACGGCGAGGACCTGCCGGTGTTCCGGCTGCTGCGCCTGCGCGCGCGCCGCACGCCGGCGCTGGTCGAGGATGCCAAGGACCTGCTGCTCAAGCTGTACGACGCCGATGCCGAGTATTCGGCCGATGCGCTCGAGGGCATCTACGTCGCGCTCGAGTCGGTCAGCGCCCAGGTGCTGAAGAAGGAGATCACCGACACCGATGCGGCGGCGGTGCTGGCCGAGATCGCGCGCGAGGAAGACCTGAACGGCCGCATCCGGCGCAATGTGATGGACACGCGCCGCGCGCTCAGCTTCCTGATGCGCTCGCGCATGCTCAACGCCGAGCAGTTCGAGGAATCGCGGCAGATCCTGCGCGACATCGATTCGCTCGACAGCCACACCGCCTTCCTGTTCGACAAGATCAACTTCCTGATGGACGCCACGGTCGGCTTCATCAACATCAACCAGAACAAGATCATCAAGCTGTTCTCGGTGGCGAGCGTCGCGCTGCTGCCGCCGACGCTGATCGCCAGCGTCTACGGCATGAATTTCCAGGCCATGCCCGAACTGCAGTGGCGCTTCGGCTATCCGTATCGCGATCGCGCTGATGGTCGCCAGCGTGGCCGCGCCGTTCCTGTATTTCCGTCGCAAGGGCTGGCTGTGAGGCCGGGCTGCTCAGGCGGCGACGCGCCGCCTGAGCCAGCGCATCAGGCTGCCGACCAGCGGCAGCATCCGGTACAGCTCCGGCCGAATCCCAGTGATCGACGTGGCGCGTGATGCGGCCGTGCGCGTCGAAGCGCAGCTGGCTGGCGCCGCGGATCGACCGCTCGGCGACGCGCGCAGTCCGAAGCGGAAATCCCAGGTCAGGACAGCACTCGCGCCGACGCCACCAGGATCGCTTCGACCACGAAGTGCGGCTGTTCGAGGGTCTCGAACATGTGGCGGTAGACCGCGCGGATCGCAGCCGATCCCGCGCACATCGTTGAACGGATCGGTGAAATGCGCATCGTCGGCGTAGAGCCGGTCGAGCTGCGCCAGGTCGGGCTCGAGCGCCTCGAACAGCGCGGCGATGCGCTGCGCGTGGCGGCGGTCGTCGTCGCCGGCGGGTGGTCGCGGCGTCGTCATCGGTCGTGCCAGGTGCCGCGTGCGCCGTCAGAGCCGTGTCGCGCGGCGAACGGCGCGGAAATACAGCCCGTCGCTCAGGTGCCGCAGCAGCTGCAGCCAGCAGCGTGAAGCGCTTCGGAAAATGGATCTCGAAGCGACCGGCGCGCCAGCCGTCGACGATCTCGCGCGCTGCCTGCTCGGGCGAGATCAGCGCCGGCATCTCGAAGTCGTTGTTCGCGGTCAGCGCGCGTCTCGACGAAGCCGGGGTTGATCAGCGACACGCCGATGCCGAGCGGGTGCAGGTCGAGGTACAGCGTTTCGGCCAGGTTGATCAGCGCGGCCTTGGTCGGACCATAGGCCAGCCCCTTGCGGCAGGCCGCGGTAGCCGGCAACGCTGGCGACCAGGCTCAGGTGACCGCCGCGCTGGCGCCGCAGCGACCGGCAGCACCACATCGAGCATGTGCAGGGCGCCGCGGTAGTTGACATCGTCGTGCCGCAGTGCCGAGTCGCAGGTCGAACTCGGTCGCGCGCATCGGCTTGGTAGTAGCCGGCGCAGTAGACCGCGAGGTCGATCCGGCCGTGCCGGCGAGACGATGGCGGCGGCGGCGTGCTGCATCGCCGGCGCGGTCGGTGACGTCGAGCGGCAGACCGAGGCTGCCCGGATGCGCTGCCTCGAATGCGCGCAGTGCCGTCTCGCTGCGCGCCGAGACGATCACCTGCGCGCCGAGCTGGTGCAGCCGTTCGGCGGTCGCGCGGCCGATGCCGCTGGAGGCGCCGACGAGCCAGACGACCCGTCCGGTCCAGTCGTCGATCGCGGATTCAGCGCCATGGCCTGCCTTCGTCGTGTCGTCGGCAGCCGGC
Organism: uncultured beta proteobacterium; assembly: GCA_963846675.1. Classification (GTDB taxonomy): domain Bacteria; phylum Pseudomonadota; class Gammaproteobacteria; order Burkholderiales; family Burkholderiaceae_C; genus Ideonella_A. Next base: position 209,680 of record CAWJWV010000001.1, read on the forward strand.
GCGCCGGTCTCGGCGGAAGTGGATCGGGTGCCGAGCCGCCACAGCAGCGCCGCGGCTATCAGCTTGAGCGCACACGGCAGCACGCTGTAGGCGTCGGTCAGTGCCTGCAGGGCCTGCGGGTCGCGGCTGCCCGGCTGGTAGTCGAACCACTGCAGCAGCGGCAGCGCCAGACCGGCAGCCAGCGCGAGGTTGAGCTTGGTCGCGCAGTTCCACCAGCCGAAATAGGCGCCTTCGGCGCGGTCGCCATGCCCGGCCGTCGCGGATCACGCCGGCGAGCAGGGCCGCCGGCAGCGCCAGGTCGGCGCCGAGTGCGATGCCGCTGAGCACGCACACCGCGACGTAAGCCGGCCACGTCGCCCGGCCCGAGCGGCGGCGGCCCAGACGAAGACGGCGATCGCCAGCAGCATGCCGGCCAGCCAGCTGCGCGCCAGGCCGTGGCGCGCCGACGCAGCGCACCCACAGCGGCACCGACAGCGCCGCCGGCGGCGAAATAGCTGGCCAGGAACAGCGGCTCCCAGGCCTGCCGCCTGCAGCCGGTCGCGCACGAAGAACAGCACCAGCGTCGCCGGTATCGCGCTGGCGGTGCCGTTGACGAGGTAGACGCCGAGCAGGCGTCGGAATGCCGGATTGGCGAGCGGCAGCCGCAGCGATGCCGCGGCGCCGTCGGCGGGGCCGCTGCCGGGCGTCGGGCGCGGGCCGCTGCCGAGCGCGATCACCGCCGCGCCGAGCAGCAGCGCGAATACGATGCCGGTCGACGCCGAGGCCGGCCAGCGCCGGCAGCACGCTGGCGATCAGCACGCCGGCCAGCGCCGGCCCTTCGCGCCAGGCGACGATGCGGGCACGCTGCGTTGCGTCGCCGCCGAGTCGCGCGCCCCAGGCCTGGTGCGCGACGCCGACCACGCTGTAGGCGAGGTAGGTGACGATCAGGGCCGCGGCGCACCAGACGAGCAGCCGTGCCGGATCGAGGCGCAGGGCCTGCGGCGGAAAGAACAGTGCCGCGAAGCCGACCGCGAGCAGCAGCGCGGCGCCGGCTGCGGCACGCCAGACGTGCTGCGCCCCGCGCGTGAACAGGACGTCGAGCCAGCGGCCGATCCACGGATCGGCGACGGCGTCGACCAGCCGTGCGCCGAGCAGCACGGCGCCGAGCAGCGCCAGCGGCACGTCCGAAGGTGCTCGCATAGTGGCTCGGCAGGATCACGTACAGCGGCAGCGCGACGAATGCGAGCGGCAGGCCGAGGCTGCCGTAGCGCAAGCCGTCGGCGACGCCGAAGCGGGCGCCGGTCCGCTGCGGGTCCGGCGTCATCGGTCACTGCCCAGCAGCTCGCGGCGCAACTGCGGTTCGGACGTGCGCGGTGACAGCCAGATCGCGAAGAAGCGGCGCGCGAACTCCGCATCGCGGATTCGCCGAGGGGCCGGCCGTCGAGCAGGAACAGCGCACCCGACCCGGGCTGCTGGATGCCGGTGATGCGCTGACCGGCCTTCACGTCGGGCACGATGCGCTGCAGGGCAGCCAGCCAGCTGGCCGCCGTGCCGACGGCCGGTTCGTCGAGGCGGCGCATCTCGTCGATCGAGCGTTCGCGCGATCTGCGCGCCATCGAGGCTGCGCGCATAGTCGAGCTCGAGTGCGAGCGGCATGTCGGCATGTCGCGCCGGATCGAATCCGGCACCGACCCACAGCCGCGCGTCGTAGATGTGGAGCCCGAAGTGGCGCAACCGGCCGCTGCCCTGCAGTCGCGCCTGCGGCAGCAGCTCACGCAATTCGGGCGGAACGGCCGCCGCGGCGGCAAGTCCGGCCGGCAGCGGCAGGGCGAGTGCGGCAAGCAGCAGCGCGCGGCGCCGCCATGGCGCGGGGGCGGCCATGACAGCGCGGTGCTGCGTCATGCGTGCCGCAGCGTGAACTGCATGACACCGGTGTTGCCGCGTCTCGAACGCCGCCTGGCAGTAGACGAGGTAGAAGTCCCAGGTCCGCATGAAACGGGTATCGAAACCGAGCCGGCGGACCGCGCATCCTGCGCGCAGGAAGGCGGTGCGCCAGTGGCCCAGCGTGCGCGCATAGTCGGCGCCGAAATCGAGTTCGTCGACGACCTCGAGCCCGGCGCGCGCGGCGGCGGCGCGGAACTCGCTGCGGCTCGGCAGCAGGCCGCCCGGGAAGATGTACTGCTGGATGAAGTCGGTCGAGCGCAGGTAGCGCTCGAACAGGTCGTCGCGGATCGTGATGCTCTGGATGCAGGCGCGGCCGCCGGGCTTGAGCTGGCGGCTGACGGCGTCGAAATAGCCCGGCCAGTAGTCGCGGCCGACCGCCTCGAACATCTCGATCGAGACGATCGCGTCGTACGGGCCATCGTCGATGTCGCGGTAGTCCTGGAAGCGCAGGTCGCCTGCCAGCCCGGCGCGCGCCAGACGCTGCCGGCCCCAGTCGAGCTGCTCGCGCGACAGGGTCACGCCGGTGACGGTGGCGCCGAAATCGCGCGCCGCCGCCTCGGCCAGCGCGCCCCAGCCGCAGCCGATCTCGAGCACGCGGTCGACCGGGCTGGACGCCGGCTTCGGTCAGTGCGCGTCGCACCTTGGCGTCCTGTGCCTGCACCAGCGACGTGTCCATCGTCGCCGTCGAACCAGGCGCTGCTGTAGTTCATCGTCGGGTCGAGCCACAGCGCGTAGAACGCATTGCCGAGGTCGTAGTGGGCGTGGATGTTGCGCTTGCTGCCGCGGCGCGAGTTGCGATTGAACAGATGCCGCATCCGGTGGGCGAGCGATCCCCACCAGCTGCCGTAGACCACGCTCTCGATCTCGGTCGCGGTTGCGGATCAGCAGCGTCAGCAGGGCATGCAGATCGGGCGTGGTCCAGTCGCCGGCGATGTAGGTCTCGGCGAAGCCGACGTCGCCGCTGCGCAGCGCTGCCGCGCACACATTCCAGTTGCGCAGCCGGATCGAGGCCTGCGGTGTCGCCATCGGCAGCGTGGCCGAACGGCATGCTCGTGCCGTCGGGCAGGTGCACCAGCAGCCGGCCGTGCTGCAGCCTGTGCAGCAGCCTGAAGACGAGGCTCGCGGCGGCCGGTGCCGATGGCGGCAGTCCGAGGGTCGGCAGGAGCGTGCGGCTGGTGGTCGAATTGGTCATGCGCAGACGAATGGCAAAAGGATTCAGCGGGAGATGAACTGCGCCGGCGGGGCCGGCTTGCGGTGCACCGGCACCCGCTTGAGCCACAGCTTCAGCGCCTGCCAGTGGATGCGGGCGATCACGCCCGCCGTCATCAGAGGTACGCGCGATGAATGCCGGCGGATGCGGCGCGCCGTCAGCGGAGCGAGTTCGCCGCTCACGCTGGTCCGCAGCAGCAGGCCGTCGGCGTCGTGGTGGTCGATGCAGGCGACCGTGCGGGCCGCGCCATCCGATGCACCCGGCCGGACGTCGGTGCGCATGAAGCGGAATCGATAATCGCCGCCGACCTCGCAGAACGGCGAGACGTGGAATACCTTGCGGGCCTGCACCTCGCGCCCCCAGCCGACGCCCTGCTGCGGGCCGAGCAGATAGCAATGGCGTTCGCCGAAGGTGTTGTTGACCTCGACCACGATCGCCTCGAGGGCACCGTCGGCGCGGTGGCAGTACCAGAAACTGACCGGCTTGAAGGTCAGGCCGAGCACGCGCGGATAGCAGTGCAGCCAGATCTCGCCGTCGGCGCCGCCGATGCCCTCGCGCAGCAGCAGTTCGTCGACCCACGCCAGCGCGTCGCCGCGCCCGTCGCCATGGTCGCGATCGTGGAAGCTGATCAGGCCGAACCGATTGCGCGCCAGCGCCGGGTGCGCCGCGGCGGCCAGGCTGCGCATCGGCAGCAGCAGAAAATAGGTCGGGTAGTCGAACCGGTTCGGCACCGGGCGCAGCCGGTGGTGGCGCACCCGCCCGATGCCGAGCAGCGGCTGCGAGCCGCCCGTCGGCACCGGGGCGACGGTGCGACCGGTCATGCGGCTGCGCGCGCCGGTGCTTCGGCGGCGCGCCGTTGCAGCCCCTCGACCACCGCCAGCCCGGATGCCAGGCCGTCCTCGTGAAATCCGTAGCGCGTCCAGGCACCGCAGAACCAGGTCGACTGCCGCCCCTGCAGCGCCGGCAGACCGCGCTTGCGCGTCGATCGCGGGCTGATCGAAGACCGGATGCGCGTAGTCGAAGTCGCCGATCACCCGCTCCGCGGCCGGTTCGCGCAGCGGATTGAGCGAGACGATCACCGGCACCTCGAAGGGCAGCGGCTGCAGCCGGTTGATCAGGTAGTGCAGGCACACCGCACCGGTCTCGCGCGCCGCGTCGGGGCCACGCTCGTAGTTCCAGGCCGCCCAGGCGCGCTGGCGGCGTGGCAGCATCGATGCGTCGGTGTGCAGCACCGCACGATTGCGGTGGTAACCGATCGCGCCGAGTACCGCGCGTTCGTCGCCGCGCGCATCGGCCAGCAGGGCCAGCGCCTGGTCGCTGTGACAGGCGAACACGACCTCGTCGAAGTGCTCGACGCCGTCGTCGGTCGCAACCACTGCCCCGCCGCGGCCGTGCGCCGGACCGTCCGGCGCCATCCGCCGCACCTGCCGCACCGGCGTGCGCAGCCGGGCATCGTCGAGGCCGACGACGATGCGCTGGACGTAATTGCGTGAGCCGCCGACGACGCTGTACCAGCGCGGCCGGTCGGCGATCTGCAGCAGCCCGTGGTTGTGGCAGAAGCGGATCATCGTCGCGATCGGGAAGCGCAGCATCTGCGCCGTCGGGCACGACCAGATGCAGCCGATCATCGGCAGGAAGTACCAGTCGCGGAACGCATCGCCGAAGCGGTGCTGGCGCAGGAAGTCGCCGATCGGCTGGCGCAGCGCCGCTTCTTCTCCGGCCACCGCCAGCCGCGTGCACAGGCGGTTGAAGCGCAGCAGGTCGGCCAGCATGCCGAGGAAGGCCGGGCGCAGCAGGTTGCGGCGCTGCGCAAAGACGCCGTTCAGATCCGTGCCGCTCCATTCCAGATCAACGCCGGTGTGCTGCACCGAGAACGACATCTCGGACGCCGCCACCCGAACCCCGAGCGTGTCGAACAGTTCGATCAGCCGCGGGTAGGTGCGCTCGATTGAACACCAGGAAGCCGGTGTCGACGCCGTGCGTGATGCGGCCCGGTCGGGCGTGTCGAGCGTGACATCGACCGTCTGCGCGTGACCGCCGAAATACCGACCGGCCTCGAACAGGTGACACGGCCCAGTGATCGCGTTCAGCGCTCAGTCGATGCGCGACGGCCAGTCCGGAGATGCCCGAGCCGATGACGGCGACACGACGCCGTTTCATGCCGGCTGCCGCGGCGCGAGGCGCGCGGACGCGCCGCCCCGCAGGTGCATAGAAGAGGTTGCACAGCGCCCCGCAGCGAACGAGGGAGGGAGGGAGGAGGAGGAGTGCTGCGGGATTTCAATCCGGCGGACCGGAAGGCTGTGCAACGGAAAAAGTTCACGGTAGCGATTGACCGACGCGCCGCAGTCGAGTTCCGGCGCCACGCGCGGCTCGCTCCCCGACTTACAAAGCTTTGCGAATGGGCGGCTGGCCGATGGCATGGGTGAATCCTGTCGAACGATCGGTGGTCACGAGGAGTCGGTTCAGACGATTGCGCCTGACAAGAGCATTTTGTGACCGGACGGTATGCAATATAACCCATCGGTTCATTCTTGTCGCCGGTTGTCCGGCGAGCCCGCATGACGTATGTCCGGTCACCGGCGACGCGGCGGCCTGGGGCTATAGTCGCTGCACCCGGTCTGGTGCCGGTTTTCGAGCGTCCTGCAGCGCGCTGCGCACGATGAAATTCGGTCTTCCCCAATCGCCGTCGTGGTTCTCGATCTCCGGAGTCGAACGTGAGACCGGTCTCGGCAAGGACACGCTGCGCGTCTGGGAGCGACGTTACGGATTTCCGTCGCCGCACCGGGACGCGCAGGGTGAACGCGCCTACCCCCCCGAACAGATCGAGAGGCTGCGTCTGCTCAAGCGTCTGCTCGATGCCGGACATCGCCCCGGCCAGGTGGTCCCGCTCGACATCGAGCAGCTGCATCGACTCAGTCGCGAGCAGCCGGCAATCACGCCCGCGCTCGACGAGCGCCCGGACCTCGGCCTGCATCGCTGGGTCGAACTGCTGCAGGCGCATGATCTGGAGGCGCTGCGCCGACGCCTGAGCGAGGCCCAGCAGCGCATGGGGCTGGCGGCCTTCATCGACCGGTTGCTGGTGCCGCTGAATACGCTCGTCGGTGATGCCTGGATGCGTGGCTCGATCGAGGTCTATCACGAGCATGTGTTCTCGGAGATCCAGCAGACGGTGCTGCGCGCCGGCCTGGCCGGGTTGGAAGATCCCGGGCTCGCCCATCCGCGGGTGCTGTTGGCGACCTTGCCCGGTGAGCCGCACTGGCTTGGTCTGCTGATGGCCGAGGCGCTGCTGACGATCGACGGCGCGCGTTGCATCTCGCTCGGCGCACAGGCGCCGCTGTGGGACATCTCGCAAGCCGCCGAGCGCTTCGGTTGCCACATCGTCGGCATCGGCTTCAGCAGTTACATGACCGCCGATCGCATCATCGCCGGGGTGACCGAGCTGCGCCGGCTGCTGCCTGCGCGCATCGATCTGTGGGCGGGCGGAACGGCGCCGGCCCTGAAACGGCGCGTCGTGGCCGGCGTCACGCCGGTGCCCGAGTTGTCCGGCTTGCACGCGGCGCTGCGCAGCTGGCATGCGACGGCGCGTTGAACTCCCGGGCCGTTCGCTGGTCAAGCTGTGACAGCCCGGCCGTTAAAATTTGTCGGCAACTACGAGGTCCGCGATGCTTTATCCCGAACTGTTCAAGCAGCTGGAAGCCGTCCGCTGGTCGATGGACACCGACATTCCGTGGGATCGGTTCGATGCCAGCCTGCTGACCGAGGAGCAGGCGCAGACGATCAAGATGAATGCGATCACCGAGTGGGCGGCGCTGCCGGCCACCGAGATGTTCCTGCGCGACAACCGCGACGACAGCGACTTCTCCGCGTTCATGAGCGTGTGGTTCTTCGAGGAGCAGAAGCACTCGCTGGTGCTGATGGAGTACCTGAAGCGTTTCCGACCCGAACTGGTGCCGACCGAGGCCGAGTTGCACGAGGTGCGCTTCGAGTTCGATCCGGCGCCGGCGCTCGAGACGCTGATGCTGCACTTCTGCGGCGAGATCCGGTTGAACCACTGGTACCGGCGCGCCGCCCAGTGGCACACCGAGCCGGTCATCAAGGCGATCTACGAGACGCTGGCGCGCGACGAGGCGCGCCACGGCGGCGCCTACCTGCGCTACATGAAGCGCGCGATGCAGAAGTTCGGCGACGAGGCGCGTGCCGCCTTCGCCAAGGTCGGCGTGCTGATGGCGAGCGCGCGTCGCACGGCGCAGGCGCTGCACCCGACCAACCTGCATGTCAACGAGAAGCTGTTTCCGCGCGACACGATCCAGAGCCGGCTGCCCGATCCGGCCTGGCTGGAGGAGTGGCTCGACAAGCAGATCCAGTTCGACTCGGTGTGGGAGAACAAGGTCGTCGAGCGCATCCTGCACAACCTGAGCCTGCTGATGGACCGCAGCTTCGCGAGCGTGCAGGAACTCAACCGCTTCCGCAAGGAGATGGCTGCCTCGGCGGCGGCGGCCGCTGCCGCTGCGGCCGCTGCTGCCACGCCCGCCGACTCCGGCGGCGCCGCCGCGGTGCGCCCGGCCTGACGCGACGCCGGGCGGGCGGTCGAGCGCCGCGTCAGGGGCAGGCCGCCATCACCTGCGCCACCGCGGCGGTCAGCTTCTTGCCGTAGGGCACATGCAGGAATTCGTTCGGTCCATGGGCATTGCTCTTCGGGCCGAGCACGCCGCACACCATCATCTGCGCAGCTCGGGAAGAGCGACTGCAGCATGCCCATCAGCGGGATCGTTCCGCCCTGGCCGATGTAGCCGCAGCCGGCGCCGAAGTGCGCGGTCGAGGCGTCATCGAGCGCCTGCTCGAGCCAGGGCGCGAGCGCCGGTGCATTCCAGCCGCTGGCACCCGACACGCCGACGCGCCCGTCGGCATTGAATGTCACCTTTGCGTTGTACGGCGCGTTGTCCTCGAGCAGCGCCTTCAGGTCCGCCGCAGCCTGGTTGCCGTCGACCAGCGGCGGCAGGCGCAGGCTGAGCTTGAACGCGGTGTAGGGCCGCAGCACATTGCCGGCATTCCTCAGTTCCGGAAAACCGTCGACGCCGGTCACGCTCAGCGTCGGCCGCCAGGTGCGGTTGAGCAGCGCCTCGGTCGGGTCGGTGGTGGTCGGCAGGGTCGGACCGCCGTCGGCGCCGCAGGCCCACGGGAAGCGTTTCCAGACTTCGTCGCCGAGGATGCGCGGCGGCCGCGCGGGCCTGTTCGATGCGCTCGCACCGGAATCTCGCAGTGAAAGCTCTGCGGCAGCAGCCGGCCGGTGCGCGAGTCCTCGAGCCGGTCGAGCACCTGCCGCAGGATGCGGAAGCTCGACGGAACCAGTCCGCTCGAATCGCCCGAGTGCACGCCTTCGGTGAGGATCTCGACCTTCAGCGTGCCGGTGACGTTGCCGCGCAGGCTGGTCGTCAGCCACAGCTGGTCGTAGTTGCCGGCGCCGCTGTCGAGGCATACCACCAGTTCGATGTTGCCCAGGCGCGGCTTGAGCGCATCGACATACGCCGGCAGGTCGAACGACCCGCTTTCCTCGCAGCTCTCGATCAGGCCCACGCAGCGCGGCCGCCCGATGCCCTGGCGATCGAGCGCCTTGATGGCGGTGATCGCGGCATAGACCGCGTAGCCGTCGTCGGCGCCGCCGCGGCCGTACAGCCGGCCGTCCTCGTATTTCGGCGTCCACGGCCCGAGGTCGTTGCGCCAGCCGGTGAACTCGGGCTGCTTGTCGAGGTGACCGTACAGGCAGATCGTGGGTGCGCCGGCGGCATTGCCGCCGGGCCGGGTTGCCGGAACCTCGAAGAAGATCACCGGCGTGCGGCCGTCGATGCGGATCACTTCGAGCGTCAGACCGGCCACCTGCTGGCGCTCGACCCAGGCCGCGGCGTCGCGCACCACCCGGTCGATGTGGCCGTTGGCGCGCCAGTCGGCGTCGAACATCGGGCTCTTGGCGGGGATCGCGATGTAGTCGGTCAGCGCCGGAACGATCTCGTCGTCCCAGACGCGGGCGACCTCCTCGGCAATCAGCGTCGCTTCGTCGGGCTGCAGCGGCAGCAGCGGGTCGCGGGCATTCATGGGGCGCTCCTGGTTGATCGACACCACAGTGTAGGACGCCGTCGGCCGGCGGGGATCAGCGATCGACCTCGGCGAGCAGCAGGTTGATCTCCTGCGCCACGATCTCGGCGTGGTCCTCGGGCGTGAAATGCAGCCCGCCTTCGATGCGCCGCAGCGGCGCCTTCAGGTCGGCTGCGAAGCGCTCGCCATACTCGATCTTCTGAAACGGATCGGAAGCGCCCCAGACGATGCGCGCCGGCACGCCGAGACCAGGCAGGGCATCGGCGATTGCAAGCGTGTCCTGCACGTCGAGCGCATCGACCTGTCGGATCAGGGCCTCGGCACCGTCGTGCTCGGCATAGTGCGACCAGTGCAGGTCGAGCGACTCGTCGCCGCGCGCCGGGTTGTCGTGTCCGCGGATCATCAGCGTGTGCAGGATCTGGCGTGTCATGCTGTCGGGCAGGTGGCGCAGCAGCGCCCCGGCCGTGCTCATTGCCTTCACGCTCGGGATCGGCCACGAGTCGTAGCCGATCGCATTGGTCAGGAGCAGGCCGCGGCAGAAGCCCGGGTGGCGCACCGCGGCGATCTGGACCACGCCGCCGCCGAGATCGTGGCCGACCAGCACCGCCGAGTCGATGCCGAGCGAGCGTGCCCACGTCACCAGATACTCGGCCTGGCGCGCCACCGAGATGTCGCGCTCGCGCCCGGCCGGAATCGAGGAGCCGTAGCCGATCATCTCGAAGGCCAGGCAGCGTGCGTCCTCGATCCGCGGCACGACCTCGCGCCACAGCGCGGGCGAGGTCGGGATGCCATGGACCAGGATCACCGGCAGGCCGCTGCCGTGTTCATACCAGACGACGGGAAGGCCGTCGACATTCTTGTCATGCCGCTTCATCTGGGTGCTCCGGGTCGGCAGCCGGTCTTTCCGGCGAGGAACCCAGCATGACATGAAGTGGCACGTCGGCGGGCATTCCCCTTGCCACGCCGGCCCGGGACCGCAAGTCTTGACCACGATCATCGAAAGGAGCAGACGATGTCCATAGTCGACAAGGTGATAGCCGCAGTGACCCCGCCACACAGCGACGAGTCGCGCCGGGCGGCGCGAGAGAAGGCACGTTCGGCCGCGCAGCCAGGGGGCTGGCTGGCAATGGCGCTCGACCACCATGTGCAACTCGAGCAGGCGCTCGATGCCGTGCGGCAGGCCGGTGATGCGGCGTCGCGACGCGCGGCGCAGAAGCAGCTGGCAACACTGGCCACCGGACATTCACTCGCCGAGGAGGCGGTGCTCTATCCAGCGCTCGCGACCCATCACGAGAAGGCCCATTCGGTGAAGGCCTACACCGAGCAGAGCGCGACCAAGGTCCAGCTCGCCGCGCTCGAGGAACTCGAGCCGATGAGCCAGGACTACCTCGACAAGCTCGAGCACATTCGCGGTGCGCTGCAGCAGCACATGTACGAGGAGGAAAGCAACTGGTTCCTCGACCTGCAGGACAAGCTCGACAGCGGGCGGCAGCAGCAGGTCACCGCGCGCTTCAGGGAGGAGTTCGAACGCTACATGGGCAACGCCGGCGTGGCCGGCGCCGGCACCAGCGTTGCCGGGCCCGGCCTGACGGCGGGCGCGCGCTCAGGGGCCGGGACTCCGCCGCTGTAAGCACCGGACCGCTCGCCAGCGCCGCAGCGCTCAGGGGCGCGTGCTGGCGGTGGCCACCGGCGGGCGACTCCAGCCGCCGCCGAGCGCGCGGTACAGCCCCACCTGGTTCTGCAGCCGCAGCGCCTGCACCTGCACCAGCGCCTGCTGAGCCGCGTACAGCGAGCGCTGCGCATCGAGCACGTCGAGGTAGCTCGAGACGCCGCCGCGGTAGCGCAGGTCGGCCAGTCGCAAGCGTGCCTGCTCGGCGCGCCAGCTGGGCGCTGCTGCGCGCGCAATTGCTCGACCAGCGTCGCCTGACCGGCCAGCGCATCGGACACCTCGCGGAAGGCGGTCTGGATCGCCTTCTCGTACTGCGCGGTGGCGATCTCGCGCGACACCCGGGCCGCCTCCAGGTTGGCCTGGTTGCGGCCGCTGTCGAAGATCGGTGCGATCAGCTGCGGCGCGAAGGTCCAGGCCAGGTTGGCACCGCTGAACAGTGCCGACAACTCGGTGGTCGCAACCCCGGCACTCGCCGTCAGCGAGATGCGCGGAAAGAAGGCGGCCCGGGCGGCGCCGATGTTGGCATTGGCGGCGATCAGCTGCTGCTCGGCAGCCCGGATGTCGGGGCGGCGCAGCAGCAGGTCCGACGGCAGACCGGCCGGCAGCTCGGCCAGCGTCGCTGGCCGGTTCCAGCGGCTGCAGCGGCGGCAGGTCGTCCGGCAGCGGCTGCCCGACCAGCAGCACCAGCGCGTTCTGGTCGAGCAGACGTTGGCGCGTCTGCTGGGCGAGCGCGACGCGGGCCGCCTCGAGCAGCGATTCGGCCTGGCGCAGGTCGAGCTCGGAGGTGGCTCCGTTGTCGAAGCGCAGCCGCGTCAGCCGCAGCGATTCGTCGCGGCGTCGCGAGCGTCTGACGGGTCGTGTCGAGCAGGGCCTCGTCGGCCTGCAGCGCCAGGTGCGATCTGGGCGATGGCGGCGACCAGGCTGATCTGGACCGCGCGCGCGTGCCTCCTCGGTGGCGAGCAACTGCGCGCGCGCTGCCTCGCTCAGGCTGCGCATGCGGCCGAACAGGTCGAGCTCCCAGGCGCTGATCTGCAGCCCGGCGCTGTAGACGTTGCTGGTCTGGCCGCTGGCGCGCGGCGCCGCGGCTGGCCGTCGACGCCGGCGCCGACGGTCGGCAGCAGATCGGCGCGGCGCACCTGCAGCTGGGCGCGCGCCTGTTCGATCGCGAGCGCTGCCACCCGCAGGTCGCGGTTGCTGTCGAGCGCCAGTGCGATCAGCCGCTGCAGCCGCGGGATCGGTGAAAAAGGTCTGCCAGTCGACATCGGCGATCGTCCGCCCGGGTGCCAGCTGGCCGGTGAGCGGATAACTCGCCGCCACCGGCAGCGGCGGCCGCTTCGAGGCGCGGAATCAGCGATGCCGCAGCCGGCCAGCGCGAGCGCGGTCGTCAGCAGCAGCGCGCCGCGGGTTGCACCGCGCCCGACGCGGCTCGGCTTCGATCGCGTCATGCCTTGCCTCCTGCCAGCGGCGGCGTGGCCGATGCCGCGCGTCGTCGTCCGGCCGTGGCGGCGGTGCCTTGAAGAAACGCCGCACGACGACGAAGAAGATCGGCACGAACAGCACCGCCAGCAGCGGTGGCCGAGATCATGCCGCCCATCACGCCGGTGCCGATCGCGCGCTGGCCGGCCGAGCCGGCGCCGCTGGCGATCGCCAGCGGCAGCACGCCGAGGATGAAGGCCATCGACGTCATCAGGATCGGCCGGAAGCGCAGGTGGGCCGCCTCGAGCACCGCATCGACCGCGCTGCGCCCTCGCGCCTGCAGGTCCTTGGCGAACTCGATGATCAGCACCGCATTCTTGGCCGACAGGCCGATGATCGTGATCAGGCCGACCTTGAAGTAGATGTCGTTGGCCAGGCCGACCGAGGTGGCCGGCGAGCACCACGCCGAGCACGCCGAGCGGCACCACCAGGATCACCGCGAACGGGATCGACCAGCTCTCGTACAGCGCGGCCAGCGCCAGGAAGATCGCCAGCAGCGAGAAGCCGAGCAGCACGAAGACCTGCGCATCCGGAGAGCTTCTCCTCGCGCGACAGCGCCGGTCCATTCGTAGGCGATGCCCTGGGGCAGCTGGGCGGCGAGCCGCTCCATCTCGGCGATCGCCGCGCCGCTGCTGTAGCCGGGCGCCGCCTGGCCGGAGATGCGCATCGACGGGTAGCCGTTGTAGCGCACCGTCTGCATCGGCCCGGTGACCCAGCGGGTGCTGGCGAAGGCCGACAGCGGCACCTGCTGGCCGCGGTTGTTCAGAGCGTTGATGCGCAGCAGGTCGTCGGGCTGCATGCGCGCCGGCGCGTCGGCCTGCACGATCACCCGCTGCAGCCGGCCGGCATTCGGAAAGTCGTTGACATAGCTCGAGCCGAGCGCGGTCGAGATCGCGGCATTGATCGCATCGAAGCCGACGCCGAGCGCATTCGCCTTGTCGCGGTCGATGTCGAGCTGCAGCTGCGGCGCATCCTCGAGCCCCTCGGGGCGCAGGCCGGTCAGCAGCTTGCTCTGCGACGGCCATGCCGAGCAGCTGGTTGCGCGCGGCCAGCAGCGCGTCGTGGCCGAGCCCGCCGCGGTCCTGCAGGCGGAACGAGAAACCGCTGGCCGTGCCGAGCTCGGGGATCGGCGGCGGACTGAGCGGGAAGATGAAGGCGTCCTTGACGCCCATCAGCGCGCCGAAGGCGCGTCCGGCGACCGCCTGCGCGGTGTGGTCGGCGCCGTCGCGCTCGTCCCAGTCCTTCAGCGGGACGAAGGCAAGCGCCGCATTCTGGCCATTGCCCGAGAAGCTGAAGCCGAGCACGCTGACCATCGCCTGCACCTCGGGCTGCTTCAGGATGTAGCCCTCGACCTGCTTCATCACCTCGAGCGTGCGGTTCTGCGTCGCGCCCGGCGGCAGCTGCACGCTGACGATCAGGTAGCCCTGGTCCTCGGCCGGCAGGAACGAGGTCGGCAGCCGGTTGAACATCAGCACCACCACCGCGACGATCGCCGCGTAGATCAGCAGCATGCGGCCGCTGCGGCGCAGCATGCGCGCCACGAAGCCTCTCGTAGCCCTTGGCGGTGCGCGCGAAACCGCGGTTGAACCAGCCGAAGAAGCCGCGCTTCTCGTGGTGATGGCCGGCCTCGACCTGCTTGAGCAGCGTCGCGCACAGCGCCGGCGTCAGCGACAGCGCGAGGAAGGCCGAGAACGCGATCGCGCTGACCATCACGGCCGAGAACTGGCGGTAGATGTTGCCGACCGAGCCGGAGAAGAAGGCGAGCGGGATGAAGACCGAGATCAGCACCACGGTGACGCCGATGATCGCGCCCGAGATCTGCCCCATCGCCTTGCGCGTCGCCGCCCGCGGCGTCAGCCCTTCCTCGCTCATGATGCGTTCGACGTTCTCGACCACGACGATCGCGTCGTCGACGACGATGCCGATCACCAGCACCATCGCGAACATCGTCAGCACGTTGATCGAGAAGCCGAGCGCGAGCAGCACGCCGAAGGTGCCGAGCAGCGCCACCGGCACCACGATCGTCGGGATGATCGTGTAGCGGAAGTTCTGCAGGAACAGGAACATCACCAGGAAGACCAGGACGACCGCCTCGATCAGCGTCTCGACGACCTGGCGGATCGAGATGTCGACGAAGCGCGAGCTGTCGAACGGAATCACATAGCGCACGCCGGGCGGGAAGAATTTCTGCAGCTCGTCCATCCGGGCGCGGATCGCCTGCGCGGTTTCGATCGCATTGCCGGTCGGCGACAGCTGCACGCCGATGCCGGTCGACGGATTGCCGTTCAGCCGCGCCGAGGTGGCGTAGGACTGTGCGCCGAGGTCGATCCGTGCCACATCGCGCAGCCGCACCGTCGACCCATCCGGGTTGGCGCGCAGCACGATGTTGCCGAACTGCTCGACGTTCGAGAGCTGGCCGTCGACCACGACGGTGGCGAAGATCGCCTGCCCGGGCAGGTTCGGCAGGTCGCCGATCGTGCCGCTCGAGACCTGAGCATTCTGCGACCGGATCGCCGCATTGACCTCGGATGACCGACAGGTTGTAGCCGAGCAGGCGCGCCGGATCGATCCAGATCCGCATCGCGCGCTCGGTGCCGAACAGCTGCGCCTGACCGACGCCGGCAACGCGCTGCAGTTCGGGCAGCACGTTGCGCGAGGCATAGTCGCCGAGCTCGACCGGACCCCAGGCCGGATCGTCCGAGGTGAGGATGGTGAAGAGCAGGAAGTTGCGGTTCGCCTTGTCGACGCGCACCCCCTGCTGCGTCACCGCCGCCGGCAGGCGCGGCGTGGCGCGCGCCAGCCGGTTCTGCACATCGACCTGCGCGAGTTCGGGGTTGGTGCCGGGCTCGAAGCTCAGCGTGATGCTGCCGGTGCCGTTGGCCTGGCTGACCGACTCCATGTACATCAGTCCGGGCGAGCCGTTCATCTCGCGCTCGATGACGCTGATGACGCTGTCCTCGAGCGTCTGCGCCGATGCACCGGGATAGGCGGTCGAGATGACGATCGACGGCGGCGCGACGCTCGGATACTGCGTCACCGGCAACTGGGTGATCGAGACGACGCCGAGCACCAGGATGAAGAGCGCGACGACCCAGGCGAAGATCGGACGGTCGATGAAGAAGCGGGCGAGCATGTCGTCGCTCCGGCTTCAGTTGGCGCCGGCGGACGACGCCGCACGCGCACCTGTGCCGGCGCTCGGGGCCGCGGCCACCGGCGCCGCACCCGCACCGCTGGCAGCGGAGGCCGCCGGGGCGGCATGCAGCACCGGCTTCACCGGCGCACCCGGCACCATCATCTTCTGGAAACCGGCGACGATCACCCGTTCACCCGCCTGCAGTCCGTCGGTCACCAGCCACTGGTTGGCGTGCGCCGATGCGATCGTGACCTTGCGCTGCTGCGGCTTGTTGTCGGCGCCGACCACCAGCACGGTGTCGCCGCTGGCGCCGCGCGTGACCGCCTGCTGCGGCAGCAGGATGCCGTTCGGCACCTCGGCCTGCTGCAGCCGCACCCGCACGTACATTCCTGGCAGCAGCAGCCGCTGCGGATTCGGCACCTCGGCACGCAGCGTGACCTGCCCCGAGCGTCGGATCGACATTCAGGTCGGTGAACAGCAGCTTGCCCGGCTGCGGATATTCGGTGCCGTCGTCGAGCAGCAGGCGCACCTCGGTCGCGGCGTCACCGCGCTGCAGCTCGCCACTGGCGAGCGAGCGGCGCAGCCGCAGCACCTCGGCGGTGTTCTGGGTGAAGTTGACGTAGACCGGGTCGATCTGCTGCACCACCGCCAGCGGCGTCGCCTCGCCCTGACCGACCAGCGCGCCCTCGGTGACCAGCGAGCGGCCGATGCGCCCGGCGATCGGGGCGGTGACCTCGGTGTGACCGAGGTTGATCTGCGCGCTGCGCAGCGCCGCACGCGCCACCGCACGCTCGGCTTCGGCCTGCTTCTGTGCCGCAACCGCATTGGCGATAGTCCTGCCGGCTGATCGCATTGGCTTCGACCAGCGGCTGGTAGCGCTCGACCTGGGCGCTGGTCTGCGCCACGCTGGCATCGGCGCGCGCCAGCTGGGCGCGCGCGCTGTCGACGGTGGCGCGGTACGGCGCCGAGTCGATTCGGTACAGCGGCTGCCCGGCCTTGACCTCGCTGCCTTCGCGGAACAGGCGCTTCTGGACGATGCCGGCGGCACGTGCGCGGACCTGTGCCACGCGCGATGCCTCGACGCGGCCCGGCAGCTCGTCGGTCAGGCCGACCGTGGTCGGCGTGGCGACGACGACGCTGACCTCCGGCGGCGGCATGGCGCGCGCGCCGCCGGCCGCCACCAGCGCCGCTGCCCGCCTGGGCCGCATCGTCACCGCAGCCGGCGAGCAGCCAGGCGACGGCAAGCGCGGCGCCACCCCGCACGAGGACAGCGCCGCGGCGTGGCCGCGTGTTCAGGGTGACGGGGGTCGCTTGCATGACCGCGGCATGGCGGCGGCCGGCTGGCATCGGAACCATCTTGGGGCTTTCACGTGGGCAACCGACGGCGGATCAGACCGCGACGCCGAGCGGATGCAGGTGCTGGAAAAACAGACGATGTCCGGGAAAACCCGAGGCACGGGTGCGCAGTATACATACAATGATGAATGTAAGTGCAGCGCGCCGCGGCTGCCGCGCAGTCGACGAGCGCCGCCCATTCCCGTCCCGATCCGACCCGAACCCGATGCCCCGCAGAACCAAACAGGACGCCCTCGCCACGCGCGAATTGCTGCTCGACACCGCGGCCGCCGTCTTTCAGCAGCACGGCGTCTCGCGCACCTCGCTGGCGCAGATTGCCGCTGCGGCGGGCGTGAGCCGGGGTGCGATCTACTGGCACTTCGACGACAAGGTCGATCTGTTCGAGGCGATGATGAACCGGGTCAGCCTGCCGTTCGAAGCGGCGTTCCGGCGCGGGGTCGATGCGACGGCCGCCGATCCGCTCGGCTTGCTGGCCGACAACTTTCTCGATGTGCTGCGCAAGGTGGTGAGCGATCCGCAGGTGCGGCAGGCGTTCGACATCGTGATGCGCAAGGTCGAATATGTCGATGAACTGAGCAGCCTGCGCGAGCGTCACCTGCGCATCCGCGACAGCTTTCTCGGGCATGCCGTGGCCGGCGTGCAGCTGGCGGTCGAGCGCCGTCAGCTGAGCGGCGCGGTGCCGGCGCGCGAGGTGGCGATCGGACTGCATGCGCTGATGGACGGCCTGATCCAGAACTGGATCCTCGACCCGGCCGCGTTCGACCTGGTCGGCGTCGGGCAGCGCGCGATCGCGCCTACCTGGGCGGGCTGGCACCGCTGCCGCCGAGCAGCAGCGTCTCCAGGCAGTGCTCGCGCACGCCGTAGAAATCCTTGATGGCGCGGATCTGCGCCAGCGTTTCGTCGGCCGGCGCCGCACCGGCGCGCCTGACCGCCAGGATCATCTTGTTCTTGCTGGTGTGCTCGAGCGAGACGAACTCGAACACCTGGGTGCGGTAGCCGTGCGCCTCGAGCAGCAGCGCGCGCAGGCTGTCGGTGATCATCTCGGCCTGCTGACCGAGGTGGATGCCGTGCTGCAGCATCGGCCGCAGCAGCCCCGGGCTGGTCAGCTGCGGGCGCAGCTGCTTGTGGCAGCACGGCGAGCACAGGATGATCTGCGCGCCGGCGGTGATGCCCTTGTGGATCGCGTGATCGGTCGCGGTGTCGCAGGCGTGCAGCGCGATCATGATGTCGATCGCCCCGATCGGGTGGTGCATCACGTCGCCCTGCTCGAAGCGCAGCCCGGGCACCTGGTGGCGGCTGCGACACTCGCATTGCACAGGCCGACCAGGTCGGACGCGCAGTTCGACGCCCACCACATCGGCCGGCACGCCGACCACCGCGTCGAGCCAGGCCGCGACCGCGAAGCTGAGATAGCCCTTGCCGGCACCGAAGTCGAACACCCGCACCGGCGGCGCGTCGGCGCCGCGCCGGGCGAGCGGCGATTCGCGCCACGCCGCGTCGAGCACCTCGACGAAGCGGTTGATCTGCTTCCACTTGCGCGACAGCGCCGGGATCGCCGCACCCTGCGCATCGGTGATGCCGAGGTCGTGCCAGTACGGTGCCGCGAGCGACAGCGGGCGCTGCTTGACGCGGTCGTGGGCGGCGCCAGCCGGTGCTGGTCGCGCCTCCGTTTCGCGGGCAACCACCGCCTGCCGGGTCAATGTCGCCAGCCCCTTCTTGCTGATGCGCAGGTCGACCTCGTCGCAGCCGGTGCGCAGGTGGGCATGGCCGAAGCCGTGTCCGCGTCGGGCTGTCGAGCAGCGCCAGCACCTCGGGCGCAGCCGTCGCGAGCGCCAGGTTGCGGGTCACGTCGCGCGTCTGGTGGCGGTACAGCAGCGACAGGTGCGGCTCGCCCTTGAGCATGACGATGCGGCCGGTCACGCGCTGCAGACCGGGCTGCGCGCCGCGGTAGTTGGCGAGCACCAGCTTGTCGAGCTCGCCGCCTGCGAAGGCGGCGGCGAGCAGATCGGCGAACTGCCGCAGCTGCCGGAGCGATCGGCCGGGGCGTCGCTCATCGCTCGAACTTGAAGACCGCCACGCCGGCACGCAGGTTGGGCAGCCTGCGCACGATGCGTCCGCGCTGGATGCCGAAGCTGTCGTGCACGCGCAGCCCGATCTTGTTGGCCAGGATCTGGAAGTCGGCGTAGGTGCCGACGCGGATGTTCGGCGTGTCGTACCACTCGTACGGCAGCGCGCGCGTCACCGGCATGCGCCCGCCGAGCACGCGCAGCCGGTTCATCCAGTGCGCGAAGTTCGGAAAGCTGACGATGCCCATCGCGCCCGACGCGGGCGGTCTCGCGCAGCATGCGTTCGGTGTTGCGCAGGTGCTGCATCGTGTCGAGCTGCAGCACGACGTCGAAGCTCTGGTCCTCGAACATCGACAGCCCGTCCTCGAGGTTGAGCTGGATCACGTCGACGCCGCGCTGCGCGCAGGCGAGCACGTTGGCGTCGGCGATCTCGACCCCGTAGCCGGTGCATCGGCGCTGGTCGCGCAGGTGGGCGAGCAGCGCACCGTCGCCGCAGCCGAGGTCGAGCACGCGCGAGCCGGTCGGCACCAGCTCGGCGATCAGCTCCATGTCCTTGCGCTCAGACATCGCCGGCTCCCGTCGCGTTCGCGCGCCATGTTGTCGAAGTAGGCGCGCAGCACGCCGTGGTAGCGCGCATCGTCGAGCAGGAAGGCGTCGTGGCCGTGCGGCGCGTCGATCTCGGCGTAGCTGACCTGCAGCCGGTTGTCGAGCAGCGCCTTGACCAGCTCGCGCGAACGCAGCGGCGAGAAGCGCCAGTCGGTGCGTGAAGCTGGCGATCAGGAAGCGGCAGCGCGCGGCCGCGAAGGCCGCGCTCAGGTTGCCGCCATGGCGCGCGCCGGATCGAAATAGTCGAGCGCGCGCGTGATCAGCAGATAGCTGTTGGCGTCGAAATAGCCGCTGAACTTGCTGCCCTGGTGGCGCAGGTAGCTCTCGACCTCGAACTCGATCTCCTGCGTGCTGTAGCGCAGCTCCGGCGTTGCGCGTCCCGCGGCCGAACTTGACGTCCATCACGTCGTCGCTCAGGTAGGTGATGTGGCCGATCATGCGCGCCACCGCCAGGCCGCGGCTCGGCACCACGCCGTGCGCGTAGAAGTGGCCGCCGTGGAAGTCGGGGTCGGTGATGATCGCGCGCCGCGCCACCTCGTTGAAGGCGATGTTCTGCGCCGACAGGTTGGGCGCGGTGGCGATCGCGATGCAGTGGCGCAGCCGCTGCGGATGGCGCAGCGCCCAGCCCAGCGCCTGCATGCCGCCCAGGCTGCCGCCGATCACCGCCGCGAGCTGCTCGATGCCGAGCCGATCGAGCAGCCGCGCCTGCGCATCGACCCAGTCCTCGACCGTCATGACCGGGAAGTCGGCGCCGTAGGGCCGGCCGTCGGCGGCCGGGTCGGGATTCGGATGCATCGGTCCGGTCGAACCGAAGCACGAGCCCGGGTTGTTGACGCCGATCACGAAGAAGCGCCGCGTGTCGAGCGGCTTGCCGGGGCCGATCAGGTTGTCCCACCAGCCCTCGCTGCGCGCCTGGCCGGCGTAGCTGCCGGCCACGTGGTGGCTGGCATTCAGCGCGTGGCACACCAGCACCGCGTTGCTGCGCTCGGCATTCAGTTCGCCGTAGGTCTCGTAGGTCGAGCTGGTAGCCGCGTCAGCTGCGCGCCGCTGCGCAGCGGCAGCGGCTCGTCGAACGCCATCTGCTGCGGCACCACCGCGTCAAGCGACGAGGTGCCGGATTCGGCGGCGACGGATGGGGCAGTGGAGACGGGCATGTCGATGGCGAGGCTGACCGGCAGCGCGTTGCACAAGAACCGGGCCTCGAAGCCTCGTCTCTTTTAGCTGCACTTGTATAGCGCCCGCAAGCCGGAACAAATCAGCGCTGGCGCCGAGTATAGCGAGGCGGCCGCCGGTTCCGGTGCCGGACTCGGCGGCGCGCGTCGCGGCGCGGTCGATCAGAAACGCAGCTTGAGCCGGGTGCCGATCGCCCATGCCTCGCTGCGCGGCAGCAGTCCGTCGCGGCGCGGCCAGAAGTGACCGACGATCAACTCGCCGAGCAGCGACGTGCGGTACAGCGGCTGCTCCCACTTGGTCTGGATGCCGTAGTCGGAGACCGTCGACCGCGGTGCCCTGCCGCCCGCTGGCCAGCAGTTCGAGCGACAGCAGCCGCAGGTTGCCGAAGCTGCGGTAGGCGCCAAGGCTGCTCGACCATTCGAACTTGCGTGTTCTCCTGCGTGATCGTCGCGGCATTCAGCCAGCGCAGCGCCAGATCGCGGCGCGAGGCTGTGCTCGTACGACAACGCGGTGGTCGAGCCGAATTTGTCTCGACGGTCCAGAACAGCGTCTCGCGGAACTCGAGCCAGTCCGTGCTCGCCGATCTCCCACGGCCGTCGGTAGCGTGCCTGTGCATACGGTTTGAGCCCGCCCCGGAAGCCGAGGCGGAAGTCGACCAGCTCGTTGAGCGAGCGGCCGACGCCGGCGAAGAAGGATCGGTCGGAGGACCGATCGGTCAGCAACTGGTCCTGCCGCGACAGCGCGCCGGGCGTGTCGGTGACGACCTCGCGTTCGTTGTCGCGCCCGATGAAGAAATAGGTCTTCTCCTCGAGGTTGGGCAGCCTGAAGCGGGCATTGAAGCGCAGGCTGCAGATCGACCGACTCGTCCTGGCGCTTGAAGATGCCGAGGCTGAGTCGTCCGTCGGTGACCGGCGCCGCCTTCGCTGAACGGCTTGTCGCCGAACCAGCTGTCGACGCCGCGCGCCAGCCATTCGGCGGTCGAGCGGGCCGAGCGCTGGGTCAGCTCGACGATCTCCCCGGCCGAGACGCGGTTGGCCGCGTCGGGCGCCGCCGCCGCCGGCGCAAGCTGCGACATCGGTTGCGCCGCTGCCGTGCCGGGCACCGGCACAGCCGTTCCGGGTTGCGGGCCGCGGCTGGCGCAGGCGCCGAGCAGCAGCGTCAGGGCGAGGATCGGCGAGCGAGGTGGGACGAATGCGCATGCGCAACTCTAAATCCGCGGCGGCTCGCTCGGCGTCGAATGAACGCTCGTCGGCGCCGAAATGTCGTTTCGACGCGGCAGCCGGCCCACCGGTTGCTATCCTCGCGCCAGCAACGACCTGCCTTGCCGCCATGCTCAAGACCCTGAAGGACCTGTTCGACCGGATCACCGAGCCGCCGCGCACGCCGCAGCAGGGCGAGCATGAACTGCAGCTCGGCGCTGCCGTGCTGCTGGTCGAGGTGATGCGCACCGATGCCAGCTTCGATCCGGCCGAGCGCGATGCGGTGATCGGCTCGCTGCGCGACATCTTCTCGCTGTCGCGCCGACGAGAGCGACCGGCTGCTCGATCTGGCGCACCGCACCGCCGCGCGAGTCGACCGATTTCTTCAGCTTCACCTCGCGCATCAACGACGCCTTCAGCGTCGAGCAGAAGGTGGCGATGATCGAGTCGATGTGGCGCGTCGCCTATCGCCGACGGCCGGCTGAGCGCGCACGAGAACCACGTCATGCGCAAGATCGCCGACCTGCTGTACGTGCCGCAGGGCGCCTATGTGCACGCCAAGGCCCGCGCGCGGGACGCGGCCGCAGCCGCGGCGGCGCAGCGCCCGCTCAGTCCGCCGGTGGCGTGATGCGCAGCGGCGGCGCGCCGCTCGCGGTGCGCGATCCAGACCGTGGCGGCACTGATCAGCGTGCCGCCGAGCAGCGTCGCCTCGCTCGGCGCATCGCCGAACAGGGTCCAGCCGAGCAGCGTGGCCCAGATCAGTTCGAGAAACTTGACCGACTGGGTGGCCGAGATGTCGGCCGCGCGGTACGACTGGGTCAGGCAGTAGTGGGCGCTGTTGCCGAGCATGCCGCACACCAGGAAGCCGGCCAGCTGCAGCGGGCGTCGGCGTCTGCCAGTGCAGCAGCGCCAGCGGCAGGCTGAGCAGGCTGACGGTGATCGCCTGCCAGAGCAGGATCACGCCGGTGCTCTCGTAGCGCGTCAGCGCCTTGGTGGCCAGGTAGGACGCGGCGAACAGCGGCGCCGAGGCGAGCATCACCAGGTTGTAGCCGCCACCCGCCGCCCGACAGCTTCGGACCGACGACGATCAGCACGCCGGCAAAGCCGAAGCCGCATGCCAGCCAGCGCTCCCAGCGCATCGGCTCGCGGAAGACGAGCAGCGCACCGAGCATGATGAAGATCGGCGTCGTGAAGCCGATCGCCGTCATGTCGGCCAGCGGGATGCGCGGCAGCGCGATGAACCACAGCGTCAGCCCGGCGGTGTGCAGCGCGCCGCGCACGAACTGGCCGCCGACCTGGCGCGGCCACCAGCGGCGGATGCCGCCGCTGCGCAGCACCAGCGGCAGGATCACCACCAGACCGGCCAGGTAGCGCAGGAACTGGGCCTGGAACGGATCGATCTGCTGCGCCAGGCCGCGCATCACCGCATTCAGGACGCAGAACAGCACGCCCGACGCCGGCACTCCAGATCAGACCGCGCAGCGTCGGATCGAGTCCGTCGAATGCGCGTGCCGGCGCGCAGCCAGCGCGCGCGCAGGCCGGCGGGACCGGGCGGAGGCGGGTCGAGCGGGGCGGTCACGCCGGGCCGGTCTCGCCGGCGCTGACGACGCGCGCGCGCAACCGCCGCATGCCGCGCAGCCAGCGGTCGTAGTCGGCCGTCTTGCGTTGCCAGAAGCTCGAGCACCTCGGGATGCGGCAGGATCAGGAAGGTTTCGGTCTCGATCGCCGCGCAGCACCGCATCGGCCACCGCCTCGCGGCGTGACCGCCTCGGCCTTCAGGAAGCTGTGCGAGCGCTCGTCGCCCTCGCGCGCCGAGCAGCATCGGCGTCAGCACACCTTGCGGGCACAGGCAGCTGACGCGGATGCCGGCGTCGCCGTGGGCGATCGACAGCCACTCGGCGAAGCCGACCGCGGCATGCTTGGTGACCGAGTAGGGTGCGGCGTTGACCTGGCTCAGCAGCCCGGCGGCCGAGGCGGTCTGCACCAGGTAGCCCTCGCCGCGCGCCAGCATCTGCGGCAGCACCGCATTGGCGGCGTGCACATGGGCCATCAGGTTGACGTCCCAGTGGCGCTGCCACTGCGCGCGCGCTCGCATCCTGGTCCTCGCGCGCGATGATGCCGGCGTTGGAGCAGAACACGTCGACGCGACCGAAGCGGGCGGTCGCGGTCGTCCACCAGCGCCTGCATCTGCTCCTCGACCGCGACGTCGACCGCCTGGCCGAGTGCCGACCGGGCTGCCGTCGGCCGCAACGAGCTGGTCGGCGACCTGCCCGGCCGCGTCCGGCGTCGAGATCGGCGACGACCACGCCGCGTGCGCCGGCGCGCGCGAAGGCTTCGCACAGCGCCTGCCCGATGCCCGAAGCGCCGCCGGTCACCACCACCACCTTGTTCACGATGTCCATCTGATCCGTCCCTGTTCCGGTCCGATTCCGGCTGTCCCGCAGTGTCGGGCAAAGTCCGCCGCTGCGTCTGCCGCGCGCGCGACAGCCCGCGTCCGCGCACAATCGGTGCCGAAACCCGACCCTCCGATGCCGGCGCCTGCCACCTCCGAACCCGATTCCCCGACGGCATCGCCCCTGCGCTGCGACGCCGCCTGCGGGCCTTGCTGCAGCACCGGCTGGATCGCTTCGAGCGGCTCGATGTCGGGGTTCCGGACGCTGCGCTGCGCCGTGCGGCGGTGGCGCTGCCGGTGGCCGAATGCGGCCACGGGGCCGGCCTCGCCGGGCTGCGCGCAGACGCCGCGACTGGCGCGACGACGCGGCGCTGCTCGTGACGCGCCGGGTCGACGGGCTGCGCCGCCACGCCGGGCAGTGGGCGCTGCCGGGCGGGCGCATCGATCCCGGCGAGACGCGCCGAGCAGGCGGCGCTGCGCGAACTCGCCGAGGAGATCGGGCTCGAGCTCGGCGCCGACGCCGTGCTCGGCCGGCTCGACGACTACATCACCCGCTCCGGCTACCTGATCACGCCGGTCGTCGTCTGGGCCGGCCGCGCCGAGCAGCCTGTGCGCCAACCCGACCGAGGTGGCGAGCATCCACCGCATCGGCGTGGCCGAATTGCTGCGCAGCGATGCGCCGCTGCTCGAGCCGAGCCGGCACGGTCCGCATCCGGTGCTGCGCATGCCGATCGGCGACGAGCTGGATCGCCGCGCCGACCGCCGCGCTGCTGTACCAGTTCCGCGAGGTCTGCCTGCTCGGCCGCGCCACGCGGGTCGCCGATTTCGACCAGCCGGACTTTGCATGGCGCTGAGCCGATGCCGGCCCGGCCGCGGCTGTTGAGCTACCCCGCGTTCCGCGGCCTGTGGGCGTTCGCCGGGATGTTCTATCTCGGCAACGCGATGCAGACCATGACCGCGGCCTGGCTGATGGTCGAGCTGACCGGGTCGGACTTCCTGGCTGCACTGGTGCAGACCGCGGTCTTCCTGCCGATGTTCCTGCTCTCGCTGCCGGCGGGCGTGCTGGCCGATACCGCCGATCGGCGTCGCCTGATCAGCACGGCCGCTGATCGTGCAGGCGCTGTCGGTCGTGGTGCTGAGCGCGCTGATGCTGGCCGGCTGGGCCGGCCCGGCGACGATCCTGCTGCTGATCTTCGTCGCCGGCTGCTGCTTCGCGCTGATGCTGCCGGCGTGGAATTCGACCATCGGCGACACGATTCCGCGCGAGTTCCTGCCGCACGCGATCACCGCGATCTCGATCAACTGGAATGCGGCGCGCGCGATCGGTCCGGCGCTTGGCCGGGCTGGTGTTCGCGCAGTTCGGCGGGGCCTGGAACTTCGCCTTCGCCGCGCTCGCCACGCTCGGCATGCTGGTACGCGATCCGGCGCTGGCCGCCGCGGCCGCATCCGCCGTCGCGGCTGCCGCCGGAGCGGCTGTGGGGCGGCATGCTGAGCGGGCTGCGCTTCGCTCGCCATTCCGAGATCGTGCTGGCGCAGCTGGTGCGCACCGTCGCGTATTCGGGTGCCGGCTCGGCGCTGTGGGCGCTGCTGCCGATCATCGGCCAGCGCCGGCTCGGCCTGGGTGCCACCGGCTACGGCCTGATGATGGGCTGCCTGGGCGGCGGCGCGGTGGTGGCGGGTCTGCTGCTCGGCCGGGTGCGCGCGCGCTTCGGGCTCGAGCCGATCGTCGCCGCCGGCTGCGCTGGTCTTCGCCGGTGCGATGCTGGTGTCGGCCTACGTGCCGTGGCCGCTCGCGGTCTATGCGGCGCTGGTGCTCGGCGGCGGGGCGTGGATGATCGTGATGGCCACCTTCAACACCGCGACCCAGACCAGCGTTCCGCCATGGGTGCGCGCGCGTGCGCTGGCGATGCACACGCTGTGCGCGCTCGGCTCGTTCGCGATCGGTTCGGCCCTGTGGGGCGCGTTGTCCGGCGCTGCTTCGGACTGCCGGCGGCGCTGACGATCGCCGCGGCGGTGATGCTCGCCGGCATCGCGCTGGCGCGGCCGTTTCCGTTGCGCATGGGCGGCACCACCGAGGTGACGCAGGTCACCGCCTGGGAGGAGCTCTTCGTCGCCCACGAGCCGCAGCCCGGCGCCGGGCCGGTCTCGGTCGAGTTCGGCTACCGCATCCGCCCCGAGGATGCCGACGCCTTTCTGACCGCGGTGACGCAGCTGCGCGCGCCGCGCCGGCGCGACGGTGCGACGCTGTGGCGCGTCTATCGCGACCTGGCCGATCCGGCGCGCTTCTGCGAGCGCTTCATCGTCACCTCGTGGGCCGACTACCTGCACCAGCGCGCCCGTGCGACGCTGGCCGACCAGGAGCTCGAGGCGCGGGTGCGTTCCTTCGTGGTGCCGGGCGAGCGGGTGACGGTGTCGCATTACATCGCCGAGCGCTGAACGACCACCGCCAAGCTGGCAGCGGCCGCAGACCCGACAATCGGCGGATGGGAATCCTCTACCTGGTGCGCCACGGCCAGGCGTCGTTCGGCGCCGACGACTACGACTGCCTGAGCGAACTCGGCGAGCGCCAGTGCCGCCAGCTCGGCTGCTGGTTCGCTGAACGCGGCGTGCGCTTCGAGGCGGCGCTGGTCGGCAACCTGCGGCGCCAGACGCAGTCGCTGGCGGCGATCGAGCAGACGGCCTCGGCCGGCCGGTGCCGGCGCACCGTCTTGCCGGGGCTGAACGAATACGACAGCGAGGCGCTGATCGACACCATCCATCCCGAGCCGCGCGAGCGACCCCGCACGCCGGATCAGGCGCGCGAGCATTTCCGGCTGCTGCGGCGCGCCCTGCTGCGCTGGATGGCGGGCGAGGTCGCAGCCGCGCGGCATGCCCAGCCATGCGCGGTTCGTGGCCGACATCGAGGCGGCGCTCGATGAGGTGCGAACCCGCTACAGCGGCGACGTGCTGCTGGTCTCGAGCGGCGGGCCGATCTCGACCGCGGTCGGCAGCGTGCTGCAGACGCCGGCGGCAGCGACGATCGAGCTCAACCTGCGCATGCGCAACAGCTCGGTGACCGAATTCCACTTCAACCCGAAGCGGCACGCACTGGTCAGCTTCAATGCGCTGCCGCACCTCGACCACCCGGATCGGCGCAGCTGGGAGAGCTACGCGTGAAGCGCGCCGGCCGGTTCATTCAGCGTGTCGTGAACGACCAGCCCCGATTGACCGCCAGCGCATTGCCCGCCAGGTCCCGCACCACGGGGCCGGCAGCGCCGCCGCGCACGGTGGCGGTGTAGCTGGTCCGCGCCGCCAGGTTGCTGTTCGGATTCAGCGTGGCCACCCGCGACGTGGCGTTGTAGCTGATGACGGCGCTGACCAGCGCCCCAGCCGGATTGCGCAGTTCGAAGGTCGTGCTGCCGATCGTCGCCGGATCCATTGCTTCACTGAAGGTGGCGGTGACATTCACGCCACGTCCGACCGCGCTGGCGCCGTTGGCGGGCGTGATCGCGCTGACGGTCGGCGCGGTGGTGTCGGGGGCCGCGGTCGTGAACGACCAGCTCCGCTCGGTCGCCATCGGGTTGCCGGCCAGATCGCGCACGCCGGTGCCGATCCAGGCGCGGTAGGTCGTCGCCGCATCCAGCAGCGCATGCGGCGTCAGCGTCGCGCTCCGGCTGGTCCCGTTGTAGGCGACGCTCGCGCCGATCGACGCGCCGGACGGAGCGCTGAGCGAGAAGTTGTCGGTCTTGATCGACGCCGCGTCCATCGGCTCGCTGAAGGTCGCGCTGACCGTGGTGGAGCGGGCCACAGCAGAGGCGCCGTCGGCCGGCACGGTCGACTGCACGACCGGCGGCGTGGTGTCGGCGGGTGTCGACGTGGCGAGAACGACGTCGACCCAGTAGTTTTCCGAGCGGTAGGTCTGGGTCGGGAAGGCCAGCGAGCTGCCGTACAGATAAAGCCCGTTGGCCCCGCTGGTACCGTCGCGCAGGGCATGCAGCGGCGGGTTGTCGAAACCGGCCGAAGCGAAGTAGCCGTCGTCGCCCGAGTACTGACCGTTGGGTGCATGGTAGGAGACCACATAGACCGTGTTGGCAGTGATCGCGACCGGGCTGGCCAGGTCGGCCTGCTGCCAACCGCTCGCGGATTCGCTGCCGAAGGTCACGCTGGCGAGCAGCTGACCGGCTGCGGTCCACAGCGCGCCACGGTGGATCCCGGTATTGCCCGGGCCCTTGTAGAAACGGATGGCCGTGACATGACCGGCGACATCCGAGCGGAACCGGGTGCCGAGGTTGACCGCCGCCGGGTCGTTGTCGGTCAGCTGGGCAGGTTCCGCCGAGGCCGGCCAGATGGTGCACGGGCAGGTCTGCGGCGGCGCGGTGCCGATGTTGACCGTCACGCCGCTGCCCGGCGTCTCGAGGTTGCCGCTGTCGTCGGCGGCGCGGGTGCGGATGGTGGCCGGTCCCGAGCCGGACGGGGTCCAGCTGTAGGTCCAGCTGCCGCGGCCGCTGGCCGGATGCCAGCTGACGCCGCCGTCGACCGAGACCTCGACGCCACCGACGACGCCGCCGCCGGCATCGGCCGCGCTGCCGCTGACGGTGACTGCGCTGCCGGATGCCACGACGGATCCGGCCGCGGGCGAGGTGACCGCCGACGTCGGCGGTGTGCCGTCGGTCGATGCCGCCGCCGGGACCAGCCCGGCCTGCAGCGTGGCGGGCTGCGCGTCCATGTCCGCCAGCAGGTTGACCGTGGCCTGCCGCATGCGCACGTCGCTCGGCGTGCCGCTGCGGTCGTGCATGGCGTCGAGTCCCCACGACCATTGGAGGGTGCCCGCGCCGAAGATCCGCGCGCCGCTGGCGTGGCGGTACAGGGTGAGCGAGTGAGTGGCCGATCCGCTGCCGTAGCTCGAACCATGATCGAGCAGGATCTGGACATTCGGTGCCGCCGTCGTCGACAGGCGGATCAGCCCGGGCGGCCGGAAGCCGTTGTCCTCGTCGCTGTCCCATTCGTAGCCGAGCGTGCCGTGCGGCAGGCTGGCGCTGGCGCCGGCGGCCAGCGTGGCCATGCTGGTGTTGCGCCACAGGCGCATCTTGCCGTCGGCGGCGGTCACCGTGATGCCCAGGGTGCCGGCGTTGACCCGGAACCAGGTGCCGGTCAGGCCGTTCTCCGGACGCGCGCCGTCGGCCGGCGGGCTGAAGCGCGGGTCGCGCCAGGTTCCGGTCCAGACCGGACTCGGATCGATCTTGGCGTTGGCGAGCGTCTCCTTGTAGGTCACCAGCGTCCGGTAGGCGGTCGCCGGTCCGGCGATGCTGTTCTCCCAGCGTGTCTTCCAGAACACCTCGTTGCCGCTGAAGAATGCCAGGTGCACGCCGGCGCCGCGGGCGGCTTCGACATTCGTCCGTTGCGCGCCCGACCAGTACTCGTCGTGCCCGACCGACAGGAACACCCGGTGATTGAGCAGCAGGCTGCCGGACCGATCGGTGTCGATGCCGCTGATGTAGCTCACGTCGTAACCGTTGGCTTCGAGCCAGCGCACCATCGGGTACTCGGCGTTGAAGACCCAGTCCTGGCCGCCGTCGACCGCCCGCGTATTGAACGGCCGGTTGTAGCTGACCTTGTAGGCCCGGCCGGCCGGTGAGCCGACATACAGGCTGTTGCCGCCGTAGTTGTTGTAGGCCTGCCAGGTCGTGTCGGCGGTCTGGAACAGCAGGTCGGAACGGCTGGCGTCGTCGCGCACGATGAAGACGATGTGGCTGGCGGCACTCGATCCGTCGGTGCGGACGAGCCTCGCGAAATAGATGCCCGAGGTGGCGCCTGCGGGTACGTCCCAGTAGCCCGAGACCGCCCAGTTGCCGCAGTCGATCAGGCCGGTCGCCGCCTGGTTGATGCAGCTCGGCTGGCTCTGCGGCAGCGGCACGCTGGGCAGCACGGTCGCAACCTGGCGTGCCCCGAGGCCGCCGTAGTAGCCCATCCGGTAGATGTCGTAGCGGTAGCTCGACGCCGGCGTGCTGACCTTGAAGCTGATCCGCGTACCCCGGTTGACGCTGATGTCGGTGGCAAAGCCCTGGATGGTCGAACTGCCGGCGCCGCTGATGTCCCATTCGCTGGCCGGATTGCCGGGCAGGCAGTTTTCGGCCACGACCGCATTGGCCGGCGCTGCGCATGCCTGGTGCGAGCTCAGCGCGCGCTTGTCTGCGACAGCGGCCGCTCCCGATGCCAGCCGGGCCGCTGCGGCGGGGGCGCTGGCGCGCGCTGCGGGCGGATCGCTGGTGCTGGCGCTGGTGCCGGTCACACGCCAGCTGAAGATCGAGGTGGTGCTGTGGACACCGTCGCTCACCGCCAGCACGACGGTGTGCATGCCCGCCACCGATGCGGCGCCCGAGATCACGCCGCTGTCCGGATCGATCGACAGTCCGGCTGGCAGTCCG
The DNA here is from genome assembly GCA_963846675.1 of uncultured beta proteobacterium. Lineage (GTDB taxonomy): Bacteria > Pseudomonadota > Gammaproteobacteria > Burkholderiales > Burkholderiaceae_C > Ideonella_A. The sequence continues at coordinate 240,377 of CAWJWV010000001.1, forward strand.
CTGGCCGAGAAGAGCAGGCGGTCGCGGTTCGGGTCGGTCGCACCGGCCTGCCATCGGACAGCGGCGCCGGCCCTGCTTTCCTGGTTGCCGGGCGGCGCGAGCACCGGGCGCAGGGCGGTGTCGGCCGCGCGCGCACCTTCCGACGCGTCGACCCGGATCAGCCGGGCTTTCGACGGCACGCCGAGTTCGTCGATCGCGAACATCATCCAGGTCCCGGGCGGCACGTCGGACGACCGGTCTGGCAACTGCACCTGCAGCGCGTCACCGTGGCGGCTGAACGGCAGGTCCACGAAGCGCTGGCCGGCATCGAAGCCGAGCGAGACCGCTCCGGCGCGAACCAGCGTGATGCGGCTGATCGGGCGCCGGGTGGAGACGCTCACCGATGCACTGCGACCCGGCTCGACGGTCGGTGGCGCGCTGGTCAGCGCCGGGCGATCGGCCACCCGGCCTTCCGGCGTGAACAGGTAGGGCGGGTGGTAGATCGCGGCACCAACCGGTGCCGCCGGTGCCTGCGACTCGCTGCCGTCGATCATCAGAACCGTTGCATCCGGAAGCAGCAAGGCCTGGCCGGGCTGCCCAGGCGATCCGGCCGGCCGCGCACCGACGTTCCAGCGTCGGCTCGATGGGTGCCAGAGCGCGAGCTCGTCGGCGACCGCATCCGTCCCGTCGCTGCCCCCCGAGGCCAGCACCTGGCCATCGGCCAGGATCGTGGCCATCGACCGGTCCCGCCGCCGGGCCGGCGCGTCGATGGATTCGACCGCCGGTTCCTCGCGGTCGATGTCGATCACGAGCGCAGTGCCCGAGGCGGCGCCGTCGAGAAGAATCCGGCCCGGAGCGAACATCGCTGCCGCGTGTCGCGTGCCGTGGGTTCCGAGACGGCCTTTCGGCGTCACCGTTCCGCCGCCGGTCGGGTCGACGTGGTACATCGCACCCGTCCGGTCGATCCCGAAGACACCCCCGCCGGGGGCGACGAAGTTGCGCGGCAGGTGGCCGTCGAGCCAACCGGTGTCGGCGTCGGGCAGCAGCTGGAAACGGCCGTCGAAGGAGCGCACCTCGGGGCGATCGGCGGGCTCGCCATCGGGGCCCGGGCCCTGGCCGCCGCCCTGGATGTAGATGCTGCCATCGGGCAACGCGATCGCGCTGGCGCAGCGGCGTTCGCGCTGGCTGCGGCCGGCAACGGCGGTCCTGCGCTCGGCCGGTTGGATGAGGTGCAATGCGTCGTAGCGGGTGCGCGCCGCGGCCAGTGCGTCGTCCGCCCGGCCGACCCCGAGCAGGGCGATCGAGCGGCCGTCGCCGAGCATGACGTGCGAAGCGCACGCCAGGTCGCTGCGGATCGCCGGCTCGAGGGCGAGGTGCCGATCGCCGGTCGGATCCCACACGTCGAGGATCGAAGCAGCGGGCGCGGCCGGGTCCGGGCCGTGGCTCAGGACGTGGCCGTCCGGCGTCAGGCTGGCGTGGCGCGCCGCGACCGGCCAGGCGGCGATCGACACGACGACGCCGCCGACCGGCGCGGCTGGATCGGCGAAATCCGGTGGCAGGTGGGCCGCGTTCGAACGCGCTTCCGGGCCGGCCAGGGCGGGCGGTTCGGCACCGCCGCCTCCGCACGATCCGAGCCACAAGGCGCCCAGCATCACGCCGGCCAGGCGGCAACTGCGCAATCGATCGTGGCTTGCCATGATGGGTCCCGCTGTGCCGATCGGAGTCGACACGATGCGACCAGCAGGCGCTCGTGTCAGCCCCTAGCGCGCAACGCGCCGATCGTCCTTCGCGTGCGTCAGCGCATTGCGGCCCAGCCCCGATCCGGTTAGGCGACGCGGCCGCCCACGGTTCCGAGGATCAGATGCGGCCAACGCAGTTGGGCGCGCCGCAGCGGCACGGCAGCTTGCCCTCGTGGTGCGTCTCGCCGTAGTCGACGGTGATCTCCTCGCCGGGCAGCCAGGTCGCGCATGGCGTAGAACTCGACCCGTCCCTGGCGGATGCGCAGCACCGCATTCGGCTGGCACGAATGGTTGGTGAAGCGCAGCGGATCGCTCGACTGCGAGGCGTCGATCGCGCGCTTGTCGCTGACCTCGACGATCATGATCCGCTGCTGCGTCCTTGGCCCGCGCCCGCGCGCGTGCGCACGCTGATCGATTCGCCGCGGATCTCGCCGATCTTGCGCCGCGCCGGGATCGGCTCGCCGGCATAGGCGCCGGTGCCGTCGATCGCGCTCGGGCCGGTCGCGACCGCGAACTTCTGCGGATCGGCCGGCTTGCCCATCAGCGTCAGCTGTCGAGCCGGTTCTGGAACACCAGGCCGGCGTGTTCGCGCAGCGCGTGGAACCTGATCTTCGGCCAGTTGGCCTCGATCGCGCGCAGTTCGGGGGCGTACTCGACCAGCACCGTCGGCGCGTCGACCGCGTCGTAGGCGACGCGGTGCGAATTGCCGTCGATGAAGCGCTTGAGCTCGCGCTCGCCGCCGTCGGCCGGATCGCAGCTGACCCAGCGCGCCACCTGGAAGCGGCTCGGCAGGATGCGCGCCTTGACGCCGTATTCATGCTCGAGCCGGTGCGCCACCACCTCGAACTGCAGCTGCCCGACCGCACCGAGCAGCAGCAGCGTGCCGGCGATCGGCCGGAATACCTGGATCGCGCCTTCCTCGCCGAGCTGGGTCAGGCCGGCGCGCAGCTGCTTGGTCTTGAGCGGATCGGCCACCTCGACGCTGCGGAACATCTCCGGCGCGAAGAACGGCAGCCCGGTGAACTGCAGCGATTCGCCTTCGGTCAGCGTATCGCCGAGCTGCAGCACGCCGTGGTTCGGGATGCCGATGATGTCGCCGGCATAGGCCTCGTCGAGCAGCTCGCGGCGCTGGCTCAGGAAGCTGACGACCGAATTCGGCCGCAGCTCCTTGCCCGAGCGCACCACCTTCAGCCGCATGCCGCGCTCGAAGTGGCCGCTGGCCACGCGCAGGAAGGCGATCCGGTCGCGGTGCGCCGGATCCATGTTGGCCTGGATCTTGAAGACGACGCCGCTGAACTTCGATTCGGCCGGCGCCACCTCGCGCTGGATCGCGACGCGGCTGCCCGGCGCCGGCGCCAGGTCGACCAGCGCATCGAGCACCTCGCGGACGCCGAAGTTGTTGACCGCCGAGCCGAAGAACATCGGCGTCTGGCGGCCGGCCAGGAAGGCCTCGCGGTCGAACGGCGGCGCCGCGTCCTGCAGCAGCTCGATCTCGCCCTGCGGCCTGCTCGTACTGCATGCCGAAGCGCTGCGCGTAGGCCGGGTTGTCGAGGCCGGCCAGGATCTCGTCGTTGTGGTGGTCGCGGTCCTCGCCCGGGCTGAAGACGCGCATCTGCTGCTCGCGCAGGTCCATCACGCCGTGGAAGGCCTTGCCCATGCCGACCGGCCAGGTGAACGGCACCACCTCCATGCCGAGTTCGCGCTCGATCTCGTCCATCAGGTCGAGCGGCTCCTTGACCTCGCGGTCCATCTTGTTGACGAAGGTCAGGATCGGCGTGTTGCGGGCCCGGCAGACCTGCAGCAGCCGGCGCGTCTGCGGCTCGACGCCGTTGGCCGCGTCGATCACCATCAGCGCCGCGTCGACCGCGGTCAGCACCCGGTAGGTGTCTTCCGAGAAGTCCTGGTGGCCGGGCGTGTCGAGCAGGTTGATGACGCAGTCGCGGTATTCCATCTGCATCACGCTCGACGCAACCGAGATGCCGCGCTGCTTCTCGATCTCCATCCAGTCGGAGGTCGCATGCCGGCTCGCCTTGCGCGCCTTGACCGAGCCGGCGATCTGGATCGCGCCGGAGAACAGCAGCAGCTTCTCGGTCAGCGTGGTCTTGCCGGCGTCGGGGTGGGAGATGATGGCGAAGGTGCGGCGGCGCCTGACCTGCCTGCGCAGCGCGGGGTTCGGGTCGGGCGAGGGCGGGGTGACGGACGACATGACGGACTGTCGGCGGCCGCGCCTGGCGCGGCCGCTCGGTGCAACGAAGCCGGCGATTATCGGGCGCTGGCGGTGCGGCGCGGCGGACCGTCGCTCGCCGTGCCGGCCACCACCGCGAGCAGCTTGCTTCGACCTGCTCGTCGCGCTCGCCCGTCGGCGCCGCCAGTGCCAGCGCGGCGCTTGCGGCCTCGGCGCCGGCACCGCGCAGCATCATCCACGCGGCCAGGTACTGCGCAGCCAGGCTGCCGCCGGCGGTGGCCACCGGCCCGCGGGCATGAAACGGTGCGTCGAGCACGCGCACGCCGGCCTGCACCACCCAGGGCCGGGTGGCCGCGTCGGTGCAGGCCGGCGCATCGCCGAGCAGGCCGAGCCGCGCCAGCAGCAGCGTGCCCGAGCCCTGGGCGCCGATCAGCTGGCGCAGCGGATCGAGCTGCAGCCGGTCGACGATCGCGCTCGTCTCGGCGATCGCGCGCGCGTACAGGCCGCCGCACGAGGATCACCGCATCGGCCTGGTTGGCGAATTCGAGCGGCTGCTGCGCCTGCAGGGTGACGCCGTTCATCGAGGTGACGTGGCTGGTCGGGCAGGCCAGCTCGGCCTTCCAGCCGCGCGACGCCAGGCCGTTGAGCAGGCCGAGCGGCACGAAGGCCTCGATCTCGTTGCAGCCGTCGAAGGTCAGGATGGCGATGCGCATGGCGGGCTCGGACCGATTGGCGCCGCGCGTGCGGCGCCGGGTGGGTGCGTCATCCGGCGGCGTTCGCGGCGCGCGCCGTCCGCGGCGTCATTCCTCCAGCAGCGAGCGCAGCATCCACGCCGTCTGCTCGTGCACCGCGATGCGCTGCGTCAGCAGGTCGGCGGTCGGCTCGTCGCTGGCCTCGTCGGCGGCCGCGAAGATGCCGCGCGCGGTGCGCGCCACCGCCTCGTGGCCTTCGACCAGCGCGCGCACCATCTCCATCGCCTTGGGCGGTGTCGGCCGGTGCATCCTTGAGGGTGGTGGTCCGGCCGAACTGGGCGTACGACCCCGGCGCCGCGACGCCGAGCGAGCGGATCCGCTCGGCGATCGGATCGACCGCATTCCACAGCTCGGTGTATTGCTCCATGAACATCGTGTGCAGGCTGTTGAACATCGGCCCGGTCACGTTCCAGTGGAAGTTGTGGGTGGTCAGGTACAGCGTGAAGGTATCGGCCAGCAGCTGCGACAGGCCGGCGGCGATCGTCTGCCGGTTCTCGTCGCTGATGCCGATGTTGATGCGGGCCGCGCCACTGCTGGCCATCGATCCGTCGCCCTTGTTCTTCTTCGCCATGGTCTCTCCTGGTGTGCGATTGCAAGTTTGCGAAGGTCAGGACAGCCGCATCACGCCCTCGAGCGGGCAGGCATAGATCGCGTTGCGCAGCGCGGCGATCGCCTCGTAGCGGGTGAAGGTGCGGCGCCAGGCGAGCACCACCCGGCGCGTCGGCACCGCGTCGCTGAACGGGATGTAGTGCACATGGGGCTGCGGCCTCCTGCGGCACGCCGAGTACCGGCACCACCGTCACGCCCATGCCGGCCGCGACCATGTACTTGATGGTCTCGAGCGACGAGCCCTCGAAGCTCTTGCGGATGCCTTCGGCATTGCTCGAGAAGCGCGCGTACTCCGGACAGACCTCGAGCACGTGGTCGCGGAAGCAGTGGCCGGTGCCGAGCAGCAGCAGGGTCTCGCGCTTGAGCTCGTCGGCACTGATCGAACTCGCGCTGCGCGAGCGGGTGGCTGGTCGGCACCGCCACCATGAACGGCTCGTCGTAGAGCGGCGCGATCGCCAGGCCGGTGTCGGGGAACGGCTCGGCCAGGATCGCGCAATCGAGCTCGCCGGTGCGCAGCATGTCGAGCAGGCGCGCGGTGAAGTTTTCCTGCAGCACGAGCGGCATCTGCGGCACCGTGGCGATCGCTTCGCGCACCAGATCGGGCAGCAGATAGGGACCGATGGTGTAGATCACGCCGACCCGCAGCGGCCCGGCGACCGGATCCTTGCCGCGCTTGGCGATCTCCTTGATCGCCGCCGCCTGCTCGATCACCTGCTGCGCCTGGCGCACGATCTCCTCGCCGAGCGGGGTCACGCTGACCTCGCTCGCGCCGCGTTCGAACAGCTTGACGTCGAGCTCCTCCTCGAGCTTCTTGATCGCCACGCTCAGGGTCGGCTGCGAGACGAAACAGGCCTCGGCGGCGCGCCCGAAATGGCGCTCCCGCGCCACGGCGACGATGTAGCGCAGCTCGGTCAGCGTCATGCGGCCGAGGATAGCGCAGCCGTCACGACCAGCGCCGGCGCGAGCGCGCCGATCGGCGCCGGGGCGCGTGCCGGCAGTGCCAGCGCCGCCAGTCCGCTGATGACGATGCTGATCAGGATGCTGCACAGCACGATCAGCGCGGTGTAGCCGAGCGCCTTGTCCGGCGGGCATTTCATCATCACCGGCAGACCGAGGTAGATCAGCCAGATCGAGTAGAACGCGGCCAGCACCCCGAGCAATGCCAGCGCAGGAATCAGGTTGAAGAAGCCGCCGACCATCGACGCAGTCGAACCGAAGACGACCAGCTTGAGTGCATTGAGCGGGTCGCGACTGCCCTTGAAGGTCGGCGCCAGCGCATCGACGACGAGTGCCAGCAGCCAGACCGCAACCAGGCTCAGCAGGTAGCCGATCACCAGGTTGGCCAGCCCGGCCGAGACCGGGACGCGCAGGCGGCCGCCGGGCGTGTCGATCCCGACCAGCGACAGGCCGATGAAACCGGCCAGCGCCGGGAATGGCCGCGATCACCATCAGGTAGTCGGTGTACAGGCGCTGCGGCGTGTCGGCTTCGCGTTCGATCTTCGGCCAGGTCTCGCGCGGCTGCAACAGGATCGCCTTGACTCGCTGCACCAGGTTCATTCGATCTCCTCGGAATACGGATGAGCGCTCGACCGCGCACCTGCGGCGCCCGGCGGACGCGCCACGCAAGCGCCGCGTCAAGGCGCCGGATTGTGACGAAGAAGGCGGGCGTGCGTCAGGGCCGGCAGCTGCTCGCGCACCGCGTGCAGGCGCGCCAGGTCGAGTTCCGCACTGACCACCCCCTCGCCTTCGGGCTTCAGCGCCAGCACCTCGCCCCAGGGATCGACGATCAGGCTGTGGCCCCAGGTGCGGCGGCCGTTCTCGTGCAGGCCGCCCTGTGCCGGCGCCACCACATAGGCCTGGTTCTCGATCGCCCGGGCGCGCAGCAGCAGCTCCCAGTGCACCCGACCGGTGGTGTAGGTGAAGGCCGACGGCACGCTGAACAGGTCGCACGGCGGTGCGCCGGGCATGAAGCTGAGGGCCCGGTACAGCTCCGGAAAACGCAGGTCGTAGCAGATCGTCAGGCCCAGGCGCAGCGGCCGCGACGCCAGCGCCATCGATCGTCAGTGCCACCGGATCGCCGCCGGCGGCGAGCACGCGCGCCTCGTCGTAGTTCTCCTGCCCGTTGCTGTAGCGGAACAGGTGGATCTTGTCGTAGCGTGCCGCGCAGCGCCCGTCGGGCGCGTAGACCAGGCTGCTGTTGGTGACGCGCGCGGTCACTGCCCGGCTGCGGTTCGCAGCGGATCGGCAGCGTGCCGCCGACCACCCACAGCCCGAGATCGCGCGCTGCATCGGCGAGGGCGTGCTGGATCGGGCCACCGCTCGGCGGCCTCGGCGATCGTCAGCTTGTCGCGGTCGCCGTGTCCCATCAGGCAGAAGTATTCCGGCAGCACGACCAGCCGCGCACCGTCGGACGCGGCCTGCCTCATCAGCCGACGCGCGGTGTCGACGTTGTCGGCGACGCGGGGAGTCGAGACCATCTGGAGCGCGGCGATCTTCATGGCGGTATCTCGGTTCGCTTCGATGGTAGCGCCATGGGCACTGGCGGCGTTTCGTTCAGCGCACCGGGCGCACGATCGGGGCCTCCGATCCCGCCGCTGGCGGCGGCGCATCGGCGGCCAGCGGAGCGGGGTCGAGATTCGGCAGCGGTTCGTCGAAGCGGCGCTCCAGCCGTTCGATCACCGGTTCGTCCCAGGTTCCGCTGACCTGGAACTCACGCGTGCCGGCCTGGATCAGCGGCTTGCGCAGCACGAGCTGCGCCAGGAAGGTGCCGAGACCGATGGCCGGGTTGATCGCGGCATAGGCGAGCGAGGCGGTCCCGGCATTGATTTCCGGCACGACGACGACGCGGATGTCCTGCGTCTCGCGCTCGATGTCGGCCTCGCCTTCCATCAGCACCGCCGCCTGGGCGCCGCGCATCAGCAGGTTGTTGGTGCGCGCCACGCCCTGGCGGATCGCCACGTCGCCGGTGATGCTGTCGAAGGCGAAACCGCGCTGGAACAGATCGCGAAAGTCGAGCGTCAGCCGGCGCGGCAGCGTCTGCAGGCTCAGCACACCGAGCAGTCGCGCCACGCCGGGTTCGACCTTCAGGAACTGGCCGGCCTCGATCGCCACCTTGAAGCGCCCGCCCAGGCTGTCGTAGTCGAGTTCGAACGGCGAGCCTTGCCAGTCGATGCGTCCGACCAGCCGTCCCTTGCCGCCGCGGATGGTGCGCCCGGTGCCCAGGCGCTCGAGGTAATCGCCGCTGTCGGCCAGCTCGAGCGCGAAGTCGATGGCCGAACGGCGCGGTGCGCCGGGCCGGCCGGCATCGCCCCAGCTGCCGCTGGCGGTCAGCCGTGCCTCCGGCGTGATCAGGTTCAGCCGCGTCAGCTGCCAGGCGCGCCGGCTGCTGCCCTCGCCCCCGCGGTTGACGGCTTCGATCTCGACCCGGCCGAGGCGCTTGCCGCGCAGCTCGAGATCGTCGACGACGACGTCCAGCGACGGCACGCTGGCCGGCTGCTGCTCGAGCAGGCTCTCGACGCGCTCGGCTTCCTGCTTCGGCAGCGACAGCCGGCTCAGCCGGGCGTAGACGCGACCGGCGGCGGTCGCCGTCGGGCCCGGCCGTGCCGGCCGGTATTCGGCATAGCCGGCGAGCTGCACCGCATCGAGCGTCGCGCGCCAGCTGCCGTCGGCCTCGCTGATCCCCGCCACCAGCCGATCGAGCTGGCGATCGCCGATGGTCAGCTGCTGCGCGCGCAGTCCGATGCTGCGCGGCGCATAGCCGTCGGCTGCCGGGGCGGCGGGGGTGCCGCCGGCGGTGTCGCCAACCGGATCGAACAGGCGGCGCCAGGCATCGGCATCGACCTGCCCGAGCTCGAGCAGCGCCGCCACCCCGCTGGACGGCGTCGGCGCCGGTGCATTGACGCCGATCCCGCCGCGCAGCACGCGCGGCGTGCCGATCGTGGCAGCGGTGCTGGCCGCCGGGTATTCGCGCAGCTAGCGCGCCTGCACCAGCGAGCCGAGGTCGACGCCGCAGCTGATCGCGCACCGGCGCTGCGCTGCCGGAGGCGACCAGCCGCGCTCTCGATGCGCAACGGCAGGGTCGCGTCGGCCGCCTTGCGCAGCGGCGCGGGCAGGTCGATCGCCAGCCCGGCAAGGTTGCTCGTGAGGCTGAATTCCGGATGACCGCCGGGTGCGAAGCCCAGGCTCGCCCGGTAGCTCGTCTGGCCGCTGGTCGCGCCGGCAATCCGCTGGGCGGCGCCGTTGCCGGCGGCCCGCCGCAGGCCATCGGCGCCGATGCTGCCGGTGCCGGTGAAGCGCAGCCAGCCGTCGGGCTGGGTGCCGCCTTCGAAGCCGACGTCGCCACCGAGCAGCCGGGCCGTTGCGTCGATGATGCGAAAGCCGTTGTCGCTGAAATCGACCCGGCCGCGCGCATTCGCCAGCGGCGGCGTCTCCGGGCGTGATCCGCACGTCGTTGCCGGCGAGCAGCACGCTGCCGTCGACCGTCGTGGCGTCGATCGCCTCGAGCGGCATGTCGAGCGCCGAGCCGCAGCTCGACCTCGCCGCCGATGGTGGCGCGTTGCAGCGCCCGCCCGGTCCACTCGCCGACCGGCGTTGCCTCGACGAAGCGCAGCATGGCGCTGCCGGGCCCGCGCGCCTGGCCCTGCACCAGCAGCCGGGCGTGTTCGAGGTCGGCGATGTCGGCCTGCAGCGATCGAGCCGCAACTCGCCGATGCGTGCCTCGCCGTTGCGGATGCGCATCGATGCGCGATCGAAGACCAGTTCGGCATTCAGCTGCGTCATCGCCGGCCAGCCCGATTCGCTCGCCGGCCCGGTGCCGCGCAGCGGCGTGCCCGGCAGGTAGGCCAGGCGCAGCCCGTCGACGCGCGTGGCGATGCGGAATTCGGCGTCGCGCGACGGCGCGCTGCCATCGGCGTACGGGAAGTGGTTCAGGTCACCCTTGACCCGGAAGCGGGTGCCGACCAGCGCGCCGTCCTGCACCGCCTGCCCGACATAGTCGCGCACCTCGGCGTGTATGGCGAGCGGCAGGTAGCGCGCGGTGCGCGCGGCGGCGCCACGCGTCAGCCGGCCGTCGAGTTCGAGCACGCCCGGATGGTGTGCGATGGGGCCGCCAGCGCTCGACCAGCGCGCGCTCAGCGTGCCGGCCGCGTCGGCATTGGCGAAATCGAGGCGTGGCAGGTTGACCGCAATCCTGGCGGTGCCTTGCCCGCCGCTGGCTCGATGCGCCAGTCGACCTCGGCGGCGAGGCGGTCGAACGGCACCTGCGGCTGTTCGAAGATGCCTGGAAAGCTCGATCTCGCCGGCGTTGATCTGCAGCTGGGCATGCGCCACCGCGTTCGGTGGCGCGGAACACCGCGTCCGCGTTGCGCACGCCCGGACGTTCGATCGCATCGACCCGTGCCGAAGCGCCAGCGGCCAGCGCGAGCGACTCGCACCTGGCCGGCGATCCGATAGCCGGTCGGGGCATCGGGCGATCCGTCGAAGGCAAATTCCAGGTCACGCACCAGTCCACGCGGCGCGCTGCGCGCCAGTCCGTCGCGCAACCGCTCGGTCAGCGGCAGCGCGTTCGCGATGCGCGGCCACGATCTGCAGATCGAGCGCCTGGGCGCCGAATTCGCCGCCGAGGACGGCTCCGGCTGGGTCTTCGCGCCAGCCGATCCGGATGTCGCCACCCGGCCAGCGCAATCCGTCGGCGGTCGCGAAGCCGAGCCGCCGCGCTTCGACGCTGGTGCGCCCGCCCTGGCGCTGGGCGACCAGCCGCCCTTCGACTGCGCCAGCGCAAGCGGCTGCCGGGTCGCGGTCGAACTGCAGCGTCACCGCGCGCAGCGCCAGGTCGACCGTGGCGCCCGGTCGCCACGCCGTCGCGCAGATCGAGCCAGGCGCGCAGCGCGCCGTCGCCCTCGCTGATGCGAAACGGCAGCGTCAGGTGCTGCTGCAGCCGGCGCACATCGGCGCGCGGCAGGTCGGCGTACGCGGTTCCGCTCCAGCGCCGCCAGTCGGCGCCGTCGATCAGCGGCTGGCTGAAGCGGCCGCGCAGGCTGAAGCGGTCGCCCCAGTCGGCCGGCGGCGTGGCATCGCAGCCGGATCGCGTGGCGGCGCAGCCGGCTGCGCAGCACCAGCTGCACATCGGCGAGCTCGAGCGGCGGTGCGCTGGCGCAGCTCGTCGGTCCAGCGCAGCGAGCCGCCGCGCACCACCACCTCGGGCTGCCGGAGCAGCCAGCGCAGCGCCGCGCTGTCGGGCTGGTCGTCAGCGTCGATCGCAAATCCCGCCACCAGGATGCGGCCCTGCGCGATCGCGCCGCAGCTCGAGCTGCGCGCCCTCGATGTAGAGCTGGCGCAGCCGCATGTCCCAGGCGAGCAGCGACTGCGGAGCCAGCGCGGCCACCACCCGCGGCAGCACCAGCGCCGGGCGCTCGCTGGCGTCGAGCAGCACCACATCGCGCATCTCGACCGACGGCACCCAGCCGCCCGAGCGCACCGTGATCGCGCCGATCCGCACCGGGTTGCCGACCAGCGCGCTGGCCTGCTTTTCGATCTCGGGGCGCCATCGGTCGATGTGCGGCAGAATTCCCCAGTGCAGGATGAGCCACAACAACAGCAGCGCGCTCCACAGCACGACCAGCGTGCCGAGGGCAAGCCGCACGGACCAGACCAGCACCTGCCGCCATGGCCGCTGCGAAGCCGCGCGCGGATCACGTCGATCCGGCGGAGGCAACGGCGCAGCAGATGACGAGGGGAGGAGCGACGACATGAATCACAGCAGGAGTGCGCGGCCGGCGAGGCACCGGGCCCGTGCCCGCCTCATCTGCGCTGCGGCACCGTTCGCCGGGCCAATCTAGCACAGCGCAAACGGTCCGACACCGTCGAATGCCTCCAGCAACGAACCTTCCCGGCGCAGCGTCGCCGTGCGCCCCCGCCGGCACCGGAGCGCCGCGCGCACGCGCCGATCACAGCCGATTCGTGCAGCGCATCCGGCGCCGCTATCCGGACGAGCTCGGCCTGCTCGCGTCCGGGCTGCCGCGGCGCGACGCGATCTGCGAGCTGGTCGCGGACGCTGCAGCACGCGGCGGCCGCACCGCTCGGCGCCGCGCTGCGCGTGACGCGCCAGCTGGTCCTCGAGCGGCTGGCGGTGCTCGACGTCGAACACGGCGCCGAGATGACCGACATCACGCTGGCGATGACCGAGCTGGCCGAGGCGACGCTCGACCTGGCGCTGGCCTGCGCGCGCGTCGAGCTCGATGCGCTGCACGGCCCGCCGCTCAACGAGGCGGGCGAGGTGATCGAGTTCTGGGTCGTCGGCATGGGCAAGCTCGGCGCGCGCGAGCTCAACGTCTCGTCCGACATCGACCTGATCTACGTCTACGAGGAGCATGGGCCAGACGCGACGGCGCCCAGCCGCTGTCGGCGCACGAGTATTTCTCGCGCCTGGCGCACCACCTGTATGCGCTGATCGGCGACACCACCGACGACGGCTTCGTCTTCCGGGTCGATCTGGCACTGCGGCCGAACGGCAATTCGGGCCCGCCGGTGGTCAGCCTGGCGATGCTCGAGGACTACCTGCAGGCGCAGGGCCGCGAGTGGGAGCGCTTCGCGTGGCTGAAGAGCCGGGTCGTCGCGCCGCGCGAGAGCGTGGACAACCGGCGTGCGCTGCAGCTGCGCTCGATCATCACCGCCTTCGTCTACCGCCGCTACCTCGACTACGGCGTCTTCGAGGGCCTGCGCCAGCTGCACCGCAAGGTGCGCGACGAGGCGCAGCGGCGCGCCGCCGGCCGGCCCGAGCGCGCCAACGACGTCAAGCTGTCGCGCGGCGGCATCCGCGAGATCGAATTCATCGTCCAGCTGCTGCTCGTCGTGCGCGGCGGCCAGTACCCCGAGATCCGCACCCGATCGACGCTGAAGGCGCTCGACCGGCTGGCTGCCGGCGGGCTGATGAGCCGCGAGACCGCGCAGCGGCTGGCCGAGGCCTACGTGCTGCTGCGCCGCATCGAGCACCGCATCCAGTACCTCGACGACCAGCAGACGCACCTGCTGCCGACCGCCGACGCCGACCTGCGCTGGATCGCCGCCAGCCTCGGCGCGGTGTGCCGGCCCGATGCCTGCGAACTGCTCGATCGACTCGGACAGGCGCGCGAGTTCGTGGTGACCGAGTTCGACGCGCTGCTGCACGAAGGCAAGTCGCCCGATGGCGGCTCGCGCAAGGCCGGCTGCCGGACCTGCGGACCGGCGCCGCTGCCGGTCGACAGCGAGGAATTTCTCGAGCGGCTGCCGCCCGAGATCGCGCAGCGCGTCCGGGCGCTGGATCGAGCAGCCGCGAGCTCAAGGCCCTGCGCGACGACAGCAAGCTGCGCCTGGCGCGGCTGATCAAGCCGCGCCGCGCTCGCCATCGCCGAGCAGCGCTGCACGCCCGAGGCCGGCGCTGCGTTTCGTCGACTGGGTCGAGCCGCTGCTGCGGCGCGAAAGCTACCTGGCGCTGCTGGTCGAGCGGCCCGGAGGTGCAGAACCGGCTGCTGCGGCTGCTCGGCCTGGCGCGCTGGCCGATGCGCTACCTGATGCGCCATCCGGGCGTGATCGACGAACTCGCCGACGAGCGACTGCTGCACTCGCGCTTCGACCCGGCCGGCTTCATCGCCGACCTGCAGCAGCGCCATGCCGCCTGGCAGCGCTCCGGCGAGGCCGACGAGGAGTCGCTGCTCGACACGCTGCGCCGCGCCCACCATGCCGAGATGTTCCGCATCCTGGTGCGCGACGTCGAGGATCACATCAGCGTCGAGGAGGTGGCCGACGACCTGTCCGCGCTGGCCGACGCGACGCTGCAGTGCGCGCTGCACTGGGCTGGCAGCACCTGAAGCATGCGCACCGCGCCGAGCCGCGCTTCGCGGTCATCGCCTACGGCAAGCTCGGCGGCAAGGAGCTCGGCTACGGCGGCGACCTCGACGTCGTGTTCCTGTACGACACCGATCCGGCGCGCGACGGCGAAGATGCCGACCTCGTGCCTGCGAGGTCTATGCCGCCTTCGTGCGCAAGCTGATCGGCTGGCTGACGCTGCGCACCGCCGCCGGCGAGCTGTTCGACATCGACACCGCGCTGCGGCCGAACGGCAATTCGGGCCTGCTGGTCACCTCGCTCGAAGTCGTTCGGCAACTACCAGACCGGGCGCGGCAGCAACACCGCCTGGACCTGGGAGCACCAGGCGATCACGCGCGCGCGCTTCTGCGCCGGCCTGGCCGAACTCGGCCCGCGTTTCGACGCGGTGCGCGAGGCGGTGCTGACCGCGCCGCGCGACATCGACGCGCTGCGCGCCGAGGTGCAGGCGATGCGCGAGAAGGTGCGCGCCGCGCATCCGGTCGCCGGCGGCCTGTTCGACGTCAAGCACAGCGCCGGCGGCATGATGGATGTCGAGTTCGCGGTCCAGTTCCTGGTGCTGGCGCACAGCGCGGCAGCATGCCGAACTGGTCGCCAACGTCGGCAACATCGCGCTGCTGCGCCGCGCCGAGGCGGCCGGGCTGCTGCCCGCCGGCGTCGGCAGCGCCGCCGGCGATGCCTACCGCGAATTGCGCCGCGCCCAGCACCGCGCGCGCCTGGACGAGCGGCCGACGCAGGTCGAGCCGGGCATGCTGGCGCCGCAGCGCGACGCGGTGCTCGCGCTGTGGCGTTCGGTCTTCGACTGAGCGCCGGATCGCCGCCTGCGCCTGCCGCAGCGGTGACTCCCCGGCACTGGGCGGCGCTGGCGCTCGGGCTGGCGCTGCTCGCGCTGGCCGGCGCGGTGCTGCCGGCGTCGGCGACGGCGTGGCTCGACTGGCAGCCGGCGCGCGCTGCACGAAGCCTGGCGCTGGTTCAGCGCGGGGCTGATCCACCACAGCGCGCTGCACCTGGGTGCCAACCTGCTCGGCGCGCTCGGTGTCGGCCTGCTCGGCTGGGCCGGCGGACTGCCGCTGCGCAGCAGCCTGGCCTGGCTGATCGCCTGGCCGCTGACCCAGCTCGGGCTGCTCGCGCAACCGGCGCTGACGCACTATGCCGGCCTGTCCGGCGTGCTGCACGCCGGCGTGGCGGTCGCCGGCGTTCACCTGGCTGTGCTGCCGGCCCGGCGCACAGCGCGTCATCGGCGCGGCGCTGCTCGGCGCGCTCGCGCTGAAGATCGGATCGGAGGCGCCGTGGCGCGCGGTGCTGGTGCAGCCGGCTGGCTGGGACATCGCGATCGCGCCGGCGGCGCACGCCAGCGGTGCCCTGGCCGGCGCGGCGTGCGCCGCGCTGCTCGAGGCAGCTGCAGGCGGTGCGGCGGCGCCGGGGGACGGCGCCGATGACGCAGCGCCGTGCCGGGCTCGATCCGCTGGCGGCCGGGCTGCTCGTCGGCTGCTGCTTCCTGTGGGGGCTGAACCAGGTGGCGGTCAAGCTGGCGCTGCCCGAGCTGCCGGCGCTGGTGCAGGCGGCGGCGCGTTCGCTCGGTGCTGCGCTGCTGGTGCTGCTGTGGTCGCGCGCGCGCGGCATCGCGCTGTTCGAACGCGACGGCAGCCTGCGCGGCGGACTGCTCGCCGGGCTGCTGTTCGCCGCCGAGTTCGCCTGCATCTTCACCGGCCTGCAATACACCAGCGCCTCGCGCATGGTGGTCTTCATCTACCTGTCGCCGTTCGTCGTTGCGCTCGGCATGCCGTTCATCGCGCACAGCGAACGGCTGTCGGGCTGGCAGATCGGCGGCCTGGTGGCCGCCTTCGGCGGCGTCGCGTGGGCCTTTGCCGGCGGCTTCGCCGACCCGGTGGTCGGGCCGCAGCAGTTGCTCGGCGACGCGCTCGGGCGTGCTGGCCGCGCTGCTGTGGGGCGCCACCACGCTCGCGATCCGCGGCACCCGACTGGCTGCCGCGTCGGCCGAGAAGACGCTGTTCTACCAGCTGGCGGTGTCTGGCGCTGGCACTCGCCGCCGCGGCCTGGCAGACCGACCAGCACTGGCCGGCCAGCGCGTCGCTGCTGGCCTGGTCGTCGATCGGATTCCAGACCGTGATCGTCAGCTTCGCCAGCTACCTGGTGTGGTTCTGGCTGATCCGCCACTATCCGGCGACCCGGCTCGCATCGTTCACCTTGCTGACACCGGTCTTCGGACTGCTGATGGGGGTGCTGCTGCTCGACGAGCCGCTGACGCTGCGGCTGGTGACCGCGCTGGCCGCGGTGGCCGGCGGAATCTGGATCGTCAACCGGCCGCCGCGGCAACCGCCTGCGCGGTCGGCGCGCGAACGTGCTTGAGCCCAACCCGATCGCTCAGCTCCTGATTCGCCTGACCAGCGCGGTGGTCGAATAGCCGTCGACGAACGACAGCGCACGCGCGTCGCCGCCCCAGCTGCGCATCCAGCGGGTTTCGTCGAGTGTCTCGATGTCGTAGTCACCGCCCTTGACATAGAGCTGCGGCTGCACCTGCTTCAGCAGTTCGACCGGCGTCGGCTCGTCGAACAGGGTGACCAGGCTGACGCTTTCGAGCGCCGCCAGCACGCAGGCACGGTCGGTCTCGCCATTGAGCGGGCGCTCCGGTCCCTTGCCGAGCCCGCGCGCCGACGCGTCGCTGTTCAGCCCGATCATCAGGCTCGCGCCCAGCGCGCGTGCCTGCTCGAGGTAGGTCACATGGCCGCGATGCAGGATGTCGAACACGCCGTTGGTGAAGACGATCGGCTGCGGCAGCGCGGCCACGCGCGCCGCCAGCTCAGCGCGGCTGCAGAGCTTGTCGAGGATGGAGGAGGGCATGGCGTGATTGTGCCGGCACGGGTCAGTGCGACCCGTTCCGCCCTCCCCGATCACTCGAACTTGATGTTGTTCTCGCGCACGATGCGGTTGAAGCCTTCATGCTGTTGCCTGAAGAAGGCGGCGAACTCGGTTGGCGCCATGCCGTAGCCGTCGAAGCCCTGCGCCACGAGCTGCTCGCGAACCTCGGGGCTGCGCAGCGCTGCCTGCAACGCGCCGGACAGTTTCGCCGTCACCTCGGCGGGCATGCCCGCCGGGCCGAAGAAGCCGGCCCATGGGCGGATCGTCAGATTGCCGATCCCTGCCTCCGCCGCGGTTGGCACCTCCGGCAGCAGCGGGCTGCGTTGCGGCTGCAGCGTCAGCAGCGCGCGCGCGCGGCCGTCCTTGACGAAGGCCGGCGCCGAGGTCCCGGTGGTCCAGATCATGTGGATGTTGTCGCCCATCAGATCGGTCAGCGCCGGCACGTCGCCCTTGTAGCGCGCATTGACCACCTTTCGGCCGGCCAGCAGCTGCACCATCGCGAGTTCGGCCGCGCTGTTGCTCGACGCCGAGTTGTACTTGTCGGGATTGGCCGCGACATGGTCGAGCAGTTCGCTTGACGTTGGTCACCGGCAGGTTCTTGTTGACCACCAGGAACATCGAGAACTGGCCGGCCGAGCTGATCGGCGTGAAGGCCTTGAACGGGTCGTAGGGCGGATTCGGCCGCAGCGAGGGCACCGCCACCATCGCAGTGTTGGTGCCGAGCAGCAGCGTGTGGCCGTCAGGGGCGGCGCGCTGCACCTCCTGCGCCGACAGGATGCCTTCGGCGCCTGGCTTGTTCTCGACGATCACCTGCTGGCCGAGTTGCTTGGCCAGCCCCTGTGCGACGACGCGTGCGATCGAGTCGGCGGCGCCGCCGGGTGCGAAGCCGACGACCATCCGCACGGTCTTGCTCGGGTAGTCGGCGGCCTGGGCCGCGGCGGCTGCGCTGATCAGCAGCGACAGGGCGAATGTGACGATCTTCTTCATGGTGTCTGCTCCTCCGGTTTGACGAGTACGGCGCCCTTCGACAGCGGACCGACGCTGCGCCGGTAGATCTGCAGCCAGCCACGGTCGAACATCGGCTTCGGCGGCTCGAAGGCGGCACGCCGGCGTTCGAATTCGGCGTCGTCGATCTCGCAGGTCGACGCGTCGCGTGTCGAGGTCGATCGTGATCGTGTCGCCGTCGCGCACCAGCGCGAGCGGTCCGCCGAGTGCGGCTTCGGGCGCCACCTCGGCCACGACGATGCCCTTGCAGACCAGGCCCGACAGGTGGCCGTCGGTCAGCATCGCGACCTGGTCGCCGAGCCCGGCGCCGTCGATCGCGAACACCACGCGCGACGCACCGCCGCCCATCGCCGGGCCGCCGCAGGCGCCGGCGCCGCGCATCACCATCACATGGCCGGGCTTGACGCTGCCGTCGTTGAGCGCGGCGATTGCCGCGTCCGAGGTCGCGAAGCAGATCGCCGGTCCGCTGAAGCGGCGCTCCTTGCGCTCGACGATGCCGGTCTTGATCAGCGCGGCTTCGGGCGCCAGGTTGCCGCGCAGCAGGATGATGGCCGGATGCGGCGCGATCGGGTCGTCGGTGGCGCGGATCACCTCGGCGTCGGCCACGACGCGCGTCGGCGCAGGTTGTCGCCGAGGGTGCGGCCGGTGACGGTCAGCGCGCCGGTGTCGAGCCGCGACCCGAGCTGCTTCATCAGCGCGCGCGCGCCGCCGGCGGCCTCGAACTCCTCGATCGTGCGTTCGCCGATCGGGCGGATGCCGGCCAGCACCGGCGTCGTGCGGGCCGAGCTGCTCGAACAGGCCGTAGACGTCGACATCGGAGCCGGCCTCGGTCGCGACCGCCTGCAGGTGCTTGACCGCATTCAGCGAGCCGCCGATCGCCAGCACCGCGCGTCACCGCATTGGCGAAGGCGCCGGCGCTCAGGATGGCGCGCGGCGTCAGGTCGTCGAGCACCATCTGCACGATGCGCGCGCCGGCGGCGCGCGCGTCGGTGAACATCTTGTCCGACAGCGCGAGCACCGGCGCGCTGCCGGGCAGCGCCATGCCGAGCGCCTCGCACACGATGTGCATCGTGTTGGCGGTGCCGAGGCCCGAGCACACGCCCGGCGAGCGGATCGCCTGCGCGGCTCATGCCGATCACGTCCTCGACATCGACCTTGCCGGTCACGACGTGCATCGACTGGATGAACACCTCCTCGATGTCGACGTGGTGGCCCTTGTATTCACCGCTGGCCTGGTAGCCGCACGGCACCAGGATGGTCGGAACGTTCGAGCCGCGCCGCCGCCATCAGCTGGCCCGGCACGGTCTTGTCGCACGAGGTCAGGCAGACCATGCCGTCGAGCTGCGCGCCTTCGACCGCGACCTCGATGTCGTTGGTCACCAGGTCGCGCGCGGCCAGCATGTAGGCGCCGCGCGCACCGGCGCCGGTGACGAAGTCGCTCGGTGCGGCGGTGCGGATCTCGAACGGCACGCCGCCGGCGTCGCGGATCGCCTGCTTGACCGCCACTGCCACCTTGTCGAGGTGGCTGTAGCAGGCCGCCAGCTCGGAGCTGCTGTTGACGACCGCGATCTTCGGCTTCTCGCAGTCTTCCTCCGGGATGCCCATCGCCTGCCACTGCGCATTGCGCACCGCCCACAGGTAGGAGCCGCGCGGAAAGTTGCTGCGCAGCTTCTTCTTCGGTTGTTCGCTCATCGTGTCAGCCCGGTTGCGGCGTGCGCCTGGTGATCGTCACCGTGCCGGCGTCGGCATCGACGACGACCCAGTCGCCGGTCGCGATCGCGTCGAGCGGATCCTGGTCGAAGTCGGTCATCGCCGGCGCGCGCGTGACCACCGCGCCGAGCGCGATCTTGGTCGTCATCTCGTTGAACAGCATCGCCGCCGGCGCGGTGCCGGTCAGGCGCGTCAGGTGGAACTGGTTCGACCAGCCGCTGCTGCCCTTGGCGCCCGGAAACACCAGTACCTTGCCGGCGAAGCTGACGCCGCGCAGTTCGTGGCGCGTCTCGATGATGGTGCCGGTGCGCGGATCGATGCCGCCCCAGCCCGACACCCGATCCCGCGTCACCAGCGCCTCGCCCTCGGCGCGCCCGCCGACCACCTTCCGCCCCTTCAGCACCACCACGCTGTCGTGAACGATGTCATTCGTCATGTCGGTCCGTTCTCCTCCGTAAGTCGTTCTTCCAAGTTGCTGATGCGCCTGTCGTCGAATCTTTCAACACGGAGGAACGGAGGAACGGAGGGCACGGAGGGCCACGGAGTCATCTGTCTTAGATTCCCCATGCAATCTCTTCTCCGCGATCTCCGTGCCCTCCGTTCCTCCGTGTTGAAAAAAAGGCCGTCGACTCCGCCAATCTGTCACGCAAGCCGGCCGTTCCAGCGCCCGGTGCAGGCGGCGTCGATGCAGTCGGCGGTGGTGCCGAACCAGGCCTGAACGCCCATGATGGCCGGCAGGTAGTGGGCATGCTTGGCCGAATCGAGCGCGGCGACCTTGGTGCCCTTCGGGATCGCGCGGCTCATCGCCGAGCAGGTGTCGCTCATCAGCACCGCGCCGGCGTCCTCGATGATCTTGGTGTAGCCGTTCTGGTCGGCCAGCGCCTTGATGGCGCGCGGCGTGAAGATCCACAGGTTCGAGTTCTCGTGCACCTTGCGGCCTTCGAGCAGCTTGGCCGCCTCCCAGATCTGCTCGATGTTGTAGTGCGGGCAGCCGAGCATCACGTAGTCGACGTCGCGGTCGTGCGCGGTGCTGTTCAGCCTGTCCCAGGTCTGCTGGCGCTCGGCCGCGCCGTAGCGCAGCGTCTGCACCGGCGCTGTTGCCGCCGAAGGCCTGCTCGATCGTCATCGCCTCGGGCGTGACGCCGACCAGGTGGTACATCTCCACCCCGCCCGACGACGATGCGG
This sequence comes from uncultured beta proteobacterium, assembly GCA_963846675.1. Taxonomy (GTDB): domain Bacteria; phylum Pseudomonadota; class Gammaproteobacteria; order Burkholderiales; family Burkholderiaceae_C; genus Ideonella_A. The sequence continues at coordinate 261,280 of CAWJWV010000001.1, forward strand.
CGGCACCGAAGTGCTTGAGCCGCTGCAGGTTCGGGCACCTGCGCGAAGCGGCCACCGCGGGCGCGCACCACCGGCACGCGCTCCTGCACGATCTCGCCGATGTAGTAGCCGAGCATGCCCCACTCGAAGGTCGACGCGATGTCGATCTCGAGCTCGACCATGGTGCGTGCCGCGCCGGTTTTCGTCGAGGTGGTAGCCCCAGTACGGGATCTTGCCGGTCAGCATCGCGCTGCCGGTGCTCTCGCGGCCCTCGGTGTTGGTGCGGCCGCCGAGCACCGAGTTGCAGTAGATCACCGCCGACGATTCCATCCACGCGCAGTGCTCGCCGCGCGTGGGCACGTTGCCGATCTGGTACGGCGTGCAGGTGTTGCCGAGCTGGATGCCGCGGCCGGCGGTGTAGGCCTCGCCCTTGGCGTAGAAGCGGATCGATCTCCTCCGGGATGCCCATGCGCTCGCCCTGGCGCGGGTCGAAGCCGAGCTGCAGGTGGCGTGCTGTAGACCTTGACCGGCGGGATCTCGACCACCCGGTCGGCATCGAGGTTGAACTCGGAGAAGATCGCATCCATGCCGCCCTTGCGCTCGGCGTAGTCGCGCATGAACGGCGTGGTGGCGCTGACCGTGCCGCAGACGTTGTGCGTGTCGACCAGCCGCTCGGCGCCGAGCGCTTCGCCGTAGCGCACCAGCAGGTCCATCGCGAGCGCAACCGCTTCGCCGTCGCGGCCGTCGCGCATCGCCTGTTCGTCGTCATTCAGTCGCATCGTGTCTCCTGGTGGCTCGCGGTTCGCCGCGGCGTCACAGCGTGATCCGGGCATGCCCGCCGATCTCGTCCGCCAGCGCGCGCGCGGTCTCGCGCAGGCGCGGGTCCGATCTCTTCGCGCAGCCGGGCTTCGGTGAAGGTGTAGGCCGCACTGCCGCAGTTGAGCGCCATCACCTCGCCGCCCGGTCCGACCAGCGGCACCGAGACCGAGTTGATCTCGCGGTGGAATTCGCCGGCCGAGATGCACCAGCCGTGTTCGCGCGCATCGCCGAAGGCGCGCTGCAGGCCGGATTCGAGGCTGCTCCATTCGCTGCCGCGCGCCAGCCGCAGCGAATCGAGCAGCAGCTGGCGCTCGGTCGGGCGTGGCCGCGGCCAGGTAGGCGCGGCCGAGCGCCGAGTTGGCCAGCGGCGCGCGCGAGCCGACGTCCAGGCGCGCCGCAAAGATGGTCGAGCGCGGCCGACTGGCCTCGATCAGCACCATCTCGAGTCCGTCGCGCACCGCCAGGTAGACCGAGCCGCCCACCGCCTCGGCGAGCGCCTGCATGTGCGGGCGTGCCAGCGGCGCGGATGTCCAGCCCGGCGAGAAAGACGCGTGCCAGCGAGACCACGCCCGGGCCGAGCATGAAGCGCTCGCTGTCGGCCTCCTGCGTCATCAGACCAAGGGTGACCAGCGTCGAGGCCAGCCGGGTCACCGTCGGACGCGGGATGCCGGTCAGGCGCGCCAGGTCGGTCGGACTGAGGCGGCGCTGCTCCTCGGTGAAGCAGCGCAGCACCGCGACGCCGCGTTCGAGTGCGCTGACGGTATCCGGTCGCTGCAGGGCCGGGGTGTCGTCGTTGGCGGCCATCGGGTCGTTCCTCGGCCGCAACTGCGCTGCCTGTGTCGACACTGTAGGTGCTGCCGCGGTTGCCGCCGAGCGCGCTCAGGCGGCCACTCCGACCGGCTGCTGGGCGCGCAGGTGCACGCCCTGGCGCAGCAGCGCGACCTGCAGCGCGGCGATGTCGACGTCGCGCGGCGCGACGCCCTGCTCGACGGCCAGCGCCGCCGCCACGCCGGCGGCCTGGCCGGTGATCCAGCACTGCGGGATCTCGCGCATGAAGCCGTGCGAGTTCTTGTCGCACGAGATGTGGCGCCCGCAGGCGAGCAGGCCGTCGAGCTGCTGCGGCACCAGCGCGCCGTACGGGATCGAGATGTTCGGGAACTTGGGCGAGACCGCCGGGCTCACGCCGATCTCGTCGGGCAGGGCGGTGCCGTCCGGCCACTGGGTGCGCAGCACGCTGCCGACGCCTTTCAGGCGGCGCGCATGGCGCACGCCGATCTGCGGCGCGCTCAGCACCATGTAGGCGTCCTCGAAGCCGGGCGCATGGGCGCGGAAGTAGTCCAGGTGCGCCGCCATCGCACGGTGCGAGCGCACCTCGACCGCGGTCAGGTCGTCGACGTCGAGCGCCGAATAGCCCGACTGGCGCGGCCCCATGAACAGCGCGATGTCGTTGCGCCAGGAGACGAACGGCCGCTCGAACAGGCCGAGCTGGTCGCGCCCGCCCTGCATGAAGGCAGCGTGACGGCTCCGGCTCGCCGGTCTTGAAGTCGATCCAGCGCGTCATGTCGACGCCGCCGAACAGCCACGAGGTGTTCATGCAGTGGTGCACGTCGGCCTCCTCGATGTCGTTCTCGTAGGCGGCGCCGGCGCGCGCGAACATGTCGCCGTCGCCGGTGGCGTCGACCACCACATTCGGCCATCACCGCCATGCGGCCTTCCTTGCTCTCGAAGACCACGCCGGTGACCTGCGGCGCGCCGTCGCGCTGCGCTCGACGATCGGCATCGCGCCCCACGAGTGGTAGATCAGCTTGACCTTGCGCTCGAGCACGATCTCCTGCGACAGCAGCTTCAGCCGCTCCGGGTCGATCGTCGGCGACCAGGTGACCACGCCGTGATAGGCGGCGGTGCGGTTCGACCAGTAGCCGGCACGCGCCGGGTCGCGCGAGCCCCATTCGGCGCGCGACGGGCCGGCCACCGCATCGGCCGGCAGCCGGTCGAACAGCTCTTCGGCAAAGCCGCGGATGACGAGATCGCCCGCCCAGTCGGTCATGCGGTCGATCCAGATCACCAGGCCGCCGGTCGACAGGCCGCCGAGGTGGTTGTAGCGCTCGAGCAGCGCCACGTCGGCGCCCTGCCTGGCCGCGGCTGCCGCCGCCGCCGTGCCCGACGGGCCGCCGCCGACCACCAGCACGTCGCAGCGGTGATAGATCGGGATCGTCGCGACCCGGCTCATCGTGGCTGCCATGGTCGGGCGCGGCGCATGCGGGCATCGCGGTCGAAGATGTCGGACGACAGGATGCGTTCGTCGCTGCGGGTGATGCTCTTCATCGAAGACTCCGTGTTGGCGGAATTATGAACGCAGAGCCCAAAATAGTAAACAAATCGGTTCAGTGAGCCCGTGCAGACAACCATTTTGCTCGATCCGATGGCCGTTGCTGCCAATTCGTCCAATGGGTGCCTGGTTCGACCCATTGGCCGGTGAGGCCCGGCCGCGTCACTCCTGCAGGCTTGGCCGGCCGCCGCCTCGTTCCTTCAGAGGAGCCAGCGGCGGGACAGAACAGCGGACTCCGTCGCCCGGCGGAGGCGTGCACAGGCCTGGTTTCCTAGCATCGACGCGACGACGCGCGCGGCGCGTACCGCACGGTCCGCGGTCCGGACCGGATCCTGGAGATCACCATGTACGACGAACTGTTCAACGCGGTGGCGCTGGTCGGGCTGGCCGGGTTCTGCACGCTGGTGCTGCTCGAGACGGTCGAACCAATGGAGTCGGCTGCCCCGGTGATGACCGTGGCGGCCGCTTCGCCGGCCACTGCCCGCCCGACACCGCTGCCGATCCACCGCCCGCCACGTGGGGTCGTGAACCGGCCGCTCAGTCCCGACGGCCACGTCGTGGCACGGGCATCGGATGCCGGGCCGCGGCTGCCGACCCGGTGGCGATGCAGGCCGTCCGCTCCGATCCGGACGGCCCCCGCTGATCAGCTGCGCGGCGGCCCGAACTGCCGCGGCGGCCTGGCGGCGCGCCGGTAGAGCGGCAACACGGCCGGGATGTTGCGCTCGATGTCGCGGATCCGGCTCGAACCGGAGGGGTGGGTCGACAGGAACTGCGGCGGTGCGCCGCGGCTGGCGTTCATCATCTTCTGCCACAGCGTGACGCCGGCCGCGGGTCGTAGCCACCGCGCGCCGCGAGGTCGAGGCCGACCTTGTCGGCCTCGAGTTCGTCGTCGCGGCTGTACTGCAGCGACAGCAGCTGCGCGCCCATGCCGAGCGCGGCGTCGCCCAGGTTGCCAAGGCCGAAGATCGAGCTGATCAGGCCGGCGCCGATGCGCGTGGCGGTGTCCTTGCCGATGCGCTCGCGCGCATGTTCGCGCAGCGCGTGCGCCATCTCGTGGCCCATGATCTGCGCCACTTCGTCGTCGTTGAGCTGCAGCTCGTTCAGGATGCCGTAGTAGAAGGCGATCTTGCCGCCCGGCATGCAGAAGGCGTTGAGCTCCTTGCTGCCGATCAGGTTGACCTCCCAGTTCCAGCTCGCCGCGCGCGGCGTGCTGTACAGGTTGGGCGAATTGACGATACGGGATCAGCCGGGCGGCGATCGCCCGCAGCCGCACCACCTGCGGATGGTCGGCCGGCGCCAGCGCGCGCTGCTGGGCTGCTTCGCGCAGCATCTGCTGGTACTGCTGCGCAGCGGCTGCCTCGATCTGCTCGGCCGGCACCAGCTTGGCCAGGCGCGACGGATCGCTGAGCGTGCACCCCGTCCTGCGCCAGCACCGGCAGCGCAGCGACCCGCGCCGGCGCCGAGCAGCGCGGCGCCGAACAGCCGCCGCTGGTGCAGCGCGCAGCGGCAGCCGCTGCGGTGCAGCGCCAGGGCAGCGCGGACCGGCTCGCTCGGCTGGAAGTCGACGCCGGCGTCGAAGCGGGAATGCGGATGCGTGCTCATGACGCGATTCTGGACCGTGCGCGACGTCGCCGTTGTCGGACATCGGCAAACCCGGGTGTCGGCGCGCTTCAGGCCCGGTTGCGCCGCGCCAGCCGTCAACCGGTCGCCACGGTGCGGATCGGTCTCGAGCGGCTGGATCACGCCGGCGCAGCCAGATCAGCATCAGCAACGCCGGCAGCGCCATCAGGGTCGACAGGACGAAGAAGGCCGGCCAGCCGATCGACTGGGCGAGCACGCCGGCCAGCGGCCCGACCCAGACCCGCCCGACCGACGCGAATGCCGACAGCAGCGCATAGTGGGTGGCGGTGAAGCGGTGGTTGCACAGGCTCATCAGGAAGGCGACGAAGGCCGCCGTTCCCATGCCGCCGCGACAGGTTTTCGGCCGCGATCACCAGCAGCAGGCCGCCGTCGACCGGCGTCGGCTGCGCCAGCTGCACGAAGCCCCAGTCGAAGGCCGGCAGCGTCAGGCCGTCGATCGCGCCCTTGCCGCTGACCGCCAGCCACCAGAAGCCGACGTTGCTGGCCGCCTGCAGCATGCCGAACAGCAGCAGCGAGCGCCACAGGCCGAGCTTGAGCATCAGCGCGCCGCCGAGCAGCGCACCGGCGATCGTCAGCCACAGCCCGATCACCTTGTTGACCACGCCCACCTCGGCCTGGGTGTACAGCATCGACTTGAGCAGGAACGGCGTCATCAGCGAGCCGGCAAAGGCGTCGCCGAGCTTGTAGAGGACGATCAGGCCAGGAAGGCGCCGGCGCCGGTCTGGCTGAAGTAGCTGCGCAGGCCGCCGAGCAGCGTCTCGAAGCGCGCCGCGCGCGCCGCCCAGGCGGCCAGCGGCAGCGTGATCGCCAGGCCGATCACCAGCGCCAGCGAGGTCGATCCACTTGCGCTGCAGGTCGGCGTCGAGGCTGCCGCCGGCGAGCAGCGGGCCGAGCAGCGCCTGCGCCAGCGGCGGCCCGACGCGCTCGCTGAGCAGGAAGCCGACCGCCACCGCCGCGACCACGGCGGCAAAGCCGATCAGGTCGCGCCGGGCGACGCTGCGTCGGCACGATCTCGACCTTCAGCCGCGGCAGCAGCGGTGGCCGAGAAGATCGCCGCCACCACCATCAGCCCGGCCATCAAGCGGTAGACCTCGGGCCAGGTCCAGCCGCCGCCCTGCTGCGGATCGACCCAGATGAAGGCGATGCCGCCGGAGACGATCATCGCCAGCCGATAGCCGAGCACGTACAGCGACGAGCCGAGTCCGCGCTCGCGCGGCGCCAGCAGGTCGGTGCGGTAGGCGTCGACGACCACGTCCTGCGACGCGGAGACGAAGGCGACCAGCACCGCCAGCAGCGCGAAGCTGCGCGTCGCGGCGGTCGGCGAGGTCGCCGCCAGCGCGACCAGCGCCGCCGCCAGGCCGAGCTGCGTCAGCACCAGCCAGCCGCGGCGCCGCCCGAACCACGGCAGCTCGAAGCGGTCCATCAGCGGCGCCCACAGGAACTTGAAGGTGTAGGGCAGGCCGACCGCACTCAGGAAGCCGATCGTCGCCAGGTCGACGCCGGAGACACTCAGCCAGGCCTGCATCGCCTGCCCGGTCAGCGCCAGCGGCAGGCCGGAGGCGAAGCCGAGCACCACCACCACCGCCAGCCGGTGCAGCGCGGCCAGGCGCTGCGGCAGGGTCAGCCGCAGATCTGCGGTCGAGGTGGGCATGTCAGCGTGCCCGCCGGCCCGCCACGACCATCATTTCTCCGTCGGCGTCAGCCGCTCGCCGATCCAGCGCAGCAGGTCGATCCACATCTGGCGCATCTCGGCTATCGGTCGGCGTGCGGATCGCGCTCGGCAGCTCGATCGTCACCACCGGCACGCCGCGGTGCACGCCACCGTAGTTGCCGAGCGATCCGGGATAGATGCCGACGCGGTCGAGAAACAGGCGGCCGAGTCGCTCCGGCGGGGTGCTCGGCCCGTCGTAGTCGAGCACGCCGTAAGGCGCATGGATGCTGACGATCACGTCGGGCTTCCAGCTGTTCATCGTGTCCTGCACGAAACGGCTCTCGGGCTCGGACAGCGCGCTCGGACCGGGGTAGCGGCGCGCATCCTGCTTGGTCCGCTTGGTCCAGTACTCGATCGCTTCGTGTTCCCAGTTCGGGCGTCGGGAAGTTGCGGTTCAGGTCGATGCCGCGCGCGTTGGTGCGGGTCGGGCGCTTCTGCAGCAGTCCGTCGGGGTTGAGCTGCCGGGAATGAAGCGCCAGTCCATGTCGGCGCCGGTCTCGAGCGCCTGCGCGATCCAGTGGAAGACGAGCGAGGCCGACGACAGTTCGTCGCCGTGGATGGCGCCGATCACCAGCACGCGCGGCCGGCGTGGCGGCTGCGGGCCGTGCGAGGCGTGCACCGCGCGCGCGCGCGATCCGCTGACATCGCGCTGGTACAGCGGATAGCCTTCGACCGAATGCGCGCCCGACGGAACCAGCCGGGCCGCCCGGCACAGCGCGTCGGTCATGTTCGGCAGCCGCTTGACCATGGTGTCGCACGGATCGGCGGCGCGCGCGCGCCGCCAGGACGGCGGAAGCCGCCCGCGCGCTCGACGCCGCGGCGGCCACGGCCGGCGCACTGGCGGCATCGACCGGCGCGGTGGCGCGCGCTGCCGCCGGCGCCGAGGCAGCTGCCGGCAACGCTGCCGAGCGTGGCGGCTGCAGCGGACACCGGCCAGCACGGCTGAAGCGGCCCCCGCCGGCGGGTCGACGGTGCCGGTTGCCATGCGCCGACGGCGCGGCCGGCGCAGCGCCGTCGCTCTGGCGTGCGCGCTCGTCAGCCAGGTAATCCGACCCGATCAGCAGCCCGATCGCCACCACCGCCGCCAGCGCCGAACAGCGCGCGGCCGGACAGCCGCGCGCTCAAGTCCGCACCTCACCCTGACCGAGCACGACCCATTTGACCGAGGTCAGCCCCTCCAGGCCGACCGGCCCGCGGGCATGCAGCTTGTCGGTGCTGATGCCGATCTCGGCGCCGAGGCCGTATTCGAAACCGTCGGCAAAGCGGGTCGAGGCATTGACCATCACGCTGGCCGAATCGACCTCGCGCAGGAAGCGCATCACGCTCGGATGGTGCTCGCTGATGATCGCGTCGGTGTGGTGCGAGCCGTGGCGGTTGATGTGCTCGATGGCGGCGTCGAGATCGGCGACGACCTTGATGCTGATGATCGGCGCCAGGTATTCCTCGGCCCAGTCGGCTTCGCTCGCGTCGCACAACGGTCGCGCCGGCGACGTCCTGCAGCAGCGCGGCGGCTGTCGGCGTCGCAGCGCATCTCGACCCCCTTGGCCGCGAAGACCGCACCGATCTGCGGCAGGAAATGCGGCGCGACGGCCGCATGCACGAGCAGCGATTCGGCCGCATTGCAGGGGCTGTATTTCTGCGTCTTGGCGTTGTCGGTGACCTTCAGCGCCAGCGCCGAGGTCGGCCGACGCATCGACATAGACATGGCAGTTGCCGTCGAGGTGCTTGATCACCGGCACCTTGGCCTCGCGGCTGATGCGCTCGATCAGCCCCTTGCCGCCGCGCGGGATGATCACGTCGACATGCTGCGGGCGCGGTGATCAGCAGCCCGACCGCCGCGCGGTCGGTGGTCTCGATCAGCTGCACCGCCGCCGGCGGCAGGCCGGCCTCGGCCAGCGACTGCCTGCACCAGCTTCCACAGCGCCAGATTGGAATGGATCGCCTCCGATCCGCCGCGCAGGATGCAGGCATTGCCGCTCTTGATCGCCAGCGACGCCGCCTCGATCGTCACGTTCGGCCGGCTCTCGTAGATCATGCGCGAAGACGCCGAGCGGCACCCGCATCTGACCGACGCTGATGCCGCTCGGGCGGCGCCTGACGCCGCTGATCTCGCCGACCGGATCGGCCATCGCGGCGATCTGCTCGCAGCCTTCGGCCACGGTGGCGAGCACCTCGGGCGTCAGGCGCAGCCGGTCGACCATCGGCGCGGCCAGTCCGGCCGACAGCGCGGCGTCGATGTCGCGCTGGTTGGCGCGGCGCAGGTCGTCGCCGCCATCGCGCAGCCGGCGCGCCAGCGCGAGCAGCGCGGCGTTCTTGGCGGCGGTCGGAGGCACGTGCCATCTCGCGCGACGCGGCCCGCGCGGCGGCGCCGACCCGATCGATCAGCGTGGGAAGCTCGTGTTCGGTCATCCTGCGATTGTCTCAAACCGGCGCGCGCGCACGGCAGCGTCAGCCGGCCCAGGCCAGCGCGATGCATCCACAGTGGCGCGGTGAGCGCGAAGGCCACGGTCGAGACCAGCATCGGTGGTGCTGGCCTCGGCCTGCAGCGCGCCGTAGCGCTGCGCGAAGATCAGCGAATTCGAGCCCGCCGGCAGCGCCGCCGCCATCACGATCACCGCCAGCGGCAGCCCGGTCAGCTGCAGCGCCATGGCGCGCAAAGAGCAGCACCAGCGCCGGGATCACGCAGCAGCTTGACCAGCGCTCAGCATGATCGCCGGACGCAGCGTCGTGCCGATGCCGTAGTAGGCGAGCGAGATGCCGATCAGCACCAGGCACAGCGGCACCACCGCCTGGCCGAGCATCTGCAGCAGTTCGTCGACCACGTCCGGCAGCGGCAGTCCGGCCAGGTTCCAGAGCAGGCCGGCCAGCACCGGCAGCACCACCGGATGGATCACCGTGTTGCGCACCGTGGTGGCGAGCGTCGCCGACAGGCGCCGGGCCGTGCCGCCGCTCGCGCGCCTGGGCGCGTGCCAGGTCGAGTTCGACCACCGCGGTCTGCAGCGTCAGCAGCACCAGAGCATGCAGGCTGACCAGCGTGATGTGGATCGCCAGCCCGGCCTCGCCGAACAGCGCGGCGGCCATCGGAACGCCGACCTGCACGGTGTTGCCGAAGCAGCCGGTCATCGCCCGCACGCTCGGCCCCGCCACCGGCAGTGCGCCAGCGCGGTTGGCGCGGCGCTGCCATCCATACAGCAGCAGCATCGTCATCAGCACCGGCACGAAGAAGCCGATCAGCGTGCGCCACGGCAGGGCATCCAGGTCGATGCGCGCGGTGGTGCGGAACAGCAGCGCCGGCACGAAGATGTAGAACGCGGCATACGACAGCGTGCGCGCCGGGTCGGCATCGCGGTCGTCCGGGCTCAGCCAGCGCGCACGGCCGACCACGAAGCCGATCGCGACGACCGCGACCAGCGCCAGCAGCTTGACCAGGATCTGCAGCGACATCGGCGCGGATTATCCGGCGGCTGGGGTGCGGTCTCGGCTGCCGGTGCGGGATTCGGACGCCGGTCTTTCAACCCGGAGCAACGGAGGACACGGGGGGCACGGAGACTGGAAGACTGGATTGAACGCCGAGGTCTTCGAGATCGAAGAGGAGCGGCAGGGCGCTCAGCGCGACCCGAACATCATCTGCCGCGCCAGCAGCGACTTGACCGGACCGAGCTTCTGCAGTGCGGCCATGCCGATGCCGCGCGCGGCGCGGTGCGCCGGGCAGGGCCCAGGTGAAGCTGCGCGCCAGGAAGTCGGTGGCGAAGATCATCGACCAGCGGTCCGGCCCGCGCTTCCACTCCAGGCGCCGCAGCACGCGCGCCGGGTCCGGGTCGCGGCGCAGCGAGCGCACCAGTTCGTGGGCATCGCGCAGCCCGAGGTTCAGCCCCTGGCCGGCGACCGGGTGCAGCGTCTGCGCCGCGTTGCCGATGCGCACGATGCGGCCCTCGGTCAGGCTGCGTTCGGCGTTCAGCCCGAGCGGGAAGCATTTGAGTGCCGAGATCGCCTGGATGCGCCCGACCTCGGGATCGAACAGCGTACCCAGCACCAGTTCGCGTTGCCGGTTGTCGAGCCCGGCCACCGGGTCGTCGTCGCGATCGACGCACCAGACCAGCGCCGCGCGCCGATTGCGCAGCGGCAGCAGCGCCACCGGGCCGTGGCGGGTGAAGCGCTCGTAGGCGACGCCGGGACGCGCATCGCGGCAGCTCGAGCGTACCGACCCAGGCGTTCTGCCGGTAGTCGTGCGTCAGCGCCTTGCGCGCCTGGTCGGAGAAGACGCCGCCTTCGGCCACCACCACCAGGTCGAACGACTCGACGATGCCGGCATCGACCTCGACCTGTCCGGCGCCCGGCTTGAGCGCCGTCACCGGGCAGCCGAAGCGGCTGGCCAGCCGCTGCGGCTCGGCCGCACAGCGTTCGAACCAGGCGTGCTGCAGCGGCGCGACGATCGCGCCGTACGGCAGCACCGCACCGAGCTGGGCCACGCCCTCGTCGGCGGCGCGGATGCGCACCTCGGGCTTGCCGAGCAGCGGATCGAGCAGCTGGCCCAGCACGCCGCCGAGGCCGGGCGGCTGCTGCGACACATGGACTTCGGTGATCGCCTGCGCCGCCGGGCCGATCGCGGTTGCCGGGTCGGCGCCCGGGGCCGGCTGCCACACGACGCAGCCATTCGAGCATCTGGATGCTGCCGAGCGAGAGCGCAAGCGTGCGGGCATCGCCGCTCACGTCCTTGTCGCCCGGGCGGGCGTCGAAGACGCTGATGCGCGCGTGCGGCAACTGCTGGGCAGCGAACAGCGCCAGCGCGAGGCCGACCGGGCCGGCGCCGATGACGGCGAGATGGATCGATGAGCGGGTCTGGACGTCGGTCATGAACGGGTGGCGGCGGCGGCGCCGGCCGTCGGGAGCGGGTTGCCATTATTCGTCGCGCGCGCCGGCTTGCGGGGTGGCAAACGATCTGCCTGCCGCCACCGGCGGCGGTTAGGATGAGCCGATGGGCAACCTCGCACAGGCGCTGGACCAGGCCGCCAGCACCCTCGTCGACCGGCTGCTGGCGCACCTGCCGCAGCTGCTCGGGGCGCTGGCGCTGCTGCTGGCGGGCTGGCTGCTGGCGCGCCTGCTGCGCCTGGCGACGCGGCGCGGTGCCGCGCTGCTCGAGTCGCTGCTGGCGCGCAGCACCGGCCGCGCGCGCTGGCAGATCGGCCGCTCGGCGCTCTGGATCGGCAGCATCGTCTACTGGATCGTGCTGCTGTTCTTCATCACGGCGGCGCTGCACACGCTCGGACTGCAGAGCGTGGCAGACTGGCTGGCGCGGCTGCTCGACCACCTGCCGACCCTGGCGGCCGGGCTGCTGATCGTGTTCGCCGGCTACCTCCTGTCCGGTGTCGTCGGCGAACTCGTCCACGCCGCGGCGCAGGGCTCGGCGCCGGCGCAGCGGCGCACGCTGGCGCGCGTCGCCAAGTGGACGACGCTGGTGCTGGCGCTGCTGATCGGCGCCGACCAGATCGGCCTGAAGGTGACCTGGCTTGCGATCTTCGTCGCGGTGCTGGTCGGGTCGCTGCTCGGCGGGCTGGCGCTGGCGGTCAGCCTCGGGGCGCGCCACTATGTGGCGAATCTGATCGGTGCCCACCACCTGCGGCAGGCGCTGCGCATCGGGCAACGCATCCGGGTGGCCGGCCACGAGGGCACCATCGTCGATCTCGGGCCGACGTCGCTGGTTCTCGAGACCGCCGACGGCCGTGTGCTGCTGCCCGGCCGGGTCTTCCACGACGACGCGATCGTCGTCATCGTGCGCGGCCGCGGCCGCGTCGGCGTCGAGGCCGCCGACACCGGCACCGCCGCCTGAGTCTGTCGGCACGCCAGGATGACCGATCGCAGCCCCGAGCAGACTCCGCTCAGCCTGGCCTTCATGCGCGGCCATCCGGCACAGGCCGCGCGCGAGCTCGAGGCGCTGCCGGTGGCCGAGGTCGGCGCGCTGCTCGAGCGCACGCCGGCCCGCCTGGCCGGCGCGGTGCTCGAGGCGATGCTGCCGCGGCGCGCGGCGCGCTGCCTGGAGCGCATCGGTGACGAACGGGCGCTCGAACTGCTGGCCTCGATGCCGACCCAGCCGATGGTCGCGCTGCTGCGTCACCTGCCCGAGACGCGGCGCCGGCGGCTGTTGTCCGGGCTGCCGACGGCCGCCGCGCTTGCATCGACCCTGCTGCTCGGCTACGGCGACGAATCGCTCGGCGCGTGGGCCGATCCGGACGTCGTGCTGCTGCCGCCGGATGCCAGCGCCGGCAGCGCGCTCGATCGCATGCGGGCCGCCGCCGCACCGCACCCGGTCGTCTTTGTCGCTGGCAGCGATCGGCGTCTGCTCGGCAGCGTCGATCTGGCGCGCCTGCTGCGGGCACCGGCGGCGGCGTCGCTGGCTTCGCTGATGCGCCCGCCGCCAGCGCGGCTGGCGGCCTTCGCGCCGCTGTCGGGCAGCGCCTCCCACCCCGGCTGGCAGCAGGCGTCGGCGCTGCCGGTGGTCGAGCCGGGCGACCGGCTGGTCGGCATCCTGACGCGCGATGCGCTGGCGCGCGCGCTGAGGCGCAGTGCGTCCTCCCCGGACGGCGCTGCCGGCATGGCGGCCGACGGTGCGTCGACCGGCCTGCCGGCGCTGCTCGCACGCGGCTACTGGCGCGCGCTGTCGGGCCTGCTGCGCGCCGGACTCGTGTTGCTGCCGACGGTGCGGCCGGTGATCGGGGTGGCCGACGAACCGCCGCACCCGCCGACCCGCCGCACCCGCCGCCGAGCGCATGAGCGCCGCCGCCACCGCCCCGCTGGCCAGTGCCGCCGAACAGGCGCTGACGCGGCGCTACCTGCTCGACTACCCGGCCGAGGCGGCGCGCTTGCTCGAGGCCATGCCGACCGCCGACGCCGCCGCGGTGCTGGCGGTGCAGCCGCCGCATGCCGCGCTGCGCGCCTGGCAGGCGCTGGCGCCCGATGTGGCCGCGGCGACGCTGCAACTGCTGCCCGACCCGCTCGCGCTGCACCTGCTGGCCGAGGCCGAGCCGATCGGCTGCGTGGCGGTGCTGACCCAGTTCGACGGGGAGCCGCGCGAGCACTGGCTGCGTCGCCTCGATGCCGAGATTGCCAAGGAGTTGCGGGCGCTGCTCGCTTATCCGGAAGACTGCGCCGGGCGGATGATGGACCCGCGCGTCAGTCCGCTGCGTGCCGGCATGAGCGTGGCCGAGGCGCTCGAGCGGCTGCGCCTGATCCGGCGCAGCGGACTGCGCGAGCTGTTCGTCGTCGACGACGAGGGCCGGCTCGCGGCACGGGTCGAGATCCAGGATCTGGCCCTGGCGGCGCGCGAGCTGCCGCTGACGGACATCACGCGCAGCGTCATCGCCGTTGTCAACGACCTCGATCCGCGCGAGGAGGTGGTCGAGGTCCTGCAGCGGCATCCGATCACCACGCTGCCGGTCGTCAACCTGGGCGGCCGCCTGATCGGCGTGATCCGGCAGGCCGAACTCGTCGCGGCAGTCGAGGAGGAGAGCAGCCTCGACATCCTGACCATGGTCGGCGCGAGCCCGGACGAGCGCGCGCTGTCGTCGCCCGGCTTTGCCGTGCGCAAGCGGCTGCCGTGGCTGCAGATCAACCTGCTGACCGCCTTCCTCGCGGCCGCTGTCGTCGGTCTGTTCGAAGGGATCATCGGCCAGTTCACCGCGCTGGCGGTGCTGCTGCCGGTGGTCGCGGGCCAGTCGGGCAATGCCGGCGCGCAGGCGCTGGCGGTGACGATGCGCGGCCTGATGCTGCGCGAGATCAGCCTGCGCCACTGGCCGCGGGTGCTGGCCAAGGAGGCGCTGACCGGTCTCGTCAACGGCGCGGCCGTCGCCGCCACGACCGGCGTCGGCGTCTACCTCTGGAGTCGCTCCCTGGCGCTGGTCGGCGTCATCACGCTCGCGATGGTGATCTCGATGCTGGCCGCGGGACTGGCCGGAGCGCTGGTGCCGATGCTGCTGCGCCGACTCGGCCAGGATCCGGCCACCGCCTCGTCGATCATCCTCACCACCGTCACCGACGTGGTCGGCTTCTTCTCCTTCCTCGGCATCGCGACGCTGTTCGTGCCGCTGTTGGAAGGCAAGGTCGGGTGAGGCCATGACGGGGCGCCCGGCCTGCATGCGCCGGCCGCCGGGCTAAAGTTCGCCATGCACATCGCCATCCTCACCTTCGACGGCTTCAACGAACTCGATTCGCTGATTGCATTCGGCGTCCTGAACCGGATCAAGCGGCCCGGCTGGCGCGTCTCGCTGTGCTGCCCGCAGGAAGAAGTGACGTCGATGAACGGCGTCAGCCTGCGCGCCCAGTCGCTGCTCGAGGCCGCCCGGGATGCCGATGCGGTGATCGTCGGCAGCGGGATCAGGACGCGCGAGGTGGTCGCCGATCCGGCCTTGCTGGCCCGGCTTCAGATCGACCCGGCGCGCCAGCTGGTCGGTGCCCAGTGCTCCGGCACGCTGATCCTGGCCAAGCTCGGTCTGCTCGGCGCGGTCCCGGCGTGCACCGACCTGACCACCCGGCCGTGGGTGCTCGAGGCCGGCGTCGAAGTGCTCGACCAGCCATTCTTCGCGAGCGCCAATGTCGCCACCGCCGGTGGCTGCCTTGCGTCGTCGTACCTGGCCGCGTGGATGATCGCGCGCAGCGAAGGGGTCGACGCCGCGGCGGCGGCCCTTCACTATGTGGCGCCGGTCGGCGAGAAGGATGCCTTCGTCGCCAATGCAATAACCAGGATCTCGCCCTACCTGGCCGACTGACGCCGCGCCGCTGCGAGCGACGCAACGCATGCCGGCGGTCCGGGCGATCGGCGGCTGAATCGTGAAACGATGAACACGCACCCGGAGGCCGAATGCACACGCTTCCTGTCGACCACCCCATCGGCTGCCGCTGCGGGCGCCTGCGCGGGACGCTGGCCGCAGGCGCGCGGGTGGCGCGGATCGCCTGCTACTGCCTCGACTGCCAGACCAGTGCGCATGCGCTCGGCCAGTCGCGGGTCGTGCTCGACGCGCTCGGCGGCACCGATGTGATCACCTCGCTGCAGCAGCACCTCTCGTTCAGCGGCGATGCCTCGACGCTGGCCTGCCTGTCGCTGAGCGAGGACGGCATCCTGCGCTGGTATGCGGGCTGCTGCGCGACCCCGATCGCCAACACCACGCGCAACCCCGTCATCTCATATGTCGGCATCGTCCATGCCTGCGTCGCCGCGACGCGCGACGAACTGGCGCCGATCTTCGGTCCGGCCGGCATGGCGGTCTACACCGGTCATGCCAGGCGCAGACTGAAGTCCGCCCGCCTGCGCACCGCTGCCAACATGGCCGAGGGCATCGCGCAGGTGGTGCGGGCGCGGATCGACGGGACGTGGCGGACGAGTCCGTTCTTCGATCCGGTCGACCACCAGCCGGTCATCGAGCGACGGGTGCTGAGCCCCGCGGAGTGGCGGGCGGCGCGACGGGCGGTCGAGCGCAGCGGCGCGCGGTGAGCCGGGTCACCGCGTCGAACGCTGTCAGACCAGCACGGCCCAGGCGGGGTGGCAGGCAGTCTCGCCGTTCCGGCATCGGAGCCGGGGATGAACGGACCTCATTTCCCGGCCGGGCTCAGCCGAGTTCGCGGCTCGATGCCGGCCGCGCCACGATCGGCACCTCGCTCATCGCCTCGCGCCAGAGTCGGCGCGGCAGGAAGGTGCGCAGTTGCTGCAACGCCTGGTCGATCAGCTTCGGATGCAGCTCGTGTCCGATGCCGGGCAGCACGTCGGCGGTCACGTCGGCGCCCAGGACGATCAGTCGGCGCGCCGAATCGACGATGCAGGCATGCGGCTCGATCGGGTCTTCCAATCCATGCAGGATGTGCAGCGTGGTGTCGACCGGCGCGTGGTCGGGGGGCGTCGCGTGGCGACCGCCGAACGACAGCACCCGGCCGGCCAGCCGCGGCTCGCACTGCACCGCCTCGAGCGCGACGATTGCCCCCTGCGAGAAGCCGGCGAGCGCGGTGCGTTCCCAGCTCATCGCGAAGCGCGTCTGCAGCGCACGCACGGTGGCGATGAAGGCCGGCAGGGCGGTCGCGACGCGTGGCGCCAGGTTGGTTTCGGTCAGGCCTTCGGCCGGATAGAACTGCAAGCCCGGGGCGACGACGCCATCCGGCGCGTGTTCGTCATCGTCGTCCGGGTCGGCCCGCAGCGGCGCCTGCAGGCACAGCACCGCCGCCTGCGGGTATTCGGCCGCCAGGGCGACGGCCAGCGGACCCATCGCCTCGGGCCGCTGGCCGCCCCCATGCAGCAGCAGAAACAGCAGCTCGGGCGCTGCGTCGGTGGGCAGATGGACCAGGGCCTCGGGCATGATCGCGCTTCAGTTGAAAGTCTTGCCTTCCTCGGCGAGGCGCACCAGCAGCGGCGCCGGCTGCCACGACGGATCGGCGCCGGGCTCGGCGGCGAAGCGGCGCAGGCTGCGTACCACGTTCGGCAGGCCGACCGTATCGGCGTAGAGCATCGGGCCGCCGCGGTGCAGCGGGTGACCGTAGCCGTTGAGGTAGACCAGGTCGATGTCCGACGCGCGTGCCGCGATGCCTTCCTCGAGGATGCGCGCACCTTCGTTGACCAGCGCGTACATGCAGCGTTCGACGATCTCCGTGTCGCTGATCTGGCGCGGCGTGACGCCGCTCGCCAGCCGGTAGTCGGTGATCAGCTGGTCGGTCAGCGGATCGGGGATCGGATCGCGCTTGCCGGCTTCGTAGCGGTACCAGCCGGCGCCGGTCTTCTGACCGAAGCGGCCGGCCTCGCACAGCAGGTCGGCGATGCCCGGCTTCATCTCGACGCCGGCTTCGGCGGCGCGGCGCTTGCGCGTCGCCCAGCCGATGTCGAGGCCGGCCAGGTCGCCCGACCCGGAACGGTCCCATCGCGAGGCCGAATTTCTGCAGCGCGCTGTCGACCTGCTGCGGCGCGGCGCCGGCGACGACCAGCGCATTGGCCGCCGCGCCGTAGCGCGCCAGCATGCGGTTGCCGATGAAGCCGTCGCACACGCCGGACACCACCGCGACCTTCTTGATCGTCTTCGGCCAGCGCCATGCAGGTGACGAGCACGTCGGGCGCGGTCTTCGCCGCCGCGCACGATCTCGAGCAGCCGCATCACATTGGCCGGGCTGAAGAAGTGCAGGCCGATCACATCCTGCGGCCGGCGGGTGAAGGCGGCGATCCGGTCCAGGTCGAGGTAGGAGGTGTTGGAAGCCAGGATCGCGCCCGGCTTGCAGACCTCGTCGAGCTGGCGGAAGACCTGCTCCTTGACGCCCATGTTCTCGAACACCGCCTCGATCACGAGGTCGGCATCGGCGAAGGCGGCGTAGTCGAGCGTGCCGGTCACGAGCGCCATGCGCTGCTCGACCTGCTCGGCCTTGAGCTTGCCCTTCTTCGGCGCTGTTGTCGTAGTTGCGGCGGATCGTCGCCAGGCCCTTGTCGAGCGCTTCCTGCTTCATCTCGAGCAGCACGACCGGGATGCCGGCGTTCAGGAAGTTCATCGTGATGCCGCCGCCCATCGTGCCGGCGCCGATCACGCCCGACCCGGCGGATCGTCGCGCGGCGGGCGTGTCTGCGGGCACGTCGGGCAGCTTGGTGGCGGCGCGCTCGGCGGCGAAGACATGCCGCAGCGCGCGCGACTCGGGCGTGTTCATCAGCGCGACGAACATCTCGCGCTCGAGCCTTGACCGCCTGGTCGAACGGCAGGCTGACCGAATTGGCAACCGACTCCCAGCATTTGAGCGGCGCCGGAAAGTGCTTCGCGGTCGCGGCGATCGTGTTGCGCGCGAACTGCAGATAGCCGGCGGCATTCGGGTGCTCGACCTTCAGGTCGCGCACGCGGCGCACCGGCCGTGCCCTCGGCCATCACCAGGCGCGCGAATTCGACCGCGCCGTCGACCAGGTCGCCGTCGACGATCGCGTCGATCAGCGGCGTGCCTTCGAAACTGCGCCGCCTTCGCCGGCGTTCCGCTGACGATCATGTTGAGCGCCGGCTCGAGGCCGATCAGCCGCGGCAGGCGCTGCGTGCCGGTGGCGCCGGGCAGCAGGCCGAGCTTGACTTCGGGCAGGCCGAGCGTCGCGTCGGCCGTGGCGACCCGGAAGTGGCAGCCCATCGCCAGTTCGAAGCCGCCGCCCAGGCACTGGCCGGCGATCGCCGCGACCACCGGCTTCGGGCTGTCCTCGACCAGCGCGATCAGCGACCCGCAGATTGGGTTCGCGCAGCGCCTTCGGCGTGCCGAACTCGGTCACGTCGGCGCCGCCCGAGAAGGCGCGCTCGGTGCCCGTCAGCACGATCGCCTGCACCTCGGCGTCGGCGTTGGCCTGCTCGAGCGCGCGTGCGATGCCGTCGCGCAGTTCGAAGCCGAGGCCGTTGACCGGCGGCTTGTTCATCGCGATCACCGCCACATTGCCGCGCACCTGCAGCGACACGAACGGGTTGATGGCACTCACGGCGCTGCTGGGGGTGGGGGTCGTCATGAGAAGCTCCGGGGCTCGGGCACAGGATGGGGCGATGGCAATCAGATCGTCACGCCGCCGTCGATCACGAGGCTCTGACCGGTCATGAACGATCCGGCCTGTCGAGGCGAGGAAGACCGCCGCTCCGGCGATCTCGTGCGGCTCGCCGATGCGGCGCAGCGGCGTGGTCTCGGTGCGCTGGCGCAGGGTGTCGGGGTTCTCCCACAGCGCGCGGGCGAAGTCGGTGCGGATCAGACCCGGCGCGATGCAGTTGACGCGCACGTTGTGCGGGCCGTACTCGACCGCCAGGTTGCGCGCGAGCTGGAAGTCGGCCGCCTTGCTGATGTTGTAGGCACCGATCACCGGCGAGCCGCGCAGCCCGCCGATCGACGAGACGATGACGATCGCGCCGTCCCTGCGCTCGATCATCTGCGGTGCCGCGAACCCGATCAGCCAGTGGTTCGAGATCACGTTGTTGTCGAGCACCTTGCGGAACTGCTCGTCGCGTGATGCCCGACATCGGACCGTAGTAGGGATTGGTCGCCGCATTGCAGACCAGGATGTCGATCTGCCCGAACTCGCGCGTCGCCTGCTCGACCAGGTTGCGCAGCTCTTCCTTGCGCGAGATGTTGGCGGCAACGGTGATCGCGCGGCCGGCGCCGTGCCGGGCGTTGATCGCGTCGCGCACCTCGTCGCAGGCTTCGGCCTTGCGCGACGAGATCACGACCCTGGCGCCGGCGTCGGCCATCGCCTCGGCGATGGCGCGGCCGATGCCACGGCTCGATCCGGTCACGACCGCCACCTTGCCGCTCAGCGAGAACAGGTCCATCTGCATGTCTCCGGTCTTCCGCCGCCGGCTGCGGGCACGGCCGGCGGCCGGCGCAGGATGGCGCTGCGGGATGCCGACCTTACCAGTTCCGGACCTGGCCCGAACCGATCGCCAGCGCGCCGCCGGGCGGCCTCGCGAGCGAACCCGCATCCGCTGCGGCGTGGCGGCGAGGCCGTGGCACGCAGGTCAGCGCGGATGCGGCCGATGCAGCTGGCAGTCGGGGTTCAGGCGCACGCCGAAGCCAGGCTTGTCGAGCATCGATGCCTTCAGCCGGCCGTTCTCCGGCACCGGCTCGTCGAGCAGCTGCGGGTGAAACATCGGGACGATCCGGTCGGCGCCGGGCGACATGTTCAGGAACTCGGCGAACGGACTGTTGTGGCGGGTGATGACGAAGTGGTAGCTGTAGACCGACGAGCCATGCGGCACGACCAGCTTGCCGTGCGCGTCGGCCAGCGCCGAGATCTTGATCAGCTCGGTGATGCCGCCGCACCAGCCCACATCCGGCTGCAGGATGTCGCAGCACTCCATCTCGAGCAGCATCCGGAAGCCCCAGCGGGTCGCCTCGTGCTCGCCGGTGCTGACCAGCAGGCCGCGCGGCACGTTGCGGCGCAGTTCGGCGTAACCCCAGTAGTCGTCGGGCGGCAGCGCCTCCTCGATCCACTTCAGCCCGAACTCGTTGTACGCCGCACTCGCCAGCCGCGTCGCGTAATCGACGTCCAGGCTCATCCAGCAGTCGAACATCAGCCAGAAATCCGGCCCGCACTGCTGCCGCATGTCGCCCAGCAGTTCGAGGTTGCGACGCAGCCCCTCGTTGCCCTCGGCCGGTCCGTGGTGCAGCGGCAGCTTGCCGCCGATGAAGCCCTGCTCGCGGGCGAAGTCCGGCCGCGCGCCGGTCATGTAGAAGTTCAGCTCGTCGCGCACCGGTCCGCCGAGCAGCGCGTGCACCGGCTCCTGGCGCACCTTGGCCAGCAGATCCCACAGCGCCAGGTCGACGCCGGAGATCGTGTTGATTCCTGGCATGCGGCGGCGGCGCGTGGGTCGCCCCGCAGGGCGGCCGCGCCGTCAAGGGAAGGTGGGGATCAGTAGGTGGCGCGTCCGCCGGACAGGTCGAACACCGCGCCGGTGCTGAAGGCGCAGTCTTCGCTGCACAGCCAGGCGATCATCGCGGCGGCCTCGTCGACCTCCAGGAAGCGCGCCATCGGGATCTTCGACAGCATGAAGTCGATGTGCTCCTGCTTCATCGAGTCGAAGATCGGCGTGCGTGCGGCCGCTGGCGTGACCGCATTGACCAGCACGCCGGACCGGGCCAGTTCCTTGCCGAGCGACTTGGTCAGCCCGATCACGCCGGCCTTCGACGCGCTGTAATGCGAGGCGTTCGGGTTGCCCTCCTTGCCGGCGACCGATGCGATGTTGACGATGCGGCCGTAGCCGGACTTCATCATGTGCGGCACCACGCTGCGGCAGGTCAGGTAGCTGCCGACCAGGTTGACCTCGATCACGCGGCGCCAGACGTCGGGCGCGAGGTCCCAGGTGGTCGCATTGCCGCCGGTGATGCCGGCGCTGTTGACCAGGATGTCGAGCCGGCCCAGGCGTGCCAGCGTGGCCCGGGTGGCCGCGTCGACCGACGCTTCGTCGGTGATCTCGACGACTTCGGTCGCGACCTGGCCGAAGGCGCCGAGCGAATCGGCTGCCTTCGCGAGCTGATCCGCATTGACGTCCCACAGCGCGACGGCGGCGCCGGACTTCAGCATCCGCTCGGCCACGGCATGGCCGATGCCTTGAGCGCCGCCGGTGATGACCGCGACGCGGCCGTTCAGATCGAGCTGGTTCATCGGGTCTCTCCGGTGCGGGCGTCGACGGTGCGCTGCTGCTGTTCGCCCAGGCCGCCGATGCCCAGGCGCATCACCTGTCCGGCCTTCAGGAAGACCGGGTTCGGCTTGACACCCATGCCGACGCCGGGCGGCGTGCCGGTGGAGATCACGTCGCCGGGTTGCAGGCTCATGAACTGGCTGATGTACGACACCAGTGTCGGCACGTCGAACACCATCGTCCGCGTGTTGCCGTTCTGGTAGCGCTTGCCGTCGACCTCGAGCCACATGTCGAGCGCCTGCGCATCGGGCACCTCGTCGCGCGTCACCAGCCACGGACCGAGCGGACCGAAGGTGTCGCAGCCCTTGCCCTTGTCCCATTGGCCGCCGCGCTCGAGCTGGTAGGACCGTTCGGAAACATCGTTGACGATGCAGTAGCCGGCCACATGGTCGAGCGCCTGTGCCTTCGAGACATAGCGGGCCGCCTTGCCGATCACCACACCGAGCTCGACCTCCCAGTCGACCTTCTGCGCACCGGGCGGAATCTCGACATCGTCATTCGGCCCGACGATCGCGCTGGTGGCCTTGAAGAACAGCACCGGCTCGCTCGGCACCGCCATGCCTGATTCGGCGGCGTGGTCGGAATAGTTCAGGCCGACGCAGATCATCTTGCCGACCCGGCCGATGCACGCGCCGATGCGGGGATGTCCTTCGACGATCGGCAGTGACGCGGGATCGATGCCCCGCAGGCGGTCCAGGCTGGCCGGCGACAGCGCGTCGGCAGCGATGTCGGCCACATGGGCGGACAGGTCGCGCAGGCGGCCTTGTTCGTCGATCGTCGCCGGGCGTTCGTGACCCGGCGCGCCATAGCGCAACAGCTTCATGGTGTCTCCTGGGGGTGTTCTGCAACGGAAGCCGCACTGTAGGCAGAACCGGTATTTCATTCCAATTGATAATTTGCAGACGGCGATTCCGGAATGGAATGCCTGGTCATGGAGCTCAGCGATGTCGTCGACCCCCCGTCTCGTCAACCGCTTGCGGCTCAAGCACTGGTCGCTGCTCAGTGCGCTCGGCGAGACGGCGACCCTGAACCAGGCGGCACTGCGCATCAGCGTGACCCAGCCTTCGGCGACCAAGATGCTGAGCGACATCGAAGCCGCATTCGGTTTTGCACTCGCTGACGCCGCCGCGGGCGCAGAGGACGAGCAGGGCGCCGCACCGGACGGTCGCCCCGGATCGCTCTGCAGGCCGTTCGATGCCCGTGCCGCCGCGTCGCTGCGCATCGGTGTTCTGTTAGGGTGCCGAACGGCCGTCGAGGAGCCGGCCTGCAGTTTCCTTTTCCAAAACACATCCGCATCCGGCAGCACAGCATGAGCATCGATTTGAAGGACAGGGTCGCGATCGTCACCGGCGCGGGCGGCGGCCTCGGGCGTGAGCATGCACTCGCGCTGGCGCGGCGCGGTGCGCGCGTCGTCGTCAACGATTTCGGCCGCGCGGCGACCGGTACCGACGGGGTCGAGCGCACCGCAGCCGAGGCGGTCGCCGAGGAGATTCGCGCCGCCGGCGGCGAGGCGATGGTCAATGGGGCATCGGTCACCGACGAGACCGCGGTCGCGGCGCTGGTCGAACAGGTCCTGGCGCGCTGGGGCCGCATCGACATCCTGGTCAACAACGCCGGCATCCTGCGCGACAAGACATTCGCCAAGATGGACCTGGCCGATTTCCGGCTCGTCCTGGATGTGCACCTGATGGGCGCGGTCATCTGCAGCAAGGCCGTCTGGTCGACGATGCGGGCGCAGAAATACGGGCGCATCGTCTTCACCACCTCATCGAGCGGGCTGTACGGCAATTTCGGCCAGAGCAATTACGGCGCGGCCAAGATGGCGCTGGTCGGTCTGATGCAGACGCTCTCGATCGAGGGGGCCAAAGACGGCATCCGGGTCAACTGCCTGGCACCGACGGCGGCCACCCGCATGACCGAGGGGTTGATGCCGGCCGAGGTGCTGGCCGCGCTCGACCCGGCGGCGGTTTCGCCAGGCGTCGTCTGGCTCGCCAGCGACGGCGCCCCGACCCGAACCATCCTGTGTGCCGGCGCGGGCAGCTTCGAGGCGGCACACGTCACATTGACCCAGGGGATCCACCTCGGGCGGGGCGACGATGTCGCCGAGCAGCTTGCCGCTCGCGCTGCCGAGATCACCGATCGCGGTGGTGAAACCGTGCCGGCCGATGGCAGCGCCCAGGGCACGCGCGAGATCGGCAGCGCCGGCAGATCGGCACGCTGAGGAACGTCGGGCCCGCTGCCGGGTCAACCGGTGAGACGGTCGCCGCTGGCGATCGCAACCGGAGAAGAAGATGCAGTCGTTGACGAAATCGGGTGTGGCGCTGGTGCTTGCGATCGCGGCCGCGTCGTCGGGAGCGCTGGCGGCCGACGGGCTGGTCGAGGTGCAGAGCCCGCACGATGCAAAGGCCACGATGAAGAAGCTCGAGCAGGCGGTGAAGGACAAGGGGCTGAAGGTGTTCGCGCGCATCGACCATGCCGCCGGAGCAAAAAAGATCGGCAAGGACCTGCGCCCGACCGAGCTGTTGATCTTCGGCAATCCGGAGGGCGGGACGCCGCTGATGGCCTGCGCGCAGACCGCCGGCATCGACCTGCCGCTGAAGATGCTGGTCTGGCGGGACGAGGCGTCGAAGGTCTGGCTCGGCTACAACGACCCTCAGTTTCTGGCCCAGCGCCATGGCATCGCTGATTGCCCGGTGGTGCCCAAGCTCCAGCAGGCGCTGCAGGACATCGCGCAGACGGTGACCGCGCGCTGAACCCTCGTGCAGGCCGGTCGCACGCGTGCGGCTGCTACAGCGCCGGCGCGTGCACCGGCCTGAGTGACCGGCCGAGGCGGTCGTGGTTCCAGGCGACCGCCAGCAGACCCAGGGCGCCGGTGGCGATCAAGGCGCCGATGCCGATCCGCGCCGACCAGGGCACCGGCCGCTGCAACCCCGGCCGATTGACCGAGGAACAGGCAGGCAGCGAAGCCCGAGACCGCCGCGCCGCGCCGCTGCGGCGCCATCTGCGTGGCATTCACCTGCAGTGTGTTGTGCATCATGTAGAAGCCCAGTCCGAGCAGGGTGCACGCCGGCATTGCCCACCACCAGTGCGGTGCAAAGGCGATGGCCAGCATCGACGCCGCCATCAGGGCGGCGCCCAGCCCGACCAGCAGGCGCTCGCCCAGACGCCGGACCAGGACGCGGGCAACCGCTGCGAAGGTGATGCCGCCGACGCCGTACAGCATCACCAGCGCGCCGGCGGTCGACAGCGAAAGTCCGAACCGCAGGTGCAGGTGGGACGCGATGAAGGCGAATGGCCCGAAGAAGGCGGCTCCTTCGAGGAAGACCGTCAGCAGCACGGCGCGTGCCCAGGGCAGCGCCAGCACGGCCCGGAATTCGCCCACCATGCGCGCCAGCGCCGGACCGCTGCCGGGCTGGGCGCGGTCTGCCCCCGGCGGCAGGCGCCGACGCATCACCTGCAGCAGACAGGCCACCGCAAGAAAGACGAGCGCGATGACGACGAACGGCGTACGCCAGTCGAGGTGTTCGGCCGCAAAGCCGCCGAACCAGACCCCGACCGAGAAGCCGATCATCTGGCCGGTCAGAAAGCGCGCCAGCACCGCCTGCCGCTGCTGGTAGGGAATGACGTCGCCGATCCAGGCCATCGACAACGGAATCACCGCCGCCGCGGTGGCGCCGGCGAACAGCCGCGCGATGACGAGCGAGGCGTGATCGAAGGCGAGAGCGCACAGCAGCGACGTCGCCGCCGATGCGAAGGCGGCCCAGCCGATGACGCGGTACTTGCCATGGCGGTCGCCGGTCGGTCCGAAGACGAGCTGCGCGATGCCATAGGCGACCGCGAAGGCGGTGATCACCTGTGCCGCTTCACCGAGCGGGATCGAAAACTGTCCGGCCAGCCGCGGCAGCAGCGCGTCGGCAACCCGCATCGACATGCCGCTGGCGCCGGCGCACAGCGCCAGGCCGACGATGGCGAGCCGCGGAATCACCGGCGGCGCATCGCAGCGCCGCCGGGGCGTGCGGATGCGGGTCTGGCTCGGCGCGGCTGCGGATGGCTCACTCATGCCGCGATTGTCGCGGCGCGCCGGTGGCGAATGCGCCGCCTTCAGCGGCGGGTGCGGCGGCGCTGGCGGACCCGCGCGCGCATCGGGCGTGACCCAGCTGCGCGCCGAGCCGGTGTCGACATGGACGAATTCGCGCCCCGGGTAGATGCCGGTGCCGCCATCCGAGTTGAAGCGCCTGACCATCGCACCGATCATCAGGCTCGGTGCGCCGGGAACGATGATGTCGGCGGCCTTGCCGTACAGGTGCATCGAATGGCGTGCCGCGCCTTCGGCCGCCGCGATTCGTCGCCACGGTGCGAAAGCCCGAGGTGATCTCGATGGTCGGCAGCTTGCCGTTGAATTCCATCCAGCGCTGGATGCCGCACAGCACGTCGAGCAGTTCCGGATCGATCTGCACGGTGCGCTCGGCACGCACGTCGCGCAGCAGGTGGCAGGCGGTGAAATAGCCGTCGCGGTCGAGCCGGCCGTCGGCGTCGGCGTAGCGGACACGCTGGATCGGGCCGTCACGCCGCATCAGGATGGAGCGGTCGCCGGCCAGCAGCACGTCCTTCCAGTCGAGCGCATCGCTGCGCCGCAGCGGTTCGACCTCCAGCACCGGCCCCGCAGCGCCGGCCAGGCCGCTGAATCCCAGCCACGCCGCGCCGCTCGCCGCGGCGGCGCGCAGGAAGCCGCGCCTCGCCTGCGGATTGTCGTTGCCCTGGTCGTCCATCGCTGCCGCACCTCCGAACCGGGACGGGCCCCGGCTGCCTGCTGTCACCCTGCTGAGCAACCCCGTGTTCACGGGGACTCGCGCCTGAATCAGCTGCTATCGGCGTGACAGCGTGAAACCTGATCGTGCGAATGTGACTTGCTGTAACGAACTCGTGCAGTGCCGCGCTCGCGTGCCCGCTTGCTGCACGCTAGCATTCGACGCTGAACGGCCATCCGAGAACCGCCATGACCTCCTTCCCCAACAAGCGATCGCCGGCCTTGCTTGCGGCGTCGTTGCTGTTCGCGCTGACCGGCGCGCACGCCGGCAGCTCGGCCTCCTCGGCGGCATCGGACAGCGTCGTCGGTGTCGGTCGGCAGCCTGTCGGGTTCGGTGCAGCAGTCGAGCCAGAGCTCGACCGCCGATCAGAAGGTGGCGGACGGCGACTACCGGATCATCGACATCGCCGCGCATCGCCGGCGAGCCGGCGCGGGTGCGGCTGCAGTTGCAGCCGGTGCAGGCCGCCGCTGCGGCCGCGACCGGGCTTCGCGCTCGACGCTGCCGCGTCGAACTGGTGCAGCGTGCAGGCCGGCGTCCTGACCGAAGGGGCAACGCTCGGTGCACGCAACCGGCCCTACGGACTCGAATTCAGTGCCGGGGCGCCGCGTCGGGCCTTCTTCCTCGCCCTGCATGACGACTGGCACGACGAGCTGCGCAGCACGCCGGTGACGCTTTGACATGGTCGGCGCCACCGCATTGCGGCGGATGGCGGCCGGGGCGCTCGCCGCATGCATCGGCGCGGCTGCCAGCGCTGCAGACGCCGGCCTGTGCGAACCGCCGAGCCGGCTCGATGCGCCGGCCCAGGATCGCATGCTGCGCTTCAGCGCGGTCGTCAAGACCGAACTCGAGCGCTCCGGGCACCGGCTGGCGCTGATCGCGCGGTCCGGACTCGATCTGCGACGCCATGGCGTGCGCTATACGCATGCCGGCGTCAGCCTGCGCGACGGCGCACGCACGGCCTGGAGCGTGCGCCAGCTCTACTACGCCTGCGACGAGGAGCGTCCGCGGATCTTCGACCAGGGGATGTCGGGCTTTCTGTTCGGTCTCGACGACCCGTCGGCCGGCTTCATCTCGCTGGTGCTGCTGCCGCCGGCAGGCCGAGGCGGAGCTCGAACGGGCCGCGCTCGACGATCGGCTGGCGCTGCGACTGCTCGGCGCCCGCTACAGCCCGAATGCCTATCCGTACGGCGAGCGCTACCAGAACTGCAACCAGTGGCTGGCCGAGATGCTCGCCGCTGCCTGGGGCGGCCTGGAACCGGGGGCCCACTCACCGCGACGCCAGGCACAGCACTGGCTGCAGGCCGAGGGCTACCGGCCGGCGCGCTTCGACTTCGACTTCCCGCCGCCGCGCTGGCTGACCGGCCTGCTGCCCCTGCTGCAGCACGACGACCATCCAGCCGAGGACCTCGACAACATGCGGCTGCAGGTCAGCCTGCCGGTCTCGATCGAAGGCTTCGTCCGCGCACGCCATCCGCGAGGCGCAAGCGGATCGAGCTGTGCCGCAGCGGCGACCGGATCGTGATCCGGCGCGGCTGGCAGCCGCTGTCGGAACGAATGCCGGCCCGAGGCCGGCGATCAGGTCGTGATGCTCGACTGACACAGGCCCTGGACCGCGCCGCAAGCGGCCGTCAGGTGCCGGATGGCGTCACGGCAGGTCGATGCTGCTGTCGCGCTTCTTGCGCCAGCGCTCGACCCAGTACTCGGTCAGCTTGCCGGCCGATTCGCGGCCGCCGAGGCCGAACGACAGCGCCACCGCCACCGCCACCGCGCCGAGCGTCAGGCCGAAGGCGAGCTGGACGATCTCGTTGGCGATGCCCATCGCGCGCAGGCCCATCGCGATCACCACGCCGAGGATGGCGATGCGCGCCACCGATGCCAGGCCGGCGGTGTTCTCGCCGCTGGCGCGCGCGATCGCGTTGTAGGCCATGTTGGCCAGCCAGTAGCCGATGACCAGGATCAGGCCGCCGAGGATGATGTCGCCGCCGAAACGGATGAAGCTGGTGACGACGTCGCGCACCTGGTAGAAGCCGAGCTGGTCGGCGGCTTCGACCACCGCGAACAGCATCGCGAAGACCATCACCGCCCAGTGCGCCAGCCGCGACGGACGCGTATTGCCGGTCATGGCCTGGCCCATGCCGATGCGCTGCGGCATCGTGTCGGCACCGACGCTCTCGAGCAGGCGCGCGAGCAGCGCGGCGACGAAGCGCGCCACATACCAGGTGATCAGCACGATCACGACCGCGGCGATGATGTTCGGCACCGCATTCAGCAGCTTGCCGAGCATCAGCGTGGCCGGGCCGGAGATCGACTCGATCTGCAGCGCGTCGAGCGCGGCGATCAGCGACGGCACCAGCACCAGGATGAAGACCAGCGTGCCGGCCAGCCGCGACAGGCTGACACCGGAGCCTGCACCAGTCCCGCGTCCCGGCACCAACCGGCGTTCCGGCTGGTGTGACGATCCCCGCCGCCGACGTGTTGCCGCCGAGGTCGCCATCCAGTCCGGCACGCTGCGTCAGCCGAGTCGGCGCCGGCGGCCGACAGCAGGTTGGTGACCAGCCCGCGCAGCACGCGCGCCACCACCTAGCCGACGAAGGCGATCAGCGCCGCGGCGAAGATGTTCGGCACCATGTCGAGCGCCTGCGTCAGCATCAGCTGCACCGGGCCGAGCGTTCCGCCGAGGCGGAAGGCGCCGAGGATCGACGGCAGGAACAGCAGCATGACGAGCCAGAACAGCACGTTGCCGACGTTGCGGCTCATCGGCGCCATGCCGGCGGCCGCGCTGAGCTTGTCGTCCATCGACGTCATCTGCAGCGCCTTGGTCGACCGCCGCACGCAGCACGGTGGCGATCAGCCAGGCGATCAGCGTCAGGATCAGTCCGGCCAGCAGATGCGGCAGGTAGCCGAGGATGTCCGACAGCAGCAGCGAGAACGGATTCGACAGGCTGGCCAGGTCGAGCGTGTTCAGCGCCGCGATCACCGCGCCGAGGATGATCAGCCAGAACACGCCGATCGCGACCGGGTGCTCGGCGTCGATGCGCGAGCCGGTGCTTTCCTCGATGCGCCGGTTCACGCCCAGCATCGACAGCAGCCGGCGTGTCGCGGCGCGCGCGATCACCGCGATCAGCCAGCCGATCGCGAAGACCAGGATGGCGCCGAGTATCTGCGGGATGTGACTGCCGAGCGATTGCTGCAGCGGCGTCAGGAAGGCTTCGTATTCCATGTGCTCTCCTGTGGTGTTTCTGATGAGGTTTGCCGGACCGAGCGGACCAGAAACATTGTGACGAATGTAACGCGGCCGTGCAAGCTGTCCGATTGTGTTCAGACGCAACTGGTTCCGCTCGGTCGACAGTTCGTCTCAGTGCGAGCCGGCAGCCGCCGGCAAGGCGGATCCCCGACCGCAGGTCACGCCGCGCGCGGTGCCGCTGCCGGCCGGCCGGCACGGCATCGTTCACGACGCTCGGCCAGGTCGCGCAGGCTCATGCCGTCGAGTTCGCTGCGCGACGGCGTTGCGCAGCCGGTCCAGCACCTGCTTCGACCGGGCCGGCGCCGGCAGGTGCGCCGGCGTCAGGTACAGGTCTTCGCCGGCCGCGCGCACCGTCTCGAGCACGGTGTCGAGGCCGATCAGCGCCGGGTCGCGGCCGGCAGGTAGCACGGCGGGCTCGTCGTCGGTCTGCATCAGCAGGCCGCCGTGCTGCAGCGCATCGAGCACGATCTGCAGCGAATGCGACGGGATGCCGAAGGCGCGCGTGAATTCGGGCACCGACGGCGCGCGCATGCCGTCGCATGAAGCGCGTCGCCACCAGGCTCATCACCGACAGCGCCAGGCGTTCGCGCACCCGGTTGCTCAGGCGCGGCTCGCCGCCGCCGGCGTAGAGGTACTCGGGGCGCTGCACGTAGAAGGCGACGCTGGCGCCGAACAGCAGCACCAGCCAGCAGACGTAGAGCCAGATCATGAACAGGATCAGGATCGCGAAGCTCGAGTAGATGGCCGAGTAGCTGTTCGAGGTCGAGACGAAGAGCGCGAAGGCCCAGCCGGCGGTCTGCCAGGCGATGCCGCCGACCAGGCCGCCGATCAGCGCCGGCCGCGAAGCGCACCCGGGTGTTCGGGATGAACAGGTAGACGAAGGTGAAGGCGGCGATCACCAGCAGATACGGCATCAGCCGGCCGAGCGCCTGCACCACCGCGCCGAGTCCGCCGACCTCGATCACGCCGCGCACGGTGTCGATGTTCATCACCGTGGCGGTCAGGCCGATCGCCGAGAAGACCAGCAGCGGGCCGACCAGCAGCACGCTCAGGTAGCGGCTGAAGCGCTCGCCGAGCCGGCGCGGCTGCGGGATGTGCCAGATGAAGTTGAGCGACTCCTCGATCTTCTGCATCAGCGAGATCGTGGTGTAGAGCAGCAGGCCGAGGCCGAGCGCGCCGAGCACGCCGACGTTGATGTTCTCGATGAAGCCGATGATCCGCTGCGGTGATCTCGGCGCCCTGCTCGCCCAGCGGCTCGAGCAGCTGCGCAGCATCGGCTGGATCTGGTTCGACACGCCGAATGCCTTGAGCACCGAGAAGCTCAGCGCGAGCAGCGGCACGAACGACAGCAGCGTGGTGTAGACCAGGCTCATCGCGCGCAGCGTGAGCTGGCCTTCGACCAGGTCGCGCACCAGCATCGACGACGGTGCGCACGATGCGCAGCGCCGCCGCCTTCCAGCCGGGCAGCGCTGGTTCGCGATGCGTCCAGACCAGGTCGCGCATCCGGTTGGCCAGTGTGTCGGGCAAATCTGATCCTCAGGCACTGGCCGGGCAAGCCGGGCCGATCGGGGGCCGGACCCGCGACGGAGGCCGGGGCGGGCGTTCGAATCGAGTGTAAACGCCGTGCCGACGCGAGCCGGGTCGTGCGCCCGGGCCCGACACCGGGCGGGCAGCAGAGGCGGCGTGTCGCCAACTACAATGCCCGGTTGCGCCGCAGGCATGGTGCCGCGGCCTCCGATCAAGGATAGTCACGTGTTCATTTCTGAAGCTTTTGCGCAGGCGGCGCCGGCAGCAACCGGCGGCGGAGCCGATTCGATGTTCGGCAGCCTGGGATCGATGCTGCCGCTGATCCTGATGTTCGTCGTGCTCTATTTCGTCATGATCCGGCCGCAGATGAAGCGGCAGAAGGAGCACAAGGCGATGATCGAGGCGCTCGCCAAGGGCGACGAGGTGGTGATCGGCGGCGGCCTGCTCGGCCGGGTGTCGCGGCTCGGCGAAAGCTTCATCCACGTCGAGATCGCCAATGGCGTCGAGGTGCAGGTGCAGCGTGCCGCGGTGGTGCAGGTGCTGCCCAAGGGAACGTTCAAATAAGCTGCCCGTGACGCGCTGGCGCCGGCTCCGCATCGCGGTGCCGGCGCCAGGCGCCGCGCGTCCGCGCGGCGCGCCACCGCGGGTGAGCTTGCGGATCTGCTGGAACTGCTGTCATGAATCGATATCCGTTGTGGAAATACCTGATCCTGGCGATCGCGCTGGTGGTCGGCATCGTGTATTCGCTGCCCAACCTGTTCGGCGAGGCGCCGGCCGTTCAGGTCAGCAGCGGCAAGGCGACGGTCAAGGTCGATCCGGCAGTCGCCGCGCGGGTCGAGGGCGTGCTGAAGCGAGGCGTCGATCAATGCCGACTTCGTGCAGTTCGAAGGCCAGTCGGTGCGCGCGCGCTTCACCGATACCGACACCCAGCTCAAGGCCAAGGATGCGATCGACAAGGCGCTCAATCCGGATCCGGCCGATCCGGCCTACATCGTCGCGCTCAACCTGGTGTCGCGCTCGCCGATGTGGCTGACGTCGCTGCGCGCGCTGCCGATGTACCTCGGCCTCGACCTGCGCGGCGGGGTGCACTTCCTGATGCAGGTCGACATGAAGTCGGCGCTGACCAAGAAGGCCGAGTCGCTGGTCGGCGACGTGCGCACGCTGCTGCGCGACAAGAACCTGCGCCACAGCGGCATCAGCCGTGACGGCAACAGCGTCGAGCTGCGCTTTCGCGACGCAGCAGACGCTGACCGCCGCGCGAACCTGCTGAGCGACCAGCTGCCCGACCTGGCCTGGACGCCGCTCGGCGACGGCAGCCGAGCTGCGGCTGCGCGGCACGCTCAAGCCGGAGGCGGCGATGCGCACCCAGCAGACCGCGATCCAGCAGAACATCACGACGCTGCACAACCGCGTCAACGAGCTCGGCGTGGCCGAACCGGTGATCCAGCAGCAGGGCCCGGACCGCGTCGTGGTGCAGCTGCCGGGCGTGCAGGACACCGCCAAGGCGAAGGACATCATCGGCCGCACCGCGACGCTCGAGTTGCGCATGGTCGACGACAGCCCGGAGGCCGCTGCGGCGGCGGTCGGCAACGGGCCGGTGCCGTTCGGCACCGAGCGCTATGTCGAACGCGGCGGTTCGCCGCTGATCGTCAAGCGCCAGGTGATCCTGACCGGCGAGAGCCTGACCGACGCGCAGGCCGGCTTCGACGGCCAGACCCAGGAGCCGGCGGTGCACCTGACGGTCGACGCCAAGGGCGCGCGCATCATGCGCGACGTCTCGCGCGAGAACGTCGGCAAGCGCATGGCGATCCTGCTGTTCGAGAAGGGCAAGGGCGAGGTCGTGACCGCGCCGGTGATCCGCGGCGAACTCGGCGCGCGCTTCCAGATCTCGGGCCGCATGACGACCGAGGAGGCGAGCGACACCGCGCTGCTGCTGCGCGCCGGATCGCTGGCCGCGCCGATGGAGATCATCGAGGAGCGCACGATCGGCCCGAGCCTGGGCGCCGAGAACATCGCCAAGGGCTTCAACAGCGTGGTCTACGGCTTCATCGCGATCGCGGTCTTCATGTCGGCGTACTACCTGCTGTTCGGCGTCTTCTCGACGCTGGCGCTGGCCTTCAACCTGTTGCTGCTGACGGCGGTGCTGTCGATGCTGCAGGCGACGCTGACCTGCCCGGCTTCGCCGCCATCGCGCTCACGCTCGGCATGGCGATCGACGCCAACGTGCTGATCAACGAGCGCGTGCGCGAGGAACTGCGCAACGGCGCCGCGCCGCAGGTCGCGATCAACCAGGGCTACGAGCGCGCCTTCGCCACCATCTTCGACTCCAACATCACGACGCTGATCGCCGGCGTGGCGCTGCTCGCCTTCGGCTCCGGGCCCGGTGCGCGGCTTCGCGGTGGTGCATGTGCTCGGCATCCTGACCTCGATGTTCTCGGCGGTGATGTTCTCGCGCGGCCTGGTCAACCTCTGGTACGGACGCCAGAAGCGGCTCAAGAGCGTGTCGATCGGCCAGGTCTGGAAGCCCGGCGCACCGAGCCGGTGCGCTGGCCAAGCGCTGAGCCCGCGCCCGTCGACCCTCAACGAGACCAGACATGGAATTCTTCAGAATCAGGCGCGACATCCCGTTCATGCGGCATGCGCTGGTGCTCAACGCGATCTCGCTGCTGACCTTCCTGGCGGCGGTCTTCTTCATCGCCACGCGCGGCCTGCACCTGTCGATCGAGTTCACCGGCGGCACGGTGGTCGAGGTCGCCTATCCGCAGTCGGCCGACATCGGCAAGGTGCGCAGCACCGTCGAGGCGCTCGGCTTCGGCGAGGTGCAGGTGCAGAACTTCGGCAGCTCGCGCGATGTGCTGATCCGCCTGCCGGTGCGCGGCGACGTCAAGCAGGCCGATGTGGTGACGCGCGTGTTCGATGCGCTGTGCCGCGCCGAGGGCGGCACGGTGACGGCGCAGCAGATCGGTCACCGACCGGGTGAGGCGGTCAGCCGCTCGGCCTGCGTCGGCACCGGCGGCGACGGCCGAGCCGGTGCGTCTGCAGCGCAGCGAATTCGTCGGTCCGACCGTCGGCTCCGAGCTGGCACGCGACGGCACCTGGCGCTGCTCGCGACCATCGCCGGCATCATGCTGTACCTGGCGTTCCGCTTCGAATGGAAGTTCGCGGTCGCCGGCATCATCGCCAACCTGCACGACGTGATCATCATCGTCGGCTTCTTCGCCTTCTTCCAGTGGGAGTTCTCGCTGGCGGTGCTGGCCGCGCTGCTGGCGGTGCTCGGCTATTCGGTCAACGAGTCGGTGGTCATCTTCGACCGGGTGCGCGAGTCGTTCCGCAAGTACCGCAAGATGACGCCGCGCGAGGTGATCGACAACGCGATCACCAGCACGATGAGCCGCACCGTCATCACCCACGGCAGCACGCTGATGATGGTGGTGTCGATGCTGGTCTTCGGCGGCCCGACGCTGCACTACTTCGCGATCGCGCTGACGATCGGCATCCTGTTCGGCATCTATTCGTCGGTCTTCGTCGCCGCCGCCATCGCGATGTGGCTGGGCGTCAAGCGCGAGGATCTGGTGCGGATCGGCCGAAGGAAAACGACCCCGACGATCCGAACGCCGGCGCGGTGGTCTGAGCGGCCGGCGGCTGCCGCGCTCGGCGGCTGACGCCGGTCTGCTGCGCACCGGCAGGCCTGGCCAGCCGGCCGGGATTGCAGTGTAGAGTCGACATCCGGACACATCCTGACGAGTACCCAGCGCGCACATGGCGACCGACGCCGCATCGATCGTTCTTGCCACCCGGGCCCGCCGGGCCTACGTCGACAACCTGCTGCGGGAGCTGCCGGCGCTGGTCGCGCGCGGTCGACGACGGCGCACGCGTGCTGCTCGGCAAGGTTGCCGATCCGGCGCTGGTGCTGCGCCGCCGCCAGGCGGTCGATGACCTGAAACGGCACGGCCCCACCTGGCTGCAGCGCGATGCAGTCGATGCTGCGCAAGGCGCAGGCGAGCGGTCGGCTCGATGCGGCGCGGCCGAGCCAGTTCGGCAGCGTGCCGGCGCGCTCGACATGAGCCTGGTCGAGGATTCGACGATCGAGGGCGAGATCATCAGCTCGCGCCTGTCGCTCGCGATCATGGACCGCGCGTCGTGGGAGTTCACCGACCTGCGCTCGCGCATGGCGATCCTCGAGTCGCGCGACGAACTCGATCCGAACGACATCCTGCGCCCGCACATGCTGGCGCGCGTGGTGACGAGCGGCCTGGCAGGCAGCCGACCTGACGCAGGACAACTGGCGTGTGCTGCAGGCGCTGGTGCACGACGAAGTCGGCCAGCTGGCCGAAGCGGCCTACCACGAGGTCAACCGGCTGCTGGTCGAGCAGGGCGTGCTGGCCGAGATCGACCTGCGCCCGTTCATCCGGCGCGCGCGTGACAGCGGCATCGCCAGCGCCGCCGGTGCCGACCGCCTTCGGCCCGCTCGCCGGCGGCATCGGCGGCGGTTCGGCCGATGGCTCGGCGCGGCTGGCTCGCCGGCGCCGGGATTCGCGCCGACCGTGCTGGCGCGCGATCGCGCGTGCACCAGGAGACGCGGCTCGAAACGCGCATGGATACCCGCACCGGCTTCCTGGCGCGTGGCGCGAGCCAGGCCGAGGCGGTGCTCGGCCGGCTGAACCGGCTGATCTGGCGCCAGTTGCCCGATTTCGCGGCGACCACGGTCGAGCGCCCGGCTTCGACGGCGCTGGCCGCAAGCGATCGGCCAGGCGCAGCAGGGCATTGCGCAGCGCCTGTCGGGGGCGGTTTCTGCCGCGCTGACGGGTTCGGCCGCCGTCGAAGCGGCGCCGATCAGCACGCCGGCGATGCTCGAGGAACTGCACCAGCGCAAGATCGCGCTCAAGCAGGCGGCGGCGACGCCGGTCGAGCGGGCGACGATCGAGGTCGTCGCGCTGCTGTTCCAGAGCCTGCTGACCGAGGAGCGGCTGCCGGCGACGGTGCGCGTCTGGTTCGCGCGCCTGCAGATGCCGGTGCTGCGG
Source organism: uncultured beta proteobacterium (assembly GCA_963846675.1). Taxonomy (GTDB): domain Bacteria; phylum Pseudomonadota; class Gammaproteobacteria; order Burkholderiales; family Burkholderiaceae_C; genus Ideonella_A. The sequence continues at coordinate 297,517 of CAWJWV010000001.1, forward strand.
GTGGCGGTCAGCGAACCCGACTTCTTCGCCGCGGCCGATCATCCGGCGCGCCGCCTGATCGACCGCATGGGTGCCTGCGTGATGGGTTTCGACGCCACGCTGAGCAAGGCCGGCGAGTCGCTCGAACGCGAGATCAAGCGGATCGTCCAGGTCGTCGAGGCCTATCCGGATACCGGGCGCCGGGTCTTCCAGACGGTGCTGAACGAATTCGAGAAGTTTCTGCAGAACTTCTTCGCGCAACGAGAACGAGGCCAGCCGCAAGGGCGTCTCGCTGGCCCAGCAGGTCGAGCAGCGCGAGACGCTGGCGATCCAGTACACCATCGAGCTGCGCAAGATGCTGAGCGAGGTGCCGGTGCAGGACGGCGTGCGCGACTTCCTGTTCCAGGTCTGGGCCGACGTGCTCGCGGTGGCTGCGGTCAAGCAGGGACGCCAGAGCGACGCGACGCGGGCCCTGAAGAAGGCTGCCGCCGACCTGATCTGGTCGGCCAGCGCCAAGGTCTCGCGCGAGGAGCGCGCCGAGGTGATCCGCAGCCTGCCGCCGCTGCTGAAGACGCTGCGCGACGGCATGGTCAGCGTCGGCATCGATGCTGCCCGCCAGGACGAGCACATCCAGAAGCTCAACAACTCGCTGGCCGCCGCCTTCACCGCACGCGTGGCGGCGATCACCGAGGCGCGCATGCACGAGCTGAAGCAGCGCCTGGAGACCCTCGAGGAACTGCTGCCCGACGCCGACGACATCGAGATCGACGAGTCGATGGTGCTCGACCTGTCCGGGCACGAGAGCTCGGAGCTCGAGATCGTCGGCGAGGGCGGCTCGATGCCGACGCAGGCGATGCTCGACTGGGCGCGTGAACTGCAGGTCGGCACCTGGTACATGCTCGACTACAGCGGTCGCAACGAATCGGTGCAGCTCGCCTGGCGCGGCATGCGCCATCAGCTGGCGCTGTTCGTCAGCCAGCGCGGGCGCGGCATCCTGTTCCAGCAGAACCGGCTGGCCGCATTCCTGCAGGCCGGGCTGCTGGTGCCGGCGCAGGACGAATCGCTGACGGTGCGCGCGACGCGCAGCGCACTGGCCAAGATCGACGCCGATCCGCAGCGCCTGCAGCACTGAGCGCGGCTGGGCTGCGCCGGGCGCCGCGGCAGCCGCTCAGTGGATCAGCCGCTCGTCCTCGTCGACGAACAGTTCGTCGAGGATCAGCGCGTCGGGCTCTTCGCCGAGGCTCCAGAACACCATCAGCACGATGATCTTCAGGTCTTCGAGGTCGAGCGGGCCGCCCGGGATGGCGCTGGCGCGGTCGATCACCATCTCGCGCATCGGCGGCGGCAGCACGCCGGCGGATTCGAGAAAGCTCAGGAAACCGATCGACGCCTCGCCGAGGTGCTCCTGCTCGGCCGGCGTGTAGACGCGCAGACCGCTCGGCGCTCTGCGTGCCCACGTAGGACTCGGCCGCGGCCGCAAGGCCGTCGAGCCAGGACAGCGCTTCCTCGATCTCGTCGCTCTCGAAGCCGACCGCCGACAGCTTGCGCGTGAGCTGCGCATGGTCCGGACAGGCATCCGGCCGCCAGTAGGTTTCGTACAGGTAGACGAGCACGTCGAACATCGAAACCACTATACCTCAGGGCGCCTGGCGGACCCGCCGGCGTGGATTCAGGCGCAGCCGATCCGCTGGTACAGCTGGCCCGGCAGACGCGCCACCTGGCCGGCGAGTTCGAGTTCGAGCAACGCCGCGCCGAGTGCCTCGACGCTGCAGCCGGTGCGCGCGAGCAGCGCGTCGAACGAGACCGGATCGTGGCCGAGCGCGTCCAGCAGCGGCCCGCTTGCGGCCGGTCGTCATCGGGCGCGACCGGCGGCGCGGTCGGCGCCGACAGGCGCGCGGTCCGCGCCGGCGGATCGATCTCCTCGAGGATCTCGTCGATGTCGTCGACCAGTTTGGCGCCCTGCTTGATCAGCGCGTGGCAGCCGCGCGACTGTTCGGACTGGATCGATCCGGGGATCGCGAAGACATCGCGTCCGGCCTCGAGCGCCAGCCGCGCGGTGATCAGCGATCCGGAGCGCAGCGCCGCCTCGACCACCAGCGTGCCGCGCGTCAGGCCGGCGATGATGCGGTTGCGCTGCGGGAAGTTGTCCGCCAGCGGCGGCGTGCCGATCGGGAACTCGCTCACCAGCAGGCCGTCGCGCGCGATGCCGTCCGGCGAGCTCGCGGTGGCGCGCCGGATAGACCCGGTCCAGGCCGGTGCCGACCACCGCGATCGTGCCGCGCGCCGGCCTGCAAGCGCGCCCTCGTGCGCCGCGCCGTCGATGCCGAGCGCCAGCCCGGAGACGATGGTCAGGCCGCGCTGGCCGGCCAGGCCGGCGAATCGGCGCGCATTCTCGCAGCCCCTGCGGCGTCGGGTGGCGGCTGCCGACGATCGCCAGCGCTCGGGCTGTCGAGCAGCGTCGCTGCGGCCGCTGCGCGTAGAGCAGCAGCGGCGGATCGGCGGTCTGCAGCAGCAGGTCGGGGTAGGCGGGGTCGCCGAGTGTGACAGCGCGCGCGGCGCGTCCGTCGGTGGCCGCCATCGAGCCAGCTCCAGCGTCGCGGCGAGCAGGTCGTCGAATCCGGCGCGGCGGCCTGGCGAGCGCCTCGGCCCGCGCCGCGCCGACGACCTCGCGCAGCGCGGCCGGCGGCGCGTCGAAGATCGCCTGCGGCGAGCCGAAGGCCGCCAGCAGGCGGCGCGCCGCGGAGCGCCCGATCCCCGGCGTCTCGAGCAGCCGCAGCCAGGCCGCCAGTTCGTCGCGCTCGAGCACCGCGATCCGCGCCTGCGGCCTGGGTTCGAGACGCCCGGCCGCCGCCGCGCTCAGGGCTGGCTGAAGCGGTCGCCGGCGCGGACCGGATCCTGCACCGACAGGATCAGCGCGTACGACATGCGGTCGAAGACGCGGAAGACGAACAGCAGGCCATGGCGCTCGTCGGGCAGCTTGATCAGCGGCCGCGTCGGCGACGGTCTTGTCGGCGACGACGTCGCCGGCGCGCCACAAGCGCCAGCACATGACCGCGCTCGATGCCGTCGCGCGCACCGCGGTTCAGCGCGACGATCTGGTTCTGCCCGGCGGTCAGCGAGTCGCCGTAGATCGAGACGATCTGCCCGTTCACGTCGACCGCCGGCGCGCGCGGCGCGTAGTTGCTGTAGTCGCGCGGCGGCACCGGCGCCAGCCGGTCGCCGACATTGGCCTCCTGGCGCACCGACTCGACCCGGAAGGTGGCCGGCACCTGCAGTGCCGGATCGGCACCCGGGCGCGACTCGCCGGCACGCACGAAATCGACGCTGCCGACATAGCTCGCCTCGTAGCCGAGGATCTCGCGGGTCGCCGGGTCGCGCAACGGGCGCGGTTCGCGGAACATCCGGTAGGCGGTGTCGGGCACGATCGTCGCCGCGCACATAGGCGAGGTCGCCGCGCGTGAGCAGCACCCGGCCTTCCTGGGCGGCGACGATGCGCGGCGCCGCGGCGAGCTGGTCGGTCTCGAAGATCACCGCCTCGTTCAGGAACGGCTCGATCAGGCGGAACTCGATCGAGGCGATGGCGCCGTTGTCGAGCGGCGTGCTGCGCGCCTGCGGCGACAGCTTGACGTCGCCGATCGGGCGCGCCATGCGCAGGCGCGCGCGGCCGCCGCTCTTGTCGAGGTACAGCACCTGGCCCGGGTAGATCAGGTGCGGATTGCGGATCTGCTCGAGGTTCATGCCCCACAGCTCGGGCCAGCGCCAGGGGCGCTTCAGGAAGATGCCGGAGATGCCCCACAGGGTGTCGCCGCGCCGCACGGTGTGCGAATCGGGCGCGTTCGGCGCCAGCTCGGACAGCGCCACGCCGTCCTCGGCGACCTTGCTGGGCGGTGCCGCGCTGCTCGGGCGTGACGGGATAGTTCGCCGCCCAGGCAGGGGGCATGAAAATGGCCGCGCTGGCGGCCATTGCGAGCCATCCGGGCCCGGCAGCCCGGCGCAGGCGAACGGCAGATCGGGAGTCGGCGCGGGAGGGACATGTTCATTCGGGTCGTAGCTGGCGGGGGTATGGGGGCTGCGGCTGCACCACCTGGCAGCTATCGGCGAAAATCAGCGGATCTGAACCGCAGATTCTGCCCCCAAACCCCTGATGCCGCAATGAAGCCGATGCGCCGGCGGAACACCGCCGGCTCCGGATCGTTCGCCCATCGGCAGGCCGCACCCCGGTTTGTGTCCCAGCCGTCCAGTACCCGAACCGATGTCCCAGCTCAGCATCCTGCGTTATCCCGATCCGCGCCTGCACAAGGTGGCACGGCCGATCGCGGCCGTCGACGACCGCATCCGCCAGCTCGCCGACGACATGCTCGAGACCATGTATGCCGCCGACGGCGTCGGCCTGGCCGCGACGCAGGTCGACGTCCACGAGCGCCTGATCGTGATCGATACCTCCGAGGCGCGCGACGATCCGCGCGTGCTGATCAATCCCGAGCTGATCTGGCGCAGCGAGGAGATGAGCTTCGTCGACGAAGGCTGTCTGTCGGTGCCGGCGATCTACGACAAGGTCAATCGCCACGCCCGGGTGCGCGTGCGGGCGCTCGACCGCGACGGCCAGGAGCAGGAGTTCGAGGCCGACGGCCTGCTGTCGATCTGCGTCCAGCACGAGATCGACCACCTGGACGGCAAGGTGTTCGTCGAATACCTGAGCTCGCTCAAGCGCGACCGCATCAAGACGAAGATGCTGAAGAAGGCGCGCGATGACGCTGCGCGCCTGAGGCGGTGGCGCCCCGGCCGGTCGTGCGTCGGCGATGAAACTCGCCTTCGCCGGCACGCCGGAGTTCGCGCGCGCCGACGCTGGCGGCGCTTGACGCACGCCGGGCACCGAGATCGCGCTGGTGCTGACCCAGCCCGATCGACCCGGCGGGCGCGGCATGAAGCTGCAGCCGTCGCCGGTCAAGCAGTGCGGCGCTCGAGCGCCGGGCTGCCGGTGATCCAGCCGCGCAGCCTGCGCCTGGACGGCCGCTGGCCGGACGATGCGCAGGCGGCGCGCGCCGCGCTCGCAGGCGGCCGCGCCCGAGGCGCTGGTCGTCGCCGCCTACGGCCTGATCCTGCCGCGCTGGACGCTCGAGCTGCCGCGCGCGTGGCTGCCTGAACGTGCACGCCTCGCTGCTGCCGCGCTGGCGCGGTGCCGCGCCGATCCAGCGCGCGATCGAGGCCGGCGACGCCGCCACCGGCGTCACGATCATGCAGATGGACGACGGGCTCGACACCGGCGACATGCTGCTGCGCCGAGGCGCTGCCGATCGGCGCGCGACGCCACCGCCGCGACGCCTGCACGACCAACTCGCCGCGCTCGGTGCGCGCCTGATGGTCGACAGCGCTGGCGCAGCTCGAGACCGGGCCGGGTCTGCAGCCGCGGCGCGCAGCCGGTCGATGGCGTCACCTATGCCAGCAAGATCGACAAGGCCGAAGGCGGCGATCGACTGGACGCAGCCGGCGGCGCTGATCGAGCGCCGGCTTCGCGCCTTCGATCCGTTTCCCGGCGCCAGCAGCGTGCTCGACGGCGAGCTGGTCAAGCTGTGGCGGGCGCAGGTGGTGGCCGGCGCCGGCATGCCCGGGCGAGGTGCTCGCCGCCGACGCGTCCGGCATCGCGGTGGCCTGTGGCGACGGCGCGCTGCGCATCACCGAACTGCAGCGGCCGGGCGGGCGGCGCCAGCCGGCGGCGGCCTTCCTGCAGGCGCGGCCGGTCGCGCCCGGCAGCCGCTTCGGCGATCCGGCTTGAAGTCCGCGCGGCGCGGCCGCATCTGAGGTCGCGACAGCACGGTGCGCGTCATGCCGCACCGTCAACCGAGAGGTGCAACGATGTTCAATCTGCTGAAGACGGCGGTGCTGATGGCCGCGATCACCGCGCTGTTCATGGCGATCGGCGCGATGATCGGCGGGCAGCACCGGGATGATGATCGCGCTGGTGGTCGCGCTCGGCATGAATTTCTTCAGCTACTGGTACTCGGACAAGCTGGTGCTGAAGATGTACAACGCGCAGGAGGTCGACGAATCGACTCGCGCCGCACTTCTACCGGATGGTGGCCGAGCTGGCGCAGCGGGCCCAGCTGCCGATGCCGCGCGTCTACCTGATCGACGAGGCGTCGCCGAATGCCTTCGCCACCGGCCGCAATCCCGGACAATGCAGCGGTCGCCGCGACCACCGGCATCATGCGCGTGCTCAGCGAGCGCGAGCTGCGCGGCGTGATGGCGCACGAGCTGGCGCATGTGCAGGCACCGCGACATCCTGATCAGCACCATCAGCGCGACGATGGCCGGCGCGATCTCGATGCTGGCCAATTTCGCGATGTTCTTCGGCGGGCGCAGCGAGGATGGGCGACCGCACAACCCGATCGTCGGCCTGCTCGTGATGATGCTGGCGCCGCTGGCGGCCAGCCTGATCCAGATGGCGATCAGCCGGGCGCGCGAGTTCGAGGCCGATCGCGGCGGCGCCGAGATCTCCGGCGACCCGCAGGCGCTGGCCAGCGCGCTGCAGAAGATCCAGCGCTATGCGCAGGGCATTCCGATGCAGGCCGCCGAGCGTCACCCGGAAACGGCGCAGATGATGATCATGAATCCGCTCGTCGGGCGGCGGTCTGCGCGGCCTGTTCTCGACCCACCCGTCGACCGAGGAGCGCGTCGCGCGCCTGCTGGCGATGCGCTGAGCGGAGCGCTGGTCGCGCCGAGCGCGCTCCGGCCGGCATGCGGCACGCGGTCTCGGTCAACGCGCGCTCAAGGCGTGCTGCCGGCTGCCGATAAGGGCGGGTGAAACCTGTCCGCTCCGCTGTTGCCGACCGCTTCGCGCCGCGCTGCTGCTCGGATTGGCGCTGCTGCTCGGCGGCTGCGAGCAGCTCGGCATCGAGACGCCGGAGACGGTCGCCGCCGCGCGCGATGCCGATGGCCGGGCGATCGGCGGCCGCCTGCCGCCACGCGGGCCGGGCGATCGAGGACTGCTACCGCGCTCTACGGCAAGGTCGAGCGCGCGGCGGTGTTTGCCGGCTGGCGCGACATGAACGACTACATGCGCGAGAACGGCATCGACAGCGTGGCGCCGCAGCTGTCCGGCGCAGTCGCCCGACGAGGCGACCGAGGCGAAGACGCCGACACGCGGCCGCCGCCGGACCGCCGGCCAAGAAGGTCGCACGCGCCGACGCGCGCTGAGCGCGCCGCAGCCCGCGCCAGCAGCCCGGGCCCGAGCGCGCCCGGCGTCACTGCTGCGACAATTCGACGCCATGCAGACGATCCGCGCAGTGGTGCGCCACCCCGAGTACCGCAACGGCCTGCGCGACATGTCGTCGGTCAGCCTGGGCATCGCCGCCTGGGGACTGGTCACCGGCGTCGCGATGATCAAGAGCGGGCTGTCGGTGCCATTCGCGCTGATGATGACCTTCACCGTCTTCGCCGGCAGTGCGCAGCTGGCGGCGCTGCCGCTGATCGCATCGGCTGCGCCGCTGTGGGTGATCTGGGCCGCCGCGCTGTGCGTCAACCTGCGCTTCGTCATCTTCAGCGCGCAGTGGCGCCCGTACCTGATGCGTCTGCCGCTGCGCCTGCGGCTGGCGCTCGGCTATGTCTCGGCCGACACCAACTACGTGGTGTTCATGAAGCGCTTCAGCGAACCGCGCGCCGGCGAGGGGCAGCTGGCGTATTTCGCCGGGGCGGCAACGCTCAACTGGACCTCCTGGCAGGTTTCGTCGATCGCCGGCATCGTGCTGGCCGACGTGATTCCGCTGGAGTGGGGTCTCGGTTTCGCCGGCGTGCTGGCGCTGCTCGGCATGACGCTGTCGCTGCTGTCGGACCGCGCCACCGGTATCGCGGCGGCGGTGGCCGGCGCCGCCGCCGTGGCTGCCTTCGCGCTGCCGTACAAGCTGAACATCGTGGTCGCGATCGCCGCGGCGGTCGCCGTCGGCCTGATGATGGACGGCGGCGGCGACGCCGGCCGGCGCATCCGCGACCTGCTGTCGCGCGCTGTCGCGAGCGCGTCGCCGCGGGCGGCCGCATGAGCGATCTCGAAACCTTCGTCGCGATCCTCGGGCTGGGCGTTGATCACGCTCGTCACGCGTTCGTTCTTCCTGATCTCCGAGCGCGAGCTGGTGCTGCCCGACTGGGTGCGGCGCGGCCTGCGCTATGCGCCGCTGGCGGCGCTGACCGCGGTCGTGGCGCCCGAGATCGTGCTGGCGCAGGGCCAGCTGATCGACACCTGGCAGGATGCGCGGCTGTTCGGCGTGCTGGCCGGCGGCGCCTACTTCTTCTGGCGCCGCGGCATCCTCGGCACGATCCTCGCCGGCATGGCGGTGCTACCTGCCGCTGAAGCTGATCGCTCGGCTGGTAGGCTTGCCGTCTCTGCGGGACCGGCTCGGCCCCGCCCTGGCAACCTCCTCTGCACGCATCAGCATGAACATCCTTCGCTTCCAGGACCTCGTCGCGGCCGGCCGCGTCGCCGGCCGCCGCGTCTTCATCCGCGCCGATCTCAACGTGCCGCTCGACGACAGCGGCCAGATCACCGAAGACACCCGCATCCGCGCCTCGCTGCCGTGCATCGAGCATGGCGCTCGATGCCGGCGCCGCGGTGATGGTCACCTCGCACCTCGGCCGCCCGACCGAAGGCCAGTTCAGGCCCGAGGATTCGCTCGCGCCGGTGGCGCAGCGCCTCGGCGAACTGCTCGGCCGCGAGGTGCCGCTGGTGCGCGACTGGGTCGACGGCGTCGAGGTCGCGCCGGGCTCGCTCGTGCTGCTCGAGAACTGCCGCCTCAACAAGGGCGAGAAGAAGAACGATCCGGCGCTGGCGCGCCGGATGGCCGCGCTGTGCGACATCTTCGTGCACGACGCCTTCGGCACCGCGCACCGCGCCGAGGCCAGCACCTACGGCATCGCCGAGCACGCGCCGATCGCCTGCGCCGGGCCGCTGCTGTCGGCCGAGATCGACGCGATCACGCAAGGCGCTGGCCGCGCCGCGCCGGCCGCTGGTGGCGATCGTCGCCGGCAGCAAGGTCAGCAGCAAGCTGACCATCCTGAAGGCGCTGGCCGACAAGGTCGACCAGCTGATCGTCGGCGGCGGCATCGCCAACACCTTCATGCTGGCGGCCGGGCTGCCGATCGGCAAGTCGCTGGCCGAGCCCGATCTGGTCGACGAGGCCAGGGCGGTGATCGCGGCGATGCAGGCGCGCGGCGCGGCGGTGCCGATCCCGGCCGACGTCGTCACCGCCACGCGCTTCGCCGCCGATGCGCCGGCCACCGTCAAGGCGGCGGGCGATGTCGGACCGACGACCTGATCCTCGACATCGGCCCGCAGACCGCCGCCGCGCTCGCCGAGCAGCTGAAGTCGGCGGGCACGATCGTCTGGAACGGCCCGGTCGGCGTCTTCGAGTTCGACGCCTTCGCCGACGGCACCGAGACGATCGCGCGCGCGATTGCGCAGAGCCGGGCCTTCAGCATCGCCGGTGGCGGCGATACGCTGGCCGCGATCGCCACGCTTCGGCATCGAGAAGCGACATCGGCTACATCTCGACCGGCGGCGGCGCCTTTCTCGAGGTGCTCGAGGGCAAGACGCTGCCGGCCTTCGAGATCCTGCAGCGGCGCGCCACGTCGGCGTAACCGGTCGGTAACCGATGCGGCCGCGCGCCGCCCGATAATGGCGCGCGACAGCGCCAGGCTGCGGCGGCATCTTCCGCCCGCGGTGATCTGCCGCCATGGAGACACCGCCAATGCCCCGCGCCACCAAGATCGTCGCCACCCTCGGTCCGGCGTCGAGTTCGCCGACGTGCTCGAGCGGATGATCCGCGCCGGCGTCGACGTCGTGCGGCTCAACTTCTCGCACGGCACGGCGCAGGACCACATCGACCGCGCCACGCTGGTGCGCGAGGTGGCGCGCAGCGTCGGCAAGTCGGTCGCGATCATGGCCGACCTGCAGGGTCCGAAGATCCGCGTCGGCAAGTTCGAAGGCGGTCGCACCGAGCTGAGCGTCGGGCAGACGCTTCATCCTCGACGGCGCGAGCAGCGAGCTCGGCAACAACGAGCGCGTCGGCCTCGACTACAAGGAACTGCCGCGCGACGTGCGCGCCGGCGACATCCTGCTGCTCAACGACGGGCTGCTGAAGCTGGTGGTCGATTCGGTGCGCGGCGAGGCGGTGCACACCACCGTCGTCGTCGGCGGCGAGCTGTCGAACAACAAGGGCATCAACAAGGCCGGCGGCGGCCTGACCGCGCCGGCGTTGACCGCCAAGGACATGGACGACATCAAGACCGCGATGAGCTTCCAGTGCGAATACCTGGCGGTCAGCTTCCCGAAGAGCGCGACCGACATGGAGATGGCGCGCCAGCTCGCCAACGTGGCGGGTGAGCCGTGGCGGCACCGGCCGGCGATGATCGCCAAGATCGAGCGCAGCGAGGCGATCCCGCAGCTCGAACCGATCCTGCGCGCGAGCGACGGCATCATGGTGGCGCGCGGCGATCTGGCGGTCGAGGTGGGCAATGCCGCGGTGCCGGCGCTGCAGAAGAAGATGATCCGCCTGGCGCGCGACCTGGACCGGGTCGTCATCACCGCCACCCAGATGATGGAAAGCATGATCCAGAACCCGGTGCCGACGCGCGCCGAGGTCAGCGACGTCGCCAATGCGGTGCTCGACGGCACCGACGCGGTGATGCTGAGCGCCGAGACCGCCGCCGGCCGCTACCCGGTCGAGACGATCGAGCAGGTGGCGGCGATCGCGCTGGAGGCCGAGATCGCCGAGGACAGCGACATCGACACCGATTTCGCCAACAAGCGCTTCGGCCGCATCGACCAGTCGATCGCGATGGGGGCGCTGTTCACCGCCCATCACCTGGACTGCAAGGCGATCCTGGCGCTGACCGAGTCGGGTTCGACCGCGCTGTGGATGAGCCGGCACAACATCAAGGTGCCGATCTACGCGCTGACCTCGCAGCTGTTCAGCCAGCGCCGGATGGCGCTGTACCGCAATGTGCATCCGCTGCTGATGCGCAGCTTCTCGGTGCGCGACGAGGCGCTCGCCAGCGCCGAGGCGCTGCTGGTCGAGCACGGCGTGCTCAAGCCGGGCGACATCTACGCGATCACCTGCGGCGAGCCGATGGGCCACCCGGGCGGCACCAACATGCTCAAGGTCTGCCGCGTCGTCTGACGCCGCCTGCACCGGCTCCGACGATGCACGACCGCAGTCTGCTGGCAGCGGCACGGCTGCGGCCCTGACGCTCGACGACGTGCGCGCCGCCGCCGAGCGGCTGCGCGGCCAGGTCCTCGAGACGCCCGTTCCTCGCCTCGCGCACGCTGTCGGCGATCGCCGGCTGCGAGGTGTTCCTGAAGTTCGAGAACCACCAGTTCACCGCCTCGTTCAAGGAGCGTGGTGCGCTCAACAAGCTGGCGCAGCTCGACGCCGCCGAACGCGCGCGCGGCGTGCTGGCGGTGTCGGCCGGCAACCATGCCCAGGGCGTGGCCTATCACGCGCAGCGCCTCGGCATTCCGGCGACGATCGTGATGCCGCGCTTCGCGCCGTCGGTCAAGGTCGAGCGCACGCGCGGCTTCGGCGCCGAGGTGGTGCTGCACGGCGACAGCTTCGACGACGCGCGCGCGCCATGGCCTGCAGCTGGCCCAGCGACCGGGCGCTGACGCTGGTCCATCCCTACGACGACCTGCAGGTGGCGGCCGGCCAGGGCACGCTGGCGCTCGAGATGCTCGCCGCAGCAGCCGGCAGATCGACACCCTGCTGGTCGCCGTCGGCGGCGGCGGGCTGATCTCGGGCATCGCAACCGCGGCGCGCGCAATCCGCCCCGGCATCGAGATCATCGGGGTGCAGACCGATCGCTTTCCGGCGCTGTACAACCTGCTGCAGCGGCGACACGGCGCGAGGGCGCCATGGCGACGATCGCCGACGGCATCGCGGTGCGCCAGCCCGGCGACAAGCTGATCTGGCACTGATCCGACGGCATGTCAGCGACGTGCTGCTGGTCGGCGAGGACGAGATCGAGCAGGCGATCGCTCATGCTGCTCGAGATCGAGAAGACGGTGGTCGAAGGCGCCGGCGCGGTCGGCCTGGCCGCGCTGTTGCGCAACCGCGCGCGCTTCGCCGGCCGCCGCGTCGGCCTGATCCTGTGCGGCGGCAACATCGAGCCGCTGCTGCTGGCCGAGATCATCCAGCGCGGCATGGTCAAGTCGGGCCGGCTGGCGCGGCTGCGCATCGACGTGCGCGACGTGCCGGGCGCGCTCGCCGAGGTGGCGGCGCTGCTCGGTCAGCTCGGCGCCAACATCGACGAGGTCCAGCACCAGCGCGCCTTCAGTTCGCTGTCGGTCGAGCGGGCGCAGATCGAGGTGGTGGTGCAGACGCGCGGCCTCGCGCACGTGACCGACATCCTGAGCGCCATGCGCGGGCGTGGCTACCAGATCGAGCGGATCGGCTGACCGACCGGAAGCCCCGAGCGACGGCGGTGGTGCATGAGCGGACTCGAGCCCGAAACCGGTCCGGATAATTACAATCGGGCGGTAACGGGCTGGAACACGCGCCGCGCGGCGCGCGCCGCGGCCAGCCGTCGGCCGATTTCTCACACTACCCGGAACAACGACCATGCCTCTCGTTTCGATGCGCCAACTGCTCGACCACGCCGCCGAAAACGGCTACGGGCTGCCTGCCTTCAACGTCAACAACCTCGAACAGGTGCAGGCGGTGATGTCCGCCGCGAGCGAGGTCGGATCGCCGGTCATCCTGCAGGCGAGCGCCGGTGCGCGCAAGTACGCCGGCGAGCCGTTCATCAAGCACCTGATCCAGGCGGCGCTCGAGAGCTACCCCGACATCCCGCTGGTGATGCACCAGGACCACGGCCAGAGCCCGGACGTCTGCCGCGGCGCGATCGACCTCGGCTTCAGCTCGGTGATGATGGATGGCTCGCTGCAGGCCGACGGCAAGACGATCGCCAGCTACGACTACAACGTCGACGTCACCCGCAAGGTGGTCGACATGGCGCATGCGCTGGGCGTCACCGTCGAGGGTGAGCTCGGCTGCCTCGGTTCGCTCGAGACGATGAAGGGCGACAAGGAAGACGGCCACGGCACCGACGCGACGATGACCAAGGAGCAGCTGCTGACCGATCCCGAGGAGGCGGCCGATTTCGTCAAGCGCACCCAGCTCGACGCGCTGGCGATCGCAATCGGCACCAGCCACGGCGCCTACAAGTTCACCCGCAAGCCGACCGGCGACATCCTGGCGATCAGCCGCATCAAGGAGATCCACAAGCGCATTCCGGACACCCATCTGGTGATGCACGGCAGCTCGAGCGTGCCGCAGGACCTGCTGGCAACGATCCGCGAGTTCGGCGGCGATCTGCGCGAGACCTACGGCGTGCCGGTGAGCGAGATCCAGGAGGCGATCAAGCACGGCGTGCGCAAGATCAACATCGACACCGACATCCGGCTGGCGATGACGGCGGCGATCCGCAAGTACATGGCGCAGAACCCCGACAAGTTCGATCCGCGCGACTACCTCAAGCCGGCGCGCGAGGCCGCCAAGGCGATCTGCAAGCAGCGTTACCTGGAGTTCGGCTGCGAAGGCCAGGCGGCGAAGATCAAGCCGGTCGGTCTGTCGGTGATGGCCGAGCGTTACGCCAAGGGCGAACTGACGCAGCGCGTCGCCGCCTGAGCGGCGCCCGGGGGTGGCCGGCGGCGCCGGTACCACTCCATTCCAGGGATGGGAAGCCCGAGGCGGTCCCCCTAAAATGGGGTACCGCCATTTCTCATTCCCTCATGACGTCCGCCCTGCTGAGCACATCGATCCGTTCCCTGCCGCTGCTCGCCCGGGGCAAGGTGCGTGACAACTATGCGCGTGGGCGACGACCGCATCCTGATGGTCGCGACCGATCGCCTGTCGGCGTTCGACGTGGTGATGGGACAGCCGATCCCGGGCAAGGGCGAGCTGCTGACCCGGATGGCGCTGTGGTGGTTCGAGCGGCTGTCCGACATCGTGCCCAACCACCTGACCGGTGATGATCCGGAATCGGTCGTTGCGCCGGAGGAGCGCGAACAGGTGCGCGGCCGCTCGATGCTGGTGCGGCGGCTCGAGCCGCTGCCGGTCGAGGCGGTGGTGCGGGGCTATCTGGCCGGCAGCGGCTGGGCCGAATACCAGGCTTCGCGTGCGGTGTGCGGCGTGGCGCTGCCGCCGGGGCTGGGCAATGCGTCGCGCCTGCCGGAGCCGATCTTCACGCCGGCGACCAAGGCCGCGGCCGGCGACCATGACGAAAACATCCCGTTCTCGCGCATGAGCGAACTGATCGGCCCGGCGCTCGCCCACCAGGTGCGTGCAGTCTCGATCGAGCTGTACCGGCGCGCCGCCGACATTGCCGCGGCGCGCGGAATCATCATCGCCGACACCAAGTTCGAGTTCGGGCTCGACCCCGACGGAGCGCTGACGCTGATGGACGAGGTGCTGACCCCCGATTCGTCGCGCTTCTGGCCGGTCGAGGGTTATCAGGCAGCGCTGCGCGAGGGCCGCAATCCGCCGAGCTACGACAAGCAGTTCGTGCGCGACTGGCTCGAGCAGGCGCAGGTCGACGGGCAGGCCGTGGAACAAGAAGTCCCCGGCCCCTGCGCTGCCGCTGTCGGTGGTCGAGTCGACCGCCGCCAACTACCGCGAGGCGCTGGAGCGCCTGACGTCATGATGCGCCAGGGAGGAGGGCCGAACTGATGCATCCGCCGAGCCTCGGCGGGTCGCGCCTGCTGGCGCGGCTCGACGCCGACATCCGAAAGAGCACCGATCCGGTCGAAACGGCTTGCCTGCGCGCCGAGCGCGCTGGTCAGCTGGCGCGGCTCGGACAGATCGACCAGGCGCGCCAGGAGGTGGCCGACGCTCCACGCCGGCGTCGGCCGCCAGGTGACGGCCGCCGTCAGCGCCTGGCTGTGCCTGGCCGAAGGCTGCATCGCCTACTTCAGCAGCCTGAGCAATACCGCGCGCGACAAGATGCAGCGAGCGCATGCGATCAGCGCCGCGGCACACGTGCCGCGCATCCAGGCGCTGAGTGCAGCCTGGCTGGCGCACATGGATTTCGCCCAGCTCGACGCCGAGGCGACTGCGGACCATGTGCGCCAGGCGCTCGAACTCGCCGATGCGACCAACCTGGCGGCGCTGGCCCGGGCGTGCCTGGTGGTCGGGGTGGCCTACCACTTCGCCGAGCGGCTCGACCTGGCGCAGCCCTGGTATGTCCGGTCGCGCGAGTGCGCCAGTGCCGAAGGCGACGAGGCGACACTCAGCGCGCTGATCCACAACATCGCCTGGCACCGCGGCAACCACGCGATGCACGCCTCGCTGTTCGGTGGCGATGTCGACCGCCCATGCACGTCATGCAATGGCTGGCGCCGACTCGACCGACAACATCGGCAACTGGATCGGCATCACCGCGCTCGATGCGCTGGTGCCGATGCTGCGCGCGGTCGTGCATTCGGTGCAGGGCGAGCACGCCAAGGCGCTGGCGCTGTACGAGGCGCACTGGCTCGACGCCAAGCGCCAGGGTCTGGGCCGGATGTCGGCCAACTTCCTGGCCGACATGGCGTGGTGCCGCTGGTGTCTGGGCGACACCCGCGGCGCGCTGCGCGACGCCGCTTCGGCCAGCGGCAACATCGATCCGTCGATGCACGCCGACGACCAGGCGGTGGCGCACGGCCGCGCTGGCCCAGGTCTATCGGGCGGCCGGCGAGGCCTCGCACGCGCTGCAGCACGAGGTGCAGGCGCGCGAAACCTGGGCCGAGCACCAGCGACTGCAGCAGCGCATGGTCGAACTGCTGGCCGACCTGCCGACGCCGCGGCTGGCGTCGACCGTCGTCAGAACAGAGACATGCTGAGCTTGCGCCGGTAGCTGTCGATCACCGGATCGGTCGGCGCCGTCGCGATGCGACCGGCCAGTTCGAGCGTTCCCTTTGCCGCCGCCGCCTCGGCCTTGGCCGGCAGCGACCGGCTTGGCCATCACCTCCAGCATCGGCGACATAGGTGCGGCGCGCCAGTTCGTCGTTCCAGGCCTTGTCGCGCATCAGGATCTCGAGCAGTTCGTCCATCGCGGCGGTGAAACGACCGGCTGCGAAATGGCGCTGCGCCAGTTCGTGGCGGGCCTCGAAATCGCGCTTGTTGGCAGCGATCGCCGCCTGCAGCTGCGGCCTCGCTGCGACCTGCTGCACTGCGGTCGTAGGCATCGAGCCAGAGCTTGCAGGCAACGAACCGCAGATCCGGGATCACCTGGTCGCGCACCGGCTCGCAGCGCCACGCGCGCCTCTTCGGTCCGGCCGGCGAGCAGCAGCGCGCGCAGGTAGTCGTAACGTGCCGCATCGTTGCGCCGGGTTGACCTCGAGCGCGGCGGCCAGCTTGCTCGATCGCACTGTCGGTATCACCCTCGGCCAGCAATTCGCTCGGCGGCCAGCACCTCCTCGCTCGGCGGCCATCTCGTCGGCGCTCGGAACGTGGCGGTCGAGGAATTCGCGGATCTGCGCCTCCGGCAGGGCGCCGACGAAGCCGTCGACCGGCTGTCCATCCTTGAACATGACGCAGAACGGGATGCTGCGCACGCCGAACATCTGCGACAGCTGACCGGCGATGTCGGGCTGGTCGTCCGAATTGAGCTTGGCAAGCCGGAAACGGCCTGCATACGCCACCTCGAGCTTCTCGAGCAGCGGGCCGAGCGCCTTGCACGGGCCGCACCAGGGTGCCCAGATGTCGAGCAGGATCGGTTGCTGGCTCGATCCCGTGATCAGCTCGGCTTCGAAGTTCTTCAGCGTGATGTCCATCATGGTCCGGGTGTTTCGCAATGCAGGCGCCGTCGGCGGCCGCCGCGTCAGGGGAGGTGGGGCCGTGCCACCTACAATTCAAGCATGTATCGATCAGTGGACAAATGCAGGTGAATGCGGCAACGGTGGTGGTGGGCGTCGTGATGGGCTCCAGCAGCGACTGGGAGACCATGCGCCAGGCAGCCGACATTCTCACCGAGTTCGGCATCGCCCACGAGGCGCGGGTCGTCTCGGCCCATCGCATGCCCGACGAGATGTTCGCGTATGCCGAGGCGGCAGCGGGGCGCGGACTGAAGGCGATCATCGCCGGCGCCGGCGGCGCCGCCCACCTGCCCGGCATGCTGGCCGCCAAGACCACGGTGCCGGTGCTCGGCGTGCCGGTCGCCAGTCGCCATCTGCAAGGCGTCGACTCGCTGCATTCGATCGTCCAGATGCCCAAGGGCATTCCGGTCGCGACCTTTGCGATCGGCGCCGCCGGCGCGGCCAATGCGGCGCTTGTTCGCGGTCGCGATGCTCGCCTGCGAGTCGAGCGCGCTGCGCACGCAGCTGGAAGCGTTCCGCGATCGCCAGCGCGCAGCCGCGGTGGCGATGACCGAGCAGTTGAAATGACCCCGGGCAGCGGCTTCATCGCGCCCGGTGCGACGCTCGGGGTGATGGGCGGCGGGCAGCTCGGTCGCATGTTCGTCCATGCAGCGCAGCAGATGGGCTATTTCACCGCGGTGCTCGACCCCGATCCGGCCAGCCCGGCCGGCCTGGTCGCGCACTACCACATCGCCTCGACCTACCTCGACGAGCAGGGCCTGGCGCAGCTGATGCAGCGCAGCGCGCGCGGTCACGACCGAATTCGAGAATGTGCCGGCTGCGGCGCTGCGCACGCTGGGCGCGCAGCGGCCGGTGGCGCCGGCTGCCGACGCGGTGGCGGTGTGCCAGGACCGGGCGGCCGAGAAGGCCCACTTCCGCCGCGCCGGCGTCGCCGGCGCCCCGTACACGCTGATCGAGGACGACAGCCCAGCTGGCGGCGGTCGGCGACGAGCTGTTTCCCGGCATCCTCAAGACGGCCCGGCTGGGCTACGACGGCAAGGGCCAGGCGCCGGTCGCTTCGCGCGCCGATCTGGCCGCGGCGTGGCAGGCGCTCGGCCGCAGCCGCTGCGTGCTCGAGCGGCGCCTGCGGTTGCGCGGCGAGATCAGCGTGATCGTCGCACGCGGACGCGATGGTTGCGATGATCGAACTGCCGGTGCAGCAGAACCTGCACCGCGACGGCATCCTGGCGGTGACGACGGTACCGGCCACCGATGTCGCGCCCGCGCTGCAGCAGCAGGCGGTCGACGCGGCGCGCGCCCTGGCGCAGTCGCTCGGCTACGTCGGCGTGCTGTGCGTCGAGTTCTTCGTCGTCGACGACGCCAGTGCCGATGGCACGCTGGTCGCCAACGAGATGGCGCCGCGGCCGCACAACTCCGGGCACTACAGCGTCGATGCCTGCGATCTGTCGCAGTTCGACCTGCAGGTGCGCACGCTGGTCGGCGCGCCGCTGCCGCGGCCGCACCTTCATTCGGCCGCCGTGATGCTCAACCTGCTCGGCGAGCTCTGGTTCGACGCCGACTGGCGCCGAACGCGGCCCGCCCTGGGAGCGCGTGCTCGCGTTGCCGGGCGTGCACCTGCACCTGTATGGAAAGGCCGCTCCGCGCCCGGGCCGCAAGATGGGGCACCTGACCGTCACCGCCAGCGAGCCCGCGGCGGCGCGCGCGACCGCGCTGCAGGTGGCCGGGTTGCTCGGGCTGGCGCCGTTCTGACCGGCTCGGCGAGGGTGCTCCGGTGCTGCTGAACGGATCCGACGCCGACGCGATCGAGCGCGCCGCCGACGAGCTGGCCGCCGGCCGGCTGGTCGCCTTTCCGACCGAGACCGTGTACGGCCTCGGCGCGCGCGCCGACGACGACCGCGCCGTGGCGCGCATCTTCGCCGCCAAGGGGCGGCCGGCCGATCATCCGTTGATCGTGCATGTGGCCGATGCCGCCGCCGCGGCGGCCTTCGCGGCTCGCTGGCCGCCGCTGGCGCAGCGCCTGACCGACGCCTTCTGGCCCGGTCCGCTGAGCCTGATCGTCGAGCGCCGGGCCTCGGTCGGCGCCGCCGCCGCGGCCGGTCAGGACAGCATCGGCCTGCGCTGCCCGGCGCATCCGGTGGCGCGGGCGTTGCTGCGTGCGGCGGCGCAGCGCGGCGTCGCCGGCGTGGCGGCGCCGAGCGCCAATCCGTTCGGCCGCATCAGCCCGACCGCGCGCGGCTCACGTGGTGGCCGATTTCGACGCCGAGCTGCTGGTGCTCGATGGCGGCGAGTGTCAGGTCGGCATCGAGTCGAGCATCGTCGACTGCCGCGCGGCGCAGCCGGTGCTGCTGCGCCCGGGCGTGCTGACGCGCGACGCAGATCGCCGCCGCGGCCGGCGCAGCGCTGCTCGACCCGGGGCCGACCGCACCGCGCGTCTCGGGCAGCCTGGAGTCGCATTACGCGCCGCGCGCCACGCTGCGGCTGATGGACGCCGCCCAGCTGAGGGCTGCGCTCGAGGTGCTCGGGACAGCCGTTCCAGGGGCTGGCGGTATATTCCCACAGCGTGCCGCCCCGCACCGCTGCGCGCCGGCGGCCGTGCTGTGGCGCGCGATGCCGGCGCAGCCCGAAGCGGCGGCACACGAATTGTTTGCGGTGCTGCGTGACTTCGATGCGGCGGGCGCGCGCCTGATCTGGGTCGAGCAGCCGCCCCCCGGAGCCGACTGGGACGGCGTGCGCGACCGCCTGCGGCGCGCCGCGTCGGCCTGAGCCGCTGCGGTCCCGATTTCGGCCGATTTGGCCTTGGATGTTCTTGGAGTCTGTATGTCGTCGTCAGGTCATGTTCGTCGTGTCGTTTCACACCCCCTGGTCCGCTGCGCGGCCGCAATCGGCATTGCGGCGCTGCTCGCGGCCTGCGGCGGCGGTGATCCGCTGGAGGAGTTCAGGGCCCGGCGCGTGCTGGCCCTCGGCGACGAGACCAGCGTGATCACCTCGGCCGGCAGCAAGTACACGGTCAACGCGCTGCAAGCCGACAACGTGACGCTCGACTGCGCGGCCAATCCGATCTGGGTCCAGATCGTCGCGAGCAGCTTCGGCCTGGTCTTTCCGCAGTGCAACCCGAACAATGTCGCTGCGCCCGCCAGCCGCATCCTGGCCGCGCCCGGCGCCAAGGTGGCGGATGTGACGCGCCAGATCGACGCCCACCTCGCATCCGACAGCTTCGGCAGCAAGGACCTGGTGACGATGCTGGTCGGCCGTCACGACGTGCTCGACATCTACCGCCGCTTTCCGACGATCAGCAGGGCGCAGGCGGAACTCGAGGCCAGGGCTGCCGGCGCCGCACTGGCGGTGCAGGTCAACCGCGTCGCCGCCGCCGGCGGCAAGGTGCTGCTCGGCAAGGTGCTCGACCTCGGGCAGACGCCGTTCGGTCTGGCCGAGAAGGCCGCCAACAGCGGACACCGACCGCGCTGCGCTGCTGACCGCACTGGCCTCGCGAATTCAACGCCGGGTTGCGGGTCGACATCGTCAACGACGGCCGCAAGATCGGCCTGGTGCAGACCGACGAGCGGATCCAGACCGTGGTCGCGTTCCCGGGCAATTTCGACTTCACCAATGTCACCGGGCAGGCCTGCCAGGCGGGCGTGGCTGCGCCAGACTGCACCACCCAGACGCTGGTGAGCGGCGCCTCGGCCAGCACCTGGCTGTGGGCCGACGCCCTGAACCTGAGCGCCGGCCGGCCATTTCCGCCTCGGCGAGATCGCCTCCTCGGTGGCCAACAACAACCCGTTCTGACACCGGCTTCGGGCCGGGCCGGATCGCCGGCGTCGCGCTGCGTCGGGCCCGGCTTCAGCGCCGCGGCCGCCCGCCGCGCAGCTTGAGCAGCAGGATCGATCCGGCCAGCGCCAGCGTCACCGCATTGGCCAGCACGATCGGCCAGGCCCGCAGCAGCAGCCCGTAGCCAAGCCAGAGCGCGATCGCCGAGCGTGAAGACGCTGTACATGCCGAGCGAGATGCCGCTCACGTCGCGGCTGCGGAAGCTCAGCCAGGCCTGCGGGATGAACGAGGCGGTGGTCAGCGTGGCGGCGGCATAGCCGATCCAGTCGGTCCAGTCGGGCATGACGGCTCGGTCGCTGTCAGCGCGGCGATCGCCCATGCCGCGAGCGCGTCGAGCGCGGCGCGGCCGGCATTCGCCTGCGGATGGTTGATGATGCCGACCACGACGTGGCGACGGCCGTCGTCGGCCAGCACATAGCCGGCGATCGCCGCGACATCGCGCAGCGAGCCGGTCTTCAGGTGGGCCCGGCCCGGCGCGATGCGCGAGCGGCGCAGCGTGCCGTCGATCCCGCTGACCGGCAGCGAAGCGAGCAGTTCTCCCATCTGCGGTCCTGCCCAGGCGCGCTGCAGCAGGCGGGCCAGCGCGATCGCGCTGACCCGGTTGTCGCGCGACAGGCCGGATCCGTTGTCGATCGCGAGCGCCGCCGCGTCGTCGCCGAGCCAGCTGCCGGCCCAGTCGCGCAGCAGCGCGCGCGCGGTCGGCAGGCTGGCGTCGCCGTGCGCAGCCAGCGGCAGGGTCAGGAACAACTGCTGCGCCATCACGTTGTTGCTGAACTTGTTGATGTCGCGCACCACGTCGGCCAGCGGCGGCGACTCGAGTTCGAAGCTCGGCGGTCCGGCCGGCGCCATGCCGTCGCGCACCCGGCCGAGCAGACGGCCGCCGACCTCGCGCCACAGTGCGCCCAGCAGGCGCGCATTGAAGCTGTTCGGATCAGGGTCTGCGACCGGCCAGCGCTTCTCGCCGCAGGCGGCCGGGTAGCTGCCGGCGAAGCTGACGCTCGCCGCCGGCACGGAACTCGGCGCGCAGGGCGGCGCGCCAGTCGTTGCAGGGGCTGATCGGACAGCGGCACCGCCGCCGGCAGGCGCAGGCCGTCGAGCGGCGGGCTGACGGTCAGCGCGCGCCATGCGGGCCGCTCGGTCCGGCACGAAGCCGAGCTGGAATGCCTTGTGGTTGAGCAGCAGCGCGTCCGGCTGCACGTTGTACGGTCGCAGCGGTTCGGCGTCGAAGGCGCCGGGATCGAGCGTCTCGAGTCGGAAGGCGCTGCGGTCGAGCACGATGTCACCGCGGATCTCGCTGCACGCCGAGCTGGCGCAGCCGCTGCAGGATCAGCCACAGCCGCTCGACCACCAGCGTCGGGTCGCCGCTGCCGCGGATCACGATGTCGCCGTCGTAGACCCCGGCCGAGCCGGGTGCCGGCAGCGGCGCAGTTGAGCCAGACCGGCGTCGTCCAGCGCCAGTCCGGGCCGAGCAGCTCGAGTCCCGCGACCGTGGTCAGCAACTTCATCAGCGAAGCCGGATTGACCTGCTGCCGCACCTGCCAGCCCAGGCGTGGCGCGGCGGCGCCATCGACCGGCACCGGACCATGGCCACCATGTGCTCGGGTGCGATGTCGGCGGTGCGCAGCGCCGTCAGCACGTCGGCTGGCAGCGTTTCGCGGCCCGACTCGGCGGCCGCGGACGCAGCGGCTGCGCACAGCGCCAGCGCGCAGCCTGCAAGCCCGAACAACAGGCGTTCGCGCAGCGATCGTTCAAGGGTCGGCATGGCCAGATGATGGCATGGCTGCGGCGCAGTCGAGCCGCGCCGGGGCCGGCGCACCTTGTCCTAAACTCGCTCCATGAGCGCCACCGCACCGCCCGCTGCTGCCGATTGCCGTCTGCTCGCCTTCGACACGTCGACCGAGCAGATGAGCCTGGCGCTCGTCACCCCGGACGGCGCGACCGGCGTCGATATGGCCGGCGGCGCGCTGGCTTCGGCGCGGCTGCTGCCGGAGATCTGCAGTTGCTGCTGCAGCGTGCCGGCTGCCGACTGGAAGAACTCGACGCCATCGCCTATGGCTGTGGTCCGGGTGCCTTCACCGGCCTGCGCACCGCCTGTTCGGTCGCGCAGGGCCTGGCCTACGGCACCGGCCGGCCGGTGCTGCCGGTCGACAGCCTGATGCTGGTGGCCGAGACGGTGCGCAGCGCCTTGCTCGACGGCCGGCAGCCGATCGGGTGCTGGTGGCACAGGATGCGCGCATGGACGAGATCTATGCGGCGACCTATCGCTGGCAGCGGCCGAGCAGACGCGGCCGGGCACTGGCAGGTGCTGGAAGCGCCGGCGCTGTACGCGCTCGGTGCGCTGAACGACGCCTGGCGCGATGCGGGACGCATGTCGGGCGGCGCGCCGCCGCTGCTGGCCGGCTCGGCGCTGACGGTCTTCGGCTCGCGCCTGGAGGTGGCGGGAGCCCGGCACGCCGACCCGACGCCGCGCCGGCAGCCGGGCCGCGGCACTGGCGCGGCTCGCGTGCGCGGCCTGGCAGGATGGCGCCGCGCGCGACGCTGCGCTGGCGCTGCCGCTCTATCTGCGCGACAAGGTCGCGCAGACGACCGCCGAGCGCGACGCCGATCCGGGCCGCGAAGAGCGGCCGCATGAATGCCGCCGTGCTGCGCGCGCAGTCGCACGCTTCCGGGCGATGCGGCCCGCCGACCTGGACCAGGTGCTCGCGCTCGAGCAGGCGGCCTACGC
Source organism: uncultured beta proteobacterium (assembly GCA_963846675.1). GTDB lineage: Bacteria > Pseudomonadota > Gammaproteobacteria > Burkholderiales > Burkholderiaceae_C > Ideonella_A. The sequence continues at coordinate 320,886 of CAWJWV010000001.1, forward strand.
CGTTTCCGTGGAGCCGCGGCAATTTCATCGATTCGCTGCATGCCGGCTACCACGCGCAGCTGCTGGTCGACGAGCACGATCGGCTGATCGGCTATTTCGTCGCGATGGCCGGGGTCGACGAGATGCACCTGCTCAACCTCACCGTCGCACCGGCCCTGCAGCGCCGCGGCCATGCGCGCCACATGCTCGACGCGCTGCTGGCGCATCTGCCGGGCCGAGGGCGCGGCCATGCTGTGGCTCGAGGTGCGCACCGGCAACCAGCGCGCACGCGCGCTGTACCGGCGCTACGGCTTCGCCGAGATCGGCGTGCGCCGCAACTACTATCCGGCGCCGCGCGGTGAGCCGCGAGGATGCGATCGTGATGAGCCTGCCGACGCCGCGCCGTCGGCGTGCGGCAGCCTGAGGATGGGCTGGACCGAACAGCAGCGGCGGATGCTCGCCGAAATGGGGCTGCCGGCGTGGCTCGCCCCGCTGCAAGCGGGCGACGCGGCGGCCGCTCGACCAGGCCGGGTCGGGGGACGGCGAAGAGGCGGCGCGGTCACCGCCGTTGCCGCGCCTGAACCGGCGGCCGGCGCAGGGCGCCGCTCCGGCGCCGGCGGTCCGATCCGCAGCCGACGCGCCGCCGCAGCCGCCGGGGAGCGACCGGTGCGCGCGGCGCCGGCGGCGACGGCGGCGCCGGGCTGGGACGAATTGCGCGCGGTGGTCGTCCGTCTGCACCGCCTGCGGCCTGTGCCAGGGCCGCACCCAGACGGTATTCGGCGTCGGCGACCGACGCGCGCGCGCTGGCTGATCGTCGGCGATGCGCCGCGCGAGACAGGAGGACCGCAGCGGCGAGCCGTTCGTCGGGCGCAGCGGGCCGCTGCTCGACAACATGCTGCGCGCGCTGCGGCCTGACACGCGCCGATGCGCCGCCGCTGCAGCAGGTCTTCGTCACCAATGCGCTCAAGTGCCGGCTGCCCGGCAACCGCAATCCGGCCGCCGAGGAACTCGCCGCCTGCGAAGCTCACCTGTTGCGCCAGATCGAGCTGCTGCGGCCGGCGGTCATCGTCGCCATCGGTCGCTTCGCGGTGCAGAGCATGCTGCGCAGCAGCGAGCCGATCGGGCGCCTGCGCGGGCGCGTGCATCATTTCCACGGGGTGCCGCTGGTCGTCACCCACGACTCGCCGCTGCTGATGCGCAACCCGGAGCTGAAGGCGCGCACCTGGGATGATCTGTGCCTGGCCGCCGAGGTCGCCGAGGCAGCGCCAACCGGCGGCGCCGCGCCGACGGGCCGGATCAACGCTGCTTGAGCGGGCGCTTCCAGCCCGCCAGGCTCGCCTGACGCGCGCGTGCAACCGTCAGCTGCCCGGCCGGCGCATCCTTGGCGATGGTCGAGCCGCCGCCGATCGTCGCGCCGGCGCCGAGCGTCAGCGGCGCAACCAGCACGCAGTTGCTGCCGACGTGGACGTCGTCGCCGATCACGGTGCGGTGCTTGTTGGCGCCGTCGTAGTTGGCGGTGATGCTGCCGGCGCCGTAGTTGACGCGTTCGCCGACCGTCGCATCGCCGAGGTAGGCGAGGTGGTTGGCCTTCGCGCCGCGTGCCAGGCGTGCTGTTCTTGACCTCGACGAAATTGCCGATGTGGACCTCGTCGGCAAGCTCGGCGCCCGGGCCGCAGCCGCGCATACGGACCGATCAGCGCGCCCTCGCCGATGCGCACCGGCCGACCGTCGCCGTCGATGTGGGTGAACGGCTGGATCACCGTGCCGGCGCCGATCTCGGCATCGCGGATCCAGCAGTTGGCGCCGATGCGCACGCCGTCGGCGAGCCGCACCCGACCCTCGAAGACGCAGTTGACGTCGATCTCGACATCGCTGCCGCAGTCGAGTTCGCCGCGCAGGTCGAAGCGGGCCGGATCGGCCAGCCGCACGCCGGCTTCCATCAGCCGCTCGGCGCCGCGCTGCTGGTAGCGCGCGCTCGAGCTGGGCGAGCTGCAGCGGGCTGTTGACGCCCAGCACCTCGAGCTCGCTCGTCGCCGGCGCTCGAGACGACCGCCACGCCGTCGGCCACCGCCTGCGCGACGACGTCGGTCAGGTAGTACTCGCCCTGGGCGTTGTCGTTGGTCAGTCGCGGCCAGCCAGCGCTTGAGCTGCGCCGTCGGCGCTGCCATCACGCCGGTATAGACCTCGCGGATGGTGCGCTGCTCCGGGCTTGCATCCTTGTGCTCGACGATGCCGCGGATGCTGCCGTCGCCGCGTCGCGCACGATGCGGCCGTAGCCGCCCGGATCGTCGAGTTCGACCGTCAGCAGCGCCAGCCGCTCGCCGCCGCATGCGGCGACCAGCGCGCGCGCGGTCGCGCGCTCGATCAGCGGCACGTCGCCGTTGAGGATCAGCGTGGTGCCGCTGTCGTGCAAGGCCGGCACCGCCTGCTGCACCGCATGCCCGGTGCCGTGCTGCGGCATCTGGCGCACGAAGCGCAGCCGCTCGCCGCGCCGGTCTCGGCCTCGACCTGCGTCGGCACCATGCCCCGTCACCACGATCAGGCTATCCGGAGCCAGCGCGGCGGCGGTGTGCGAGAACATGCTGCAATAGGCTGCGCCCGGCCAGCCGGTGCAGCACCTTCGGGCGGCTCGATTTCATGCGGGTGCCCTTGCCCGCCGCCATGATCACGACATCCAAGCTCATCTCTGGTTCCTCGTTGCGCTGGCTGATTATCGGCGGGCTGATTGCGCTGCTCGCCGGCTGCAGCACGCTGCGGCTGAGCTACGACCAGGGGCCGACGCTCGGCCTACTGGTGGGTCGACCGCTATGTCGATTTCGAGCCCGCGCAGTCGACCCGCGTGCGGCAGGCGCTCGACGACTGGTTTCGCTGGCATCGCTCGAGTCAGCTCGACGACCTCGGCCGCCTCGCTCGGCGAGGCCCGGCAGCAGGCGTCGCAGCCCGCAACGCCGGCGCAGGTCTGCCGCTGGTCGGATGAACTGTCCGACCGCCTGCTCGCCGCCTATGAGCACGCCGTGCCGGCGATTGCCGAGATCTGCGTCGTCACGCTGAGCCCGTCGCAGCTCGAGGCACCTCGAGCGGCGCTATGCGAGCAACAACCGTGACTTCGCCGACGACTACCTGCAGGACTCGCCGCGAGGCGCGGCACCGAGCCTCGGTGCGGCGCGCGGTCAAGCGTGCCGAGGATTTCTACGGCCCGCTTGAGCAGCGCCCAGCGCGCGCTGATCGCGCGCTCGGTCGTCGGCCTCGCCGTTCGATGCCGAGCTGTGGCTGACCGAGCGGCGCGCCCGCCAGCAGGACATCCTGGCCAGCCTGCGCCGCTGGCGCACGCGGTGCGCGTCGCCCGAAGGAACGGATCCGTGCCGAACTGCTGCAGCTCGGCGAGCGCATCCGGCGCTCGCCGCGCGAGCCGTACCGCAGCTACCAGCAGCGACTGCTCGATTACAACTGCGCCTTCATCGCCGAGCTCCACAACTCGACCAGCGCCGAGCAGCGGACCCATGCCGCCGGCCAAGCTCGACGGCTGGCAGGCCGACATCCGGTCCGCTCGCCGGCCGACGTCGCCTGCCGTGACGCCGCCCGGTCAGCCGCCGATCGGCGTGGTGACGATGCGACGCCGGTTGGTGGCGCCGGCGTCCGGAAAATCGGCCAGCGCGGCTTCGAACATCGCCGGCAGCAGCGAATCGATGGCCGGCGAGTAGCCGCTGTTGGCTGGCGCGCGTCTCGTAGACGGTGCGGCCGCTGCGCCGGTCGCGCACCAGCACCACCACCTCGCGCTGGTAGGTCGGGGTGGCAAACGGCCCGCCCAGGCGCCGGTGATGCCAGCCAAGACCCCACCCGATGCCGACGCCGATACGGGCGCGACCGGAAGCCGGGGTGCCAGCCGAACGGGCTGTAGAAGCCGAAATCGTCGATCAGCAGCGCATCGGCGCTGACCGAGGCACCGAGCTGCACCACGTAGTTGGCGGCCGCGGCGTCGGGCACCGGTCGGAATCCGGCCCGCGTCAACGCCGGCAGCGCGGCCTGCTCGAGGCGTGCCTGCGCTTCGGCTGACTGCGATGGCAGCCGGTCGAAGACGAAGGTCGGTGCAGCCGCATCGGCCGGCCAGGCGCCATAGCTCGAGACCTCGCTGCTGAGCTGGTTCATCGCCGCGCAACCAGCCAGCAGCACGGCGCCGCATGACCACCATCCACGCTTTCCACATGCATCCTGCTCCTGCTCGACCGGGGCTGCCGGCGGACAATATGCACCGGCTGCGCTTTTCCCTTCGCGATGCAATGCCATGAACCCTCGATCCGAACACCGTCCGGTCCGACAGCTTCGTACCGCAGCGCCAGCGCGCCGGCCGCGCTGCCATTGTCGGCTGCGGCGGCAGCGGCGCAGAAGCGGATCCGGCGCCTGGCCGGCCGTGCGGTGCGCGACTTCGGCATGATCACCGACGGCGACCTGGTGATGGCCTGCCTGTCCGGCGGCGCCGATTCATACACCATGCTCGACACCCTGTGCCACATGCAGCGCATCGCACCGATCCGGTTCGAGATCGTCGCGGTCAATCTGGACCAGAAGCAGCCCGGGCTTCCCGGAGCAGGTGCTGCCCGACTACCTGTCTGCGCTCGGCGTGCCGTTTCGCATCGTCGAGCAGGACACCTACCGCATCGTCAAGGACGAAGATGCCGCGAGGGCAAGACCACCTGTTCGCTGTGCTCGCGACTGCGGCGCGGCATCCTGTACCGCACCGCGCGCGAGCTCGGCGCAACCAAGATCGCGCTCGGCCACCACCGCGACGACATCCTCGAGACGCTGCTGCTGAACCTGTTCTTCGGCGGCACGCTCAAGACGATGCCGCCCAAGCTGCGCTCCGACGACGGCAGCAACACCGTGATCCGCCCGCTCGCCTACTGCAAGGAGGCCGACATCAAGCGCTATGCAGCCGCGATGCGCTTTCCGATCATTCCGTGCAACCTGTGCGGATCGCAGCCGAACCTGCAGCGCCGCGCGATGAAGGAACTGCTTGCGCAATGGGACCGCGAGCATCCGCAGCGACTGCGCAGCATGCTGATCGCGATGACCAATGTCGCGCCGTCGCACCTGCTCGACCGCAAGCTGTTCGATTTCGACGCCTTCGAGGTGCGTGCCGCCGCTGCCGATGCGGGAGACATCCTGTTCGACCGCGACGATGCGGTCGAGCGCTTCGCAGCAGCGGTCGACCTCGACTGACGCGGCGTCAGCGAGCGTCTTCGGCGAAGCCGAAGACCTCGCAGCCGACCGCTTCGCAATCCGGGTAGACATCGGTCTTCTCGGTCGAGACCCGCGCCGCGCGCACCTGCGGATGCGCCAGCATGCGGCGCAGCAGGTCGTCGCACAGCGTCTCCTGCAGCACGATGTGACCGACGCGCGATGCGTTCGGCGATGGCCTCGCGGATGAAGTCGTAGTCGACCACCTCATCGAGCCGGTCACCACGCGGCGTCGATGCGTGCAGCGGAACATACAGATCGACATTGAAGCGCACGCGCTGCGTGACGCCGCTCTCGAACGCATGCGCGCCGATCTGCACCAGCGCGACGTGATCGCGCAGGAACAGCCGTCGGCAGCCGGCCAGGCGCGGGTGGAGCATCAGGCGCCGACACCGTTCAGTCGCCGGCGGCCGGCGGCTCGAGAAACGCCACGTCGCGTGGCTGGCGCTGCAGGTGCTGGCCGCCGTCGACAAGCAGCGTGGTGCCGGTGATCGCTGGCGACTCGAGCAGGAACCGCACCGCTGCGCGCGATGTCGAGCGGCGTCGACAGGCGTTGCAGCGGCGTGTGGCGGTGCAGCGCGGCGAACGTGTCGGGCGACATGTCGTCCGACGGCAGCGTCACGCCCGGGCGCCACTGCGCACACCCGCAGCCGCGGCGCGCAGGCCTGCGCCAGCATCACGGTGGCGGCGTCGAGTGCCGCCTTCGACAGGGTGTACGACAGGTGGTCGGGATTCGGGTTGCACAGCTTCTGGTCGCTCAGGTTGACCACGCAGCCGGTCTGGTCGCCACCCTCGAGCAGGCGGTACAGCGCGCGCGTCAGCATGATCGCCGGCGCGGTATTGGCGCGCCAGTGGCGTTCCATCGCGGCATGACCGAAGCTGTCGAGGTCGTCGTACTCGAAGGTCGAGGCGTTGTTGACGATCGCATCCAGGCGCCCGAATTCGGCCACGACGGTCGGCACCAGACGCGCGGCAGCGCGTCTCGTCGGACAGGTCGGCGCCGAAGATCGCGACCTTGACGCGGTGCGCGCTGCCAGCGGCGCGCGCCTCGACAGCGGTGGCCTCGGCCTCGTCTTCCGACTCGCGGTAGTGCAGCGCGACGTCCCAGCCGGCTGCGGCCAGGTGCAGCACGATCTCGCGCCCGACTCGGCGGGCGGCGCCTGTGACGAGTACGACCGGACGTGACGCCATGGTTTCTACAATCGGCGGATGCACAACGATCCAGCCGGCAGTGTATCGGCGCGCCTGCAGCGAGCTGATCGCGCAGGCCATCGACGAGGCCGGCGGCTGGTTGCCGTTCGACCGCTTCATGGCGCTGGCGCTGTACCAGCCGGGCCTCGGGCTACTACGCGGCTGCCGACCGCCAGTTCGGCCTGCTGCCTGGATCGGGCAGCGATTTCGTGACCGCGCCCGAGCTGTCGCCGCTGGTTCGCGCGCGCGCTGGCGCGGCAGGTCGCGCAGGCGCTGGCGGCCTGCGACGGCGACGAGGTGATCGAGTTCGGCGCCGGTTCGGGCGCGCTCGCGCTGGCGCTGATCGAGGCACTCGATGCGCTCGGGCGTGCCGCTGCGGCGCTATTCGATCGTCGATCTGTCGGGCAGCCTGCGCGCGCGCCAGCAGGCGCGGCTGGCGTCGCTACGGCGACGCGGGTGCGCTGGCTCGACGAATTGCCGCCGGCGATCGACGGCGTGATCGTCGGCAACGAGGTGCTCGACGCGATGCCGGTGCAGCTGCTGCACCGGTCGGCTGCCGGCTGGCAGGAGCGCGGCGTGACGCTGGTGCAGGGCGAGCTGGCCTGGGCGGATCAGCCCACCGGCTTGCGCCCGCCGCTGCTCGAGGCGCACTGGCCGGTCGGCAGCACGCTCGAGATCCATCCGCAGGCCTGCGGCCTTCGTCGCCACGCTGGCGCGAGCGGATGCGGCGCGCCGTCGCGCTGCTTGATCGACTACGGCTTTCCGCAGGCCGAGTACTACCACCCGCAGCGCTGGCAGGGCACGCTGGTGTGCCACCGCGCGCACCGTGTCGATGCCGATCCGCTGCGCGACGTCGGGCTGCAAGGACATCACCGCCCATGTCGATTTCACCGCCATCGCGCTCGCCGCGCAGGAGGCCGGCGCCGAGGTGATCGGCTACACCTCGCAGGCGCGATTCCTGCTCAACTGCGGCCTGGCCGGGCTGCTCGAGCAGGCCGACTCGGCCGAGCGCGCGCATGCGCTCAGGCTCGTCAACGAACACGAGATGGGCGAGCTGTTCAAGGTGCTGGCCTTCGCCACGGGCTGCGCACGACGACTTCGCGCTGGAGGCGATCGGCTTCGCCGAAGGCGACCGGAGCCACACGCTGTGATCCGCTGGCTGATCGTCGTCTTCGTGGCGCTGCTGATCTTCAACGGCTTCCACCGCTGGCTCGAGAAGATCGGCCTCGGACGGCTGCCGGGCGACTTCCGCTTCCGCATCTTCGGCCGCGAGATTCTTCCTGCCGTTTGCCAGCGCGGTGCTGATCAGCCTGATCGGGCTGCTGATCGGCAAGTTCTTCTGATCAGCGGCGCCGAGGCCGGCCTCGATCGCGGCCACCTGCGCCTGCTGCGATCGCCTCGCCGATCGCCGGGCCCGCTGTGACCGGCGGCGATGGCGTGCGGCGGCCAGCGCCGCGCGCGTCGACCGTGCTGGCGCAGGTCGAGCGCATGCTGCAGCCGCGGCGCGCTGCGGATAGGGCGCGTCGCGGCGACCGAGCCGGCCGCGCGCATCGCATTCGCAGGCGAACAGGATGGCGTCGAAGCGCTGCGGCCGGCGCAGTCCGTCGCAGCGCTCGATCAGCCGCAGCAGCGCGGCAGCGCCGAATTCGCCGCTGCGGTGGATGTTGCCGTGCTCGCGCGCGACCAGCTCGGCCAGCTCGCGGCAGCGCGGTGGGCACGCGCAGGCGTTCGCGACAGTGCGCGCACCAGCCGCAGGCTGCGCTCTTCGTGGCCGATGTGACGCGGCAGCACGTCGGCCGGCGTCGTGCCCTTGCCCAGATCGTGACCGAGGCAGGCGATAGCGCACCTCGAGCGGCGCCGCCAGCTCGGCGCGCGACGTCGAGCACCATCATCAGGTGCACGCCGGTGTCGATTTCCGGGTGGTGGTCGGCGCGCTGCGGAACGCCCCACAGGCGGTCGACCTCGGGCAGCAGCCGGGCCAGCGCGCCGCAGTCGCGCAGCACCTCGAACATGCGCGACGGGCGCGCCTCCATCAGCCCGCGCGACAGCTCCTGCCAGACCCGTTCGGCCACCAGCGCATCGACTTCGCCGGCCGTCGACCATCGCGCGCATCAGCGCTCAGGTCTCCGGCGGCGATCGTGAAGTCGGCGAAGCGTGCCGCAAAGCGCGCCACCCGCAGGATGCGCACCGGGTCTTCGGCGAAGGCGGGCGATGACATGGCGCAGCACGCGCTCGCGCAGGTCGTCGCTGCCCGCCGTAGGGGTCGACGATCGTCGCCGTCGGTCGTCGCTGCGCCATCGCGTTGATCGTCAGGTCGCGGCGCAGCAGGTCCTGTTCGAGCGTGACCGCCGGATCGGCATGGAAGGCGAAGCCGTGGTAGCCGGGCGCGGTCTTGCGCTCGGTGCGCGCCAGCGCCACCTCCTCGTGCGTCTGCGGGTGCAGGAAGACCGGAAAATCCTTGCCGACCGGCAGGTAGCCGGCGTCGAGCATCTGCTGCGGCGTCGCGCCGACGACGACCCAGTCGCGGTCGGTCACCGGCAAGCCGAGCAGCGCGTCGCGCACCGCGCCGCCGACCAGGTAGGTCTTCATGTCGGCCGGTGCGATGCGCCGGCCGTCGCGCTGCGGTACGGCTCCTCGAAGGCGAGGAAGTCGTGCTCGGCCAGCGCGTCGGCGATCCAGGCCGCGACGCCAGGCAACGCCGCCACCGCGTCGGCATAGGCGCTGCAGCGCTGCCGGGCAGCGGCCACGCCGTAGCTGCGCAGCCGCATCACGACCGGCGCGAAGAAGGCGTCGGCGATCGAGAAGCCGCCGAACAGCAGCGGGCCGCCGCTCGCGTCGAGCAGCCGACTGCCACATCGAGGCGATGCGCTCCAGGTCGGCGCGCACGTCGGCGCTGTTCGCGCAGCACGCGTTCGCCGACCTCGGGCAGCGAGGCCTCGATGTTCATCGGGAAGTGCTCGCGCAGCGCGCCGAAGCCGGAGTGCATCTCGGCGCAGACGCTGCGCGCGCGGGCCCGTGCCGCGCGCTGCGTCCGGCCACAGCGCCGGTTCCGGGAACGATTCGGCCAGGTACTCGGCGATCGCCAGCGTGTCCCAGATCGCCAGCTCGCCGTCGAGCAGCACCGGCACGCGGCCGGCCGGACTGTAGCGGGCGACTGCGCGCGCTTGAACTGCGAGTCGGCGTCGAAGCCGTCGAAGCGCAGCATCACCTCGTCGAAGTCGATGCCGGTCTGCTTCATCAGCACCCACGGTCGCATCGACCACGACGAATAGTTCTTGTTGCCGATTGCAAGTCGCAGCGGTCCGTGCTCATCGTCGCGCTCCGCGGCGATCACGCGCCGACCGTGCTCGCGCTGCGGTGCGCGCAGCCGGTTCAGCCGTGCCGGTCCGGAGGTCGATCCGAGCACGGCCGGCATGACGCTGCGGATGTCGGTCGGCTGGATGCCGAGCGACTCGAGGCCGGGCAGGCTGCCGCTGGCGACATTCGGCACCCGCATCGACAGCAGGTTGTCGCGCGACATCAGCGGCTCGCCCGGCAGCCGTTCGAGCACCCCGGCCTGCAGCCGGCCGAGCGACTCGGGCAGCCCGAACTGGCGCCGCTCGTGGCCGGCCCAGCGGCCGGCCAGCGCGACCAGCTCGCCGAGCGTGAAGACCGCCGGACCGGCACATTCGATCGTCTGACCGATGGTCGAGCGGCGGTCGAGGCAGGCGACGATCGCCGCCGCGACATCGTCGACCCAGACCGGCTGGAAGCGCGCGTCGCGGCCCGCCAGCGGCATCACCGGCGCGCAGCGCTGCAGCGATGCGAACAGGTTGATGAAGCGGTCCGTTGGCGCCGAACATCACCGACGGCCGCAGCAGCGTCAGTTCGAGCGCCGGCTTCCTTCAGCACCGCCTCGCCGGCGGCCTTGCTGCGCAGATAGGCCGACGGCGCATCGGGCGACACGCCGAGCGCGCTGACATGGATCAGCCGCGCGCACGCCGTGCGCACGGCAGGCGGCGGCCATGCGCCGCGGCAGGTCGACGTGGATTGCCTGGAAGCGGCGGCTCGTCGCCATGCAGGATGCCGATCAGGTTGATGACCGCATCGTGGCCGGCGACCAGCCGGCGCAGCGCCGCATCGTCGCGACAGGTCGGCCGCGCGGCAGCACGAGCGTCGGCAGCGAGCGAAGATCGCCGGCGCGCTGCGGGCGCCGGCTCGGCACCGTGATCGGCCCGCCGCCACCGCCGCTGCGCTCGACCAGCCGCTCGCAGACATGCGAGCCCGACGAAGCCGGTGCCGCCGAGCACGAGTATGCGATCGATCCGCAGCGGCGTGGTCATGGCAGGTCCCTGGTCGGGCAAGGCCGGATCGCGCGAGCCGACCGGCGGCCCGAGACGGCGGCGCATCGTCGGCACCTCGGTGCCGAGCCGCGCCGCATAGTACTGCGCGTTCGACAGCACCTTCTTCACATAGTCGCGCGTCTCGCTGAACGGGATGCGTCTCGGCCCAGACCGCCGGCTCGAGCGGCGGCCCTTCGCGCCAGCGGCGCATCCGGCCCGGCCCGGCGTTGTAGGCCGCGGCGCCGAGCGCCTGCTGGCCGTCGGCCTCGTCGAGCACGAGCTTCAGGTAGGTCGTGCCGAGCAGCAGGTTGGTGGCGCGGTCGTCGATCTGCTCGCCGCTGTAGGTCAGCCCGATCTTGCGCGCGGTCCAGCGCGCGGTGGCCGGCATCAGCTGCATCAGGCCGGATGCGCCGACGTGCGAGCGCGCATTCATGATGAAGCGCGATTCCTGGCGGATCAGGCCGTAGACATAGGCCGGATCGATGCCGGTCTCGCGCGTCTGCGCCACCACCTCGTTGCGGAACGGCATCGGGTAGCGCTGCGCGATGTCGATCTCGCCGACCGTCTTCTCGCTGGTGTTGATGCAGCGGTCCCAGACCTCGCGGTCGCAGGCGAGCTGGGCCGCCGCCAGCAGGTCGCGCTCGGGCATGCCGCGCAGCGTGAAATTCCATTCGCGCACGCCTTCGCTGCGCAGGCCGATGCCGATCAGCTGCAGCGCGCGCGTCGAGCCCGGGATTGGCCAGCGCACGGCCACGCTCCTCGGCGCTGAGCGGTGCCGGCGCCGGCGGCAGCCGCAGCGGCCGGCCGAGGTCCTCGGCGGCGAGCGCGCCGTAGAAGTGCATCTCGGAGGCCAGCGCTCTCGAGCAGCTGCGTGCGCCAGCGCCAGGCGTGCGTCGGCCGCCGCCGCGCGGCGCTCGCGTCCGTCGAGCGCGGTCACCTGCAGCGCGCGCGCCTTCCAGTAGCGCCAGGCCGGATCCTGCTGCTCGGTCGGGCTCATCGCGGCGATGGTGTCGCAGGATCTGCTGCCACGGCTTGACGGCTGTAGGTCGTGGTGGCGCTCTGGCGCAGCAGCGCGCGCACCCGCCAGGCCAGCGCATCGTCGGGCCAGCTGCCGAGGCCGGCCGCCGTGTCGCCGCGGCCGCGGCTCGCGCGCTCGGCGAAAGTATTCGGCGCGGTCGTAATAGGCCGGCGCCTCGGGCATCAGCCGGAACGCCGCCTGGCGGCCGAGCGCCGCCCAGGCCCAGCCGGCGAGGTCCGGCGGCAGCAGCCTTGTCCCAGCGCGACTCGAGCGCGCGCGCTGGTGTAGTCGATGTCCTTGGTCGCGGCACGCATCAGCGCCAGCGTCGCCAGCTCGGACGCCGCCCGGTCGCCGCGTGCTGGCCTCGCTTGGCGAGATAGATGACCGGGTTGTCGAACAGCTGGTCGATCGCGCTGGCGGCGTCGGTGCCGATCAGCCCGGCAGCCTGGCGGGCGGCGCGCGCTGCGTCCGGCGGCAATCGCATGCCGGGCCTTGAGCCAGACGTCGTCATGGCCGAACTGACGCGCCGCGAGCAGCGCCTCGGCCATCAGGCGGCAGCCATCGTCGGCGTCGCGCTGGTCGAGCCAGGCGGCGCGCGCCGGCGTCGCGCACGTCGCGCCCCTGGCTGCTGCTCGATCATCAGCGCGTAGCAATGCACGTCGCGATCGTCGTTCATCCGGAAGCGCGGCTTGTCGGCCGCGAAGGCGGGCCAGTCGCGCCGCTTGCCGAGTTCGAGCAGCCAGTCGTTGCGAAAGCGGTCCTCGACGTAGCTGCCGGGCCAGCGTCGGTAGAACGCCTCGACATCGGCCAGCGTCAGCATCCTCGATGCGCAGGTTCATGTCCCAGTAGTCGGGCCACATCGCCAGCGGATGCCGACTCGCGATCGCCTGGGCGCGGGCTGCGGCCAGGCGATCGCGGTCGCGCCGCCGGAACGCCTCGCGCGCGTCGACGATGGTCTCGTACGAGGTCTGCGCCCGCGGCGGCGCTGGCAGGGGTGGCCGCGATCAGCAGTGCTGCGCCGATTCCGGCGACCAGCGATGCCCGCAGGCTGCCGCGTTGCCACGCCGCGGACTTCGCGCACACTGTCGGTTCAAGCTTCATGTCTGTCCAGAAAATGTCATCCCCATCCGGTTCGCCCGACCGCGCCGAACTGCGCCGTCGACTGCTCGCCGAACGTGATCGCTTCGTTGCCGGGTCCGACCACGCGGCTGCATGCAGCGCGCTGGCCAGCCACCTGGTCGGCGTGCTGCGCCAGCTCGAGCCCCGCTGTTTGGGCCTGTACTGGCCGATTCGTTCCGAATTTAACGCAGTCGCCGCCTGTGGACGCGACCCGGCAATTGCTGCCATCGACTGGGCACTGCCCCATGCCGCGCGCAGCCGACCGCGCGCTGCACTATCGGCGCTGGGACCGGCAACCACCGGCGCTGCTCGACGAATCCGGCGTGCCAGCCTGCGAGGGTGCGCCGGTGCAGCCCGACGTGGTGCTGGTGCCGTGCGTCGGATACACCGTGGCGGGTTACCGGCTCGGCTACGGCGGCGGCTATTTCGACCGTTGGCTGGCGGCGCATCCGCAGGCGACGGCGGTCGGCGTCGGCTGGACGATCGGTCTGATGGCGGCCGACCAGTTCCAGGCCGAGTCCGCACGATGTGCCGCTGATGCTGGTCGTCACCGAGCACGGCGTGCTCGGTTGAGCCGACCGGCGGTCAGTCCTGGTCGCCTTCGCCCGCGACCGCCAGGCGCGTTTCGCCGGCCTGACTGCGCACCCAGTCGGCGAACTGCCGCACCTCGGGGCGTGCGCGCGAGCGGGCCGACACCGCCAGCCAGTAGCCGGTGGGAACACCGATGCGACCGGACGCACCAAATGGCTCGAGCAGCTCGCCGCGCGCGAGCGACTGCGACACCAGGGCCACCCGCGCGAGTGCGATCGCCTGGCCGGCCAGCGCGGCCTGGATCTGCTGATGGGTGAAGTTGAGGTAGATCCAGCGCCGCGGCTGCAGGTCGGCAGGCCCTGCCGTGTCAGCCAGTGGCGCCAGCTGAGCAACGCGGCGCTGGCGCCAGGCGCATCCTCCTCGGCCAGCACATGGCCGGCCAGGTCGGCCGGCGTGCGCAGCGCGGGCGCCAGACCGTCTGCCGCCTGCCGTGCGAGCAGCGGGCTGACGACCGGCGTCACCGATTCGCCGAACAGCGGCTCGGCAGCGCCGGCGCGTGCCGCCTGGCAGTAGCGCAGCGCCACGTCATGGTCGCTGTCGTCGAGATCGACCAGGGGGTCGCTTGCCGACACCCGGATGTCGATGTCGGGATTGACGCGCTGGTAGGCCTCCAGGCGCGGGATCAGCCACATCGATGAGAACGATGCAAAGGTCGTCACGCTGATCACCGGGCGACCGCGCGCCTGGCGCAGCTGGCGGACGCTGGCATCGATCTGGGCCAGCGAGGCGGCGACGGTGCGCAGCAGGTGCGCACCGTCGGCGCTGAGTTCGACATGGCGGGTTCCGCGCACGAACAGCGTGGCGCCGATCTCCTCTTCCAGGGCGCGGATCTGGCGGCTGACGGCCGACTGGCTCAGGTGCAGCTCGCGCGCGGCAAGGCTGAAGCTCAGGTGCCGGGCGACCGCCTCGAAGGTGCGGATCGGCCCCAGCGCCAGCGGGCGGATGGAACCGGCATTCATTCCGGAATGGTATCAATCGAGGCCCGCGATGTCATTGGACCGCGGCACGCTGCAGACCTAGAGTTGCCTTGCCCACTCGGGGAGAAGGCAATGGCAGATACCGGATCAGTTTCCAGCGTCGTGACGGATCGTCAACCGTGCGACCGACCTGGCGCATGGTCCCTGCGCGACGGCCAGGTTCATCGTCTGCGGATGCGGCGCGGCGCGCGCTGGCTGCAGGTGAGGAGCGGCACGCTGTGGCTGACGCGCAGCGACAGTCTGGACGACCACTGGCTGCTGCCAGGCCATGCACTGTGGCTGGAGCGCGGTGCGGATGCGGTGGTCGAGGCAGCGGGCGACGCCTGCTTCGAGCTGCTCGAGCCGCCACGACCGCTGCCGCTGCCGCCGCTTGCTGCCCGTCTGCTGGCCGTGCTGCTCGGCCGCTCCACGGTTGGGCGCCCGACCACAGAGTCCGGCGTCACGTTGGGTGCCTGATCGGGCGGCGGCGTTGCCGGTGGCGCGCGTCTTGCACAATCGACTGCGCGGGCGCCTGCCGAGGCGCCGGAGACTCGACTTGCACAGCGCCGACCGCGATGAACTGCGTACCCGACTGATTGCCGCGCGCCAGGCGCTGCCCGGACCGGCTTGAACGCGCGGTTGCGCTGCAGTCGATGCTGCGCGTCTGGCTGGCCGGGCGTCGCGAACGGACGATCGGCGGCTATTGGCCGATCAAGGGCGAGTTCGATCCGCTGCCGGCGCTGTTTCGCTGGTCCGAGGGCGGGGAGGGGCGCCGCATCGGGCTGCCGGTGGTTGACCGTGACAGCGGCTCGCTGCGCTTTCACGTCTGGTATCCCGGCTGCCCGACCGAGCTCGATGCCTACGACATCCCGAAGCCGAAGGGCACCGAGGTGTTCGAGCCGCAGATGCTGCTGCTGCCGTGCGTCGGCTACGGGCCGGCCGGTGCCCGCCTTGGTTACGGTGGCGGTTTCTACGACCGCACCGTGCTGGGGCTGTCGCCGCGGCCGTATACGGTCGGGCTGTGCTACTCGAACGGCTTTTGCGCCGCTGCTGCGCGCGGCGCCGGACGAACTGCAGGTCGATGCTCTGCTGACCGACGACGGGGTCGGCTGGCAGCGGGATTGACTGGAGGCACTCCGTGTGGGAGGGCCTTCAGCATTCCAATCGTTCCTCGGCGCCTTCCATTCGCGTGCGCCGCGGGTGCGCGCGACGACCGCTCCGGTTTGATCGAAACGCTCGAGGCCCTCCTACACGCCCAGTCGCCGGCAGATCTCGGCCGTCAGCGGCGCCTGGTTCATGGTGT
Source organism: uncultured beta proteobacterium (assembly GCA_963846675.1). GTDB lineage: Bacteria > Pseudomonadota > Gammaproteobacteria > Burkholderiales > Burkholderiaceae_C > Ideonella_A. The sequence goes on from CAWJWV010000001.1 coordinate 336,600, forward strand.
AGAAGTGCAGCGCCGGCGCGCCGCCGGCGATCAGGCGCTCGCACAGCGCGGTCACGACATCGAGGCCGAACGCGCGCACCGACGCGGCGTCGTCCATGTAGCCTTCCATCTTCAGCGCGACCCAGCGCGGGATCTCGATGCCGTCGCGCTGCGCGAACTGCGCGATCTTGGCGTAGTTGTGGAACGGCATGATGCCCGGGCACAACCGGCACCGTCCGCGCCGAGCCGGCGCGACGCTTCGACGAAATGGAAGTAGGCGTCGGCGTTGAAGAAGAACTGGGTGATCGCCGAGCTTGCGCCGGCGCGCACCTTGTCGGCATAGTGCTGCAGGTCGCGCGCGGCATAGCGCTCGCCAGGGTGGTATTCCGGATAGGCGGCGACCTCGACATGCCAGTCGTCGCCCTGCGTCTCGCGGATGAAGCGCACCAGCTCGGCGGCATAGCGGAATTCGCCGCCGGCGGCGGTGCCGCTCGGCAGGTCGCCGCGCAGCGCGACGATGCGGCGGATCTGCTGCGCCCGGTAGGTGGCCAGGATCTCGGCGATGCCTTCGCGCGTCGAGCCGACGCACGACAGGTGCGGCGCGGCGTCGAAGCCGGCGCGCGCGATCGACATCACGGTGGCCAGCGTCTTCTCGCGGGTCGAACCGCCGGCGCCGTAGGTGACGCTGAAGAACTCGGGCTGCAGGGCGCCGAGTTCCTGCACCACGCCCTTGAGCTTGTCGTCGCCGACCGGCGTATTGGGGGGAAAGAATTCGAAACTGACCGGAACGCTCATGGCGTGCCTTTCTGTAGGGGGTTCAACGAGCGCGGCGATGCGCCGCGACGAAAAATTCGCGGTTGCCGTCGCCGCCTTCGATCGCGACTGGCAAAGTAGTCGCGCACCTCGAGTCCGGCCGTCGGCACAGGCGCGCCGGATGCGCTGTTCGACGCGCGGATACGACGCCGGATCCTTGACCAGCCCGCCCTTGCCGATGTCGGCCGGCTGCAGCTCGAACTGCGGCTTGACCAGCATCAGCAGGTCCGCCGTCGAGCAATCGCGCCAGCGCCGGCAGCACCAGCGTGATCGAGATGAACGACAGATCGCCGACGACGAGATCGAAGCGGCCGAGTCCGGCCTCGCCGATCGCGCGCGCATTCAGACCCTCGATCACCCGCACCCGCGGATCGCTGCGCAGCTTCGGGCTGAGCTGGCCGTGGCCGACGTCGACGCCGACCACCTCGGCCGCACCGTGTGCCAGCAGCACGTCGGTGAAGCCGCCGGTGCTCTGGCCGACGTCGAGGCAGCGCCGGCCGGCGACCGCGATGCCGGTGTGCGCCAGCGCGGCGTCGAGCTTGAGCCCGCCGCGCGACACCCAGCGCGTCTCGGCATCGTCGATGACCTCGAGCTGCGCGTCGTCAGGCAGGTCCTCGCCCGCCTTGCGCAGCACCGTCCAGCCGCCGGCGCGCAGCCAGCGCACCGCGCCGCGCGCGATCAGCCGCTGCGCAGCCGAACGCGTCGGCGCCAGCCCTTGCCGAACGATCTGCAGATCAGCTCGCATCAGCTTCAGAAGTGTCGAAGGGGGTCGGCAAAGATTTTTTTCATCGCAGAGGCGCAGAGATCGCAGAGGACGCAGAGATAAAAACCTGGTGTTCTGCGTCCCTCTGCGTCCCTGCGTCCTCGCGCCTCTGCGTTGAAACGGAGTTCGCGGCGGCCAGCTCGCAGCGCTGCCGCGACGACCGACATCAGTACCGGTAGGTGGCCGACTTGTACGGACCTTGCTTGGACACGCCGATGTAGGCGGCCTGCTCGTCGCTCAGTTCGGTCAGCATCGCGCCGACCTTCTTCAGGTGCAGGCGCGCCACCTTCTCGTCGAGGTGCTTGGGCAGCACATAGACCTTGCCCGACCTCGTACTGGTCGCGCTTGGTGAACAGTTCGATCTGCGCGATCGTCTGGTTGGCGAAGCTCGACGACATCACGAAGCTCGGATGGCCGGTGGCGCAGCCGAGGTTGACCAGCCGGCCCTTGGCGAGCAGGGTGATCTTCTTGCCGTCCGGGAAGGTGATGTGGTCGACCTGCGGCTTGATCTCGTCCCACTGCAGCTTCTCGAGCGAAGCGACATCGATCTCGTTGTCGAAGTGGCCGATGTTGCAGACGATCGCCTCGTCCTTCATCGCCGCCATGTGCTCGTAGCGGATGACGTTCTTGTTGCCGGTCGCGCTGACGAAGATGTCGGCCTTGTCGGCGGCATATTCCATCGTCACGACCTTGTAGCCTTCCATCGCCGCCTGCAGCGCGTTGATCGGATCGATCTCGGTGACCCAGACCTGCGCCGACAGCGCGCGCAGCGCCTGCGCCGAGCCCTTGCCGACATCGCCGTAGCCGGCGACGCAGGCCACCTTGCCGGCGATCATCACGTCGGTCGCGCGCTTGATCGAGTCGACCAGCGACTCGCGGCAGCCGTACAGGTTGTCGAACTTGCTCTTGGTGACGCTGTCGTTGACGTTGATGGCGCGGAACAGCAGCGTGCCCTTGCGGCTCATCTCGTTCAGGCGCAGCACGCCGGTGGTGGTCTCTTCGGTGACGCCGATGATCTGCGCGCTCTTGCGCGAGTACCAGGTCGCGTCCTCGGCGAGCTTGGCCTTGATCGCGGCGAACAGGCAGGTTTCCTCTTCGCTGGTCGGGTTGGCGATGCACCGACGGATCGGTCTCGGCGCGCTTGCCCAGGTGCATCAGCAGCGTCGCGTCGCCGCCGTCGTCGAGGATCATGTTCGGGCCTTCGGCATCGCTGCCCTTGGCGCCGAATTCGAAGATGCGGTGGGTGAAGTCCCAGTATTCGGTCAGCGACTCGCCCTTGTGCGCGAACACCGGCGTGCCGGCGACGGCCAGTGCGGCGGCGGCGTGGTCCTGGGTCGAGAAGATGTTGCACGAGGCCCAGCGCACCTGCGGCGCCGAGCGCCTGCAGCGTCTCGACCAGCACCGCGGTCTGGATCGTCATGTGCAGCGAGCCGGTGATGCGCGCGCCCTTGAGCGGCTGGCTGGCGGCGAATTCCTGGCGGATCGCCATCAGGCCGGGCATCTCGGTCTCGGCGATCGCGATTTCCTTGCGGCCCCAGTCGGCGAGCGACAGGTCGGCGACCTGGTGGTCTGGCTTGCGAAACGGGTTTGAGTACAGCGTTCATGTCAGGCTCCAAATCGGTGGAACCCGCACGTCATGCGCCTGCGAAGGAAGGGGAATCGATGTCACCACTCACCCACGAGGACCGATCGTGCGGGTGAGCGCGGTTGCAATGAAGGGTCTCGAGCCTGGGATGCCGCGCGGCACCTTGCAACGCTCCTCGAAACGCCGGCCATTGTAGCGTTCGTTTCAGAGATGCGGCTGGAATGCGTTTCAACCTGGAGGACGCGCAGGAACGTGGGTGAATAACATTTAACGCAGAGGCGCAGAGGCCGCGGAGGCCGCAGAAAAAGAACATCAAGCTTTTTTCTCTGCGTTCCTCTGCGTCCTCTGCGCCTCTGCGGTGAAAAGTATTCGGCTGTTTCCCGTCTTCCTCCGCGCCTCCGCTCAAACCACCTGCTGGCGCTGGCTGCCGAGGCCGTCGATGCCGAGCGTCATCACGTCGCCGGCTTTCAGGAAGCGCGGATTCGGCTTCATGCCCATGCCGACGCCGGGCGGCGTGCCGGTCGCGATCACGTCGCCGGGCAGCAGCGTCATGACGCGGCTGACGTAGCTGACGAGCTGGGCCACGCCGAACACCATCGTCGAGGTGCTGCCGCGCTGGCACTGCTCGCCGTTGACGTCGAGCCACAGCGCCAGCGACTGCGGGTCGCGCACCTCGTCGGTCGTCACCAGCCAGGGCCGATCGGACCGAAGGTGTCGAAACCCTTGCCCTTGTCCCAGGTGCCGCCGCGCTCGAGCTGGTATTCACGTTCGGAAACGTCGTTGACGACGCAGTAGCCGGCCACGTACTTGAACGCGTCGGCTTCCGAGACCGAGCTCGCCTTGCGACCGATCACCACGCCGAGCTCGACCTCCCAGTCGGACTTGACGCTGCCCGAAGGCAGGCGCACCGGATCGTCGGGGCCGTTGATGCAGGTGGTCGCCTTCTGGAACACGATCGGCTCCTTCGGCACGTCCATCCCCGATTCGGCCGCGTGGTCGGCATAGTTCAGGCCGATCGCGACCAGCTTGCTGATGCCGGTGAACGGCACCCCCATGCGCGGCTTGCCGCGCACCTTCGGAAAGCTGGAAAGATCGAGCTGGCGCAGCCGCTTCAGCCCGGCCAGGCCGAGTGCCGGCAGGTGCAGGTCGGGGACGGCGGACGACAGGTCGCGCAGTTCGCCGTCGGCGTCGACCGCGCCGACCTTCTCGCGCCCAGCAGGGCCGAATCGAAACAGTTTCATGGAGGGTCCTCAGCTGCGGAGGGATGCGGGCGTGGTGCCTCAGGTGGTCCTCGACGAACGAGGCGATGAAATAGTAGCCGTGGTCGTAGCCCGGATGGCGGCGCAGCGTCAGCGGCTGGCCGGCCGCCTCGCAGGCGGCCTCGAACCGATGCGGATGCAGCTGCTCGGCCAGGAACTCGTCGGCCAGTCCCTGGTCGATCAGGATCGGCGCGACGCGCGCACCGGCCTTGACCAGTTCGGTCGCATCGTGGCGCGCCCAGGCGGCGCGGTCGTCGCCGAGATAGCCGCTGAACGCCTTGACGCCCCACGGACACTGCATCGGCGCGGCGATCGGCGCGAAGGCCGACACGCTGCGCCAGCGCGCCGGCTCGCGCAGCGCCAGCGTGAGCGCGCCGTGGCCGCCCATCGAGTGGCCGAAGATGCCGATGCGGTCGCCGCCGCACCGGGAAGTGCTGCTCGATCAGCGCCGCGCAGTTCGTCGGCCACATAGCTGCCCATGCGCCAGTGGGTCGACCACGGCGGCTGCGTCGCGTCGAGGTAGAAGCCGGCGCCGGTGCCGAAGTCCCAGCTCGCGTCGGCTCCGGCGACGCCGGTGTCGCGCGGGCTGGTGTCGGGCATGACGAGCATCAGGCCGAGCTCGGCCGCGACGCGCTGCGCGCCGGCCTTGATCGCGAAGGTCTCCTCGGTGCAGGTCAGCCCGGCCAGGTAGAACAGCGCCGGCACCGGGCCGTGTTCAGCCTGCGGCGGCCGGTAGACCGCGAAGCGCATCGGCAGCCCGATCGTGCGCGACGCGTGCCGGTAGAAGCCCTGCACGCCGCCGAAGCAGCGGTGCTCGGCGAGCGTCTCGACGCCCGCGACCATCAGTACAGCACCACCGAGCGGATCGACTCGCCGCGACTTCATCAGCTCGAAGCCCTTGTTGATGTCCTCGAGCGGCAGCGTGTGGGTGATCAGCGGATCGATCGCGATCTTGCCGTCCATGTACCAGTCGACGATCTTCGGCACGTCGGTGCGGCCGCGCGCGCCGCCGAAGGCCGAGCCCTTCCACTCGCGCCCGGTGACGAGCTGGAACGGCCGGGTCGCGATCTCCTGCGCCGGCAGCGGCCACGCCGATGATGAAGCTCTGGCCCCAGCCCTTGTGGCAGCACTCGAGCGCCTGGCGCATGGTGGTCGTGTTGCCGATGCATTCGAAGCTGTAGTCGGCGCCGCCGTCGGTCAGCTGCACGATCGCGTCGACGACATTCGGCGACATCCTTCGGGTTGATGAAATGCGTCATGCCGAACTCGCGCCCCATCTTCTCGCGCTCCGGATTCAGGTCGATGCCGATGATCTTGTCGGCGCCGACCATCTTCGCGCCCTGGATCACGTTCAGGCCGATGCCGCCGAGCCCGAACACGACCACATTGGCGCCGGCCTCGACCTTGGCGCTGAAGACCACCGCGCCGACGCCGGTGGTGACGCCGCAGCCGATGTAGCAGACCTTGTCGAACGGCGCGTCGGCGCGGATCTTCGCCAGCGCGATCTCGGGCACCACGATGAAGTTGCTGAAGGTGCTGGTGCCCATGTAGTGCAGGATCGGCTTGCCGTCGAGGCTGAAGCGGCTGGTCGCGTCGGGCATCAGGCCCTTGCCCTGCGTGCCGCGGATCAGCTGGCACAGGTTGGTCTTGCGCGACAGGCAGAACTTGCACTGGCGGCATTCGGGCGTGTAGAGCGGGATGACGTGGTCGTCACGTTGCACGCTCGTCACGCCCGGGCCGACCTCGCGCACGATGCCGGCACCCTCGTGGCCGAGGATGGCCGGAAACAGCCCTTCCGGGTCGGCGCCGGACAGCGTGTAGTAGTCGGTGTGGCAGATGCCGGTCGCCTTGATCTCGACCAGCACCTCGCCGGCCTTCGGACCTTCCAGATCGACCGTCTCGATGGTCAGGGGTTGGCCGGCCTTCCAGGCCACCGCAGCACGTGTCTTCATCGGGAATCCTTTTGCAGTCTGTCGTCGGACAGACGATTATTGACCCGTCGGCGGTGCCTTTGCGCCGCGGTCACAATGAGGGCCCCGACGACTCAGGAGCCGAGACACGATGATGTACAAGTTCAAGTCCAAAGCCGCCGGCGACGTGATCATGCTGCAGCCCAACGGCGACCAGGTGATGCGGCTGCTCGGCCGCGAGCCGGCCGCGAAGGGCATCTTCGAGGCGGCCGACCTGCCGGCGGCGATCGCGCGCCTCGAGGCCGCGGTGGCAGAGGACGAAGCGGCCGCGCCAGCAGTCCGATGTCGAGACCGATGGCGATGCCGACGCGCCGCAGCGACGCGACGCGGTCAGTCTGCGCCAGCGCGTCTGGCCACTGGTCGAGATGATGAAGCGCTCGCAGGCGGCTGGCGAAGACATCGTCTGGGGCGTCTGAGTCATGCAGCGAGGCGACCCGGGTGCTGGCGATCCGCCACGGCGAGACGGCGTGGAACGTCGACACCCGGATCCAGGGCCAGCTCGACATCGGTCTGAACGACACCGGTCGCAGGCAGGCGCGGCAGCTGTGCCAGGCACTCGCCGATGAGCAGGCTCGATGCGGTCTATTCCAGCGATCTGGCACGCGCGTTCGACACCGCGCGTGCGCTCGCCGATGCGGCAGGTCTGGCGCTTGCAGACCGATCCGGGTCTGCGCGAGCGGGCCTTCGGCGCCTTCCAGGGCCAGACCTTCGACCGAGATCGCCGAACGATGGCCGGAGCAGAGCCGGCGCTGGCGCCAGCGTGAGCCCGGCTTTGCGCCGCCGGACGGCGAATCGCTGCAGGCGTTCTATGACCGCTGCGTCGGCACGGCGCTGCGCCTTGCCGCCGTCCACCCTGGTCAGACGATCGCGCTGGTCTCGCACGGCGGCGTGCTCGACTGCCTGTACCGGGCCGCGACGCGCCTGTCGCTGCAGGCGCCGCGCACCTGGCAGGTCGGTCAATGCCAGCATCAACCGGCTGCTGCACAGCGATGGCGGCTTCACGCTGGTCGGATGGGCCGACACCGGTCACCTGTGCGACGCCGCTGCGGCGCTCGACGAGACGAGCGACGGCTCGGTCGCACTCGGCATGGCAGCCGGTCGCGCCGACTGACACCAGGCTCGGATTCGGCATGGTGCGCACAGCGCACGCAGGTGCGGGTGGTCAGCGCCGGGGTGACGCGCTTCGCGTCCGGACCGGCCGTCACGGCTGCGCAGCAACTGGAATCGTTGCCCCGATGAACTGCGCCGTCTGCCGCCGATCAGGAGACGAACCGACCGTTGCAGCGGCACGCCGATCTCTGGTTAGTTCGTAGCCAATTGTGACCACTTGTGAGTACCATTCGCGCTTTGCCCGCGCCGCGACAGGCGTCGGGCCCCTGCGCCGACAGCGTCTGGCCGTGCCCGTGGTCCGGGTGCCCAGACCCGTGCGTGACTCGAACGACCTCGTGGACAGTTGGACATCTTGACTCGATCAGCGGCAGTGAGTGACGCCAGACTCAGACTCGAGTCGGTGCGGCTGCCGGCGTTGCCGGAGGTGCTGCTGAAGCTGCTGGCACTGTACCGGCGCGACGATGCGACGCTGCTCGAGTTCGTCGAGGTGATCGAGACCGATGCCGCCATGACGGCGCGGCTGCTCGCGGTCGCCAACAGTGCCGCCTACCGCGCCTGCGGACCGGTGCGCGACCTGACCCGCTGCCTGAATGTGGTCGGCATCGACACGGTGCGCACGCTGGTGATCAGCCAGGCGGTGCTTCCAGACGATGCACGGCGTGCCCGAGCTGAGCCGGGTCGACCTGACGCCTTACTGGCAGCACACGCTGCTGGTGGGTGCGATCGCGCGCGAGGTGTCGCGCCATCATGAGGGCGTGTCACCCGACGAGGCCTATCTGGCCGGCCTGCTGCACGACATCGGCCGCCTCGGCCTGCTGGTCGCCGAGCCCGGCTTCTATGCGGCAGCGATCGCCGGCGACGAGGAACTGCCTTCTCCGCAGGTCGAGCGGCAGTGGCTGAAGGTCGACCATGCCGAGGCCGGCGCCTGGCTGATCGACCGCTGGCGCCTCGGCCGCAGCATCGCCGACAGCGCCCGCTATCACCACCAGCCGCTGCAACGGCTGAGCGACGCCGATCTGCTGATCCGCATCGTTGCGTTCGCCAATTTGATGGCGCACGATGATCCGGATCCGAAGACGGTGATCGAAGCCGGCAGCCTGTGCGGGCTGCGGCTTGGCCAGATCTCGGAACTCGCGTCCCGGGCCCGCGCCCATGTCGCTGCAGCGGCCAAGCAGCTCGGCATCGACCTGGATCGCACGGTCGCTGCGCGGGGCGCGCCGGCCGCCGTCGACCGGCTGCGCGGCGAGGTCGAACCATTGCTCGTGGCATCGACGCTGCTGGCCGATCTGCCGCAGCGGTCCGACGATCGGCAGCGCCGACTCGAGGACCTGGCGGCCGCTGCGCGGATGGTGTTTCCGTTCCGCGACGTGGTCGCACTGGGTGCGGACGGACAGCAGCGCCTGCGCTGTGCCGACGACCGGGCCGCCGACTGGGCCGACTTCTCGCTCCCGGCCGGCGCCTCCACCCGCGTCGGCGCAGCACTGGCGGCGGGGCGCCCGGCGTTCCTCGACCGCTTGCGGGCCGCTTCGGCCGGCGACGGGCTGTCGATCGGCGAGGACCAGTTGCTGCGACTGCTCGGCAGTGACCAGGCGGTGTTGCTGCCGGTCGATCCGCCCAGCCCCGGCGATCCTCATGCCGGCGCCGTGCTGGTCGCATCCGGCGATGCCTCCATGATCGACACCCTGCGTGAGCGCAGCGGTCTGCTCGAGGCCTACTGCGGCCGTGCGATCGCGCTCGGCAGACGCGCGGCGCAGCGCAGCGCTGCAAACGACCGGACACAGACCGATCTCGCCAGCCGGCGCAGTGCTGCCATGCGCGACGTCGTGCACGAAATCAACAATCCGTTGTCGATCATCCAGAACTACCTCGGCGTGCTCGACATGAAGCTGGAAGCCTCGAATGCGCTCGACGCAGGCGAACGGGCCGAGCTGGCCGGTGACATCGCGGTGCTGCAGCAGGAGGTTGCACGGGTCGGTCGGCTGGCGCAGTCGATCGCGACCGGGACGCCAACCGCCGAAGTGGCCGGCCTGGATATCGACGGCCTGCTCGGCGACCTGGTCCGGCTGTTCCGACGCCAGGCGGCGGATGTCGGCATCGAGCTCGATGCACGGCCTCATCCGGCCGGCCATCGTCCGAAGGTCGGTCGCGACCAGCTCGAGCAGGTGCTCGTCAACCTGGTCAAGAATGCCATCGAGGCGATCCAGACCGCCTGGCCGGAGCCGGGGCAGCGGCCTCAGGCGTCACACGTCATCGTCTCGAACAATGGCGTGGTCAATCGCGACGGACAGCTCGTGCTCGAGATCGGCGTGCGCGACAACGGCCCGGGCATGACGCCGGCGACGCTGGCGCGGGTCTTCGGTCGGCGCCCGGAAAGCCCCGACGCCGGGCCGGGTGGCCGCGGACGCGGCCTGGGCATCGTGCAGCGACTGGTGGCCGCCATGGGTGGCGTGATCCAGTGCCGCAGCAGCGCCGCCGGCACCTCGTTCGACATCCTGCTGCCCTGTGCCTCGGCGCCGGCGGACGACGCCGGCCACGACACCCATGAAGCACGCTGACGGAGTGGCTGCCGCCGACCCCCGGCCGCTTGCGGACGTGCCATCCCGACCGCGCGCCGCGGCTGCCGTGCGGCCGCCGGCGCCGCGCTTGCTGCTGGTCGACGATGAACCGCGGCTGTTGAACAGCCTGGCCGCGTTGCTCGAGCGCCGCGGCCACCTTGCAACGCCGGTCGAGCCGCGCCGAGGCGGCAATCGAACTGCTCGATGCGCGCGACTTCGATCTCGTGCTGCTCGATCTGCACATGCCCGGCCTGGGCGGCCAGGCGGTGATGGACCACATCAGCGCGGCGTTCGCTCGATGTCGGTGTGATCGTGATCAGCGGTGAGACCGACATCGATGCAGCGATCGGTGCATTGCGCCGCGGTGCCGACGATTTCATCCGCAAGCCCTATGTGCTGCCCGACCTGCTGCGCTGCATCGACAACACGCTGCAGCGGCGCCGGCTGCAGGCCGAGAACCGACGCATGGCCGAGCGGCTCGAGCATTCCGAGCGGCTGTACCGCCACCTGGTCAATGCCTCGCCCGACGTGATCTACACGATCGATCCGCAGGGCCGCTTCACGTTCGTCAACGACCGCTTCGAGTCGCTGCTCGGGCTGCGAGCGCGATGCGCTGATCGGCGAGCATTTCTCGCTGCTGATCCACGACGACGATGTCAAGCAGGCGCAACACGTCTTCCACGAGCGGCGCACCGGCGATCGCGCGTCGCGCAACGTCGAACTGCGGCTGCGGCCGTTCCCGATCCTGCCGGCCAACGGCGCCGCGCCGACGGTCACGACGCTGCTGTTCAACTCGATCGCGCTCTATACCGCCGCCGATCCGGCCGCCGGGCGCAGCCAGCCGGTCTATGGCGGCACCTACGGCGTGGCGCGCGACATCACCGAGCGCAAGCGGGCCGAGGAGAAGATCTCACACCAGGCCTATCACGACATCCTGACCGACCTGCCGAACCGGATCCTGTTCCGCGACCGGCTCGACGTGGCGATGCTGCAGGCCACGCGCAACGGCTGCGAACTGGCGGTGATGTTCATCGACCTCGATCGCTTCAAGCTCGTCAACGACACCCTCGGCCACATGCTCGGCGACGAGCTGCTGAAGCAGGCCGCGAGCGCGACTGAAGGAGGTGCTGCGGCGCGGCGATACGCTGGCGCGCCTGGGCGGCGACGAGTTCATCATCATGCTGCCGCGCCTGTCGCAGCCGCGACGACGCGAGCGTCGTGGCGGCCAAGTGCCTGGACATGCCTGCAGCAGCCGTTCCGGCTCGGCGAGCACGAGGTGCAGATCTCGGCCAGCATCGGCATCTCGATCTTCCCGGCCCACGGCAGCAGCATCGACCAGCTGCTCGCCCACGCCGACCTCGCGATGTACCGCATCAAGGGCGAGGGCAAGAACGGCCACTGCTTCTTCGACCCGTCGATGCTCGACGCGTCGCAGCAGAAGCTTTCGCTCGACAAGGGCCTGCGCCAGGCGCTCGAGCACGGCGAACTCGAGATGTACTACCAGCCGCAGGTCGACGTGCGCAGCGGCCGCATCATCGGCGCCGAAGGCCTGATGCGCTGGCACCATCCTCAGCGCGGGCTGCTCACCGCCGGCGAGTTCCTGCCGTTCGCCGAGGAGGTCGGACTGATCGTGCCGATCAGCGACTGGATGCTCGAGACGATGTGCCGCGATCTGCTGCAGTGGCAGTCGCTCGGCGCGGCCGACGTCGATGATGGCGATCAACCTGTCGCCGCAGTACCTCGAGCGCGGCGACTTCGTTCGCAAGCTGCAGCAGGCGCAGGCGCGCTGGGGTTTTCCGATGGACCGGATCGAGGTCGAGATCACCGAGAACGTCAGCATCCGCAATCCGCAGTACGTGATCGACCAGCTCAACACGCTCGGCCGGCTCGGCGTCAGCGTGGCGATCGACGACTTCGGCACCGGCTATTCGTCGCTGGCCTACCTGCACCGCTTTCCGGTGCGCACGGTCAAGATCGACCAGTCGTTCGTGCGCGAGATCCAGCACGGCGCAGGGTCACTGCCCGGTGGTGCTCGCGATCATCTCGATGGCGAGCGGGCTCGGCATGAACGCTGATCGCCGAAGGGGTCGAGACCGCCGAGCAGTCGGCACTACCTGGAGCAGGCCGGCTGCCCGCAGATGCAGGGCTTCCTGTTCCACCCGCCGCTGCCGAACCCGCAGTTCATGCAGCCTGCTGCAGGAGCAGGCGGCCGGGCGTCGGCCGGCCGCCTGGCAGCCGACCGCGCAGGCGGGCGCGCAGTCGCGGCTGCTGTTCGAGAACTAGACCGCGGGCGGTCGTGGCGGGTGGCCGGCCGGCAACGCTCAGGCGGCGCCGTCGAACAGGTCGTCGCCGCGCGCCGGTGGTGCGACGCCGAGGTGGCGGTAGGCGGCCAGGGTGGCGATCCGGCCGCGCGGCGTGCGCTGCAGGAAGCCCTGCTGGATCAGATAGGGCTCGATCACGTCCTCGATCGTTCCCGGTTCCTCGCCGATCGCCGCGGCGACGTTGTCGAGCCCGACCGGACCGCCGTCGAAGCGGTGCACCACCGCCTCGAGCAGCTTGCGGTCCATCAGGTCGAAACCCTGCGGATCGACATCGAGCATGGCCAGCGCCAGGTCGGCGATCGCCTTGTCGATCCGACCGTTGCCGCGCACGTCGGCATAGTCGCGCACGCGCCGCAGCAGCCGGTTGGCGATGCGCGGCGTTCCGCGCGAGCGGCGCGCGATCTCGAGCGCGCCGGTCTGCGTCGGTCGGCACCTTGAGCAGCCCGGCCGAGCGCGCGACGATGCGCGCCAGTTCGTCGGCGCTGTAGAACTCGAGCCGCGCGACGATGCCGAAGCGGTCGCGCAGCGGATTGGTCAGCATGCCGGCGCGCGTGGTCGCGCCGACCAGCGTGAACGGCTGCAGGTCGAGCTTGATGCTGCGCGCAGCCGGGCCCTCGCCGATCATGATGTCGATCTGGTAGTCCTCCAGTGCCGGGTAGAGGATTTCCTCGACCACCGGGCTCAGGCGGTGGATCTCGTCGATGAACAGGACGTCGTTGCGCTCGAGGTTGGTCAGGATCGCGGCCAGGTCCTTCGGCTTCTCGAGCACCGGGCCGCTGGTCTGGCGCAGGTTGACGCCGAGCTCGTTGGCGATGATGTGGCTGAGCGTGGTCTTGCCGAGCCCGGGCGGGCCGAACAGCAGCACATGGTCCATCGCCTCGCTGCGCTTGCGCGCTGCACCGATGAAGATCTCGAGCTGCTCGCGCGCCTTGCGCTGTCCGACATAATCGGCCAGTCCCTTCGGTCGCAGCGCGCGTTCGATCGCCTCTTCGTTCGGCGATGCCGGCAGCGGCGCTGACGACCCGTTTCGGGACCGCGAAGTCGTCGGTCTGGATGCTCATCGACGCATTATCCGGCGCGCTGCCCACCTGCTCCCCTCGAACCGACCTGTCGCATGCCTGTCCAGCCCCTGATCCTTGTCATGGCCCGTCCGCTGCTCGCGGCAGCCCTGCTGTGCGCCTCGGCGCTGACGGCGGCTCACGATTACAAGCTCGGCCCGATCGAGATCGGCCATCCGTGGGCGCGCAGCAGTGCCCCCGGGCAGCGCAATGGCAGTGCCTATCTGCAGCCTGAAGACCGGCGGCGCCGCCGACCGGCTGCTCGCGGTCAGCTCGCCCGCGGCCGCGTCGGTCGAGATGCACACGATGCGCATGGACGGCGACGTGATGCGCATGCGCCAGCTCGACACGATCGAACTCGGCCGCCGGTGCAAGCGTCGAGCTGAAGCCGGGCGGCGAGCACCTGATGCTGGTCGGCCTGAAGCGAGCCGCTCAAGGTCGGCGAGCAATTCGACCTGACGCTCGAGTTCGAGAAGGGCGGGCCGGGTGACGGTACAGGTCAAGGTCGAGGCCGGCGACGCGGCGCACGACCACGGCGCCGGTCGGCCTCACCGCTGAATCCTGCGCCCCGGATCGGTTGACGGCGCGGGGTCGCCCGCAGGCCCCTGGTCACTTGCCGAGCGAGCGCAGCGCGAGCCGGATGCCTTCGCTGACGCCGACGTCGGGCGGCAGCGACTTGAGTGCGAGCGCTGCCTCGCGGTCGCTGTAGCCGAGGGCGAGCAGTGCCTGCTGGATGTCGGCATGGCCGGCCGTGTCGCCGGTGGCGGGCGCGGCGATCGCGTCGCCGAGCTTGCCCTTGAGCTCGAGCAGCAGCCGCTCGGCGGTCTTCTTGCCGATGCCGGGCACCTTGGTCAGCCGCGCGCTCTGCTGCTGCGCGACCGCCTGTGCCAGTTCGTCGACGCTCAGGCCGGACAGCAGCGCCAGCGCCATGCGCGGACCGACTCCGGAGATGCGGATCAGCAGCCGGAAGGTGCTGCGCTCGTTCGGGCTCAGGAAGCCGAACAGCACCTGCGCGTCCTCGCGCACGACGAAATGGGTCAGCAGGCTGACCCGCTCGCCGAGCGCGGGCAGGTTGTAGAAGCTGCTCATCGGCACGTCGACCTCGTAGCCGACGCCGCCGACATCGACCAGGATCTGCGGTGGCGACTTGTCGACCAGCGTGCCGCTGAGCCGACCGATCATCGCTTGAACAAGCCGAGCCGTTGCGCTTCGAGCGCCACCTCGGCGCGCGAGCTGACATTGAGCTTGCGGTAGATCTGCTTGACGTAGTCGGCGATGGTGTGGCGCGACAGCCCGAGCTGCACGCCGATCTCGGGCAGGGTGAAGCCCTTGGCGACGCGCAACAGCACCTCGTTTTCCCGATCCGTGAGCGACACGTGCGGCAGATCCTGCGCCGGCGCGGGCGGCTTCTTGGCCGCGAAGTGCGAGATCACGCGCCGCGCGATCGACGGCGACAGCGGGGGTTCACCCTGGTTCATCCGCTTCAGCTGCTCGACGATCAGCTCGCGCGGTTGCTCCTTCAGGATGTAGCCGAAGGCGCCTGCCTGCAGTGCCGGGAACAGGTGGTCGTCGTCGTCGTGGATCGTCACCACCACCGCCTGCGCCTCGGGCTGCGTCTCGCGCAGCGCCGCCACGACATCGACGCCGCTGCCGTCGGGCAGACCGAGGTCGATCAGCGCGAGATCGAACTTCAGTGCCTGGGTCAGTTCGATCGCCTCCTTCACCTGCGCCGCCTCGGCGATCATGGAGCGCGGGAAGATGTCGACCACCAGCTGCTTCAGCCAGGCGCGGATTTCAGGCAGATCCTCGAGGATCAGTATGTTCGAAATCGTCTGTGCCATGGCCGGTATGCTAACCGCCACCCGGGTCCCGGGTCAGAGCGGCAGCGTGAGGTGGATCACGGTGCCCAGCCCGGGGCTCGATTCGACAGTGCAGCGTCCGTTGAGCTGGCTGGCGCGGTGCTTCATGCTCGACAGCCCGTGCCCGGCGGCAAGCGGCCGGTTGTCCCCGAGCGGGATGCCGCGGCCGTTGTCCTCGATGATCATGCCGTACTCGCCGAAGGCGGCGAAGCAGCGCACCTCGCAGCGCGTCGCGCCGCTGTGCTTGATGATGTTGTTGACCGCTTCACGCAGGATGCGCGTGGTCTGGACGTAGGTGCGGGCCGGCAGCAGCTGATCGCCCGGATCGGCCGGACTCTGCCAGTCGACATCGATCTGGGTCTGACCGAGCCGCAGCACGGTTTCGGCGCGCCAGTCGGCCATTGCGTCACCGAGCTGCATCGGCTTGCCGCTCAGCCCCCGTACCGACAGCCGCATCTCGTCCAGCGCCTCCCGCCCGAGCGTCGCGATGCGTTCGTTGTCACAGGTATGGACGATCGTCAGCAGCTTGGCGCCCAGGTCGTCATGCAGGTCGGCAGCGATGCGGCGGCGCTCCTTCTCGGTCATCTGCTCGACACGCAGCTCGGCCAGTTGCGCGAAGTTGCGTTCGATCACCGCGGTGATGTCGCGCACCCGGGACTGCAGGCTCGAACGACTCCTCTCGGCGGCGACCAGCGCATGGTTGTAGACCGACAGCAGGCGCAGCCCGATGGCGAACAGCAGCGTCGCCCAGCCATACGGTGAGGCCGCGATCCATGCCGTGGCGATGGCCGAATCGGTGCCGCCAGGGGTCGAGACCGCATCGATCAGCCAGATGGTGGCCGCCAGCGCCAGCGCGCCGAAGGCGAACCAGACCTCGGTCCGGCGCCGTCGCCAGTGCAGGCGCACGAACAGTGCGAACACCGCCATCCCCTGCAGCACCAGTGCGATCGCCCACAGCGAGGCCGCCTGAAAGCGCAGGTCGATCGGCAGCAGCAGCAGCGAAAGCGGCAGCAGCACACACTGCAGGAGCAGCAGTCGGCGCAGGCGGCGGTCGTGGCGTCGCGAAATCGTCAGCATGAACTCGATTGCGAAGGCGGTCGCCGGCGCCCAGAGCGCCGCCATCAGCAGGTCCGACCATGCGCTCGGCAGCGCCAGGTGGTCGACCCAGGCCAGGCTCAGACCGGCCGACCAGGCGAGTGCGGTCAGGCCGAACATCCGCAGGTGCCGCACGTTGCGATTGGCACGCGAGAGCAGCAGCATGAACCCGCCGAACAGCAGCAGCGCAAAGTGCAGCATGCGCGGCAGCGTGATGTGGCGCAGTTCGGCCAGCGCCTGCCGCCGGGCGAGCAGCGGCTGCGGCCCGATGGCCACACTCGACACGAAAGCCGCACGCCGTGCATTGGTGACCTGCTCGAGCGGTGCGCCGCGCAGTTCGATCTCGAGGCGGTTGTCGCGCTGGTACAGCAGCGGCGTCGGCAGCGCGAACAGCCGCGGCTGCGGACAGATGCCGGAGGCTGAACCGGCGCGCCCCGGCTCGTGATGGATCAGCTCGCCATTGAGAAACAGGTCGATCGAACCGCAGCTGCCTGGCAGGTGGGCGGCCAGCAGCGTCGATTCGCGCACCCGCTGCGGCCGGTCGAAGCGCAGCCGCAGCGTGACCCGCCCATCGCCGCCGAGGTGCAGCTCGGGGCCGATTGCCGGCAGGCCGATGTCGACCGGCGGCAGCGCATCGGCGGCGCCGTTCTGCGGCAGAACCCGGGCGCGCTCGAGCACGATCACGCCGTCGGCGCTCTCCCTCGGCTGCGCCGCCGCGCTGCAGGCCAGCAGCACGCACAGCAGCGCAGCGGCGGTCCGTCCGCAGCGCGCACCGAGGCGCTGCAGCAGAAGGGCGCAAGGATTGAACATGAGGCGCGATTGTGCGCGAGCAGCGGCATCGGGTTTGGGGCGACAATCGTCGCCCCGAAACGAACGCCGAGCGACGCCGAACGTGATCCTTCGCCACGCCTTCATCCCGGTCGACAACTCCCGACTGGCGCATCTGTGCGGCAGCATGGACAGCCACCTGCGCGACATCGAATCGGCGATGGAGGTGTCGATCTCGCGCCGCAACGAGTCGTTCCGGATCGAGGGTGCGAAGGCCCAGGCCGAGCGCGCGGTCGCGTTGCTGCAGTCGCTGTACGACCGGGCCAAGTCGCCGCTCGAGCCCGAATCGTTCCAGCTCGCCCTGGTGCAGGCGGTGGCCGATCCGGCCAGCCTGGCGCGGCGCGCCCAGGCCGGCGAGCCGGCGGGCGAATCGGCACCGGACACGCCCACGCTGCGCACCCGGCGCGGCGACGTCGCCGGGCGAACGCCGAACCAGCAGGTCTACCTGGCCAACATCCTCGCCCACGACATCAGTTTCGGCATCGGACCCGCCGGTACCGGCAAGACCTTCCTGGCCGTCGCATGCGCGGTCGACGCGCTCGAACGCAGCACGGTGCAGCGGATCATCCTGACGCGCCCGGCGGTCGAAGCGGGCGAGCGACTCGGCTTTCTGCCTGGCGATCTGGCGCAGAAGGTCGATCCTTACCTGCGTCCGCTGTACGACGCGCTGTACGACCTGATGGGACTCGACAAGGTGACGCGCGCCTTCGAGAAGGGGCTGATCGAGGTCGCGCCGCTCGCCTTCATGCGCGGGCGCACGCTCAACCATGCCTTCGTCATCCTCGACGAGGCGCAGAACACGACGCCCGAGCAGATGAAGATGTTCCTGACGCGGATCGGCTTCGGCAGCAAGTGCGTCGTCACCGGTGACGTCAGTCAGATCGACCTGCCGCGCGGCGATCTGAGCGGCCTGATCGAGGCCGAGCGGATCCTGCGCCGCGTTCCAGGCATCGCAACGACCCGCTTCGGCGCGGTCGATGTGGTGCGCCATCCGCTGGTGGCGCGCATCGTCGAAGCCTACGATGCGGCGCGGCGGACCGAATGAAGCCGGCGCGCACGGATGCAGCCCGGCCCGGCATTGACGCTGTCGCTGCAGTTCGGGCGCGACCCGGTGGTGCGCTCGCACAAGGCGCTGCTGACGCGCAGCCGGGTGGCGCGCTGCCTGCGTGCGGCACTCGAACGGCCGGCCGAATTGACGGTACGCATCGTCGGCGAGGCCGAAGGCCTGGCCCTGAACCGCGACTACCGGCAGCAGGACCATGCGACCAATGTACTGACCTTCGACTACAGCCAGGAGCCGGTGGTCGTTGCCGATCTGGTGCTGTGCGCGCCGGTGGTCGAGCGCGAGGCGCAGTCGCAGCGCATCGCGCTGGAAGACCACTATGCGCACCTGCTGGTGCACGGCGCGCTGCATGCGCACGGCTACGACCACCTGGACGATGTCGATGCGCACCGCATGGAATCGCGCGAAAGCGTGATCCTGGCGAGTCTCGGCATCGCCGATCCGTATTCGAGCGGGCGGTGAGCGTTCAGCGCGAACTGCTCAGGTAGCGCTTGCGCCAGAAGAACAGGCTCGACCCGATCCCGATCAGCACCAGCAGCGGCAACGACGACCCAGAATCCGCGGCTGCTGTGGATCAGCGGCAGGCGGTCGAAATTCATGCCGAAGAAGCCGGTGACCAGGTTCAGCGGCAGGAAGATGGCGGTCAGCACGGTCAGCGTGCGCATGATGTTGTTGGTGCGATGGCTCTGCGCCGAGAAGTGCATCTGCACCGCGGTCTCGGCCGACCCCTCGAGGCGACGCACATGGGTCGAGGACCCGTTCGACGTGCTCGAGCACGTCGCGCGAGCGCAGCCTCAGCAGTTCGTGTTCGCGGCGCGTCAGCGGCATCGTCATCGACCGGCCATTCGTCGAGCGCGTCGATCCATTCGGTGATCGCCGCACGCTGGTCCTCGCAGGTGTCTTCGAGCAGGTGCAGCCCATTGCGCAGTTCGAGCAGCAGGCGCCAGTCGGCGAAGTGCCGTGCGGGTGGAACAGCTGTGCCTGCAGCTCGGCCAGGTCGCGCGTCAGCCGCCGCCGCAGGTCGAGGTAGCTGTCGACCATGTGGTTGACCATGCGCAGCATCAGGTCGGCGCTGCCCGGCGGCAGTCGCACGCCGCTGCGGCTGTCGGGCGCGTGGGCCTGCTGTGCCAGCCGATGGGCGAAGAAGTCGCGCACCGAGCAGTCGGGCGGATGCACGCTGACCAGCACGCGGTCGAATACGGCGAATCCGACCGGGCTGGTGTCGATCACCTCGACCGCGCCCGGGGCGCGTGGTGCCCGACCGCTGTCGGACGCTGTGCCCGCCGCCAGTCGCCGGAACACGAGCAGGTCGTACCACGAGGTCGAGTCGAAATGCGATGGCAGTTGCTCGTTGAGCAGATCCGAGATGTGCAGATCGACCAGCTGGCCGCCGGTCCAGCGCTGCAGCGCCGCCTGCACGTCGGCCTCGTCGCGCCGGAATCCGGAACGTTCGCAGCCGATCCACAGATAAGCCGCGTCGCGGGCAGCTGCTCCGGCAGGCCGGCGAGCTCGTCGAAGCGGTCCGAACCGAGGTGGAAGATCCGCAGCGCGCAGCCGGCACGTCCATGCAGCCGCGACTCAGGCGCAGCGCAGCACGCGCGCCGCGTCGAGCGCGAAGTAGCTCAGCACGCCGTCGGCACCGGCGCGCTTGAAGGCGAGCAGGCTCTCGAGCATCACCGCATCGTGGTCGAGCCAGCCGTTGGCAGCGGCCGCCTTGAGCATCGCGTATTCACCGCTGACCTGGTAGGCGAAGGTCGGCACCCGGAACTCGTCCTTGACCCGGCGCACGATGTCGAGATAGGGCATGCCGGGCTTGACCATCACCATGTCGGCGCCTTCGGCCAGGTCGAGCGCGACCTCGCGCAGTGCCTCGTCGGAGTTGCCCGGGTCCATCTGGTAGGCCTTCTTGTCGCTGCGCCCGAGGTTGGCCGCCGACCCGACCGCATCGCGGAACGGCCCGTAGAAGGCGCTCGCATACTTGGCGCTGTACGCCATGATCCGGGTGTGGATCAGCCCCTGGGCTTCGAGCGCGTCGCGGATCGCGCCGATGCGGCCGTCCATCATGTCGCTCGGCGCGACGATGTCGACGCCGGCCTCGGCCTGTACCAGGGCCTGCCGCGTCAGCACCTCCAGCGTGGTGTCGTTGACGATGTAGCCGTGCTCGTCGAGCAGACCGTCCTGGCCGTGGCTGGTGTAGGGATCGAGCGCGACATCGGTCATGATGCCCAGCTCGGGAAAATGCGACTTGAGGACTGCGCACGACGGTCGGGATCAGCCCGTCCGGGTTGAGCGCCTCGCGCCGTCGGGCGTCTTCAGCGAGGGCTCGACGACCGGGAACAGCGCCATCACCGGAATGCCGGCCGCCACGCACTGCTCGGCCAGCGGCAGCAGCCGATCCAGGCTGTGGCGCTGCACGCCGGGCATCGACGCCACATCCTGGCTCACCCCGCTGCCGGCGAGCACGAATACCGGCAGGATCAGGTCGTGCGCGCCGAGCCGGTGTTCGCGCACCAGGTCACGGGTGAAACGATCGCGCCGCAGGCGTCGCGGGCGGCTGGTCGGATAGGGCGGCGGAGTCAGCACGGCAGGCGATCGGGTAGTGCCGGCGCTTCGGCCGGTCGGGCTCGAAATGATAATCGCCGGCTGCGTCTCGGCGTGTCGCGATAATCGACCATGCTCTGGATCAAAGCCCTGCACATCGTCTTCGTCGCCAGCTGGTTTGCCGGCCTGTTCTATCTGCCTCGGATCTTCGTCAATCTGGTCGCGGTGCCTGCCGACAGCCATGCCGAGCGGGAACGGCTGCTGCTGATGGCGCGCCGACTGCATCGCTTCTCCGGTCTGCTGATGCTGGTCGCGCTGGCGCTCGGCCTGGCCCTGTGGCTGGGCTTCGGCATCGGTCTGAACGGGCCGGGCAACGGCTGGATGCATGCCAAGCTCGTCCTGGTGGTCGCGGCGGTCGGCTATCACCATGCGTGCGGATCGTTGCTGCGCAAGTTCGAGAATTCGGCCAACGTGCGCAGCGAACGCTGGTTCCGGGTCTTCAACGAGGTCTCGGTGCTGATCTTCACGCTGACCGTGATCCTGGTGGTCGTCAAGCCGTTCTGACGCAGCCGGCGTCCGGGAGGGTGGTACGTGTCCGAGCCCGAGCGGCAAGCACCGCAGTTCGGCGATTCCGCTGGCGCTGCTGTTCTCGGCGCTGATCGTCTATGCCAGCCTCTATCCGTTCATCGGCTGGCGCGAGCCGGGCGTTGCGGTCTGGCAGCTTCCTGACGCTGCCGTGGCCGCGCTGGTGGACCTGGTTCGACCTGTGCGGCCAATCTGCTCGGCTACATGCCGCTCGGCGCACTGGTCTTCGTTGCGCTGCTGCGCAGTGGCTGGCCGGCACGGCGCGCCTGGCTGGCTGCCTGCGTCAGCGGCGGCGCCCTCAGCCTGCTGATGGAGACGCTGCAGAACTTCCTGCCGCAGCGGATTCCGTCGAACGTCGATGCGGCGCTGAACCTGGCCGGGACGGCGCTCGGTGCGGGCTTCGGCGCACTGGCCCATGCCGCGGCGGCATCGCGCGCTGGCAGACGCTGCGCGACCGCTGGTTTGCGCGCCGCAGTGCCAGCGGCCTGGTGCTGCTGGTGCTGTGGCCGATCGGGCTGCTGTTTCCGCTGCCGCTGCCGCTCGGTGTCGGGCAGGTGATCCCGCGCGTGCGCGAACTGCTGCTCGAGGCGGCCCGCCACAGTTCGGCCGAGGCGTGGGCCGAACACTGGCTGCGGATCGATGTGGGCGCATGCTGCCCTGCCGCCGGCCGGCGATTTCCTGATCGTCATGCTCGGGCTGCTCGGCCCGTGCCTGGTTGCCTACTCGATCTCGGTGCCGGGCTGGCGTCGCATCGTGCTCTGAGCCTGTGCGCGCTGCTGCTCGGCGTGGCGACGACGACCTTGTCGACCGCGCTCAATTTCGCGCCCCAGCATGCGCTGGCCTGGATGACGCCGCAGGTCGGCATCGCGCTCGCAACCGGCGCATGCGCTCGCGCTGATGCTGGCCTGGCTGCCGCGTCGTGCGGCGGCGGCGCTCGGTCTGATCGTGCTGACCTCGATGGTGGCGCTCGTCAGCCAGGCGCCGACCGATCCGTACTACGCGATCAGCCTGAAGGCGTGGGAGCAGGGGCGCTTCATCCGCTTCCACGGTCTGGCGCAGTGGATCGGCTGGCTGTGGCCATATGCTGCGATGCTGCACTTGCTGGCGGTCGCCGGCGAGCCGTCCGCGCCGCAACGGCAGTGCGTCAAAGACCGGCTGACCGGGGCGGCAGACGGGCCGATCGCTAAAATCGGCCGATGAGCTATTACCAGCGCCACATCTTCTTCTGCCTCAACAAGCGCGACAACGGCGAGAACGCCTGCATGCAGCACGGCGCCCAGGCCGGCTTCGACCACTGCAAGTCGCGCGTCAAGGCCGAGAAGCTCGAGCGGACCCGGCGGCGTGCGCGTCAACAAGGCCGGCTGCCTCGATCGCTGCGCCGGCGGACCGGTGGCGGTGGTCTACCCCGAGGGCGTCTGGTACAGCTTCGTCGACAACGAAGACATCGACGAGATCGTCGACTCGCACCTGCAGGGCGGTCGTGCCGGTCGAGCGGCTGATGTTGCCGCCGGAAGTCGGGCGCTGACGTCCGCCGTGCGGTCGCTGCCGCGCGCCTGACGCGGGCGGCTCGCACCTGTCCCGCCCGGCGCGGCGCCGATTCCGGCGCCCGGTCCACTCCTGCTCCACCGGATTCGATCCAGACCTCCAGATGAACCGTTTCCTGAGCTTCTGCACCTCGACCCTGGCCGCGCTTGCGCTGAGCGCTGGCCGCCACCGCGCCGGCGCGCGCGCAGGCCCCGCAGCCGCCGGAGATCGCCGCCAAGCACTACCTGCTGGTCGACCTGACAAGCAACCAGACGCTGGCCGAGCGCGATGCCGACGTCGCGTCGGATCCGGCGTCGCTGACCAAGCTGATGACCGCCTACGTCGTATTCAGCCGCGATCCGCGACAAGAAGCTGAGCCTGGAGCAGACGCTGCCGGTGTCCAAGCGCGCGTGGGACGAGCGCAAGGCAGGCGGATCGCTGATGTTCATCGACACGACGATGACGCCGACCGTCGAGCAGCTGCTGCACGGCATGATCGTGCAGAGCGGCAACGACGCCTCGGTGGCGCTGGCCGAGGCGGTGGCCGGCACGCAGGAGCAGTTCGTCGAGATGATGAACCGGCAGGCACAGGCCTTCGGCCTGAAGAACACGAGCTTTCGCAACGTCACCGGATTGACCGAGCCCGGCCACAAGAGCACCGCCCGCGACCTGGCGACGATCGCCGCGCACATCATTCGCGACTTCCCGGAGTTCTACCAGCTACTACTCGATCAAGGAGTACAAGTACAACAACATCCTGCAGCCGAACCGCAACCTGCTGCTGCGCCGCGATCCGAGCGTCGACGGCATGAAGACCGGCTATACCGAGGCGGCCGGCTACTGCCTGATCGCGAGCGCGGAACGTGAGTTTCCCGAATCTCGGCGCGGTCGGCAGTGCGCCCGGCAAGCGCCGGCTGATCAGCGTGGTGCTGAACACCACGTCGATGCAGGCGCGCGCCAACGAGAGTCAGAAGCTGCTGAATTGGGGATTCCAGGCCTTCGATACCGTGCGCCTGTTCGAGAAGGGCCAGGCGATGGCAACCGTGCCGGTGTGGAAGGGTTCGGCCAGCCAGGTCGGCCTGGGCGCCGCCGAGGCGGTGTTCGTCACCGTGCCCAAGGGCGAGGGCGCGCGGCTGCAGACCAGCATCCAGCGCGTCGATCCGCTGGTCGCGCCGCTGGCTGCCGGCCAGAAGGTCGGCCAGCTGAAGGTCGCGACCGCTGCCGGCGCGCCGGTCACCGAGGTCCCGCTGGTCGTGCTGAGCGCGGTGCCGCAGGCGGGCATCCTCGGCCGCGCCTGGGATGCGGTGCGGCTCTGGATCAAGTAAGCTGCACCACGCCGATCCGACGGAGCCCGTCACGCATGCAAGCACTGCCCGCCAGCCTGTGTTACCTCAATGGTGACTACAGCCCGCTGAACCAG
Organism: uncultured beta proteobacterium; assembly: GCA_963846675.1. Taxonomy (GTDB): domain Bacteria; phylum Pseudomonadota; class Gammaproteobacteria; order Burkholderiales; family Burkholderiaceae_C; genus Ideonella_A. The sequence goes on from CAWJWV010000001.1 coordinate 360,928, forward strand.
GCGCGGGTGTCGGTGCTGGACCGCGGCTTCATCTTCGGCGATGGCGTCTACGAGGTTGTTCCGGTCTACGGTCGGCGGCTGTTCCGCTTTGCCGAGCACATGGCGCGCCTCGAGCGCGGCCTCGGCAAGTTGCGGATCGCCAATCCGCACCGCCGCGAAGAGTGGCTCGAGCGCTGCCGCCACCTGGTGGCTGCGTATGCCGACGTCCGACGCGGCCGAGGACCAGCTGATCTACATCCAGGTGACGCGTGGCGTGGCATTGCGTGACCACGTGATGCCGAGCGACATCACGCCGACCGTCTTCATGATGGTCAACCGGATGGTCCCGCCGGGCGCCGAGCAGCGTCAGCGCGGCGTGGCGTGTGTCACCGCACGCGACTTCCGCTGGGAGCGCGGCGACATCAAGAGCATCTCGCTGCTCGGCAACGTGCTGGCGCGCCAGATCAGCGCCGATCACGGCGCGGTCGAGACGATCATGTTCCGCGACGGTTTTCTCACCGAAGCGGCGGCTTCGAACGTCTGGATCGTGCACGAGGGCGCGGTGCTCGGGCCGCCCAAGAGCGAGCATCTGCTCGAAGGCATCCGCTACGAGCTGATCCGCGAGCTGTGCGAGGAAGAGGACATCGCCTTCAACCTGCGGCCCGATCGCCGAAGGTGAGGTGCTCGCTGCCGATGAGGTCATGCTCAGTTCGGCGACCAAGGAGGTGCTGCCGGTGACCAGTCTCGACGGCGATGCTGTCGGCCATGGCGCGCTGCGTGGCAAGCCGGGTCCGGTCTATGCGCGTCTGCACGAGGCCTATGCGCGGGCCAAGGCCAGCCAGTCGATCTGAAGACGATGAGCAGCACTGGCAACCCGTCCGATCGCCCGCTGATCGACTTTCCGTGCGCAATTTCCGATCAAGGTGCTCGGGGCGAATGTCGACGGCTTCGTCGACGCGATCAGCGAGGTTGCCCGGCAGTTCGATCCGCACTTCGACGCGTCGACCGTCGAGCTGCGTCCGAGCAAGGGTGACCGCTACCTCGGCGTCACGCTGACCGTCACCGCAACCAGCCGCGAGCAGCTCGACGACCTGTACCGCGCGTTGTCGTCGCATCCGATGGTCAAGGTCGTGCTGTGAGCCGCCGCGCTTGAGCCGTTGCCGGATCCGACTGCTCGGGCGGGTCGAATACCTGCTCACGTTCGAAGCCATGCGCGCCTTCACCGAGGCGCGCGACCGATGTGCAGCGACGACGAGATCTGGCTCTGCGAGCACCCGCCGGTCTTCACGCAGGGCATTGCCGGGCAAGGCCGAGCACCTGCTGCAGGCCGGTTCCGACATCCCGGTCGTGCAGACCAACCGCGGCGGGCAGATCACCTATCACGGCCCGGGGCAGGTCGTCGCCTATCCGCTGATCGACCTGCGCCGGCTCGGCATCTTCGTCAAGGAGTATCGTCTATCGACTCGAGCACTGCGTGCTGCGCACGCTCGAGGCGGTCGGCGTCACCGGCCACCGGGTGCCGGGTGCGCCGGGCATCTATGTCCGCCTCGACGATCCGTTCGGTCATGCGCCGCTCGAGCCGGTGCCGCCGCGCGAGCGGCTCGGTGTGGCTGCGCCGCAACCGTTCGCTGGCCTCGGCAAGATCGCCGCGCTCGGCATCAAGGTGTCGCGCCACTGCACCTACCATGGTGTGGCACTGAATGTCGCGATGGATCTGGCGCCGTTCGACCGCATCAATCCGTGCGGTTATCCAGGGCTGCGAAACGGTCGACTTGGCTACACTGGGCGTCGCAATCGATCGGGACGAGGTCGCGCAGACGACTTGCGCGGCTGTTGCAGTCCCACCTGAGCCCCTGATCCGGCCCGGCGCGCGCGTTCCGGATCCTCACCCAGAACGTGTCCGCCATGTCGACCGAGAATGTCACCCGCCAGGCGCTGCCGGCAGACCAGTACGATGCCAGCGCCAAGCAGAAATCGCATGCCAAGACGGCGCGCATTCCGATCAAGGTCGTCGCCGCCGAGACGCTGAAGAAGCCCGACTGGATCCGCGTCAAGGCCGGATCGAGGAGTTCTCGCTTCTACGAGATCAAGCAGATCCTGCGCGAGCACAAGCTGCACACGGTGTGCGAGGAGGCATCGTGCCCGAATATCGGCGAGTGCTTCGGCAAGGGCACTGCGACCTTCATGATCATGGGCGACAAGTGCACCCGGCGCTGCCCGTTCTGCGACGTCGGACATGGCCGGCCCGATCCGCTCGATGCCGACGAGCCGGTCAATCTGGCGCGCACGATCGCAGCGCTCAAGCTGAGCTATGTCGTGATCACGAGCGTCGATCGCGACGATCTGCGCGACGGTGGCGCGGGCCATTTCGTCGACTGCATCCGCCAGGTCCGCGAGCTGAGCCCGGAAACGCAGATCGAGATCCTGACGCCCGATTTCCGCGGCCGGATGGACCGCGCGCTCGACATCCTGAAGGCGGCGCCGCCCGACGTGATGAACCACAACCTCGAGACGGCGCCGCGCCTGTACAAGGAGGCGCGGCCGGGGTCCGACTACCAGTACAGCCTGAACCTGCTCAAGCGTTTCAAGGAATTCGCGCCGCACGTGCCGACCAAGAGCGGCGTGATGGTCGGTCTCGGCGAGACCGACGAAGAGATCCTGCAGGTGATGCGTGACATGCGTGCGCACGACATCGACATGCTGACGATCGGCCAGTATCTGGCGCCGAGCGGTCACCACCTGCCGGTGCGGCGGTATGTCGATCCGGACACCTTCCGGATGTTCGAACGCGAGGCCGCGGCGATGGGTTTCTCGCATGCCGCTGTCGGCGCGATGGTTCGCAGCAGCTACCACGCCGATCAGCAGGCACATGCGGCCGGGGTCGGCGCGGTCCCGCTTGCGATGGCGGTCGGATCGCCGGACTGACGCGCGAGCGCAGCGGCCGGCAGCCCTGATGCGCCCTGTCGGCGGCCTGCACCGATCCAGACATGCAGCGCCGGCGCGGCTCAGCCGACGGTGGTCGATCTCAGCAGGGCCGTCAGTTCGTCCGGGGCGCTGATCATCGGATCGTGCCCGGTCGCCAGTTCGTGCACGCGCCAGTCGGCTGCGCTGCGGACCCGGCGCCGCGCGCAGTCGATCGTCGGCAACGCCGGTGTCGTGCAGTCGATGAAATGGCGCGGCCAGCGTCCCACCCGGGCCGGGTCGAAGTCGAGCGGATCGTCGTAGACGGAACCCGGGTGCAGCGTCTGACGCCGCGCCACCCAGGCGTGATCGTCTCCCCTCAGTCCGAACAGCGCCGGGTCAGGGGGCGGCAGCGAGCCGCCCGACCTGCGCGATGGCGGCCCGGCGACCCTGCGCCGTCGCCTCGTCGTGCGTGCTCGACCAGCATTCGCCCGGCAGCGGGACCATCGCATCGAGATAGACCAGCCGGGACAGCACACCGGGATCGGCAATTCGATCGGCCACGCCGGTGATCACCATTCCGGCATAGCTGTGGCCGACCAGCACGCACGAGCGCAGTTCCTCCGCGACGATCACCGCCAGCACGTCGGCCACGTGCGTCGCGATCCGGATCTCCGGCGACAGCTGGTGCGCCCGCTCGCCGACGCCGGTCAGCGACACCGCGAAGGCGCGGTCGCCGCCGCGCCACAGGCGCTGCACGACCGCGCTGCCAGCACCAGGCGCCGTGCCAGGCGCCGTGGACCAGCACGAAATCGGACATCAGATCACGCCGCGCTCGCGCAGGCGGGCGCGTTCGGCGGCGTCGATTCCGATGCCGCCGAGGACCTCTTCGTTGTGCTCGCCGAGCAGCGGCGGCGGATGGCGGTATTGCACCGGCGTTGCCGACAGCTTGATCGGACTGGCGACCAGCGGCACTTCGCCGGCCAGCGGATGCGGCAGCCGCACCGTCATTCCGCGCGACTGCACGTGCGGGTCGGCGAAGGTCTCGGCCAGGTCATTGATCGGACCGCACGGCACCTTGGCCGCTTCCAGCGCCGCCAGCCAGTCGGCCCTGGTGCGCGTCTTCATGACAGCCGCCAGCAGCGGAACCAGGACGTCGCGGGCCCGCACCCGGTCGGCATTGCGGACGAAGCGCGGATCGCTGGCCAGCTCGGGCACGCCGGCGACGCGGCAGAACTTGACGAACTGGCCGTCGTTGCCGACCGCCAGGATCAGGTGGCCGTCGGCGACCTCGAACACCTGGTACGGCACGATATTCTGGTGCGCGTTGCCGGCTCGTCGCGGTGCGACCCCGGTGGTCAGGTAGTTCGCGCCGAGGTTGGCGAGCATGGCCACCTGCGCATCGAGCAGGGCCATGTCGATCGACCTGGCCCTGGCCGGTCAGGTCCCGGTGGCGCAGCGCCGCCAGGATGGCGACGGTCGAATACATGCCGGTGAACAGGTCGGCAACGGCAACGCCGACTTTCTGCGGCCCGCCGCCCGGGCAGGTCGTCGCGTTCACCGGTGATGCTCATCAGCCCGCCCATGCCCTGGATCGCATAGTCGTAGCCGGCGCGGTCGCGATACGGGCCGGTCTGGCCGAAGCCGGTCACCGAGCAGTAGATCAGGCGCGGATTGAGTGCGAGCAGGGTGGTCGAGTCGAGGCCATAGCGCGCCATGTCACCGACCTTGTAGTTCTCGACGAAGACATCGCATCTGGGCAACCAGCGCGCGGACCAGCGCCTGGCCCTCGGGTTGGGCGATGTCGATCGTGATCGAGCGCTTGTTGCGGTTGGTGCCGAGGTAGTAGGCGGCGTCCCCGCTCTCGCTGCCGTCGTGCCCCTTCAGGAATGGCGGGCCCCAACCGCGGGTGTCGTCACCGCCGGCATGCTGCTCGGCCGGCGGGCGTTCGACCTTGATCACATCGGCGCCGAGGTCACCCAGGGTCTGGGTGCACCACGGACCGGCGAGCACGCGCGAAAGATCGAGCACGCGCACGCCGGCCAGGGCTTCTTTGCGCGATCTCGTCGGCAGGAGTCGGAACGGATGGGGACATGGCGGTCATTGTGCGCCAGCCCGGATAATGTCCGGATGCTGCCGAACCGATCGCGCAGGGGCCCTGGTTTTCGCGCTGGCGTGCGGCGCCTGCTCGCCGACCTTCGACTGGCGTGAGAGCCCGCCCGGATGCCGTCACTGCAGATCCTGTTTCCGTGCCGGCCGAACAGCCTGACGCGCGAGTTGCAGGCCGCCGCGTTCACCGGCACCATGCAGGTCACATCGTGCAGCGCCGGCGGGCTGACCTTCGGGCTGGCCCGCATCGATGCCGGTGATGGCGCGCGCATCGGCCCGCTGATGCAGGCCAGCCGTGACGCCCTGGCGTCCAACCTGTCCGCCGCCGGTCGCATCGAAGCGGCCGGCGTGGTCCGCGTCGGAGGCATGACACCCCATCCGGACGCCGGGCGCTTCCGAGTCAGCGGCTCGGCACCCGACGGGGGACGGCTGTCAGCGCACGCGATGCTGTTCGTGCACCGCAACGTGGTCTACCAGGCGACGGTGCTGGGTCCGGCGCCCGAGCGCGAAGTGGTCGACCTGTTTTTCGAGTCGATCCGCCTGGTGGAATAGAGGCAGAACGCGACCACAGCGCGTCCGCCGCTTGCCGGTCGGTGCCCGGGCGGTGACACCGTGGCGTGGACGCCACGTGGTCTCGGCGGGCGGCCTGAAAATGTCGCCTCATTGTCGGCCCTTGGCAGCCGGTTCTGCGTTTAATTCGGCACGTCGACGCTTGCGGTCGATACCGTGCTGGGACTATCCACGCTCCGACCGGCAGCGACCGATCAAACGAATCACGGTTTGGCCGACTCAGAACACGATGCCTGGTTTATTGATCATTGCGCATGCCCCGCTGGCCTCGTCGCTGAAGCAGGTGGCACAGCATGCCTTCCCCGAATGCGCGCTCGCGACTGCAGGCGCTCGACGTCACCAGCGAGATGACGCCGGAGGACATCGAAACCGCAAGCGCGCCGCGCTGCTCGCCAAGGTGCGCAACCCGGACGCGCTTGATCCTGACCGATGTGGTCGGCGCGACGCCGTGCAATGTGTCGGTGCGGCTGGCCGGGCAGTTCAATGGCGGCAGCAGCGTGCGCGTCAAGGTGATCAGCGGCGTCAACGTGCCGATGCTGTGGCGCGCAATCGGCCATGCCGACGATTCGATCGATCAGCTGGTCGATTGCGCCAGCGCCGGCGCAACCGATGGGGTCAAGGTGCTGTCGAGTACGCGCCCGCAGAATCAGGCCCGCAGGACCGCATTCACATGATCCGGACGCCGATCAGCATCAGCAATAAGCTCGGACTGCATGCGCGGGCGTCGGCCAAGCTCAGCAAGCTCGCCGGCAGCTTCCGCAGCGAGGTGTTCCTGAGCCGGGAAGGACGCCGGGTCAATGCCAAGAGCATCATGGGCGTGATGATGCTGGCCGCAGGCATCGGCAGCCAGCTCGAACTCGAGGTCGACGGCGCGATGAGGAAGAGGCAACGTGCCGCGCTGGTCGCCCTGATCAACGACAAGTTCGGCGAGGGGCAGTAGCGCGCCAGCCGATCCCGGTCCGGACAACGACCCGCCGGTCACCGCGTGCGGCGGTGGGCGCTGCTAGCATGTGC
>CAWJWV010000001.1:372500-743337 GCA_963846675.1 uncultured beta proteobacterium
CGAGGAAAAGACATCAACCGAGATTCCGAAAGTAGTGGCGAGCGAAATCGGAACAGCCTGCACGTTTTAGCCATCGACATATCAAAGCGGAATGGAAAGTCCGGCCATAGAGGGTGATAGCCCCGTATGAGAAATGTTGGTGGTGGAACTAGGCGTGCGACAAGTAGGGCGGGACACGTGTAATCCTGTCTGAATATGGGGGGACCATCCTCCAAGGCTAAATACTCGTAATCGACCGATAGTGAACTAGTACCGTGAGGGAAAGGCGAAAAGAACCCCGGGAGGGGAGTGAAATAGATCCTGAAACCGCATGCATACAAACAGTCGGAGCCTGGAAACGGGTGACGGCGTACCTTTTGTATAATGGGTCAGCGACTTACATTCAGTGGCAAGGTTAACCGAATAGGGAAGCCGTAGAGAAATCGAGTCCGAATAGGGCGTTCAGTCGCTGGGTGTAGACCCGAAACCAAGTGATCTATCCATGGCCAGGATGAAGGTGCCGTAACAGGTACTGGAGGTCCGAACCGACTAGTGTTGCAAAACTAGCGGATGAGCTGTGGATAGGGGTGAAAGGCTAAACAAACTTGGAAATAGCTGGTTCTCTCCGAAAACTATTTAGGTAGTGCCTCAAGTATTACCGTCGGGGGTAGAGCACTGTTATGGCTAGGGGGTCATGGCGACTTACCAAACCATTGCAAACTCCGAATACCGATGAGTACAGCTTGGGAGACAGTGCACCGGGTGCTAACGTCCGGACACAAGAGGGAAACAACCCAGACCGCCAGCTAAGGTCCCCAAAATTGGCTAAGTGGGAAACGAAGTGGGAAGGCTAAAACAGTCAGGATGTTGGCTTAGAAGCAGCCATCATTTAAAGAAAGCGTAATAGCTCACTGATCGAGTCGTCCTGCGCGGAAGATGTAACGGGGCTAAGCCAGTTACCGAAGCTGCGGATTTGCGACGCAAGCGCAAGTGGTAGGAGAGCGTTCTGTAAGCCTGTGAAGGTGGCTTGTGAAGGCTGCTGGAGGTATCAGAAGTGCGAATGCTGACATGAGTAGCGTTAAAGGGGGTGAAAAGCCCCCTCGCCGAAAGCGCAAGGTTTCCTACGCAACGTTCATCGGCGTAGGGTGAGTCGGCCCCTAAGGCGAGGCAGAGATGCGTAGCTGATGGGAAACAGGTCAATATTCCTGTACCGATGTGTAGTGCGATGTGGGGACGGAGAAGGTTAGCTCAGCCGGGTGTTGGATGTCCCGGTTCAAGCGTGTAGTCGTATCCCTTAGGCAAATCCGGGGGACTTAGATGAGGCGTGATAACGAGGCGGCTTGCCGCCGAAGTGAGTGATACCCTGCTTCCAGGAAAAGCCACTAAGCTTCAGCTGCACACGACCGTACCGCAAACCGACACTGGTGCGCGAGATGAGTATTCTAAGGCGCTTGAGAGAACTCTGGAGAAGGAACTCGGCAAATTGACACCGTAACTTCGGAAGAAGGTGTGCCTTTAGTAGGTGAACCATTTACTTGGGGAGCCCAATGAGGCCGCAGAGAATCGGTGGCTGCGACTGTTTATTAAAAACACAGCACTCTGCAAAGACGAAAGTCGACGTATAGGGTGTGACGCCTGCCCGGTGCTGGAAGATTAAATGATGGGGTGCAAGCTCTTGACTGAAGTCCCAGTAAACGGCGGCCGTAACTATAACGGTCCTAAGGTAGCGAAATTCCTTGTCGGGTAAGTTCCGACCTGCACGAATGGCGTAACGATGGCCACACTGTCTCCTCCAGAGACTCAGCGAAGTTGAAATGTTTGTGATGATGCAATCTCCCCGCGGAAAGACGGAAAGACCCCATGAACCTTTACTGTAGCTTTACATTGGACTTTGAACAGATCTGTGTAGGATAGGTGGGAGGCTTTGAAGCGGTGCCGCTAGGTGTCGTGGAGCCAACCTTGAAATACCACCCTGGTGTGTTTGAGGTTCTAACCTTGGCCCGTTATCCGGGTTGGGGACAGTGTATGGTGGGCAGTTTGACTGGGGCGGTCTCCTCCCAAAGCGTAACGGAGGAGTTCGAAGGTACGCTAGATACGGTCGGAAATCGTGTCGATAGTGCATTGGCATAAGCGTGCTTGACTGCGAGACTGACAAGTCGAGCAGGTACGAAAGTAGGACAAAGTGATCCGGTGGTTCTGTATGGAAGGGCCATCGCTCAACGGATAAAAGGTACTCTGGGGATAACAGGCTGATACCGCCCAAGAGTTCATATCGACGGCGGTGTTTGGCACCTCGATGTCGGCTCATCTCATCCTGGGGCTGTAGCCGGTCCCAAGGGTATGGCTGTTCGCCATTTAAAGAGGTACGTGAGCTGGGTTTAAAACGTCGTGAGACAGTTTGGTCCCTATCTTCCGTGGGCGCTGCAAGATTGAGAGAGCCTGCTCCTAGTACGAGAGGACCGGAGTGGACGCACCTCTGGTGTATCGGTTGTCACGCCAGTGGCATTGCCGAGTAGCTATGTGCGGAAGAGATAACCGCTGAAAGCATCTAAGCGGGAAACTCGTCTCAAGATGAGTCTTGCCGGGGCCTTGAGCCCCCTGAAGAGTCGTTCGAGACCAGGACGTTGATAGGCCGGGTGTGGAAGCGTAGTAATACGTTAAGCTAACCGGTACTAATTGCTCGTGAGGCTTGACCCTATAACTTTGACAGCAGCAGCGTGCTGGTCGAGGAAACTGGTTGATGCGAGGGCACGGCGTGCCTGCCAAGCGTGTGCGACGAATCTGGGTATAATCCGGTTCGTTGCGCAATCGAGATTCGTCAGGCGCAATGCCGACGCTGATTAGCAAAGACTCTATGAATTGGCTGCCACGCCTGACAGGCGCGCGTTCAAGCGCACGCCGGCGCGGCAGCACACAAGTTATGCCTGATGACCATAGCGAGGTGGTCCCACTCCTTCCCATCCCGAACAGGACAGTGAAACGCCTCAGCGCCGATGATAGTGCGGATTCCCGTGTGAAAGTAGGTCATCGTCAGGCTATTAAATCGATGGAGCGCCCGCCCAGGTGTCGGGCGCTTCTATCTCTAAGTAGTATCCCGAACAAGTGTGGTATACTTCTTAGAGATAGACAGCGCCGCAAGGCGCACATTGTTCTTTAAAAACTAACAGCCGATAAGAGTGGGCGTGAAGGGGTTGCAGGGTGGCTGAGGCGCCGAAAGGTGCCGAAGTCTTCTGGACTTTAAACGCTCACTGAAGAGGAACAAGAGACCATGCTGGAGTCAAATCTGGCGTGGGTTCTGCTTCAATTCTTTGAGTAATTTTATCAAGATCGAACTGAAGAGTTTGATCCTGGCTCAGATTGAACGCTGGCGGCATGCCTTACACATGCAAGTCGAACGGTAACGCGGGGCAACCTGGCGACGAGTGGCGAACGGGTGAGTAATATATCGGAACGTGCCCAGTAGTGGGGGATAGCCCGGCGAAAGCCGGATTAATACCGCATACGACCTACGGGTGAAAGCGGGGGACCGCAAGGCCTCGCGCTATTGGAGCGGCCGATATCAGATTAGCTTGTTGGTGGGGTAAAAGCCTACCAAGGCCGCGATCTGTAGCTGGTCTGAGAGGACGACCAGCCACACTGGGACTGAGACACGGCCCAGACTCCTACGGGAGGCAGCAGTGGGGAATTTTGGACAATGGGCGCAAGCCTGATCCAGCCATGCCGCGTGCGGGAAGAAGGCCTTCGGGTTGTAAACCGCTTTTGTCAGGGAAGAAACGGTCTGGCCTAATACGCTGGACTAATGACGGTACCTGAAGAATAAGCACCGGCTAACTACGTGCCAGCAGCCGCGGTAATACGTAGGGTGCGAGCGTTAATCGGAATTACTGGGCGTAAAGCGTGCGCAGGCGGCTTTGCAAGACAGATGTGAAATCCCCGGGCTCAACCTGGGAACTGCATTTGTGACTGCAAGGCTGGAGTACGGCAGAGGGGGATGGAATTCCGCGTGTAGCAGTGAAATGCGTAGATATGCGGAGGAACACCGATGGCGAAGGCAATCCCCTGGGCCTGTACTGACGCTCATGCACGAAAGCGTGGGGAGCAAACAGGATTAGATACCCTGGTAGTCCACGCCCTAAACGATGTCAACTGGTTGTTGGGAGGGTTTCTTCTCAGTAACGAAGCTAACGCGTGAAGTTGACCGCCTGGGGAGTACGGCCGCAAGGTTGAAACTCAAAGGAATTGACGGGGACCCGCACAAGCGGTGGATGATGTGGTTTAATTCGATGCAACGCGAAAAACCTTACCTACCCTTGACATGTCTGGAATCCTGAAGAGATTTGGGAGTGCTCGAAAGAGAGCCAGAACACAGGTGCTGCATGGCCGTCGTCAGCTCGTGTCGTGAGATGTTGGGTTAAGTCCCGCAACGAGCGCAACCCTTATCATTAGTTGCTACGCAAGGGCACTCTAATGAGACTGCCGGTGACAAACCGGAGGAAGGTGGGGATGACGTCAGGTCATCATGGCCCTTATGGGTAGGGCTACACACGTCATACAATGGCCGGTACAGAGGGTTGCCAACCCGCGAGGGGGAGCTAATCTCAGAAAACCGGTCGTAGTCCGGATCGCAGTCTGCAACTCGACTGCGTGAAGTCGGAATCGCTAGTAATCGCGGATCAGCTTGCCGCGGTGAATACGTTCCCGGGTCTTGTACACACCGCCCGTCACACCATGGGAGCGGGTTCTGCCAGAAGTGGGTAGCCTAACCGCAAGGAGGGCGCTTACCACGGCAGGGTTCGTGACTGGGGTGAAGTCGTAACAAGGTAGCCGTATCGGAAGGTGCGGCTGGATCACCTCCTTTCTGGAAAATGGCAAGACCGAATTCGAGGTCGAGTCGTGCTGCGTCAAGCAGTGCGGGTTGATGCGAAGGGAGTCGAGCCCACACACGGAAAAGCCATCTGGATACTCCTGATGCGCCCACCCTTATCGGCTGTGAGTTGAACACAAGGGGCAAGCGCGTGTGAGCGTGAGAGCCGGCTTAAGCGTCATCGGGGCTGCAGGCGAAATGGCGTCTGGGTGTCTGGCGAGGGCGGGCACGGATCGAGCTTCACCGAGTACGTGAAGGGGTCTGTAGCTCAGTTGGTTAGAGCACCGTCTTGATAAGGCGGGGGTCGTTGGTTCGAGACCAACCAGACCCACCATCTTCGATGGGATGCGAAGACGGGGGATTAGCTCAGCTGGGAGAGCACCTGCTTTGCAAGCAGGGGGTCGTCGGTTCGATCCCGTCATCCTCCACCAAAAAAACTGCTGTGAGTGAGTGTGCGGGTGCTGCCTGTGCCGTTGCTCGCGGGGTGTTGTGCGTGTCCCGTCAGGTTGCTGATGCCAGCGGCCCGGTCCTGAAAAGGTCTGGGCCGCTGGCATCAGCGACTCGCAAGAGTCTGCTGTACCAAACGTGTTCTTTAACAATTCGTAGAGTCGAAATAATCAGCGTTGCTGATGGTGTGCGTGTGCCGCAAGGTGTGCCGCGTCGTTGGCGACGAATCTTGATTGCGTCAACAAATGAATCGACTTCTTGCTGCAAGGCGAGAAGATGCACAGATTCGGCGTAACGCGCGAAATACTCAAACAAACAGTCTTTGACCGGCGTCTTGCGGTGGGCCTGCTTCTGGCGGGCCTGGTGTGAGGTGTCAAAGTTATAGGGTCAAGTGACTAAGTGCATGTGGTGGATGCCTTGGCGATTACAGGCGACGAAGGACGTGATAGCCTGCGATAAGCTTCGGGGAGCTGGCAAATTAGCTTTGATCCGGAGATTTCCGAATGGGGAAACCCACCCCGCGAGGGGTAACGCACGATGAATACATAGTTGTGCGTGGCGAACCGGGTGAACTGAAACATCTCAGTAGCTCGAGGAAAAGACATCAACCGAGATTCCGAAAGTAGTGGCGAGCGAAATCGGAACAGCCTGCACGTTTTAGCCATCGACATATCAAAGCGGAATGGAAAGTCCGGCCATAGAGGGTGATAGCCCCGTATGAGAAATGTTGATGGTGGAACTAAGCGTGCGACAAGTAGGGCGGGACACGTGTAATCCTGTCTGAATATGGGGGGACCATCCTCCAAGGCTAAATACTCGTAATCGACCGATAGTGAACTAGTACCGTGAGGGAAAGGCGAAAAGAACCCCGGGAGGGGAGTGAAATAGATCCTGAAACCGCATGCATACAAACAGTCGGAGCCTGGAAACGGGTGACGGCGTACCTTTTGTATAATGGGTCAGCGACTTACATTCAGTGGCAAGGTTAACCGCATAGGGAAGCCGTAGAGAAATCGAGTCCGAATAGGGCGTTCGAGTCGCTGGGTGTAGACCCGAAACCAAGTGATCTATCCATGGCCAGGATGAAGGTGCCGTAACAGGTACTGGAGGTCCGAACCGACTAGTGTTGCAAAACTAGCGGATGAGCTGTGGATAGGGGTGAAAGGCTAAACAAACTTGGAAATAGCTGGTTCTCTCCGAAAACTATTTAGGTAGTGCCTCAAGTATTACCGTCGGGGGTAGAGCACTGTTATGGCTAGGGGGTCATGGCGACTTACCAAACCATTGCAAACTCCGAATACCGATGAGTACAGCTTGGGAGACAGTGCACCGGGTGCTAACGTCCGGACACAAGAGGGAAACAACCCAGACCGCCAGCTAAGGTCCCCAAAATTGGCTAAGTGGGAAACGAAGTGGGAAGGCTAAAACAGTCAGGATGTTGGCTTAGAAGCAGCCATCATTTAAAGAAAGCGTAATAGCTCACTGATCGAGTCGTCCTGCGCGGAAGATGTAACGGGGCTAAGCCAGTTACCGAAGCTGCGGATTTGCGAGCAATCGCAAGTGGTAGGAGAGCGTTCTGTAAGCCTGTGAAGGTGGCTTGTGAAGGCTGCTGGAGGTATCAGAAGTGCGAATGCTGACATGAGTAGCGTTAAAGGGGGTGAAAAGCCCCCTCGCCGAAAGCGCAAGGTTTCCTACGCAACGTTCATCGGCGTAGGGTGAGTCGGCCCCTAAGGCGAGGCAGAGATGCGTAGCTGATGGGAAACAGGTCAATATTCCTGTACCGATGTGTAGTGCGATGTGGGGACGGAGAAGGTTAGCTCAGCCGGGTGTTGGATGTCCCGGTTCAAGCGTGTAGTCGTATCCCTTAGGCAAATCCGGGGGAATTAGATGAGGCGTGATAACGAGGCGGCTTGCCGCCGAAGTGAGTGATACCCTGCTTCCAGGAAAAGCCACTAAGCTTCAGCTGCACACGACCGTACCGCAAACCGACACTGGTGCGCGAGATGAGTATTCTAAGGCGCTTGAGAGAACTCTGGAGAAGGAACTCGGCAAATTGACACCGTAACTTCGGAAGAAGGTGTGCCTTTAGTAGGTGAACCATTTACTTGGCAAGCCCAATGAGGCCGCAGAGAATCGGTGGCTGCGACTGTTTATTAAAAACACAGCACTCTGCAAAGACGAAAGTCGACGTATAGGGTGTGACGCCTGCCCGGTGCTGGAAGATTAAATGATGGGGTGCAAGCTCTTGACTGAAGTCCCAGTAAACGGCGGCCGTAACTATAACGGTCCTAAGGTAGCGAAATTCCTTGTCGGGTAAGTTCCGACCTGCACGAATGGCGTAACGATGGCCACACTGTCTCCTCCAGAGACTCAGCGAAGTTGAAATGTTTGTGATGATGCAATCTCCCCGCGGAAAGACGGAAAGACCCCATGAACCTTTACTGTAGCTTTACATTGGACTTTGAACAGATCTGTGTAGGATAGGTGGGAGGCTTTGAAGCGGTGCCGCTAGGTGTCGTGGAGCCAACCTTGAAATACCACCCTGGTGTGTTTGAGGTTCTAACCTTGGCCCGTTATCCGGGTTGGGGACAGTGTATGGTGGGCAGTTTGACTGGGGCGGTCTCCTCCCAAAGCGTAACGGAGGAGTTCGAAGGTACGCTAGATACGGTCGGAAATCGTGTCGATAGTGCATTGGCATAAGCGTGCTTGACTGCGAGACTGACAAGTCGAGCAGGTACGAAAGTAGGACAAAGTGATCCGGTGGTTCTGTATGGAAGGGCCATCGCTCAACGGATAAAAGGTACTCTGGGGATAACAGGCTGATACCGCCCAAGAGTTCATATCGACGGCGGTGTTTGGCACCTCGATGTCGGCTCATCTCATCCTGGGGCTGTAGCCGGTCCCAAGGGTATGGCTGTTCGCCATTTAAAGAGGTACGTGAGCTGGGTTTAAAACGTCGTGAGACAGTTTGGTCCCTATCTTCCGTGGGCGCTGCAAGATTGAGAGAGCCTGCTCCTAGTACGAGAGGACCGGAGTGGACGCACCTCTGGTGTATCGGTTGTCACGCCAGTGGCATTGCCGAGTAGCTATGTGCGGAAGAGATAACCGCTGAAAGCATCTAAGCGGGAAACTCGTCTCAAGATGAGTCTTGCCGGGGCCTTGAGCCCCCTGAAGAGTCGTTCGAGACCAGGACGTTGATAGGCCGGGTGTGGAAGCGTAGTAATACGTTAAGCTAACCGGTACTAATTGCTCGTGAGGCTTGACCCTATAACTTTGACAGCAGCCAGGCGTTGTGCTGGGTCGAAGGAAATCTGGTTGATTGAGAGGGCAGCGCGCCGTCGCGCTGCCAGAGCGTGTTGTGACGAATCTGGGTATAATGCCGGTTCTGTTGCGCAATCGAGAATTCGTCAGGCCCTTGGTGCCGACGCTGATTAGCAAAAAGACTCTACGAATTGGCTGCCACGCCTGAAAAAGGCGCGCGTTCAAGCGCGCGCCGGCGCGGCAGCACACAAGTTATGCCTGATGACCATAGCGAGGTGGTCCCACTCCTTCCCATCCCGAACAGGACAGTGAAACGCCTCAGCGCCGATGATAGTGCGGGTTCCCGTGTGAAAGTAGGTCATCGTCAGGCTATTAAATCGATGGTGCGCCCGACCAGGTGTCGGGCGCTTCTATCTCTAAGTAGTATCCCGAACAAGTGTGGTATACTTCTTAGAGATAGACAGCGCCGCAAGGCGCACATTGTTCTTTAAAAACTAACAGCCGATAAGAGTGGGCGTGAAGGGGTTGCAGGGTGGCTGAGGCGCCGAAAGGTGCCGAAGTCTTCTGGACTTTAAACGCTCACTGAAGAGGAACAAGAGACCATGCTGGAGTCAAATCTGGCGTGGGTTCTGCTTCAATTCTTTGAGTAATTTTATCAAGATCGAACTGAAGAGTTTGATCCTGGCTCAGATTGAACGCTGGCGGCATGCCTTACACATGCAAGTCGAACGGTAACGCGGGGCAACCTGGCGACGAGTGGCGAACGGGTGAGTAATATATCGGAACGTGCCCAGTAGTGGGGGATAGCCCGGCGAAAGCCGGATTAATACCGCATACGACCTACGGGTGAAAGCGGGGGACCGCAAGGCCTCGCGCTATTGGAGCGGCCGATATCAGATTAGCTTGTTGGTGGGGTAAAAGCCTACCAAGGCCGCGATCTGTAGCTGGTCTGAGAGGACGACCAGCCACACTGGGACTGAGACACGGCCCAGACTCCTACGGGAGGCAGCAGTGGGGAATTTTGGACAATGGGCGCAAGCCTGATCCAGCCATGCCGCGTGCGGGAAGAAGGCCTTCGGGTTGTAAACCGCTTTTGTCAGGGAAGAAACGGTCTGGCCTAATACGCTGGACTAATGACGGTACCTGAAGAATAAGCACCGGCTAACTACGTGCCAGCAGCCGCGGTAATACGTAGGGTGCGAGCGTTAATCGGAATTACTGGGCGTAAAGCGTGCGCAGGCGGCTTTGCAAGACAGATGTGAAATCCCCGGGCTCAACCTGGGAACTGCATTTGTGACTGCAAGGCTGGAGTACGGCAGAGGGGGATGGAATTCCGCGTGTAGCAGTGAAATGCGTAGATATGCGGAGGAACACCGATGGCGAAGGCAATCCCCTGGGCCTGTACTGACGCTCATGCACGAAAGCGTGGGGAGCAAACAGGATTAGATACCCTGGTAGTCCACGCCCTAAACGATGTCAACTGGTTGTTGGGAGGGTTTCTTCTCAGTAACGAAGCTAACGCGTGAAGTTGACCGCCTGGGGAGTACGGCCGCAAGGTTGAAACTCAAAGGAATTGACGGGGACCCGCACAAGCGGTGGATGATGTGGTTTAATTCGATGCAACGCGAAAAACCTTACCTACCCTTGACATGTCTGGAATCCTGAAGAGATTTGGGAGTGCTCGAAAGAGAGCCAGAACACAGGTGCTGCATGGCCGTCGTCAGCTCGTGTCGTGAGATGTTGGGTTAAGTCCCGCAACGAGCGCAACCCTTATCATTAGTTGCTACGCAAGGGCACTCTAATGAGACTGCCGGTGACAAACCGGAGGAAGGTGGGGATGACGTCAGGTCATCATGGCCCTTATGGGTAGGGCTACACACGTCATACAATGGCCGGTACAGAGGGTTGCCAACCCGCGAGGGGGAGCTAATCTCAGAAAACCGGTCGTAGTCCGGATCGCAGTCTGCAACTCGACTGCGTGAAGTCGGAATCGCTAGTAATCGCGGATCAGCTTGCCGCGGTGAATACGTTCCCGGGTCTTGTACACACCGCCCGTCACACCATGGGAGCGGGTTCTGCCAGAAGTGGGTAGCCTAACCGCAAGGAGGGCGCTTACCACGGCAGGGTTCGTGACTGGGGTGAAGTCGTAACAAGGTAGCCGTATCGGAAGGTGCGGCTGGATCACCTCCTTTCTGGAAAATGGCAAGACCGAATTCGAGGTCGAGTCGTGCTGCGTCAAGCAGTGCGGGTTGATGCGAAGGGAGTCGAGCCCACACACGGAAAAGCCATCTGGATACTCCTGATGCGCCCACCCTTATCGGCTGTGAGTTGAACACAAGGGGCAAGCGCGTGTGAGCGTGAGAGCCGGCTTAAGCGTCATCGGGGCTGCAGGCGAAATGGCGTCTGGGTGTCTGGCGAGGGCGGGCACGGATCGAGCTTCACCGAGTACGTGAAGGGGTCTGTAGCTCAGTTGGTTAGAGCACCGTCTTGATAAGGCGGGGGTCGTTGGTTCGAGACCAACCAGACCCACCATCTTCGATGGGATGCGAAGACGGGGGATTAGCTCAGCTGGGAGAGCACCTGCTTTGCAAGCAGGGGGTCGTCGGTTCGATCCCGTCATCCTCCACCAAAAAAACTGCTGTGAGTGAGTGTGCGGGTGCTGCCTGTGCCGTTGCTCGCGGGGTGTTGTGCGTGTCCCGTCAGGTTGCTGATGCCAGCGGCCCGGTCCTGAAAAGGTCTGGGCCGCTGGCATCAGCGACTCGCAAGAGTCTGCTGTACCAAACGTGTTCTTTAACAATTCGTAGAGTCGAAATAATCAGCGTTGCTGATGGTGTGGTGTGCCGCAAGGTGTGCCGCGTGCGTTGGCGACGAATCTTGATTGCGTCAACAAATGAATCGACTTTTTGCTGCAAGGCGAAAAGATGCACAGATTCGGCGAACGCGCGAAATACTCAAACAAACAGTCTTTGACCGGCGTCTTGCGGTGGGCCTGCTTCTGGCGGGCCTGGTGTGAGGTGTCAAAGTTATAGGGTCAAGTGACTAAGTGCATGTGGTGGATGCCTTGGCGATTACAGGCGACGAAGGACGTGATAGCCTGCGATAAGCTTCGGGGAGCTGGCAAATTAGCTTTGATCCGGAGATTTCCGAATGGGGAAACCCACCCCGCGAGGGGTAACGCACGATGAATACATAGTTGTGCGTGGCGAACCGGGTGAACTGAAACATCTCAGTAGCTCGAGGAAAAGACATCAACCGAGATTCCGAAAGTAGTGGCGAGCGAAATCGGAACAGCCTGCACGTTTTAGCCATCGACATATCAAAGCGGAATGGAAAGTCCGGCCATAGAGGGTGATAGCCCCGTATGAGAAATGTTGATGGTGGAACTAAGCGTGCGACAAGTAGGGCGGGACACGTGTAATCCTGTCTGAATATGGGGGGACCATCCTCCAAGGCTAAATACTCGTAATCGACCGATAGTGAACTAGTACCGTGAGGGAAAGGCGAAAAGAACCCCGGGAGGGGAGTGAAATAGATCCTGAAACCGCATGCATACAAACAGTCGGAGCCTGGAAACGGGTGACGGCGTACCTTTTGTATAATGGGTCAGCGACTTACATTCAGTGGCAAGGTTAACCGCATAGGGAAGCCGTAGAGAAATCGAGTCCGAATAGGGCGTTTGAGTCGCTGGGTGTAGACCCGAAACCAAGTGATCTATCCATGGCCAGGATGAAGGTGCCGTAACAGGTACTGGAGGTCCGAACCGACTAGTGTTGCAAAACTAGCGGATGAGCTGTGGATAGGGGTGAAAGGCTAAACAAACTTGGAAATAGCTGGTTCTCTCCGAAAACTATTTAGGTAGTGCCTCAAGTATTACCGTCGGGGGTAGAGCACTGTTATGGCTAGGGGGTCATGGCGACTTACCAAACCATTGCAAACTCCGAATACCGATGAGTACAGCTTGGGAGACAGTGCACCGGGTGCTAACGTCCGGACACAAGAGGGAAACAACCCAGACCGCCAGCTAAGGTCCCCAAAATTGGCTAAGTGGGAAACGAAGTGGGAAGGCTAAAACAGTCAGGATGTTGGCTTAGAAGCAGCCATCATTTAAAGAAAGCGTAATAGCTCACTGATCGAGTCGTCCTGCGCGGAAGATGTAACGGGGCTAAGCCAGTTACCGAAGCTGCGGATTTGCGAGCAATCGCAAGTGGTAGGAGAGCGTTCTGTAAGCCTGTGAAGGTGGCTTGTGAAGGCTGCTGGAGGTATCAGAAGTGCGAATGCTGACATGAGTAGCGTTAAAGGGGGTGAAAAGCCCCCTCGCCGAAAGCGCAAGGTTTCCTACGCAACGTTCATCGGCGTAGGGTGAGTCGGCCCCTAAGGCGAGGCAGAGATGCGTAGCTGATGGGAAACAGGTCAATATTCCTGTACCGATGTGTAGTGCGATGTGGGGACGGAGAAGGTTAGCTCAGCCGGGTGTTGGATGTCCCGGTTCAAGCGTGTAGTCGTATCCCTTAGGCAAATCCGGGGGAATTAGATGAGGCGTGATAACGAGGCGGCTTGCCGCCGAAGTGAGTGATACCCTGCTTCCAGGAAAAGCCACTAAGCTTCAGCTGCACACGACCGTACCGCAAACCGACACTGGTGCGCGAGATGAGTATTCTAAGGCGCTTGAGAGAACTCTGGAGAAGGAACTCGGCAAATTGACACCGTAACTTCGGAAGAAGGTGTGCCTTTAGTAGGTGAACCATTTACTTGGCAAGCCCAATGAGGCCGCAGAGAATCGGTGGCTGCGACTGTTTATTAAAAACACAGCACTCTGCAAAGACGAAAGTCGACGTATAGGGTGTGACGCCTGCCCGGTGCTGGAAGATTAAATGATGGGGTGCAAGCTCTTGACTGAAGTCCCAGTAAACGGCGGCCGTAACTATAACGGTCCTAAGGTAGCGAAATTCCTTGTCGGGTAAGTTCCGACCTGCACGAATGGCGTAACGATGGCCACACTGTCTCCTCCAGAGACTCAGCGAAGTTGAAATGTTTGTGATGATGCAATCTCCCCGCGGAAAGACGGAAAGACCCCATGAACCTTTACTGTAGCTTTACATTGGACTTTGAACAGATCTGTGTAGGATAGGTGGGAGGCTTTGAAGCGGTGCCGCTAGGTGTCGTGGAGCCAACCTTGAAATACCACCCTGGTGTGTTTGAGGTTCTAACCTTGGCCCGTGATCCGGGTTGGGGACAGTGTATGGTGGGCAGTTTGACTGGGGCGGTCTCCTCCCAAAGCGTAACGGAGGAGTTCGAAGGTACGCTAGATACGGTCGGAAATCGTGTCGATAGTGCATTGGCATAAGCGTGCTTGACTGCGAGACTGACAAGTCGAGCAGGTACGAAAGTAGGACAAAGTGATCCGGTGGTTCTGTATGGAAGGGCCATCGCTCAACGGATAAAAGGTACTCTGGGGATAACAGGCTGATACCGCCCAAGAGTTCATATCGACGGCGGTGTTTGGCACCTCGATGTCGGCTCATCTCATCCTGGGGCTGTAGCCGGTCCCAAGGGTATGGCTGTTCGCCATTTAAAGAGGTACGTGAGCTGGGTTTAAAACGTCGTGAGACAGTTTGGTCCCTATCTTCCGTGGGCGCTGCAAGATTGAGAGAGCCTGCTCCTAGTACGAGAGGACCGGAGTGGACGCACCTCTGGTGTATCGGTTGTCACGCCAGTGGCATTGCCGAGTAGCTATGTGCGGAAGAGATAACCGCTGAAAGCATCTAAGCGGGAAACTCGTCTCAAGATGAGTCTTGCCGGGGCCTTGAGCCCCCTGAAGAGTCGTTCGAGACCAGGACGTTGATAGGCCGGGTGTGGAAGCGTAGTAATACGTTAAGCTAACCGGTACTAATTGCTCGTGAGGCTTGACCCTATAACTTTGACAGCAGCCAGGCGTTGTGCTGGGTCGAAGGAAATCTGGTTGATTGAGAGGGCAGCGCGCCGTCGCGCTGCCAGAGCGTGTTGTGACGAATCTGGGTATAATGCCGGTTCTGTTGCGCAATCGAGAATTCGTCAGGCCCTTGGTGCCGACGCTGATTAGCAAAAAGACTCTACGAACTGGCTGCCACGCCTGAAAAAGGCGCGCGTTCAAGCGCGCGCCGGCGCGGCAGCACACAAGTTATGCCTGATGACCATAGCGAGGTGGTCCCACTCCTTCCCATCCCGAACAGGACAGTGAAACGCCTCAGCGCCGATGATAGTGCGGGTTCCCGTGTGAAAGTAGGTCATCGTCAGGCTATTAAATCGAACCCCTCGCACCATCCTTGGTGCGAGGGGTTTTCGTTTTGGGACTTCGTTTACCTGTGGTCGCAGCGCGTGCCGGGCCGAGGGGATGAGATTTGATTGCCCGCGTTCAACAGGCAACGACGCTGCTGCTGGTGGCAGCAGCGCTCGTCTGGCTCGCCTTCTTCGGCTGGCGTGGGCAGCCGATCCTGGCGCTGGCTGGTGCGCTGGTGGTTTCGCTCGGGCATGCCGTGGTGCTGGCGGTGGAGCTCGCGATGACGTCCCGGTCGACTCGCCGCGACGGCGGGGCTCCGGTTTCGATCTCCGCGCTGCTGTCGGCGTGGCTGGCGGAGATCTGGTGCGCCCCGCGCGTGTTTTGCTGGCGTCAGCCGTTCCGTTGGGCGACGTGGCCGGATCGGCCGGATCTGGAGTCGGCCCGAGTACGTCGAGGGGTCCTGCTGGTGCACGGTTTTCTTTGCAACCGCGGGGTCTGGAATGCCTGGTATCCGCGTCTGCTGGCCCTTCGCATCCCTCACGTCGGCATCAGTCTCGAGCCGGTGTTCGGCAGCATCGACGATTACGCCGCTGCCATCGATCGGGCAGTGGTGGCTTTGACGCACGCTCATGGTCTGCCGCCGGTGATCGTCGCCCACAGCATGGGCGGACTGGCGGTGCGCGCCTGGTTGCGCGCGGGCGGCCCGGCGACAGCGTGCCGGGTGCACCGGGTGATCACCCTCGCCACGCCCCATCAGGGGACCGAGCTCGTCAAGATCGGGCTCAGTCCCAATCTGCGGGAGATGGCGCCTGCCAGCCACTGGCTGGCGCGGCTCATGTCCGATGAACCGAGTGAGCGTGCGGGCCTGTTCGTGTGTCTCTACAGCCGCTGCGACAACGTGGTGTTCCCGTCCGGCAATGCCGTGCTGCCCGGGTCCGAGTCGATCGAACTGGAGGCCTGTGCCCATGTCCAGATGGTCGACCATCCTCGGGCGTTCGAAGTGGTGCTGCGTGAGGTCGAGGAGGTCGGTGCCACGCAGGCGTGCCGGAATGAACGCTCGATCGGTTGACCGATACAGTCGGCGCCGGAACGGTTCATTCGCCTGCGTCGGCGATCAGCGCCGCCACCTGTTCTGCATTCAGGTCGAGCAGCGCGACGAGCTCCGCGAGGTCGGCCGCGTCGACGATGCCGCCCGGACGGGCGATCGACGCATCGGCGATGCGCAGCGCCAGGCGGACGCAGCGCGTCTGCGCCTCGTCTCCATGGCTTGGGTCGTCGACACGTTCCAGAATCGGTGACAGCCGCCATGCCCGCAGCAGGGCACGTTCGACTGCCTGCAGCGCGATTCCGAGGTGCTCGCACTCGATCTCGGCATCGGTTCGTCGCGGCTGCGCCGTCTTCTGCGCCTGGATCGTGGAAGCCGTCTGGGCGTGGTCGATCCACAGCAGGAGCTGGCCGAAGTCGCGCAGCAGGGCGGCCTGGTGCAGCAAGGGCGCACTGCGGTCATTGCATCGCCTGCCGAACGCAAGCGCCAGCCTGGAAGCGTGGCGGTTTCGTGCCAGCAGCTGCTCGATCTGCTGCAGGATCAGCGGCTCGTGCCGTAGCGTCTGTTCCAGCCTCTGAAGACCGGCAAATTGCCTGAAGAATGGGCCGATCCCCAACCAGACGATGGCGGCGGTGACGGTCTGCGGGTGTCCCGACTGTCGCGGCCCGCGCAGCCGTGCCACGTGTGCCATCAGCCGCAACGTCATCAAGGGATCGCCGGCAATCAGTTCACCGAGCTGGTTGGCGTCGACGCGGTCCTGCTCGCCGCTCAGCGCGTCCACCGCGACTGCAGTCGACGTGCAGACAGGGACCTCGGCCGCGCAGAGGCGTGTCGTCCAGGCGTCAAGCGCGTCGGGAGGCGTTGTCAAGTCGGTCCGGGCAGGAGCAGGCGAAGCGACTGTAGCCCAGTCGATCAGGCAATTCCCGGGTCGGTGTCGCCGAGGCATCATGTCGCATCGCCGAGCCACTTTGCATCAGGAGCCGACCCGTGTCATCGCCCCCCACGATGGTTACCGCAGCCTCACCGCGAGACGCTGCATCCGGCCGCATGCCGCGACTCGGACTTGGCACCTGGCGCATGGGCGAACGGGAAGCCGAGGGCCAGCGCGAGGTCGCCGCAGTCCGCTGCGCGATCGAGCTCGGCTACCGGTTGATCGACACCGCTGAAATGTATGGCGAGGGCGGCGCCGAGCGCATCGTCGGGCAAGCCATCGGCGAGGCGGTGCGGGCCGGCGATGTCGAGCGTGACGCGTTGTTCGTCGTCAGCAAGGTCTACCCGCACCACGCCAGCCGCGACGGTGTGGTCGCAGCGTGTCAGCGCAGTCTGGCGCGGCTGGGTCTGGATCGAATCGATCTCTACCTGCTCCACTGGCGCGGGCAGCATCGGCTCGGCGCGACGGTCGACGGCTTCGAGCTGCTGCAGGCCCAGGGCCGCATCGGACGCTGGGGTGTCAGCAACTTCGACCTGTCGGACATGCACGAGCTGTTCTCGATCGAAGCGGGCCGACGCTGCGCGGCCAACCAGATCTACCTCTCGCTTTCGGAGCGCGGTGCCGGCCACTCGCTGCTGCCCTGGCTCACCGAGCAGGGGGTCACGACCATGGCATACAGCCCGATCGATCAGGGTGCGCTGGCAGCGGCTGCGGCACTGCGGCCGATTGCCGAACGCCATGCGGCCACCCCGGCCCAGGTGGCGCTCGCCTGGCTGCTCGCGCAGCCGGGCGTTGTGCCGATTCCAAAAGCCGTGCAGGAGCGGCATCTGCGCCAGAACCTCGAGGCCCGGGAATTGCAGCTGACGGCCGAGGACCTTGCTTTGCTCGATCGCCTGTTTCCACCGCCCACCAGCCAACGCCCGCTGGCCATGATCTGAGCTCGTCGCGCGAGTCCACGACCGACCGACCGAATGGGCTGGCCGTCGAGGAACAGCGCGCCGCGCCATGGCGAACGGGCGGTTCAGGGCTTGCGCTTGAGCGGCGCGACGCCAGCCTGGGCGCGTGCCCACAGATCGCCGGCTCCGGCCATCGATGGAGGTGGCGCAGGCGCCTGGCTGCGCGGTGGCGTGGCCGCGGGTTCGAGCACTTCACCGAGGAGGTCGAGCAACCGCGTGCGTGCCTTCTGCGGATGGCGTCGGTAATAGGTGAGCACGAGCCCGACGATGAAGCGCTCGTCTTCGTTCTGTGGCGTGACCTCGTTCCTCATCGCGGCGTCGCCGGCCTCGCGGCCAGGACCCGCTGTCTTGCTGGCCGGCAGCGGAATCTCCTGCGCCTCGCCGCCATGCGCGAGGTCCATCCAGCCGCGCGGCTTCTGGCAGCGCTGCTCGCACTGCCGAGCCAGTCGCTCGCCGATCTGACGCGAGCGCGCCCTGATCTGGCTCCAGTGACTCGGCTGGATATCGAGCCGCTCGGCAAATCGGCGCTCGAGTCCGCGCAGCGCAGCCGCGTCGGGATGCTTCACCGTGGCTGCAACGAATTCATCGAACAGGCGCAGGGCATTGTCGAGCCGCACCTCGGCAACGTCGGTCGGTTCGGCATTCATGGATGGAGATGAGGGTTCATTGCGCGTCTGATCGGGTAGGTGAGGCATCGCCTGCTGCAGGTCGGCCGGCACAATGTCGGTCCCGGATTCTCGCCCGCTGCGGCAATGCTGACATGACCACCCTCGGTACCCCCCTGTCCCCTTCGGCCACCCGGGTGATGCTGCTCGGCAGCGGTGAGCTCGGCAAGGAAGTGCTGATCGCGCTGCAACGGCTCGGGGTCGAGACGATCGCGGTCGACCGCTATCCGCACGCTCCCGGTCAGCAGGTCGCTCACCATGCCCAAACCGTCACGATGAGCGATCCGCGGCAGCTGCGTGATCTGATCGAGGCGGAGCGGCCGGCACTCGTGGTGCCAGAAATCGAGGCCATCGCCACCGGCGTCCTCGAGGAGCTCGAGGCGCAGGGGCTGGTGCGCGTGATTCCGACCGCACGGGCCGCTCGGTTGACGATGGACCGTGAAGGCATCCGGCGACTGGCCGCGGAAACCCTGCGCCTGCCGACGAGTCCGTACGTCTTCTGCGACTCGCAGGCCGAACTGCAGCAGGCGATCGACTCGACCATCGGCTACCCGTGCATCGTCAAGCCGGTGATGAGCAGCTCGGGCAAGGGGCAGAGCCGGATCGACGGACCCGACGCGGTTGCTGCCGCCTGGGCGTGCGCGATGGCCGACGGTCGGGTGAGTCATGGCCGCCTGATCGTCGAGGGCGTGATCGACTTCGACTATGAGATCACGCTGCTGACGGTGCGTTCGCAGGCGGCGAATGGCGCAGTGGAAACCAGCTTCTGCGAACCGATCGGCCACCTGCAGCGCTCGGGCGACTATGTCGAGAGCTGGCAGCCGCATCCGATGGACCCGCAGGCGCTTGCCAGGGCGCGCGACATCGCCGCCGCGGTGACCGGCGATCTTGGCGGGCTCGGACTGTTCGGCGTCGAACTGTTCGTCAAGGGCAGCGAAGTCTGGTTCAGCGAAGTCAGTCCGCGGCCGCACGATACCGGCCTGGTGACGCTCGTCACCCAGTGGCAGAGCGAATTCGACCTGCATGCACGCGCGATCCTCGGCCTGCCGATCGACACCACGCTGCGCAGCCCGGGTGCAAGCGCGGTCATCTACGGCGGCGTCGACGCCGTCGGGGTGGTGTTCGATGGAATCGACCAGGCGCTGCGGGTGCCGCGCACCGAGCTGCGGCTGTTCGGCAAGCCGGAAAGCTTCGTCAAGCGCCGCATGGGGGTCGCACTGGCGCACGACCGCTCGATCGAGCAGGCACGCGAGCATGCGAGGCAGTGCGCCGCTCTGGTCGTGCCGCGCGCCGTCCCGGCCGTCGGCTGATCGGCTCGTTCGGCGCGATCGCTACTGGAAGGCGACCTCGGCAAAGCTGCGCAGCTTGCGGCTGTGCAATTGTCCGGTCCCGGCGGCGCGCAGCAACTCGACCGCGCGCAGACCGATCCGCAGGTGCTGTTCGACGCGTTCGCGATAGAAATGATTGGCCATGCCCGGCAGCTTGATCTCGCCGTGCAGCGGCTTGTCGCTGACGCACAGCAGCGTTCCGTATGGCACCCGGAAACGGAACCCATTGGCCGCAATCGTGGCGCTTTCCATGTCGAGCGCCACCGCCCGGCTCTGGCTGAAGCGGCGCTCGGGGTTGCTGGTGAGCGGACCGAACGGCGCAAGCTCCCAGTTGCGGTTGTCGGTGCTGGCCACCGTGCCGGTGCGCAGCACCCGCTTGAGCTCATAGCCCTTGAGCCGGGTCACATCGGCCACCGCTGCCTCGAGTGCCACCTGGATCTCGGCCAGCGGCGGGATCGGCACCCACAGCGGGAGGTCCTCGTCGAGCACATGGTCCTCGCGAACATAACCATGGGCGAGCACATAGTCGCCGAGCGCCTGGCTGTTGCGCAGACCGGCGCAATGGCCGAGCATGATCCAGGCATGGGGCCGCAGCACGGCGATGTGATCGGTGATCGTCTTGGCATTGGCCGGGCCGACGCCGATGTTGACCATCGTGATGCCGCCGTTGTCGCCACGGGTCAGGTGGTAGGCCGGCATCTGCGGCAGGCGCGGCGGCGCGATGCCGAGCTCGTCGCCCGGCAGCGGCCCGTCGCCGGCGCGCCGCGTGATGACATTGCCGGGTTCGACAAAGCTGTCGTAGTGCTGGTTGGCCGGATCCGACATCGCCTCGTGCCCGAGCCTGACGAATTCGTCGATGTAGAACTGGTAGTTCGTGAACAGCACGAAATTCTGGAAATGCTCGGGCGCGGTGCCGGTGTAATGGCGCAGCCGGTGCAGCGAATAATCGACCCGCGGCGCGGTGAACAGCGACAGCGGCTGGGCCTCGCCCGGGGCCGGGTCATGGGTGCCATTGGCAATGCCGTCGTCCATCGCCGACAGATTGGGCAGGTCGAAGAGGTCGCGCATGCGAAGCCGGCGCGCGGCGTCGAGCGAACCTTCCAGGTGGTCGTGCTCGGCTAGCGAGAAATGGACCGGGATCGGCTGCGTGCTGGTGCCGATCTCGAGTGCGACCTGGTGATTGGCCAGCAGCAGCCGAAACTGCTCGCGGTAGTAGCGTTCGAACAGGTCCGGGCGCGTCAGCGTCGTCTCGAAGGTGCCACGCCCGGCGACGAAGCCATAGCTCAGGCGCGAATCGGCGCGCGCCACCGTTTCGGTCTGAACCCGAACGAACGGGTAGCAGGCGCGGACGTTGCGGGCGGTCTCCTCGCCGGCGACGAAGCGCCGCAGCGCCTCGCGCAGGTGGTCGATGCTGTTGCGATAGATCGCCTGGACCTGGGCCAGCGCGGCGTCCGGGTCGTCGAAACGCGCCGGTGCCATGTAGCTGGGCGCAGCGGAAAATTGTGATGACATGCGGCTTCCTCAAGCAAGCATCATTCTCACCGCGATCGGTCCGGATTCATTGTTGGCGCTTCGCAAGCAGAGGAGGCCCGTTCGCCTTCGTCGCCACCCGCACGGCCGGTGCCGTGTCGCGCAGCACGTGCCTCGGCGCAGGCGGATCCGCTTGCGCGAGGGTGCGCCTGCCCGGCGAGACCCTTGTCGATGGACGATCGCGCTGCGTACACTTCGGAAAATTGACGCGATGCAGCATCCATGACCACGACGAGCGACCTCAACGAGCTGTTCGAGAACAACCGGCGCTGGGCGGCGCAGACCGAGGAGCGCGAACCCGGCTTCTTCCAGCGCCTGCTCAAGCAGCAGACGCCACAGTACCTGTGGATCGGCTGCGCCGACAGCCGGGTTCCCGCCAATGAACTGGTCGACCTGCTGCCAGGCGAGCTGTTCGTTCACCGCAACGTCGCCAACGTCGTTGCGCACTCCGACCTGAACGCACTGTCGGTGATCCAGTTCGCCACCGACCTGCTGAAGGTGCGCCACATCATCGTGGTCGGGCACAGCGGCTGCGGCGGCGTCAAGGCGGCGCTCAACGATTTTCGGGTCGGGCTGGCCGACAACTGGCTGCGTCATGTGCAGGATGTGCGCCAGCGCCACCAGGCGTGGCTCGACGGCGTGCCCGCCGAGCGTCGGATCGATGCCCTGTGCGAACTCAACGTGATCGAGCAGGCACTCAATGTCTGCCGCACGACGATCGTCCAGGACGCCTGGAACCGGGGCCAGGAACTGGTGGTGCATGGCTGGTTCTACGGACTGAGCAACGGTCTGCTCGAGGACCTGACGATGACGGTCGGTGCTGCCGAGGCGATGAAGCCGGCCTATGAGCGCGCGCTCGAGGCAGTGCACGCACGCTATCCGTCGGGGTCGGAGGGCTGACCGGCCAAGGACGCGCGCCATGTTTCCGCCCGAACTGACCGACACCGCGGGCTTTCGACATCGCCCACGCGATGCTCGAGGGCTTCGACCGACACTATCGGCTGTTTCGCGCCGCCAGTCAGGATGCCAAGCGACTGTTCGAGTGCGCCGACTGGCATGGACAACAGCAAGGCCAGCGAGTCCGCATCGAGTTCTACGACCAGCGCGTCGACGAGGCGGTGCAGGCGCTGCAGGCGCGTTTCGAGGTCGGCTCGCTGTCGATGGACGGTGTGGCAGCAGATCAAGCTGCATTACATCGGGCTGCTGATCGATCATCACCAGCCCGAACTCGCCGAGACCTTCTTCAATTCGGTCACGACCAAGATCCTGCACCGGCGCTACTTCAAGAACGACTTCATCTTCGTGCGACCGGCTGTCTCGACCGAATACATCGAGAACCACGAACCGCAGGCGCTGCCGACCTATCACGCGTGGTACCCGGTCAGCTCAGGGATGCGCGACACCTGGCGCACCATCGTCCTCAATTTCGGCCTGCGCGGCGAGTTCGCCGATCTGGAAAGCGACATCGACCGCGTGCTGGACGCGGTCGGCACGCAACTGGGGGACTTCAAGCCGCGCGCCAACTTCCAGATCCAGGTGCTGTCGAGCCTGTTCTACCGCAACAAGGGCGCCTACCTGGTCGGCAAGATCATCAACGGCTTCAAGGAGACACCGTTCGCGTTGCCGATCCTGTACGACGAGGCCGGGCGCTACACCATCGATACGGTGCTGTTCTGCCGAGGACGAACTGCTGATGCTGTTCAGCTTTGCGCGCGCCTATTTCATGGTCGACATGGAGGTGCCGTCGGCCTACGTGCAGTTTCTGCGCTCGATGATGCCGCGCAAGCCGCGCAGCGAGATCTACAACGCGCTCGGACTCCACAAGCAGGGCAAGAACCTGTTCTACCGGGATTTCCTGTTCCACCTGCGACACAGCAGCGACAACTTCCGCATCTCGCCCGGCATCCGCGGCATGGTGATGCTGGTGTTCGACCTGCCGAGTTTTCCGTTCGTCTTCAAGCTGATCAAGGACTATTTTCCGCTGCAGAAGGAGACCACGCGTGAGCAGGTGCAGGCCAAGTACCTGCTGGTCAAGCGCCACGACCGGGTCGGCCGCATGGCCGATACCCAGGAATACAGCGACGTTGCATTCCCGCGCGCGCGCTTCGGCGCCGAACTGCTGGCCGAGCTGCAACAGCACTGCCCGAGCCTGCTGCAGGACGATGGCGACGACCTGGTGATCCACCACGTCTACATCGAGCGCCGCATGATCCCGCTCAACATCTATCTGCAGGAGGCGACGCCGGCGCAACTGGCCGCCGCGGTGGTCGAGTACGGCAATGCGATCAAGGATCTGGTCGCGGCCAACATCTTTCCGGGCGACATGCTGTGGAAGAACTTCGGCGTGACGCGCCACGGCAAGGTCGTGTTCTACGACTACGACGAGATCGAGTACCTGACCGAGTGCAACTTCCGCCGCATCCCGCCGCCGCGCACCGAGGAGGACGAGGTGTCGGGTGAGGTGTGGTGGCGGGTCGGCCCGCGTGACGTGTTTCCAGAAACCTTCGCGCCGTTCCTGCTCGGCAATCCGGCAGTCCGCGAGGTGTTCATGAAACACCATGCCGATCTGCTGGATGCCGCCTTCTGGCAAAGTCACAAGGACAGGATCCTCGCCGGGCACGTCCACGACGTCTTTCCCTACGATCAGGCGCTTCGGTTCCGGCACCGCACGCCCGCGGTCGATAGCCACCCCACCCCCACTGGAGACAGCTGATGTCCGATCGCCATCGTCATCGTTTCCGCCGCGCGCACGCCGATCGGCGGCCTGCTCGGCGATTTCTCGGCCGTGCCCGCACACCGCCTGGGCGCGGTTGCGATCCGGGCCGCAGTCGAGCGCGCCGGCATCCCTGGCGATGCGGTCGACGAGGTGCTGATGGGCAACTGCCTGATGGCCGGCCAGGGCCAGGCGCCGGCGCGCCAGGCTGCGCTCGGCGCCGGACTGCCGCAGTCGGCCGGGGCGGTGACGCTGTCGAAGATGTGCGGCTCGGGCATGCGCGCGATGATGTTCGCCCACGACATGCTGGTTTCAGGCAGCGCCGATGCGGTGATCGCCGGCGGCATGGAGAGCATGACCAATGCGCCGCACCTGACCCAGCTGCGCAAGGGCGTCAAGTACGGTGGCGCGGCGCTGCTCGACCACATGGCCTTCGACGGACTGGAGGATGCCTATGAGCGACTGCCGAATGGCAACGGGAAGGCGATGGGCGTCTTCGCCGAGGAATGCGTCGCCAGATACCGCTTCAGCCGCGAGGCGATGGACCAGTTCGCGATCACCTCGACCGGGCGCGCCAAGACCGCCAACGAGGACGGCAGCTTCGACTGGGAGATCGCGCCGGTCAGCGTGCCGGCCAAGGGTGGTGAAACCCTGATCGGCCGCGACGAGCAGCCATTCAAGGCCCGGCTGGACAAGATCGCCGGGCTCAAGCCGGCCTTCGTGAAGGAGGGATCGATCACCGCCGCCACCTCGTCGAGCATTTCCGATGGTGCCGCGGCCCTGCTGCATGATGCGCGAGTCGACGGCGCGGGCGCAGGGCTGCCGTCCGATCGCGCGCGTGCTCGGTCACGTGGTGCACGCGCAGGCGCCGAACCTGTTCGCGACCGCGCCGGTCGGCGCGATCGACAAGCTGCTGAAGAAAGTGGGCTGGAGCGCCGGCGAGGTCGACCTGTGGGAGGTCAATGAGGCATTTGCTGCGGTCACGATGGCGGCGATGGCCGAGTACGAGCTGCCGCACGAGATCGTCAATGTGCACGGCGGTGCCTGCGCGCTCGGCCATCCCATCGGGGCCAGCGGCGCACGCATCGTCGTCACCCTGATCGGCGCGCTGCGGCAGCGCGGTCTGAAGAAGGGCGTTGCGGCGCTGTGCATCGGCGGTGGCGAAGCGACCGCGCTCGCGGTCGAACTGCTCTGAACCGACCCGACGGCTGACGTCCCCACCGTCAAGTGGCGGCGGCCGACGAGTCAGTCCGCATCCGGGATGGGTCCGGAGCGACCCGGGTGGCAGCGGCGGCGGGACCTGTGCTGCCATCCGCTTGGTCGGGATGTGCCGGGTACCCGCCCGGCCGGACGCGCGCGACAATGGTCGCTTCCTGAATCACGACGGCGATGCGATCGACTGGTGATGCGCGACGCCGGGAGCGGCGCCCGTGCGCAGCCGGAGCGCCGCAGAAAGGCGATCGATGTTGCTCAATGAAGACCAGCGCGCGGTACAGGATGCGATCCGCAGCTATGTGCAGGACCGGATCGCGCCGAATGCTGCGCGCTGGGACCGCGAGCACCACTTTCCGCGCGATGAATTGCGCGGTCTGGCCGATCTCGGCTGCTACGGCATCGCGGTACCGGCCGAACTCGGCGGCGCCGGGCTCGACTACCTGAGCCTGGCGCTGATCCTCGAAGAAATCGCGGCCGGCGATGGTGCCACCTCGACCATCGTCAGCGTCAACAACTGCCCGGTGTGCTCGATCCTGCTGGCCTGGGCTGATCCGGCCCAGCAGCAGCGCTGGCTGCTGCCGCTGGCACGCGGCGAGATGCTCGGTGCTTTCTGCCTGACCGAGCCGCATGTCGGATCCCAGGCCGACGGCCTGCGCACCGCGGCGCGCCGCGACGGCAACGACTATGTCCTGGACGGTGTCAAGCAGTTCGTCACCAGCGGCAAGAATGCGGATGTCGCGATCGTGATGGCCGTGACCGACCGGACCGCTGGCAAGAAGGGCATCAGCGCTTTCATCGTCCCGACCTCGACCCCGGGCTACCAGGTGGCGCGTCTCGAGGACAAGATGGGGCAGCGTGCGAGCGACACCGCCCAGGTCCTGTTCGAGGACTGCCGCATCCCGGCTGCCAATCGGCTCGGCGAGGAAGGGCAGGGGCTGAAGATCGCGCTGTCCGGACTGGAGGGCGGACGCATCGGCATCGCGGCGCAGAGCGTCGGCATGGCCCGCGCCGCCTTCGAGGCGGCGCTCGGCTATTCGAAGCAGCGCGAGAGTTTCGGCCGGCCGATCTTCGAGCACCAGGCTCTCCAGTTCCGGCTCGGCGAGATGGCGACGCAGATCGAGGCCGCGCGCCAGTTGCTGCACCATGCCGCCGCGCTCAAGGATGCCGGCCAGCCGTGCCTGAAGGAAGCCGCGATGGCGAAGCTGTTCGCCAGCGAGATGGCCGAGCGCGTGTGCAGCGCGGCGATCCAGATCCACGGCGGTTACGGCTATGTATCGGACTTCCCGGTCGAGCGGATCTACCGCGACGTCCGCGTGTGCCAGATCTACGAAGGCACGAGCGACGTGCAGAAGATCCTGATCGGTCGCGCGCTCGCATGAGGCGAGGTCGGTGAGCGCGCCCGTCTTCGGCCTGCTGCTGCCGCCGGACGAACTGCTCGCGCTGTACCTGCCGGCGATGCTGCTGTGCATCGCAGCGCCCGGTCCCGACATGCTGCTGGCGCTGTCGCGCGGACTGGGCGGACGCCGCCTGGCCGCAGTCGTCAGTGCGACCGGCACCGGCTTCGGCATCGCCTGCCACAGCGTGCTGCTCGGGCTCGGTCTGAGCGCGCTGCTGCAAGCCTCGGGGTGGGCCTTCGCCGTGCTCAAGCTGGTTGGCGCCGGCTACCTGATCTGGATCGGCATCCGGGCGATCCGCAGCCGCGGCCTGATCAGCCTCGATCCGGCGGCGGCCCAGCCGCTGCATCGGATCTTCCTGGCCGGCTGGCTCGCCAACCTGCTCAACCCGAAGGTGGCGGTCTTCGTGGTCGCATTCATTCCCCAGTTCATCGATCGCGACGCCGGGCCGGTCGCGCCGCAGATGTTCGCCCTGGGAGCGCTGTTCGCGCTCGCGACGATCACCGCCTACGGCGCGCTCGGCTGCGCTGCCGCTCCGGTCGGCAGGCTGTTGTCCGCACGGCCGCAGTGGGTCGCGCGGTTGAACCTCGGCGCCGGATCGATGCTCGTGCTCGCCGGCCTCGGCGTGCTGGCGCTGCGTCAGCGCTAGACGCGCGGACCGGCGCGGCGCTGCCCGACAATCCTTCCCATGAACATCATCATCCTCGGTGCGGGTCGCGTCGGCGAGAGCGTCGCCGAGAGCCTGGTTTCCGAGCGCAACGACATCACGGTGATCGACACCGATCCGCGGCGCCTGATCGCGCTGCAGGAGCGCCTCGACCTGCGCGGCGTGGCCGGCAACGGCATCCAGCCGTCGGTGCTGCGCGAGGCCGGCGCCGAGGACGCCGACATGCTGATCGCGTGCGCACCGCTGGACGAGACCAACCTCGTCGTGTGCAAGATCGCGCACGATGTCTTCAACATCACGACGCGCATCGCGCGGCTGCGCTCGGAGGAGTTCCCTGGCGACAGCGAGCTGCTCGGCAAGTCGGGCTTCGCGGTCGACCAGGTGATCTGTCCGGAGGAATCGCTCACCACCTACATCCGCAAGCTGATCAACTATCCCGAGGCCTTGCAGGTGCTCGAGTTCGCCGGCGGCAAGGTCAGCCTGATCGCGGTGCGCGCGATCAGCGGCGGTCCGATGGTCGGACACGTGATCTCCGAACTGCCCCTGCTCGTCCCGCAGGTCGAGATGCGCTTCGTCGCGATCTACCGCACCGACGAGCTCGGCGTCGATCAGCAGGTGATCTGCGACGGCAGCACGCGGATCGAACCCGGTGACGAAGTCTTCGTGCTTGCCGCCACGGTGTCGATCCGGCAGGTGCTCGATGCGCTGCGCCTGCGCGACCAGCCGGTGCGGCGGGTGATCATCGCCGGCGGCGGCCGGGTCGGCCTGCGGCTGGCGCGCCATCTGAAGAAGGACGCCCGGGTCAAGATCATCGAAGCCGATCCGCGGCGCTGCGAATACCTCACCTCGCAACTGCCCGGCCATGTGCTGGTGCTGAACGGCGATTCGACCGATGCCGACCTGCTGCTGCAGGAAAACGTCGCCGAATGCGACCTGTTCCTCGCGCTGACCAGCGACGACGAGGACAACATCATGGCGTGCCTGCTGGCCAAGCGCATGGGCGCGCGCCGCGTGCTGGCGCTGATCAACCGCAGCGCCTATGCCGAACTGGTGCAGGGCAGCCAGATCGACATCGCGCTGTCGCCGGCGCAGACGGTGATCGGCGAACTGCTGGCCTACGTGCGACGCGGCGATGTCGAGGCGGTCTACAGCCTGCGCCGGGGCGCGGCCGAGGCGCTCGAGGCGGTGGCGCGCGGCGACCGCCAGACCTCGAAGGTGGTCGGGCGGCGGATCGATGAGATCCAGCTGCCGCGCGGCACGCACATCGGTGCACTGGTGCGCGGC
This sequence comes from uncultured beta proteobacterium, assembly GCA_963846675.1. Lineage (GTDB taxonomy): Bacteria > Pseudomonadota > Gammaproteobacteria > Burkholderiales > Burkholderiaceae_C > Ideonella_A. Next base: position 401,036 of record CAWJWV010000001.1, read on the forward strand.
GAGGGCGCCGACGCGCACGGTCATCATCCCGCACCACGATACCGTGATCCACAGCAACGATCACGTCATCGTGTTCCTGCCGCGCAAGCGGATGGTGCGCGAGGTCGAGAAGCTGTTCCAGGTCAGCGCCACCTTCTTCTGAGCCGATGCTGTCGATCCTTCCGGTCCTGACGATCCTCGGCTGGGTCCTGATGTTCTTCTCGGCATCGATGCTGGTGCCGCTGGCGGTGGCCTGGTATCGGCGACGAGCCGTTCGCCGCCCGCGAGGCCTACGGCGGTGCGCTGCTGCTGACGCTGTTCAGCGGCGTCATGCTGTGGGCGGTTGCGCGGCGCAGCAGTGCCGAACTGAAGCCGCGCGACGGCGTGCTGCTGGTGGTGCTGACCTGGACCGTGCTGCCGCTGTTCGCCAGCCTGCCGCTGCTCGCCTATTTCTACGAAGCGGGCGCACCGATCTCGTTCACCGACGCCTACTTCGAGGCCATGTCGGGTCTGACGACGACCGGCTCGACGGTGCTGACCGGCCTCGATACGCTGCCGCCGCTCGGTCAACCTGTGGCGCTGCTTCCTGCAGTGGCTCGGCGGCATGGGCATCCTGGTGCTCGCGGTCGCGATCCTGCCGATGCTCGGCATGGGCGGCAGCCAGCTGTTCCGCGCCGAGACGGCCGGTCCGATCAAGGATGCCAAGCTCACGCCGCGCATCACCGAGACTGCCAAGGGACTGTGGACGATCTATGCCTTCATCTCGGTGCTGTGCCTGCTCGCCTTCCGCGCTGGCGGCATGAGCTGGTACGACGCCTGGGTGCACATGTTCGCCACCACCAGCCTGGGCGGCATGAGCAGCCACGATGCGAGCTTCGGCTACTTCAACTCGCCGCTGCTCGAGTGGATCGCCGTCGCCTTCATGCTGTTGTGCAGCTGCAATTTCGCGGTCTATTTCGTCGCCATCAACAAGCGCAATGCGCGGCTGATCGTCGCCGATCCCGAAGCTGCGCGGCACGCTCGGGCTGCTGATCGGTGCCAGCCTCCTGGCCGCCGCCTTCCTGATGTGGAAGGGGACTGCTCCGGAGCCCTGGCTGGCGCTGCGGCTGGCCTTCTTCAACGTGGTGTCGATCGGCTCGACGACCGGCTTCTCGAGCGTCGACTACGGCCAGTGGCCGGCGCTGGTGCCGTACGGCATGCTGCTGCTGTCGGGCGTGGCAACCAGCGCCGGCTCGACCGGCGCCGGCATCAAGATGGTGCGGCTGATGATCCTGCTCAAGCAGGCCAAGCGCGAAATGCAGCGTCTGCTGCACCCGCGCATGGTGCGCCCGGTGATCCTCGGCGATCGCGCGGTGTCGCACGAGGCGATCTTCGCCGTGCTCGCCTTCATGTTGCTGTACGGCGTGGCCGGCATCGGCCTGACGCTGCTGATGCTCGCCAGCTGACCTGCCGTTCGACACCGCGTTCGCAGCGGTGATGGCCAATCTCAACAACATGGGTCCGGCTGTCAACCACGTCGGTCCGGCCGGCACCTACCAGCCCCTGACCGATTTCCAGACCTGGGTCTGCACCTTCGCGATGCTGCTTGGACGGCTCGAGCTGCTGTCCGTGCTGGTGCTGCTGACGCCTCAGTTCTGGCGTGATTGAGCGGCTGCGGGCACAGGGCGCGCTTGGCGGCGGCCCATCGGGCCTGAAGGCCCTCCTACAAGAAGATGCTGCGACCGACCTGGTCGATCGGAACGATGGGCCGCGCCGTCGATGAAGCGCTGAAGGCCCCGCCGGCACCGCCGGGCAGCCTGCTACACGGCCGTCGACGGGGGCGCCGCGTTCTTCTCGCTCCACAGCGTGCCACCGCTCGCCCAGTCGCCGCGCTTGATGTCGAAGAAGACGACATCGACGCCGGCGGCGCTGCCGCCGAGCACCCGCACGCAGGCCTCGGTCAGTTCCCTGGCCAGATCGGCCTTCTGCCGGGGGGTGCGGCCTTCGAACAGTTCGACTCTCAGGGTCGGCATGGCGTCCTCGTGGTGGTAGCGGTGGGAGTCATTCTTCGAAGCCGGGCCATGCGAACCCCGGTTTCGCCCCGGGTGCGGTGCGCTGGCATGGCGGGCGTTACTTTACGCCAGCGTCAGTGTGCCTCGGCCGCCTTGGCCGCCTTGGCCGCTTCGATCGTGGCTACCGCCTCGGCGCGGCTGCCGTTGAAGAAGAAAATCGTGTGCGGCGCGTCAGGGCGCCCGGTGCCGGATCAGGGGATCTTGGCACCGGCTTCGTACCAGCGCCCGATCAACGCCCGTTCGGCATCGGTCATCCGGGTCGCGTTGTTGAGCGGCATCAGCTTGAGCAACACCGCCTGCTGGTGGACCTGCTGCGCATGCTGCGCCAGCAGTTCGGGCGTGTGGAGCGCGACATTCTTCTGCTGGAGCTGCGCGTTGTGGCACATCGCGCAGCGCTGTTCGATGACGGCGCTGACGGCAGCGAAGCTCGGCGGCCGCGCGGCGGCGGCCTGCGCTGGCTGCGGCGACGGTGCCAGCCAGAAGGCCAGGCCGAGCACCAGTGCGGTGCCGCCGACCGCATGCTCCCACGGCACCCGGCGCCGCTGCACCAGCGCCTTGTGGCGCGCGACGAAGCTGTGACGGATCAGCGCGCCGGCGAGCATCAGCAGCACCAGCACCAGCCAGTTGTTCGGACCCTGGTACAGCCAGCCGTAGTGATTCGACAGCATGGCGATCAGTACCGGCAGCGTGAAATAGGTGTTGTGCACGCTGCGCTGCTTGGCGCGCCAGCCGTGGATCGGGTCCACCGGCTGCCCGGCGTTGAGCTGCGCCACGACCTTGCGCTGGCCGGGGATGATCCAGACGAAGACATTGGCGCTCATCGCCGTTGCGAGCATGGCGCCGACGAGCAGGAAGGCGGCGCGGCCGGCAAACAGCTGACACGCCAGCCAGGATGCGAACACCACGAAGACAAGCAGCCCCGCACCGACGATCAGGTCACCATGCTTCCTCTGGCCGAAAGCGCGGCAGATCACGTCGTAGACGATCCAGCCGGCGGCAAGGAAGCCGAGCGAAGCGGCGATCGCGGCACCGGGCGACCAGTCGAACACCGTCTTGTCGATCAGGAAGCTGCCGGCGTTGAACAGGTACAGCACCGTGAACAGTCCGAAGCCGGTCAGCCAGGTCGAATAGCTCTCCCAGTAGAACCAGTGCAGGTGCTCGGGCATCTGCCGCGGCGCGACCTGGTATTTGGTCGGATGGTAGAAGCCGCCGCCGTGCACGGCCCACAGCTCACCGGTGACCCCCTTGTCGCGCAGTGCGGCGTCGGCCGGCGGGGTCAGGCTGTTGTCGAGGAAGACAAAGTAGAACGATGAGCCGATCCAGGCGATGGCGGTGATCACGTGGGCCCAGCGCAGCAGCAGGCCGGCCCAGTCAAGCAGGTAGGTGTCCATCACAGCCTCAGGTGTCCAGGGGAATGCATAGCAAGTTGCATGCAAGTCCCCTCACCACAGCGGGCTCTGTGAGGCGGCAACGTCGCGACCGCGTCAGGCGGCGCGTGGAAGCGCCGGCCGGATCGACGCGGGCACCGCGGCGACGTGACACAAAGTGTATGCACCTCGGTGCACAGCGCACGTCGGTGCTAACCCTGGACTATGGCGAGCCCCCGCTGCAAAGCCCGGCTTCTCGGATCGGGCCTGTGGGGCGCGTTTTTCCAACCCGTTGAAAGAAGCGTCTCGGCGTCCCCGTGCCAACGCCCCCCGTCAGACCAGCGCGCGCAGCTCGCGCAGCAGCACCGACAGCATCGCCATGTCGAGCGCCGGAACCGGGCGCAGGTCGTTCGAGCAGCTGGCGGCTGCGCGCGAGCTGGAAGTCGCGCCGGGCCTCCCAGGCGCCGATGCGGGTCGAGGCATCGCCGGCGTTGCCGCCGTCCGGGTCGCGCAGGATCGAGTCGGTCAGCGCGCGCGCGAGCGACGACAGGTCGCTGCGCATCGCCAGCCGTGCCAGGCGCTGCCAGTGGCTGTCGGCCGGCAACTGGACGATCTGCTGCGACAGCCAGCCGAGCTCGAGCCGGCCGCCGATGCCGAAATAGACGCCAGCAACGGTCTCGATGTCGGTGCCGAGTTCCTCGGCCACCTCGACGATGTCCAGCCCGGCAAGCTGCGCGTCGAGCCGCACCACCTGGCTGTGCCAGCGCCTGCGGCACACCCTGCGAACACAGGCGTGACGCGTGCGCGTCGAGCGGCTCGCGCTCCTGCTCGGCGAGCCAGCGCTCGAGCCCGCTGCCGATCGCCTCGCAGGCCGGGCGCGAAGCGCCGGATCGTCTGATCGAGGTCACGCAGCGCCGCGCGCTGCTGCAGCAGCCAGACCGTGCCGCGTTCGAGCAGCCGCACCGTCGCGTCGATGATCTCGAGCTGCGCCGAAACCGGCACCTGGTGGTCGAGTGCCTCGTTGGCACGCCACAGCGGCACCAGCTCGAACATCTGCCGCGTGCCGGTGTAGGCGCGAACGATGTCGGCCGCGGCGGCGCCGGTCTCCTCGTGCAGCCGGTGCACGAAGGTCGGGCCGACGCGGTTGATCATGCTGTTGACGACGTGCGTCGCGATGATCTCGCGCCGCAGCGGATGGCGCTGCAGCGCCTGCGGAAAGCGTTCGCGCAGCAGCGCCGGGAAGTAGCGATCGAGCGTGGTCGCGATGTACGGATCCTCGGGCACGTCGGACGCGAGCACCTGGTCGTACAGCTCCATCTTGTTGTAGGCGAGCAGCACCGCCAGCTCGGGCGTCGTCAGTCCGATGCCGGCCTGGCGCCGCTCCTTCAGCACCTCGTCGTTGGGCAGGAATTCGATGCGGCGGTTCAGCCGCCCGCGCGACGCCAGATGGCGCATGTAGCGGCCCTGCTCGTCGAGCAGTGCAGCGCTGCGGGTGCGCGAATACAGCAGCACCTGGTTCTGGAAGGTGTTGTCGCGCAGCACCAGCGCGGCGACGTCGTCGGTCATCTCGGCCAGCACCTGGTCGCGCTGCTTGGACGTCAGCTCGCCGTCCTGCGACCACCGCGTTCAGCGCGATCTTGATGTTGACCTCGTGGTCGGAGCAGTCGACGCCGGCCGAGTTGTCGATCGCGTCGGTGTTGATCAGGCCGCCGCGCAGCGCGAACTCGATCCGACCGCGCTGGGTGCAGCCGAGGTTGCCGCCCTCGGCGACGACCTTGCAGCGCAGCTGCGGCGCCGTCGACGCGGATCGCGTCGTTGGCGCGGTCGCCGCATTCGGCGTGGCTCTCGCTGCTGGCCTTGACGTAGGTGCCGATGCCGCCGTTGTAGAACAGGTCGGCCGGCGCGGCGAGGATCGCGTGCATCAGCTCGGCCGGCGTCATCGCGCTGGTCGTCGTCGTCGATGCCGAGCGCGGCGCGCGCCTGCGGCGAGACCGGGATCGACTTGGCGCTGCGCGGCCAGACGCCGCCGCCGTCGGAGATCAGCGCCCGGTCGTAGTCGGTCCAGGCCGAGCGCGGCAGCGCGAACAGCCGCTCGCGTTCGGCGAAGCTGCGCTGCGGATCGGGCGTCGGATCGATGAAGATGTGGCGGTGGTCGAAGGCGGCCAGCAGCCGGATGTGGCGCGACAGCAGCATGCCGTTGCCGAAGACGTCGCCGCTCATGTCGCCGACGCCGACGACGCTGAAGTCCTGCGTCTGCGTATCGACGCCGATCGAGCGGAAGTGGAACTTGACCGACTCCCAGGCGCCGCGCGCGGTGATGCCCATCTTCTTGTGGTCGTAGCCGGCCGAGCCGCCCGACGCGAAGGCGTCGCCGAGCCAGAAGCCGTATTCGGCGGCGGTGCGGTTGGCGATGTCGGAGAAGGTGGCCGTGCCCTTGTCGGCGGCGACCACCAGGTAGGGATCGTCGCCGTCGTGGCGCACCACGTCGGGCGGCGGCTGCACCGCCGTCGCCGACCAGGTTGTCGGTGATGTCGAGCAGGCCGCGCAGGTAGGCCTGGTAGCAGGCGATGCCTTCGGCCATCAGCGCCTCGCGGTCGCCGGCGGCAGCCGCCGGCCGGCATGCGCTTGAGCACGAAGCCGCCCTTCGAGCCGACCGGCACGATCACCGCATTCTTGACCTGCTGCGCCTTCACCAGGCCGAGCACCTCGGTGCGGAAGTCCTCCTTGCGGTCCGACCAGCGCAGCCCGCCGCGCGCGACATGGCCGCCGCGCAGGTGCACGCCCTCGACGCGCGGCGATGCGACGAAGATCTCGAACATCGGCCGCGGTTCGGGCAGGCCCGGGAATCTTCGACGGGTCGAACTTGAGCGACAGCACCGGCTTGGGCGATCCGTCGGGCTGGCGCTGGAAATGGTTGGTGCGCAGCGTGGCCTGGATCAGCGCCAGGTACTGGCGCAGGATGCGGTCCTCGTCGAGGTTCGACACCGCCGTCGAGCGCCTGCTTCGATGCGCGCGACGACCGCGGCCTGTGCGGCGGCGCGGTCGCCGTCGAGCGCCGGATCGAAGCGCGCGTCGAACAGCGCGACCAGCTGCGCGGCGATCGGCGCGTGCGATGCCAGCGCCTGCTGGATGTAGGCACTGCTGAAGGTGAAGCCGGACTGCTTCATGTGCGCCGCATAGCTGCGCAGCACGGTCACGCCGCGCCAGTCGAGGCCGGCGAGCAGCACCAGGCGGTTGAAGTCGTCGTTCTCGTTGTCGCCGCGCCAGGTGCGGTAGACCGTCTCGTGGAAGCGCGGCCGCAGCGAATCGACGTCGATCTCGTCGCGCGCCGGGCACGCGCATCCCGAAGTCGTCGATCCAGACATCGCCGCGTGCCCCGCCGGCGTCGCTGCCGTCGCTGCGCTGCACCTCGTACGGCCGTTCCTCGAGCACCTCGACACCCATGTGCTCGAGCATCGGCAGGCTCTGCGACAGCGGCGCCAGTTGGCCGGCGCGCAGCAGCTTGAAGCGCATCCGCCCGGGCGGCGCCTCCAGCGGCACGTACAGGCTCATCGCGAGTGCGTCGGCGTCGCTCGAGCGATTCCATCAGCTCGATGTCGCGCACCGCCAGGCGCGGCGCGTGCTCGTCGCGGTAGCCGGGCGTGAAGCCGTCGGCATAGCGCTGGTGCAGCGCATTGCCACGCTCCTCGCCGAACGCCTCGAGGAGCGCATCGTGCAGTTCGTCGTCCCAGCGGCGCACGATCCGCACCAGCCGCTGCTCGAGCTCGCCGCACGTCGATCTGCGGCGCGCGCACCGCCGCGCATGCCGCACCACGATCAGCACCCGGGCCAGCGGCGAATCGGAGAACTGCACCGAGAATTCGGACGATTCACCGCTGCAGCGCCTCGCTCAGCAGCGCCTGGATGCGCGAGCGCGGATGTCGGTGTTGTAGTTTTCGCGCGGCACGTAGACCAGGCACGACGGCGAAGCGTCCGTAGGCGTCGCTGTGGACGAACAGCCGCGTGCGCTGGCGCTCGCCCAGGCGCAGGATGCCGATCGCGGTCGGGTACAGGTCCTCGACCTCGATCTGGAACAGCAGGTCGCGCGGAAACTGTTCGAGGATGGTCAGCAGCGCCTTGGCTGCGTGGCTCTTGGGCAGGAAGCCGGCGCGTGCCATCACCGCCGCCACCTTGCGGCGCAGCAGCGGAATGTCGGCGGCCTTGGCGCTGTACGCGACCGAGGTGTACAGACCGAGGAAGCGGCGCTCGCCGATCGACGCGACCCTCGCCGTCGAAGCGCTTGACGCCGACATAGTCGAGGTGACCGGGCCGGTGCACCGTGGCACGCGCATTCGACTTGGTCAGCAGCAGCACGCGAACCTCGCGCGCCTGCGCGCGCACCGCCGCCGGCAGCGCCGCGAAGGAGGTCGAGGCGGTGGCCCCTTGCGCAGTCGAGCGCAGGATGCCGAGCCCCGATCCCGGGACGACATGCAGCGCATCGCCGCCGGCATCGTCGGTCAGGTCGTAGTCGCGCTGCCCGAGCAGGGTGAAGTTGTCGTCGGCCAGCCATTGCAGGAAGGCCAGGTCCTCGGCCAGGTCGTCGGGCCGTACCGGCGGCGGCTGCTGGCGCAGCTGCTCGACGGTGTCAACGATCGCCGCGCGCATCGGCTTCCAGTCCTCGACCGCGACCCGCACGTCGCGCAGGATGCGCGCCAGCCCGTCGTGCAGCGCGGTCAGCCGCGCCGGATCGGTGCGGCGGTCGACCTCGACATGGATCAGCGACTCGAGCCGGCCGTCGGCATCGTCGGGACGCGCGCGCGATGCCGATCATCCGGTGCTCGGCATCGCGCTGCACCCGCATCACCGGATGCGCGATCAGGTGCATCGTCAGTCCCTGGCGGTTCACCTCCATCGTGATCGAATCGACCAGGAACGGCATGTCGTCGTTGACGATCTCGATCACGGTGTGAGTCGACTGCCAGCCGTGTTCCTCGAGGCGCGGGTTGTAGACGCGCAGCTTCGGGCTCGCCGCCGCCGTAGACGCGCGCGAAATGCCAGTGCGACAGCGCGGCGCCGTACAGGTCGGCCAGCGAGCGTTCGAGCAGGTCCTCCGGCGCGACCTGACCGAGGTACTGGCGCGCGAACTCCGCCGCCTGCTCGGCCTGGTCGGCCGGCAGGCGGTCGCGGATGCGTTGCGCCAGTTGCGCCATCAGCTCCTCGGCGCCGGAACCCTGTGGATGCGGATCATCGAGCGGCTTCGACTGGTTCACGCGGTCTCCTGGATGCTTGCGCAGGCATGGCGCCCGCGCGAGGGCGGGGATGTGGACGGCCAGTATCGACCCTTTGGCGCAGCCGGTCCAATCTGCCCCCGCGCTGCGTGCGGGCGCAGGAGCGCGGCAGCGGTGCCATCACGGGCGATGCCATCCGCCCGGGATGGGTCGCGACCGGGCGGTGCCGGCCGCCGACGAGCTCAGCTGCCGCGGTAGGTGCTGTAGCTCCACGGGCTGGCCAGCAGCGGCACGTGGTAGTGCCCGGCAGCGTCGGCGATGCCGAAGTCGAGCGACACCACGTCCAGGAACGGTGGTTCGGCAAGCGCCGCGCCGCGGGCGCGGAAGTACGCCGCCACCTCGAACTGCAGTCGGTAGCGGCCGGTCGCCATCGCCTCCGCATCGAGCAGCGGGCCGCCTGCGCGGCCGTCGTCGTTCAGCGTCACGGCCTTGATGGTGCGTGCCTGCCCGTCGACGAGTCGTTGCAGCGTCACCTTCATGCCCGCTGCAGGGCAGCCGTTGGCGGTGTCGAGTACATGCGTGCTGAGGTGTCCCATCGTGTCACTCCCGTGTGCGGCGGTCGGCACCACTTGCGGACCTTGCCAAAGTGTATACACTTGAGCATACACTTCGTGCGGGGCGCCGTACAAGCCGAAACCGCCGCCGCCCCGTTCGCACCCACGATGCCACGCAGCCGAGCTTCGCTGAAGATGATCGAGAAGGCCGATCCGGTCGAGCGCGCGACAGCCGGCGCCGGCGGGTCGACGCAGCGCATCGTCGACGCGATCTCCGACGCGGTGATCGAGCGCCGGCTGATGCCGGGAACCAAGCTGGCCGAGCAGCAGATCGCCGACATCTTCGGCGTCTCACGGACCGTCGTGCGGCAGGCGCTGATCCAGCTCAGCCGCCACCACCTCGTCACGCTGGAGCCGGCCCGGGGCGCGTTCGTCGCCGAGCCGGGCGTCGACGAGGCGCGCCAGGTCTACGAGGTCCGCCGGCTGCTCGAGCCCGCACTGGCTCGCATGATCTGCGCCTCGATCACCGCGGTGCAGCTGGGCGAATTGCGGCGCCACCTGGCCGCCGAGGCAGCGGCGCTGGAGCAGCGCGACATTCCGGGCCGCACCCGGCTGCTGACCGATTTCCACCTGCTGCTTGCGCGCCAGCACGGCAATCAGGTGCTGACGCAGATGATCGTCGACCTGACCTCGCGCTCGGCCCTGATCGCGCTGATGTACCAGTCAGCCCATTCGGCCGCCGAGTCACACCGCGAACATGTTGCGATCGTCGATGCGCTCGAGCGGCGCGACCTGCGCGCCGTGGTGCGGCTCAGTACGTCGCACCTCGACAACGTGGAGCGCACTGTGCGGCTCGATCCGCGCACCCCGGGTCTGGCGGCCATCCTGCTGCCGCCAGCGGCCGCCTCGCCCTCACCCTCACCACCGCTCGAGAGCTGATCATGCAGACCACCGATCCGCAAGCCGCGCCGTACCCGCGCGACCTCGCCGGCTACGGCCGCAACCCGCCGCTGGCGCAATGGCCCGGCCAGGCGCGTGTTGCGCTTCAGTTCGTCCTCAACTACGAGGAGGGCGGCGAGAACAGCGTGCTGCACGGCGATGCCGGCAGCGAGCAGTTTCTGTCCGAGATGTCCAGCCCGCCGGCCTTCGCCGACCGCCACCTGAGCATGGAGGGCATCTACGAATACGGATCGCGCGTCGGCGTCTGGCGGATCCTGCGCGAGTTCGAGCGTCGCCGGCTGCCGCTGACCGTCTTCGGCGTCGGCATGGCGCTGCAGCGTTGCCCCGAAGTCGGTGCCGCCTTCGTCGAGGCCGGCCACGAGGTCGCCTGCCATGGCTGGCGCTGGATCAGCTACCAGCAGGTCGACGAGGCGACCGAGCGCGACCATGTCGAGCGTGGCCTGGCGGCCGTGCGCGCACTGACCGGCGCGGCCGCGATCGGCTGGTATGCCGGTCGCGACAGCCCGCGCACCCGGCGCCTGGTCGCCGATCACGGCGGCATCGCCTACGACAGCGACTACTACGGCGACGACCTCCCGTTCTGGCTGCAGGTGCGGCGCAGCGACGGTGCACTCGCACCGCAGCTGGTCCTGCCGTACACGCTCGACTGCAACGACATGCGTTTCGCATTGCCGCAGGGCTATTCGCACGGCGATGAATTCTTCGAGTACCTGCGCGATGCCTTCGATGTCCACTATGCCGAGGGCGACGAGCGGCCGTCGATGATGAGCGTGGGCATGCACTGCCGGCTGCTCGGCCGCCCCGGGCGCCTGCGTGCGCTGCAGCGCTTTCTCGATCATGTCGAGCAGCACGAGCGGGTCTGGGTGACGCGCCGGATCGACATCGCCGACCACTGGAAGCGGACCCATCCGTTCGATGCGGCGCGCGCATTCGTCTGGCAGTGAGGACACCGACATGCTGACGATCGACCAACTCAATGGTGCCGGACAGTCCGACTTCGTGACGCTGCTCGACGGCGTTTACGAGCATTCACCGTGGATCGCTGAAGCGGCCTGGCAGCGGCGGCCGTTCGCCGGCCTGGCGCACCTCAAGCTGGCGCTGGTGCAGACGCTGCGCGAGGCCGGGCGGGAGCGGCAGCTGGCGCTGATCCGCGCCCACCCGGAACTGGCCGGCAAGGCGATGCTGGATCGATCGCTGACCGCCGAATCGACCGCCGAGCAGGGCCGGGCCGGGCTGACGCACTGCACGCCCGACGAGTTCGCGCGCATCCACCAACTGAACGCCGACTACAACGCGAAGTTCGGTTTTCCGTTCATCCTGGCGGTGCGCGGTCCGCGCGGCAGCGGCCTGGCCAAGGCCGAGATCATCGCCACCTTCGCACGCCGGCTGCAGCACCACCGCGCATTCGAATTCGCCGAGGCGCTGCGCAACATCAACCGCATCGCCGAGATCCGGCTCGACGAAAAGTTCGGCCATGTGCCCGAACATGGCAACCAGATCCTCGACTGGGCCGACGCGTTGGCACGCCACAGTGACGCCGAGCCTGGCGTGCTGACCGTCACCTACCTGACCGACGCGCACCGGGCCTGCGCGGCCCAGCTGGTCGACTGGATGCGCGACGACTGCGGCTTCGACGAGGTGTCGATCGATGCGGTGGGCAATGTGGTCGGCCTGTACCACGGCAGCGAGCCCGCGGCGCCGCGCCTGCTCACCGGCAGCCATTACGACACGGTGCGCAACGGCGGCAGGTACGACGGGCGCCTCGGCATCCTGGTTCCGATGCGGTGCGTGCGCGAACTGCAGCGCCGGCAGCGACGCCTGCCGTTCGGCATCGAGGTGGTCGGCTTCGCCGAGGAAGAGGGGCAGCGCTACAACGCCACCTTTCTCGGCTCGGGTGCGCTGGTCGGCCAGTTCGATCCGGCCTGGCTCGACCAGCGCGATGCCGCTGGCGTGCCGATGCGCGATGCGATGCAGGCCGCCGGGCTCGAGCCCGCCGCGATCGCGGGTTTGCGACGCCGGCACGAGGACTACCTCGGATTCGTCGAAGTCCACATCGAGCAGGGACCGGTGCTCGACGAACTCGACCTGCCGCTCGGCGTCGTCACCTCGATCAACGGCAGCGTGCGACATGTCGGCGAGATCGTCGGCATGGCGAGCCACGCCGGGACGACGCCGATGGACCGGCGCCGCGACGCCGCTGCCGCGGCGGCCGAGCTGGTGCTCCACCTCGAGCGGCGAGCCGCGTCCGTGCCCGACCTGGTCGGCACCGTCGGCATGCTCGAGGTGCCGGGTGGTTCGATCAACGTGGTCCCGGGGCGCTGCCGCTTCAGCCTGGACGTGCGTGCGACGACCGACGCGGTGCGCGACGCCTGCGTCGCCGATGTGCTGGCCGAACTGGCGGCCCTGTGCGAGCGGCGTGGCCTGACGCACACGCTGACCGAGACGGTTCGCGCCGCGGCCGCGCCGAGCGACCCTGCCTGGCAGGGTCGCTGGGAGGCGGCGGTGACCGCGCTCGGCGTGCCGGTGCACCGCATGCCGAGCGGCGCCGGTCACGATGCGATGAAGCTGCACGAGCTGATGCCACAGGCAATGCTGTTCACACGCGGCCTGCACTCGGGCATCAGCCACAACCCGCTCGAAGCCATCACCAACGACGACGCCGACCTGACGGTGCGCGCCTTCTCCAACCTGCTCGAACAACTGGCCGCCGACCGATGACCCAGCAACGTCCCTCCCACGCCGCCCTCGATGCCTGGGTCGATGCCCACTTCGATGAACAGGTGCGTTTTCTGCAGGCGCTGGTCCAGGTGCCGACCGACACCCCGCCCGGCAACAATGCGCCGCATGCGGTGCGCACCGCCGAGCTGCTGCGCGAGTCCGGCTTCGAGGTCGAGCTGCATCCGGTGCCTGACGCGCTGGTACGCGAGCACGGCTTGCAGAGCATCACCAACCTGATCGTGCGCCGCAGCTACGGCGACGGCGGTCGAACGATCGCGCTCAATGCGCATGGCGACGTGGTGCCGCCGGGCGAGGGCTGGAGCCACGATCCGTACGGTGGCGAGGTGGTCGACGGCCGGCTCTACGGTCGTGCCGCGGCCGTCAGCAAGAGCGATTTCTCCACCTTCACCTTCGCCACGCGGGCGGTCGAATCGCTGCGTGCTGCGCTGCGCGGGAGCATCGAGCTGCACTTCACCTACGACGAGGAGTTCGGCGGCGAGCTGGGTCCGGGCTGGCTGCTGGCCAACCGACTGACGCGGCCGGACCTGCTGATCGCAGCCGGTTTCAGCTACCAGGTGGTCACCGGTCACAACGGCTGCCTGCAGCTCGAGGTCACGGTGCACGGCCGCATGGGACACGCAGCAGTGCCGGAAACCGCGGTCGACGCGCTGCAGGCGGCAACCGGCATCCTGAATGCGCTCTACCAGCAGAACGGGCTCTACCGGCAGACGCGCAGCGCGGTCAAGGGCATCGGCCACCCGTACCTGAATGTCGGCCGGATCGAGGGCGGCACCAACACCAATGTGGTCCCTGGCAAGGTCGTGCTCAAGCTCGACCGGCGCATGATCCCGGAGGAAGACCCGGTCGAGGTCGAGGCGGCGATCCGGCGGGTGATCGAACAGGCAGCAGCATCCTGTCCGGGGATCGAAGTCGAGATCCGCCGCCTCCTGCTCGCCAACCCGCTGCGGCCGTTGCCTGGCAACCAGCCGCTCGTCGACGCCCTGTGCACGCACGCGAGCGAGGTTTTCGCGACGCCGGTCGAGGCGAGCGGAACGCCGCTCTATACCGATGCGCGGCTGTACAGCGAGCACGGAATCCCCGCCGTGCTGTACGGGGCCGGCCCGCGCAGCGTGCTCGAGAGCAACGCCAAGCGGGCCGATGAGCACATCGTGCTCGAAGACCTGCGTCGGGCGACCCAGGTCGTGGCCCGCACGCTGTTCGATCTGCTCAGTTGAGCCGAAGGACGGCCCCGAGCCGTCAGAACTGCAGGATGAACAGGGTGATGGCCGGGAACGCCACCAGCACGACGACACGCAGCAGGTCGCTGGCGACGAAGGGCATCACGCCGCGGTAAGTGGCGCTGATCGGGATGTCGGGCGCCATCGACTGGATGACGAACAGGTTCATCCCGACCGGTGGGGTGATCAGTCCGACCTCGACCACGATCAGCACCAGGATCCCGAACCAGATCGCGGTTTCCTCCGGGCCGAGGCCGAAGTCGAGCCCGGAGATGAGCGGGAAGAAGATCGGGATCGTCAGCAGGATCATCGACAGCGAATCCATCACGCAGCCGAAGATCACATAGAAGAGCAGGATCGCCCACAGCACCTGGTACGGTCCGAAGCCCTGTGTGCCGACCCAGCTGGCGAGTTCCTGCGGCAATTGCGACAGGGCGAGGAAGGTGTTGTAGGCGGCTGCGCCGATGACGATCAGGAACACCATCGCGGTTCCGGATGCGGTGGCCTCGAAGGCCGACAGCAGGCGCGCCTTGGACAGCCCGCCGCGCATCCAGGCCAGCAGGCCGGTCGATGCGGCACCGACCGCCGCGCCCTCGGTCGGCGTGAAGATGCCGGTGTAGATGCCGCCGATCACGACCACGAAGATGACGATCACCGGCCAGACGTCAGCGAGCGCCTGCATCCGCTCGGGCCAGGGCATCGGCTCGATCTGGCGCGCCGAATCGGGCCACACGCGCACATAGATGCCGATCACCACCATGTAGCCGATGGCGGCCAGGATGCCGGGAACGAATGCGGCTGCGAACATCTTGGCGATGTTCTGTTCGGCCAGGATCGCGTAGATGACCAGCACGATCGACGGTGGAATCAGGATGCCGAGGGTGCCGCCGGCCGCGAGCGCACCGGTCGACAGGGCGCCGCTGTAGCCGGCACGGCGCAGTTCCGGCAGGGCCACCTGGCCCATGGTGGCGGCGGTCGCGAGCGACGAACCGCAGATCGAACCGAAGCCGGCGCAGGCGCCGATGGCCGCCATTGCCACCCCGCCCTTGCGGTGCCCGATGAAGGCCTCGGCCGCCTTGAACAGCGCGGTCGACATGCCACCCAGTCCGGCGAACTGTCCCATCAGCAGAAACAGCGGAACGATCGAAAGTGACGCCGACGAAAACTGGCCATAGGCCATCGTCTTCATCTGGTTCAGCAGCGGCAGCGCATTGCCGTAGATCTGCCACGAGCCGAGCAGGCCGAGCACGAGCATCGACAGCCCGATCGGCACGCGCAGGAAGATCAGGATCAGCAGGACCGGAAACGACCATGCCGCCAGGATGAGCGGATCCATTCAGTGGCCTCCCGAGCCGGTGACGAAATCACGCGGCGGCGAAGCCACCCCGAGCGACTCGAGCAGTCGCCATGCATAGGCCACGCAGCCGACGATGGCGGGCGGCATCGACGCGGCATAGCCCCACCAGACCGGCATCTGCAGGATGAAGCTGACCTCCTGGTTCTCGTGGTATTCCATCATGCCGACCCACATGCGCCAGATCAGCAGCAGCCACACGATCAGCATCAGCGCGTCCGACATCACGTCGAGCAAGCGCTGCATGGCCGGCGGGTACTTGCTCCACAGCATGTCGACCACCGCATGGCCGCGCTTGAGGTGGCACCACGGCAGGAAGCTGAACACCGCCAGCGCGGTACCGGCCTCGACCAGTTCGAAGTCGCCCGGCACCGGACCGAGCCCGAAGCCCGACAGCGCGCGGCCGATGATGCTGACGACCGTGATCACGGCAATCAGGGTCAGCACCGCTGCACCGAACCAGGCCATGAGCCGGCTCAGCCCGTAGATGACGTTGTTCATCTTGTTGTCGCGCCGTTGACGGGCCGGGGGCCTCAGGGCCCCCGACCCGGGAATCACTTCCTGGAATGCTTGCTGATCAGCGCTTCGGCTTCGGCGGCGAGCTTCGGGCCGTCGATGCCCTTGTCGC
The DNA here is from genome assembly GCA_963846675.1 of uncultured beta proteobacterium. Lineage (GTDB taxonomy): Bacteria > Pseudomonadota > Gammaproteobacteria > Burkholderiales > Burkholderiaceae_C > Ideonella_A. Next base: position 417,092 of record CAWJWV010000001.1, read on the forward strand.
CGACTTCCTTGTACCAGACGGCGCGCGTGCCGGCGGCGGCGCGCTGCCAGCGTGCGGTCTCGGCCGGGTTCAGCGTGACGATGTTGTTGCCGGCCTTCTTCGCGGCCTCGAGGCCGGCCTTGTCGCCCTCGTCCATCGCGCGGCCGAACAGCGCAGCCGTCTCGATGCCGCTGTTGTTGTCGATCACCTTCTTCAGATCGGCCGGCAGCTTGTCGTACGAGGCCTTGTTCATCGAGACCGCGAAGGTCTGCGTGTACAGGCCCTTGTCACCCGAGAAGCCGGTGTGGTTCTTGACGATCTGCTGCACCTTCAGCGCCGGCACGATTTCCCACGGGATGGTGGTGGCGCTGATCACGCCCTTCGACAAGCGCCTCGCCGACCGCCGGCACCGGCAGGCCGACCGGGGTGGCGCCGAGCTGTTCGAGCAGGATGTTGATCACGCGCGAGCCGCCGCGCACCTTCATGCCCTTCAGGTCCTCGAGCTTGTTGATCGGATCCTTGCTGTGGAACAGGCCCGGGCCGTGCGTATGCACCGCGATCAGCTTGACGTCCTTGAACTCGTCCATCGCGTTCTTCTCGACGAACGCCTGGAAGGCGCGCGACGAGCGTCTCGCCGGAGCCGCTCATGAACGGCAGTTCGAACACCTCGGATTTCGGAAACCGGCCCGGCGTGTAGCCGAGCACGGTCCAGGTGATGTCGACCACGCCGTCCTTCGCCTGGTCGAACAGGTCGGTCGGCTTGCCGCCGAGCTGCATGCTCGGGAAATGCTGCAGCTTGATGCGCCCGCCGCTTTCCTTCTCGACCTTCTGCATCCACGGCACGATCGCCTTGGCGGGGATGGTGGCCTGCGGCGGCAGCATCTGGTGCACGCGCAGGGTGACGTCGGCGGCGCTGGCGGCCTGGATGCCGGCGGCGGCGAAGAACGCGCCGATCAGCGGCTTGAATCTGACATTCATGGACTTGTCTCCATCGGGATTGGACTTGTTCAACGCGCGTGCGTCCAAGCCGGACGACGCCAGAGCAGCGCGGACATTAGCATGGGGCCGCCCTGCAGGGGAACCGAGGTCGGCGTCGATTGTGCGATTTGCGCGTACTGCAAAACGGGCGGCTGGCGCACGCCTACACTGCCGTGCAGGTCGGTCGTGGGCACCCAGTCGGGCGCCGCGGGAGGCCCCGGGAGCCCCGATGGACAGACATCTATCTGACACCAGAGCACACCCTGCTGCAGGACCAGGTCGCGCGCTTCCTCGCCCGCGAGGTCGAGCCGCACGCGCAGGCCTGGGAACGCGACGGGATGGTGCCGCGCGCCGTGCTGCAACGGCTCGGCGAGGCCGGTCTGCTCGGGCTGATGTTCGATGGCCGGTTCGGCGGTGGCGATGCCGATGCACTGACCAACCTGGTCTTTGCCGAGGCGTTGTCGCAATCGACCTTCGGCGGCTTCGTCATCACGGTGCTGGTCCATACCGACATGGCGAGCCCGCACCTGCAACATGCCGGCAATGAGCAGCAGAAGGCAACCTGGATGCCCGGCATCACGTCCGGGCGCACGATCAGTGCGGTGGCGATCACCGAGCCCGATGCCGGTTCCGACGTCGCCGGCATCCGCACCCGCGCCGAACGCAGTGCCGAGGGCTGGACGATCAACGGGACGCAAGCTGTTCATCACCAACGGCGTCCATGCCGACCTGTACGTCGTCGCCGCCCGCACTTCGGCAGCGCGCCACGGCATCTCGATGTTCCTGGTCGAGAGGGGAACCCCGGGCCTGCGGGTCGGCCGCACGCTCGACAAGACCGGCTGGCGCTCGTCGGATACGGCCGAGCTGGTGTTCGACGATTGCCGCATCCCTGCCTCCAGCCTGCTCGGCGAGGTCGACCGCGGCTTCCAGGCGGTGATGAAGAACTTCCAGACCGAGCGCATCGCGCTGGCGGCGATGGCGGTCGGCCATGCGACACAGGCCTTGCGTCTGACGCTGGAGCAGGTGCGCGCGCGGCGCGCGTTCGGCGCCACGCTGTTCGACAAGCAGGTGATCCGCCAGCGCCTGGCGATGCTCGACGCCAGGACCCGGGCTGCGCGTCAGTACATGTACCACTGTGCGTGGCGCGTCACCCAGGGTCACGATGTGGTGCAGGACGTCTCGCTGCTGAAGGCGCTGAGCGGAGAGCTGGTCAACGAGGTGGTCCAGACCTGCCAGCAGTTTCATGGCGGCATGGGCTACATGCTCGGCACCCCGATCGAGCGGCTGTGGCGTGACGCGCGCATCCTGGCGATCGGCGGCGGCGCGACCGAGGTGATGCTCGACGAGGCGGCCAAGCGCTACTGACGGCATGCCCGGGTTCGACACCGCGCAGCTGCTCGCGATTGCCGCGGCGCTCGGCTGGGCGAGCGGGCTGCGCCTGTATGCGGTGCTGTTCCTGACCGGCGCCGCCGGCTGGCTTGGCTGGATCGAGCTGCCGTCCGGGCTGCAGCTGCTGCAGACACCGCTGATGCTCGGCGCAAGCGGCACCCTGATGGCGGTCGAATTCTTCGCCGACAAGATCCCGGGCGTCGACAGCGTCTGGGACGTGCTGCACACGCTGCTGCGCATCCCGGCCGGCGCCGCGCTCGCCGGTGCGGTATTCGGTTTCGAGCAGGCCGATCTCGCTGCGGCAGCGGCGCTGCTCGGCGGCACGCTGGCAGCCACCAGTCACATCGCCAAGGCCACCACGCGCGCGGCCGTCAATACCTCGCCCGAACCGTTTTCGAACATCGGCCTGTCGCTGCTCGGTGATGGCGCGGTGCCGCTGATGCTGTGGCTGGCGTGGGAACATCCGGTCTGGTTCTCGGTGCTGCTCGTGGTCGCACTGCTGCTGATGGTGACGCTGACCGTGGTGCTGTCAAAATTCCTGTTTTCGCTGCTGCGAGCCGCGCGCGACCTGTTCGGGCGCCGGCGCGGTCCCGCCTGAACGCAGCGCCGACCCTGGCCCGATCGCGAGCATGAACGAGCGTCCACCTGCCAACCGCCTCCCACCGCTGCGTCCGAGGCCGGCCGCCGCCGCCGCCGCGGCTGATCGGCCGGAAGCGGTGCGCCGCGTCGAGGCCGCGCTCGTTGCCGCCGACCATCCGCATGCGCCGCGCTGGCTCGAGGTGTCGGCGCGCACCGCCCAGCAGGCGGCTGATGCGCTCGCGTCGAAGTCGGACAGATCGCCAAGAGCGTGATGTTCCGCCGCCTGCGCCGATGACCGCGCGGTGCTCGTCGATCACCTCCGGCGACCGGCGGGTCGACGAAGGCAAGCTGCCGGCGCAGGTCGGACCCGATCGGCCGCGCCGACGCCGAGTTCGTCAAGGCGCGCACCGGCTTCTCGATTGGCGGCGTTTCGCCGGTCGCCATGTCCAGACGCCGCTGACGCTGATCGACTGCGAGTTGTTCCGCTTCGCCGAGATCTGGGCCGCCGCCGGGCATCCGAATGCGGTGTTCCGCGCTGGCACCGGCGCAGCTGCGCCGGCTCGTGCCGGGTGCGGCGGTGGCCGATGTCACGCCTGGCGAGCGCAGTCCCGAGCTGCGGGCGCAGCTGACCGCATGAGCCATCGTCGCAAGTCCCTGCACCGGCGTGTGCCGGATCGATCCGCGTCAGCGGCTGGTGCGAAGGCTGCCATCGCACGATCGACGAGATCGTCGCGCTGGTCCTCGCTCGGGGATCTCGACAAGCGCCGCATCTGGAAGCTGCTGCCAGCGCGGCGCGCTGCGCGGGCCGACGCCGGCTCCGGCACCGATCGGCCCGAGCCGACCTGACGCCCGCCGGAGCGCTCGGATGACCGTGCGGCAGCTCGACTTCTGGTTCGATCCGATCTCGCCGTTTGCCTGGCTGGCCTTCGAGCGGCTGCCGCAGGAACTCGCAGGGGCTGTCGTACAGCGTCGACTACCGGCCGCTGCTGTTTGCCGGCCTGCTGCAGCACTGGGGCCAGAAAGGGCCGGCCGAGATCGAACCGAAGCGCGTCTGGACCTTCCGGCAGGTCGCCTGGCTGGCGCACCGCCATGGCAGTCGAGCTGGCGACCGCCGAGCCAGCATCCGTTCAATCCGCTGGCGCTGCTGCGGCTGCTGCTGGCCACCGCGCCGGCCGGTCGGACGCCGAACCGGCGTGCCTGCGAAGCCGTGCTGCGCCATGTCTGGACCGGCGGCGCGCGATGCCAACGATCCGCAGCGGCTGACGGCATTGCAGCAGCTGCTCGCGCCGGTGCGCGACCCGGCCGGCGCCGAGGTCAGGCAGCAGCTGAAGGATCAGACCGCGCAGGCGCTGCAGCTCGGCATCTTCGGCGTGCCGACGATCGTGGTCGACGGCCGGCTGTTCTGGGGACTCGATGCGCTGCCGATGCTGGCCGCCTATCTGCGCGGCGAGGCGTGGTTCGACGGGCCCGGGTGGCAAGCCGCCAGCGCCCCGCGGCCGGGCGTCGTCGCGGCCGCTCAAGCCTCGGTGATTTCCCTTGGTTGGCCCTGCGAAACCACATCGTGAGATAAGTGCTCAGGGTAATCACCGCCGTAAGAAAGCGTTAAGCGACGCCCCTGATCCTGTCGCCGGACGTCGGATTGCTGCCAGTCCTGCGATCGGCTCGCTGTGCCTGTCGCTCCTGGCGAGGCTGGCTGACGCAGCCCTTTCACTCGTTCGACCAATCACGAGAGGGGTCGGCCGGAAATGACACCACATACCCATGATTCGCATGGCTACTGGAAGCGCGACGCTGCGACTGTTGACAAGGATCCTGATCGTCTGGTTCCTGGTCTCGTTCGGCGCCGGCATCCTGTTCGCCGACTTGCTGAACCAGTTCCACCTCGGCGGCTACCCGCTCGGCTTCTGGTTCGCCCAGCAGGGCTCGATCTACGTCTTCATCGTGCTGATCTTCTATCTACGGCAAGAAGATGGGCGACATCGACCGCGAGTTCGACGTGCACGAGGACTGACGCCATGGATCTCCAAACCACCATCTACATCGGCGTCGGCCTGAGCTTCGCGCTGTACATCGGCATCGCGATCTGGGCGCGCGCCGGCTCGACCAGCGAGTTCTACGCCGCCGGCGGCCAGGTGCATCCGGTGACCAACGGCATGGCCACCGCCGCCGACTGGATGAGCGCTGCGTCGTTCATCTCGATGGCCGGCCTGATCTCGAACATGGGCTACGGCGGCGGCCTGTTCCTGATGGGCTGGACCGGCGGCTACGTGCTGCTGGCGATGCTGCTCGCGCCGTACCTGCGCAAGTTCGGCAAGTTCACGGTGCCGCAGTTCATCGGCGACCGCTTCTATTCGAAGTCGGCCTCGCACGATCGCGGTGGTCTGCCTGCTGGTCGCGTCGCTGACCTACATCATCGGCCAGATGACCGGCGTCGGCGTCGCGTTCTCGCGCTTCCTCGGCGTGTCCAGCGAGGTCGGCATCTACGTCGGCATGGGCATCGTGTTCCTGTACGCGGTGTTCGGCGGCATGAAGGGCATCACCTACACCCAGGTCGCGCAGTACGTCGTGCTGATCCTGGCCTACACGGTGCCGGCGGTCTTCATCTCGCTGCAGCTGACCGGCAATGCGATTCCGCAGCTCGGCCTCGGCTCGAGCCTGATCGGCCAGGACATGTCGCTGCTGGCCAAGCTCGACCAGGTCGTCACCGACCTCGGCTTCGGCAAGTACACGACCGTCGGTGCCGGGCAGCACGCTGAACATGTTCGTCTACACGATGTCGCTGATGATCGGCACCGCCGGTCTGCCGCACGTCATCATGCGATTCTTCACCGTGCCGTCGGTCAAGGCGGCACGTTCGTCGGCCGGCTGGGCGCTGGTCTTCATCGCCATCCTGTACACCACCGCGCCGGCCGTGGCGGCGATGGCCAAGACCAACCTGATCCGCACCATCACGCCGGGCGTGGTGATGGGCAACGCCGATCCGTTCGCAGCCGACACGCAACATCCGCTACGAGGAGCGTCCGGACTGGATGAAGCGCTGGGAGCAGACCGGCCTGCTGAAGTTCTCCGACAAGAACGGCGACGGCCGCATCCAGTACTACAACGACAAGACGACCAACGAGACGGTCAAGCAGAAGGCGGCGGCCGCCGGCTGGAAGGGCAACGAGCTCGACGTCAATGCCGACATCATCGTGCTCGCCAATCCGGAGATCGCGCTGCTGCCGAACTGGGTCATCGCGCTGGTCGCCGCCGGCGGCCTGGCGGCGGCGCTGTCGACCGCGGCCGGCCTGCTGATGGCGATCTCGGCGGCGGTCTCGCACGACCTGATCAAGAACGTCTTCGTGCCCGACATCAGCGAGAAGGGCGAACTGCTGGCCGGCAAGATCTCGATGGCGGTCGCCATCGTGGTCGCCGGCTACCTGGGGCTGAATCCACCGGGCTTCGCGGCCGGAACGGTGGCGCTGGCCTTCGGCATCGCGGCCAGTTCGCTGTTCCCGGCCATCATGATGGGCATCTTCAGCAAGAAGATGAACAAGGAGGGCGCGATGGCCGGCATGCTGGCCGGCCTGTTCGTCACCCTGTTCTACGTGTTCGCGCACAAGGGCATCTTCTTCATCAAGGGCACCGAGTACCTCGGCCTGATCGGCGGGGCGAACAGCTTCTTCGGCATCACGCCGGAAGCCTTCGGTGCCATCGGTGCGCTGGTCAACTTCGCGGTCGCCTTCGCGGTCGACAAGGTGACCAAGGAGCCGCCGGAGCACATCCAGGCGATGGTCGAGGCGGTGCGCATTCCGCGCGGCTCGGCGGCGGTTCACGGCGTCGCACTGAGGACCCGGGATTGGCCGGGGGTTGCCGCAGCGGTGCCGCGGCAGCCAGAATGAAGGGCCCTGCCGGCGCTGCCGGCAGGGCCCTTTTCCATGTTGCGGGCCTGCGCCTGCCGGAGCCGATCACGATGGTTTTCGATGTCAGCGTCGCGCTGACCTGGATCCTGTTCCTCGCGCTGTTTCCGATCGCCTTCTTCTGGCTGCGCCGCGCCTGGCGGATCCTGGTCCGGCGCGATTTCTCGGAGGTGGCACTCAAGCATGGCGAGCCGCCGCCCGACGCCGAGCGCTGGGCGCCGTTCACGATGGCGATCAACGGCCTGGCCGGCATCGCGACTCGTCGTCGCCATCGGCGGCGTGCTGCTGCAGGGCATGCCGTACGAGGTCTGGACCGCGATCGCCGGCAGCACGATCTGGTGCAAGTTCTTCGCCGATTTCGCACTCGGTCGCCACGCCCACGGCTTCGGCCCGAAGCGCGCGCGCGCCGCAAGTGACGCCATGGCCGGCGGACTGCTGCGAGCAGCGCCTGATCGCGCTGTTCGCGCTGGCGCTGGCGCTTGTTCAACTTTCCGCTGCTGGCGCTGTGGGACCGTGAGCAGCTGGTTGCCGGCATCCCGCTCTTCCCGGCCGCGCTGTTCATCGTCTGGGCGCCGCTGATCGCCGTGCTGGCCTGGCTGATGGAGCGCCGGAGCCGAAGCGCGTGATCGCGGCGCCGCTGGTGCTCGGCGCGTCGTTCGCGTACCTGCTGCTGCTGTTCGTCGTCGCCTGGTGGGCCGACCGGCGCGCCGTGCAGCAGCGCTCGGTGATCGCCAACGCCTGGGTCTACGCGTTGTCGATCGCGGTCTATTGCACCGCCTGGACCTATTTCGGCAGCGTCGGCCGCGCGGCCTCGGGCGGCGTCTGGTTCCTGCCGATCTACCTCGGACCGACGCTGGCGATGCTGCTGGCCTGGCTGGTGCTGCGCAAGATGATCCGCATCGCGCGCACCTACCGCATCACCTCGATCGCCGACTTCATCGCCAGCCGTCACGGCAAGAGCCCGCTGCTGGCCGGGCTGGTGACGCTGATCACGGTGGTCGGCATCGTGCCCTACATCGCGCTGCAGCTGAAGGCGATCGACGCCGGCTACCGCGTGCTGACCAGCGCCGCCCGGTGTCGCCGCGGCCGAGCCGGCGGCGTGGTGGCAGGACGGCACGCTGTACGTCGCGCTGGCGCTGGCCGGCTTCACGATGGTCTTCGGCACGCGCCATCTCGAAAGCCGCGAGCGCCACGAGGGCATGGTCGCCGCGATCGCCTTCGAGTCGGTGGTCAAGCTGCTCGCCTTCCTGGCCGTCGGCGTCTTCGTCACCTGGGGCCTGTTCGGCGGTCCGGCCGATCTGTTCGGCCGCGCCGCCGCCGATCCGCGAACTGCGCGACCTGCTGCGACTGGCGCAGGGCGATCGCTCGTTCGACTACCAGCAATGGTTCGCGCTGACGCTGCTGTCGATGCTGTCGGTGATCCTGCTGCCGCGCCAGTTCCAGGTGCTGGTGGTCGAGAATGTCGACGAGCAGCACCTGCGCCGCGCCGCCTGGGTCTTCCCGGCCTATCTGCTGGCGATCAACCTGTTCGTGCTGCCGATCGCGCTCGGCGGGCTGCTGCTGTTCGGCACGCGGCGCGGTCGATGCCGACACCTTCGTGCTGTCGCTGCCGCTGGCAGCCGGCCAGCGGCTGCTTGCGCTGGCCGCCTTCGTCGGCGGGCTGTCGGCGGCCACCGGCATGGTGATCGTCGAGGCGACCGCCGTTTCGACCATGGTCTGCAACGACCTGCTGATGCCGCTGCTGCTGCGCTCGGGTCGACTGGCGCGCCACCACGATCTGAGCGGCTGGCTGCTCGGCATCCGGCGCGCCGCCATCGTCGCGGTGCTGCTGCTCGGTTACCTCTACTTCCACCTGGCCGGCGAGGCCTATGCGCTGGTCAGCATCGGACTGATCAGCTTTGCCGCGGTGGCGCAGTTCGCGCCGTCGGCGCTCGGCGGCATGTACTGGAAGGGCGGCACCCGCGACGGTGCGCTGGCCGGACTGCGCGGCCGGCTTCGCGCTCTGGACCTATACGCTGATGCTGCCGTCGATCGCCAACTCCGGCTGGTGGCAGACCGACTTCGTCGCCGCCGGCCCGGCCGGCATCGCCTGGCTGCGGCCCGAGCAGCTGCTCGGCCTGGCCGGGCTGGACAACCTGACGCATTCGCTGTTCTGGAGCCTGCTGGCCAATGTCGGGCTGTATGTGGCGGTCTCGCTGTGGCGCACGCCGTCGGCCGCCGAGGCCAGCCAGGCGCTGCTGTTCGTCGATGTGTACGAGCGCACGCGCGCCGAGCGGCCGGTCTTCTGGCGCGGCCGGGCGCACGTCGCCGACCTGCAGGCGCTGGCGCGTCGCTTTCTCGGCGCCGAGCGCGGCCGACCGGCTGTTGGCGGACTATGCGCGCGCAGCACGGCGCCGCCACCGGTCGACGAGATCGTTGCCGATGCGCGCTTCGTGCAGTTCGTCGAGACCCGGCTCGCCGGCGCGATCGGCAGCGCATCGGCGCGCGTCATGGTCGCCTCGGTGGCCGAGGAGGAGGCGCTCGACCTCGACGACGTGCTTGCGCATCCTCGACGAGGCGTCGCAGCTGCGCGCCCATTCGCGCGCGCTCGAGACGCGCCACCGCCGAGCTGCGCGCCGCCAACGAACGGCTGGCGAGCCTGGACCGGCTGAAGGACGATTTCATGTCGTCGGTGACGCACGAGCTGCGCACGCCGCTGACCTCGATCCGCGGCGCTGACCGAGCTGATGCTCGACGAGCCGGCGATGGACGGCGCGCAGCGCGAGCAGTTCCTGCGCATCGTCGTGGCCGAGACCGAGCGGCTGTCGCGGCTGGTCAACCAGGTGCTCGACCTGGCCAAGATCGAGTCCGGCCATGCGCAGTGGCACGACGAGGTGATCGATCCGATCGGGCTGCTGCGCCAGGCCGCGCGGCACGGTGCACCGAACTGGTCCGCGAGCGCGGCGCCGAGCTGCGGCTCGAGCTGCCGCCGAGCGCGCCGCCGCTGCGCGCCGACCGCGACCGGCTGCTGCAGGTGCTGATGAACCTGCTGTCGAATGCGGTCAAGTTCGTGCCGCCGGTCGGCGGCTGCATCGAACTGCGGCTGCAGGGTCGATCCGCAGCACGCAACCGTCGAGGTGTGCGACAACGGACCCGGCGTGCCGGCCGAGCAGCGCGCGCTGATCTTCGAGAAGTTCCGCCAGGGCGGCGACGCCGCCAGCCGGCCGCCGGGCACCGGCCTCGGCCTGCCGATCAGCCGCCAGATCGTCGAGCACTTCGGCGGGCGGATCGAGCTGCGCAGCGGACGACCGACCAGGCGCATGCTTCACATTCACGACTGCCGTGGCAGGCCAGCCGCATCGCGCCGGAGAACCCGAGATGAAGGCCAAGATCCTGATCGCCGACGACGAGCCGAACATCCTCGTCACGCTCGAATACCTGATGCGCCGCGAGGGCCACGAGGTGGTGCTCGCGCGCGACGGCGAGCAGGCGCTCGAGCTGCTGCGCAGCGAGCGCCCGCAGCTGGTGCTGCTCGACGTGATGATGCCGCGGCGCAGCGGGTTTCGAGGTCTGCCAGGCACTGCGCGCCGACGAGGCGCTCAAGGACACGCTGGTGCTGATGCTGACCGCCAAGGGCCGCGATACCGACATGCGCCAAGGGCCGCGGTGTCGGCGCCGACGACTACATGACCAAGCCGTTCTCGACCCGCGAACTGGTGCAGCAAGGTGCAGTCGATGCTGGCCGCCGGCCGCAGCGGCGGATGACGATGCGGCTCCAGCGTCGCCGGCTGCTCGCCCTGGCTGCGGTGGGCGCGGTGGCGGCGGCCTGGCTGCTGCTCACGGCCGCGATGCTGGCCGGCGCTGGTCTGGTCGACCTGGAATGGCGCCGAGCGCAGCCGCCGTACGCGATCTGCTGCTGCCGCGACTGCCGCTGGCGCTGCTCGTCGGGGTGATCGCGAGCGCGGCCGCGGCGGCACTCGCGCAGCCGCTGTGGCGGCGCCTGATCGACGCGCCGGCGCGGCTGGACGAGCGCGCGCGCATGCTGCTGACCGCCGACGCCGCGGCGCCGGCGCTCGCGCTCGACGACGCGGCGCCGGCAGCGCTGCACGGCATCGCCGCCTCGCTGCGACGAACTCGCCAACGCAGCGCGACCGCCTGCGCGACGACATCGCCGCGCCAGGTGGCGGCCGCCAGTGCCGGCGTCGAACAGGAGCGCAACCGGCTGGCGGCGCTGATGAGCGAGCTGCAGCAGAGCGTCGTCGTGTGCAACCTCGATGGCCGCATCCTGCTCTACAACCAGCGCGCCCGGCTGCAGTTGCGCGCCGTCTCCGATCAGCCGCAGATCGCCGGCGGGGCCGAATTGATCGGTCTCGGGCGGCCGATCGATGCGGTCTTCGACCGCCGGCTGGTCGACCATGCGCTGGAACGGGTGCGCCAGCGGCTGCAGCGCGGCGATGCCCATCCGAGCGCGCAGTTCGTCACCGCCACCCGCACGGGCACGCTGCTGCGGGCGCGGCTCGCCGCGGTGCGGCGGCGGCAGCCGACGCCACGGCGAGGCCGGACATCGATTCGTTCGTGCTGCTGCTCGACGACATCACGCGCGAACACGAGCATGAATCCGAGCGCGAGCGACTGCTGCACGGCCTGACCGAAGGCAGCCGCGGCGTCGCTCGCCAACCTGCAGGCCGCGGTCGAGGTGCTCGACGACACCGGGCTCGATCCGGCGCTGCGCGGCGCGTTTCGTGCGCGTGATCCACGACGAGGTCGGCGCCATGGCGCGCCCGCATCAACGAGCTGTCGGCGCGCGCTGCCCAGCTCGCGCCGTCGGCGCGCTGGCCGCTCGACGAGATGCGCGGCGCCGACGTGATCCAGGCGGCGCAGTGGCGCATCGCGCGCCTGATGCGGGCTGCGCAGTCGGCGTCCCGGAAGTCGATGCTGCGCTGTGGCTGCGGCTGGACAGCTGGTCGTTGCTGCAGGCGCTGGTCTACCTTGCCGAGCGCTTGCGCGACGAATTCGACGATCACGCTGCTGCAGCTGCGGCTGTCCGCCGCCGATGCACTGCAGGCGCGCCTCGACCTGGTGTGGAGCGGGCCGGCGGTCAGCACCGAGACCGTGATGAGCTGGGAGCTCGATCCGATCGCATCCGACGGCGAGCCGAGCGGCCTGACGATTCGCGACGTCGTTGCGCGCCACGGCGGCGAGTTCTGGTTCGAGCGCGACCGCGTGCGCCAGCAGGCGTTCTTCCGCTTTCTGCTGCCACGCTCGCCGGATGCCGCCGAACGCGCCGACGTCGTCCCGGCGGATGCGCCCGGCACAGCGGTCGACGCCGGTCGCCCCGAATTCTTCGACTTCGACTTGTTCGGCAGCACCGAACTCGGCCGTGCGCTCGAGGACCAGCCGCTGTCGCGCCTGATCTACACCGTCTTCGACACCGAAACCACCGGCCTCGATCCGAGCGGCGGCGACGAGATCATCCAGATCGGCGCCGCCCGCATCGTCAACGGCAAGCTGCTTCGCGGCGAGTGCTTCGAGCAGCTCGTCGATCCGCGTCGTCCCATTCCGGCCGCTTCGATTCCGATCCACGGCATCACGCCGGACCAGGTGCGCGGGCAGCCGACGCTGGCGCAGGTGCTGCCGGCGTTTCGTGCCTACGCGGCCGACAGCGTGCTGGTGGCGCACAACGCGGCTTTCGACATGCGCTTCCTGCAGCTCAAGCAGGTCGCGACCGGGGTCGCCTTCGACCTGCCGGTGCTCGACACGCTGCTGCTGTCGGCACTGGTGCATCCGAACCAGCCGTCGCACCGGCTCGAGGCGATCGCCGAGCGCTTCGGCATCCCGGTCGTCGGGCGCCACACCGCGCTCGGCGATGCGCTGGTCACCGCGGAGGTGCTGCTGCGGCTGATTCCCGCTGCTCGCGCGGCAGGGCATCCGCACGCTCGGGCAGGCCCGCGAAGCGGCGCAGCGGACCTATTTCGCGCGGGTGAAATACTGACGCCGAAGTCGGCTGCAAACACGACCGAGGGCACCGAAGCGAGCGCCCCGACCGGCCGACGAGCGGTCCCGTCCCGTCCTCCAACCCCGTGATCTCCGTGACCTCTGTGAGCTCCGTGTGGGAAAAAAATAGCGTCCAGTCCCGGCTCGGCAGCGGACCAGCCCGCGCTCACCGGTAGCGCTGCGCCAGCACGCTCTGCAGCAGCTGCACCACCCGGAAGGCATCCTTCAGCTGGCTGCGTTCGAAATCGCTCAGTTCGGCCAGCGACAGCAGGTTGTCCGCCGGCTGCTCGCGCTCGATCTGGCGTGCCTGGTGGCGGATGCGCTGGGTGGCGAGGAATTCAAGCGCGCCGCGCAGATCGTGCGCGCCGGGTTCGCTGATCTCGCCACCCCGGGCAGCGACCTCCAGCCGTTCGTGGGTGTTGACCTGGCGATGTCCGCCGGCCAGTGCATAGATGCGTGCCAGGTCGACGATCGGCACGATGCCGTTGTGCTTGAGGTCGACCGCATCGCGCAGGTTGCCCGCGCGCCGGGTCGACAGGCCGCCGAACAGGTTCAGCGGCGGACGGTGCTTGAGTGCATTGCCGACCAGGTGCGACAGGAACAGCCGGTTGCCGCGCGTGCGCTGCAGCACACGGTCGCGCAGGGTGTCGAGCAGCACGGCACTGCCGTGCACCAGCCGCAGGTCGAAGAAGACGCAGGTCAGCATCAGCGACATCGGCTCGGGTTCGTCGATCCAGCCGATGAACCGGTCCGACCAGCGTTGCAGCGGCTGGCGCCAGGCGTCGGTGCAGGCCATCATCTCGCCCGGGCAGTAGACATAGCCGCAGGCGTCCAGGCCGGCGTTGACGAAGCGGGCCAGCGCCGCGAAATAGTCGCCGTGCCGCGTTGCGTCGTAGGCGTCGTCGAGCACCAGGCAATTGTCCTGATCGCTCTTGGCGGTCTGCTCGCTGCGCGCCTGCGACCCGGCAGCGACCCAGGCGTAGGCGACCGGCGGCGCACCGAGTTCGGCCTCGGCGAGCTGCAGCAGGCGCTGTGTCAGGGCGTCGCTGATGGTCGTGATGATGCGGCCGGTGCTGTAGGCGCTCGCCCCGGACGGCGGCGAGGCTGCTGCTGGAGACCGCGCACGCGCGAGGCGATCGCGGCGAGCGCCTCGACGTTGCGCTGCTTGTGGATCTCGCTCACCAGGTAGACCGCCGAGCTGCTGTGCCGGTCGTTCAGGTCGCTGACGGTGATCATGCCCGACGAGCCGGCTCGCCGTCGAGCACCGGCAGGTGGTGGATGTTGTGGCGCGCCATCAGCAGCAGCGCCTCGAAGACCGGCTGTCCAACCGCCATCGTCAGCGGCGCCGGGGTGGCGATCGCGCTCACCGGCTGCGTCGGATCGAGGCCGGCGGCCAGCACGCGGTTGCGCAGGTCACGGTCGGTGACGATGCCGAGCAACGCCTGGCGGGAATCGACCAGCAGCACCGAGGAGACGCGCTGCTCGCGCATCAGCCTTGCGGTCGCCTCGATCGGGGTGGCCTCGGCGCACCGTCACCGGCGCGCGCCTGACCAGCTTGCCGACCGGCAGCGCCAGCAGGCTGAACGGATGTTCTGCAGCAACGCCGTCACCAGGGCGCGGCGCGACGTCGGTGGGGCGGGAGGACGGCATCGGCGATTCCGGGGTGCGGGTCGGCAGCATCGAGTCTCGCCGAATCGGCGCCCGGTGTCGCCATCGGCGCTGGCATCGGTTGCGCGGCCACCTCGGTTTGCATCATGAATGGTCCGGTCCGGGCCCGGCCGGATCCTGTCAGCGCGCCGTCAGGGTCGCGTCAGACGCCGGTCAGGCCGGCGCCGCACAGTCGCCCGACCGATGGACGCTTCCGGTCGTGGTGCCGAACCGGTCCGCCCTGATCCAGTTTGGCGCCCGGCGCCATCGAGGGGGACACGCTTGGCGATCACGCCCGGGGTCGGCTTGGCCGACCGCATGCCGACCCGGCAGCACCGCCGGGTGGTGTTCGGCTCGTCGCTCGGAACTGTCTTCGAGTGGTACGACTTCTACCTGTACGGTGCGCTCGCACCGGTCATTGCGCAGCAGTTCTTCAGCGGACTCGACAGCAGCGCGGCCTTCATCGTGACGCTGCTCGGCCTGGCCGCCGGATTCATCGTGCGGCCATTCGGCGCCCTGATGTTCGGCCGCCTGGGCGACATGATCGGCCGCAAATACACCTTCGTCGTGACCATCCTGGTGATGGGACTGTCGACATTCATGATCGGGCTGCTGCCGAACCAGCAGGCCATCGGCGTGGCCGCGCCGGTGGCGCTGATCGCCCTGCGCCTGCTGCAGGGACTGGCGCTGGGCGGCGAATACGGCGGCGCGGCGGTCTATGTCGCGGAACATGCGCCACCGAAGCAGCGCGGCTTCTACACCGCCTGGATCCAGACCACGGCGTCGCTCGGGCTGTTGCTGGCCCTGCTCGTCGTCGTCGGCACCCGCAGCCTGCTCGGCGATGCGGCCTTCACCGAATGGGGCTGGCGCGTTCCGTTCCTGCTCTCGATCGCCCTGCTGTTCATCGGTATCTGGGTGCGGATCGAACTGCACGGAGTCGCCGGTGTTCCGGCGCCTGCTCGACCACGGGCAGCCCTCGAACGCGCCGCTGCGCGAATCGTTCTTCCGCTGGGTGAACCTGCGGCGGGTCCTGATCGCGCTGTTCGGGCTGACCGCTGGCCAGGCGGTGGTCTGGTACACGGGGCAGCTCTACGCGCTGTATTTCCTGACCCAGACGCTGCAGGTCGATGCCTCGACCGCAAGTTTGCTGGTCGCGGCCTCACTGGCGATCGGTGCACCGTTCTTCATCGCATTCGGCAGCCTGTCCGATCGCATCGGACGCAAGCCGATCATCATGACCGGCTGCCTGCTGGCTGCGGTCGGCTACTTTCCGCTGTTCGAGGCACTGACCGAAGCCGCCAACCCGGCGCTGGCGCGCGCCACCCGCGACGTGCCGGTCGTGCTGCATGTCGATGCGCGACAGTGCTCGTTTCAGGGCAGTCCGCTGGCGCGTGAGATCGACTTCCGCAGCGCCTGCGACATCGGCCGCCGCGCCCTTGCGCAGGCCGGCATCGAACACACGGTCGCTGCGCTCGCGCGCGGTGGGGTGGCGCAGGTCCTGATCGGCACCGCGGCGGTGGCGGTGCCCGAGGTCGCGCTGGCCGGCGGTCTGCGCAGCACCTTCGACCACGCCGACCGCCTCGCGCTGGTGACGTTCCGATCCGAGCTCGCCACCGCGCTGCGCCGCGCCGGCTACCCGGAGCGGGCCGACCCCTCCCGCATCGACACCGTGCGGGTCATCGGCATCCTGAGCCTGCTCATGCTGCTGGTGACGATGGTGTACGGCCCGATCGCCGCGATGCTGGTCGAATTGTTCCCGACCCGCATCCGCTACACCTCGGTCAGCCTGCCCTACCACCTGGGCAACGGCTGGTTCGGCGGGCTGCTGCCGGCGCTCGCCTTCGGCATGGTTGCGCAAAGCGGCAGCATCTACCACGGCCTGTGGTATCCGGTCGCGGTGGCGGCGGCGACCTTCGTCATCGGCATGCTGTTCGTTCCCGAGACGCTCGGGACCGACATCGATGCGGTGTAGCCGCGGCGCCGGCCCGGTCAGCGGATCTGTCGCCCGATCGGGGTGCCCGAAGGCGGCTGCTGACCGGAGAACCAGCGGTCCTCGTCGACCGCCGGATGAACCTGGTGCAGCGATGCGACCTGGTCGCGCAAGCCCATCGCCTGCAGGCTCGGGTACACGCCCGGACGCAGGACGGTGCACGAGCCGCCCTGCAGCGGCATTCCGCAGACGCGCCATGACGTGCCGCTCACCTCGGCCGAGCGGGCGCGCCCGTACAGGCCGGCACGCTGGAAGTCGGGGACCGCCGCATCGAGGCGGAACGACGGGCCGGTCAGGTTCTCGCCTTCGTAGAACACCACGGCTCCGTCACGGCGCCGGTCGGGCTCGTTCTGGGACCAGCGGTCGCCCTGGCGCAGCGAGGTGATCCGCCCCTGCAGGCCGGTCTGGGCCAGCGACGGGTATTCGCCCGGCAGCAGCACGGCGCAGCCACCGCCATAGCGTGCGTCGGCGCAAACCTCCCAGACTCCGGTCGAGACGATGGCCGACGCTGCGCGGTCGCTGAAGCCGTGCGGCTGCAGGTCGTCGACCGGCTGCATCGCGTTGTACCAGCGGCCGGCAAAACCCTCGCGTTCGAACAGCGTGATGCCGGTCGACGGCGGACGACCCTGCCGGTCGTCGCGCCGGGCCTGGCCGTCGTGCTGGCGTGCCGACGAGATGCGACCGTCGATCCCGAGTGCCGCCAGCGAGCGGTAGCGACCCGGTGCGAGCGTGATGCAGCGGCCGCGGTGATAGGCGTCCTCGCACACCTCCCACGGTCCACCGGTGATGATTGCCGAAGCGGCGCTGTCGTTGAAGCCGACGCCTGCGAAGTTGTCGACATCCTGGGCGCTGCTGAACGAGCGACCGCGAAATCCCTCGCGCTCGTAGAACGTCAGCGGCGCGCCGCCCGAGGCCGGCGCGCCGACCCGCGGGTCGGTGTCGCTGTCGCGCTCGCGTCCGGCGACGCCGACTTCGCGCAGCGACGAGATCCGGTTGCCGATCCCCATCGCGGCGAGCGAACCGTAGCGGCCCGGGCGCAGCACGGTGCAGCGTCCCTCGAAACGCGGCCGCTCGCAGACCTCCCAGCGACCCGCGTCGATGACCGCGGACGAGGCCTGGTTGTTGAACCCGTACTGGCGCAGGTTTCGCACGTCGCGGTCGGCGGCAACGCTGCGTCCACCGTAGCCCTCCAGTTCGTACAGCGTCACCTTGGCAGCTGCCTGCGTTGCGGCAAGCAGGGCCGCGATCATCAGCGTGGTGTTGAGCAGCGTCTTCATCCCGGTCTCCTGTGGGCGGCTGCCATCTGGGCGGGGCCGGGTGGCACCGCATGCGGCATGCGCCGAGTATCCGCAGCCGCGGCCTCACGGGCAACCCGTGATTGGCCCGGTGGCGGCGTCGACCGCGTCCTACAGGCAGCGGCTACAGGAAGCGCTCGAGCAGCCGGCGCGATGGCCGGTCGAGGGCGAGCGGATCGGGCACCAGGAACTGCAGCCCCTGCGCGTCGGTGATGAGCAGCCGGCCGTCGGCCAGGCGGCGGATGTCCTCCTCGCCCTTGAGAACGAGTTCGGTCGGCCCGCGATCGGTCTCGACCGCCCAGGTGCTCGGCGTCGAGAAGGTGGACACGCTCGCGATGCGCGAGATGTGGGGGGTGAACTCGGATTCGGCGAGCGCGGCTTCGATCAGCGCGCGCGCCGGCGCTGGCACGTCACCCAGGCGGTCGATCCAGGCCCGTTCGTGGCCATCGGGGCCGATCAGCGACACCCCTTCGCCGGGTGCGCTGAGCGGAAAGGCACGCACCGGCGTCACCGGCTCGGGCGCGCCACCACCGGGAGCGACGAGCAGCAGCCGCCCGAACGGATCGCGTCGCAGGTCAAGACCGGATTGCCCGGCACGGAGGGTCTGCATCTGGGTGTCCAATGGTTCAACCAAGCGTGACATTGACCGGACTCGTGGTGTGCGCCAGCTCGGCCTCGTCGATCAGGCTGGTGCGCCGCCCGACGTCGTCGGATTCGGTGTCGACCTGGCGCGCCTGCGCCTCGTACAGCCGCCAGTAGTGGCCCTGGCGCTGGATCAGGTCGTCGTGCGAACCGACCTCGACGATGCGGCCGCGGTCCATCACCACCAGCCGGTCGGCGCGTCGCAGCGTCGACAGCCGGTGCGCGATCGCCAGCGTGGTGCGACCCTGCACCAGGTTGTCGAGCGCCTTCTGGATCTCCTTCTCGGTCTCGGTGTCGACCGACGAGGTGGCCTCGTCGAGGATCAGGATGCGCGGATCGATCAGCAGGGCGCGCGCGATGCTGATGCGCTGGCGCTCGCCGCCGGACAGACCCTGGCCGCGCTCGCCGACCAGCGCGTCGTAGCCGAGCGGCAGGCGCAGGATGAACTCGTGCGCATGCGCGGCGCGCGCCGCGGCGATGATCTCGTCGCGCGTCGCGTCCGGGCCGGCCGTAGGCGATGTTCTCGGCAATCGTGCCGAAGAACAGGAACGGCTCCTGCAGCACCAGCCCGATGTGGCGCCGGTAGTCGGCCACGCCGTACTGGCGCAGGTCGTGACCGTCGACGTGGATGGCGCCGTCGGTGACGTCGTAGAAGCGGCAGATCAGGTTCACCAGCGTGCTCTTGCCGGAGCCGCTGTGGCCGACCAGGCCGATCATCTCGCCCGGACTTGATCTCGAGATCGAGGTCGCGGATGACCGAGCGGCTGCCGTAGCGGAAGCCGACGCGGCGCAGCTCGATGCGTCCCTGCAGGCGTACCGATGGGCACCGGCTGCGCTGGCTCGGGCACGTTCGAGACGTGATCGAGGATGTCGAAGATGCGCTTGGCACCGGCCGCCGCCTTCTGCGTCACCGAGACGATTCGGCTCATCGAGTCGAGTCGGGTATAGAAACGGCCGATGTAGGCAATGAACGCGATCAGCACGCCGACCGTGATCTGGTTGCCTGCGACCAGCCAGATGCCGAACGCCCACACCACGAGCAGGCCGATCTCGGTCAGCAGCGAGACGGTCGGCGTGAACAGGCTCCAGACCTTGTTCAGCCGGTCGTTGACGATCAGGTTGTGATGGTTCGCCTCGCGGAAGCGCCCGGCCTCGCGCCGTTCCTGGGCGAACGCCTTGACGACGCGGATGCCCGGAATGGTGTCGGCCAGCACGTTGGTGACCTCCGACCAGACGCGATCGATCTTCTCGAAGCCGGTGCGCAGGCGATCGCGCACGACATGGATCATCCAGGCGATGAACGGCAGCGGCAGCAGCGTCACCGCGGCCAGCCACGGATTGATCGAGAACAGGATCACCGCGGTCATGCTGATCATCAGCACGTCGGTCGCGAAGTCGAGTGCGTGCAGCGACAGGAAGACGCAGATGCGGTCGGTCTCCGAGCCGATGCGTGCCATCAGGTCACCGGTGCGCTTGGCGCCGAAGTAGTCGAGCGACAACTCGAGCAGGTGATCGAAGGTGGCAGTGCGCAGATCCGCGCCGATGCGCTCCGATACCAGCGCGAGCAGCCAGGTGCGCGCCCAGCCGAGCCCCCACGCGGCCAGCGCCGAGGCAAACAGACCCAGCAGCAGCCAGCCGACCAGCATCGGATCGATCTGCTGGCCGTTCTGGAACGGAATCAGCACCCGGTCCATCAGCGGAATCGTCAGGTAGGGCGGCACCAGCGTCGCTGCGGTCGAGGCCAGCGTCAGCCCGAATCCGGCCGCCAGTCGTCCCTTGTAGGGGCGCGCGAAGCGCCACAGCCGCAGCAGCACCCAGGTCGACGGCGGACTGCCGATGTCGCGGTTGCAGACCGGGCATTCGTCGCTGTCGGGCGGCAGCGGCGCGTGGCAGCTCGGACAGAGGCCGCCATCGGGCAGCAGTGGCGGCAGCGACGCGGACCGGCTTTTCTGCAACTGTTCGAAAATGTTGACCAGCCGCAGCGCCTGGACGTTGCGCCCGAGCGTGAAGCGCCAGCGCGCCAGGTTGCGTTCGTCATCGTGCAGCGCGAGTGTCGCGACGCCGGCATGCTCGCCATGACGCAGGTGCATGCCGCCATGCAGCGCCCAGCTCTGCCAGCCGTCGCTGGCGGCCTCGCGTGCCAGCAGCCGGTCGCCGGTCAGCACCAGCAGACCGTCGCCGAAGCGTCCCGCCGGGTCCAGGTCAACCTGCAGCTTCGCCAGCACGTTCTCTTCGGTCGCAAGCTGCTGCTTGCAGCGCTGCGAGCGCGCGATCCGATGACAGAGCGGGGGAGACAGCAGAATGATGACTGGGCATGGGGCGGTGGATGCGGTGTTCGGGCGGCGGCTGCGGCGCGCCGATCCAGCATGAGGGTCGCGGATTCTCGCCGAAGCAGCAGCGGCAGGTCGCTCCAGCCGGCGCGCCGGCTGGCCGCCGCCAGCTGCATTCTGCGCGCGCGCCGCGCGGGCACAATCGGGCGTCGCCGACGACGCGCGTCGGCCCCACAGCGAAGCGCATCATGAGCAAGAAGCCTGATATCCAGTTGCTGCGCGTGACCTACCTGCGTGGCCCCAATGTCTGGACCTATCGTCCGGCACTGGAGGTGTGGCTCGATCTCGGCGAACTGGAGGACTTCCCGTCCAACCTGCTGCCCGGCTTCAGCGACCGGCTGGTCGCGCTGCTGCCGGCACTGGCCGAGCACCATTGCGGTGTCGGCGAGCCAGGCGGCTTCCTGCAGCGGCTGGTCGAGGGAACCTGGATGGGCCACGTGCTCGAGCACGTGGTGATCGAGCTGCTCAACCTGGCCGGCATGCCGACCGGATTCGGGCAAACCCGCAGCACCTCGCGACGGGGCGTCTATCGAATGGTGTTTCGCGCACGCGACGAACAGGTCGCGCGCGAGGCGCTTGCGCTCGGCCACCGGCTGCTGATGAGTGTGATCAACGACGAGCCGCACGAGCTCGCACCGGCGATCGACCGGCTGCGCGACCGGATCGAGGATTGCTACCTCGGCCCGAGCACGGCCTGCATCGTTGCCGCCGCGACCGATCGCGGCATTCCGCACATCCGCCTGAACGACGGCAACCTGGTGCAGCTCGGACACGGCGCGCGTCAGCGCCGCATCTGGACCGCCGAGACCGATCGCACCTCGGCCATCGCCGAAGGCATCGCACGCGAGAAGGACCTGACCAAGCGGCTGCTCAAGTCGTGCGGCGTGCCGGTTCCGGAAGGCGAGATCGTCGACAGCGCCGATGCCGCCTGGGAGGCGGCGCAGGAAATCGGGCTGCCGGTGGTCGTCAAGCCGTCCGACGGCAACCACGGCCGCGGCGTCGCGCTCGAGCTGTCGACGCGCGAGGATGTCGCCGCCGCCTACCAGGTGGCGGCGGAGGAGGGCAGCGAGGTCATCGTCGAGCGTTACCTGCGCGGCCAGGAACACCGGCTGCTCGTCGTCGGCGGGCGTGTCGTCGCGGCGGCCCGCGGCGATTCGGCAACGGTCGTCGGGGACGGCCGGTCGAGCGTGGCCGAGCTGGTCGATGCCCAGATCAACAGCGATCCGCGCCGCGGCGCGAGCGAGGATTTCCCGCTCGGGCTGATCCGGCTGGTCGGCGCCGGGGTCGATGGCGTGGTGCTGCTCGACCTGCAGCGGCAGGGGCTGACGCCGACGGCGGTGCCCGAGGCCGGACAGCGCGTGCTGATCCAGCGCAACGGCAATGTCGCGGTCGACTGCACCGACGAGGTCCATCCGGAGGTCGCGCATGCCGTCAGCCTGGCCGCGCGGGTGGTCGGGCTCGACATCGCCGGCATCGACCTCGTCGCGACCGACATCGGACGGCCGCTCGCCGAGCAGGGCGGCGGCATCGTCGAGGTCAACGCCGGCCCCGGCCTGCTGATGCACCTCAAGCCGGCGCAGGGATCGCCGCGGCCGGTCGGCCGCGCGATCGTCGATCACCTGTTCGACCCCGACGAGAGCGGCCGGATCCCGATCGTCGGAATTGCCGGATCGCGCGAAGGCAGCGCGATTGCGCGCCTGATCGCCTGGCTGCTCCAGCTGAGCGGCCGCCACGTCGGCCTGGCCTGCAGCAGCGGCCTGTACCTGGATCACCGCCGGATCGAGGCCACCGACTGCGCCCATTTCGAACCGGCACACCGGCTGCTCATGAACCGGCGGGTCGACGCCGCGGTGATCGAGAACGCGGCACCGACCATCCTCGACGACGGCCTTGCCTACGACCGCTGCCAGATCGGCATCGTCACCGACTGCGACCTCGTCGCGGAAGCTGCCGATGCACTCAAGCGGCATGACATCACCGGCGCCGACCAGCTGCACCGGGTGCTGCGCACCCAGGTCGATGTCGTGCTGCCCGACGGCGTCGCGGTGCTCAATGCCGGTGATCCGGTGGTGGCTGCGATGGCACCGCTGTGCGACGGCACGGTGATGTTCTATGCGGCCGACGACGCGGCCGCCGCCAGCCCGGCATTGCAGGCCCATCGCGCCGCCGGCGGGCGTGCGGTGCTGCTGCGCGGCCGCCGCATCGTGCTCGCCACCGGTGCCCAGGAGGTACTGCTCGCCGATCCGGCCCTGCACCGGCGCGGCGCTGCTGCCGCCAGCCTGGCGCTCGCGCCGTCGGTTGGCGCGCTGGCAGCGGCGGCCGCCGCTGCCTGGGCGCTCGGCATCTCACCCGAACTGATCGCTGCCGGCATCGAGACCTTCGACGCCGATCTGGCCGACACCACGCCGGCGGCGGTTCCGCATGTTGCCAAGGCGGCGGCGGCATCGCGCCTGCCATCGCGCGCCAGCTGATGCGCGCCGCCCCCCCGCTGCAGCTCGACCCGACGAGGCCTGACTGATGGAAGTTTCCCGCGTCCGCGCGCTGCGCGGCCCCAACCTGTGGAGCCGACATACCGCGATCG
Organism: uncultured beta proteobacterium; assembly: GCA_963846675.1. Classification (GTDB taxonomy): domain Bacteria; phylum Pseudomonadota; class Gammaproteobacteria; order Burkholderiales; family Burkholderiaceae_C; genus Ideonella_A. The sequence continues at coordinate 440,374 of CAWJWV010000001.1, forward strand.
AGGCCATCGTCCGGTGTCTGCCGGGCGAGTGCTCGATCGCCGATGTCGACGGCTTCGAGATCCGGCTGCGTGCGCTGTTCCCCGAGATCGGCGCCTTGCGCCCCGGCGGCTTCGTCGGAACCACCAGCCTGGCGCAGGTGCTCGAGATCGCCGCGCTCGCGCTGCAGGCACAGGCCGGCTGCCCGGTGACGTTCAGCCGCACCGCCCGCACCCTCGACGAGGGGGTGTTCCAGGTCGTCGTCGAGTACAGCGAGGAGGCGGTCGGACGGCTCGCGTTCCAGCTTGCCCGGGATCTGCTCGAGGCGGCGCAGCATGACCGCGCCTTCGACGTCGTCGAGGCCATCAACCGGCTGCGCGAGACCGACGAGGACCAGCGTCTCGGACCGAGCACCGGCGCGATCGTCGAGGCGGGCGAGGCGCGCGGCATCCCGTGGCGGCGCCTGACCGAAGGCAGCATGGTGCAGTTCGGCTGGGGCGCACGCCAGCGCCGCATCCAGGCCGCCGAGGTCGACCTGACCAGTGCCGTTTCGGAATCGATTGCGCAGGACAAGGACCTGACCAAGAAGCTGCTGCATGCGGCCGGCGTGCCGGTGCCGATCGGCCGGCCGGTCGAGACGCTCGACGAGGCCTGGCAGGCGGCGCTCGCCATCGGCCTGCCGGTCGTCGTCAAGCCGCAGGACGGCAACCAGGGCAAGGGCGTGACGGTCAACATCGTCAGCCGCGAGCACCTCGCGATCGCCTTCCGCGCGGCGGCCGAGATCGGGACGGTGATGGTCGAGAAATTTCTGCCCGGCAATGATTTCCGCCTGCTGGTCGTCGGCCGGCAGATGGTTGCTGCCGCCCGCCGCGATCCGCCGCAGGTGATCGGCGACGGCGAGTGCAGCGTGCGCGAGCTGATCGACCAGGTCAACGCCGACCCGCGCCGTGGCGTCGGCCATGCGACTTCGCTGACCAAGATCCGGCTCGACGACATCGCGATCGCGCGCCTGGATGTGCAGGGGCTGACGCCCGAGTCGGTGCCTGCCAGGGGGCGCCGCGTGATCCTGCGCAACAACGCCAACCTGAGCACCGGAGGCAGCGCGACCGATGTCACCGACGATGTGCATCCCGAACTCGCCGCCAGCGCGGTCGCCGCCGCCGACATGGTCGGTCTGCACGTGTGCGGCGTCGACGTGGTGTGCGAATCGGTGCTGCGCCCGCTGGCCGAGCAGCACGGTGGCGTGGTCGAGGTGAATGCCGCGCCGGGGCTGCGAATGCACCTGACGCCGTCCTACGGCAAGGGCAGGGCGGTCGGCGAGGCCATCATCGGCACCATCTTCGCGCCTGGTGATGACGGCCGCATCCCGGTCGTCGCCGTCACCGGCACCAACGGCAAGACCACCGTGACGCGCCTGATCGGCCATTTGCTGACCAGCGAGGGGCTGCGGGTGGGCATGACCAACACCGACGGCGTCTATGTCGAAGGGCGGCAGATCGACAGCGGCGACTGCAGCGGACCGAAAAGCGCACGCAATGTGCTGCTGCACCCGGATGTCGACGCCGCCGTCTTCGAGACGGCACGTGGCGGCATCCTGCGCGAGGGCCTCGGTTTCGACCGCTGCCAGGTCGCGGTGGTGACCAACATCGGCGCTGGTGACCACCTCGGACTGAACTACATCACGACCGTCGAGGACCTGGCGGTGCTCAAGCGCGTGATCGTGCAGAACGTCGCCAACGACGGCTATGCGGTGCTCAATGCGGCGGACCCGAATGTCGCGGCCATGGCCGCATCCTGCCCGGGCGACGTGATCTTCTTCTCGGCCGACCGGCTGCACCCGGTGATGGCGACGCACCGTGCGCAGGGCCGGCGCACCCTGTTCGTCGAGGGCGACGACATCGTCGCCGCCGAGGGTGCCTGGCGCGAGCGGTTGCCGCTGCGCGACATCCCGCTCACACGCGGCGGCGCGATCGGCTTCCAGATCGACAATGCGATGGCGGCGGTCGGCGCGGCCTGGGCGATCGGACTCGGCTGGCCGGCGATCCGCAGCGGCCTGGCCAGCTTCGTCAACGACGCCGACAACGCGCCAGGGCGCTTCAACGTGATGGATTGTCGCGGTGCGACGGTGATTGCCGACTACGGTCACAACCCGGACGCCATGCGTGCGCTGGTGGCGGCGGTCGAGGCGATGCCGGCGCCGCAGGGTCAGCGTCGCTCGGTTGTCATCAGCGGCGCCGGCGACCGGCGTGACGAGGACATCCGCGAGCAGACGCTGATCCTCGGCGCCGCCTTCGACGAGGTGCTGCTGTACCAGGACGCGGCGCAGCGCGGCCGCGCCGATGGCGAGGTGATCGCGCTGTTGCGCGAGGGCCTGCAAGGCGCGGCGCGCACCACGCGCATCGACGAGATCCGTGGCGAGTTTGCTGCGATCGACATCGCGCTCGAGCGGCTGCGCCCCGGCGACCTGTGCCTGGTGCTGGTCGATCAGGTCGAGGAGGCACTGACGCACCTGGCGCAGAAGATCGCCGAGCCGGCCGTGGCCGCCTGAGCGCAAACGCGATCGCCGGGATCGGTCCCTCGCAGGAGGGCCTTCAGGCCCGATCACCGCCGCCAGGCCGGGCCTGACAGCCGCATGCCCACAGCCGATCGGGCCTGAAGGCCCTCCTGCCAGACGATATCGCGACGACGCGACTCGGCGCGCCTGCGATCAGCCGCCGAACAATCCCTTGTACTGGTCGCGCAGCAGGTTCTTCTGCACCTTGCCCATGGTGTTGCGCGGCAGGTCGGCGGTGACGAACAGCTGCTTGGGTACCTTGAAGTTGGCGATGCTGCCCTTGAGTCGGGCGATCAGTTCGCCCGGATCGAGGTCGGCGCCGGCTTTCGGAACGACCACCGCCACCACTGCCTCGCCGAAGTCGGGGTGCGGCGCGCCGATGACCGCGCTTTCGGCCACGCCAGGCATGTCGTTGAGGTAGCCCTCGATCTCGGCCGGGTAGACGTTGTAGCCACCGCTGATGATCAGGTCCTTGCTGCGGCCGACGATCTGGACATAGCCGTGCTCGTCGATGCGGCCGACATCGCCGGTGCGGAACCAGCCGTCGTCGGTGAACTCCTCGCGCGTCTTCTCCGGCATCCGCCAGTAGCCGTGGAACACGTTCGGACCGGTGACCTCGATGCCGCCGATCTCGCCGTCGCTGCGCAGCTCACCGTTGGCGTCGCGCACCCGCAGTCCGACACCGGGGAGCGGAAAGCCGACCGTGCCGCCGCGCCGTTCCCCGTCCTCGCTGCGATACGGATTCGAGGTCAGCATCGCGGTCTCGCTCATCCCGTAGCGTTCGAGGATCGTGTGACCGGTGCGCTGCTGGAATTCGCGGAAGGTCTCGATCAGCAAAGGCGCCGACCCGGCGATGAACAGCCGCATGTTGCGGCACGACTCGCGGCTCAGGCCCGGCTCGGCGAGCAGCCGCACATACAGCGTGGGCACGCCCATGAAGACGGTCGCGTCGGGCAGTTTCTCGACCACCGTGCGCGGGTCGAATTTCGACAGCCAGATCATCTTGCTGCCGTTCAGCAGCGCGCCGTGCAACGCCACGAACAGCCCGTGCACATGGAAGATCGGCAGCGCGTGGATCAGCACGTCACCCGGCACCCAGCCCCAGTAATCCTTCAGGGTGCGCGCATTGGCCACCAGGTTGGCGTGGCTGAGCATCGCACCCTTGCTGCGCCCGGTGGTGCCGCTGGTGTAGAGGATTGCCGCCAGGTCGTCGGCCTTGCGGTGCGCCGGCCGGTGGTCGTCGCGCTGGCGCGCCGCCCGCTCGAGCAGCGAACCGCTGCGGTCGTCGTTCAGCGTGAAGACGTGGCCGCAGCCGGCGCTGAAGGCGATCCGGCTGACCCAGCCGAAGTTCTTGCCCGAGCAGACGACGACGCTCGGTTCGGCATTGGCGATGAAATATTCGATCTCGCTCGCCTGGTAGGCGGTGTTGAGGGGCAGGAAGACATGACCCGCGCGCAGCACCCCCAGGTACAGCAGCATCGCCTCGACCGACTTGTCGGTCTGCACTGCGATGCGCGAACCGTCGGGCAGGCCGAGCGAGTCGAGCAGGTTGGCGATCCGCGCGCTGGCACGGTCGAGGTCGTTCCAGCTGTACGCAAGCGGCACGCCATCGGCCGTCTCGACGGCGATCGCGTCCAGGTCGTCCGGAAAGCCGGCGCGCAGCGCGACGAACAGGTTGGCGTTGTCGTTGCGGGCCGGGGGGGTGCGGGAGGCAGCGGCTGTGGTGGACATCGGTGGCGGTTCTTTCGATGCCGCTCAGCGCGCGAAGCGCGGCGGTCGCTTGTTGATGAAGGCCGTCACACCTTCGCGGTGTTCGGCGCTGTCGGCATAGCCGTAATGTGCCAGTCGTTCGGCTTCGTCGGGGCCGCCGCGCGCGATCTGGCGCAGCGTGCGCTTGTTGATGCGCGCGGCCTGCGGCGACAACTGCGACAGGCGCGCCGCGCGGCGCCCGACTTCGGTGGCCACATCGCCGTCCGGCACCACCTGGTGCACCAGCCCGTGGCGCAGCGCCGATTCGGCGTCGATCAGCCGTGCCTCGAGCAGCAGTTCACGCAGCACCGCCGGTGCCGCGATGCCGCACAGCAGCTGCAGTTCACCCGGCGCCATCGGAAAGCCGAGCCGGGCGATCGGCGCGCCGAAGCGGCTGCCGGCGCCGCAGATGCGGATGTCGCAGCAGGCCGCGATCTCCAGTCCGCCGCCGATGCAGGCCCCCTCGATCTGCGCGTAGATCGGCAGGTCGCAATCGCGGATTGCCGCCAGCGCCGGGCCGACGGTGTGTTCGTGAAAGTCGCGCAGCCGTGGCTCGTCGAAACGGAAACCGGCGAATTCGTCGATGTCGCCGCCGGAAGCGAACTGGCCACCCTCGCCGCGGACGATCACGGCGCTCGGCGCCTGCTCGACCGGCATCGCCTGCAGACGCTCGAAGCCGTCGCGCAGCGAGCGCCACATGGCGATGTCGAGTGCATTCAGCTTGGCGGCATTGACCAGCGTCACGCAGGCGGTGCCGCCCGGCGTCAGCGCCTCGAACCGGACCTGTCCGACGCTGCTGCCGCGGGTCACAGCAGACTGCCCACGGCGCGCGAATGCGCCACCGAACCCTGGACGAACTTCTCGTGACTGGCCTCGACCTTGGCCAGGTCGTAGAGGTAGTTCACCATCAGGCCGTGGCTCTGCTTGAGACCCTTGCGCGACAGGTTGCCGCGCGGATTCAACCGCTCGAGCCGGGCGCCGTTGTCGAGGTGGAAGCGCGCCACCGGATCGCCTTCCGGCGTGGGCGAGAGGTGGATCAGGTAGGCGCTGCACAGCGCCAGCAGCGCGGCCTCGCCCTCCTTGCCGAGCTTGTCGAGTCCGCCGACGGTGTGCAGGCCGGCGAGGTCGTCGCCGGCCAGCGAATGCAGCGTCTTGCGTGCCTGCTCGAGCTCGGCGGAGCTGCCGCGTTTCAGCCCGGGCAGGGTGGCGAAATCGCCCTGGCGTGCCAGCCAGCCGGCAAAGCCGGGAATCGGCGACAGCGTGCAGAAGGTCTTGATCTGCGGCAGTTCGCTTTTCAGGTGCTCGGCGACGCGCTTGATCAGGAAGTTGCCGAGCGACACGCCGCGCAGACCGGGCTCGCAGTTGCTGATCGAATAGAACGCGGCGACCTTGGCCTGGTCGACTGGTTGCGCCTTCGATGACTTGTTGATCAGGGGGGCGATGGCTGCCGGCATCTCCGGCAGCAGCGCAACCTCGACGAAGATCAGCGGCTCGTCGCGCAACTGCGGGTGAAAGAAGGCGAACAGGCGGCGGTCGGGTTCCAGGCGGCGCCGCAGGTCGTCCCAGCCGTCGACCTCGTGCACCGCCTCGAGTTCGATCACCTTCTCGAGCAGCCGCGCCGGTGAATTCCAGTCCACCTTGCGCATCTCGAGAAAGCCTGGATTGAACCAGCTGGACAACAGGTGGAACAGGTCGGCCTCGACGGCGCGCAGGTGCTTGTGCGCGCGCAACTTGCCGAGCAGCGAGCGGCGCAGCCGCAGCACCGCGGCGGTGCCGCCCGGCGCGCGGTTGATGCGCCTGAACAGCTCCTGTCGCACCGGCTCGGCCAATGCGGTCAGCGCCATCTGGGTCTGCGCGTCCGGACGCGCCAGATAGGCCTGGGCGGCATCGAGAACGGCGCGTGGATCGGGACTGAATTCGCCGGCCAGCCCGTCGAAGAACGCCGGCTCCATGTCATCGGGCAGTTCGTTCAGGCGTTGCACCACCGCGGCGGCGATCGCGACGCTGTTCGCCTCACCACGTTCGGACAGCAGGCTGCGGCAGTCGGCCAGCAGCCTGCGCACTGCATATTCACCGCTTGCACGGCGTGCGACCTGGCGCAATTCATCGAGCACGGCGGGCTCCTCGGTAGGCGGGTTCTGGGGTCGGGTGCGGCGGCGCGTCGTGCGCCTGCGCCGTTTCGCTCGCGCGCAGGGCGCGCAGGGCGTCGAGCTGGGCCATCAGGTGGTCATGCATCAGCCGCTCGGCGCGCTGCGCGTCGCCCTGCTCGATCGCGGTCACGAGCTGGCGGTGCTCGGCCACCGATTCGTCGAGCCGCCCTGGCCGGTTCAGCTGGCGGCCACGCAGCAGCCGCAGGAAACTGCGCAATTCGTTGGTCGCGCGGTCGAGCCAGCGATTGGCCGCGACCGTCTGCAGCCGGGTGTGAAATTCGTGGTTGCTGCGGTAGTAGGCATCGATGTCACCGGTTGCCGCATGGCGCTCGAGCTGCTCGTGCAGCCGGCGCAGCTGGCGCACGTCGGCCGGCGTCGCCTTGCGCACCGCTTCGTAGGCGCAGCGCCCCTCGAGCAGCGCCATGACCGGAAACATGTCGTCGGCATCGTCTTCCGACACCTCGGTGACGCGGCAGCCCTGGCGCGGCACCAGCGTCACCAGCCCCTCGGCGGCCAGCACCTTGAGGGCCTCGCGCAGCGGTGTGCGGCTGATCTGCCAATCGCGCGCCAGCGCGAGTTCGTCGATCCACTGCCCGGGCAGCAGCTCGCGCTCGAAGATCATGCTGCGCAGGCGCGAGGCAACCTCCTCGTGCAAGGACGAAGGGCGCAAGGGGGTGGGCACGACCATGGGCGGACTCTAGAACCAAAAATTCATAATTACAAGCGGGGCGAGTGCTTGCGGTCGCCTGCAGCGTCCCGCTGCCCACGCCGAGACCCTCCGTTCCTCCCCGTCCTCGGTGTCGAAAGTTGTTCAGCTTCCAGTGAGTGCGCATACAGTGTCGCGATTCCGGTCAGCTCCGCAGATACCAGTGGCCACCGAGTCGATGCCTTTCTTTCCCGCCGATGCCGACGGCATGCTCAAGCTGGCGGCGCAGAACATGTTCGACGCCTTTGCGCGCAGCGCCATGGGAACCATGGTGGTCGACCGGCAGCACCGCATCGTCTGGATCAGCGACGGCTACCGGCAGTTCCTGCCCGCCCTCGGCCGCGCCGAGGACGAGTTCGTCGGCCGGCGCGTCGAGGACGTGGTGCCGAATACGCTGATGGCGCAGGTGATCGACACCGGCAAGCCGATCCTGATCGACCTGCTGACCAATCAGGCCGGCACCTTCCTGGTCAGCCGGCTGCCGCTGCGCGGACCGGATGGCGCAGTGATCGGCGCCTTCGGCATGGTGCTGCTCGACCATCCGGAGACGACGATGCAGCCGCTGATCGCCAAGTTTGCCCGCCTGCAGAGCCAGCTCGACGCGGCGCATGCCCAACTCGCGGTCGAGCGGCGGCCGAAATATTCGATCGCCGGCTTCATCGGCAGCAGTCCGGCGGTGCTCGAGATCAAGCGCCAGGCCCGACGCGTCGCGCCGACGTCGAGCACGGTACTGCTGCTCGGCGAAACCGGCACCGGCAAGGAGGTGCTGGCGCAGGCCATCCACGCAGCCAGCCTGCGGGCGGCGCGGCCGTTCGTCGGCATCAACATCGCGGCGGTGCCGGACAACCTGCTCGAGGCCGAATTCTTCGGTGTCGCGCCGGGTGCCTACACCGGCGCCGACCGCCGGGGCCGCGACGGCAAGTTCAAGCTGGCCGACGGTGGCACGCTGTTCCTCGACGAGATCGGCGACATGCCGCTCGCGCTGCAGTCCAAGCTGCTGCGGGTGCTGCAGGAGCAGGAGGTCGAGCCGCTTGGCAGCAACCGGGTGCAGCGCATCGATGTGCGGGTGATCGCCGCAACCAGCCGCGACCTGCCGGCGATGGTCGCCGACGGCAGCTTTCGCGCCGATCTGTATTACCGGCTGAACGTGCTGCCGATCCGGCTGCCGCCGCTGCGCGAGCGGCTCGGCGACCTGGAGGCGCTGGCCGAGGTGCTGATGGAAGACATCGCGCGGCGCAGCGGCCTGCCGCTGCGCAGTCTGGCGCCGGATGCGGTCGAACTGCTCGCGCGCCAGCGCTGGCCCGGCAACATCCGCGAACTGCGCAACACGCTCGAGCAGGCGGCACTGATGTCCGACGATCTGGTGCTCGGGGCGGGCCACATCGCGCCGGCAGCGCCCGCGGCATCGGGCGACCCGCAGGCGGGCGCGAGCGCGAATCCACCCGTGCCGGTGCCGGTGCTGGTGTCGCGCGAGGCGGCCATTGCGCCGGACCACGCCGATTCGCTCCCCGATCCGCTGCGCCCGCTGGCCGAGCAGATCGAGTCGACGGAGCGGCGCGCGATTGCGGCCGCGATGCAGCGCAGCGCCGGCAACCGGGTGGCGGCGGCGCGGTTGCTGGGAATGCCGCGCTCGGTGCTGTATGACCGGCTGGGTCGGTATCCGGAGCTGGCGAACATGCACGGTGGGACTGGCAGCCCGGATCGGGCCTGAATGCCTGCCCACCAGACCGTCCGATGGGCGGACAGGGCTTGGATGTGTCCGGAATCGGTACGCGTCGAAGCCCGATGCCTGTGCCGTTTCCGGACACGGGTGCTCGCCTGGCATCTCGCTTCTCGACGAAACCCCCGCCGAACGCCAGTTTCGTTTGCCCAAGCTCGGGGTTTGCCCGCGCCCGGCCCGGTCCGGCACGAGCCTTGCAAAAAACGGTCATGGCCTCGCGTTGTCGTGCGAGCCGGGAACCCATCAGGAGATTGCATGAAGCGTCGTCATTTCTCGTCCGTCGCGATCTTGTCCGGAATGGCGCTGACCGCCCTGTCGCCGCTCGCGACGGCGCAGTCCGGCGAGATCCGGATTGCGCATGTGCACAGCCTGACCGGTCCGTTGGAGGCCTACGGCAAGCAGTCGTCGATCGGTTTCCGCCTCGGTCTCGAATACGCCACCAACGGGACGCTGAAGGTCGGTGGCAAGAAGATCGTCGTGATCGAGAAGGACGACCAGGGCAAGCCGGACGTGGGCAAGAGCCTGCTCGCCGCGGCCTACAGTGACGACAAGGCCGACATCGCGGTCGGTCCGACCAGTTCGGGCGTGGCGCTGGCGATGCTGCCGGTGGCCGAGGAATACAAGAAGATCCTTGTCGTCGAACCAGCGGTTGCCGATTCGATCACCGGCGACAAGTGGAACAAGTACATCTTTCGCACCGGCCGCAACTCGAGCCAGGATGCGATCGCCAATGCGGTGGCACTCGACAAGCCCGGGGTGACGATCGCCACGCTGGCGCAGGACTATGCGTTCGGCCGCGACGGCGTCAAGGCGTTCAAGGAGGCGGTGAAGAACGCCAGAATCGTCCACGAGGAATACCTGCCGCTGAACACGACCGATTTCACTGCCGGCGGGCAGCGCATCATCGACAAGCTGAAGGACCTGCCGGGCCGCAAGATCATCTACATCTACTGGGCCGGCGCCGGCCAGCCGCTGAAGGTCGCCGACATGGACCTCAAGCGCCACGGTATCGAGATCGCCGCCGGCGGCAACATCCTGCCGGCAATGGTCGCCTACAAGCCGTATGCCGGCATGGAAGGCGCGACCTACTATTACTTCGGCATTCCGAAGAACCCGGTCAACGAATGGCTGGTGTCGAACCATTACAAGCAGCACAAGGCGCCGCCCGACTTCTTCACTGCCGGCGGCATGAGTGCAGCGATCGCGGTGGTCGAGGCGCTGAAGAAGACCAACGGCGACACCGGCACCAACAAGCTGATCAAGGCGATGGAAGGGATGAGCTTCATGACGCCGAAGGGCACCATGACGTTCCGGCCCGAGGATCACCAGGCGATGCAGTCGATGTACCACACCCGGATCAAGGACGACCCGGCGTTTGCCTGGGGCGTGCCCGAACTGGTGCGCGAGATCAAGCCCGAGGAGATGAACGTTCCGATCAAGAACAAGCGCTGATCGGGATGGCATGCTCGAGACCCGTGATCTCACCATCCGCTTCGGCGGCCATGTGGCCGTCGACCGGGTCTCGTGCCGCTTCGAACCCGGCACGCTGACGTCGATCGTCGGTCCGAACGGGGCCGGCAAGACGACCTACTTCAACCTCATCTCGGGCCAGCTGCCGGCCTCGTCGGGGCAGGTGCTGCTCGGCGGGCACGACATCGGAAAGCTGGCCGCACCGCTGCGCACCCAGCGTGGCATCGGGCGCGCGTTCCAGCTGACGCAGCTGTTCCCGCACCTGAGCGTGCTCGAAAACGTTCGCCTGGCGGTGCAGGCACGGCGCGGCGGCGGGCTCGAGATGCTGCGCACCTGGCTGTCGCGCACCGCCTGGATCGACGAGGCGCGCGACATCCTCGGACAGGTCCAGCTCGCTGACAAGCTCGATGCGCAGGCGGCGTCCCTGCCGCACGGCGACCAGCGCAAGCTCGAAGTGGCGATGCTGATGGCGCTGACACCGAAGGTCTACATGTTCGACGAACCGACCGCCGGCATGAGCGCCGACGATGCGCCGGTGGTGCTCGACCTGATCCGGCGCCTGAAGGCGCGCACCGACTGCGTGATCCTGCTGGTCGAGCACAAGATGGACGTGGTGCGCGAGCTGTCCGATCGCATCATCGTGCTGCACAACGGCCGCCTGATGGCCGATGGCGAGCCCGAGCAGGTGATCGCCTCGCCGGTGGTGCAGCAGGCCTACCTCGGAATCGGCGAGGAGGAGCCGGCGTGAGCGCGACTCCCGGTGGCGCCGGCAGCGTGCTGAGCCTGAACGGCGTGCACACCCACATCGGGGCGTATCACATCCTGCACGGCGTCGACCTCGAGGTCCCCGAGGGGCAGGTCACGATGCTGCTCGGACGCAACGGCGCCGGCAAGACGACCACCCTGCGCACGATCATGGGCCTGTGGTCGGCGTCGAGCGGCAGCATCAGTTTTCGCGGCCGGCCGATCCACCGCGATGCGACGCCTGACATCGCCGCCTCCGGCATCGCCTACGTGCCGGAGAGCATGGGCATCTTCGGCGACTTGACGGTGCGCGAGAACATGCTGCTGGCCGCGCGCCAGGCGCGCCGCATCGAGCAGATCGACAGCCAGCGCCTGGACTGGATCTTCGGCCTGTTTCCGGCGCTGAAGAAGTTCTGGCTCTACCCGGCCGGCAAGCTGAGCGGCGGGCAGAAGCAGATGCTGGCGGTAGCGCGCGCGATCGTCGAGCCACGCGCGCTGCTCCTGATCGACGAGCCGAGCAAGGGCCTGGCGCCGTCGATCATCCAGAACCTGATCAGCGCCTTTCGCGAGCTGAAGGCCCAGCGCAGCACCATCCTGCTGGTTGAGCAGAATTTCATGATGGCGCGCGCGCTCGGCGATCACGTCGCGGTGATGGACGACGGTCGCGTCGTGCATGCCGGGGCGATGGCCGAGCTGGTTGCCGACGAACCCCTGCAGCACCGCCTGCTCGGGCTGTCGCTGGGAGCACATCCATGAGCCAGCCGGAATCCGTCGGCCGCGTCGGCGCCGCGCCGCTGGCGACGCCACCGGCACCGCCGGCGACCTCCGCCGCGACCCTGGGCAGCGCCGCCAGCGTCCCGCGGGCGCGCTTCGACTGGGTCCCGCTGGCGCTGGTCGCGGTGATCGCCGCCGGGGCCCTGCCGCTGGTCGGCTCGCCGTCGACCTGGCTGACGCTGACCGCCGCCGGGCTGGCGATGGGCCTGATCGTCTTCGTCATCGCCTCCGGTCTGACGCTGGTGTTCGGCCTGATGGACGTGCTCAATTTCGGTCACGGGGTGTTCATCGCCTTCGGTGCCTTCGTCGCGACCAGCGTGATGGCCGGCCTGGTCGACTGGTCGAGCGTCGATTCGGTGTGGCTCAACCTGGCGGCGATCTTCGTCGCGATGCTGGCCGCGATGGCGGTGGCCGGCGCGCTCGGCTGGGCCTTCGAGCGCGTCATCATCCGCCCGGTCTACGGACAGCACCTGAAGCAGATCCTGATCACGATGGGCGGCATGATCGTCGGCGAGGAGTTGATCAAGGTGATCTGGGGGCCGGCGCAGATCGCGCTGCCGCTGCCGCCGACGCTGCGCGGATCGTTCATCCTCGCCGATGCGGCGATCGAGAAGTACCGGGTGCTGGCGGTCGTCGTCGGGCTGGTCATCTTCGCGCTGCTCAGCTGGACGCTCAACCGCACCAAGATCGGCCTGCTGGTGCGCGCCGGCGTGCAGGACCGGGAGATGGTCGAGTCGCTCGGCTACCGCATCCGACGCCTGTTCGTCGGCGTCTTCGTCGCCGGATCGGCACTGGCCGGCCTCGGCGGCGTGCTGTGGGGGCTGTACCAGCAGAGCGTGGTGCCGCAGATCGGCGGTCAGATCAACGTGCTGCTGTTCATCGTCATCATCATCGGCGGCCTCGGCTCGACGCTGGGCTGCTTCGTCGGGGCGCTGCTGGTCGGCCTGCTGGCCAACTACACCGGCTTCCTGGCGCCCAAGGTGGCGCTGTTCTCGAACATCGCCCTGATGGTCGCGATCCTGCTGTGGCGCCCGCGCGGACTCTATCCGGTGACCTCGCGATGATCCGCGCCCTGCTGTCGCACGACCTGCCGCGCAGCCGCTGGCTGAGCGCGGTGCTGGTCGCGATCGTGGTCGGGCTGGCGCTGGCACCGTTCCTGTTCCCCGGCGCCAAGGCGCTGGCGGTGGCATCCAAGGTGCTGGTCTTCATCCTGCTCGTCGCCAGCTACGACCTGCTGCTCGGCTATACCGGCATCGTCAGCTTCGCGCACACGATGTTCTTCGGCATCGGCGCCTATGGTGTGGCGATCACCAGCACCCGCCTCGGTGAAGGCTGGGGATCGGTCGGCATCGGCCTGGCGATCGCGCTCGCCATCTCGTTCCTGCTGTCGCTGCTGATCGGTCTGTTCAGCCTGCGGGTGAAGGCGATCTTCTTCGCCATGATCACGCTGGCGGTGGCCACCGCCTTCCTGACCCTGGTCTCGCAACTGAGCGAGTTCACCGGCGGCGAGGACGGACTGACCTTCCGCAACCCGGCCTGGCTGCAGCCGTCGTTCGAGCCGTTCGAGGACGAGGTCTTCGGCGTGCTGCTCGACGGCAAGCTGCTGACCTACTGGCTGATCTTCTTCACGGTGCTGGCAGGCTTCCTGCTGCTGCTGCGCATCGTCAACTCACCCTTCGGCCGCGTGCTGCAGGCAATTCGCGAGAACGATTTCCGCGCCGAGGCGATCGGCTACCGCACGGTCGTGTACCGCACGATCGCAAGCGTGCTGGCGGCGCTGTTCGCCACCGTCGCCGGCGCGTTGCTGGCGCTGTCGATCCGCTATGTCGGGCCGGACACCGCACTGTCGTTCGAAATCATGCTCGACATCCTGCTGATCGTGGTGATCGGCGGAATGGGCACGCTGTATGGAGCAGTCGTCGGCAGCGTGCTGTTCGTGCTGGCCCAGAACTACCTGCAGGCGCTGCTGCGCGTCGGCGAGACCGCGCTCGAGGGCGTGCCACTGCTGTCGCAACTGGTCGCTCCCGACCGCTGGCTGCTCTGGCTCGGCCTGCTGTTCGTCCTGTCTGTCTACCACTTCCCGACCGGTGTCGTCGGGCGGCTGCGCGCGCTGCGCGCACCTCGCTAGCGAACCGCATCCACCGCACGACCCGACATCCGGAGCCCAAGATGCCGATCCGATCGGGCGTGGTCCCGCGCACCCACTACCTGACCTGCGCCGGGCGCGAGCTGCACTTCGTCGAATGGGCCGGCGCGTCGCTCGCGGACGACGCGCAGACGGTGATCGCCTGGCACGGGCTGGCGCGCACCTGTCGCGACATGGACGACATCGCGGCGCACCTCGCGCAGCGCTACCGCGTGATCTGCCCGGACACCATCGGGCGCGGGCTCAGCCAGTGGAGCCCCGCACCCGAGCGTGAATACTGCCTGGCGTTCTATGTCGAACTGGCGGTGGCGCTGCTCGACCAGCTCGGCCTGTCGCGCGTGCACTGGCTCGGCACCTCGATGGGCGGCGCGATCGGTACGCTGGCCGCGGCCGGCCCGCTGCGCGGCCGGATCGTGCGCCTGATCCTGAACGACATCGGTCCGGCGCTGGCGCCGAGCGCCATCGATCGCATCCGCAGCTATGCCGCGCAGCCCGAGGCCTTTGCGACGGTGCGCGAGCTGGAGGCCTATTTCCGCCGCATCTACCAGCCCTACGGCTGGCTGAGCGATGCCCAGTGGCGGCGCCTGACCGAGACGTCGACCCGGCGCCTGCCGGATGGACGGGTGACGCCGCACTACGATCCGGCGATGGTGATGCAGTTCACCCACCATCCGCACGACTACGCGCTGTGGGATGCCTGGGACAGCCTGAGCCTGCCTGTGCTGTGCCTGCGCGGCGAACGCTCCGACCTGCTGCTCGCCGAGACCGCCGAGCAGATGCGCCAGCGCGGCCCGCGCGCGGTGATCGCGACGATTGCCGGCTGCGGCCACGCCCCGGCGCTCAACACCCCGGACCAGTTCTCCCTGATCGACCGCTTCCTGGCGGGGTGAGGTCATCGCTGGCCGTCCTGGCCATGTGTCACGGCGGTCCGCGCCAAGCGCATCCACCGCACGCCCCGACCCCCTCCGCGCCCCTGCGGGCCCTCCGTCCCTCCGTGTTGAAGGCAGTTCGTCTCCCTGCCTGGCTGCCTCGGTGTCTGTCGCAGGGCCTCAGTGCAGGTGCCGCTCGAAGAAGCCCAGGGTGCGGGTCCAGGCGAGGGCGGCCGCCTCGGGGTCGTACTCGACCAGCTTGAAGCGGTTCGGTCCGACCTGGGTCTCGTTGGCGAATCCGTGTTCGGCGTCGTAGCGGTGGAACTCGAATTCGGTCCCGGCGTCGCGCAGCTTCTGCTCGAGTTCGCCCACCCGGGCGATCGGAAATGCCTGGTCGCGAACCGCGAAGTGGCCCAGCAGCGGGATCCCGATCCGGCTTGGATCGACGTATTCGAGCGGCGGAACGCCGTACCAGACGACCGCGGCGTCGGCCTCGGGCACATTCACCGCCGCCAGCAGCGTCAGCGCCCCGCCCATGCAGTAGCCGGTCACGCCGACCTGGGTGCAGCCACTGCGCTTGAGGTGCTGCACCGCGCCACGGATGTCCTGGCCGGCGGCGTCGCCGAAATCGAGTTCGCCCATCAGGTGCTCGGCCTCGGCCGCTTCGACGGTCGACTTGCCACGGTACAGATCGGGGACGAGCGCGGTGTAGCCAGCCGCTGCATAGCGGTCGGCGACGCCACGGATCTGCTCATTCAGCCCCCACCATTCCTGAATCACGATGATGCCGGGTGCATTCGGCGTTGCGGCCTCGGCCAGGTAGGCGTCGACCGACTTGCCGTCGGGGCGTTTGTAAGTGACCGTCTTTCCCATCTGGATCCTCCTTGAACTGTTCTGCACGATCCAACCGGCACCGTCCGGTGCCGTGCTTCCTGCCAGTCGATGCTACGCCGCCAGGGGGGCCTGCGCAGGCAATGCCCTAGCATCGGGCTTTTGCCACCCCCCTGAAAGGAAACCCCCGGAATGTTCGGACGACTGACGCCACGCCATCTGTTGATCGCCTTCAGCCTGTGCCTTGCGACCCTGTCGAGCGCGATGGCGCAGAAGATGGTGAGCGTCAAGGGCAGTACCGTCAACATGCGGGCGCAGCCGACCACGAACGCCGAGGTGCTGTGGGAACTCAAGCGCGGCTATCCGCTGCAGGTGCTGAAGCAGCGCGGCCGCTGGCTGAAGGTGCGCGACTTCGAGAACGACAGCGGCTGGGTTGCGCGCTCGCTCACCGGCCGCACGCCGCACCACGTGGTCAGGTCGCAGGTTGCCAATGTGCGCAGCGGGCCGAGCCTGCGCAGCCGCATCGTCGCCAAGGCGAGCTACGGTGAATCGCTGCGCACGCTGGCTCGGCGCGACAAGTGGGTGCGCGTGCAGCGCGAGAACGGGCAGACAGGCTGGATCGCACGCAGCCTGCTGTGGGGCTTCTGACCGCCGGCGCCCGACCCCGGACAGCAGCGGTCAGTCGAAGACCGGCAGCACCTCGTCCTTGAGGGGCTGCATCGCGCTGCGGTAGTCGGGCATCACCGAGCCGACGAGCTGCCAGAAGCGCGGCCCGTGGTTCATCTCGCGCAGGTGGGCGAGCTCGTGTGCGATGACGTAGTCGACGGTCGGCAGCGCGAAGTGCACCAGTCGCCAGTTGAGCCGGATCGCGCCGCTGGTGCTGGCGCTGCCCCAGCGCGTGCGCGCCGACGACAGGCTGAGCCGGCTGTATCGCACACCCAGCCGGGCGGCATACAGCTGGCACCGCGCTTCGAACAGCTGCCGCGCCTGGCGCTGCAGCCAGTTCTGCACCGCATCGCGGATGCGTTCCGGCGCGGCATCGGTCGGAAGCCCGATGCGCAGCGGGCAGGGCGCGTCGGCCGGCGCGCCATCGAGCAGTGTCGCGCCGCGCGTGGCCGCATCGAGCCGGACCACGATGGTCAGCCCGAGGTAGGGCAGTACCAGCCCGTCGCGCCATTCGACCCGCGCCGCCCGCAGCCGCTGTGCGCGCTCGTGCTGCTCGCCGAGCTTGCGCACGATCCAGCCGGCCTTCTCGCGCAGCGCGCCCTCGATGTCGGACATGGCCACCCAGCGCGGCGCATTCACGCTCAGTCCTTCGGTGCCGACGATGAATCCGATGCTGCGTCGGCGGGCCCGGCGCAGGGCATAGCCGATCAAGTGCCCGTTCAGCAGCAGTTCGTGATCGGCGCGCGGATGGCGAAACTCGGTCGTCGGCAGGGCTGGCAATGCGACCGGCGCCGCGCCGATCAATGCCTGGCTGCCGGGGTCGGCAGGCGTCGTCGCGCCATCGAACAGCGGCAACTGCTGGAGCGCGGGAGGCGGGCTGGCAGCTTCGATGCGGCGCGGCATGAGCCGGGAGTGTACGGCCGACGCGCCGGCGCCCTCAATGGCGGGTCGCGGCGCGCGGCGTTGCGACGCCTTCGGCGTAGGCCTGCGGGTCGATGCGCCGCATCTCGGTCTCGATCCACTGCTCGACCTCGCGCATCAGCTCGTCCGGCCGGCGACCGGCTGATCCGATCATCGGGCCGATCGAAACGTCGATCGTGCCGGGTCGCAGCACGAACGAGCGGCGCGGCCAGCAGCGCGCCGAGCTGACGGCGATCGGCAGCACCGAAGCGGAGGTGGTGATTGCCAGCCGCGTTCCGCCGCTCTTGTAGGTGCCGGCCTGGCCCCGCGGTATGCGCGTGCCTTCGGGAAACATGATGACCCAGTTGCCGTTCGCCATGTGCTGCCGGCCCTGCTCGGCGACGCGGTTCCAGGCCTCGGCGCGGCGGGCGCGGTCGATGTGGATCATGTCCAGCCGTGCCATCGCCCAGCCGAAGAAGGGGATCCACAGCAGTTCGCGCTTGAACACGTAGCACAGCGGATGCGGCATCAGCGCCGGGAAGGCGAATGTCTCCCAGGTCGACTGGTGCTTGGGAAGCAGCACGATCGGCCCGGCACGGTCGGCGCGCTCGAGGTTGTCCATGCCGATGATGCGCCAGCGCACGCCGCAGATCGACGCGCGCGCCGACGATCGCGATGCGCAGCCAGTAGGTGGTGAGCCAGTACAGCCGCGTGCCACGGATGAAGATCGACGCGATGATCGACATCAGCGCCCACGGGATGACGGTGAGCGTCAGGTACAGCACGAACAGCGCCGAACGCAGGCGCGGCAACAGCAGCAGGCCGTGGGTCATTCGGCGTGCCCGATCGACGCGCTGCGCGCGCCGGCGTGTCCGTGGGCTGGCAGCTGCTGCCGATCCAGCTCGCGCTTCAGGAGGAATTCGGCAAATGCGGCCAGGTCGGCATGCACCTGCGTGCCCGGTACCTGGGCGATCAGCAACTCGAGGTGCTCGGCGTCGAGCGCCTGCGACTTGCCGGTGCGCACCAGGTGCGGCTCGCAGCCGGCGGCATGGGCCGCCTGCAGGTCGCGCAGGCTGTCGCCGACCGCCGGCACCTGCTTCAGATCGACACCGTAGCGCTCGGCGATCTGGCGATGCAGTCCCGGCATCGGCTTGCGGCAGTCGCATTCGTCGCTCGGGACGTGCGGACAGAAGAACACCGCGTCGATCCGGCCGCCGGCTTCGGCCAGCAGCTGGTTCAGCTTCAGGTGCATCGCGTTGAGCGTGGCCATGTCGAACAGGCCGCGGCCGAGGCCCGACTGGTTGGTCGCCACCACCGCGTGCCAGCCGGCCTGCGTCAGCGCGGCGATCGCCTCCAGCGCACCCGGGATCGGCACCCACTCTTCGGTCGTGGTGACGTAGTCGTCGCGGTCGAAATTGATGGTGCCGTCGCGGTCCAGGATGATCAGCTTCATGGGGTCGGCCAGCCGGCGGCGTGAGGGTTCAGACTGCAAGGCGTGACAGGTCGGCGACCCGGTTCATGGCATGGTGCAGGCGGGCCAGCAGGCCGAGCCGGTTGGCGCGCAGCTGCGGATCCTCGGCATTCACCATCACGCTGTCGAAGAAGGCGTCGACCGGCTCCTTCAGGGCGGCCAGTGCCTGCAGCGACGCGGCATGGTCACCGGCCGCAAAGGCGGCGTCGGCGACCGGCCCGACTTCGGCCAGCGCGCCGGCCAGTGCCAGTTCGGCCGGCTCGACCAGGCGCGCCGGATCGAGCGCCGGCAGCTCGGTCAGTCCGGCCTTCTTCAGGATGTTGGACACCCGCTTGTTGGCGGCAGCGAGTGCCGGTGCTTCGCGGCAGGTCGGCAAAGGCGCGCACCGCGGCCAGGCGGCGCGGCAGATCCGACAGGCTTGCCGTGGGCGGGAAATTGGCGATGACGGCGTCGACCTGCTGCGCGCTGTAACCCTGGTCGCGGTAGATGCCGGCGATCCGGTCGAAGAAGAAGCCCGGCAGCTCATCGAGTGCGTCGCTGCGCTGCCAGCCGTCGACCGACGCCATCGCGCGTTCGCCGGTCTCGATCAGCCAATACAGGCTCAGGTCGAGTTCGGCCTCGACCAGCATCCGGATCACGCCGAGCGCATGCCGGCGCAGTGCGAACGGGTCCTTGTCGCCGGTCGGCATCTGGCCGATGCCGAACAGGCCGACCAGGGTCTCGAGCTTGTCGGCCAGCGCGACCACCAGGCCGGTGCGGTTGCGCGGCAGTGCATCGCCGGCAAAGCGCGGCTTGTAGTGGTCCTCGATCGCGAAGGCGATCTCGTCGGGCAGCCCGTCATGGCGCGCGTAGTAGCCGCCCATGATGCCCTGCAGCTCGGGAAATTCGCCCACCATGTCGGTCAGCAGGTCGGCCTTGGCGAGCTGCGCGGCCTGTGCGGCCTGCGCCTGAAGCGCCGGCGCCGCCGAGCCGCATCGCCGATCTCGCTGGCGATCATTCGCACCCGCTCCACCCGCTCGCCCTGGCTGCCGAGTCGGCCGTGATAGACCACCTTGTCGAGCCCGGGCAGGCGCTCGGCGAGCGTTCGCCGGCGGTCCTGGTCGAAGAAGAAGCTTGGCGTCGGCCAGGCGCGGACGGACCACCCGCTCGTTGCCTTCGATGACGCGCGATGGGTCGGCCGGCGTGATGTTGCTGACGACCAGGAACTGGTTCGTCAGGCGTCCGGTCGCGTCGAGCAGCGGAAAGTATTTCTGGTTCGCCTTCATCGTCAGGATCAGGCATTCCTGCGGCACCGCCAGGAACTCGGGCTCGAACTGGCAGCGCAGCACGTTCGGCCGCTCGACCAACGCCGTCACTTCGTCGAGCAGCGCCGGGTCGTCGATCGGCGTCAGCCCGAGCGGCGCCGCCGCGGCACGCAGCTGGCGCACGATCTCGCTGCGCCGGTGCTCGAATTCGGCCATCACCGCGCCCTGTTCGGCAAGCTGCTCGGCATAGTGGTCGGCGTGCTGCAGCACGACCGGATCCATCGCCGCCTCGAAGCGATGGCCGTGCGTCTGGCGGCCGGCCGTCAGGCCCAGCACGCCGACCGGCACCACCTCGGCGCCGTGCAGCGCGACCAGGCCGTGCACCGGGCGCACGAAGCCGACGCTGGTCCAGCCGTCGGCCAGCTGGTACTGCATCAGCTTGGGCACCGGCAGCCGCGCGATCGCCTCGTCGAGTGCGCGCTGCAGACCGTCGGCGAGCATGGCGCCGCGCACCACCGCGTCAGGTAGAGCGCCTCGGCCTTGCCGCTGCCCTCGCGGCGCAGCGTCGCGAGCGCCGACTCGTCCAGGCCGAGCGCCGCCAGCCGCTTGCGCAAGGCTGGCGTCGGCGCACCCTCGGCGTCGAGCCCGACCGAGACCGGCATCAGCTTGTGCGCCACCGCCCGGTCGTCGGCCTGCAGGCGCACCGCGCTGCAGTGCACGGCCAGCCGGCGCGGCGACGCGTAGGGCGTCACCGCACTGCGCTCGGTGGTCAGCCCGTGTGTGGCCAGCCCTGTGCGTGAGCAGGCGCGCGAAGGCTTCGCCGAGCATCTTCAGCGCCTTCGGCGGCAGTTCCTCGATGAACAGTTCGACCAGCAGGTTCTTCGTCGTCATGGCAGGCCTCAGGCAGCCTTTTTCTGTGCAGCGATGCGCGCGACGACCTCGTCCGCCCAGGCCTGCGGCGCCATCGGGAAGCCGAGCCGGGCCCGACTGTCGAGGTAGCTCTGCGCCACCGCGCGTGCGAGGTTGCGGATGCGCCCGATGTAGCCGGCGCGTTCGGTGACGCTGATCGCCCCGCGCGCGTCGAGCAGGTTGAAGCTGTGGCCGGCCTTGAGCAGCTGCTCGTAGGCCGGCAGCGCGAGGTGCTGCGCCATCAGGTGGGTCGACTGGCGCTCGTGGGCGGCGAAGGCGGTCGAGCAGGAAGTCGACGTCGCTGTGCTCGAAGTTGTAGGTCGACTGCTCGACCTCGTTCTGCTTGTAGACGTCGCCGTAGGTGAGGCCGTCGGTCCACTGCAGCTTGTAGACGTTGTCGACGCCTTGCAGGTACATCGCCAGCCGTTCCAGGCCGTAGGTGATCTCGCCGGTGATCGGCTTGCAGTCGATGCCGCCGACCTGCTGGAAATAGGTGAACTGGGTCACCTCCATGCCGTTCAGCCAGACCTCCCAGCCGAGCCCCCAGCAGCCGAGCGTCGGGTTCTCCCAGTCGTCCTCGACGAACCGAACGTCGTTGCTGCGCAGGTCGAAGCCGAGCGCCTCGAGCGAGCCGAGGTAGAGGTCGAGGATGTCGGCCGGCGCCGGCTTGAGCACCACCTGGTACTGGTAGTAGTGCTGCAGGCGGTTCGGATTCTCGCCGTAGCGGCCGTCCTTCGGGCGCCGGCTCGGCTGCACGTAGGCGGCCTTCCACGGCTCGGGGCCGATCGCGCGCAGGAAGGTCGCGGTGTGGCTGGTGCCGGCACCGACCTCCATGTCGTAGGGCTGCAGCAGGGCGCAGCCCTGCCGGGCCCAGTAGTCTTGCAGGCGCAGGATGATTTGCTGGAAGCTCAGCATGATCGAAGGAGGATGTCGGATCGAGGTCGGAGAACCACCGCGGTCGGGCGCCTGGCACGCGGGCACGGCGCGGTGGCCGGACCGGCGATTCTAGTGGCGCGGCGGCGTCAGGCGGGCACCACGCCAGCCGACGCGGGCGTCCGTCGCGCGCGTCGCATTGCGTGCAGCAGCACCGCCACCCCGGCCAGGCCGAGCGGCCACAGGCCGGCCCGTCCGGCCCACCAGGCAAACGGTGTCGTGCCGTCGCGTCCCTGCACCTGCGCCTTCAGCACGACCCGGCGCTGGGCCGGCGCGGCGCGCAGCAGCCGCCCGTTGTGGTCGATCGCGACCGTCGCGCCGGTGTTGGTTGCGCGCAGCATCGGGTCGCTGCAGCTCGAGCGCGCGCATGCGCGAGATCTGCAGGTGCTGGTCGATCGCGATCGTGTCGCCGAACCAGGCGATGTTGCTCAGGTTGGCGAGGATCGTCGGCGCCTGCGCCGGGTCGGTGAAACGTGCCGCCAGCTCCTCGCCGAACAGGTCCTCGTAGCAGATGTTGGGCGCGACGCGCTGGCCGGCAACGCGCATCGACGGCGCGACCAGCGGGCCGCGGTCGAAATCGCCGAGCGGGATGTTCATCAGGTTGGTGAACCAGCGAAAGCCTGGCGGGATGAATTCGCCGAACGGCACCAGGTGGTGCTTGTCGTAGCGGTAGATCGCCGCGTCGGCCGGTCCCGGCCCCAGGCCGACGGCCGAATTGGTGTAACCGTCGGCGGCGTCGCCCATCGGCACGCCGAACAGCGCATGGGTGCGGCCGGCCGAGAAGGCCTGCCGCAGCCCGTCCCAGAAGCCTGGCGGCATCTCGGCGGGCAGCAGCACCAGGGCGGTCTCGGGCGCGACCACCAGGTCGGCCGCGGCATCGCGCGCTGCCAGCAGTTCGCGCACATGCCAGTCGATCGCGGCGCTGATGCGCTCGGGGACGAACTTCTCGTCCTGCGGCACGTTGCCTTGCAGCAGCACGACCTCGAGCGTGCCGGCCGGTCGGCTGAAGCCGGCCGGCGCAAGCAGCGCCAGCGCCAGCAGCAGCGCGGCGGCGCCCAGCGCCGGACGCCAGCGCGCGCGGCCGGTGCCACCCAGCGCGGCCAGCGTGGCCCAGGCGGTGAGCAGCGCCGCGATCGCGCCGATGCCGTAGACGCCGACGAACGGGGCGAGTCGTGCCAGCGGGCTGTCGACGTGGGCATAACCCGATGCCACCCACGGGAAGCCGGTGAAGATGACGCCGCGCGCCAGTTCGGCCAGCAGCCACAGCGCGGCGAACAGCACGTGCATCGGCCGCCGGGCGCCCGCTGCGCCAGCGCGCCCAGGCGGCACACGCGGCCGCCAGGTACAGCGACAGGAACACGCTCAGCGCGACCACCGCCAGCGCCGCCATCCAGGCCGGCAGCCCGCCGTAGCGGTGCATGCTGATGAACAGCCACCAGGTGCCGGCGCACAGCCAGGCGGTGCCGAATGCCAGGCCGAGCAGCCGCGGCGCGGCGTGGCGTCGCGCGCGCGCAGCAGCCACAGCAGCAGCGCCAGCGCCGCCGGCTGCAGCCACCAGCGCGCGGTGTCGACATAGGCCCAGGTATGGCCGGCGCCGAGCAGCGCCGCACCGAGCACCTGCTGCCATGCGCGCAGCGCCGATGGCGCCGCGCCGGGCGCATCAGGCGCCGTCGCTGCCGATGCCGGCCTCGGGCGTGCGGGTGACCCGGAACCAGCGCACCGCGCCGCCGCGGGTGAGCATCACGTTGAACAGCAGCCCGCCGAGCGAGACCGTCTCGCCGCGGCGCGGCACACGG
Source organism: uncultured beta proteobacterium (assembly GCA_963846675.1). Lineage (GTDB taxonomy): Bacteria > Pseudomonadota > Gammaproteobacteria > Burkholderiales > Burkholderiaceae_C > Ideonella_A. The sequence continues at coordinate 463,983 of CAWJWV010000001.1, forward strand.
CCGAATTCGTGCGCCACCAGGCCGCCGATGGTCTCGAAATCGTCGGTCGAAAAGGCCATTCCGAAGGCCTCGTTGACGGCCGAGATGTCGGCATCGCCGGCCACGCGCTGGCTGCCGTCGGCCAGGGTGTAGATGTCCGACTCGCCGTCCTTGTCGTCGAACTCGTCCTCGATCTCGCCGACGATCTCCTCCAGCACGTCCTCGATCGTGATCAGCCCGGCGGTGCTGCCGAATTCGTCGATCACGATCGCGAGGTGGTTGCGATTGGCGCGGAAGTCGCGCAGCAGCTCGTTCAGTCCCTTCGATTCAGGAATGAAGACCGCCGGCCGCAGCAGCGTGCGCAGGTTCAGCTCGGGCGAGCGCTGCAGCTTCAGCAGGTCCTTGGCCATCAGGATGCCGATGATGTTGTCGCGCTGGCCCTCGTAGACCGGAAACCGCGAGTGCGCGGTGTCGATCACGGTGTAGAGCAGCGCGTCGTAGTCGGCGCTGATCTCGAGCATGTCCATGTGCGGCGTCGCCACCATCACGTCGCCGGCGGTCATGTCGGCCATGCGCAGCACGCCCTCGAGCATCATCCGCGACTCGGGCGCGATCAGCTCGCGGTTTTCGGCGTCGGCCAGCGTCTCCATCAACTCGTCGCGCGAGTCGGGGCCGGGCGACATGAATTCGATCAGGCGCTGGAACAGGTTGCGCGTATCGGAGGAACCGGCACGCTGCTTTTCGGCGCGGCCGGTGGAAGATCGCCAGGGTGAGGGTCGGGCATCGCACAGGGCGAAAGTAGAACCACCGTCAAGGTTAACCGATGCCGGTCAGCCGACGCGGCTTGACAGATGTGCTAGTTTGGCGGGTTGGCTGCAACGGAGCAGCCCAATCCACGCTCCACGAAGGGTATTCCCATGGCATTGATTCCTGCCACCATCCTGACCGGTTTTCTCGGCAGCGGCAAGACCACCCTGCTCAAGCGCGTCCTGACCGAGGCGCACGGCCAGAAGATCGCGGTGATCGAGAACGAGTTCGGCGACGAGAACATCGACAACGAGATCCTGGTGCGCGACAGCGGCGAGCAGATCATCCAGCTCAACAACGGCTGCGTCTGCTGCTCGATCCGCGAGGACCTGCGCACCACGCTGGCCGACCTGGCCGAGAAGAAGCGCAAGGGCGAACTCGATTTCGACCGGGTCGTGATCGAGACCACCGGCCTGGCCGACCCCGGGCCGGTCGCGCAGACCTTCTTCATGGACGACGAGATCGCCGAATCGTACCTGCTCGACTCGATCCTGACGCTGGTCGACGCCAAGCACGGCGACCAGCAGCTCGACGACCGGCAGGAGGCGCGGCGCCAGATCGGCTTCGCCGACCAGATCTTCGTCAGCAAGACCGACCTGGTCGACGCCGCAGGCCGTCGAGTCGCTGATCCACCGCGTCAAGCACATGAATCCGCGCGCGCCGGTGCGCAAGGTCAATTTCGGCGAGGTGCCGCTGTCGGAGGTGTTCGACCTGCGCGGGTTCAACCTCAATGCCAAGCTCGACATCGACCCCGAGTTCCTGAAGGCCGATGCGCACGACCACGACCACGATCACGATCACGATCACGGCCACGACCACGACCATGCGCCTGGCGAGGCGTGCGACCACCCGCACCACCATGCACACGACGATGACGTCAAGTCGTTCGTGTTCCGCTCGGACAAGGCGCTGAACCCGGCCAAGCTCGAGGATTTCCTCGGCGCGATCGTGCAGGTTTACGGACCGAAGATGTTGCGCTACAAGGGGGTGCTGCACCTGAAGGGCAGCGACCGCAAGGTGATCTTCCAGGGCGTGCACCAGCTGATGGGCAGCGACCTCGGGCCGAAGTGGGCGCCGGGCGAGAAGAAGACCAGCAAGATGGTGTTCATCGGCATCGATCTGCCGTCGGACATCTTCGTGCAGGGGCTGGAGCAGTGCGTGGTCTGACAGCAACGCTTTGGGTGTCATGCCCGGTTGCCGGCAACTCGGCGAACGGCATGGCCACAAGGTGGCTACAATCCGCGGCGCTTCGAACCGCCCCCCGGCGGTCGGCGCCGTTCGCCGGTGCTGCCGAACCGACAGCGACGCGGTGGTTGGAATGAGGAGGATCTCGTGAACAAGACCATGTCCAAATCAGCGCCTGACCCGAAGCCGGATGGCGGCGCGCCCGGCGCTGCCGCGACGTCCCGGGACAAGTCCGAGATCGATGCCGCTCCGGCGCCGAAGACGCGTTCGAGCGGCAAGGGCCGCTCGTCGGCCGCTGTCGAACCGGCCGCTGCGCCGATGCCGCAGGCGACCTCGCGCTTCGCCGACCGGTTCGCGCCGCCGCGTCCGCCGACGCGCCAGATGAACCAGATGCTGATCGACATCACGCGCAGTCCGCAGAAGGTCGACCCGGCACTGGCCAATGCCTGGAAGGGCAAGGCCGGCCGCGAACTGTCGGAGGACGAATTGCTCGCCATGCCCGAGAGCGAGTACATGAACGACAAGCAGCTCGATTTCTTCCGCAGCCGGCTGCAGGCGCTGAAAGACGACCTGCTGTCGAATGCCGGCGAGACCACCGAGCACCTGCGCGAGGACACCTCGATCGTCCCCGATCCGGCCGATCGCGCGACCATCGAGGAAGAGCACGCCCTCGAACTGCGCACCCGCGACCGCGAGCGCAAGCTGCTGAAGAAGATCTCGCAGTCGCTCGGCGCGCATCGAGGCTGGTGATTACGGTTTCTGCGACGAGACCGGCGAGCCGATCGGTCTCGGACGCCTGATTGCGCGCCCGACCGCGACGCTTTCGCTCGAGGCGCAGCAGCGTCGCGAGCTCAAGCAGAAGATGTTCGGCGACTGAAGCGCCGACGGAGCGACCAGCGCCCTTCATGAGCGACGGCAAGGACACGCGCGGCTTTTTCCGCAAGGTCGTCAACTTCGTCGTCAATCCGCGCGTCGAGCCGGCCGATGCCGGATCGACCGACGACCGATCCGCGCGACAGCGAGTTCGCCACGCAGCGAACTGAAGGCGATGATCGAGCGCAAGCGGCGCAACGACTTCGTCCGCAAGCGCGAACTCGACCTGCTGCGCAAGCTGCGTCGCGACGGGCTGACGCCCGAGCAGCTCGCCGTGCTGGGCAGTTCGTCCGGCATGGCCGACACCGAGACCCGCGCCGACGAGTCCGAGCTTGTCGCCGAGCCGGGCATGAAGGCCCGGATCGACGAGATCGAGCAGCAGATGGCCTCGCACGTCATCGCTGCGACGGCGCCGACGGCGCCGGCGACCCTCCCGACGCCGCGCGAGAACTGGCTCAGACAGCAGCGCGAACGGCAGCGCGACGCCGCCGGGTTCGCCGAGTCCGACGCCTTTGCGCGCAGCATGGCCGACACGATCATCGATGCCTCGCTGCTCGACGAGGCCGCCTTGCCGGCGTCGGTGCGGCGGCGGTGCAGCGCCGGCGCCGATGTCGCGTCAGGACCCGGTCAGCACCGGGTCGGCGGTCGAGGTGACCGAGATCGGCACACGATCCCGAGCTCGACGAGGCGGTGATCTCCTACGCCAATGGCGATTTCGCGCATGCCGAGACGCTGCTCGTCGCGCTGATCCGCGCCGGCGGGTCGCGGCGCGACCACCCGGACACCTGGATGGTGATCTTCGACCTGTACCGCGCAACCGGTCAGCAGGACCGGTTCGAGGCGCTGGCGTCCGAGTTCGCCGAGCGCTTCTCGCAGTCAGCGCCGCACTGGTTTTCGGTGCCGAAGATGGTCGCCGACGCGGCGGCGGCCAATCGCCCGGCCGCCTCGAAGATCGACGGGCACGTCAGCTGGACCTGCCCGCCGCGGGTCGATGCCGCAGCGGTCGAGCAGGTGCGCAGCCGCACCCGCAGATGCCCCGCTGCCGTGGGTGATCGACTGGACCGCCTTCGAGGGGATCGAGCCGACGGCGCTCGATCCGCTGCTCGAGCTGCTCGCGCAGTGGGTGCCGCAGAACATCGACATGCGCTGGTTCGGCGGCGAGATCATGCTGCGCTTCCTGGCCGACGCGACGCCGGTCGGCACGCCGTCGGTCGATGCGCGGTTGTGGCAGCTGCGACTGCTGATGCTGCGCATGGTGAACCGTCCGGAACGTTTCGACGAAGTCGCGATCGACTACTGCGTGACCTATGAAATCTCGCCTCCGTCCTGGGAGTCGACGCGCCTGCCGGGTGCGCATCAGCGGGCCGGTCGGTGCGTCGACGCAGCTCGGCGCGATCTCGGTGATCGGCGACGCAAGCACGCGCTTCGTCGAATCCGAACTGGCGCCGGACGGCGCCATGCAGGTGGTCAGTCTCGACCTGACCGGGCAGCTGGTCGGCGACATCGACGCTGCGCTCAGGCGCCTCGACGAACAGGTCGGCCGCTCGGCGCTGATCGAGCTGTCGTGTCAGAAGCTGCTGCGGGTCGACTTCATGGCCTCGGGCGAGCTGCTGAACTGGGTGCTGGCGCACACGCGTGAGCAGCGCCGGGTCGCCTTCGTCGATACCAACCGGCTGGTCGCGCGCTTCTTCAGCGCGATCGGCATCGATGCGCATGCGAGTGTCAGCGTGCGCGCGGTCTGAATCTGCCCCTTTCTTCTTCCCGAGCGCGATGGAATCCTTTCACGGTACGACGATCGTCAGCGTCCGGCGCGGCAACCAGGTCGCGCTCGGCGGTGACGGACAGGTCACGCTCGGCAACATCGTTGTCAAGTCGAGTGCGCGCAAGGTGCGCAAGCTGCACCACGACAAGGTGCTGGCCGGTTTCGCCGGCGCCACCGCCGATGCCTTCACGCTGTTCGAGCGCTTCGAGGCCAAGCTCGACAAGCACCAGGGCCAGCTGGTGCGCGCCGCGATCGAGCTGACCAAGGACTGGCGCACCGACCGCGTGCTGCGCCGCCTCGAGGCGATGCTCGCGGTCGCAGACAGCCAGGCTTCGCTGATCATCACCGGCAATGGCGACGTGCTCGAACCTGAGCACGGGCTGATCTCGATCGGCTCGGGCGGCGCCTATGCGCAGGCGGCGGCGCGCGCGCTGCTCGAGCATACGCAGCTGAGTCCGGCCGAAATCGTCAAGCAGTCGCTGACGATCGCCGGCGAACTCTGCATCTACACCAACCAGAACCACATCATCGAGGTGCTCGAATGATCAGCCGCCACGCTCGCGCTGCGCTGCGCCGACCGGTGCCGGTGCGATGAGCAGCATGACGCCGCAGGAGATCGTCTCCGAGCTCGACCGCCACATCGTCGGTCAGCGCGATGCCAAGCGCTCGGTCGCGATCGCGCTGCGCAACCGCTGGCGCCGCCAGCAGGTCGATCCGGCGCTGCGCGGCCGAGATCATGCCGAAGAACATCCTGATGATCGGCCCGACCGGGGTCGGCAAGACCGAGATCGCGCGCCGTCTGGCCAAGCTCGCCGATGCGCCGTTCATCAAGGTCGAGGCGACCAAGTTCACCGAGGTCGGCTATGTCGGCAAGGATGTCGACTCGATCATCCGCGACCTGATCGACATGTCGGTCAAGCAGCAGCGCGACGTCGCGATGAAGCGCCAGCGCAGCCGGGCCGAGGACGCGGCCGAGGACCGCATCCTGGACGTGCTGGTGCCGCCGCCGCGCGCGGTGGCGGCCGACGCCTCCGAGGCGGCGCAGCAGACCGTGCCCGGCAGCACCGCGCGCCAGGTGATGCGCAAGCGGCTGCGCGAGGGCGCGCTCGACGACAAGGAAGTCGAGATCGACGTCGCGGATGCCAAGCCGAGCCTCGAGATCATGGGTCCGGCCGGCATGGAGGAGATGGCCGAACAGCTCAAGGGGCTGTTCGCCAACATCGGCGGCAGCAAGCGCAAGACGCGCAAGCTCAGGATCGCCGACGCGCTCAAGCTGCTGGTCGACGAAGAGGCGGCCAAGCTCGTCAACGAGGACGAGATCAAGGCCGCCGCGATCGCCAATGCCGAGCAGAACGGCATCGTCTTCATCGACGAGATCGACAAGGTGGCTTCGCGTTCGGAATCGGGCAGCGGGGCGGAGGTCTCGCGCCAGGGGGTGCAGCGTGACCTGCTGCCGCTGGTCGAGGGGACGACGGTCAATACCAAGTACGGCATCGTCAACACCGACCACATCCTGTTCATCGCATCGGGCGCGTTCCACCTTGCCAAGCCGAGCGACCTGATTCCGGAGCTGCAGGGGCGCTTCCCGATCCGGGTCGAACTCGGATCGCTGAGCGTCGACGATTTCGAGGCCATCCTGACCCAGACCCACGCCAACCTGGTTCGTCAGTACCAGGCGCTCCTGGCCACCGAGGGCGTGACCCTCGACCTGACGCCGGACGGCATCCGCCGCCTGTCGCAGATCGCCTACGACGTCAATGAGCGAACCGAGAACATCGGCGCACGGCGCCTGTCGACGGTGATGGAGCGACTGCTTGACGAAGTCAGTTTCGACGCGCCGAACCGCAGCGGTCAGACCGTCACGCTCGACGCGGCGGCGGTCGATGCCAAGCTCGGCGAGCTGGCCCGCAACGAAGACCTGTCGCGCTACATCCTGTAGGCCTGGGCGGCCTTGTGCTGCTGCAGCAGCAGCAGGCCGTCGAAGATCAGGCTCTCGATCGTCTCGAAACGCAGGTCGGTGATCGCGAGCAGCTTGGGAGCGGCGCCGCCACTCATCAGCAGCACCGGCTCCTCGCCCGAATGCCGGCACAGCTTGCGGTGCATGCGCTCGATCGCACCGGCCATCGCATTCGAGCCGCCGCTCATCAGCGCATCGCTGGTGTTGGTCGGGAAGTCGACGATCTCGCCGGTCGGCACCTTCAGCCCGGCAGTGCTCATCTCGAGTGCACGCTGCATCACACCGAAGCCGGGCAGGATCAGCCCGCCGAGAAAACGGCCTTCGGCGTCGAGTGCGTCGACCGTGACCGCGGTACCGACCATCACCACCAGCGCCGGCCGCGGCCGGCCATGCTGCAGCACCCGGTGGCGTGCACCGACCAGGGCGACGAAGCGGTCCGGGCCGAGGCGGGCCGGATGCTCGTAGCCGTTGAAGATGCCGCCCGCCTGGCGCGACGAGACGACCCAGCGCGGCGCCAGGTCCCATAGTTCGAGCTGCTCCTCGACGCGGCGCTTGATGCCCTCGCCGGCAACGATGCAGCCGAGCATCGTGTGCGGGATCGGCAGGTCCTTCCACTCGTTGTCGGCCAGGTCGTCGATGGTCTCGAGAAAGACCGCGCCGTGCGACAGCAGCCGTGCACCGGGCGTCGCGGTCGCGTACTGGGCCCATTTGAGGCGGGTGTTGCCGACATCGATGGCGAGGAAGGTCATCGTCTTGCGGGCGGGTGCGGCGCCGCCGGGCTGTTGTCGCGCGGGTGCTGCGCAGGCGAAGCGTAACCCGGCCGCGTCGCCGTGGCGATGGGGGCAAGCGATACACTGGACCCGACCCGGACGTCGCCGGCACGTCCGTCCAAGGAGTGCGCATGGGCAGCAGCGATGGCAGCAAGACCGGTGATGACGATGATCTCGACCCGACGCTGCGCGACGCACTGCGCGGCCTGCCGAACTGGCAGCATGCGGACGCGGCCGCCAGCGCGCGTCAGCGCCAGGCCTTCGACCTGCGGCGCCACGATCCGGGCGCGCGCCCGTTCTCGACCGGCGACAAGTCGCGCGACAAGGCCTTGACCGCCGAGCTGGCGCTCGAGATCGACCGTCTGCAGAACATGTTCTACGCGGATCGGCGCTACAAGCTGCTGATCGTGCTGCAGGGGACCGATACCAGCGGCAAGGACGGCACGGTGCGCGGCGTCTTCGGCCAGACCAGCCCGCTTGGCGTGCACACCGTCGGCTGGAAGGCGCCGGCCGGAGCCGAGCGCAGCCACGACTACCTGTGGCGCATCCATCGGCAGGTCCCAGGTGACGGCGAGGTGATGGTCTTCAACCGCAGCCACTACGAGGATGTGCTGGTGCCGCGGGTGCTGGGCCAGATCGACGCCCAGCAGACGCTGCAGCGCTATGGGCACATCAACGACTTCGAGCGCATGCTGACCGAGACCGGCACCGTGGTCTGCAAGTTCCTGCTCCACATCTCGAAGGAGGAGCAGCGCGAGCGGCTGCAGGCGCGGCTGGACGATCCGGCCAAGCACTGGAAGTTCGAGCTCGGCGACCTCGAGGCGCGCCAGCACTGGGACGACTATCAGCAGGCCTACAGCGATGCGATCGCTGCCACCGGCACCGCCTGGGCACCGTGGACCATCGTTCCGGCCGATTCCAAGACGCACCGCAACCTGATGATCGCAACCGTCCTGGTGCACAAGCTGCGCTCGCTCGGGCTGCGCTTCCCGCCCGGCGAGCCGGCCTACGAGAAGATCCGGATCGAATGAGCGGACGCGCCGGCCCGCGCCGTCAGGCGGTTCAGAACTTGTAGCCGAAGCCCACCGTCAGGAGGGTGTCGGTGTTCTTCAAGCCGGTCGCGACCTTGCTGGCGTAACGCACGTTGACGCCGGTGTTCAGCGTCCAGGCGCCGGTGATCGTGGTCGCCAGGCTGGCATCGAAGGTCGCGCGATTGCCCAGCTCCGAAGTGCCGGGGTAGTAGACCAGGCGCTGCTTGAAGCTGCTCGAATCGCCGACCTTGTGGGTCGACTCCTCGCCGAACAGCAACTCGGCGCCGTTGCGTGTGCGGCCATCGGTGAAGTCGGTGCTGGCATAACCGGCGCCACCGAAGACATCGAAGGTGGTGTCGGGATTGCGGATCACGTGGTAGCCGGCGCCGGCGTTGAAGTTGTAGCGCATGTCGATGCCGCCCGGATCGTTGGTCTCGGCCTCGCCGCCGGTGAACAGGAAGACCCGCGGGTTGAGGTTGTAGTCGTAGCGTCCGCCGAGGCGGAACAGCTCGGCGGTGCGCGTCTTGACGCCGCGTGCGGTTTCGTTGTCCGCGTAGTTGGCGATCGAGTAGAGCGAGATCTTGTCCTGGTCGGTCGCCTTGGTCGCGTCGGCATTCAGCGTCACGGTCGTGGCGTCGGTATTGCCCGATGCCGACGACCCCCCGATGCTGATCCCGCCGTGCCAGCGACCGTCGAATTCGGTCTGGGCCTGGGCCCCGAAAGCGAACGCCGCCAGCAGCGGCAGCGGTGCAAGGCGGGCAAGGGTGCGGACATCGGCGGTCTGAAATGGCATCGGTTGGTTCTCCTGCAGGTAGGGGTCGGCGGGCGGCGGCGCGCACGCCCGACGCAGACTGACCGGCGAATGGCCGACAGGTTCCACCCGATTGCCGAGCGACCGACCGTTGGCTGCCCGCACCGGCCGCCGGCCGGCTCAGCGCGAATCGTCCGGGGGCGGCGTCAGCAAGTCGATCCGACGCTGGATGCGCAGCGCCTGCGCCGGGTCGGGTTCGGAAGCGCGCTGCAGCACCAGCAGCCAGGCGAGCAGCGGCCGCCGCCAGCCCTGGTGCGATGCCCGCTCGATCACCGCCTCGACCGAGGCACGCCCGGCCGCGCCGCGTCGCAGGGCAACGCCTGCAGCGACCAGTGCCGACAGCGGATCGTCGGCGGCCGCGATGGCCGATGGGCTGGCGCCGCTGGCGGCCAGCGCGCGCTGCGAAGCCGGCAGCAGGGCGAGGTCGGCCGCATCGGCGACGCCGTCCAGGTAGCGCGCATAGGCAAGCTGTTCGGGCCTGGCATCGGCCGCGAGCGCGTCGAAGCCGGGGCAGCCATCGTAGGCAAGTGCCGCGATCCGGGTCGCACAGCGCAGCAGCTCGGCCTGCGCCACCACCGCCGGCCGCCCGGTGCGGGCGAGCTGCGCGCGCGCCCGGGCGAATTCCATCGCTTCGGTGCGGCTGTCGCCGCTCAGCCAGGCGGACGTGGCACGGTCCAGCGACCCGGCTGCATCCGACTGCCAGTCGGGTGCCCGGGGTCCGCTCGAGCAGCCAACGGCCAGCAATGCCGCGGCGGCGACGGCGATCCGACGGCCGCGAGCGCCGCTCACGGCAGCCGGATCTCGGGCTGGCGTGCAAATGGCCATTTGCGATTGACTTCGTTGACGAGCTGCTCGACCTTGCGCAGGCTCGATTCGACCTCGGCCCGCAGCGCACCCAGGTCGACAGTGGCGGCGCGCGCCTGTCCGGAGATGGCCTGCGCATCGACCAGCACCGCGTCGACCCGCTTCAGGCTGCCGCGCGCCTCGGCCAGCAGCGCGGTCATCTGGCGCACCGTCTCGCGCACCTCGGGCACCACGCCATCGCCGCCGAACAGTTCGGTATCGGCCTTGCGTGTCAGTCCGTCGAGGCGGGTGGTCAGCCGATCGGCATTGCGGGCCAGCCCGTCGATGCGTTTCATGAGCTGGTTGGCGTGGTCCAGGGTGGACAGGATCTTGCGCGATTCGGCTTCATCGCCGAGCAGCACACCGAGCGCACCGCGCGGACCGTTCAGCCGGTCGGTGGTGGTGCGCAGCGCCAGCAGGCTCGCACTGAGTGCCGAATCCTCGCCGGTCAGTGCGGTCAGGTTGGCCACCAGGTTGCGCACGTTCGACATCAGCTTCTGAACCTCCGCCAACGCGTCGCCGGCCAGCAGCTTGCGCTCGGCGCCGTCGGGCAGTGGCGGGTCGCTCATCACGCCGCTGTAGGCGCGCAGCCTGGGCGCGCCGACCAGACCGCTTTCCATCGTGAAGACACTCGACGTGCGCAGCCAGCGCGAATCGTCGACCGGAACGTCGACCACGATGCGCGCATTGCCTTCCTCGGACAGCTCGATGCGGGCCACGCGCCCGATCGGGAAACCGGCGAAGGTCAGGTCCATGCCGACCACGACGCCCTCGGCGTGGTCGCCGATCAGATACAGCCGCTGCGTGCGTTCGAAAAACCCGCGCGCATACAGCACATAGCCGATCGCCGCGGCGATCAGTACCAGCACGCCGAGCAGCATCAACCGGGCCTTCAGGTCCAGGTGTTCGACGGGCGGTGCATCTCCGGCTGCGTTGGCGGGCTCGACCATGGCTTCAATAGTAGCTGCCGATCAGGGCCGCCATCTCGATCGCCAGGATCACGAACAGCAGCCGCGCCAGCCGCACCAGTTCGGAATGCGCCCGCCCGCCGCCGCTTGCGATGTCGCGTGCCGTCGTCACCATCGGGATGATGGCCACGGCCAGGCTCATGAAGAAGGTCTTGAAGGCCAGCATCAACATCGTGACCGGATCGAGCACCTGACCCACCGACCGGGTGAAGTCGGCGAAGCCCCAGGCCGCAAAGCCGTACAGCGAGAGGTAGGTCAGCACCAGCATCACGCTGCCGCTGACCAGGGTCAGTGCAACCACGGCAAACTGCCCGGCGATGACGCGCGGCAGCACGATGTCGCGGATCGGATCGCGCCCGGCACGCAGCAATTCCCTGAAGCGCCCCTCGGCCCGCATCATCCGGACCAGCTCGCCGTGCGACAGGCTGTAGCGCACTGCCACATAGAGCGCGGCCGACAGCGGGATCAGTTCGATCACCAGCGTGCGCACCAGCACCGCCAGTGCGAAACGGGTCAGCCCGTAGCTGAAAGCCGCGGTGAGCACGATCCGGATCACGACCAGCCCGAAGATTGCGGTCAGCAGGGTGAAGCCTGGCAGCATCGGCCGCGTCGCGCGGTAGATGCCGTGCAGCATCAGACGACGCTGGCTGGCCCGGTAGCTGCTCGGGCTGGCAGCCAGTACCAGCACCTTGGCGCCGAATTCGAACACCTGCCACCAGCCGAGCAGCCACGCCTGGATCGAGCGCAGGACGAGGTTCGGCCAGGGTCGGTGGATGCGCGTCATCGGCCGAGGTTACACGGCCGCGGCATCGAAGTGCCCCGTTCGGAGCGGCGCCGCAGGCGGGCGCGCCGGCTCAGGCGGGACGCAGGCGGCTGCCGTCGACCCGCACCCGCTCGCCGACGTCGAGCCCTTCCAGGCTGCTGCGTTCGAAGCTGCGGCTGCCGCCGCTGTCCAGGCGCACGTGGATGCGGTAACCGACGATGGGGTCGGCACGCGATCGCTCGACCTTGTTGCCGGCAACCGCACCCCCGACCCCGCCGAGCGCGGTCGCGACGGCCCGTCCGCTGCCATCGCCGACCTGGTTGCCCAACACCGCACCGATCACCCCGCCCACCACCGCGCCGGTGCCGCTCGGTGCCGCACTGTCGATGATCGGCTCGATCGAGATGATCTCGCCGTACTGCGCGCGCTGGCGCGGTTCGCGCTCGGCCGCCACCCGGACCATGCCGGTGGGAACGGCATCCGCAGAGGCCAGCAGGATCGGCGGCCCGGCCAGGCCAGTCACGAGGTCGAGGTCACTGCCATGCGACGGTCCGCAGGCCGCCAGCACCCACGCTGCAGTGAGCGCCGCGGCGAAGACGATTGCGGTCCCCCGGCGCGGACGGCGTTGCGGAAGCGGATGGTGGGTGCGTCGGCGGCTCATGGGCATCTTTCAGGACGGCGGCTAGACCGATGCGCTATCGTCGCCCGTCGCTTCCCCCGGCACTGCCGGTCTGACGGTGCAGAACCCGTCGTCCGTCTTCCGGATGCGACGTAGGACGGTTCCGGCCGGCGTCAGAAATCGACCCAGCGGCGCAGCTCGCTGCGCAACTGCGAGAGGTTGATCGGCTTGGTCAGGTAGCCCTTCATCCCGGCGCCGAAGCAGCGCTCCCGGTCCTGCGGCGTGGCATGGGCGGTGAGGGCGACGATCGGAAAGCGAGACAGCGTGCCGAGCCGCTGCAGCTCGAGCAGCTGCCGGGTCGCCTCGATGCCATCGACGAGCGGCATCTGCAGGTCCATCAGCAGCAGATCGGGCGCGTGCTCGCGGCAGGCGTCGATCGCCTCCGCACCGTCGCAGGCCAGGCGCGCGCCGAAGCCGAGTGTGGCCACCATCTCCGCGATGATCAGCTGATTGACCGGGTTGTCCTCGGCAATCAGGATGTCGAAGCGTCGCGGTTCGCCCTCGTCGAGGTCGATGAAACCGGAGTCGGACGGTTTTGCCGAGCGTCCCTGCAGGACGGTCAGGTCCAGCAGCGCGCCGGGTGTCAGCGGCATGAAGACCAGTGGCATGTCGTTGGCGCGCGCCGCGGCCTCCAGCGGCGGCTGGTTCCAGTCGGGCCGCACCAGCAGCACGATCGGGGTGTCCGGCAGCTGCGCGCGCAGGGTGTCGAGCGCCAGCGCTGAATCGAGCGCCGCCTCGGCCAGCACGATCAGGTCGGGGGCCGGTTCGCCGGTTTCGGCAAGCCGGGCGGCGCGCGCCAGCAGCGCCGGGATGCCCGCAACGACACGGCCGGTCCAGCCCAGCCGCTGCAGCCGCTGCGCCAGCCATTCCCCGGGCACCGGAAGGGTATAGACGAGCCAGGCCACGCCCGGCTCGGGTTGCCGGCTCATCGGCTGTTCTCCGGCCTGCATCTGCAGCGGCAGTCTGAGCGTGAAGCGGGTTCCGTTGCCGGGCGCGGTGACGAGCTCGAGCGAGCCGCCGATCGACTCGGTCAGCCCGCGTGCGATCGACAGGCCCAGACCGGTGCCGCCATGGCGTCGTGCCAGGCTCTCGTCACCCTGCACGAAGGGTTCGAAGACCCGGGCCGCGATCTCGGCCGTCATGCCGGGACCGGTGTCGATCAGTTCGACCGTTGCCTCGCAACGCCCGGCGCCACGCGGCAGCACCTCGGCGCGCAGTGCGACGTGGCCCCGCTCGGTGTACTTGACGGCATTCGTCAGCAGGTTGGCGGTGATCTGCTGCAGACGCTGCTCGTCACCGACGACCCGCGTCACCGGACCGACATAGTCGTACATCATGCCCAGCCCCTTGACGCGCGCCTGCGGCATGACGCGGCGCAGGCTGGTCGCCAGCGATTCGGCCAGGTCGAAGGATTCCAGCCGGGGCGGCGCTCCGCCGGCATTCAGGCGCGAGAAATCGAGCACGCCGTTGAGCATGTCGAGCAGCCCGGCGCCCGACTGCAGCGCGAGCTTCAGGTAGCGCCGCTGCTGGCTGCTGCGCGCCTCGCGCAGCGCCAGTTCGTTGAGCCCGAGCAGCCCGTTCAGCGGCGTGCGGATCTCGTGGCTCATGTGCGCCAGGAAGGTCGACTTGGCGGCGTTGGCGCGCTCGGCGGCTTCCTGCTGGCGCTGGGCTTCGGCAAGCGCCTGCTCGAGGCTGGCGGTGCGCTCGTCGACCACCTGCTGCAGCTGCGCGCGGTGCTGCATCAGCTCCTCGCTGGCAAGTCGCTGCTCGTGGATGTCGCCGATCAGGCCGGTCAGTCGCGCCCGGCCGTCGCCGAGCAGCTCGGTCCTGCCGCGTCCCTGGAACCAGCGGTAGCTGCCGTCGGCCAGCCGCAGCCGGTAGTCGCAGCGCCAGGGTCCGGGTGAGACTTCGGCCCGGGCGGTCGACTCGTGCAGGCGCGCCAGGTCGTCCGGATGGACCCATTCCATGAATTGCTCGCGCGTCGGTGGCAGGCCATCGGGAGCGTGGCCGAGCAGGGTGTTGATCTGCGGGCTGATGTAGAAGCGGCCATCGGTCAGCGAGCGTTCGAACTGGACCTCGAGCGAGGCGCTCATCGCCCGGGTGAAGCGCTCGGCCAGGTGTTCCAGCCCGAGCTGGGCCTGCTTCTCGGCGTCGACATCGCTGAAGGTGCCGATCAGGCGCCGGGCTCGGCCGTCCGACCCGGCCCAGGCGCGGCCATGAACCCGTGCCCAGCGGACGCTGCCGTCGCGGTGCTGGTAGCGCAGGTCGACGGTGAAGGCGGCGAGTTCGGCCACCGCCTGTCGCAGCCGGCGATCGAAACCGTCCCGGTCGTCGTCGTGCACCCATTGGCGCAGGCCTTTGCACGCGGACGCCGGCCCGGCTCCCAGCAGATCGATCAGCGCTGGCGAGAACCAGTGCTCGTCGACGCCGAGGTCGTGTTCCCAGAACGCGGCGTCGCTGCCGACGACGAGCCGGAAGGCGCGTCGCAGTTCGGCGAGATCGGCATGCGCGGCGCGGTCGTCGAGTCTGTCCGTCGCAGCCCCAGGCCGGGGCGGGTCGGATGACGCGGAAGCGGATCGGTTCGCGGGTGGGTTGTCGGCCATGCGGAAGGGGGTTGGGATCCGTCGAACGATCCGCTTTCTGACTGGCCGCCGGACAGAAGGTGGTGTTCGCGCATGGTCGCTGAGACGCGGCGGCTTGCGTCCCCCCGTCGTAGGGGGGGAAACTGTTACAAAAAGACACAAGAAGGATGCCGCATGGCCCTGCCGGATCACCGGATCGGTGAATCCTCGAGAATCGCCAGCCCCCCTTCGACGACCGACCGCCCACATGAGTTCCGGCCTGATCCGCATCCGCGGTGCCCGTCAGCACAACCTGAAAAACCTCGACCTCGACATCCGGACCGGCGAGATGACGGTGGTCACCGGGCCGAGCGGGTCCGGCAAGTCGAGCCTGGTGTTCGATACCTTGTATGCCGAGGGCCAGCGGCGCTATGTCGAGACCTTCAGCGCCTACGCGCGGCAGTTTCTGGACCGGATGGATCGACCCGCAGTCGATCGGGTCGACGGGGTGCCGCCGGCGATCGCGATCGACCAGACGAATCCGGTCCGCACCAGCCGCAGCACGGTCGGCACGATGACCGAGCTGAACGATCACCTGAAGCTGTTGTTCGCGCGGGCGGGTGACCTGTTCGACCGCCAGACCGCGCTGCCGGTGCGCCACGATACGCCGGAGACGATCCATGCCGAACTGCTGCGCCGCAGTGCTGCCGATGATCCGCGGCTGGTGCTGACCTTCCCGGTCGAACTGCCGGCCAGCGTCAGTCCGGCCGAGGTCGAGCAGTGGCTGGCGGCCAGCGGCTACACGCGGGTCCAGGCCGAGCGCGAAGTGGCGTCGCCGACCGGTCCGCGCAAGGTGCTCGATGTCGTGGCCGACCGCTTCCGCCTTCAGCGCACCGAGAAGATCCGCGCGATCGAGGCGATCGAGACGGCACTCAAGCGCGGCGGCGGTCGGCTCAATGTCTATGTCGGCGAGGGCGATGCGACCCGGCTGTGGCGCTTTTCGACCGGCCTGCACTGCCCCGACAGCGACCTGCGCTACGCCGACCCTCAGCCGGCGCTGTTCAGCTTCAATTCGGCGATGGGCGCCTGCGACGCCTGCCGCGGATTCGGCCGCGTGATCGGCGTCGACTACGGGCTGGTGGTTCCGGATCCACGCAAGACGCTGCGCGGTGGCGCGATCAAGACGATCCAGACGCCGGCCTGGAAGGAAAGCCAGGACGACCTGATGAAATATGCCGGTGACGCCGGCATTCCGCGCGACACGCCGTGGCAGCAGCTCACGCCGGCCCAGCAGGCCTGGGTGATCGACGGTTCGCCTCACTGGGCCGGCAACTGGAACAAGCAGTGGTACGGCATCAAGCGCTTCTTCGAGTACCTGGAATCGAAGGCGTACAAGATGCACATCCGGGTGCTGCTGTCGAAGTACCGCAGCTACACCACCTGCCCGGCGTGCAACGGCGCGCGCCTGCGGACCGAGGCGTTGCTGTGGCGCCTGGGCAGCCGGGCCGATGCCGATGCGGTGGTGATGCCGGCGCAGCGCCAGATGCCGGCCGGTGTCGGCTGGACGCGCGAGCAGCTCGAGGCGCTGCCCGGCCTCAGCCTGCACGACCTGATGCTGCTGCCGATCCAGGCCCTGCGCTCGTTCTTCGATCGCCTGTATGCCCCCGCTGCCGCCGGATCGACACCGGCGGCGGAAGGCGAGTCCGCCGCCGGCGACGGGATCAATGCCGCCCTGTCGCTGCTGCTGACCGAGATCCGGACCCGGCTGCGCTACCTCTGCGACGTTGGGCTCGGCTACCTGACGCTCGATCGCCAGAGCCGCACGCTGAGCGGCGGCGAGGTCCAGCGGATCAACCTGACGACCGCGCTCGGCACCTCGCTCGTCAATGCCATGTTCGTGCTCGACGAACCGAGCATCGGGCTGCACCCGCGTGACATGAACCGCATCGTCGAGGCGATCCACCGCCTGCGCGACGCCGGCAATACGCTGGTCGTGGTCGAGCACGATCCGGCGGTGATGCTGGCCGCGGACCGGCTGATCGACATGGGACCCGGCCCGGGCGAACGCGGCGGACAGATCGTCTTCGACGGCACGCCGGAGCAGATCCGCCACGCCGATACGCTGACCGGTGCCTACCTCGGTGCGCGCAAGCAGGTCGGCCTCGGCGGGATCAAGCGGCTGGTCGGCGCGTCGACGCCGAAGCTGATCGTCGAGGGGGCGGCCGAGCACAACCTGCGCCACATCACGGTCGAGATCCCGTTGCACCACCTGGTCACCGTCACCGGCGTCTCCGGTTCCGGCAAGAGCACGCTGATGCAGGATGTGCTGTACCCGGCACTGGCGCGCCATTTCGGCAAGCCGACCGAGGCGCCCGGGCTGCACGCGGCGCTGCACGGTGCGGAGCGGCTGTCGGATGCGGTCTTCGTCGACCAGTCGCCGATCGGCAAGACCGCGCGCTCCAACCCGGCCAGCTATGTCGGCGCCTTCGACGAGATCCGCAAGCTGTTCGCCGAGGCGCCACTGGCCCGCGAGCGTGGCTACGGTGCCGGCATGTTCAGCTTCAACGCCGGTGACGGGCGTTGCCCGACCTGCGGCGGATCGGGCTTCGAGCATGTGGAGATGCAGTTCCTGAGCGACGTCTACCTGCGCTGCCCGGACTGCGACGGGCGGCGCTTCCGGCCCGAACTGCTGGAGGTGAAGATCGAGCGTCGCCTGCCGGCCGACCTGAACCGCGAGCTGAGCGTGGCCGACGTGCTCGAACTGACCGTCAGCGAGGCGGTGGCGCTGTTCGCGCAGGATCGCGAGGTGATCCGCACGCTGCAGCCGATCGTCGATGTCGGTCTGGAATATGTGCGGCTCGGCCAGCCGGTGCCGACCCTGAGCGGCGGCGAGGCGCAGCGGCTCAAGCTGGCCGGCTTCCTGGCCGAAGCGGCGCAGGGCCGGACCGCGAGCCGCCAGGCGCTGGCGAAGAAGGGCCGGCTGTTCCTGTTCGACGAGCCGACCACCGGCCTGCATTTCGACGACATCGCCAAGCTGATGCGCGCTTTCCGCAAATTGCTCGAAGGCGGCAGCTCGATCGTCGTGATCGAGCACAACCTGGACGTGATCCGCGCCAGTGACTGGCTGATCGACCTCGGCCCCGAAGGCGGCGCCGGGGGCGGAAGCGTGGTCTGCGTCGGCCCGCCGGAGGAGGTCAAGCGCCATCCGACCTCGCACACCGCACGCGCGCTGCGCGAGTACGACGTGGCGATGGGCTTCGCCCCGCTGCGGGCGGCCGAGCGCGACGCGCCGGATCCGATGCGGGAAGATGGACGGCAGATCGTCCTGACCTTGCCGACCCCACCCGTGCGATCGCAGCGGAGCGAGTCCGCCGACGTGATCCGCATCGTCAATGCGCGCGAGCACAACCTCAAGTCGCTCAACGTCGACATCCCGCGCGGCAAGTTCAGCGTCGTCACCGGTGTCTCCGGGTCCGGCAAGAGCACGCTCGCTTTCGACATCCTGTTCAACGAAGGCCAGCGCCGCTACCTCGAAAGCCTGAATGCCTATGCGCGCAGCATCGTGCAGCCGGCCGGCCGGCCCGAGGTCGACGCGGTCTACGGCATCCCGCCGACGGTGGCGATCGAGCAGCGGCTGTCGCGCGGCGGCCGCAAGAGCACGGTGGCCACCACGACCGAGGTGTGGCACTTCCTGCGCCTGCTCTATGTGAAGCTCGGCCTGCAGCACTGCCCGAAGGACGGGGCCGAGGTGCGCCCGCAGTCGCCGGACAGCATCGCCGCGCAGATCCTGCGCGAGCACCGGGGTCGCCATGTCGGGCTGCTCGCGCCGCTGGTGGTCAATCGCAAGGGCCTGTACGCCGACCTGGCCAAGTGGGCCAAGGGACGCGGCCACAGCCACCTGCGGGTCGACGGCGAGTTCGTCGCCGTCGATCGCTGGCCGCGCCTGGACCGCTTCAGGGAGCACACGCTCGAGCTGCCGGTCGGCGACCTGATCGTCGACCCGGCCAATGAAGCCGAACTGCGCGACCTGCTGGGACGTGCGCTGGTGCTCGGCAAGGGGGTGATGCACCTGCTGGCGCCGCTCGACGGATTGCACGCGGCGATGGCCGACGGACGCCCGGCGCTCGGTATCGGCAGCATCAAGGTGTTCTCGATCAAGCGCGCCTGCCCGGCCTGCGGGACCAGCTATCCCGAACTCGATCCGCGCATGTTCAGCTACAACAGCAAGCACGGCTGGTGCGGCACCTGCGTCGGCACCGGACTGGCGCTCGATCGCGACCAGCGCAAGGCCTACGACGACTCGGTGCGCGATCCCGCCGACAAGGGCCGCGAGCAGCGCTTTGCATCGGAAGAGCCGGAAGTCGAGGGTGTCGCCGACGAGCCGTGTCCCGACTGCGCCGGCACCCGGCTGAACCCGGTCTCGCGCGCGGTCACCTTCGGCGGTCATTCGATCGCCTGGGTCGCGCAATGGTCTGTCAGCGAGGCGCGCCAGTGGGTGGCGGCGCTCGAGCTCGCCGGACGCGAGGCCGAGATCGCGCGCGATGTGGTGAGCGAGATCCGGTCGCGGCTCGAGTTTCTCGAGCAGGTCGGGCTCGGCTACCTGACGCTCGATCGCGCGGCACCGACGCTCAGCGGCGGCGAGGCGCAGCGCATCCGGCTCGCGGCCCAGCTCGGCAGCAACCTGCAGGGGGTCTGCTATGTGCTCGACGAGCCGACGATCGGCCTGCATCCGCGCGACAACCAGGTGCTGCTGCGTTCGCTCAAGACGCTCAGCGACAACGGCAATACCCTGGTCGTGGTCGAGCATGACGAGGACACCATCCGGCGCGCCGACCACCTGATCGACATCGGACCCGGTGCCGGCAAGCGGGGCGGGCAATTGGTGGCACAGGGAACCATCGCCGACCTGTCGGCCCATCCGGAATCCCGCACCGGCCGCATGCTGGCGCACCCGATGGTCCACCCGCTGCAGCCGCGGCGCGCGGTCGGCGCCGCCTCGGTCGCCACCGGCGACACCCTGGCGATCGACAATGCAAGCCTGCACAACCTGCGCGATGTCGACATCGAGATTCCGCTGCGCCGGCTGATCGCGATCACCGGGGTCAGCGGATCGGGCAAGTCGACGCTGGCGCGCGACGTGCTGCTCGACAGCCTGAAGTTCATCAACATCAAGGGCGGCCGCCCCGACTGGCAGGGTTGCGACGGCATCGACGGCTGGCGCAACATCGATCGGGTGCTCGAGGTCGACCAGACGCCGATCGGCAAGACGCCGCGCTCCTGCCCGGCCACCTACATCGGTTTCTGGGACAACATCCGCAAGCTGTTCGCCGAGACGCTCGAGGCCAAGGCGCGCGGCTATGCGCCGAACCGCTTCAGCTTCAACACCGGCGAAGGCCGCTGCCCGGGCTGCGAAGGGCAGGGCATGCGCACGATCGAGATGAGCTTCCTGCCCGACGTCAAGGTGCCGTGCGAGACCTGTCACGGGCTGCGCTTCAACCCGGAGACGCTGGCGGTGAGCTGGCGCGGGCGCAGCATCGGCGATGTGCTGAAGATGGAGGTCGACGAGGCAGTCGACTTCTTTGCCAGCATGCCGGCCATCGCGCACCCGCTGCAGCTGCTGAAGGATGTCGGTCTCGGCTACCTCACGCTCGGCCAGCCGTCACCGACCTTGAGCGGCGGCGAGGCGCAGCGCATCAAGCTGGTGACCGAGCTGAGCAAGGTCCGTGACGACCTCGGACGGCGCGGCAACAAGGCTCCGCACACGCTCTATGTGCTCGATGAGCCGACGGTCGGGCTGCACATGGCCGACGTGGCCAAGCTGATCTCGGTGCTGCACCGGCTGGTCGGTGCCGGCCACAGCGTGATCGTGATCGAGCACGACCTCGATGTCATCGCCGAGGCCGACTGGGTGGTCGACATGGGGCCCGAGGGTGGAGCCGGCGGCGGCCGCGTGGTGGCAGCCGGCACACCCGAGGCCCTGGCACGGGTGGAGTCCAGCCACACCGGTCATGCACTGCGTCCGGTGCTGGCGCGTGTCGCATCCGAGCCGGTCGAGGCTGCGGCCGAAGCGACCGCCGAATCCTGAGGTTGCGGCAGGCCAGGTCGAAGCCGCGCGATCCGATCGAATCAGGGCCGTTGTCGCGGTATTGTGTAGGAGGACCTTCAGGCCCGATGCGGTCCGTGCACATGCCCCGCCGTGGCCCGGCGCCGCATGGACCGACCGTTCCGCTCAGGGAAGGCGAGTCTCGGCCGGCACCTCGAAGGCCCTGTGCTGCTCGGCGCTTCCCTTCGCGTCCCGAACGGTCCGCGCGATGCGAACACAGCGCGCACCCATTCGGCTTGCAGGCGCGCCTTCAGGCGCGATCGAGCCCGCGGTCGGCGGGAATCGGGCCCGAAGGCCCTCCTGCAGGTGCTCCGCCTACAGCGACGCCACGAAGTCGCGGTAGGCGTTGCGCAACCCGTCCTCGAGCGAGGTGGCGGCGCGGAATCCGGTCGAGTGCAGCAGCCCCACGTCCATCAACTTGCGCGGTGTGCCATCGGGCTTGCCGGTGTCGTATTCAATCGCGCCCTGATAGCCGACGGTGGTGCGCACCATCTCCGACAACTCGGCGATGGTCAGGTCCTCGCCGACGCCGATGTTGACCAGCGGCGGCTCGAAGCGGCCGGTCACGCTTTCATCGCTGCCGAGCAGCGCATCGAAGCGCGCATCGGGCAGCTGCATCAGGTGCACGCAGGCGGCCGCCATGTCATCGCTGTACATGAACTCGCGCTTCGGTGTGCCGGTTCCCCACACCGTCACGGCCGCGTCGCCGCGCGCCCTGGCCTCGTGGAACTTGCGCAGCAGCGCCGGGATGACGTGGCTGTTGGTCGGGTGGTAGTTGTCGCCCGGTCCGTACAGGTTGGTCGGCATCGCCGCCAGGTAGCGGGTGCCGTGCTGGCGGTTGTAGCTCCAGCACATCTCGATGCCGGCGATCTTGGCCAGCGCATAGGGTCGATTGGTCGGCTCGAGCGGGCCGGTCAGCAGGCTGCTCTCGCGCAGCGGCTGCGGCGCCAGTTTGGGATAGATGCAGCTCGAACCGAGAAAGAGCAGGCGCTTGACCCCGGCCAGGAACGAGGCATGGATCAGGTTCGACTGGATCGCGAGGTTGTCGCGGATGAAGTCGGCCGGGTAGGTGTTGTTGGCAACGATGCCGCCGACCTTGGCGGCCGCCAGGAAGACATGGTCGGGCCGCTCGGCCAGCAGCCAGTCGCGCGTCGCGCGCTCATCGGTCAGGTCGAGCTCGGCGTGGCTGCGAGTGACGAGGTTGCGGAAGCCGGCGGCCTCGAGCGCACGCATCAGCGCCGAGCCGACCAGGCCACGGTGGCCGGCGACGTAGATCTTGGAATCGGTATTCATGGCATCTTGTTGTATGCGGGAGGTTGATCGGATCGCGCCTGATTCTGATCGCGGCGGCGCCGCTGCCAGGCCGTCAAGGCCGGCTTGCAATCAGCCAGTCGCGCGTCGCGTGCAACCCGTGCGACCACTCAGTGGCCGGCTGCCAGTCGAGCACTGTGCGTGCGAGCGAGACATCGAGGACATTTGCCGGCACATCCGACGGCCGACTGGCGACGAACTGACGCGAAATCTTCGTGCCGATCATGGCCTCGATCGAGGAGACGACCTCCAGGATCGAACGGCCGACTCCGCTGCCGATGTTGATCACGCGTGCCGAGTCGTTGGCATCATGGAATGCGGCGGCCAGGATGGCACGGATCACGTCGTCAATGAAGATGTAGTCGCGGATCACCGAGCCATCGCCCCAGATCACCACCGGCTGCGAGCGCAGCGCGCGATCCATCACATTGGCGACCAGTCCCTGTCCTCCCGGCAGCTGAAAGGGGCCGTACGGATTGGCCACCCGCAGTGCGAAATAGTCGAGTCCGTGAAGATGGCGGTACAGCCCGAGGTAGTGTTCGATTGCGCGCTTGACGATGCCGTACGAGCACAGGGGCTGCGCCGGCGCGCTCTCGGGGATCGGCAGCCAGGACTGAGCTCCGTAGACCGTTCCGCCCGAGGACAAGAAGATGAAACGCCTGACGCCTGTCTGCCGGGCGGCATCGATCAGGCGCAGACTCCCGCCCAGATTTTCCTGCACGTCACGCGCCGGATCGGCATTCGACGGTGACGGCAGCATCGTGCTGACCAGGTGCACGACGACATCGACCCCGGCCATCTCGGCCAGCAGGGGGGCCGACGCGGTGAAGTCGAAGGCGCGACAGTTCACGCCCCCCGCCGCATCGTCGATGTCCACCGCAGCATGGCAGCGCACACGGTGGCCGAGCCGCAGCAGCGCGCGGCACAGGTTGGTCCCGATGAAGCCGCTGCCGCCGAAAACCGCGAAGGTCGTCATTTCCGAACTCAGTGCGCCGAGAAGGCGGCCAGGTCACAGGCAAGGCTCAGCTTGCGCTTGAATGCAGCGAGCGAGAAGTGCTGCTCGAAGGCGCGCTGGGCGTTGCGGCCAGTTCGCCGCCGGTGGCCGAAGTCGTCGATCGCTTCGCGCAACGTGGTGGCGATTTGCGTCGGGTCCGCCGCTGGTGCGACATACCCGGACTGCCCATGCGTCAGGTAAGCCGAGGTGCCGGTCGTGCGCGTGACGACCAGCACCTTGCCGGCGCTCAGGGCGTCGATCGACACCAGCGGCAGGGTGTCGTCGCGTGACGACAGCAGGACGAGATCCATTTCGCCCATCCGGCTGACGTACTCGTCGTGCGTCAGCTCAGGGTGAATCCGAATCTCCGGCATCAGCGCCGCTGCCTGCCGGATCGAGTCGAAGAAGCCGGTGTCGAGAACGCGTCCGAACAGGTTCAGGCGAATCCTGCGTCGGTACTCGGGCGGCAGAGCGGCGATCGCCGCGACGGCGAGGTCTTGCCCCTTGCGCGGTTCGAATGATCCGAAGATGCCGATCTGGATCGGCTCGCTGCTGCGATGCGGCTTCGGCGTCACCTTCAGCTCGGACACGCCGTACTCCAGCACCGCCACATCCGCCCGGTATGGCCGGATGAGTGCGGCCGCGTGTTCGCTGCCGGCCCACACGCCTCCGGAACATGCCCCGAATGCGGAAGCGAGCAGCGGCTCGGTGCCGAGCAGGTGGGTCAGCAACGACATCTCGTGGATGTACCAATAGACCGGCAAGGCCGAGGAGAGCTGCAGCACGGCAGGCCAGGTCACGACCGTATTGCAGACGACGAGGTCGAAATTGCGCGCCAGCCGCAGCAGCGAATCATGTCGCCGCAGTGCGAGCTCGTCGACGATGACCGGCACATCGATGTCGGTCAGACGCGCGCGGAACGGGCCGTCTTCCGGCGTAATGACGGTGACGAAATGACCCATCGAGCGCAGCGCCGAAGCGATTTCAAACACGACCCGTGGGGCGCCGCTGCTGGAAAGATCGTGCGAGACGAGCAGGACATCGGCGCCACCTGTCGCGCGGACCCTCCGCGCGCCCGGATGCAGCGCATAACGCTCCGGCGAGTCGTGGTAGAGGATGTCGCGCATCGCAGGCGGATAGAACGGGTCGTAGCCAACCTCGTTGCCCCAGCGACGCAGCAGGAAGATGTCCGACTTGTCCTTGACCGGCTTCTTGGCCGCCTTCGCCTTCGCGTCCTCCCCGGCCAGCGACAGGTGACCGATGTGGATCAGTGTCGCGTACGGGGTGTAGAGACACTGGTAGCCGGCCTCCCGGATACGGAAGCACAGGTCGACGTCGGAATGGGAGATCGGCGTGTTTACCGCGTCAAAGCCACCCACCGACCGGAACAGGTGGGCGGGAATCGCCAGCAGCGCCCCGCAGATGAGCGAGACTTCGCGCAGCCAAAGTGCAGCGCCGAAATGCTCGAGGGTTTCGTGCGGGCGGCAGTGGAATGCCGTGCCGACCAGGCCGCGACAGCCGCTGACCATGCCGGCATGCTGGATCGTGTAATTCTCGTACAGAAGCTTCGGACCGACGATCCCGACGTTCTGGAACACGAATGCCTCCAGCAGCCGCTCGATCCAGTCGGTCGACACGACCCGCACATCGTCGTTGAAGAAGATCAGCAACTTGCCGGTCGCATGCTCGGCGCCGACGTTGCACTTGTCGGAAAAGTTGAACGGCTTGTCGTAGGCGACGAAGCGCACTGCGTCATGCTTCTTGCTGGCTCGAAATTCCCGGATGATGCCGCTGTTGGTGACGACGAGGATCTCGAGATCCGGATACGAGCTGGCACTGCGGATCGATTCGATGGTTGCAGAGATGTTGGCCGCATTGTCCGACGGGATGACGATCGATGCCTTCCAGGCCGGTGCCCCGGATCTGACCCGCGGGTAGTTGGCGGCCGGCAACGGCAGGACTTCGGCATCCACACCGCGGCGCGTGAGTGCAGACGACAGCGCAGCGAGATTGGACTGGCGCGCCGCTGGCTTGTCCCCCTGGGCCGATGAACCCGGAATCATCCGCCAGCCATACAGACCGCGCGGCAGGTGCCTGATCCTGGTCGTCAGCTCCGTCACGCGCAACACCAGGTCATAGTCCTGGGAGAAGTCGAACGCAGGTCGGAACCGGCCGGCTTCGATGATCGTGCTGCGCCGATACACCGAAAAGTGGCCGGTGTACATGCAGTTCAATAGCGCGCTCGGGCTCCAGTCCGGCTTCGGGAACAGATCCGTCGCAAAGCCGCGGTCGTCGATCTTGAATTCATCGCTGTAGAGGTAATCGGTCGAAGGATCGTCCACCAGTGCGGCCGCGACGCAGTCCAGCGCATCCAGCGTGAGTACATCGTCGTTGTCCAGCAGTCCGACGAATGAACCACTTGACATGTCGAATGCCGCATTCGTCGCGGTGGATATACCGGCGTTCTGCTCGAGCGTCTGCAGCTTGATGCGCGGATCGGATTTCCGCGCCGCCTCGAGGTAGGCCGCCAGCGCCGCGTCCTGCGATCCGTCGTCGACGATGCACAATTCCCACCTCGAATAGGTCTGGCGCCGCACCGATGCGATCGCCTGATCGAGGTAGACCAGCGGCACCTTGTAGACCGGCATCAGGATCGAGATGAGGATCGGCTCCTGCGCCACCTGCCGCGCTACCGGCCATTGCATCCGGTGGTTGGCGTCGCGCAGCCCCTGCAGGTAGCGGTGCGAGATCGGATCTGGCCGGTCGGCCAGTGCGAGGTATGTCGCGGGCTCGACTGGCTGCGTGAACAACAGTGCCGGTGCAGCGGCAAGACCCGCCACTGCCGGCGTCCGGTTCGTCGCGAGCCTGGATTCGTCACCGTGCAACGGCATCACTGGCACAGTGGCGCGACCGTCCAGCGCATCGGTGGCTCGCTCGAGCAGGGCAAGCAGCCTCGCGCGATGCCGTGCCTCCGCCGTCTCGAGGTCGTGATACGGAATCCCCCGGCTGAACAGGCGTCCGATGACCGGCCAGCCGGCGCGCCGCCGCATGGTTTCAAGTCGCGCCAACTCCGGAATGCGGATGTTCTTTTCGCGCGCCTCCTTCGACGTCGCCAGATCAGACAGGATCTGCACCTTGCTTACGCCGAGGTCGAACAGACGCTTGTAATGCGCCGATCCGGCGGCGTCGGGCTCGCGCGACAGGATGCGGCGGAAGGCCTGAAGGACGAAGGCTTCGCCGTCGAGGTCGAACAGGTCTCTGATCGGGATCGTCATGAAGAACCGGTGAATTTCCAGGAGAGGATTTGAAACGGGCCTGGGATGTTAGGCACCGTCTACATCGGCTGGGCGCGGTTCGCCTTCCGGGGGCACGATTGGCTCGTGCACTGCCATTGTCACGCTGCTCGAGCCGGTCGCTTCCGGCGGCGGCGGTGGAGCGGCTGGCAACGGTTCGGCCCCCCGTGCGGCATCGGGTGCGCGGAACGCTCCATCCTGGCCGGCACCGGACTGGTCGAGTTGCCGCCACTTGCTGCGGTAATGATTCCGGCTGGCGGTTGCCCGCACCAGGCGTTCCCGGACCGCGGCCAGCCGGGCCTCCGTCAGATTGAGCAGGGCCCGCAACTGGTTGCGATCCAGTTCATGGTCGGCAAGCGCCAGGTCGCGCTCGGTGCGCAATTGCTCGGCCGATGTACGCCACTGCTCGCAATCAGCACGGAGTTGCTGCTGGCATGCCTCGCCGATCAGCGCCTGCTGGTTGTACACGGCACGGTCATTCTCGCGCGCTACCTCGAGCTCATGCAGCCGCGCCGCCAGCCGCTTCTCCATCTGCGCGGCCTGTTCAGCCTGGGCCATGCGCGCCGTCTGCTCGAGTTGATTGCGTTGCTGCACGTACTCGGTCAGGTGGCAGGCGGCGAGCACGGCCTCGGTCGGACGGTGCAGGCGAAAACGAATGTAGTCCGGCTTGAACAGCAGCCGGTACGGAACCAGGTAGGCAAGAAAGTAGAAAGTGCAGCGGCGCGCGAATTCCTTACCGGCAGCCGGTCCGCAGATCAGCTCGTGGGAACAGTCGCCCAGGCAGCTGGCCGAAATCCCCGCCAGCACCGCTTCGGTTGCCACGCTCGAGTTGATGGTCCAGACGTGCGACACCTGCGACAGGAAGTCCTCGATCGGCAGCGCCGGATCATGGCTTGCAAGCGGTCCCTGGTAGCGGAACTGTGACAGGGGATGGCTGCGCACCAACAGGGTTCGCCTGACTTCAATGGCCGCGACGCGATTGATCAGGGACTGGGCATCCTCACCGCGCCCGAAGGCAATCACGTTTGAGTCGACCTCGACCTGCAGTGCCACGCCGACGCGATCGGCACGGCCGGCCGCAGGCTCGATCGCCGGCGCGACGCGCAGCAGACTTCTGAGTGCGTCGAGGTCGAAGCAGGGCCAGTCGAGATCATTGGCCGGATCGGCGTAGCGCTGGGCGCTCTCTGTTCCG
This sequence comes from uncultured beta proteobacterium, assembly GCA_963846675.1. Taxonomy (GTDB): domain Bacteria; phylum Pseudomonadota; class Gammaproteobacteria; order Burkholderiales; family Burkholderiaceae_C; genus Ideonella_A. The sequence continues at coordinate 491,865 of CAWJWV010000001.1, forward strand.
CCATTGACGCCAGTATGGTCGAAATAGGCCGTCGCTAGGTATTCCGGCGCGCGCAGCGGCCCCTGCTCGCAGTGGATCAACGCGATCCGGCGCGCGGCAGCGACTACCGACAGCGACGGACAATTGCACCAAGTGAAGATCGCCTCGATCGGCTCCGGGCCGGCGGCCAGCTCGGCAATGGCCGCTTCGAACCACGCCTGAAGCTCAGGTATCGGCTCGGACAAATAGGCTTGAAACAGGGCCTTCATGTTGCCGCGATGACGCTCGCCGATGGCAGCCAGCAGCGGCTGCGGAATGATCCGCGTGCGCGCTGCGGCGACTGCCTCGTCACTCGGCAGCCCATATTGCATGCGCTGCGCGAAGGCGAGGTCGAGCTCCTGGCGCGCTGCCGCCCGATGCTCTGACGGTGCGGTGGTGTAGTCCTCGCTGACGAGATGGACCGCCTCGGCGCCCAGGTCGTGAAGTGCCTTGTAGAAAATCCACAGGAAGGGCGCCGGCTGGGCCCTGACCGGAAACGGAAGGAAGTTGAAGAGAAACAAGATGGTCAGCCTGGTCGCAGGGCCCCGGATCCGAAACCGGACGGGTTGGCGCCAGCGTTCAGGTCCGGACTGATCTCGAATCCCTCATTGTCCAGCGACAGATTCGGATTGTAGAAGGGGTCCCGCTGCAGCACCTGACCCCAGCGGGCGCGCATCGCTGCGGCCTCGCGCGCGAAGATCTTGCGCTTGTTCGGCGTGTCGTCCGGGCCGCGCGAGATCGACTCGTGGTGGTAGAGAAGGGCAGCGGGCTCGTAGATCGAGCGGTAGCCCGCGCCGTTCAACCGAAGGCACAGATCGATGTCGTTGAAGGCGATTGCAAACCGCTCGGCATCGAAGCCACCGACGGCCAGAAACTTGTCCTTCTCGACCACCATGCACGCTGCGGTTACTGCCGACAGTTGCTGAGCCAGCACGGCGCGCCCGCAGTAACCCGGTGCATCACCGGGAAGAAACCGGTGCACATGGCCGGCGATGCCGCCGATGCCGAGAATCACGCCGGCATGCTGGACATGGTCGTCCGAATACAGCAGCTTGGCTCCGACCGCGCCGACATCCGGCCGTATCGCCTGGGCCGCGAGGCGGACCAGCCAGTCGGGCGCGATCACCTCGACATCGTTGTTGACGAATGCCAGCAGGCTGCCGCGGGCGAGTGAGACTGCGAAGTTGTTGATCGCCGCATAGTTGAACGGTCGATCGAAGCGCTTGACGCGGACGCCGTCCGTGTGGCGCAGGGTCTCGAGGTAGGCGAGTGCCGCCGGTTCGTCCGACTGGTTGTCGATCACCAGGATTTCATAACGTGCACCCCGCGTGCGGCGCTGGATGCTGTCGATGCACCGGGAAAGATACTGTTCCTGGTTGCGGGTCGGGATGATCACCGTCACCAGGTAAGCCGTTTCGTCGAAAGGCCATTGGACGTCGAATGTCCGGTCTGGCCGGCGTTCGAACTGGGCGGTGCAGCCGCTCGCAGCCGCCAGCGTTGGCAGCGACTCGGGCGCGGCCTCCCCGCCGTGGACCAGGTCCGGGCAGAGCGCCCGGTGACACAGCACCATGGGAAGGTGGATGAACTCTCCGCGCTGGCGTGCTTCCGGGCCGAGACGCAGGGCCAGTTGGTAGCGCCGGACAACCCCAGGGCACTCGCCGTCGGCGCTGGTGCCGTCCTTCACCGCGCACAGCTGGCCGACGAAATCGTGGGTCAGAAAGAGCTCGAAGTTCCAGTCCGGCTTGAACGAGGGGGCCGAAAAGACGCCTGCATCGTCGTAGCAATCGTGATCGGAATACACCGCCACCGCAGCGGGGTGAGTGGCGATCGCGCCGGCGAGCAGTTCGAGGGCCCGATCGACCAGCCAGTCGGTGTCGCGCAGCGTGATGAGCCAGGTGCGAGCCGGTGATTCATGTCCGTGCTGGTCCGCCAGTGAGAAGGCCCGGTACGTCTGCTGCCGCAGCGACTGCCGCGCAAGCCCGGATGGGGCCAGTGTGGACGGCTCAATCGCGATGCGGAAATGCGGCGATTGTGCAGCCAGCAAGCGAATCGGCCCGCCCTGGTTGCGGGAGGCCGACGCCCGGTAGAGGGCATCGTAGTCGAGCCCGGTCCTGGCCAACCGTGCCGCACGAATGGCTTCATAACGTGCCTCGAGTGTCGTTGCTGCATGCGCCGGAAGCTCCTTGCGCCGCGTCCATACCCGCTCGAGCATGCGCAGTCGGGCCTCGAACGCGGAGATCGCGTGGAAGACGATCTGCGACTGGTGGAAGACGCCGCCTCCGAGGGTCGGTGTCCAGCCGATCCGAAGCGTGTCCGGCGGTACACGGAATACCTCCCGGATGCTCCCGCGCTTGTTGCCAACCAGGCGCAGCGGCGGTGTCGCATCGAAGCCGTTGCCGGTATCGAAATAGAGTGCGGCCTGGCGGTCTGCCGACGAGTAATGGATCGCTGCTTCGATGTAGGCCCAGCCGGCTGACAGGAACTCCTGCGGCAGGTCGAGGATGAACAACGAAGAGCGTCCGGTGGTCGCCCAGCGGCCTGCCGTGCCGAATTGCCGCAAGTGGCGCAGCGGCTGCGCGGTCGCGATCACCTGCCGACGCGGCAGCCGCTCGATCAACCATTCGATGACGCGCATCCAGGCCGGTGGCTGCAACAGCCGCGTCCTCAGCTCGCGGGCGGCTGTGCGTCGGCCCGCGCCGCCGGCGCTAGACATGGGACTGGTAGAACGCCTGGGCCTCGGCCACGCTGCCGAAGTTGGTGAGCGTGCGGTCGGCCAGCACCGCCGCCCTCTTGCAATGCTGCGAAATGAAGTTCGCGTCGTGCGAGACGAACACCATCGCGCGGTCGGCACGCTTCTCGAACAGCTCGACCATGCATTTGTCATGGAAGCGACTGTCGCCGACGGCGATGATTTCATCGATCAGGAAGCAGTCGAACTCGATCGCCATCGAGATGGCGAATGCCAGCCGCGCGCGCATGCCGGAAGAGTAGTTGCGCACCGGCTCCCGAAGGTATCTTCCGAGTTCGGAGAACTCCGCCACGAAATCTGCCTTCTCGGCGAACTGCTCGCCATAGACCCGGCAAATGAAGCGCAGGTTGTCGAAACCCGTTAGCGAGGTCTGAAATGCGCCACCGAAGGCAAGCGGCCAAGACACCGTCATCTGGCGCAAGATGTCACCCGAACTGGGGCGTTCGGCACCACTCAGCAGCCGGATCAAGGTCGACTTGCCGGCGCCGTTGCGACCGAGGATCCCGATCTTCTCACCGCGTGCGACGTCCAGATTGACGCCGGCGAAGATGGTCGCCTGTCCGGAGCGGGTCGGATACCGTTTCCCGACCTGACGCAGTCTGATCATTCCGGGGTGATGCGCAGCGAGACGTGGCGCGTCAGACCCAGTCCCAGGATGGTGAGGACGAGGCTGACGATCACGAGGTACCCGATGTCGTAATGCGCCACGAAGCGGGCGCCGTAGTACCCCTCGCGCAGCATCTCGACACCGTGCACCATCGGAAGCAGCAGCACCACGTCGCGCGCCGCGGGCGGCAGTGCATCGACGGTGAAGGCAGCCCCCGAAAGTGGAAAGAGGATGTAGGTGCCCGGATGCCAGAGTTTTTCGACGATGTCGGACTTCTCGCTCAGCGCCCCCATCACGACCGCCACCGAGGCACCGAACCAGGCCAGCCCGGCCCAGGCCATGATCACCTTCAGCAGGTCGGCCGGGGGCTCCATCATCCCGAGGAAGATGAAGAAGCCGGCCAGCACGATGAACGACATCGTCGCGCCGGCGGCCTCCAGGATCAACCGGGCGCCGAAGATGTCGAGCACCCGGACATTCTTGTGGAACAGCAGCGAAAGATTCGGGCCGATCGCACCGATGCAGCGGTTCGGCATGTTGCGCCACAGCAGGACCGATGAATAACCGGTGACGGCGAATGCCGCGATCGTTCCGGCCGGGCCGTGGTGCAGGTCGGCGAAGCTCCACAGCGCCACCACACCGAGGGTGAACAGCATCGGCTCGGCGAACAGCCAAAGGAAGCCGATGTTGTGGCGGCCGAAGCGGGTCAGGATCTCTCGCATCAGCATCGCGCCGATCACGTCGGCCTGGACGCGAAGCGCGCTGCGGGCGGGGCGATTACCGGGCATGTGTCGATCAGTCGCGGTGCTCGCGGATTCCGGCCAGCAGCATGGTCAGGATGCCCCAGACGATCAGCCCGAGCAGGAAGGTCGAGACGATCGACCGCCACCGGCGCGGTTCCAGCGCCTCGTCAGGCGTATTCGGCGAGACGATGATCTCCAGATAGATCTGCTTCCGACTCGCCTCGTTGCGAGCGGATTCCAGCGAGGTCAGAGCGGACGTAAGCTGGCGGTCCGCAAAAGCGCGCTCGAGACTGAGTCGTTCGAAGTCGGTCGACTTGTTGCTCAGTGAGTTGGTCGCTCCGGATACCTTCGACATCTCCTTGCCGATTTCCGCCTCGAGATTGCTGACGCGCCGCCTGAGCACGGACACCTGGGGATTGTCCGGGCTCAGGTTGCGCATCTGGGCCAGCTGAGTGCGTGCTGCGATCAGCTCGTCCTGCAGCTTGCCGACCAGCTGCAGCTGAATGGCCGATTGCTTCTCCGGGTCGAATACCGTGCGTTCGGTCCGATAGGCAGCCAGCGCGACGCTGGCCGCGCGCGCGCGCTGCTCGGCCATCTCGACCTCGGACTGGGCGAACTTGATCAGGTCCTGCCGGCCCCGTTCGTTGGTCTTGTTGACGAGGGTTTCGCCGAGCGCCAGCAGCGCGGCGTTGACTCGGTGACTGTCCGCCGAGGCATAGGCGCGCGTGCGCAAGGTCGTGATCGACGACGAGGTATCGAAGTCGACCGAGACCCGGTCCCGATAGTACTTGTACAGCGCTTCGAAGGTGTCGTCGTTGAACGGTGTGGGGAACCGGCTGATCGAGTCGATGTGGTCCCGCGAATACATCTTCTCGATGTCGATGGTGCGCTGAAGTTCCTGCAGCGCATCGCGCGACAACATGTAGTCGTGCACGCTGTAACTGTCGTCCTGCGATCTGGAGAATGTACCGCCCTGGAAGATCGATCCGAGCAGGCTGGCGCTCTGCGAGCGTTGCGGCATGCGAACCACGAAGCGTGATTCCGAAATGAAGACGTCGGAAGCAATGAATCCGTAGTAGACGATGCTGACGGCAGTCGGCAGCGCGACCGCCACCGCGAACAGCACATACCGCTTCAGCCGGGAGGAAAACGACGCACGCTCGCGCGTCTCAACATGCGTGGCCACAGCGGTCACATTCATCGCGGGAAGGCACTCAAGGTATTCACGATCGGAAAGGCGATCGAAAAAACGACGTTGGCGAACTTCTGAATCTCCGCCAGCGGCGCGTTCGATACATACAGCAGGTCACGGTGTTGCACGCCGAAGGTCTGCATCACGAAGAAGCTGGCGGGATCCTTCAGATTGATTGTGTAGATCACCGGGACCCTGCCCTCGGAGGTCACGCCGACCAGTTCGCTGCCCCAGCGCAGCGCTTGCGGGTCTTCATAGCGGAAGATGAAGACGCCCTGGGCGTCCGCGCGGTTGTCCTGCAATCCGCCGACTCGCGCCATCGCCTGCGCCAGGCTGATGCCTTGCGCCTCGAAATTGACCTCCTCGTTCTTGCCGGTCGCGCCCATGGCGGTAAAGCTGAGCGGCTGGTGCAGGGCGGTGATCACATCGCCGGCCTGCAGCGGCACGTTCTGCCGGGGATCGCGGATGATGGTTTCGAGCGGCAGTGCGGCGACGGTGCTGCCGCGCGTGATCTGCAGTGTCATCTTGTTGACCGGGAAGCGAACCCCGCCGGCGGCGGCGATTGCATCGAGCAGGCGTTCACTGCGCGGGCCGAGCGGCATGCGCACGCTGTTGCCCACGTCGCCCACAACGGTTACGTTCGACGACACATTGCGCAGCAGGCGAACCATCACCTGCGGCTGATTGGCCTTGCCTTTCAGCTTTCTGGCGATCTCCTGCTCGATCTCCGCCTGGGTCCGCCCCTGGGCCGAGATCGCGCCGGCGAACGGGACGCTGATCGTGCCGTCGCGGTTGATGACCTGCTCAGGCAGGCTCACTGCGCGCGATGTTCCCAGATCGGTCGCACTGCTCGACAGGCCGGATGCGCCGGCGCCGAACAGCGTCGCCGGCGGCGCCTCCCAGATCGTGACCTCCAGTGTGTCGCCGTGTCCCACCACGCCGCTGCGCGGATCGTTGGCCGCCGCTGGCAGGCTTTCAGTGAACAGCCGCTGGCCGCGCTGCAGGAGCAGCGTACGCGACACCTGTTCGGTCACCGGGACGATCTGGATCGCGGTCATGCCGGGCAGGTCGATCGCCGCCGTGCTCTCGATCTCGGCCCGGCTCGGGCCCGACGTGGGAACGTAGGCGCAGCCGGCCAGCAGGGCCGCCAGACCGATGGCCAGCGCGGAGGCGCTCCATCGCGAGAAAACAACGCCAGGCCGGGTATTGACAAAATGACACGATTTCTTCTGCAAACGGCGCTCCGGCGATTCCTCGAGCGCAAATATACGCGCAGCCCACCGGCATGCCGCTTCCAGGGGTGGCCAGCGGCAAGCCGGGCAAGCCACTGCTGCCGCGCGCCGCCGCGGCGGGCCGGCACGGCACTGCCATGAAACGGTGCCCGCGCCGATAATCGCGGCTCGATTTCGTACGGATACCGGCACCTCAGCGCATGGACAGGACAGTCTGGAACGGCTTTGCGGGCCGACGCGTGCTGCTGCTTCAGGGGCCGGTCGGTCCCTTCTTCGCCCGCGTGGCCGCAGCCCTCTGGCAGGCCGGTGCGGCCGGCGTGCACAAGATCAATTTCTGCGGCGGTGACTGGCTGTTCTACCGTCGCCAGGCGGTCAACTTCCGCGGCACGCTGGCTGACTGGCCGGGCTTTCTCGGCGACTACCTGGATCGGCACGCGATCGATGCGGTGGTGTTGTTCGGCGACTGCCGGCCGGTGCACACCGCCGCGATCGCCGAGGCGGCGCTGCGCGGCCTGACCTACTGGGTGTTCGAGGAAGGCTACATCCGCCCCAACTACGTGACCTTCGAGCGCCATGGTGTGAACGGGTTTTCCGGGCTGCCGGTCGATGCCGCCCACTACGCGGCGCTGCCGGTCACCATGGCGCCACCCGAACAGGTGGTCGGCCCGACCTTCTCGCGTGCGGCGTTGTATGCGATGGCGTACTACACCGCGGGCTCCATCGGGCGCGCCTGGTTCCGCAACCATGTGCACCATCGGCCGCTGAACATGCTCGAGGGGCTGGTCTGGTGTCGCAGCCTGCACCGCAAGCTGGTCTACAAGACCGGCCAGGCGCCGCTGCTCGGTCAGCTGAGCGGACCGCTGTCGCGCAAGTTCTTCCTGATTGCGCTGCAGACGGCCGGTGATTCGCAGGTCACGACCCACTCCGGATTCCGTTCCGTCGCCCACTTCATCGAGGAGGTCGTCGCCTCCTTTGCCGACCATGCACCGGACGACGTGCGGCTGGTCGTCAAGCACCACCCGCTCGACCGCGGCTACCACGACTACACCGGGCTGCTGCACGAGCTCGGTCGCCGCCACGGCATCGCGCAGCGGCTGCATTACGTGCACGACCTGAACCTGCCGACGCTGCTGACGCATGCGCGCGGCGTGGTGGTGATCAACAGCACCGTCGGCCTGTCGGCATTGCATCACCAGACGCCGACGATCACGCTCGGCAAGGCGATCTACGACATGCCGGGGCTGACCTTCCAGGGTGGTTTGCGCAGCTTCTGGACCGAGGCCCAGCAGCAGATCCCGGACATCGAGCTGTACTGGAAGTTTCGCAACCACGTCGTCGACCAGACGCAGCTCAACGGCAGCTTCTACCGTGTGATGCCGGGCAGCGACGCATCGGGGCTGATCGGCCGGGTTGCCGTCAACCCGCCCCGCGTCGCCAGGGGCGTGCCGGCGGCCGATGGCATGGCCGCACCGGATGCGGCGCCGGCGCGGCGGCCGGATGCCCGGAGCGTCGCGCGCGCCCTGCCGTGAGCGCCGTGGCCAGCGCGACCGAGGTCGATCCGGGATGAGGCCGGTGGTCATCGATGTCACCCGGCTGGTCGCGCGGCTGGCGGGCGGACGGCTGCCGACCGGTGTCGACCGCGTCAGCCTCGCCTACATCGCCCACTACCGGTCGCATGCACGGGCCCTGTTTCGCCATCGCCAGCGCAGTGGCCTGTTCTCCGACGCGGTTTCGCAGCGGCTGTTCGACCTGTTCGAGCAGTGGCCGGTCGCCACCCCGTCGCGCGTTCGCTCGCTGGCCTGGCGGGGCGTGCTGTCGTGCATCGGCCGGGGCGATGCCGGCGGCCGGGTGATGTTCAACACCGGCCATTCCGGCCTCGAGGACAGCAATGCGGCGCGGGTGATCCGCTGGCACAACGTGCGGCCGGTCTTCCTGGTCCACGATCTGATCCCGGTGCGCTATCCGGAATTCTGCCGCCCCGGCGAAGCCGAGCGCCACGAGGCTCGGCTCAGGAACATGCTCAAGCTCGGCGCCGGACTGATCGCGAATTCCGAATCGACGCTCGGCGAGCTGCAGCAATTTGCCGATGAATGCGGCCTGCCGGTGCCGCCGACGGTGGTGGCGCCGCTGGCGCCGGCGATCCCGGCGCGCGGGCCGATCGGGCCGTGGCCGCTGGCCTTGCAGCGACCGTATTTCGTCGTGCTCGGCACCATCGAGCCGCGCAAGAACCACCTGATGCTGTTGCATGCGTGGCAGCGCATGGTGGCGCTGCACGGTGAGCAGGCGCCGCAGCTGGTCGTGATCGGGCAGAGCGGCTGGGAGGCCGAGAATGTGGAGGATCTGCTGCAGCGCAGCCGCCGCCTGCACGGCCATGTCACGGTGCTGCGGCAGTGCAGCGACACCGAGCTGCGTGCCTGGCTGCACCATGCACGCGCGCTGCTCTTCCCGTCCTTCGCCGAGGGCTACGGCATGCCGGTGGTCGAGGCGCTGGCCGCCGGGGTGCCGGTGATTGCAAGCGACCTGCCGGTGCTGCGCCAGCTCGCCGACGGGGTGGCCGAGTTTCTCGATCCGATCGACACCATCGGCTGGATCGACGCGATCCTGGACCATGCCGACCCTGCCAGCGCGCGCCGCGCGGCACAACTCGATCGCATCACCGGCTACCAGGCACCGACCTGGAGCGAGCATTTCGCGCGCGTCGATGCCTTCGTCGACGCGCTCAGCGATCGCCTGTCGTCGCGCCGCGTCTGGCACGAGTCGCGTTCCGATCCGGTGGCGTGACCGAGGTCGTGCGCATCGCTGCCTGGGGTTTGTCGGCGCGCAAGCTGCAGCTGGCGCGCCGCTTCCTGCCGGATCACGAGGTGCGGGCCATCCGTGACATCGCGACCCTCGGCGCCGGCGAGGTGCTGGCGCTGTGGGGAGCCGCGCCGCTGCCGACCGGCGTGTCCGCAGCGCAGCCGGTCTGGCGGCTGGAAGACGGATTCCTGCGCTCGGTCGGGCTCGGCGCCGACCTGGTCCGTCCGCTGTCGTGGGTGGTCGACCGCAGCGGCGGCATCTATTTCGACCCCGGCGTTCGCTCCGACCTGGAGCGGTTGCTCGACGAGGCCGAGGTCGACGCGGCGCTGGCGGCGCGCGCCGCCGCGTTGCGTGTGGCGATCGTCGGAGCCGGGTTGAGCAAATACAACGTCGGGCGCAGCGGCTGGCAGCGTCCGCCGCAGCTGCGCGCCGGCCGGCCGGTGGTGCTGGTGCCGGGTCAGGTCGAGAGCGATGCATCGATCGTCCACGGCTGCGGCGCGGTGCGCACCAACCTGGCGCTGCTGCAGGCGGTGCGCGCCGATCGGCCGGACGCGTGGCTGGTCTACAAGCCGCATCCGGACGTGCTTGCCGGGCTGCGCAGCGGCAGTCCGGCCGACGCCGCCCTGCGCGGGTGCTGCGACGAGGTGGTCACCGACTGCTCGATCGCGTCGCTGCTCGATGCGGTCGACGAGGTCCATGTGATGACCTCGCTGGCCGGTTTCGAGGCGCTGCTGCGCGGCCGACCGGTCACCACCTATGGCACGCCGTTCTATGCCGGCTGGGGTCTGACGCGCGACCTCGGACTGCTGCCAGCCATGGCGGCGCGCCGCCGGCGGCGCCGGGCGCTCGACGAACTGGTCGCGATCGCGCTGATCGGCTACCCGCTGTATGTCGACCGCGACGGCGCGCCGTCGACGCCGGAGGCGGTGCTGGCCGAGCTGCGCGCGCAGCGCGCGCGCGGTGCAGCCGAACTGCCCGGGTGGCGACTCGCGCTGCGCCCGCTGCTCGGGCTGCTGGCGCGCTGGCGCGGCGGCTGACAGCAGGCTACCGCCGGCGCCGCAGGGTTCACCCGAACAGCCGGAACTGACGGAAATCGTCTACCGAGGCCAGCGTTGCATGGCGGGCGCCCAGCGTCAGCGGACCGGCGGTGATCGCGGTGTAGTCGTAATCGCCCGCGCGTTCACCGGCCATCAGGTACTGGAAGTGCAGCCGGAACCGGTCGCGCCGGATCGCCCGGTAGCTGTCCGGCGAGAACAGCGCGGCGAAGCGCGGCGAGAGCAGCTTGGGATGCCCGGGCCGTGACGCGGTCGCGCCGGCGGCGGCGACCGGATCGGTCAGCGCGAAGCAGCACCCGTCGGGCGGCGCGGTGAAATCGACCCAGTCGAGGTCGGATCGGCTGCCCAGGCGCGCCGTCTCGGTGCGGAAGCGCTGCGCCGACGGCAGGCTGCTCAGCAGCGGATTCCACTGACCGAGGGTCAGCAGTGACAGCTGCGCGCCGCGCTGACCGAGCTTCGGATCGAGCGCGCAGGCGCGTGCCAGCACCGACGTGGCCATGATGCTGCCCGAGCTGTGTGCGACGACCAGCAGCTCATCGACCGCTTCGCCGCCGTCTGCAGCGGCTTCGCCCAGGCGGGTGACGATGCGTTGTGCAAAGGCGTCGAGGCGCGCTTCGAGCCGTGGCCAGCCGCGCGTGCCCTGCCGGCCGGTGAAGGCATAGCTGCGCAGCAGCCATTGCATGTTCATCCGCTGTTCCGCCAACCAGGCCAGGCCGGTGGCCGCGGCGAGCAGCGCGAGGCCGGCTGCCGAGCCGGCCAGCCACGACCCGCTCGCCGCTGCCGCCCACCAGCCGGCGAGCAGCGCCAGCGGGAGCGAGGCGATCAGGCCGAGCAGCACCAGCAGCGGCACCACCAGCGCGACCACCGGCGGCCACGACAGCCGCAACATCCGCCACAGCGCGCCGCTGCGCAGGTAGAGCCAGCTCGTGCCCAGCAGGTCGCGTGCGAGGACGAGCGGATCGCGCGACCAGTGGTTGCGCACGATGTCGTCCCAGCGCAGGAATTCGACCTCGGTCCGCACCGTGACCGGCCCGGCCGCGCCGTCTGCCGGCGTGCTGCGCCAGTCCACCGACCACGCCGCGCCGTGCTCCCAGGTCTTGCGGCGTCTGCCGACGCCGACTTCGTAGCCGCCGACCTGCGCCGCCAGCGCCGCCTGCTCGAGGTACAGCCGGTGGTAGTGCGCCGGCCCCTTCGGGTCGAAGCCGCTCAGGTAGAAGACCATCCGCCGCCGCACCGGCCGCGGCACGGCCGGCGCGTCCGCCGTGTCAGCGGATCGTCTGTTCATGCAGGCGTTTCTGCAGGATCAGGTCGACCACCGCCTGCTCGCGCTTGTTGGCCCGCTGGCAGTGATTCGGCTGGAAACGATTCATGATCCGGATCACGCAGCGCGCCCACAGGCGCTCGTCGCGCACGCGCCAGGCGTGCGACGAGACCGATTCCCAGGCGTAGCCGTCGAACACGGTCGCATTGACGAAGTGGTCGAGCGCGCGCACCCCCTGGCGGCCGCGCTCGGCCTTTCCGAACAGGCCGACCCACCACAGGATCAGGTAGCCGAGCAGCGCCAGCGGCACCACCGCCGTCATCAACAGAAATCCGGCCAGTCGCTCTTTCATCGCTTGTGGATCTGCAGTTTCACACCGTTTGCCGACCGGATTGTCAGCCTTCCGACCGGCTCCGGCACATGGCCCGGCACCGGCTCGAAACGGTAGCGCTGGGCCAGCATGGCGAGCAGCAGCGTCGCCTCCTGGAGTGCGAAGTTGGCGCCGATGCACACGCGCGGTCCGCTGCTGAACGGCAGGTAGGCGGTGCGCGCCGACTCGCGGCCGGCGTCGGTCGCGAAGCGATCCGGGTCGAAGGCGTCCGGGTGCGACCACAGTTCGCGATGGCGCTGCAACAGCCACGGCGAGACGATCACCGCCGAACCGGGCTGGATCGACTTGTCGCGCACCGCGTCGGCCGCTGCCGCCTGACGGGCAAAGAATCCGACCGGTGGAAACAGCCGCAGCGTCTCGCGGAAGATCTGGCGCGTGAATTCGAGTTCGCGCAGGTCTTCGGCGCGCGGCGTGCGGCCTTCGAGCACGCGATCCACCTCGTCGTGCAGGCGCTGCTGCACGTCGGGCGCATTGGCCAGCAGGTGCAGCGCCCAGGTCAGCGCGCTGGCGGAGGTCTCGTGGCCGGCGAGGAACAGCATCGCGACCTCGTCCAGCGCTTCCTCGAACGGCATCGGCTGGCCGGTGCTGTCGTCGCGCGCGGCCAGCAGCGAGGCCAGGATGTCGCGCGGCGCGGTGCCGTCGGTGCCGCTGCGCTGGGCGTCGAAGCGCGGGCGGATCAGCTTGCCGAGCAGGCCGCGGATCTCGGCCGCGGCGCGGCGCGCGCGCCGGCGTTGCCAGAACGGCATCAGCAGCGGCCCGAGCCAGCCGAGTCCGTACAGCACCGGTCAGCGACTCGCGCTGCGCCAGCTCCTGGTATTCGGCAAACGCGGCGAACACGCGCCGCGCATCGTCGCCTTCCATCGGCGTCGACAGGATGGTGCGGAAGATGATGTCGGCGGTGACATGCGTCATCTCGATCTCGACATCTGCGTCGGCGCCGTCGCGCAGGGCATCCAGGCGCTGCACCATCGCCTGTGCCGCCGCCAGCATCGACGGGAAGGCGACCGTCATGCGCGCCTGCTCGAAGGCCGGATTCATCATCCGGCGCTGCCGCTCCCACTGCGCGCCGTTGGTGGTGAAGATGCTCTCGCCGAGCAGCGGCCGGAGTGCGTGCCCGAGCTGGGCGTGCTTGGGATAGCGTGCCACCGCATCGACCATCACGTGGCGCACCCACTTCGGCTCGTTGACCATGTAGACGTGGTTGCCGAACAGGTGCACCTCGCCCATCTTCATCCGGTAGGCGCGCTCGGACAGCCCGTGCAGCCAGGAATGACGCGCCTTCAGGAACAGCCGCCAGCCCGGGATGCGGCCGGGGTGCGGACGCGGGTAGACCGGACAGAACAAGGGCGCGGGCGGGTCGGCAGCGGCCGGGCGGTGCGGGCAGGCGCGCGCGGGGACGGGTTCGGACATGGTCGATTATTCGGCCGGCGCGTCGGCGGCGGACGCGTCCGGCTCGGCGGCGAAGCGTTCACGCAGCCGCTGCGCGCCGGCGGTGATCGCGAAATAGTCATAGGCGCCGCTGCGTTCGGATGCCATCAGGTACTGCATGTGGACCCTGAAACGGTTGCGCCGCAGCCGCGCGTAGGTCCGGGCACCGAACAGCGTGTGCAAGCGCGGCGAGACCAGACGCGGGTGCCAGCCGGCCGGCGCGGGCGGCAGGCCGGCCGCGGCCACCGGATCGACCGCCGGGAAGGCGGCCCAGTCGATCGGCGCGGTGACGTCGAGCCAGTCGATGTCGGACGCCGCGACCCACTGCAGCTCGTCGCGCAGGCGTCGCGCCGCGCTGAGCGAGGTGTGCAGCGGGATGCAGTGGCCGAGGCTCAGGAAGGCGATCGGCGGCTGGTCTGCTGCTGCCGGCAGGCGCTGGTGGGCGCGCGCCAGCACGCTCAGCGCGAGCGTCGCACCGACGCTGTGGCCGATGACCAGGATCTCGTCGGGCCGATCCGCGCCAGCTGCCGCGGCAACGCCGGCGATGCGCTCGGCAAAATCGTCGAGGCGCTGCTCGATCCCGTCGGCGCGCCCGGTGGCCTGCAGCAGCGCGAAGTGCACCAGCCGCAGCAGCCAGGTGATCCGGATGCGGTGCGCCGCGTGCAGGCCGAGGCCGAAGGCGGCGGCACCGGCGGCGGCAGCTGCCGCCAGCTGGAGGGCGAGACTGCCGACCGGACGCAGCGCCAGGGCGACGCCCAACCCGACGGTGACCGACAGGGCGGCGCAGGCGGCGAGCACCGCCAGCGGCAACAGGGTGGCGTAAACCGGCGGACGGAACAACCGGTGCATCCGTTGCACTGCGCCGTCGCGCAGCCCGAAGGCGACGGTGCGCAGGCCGTCGATCAGCACCCGGGTCGCCGAACCGGCCCAGTGGCGGCGCACGATGTCGTCCCACTGGAGCAGCTCGTAGGCGGTCGTGACCGCGCCCGCCGGGCCGCTGCCGCGGATCGTCCAGCCGGTGCTGACCGGACACGGGCGGCTGCGCTCGCGCCCGACTTCCAGCACCGGTCCGCCGATCGCCGCCTGGCGACGCGCCTGGTTGCGGTACAGCGCGTGGTACCAGCGCGGGCTCTTCGGATCGAAGCCGGCGATGAAGAAGACATGGCGATGCCGCACCGTCGGCCGTGGGCTGCTCATCGGGCAGCGATCGCCTCGATGTGCTCACACGCGGGCTGCAGCGAGCCGGTGCGGCAGCGCGCGGCCAGGGCCTGCAGCCGCGCCGGCGGCCGGTCGAGCAGCCGGCGCAGCCGCTGCGCCAGGCGCCGGCTGTCGAAGCGCGCCGGCGGCAGCCAATCGCCCGCGCCGAGCCGGCGGATGCATGCGGCGTTGTCGAACTGGTCGTGCGCCATCGGCATGATCAACTGAGGGACGCCGGCCTGCAGCGCCTGGGCGCAGCTGCCGATGCCGCCGTGGTGCACCAGCGCGGCGGCGTGCGGCAGCAGGGCGGCGAAAGGGGCGTAGGGCAGGGGCAGCACGCCGGGCGCCGGCGGCGAGCAGGCCGCGTCGGCGCCGAGCAGGACCGCGCGCCAGCCGTTGGCGGCACAGGCCGCGACCGCCGTGTCGAAGAACCGCCTGCCGTGGCGCATGGCGCTGCCGGGCATGAAGACGACCGGCGCTGCTCCGGCGGCGAGAAAACCCTGCAGAGGGTCGGGCAGACCGGCTTCGGCATCACCCCGGTAGAGCGGGAAGTCACCGAACCGCAGCGACGCCGGCCAGCCGGACCGGCGCGCCGCGAACCATTCCGGGAACAGCGTCACGCCGCCATCGGGCGAGTGCATCCAGTCGCCGAAGATGCTGGCGTCGTCAGGCGGCGCCGTCGCGCCGCAGGCAGCGGCGCTGCGCTGCAGCGTCGCACGCGCCATCGGGTGCAGCTTGTGCCGGTCGAGGCCGCGCCAGGCCAGCCGCACCAGGGCTGATGGCGTGCCGCGCGGCAGTCGCCAGTGCGCCATCGTCAGCGGCGCGCGGTCGCTGCGCAGCACCGCCGGCGCGGTGTAGGCCGACACCAGCGGCACACCGAAGCGCTCGCGCGCGAAGCGGGCGCCGAACAGCGCCGGCGGTGCCACGATGGCACACCGCTCGCCGGATGCGGCGATGCGCTCGATGAAGCGGAAGGTCGGCTCGATGGCCGGCGCGAGCATGGCGCGCCAGAAGACGCCGAGGCCCTTGATCGGGTGCCACAGGTCGGGGTTGGCGGTCGCGCGCGCCAGACTGACGCCGGGTCCGGCCGGCGCAAACCCGATCCCGGCACGCGCGACCTCGGCCTCGAAATCGTCGTTGCACAGCAGCGTCGCGCGGTGTCCACGTTGCTGCAGCGCCTGTCCGATGGCGATGAAGGGATGGACGTCGCCGAGACTGCCCACGCTGGTCAGGATGAAATGCATCCGGCCGGATCAGGCGGCCCGGCACGCGCGCGGCCTGGGTGGGGTGCGAGGCAAGGGATCCGATGCGGGAGTGGGCGGGGTCGCGATTGTCCCATCGCGCATCGCGTCGGCGCCCGACGCCGCGCGCCGACACGCGGGCATCGGCCGGGCGCGGTCCCGGCAAATCCCGGCGGCCCGCGCCCCGGGGCGGACCGCGCCGCCGGGCCGTTATGCCGACGCGCCGCCGTCGCTCGATCAGCCGCGGCCGCCGGGCGCACGCGTGACGCGCGCCTTGCCGCCGCTGGTCACGATGACGACCGGATCCCCGACCATCAGCCGTTCCTCGCCGACCGCCTGCACGATCGCGCGCCGCTCGCCGTTGCGCAGCTGGACCAGCACCTCGACCGCCTGTTCGCGGGTGGTGTGACGCTCGATGGTGTTGCCGAGCACCGCGCCGGCGACGGCGCCGAGCACGCCGACGATGGCCGCTTCACGATGCCCGCCGACCGACGATCCTGCGATTCCGCCGACCACGCCGCCGGCCGCGCCGCCGATGCCGCTCTGGCTGCCGTCGACGACCACCGGCCGGATCGACAACACCGTTGCATCCTGCACCACCGACAGGCGCTGGGCATCGGCGCGCGAGATGACGTCCGGGTTGGCGGTGGTGCACGCCGCGAGCGTGGACACCAGCGTGATCGCGCACAGGCTGCTGACAAGTCGATTCATGGGTTCAAGTCTCCTGACCAGGCCGCCGGGCGGCCGATCCGCCATCATCGGTGCAAACCGATCTCCGGGTCACCGCTGCGGTCCGCCGCGGAGCCGGTGTCGCCGCAGGCCGCGCTGCCGCCGCAAGCGCTCGCCGGTCAGTGGTCAACCGTGCAGCCGGCTGCTGCGCGGCACGCTGGCAAGCAGGAACTCCATCTGATCCGACAGGATGCGGCGCCCGCGCAGGATCATGTCCTCGTGCAGGCTCGGCACATAAGGCAGGTACAGCAGGGTCATCCGGGCTTCTTCGGGGAGGCGGCTGCCCTTGTGGCCGTTGCAGGTGCGGCACGCGGTGATGCAGTTCATCCAGGTGTCGAAGCCGCCACGCGAGGTCGGCACGATGTGCTCGCGCGTCAGGTCATCGGCATCGAAATGACCACCGCAGTAGGCGCACAGGTGGCGGTCGCGGGCGAACAGCTTGGCATTCGTCAGCGCCGGCGACTGGCGCCAGGCGCGGGTCGGGACCACGCCGCGGACCGCGATGATGGGGTGCACCTCGATGCGCGACTGCAGACCGGAGACGCGCTGCATGCCGCCGCGCAGCACGCACAGGGTCGGGCCAAGCGTCCAGGCAATGCCGTCTGACGCATAGATGATGGCGGCCTCCCTGGCAGAAATCCAGGACTGCGGCCGACCCGACACATCGAGCTGAAGCACTTCCATGAACACCCCGCGTATTCCGTAGCGTAATGCAATCCGCATGCCGTGCTCAATAGCCCGGACTGGATTGCCAACCGAGCCACGGCGGCACTCACCCGTCATCACCAGCGCGCCGGCCGCGGGGCTGCGGGTATACCCGCAGCGCCTCGGCGGCCGCTCCGGGCAAGACCCACGATGGGGCTCGGAATGGAGACCTCGCGTTCCGACATGACGCTGAAATGGCTGCAAAATAGAACGATCGTTCGTTTTATCGAGTGACTGTGGCCGCCACCCCCTCCCGTTCGCCAAGCGCGTCCTCGCGCCACCTGCACAAGGGCCAGCAGACGCGTGCGGCGATCCTGGAGACCGCGCTTGGACTGTCGGCGCAGATCGGACTCGAAGGCCTGTCGATCGGCGTGCTGGCGGATGCGATGGGCATGAGCAAGTCGGGCGTCTTTGCGCACTTCGGTTCGCGTGACGAACTGCAGATCTCGGTCATTCGCGAATACCACGCCAAGTTCGAGGAAGAGGTCTTCTACCCGGCGATGGCGGAGCCGCGTGGCCTGCCCCGTCTGGTCGGACTGTTCGACCGCTGGGTGCGGCGGGTCTCGGTCGAGCTCGATTCCGGCTGCATCTACATCAGCGGCGCGGTCGAGTTCGACGACCGGCCGGGGCCGGTGCGCGATGCGCTGGTCCAGATGGTCCAGGCCTGGCAGGACGCGCTCGAGCGCGCCATCAACCTGGCCGTGCGCGAAGGCCACCTCGCGGCCGATACCGAATCCGACCCAGCTGCTGTTCGAGGTCCACGGTCTGATCCTCGCCCTGCACCACGATGCCCGCTTCCTGCGCGACCCGGAAGCGGTCGCCCGCGCCCGGCGCGCCTTCGACCGGCTGATCCGTGCCCATGCGACCGACGCCGGCCTGTCCGCACTGATCGCGCGTGCCGGGCCGGACGTGTCGAGCCGGCGATCCTGCCGCTAGCCCGGTCCGGCGCGTCATGCGCCGCCCGCCTTCCCCATCCTTTTGCAACCCGATCCGAGGAGACCCCATGCCCCAGTACAGCCCGCCCCTGCGCGACATGCAGTTCGTCCTGCATGAACTGCTCGACGCCGGTGCCGAGCTTCAAGGCACTGCCGCCGCACGCCGAGGTCGATGCCGATACCGTCAATGCGGTGCTCGAGGAAGCCGGCAAGTTCGCCGCGCAGGTGATCTTTCCGCTCAACCAGAGTGGTGACGCCGAAGGCTGCCGGCTCGATGTGGCGACCCACGAGGTGGCGGCGCCGACCGGTTTCCGGCAGGCCTATGCGCAGTTCGTCGAAGGCGGCTGGCCGGCGCTTGAGCTGCGATCCGGCATACGGCGGCCAGGGTCTGCCGGTGGTGCTCAACCAGTGCCTGTACGAGATGCTCAACAGCGCCAATCAGGCCTGGACGATGTACCCCGGACTGTCGCACGGCGCCTACGAATGCCTGCACGCCCACGGCACACCGGAGCAGAAGGCGATGTACCTGCCGAAGCTGACGAGCGGTGTCTGGACCGGCTCGATGTGCCTGACCGAAGCCCATTGCGGCACCGACCTCGGCTTGCTGCGCACGCAAGCGCCGAACCGCAGCCCGATGGCAGCTACCGGCTGACCGGCGCCAAGATCTTCATCTCGGCCGGCGAGCACGACCTGGCCGAGAACATCATCCACCTGGTGCTCGCCCGGCTGCCGGATGCACCGCAGGGCAGCAAGGGCATCTCGCTGTTCGTGGTGCCGAAATACCAGGTCGATGCCGACGGATCGCTCGGCGAGCGCAACCCGATCTTCTGCACCGCGCTCGAGCACAAGATGGGCATCCACGGCAACGCCACCTGCCAGCTCAACCTCGACGGCGCCAGTCGGCAGCCTGGTCGGCGAGCCCAACAAGGGCCTGGCCGCGATGTTCGTGATGATGAACGCGGCGCGCCTCGGGGTGGGCAACCAGTCGCTCGGCCTGACCGAAGTCGCCTACCAGAATGCCGCCGCCTACGCCCGCGACCGGATCCAGATGCGCAGCCTGTCGGGCGCGAAGGCGCCGGAGCAGCCGGCCGATCCGATCATCGTTCATCCCGACGTGCGCAGGATGCTGCTGACCGCGCGGGCCTACGCCGAGGGCGGGCGGGCACTGGCGATGCACATCGCACTGCAGATCGACCGCAGCCAGCACCATCCGGACGAGGCGGTGCGCCAGCGCGCGCTCGGCGAGGTCGAACTGCTGACGCCGATCGTCAAGGCCTTCCTGACCGACAACGCCTGGATCGCGACCTCGCATTGCATGCAGGTCTACGGCGGCCATGGCTACATCGCCGAGTGGGGCATGGAGCAATATGTGCGCGACTCGCGCATCAACATGATCTACGAGGGCACCAATACGATCCAGGCGCTCGACCTGCTCGGCCGCAAGGTGCTCGGCGACAGCGGCGCGCGGCTGAAGGCATTCGGCAAGCAGATCGCCGCCTTCGTCGAGGAAGAGGGGATCAACGAGGCGATGCAGGAGTTCGTCAACCCGCTCGCCGACCTGGGCCAGAAGGTGACCAAGCTGACCACCGAGCTCGGCATGAAGGCGATGGGCAATCCGGACGAGGTCGGTGCCGCGGCGGTCGATTACCTGCGCGTGTGCGGCCACCTCGTCTTTGCCTGGCTGTGGGCGCGAATGGCCAAGGTCGCGCTCGAGAAGCAGGGCAGCGGCGATCCGTTCTATGTCGCCAAGCTGGCCACCGCGCGCTTTTATTTCGCCAAGCTGCTGCCCGAGACCGCCGGCCTGATTCGCACCGCGCGTGCCGGCGCCAAGCCGATGATGGAACTCGATGCGGCGCTGTTCTGATCCGCCGCTGCAACGGCAAGACGACGATGAGCTTCGTGAAGACTGCCGTCCTGCTCGCGCTTGCGCTGCCCGCGCTGGCCTGGGCCCAGGCGACGCCGGTCGGGCTGTGGAAGACGATCGACGACGAGACCAGGCAGGAAAAGTCGCTGGTGCGCATCAGCGAGCAGCGGCGGCGCACTGGTCGGCCGGGTCGAGAAGATCCTGGATCCGGCGCGCCAGGATGCGCTGTGCGAACAGTGCAGCGACGAGCGCAAGGGCAAGCCGGTGCTCGGGATGACCATCCTGCGCGGCGTCAAGCAGAATGCATCCGGACAGGCGCTGTGGGACGGCGGCGAGATCCTCGATCCGAAGCAACGGCAAGACCTATCGGGTGCGAATGAAGCCGGTCGACGGCGGCAAGTCTGCTCGAGGTCAGGGGCTATGTCGGGTGCACCGCTGCTCGGCCGCACGCAGACCTGGAAACGAATCGAATGAAGAAAAGCAAGGAGAGAGCATGAACCGTTTTCCGGTCAGAAAGGTCGCCGTTCTCGGCGCCGGCGTGATGGGCGCGCAGATCGCCGCGCACCTGGTCAATGTGCGCGTGCCGGTGGTGCTGTTCGACCTGCCGGCCAGGGAAGGTCCGAAGAACGGCATCGTTGCTCGCGCGGTCGACAATCTGAAGAAGCTCAAGCCGGCGCCGCTCGGCGATGCCGGCGAGGCCGTGCTGATCGAACAGGCCAACTACGAGGAGCACAGCGACAAGCTGCGCGACTGCGACCTGATCATCGAGGCGATCGCCGAACGCATCGACTGGAAGCTCGACCTGTACAGCCGGATCGCACCGTTCATTGCACCGCACGCGATCGTCGCCAGCAACACCTCGGGCCTGTCGATCACCCAGTTGTCCGAAGTGCTGCCGGAGGAATTGAAGTCGCGCTTCTGCGGCATCCACTTCTTCAACCCGCCGCGCTACATGGCGCTGGTCGAACTGATCCCGGCGCCGCAGACCGATCCCGACATCCTCGACCAGCTCGAAGACTTCGTCACCACCGCGCTCGGCAAGGGCGTGGTGCGCGCCAAGGACACGCCCAACTTCATCGCCAACCGGGTCGGCATCGCCGGCATGCTGGCGACGATGATCGAGGCCGAGAAGTTCGGACTGAGCTACGACGTCGTCGACGACCTGACCGGCAAGAAGCTCGGCCGTGCCAGCAGCGGCACCTTCCGCACCGCCGATGTGGTGGGTCTGGACACGATGGCGCATGTGATCCGCACGCTGCAGGACAACCTGGCCGACGATCCGTTCTACCCGACCTATGCCACGCCGGCGGTCGTCAGCGGCCTGATCGAGCAGGGCGCGCTCGGCCAGAAGAGCGGCGCGGGCTTCTACAAGAAGGTCGGCAAGGACATCCTGCGTCTCGACCCGGCCAAGCAGGACGTATGTGCCGGGCGGCGGCAAGGCCGACGAGATCGTCGGTCGCATCCTGAAGAAGCCGCCGGCCGAGCGCCTGAAGCTGCTGCGCGAATCGAGCAATCCGCAGGCGCAGTTCCTGTGGGCGATCCTGCGCGACAGCTTCCACTACAGCGCCGTCCACCTGATCGACATCGCCGAGAGCGCGCGCGAAATCGATTTCGCGATGCGCTGGGGCTTCGGCATGAAGCAGGGCCCGTTCGAGCTGTGGCAGCAGGCCGGCTGGAAGCAGGTCGCCGAATGGGTCAAGGCCGACATCGACGCCGGCAAGGCGCTGTCGAAGGCGCCGCTGCCGAGCTGGGTCTTCGACGGCCCGGTGGCACGGCTCGGTGGCGTGCACCAGGCCGATGGCTCGTGGAGCCCGTCGCATGCGCGCTTCGTCGCACCGAGCACGCTGCCGGTCTACCAGCGCCAGCATTACCGCGAAACGGTCTTCGGTGCGCAGGCGAAGGGGCCGCTCGAATCCGGCACCGAGGTGTTCCGCAACGAGGAGATCCGGCTCTGGACGCTCGACGACGAGGTGCTGATCGCGAGCATCACCGCCAAGCTGCACCTGATCAGCCCGACCGTGACCGAGGGCCTGCTGAAGGCGGTCGAGCTCGCCGAGCAGAACTACCAGGGTCTCGTGATCTGGTCGCCCGACGATGTCTTCTCGGCCGGCGCCAACCTCGAGGCGCTGATGCCGGTGTTCATGAAGAGCGGCGCCAAGGGCATCGCGCCGGAAGAGAAGAAGCTGCAGGACGCGATGCTGCGCATCCGCTACGCGCAGGTGCCGGTGGTCTCGGCGATCCGCGGCATGGCGCTCGGCGGCGGCTGCGAACTGGCGCTGTATTCGGCACGCCGGGTGGCGGCGATGGAAAGCTACATGGGCCTGGTCGAGGTCGGCGTCGGACTGCTGCCGGGCGGCGGTGGCCTGACCTACATCGCGCGCCGGGCCGCCGAGATGGCCGCCGCCGGCAACAACGCGTCGGCTGCCGGCGACGTGCAGAAGTTTCTGCTCGACGGCTTCACCAGCGCGGCGATGGCCAAGGTCGGCACCAGCGCGATCGAGAGCCGCAAGCTCGGCTACCTGCTGTGGAGCGACATCATCGTGCCGCACAAGGACGAACTGCTGCACGTGGCGTTGCAGCAGGCCCGGGCGATGGCGGCGAGCGGATACCGTCCGCCCGCCGGGACCCCATTCCCGGCCGCCGGTCGCAGCGCGATCGCCACCATCAAGGCCCAGCTCGTCAACATGCGCGACGGCGGCTTCATCAGCGCGCACGACTTCCACATCGCCACGCTGATCGCCGAGGTGGTGTGCGGTGGCGACGTCGATGCCGGCACGCCGATCAACGAGGACTACCTGATGGCGATGGAGCGCCAGCGCTTCTGTTCGCCTGCTCGAGCACCCGAAGACGCAGGAGCGGGTGATGGGCATGCTGCAGACCGGCAAGCCGGTGCGGAATTGAAGAAGGAATCCAGATGACCAGACAGATCCAGGACGCCTATGTCGTCGCCGCCACCCGCACCCCGATCGGCCGATCCGGACGCGGGCTATTTCCGCAACCACCCGGCCCGACGATCTGCTGATCGCCGCGATCCGCCAGGCGCTGAGCCAGGTGCCGTCGCTCGATCCGAAGGCGATCGAGGATGCGGTGATCGGCTGCTCGTTTCCCGAGGCCGAGCAGGGCATGAACATGGCGCGCATCGCGGTGGCGCTGGCTGGATTGCCGCATTCGGTCGGCGGCATCACGGTCAATCGCTTCTGCGCGTCGGGCCTGTCGGCGATCCAGATCGCTGCCGACCGGATCCGCATCGGCGAGGCCGACGTGATGATCGCCGGCGGTGCCGAATCGATGAGCCTGGTGCCGATGGGCGGCAACAAGCCGTCGTTCAACCCGGAGGTGTTCGCGCGCGACGAGAACATCGGCATCGCCTACGGCATGGGCATCACTGCCGAGAAGGTCGCCCAGCAGTGGAAGGTCTCGCGCGAGGCGCAGGACCAGTTCGCGCTGCAGTCGCACCAGCGTGCGCTGAAGGCGCAGCAGGCCGGTGAGTTCAGGGACGAGATGACGCCGTTCGAGATCGTCTCGCGTCAGCCCGATCTCGCCACCGGTGAGGTCAGGCTGAGCCGGCGCACCGTCGAGCTCGACGAAGGCCCGCGGCCGGATACCTCGCTCGAGGGACTGGCGAAGCTGCGGCCGGTCTTTGCCGCGCCGCGCGACACGTCCGGCAAGGCGACCGGCATGGGCAGCGTGACCGCCGGCAACAGCTCGCAGACCAGCGACGGCGCGGGTGCACTGATCATCGCGAGCGAAAAGGCGGTACGGCAGTTCAACCTGCAGCCGCTGGCGCGCTTCGTCAGTTTCGCCAGCCGCGGCGTGCCGCCGGAGATCATGGGCATCGGCCCGATCGAGGCGGTGCCGGCCGCGCTGCGCTACGCCGGCCTTGCGCTCGACGACATCGGCTGGATCGAGCTCAACGAGGCCTTTGCGGCGCAGTCGCTGGCGGTGATGCAGGAACTCGGCCTCGATCCGGCCAAGGTCAATCCGATGGGTGGCGCGATCGCGCTCGGCCACCCGCTCGGCGCCACCGGCGCGATCCGATCCGCCACCACGATCCACGCCATGCGCCGCCACAACCTGAAGTACGGCATGGTCACGATGTGCATCGGCACCGGCCAGGGCGCGGCCGGCATCTTCGAGCGCGTCTGAGCGTCCGTCGAGGGCGGGCTGCGCAGTGACGCGAAGCCCCGCACCGATGAGGCGCAGAGATCGCAGAGCAAAGGCAGTTCCCCTCTGCGCCCTCTGCGACTCTCAAGAAACGAACCCTTCAACACGGGACGGAGACGGAGGGCCACGGAGGGCCACGGAGGGCCGCAGGATGTCGATTCCTCCGTGATCTCCGTTTCCTCCGAACCTCCGTGTTGAAAAAAGACCTTGGCAGGAGCCAAACCGAATCCACCGGAGACAAGCAGCATGAGCATCAAGACCCACGTTCTGAACGGCGTCGCGACGATCGAGATCGCGCGGCCCGAGAAGAAGAATGCGATCACGATGGCGATGTACCAGGCGATGGCCGATGCACTGGCCGCCGCGCAGGCCGATGGCGCCGTGCGCGCGGTGCTGATCACCGGCCAGCCCGGCATCTTCACCTCGGGCAACGACCTCGAGGACTTCATGGCGCGCCCGCCCAACATGGGCAGCGACAGCGGCGGCTCGCCGGTGCTCAACTTCATGCAGGCGCTGATCGGCTGCGACAAGCCGGTGATCGCCGCAGTCACCGGCGCGGCGATCGGCATCGGCACCACGATGCTGCTGCACTGCGACTTCGTCTATGTTTCGGACGAGGCGCGGCTGGCGATGCCGTTCGCGAGCCTCGGCCTGGTGCCCGAATTCGCATCGAGCCTGATCGTTCCGCGCCTGATGGGTCGCGCGCGCGCCAGCGAGAAGCTGCTGCTCGGCGACCCGTTCACCGGCGCGGATGCGGTCGATTGCGGCATCGCCAATGCGGTGCTGCCGGCCGGCGAGGTGGTCAATCACGCGCGCCGGGTTGCCGAGCGCTTCAACGCGCTGCCGCCCGGAGCGGTGCGCGAGGCCAAGCAGCTGCTGCGGCGCGCCGACGGCGAGCGCATCCAGGAGACCATCGCCGCCGAAGGCGCGGTCTTCAGCCAGCGGCTGCGCAGCCCCGAGGCCAAGGAGGCGTTCCAGGCGTTCTTCCAGAAGCGCAAACCCGATTTCGGCCAGTTTTCCTGAAGCCGTCACCGACCGGCGCCGTCCGACAGCGGGGAGAGACGAGATGACGACCAACCTGCAGGGCAAGACCCTCTTCATCACCGGCGCCTCGCGCGGCATCGGCCTGGCGATCGCCCGGCGCGCGGCGCGCGACGGCGCCAACATCGTGATCGCGGCCAAGACCGACCGAGCCGAACCCGAAGCTGCCCGGCACGATCCACAGCGCCGCGCCGGAGATCGAGGCCGCCGGCGGCCAGGCGCTGGCGGTGCAGACCGACATCCGCGACGAAGCCAGCGTGCCTTGCCGCGATCGAGCAGGCGGTCGGGCACTTCGGCGGCATCGACATCCTGGTCAACAACGCCAGCGCGATCAGCCTGACGCCGACGCCGATCACGCCGATGAAGCGCTTCGACCTGATGCTCGGCGTCAACGTGCGCGGCACCTACCTGTGCACCCAGGCATGCCTGCCGCACCTGATCGAGTCGGCCAGGAAGCGGGCGCAACCCGCATGTGCTGACGATGTCGCCGCCGCTGTCGATGAAGGCGCACTGGTTCGAGCACCACACCGCCTACACGATCGCCAAGTACGGCATGAGCATGTGCACGCTCGGCCACGCGGCCGAATTCGCGCCAGCATGGCATCGCCGTCAACAGCCTGTGGCCGCGCACCGCGATCGCCACCGCGGCGCTGCAGATGATCCCCGGTGTCGACGTGGCGCGCTGCCGCACGCCCGAGATCCTGGCCGACGCCGCCTGGCTGATCCTGACCAGCGATGCCAGGACGACCAGCGGCAACTTCTTCATCGACGACACGCTGCTCGCCGAGCGTGGCATCACCGACCTGGACCGCTATTCGGTGACACCCGGGACCCAGGATTTCATGCCGGACTTCTTCGTCGACTGATCGGACTGTGGTCGGCGCATCGGGCCTGAAGGCCCTCCTACCTTGCGCGTTGTGCGGTCTGCGTTGCATCGGGCCTGAAGGCCCTCCTGCCTTGCGCGTTGCGCGGTCTGCGCTGCATCGGGCCTGAAGGCTGTCCGACGCGGCGAATCGACGCGGTCGCGGCTCAGGCCGGGTCGATCACCCGCGGCTGCCCCGCCGCGTCGATGGCGACATAGGTCAGGTTGGCCTCGGTGACCTTGACGACGTAGGGGCTGGCCGGGTTGCGTTCGGCATAGACCTCGACGTGCACCGTGACCGAGGTCCGGCCGACGCGCTCGACGCTGGCGTAGAAGCTCAGCAGGTCGCCGATCGATACCGGTTGCTTGAAGATGAACTGGTTGACCGCGACGGTGGCGATCCGGCCGCGTGCGATGCGTGCCGGCAGCACGGCACCGGCCAGGTCGACCTGCGCCATGATCCAGCCGCCGAAGATGTCGCCGTTGTTGTTGGCGTCGGCCGGCATCGGCATCACGCGCATCACCAGCTCGCGGTCGAGCGGCAGGGTGGTGATGCCGGGAGGAGGAGCCCCGCGCGCCGGCTGGGAACTTGGCTCGGTTGTCATGGCATGGTCAGGGTCGGTCGCGCAGCGGTTGCCGCGCCGGACCGATCGATTCTGGCATGCAGCGGCAGCGCCGCCGGGCGCCGCCGACGACAATCGCAGCATGCGCCACCACAGCCTTGCCGCTCCACCTGCCACCGACGCCACCGGCGCACCGCGCGCCGCACGCTCCGACTGGTCGACGCTCGCCAGGTTGCTGCCGTATGTGTGGCAATGGCGCTGGCGGGTGGCGGTTGCGCTGGCCTGCCTGGTCGCGGCCAAGGTCGCCAATATCGGCGTCCCGCTGGTGCTCAAGGAACTGGTCGACGCGCTCGATCTGCAGCCCGGCGACGTGCGCGTCGCGCTGGCGGTGCCGGTGGCGCTGCTGCTCGCCTATGGCGCGCTGCGCGTGTCGGTGACCTTGTTCACCGAGCTGCGCGAATTCCTGTTCTATCCGGTGGCGGCACGCATCGCGCGCCGCGTCTCGCTGGAGGCATTCGAGAACCTGCTCGCGCTCAGCCTGCGCTTTCACCTGGCACGTCAGACCGGCGGCATCTCGCGCGACATCGAACGCGGCTCGCGTTCGATCATGTCGCTGCTGAACTTCACGATCTACAACATCGCACCGACGCTGGTCGAGATCGGCCTGGTGATCGTGCTGCTCGCCACCCGGTTCGACATCTGGTTCTCGGTCATCACCATCACCGCGCTGCTGCTGTATGTCGTGTTCACGGTCAGCGTGACCGAATGGCGCACCCATTTCCGGCGCGCGATGAACGAGCAGGACTCGAAGGCCAATACGCGCGCGGTCGATGCGCTGCTGAACTACGAGACGGTCAAGTATTTCTCGAACGAGCGCTTCGAGCAGGGCCGCTACGACGAGAACCTGCACGGGCTCGAGCGCGCCAGCGTCAAGTCGCAGACCTCGCTGTCGCTGCTCAACCTCGGTCAGAGCCTGATCATCGCGGTCGCGGTCACCCTGCTGGTGTGGCGCGCCACCGCCGGCGTGGTCGACGGCAGCATGACGCTCGGCGACCTGGTGCTGGTCAATGCGTTGATGATCCAGCTCTACATCCCGCTCAACTTTCTCGGCGTGATCTACCGCGAGCTCAAGCAGTCGACTGGTCGATCTGGAGAAGATGTTCGGGCTGCTCGGCGAACACCGCGAGGTCGCCGATGCGTCCGATGCGCAGCCGCTGCGCCTGGCATCGAGCCCCCATCCCGGCGATCCGCCCGGCCATTCGACGAGCGAGGTCGGCGTCACCTTCGACGCGGTCGATTTCTCCTATGACCCGGACCGGGCGATCCTGCAGGGCGTGAGCTTCGAGATCCCGGCCGGCAAGACGGTTGCGGTGGTCGGCCCGTCCGGCGCGGGCAAGAGCACGCTGGCGCGGCTGCTGTTCCGCTTCTACGACGTGACCGGCGGCGCGATCCGCATCGACGGTCAGGACATCCGCCGCGTCACCCAGGCCAGCCTGCGCGATTCGATCGGCATCGTGCCGCAGGACACGGTGCTGTTCAACGACACGGTCGAATACAACATCGCCTACGGCCGCACCGGCGCCGATCGCGCCGCCGTCGAGCAGGCCGCCAGGTCGGCCCACATCCACGACTTCATCAGCCGCACGCCGAAGGGCTATGCGACGCTGGTCGGCGAGCGCGGGCTGAAGCTGTCCGGCGGCGAGAAGCAGCGCGTCGCGATCGCGCGCACGCTGCTCAAGGATCCGCCGATCCTGATCTTCGACGAGGCGACGTCGGCACTCGACTCGGCCAACGAACGCGCCATCCAGGCCGAACTCAAGGGCGTGGCGCGCAACAAGACCACGCTCGTGATCGCGCACCGCCTGTCGACCGTGGTCGATGCGCACCAGATCCTGGTCATGGACCACGGCCGCATCGTCGAGCGCGGCAGCCATGCCGAGTTGCTCGCGCAGGGCGGGCGCTACGCGCAGATGTGGCGGCTGCAGCAGAGCCGGAGCGAGGCAGTGGAACCTGGCGTGGACACGCCCTGAAGCCAGCCGAATTCGAGTCGGCGCCTATTTCAGCAAGCCCTCGGTCGCAACGATCTCGCGAGCCATCGGTTGGAAGGTCACATACTGATGGAGCTTCCAGCGCCCATCCTCGACGCGCCAGCGCGCGATGGCGGGGTTGGTCTCGAAAGTGGCGGCGTATTTGTTGTCCTTGCGCGGCAAGGCAAATTGCACGACGCGCATCACCACGGTTGCGCTGCCATCGGGCTTCATGTGGATGCGCAGCGGCTCCCATTTGAAGTCGAATGCATCGATTCCATGCTGGTACGCCCTGAGTGCCCGCTCCCGTGTGTTCATCTGCCGGTCTGGGTCGGTGTGCAGATAGGTTTCGTGGTAGTGCAGATCGGCGGTCACCTGTTCTTTCCAGGCCTCGACATTGCGATCGTTCCAGGTCCGCTCATAGCGCGCGATCGCTTCGCGCAGCGCCGCCTCGTCGACTGGCGCTGCCTGGGCCGTCAGGGCAGCCAGCAAGGCCCCGACCAGCAGGTGACGACGGGCCGGCGATTCTGTCGCTGTCATGGCCGGTTCGCCGTGGTCGGATCGATGATGGTAGCGATCGGGGTGATCCGGTTCGCCGGGAAGCCAGCCTTCTCCGCATGCTCGCGGATCAGTGCCTCGCTCGGCGCCTGATAGACGCAATAGACCTTGTCGCCCGCAATGTAGCTCTGCACCCATTGGATGTCGGGACCGAGGTCGCGCAGCACCGCGTTCGACGTGATGGCGCTTTCGCGCAGTTCTTTGGCGCTGAGCTTGCTCGCGCCGGCGACTTCGCGCTCGACCAGGAAGCGCTGCAGCGTCGGCGCCTGGTTCGGTCCTTCAGCGAGCACGGAGGTCGCCGCCAGCGCCATCCCGATCAACGAAAGCGCTTTCACAAAAGATGTCATGACCGGTCCCCGGTTGGTTGAGAGCGGTGCCGGACGGATTCCGACCCCGACCGCAGAAGGCTAAAGCGAAGCCGTGTCGCGGGCGAGCGCCGGGAGATGCAAGCCCGAATCGGTGGATCCGACGCCGATTCCGGCGCCGCACCGTGCCGACGCCCGACGAGCCAGCCGGTCGCGTTCGTCGCAGCCGGGCTGCACCGATGCCACGAATCACCCCTTCCGTCGCGCTGCGTCCCGGCCTAACATCCGATTGCACGATCATCCGCCGGCCACGACCTCGGCGGTCGGTGGCTTGTCGAAGCGGCTGCCCGGCCTTGATGAACAGTCGACACGTGTCTGCTCGATCCGCACCCGGTTACTGGCGTCGTGTCCGCGGCGATCTCACGGTGCGCTCGTTCGGCATCGTCGCCGGTCTGGCGCTGGTGTTCTCGACCCAGATCCTGTTCCACCCGCATTTGTTCGAGATGTGGAACCTGGGTGATGTGGCGCGCGCCTGGGCGGAGTACTGCGCCGAGGTGACAGCGATCGGCGCCGTGCTGCTGATCGCGGTGGTCGCGGTCGAGCAGGCGCCGGTGCAGCGTCGAGTCACGCGCTGGGTCCTGCTCGCCATCGCGCTGGTGCTGCCGGCGATGGTGCTGCTGATTCTCATCTCCTGGCGATTCTCGGGGGCCTGGTGGACGCTGCCTTCGACCGCCGTGCTCGGCCAGTCGATTCGTTTCACACTGCTGGGTGGGTTTGTGTTCGGCGTGCGGGCATTGCATCGCCACGCCCGGAGTGCCGACCGTGAAGCGAGGATCCTGCAGACGGCCCAGCTCGAACTCGAACGCCAGGCCGACGAGGCGCAACTGCAGTTGCTGCAGGCGCAGATCGAGCCGCATTTCCTGTTCAACACAATGGCCAATGTGCGCCAGCTGTACCGCAAGCACCCGGTCGCCGGCGCCGAGGCGATCGACAACCTGATGACCTATCTGCAGGCGGCATTGCCGCGGGTGCGGCGCACCCAATCGACACTGGGTGACGAATTCGAGCTGGTGCAGGCCTACCTCGAGCTGTTCAAGGTGCGGATGGGCCGGCGGCTTCACTTCACGCTCGACCTGGCACCCGAAATGCGGCCATTCCCGTTCCCGCCGATGGTGCTCGTGACGCTGGCGGAAAACGCCATCAAGCATGGACTGACGCCGGCGGACCTGGGGGGGAGGGTCGACGTTGCCGCGCGCCGCAGCGGGTCGAGACTGGTCGTCACGGTGACGGACGACGGAGTCGGCTTCGGCGCGTCCGCCAGTGGCACAGGCGTCGGCCTGGTCAACATCCGCCGCCAGCTAGCGGCGCGTTACGGCGACGCTGCGCGGCTGACCCTCGAGCAGCAAGGTGGTGTTTGTGCACGCATCGTTGTCCCGTGGCCGCCCGGCGTGGATGCGCTGCCGCGCGAGCCGGCAGACGGCGCGCGGCAACCCGTGCCGGTGGACGCGCGATGACCACGGCGCTCGCGCCGCGAGGCGAACCCGTGCACGGGCTGCTGCTCGGCGCCTCGATCGTGGCCGGGCTCAAGGTGGCCCTGTTGCTCGGCGAGTCGTTCCGCACCGACAACCTGCTGCCATTCGCCGGCTGGGTCGCCTATGTCGCCTACAAGGGAGACAACCTGCTGCGGACCTTGCTCACCTTGCCGCTATTCGCCCTGGTGCTGCATGGGATCGAGCGCCTGCGCATGACCGGCACGCGGCGGATCGCCGCGGTCACTGCGGTGTCCCTCGCCTGCTCGCTTCTCGCCGCCGCGGTGATGACATGGGCCTTGCCCTACCCGCCGTTGGCGATCCAGGTCGGGGGCTCGGCATCGCTCGAGGCCTGGTTCCTGTACTCGATGTGGGCCAATCTGGTCATCGTCGTTCTCGCGATCGTGACCCTGGATCACCTGCGCGAGCGACGCAGAGCCGTTGAGCGCCTCCGCACGGCGCAGGACCGGGGCCGGGTGGTCCGCCAGCAACTGGCCCGGGCGCAGCTGATGGCGATCCAGGCCCGGGTCGATCCGCAACTCCTGTTCGACATGCTGAAGGCCGTCAAGGGCTTCTATCAGCAGGACACCGACCGGGCCGAGCGGCTTCTCGACGAACTGGCCGCTTTCCTGCGCGCCGCATTGCCGCGGCTGCGAAGCCCGGACTCGCCGCTGGAGATCGAGTTCGAACTGGTCGCTTCCTACACCCGAATGCTGCAGATCGCCTGTGCCACGCCGGTGCGATTCACGGCCGAGGTGCCGGCCGGAATGGCGGACGCACGGTTTCCGGCCGGACTGCTTCTGCCGCTGGCGATACGCCTGATCGAACGGCAGCAGGTGGACCGACGGATCGGGCTGCGCGCGTCGGTGGGGGAAATCGGACCCCGCGTGTCGATCGTTGCTGGCGCCATGTTGGGCGATGCCGAAGCGGTCCGGCTGATCGCCTCGCTGCATGAACTCTACAGCGGCGGTGCCCGCTGCGTTGCGCTGCCGGAATCCGCCGCGGTGAGCGGGGAGACGACCGTGCTCGAACTGGAGGTGCCCCTTGATCAGCCGTGACGGCCGGCCGACTGCGTTGATTGCAGAGGACGAGCCATTGCTGAGCGAAGAACTGGCCGAGCACCTTGCTGCGCTGTGGCCTGAACTGCGCGTCGTCGCCCGCGTCGACGACGGCATCGCCGCCCTGCACGCGCTCGACGCGCATGCGCCGGACATCGCGTTTCTGGACATCAGGATGCCACGCCTGAGCGGACTCGAAGTGGCACGCCAGGTCGCCGGTCGCAGCCACGTCGTCTTCATCACCGCATTCGACCAGCACGCGCTCGGCGCCTTCGAGGCAGGCGCGCTCGACTACGTGATGAAGCCGCTGTCATTGCCCCGACTGGTCACCACCGTCCAGCGCCTCAAGGAGCGGGTGCGACAGGTCCCGCCGAATTTGTCGCTGCTGCCGGCACCGCAGGCCGACCGGCTCGGTGGCGGCCACCTGCAATGGATCCGCGCCTCGCGCGGCGCGGCTGTCCGGCTGATCACGGTCGACGAGATCTGCTACTTCAAGGCGGACAGCAAGTACACCCTGGTCGTCACACCGGATTCGGAGTCGCTGATCCGGAAGTCGATCAAGGAACTGGTCGGAGAGCTCGATCCGGAAGCGTTCTGGCAGATCCATCGCGCCGTGCTGGTCAATGTCCGAGCGATCGACAGCGTGCTGCGTGACGGCACCGGCGGGTTGGCGGTCCGCCTCAGGCAGCGCACCGAAACGCTCACCGTCAGCGAACAGCACCATCACCTTTTCCGTCAGATGTGACCCAGCCGAAAGGAGCTGCCATGAGCCAATTCGATCGAAGCGTGCACCGCGGCGCCGACCGCCCTTCCCGGCGCGACGCTTTGCTGTTGCTGGCCGGCCTGGGGGTACCGCTGGGCGCATTGCGCGCGCAGGACGTCGTCAGGCAGGAGCCACGCAGCTATCGAGTGGTCTTCGAGAACGAGAAGGTCCGCGTGCTCGAATACACCGCCCGCCCGGGCCTCGGGTTGTGTGGAGCCGGCCGGCATTCACATCCCGATCACGTCACCGTCGTGCTGACGCCCGCCAAGGCGAAGGTCACGCGTGAGGACGGGACCGTTTTCATCGCCGAGCTCAAAGCCGGGGAGGCATTCTGGGAACCCGCATCGACTCACGTGGCCGAAAACATCGGCGGCTCCGGTACGCGGATGGTGCTGGTCGAAATCAAGGACAGGGCCTGGAAGCCGGCAACCGGGTGACGAAGCCGCCGGCTGCGCTTCATTCGGCCCATCCCTGGCGTGCCGCGGCACGCAGCCGCGCCGCCAGTGCCGGTCGGGTCGCGACGCATTCGTCGGCGGTCTGGCGCAGAGCTTCGCGCACGTCGGCGAGCCACCACACGGTTGCCGCGGCGGCGCGGATGTGCCTGCCGGCATGATCGAGGCGGGCGCGCCACGGCCCGATTCGTTGCTGGGCTGCTGTGGGAGTGGGCGGGAACGCGATCGCCTGGCTGGCGGATCGGTCCGCTGGCACCCGCAGCGCCTTCATGACGCGCTCCCGGCGACCGATGTCGGCGCGCTGGCGACGGCGCCGCCGACGGGGTGCGAGCCGTCGGCCGATCCGCACGTGCCGGTGTCGAAACGACTGGCCGCTCGCAGCCGGCTCGCCAGCTCCGGATCGCCGATCGCCCAGCGGTCCGCCAGCCGGCGCAATTCGCGACGGGCGCGCTCCTGCCCGGTGCGCTCGAGTGAAAGCCAGACCGAGCGCCCGGCGCGGAACAGCCAGTGCAGTGGACCGGCGGCGCGGTCGCCATTGGTGAGGGCCGGGTGCGACCGGTCGGGCAGTCGGGTGGTGGGAATGGTCAGCATGACGTGCTCCTGCGCTGCACGGGGCCAGTAGGGTCCCGTTGGCCCGATACTAGGGTAAACCCTTGGTTGCCGCCAGTCGCCAGTCGTTCGTGGCGCCAGTACCACACAGCCCGACCTCGAGCGACGGCAGCGCGCACGGCAGCGGGCGACTTGCGAGCCGCGCGGCCTGGCCAGCGCCGGCGAGGTCGCTGCGCGGCAGCGCCGCTTATGTGGGCCTGATCGTCGCTCGGCGTCTCGATCTCCCGGAAAATCGCGCCACCCGCAGGTCAGCCGACAGCGGGGCAGTCCCTCCTTCTATCAACTTGTCCAGGTCCCATGAGAAGTCAATCGCAGATCGCCAGCATCGTGGCACTTGCAGCGTGTCTCACTGCCGGTGCAGCGAACGCCGATACATTGAAGAAGATCAGGGACAGCGGCAGCGTGACGATGGGGGTGCGCGCATCGTCGGGCGCCCTGAGCTTCACGCTCGGCGACGGCCAGTTCGCCGGCTATCACATCGAGATCTGCCAGCGCGTACTCGGCGACATCCAGAAGCAGCTCGGCCGGCCCAAGCTCGATGTCAAGTACCAGCCGGTGACGTCGCAGAACCGGATCCCGCTGGTGCAGAACGGCACGGTCGACATCGAGTGCGGTTCGACCACCAACAATGCCGCGCGTCAGAAGGATGTGGCCTTCGCGGTCACCACCTTCGTCGAGGAAGTCCGGATCGCGGTGAAGGCGAATTCCAACATCGCTTCGATCGCCCAGCTCGACGGCAGGAAGGTCGCCACGACCACCGGAACCACCTCGGTGCAGACGCTGCGTCGCAACGAGCGCGCCAACGGCGTGAAGTTCGACGAGGTGTACGGCAAGGATCACGTCGACAGCTTCCTGCTGCTCGAATCGGGCCGTGCCGACGCTTTTGTCATGGACGGTTCGATCCTGGCGGGCAACATCGCCAAGTCCAAGAACCCGGCCGACTTCAAGATCGTCGGCGAGGTGCTGTCGGTTGAACCGATCGCGATCATGATGCGCAAGGACGATCCGGCCTTCAGGAAGGCCGTCGACGACAGCATCAAGGAGATGTTCAAGTCGGGCGAGATCGCCAAGCTCTGGGACAAGTGGTTCATGAACCCGATCCCGCCGAGCAACACCAGGATCGGTCTGGCAGTCAGTGACTCGACCCGCAACGCCTGGGCCCATCCGAACGACAAGCCGATGGAAGACTACGTCCGGAAATGACCTGCATGTGCAGTGCGGCCCGGACGCGGCACTGCGCCTTTTTGGTTGGCGACATCGATCGATCAGCTGCCGGCGGCCGCCTGTGTCGACACGCTGCGCTCGATCCCGCTGGTGATGGTGATCCTGGGGTCTGCCGGTGCCGCTGACACAGACGATCATCCTGTTCCAGGACGCCTCGCTCGTGCATGCGATCGGCGCGCACCGGACCCGCCCTGAAAGCTCCCATGATCCAGATCAAGAATGTCTCCAAGTGGTACGGCAGCTTCCAGGTCCTGAGCGATTGCTCGACTGCGATCGACAAGGGCGAGGTGGTCGTCGTGTGCGGTCCGTCCGGATCGGGCAAGAGCACGCTGATCAAGACCGTCAACGCGCTGGAGCCGTTCCAGCAGGGTGACATCGTGGTCGACGGCATTTCGTTGTCCGACCCGAAGACCAACCTGCCCAGGCTGCGTGCGCGCGTCGGCATGGTGTTCCAGCACTTCGAGCTGTTCCCGCACCTGAGCGTGACCGAGAACCTGACGCTGGCGCAGGTCAAGGTGCTCGGCCGCAGCAAGGGTGACGCGCTGGAGCGCGGACTGCAGGTGCTCGACCGGGTCGGGCTGATGGCGCACAAGGACAAGTTTCCCGGCCAGCTGTCGGGCGGTCAGCAGCAGCGGGTTGCGATCGCCCGGGCGCTGAGCATGGACCCGATCGTGATGCTGTTCGATGAACCGACGTCGGCGCTCGACCCCGAGATGGTCGGCGAAGTGCTCGATGTGATGGTCAGGCTGGCCGAGGAGGGCATGACGATGATGTGCGTGACCCACGAGATGGGCTTTGCGCGCAAGGTCAGCCACCGCGTGATCTTCATGGACGAGGGTCGCATCGTCGAGGACTGCGCCAGCCAGGAATTCTTCGGCAACCCGGACGCCCGAGCCCCACGCGCCCAGGAGTTCCTGTCCAAGATCCTGCCGCATTGAGGATCGTGCCGTCCCGGCACGACACCAGACCGCCTGCCGCCGGAACAGTGCATGATCGGCAGCGTCCCAACCACCACAACTGCTGCCATGGAAGTCAAGCTCGAGAAACGCTATCCGCTCGAGGTCGACGCCACGCGTGCCTGGGCGGTGCTGCGCGACGTGCCGGCGACCGCGGGGTGCATGCCCGGCGCGTCGATCACCGAGCAGGTCGATCCGACGCACTACAAGGGCAACGTCCGGGTCAAGATCGGACCGGCCAATGCCGCGATCAACGGAACGATCGAAGTCCTCGCACTGGATGAGACCGCGCGGCGCGTCGAACTGCTCGGCAAGGGCGCCGACCGCACCGGCTCGCAGGCGTCGATGAAGCTCGTGGCGACGATCGAAGCGGCCGAAGAGCCGGGCCGATCGGTGCTGGTCGGCGATGCCGAGGTCAATGTGACCGGCAAGCTGGCGCAATTCGGCGGCCGC
Source organism: uncultured beta proteobacterium (assembly GCA_963846675.1). Classification (GTDB taxonomy): domain Bacteria; phylum Pseudomonadota; class Gammaproteobacteria; order Burkholderiales; family Burkholderiaceae_C; genus Ideonella_A. The sequence continues at coordinate 528,572 of CAWJWV010000001.1, forward strand.
ATGATGGTGCAGGTCGCCGACCTGCTGCTGGCGCAGTTCGCCGACAACTTCCGGGCCGCGGCGGCCGCGCAGCCCGAGGGCGCTGCGGCGTTCGCCGGCGATGAACCTGCCGCCGGCGACGGTGCCACCGTCGCGGCTGCCGTCGATGCCGGAGCCGATCCCGGGTCGGCGATCGCGGCCGGCCAGTCGGCGCAGCCCGGTGCAGCCGCGGCCCTTGCTGCCGCGGGGACGACTGGCGGGCTGCGCGCCGACGAGGCGCAGGGGCGGGTGCCCGAGGCGACGTCGGCGGTCGCGCCCGATCCGCATGCCGCCCGGGCCGCGGCGCCCCCGCCGGTTGCCGCCGCGCCCGTCTACCGCGCGCCGCCGCAACCGCGCCAGGGCCAAAGCGAGATCAATGGCCTCACGCTGGCCTGGGCATTGATCAAGGGCTGGTTCGCGCGGCTCTTCGGCCGCGGTTGAGGTGCGGTCGCGGTGGTCGGTGAGCACCGCCAGCGCGCGGGCCGACCGCTTGCGCGCCGACCCTTGCTCAGCGCGTTGCCAGCACCGCGCACAGCACTTGACCACTGTTGCAGGGTTGCCGGCCTCGTGGCCGAGGGCATGGCCGGCGCCGACCACCTGCGCCACATCGTGGATGGTGCCGCCGAGGAACAGCCCGGCGAGTTCGGGCGGCAGGCCGAGCAGGCGGCCGTGCTGCGCGCGCTCGAGCAGGCGATGCCGCCGCGCGCGATGGTCTCGACCGACATCGGATGCATCGACTCGGTGGCCAACAGCTACCTGCGCTTTGACGAGCCGCGCAGCTTCTTCGCGCCGATGAGCTTCGGCAACCGCGGCAATGCGCTGCCGACCATCATCGGCGCCAGGTGCGCGGCCTGGGCGATCTGGCTCGGGCCGAATGCGCTGGCCTGGTGCTCGCGCGCGGGTGCATTGCCGCGCGCTCCTTTTGTAGGAGGGCCTTCAGGCCCGATGGGCTCCGCATTGCCGCCATCGTGGCCCAGCGCGGCCAGCGCGCTGGTGCTGCTCAGCCAGCCCGTTCGGCACAGCCTGCCGTCCCGGCATCGGCGCAACCGGCGGCTGGCTGAACTGGTTCACCGCTGGCTCGCTGATTGCGATCGGACTGGTCCTGATGATGGATGGCGCCGGGGGTGACGCGGCGATACCGAAGTGACCGGCGCACCGGTGTTCCCGTGCGGGCGAGGTCCGCCCGGCAGGATGCCATTCGACCCGACCCGGTGTGACTTGACACCCGAAGCACGGGATTGGCGTACCGCCTGCGTCCTCATAGAGTGCGATCGCCGTGAGCTGAGGGAGCACGGCAATCCACGGCCGGTGGTTGAACGGCCATCCGGCACATCCAGAAAACAATGCCGAGAAAGAAGAATGAAATCCAGTGTGCTTGGACTGTTGCTAGTGACTTCACAGATCGTTGGTTGCGCCTCGATCGTCAATGGCCAGAATCAGAGTGTCTCGATCGAAACGCGCGACGATACCGGCGTAGTCACCGGTGCCAACTGCAAGCTGAGCAACAACAAGGGCACGTGGTACGTGACCAGCCCCGGTTCGACCATCGTGCAGCGCAGTTATGAGGACCTCGGCGTCCGGTGCGAGAAGGAGCCGCTCGAGCCCGGCATCGCCTCGGTCAAGTCGGCCACCAAGGCGATGGCTTTCGGCAACATCATCTTCGGCGGCGTGATCGGTGCCGGTGTCGACATCGCCACCGGCGCCGCGTACGACTACCCGACACTGATCACCGTGCTCCTGGGCAAACTGGCACCGGCCGCTTCGACGCAGAAACCGTCCGCGGCGGTTGCGACCGGCGGCGCGGCGGTGCCGGCCGCAGCAGCCAGCGCCGCCTCGCTCTGAGGCCGCTTACTGCCGACGCGAGTCGGCACGGACAACGCTGGCGGTGCGGCAGGCCCGGGTTGCCATGGCTTGCAGTCGCGAGCTGATCTGGCTACCATTCTGAAACTGGTTTCAGCAGTTTCAGATGCCCACCGATCACGCCCCAGCCGCTTCGAATCCTGCTCCGGCCGAGGGTCCGCGCGCCACCATCGACGATGTCGCCCGTGCGGCCGGCGTCTCCAAGGCCACCGTTTCGCGCTTCTTCAATCACCGCGAAAAGCTGCTCAGCCGCGAGATCGCCGAGCGGGTGCGGGTGGCGGTCGAGTCGCTCGGTTATGCGCCGAGCCCGATGGCACAGGCGCTCAAGCGCGGGCGCTCGCGGCTGATCGGACTGGTCGTCGCCGACATCACCAATCCGTATTCGGTCGCGGTGCTGCGCGGGGCCGAGAAGGCGTGCCAGCAGGCAGGCTACCTGGTGATGCTGTTCAACCTCGGCAATGCAAGCGAGCGGGTGCGCGAGGGCATCGAGGCGCTGGCCTCGTACCAGGTCGAAGGCATCATCCTGAATACGCTCAGCGCCGATCCGTCGGCAGCGCAGGCGATCGCGCGCCTGGGCAAGCCGACCGTCCTGGTCGATCGCAAGTATCCCGGGATGCGGGCCGACTTCGTCTCGTTGCACAACACCGACGCGATCGAACTCGCCCTGGCCCATCTGCAGGGCTGCGGCTGGAACGAGCTGCTCTTCGTCAGCGAGCCGCTGCAGGGTGTGAGCTCGCGCGTCGAGCGCGAATCGGCGTTTCGCGCCGGGGTGGCCGCGCGCGGACGCGCGCTCGCCGGTCGCACCATCGAGGTCGCGCCGGACGACGCCGATGCCCGGCTCGATCAGGCGCTGCGCGACCTGCGCCGGCGTGCCGGCGTGCGCCGCCGTCCGGCGGTGCTGGCCGGCAATGCGCTGGTCACGCTGCGCGTGGCCGCCGCGGTCAGGCGCCTGGGCTGGCGCTTCGGCGAGGAGATCGGACTGGTCGGCTTCGACGAGACCGACTGGGCGCCGCTGATCGGCCCGGGCCTGACGACCATCGCGCAGCCGACCGATGACATCGGTCGCGTCGCCGCGAGCTGTCTGCTCGAGCGCCTGCAGGGGCGCGATCTGCCGCCGCGCGAGATCCTGCTGGCAGGCAGGCTGGTGGAGCGCGCGTCGTCGGCTGCCGCCTCGCTCGTGGTCGGCGCGTAGCACGCCCACCCCTGCCGTTTGTAGGAGGGCCTTCAGGCCCGATCGCGGCGTCAGCCGCACAGCCGGGGGCGGGCAGGGTCTGTGCCCGGCCTGACGGCCGGGGTCGGGCCTGAAGGCCCTCCTACAGATGTCCACCGGAACCCGCCTAGGGAAACCCCGGGGTTCCATTCTGAAACCGGTTTCTGCAGAATGGAAACCGGTTTCAGAGGAATGCCAATGAACTACAGCTTCCAGTTCGACGATGTGCTTCGCAGCCTGGCCGCTGCTGCTGAAGGGCACCTGGATCACGATCCAGCTGTCGCTCACCGCGACCGTGCTCGGCCTGCTGGTGGCCATCGTCTGCGCCTGGGGCAAGACCGCCGGGCCGAAGCCGCTGCGCATGCTGGTGCAGGCCTACATCGAGCTGATCCGCAACACGCCGTTCCTGGTCCAGCTGTTCTTCTTCTTCTTCGCCCTGCCGGCCCTCGGCCTGCGCTGGTCGCCCTACACCGCCGCGCTGGTGGCGATGGTGGTCAACCTCGGCGCCTATGCCACCGAGATCATCCGCGCCGGCATCGAATCGATCCCGCGCGGCCAGATCGAGGCCGGCATGGCGCTCAACCTGCGCCCGCTGCAGATCTTCCGGCTGATCATCCTGAAGCCGGCGCTGCGCGCCATCTTCCCGGCGCTGTCCAGCCAGTTCATCCTGCTGATGCTGAGCTCGGCGGTGGTGTCGGTCATCTCGGCCGACGACCTGACCTCGGTCGCCGCCAACCTGCAGTCGCAGACCTTCCGCAGCTTCGAGATCTACATCGTCGTGACGCTGATCTACCTGGCGCTGGCGCTGTCGTTCTCGGCCGATGTTCCGGCTGATCCAGGGGCGGCTGCTGTCCTACCCGGACCGGCGCTGAAGCCGCCGACCCGCCACAGGACCACCGCACCATGCGTACCTTCGGCATCCAGGATTTCTGGTTCATCGTGCAGGCCGCACAGTGGACGGTCGCGCTGTCGCTGATCGCCTTCGTCGGCGGCGCGATCGGCGGGCTCGTCATCGCACTGGCGCGCACCGTCGGAGAACCGCGATCGCGCAGGCGGTCTCGACCACCTTCATCCAGATCTTCCAGGGCACGCCGCTGCTGATGCAGCTGTTCCTGGTCTTCTTCGGCGCACCGGTGCTCGGCCTCGACATCAGCCCTGGGTGGCCGCCGGCATCGCGCTGATCCTCAACACCAGCGCCTTCCTGGGCGAGATCTGGCGCGGCAGCATCCAGGCCGTCCCGCGCGGCCAGTGGGAGGCCGCCGAGGCGCTCGGCCTGCACTACGTCGCACGCATGCGCCGCGTGATCCTGCCGCAGGCGATGAAGATCGCGCTGCCGCCGACCGTCGGCTACCTGGTGCAGGTGATCAAGGGCACGTCGCTGGCCGCGATCATCGGCTTCACCGAGATCACCCGCGCCGGCCAGATCATCAACAACGCCACCTTCCAGCCGCTGATCGTCTTCAGCGTCGTCGGTGCCGATCTATTTCGCGCTCTGCTGGCCGCTGTCGCTGTGGGCCGGCCAGATCGAGCGGCGCCAGGCGCTGGCGCTCGCCCGCTGAGCATCGGCTTTCCGTCCCGTTCCACCCCGGACCCACGTGGTCCCCATCCTGAGGTAAGCGCACCATGTTCGAACTCACCCGTCGCCGCCTGATCGCCGGCACCGCCGCCCTGTCGTGCGGCGTGCTGCTGTCGTCGTTCGCCCCGCTCGCCGCCGCGCAGACGGTCGACGAGATCAAGAAGAAGGGCGTCATCAACGTCGGCCTGCTGGTCGACTTCCCGCCCTACGGCACGGTCAACTCGAGCAACCAGCCCGACGGCTACGACGCCGACGTGGCCCGCCTGCTGGCCAAGGACCTGGGCGTCAAGCTCAACCTGGTGCCGGTCACCGGCCCGAACCGCATCCCGTTCCTGCTGACCAACAAGGTCGACGTGCTGGTCGCCTCGCTGGCGATCACGCCCGAGCGCGCCAAGCAGGTGCAGTTCTCGAATCCCTATTCGGCCGCGACGATCGTGCTGTACGGCGTCGAAGAAGGAAACCATCAAGGCGCCGGCCGACCTGAAGGGCAAGCGCATCGGCGTGGCACGCGCCAGCACGCAGGACACCGCGCTGACCGCGATCGCGCCCGAAGGCACCGAGATCCGCCGCTTCGACGACGACGCATCGGCCATGCAGGCGCTGCTGTCGGGCCAGGTCGACGCGATCGGCTGCTCGACCACGGTGGCGGCGCAGATCGCCCAGCGCGCCGGCGACGCCTTCGAGAACAAGCTGGTGCTGCGCCAGCAGTTCATGGCGGTCGCGATGCGCCAGGGCCAGCCCGAACTGCTCAAGACGACGAACGACTTCGTCGCCCGCAACACCGCCAACGGCGAGCTCAACAAGCTCTACCAGAAGTGGCTGAAGTCGGACCTGCCGGCGCTGCCGACGAACTGAAGCATCGATTCACCGCCCGCGCCCGGCAGGCGGGCCTGCAAGGAGAACGAGCATGAGCACCGCGCCGATCATCGAGATCGAGAAGGTCAACAAGTGGTACGGACAGTTCCAGGTCCTGACCGACATCGACCTGCAGGTGCGCGCCGGCGAGCGGATCGTGATCTGCGGTCCGTCGGGCTCGGGCAAGTCGACGCTGATCCGCTGCATCAACCACCTCGAGAAGGTGCAGAAGGGACGCATCGTGGTCGACGGCATCGAGCTGACCGGCCACGCGCGGCAAGAACGTCGACGCGGTGCGGCGCGAGGTCGGCATGGTGTTCCAGCAGTTCAACCTGTTTCCGCACCTGACGGTGCTGCAGAACTGCACGCTGGCGCCGATGAACACGCGCGGCATCGGCCGCGCCGAGGCCGAGGCGACGGCGATGAAGTACCTGGAGCGGGTGCGCATCCCCGAGCAGGCCGACAAGTACCCGAGCCAGCTCTCGGGCGGCCAGCAGCAGCGGGTGGCGATCGCGCGCGCGCTGTGCATGAGCCCGAAGATCATGCTGTTCGACGAGCCGACCTCGGCGCTCGACCCGGAGATGGTCAAGGAGGTGCTCGACACCATGATCAGCCTGGCCGACGACGGCATGACCATGCTGTGCGTGACGCACGAGATGGGCTTCGCGCGCAGCGTGGCCGACCGCGTGATCTTCATGGCCGACGGCCGCATCGTCGAGCAGGCGCCGCCACAGCAGCTTCTTCAGCTCGCCCGAGCATCCGCAGCTGCAGGCCTTCCTCGGCCAGATCCTCAGCTCGCACGGCCAGCCGGCCGCCGCCTGAGATGGCCGATCGATCGATCCTTCCCGCAGCGGCGGGCGCGGCACCCGAGATCCTGATCTCGCTGTCGTCCTACGGCGCGGCCGAGACGCGCCGCCACGGCCAGCTCTGGTTCGCCCAGCTGGCGCTGCGCGGCCGGCGCCGATGCGGTCGAGATCCGCGGCGAACTGCTGCGTCGACCCGGCGCGTGAACTGCCGGTGCTCGCCGATGCGCTGCAGCGCCGCGGACGTGTCTATTCGAGCCCGGAGGGGCTCTGGCGCGACGATGGTGTCGCTCGATGCCGACGCGCTCGAGCGCGCCCTCGCGGCGGCGGCGCAGCTCGAGGCGCCGCGCCTGAAGATGTCGATCGGCGGCTTCGACCCGGCGCTCGCTCGGCTCAGCCTGCCGGCGCTCAAGGCGCGGCTGGCCGACAGCGCCGTGCGAGCTGGTGATCGAGAACGACCAGACCGCCGCGGCCGGAACCATCGGCGCGCTGCGACGCTTCTTCGACGGCTGCCGACGCAGTCGGGCTCGACGCTGCCGATGACCTTCGACATGGGCAACTGGCACTAGACCGGCGAATGCCCGCTTGCCGCTGCGCAGGCGTTCGCGTCGCGCGTCGGCTATGTGCACTGCAAGGGCGTGCAGCGCCAGCCGCAGCGCTGGGTCGCGGTGCCGCTCGCCGACTCGGCCGCGCCGTGGCGCAGCGTGCTGCGCGCACTGCCGGCCGGCGCAGCCGTGGGCGATCGAATACCCGCTCGTCGGCGACGACCTGCTGGCCGTCACGCGGCGCGAGGTCGCGCAATTGCGTGCGCTGGCCGGAGAAGCCGCTGTGAGCGCGGTCAGCGACCGCCGCCTCGACGTCGTCACCTTCGGCGAGGCGATGCTGATGCTGGTGGCCGACCAGCCGGGTCCGCTCGAGGACGGCCGAGCGCTTCACACGCCGCACCGCCGGCGCCGAGACCAATGTCGCGATCGGCCTGGCGCGACTCGGCCTGAAGGTCGGCTGGGCCAGCCGGCTCGGCACCGATTCGATGGGCCGCTTCCTGCTCGGCGCGATGCAGCGCGAAGGCATCGACTGCTCGCACGTCGTCTGCGATCCGCAGCAGCGCACCGGCTTGCAGTTCAAGGGCCGGGTCGACGACGGCAGCGATCCGCCGGTCGAATACCACCGCAAGGGATCGGCGGCCAGCCATGTTCCAGCCGGACCAGATCGACGTCGCCTGGCTGACGTCGGCGCGCCACCTGCACGCCACCGGCGTCTTCGCCGCGCTGTCCGACAACTGCCACGCCACCGCGCAGCGCAGCCTGGAGCTGATGCGCGCCGCCGGCCGCACGATCTCGTTCGACCCGAACCTGCGGCCGACGCTGTGGTCGTCGCAGCAGCGCATGGTGCGAGGCGATCAATGCGCTGGCCGCGCAGGCCGACTGGGTGCTGCCGGGGCTGGAGGAAGGGCGTGCTGCTGACCGGGCGCGAAACGCCCGAAGGCATCGCCGCCTTCTACCGCGAACGCGGCGCGAAGCTGGTGGTCGTCAAGCTCGGCGCCGGACGGCGCGTACTTCGACGACCGGCAGCGAGCAGCCGGCCGCGTGGCCGGCGTTTCCGGTCGACGCAGGTGGTCGACACCGTCGGCGCCGGCGACGGCTTCGCGGTCGGCGTGGTCAGCGCGCTGCTGGCCGGCCGCAGCGTGCCCGATGCGGTGCGCCGCGGCGCCTGGATCGGCGCACGCGCGGTGCAGGTGCGCGGCGATACCGAAGGCCTGCCGACGCGGGCGGAGCTCGACGGAGGCCGGGCTGTGACCGGGCAGGCCCGAAGCAGGTGCTGGTCTTCCGCGAGCTGCCGCCGGACCAGCTCGCACGGCTGCGACAGCGCCACCGGGTGACGCGTCGCCGACCCGCGCCGTGCCCGACCAGCTCGACGCCTTCATGCAGGCGCTGCCGCAGGCCGAGGCGCTGATCGGGTCGAGCTACCGGATCGATGCGCCGCTGCTCGATCGCGCGCCGAAGCTGCAGGTGATCTCGAGCATCTCGGTCGGCGTCGACAACTACGACCTGGCGGCGCTGCGCGCGCGCGGCATCATGCTGTGCCACACGCCGGGCGTGCTGACCGAGACCACCGCCGACACGATCTTCGCGCTCGTGATGGCGACCAGCCGCCGGCTGGTCGAACTCGCGCTGCATGTGCGCGACGGCCACTGGACGCGCAACATCGACGAATCGCTGTTCGGCTGGGACGTGCACGGCAAGACGCTCGGCATCGTCGGCTTCGGCCGCATCGGCCAGGCGGTGGCGCGCCGTGCCGCACTCGGCTTCGGCATGCCGGTGCTCTACCACGCCCGCTCGCCGGTTGCGCCAGCGCCCGAACTCGCCGGCCGGGCGCAGCAGGTGCCGCTGGACGAACTGCTCGCCAGCGCCGACATCGTGGTCGCTGACGCTGCCGCTGACCGAACAGACGCGCGGCCTGTTCGATGCCGGCCGCTTCGCGGCGATGAAGCCGGGTGCGATCTTCGTCAACGGCTCGCGCGGCGCCGATCGTCGACGAGGCTGCGCTGCTCGCCGCGCTCGACGCGCGGCCACCTGCGCGCGGCCGGGCTCGACGTCTTCGCGATCGAGCCGCTGCCGCCGGACTCGCCGCTGCGCACCCATCCGCGCGTCACCGCGCTGCCGCACATCGGCTCGGCAACGCACGAGACGCGTCATGCGATGGCCGCGCTGGCCGTCAGCAACCTGCTGCAGGCGCTCGACGGCGTCCGGCCGCAGACCGTGGTCAGTTGAGCTTCGCCAGCTGGCGCGAGGCGCCGGCGGCCGCGGTCGGTCAGAATGGCGCCATGAGCGAGGCACACCGCAGCAAGCTGATCGGCCTGATCGGTGGCATGAGCTGGGAATCGACCGTGCCGTACTACCGCCTGATCAACCAGGCGATCGGCGAGCGGCTCGGCGGGCTGCATTCGGCGCGCCTGCTGCTGCACAGCGTCGACTTCGCCCCGATCGAGCGGCTGCAGCGCGAAGCTGACTGGGCGGCCGCGGGCGACCGGCTGGCGCGCATCGCGGCATCGCTCGAGAACGCCGGCGCCGAACTGCTGGTGCTGTGCACGAACACGATGCACCGGGTGGCCGACCGCATCGAGGAGGCGGTCGGGATTCCGCTGCTGCACATCGCCGACCCGACGGCCGACAGCATCCGGCGCGCCGGTCACTCGGTGGTCGGGCTGATCGGCACCCGCTTCACGATGGAGCAGGCGTTCTACCGCGAGCGACTGACCGAACGCCACCGCCTGCGCGTGGTGACGCCGGATGCCGCCGCACGCGATGCGCTGCACCGAATCATCTACGACGAGCTGTGCCGCGGCATCATCCGGCCGGCGTCGCGCGATGCGGTCAGGCAGGTTCTCGCCGATCTGGCGTCGCAGGGTGCGCAGGCGGTCGTGCTCGGCTGCACCGAGCTGTCACTGCTGGTCGGGGCCGACGATGCCGCCGTCCCGCTGTACGACACGACGGTCATCCATGCTCGCGCGGCAGCGGACGCGGCGCTGGCCGGCATGCCATGACGGCATGAACGAGGCGCTGCCGGTGCTGCTGCTGCTGTTCGCGCTGCTGCTGGCGGTGTGGCCGCTGGCGTGGCTCGGCGCCATGCTGCCGCACGCGTTGGCACGGCGCTGGCGCCGGGTCGGCGAGCTGGCGCTGCTGATCCCGCTGTGGTCGGTCGCGGCGACGATCGCGCTCGCCCAGCTCGCGCCGTGGTACGCCGCGCGCGATATCGGGCAGGCTACTGCCGAGGCGCCCCCGGTGGGCGCCGCCCTCGGACTGGCGGCGGGCTGCGCGGCAGCCGCCTGGTGGCTGCTGCTGCGCTCGTTCCGGACCGGCCGCGGATGATGCGGATCGGCCTGATCTCCGACACCCACGGCCTGCTGCGGCCGCAGGCGCTGAGCGCGCTCGCCGGCTGCGCGCAGCTGGTGCACGCCGGCGACATCTGCGACCCGTCCATCCTGGACCGGCTGGCAGCGCTGGCGCCACTGACCGCCGTGCGCGGCAACAACGATGTCGGTCCCTGGGCCGAAGCGCTGCCGCACAGCGCGCGCCTGGTGGTCGGCGGTGTGTCGCTGTATGTGGTGCACGATGTCAAGGAGATCGACATCGATCCGGTCGCGGCCGCAGTCCGGGTCGTCGTCAGCGGCCATTCGCACCAGCCGGCCGTTGCCGAACGCGACGGTGTGCTGTGGGTCAACCCCGGCAGCGCCGGGCGTCGGCGCTTTCGCCTGCCGATCGCGGTCGGCGAACTGCGGATCGAGCGCGGCAGCGTCAGCGCGCGCATCATCGAACTCGAAGCCTGATGTCGCTGCGGCCGCTGCTCGGCGTGCTGGCGGCGATCCTGCTCGGCTACCTGGCGCTGTGTGCACTGATGTTCGCGCTGCAGCGCAGGCTGATCTACCTCCCACCGCCGGGCCCGCCGCCGCCGGATGCGGTCGAACTCGCGACCGATGCCGGCACTGCACTCGTCAGCGTGCGCCGGCGCACGGCGCGCGATGCGCTGCTCTACCTCGGCGGCAACGCCGAGCCGGTGGCGCGCGGCATCGACGGATGGAGTGCTGCCTTTCCCGACCGGGCGGTCTATGCGCTGCACTATCCCGGCTATTCCGGACGCAGCGGCAGCCCGACGGAGGCGGTGCTCGGTGCCGACGTGCTGGCGCTGCACGACCGGCTGCAACGCGAACACCGCCAGCTGGTGGTGATCGGACGCAGCCTGGGCAGCCTGCTCGCGGTGCAACTGGCTGCGCAACGGCCGACGCTCGAACGGCTGGTGCTGATCACGCCCTTCGACAGCGTCCAGGCGGTGGCGCAGCGCCACCATCCCTGGCTGCCGGTGCGCTGGCTGCTGCTTGACCGCTACCGCGCCGACCTGCAGGCGCCGCGCGTGCGGGTGCCGACGCAACTGATCGTCGCCGGCGCCGACGAGATCATCGCAGCCGGGCACGCGCATGCGCTGCTGCAGGCCTTCACCCCGGGCGTGGCGTCGCTCGTGGTGATCGACGGCGCCGGTCACAACGACATCTCGCAGCACCCGCATTTCTGGCGCGTGCTCGGCGCGTCGCATTGAGCCGGGCAGCTTGGCACTACAGTGTGCAATCGCGCCGGTCGGACGGCGGCACCGGCACCCGGGCCGGGAGCAGGCCGGCCTGCCGCTTGCCTCGCTCCAGCCGGGCCGTCGGCGCACGCCGCTTCCGGACGATCCACCTTCATCGCAGACACGACCATGACGACCCTGACCCCGCAGAAGAAGCCGTTTTCGATGATCCGGGAGTTCCACCTCGCCGACTGGTTCACGCTGGCCAATGCGGTGTGCGGCACCGGCGCATTGTTCTCGGTCATGAGCTTCCTCGAGACCGGCGACGTGCTGCACGTCTTCTTCGCCTGCGCGCTGGTGCTGGCCGCGCTCATCTTCGATGTCATCGACGGGCGCGTGGCGCGCTGGCGAAACAAGAGTTCGTCGCTCGGACGCGAACTCGACTCACTGGCCGACGTGATCTCGTTCGGCGTCGCGCCGGCGATCATCGCCTACGGCTGCGGCATGCAGGGCTTCTACGACCGCATCGTGCTCGCCTTCTTCGTCGCCTGCGGGGTCTCGCGGCTGGCGCGCTACAACGTGACGGCCGAGGTGTTGTCCGGCGGCACCGGCAAGGTGAGCTATTTCGAAGGCACGCCGATCCCGACCTCGATCCTGCTGGTTGCCCTGCTCGCGGTTGCCGCATCCTTCGGTGCACTGGGGGATGACCTGTGGGGCGGGGCGGTGCTGATCGGCGGACTGACGCTGCACCCGCTGGTGCTGCTGTTCGCGATCTCGGGTTCGCTGATGATCAGCCGCATCCGGATTCCGAAGCTGTGATGCTGCTGCACCAGGGCCTGCTGCTGACCCACCTGGCCGGGGTTGCGATCTGGATCGGCGGGATGGTCTTCGCCTACTTCTGCCTGCGCCCCGCCGCCGCCGCGGTGCTCGAGCCACCGCAACGGCTGCCGCTGTGGAGCGCCGCACTCGGGCGCTTCTTCCGGTTGCTGCGCTGGGTCGTCGCCGCGGTGCTGCTGAGCGGTCTGGCGATGCTGCTGCAGGTCGGTCTGGCCAATGCGCCACCAGGCTGGCATGCGATGTTCGTGCTCGGGCTGGTGATGGCCGGGGTGTTCGGCCATGTCGATCGCGCGCTCTATCCGCGCCTGCGCAAGGCGTGCGCCGCATCCGACTGGAAAGCCGCCGCCGCCGCGCTCGACCGCATCCGCCAGATGGTCGCGCTCAACCTGGTGCTGGCCGCGCTGACCGTCGTCGCCGCCGTTTCGGCGCGCTGACGCCGACCGCCGGAGCCGGCGCGCGACCTTGGAACTGCCGGCAGTCGTTGCCCACGCGCTCGGTCCGCCCGGACCGCTGCTGCTGTTTCTCGTCTGCGTCGCGGTCGCGACCGCCGCGCAGACGCTGACCGGCTTCGCCTTCGGGCTGATCCTGGTTGCGCTCGCTGCCAGCCTGCAGCTCGCCAGCGTGTCCGATGCAGCCAATGCGTCGACCCTGCTCACGCTCATCAACACCGGCACCTACTTCGCCGGACATCGCGGCGAGCTGCCCTGGAAGATCATGCGTCCGTCGCTGATCGCCTGCCTGCCGGGCGTTGCCGTCGGCGTGCTGCTGCTCACCTGGCTGAGCGGGCATGCCGTCGGCGTGCTGCGCGGGCTGCTCGGGGTGGCGATCATCGCCTGTGCAGCGCTGCTGCTGATCGAGCGCGCCCGCGCCACCCATGTCGGACCACCGGTCGCGTTCGCCACGGCCGGCGCGGCAGCCGGTCTGCTCGGCGGCCTGTTCGGCACCTCCGGCCCGCCGATCGTGTTCCACCTCTACCGCCAACCGCTGCCGCCGCAGACCATCCGCGATGCCTTGCTGATGCTGTTCGTCGTCAGCGCCAGCACCCGGCTGGTGATGGTGCTCGCCACCGGCGGCTTCACCACCCGTTCGGTGCTGCTCGCGCTGCTGGCATTTCCGCTGGTGGCGATCGTCACCCGCCTGCTGCAGCGCCGTCCGCCGCCGATTTCGGCGGGGCTGCTGCGCGTGGTGGTGGCGGTGCTGCTGGCGGGGGCCGGCATTGCGCTGCTGGTACAGGGATGGGCGCGGACATAATGGCTTCGCATCCCCGCTGCCCCCCGCTGACCCCGTGCGCATCCTGCTCGCCGAAGACGAACGCGCGCTGGCCACCTGGCTGGTGAGGGCGCTTGGCCAGAGCGATTTCCAGGTCGACTGGGTCGACGACGGACGCATGGTGCGCCGCTCGCTCAAGGCGACGCGCTACGACGCGCTGATCCTCGACCTCGGCCTGCCGGGGCTCGACGGCCGCGAGGTGCTGGCCGACCTGCGCGAAGCCGGCCACCAGCTGCCGGTGCTGGTGCTCACCGCACGCGATTCGCTGATGGAACGCGTCGGCACCCTGAAGGAGGGCGCTGACGATTTTCTCGCCAAGCCGTTCGAGATCGCCGAACTCGAGGCGCGGCTGCTCGCGCTGGTGCGCCGCGCGCGTGGCGGCGACCAGCCGCGCTTTGCCTGCGGGCCGCTGGCCTACGACGCCGGCAGCAAGCAGTTCGTGCTCGGACACGAGGTGCTGCAGCTCACGCCGCGCGAGCATGCGGTGCTGCGCGTGCTGGTGATGCGCAGCGGCGAGCCGCTGTCCAAGCAGGAGATCCTCGAGCGCGTCTTCTCCGACGAGCAGGATGTGCAGGTCGACGCGATCGAGGTGCTGGTGTACCGGCTGCGCAAGCGGCTGCAGGGTTCCGCGTTGTCGATCCGCACCGTGCGCGGCCTGGGCTACGTGCTCGAGCACGCGCCCGGCGCCGGCTGATGACGCGCCACCGGCGCCGTTCTGCCGGCAGCCTGCGGCGCACCCTGCTGGCGGTGCTGCTGCCGGGCATGCTGCTGGTGGCAGTGGTCGAGATGCTGCTCACCTGGCGCAACGTCCAGGACGCCGCCGACCTGGCCTACGACCGTTCGCTGTTCGGAGCGGTGAAGGCAATCGACGCCAGCATTTCGACCGCGAGCGGCGGGCTGGCGGTCGAGCTGCCGTACCGCCTGCTCGAGTTCTTCGAACTCGCCGCCAGCGGCCGGGTGCACTACCGCGTCTCGACCGAGGACGGGATGGTCGACATCGGCGATACCGCGCTGCCGCTGCTGACCGACCTCCCGACCGGCCAGCCCCGCATCGAGACCCGCCTCTACTTCGACGAGCCGGTGCGGCTGGCCAGCTATGCGCGCATGCTCGAGCGGCCGATCGGCGGCCGCTCCGAGCCGCAGCGCGTGGTGGTGCAGGTGGCCGAGCCGCTGACCGCGCGCGAGCGCTTCAAGCAGCAGATGCTGGTGCGGGCGCTGACGCGTGACCTGCTGTTGATCGGCGTGGCGGCGCTGCTGCTGCTGGCCGGCGTGACCTGGGCGCTGCGGCCGCTGTCGCGCCTGCGGCAGGAGGTGCTGGCGCGCCGCGCGACCGACCTGACGCCGATCGATGCGCCTGGCATACCGGCCGACGTGCAGCCGCTGATCGCCGCACTGAACCAGCACCTGGACCGCACCCGCGAGCGCATGCAGGCGCAGCGCCGCTTCGTCGACGACGCCTCGCACCAGCTGCGCACGCCGCTGGCCACGCTGGCCACGTTGCTCGGCTACGCGCAGCGCGAGCGCGACGCCGACCGGCGCGACGAGGCGCTCGCGGCGCTCAAGGAGCAGCTGGACGAGACGGTGCGGCGGACCAACCAGATGCTCGCGCTGGCGCGCGCCGACAGCGCCGCGCTGCAGCTCGCGCCGCTCGACCTGCGCGCGCTGGCCGAGCATGCGCTGCGGCGCTGGTGGGGTGAGGCGCGCGAGCAGGGTGTCGACCTGGGACTGGACTTCGCGGAGGTCGGTTTCGGACTGCAGGTCCATGGCGATGCCGGCATGCTCGGTGAGGCGATTGGCAACCTGCTGCACAACGCGATCCGCCATGTGCCGCGCGGCGGGCATGTCACGCTGCGATTGGCTGCGACGCGCGCACAGGCGCGACTGAGCGTGATCGACGATGGGCCCGGCATCCCGGCCGCCGAACTCGGCCGCGCCGGCGAGCGCTTCTTCCGGGCCAGCAACACCGTTGGCAGCGGCTCCGGCATCGGCCTGGCCGTCGTGCGCTCGATCGCTGAGCGGCATGGCGGACGGATGGAAGTCGAGGCCGGCGAAGCCGATCGCGGCCTGGCCGTCACGATCACCCTGCCCGCCGCGTGATCTTTACCCTCCGCAGGACTGCCTTCAGGCCCGATGGGCTGTTGGCATGCCGCCACCGAGCGCCTCAAGGTTCATGCCAGACCCGCACCTGTCCACTGGAGACTCGCCATGGAAAACTTCTCAGCGAATGCGACCACCCGACTGCTGGAAACATTTGCGGCCGCATGGAACAGCCATGATGTGGATGCGCTCATGCTCTGCATGACATCCGATTGTGTATTCGAATCCTCAGCGGGTCCTGACGAATGCGGCACTCGCCATGTCGGCGCCGAGGCTGTCCGCGATGGATACGCGAGTGTCTGGGCGGCTTTCCCGGATGCACATTGGGGCAATGCACGGCACTTCGTGTGCGGCGACCGCGGCCTATCGCAATGGACCTTCACAGGTACGGGTGCCGATGGCAAGCGTGTCGAGGTAAACGGCTGCGACCTGTTCACCTTCCGGGAAGGCAGGATTGCACTGAAGGACTCGTACAGGAAAAACCGTCTGCAATCTCCAGTGCACTCGTGAGAGCCATGGCCAACTCGAACGGAACGCAGCGGCGCCGGGGCGCGCGAGCTCGACACCGGAGCCCCTGCCTGTGCTGCCTCGAATGAGTGAGGCCGTTGCAGCAGAACTCGGGCTTGAGTTCCTGTTCTCCCAGGGGTATCCCACTCGCCCTTGTCAGAAAGCACTGTCACGCGAGCGCGTTGCCCGCCTGCGACCTTCGGCCCGCGCTTGGCCGACCATGTCGCTGTCCTCGTAGCCTGTTGCAGTTTCATGAAGCGAGACCCGTTCGATGGCGACCTGCAGGCCGCCAAGACCAACATGGTCCGAGTCCGCGGCGCTCGCGAGCACAACCTGCGCGACGTCGATGTCGACATCCCGCGCGATGCGCTGGTGGTCTTCTCCGGCGTCTCCGGCTCCGGCAAGTCGTCGCTGGCATTCGGCACCCTCTACGCCGAGGCGCAGCGGCGCTACTTCGAATCGGTGTCGCCGTACGCGCGTCGGCTGATCGATCAGGTCGGCGTTCCCGATGTCGATTCGATCGATGGATTGCCGCCGGCGGTCGGCCTGCAGCAGCAGCGTGGCACGCCGAACGCACGCTCTTCGGTCGGGAGCGTGACCACCTTGTCGAGCCTGTTGCGCATGCTCTATTCGCGAGCGGGCAACTATCCGGCGCACCAGCCGATGCTCTACGCGGAGGACTTCTCGCCGAATACGCCGCAGGGCGCCTGTCCCGAATGCCACGGCCTCGGCCGTGTCTTCGAGGTCACCGAGCGCACCCTGGTGCCGGACGACTCGCTGACCATCCGCGAGCGCGCCGTGGCCGCATGGCCTACCGCCTGGCAAGGCCAGAACCTGCGCGACATCCTGGTCACGCTCGGCCATGACGTCGACCGGCCGTGGCGCGATCTGCCCAGGAAAGACCGCGACTGGATCCTCTTCACCGACGAGCAGCCCACGGTGCCGGTGTATGCGGGCCTTGCGCCGGCCGAGGTTCGCACCGCGCTGCGTCGCAAGGCGGAGCCGAGTTATCAGGGCACCTTCATCGGCGCACGCAAATACGTTCTGCAGACGTTCGCGACCAGCCAGAGCGCGTTGATGAAGAAGCGTGCATCGAGGTTCATGATCGGCGCGGTCTGCACGCTTTGCGAAGGCAAGCGGTTGAAGCGCGAAGCGCTCTCGGTGACGTTCGCGGGGCACGACATCGGCGCGATGGCGCAGATGCCGCTGGATGATCTCGCGCTCAGGCTCGCGACGGCAGCGCGGGGAGAATTCGACCCGGTATCGTCCGGAGGGACGTTGAGCCGTGGCGATGCGGAAGCCGACACGCGCCGACGTGTGCAAGCCGGCGGCTCGGCTCATGCCGCGGCCAACGACGCGCGGCGCACGCCGAACCTCTCGGCCGAGAAGCGCATCGCCGCGCAACGCATCTGCAGCGATCTGGTGGCACGCATCTCGACGTTGCAGGACCTCGGCCTCGGCTATCTTTCGCTGGGCCGAGGCACGCCGACGCTCTCGCCCGGCGAGCTGCAGCGCTTGCGGCTGGCGACGCAGATCCGCTCGAATCTGTTCGGCGTCGTTTACGTCCTCGATGAACCTTCCGCCGGCCTGCACCCGGCCGACAGCGAGGCCCTGATGGATGCGCTCGACCAGCTCAAGCGCTCCGGCAATTCGATCTTCGTCGTCGAGCACGACCTCGGGATGATGCGACGCGCCGATTGGCTGGTCGACGTCGGACCGGATGCCGGTGAGAAGGGCGGCCGCGTGCTGTACAGCGGGCCGCCCGCCGGCCTGGAATCGGTGGCGGATTCGCGCACCGCGGCCTACCTTTTCGAGAAGGCAACGCTGGTTCCTCGCATGCCGCGCGCAGCGACCGAGTGGATCGAACTGCGCCATCTCCGCGTCAACAACCTGCAGGACGTCGATGCCAAATTCCCGCTCGGGTTGCTGACGGCGGTGACTGGCGTGTCCGGTTCAGGAAAGTCGAGTCTCGTGACCGTTGCGTTGGTCGATCTGGTGCGAGCGCATCTCGGTGCAGCCGAGGTCGACGAAACGGCCGATGCGTCCTCTGCCGACGGCGAGACCGCGCCGCGTGCTTCCGGGACGCTGCATGGCGGCATCGGCGGCATCAAGCGTCTGGTGCAGGTGAACCAGAAGCCGATCGGCCGCACGCCGCGGTCCAACCTGGCGACCTACACCGGCCTATTCGATCACGTGCGCAAACTGTTCGCGGCCACACCGGCCGCGCGACAACGCCACTTCGACGCGGGGCGGTTTTCCTTCAATCTCCCGAAGGGCCGCTGTGAAACCTGCGAGGGTGAAGGCTTCGTCTCGGTCGAGTTGCTCTTCATGCCGAGCGTCTACGCGCCGTGCCCGAAGTGCCAGGGTGCGCGCTTCAACGAAGCGACGCTGTCGGTCCAGTTGCGCGGCCAGTCGATTGCCGACGTGCTGGCAATGACGGTCGACGAAGCGCATGCGTTCTTCGTCGACGAGGCCGCCGTTGCGCGGCCACTGTCGCTGCTCTCGCAGATCGGCCTGGGCTACCTGCGACTCGGCCAGCCGGCGACGGAACTCTCGGGTGGCGAAGCGCAGCGAATCAAGCTCGCGACCGAATTGCAGAGGGCGCAGCGCGGCGACGCGCTCTATGTCCTCGACGAGCCGACGACTGGGCTGCACGCGGCGGATGTGGACCGCCTGATGACGCAGCTGCAGAGCCTGGTCGACGCGGGCAACACGGTGGTCATCGTCGAGCACGAACTGCGCGTGATCGCCCAATGCGATTGGGTCCTCGACATCGGACCCGGCGGCGGTGTCGCCGGCGGCAGGGTGGTCGCTTGCGGTACGCCAGCCGAGATCGCGCAGGTCTCGGACAGCCGCACGGCGAGCTATCTCAGGGCAGCGCTGCCAGTGGCTTCGTAAGGGGCACCCGATCGAGCCGACCTCCCGGCCCTGATTCCGCGTCCCGCCCAGGGATAACCCGCAGGTTTTCCTTCATTCCCTGACAGGCGCCTGAAAGCACCCCCTCGATATCGTGACTCCCATGCCGCCAATGGCCGGCGGCAACCCTGGAACAAGGAGACACGATGAACCCCCGCAACCGCTTTTCTCTCGCCGTCCACCCCGCGGCCCGCCGCGCAGTCCGCCACGCAGCCTTCGGCGCCGCGCTGGCGCTTGCCGCCTCGCAGACCTTTGCCAGCCCGCTCGACAAGCCCGAGTGCATCGCACCCGCCAAGCCGGGCGGCGGCTTCGACCTGACCTGCAAGATCGCGCAGGCCGGCCTGGCCGAAGGCAAGTTCGCAAGCGATCCGATGCGCGTGACCTACATGCCGGGCGGCATTGGCGCGGTGGCGTACAACACGGTGATCGCGCAGCGCCCGGATGCGGCCAACACGATCGTCGCCTTCTCGGGTGGATCGCTGCTGAATCTTGCGCAGGGCAAGTTCGGCCGCTACAACGAGAGCGACGTGCGGTGGGTTGCCGCCATCGGTGCGGACTACGGCGCGGTGGTGGTGTCGGAAGGCTCGCCCTACAAGTCGCTGCGCGAGGTGCTGGCAGCGCTGAAGGCCGATCCGACCAAGGTGGTGTTCGGCGCCGGCGGCACGGTGGGCAGCCAGGACTGGATGAAGGCGGCGCTGCTGGCGCGTGCCGCGGGGGTCGATCCGAAGCGCCTCCGCTTCGTCGCATTCGAG
Organism: uncultured beta proteobacterium; assembly: GCA_963846675.1. Taxonomy (GTDB): domain Bacteria; phylum Pseudomonadota; class Gammaproteobacteria; order Burkholderiales; family Burkholderiaceae_C; genus Ideonella_A. The sequence continues at coordinate 548,330 of CAWJWV010000001.1, forward strand.
GGCGGCGGCGAGGCGCTGACCGCGCTGCAGGGCGGTCACATCCATGTCTTCACCGGCGACGCGGCCGAGACGGCGCAGCAGATCAAGGCCGGCAGCAAGGTGCGCCTGCTGGCGGTGATGAGCGACAAGCGGCTCGACGGCGATCTGGCGCAGGTGCCGACGGCGCGCGAGCAGGGTCTGGACATCGAGTGGCCGATCGTGCGCGGCTTCTATGTCGGGCCAAAGGTGAGCGACGCCGACTACAAGACCTGGACCGACACCTTCGCCAGGATGATGGCCACCCCGGCCTTCGACAAGCTGCGTGCCGAGCGCGGCCTCTATCCCTTCGCGCTGACCGGCGCGCAGGCCGACGCCTACGTCAGGAAGCAGGTCGGCGCCTACCGCACGCTGGTCAGCGAATTCGGTCTCGTCGCGGCGCCCGCCGCCAAGTAAGCCCGCGGCGGCTGCCGCATCCGGCAGCCGCCCTCCACCGGAGTCCATCATGAGTGACCGCACCCTGGGTGCGGCGTGCATCGTCGCGTCCGCAGGCATGGCCTGGGCCGCGAGCGACTATGCCGCCGCCATTTCCTACGAACCCGTCGGCCCGCGTGCCTTCCCGCTGCTGCTGGCGGGGCTGCTCGGCGTCGGCGGCCTCTGGCTTGCCGTGCGGCCGACGCTGCGCGGGCTGGCTGCCTATCGAGCTGTCCCGCTGCGCGCCACTGCGATCGCCGCCGCTGCCGTGGCGGCCTATGCGCTGCTGTTCGAACTGTTCGGCTTCGCGCTCGCCACCGCGCTGATGTCGGTGCCGCTCGGGCTGGCCTTCGGCGGGCGGCTGCGCCAGTCGCTGGTCGCCGGTGCGCTGCTCGGCCTGACGCTGTATTTCCTGTTCGACAAGGCGCTCGACGTCGTGCTGCCCACCGGGCTGCTCGCGTTCGCGCTGGGAGGCAGGTGATGGACGTCCTTCAACACCTGCTGGCCGGCTTCGGCGTCGCGCTGGCGCCGATCAACCTGGCGATCGCGGCGATCGGTGCGCTGATCGGCACCGTGGTCGGCCTGCTGCCCGGGCTCGGGCCGATCAACGGCGTGGCCATCCTGATGCCGCTCGCATTCGCGATGAAGCTGCCGCCGGAGACCTCGCTGATCCTGCTCGCCGCGGTCTACATCGGCTGCGAGTACGGCGGTCGCATCTCGTCGATCCTGCTCAACGTGCCGGGTGACGCCGGCGCGATCATGACCGCGCTGGACGGCTATCCGATGGCGCGCAAGGGGCTGGGAGGGGTTGCGCTGTCGATCTCGGCCTGGAGTTCGTTCGTCGGCTCGCTCGTCGCCACCGTCGGCATCGTGCTGTTCGCGCCGCTGCTGGCGCGCTGGGCGCTGTCGTTCGGTCCGGCCGAGTATTTCGCGCTGATGTGCTTCGCCTTCGCATGCATCGCCGGGCTGATGGGCGACGCGCCGATGAAGGCGGGCGTGGCCGCGGTGATCGGCCTCTCGCTGTCGACCATCGGGCTTGATTCCAACTCGGGTGTCTACCGCTTCACCGGCGGCGACGTGCACCTGTCCGACGGCATCCAGTTCATCGTCGTCGTGATCGGCGTGTTTTCGATCAGCGAGATCCTGCTGATGCTCGAGCAGCACCACAGCGCCGCCGGGATGATCACCGAGACCGGTCGCAAGCTGTTCAACCTGAAGGAACTGCGGCAGACCTGGTGGGGCACGCTGCGCTCGAGCGTGGTCGGCTTCGTGGTCGGCGTGCTGCCGGGCGCCGGGGCGACGATCGCCAGCGCGATGACCTATTCGATGGAGAAGCGCCTCACCGACAAGGACGGCACCTTCGGCAAGGGCGACATCCGCGGCCTGGCCGCACCCGAGGCGGCCAACAACTCCGCAGCCACCGGTTCCTTCGTGCCGATGCTCACGCTCGGCGTGCCCGGATCGGGGACCACTGCGGTGATGGTCGGCGCACTCGCGCTCTACAACATCACGCCCGGTCCCGCGCTGTTCACGCAGCAGCCGGCGCTGGTGTGGGGTCTGATCGCGTCGCTGTTCATCGCCAACGTGATCCTGCTGTTCATCAACATCCCGATGGTCGGCATCTTCACCAAGGTGCTGCGCGTGCCGAACTGGATGCTGGTGCCCGGCATCCTGGCGGTCAGCGCGGTGGGCGTGTATGCGGTCCACGCGACCACCTTCGACCTGATCCTGATGACGGTGTTCGGCGTGGCCGGCTGGCTGCTGCGCAAGCAGGGCGTGCCGATGGCACCGCTGATCCTCGGCTTCGTGCTCGGCGACATGATGGAGCAGAACCTGCGCCGCGCACTGTCGATCACCAACGGCGACGCCACCATCCTGATCGAGAGCCCGATCGCCAAGGGCCTGTGGATCGCCGCCGCCGCCATGGTGCTGCTGCCACCGCTGCTGCGCGCCTGGCGCCGGCGCACGTCGCCGCCTGAGCCTTCGCTCGCCGCCTGATCTCTTCTGGAGCATAGATATGCAACTCACTGGACTCCTGTACGGCGCGCCCCTGCTGCGCCACGTCGACTTCCCGACCGCCGAGGTGCTCGGCTCCGATGCCTCTGAAGACGAGATCAGCGCGCTGATCCGCCGCCACGGCAGCGTCTTCGTCAAGCCGCTGTTCAAGGGCGGCGTCGGCAAGAAGGGCAAGTCGGGCCTGATCGGCCGCGCCGCCGACCTGCGCGCCGCGCTGGCCGAGAAGGAGCGGCTCTACTTCGCCGAGCACCGCCACGGCAACGTCACCGCCAAGGCCAACGGCGTCACCTTCGAGGGCGCGGTAGCGGCCGAGCACGAGATCTATTTCTCGATCTCCGACGACACCCGCTTCCGGGCGCCGACGATGACGCTGACGCACCGCGGCGGTGTCGACATCGAGGAACTCGGCCGCGACGAGATCGCCACCGTGCCGTTCGATGCGCTGACCGGCCTGAAGGCCTTCGTGGTGGCGAATGCGCTGGCCGACATCGGCGCGCCGCGCGAGGTGATCTCGCCGCTGGTGCAGCAGCTGCCGCGGCTGTGGGAACTGATGCACCACTACGGCATGACCACGCTCGAGCTCAATCCGATCCGCATGCGGCCGGACGGCAAGGGCCGGCTCACCCCGGTGGCGTGCGACTTCAAGTGCGGCTTCGATCGCGACGATCCGCGCGTGGCGCGGCTGGGCCTGCCGGACCATCTGTTCGCCGCCGACGTCGGCGCCTTCGAGCAGGAGGTCAACGAGCTTCGCACGCACCAGGGCCAGTCCGACGTGTTCGTGATCAACGAGCGCGGCACCATCCTCGCGCCCACCTTCGGCGGCGGTGCCAACAGCCTGGTCACCGAGGTGCTCGGCGAGGCGGCCAGCATCAGTTCGGACTTCGGCGGCAATCCGCCGTACGAGAAGATGAAGGCGGTGGCGCGCATCTGCTATCGCCACTTCCTGGCCCAGAGCAACGTGCTGTTCATCATCGGCGGCAAGTCGAACAACACCGACATCCACGAGACGCTGCGCGCGATGGGCGACGCGCTGCGCGAGCACTTCTCGGCGCACGGACCGACGCCGCTGTACGTGGTGGTCGGCCGCGGCGGCCCGAACCTGATCCGCGGCTTCGGCGCGCTGGCCGACACCTGTGACGCACTCGGCCTGCCGTATCGCTTCTTCGGTTTCGACAGCGCGATCTCCGAGGTCGTCAACTACGCCAGGCAGATCGATGAATGGATGCAGTCCGGCGGGCGCGAAACGATCGCGCAGCACCTGGGCCTGCAACGCAACACCACCGGAGCCGCAGCATGAACGCGCAAGGCATCGCCGGACTGCCGTACTACCTCGGCATCCACTCGCTCACCGACCTGGCCAGCCGCGGCGACCGGGTCTGCGTGCTCAACATCCTGGGCGGCGAGTCGCGCCAGGTGACGCCGACCAGCCACGCCTTCTCCGGCGGCAACGTGGTCTTCGGCACCTCGCCCGGGCGCGGCGGCCAGAAGCTGAAGACGCGCATCGGCGACATCCCGGTCTACAACAGCGTGCGCGAAGGCCTGGCCGCCGGCCACGCATTCGACACCGGCGTGGTTTACCTGCCGCCGTCGGGCGTGCGCGACGGCGTGGCCGAACTGATCCGCGTCAATCCGCAGCTGCGCAAGATCGTCATCGTGACCGAGAAGATCGCGGTGCACGATGCGCGCGAGATCCGGGCCATGGCGCAGGCCGCGGGCGTCGACATCATCGGCGGCAACTGCCTCGGCGTGGCCGATGCCTGGAACCGGGTGCGCATCGGTGGCGCGCTCGGCGGTGACCATCCCGACGAGACGCTGCTCCAGGGCAGCGTCGCGATCTTCTCCAACTCGGGCGGCTTCACCACGACCATCGCGCAGTACCTGGCGACCGAGGGCTGGGGCACCACCACGCTGGTCTCATCCGGCAAGGACGTCTACATCCACTACGGCGCACGCGATTTCGCGCATGCCTTCCGCAACGACGGCCGCTCGCGCGCCGCGGTGCTGTACGTCGAGCCGGGCGGCTACTACGAGCGCGATGTCGAGTTCGGCAAGCCGGTCGTTGCCTGCGTGGTGGGACGCTGGAAGGCACGGCTGACGCGCGCCGTCGGCCACGCCGGCGCGATGGCCGGGGCTGGCGACAGTGCCGAGGACAAGGAACGCTGGTTCATGCAGGCGTTCGGCGTCGATGCGATCTGGACGCCGGAAAACCCGGTGCTCTCGCGCCACGGCGCCGTGGTCACCAACATCGCGCACATTCCAGCGGCGCTCACCGCGGTGATGGCCGCTGGCGGCGCGGCTCCGGACTTTGCGCCACGCGGCAGCCTGTCGCTGAAGGCCTGGATGGCGAATGACCGCGGCCTCGGCCTGCCGGCCGGACTGGCGCTGCCCACCGTGGCGGCGCCGGAGCCGTACGCGGCGCAGATCGGCGCGCTGTCGCGCCAGATCGGCGCGGTGATCGCGCGGCAGAACATGAAGGACCGATCCGGCGCGTCGGTGATGGACCCACGCACCCAGGTCACCTCGGTGCACGGCCACTCGGTGCTGGAGCTCGCGCTGCAGCCGCTGCAGGCCAACTTCGCGCTGCCGCTGGTGCACGAGGGCGCCGGGCCGAACGACCGCGCCATGCTCGACATCGCGGTGGCGGCCGAGGTGAACCTGGTCGGCGATCCGATCCTGGTGGCGGTGCAGGCGGCGCAGGAGGCCGGCAACTCGCCCAATACGGTGATGGCGGCGGCGGCGGCGATCGTCGGACCGAAGCGGGTCGAGCGTGTGCTCGCCTGCACCCGGGCGCTGATCGACCTGTTCGCCGACTCGGGGTTGGAGGAGGGGCACCATGTCGAGTTCGACCTGTCGACGATCGAGGTTGACGGCCGGACCCGCGCGCTGTTCATGGCACGCGACGACGAGGCGTCCGACACGCATCCCGAGGCGATGCTGAAGGCGGTGGCCGCGCGCGGCGCGAGGTCGGTGTTCCTGAACCTGCTGCTGCGCTTCGACGGGCGGCTCTCGCGCGACGCGATCCTGGCCGCGATCGCCACCACCATCGCCTGGGGGCCGCTCAAGCGCAAGCGCATCAGCCGGCTCACGGCCGAGACGTTGCCGTGGTACCTGCGCCTGTACGGTGTGATGATCGGTGCCTCCATCCCGGCCGAGCGGCACCAGCGCGGCGTGCTGTGCGGCATCCCGCAGGCCGAGCGCTACGGTCAGTGGTCGATGGCCGAGCTGTGCTGCCTGGCAATGACCGGCAAGCGGCCGACGTCGGCGCAGGCCGAGCCGCTGCAGATTCTGATCGGCCTGCTGATCTCGAACGGGCCGGGGGCGATCTCGGCGCAGGGCGCCAAGGGCGCGGTCTCGGCCGACGGCCCGCAGACGCCGGGCCGGGTGCAGATCAACAAGGCGATGGTCGGCTTCCTGACCCACACCGGCTACAGCCACGGCGGCAATGGCTACGAGGGCATGGCCTTCCTGCTCGAGCAGTTCGACGGCTCCGGGCTGACCGACCCGACCGATCCGGGTCACGGGCTGGACCTGAAGGCGATGGCGACGCGCTTCGCGCAGCGCTACAAGATCGACAAGGCCGCGGCGAAGGAGGTCGGCACCGAGCTGCGGGCGCTGCCCGGCGTGCACCATCCGGTGTTCAAGGGTCAGCCGGTGAACCGCGATCCGCGCGAGGTCTTCATTGCCGAGTTCATGGCCGGACACGGCCACTACAACGTCTTCCATGCCTACTACCGCGAGCTCGCGCAGGCGCTGTACGACGTCGGTGCCACGCCGTATGTCTTCTGCGTCAATGTGGATGCGGTGATCGCCGCACTGCTGCTCGCGCTGCTGTGGCAGGACCACCAGTCGGGCGAGCTGAGCGAACGCGAGCTCGAGCGCGCCGCGTTCACCGTCTTCCTCTACGGCCGCATGATCGGCGCGGCCGCCGAGATCGACGATCACCTGAACCGCGGCCGCAACATGGACACGCGCACGCCGGAGGCGCAGGTGGCGTTCGTGGCCTGATCGGCAACGAGGCGAACACGAACAGCCCTGTTGCCGCAGAGCGTTCCAGCCCCGGCGTTTCCGGCACCGGCGTTCAAGAAGAAACGAGTTCGGCCGAGGTCTTTTCAACACGGAGGGCACGGAGGATCACGGAGGAATCGACATCCTGCGACCCTCCGTCCCCTTCGTCTCTCCGTGTCGAAGGTTTTGTGTCTTGAGAGCGCAGAGAACGCAGAGAACGCCAACCGATGTCTTTCTCTGCGATCTCTGCGCCGCTGCGGTGAAGAAGGGTTGCGGACGGTCGGGTCCGCGCGCCGCGGTGCGAAAATCGCCGCCATGACCGACACCCTCACCATCACCCGTCCCGACGACTGGCACCTGCACCTGCGCGACGGCGCCGCGCTGGCGGCGGTGGTGCCGGACAGCGCGCGCCAGTTCGGCCGCGCGATCGTGATGCCGAACCTGAAGCCGCCGGTCACCACCACCGCGCAGGCGCTGGCCTACCGCGAGCGCATCGTCGCCGCGCTGCCCGCGGGCGCCGACTTCGAGCCGCTGATGACGCTGTACCTGACCGACACGCTGCCGCCGGCCGAGATCGAGCGCGCAGCCGAGGCCGGCATCGCCGCGGTCAAGCTGTATCCGGCCGGCGCCACCACCAACAGCGACGCCGGCGTGACCGACCTGCGCAAGACCTTCGCCACGCTCGAGGCGATGCAGCGCGTGGGCATGCCGCTGCTGGTGCATGGCGAGGTCACCGATCCGGCGATCGACCTGTTCGACCGCGAGAAGGCCTTCATCGACGAGCAGCTCGAGCCGCTGCGGCGCGACTTTCCCGGAGCTGCGCATCGTCTTCGAGCACATCACGACGCGCGACGCGGCGCAGTACGTGCGAGTCGGCCGGCGCCGATGCTCGGCGCGACGATCACCGCGCACCACCTGCTCTACAACCGCAACGCGATCTTCACTGGGCGGCATCCGGCCGCACTACTACTGCCTGCCGGTGCTCAAGCGCGAGGTGCACCGCCAGGCGCTGGTGGCCGCGGCGACCTCGGGCAGCCCGCGCTTCTTCCTCGGCACCGACAGCGCGCCGCATGCGGCGCACCTGAAGGAGCATGCGGTCGGCTGCGCCGGCTGCTACACCGCGCACAGCGCGCTCGAGCTGTATGCGCAGGCCTTCGACGAGGCCGGCGCGCTCGATCGCCTCGAGGCCTTCGCGAGCTTCAACGGCGCCGACTTCTACCGCCTGCCGCGCAACACGCGGCACGGTGACGCTGCGGCGCGAGCAGTGGACGCGTGCCCGAGACGCTGCCGTTCGGCGATGCCGAACTGAAGCCGCTGCGTGGTGGCGAAACGCTCGACTGGAAGCTCGCATGATCGCCACCCGCTCCGTGCCGCGCGTGATGCTGCTGATCGACGCCGACAACGTCACCGCCGACGTGATCGAGCAGGCGCTGCACCATGTGCTCGAGCGCCATGGCGCGGCGCACGTGCGGCGCGCCTACTGCACCGCCGAGCTGGCGCACAAGCACCTGAAGCTGTTCAAGGCGCATTCGATCCGGCCGATGGTCAACATCTCGACCGGCAAGAATTCGACCGACATCGCGCTGGCGGTCGATGCGATGGACCTGGTGCTGTCCGAGCGGCCGGACGTGGCGGTGCTGGTGTCGTCGGATTCCGACTTCGCGCCGCTCGTGATCCGGCTGCGCGAGAAGGGCTGCCGGGTCGAGGGCATCGGCCAGGAAGGCAAGACCGGCGACGATTCGAAGCCGGTCTACGACGAGTTCGTCGACATCGCGCACCGCAAGGGCCGCACCGCACTGGCGGCGGACGAGGGGGTGGCCACGCGCACCCCGGCGGCGCGCAAGGCCGCGGCCAAGGCACCGGCGACGAAGCGGGCGGCCGCCAGCAGCCGCGGCACCGCCCGACGCGGCGCGGCGGCCGATCGGGCCGCGGCGGCTGCTGCTGACGACGACGCCCGGCCGGCTGGGCCGGCGCGGACCGCGGCGCCGGCTCCGGCGCCACGCGCCGCAGCGCCCGCTCCGAGTTCACGAGCCGGCGCCCCGGCTCCGGCTCCACGCGCCGCCGCGCCGGCCTCGACACCGACCACGCCGGCACCGGCACCGGCTGCCGCGCCGGCACGCCGCACGCCGGCCCGCCGCACCAAGGCGAGTGCGGCGGTCACGCCGGCAGTCGAGGCCGAGGCGGCAGCGGCCGCACCGGTGGCTGCGGCGGCACCGGCCCCGGTCTCGGGCAACGGGCTGCCGGACGAGGTCGAGCGCATCCTGGCGGCGCTGCCCGAGCTGCAACTACGGCGCGCGGGTGCAGCTCAACCAGGCCAAGGAACGACTGCACGCCGCCGGGCTGCTGGCGCGCAGCGCACCGTCGACCAAGCTGTTCCGCAAGCACCCGACGCTGTTCGCGCTGACGCCGGAGAAGACGCCGAACAAGGTGCAGTTCCTGCGGCCGACCGCAGTCGCTGAAGCGCGGTGGCGCCGCAACGCTGTCGGACCGCGTCGACTGGACGGCGCCCTGGCTGCGTCGCCAGCGCGCGCTCGGCGAAGCGGTGCTGGCGCTGATCCGGCGTGGCCTGGGCGTGGCCGAGGCGCTGAATGCGGCCTGCGACGCGCGTGCACCGGCCGAGCGGCCGCGTGCTGATGACCGGGCCGCTGCGCTTCGTCGCCCAGTCTGACGCTGCCCGACGGCGTGGCCTACGAGGCGCACATCGCCGCCACTGCGCAGGTGCCGACGCGCGACAACCTGCACGACCTGTTCAACGGCCTGGCCTGGCTGCACTGGCCGCGCCTGAAGCGCCGCCTCAACGAGCTGCAGGCGGCGCGAGATCGCCGACCGCGGCGTCGGCGCCACGCGCGGCCGGTGCGCGACGCGCTGACGCTGTTCGACGAGAACGCGGCGCTGCTGCGGCTGCCGCCGCCGCCTCGAGACCGGCGCTGCGCGCACGCGACTGGCAGGCCTGTTCGTCACGCACCGAGCCGACTGGGCCGACGCGCGGGTCGATCTGTTCGGCCATGCGCTGATCGAGAAGCTGTGTGCGCCGCGCAAGGCCGATCACCGCCCATGCCTGGCTGCTGCCGGCGCAGCTCGATGACGGCGCAGGTCGACGGCTGGCTGGCCGCTGCGCTCGATGCCGCAGCGGCTTGCCGACCCGCCATCCGCTGCCGGTGCTCGGCATCCCGGGCTGGTGGCCGACAACGAGGCCGCCGACTTCTACGCCGATCCGGCCGTCTTCCGGCCGCCACCGCCGGCTGACATCCGTTTCCGGCGCGATGCCGCGTCGGCGCGATAATCGGCGCGGTGAAGCAAGCCAGACCGCCGCTGGTGCAGGTCCCGAAAGGGCGCACTGGAGGAAGGTCCGGACTGCACAGAGCAGCGCAGCAGCCAACGGCTGTCCACCGCGAGGTGAGGATCAGAGCAACAGAGACGAGTCGGGGCGGGCGCAAGCCGGTCCCGGGTGAAACGGGCAATCTCTGCGCGCAGCAACACCAAATAGGCACACGTTGATCCGGCTCGGGGAGTGTGCGGGTAGGTGGCACCGAGCTTCGCAGCGATGCGGGGCCCAGAGGAATGGCGGTCACGGCGGCACGTTCGCAAGAGGGCGCCGCTGCACAGAATCCGGCCTATCGGCTTGCTTCACACTTTTGGCGGCACGCCCGACGCCCGCGCGTGCCTGATCAACCGCCGTCGCGGCCGGCAGCGCCGTGGCCTGCCGAAAGCTCAGACGATGAATCCCGATGCCGCCCAGCTGTGGCGTGGTCCGCGCTGGTCGCTTGCCGCTGCTGCTGGCCTGCCTGGGCATGCTCGGCCCGTTCTCGATCGACACCTACCTGCCGGCGTTCACCGGCATCGCGCAGTCGATCGGCGCGACGCCGGTCGAGATGCAGCAGACGCTGTCGGCGTACCTGTTCGGCTTCGCGATCATGAATCTGTTCCACGGCGCGCTGGCCGACAGCTTCGGCCGGCGCCCGGTCGTGCTGTGGGGCGATCGCGGTCTTCACGCTGGCCTCGGCCGGCTGCGCGCTGTCGCAGAACATCGGCTCGCTGGTGTTCTTCCGCGCGCTGCAGGGCATGTCGGCCGGCGCCGGCATCGTCGTCTCGCGCGCGGTGATCCGCGACATGTTCGCGCCGGCCGATGCGCAGCGCGTGATGTCGCAGGTGACGATCTACTTCGGCGTCGCGCCGGCGGTCGCGCCGATGGTCGGCGGCTTCCTGTTCGTGCATGCCGACTGGCACGCATCTTCTGGTTCCTGACCGCTCGTCGGCGTGCTGCTGTTCGTCGCTCAACCTGCGGCTGCTGCCCGAGACGCTGCACGCGATGCAGCGCCAGCCGTTCAATGCGCGGCACCTGATGCGCGGCTACTGGCAGCTCGGCTCGAGCCCGCGCTTCCTGCTGCTCGCGCTGGCCAGCGGCATCCCGTTCAACGGCATGTTCCTGTACGTGCTGTCGGCGCCGGTCTTCCTCGGCGAGCACCTCGGGCTCGCGCCCGACCAGTTCTTCTGGTTCTTCATGCTGACGATCGCCGGCATCATGGGCGGCGCCTGCGCTGAGCGGGCGGCTGGCCGGCCGGATCAAGCCGCGACACCAGATCCGCCATGGCTTCGTGATCATGCTGCTGGTCTCGCTCGCCAACCTGGTGCTGAACCTGTTGTTCGAGCCGTCGCCCTGGTGGTCGATGTGGCCGATCGCGATCTATGCCTTCGGCTGGGCGCTGATGGTGCCGGTGGTCACGCTGATGGTGCTCGACCTGTTCCCGAGCGGCGCGGCATGGCGTCGTCGCTGCAGGCCTTCGTCGGCAGCACCGCCAAGGCGCTGGTGGCCGGCGTGATCGTGCCGCTGGTGATGCACTCGCCGGTGCTGCTGGCGATCGCTTCGCTGCTGATGATGAGCATCGGCATCGTGGCCTGGATCTGGGTCAAGCCGCGCCTCGAGCGCTGAGCCGTCGCTGAACGGACCCGCTGCGCGGGCGGGGCTACAGGGCGACCGGCAGCTGCCGATAAAGCGACGGACCGCGCGCATCCGCGCCGCTGATCGCCCTGACCGGAGTCCGAACGAGATGAGCCTGCTGCGCCGAGTCTGCCTGGCCGGGTTGCTGCCCGCGCTGCTGGCCGGCGTGGCTGCGCCGGCGGCGGCTGCGCCGGCGACGGCAGCATCCGCTGCAGCCCCGGCTCCAGCCGCCGATCCGCTCGAGCACCTGCGGCGCCGACTGGCGGACAGACTGGGAGCCGAGCGCAAGCCGGATGCGCCGCCGGCCGGGCGGGCGGCACCGGTGGTCGAACTCGTCAATCGCGCGGCTGGCGCAGCCGCCCGCTGCCACGCCGTCGCGGCCGGGCGCCGCGTCGCGGCCGTGCGCGGTGCCGCGATGGCCGCTGCGCCCGGCCGCGCCGAGCGCGACCCTGCGGGTGCCAGCGAGGCCGCGGCCTGGGCCGGGCTCCATCCGGATCACGCGCAGTGCGGCAACGGCAGCCGGCAGAGCCCGATCGACATCCGCGACGGACTGCGTCTCGATCTGGCGCCGACTGCGCTTCGACTTCCGGCCCGGCGCGGCGTCGGTCGTCGATACCGGACACACGGTGCGGGTCGATGTGGCGCCGGGCAGCGCGGTCGAGCTGTCGGGGCAGCGCTACGAACTGATCGAATTCCACTTCCACCGTCCGTCGGAGGAGGCGATCGACGGCCGCCGCTCCGACATGGCGGTGCACCTGCTGCACCGGGCGGCCGACGGGCGGGTCGCCATGGTCGCGGTGCTGCTCGAGCGCGGTGCGGCGCAGCCGCTGATCCAGGCGGTCTGGAACGACCTGCCGCTGGAACGCCACCAGCCCCAGCCGATGCGCGATGCTGCTCGACCCGTCGGCGCTGCTGCCCGAGGGGCGCGACTACTTCACCTACATGGGTTCGCTGACGACGCCGCCGTGCAGCGAGGGCGTGCTGTGGATCGTGCTGAAGGCGCCGCTGCAGCTGTCGGACGAACAGATCGACCTCTTCGCGCGCCTGTATCCGATGAATGCGCGGCCGCTGCAGGCGGTGCAGCGGGCGAACGGTCAAGCAGTCGCGCTGACGCGACCCGGACCGCCGGCGTGCCTGCGCCGCGAGCGGCAGCCGTCAGCGGTGCTATGGTCACGCCCAGGGTCTGCGCCGGTGCGGGCCGGGTGATGCGGACATGACGATACTCGTCGCGGGGCTGCTGATCTTTCTCGGTATCCATTCGGTTGCGATCGTCGCGCCCGGACTGGCGCGACGCGCGCGATGCGCTCGCTCGGCCGGCCGGCGTGGAAGGGGCTGTACTCGCTTGTCGCCGCCGCTCGGGCTGGTGCTGATCGTGGTCGGCTATGCGGCGGCCCGTCGATGCTCCCATCGTGCTGTGGACGCCGCCGGCGGCCATGCGCCACCTCGCCTGGGCTGCTGATGCTGCCGGTCTTCGTGCTGCTGGTCGCGGCCTACCTGCCCGGACGGATCAGCCGCGCAACCCGCCATCCGATGCTGCTCGCGGTCAAGCTGTGGGCGCTGGCGCACCTGCTGGCCAACGGCACGCTGGCCGATCTGCTGCTGTTCGGCGGCTTCCTGCTCTGGGCCGCAGCCGACCGGGTTTCGCTCAAGCGGCGTTCGCACGGCGCACCGCCGCAGCTGGCGGCGCGGCCGGCGAACGACTGGATCGCGCTGCTCGTCGGGCTGGTGATCTACCTTGCGTTCTTCGGCTTCCTGCACCGCTGGCTGATCGGCGTGGCGCCGCACTGAGGCACACTCGACCCCTTCCACGCGTCGATTTCCGGAGGCCCGCCCCTCACGATGGCCCAGCATCTGCCCGATTTCTGGAGCAACCTGCGCGCCGAGTTGCGCGGCCGGCCGGCACTGGATCGACCGCGCGGTCGTGCTGGCCTATGCGGCACTGACCGGCCTGATCGTGGTCGGCTTCACGCTTGCTGGCCGAATTCGCGAGCGAGGCCTTCGAGCATGCTGCGCTCGCTCGACCCCTGGGACGCGAAGAGCGTGCCGTTCGGCATGTCGCTCGGTGTCGGGCTGATGCTGTTCTGGACGCCGCTGGTCACGGTCGCGGTGGTCGCCTGGTGCCGCCAGTACGCGCCGCACGCGGCCGGATCCGGCATTCCGCAGGTGATGGCCGCGCTCGACGACGACATGTCCGACGAGCAGCGCAAGCGCTGGGTGTCGCTGCGCGTCGCGATGCACAAGATCGTCCTGGTCTCGGGCAGCCTGCTGGCCGGACTGTCGTTCGGGCGCGAAGGGCCGACGGTGCAGATCGGCGCCGGCATCATGCTGCACGCGCGACGCTGGCTGTCGCCACGCTCGGGCATCGACGGCCACGACCTGATGGTGGCCGGCGCCGCTGCCGGCATCGCGGCGGCGTTCAACACGCCGCTCGGCGGCATCGTCTTCGCGCTCGAGGCGCTGTCGCGCCGGCGCGGCATCTCGCACAGCTCGCTCGTCATCTCGGCGATCGTGCTGGCCGGCCTGGTGGCGATCTCGGCCTTCGGCAACGTCAGCTATTTCGGCCGCCTGCAGGTGCAGCAGCTGTCGGCGTCGCTGCTCGGCCCCGGCCTGCTGGTGGCGGTGCTCGCCGGGCTCGGCGGCGGCTTGTTCTCGCGCCTGATCGTCGCCTCGGCGCAGGGCATGCCGGACCGCTTCTGCCGCTGGCGCAAGCGCCATCCGCTGCGCTTCGCGGCCGGCTGCGGCGTCGGCGTGGCGGTGATCTGCGCGGTCACCGGCGGCACCACCGCCGGCGCCGGCTACGAGCCGACGCGTGCGCTGCTCGAAGGGCAGGCCGATCTGCCGGTGGTCTATACGCTGCTCAAGTTCGTCGCCACCTGGCTGTCGTTCTGGAGCGGGGCGCCGGGCGGCATGTTCGCCACCTCGCTGGCGATCGGCGCCAGCCTCGGCAACGATGTCGCGCTGGCCGACCGGGGTCGGTGCGCAGGCGGCGATCCCGCTGATCGCGCTCGGCATGGTCGGCTTTCTCGCCGCCGCCACGCAGCAGCCGATCACCGCCTTCATCATCGTGATGGAGATGGTCGCCGGACAGACCATGGTGCTCAGCCTGATGGCCACGGCGCTGCTCGCCAGCGGCGTCTCGCGCATGCTGACCCGACCGATGTACAACGAGCTGATGGACCTGATGCTGCCGTCACGGCCCGATCCGCCGCCCGTCGCGCCAGATCCGGCGCTGACCGCGCCCGGTACACCGGCACGCTGACGCCGCGAGCGGTCCGATGTCGATCTACCGCCACCGCGTCGGCAGCACGACCTACCGCTTCGACGACCTGCGCACTCTGCTGGCGCGTGCCACGCCCGAGCGTTCGGGCGACCGGCTGGCCGGCGTCGCTGCCGCCTCGGCGGTGGAACGCGTCGCGGCCCAGCGCGCCCTGGCCGAGCTGCCGCTGCAGCGCTTCCTCGAGCGAGCCGGTGGTTCCCTACGAGCACGACGAGGTGACCCGCCTGATCATCGATTCGCACGATCGCGCGCGCCTTGCTGCCGGTGGCCGCGCTGTGTGTCGGCGAACTGCGCGAATGGCTGCTGTCCGACGCCGCCGACGCGCGCGGCACTGGCCGCGCTGGCGCCCGGCCTGACGCCGGAGATGGTGGCCGCGGTCAGCAAGCTGATGCGCAACCAGGACCTGATCGCGGTCGCGCGCAAGGTGCGCGTCGCGACCCGCTTCCGCTCGACGATCGGGCTGCCCGGCCGGCTCGCGACGCGGCTGCAGCCGAACCATCCGACCGACGATGCCGCCGGCATCGCCGCCAGCCTGCTCGACGGCCTGCTGTACGGCAGCGGCGACGCGGTGATCGGCATCAATCCGGCGACCGACAGCCTGGTCGCAGGTGACGCGGCTGCTGCAGCTGCTCGATGCGGTGATCGAGCGCCACGCCATCCCGACCCAGTCGTGCGTCCTGACCCATGTCAGCACCACGCTGCGTGCCATCGACGCCGGCGCACCGGTCGACCTGGTCTTCCAGTCGATCGCCGGCACCGAGGCGGCCAATCGCAGCTTCGGCATCGACCTCGCCCTGCTGGCGCAGGCGCGCGACGCCGCGCTGGCGCTCGAGCGCGGTGCCTGGTTCGATGACGGCGCAGGCGCGCCCCGGCGCGGCGCCCACGTGATGTACTTCGAGACCGGCCAGGGCAGCGCGCTGTCGGCGCAGGCGCACCACGGCTGCGACCAGCAGACCCTCGAGGCGCGCGCCTATGCGGTGGCGCGGCGCTTCGATCCGCTGCTCGTCAACAGCGTGGTCGGCTTCATCGGGCCGGAGTACCTGTACGACGGCCGCCAGATCATCCGCGCCGGGCTCGAGGATCATTTCTGCGGCAAGCTGCTCGGCCTGCCGATGGGCTGCGACATCTGCTACACCAACCATGCCGAAGCGGATCAGAACGACCTGGATGTGCTGCTGACGCTGCTCGGGGTGGCCGGCTGCAGCTTCATCATGGGCGTGCCCGGTTCCGACGACGTGATGCTCAACTACCAGACCACCTCGTTCCACGACGCGCTGTATGCGCGGCGCGTGCTCGGACTGCGACCGGCGCCCGAGTTCGAGGCCTGGCTCGAACGGATCGGCATCTTCGATGCCGAAGGACGGCTGGCTGCGCACCCGGATGGGGTGCCGCCGGCCTTCGCCGGCGCTCTGCGTGCCGCGAGCCGGATGAGTCGGATGGCCGACGAGGTGCGCCGCCTGCGATGTGCCGCGGTCCGGCCGGTCGCTGCCGGAGCGCCGTGTGGTCGCCAACCCCTGGCACGGACTGCGGCAGCTGACTCCGGCGCGCATCGCGCTCGGCCGCGCCGGCACGAGCCGTGCCGACCGCGCCTAGCTCGACTTCCAGCTCGCCCATGCTCAGGCGCGCGACGCGGTGCACCAGTCACTCGCTGCCGATGCGCTGTGCAGCGAGATCGAAGCGCTCGGTCTGCAGACCCTGCTGCTGCACAGCGCGGCCGCCGACCGCGCGGTCTATCTGCAGCGGCCCGACCTCGGCCGCATCCTCGACGACGCCTCGCGCGCGCGGCTCGACGGCGTCGGCGCGGCAGGACGGTGCCGATCTCGGCATCGTCGTCGCCGACGGACTGTCGGCGCTGGCGGTGCAGCGCCACGCACCAGCGCTGCTCGGCCTCGCTGCTGCCGCTGCTGCGCCACGAGCCAGGCTGGACGATCGCTCCGGTGGCGGTGGTCGAGCAGGGACGGGTGGCCATCGGCGACCCGATCGGCCAGGCACTCGGCTGCCGCTGCGTGGTGGTGCTGATCGGCGAGCGACCGGGCCTCAGTTCACCTGACAGCCTGGGCATCTACCTGACCTGGGCAGCCGCAACCGGGGTGCAGCGATGCGCAGCGCAACTGCATCTCGAACGTGCGGCCGCAGGGCCTGGCGACCGATGCCGCGGCGCGCCGCCTGCGCTGGCTGCTCGATCGCGCGCGGACGCTGCAACTCAGCGGGGTCGATCTGAAGGACGACAGCGAGCCGGACACGCTTGCGCTGGCGCCGGCCGACGCGGCTTTCCTGCTCGCCCCCCCGGCGTCCGGGTGATGCGGCCTGGGGCGCCGGCGGCCCGTCTCCTACAATCGAAGCGGCCGGTTCCTTCATCCTCTGCGCAGCACCATGGCCCTGTCGACCCGCACAGCGTTCGAGCAGTTTTCCCGCACGCTGCAGACAGACGGTCTGCGCGCCGGATTGCGCTTCCTGCTCGAGCGGACCGACTACCGGTTCATCGGGATCTTCCGCTTCAAGGATGGCGAGGCGCGCGCCGTCGTGCACTTCGATCGCGAGCAGCCGGCGCAGCTGACGAGCGACGTGGTGCCTGACACCGCCACCTACTGCTGCTATGTGCGCGATTCGGCCGGCAGTTTCACGACCGTCGATTCGCTCGCTGACGCGCGCACCGAGGGCCATCCCGCGCGCGAGGTGGTCCGTGCCTATTGCGGCATCCCGGTGATCACGCCCGAAGGCGAACTGCTCGGCACCCTGTGCCATTACGACGAGGTACCGCGCGATCCGGCGCAGGTCGACCTGGAGCTGATGCTGCAGGTCTGCGCGCTGCTCGCGCGCAGCGGTCAGGTCCCGGCCTACTGAGGCGAGCGCCGGGACTCCAGCGCCCGTTTGGCCGGATGGACCGCCGCAAGGGGGTCCGGACGGAGCCGGTTGCCGCATCCCCCACGCGATGCGAAACCGGCTGGCTGCACGCCGCCGGCCAACATCTCACCCATCACTTTCAGTGCCGGTTTCAAGTGCTTGTTTTTGAACAGGTTTCGAATCCGCATTTACATTTGAAACATGCCCTAAGTGCTTGATTTCATTGAATTTTTCTTTCCAGTTTCGTTGACCGGGTTGGACTGATCGGCTAAAGTGCACGAAAGTGCATTTTTGTGGGGCAGAGTGGCAAACATCGTATTCCAGGGTGCTTCGGCGCTGACGCTGGACGGCAAGGGGCGCATCGCCATGCCGGCGCGTCATCGCGAGGCGCTGGCTGCGATCGGCGTCACCCAGCTCACGATCACCAAGCACCCCGAAGGCGCGTTGATGGTCTTCCCGCGGCCGGCCTGGGAGGAATTCCGCGACCGCGTCGCGGCGCTGCCGATGTCGGCCAGCGGCTGGAAGCGGGTCTTCCTCGGCAATGCGATGGACGTCGAGATCGACGCCTCGTCGCGGGTGCTGATCTCGCCCGAATTGCGCGCGTCGACCGGCCTGGAGAAGAGCGTGATCCTGCTCGGCATGGGCAGCCATTTCGAGCTCTGGGATGCGACCCGCTATGCCGAGCACGAAGCCCGCGTGATGCAGTCGGAGCTGCCCGACTCGCTCAAGGATTTCAGCTTCTGACCCCGGTCCGCAACCGATCCGCCCCGTGAACCCCGCGACGACCGACTTCGTCCATATCGCCGTGCTGCTGCACGAGGCGGTCGATCGCCTGCTCGAGCGCGACGACGGCCCGCGCGATGACGGCCTCTGGATCGACGCGACCTATGGTCGCGGTGGCCACAGCCGCGAGCTGCTGCGCCGCCTCGGGCCGGGCGGCAGGGTGATTGCCTTCGACCGCGATCCCGAGGCTGTCGCTGCAGCCACCAGCGGCGCAGCGCGGGTCGACGACCCGCGCTTTTGCATCCGCCACAGCCGGTTCGGCGACATGGTCGCGGTGCTTGCCGCCGACGGCGTCTCGCAGGTCGACGGCGTGCTGCTCGACCTGGGCATCTCGTCGCCCCAGATCGACGACCCGGCGCGCGGTTTCAGCTTCCGTTTCGACGGTCCGCTCGACATGCGGATGGATACGACCCGCGGCGAAAGCGCCGCCGATTTCCTGGCCCGCGCCGACGAGCGCCAGATTGCGGAGGTGATTCGTGGCTACGGGGAAGAGCGGTTTGCTGGGCAGATTGCAAAGGCGGTTGTTGCTCGACGCGAAAGCGGCGATCCAGTGCGCACCACGCGCGCGCTGTCGCAACTCGTGGCTGGTGCAGTCAAGACCCGTGAAGCCGGGCAGGACCCGGCCACGCGCACCTTTCAGGCGCTTCGGATTCATGTCAATGCCGAACTTGACGAGCTCGAGCAGGCGCTGAGCGCGGCGCTCGACCTGCTGGCGCCGGGCGGACGGCTGGTGGTGATCAGCTTCCACTCGCTCGAGGACCGGATCGTCAAGACATTCATCGCCCGCGAGAGCAAGGCGGTGTACGACCGGCGTGCGCCGTTCGCCGAACCGCCGCCGTTGCGGCTGCAGGCGATCGCCCGCATCAAGCCGGGCGAGACCGAGCTGCGCGCCAACCCGCGCGCCCGCTCGGCGGTGATGCGCGTGGCCGAGCGCACCGCGGTGCAGCCGGGAGCCGTGTCATGACGGTGCGGCTGAACGGCATCCTGCTGCTCGTGCTGCTCGGCAGCTCGATCTACCTGGTGCGCGTCAGCTACGACGCGCGGCGCCTGTTCACCCAGCTCGACCGCGCGCAGTCCGAGGCGCGCGCGCTCGACATCGACCACGAGCGGCTGCTGGCCGAGCGCCAGGCGCAGTCGACGCCGCTGCGCATCGAGAAGACCGCGCGCGAGAAGCTCGCGATGCGCACCGCCACGCCGGCGGTGACGCAGTATGTCGAAGCGCCGCGCACCAGGTGCGCCGGTGACCCGCTTTCTGCCGCCGCCGCCGCCCGGCGCGAGCGCGGCCGCTTCGGCCGGAGGCCCGCGATGAAACGCAGCAAGCGGCCCGGTTGCACCGGCTTCCGTCGGCAGCCTGCGCAGCGTCAACTATTCGACCAGCCCGCTGCTCGCGTCGCGCACGCCGCCCTGGCGCTCGAAGCTGCTGGTGGCGCTGGTCGGCGCCGGCTTCCTGGTGC
Organism: uncultured beta proteobacterium; assembly: GCA_963846675.1. GTDB lineage: Bacteria > Pseudomonadota > Gammaproteobacteria > Burkholderiales > Burkholderiaceae_C > Ideonella_A. Next base: position 568,098 of record CAWJWV010000001.1, read on the forward strand.
TGATCGGGCGTGCGCTGTACGTGCAGGGCATCGGCAGCGAGTTCTTCCGCAAGCAGGGCGAGGTGCGCTATGCACGCACGCTCGACCTGACCGCCAGCCGCGGCCGCATCACCGACCGCAACGGCGTCATCCTGGCGCTGAGCGTGCCGACGCCGTCGCTGTGGGCGATCCCGAAGGACCTCGAGGCCACGCCGGCGCAGCGCGCCCAGCTGGCCCGGCTGCTCGGCATGAGCGCCAAGGAGGTTGCCGCCAAGCTCGACGAGCGCTGACCTTCGTCTGGTTGCGCCGCCAGGTCGACGAGAAGCTCGCCAAGGACGTGCTGGCGCTCGGCATCAAGGGCATCTACGAAGTGCGCGAATACAAGCGCCGCTATCCGGAAGGCGAGTCGACCGCCCACGTGGTCGGCTTCACCAACGTCGAGGACCGCGGCCTCGAAGGCGTCGAGCTCGCCTTCCAGGACGAACTGGCGGGCCTCGACGGCAGCCGCCGCGTGATCAAGGACCGGCTCGGCCGGGTGGTCGAGGAGATCGGCGACAGCGTGGCGGCGCAGCACGGCCGCGACATCCAGCTCTCGATCGATTCGAAGATCCAGTTCTTCGCCTACCAGCGGGTGCGCGACGCGGTTGCCAAGCACAAGGCCAAGGCCGGCAGCGTGGTCGTGCTCGACGCCAAGTCGGGCGAGGTGCTGGCGCTGGCCAACTACCCGAGCTTCGTTCCCGGCGACCGCAAGAAGCTGACCGGCGAGCAGCTGCGCAACCGCGCGCTGACCGACACCTTCGAGCCCGGCTCGACGATCAAGCCGTTCACCGTCGCGCTCGCGCTCGAGACGCGGCGCGTCAAGCCGACGACGCGTGATCCAGACCGCGCCGGGGCGACTGTCGATCGGCAGCGCATCGATCAGCGACTCGCATCCGCACGGCGCCGCTGACGGTGGCCGAGGTGCTGCAGAAGTCGAGCAACGTCGGCACCGTCAAGATGGCGATGCAGATGCAGCCGCGCGAGATGCACGAGCTGTTCTCGAATGTCGGCTTCGGGCAGAAGCCGCAGCTCGCATTCCCCGGCGCGGTGACCGGCCGGCTGCGGCCGTACAAGAGCTGGCGCCCGATCGAGCAGGCGACGATGAGCTATGGCTACGGCCTGTCGGCCAGCCTGTTCCAGCTCGCGCGCGCCTACACGATCTTCGCCCACGACGGCGAGCTGATGCCGATGACGCTGCTCAAGCGCGCCGATGATGCCGAGCCGGTCAAGGGCGTGCGCGTGCTGTCGCCGCAGACCGCACGCGATGTGCGCTCGATGCTGCAGATGGCCGCCGGCGAGGGCGGCACCGCACCGCTGGCGCAGGCCATGGGCTATTCGGTCGGCGGCAAGACCGGCACCGCGCACAAGCAGGAAGGCAAGGGCTATTCGGCGCGCAAGTACCGCTCCTGGTTCGTCGGCATGGCGCCGATCGCCGATCCGCGCATCATCGTCGCGGTGATGGTCGACGAGCCGACCAACGGCCAGTATTTCGGCGGCCTGGTCGCCGCGCCGGTGTTCAGCGAAGTCGTCCAGCAGACGCTGCGCACGCTCGATGTCACGCCCGACCTCGATGTGCGGCACCAGATCGTCACGCGCCAGGTGCCGGCCGTCGAGGAGAGCTTCTGATGGCGCTGCACGCACCTGCACGGCGTGGCCGACGCGGTCGAATGGCTCGAGCAGCGCGGCGCGCGCGCGCTGTGCTCGGACAGCCGGCGCGCTGCAGCCGGGCGATGCCTTCGTCGCCTGGCCGGGACAGGCGCACGACGCGCGCGTGCATGTGCGCGACGCGCTGGCCGCCGGTGCGGTGGCTGCCTGGTCGAGGCCGACGGGGTCGAGGCGCACGCCTTCGACGCCGGCGCTGCCGATCGCGACCTGCGCCGGCCTGAAGGCGGCGAGCGGACCGATCGCGTCGGCATTCCTGCGGTCGCCCGAGCGAGCAGCTGCGCCTGGTCGCGGTCACCGGCACCAACGGCAAGACCTCGACCAGCCTGGTGGATCGCGCAGGCACTGGCTGCGCTGGGACGAGCGCTGCGGCGTGATCGGCACGCTCGGCATCGGCGCACCGCCGCAGCTGCAGTCGACCGGCCTGACCACGCCCGATCCGGTGCAGCTGCAGACCGCGCTGCGCGGCTTCGTCGACGCCGGCTTCGGCCGCTGCGCGATCGAGGCTTCGTCGATCGGCATCGAGGAGCAGCGGCTGGCCGGCTGCCGCATCGAGACCGCAGCGCTGACCAATTTCACCCAGGACCACCTCGACTACCACGGCGACATGGCGGCCTACTGGCGCGCCAAGCGGCGGCTGTTCGACTGGCCCGGACTGCGCGCGGCGGTGATCAACCTCGACGATCCGCAGGGGCCGGCGCTGGCGGTCGAGCTGGGCGCGCGTGGCGCGCTCGATGTCTGGACCTGCGCGATCGACGGCGATGCGCGCCTGGTTGCGCGCGATGTCGCACTACCGCGACGGCGGTCTGGCCTTCGATCTGCACGAGAGGGCCAGCGAGTCGCAGCCGGTGCGCAGCGCGCTGATCGGCGACTTCAACCTCGCCAACCTGCTGGTCGTGATCGGCGTGCTGCGCGCCCACGGCGTGACGCTGGCCGATGCTGGCGCGCGCCTGTGCCGCGCTCGGGCCGGTGCCGGGCCGCATGCAGCGCATCGAGGCGCCGGCTGGCGTCGCCGCGCCGCTGGTCGTGGTCGACTACGCCCACACGCCGGATGCGCTCGACAAGGTGCTGCAGGCACTGCAGCCGCTGGCGCGGTCGCGCGGCGGCGCACTGTGGTGCGTCTTCGGCTGCGGCGGCAACCGTGACCGCGCCAAGCGCCCGCTGATGGCTGCGGCGGCCGAGCGGCTGGCGCAGCAGGTGGTGGTCACCAGCGACAACCCGCGCCGCGAAGCAGCCCGAGGCGATCATCGCCGACATCGTCGCCGGGCTGGCCGCACCGCAGCGTGCCATCGTGCGTCGACCGATCGGCGCGCCGCGATCGCGCATGCGCTGCATGCCGCGCGGCCGGCCGATGTGGTGCTGATCGCCGGCAAGGGACACGAGGATTACCAGGAGATCGGCAGCGAGCGGCTGCCGTTCTCCGACGTCGACGTGGCGCAGCAGATCCTCGGCGCTGCGCCGCGGCGCGAGCAACCGGAAACGAATCGATGATGACGCTGGCTGAAGCTGGCCAACTGCTGCCGCGGCGCGACGCTGGTCGGTGACCCGTCGCTGGTGCTGCAGCGCGTGCACAGCGACACGCGCACGCTGCAGCCGGGCGACCTGTTCGTCGCACTGCGCGGCGAGCGCTTCGATGCACACGACTTCCTGCCGCAGGCGCGCGCTGCCGGCGCGCTGGCGGCGCTGGCCGAAGGCGGCCTCGACGACGCAGCGCTGCCCGGCCTGCAGGTGGCCGACAGCCGGCGCGCACTCGGCGAACTGGCCGCCGGCTGGCGCCGTCGCCACCCGCTGCCGCTGATCGCGGTCACCGGCAGCAACGGCAAGACCACGGTGACGCAGATGATCGCGGCGATCCTGCGCGCCTGGCACGGCGACGCCGCGCTCGCCACCGAAGGCAACTACAACAACGACATCGGCGTGCCGCTGACGCTGCTGCGGCTGCGCGCGACGCACCGCGCGGCGGTGGTCGAGCTCGGCATGAACCATCCCGGCGAGATCGCGCAACTGGCCGCGATCGCGGCACCGGACGTCGGCGCTGGTCAACAACGCCCAGCGCGAGCACCAGGAGTTCATGGACGGCGTCGACGCCGTCGCGCGCGAGAACGGCAGCGTGATCGAGGCGCTCGGCCGCGACGGCTGCGCGGTGTTTCCGGCCGACGATGCGCATGCGCCGCTGTGGCGCGAACTCGCCGGTGCGCGCCGCTGCATCAGCTTCGCACTCGACGCGCGCGGCCGACGTGAGCGGCTCGGCGCGCAGTGGACACGGCACGCACTGGCAGCTCGAAGCCGCGACGCCGGCCGGCGCGCTGCACGCTGCAGCTGGCGGTGGCCGGTGCGCACAACGTGCGCAACGCGCTGGCGGCGGCGGCCTGCGCGTTCGCGGCCGGTTGTCCGCTCGAGGCGGTGCGGCGCGGCCTCGAGACCTTCGAGCCGGTCAAGGGCCGCTCGCAGCTCAGGCACTTCTGGCGCGACGGACAGCGCGTCACGCTGATCGACGACAGCTACAACGCCAATCCGGATTCGGTGCGGGCCGCGATCGACGTGCTGGCGACGCTGCCGGCGCCGCGCTGGCTGCTGCTCGGCGACATGGGCGAGGTCGGCCTGACCAGGGCCCGGCCTTCCATGCCGAGGTCGGCGCCTACGCGCAGCAGCGCGGCATCGAGTCGCTGTGGACCGCCGGCAGCGCGAGTGCCGATGCCGCCGCAGCGTTCGCCGGTGCGCGCCATTTCGCAGCTGTCGACGCGCTGCTGGCGGCGCTCGATCGCAGGCCCCGCCGTGCGCATCGGTGGTCGTCAAGGGATCGCGCTTCATGCGCATGGAACGCATCGTCGCCGCGCTGCTCGAGCGCGCCGATCCACCGCGCCGCTGCGGCAGACAGGAGGGCGCGATGCTGCTTGAACTCGCCAACTGGCTGCAGACCGTGTCGCCCGAATTCGGCTTCTTCCGCGTCTTCCAGTACCTGACCTTCCGCGCCGTGATGGCCGCGATGACCGCGATGCTGATCGGCCTGGCGTTCGGCCCGTGGGTGATCCGCAAGCTGCAGCATGCTCAAGATCGGCCAGCCGGTGCGCGACTACGCGATGCAGACGCACCTGGTCAAGAGCGGCACGCCGACGATGGGCGGGGTGCTGATCCTGATCGGCATCGGCGTGTCGACGCTGCTGTGGTTCGACTGGAGCAACCGCTTCGTCTGGATCGTGATGGTCGTGACGGTCGGCTTCGGCGCGATCGGCTGGGTCGACGACTGGCGCAAGGTGGTGCAGAAGAACCCCGAAGGCATGAGTCGAAGGAGAAATACTTCTGGCAGTCGCTGATCGGACTGGTGGCGGCGCTGTACCTGGCGTTCAGCGTCAGCGAGACGTCGAACATGCGCGTGCTCGAGCTGTTCTTCAACTGGGTGCAGAGCGGCTTCTCGAACGAGCTGCCGCCCAAGGCCGACCTGATCGTTCCGTTCTTCAAGACGATCAGCTATCCGCTCGGCGTCTTCGGCTTCATCATGCTGACCTATTTCGTGATCGTCGGCGCGAGCAACGCGGTCAACCTGACCGACGGGCTCGACGGGCTGGCGATCATGCCGGTGGTGATGGTCGGCTCGGCGCTCGGCGTGTTCGCCTATGTCACCGGCAATGCGGTCTTCAGCCGCTACCTGCTGATTCCGTACATCCCGGGCGCCGGCGAACTGCTGGTGTTCTGCGCCGCCATGGCCGGCGCCGGCCTGGCCTTCCTGTGGTTCAACGCCCATCCGGCGCAGGTCTTCATGGGCGATGTCGGCGCGCTCGCGCTCGGCGGCGCGCTCGGCACGATCGCGGTCATCACGCGCCAGGAGATCGTGCTCGGCATCATGGGCGGCATCTTCGTCGCCGAGGCGCTGTCGGTGATGCTGCAGGTGAGCTGGTTCAAGTTCACCAAGAAGCGCTACGGCACCGGGCGGCGCATCCTCAAGATGGCGCCGCTGCACCATCACTTCGAGAAGTCGGGCTGGAACGAGACGCAGGTGGTGGTGCGCTTCTGGATCATCACCATGCTGCTGTGCCTGATCGGCCTGGCGAGCCTGAAGCTGCGGTGAGCGCGCGATGAAACACCTCGCCGACACCTCGGTGCTGATCCTCGGCCTCGGTCATTCCGGGCTGGCGATGGCGCGCTGGTGCGCGCGCTTCGGCGCGCGCATCGCGGCCTGGGACAGCCGCCTCGGCGAGCGCCGACGCGCTGCCGGACGGCGCGCGCTGCTCGCCGACGAACTGCCGCAGGTGCGCCTGCTCGCGGGCGCGCTCGATGCCGCGATGCTCGACGGCGTCGCGGCTGGTGCTGAAGAGCCCGGGCCTGTCGCCGCACGACGCCGCGCATCGCGCCGCTGCTCGCGCAGGCACGCGCCACCGGCGTTCCGGTGCACGGCGAACTCGAGCTGATGATGCAGGCGCTGGCCGATCTGAAGCGCGAGCGCGGCTATGCGCCGGCGCTGGTCGCGATCACCGGCACCAACGGCAAGACGACGACGACCGCGATGACCGCGCTGCTGATCGCGAGTGCCGGGCCGGCGCGTCGCGGTGGCCGGCAACATCGGCCCGACGATGCTGCAGACGCTGGCCGAGCAGCCGATGCGGCCGCGGCCGCATCGGCGCGACGGCGCGGCGCGGGTCGAGGCAGACGGTGCCACTGCCGACGCAGTGCGGAGCCGAAGCCGAAGCCGAGCCGAGCCGATGCCGCGGTGCGGCCGAGGCGCCGGCAACGAGGCGCTGCCCGAGGTCTGGGTGCTCGAGCTGAGCAGCTTCCAGCTCGACGGCGTGACCGGCTTCGCGCCGGCCGCCGCGACGGTGCTCAACCTCAGCGACGACCACCTCGACTGGCACGGCAGCTTCGACGCCTATGTCGACGCCAAGGCGCGCATCTACGGCCCGGCCGATGGCGCCGACGGTGATGGTCGTGAACCGCGACGATGCGCGGGTCGAGGCGATGGTGCCGCAGCCGGCGCCGGTCAAGGGCCGCGGCGCCGCGGCCGGTCGCCGCGGCGGGTGATCCGCTTCGGCCTCGATGCGCCGCGCGAGCCCGGGCGACTACGGCCTGCTCACCGAGAACGGCATCGCCTGGCTGGTGCGTGCGCAGCCGGCCGACGAGACGCTGCGCCAGGCGCGGCGCGGCGCGGTGCAGCCGGCCGAGGAACTGCACATCCAGCGCATGATGCCGGCCGACGCGCTGCGCGTGCGCGGGCGCCACAACGCGGCCAATGCGCTGGCTGCGCTGGCGCTGGCCGACGCGATCGGCTGCCCGCTGGCGCCGATGCTGCATGCGCTGCGTGACTACGCCGGCGAGCCGCACCGGCTGCAGCATCGTGGCGACGCGTCGGCGGCGTCGATGCCTACGACGACAGCAAGGGAACCAATGTCGGCGCCACCGTCGCCGCGATCGACGGTCTGGGCGCCGACCGTGCGCCCGGCCGGCTGGTGCTGATCCTCGGCGGCGACGGCAAGGGGCAGGACTTCACGCCGCTGCTCGCGCCGCTGCGCCGCCATGCACGCGCGGTGGCGACCCTCGGCCGCGATGCCGCCGCCATCGAGCAGGCGCTGGCCGCCGCTCGTCGGCGAAGGCGGCATGCCGTGCAGCGCCACGCCACGCTCGAGGCGGCCACGCGCTGGTGCTTCGAGCAGGCGCGCAGCGGCGATGCGGTGCTGCTCAGCCCGGCCTGCGCGAGCCTGGACATGTTCCGCAACTACGGCCATCGCGGCGAGGTGTTCGTGCAGGCGGTGCACGGGCTTGCAGCCGATCTCGGCGAGGTGAGCGCATGAAGGCCCTGCTCGCCCGCCTCGGCTTCGGCCGTCGCGACCCGGCTGCCGAGACCGCGTCGGTGCCGATCCGCGACTGGGTCCAGGTCGGACGCGGCCAGCCGGCGCAGGCTGCTCGGCTTCGACCAGGCACTGCTGTGGGTCGCGCTGGCGCTGGTCGGCGCTCGGCCTGGTGATGGTCTACAGCGCATCGATCGCGCTGCCCGACAACCCGCGCTTCGCGCGCTACGCGCAGACCCACTTCCTGACGCGCCACCTGCTGTCGATCGCGATCGCCGCGCTGGCCGGGGTGGTCGTCGTGCAGGTGCCGATCGCCACCTGGGAAAAGATCGCGCCGTGGCTGTTCGTCGGCGTGCTGGTGCTGCTCGGGCTGGTGCTGGTGCCGTTCATCGGCAAGGGCGTCAACGGCGCACGCCGCTGGATCGCGCTCGGGCGTGATGAACTTCCAGCCGTCCGAGCTCGCCAAGCTCGCGATGGCGATGTATGCCGCCGGCTACATGGTGCGCAAGATGGACGTGAAGGAGAAGCTTCCTGCGCGCGGTGCTGCCGATGGTGGTCGCGGTCGGCTTCGTCGGGCTGCTGCTGCTGGCCGAGCCCGACATGGGCGCCTTCCTCGTCATCGCGACGATCGCGATGGGCATCCTGTTCCTGGGCGGCGTCAACGGCCGCATGTTCTTGCTCATCACGGCGGTGCTGGTCGGCGCCTTCGTGCTGATGATCACCACCAGCGACTGGCGGCGCGAGCGCATCTTCGCCTACCTCGATCCCTGGGACGAGCGCTACACGCTCGGCAAGGCGCTACCAGCTGTCGCATTCGCTGATCGCCTTCGGCCGCGGCGAATGGTTCGGCCAGGGACTCGGCGGCAGCGTCGAGAAGCTGCACTACCTGCCCGAGGCGCACACCGACTTCCTGCTCGCCGTGATCGGCGAGGAACTCGGCTTCGTCGGCGTGGCGTGCGTGATCGTCGCCTTCTTCTGGCTGACGCGCCGCATCTTCCACATCGGCCGCCAGGCGATCGCGCTCGACCGCGATCTACGCCGGCCTGTTCGCGCAGGGCATCGGCATCTGGATCGGCGGCCAGGCCTTCATCAACATGGGCGTCAACCTCGGCGTGCTGCCGACCAAGGGCCTGACGCTGCCGCTGATGAGCTTCGGCGGCTCGGCGATCCTGATGAACATCATCGCGCTCGCCATGGTGATGCGGGTGGACATCGAAAACCGGCAGCTCATGCGAGGAGGCCGAGCATGAGCTCGGCAAGCACCTGCTCGTCATGGCCGCCGGCACCGGTGGCCACGTCATGCCCGGACTGGCGGTGGCGCGCGAGATGCACGTCGCGCGGCTGGAGCGTGAGCTGGCTCGGCACCGCCCAAGGGCATGGAGAACCGGCTGGTGCCGCCGAGCGGCATCGAGCTCGACCGGGTCGACTTCAGCGGCCTGCGCGGCAACGGCTGGCTGCAGACGCCTGACCGGCGGGCTGCGCCTGCTGATCGCGTTCTGGCAGTGCCTGCGCATCATCCGCCGGCGCGATCCGCAGGTGGTGCTCGGCATGGGCGGCTATGTGTGCTTTCCGGGCGGCATGATGGCGTCGCTGCTCGGGCGTCCGCTGATGCTCGTCAATGCCGATGCGGCGCTGCTGATGAGCAACCGCGCGCTGCTGCCGGTGGCCGACCGGGTCGCCTTCGGCTTCGATGGCGATGCGGCGCAGCGCACCCGGCAGGCGGTCGTGACCGGCAATCCGGTGCGCGCCGAGATCGAGGCGCTGCCGGCTGCCGGCCGAACGCTTCGCCGGCCGCAGCGGGCCGCTGCGCCTGCTGGTGGTCGGCGGCAGCCTGGGTGCCAAGGTGCTCAACGAGACGCTGCCGCAGGCGCTTGCCCTGCTCGACCCCGCACAGCGCCCGCTGGCCACGCACCAGACCGGCGCGGCTCACCATGCCGGTGTCGTTGCCGATTACCAGCGGCTGCAGGTCGACGGCCGAGGTGCTGCCGTTCATCGACGACATGGCCGCGCGGCTGGCCGAATGCGACCTGATCGTCTGCCGCGCCGGTGCGGTGACGGTGAGCGAGCTGTGCGCCGCCGGCGTGGCCGGCGTGCTCGTCCCGCTCGTCATCAGCACCACCTCGCACCAGCGCGACAACGCGCAGTGGCTGGCCGGGCAGGGCGCCTGCGTGCACCTGCCGCAGACCGAGCTGACGCCGCGCCGGCTGGCCGACGTGATCGGCGGCCTGACGCGCGATGCGCTGCTCGAGATGGCGACCCGGGCGCGCGCACTGGCGCGGCCGCGCGCGGCCGCGCAGGTCGCCGATCAGCTCGAAGGGCTGGCCACCGCATGAACCTATCGACCGATCCACGCCGGCAACGGCGCCAACCCGAGGAAGCCGCGCATGAAGCACGCGGTCAAGCGCATCCATTTCGTCGGCGTCGGCGGCGCCGGCATGAGCGGCATCGCCGAGATCCTGCACAACCTCGGCTACCACGTCTCCGGCTCCGACCAGAGCGACAGCGCGACCCTGCGCCGGCTCGGCCAGCTCGGCATCGCGGTGCACATCGGCCACGACGCGGCGCACATCCGCGGCGCCGAGGCGGTCGTCACCTCGACCGCGGTCAAGGGCGACAACCCGGAGGTGATCGCCGCACGCGCGCGCGCGCGTGCCGGTGGTGCCGCGCGCGGTGATGCTGGCCGAGCTGATGCGGCTCAAGCAGGGCATCGCGATCGCCGGCACGCACGGCAAGACGACGACCACCAGCCTGGTGACGAGCGTGCTGGCGCAGGCCGGGCTCGATCCGACCTTCGTCATCGGCGGGCGGCTGAATGCCGCCGGCGCCAATTCGCGCCTCGGCAAGGGCGACTACATCGTCGTCGAGGCCGACGAGAGCGATGCGTCGTTCCTGAACCTGCTGCCGGTGATGTCGGTCGTGACCAACATCGACGCCGACCACATGGACACCTACGGCCACGACTTCGCGCGGCTGAAGCAGGCCTTCGTCGAGTTCATCCACCGCATGCCGTTCTACGGCGCGGCGATCGTGTGCATCGACGATCCGGGCGTGCGCTCGATCCTGCCGATGATCTCGCGCCCGATCGTCAGCTACGGCTTCGGCGAGGACGCGATGGTGCGTGCGGTCGACGTGCGCCCCGAAGGCGGCGGCATGCGCTTCACGGTGCAGCGGCGCAACGGCGTGCGCATGCCCGATGTCGAGCGTGACGCTGAACCTGCCGGGACGCCACAACGTGCTGAATGCGCTGGCCAGCATCGCGGTGGCGACCGAGCTCGAACTGCCCGATGCGCCGATCATCCAGGGCCTGGCCGAGTTCAACGGCGTCGACCGGCGCTTCCAGCGCTACGGCGAGCTGCCGGCGGTGTCCGATCCGGCCGGCGGCCGCTTCACGCTGATCGACGACTACGGCCACCATCCGGTCGAGATGGCGGCGACGATCGCCGCTGCGCGCGGCGCCTTCCCGGGCCGCCGCCTGGTGCTCGCCTTCCAGCCGCACCGCTACACCCGCACCCGCGACTGCTTCGAGGATTTCGTCAAGGTGATCGGCAGCGCCGATGCGGTGCTGCTGGCCGAGGTCTATGCCGCCGGCGAAGCGCCGATCCCGGCCGCCGACGGCCGCGCCCTGGCGCGTGCACTTGCGGCTGGCCGGCAAGGTCGATCCGGTCTTCGTCGACGACATCGCGCTGATGGCGGGCACGGTCAGCGAGCAGGCGCGCGGCGGCGACGTGGTGATCGCGATGGGTGCCGGCTCGATCGGCAACGTGCCGCAGCAGCTCGTCGACATGCTCGGGGAGCGCAGCCATGAGCATCGACGTGCAAGGCGCTCGGCAAGGTGGCGGTGCTGATGGGCGGCAGCTCGGCCGAGCGCGAGATCTCGCTGCTGTCGGGCAACGGCGTGCTGCAGGCGCTGGCTCGCAGGGCGTCGACGCGCATGCCTTCGACCCGGCCGAGCGCGACCTGTCCGAGCTGCGGCGCGACGGCTATCGCCCGCTGCTTCATCGCGCTGCACGGCCGCCACGGCGAGGACGGCACGGTGCAGGGCGCGCTCGAGCTGCTCGGCATCCCCTACACCGGCTCCGGCGTGATGGCCTCGGCGGTGGCGATGGACAAGGTGATGACCAAGCGGATCTGGATCGCCGAAGGCCTGCCGACGCCGCGCCACGTGCTGCTGGCGCCGGGTCGCCAGCAGGACCGCGACCGGTCGCAGCGGCGGCCGGCGAGCTCGGCCTGCCGCTGATCGTCAAGCCGCCGCGCGAAGGCTCGTCGATCGGCGTGACCAAGGTGACCGATGCGGCCCGGATGGCCGAGGCGGTGCGCGCTGGCTGCACGCTACGACCCCGACGTGCTGTGCGAGGAGTTCATCGACGGCGACGAGGTGACCTGCCCGGTGATCGGCCAGGGCGCGACGCGCGCGCGCGCTGCCGGTGATCCGCATCGCCGCGCCCGAGGGCGCCTACGACTACCAGAACAAGTATTTCACCGACGTCGTGCAGTACCACTGCCCGAGCGGGCTCGGCGACGCGCTCGAGCGCGAGATCCAGCGCATCACGCTCGAGGCCTATCGCACGCTCGGCTGCCGCGGCTGGGGCCGGGCCGACCTGATGGTGCGCGCGAGCGACCGCAGGCCGTTCCTGCTCGAGATGAACACCTCGCCCGGCATGACCTCGCATTCGCTGGTGCCGATGTCGGCCCGCGCGGCCGGCATCAGCTACGAGCAGCTGTGCCTGCAGCTGGTCGCCGGCGGCCGCGCTCGACAGCACGCGCGCCTGAGCCAGATCGACATGGCGACCATCATCCGCACCCCCCGAGCGACCCGGCGCGAAGCCGTGCCGCTGCCGAGCGACGTCGTGCTGATGAATGCGACCGCCAATGCGCTGTTCGTGCTGGCGGTGCTCGGCGTGCTCGCGGTGCTGGTCTGGTGGCTGGCACAGCTGCCGGTGTTCCGGCTGGTGGCGATCCGCGTCGAAGGCGACATCGGCCGCAACAGCGAGGCGACGATCCGCGCCAATGCGGCGCCCAAGCTCGCCGGCACCTTCTTCACGATCGACCTGGGCATCGGTGCAGCGCGCCTTCGAGACCGTGCCCTGGGTGCGCCATGCGGTGGTGCGGCGCGAGTGGCCGAACCGACTGTCGGTGCGGCTCGAGGAGCACCGGCCGGCGGCGCTGTGGCAGCCAGCCGGCGTTTCCGACCAGGGCGGCGACCAGCTCGTCAACAGCTTCGGCGAGGTGTTCGATGCCAACCTCGGCGACGTCGAGGACGACGAGCTGCCGACGCTGAGCGGACCCGACGGGCAGCGCGACGGCAGATGCTGGCGGTGCTGCGCGATCTCGATCCGCTGTATCGCCAGCTCGACTGGCGAATCGAGAGGCTCACGCTGAGCGGGCGCGGCTCGTGGCGCGCCGAGCTCGACAGCGGCGCGCGCATCGAGATCGGCCGCGGCACGCCCGAGCAACTGGCGCAGCGCAGCCAGCGCTTCGTCGGCACCGTCGCGCAGGTTGCGAACCAGTACCTGCGGCCGGTGCAGTACGCCGACCTGCGCCATCACGAAGGCTATGCGCTGCGCTTGAAGGGCGTGTCGACGACGCTCACCGCGGCTGAAAAAGCGCTCCGGAAATAGAAACCAAGATGCCCAAAGAGTACAAGGAACTGGTCGTCGGACTGGACATCGGGACCGCCAAGGTGATGGCGGTGGTCGCCGAGGTGCTGCCCAACGGCGAACTGCGGCTGGCCGGACTCGGCGTCGCGCCGGCGCACGGTCTCAAGCGCGGCGTCGTCGTCAACATCGACACCACGGTGCAGAGCATCCAGCAGGCCTTGAAGGAGGCCGAGATGATGGCCGACTGCAAGATCACGCACGTCTACACCGGCATCACCGGCAGCCACATCCGCGGTCAGAACTCGACCGGCATGGTGATCGTGCGCGACAAGGAGGTCACACCGGTCGACGTCGCGCGCGTGGTCGAGACCGCCAAGGCGATCAACATCCCGAACGACCAGCGGCTGCTGCTGGTGCAGGCGCAGGAATTCGTGATCGACGGCCACGAGGTGAAGGAGCCGATCGGCATGAGCGGCGGTCGCCTCGAGGTCAAGGTGCACATCGTCACCGGCGCCCAGAGCGCGGCCGAGAACATCATCAAGTGCGTGCGCCGCTGCGGCCTGGAAGTCAATCAGCTGGTGCTCAATCCGAGTGCGTCGAGCCACGCGGTGCTGACCGAGGACGAGCGCGACCTGGGCGTCGCGCTGGTCGACATCGGTGCCGGCACGACCGACGTCGCGATCTTCACCGACGGCTCGATCCGCCACACCGCGGTGATCCCGATCGCCGGCGACCTGATCACCAGCGACATCGCGATGGCGCTGCGCACGCCGACCAAGGACGCCGAGGAAATCAAGATCGAGTATGGCGTCGCCAAGCAGCTGCTCGCCGATCCGAACCAGCAGCTCGAGGTGCCCGGACTCGGCGACCGTGCGCCGCGCATGCTCAGCCGGCAGGCACTGGCCGGGGTGATCGAACCGCGCGTCGAGGAGATCTATTCGCTCGTCCACCAGGTGATCCGCGACAGCGGCTACGAGGAACTGTTGTCGTCAGGCATCGTGATCACCGGCGGCGCGGCGGTGATGCCCGGCATGGTCGAGCTCGGCGAGGACATCTTCCTCAAGCCGGTGCGCAAGGGACTGCCGCTGTACAGCGGCGCGCTGCACGACATGGTCGCCAATCCGCGCTCGGCCACCGTGATGGGGCTGCTCGAGGAGGCGCGACTGGGACGCAGCCGCGGCTTGCGCGCGGCGCAGCAGGCGGGCTCGGTGCAGACCTTCTTCGGTCGGGCCAAGGACTGGTTTCTCGGCAACTTCTGATGCGCGCCAGCCCGCTTCCGACCACCGATCACGCCGGCCGCGGGCCGCCGGCGCGCAGCGTTCACGGCCCTCCGGGCAGGCCCGGGCGGCAGATCACTCCACAACACGAACAAGCAGCGTTTCTTCAGACACACCAGCGGCAACGCACCATCTCAACGGAGTCACCAACATGGCCATCGAAATGATCGAACAATTTGACCAAGGCACCCAGATCAAGGTAATCGGTGTCGGCGGCGGCGGCGGCAATGCCGTCAACCACATGATTGCGCAGGGCGTGCAGGGGGTGGAGTTCGTCTGCGCCAACACCGATGCGCAGGCGCTCAACCGCTGCAGCGCGCACCACCTGATCCAGCTCGGAACGACCGGCCTCGGCGCCGGCGCCAAGCCCGAGGCGGGCCGCGCCGCGGCCGAGGAGGCAGTCGAGCTGATCCGCGAGTCGATCACCGGCGCCAACATGCTGTTCATCACCGCCGGCATGGGCGGCGGCACCGGCACCGGGGCGGCACCGGTGATCGCGCGCGTCGCCAAGGAAATGGGCATCCTGACCGTCGGCGTGGTCACCAAGCCGTTCGAGTTCGAGGGTGCGCGCCGCATGAAGTCGGCCGACGCCGGCCTGGCCGAACTCGAGGCCAACGTCGATTCGCTGATCGTGATCCTGAACGAGAAGCTGCTCGAGGTGCTGGGCGACGACGTGACGCAGGACCAGGCGTTCGCGCAGGCCAACGACGTGCTGAAGAACGCCGTCGGCGGCATCAGCGACATCATCCACATGCACGGCCTGGTCAACGTCGACTTCGAGGACGTGAAGACGGTGATGGGCGAGCCGGGCAAGGCCATGATGGGCACTGCCACCGCCAGCGGTCCGGACCGGGCCACCAAGGCGGCCGACGCCGCAGTGGCATGTCCGCTGCTGGAGGGCATCGACCTGTCGGGCGCGCGCGGCGTGCTGGTGCTGATCGCCGCCAACCGCACGACGCTCAAGCTGTCGGAAAGCAAGAATGCGATGAACACCATCCGCCGCTATGCGGCCGACGATGCGCACGTGCTGTTCGGCACCGTCTACGACGAGAGCCTGGGCGACCAGCTGCGCGTGACCGTGATCGCCACCGGCCTGAGCCCGGCGCGGCGGCAGCAGAATGCGCCGATGACGGTCGTGCACAGCGCGCCGATGCTGCGCACCGGCACCGACAACATGCCGATGCTGAGCGCCGGCGCCGCCACGCCGATGACGATCTCGCAGTCGCATCACGACTACAGCAGCCTGTCGACCCCGAGCGTCTGGCGCAACGGGCGCGCGGCGGCCAAGGTCGACGCGCTGGCGAGCAACGGCATGGACGAGATCGAGATCCCGGCCTTCCTGCGCAAGCAGGCCGACTGACGACCGGCCGGTGGCGCCGGGCCTGGCGCGGAGCGTCCGCTGGACGCCTGCGCGCCACGCCCGGCCCGCCGAGCCCGGAATGAACCGATTTCGCAGCGCGGAGGTGACGCCATGATGGGGCAGGAGATGATGGGTTCGGCTTCGGGATCTGGCACTTTGCCGTGATGGCCTTCTGGTTCGCCGTCCTGCTGATCCCGGCGTGGCGCATCGTCAGCCGCGCCGGCTTCCCCGGTGTGCTGTCGCTTCTGCTGCTGATTCCGCTGGTCAATCTGGTGATGATCTGGGTCTTCGCCTTCGTGCGCTGGCCGAGCCAGCGCAACGGAGGCTGACGCCGACCCGGCGCACCGGCCCCGCGGATGCGGGGCGCACGGGCCGGGGATTCACAAGCCCTGCCGGAGGCGGCGCCCGCGCCGCCTCCGTACAATCCGGGCGTGACCATCCTCAACGCCGACCTGCACTGCCATTCGTGCATCTCCGACGGCACCCTCGAACCGGAGGCGCTGGCGGCGCGTGCCCGGGCCAACGGTGTCGAACTGTGGTCACTGACCGACCATGACGAAGTCAGCGGCCAGCCGCGCGCGATCGCCGCGGCGCGCGAGCAGGGACTGCCCTACCTGACCGGTACCGAGATTTCGGTCACCTTCGCCGACATCACGGTGCACATCGTCGGCCTCGGCTTCGACGCTGCCGACGAGGCGCTCGCCCGCGGGCTTGCCGCGACGCGCGGCGGACGCCGCGAGCGGGCGATGGAGATGGCGCAGGGGCTGGCGACTGTCGGCATCCAGGGCGGGTTCGACGGCGCGCTGCAATATGTGGGCAACCCGGAACTGATCTCGCGCACCCATTTCGCGCGTTGGCTGGTCGAGACCGGTGTGTGTCGCGACACCCAGGAGGTGTTCCGCAAGTACCTGGTCGAGGGCCGGCCGGGTTATGTGCCGCACCGCTGGGCCAGCCTCGGCAATGCGGTGCGCTGGATCACCGAGGCCGGCGGCATGGCGGTGATCGCGCACCCGGGTCGCTACAAGTTCACGCCGACCGAGGAGTACGCGCTCTTCACCGAGTTCAAGCAGCACGGCGGGCGCGGCGTCGAGGTCGTGACCGGAAGCCACACGCGCGCCGATTTCGCGCGCTATGCCGACACCGCGCTCGAGTTCGGGCTGCTGGCCTCGCGCGGCAGCGATTTCCACAGCCCCGACGAAAGCCATACCGACCTCGGCGGTCTGCCCGAGCTGCCGGGCAAGCTGACGCCGGTGTGGGAGGCACTCGAATCGCGCGTGCTGCGGCCCTGAGGCATCGCATGGCTCGTTGCTGAGCCGCCGGCAACCCCCTGAGCCGGCGCAGCGGCAGCGACGCATCCGACGCGACAATGCGCAATGTCGCAATTTTTCGAAGTCCACCCCGACAATCCGCAGCCCCGGCTGCTCAAGCAGGCGGTGCAGATCCTGCATTCGGGCGGCATCGCCGCGGTCCCGACCGACTCGAGCTATGCGCTGGTGTGCCACCTCGACGACAAGGCGGCGGCCGAGAACCTGCGCCGCATCCGCGGTGTCGACGACAAGCACCACCTGACGCTGCTGTGCCGCGATCTGAGCGAGCTTGCCGCCCATGCGCGGGTCGACAACCGGCAGTACCGGCTGCTCAAGGCGGCAACGCCCGGACCGTTCACCTTCATCCTGGAAGCGACCAAGGAAGTGCCGCGTCGGGTTTCACACCCGTCCCGTCGCACGATCGGACTGCGCGTGCCGGATCACCGGGTGACCCAGGGTCTGCTCGAACTGCTCGGTCAGCCGCTGCTCGCAACCACCCTGATCCCGCCCGGCGAGGAAGATCCGCTCAACGACGCAGCCGAGATCCGCGAGCGCTATCAGAAGCTGATCCAGGCGGTGGTCGATGCCGGCGCCTGCGCGATGCAGCCGACGACGGTGATCGATCTGTCGCAGGACCCGCCGGTGCTGGTCCGCCAGGGACGCGGCGACGCATCGCGCGTCGGCCTCTAGGAGGGTCTTCAGCGATCCAAGCGGCGGCCGCCGCACATCGTTTTGATCGAACTGGCGGCGGGCGCTTCGTTTGTAGGAGCGCCTTCAGGCGCGATGCAGCCTGGGCATGCAACCGGCGTAGCGGCGCGGCACCGTGCGGGCCGCCCGTGCCGCTCAACGAAGGCGGCCCTCACTTCGTTCGCGCTGCCCTGCGGTGCTCGCATCGCCGGCCCGTCGCGTAACTCGTCTTCGTTCGCTGCGCTCTCTGCGACTTGTATGTTTCAGGGTGCTGGGGTGGAGAGTCCCACTGCGATATCGGCCGTCACCGCGGACCGACTGTCTGAGACTTCTCCCACCCCGCCTTCGAACGTCGATAGGGAACTGAGCGGCACCACTTCGCGGTGGTGACCCCCGATCTGTATGCAAGTTGACGTCGCCGGCGGAGCTTTTCACCCCAGCACTTTTATTTTCTTCTTCGGAGGTGAGGGAATGCAAGGGAGCTTGAAGGTCTATGGCGTCGACATTGCCAAGGATGAGGTCGTGACAGCGCAGCACGGAGATGGACAGATTCGATCCATCGTCAATGAGAAGTCGGCCCTCGACGCATGGCTGGCTACGCTGCCCAAGGGCAGCATCATTGCCATGGAGTCCACAGGCGTATATCACAGGTTGCTGGCCCAACGTGCCCACGATGCGGCGATGCAGGTTTACGTGCTCAATGCGCAAGACGTGTACTTCTATGCCAAAGCCATGGGCGCTCGTGGCAAGACGGATCGCGTTGATGCCCCGTTGATCGCCC
The DNA here is from genome assembly GCA_963846675.1 of uncultured beta proteobacterium. Classification (GTDB taxonomy): domain Bacteria; phylum Pseudomonadota; class Gammaproteobacteria; order Burkholderiales; family Burkholderiaceae_C; genus Ideonella_A. The sequence continues at coordinate 586,564 of CAWJWV010000001.1, forward strand.
GGTATGTGGCTGAACACCACACCAAGTTGCACGCATGGCAACCCGGCGACAGCGCACACAGGCGCGTCGAGGAACTCTTGGGTCGTCGCGCCACGGTAGTCACGAAGCGTGAATCAGTTCGCCAGGCATTCAAAGGCGATCGCGACGTGGCCGACGAGCTCGAGCAACTCGACCAGTCCTTTGCTCGGTTTCTAGCCGCGCTCGATGCGAAGATCGATGCGCTCATTGCTGCTGACCAGGAATTGACCACCGGGCGCGAACGCATCGCCAGCGTGACCGGCTTCGGACCTCTTGGCAGTGCCTTGCTGGCGGTTCTGTTCGCTCGGATCGAGTTTGCCAATGTAGACGCCGTGGTCGCCTATAGCGGCCTGGATCCCCGCCCGAACGACTCGGGCAAGAAGCGCGGACGCCGCTCGGACAAACGCGACAAGTCAGTTCACGAGGCGCTTCGCGCGGCCGGCGATGCTCCGCTCCTCGGCGCCTTCCATTCGCGTCACGATCGACCCGCACGGCGCCGCGTGGCACGCTCGTTGTTGGTTTGGCAGCAAAAAAACTCGAGCTGAATCAAGCACTTGGGATGTGTTCGTTGAGAGGCCCGATCCCGGCCGCAGGCCACCGGGTCGCGGTCGTCGGTCCGCCCTACACGACAGCGGCAGTGACGACGATCTCGACCTTCCACTCCGGCCTGGCGAGGGCCGCCTGGACCGTCGCACGCGGCGGCGTCTGGCCCGGGACCACCCACTGCTCCCAGACCTCGTTCATCGCGCCGAAATCGGCCAGGTCGGCGAGAAAGATCTGCGCGCGCAGGATGTGCGACTTGGCGCTGCCGGCCTCGGCAAGCAGTGCATCGATGGCCCCGAGCACCTGGCGCGTCTGCCCGGCGGCATCCTGCGAGCCATCGGCGGCGACCTGACCGGCCAGGTAGACGACACCGTTGTAGACCGCCGCCTCAGACATGCGGGGACCGACGTGAAATCGCAAAATGTTGCTCATGATCTGGACTTGTGTTTGCTGGAGTGAGGGTGGGGAGGCGGCTTGGCGCCGGGCACTGGATGGTGCGCCGCCGCAGCCAGTTTCTGGCCCAGCTTGCTCTCGGTTCCCTTGAGCAGCTTCTCGATGTTGCCGGCGTGGCGCCAGATCAGCAGCAGGCCCATCACGGTGACGGCCAGCGCGGTCGGTCCGGCGCCCCAGATCAGCAGCTGGTAGAACGGCGCAAAGATGGCGGCGACGACCGCCGCCAGCGATGAATAACGGAAGAAGGCGGCAATGATCACCCAGGTGGCGAGGGTTGCCAGACCGAGCCAGGGATTGATGGCGAGCAGCACGCCGGCCGCGGTGGCGACCCCCTTGCCGCCCTTGAAGCCGAAGAATACCGGCCACAGGTGCCCGACGAAGGCCGCCAGCCCGACCGCTGCCACCGTGCCCTCGCCGAGGCCGTGGCGAGGGCCGAACCAGGCGACCGCCAGCACCGGCACCACGCCCTTGACGGCGTCGAGCACCAGGGTCAGCAGGGCGGCCACCTTGTTCCCCGAGCGCAGCACATTGGTCGCACCGGGATTGCCGGAGCCGAACTGGCGCGGATCGTTCAGCCCCATCAGCCGGCACACGATGACCGCGAACGACAGCGAGCCGATCAGGTAGGCGACGACGACGGCTGCAAACGCGATCAGGGTGCTCATGGTCGGTGGGCGGGAGGGTGCGGATCAAGGATCCCGGATTATCGCCATCGGGTGTCCGTGCTGCCGGGTCGTGACGTGCCGTGCGTGCCGCATCCGATTCACCGACGTGTGGGCGCGCCGAAGGATGACACGCCGTGTCACGCGGCGGGTGTGAAATCGGCTTGTAATCGCGGCTTCGCAACAAGGTGGGAAACAGCATGGACAAGTCGATGGTCAAGGGCATCGCGCTCGGCGCCCTGGCAATGGTCGTGGTCGGCGCCAGCGGGGTCACCGGCTACCAGACGCTGACCCGGCCGAAGGTGGCGGAGGTGGTCGCGGTCAAGGAGCTGACCGAGACCGTCGTCACGCCGCGCGAACGTTGCGAGAATGTGGCGGTCAGCCGTCAGGCACCGGTGCAGGACGACAACCGGATCGCCGGCACCGCGCTCGGCGGTCTCGCCGGCGGACTGCTCGGCAGCCAGGTCGGCGGCGGCAGCGGCAAGACGGTGGCGACCATCGTCGGCGCTGCCGCCGGAGGCTATGCCGGCAACCGGGTGCAGCAGGGGATGCAGCAGCGCGATGTCGTCACCACCACCGAGCGGCGCTGCCGCACGGTGCAGGAGAAGACGCAGCGCCCGGCCGGCTACGAGGTGCGTTACCGGCTCGATGGCAAGGACGGCGTGGTGCGCACCACGTTCCGGCCGGGTCCTACCCTGCCTGTGAGGGACGGACAGGTGGTGACGACAGCCCCGGTTGCAACGCAGTCCTGAGCGCGGCCGACGCCGCCCCCTCAATCAGCGCCGCCGGCACAGGAGACCGGTCGTGCGCCCAGTTGCTCAGTCAGCACAGCCGGGTCGATGCCGACCAGATAGCCGCGACGCCCGCCGTTGATCCAGATCCGCGGCAGCTCGAGCACGCTGCGTTCGACATGCACCGGCATCGCCTTGCGGGTCGCGAACGGTGAGGTTCCGCCGACCAGATAGCCGCTGTGGCGCTGCGCCACCTCGGGCTGGCAGGGCTGGACCCGCTTGACGCCGATCTGGCGAGCCAGGTTCTTGGTACTGACCTGGCGGTCACCGTGCATCAGCACGATCAGTGGCCGGCCGGTCTCGTCTTCCATCACCAGCGTCTTGATGACCGCATGTTCGTCGACGCCGAGCTGGCGCGCCGATTCGCCGGTTCCACCGTGCTCGACATAGTCGTACAGGTGCTCGCTGTAGTCGACGCGCCCGGCCTTCAGCCAGCGGGTGGCGGGGGTCTCGGAGGCGTGTTCCTTGCGCGGCATCGTCGAGGAGTCGGCAACGGTGCGGTGCGCTCAGAACAAGGCCTGCGCCAGAAACTGCAGGCTCCGGCCATGCGCCAGTGCGGCGCTTGCCGGGTGGTGGCTCGACCGCTTCCAGCAGTTGAAGCCGTGGTGGGCGTCGGGGTAGACATGGATGTCGGCGCGCTTGCCCTGCATCGCCTCGCGCACGCGTTCGATGGCGTCGGGCGGGATGTGGTCGTCGTGGCCGGCGTAGTGGAACTGCATCGGCGCTTCGATGCCGGGCGCCAGCCCGAGCTGGTCCTGGATCCCGCCACCGTAGTAGGCGACGGCGGCATCGACATCGGTCCACGCGGCGCTGAAATAGGCGAGCCGACCGCCGAGGCAGTAGCCGATCGTGCCGACGCGCCGTCCGGCGCACGCCGGCAGATTGCGCAATGCGGCCACCGCAGCGCGGACATCGGTCTGCAGGGCGTCGCGCTGCAGGGCCTGGGCGCAGGCCCGGCCCTTGTCGCGGCTGGCATCGTCATAGCCGAGTTCGATGCGTGGCCCGCTGCGCCAGAAGATGTCGGGCGCGAGCACGACGAAGCCCGCCAGCGCGTACTGCTCGGCCACGCCGCGGATGTGCGCATTGACACCGAAGATCTCCTGCCACAGCAGCAGGCCCGGCCCGCTGCCGCCGGGTGGCAGCGCCAGGTAGCCGTCGAAGCCATCGCGGTTGATGGCCATCCAGCGGGTCTTCACGTCGGGGTCGATCATGCGCTGTCTCTCGGTTGTCGTGGCCGGGTCGGTCCGCCGCCGGGTGCACGGCAGGGCGCGGACGCGATGAGCGAATCGTAGCCCGGACCGCGCAGGCCAGCGGCCCCGCCTGCGCTGCGACAGCGCGGATGGCGTCGCCCCGGAACCGTTCGGCGTGCCGACGGTCCATCGTTCCAGGCCGGGACAGCCGGCCGATGACCGGGCCGCTGCCGCGCCATCGACTCGTCGACCAATCGAGAACCAGCCATGGAGTTCGTCCGATGAAACCGCCACACCGCCTTCTCCCCGCCCTGGCGCTCTGCGCGGCGCTGTCCGCGCCGGCGTTCGCGCAGTCCGTCAAGGTGACGCCGCTCGGCAGCATCGAGGGCGAGTTCTGTCCGCTCGATCGGGCGCTGGTGTTCGAGGATCCGAACGGCACACGCGTGCTGTACGACCCGGGCCGCACCGTCGCCGGGGCCGGCGATACCCGGCTGCACACGATCGACATCATCCTGGTCAGTCACCTGCATGGCGACCATGTCGGAGACCGCCACGCCAAGGAGCCGAATGCCGGCAGCTGCTCGAGTCCGGACGCTTCGGTCTCGGCGACGCCGCAGACCAATGTCGTGAAGATCGCGCTGGCGAAGAAGTCGAAGATCGTGACCGGCAGCGAGATGCCGGCCTTCTTCGCGTCCAAGCTGCGCGCCGACGGCGGCAATGCAGCCGATTCGATGCTGGCACGTTTCGGCGCCAGCGTGACGGTGGGCGGCGTCAGGATCTCGACCGTATCGGCGCTGCACAGCAACGGCGTCGATCCGGAACTGATCGGCGGCCACCTGGGCAGCGCGATGAAGGAGGCCGGCATCACCGGCCATGCCGGTCCGCCGACCGGCTATGTGCTGCGCTTCAGCAACGGACTGGTGGCCTACCTGTCAGGCGACACCGGCATCGTGGCCGACCAGGAACGGGTGGTGCGCGACCATTACAAGGCCCGGCTGGCGGTGATGAACATCGGCGATACCTTCACCACCGGACCGACCGAGGCCGCCTACGTGATCAACGAGCTGGTGAAGCCGGCTTCGGTGATCGTCTCCCATGCCAACGAGGTCGGCACGGTGGGCGGCAAGGTCCGGTCCGGCAGCAAGACCGAATCCTTCATCAATGCAGTCAAGGTGCCGGTGCACCTTCCGCTGTCGGGCCGCACGATGGCGTTCGACGGCGCGGGCAAGTGCACCTCCGGCTGCTGAAGCCGGCCGCCGATCGCGGCACGGCGCCGCGATCGGGGCGGGCGCTGGCCTAGAACCTGAGCCAGGTTCCGCGCAGTCCCTGCTGCTCGACGCCCGGCTTCGACCAGTCGCACACACCTTGCGGGAAGACGCTCTGCAGGCGCGTCGTCTGCGCCGCGCTGAGGGTGACCTTGTAGTCGCCTGCGCTGACCGGTTTGAGCTGGCACTTGACGATGTCGGCCGCGATGTCGGCGCCGGCGGCCACCCGCGGCGATCCCGGCGCCGGATAGAGCGCAGCGCACTGGCCGCTGCTGCGCTGCTGGGTCTCGACGATGCGCGTCGGGGTCGCATCGCGCGTGTTGCAGCCCTCCTTCAGCGTCGCCGGCTTGTTGCGCACCACCTTCTGGTGCGCGGTTCCACCGCCGTTGTCGGCTGCGATGGCAGCCAGCCACTTGTCCATCTCGGACAGTGCCTCCAGCAGCATCGGACTGGCGCTGCTGTAGTAGCCGTAACGGAAGTCCTCGACCAGCATGACCTGGTTGTCGGCGTCGCCATTGGCCTTTTTCAGCCGCTCACGCATCGAGAACGAGTGGTAGCGCAGGTGGATGTCGCCGACCGGGTTGTCGTCGCTGTAGGCGCGGTAGTCGATGATCGGGATGTTGTGCAATCCGCCGCCGCCGTTGGTCAGTCGCCCGGTCTGGTACGCCTGCCGGGTCGCTTCCAGATCGGCCACGGTGCGCTGCGCGACGAAGCGCGCATCGACGTCGTAGCCACCGACGCCGGCATTCAGGTCGAGGAACTGGTCGACCGAGATCGTCCCGGCGTTGAGTGCCGCGAGCCCGTACTGCACGCCGACGTTGTCGATCGGCCGGCGCGCGAAACCGGTGACCGGATCGCGGCCAAGCACATTGACCATGTGGTCGTAGACATCGCAGCGCGCTCCGCCGCGGTTGCTGACGGGGTCGTAGCGCAGCGCCGGCCGGCAGCACCGACGGGCAGAAGCGATCCGGTGCGATGCGCAGCGCGCCGTCGTAGACGGTGCCGGTGTACATCGTCTTCACGCTCAGGATGCCGGCAGCGGCCTCGATCTGTGCATCGCTGAAGGTGCCCGGCGCGACGTCGCGGAAGTAGCGGCCCATCAGGCGCTGGTCGGTGATCGAATACACGGTCGCGAAACCGACCTCGGGGAAGCTGCAGCCCGGCAGGATGCCGTCGAGCAGGCCGGGGTAGTTGTCGGCGATCTGGTGCTGCTGGTAGGAACCGCCCGAGCAGCCCCAGCCGATCGTCCAGCGCGGCCGGCCGTAGGCCTCGATGAAGCGCTCCTTGACCATGGCCATCGACTCGGCCGCGGTCAGGTCCTGGCAGTTGTTGCCGAACACGTTGAGCGACGACGAGGCGAGCGCATAGCCCTGCTTGAGGATGTTGTGATCGAGCACTCCGCCGGTGCTCGCGCCCTGGCGGTACCAGCCGCCGGTGCAGCCGCCGCCGAAGGTATAGACCAGCCGCCCGTTCCAGCCCGCCGGCGAGGTGCTGAAGCTCGGTTCGGTCTCGCGCGACGGATCGTGCAGCATCGCCGTCTGGTAGATCGAGCGGTTGACGGTTCCGGTTTCGATCCGCACCACGTAGGGCACGCTGCGGCCTTCATTGGTGACCGTCGTCTCGACGTCGGCCGGCAGTGCGCTGCGCGACGGCAGCGGCTTGAAGCCGGTACCGGAGCGGTAGACATAGTCGACCCGCGTTGCCGCCGAGCAGTTGGCATCGAGTGGCGCGCCGAGGGTGCTGGTGCCATCCGGCAGGGTGAACTCCGCGGTCTGGCAGATGAACGGTGTCTGGTGCGGGCCTGAGAACATCGGGCCGGTGCGCGGATGGTTGGTGAGCGTCAGCTCGCTGCTCGACAGGGTGCGCGCGTCGGTGCTGCGCACCTCCGCCCGCAGCGTGTTGGCGCCGTCGCGCAGGCCGCTGACCAGGCCGACCTTGCGGTTGCCGGCGGTGGCGCGGAAGGCGCTGGTGACATCGGTGCCGTTGAGCGTCACCCGCAGCGCCGTGTCGGAGACCGTCTCCGCATCGACCGCGACCAGCGCATCACCGCCCGACACCCATTGCGGCGATGTCGACGACAGCACCTGGGCCGCCACCTTCGGCGCTTCCCCGCCGCCACCACCACCGCCGCAGCCGGCCAGCGAGACGCCGACCACCAGCGCCGAACCAAGCGCCCATGGCATGCCGATGCGCCGCTGCTCCGGCGCTTTCCGATCCGTCACCAACATCGATGCTCCTCGTGTGCCGGGCCACGGACATCGCGGCCCCGGGTCGCGCAGCCCGGGGGCGTGGCGCCGCAAAACGTTCTACCACCAACCTCCGAGCCTCAACCCCGGGTTGTCACCGCCCCTCGAACCGGGGGTTGGCCCAGTCGAGCATCGCCTGCAGCAGGCGGCGCAGCAGCGGCTCGAGACGGGCCAGCCGCACCGGATCGACCGCGTACGGCGCGCGTTCGGCCATGTAGGTATCCCAGCACATCTCCATCTGCACCGCGTGCACGCCCTGCTCGGGCCGGCCGTAGCGGCGGGTGATGTGGCCGCCCTTGAAGCGGCCGTCGACCACGTGGGTGAATCCGGTCTGCGCCTCCAGGACATCGACCAGGCGCTGGCGCAACCGGGGTGCGCAGGCGCGGCCATCGGCCGTTCCGAGGTTCAGGGCCGGCAGGCTGCCCTCGAACAACCAGGGCAGCTCGGTCTTGATGCTGTGGCCTTCCCACAGCATGGCCAGGCCGTGGCTCGCGTGCAGCCGGGCCAGCTCGGCCGCCAGGGCGGCGTGGTAGGGCCGCCAGTAGCGCTCGATGCGTGCTGCGACCTGGGTCGCGTCCGGTGCGCAGCCCGCGCGGTACAGCGGTTCGCCGGTGAAGAATCGGGTCGGGCACAGCTCGGTGTTGTTGACGCCGGGATACATCGGCGTGTCCACGTCCGGGCGGTTCAGGTCGATCACATAGCGTGAGTGGCGCGGCACCAGCAGGCTCGCGCCGAGCTCCAGGGCGAAGGCATACACCTCGTCGAGCAGCCAGTCGGTGTCCTCGACCTCGAGCGCGCGCGGCTGGTAGAGCGGCTGCAATTCGGCCGGGATCAGCCGGCCGACGTGCGGCACGCTGATCAGCAGCGGCGTGCGTCCGCGCCGCAGGGTGTACACCTCGTGCTCGACATCGCCGGCCGGCGGGTGCGATTGAAGCGGATCCATCACGACACCTCCATGGCGCTGATGATCACACGCGGCGGGCCATCGTCCCGCTGGCATCGGTTCGTGCCCCGGCCGAAGGCCCTTCGGATCGGGGCTGAAGGCCCTCCTACATGGCAGGGTCGCGGTGGTCGCGGCGGATGGCGTCGACCTCGGCCAGGATGTCGGGCGACAGGCGGGTCTGGAATGCGTCGATGTTCTCGTCCAGCTGCGCAACCGAGGTGACGCCGATGATGGTGCTCGCAACGCGCCAGGAGCCGGCGCAGAAGCCGAGCGCGAGCTGCGTCGGCGTCAGGCCGTGGCGGCGCGCCAGCTCGTTGTAGCGGCGCGCGACCGCCAGCGATTCGGGTCGGCCCCAGCGCTGCTTCTTCATCGTCTCGAACAGCGCGAGCCGGCCGGGGCGATGGTCGGGTGCATCGAGCCCGACCGCGTCGTACTTGCCGGTCAGGGCGCCGAAGGCGAGCGGCGAATAGGCGAGCAGCGAGACCTGGTGACGGAACATCGCCTCGTCCAGGCCGTTGTCCGGCACCCGATTCGTCAGCGCATAGGCATTCTGCACGCTGGCAACCCGCGGCAGGCCATGGCGTTCGGCCTGGTGGATGAACTCGCACACGCCCCACGGTGTCTCGTTGGACAGGCCGATGGCGCGCACCTTGCCCGCCATGACCAGCCGCCCGAGCGCCTCGAGCTGGTCGTGGATCGAGGTCTGATCACGCTCGAGCGTCGGGTCGAAATACAGCGAGCCGAATGCCGGCGCGTTGCGGTTCGGCCAGTGGATCTGGTACAGGTCGATCACATCGGTGCGCAGCCGCTGCAGGCTGGCGTCACAGGCGGCGATGATGTCGGCCGGAGCCAGGTCGGGGCTGCCGCCGCGGATCCAGTCCATGTTGCGCGCCGGCCCGGCCACCTTGGTCGCGAGCACCACGCGATCGCGGACACCGGGTCGCGCCGCCAGCCAGCTGCCGATGATGCGTTCGGTCGAACCAAAGGTCTGCGCGCGCGCCGGCACCGAATACATTTCGGCGGTATCGATGAAGTTGATGCCGCGCTCGAGTGCGCGGTCGAGGATCGCATGGGCGGTCGGCTCGTCGACCTGCTCGCCGAAGGTCATGCTGCCCAGGCAGATCGACGTCACCCGCAGCTCGCTGCGGCCGAGGGTGACCAGTCGGTCGGAAGAGGGGGGTGATTGGCTCATCCGGGCAGTTTAGGTGCCTCGGCCAGTGGCCCGACGCGGCCGCCCGTCATTCGCTAACATCGGCAGCCACCGATCCACCGCTGGAAACGCACGCCCGATGACCGAGGAACTGTTTCGCGAGGATGCTTCGCTTGCCGAGTGCGCCGCCGTCATCGTGGCCGTCGACGACGCCGGCATCGTGCTCGACCGCACCGTGTTCTATCCGCAGGGCGGCGGTCAGGCGGGCGACACCGGCTCCCTGACCCGCGCCGACGGCAGGGTGCTCGTGATCGCCGACACGCGCAAGCATCCGTCCCGACCGGGAGCGATTTCGCACCAGCCGGTGCCAGGGGCGGCGCTGGACGGTTTCCGGCCCGGCACGCCGGTGCTGGCGCGCATCGACAGCGCGCGGCGGCAGGCGCATCGGCGCTTCCATACCGCCACCCATCTGCTGTGTGCGCTGGTACCGCACCCGGTCGACGGTTGCAGCATCACCGCGACCCATGCCCGGCTGGATTTCCACATGGACGAGGCACTCGACAAGGATGCGCTCAATGTCGGGCTGGCCCGGCTGGTGGCGGGCGAGCACCCGGTATCGCACCGCTGGATCAGCCAGGCCGAACTCGATGCCAATCCGCAGCTCGTGCGCAGCATGCGGGTGCAGCCGCCGCGCAGCAGCAGCGGCGAGGGGCGGGTGCGCATCCTCGAGATCGACGGCATCGACAGCCAGCCGTGCGGCGGCACGCACGTCGGCAACACCGCCGAGGTCGGCGCCGTGGTCGTCACCCGGATCGAGAAGAAGTCGGCGATGACGCGCCGCGTGGTGCTCGGTTTCGCCTGAAGCCGGCGCCGCTGGCGCCGGCCGGGCTCAGCGCGCCGGTCCGGATCCGGCAGCCGCGGCGTCGCGTGCGCGCTGCTCCTCCTGCAGGCGCAGCACCCGGCGCTGGACCTTGCCGGTGGTGGTCATCGGCAGGGCGTCGATGAACTCGATCTCCTTCGGGTATTCGTAGGGTGCGAGGCGGCCGCGCACATGCTGCTGCAGCGCTTCGATCAGCGCGTCGCTCGCGGTGTGGCCGGGAGCCAGCACGACGTACGCCTTGACGAGCGCGCCGCGGGCCGGATCAGGCTTCGGGCACCACCGCCGCGTTGGCGACCGCCGGATGCTTGACCAGGCAGTTCTCGACCTCGCTCGGGCCGATCCGGTAGCCGGCGGCCTTGAAGATGTCGTCGCTGCGTCCCTGGTACCAGAGGTAGCCGTCGTCGTCCATCAGCGCGGTGTCGCCGGTGCGGCACCAGCTGTCTGTCCGGGTCGCCGGTGAACTTGCCACGCGGTGGCCCGTTCGTCGTTCCAGTAGCCGAGGAAGAAGATCGGGTCCGGATCGCCGTGCAGGTCGAGCCGGTGCAGCGCGACGTCGCCGGGCGTGCCGCGCGGACACTCGTTGCCGTCGTCGTCGATGACCGCGATGCGGTGGCCGGGGTAGGGCCGGCCCATGCTGCCCGGACGTGCCGGCCAGCCCACGCCGTGGCCGTCGCGCCGGTCGTTCATCGCGCAGTTGCCGACGATGTAGTTGATCTCGGTCTGGCCGAACATCTCGTTGACGATCACACCGAGCTGCTGCTCGCAGTAGCCGAAGACCGCATCGCCGACCGCCTCGCCGGCGCTCATGATCGCCTGCAGCTGCAGCCGGTAGCGCTCGCGCGGCACCGGCACCGCCTTCATCATCGCCTTCAGCGCGGTCGGGAAACAGGAAGGTGTGGGTGACGCGGTGGCGCTCGAGCAGCTCGAAGGCCTTCTCGGGCGAGAAGCGGCCCTGCCAGGCGACGATCTCGCGCCCGAAATAGAGCGTCGGCAGCAGCGCGTCCATCAGGCCGCCGGTCCAGGCCCAGTCGGCAGGAGACCAGAAGACGCTGCGCGCCGGTTGGTCGCCGCCGGCCGGATCGAAGCCGAACCAGTTCTGGCTGCACACGAAGCCGGTCAGGTTGCCGATCAGGGCGCGCTGCGGGAGCAGGGCGCCCTTGGCCGGGCCGGTGGTGCCGCTGGTGTAGATCAGGATCGCCGGGTCTTCGGCGCTGGTCGGTGCGCATTCGAAATCATCCGGCTGTGCGGCCAGGCTGGCGCGCCAGTCGAGGTCGCCGCGCCCTTCGGCGGTGCCGACGGCGACCACACAGCGCAGCTGCGGGCACTGGGGTCGCGCCGTGAGCAGGTTGTCGATCGCGCTTTCGTCGACGATCGCAAGCGCACGCCGCGCTGTGCTGCAGCCGGTATTCGAGCGCATCCGGGCCGAACAGCATCGCCAGCGGCATCGCGACCGCGCCGAGCTGATGGATCGCGATGTGCGCAATCGCGGTTTCCGGGCGCTGCGGCATGACGATCGCGATCCGGTCGCCGCGCTGCACGCCCAGGCTGCGCAGCAGGCGGCTGAGCCGGTTCGCCTGGCGCTGCAGTTCGCGGTAGCTGATGGATGCGCCGGGACCGGATTCGGTGTCGTGGTGGATCGCGATCGCGTCGGGCGTGCTGCGCGCCCAGCGGCCGCAGCAGGCCTCGGCGATGTTGAAGTCGGCTGGCACCGCCCAGCGGAAGTCGCGCTGCATCGTGGCATGGTGGTCGGCGCGCCGCGCCGGCGGTTTGCGCGCTGCGGAGGATCGGATCGAAGGCATCGCGGGGTCCTGTTCGGTGGGTCGGTGTCAGCCTGCACGCGCATAGCGCTGCAGCGCGTCGCCGGCGATCCGGCAGATCCGCCAGTCGGGCATCACGGTGGCGCCCATCCGACGGTAGAACTCGATCGCATCGGCATTCCAGTCGAGCACGCTCCATTCGAAGCGGCCGCAGCCGCGCTCGACGGCCAGCGCGCCCAGGTGCGCAGCAGGGCCTTGCCGATGCCGAGCTTGCGCAGCGTCGGCTGCACGTAGAGATCTTCGAGGTACAGCCCCGGCTGACCGAGAAAGGTCGAGAAGTTGCTGAAGAACAAGGCGAAGCCGACCAGGCTGCCGTCGCTGTCGAGCTCGGCCACCACCGCCTCGGCCACCGGACGGGGTCCGAACAGGTGCTGCTGCAGGGCGGCCGGCGTGGCCTGCATCAGGTGGCTCAGCATCTCGAACTCGGCCAGTTCGCGGATCAGCCCGATGATCGCCTCGCAGTCGTCGACGGCCGCCGGGCGCAGCGTGAATCCACGACCTTCGATTTCGCATGGCTGGTTCATCGGCAGATTGTCACCGCGCCGGATGGTCCCGGCCGATCGGGGGACTCACCTGCTTCCCGTAGAGTCCGGGCATGGCACCAGCACCCGAACCCAGCGCCGGACCGGCCGCGGCAGCGTACCTCGAGCGGCGTGTGGCGCGCGAGGTCGACATCCCGGTGCGCGGGCTGTCCCTGCACCTGCGCGTCTGGGGGCAGGCGGCGCCCGACCCGGCACGGCGCCCGACGCTGCTGCTGCTGCACGGCTGGATGGACGTCGCTGCCTCGTTCCAGTTCATGGTCGACGCCCTGACCGAGGAACGCCATGTGATCGCGCTCGACTGGCGCGGCTTCGGACTGCAGCGATGCATCGGGTGCCGACAGCTACTGGTTTCCCGACTACCTGGGCGATCTCGACCAGTTGCTCGACGCGCTCGTCGCCCGCGGCGAGGTCGGCGGGGTGATCGATCTGCTCGGTCACAGCATGGGCGGCAACGTGGCGATGCTGTACGCCGGCATCCGGCCGCAACGCATCCGGCGGCTGGTCAACCTGGAGGGTTTCGGCATGCCGGCCACCGAGCCGGCGCAGGCGCCGCTGCGCTATGCGCGCTGGCTGGACGAGCTCCGGAACCCGCCGCCGCTGCGCCGCTACGAGTCGCTCGACGCGGTCGCGGCGCGCCTGCGCAAGACCAATCCACGGCTCGCACCGCAGCGGGCCCGGTGGCTGGCGCAGCACTGGGCGCGCCAGACCGGTGACGGCAGCTGGGATCTGCGTGCCGACCCGGCGCATCGGCGCGTCAACCCGGTGCTGTACCAGCGCGACGAGGCGCTGGCCTGCTGGGCGCGCGATCGCCGCGCCGGTGCTGTGGGTCGAGGGCGCGCTGACCGAGCTCGGTGCGATGTTCGGCGGCCGCTACCCGCGCGAGGATTTCGAGATCCCGGATCGCACGGGTCGCAAGCCTCGAACGCTGTGTCATCGACGACGCCGCCCACATGCTGCACCACGACCAGCCCGAGGCGCTGGCGCGCCGGATCGAGCGTTTTCTGGGCTGAACCATGCGTATCCAGCGTGGCTGGCAGCGGCAGCGCCGGCGCATGCAAAAATCCGTCCTTTGCACGGCACAGCATCAGGAGCCCCCATGGACGTCGAACACATCAATGCAATTGGCAACCGGCTCGCCGACCTGACCCGTCGCACCCATGACCTACGGGGGTATCTTTGACTACGATCGCAAGGCGCTGCGGCTGAACGAGGTCAACGCCGCACTCGAGAACCCCAGCGTCTGGAACGAGCCGAAGCGAGCCCAGGAGCTCGGACGCGAGAAGCGCACGCTCGAGACCGTGGTCGAGACCATCGATCACCTGACGAGCAACCTGGCCGACAGCAGCGAGCTGTTCGAGATGGCGCAGGCCGAGGACGACTATCGACGGCCTGCGTGCGATCGAGGCCGACGCCGGGAAGCTCGAGGAGAAGATCAAGGAGCTCGAATTCCGCCGGATGTTCAACAACCCGGCCGATCCGAGCAACTGCTTCATCGACATCCAGGCCGGCGCCGGCGGCACCGAGGCGTGCGACTGGGCGCAGATGCTGTTGCGCCAGTACCTCAAGTATTGCGAGCGCAAGGGGTTCAAGACCACGCTCGAGGACGAGACGCCCGGCGACAGCGCCGGCATCAAGAGCGCCACGATCAAGGTCGAGGGCGACTACGCCTTCGGCCTGCTGCGCACCGAGACCGGCGTGCACCGGCTGGTTCGCAAGAGCCCGTTCGACTCGTCGGGTGGCCGCCACACCAGCTTCGCCTCGCTGTTCGTGTATCCCGAGGTCGACGATTCGATCGAGATCGAGATCAATCCGTCGGACGTCCGCACCGACACCTTCCGCGCCAGCGGCGCCGGTGGCCAGCACATCAACAAGACCGATTCGGCGGTGCGGTTGACGCACATCCCGACCGGCATCGTGGTGCAGTGCCAGGACGGGCGCAGCCAGCACAGCAACCGCGATGTCGCGTGGAAGCGATTGCGGTCCCGGCTGTTCGACCACGAGATGCGCAAGCGCCAGGAAGAGCAGCAGAAGCTCGAGGACACCAAGACCGATGTCGGCTGGGGTCACCAGATCCGCAGCTACGTGCTCGACAACAGCCGGATCAAGGATCTGCGCACCGGTTACGAGGTGTCGGCGACGCAGAAGGTGCTCGACGGCGATCTCGACGGCTTCATCGAGGCCAGCCTGAAGCAGGGCATCTGATCGGCCGCGCCGGCCCGACCGGGTCGGCCGGTAGCTCTTACTGGAGAAGAACATATGCGTGAAGGCACGGCGGTGCTGATCCGTCGCGAGGACTATGTCGCGCCGGCCTACTGGATCCGGACCGTCGATCTGACGTTCGATCTCGACCCGGCGAAGACGCTGGTGATCAACCGGATGCAGCTCGAGCGCAATGAAGCGGTGCCGGCGCAGCCGCTGCGCCTGCACGGCGAGGGACTGAACCTGATGCGGGTGCAGGTCAACGGCGACAGCGTCTCGTTCCGCCATGAAGATGGCCTGCTGGTGATCGACTCGGTGCAGGACCTGCCGCCGGGTTGCTTCACGCTCGAGATCCGCAACACCTGCGCGCCCGAAAAGAACACCCGCCTGTCCGGCCTGTACACCTCGGGCGGCGGCTTCTTCACCCAGTGCGAGGCCGAAGGCTTCCGCCGCATCACCTATTTCCTGGATCGCCCGGATGTGATGGCGGTGTACACGGTGACGCTGCGCGCCAACCGCAAGCTGTACCCGGTGCTGCTGTCGAACGGCAACCTGGTCGAACAGACCGAGCTCGACAACGGCCGGCACTGCGCCAGGTGGCATGACCCCTTCCCCAAGCCGAGCTACCTGTTCGCGCTGGTCGCGGCCGACCTGGTTGCACGCGAGCAGCATGTGCGCAGCCGCGCCGGCAAGGATCACCTGCTGCAGGTGTGGGTGCGGCGCGGCGATCTCGACAAGACCGAGCACGCGATGAATTCACTGGTCGCGAGCCTGATCTGGGACGAGGCGCGCTTCGGGCTGCCGCTCGACCTGGAACGCTTCATGATCGTCGCGGTCGGCGACTTCAACTCCGGCGCGATGGAGAACAAGGGCCTGAACATCTTCAACACGAAGTTTGTCCTGGCCAGCCCGGCAACCGCGACCGATGCCGATTTCGCCGACGTCGAAAGCGTCGTCGGCCACGAATACTTCCACAACTGGACCGGCAACCGCATCACCTGCCGTGACTGGTTCCAGCTCAGCCTGAAGGAAGGGCTGACGGTCTTTCGCGACCAGGAATTCAGCACCGACATGACCGGTCCGGCCGACGGACCGGGCGCCGACAAGGCCGCAACGGCGCGGGCGGTGAAGCGGATCGAGGATGTGCGCAAGCTGCGCCAGATCCAGTTTCCCGAAGATGCCGGCACGATGGCGCATCCGGTGCGACCCGACCGCTACATCGAGATCAACAATTTCTACACCCCGACCGTCTACGAGAAGGGCGCCGAGGTGGTGCGGATGATGCAGACGCTGGTCGGCCGCGACGGTTTCGCGCGCGGCATCAGCCTGTATTTCGAACGCCACGATGGCCAGGCGGTGACCTGCGACGATTTTGCACAGGCGATTGCGGATGCCAATCCGGACAGCGCGCTGGCATCGCGCCTGGAGGCGTTCAAGCGCTGGTACAGCCAGCCCGGCACGCCGCGCCTGTCCGCGCGCGGCGGCACGATGCCGCGGCCCGCCGCTACACGCTGACGCTGCGCCAGGCCGACCGGACCAGTGCCGGCGTGGCCGCTGGCCCAGCCGCTCGTGATTCCGGTCGTGCTCGGCCTGGTCGCGCGCGACGGCCGGGCCCTGCCCCTGCAGACTGGCGGGCGAGGATGCCGGCCTGGCGGGCGCGACCGAGCGGCTGATCGTGCTCGATGAGCGCGAGACGCGTACTCGTCTTCGAGGGCATCGATGCGCCGCCGGTGCCGTCGCTGCTGCGCGGGTTCTCGGCGCCGGTGATCGTCGACGACGGGCTGACCGATGCCGATCTGCTGGTGCTGCTGCGCCACGATGCCGATCCGTTCAACCGCTGGGAAGCCGGCCAGCGCATGGCGCTCGAGCGCCTGCTGGCAGCGGTGCGCGCCGACGGGCCGGTGGCACTGCAGCTCGACGACGCTTTCATCGGGGCGATGCGCGAACTGCTCGACGATCCACTGATCGACCCGGCGTTCAAGTCGCTGGTGCTGACGCTGCCGAGCCAGGGCTATGTTGCCGAGCAGCTGAACCCGGTCGATCCGCAGCGCATCCACGCGCGCACGCGAAGCGATGCGGCTGCAACTCGCGCAGGCGCTCGCACCGAGCTGGCAGCGCGCCTTCGAGGCAAACCAGGTGAGCGGGCCGTACCGGCCCGACGCGGCGTCGGCCGGCCGGCGTTCGCTGGCCAACCTGGCGCTGGCGATGCTCTGCCTGGCAGCCGCGGCCGACGGCGACGCGGTCTGGCCGGGCCGTGCCTACCAGCGCTTCAAGGACGCCGCCAACATGACCGATCGATTCGGCGCGCTGGCGGCGCTGGTCGATTCGCACGCCGATCTGGCGCAGCCGGCGCTGGAGCGCTTCCATCAGCTGTTCCGCAACGACGCGCTGGTGATCGACAAATGGTTCGCGCTGCAGGTCACCGCGCCGGAGCGCGATGGACGGGTCTTCGGGCGCGCACAGGCCGCTGCTCAGGCATCCCGACTTCAGCCTGCGCAACCCGAACCGGGCGCGCAGCCTGGTTGCCGCATTCTGCGGCGGCAACCCGGGCGCCTTCCACCGCGCCGATGGCAGCCGGCTATGCCTTCTGGGCCGATCGGGTGCTCGAGATCGATCCGATCAATCCGCAGCTCGCGGCGCGCCTGGCCCGCGTGATGGACCGCTGGGCGCAACTGGCCGAGCCCTACCGGGAGGCGGCACGGGCTGCGCTGGCGCGCGTCGCGGCGCGCGCCGAGCTGTCCAACGACGTGCGCGAGATCGTCTCGCGGGCACTCGAATCGTCTGAATCAACCGCCAGCAGCAGCGGCATCGCGCCGTGAGGGGAAACCGATGAATGACCACAAGCGCGTCAGCCTGACGCAGTACCTGGTCGAGCAGCAGCGCAGGAACGGCCGCATCCCAGGCCAGCTGCGGCTGCTGATCGAGGTCGTCGCGCGCGCCTGCAAGCGCATCAGCATCGCGGTCAACAAGGGCGCCCTCGGCGATGTGCTCGGCAGCGCCGAGACCGAGAACGTGCAGGGCGAGGTGCAGAAGAAGCTCGACATCATCGCCAACGAGGTGCTGATCGAGGCCAACGAATGGGGCGGCCATCTGGCGGCGATGGCGAGCGAGGAAATGGACGACATCCACATCGTCCCGAATCGCTACCCGCAGGGCGAATACCTGCTGCTGTTCGATCCGCTCGACGGCTCGAGCAACATCGACGTCAACGTCAGCATCGGCACCATCTTCTCGGTGCTGAGGAAGACCGACAACGGCACACGAGATCAGCCAGGACGACTTCCTGCAACCCGGCCGCCAGCAGGTCGCCGCCGGCTATTGCGTGTACGGGCCGCAGACCACACTGGTGCTGACCGTCGGCGACGGCGTCGCGATGTTCACCCTCGACCGCGAGCAGGGCTCCTGGGTGCTGACGCAGGACCAGATCCGGATTCCGGAGGAGACCGCCGAGTTCGCGGTCAACATGAGCAACATGCGCCACTGGGCGCCGCCGATGAAGCGCTACATCGACGAGTGCCTGGCCGGCTGCGGACGGCCCGCGCGGCAAGAACTACAACATGCGCTGGATCGCGAGCATGGTGGCCGACGTGCACCGCATCCTGAGCCGCGGCGGCATCTTCATGTACCCGTGGGACCGGCGCGAACCCGGCAAGGCCGGCAAGCTGCGCCTGATGTACGAAGCCAACCCGATGGCCTTCATCGTCGAGCAGGCCGGCGGAGCCGCCACCAACGCGGTGCGAGCGCGTGCTCGATCTGCAGCCGCAGGCGCTGCACGAGCGCGTCGCCGTCGTGCTCGGCTCGAAGGACGAGGTCGAGCGCGTGACACGCTACCACCAGGAGGCCGGCTGGAAAGGCAGGCTATAATGCAAGGCTTCGCGCCGGTGTAGCTCAGTTGGTAGAGCAGCTCATTCGTAATGAGAAGGTCGGGGGTTCGACTCCTCTCTCCGGCACCAGAGAAAAACAGCAAAGCGGTCAGCGGGCTCACGCCTGCTGACCGCTTTGTGCTTTGTGGCGCGGCGCGTTCCGGCGCCGCAACGACCTCAGCGCGTCGCCTTTGGCTCGGGCTGCGCTGTCAGCACGTCCGAGCCGCTGGTGCGCGCGATGGCGCTGCTGCTGGCAGCCAGATTCGCCGGCTGGACGGCGGCCTGGACCGGCAACGGGCGGCTCGCCGATGCCGCCGGTGCACGCGCCACCAGATGCCCTTCGTCATTGGCCGGGCAGCCTGCGCTGCCGCTCGGACCGGACCACCGGCTCGAGCAGCGGCGCCATCAGCTTGACGATCGATACCGGCAGCGCACTGGTGAAGCGGAATTTCTCGGCCGCCGGTCCGGGCACGTAGGCGGTGATGGTGCCGAAGTGGCGTTCGCCGAGGTAGAAGACGAAGGTGGCGGTGCGGTTGAGCACCTTCGAGCCGGTCTGGTGGCCGCGTGCGCTGTAGGTGTTGAGCCGGTTGTCGCCGGTGCCGGTCTTGCCGCCGATCGCGATCGGCTGGTCCGCTGCCGTCGAGCGCGCTGTCGAGCCGCTTGGCAGTGCCCTCGGCAACCACCTGGCGCAGTGCGTCGCGCAGCGTCGCCGCCACTTCGGGCGCCATCACCCGTTCGGCGCCGAGCGCATCGCGTCGCGTGCGCACTTCGTACGGCGTGGCTTCGGCCAGCCGCACCGAGCTGATCTGCACCGTCGGCTGGCGCACGCCGCCGTTGACGATGATGCCCATCAGCTCGGCCAGTGCGGCGGGTCGGTCGCCCGAACTGCCGATCGAAGTCGCATACGACGGCACCAGTCGCTCGAACGGATAGCCCAGGCGTTGCCAGCTGCGGGCGATCTCGGCAAAGGCATCGATCTCGAGCAGCGACAGGATGCGCCGGTTCTGCGCCGCCTTGGCGCGGGTGCGGAACAGCCAGCCGTAGACATCCTGGCGCTGCGGCGCACCGGCTGCCAGCACCTCGGACATGCGTCGCCTGCGGATTGACGTGCAGCTGCTGCGCGACCCACAGTTCGAGCGGATGGACGCGCGCCAGGTAGCCGCGGTCGGGCAGCGAGAACGCCTCGATGGCGTACTTCACGTACAGCCGGGCCAGGTCTTCGTCGTCGAGCTTCGACGACGGCAGCTGGACGCGCAGGAAACGCGAGAAGTCGTCCAGCGAGCGCGTCCGGCCGCACCGACCGGAAGATCACCGCCAGCCGCACCGGCGTCGGCTGGATGCCGGACACCAGCGTGTCGAGCATCTGCGGCGAGGTCTTGCCGCTGCAGCCGGCGGTAGAAGCCGCGCGTGAACTGCGCACCCTCGCGGTCGGCGAAGCGCTTGAGCAGCAGCTCGCGCTCGCGGGTGCTCGTTGTCCTCCAGGATGCGCGCTGCCGAGCCGGGCTCGCCGTACAGGTGGTGGTAGACGATGTCGCGCATCAACCGGATGAACACCAGGTTGACCGAGTCGCGCAGCGCCTCGCGCAGGTCGGGAAACTTGTGGTTGTCGCTGCTGTTGAAGTTGCTCGAAGCGGTGCGCGCCGCCGCCGGTGAAGAAGGTCTCGCCCGGACTGGCCGAATAGCGGCGGTCCATCGCCGCCTCGAGCATCGCCGCGCAGCGACCGGTCCTTGGCGCTGCGCAGGTGCGCCACCGCCCACTGCGTCAGCCGGTCCTTCTTGCCGACGTCGAAGGCGTCGAGCTGCTTGCGGTCGAGTCCGGCCAGCTGGCCGTGCAGCTCGGCGATGATCTCGAGGTAGTTGACGAGCGTGCGCAGCTTGGCGGTCGAGCCGAGCTCGAGCTTGGCGCCGGTGTTGATGTCGAACGGCTGGTCGAGGTTGTCGGTCTGCACCCGCACCAGGTTGACGCCTTCGGCGCGCTCGTACAGCGTGAAGCTGTAGTACAGCTTGGCCGGGTCGCCGTATTCGAGCAGCTGGCGGCCGACCAGTCCGGCGGCCTTGGCCTCACCCGGCTGCTGCAGCCGCTCGAGCAGTTCGGAGATCGCGCTCTGCAGCCGGCCGTCGATGCTGCTGCGCGCACGCAGGTCGAGCCGGTCGAGCTCGTAGTAGCTGCCGACGTCGAGCAGGCTGGCGAGCTCGGTGCGCACCAGGTTGCCGGCCTTGCGGTCGCGGATCTCGGCGGCACGGTCGGCGTCGTCGTCGATCGGGTAGGTGCCGGCGATCTTCAGCGGCGCCTGCAGCGCGGCTTCGGCCAGCGCCGGCTCGATCACGCCGCCCTGCGCCAGCAGCCGGACATAGGAATCGGTCAGCGCCGCCAGCCGCGCCTTGCCGCTGCCGAAGAAGTAGGCCGGTCGGCGCTGCGCGATGAACAGGCTCAGCACGCGCCGGAACGCCAGCCCCTGTGCGGCGCGCGCCGCCGGGTCGTTGCGCGACCTGCTCGGCGCTCAGGCGCAGCGCCCGGTTGCTCGCGTCGACATCGGCGCCGTACCAGGCGTGCAGCCCGTCGAGCACGCCGTTGATCTCGCCGAAGCCGCGCATCGCGCCGAGCGGCAGGCCGTTGATGTAGTCGAGCAGGATGCGGGCCGCGCGCGGCATCGGTGTTGGTGCCGTCGCGGTAGGCGCGCACCGTCGCCGACACGAGCTGCAGGTACTTTTCCTGCACGTCGGCGGTGCGGCCTTCCGGCGAATGGCGGAATTTCTCGAGCTGGGTGGCCAGCGTGCTGCCGCCGGCGGCCGGATGATCGGGGTCGACCGCCGAGCGCAGCTGGTCGATCACCGCCCGGCCGAGCCGGTCCCACTCGACCGCCGGATTGTGGGTCGACGCCGGCGAGTCGAGCACCTCGCGGTTTTCGATGAAGGCGAGCGCGCGCACGATCAGCGGCGGGATCGACGCCGCGTCCGGATAGACGTGCATCGGATAGCCGCTGCGGTACAGCGCATCGCCGCGACAGTCGTAGACCTGCAGCCCGGCCTGGTTCTTCTCGGCGAACGGCGGGTAGAAGCCCTGCTCGCAGGTAGTCGACCAGCGCCGGGCTCTGGCGCGCCTGGGCCGCGACCGGATGGTGGCGCGCGGTCAGCCGCTCGATGAAGCCCGGGATGCGGGTGTAGCCGAGCCGCTCGTCGTAGGGGCCTGCCTGCGGGTAGCGGTTGCCGTCGCTCGGCCCCGGCTGCAGTTCGTAGCGCAGGCTGCGCCGCCCATTGCGAAGCGTAGCGGGCCTGCAGCGTCGAATGCCGCATTTCCCAGCGCAGCGCCAGCGGCGGCAGTCGCGGCCACCACCGCGACGCAGCGCGGCGCCGACCAGCCAGCGACGCCAGCGGCGCCTGCGGGGTGGCCGGTGCAGGCGGTGGATCGGGGCGGCATCGACGGGGGAAACCATGGGAGACGAAAACCGGCAGGATGCAGATCGAGAAGGTGGCGTCGGACGCGATGTCGACGGGCGCTGCGAAGGCGCCGCGACATCCGACCGGATCCAGATCGTTGCTTATAGCATCCGGCGCTTTTCCGACGCCGGCCGGATGTCGCACGGTGGCGACAGCCGGTGCCTGCGCGCGCCGGGTCGCCACCGGTTCGAGGGGCGCGGGCGGCACCGCTTGTGACAACGCCGGTTTCAGCCGGGCCGCTGGCGCAGCGACCGCGACAGCAGCAGCACCGGCGCCAGCCCGACCAGCACGATCGCGAGCGAGGGCAGCGCCGCTTCGGCCAGCCGTTCGTCGCGCGCCAGCTGGTAGGCGACGACCGCCAGCGTGTCGCTGTTGAACGGGCGCAGGACCAGCGTCGCCGGCAGCTCCTTCATGACGTCGACGAACACCAGCAGCATGGCGCTGAACGCGGCCCGCTGCAGCAGCGGGGCATGCAGGCGGATGAAGATGCGCCACCGCGAGCTGCCGAGCATGCGCGCGGTCTCGTCGAGGTGCGGACTCAGCCGGGCATAGCCGGCGTCGACCGATTGCAGCGCCACCGCGCTGAAGCGCACCAGGTAGGCATACATCACGCCGAACAGCGTGCCGGTCACCAGCGCGGTCGTCCCCGCCTGCGGCCAGTGCGCTGCAGCCAGGCGACCGGCAGCAGGATGCCGACTGCGATCACCGCGCCCGGCACCGCATAGCCGAGCCCGACGATGCGCGCGCCACGCGCAGCGCCGCCGCACCGACGCCGCGCGCCGCGCCGACCGGTGCGTGCGCCGACCGGCAGGCGCAGGCTGAACCCGAGCAGCAGCGCCAGGCCGGTGGCCAGCAGGGCGGCCATGCCGGCCAGCTTGAAGCTGGTCCAGGCCCAGGGCCCGAAGCGCGACCACGGCAGGCCACCGAGCAGGCCGGTCTCCGACGCCTGGGCTTCCTGCCACAGCAGCCGCAGCAGCACCAGCACCGGCAGCACGAAGCCGAGCAGCACCGGCAGCGCGCAGCAGGCGAACGCCGCCAGCGCGGCGCCGCCGCGCAGGCGCAGCGGCTGGGCCTCGTCGCCGTGCTGCGCGCTGCGCCGGGTCGAGGCGAAGCGCAGCCGCTGCTGGGCACGGTGCTCCAGCCACATCAGCGCCGCCCACCACCAGCAGCAGCAGCGATGCCAGCTGGGCCGCGGCGTCGGCGTCGTTCATCACCAGCCAGGCGCGGTAGATGCCGGTGGTGAAGGTCTGCAGGCCGAAGTACGAGCCGACGCCGTAGTCGGCGAGGGTCTCCATCAGCGCCAGCGCCACGCCGGCAGCGATCGCCGGTCGCGCCAGCGGCAGCGCGATCTCGCGGACGCGGCGCAGCGTGCCGGCACCCAGCATCGCGCGCCGCCTCCATCAGGTGCACGCCGCGCTCGCTCAGCGCGGCCCGCGTGAGCAGGTAGACATACGGATACAGACACAGGATGAACATCAGCGCGGCGCCCCACAGGCTGCGCACATCGGGCCACAGCGCGCCCTGCGGCGCCGGTCAGGTCGCGCAGCACGATCTGCAGCGGCCCGCTGTAGGCGAGGAAATCGGTGGCGGCATAGGCCAGCACGTAGGCCGGCACCGCCAGCGGCAGCAGCAGCGCCCACTCGAGCCAGCGCCGACCGGGAAAGTCGAACAGGCAGACCAGCGCGGCGGTGACGCTGCCGACGAGCGCCGACGCCGACCGCAACCGCGGCGGTCAGCAGCAGCGAATTGCGCGCATAGACCGGCAGCACGGTCGCGAACTGATGCTGCAGCAGCGCCAGCGTGTCGCGTCCCCGGCGTCAGCCAGGCAGCCGAACACGCCGATCACCGGCAGCGCGAGCAGCGCACACGTCAGGATCACCAGGCGGGTCATCGGGGCAGCGCTCGGCGCGGGACGGAAGTTAGGAACAGGAATGCGAACCATGCGCATTCGAATTGCGGCTCGCTATGATAGGTCGATGACCACCTTCCTCCAGATCGAGCAGGCCAGCGTCGACTACCGACGCGGCACCGGTGCGGCGCCGCGGCAGCGCAGGCCATCCGGCGGTCGAGACGGTCTCGCTGTCCCTGACTGCCGGTCAGATCGGCGTGCTGATCGGCCCGTCGGGGTGCGGCAAGACGTCGCTGCTGCGCGCCGTGGCCGGGCTGGAGCGGCTGTCCGGCGGACGCGTCACGATCGATGGCCAGACCTTGAGCGACCACGCCGCCCGGCACCACCTGGCGCCGGAGGCGCGCCGCATCGGCATGGTGTTCCAGGACTATGCGCTGTTTCCGCACCTCGACGTCGCGCGCCAATGTCGGTTTCGGCATTCGTCACCTGCCCGCGACCGAGCGCCGCGAGCGCATCGCGCAGCATGCTCGAACTGGTCGGCCTGGAGGATGCCGGCCGGCGCCTGCCGCACCAGTTGTCCGGTGGCCAGCAGCAGCGGGTGGCGCTGGCGCGGGCGCTGGCGCCGCAGCCGCGGCTGATGCTGCTCGACGAGCCGTTCTCGAGCCTCGACGTCGACCTGCGCGAACGCCTCGCGCACGAATTGCGGGCGATCCTGAAGGCGGCCGGCTCGACCGCGCTGTTCGTCACCCACGACCAGCTCGAGGCGTTCGCCGTCGGCGACCTGATCGGCGTCATGAACGCCGGTCGCCTCGAGCAGTGGGACGACGCCTATACGCTGTATCACCGGCCGCTGAGCCGCTTCGTCGCCGATTTCATCGGCCACGGCGTCTTCGCGCCGGGCCGGATCGTCGCCACCGCGGGGCACGCCGACGGCCCGGCGGGCAGCAATGCGGTCGTGCGCACCGCGCTCGGCGACCTGATCGACCGGGCCGAATGTCCGTTGCCGGAGGCCTATCCGGATGGCCGCTGCGACGTGCTGCTGCGCGCCGACGACATCGTCCACGACGACGCCGCGCCGGTGCAGGCGCGCATCGAGCGCAAGGCGTTCCGCGGCTCGGAATTCCTGTATACCTTGCGTCTGCGCAGCGGCGAACAGGTGCTGGCGCATGTGCCGTCGCACCATAACCACCAGATCGGCGAATGGATCGGCATCCGCGCCGAGGTCGATCATGTCGTGACCTTCGCACGCGAAGACGGCTCAGTTGCAGGCTGAACCGGCCGAAAAGCCCTGAACTTCGGCGCAGCGCAGCAGGTCCGCTAGCATGGGGGCCGTCTTATACTGCAAACGGCGGCTCGTTCGACGTGAACCGGCAGCAAACAGAGTCAAAACGGCAGGTGCGTATGGGTGCAAAACTGAAGGTGGCGGGCTGGGTCATGGTCGGAGCGGTTGCCGGCGCATTGGCCAGCATGCAGTTCCAGGCCATCGCACGCAGCCCGGTTGCGCAGCTTCCGCTCGAGGAACTGCAGCAGCTCGCCTCGGTGTTCAGCATGGTCAAGAGCGACTATGTCGAGCCGGTCGACGAGAAGAAGCTGATCACCGATGCGATCGGCGGCATGGTGTCCGGACTCGATCCGCACAGCCAGTACTTCGACAAGAAGACCTTCAAGGAATTCCGCGAGGGCACCATCGGGCCGCTTCGTCGGCGTCGGCATCGAGATGAGCATGGAAGACGGCCTGGTCAAGGTCGTCTCGCCGATCGAGGGGTCGCCGGCTTTTCGCGCCGGACTCAAGAGCGGCGACCTGATCACCCGCATCGACGACACCCCGGTCAAGGGGCTGACGGTCGACCAGGCGGTCAAGCGCATGCGTGGTGAACCGAATACCAAGGTGCTGCTGACCGTCTTCCGCAAGGCCGAGAGCCGCAGCTTCCCGGTGACGATCGTGCGCGAGGAGATCCGCCAGCAAAGCGTGCGCTCGAAGATGATCGAGCCGGGCTATGCCTGGATCCGGGTCAGCCAGTTCCAGGACCGCACGGTCGAGGATTTCGCGCGCAAGCTCGAAGATGCGTTCAAGCAGGATCCGAATCTGAAGGGCATCGTGCTCGACCTGCGCAACGATCCGGGCGGCCTGCTCGAGGCGTCGGTCGCCATCTCTGCCGCCTTCCTGCCGAGCGACGCGGTCGTCGTCACCACCAACGGCCAGATCGCCGAGTCGAAATCGGTCTTCAAGGCCTCGCCCGAGTACTACATGCGCCGCGGTGGCTCGGATGTGCTGCGCCGCCTGCCGGATGCGGTCAAGCAGCGTTCCGCTCGTCGTGCTGGTCAATGAAGGGTCGGCGTCGGCCAGCGAGATCGTCGCCGGAGCGCTGCAGGACCACAAGCGCGCGATCATCATGGGCGCGCAGACCTTCGGCAAGGGTTCGGTGCAGACGGTGCGCCAGCTTTCGCCCGATACCGCGCTCAAGATCACCACCGCGCGCTACTACACGCCGAGCGGCAAGTCGATCCAGGCGCGCGGCATCATCCCGGATGTGATGCTCGACGAGACCGCCGAAGGCAATCTGTTCGCCGCGCTGCGCCCGCGCGAGGCCGACCTCGACAAGCACCTCGAAAGCGGCCAGGGTGCCGAATCGAAGGACCCGACGCGCGTCAAGGCACGCGAGGAGGCGCGCAAACGGCTCGAGGAGGAGGCGCTCAAGCGCGCTGCCGAACCGCCGAAGCCGCTGCCCGAGTTCGGCAGCGCTGAAGACTTCCAGCTCACGCAGGCGATCAACCGGCTGAAGGGCAAGCCGGTGCTGGTCAGCAAGTCGGCGGTGGAGCGAAAAGCCGAAACGCCGGTGGCCAACTGAGGCATCATTCGCCTCCCGGCCGAGACGCCCGCCGAGCGCGGGCGTTTTGCTTGCAGTACGCCGGCCACGCATGAACGACGAACAACTGCTGCGCTATTCGCGCCACATCCTGCTCGACGAGGTCGGGATCGAGGGACAGACGCGGCTGTTGCAGGCGCACGCCCTGGTGATCGGCGCCGGCGGGCTCGGCTCCCCGGCGCTGCTCTACCTGGCCACCGCCGGCGTCGGTCGCATCACCGTCGTCGATGACGATGTCGGTCGATCTGACCAACCTGCAGCGCCAGATCGCGCATGCAGTCGATCGGATCGGGCGGGCCAAGGTCGAATCGGCGGCGTGCGCGATCGTCGCCCTCAATCCCGAGATCCAGGTCGAGGCGCTGCGCGAACGCGCCGGCGCGACCGCGCCTGCATGAGCTGGTTGCGGCCGCCGATGTGGTGCTCGACTGCAGCGACAACTTCGCGACCCGGCATGCGGTCAATGCCGCCTGCGTCGCCCACCGCCGCCCGCTGGTCTCGGGCGCGGCGATCGGCTTCGACGGCCAGGTGTCGGTCTACGACGTCCGGCATGCCGATGCCCCTTGCTATGCCTGCCTGTTTCCGCCCGAGTCCACCTTCGAGGAGGTGCGCTGCGCGACCATGGGCGTCTTCGCTCCGCTGGTCGGCATCATCGGCACGGTGCAGGCGGCCGAGGCGCTGAAGTTGCTCGTCGGGATCGGCCGCTCGCTGGCCGGCCGGCTGCAGATGCTCGACGCGCGCGACATGGCCTGGACCGAGATCCGGCTGTCGCGCCAACCGGACTGCCCGGTCTGCGCCACTGCGCGCTGACCGGCCGATATTCACGCTGCATGGCTTCCGATGGACAAGAGACACGAACTGACCGCCCGCAATTTTCCGAGTGCCCAGGAGGAGGCCGAGGCGATCCAGCCGGCTTCGCGCTATGCCGGGCCGGAAAGCGCCTATCGCCTTGCCTTCACCGACAAGGACTTCCTGCTGCGCGAGGAACTGCGCCCGGTGCGGATGCAGCTCGAACTGCTCAAGCCCGAACTGCAGCAGCGCGAACTCGGGATCGAGTCGACGATCGTGATCTTCGGCAGCGCGCGCATCCATTCACCGGTCGAAGCCGGTGCGACGCTGGTACTGGCCCAGAATGCCGGCGACGAGGCAGCGATCCGGCTGGCCCAGCGCCAGGTCGAGATGGCCCGCTTCTACAACGAGGCGCAACGGCTGTCAGCCCTGATCACGACCCGGACCGCGCAATTGGCGACGCCGGTGTATGTCGTGACCGGTGGCGGCCCCGGCATCATGGAAGCGGGCAATCGTGGCGCCTTCGAGGTCGACGGGCGCAGCATCGGGCTGAACATCGTGCTGCCGCACGAGCAGGAGCCGAATCCGTACATCACGCCCGAGCTGTGCTTCCAGTTCCACTACTTCGCGCTGCGCAAGATGCACTTCCTGATGCGCAGCATCGCGCTGGTGTGCTTTCCCGGCGGCTTCGGCACACTCGACGAGCTGTTCGAGACGCTGACGCTGATCCAGACCGGCAAATGCCGGCAGCGGCCGATCCTGATGTTCGGGCGTGACTTCTGGACCCGGCTGATCGACTTCGACTGGCTGGTCGAAACCGGCATGATCTCGCCCGGCGACGTCCGAGCTGTTCCGCTTCGTCGAGACGGCCGAGGAGGCGTGGGAGATTCTCAATGCCGAGTACGGCTTCGAGGACAGACGGCAGCGCTTCCGCGGCCAGGCCGCTCGACGTATAACCGGTCAGTCGCCACCGCTCGTTGCAGGAATCGATGAATCAGCAGATCAGCCTGATCGGTGCCCCGACCGACGTCGGCGCCGGTGCCCGCGGTGCGAGCATGGGTCCGGAGGCACTGCGGGTCGCCAACCTCGGTCCGATCCTCGAGGCGCACGGCCTTCAGGTGATCGACCGCGGCAACCTGTCGGGTCCGCCGAATCCGTGGCAGGCCCCGGTCGACGGTTACCGCCACCTCGACGCGGTGGTGGCGTGGAATCGCCTGGTGCACGAGGCGGTGCATGCCGAACTCGGGCTCGGTCGGCTGCCGATCCTGCTCGGCGGCGACCATTGCCTCGGCGTCGGCAGCATCAGCGCGGTGGCCCGTCACTGCCGCGAGCACGGGCGCAAGCTGCGCGTGCTGTGGCTCGATGCCCATGCCGACTTCAACACCAGCCGGCTCACGCCGAGCGGCAACATCCACGGCATGCCGGTGGCGTGCCTGTGCGGCAACGGGCCGCAGGAACTGATCGAGATCGGCGGCCAGGTGCCCGCGATCAGTCCCAAGCTGGGTGCGCCAGATCGGCATCCGCAGCGTCGATCCGGGCGAGAAGCGGCTCGTCCATGAAGCCGGGCTCGAGGTCTTCGACATGCGCTACATCGACGAGATGGGCATGCGCCACACGATGGAACTGGCGCTCGCCACGCTCGACGAGAACACCCACCTGCACGTCAGCTTCGACGTCGATTTTCTCGATGCGGAGATCGCACCCGGCGTCGGCACCACGGTACCGGGCGGACCGACCTACCGCGAGGCGCAGCTGTGCATGGAGATGATCGCCGACACCGGCCGGCTGGCGAGCCTGGACGTGATGGAGCTCAACCCGGCGCTCGACGTGCGCAACCGCACGGCCGAGCTGGCGGTCGATCTGATCGAGAGCCTGTTCGGCAAGAGCACGCTGATGCGCCGATGACTGTCGCGTGGCCCGGCGTCGCGCCGGGCCGACCCGGCGTCGCGGCTCAGAATTTCAGGTAGGTGTTGGTGCAGAAGACATCGCTCGGCGGCGGCGGCGCGATGTAGATCTTGGTCTTCGAGGTGATGATCCCCGGATCCTCCGGCTTCCACGGCGCCTTGCTGCGCGGTCCGCCGGCAGTCTGCGTGGTGCGCGAGGTGCTGACCCGGTTGTCCGAATAGGCGCCGGCGAGCTTGTCACTGGCGAAGTAGCGCACTCGCCGTGCCGACAGCTTGGCGCGAACCATTTCACCGGACGCCACCAGCGCCTCTGCGGCGCGCCGAACCTGCTCCGGCGAGTAGCCGCTCACCTCGCTGACCGCAAAGCCTTCGGCCGATTGCGCCAGGCTGATCAGGTTGGTGTGCAGCACCGTGTAGGCAATTTTTTTCTTGGTCGTATCTTCAGTATCTTGGCGCTGGGTTTTCGAGATAACTGTGGATTTGATCATCCCTGATCATAATCGAGTGGCGTCATTATGTAAACCTCGGGGGTGGAAAGCCGCAGCGCACGGCTGCGGGATCACGGTCGGGGTGTCGTTGCGGTCACCCCCACAGCCACCAGGCCAGGCCGACAAGCAAAGCGATCCACGTTCCGACGATCAGCGCCGCCCCCCAGGCCAACCGGGGCAGCCGTTCCTGGCTTGCTTCGGCTTCGAGCAGGCGGGCCTGCCACAGACCGGGCGGCGTCAGCCGCACCGCCAGAGCGATGCCGAGCGGCAGCAGGATCAGGTCGTCGAGCAGGCCGAGGACCGGGATGAAATCGGGAATCAGGTCGATCGGGCTGAGCGCGTACAGCAGCACCGCGATCGCGATCAGCTTCGGGGCCCGCGGCGTCTGCGGGATGCTTGAACAACTTCCACAGCGCGAGCAGGTAGACGCCGAGGCGGGCCCGGTTGGCAGCGCCGAACAGCGATCGAATCGTCATGCCGCGATGGTACGCGTGCCATCCAGCGTCAGGCGGCACGGCGGCGCGACCGGGGCGGCGCTGCCGTGGTGCCGGCCTCGGCCCGGTCGGCGGCGGCATTCATGTCGCGCAGCAGGCGATCCAGCCGCTCGCCGAGCTTCTCGGTGCTGAGCTGCTCGCGCAGGCGTTCGACCATCAGCGGCAGGCTGAACGGACTCGGCACCTCGAGCACGACGCGTTCGAGCGGACGCGCGCGCAGCGTGCCCAGGGCCGCATCGAGGCGGCCGATTTCGAGCTCCTGCGCCAGCACCTCGTGCTCGGCCTGCGACAGCAGCAGGTTGCCGCCATCGTATTTGCGGAACACTTCGTAGAACAGGCTGCTCGATGCCTGCAGTTGACGGGTGCTCTTCGGCTGCCCCGGATAACCGCCGAAGATCAGGCCCGCAACCCGCGCGATCTCGCGAAAGCGACGCTGCGCGAGCGCACCGCTGTTCAGGCTCGCCAGCACGTCGTCGAGCAGCGAAGCGGAGTCGAACAGGCTGCGGTCGTCCAGGCCCGTCAGGTCGATCGGCTCGGCACCCAGCAACTCGAAGCCGTAGTCGTTGACGCTCAGGCTGAAGGTATTCGGATGCTGGCGTGCCAGCCGCCAGGCCAGCAGGCTGGCCAGTCCGAGGTGGACATTGCGCCCGGCGAACGGATACAGGTAGAGGTGATGGCCTTCGCGCGACCGGTACTCCTCGATCAGCAGGGCCCCCGCGCCGGGCAGCCGGGACAGGCGTTGCTGGGTCTGCAGCATCGGCCGGGCGGCTTTCAGCTCGGGATCGTCGTAGTGACCGGCGGCGGCGTCGGCGAGCACCTCGACCACGCTGTCGGCGAGTTCGCTCGACAGCGGCATCCGGCCTCCGTTCCAGATCGGCACCACGCCCTTGCGGCGGGTCGACCGCTGCACATAGGCCGTCATGTCGCGTGCCCGCACGAATTCGAGCACCCGCCCGGCGTAGACGAAGCTGTCGCCCTTGCGCAAGCGTCCGATGAAGCTTTCCTCGATGCTGCCGAGCACCGCGCCGCCCAGGTAGCGCACCTGCATCGAGGCATCGCTCACGATGGTGCCGATCGACATCCGGTGCCGCCGTGCAATGCCGGCGTCGGGCACCCTCCAGCTGCCGTCGACGAGCGCGATGCGGTGGTATTCGGGATAGGCCCCGAGGCTGGCGCCGCCGCGCTCGACGAAGGCAAGGGCCCAGTCGAACTGTTCGCGCCCGAGCTGCCGGTACGAGTGCGTGCTGCGGACCTCGGCGAACAGGGTGTCGGCATCGAAACCGCCGCCGAGTGCCACCGTCACCATGTGCTGCACCAGCACGTCGAACGGCCGCTGCGGTGCGCTGCGGCCCTCGACCCGGCCGGCCAGCGCTGCGCGCCGTGCCGCCGACGCCTCGACCAGCTCCAGCGTGTTGGTCGGTACCAGGGTGATGCGGCTGACCCGCCCCGGCGCGTGGCCGCTGCGTCCGGCGCGCTGCAGCAGCCGTGCAATGCCCTTCGCGCTGCCGATCTGCAGCACCCGCTCGACCGGCAGGAAGTCGACCCCGAGGTCGAGCGACGAGGTCGCCACCACCGCCTTCAGGCTGCCGTCCTTCAGTCCGGCCTCGACCCACTCGCGCACGCCACGGTCGAGCGAACCGTGGTGCAGCGCGATCTGTCCGGCCCAGTCGGGCCGGGCATCGAGCAGCAGCCGATACCAGATCTCGGACTGGCTGCGCGTGTTGGTGAACACCAGCGTGGTGGCGCTGGCATCGATCTGCTCGATCACCGGCTGCAGCATCTGCGCGCCCAGGTGCCCGCCCCACGAGAACCGGCCGGGATCGGTCGGCAGCAGCGTGTCGATCACCAGTTCCTTGGCGATGTGCCCGTGCACCAGCCGCGGGCCCGGCTGATCCGCTGCCGCCGCCGGCGCCGCGCCCGACAGCACCTCCAGTGCATGGCCAAGGTTGCCGAGCGTCGCGCTCAGTCCCCAGACCACGAGCGCCGGGTTCCATTGCCGCAACCGCGCTACCGCCAGCTGCACCTGGACGCCACGCTTGTTGCCGATCAATTCATGCCATTCGTCGACGATGACCGTGTGCACGCCCGCCAGATCGCGCGCCGCATGCTCACGGCTGAGCAGCACGCTGAGCGACTCGGGGGTGGTCACCAGCGCGCTCGGAAAGCGCCGGTCCTGGCGGGCGCGTTCGGCACTCCCGGTGTCGCCGGTGCGCTGCCCGATGGTCCAGCGCGGCGCGAGCGCGGCAAGCGCCTGCTGCAGGGCGCGCGTGGTGTCGCTCGCCAGCGCGCGCATCGGTGTCAGCCAGAGCACGCCAAGCGGCGGAGCGGCGCTGCCGCCAGCCTGTCCGCGCAGCAGGGCGCCGATCCACACTGCATAGGTCTTGCCGCTGCCGGTGGTGGCATGCAGCAGGCCGTCGCGGCCGTCGGCCATCGCACCCCAGACCTCGCGCTGGAAGGCAAATGGCTGCCAGCCGCGCGCAGTGAACCAGGCCTCGGCCGCGCGTTCGTCGGTCGCCTGCATCAGCAGCCACGGCACCGATGCAGCCGGCGCGGTTGCGATCCAGCCTTCGAGCGGATCGACACCCGGCGGCAGACCATGGTCGGGCTGCAGCGACGCCCAGCCGGCCTGCACCATGCACAGCACGGCGTCGAGCGCATCGCGCGGTCGGGATCGTCGATCAGCTGCTCGCGCTGCGGCGACCGGCAGGTGCAGCCGCAGTCCGAGCCGGCTGCGCCCGCGTTCGAGCGCGGCGACGAGATCGGCCCGGGCGGTCCGGCGCTCAGGGGTCTGCCGGGCGCGGTCGTCGCTCTTGTACGAGCGGCGGCCGATCAGCTCGCGCGCCAGCAGCCCGGGATAGGCTTCGAGCGCCACCCGGTGCGGATCACCGGCATGCAGTCCGGGCAGGTGCACCCCGGCGTCGATCAGCAGCGGAACGCCGGCATGCAGCATCAGCGCCACCGGCGGGTTGACCCATTTCATCGACGGCGACGAGCCGGCCGGACCGTCGCAGGCGCGGTGCGCGAACTTGGCGCCGGCCGGTCGTGCGGCACAGAAGGCCGCGAAGGTGGCGCGGATCTCGGCTGCGCTCGAGCGCCGCGTAGTGGCGCATCAGCGCATGCCATTGCTGCGGCCAGCCGAGCGCGACGACGAGCTCGCGCGGCAGCCCGAATGGCAGGTCGAAGCCGCCGATCCAGCTGCACGCGACTCGGATCGGACAGCGCAGCGGCATAAGTGTCGAAGCGTCTCGAAACGGCGCAGCCCGTGCAGCCGCAGACGCGTGTCCGTCGAACGCGCCTTCGGCCATGACGATCGGCTTGCGGCGGCTCGGTCGACTCGAGAAATCGACGCCGAGCAGCAGGGGCGGGAAGTCGGCGGGCATCGGCGCGATTCTCGCCGCCGGCAGCGAAGCACGTGCTTTGTCGGCTATCCTGACCTGCGTCGGTGCGCTCCTGCACCGGATTCATGTTGAATCCCTTCCAAGGAACACGATGTCAGACGACATCAGGCGCCTTGAAGAAAGCCCAGCCGGCGATGCCCCAGCCGAACCAGATCCCGCAGACCAAGCCGACCGGCCAGCGTCGCAGCAAGGAACGCGGCAAGCACACCCGCAAGAAGAACCCGGGCAAGCGCGCCCGCGCCGGCGGCAGCTGAAGCGACGCGCAGCGTCCTCAGCTCAGCCCGGCACGGCGCAGCCGGGCGCGCAGGTGCTCGATCTCGTCCAGCAGGTCGAGCACCAGCGCGGCGCCGCCCGGCCCGAGTTCGAGAGCCTGGCGCAGCCGCAGCGCCGCACGTGCGGTGCGCAGCGACGGGCCGCTGAAGCGCCAGTCGTCGGGGCTGCTGCCGACCGGCTCGAGCACGCCTTCACGCGACCAGTTCGAGCAGCGCATGCGCGCTCGGCGCCGCAGGCGCGGCACAGGTCGACCGAGCGTGAAGGTGATCTCCTCTTCGACGACGATCGCGTCGACCACGAGGTGCGGATTGCCACCAGCCATGCTGTTCAAGCCTCCGATGTTCGGCGTGGGTCGAAACCCGGGAATGCCTCGGCCATCGCCTGGTAGGCGGCGCGCGCGGCGGGCGAATCGGCCGCCGGCAGCGCAATGCTCGATCACGGCATACAGATCACCGGCCGGCTTGCCCGGCAGGCCGCGTCCGCGCAGCCGCAGCTTGCGGCCGGCGCGCGTCGCCGGCCGGGATCGCCAGGCTGCAGCTCGCCCTCGGGCGTGGGTACCGGGACGCTCGCACCGAGCGCTGCCTCCCACGGCGCGACCGGCAGGTCGACATAGACGTCGCGCCCGTCGACGCGAAAACGCGGGTGCGGACGGAACGCGATCTCGAGGTACAGGTCGCCGGCGCCGCGCACCGCCGGAGCCGGCCGCGCCCTGACCGGCCAGTCGCAGGTGCTGGCCTTCGCGCACGCCCTTCGGGATGTTGACGTCGAGCTGGCGTTCCTGCAGCGTCGCGCGGCCGTGCTCGTCGTGGACCGGCATGCGCATCGAGATCGTCCGGCGCGCGCCGCGGTACGAGTCCTCCAGGTCGATCACGACCTTGGCGTGCTGGTCGTCGCCTTGCGCGCGCATGCGCCCGCGCGGACCGCCCTGGCTGCGCGCGCCAGTCCGAAGATCGATTCGAAGAAGTCGCTGAAGTCGGCTCGCATCCTCGAAGCCGCCTCGCGTGCCGAATTCGTGGCCACCCGGCGGCCTGTCAGCGGCGCCGGCGGAAGCGAATGCCTGGCCCCGTTCATGGCGACGGCGCGCCTCGTCGTAGGCGGCACGGCGCTCGCTGTCGCTCAGCGCCTCGTTGGCCTCGGCCACCTCCTTGAAACGCGCCTCGGCATCGGGTTCCTTGCTGACATCCGGGTGGTAGCGGCGCGCCAGCTTGCGGTAGGCGCGCTTGATCTCGTCCTGGCGTCGCGGTCGGCTCGACGCCGAGGGTGGCGTAGTAGTCCTTGAATTGCATCCGGTGTGCCTGACAAAGACGGTGCGGGCGATCGTGCCACAGCTGCGCACGGCGACGGAATCGGAAATCGCCGCGGCGCCGGTCAGCCGAAGCGCGAGTCCGGCCACGCCGGCGCGATCAGCGCCGCACCGGCGATCCGCCAGCCGCGGTCGCCTCGCCGAGCAGGCGGCCGCCGAGCAGCGCGGCAAACAGCATCGACACCTCGCGCGCCGGCGCCACGTGGCTGAGCGGCGCGATCTGCACCGCATACAGCACCAGCAGGTAGGCAAGCGGGCTGAGCGCCGCAACCACCAGCGCATGGCGCCATTGCCGCTGCCATTGCGCGACGCAGCGCACGTCGATCGAACAGCAGCGGCCGCAGCATGAACGGGATGCGCAGCCAGGTTGCCGAGGTAGTCGACCAGGATCGGCGCGATCAGCGCCACCTTGACCGCGTAGCCGTCGACCAGCGTGTAGCTGGCGATCACCAGGCCGGTCGCCGCGCCGTAGCCGACGCCGAGGCGCACGCGCTGCGCCTGCGCCGGATCGCGCACGCGCGCCAGCAGGCGCGGTCCGCCGGCGATCAGGAACACGCCGCCGGTGATCGCCGATCACGCCCGGCCACCGCCGTCGGCGCCATCGTTTCGCCGAGCAGCAGCAGCGCGGCGAACGAGCTGATCAGCGGGCCGGTGCCGCGCGCCACCGGATAGACCACGGTCAGGTCGGCCAGCCGGTAGCCGCGCAGCAGCAGCCTGAAGTAGACCAGGTGGGCCAGGCCGCTGGCCAGCGATCAGGCTCCATTCGCGCCAGCCCCAGCTGCGTCACGCACGCCCCAGGCCGCCCAGATGCCGAGCGGGCTCCACAGCAGGGCGGCGAACAGCGAGGTCAGCAGCACCATCGGCGCGCCGCCGGCCGACTTCTTGGCGACGATGTTCCAGCCGGCGTGCAGCAGCGCAGCGGCGAGGACGAGCGCAAGGGCGGTGGGCGACATGCGCGTCGATTGTCGCGTGCGACCGGGCTACAGTCGGGTCACGGTGCCAGGCCCGCGTCATCCCGTCGCGGCGAGCCGGTGGCCGAGGCAGCGGGGCGACGTGGGCAATCCGGTACTGGTCGAGGTGATGCGAGGCGGGATCGTCGAATCGGCGCACACCGGCGTCGGCGGTGGTGGTCGATGCCGATGGCGCGCGTGCTCGCGGCGTTCGGCGATGTCGAACGCGCGGTCTTCCCGCGCAGCGCGGTCAAGGCGCTGCAGGCGCTGCCGCTGGTCGAGAGCGGCGCGGCCGACCGGCTCGACCTGACCGACGACGAACTGGCGCTCGCCTGCGCCTCGCACAACGGCGAGGCGGCGCATGTGCGCACCGCGGCCGGCATGCTCGCCAAGGCGGGCGTCGACGCGTCGGTGCTCGAGTGCGGCATCCAGCTGCCGGCCGAGCCGCGCGCGCAAGCGCTCGCCGCGCTGTCCGGTCCGCGCTGCACAACAACTGCTCGGGCAAGCATGCCGGCTTCGTCTGCCTCGGCTGCCTGCTGGCCGGCGCGGCCGATCGCGCCCGACGCGCTGCGCCGCTTCATGGCCGGCTATGTGCGGGCCGGGCATCCGCTGATGCGCGAGGTCACGGCGGCGCTGCAGGCGACGACCGGTTTCGATCCGCGCCATGCGCCCGTCGGCATCGACGGCTGTTCGATCCCGACCTATGCGATCGAGCTGCAGCGCCTGGCACTCGCCTTTGCGCGCTTCGGCACCGGCGTCGGGCTGCGCTCCGGGTCACGCGCGCGCGGCGCGGCGCCTGCGCCGGCGGTCGACCGCCGCACCGTTCATGGTCGCCGGCAGCGGCCGCTTCGATACCCGGGTGATCGAGCGCCTGGGCGAGCGCGTCTTCTGCAAGGTCGGCGCCGAAGGGGTCTATTGCGCTGCGCTGCCGCAGCAGGGGCTCGGCATCGCGATCAAGATCGACGACGGCCAGGCGCGCGCTGCCGAGGTGGTGTGGCGGCGCTGATCGCGCGCCATGCCGGGCTCGACGAGCGCCGGGCAGTCGTTCATCGACACGCTGGTCGAGCCGGTGCTGCGCAACTGGAACGGCATCGAGGTCGGCCGGCTGCGCCCGGCGCCGGCGCTGGCGGCGCCAGCTGCCTGACCGCGCTCAGTCGGTCGACCGCCGCCTCGACCATCATCTGGATGCGCTGGCGCCCGTTGTATTCGTCGAGCGACAGCCGGTAGGCAAGCCGCACCCGCGCCGGCAACGGCTCGGTGTCGGCCGAACCAGATCGCGTCGCGCAGCGTGCCGCAGTGGCGCACCGACAGCTTCAGGTGCTTCTCGCCGACCAGCCGCTGCGCGACGATGTCGACCACGTCGCAGAAGACCGGCGCCTCGAAGGCCTGGCCCCAGACCTGTGCGTCGAGCGCGGCGACGGTCTCGGCGGTTGAAGTGCTCGGCACCCAGCGGTCCGTCGCTCAGCACGGTGCGCGCCAGCAGCTCGGGCGCGAGCCTTCGCGCGCGCCACCGCGGCAAACGCCGCGTCGAAGGTCGGCAGGTCGGCCTCGGCCAGCGTGCAGCCGGCGGCCATCGCATGGCCGCCGAACTTGCGCAGCACGCCGGGATGGCGCTTGCTGACCAGGTCGAGCGCGTCGCGCAGGTGGAAGCCGGCGATCGAGCGGCCCGATCCCTTGAGCAGGCCGTCCTGGCCGCGCGCGAAGACGAAGGTCGGCCGGTGCAGCCGGTCCTTCAGCCGCGAGGCGACGATGCCGACCACGCCCTTCGTGGAAGCCGGGGTCGTACAGCGTCAGCGCCGCCAGGCCGGCGCTGTCGGCCGGCAGCAGCGTCTCGAGCAGGCGCTCGGCCTGCTCGCGCATGCCGGCCTCGACATCGCGCCGCTCGCGGTTGATGGCGTCGAGCCGGGCGGCCAGTTCGGCGGCGCGCACCGGGTCGTCGGCGAGCAGGCATTCGATGCCGAGCGTCATGTCCGACAGGCGACCGGCGGCGTTGATGCGCGGACCGAGCGCAAAGCCGAAATCGAAGGCGCTGGCGCGCCGCGGGTCGCGCCCGGCGGCGGCGAACAGCGCCGCCACGCCGGCACCGAGTCGCCCGCTGCGGATGCGCTTCAGGCCCTGCGCGACCAGGCGCCGGTTGTTGGCATCGAGCCGCACCACGTCGGCAACCGTGCCGAGCGCGACCAGGTCGAGCAGGCTGTCCAGCCGCGGCTGGTCGTCGGCGCCGAAGACGCCGCGCGTGCGCAGTTCGCCGCGCAGCGCGAGCAGCACGTAGAACATCACGCCGACGCCGGCCAGCTGCTTGCTCTCGAAGCCGCAGTCCGGCTGGTTCGGATTGACGATCACGTCGGCGTCGGGCAGCACCACCCGATCATCGACCAGCGCCGGCAGGTGGTGATCGGTGACGATCACGCCCAGGCCGTTGGCGCGTGCATGCGCCACGCCCGTCGATGCTCGCGATGCCGTTGTCGACCGTGACCAGCAGGCGCGGCCGTGGCTGCAGCTGCAGCGCCAGGTCGACGATCGTCGGCGTCAGGCCGTAGCCGTGCACCGCCCGGTCGGGAACGACATAGCGCACCTGGCCCGGCTGCGCGCCGAGCAGCGCCAGGCCGCGCAGCGCGACGGCGCAGGCGGTGGCGCCGTCGCAGTCGTAGTCGGCGACGACGACGATCGGCTCGCCGGTCTGCAGCGCATCGGCCAGCCGGCGCGCGGCGGCCTGCGGCGCCGTGCAGCCCGGACGGCGGCAGCAGGCGCGCCAGCCCGTCGTCGAGTTCGTCGGCCAGCCGCACGCCGCGTCCGGCGTACAGCCGCGCCAGCAGCGGCGTCAGCCCGGCCTGCTCGAGCGCCCAGGCGGCGCGCGGCGGCACGTCGCGCAGCCGGATCGTCGGCGCGTTCACAGCTGCTCCAGCCAGGCCGCCGGGTCGACCGGCTGCCAGCGCCGCTGCAGCCGGCGCCACAGCGAGCGCGGTGCGCGTGCCCAGCGTGCGCGCATGGCGCTCGCCGCACAGGGTCAGCTCGACCGGCTCGCCGCGCTCGAGCGCCGCCAGCGCCTCGGCGAGCGGACCGGCGTCGAGCGCCCGCCAGGCGTCGGCCCAGGCATCCCAGTCCTGGTTCAGCAGCGGCCCGCGCAGCCGCCGATCGACCTGCGGCGGCGTGCCCTGGTCCGGCTGGAGGCGACCGCAGCCGCTGAGCCAGAAGCTGTTGACCGGCAGCCAGTCCGCGCGCCTCGCGCTGCTCGGTCAGCGGGTCGGTGTAGAGCAGCATCTGGACCTCGTTCTGCAGCCGGCGGATCAGCCGCGGCCGCGGAAAGCGCGCGGTGTCGGTCTGCAGCCACAGGTCGACGTTGCGGCCGATCACGCGGTCGAGCGATGCGCAGGGCAGTGCGTCGAGGCAGTCGTGGGACGCGTACCAGCGCAGCGGCGCGCCCCAGTGCCAGCCGAAGCCCTCGCTCTCGAACAGCTCGCGCACGCGCTCGAACAGCGGCGCGCGATTCGGCGGCGTCGAGCTCGAGCCGCGCCGGATCGACCAGCGTGACCGAATCGCGCCCGACCTGCCAGTGCACCGGCGTCAGCAGCCCCCAGGCGCGGTCGCCCACCTCGATGCCGTCGGCCGCGGCATGGCGCGCCGCCCAGGGCAGCGCGCCGTCCTCGCCGCGCAGGCCGATCGATCGCGCGAGCGCCCGTTCGTGCGGCGGGCTCAGCTGGTATTCGTCGCCTTCGAGCGGTGGCCACCGGCTCGAGCCGGCCGAGCAGGCGGGCGAGGTTCGGCAGCGCGAGGTCGGACAGGGTTTGCGCACACGCCGGCGACAGCGCGCTGGCATGCGGGATCAGCAGGTGCATGAGCCGATTATCCGGCGCCCCGGGTACAGCACCCCCGCCTCGGGTAGCATCCGCCGCCATGAACTGGCCCTATGAGTTGCAGATCGGTTGGCGCTATACCCGCTCGGGCCGCGCCGGGCGGCGCAACGGCTTCATCTCGTTCATCTTCGGGCGTGTCGATGGTCGGCATCGCGCTCGGCGTGGCGGCGCTGATCATCGTGCTGTCGGTGATGAACGGGTTCCAGAAGGAGGTGCGCGACCGCATGCTGTCGGTCGTCGCCCACGTCGAGGTCTACGATGCCAGTGGCCAGGCGCTGCCCGACTGGCAGGCCACGGCGGCACGGGCGCGCGAGCAACCCGCAGGTGGTCGGCGCGGCGCCGTTCATCGCCGCGCAGGCGCTGATCGCGCGCGGCGAGGACATGCGCGGCGCGATCGTGCGCGGCATCTCGCCGGCCGAAGAGGCCACGTCACCGACCTGGCCGCGCGCCTGCGCGACACCACGCTGGCGCGGCTGGTACCGGGTCAATGGGGCATCGTGCTCGGCGGCGAGCTGGCGCGCTCGCTCGGGCGTGCGCAGAGGGCGATCCGGTGACGATCGTCGCGCCGGGCGGACAGGTCACGCCGGCCGGCGTGGTGCCGCGCCTGAAGCAGTTCACCGTCGTCGGCACCTTCGACGCCGGCCACTTCGAATACGACAACGGCCTGGCGCTGATCCACCTCGACGACGCGGCGCGCCTGTTCCGCTTCGACGGGCCGACCGGCGTGCAGCTGCGGCTGGAGCGATCTGCAGCAGGCGCGCGAGGTCGGCGCCGAACTGCAGCAGCGCCTCGGCGCCGGCGTCGAGGTGCGCGACTGGACGCGCACCAACCGCAACTGGTTCGATGCGGTGCAGGTCGAGAAGCGGCTGATGTTCATCATCCTGACGCTGATCGTCGCGGTGGCGGCGTTCAACCTGGTCTCGACGCTGGTGATGACGGTGACCGACAAGCGCGCCGACATCGCCATCCTGCGCACGCTCGGCGCCACGCCCGCGCTCGATCATGGGCATCTTCATCGTGCAGGGCGCGACCTCCGGGATCATCGGCACCGCGCTCGGCGTTGGCGGCGGGCTGCTGGTGGCGCTCAACATCGACGTCATCGTGCCGGCGATCGAGCAGCTGCTGCAGGTCAGCTTCCTGCCGAGCAGCATCTACCTGATCAGCCAGCATGCCGAGCGATCCGCAGCGCGGCGACATCGTGCCGATCGCGCTGATCTCGCTGGTGCTGGCCTTCCTGGCGACGCTGTATCCGAGCTGGCGCGCCAGCCGGCTGCAACCGGCCGAGGCACTGCGCTATGAGTGAACGCAACGGTCGGTGCCGGCGCGAACGCCGGTGCTCCAGGCGCTCGGCCTGCACAAGCGCTTCACCGAGGGCGGGCTCGACGTGCCGGTGCTGCACGGCATCGACCTGACGATCGAGCGCGGGGCGACGCTGGCGATCGTCGGCGCGTCGGGTTCGGGCAAGAGCACGCTGCTGCACCTGCTCGGCGGGCTCGAGGCGCCGATCGCAGGGCCGGGTGCTGCTGCAGGGGCGCGATTTCGCGAGCCTGAGCGCGGCCGAGCAGGGCGACTGGCGCAACCGCCACCTCGGCTTCGTCTACCAGTTCCACCACCTGCTGCCCGAGTTCAGCGCGCTCGACAACGTGGCGATGCCGCTGCGCATCCGGCGCGTGCCGCAGGAGCAGGCGCGCGAGCGCGCGCGGGCGGTGCTCGGCAAGGTCGGACTCGAGGCGCGGATCGCGCACCGGCCGTCGCAGCTTTCCGGCGGCGAGCGCCAGCGGGTCGCGATCGCGCGTGCGCTGGCCGGCTCGCCGGCCTGCGTGCTCGCCGACGAGCCGACCGGCAACCTCGACCGCGCCACCGCCGACGGCGTGTTCGCGCTGATGATCGAGCTGGCGCGCCAGCAGGGCACCGCCTTCGTGATGGTCACGCACGATGCAACGCTTGCGCGGCGCTGCGACCGCGTGCTGCAGATGGACGCCGGACGGCTCCCGTCCTGAGCGGGCCGGGCCGGCCGCGCGCAGCGCGCGCAGATGCAAGCGCGGTCGCGGGCTTCGGCCGGTATCCGCTGCAGCACCTGCGGCGCGATGCGGGCATCGCTGCACCAGCAGTCGACGTCGAAGCGACCGCAGGCCGCCGGCGCGCAGTCGTTCGGCCCGCCGCACAGCGGGCAGAGCAGATTGGGCAGCGGCCGCAGCCGGTCGACCGGGGTGTCGCCGGGCATCGGATCGGCGCTCACAGCGTCGCCAGGTCGT
Organism: uncultured beta proteobacterium; assembly: GCA_963846675.1. Classification (GTDB taxonomy): domain Bacteria; phylum Pseudomonadota; class Gammaproteobacteria; order Burkholderiales; family Burkholderiaceae_C; genus Ideonella_A. The sequence continues at coordinate 628,985 of CAWJWV010000001.1, forward strand.
CGAGCAGCCGCTTGCGTTCGTCTTCGTCGTCGACCTGCGCGGCGAGCTCGAGCGCGCGCTGCTTGTACTCGGCCGCCGGCAGCAGCCGGTTGTTCGAGCGCCTCGGCGCGCGCCAGCGCCTCGTACGCGCAGCCGAGGTAGAACGGCGGCAGGTCGCGCGAATGCGCCAGGCAGACCTCGGCGTGGCGCAGCGCGGCTTCGGCATGGTCGAGCAGCACCTCGATCCGCGAGGCCTGCCAGTAGCCGATCGACAGCTGCCGCGGTTCGCAGTCGGGGCGCTGCAGCCAGTGCCAGATCGACGCCTGGTTGAGCGCGACCATCAGCCGCTCCTGCTCGGCGGTGCGCTGCGGCAGGTCGCATCAGCTCCCAGGCCCGGTTGAAGCAGTCGGCTGGCGAAGTGGCGGTGCGCGGCGGCGAGGTCGAAATCGTGGGCTGGGTTCAATCGCGTCCGGTCGTCTGCTCGGGGTGGCTTCGATCATGCACCGGCGCAGCACGGTGCGACGCACGGCCGAGGGTTTCACCCAGGTTTCGCGCCCCGGACGGCCGGACGATCATCGAGCCAGCCCACCCGGACGGCGGGTTCGGTGCGGCGCGCGCGGCGTCGCGGTCAGAGGGTTGCAGCAGTCATGCAGAAATCGCTCCACATCGATCCGGACAAGTGCACCGGATGCCTGCAGTGCGAGATGGCCTGTTCGTATGTCAAGTACGAGGCCTTCGCCCCGAGCAAGTCGCGCATCAAGGTGTTCGACTTCCACCATACCGGCCGCAAGGTGCCCTATACCTGCACCCAGTGCGACGAGGCCTGGTGCCTGCACGCCTGTCCGGTCGAGGCGATCACGATCGACATGCTGACCGGCGCCAAGGTGGTCAGCGAGGCGACCTGCGTCGGCTGCAAGGTGTGCACCATCGCCTGCCCGTTCGGCACGGTCAACTATGTGCAGGAAACCGGCAAGGTGCAGAAGTGCGACCTGTGCGGCGGCGATCCGGCCTGCGCCGACGCCTGCCCGACCGGTGCCATCACCTACGTCGACGCCAACTGGACCGGCCTGGACCGGATGGCCGCCTGGGCCGACAAGCTCGGCAACCAGCCGGCCGGCGCCTGAGCAGAAGGAGCCGAACATGTCATGGGCAGGCAAGATTCTTCGCGTCAACCTGAGCGATGGCAGCGTCAGGTCCGAACCGCTGAACATGGAGTGGGCGCGCCAGTACCTCGGCTCGCGCGGCCTGGCCAGCAAATACCTGAGCCGAGGAAGTCGACCCGACCGTCGATGCGCTGTCGCCGGACAACAAGATCATCTGGGCCACCGGGCCGCTGACCGGCACGATGGCGTCGACCGGCGGGCGCTACACGGTGGTCACCAAGAGCCCGCTGACCGGCGCGATCGCATGCTCGAACTCGGGCGGCTACTGGGGCGCCGAGCTCAAGATGGCCGGCTGGGACATGGTCATCTTCGAGGGCGCGCGCCGCAAGCCGGTGTATCTGTTCATCCAGGACGGCAAGGCCGAGCTGCGCGACGCCGCGCACCTGTGGGGCAAGACCGTCTGGCAGACCGAGGAGACTGCTCAAGACGCAGCTGCAGGATCCGCTGGTGCGGGTCTCGAGCATCGGCGGTGCGGGCGAGAACCAGGTGCTGTACGCGGCGGTCGTCAACGACCTGCACCGCGCGGCCGGCCGCTCCGGCGTCGGCGCGGTGATGGGATCGAAGAACCTGAAGGCGATCGCGGTGCGCGGCACGCTCGGCGTCGGCAACCTGGCCAATCCGCGCGAGTTCATGAAGGTCACGCGCCGAGAAGAAGAAGATCCTGGCCGACAACGCGGTCACCGGCCAGGGCCTGCCGACCTACGGCACCCAGGTGCTGATGAACGTGATCAACGAGATGGGTGCCTCGCCGACCCGCAACCACCGCGACGTGCAGTTCGAGGGCGCCAAGGACATCTCCGCCGAGGCGATGGCCACGCCGCGCAAGACCGACGGCAAGAAGCCGCTGGTGACCAACCAGGCCTGCTTCGGCTGCACGATCGCCTGCGGCCGGATCCAGAAGATCGACCCGACCCACTTCTCGGTCGAGAACAAGCCGCAGTACTGGGGCGCGACCGGCGGCCTCGAGTACGAGGCGGCGTGGGCGCTCGGCAATGCCAACGGCGTCAACGACCTGGACGCGCTGCAGTACGCCAACATCATGTGCAACGAGCACGGCATGGATCCGATCTCGTTCGGCGCCACCATCGGCGCGGTGATGGAGCTGTACGAGACTCGGCGTGCTGACCAAGGAGCAGATCGGCATCGAGGCGCCGTTCGGATCGGCGCGCGCGCTGGTGCACCTGGCCGAGATCACCGCCAAGGGGCGAGGGCTTCGGCAAGGAGATCGGCCAGGGCTCGAAGCGGCTGACCGCGAAGTACGGCCATCCCGAGCTGAGCATGACCGTCAAGGGCCAGGAGTTTCCGGCCTACGACGGCCGCGGCCATCCAGGGCATGGGACTGGCCTACGCGACCAGCAACCGCGGCGCCTGCCACCTGCGCGGCTACACGGTCGCATCCGAGGTGCTCGGCATCCCGGTCAAGACCGATCCGCTGGTGGCCGACGGCAAGCCCGACCTGGTCAAGGCGTTCCAGGATGCGACCGCCACCTTCGACTCGTCCGGGCTGTGCATCTTCACCACCTTCGCCTGGGGCATGGCCGATCTGCAGCCGCAGCTCGCGGCGGCCTGCGGCGAAGAATTCACGCTCGAGAACCTGAACCTGATCGGCGAGCGGATCTGGAACCTCGAGCGCGATTTCAACAACCGCGCCGGCTTCACCGCCAAGGACGACACGCTGCCCAAGCGCCTGCTCGAGGAACCTGCCAACAGCGGGCCGGCCAAGGGGCTGGTCAGCAAGCTGCCGGAGATGCTGCCGCAGTATTACGCGGCGCGCGGCTGGGACAGCGAGGGCCGGGTGACCGACCAGACCCGCAGCCGGCTCGGGTTGTGATGGCACGGTGATCACAGGTGATTCAGGCCGGAATGGCCTTCGGCGGCCGAGGCTCGCCTCCGCGGCCCTCCGTGCCCTCCGTTGCTCCGGGTTGAAGGTCTTGTCTTGCGAGGAGCACCACGGCCGATGAAGCACCTGATCCTGGGCGCCGGACCGGCCGGCGTGATCGCCGCCGAGACGCTGCGCCGGCTGGCGCCCGACGACGAGGTCGCGATCGTCGGCGACGAGCGCGAGGCGCCGTACTCGCGCATGGCCATTCCCTACCTGCTGATCGGCAACATCGACGAAGGCGGGACGCACCTGCGGCATCGCCCCGGCCATTTCGATGCGCTGCGCATCGGGCTGCGCCAGGGACGGGCTGCGGCGGTCGACGCCGTCGCCGGCCGGGTTCGCCTCGACGACGGCAGCGAGCTGCCGTACGACCGGCTGCTGATCGCCACCGGATCGCAGCCGGTGGCGCCGCCGGTCCCCGGCATCGACCTGCCGGGCGTCCACACCTGCTGGACGCTCGACGATGCACGCGCCATCCTGCAGCTCGCCAGGCCAGGCGCGCGCGTGCTGCAGATGGGCGCCGGCTTCATCGGCTGCATCATCATGGAGGCACTGGCCGCGCGCGGCGTCGAGCTGACCGTGGTCGAGATGGGCGACCGGATGGTGCCGCGCATGATGGGACCGACCGCCGGCACGATGATCAGGGACTGGGTCGAGGCGCAAGGGGTGCGGGTGCACACCGGCACCCGCGTCGAGGCCATCGAGACCGGCGCCGACGGCGGTCTGACGGTGCAGCTGTCGGACGGCGGCAGGATCGACGCCGACCTCGTCATCAGCGCCACCGGCGTGCGCCCGAACATCGGCTTTCTGAACGGCAGTGGCATCGCGTGCGACACCGGCGTGCTGACCGACGATCACATGCGCACCAGCGTCGAGGGCATCTTCGCCGCCGGCGACTGCGCCGAGGCGTACGACCGCCTCAGCGGACGCCCCGTCGTGAGCGCGATCCAGCCGAATGCGGCGGAGCAGGCGGTGGTCGCGGCCAAGAACATGCTCGGGCTGGGCGCGGTGCTGGCCGGCGTGCCGCAGATCAATGTGCTCGACACCCTGGGCATGATCTCGACCAGCTTCGGCAACTGGGCCGGTGTCGGCGCGGCTGGCGAGTCGGTCGAGCTGACCGACCGCGCAAACGGGCGCCACCTCAGCCTGCAGTTCGCCGGCGACCGGCTGGTCGGTTGCAACAGCATCGGCTGGACGCGCCATGTCGGCGCCATGCGCGGACTGGTCGAAGGCCGGGTCGCGCTCGGCGACTGGAAGCAGCGTCTGCTGCAGGATCCGACCCAGCTCATGGTCGCCTACCTGGCCTGTGCGCAGGCGCAGTCGGCACCGGCGCACCGGTCGGCCGGATGAAACGCCGGTGAGGATCACGTTCAAGCTCTACGCCAGCCTGACCGACTACCTGCCGGCGCAGGCGCGTGCCGGCAACCGGATCGAGATCGAGGTGCCAGACGGCATGCCGATCGCGAAGCTGATCGAACCGTATGGCCTGCCGCACAAGCTGGTCCACCTGGTGCTGGTCAACGGCGTCTATGTCGCGCCCGCGGACCGGCTGACGCGCGCACTCGCCGACGGTGACGTGCTGGCGATCTGGCCGCCGATCGCCGGCGGCTGAAGCGCCTCCCGATGCAGTCGCACTATCCGGCCGAGTTCGAGCGCGAGATGGGCTGTACCGAGGCCGAGTTGCTCGGCTGGCTGCCGGGGGCGTGCGCCGGACGGCCGATCGAGCACCTGCCCGGACACGCGGTCGTCGCGATCGAGCAGGGCCGGCTGTCGTTGCAATGGCTGCCACTTGCGCCGCGCCGCATCGCACGGCTGGTCATGCCGCGGCTTGCGGTGCGCTTCGCCTTCGACCGGGTCGATGAACGGGAGCGCCAGCGCTTCATGCGCTACTTCGACCTGTACACCCAGCGCGGCGGCGGCTGAGCGCGCGCACCGTGAGGCGCAGTACCCCATTTCCGGATGCCCGGACGTAAACTGGGCCGGTACCCGTACCTCGCCGGCCATGCTCGCCCACCGCATCGAGATGCTGCAGCGGATGCCGATCTTCGGCGCCATCAGCGATGCTGCGCTGCAGTTTCTGCTCGACCGTGCCGGCCACCGCGAGGTCGCCCGGCACCAGGCCTTCTTTCGCGAAGGCGAACCCGGTGATCGGATGTTCGTGCTCGAGACGGGTCGCGCGCGCGTGGTCAAGGGCTGGCACGGCAACGAGGTGCCGCTGCACAGCCTCGGGCCGGGCGACTGCTTCGGCGAGATGGCGCTGATGGACCTGTATCCACGCAGCGCCTCGGTGATCGCCGACGCCGACTGCACGGCCATCGAGCTGACGCCCGATGCGCTGGCACAGCTGTTCGAACACGATGCCGAACAGTTTGCCCTGATCCAGATGAACATCGGGCGCGAGGTGTGCCGGCGCCTGCGCGCGGCGGACGAGGAGCTGTTCCGGCTGCGCATGCATGATGCGGGCGCCGGCTCGCAGCAGGGCAGTGGCGGCCCGTAGCCGCTGGGTGGGAGGTCTTCGGCGAGCGCCTACCAGTGGTTGCGCAGTTCGCGCAGCTTGACGAATACCGTGCGCGCGTCGGGATGTTCGGGCAGATCGGGAAAGGCTTCGCGCAGCCGGGCGATCAGGCTCGGACTGTTGAGCCGCAGGAAACTGTTGATCTCCTTTTCCTGCCGCAGCGTGGTGACGACCGAGGCCGCCGGCTCATGGTCGCTGACCTCGGGCAGCAGCGATCGCGCTGCCTCGTTGTCCGGCTCGCGATCGAGCGTGAACTTCAGGTTGTTCTCGATGTAGTCGTGACCCGGATAGATCCGCGTTGCATCGGGCAGCCTGGCGAGCTGGTCGACGAAGGTGGTGTACAGCGCAACCGGATCGCCGCCGTTGTGGCAGTTGCCGGCCCCCGCATTGAACAGCGTGTCGCCCGAGAACAGCGCCGGGTCGTCACCGTGCGCTTGCAGGCAGATGTGGCACATCGTGTGGCCTGGAGTGTCCAGGCACTCGAGCTCGACGGTCCGGCCGACCTTGACCACATCACCGGCCTTCAGTCCCCGGTCGACGCCGGCGATGCGCGCTCCGGCCTGCTCGTGGGCGAGCAGCCTGGCCCCGGTCGCCTCGATCATCGCGGCATTGCCGCCGGTGTGGTCGTGGTGCTCGTGGGTGTTGAGGATCTGCGTGATGTGCCAGCCGTTGGCCTTGGCGGCGGCCAGGCACTTGCCGTGGTCGAGGGGATCGATCGCCAGCGCCTCGCCGGTCTCGGAACAGGCGATCAGGTAGTTGAAGTTGCGGTACGCGTTGCCGGTCCAGATCCGTTCGACGATCATGTTGCGCTCCCGTGCTGCAGTGGCAGCCATTGTAGGAAGCGGGCCCGCGTCACGGCGGCCGCGCAACCGTGGTCCAGGCTCGGGTTGCCGCCGGAGTCCCGGCAAGCCGCAATCGCACTCGGCCGATGCACCCGCATTGCGTAAGATCAGCCGATCGACCGCCGCGGCGGTCCACCAGATGTCCAAGCAACCCGTCAGGATGTCGCCGGCCGTTGATGCGCCGTTGTGGCATGCGCTGTCCGTCGATCAGGTCGTGCAGCAGCTGCAGGTCGATTCGCGGCGTGGCCTGGCAGCGGCCGGGGTCGAGCAGCGCCGTGCCCAGCATGGCCGCAACCTGATCCCGCAGGCGACGCCGCGGCCGCTTTGGCGCACCTTCGTGCGCCAGTTCGGCAGCCCGCTGATCTACATCCTGTTCGGTGCCGCGCTGCTTGCAATCGTCCTCGGCCATCGTGCCGATGCGCTGGTGATCCTGGCGGTGGTGATCGTGAATGCGGTGATCGGGACCGTCCAGGAGGGACGCGCCGAACGGTCGATGGCGTCGCTGCGCAGGCTTTCGACGCTGCACGTGCGCGTCTTGCGCGATGGCTCCGAACACCTGATCGAGGCCGAAGAACTGGTGCCCGGCGATATCGTGCTGCTCGCCGCCGGCGATGCGGTCGCGGCGGATGCACGGCTGGTCGAGGCGGCCCAGCTGCAGCTCGCCGAGGCGGCGCTGACCGGCGAATCGGTGCCGGTCGCCAAGTCGGTCAGCGCAGTGGCCCGGGAGACCACGCTCGCCGACCGCCATGACATGGTCTATTCGGGCACGCATGTCAGCGCCGGCCGCGGCGCCGCGGTCGTGGTCGCCATCGGCATGCACACCGAGGTCGGCCACATTGCCGGACTCACGCAGTCGGCCGCCGAGCCGCCCACACCGCTCGAGCGGCGCCTGCGGCATTTCGGTCGCGCCCTCGTCATCGCCGCGCTCGGGCTGTTCGTCGCCGTTGTCGCGCTCGGCCTGTGGCGCGGCCTGCCGATGTCGGACGTGCTGATGGTCGCGATCAGCCAGATGGTGTCGATGGTCCCTGAAGGGCTGCCGGTCGCGATGACGGTGGCGCTGGCGGTCGGCATGCAGCGCATGGCCGAACGCGGCGCGGTGATCCGGCGCCTGTCGGCGGTCGAAACGCTCGGCTCGACGACGGTGATCTGCACCGACAAGACCGGCACGCTGACGCGCAACGAAATGACGGTGGTCGAGCTGTGGTTGCCGTGCAGTGGCGCGATCGAGGTCGACGGCATCGGCTATGCCCCGTTCGGCAAGCTGTGGCGGGATGACGGCGGGCAGCGCGAGCTGGCCGATCCCGCCGAGCCGGCCGTGCGCGACCTGCTGCGCGCGGCAGTGCTGTGCAACGACGCCGAATTGCTCGCGCCCGAGGAGGAGCGCGCCGACTGGTCGGTGCTCGGTGACCCGACCGAAGCGGCGCTTCTGGTGCTGGCCGCCAAGGCGGGGGTCGACAGTGCGGCACTGCGCCGGCAGGTGGCGCGCGATGCCGAGCTGCCGTTCGACGCCGACGCCAAGTTGATGGCGACCCGCCACCGCCTTGACGGACTCCCGCGCGCCGTGCTGATCAAGGGCGCACCCGAGGCGGTGCTTCGGCTGTGCGTCGAGGATGCCGAGCTCGCGCAGCGCCTGCGCGAGGCGGTCGAGGCGCTGGCGGCGCGTGCCCTGCGCGTGCTTGCATTCGCGATCGTCGATGACGATCCGCTCGATCCTGGACGTGGCTTCGGCGTGCTGGAAGGGCGGGCACGACTGCTCGGTCTGGTCGGTCAGATCGACCCGCCGCGCGACTCGGTCAAGCCGGCCGTCGCCGCCTGCCTGGCGGCCGGCATCCGGCCGGTGATGGTGACCGGCGACCACAAGCTGACCGGTCTGGCGATCGCGCGCGAGCTCGGCATCGCCCATGCAGGCGCCGAGGCGCTCGATGGGATCGAGCTCGAGCGGCTCGATACGGCCCAGCTCGACGACCGGCTGTCACGCGTCGCGGTCTTCGCCCGGGTGCAGCCGGCGCAGAAGCTGCGCATCGTCGAGGCGCTGCAGGCGCGCGGTGAGGTGGTGGCGATGACCGGCGACGGCGTCAACGATGCGCCGGCGCTGGCGCGTGCCGATGTCGGCGTTGCGATGGGCATCACCGGCACCGAGGTGGCCAAGAGCGCAGCCCGCATCGTCGTCACCGACGACAATTTCGCGACCATCGTCGCTGCGATCGAGCAGGGCCGTGTGGTCTATGCCAACCTGAAGAAGGTCATCCTGTACCTGCTCGCGACCTCGCTGGCCGAGGTGGTCGTGCTGATGCTCGCGCTCATCGGCGGCTATTCGCTGCCGCTGGCTGCGGTGCAGATCCTGTGGATCAACATCGTCACCGAAGGCACGGTGACGGTGAACCTGGTGATGGACCCTCCCGACGGCGACGAGATGCGGCGTCCGCCGGTTTCGCGCGATGACCGGCTGCTCGGGCCCGAGCTGCTGCGACGTGTCGCACTGATGACGCCGCTGATCGCCGGCGTCAGCTTCGGCTGGTTTGCCTGGCGTTCCGGACAGGGCGTCGAGCAGACCCGGCTTCAGACCGAGACCTTCACGCTGCTCGCGATCTGCCAGTGGTTCAACGTGCTCAACTGCCAGTCGGCACGTGCCTCGGCGCTCAGGTTCGGACTGCTGCGCAATCACTGGTTGCTCGGCGGGCTGGCGCTGTCGGTGCTGCTGCAGGGGCTGGTGCTCTACCTTCCCTTGATGAATTCGCTGTTCCACACCCTGCCGCTGCCGCCGTCGGCGCTGCTGCCGCTGCTCGCATTGGGCAGCCTCGTGCTGTGGGTCGAGGAGTTGCGCAAGCTGCTGATCCGTCGGCGCATGCGGACGGCACGGCCATGACCCTGGCGTGGCTGCTCCTGCAGTTTGCTGCCTGTGCCGGGCTGATCGGGTTGGCCGGCGTTGCGCTCAGCCGCAGCGCCGACCGGCTCGCCGAACTGCAGCACTGGAGCCGCGGCTGGGTCGGGCTGGCACTGCTGGCGACCGTCACCTCGCTGCCCGAACTCGCCTCCGGCATCAGCGCGGTGACGCTCGTCGCCGAGCCCGATCTGGCAGTCGGCAATGCGCTCGGCGCATGCGTCGCCAACCTTGCCTTCCTGGTCATCGTCGACGCATTGCAGCGCCACCAGCCGATGTACCGGGCGGCCGGTGCGACCCAGCTCCTGTCGGCCGGATTCGGCGTTGTGATGCTCGGTTTTGTGGCCTTGTCGCTGATCGTCGGCGCGCGCGGACCGGCCTTGCTGCACCTGGGGCTGTACAGCCCGCTGCTGCTAGGCATCTACCTGCTGGCGCTGCGCAGCGTGCATGCCCACGAACGCGAGGCGATGCGCCTCGCGCTCGCAAGCGTGGGTGCGGTCGAGGTCAGGCCGCCGGCCGACGTGCTCCAGTCGCGCATCCAGTGGCGCCGCTTCGCACTTTCCGCCGTGCTGGTCGTGCTTGCGGGCAGCTGGCTGCCGCATGCCGCCGATCAGATCGCGATCGAGCTGCACCTGTCGCACAGCTTCGTCGGCACCATCTTCCTGGCGCTCGCGACGACACTGCCCGAGATGGCGGTGACGCTGGCAGCACTGCGCATCGGCGCACTCGACATGGCGATCGGCAACCTGCTCGGCAGCAACCTGTTCAATGTCATGATCATTGCAATCGATGACCTGTTCCATACCCGAGGCCCGCTGCTCACCGATGTCGAACCGGTCCATGCCGCGACCGCGGTCACCGCTGCGCTGATGACCGGGCTGGTGATCGTCGGCCTGGTGTTGCGTCCCCACGGGCGCGTGCTGCGCACCGTCAGCTGGATCAGCATCGCCCTGCTGGCGGCCTTCGCGATCAACGCCGCGCTGCTCTACCTCGGCGCCAGCTGAAGGCTAGAACCGCGCCAGCGCGCGGCGGAATTCCATCCGCGCCATCATGCGCGAACCCATGTTCGCACTGAACAGCAGCGCAAACCAGCCGTCGCGCGGTTGCACGAAGAGCGCGGTGCCGCTGATGCCCGACCAGGTCATCTCGCCGGCACCGCATGGCATCGCCGAAGGTCCCCAGTCGTGGCGAACCGCGAGTCCGAGTCCGAATCCGAAGCCCGGTCCGGTAAAGCCCGCCGGTCCGTCGACGCCGGCTGGCAGCTGGTTGCGGGCGAATTGTTCGAAGCGCTCGCGACTCAGCAGCCGCTGTCCGTCGGCTTCGCCGCCGGCAGCAAGCAGGCGCGCGAACGCGGCGTAATCGTCGAGGGTGCCGATCAGCCCGCCGCCACCGCTGTCGACGCTCGGCCTGCCCGGCTGGCGTCGGCCGATTGCCGGGATCGTGGCGTGCCATGCGGCATCGTCCGGCCAGGCGCTCGCCACCTCGTCGCCGTCCAGATCGAAGCTGGTCGCGTTCATGCCGAGGGGCTCGAACAGGCGCTTGCGCAGCACCTCGCCGAGCCGCACCTGCTCGACCTGTTCGATCACCCAGCCGAGCACGTCGGTCGAATAGCCGTAGCCGAAGCGCGTGCCAGGTTCGTGAACCAGCGGCAGGCCGGCGATCCGGCCGAGCAGCGTGTCCCGATCGAGCCGGTTCATCGCGCCGCCGATATCGGCATCGGTCCAGGCCGCGCGCAGCGTCGGGTCGGCAATCTCCTGCGGATACGGCAGCCCGGCGGTGTGGCGCATCAGATCGCGCACGCTCGGGGCGCGCTGCGGCCGCTCGCCGCCGGCCAACCGCATCTCCGCCAGCGCCGGCAGGTGGCTCGCGACCGGTGCGTCGAGCTCGATTCGCCCTTCGTCGACCAGCATCAGCGCGGCCATCGAGACGATCGGCTTGGTCAGCGAAGCGAACTTGAAGCGCACGCCGGCGTGCATCGCTGGCGCCGCGTCGGTCGGCCCGGCACGGCCGACCGCGTGGCGGGCCAGAACGGTTCCGGCACGTTCGACATGGGCGATCGCGCCCGGGCAGTGGCGCGCGGCCAGCTGGTAGGAGAGCAGTCGGGCAAGCGGGTCTTCGGACATCCTGGCGCACGCATCGGGTGGAGAAGATGACTACGGTAACCGCTACGGACAAGACCGGGTGGCCAAAGCTGTCGTGTTGCGGTTCAATGCCGCGCACGACGTCGCCGGCCGCCTGCGCGACACGCCAACACGCACAGGAGCGCCGCGCTCGATGAGACGATCTTCCGCCCCGATTGCCGCCGCACTGCTGCTGGCGGCTGAACTCTGCAGTGCCGACCCGGCAGGCGGATCGCCGCTGGCAGTGCGCAGCCTCGACGCCGATGCGGGCCGATCCGCACCGACCGAGCGCAGCCAGCGCTTCGCCCCCGCCGAGTCGCAGGCGATGATCATGCTCGACTACCAGATCATCCCGGTGCCGGGCAATCCGTCGCTCGACCTGGCCGGCGTCCACCTCCTGAACCGTTTCAACGACTGGCTCCATCTGGGGCTCGGTGTGCATGCGCCGCTGTTCAAGGGCGAATATGGTGGCTTCATGGCGGTCGACCTGACGGCCCATGTGCAGCGCAGGCTGTTCGGCAATGTCGTCGCCTCGGCCGGCCTGTCGCTGGGCGGCGGTGGCGGCGGCCGCAGTGTCGAGCACAGCAAGGTGCTGTCCGGTTCGGGCGGCTTCGTCAAGGGCTACGCCGGTCTCGGCTACGAGTTCGAGACGTTCACTGCCGGCGCCCACCTGGCGCGCATGACGTTCAAGGATTCGCTGATCGATCACACCCAGCTCAACCTGTTCGTCCAGCTGCCGTTCTCCTATGCCATCGGCTCCTACGCACGCGCCGGCGACCGGCTGACGCCGACCGAGTCAGGCCGTCGGCCCTCGGGCGAGAGCGTGCTGACATTGGGGGTCGACAACCTGCTGCAGATCGATCCCGAGGGCACCAACAAGGGCACGATCCGCAACATCGACCTGCAGTTCTCGCACTACCTGACCCGCGACAGCTACTGGTTCCTGCATGCCGGGGTGGGTTTTCAGGGACGCCCGCTGTACAACGAGGTCCTCGGCGGCCTGGGCCACCGGATGCGGCTGTCACCGCAGGTCCATCTGCTGGCGCAGCTCGGCGTCGGATCGGGCGGCTACGAGCCGGAAACGATCGACACCGGACCGGGCCTGCTCGTGCACCCGAAGATCACAGCCGAATACCGGTTCGACCGCCAGCTGGGCATCTCGCTGTCGGCCGGCTACCTGTTCGCGCCGCGCGGCTCGTCGCGCAACGCGACCCTCGGAGCGGCGCTCCACTACCACCTCGGCGCAGCCGGCGACCCGCCCGGATCCGATGCGTCCGACGCGGTCTATCGCGGCTACCGCCTCAGTCTGCTGGCCCAGTCCGAATTCGACGTCACCTACCAGGGCATCGCGCGCAGCCGGGTCGAGCTGCTGACGCTGCAGATGGACATGCTGCTGGGGAGCCATGTCTACCTGCCGGTCCAGATCGGCGCCGCCTACAACGCCTACCTCGGCTACCCGGGGTACGGCGAGATGCTGGCCGGGCTGGGGGTGCAGAGCCGCTTCGACCCGGCGCGCCGGGCCCAGCTGTTCGGCCAGCTGCTGGTCGGTGCCAATGTGCACGGCCCGATCGTCAAGCCCGGTGTCGGCTTCAGCTACGGGCTGAGCGACCGGCTGGCGATCCATGGTCTGGCCGGAACCACCCGTTCGGTCGGCTCGGACGACAAGAAATTCAGTGCCGACTATGTCGCCCTCGGACTGAGCTACCGGTTCTCGGTACCGAGCTGGTAGGCAGGTCCGGCTATGCTGGCCGCATGGCTTACGAACTTCACTATTGGCCGACCGTCCAGGGTCGCGGCGAATTTGTCCGGCTGGCGCTGGAGGCGGCGGGCGCTCCCTATGTCGATGTGGCGCGTGGCGCACCGGAGCGCGGCCACGGGATGCCGGCGATGCAGCGGCTGCTCGACGACCCGACCCTCACCACACCGCCGTTTGCGCCGCCGATCCTGAAGGACGGCGAACTGGTGATCGCGCAGACGGCCGCGATCCTGCTCCACCTGGGGCCGGCACTGAAGCTGGTCGGGCGCAGCGAGCGCTCGCGGATCTGGACCCACCAGATCCAGTTGACGATCGCCGACGCGGTCGACGAGGCGCACGATGTGCACCACCCGGTCGGTGCCGGGCTCCATTACGAGGAGCAGAAGCCGGAGGCGCTGCGCCGCGCACGCGAGTTCTGCACCCGGCGCATCCCGAAATTCCTCGACTGGTTGGAGGCGGTGATCACGCGCAACCCGGCCGGCTCGCGGCACCTGGTCGGCAATCGCCTGAGCTATGCCGACCTGTCGTTGTTCCAGCTGGTGGCCGGATTGCGTCACGCTTTTCCAGAGGCCAGCATGCCGGCGCTGGCGCGCACGCCCGCGGTGCTGGACCTGCACGACCGGGTCGCCAACCTGCCGCGGCTGAAAGCCTATCTGCGCAGCCAGCGGCGCATCGAATTCAACCAGAGCGGCATCTTCCGCCACTATCCGGAGCTCGACATCGCCGTTTAGCGTGCCGGCCGGGACGCGGCACCGCGCAAGGCGCGCGGCGCCGCAGGCGACTCACTCGTCGCGACCGCCCATGATGCCCAGCAGCATCAGCAGCGACTGGAACACGTTGTACAGGCTCAGGTAGACGCCCAGGGTGGCGGTGATGTAGTTGGTCTCGTGGCCATCCTTGATGCGCTTGAGGTCATGCAGGATGAAGGCCGAGAAGATGCCGATGGCAACCACCGCCAGGGTGATCGTCAGCGCGCTCGACTGGATGAAGAAGTTCGCGATGCCGGCGATCAGCAGCATGATCATGCCGATGAACAGGAATTTGCCCATCGAGCTCAGGTCGCGCTTGATGATCGACGACAGCGTCGCCATGCCGAGGAAGATCGTGCCGGTGCCGGCGAAGGCCATCATGATCAGGCTGGCGCCGTTCGACAGGCCGAGCACGCTGCCGACCAGCCGCGCCATCATCAGCCCCATGAAGAAGGTGAAGCCGAGCAGCACCGGAACGCCGGCGGCCGAATTCTTGGTCTTCTCGATCGCGAACATGAAGGCGAAAGCGCCGCCCAGAAAGACCACCAGACCGATGCCGGGTGACATGGCAGCGGCCAGGCCGGTGCTGACGCCGATCCAGGCGCCGAGCACCGTCGGCACCATCGACAGGGCGAGCAGCCAGTAGGTGTTGCGCAACACCCGGTTGCGCTCGGAGGTGGACAGGCCGTAGCCGGTGCTGAAGCCGTCTTGACCGACTTGTTGGAGGTTCATGCGGATTCCTTGAAGGTGGGTCGAACCAGGGTCGATCCGGCGACCGTGCATCGACGATGCCGGGATCCGGATCGGGCCATTCTAGCGGCCCGGATGTTTCGAGTAAATGCGATTGACTGCGAAACGTGACTTCGAACAAATCGCAGTGTACGCCGCCGCGGGGGATGCACTCCCGGGAGCGTGGGCCCCCGGGATGCGCGCCGTTCAGGCCGATCGCGCGCTGGCGGCGATGCGCTTGGCGCGGGAGCGGATGTTCAGCGCCTCGACCGCCAGCGAGAACGCCATCGCGGCATAGATGTAGCCCTTCGGCACATGGACGTCGAAGGCTTCGGCGGTCAGCGCCATGCCCACCATCACCAGGAAGGCCAGGGCGAGCACCTTGACCGACGGATGGCGGTCGACGAAGTCGCCGATCGGCTTGGCAGCGAACAGCATCACCACCGACCGCCATGATGACGGCGGCGATCATGACGCCGATCTGGTCGACCATGCCGACGGCGGTGATCACCGAGTCGAGCGAGAAGACGATGTCGAGGATGGCGATCTGGCCGATGATGCCCCAGAACAGCGCGCCGCGTCCGGCAGCGGCCGAGACGCCCGGCGTCGCTTCCGGCGCATGCTGGTCGCGCGCTTCGACCTCGATGAAGATCTCGTGCGAAGCCTTGTAGAGCAGGAAGATGCCGCCGAGCAGCAGCACCAGGTCGCGCCCGCTGATGCCCTGGTTGAAGACGGTGAACAGATCGGCCGTCAGGCCCATCACCCAGCTCAGCGAGGCCAGCAGCAGCAGCCGCGTCAGCATCGCGAAGCCGAGGCCGAGCCGGCGCGCCAGGTCGCGCTGCTCGGCCGGCAGTCGGCCGACCAGGATCGAGATGAAGATGATGTTGTCGATGCCGAGCACGATTTCGAGCGCGGTCAGCATGAGGAAGGCGATCCAGATGTTCGGATCGAGCAGGAATTCCATTTTGTGGACGCGCAGGGCGGCAGAGTCGGGACGGCGCACTCTAGTGCGGCTGATGCTTCACGTAAAGTCGCCGTTTACAGGATCGTCCCTTCGAGAAAATCGGAGCAATCAACGCGCCGGCGATGAACTTCAAGCACCTGCACTATTTCTGGGCTGCTGCCAAGGCGGGCGGCATCGTGCGCGCCGGCGAGCAGTTGCACATCTCGCCGCAGACGCTGTCGGGCCAGATCAAGCTGCTCGAGGAGCGGCTCGGCTGCGCGCTGTTCCGCAAGCTCGGACGCGGCATCGAGCTGACCGACGAGGGACGGCTCGCGCTCGGCTATGCGGATCAGATCTTCGCGCTGGCGGGCGAGCTCGAGGCGCTGATCGGCAAGGGCGGCGATGCCGCCACGGCGCTCGACTTCCGGGTCGGCATCGCCGATTCGGTGCCGAAGGCGGTCGCCTACCGGCTGCTCGAGCCGGCGCTCGCGATGAGCGATCCGGTCCACCTGATCTGCCACGAGGGCAAGTTCGCCGACCTGCTCGGGCAGCTGGCGGTGCATCGCCTCGACCTGGTGCTCGCCGACGAACCGATCGGCCGCCAGGTCAGCGTGAAGGCGTTCAACCATGCGCTCGGATCGACTGCCATGAGCTTCTTCGCCACGCCCGGCGCTGCAGCGCGCGCCTGAAGGGCGAGTTTCCGCGCTGCCTCGATGGCGCGCCGATGCTGCTGCAGGGGTCGACTTCGGCGATGCGCCGGCGCTTCGATTTCTGGCTTGCCGCGCACCGGCTGCGGCCGCATGCCATCGGCGAGTTCGACGATGCCGCGCTGATGAAGGCCTTCGGCGGTGAAGGGCGCGGCGTCTTCATGGCGCCGACCGTGCTCGAGGCCGAGACCGCCGCCCAGTACGGCGTGCGGATGATCGGGCGCACCGACGAACTGGTCGAGGAGTTCTACGCCATCACGGTCGAGCGCCGCATCACCCATCCGTGCATCGCGGCGATCACGAGCGCCGCGCGCGACCGGCTGCTCAAGCAATAGCAGCGACCGGCCACGCCGGCGGCCGGCGTGTTCGCCTCAGCGCAGCGCCTGCACGTCGAGCACGGCCTGGGCGAAGGCGGCAGGCGCTTCCTGCGGCGGATTGTGTCCGACGCCGGCCAGCAGGCGGTGCTCGTGCGGCGCCGGTGAAGCGGTGTCGATGGCCGGCACTGCCCACGGGCGGCATGACGCCGTCGTCGGCGCCGTCGATGGTGATCGTCGGCACCGTGATCGCAGGCTGCGCCGCCAGCGCGCCGCTCGGTCGGCTCGTAGCGCGGATCGCCTTCGACCAGCGCGAATCGATGCCGGTACGAATGGATCACGACCTCGACGAAGTCGGGGTTGTCGAAGGCGGCGGCGCTGCGCGCGAAGGTCGCATCGTCGAACGACCAGCCAGGCGACCACAGCTGCCACAGCAGCCGGCACAGCGCGTGCCGGTGCTGCTCCAGGCCGGCGCGCCCGCGCTCGCCGTGGAAGTAGTACTGGTACCAGAGGCGGTGCTCGATCTGCGGTGGCGCCGGGCGCGCTGCGGCGGCGATGTCCTGTACGTTGTAGCCGTTGACCGAGACCAGCCCGGCCACGCGCTGCGGCCACAGCGCGGACGACGATGCAGGCGGCACGTCCGCCCCAGTCGTAGCCGGCGAGCAGCGCGCGCTCGATCTGCAGCGCATCGAGCAGTGCCAGCAGGTCGTGGCCGAGCGCGGCCTGCTGGCCCGAGCGCAGCGTAGCCGCGGCACGGAAGCGGGTCGGGCCGAAGCCGCGCAGGTACGGCACGATCACCCGGTGGCCGGCATCGACCAGGCGCGGCGCGACCTCGCGCATAGCCGTCGACCGAATAGGGAAAGCCGTGCATCAGCAGCACCGGCGCCGCGTGCGGGATCGCCGCTGTCCACGGTAGGCGACCTCGAGGTCGCCGGCTTCGATGCGTCGCAGCGGCGGTCCATCGTGTCGCCTCCTTCAGCTCCAGACCTCGCCGATCGGCGGTGTCGGGATGGTAGCGGTGCGCGATCTGGGCCTGCAGCAGTTCGGCCGACGCCAGGGCATCGGTCGTCGCATGGTGCGGCCGGTAGCGCGGCAGACCGTAGCGGCGCCGGCTGTCGGCCAGCCGGATCGACGGCTGCGCCGGCCGCCGGCCGCGCAGCCGGTCGAGCAGCCCGGGCGCGGCGCCGCGGTGCACGCCGCGCCTCGAGCTCCATCGTGTCGACGACCGGAAACTCGATCCCCTCGCCGATGCGCCGGCGCAGCGCCTGGTCGAGGAACTGGCGCTCGATGGCGCGGCAGTGCACCACCAGCACCCGCCCGGCGATCGCCTCCAGCAGCTCGCCCAGGATCTCGAGCAGATCGGGCGCCTGGCGCACCTGCGCAGTCGGTGATCTGGTGGATCGTCACCGATTCGGCGCCGAGCGGCACCCGCGGCTTGACGATCCAGTGGCGCGACCGGCTGGCGCAGGATCAGCGTCGGCTCCATCGGCACCAGGCCGATGCTGACGATGCCGTCGCTGCGCCGGATCGAGGCCGGTGGTCTCGACGTCGAGCGCGACCAGCGGCGTCGCCGACAGCGGCGTCGCGGCCGCCGACGCAGCCGGCCTGCGTAGTAGCGGCGCAGCCGCGGATCGCGTGCGCGCTGCGGCCAGCTCGGCCATGCGGCGCGGCCAGTCGGGCGCGGCGCCGTGCCGCCGGCGCGGCTCGGGCGGTCGGCGCCGGGCTGCTTCAGCAGGCCGGCGTGCAGCATGCGCTGGCCGGTCGTCAGCCACGCGCCCGGCCTGGTAGCGGAACTTGAGATAGCGACTGCGCGTCGGCCAGGATCAGGAAGGCGTCGCGCAGGCTCTTGCGCTCGAAGGCCGACAGCTTGTCGGGCTCGATGCTGTTGCCCGGCTCGAGACCGGCAGCCAGGTCGTCGGCCTGGTTGCGGATGCGCACCGTCGAGATGAACTCGAGCGTGTCGTGCAGGTCCTGGCCGCGCCCGGGCGGCAGGATGCTGGCGGCGATCACGTCCTTCAGCCGCTCGAACGAGTTCAGCGCGCTGCGATCCGACCGACAGCGCATGGACGCGGATCAGGTCGGTCATCGGCGCGGTGCCGCGGCGCTTGAGGTTGATCGCCTGGCTGTGCCGGCCGTCGGCCTCGACGACGAAGTCCTTGAAGAAGCCGATCGGCGGCGTGCGCAGCAGCGCATTGCGCGCCATCGAGGCCAGGAAGCGCGGATTGGCCCTGGCCTTGCGCGCGATCAGCGCGCGCAGCCGTTCGGCCCATTCGATGCGGCCCGCGCACGCCGTCGAGGTCGAAGAAGATGTTGCTGTCGAGCAGCGAGGCGGCGCTCGGCTGCTCGATCCAGCGGCGTGAAGTACTGCTCCCAGACGCGCAGCGGCTGGCGCCAGCGCGGATTGGTCGCCATCACGCCGCCGCTGCAGTAGCTGTAGCCGCAGCGCGCCAGCCCGTCGCTGACGAAGGCCGCCAGCCTGCGCGAACCAGTCGTCGTGGCGCGCCGGATCGAAGCGGTTGTCGAGCACCATCGCATTGTCCTGGTCGGTCACGATCAGCTGCTCGTGGCGCGCCATCGAGCCGAGCGCCAGGTAGCAGTAGGGCACCGGCGGCGGACCGAACTCGGCTTCGGCCAGTTCGAGCAGCCGCTGCTTGAAGCTGCGGCCGATCACCGCCATCGAGCTGCCGACCATGCGCGAGCTGGCATCCTCGGCTGACCATGCGCATGAAGCTCGCGCGCACGTCGCCGGTCAGCGCCGCGAGCTCGTCGACGCTGTGCTGGCGGAAGATGCTGCTGACGACGAACAGGCTGTTGCGCGACTCGTAGCGGATCACGTCCGACAGCGCGATCACGCCGATCGGCTCGCCGCTTGCGCAGCACCGGCAGGTGGTGCACGTTGTGGCGCAGCATCTGCAGCATCGCCTCGAAGACCAGCTGGTTGTGCTCGATCGTGACCAGGTCGCGACGACATGATGTCGCGCACCGGCGTGTCGTAGCCGAGCCCCTGCGCGACCAGCCGGTTGCGGATGTCGCGGTCGGTGACGATGCCGACGGCGACGCCGTCGCGATCGCCGTCGTCCGGTCGGCCGGCTCGGCGTGATCGCCCGCGTCCTGTGGCGACGGATCGACGATCAGCAGCGACGAGACCTTGGCCTCGGTCATCCGCCGCGCCGCGTCGAGCGCGCTGGCGCAGCGGCCGAGCGTGACCAGCTCGCGGCCGAGCAGGCGTGTCGATCGTCGCCGACAGCAGCTGGTTCGATTCCTCGCGCCGCGACACCACCTGGCGCAGCCGCGCGCTGTCGTCGGTCGCCACGATGTCGGCGAAGTGCTCGTTGTGTCTCGAACAGCTCGCTGAAGACCGCTCCGGGATCAGGTACAGCAGCGTGTCCTCGAGCGCGCGCACCGGAAAGCGCACGCGCTTGCGCTGCAGCAGGCCGGCCTCGCCGAAGTAGCCGCCTTCGGTCAGCCGGTTGTACAGGCTGCCGTCGCGGCGGAACACCTCGACCGCGCCGCTGCGCACGACGTGCCAGTACTGCGCCTCCTGGCCGAACTCGACGATCTGCGTGCCGGCCTTGTAGTAGCGCACGTCGACCGACTGGGCGACGCGTTGCAGCGACCTCCTCGGGCAGCTCGTCGAACGGCGGAAAGCGGCGCAGGAACTCGAGGATCTCGAGCTGCTCGTCCTGCATGCGGTCGCCGGTCCGCGCGTCAGCGATGGCCGCGCGGCTCGGACATCAGCCCCTTGATCACCGCGACGGTCGCCACCAGCAGCACGATCGGTGAACGGAAAGCCGGTCGACACCGCCATCGCCTGCAGCGCGACCAGCCCGCCGCCGAGGATCAGCGCGATCGCCACCAGCCCTTCGAAGACGCACCAGAAGACGCGCTGCGGCGTCGGCGCATCGATCTTGCCGCCGGCGGCGATGACGTCGATCACCAGCGAGCCCGAATCCGACGAGGTGACGAAGAACACCACCACCAGCACGATCGCCAGGAAGCGAGGTGATCTGCGCCAGCGGCAGCGGCTCGAGCATGCGGAAGATCTGCAGCGGCAGGTCGGCCTCGACCACCGCCTGGTAGCCGTCGTTGACGACCTGCGAGATCGCGGTGCCGCCGAACACCGTCATCCACAGCACGCAGGCCAGCGACGGGACGATCAGCACCGAGATGATGAATTCGCGCACGCGTGCGGCCGCGCGAGACGCGCGCGATGAACATGCCGACGAACGGCGACCAGGAGATCCACCAGGCCCAGTAGAAGGCGGTCCAGCCCTGCGAGAAGTTGGCATCCTCGCGGCCGAACGGATTGGCCAGCGCCGGCAGGTACTCGACGTAGGCGCCCAGGTTGCCGAAGAAGCCGGTCAGCAGCGCGAGCGTCGGTCCGACCGCGATCACGAACACCAGCAGCAGCACCGCCAGCACCATGTTGATCTCGGACAGCCGCTTGACGCCGGCGTCGAGTCCGGCCAGCACCGAGGTCAGCGCGATCGCGGTGATGCCGATGACCAGCAGGATCTGCGTCGTGTTGCCGAGCGGCGATGCCGAACAGGTAGTTCAGCCCGGCCGCCGCCTGCGCCGCGCCGAGGCCGAGCGAGGTCGCCAGGCCGAACATCGTCGCCAGCACCGCCAGGATGTCGATCACATGACCCGGCCAGCCCCAGATGCGCTCACCGAGCAGCGGATAGAAGACCGAGCGCATCGTCAGCGGCAGGCCCTTGTTGAACGAGAACAGCGCCAGGCCGAGCGCCAGGATGGCGTAGATCGCCCACGGATGCAGACCCCAGTGGAAGATGGTCGCGGCCATTGCCAGGCGCTGCGCGGCCGTGGCGTCGCCGGCGGCTGCGCCGAGCGGCGCCCAGTCGGTGCGCACGCCGGCTTCGACCGTCGTGCCGCCCATCGAACTGCCGAAGTGCGACAGCGGCTCGGACACGCCGTAGAACATCAGGCCGATGCCCATGCCGGCGGCGAACAGCATCGAGAACCAGCCGAGGTAGCCGTAGTCGGGCTTGGCCAGCGTGCCGCCGAGGCGCACCTTGCCGAGCGGCGAGACCGCGATGCCGATGCAGACGATGCACGAAGATGTTGCCGGCGCTCAGGAAGAACCAGTCGAGGTTGGTCGTCAGCCAGCCGCGCAGTCGCCTTGAACAGCGGCTCGGCCTCGGCCTGGAACATCAGCGTCAGCAGCACGAAGCCGATCACCGCCAGAGCCGAGATCGCAAACACCCGGTTGTGGATGTCGAGGCCGAACGGCCCGAGGTTGGCAACGATGTTGTCCTGGCCGATCTTGTAGTCGGTACTGATCGGCGTGACCTTGCCGTCGGGCGCCATCGGGTCGTGAGGTTCTGCCATGAGCTGTTCTCCTGGTTGCGGATCGATGCGATCCGGACCGTGCGCACGCGCGCCATCGAATGACCGAGCATAGCGCCGGGGTGGAGTGGCCCCGGAGTCGGCGGATGCCGCAGCGCCGATGCGAAGTCGGTGCGTGCGCGGTGCGCGCCGTCAGCCGATGCCCTGCAGCGTGCGCGCCCGGCGCCGGCGCGCCGTCGGCGGTGTCGGCGTTGTCGATGACCCGGGCGGCAGCGCGGCGGCGTCGCCGCAGACACGGTTGCCGCCACCTTGCTTGGCGCGGTACATCGCGGCGTCGGCGCGCCGCACCAGCTGGTCCGCATCATCGTTCGGACCGCGGTGGTGGGCCAGGCCGATGCTGGACGAGATCGACAGCCGATGCACCCCGACCTGGTACGGCTCGGCAAGCACGGTCCGGATCTGTTCGGCGACCCGCTCGGCATCGGCCGGCGACTGCACTGCGCTCAGCAGCACCACGAATTCGTCGCCGGCCATGCGGCCGACGGTGTCGGTCTCGCGCACGCAGTGGCGCAGTCGCCC
The DNA here is from genome assembly GCA_963846675.1 of uncultured beta proteobacterium. GTDB lineage: Bacteria > Pseudomonadota > Gammaproteobacteria > Burkholderiales > Burkholderiaceae_C > Ideonella_A. Next base: position 651,451 of record CAWJWV010000001.1, read on the forward strand.
GGCCACCTGCAGCAGCAGCTCGTCGCCGACCCCATGGCCATGCCCGTCGTTGATCGGCTTGAATCGGTCGATGTCCAGGTACAGCAGCGACAAGCCGGACTGATCGCGCCGCGCACGCGCCAGTGCCTGGGCCAGCCGGTCGGCGACCAGGCTGCGATTGGGCAGGTCGGTGAGCGGATCGTGACTCGCGATGTGCAGCAGCCGGATCTCGGTCTGCTTGCGTTCGATCGCAGCCGCCAGCTGGTTCGAGACGAAGTCGAGCAGTTCGATGTCGGCCTGCGCATAAGGCGGGGCATCGCCCACATGGCTGACAGCCAGCACCCCGATGACACCGCTCAGTGTCGTCAGCGGGACGCCGAGCCACTCGCCGCCCGACCCTGTCCCCGCCATGCCGCGCGGGACCAGCAGCGCAGTCGCGCCGCCGATCACCGCGTCCCATGGCGGACATTCACCGAGCGGCGCGCTTCCGGGCGGCGCGTCCGATGCCCCGACGCGGAACGGAAAGCTGAGCCGACCGGTGGCGCGATCGTGCAGCGCGACCGCGCACCCGCCGGCCGGCAGCAGCTCGGCGATGATGCGATGCACCTGCTCGAACAGCGCTGGCAGGTCGGGCGCACCGTAGGCGGCCTCGGCGACCGCATGCAGCGCGGCCTTCATCGACTCGGCCTGCCGGCGCTCGCTGACATCGCGCGCCACGGCGACCCGCACCTGGTCCGCCGCCGACCAGCGCGCCGTCCACATGATGTGCGCGATGCTGCCGTCCTTGCGCACATAGCGGTTCTCGAAGCCGGGCTTGTGCCGGTCGGCGACGATCTCGTCGACCGCGGCCAGCGTTCGCTGCCGGTCCGCAGGGTGCACCAGCTCGAGCATCTGGCGGCCGATCAGCTCCTGCGGCGAATAGCCGAAGATCTGTTGCGCTGCCGCGTTGACATACAGGAAGCGCCCGCCCGCGTCGACCACGCAGACGGCGTCGACCAGCAGGTCGAGCAGGTTCACGCCGGAGAGGGCGACGGGGCCGGTGGCTGACATGGCGGGACAGGAGGCTGGAGACGGAGGGCGGTGCCGATTGTCGGGCGACACGAGCGCACGGAAGCCGGACGATCGACCCGATCCGGCTGGCTGCCCGGTGCGTGTCGCGGGCGGATCAGCCGGCGCGCGCCAGGCAGCGCTGGTGGCGCTCGTCGACGCGCCGCGCGAACCATTCGGTCGTCAGCTGGCGGGTGATCTTGGGACTGTCGCAGGTTGATCCTGGGAATCCGCGCCCGCGGCAACGGGCGTTTCTCGACCTGTTCGGCCAGCGCATAGACCCGCTGCACCAGCGGCTGGCGCTCGAAGTCGGGCTGGTCGCCCTGTTCGAGCGTGCGCCGGATCGCGCCTTCGCTGGCGTCCAGACGGCGTGCGATCGTGCGCACCGCCAGTTCGGTCGCACCCGGCCGGTCCGGATCGCCGTCGATGCGGATCAGGTCGCCGTCGAGTTCGAGCGGAATCCCCGATGCCGCGCTGACCGCAGCCTGGAATGCGGCGTTGCGGCTGGCCCAGCGGCCGGCGTTGAAATCGGCAAAGCGGTAGATCGGTCGGTCGTAGCCGGTGCGGTAGTCGAGCAGGTGGGCGATCCCGAAGTACAGGCCGCCCCGGCGCGTGAAGACTTCGTCGCGCAGGCTGCGCTCGATCGGGTACGGATAGGGTCTGGCCTGCGCATGCTGCTCGGCGAAGGCGATGCCGACCTGCATCGGGCCGCCGGTGCGCACCGGGTTGTAGCTGCCGAACAGGCGCTGCCCGAGCGGCACCATGCCGATGAAATCCTGGAACGCGTCGTTCAGCTCCTTTTCGGTGCGCGCGGCGTCGATGCGCTCGCCGTAGCTGCGCCCGTTCGGCGAGTCCAGCCGCAGGGCGGCGCTGACGAGCAAGGACAGGAATGCCGGCGCGCTCGGCGCGGCGGTCGATCTCGGCGCGTGCGATCCGGCCCAGCCCGGGCACCGGCGGGTCGACCCGGTAGGTCGACTCCTGCTCGATGACGGCCAGCACCGAGCACAGGTTGCTCGGCGTCGGCTCGATGCGCAGCACCAGCAGGGCGGCGGCGATATCGGCCGCCCAGCCGCTGCGGTCACGCGTGTCGGCCGGGATCAGCTCGGTCAGCTGGCGCCGCACCTCGCTGGCCGAGGGTTGCGGTCGCAGCGCCTCGGACTCGACGGCACAGCCGGCCAGCAACACCAGGGCGACGAATGGCAGCAGGATCAGGCGGTGGAGGGCGGCATTCATCGCCCGCAAGCGTAACCGCTCGCGCAATTGTCCTGCCGGCACCGGGCGCACTGCCCGGCCGCCGTCGGCCGTCAGGGGTCAGTGATGCGCCAGGCCGATCAGGGTGTGGCTGCCGACGCGGCGGTGCGTCGGCTGGCGCTCGAACCAGGCAGCGAGGCGCTCGAGCAGCGGCAGCGCCGCGGCCTGGCTTGCCGGCAGCGTCTTGCGGCGCAGTTGGCGCACCGGGGCAGGGTCGGGCCTGCGCAGGCCGAGCTCATCAGCGGAAATCAGGGTGCTCATTCGAATACTCCCTTTCAAGTCGGCCGACGCGACGTGCGCAGCCTGGGGGAAACCCGACTGTGGATTGTTCGACCATGCACGGCAACTGGGTGAACTGCAGTCCGGATCTGCAAAAATGCAAAGATGTCGCTCGACTGGGACTCCTTCCGCCATGTACTCGCCATCGGCGAGGCCGGCAGCCTGGCCGGTGCGGCGCGGGCGCTGGGCGTCAACCACACCACCGTGCTGCGCCGTCTGGACGCACTCGAGCAGTCGCTCGGAACGCGCCTGTTCGAACGCCAGCGCAACGGCTACCTGCCGACCGACACCGGCCGCCTGCTGCTCGAGCAGGCGCGCCACATGGCCTTGCGCGCCGACGAGATCGAGCGCCAGGTCCTGGGCGCCGATCGCGAACTGACCGGCCCGCTGCGCGTGACCACCGCCTTCGCGGTGATGGAGCACCTGCTGCCGCAGCCGCTGGCGGACTTTTCCCGCGCCTACCCGAAGATCGAGGTCGAGGTGATCGAGAACGCCTTCCTGATCGACCTGGCGAGCCGGCACCTCGACGACGAGGTGCGGTGGGGGCGGCGTGAAGCCGATGTGGCGCTGCGGCTGTCGCCGCATGTGGCCGACCACCTGGTCGGACGCCAGCTCGGCCTGACCGAGTGCGCGGTGTATGCGCTGCGAGGGGCGCCGGGGCTGCCGCAGCAGCGCACCCCGATCGAGCGACTCACGCGCGAGGCGCCGTGGGTCGCCTTCGAGCGTGGCGCGGCCAGCCGCGTCTACGACGTCTGGATGCACCAGCGGCTCACCCAGGCCGATGTGCGGGTGCGCGTCGACATCTTCAACGCCAAGGCCGCGATGCTGCACACCGGCATCGGCGTGGGCATCCTGCCGACCTTCATGCACGCCAAGCACCCGCAACTGGTCCAGGTGTCGGATCCGATACCCGAGCTGACGCTGCCGGTGTGGATGGTCACCCACCCCGACCTGCGCCACACTGCGCGCGTGCGCGTCTTCATGCGATTCGTCGGCGACGCCGTGGCCGAGCGCCTCGCGCGCGAGGCGGCGTTGCCGTGATGGGGTCAGCGGCTCGATGAGCGGTTGCGCAGGCGCTCGCGCGGGGCCTGTCCCGGGTCGCGTCGGAACAGCCGGCGCACGATGCCGCGCAACCAGTCGACTGCCGCATCGCCTTCGGTCGCCTGGTGCCAGACCAGCCGGACCTCGTAGTCGGGCAGCGGCACCGGCAGCGGCCAGCTCACCAGGTCGGGTTGGCGTGCGATGTCGGCCGCCCAGGAAGCCGGCACCATGCCGACCAGCGGGGCGGAGCGCACCAGGTCGGGCATGGCCGCGAAGTTGCGGGTGCGCATCACGATCTGGTCGCCGAGGCCGGCGCGGCGCAGCGAGGCCTCGACGCCACCATGGAAGGTCGCCGTCGGCGCCGCGACCAGGAATCCGATGCCGGCCAGCTGTTGCGCCGTGCGCAGCGGTGCGATGCGGCCCGGGTCGCTCAAGGCGACATAGGTCTCGCTGAACAACGGCTGGCTGCGCAAGCCGCGCTGATCGGTATCCAGGATGCCGATCGCCAGGTCGACATCACGTTGCGCCAGCGCCTCGCCGAGCTGCAGCATCGAGACGGCGGCATTGACGATGCGGGTGTGCGGTGCCGCCTCGAGCACCGCCTCGGTGATCGCCGGCAGGAACACCATCTCGCCGAGATCGGACAGCGACAGCCGCCAGCTGCGCGTGCTCGATGGCGGGTCGAAGCGTGCCGGCTCGGCGATGTCGCGTTCCAGCGCATCGAGGTGGCGCTCGGCTGCCTGCGTCAGTTGCTCCGCCAGCGGCGTGCCAACCAGCCCGCCCGGCGAGCGCACGAACAGCGGATCGTCGAAATGCGCGCGCAGGCGCGCCAGCGCGTTGCTCGCCGCCGGCTGACTGAGCGCGAGCTCGGCGCCGGCGCGCGTCACCGAACGGGTGCGCTGCAGTGCAACGAGCAGTCGCAGCAGATTCAGATCGAGTTGGCGAAACGGCTTGCTCATCCAGAACGTGAATGTCCCACATTTTGACAATCCATTGGACGAATGAAGGCGCGACTTCTACGATCTTCGCCAAACAATGAGGAGACGACATGGAGCGTTCGTTCCACGAGGAAATCCGCCTGCTGCGCCTGGGCCAGGGCGAGACCTTCCACGGTGAAGGCATCCTGGCGGTGACGAAGGCGCTGCTGCAGTCGGGTGTCAGCTACATCGGGGGCTACCAGGGTGCCCCGGTCTCGCACCTGCTCGACGTGATGGTGCAGGCGCGCGACGACATGGCCGCTCTGGGCGTGCACGTCGAGGCCTGCACCAACGAGGCCTCGGCGGCCGCGATGCTCGGTGCGTCGATCATGTACCCGGTGCGCGGCGCGGTGACCTGGAAGTCGATCGTCGGCACCAATGTCGCCTCCGATGCGCTGTCCAACCTGGCATCGCCGGGCGTGCTCGGCGGGGCTCTGATCATCGTCGGAGAGGACTACGGCGAGGGTGCCAGCGTGATCCAGGAGCGCAGCCATGCCTTTGCGCTCAAGTCGTCGATGTGGCTGCTCGACCCGCGTCCCAATCTGCCGACGATCGTGCGCTGCGTCGAACAGGCATTCGAGCTGTCGGAGGCGTCCAACACGCCGGTCATGCTCGAGCTGCGCATCCGTGCCTGCCATGTGCGCGGCAGCTTCGTCGCCAAGGACAACCGTGCGCCCGTCATCGGGACGAACCGGTTGCTGGCCGAGCCGGCCGGGTTCAGTTACGAGCGGCTGTCGCATCCGCCGGTCACCTTCGGGCACGAGAAGAAGAAGGTCGAGGTGCGCATGCCGGCGGCGCGCCGCTTCATCGTCGAATCGGGCCTGAACGAGCTGTTCGACGGTGCGCGCAGCGAGCTCGGCATCATCGTCCAGGGCGGCTTGTACAACACCCTGATCCGGGCCCTGCAGCAGTTCGGGCTGGCCGACGAATTCGGCACCAGCCAGATTCCGATCCTGGTGCTCAATGTCGTCTATCCGCTGGTTCCGGCGCAGCTCACCGGATTCTGCGCTGGCAAGTCGAGTGTGCTGGTGGTCGAGGAGGGGCAGCCCGATTTCATCGAGCAGGAGATTGCCGCGACCTTGCGCCGGGGCGACATCCAGACCCCGCTGCGCGGCAAGGACATGCTGCCGATGGCGGGCGAGTACACGGCCGAGGTGATGCTCGGCGGCCTGCTGCGCTGGCTCGAGGCCGACGGCGATGCGGCGCTCCCGCTCGGCGCGGCGCGTGAGCTGATCGAGGGCGTGCGCCGCACCCGCGTCGACGCTGCCGAGCGACTGGGCGCGCCGCTGCCGGCCCGGCCGCCGAACTTCTGCACCGGCTGCCCCGAGCGGCCGGTCTTCGCCGCGCTCAAGCTGGTGCAGCGCGAGATCGGGCCGATGCACATCAGCACCGACATCGGTTGTCATTCGCTTGCCACCTTCGAGCCGTTCTCGTTCGGCAATTCGATCCTCGGCTACGGCATGAGCCTGGCGAGCGGCGCCGGCGTGCGCAGCTTCCAGCAGCGCCGGCCGGTGGCAATCATGGGCGACGGCGGTTTCTGGCACAACGGCCTGCTGTCGGGCGTGTCGTCGACGCTGCTCAATGGCGGCGACGGCGTGCTGGTGATCATGAAGAACGGCTACACCTCGGCCACCGGCACGCAGGATGTGGTCTCGACCCCCGACGCGCAGGTGCGCCATGTGGCCGAGGGCAGCAGCGCGACCGGCAGCGAGATCACGATCGAGAACACCCTCAAGGGGCTCGGTGTCAAATGGCTGAAGACGGTCCACAACTACCAGGTGTCGCAGGTGCGCGATACGCTGCGCGAGGCATTCACCACCCCGCAGCGGGGCCTGAAGGTGATCATCGCCGAAGGTGAATGCCAGCTCGAGCGCCAGCGCCGCCTGAAGCCGCTGCGCGCCAAGGCGCTCAAGGCCGGCAGGCGCGTGGTGCGCACCAAGTACGGCGTCGACGACGAGACCTGCACCGGCGACCACTCGTGCATCCGGCTTTCCGGCTGCCCGACGCTCTCGGTCAAACCCTCGCGCGATCCGCTCAAGCGCGATCCGGTCGCCACGGTCGAAGCCGGTTGCGTCGGCTGCGGCCTGTGCGGCGAGGTGGCGCAGGCGGCTGCGCTCTGCCCGTCGTTCTGGCGCGCCGACGTGGTCGTCAATCCCGGCCGCTGGGAGCGGTTGCGCGATCGGCTGCGCCGCTCGGTGATCTCGATGCTCCAACCGGCCTGATCCCGTCCATGACCAACCTGAACAACACCAGCATCCTGATTGCCGCGCTCGGCGGTGAAGGCGGCGGCGTGCTGGCCGAATGGATCGTCGCTGCGGCGCAGCGTGCCGGGCTGCCGGTGCAGGCGACGTCGGTGCCGGGCGTCGCGCAGCGCACCGGCGCGACCAGCTACTACATCGAATTCCTGGGTGCACCGGCGCCCGCCGGCCGGCTGCCGGTGTTTGCGCTGATGCCGGTGCCGGGTCGGGTCGACGTCGTGCTGGCGAGCGAACTGCTCGAAGGCGTGCGCATGATCGAGCGCGGCTTCGTCGATTCGCAGCGCACCCTGCTCGTGATCGCTCGCCATCGCGTGCTGACGACCCATGAGAAGGTGGCGATGGGCGACGGCCGTTTCGACGACGAACGCCTGCTCGCCACTGCCGCGTCGGCAGCGCAGCGCTGCCTGGCGCTCGACCTGCAGGCGATCGCGCAGCGCAACCGCACCGTCATCAGTGCGGTGCTGTATGGCGCACTGGCCGGCAGCGGCAAGCTGCCCTGGTCGCGCGAGATCGACGAGGCGGTGATCCGCGCCGGCGGGCTCGGCGTCGAGGCCAGCCTGGCCGGGTATGCCGATGCCTACCAGACGGTGCGCGCGGCCGGCACCCCAGCGGGGACGGCAGCAACCGCATACGCCGACGATGCCGCCCGCGCTGGCCGACATCGTCGCGCGCGGCGAGGAGCGGATGCGCGACTTCCAGGATGCCGCCTATGCCCAGCGCTACCGCCAGCGCGTCGACTCGCTGCGCACGCTGGCGGGCGCCGATCCGAAGGCGCTCGAAGAAGCCGCGCGCCAGCTGGCGCTGTGGATGAGCTACGAGGACGTGATCCGCGTCGCCGACCTGAAGACGCGGCGCGAGCGCTTCGAACGGGTGCGTGCCGAAGCGATGGCCGGGCCGGACGACATCGTCGAGATCCGCGAGCACCTGAGTCCCGGCCTCGAGGAGATCGCCGCGATCGCGCCGGTGCGGCTGGGACGCGCGCTGCGCCGGCGGGTGCGTCACGACCAGCCGATCGGCGCGCGCGGCAAGGGCATGACGCTCGCCACCACCTCGGTCAGCGGCTTCCTGATGCTGCGCCTGCTGGCATCGCTGCGCCGCCTGCGTCCGCGTTCGCTGCGCTTTGCCGAGGAGCAGGCGGCCATCGAGCCCTGGCTCGAGGCGCTGCGCCGTGCATTGCCGGTCCATGCCGGCTACGCGGCTGCGCTGGCCGAACTGCCGCGGCTGCGCAAGGGCTACAGCGACACCTTCGAACGCGGCCGTGCGAATTACGAACGCATCTTCGAGCGGCTGGTGGCGCCGTGCGCCATTGCCGACGACACTGCGGCGCGGGCATTGCGCGAGGCCATCGACGCCGCGCTCGCCGATCCCGAGCAGAAGGCGCTCGACCGCGCCATCGGCCAGCCGACGGAGCGGCCGGTGGTCTGGCAGCCGCGCGCCAGCGGGATTTCCCCGCTCCCGCGGCAGCCATGACCGCCTCATCATCGCTCCCGCCAGATCAAACCGTCCAGACAACAAAAGGAGACAGACCATGAACCGCATCAACCGCAGCCTGATCGCCGCCGCCGTGGCCACGCTGGTGACGGCACACGCCGGCGCGCAGGAAAAGAATGTCGAGCTCAAGCTCTCGCACTGGGTGCCGGCGCAGCACGCGCTGTTCGGCACCGGCTTCAGCCCGTGGGCCAAGTCGGTCGAGGCAGCATCCGGCGGAACCATCAAGGTCACCATCTTCCCGGCCCAGCAACTCGGCAAGGCGCCTGACCACTACGACCTGGCGCGCGACGGCATCGCGACCATGACCTTCGTCAATCCCGGCTACCAGGCCGGCCGCTTCCCGATCTTCGCCGCCGGCGCGCTGCCGTTCCTGGTCGACAAGCCGGGGCCGGCTTCGGCCGCGCTCGACGCCTGGTACCGCCAGTACGCCGAGAAGGAGATGAAGGACGTCAAGGTCTGCTTCGCGCACCTGCACGTCGGCACGATCCACTCCAAGACGCCGATCAGCGAGCCCTCGCAGCTCAAGGGGCTGAAGGTGCGACCGGCGCAGGGCACCGTCGGCGCAGATGGTGAGCGCTGCTCGGCGGCACCAATGTGCAGGTCTCGGCGCCCGAGGCGCGTGATGCGCTGAGCAAGGGCGTGGCCGACGCGATCACCTTCCCCTGGAATTCGATCGTCTCGTTCGGCATCGACAAGGCGGTCAGCTACCACACCGACATGCGGCTGTACGCCGCCGCCTTCGTCTGGGCCATGAACAAGCCGTGGTACGAAGCGCTGTCGGTCAAGCAGAAGAAGGTCATCGACGACCATTGCAACAACGAATGGGCCGAGCGCGTCGGCCGCGACTGGGGCGCAGCCGAGGACGACGGCAAGGCGAAGATCATGGCGCTGCCGGGCCACACCATCGTGCCGGTGACGCCGGCGCAGATCGCGATGTGGAAGAAGGCGGTCGAACCGGTCTATGCCGAATGGACCGCCGAGGCCGACAAGGCCGGCATCAACGGCAAGCAGGCGCTCGAGGATCTGAAGGCGCGGCTGGCCAAGAACGGCGGCGGGTACTGATCCCGTGCGGCGATTGCTCGCGGCCATCGAGACGGTGGCCGCGGTGTTCCTGCTCGCCATCGCGCTGCTGACGGCCGGCAACGTGGTCCTGCGCGACCTGTTCTCGGTCCAGATTCCCGACTGGTTCGACGGCTCGAAGCTGCTGATGGCGATCGCCCTGTTCTGGGGCATCGCGCTCGCCACCTACCACGCCTCGCACATCTGCGTCGACATCGTCTGGGAGCACCTCGGTCGCGGCGGCAAGCGCGTGCTCGACGTGATCTCGGGCGCGATCACGCTCGCCTTTCTGGCGCCGATGGCCTGGATGGTGTGGGCCAAGGTGCTGACCAGCGGCACCCAGGCCACCACCGACCTGCGCCTGCCGCTGATCTGGTTCACCAGCATCGCCGCCGCCGGCGCGGTGGCGGCGGTCGTGCTGGCGGTGGTGCGGCTGTTCCTCGACGTCGGCGGCCACGCAACGCTCGACGACCATGCGGAGGCGCGCGATGGAGCGTGACCTGGTGACGCTGCTCGGCTTCGCCGGCATGTTCGCGCTGATGGCGCTGCGCGTGCCGATCGGCATCGCGATGGGCATCGTCGGCGTGCTCGGCTTCGGCGCGCTGACCAGCATGGCGCCGGCGCTGAACCTGCTCGGCAACGTGCCGATGTCGGTGCTGACCGACTACAACCTGTCGGTCATCCCGATGTTCATCCTGATGGGCGCCTTCGCGTCGCAGTCGGGCATGAGCAGCGAACTGTTCACCGCCGGGCGGGCCTGGTTCGGGCACCGGCGCGGCGGACTGGCATATGCGAGCATCGCCGCCTGCGGCGGCTTCGCGGCGATCAACGGCTCGTCGGTCGCGACCGCGGCAACGATGAGCCAGGTCGCGCTGCCCGAGATGCGGCGCGCCGGCTACGAACCGGGCTTCTCGGCCGGCCTGATCGCCGCCGGCGGCACGCTCGGCATCATGATCCCGCCGTCGACGATCTTCGTGCTGTACGGCATCATGACCGAGGTCGACATCGCGCAGTTGTTCGCGGCCGGCGCGGTGCCCGGCCTGATGGCGGTGCTGTTCTATTTCGTCGTCGTGCAGTACATGGGCTGGCGCGATCCGTCGCACATGCCGCTCGGCGAGCGCGCACAGCTGGCGCGAGCGACTGGCCAGCCTGCGCGACCTGTGGGCGGTGCTGCTGCTGTTCGCCTTCGTGCTCGGCGGCATCTACGGCGGCCTGTTCACGGTGCAGGAGGCCGCCGGCATCGGCGCCGCCGGCACGCTGCTGATCGGCATGCTGCGCGGACGGCTGCGCTGGCCGCAGATCCGCGCCGCGCTGATCGACGCGCTGCGCGTCTCGTCGGCGATCATGATGATCGTCGTCGGCGCCTTCCTGTTCGGCTACTTCCTGACCATCACCCAGTTCACCCAGCAGGCGGTCGAATGGCTGGTCAACCTGCCGATCGGACCCTACGGCGTGCTGGCGCTGGTGATGGTCGGCTACTTCATCCTCGGCGCGGTGATGGACGAGCTGGCGATGATCCTGCTGACGGTGCCGATCGTCTTCCCGGCCATGATGCAGCTCGGCTTCGATCCGGTCTGGTTCGGCGTCATCGTGGTGATGGCGGTGACCTTCGGCATGATCTGCCCGCCGGTCGGCATGAACGTCTTCGTCATCAATTCGATCGCGCGCGACATCCCGCTCGGGCGCATCTACCGCGGCACGATGCCGTTCATCGCGGTCGACGTGGTGCGGCTGGTCGTGCTGTGCGCCTTTCCCGGCATCGCGCTGTGGCTGCCGAGGATGCTCGCGTAGCAGCGCGCGCTGGATCGCGCCTGAAGGCGCTCCTGACGGAACGATCGCGGGGCGCGCTGCGCGGTGTTCCGATGCGCGGCTGACGGCGAGGGCCTTCAGGCCCGATCGCCTGGTGCCGCGGGCGCGCGGATCGCGCCTGAAGGCGCTCCTACGGAACATGCGGGGCCTGGCGTGTTCCGATCCGGTAGGAGGGCCTTCAGGCCCGATCCGCGCGACGCCGTGTCGACCTGACGTCCATCACGGCGGCGTCCGGGTTTTCAGGTCTTCGGCGAAAAAGGCGTTCAGCTCCTGCGCCGAGGCGGCATTGGCGAAGCCGTCGAAGCGACCCTGTTCGAGCATCAGGCGTGCGGCGCGCAGGAAGCCGGCCCAGGCGGTGCGGGCGAGGGCGCCGCCGACGCTGACGCGGCGCACGCCGAGCGCCTCGATCTCGGCCATCGTCAGTTCGCTCGACCAGCCGACCAGCAGGTTGACCGGTTGGGCGCCACCGCGACCACCACCGCGGCGATCTCCTCGCGGGTGCGGATGCCGGGTGCATACAGGCAGTCAGCGCCGGCATTGGCATAGGCCTTCAGCCGTGCGATCGTCTCGTCGATGTCCGGCCGGCCGACCAGGAAGCACTCGGCGCGGCCGACCAGCAGCGTGTCCCCGCCCATCGCATCGATCGCCCGGCGCGCGGCGCGGATGCGTTCGACCGCTTCGTCGATCGTCAGCAGCGGCTGGCGCGCGCTCGCCGGTTGCATCCTCGATCGACAGCCCGGCGATGCCGGTCTCGACCGCCAGCCGCACGCTTTGCTCGACGCCGGCGGCATCGTGCGCGAAGCCGCGCTCGAAGTCGGCGCTGATCGGCACTTCAGTCGCCGCCACCAGCTCGCTCAGGTGCACCAGCACCCGGTCGCGCGAGACGCCGCCGTCCGGCTGACCGTGCGACCAGGCGAATCCTGCGCTCGTCGTCGCCAGGGCGCGGTAGCCGAACCCTTGCAACAGGCGCGCGCTGCCGATGTCCCACGGGATTCGGGATCAGGAAACAACCACTGCGGTGCAATTCCTGGAAGCGCCGGCGCCGGTCCGAGATGGCGGTCCCGGCACCGTGTGCGTGCTTGCTGCTCATGGGTGTCGGCCTCCTGTGTCATGACTCGACGTCGAACCCGGTCCGAAGTTCCAGCGGACGTGCGCCGCCGATCGTGCGGCGCCAGGGCCGGCGCGGCGCGCTGGCATCATCCGATCATGGCCCTCGATACCTGGCTGGTCTACCTGCTCGCGGCCACCGGGCTGTCGCTTTCGCCCGGACCCAATACCTTGCTCGCGCTCACCCACGGCGCGCTGTACGGTCGCGGCCGGGCGCTTTACACGATTGGCGGTGGCAGCGTCGGCTTCGTTGTTGTCATCGCGCTGTCGATCTTCGGCATCGGTGCACTGCTGCAGTCGTCGGCCGACTGGCTGGTCGCGCTGAAATGGCTCGGCGGCGCCTACCTGGCCTGGCTCGGCGTGCAGGTGTGGCGTTCGCCGCCGATCGGGGTCGATCCGGCCTTTGCGCTCGCGCCGGCCGCCGCGCCGCACGGCTGGTCGCTGTTCCGGCAGGGCGCGCTGTCGGCGCTGACCAATCCGAAGGCGATCCTGTTCTTCGCCGCCTTTCTGCCGCAGTTCATCGATCCGGCGCGCAGCCTGGCGCTGCAGTTCGCCGTCATGGCGACGACCTTTGCCTCGATCGAGATCGGCACCGAGTGGCTCATTGCGAGCTTCGCGCATCGAATCAGCCCGTGGCTCGGCCGGGCCGGGCGCCGGTTCAACCGCGCCTGTGGCGGCCTCTTCGTCGCCCTCGGCCTGGCACTGCCGCTGCGCGGTTGAAGGCCGGCCGCGGTTCAAGGCCGGCGGTAATCGGCCGATAAGCAGGATTCAGCCGTTTTGTCAGCTGCCCAGCGCCTGCTGCGTCCGCGACCGTCCTATGAGCAGTCCCTCGTCCACGTCGATCCGGCAGCAGCTCGCCCGGCACTGGCGGCATGAATTCCGTGTCTACCAGGCCACGGATGCCGATTCGGCGGCCATCCGGGCGCGCCACATGCAGTCGGTCGGCCACCTGACGCCGATCATGATGGCGGGCAACCTGGCCGGCGGCCTGCTGCTCGTGGTGGCGCTGTACGGCTCGGTGCCGGACTGGCAGCTCGGCTCCTGGCTGGCGGCGCTGCTCGGATTCTGTGGCGCGGCCATCGCCAACTGGTGGCAGTACCGGGTTCACCCGCGCAGCGCTGTTTCGCCGGCGGCGATCTCGCGCATGGTTCGCGGCGCGGCGCTGATCGGCGCGCTGTGGATCGGCGCCACCACGGTCTGGCTGCCGCTGATCGCGCATTCGCATCAGCTGCTGCTCGCCACGCTGGTCGTGGGCATGATGTGCGGTGGTGCCTTTGCGCTCACCTCGGTGCCGCAGGCGGCGGCGGCCTTCCTTGGCGTGATGGTGGTCGGGTCGTGCGTCGCCCTGCTGCGCGCCGGCGGCGACGCCTACCTCAATCTGGTGGTGATGGTCCTGTTGTACGGCGTGGTGCTCGTGCTGTGCGTGCTGACGACCGCGCGCATGCACACCGCTCGCCTCGAATCCGAGCGTGACGCCGAGCGGCAGGGCGAGCTGATCGGCCTGCTGCTGCGTGACTTCGAAGAGCATTCGGCCGACCTGCTGTGGGAGATCGGCGTCGACGGCCGTTTCCGCCATGTCTCGAGCCGGCTGGCCGAGACGCTGGCCGGACCACCCGCGGCCATCACCGCGAGCGGGCTGGTCGAGGTGCTGCTGCGCCACCTGCCGCTCGCCCAACCCGACAGCTGCGTCGACGCGCTCGTCGCCGCGCTGGCCGCGGGCCGGCCGTTCCGCGACATCGCGGTACCGGTGCAGACGGCATCCGGCCGGCGCTGGTGGTCGCTGACCGCCAAGCCGCTCGGCGACGCCGGCGCGGCCATCACCGGCTGGCGTGGCGTGATCGCCGATGTCACCCAGGCGCGGCATGCGCGTGAGCGGCTCGAGCACCAGGCCAACTCGGATTCACTGACCGGACTGGCGAACCGCTACCGGCTGCGCGAGCAGCTGCAGCAGCGGCTGCTGCGGGTCGATCCGGAAGGGGGGCCGGCGCAGCAGATCGCCCTGATCTGTGTCGATGTCGACCACTTCAAGGCGATCAACGATGCGCTCGGCCACGCCACTGGCGATGCGGTGCTGGTCGAGTTCGCGGCGCGGCTGCGCGAGACGCTGCGCGAGATCGACCTGGCGGCGCGCCTGGGCGGTGACGAATTCGCGCTCCTGGTCGATCTGGTCGATGGACCGGGGCAGGCGCATGCGGTGGCGCGCAGGCTGCTGCGTGCACTCTGCGTGCCGTTCGAATTCGATGGCCAGACGATCCCGCTCAGCGCGAGCATCGGCATCGCGATCGCACCCGATGACGCTGCCGACCTGGACCAGCTGCTGGTCAATGCCGATCTCGCGCTGTACGAGGCCAAGGAACACGGCCGCGGCCGCTACGAGCTGTTCGCCGCGCGCCTGGGCGATCGCCATCGGCGCCGTCTGCTGATCGCGCAGCAGCTGCGCACGGCGCTGGAACGCGGCGAATTCTCGCTCGCCTGGCAGCCGCAGGTCGGCATCAGCAACTGGGACATCGTCGGTGCCGAAGTGTTGCTGCGCTGGCAGCATCCGACGCTCGGCCATGTCTCGCCGGCCGAGTTCATCCCGTTGGCAGAGGAGTCGGGGCTGATCAATCCGATCGGCGCCTGGGTCCTCGAGCAGGCCTGCCTCGGTGCCGTCGGGCTGGCCGGCGCGATGTCGGTGTCGGTCAACGCCTCGCCTGCGCAGCTGATGCAGGAGGATTTCGTTTCGGTGGTCGCGCGTGCGCTGCAGCGCTCCGGGCTGCCGCCACGACAGCTCAAGATCGAGATCACCGAATCGCTGTTCATGGATGCGGTGCCGGTCGCGCTCGACAACCTGCACGGTCTGCGCCAGCTCGGTGTGCAGATCGCGCTGGACGATTTCGGCACCGGTTTTTCTTCGCTCGCCTACCTGCTGCGCTTCCCGTTCGACGTGCTGAAGATCGACCGCGCCTTCGTGCTCGAGATGATGGCGCGCGACGATGCACGCGCCCTGGTGCGAACCATCGCCGAGATGGCGCGCACGCTCGGCATGGGAACGGTCGCGGAAGGGGTCGAGGATGCGGCGCAGCTCGAGGTGCTGCGCGCCGCCGGCTGCGATGCGGTGCAGGGCTATCTGGTGGCGCGTCCGATGTCGCTGGCGCAGCTCGTCGAGTGGCTCGGCGCCTGGCGCATCGGTCCGCACGACCCGTCGGAGGTGGCGTCCGCGCTGCTCACGCCGCCCTCGAGCAGCGCGGCTCTGGCCGGCTGAGCAGCCGCCGGCGGCGCCGCCATCGGGCATCGAGACCGGGCCGCAGAATGCTCGTTCCGGTTCAGAATGGCGCCGGGCGGCCGGCAGTCCTGCCGCAGCGCGCAATGGCGATCAGGAGCGAACGATGGCCTCATGCATCCACCCGTGTCTGTGGTTTCAGGGCCAGGCCGAAACCGCGGTGCAGTTCTATGTGTCGGTCTTCCCGAATTCGCGCATCGTCGCAACCACCTGGTATGGACCGGGCATGCCGATGCCTGAGGGCAGCGTGCTGACGATCGAATTCGAGCTCGACGGCCAGCCCTTCCTCGCCCTGAACGGCGACGCGCCCTTCGCCTTCACGCCCGCCCTGTCGCTGGTGTTGCCGTGCGACACCCAGGCCGAGGTCGACCGCTACACCGACGCCCTGTCGGCGCAACCGGAGCACGAGCAGTGCGGCTGGCTGGTCGATCGCTACGGCGTCTCGTGGCAGATCACCCCGCGGCCGCTGATGACGATGCTCAAGCATCCCGATGCCACCCGGCGCAACCGGATGCTGCTCGCACTGATGCCGATGAAGCGGCTCGACATCGCGGCCCTGCAGCGCGCCTTCGACGCCTGAGCGGAAGCGTCGACGCGGGCCGGCGCGGCGCCGCCCAGCCGCTCCCCTAACTTGAACCCGGGCCGCCGCGCGGAAAGACGCGCTGGCGCTGTGAAATGGACCCGGGCCACCACGGCCCGGGGAGAAACAGGGATGAGCCAGGCAGGGCATCGCACGGCCGCGCGCAGCGGCCGCGGCAGGCGCAGTGCAGTGATCGCATTGCCGCGGCGCCGGTCGCGCCACGCCTGGTGGGCCATGCTGGTGCTGCTGCTGGCCTTGCTGGGGGCCGCGAGCGTCGTGGCGGCACAGCCGCACAGCCCCGGCGGCGCGGACGAGCTCGGCGGCCAGCTCGATGCCGATCGACGGTTTCCGTTTCGATCTCGGGATGGACCGGCGACGCGCACCGCCACTGGTGCCGGGTGACCGATACCGCGGCCTGGGCGGAAGGTCCGGAGCAGGTCGACCTCGATGCCTCGGTGTGCGTCGGTGGCGAGGATGCGCGGTATCGGGTGCACGGCCGCAGCCCGGTGGTGAGGGTGGGACGCTGAGGAGGGCGGGACCGGCCTATATTCCGGCATGAGCGAAATCACCGACCGGGTCCGATCCAGCTTCGACGCACAGGGCCTGATGGTCACCCTGGGTGCCGAGCTGGTGCTCGTGGAGGACGGCGAGGTCCAGATTGCACTGGCCTTCTCGCGCCATCTTTCGCAGCAGCACGGCTACCTTCACGCGGGGGCGGTCTCGAGCATCCTCGACAGCGCCTGCGGCTATGCGGCGCTGACCCGCGCGCCGCCGGCGCACGAGGTCGTGACGGCCGAGTTCAAGATCAACCTGCTGCGCCCGGCGATCGGCGAGCGCTTCCTGGCGGTCGGCCGGGTGCAGAACGCGGGACGCCGCCTGACCGTCAGCACCGGTGAGGTGCGCGCATTCGCCGGACCGGGAGATGCGTACAAGGTGGTTGCGCTGATGCAGGCGACGATCGTCAATGTGCCGCACTGACGCCGACCAGCCGGTCACTCGTACGGGGCCACCGGGACAACCAGGAGACCCGACATGAGCGAGATCGACAAGCCGATTGCCAGAATCATCGGCATCTACCAGTCGGCGCTGTCTGCCAAGGATGTCGACGCCCTGATGCAGCTCTATCACCCGGAGGTGCGGGTATTCGATGCCTGGGGAGTCTGGTCGCACGAGGGCGCAGCCGCGTGGCGGATCGCGGTCGAAGGCTGGTTCGTCTCGCTCGGCAGCGAGAAGATCCGGGTCAGCTTCGAAGAAGTGAACAGCTCGCTGCTTCCGGACAGCGCCTTTGTCAGCGCCATCGTCACCTATGCCGGCCTGTCGGCCGAGGGGGTGCCGTTGCGCGCGATGCAGAACCGCCTGAGCTGGTGCTTGCGCACCAGCGGTCACGTGCTGCGGATCGTGCATGAACACACTTCGGCACCGATCGGCTTCGATGACCAGAAGGCGATCCTGACCCGGCCCGCGGCGAGAACCTGACGCGCCGGCCAGGCGGTCGTCCGGATCTATATTCGGACGCTTTCGATCGGACCCATGCCATGACCTCCAAGCATCACCACTGGCAAGAACGATGGGACCTGAACCAGGATGACGGACTGGCCGTGCACGACAGCGGACTGCGGGTTCGGCTGCACGAGGGGATCGGCGTGGCCGACAACGCGGGCGAGGTGGAGCAGGCGCTGGTGCCGCAGCACGGCGCCCACAACGCGCCGGCGATGGTGAGCCGGCTGATCCGCGAGGGCGCACAGATGCTGATCGATCCGACGGCACGAGGCTGGCGCGGCTGACGCAGCAATGCGTCGTGGCACCCTGATTGCCGCAGCCGGACTTGCAACCATCGGAGGACCTGATGAACCCGGTGACCCGTCCCGATACCCGGACTCGCCCACGGAGCTGCCCATGGATCTGAGCACCGAGGCCAGGTCGCCGCATCCGCAGCCCGGCGCCGACCGCACGGATGTTCACACCGATCGATTCAATTCCGTTCGCCAGACAACTCGCGCGCTGGCTGCGCCGCTGTCGCCGGAGGATTGCACCGTCCAGTCGATGGCCGACGCCAGTCCGGTCAAGTGGCACCTGGCGCACACCACCTGGTTCTTCGAGACCTTCGTGCTGGCGCCGCACCAGCCCGGCTACGAGCTGTTCGACCCGGCCTACCGGGTGCTCTTCAATTCCTATTACCACGGCGTGGGAGAACGCCACCCGCGGCCCGAGCGCGGACTGATCTCGCGCCCCGGACTGGAACAGGTACTGGCCTACCGTGCGCATGTCGAGGCGGCCATGCTCGAGCTGCTGGCCGCCGACGCGCTGAGCCCGGACGTGCTGGCGCTGATCGAACTCGGCCTGCATCACGAACAGCAGCACCAGGAACTGATCCTGACCGACGTCAAGCACATGCTGTCGCGCAACCCGCTCAAGCCCGCCTACCAGAAGCAGTGGCCGCTGACGCCGGTGCAGGCACAGCAGCGCCGCTGGCTCGATTTCGACGCAGCGATGCACGAGATCGGACACGCCGGCAGCGGCTTCAGTTTCGACAACGAGTCGCCGCGGCACCGTGTCTGGCTGGAGGCGTTCCAGATCGCATCGCATCCGGTGACGCACGGCGACTTCATCGAATTCATCGACGACGGCGGCTACCGCCGGCCGGAGCTCTGGCTGTCGGCCGGCTGGGACGCGGTGATGGCGGGCCGCTGGCAGGCGCCGCAGTACTGGGAGCTGCGGGACGGCAACCGGTTCACCTTCACGCTGCACGGCGAAGTCCCGGTCGACCCGCACACCCCGATCTGCCATGTGAGCTTCTACGAGGCCGATGCGTTTGCACGCTGGGCGGATGCGCGGCTGCCCAGCGAGGCCGAGTGGGAAGTGGCAGCGCGCGACGCAGCAGCGGTCGGCAACTTTCTCGAAAGCGGCGCGCTGCACCCGCTCGCATTGCGCGATGCCCCGGCAGACGGCGCGCTGGCACAGCTGTTTGGCGATGTGTGGGAGTGGACGCGCAGTGACTACGCGCCGTACCCGGGATTTCGCTGCGCCGCAGGGGCGGTCGGCGAATACAACGGCAAGTTCATGAGCGGCCAGTACGTGCTGCGCGGCGGCTCGTGTGCCACCCCGCGCAGCCACATGCGGGCCAGCTACCGCAACTTCTTCCCGCCCGATGCGCGCTGGCAGTTTTCCGGGTTGCGGCTGGCGCGCGATGGTCGATAGGTGCCTGCCGTGCTGTCCGGCCGGGTCGATGGCTGTCTCGGCAGTGCTTGCATCGAGTCGGTCGACTCGCCGAAGACTGCCCGCTGATTGATGTCTCGTTGCCACAGGGGTAAACACCGTTCGCACCGGGATGGTGCCACCCGTAAGCTGAGGGCGCTGTGACCGTGGTCGGTGTCGTCAGCACAACTAAAACAATCAGGAGGGCTAATGAAGCTGTCTCGCTCGCGTTGCATTCTCGGTGCTGTCGCACTGGTCGCGCTGACTGGCTGCGCTACCGGAGGTAAGTCGATCCACACGACGACCAATGTCTATCCCGCCATCGGCCCGTACTCGCAGATGGTGCAGTCCGGCCACACCTACTACCTGTCGGGCGTGATCCCGTTGAACCGGGCCGGCAACGGCATCGAAGGGACCACCATCGAGGAGCAGACCCGCCTGGTCCTGACCTACATCGGAGAGATCCTCAAGGCGCAGGGAATGACCCACGACAACGTCGTGATGTCCAACGTCTACATGAAGGACCTCAACGAGTTCGGCAAGATGAATGCGGTCTACGGAGAGTTCTTCAAGACCCAGCCGCCCAGTCGGGCCACGGTCGAGGTGGCGCGGCTGCCGCGCGACGTGAAGATCGAGATCGCAGTCATCGCAACCAAGTAGTCTTCCCCGGCGCCTGCTCAGGCGCTTTTTCATGCCGCTCGCTGCGTGATCGCCGGGAGCGGACCTGGTCGTGCCCAAGAAGAGGTCTGAATGAACAAGATGGTTTCCACGAATGCCGCGTCCGATGGTTTTGCCGTGACTGAGGAGCAACTGCAGGCCTGGTCGCCCAAGCGACGCGACTTCATGCGGATGCTCGGCATCGGAGCCGGAGCGATTGCCGCGGGGTCCCTCGGCGCATGCGGCGGCGCCAGCGCGCAGACGGCGGCAGAGCGGCAGCGCGCGGCCCTGCTCGCCGACGAGGCGTTCTGGACCAGTGTGCAGGGCCGCTTCCTGCTCAATCCGAACAAGCTGTTCATGAACATCGGCACGGCCGGTTCGATGCCGCGTGACGTGGTCGAGCAGTACAACGCCGACAACATCGCCTATGCCACCGAGTCGTCCAGCGGGTACAGCAACTGGCTCACCCAGCGCACGGCCATGGCGCCTGGCTTTGGCGTCGATCCGGAAGAACTGGTCATCAGCTACAACACCTCAGACGGCATGTCCAAGTCGATTCTTGGCATTCCATGGCAGGCGGGGGATGTGGTCATCACGACCAACCATGAGCACCCCGGCGGCTATGTGCCGCTCGGCATTGCGGTCGAGCGTTACGGCGTGATCGTGCGCCGCGTGATCCTGCCGGCCGGGGATGGCAATGTCATGCTCAATGACGGCAGCACCGCTCCGCACGACGCCGCGCTGTATCGAAATCTGTTCCGCAACGAGGTGCTGGCAGCGCAGGCGGCTGGCCAGCGGGTGCGCGCCATCATGTGGTCGTCGCCGACCTACCTGACCGGCATCATGCTGCCGATTCCGGAGATCATGTCGGTGTGCCGTGAGTTCAACCTGATCTCGATCTGCGACGGCGCTCACCTGCCCGGCATGATGGCGTACAACTACGCCGATCTGGGAGTCGACTTCATGTCGGGTGCCGGCCACAAGTGGCAGTGCGGTCCTGGCAGCAGCGGCATCCTGATCTTCCGCAACAAGGCACGCGCCAATGCGGCATCGACCCTGCCGCCGTATTTTCCGGTCGTGACCAGCAGTGCCACCCAGCAGGCCGGGACATTCGGCGCGCGTCCGGCGCGCATCACCGGTACCGGCCAGGTCCCCTGGACCGCTCGCGGCGAATGGAGCCCGGGCAATGTGCTGTCCAGCATCGGCTCCATGCACGGGCCGCACATCAACGCCCTGGCCAAGGCGTGTGCCGACTGGGACCAGATCGGGCGGGCGAAGATCGAAACCTATGTGACCGGCCTGTCGAACTATGCGAAGGAGCGGATCATCGAGATGTGGGGGTCGGCCGATGCGCTTTACTCGCCGCGCTCGCCCGGACTGGTCTCCGCGCTCACCTCGTTCAACCCGTTCCATGGGCTCGATGGATCGAAGAACCTGATCGCTCGTTCGACGGCGACCAACGCGACGGTCAGTCAGTCGCCCTCGGCCAACCTGGTCGCGCGGTTGCTGGCCGAACGCAACATCGTGATCCGCAACACGACGACGCCGCGCATCGTCGGTGCGGGCACGCTGCAGAACGTGTTTCCGATCCGCATGTCGACCCACCTCTGGCACGACCCGAACGATGTCGACAAGGTCCTCGCGGCGATCCGCGACATCGCGCGGGAGATTGCCAATTCGGCGGCCTGACGCGGTCCGGGGCAGGCGCCGGTCCCGCCAGGAATGAGCAAGCCGGTGCCGAGCCAGGCCGAGATCGCGGCATTCCTGGCCCGCGAGTTCCCCCAGACCAAGTGCACGGTCGAGGCGGTCGGCGCGCTCGCGGCAACCGTCCGGCACGCAGTGGGCATCGACGAACTGCGACCCGGCGGGACGGTCTCCGGACCGGTCCTGATGGCGGTGGCCGATGTGGCGCTGTATGTGGCCATCCTGGGCGAGATCGGCATCGTCCCCCTGACCGTCACCACCAGCCTGAGCATCAACTTCCTGCGCAAGCCGGCAGCCGACCGCGCGATCGTCGGCGTGTGCCGGCTGATGAAGGTCGGCAGGTCGCTGGCCGTCGGCGAGGTGTCGCTGTACTCGGAAGGGGCAGCCGAGCCGGTGGCCCATGTGGTCGGCACCTATTCGATTCCGGCCAGACCCCTAGTCTGAAGGGAACGAACACCCGGCTTGCCACTACGCTTGCCTGAATGGCCTCGACCCGGGGCCACGAGCCCGCCCGGAACGGTCCGGGCGGACATCGTGCCAGCCCCGCGGTTGTCGAGACCGAGAGGAACGCACATGACTTCCTGGCCTGCACTGATCCTGGCGACATCTTCCGCGCTGCTGGCGGCTGTCGCGACGCCGGCTGGTGCCGCCGGCCCGACGGTCGTCGTGCCGAGGGCCGAGCTCAAGTGGAAGGATCTGGGCAACGGCGTGGCGGCCGCGCCGGTGTCGGGCAACATGGAGAAGGGCGCCAGCCGCTTCTTCCTCAAGTACCCGGTCGGTCTGGTCACTCCCCGGCACCACCATGACGCCGACCATTACGCCACGCTGGTCTCGGGCTCGATCACCCTGGCGGTGGATGGCAAGGAGCACAAGCTGGGCCCGGGCGATTATTTCGCCCTGACCCGGAAGGCTTTGCACACCGCCAAGGTCGAAGGCAGCGAAGAGGCGATCTTCTTCATCCAGGCAGACGGTCCCTGGAATGCGGTGATGGCCAAATAGCCGGGCCGATCACCAGCCCAAGGCATGCCGACGGGGAGCTTTGCTGCCAGCCCGGCCGCGCCTCCGGCGGCGTCTGCGGTTCATCCCCTGGTGCGCGCACTCGGCGCGGCCGACGCGCCGGCCTTTCTCGCCCTGCGGTTGTCGGCCCTGCAGGAAAGCCCGAGCGCCTTCGGATCGAGCTACGACGAGGAGAAGACGCTGGTCCTGCCGCAGGTGCAGGCGCGACTGGCCGGGTTCGACGAGCGGGTGTTCTTCGGCGGCTTCGCCGACGACGCATTGGTCGCCATGGTCGGTGTCGGTCGCGAGCCGAACGCCAAGCAGCGGCACATCGGCTTCGTCCGCGGCCTGTATGTCGCTCCGGCGGCGCGACGGCAGGGTCTCGGCCGGCACCTGCTGCTGGCGGCGCTGCACCACGCCGTGAGCTGGGATGGCGTCGAGCAGCTGACGCTGACCGTCACGGCTGGCAACCAGCCGGCGCTCGGTCTGTACCACAGCCTCGGCCTGGTTGAGGTCGGCCACAGGCCGCGTGCGCTGCGCATCGGCACCGACTATTTCGACGAGATCGACATGGTGCTGTCGATTGCCGGCGGCGGCGATGCGTGTGCCTGATCGCATCGCCACCGTCCCCGACCGGGACGAGCCATCCCGCGCGCCGGCGCGGATTCCCGTCGATCCCGCCGGGTGCAGGCACAGTGCGGGATGGCACAGCATGCAGAATCCGCCCACCCGCACCACCTGCAGCCTGGCTGCTACCGCCTGATCATGGCCGTCCCGACTTTGAACATCGCCGAGGTGAACCAGGCCATCCAGCTCGCGCTGGCGCCGGTCTTTCTGCTGACCGGCATTGCCGGCATCCTGAACGTGATGACCGGCCGGTTGGCGCGCATCATCGACCGCGGGCGCAGCGTGGTCGAGGGCCGGGTGCATTTCGACAATCCGGCCGCCAACGAGATGCTGCGCCTGGAGGTGCGCAACCTCGAGCGGCGCCGCCACCGTGCGAGCTGGGCGATCGGCGCCTGCACGCTGGCCGCGCTGCTGGTGTGCATGGTGATCGCGACGCTGTTCGCCGAGGTGCTGCTCAGCCTGCCGATGCAGTGGCTGGCCGGCACCCTGTTCACCGGCTCGACGCTGGCCCTGATCGTCGGTCTCGGCGCCTTCCTGTCCGAAGTGCGGCTGGCGACCCAGACGGTGCGCATTCCCTTCGAGATGCTCGAACAGCAGCAGCGCCCCTGAGCGCCTGCGTCGGGCGTGGGAGGCGCTCATTTGCGGGGTGGCCGCGATCGCGTGGGTGTTCGAAACTGGCGCAGTCAGCTGCGGAGGTGGGCCGGTCCCGCGCCGAGGCGCCGTGCTGTCGGGCGTGACCGGCGCGCCCT
Source organism: uncultured beta proteobacterium (assembly GCA_963846675.1). Taxonomy (GTDB): domain Bacteria; phylum Pseudomonadota; class Gammaproteobacteria; order Burkholderiales; family Burkholderiaceae_C; genus Ideonella_A. The sequence goes on from CAWJWV010000001.1 coordinate 675,519, forward strand.
GGTGCGCGATCCCGCCCGCCCGCGTCCGTTTGCCGCCCGGCTCCGGGCAGTCGCGCAGGAGTTCCGTCGGAGCGCCTTCAGGCGCGAAAGCCTTCACCCGTGCCCGAACAACTCACCCGCCATCCCGAGGTCACGCTGCAGGTGCTGCGCAGCGCCGGCGCGCAGTGCGGCGAGGGTGCCGAGCCGCAGATCCTGTCGCGCTGCCCGGCCGAGCGCTTCTGCAAGCTGCCCGGCGGCGAGGTCTGCGTCTATGGCCTCGACCAGGCGGGGTGGATGACGCAGATCTCGGGCGCCGACTGGCAACCGGTGCTGGCTGCCTTGCCGGCGACGGCCTCCGCCTCGCAGGCGGTGGCGGCCGGTGAGGCATCTGCCGCCGGCGGGATGTTCATCGGGCTGGCGGTCGGGCTGGTCGGCGGCGCGGTGCTCGGTGTGCTCGGCACAAGGCGCAGGCGGCTGCGGCGCTGAACCATCGCGCAACCCCGGATCGATCGAACCTGGAGGGCTCCTGCAGGGCATTTCAGCGAACAAGCGGCGCTTGGCCAAGGTCTCTTTTGAACACGGAGGTCTCTCCGTGTTGAAGGTCTTGTTTCTGCGGCGCCGCGTCGGTCGATCATTCAACCTTGATGTTGCCCTGCTTGATCACCTGCGCCCACTTGGCGCTTTCGCTCTTGACATAGGCGCTCATCTCGGCCGGTGTGCTCGTCACCGGCTCGACGCCGGCGTTGACCAGCTTCTCGCGCACCGCCGGGTCGGCGACCGTCTTGGCGTAGGCATTGTTCAGCCGGCCGACGAAGGCCTCCGGCGTGCCGGTCGGCACCACCAGGCCCTGCCAGGCCCAGGCTTCGAACTGCGAGATGCCCTGCTCGTCGAGTGTCGGCACATTCGGCATCGCGCCGATGCGCTTCGGGCTGGCCACGCCGAGCACGCGCAGCTTGCCGGCCTTGATCATCGGGCCGCCGGCGGCGACGTCGACGAACATCACCGGCACCTGGCCACCGGCCACGTCCTGGATCGCTGGTCCGGCGCCCTTGTACGGCACGTGGACCAGCTTGATGCCGGTGCGTTGCTGGAACGATTCCATCGTCAGGTGGTGGGTGGTTCCCGCGCCGACCGAGGCATACGCCATGTCGCCATTCGCCTTCCTGGCTTCCTCGATGAATTCCTTGACGTTGGTCGCCTTCGACTTGTCGGGGTTGACGACCAGCAGCATCGCGAAGCGCGCGGTCAGCGTGACCGGCGCGAAGTCCTTGACCGGGTCGTACGGCAGCTTCTGGTACAGCGACGGATTGACTGCCAGCGTGGTGCTGTCGGCCACCAGTGCGGTGGTGCCGTCGGGCGTCGAACGCGCCGCCTGCTCGGCGCCGATGATGGTTGCGGCTCCTGGCTTGTTCTCCACGATGATCTGCTGGCCGAGCAGTTCGCCGAGCTTGGGGCCGACGGTGCGCGCAAAGAAGTCGGTGCCGCCTCCGGCCGAGTACGGCACGATCAGCCGTACCGGCTTGTCGGATGGGGTCTGGGCAAAGGCAGGGGTGCCGAATGCGGCGAGTGCAGCCGCAGCGGCCAGTGTCAGGCGGCGGGTTGATGAGTGCATGTTGTCTCCTGTGGGTAATGACGCAATTGCGGATTCTCTGGGATGGCGACCAGCCTCGAGCGGTCGCATTCCGTAGGAGGGCCTTCAGGCCCGATCGCGGTGCTGCCGATGCCGCGATCGCCCCTGAAGGGGCTCCTACCGGGGATCGCAGTGCTGCCAGCGCTGCGATCGGCCCTGAACGGGCTCGCACCGGTGAACGACGCGCATCCTGTAGGAGGGCCTTCAGGCCCGATCGCGGTGCTGCCGATGCCGCGATCGCCCCTGAAGGGGCTCCTACCGGGGATCGCAGTGCTGCCAGCGCTGCGATCGGGCCTGAACAGGCTCGCACCGGTGAACGACGCGCATTCTGTAGGAGGGCCTTCAGGCCCGATCGCGGTGCTGCCGATGCCGCGATCGCCCCTGAAGGGGCTCCTACCGGGGATCGCAGTGCTGCCAGCGCTGCGATCGGCCCTGAACGGGCTCGCACCGGTGAACGACGCGCATCCTGTAGGAGGGCCTTCAGGCCCGATCGCGGTGCTGCCGATGCCGCGATCGCCCCTGAAGGGGCTCCTACCGGGGATCGCAGTGCTGCCAGCGCTGCGATCGGCCCTGAACGGGCTCGCACCGGTGAACGACGCGCATCCTGTAGGAGGGCCTTCAGGCCCGATCGCGGTGCTGCCGATGCCGCGATCGCCCCTGAAGGGGCTCCTACCGGGGATCGCAGTGCTGCCAGCGCTGCGATCGGCCCTGAACAGGCTCGCACCGGTGAACGACGCGCATCCTGTAGGAGGGCCTTCAGGCCCGATTGCGGTGCTGCCGATGCCGCGATCGCCCCTGAAGGGGCTCCTACAGGGGATCGCGGTGCTGCCGATGCCGCGATCGCCCCTGAAGGGGCTCCTACCGGGGATCGCAGTGCCGCCAACGGCGCGACCGCCCCTGAACGGGCTCCCACACGGGCGAGGCACGGTTGTCACAGCTCCAGCAGCAGCCGCTGCCCGCGTGCCCGCGAACAGCAGCTCATCATCTTGACATTGGCTTCGCGCTCGGCGCGGGTGAGCACCACGTCGCGGTGGTCGACCTCGCCTGCCAGCACGCGCACCTCGCACGAGCCGCACAGGCCTTCCTCGCAGTCGCTCTGCACATCGATGTTGGCGGCGCGCAGCGCCTGCAGCAGCGTCTGGTCGGCAGCCACGTTGACGACCAGACCCGAGTCCTTCAGCTCGACCTCGAACGCCTGTTCGTGCGCCGGATCGAGCTGGCCGACGCTCGAGACAAAGTGCTCGATGCGCAGCGCATCGGCGGGCCAGTGCGCGCAGCCGGCCTCGAGCGCTTCCAGCATGCGGATTGGCCCGCAGGCATAGATGCGGGTATCGGCATCGGGCGTGGCGAGCAGCGCGGCCAGGTCGTTGCGTTGGCCTTCATCGGAGGCGTGCACATGCAGCCGTTCGCCGTGCAGCGCGCTTAGTTCGTCGAGCAGCGCCATGCCGGCGCGATGGCGCCCGCTGTAGTGGAGCTGATAGTCGATGCCGAGCGCGCGCGCGCGCCGCGCCATTGCCGCGATCGGCGTGATGCCGATGCCGCCGGCGATGAAGATCGCCTTGCCCGCCGATTCGTCCATCCGGAAGTGGTTGCGCGGCCCGCGGATCTTCAGCCGCATGCCGGGCTTGACGTTGGCGTGCAGCCAGGCCGATCCACCGCGCCCATCGGGCTCGTGCAGCACCGCGATCTCGAGTGCGGCATCGGCCGGATCGCCGCACAGCGAGTACTGGCGCGACATCCCGCCTGCGCCGCATTCGACATCGATGTGCGAGCCCGCTGTCCAGCGCGGCAGCGCGCTGCCGTCGGGCGAGACGAGGCGCAGCCTGAGCACCCGGTCGGTCAGCCGGGTGATGCGCTCGACGACCACCGGCCGCGCCAGCGTGTGGCGTGACGGCTCGCCGATGCGAACCGGCACCTGCACCTCGAGCAGCGCGCGGTCACGCCGTTCCGGATTCGACGCCGGATCCCATTCGACCCACACATGCTCGGGCCCGCGGAACGAGGTATTCGGCAGGTAGCTGAAGGTCTGTTCGGCCAGCCGCATGTGCGGCAGCCGGCGCGTCAGCTCCTCGATGAAGATCTGCATCTCCATGCGGGCCAGGTTCTTGCCCATGCACTGGTGCGAACCGTAGCCGAAGGTCAGGTGATCGGTCGCGTTGTCGCGCCGGATGTCGAACAGATCGGCATCGCCGAAGTGGCGTTCGTCGTGATTGGCCGATGAAGTCACGATCAGCAGCTTGGAGCCGGCCGCGATCGCCACGCCGCCGATGCTCACGTCCTTCGTCGCGAGGCGCCGCCATGCCGCCACCGAGCCGTTGTGGCGCAGGCATTCGTCGACCGCATTCGGGATCAGGCCCGGATCCTCGCACAACTCGCGCCAGACGCGCGGATGTTGCAGCAGCAGCTTGAGCGCGTTGGCGGTGGCGTTGGCGGTGGTCTCGTGCGCCGCCACGATGCCGGCCATCATCATCGAATGGAGGTACGAGTCGGTGACGATCTCGGGATGCTCGGCCTGCTTGCGGATGCCGTAGCGCATCCAGCCCGGGCCGGCCGGATCCTGGCGCATCTTGTCGAGCACCTTGCCGGCGAACTGCCAGAAGTTGCCCACCGCATGCGCCACCGCCACCTGCTCCTCAGGTCTGGGCCGGCCCCAGGTATTGACGGTGTGCGCGATCGAATACTGGCGCAGCGTATCCATGTCTTCCTCGGGCACGCCGAGAAAGTGCAGGGCGACGGTCAGCGGAACCTCCCACAGCATCTGGTCGACCAGGTCGGCACGGCCGTCGTCGACGAAGCGGTCGACATACTCGCGCGCCAGGCGCCGCACCATCGGTTCATGGTGCTTGAGCGCCTCGGGCGTGAACGGATCCATCAGCAGGCGGCGGCGCGGCATGTGGGCCGGCTCGTCCTCGTTGACCAATGTGCGGTTCAGCGCGAAGCCGTACGACGCCAGCACCGCGTTCGCCTCATCGCCGGTCGGCGTGATCTTCTCGAGCGCGATCGACGGGCTGAAGGTGATGTTGTCGCGAAAGATCGCCTTGATGTCGTCGTAACGGGTCACCACCCAGTAGCCGAGCGAAGGATTCCAGAACACCGGCTCCTGCTCGCGCGCCCAGCGCACGTATTCGGGCGGATCCTGCTGATAGGCGTCGCTGAACGGATCGAAGGCAATGGCGCGTTCGCTGACCGGGCAGCCGTTGGGCGCGCGCGACGTGCCGGCTGCAGCTGCGTTGGTTGCAGTGTGATCGAACGGACAGCCGGTGCGGCTGGCTGAGGCGGTGCGGTCAGGGATGGACATGGGTGCAGAAAGGCCGTCGGCTGATTTGCGTAATATAGTTGCGCAATGCGTAAATCGCAACCGAGGTTTCCCCGGGGTGACCTTTTCGGCCAGGCCGATCCGCATCGGGCCTGAAGGCCCTCTTGCCGGGACGCGCCGCCAACTACGATCGCCCTCATGCCGACCACGACCAATCGAAACGCGCGTGCCAAGGCGGCTCCGGCCGGCGCCGCCGCCGCAAGACCCGCTGCGCGCCGCAGCACCGTGCAGTCGGCAGGTACCGGCCTGGCAGTGCTCAAGATGCTGTCGACGATGGGCGGCGCTGCATCCCTGACCGCGCTGGCGGCACGCCTCGACGAGAGTCCGGCCAAGGTGCACCGCTACCTGGCGAGCCTGGTCGAGTCCGGCTTCGTCCAGCAGGAGCCCGACACCGCGCGCTATGTGCTCGGGGTCGAATCGATCGCGATCGGCCTGGCCGCGATGCGCCAGTCCGATGTGCTGACGCTTGCCGCGCAGCAGCTGGTACGGCTGGCAGACGAGCATGCGCTGTCGTGCTTCGTGGCGGTGGCTGGCAACCACGGGCCGACCATCGTGCGCTGGTTCGAGGCGGTGCAGCCGGTGACGGTGAATGTGAAGGTCGGGTCGGTGATGCCGGTGCTGTGGTCGGCCACCGGCCGCGCCTTCGCCGCCTTCTCGGACCGGCTCGACCTCGCGCAGCTGATCGATGCCGAGCTCGCCGCCGCAACGCCGGCGCAGCGTGCCCTGCTGCCGGATCGCGCCGCAGTCGATGCGCTGCTGAAAAAGGTCCGCGCCGCCGGCTGCGCACCGCTGCGCGATGTGCTGCTCAACGGCGTCAGCGCGGTCGCGGTACCGGTCTTCGATGCCGGGCAACGCGTTGCCGCGGTGCTGACCGCGCTCGGCATCAGCGGCAGCTTCGATCCGGCGCCCGAGGGTGAGACGGCGCAGCGGGTGCGCGCTGCGGCGGACGCGGTCTCGGTGCGGCTGGGTGGGCGTCCACCCGGCTGAGCGGTCGAACCGCACCAACCAGCGCCGTGGCTCGACAAGGACAGGCTCGAACTGCTCTCTCGCGACAGCACTACAGCTGCGACCGCAACAGCGTCGCCGCCCGGTCGATCACCTTCTCCCACCACGGCCGATCGCGCCACGCATCGAGCGTGATCTGCTTCGACCGCTGCAAATCGTCCTCGAAGATCGAGGTCAGCGATTCGGCGAAGGCGCCGTCGTGGACATTCAGGTTGGCTTCGTCGTTGATGCTGAATGAGCGCGAGTCGAAGTTGGTCGAACCGACCGACACCCACAGCCGGTCGGCGACCATCACCTTGCAGTGGTACATCGTCGGCTGGTATTCATGGATCTCGGCGCCGTTCGCGAGCAGCTCGCCCCACAGGGCGCGCGATGCGTGCCGCACCAGCGTGGAATCCATGTGCGGCCCCGGCAGGACGATGCGCAGCCGCACGCCACGCTTGAGCGCGTCGACGAGTGCCTGCAGCGCAACCTCGTCGGGGATGAAGTAGGCCGCCGACAGGTCGATCGTCTGCTTCGCCGAACTGATCGCCATCAGGTACATCAGCTGCATGCTCCTGGAGCCGCCGCCCGGCGATGCGGTGAACAGCTGCGCCGGCGCGGCACCCTTGGCCGCCACGCGCGGCAGGAACTCGATGCGGTGCAGCACCTCGCCGGTGGCGGCAATCCAGTTGTCGATGAAGGCCGCCTGCATCTGTGTCACGACCGGCCCCTCGACGCGGAAGTGGCTGTCGCGCCAATGCTCGGGGTTCTCGGCGTCGCCGCTCCACTTGTCGCCCAGGCCGGCGCCGCCGGTGAAGCCGACGCGGCCGTCGACGACCATCAGGCGCCGGTGCGTGCGGTGGTTCATCCGCTGCAGGTTGTGCCACGCCGGGGCGTTGTAGCGCCGCACGTCGATGCCGGCAGCGCGCATGCGGTCGAGCATCGACTCGTCCATGCTGCTGCCGAACCAGTCGAGCAAGACCTTGATGCGGACGCCGCGGCTCGCCCGCTCGACCAGCGCGTCGGTGAACGCGTGCCCCACCGCGCCCGACCAGTAGATGTAGGTCTCGAGCGTGATCGACTGCTGCGCGGTGCGGATCGCGTGCAGCATTGACGGGAAGATCTCCTCCCCATTGACCAGCGCCTGCACATCGTTGCCGTCGACCAGCGGCGGCGTCAGTGCGGCGCCCATCGTCCAGCGGAACTCGGGCGAGCCGACGGCGTACAGCGGCTCCAGCGGCCGTTCGATCTTCTTGTCGCCCAGGCTGAGGTTGGCGACCAGCAGCGTCGCGACGATGCTGGCGGCGATCCAGCCGAGCGCGTGGAAGAGGGGTCTGGAGCTTCGTGACATGGCGAGTAGGACGGGGCACCAGGAATCCGCATGTCGGACCGGCCTGTCCGGTTCCGATCCTACGGGACGGTGGCGGCGCCGCAGCGCCGGCCGGTTGTGGACGCCATCCAGGCCACTGTTACCATCCCACGGCCGCAGGGTTCGGGCGCTGCTGCGTTGGAGAGTGGAATGACGGTCAAGCTGGGTTGGCGCCTCCTTCGTCAGTTTCGGAAAGTCTGGGTGCGCGTGGTGTCGTTCGCGCTGCTCGCGGTCGCGACCGCGATCGTCGCGCAGATCGTCGCGCCGCTGATCCCGTCCGACTGGACGGTGAAAATGGGTGCCGACTCGGTCGACAAGGTCCTGGACGTTCTCACCACCTCGATGCTGGCGGTGACGACATTCTCGCTCGCGATCGCGATCTCGGCCTTTGCTGCCGCATCGAGCACCGCCACCCCGCGTGCGACGGCGCTTCTCCAGAGAGACGCGACGGCGCAGAACGTGCTGGCCACGTTCCTGGGTGCATTCCTGTTCAGCCTGGTCGGGATGATTGCGCTCCAGGCGGGCTATTACTCGCAGGCCGGCCGGCTGGTGCTTTTCGTCACGACAGGTGTCGTGATTGCGGCGGTGGTCGTGGTGCTGGTGCGGTGGATCAGTCACCTGATGACATTCGGCCGCATGGGTGACACGCTGAACCGGGTCGAGGCGGCGGCGATTGAGGCGCTCGATGAGCGGCTCGAATCTCCGTTCCTGCGCGGCCGTCCCCTTCATGCGGCGGTACCGGGCACAGCCACACCGGTGCTGTCGAACGAGATCGGCTACATCCAGCACATCGACATCGCCGCGTTGAACGCCTGTGCCGAGGCGCTGAAGACCAGGGTCTGGCTCGCCCTGCTGCCGGGTGCCTTCGTGCACCAGGCGAGCACGCTGCTGCATGTGGAGGGGCCTCCCCGCAGCGCCGAGGTGCTTGCGCCGCTGCTGGCGGCTGTCACGATCGGCGCCGAACGCGACTTCGACCAGGATCCCCGCTTCGGCTTGATCGTCATCACGGAGATCGCCTCGCGGGCGCTTTCTCCGGCGGTGAACGATCCTGGCACGGCGATCAGCGTCATCGGTCGTCTGGTCCGGATACTGGCGCGCTGGAAGCACGATCCGGATGCGGAGATCGAATACCCATCGGTCTTCGTGCCGCCGGTCCATCCGCACGACATGATCGAGGATGCGTTCCGGCCGATCGTTCGCGACGGTGCGGCGAACCTGGAGGTGCAGATCCGGGTGCGCAAGGCGCTGCACGCGCTGGGCGCCATGTCGCCCGCGGTCTTCGGCGTGCCGGCGGCTGCCATGGCCGCGGAGGCCATCGCCAGGGCACGCGACGCCTTGACCGAAAGCGAGTACCGGTTGCTGGAGCAGGTTCCTGCGCCAGGGTCGGAAGCCCCCGGACGGCTCGCCACGGCTTGAATCGGGGGGCCGGGAGCGTGTCGCTGCCCGTGCCAACATCCGACCCATGCAACCGACCGACGACCAGATCCGCGCGGCCGTGCTGGGCCTGCTGGCCGACCGGGAGCCGCCTGCCACCATCTGCCCGTCGGAAGTGGCCCGGGCGTTGGCGCCCAGCGACTGGCGACCGCTGATGCCCCGCGTGCGCGCGGTCGCCGTCACGCTGGCCGGGCAGGGGCTGCTGAGCATCCGGCAGGGCGGTCATGAGGTGGTGCCCGACGAACCCCTGCGCGGACCGATCCGGCTGGGCCGGGCGACCGCCGACACCGCCGGTCATCCCACCACCCCGGACGGGCGCTACTTCATCGTCCGCGGGCGTCTGTGGCGCAAGGCGAATCCGCAGCTGCCCGAGGCCGAGCGTGAGGCACTGGTCAAGCAGCTGATGACCGCCAGGCGTGCGCTTCGCGGCCGCGGTCCGCCCGCGCAGCGCGATGCCGCGCGGGAAGAGGTCGAGCGCACCAAGCAGGCGCTCGGCGAACGCGGCCCGGTGTGGTGGACCGACGGCGCGCCGGATTTCAACCGCAAGCTCGCGAAGAACACGCCGTACCGGGAGTGGTTCGAGCGGGTGACCCAAACCCAGGGCGATGCACCGGCCGCCTGACGATCTGCCCGTCCTGCCACGACCCGCTTCAGAGACGGCAGCCAGCGCCACCATCGGCCCTGAAAAGCCTCCTACCCTGCTCGGCAACGACCGCCCCGCAGGAGGGCCTTCAGGTCCGACGCTTGCTCGGCAACGTCTGCCGCGTAGGAGGGCCTTCAGCGATCCAAGCGGCGGCCGCCGCACATCGTTTCGATCGAACTGGCGGCGGGCGCTTCGTTTGTAGGAGCGCCTTCAGGCGCGATGCAGCCTGGGCATGCAACCGGCGTAGCGGCGCGGCACCGTGCGGGCCGCCCGTGCCGCTCAACGAAGGCGGCCCTCACTTCGTTCGCGCTGCCCTGCGGTGCTCGCATCGCCGGCCCGTCGCGTGGCTGGTAGCCGTAGAAGGCGCCCGTCACCGCGATACCCGGCCCGTTTTTCGGCCCGCCACCGTTCCCGGCCAGCCAGAGCTGGGCGCCGGGATGGTCGTCCAGGTATTGCAGCCAGTGGCTGTTGACCGACCGACCGCCTGCCATGCCGCTGTTCAACGCCTCGGTGATGCACTTGACCGCCATCGTGGCGTTCTGGTAACGCGACTTGTGGCCGATGGCGCCGCCGCCGGCGCCGTCGAACACCACGCCTTCGACATGTACGTTCAGGTGCCCGGAACCGGTCGGCGTGTAACTGCGAAAGCCCGCCGCCGGATCCGGGTTCGGTGCCGGTCCGTACAGCATGGAGGCCGGGGCGATTCCCTCGGAGCGGAAGATGGCCGACTCCACCGCGGCGGTGGTCCAGATCTGATTGGCGACACCCATGTCCGCTCCCCGGTTGCGCAACAGCTTGCTGGATTGCCATGCAGCGCGACGCCGTACGGCATCGACCGGGGTCTCCGCGCGCCCGAGCCGGGATGCGAAGCCGGTGTGTCGACGGGCCTGTTGTCTGGCCGCAGCGTCATGGTAGTGCGCAGTCCGGCGCGACGCCAGAGCGGCGGGCCAAGTGTCAACGCCGGCCGGCGGTCGACGGCAGCTCATTGGGGCCCTCTGGAACGGTGACGGTTTCGCATGCTGAGTCGCCTGGCGGGTACACCTGCCAGCGGTATCGGCAGCGAACCCCGAACCATTCGACAGTTATCCAACCGGTCCCGGTGCCGGCGGGAGACGATGAGTGCCCGAGCGCCGCGCAACGCGAGAGGTTGTTGTCGTGCCGCCTGGGTTTCGCCCAAGGCTGCCCGCAGGTGCTCACCGCCGCGCGGCAAACCGCTTCGGGCGCTGCCCCCACGAAGGGCGCCGCCCTGGAAGAACCTGCACACTTGCGGAGACACCACCCCATCCGGCCGAACGCGGTGCCGATCCCCACCGCCCGGACCAGGCCTGCCCTCAACGTGCCCCAGTCAGCGGAGTCGTTCATGCCCCACCTGTTCAGTCCCTACACCCTCAAGGGCGTCACGCTACGCAACCGCATCGCGATGTCGCCGATGACGATGTACCGCTCGGTGGATGGCAAGATGAACGACTACCACGTCATGCTGATGGGCTCGCGTGCAGCAGGCGGCTTCGGCCTGGTGTTTCCCGAGCAGATCGCCATCACGCCCGATGGCCGCACCAGCACCGCCTGCGCCGGGCTCTGGGACGACGATCAGATCGAAGGCTTGGCGCGGGTCGCTTCCCTCATCAAGGCGATGGGGGCGGTCCCGGCGATCCAGCTCGGCCACACCGGCCGCAAGGGCAGCGAGCAGAAACCGTGGGAAGGCAAGCGGCAGATCGCGCCGGACCACGCCGACGGCTGGCAGGTGCGGGGCCCCTCGTCGATTCCATACGGCGGCCGTTTCCCTTACCCGGTGCACGCGCTGACGGTCGAGGAGATCCACGCGTTGCACCGGGCCTATGCCGCCGCGGCCCGGCGCGCCCTGGCGGCCGGGTTCGAGTGGCTGGAGATGCATTTCGCCCACGGCTACCTGGGGGCGAGCTTCTTCTCCCCGCTCGCGAACCAGCGGACGGACGACTACGGTGGCAGCCTCGAGAAACGCCTGCGCTTCCATCGCGAGGCGCTGGACGCGGTGCGGGCCGTCTGGCCGGAACGGCTGCCGCTGACCATGCGACTGGGCTCGGACGACTTCCACGAGGAAGGCGTGCGGTTCGACGACGCGGTCTGGGCCGTCGCCGAAATGAAGGAGCACGGGCTGGACCTGGCCGACCTCAGCCTGGGCATCAACACCGACGACATGCGCGAGCCGCCTTTCTCGCGCGCCGCCTTCATGGCCGAACGCGGTCGGCGCGTGCGACTGGAGGTCGGCATCCCGGTCGCGGTGAGCTGGAACCTGGGTCAGCCGGCAGTGGCCGACCGGGTGATCCGCGAGGAACTGGTCGACCTGGTCTTCCTCGGTCGCCCCGCGCTGGCCAACCCGCACTGGCCGGTGTGGGCGGCACGCGAGCTGGCCCACGAAGACCCGTTCTCGCTGCTGCCGCAGGACTGGTCATGGTGGCTGCACAACCGGCCAGGCTCCGAGAATTCCCACGGCTGGCCGCCGGCTGCAACCTGATGCCCGACCGCCGTGGCGCCTGCCGCGCCGCCCGGGCCGGCAGCGGCACTGCATGGCCCGGCGGGCAAGGAAGCGCCGGTCGAGCGCGTCGCCCGGGCGGTGTCGAGGGCGGCCCTGCAGGACGGTCGTCTGCCTGACGAAGCAGACCACGAGTTGAGCAGCCATTCGCGCTCGCGAGCGGTGAGCGGCTGGTCGATGGAGACTAGCGACGCGTTGCCGCCAGCCTTGTCGCAGGTGGTGTCAGCTTGCCGGCCCCCGCGGCGCGCAGCAGGCGCTGGAACGTGGGGCATTCGAAGTGGTTCCGAGCCGGGCAGACGGCTGCGTGATGCAGCCCGTTGCTCAGGGCCTGCAACCGCTTGATGGTCTCGTCGATCGCCTTGGCTTTGTCTTCCAGCGCGTTGCGATCGATCGTCGCGCGCCCCTCGTGCGAGAACATGCCCTTGATCTCGCTCAGCGAGAAACCGGCCGCCTGACCCAGGGCGATCAGCGACAGCTGTTCCAGCACGTTGTCGGCGAAGGTCCTGCGCAGCCCCTGGCGGCCAGTGGACGCGATCAGCCCCTTCTCCTCGTAGTAGCGCAGGGCGGATGCCGGAATCCCCGAGCGTTTTGCAACTTCGACGATGTCCATGCCAAAAACCCCTTGACCTCAAGCTGGCTTGAATTTGCATAGTGACGTTTCCGCTGAACCGCGTCAACCAGGAACGACCATGAACACCTTCGCTTCGGACATTATCCGCATCGCGCTCATCGGCATCGGCGCCACCGCTGTCATGGACCTCTGGGCGTTGTTGCTGCGGCGGGTCGGCGTGCCGACCCTCAACTTCGCGCTCATCGGCCGCTGGGTGGGCCACTGGCCACGCGGCGTGTTCATGCATCCAGCCATTGCAAAGGCTGCCCCCGTACCCGGCGAAACCGCGCTTGGATGGCTTGTGCACTACGCGACCGGTGTCGCCTTCAGTGCGCTGCTGGCAGGCGTGTGGGGGATGCAGTGGATGCGAAGCCCCACCTTGCTGCCCGCGCTGGTCCTGGGTATCACGACCGTCGCGGCGCCGTGGCTGGTGATGCAACCCGCCATGGGGGCCGGTTTCGCCTCGTCCAGGACGCTCTCGCCTTCCAGCAACCGCGCCAGGAGCCTGGCCAACCATGCGGTCTTTGGCTTGGGGCTTTACCTCGCCGCAGAACTGCTGGTCGTGGCTGTCCGCTAAACCCTCTCCCAGGAAGCAGATCATGAGAAAACTTGCAGTCGTCTATCACAGCGCCCGCGGTAACACGCAGCGCATCGCCGAGCTGATCGCCGCAGGCGCGGCCTCCGTCCCTGCAGTCCAGGTGCAACTGCTGCGGGCCGAAGACCTGACCGCCGCGCCTGAGCGCCTGCTGGAGTTCGACGGCTTCGTCTTCGGCTCGCCGACTTACCTGGGCGGCGTCACCGGTCCGTTCAAGACGTTCATGGACGCGACTGGCCGGCTGTGGAAAACCCACGAGCTCAAGGGAAAACTGGCGTCGGCTTTCACGGTCTCGGCGCTGCCTTCGGGCGACAAGCAATCGACACTGCTGTCGCTGTTCGTCTTCGCGATGCAGCACGGAATGTTTTGGGTGGGCAATGCGATCCTGCCCGAGCAACACGCCGGCGTGCCCTACGACGAAGCCGCCAACCGCCTGGGCTCCTGGTCCGGACTGATGGCGCAAGGCGGCCATACCGCGCCGGGCGAAAACTCGTTCGCGCCGGGCGACCTGAAGACAGCGCGCATGTTCGGCGCCAACATCGCGCAGGCACTCGCGTGCATGGCTTGCGTCAAGGATAGAGCCGAGGTCACGCCGTGATCGCAAGAAAGTTCGAGCCTCTGCTGTTCGGCTTCGTCTTGTCGGGAATGATGTCCCTGGTGGTGGCCGGGGTCTCGACAGTGGTCGGCCACGGCGTCAACGGAGGTGGGTTCCTGGGCCTGTGGGCCACGTCCTGGCTGGCCGCCTGGCTGGTGGCTTTCCCTGTCGTCCTCGTTGCCGCGCCGTTGGCGCGCAGGTTGGTCACCCTGATCCAGGAGCAATCGTCATGATCGAGTCCAGTACCGGCATCGGCATCGGCATCGGCATCGGCATCGGCATCGGCCCCGCAACCGTGGTGTGGCGCGCGCTGCTCGACTTTCCTGCCCACAGCGCGTGGAACCCTAGCATCACAGTCATTTCCGGAAACGCCATTTCGACCCATGAAGCTGGAAGTCGTGCTTGCCATCGAAGATGCCTGGCATCAGGAACTGACCGCGCCAACGCAGTTCGAGTTCCGTCGTTCTCGGCCTCGCCCATCAGTGGCTGGATGATGGCGGCCTTGGCGCCCTACGCGAGGACTGTCTGCTCTAGTGTTGAAGTCGAGAAGTCCAGTCCATCGGGTGGGCGGTCGCCCTTCGCCCAACTGAGCAGCGCCGCTGCGGGCATTGGTCGGGCAAAGAAATAGCCCTGGAGTTCGTCGCAGGCGAGGTCCCTCAGGATGTCGCGCTGCTCTGCAGTTTCGACGCCTTCGGCAACCACCCTCAAGCCGAGCGCATGCGACAGGCGTATCACGGCGTCAACGACGGCGCGCGCGTCCTCGCTTGTTTCCAGGTCCTTGACGAAGCTGCGATCGATCTTCAGCTGACGCGCAGGCAATTGCCGCAGGTAGCTGAGGCTTGAATAACCGGTGCCGAAGTCGTCAATCGCGAGGAACACCCCGGCACTGGCAAGACCGTCAAAAGTGCGTTGGGTCGCTTGGATGTCCTCCATGGCCACAGACTCGGTGATCTCGCAGGTCAGCTGCGCGGGCTCGACCCTGTGACGCTCGAGCGCCGCCTTGATGACCTCTACCAGATCGCCTTGGCGCAGCTGGTAATGCGATACGTTGATAGCGACTCGAGTTCGGACGCCTTCGTCTGCCCAGGCACGCATCTGGCGACAAGCCTCTTCGATCACCCAGCTGCCAATGTCCACGATCAGTCCGAAGCGCTCGGCCACTGGAATGAAGACGTTCGGCGGCACTGAACCGCGTGTTGGGTGATGCCAGCGCAATAGCGCTTCAACGCTATCGATTTGGCCCCGTCGGCTGTCGACCTTTGGCTGGTAGTAGAGCTCGAGTTCGCCATTTGCGATCGCGCAGCGCAGATTGCCTTGAAGCTCGACCTGATCGCGCGCATCGCTTTCCATGCTCGACTCGTAAAGCATGTACCGTGCACCGCCCGCCTGCTTGGCCGCGTACATCGCCGCATCGGCGCTCGCGACCAGCTTATCCGCATCGCCGTGATCCGGATGCAACGCGATGCCAATGGAACAGGAAATCGCCACCTCGCGCCCCGCGAGTTGGAACGGCAGCGCCATCGACTGCACCAGCCGCCTCGCCACGCGGATTGCATCGTCCGTGCTGTAGACGCCCTCTCCCAGAAGCACGAACTCGTCGCCACCGATTCGCGCGAACGTGTCGGTTTCGCGCGCGCCGGCACGCATCCGCGCCGAAGCCTCCTTCAACAGCAGGTCGCCGAAGGCGTGGCCGAACGAGTCGTTCACCGGCTTGAAGCCGTCCAGGTCAATGAACATCACGGCGAGCCGTTCGAGATGCCGTTCACCGCCACGCGCGGCATCGCGTCGACAGCGTGCAATTGCATGATTCAGGCGGTCCTCGAACAGCACCCGGTTGGGCAGGCCAGTCAGTGTGTCGTGAAGAGCCCTCCGCTGCAGCTCTTCGTTGGCAATCTGCAGGGAGCCGGCAAGTTTCGACGTTTTGTCTCGCATCCGCGCGTCGAGCACGGAGGTAAACAAAGTCAGACCGAGGATCAGTATCGTTGCGAGCACCACCAAAGTGCCCAGTCCGTCCCCGGCAAGCTTGTCGGCGCTGCGGCAGACTGCGTCAGCCGGGAAGTTTGCGGCAGCCATTCCGGTGTAGTGCATGCCGCTGATCGCAAGTCCCATCACCGCAGCTGCGACCAAGCGCAGCCCGATCAGCAGGAAACGACGTTCTCCGCCGGCGAGCCTCCGCAGGCCAAAGAAGATCAACAGCGCGGCCGCCGAAGCCACGAAGGCAATGCCTGCCGAGGCAGCAACCAGCCAACGGTTCCAGACAATGCCCGGAGCCACATCAATGGCGGCGATGCCGGTGTAGTGCATCGTGCAAATTCCTGCTGCCATTGCTGCGGAACCGAGGAGGAGACGGCCTGCATTCAGCCCGCCGCTGCTGGCGATCCACAGGGCAAGTCCAGACACGGCGACTGCTGCCACCCATGAGACGAAGGTCAGAAAATGGGTGTAGCCAATTTCGATTGGCAGCGAATAGGCCAACATGCCCACGAAGTGCATCGACCAGATGCCGGTGCCAAGTGCGATCGAGCCGCCGCCCCACCAGGCAAGCGCAACTGACCGCTCATGCCCTCGGACGCGCTCCGCAAGGTCCAAGGCGACGTACGACGCCATGCCGGCAATGACGATCGAGGCAAAGACGATCCAGGGCGCGTAGTTCGGTGTCAGGAAGTTCAACCAGGATCCCATCTGCAGGTGCAGTAGCTCGACGCCGGAGGTGCAATTCGTCCCGGTACGCTACCAATGAGACTAGCACGGCACGGTGGGTGGCAATTCGATTGCGGTCGCCTGGTTCCCAGTCCAATTCAGCTGTCGGACGTCGGGCGGGCGTTCCACATGAGCACCTTGCCTTCTGTCTTCAGGTCGTGTGTCGGTTGACATGAAGCCCGATGGTCTTCTGGATGTCATCCACCTCACCGGCCATCAAAACGCCAGACTGGACGTGAGGTTCGATCGTTCGAGGTCCGCGGATGAGATTGCCGGCGGCCCGTTATTGACACTGCCCAGCGACTTGTTGCTCCGGGGCGGCGCTTGGGAGCCTGACTCGCGCCTTCTGCGCAGCATCGAAGCCGCCGTTGTAAATAATTGCTGCAAGTTGTGACTTCCTCACACTTCTGTTTCTGCGAAGCAGATACACTGGAGTCATCCAACGCGCCTCGAACAGAACTTCTGATCGAGAGCACGTCGGCAAACCCGTCGAAAGTCGGGGGCGCAAAGTCACGGGCCTAAAGACGAAAGTCCATGGTAGCCGGATTGCTGGACAGTTCGACTCTCGGGTCGTCTGGTGGCGCTCCTTCTTTCGGCTTTACCTCTCCGCAGTTTGCAACGAGGAATCCGAATGAAAGCTCAACTGATGCCGACGCACTCGAAGAAGGCCCGTGCGACGCAGAGTCTCGTGGCCGGGGTAGTCGCTTTCGTGGCGGCGCTGAGCGCACCGCCTGCATCTGCCTTGACCGCCAAGATGGCGATTGAGAGCCGTCACGCCCTGTGGATCGACAAGGGCAACGTCTACGGCGTTGGTGCAAACGCGTGGTGCAGCACCGTTCGGTCCAATCCCTGGGACTCGATGTTGCCAACGCCGATCTTTACCGGGGACCTGAAGGCGACTTCGGTTGCGGTGGCGGGGCTGCAGTCGGCGATCCTGTTTGCTGACGGAAGTGCGGTCTTTCGTGGGATCAGCAACGCACCGCTCAGCGAGCGCTATTGCTACCAGGCGCCGTTTCCCATGCGCGACATCACCGACATCGCTCTCCTGGGTGGTGGAACTCCGGAAGGCGGGGTGCTCTTCATCAGTGGCGGGCAGGTGTACCGATGGACCGGACTCGTAGCGGATCCGCCCGTGGCGATGGCCGGTGGCGCAGGTGCCAAGAGCATCTCGACCGGCAATGCTCATGCCGTCGTCGTGTATTGCGATGGCAGCGTGGCCACGTGGGGCGCGAACAGCAATGGACAGCTGGGCCGTCCTCCCTACGATTTCGGTCCGGGTTGGGGTCTGGTCCGGTTGGGGCCTAGCGAACTGATCAAGCTGCCGATGACAGGCGTCGAGACCGCACTTGCCAGTGGACACACGTCGCTGCTCCGCCTGAAGGACGGCCGCGCATTCGTTTTCGGCGGGGTCAACGTCGGCTTCCTGCCTTCGCCAGGTGGCGCGTCCGGGCCTAGCGGCTGGAACCAAACCGTCCCTGCCCAACTGGACAGCATGCCCGCGAACACGGTGAAGATCGGCTTGACGGGGGGAACGATCTACGCGTTGACTGGCGACGGTCGCGTGTTTGCGACTGGCTGGGAAGACCCGTCGGGAAAGTACCTTCGGGGATTCGTGCAGCAGCCCTATCCGTTAGTGAAGGACCTGTCGATTGGTCAGAATGGTGTGCTGTTTGACTTGGGCATTCCGGGCCAGCGTTACAGTGGGTTGACTGGCCGGATTGCAGACGTGACCCCGACGAGCGAGCTGCTGGATCCGTCCACCGGTGCCAAGGTGCTGCGTTCGTTCTCGTTCTCGCCCATGCCGGCCAGCCTCACAGCTGCCGAGCTCGAAGACGCAACGCAGAGAGCCGACTCCTGCAGACCCGCTTCGACATCGCCGGGCACAGACAAGACGAAGGGCAACAACGGCTTCGGCAACGGTGACCAGACTGCGCCAGGTAACAGCGCAACCCACAACAACGCCGAGAACAGTGTCCGGGTTGCCGCAAATGCTGCCGCGAATGCGAATGCGAATGCGAAGGTGAAGGCGGATGCTGCGGCAAGGATCAAGGCGGAAGCCGAGGCGAAGGTGAAGGCCGCGGCCGAAGCGAAGGCCAGGGCAGATGCTGCGGCCAAGGCCAAGGCAGATGCTGCAGCCGGGGGCCAAGGCTGCGCAAGGGCCAAGGCCAAGGCAGATGCTGCAGCTGCGGCGAAGGCCGAGGCTGCGTCACAGGCGAAAGCCGAGGCGAAGGTGAAGGCCGCGGCCGAAGCGAAGGTCAAGGCAGATGCTGCAGCTAAGGCGAAGGCCTAGGCAGAAGCCAAGCCAAAGGCAACAACGGTTTCGGAAACGGCGACCAGTCTGCTCCGGGTAACAGCGCGTCAATCAATAACGCCGAGAACGGCACTGGCAAAGTGGATGACAGCGGTGGCGCGCCAAAGAAGCCGGGCGGAGGGAGCTGAGAGATCGGGTGAGCGTGTGCGCCTCAGCCTGGCTCGCGGTTCCACTGTCACTGGGTTACGTTCAGGCTGGCGTACACAGTTGCCGTCGGCCTCAGCGCCTTCACGCTGCTGTGCGCCGTGGCGCAGACGACCAAGTGCCTTTGATGGCGTCGTGCCACGACACTACCCGGCCAGTACTGGCCACTGTGCGCGTGCAACACCAACGCCGCAGGTCAGGTAGTCCTGAAGTCCTGAAGTCCAAGACCACCTGGCGCGACGGCATCGTCGACCTGGTGACGTCACCGCTGGAGTAAATGCAGTGGCTGATTGAGCTGGTGCCACGCCTGTGGCTGCGTGGCTGCACCAGCCAATGGCTCCTTCACGGCTGTCAATTTGGCTGGTCCGATGGTCCGATGCCCATTTGGGTAGGCAGCGGCAGTTCGTGAGCGTCGGATGAATTCGCTCAACCCCGAACTTGTGCCGATCGTCGGATCGTTGGTTCAGGGCGCCACCCTCCGACCGAAGGGTGTCATAACGGGAAAGTCGCATCATTGCCTGGGACATCACCCAGCTTGATGAGACGAGAAGACGAGATGCCGGGAAATTGCCGGTTGCCATCGTCAGCTCCCGGCCGGGAATTACCAGTGCAAGGCGGAAGTTGGAAGTCGACCGTCAGTGCAGGAGCAGCTCAAGGCCGGAGGGCGCGTATCCGATGGCTCGATCGCCGGGCTCGGAAGCTGCCCTAAGCGAAAGGAGCCACCGGCAATGGCGCAAACCGAGGATGTGGTGTACCTGCTGCACGGTTTCGGCACCGAAACGGGCACCGACCCGGAAGCGCTGGTCGACTGCGGCGAATGGATCAATGCCGTGCTGGGGAGGGAGCCGGTATCGCGGGTATCGCGGGTGTCGGGGGCGATGCTGGAGAAACGAGGTCTGGTCGCGCGCCTGATCTGGGCAAGCTGCCGGGAGGCACGTGCAATCATCCGCGCCGGGTAGCGATCAAATGCGGGGAAGTCGGCAACAGCGTTTCTGTCGATTCGACGACTTGCGATCACAGACAGCCCCTCTTCTCCGCCTGCTCCATCGCTCTGAAAAAGTTGGTCTTGTAGCCTGGATGACGTCCCATCTGAACATGCATCGACCACGCCTGCCGCATGAAGTCGGCGATGCTGGCGCAGTGTGGCGAAGGATGGTTCGAGATCTGCTGGATCATCGAGTCAGCAGTGGCGTCCTCGGCCTCTTCGTCCGACATTGCCCGCGCAGGTGTTTGAATGTCCGGGGAAGGGTCCGCCACCTGGCGAGAAACCTGCGCCCCACTGGCGCCGTCCTCGAGATCCGCTGCAGCGACCCCGATTCCGATGCACAAGACGAAGGCGGCAGCCACGATGAAGCCAATAAAGAAGTTATTCTGCTGTCCCCGGACATCGGCTATCGCGGCGTGGCCGGAACCGTTGCCCAGGATCGATGCTTGAAGAAAGCTGCACTTCGGGCATGCGGGTGCCGTGACATGAAGCGAATGACCGCAGGCCCTGCAGTGGACCATGCTCATGGATGCTGTTTCTCCAGGTACTTGAACGTAGGATGGGCTGACGTGTCCGAGGCGATCAATTGATCAGCAGCTTGCCGGACTCGTCTCTGAACTTCCCCGACAGAATCATGATGAAATCAACGAAGGCCCAGACTCCAAGGCCGCCGAGCGTGAACAGCTGTATCAAACCGGTGCCCACTTTTCCCACATAGAGGCGGTGCACACCGAATATTCCGAAGCACCAGCACAGCACCGCGGCCAATACCTTCTGCTTGCTGCTCGCTGTGGCAGCGCCATTCGGGTGCAAGGCTTGCGTCGCGCCGCAGTGCGGGCAGGTCGAGGCCGACTTGTGAATATGCTTGCCGCAACCGCGGCAGTGAACCATGTCCATCGAGGATTTCCTTCGAAGTGTTTTTGCCGCGCCCCGTCAGCCCTATATCGAGCCGATTCCCGCGAAAAGTGAGACGGTCGACAGCACGATGCCGGCCACCGCCATACCGCGCCCTCCAGCCTGCGTAGCGAGGGCTGCGATGCCAATGGCCAGGCCGGGCACCGCCAGGCTGAAGAAACCCACCAGCGAGTCGACGTCCCACTGGCTATCGTCCAACAGGATCAAGACGCACAGCACGCCGAGAACGAGCGACACGATCGCCAGCCAGGGGGTCACTGCAGGCGATGCGCCCCCGCCAGCCGCATACAGCGGTGGCGAAGTGGGCGCCTGCGTTGCGCCGCAGTGCGGACACGCGACCGCCGTCTCGTGCACTCCAACGCCGCATCCTCGACAGTAGACATGCCCCTTCCGAAGTGGTGCGGGAATCGTGTCGACCTCTCCCCGGGTTGTCACCTCCTTTTCTCGGAGCTGTGGAGCACCGCAAGCTGGACAGGTCGGTGCCGAATCATGGATTCGGTTGCCGCAGCCGTGGCAATGCTTCATCTCTCCCGACTGATCTGCCATGAGTGATCCAGTGAAGCTGCCTGCATGACCCGAGCGTTCTGAGTTGTGCATTTCTTAGCTCGAGTACTTCCGTGCGAAGTGCTGGTCACTCAGCGTCAGATAGTAGATGCCTTCGATGAGACCGAGAATCGCTGGTATGGCGGTCCAGAAGAAGAGGAGATACAGGATGCCAAGGAATATCGATCCGGTGTAGAACTTGTGCGCTCCTATCCCACCGAGCAGGAGCGCAAGCAGCGCAGCGACTGTCCGGTTGCGGTGCCCGCTGCCGAGCTCGGTGCCGCTGGCTGCACGCATGGACAGTTGCGGCGCCCCGCACTTCGGGCAGTTCGCCGCCGACTCGTGTATCGATCCGCCACAGCCCCGGCAGTACACATGATTCGCGGGCAAATCCGCGGGCTTGCTCGCCGCGACGACGGCCGCGGCAGCCGGCCCTTCAGCAATCGTCGGGGTTCTTGCCTGAGCGGCGCCGCAGCTCGGGCACTGGATGGCGGATCGATGCAAGACATTCGCACATGAAAAGCAGTACTTCTGGTCTGCAGCACGCAATGCGATCGCGCTTCCGATTGCCGGTTGATTCATATCGAAGTCTCTTCGCGCTGAGTGGATTGGCGTGTCATCCAGAAAAACATCTCGAGCACGCGGCGCGGACCGTAGGTGAGGACAGCGTGCCAGTCGAAGGTGCTGACCAGATGCACCAGCAGCAGCAGCAAACCGATGCTGAGAACTCCGTTCACTGCAGCGAACCAAGCTCCGCGACGTGCAAGCCGATAGTCGAATTCGCTCAGCTTGCCTGCCCGGTGTGCGCGGGCATGGAACAGGCCGAGGGCCAGTCCTACCAGTGGTATTGGGAAGATCGGCACGAGGCTGAGCAGAAAGCCCAACACAACGCCTCGGTCGTGGGCCATCAACTTGGCTTGGGTGACATTGACGCGCTGGGCGATTTCTCTCTCGAGAATGCTCCGGCTCATCCGTGACTCCCTCGAGCGCGGTCGGCGGTCGATGGAAGGTTGAAGGGTGGAAGCATCAGTATCCCGATTCCACGATCTGCAGCGCTCTCGCATACATGTCGCGCTGGCCAGCAGGGAGTTCAACTGCCTGACCTTTGGTGCGATAGAAATCCAGCGTCTTTTGCTTGTTCGCCGAGAACTCATAGGCGAGCAGCAAGGCGCGTTGGCCGTTCGCTGCCTCCGCCTGCAGCGCCATGGCCTCGGCCAGTGGGGCCCAGGCACTCGCTCGGCGTGGGTCAAGTTCCAAGGCAGCCAGCAGCGGACCTTCGGCTTCCCTGGCATGACCCGTCTTCACCAGTGCCAGGCCAAGGTTGGAAAGAATTTCCGAATCCGCGGGATCAGCTTGCGCTGCGAGCTTGAGAATGGTTGCGGCCGCATCGAAGTCGTTCTCGCCAAACTTCTCCAAGGCGCGCTTGTTCAGGTCTCGGGCGGCCTTTCGGTCGCCATGATCCGGCTTGGGCAGATTACCCAGGCTCGAGGCTGCGGCCTGTACGATGTCGGCCCGCCGGGGGAATGCCCCATGCAGCATCAGCGTGGCGCAGTCCATCGCGCTCGCGCAGCTGCGGGCTTCAGGCAGCAGATCGGCGGCGGCAACGGGCGAGGCTTCGGGTGCGCTCGGCTTTGGCTGCTCGGCTTGCGGCGTGGATCCCTGCGCCATGCGATCCGGCGCTGGCTGGGCCTCCTGCGCCTCCTTCGCAACTCTTGCAGTTTGACGAGCCGATTCGCTCGTGGCGGCCTGTTCAGCGGCCTGCGAGCTCGAGATCAACTGGGCGCTTGCCGCGGCTTCCGACCGAGCTTGCGCCTGGCGCGCACGCGCGGAGTAGTCCTGATAGGCCGGCAGAGCAACGGCCATTGTCAAGATGCCGATCGCTGCAACCGTCACCGGCATGACGATCACCAGACCGACTCCCCAGGCGGACCACTTGCGCTGGATGCGCTGGAATTCTTCGACGCTTTCCCAGCGTTTGGCTCTCCAGGCCCACTCGCGCCCCTTGATGCCGAGCACGATGGCCATGGGGAAACCGACAAACGGCACCAGCACCAGCAAGCCGATCCAGACGCTGTTGCAGGCCGCCCAGAGCCAGTTCATCAGGAAGGCGCCCCATGACCAGCCTGCCACACCTGGGGGGAGTGGGGGGAGTCCCACAGCCGCTGCTGTAACGGCTCCCTGTGGTGCGCCGCAATGCGGGCACGTCATTGCGCTTTCGTGAATCGACTGGCCGCAGCCCCTACAGTGAACCATTGACACAAGATCCTCCTTCCTGGATGTTCGGCGCCGACATGCACATGCGACGCATCGCACGTCGTCCGACGTTTGGCATTTCGGATCTGGCGCGCTGATCTTGATGGGAGAGTTGTTTTTCGAGACCCTCGAAACGCGGGGGTGCCGTCCTCCCGGCTGGGTGATGTCCCGCGGCGTGGTGTGAGTCGTCAACCCGGACAGGCTGAGGTACACATGCTCAGCGTGCAAGCGCATTGCGCATGAGGTGAACCCGGCAGCGCTGCCAGGTGGCCTTGGGGACCTTGGATGCGGCCGCCTTGATGCCTTCGTGGCTGTCACTGATGACCAGCTTCACGCCACGCAGGCCGCGACGGTTCAGGCTGCGCAGGAACTCGGTCCAGATGGATTCGGCCTCGCTGGCCCCGACCTTCAGGCCCAGGACTTCACGCTGTCCTTCGGTGTTCACGCCCATCGCCACCATCACGGCCACGCTCACGATGCGCCCGGCCTCGCGCGTCTTCACGTACGTGGCGTCGATCCACAGGTAAGGCCAGTCGGCTGGCGCAGCACGTCGTAGATGGACTCGATACCGCCACGCATGCAATGGGTTTCGTGCCAGAAGCCGGTCAGCGGCTGAACATCGAGCGCGCCACTCCGACTGCACCTGTCTGAATGTCCGAAAGCGAACTGCATGCAAATGACACCTGACCGCGGCTTCATCGTCAGCCCCGTCGGCCTTCCCCACATCATCCCCCTCCACCCGCTGCCCTCGGCCTTGTCAGCGCCAGCGCAAGCCCGACGCCGGAGCAGATCATGGCGGCCCACTGCACCAGGCCGAGCGGTTCCCCGTGCACCAGTGCACCGGAGACCATCGCGACCACCGGCACCATCACCGACGACAAACCGGCGACATTCGCCGGCAGCAGGCCGACGATCGTGAACCAGGCACCGTTGCCGATGCTCATCGGGACGAGGGTGATGTAGGCGATGACGAGGAGGGTGGTGAGCGATGGCATGAAGACTTCACCGCTTCCGAATGCGATGGCGCCCACCGTGATCGGTACTGCGGCGATCAGCAGTTGCCAGCCGGTGAGGACCAGCGGGTGCACCGGCACCGGCCGACGCTTGAGAATCAGGGTGCCCGCGGCCCAGCCTATACCGGCCAGCAGCCCGAGCCCGAAGCCGAGCGGCGCCCTGGCGTAGGCGTCGACGCCGTCGGCGATCAGCAGCGCCACGCCCAGTCCGCCGAAGGCCAGGGCCAGCATCAAGCGGCGCCCGGGCCGGTCGCCGAGGAAGAGCCATCCGATCAGCGCCGCCCACAGCGGCATCGTGAAGCCGAGGATCGCCGCCTGACCAGACGGAATGAGGATCGCCGAATAGGTGCTGGCGATGTTCCACACCACCAGGTACGCGAGCGAGGCGGCCAGGACGGTGCCCCAGTGCGACCGCGGGATCGCGAGCGACTGGCCACGCATCCGCGCGAACGCCAGCAAGGCCAGTCCCGCGCCGACCAGGCTGACGCTGCGGAAAGTCCACACCGAGATCTCGCGCACAGCGATCGGGAACAGCGGCCAGTTGGTGCCCCACACCAGGGTGAGAACGATCAACAGGGGAATGGCCCTGGATTCGGCGGGCGCGGAAGTACGCTGGAGTTCTTGCATGTGGTGAACAGGTCTGCCGTGAGGACGCAGGGCGGGGTCCGGGGAACGGGAGATTAACCCGGCGCTTGCGTCGCTCCCGGCCAGCAGAGCCAGTTCGGCCTGCGCGATGACCGGCAGCCGACTCGGTCACGTCGCGCCACCCTGAGCGAATCTATGCAGCCATCGGCAGCGGTCGGTTGAAGGCGTCGCCACTGCATTGCAGGTACGCCATTCGTGAGCATCGTGGAAGGCGCCTCACGCCTTGCGCGCGCGCCGGAACCACCCACCACCCCCAGCCGGCCGACGGAGCAGGTTCAGCACGTTGCCAGCCAGGATCAGGCCGACGCCCGTCGCCGTGAAGAGATCGAGCCGTTCCGAGTACACCAGCCAGCCCACGAGCGCGGTCAGCGGCACGCGCAGGAAGTCCATCGGCACGACAACCGTGGCATCCGCATGCTGCATCGCGCTGGCGAAGCAATAGTGCGAGAAGGTGCCGCAGAAGGCCACCAGCACAACCCAGCCCCAGGCTGTCGCCGACGGCCATTGCCAGACCACGAGCGCCGGAACGAGCCCGATCGCGCTCTGCACCAACAGCATCCAGAAGCTGATCGTCACCGGCGCGTCGGTGCGGGTGAGCGATTTCACCAGCACGATGGAAACTGCGAACCCCAGTGCGGAGGCCAGCGCGATCAGTTGCCCGGCATCGAGTCGGCCCGTGCTGGGCCGCACGATCACCGCCACGCCCACCAGCCCCAACAGCACTGCAAACCACTTCCGGCCGCTCATGCGTTCGCCGAGAAAGATCACTGCAAGGGCGGCCGACCAGATCGGCATGGTGAATTCGATCGACACCACCTGCGCAAGCGGGATCAGGGTCAGGGCGACGAACCAGCCGTACTGTGCGGCATAGTGGACCGCGTTGCGCAGCACATGATGGGGCAGCCGTTGGGTCCTGACCGCGCTCAGGCCGCCCGCTGCGCGCACCAGCGGCCACAGCATGGCCATGCCCAGGGTGGAGCGCAGCAGCATGATCTGGAACACCGACAACTCGCGCGCAGCCTCGCGCCCCGCAACGGCAATCACGACCATCAGCGTCAGCCATCCGGCCATCCAACCTGCGGCACGAGCGATAGAGGCGTTGGCGGCAGCGGCTTGCATCGGGTGGAGCGTAGCCGATCCGCCGCGCTGCGGTATCAGTAAGGAACGAGGCCGGCGGGCCTTGCGCGGTGAACGTCGGCTTCCTGATCCGGCTTCGTGGTCACGTTCCCGGCCATGAGCTGACCTCGGTCAGCGCCAGCCGAGTACCCGCTTTAGACTGATCTTGGTCATCAAATTCCTGTGGCCGAGTGGCTGCGGTCACCTAAACCCGCCGTTCCACCGCCTACGACTGCTACCGCCAAACGCGAACTGGTGGGCAGCGCGACGATCAGCAGCAGCATCAATGACACCAGCAGCGGTGCTGCCGACAGCGGCCGGGTCCCGAAGGTCATCCAGTCGCCGCGGCTGAGCAGCAGCGCGCGGCGCAGGTTTTCCTCCATCATCGGCCCGATGATGAAACCGAGCAGCAGTGGCGCGGCCTCGCAGTTGAGCTTGTAGAGCATGTGGCCGAACACCGTGAACGCGGCGCCGACGAACAGGTCGAAGTTGTTGTTGTTCAGCGTATACAGGCCGATCCCGCAGAACACCACGATGGCCGGGAACAGGAAGCGGTAGGGCACCGTCAGCAGCTTGATCCAGATGCCGATCAGCGGCAGGTTCAGGATCACCAGCATGAAGTTGCCGACCCACATCGATGCGATCAGGCCCCAGAACAGCTCCGGGTTGCTCGTCATCACCCGCGGGCCGGGCTGAATGCCCTTGATCGTCATCGCGCCGACCATCAGCGACATTACCGCGTTCGACGGGATGCCAAGCGTCAGCATCGGGATGAAGCTGGTCTGCGAGCCGGCGTTGTTCGCACTCTCCGGCCCGGCCACGCCCTGGATCGCCCCCTGGCCGAACGGCACGTCGGGGTCCTCGACCATCCTTTTCTCGATCGTGCACGACGCAAACAACGACAGCAGTGCACCACCACCCGGCGGCCACTGACAGGCCGAGCGCGAGGTTGTTGAGCAGTTCCATGATGTCCTGCCCTCGATCGCGGAAAGTGGGCCAGACCGGAATCACCAGGTTCAGGCCATAGATGAGGACGGCCCAGATGCCGAGTGTCAGGATGGCGGAGTTGAACGCGACTTCGCACAGGTGGAATTCATCGCCGGCCAGTGCGCTGGTCAGCACCAGCAACGGCAGGGCGATGATCAGGCCGAGGTAGGGCAGCATGAAGCCGAACAGCAAGATCGAGCCGACGATGATCGACAACGGCCGCCAGGCGATCTTGCCGATCGGACCTTTTTGTCTCGACGCCAGCGAGGTGACCAGCACGATAACGTCGATGCCGGCAAGCAGCAGTCCAAGGCCGAATGGAAGAAACCCGGTCCGGGCCGCGCAGCGGAACCGAAGCTGTAGTTGGTTGCCCCCCAGCTGAAGCCGAGTCCAGCCGCGATATAGAGCACACCGCGCCAGAAGTCTTGCTGACTCTTGACTTGCGTGATTGCTTTCGTCGTTACCAAAGCGCTTCGCCTGTTATTGGCATGCCCGCATTGACGGGCGCGGCTTTAATTCTTCGCCACAGTCTGGGTTGTCGAGGACATGGCCCGAACTTTGGACATGAATTCGCGACGGAGACCGGCGGTCACGTCAGCCACGCTCGCGCATCGCGCGAAGTCCCTGCGTCCACAGGACGAGTTCATCGAACATGGCTTCCGCGGCCTTTTCCAGCTGCGGAAATTCGCTGAACTCCTTGCCGCCACGAATCGCTGAAAATTCCGCGCCCAGGTGCACCGCTTTCGAAATCGAGGCCATGCGCAGTGCCACGACCGTCAAGCGAAGAACCTGTATCGAACGTGCAGCGCCGAGTGCACCGTACCCGACGAAGGCAGCTGGCTTCAATCCCCATTCCTTGTACGCGCAGTCGAGCGCGTTCTTCAATACCGCGGGAGGACCGTGGTTGTATTCCGGCGTGAGGAAGATGAAGCCGTCGCAGCGCGACAGCGCCTTTGCCCACTCGAGTGCGACCACATTGCTTGGCGGTACAGCGGCCGGCGGGCTGGCCTCCTCGAAGAAGGGCAACGGGTAGTCACGCAAGTCGAGGACCTGCAGCTGGAAGTCCTCCCTTTGCTGCGCCAATTCCTGCAGCCAGCCAGCGGGTTGATCCGCGAATCGGCCAGGGCGCGTGGAGCCCACGATCAGAGCAATTTGTGGTTTGGTCATGGCCTATTCGATTGTGATCCCGAGCTTCTGCACGACCGGTCGATACGTGTCCAGCCCCTTCCGGATCAGAGCTGTTGCTTCGCTTGCTCCGACGACAAACGGCTCATGCGCGCTGTTTGCCAACTTGGTCGCGAAATCGGGCGCCTGTGCACCTTTGGCGAATGCCGCGCGGATCATTGCCACGATCTCCGGAGGGGTCCCCTTCGGAGCTGCGAGGCCATAGAACACCGGCGCGAAGATTGACTCGCTGAGACCGAGCTCGCCCAGACTGGGCAGGGTCGTGAATTCTGCCGAACGCTTGGCGCCGCCGATAGCCAGCGGCCGCAAGTGACCGGATCGCAGCAGCTGGACGAAGCTCGTGCCAGCCACGATGTCGACTTCGCCCGCAACGGCAGCCTGATAACTTGGCGCACCGCCCTTGTACGGGATGTGCGCCATGTTCAGGCCGTAGCGCTCGTTGAGAACTTCGAAGCCGAGCTGAACCGAACTGCCCACGCCATAGGTGCCGTAGTTCATCGCCTTCTTTCCGCTCTTGGCGTACTCGATGAACTCGGCGAAGGTCTTGGCCGGCGAGTTGGCAGGAACCGCGAGGATGAACCCACCGCTGCGCACAGTCGTCGTGATGTGCGTGAAGTCTGCAATCGGGTCGTATGCCTGCTTGTAGACCAGCGGTGCGACCTGCATCTGGTCGCTGTAGTAGAAGAGCACGGTGTAGCCATCGGGCTTCGCCGCAATCACGCTGCGAGCTGCAATCGTGCCATTCGCACCGGGCTGGTTGAAGACGACCGCCTGGCCCAGGTTCTGACTGAGGATGTCGGCGACGAGACGCCCGGCAAAGTCGGTTGTCGCGCCCGGTGCAGCACCGACAACGACCTTGATGGTCTGGGTCGGATATTTCTCCTGGGCCAGAATCGACGGCGCAATGCCGATGCCGCTTGCGAATGCGCCGGAGGCGCCGGCCAGAAATATTCTTCTCTTCATGGTGATTTCCTTTCGCTGAGATAAAGGGGGGTTGATCAGGCCGGAGCCGGTGGCGTCGGCAATCCGGCAAACTGGCTCATCAGGACCTGGCTGACGCCGCCGTCGACCAGCAGTTCCTGGCCGGTGACATAGGCCGCACGCGGACTGGCCAGAAACAGGACCACATCGCTGATTTGTGACGACGTTGCAATCGTCCGAAGTGGAACGAGGTTCTCGCGACTTGCAAGGACGTGGGGGTCGCTGTAGAGGCGCTCGCTCATCTCGGTGCGAACCATGGCGGGACTCACGACATTGCTGCGGATTCCGTGGGGTCCCCACTCGTGCGCCATCAGTCGCGACAGCATGCCAACACCGGCCTTGGAGACACTGTAGGCACCGCTGTTGATCTGCGGGGTGTGACCTGCCAATGAGCCGACGTGAACGATGCTCCCGCCACCCGCGTCCCGCATCTGGGCGGCGAAGATCTGTGCCGTCGTGAAGTAGCTGGTCAGGTTGACGGCGATCTGCCGCTCCCATTTCGGCAGCGTCAGATCGAAAAGGCTGTCCGGACGTCCCGAGATGGCGACCGTATTGACCAGCACCGTGCAGTTGCCGAGACGTTCGCGGCACCGGCTTGCGGCCTGCCCGAGAAGCTCCAGGTCGGTGATGTCCTGCACCGCCACTTCACAGGTGGCGCCCAATTGCCGGGCTTCTTCCGCCACCGCGTCGCATTGCGACTGACGAGCGTCGATCAGGAACAGCGATGCCCCGCTACGTGCAAGATCCAGGCAGACCTGTCTGCCGATGCCACCGCCCGCGCCGGTCACGACGCAGACAGAGCCCTTGAGCTCTGGATAGGTGAATTCGATCTTCATGGCGTTGGGCAAGCCCTTCCAGTCACGGTCAGCCAGACAGCCTGCAGGTCTGCCGGCAGCACATCAGCGCGCCAGGCGACATGTCCGTCAGGGCGCACGAGAACCCAGCGGCGTTCATACAAGGCTGCAGCTTTGCCGCTGAGGGTTTCGGCGCGCACCGGGATGCCCAGCGCCTCGCCCGCTTTCAGAAAGTCTGCGACGTGTGACGAAGCGTCCTCGCCGGTCGAGATGAGGACAAATCCATTGCCGTCGAACAGGTCCAGTGTCGAGCGGCCCGCGGCAAGCCAGGCGTGAGGCGCCCGGCTACCAGGCCAGGTGGTGGGAATCGCGAATCTCGGATCGTCGGGCGGCTCCGTCGTGCCATCTGCGATGACGACCGGTGAATCCGTGTAACGCATTCCGAGGTGCGCACCTGTGGATCCGAACTGTCGAACCAGCAGGTCGAAACGCTGGGCTGCAAAACGCCTGGCTTCGTCGCCAGACTCCCCGTCGTCGTACACGGCCGATGGCAAGGCAGCCAGGGCCGCGTCCAGTCGGTCCCGGTTGGTGGCAGCGTTGAGCGTGTTGCGGACGGCGACGGGCCAGCGTTCACGCTCGTAACTGTCGAGCAGGCCCGCGCCGCCCCATCCTTTCAGCACGGCATCGAGCTTCCAACCCAGGTCGAGCGCGTCCGCGATCGCCGTGTTCATCCCGATGCCGCCGGAGGGGCAGAACAGGTGAGCCGCGTCACCGAGGAAGAAGGTGCGACCCACCCTGAAGCGATTCGCGACCGACTGGTGATGCCACCACTCCATGATGCTGAGCACCTCGAATGGCACGTCACGCCCGATGACCGCGCGCATGACGTCATCGGGACTCTCGTCGGCTCCAGAGGAGCCCGGCATGGAACCAGGAGCGAAATGGGAGTAGGCGTACAGCCCTTGACCATCAATGTCTGTCAAGACACCGTAGATGCCGGGCGTGTACACGAAGTGGAGGTTGGCTCGCGCAAATCCAGGCGCGGCGGCAAGCGCCGGCGAGCGGACCAGAAAGCTGCGATTGCGCCCGATCCCGCCGCGTCCGGAATAGCCGACCCCCAGCCCGCTGCGAATCATGCTGCGTGCCCCATCGCATGCGACTGCATAGCGCGCGCGAACCACCACGGGCGAGCCATCGGACTCCGAGCCGTCGGCCGCAGGCGTGATGGTGGCAACAACGCCGTTGTCGTCCTGCGCGAACTGCACCGTCTTCCATCCGTAGCGAACATCCACCGATGGATATCGGGCAAGCCTGGCGCGAAGCACAGGTTCTATCCGGTGCTGGCCAATCTGGACCCTGCCATAGGGCGACACCATGGCCCCATGGGCGGCAGGCTTGCGGCCTTCGCTCATGTCGCTGTGCTCAAGGTGCGAGGCGGTCGCCCAATGGTGGAAGACGCGGCCGGTGAGCGTGCTGGCGAAACGCACTTCGTAAGGAAGATGCACGCCCAGACCGGCGTCGAGAATCGCCTGGTCCACTCCGTGGCGACGGAATACTTCCATCGAGCGCGGGCCCAGGAGGGACGCCCGCGGATGAGGATTCACCTCCACCAGCGGTTCGGCGACGATGCAGCGTATCCCGCGTGCACCGAGTTCCATCGCCATGCTCAGTCCACCCGGCCCCGCGCCGCTGATGAACACGTCGGCGTCTGTCGTTTTCACGGAATGTCCTTTCCGAATCCCATGAGCAGGCGGGAGACCGCCTCAGTCACTTCAGGCATGCCGATCAGATAGTGGGGCGCCCCGACGATGTCATGCGTCGTGCAACGTCCGCCTGCAGCGGCTTGCCAGGCCGCCACATGGCTGGGGAAGACGGTCTGGTCGGCGGTGTAGTTGAGGAGCATCACTGGATGCGTGGTCGCAGCCAGGCAACGCGGACCGTCGGCACGCGTATGGCGAACGCTCCACTGGCTCAAGAACGATCGCAGCGTGCAGAACCGGGCCAAACCGTTGGCGGCCAGGTTGTAGTTGCGCGCCTCGCCGCCCAGTCCGCCGAGCTTGCGATCGTTCGGCTCCAGGCTCAGATCCGTGTTGCGAGGGTCCGCCTGGGTGCGGCGGATGATGAATGCGTCGTCTGCAACGTCCGGGTCGCATTGCGCCTCGAGGGTCTGCAGGCGCTCCAACACCCAGTCGGTGATCCGATCCAGCCGCCGGGCCTGCCCCGCCCTGAAGGCGGCGATGAATTCCGGTGCGTAAGGGCGCTGGTGCCGCGCATCGAACATGTCCAATGTCGCATCGATGGCGGGCGAATCCGACTCGTCCAGCACGCTCGGATCGAGCTTGGCAAGAAGTTGTGACGCTCGACCGGGGTGAGCCGCGACCAGGGCCAGCGCGTCTGCAGGCAGAAGCTCGCCCATCTCGAAGGGTCGCCCATCGGGTGTGTCCGTGACCCGCGCTCCGGTGGCCTGCTGCTGATAAAAGGCGGCGAGCGAGCCGCCGCCGGAATTGCCGATCATCACGATACGGCGGTACCCTTGCTCGCGCAGGAACTTCATCCCTGCGCCGACATCCTGGACCGCACGCTCCATTACGAGCATCGAGTCATTGCCGATGTAACGCGTATTGAGGGCCAACACGCCGGCGCCCATCCGGGCCAATGGCTCGATCAGGTAGTGGCCGTGGAAGTTGCTCGTGGGATGGAATACGATGAATGCAAGGTCGCGGGAGTCGCCATGCGGCGGCGCGTAGCGGCAATAGATGCGCGGGCGGCCGCGCTGCAGGCCGCTCTGGCTTTCCATGTACCCGCCAGGCGTGGTGTCGAGTGCTATCAGCCCACCTGTGGGTCTGGCGATACGGGTGCCCTGCGGATTCACGACGTCGCTTTCGGTCGGCGAGCGATGTAGGCATCGCGATCTCTTTCCCACTGCGATAGATCCTCCAGCGCTCGTCGCGCGCAGTCGGCTTCGTCCAGTGGCAGTGATACCGCAAGTTCCATTCGGTTGCCGCTCGGGTCGTAGAAGTACAAGGCGCGAACCGTGTGGCCTGTTCGCGGCCCATCGACTTCTATCCCGCGTGCCTCCAGACGCAGCTTGGCCTGCTGCAACGCAGCCTCATCGTCGACCCGCAACGACAGGTGCTGCACCCACCGCGGCGTGTTCGGGTCGAAGCCCATTTCAGCTTCCTCCGGCAACTCGAAGAAGGCGATGTAGCTGCCGTCCGCCATCTTGAAGAAAATGTGGATGTAGGGACAGGGCTGCCCTTTGTAGGTGTCCGTCCGTACGCAGTGCGCATACTCCAGGCCGAGTACGTTGGTGTAGAACTCATGCGTTTCCACGGCATCCCGGCAGCGGTACGCGACGTGGTGAAGTCCTCGCAGGACGAGTTCGGATGTGGATCCGGCAGCAGGGTTCTGAGTATTCGGTTTCATTCAATTCACCTCGATATGGGCGCGTTTGACCAGGTCGGCGTACTTGATGACCTCGGAGCTGATCCAGCGGGAGAACTCGTCGGGCTTGTTGGCGACAGGCGTGATGCTCATCGCATTCAGCCTGGCCTTCGTCTCCGGGTCCTGACCCGCAGATTCGATCGCCATCGCCAGATTCAATGCATCCTTCATGGGAAGCCCTGCCGGGCCGACGATGCCCCACCAGGTGCCCTGGTCCAACTCGGGGATGGCAACGCCGGCCTCCGCCAATGTCGGGACCTCCGGCATCGCCTGGGAGCGGCTCCTGCCTGTGACGGCGAGTGCGCGCAACTTGCCGGATTCGACGAATTGCTTCACGGCGCTGATACCGGTGAACATCATCGACACCTGCCCGCCAACCAGATCGACGATGGCAGGACCGGAGCCCTTGTAGGGAATTTGCTGGATGTCGGTTTGGGTGGCCAGTTTGAACATCTCCGGGCAAAGGTGCGTGGTGTTCCCGGTGCCAGCGGATCCGTAGGTGAGCTTCTTCGGATTGGCCTTGGCATAGGCAACGAGGTCCTTGACGTTCTTGACCGGAACCTCAGGGTTGACCACGAGGACCAGGGGTGCGGTGCCCATCAGCGAGACCGCGGCGAAGTCGCGCTCGGGTTTGAGCGTGAAGGTCTTGAACAGCTCTGGATTCACCGTGATGGCGTTGTCCACCACCAGCAAGGTCGTGCCGTCCGGATCGGCCCTGGCAACCATGCTGCCGGCGATGAATCCGTTTGCCCCGCCCTTGTTCTCGACCAGTACAGTCACACCGAGCCGCGTCTCCATCCCCTTTGCGATGTGGCGAGCCAGGGTGTCCGTTCCGCCACCGGGCGGATACGGAACGACGAGGCGAATCGGCCTGCCCGCGACCGCTTGCGCCCAGGTCCGCGTGCCGGCCATCGCCGCGGCCAGGGCCATCAGCGTGCGACGAGATAAGTTCATGTTCATGCTTGTCTCCTTCGAAAGTCAATTGGCGGAGTAGCCGCCGTCCACAGGAAGAACAAGCCCGGTGATGTATCGGGACAAGTCCGACGCCAGGAATAGCAGCGGCCCGGTGATGTCGTCGGGCTGCGCGACGCGCTTCAGGAGCGTGCGCTGCGCGGCACGCTCGGCGCGCGAGCCTTCGCCCTGGAGGTGCGCCGTGAGCGGTGTGATGGCGAATCCGGGCGCCAGTGCATTCACCCGTACGCCCGATGGCGCAAGATCACGCGCCAGGAACCGGGTCGCCTGTGCGAGCGCCGCCTTGGACGCCGCATAGGGAACGCTCGAGAAGGTCGCCAGCAGCGCGGCGATCGATGCGATGTTCACGATGGCGCCGCGTTTCTCCTTGAGTTGCTCAACAAAGGCCTGTGTCAGATTGAGAGCGCCCTTCAGATTGACGCCCATCAGCCGGTCGATCTCGTCGTTGAAGTTGTCGTGCGCCAGTTGAGCCCCGGACGAGACGCCAGCATTGTTCACGAGCACGGACGCAGCACCCACCGTCGACTGCACCGCATCGGCAACGGATTGGCATTGCGCCCTGTCGGTGACGTCGCACGAGAATGCATGGGCGCGAAGCCCTGCGCCGTTCAGCGCGTCGGCAACCAATCCTGCCTGCACCGCGTTGGCGTCCAGCACTGCGACCACCGCACCGGCCCTGGCGAGGGTCCATGCGAAGGCCTCGCCCAGTCCCTGGCCACCGCCGCTGATCACGGCAATCCGGCCATCGAGTCTTGCGTCATCGGTGTTCATGCAGATTCTTTCGAGAGGCACTGCTTCGGTGCCCCAGTTTGGTTGGACACTTCGCCGCTGGGCGACGGGGGGCACGGATGCCCGGCAGCGCGTTGCATGGCGCGGTATGCGAAAACCAGCGCGGGGCCGATCGTGATGCCCGGTCCCGGATAGGAGCCGCGCGTGAACGAGGCCATGTCATTGCCGCAGGCGTAGAGTCCGTCGATCGGCTCGTCCTGCGTATCCAGGACGCGCGCGTCGGCATCGGTTTTCAGACCCGCCGCCATGCCGATGGTGCAGGGGAAGATCTCGATGGCGTAGAACGGTGCGCGCACGATGGGCGCCAGACAAGGATTCGGCGTCACGGCCGGATCGCCGTTGTACTGGTTGAACGCCGACCCGCCCTTGTTGAAATCGGTGTCGTCGCCTGTGTGCGAGAAGACGTTGTGACGTGCCACCTCGGCCTCGAGGACTTCCGGACTCACCCTGATCAAGCCGGCAAGCGCGCGCAAGGAGTGTCCGCGCTTGAGGTAGCCGCATTTCAGGTGGGCGCCGAGCGGGAATGGCGCAGGCTTGACGAGACCCAGGCCGTACTTTCGGATGAAGTCGCTATCGCAGACGATATGGGCAGAGCCGTGAGGCGGGTAAGCCTTTCGCTCGAACATCGCCAACACGACGTGGTGGTACGAATCCGCTTCGTTGACGAATCGGCGACCGCCTTGATCGACGATGATGGCGCCAGGCTTGCCACGATCCATGTGTCCATACGGAAAGACTGTCTCGCGCCCGATGGCATCAACGGAGATCGAAGCCGGCGTCCAGAAACCTGGACTCTCCAGACGGTCGTCGACGGTTGCCCCAACCCGCAACGCAGCGTCGGCGGCGTCGCCGGTGTTTTCAGCCGACGCCAGCGAAAGCTGGTGCGGGTGGTGGGAAGCGTGTGCTGTGCGGTGGCGAGGGGAGTGCGGGAAGCCGCCGGTGGCAAGCACGATGGCCTTGGCCGCCCTCACCAGATGATCGACACCCGCAATCTCTACCGTCGCACGGGTGACGCGTGGGCCGTCGCGATGTAGCTGCTTCAGCGCAGCGTCCGTGTGCACCTGGACGCCGAGTCGCAGTGCCGAATGCAGTGCGCGGGCCACCAGTGCATTGCCCAGCAGAAGCCGCGTGCCACGCGAGAAGCGCAGCCGGTCGGCGAGGTATCGCGTCAGCACGCTCGTGACCTGGCGCAACGCCTTCCACGATGAAAGTGGCCGCAGGAAGTTCGGAATCTCCCGCCGACCGATCATCAATCCGCCCAGAATCATGAACGCTGGGCGCGGCGCGCGCACGAGTTCGAACGCCTGTCCCAGCTTGCGGCCGTCGAACGGCAGCGGCGACAGGGCCCGCCCCGTCAAGGATGCGCCGGGCCTGCCGCTGACATAGTCCGGACTCGACAGGCGTTCGAACTGCACATCGGTCCGACTGGCAAGGTAGTCGATGGCGTCACGAGCGGACGCCAGGTAGGCGTCGACCAGGTCACCACGCCAGCTGTCGCCGGACTCGAGCCGGAGCAGGCGACGAGCATCCGCGAGGCTGTCAGGAAATCCTGCCGCTTCCATCGCACTGTTGCCGGGAATCCAGATTGCGCCGCCCGATGTGGCGGTGGTGCCCCCCAGCGCGTCAGCTTTCTCGAACAGCGCGACCGACAGACCTTCGCACGCGGCGACCAGCGCCGCGCCGAGACCTGCAGCGCCGCTGCCGAAGACAGCCACGTCGACGTCGATGGTTGGCACATCTTGCATACTCATTCGCACTGCTGGATGTCCGACGATCCGTCAGTTGGCGATCGCGATGTTGTTGTCGATGATGACCTTCTTCATCGCCTTGCTGCCCTCGATCACGACGTTGCGAAAGTCGGACGGCGAGGTGTATGCAGCCTTGAAGCCGCGTTCTGCGGTACTCGCACGCAACTCCGGGCTTTCCAATGCCGCGCGCAGGGCTTCGGAAAACGTCCTGATGACTTCAGGAGGGGTTCCCTTGGGCGCGAGAAAGCCTTGGAAGGTGCCGAAGTCGCCGGCAGCGGCGCCTGCCTCTGCCGCGGTCATCACTTGTGGCAGTTCGGCAACGCGATCCTTGCTGAGGACTGCAAGCACCTTGACGTTGCCCGTTCGCACAAGCGGCATGGCGTTCACGCGGCTGTCGACCAGGATGTCAACGTGCCCGCCAGCGATGTCCTGAAGCGCTGGAGCAGAACCCTTGTACGGAACGTGATTGAGCTTGACGCCAAGTTTCGCCAGCAACATCTCCATCCGAATCTGGCTGACCGAAGCGACTCCATGCGAGGCGTAGGTGATCAGTTTCGGATTCTTCCGGATGTACTCGAAAGCCTCCTGCGCCGTGTTTGCGGGGAAGTCTTTCTTGGCCACCAGCAAGGCTCCTGCGTACTCGCCCCACATCCCGGCGTACTCGAAGCTCTGTTCGACGTCGTACGGTGTCTTCATCAGCGCCGGGTTGATCGTGAGGGTGTCGTTCGAGACCACCATCAGCGTGTAACCATCAGGTGGGGCGCTGAGCAACTTGCGCGCCGCAATGAAGGTGCTCCCCCCAGGGTGGTTCTCGACCAGGATAGTCTGGCCCAGCTTCTTCTCCATCTCGCGCGCAAGCATGCGCGCAAGTACGTCGCTCGCGCCTCCGGCAGGGTATGGAATGAACCAACTCACCGGTTGTTTCGAAGGATAGGCTTGCGCGAGCGCTGTGCCGCTTGCGAGTGCCATTGCCAGGAGTACCAGGGACGCAACCAGTTGCCGGCAGGCGCCAGATGCTGCTTTGATATATGACATGAAGTTCCTTTGCAATTACCACTGGAAAGACCAGGACACGCCGGCATCCGCTGCCTGTAGTGCCCTGATCGCGACTTGGCGCGAATGCGCCCCTGACTGGGCGGGCGGCTGCGCCTGGCCGCCTTTGCGCGCATCGCGCAGCCCTGTTCTTTCGATGCGGATTCACCAACCTCTCGGCTGATGCCAGATCCTGGTCATGTGGCGCTCTCCAGTGGACTGCGCATCATCTGCTTCATGTATTGCGGCTCCAGCGGGCTGCGTGGGATATGCATTCCACCGTCGATGTGGATGGCTTCACCGGTGCAGAACGGAAACGCACCGCTGGCCAGAGCCGCAACGGTGCGGCCGATATCCTGCGGCTGGCCCCAGCGCGTGATCGGTGTCAGCCCCTGCTGCACGATCGGCGTCAGCACCGCCTTGCGTTGCGCCGTCATGGCCGTGTCGATCAACCCGGGGACGACCTCGTAGCAGAAGATGCCATGGCGCGCCAGCCGCATTGCCAGGATCTTGTTGAGCATCGACAGTCCGGTCTTGGAGATGCAGTATTCGGGTGTGGTGGTGCGAGCCTGTTCGGCGTTGATCGAGGACACGGTCACGATGGACCTCACCGCGTCAGCAGCGACTTCCTGATTCGCCATGCGGCGGGCGAATGCCTGCGACAGAAAGAATGTGCCACGCAGGTTGATCCCCATCACGCGGTCGAAGCTCTCCGCCGTCGTTTCCAGAACGTCGACGTATTCATGGGGTCTGGCCTGAACGCCCGCGTTGTTGACCAATGTGTGGACCGCACCGAATGCGGCGTGCGCCTGGTCCGCGATTTCAGCGCACCGGTCGACGTCGGCAATGTCCGCTTCCAGGAATACGCTCTGAGCGCCGAGCGCCTGCAGCTCGCCGAGGGTGTCCTCGGCCACCGCGTCACGTTGGCGATCGATGATCACCAGGTTCCAGCCGGAACGGGCGAGTTCCAGCGCGATGCCACGACCAATGCCTTGCCGGCCGCCCGTGACCACTGCGACATGTCGTTCACTCATGCCTTCTCCTTGTCGGGTATGGCGACCGAAGTCAGCAACCAGGCTTGCAGGTTCACCAGCAATGGTCGGATCGATGCCCGGTAGCTGGACCAATCGGCATCCCTGAGCGCCGCGTCGCGGGCCGCCATTCTTTGTTCGAGGCTGTCGTATGACCAGAGGTGAACGGCCAGGTCGACGCCGCGCTCCCGCGTGGTCCACACCCCGGCACACGGCGAGTAGCGCTCGCGATACCGAAGTGCGCCCACGAGTGCCTCCACGAACTCCTCACAGCGGCCGGGGCGAGCCGCATACATGCGCAGCTCGTGCAGGGGTTTGGCAAGCAGGTCCATTCTTAACGGGCGCCGAACCTCGAGCTGTCGCACCATGTTGCGAGGTGCAAGCCAGTCATCGGGCGTCTCTGTGGTCTCTGACTTTTCCGACGCCGCGTCTTCTGTCCGGGCATTGCGGAGCGTCAGCACGCGATTGAGCGGCCCGTACTCGGTGGCCCAGGCGGCGATGAGTCCGTCACGCTTCTTCGCGTGACTCGCCATGACACCGCCTTGCTCACCGGGCGCGTGAGTCTCGATGAGCAGGCGCTGCAGGCGTCCGCCAGCCATCGCCCCGGGAGCTGCCGTCATTTCGTTTGTCGACACGTTCATACAGCGGCGAGCAGAACCAAAGCATCGGGCAGCAATGCAGGCAATGTTGGGGTGAATGCGGCGGAGGTGCGTCGCTGTAGCGGTCTCATTTGTCAGTCTCCCGGTTGGCGTCCCGCTTGGGAACGGGCTGATCTGGATCTCAGTCGATGCTCGCGCCTGCGGCCTTGATTCGCGCAGCCTGTCGAACAGATTCGGTGCGCGTCATTTCCTCGAATCGCTCCGGGGTGGTCCCGAATACCGTGATGCCGAATCCGTCGAGCTTCTCGCGGGCGGCCGGACTCGCGAGGATTTCGATCGTCGCCGTCGCGATGCGGTGTCGGATCTCGAGCGGCGTGCCGGCCGGTGCGAGAAGGCCGAGCCAGCCGCCGGTTTCAAGTCCCGCAACGCCAACTTCGGCCAATGTCGGAACGGACGGGAGGAGCAAGGCGCGTTGCTCACCGGTGACTGCGAGCACCTTCAACTTGCTGGCTAGGCGTTTCGCGGTGCCCACGGCGATGAAGCTGAAGTCGAGCTGGCCCCCGATCAGGCCCCCGGCAACGTCCGCATCACCTTTGTAGGGGATATGCGTGGTTTGCAAGCCGGTCTTCGCCGCAAAGTCGTGCGCGTACAAGTGGTTGGTGGATCCGATGCCGAACGACCCGTAATTGACCTGGGGCTTGCTACGCATCCGCTGCAGCCAGGCATCAAAGCTTGTTTCCGGCGCCGTCGCTGGCACCGCTACTGCAAAGCCCGTTGTCCCGAGCGCGCTGACGGGCGCGAGTTCCTCGAACGGGTCCACGACCTTCCGCTTCTTGAAGAGGTGCGGGTTCATCACGATGGCCGTGTTCGTGATGAGAAGCGTTGCCCCGTCAGGCTTGGCTCGCGCAACCTCGACTGCGCCGATATCGCCTGTTGCGCCGGGTTTGTTTTCCACGACGTAGTTGGCTCCCAGCAGCCGCTGGTAGCCGTCGGCAAGAATGCGCGCCAGGATGTCGGCCGGACCGCCTGCCGTGAATGGCACGAGGATCCGCCCCGATGCGCCCTGAGCCGGCTGCGCCAGTGTGCCGAGCGGGGCAAGCCCGAATCCGCTTGCGATGGCAGCCAATGCGAGACGCCGCGTGATTGATTTGCGATCGTTCATGTTGCGCGTGTCCTTGGACGGGTCGGTGGCTGAGGGGTTAAAAAGTCGGAGCGGTGACACGGCGTAATGCTTCAAGTGACGGGCTGCAGGGTCCGCAGGACCGCGGCCTGTTCATCGCACCACGCGTGAACCAGCGGTGCATATTCGCTGGTGTGATACGTCATGAGCTGGTGGCCTGCGTCCGGCACGA
Organism: uncultured beta proteobacterium; assembly: GCA_963846675.1. Lineage (GTDB taxonomy): Bacteria > Pseudomonadota > Gammaproteobacteria > Burkholderiales > Burkholderiaceae_C > Ideonella_A. Next base: position 716,728 of record CAWJWV010000001.1, read on the forward strand.
CGACCAGGCGCTTCGGACCGCCGATGGCATCGAAGCACTCGGTCACATAGCCGGGCTTCATCAATGGATCCAGCGCACCCACAGTGACCAGCACCGGTTTACGGTTCTGGCTTGCCGAGATCGGCGGTGCATAGTTCATGTAGCTGTGCTCGCTGGCGTAGCCCCATGACCAGGTCCGCAGAGGGTCCTGCTTCTTTTTGGACAAGATGTCCGGCTCGTTCAGTGAGTAGCTCTTGTTCCAGTCGAACAGCGTCTCGATCGGAATCCGCAAGGTGTCGCCCTGCGCGCGAGCGGTCTCGGCAGCGGCCTCGCCGCGGAACTCCCGATACCGCTTGCCGATGCCATCGGTCTCCGGCGGGGCGACCTCGGTCAGGAACAGCCCCATCGTGACTGCGCCGTCGATGGCATCGGAAAAAGCGAGGCTGTGGAATGCAACCGCCGAGGCCTTGCTCGAGCCGAGCACGAACACCGGCAGTCCGGTTGAAACCTTCATGTACCGGGCCGCCTTGTCGACCTCCTCGAGCCATTCGACGAAGCGCCAGTTGCCGCTTTCGTTGCGTGCCTTGCCGTGACCCGGCAGGTCGATCGACAGGATCTCCGCGCCGGATGCTGCCATTGGTCCGCAGAAGACATCGTAGGTGCCGCCGTGCCCGCCGGTTCCGTGGGCAATCACCAGCGCGTATTTGGCTGGTGCGCGGGCGGCATACCGATAGCCGTGAACGCCATCGAACCAGATCTCTTCGCGCATGGGCTTTTCCTTTGGTTGTGTTGCAGTCCGTCCCGCGACCCATTCCCGTGCCGCTGCGGTGTGTTCGCCCAGATCAGGGATCGTGCGCGGCTTGCCGGCCGGCGCGAGCGGAAAACGCACCAGGGGCACTTCGCCAGCCGACGTGTCTGCCTTGACGAACATCCCGCGATGGATCGCCTGCGGGTGCGTCACGACCTGGTCGATCGATCGGACGGCGCCGTGCGGGATACCCGCCTTTGCGAGCCGCTCGTACCAGTAGCCGCTCGGCTGTTGCGCCATGACCGCCTCGACGGCTGCCTCGGCCTCTTCCCGATGCGCACGGCGGGACTCCAGCGTTCCCATGACCGGGTCACCGATCCAGTCCGGTCGCTCGATCACGCGTTGGCAGAACGACAACCACTGGCGGTCGTCTGCGATGACCACCGTGACCAGCTGGTTGTCCGACGCCTGATAGGGGCCATACGGGCAGATGTATTGATGCCGCATTCCCGACAGCGGCGGCTGGGCACCGGTATGCCAGTAGTGGTGCGGAAAATAGCCCAGCCATGGCAGTGCCGAGTCGAGCATGGCCACGTCCAGGTAGGTGCCTGTGCCGCTGCGTTCGCGCTCGCGCAATGCCGCCGCGATTCCGAAGGCCGCGTTGGATCCGGCGATCAAGTCGGTGATCGGCAGGCCGACCTTGGCGGGCATGCCAGGGTATCCGTTTGTCAGCAGGATGCCGGCCTCGCCTTGCACGGTGAGATCATAGGACTTCACCTCGCGATACGGACCATCCTGGCCGTAGCCGGAGATGCTGCAGGCGATCAGGCGCGGATCCGCCTCGCGCAGCTTCACCGGGTCGAGGTTCATGCGGGCGGCCGCGCCGGGCACGAAGTTCTCGACAAAGACATCGGCGCGGGAGATCAGTTGCCGCGCGAAATCCTGGTCGTCCGGCGACTGCAAGTCCAGCGCGACGCTCTCCTTGTTCGCGTTGACCCAGACGAAGCCGGTGGACATGCCGTGCACGACCTTGTCCCAGCCGCGGATGACATCACCGCCGCGGGCGCGTTCGATCTTGATCACTCGCGCACCCATCTCGCCCAGCATGAAGGTGCAGTAGGGCATCGCGACCGCCTGTTCCAGCGCGACGACGGTGATGCCAGCCAGCGGCTGGTAGGACGGATCGGGGTACATCGCTGTCACGCTTCGACGGGTTCGGGAAACAGGTCGGACTGCGGCGCGTGCGCCTTCTTCCACACCATCACCGAGCGCGCATAGTCGATCACGACCTTGCCGTCCTGGTTGATGCCGCGGGTCTGCACCTTGACCACACCCTGGTGCGGCCGCGACTTGCTCTCGCGCGTCTCGAGCACGACGGTCTCGGCATAGATCGTGTCGCCGGGAAACACCGGATTTGGCAACCTGATGTAGTCCCAGCCGAGTGCGAAGCCATGCTCGCTCACATCGGCCACCGCCAGGCCGGCAACCACCGAAAGGGTCAGTGCGCTGTTGACGAGCGGTTGCTTGAACTCGGTGCGCGCCGCGTAGTGGCGGTTGAAGTGGATCTGGTTGGTGTTGTTGGTGATCATCGTGAACTGGATGTTGTCGGTCTCGGTGATCGTGCGACCGAGCCGGCAGCGGTAGACATCGCCGACCTGGAAATCCTCGAAGTAGCGGCCGACCCAGCCGGGCTTGATATTGCGCATGGTGTTTTCCTTGTGATTCACGGTGTTGCCACCGATTCGAGGATTCGCTGGGCGCGCATCAGGATGGGCAGGTCGACAAGCTGGCCACCGACCGCGACCGAGGCGTCTCCGCGTTCGGTCGCTTCGTCGAAAGCAGCCTTCACGCGGCGGGCGTAGGCGATCTCCGCCTCACCAGGGGTAAAGGCCGCGTTGATCATTTCGACCTGACGGGGGTTGAAGGTCGACTTGGCCGTAAAGCCAAGTTCTCTTGCCAGCTGGATATCGCGCGCGCAGCCGTCGGGATTGTTCAGGTCCGGGAATACACCGTCGATGCTGATGACCCGTGCCGCCGCCGCCGCGTTGACGATCGCCGAGCGTGCATAGAGCAGCTCCGCCGCCGCACCCTCGCGCAGCGCCGGCAACGCAAGGTCGAGCGCGTAGTCTTCGGCGCCGAAGATGAGAGCGATCACGCGCGGGTCGGCGGCCGCGATCGCGGGGGCGGCGATCAGGGAGCGGGCGCTCTCGATCGCTGCGACGATGCGCACCGTACCTGGCTGCATGCCGGCCCTGCGTTCCAGTGCGCTCAGGCGGTCGGAGGCGACTTGCACGTCGCGCGCCGCTTCTACCTTGGTCAGGCAGATGCCCTCTAGACCGGGACGCACGATGGCCTCGAGATCGTCGATGAACCACGGCGTGGTGATCGCATTGACGCGGACATATCGCGCAGCACGTCCCGACCATGGCTTGTTCAGCAATTGCGCAACCTGCTGGCGGGCGGGGGCCTTTTCCGCCGGCAACACACCGTCTTCGAGGTCAAAGAAGGCGACGTCGAGCGTGAGGCTCTCGGTCTTGTGCAGGAAGCGTTCCTTGTTGCCGGGGACGAACATCCAGGAGCGAAGGGAGTGATGGGGCTTGGCGGTCGTCATGTGAGAGAGGATTGGTTCAAAGGGTCGCTGCGGTGCGCATGTTGGCTTGGACACATGCAAGCGTCAGCCTGTGGCGCCCACCTTGCGAGGTGGGTTGGCCTTGGCGAAGGTGATTAACTCGGGAGCGCGTTGCAGGCGACGAAAGGCGTCCAGGCTGACGGCCACGAAGCTGCGCTGCATGTCGGAGTTGCGCACGCGCTCGAAAGCTTCACGATCGGCTTCGTTCGGTCCGTGTGTCACGCCCTGGGGCATGTGCATGAAGGTGCCATCGGCCCGGCGTCCAGGGCGATGAACGAAGATGGCCTCCTCGGAATCGATGTTCCGGTGGTAGTCGGGCATCTCCTCCGCGTCGGGATCGCTGACGATGCGCATCGGCAGAAAGGCCACCAGCATGAAGCCGCTTGACTCGTAGACCGACCAGGTCGAAGGAGCAACGTGCAGGCGTTCAGAGGTGAGGGGCCGGATGTCGTCGATGTTCAGGCGGTGCGGAAACAGATCGCCTTTCCAGCCGGCAAGGTCCATCGGATGGTTGGCGTAGAAGATCGAGCTGTAGTCGTCACCGTGCTTGAGGCGGACCTCCCATTCCGGTTGCTCCGGCCAGGCATAGGGCTCTAGTTTCGGTACTTCGACGACGGTCGGATCGAACGGAGCGTGGCGCCCGGCCTGGACATGCTCGGTGAAGGTGATCGGCGCCATCGACTCGTAGGCCAGGAAATATCCATCGCGCGCATCCGGCATCTGGCGATAGTTCAAGCCCTTCGGGATGTAGATGAAATCGCCCGGGCGATAGCGCAGCGGTCCGAACTCGGTGGCGAATACGCCGGTGCCGGCATGAACGAAATAGAGCGTGTCGGCGTCGACGTTGCGCAAGCAATACGGCATCGGCTCGCAGCGACGGCTGACGGACATGGTCAGCTCGTCGTTGCGCAGCAGCAGGGCAGGGACGCCGCGGGCATCGTGCAGGTCGCTCGGCTCCAGTGCCGCACCATCACAGGCCAGTGGGAACAGCGATCCCTCCACGCGCACGGCGATGGCTGGCGGCTTGCGGTGGTAGAGCATCGCGGCCGGTCCCGCGAATCCCTGGCGGCTGACGTGCTCCTCGCGCAGCCCGTGGGGCACGGCGACCCGAGCCTGACGCGGCACGTCGCCACTTTGCAGATGGATCCAGGATGCTTTCATGTCGATTCTTCTGCCTCGTTGGGTGCCTGAAGCGGCAACTTCGATCGCCTGACCAAGCTCGAGAAGCTTCGTTGTCAAATCTATGTATGTACGTAGATTAGACGATTGAATCCGGTTTCGCAACCCTCTGTGGCATGATTGCGCCGCATGAAAACCCTGGGCCCGCCGCGCAAGGCGCGATCACAGCAGCAGGACGCTCTGAACGAGGACGTCCCGCTGCATCACCAGATCTATCTGCATCTGCGTTCGCAGATCTCGGATGGCGGGTGGGTCGGGCGCGACGATTTCCCTGGTGAGAACGAACTGGCGCGCCAGTTCGGTGTGAGCGTGGCAACCTCGCGCAAGGCACTGATCCGTCTCGTCGCAGAGGGCCTCCTGTTGCGTGGGCGCGGCAGGCGTCCACAGGTGGTGCAGCGCGCCGAGCCGGTGCGCCGCAATGGCGCGCTTCATGTCATCCAGACAACGATCGGCGCTCCACGGCCTTTTACCTACAAGATCCTTTCCACCGGTGTCGCTGTCGCACCGGTCGAGGCGTGCAAGGTATTCGGCCTCGAGCCTGGGGCACACCTGTGGCAATGCAGCCGCTTGCGCAAATTCGAAGGCCATGCGCACAGCGTGACGCTCAATGTGCAGCACCAGGAACTCGGCGGACAGCTTCCGCTGGCAAAGCTGCAACGCATGCCGATGACCCAGGTCCTGCGCGAAAGCGGTGTTCGATTTGCACGCCTCAGCCGCAGGATGCGTGCCGCACTGGCGCCACCAAACGTGGCCGCACATCTTGGTCTGACGCTGAACGATCCGACCCTGGTCTATACCTTCACCCACTTCGACGAGGCCGATCGTGCGGTGCAATGGGTACGTATATGGGTGCGATACGACGAGCCCAGTCCGGAGGAGGTGTTCGACTACAGCACCGAAACCTGGTCGATGAGCACGACGATGTAGCGAGTTCGGCACCGCCCGGCGGGCCGCGTGCGAACCAGGGGGTCTCCCATGTTCGACATCCGCGTGGTTGAAGACACGGGGATGTGTGGCCGGGGTTGCGGGTGAAAAGGTGCTGGCGGTGCTCGTCAGCCCTGGCAAACGCGAAGCGCTAGCGTGCGAAAGCGCTGGGCCGCAGCTGATTCGGTCTGAGCCATGTAGGCCAGGGCCAAGCCCACATGTCCGCCCTCGGGGTTGTCGGTCAGCGGGCGGTAGAGGATCTTGTCGCTGACATACCGTTGCATCACCGACGGCACCAGTGCGACGCCCAGGCCGCTTTCCACCAGGGCCAACAGGGTCTGGACCTGCACCGCCTGCTGGGCGATCCTGGGGACGAACCCGGCAGCCTGGCAGGCCAGCATCGCCGCGCTGTGCAGGCCTGCCGCGCTGTGGGCCGCATACATCACGAAGGATTCGCTGGCCAGATCGGAGAGCTGCAGCGATGAATGCGCGCCCATGGCATGACCGCGTGGCAGCGCTGCCACGAAGACGTCGTTCTCCAGCGGGACCAGTGCGGCCGACGTCGCCTGCAACAGTGGTGTGCGCAGCAATCCGATGTCCAGTACCTTGTCTTCCACCTGCTGCACGATGGCGACGGAGGTGGCTTCGCGCAGCACCAGTTCGACGCCTGGATACTCGGCGCGAAAAACCGGCACCAGGCGTTGCAGCATGCCGTAGGTGGTGGTGCCGACGAAGCCGATCTGCAGCGTGCCGCCGGTACCTTCGACGATATGCCTGGCCATGTCGCCCAACTGGCTGCCATGGAACAGCAGCTTGCGAGCCTCCCCGAGCAGGGCTCGTCCGGATGGAGACAGCGACACGCCGGTGGTTTCGCGCACGAACAGTCTGGTGCCCAGTTCCGCCTCCAGTTTCTGGATCGAGACCGACAACGGCGGCTGCGCCATGTGCAGCCGCGCGGCCGCGCGTCGGAAACTCAGCGTCTCGGCCAGCACGACGAAGTGGCGGATGCGGCGAAGGTCCATCGGATTGTGTGCGCTGAAGGCCGCGGGTGTCAGCCGGTGAAGACCGGCGTGCGCTTCTCCAGGAACGCCGCCACTGCTTCGCGATGATCGTCGGTGTGGTGTGACAAGGCCTGGAAGGCCGCCGCCATCTCGAGCAGGGTGTCCAGTCGCGTGTGCATCGCTTCGCGCAGCAGGCGCTTGGTCAGCCGTACCGCGTGCGGCGGATTGGCGGCGATGCGCAGCGCCAGTTCATTGGCCGTCTCCAGCAGCGCGTCGGCTGCAACCACGCGCGAAATCAGTCCCCATTGCGCAGCCTGTTCTGCGCCGATGACCTCGCCGGTGAACGAGAGTTCGCTGGCGCGCGACAGGCCGATCAGTCTGGGCAGCAGCCAGGCACCGCCATCGCCGGGAATGATGCCTAGCTTGACGAAGCTTTCGGCGAACCTGGCGCTGTCCGCCGCGATGCGGATGTCGCACATGCAGGCGAGGTCGAGTCCGGCGCCGATGGCAACCCCGTTGATCGCTGCGATCACCGGCACTTCGAGGTTGAACAAGGCCAGCGGCAGGCGCTGGATTCCGGTGCGGTAGTCATGGCGGATCTCCATTCCACCGACGTCGCCCGAGGCCTGACGTTGCATCGCACGCACGTCACCGCCGGAAGAAAACACGGTGCCCGCGCCGGTCAGGATGACCGCGCGAACGCTGCGGTCGTCGTGGATGCGCTCGATGGCGGCCAGGAACTCCGGCACGGCCGAGTTGCCGGTCAGCGGGTTGCGCTGTTCGGGCTGGTTCATCGTCAGCGTCACGACGGCGCCTTGCTGGGAATAGAGAAGAAAGTCGGCCATGGCGGATCCCTTGCACAAAGGCACCAGCGTACGCCCCGCGCCTGACGAGGTCCAATACCGAAGACACGAAATCCCATCTCCAAATCGTATCAGCGCCCCCTTGTCGTGTCGGCTGGGTGATACGAAAACGGTATGGATATCAGTGCAACAAATATTGGACCGATTTGCATCGGCAGCCTAGGCTGTCGCTCATCACGCAACCGGGAAGACCTATGAAATCGGCTTTGGGACATATCAAGGTGCTCGATCTGACGCGCATCCTGGCCGGCCCGTGGGCCACGCAGAACCTTGCCGACATGGGTGCGGAGGTGATCAAGATCGAGCGTCCGCGGGTCGGCGACGACACCCGCACCTGGGGCCCGCCTTTCCTGAAGAACGCGGCAGGCGAGGAGACCGGCGACTCGTCGTATTTCCTCAGTGCGAATCGCGGCAAGCAATCGGTGACGGTCGATCTCGCGACGCCCGAAGGCCAGGAGATCATCCGTTTGCTGGCCAAGGATGCCGACGTGGTGGTGGAGAACTACAAGGTGGGAACGCTGGCGCGATACGGCCTCGGCTACGAAGACCTGAGGCAGGTCAACCCCCGTCTCGTCTATTGCTCGGTGACCGGCTTCGGCCAGGACGGTCCGTATGCAGCGCTGCCCGGCTACGACTACGTGTTCCAGGGCATGGGCGGACTGATGTCGATCACCGGCGTGCCTGACGGCGAGCCCGGCGCGGCGCCGATGAAGAGTGGCATCGCCATCAGCGACCTGCTCACCGGCATGTATGCAACGACCGCCATCCTGGCCGCGCTGGAGCACCGCCACATCAGCGGCAAAGGCCAGTACATCGACATGTCGCTGCTCGACTGCATCGTCACGATCAATTCGTATCAGGCGATCAACTATTTCCTGTCGGGAAAGATTCCTCAGCGCATGGGCAATGCCCATTCCAACATGGTCCCGTACCAGGTGTTCAGGTGCAAGGAGGGCGACATCATCATCGCGGTCGGCAATGACAGCCAGTACGCGGCCTTCTGCATGGTGATCGACCGGCCTGCGCTGGCGACCGATCCGATGTTCGCCACCGGCCCGAACCGCAACCGCAACCGCACGGATCTGATCCCCTTGGTTGCGCAGGCCATGCTGGCAAGGACCATGGACGAGTGGGTGACCCTGCTCGAGGCGAAGAACGTTCCGTGCGGTCCGATCTACAACATGCAGCAGGTCTTCGAAGATCCGCAGGTTCGGCACCGCGAGATGCAGCTCACGCTTGCGCACAGCGCGGGCGTGCCGGCGCCGGCGGTGGCGAATCCGATCCGTCTGTCCGAGACGCCGATCCAGTACGGCAAGTCGGCGCCGCTGCTGGGTGAACACAACACCGCGGTGTTGCAGCAGCGCCTTGGGCCTCAGCGCCGAACGCATCGCCGAACTGCAGGCCCAGGGCGTCGTCTGAGCGCCGGATTCCCCCCCAAAAAAAACCAACGGAGAAACGACCCATGAAGGTATTCATCGCCCGCCGCTCGCTGGCAGTTCTCGTTCTGGCTGCCGCTACGGTTGCTCCCGCCATGGCGCAGAAGGCGCCGATCAAGTTCGTGGTGCCGTATCCGCCCGGCGGGGCCGCCGACCAGATCACGCGCCTGGTAGCCCAGGAAACCGCTGTCGTGCTCGGCACACCAATCATCATCGACAACAAGGCCGGCGCGGCCGGCATGATCGCGGGCGAGATCGTCTCGCGCGCCGAGCCCGGATGGCAAGACCTTCTTCGTCGGATCCAACGCGCCCCTGGTGATCAACCAGGCGCTGTATGCCAAGATGCCCTACGACCCGGAGAAGTCGTTCGTGCCGGTGGCCGGCATGGGCAAATCGCCGCTGCTGCTGGTCACGCGCCAGAACCTCGGCGCCAAGGATGTGGCAGCGCTGATCGCCATGGGCGCGAAGGAACCGGGCAAGCTGACCATGGGCAGTGCGAGCAACGGCAACATCACCCACCTGGCCGGCGAGGCCGCGTCCACCAAGATGGGCTTCAAGGTCACCCACGTGCCGTTTGCCGGCAGCGCGCCGGCCATCGTCAGCATGATGGGCGGCCACGTCGACATCATGTTCGACGCGCTGCCCTCGTCGATGCAGCAGGCCAAGGCAGGGAAGGTCGTGCCGCTCGCCATCCTTGACGCAACGCGCTTTGCGCAGTTGCCGGATGTACCGACCATGAAGGAACTGGGCTTCAGCGGAACCGAGGCGGCAGCCTGGTTCGGCGTCGTTGCGCCCGCGAAGACGCCGGCCAGCGTGGTCGGCGAACTCAACAAGGCGATCAACGAAGCGCTGAAGAAGCCGGAGTTGGTCGAGAAGCTGCGCAACATCGGTGCCGTGCCGATGCCGGGGTCACCCGAAGAGTTCGCGACCTTCATTGCCGACGAGCGCGCCAAGTGGATTCCCCTGGCCCGGCAGTTGGGCGTGAGGGCCGACTGATGGCGCAGCAGTCCTTCGATTCGATCGCCGCAATCAAGGCGTTCGTAGGTCAACCCGCCGTCAGCGGCGACCCGATCGTGGTCGACCAGGCGATGATCGACACCTTTGCCGGCGTGACGCAGGACCGGCAATGGATCCACGTCAATCCGCAACGCGCGGCTGTGGAATCGCCGTTCAAGACGACCATCGCCCATGGCCTGTTGACCCTGTCCCTGATCACCGGCTGGTACCACCGCTGCTTTGCCTTTCCAAACCGCAAGATGGCGCTCAACTACGGCTTCGACAAGGTGCGCTTCACCAGCCCGGTGCCTTGCGGCGCGCGCCTGGTCGGAAGCTTCCATCTGGCGAAGGTAAACGACATCAAGCCGGACGAAGTCCGTTGCTTCTGGACCGTCACCGTCCAGGCCGAAGGCGCCCAGCGCCCCGCCATGGTGGCGGACTGGCTGATGCAGATCCGCTACTGAACCGGAGCAGGAGCATGTCTGTCCTCCTTCTGGAACGCGTCGGCGCCACTGCGGTGCTGACGATGAACCGACCCGCCCAGCGCAACGCACTCGACCTCGAGATGCGCGAGGCCTTTGCGGCCGCCATCGCCGAAGTGCGCGATGACGATGCCGTGCGGGCCGTCGTGCTTACCGGCGCCGGTGGCCATTTCTGCGCCGGTGGCGACGTCAAGACCATCCAGGCGACCACGGCCGGCATCGAGCGCAACATCTTCGAAGGCCGCGAGCGCATCCGCAAGATCCACCGCTGGTTCGACGAACTGGTCGATCTGGAAAAGCCGGTGATCGCCGCGGTGGATGGTGTCGCCTTCGGCGCCGGCCTGTCGCTGGCGCTGGCCGCCGACTTCGTGCTGGCATCGCCGCGTGCAACGTTCTGCGCCGTATTCGCCCGCCTGGGTTTCGTGCCCGACATGGGCGCGATGTACCTGCTGCCGCGTGCGGTGGGCCTGGCGCGCGCCAAGGACATGGTGTTCAGCGCACGCGTGGTCGACGCCAACGAAGCGCTGTCCATCGGCCTGGCACAGCAGGTGATGTCTGGCGACGTGCGTGATGCGGCTTTGGCCTGTGCCGCGCGATTCCATGCCGCACCGACGGCGGCGTTGGGCATCGTCAAGAACGTGATGAACCACGCCTTCGAGTCCGACCGCCGCAGCGTCTACGCGCAGGAGGCGATGGCGCAGGCCATCTGCCGCGAGAGCGACATTCCACCAGGAGGCTGCGCGCCGTTTCCTGGCCAAGGAGCCGGCCCAGTACCAGTGGCCGCAGACCCCCAATCCCACGACCTGAACCCAGCACATGCCTGACACCCGTCCCGAGCAGGAGTACTTCGCGCAGCTCGCGCAGGGCCGCTTCATGCTGCAGCGTTCGCGCACCAGCGGTCGGTTCTTCTTCCATCCGCGCGTCGCCGAGCCGGTGCACCGGCGCGCGCGACCTCGAGTGGGTGGCCGCCAGCGGCCGCGGCACCGTGCATGCAACCACGGTGGTGCGGCCCAAGCCGCCGCAGCAGCCTTACAACGTGGTGCTGGTCGATCTGGAGGAGGGCCCGCGCGTGATGAGCCGCGTGGAAGGTATCGACCCCGATGCGGTGCGCATCGGCATGGCGGTGCAGGCGCGTATCGGCACGCAGGACGACAAGCCCATCCTGGTGTTCGACCCTGCGGGAGGCAGAGCCATGACGCAGGATCGTTTCCCGCGCGGCAAGACCGCGATCGTCGGTGCCGCCACCTACGGCATGGGCGAGTCGCCAGGCATCGGTTCGATGGACCTGGCCGTGCACGCCAGTCTGCGCGCGCTCGACCAGATTGGCCTTGCGCCCGGCGACGTCGACGGCCTGTTCATCGCGCTTGCCCGACGACTTCCTGTCCGGCCTGACCTTCGCCGAGTACCTGGGCATCCAGCCGCGCATCACGGAGAACAACCGCACCGGCGGCTCGGCCTTCCTGACGCACGCCATGTGGGCGGCGCTGGCGATCGACGCCGGCCAGTGCGACGTGGCGCTGATCGCCTACGGCAGCAACCAGCGCACTGCTTCCGGCGGGCCTGGTCAGCGCGATGCGGCCGACGGCCTATGAAGCGACCGTACAAGCTGGGCCGCCCCGTAGGTGCCTATGCGCTGGCGACGTCGCGCTACATGCACGAGTACGGCCTGAAGCGCGAGCAACTGGGCGAAGTGGCGTTGGCCGCGCGCCAATGGGCCCAGCTCAACCCCGATGCCTTCATGCGCGACCCGCTGACGATGGAAGCCGTATCTGCAGTCGCGCCTGGTGTCGGACCCGCTCAGCGTGCGCGATTGCTGCCTGGTGACCGACGGCGCGGCCGCCGTCGTGATGGTCAGCGCCGAGCGCGCGCAGCACCTGGCGCAAGCGGCCGGTCTACCTGCTCGGTGCCGGCGGCCGCGACCGATCACCGCGACATCACCTCCATGCCGGACCTGACCACGACCGCGGCCGTGCACTCCGGCGCCCGCGCCTTCGCGCAGGCCGGCGTGAAGCCGGCAGACATCGACGTGGTCGAGCTGTACGACGCCTTCACCATCAACACCCTGCTGTTCCTGGAGGACCTGGGCTTCTGCAAGAAAGGCGAGGGCGGCGCCTTCGTCGAAGGCGGCCGCATCGCGCCCGGCGGCGCGCTGCCGGTCAACACCAACGGCGGCGGCCTGTCCTGCGTGCATCCCGGCATGTACGGCCTGTTCACGATGGTCGAGGCGACGCAGCAGTTGATGGGCCTGGCCGGCGCGCGCCAGGTCGCCGACGCGCAGCTCGCGCTGGCACACGGCAACGGCGGCGAACTGTCCAGCCAGGCCACCCTGGTGCTCGGCACCGAAGACACCCTTTGAAATTCGAAAGACAGACCATGAGCGAACAAGGTATGAGCCTGCAAGGCAGGAACATCGTGGTGACCGGGGCGGCGCAAGGCATCGGCCGTGCCATCGGCAATCTGGTGCTCGATCTCGGTGGCACCGTGACCGCCGTCGACCTGAACGCCGACGGTGTGCAGGCGTTCGCCGCCGAGGCAGGCGCAGGCTGCGTGTTGCCCCTGGCGGGCAGCGTCGCCGATGCCGGATTTGCGCAGTCGGTGGTGGAGCAGGCGGTCGGCCGCTTCGGCGCGGTGCATGGGCTGGTCAACAACGCCGGCATCACGCGCCCGGCGATGATCGAGAAGATGACGCTGGAGCAGTGGCAGCAGGTGATCGACGTGCACCTGACGGGGTCGTTCAACTTCCTGCAGGCGGCGGGCCGCCACATGCTGGCGCGCTCGCGCGGCGGCGACAAGACGCGGTGGCGCGATCGTCAACATCTCATCCGACGCCGGCCGCCGCGGCACCATCGGCCAGATCAACTACGGCGCCGCCAAGGCCGGCCTGCTGGGCCTGACGATGTGCGCGGCGCGCGAATGGGCGCAAGTACAACGTCCGCGTCAATACCGTCGGCTTCGGCGTGGTCGAGACGCCGATGACCGAGACGATCCGCAGCGAGAAGTTCGCCGATACCTACCTGCAGCAGATTCCGCTCGGCCGCTGGGCGGAGGCCACCGAAGTGGCTCGTCCGGTCTGTTTCCTGCTCTCTGATGCGGCGTCCTATGTCACTGGCCAGCACCTGTCGGCCAATGGCGGCTACACCATCGGCAGCTGAGTCGACTGCCATGGGTGAATTGTTGTCTGCCTTCCGCTACGCGGCTCTGCCTGCGGCGACCGAGGCATTCCGCGCCGAGGTGCGCCACTTCCTGCGTACGGCCTGGGAGCCACCTTCGCCACAGCTGCGGGCCCGTTCCTGGATGGGTTTCGACGCCGACTTCAGCCGCAAGCTCGCGGCGCGCGGCTGGGTCGGCGTGACCCTGCCCAAGGAATACGGCGGCGCCAGCATGGACGCCTTCTCGCGCTTCGTGCTGGTCGAGGAACTGCTGGCCGCCGGCGCGCCGGTGGCTGCCCACTGGATCGCCGACCGCCAGAGCGGCCCGTTGATCAACAAGTTCGGCACCGACGCGCAGCGCAGCTTCTACCTGCCGCAGATCTGCGCGGCGAGGTGTTCTTCTGCATCGGCATGAGCGAGCCCAATGCCGGCTCCGACCTGGCGAGCGTCGGTACGCCGCGCGGTGCAAGACCGACGGGTGGCTGGCAGCTCAACGGCCGCAAGGTCTGGACCACCAACGCGCCACCACTGCCACTACATGATTGCGCTGGTGCGCATCGTCGGGCGAGCCGGCCGACCGGCAGAAGGGCCTGTCGCAGTTCATCGTCGACCTCTCGCTGCCGGGCGTCACGGTGCGGCCGATCCGTCGACCTCGCCGGCGACGCCCACTTCAACGAAGTGTTCTTCGACGACGTGCATGCTGGCCGACGATGCGCTGATCGGGCAGCGAGGGCAGCGGCTGGGCCCAGGTCAATGCCGAGCTCGCCTTCGAGCGCAGCGGGCCGGAGCGCATCTACTCCAGCATCGTGCTGCTGGAGCGCTGGATCGCCTGGCTGCGCCGCAGCGGCGAGGCGCGAGCGCACTGCGAGACCATCGGCCGGCTGGCCACGCACCTGGCCACGCTGCGCCACATGTCGATCGCGGTCACCACCAAGCTGGTGGCCGGCGAAAGCCCGATCGTCGAGGCAGCGCTGGTCAAGGACATCGGCACCAGCTTCGAGCAGGAGATCCCGACCTTGATCGCAAGCCGCTATCGCGGCCGACCCCGTCGCCGATTTCGACGCCGACCTGCTGCCACGGTCGTCTACCTGAGCCCAGGTGGCGCCCACCTTCTCGCTGCGCGGCGGCACCCGCGAAATCCTGCGCGGCATGATCGCGCGCGGTCTCGGCCTGCGTTGAGAAGCCTCCCATGTTTGCAGAAGCCATCGAAGACATTCTGCGCGACCACTGCACGCCGGCCGTGGTGCGCGCCATCGAAGCCGGCGGCTCGCCCGACGCGCTGTGGGACGCACTCGCCGGCGCGGGTTTTCTCGACCTGCTCGCGCCAGAAGAGCAGTGGCGGTGCCAGCTTGCCGCTGCCTGAACTGTTTCCCGTGTTCGCCCTGTTCGGCCGCTATGCTGTGCCCGTGCCGGCTGCACAGTCCATCGCCGCCCGGGCGCTGGTCGATGAGGGCGTGACGCTGCCGCCGGCCTGCTGACCATTGCCCCGGCGCTGAATCGCGACGCGGCGGGCGGCTTCCGGTGCCCGTTGGTGCCGTTCGGCGCCATTGCCGAGTATGTGCTGGCCGCCGACGGCGATCGACTGCTGTTGCTGCCATGCGCGCAGGCGCAGCGCACGCCAAGCGGCATCGCGCACAGCCAGCTGGCCAGCTTGCACTGGACGGATCCGGCCGCCGCCGAGCCCATTGCAGGCACGGCGGCCGCGCTCATGCCGCTGGCTGCGGCCATGCATGCCGCGCTGCTGGCCGGCGCGATGACACGCATCTTCGAAATGACGCTGCAGTACTGCAACGAGCGCAGCCAGTTCGGCAAGTCGCTGGGCAAGTTCCAGGCGGTGCAGCACCAGCTGAGCGTGATGGCCGAACAGGTGGCCGCTGCTGCCATCGCCGCGGAGGCCGCATTCCAGGCGGGAGACCGCACGCCGCGGCTGCTGCCCGCTGCGATGGCGAAGGCACGCACCAGCGAGGCCGCCCCCGCAGTGGCCAACACGGCTCATGCGCTGCATGGCGCAATCGGTGTCACCGAGGAATACGACCTGCAACTGTTCACGCGCCGGCTGCATGAAGGCCGGATGGCGTACGGTGGCGAGAGTTTCTGGCACCGCTTGGTGGGCGACAGGGTACTTGCCGACACCGAGAGCGTGGTCGACCTCGTTCGGTCCGCATGACGCTGTGCCGGGCATTGGAACGCTAGAACTATAGCGACTCCATTTCGACTCGGGGGATGCCCTCGGCCACGGTGCAATTTTGCCTATGGGTCGCTCGTGAACCCATAAAGGGCAGCTTTCCGGTTGGCGGGTGAACGTCGCCTGATGGCCGGGATCCGAGAACCGCGCCAGCGTCAGGAAGCTGACCTTCGTGTCGCGTGGCCTCTGCCCGCCACGGTCAGCTTGCTGGCGCTTCGCTGAAGACCCGATGTCGGCCATTATGCGAAGACGCCGGTTATGACAAGACCGTAGAAGACGAGCGCCAGAATCACCTCGCAGACAGGTGATCCTTGGCGCTCGTGCCCTTCTCATAATCACAAGCCCTTCAGGAACTCGAGCAGCGAGTCCGAAGCGCGGAAGCGCCGGCTGGTGGTGCCCGGATCCTGCATGCGCGCCAGGGCCATCTCCTTCATCTCAAGGCTGGCCTCCGTGTACTGATGTGTCGTCGTCGGGCTCTCGTGACCAAGCCACATGGCAATGCCGTCGATCACCTCGCCCGACTGCAGCAGATGCATGGCTGTCGTGTGGCGGATGGTGTGCGGGGAGATGTGGCGATCGCGCAGGCTCGGCATCTTCGGAGTCGCCGCGGCCACAGCCAGCGCGAGCCGCTGCGCAACGTTGTTCCTTGTCATCGTGTGCCCTTCCCGGTTGGGCAGCAGCGCCGATGCTGGCAGCAGGTCTGGGTTGAACCTCAACCATGATCGAACCGCTTTCACGGTCGAGCGCCACAGCGGCATCGTCCGCTGCTTGCGCCCCTTGCCATGCAGGTGCACGCAGGCAGCGCCCTCCAGCACAACGTCGGCCACGCGCACGCCGATGATCTCCGACACCCTGGCGCCAGTGTTGTAGAGCATGTGCAGCAGCAGATGATCGCGCTGGCTGGTCCAGCTCGACCCCGGCTTGCCGATGATCGCCAGCATCTCTTCACGCGACAGGAAGCCGAGCATCGGCCGCTCGAAGCGCTTCATCGGCACGCCCAGTGCCTGCTCGACGACGTGCAACGCGTTGACGTCGCGGTGCCCGGCGAACTTCAGGAACGCACGCAGCGCCGCCAGCCGGGCATTGCGGGTGCGCACCGCGTTGCCGCGGTCCCGCTCCAGATGGTCGAGGAAGGCCAGGATCAGCGCCGGTGTGATGTCCTGCAGCTTCATCGCCGTGGGCTGCGTGTGCAGGTGCGCCGTCGCGAAGTCCAGGAACAGCACGAAGCCGTCGCGGTAGGTCGCCACCGTGCGCGGGCTCATCGCACGCTGCTGCGTGAGGTGCTCGGTGAAGAACGACTGCACCAGCGCGGCGAAGCTCGGTGGCGCACGCGGGGTGGCCGGCCTACTCATCGCCGTCCTCCCAGGGGCTGGCGTAGCGCTCGAACGCCTGGCCGAGCAGGCCCATCAGCTCCGGCACGCCGGTGAGGTACCAGTAGGTGCTGGAGACCTTGACGTGGCCGAGGTAGGTCGACAGCGCCAGCATGCGCTGATTGATGTCCTCGCCCTGCTCGTGCCACAACACCAGCCGGCGTACGGCGAAGCTGTGGCGCAGGTCGTGGATGCGCGGCGTGCCATGGCTGCCCCGGTCGACCCACCCAAGCTGACGACGCAGATCACCGAAGACGCGGTGAACCTGCCGATCCCCGACGGGTTGCCCCAGCAATTGCCCACGGCTGGCGACGAAGAACGGCAACTCGGGTGTGGCGCGCACATGGCGGGCGCGACGATCTCGGTAGCGCTCCAATGCCTGGACGGCGCTCGGATGCAGCGGCACCAAGCGCGTCTTTCCAAACTTGCTCTGCCGGATCGTCAGCACGCCGACGCGCAGGTCGACATCAGCATCGAGCAGGCCCAGCGCCTCGGAGATGCGCAGACCCGTGCAAGCGACCAGCCCGAACAGCGTCTCCATCACCGCCGGGCGCAGTCCACCCTGGGGCCTGAGTTGCCTGGCCGCGGCCAGTAACTCGACGATCTCGGGTTCACGGTAGACGTGCGGCGTCATCCGCCCGGGCACTCGACCGAAGACGGCTTCGTCGGGCACCTCGGTGGCAGCGTCGAACTGGCGCAACCAGGCCGTGAACGGCCGCAACATCTTCAGCCGGCGCGCCAAGGTGGCGCGATCGCCGTGGCCGGCCTTGGCCTGGCGCGCCCAGTCTGCCATCAGATCGACGGTGAGCGGTCCGACATGGCCGGCGTTGGCCACATAGCGCGCGAAGCTCGCCAGTCGGTGAGCCATATTGTCGAGCTTGAAGCCCAGCAGGCGTCGCTCGGCCAGGTACTGCTCGACCCTGGCCTGCAGATTGACCCGGGCGCTCATGCCGCGCTCCCGGGCCAGGGCAGTGCGACGCCAGACAGCGCGCCATGATCAACCTTGGCGTAGATCATCGAGGTGTTCAACGACCGGTGCCGCAGCACGTCTGCCACCTCCTTGATCGAACCACCTTGGTTGACGATCCGACAGGCGACGGTGTGGCGCAGCGCATGGCCGCGGCCATGCTGGATGCCTACGCGCCGGAAGGCATCGCGGACGATGCGACGGATGGCGTCCACGCCGATGGGTTCGTCGTGCGGCGCGAGGCGGCGCACGAATACGGCTGTGTCGCTGGTCTTGGGTCGTTCGTGTCGCAGGTAGGCCTCCAAGGCTCGACCTGTCACCACCGGCAAGGGCAGCAGATCCTGGCGACGTGACTTCGTGCGCTTGAGCGTGACGGTACCCAGGCGCCAGTCGATGTCGGCCAGTTGCAGCCGGCTGATCTCGATGCCGCGCAAGCCCAGATCGAGCGCCAGACGAACGACGGCATAACCGCGCTTGGGCGACGGCAGCACATCGGTGAAGGAGTTCAGCAGCCGGTCGACTTCCTCGGGCTTCAGGCCTCGGGGCAGCGTCGCCATGCTCCAGTGCGCCGGCGACGCGATGACGGCCAGCAGCGGCTGGACTGCGTCGCCGCAGGTGGCGCGATAGCGCAGGTACGCACGCAGCGTGGATGCGATCATGGTGGCGTTGCTGGTGGTGCCCAGCGCCTGCAACTGATCGACAATGAATTGGCGTACATCCTCGGGCAGCAGCGAACTCACGGCGACGGGCTGCCCGGCAAATTTGGACAGCAGCAGCCGCTCGACGATACGCAGGCGGTCGCGCCGGGTTCCGGCGGCCAAGCCTCGGGCGCTGCTCATGTGCGCGTCGTAGCGGCTCAGCTCATCGGCGATCGGGCCCGTGGGTATCGGCGCACAGGCGATGACGCCCTGGGACCGGAGGATCTCCAGCACCGGCATCAGCGAGGCATGCAGCTCTACGGGCGTGCGAAGCGCACCACCCAGGCAGTCGCAGCGCGGCAGGTGGTAACGCAGGAACTGGTCGATGCACCCTTCGTCAAGCATGCGCGCCGGCAGGTGGCACATCGACATCCAGTGCGCGAAGTGCGCCACGCCGTTGAGGCAACGACCTGAGGTATGGGTCGCGTACCGACCGCGACGCAGCCGCTCGACGTAAGCCGGGATTTGGGCAGACAGCGGGCCTTCAAGCAACCAGCCTTGAAGCAAGGAGTTGAGCGCAGGGATCTTGGGCATGACGGTCTCCGGTGGTGGAGACGTCAGTGCTGCACAGGCAGCGAACTTATGTCCAGTGCAGTGAACCGTCGCACCCCGGATCGTCAGAGCTGGCGCGGCCTCCCGGCCTATGCCTGACCAGAACTTCTCATAACTGGGGTCTTCTCATAATGGCCGTTATGCAAGTCTTGCCATAACGGCCACAAGGAGTCGTCGACAAGCGGCAGCTTTCGGGGTATCTGCAGGTGTCGGCAGGTCAGCCCACCGGCCCACCGAATTCATCGAGTCGATCGGGCTGCGCACGGCAGAAAATGTGATGCCATGAGCAGTGGTGTCTCCAGTGATCGTGACGGTGATCAGTTGCTCCGTGCCATCGGCAGGGCCGACCGCTTCAACTCGTTACTCGAACGGATCGGAAGATTTCACTAATAAGCTGCACAGCGGCAGCGCGCCTGTCGCCCATGTCGACGAGCCTGTCGAGTGCTCGCAAAAAGCTTCTGCGCCATCGCCAAGGGCATCCACGCGCGCAGCCACTGGGAACGTAATCTCTGATTTCCCTTCAAGGCGGCCAAGTGTTTGGGCCAAGTCTCGCCGTGCGCAAGCTCCGCCTGGGAGAGCAGCTCGACGACTCGCCCAAGCGCCGGTGGCTCCCCGCCTGGCCTGCGCCGGTCTGGACGACTCAGGTCGGTGCCTCGCGCGCGATGAGCGCCTCGTGCTTGAGTTCATCCCAGAAGGCGATCGGGATCGGTGCGCGACACTGCGCGAGGTTGAGCGCGGCTTCCTGGCGAGTTCCGAAGCCCGCGACGACGCTGGTCACCGCCGGATGGGCAAGCGGAAACTGCAATGCCGCGGCCGCAAGCTGCACGTCGTGGCGCTTGCATACCGCTTCCATCCGCCGCACACGATCGGCGATCTCGTGCGACGGCTCTCGATAGAAGAAGGTCGCTCCCGGGCGTGCGCCGACGGCCAGGATGCCGGAGTTGAATGGTGCTGCCATCAACACGCCGATCTGGCGTCGTTCGCACAGCGGAAGGAAGGTGTCGAGCGCGGTATGGTCGAGCAGCGTATAACGGCCGGCGAGCATGAAGCAGTCGAAGTCGCCATCGCCGGCAAATCGCTCCAGGATGGCCCAATCGTTGACGCCGACGCCGATCGCGCGGATCACGCCTTCGCGGCGCAGCCGCTCCAGTGCGCGGTAGGCGCCACCCATCGCTTCGGCGTAACGCTGCTCGACCAGATCGCCTTGCCACTGGCGGTTGACATCGTGGATGAAGACGACGTCGATCGCGTGCGTGCCCAGCCGCTGGAGGCTGTGCTCGATGGAGCGCAGCGCGCCATCATGGCTGTAGTCGTAGCGCACCTCGACCGGCGACGTGGCGCTTGCCGGCTCGAGCAGACGACCGACCTTTGTGGAGAGCACCACCTGTGAGCGGTCGAGCTGCCGCAGCGCCGCGCCGAGCCGCAGTTCGGCGACGCCGCGGCCGTACAGCGGCGCCACATCGAAGTAGCGCAGCCCCGCGGCGTACAGGTCGCTGACCACTTCACTGCATTGCGCGTCCAGCCCTTCCGCAAGCGGCCGGCCGAACGGCGCACAGCCCACGCCCAGTTGCGACAGCGCCAGCCCGTTGCGCAGGGAGCGGGTCGCCGCCGGATCCCAACCAGGGGTCATCGTGGCTGCAGCCGGACGGTGACGCCGGCCTGTTCCTCGCGCAGCTTCAGCATCGCGCCGACGTCCATGTCCTGCAGCCCGGCGTCGAGGCCCGCCTGAAGGTTGGCCACCGTGGCCTGGCCCAGCAGCGGATTCAGGCCCAGCGACTGCGCCATCTGTACCGCCAGCCGGCAGTCCTTGTGCGCAAGCTTCAGCTTGAATCCGGGCGTGAAGTCGCCCGCGAGCGACTTCTTCGGCATCGAGATCGCGAGCTGGTTGCTCCATGCCATCGTGGTGCGAAGCACCGACAGCATGGTCTCGACCGTAAGGCCGGCGCGCACACCCGTGACGAGCGTTTCAGCCGACGCCGCACCGATGGATTGCGCGAGCAGGTTGTTCAGCAGCTTCATCGTCTGGCCGGCACCGAGATCACCGCAGTGGAAGATGTCGGTTCCCATGCAGGCCAGGATCGACCGGCACTGCTCGACCACCTGGGCCGGCCCGCCGACCATCAGCGTCAATGTGCCGGACACTGCTGCGTCGGCGGTCTTGCCCACGGGGCTGTCGATCATGTGTGCGCCAGCCGCCGTCACGTGCTCACCGATGCGGCGCGTGGTAAGCGGATCGATCGTACTCATGTCGATGTACACCGCGTCGCGTGCCAGACCGGCGACGACGCCGTCCGGGCCGAGCGCCACGGCCTCGACATCGGGCGCGTCGGGCAGCATGGTGATGACGATGGCCGCGCCCTGGGCCACCTCGCGCGCAGTCGCGGCGGTGCGAGCGCCCGCACTCACGAGCGCGTCGACCGCATGCGGCACCGCGTCGAGGACGGTCAAGCGATGCCCGTGACGCAACAAGTTGCGAGCCATCGGCGCACCCATGGTGCCCAGGCCAATGAATCCGATATCCACAGAGGTGTTCCTTTCGTTTGCAGGGAAATTCATACGTCGTCCCATGACGACAGCGAATCGTTCAGGATGTTCGAGGCGAGCACGGCTTCCTGCTGGGCGATGCGTTCGCACTGCGCCAGCACGTCGTCGATGCGGTCGGCCGGTATCACGATGACGCCGCTGGCATCGGCGACGACATAGTCGCGTGGCGCGACCGTGACGGTGCCGATCGTGATCGGCTCGCCGATCGCGCCGAACGTGAAGTCGTTGCGGCTGCGCCGAGGACTCACGTGCGCGGTCCACACCGGGTAACCCGAGGCGCGGATCTCGTCGACATCGCGACACGAGCCCCACATCACCGTGCCGCGCACGCCACGTCGCTGGGCAATCAGCGAGGCCAGGCCGCCCCACGCCGCCGCCCGGTCGGACCCGCCGAGGTCCATGACGACGACGTCCCCGTCCTGCATGGTTTTCAGGACCTGCTCGAGCGGCTTGCCGACGCCGCCGCCGAAGCGGTATGCCGCCGGGTCGGACGACTTGGGCTGCAGCCGCACCGGCAGCGCTCGCCCTGCGATGCGGGGCTGGTCGGCGCGCACGGCGTGCACGCCCGAAATGACGCCGCTGAGCCCGAGTTCGTCGATCGCATCGGACACGACCGAGGTGGGAAACTGGGACAGGCGGTAGACAGGATCTGGCGTGCTCACATCGATGCTCCTAGACGGCTGATGACTTCGGAACCTTCGCCGACGATCTCGCCGAAGGTGAGACTGCCCGCGGCCACATCGAGCAGTTGGCGCAGTGCGCGCGCCGCGGCGTCTTCGAGCGTGGCGTGCCCGGTGGTGACGTCGGCCGCGGCGATGTCGATCTGCTCGCTCAGCCGCTGGCATGTCTGCGGGTGCGCGCTCATCTTCAGCGTCGGTGCAACGAGGCTGCAGTAGCTGTTGCCGGCGCCGGTCGTGAACAGGACCAGCTGCGCACCGCTGGCCACCATCGACGTGATCGACTCGGGCGAGAAGTACGGCGTGTCCATCAGGTACAAACCGGATCCGCTCGGGCGTTCCCCGGCTGCAAGCAGGCCGGAGATCGGCTGGCTGCCTCCCTTCGCCACGGCGCCGAGCGCCTTTTCCTCGATCGTGCTCAGGCCCCCGGCGACATTCTGCGGGCCGGGGTTCTGGGCGCGGATGTCGGCGCCGGCGTCGCGAACCGCGCGCTCGCGCGCCATCACCGAGCGCGCGATCGCTTCGGCAACGCCGGCGTCGACCGCGCGCCGGGCAAGAAGGTGCTCGGCTCCGGTCCACTCGACCGTCTCGCTGAACATCGCCTGACCGCCGGCGTCCACGATTTGATCGCAAAGCAGCCCGGCGAGTGGATTGCAGATGACACCCGAAGTCGCGTCCGAATGCCCGCACTCGACCGCCACGCAGAGCTCGCCGACTCGACAAGACTCGCGGCGCAAGGTCGACGCCATGCGCACCAGGCGCGTGGCGGCGCGCACGCCCGCATCGACCATCGCGAGCGCATCCTCGCCCATGTCGGGCAGTGACAGCGCGACGACGGGCTTGCCGCTGTCCTCCAGCCCCTGGGCGTATGCCCTGGCGATGTCCACACCGGCGCACAGCAGCAGCACCGCTGCCACATTGGGATGCGCAGCCAGCCCGAGCAGCAGCGTCTGGTGCAGCCGCGCATCGGCACCGACCTGGCCGCGCCCATAGCCCGACGTTACGCAGATGGTGCCGCGCACCAGCGACGAAACGCGCGTTGCCGCGGCCGAGGTGAGGCCGGTGGGCGACAGCACCAGCACGTGGTTGCGCACGCCCACACGACCGTCGGCACGCCGATAGCCGGCAAAACCCGCGCTCATGCGATGTGCTCCGGCGTGAAAACGGTGGGCGGCACGCCCGCCACGCCGACGTCGAGCGCAAACACCTGGCCGGCGAGAGGCTGGGACTGCAGTCCAGTCGGGCCGAGCCCGCGCGAAGCCGTGGTCACGAAAAGGGTTCGCCCGTCGGGGCCGCCGAAAGTACACGCGGTGGGCTTGTCGACCGGCAACCGCACCACCTTCTGCAGATGGCCGTCAGGCGCGAAGCGGACGATGCAGCCGCCGTCGAAGAGTGCCCACCACAGGCCGCCCTCGGCGTCGAGAGTGGCGCCGTCCGGGCCACCCGGCTGTGAACCGAAGTCGGCAAACAGCCGCGGCTCGCCGAGCGTGCCGGCGACCGGGTCGAAGGCGTGCTGGTGGATGACTCCGCGCCGGGTGTCCGCGACATACATCGTTCGGCCATCCGAACTCCAGGTGAGGCCGTTGGGAGTGAAATAGCCGTCACGGACCTTGCGCACGGTGAGTGCCCGATCCAGCACAAACAGGCTGCCATCGGCGGTGCCGCTGTCGGGATTCATCGAACCGCACCAGTAGCGTCCCGCGGCGTCGCACCGGCCGTCGTTGAGCCGGTTGCGCGGGCGCTCGGGTTCCGGGTCGACGATCGGCGCTAGCCGGCCGTTGTCGATCGAGAAGAAGGCGAAGCCCGATCGCAACCCCACGAGCAGGCGGCCGGAGCCGGCGAGCGCGATCGAACCGACGTCTTCCGCCATTGGCCAGTGCTGCTCGCGCCCATCCAGCAGATCCAGCGCATGGATCGCCGGCGTGTCACGCACGTCGATCCAGTACAGCCGCTGGCGGTCGGCGTCGAACAGCGGGTTCTCGCCGACGCTGCAGCGCGCAGTCCCGACCCGCGCCGGCGGCGTTGCCGGGTCCGTGGCCTGCAGCCAGGCATCGGCACGCTGCGAGTCCCGGCCGGCGCCGGTCTGCAGGTTGTGAACGTGGACCCAGGACCCCGCGCCGACGTCGCAGGTCACGCGCCCAATCAGCTGGCCGTACTTGCGGATGCGCAGACCGGCGCCGAGTTCGCGCAGAGCGAATTTGTGACCGAACGGGATGTCGTCGACCAAGCAGACATGCCGCACCGCATTCCCCACGTTCACGGCCACCGTGGTGCCGCGCTGCAACTCGGCGAGCGCCACGGCGACATCGTCGCGTACGTCGAGCACGCGGGCCGAGTTGGATTTGATAGCTGATTTGATCAACACGGACGAATATTAGGCGCAGCTACCCCAGTAACAGACTCCAGATAAACCCTCTTGTTGATCAAATCGGCCGCGATTACGCTTGCGCCCAACATGACCGACATCCAGCACCGCCTGCGCCAGGACATCGTGTCCGGCGCCTTTGCGTTCGGCTCGCGCCTGCCGATCGAGGAGCTGTCGGCGCGCTATGGCTGCAGCCACATGCCGATTCGCGAGGCGTTGCGAATCCTGCATGGCGAAGGCTTGGTGGTGATCGAACCCAATCGCGGCGCCCGCGTGCGGCCGCTGTACCGCGGCTTCATCGAAGACGTATTCGACGTGCGTGCAGCCATCGAGACGATGCTCGCGCGACGTGCCGCGCTGCGGCGTTCGAGCGAGCATCTTCGACAGATGCGCGAGGCCGCTGCCGAACTCGAGGCGAGCATCGCCAGCGGCGCGCGCGACGCCGTACCGTTGGCCAACCAGCGCTTCCACGCGGCCATCAACGACGCTGCCGGTAATCCCGGCGCGCTGGCCATCGTCGAGAACCACTGGGTCCTTCTGGCGGTGCTGCTGAATCGCTTCGGCAGCGACGATGAAACACGCTTTCCGCGCGTGATCGATGAGCACCGTCAGCTGATCGCGGCCATCGATCGACAGGATGCCTACGCGGCGCAGATGCTGATGGCAGCGCACATCGAGAAGGGCAAGGCAAACCTGCTCGAACGGGCCGCACTGGCCTTCAACCACGACACCATTCCTGAACCGGAGTCCTGCATATGAAGCATTCGAGACGAGCGCTGCTGGCCGCTTTGACGGTCATGACGACGCTGGCACTGGTCGACCGGTCGGCGGCCCAGGAGGGGTCGTATCCGTCCAGGCCGATCAGCATCATCGTTCCTGCGCCGCCAGGCGGCGTGGTGGACGTAGTGGCGCGTTTGGTGGGCGACCGGCTGGCCGAAGTCCTGAAGACCTCGGTGGTGATCGAGAACAAGCCTGGCGCGGGCGGCACGCTCGGGGCCATGACGGCCGCGCGAGCGAAGCCGGACGGCTACACGCTGATGGTTGGCGGCGGCGCAACGCAGATCTTCGGCCCGGCGATGTATGCCAAACCCGGCTACGACGGGCAGAAGAGTTTTGTCCCCGTGGCTCAGTTCAGCAGCGGCCCGCTGGTGGTGGTCGTCGATGCGAAGTCGAAGGCGCAGGACCTGCGCGGTCTGATCGCCGAGCTGAAGTCTGCCGGCGACAAGGCGAACTATGGCAACAACGGCAATGGCAGCTTGCCGCACCTGAGCGGCGAGCTTTTCAAGCGTGCGGGCGACCTGCAGTATGTTCAGGTGCCGTATCGCGGCGGGCCGGAGGTGGTCGCGGCGCTGCTGGGCGGCGACCTCGCGTTCTCGATCAACCACATCCCGGTGGTCAAGGGTGCCCTCGATGGCGGCCGGCTGCGCGCACTGGCAACCACCGGCGGCCAGCGCGCATCGGGCTTCGCGAACCTGCCGACCGTCGCCGAGGCTGGCATGACCGGCTTCGAAGCGACGGCCTGGTTCGGCCTATTCGCGCCCGCCGGAACGCCGGCCTCCGTGGTCGAGGCACTGAGCCAGGCCGTGGCCACGGTACTCAAACGCGACGACGTCCGCGAGCGCCTCGTGGCGCAAGGCGATGAAGTGGCCTACCGCAACCCGCGCGACTTCACGGCCTACATCCAGGCGGAGACGGCCCGGTGGACGCCTTTGATCAAGGCGGCCCGCATCACGGCAGAGTAAGTGGTCTGACGCCGGGGCGCGCTGTTCGAGCCCGCGAGGACTCCTCCAACGGGGGGGCCTGGTACGGACCCGAACGACCGTTTCGCGGCGGCGATTTCAAAGCTGCGGAAGTCGGTTCAGGGTC
>CAWJWV010000002.1:0-619624 GCA_963846675.1 uncultured beta proteobacterium
TCCGGGGGCTTGGCAACAGGGTGATGGCTGCTTGACCAAGCGGCATCGCGCGGATCGAACTCAGCCGTCGTCCCGACGGGCGCGATTGGATGGGAATTGGGGGGGCCTCGCACTGCCGATGAACGCGCCGATGCTCCTCTTTGTAGGTAGCGGCTCCAAGAGCCAACCACCCGAGTCGCGCCGACGAGTTCCTGACGCAGACGTTGAAGGCTGCGCTCGCGCTGGTCGATGTGCGCGTGGCTGATCACCTGGTGGTAACAGGCGCCGAGATCAAGTCATTTGAGAAGCTTGAGCTGCTCTGAGCCCTGAGGGGGCACCGGGCGTGCCCTTCGCTGTCGGTGATCTGAAGCGTCTTCTCGTCTGATCATGACCGGCAGGGCGGAGCTGCGCCGGTTCCGATCGGTTCTCGATGAACGCCGATCTTGAATCCGAGAGTCAACAAGAGACTGGTTGCTGTCACTCATTCCTGACAGCTGAATGGCTGTGTGGACTGAAACCGGTCGATCGGCACCGCAGGTGCCGGCGGGCACCATCTTCCGCGGACTTGTGCCGTTCATCGCGGTGGACGTGGCGCGACTGGCACTGCGGGTTGCCTTCCCGTAGATCAGCCTGATGCTGGTGAACGGCTGGGGGTGTGCTTCGTGTTCGGTCAATCGGTGCGGCAGCTGACCAGCAACGGGCGCGAGGCCACCGTGACGCCGCTCGACCCCGCATCCGCCGGTACGGCCGAGCGCACGACCTTTCACCGCCTCGTCGTCAGTTCGGGGGTCGGCAGTCGTGCACTGGCAGCTCAGCTGGGCGACCGGATCAATGTCTACCCGGTCAAGGGCTACTCGATCACCGTCAACCTCGACGGACGACGCCAGCCAGCAGGCGGCGCCGACGGTCAGCCTGCTCGACGACCAAACCAAGCTGGTGACCAGCCGCCTGGGCGTCGACAGCTTCCGCGTGGCAGGCACCGCCGAGTTCAACGGCTACAACCGGGACATCCGGGACGATCGCATCCGGCCGCTCGTCAAGTGGGTCAACGAATGTTTCCCGGGCTGGTGAGCAACGCACTCAGCCAGAAGCATGCCGAGGCACTGCGCTCAAAGTGCGCCCGGCGCCCACGGGGCGCCCAGGCGCCTCAGGCCCGTTCACAGCGGACGCAGGTCCTCGCCGCGCAACCCGATCAGCAGTGCGCGCCCTTGGCGATCGACCCGGAACTCGCCGAACTTCGCCGACTGCCAGCGCTCGGCCTCCCCCTCGCGGAAGTACCAAGCGTCGCTGACGACGACCCAGCGCCCGCTCTTCGGGGTAAGCTCGAGCAGGATCTCGCCGGGGCCAGGCGCCTGGTCACCCTCGGCTTGGCTCAGGATCGTGGCCACGCCGCGCTCGTCGAGCCGCGCCACCACCTTGGGCCGGTCGCTCGCCGTCACCGCATTGAGGCTAGAGCGCAGCGCCGGCGGCATCGCGAACGCCAGCGCCATGTATTCGCCCTGCATCAGCGACCGGGGGTCGACCGGCGCGAGCGCGACGAAGACCGGCCGGCCATTCGCGATCAGCTGCTCCTTCTGCCAGATCGCGA
Organism: uncultured beta proteobacterium; assembly: GCA_963846675.1. Classification (GTDB taxonomy): domain Bacteria; phylum Pseudomonadota; class Gammaproteobacteria; order Burkholderiales; family Burkholderiaceae_C; genus Ideonella_A. The sequence goes on from CAWJWV010000002.1 coordinate 1,568, forward strand.
CGTTGACCGTCCCGAGCGTCGCCGCCGCCGCCACGGCCGGCAACCCCAGCGCCCAGGCCCGGCGCGCCGCCGGCGCCGCCGCCCGGGCGGTGGGTGCGCGGGCCGGGGCAAGGCGGTACATCGCCCACGCCAGCGCGCCCGCCGCGGCGCCCGCCAGCAGCAGCACCAGCGCCTTGGTCGCGAGCGGCCAGTGCAACTGGTAGTAGAAGGCGCCAACGATCCACAGTGCGGTGCTGGCCGCCATGCCCGCCAGCAAACCGCGCCGGCTCGTCGCGCACAGCGCGAACGCCAACAGTGTGCCCCCGAGCATCGGCATGAACCAGCACAAGGCCGCCAGCAGCAGCGCCAGGCCCATGGCGGCCACTTGCCGCAAGCTCGACCAGCGCGACCGCCCGACCGCCACGGCCGCCAGCCCGAAGGCGACCGACGCCACCTGCACCGCGGTGCGCTGCCACGCGCCCGCCAACTCGACTGCGACCGCGTGGGCCGGCGCAGGCTCCCCGGTCACGGCCCCGAGCAGGAAGGTCGACCCCGAGAACAGTGCCAGCGCCGCCAGAGTGGCAACGATCCAGCCCGCGGCCACGGTCTCCACCAGCGCAGCATGCCGGGCCAGCGCCGCGCGATCCTGCAGCGCCGTCACGCCGGCCCAGGCCAGCAGCACCAGATGCCAGGCGAGCCAGCCCGTCACCGAGGGGGGCAACGCCAGCAGCCGATGGGGGCCCGGCAGCAGCACGATCCCGCCCAGCACCGCCGCCGCCGCGCCGAGCAGTGCGCGCAGCCAGCCGCGCGTGACGAGCGCTGCGATCGCCAGCGCCAGCACCAGCAGCACCGCCGCGGCGGCACGGTAGGGCAGATCGCGGAACAAACCGAAGCCGAGCGCGCCGCCGCCCACCAGCAGCGCCGGGACCGCGAGCTGCTCGACGAACAGCGCGACCTGGGTCGACCGCAGCACGACCAGTGCGCCGCCCAGCACCAGGGCACCGACGACATAAGGCCCGACGCCCGCCTCGAGAAGCGGGCCGAGCAGCAGGCTCACGACCAGCACCAGCGGCACCGCCGCCAGCCAGGCGCCGAGCCCGGTCATCAGCACGACCGGCCAGGGCCGGTGCTCGGCCGCCGGCTCGGCGCCAGCACCGGCGGGCAGCAGGCCGTCGGCCACCGCCAATCGGATCACCCGGTCCAGCGCCTCGCGCGTCATGGTGCCTCCGCGGCGTGGAGCGCCCGCGCCACCCGCATCACGCCGCTGACGCTGGCCGCCAGCAGCGCGGCGGCGACCAGGCCGAGCAGCAACAAAATGCCCACCGGCTCGCCCCCTTCGGCGAACTCGAAGAGCCACCTGGCCAGGCCGCTGACCAGCAGCACGACGCTGGCGAAGGACACCGCACTGAGGCCGAAGATGTCGAAGCCGCGCCGCGTGGCCAGCGTCCACAGCGCCACGACCGCGAGACCGAGCGCCCACCAGTACTGCGGCGCCAACCGATCGGCGAGCAGGGCGCCGAGCGCACTGCCAGCAATGACGATCACCGCCAGCACGATCGCAGTGCGGTACGACCAGACGCCGGCGCCGGTGACCCTGCGGCCGGCGGGACCGAGGGCGACTGCCAGCGCCACCGCGACCGCCCAGCCGAGCGCTTGCGGCGCCAGGTCCTGCGCCTCGAATCGCCAGCGGTGCGCGCTGTGCGCCTGCACCCACAAGGAGACGGCCGAGGTCGCCAACAGCGCCCACGGGGCCCAGACGATGTCACTGCGCGTGGCGAGCGCGAGCGGCAGCGCTAGCGCGGCCCACAAAGCGAACAGCTGCCAGGGGTCGGCGCCGGTTTGGTAGGTCTGGCCAAAGAAGGCGAACAGCGCGCCGATCGCCAGCAGCGCCAGTAGCCCGAGCGGCGAGCGCGCGACCGCTGGCGCGGCCGCAGCGGCGCCGATCGCAACCAGCACCACGCCCTGCAGCAGGGCGAACTGGCCAAAGCGGCCGAGCGTGTCCCAGTGGGCCGCGACCCAGAACACGACGCCCAGCCCCAGCAGCGTGGCTGCAACCACGGCCACACCCCGCGCCAGCCAGTCGGCCACCTGCGGCGGTTCGTCGCCCAGCCCCGCGCGACGGCACAGCGCCGCCAGCGCAGCGGCGTCAAGGCGATGCCGGGCGGCGATGTCGTACAAGGCGAGTCGCAGGTTCACGGGTCATCTGCGGTGGACGCGACACGGCCATCATGACAGCTGGCAGTGGTGTTGACACATCCACGTTCCATCATGTGGTCTTGGTTGAATCGTGTGCTTCGATCCGCACCGTCCGATAGAGTTTTCCGTCGTGGACCGTGCCAGCGTGGTGGAATTGCTCTCGGACGAAGAAAGTGTGCACTTGGCCGGGCTGAGACAACTCATCGGCTAGCCGATCTGGTTGAGTGCGGGACCGTCGATGAGCCTTGAACACTACGTCATCATGCTGGTGCAGCCGCGCGCCTCGAGCCCTGGCCAAGTGGAGGTCCCGGCCGGCCTACCCGGCTGTTGCGGCGCGGTGTTCGTCCAGCCAGCGCCGGGTGGCCGCGAGCAACTGCTGCGCAGCCGTCGGCCCGTCGTCGATCCATTGCAGCGGTAACAAGAGCATCGCCATGCCATCGACGAGCTCGGCAGGACGCAGTCGCAGGCACAACAGGCGCCGGCCCGTGGCATCGGAAAAGCGCAGTTCCCGTCGCACGAAGCGTGACTGCGCTGCCGCAGGGCTCATCAGCACCAGAAACAGCGCGCAGTGGCGGATGCGGTCTTCAAGCACCGAGTCCCATTCCTCGCCCGCTTGCAGGTGCTCGTCGACCCATGTGTCCACGCCGGCCTCCTGCAGCCCGGCCCGCACGCGCCGCATCTCGGCCGCGTCGACGTGGGCGTAGCTGATGAAGACGTAGGGTGGCGCAAGGGCCGCTGCACTCGTAGGCGAAGTCGTGGCCGCCGCCAGGGGCAGCACATTCAGATCGGGCTGCAGGTCCAGGCTCGACACCGCTGCTTCCAGGTCGACGGCCTGCGCCGCCAGAATACTGGGGTCGGCGGCCCAGGCAGGGTCGTAGTCGCAGGCTAGGGACAGGTTGTCGGCCAGCGCGCCGTCGTGGAAGTCGAGTTGGGGACCGGCGCCGATGTCCTCGTACGCGCCCCGGAACAGCGCGTTCACGTCTTGCTGCACGGCTTCGTCGAGATCGGTTGTCTGCAGCATCACCACCTCTTCCATCAGCCAGCGGCTGCGGCGCGCGCGGGCCGTCAGCGAGACCTGCAGGGCCAGGAGCGCGGGCGAGACCCCGGGCCGGCGCTGCAGCCAGTCCTGGTTCAAGGCCAGGGCGCGCAGCACAGGCAGGCCGGGGCGGCAGGCGTAGAGGTTGGTCTGATAGCCCACAGCCTGGCGCACGCGTGCGCCCGCCAGCGCTAGGCGCGGCCACAAGTCTGCTGCCCGGAACGGGCAGGCCAGCCATTGGTCGCCCACGCCATAGCGCGCCGGCAGCACTAGGGCGCGGTGGCAGGGCGCAACGGCCAACCAATGGTCGAAATCCTCGGCTGACGCGGGTGCCCGCCACCCCGCCGTCAGCAACCCCTTTAGGCAGCCCATGACGGCGGCGGCGTCCGCTGCCGGCGACAGGACCTGGCAGATCACCTGCGCTTCGCCTTCAGCTTGACGCACCACACGCTTGGCCAGGGTCCAGCCGGGCCGGGCTGCCAGCGCGTCCCAGTAGCCCCGCGCGCCTGCAGCGCCTGCCACGGCCGCAGACCCCGGCTCTGCATCCAGCCGCACCAGGGCGTGCACGAATCGATCTTCGCCAGCTTGCAGCGTTCGGGTGAACATGCGGCCTCAGGCGCGGCTGAACATGCGTCGCCGCGGTGCTGGGTCGGTCACCAGGCCCTGACGGGATTCGCGCACGATGCTGAAGTCGAGCTCCTGGTCGATCTCGCGCTCGCGCAGTAGGTCCTTAACCAGGCTGGTGAGATGCAAGTGCGTGGCCTCGAGCAGGAAGTTGGCGTCGGTGATGTCGTATTCATTGATCGGCTGGACCTGGGTCGTAACGGCCACCAACTGCACCTTCAGGCCGTCGGCCGCGCGGTGCCCGGACTGAATGGGTTTTTCCCTCCATGTCACTTGGTTGACGTGCGCATCCCAGCCTACAAACAGGTCGCTGCCGTAGGGGTAGATGCGTACGAAGACGATCGCGCGCCGCAGGCTGATCGTGAGTTGCTGCCGTTCGACTTTGCCTCCCACCCCTTCATACCAGATGTCCTCGCACCGGATCTGCACCGGCTCGTCGGTACCCACCAGCCGCTGCCTCAGAAGCGTCTCGAGCCGCTGCACGACGTCCTCGCGCTGGCTGCCCAGGTCGCGCACGACGGCCTGCCAGGAGTCCAGGCCGCGCAAAAGGCGCGGCGGCCGCGCCGGGCAGCCGTTGACGACACGGTAGCGCGGCGCGGGCACGTACCAGTGCCGCCAGGCGAAGAAGGCAACCACCCCGGCGATGCTCACCATTCCCGGGGAGGCCGACCATAGTGCAAAGACGGCCACGCCCACCAGACCGAAGACCAGCAGCTGCATGTTGGCGCGAAGGCCGGCCATCATCGGGCTCTCCAGGACCGTGGACTTCTGCCGCGGACGCCACAGCTCCCAGGGCCAGACGCGCAGCCGCTGACCGCGCCAGCGGAACCGGGGCCCTTCGCCCTTGAGACATTCGACGAGGGCGTCGATATGCTCGGGGCCCAGATCGACGATCGAATGCACGCGCCGCCGGCGGCCACGGTCGTCGACCGCCAGGTCCACCACCACCGGATAGACCCCGAAGGGCTGGGGCTTGAAGTCGATGCGCAGGTTCGCGACGAATGCGCCGCGCGCGTCGGTCGACAGGCGGTCTACCTGCAACCACGGTTCGCTGACGGCGTCGTACTGCGCATAGAGATGAAAGCGGCCGTCGAGGGCGCGCAGCTTGCCCTCCAGGCGCTCCGCCGCGGTTTGACAGAGGCGACGCGCTGCCGAGATCTCTTCCAGATCGGACGCTGCGATGTCGGGGTGGAGCGCAGCGCGTGCCAGGGTCTGCAGCGTCGACCGAGGCGACTGCGTCGAGCTCAGGCGGGCCAGGACCAGCAGCAGCAATGCCAGCCCGGCCAACAACGGCAGGGTCTGCGGGCTCAGCCCGAGCGGTTCGGCCACGGCATACAAGGGGTGCAGCAACTCGAACGGAAGAAAGCGCAGCCCGACCAGCCCCATAGCCATCAGTAGCAGCGACACAGCCAGCCACAGCGACAGCGGCGCAGCCACGCCCCGCAACAGGACCATCACGGCAGCCAACACCAGGGCGCCACCGACCAGCCATTCGCTCGCACTGGCCGTGTCGGACCGCGTGTCCAGGCCCACCGGGCTATCGTCATGGTTTAAGCCAGTGTCAGCCGTGCGGCTGCAGTCGGTGCTGTCCGTGCCAGCCTCGCACAGCCCCGGGGTGTCGCAGTCTCCGTCCCGGGCGAAGCGGCAACTGTCGTCAGCCGCCGGGACGGACGCGACCGCCAGCGCCAAGAGCAGGGCGAGCAGCGCCCAACGGCCGAGATACCAGCGACATCCAAGTCGGCAGACCCGCCCGGCGCCGCGGTCGGGCCACCTCACCACGTTCACGACCTGTCGCATACAACCCCTTCTCCTGGCTATCCTGTTGATGGATGCGCGATGATGCTGTGAGGCGGCGCCTTCGGCCAACCTGCAAAGTAGGGAAGATGGGCCCGTGCCTGACCTCGCTGGCGCGAGTCCTGCACCGGCATGGCTTCGCCTGCTGCCCCCATCGACGCGCCACCTGCCGCCCCGGGTACTCCGCAGCAAACTGCTCGGCGGTTTCAGCACCGCGCTGCAGCTGATCTTTACCGGCTGCAGTGCCACCTGCCCGATCCAGGGCGCCATCTTCGCCGCAGCGCAACGTCAGCTGGCCGGGGCGCCAGCGCGCATTCGGCTGCTATCGGTGTCGGTCGATCCTCTCGGCTACGACCCTGCTGCGCTGCACAGCTGGCTGCAGCGGCACGGTGCCGCACCACAGCGCTGGCGTGCGGCCGTACCCCCAGCGGCGGCCCTCGACGTACTTCTCGACTTCTTCGCCCGCTGAGCCGGAAAAGCTGACACACACCCGACGCAAGCTTTCCTGTTCAATGGCCGAGCCGAACTGGCATTCGTCACGCCCGAACTGCCATCCGGCTCGCAGCTCGCGGGCTTGCTGCGCGAGCTCGATACCGCCGGCTAAAAATTGCCACCCGAGCGCGTGGCCCGATGCTCAACTCCCGCTCTTGCCTTGACCGCCGCCTGCTCGCAAGCGGTTTTGCACACAGATCGGAACACTACCGACTTCCGCTACCTGCCCCGACTGCCGGGCGCCTCGAAATGCCATCGCCGCGCCGGGCATTGGTGCAGCCGCCGCAGCCGACGCAACAACCCGGTGCACTTCTGGCTCCCGATCCCGGGTATCCACCCAAACCAGGATGGCACGCGACCTGCTAACGTTTACCTGTCTTCTGTCGACAGATGACATTCAGCAGAGGAGACCGCCACCGTGACCGAAATCGCCCCTGTTCGCCACCCGCGAGAGACATCCCTGGATTCGATCGACATGCCCGAAGCCGAGCGCCGCATGCGCCAGGATCTGGCCGCCGCCTATCGACTGGTGGCGCTGTACGGCATGGACGACAGCATCTACACCCACATCTCGGCGCGCGTGCCGGGAACGGAGGATCACTTCCTGATCAACCCGTTCGGCATGCTGTTCCGTGATATCACCGCGTCGTCGCTGGTGAAGATCGATCTGCAGGGAAGGGTGGTCGAGCCGAGCGACTGGGACGTCAACCCGGCCGGCTTCACGATCCACAGCGCGGTCCATGCGGCCCGCCACGATGCGGTGTGCGTGCTGCACACGCACACCGTCGCCGGCGTGGCGGTTTCCTCGCTCGCCGGCGGGCTGCAGCCGTGCAATCAGTGGGCGCTGCAGTTCCACCGTCGCGTCGTGTACCACGATTACGAAGGGATCGCCCTCGATCATGGTGAGCGCGATCGTCTGGTGGCCGATCTCGGTGCGCAGGCGCGCGTGATGATCCTGCGCAACCACGGCCTGGTCACGCTCGGTCGCAGCGTGGCCGAGGCCTTCGTGCTGATGCACAACCTGGAGCGCGCGTGCCGGGTGCAGGTGGCCATCCAGGGCACCGGCCAGCCAACCTGTCCGCTGTCCGAGGCGGTGAGCGAGCTGACCGCCCGACAGTACGAGAGCGGCGACGCGAACCGCCTCGCCTCGACTCCGAAAGATCCGTACGCGCGCGAATGGCGCGCGCTGCTGCAGCGCCTCGAGCCGCCGGCCCCGACTTCATTCCGCGACTGACCCCCTTCCACCGAATCGCCATCCCACCGAAAGGACTGCACCGATGAAACGCCGCCAACTGCTCCAGGCCACCTCCTCCGCCCTCGGCCTGTCGATCGCCGGAGTGCCGCTGCACAGCCTGGCCCAGGCCCGCAAGGGCGTGGTCAACGTGCTGGTTCAGCCCGAGCCGCCGGGACTGATGATGGGCCTGGTGCAGAACGGACCGACGCAGCTGATCTCGGGCAACATCTACGAAGGGCTGCTGCGCTACGACGAGAAGCTGGTGCCGCAGCCGCAGCTGGCGACGTCATGGACGGTCAGCCCGGACAGCAAGACCTATGTCTTCAAGCTCAAGCCGAACGTGAAGTGGCACGACGGCAAGCCGTTCAGTGCTGCCGACGTGGTGTTCTCGTGCGACGTCTTCCTGCGCAAGACGCATGCACGTCTGCGCGCCAGCCTGGCGCATGTGGAATCGATCAAGGCCCTCGACCCGCTGACCGTCGAGTTCAAGCTCAAGCAGCCGTTCAGCCCGTTCCTCGGCCTGTTCGAGAACGGCACCATGCCGATGGTGCCCAAGCACCTCTACGACGGCACCGACTTCATGACCAATCCGGCCAACGCGACGCCGATCGGAACCGGCCCGCTGAAGTTCAAGGAATGGGTCAAGGGCTCGTACATCCAGCTGGTGGCCAATGAGCAGTATCACCAGCCGGGCGTCGTCGGCGTCGAGAGCGTCTACTTCCACGTCATCCCCGACGCGGCGGCGCGTGCGGCAGCCTTCGAATCGGGCAAGGTCGACATCGCGCCCGGCGGCACGGTCGAATATTTCGACGTCGATCGCCTGTCCAAGCTGCCCGGCACGGCGGTGACGACCAAGGGCTGGGAGTTTTTCTCGCCGCACTCGTGGTTGTGGATCAACAACCGCACCGCGCCGATGGACAACGTCAAGTTCCGCAAGGCGGTCTGGAGCGCGATCGACCGTGAAGCGATGGCGAAGATCGCGTGGTTCGGCTTCGCCAAACCGGCAACCGGCCCGTTCAACAGCAACATCGCGCACTACAGCGCCGATGTGCCGAAGGTCCCGCGCGACCTGGCCAAGGCCAAGCAGTTGCTGGCCGAGTCGGGCTACAAGGGCCAGACGATCCGGCTGCTGCCGCTGCCCTACGGCGAGTCATGGCAGCGCCAGGCCGAGATCGTGCGCCAGAACCTGACGCAGGCGGGGCTGAAGATCGAGATGGTCGCGACCGACGTGGCCGGCTGGAACCAGCGCTGCAACGAGTGGGATTTCGACCTGGCCTTCACCTACGTGTACCAGTACGGCGATCCGGCGCTCGGCGTGGGCCGCAACTACACCAGCGACAACATCGCCAAGGGTTCGCCGTTCAACAACGTCGCCGGCTTCGTCAATCCGAAGGTCGATGAACTGTTCGCCGCCGGCGCGCGCGAGAGCGACCCGGTCAAGCGGCGGGCGATCTACCTGGAGGTGCAGAAGCTGCTGGTCGAGGAGGTGCCCGTGGCCTGGCTGCACGAGATCAACTTCCCGACGCTGTACCGCAGCAAGATCCAGAACATCGTGAGTTCGGGCATCGGCCTGAACGACAGCATCGGCCGCATCGCGATCGGCTGACCCTTCCGTTGCGACGCCGCTGTGGCGCCGACCCTCACGGGTCGGGCCGCCGCATGCCCCGACCGAGTATGCGATGAAACGTTTCCAGTTCATGTCCGTGCGGATCCTGCAGGGCCTGGCCGCCCTGCTGGTGATCGCCACCGTCAACTTTCTCCTGGTGCGCGCTGGCACCCGGCGACCCGGTGTCGATCATGGCCGGCGAGGCCGGAGCCTCCGATGCGCAATTCGTGGCCCAGTTGCGCGAGCAGTTCGGGCTCGACAAGCCGTTGCCGGTCCAGCTTGCCAACTACCTGGGCCATGTGCTGCAGTTCGACCTGGGCTTCTCGTACCGCCAGCAGCAGCCGGTGGTCGACCTGATCCTGGAGCGTCTGCCGGCAACGCTGCTGCTCACCGGCACCGCCTTTGCGCTGTCGCTGCTGTTCGGCATCGGCCTGGGCGCGCTCGCCAGCCGCCATGCCGGCCGCTGGCTCGACAGCGTGATCACCGTCGTTGCCCTGGTCTTCTACGCCACGCCGCTGTACTGGCTGGCCATGATGGCGGTGCTGCTTTTCACGGTGCAGCTCGACTGGCTGCCCGCGTTCGGCTACTTCACCGTCGGCGCCGACCTGCAGGGCATCGATCGCGTGCTCGACATCGGCCAGCACCTGCTGCTGCCGGCGCTGACGCTGGCCCTGTTCTACATGGCGGTCTATGCGCGCATGACGCGGGCTTCGATGCTCGAGGTCGCGCAGATGGAGTTCGTCAAGACCGCACGCGCCAAGGGACTGTCGCCGGGCCGCATCCAGCGCCGCCACATCCTGCGCAATGCGCTGCTGCCGGTGGTCACGCTGGCCGGCATCCAGGCCGGGGGAATGATCGGCGGCGCGGTCCTGACTGAGACCGTGTTCGCCTGGCCCGGCATCGGCCGGCTGATGTTCGATGCGCTGCTGCAGCGCGACTACAACCTGCTGCTCGGATGCTTCCTGTTCACCGCCGCGATGGCCGTGCTGTTCAACCTGATCACCGACCTGATCTACACCTTGGTCGATCCGCGGATCGAGCTGGAATGAGAGCCCCACGTCTTCTTCGACCGGACCGGCCGACCGGTCCCGCAGCCATCCGGAGGGCGACATGAGGCGAACATTCTGGGGCCGCTTCAGCCGCAACAAGGGGGCGGTGTTCGGGCTCGGCGTGCTGCTGCTGGTGGCGCTGGTCACCACGCTCGGCCCGCTGATCGCGCAGCACGATCCCTGGGACATGGCCGGCATGCCGTTCCAGGCGCCGATGGCCGACCAGGCGATGCCGCTCGGCACCGACACCATGGGCCGCGACATCCTGTCGGGCATCGTCGCCGGTGCGCGGGTCTCGCTGCTGATCGGCGTGATCTCCACCGTCGTCTCGCTGCTGATCGGGGTCGGCATCGGCGCGGTGGCGGGCTACTTCGGCGGCTGGGTCGACGCGACGCTGATGCGTTTCACCGAGCTGTTCCAGGCGATTCCGAGCTTCGCGCTGGCGATCGTGCTGGTGGCGATCTTCGAGCCCTCGGTGCAGTCGATCGTCACCGCGATCGCCGTCGTTTCGTGGCCGCCGGTGGCGCGGCTGGTGCGCAGCGAGTTCCTGACGCTGCGCCAGCGCGACTTCGTCGCCGCGGCACAGCTCGCTGGCCAGTCCACGCCGCGCATCATCCTGACCCAGATCCTGCCCAACGCGGCCTCGCCGATCGTCGTCATGGCCTCGCTGATGGTGGCCACCGCGATCCTGCTCGAGTCGAGCCTGAGCTTTCTCGGTCTCGGTGATCCGAACCAGATGAGCTGGGGCTACATGGTCGGCTCGGCACGCACGGTGCTGCGCCAGGCGTGGTGGATGGCGGTCTTTCCGGGCCTGGCGATCCTGCTGACGGTGCTGGCGCTCAATCTGGTCGGCGAGGGGCTGAACGACGGCCTGAATGCACGCGCCGACGGGAGAGGCAAATGAGGATGGAGAGCCCTACCGTGCCGCCGGTGCTGGATGTGCAGGATCTGGACATTCGCCTGCCCGCCGGAGCCGACCGGGCGCTGGCCGTGCAGGGTGGCTCGCTGCGCCTGATGCCCGGCCGCACCCTGTGCGTGGTCGGTGAATCCGGCTCGGGCAAGTCGATGATCGCCAACGCGATCATGGGGCTGCTGCCGCGGCCGCACGTCGAGCCGGTCGGCGGGCGCATCCTGTTCGACGGCATGGACCTGCTGACGCTCAGCGAGGCCCGTTTGCGAACGCTGCGCGGCCGGCGCATCGGCATGGTGTTCCAGGAGCCGATGACCGCGCTCAACCCGGTCATGCGCATCGGCGAGCAGATCGCCGAGGTGTTCGATGCCCACCTGCGGTTGCCGGGCGCCGAGAAGCGTCGGCGCATCCTGGCCGCGCTCGCCGACGTCGGCCTGCCCGACCCCGAACTGCTGATCGACAGCTACCCGTTTCGCCTGTCGGGCGGTCAGCGCCAGCGCGTGCTGATCGCGTGTGCACTGGCGCTCGAGCCGGCACTGCTGATCTGTGACGAGCCGACCACCGCGCTCGACGTGACGACGCAGGCCCAGATCCTGAAACTGATCCGTGAGCTGCAGCAGCGCAAGGGCACCGCGGTGCTGTTCATCACGCACGACTTCGGCGTGGTGTCGGAGATTGCCGACGATGTCGTGGTGATGCAGACCGGGCAGGTGGTCGAATCCGGTCCGGCTGCCGCGGTGCTCGTCGCGCCGCAGCATGCCTACACCCGCAAGCTGATCGCTGCGATTCCCCAGGGCCGGGTTCGTGCGCCGGACGAGCAGCGATCGATCGAGAAGGTGCTGCAGGTGGAAGGCCTGAGCAAGACCTATGTCACCGGCGGCAGCCTGTTCCGCAAGGGCAGACGGGTCGAGGCGGCAAGGAGCCTGTCGTTCGACCTGCGGCGCGGCGAGACGCTCGGGCTGGTCGGCGAGTCCGGATCGGGCAAGTCGACGGTCGGGCGCTGCATCGTCGGCCTCGCGCCGTTCGACAGCGGCCGGGTGCTCTTCAACGGCCGCGCGCTGCAGCCCGGCGCCCGCTTCCGCGCCGAGTCGCAGGGGCGGATCCAGATGGTGTTCCAGGATCCGTATGCTTCGCTCAATCCGCGCCACCGCATCGGACCGACGCTCGCCGCCGGCCCGCTCGCGCAGGGCGTGCCGAAGGCCGAGGCGATGGCGCGGGCGATCGAGCTGCTGCAGCTGGTCGGCCTCGGCCCGGAGGCAGCCGACCGTTTTCCGCACGAGTTCTCGGGCGGCCAGCGCCAGCGCATCGGCATTGCTCGCGCGCTGGCGATGCGGCCCGAACTGCTCGTCGCCGATGAACCGGTATCCGCCCTCGACGTGTCGGTGCAGGCCCAGGTGCTGCAGCTGTTTGCAGAGGTGCGCGAGCGATTCAAGCTGGCGATGGTCTTCATCACCCACGACCTGCGGGTGGCCGGAGAGATGTGCGACCACATCGCCGTCATGCAGCGCGGGCAGATCGTCGAATACGGCGAGACCGCACAGGTGCTGGCCGATCCGCAGCACGCCTATACGCGCACGCTGATCGAGGCGCAGCCGCGCCTGACGGCGCCGCTGCAGACCGAGGCGGTTCCCGCATGAGGCTGTGCATCGCGCTGGTGTCGGATCAGATCCGGATGGACTACCTGCTGCCGGCCTTCCGATCCCGCTTTCCCGATGCCGAGCTGCGGCTGGGCGACACGCGGGTGCAGCAGCTCGGTGCGCTCGAGGAGATCGATGCGGTGGTGTGCTGGCAGCCGCCACGCGGTCTGCTCGCGCGCATGCCGCAGCTGCGTCTGGTGCAGTCGATCGGTGCCGGCATCGATCACATCACGCGCGATCCGGATCTGCCGGCGTCGGTACCGGTGTGCCGCATCGTCGATCCCGACATGGCCGCCGGCATGGCCGCCTATGTGAGCTGGGCCGTGGTGCACGGCCAGCGTCACATGGGCAGCTACCAGGCCAGCCAGCGCGAAGCGAACTGGGAAGAGGCGCCGATCGAGCCGCCCGGTCGGCACAGCGTGGGCATTGCCGGGCTCGGCGTGCTCGGCCAGGCGGCAGCGCGCGCGCTGGCAGCGATCGGCTATCCGGTGCGCGGCTGGAGCCGTTCCCGCAAGGACGGCCTGGCCTGCGGCATCGAGGCTTTCCACGGCGAGGCCGAACGCGATGCCTTCCTGTCGCGCTGCGACACGCTGGTGTGCCTGCTGCCGTTGACCGACGACACGCGCGGCATCCTGAACGCCGAGCTGTTCGACCGGTTGCCGCGAGGCGCGCGCCTGGTCAATGCCGGCCGCGGTGCGCATGTCGTCGAATCCGACCTGCTGGCCGCGCTCGACAGCGGCCAGGCTGGCGTCGGCGGTGCTCGATGCCTTCTCGGTCGAGCCGCTGCCGCCGGACCATCCGTTCTGGCGCCACCCCCGCATCACCGTCACGCCGCACATCGCCACACGCACCGGACCGGCCGCGATCGCACGCCAGACCCACGACAACCTGGTCCGGCTGGGCCTGCTGTCCCAACCCTGAAGGAGCCGTCATCACCACCACCCGCACAGACCGCAGCACCGCTGACCGTGACGTCGGTGCCCACCTGCATTCGTACACCAACCTCGCGACGGTTGCGCAGACCGCGCCGCTGGTGATCGTCGCCGGCGACGGCATCCATGTGATCGACGAATCCGGCACGCGCTATCTGGAGGCCATGTCGGGCCTGTGGTGTGCATCGCTCGGCTTCTCCAACCGCCGCCTCGCCGATGCCGGAGCGCGTGCACTGCAGACGCTGCCCTACTACCACACCTTCAACCACCGCACCAACGCCGCCGTGGCCGAACTCGCCGAGCGGCTGCTGGCGCTGGCGCCGGTGCCGATGGCGCGCGTCTTCTTCGCCAACTCCGGATCCGAGGCCAACGACAGCGCGGTCAAGATGGTCTGGTACTACCACAACGCGATCGGCCAGCCGCAGCGCAAGAAGATCATCGCGCGGCGCAATGCATACCACGGGGTGACCGTCGCCGCGGCGAGCATGGGCGGGCTCGACGCCAATCACCGCGATTTCGACCTGCCGATCGAGCGCTTCCTGCACGTCGACTGTCCCCACCACTACCGCCATGGCGAGCCGGGCGAGACCGAGCAGGACTTCTCCACCCGGCTCGCGGCGTCGCTCGAGCAGACGATCCTGGCCGAAGGGCCGGAAACCGTTGCCGCGTTCATCGCCGAGCCGGTGATGGGCGCGGGCGGCGTCATCGTGCCACCGGCCGGCTACTTCGAGAAGGTGCAGACGGTGCTGCACAAGTACGGCGTGCTGCTGATCGCCGACGAGGTGATCTGCGGCTTCGGCCGGACCGGCAACATGTTCGGCTCGACCACCTTCGGCCTGAAGCCCGACATCCTGACCTGTGCCAAGGCGCTGTCGTCGGGCTATGTGCCGATCTCCGCGGTGATGGTCAGCGAGCCGCTGCATGCCGCGATCGCGGCGCACAGCGGCCGGCTCGGTACCTTCGGACATGGCTACACCTATTCCGGGCATCCGGTAGCGGCAGCGGTCGCGCTCGAGGCGCTCAAGGTCTACGAGGACGAGCGCATCGTCGAGAAGGTGAGGGCGCTCGCGCCGGCGTTCCTGGCCGGCCTGCATGGCTTTGCCGATCGGCCGCACGTCGGCCATGTGCGCGGCGTCGGCCTGATCGGTGCGATCGAGCTGGCCGACGACAAGGCCGCGCGCCGTGCGTTCGCAACCGAGCGAAAAGCCGGCGCGCGCTTCGCGCAGCTCGCGCTCGACGAAGGCCTGATCGTGCGCGCGATGGGCGACACCATCGGCCTGTGCCCGCCGCTGATCATCACCGAGGCCGAACTGGCCGACCTGTTCGCGCGCCTGACGCGCGCGATGGACCGCTTCGAGACGGAGTTCTGACCATGCAGGCCTACTTTTCCGACGATCAGCTGCTCCACGATCCGCAGCAGTTCATGCGCCTCGGCCGCCTCTGCAAGCCGACCGATCTGCCCACCCGCGCCGAGGCCCTGATGGCCACCCTCGGCACGCGCGGCATCGCCGTCGGGGTGCCGCCGGATGCCGGCCGCGCGCCACTGGAGCAGGTGCACGCGGCCCACTACCTCGACTATCTCGAGACGGCATTCGAGCGCTGGCGCGCACTTGGCGCTCCAGGCCTCGAGCCGGGCATCGAGGTGCTGCCCAACCTGTCGCCGCACGGGCGCCGTGACGGGCCTTGTCCGTCGCCGTCGGTGATCGCGCAGACCGGCTGGTATGTCGGCGACCTGGCCTGCCCGATCGGGCCGAATACCTGGCGCTCGGTGCTGCGTTCGGCGCATGCGGCGGTGGCGGCGGCGCAGGCGGTGCGGGCCGGCGGCGGCATTGCCTATGCGCTTTGCCGCCCGTCGGGCCACCATGCGCAGCACGCGCGGGCCGGCGGCTTCTGCTACGTGAACAACAGCGCGATCGCCGCCGCGCAACTGCGCCGCGACCATGCGCGGGTGGCGGTGCTCGACATCGACGCCCACCATGGCGACGGCACCCAGCAGATCTTCTACGAGCGCGGCGATGTGCTGACGGTCTCGATCCACGCCGATCCGTCGCATTACTACCCCTGGTACAGCGGCTACGCCGACGAGCGCGGCGCGGGCGAAGGCGAGGGATGCAACCTGAACCTGCCGCTCGCCCATGGCAGCGGCAACGCCGAGTTCGGCCGCGCGATCGACCAGGCGGTGACTGCGATCGACCGCTTCAAGCCCGGCGCGCTGGTGCTGCCGCTCGGCTTCGACACCTACAAGGACGATCCGATCAGCGTGCTGGCGTTCGACTTCGATGCCTACCGCATGGCTGGCGAGCGGGTGCGCTCGCTCGGCCTGCCGACGGTGGTGGTCCAGGAGGGCGGCTACATGGTCGAAGCGATCGGCCGCGCGCTTGACGCGTTCCTCGAAGGGCTGCACGCATGACCCCGGCGATCGACGGCGACCGGCTGTGGCGCAGCCTGATGGAACTGGCGCGGGTCGGTGCCACACCCAAGGGCGGCAACTGCCGCCTCGCACTGAGCGCACTGGATGGACAGGGACGTGACCTGGTCGTCGGCTGGATGCGCGACGCCGGGCTGACGATCACGGTCGATCAGGTCGGCAACATCTTCGGCGTGCGGGCCGGTCGCGATCCGCAGCGGCGCGCCGTGATGACCGGCAGCCACCTCGACACCCAGCCCACCGGTGGCCGCTTCGACGGCTGCTTCGGCGTGCTGGCCGGCCTGGAGGTGATGCGAACGCTGGACGAGCGCGACATCGAGACCGAAGCGCCGCTCGCGCTCGCGATCTGGACCAACGAGGAAGGCGCGCGGTTCGTGCCGGTGATGATGGGATCGGGCGTGCACTGCGGCGTCTTTCCGCTCGCCACCGCACTCGATGCGACCGATGTGAACGGCCTGCGCGTGGCCGACGAACTGGTGGCGATCGGCTACGCAGGCAGTGCACCGATCGGCGCCGTGCCGGCGGCGTGCTACCTCGAGGCCCACATCGAGCAGGGACCGATCCTGGAAGCCGAGGGCGCCGACATCGGCGTGGTCACCGGATCGCTCGGACTGCGCTGGTACGACGTGACGGTCAGCGGCATGGAAGCGCACGCCGGCCCGACCCCGATGGGTCTGCGGCGCGATGCGCTGTATGCCGCGACCCACCTGATGCAGACGGTGATCGACATCGCCCGTGAACCCGACTTCGCACCGCTCGGCCGGGGAACGGTCGGCGTGGTCCAGGTTCATCCGTCGTCGCGCAACGTGATCCCCGGCCGGGTGCGATTCTCGGTCGATCTGCGGCACGAGGATGCCGTTCTGCTCGAGCGCATGGAGCAGCGCTTTCGCGCAGCGGCCGCCCGGCTCGCGTCGGGTGAGACCACCGGCACCGCGGTCGGCGTCGAGATCGAGGAAGTGCAGCAGTTCGCACCAACGCCGTTCGACACCGCGCTCGTTGCCCGGGTGCGTGACGAGACCCTGGCGCGCGGCTATCCGTGGCGCGACATCACCACCGGCGCCGGTCACGATGCGGTCTACATGGCGCGCACGGTTCCCACCGCGATGATCTTCGTGCCGTGCAAGGACGGCATCAGCCACAACGAGATCGAGGACGCCGATCCGCGCCACCTCGAGGCCGGTGCCAACGTGCTGCTCGGCGCGATGCTGGCCGAGGCGCGATGAGCACCGTGCCGGCGCCGGGATCGCTCGGCCTGCCGGTCGACGGCCGGGCTGCCGGCATCGCGATGTTCCTGTGTGCACTGGTCGGCTTCGCGCTCTACGACGCCTTCGCCAAGCAGATGGTCGCGAGCCACCCGCCGGCGGTGGTCAACCTGGGCCGCTACATCGCGCTGAGCGCGATGGCGCTGGTGCTGCTCGCCTACCACCGCGAACTGCGGCCCTGGCGCCATCCGCACCAGCGGCTGCTGGCGCTGCGCAGCGGGGCATTGGCGGTGGTCGCCGTGTGCTTCATGACCGCCCTGGTGTCGATGCCGCTGGCCGAGGCGACCGCGATCTATTTCACCGCGCCGCTGATTGTCGTCGCGTTGTCGCCGTGGCTGCTCGGGGAGCAGGTCAGCCGGGCGCAGTGGATCGCGGTGCTGCTCGGTTTCGCCGGCATGCTGTGCATCGTCCGCCCCGGCGGCGAACTGCCGCTGGCCGGCACGCTGATGATGGCGGTGTCGGCGCTCTGCTACGCGCTGTTCCAGGTGCTCACCCGGCGCCTGTCGGGTCTGGTGCCGGCGTCGGTGCAGTTCGCCCACATGGCACTGGTGTGTCTGGTCGTCACGCAGCTGCCGGTCGTCGTCGCAGCGCCGGCAGCGCTGCCGCCATGGCCGGAGATGATGTTGCTCATCGCCGGCGGCTTTCTCAGCGGCGGCGCGCAGCTGTTGCTGCTCGCCGCCTTCCGGCGTGTCGCCGCAGCCACGCTCGCGCCCTTGAACTATGTCCAGTTGCTGCTGGCGGTGCTGATCAGCACGCTGTGGTTCCGGCGCCCGCCGGATGCCCTGGCGCTGGTGGGCATGGCGCTGATCGCCGTCGCCGGGGTGCGTCTGGCGCGCGCCCGGCGTCCGGGCACGATGAAGGCAGCATGACGCAGACGGGAGTATCAACATCATGCCTCTGAGTTTTCCAGGCGCGGGCAGTCTCGACAGCGCGGCAGCCCCGGCCTTTTCCTCGATCGAGGTTCCCGATCTGGTTGGCGTGGTCGAGGCTCAACTCCAGCAGGCCATCCTGGCGGGCCGCATCGCGCCCGGCGACCGCATCGTCGAGGCTGAACTGGCCCGCCAGATGGGAATCAGCCGGGCGCCGGTGCGCGAGGCCGCTCGCCGGCTCGAAAGCCTGGGGCTGCTGGTCTCGCGGCCACGCCACGGCTTCGCGGTGCGCACCGTATCCGCCAAGCAGGTCAACGACCTGTACGAGGTCCGGACCCAGCTCGAACTGCTCGCGGCCGAGCTGGCGTGCGCGAATGCGAGCGACGCCGAACTGGCAGGGCTGGAGGCGCGGGTCGACGACATGGTGGCGCGCGCCGAGGCCTTGCCGATGGCCGAGCGGGTGGCGCTCGACCTCGACTTCCATTTCGCGATCAGCGCGCTGTCGGGCAATCACTATCTGCACCGGCTGTTCGACAACATGCAGACCGAGGTGCGGATGTTTCTGGCGCTCAGCGAGGGAAGCTACGGCGACCTGCGCACGCTCGCCGAGACGCACCGTCCGATCGCCCGCGCGCTGGTGCAGCGCGACGTGGCCGCGGTGCAGCATGCGCTGCGCTTTCACCTCGAGGACGCCAAGGTGCATGTGTGCGGCCTCTTCACCCCAGCCAGAGCATGAAAGTCATTTACAGCAACGAACATGTCGGACACGATCCGCAGCAGTTCATCGTGCGCGGCCGCATGAAGCGCAGCAACGAGCAGCCCGAGCGCGCCAGCTCGCTGCTCGCGGCCGCACGGGGCCAGGGGCATGCCGTGATTGCCCCCGAGGACCACGGCCCCGGCCCGCGGGCGGCGATCCATACGCCCCAGTACCTGCGTTTTCTCGAGACTGCGTGGGCGGACTGGCAGCAGCTCGACGGTGCATCGGAGGAGGTGATGCCGAACGTGCATCCGTTTCCGAACCAGCCGTTCTCGTATCCCGACAGCCTGGTCGGCCGGGCCGGCTACCACCTCGGCGACATGGCGTGCTCGGTCGGCCGCCACACCTGGCATGCGGCGGTCTGGTCGGCGCACGTCGCGACGCATGCCGCGCAGCTGGTGCTCGAGGGCGAGCGCGCCGCATACGCGCTGTGCCGTCCGCCGGGCCATCACGCCTATGCGGACCGTGCCAACGGCTTCACCTACCTCAACAACGCCGCCATCGCGGCCGCGCACCTTCGGCAGCGCCATGCGCGGGTGGCGATCCTCGACATCGACGTGCACCATGGCAACGGCACCCAGGGCATCTTCTGGCGCCGCCGCGATGTGCTCACCGTCTCGCTGCACGGCGATCCGCATTTCTGCACACCGTTCTTCACCGGGCATGCGCACGAGGTCGGCGAGGGCGAAGGCCTGGGCTTCAACCTGAATCTGCCGCTGGCACGCGGTACGCGCGACGACGCCTACATGCAGGCGCTCGACACGGCAACGACCACGATCCGCGCCTATGCACCGGGCGCGCTCGTGGTCGCGCTCGGCCTGGACGCGCACGAACACGATCCGTACCAGGCGCTGGCGGTCAGCACGCCGGGCTTCGGCCGCATCCTCGGCGAGATCGCACGGCTTGGGCTGCCGACGGTGCTGGTCCAGGAGGGAGGCTACCTGTCGGAGGACCTCGGTCCCAACCTGGCCAGTGCGCTCGGTGGATTCGAGGCGGCGGCATGACCGCCGACGATCGAGATGCGGCCATCATCGCGGCGCTGCCCGAGGCCGCGGTGCTGACCGCGCCGCCCGCGCCGGTCGCGATCGACGATGCGGCCGACATGCTGCTGACCCATTGGGGCCTGAGCGGGCGGATCGAGCCACTCAGCGGTGAGCGCGATGCCAACTTCCTGCTCCGAGAAGACAGCGGCGTGCGCTGCATGCTCAAGCTGTCGCATCCGGACGAGGATCCGCTGGTGGCGGATTTCCAGACGCAGGCACTGCTGCACATCGCCGCGACCGATCCTGGCCTGCCGGTGCAGCGGCTGCGCCCGGATCGGCATGGCGCACCATCGGTGAGGCTCGCAGCCACCGACGGCCGCGGCCGTGTCGCGCGTGTTTTCAGCTACCTGGACGGACTGCCGATGCCGCAGGCGCCGCGCTCGGCGGCGCAGCGGCTCGACGTGGCCCGCATGCTGGCCCGACTCGACCTGGCCCTGGCCGGGCTGTCGCATCCGGCGGGAGCGCGCGAGCTGCCGTGGGACATCCAGCGCGCCGAACGCGTGCGGCCGTTGCTCGCGCACCTGGCCGATGCGCAGCGCCGCGCGCTGGCCGAAGGCGTGCTCGACGAGTTTCTTGCACGCACCCGGCCCGTCCTCCCGACGCTGCGGCGCCAGCCGATCCACAACGATTTCAACCTCTACAACCTGCTCGTCGATCCTGCCGACACCAACCGCGTCACCGCCATCCTCGATTTCGGCGACATGGTGCATGCGCCGCTGGTGAATGACCTGGCCGTCGCCGCGGCGTACCAGATCGACGAGGGCGGCGATGCGCTGGCAACGATCGCATCGTTCGCCGCCGCCTACCATGCGGTATCACCGCTGCACGATGCCGAGATGCAGGTCCTGCTCGACCTGATCCGGGCCCGATTGGCGATGGTGGTGGCGATCAGCGGCTGGCGCGCTGCGCGCCAGCCCGGCAATGCGAGTTACCTGCTGCGCAACAACGCGGTGTCGTGGGCGAGGCTGGCGGCCTGCGCCCCGCTCGATGCGGCCGCGGTGCACGAGGCGATCCGCAGCGCAATCCGCGCAGGGCAAGTCCGAGCCGCCCATGCCTGAGCCGAGCGCCTCCACATCGGCACTGCTGGCGCGCCGCGCGCGGCTGCTCGGTCCGTCGTACCGGCTGTTCTACGAAGAACCCTTCCGGCCAGTGCGCGGCGATGGCGTGTGGTTGTACGACAGCGCCGGCACGCCCTGGCTGGATGCGTACAACAACGTGGCTTGCGTCGGCCATTCCAATCCGCAGGTGGTGGAGGCGATCGCGCGCCAGGCGGCCACGCTGAACACCCACACGCGCTATCTGCACGAAGGCATCCTCGACTATGCCGAGCGGCTGCTGGCAACGCTGCCCGCCCAACTCGGACATGCGCTGTTCACCTGCTCAGGCAGCGAGGCCAACGACCTCGCGATGCGCATCGCTGCCGCGCACACCGGCGCCACCGGACTGATCGTGACGCGAAATGCCTATCACGGCGTGACCGCGTCGATTGCATGCGCCTCGCCGTCGCTCGGCGCCTATGTGCGGATGGGCGAACACGTGAGACTGATCGACGCCCCTGACGGCGGCGATGCGCAGGTCGGACGCCGGCTTGCCGATGCAGTGCGCGCCGCCAGCGACGACCTGCGCGCCCAGGGTCTGCGCCCGGCGGCGCTGATGGTGGATACCGTGTTCTCGAGCGACGGGGTGTACGCCGCGCCGGCCGGCTTTCTGCGCGAGGCGGTCGACGCGATCCGCCAGGCCGGCGGCGTGTTCATTGCCGACGAGGTGCAACCCGGCTTCGGCCGCACCGGTGATGCGTTCTGGGGCTTCGCGCGTCACGAGGTGGTGCCCGACATCGTGACCATGGGCAAGCCGATGGGAAATGGTCATCCGGTTGCAGGCCTGGCGGTGCGGCCCGATGTCATGCAGGCATTCGGCCGCAGCAGCCGTTACTTCAACACCTTCGGCGGCAATCCGGTTTCGATGGCCGCGGCCTCGGCGGTGCTCGATGTGATCGAGCAGCAGGGTCTGCAGCACAACGCGCTGCTGGTGGGAGACTATTTGCGCGAGCGTCTGGCGAGCCTGGGCGAGCGCCATGCGGTGGTCGGCGAGGTGCGCGGCGCCGGCTTGTTCATCGGGGTTGAACTGGTGACCGACCGCCTGACACGCGAACCTGCCAGCGTGCAGGCATCGCAGGTAGTGAACGGACTGCGACGGCGCCAGGTTCTGCTGAGCGCCACCGGCCCGGCGGCCAATGTGCTGAAGATCCGGCCGCCGCTCGTCTTCCGGCGCGAACATGCCGACCTGCTGGTCGAGCGGCTCGACCAGGTACTGGCCGGATTGCAGCCTGATTGCGCCTGATCCCGCCCGCGCCGGCCCGCTCCTCCATCGTTTCACCCGATGCCGACCTGTCGACCAAGGACACCCACATGACCCGACCTGACGCCACCCTGTTCGCGCCGACCGGCACCTTGCGCGTTGCGATCAACCTCGGCAATCCGATCCTGGCCGGGCGTGATCCGCACACCGGCGCGCCGGTCGGCGTGTCGGTCGACCTGGCGAATGCCTTTGCCGACGAACTCCGCGTACCGATCGAACTGGTGGTCTTCGATGCCGCCGGCAAGTCGGTCGACGCGGTGACCCGTGAGGAGGCCGACATCGGCTTCTTCGCGGTCGATCCAGTGCGGGGTGCCGGCATCGGCTTCACCGCACCCTACCTGCTGATCGAAGGCAGCTACCTGGTGCGCGACGACTCGCCGCTGCAGGACAACGACGAGGTCGACCGCGCCGGCACCCGGGTGGTCGTGGGCAAGGGGAGCGCATACGACCTGCACCTGACGCGCGAGCTGAAGCACGCCGAGATCGTGCGCGCGCCGACCTCGCCGGCGGTGGTCGACCATTTCGTCGAGCAGCGCCTCGATGTGGCGGCGGGCGTCAGGCAGCAGCTCGAGGCCGATCTGCCGCGCCACCCGGGGCATCGACTGCTGCCCGGCCACTTCATGGTGATCCGGCAGGCGATGGGGCTGCCGAAGGGGCGTGGCGAGGCCGCACGGGCCTGGCTTGCAGCCTTCGTCGAATCGCGGAAGGCGAGCGGTTTCGTCGCGCAGGCGCTGGCGCGGCATCGCATCGAAGGCGCGTCGGTCGCTCCGAACGCCTGAGCGGGATCGCCAGCCCTTCGACCCGTCGACGCGCTGCGTCATCGAGCCCGACGGCTCGCGTCACGCAGGCGGCACACGGCACAATGATTGCCGTGCCTACCGGACGGCTGACCTGTCCGCCATCGAGGAGATCCGCAGGTGAGCGCTGCGCGAGACGAATTCCGCCACTGGCTGGAGGCGATCGGCCTGGGTGTCCATGCCCGCCGCTTCGAAGACAACGACGTCGACTTTGCGGCGGTGGTTCACCTGTCGGATGCCGATCTGAAGGAACTCGGCCTGTCGCTCGGACATCGTCGCATCCTGCAGGCAGCGGTCGAACAGTTGCGCCAGCTGCGCTGCGCCGAGCCGCCGGCTGCGCTGAAGGCACCGCTCGAACAGCCGGGTGAACTGCGTCAGGTGACGGTGATGTTCTGTGATCTGGTCGAGTCGACGGCGCTGTCGAACCGGCTCGACCCGGAAGATCTGCGCAGCCTGATCCACCGCTACTACACCTCGTGCTGCAGCCTGATCGACCAGAGCGGGGGATTCGTGGCGCGGCTCGTCGGGGACGGCATCATGGCCTACTTCGGCTATCCCGTGGCACGCGAGGACTCGGCCGAATGCGCGATCCGCGCCGGTCTGCGGATCATCGACCGCATCTCGGGCGAGACCGACGGCGGCGACCACCGGATCGACGTGCGGATCGGGGTGGCGACCGGCGTCTCGGTGATCGGCGACATGGTCGGCATCGGCTTCGCCGAACTGCACGCGGTGATGGGCCAGACGCCGAATCTCGCGGCGCGGATCCAGTCGCTGGCCGGACCGGGCAGCCTGTTGATCGCCGATCACACGCGGCGGCTGGCCGGCGGATTCTTCTCCTACACCGACCACGGCCTGCACCCAGCTGAAGGGTTTCGATCGGGCAGTCCAGCTCTGGCAGGTGGTCGGCGAGGTGGCCTCAGGGGCGCGCTTCGACGTGCAGCGGGCGACGCGCGCCGATTGCATCGGCCGGAATCAGGAACTCGCGGTCGTCGTCGACCAGTGGAATGCCGCGCGACAGGGTCGGTGCCGGGTCGTGTCATTGATCGGCGAGGCCGGCATCGGCAAATCGCGCCTGCTGCGCACCGCCGACGAGCGCATCACCACCGGGGCTGGTTCAAGCGTGCTGATGCAGTGTTCGCCGAGCCGGGCCAGTGTTCCGCTGCATCCGGTGATCGACTGGCTGCGGCGCGAGATCGGCGTGCCGCAGGCGGATCCAGATCGCAACCGTCGGTTGCTCGGCGACTGGCTCGGCAGCGGGGCCGGGGCGCTCGACCTGGCGCTGATGGCCGAGTTCCTGTCGGTCCCGCTCGACGGCGATGCGGCGCCGCCGCCGCTGCCGCCGGATCGCAAGCGCGCGCTGACGCACGACATCGTGATGCGTCGCCTCGAGCGCCACTGCAACGAGGCGCCGCTGCTGCTGATGGTCGAGGACGCGCATTGGATGGACGGTGCAACCGATAACTTCCTGCATGCGCTGTTCCATCGCATGCGCGACCGGCCGCTGCTGGCGATCATCACCTCCCGTCCGGGGCAGGTGGGACGCTGGGGCGACCCGACCACCGTTGCCGAGCTGACCTTGAACCCGCTGGCGTCCGTCGACGCCCAGCAGCTGATCCAGGCCTCGTGCCAGGGCCGTTCATTGCCGGCATCGGTGGTCGAGCAGATCCTCGCCCGCACCGATGGCGTGCCGCTGTTCATCGAGGAGCTGACCGCCAACATCCTCGAGTCGGGCCTGCTGCGCGAGCAGGGCGACGCCTGGGTGCTCGAAGCGCCGCTGCCCGAACTCGACATCCCGTCGACGCTGCGAGACAGCCTGATGGCGCGGCTCGATCGACTGAGCGACATCAAGGAGGTGGCGCGTCTGGGCAGCGCCATCGGCCGGGAATTCAGCTTCCGGCTGCTGCAGCAGGTCAGCGGGCGGCCGACCGATCAGCTGGTGGCTGCACTCAACCGGCTGGTCGACGCCAACCTGCTGTTCCAGCGCGGCAGCGGCGCCGAGGCCGAGTACCTCTTCAAGCATTCACTGGTGCAGCAGGCCGCCTACGACAGCATGCTGCGCGCCGACCGGCGCGCGCTGCATGCGCGCATCGTGCGGGCAATCGAGGCTCATCAGCCGGAAATTGCCGGCCGCGAGCCCGGGCTGATGGCCCATCACTGCCAGCTCGGCGGACTGGCCGATCAGGAGGTCGACTACCTCTACAAGGCCGGAATCGCGTCGACGCGCATCGTGGCCATTGCCGAGGCCTTGTCGTACTTCGCGCGCGCCGATGTGGCGGTCAGCCAGCTCCCAACCGACGCGCGCAATGCCCGGCGCGCCATCGACATCATCCTCGGCATGATGGAGGTCGGCCGGTTCGCCATCCTGCCGAGTCGGCTGATTGCGTTGAGCGAGAAGGCGCGCAGCCTTGCCAGCAGCGCGGGCGTGACCTGCGATGCGGCAACACTGGCGGCGATCCTGTTCCAGGACGGGCGTGCCAAGCTGTATTCAAGCAACTATGCAGACGCCCGCACCATCTTCCAGGAAATCCGCCAGCTCGGCTTGGAGCAGGAATCGCGACAGATCGAACGCAAGCCGGCGTCGGCCTTTGCAATGGACCTGTGCTGCCAGGGTCTGTTCAACGAGATGCTCGATTTTGTCGACGAGTCGGGCATCGACTACTACCGCGAGTCGGGCAGCTTCATCGACTACATCTCGGGTCTGGGCTGGATTGCCTACGCCCGCTGCCAGATCGGCCCAGGTGACGCAGGCGTCCATTTCGGCGATCTGTCGGTGACGGAGGCAGGGCGGGTCGAGTCGCAGATCTATCTCGCCGGTGCACACATCTGGCGCAGCCACGCGCTGATGGCGGTGCGTCGCTTCGACGAGGCCGTATCCGACGCGATGCAGTGCGTCAACCTGGCCGAAGCGCACGCCGTACCCTACCTCGGCTGGCACGGGCTGGTCTTCCTGGCGCTGTGCCAATGCCGCCAGGGCGACCTCGATGCGGCCGAGGCGTCACTGGTGCGCGCCCGCGCCTTGCTGTCGCTGGTCGAGGACGGACGCTGGTCGCTGCTCGATTACCTGCCGGCGATCGAGGCGGAGATCGCCTGCCAGCGGGGCGAGCATGCGCGCTCGATCGAACTCGCCGACGCGGCGATCCGCATCGCCACCCCGATCGGCGGCCACTTCGCCGAGGCAATCGCCTGGCGCGCCAAGGCGGTCAGCGCGTTGCACAGCGGCGCCGATCTGCAGGCGGCTCAGGCGCTGTTCGAGCGCGCGATGCGCCTGCACCGCCTCGGCGCGGCCCATGCCGAAGCAGCGTTCTCGGCGCTGGCCTGGGGCTGGACGCTGCAGGCGTGCGGCCATGGCCGCGCCGCGGCCCACTGGATCGGGCAGGCGCGTGAGCTTGCGCAGGCGCACGGCTTCGTCCTCGGGCGCTGTGAGCTCGGCGGCGCACGCGCACTGGAGATCGGCAGCGACCTTGCAGCCGCCTGCGTAACCGACCTGCGCTGAGTCGCGCATCGGCGCGACGCGCATCAGGGCCACGGGTCAGCGGTGGTGCGGGGGTCGAGCAGTTCCCGGTGCCGCTCGAGCAGCGCGGTCGCGGCTTCGCGTCCCTCCTGGCGTCCGATGTCGAGATTGGCATGATCCCAGCGGTAGCTCAGACGGCTGGCGCTCGCGAGCGGGATCTCGATCACCCGCGGGATCCGTCCGGCGCATTTGCGCAGGTGGTTCCTGAACAGCCTGACGTCGTTCTCGCCCACCTCGGCGGCAAACTGCTGGCACAGGTTGCCCAGGCTGTCGTGCAGGTTCTTCGGTGCGCGCAGCTGGCTCAGGTCGACGATGCGACAGACCCAGATCTCGTCCAGATCGGGGTGGTCTTCGACCAGGTTGGCAAAGTTGACCGTATCGACCAGCGCCCCTTCGCTGTATTCACGACCCGGGTCGCCGGCGAGCCGCACGGTCTGCTCGACATAGGGCAGCGCCGAGCACGCACACAGGCTGGCGCAGCTGATCGGCAGGTAGTCGCGGCTGCGCTGGTGCCGGTAGCGTGCCCACTTGTTGTTGAAGAGCTGCAACCCGCCCGTCAGGGGCTGGCCCTGCGAATCGTCGGCCAGTCGCCACGCGTTGTGATAGATCTCCGGCTGGGCTGCACGCTCGGGTGCGATCGATTCGGGATCGAATGCGGCGGCGATCTGCTGCAACTGGTCGGCACTCAAACGGTCCAGCCCGGTCTGAGCGAGCAGATCGAGTCGGGCCAGATCCAGCGACTCGAGCAGCGAACTGGATTCGAAGTGGATGTTGCTGAGCCCGTTGACGCCCGACTGGTAGACCAGCGACGTCATGAGGCGGCTCATCGGATGGACCGCGAGCAGGTGATTCAGCAGGTGGGCATGCAGGTCGCCTTCGCGCATCCACATCGGCGTGCTCATGAAGCGGGCCCATCCGGCTGCGGCCGCCGGCCATTCGGCGATACCGCCCATGGCGTCGTGCCAGGTCGTCCGATCCAACAAGTGCCGGCTCCAGGCTGATGCGAAGGCGCCGACATTCGGCGCGAACGACCGGTTGATCGGAAATCCACGGTAGGAGTCGGTGTCGCGGAAGGCGTGTTCCCGGAAGAATTCGTAGGTCTGCGCGGCCCGCGAGCCACCGCTGCACTGGTTGTAGTGCAGGCCGACCCAGGCGCCGATGCACGACAGCGACCAGACGTCGAAGTGGATCGCTCGCTGCTCGAGGACTTCGAGGGCGCCGATCAGAAAACCGGCCACCGGCCCGCCACCGCCGAGCGCAATGGCGCGTTTCTTCGGCCGTTTTTTTCCGTTGCCCGGGCTGTCGTCCAATGAATCCATGCGGCCTCCTGCAGCCGGCCGATTGTCCCGGTGTGCAAGCCGATTCGGCAAGGCACAGGCACGACAATCGGTCGGATCGAGGAGGACACGCCGATGGACGTGATCGACGAGTGGAGCGGACCGGGTGATCCGGACCGGTGGAGGCAGCCGATCAGCGACCGGCTGCGAGGCTTCAGCCCGCGCATCCTGACTGTGCACTGCTATCGCGACGTCGGCTTTCCGTGGCTGCACCTCGTCTTCGAGCAGACGATCGCACCCGGAATCGCGCTGCGCGCAGGCGCTGCACTCGTCGATCTGCCCGGGATCGGGCAGATCTATCTCAACAGCCTGCGCCCGCGTGCGGTGTTCTTTTTGTGCGACTCGTCCTTCATGCCGGCGCCGCTTCTGCCAGCCGCACGCTATGGCGAGTTGCTGCCAACCCTCGAGCGGGTATGGGCTGCGCCGGAGCGGGCTGGCTGAGGCGACTGCAACCCGCTCGCGCTGTGCCGTGGGGGAACTACAGCCAGCGCCAGAGCCAGACAGCCCAGACCGGCAGGCGCAGCGGGCGCCGTGGCTGGTAGCACTCTCGGTGGTGATGGAACGGCATGCGTTACTCCGAATACTGTTGTTTCATACAGTATATGGCTCCGCCCGGACGAGTGCAACCTTTTGTCTCGCCGGTCGGACGCTTCCGACAGTCCGATGCGCCGCACACCGATGGTGGCGATACGACGCTGGATGCACCATGCGGTCAATGGTTCAGGTGAGCGCGCCGCCTTGGCGCCGATCCAGTCGGACCATCGCAGGTCGTCCCGGCCGTCGGCACTTCGACCTGCATCACAAGGAGATAGCAATGAACAAGCAAACCAATCTGAAGTTGATCAGTGCAGCCATCGCCGGTGCCTTCATGCTGGCACCGATCGCCGTGCAGGCGGACAACCATGGCAAGAAAGAGGGCGCAGTCCCGATGACCGGCGCCAGCGCTGGTGCGACCGCGGGCGCGACCGCTGGCATGAATTCGGCTGCCGCACCGAGCGCGCGTTCGGAGGCGCTCAACAACCGGATCGCCAACAGCGACCGCGAGAATTACAAGCCCTGGTCGAACGAGAAGGAGGTGCTCAAGGGCATGCTCAAGGCGGGCGAGGGCAAGGATTTCTACCGCAAGACACTGGCTGACAACGGCTACATGATCACCTCGATCAACGCCGACAAGGCGGATCGGGTCGAATATGAAGTGGTCAAGGGTGCCCACTCTTATGAGGTGCAGATCGACTTCGACAAGGCAGGCGCGAAGGCGAGCAAGGTTGAAGTCGAGTCGAACCTGTGGCGCGCCGACTCAACCAAGGCGGCCATGGCCGGTCAGAAGACCGAGCCTGCCACTGCCTTCGTGGCGACCAACGAGCGCTACAGCGATCGCGCCCGCATGAAGGGCTGGACGAGCGAGAAGGAGAAGATCGAGAAGGCGCTCAAGACCGGCCAGGACAAGGCCAGCTTACGCCGACTCAGTTGAAGAAGCTGGGCTACCAGATCACGTCGACGAACGACCGTGAAAAGGACTATCTGGAGTACGAGATCGTCAAGGGCGACAACAGCTACGAGGTGCAGATCGACCTCGAGAATGGCAAGGCGAAGAAGGTCGACGTGACGGCCAACATGTGGCACTCAGAAGCCACCGAGCGCGCCATGGCATCGGGCACGGCCAAGAAGTGATCGTCGAAGCGATCGCCGATTGCTGGCGATCCCTTCCTGACAGCCGCCCTCGGGCGGCTGTTTTCATACCGCCTGTTGTCAGCCGGTCGGTTGCGACAGGGAGCGCGGGAAGCGGGCTGTGAAGCGCGTTCCATCCAGCACATTCGACTCCACCGCAACCCGCCCCGAGTGCGCACGAGCGATCTCGCTCACGATGAACAGGCCAAGTCCCACGCTGCGTCCACTGGCGCGGGTGAGGGAGGTCCCGCCGGGCTGCATCATCGGCTGGAACAAGGCCGGAATCACCTCGGGGTCGATCGGAGGTCCGTGGTTGTGGACCGCAATGTCGTAGTGACCGGTCTCCGATCGTCCAGTGCACCGTGATCGGCGCGCTCGGTCGAGCCATAGGTGATGGCATTCGATACCAGGTTGCCGACCAGCTGCACGATGCGGTCGGCGTCGGCGACGCATTCGCCACGGCCATGCCCCTGCTCGAGCAGGGTGCGCTGCGGATAGACCGATCGCAGGTCGTCGACAGCATTGCCTGATCAGTTGCCGCAGGTCGAGCGGGCGCAGGTGAACCGGAATGCCGGCAGCCGATGCGCGCGGCGGTGAAGTCGAGCAGATCGGAAATCAGGCGGTGCGAGCGCGCCGCCGAGCGCGCGATGCGGTCGAGCATGCGGGCGCTGCACCTCGGTCGGTGAGGCGCGCTCGAGCGCGGCGTGGCTCATCGCGATCACCGCCAGCGGATTGCGCAGGTCGTGGCTGACGATGCCGACCATCTGTTCGGCGAGCAGGGCGCGATCCTCTGCCGCGCTGCGCTGCAGCGATGCCTCGGTGACGTCCTGCAGCACGCCGACGATGCGCAGCATCCGGC
Organism: uncultured beta proteobacterium; assembly: GCA_963846675.1. Taxonomy (GTDB): domain Bacteria; phylum Pseudomonadota; class Gammaproteobacteria; order Burkholderiales; family Burkholderiaceae_C; genus Ideonella_A. The sequence continues at coordinate 31,949 of CAWJWV010000002.1, forward strand.
CGTCCGGGCCGAATTCGCCCTGGCCGGTCGAGCTGACGACGCGCTCGACGCCGTCGACGCCGTGCAGACGAAAGGTGCACGCGTAGCGTCCGGCGCGGATCTTGCACCGCGGCCGCAAAGGCGCTTGCCTCGCGTTCGCGATCGGCGCTCGGCATCGCCGCGGCGAAACGTCGCGTGATCGACGGCGGCCGGCTCGGACAGGCCGAGCAGGCGAGACACGCCGGGTCCGTAGCTGCGCTGCGCCGGATCGTCCGGACGCGCCTCCCAGACCAGCAGCCGCGCTGAAGCCGAGCGCGAGCTGCAGCCGGGACCGCGCGCGGCGCAGCTCGTCCTTGGCCTGCTGCTCGCCGAGCAGCGCCGCATCGGCGCGCTTGCGCGCATCGAGCAGCGCACGCTCGTACTTGTGCCGATCGGCGACGACGATGAGTGCGATCTGATGCAGGAGTCGGCCGTCGATCTCGCGGCGAATCGCATTCATCAGCGTCGGCAGGCGACGCCCGTCGGCCGCGACGATGTCGACCTTCACCTCGGCCACCGAACCCTGCATGTGCAGCAGCGGTGCCCAGTGGGTCTGATGGAAGATCTGCCCGCCGATCGTGAGCAGCGACTGCAGCGTCCGCCGACCGATCAGTTCGTCGGACGGCCAGCCGGTCCAGGTGCAGAAGGTCGCATTGACGTGCAGCAGCAGGCCGTCGGGCTCGGTCAGCAGCAGTCCGCAGGGGGCCGTGTCGTACAGCGCGCCGCTGCCGGGCAGCGGACGCGCGCCGTCGCGTCACGGAGATCGCGCCCTCCAGGTCGGCCGAGGAAGCGCTCGATGGCGGCCGATGCAGGCGCATGGCTGGCTCATGTGCGGACAGTGGCCGACGTTGTCGATCACGACCAGCGTGCTGTCCGCGATCTGCCGCTGCAGGTACTCGCCGACCACGCGCGGCGCGATCAGGTCGTCGCTGCTCTGCAGGATCAGCGTGGGCTTGCGCAGCCGCGGCAGTTCGGCGCGGTTGTCGCGACAGGAAGGTGACGCGGGCGAACTGCGCCGCGATCGTCGGATCGGTGCGGCAGAAGCTGTTGGTCAGTTCGTCGGCCAGCTCGTGGCTGATCCGGCGCGCCCATGATGGCCGGCGCCATCGAACTCGACCAGCCCAGGTAGTTGCCCTCCAGGGTCTCGAGCATCGACTCGATGTCCTCGCGCGCGAAGCCGCCGACGTAATCGCCGTCGTTGATGTAGGACGGCGACGGTCCGATCATCACGTGGGCTGCGAACAGGTCGGGCGCGGCGACATCGGCAAGCAGGCCGATCATGGCGCTCACCGAATGACCGACGAAGACCACCGGGCCGGCGGGCCGCCAGGCGACGGACGATCTCGACCACGTCGTCGGCATAGCCCTGCAGCGAGTCGTAGCGGACTGCGATCGTAGGCCGACAGATCCGATCCGCCGGCGCCGACATGATCGAACAGCACCACCCGCCAGCGACTCGCGAAGTGCGGTGCGACATCACGCCACATGTTCTGGTCGCAGCCGAAACCGTGCGCAAAGACGAGCGTGCCCGGCCCCGACCCCGTGATCTCGATGTTGTTGCGCCGGATCAGGTCCATGCGGTGGTTCCAGTGGTCGTACTGGAACCGATTGTTTCATGCCCGCCGGATGGACGGGAATCGACGTGGTCCGCGACGCGGTGCTCGGGTTATCCCTGACGCGCGCAACTTGCGCCAGGTGTCGTCGATCCGTATACTGATCGTCATCCCCTGGCAGCCGCCTGGGTTGCCCCGATGTGCCGCCACGTGCGTGCAGCCCGGGCCGGTCAGCCCCCTCAAGGAGATTTCATGTTTCCCAAGAATGCCTGGTATGTCGCCTGCATGCCCGACGAGATCGACGGCAAGCCGCTCGGCCGCAAGATCTGCAATGAGTCGATCGTGCTGTACCGCGGGCCCGAGGGCCGGGCCGCGGCGCTCGAGGATTTCTGCCCGCATCGCGGCGCGCCGCTGTCGCTCGGCACCGTCAGCGAAGGCAAGCTCGTCTGCGGCTACCACGGGCTCGAGATGGGCTGCGACGGCAAGACGGTCGGCATGCCGGGCCAGCGGGTGCGCGGCTTCCCCGCGATCCGCGCCTATCCGACGATCGAGCGCTACGGCTTCGTCTGGGTCTGGCCCGGCGATCCGGCCAAGGCCGACCCGGCCAAGCTGCACCACCTGGAGTGGGCCGAGAGCCCGGACTGGGCCTACGGCGGCGGGCTGTATCACATCAACTGCGACTACCGCCTGATGATCGACAACCTGATGGACCTGACGCACGAGACCTACGTGCACTCGAGCAGCATCGGCCAGCGCGAGATCGACGAGACGCCGACCCAGACCGTGACCGAAGGCGACGAGGTGATCACCAGCCGCCACATGGAGAACATCATGGCGCCGCCGTTCTGGCGCATGGCGCTGCGCGGCAACCACCTGGCCGACGACGTGCCGGTGGATCGCTGGCAGATCTGCCGCTTCACGCCGCCGAGCCACGTGATGATCGAGGTCGGCGTCGCGCACGCCGGGCACGGCGGCTATCACGCCGACCCGAAGGTCAAGGCCGTCGAGCATCGTGGTCGACTTCATCACGCCGGAGACCGAGACCTCGATCTGGTACTTCTGGGGCATGGCGCGCAACTTCAATCCGCACGACAAGACGCTGACCGCGAGCATCCGCGAAGGGCAGGGCAAGATCTTCGGCGAGGACCTGGAGATGCTCGAGAAGCAGCAGAAGAACCTGCTCGCCCACCCGCAGCGCCAGCTGCTCAAGCTCAACATCGACTCGGGCGGCGTGCAGTCGCGCCGGATAATCGATCGCATCCTGGCCGAGGAGCAGCAGGCGACCGCCTGATGTCGGCCCGCTCTTGCGTCCGCCCGCGCAGCCGGCGCGGCCGCAGGACAACCGCTGGAGATCAACACGATGAATGCATCCGATCTGCAGGTCCGCGTCGCACGCAAGGCGACCGAGGCACTCGATATCGCCACCTTCGAACTCGTCAATGTCGACGACCGGCCGCTGCCGGCGTTCTCGGCCGGCTCGCATGTCGACGTGCACCTCGGCGACGGACTGACGCGCCAGTATTCGCTGTGCAACGATCCGAGCGAAGGCCATCGCTACCTGATCGGCGTGCTGCGCGATCCGGCTTCGCGCGGCGGATCGCAGGCGATGCACGAGCGGATCAAGGAAGGCGACGTGCTGCACATCAGCCCGCCGAAGAACCACTTTCCGCTCGCCCACAACGCCGAGCCACAGCGTGCTGCTCGCCGGCGGCATCGGCGTGACGCCGATCCTGTGCATGGCCGAGCGGCTGGCGGTCACCGGGCGCGTCGTTCGAGATGCACTACTGCACCCGCTCGCCGGATCGCACCGCCTTTCGCGATCGCATCGCGGCGTCCGGCTTCGCAGCGCAAGGTGCAGTTCCACTTCGACGACGGCGACGCCGCGCAGAAGCTGCAGCTCGACAGCGTGATCAAGCCGGTGCGCCCGGGCGTGCACCTGTATGTGTGCGGTCCGAAGGGCTTCATGGACTGGGTGCTCGACAGCGCACGCAAGGCCGGCTGGCCGTCGGAGCAGCTGCACTACGAATTCTTCGGTGCCGAGGTCGTCAAGTCGGAGACCGATGCGAGCTTCGAGGTCAAGCTCGCGAGCTCGGGCAAGGTGATCACGGTCACCAAGGACCAGACGGTGGTGCAGGCGCTGTCGGCCGCCGGCGTCGAGGTGGCCACCTCGTGCGAGCAGGGCGTGTGCGGAACCTGCCTGACGCGCGTGCTCGAGGGCGAGATCGATCACAAGGACATGTACCTGACGCCCGAGGAGCAGGCGGCGAACGACCAGTTCCTGCCGTGCTGCTCGCGCGCCAAGTCGCCGCTGCTGGTCCTCGACCTCTAGTCGCGATGCTGAACGCATCGTCGGCGCCGGTCGCAGGCAACGGCCGCACGATGCCGGCGGCCGAAGTCGCGGAGCCGGTCTCGATCGACCTGAACGACCAGCCGGGTCACCTGATCCGACGCGCGCAGCAGATCGCGGTGTCGGTCGTTTCACGACACGCTCGGGCCGCGAAGTCACGCCGATCCAGTACGCGGTGCTGCGCATCCTGCAGGACCGTCCCGGCATCGACCAGCTGACGCTGGCGCGCGAGGCCGCGCTCGACACCTCGACCACCGCCGACATCGCGGCCCGGCTCGAGGCCAAGGGCTGGATCGTGCGCGAGGTGCGTGCACGCGGCCAGCGCCGCCTGACGCTGACTGCCGATGGTCGGGCGGTGCTCGCGTCGCTGGTCGATGGCATCGACCAGGTGCAGCGCACGCTGCTCGGCCGGCTCGATGGCGCCGACCAGGCCGAGTTCCTGCGGCTGCTGCGGCTGTTCGTCCGCGCGACCGCCGTCGACGCGACCGGCGACGAGCGCTGATCGGCCATGCCGCCGCGCGGCCGTTCAGGCGGCTGCGACGCCAGCCGCGGCCGCGCGACGCGCCGCGCCGACACCCTGCACCCGCAGGGCGGCCCAGGCACCGAAGACGATCCCGCCGCCGCCAGCACCGCACCGCCCGACAGCATCGACAGGCCGGTCAGTCCCTGGCCGATCGAGCAGCCGAGCGCGGTGATGCCGCCGAAGCCCATCAGCGTGCCGCCGACCAGGTGGTTGGCCAGTTCGGCCGGCGAGGCGAACGATTCGAGCTTGAAGTCGCGCCGCAGCCAGTGCCGACAGCGAGACTGCCGAGCAGCACGCCGGCGGCAACGCACGACGCCGAAGGTGGCGAGGTTGTTCTTGTCGGTCCAGAAGCTCAGCAGATCGAGTGCCGTTGGCCAGCGGGGCGGTGAAGCTCAGCGCCTCCGGACGGTTGCGTCGCGGTGCCGAGCCAGGCCGCCTCGAGCGTCTCCGGGTGCTCGGCGACGAAGCCGATGTGGCCGGTCAGGTACCAGGCGGCCGGCACCAGCAGGCCGATCACGACTGCGCCGATCCAGTGCGGCGGCCTTCAGGCTGCGCGCGGGTGCGCCAGACCCAGGCCGCCACCGCGGCAACCAGCAGCGCGACGAACAGCCAGCGCAGTGCGCCGGCGTCGACGCCGATCCAGCGCGCCGACGATGCTGCCCAGGTCCTGCGGATGGCCGAGCGGGATCGACGGCGCTGTCCAGGCCCTGCGACCCGCGGCCTCGGCGAACAGGCCGCGCAGCGTCATCTGGGCCGCGATGCCGGCCACCAGCAGCGTGACGATCGCACGCAGATCGCCGCCGCCGGCCTTGACCAGGCTGCGCTGCGGGCAGCCGCGCGCCAGGATCATGCCGTAGCCGAACAAGCGCGCCGCCGATCAGGTACGAGGCCCAGACCATGTCGCTCGGCTCCAGGCCAGCGTGCGCGCCGGCATCGAACAGCGCCAGCGCCGATCAGCGCCTGGGTGCCGACCGCTGCGACGGCGATCGCGATCAGCCAGCTCGACAGCCGCGCCGGCTCGCGCGACTGCGACCCAGTCGGCAATCGCCCCGCGCACGCAGAAGCGCGACCACTGGCCGGCCGCGCCGAACACCAGGCCGAGCGCAAGCGCGCCCCAGATCACCATCTGAGCCGTGCCTTGCACCGCAATTTCGCTGTCCATATCCAGTCCCGAAGCAAAACGAACCCGCTATTTTCGTCGCGAATCAGCGCGATCGCCGTCCGGGGCTGTGGCAGTCTGCCGCGACAGTCGCAGCCGCGGCGCCGGCCGAGCTGCGAAATGGGCCCGGTTCGCGCCGCTTATCCCGCTCAAGTTTTGCGTCGCCGCCCGGAACAATCCAGTCAGCACCCGCCGAGTGGTGTTCCGCCATGGCTGATCAAGGTTCAGAAGACAAACCACTACCAGCGTCCGCAGCGCAAGATCAAGAAGGCGCGCGAGGACGGCAACCTGCCGCGCTCGCAGGATTTCGGTCATTTCGCCGCGATCGCCGCCGGCGGCTCGGCGCTGGTCGTGCTCGCGCCGCAGCTGTCGGGCTGGCTGAAGCAGCTGCTTGCCGAGGGCCTGCGCTTCGACGCCCAGGCGGTGCTGCGGCCCGAACTGATGGGCGAGCGGCTGGCCGAGATGGCGCTCAAGCTGCTGGCGGTCGTGCTGCCGCTCGGCGTGCTGATGGCGACGGTGGCGGTTGCCGCGTCGATCGCGATCGGCGGCTGGAATTTCAGCATCAAGGCGCTGCAGCCCAAGTTCGCGAAGTTCAACCCGATCACCGGCCTGCCGCGCATCTTCGCCAAGCAGCAGCTGATCACCGCGCTCAAGGCGTGCGCGCTGGCGCTCGTGCTCGGCACGGTCGGCGCGCTGTACCTGCAGGCCCAGGTCGACGTCTTCGCCAGCACGCTCGGCATGGACCTGCCGGCGGCGATCGGCCAGGTCGCGTCGACGATGCTGTCCGGCCTGCTGCTGCTGCTGCTCGTGATCGCGCTGTTCGCCGCTGTCGACGCGCCGCTGCAGAAGTGGCTGCACCTGTCGCGGCTGAAGATGAGCCACAACGAGGTCAAGCAGGAATTCAAGCAGGCCGAGGGCAACCAGGAGGTCAAGGGCCGCATCCGCCAGCGCATGCGCGAGGCTTCGCGGCGCCGCATGATGGCCGCGGTGCCCGAGCGCCGACCTGGTGGTGATGAACCCGACCCACTATGCGGTCGCGCTGAAGTACGACGAGGCCCGCATGGGCGCACCGCGCGTCGTCGCCAAGGGCGCCGACCTGATCGCGCTGGCGATCCGCGACCTGGCCAAGACATCCAAGGTGCCGGTGCTGCAGGCGCCGGTGCTGGCGCGCGCGCTGTATGCCCACGGCGAACTCGACCGCGAGATCCCGGCCGCGCTGTTCGGCGCCGTGGCCCAGGTGCTGGCCTATGTCTACCAGCTGCGCGCGCGCTCGCCGGGCGCGGCGCCATGCCGGGCCGAGCTGCCGCACGCTCGACGTCCCGCGCCGAACTCGACCCGCACCACGCTGACCGACGCCGAGGAACCGACCCGATGAACCGACTGATCCAGCTGCGCGCGCTGCTCGGCGCCAACGGCGGCGCCGCCAAGGCGCTGATGGCGCCGCTCTTCATCATCATGGTGCTGGCGATGATGGTGCTGCCGCTGCCGCCGTTCGCGCTCGACCTGCTGTTCACCTTCAACATCGCGATGGCGCTGATGGTGATGGTGGTGGCGGCCTACATGGTGCGGCCGCTCGATTTCGCGGTCTTTCCGGCGGTGATCCTGCTGACCACGCTGCTGCGGCTGTCGCTCAACGTGGCGTCGACCCGGGTCGTGCTGCTCGAGGGCCACACCGGCCCGGGCGCGGCCGGCGCGGTGATCGAGTCGTTCGGCCACTTCCTGATCGGCGGCAACTTCGCCGTCGGCCTGATCGTGTTCGCGATCCTGGTGGTGATCAACTTCATCGTCATCACCAAGGGCGCCGAGCGCATCGCCGAGGTCGGCGCGCGCTTCACGCTCGACGCGATGCCGGGCAAGCAGATGGCGATCGACGCCGACCTGAATGCCGGCCTGATCGACGACAAGGAGGCCAAGCGGCGCCGCGCCGAGGTCGGCGAAGAGGCCGAGTTCTTCGGCTCGATGGACGGCGCGAGCAAGTACGTGCGCGGCGACGCGATGGCCGGCCTGCTGATCCTGCTGATCAACATCGTCGGCGGCTTCATCATCGGCGTGGCCCAGCACGACCTGAGCGCCGGCCAGGCGGCCAGCAGCTACGTGCTGCTGGCCGTCGGCGACGCGCTGGTGGCGCAGATTCCCGTCGCTGCTGATCTCGGTCGCGGCGGCGATGGTGGTGTCGCGGGTCGGCAAGGAGCAGGACGTCGGCGCGCAGATCACGCAAGCAGCTGTTCAATTCGCCGCGCGCGCTGGCGATCACCGCCGGCGTGATCGGCCTGCTCGGCGTGATCCCGGGCATGCCGCACCTGGTCTTCCTGCTGATCGCCGGCGGCGCCGGCTATGCCGCGTGGCGGATGCACGCAGCGCGACCAGCTGGCCAGGCTCGCGCCGCCGCCACGCGCCGCGCGCCGGTCGCCGAGCCGAACGCCGAGGCCAGCTGGGACGACCTGCAGCCGGTCGACACGCTCGGCCTGGAGGTCGGCTACCGCCTGATCGCGCTGGTCGACAAGGCGCGCGAGGGCGACCTGCTGGCGCGCATCAAGGGCGTGCGCAAGAAGTTCGCGCAGGATGTCGGCTTCCTGCCGCCGCCGGTGCACATCCGCGACAACCTCGAGCTCAAGCCGAGCATGTACCGGCTGACGCTGCGCGGCGCGGTGGTCGGCGAGGGCGAGGCCTTCCCGGGCATGCTGCTCGCGATCAATCCGGGCGGCGCGACGACGCCGCTGATCGGCACCCGCACCACCGACCCGGCCTTCGGCCTGCCGGCGGTCTGGGTCGAGGAGCGCCAGCGCGAAAGTGCCCAAATGGCCGGCTATACGGTGGTTGATTGCTCGACCGTCGTGGCGACCCATCTTTCACACTTGATGCAGCTTCATGCGGCCCGCTTGCTCGGTCGCGTCGAGACCCAGCAGCTGGTCGATCACGTGACCCGGCTGGCCCCCAAACTGATCGAGGACGTGGTTCCCAAAATGGTCGGCATCGCCGTGTCTGCAGAAGGTGCTCCAGCTGCTGCTCGAAGAGGGCGTGCACATCCGCGACATGCGCTCGATCATCGAGAGCCTGGCCGAGGAGGCCGCGACGATCACCGATCCGATCGAGCTGGCGCGCCGCATCCGCATCCACATGGCGCCGGCGATCGTCCAGCAGATCTACGGGCCGGTGCAGCGAGCTCGACGTGATCGCACTCGAGCCCGGCCTCGAGCGGCTGGTCACGCAGGCGCTGAATTCGCCGCACGGCGCCGCGCTCGACCCGGGCGTCGCCGAGACGCTCAGCCGCAGCGCCAGCGAATCGGCCAAGCGCCAGGAAGACCTCGGCCTGCCGGCCTGCCTGCTGGTTCCCGACCTGATCCGTGCGCCGATGGCGCGCCTGCTCAAGCGCGCCGCGCCGCGCCTGAAGGTGCTCGGCCACAGCGAGATTCCCGACACCCATTCGATCCGCATCGGTTCGGTCATCGGCGGTGCCGCATGACGCCGATCCACCACTGACCGTCTGCCCGGAGACACCGCATGAACCTCAAACGCTTCACCGCACGCACCTCGCGCGATGCGATGAACCTGGTGCGCCAGGCCTTCGGCGACGATGCGGTCGTGCTGTCGACCAAGCCCTGCGACGACGGCATCGAGATGATGGCGATGGCGCCCGAGAGCGTGGCCGCCATCGAGCGCGTGGCGGCCGCCGGCAGCGCGGCACGGCCATGCCGCGCGCGTCCGGCACGCGGCTGCCGCTGGCCGCCCGCGCCGCGATGCGCGCCAGCGAGCGCATCGAACCGACGCGGCCGAGCGCGACCCCGGTCGACCACGACGTCGAGCAACTCGCGATGAGCACGCTGTCGTTCCAGGACTATGTGCGCGAGCGCATGCTGAAGAAGCGCGACGCCGAGCGGCGCGCCCAGGCTGCCGACGCAGCCGCCACCAGCGGGCAGCCGGCGGCCGACTCGAACGAGCGCGCGGCGGCCGACCGCCGCAGCGCAGCCGCCCGCACGACCGGTGCCGCGGCGCGAGCCGCCGGTGCTGCGCGAGGAGGTGCCGGCCCGCGACGCACTGGCGCGCGACGGTGAGGTGCTGCCGCGGCCGGCAACCGGCGGCGCAGGCGCCGCGGCCGTGGCGCGCCCCGCACAGCCCGACCAGCAGCGACATGCTGAGCGAGCTGCGCTCGATGAAGGGCACTGATCGAGGAGCGCTTCGGCGCGCTGGCCTTCATGGAGAAACTGCAGCGCCAGCCGGCCCAGGCCCGGCTCAGCCAGCGTCTGCTCGACTGCGGCTTTTCGCCGGCGCTGATCCGCAAGCTGGCCGAGGGCATGGGCCCCGAGGTCAGCGACGAGACCAGCTGGGCCGGCGCGGTGCTCGCAGCGCAACCTGCACACCGCCGAGCACGAGGCGCCGCTCGAGGACCAGGGTGGCGTCTACGCGCTGATCGGCCCGACCGGTGTCGGCAAGACGACGACGACGGCGAAGATCGCCGCCGCCTTCGCCACCCGCCACGGCGCGTCCAACCTCGGCCTGATCACGCTCGACGCCTACCGCGTCGCGGCACACGAGCAGCTGCGCGCCTACGGCCGCATCCTCGGCGTGCCGGTCCACACCGCGCACGACCGGGCCTCGCTCGAGGACCTGCTCGAGCTGCTGGCCGGCAAGAAGATGGTGCTGATCGATACCGCCGGCATGGCGCAGCGCGACAGCCGCACCCAGGAGCTGCTCGAGATGCTGTCGCACCGCAGCATCCGCAAGCTGCTGGTGATCAATGCCGCGGCGCAGGGCGAGACGATCGAGGATGTGCTGGTCTCGTACCGCGCGTCGCAGGCGCGCGGCGTCGTGCTGTCGAAGATCGACGAGGCGGTCAAGCTCGGCCCGGCGCTCGATGCCCTGATCCGGCATCGCGCCGAACGTGCGTGGCGGTCGCCAACGGCCAGCGCGTGCCCGAGGACTGGCACCGGCTGTCGTCGCATGCGCTGGTGCAGCGTGCGCTGCGCGCGACCGCTGCGCCGGCCTGGAAGGTCGCCGCCGACGAGGTCAACCTGGTCTTCGCGGCGCCGCAGCTGCCGTCGCACGCCCAGCCGCTGCCGATGGGCCATGCATCGGGCGCCGCCGCCGGCGCGCTGCCATCGTGAGCGCAGCTGGTCAGGTTCCGCCGATCGACGTCCTCCGTTCGCACCCCTTCGCCGAAGATGCCGAACCCGCCCGCACCCTGCCAGCCGCACGACCAGGCCGACGGCCTGCGCCGCCTGTTCGCGCATGCGCAGGCGCGCTTCCTGCCGGTGGTCTCGAATCCGCACATGGCCTTCGGCGGCGTGATGCTCGAGCGGCTGTGCACCGCGCTGGCGGCGCTCGGCCGCCACACGCTGGTGGTCGACGCCGGCGAGCGCGCGCCGCAGCCGCGCGAATGGTCGGCGCTGGAGCTGGCCGACGGCGTCGAGGCGCTGTCGGCCGATGTCGCCTACCTCGCCGCACGCGGCCTGCCGCTGCGCTTCGTCGACAGCCAGGGGTCGACCTTCGAGCTTCCTGCAGGCTGCCGCCGACGCCTGGCCGCTCAGGCCGATGTGGTGCTGGTCCACGCGTCGGCGGTCGATCTGAGCCGCATGTTCGCGCAGGCCGATCGTTCGCGCTGCGCCGCGCCGCTGGTGCTCGCCGACGAGCGGCCGGTCAGCGTCACGCACGCCTACGCCGCCATCAAGCTGCTCAGCCAGCGCGGACGCCAGCCGGTGTGCGACCTGCTGCTGAGTGCCGCTGACGCATCCCCGCGCGCCGAGCGCATCGGCGCAGCAGCTCGCGCGCTGTGCCGACGAATTCGTCGGTGCGGCGGTGCGCGAATGCCTGCGCATCGATCCCGACGACCGACGCCAACCAGCCACCGACGCCCGGCGCTGCGCCGCTGGGCGGGCGCGGATCGTCGCCGCCGACGAGCCCGCGCCGGACCTGTCACCGAAGCCGCGCGGCGAAATTGCAGCGACCCGTCCTGGCCGGCCGCGGTCACGCTCGCCTATCAGGCCACCGAGGCCGCCATGGCCCTGAACTGAATCCGGAGTTGTTTATGTACACCGCCAAGGGTCGACTCGACGTCAACACGATGCTCAAGCAGTACAGCCCGCTGGTGCGACGGCTGGCGCATCAGATGATCGCCAAGCTGCCCGCCAACGTCGAGATCGACGACCTGATCCAGGTCGGCATGATCGGCCTGACCGACGCGCTGAGTCGCTTCGACAGCGAGCAGGGCGTGCAGTTCGAGACCTTCGCGACGCAGCGCATCCGCGGCGCGATGCTCGACGAACTGCGCGGCAGCGACTACCTGTCGCGCGGCACGCGCAAGCAGCAGCGCAGCATCGAGTCGGCGGTGCACCGGCTCGAGCAGCGGCTCGGCCGGGCGCCGCAGGAGAGCGAGATCGCCGCCGAGATGGGCCTCGGGCTGGTGGAATACCAGGAGCTGCTCGGCAAGGTGCGCGGCACCCAGCTGGTCTATCTCGAGGACATGTCGGGCGACGATGGCGACAACGACTTCCTGGACCGCCATGTGGCCGACGAAGGGCTCAATCCGCTCGCCCAGCTGCAGGACCACCGCATGCGCCAGGCGCTGATCGATGCGATCAAGCTGCTGCCCGAGCGCGAGCAGTTCGTGATGAGCATGTACTACGAGCAGGACATGAACCTGAAGGAAATCGCGGCGGTGCTGAAGGTCACCGAGTCGCGCGTCTGCCAGCTGCACAGCCAGTCGATCGCACGGCTGCGGGTCAAGCTGCGCGAATACTGATGGCGTTCCGCCCTGGCGCCTGCCGGCGTTGCGGGCGCAGCGACGCATGAGGCCCGGGTGGTCGGCTGCCGATCGCAGGCTGGCCTCGCTGTGGCCGCTGCCGGCGTTGCTCGGCTGGTCGCTGGCCTGGGCGGTCTTTCGTGGCGCGCTGTTCCTCGGCTGGCCGGCCATGGCGGCGGCGGGCTGCGCGACCGCTGCTCGGCGCGGGGGCGGCGCTGCTCGGCGGCAACACCGCATGGCGCCGGGTCTTCATCGGCGCCGGTTTTCCGGTTTCGCTGCTCGCCTCCGGCATCGCCGGCCGGCACCAGCGCCATCGGCTGGCTGCTGGCCGCGCTGCTGCTGCTGCTGCTCTATCCGCTGCGCAGCTGGCGCGACGCGCCGCTGTTTCCGACCCCGACCGGCGCGCTCGACGGCCTGTCCGCGGCACATCGGGCTGGCCCCGGGGGCGCGCGTCGTCGACGCCGGCTGCGGCCTCGGTGCCGGGCTGGTCGCGCTGCGGCGCTGCTTCCCGTCGGCCCGCCTCGAGGGACTCGACTGGAGCTGGCCGCTGGTGATCGGCCTGCCGGCTGCGCTGTCGCGACGCGACGGTGCGGCGCGCCGACATCTGGCGCGCCGACTGGTCCGGCTACCAGCTGGTCTACCTGTTCCAGCGCCCGGAGAGCATGCCGCGCGCGGTCGGCGAAGGCCGCGCGCGAGCTGCGCAGCCGGCGCCTGGCTGGTGAGCCTGGAGTTTCCGGCGCCCGGGCTGCAGCCGACCGCGCAGCATCGAACCGGTCCCGGGCAAGCCGGTCTGGCTCTACCGCGCGCCGTTCGTCGCAGCCGGCGCGGCGCCGGACTGACCGGGCAGCCGGGTCGCGCAGCGCCGCCACCGGTGCCGTCTGCTCGATGAACGCGGTCACATCGTCGAGCACCGGCGCAATCCAGCGCAGCGGCCAGGCGAAGGCGCCCGCCAGCGTCACATGGCTTGCATCGTCGTACAGGCGCAGCGTCACCGGCACGCCAGCCGCCTCCAGCCGCTGCGCCATCTGCACGCTGTTGCGTTGCGGATTGACCAGCTTGTCTTCGCGCGCCGCGCCGATGAAGGCCGGCGGCGAAGCGGCGCCGGCGAAGCCGATCGGCTGCGTGTGCGGCGGATAGTCGGGATGGTGAAAGACCGGCTTCACGTCCGGATTGACGATCGGCAGGAAGTCGTACGGCCCGGCCAGCCCGATCCAGCCGGCGAGCCGGTCGGGCGCGGCACCGAGCCGGCTCAGCCAGCGCGGATCGAGCGCCAGCATCGCGGCGTTGTAGCCGCCCGAGCTGTGGCCCATCACGAAGACGCGGCGCGGATCGGCGCCGAGCGCTGCGCGCTTCGCGCAGCCCGTACTGCACGGCACGCGCGCTGTCGTGCAGGAATTCCGGATAGCGCACCTGCGGATAGAGCCGGTAGTCGGCGATCAGCGTCACGATGCCGCGGCTGGCCAGCGACTCGCCGATGAACTTGTAGTCGCCGCGTTCGCCCTCGTTCCACGAGCCGCCATAGAAGAAGACCACCATCGGGTGGCCCGTCGCGCGGCGCGTGCCGCGCCGGGCGGTAGATGTCGAGTTTCTGGCGTTCGTAGCGGCCCGTACGCCACGTCGGTCTGCAGGCGGGCTTTCGACGGCACCACCGCATTCAGCGCCGATACCGGCGAACAGGCGGCGAGGAGCGGCGAGCCGCAACCGAGTGCCGCCAGCGGAACGAGCAAGGTCTTCAACTGCATCGGCACAGCCTTACGCAGCGCGCCGCGGCGGCGGATGCAGCGGCCTGCAGGCCGACGCGACGTCAGCCGAGCCGCTCGCGGTGCGCGGCGATCTGCGCGCGCACCTGCGCCGGTGCGGTGCCGCCGACCACCTGGCGCGCATTCAGCGAGCCTTCGAGGCTCAGCACGTCGAACACGTCGGCCTCGATCGCGGGCGTCGAAGCCGCTGCAGCTGTCGCCAGCGGCAGTTCGCTCAGGTCGACACCCTGCGCGATCGCCGACTTCACCGCATGCGCCACCACCTCGTGCGCATCGCGGAACGGCAGCCCCTTCTTGACCAGGTAGTCGGCCAGGTCGGTGGCGGTGGCATAGCCGCGCAGCGCCGCGCTGCCGCATCGCCTCGGGCTTGACGCTGATGCCGGCGACCAGCTCGCAGAAGATGCGCAGCGTGTCCTGCAGCGTGTCGACGGTGTCGAACAGCGGCTCCTTGTCTTCCTGGTTGTCCTTGTTGTAGGCGAGCGGCTGGCCCTTCATCAGCGTCAGCAGCCCCATCAGGTGGCCGACCACGCGGCCGGTCTTGCCACGCGCCAGTTCGGGCACGTCGGGATTCTTCTTCTGCGGCATGATCGAGCTGCCGGTGCAGAAGCGGTCGGCCAGGTCGATGAAGCCGAAGTTCTGGCTCATCCACAGCACCAGTTCCTCGCTGCAGCCGCGAGACGTGGACCATGCACAGGCTGGCGGCGGCGCTGAATTCGATCGCGAAGTCGCGGTCGCTGACCGCATCGAGGCTGTTCCGGCACAGGCTCGGCGTGGCCGTCGGCGTCGACCATGCCGAGGCTGCGCGCGACCCGCTCGCGGTCGAGCGGATAGCTGGTCCCGGCCAGCGCGGCGGCGCCGAGCGGCAGCCGGTTGGTGCGCCGCTCGATCTCGTCCATGCGCTCGGCGTCGCGGGCGAACATCTCCACATAGGCCAGCAGGTGGTGGCCGAAGCTGACCGGCTGCGCCACCTGCAGGTGGGTGAAGCCGGGCATGATGACGTCGGCATTGGCGTCGGCCGCCGCGACCAGCGCGCGCTGCAGTTCGGTCAGCAGCCCGCCGATCGCGCGGATCTCGTCGCGCAGCCACAGCCGCACGTCGGTCGCGACCTGGTCGTTGCGCGAGCGGCCGGTGTGCAGCCGCTTGCCGGCGTCGCCGACCAGCTGCGTCAGCCGCGCCTCGATGTTGAGGTGCACATCCTCCAGGTCGAGCTTCCACTCGAATCGGCCGGCCTCGATCTCGTCGCGGATCTGCGCCAGCCCGCGCTCGATCGCCGCCAGGTCGTCGGCGCCGATGATCTGCTGCGCGGCCAGCATCTCGGCATGCGCCAGGCTGCCGGTGATGTCGGCCCGCCAGAGGCGGCGGTCGAAATCGACGCTCGCGGTGTAGCGCTTGACCAGCTCGCTCATCGGTTCGGAGAACAGCGCGGACCAGGCTTCGGATTTCTTGTCGAGTTGATTGGCGGACATGGAGGCGGGCCGGGCGGCCGGGTCGTCGACGACGGCACGGCCAGCGACGGGGCCGGCCGACGGTCGCGCGATTGGTGACAATGGAGGAGCCGCCGATTCTATCGACCCGACCTCGTCCCGCCCGCACCTGCCGCCGACCGCCGACTCCGACGATGCGCGTGCCCCCGCCCGACCTGCCGCGCGCCGACTGCCGCCGAGCGCGCCGTCGCGCTGGGACGATTCGACGCTGCTGCACGGCAGCGGCTTCGGCGCGCTGCCGGATCCGACCGGCGGCGCCGCACCGGCCGGCGACGCCGCGACGGCGGCGGTGTTCGATCTGTGCCACGTCGGCATGGTGCTGCGCACGGTGCTGCTGGTCGAGGCGGTCGTGGTCGCCGGCATGCTGTTCGTCGCCAGCGGGCCGGCCGACCTGGCGCAGCGCGCTGGCGCTCGGCTCGGCGCTGGCGCTGCCGGCGGTGCTGGCGTGGCTGGCGCTCGCCTGCGCGCTGCAGCACCGGCTCGCCCGCCTCGGCGCGCGCGGCGCAGGCGGCTGCGGCGGCGCTGCTCGGCGCGGTGCTGCGGCGGCTTCGGCTGGGCGCTGCTGCGGCTGGGCCGGCGGCGACCTGGTCGAGGCCGGTCCGTGGCCGGCGCCGGCCGGTCGCCGGAGCGCTGCTGGCCTGGCTGCTCACGCTGTGGCTGCAGCAGCGCGACCGCGGCCGCGCTGCCGGCCGATACGACCGCGCGGCTGGCCGAACTGCAGTCGCGCATCCGGCCGCACTTCCTGTTCAACACCTTGAACAGTGCGCTCGGTCTGGTGCGACGCGACCCGCAGCGCGCCGAGGCGCTGCTCGAGGACCTGGCCGAGCTGTTCCGGGTCGCGCTCGCGGTCGATGCCGAGCGCGGTCACGCCTGCGACGACGAGATCGAGCTGGCGCGGCGCTACCTGGCGATCGAGCAGATCCGCTTCGGCAGCCGGCTGCAGGTGGTGTGGCAGCTCGATCCCGCCGCCGGCGCCGCGCGCGTGCCGCCGCTGCTGCTGCAGCCGCTGGTCGAGAATGCGGTGCGCCACGGCGTCGAGCCCGATCCGAACGGCGGCGTGGTGCGCATCCGCACCCGCGTGCGCCACGGCCAGGCGTGGCTGTCGATCGGCAATTCGCTGCCGGCGGCGCCGCACGCCGGCGCGCGCCGCGCGGGCCACGGCATCGCACTGCAGAATGTGCGCGACCGCCTGCGGCTGATGCACGATCTGGCGGCGCGCTTCCAGATCGCGACGGACGCCGGCTGGTACCGCGTCGACCTGGCGGTTCCGCTGCCGCCGGCAGGCGCCGCACGGTCGACTGCCGCAAGCCCTGACGAACCGATGCCGGACCCCTTGCCCGATCTCGCTCCAGACGACCCGCCGCTGCGCATCCTGATCGTCGACGACGAGGAGCCGGCGCGCTGGCGGCTGCGCAGCCTGATCGAAGACTGCGTCGCATCCGCGCTGCGAGGTGGTCGGCGAGGCGGCGAATGCGATCCAGGCGCGTGTCTGGCTGAGCCAGCATCGATGCGACCTGCTGCTGCTCGACATCGCGCTGCCCGGCCTGGACGGGCTGTCGTTCGCCGACGAACTGCGCAGCAGCGCCGCGCCGACGGCGCGCCGGCGCTGATCTTCGTCACCGCGCATGCCGAGCATGCGCTGCAGGCGTTCGAGCTGGCCGCGGCGGACTACCTGACCAAGCCGGTGCGCCGCGAGCGGCTGCAGGCGGCGCTGCAGCGCGTCGCCGAGCAGGTCGCGCTGCGCCGCGGCCGGCCTGCCGCCGGCGCGCGACCGGACGCGGCCGAACTCGTCGTCAGCGACCGCGGCCGCGTGCTGCGGCTGCGCGCTGGCCGACGTGCTGTATCTGAAGGCCGAGCTGAAGTACGTGACGGTGCGCACCGCGCAGCGGCAGCCACCTGCTCGACGATTCGCTGTCCGAGCTCGAGGCCCGGCTCGGCGACGGCTTCCTGCGCATCCATCGCAATGCGCTGGTCGCTCGCGACGCGGTCCGCGCGCTCGAGCGGCGCGCGGTCGACGGCGATGACGAGGCCGGTGGCTGGGCGGTGTGGCTGGCCGAGATCGACGAATGGCTGGCGGTGTCGCGGCGCCAGCTGCCGGGTGTGCGCGAGGTCGCTGCAGGCGCGGCGAAGGGCGGCGCTGACGAGCCCCCCAAGTTCACCGGATGGACGCAGTCCGGGCCGCGTCATAAGGTCGACCCGTCTGTCACCGCGCCGGCCTGATGCCGGCGCGGTTGCGCGACCAGCGGAGGAGTCCAATGGACACCGCCACCCGCCCCAAGGTCTGCATCGACCGCCTGCTGCCGATCCGAGACCCATCGCTTCCAGTCGACCATCCGCCGCAGCGGCAGCGTGCGTGCCCTGCTGGTCGCGAGCAAGATGTGGATGAATGGCAGCACGCTGCGGGTGCGCTTCCTCGGCGGCAGCAGCGCGCAGCGCAGCCAAGGCGCGCGAGCAGGCGCAGTGGTGGTCCGACGTCGCCAACCTGCAGGTTCGACTTCAACGATGCGCCCGATGCCGAGATCCGGATCGCCTTCGATCGCGTCCGACGGCGCCTGGTCGTACATCGGCACCGACAACCGCACGATCCCGTTCGAACCAGCCGACGATGAACCTCGGCTTCCTCGACGGCGGCACTGCGGCGCATGAATTCGGCCATGCGATCGGGCTCGGCCACGAGCACCAGAATCCGGCCGGCGGCATCCAGTGGAACGAGGCGGTGGTGCTGCGCGAACTGGCCGGGCCCGCCGAACAACTGGGACGAGGCGACGATCCGCCACAACGTGCTGCGCAAGTACAGCGTCGACCAGATCCGCGGCACGCAGCTTCGATCCGGAATCGATCATGCTGTACTTCTTCCCGGCCAACTGGACCACCAACGGCATCGCCACGCAGGCCAACGAGACCATGTCGGCACTCGACCGCGCTTCATCGCCAGCGCGGCGGCCTATCCGAAAGGCCGCGCCGACGGCCGACGACGCGGTCGAGCTGAAGGTCAATGCCTCGCGCCGCACCATGGCGGCGATCGGCAAGCCGGGCGAGGAGGACCTGTTCCGCTTCACGCGTCAGCGAACGGCGGCACGCACGTGATCGACACCAAGGGCGCGACCGATGTGGTGATGAAGCTGTTCGGCCCGGACAGCCGCACCGACGTGATCGCCGAGGACGACGACAGCGGCACCGGCTTCAACGCGCGCATCGCCGGCGCCCTGATCGCCGGCGAGTATTTCGTCCAGGTCCGCCATTTCAACCGCAGCAGCGGCACCGGCGCAGCTACAGCGTGCGCGTGCGGTCGGTCTGAAGCCTGCACGCCGGCGGAGGCGCCTCAGCCGGTGTTGCGCAGCCCCGCCGCGATGCCGTTGATCGAGATGTGGATGCCGCGCTGGACGCGCTCGAATGCCGGGTCGCCCTGGGCCGGGTCGCCGCCCGACGTGGCCGCGGTAGCGGCGCAGCAGTTCGACCTGCAGGTGGTTCAGCGGGTCGAGGTAGGGAAAGCGGTGCTCGATCGAGCGCGCCAGCGTCGGATTGCCACGCCAGGCGCTGGTCGGTGCCGGTGATCAGCGTCAGGGCATCGTTGGTGCGCTGCCACTCGGCCGGATCAGCGCCGAAGATGCGCTTGCCGAGCTTGCGGTCGTCGACCAGTTCGACATAGCGCGAGGCGATCGCGAAATCGCTCTTGGCGATCACCATGTCCAGGTTCGACAGCAGGGTGCGGAAGAACGGCCACTGCTTGTCCATCCGGCGCAGCAGCGCCAGCCGCTTGTCGCGCTCCGGATGGTCGAGGAAGGCTTCGATCGCCGAGCCGAAGCCGCACCAGCCGGGCAGCGCGACGCGGCACTGGCCCCAGCTGAAGCTCCATGGGATCGCGCGCAGGTCCTCGATCGCGCGGGTCGCCTTGCGCGACGCCGGGCGCGAGCCGAGGTTGAGCTCGGCGATCTCGCGGATCGGCGTGGCGCTGAAGAAGTAGTCGGTGAAGCCGGGCGTCTCGTAGACCAGCTGGCGGTAGGCCGCGAAGCTCGCCTCGCTGATCTGCGCGGCCGCTTCGAGGAAGCTCGCCGGCGCACTCTTGGTCGGGTGCAGCAGCGTCGCCTCGAGCGTGGCGGCGACCAGCGTCTCGAGGTTGCGCCGGCCGATCTCCGGGTGCGCATATTTCGACGCGATCACCTCGCCCTGTTCGGTCAGCCGGATCTGGCCGTTGACGGTGCCCGGCGGCTGCGCCAGGATCGCCTGGTAGCTCGGACCGCCGCCGCGTCCGACCGTGCCGCCGCGGCCGTGGAACAGGCGCAGCCGGATGCCGTGCTCGCTGCGCGAGGCGGCCGAACAGCTCGGCCAGCGCGAGCTCGGCGCAGTACAGCTCCCAGTTGCTGGTGAAGCTGCCGCCGTCCTTGTTGCTGTCGCTGTAGCCGAGCATGATGTCCTGCTCGCAGCCCGAGCGCTTGATCAGCTCGACGATGCCGGGCAGCTCGTAGTACTCGCGCATGATCGGCGCGGCCTGGCGCAGGTCGCCGATGGTCTCGAACAGCGGCACCACGATCAGCGAGGTCACCGCAGCCGCATCGCCGTTGCCGTCGAGCGTGCCGCGCAGCAGGCCGGTCTCCTTCAGCAGCAGCAGCACCTCGAGCAGGTCGCTGACCGATTCGGTGTGCGAGATGATGTAGTGGCGCAGCGCCTCGCGGCCGTAGCGCTGCAGCATGCGACCGGCGGTCTCGAAGATCGCCAGTTCGCTGCGCGTGTGCTCGCTGTAGTCGGCGCCGATGCACGCGCAGCGAGCGCGCATCGTTGAGCAGGCCGAGCAGCAGGCGGCGCCGCGCCGGCTCGTCGAGCGCGCGAGTAGTCGGCCTCGAGCCGGGCGCAGCGCAGCAGTTCGGCCACCACCAGTTCGTGCTTGTCCGAACTCTGACGCAGGTCGACGGTCGCCAGGTGGAAGCCGAAGACCTGCACCGCGCGCTTGAGCGGGCGCAGCCGCGGCTCGGTCAGTGCCTCGGCGTGGTGGGCGAGCAGCGAGTCCTCGATCATCTGCAGGTCGGCGAGCAGTTCGTCGGCGCTGCGGTACGGGTTCTGCGGCGCCACCGCGTGGCGCAGCGCCTCGGTGCCGGTGAACTCGCGCAGCGTCGCCGCCAGGCGGGCATAGCTGCCGATCAGCGCGCGCCGATACGGCTCGTCGGTGCGGTGGCCGCTGTGGTCGGGCGACGCTTCGGCCAGCGCGAGCATCTGCGGCGTCACCGGCGCGAGCGTGGCCGAGATCGACAGCTCGGCGCCGAGCTCGTGGATCTCGGTCAGGTAGAAGCGCAGCACGGTCTCGCTCTGGCGCGCCAGCGCGGTCTCGAGCGTCTCGGCCGAGACGTTCGGATTGCCGTCGCGGTCGCCGCCGATCCAGTTGCCCATCCGGAAGAAGCTCGCGATCGGATGGCCGGGCAGTGCGGCCTCCAGGTCCCGGTACATGCGCGGAATCTGGCGCAGGAAGGTCGAGCGGTAGTACGACAGCGCGTTCTCGATCTCGTCGCTCACCGTCAGCTTGGAGGTGCGCAGCATGCGCGTCTGCCACAGCTGGGTGACGCGGGCGCGGATCAGCGCCTCGTTGAGCGCCTTCTCGCGCTCGCTCGGCAGGTCGTCGCGCTGCTCGACCAGCTCGGCGATCGCGCGTTCGGCGTCGAGGATGCTCTTGCGCTGCACCTCGGTCGGGTGCGCGGTCAGCACCGGCGAGATGAAGGCATGCTCGAGCACGCCGGCGATCTCGGCACCGCGGATGCCGGCATCGGCCAGCCGCTCGAGCGTCCTGGCCAGCGAGCCTTCCTGCAGATGGCCCTGGCGCTCGTGGAAGTTGCGCCGCCGCACGTGGTGGCGGTCCTCGGCGATGTTGGCCAGGTGCGAGAAATAGCTGAAGGCGCGGATCACGCTGACGGTCTGGTCGCCGCTCAGGTTCTTCAGCAGCCGGTCGAGCGCGCGGCCGGCCTGGGCGTCGCTCTTGAGCCGATAGGCCACCGACAGCTGGCGCACCCGCTCGACCAGGTCGAACGCCGCCTGGCCCTCCTGCTCGCGGATCACGTCGCCGAGGATGCGGCCGAGCAGGCGGATGTCCTCGACCAGCGGCCGGTTCTTCTCGGCGGTGTCGGCGGCGCTGCCGGGCGTCGGCCGCTGTCCTGGCGCGACCGCGCTGGCGCGCGCGGTTCGCGGGAAGTCGGTGCGGAAGGCTCGCCATGGCGCGGTCCGATGTAATTTAGTTACCAAGCCGATCGTAGCAGGCTGACGACGAGAATGGTGCAGCTGCGCCGACTGGCCGCGTGTGGCGAGCCACAGACGATCGGCGCGGCACGCGCGGTGATCGGCGCCATGCCCGCGAGCGCTCGGCGCAGCGGCTGCTAGCATCGAGCAGGATGTCGAATCGCGCCCGCTGCCGCCCCTGTTCCACGCGACCTCCGCCCGCGCCGGTCGCGACGCCGGTGCCCTGCGCATCGCCACCCGCGAGAGCCGGCTCGCGCTGTGGCAGGCCACGCATGTGCAGCAGCTGCTGCAGCAGCGCCATGGGCTGCAGGTCGAGCTGCTCGGCATGACCACGCGCGGCGATCAGATCCTCGATCGCACGCTGTCGAAGGTCGGCGGCAAGGGCCTGTTCGTCAAGGAGCTCGAGACCGCGCTCGAGGACGGCCGGGCCGAACTGGCGGTGCATTCGCTGAAGGATGTGCCGATGGAGCTGCCCGACGGCTTCGTGCTGGCCGCGGTGCTCGAGCGCGAGGATCCGCGCGATGCCTTCGTTTCCAACCACCACGCGTCGATCGACGAGCTGCCGCACGGCGCGCTGGTCGGCACCTCGAGCCTGCGTCGCGTGGTGCAGCTGCGCAACCTGCGCCCCGACCTGCGGGTCGAACCGCTGCGCGGCAACCTCGACACGCGGCTGCGCAAGCTCGACGAGGGCGGCTACGACGCGATCGTGCTGGCCGCGGCCGGCCTGAAGCGGCTCGGCCTGGCGAGCGCGCATCGCGTCGGTCTTCGAGACCGAGCGCGATGCTGCCGTGCGCGGGGCAGGGTGCGCTCGGCATCGAGGTGCGCAGCGACACCGACCGATCTGTGCGCGACTGCTCGCCGCAACTGGGTCGACCGCGCGACGCAGCTGGCGGTGACGGCCGAGCGCGCGGTGTCGCGCGCGCTCGGCGGCAGCTGCAGCATGCCGCTGGCTGCGCACGCGAGCTGGGACGGCGACGCGCTCGCACTGCGCGTCGCGCTCGGCCATCCCGAGCGCACCGAAGCGCCGCTGCTGCGCCAGCCAGTGCGGCGCCGGTCGCGCGATGCCGACGAAGCCGAGGCGCTCGGTGCCGCGGCAGCAGCAGGCCCTGCGCGCGCCGGCGCGGCCGGCTACCTGGCCGCCGCCAGCCGATGAGCGGCGCGCCGACTGAATCGGCGCCGGCGCCGCCCCGCAGCGGCGCGGCGCGCCGCGTGCTGGTGACCCGCCCGCCGCGAGCAGGCCCGGCCTGGGTCGAGGCGCTGCGCGCGCGCGGCGTCGATGCGCTGGCGCTGCCGCTGATCGATACCGCCGCCGGCGCCGATCCGGCAGCCGTCGACGCGGCGTGGGCCGACCTGGCGCGATGGTCGGCGCTGGTCTTCGTCAGCCCGAATGCGGTGCCGCATTTCTTCGCGCGCCGCCCGGCCGGCACGCGCTGGCCCGACCGGTTGCTCGCTGCCGCGCCCGGCCCCGGCACCGCCGCCGAACTGCGCTCGCTGCGGCATCGATCCGGCGCAGTCGTCGAGCCGGCTGCCGACTCGGCGCGCTTCGATTCGGAGTCACTGTGGCTGCAGCTGCAGCGGCACGACTGGCACGGGCGACGGGTGCTGATCGTGCGCGGCGAGAGCGGACGCGACTGGCTGGCCGGCCAGCTTGCGCGAGGCCGGGGCGGCGGTCGATCTGCTCGCCGCCTACCGGCGCGGCGCGGCCGTGCTCGACCCGCCCCGGCAGCGCGCAGCTCCTGGCAGCACTTGCCGAACCGCAGCGCCATCTGTGGTTCTTCAGCAGCAGCGAGTCGGTGCAGCAGCTCGCTGCCGGCGATCGCTGACGGCCGGCGCATGCGCAGGCCTCGGCGATCGGCTGCGATCGCGACCCATCCGCGCATCGCCCAGACGCGCGCGCGCGGCCGGCTTCGGCCAGGTGCTCGAGACGCCGGCCCGGGCTGGCCGACGTGGTGCCGGTGCATACAATCAGCGCCCGCCCCGGACTTTTCCGGCTAGCCTGCCAGCAGTGAGCGATCCGCCATCCAACCGCCCGGACTACCCCCTGTCGAAAAGCCCGCGCCGGCTGCACCGGCTGCCGCTGCAGCGGCCGGCGAAGGCGCACGCCGGCGTCGCGCTTCGGCCGCCGCCGATCGTGCTGGCGATCGTGGTCCTGGTGGCGATCGCGCGCGATCTCGCTGGCCTGGCGCGCCGAGCAGCGCGTCCGCATGCTCGAGCAGGAACTGGTGCTGCGCCAGCGCGACATCCAGCAGCAGGCGACCGAGGCGCGCATGCTGTCGCAGCAGACGCTCGAAGCGCTGCGCGAGTCGGTCGCCAAGGTCGCGCTGCTCGAGGCGCGGCTGTCCGAAGTCGGCGTGCAGCGCAGCCAGCTCGACGACCTGATCCTGTCGCTGTCGCGCTCGCGCGACGAGAACATCGTCGCCGAGATCGAGTCGGCACTGCGCGTGGCGCAGCAGCAGAGCCTGCTCAGCGGCAGCGCCGAGCCGCTGGTGGCTGCGCTGCGCCAGGCCGATGACCGGCTGGCGCGCTACAACCAGCCGCGGCTCGAAGACGATCCGGCGCGCGATCGCGCGTGATCTGGACAAGGTGCGCAAGGTCGGCGATGGCCGATATCGGCGGCATGCTGATCAAGCTCGACGAGGTGGTCCGCATGGTCGACGAGCTGCCGCTGCTGGCCACGCCCGAGCCGCGCCGCCGGCGCGCCGCGCGCCGCCGCCGCGCCCGCAGCGGCGCTGCCAGTGCCGCAGCGGCGATCGGCGACGACGGCATCCGCCGGACTGGTGGCCGCAGTGGGCGCGCGCGGCAGCCTGGGAGGCGGCTGGCCGAACGCGTCTGGTCCGAGGTCCGCTCGCTGGTGCGGGTGACGCGCATCGACCATCCGGATGCGATGCTGATCGCGCCCGAGCAGTCGTATTTCCTGCGCGAGAACCTCAAGCTGCGGCTGCTGAATGCGCGCCTGGCGCTGCTCAGCCGGCAGTTCGACACCGCCCAGTCCGATCTGCGCACCGTGGTCGGCGACGATCGAGCGCTATCTACGACACCAGTTCGCGCCGCACCCAGCTCGCGCTCGAGGTGCTGCGCCAGATCGCGGCGCAGGCGCGCCAGGGCAGCGTGCCGCTGCCCGACGACACGCTGGCCGCGCTGAACGCCGCCGCGCCCGGCCGCTGAGCACGGGGCGGCGGCATGCGCGCGGTCATCTGGCTGATCCTGCTGTTCGTCGCCGCGGTCGTCGCCGCGACTGCGTTCGGCACCAACGACGGTCTGGCCAGCTTCTACTGGGGCGGCTGGCGCTTCGACATGTCGCTCAACCTGTTCATCCTGCTGCTGCTCGGCACCTGCTTCGTGCTGGTGACGGTGATGCAGACGGTGAGCGTGCTGACCGGCCTGCCGCAGCGCGCGCACGAGTGGCGCACGCTGCGCCGCGACCGCAGCGCCCAGGCTGCGCTGCGCGAGGCGCTGGCGCAGTATTTCGGCGGCCGCTACAGCCGCGCCGCCAATGCCGCGCAACGCGCGCTCGCGATCCAGGCCGATACGCCCGACCTGGCGCAGGACAACGATTTCACCGTGCTCGCGCACCTGCTGCACGCCGGCAGCGCGCACCGGCTGCAGAACCGGCCCGAGCGCGACCGGCAGCTCACGCGTGCGCTCGAGCTGGCGCAGCGCAGCGCCGGCGGCGCGCTCGGTCGAGGAGGGCGCCCGCCTGCTGGCCGCCGAATTCGCGCTCGACGATCGCGATGCCGACCGCGCGCTGGCGCTGCTGGCCGAACTGCCGCCCGGCGTGGCACGGCGCACCCATGCACTGCGCCTGAAGCTGCAGGCCACGCGGCTCGGCCTGCAGCCGCTCGAGGCGCTGCGCACGGCACGCCTGCTCGCCAAGCACCAGGGCTTCTCGAAGATGGCGGCGCAAAGCCTGCTGCGCTCGCTGGCCTTCGAATCGCTCGACGGCGCGCGCGACATCGACCAGCTGCGCCAGATCTGGCAGCAGCTCGATCCGGCCGAACGCCGCGATGCCGTTCATCGCCGCCCACGCGGTGCGCTGCGCGGTGCAGCTTCGGCGCCACCGCCGAGGCGCGCGGCTGGCTGCGCCCGTTCTGGGACCAGCTGGCCGAACTCGGCAGCCGACGAGCGCGCCGCGCTGGCAGCGGCGCTGGTCGAGGCGAGCGAAGGCATCGGCGCCGAATGGCTGCCGCGTCTGGAAGCCGCGGCACAGGCGTTCCCGACCGAAGGCGCGATTGCCCATGCCGTCGGCACCGCCCTGGCGCAACGCCAGCTGTGGGGCAAGGCGCGCCGCATGCTCGAACAGGCCGCCACCGACGAGACGCTGGCGGCCGAGAGCCGGCGCGATGCCCTGGTCCAGCTGGCCCGCCTGGCGCGCCAGCAGGACGACGCCCAGCAGGCGAGCGACCGGCTGGAAGCCGCGGCGCGACTTTCCTGAACTTTTTTGCTGGTCTGTCCGGAGCGCCAGAAAAGCTGTGTATACTGCGAGGCTTCGCGGCTGTAGCTCAGTTGGATAGAGTACTTGGCTACGAACCAAGGGGTCGTGGGTTCGAATCCTGCCAGCCGCACCAGTAAGGACGAGGGTCAGCACAAGCAACTGTGCTGACCCTTTTGTCTTTCTGGCCGCAGGGCGCTGCGGGATCAGCGCTGCCGGTGGAACAGGGTGCGACGCGTGTTCTGCATCCCTGGCACGCGCCGTCGCCTCATCCGAGCCGGATGAGCAACCAGCCCCCGGCGAGCAGCACGACCAGCCACAGCACGACCTGCAGTTCGACCGGCAGCCGCAACAGCCAGGCGATCAGCCGGGCGATCACGGACGTGCCCGGACCGCCGCCCGGACCGCGAGGCACGCGGGCGACTGGACATTCGACAGCCGGAGGGTCCGCGTCACTGCTTCCTGATACCGGCCGCCTTCACCAGCCGTCCCCAGCCGTCGTAGGCGGTCTTTACCTCGGTCGCAAGCTGCTCCGGCGTCGAGCTCTCGGCGGTGTAGGCGCCGGTCTTGTAGAAGGCCTGCACCTCCGGCTGGGCAATGGCCCTGACGAGCGCGGCGTTGAGTTTGCTGCACCACCTCGGGTGCCATCCGGGCCGGTCCGAACCAGCCGAGAAAGCTGGTCGTGTCGAGCCCCTTCACGCCCTGCTCGGTCACCGTCGGCACGTCGGGCAGCAGGGAACTGCGCTCGGGTGCGGCAACGGCGATGATCTTCGCCCTGCCGGTGGCGGCGTTCTTGATGCCGCTCGGCGCGGCGTCGAAGGCCACCTGGACCCGGCCCTCGAACAAGTCGGCTGCCAGCTCGGCACCGCCCTTGTACGGGATGTGTTCCATCTCGATGCCGGCGTTCTGCGCGAACACCTGGCCGAAGATGTGCGACGAGGTCCCGGTGCCGAACGAGGCATAGCTCAGCTTGCCCGGGTTGGCCTTGCCGTAGGCGACGAGTTCCTGCACGCTCGCGACCGGCAGCTTGGAGCTGATGACGATCACCAGCGGACCACGCGCGCCGAGCGAGAGCGGCGTGAAGTCGGTCAGCGGGTTGTAGGTCACCGCGGCCGAGGTGTGCGGATTCTGTGCCAGCGTCGACGAGGCGCTGTAGAAGATGGTGTGTCCGTCCGGCGCGGCCTTCAGCACCTCGTTGGCGGCGACCAGGGTGCCGCCACCAGGCTTGTTTTCCACCACCACCGGCACGCCGAGCACCTCCGACAGCTTCGGTGCCACGGCGCGCGCCTGCGCATCCACGCCGCCGCCTGGCGGAAAGGCGACGATCACGCGGATCGGCTTGTCCTTGGCTGGAAAGTCAGCTCGCCAGCACCGGACCGGTGGCGACGATGGTTGCGGCAAACAGGCCGTGCAGGATCGGAACGAGCTTATACATCGGGGTCTCCGGGTGGCGGCAGTGCCGGGAAGGCGGTCCGGTCTGCCGCGCGGCGTGGTGTGGACAGGATGGACAGTGCGGGTGCGGGCGTGCTTCGACGCCGCAGCGAAATGTCGTTCTGATTTGTTGTGTTGTCAACAAGAAGCGGTGCTCCGGGTCCGCGGCGCCGGCACCGGCGAATCGAGTCGCCTGCACCCGATTCCATGGCATCCTGCCACCGCATGCATTGCGCCCATTGCCTCGACCGATGAAGGACAACCGACTGCTCGAGATGCGCGTCTTCCGCGCGGTCGCAGAGGCCGGCGGCTTCACCGCCGCGGCTCATCTGCTCGGCGTCAGCCAGCCGTTCGTCAGCGAGACGGTTACGGCGCTCGAACGCCGACTGGGCGTGCAGCTGCTGCGGCGTTCGACCCGCGCCCAGCGCTTGACCGATGAGGGAGAGGGCTATCTGGCGTCGTGCCGGCGCCTGCTCGACGAGATCGACCAGGCCGAGTGCGCGGTGCGCTCGCCCGAGCCGGCCGGCGAGCTGCGCCTGACCGCACCGCGCGCCTTCGGTGCCGACCAGATCGTGCCGCGGCTGCCGGTCTTCATGCAGGCCCATCCGAAGATCACGGTGCAGCTGTCGCTGTCGGATTCACTCGCCAACCTGGTCGAGGACCACCTCGACGTCGCGGTGCGCATGGGCCGGCTGCAGGACTCGACGCTGGCCGCGCGCACGCTGTGCCGGTTGCAGCGGATCGTCGTCGCGGCGCCGTCCTACCTCGCTCGGCACGGCACACCGGGCACGCCCGGCGAGCTGGCGCACCACCAGTGCCTGCTCTGGCAAGGCCAGCACGATCACCTGAACCGCTGGCCTTTCGTCGTCGAGGGGCAGGCGAGTGAATTCGTCGCGCGCGGTCGCTTCCGCAGCAGCGACGGTAGCGCGCTGTTCCAGATGTGCCTGGCCGGCATCGGCATCATGCGGCTGGCCGAGCACCTGGCACTGCCGGCGATTCGCAGCGGCGTGCTGCGCCCGCTGCTGGCCGAGTACCAGGCCACCGACGACACCGCGATCCACCTGGTATTCCTGGCCGAACGCCAGCTGGTGCCGCGGATCCGGGCCTTCGTCGACCATTTCACCGAGCATTTCAGGATTCCGCCCTGGCTGTCGACGGACAGCCGGCCGGGCGGCAGCGTCGACCCGGCGGATTGATTGCCCCCGGCGATAGGTCTTATCGCCTGCAGGCTGGTTGCTCTGCAGGTGCGCGGCTGCCTACAGTCCGCCCATTCAGCACCGAACCACGGAGACAGACATGGACCAGACGATCGCGCGGCCCGAGACCGCTGCCACCCCCGCTGCGCAGCGCCAGCGCGAGTCGATCTACCAGCCGACGCAGGATGGTCTGATCTTCCCGGAGATCCCGCGCTTCGCGACCCATGCCGAGGAGCGCCGGCATCGCAAGGAGCGCCTCGCCGCCGCCTGCCGCGCATTCGCCCTGCATGGCTTCGACTACGGTTTTGCCGGCCACCTGACGATCCGCGATCCGGAGCTTCCGGAGCTGTACTGGACCAACCCGATGTGCGTGCACTTCTCGAACGTGCGCGTGAGCAACCTGATCCTGGTCGACCACAAGGGCAAGGTGGTCGAAGGCCGGTACGCGGTCAACCGCGCCGGCTTCGTGCTGCATGCCGCGGTGCACGAGGCGCATCCCGACATCCTCGCGATGTGCCATGCGCACACCACCTACGGCACGGCCTTCGCGTCGCTCGGCTGCGAGCTCGAGCCGATCACGCAGGATGCGGCCGCGTTCTTCGAGGACCACCGCGTGATCCGCAGCGAGGCCGGGCAGGTCGCGGTCGAGGAGCGCGCCGGACTGACCGTCGCTGACTACTTCAAGGACGTCAAGGCGGTGATCCACCAGAACCACGGCCTGTTCACCAGCAGCAAGCACGGCATCGAGTCGGCCGCCTTCTGGTTCATCGCGCTCGAGCGCTGCTGCCAGCAGCAGCTGATGGTCGAGGCGACCGGCCGCAAGCCGGTGCTCGTCGATCAGCAGAAGTCGCGCTACAGCCGCGAGCACGTCGGCAGCGACTACATCGGCTGGCTGCATTTCCAGACGATCTACGACCAGCTCGTCGCCACCCAGCCCGACCTGTTCGACTGAAGCTCGCCGCGATCGCCGCGCGCTCGGATCGCGCTGTCGACGAGCTGTGGGGCCTCTCCACCGGATCTTTCAACACGGGGACACGGAGGGAACGGAGGGCACGGAGGGCACGGAGAACCAGGTTCATCGCTGCGCTCTCTGCGATCTCTGCGCGTCTGCGTTGAAAGTTGATTCGGCTCGACTCCGACTCCCTCCAGGGTCGCTGTCTGGTACCGAGGCCCCCGCTCGCCGTCACCCCGGCTGCGGGATGAACGGCTCGACCGGTGGCGGCAGCGACTTGCATTCGGTGAAGACGCGCACCGTGCAGCGCGCGCAGATGATCCGGATCGAGGCGGTCGAAGATGGTCGAGATGGCCTGCTGCTTGCTGGCGAAGATGTTGCCGCGGCCGAGCTGGCTCGGTGAAGCCGATGTGCTGCCACAGCTGCGAGCACCGGCGGGCGCGGGCGGTGGAAGTAGAGGTCGCCGCCAGCGGCGCGTCGTGTCGCGAGTTCACTGCGCCACATCTCGGCCGCCGGCAGGTCGATGAAGTTCATGCTCTTGGCCATCACCAGCAGGTGCTTCTGCGCATCCGGCCGCGATCGCATCTCGCGCAGCTGGTCGCTCGACATGCGGCACCGCGCCGAAGTAGACCTCGCCCTCCATCCGGATCATCTTCAGCTGCGGGCATTCGGGCAGTGGATCGGGCACATCGGCGCGCACCACGAACGGACGCTCGGACACAGCTGCTGTCGAATCCCATCACGCGCACATACGGGTGCGAGGTGCGGTGCAGGTAGGCGGCGAGCGACAGGATGGTGCCGAGCAGGATCGCCATCTCGATGCGGATGGTGACGGTGGCGGCCGCGGTCACGGCGGCGATCGCGAATTCCTGCCGGCTTTCGCGCCACAGCCGGCGCCAGCCGCCGATGTCGAGCAGCGACCAGGCGATCAGCAGCAGCAGTGCGGCGATCGCCGCCAACGCGATGTGCGCCAGCAGCGGCGCGGTCAGCGCGATCAGCAGCAGCAGCCAGACCGAGGCGAAGACCGCGGCCAGCGGCGTGCGCGCACCGGCCTCGAAGTTCGGCATCGAGCGATTCAGCGAACCGCACGAGACATACGACGAGAAGAAGCCGCCGACGATGTTCGACAGCCCCTGGCCACGGAATTCACGATTGGCGTCGATCGGCTGGCCGGAGCGCGCAGCGACCGCCTTGGCGATCGAGATCGACTGGCCGAGCGCGACGATCGTCAGCGCCAGCGCGATCGACAGCAGTTCGGGCAGGCTGCCGAGTTCGACGCCCGGCCAGTGCAGGCGCGGCCAGATCGGCGGGATGGTACCGATCGTCGCCACCTCGCTGCCCGGCGCTGGGCGAGCAGCACGCCGACCGCGCTGCCGATCACCAGCCCGCCGAGCAGCGCCGGGAAGCGCTTGATCCAGCGCCGCATCGCGATCACGGTCGACGAATGTGCTGCCCGCTACCAGCAGCGCCGCCGGGCTGACGGCCTCGAGGTGGCGCACCACATTGACCAGCACCGCCGCGCTGCCGTGCGCCTCGGGCTTGGCCAGACCGAGCAGGTCGGTCAGCGAATGCAGCGCGATCAGCAGCGCGGCGCCGCTCATGAAGCCGCGCAGCGCCGCCGGCGAGATGAAGTTGGCAATCGTGCCCAGGCGCAGCGCGCCGATCAGCCACTGCATGACGCCGACCAGCACCGTGACCGCCAGCGCCAGCTGGATGTAGGCCGGCGAGCCGATCGCGGCCAGCGGCGCCAGCGTGGCGAGCAAGCGCCAGCGAATTGGCATTGGTCGGTCCGGAGACGACGTGCAGGCTCGATCCGAACAGCGCCGCGACGATGCACGGCACGATGGCGGTGTAGAGCCCGTACTCGGGCGGCAGGCCGGCCAGCGTCGCGAAGGCGAAACCCTGCGGCAGCACCAGCAGCGCACCGAGCATGCCGGCCACCGCGTCGTGGCGCAGCGTGTCGCGGTCGACACTGGCGCACCCAGGGCCCGAAGGCACGCACCAGCCAGTCGTTCATCGGCGGCCGGCGCGCCGGCGGGACTGGCGTCGCACAGGAATCGCCAGCAGGCGGATGCGGAACTGCGTCATCGGAACCGGTTGCTGCACACGGTCGTGCGATGCGCCGGATCGTAACCGCGCGCAGCGCCGACGCTGGCGTGCGCCGGGCTGCGCGCTGCCGACTGCCCGACCGGGCAGTGCACAGACGGGTGGCACGGCCGCGGCTGCTGCTTCAGCGCGCCGCCATGCGCAGCGCGCCGTCGAGGCGGATGGTCTCGCCGTTGAGGTGCATGTTGGCGACGATGTGCGCCGCCAGCTCGGCGAATTCGGTCGGCTGGCCGAGGCGGCGCGGGAAGGGAATCGACTGCGCGAGCGAGCGCTGCACCTCGTCCGGCAGCTCGAGCATCAGCGGCGTCTCGAACAGACCCGGCGCGATCGTCATGGCGCGGATGCCATGCTGCGCCAGGTCGCGCGCCAGCGGCAGCGTCATCGCCACGATGCCGCCCTTGGACGCGGAATAGGCCTCCTGCCCGACCTGGCCGTCGAAGGCGGCGGCCGAGGCGGTCATCACCATCACGCCGCGCTCGCCGTCCTGCGAGCGGGTCGAGCTTGGCGATGCGCGCCGCGGCGAGGCGGATCACGTTGTAGGTGCCGACCAGGTTGACGCGGATCACGCGCTCGAAATCCTCCAGCGGCGCGGGCGACCCGTCGCGCGCAACGACGCGCTTGGCGGTGCCGATGCCGGCGATGTTCATCACGATGCGCGGCGTGCCGTGGGCCGCCTCGGCCTCGTCGAGTGCAGCGGCCAGCGCCAGCGCTGTCGCAGATGTCGGCGCCGAGGCCGATGCCGCCGATCGCGCTCGGCGACCCGGCGCGCCGCGTCGGCCTTCATGTCGAGCACCGCGACCTTGGCGCCCAGGCGCGCCAGTTCGCGCGCCACCGCCTCGCCCAGTCCCGATCCCCCGCCGGTGACGAGTGCGCTGCTGCCGTCGATCTTCATGCTGTCTCTCCCGTCGTCAAGTGCGTTGCGTGCCGAGGTAGGTCTCGATCACGCGCTGGTCGCCTGCCAGGTCGGCCGCCGGACCGTCGAGCACGATGTCGCCGGTTTCGAGCACATAGCCATGGTCGGCCACCTCGAGCGCGGCGCGCGCGTTCTGCTCGACGAGCAGGATCGTGACGCCGGTCTTGCGCAGTTCGCCGATGGTGGCGAAGATGTCGCGCACCACCAGCGGCGCCAGGCCGAGGCTCGGCTCGTCGAGCATCAGCAGCTTGGGCTGGCTCATCAGCGCGCGGCCGACCGCCAGCATCTGGCGCTCGCCGCCCGACAGCGTGCCGGCCAGCTGCGAGCGACGCTCCTTCAGGCGCGGAAACAGCAGCGTACACCCGTTCCGAGACCGTCGCGCCAGCCCTTGACGCCCTGCCGGCGCGGCCGCCAGCCGCCGAGCACCAGGTTGTCCTCGACGCTCATGGTGCCGAACAGCTCGCGCTTCTCGGGTACCAGCGCGATGCCGCGCATCACGCGCTCCTCGAGCGACAGGGCGGCGATCTCATCGCCTTCGAAGCGCAGGCTGCCGCGCATCGGCAGCACGCCCATCAGCGCATTCAGCAGCGTCGACTTGCCGGCACCGTTCGGACCGATGACGGTGATCACGCTGCCGGCCGGCGCACCGAGGTTGATGCCGCGCAGCACCTCGGCCTTGCCGTAGCCGGCGTGCACATCGTGCAGCGAGAGCAGGGGAGTGGTCATGGACTCAATGTTCGGTGCCGAGGTAGGCGGCGCGCACCGCCGGGCTCGCCTGGACCTCGGCCGGCGTGCCTTCGATCAGCCGGGTGCCGAACTCCATCACCACGATGCGGTCGGTCAGGTTCATCACGAAGTCCATGTCGTGCTCGACCAGCAGGATGCTGATGCCCTCGGCCTTGAGCTGGCGCAGCACGTCGCCGAGCGCCTGCTTCTCGAGGTGGCGCAGGCCGGCGGCCGGTTCGTCGAGCAGCAGCAGCGCCGGATCGGTGGCGAGCGCGCGCGCGATCTCGACCAGCCGCTGCGGGCCGAGCGCCAGGTTGCCGGCCAGCTCGTGCAGCTGGTCGGCCATGCCGATGCGCTGCAGCTGACGCTCGGCTTCGGCGAACAGGCGTCGCTCCTCGGCGCGGTCGAGCCGCAGCATCGCGCGCAGCGTAGCCGCCGACGCTGCGCTGGTAGCCGCCGAGCGCGACATTCTCGAGCACCGTCATCTCGGGGATCAGCTTGACGTGCTGGAAGGTGCGCGAGACGCCGAGGCGCGCGATCCGGCGCGATTCGAGCCCGTCGATGCGCCGGCCGCGGAAGCTCACGCTGCCGCTCGTCAGCCCGAGCACGCCGGTGATCAGGTTGAAGGTGGTCGACTTGCCGGCGCCGTTCGGACCGATCAGGCCGATGATGTCGCCGGCGCGGATCTAGAAGCTGACCTGGTTGACCGCCACCAGCCCGCCGAAGGCCTTGCTGACCTGGTCGACCTCGAGCAGCAGCTCGCCGCGCGCCGGCTTGGCGCGCAGCGGCAGGTGCTCGGCGGCGGTCCAGTCGTGGCGTCGTTGCGGCGGCGGCAGCCAGCGGCCGACGAGCGTCCACAGACCGTCGGGCGCATATTTCAGCACCGCCACCAGCACGATGCCGAACACGATCGTCTCGAAACTGCCGCTCGCGCCGAGCAGTTGCGGCAGCAGCACCTGCAGCTTCGTCGCCGACCAGTCGCACGACGGCCGAGCCGAGAAAGGCGCCCCAGACATGACCGACGCCGCCGAGCACCGCGATGAACAGGTATTCGATGCCCTTGTGGATCGAGAACGGCGTCGGGCTCACGCTGCGCTGGAAATGGGCGAACAGCCAGCCCGACAGCGCCGCCAGCACCGCCGCGAGCACGAAGGCGACCAGCTTGTAGCGGAAGGTCGAGATGCCCATCGCCTCGGCCATGGTCGATCCGCTCTTGAGTGCGCGGATGGCGCGCCCCGGGCGCGAATCGAGCAGCCGCTTGATCGACAGCGCCGCCAGCAGCGCGATCGAGCCAGATCAGCACGTGCAGCGTGCGGCCGGTGCCGAAATCGATGCCGAATGCGGACAGCGTCGGAACGCCGAGGATGCCGTCGTATTTGCCCAGCCACTCCATGTTGGCCATCGTGTAGTTCAGCACCAGGCCCCAGGCGATGGTGGCGAGCGGCAGGTAGTGCCCCGACATGCGCAGCGTGACGGCGCCGAGCAGCAGCGCGGTCAGGATGGCCAGCGCCACGCCGATCGGCAGCGTCAGCCATGGCGACAGGCCGCTCGTCACGGTCAGGAAGGCGGTGGTGTAGGCGCCGATGCCGACGAAGGCGGCCTGCCCGAACGAAGTCAGCCCGGCCACACCGGTCAGCACGACGAGTCCCAGCGCGACGATCGCGTACAGCCCGATGTAGTTGCTCTGGGTGATCCAGAAGTCGGGCACCGGCAGCGCCGGCAGCACGAGCATCAGCAGCGCAAAGGCCGGGAAGCCGAAGCGGTTGACGGTCGCGGCATTCACCCGGCCGGTGCCGCGACGCTTCGGGCTGCTGTCGGAAAGGCTCATGATTCTTCCCGGTGCGGATCGCGCAGCGAACGCCACAGCAGCACCGGCAGGATGGCACCGAAGACGATCACCTCCTTGAACGAGCTGGCCCAGAACGAGCCGAAGCTTTCCAGCAGGCCGACGCCGAGTGCGCCGACGAGCGCGAGCGGATAGCTCGACAGGCCGGCGAAGACCGCGGCCACGAAGCCCTTCAGGCCGATCAGGAAGCCGGTGTCGTAGAAGACGGTGGTGGTCGGACCGATCAGCAGACCGGACAGCGCGCCGATGAAGGCGGCCATCGTGAACGACAGCCGCCCGGCATTCGCACTCGAGATGCCCATCAGGCGGGCGCCCAGGCGATTCACCGCCGTCGCGAGCAGCGCCTTGCCGTACAGGGTGCGCTCGAAGAACAGCCACAGCATCACGATCAGCGCGATCGACACCGCGAAGACGATCAGCGTCTGGCCCGAGATCGTCAGTGCGCCGAGCGCGAAACGCTCGTCCCAGAAACTCGGGTTGCGAAAGCCCTCGGCGCCGAAGAAATACAGCCCCAGTCCGAGCAGCGCGAAATGCACGCCGACCGAGACGATCAGCAGCACCAGCACGCTCGCATCGGCGAGCGACTCGTAGGCGATGCGGTAGATCAGCGGCCCGAATGGCGTGACCAGCGCGAGCGACAGCGCCGCCTGCGCGAGCAGCGGCCACTGCTGCGGCGCCGCCCAGATCGTCAGCAGCGAGATCGCGACCGGATAGGCCATGGTGCGCAGCACGCCGAGCGCGATCGCGGTTCCGCCGCGCCGCCGACGCACGCCGTTCCAGACATCGCCGACAGCGACCGCGCCGGCCAGGATGAGCAGGAACCACACCGTTCCCGGCACCCGCCCGAGCTGCAGCAGCGCCAGTGTCAACGCACCGAAGGCGACGAATTCGCCTTGCGGAATGAAGATCACCCGCGTGACGGCGAACAGCAGCACCGTCGCCAGCGCCAGCAGCGCATAGACGGCGCCG
The DNA here is from genome assembly GCA_963846675.1 of uncultured beta proteobacterium. Taxonomy (GTDB): domain Bacteria; phylum Pseudomonadota; class Gammaproteobacteria; order Burkholderiales; family Burkholderiaceae_C; genus Ideonella_A. The sequence continues at coordinate 68,316 of CAWJWV010000002.1, forward strand.
TTGGTGACGCCGTCGAGTGCCAGGATGCTGGCGATCATGAGGTCCATGCGGGACGGGCTCCGGGAGGGGGAAGGGGATGCGCCGGCCGGCGCCGGGTCACTTGACGACGGTGAACTTGCCGTCGACCACCTTCAGCAGCACGCCGGTCTCGTTGGTGTAGCCCCAGTGGTCGTCCTTGGTCCAGTTCATCACGCCGTGGGCGAAGATGGTGCGGCCCATGTTCTCGATCGCATCGCGCAGCGCGAGCCGGAATTCCTCGCTGCCGGGCTTGGCCTTCTTGAGTGCCACCGGCAGCACCTTCTCGAGCACGATCCGCGCGTCGTAGCCGTGGCCGGCGAACTGGTTGCGCGAGCCCTTGCCGACCGACGCTTCGTAGACCGTCACGAAATCGACCGCCACCTTCTTCGATGGATGGCTGTCGGCGAGCTGCTCGGCGATCACCGCCGGGCCGGAGACGACGAACGATCCCTCGACATCCTTGCCACCGATGCGCACCAGATCGGGCGTCGCCGCGGCATGCGTCTGGTAGATCGTTCCCTTGTAGCCGCGCTCGATCAGCCCCTTGTGCGGCATCGCCGCGCCGGATCCGGAAGCAACGACCAGGATCGCATCGGGATTGGCCGATACCAGCTTCAGCGCCTGCGGCGTGACGCTGTTGTCGGTGCGTGCAAAGCGCTCGGTGGCGGTGACCTTGATGCCGGCCGCCTCGGCCTGCTTCTGGATCTCCTTCAGCCACAGCTCGCCATAGGCGTCCGTATAGCCGATGAAGCCGACCGTCTTGATGCCGGTCTTCTTCATGTGCTCGACGATCGGGTGCGCCATCACGCTGAAGCCCTGCGGCAGACCGGAACACCCACGGCTCCTGGGCCGGCGGCACGCCGACCGGTGCGACCGACAGCTGCACCGTCCTGGCCTCGGCCGCGATCGGCGCGATCGCCGCCGAGGTGGTGGTGATGCTCGAACCGAGGATCAGGTCGACCTTGTCGTCGGTGACGAAACGCCGCGCGTTGCTGACCCCCTTGCCGGGATCGGAGGCGTCGTCGAGGATGATCAGGTTGACCTTTTCGCCGGCGATCTTCTCCGGAAACAGCTTCAGGTAGTTGTGCACCGGGATGCCGAGGCCGGACGCCGGTCCGGTCAGCGACAACGTGACGCCGATGTTGACGTCGGCCAGCGTCGCGTGCGAGGCGAGTGCCGCAGCGGCGGCGATCAGGGTCATTCGGATCGAGCGGATCATGGAGTCTCCTTGGGGGCTGGCCGGGCGGCGCATCGGTCGCCGCTGTCGGGCAGCGTGATTGTCATCGGTTGACGGAAGGCGGTGAGGAGCCCGGCGACGGTCACGCCGAGATCACCCGCGGATCGGGCGGCGTGGCGTGCAGCGTCTCGACTTCGGCGGCGCGGCGCGCCAGCACCAGGCGCTGGTTGATGTAGCCCTTGTCGGTGATTTCGCCGGCGGCGGCACTCGGCGCTTCGTCGAGCAGCAGCGCACGCGCTGGCGACTGCGACGAACCGGTTGCCTCGGCGCGCCAGCCGCGCAGCGCGGCGCGCACCTGCTGCGCCACCTGCCGCGCCGGGCAGGGCGCGCGCTGCCTCGCTCAGGAAGACGAGCAGGCCGATCTCGGCGCGATCGTGGCCGGTGACGACGACATCCTGTGCCAGCGGCGCAAGCGCCGACACCGCGCGGATGCGCAGCGTGCCGACCGACACCCAGGTGCCGCTGCCGAGCTTGAAATCTTCGGCAACGCGGCCGTCGAAGACGATGCCCTGCGTCGGGTCGGCCGGGTCGAGCAGCCGGCCGGCGTCGCCGATGCGGTACCAGCCCTCCGTCGTCGAAGGCCTCGCGCGTGGCGCTCGGCGTTGTCGCGGTAGCCGGGGAAGACATGGTCGCCGCGCACCCGCATTTCGAGCTTGCCGGCATTCGGGACGAACTTCAGGCGCGCGCCCGGCATCGGCAGGCCGATCACGCCCGGGCCGGTCGAGCCGCCAGTGCGCAAAGGTGATCGCCGGGCGAGGTTTCGGTCGAGCCCCACGAGGTGGTGAACCAGACCGGCTCGTCGCGCACCCGGGCGGCCACCGCCTCGAGCCGCTGCCAGGTCGACTCGCGGCATGCGCGGCACCGGCATAGAAGACCATGCGCAGCCGGCCGAAGAAGCGCGCGCGCGAAGACCGCATCGGACTCGAGTGCCGGCAGCAGCATGTCGATAGCCGCGCGGCACGTTGAAGTAGAGCGTCGGCTGCACCTCGCGCAGGTGTGCGATGCGTGCGGTCGATCAGGCCCGGCGCCGGCCGGCCGTCGTCGATGTACAGCGTGCCGCCGGTGCGCAGCACCAGGTTCAGGTTGTGGTTGGCGCCGAAGGTGTGGCTCCAGGGCAGCCAGTCGAGCAGCACCGGCTTCTCGTGGTCGAGGAAGCGGCAGGGTCTGCGCGATCATCTGCTGGTTGGCGCACAGCATGCGATGGGTGTTGATCACCACCTTGGGCTGGCCGGTCGAGCCCGAGGTCAGCAGGTATTTGGCGTGCGTGTCGGGTGTGATCGCCGCGAACGCCTTCATCACCGCCGGCGTCTCGGCGCGCTGCGCCAGCGCCGCGAAGGCGAGTGCACCGGGTTGCGCATCGGCGCTGCGGCTGAAGACCGTCCGCGCCGCCAGCTCCAGGCCGGCGAGTGCGGGCGCGTAGCCGGCGGCATCCGACGGCGTAGACCAGTGCCGGATCGAGCGCGCGCAGGATGGCGTGGATGCGCGCGAAGTCGCCCTGCGCAAGGCGGCAGTAGCCGCTCGAGACGGTGCACACCGCGCGCCCGATGTGCATGCCGGCGAGCAGCAGCAGCAGGTGGTCGATCGAGTTGTCCGACAGCACGACGATCGGCTTGTCGGCGGCCAGCGGCAGGTCGAGCAGCCCCTGTGCGACGCGGCCGACGCGTTCGCGCAGTTCGCGCCAGCTCAGGCGCGTCCAGCCGCCGGTCGCGATCGGGCTCGGCGACCGCCAGCGCATCCGGCGTCTGCACGCGCCCACTGTTCGAGCCATTCGCCGATGCAGCGCGCGTACGGCTGCAGCGGCTCGCGGCGAGCGCAGCTCGAACGACGCCGCCGCCGAGATCGGTCAGCTCGGCACGGCGTGGCGCCAGCATCCGCGGGTCGTCGAAGAAGTCCTGCGTCATCCGCACCGCAATACACCCCTGTATGTCCGAGCCCGCGAATGCTAATCGCAGGAGTCGGCGCAGGCATCCGGGTATGCCCGGGTTAACATACAGTTGTGTATGGAGATGATCGCGGTTCCGCGACCGCCATGCCACCGTCTTCAGCAACGATGTCCGTGTCCCAGCAATCGAGCCCAGGTCGCCGCACGCGGGCCGACGGCGATCCGGCACGCGCAGCCCCGCTGACGCCCGAGCGCTGGATCGACGCTGCGACGGACGTGCTGGTCGACCAGGGCATCGACCATGTGCGGATCGATTGGCTGGCCACGCGCCTGGGCGTCACCCGCGGCAGCTTCTACTGGCATTTCCGCGACCGCGACGATCTGCTGCGGCGCGTCCTGCAGGCCTGGCGCGAGCGCACGACCGAGCAGCTGACGCACCGCCTCGAGCGCGCTTCCAGTGATCCGCGCGAGCAATTGCGCGACGTCATCTCGCTGCCGTTTCGCGGCCGCTCGGCGGCGCGTGCGGCACGCATCGAGCTGGCGATCCGCGCCTGGGCGCGGCGCGACGCGACCGCCCGGCAGGCGGTCGACGAAGCCGATGCGAGCCGCGTCGCCTATCACGCACAGATCTTTTCGGCACTCGGCTTCACGCTGGCCGAGGCGCAGATGCGCGCCTTCGTGCTGTACAGCTACGAGGTCGCCGAATCGATGCTGCAGCACCAGGGCACCGCCGCCCAGCGCGCCGCCCGCAGCGAATTCGTCGAACGATTGATGCTGCAGCGGCTCGGGTAGCTGCAGCGCTCCTACGGCACCGCCAGTCCGGCAAAGGCATCTGCCACCCGATGCCGCAGGGCTCGGCCGACCTTGCCGGTGACGGCGATGCCGCGGGCGGGTGGCGAGCATCGACTCGAACACCGCCTCGACCTGGCGCGCGTCGACGGCGGCGAGTCGGTCGAGCAGCTCGCTGCGGCTGCGCACCCGGCCGAAGCTGAACAGGTCCTGCGCCGCTGCCTCGACCCGCTGCGCCGCGCGTTCGCTGGCACGCAGGCTGCGCACCAGGATCTGGTTGCGCGCCCGCTGCAGGTCGTCTGCAGCGACGCCCGACGCCTGCCGGCCAAGTAGCCGCACCAGCTCGCCGAACAGCTCGTCGAGCCGCTCCGGCGTGGTCGACGCCTCGATCACGAACTGGCCGCAGGCCTCGCTGATGTCGGCCGAGCAGGCTGCGTGGTAGAGCATGCCGCGACGTTCGCGCAGCTCGTCGAGCAGCGGCGAGCTCATGCCTTCGCCGAACAGCGCCGCGGCGACGAGCGCCGCATCGTGGTCCTCGCGCAGCGAGGCAACCGGAAACCCGACCACCACATGAGCCTGGCTGTAGCCGGCAAAGGCACGCGAGCCGATGCCGCCGATGTGCTGCGGCGGATCGATCGCGTTGGCGTGACCCGCGGCCAGGCTGCCGAAGGCCTCTTCGGCGGCGCGAGCGATCACCTCGTGGTCGACACCGCCGGCCACCCCGATCACGATGTTGGCCGCGGTGTAGTGCTCGCGCACATAGGCGACCAGCTCGTCGCGGCTGAAGCGCTCGATGTTGGCGCGGCTGCCGATCACCGGCCGACCGAACGGATGCGGGCCGAAGCACAGCCGATCGAACAGCTTGAAACCGGCCGATACCGCGTCGTCCGCATCTTCGTCGTATTCCTGCAGGATGACGCGGCGCTCGCGCTCGAGCTCGTCTTCTGGATAGGTGCCGTTGCGGATGATGTCGCCCAGCATGCGCACGAACGCGCCGGCGTCGCGGGCCAGTCCGTGGATGTGGAAGGCGGTGTGGTCCTTGTCGGTGTGCGCGTTGACCTCGGCGCCGAGCCGTTCGGCATCCGAATTGATCTGCTGGCAGCTGCGCTGCGTGGTCCCCTTGAAGGCCATGTGCTCGACCACGTGGCTGATGCCATTCAGCCGCCGCGACTCGTGCTGGCTGCCGCTGCGGATGAAGACGCTGACGGCAGCGGTCTGCAGGTGCGGCAGATCGACGCTGACGACGCGCACGCCGTTCGGCAGCGTGCAGACATGGGTTGCTTCGGCGTCGAGCCGGTCGGTGATCGAGAAGGGCAGTGGGGCGTTCAAGGTGCGGCGGCCGGTCGAGATGCGGAATCAGCCCCATTTTCGCCGCCAGCGGCGCGCCGCGTCGAGCCGACCTGACAAGCCCGCGTCAGGCGCTGTCCGGGCCATGTGCCCAGCGGGCGGCGATTGCACCAGCCCGGCCCGTCCCGTGCATCTGCCGCAGCACAGCAGCGCCGCAGCGCCGCCCGGCGCCTTTCAGCCAGCGACCTGGAGCTGCTGTTCGAGCTGATGCAGCACGCGGTAGCAGGGCAGCACCTGCGGCGACGCTGGAATTCGGCTCGCGGCCTTCGCGGATCGCGGCGAAGAATTCGCGGTCCTGCAGCTCGATGCCGTTCATCGACACGTCGACCTTGCGACACGTCGATCTTCTCCTCCTTGCCGTCGAACAGGTCGTCGTAGCGCGCGAGGTAGGTGCCGGTGTCGCCGATGTAGCGGAAGAAGGTGCCGAGCGGGCCGTCGTTGTTGAAGCACAGGCTGCAGCGTGCAGATCGCGCCGTTCTGCGCCTTGCAGCTGGATCGACATGTCCATCGCGATGCCGAGCGTCGGATGGATCGGCCCTGCACCGCGTTGGCCTGCACGATCGGCGCGCCGGCCTGGTAGGCGAACAGGTCGACGGTGTGCGCCGCGTGGTGCCACAGCAGGTGGTCGGTCCAGCTGCGCGCCTGGCCGAGCGCATTCATGTTGGTGCGGCGGAAGAAGTAGGTCTGCACGTCCATCTGCTGGATGTTGAACTCGCCGTCGACGATCTTCTTGTGCACCCACTGGTGGCTCGGATTGAAGCGCCGCGTGTGGCCGCACATCGCGACCAGCCCGGTGCTGCTTCTGCAGCTCGACCACCTCCTCGGCACCGTCCAGGCTGTCGGCCAGCGGGATCTCGACCTGCACGTGCTTGCCGGCCTTCAGGCAGGCGATGCTCTGCTCGGCGTGCATCTGGGTCGGCGTGCACAGGATCACCGCGTCGACTTCCTTGCAGCGCCAGGCTGTCGGCGAGATCGGTCGTGACGTGGTCGATGCCGTACTTGTCGGCCACCTCCCGCGTCTTGTCGAGGTCGCGGCTGACCAGCGAGACGACCTCGACGCCGTCGATGTTCTTGATGCCGTCGAGGTGCTTGATGCCGAAGGCACCGGCGCCGGCGAGTGCGACCTTGATCGTCTTCATTGATGGTTCTCCAGGATGAGGTGGCCGACCGCGGTATTCGACGCCGGCACGTGGTAGAAGCGGTGCTTCAGCGGTCGGCTTGCCTGGCGCTCATCGCGCCGCGCGCGATCAGCCACATCACCAGCTCGATGCCTTCGGAGCCGGCTTCGCGCACGTAGTCGATGTGCGGCACCTTGGCCAGGCCTTCGGGGTCGTCGATCAGCCGGTCGAGGAAGCGGTTGTCGAACTCCCTGTTGATCAGGCCGGCGCGCGGGCCCTGCAGCTGGTGGCTCATGCCGCCGGTGCCCCAGATCTGCACCTTCAGCGGCTCGTCGAACGATTCGATCGCCCGGCGGATCGCCGGCCGAGGTTGAAGCAGCGCTGGCCCGACGGCACCGGGTACTGCACCACGTTGACCGCGAACGGAATCACCGGGCAGGGCCAGGCCTGCGGCTGGCCGCACATCAGCGACAGCGGCACGGTCAGGCCGTGGTCGACGTCCATCTTGTTGACGATGGTCAGGTCGAAGTCGTCCTGGATCACCGACTGCGCGATGTGCGCGGCCAGTTCCGGATGGCCGATCACCTTCGGCACCGGGCGCGGCCCCCAGCCTTCGTCGGCCGGCTGGTACTCGTCGGCGCAGCCGATCGCGAAGGTCGGGATCATGTCCAGGCTGAAGGCGGTCGCGTGGTCGTTGTAGACGAGGAAGATCACGTCGGGCGTGTTCTCGCGCATCCACTGCTTGGAGAAGTCGTAGCCGGCGAACAGCGGCTGCCAGTACGGCTCGCCGGTCTTGCCGAGGTCGATCGCCGCGCCGATGGCGGGCACGTGCGAGGTGTAGACGGATGCGGTGATGCGTGCCATGTCAGCGGGTTCCTTCATCCTTGGTTGCGGGGCGGCCCTGCGGCTGCCGGTCGGCCTGCGCATCGCCGTCTTCGCCGATCGCGCGGTTGCCTTCGACCGAGCGGCCGCCGCCGATCATCATCTCGCGGTACTCCTCCTCGGTCATGCCGGTCATGCTGCCGGCCATCTGCTGGAAGCTCCGGCCGTCGGTGGCGCCGATCTTGGCCAGGAAGTAGATGTTGCCGCCGAGCGCGATGCAGCGGTTCAGGTCGCGGTCGAGCACCGCCTGCTTCTGCTCCTCGCTCATCGGCCATTCGTCGAGGTAGGCGCGCTCGTCGGCCTTGAAGCGGTCGCGGTTGTCGGCCTTCATCAGCGACATGCAGAACTGGTTCAGGTGGTAGCCCTTGCGCGACTGCTCGGCGTCGAAGATCGTCGTGCCGGGAATGTCGAGATAGGGTTTGTTCAGTGCCATCTATGTCTCCTTGTCGTGACCTGGACTCAGCGCCTCGCTTCCGGCCAGTACAGGCGCATCGGGTTGTCGACCAGCAGCTTGCGCTGCAGTTCGGGCGTGGTCGCGATGTGCGGGATGAAGTCGACCAGCAGGCCGTCGTCGGGCATGTGGTCCTTCAGGTTCGGGTGCGGCCAGTCGGTGCCCCACAGCACGCGGTCGGGGAAGGTCTCGACGATGCGGCGCGCGAACGGCACCACGTCGCGGTAGGCGCTGCTGTTCGCCGTCGAGCGCCTTCGGGCCGGTCACCGACAGCCGCTCCGGGCAGCTGACCTTGCTCCAGACGTTCGGGTGCTCGCGCATGAACTTGACGAACAGCTCGAACTCGGGTCCGTCGACCGGCTTGGTGACGTCGGGCCGGCCCATGTGGTCGACCACGATCGTGGTCGGCAGCGCGGTGAAGAAGTCCCACAGCTCGGGCAGGTCGACCGCCTCGAAGTAGATCACCACGTGCCAGCCGAGCGGCGCGATGCGCGCCGGCGATCTCCATCAGCTCGTCCTTCGGCGTGAAGTCGACCAGCCGCTTGACGAAGTTGAAGCGCACGCCGCGCACGCCGGCGGCGTGCATCTGCTGCAGCTCCTCGTCGCTGACGCTGCGCTTGACGGTCGCGACGCCGCGCGCCTTGCCGTTCGAATGCACCAGCGCGTCGACCATCGCGCGGTTGTCGGCGCCGTGGCAGGTGGCCTGCACGACCACGTTGCGCGCGAAGCCGAGGTGGTCGCGCAGCGCGAACAGCTGCTCCTTGGACGCATCGCACGGCGTGTACTTGCGCTCCGGCGCGAAGGGAAACTGCGCGCCCGGGCCGAACACGTGGCAATGCGCGTCGACCGCGCCGGGCGGCACCTGGAAGCGCGGCTTGGACGGGTCGGCGTACCAGTCGAGCCAGCCGGGGGTCTTGGTGAAGGTTTCCATGATGGTGGTCTCAGTCGTTGTCGCTGGAGTCGGATGCCGACCGGATGCTGGCGAGGATGCGGTCGGCCTCGGTGCGCCAGTCGGCGCTGCGGGCGAAGTCGGGCGTGCCGCGGGCGCCGAAGATGCCGGCGTCGGCCAGGTCGGCAACCCAGGCCTGGCGCTCGGCGGTGCCGGTGGCCGACCAGGGCTCGAGTCCGGCCTCGCGCACCGTCTCGGCGACTTCGCGCACTTCCTCGCTGCGCCGGCGGCCATGCTCGATCGCGCGCTGGAAGAAATAGGCGCCCTGCGCCTCCCAGTCGATGCCCGGGAAGGTTTCGTGCAGCGAGGCGATCACCGCATCCTCGACGCCGTGCGCGCGCGCCGCGGTGAAGCTCTCGATGACCATCGCCTCGAGTCCCTTGATCATCACGCTGCGGCACATCTTGGTCGCCGACGCGACGCCGAGGCGCTCGCTCGCGACGCTGGCATCGAAGCCGAGCGCGGTCAGCGCCGGCACGAGTTCGGCCGCGGCCGGCCCGCCGAGCAGCAGCGGCACGCGGATCCGGTACGGCGGAATCGACGTCATCACCGCGCCTTCGACATAGCGCCCGCCGGCACCGTCGATCGCGCCAGCCGCGCGCCGCTTGGCGCCGGGGGACGCCGAATTGAAGTCGAGCAGCCAGCGTGCCGGGACGGATCGCCGCGGCACACGCCAGCGCGACCGGCACCGCCTGGCTGGCGGTGACGGCGCTGATGACCAGATCGCAGCCGCGCGGCCAGTTCGGCGTGCGAGGCGCACAGGTCGACCTGGTGCGACGCGCGCATGCTCGCGCAGCGGTGCAGCCGCCGCGCCGTCGAGCTTGAGGTCGTGGGCGCAGACCGCGACACCGCGCGCGCGCAGGTCTTCGGCCAGGATCCGGCCGACTTCGCCGTAGCCGACCAGGCCGATGCGCCAGCGCAGCGGGTCGGTCGGCATCGCATGCGATGCGTCGGATGGGTCCATCGGGGCAGGGGAGGCGGTCAATCGAGGGCCACTCAGTCGATGTAGCGCAGGCCGGCCTTCTCGAGCGGCTCGCGCATCTTGTACATGTCCAGGCCGAGCACGCCGGCTGGCCAGCTTGTCGCGCTTCTCGCCTTCGTTGGCTTCGCGCGCGCGCGCCGCATCGAGCGTCTTGCGCGGCCATCGCGCGCGGCACGCACGACCACGCCGTCGTCGTCGGCAACGATCACGTCGCCCGGGTGCACCAGCGCGCCGGCACAGACCACCGGGATGTTGACCGAGCCGAGCGTGGCCTTGATCGTGCCCTTGCGAGCTGATCGCCTTGCTCCAGACCGGGAACTCCATCTCCGTCAGCGTCTTGACGTCGCGCACGCCGGCGTCGATGACCAGCGCCCGCGCGCCGCGCGCCTGGAACGAGGTGGCCAGCAGGTCGCCGAAGTAGCCGTCGGTGCACTCGGCGGTGATGGCCGCGACCACGATGTCGCCCGGCTGGATCTGCTCGGCCGCGACGTGCATCATCCAGTTGTCGCCCGGGTGCAGCAGCACCGTGACCGCGGTGCCGGAGACCTGCGCGCCGGCATAGATCGGCCGCATGTAGGGCTTCAGCAGGCCGACGCGGCCCATGGCCTCGTGCACCGTGGCGCTGCCGAGCGCGGCGAGCTGTTCGGCAACGGCGGCATCGGCGCGCTCGATGTTGCGGTAGACGACTCCGAGTTCGTACATGATCACTTTCCTTTCTGCTTGAGGGCGGCGTCCAGGCGCGGGAAGACGCGCCGCGCATTGCCTTCGTAGACCTTGTGGCGGTCGTCGCCGACGACGATCGTCGACGCCTCGATGTAGCGCTTGGTGTCGTCGTAGTAGTGGCCGGTCTCGGGATCGATGCCGCGCACCGCGCCGATCATCTCGCTGGCGAACAGGATGTTGTCGACCGGGATCACCTTGGTCAGCAGGTCGATGCCGGGCTGGTGGTAGACGCAGGTGTCGAAGAAGATGTTGTTCAGCAGGTGGTCCTTCAGCAGCGGCTTCTTCAGCTCCTGCGCCAGGCCGCGGAAACGCCCCCAGTGGTAGGGCACCGCGCCGCCGCCGTGCGGGATGATGAAGCGCAGCGTCGGGAAGTCCTTGAACAGGTCCGACGTCAGGCACTGCATGAAGGCGGTCGTGTCGGCGTTCAGGTAGTGCGCGCCGGTGGTGTGGAAGCACGCGTTGCAGCTGGTGGAGACGTGGATCATCGCCGGGATGTCGTGCTCGACCATCTTCTCGTAGATCGGGTACCAGTGGCGGTCCGACAGCGGCGGGCTGGTCCAGTGGCCGCCCGACGGATCGGGATTCAGGTTGATGCCGACGTTGCCGTACTCCTTGACGCACTTCTCGAGCTCGGGGATGCAGGTCGCCGGATCGACGCCGGGCGACTGCGGCAGCATCGCCGCCGGGATGAAGTGGTCCGGGAACAGCTGCGCGACGCGGAAGCACAGCTCGTTGCAGATCGCCGCCCAGGTCGAGCTGACCTCGAAGTCGCCGATGTGGTGCGCCATGAAGCTGGCGCGCGGGCTGAAGATCGTCAGGTCGCGTGCCGCGCTCGCTTCATCAGGCGCAGCTGGTTGGTCTCGATCGATCTCGCGCAGTTCGTCGTCGCTGATCTTCAGGTCGGACGACCTTCGGCATCTGCGCCGGGTCCTTGATGCCGGCGATCTGCCGGTTGCGCCAGTCTTCCAGCGCCTTCGGCGCGGTGGTGTAGTGGCCGTGGCAGTCGATGATCATTCGGGCGTGTCTCCGTCGGTCGTATCGGGCAGCCCGCAATTCGGGCCGGTGCGCGCCGGGCGCTCGGGCGCCGGGTGCGCGATTCTTTGCGATTGACGACCGCGACTGCAACGGTCGTCACCGGATAGCTGTCATCGAGTTTCGGCATGGCTCGGCCGGCCCGACGCCGGCCCGACGCGTCGGGCGGCGGACAATCGGCGCCGGAACGGCGCCCCATCCGGGCGCCGGCGTCGAATGCAAGTGCAGCGAGGAGCAGCGGCTCAGCCCATGGATCTGCGGCAGATCGAATATTTTGTCCGGGTGGCCGAACTCGGCAGCTTCAGCAAGGCGGCCCTGCTGCTCGCGATGGCGCAGCCGGCGCTGAGTCGCCAGGTCAAGCTGCTCGAGCAGGAGCTCGGACAGGAACTGCTGCTGCGCAACGGGCGCGGCGTGACGCTGACCGATGCCGGCACGCTGTTCCTGAAACACGGCCACGGCATCCTGCACCAGGTGCAGCGCGCGCGCGACGAACTGCGCGCGGCACAGGGGCAGGCAGGCGGCAAGATCATCGTCGGGCTGCCGCCGAGCCTCAGTCGCGGCCTGACCGCGCCGCTGGTCGGGGCCTTCAAGGCGCGTTTCCCGAATGCCGAGCTGGCGCTCGCCGAAGGATTGTCGGCGCACCTGGCCGAGTGGCTGCAGGTCGGTCGGATCGATCTGGCGTTGCTGCTCAATCCCGATCCGCGTCCGGAGATCGACACCGCGCCGGTCTTCGAGGAGCCGCTGTTCCTGGTCAGTCCGATACCGCACGGCGTTGCGGCTCCAGCGGGCGGAGTGCAAACGGTCGCGTTCGAGGCGCTGGCTGGCTACCCGCTGGTGATTCCGGACCGCCTGCACGCGATCCGACGGCTGGTCGAGACCCGGGCCGCCCACCTCGGACTCAAGCTCGGAATCGCGATGGAGGTGGCATCGGCCGGCGGCATGCTCGACCTGGTCAAGCTCGGCTTCGGCCATGCGATCCTGCCGATCAGCGCCCTGGCGCAGCGCGGGGTTGCCACCGACTACCTGGTGCGGCAGATCGTCGAGCCGCGTCTGCCGGTGCTGGTCACGACCGCCGTTTCGGGTGTGCGGCCGCTCAGCCCGCTGGTCACCGAGACCCGCGCGCTGGTCGCCGAGCAGCTGCTGCGGCTGGCCAACGCCTGGATCGGCCGGACCGGGCGGCGGGTCGGGTGAGGTGCGGCATCCCGCGCTGCCAGCGGGGTGCAGCGCCGGTGTGCCGCCGGCGCGGCGGCGGCGCTGATAAGCTGCGCTTCCATGCAGATCCATGCCCCTCTTGCGCTCGACCGGACACGGGTCTCGCGCCGTGCGTGCCTGATCGCCGGCGCGCTGTTGCCGTGTCTGGGCCTCGCCGAGGCAGCGGCCGTGGCGAAGGGAGAACCGGTCGATTGGCCGACGCTCACCCTGCTTGACGGCAGCACCCTCGGGCCGTCGGACTGGAAAGGGCGCCCCGGGGTGGTCGTGTTCTGGTCCACCGACTGCGCCTTCTGCGTGCGCCACAACGCGCGCCTGGACAAGCTGCATCGACGGGTCCAGGCTGAAGGTGGCGATCTGCGGATCGTCGCGATTGCCACCGACCGTGATCCGCAGGCGGTGCGCGACTACATGCGCGCGCGCGGCTACGCTTTTCCGGTCTCTCTCGAGTCCGGTGGCATCCAGGCGCGCCTGACCGAGCGCAAGCTGGTGCCGATGACGGTGCTGATCGGTCGAGACGGGCGGCTGCGTCAGGTCATTCCAGGCGAGCTGTCGGAGGACGATATGCTCGGACTCGCGCGCGGCTGAAAACGCGTACCGGCGCTGGCCAGGCCCTGGCGATGGCGCTGCAATGACAACGGAGGTGACGCCCATGACGTGCCGGATCCACCCGCTGGCGCTGGTGCTGGCGCTCGCTGCTGCACCGCTCTCGGCGCAGCCGAGTGCAGCCGAGCTGTTCCGCGATGCCGATCTCACGCTCGGTGCCAAGCTGATTGCCGACAACCAGTGCCAGGCCTGCCATGTCAAGAAGGTCGGCGGCGACGGTGCGTCGATCTACCGGCCGGCCGGCCGGATCAATTCGCCGGCGCGCCTGCGCGGCATGGTCGAACAGTGCAACACCGAGCTGACGCTCGGCATGTTCCCGGAAGAGGTCACCGCCGTGGCCGCCGTGCTGAACCGCGACCACTACCGGTTCAGATAGGAAACCCCGGCGCTGCTGCGTCCGGCGCAGGCAGCATCCAGCGGGACAGATCGCCACCCCCTCATCCAGATGGTTGACAGTTGCTCGCGCATCTCGCATGGGCCGCAAAGGGGCACCCCAGGGCTGATCGGCGACAATGCACCTGACCGCGCGTGCGGTAGCCAACCAAGATAACTGAATGAACAAAGCCGAACTGGTCGAACATCTCGCAGAGCAACACTCGCTGACGAAAGCCGAGTCCGGGCGGATCGTGCAGACGCTGATCGACACGATCGTCACGACCGTGCGCAAGGGCGGCTCGGTGGTCATTCCCGGCTTCGGTTCGTTCAAGCTGCATGCGCGCGCGGCGCGCAATGGCGTCAATCCGGCCACTGGCGCCAAGATCAAGATCGCGGCGGCCAAGCTGCCCAAGTTCACGCCTGGCACGACGTTCAAGGCGGCGGTCGATCCGCGCGGCGCGGCCCGCAAGGCGGCGAAGGCTGCTGCCGCGACCAAGCCGGCGGCCAAGACCGCGGCCAAGTCGGCAGGTCGGAAGTCGGCCAAGGCCTGATCTTGCCACTGCCGGTCGCTCGATTTGACCGGTCAAACGCACCGTGCACCCAATGAAGGAATCAGGAATGTCCAAAGAGACGACTCTCACATCGGCCGATCTGATCAAGCGCAGTGAAGAACTGCGTCGAGCAGGCCCAGGAAATGATGCGCAAGGAGATGCCGGAAGTGATCGCGCGCATCAAGGAGGCGATCGTTCACTACGGACTGACCGCCGCCGATCTCGGCCTGGCGCGCGAGACCGGTGCCGCCGCTGACAGGTCGTCGCAACAGGCCTCGGCCAAACGGGTTGCTTCCAGGCAAGATGCCAAACCGCGCCGCGCCGCATCGGTCAACTACCGGGACGACCAGGGCAACCGCTGGTCCGGCTTCGGCCCAAGCCGAAGTGGCTGAAGGATGCACTCGCCAGCGGCGTCAGCGAGGAATCGCTGAGGGCCTGACGCCGGGCCTCCCGTCCAGTGTGCGCTGACAGCGCGCGGGCGGGAGCAGGCGACGCCCCTGGCCGGAGGCAGCCACCGGTCGCGGCTCGGCCGCGGTGACCCCGGGCGGCTAACTTCCGGCGTGGCGGGTCTGCGTGGGATGGCTCCGCATCGCAAGTCGGTTCGAGTCCACCCCGCTTCAGACCGGGTCGTCAACAACCAGCACCACTCGCCAAGCCGAGCAGCGCACCGAACGATCCGGCGGCGGGTTCAGCAGCCTCGCGCAGCGGCTCAGCCAGCCGAGGTGTGCTACCGGCGCCGTCAGCGGCACCACCTCCTCCAGCGGCGCGATGTTCTGGGCGAGCTGACCCTTCGGGCCCTGTACCACGTCGAAGCTCACCCGGCCGCCCTGTTTCAGGGTCCGAAAACCCTGCATCTGCACCGCGGAAAAATGGGCGAACACGTCTGCACCGCCGCCATCGGGTTCGATGAATCCGAAGCCCTTGGCATCGTTGAACCATTTGACTGTTCCGACCGCCATGCTCCACCTCCCGTCAAAGCGCATCGGGAATTCTGGTTCTGCCCCCCGGTACTGTCAAGGAGCGTGGCGATGCACCGGCGGATGGGGAACCGCCGGTGATCCGGATCGGGCCGAAGGCTTGCTTTCGGCGCTGTCGACTGCATATGACCCGGGTATGAACGAGCATCCGCAACTCGATAGAATCGAGCCATGCCTGCAGAACCCGTCAAGCCGCCGCTCCACCGCCCGGTCTGCCCGCCCCCGGCGACGGTCAGGGCGCGGTTGTCGCCGAACGCCAGACCGCCAAGACTGAACCTCCGAAGATGTATCAGGTCTTGATGCTCAACGACGACTACACGCCGATGGAGTTCGTGGTGATGGTTCTGCAGGAATATTTCCAGCGCGACCTCGAAACCGCGACCCAGATCATGCTGAAGATTCATCATGAGGGGCGTGGTGTGTGCGGCGTCTACACCAAGGACGTCGCCGCCACGAAAGTGGAACTCGTGTTGGCCGCCGCACGCCGTGGTGGTCACCCGCTGCAATGTATTTTGGAGGCCGCATGATTGCGCAAGAGCTCGAAGTCAGTCTGCACATGGCGTTCGTCGAGGCGCGCCAGCAGCGTCACGAATTCATCACCGTCGAGCACCTGCTGATGGCGCTGCTCGACAACCCGTCGGCCGCCGAGGTGCTGCGCGCCTGCACGGCCAACATCGACGACCTGCGCAAGAGCCTGTCCGGCTTCATCAAGGAGAACACGCCCACCGTCGGCGGCTCCGACGAGGTCGACACCCAGCCGACACTCGGTTTCCAGCGCGTGATCCAGCGCGCGATCATGCATGTGCAGTCGACCGGCTCGGGCAAGAAGGAAGTCACCGGCGCCAATGTGCTGGTGGCGATCTTCGGCGAGAAGGATTCGCACGCGGTCTACTACCTGCACCAGCAGGGCGTGACGCGGCTCGATGTCGTCAATTTCATCGCCCACGGCATCAAGAAGAGCGACCCGCCCGAACCGGCCAAGCCGGCCGAGGGCACCGGCGCGGCCGAGACCGACAAGGACGAGGGCGACGGCAAGGGATCGCCGCTCGACCAGTTCACGCAGAACCTGAATGCCCTGGCGCGCGACGGCAAGATCGATCCGCTGATCGGCCGTGAGCTCGAGGTCGAGCGCGTGGTGCAGATCCTGTGCCGCCGCCGCAAGAACAACCCGTTGCTCGTCGGCGAGGCCGGGCGTCGGCAAGACCGCGATCGCCGAGGGCCTGGCTTGGCGCATCACGCAGGGCGAGGTGCCCGATGTGCTGGCCGACGCCACCGTCTATTCGCTCGACATGGGGGCACTGCTCGCCGGCACCAAGTACCGTGGCGATTTCGAGCAGCGCCTGAAGGGCGTGCTGAAGAGCCTGAAGGACCAGCCGCACGCGGTGCTGTTCATCGACGAGATCCACACGCTGATCGGCGCCGGCGCCGCATCCGGCGGAACGCTCGACGCGAGCAACCTGCTCAAGCCGGCGCTCAGCTCGGGCGCGATGAAGTGCATCGGCGCGACCACCTTCACCGAATACCGCGGCATCTTCGAGAAGGACGCGGCGCTGTCGCGTCGCTTCCAGAAGGTCGACGTGGTCGAGCCGTCGGTCGAGCAGACGGTGGAGATCCTGAAGGGGCTGAAGTCGCGCTTCGAGGAGCACCACAGCGTCAAGTACGCGGTCGGGGCGCTGCAGGCAGCGGCCGAGCTGTCGGCCAAGTTCATCAACGACCGCCACCTGCCCGACAAGGCGATCGACGTGATCGACGAGGCCGGTGCGGCGCAGCGCGTGCTGCCCAAGAGCAAGCAGAAGAAGACGATCACGCGCAGCGAGGTCGAGGACATCGTCGCCAAGATCGCGCGCATCCCGCCGGCCAGCGTCTCCAGCGACGACCGCTCCAAGCTGAAGAGCCTCGATCGCGACCTGAACAGCGTCGTCTTCGGCCAGGAGCCGGCGATCGAGGCGCTCGCTTCGGCGATCAAGATGGCGCGCTCCGGCCTCGGCAAGCCCGACAAGCCGATCGGCTCGTTCCTGTTCTCCGGGCCGACCGGCGTCGGCAAGACCGAGGTCGCCAAGCAGCTGGCCTATGTGCTGGGCATCGAGCTGATCCGCTTCGACATGAGCGAATACATGGAGCGCCATGCGGTGAGCCGGCTGATCGGCGCGCCGCCGGGCTATGTCGGCTTCGACCAGGGCGGCCTGCTGACCGAGGCGATCACCAAGAAGCCGCACGCGGTGCTGCTGCTCGACGAGATCGAGAAGGCGCATCCGGACGTCTTCAACGTGCTGCTGCAGGTGATGGACCACGGCACGCTGACCGACAACAACGGACGCAAGGCCGACTTCCGCAACGTCATCATCGTGATGACGACGAATGCCGGCGCCGAGACGATGAACAAGGCGACGATCGGCTTCACCTCGGCGCGCGAGCAGGGCGACGAGATGGCCGACATCAAGCGGCTGTTCACGCCCGAGTTCCGCAACCGCCTCGATGCGGTGGTCAGCTTCCGTGCGCTCGATCACGAGATCATCATGCGCGTGGTCGACAAGTTCCTGCTGCAGCTCGAGAGCCAGCTGGCCGAGAAGAAGGTCGAGGTCACCTTCTCCGACAAGCTGCGCAGCCTTCCTGGCCAAGAAGGGCTTCGATCCGCTGATGGGCGCACGGCCGATGCAGCGCCTGATCCAGGACACGATCCGCCGCGCGCTTGGCCGACGAACTGCTGTTCGGGCGGCTGGTCGATGGCGGCCGGCTGACGCGTCGACCTCGATGCCGACGACAAGGTCGAACTCGACATCCAGCCGCTGCGCCGGATCGACAAGCCGAAGGCCGAGCCGGCGACCGCCTGATCCGCGCTCGACTCAGGCGGCCCCGGCAGCGCGCCGGGTCCTGCCTGAAGTAGCCCTGCAGCAGCCGGTACAGCGCCGGCTGCGACTGCTCGAGCAGCTCGCGGCGTGACGAAGAAGGCCTCGGCTGCCACGGCGAAGAACTCTTCCGGCGCCTCGGCGCCGTACGGGTCGATCACCGGATCGGGATCGTGTTCGAGCGAGCGGCAGAAGACCTCGTACTCCTGTTCGAGCACCTGCTGCCAGTGCTGGCGCTCGGCCCGCGTCGGCGAGCAGCGGAATGCCGTCCGGCGCCGCCGTCGCGCATGTCGAGCACGTGCACGAATTCATGGATGACGACGTTGTAGGCGCGATCCTCGTGCTCGCCGGCGTGCGCGACATCGTGCCAGCTGCAGCATCACCGGCCCGCCCGACATCGCCTCGCCGCTGAGCGTCTCCTCGTAGGCGTGGACGACGCCCGCATCGTCGACATGCTCGCGCCGGGCGACCACCTCGTCGGGATGGACGACGATGCCGACGAAGCCGTCGTAGGCATCCAGGCCGAGCTGGAGGATCGGCAGGCAGGCCTGCACCGCGATCGCGGTCGCGATCTCGTCGGTCGCGACCAGGCCGCCCGCGCCGGTAAATTCCTTGCGGGCCAGGAACAGCGTCGCCAGCCGGCGCAGCGCGGCCAGGTCGTGCGGGTCGCGGCGGGCGATGAAGGGATAGCGCGCAAGCGTCGTGAGCCACAGCGCGGTCCGGAATCGGCCGACGTCGCAGGATGCGCGCTTCGCGCAGATCGCGCCAGGCTGTCGACCAGCGTGCGATCAGACAGACCCATCGGCGGATCGGCGCGTGCTCGCGTCAGGCCGCCTCGGGCGCGAGCGCCGGCGGGCAGCCGGGCGAAGCCTTCGGCGCTCAGGCGCAGCACCTGGCCGCGCGGCGGCTGGCCGGGTTCGTCGAACTCCCAGTCGCTCAGCACATGACGAACGTAACCCGGGTGCCAGCGGCTCGCTGCCCGGGCAGTGCGTGTGTCCGTGCACGAGCACCGGCGTGGCCGCCTCGTGCATCCAGCGCACCGCGATCGCCGGGTCGACATCGACCCAGTCGTCGGGGTCGCTCTGCCGCTTGCGACGCTCGCTCTCGCTGGCGGATCGCATTCGCCTGCTCGAGGCGCAGTTCGATCGGCTGCGCCGAGAAACTCGCGCTGCCAGTGCGTCGCTGCGCACCTCGGTGCGAAAGCGCTGGTAGTCGGTGTCGCCGATGCACAGCGCATCGCCGTGGGACAGCAGGGTGCGCCGGCCGAAGGCGAGCAGCACCGTCGGATCGGCCAGCGCCAGCGCGCCGCAGGCATCGCAGCATGCTGCGCCCGACCAGGAAGTCACGGTTGCCGACCATGAAGGCGATCGAGCGGCGTGCCGCGGCGCTCGGCCATGATCTCGACGCAGCGCGATTCGAACGGCCGCATCGCGCGCATCGTCACCGACCCACAGGTCGAACAGGTCGCCGAGGATGAAGACCGCGTCGGCAGCCGTGTGGCGCAGGTGCGCGGCGAATGCCGCGACGCCGGCTGGGCGATCGTCGGCCAGGTGCAGGTCGCTGATGAAGTCGATGCGCTGCCAGTCGGCAGGCGCCTCGAACTCCCAGAAGCGCGGCAGCGCCGCCGCAGCCGGCGCGCCAGGCGCTTGCTGCATCGGCCGCGCGCTGCTCATTCGACGACGCGTGGCGCGCTCGATCACGACATCGTCGACCGGCACGTCGTCGAACGAGCCGCGGCGTCCGGTGCTTGGTCGTTCTCGATCGCGTCGACCACCTCGGTGCCGTCGACCACCTTGCCGAACACCGCATAACCCCAGCCGCTCGGCGTCTTCGACTTGAAGTTCAGGAAGTCGTTGTCCTTGGCATTGATGAAGAACTGCGCGGTGGCCGAATCGGGATCGGAGGTGCGCGCCATCGCCAGCGTGTAGCGATCGTTCTTCAGGCCGTTGTCGGCCTCGTTGGCGATCGGCTTGCCGGTCGGCTTCTGCTTCATGCCGGCCTCGAAGCCGCCGCCCTGGATCATGAAGCCCTTGATGACGCGGTGGAAGACCGTGCCGTCGTAGTGGCCGGCGCGCACATAGTCGAGGAAGTTGGCGCTGCTGAGCGGCGCCTCCGTCTCGGCCAGTTCGATGCGGATCAGGCCATGGTTGGTGTGGAGTTCGACTTGCGTGCTCATGGCGGTCCGGTGAAGTGGGGTAACGGTGGCGGTGGCGGGCAGATGCCGCGGCTGGTCAGGCGAGATTGCCTTCGAAGATGACCTTCCATTGGCCGGCGTTCTGCAGCCAGTACTGGCGCTTCTGGCGCGCACGGCTCTGGCTGCCGGCGGTTTCGGTGTAGGTGACGACGACGACCTCGCGGTCGTCCTTCCACCAGACCACCGACACGCCGTCGATGTCGCTCGGGCCGTGGCCGCCGAGCGCCGGCCCGGCTGCGCGTCGGCGATCGGCTGCGCGCGTCGTCGGGGTCGACACCGTAGAACGGCTGCAGGCGTTCGACATCGGCGCTGCGGCGCGCGCGTGCGCCAGGCATCGAAGGTCTGCATGAAGCCGGCGTAGCGCTCCTGCGGCCGACGCCGGGGTGACCCACTCGAGCTTCTCGGCGATCAGGATCGGCGTTTCCTGGCGCTCGACGATGTCCGGTCAGCGCGAGCATGTCGGGATTGGACAGCGCGACGCAGCCGTCGGTCGCCAGCGGCGCGCGGCTGAACAGCGAGGTCGCCACGCCGTGCAGCCAGATGCCGCTGCCGGTGCGGCCCTTCAGCTGGTCGTACTGATTCGGATAGTTGAGCGCGATCGCCGCAGCGCCGTAGCGGTCCTCGAGCGACGGGTCACGCAGCTTCGACTCGGCAATGCGGCCGGTTCCGAAATAGACGCCGATCGGCGTGCGCAGATCACCCTCGACCTGCTTGGCCAGCCCGAGCTTGCCGACCGAGCTGTAGTAGTCGATCTTCAGCACCAGCCCGGCGGGCGTGTTCTCGAACACATACAGCCGCGACTTGCGAGACATCGATCGCGATCGCATGCCGCACCGACGGATCGATCTTGACGAACTGGGCCGGCACGGTGCCGGCGCGGCGGGCGGTGACCGGCCGCGCTGACGCGCGCACGCGCCTCGGCGACGAGTTCGCGCAGCCGTTCGGCGGCCTCGGCGCGCAGCGGCTGCGATGACCGCTCCGAAGCCATCGGCCGGCGCCGACAGCGTCGTCAGCAGGTCGGCATAGACCAGCTGCGCCAGTCCGAAGTTCGGCAGGTCGCTGGGCCAGCTGTTCGCGCCTCGTCGAGCGCCTGCCGCCCCTGCGAGGTCGCGATCAGTCCGTAGATGCGCAGCAGCCGGGCATCGGTCGACGACGGCAGCGTCGACGCCGCGGCGAGCAGCTCGTCGCCGCGGGCCAGCATCGGCACCAGCGCGTCGAGCTGACGCGTGTTGGCCTGGACAGCGGCGGCCGGATCCGATGGCTGCGTTGCCGCCGGCGAGGGCGCCGCATTGGCCGAAGCGAGCGCTGCGCCGCGCCCGGATGACACGGCATCGCCGTCAGCGGGGCCTGCCAGGCGATCGCCGCGGCCGCCAGCACGCCGACGCCGCCGAGCAGCAGCAGCCAGCGCGGACGCAGCAGCCCGATCGCGCGCGGCGTGGGGTCGGCGCGGTGTGGCTGATCGGCGCCGGCTGCCCGGTGTCGATGCGATCGTCGTCGCTCACTGCAGTTCTTCCTCCTGCTGGATCAGCCAGCCATTGCCGGCGCGCACCAGTTCAAGCCGCTTGCGGCTGGTCTCGGAGTAACTGTCGCCGCGGTAGCGCTGGGTGAAGGTGGCGATCACCTTGTCGCCGCGCGCGACCAGTTCCGGCTCGATCGATCTCGACCGAGATGCTCTGCTTCGACAGGATGCGGTCGCGGCGCTGCTCGACCCAGGCGCTGCGCGACATGCTGCGTCCGCCGCGGCCGGAAAAGTCGGGCGTGTAGGCAGCGACGTAGCGCATCGACATTGCGCTGGCTCCAGGCGCGCGCCCAGGCGTCGATCGCCGCGCGCGCCTCGGCCAGCGATGCGCTGGCGCGGCTGCGCTGCTGCGGCAGCGGGCGCGGTGGCAACCGCGGTGGCCGATCCGCTGACGACCGGCGCCGGCGTGGCGACGTTGCTCGTCGGCGGCGGGCCGCCGGCCAGCCGCGCGCCCGCCGGGGCAGCCGCGAATTCGCGGTTGCCACTGGTCAGGTTGACCCGGTACTCGCCGAGCGACAGCGACATGCGGTCGCCGACCAGCAGCAGCAGGTCGATCTCGGGCGTGGTCGACGAATCCGGCAGGCGCTCGAGCCGCAGCACGACCTGGCCGTTCGGCGCCCCCTGCGGCGTGATCGAGATCTGCTGGAGCGCCGGCTGGTAACGCATGCCGGCCACGCCGTAGGCGTCGCGCGTGGCGATGCGGGCCCGGATGTCGGCCGGATCGAGCGGCGTGCTGTCGAACAGCGTGATCTCCGCATACGGCGCCTGGCCCGGCCGGCGTGTACAGCCGCAGCGTGCCGAAATCGACCGCCTGCGCCGGCACGGCGACAGCCGACGGCGAACACGGCGGCGAGCAGGCGGCGCGGAGCGCGACCAGGCCCGGTGAAGTATTGTTGAACATCGACATCAAGAGCTCACCGATTCCTTGCGGATCAACCACTGTCCGTTGCGCTTGACCAGCTCGAGCACCTTGTGACCGGTGACGCTGAGCTGGTCGGCCGAGTAATCCTGCTTGAAGCTGACCTTGGCGGTGTCATCGGCGACCAGTTCGACGGTCACGCCGGACAGCTCGATCGAGATGCGCGACTTGCCGACGATGCGCTGGCGTCGGCCCTCCTGCCAGCGCGCGGCGCTGCCGTCGCTGCCCTTGAAGCCAGGCACATAGGCGCCGATGTAGGCGTTCATGTCCTTGCGCTCCCAGGCCGCAGCCCAGGCATTGACGGCGGCCTGGATTTCGCTCGCGTCGTCGGTCGGCGCGCTTCGCGTCCTTGGCCTGCGCTGGCCGGCTTGGCCTTGGCGACGCATTGCCGGCGTCGGCGGCGTCGCGCGGTGCCGACTTCGGACGCAGCGCCGTTGTCGGCGGGCGGCGGGCTTGGCAGCCGCGGGCGGCGTCGGCCGGGCGCGCGGCCGACGCCGGCGTGGCATCGACCGGTCGCCGGCTGGCTCGCAGCCGGCGGCGACGGGCGAGGATGCGGCGGCGATCGGCGCCGGCGCGCGGTCGCGGGCGCCGCCACCGCCGCCGCGACGGTCACCGCACCCGGCGCGCTGCCGCCGAGCGACTTCAGCAGCGACAGCTTGGGCGCGCCGGCGCTGTCGTCGATCTGCAGTGCGCGCGCATAGGCACGGCTGGCCAGCCGCACGTTCAGCGACGCCAGGTTCTCGTAGGCGGTGTTGTAGCTCGGACGACTGCGCATCGGCGGTCTCGAGCGCGGCACGCGCCTTCTCGATCTGGCCCTGCTCGGCATAGAGCACCGCCAGGTTGTTCAACGGCTCGGGCAGGCTCGGGAAATCGCGGCTCATGCGCTCGAACAGCGCGATCGCCTCGGCGGTGCGCTTCTGCTCGACCAGCAGCACGCCCTTCTGGAAACGCAGCTGCGGATCGTCGGGATGCTTGGCGATCAGCGCGTCGAGCTTGCGCAGCGCGTCGCCGGTGCGGCCGGCGCCGGCGAGCTCCTGCACTTCGGACAGGCCCGGCGGCGGCAGGTTCGACCAGCGCCGCGAGCGCGAGCGCCGCGCCGGCGATCGCCACCGCGATCTGACAGGCTTGAACATCGACTCGAGACTCACTGCTGTACCACTGCCTCGAGTGATCGTCACCGGCTTGACCGGAACATTCTGGTGCGGCCCGTGCGACTGCGTCGGCACCTCGGCGATCCGGTCGACCACGTCCATGCCCGACAGCACGCGGCCGAACACCGCATAGCCGTTGCCATCGCGCGAATTGGCCGCGTTCAGGAACTCGTTGTCCTTCAGGTTGATGAAGAACTGCGAGGTGGCCGAGTTGGGCACCGCGGTGCGCGCCATCGCGACCGTGCCACGCTCGTTCTTGAGACCATTCCGGCTCTCGAGCTCGATCGGCGCGCGCGTCGGCTTCTGGACCAGGTCGTTGGTGAAGCCGCCGCCCTGGACCATGAAGCCGGGGATCACGCGGTGGAAGACGGTGCCGTTGTAGTGCCCGGCCTTCACGTACTGCAGGAAGTTCTCGACCGACTTCGGCGCCTTGGCCGGCATCGAGCCGCAGCACGATGTCGCCCATGCTGGTGCTGAGCATCACGGTCTGGGCGATGGCAGCCGGCGCGGCCAGCGAGTGCGGCGACGAGGCAGGCGGGGGCGAACAGGGTCCGCATCGAGCGGTGCATGTCCAAACTCCGTGGAAGGCTGCTTCGAGCACCGCATGAGCGGCACGACGCCGGACGCAACCGGCGACCGACGCATGGAGCGCAGCGACCACGAGCAGCGATGCGCACCGGGCCGGCACAGCCGTTGACGAGCGGACCGGAAGGACGCATCGATGCACGGACGAAGAATGGCGGAATGACAGGGTGTGGCAGCGCGCTCGAGGCGCCACCGCTATACTCGTTCGATTGTAGTGCAGCCCCATCGGCCAGGGCATCATCCGGCCCATCGATCAAGGCGATCTGCAGGCGAGCGCGGCCGAGGCGCATGCGCTCGCGTGCGGCGGAGCCTCGCTGCTGTCTCGTGCTGCCCGAACTCCACGAGCCATCCTTCCTGCCGACGGCAACATGACGCTGCGCATTTTCAATACGCTGAGCCGCCAGCTCGAGGTATTCGAGCCGATCGAGCCCAATCATGTCCGCATGTATGTGTGCGGCATGACGATCTACGACCTGTGCCACGTCGGCCATGCGCGCTTCCTGATGGCGTTCGACATCGTCTACCGCTGGCTGCAGCAGCTCGGCTATCGCGTGACGTATGTGCGCAACATCACCGACATCGACGACAAGATCATCCGGCGCGCGCTCGAGCGCGGCATCCCGATCGCGTCAGTTGACCGAGGAGATGACGGCGGCGATGCACCAGGACATCGCCGCGCTGGGCATGCTCGAGCCGCACGCACGAACCGCGCGCCACCGCCTACGTGCCGCAGATGCTCGCGATGATCGAGACGCTCGAGCGCAAGGGTCTGGCCTATCGAGCGACCAGCGGCGATGTCAATTTTGCCGTGCGCAAGTTCCCGCGCTATGGCAGGCTGTCCGGCAAGTCGATCGACCAGCTGCGCGCCGGCGAACGGGTGGCGGTGCTCGAGGGCAAGGACGATCCGCTCGATTTCGTGTTGTGGAAGGCGGCCAAGGCAGGCGAACCCGAGGATGCGAAGTGGGACAGTGTCTATGGCAAGGGTCGGCCGGGCTGGCACATCGAATGCTCGGCGATGAGCTGCGAACTGCTCGGTCGTCATTTCGACATCCACGGCGGCGGCATGGACCTGCAGTTTCCGCACCACGAGAACGAGATTGCGCAGAGCGAGGGCGCCAACGGCGAGACGCTTCGTCAACTACTGGCTGCACAACGGCTTCCTGAACGTCGACAACGAGAAGATGTCGAAGTCGCTCGGCAACTTCTTCACCATCCGCGACGTGCTGCAGCGCTACGACGGCGAGACGCTGCGCTATTTCATGCTGCGCACGCACTACCGCAGTGCCTTCAATTTCAGCGACGCGAACCTCGACGATGCGCGCAGTGCGCTTGCGCCGCCTGTACACCGCGCTTGCGAGCGTCGACGCCGACGATGCGCCGCTCGACTGGGAGCAGCCGCAGGCGGCGGCCTTCCGCGCCGCGATGAACGACGACTTCAACACGCCGGTGGCGGTGGCGCAGCTGTTCGAGCTCGCCGGCGAGGTCAACCGCAGCCGTTCGTCGCGCAGCGCCGGCTGCTCAAGGCACTCGGCGCCACGCTCGGCCTGCTGCAGCAGCCGCCGCGCGACTTTCTGCAGACCGGCAGCGGCCTCGACGAGGCCCAGATCGAGCAGCGCATCGCCGAGCGTGCTGCAGCCAAGCAGGCGCGCGATTTCGCGCGCGCCGATGCGATCCGACGCGAGCTGCTCGAGCAGGGCATCGAGCTGCAGGATTCGGCGCAAGGCACGCAATGGGTCAAGGCTTGAACGGCGTGGCGGCCGAGCCGCCCGGCCGCGGGGACGCCGGCCTACTGGGACGAGGCCTGCAAGCACCTGTCGCGAGCGCGACCGGGTGATGCGCAAGCTGATCCCGAGGTACAGCGAGGCGCGGCTGCAGTCGCGCGGCGATGCCTTCACCACGCTTGCCCGGTCGATCGTCGGGCAGCAGATCTCGGTCAAGGCGGCGCAGTCGGTCTGGAACCGCTTCGTCGCGCTGACGCCCGGGGATCCGGCGACGCATCGATCCGGCCGCAATCCTGGCGCTCGATCCGCTCGCGATGCGCGGCGCCGGCCTGTCGGCGCGCAAGGTCGAATACCTGACCGATCTGGCGCGCCATTTCGACGGTGGCGCGGTCCATGTGGCCGACTGGACGCAGATGGACGACGACGCGATCGTCGACGAGCTGGTCGCGATCCGCGGCATCGGCCGCTGGACCGCCGAGATGTTCCTGATCTTCCACCTGATGCGGCCGAACGTGATGCCGCTCGACGATGTCGGCCTGATCAAGGGCATCAGCATCAGCTATTTCAGCGGCGAGCCGGTGTCGCGAGCCGAAGCGCGCGAGGTCGGCGAGGCCTGGGCGCCGTTTCGTTCGGTTGCCACCTGGTACATCTGGCGCAGCCTCGATCCGCTGCCGGTAGACTATTGACGCCTGCGACGGCCCGGCCGTGCGCATGCCGATGCAAGGATTCCACCCATGAGCAAACGACATTTCCTCGACTTCGAGCAAGGCGTGGCCGAACTCGAAACCAAGATCGAGGAACTGCGCTACGTCCAGAACGAATCGGCGGTCGACATCTCCGAAGAGATCGACCGGCTCAGCAAGAAGAGCCTGCAGCTGACCAAGGACGTCTATGCCAAGCTGTCACCCTGGCAGGTGACGCAGATCGCGCGCCATCCGCAGCGGCCCTATACGCTCGACTACGTCAACGAGGCGTTCACCGATTTCCAGGAACTGCACGGCGATCGTCATTTCGCCGACGACCAGTCGATCATCGGCGGCATGGCGCGCTTCAACGGCCAGGCCTGCGTCGTCATCGGACACCAGAAGGGTCGCGATACCAAGGAGCGCGGGCTGCGCAATTTCGGCATGTCGCGGCCCGAGGGCTACCGCAAGGCGTTGCGCCTGATGAAGCTGGCCGAGAAGTTCGGCCTGCCGGTCTTCACCTTCGTCGACACGCCGGGCGCCTATCCCGGCATCGGCGCCGAGGAGCGCGGCCAGTCCGAAGCGATCGGCCGCAACATCTTCGAGATGGCGCAGCTCGAGGTGCCGATCATCTGCACCATCATCGGCGAGGGCGGCTCCGGCGGCGCACTCGCGATCGGCGTCGGCGACCAGACGCTGATCCTGCAGTACGCGGTCTATTCGGTGATCTCGCCCGAAGGCTGCGCATCGATCCTGTGGAAATCCGCCGAGCGCGCTTCCGAGGCCGCCGAGGCGCTGGGCATCACGGCGCACCGCCTGAAGGCACTCGGCCTCGTCGACAAGATCGTCAACGAGCCGGTCGGCGGCGCGCACCGCGATCCGAAGCAGATGGCGGCCTATCTGAAGCGCGCACTCGCCGATGCGCTGCGCCAGGTCGGCGACCTGAAGCCGAAGGAACTGCTGCAGCGTCGCTACGAGCGACTGCAGGCCTACGGCCGCTTCACCGACACGACCGAGCGCTGAAGCCGGCACGCGTGCGGCCGATGCGGCACGCGCCGGCTGCAGATCCGCGAGGGTGGCGTGGCGGGCAGCGAGACGAAGCGCGCCCGCATGATCGCGGTCGCCTACAGCGGCGGGCGCGATTCGACCGCGCTGCTGCACTGCACGCTGCGCCACGCCGCACCACTCGGCCTCGAGGTCGTCGCGCTGCACGTCAACCATGGCCTGCTGCCGCAGGCCGACGAATGGCAGCGCCGGATCGCGCCGGCGCTGTGCGGACTGGGCGCGGCGCGGCGCGCCGCTGCGCCTGGTGTGCGAGACGGATCACGCGAGCGTCCGGCGCGCCGGCGACAGCATCGAGGCCTGGGCACGGCGGGTGCGCTATGCCGCACTGCGCCGGATGGCACTGGCTGCCGGTTGCGACACGGTGCTGCTCGCGCACCATCGGCGCGACCAGGCCGAGACCTTCCTGCTGCAGGCGCTGCGCGGCGCCGGCGTGGCCGGGCTGGCGGCGATGCCGGCGGCCGTCGCGCGCGATGCGGTGCACTGGCTGCGACCCTGGCTGCGCCAGCCGCGCGAAGCGATCGACGCCTACCTGGTGCGGCACCGGCTGGGTCATGTCGACGATCCGAGCAACACCGATCCGCGCCATGCGCGCAGCCGCCTGCGGACGCAGGTCTGGCCGGCGTTGCTGGCGGCCTTCCCGCAGGCCGAGCAGGTGCTCGCCGACGCCGCGGCGCATGCCGCCGACGCCGCGCAATGCCTGGCCGAACTGGCCGCGATCGATCTGGCTGCATGCGACCGGCGCGGCGGGCGAGTTGCTGTTCGCCGATGGCACGCGCTGTCGCCGGCGCGCGCCGCAATGCACTGCGTGCCTGGCTGCATCGCGCCGCGTGGCCGACCGGCACCGGCGGCGCTGGTCGAGCGCCTGATGGTCGAACTGACCGCCCAGCGCGCGACCGGAGCGCGCGGCGGGCGCAGCTGGGAGTGGGGTGACACGGCCGCATCGACTGCACACGCCGGCCGGCTGTCGCTGCGCTGCCCGGTCAATGCGGCTGCATCGGGGTGCGGGTGCGGTTGGACCGCGAGACCTCGCTGCGCATCGACTGCGCCGGGATGCTATCCGCTGCCCGGCTGGCAGGCGACATTGCGGGTCGAACCGGTGGTCACGCGACGGCATTCCGCTCGCCCGGCTGGCGCAGATCGAACTGCGCCAGCGCAGCGGTGCCGAGCAGTTCCAGGCCGGACCGCGGCGTCCGCCACGCAGCCTGAAGAAGCAGTTCCAGGCTGCCGGTGTGCCGGCCTGGTCGCGCGAGCGGGGCGCTGCTCTACAGCGGCGGCGAGCTGATCTTCGTCGCCGGCCTCGGCATCGACGCGCGGGCATGCCGTGGCCGAGCGGCCGCGACCTGGTGCGGCTGCGACTGGCGGCCGGCCGCGCCGGCGGACGTCTGACGCAGCCAGCACGAGGCCGCGCCGGCGCTCGCTAGAATCGCTGGCTTTGCCCGCATGCCGGCGGCCGTTCCGGTGCAGGCGGTCCTGTCCTCGACCTGCACCATGGCACTCATCGTTCACAAGTACGGCGGCACCTCGATGGGGTCGACCGAGCGCATCCGCAATGTCGCCAAGCGGGTCGCCAAATGGGCCCGCGCCGGCCACCAGATGATCGTCGTCCCGTCGGCAATGAGCGGCGAGACCAACCGCCTGCTCGGGCTGGCCAAGGAACTGTCGCCGGCGGGCGTCACGAGCGCGCTGCAGCGCGAGCTCGACATGATCGCGTCGACCGGCGAGCAGGTCTCGGTCGGCCTGCTGGCGATCGCGCTGCAGGCCGAGGGCATGCAGGCCGTCAGCTACGCCGGCTGGCAGGTGCCGATCCGCACCGACAGCGCCTACACCAAGGCGCGCATCGAGCAGCATCGACGATGCGCGCGTGCGCGCCGATCTGGCCGCCGGCAAGGTGGTCGTGATCACCGGCTTCCAGGGCGTCGACGGCGACGGCCACATCACGACGCTCGGACGCGGCGGGTCGGATACCTCGGCGGTGGCGGTGGCGGCGGCGATGCAGGCCGCCGAGTGCCTGATCTACACCGACGTCGACGGCGTCTACACCACCGATCCGCGCATCGTCCCCGAGGCGCGCCGGCTGCACACGATCAGCTTCGAGGAGATGCTCGAGATGGCAAGCCTCGGCTCGAAGGTGCTGCAGATCCGCTCGGTCGAATTCGCCGGCAAGTACCGCGTGCCGCTGCGCGTGTTGTCGAGCTTCACGCCGTGGGACATCGCCATCGAGGAAGAGGCCACGTCGGGCACGCTGATCACATTCGAGGAAGATGAAAAAATGGAACAAGCCGTCGTTTCGGGCATCGCCTTCAACCGCGACGAAGCCAAGATCAGCCTGCTCGGCGTGCCGGACAAGCCGGGCATCGCCTTCCACATCCTCGGGCCGGTGGCCGACGCCAACATCGACGTCGACGTGATCATCCAGAACGTCTCGCACGACGGCCGCACCGACTTCTCGTTCACCGTCCACCGCAACGACTACCAGCGCACGCTCGACCTGCTGAAGACCGAGGTGCTGCCGACCACCGGCGCGGCCGAGCTGTCACGGGCGACGCCGAAGATCTGCAAGGTCAGCATCGTCGGCATCGGCATGCGCTCGCACGTCGGCGTGGCGAGCAAGATGTTCCGCGTCCTTGCCGACGAAGGCATCAACATCCAGATGATCACCACCAGCGAGATCAAGACCAGCGTCGTGATCGACGAGAAGTACATGGAACTCGCGGTGCGCGCGCTGCACAAGGCCTTCGATCTCGAGCAGAACGCAGCGCTGAACCGCTGCCGGAGAGCCGCTGCGCATCGGGTTAGAATGCGGGCTGTGCTGGAGCTGTGACCGAGTGGCCGAAGGTGCTCCCCTGCTAAGGGAGTAAGCGGGCAAAACCTGCTTCGAGGGTTCGAATCCCTCCGGCTCCGCCAAGAGACGCTTGAACAAGGCCCCGCAAGGGGCCTTTTTCATTGGTGACTCGGCTTCGACGAGGCGGGTCTGCCGGGCTGATCCGGCTGCTGAGGAAGCGGGGCGCGGTGCTTCGCCGCTGTCCGTTGCTGGCGCTCTACCGCCAGACCCCAGGATCCGAGATCCAGGCGATGGCCAAGGCTGTGTGCGACCTGTGAACGGTCGCGGACCTGTCGATTCGACCGCCATGCCCATCGAGAAGACCGTGGCCCGGCCTGACCGCGGGGTCATCGGCGACGTGGCTGCGGCGATTGGCATGCGCTACCGCCATGCGACGCGTGCGCCGGCATTCTCTGGCAGATACACGGCTTCACTCGGGCGTGACGTCTCTCGGCCGCCACGATTGCGCAGACTCGATGACACCGTCTCGGTGGGAGAGATCCAGGCTGTCGGAGAGTGCAGATGCAGTCCGGTATGCCGTTCATGCTGTTCGCTGGCCGTCGTGCGCAGCAGTGACATGCCGACGTGAATAATGACGTCCCGCATCCAACGCCACCTCGGTGCCGGCCTCGTCGTCGAAGTCCTGGTCTGCATCGGTCCCATCGGGTGAGGATGCATCGTCCGCCCCGTGCCTCCACGATCGCGCCCATCGATGCCGCACACCGGCTCGATAAGGCAGCCCGGCGCACCTCGCGTCGCGGTGCATCGGCAACATCATCGGAGGCGTCATGGACGACCACATTCTGTACTGGAACGAAGTTGCGCTCGAAGCGAACCGAGTCGACTTCACGTTTGTTCCGTCGAACGCAAGCGGTCCGCAGCCCGAGCAGGGCGGTCCGACGCTGAGTTCGCGCGCGCTCGCCATCGTTCACCTGGCGATGTACGACGCGCATGCCGGCGCAGTGAACAACCCGGCCATCCTGCCGCGCTACCTGGCTGTTCCGGCGAGCCCGGCGAATGCCAACCCGGCAGCCGCCGTTGCCGCCGCCGCGCACACCGTGCTGTGTGCGCTGTACCCGCGCCAGCGGGCGTTCTTCGAAGCCAGGCTGCTCGGTGCCGGGCTCATCGGCGCGGGCATCACGGAAGGGCACGACTTCGGCCTGCGGGTCGCGCGTGCGCATCTGGACGACCGCAAGGACGACCCGGACGCTTCGGACCTGCAGTACTCGGCGTCGATGGGCAAGCCGCACCACCGTCCCGACCCGCAGAACCCGGGGCAAGGCTTTCATGCGCCTCACTATGGACGCGACTCGCGCTGCTTCGCGGTGAAGGACCGGCATGAACTGAATGCGCCGCCGGCCACCAACCAGCCGGCGTACCTCGACGCGCTGCGCCAGGTGCGCGGCAAGGGCATCGCGCCGGAGCTGATGGGCACGCTGCCTGCAGGCTTCGACCGGCGCACGGTCGATGAAACGCTGGTCGGTCTGTTCTGGGCCTACGACGGTGTGCGTGAACTCGGCACGCCGCCGCGTCTGTTCAACCAGATCGTCCGGCGCGTGGCGATCGAGCAGAACAACGGCGTCGACGACAACGCGCGCCTGTTCGCGCTGGTCAATGCCGCGATGGGCGATGCCGGTGTGCTCGCCTGGGAGCAGAAGTACCGCTACGACTTCTGGCGGCCGGTGGTCGGACTGCGCGAGCACGACGCCTCGATGGGTCCGGTGGCGCCGACACCGAGCAGTGACATCGACGAAGCTTGCGACCCGCTGTGGCTGCCGCTCGGAGCGCCGGCTACGAACAGCACCGCCAGCAACTTCACGCCGCCGTTTCCCGCCTATCCCTCAGGGCATGCAACCTTCGGTGCCGCTGCCTTGCATGTGGCGCGCCTGTTCTTCAAGGACAAGGCCGGTGTCAACCTGCTCGGCAACCGCTCGAATGACGATCTGTTTCCCGGCAGCCTTGTGTCCGACGAACTGAATGGCATGAGTCGCGACAACCGGGGCATCGTGCGGCCGCGTCACGAGCGCAAGTTCGATGGTGGGCTCTGGCAGATGATCGTGGAGAACGGCTTCTCGCGCGTCTGGCTCGGCGTGCACTGGTCGTTCGACGCCTTTGCGCTGGATGCGCAGGGTGAGCCCGACCTGACGCACAACGTCGGCGGCGTGCCGCTCGGACTCGCCATCGCCGAGGACATCTGGAAGTTCGGCGGCATGAAGGGTCCGAGGAAGTCACCGGTCTGAATCGGCGCTGCGCGCCGGGCCCGCTGAGTGTGCCGTCGGCGCGCCGGACGTCCGGCCAGCCGCGGCATCGTCGGCCATCGTGAAACGAAAGGAGCGACCCATGTTCACCGAACCCCGAGTGCGACGTGCCCGTGTGCGTGTGATCGACCTTCACGTTGCCGACGCCGCCCGGCGGCGCAGTTTTCTTCGCTCCGTTGCCGGCAGCGGACTGGTCTTGCCGGGGCTGCTCGGCCTCGGCAGCGCGCAGGCCGATGCCGGTTCGGCGCTGGCGCGGCCACGCGAGGCCCATGTGGTTCGCCAGTTCGATACCCCGCTGCTCGAATTGATCCGGCTGTTGCGTGAGGCGTGCGAGGTCGAGCACGCACTGATGCTGCAGTACCTGTATGCGGCGTTCTCGCTGAAGCCGGCGTATGCCGCGCTGGCTGGCAGCGGTGCGCCCGGATCGACCGATCTGATGGGCGTCGCCGTGCAGGAGATGCAGCACCTCGGCGACGTCAACCGGCTGCTGGTGGCGCTCGGCGGCGCACCGCACCTGGCCCCGCTCGAGTTTCCGTTCGAGCCGGACATCTACCCCTTCGAGTTCAACCTCGAACCGCTGACCCTGAAGAGCCTCGCCAAGTATGTCTACACCGAGGCGCCGGTCGGATTGTTCGACGCGCGCGGCCAGGCGGCCGACGCTGCGCTGGCCGCGGCGGTGCTGCGTTCGATCGGCCCGAAGCGGCGGCCCAACCATGTCGGCAGCCTGTATGCCGAGATCATCGAACTGCTGCCCGAAGCCGGCCGCGACACCGGCCTGCCCGATGTGCAGCGCTGGCTCGCCAAGCTGGAGGCGATCAAGACCGAGGGTGAGGTCGACCACTTCCGGTTCTTCCGCGACGTTCTGCTCGCGACGCATCCCGCCTTCGGCGAGCGATCCGACGCCTGGCAGCTCGCGCCCTCGGATCCGGCCTACCCGTCCTACGAACTGTCGTCCAATCCGACCGCCTACCTCGGCCACGAACACCAGATCGAAAGCCCCTCGGTACGTGCCATCGCCTGGCTGGGCAACCTGCATTACTGGAGTGCGCTGCTGCTGCTGGAGCAGTACTTCCGCTTCGGAGACCAGTTGGCTCGCGGGCTGGCGCTGCAGCAGATGCTCGGGCCGATGATGTCGATCGGGCGCCATCTGCCCAAGCTCGGCGTGGGCCTGCCGTTCGATCCGGCGGCCTTCGGTGCTGCGCCCGGGCTGAGCGCCGGGCATGGGAGGCGTCTGGTGGTGTCGCTGCTGAAGGAGGCCGAGGCGCTGTCGCAGCGCGTCGCTGCCTCACTGCCGGACGACTACCATCGCGAGTCCGTCGCGCAGGCGACTCTGGCGCTGCAGCAGGGCGCGGAGCCGGCGGCGCGCTGAACCGCGCGCACCAGCGCGGACTCTCGGCGAAGTTGCTGCAAACCGTGGGGCGCCGCGGGCTGCGATCCGCTGGGCCGTCGATCTCATACCGTCACGTCACCGCTCGACCTCATGAATGGAGAAGCCCCATGAAGACCTATTCCATCGCCACCATTCCCGGTGACGGCATTGGCAAGGAGGTCGTTCCCGCCGGCCAGCAGTTGCTGGAGGCGCTCGCCGCCGCGGGCAATGCCTTGCGGTTCGAGTTCGAGAATTTCGACTGGGGCGGTGACTACTACCGTCGCCACGGCGTGATGATGCCCGAGGACGGCCTCGACTCGATCCGCCGCAAGGACGCGATCCTGTTCGGCTCGGCCGGCGACCCCGACATCCCCGACCACATCACGCTGTGGGGTCTGCGGCTGAAGATCTGTCAGGGTCTGGATCAATATGCCAACGTTCGCCCGACGCGGATCCTGCCCGGCATCGACGGCCCGCTGAAGCGTTGCGGCCCGAACGACCTGAACTGGGTCATCGTTCGCGAGAACTCCGAAGGCGAATATTCCGGCGTCGGTGGTCGCGTCCACCAGGGCCACCCGATCGAGGCGGCCACCGATGTCAGCATGATGACGCGCGCCGGTGTCGAGCGCATCATGCGCTTCGCGTTCAGACTGGCGCAGTCGCGGCCGCGCAAGCTGCTGACCGTCATCACCAAGAGCAACGCGCAGCGCCACGCGATGGTGATGTGGGACGAGATCGCGCTGCAGATTTCAAACGAGTTCCCGGACGTCACCTGGGACAAGGAACTGGTCGATGCGTCGACCGCCCGCATGATCAACCGTCCGGCCTCGCTCGACACGATCGTCGCGACCAACCTGCACGCCGACATCCTGAGCGACCTGGCCGCGGCGCTGGCTGGCAGCCTGGGCATCGCACCCACCGGCAACATCGATCCCGAGCGACGCTATCCGTCGATGTTCGAGCCGATCCACGGTTCGGCCTTCGACATCATGGGCAAGGGCCTGGCCAATCCGGTCGGCACCTTCTGGTCGGTGGTGATGCTGCTGGAACACCTCGGCGAGTTCGATGCCGCCAGGCAGGTCATGAGCGCCATCGAGCAGGTCACCGCGAATCCGGCGCTGCATACCCGAGACCTCGGCGGCACCGCGACCACGGACCAGGTCACGCAGGCCGTCTGCGGTCTGCTGAGCGCCAGCGCGCAGCGCGAGGCCGCCTGATCCGTGAAGCCGGTCGACTCCGCCAGAGGGCCGCCGCGATTGGCCAAGGCGCTGCAAGCGCGCTAGGATGAAGCCGGCCTGGGTTGCGGCTGCCGTCTGCCGCGCCCTGCAGGTCAGTGGAGCAGAACCTTGCGCGGTCCCTGCCTGATCCGCCACCTGATGCTGGCGGCGCTGTCGGCTGTCCTGGCACTCGGTGCCGCAGCCGTTGACGTGCGCCCCGAAGCAGGTACCGCGCCGGTGTTCCTGGTGCGCATCGACGGCGCGATCGGGCCCGGGGTGGCCGCTCACGTGGTCCGGACGATCGAACGCGCAGCCGACGAGCAGGCGCAGCTGGTGGTCCTGCAGATGGACACGCCCGGCGGTCTGGATCCGGCGATGCGCGACATCATCAAGGCCATCCTGGCATCGCCGGTGCCGGTCGCATCGTTCGTCTCGCCACGGGGTGCGCGCGCGGCGAGCGCGGGGACCTACATCCTCTATGCATCCCACCTGGCCGCGATGGCCCCGGCGACCAACCTGGGCGCCGCCACGCCGGTCGTGATCGGCATGCCCGGCTTCGGGCCGCCACCGGGCTCGTCCGAAGCGCCAGGCAGCGCGGCGTCGGGAGCCCGGGCGGCGCCCTCCGATCCGGGCAGCGCCAAGCGCATCAACGATGCCGCCGCCTACATCGCCGGACTGGCCAGACTGCGCGGACGCAATGCCGACTGGGCGGTGCGGGCGGTGCGCGAGTCGGTCAGCCTTGGTTCGGACGAAGCGCTTGCCCGCGATGTGATCGACCTGGTCGCCGCCGACCTGCCCGACCTGCTGCGCCGGCTCGACGGCCGCACGCTGGAGACCGCCGGCGGCCGGACGAGCCGCCTCTCGACCGCCGATGCGCCGCTGGTTCGCGTCGAGCCCGACTGGCGGGGCCGGTTGCTCGGCGTGGTCAGCGATCCCAGCCTGGTGCTGATCCTGATGATGATCGGCATCTACGGTCTGCTGTTCGAATTCATGAGCCCGGGGTTCGTCGCACCGGGCGTGATCGGCGCGGTCTGTCTGGTGCTGGCGCTGTGGGGCATGCAGATGCTGCCGATCGACCATGCCGGGCTGGCCTTGATGCTGCTCGGCGTCGCCTTCTTCGTCGCCGAGGCATTCGTGCCCAGTTACGGGGTACTCGGCCTCGGCGGCATCGCCGCCTTCGCCTTTGGCGCCGTGATGCTGTACGACGAGGCGGTGCCCGGCTTCGCCATCCCGACCTCGCTGATCGCGGCGCTGACACTCGGGTCGGCGGCCATCG
This sequence comes from uncultured beta proteobacterium, assembly GCA_963846675.1. Taxonomy (GTDB): domain Bacteria; phylum Pseudomonadota; class Gammaproteobacteria; order Burkholderiales; family Burkholderiaceae_C; genus Ideonella_A. The sequence goes on from CAWJWV010000002.1 coordinate 105,068, forward strand.
TGATCGGCATCGCCGGCATGGCGGCCAGGGCGCGCCGGCGGCCGGTCGTCAGCGGAGCACCGCACATGATCGGCACGCTCGGCGAGGTGATCGAATCGGACGTCGCAGGCGCCGGCTGGGTGCTGGTCGACGGCGAGCGCTGGAAGGTGCGGTCGGCCGGCCCGCTCGAGCCCGGTCAGCGTGTGCGCATCGACCGGGTCGATGGGCTGATGCTCGATGTCAGCCCGGTCGGCAGTCCAGGCGGCCGCAACCCACCAGGAGTTCTTCGATGATCGTTCTCACCGCCAGTCTCGCGCTGCTGCTCCTGCTGCTGGTCGGCTCGCTGCGCATCCTGCGCGAGTACCAGCGCGGCGTCGTCTTCCAGCTCGGACGCTTCTGGAAGGTCAAGGGGCCCGGGCTGGTGATCGTCATCCCCGGCATCCAGCAGATGGTGCGGGTCGATCTGCGCATCGTCACGATGGACGTGCCGAGCCAGGACGTGATCTCGAGCGACAACGTGACGCTGAAGGTCAATGCGGTGCTGTACTTCCGGGTCGTCGACCCGCAGCTGGCGGTGATCCAGGTGGAAGACTTCCTGACCGCGACCAGTCAGCTGGCGCAGACCACGCTGCGCGCGGTGCTCGGCAAGCACAGCCTGGACGAGATGCTGTCGGAGCGCGAGCGGCTCAACATGGACCTGCAGAAGATCCTCGATGGTCAGACCGATGCCTGGGGCATCAAGGTGACGAATGTCGAGATCAAGCACATCGACCTCAACGAAAGCATGATCCGTGCGATCGCGCGCCAGGCCGAAGCCGAGCGCGAGCGGCGGGCCAAGGTGATCCATGCCGAAGGCGAACTGCAGGCCTCGGAAAAGCTCGCCCAGGCGGCGCGCATCCTGTCGCGCGAACCGCAGGCGATCCAGCTGCGCTACCTCGAGACGCTGACCGCGATCGGCGCCGACAAGAATTCGACCATCGTCTTCCCGGTGCCGATGGAGATCATCGGTCCACTGCTCGACGCGCTGCCACGGCGCGACACGAAGGAGTTGTAGCGGACTGTTCGGCAGGAGGGCCTTCAGGCCCGATGGAGCCTGGCAGGAGGGCCTTCAGCGATCCAAGCGGCGGCCGCCGCACATCGTTTTGATCGAACTGGCGGCGGGCGCTTCGTTTGTAGGAGCGCCTTCAGGCGCGATGCAGCCTGGGCATGCAACCGGCGTAGCGGCGCGGCACCGTGCGGGCCGCCCGTGCCGCTCAACGAAGGCGGCCCTCACTTCGTTCGCGCTGCCCTGCGGTGCTCGCATCGCCGGCCCGTCGCGTAACTCGTCTTCGTTCGCCGCGCTCTCTGGACTCGGACAAACGCGACAAGTCAGTTCACGAGGCGCTTCGCACGGCCGGCGATGCTCCACTCCTCGGCGCCTTCCATTCGCGTCACGATCGACCCGCACGGCGCCGCGTGGCACGCTCGTTGTTGGTTTGGCAGCAAAAAACTCGAGCTGAATCAAGCACTTGGGATGTGTTCGTTGAGAGACTCGATGCAGCCGAGGCATGCCGGGACAGTGGGCAGTCGGTCGGCTGCCGGGCGGCATGGGATCGCGCCTGAAGGCGCTCCTGCCCGGCTCCTGCCCGACTGGTGCATGGGGTCGCCGGCCTTCAGGCCCGACGGCCGACTCAGGCGGCGCCGATGCGTGGCACCAGCCCGGGCGCCTTGGTGGCCGACGGGTTGGCCGCGACGAAATCGAGCATGCGGTCGATGCAGCCGAGCGCCTGGCGGCGGATGGCTTCGTCGACCTGGATCTCGCCGCTTCCCGTCTCCAGGCAGTCGACCACTCCCTGCAGCGCATTCATGGCCATCCACGGGCAGTGGGCGCAGCTCTTGCAGGTGGCGCTGTCGCCGGCGGTCGGCGCCTCGATCAGCATCTTGTTCGGCGCCAGCTGGCGCATGCGGTGCATCAGTCCGTTGTCGGTCGCGACGATGAACTCCGGGGCGTCGACGAATCGCACCGCATCGAGCAACTGGGTCGTCGAACCGACCACGTCGGCGAGCCGGACCACGCTTTCCGGAGATTCCGGGTGCACCAGCACCTTGGCATTCGGATGCGCGTTCCTTCAGCAGCCCGAGTTCGAGCCCCTTGAATTCGTCGTGCACGATGCACGCGCCGTTCCACATCAGCATGTCGGCACCGGTCGCCTGCTGGATGTAGCGGCCCAGGTGGCGATCCGGTGCCCACAGGATCTTCCTGCCCTGCTGATGGAGGTGGCCGACGATCGCCAGCGCGCACGAGCTCGTCACCATCCAGTCGGCGCGCGCCTTGACGGCCGCGCTGGTGTTGGCATAGACGACGACCTCGCGATCGGGATGCGCGTCGCAAAAGGCCGCGAATTCATCCGGCGGACAGCCGAGGTCGAGCGAGCAGGTGGCATCCAGATCGGGCATCAGCACGCGCTTCTCGGGGCTCAGGATCTTGGCCGATTCGCCCATGAAGCGCACGCCGGCGACGACCAGGGTGCGGGCCGGATGGTCGCGCCCGAAGCGCGCCATCTCGAGCGAGTCGGCGACGCAGCCGCCGGTCTCGAGCGCGAGATCCTGCAGGTCTCCGTCGACGTAGTAGTGGGCAACGAGCACCGCCTGGTGCTGCTGCAGCAGCGCCTTGGCGCGCGCCTTGTGCACGTCGCGCTGCAGCGGGGTGAGCGGGGCCGGCGCCTTGGCCCAGGCATGCGCAGTGCAACTCGCGCCGCTGGCGTCCTGCTTGGTGTAGTCGAAGATGACTTGGCTCATGGCTGTACTCTGCACGACAGGGGTTCGGGATGGCCGGCGATCGTAGCCGAGGGCCGGGGCGGCACGCGGCTACTGCGACTGGCCGAAGAAGCGCGCCGGCGGCAGCCCGACGGTGCGCGTGACCATGGCCGAGAAAGCGCTCGCGCTCGCATAGCCGAGTTCCGCGGCGATGACGCCGATCGGGCGTCCGCGTGCCGCGAGCGTCAGGGCCTTGGCCAGCAGCACCTGCTGGCGCCATTGCACATAGGTGGTGCCGAGCTCGCTGCGAAAGAGACGCGCCACCGTGCGCGCGCTGGCGCCGGTCTCGGCCGCCCATTGCTCGAGGGTCTCGTGGCGCGCCGGATCGTCGAGCACGGCGCTGCACAGGCTGCGCAGCCGCTTGTCGGCCGGCAGGTCGATGCCGATGCGCACTGGCCGCGCGCGCCGCAGTTCGTCCAGGATGAGCGCCGACACATGCTGTTCGCGCGGCGTCGGCGGCCCGGGTTCGCTGCCGACCGGCAGCTGCTGCACCAGCTCGCGCAGCAGGTTCGACAGCTCGAGCACCCGGCACTGCTGCCAGGCCGGCTGCTGCTCGCCGGCCACATCCGGACCGAGCCGGCCGGGCGGCTGGTGCAGGTAGAGCGTGCGGATGTCGGCCGCCTCGACCACCTGCACCACATGCTCGACACCCGGAGGAATCCACAGCGCGCGCGACGGCGGAACCAGGTAGGTGCTGCTGCCGGCGGTGGTGCGCAGCACGCCGGTCTCGGAGATCGCGATCTGCGCCCACGGATGGCTGTGCGGCTGGATGTCGGTATCGGCTGCCAGGTGGCGCAGCTTGGCCCGCAGCGGACGCTGCGCCGTCGGCGCATAGCGCACTGGATCGACCGGCGGCACGCTGGCACGCGGCCCGCTGCGTGCGCGCGCGCTGGGCGTTCGAGCCGGGGCCGGTACAGACCAGGGGCTTGGCATGTTCGCGATAGTAATTGACATGCTATCGCCACTTCGCCGCCAGTGCCAGACCTACAGTTCGATCCGGCCCCACCCGCTCCCGATCTGCCATGAGTCACGCCGAATCCAACCCCGCCGCCGCCGTGCGAACACTGCGCCAGGACGCCCGCACGATCGGCCTGATCGGCAGCGCGCACGCCACCTCGCATTTCTTTCACATGCTGCTGCCGCCGCTGTTCCCGCTGTTCATCCGGGACTTCGGATTCAGCTATGCCGAGCTCGGCCTGCTGGTGAGCAGCTTCTTCGTCGTGTCCGGGATCGGCCAGGCGAGTTCGGGCTTCCTGGTCGACCGCGTCGGCGCGCGGCCGGTGCTGTTCGCTGCGCTCGGCTGCTTCGTGCTGTCGGCGCTGGCAGCGGCCAGCGCCGCAGAGCTATGCCGGTCTGGTGCTGGCCGCGGTGCTGGCCGGACTCGGCAATGCGCCGTTCCATCCGGCCGACTTCACGATCCTCAACAAGCGCGTCTCGCAGCCTCGCCTGGGCCATGCCTTCTCGGTCCACGGCATCAGCGGCAACCTGGGTTGGGCCGCCGCGCCGGTCTTCCTGACCGGGATCACCGCGGCCACCGGTTCGTGGCGGATCGCGGTGGCGGCGGCCGCGCTGCTGCGCGCTCGGCGTGCTGCTGGTGCTGGTGTGGCAGCGCGAGGCCATCGACGACCGCCTTGGCCACTGGGCGCACCAGGCGCCGGGCAGCGTGGCACCCGCTGCCGAGCATCCGCTCGCCTTCCTGCGCCTGCCGTCGGTCTGGTTGTGCTTCTCGTTCTTCTTCTGGTCGACCTGTGCGATCGCTGCCATGCAGGGCTTCGCCGGCCCGGCATTGCAGCGCATGCACGGGCTGTCGGTGACGCTGGCCGCGCTGGTGATCACCGGCTTCATGCTCAGTGGCGCAGCCGGCATGATTGCTGGCGGCTTCCTGGTCGCCCGCAGCGAGCGGCTCGAGCGGGTGATCGGCGCCGCGCTGCTCGCAGCGGCCGGCGCGCTGTGCCTGGCCGGCAGCGGCTGGCTGCCGGGCGTGGCTTCGGCCGCGGTCGCTGCGCTCGCCGGGTTTGGCGTCGGACTGGCCGGACCATCGCGCGACATGCTGATCAAGCGCGCTTCGCCGCCGGGCGCGACCGGCCGCGTCTATGGCACGGTGTATTCAGGCCTCGACCTCGGTTTCGCGATCGGCGCCCCGGTCTTCGGCGCGTTGCTGGACCGCGGCAGCCCGTCGCTGGTGTTCTTCGGCGCGGCCCTGGCGCTCGCGATGGGCGTGCTGTCGGCCACGCTGGTCGGACAGGGCGTGGCGCGCCGGCGCGTCCCGGCTGGCGTCGCAGTTAAAGTGGCGGCATGAACCGAGCCGCGTCCGAAGAATCGTCCGTCCCCGTTGCTGCCGAATCAGCCCGTCCAGAGGCCCGGCTTGCCGGGCACCTGCTCGTCGAGGCGCTGATCGAGCAGGGCATCGAGACCTGCTTCGGCGTTCCTGGCGAAAGCTACCTGGCGGTGCTCGACGGCTTTCACGCGCACCGCGATCGCATCCGCTTCATCGCCTGTCGCCAGGAAGGCGGCGCCGGCATTCATGGCCGAGGCCCAGGGCAAGCTCGGCCCGTTGCCCGGGCGTGTGTTTCGTGACCCGCGGTCCGGGCGCCACCAATGCGAGCATCGCGCTGCACACTGCCTTCCAGGACAGCACGCCGATGGTGCTGTTCGTCGGCCAGGTGGCCAGCGACCAGCGCGACCGCGAGGCCTTCCAGGAGGTCGACTACCGGCAGATGTTCGGCCCCGGCACGCTTGGCATGGCCAAGTGGGTCGGCGAGGTGCACGACGCCGATCGCCTGCCCGAATATGTGGCGCGCGCCTTCCACACCGCCTTGCAGGGCCGGCCCGGTCCGGTCGTGCTGGTGCTGCCCGAAGACATGCTGACCACGATGACTGAGCGCTGCGGTGCTGCCGCGGGTGCGCGCAGCGCAGTGCTGGCCGACTCCGGCGGCACTGGGCGAACTGCGCGAGCGGCTGCTGGCCGCGCAGCGCCCGCTGGTGATCGCCGGCGGCAGCGGCTGGGACGCGGCGTCGTGCCTGGCACTGCAACGCTTCGCCGAGACCTGGCAGCTGCCGGTGACGTGTGCCTTCCGCTTCCAGGATCTGTTCGACAACCGCCATCCCAACTACGCCGGTGACGTGGGCATCGGCATCAATCCGAAGCTGGCGCAGCGGGTGCGCGAGGCCGACCTGCTGATCGCGGTCGGCCCGCGGCTGGGCGAGATGACGACCGGCGGCTATGCGCTGATCGAGGCGCCGCGTCCGGCCCAGACGCTGGTGCACCTGCATGCCGGCGCCGAGGAACTGGGCCGGGTCTATGCGGCCGACCTGATGCTGCAGGCGAGCATGGCCTGCGCCGGCCACGCGCTGGCATCGCTGGCAGCGCCGAAACAGGTGGCGTGGGCCGACTGGACGGCCGCGGCGCGTGCCGATTACCGTGCCAACCTCCGGCCCGACCCGGTCGCTCCGCTCGACATGGCCGAGGTCGTCAAGACACTGCAGCGGCTGCTGCCCGACGACACCATCTACACCAACGGTGCCGGCAACTACAGCGGCTGGTTGCACCGCTTCGTCGAATACCCGCGGGCTGGCGCAGCACGGCCGCAGCCAGCTCGCACCGACGTCGGGTGCGATGGGGTACGGGGTGCCGGCCGCGGTCGCGGCGGCGCTGCTGTAGCCCGACCGCTGCGTCGTCAACCTGGCCGGCGACGGCGACTTCATGATGACCGGCCAGGAGCTGACGACCGCGACCGCCTACGGCGCCGGGCGCGGCCGAGGCAAGCTCATCAGCATCGTGGTCGACAACGGCAGCTACGGCACGATCCGGATGCACCAGGAGCGCGAGTATCCCGGGCGGGTCAGCGGCAGCGATCTGTACAACCCCGATTTCGCGGCGCTCGCGCAAGCCCAGGGCTGGCATGCCGACGACCGCGATCAGCCGCACTGAAGATTTCGAACCCGCGCTGCGCGCCGCCATGGCCGCCGATCGGCCGGCGCTGATCCACCTCAAGCTGGACCCCGACGTGATCACCAGCCGCACCACCCTGAGTGCGATCCGGGCCAAGGCGATCGAGATGGGGCGGTAGCTGGTCCGCCTTGTAGGAGGGCCTTCAGGCCCGATCCCGGCCGCCAGGCCGGGTGACGCTGCAGGAGGGCCTTCAGGCCCGATCCCGCCTGCCCGCCAGGCCCCTCAACGGCGCGCTTGCCAGCCTCAGAACACCAGCACCACCACCTCGCCGACCGTGCCGTCGCTTGCCACGACCGGGATGGCGAGCAGCCCGTCGGTTTCGGCGGCGGCGTCGCCGTCGGCGATCTGCGGCACGCCGCGGGTCCAGGCGGCCACGATCGGGTTGCTGCGGTCGGACAGGGCCAGTGAAGGCGCTTCGCTGCCTGCCGGCAGTGCACCCTGCGACTCCGAGAAGCCGAACAGGCGCTGCAGTCCGTTGCCGTCGCCGGTCACCGCCCAGCACTCGATCCGCTCGGCGATCGGCGCCTGCGACGCCGACAGCAGGTTGAGCACGTAGTGGTGCCCATCGCGGGAACTGCACGGCATCGACAGCCCGCGCTTGATGCCGATCGGACCGACCGTGTCGCCGCGGAGGAATCGTCCGGACTGGCCCAGGTCGTCGATCAGGACCGCCGCCCCGCGCTGCCAGGCGAGCCCTGCCAGGCCGGTACCGCGCGGCAGGTAGGCGTCGCGCGTCACCGCCTCGAGTGCCGCACCGTCGGCACCGAAATGGCCGTCGAGCAGCTGCATGTCGGTGCTGACCCGCGGATCGTTGTGCCACAGCTCGAGCGCGCCGGCGCGTCGTCCGCCCGGCCGCAGAACAGCACCAGCACCGCGCGCAACTCTTCGCGCAGGAACACCGGCACCGCGACCGCGCAGTGGATGCCGGCATCGCGTGCCGCCGCCGCGCGCCGGAAATAGCTGTCCGCAAGCTGCTTGAGAACGATCGGCCGGCCCTCGTCCCAGCAGCGGCCCGGCAGGCCTTCGCCACGACCGAAGCACAGGGTTCGCGAGACCGCGGCGAAGGCGGTGGCGCTGCCGAACAGGCCGCCCGCCAGTTCGAGCACGCCGCCGGTGGTGTCGGGCACCCACACCTCGCATGCCTTGATGAAGCTGTTCATGGGCGTCACATTGCAAGATCCGAGCCACATGCGCCGGCGCCGTGACGATCGAACCCGTCAGGGCTCGATCCGGACGCCGCGCCGATGCGGTCGGCGGTCAGGCGAACAGCGCCAGCGCCCGGTCGAGCCCGCCGTCGACCACGGCCACCATCGCACGTTCGCGCACCGCCGGCTTGGCATGGAAGGCGATGCCGAGGCCTGCCGCGCCGAGCATCGGCAGGTCGTTGGCCCCGTCGCCGACCGCGATCACCTGCGAAGGGGTGGCGCCGATCAGGTCACACACCTCGAGCATGAGGCGGCGCTTTTCCGCGCCGTCGACGATGTCGCCCCAGGCCTGCTCGACCACCCGACCGGTCAGCCGGCCGTCGACGATCTCGAGCACATTGGCACGCGCGAAATCGATCTTCAGCCGCTGGCGCACCCGCTCGCTGAAGAAGGTGAAGCCACCCGAGACGAGCAGGGTCCTGATGCCGGCGTCACGGCAGGCATCGACGAAGGCCTCGACGCCGGGATTGAGGCGCAGCCGCTCGGTCCAGATGCCTTCCAGGGCGTCGGCGGGCGCGCCGGCCAGCAGTGCCAGGCGCCGCCGCAGGCTGTCCTTGAAGTCGGTGATCTCGCCGCGCATGGCCGCCTCGGTGATCGCGGCCACCTCGGCCTTGCGGCCGACCGCGGCGGCGATCTCGTCGATGCACTCGATGTTGATCAGCGTCGAATCCATGTCGAACGCGGCAAGGCGGAAATCCCGCAGCCGCAGCGGCGGCGTGACGCCGCGCAGGATCAGGCCGGGAAGGGGATGGCGGGCTTCGGCTTCACTCATGGATGACCGGGATCGTGGCATTGCCGCCGCAGCGGACCAGACTGGCAAGCGCCGATTATCCGCCGCCATGCCCCTCCTGCACACGCACCTGCGAAGCGGCCGGCGCCGCTGTCGCAAGCTTCGGCGGCCCGAGCGCGCGCAGCACCTCGCGGATCAGCTGGGCACGTTCCTTCGGATCGGGCGTCGCGCGCTCGATGCGCAGCTTGTCGTTGCCGGCCAGCTTGACGTGGCGGTTCTTCTGCACCAGTTCGATGATGCGGATCGCTTCGACCGGCGGGTTCGGCCGGAAGCTGATCACCGTCAGGGCCGGGCCGGCGTCGATCTTGCTGACGCCATACGGCTTGGCCAGCACACGCAGGCGGTGCACGTCGAACAGCGTCTGGCCCTGCGCCGGCAGCTTGCCGAAGCGGTCGGTGATCTCCTCGAGCAGCGCATCGATCTGCTCGTTCTTCTCGGTGCTCGCCAGCCGCTTGTACAGGCTCAGGCGGGTGTGCACATCGCCGCAGTAGTCGTTCGGCAGCAGGGCGGGTGCGTGCAGGTTGATCTCGGTGGTGGCACTGAACGGACTCAGCAGGTCGGGCTCCTCGCCGGCCTTCAGCGAGCGCACCGCTTCGGCCAGCATCTCGTTGTAGAGCTGGAAGCCGATCTCCATCATGTTGCCGCTCTGGTTCTCGCCCAGCACCTCGCCGGCGCCGCGAATCTCCAGGTCGTGCATCGCGAGGTAGAAGCCGGAGCCGAGTTCCTCCATGTCCTGGATCGCCTGCAGCCGCTGTCGCGGCCTGCTTGGTCAGTCCCTCGACGTCGGGCACCAGCAGGTAGGCGTAGGCCTGGTGGTGGCTGCGGCCGACCCGGCCGCGCAGCTGGTGCAGCTGCGCCAGGCCGAACTTGTCGGCGCGGCTGATGACGATGGTGTTGGCGCTCGGCACGTCGATGCCGGTCTCGATGATGGTCGAGCACAGCAGCACGTTGTGGCGCTGCGCGACGAAATCGCGCATCACCCGCTCGAGCTCGCGCTCGGGCATCTGGCCGTGCGCGATCGCGATGCGCGCCTCCGGCAGCAGCTCGACCAGCTTGTCGCGCCGGTTCGTCGATCGTCTCGACCTCGTTGTGCAGGAAGTAGACCTGCCCGCCGCGCTTCAGCTCGCGCAGCACCGCCTCGCGGATGGTGCCGGTCGATTCGTTGCGCACGAAGGTCTTGATCGCCAGGCGCCGCTGCGGTGCGGTCGCGATCACGCTCAGGTCGCGCAGCCCTTCGAGCGCCATGCCGAGCGTGCGCGGGATCGGTGTGGCGGTGAGCGTCAGCACGTCGACCTCGGCGCGCATCGCCTTGATCGCCTCCTTGTGGCGCACGCCGAAACGGTGTTCCTCGTCGATCACGAGCAGTCCGAGGCGCTTGAACTTGACCTTGTCGCTGATCAGCTTGTGGGTGCCGACGACGATGTCGATCGTGCCGTCGGCGATGCCCTCGAGCGCGAGCTTGATCTCCTTGGCGGAGCGAAAGCGCGACAGCTCGGCCACCTTGACCGGCCACTTGCCGAAGCGGTCGACGATGTTCTGGTAGTGCTGTTCGGCCAGCAGCGTGGTCGGCGCCAGGATCGCGACCTGCTTGCCGCCGATCACCGCGACGAAGGCGGCGCGCAGCGCCACCTCGGTCTTGCCGAAGCCGACATCGCCGCACACCAGCCGGTCCATCGGCTGCGGCGAGACCAGGTCCTGGATCACGGCGTGGATCGCGGCCTGCTGGTCCGGCGTCTCCTCGAAGCCGAAGCTGGTCGCGAAGGCCTCGTAGTCGTGCGGCCGAGAAGCGGTGCGCATGGCCCTCGCGGGCGGCGCGCCGCGCATACAGGTTCGAGCAGTTCGGCGGCAGTGTCGCGCACCTGCTCGGCCGCCTTGCGGCGCGCCTTGTCCCACTGGCCGGAGCCGAGCCGGTGCAGCGGCGCCTCGTCGGCGCTGACGCCGGTGTAGCGGCTGATCAGGTGCAGCTGCGCGACCGGCACGTACAGCGTCGCCTTGTCGGCGTATTCGAGGTGCAGGAATTCGCTGTCGCCGTCGCCGAGGTCGATGTGGCGCAGTCCGACGTAGCGGCCGATGCCGTGGTTGGCATGCACCACCGGATCGCCGACTTGAGCTCGGACAGGTCCTTGATCAGCGCATTGACGTCGCTGACCTGCTCCTGCTTGCGGCGCCGGCGCGCGGTGGGCGAGCTCGCGAACAGCTCGGTTTCGGTGACGAACTGGATGCCCGCCGCCCCCCCGCCGGTCGATCCGGGCAGGGCATCGGGCTCGTGCCAGAAGAAGCCGTCGGCGAGCGGCGCGACGACGATCGCGTGCGCCTCGTCGCCGGCCTGGAAATCGGCCAGCGATGCGACGCTCGGCGGCTCGATCCGGTTGTCGCGCAGCAGTTCGAGCAGGCTCTCGCGCCGGCCCTCGCTCTCGGCGGCGATCAGCACCCGGTGCGGCGTCGCGGCCGAGGTGCAGCTGCAGCTTCTTCAGCGGCTCGGGTGCGCCGCGGTCGACCGCCAGGTCGGGCAGCGGCCGCGCCCATTCCACTGGCTCGCTGCCGCGCAGCGACAGCAGCGCGAAGGCGCTGCCGAGGGTGAAGAACTCCTCGGGCTTCAGGAACAGAGTCTCGGGCGGCAGGATCGGCCGCTCCGGGTCGTGCTGCAGGAAGCGGTGCCGCTCGCGCGTATCGGTCCAGAATTTCTTCAGCGCCTCGTCGACTTCGCCGTGCAGCGTCGATGCGCGAGTCGGCGCCGAGGTAGTCGAAGATCGTCGCGGTCGCGTCGAAGAACAGCGGCAGGTAGTACTCGATGCCGGCGGTCGCGATGCCGGTGGCGATGTCCTTGTACAGCCGCACGCGGGTCGGGTCACCTTCGACCTGCTCGCGCCAGCGCGAGCGGAAGGCGGTGCGCGCCGCCTCGTCCATCGGAAATTCGCGCCCGGGCAGCAGCCGCACCTCGGGCACCGGATACAGGCTGCGCTGGGTGTCGGGATCGAAGGTGCGGATGCTGTCGACCTCGTCGCCGAACAGGTCGACCCGGTACGGCACCAGCGAACCCATCGGAAACAGGTCGATCAGCCCGCCGCGCACCGCATATTCGCCCGGCGAGACGACCTGGCTGACATGCGAGTAGCCGGCCAGCGTGAGCTGCGCCTTCAGCGCCTGCTCGTCGAGCTTCTGGCTGGTCCGGAAATGGAAGGTGTAGGCGGCGAGGAAACCGGCGGCGCGAGGCGCACCAGCGCGGTCGAGGCCGGCATCAGCACCACGTCGACCTCGCGCTGGCGCATCCGCCACAGCGTGGCCAGGCGCTCGGAAATCAGGTCCTGGTGCGGCGAGAAGGTGTCGTACGGCAGCGTCTCCCAGTCGGGAAACACGGCGATGCGCAGCTCCGGCGCGAAGAATGCGATCTCGCCCTCGAGCCGCTGCGTGTCGGCCGGATCGGCGGTGACGATCAGCGTCAGCCGCTGCTGTCGGGCGCTGGGCCTGCGCATCGCGGGCGAGCAGCAGCGCGTCGGCCGAGCCGGGCGGACGCGGCAGGGTGTAGCGTTTTCCGGGGGCGATGACGGGCAGGTGCATGGTTCGACTGCAAAGCACAGCGCCCCGGCGCGGCGGCGGCGGGGCGTGGTGCCGGCAATTGTAGGGACGAGGGCGCGGGTGTGCCGCGGCACGGTCTTGGCGCGCGGGTGCGCACCTATACTTTGCGCCCCGCAGGACCGAGCGCCGATGAATCTCCGCACCGAACCGATCCGCCCGCGCCACCATGCGCTCGTGCCCTGCGCGGGAGTCGGCGCCCGCGCAGGCAGCCGCCGGCCCCAAGCAGTATGTGCAGCTGGCGGGCCGTGCGGTGGTCGCGCACAGCGTCGGCGCGCTGCTGCAGGTCGCGCGCATCGACTCGGTGCTGGTCGTCGTCGCCCCGGACGACCGGGAGGTGCTGCGCCACCTGCCGCCGCATGCGCCGCAGCGGCTGCGCGTGGCCGGCTGCGGCGGCACCACCCGCGCCGCGCACGGTCGCCAACGGCCTGGCCGATCTGCGCGCGCATGGTGCGCTCGAGGACGACTGGGTGCTGGTGCACGACGCCGCGCGCTGCCTGCTGCGCGCCAGCTGGGTCGACGCGCTGATCGATGCCTGCCGCCACGACCCGGTCGGCGGGTTGCTGGCACTGCCGGTGGCCGATACGCTGAAGGACGAGGCCGATGGCCGGGTGCGTTCGACCGTCGATCGCGCCGGCAAGTGGCAGGCGCAGACGCCGCAGATGTTTCGCATCGGCATGCTGGCGCGTGCACTCGCGGCGGCCGGCGCCGAAGCGACCGACGAGTCGAGCGCGATCGAGGCGCTCGGCCAGGCGCCGCTGCTGGTACCAGGGTCGATCGAGAATTTCAAGCTGACCTGGCCGGGCGACTTCGAACTCGCCGAACGGCTGCTGAGGAGTCGCCCATGAACCGGTCCGCAGTGCCGCCGATGCGGATCGGCGAGGGCTGGGACACCCACGCCCTGGTCGAGAGCCGGCCGCTGATCCTCGGCGGCGTCACGATCCCGCACAGCCACGGCCTGCTCGGCCATTCCGACGCCGATGCCCTGTGTCATGCGATCACCGATGCGCTGTTCGGTGCGCGCCGGCGCTGGGCGACATCGGGCGCCACTTCTCCGATACCGATGCGCGCTTCGAGGGCGCCGATTCGATCGGGCTGCTGGCCGAGGCGGCGCGCCGCGTGCGCGCGACCGGTTGGGAGATCGGCAACATCGACTCGACGATCGTTGCGCAGGCGCCCAAGCTCGCGCCGCACATTGCCGGCCATGCGCGAGCGCATCGCCGCGGCACTCGGGGTCGGCGCCGACCAGGTCAACGTCAAGGCCAAGACGGCCGAGAAGATGGGCCCGGTCGGACGCCGGCGAATCGATCGAGGCGCGCGCGGTCTGCCTGCTGCTACCGCGCGCCCTGAGCCGGCCGGTCCGGCTCAGCCGCCTTCTTCAGCTGGATGTTGACCATCAGCCCGCCGTCGGTGGCGTTCAGCAGCTCGAGCTGGCCGCCCATGCGCTGCACCGCCTTGTCGACGATCGCCAGCCCGAGGCCGGCGCCGGTGGCCGCGGTGCGCGCCAGATCGCCGCGGTAGAACGGCGTGGCGATCTGGTTCAGCTTGGCCGGATCGACGCCGACGCCGTAGTCGCGCACGGTCAGCGTCACGCCGCCGGCCGTGGCGGGCGTCGCTGACGCGCACCTCGGCGATCTGGTCGTCGCCACTGCGGCCGTAGCGGCGCGCGTTCTCGAACAGGTTCTGCAGCACCCGCGCGAGTTCGATCTCGTCGGCCATCACACGCGGTCTGCGCCGACACGCGCGACTCGATCCGGATCTGGTCGGGCTCGCGGAAGTTGGCCATCTCGCGTTCGACCAGCGCCGCCAGGTCGACCGGCACCAGCTTGACCTCGCCCGGCCGCGCATAGTCCATGAACTTGTCGATGATCGCGTCGAGCTGGGCGATGTCGGACGCCATGTAGCGCCGCGCATCCTCGTCCTGCACGCTCATCTCGGTTTCCAGCCGCAGCCGCGCCAGCGGCGTGCGCAGGTCGTGCGAGATGCCGGCCAGCATCACCGCGCGGTCTTCCTCGACCTTGGCCAGCTCGCGCGCCATCCGGTTGAAGCCCATGTTGACCTCGCGGATCTCGCTGGTGAGCGTGGTCTCGTCGAGCCGCGAATCGAACTCACCGCCGCGGATGCGGCTGGTCGCCGACGACAGGTCGCGCAGCGGCTGGTTGATCAGCCGCGCCACCGCCGCCGAGCCGAGCACGGTGGCCAGCAGCGCGATGCCGACCCAGCTCAGCCAGGTGCTGGTCGCCATCGACGACAGCCGGGTCGCGTCGGCCAGCACCCAGTAGCGGATCCTTGTCGAGCGTGAAGCCGACCCACAGGCCGGGCGTGCCGTTGACCGAACTGGCCACCAGCGTGTCCGGGCCCAGGCGGGCGCGCAGCGCCTGCGCCGGTGGCCCGCGTGAAGCGGTCGACCTCGTAGCTGGTCCAGCGGTCGCCCGGCTCGCGCGGCGTGAGCTTGATGCTGCCCGGATCGGACATGCTCTTGACCAGCGCGACGCGGTTGATGCCGTCGACGCTGGTCAGCACCGCGCGCGCCAGGTTGACCAGGCTGGCGATCTGCTGCGCCGCCTGCGCCGCGCGCGGCTCGAACTCGAGCGCGCGAAAGGTCTGCGTCCAGGCGAACACGCCGCCCGCCAGCAGCATCGCGAGCAGGAAGAAGGTGCGCCAGAACAGGCTCAGGGCGACCCGGTTCTTCGGCATGCGGATGGTCGCAATGAGACGGGCGAGGCGGCGGCGTCGGCGCGCCGGACGACGGGCGGCGGCGAGGCGGCTCGGCGCGGGCCGAGCGGCACCTCATGCAACGCCGTCCGGAACGAAGACATAACCGACTCCCCACACGGTCTGGATGTAGCGCGGCTGCGCCGGGTCGGGCTCGATCATCTTGCGCAGGCGCGAGACCTGCACGTCGAGGCTGCGGTCGAAGGGTTCGAACTCGCGGCCGCGCGCCAGCTGCGCCAGCTTGTCGCGCGACAGCGGCTGGCGCGGATGGCGCACCAGCGCCTTCAGCATCGAGAATTCGCCGGTCGTCAGCGCCAGCACCTCGCCGTTCTTCGACAGCCGGCGCAGCGCCAGGTCGAACTCGAACGGGCCGAAGGTGACGGTCATCGCATCCTTCGACGGCGCGCCCGGCGCCTCGAGCGCCGGGCGGCGGCGCAGCACGGCGTGGATGCGGGCCAGCAGCTCGCGCGGGTTGAACGGCTTGGGCAGGTAGTCGTCGGCGCCGACCTCGAGGCCGACGATGCGGTCGACGTCCTCGACCTTGGCGGTCAGCATGATGATCGGCGTGCGGTCGTTGGCGGCGCGCAGGCGGCGGCAGATCGACAGGCCGTCTTCGCCGGGCAGCATCAGGTCGAGCACGATCAGGTCGATCGTCTCGCGGGTCAGCAGCCGGTTCAGCGCCCGCGCGTCCTCGGCCAGCAGGACGTCGAAGCCTTCCTGCGTCAGGTAGCGGCGCAGCAGGTCGCGGATGCGGGCATCGTCGTCGACGATGACGATCCGGTCGGCGCGGTCGGCGGGAACGGTGGACATGGAGGGAACCCCCTATTTGTAACAGCGCCCGATTCTGCTCAGGTTGCGACGCCGATTTTCGGCCGACCTGACCATCTGTTACAAGTACGGCAATGCGGCGCGTGCTTGTTACGTGACGGATTGCACGCCGGTGGAACCACAGCCGCGACGCGAGTGCCTGAAGCCGATGACCCGACATCGTTCTCGCCGCTTCGCTGCCTGTACCTCTGTGCGCAGCGCCCGGCGCCTGCGCGGCCTGCTCGCGGCCGCCGCGGTGCTCGCACCGGCGCGCTCGCGCCGATGCGACACCGCCGCCGCAGGGCGTCGTCAACCTGTCGGCCAGCGCGAGCGCCGAGGTCGACAAGGACTGGATCAGCGTCACGCTTGTCGACCCAGCGCGAAGGCAGCGAGGCCGCGCCGTGCAGACCGCGCTGAAGCAGGCGCTCGACGCCGCGCTGCAGGACGCGCGCCCGGCGGCCAAGCCAGGGCAGGTCGAGGTGCACACCGGCAACTTCTCGCTGTCAGCCGCGCTATACCGGCAAGGGCCAGACCAACGGCTGGCAGGGCAGCACCGAGCTGATGATCGAAGGCCGCGACATGGCGGCGATCGCCGCAGCTGACCGGCCGCATCACGCACGCCTGACGATCGCGCGCGTCGGCTATTCGCTGTCGCGCGAGCAGCGCCAGCGAAGGCCGAGGCCGAGGTCACGCCGCAGGCGATCGCCAGCTACCGCGCAACGCGCCGCCGAGGTGGCGCAAGCAGTTCGGCTACGCCAGCTACGCGATGCGCGAGGTGAACGTGTCGTCGGACGAGCCGCGCGAGTTCGCGCCGCAGATGCGCAGCGCACGCATGATGTCGGCCGCGGCCGCCGACGAGGCGCTGCCGGTCGAGGCCGGCAAGGCCACCGTGACGGTCCAGGTCAACGGCTCGGTGCAGATGCTCAAGTGAGCCGCCAGCCGCCGTGCCGCTCGGCCGGGCGCAGGTCACTGCGCGGTCCAGCCGCCGTCCATCGCCCAGGCCACGCCGCGCACGTTGTCGGCGGCCGGCGAGCACAGGAACACCGCCAGTTCGCCGAGCTGCTCGGGCGTCGTGAACTGCAGCGACGGCTGCTTCTCGCCCAGCAGCTGCCGCTTGGCCTCGTCGTCGCTGATGCCTTCGCTCGGCGGCGCGCGCGTCGATCTGCTTCTGCACCAGCGGCGTCAGCACCCAGCCGGGGCAGATCGCGTTGACGGTGATGCCGGTGGTCGCGGTCTCGAGCGCGATCGACTTGGTCAGGCCGACGATGCCGTGCTTGGCCGCGACATAGGCCGACTTCTGCGCCGAGGCGACCAGGCCGTGCGCCGACGCGATGTTGAGGATGCGGCCCCAGTTGCTGCGCCGCATGCCGGGCATCGCCAGCCGCGTGGTGTGGAAGGCCGAGCTGAGGTTGATCGCGATGATCGCGTCCCAGCGCGTCGGCCGGGAAGTCCTCGACCGGCGCCACATGCTGGATGCCGGCGTTGTTGACCAGGATGTCGACGCCGCCGAACTCGGCCGCGGCGTAGGCCATCATGTCCTCGATCTCGTCGGGCTTGCTCATGTCGGCGCCGTGGTAGCCGACCTTCGCCGCCGAGCCTCGCGCACCTGCGCCTGCGCGCCGTCGGCGTCGCCGAAGCCGTTGAGCACGACGTCGGCGCCCTGGCGCGCCAGGCACAGCGCGATGCCCAGGCCGATGCCGCTGGTCGAGCCGGTGACGAGGGCGGTTTTTCCTTTGAGCATGCAGACTCCTCCGCGTGGTTGTTAGGATTGATCATAAGTGAGCGCTGCGCCGCGATCGTCGCGGCACGCGCCGGCGTCCGCCATCTGCTCGAACCGACGCACCATGACCATCACCGCCACTGCCGAGCCTCGCCTGCGACCATGTGCCAATGCCTCGGCGCGCGCGGGCTGCACCGCATGGCGTACTGGGAGTGGGGCGACCCCGCCAACCCGCGCGTGCTCGTCTGCGTGCACGGCCTGTCGCGCCAGGGCCGCGACTTCGACACGCTGGCGCCGTGCGCTGCAGGGCGAGTACCGCGTGGTCTGTCCCGACGTCGTCGGCCGCGGCCACTCGCGACTGGCTGCGCCGATCCGATCGGGCTACCAGGTGCCGGCCTACGTCGCCGACATGGTGACGCTGCTGGCGCGGCTGGACGCCGAGCGTGCTGCACTGGGTCGGCACCTCGATGGGCGGGCTGATCGGCACTCGGCCTGGCAGCGCTGCCCGGCTCGCCGGTCGGCGCCTGGTGCTCAACGACGTCGGGCCGGTGATCGAGCCGCAGGCGCTGGCGCGCATCGGCACCTACCTCGGCCTGCCGCTGCAGTGGCCGACGCATCGAGGCAGCGGCCGACTACCTGCTGACGCATCTCGGAGGGCTTCGGCCCGCACACGCGCCGAGCAGTGGCTGGCGCTGACGCGGCCGATGGTCAGGCCGCACACCGACGCCGGCCGGCGAGCAGGTCTGGATGCCGCACTACGACCCGGCGATCGCGGTGCCGTTTCGCGCCATCACGCCCGAGATGGCCGCGGCCGGCGAGGCGCAGCTGTGGCGCGCCTACGACGCGCTGCGCTGCCCGACGCTGCTGCTGCGCGGCGCCGAGTCCGACCTGCTGACGCACGCCACCGCGCTCGGCGATGACCAGCGCGGACCGCGGGCCGAGCTGCGCGAATTCGCCGGCGTCGGCCATGCGCCGATGCTGGTCCAGCCCGAGCAGGTCGGCGGCGGTCCGCGAGTTCCTGCTGCGCGGCTGATGCGCGCGATGAAGACCGGCGCGCCGGTCCTGCCCGAGCGGCGGATACGATCGCCAGACCGCGGCGATCGTCGAGCTGACCGACGATCACCCGCTCGGACGAGACCGGCCAGCTGCAGCGCGCCCGCGCCTTCGCCGAGCCGCTGCTGACCGGCGAGCGGCTCGACACCGGCGAGCCGGCGCTCGCCCATGCCGACGGCGTGGCGGCGATCCTGCGAATCGATCGGCGCGGCGCCGTCGATGCGCGCCGCGGCCTACCTGGTGCTATGCCGGCGACCACCTGCAGCGGCCCGAAGAGATGGTCGCGCAAGGCCTTCGGCGACGTCGCACGCGAGCCTGGTGGCGCACACCCGCAAGCTGGTGCAGATCCAGCGCGCCGCGCGTGCGGCCCAGCTCGGCGCCGACCAGCATGCGCCGCCAGACCGAGCGGGTGCGCAAGATGCTGCTGGCCTTCTCGCACGACCTGCGGGTGGTGCTGCTGCGGCTCGCGTCGCGGCTGCAGACGCTGCGCTACTACGCCGCCAGTCGCAAGCCGCTGTCCGCACGAACTGGCGCAGCGAGTCGATGCAGGTGTTCGCGCCGCTGGCCAACCGGCTCGGCATCTGGCAGATCAAGTGGGAGATCGAGGACCTGTCGTTCCGCTTCCTGCAGCCCGACGACTACCACGCGGTCGCGAGGCTGCTCGACGAGCGGCGCGTCGAGCGCGAGCGCAGCGTCGAGCGCTTCCGCTGCGAGCTGGCCGAACTGCTGAACCGGCACGGGCTGGCGGCCGAGGTGCAGGGCCGGCCCGAAGCACCTCTACAGCATCTGGAAGAAGATGCAGGGCAAGTCGCTCGACTTCGACCATGTCTTCGACCTGCGCGCGGTGCGCGTGCTGGTGGGCGAGGTCGCCGACTGCTATGCCGCGCTCGGCCGGGTGCACGGCGCGCTACCGCGCGGTCGACGGCGAGTTCGACGACTACATCGCCAGGCCGAAGCCGAACGGCTACCAGTCGCTGCACACGGTCGTGCTCGACGACGACGGGCGGCCGGTCGAGGTGCAGATCCGCACCGTCGACGATGCACGCGCACGCCGAGCACGGCGTGGCCGCGCACTGGGCCTACAAGGAAGCCGGCGCCAAGGGCTATGGCGGCGCATCGAGCGTCGCCGCGCAGCGATGCGCAGCTGGCCGAGGCACGCAAGGCGGTGCTGCGCGAGCTGCTGGCCTGGGAGCACGACTTCAGCACCGGACCCGGCCCGGGCGGCGACACCGGCGATCGCCCGCCCCACGATCGCCGACCCGCGCATCTATGTCTTCACGCCGCAGGCGGCGGTGATCGACCTGCCGGCCGGCGCCACGCCGCTCGACTTCGCCTACGCGCTGCACACCGACCTCGGCCACCGCTGCCGCGGCGCCCGGGTCGACGGCGCGATGGTGCCGCTGAACACGCCGCTGCGCAGCGGCCAGACGGTGGAGGTGATCAGCGCCCGCGAGGGCGGCCCGTCGCTCGACTGGCTGAACGCCGAGCTCGGCTATCTGCACAGCCCGCGCGCGCGTGCCAAGGTGCGCAGCTGGTTCAATTCGCTGCAGCAGGCGCAGACGATCGCGCGCGGCCGCGAGCGGTCGAGAAGCTGCTGCAGCGCGAGGGCCGGACCGCGCTCAAGCTCGACGACCTGGCCGCACCAGCTCGGCTTCCGCAACGCCGACGCGCTGTTCGAGGTGGTCGGCAAGGACGAGTATCTCGCTGCGCAACATCGAGGCGCTGCTGCGCCCGGCCGAGCCGCGCTCCGACGCCCGATCGAGGTGATCGCGCAGCAAGCGACCCTGGCGCGAGCGCCGCCGAGCGGCAGGGCAGCGGCGTGCTCGTCGTCGGCGTCGACTCGCTGATGACCAGCCTGTCGCGCTGCTGCCGGCCGGCGCCGCCGGACGCGATCGGCGGCTACGTCACGCGCGGCCGCGGCGTGGCGATCCACCGCCAGCGACTGCAGCAACTTCCGGCAGATGGCGCCGGCGCACGCCGGAGCGCGTGATCGAGGTCGACTGGGGAGGGCGGCGCAAGGGCACGCGCGAGCAGGCGGCCGAGCTCTACCCGGTCGACGTCGTGGTCGAGGCGGTCGATCGCCAGGGACTGCTGCGCGACGTCACCGAAGTGTTCGCCAAGGAGAAGATGAACGTCAGTGCGCGTCAAGACCCAGTCGGTGCAAGACGTCGGCCAGCGACACGGCCTGGATGACCTTCACCGTCGAGGTGGCCGACACGGCGCGGCTCGCAACGGTGCTCGAACGCGTGGACCGGATCGCTGGCGTTCGACTCTTGCCGGAGGCGCTGACGAAACGCTGTATACTGCGAGGCTTCAGCAGGCGCGTAGCTCAGCTGGTTAGAGCACCACCTTGACATGGTGGGGGTCGGAGGTTCGAGTCCACTCGCGCCTACCAGAACGGTAGGGAACAAGGCCTCTGGCGGAAACGCCAGGGGCCTTTTTCTTGCTCGCGTCGAATGCGAGGTCATCGGCGCAGCCCCTGGATCTTCTTCACCTTGGAGCGCCTGCCGGCGTCAGCGCACTGCTTATGTCGTTCTTTTCGTTGCGCCGCGAATGGTTGTTCAATGTTCGCGGCGACCTGCTCGCCGGCCTGGTGGTCGCGCTGGCGCTGATCCCGGAGGCCATCGCCTTCTCGATCATCGCCGGCGTCGACCCCAAGGTCGGCCTCTATGCGTCGTTCAGCATCGCGGTGATCATCGCGTTCACCGGCGGTCGGCCCGGCATGATCTCGGCCGCGACCGGAGCGATGGCGCTGGTGATGGTGCTGCTGGTGAAGGAGCACGGCCTGCAGTACCTGCTGGCGGCGACCGTGCTGACCGGCGTGCTGCAGATCCTCGCCGGCCTGCTGCGGCTGGGCGCGCTGATGCGCTTCGTGTCGCGCTCGGTGATCACCGGCTTCGTGAATGCGCTGGCGATCCTGATCTTCATGGCGCAGTTGCCCGAACTCACCGACGTCAGCTGGGTGGTGTATGCCATGACCGCCGCCGGCCTGGCCATCATCTACGGCTTCCCCTACCTGACCCGGGCGGTGCCGTCGCCGCTGGTGACCATCGTCGTGCTCACCGGCGTGAGTCTGCTGCTCGACCTGGACATCCGCAATGTCGGCGACATGGGCCAGCTGCCCGACAGCCTGCCGGTGTTCCTGCTGCCGGATGTGCCGCTGAACTGGGAGACGCTGCGCATCATCGCGCCGTATGCGGCGACGCTGGCAGTGGTCGGCCTGCTCGAATCGATGATGACCGCCTCCATCGTCGACGAACTGACCGACACGCCGAGCAGCAAGAACCGCGAATGCGTCGGCCAGGGTGTGGCCAACATCGCGACCGGCTTCATCGGCGGCATGGCCGGCTGCGCCATGATCGGCCAGAGCGTGATCAATGTGAAGTCGGGCGGCCGCGGTCGCCTGTCGACGCTGGTGGCAGGGCTGTTCCTGCTGATCCTGGTGGTCTTCCTCGGCGACTGGGTCGCCCGCATCCCGATGGCCGCGCTGGTGGCGGTGATGATCATGGTCAGCATCGGCACCTTCAACTGGGATTCGCTGCGCAAGCTGCGCCAGCACCCGCCGAGTTCGTCGATCGTGATGATCGCGACGGTGGTCGTCACCGTCGCCACGCACGACCTGGCGCAGGGCGTCTTCGTCGGCGTGCTGCTGTCGGGCCTGTTCTTCGCCAACAAGGTCGGCCGGGTGCTGCGCGTGGACCGCAGCCTGGCTGACGACGGCCGCACCCGCACCTACCGCGTCGTCGGCCAGGTGTTCTTCGCCTCGGCCGAGACGATGGTCGACGCCTTCGACTTCAAGGAGGTGATCGCGCGGGTGGTGATCGATGTCGGCCAGGCCCACTTCTGGGACATCACCGCGGTCAGCGCGCTCGACAAGGTGGTGCTGAAGTTCAAGCGCGAAGGCGCCGAAGTCGAGGTTGTCGGTCTGAACCAGGCCAGCGCGACGCTGGTCGATCGGTTTGCGGTGCACGACAAGCCGGGCGCTGTCGAGCGGTTGATGCACTGACGGCACCGGCAGGCGGGCGGTCGGCGGCCGTCGCGGCGTCGTCGTCTACGATGTCGTTCCGCCACACCGACCCGCCCCAGGCAGCCCCGATGCGCCGACCGAGCCCGAGAACAATCAAGTGGATGGCCGCTGCGGTCGTCGTGACGATCCTGCTCGGCTTGCTGGTCGCCAACTTCTCGGGTGGCGAAGCCAAGATCACGCGCCATGTCGACCGGGTGTATGCGATCGACGATCCCCGCTTTGCACGTGAACTCGGCCTGCTGCTCGGACCGCCGTTCGTCGATGGCAACCGCCATCGCGCACTGCTCAACGGCGACGAGATCTTCCCGGAGATGCTGGCGGCACTGCGCGGCGCACAGCGCACGATCAATTTCGAGACCTACATCTACTGGTCGGGCGACATCGGGCAGACCTTTGCCGAGGCGCTGTCCGAGCGCGCGCGCGCCGGCATCGCGGTGCGCGTGCTGCTCGACTGGGTCGGTTCGGCCAAGATGGAGCCCGAGCTGCTGAAGCAGCTCGAGGAGTCCGGGGTGATGGTGACGCGCTATCACCCGCCCCACTGGAGCACGCTCGGCAAACTGAACAACCGCACCCACCGCAAGCTGCTGATCGTCGACGGCCGCATCGGTTTCACCGGCGGAGTCGGCATCGCGCCCGAGTGGACCGGCCACGCCCAGGACCCCGAACATTGGCGCGACACCCATTTCAAGGTCGAGGGACCCGTGGTCGCGCAGATGCAGTCGGTCTTCCTGGACAACTGGATCAAGTCGACTGGCAAGGTGCTGCACGGCGAGGCCTTCTTCCCACCGCTGCCGCCACAGGGTGAGCAACTGGCGCAGATGTTCAGCAGCTCGCCCGATGGCGGCAGCGAGAGCATGCAGCTGATGTACCTGATGGCGATCACCGCGGCAACGCATTCGATCGACCTGTCGGCCGCCTATTTCGTGCCGGACGGTCTCACCAGGGACGCCTTGCTGCAGGCACTGCAGCGGGGTGTGCGGATTCGGGTGGTGGTACCGGGGCGCCACATCGACAGCGGTCTGGTGCGCCATGCCTCGCGCGACCAGTGGGGGCCGCTGCTGCGCGCCGGCATGGTGATCGCCGAGTACGAGCCGACGATGTACCACTGCAAGGTCCTGATCGTCGACGGCTACCTGGTGTCGGTCGGCTCGACCAATTTCGACAACCGCTCGTTCCGGCTCAACGACGAGGCGACGCTGAACATCCTCGACCATGACTTCGCGGCGCGCCAGACCGAGGTCTTCGAACAGGATCTGCGGCGCTCGCGTGTCATCAGCCTGCAGCAGTGGCAGCAGCGGCCGCTGACCGAGCGGCTGAAGGAGCAGCTGGCATCGCTGCTGAGTTCACAGCTCTAGGGGCGGGTCGACTGGCCAGCGCCCCCCACCGGCCGATGCACTTCGACCTGATCGATCTGCGCCTGATGGTGCATGTCGCCGACGCGAACAGCCTGACGCGCGGCGCCGAGGCGTCGCACCTCTCGCTGTCGGCAGCCAGCATGCGGATCAAGAACCTGGAGGCGGCGGTCGGTGCCAAGCTGCTGTATCGCAGCAGCCAGGGAGTGACGCTGACGCCGCCTGGACAGGCACTGGTTCACCATGCGCAGCTCGTGCTCGTTCAGATCGACCAGCTGCGCGGTGACCTGCACGCGTACGCGCGTGGCGTTCGCGGCCACCTGCGGGTGTGCGCCAACACGACCGCACTCGGTGAATTCCTGCCGCCGGTGCTGCGCAGCTACCTGGCCGGGCATCCCGATGTCAACATCGATCTGCGCGAAAAGCTCAGTCCGGACACGGTGCGTCTGGTGAGTGCCGGGCACGCCGACATCGGCATCGTTGCCGGCACGGTGCGCACGGAAAATCTGCAGACCATTCCTTACCGGCTCGACCGCCTGGTGCTGGTGGTGCCCGCTGCCCATCCGCTTGCGCTTCGCACGTCGGTCGATTTCGTCGAGACGCTCGACCACGACCACGTCGGCCTGACCGAGGCGAGTGCCATCAACCTGTTCCTGCGCCAGCACTGCGATGGCCTGAACCGGCGCATGCAGACCCGGATCCAGGTCGGCAATTTCGAGACCGCGTGCCGGATGATCGAAGCCGGCGTCGGCGTCGGCGTCCTGCCGGCATCGGCGGCCCTGCGGCATGCACGGACGATGGCGGTGCGGGCGATCCCGCTGGTCGACCCCTGGGCGTTGCGTGCGCAGGTGATCTGCGTGCGCGATTTCGACCAGCTGCCCGGCTTTGCGCGCGAGCTGGTCGACATGCTGGTGGCGGACGCCGCAGCAGCAGAGATGGATCCGGTTGCT
This sequence comes from uncultured beta proteobacterium, assembly GCA_963846675.1. Classification (GTDB taxonomy): domain Bacteria; phylum Pseudomonadota; class Gammaproteobacteria; order Burkholderiales; family Burkholderiaceae_C; genus Ideonella_A. Next base: position 129,987 of record CAWJWV010000002.1, read on the forward strand.
GATTAATCGACATTGTTGCCGGCACGGTCTCAGCGCGTAACGCAGTCCCGGCAGTCGATTGGCTGCGCCGTACCGTGGATTGAATTGGCTCTGAAGGCAAACCCGGTTTCCAGGGCTTGATGAGTATTTTCATCGCCCCCTGATTCAGGGGGGCGCACGCGAAACAAGGTGTTAACAGTTCTCCTAGAATCGCATGGCAGCTGCTCCGGCAAGCGCGCCGATCGTTGTCGGACCCGCCGGGTCGTCCGTCGTGCGCGCACCCGGCGGCCGAGGACTCCGACGTGCCGAAGAACCAGACCCTCTCCGCCCCTGGCAAGTTGAGGGTCTCGGCCTTCGCGGCGACGCTGAAGAAGGTTCTTTTCACTGCCAGGCACACCGCGCCGCCCAGCTCGCAACCGGCGCCGGGCGGGTTCCGGCTCGAAGCACTTGAACCGCGCATGCTGCTGTCGGGCAGCAGCATGGCCGTCGCCAGCACGGCCCTGGCGGCGACGGACATTGCATCGGAGGCGCAGAACGACCGCTTGCGTCACGCGGCGGACAGCGTGGTGCTCGGCTTCGAGCACCTCGATGCAGGGACCGCCGCCGGATCCGGACCGCACATCGTCATCGGTGCGCCGATCGCCATCAGCCCCGGCATCCACGGCGCGGCAACGGCCGACAGCCCGATCATCGGCTCGAGTGGCGCGGCAACCCTGATCGGCACCGAGCACGATGCCGGCCTGCGCCCGACCCCGGCAGCCGATGTGGGCGGTGATCGACGCAGCGAGGCGCTGCCCCACGCTGGCCAGCTGATCTTCGTCGACGCTGCACTGGCTGGCGATGCGGCCCTGATCGCTACGCTGCGCCAGCAGGCGGCCGCTTCGGACGGGCTCGAGATCGTGGTGCTCGACGCGTCAACCGACGGTCTGTCCCAGATCGGCACCGTGCTCGAGAGCCGGCGCAACCTGGCGGCGGTGCACATCCTGTCGCACGGTTCGGCGGCCTCGCTGGAGCTTGGAAACGCGGTGCTCGACCGCACCAGCCTGCCGGCGCGCGCGGCGGAACTGTCGATCTGGGCCCAGTCCTTCGCGCCGGGAGGCGACATCCTGCTGTACGGCTGCAACGTCGCCGATGGCGAGTGGGGACTGGCTTTCGTCGACAGCCTGGCCACCCTGACCGGACTCGACCTGGCGGCCTCTGCCGACGCCACCGGCGCCGCTGCGCTCGGTGGCAACTGGGTGCTGGAAGCCAGTCGCGGCGTGATCGAAGCCGACAGCCTGGCTGTCGCGGCCTATGCAGGGCTGCTGCTGACCACCGGCACGACCGGACCGGATGTCTTGACGAGCACGTCGGCCAACGAGAACCTGGAAGGGTTTGCCGGCGACGACCGGTATGTCTTCTCGACCCCTTTTGGACAGGACAAGGTCATCGAGAAGCCAGACCAGGGCACAGACACCCTCGACCTCAGGACGATCGCCACGCCGACGGTGCTGAAGCTCAACGGCGCCGGGAAGCTGCAGAACATCACCAGCGGCACCAACGCCATCACCGGTGCCAACGGCGGCCCGATCGCTGACATCGAGGAGGTCCTCGGCGGGGCTGAACTGACCCTCGATGCATCGACGGTGACGGGCCTGCTGAAGATCACGATCAATGCGGGCAGCGTCGACATCGCCGATGCGAGCGGCGTGAAGGTGTTGGGTGTCAAGGCCTTGAAGCACATCCAGGTGGGCGCGGGCGGGGCGATCGTTGCATTCGCGAGTGGCGGGTCGATTGGCGGAAAGATCTCGGTCACCGGCGCGGGAACGCTTGACTATTCGGGCTACGGCGCGCCGATCGCCGTCGATCTGACGAAGGGCGCGGCCACCGGCGTGGCCGGCGGGGTCAGCGGCATCAAGGCCGTGATCGGCAGCCAACGCGGCGGGACCGTGGTCGACGGCAACCAGGCGGGCTCGCTCACCGGTGGAGCCGGCGTCGACCGGTTGACCGGCAACGGCGGCAACGACATCTTGTCTGGCGGCGGGGGCGACGACGTGCTCGTCGGCAATGACGGCGACGACACGCTCGCCGGTGGCGCCGGCAACGACACGCTGAATGGTGGTGCCGGCAACGATGTGCTCAATGGTGGCGACGGCACCGACACGCTGAACAGCGGCCCTGGAACCGACACGCTGATTGGCGGCGCGGGCAACGATACCTATGCCTTCGCCGCGCTCGACCTGGATGGCAAGAAGACGATCACCGAAGCGGCGTCCGGGGGCAGGGACACGATCCAGCTCGGAGCGCTGGCGCTGGACATCCAGGTCGATCTGAGTGACGGCTTCACGCTGACGAAGACGACGGAGCCGGTCCTGGTGTTCACCGAGACCGTGCGCCATGTCGAAACCATCGAGCTCTCGCAGGGCAAGACCGTCGTCAAGGTGGCCGACACCTGGACCCGAACCGATCTGAACTTGCATGCTGCAGTCACTGCGACACCGAGTGAGATCAGCCTCGACCTGTCGGCGGTGACAGGCACGCTCGTCTTCCGGTTCCGCCTCGACGGCAACGGCAAGAACGAGCTGAGCGTGGACAGGGTCGACGCGAACGGGAAGCGGCTCGCGACGCTCACGGTGGTGGGCACGGTCAAGCAGCTGACCGCAGGCGCCGGCGAGAACGCATTCGTCTTCGAGGGCGCTGGCACCGCGCCGGCCGAACTGGTGCTGAGCAGCGGCGACAACCATTTCGATTATTCGGCTCGGGACGGGTCGGTCGCCTTGACATGGAAATTGGAGGCACCGCAGGCCGCAGCGGCATCCCCGCCTGCAAGCACCATCAGACTCCCGAGCGCGCCAGCCGTCACTGGCGCTCCTGATCACGTGCGGGACGTCCGCATCACCGGATCGGCAAGCCACGGCAACACCGTGGAGGCATTCGTCAATGCAAGCGGCGGCGAGAAGGACGACATCCTGACCGGCAGCGACGCGGCGGATCAACTGAGCGGCGGCGAGGGCAAAGATACGCTGAAGGGTGAAGGGGGCAATGACAGGCTCGATGGCGGCGCAGGCAACGACCACCTGTACGGCGGCGTCGGCGATGACGAGCTCAATGGCGGCGCCGGCAAGGACCATCTGTACGGTGGCGCCGGCAACGACCTGCTCGACGGCGGCGCAGGTGACGACGAATTCCTGCTGGACTCTGAAGCCCTGGGCGACTACGACCGGCTGGTCGGCGGTACCGGCTCGGATACCTACAACCTCTTCAAGGACAAGCCCTGGGGTATCGCCAGCATCCAGGAAGTGAAGTCGGGACCGCACGGCACCCGCTACGGTGACCAGGACACCATCGACCTGTCGGACCTGCAAGCCGACCGGGTCACGATCCTCAACGACGGCGGCCTGTTCTCGACCTCCGACGCAATCCTGGTGGCATCGCTGCCGTCGATCAACGTCGGCCTGACCGGCAGCCGGCCTTCGCCGGGCAGCGTGCACACCGAGGTGGGGCTGAGTCATTACCAGTCGGCGTCCGGCACCGGGGAGACCGTGACGCTGAAGGCGTCCGGCCTGCTGTCCGCTGTCGGATTGACGGCAGACCTGAGTTTCAGGCTGATGGTCGATCGCGGGGACGGGGTGGCGACCATCCACGACCTGACCATGGCAATGGGCAGCGACTACACGACGGATCTGACGCCTCTCAACAACCAGCTGACCGGTACGGGCGTAACGGCCGTACGGGTCGGCAGGGCCGACGATCCTTCCAGCCTGCTGGACAAGCACCTTGGATTCACCGTCACCCGCAAAGCGGGCGCGACCGGCGAGATCCGCATCGAGCTGGTCCTGCAGTCCGACCACACGGTCGTGGCCGAGTCTGAGCGCATCGAGACGCTCAAGCTCGGCAAGGGCAACCAGACGCTGCTGTTCGGCAATGCCTACCGCGGAGACCGGTACGACGTCGCGACGCTGGCGCAGGCCCTGCCGGTGGTCGATACGATCGCCCGACTGCTGCAGGACCGGCTGACGATCGACGCCTCCGTCATGACAACCGGCAACAAGCTGGTGCTCGACTTCCGCGCCGTCAACCACGAACTTCGATTCAACTTCAGCCGGACCAGCGACCCGCACAAGGTCAACCTGACCGTCACCACGGTGCGCGACCTGACGATGCCGCTTTACGACCTGGGGCCGACGCTGCAGGACCAGGAGATCGTCATCACCGGGCTCGATGAGAATGCCGAGGTCTACGGTGGTCGCTTCAAGAACACCTTCAACTTCGACGCGGGCACCACATTCAAGGGGACCCTGGTTGGCGGCGAGGGTGGCGCCTTTGGTGGAGCCTACACGTTCCCCGGTCGCCTGACCGACAACGCGCTTGCACTCGCCGGAATGGCGGAGAGCCTGGTGAACTACGACGCCGGTGCCCTGAGGGACCTGTGGTTCGAGGTCGAGAATGTGCTCAGCTATTCGAATTTCAATCCGTTGGCTGACGGCGAGTTCTCCAGAAATGATCTGGTGACGTATGTGAATCTGCAGAAGCTGTCGGGTCAAACCGGCAATGATGCAAAAACGGCAGCGTTGGCCGGCAACTTGTGGGGTCCGCTGATCGATGAGCTTGCCGGGGCTCGGTCGACCACAGGCCTGTCAACCGACCCCACGAAGGCGACAAAAGCCGCCGTTGGCGACGTCATCGTCCGCAGTGGAATCAATGTGGTGCGCGGCACCGATCGGCCTCTCTACGGCAGCGTCAAGGACTTGTCCTCTCCGAACGACAAGGTCACCCTCGAGGAAGCCGCGCTGGCCCTGCTGGAGAACGAAGGCGCCGACACCATCAGCATCGGCGACAACCTGTTGTCGGTGACGCCGGGCATCCACATCCTGGCCGGCGGCTCCGGGGCGGACACCTACCGCGTGCGATCCCAGTTCTGGGGACTGGCGCTGATGCTCGACGACCTGTACCGGGTCGATGTCGACCTCGGGACGATCGGCAATCCGGTGCTCGACACCATCCTCCCGCAGGACACGGCGGATTTTTCGGGCGTCTACCAGGATCTGTATTTCACGGCGTTCACGCTCGGCCTGAAGGACGTGGAAGCGATCCGGGAACGCTACGCCGGCATTGCCGAAATCGGCCTGGGCGGGATCGAGGTCGGAACCACGATCGTTCTGACCACCGGCTTCAATCCGTTCGGCGTCACGTCCGATCCGGAGGCGCTCACGCTGAGCAATGTCTTCACCCGCGCCGATGCGGCGAACATTGGCCAGGGCAATGTGGCGATCTCGGTCGGGGTCGAGAATTTCGTCGGCGGCCGCGGCAAGAACACCTTCACCTTCTACGACGGTGGCGAGTTCGGCGGCCGCATCGGCCCCGGCCCTGGCGGATCGATGGTGCTCGACTACGCGCAGCTCGACGGTCCGCTCAGCCAGTGGTCGACCGGGGTGAAGGTCGACCTGGCGGCGGCCCATACCGAATACACCGTCATTCCATCATTCGAGAAATCGCTGCCACCGTGGGCAGCTTCGCTCGGCGCGGCGGTGACGGTGCAGTTCGGCAGTGCCACCAACGTCGGCGGCGGCCGCCTCGGCGTGGCCGGCGGAGCCGCCGTCATCGGCAGTCCGCTCGATGACGAGATCGTCGGCGACGAGAGTGAGAACGACTTCAAGGGCGGCGCGGGCAACGACCGCATCGACGGCCGCGGCGGCGACGACAAGATCGAGGGCGGCGCCGGCGACGACACCCTGATCGGCGGCGATGGAGGCGACACGCTGTCGGCGGGTGACGGCAACGACCGCGTCTACGGCGGGCCGGGCGATGACACCTACCTGCCCGACACCTCGGTCGAGCGGCTGCATGTGCTCTACGACGGCGCCGCGTTGCCTGCAGCGCATGCGTCGGCCACCGGTGCCGAGACCGACACCGTCTTCGATGTCGAAACCACCCTGCTCGCCGGTACCAGCCTGCCACAGGCGGCGGTCTTCGTCACCGGTGCGGCCGGGCATGCCTTCAAGTTCGACTTCGAGTCGATGCACCAGCCGGAAGGTCAGACGCACGCCTTCACCTTCCACCTGAAAGACGGCGACCGGCTCGACTTCAGTCAGTACGGACTCGACGGCGTTCATTTCGGTACCTATGAGGCAGGCAGCGACTCGGTGGCGAGCAGCCAGATCCTGACCGTCACGCGCGCTGCCGGTGCGGATCATGCCCGCCTGGCGCTCAAGATCACCGTCCGCGGGTTTCGGGAACTTTGGGCGGCAGACTTCGTCGTCAGTGGCACCAGCGCGCTGGGAGCGGGCGCAGCGGGTGGCCAGGCCGTGGCTGTGGGCGCTCCCCAACTCGAGGCTCTGGCCGAGCGAGCGCGGCAGCAATGGCTCGCTGAGGTCACGACCGACCGCTACGCCAGTGCGCAGTCGACGTTGCAGGGGTTGAGCATTTCGCTGATCGACCTGCCGGGCGCCGCACTGGCGCAGACCGCGGGTCTGACGATTGCCATCGATCCCACCGCGGCCGGCCAAGGCTGGTATGTCGGCGCCGAGGCGGACCAGGCGACCGACTTCGTCTCCGACTCGCCTGGCGTCTGGCGCGCGGTCGCCGGCGGTGCGGCCGATGGCCGACAGGATCTGCTCACCGCACTGCTGCACGAGATGGGGCATGCGCTCGGCTATCAGTCCGACGAAGCCAGGCATGCCAAGACCGATGGTTCGCTGATGGCAGACACGCTGGCGACTGGACGACGCCTGGCGGTGACCGCAGCCGATGCGGCCCTGCTGACCGGTACCCCCGTCTCTGGCGCCCTGCAGACCGCGCTCAGCGACCAGCAGAAGCTGCTGGACGGCCTGGAGGCCTTTGCCGCACGGGCCCAGACGTTCCTGAAGCTGGATGTCGGTGGCGTCGAACTGCCGTTCATCCAGACCGCGATCGATACCCTGTGGAAAACCAGCGGTGCCGGCGACGCCATCCGCAGCGGCATCCGCAGCGAGATCCTGGCGCTGTTCGAAGGCAAGTCGCAAGTCACCCGCGCCGATCTGCTGGCACTGCCGTCGGTGCGCGCCGGGCAGGGGGCCGACTTCCAGGCCACGATCGATCTGGCCACGACCTCGACCGACCTGAATCTGAACGCGGCGAGCCTGGGCCTGCTGTCATCCCTCGGCATCGACGAGAAACTGTTCGGGACCATCACCCAGTCGACCGCGCTCGAGCTCGAGGCGACCGTGAGCCTGGACTTCGGCTTCGGCCTGGACAGTCGCAGCGAGGATTTCTACATCCAGGCGCCGACCCTGCGCGCCGGGCTGCGCCTGCACCACGACCAGCCGCTCGACGTCGCGATGCGGCTCGGGCCGATCGAGCTGGCGGTTGCCGGCGGCCGGATCGACCTCGATGTCGGCGTGATCGCGCCGACCAGCGGCCGGCATGGCGTCGCCGACCTGGACCAGCTGACGCTGGGCAAGCTGCGCCTGGACCGGACCAGCCATTACGAGCTGAACCTGCCGATCGAGGTGCGCGGCGGTCCGGTCGGGCTGTCGGCGACGATCGGCACCCTCAGCGGCTCGTTCAACCAGGATGGCCGCTCAGCGGGGCTGCTCGACAAGCTGGGCGGCATCCGCGAGTTCGCCTCGCTGTTGAGCAACACGCTCGAGTTCAAAGGCCCGGGCCTGGGGGCCCTGTCCGATCTCAGTCGCATCTCGCTCGACGATGCGCTGGCCGCCCTCAAGACCGGCCTGCAGGGCGCGTTCGACCCGAATGGTGCCGCCTATCAGAGGCTGCCGTTCATCGACCAGAGCCTGGTCGAACTGCTCGGCAACGGATCGGTCGATCTGGTTCAGCAGATCGTCAGCGTGATCGACGACGTGCAGCGCAAGCTCACGACCATCGACCGGGCCGAGATCGAGCTGAACCAGCGACTGAACGAGGTGCTCGGGCTCGGGCTGCCGATCGGCAGCGGCGTCGAATTGGCGCACCAGCAGCTGGCCGCGCTGTCGCAGGACCTCGGTGCGCATTCGTCTGCCGGGGACCTCGAGCTGGCGCTGGCCCGCCGAGACCATGGCGGCGCGCTGGACGCGCTGCGAATCGACCGCGACGTCACTGCCGCCTCTGCCTTGCTGGCTGCGGCCGGACTATCCCCGCGCGCGACCGACCTGGAGATCGCCCGCTCGCTGGCCCCCGCCCAGCAGGTGCAGGAGCTCTCACAGGCCAGCACGCACTTCGCCGCGGCCGGGGTCGACCTGCGCACCGGCTGGACGCGCCTGCTGAGCCACGGCTTCGACCACCGGACGACCGACGAGGAAATCCGCGCTCGCTTCGACCGTTCCGAGCTCGAGGAACAGGCGCTGGCGCAGCGCGCCATCGCCGTCGACCCGGCCGCCTTGGCAGCCGACCGCCTGGCAGCGACCCGCGCCCTGGCCGGCATCGGCCTCTCGGCAACCAGTGCTGAGGCGGTCATCCGAGCCACCCTGGCCGGTACGGCGCTGATCGAACGGGCGCAGACCGATCGGAACCGGGCGGCAGCCGCCGATCAGGCGTTCCTGGCGGCGGCGCAGACCCTGCGCGCCGGCGGCTTCGACGCGGCGGCATCCGAACTGGCCATCGTGACGGCGCTGGCGCCACCCGAACGGCTCGCGCCGTTGCGCGCGTTGCGCGACCTGGTCGTCGCCTCGCAGCTCGACCCGGCTGCGGCCGCGGCGCGCCTCACCGCACGTGGGCTGAACGGCGCCTCGTCGGATGCCGACATCATCACCGCCCTGGCCGATCGGGCCCAGCTGGCTCGCTACCAGGCGCATGTGCAGACGCTGGCGAGCTACGATTCGAACAAGCTGGTCGGTCTGTCGTACGCCGACTCGATGCTCGCGGTCGACTTCGCCTTCAGCAAGGTCTACCAGCACGATCTGGCACTGAACCTGAGCGCTGCCGACGTTCCGGCGCTGGTCGATCTGCTCGGTTCGGCGGTGACGATCGACCTGAAGAGCCCGGACGACGGCAAGTTGCGGGTCACTGCCCAGGCCGGGATCGACCTGCACCTGGCGATCGATCTGCGCGACCTCGGTGCGCCGAGCGTGCTGGCCTACGACCACAGCGCAGCCGGCTTCAGCCTGAACGCCGACACGGTCGATCGAAACGGCCAGCTCGCACCGATCGACGTCGCGATGACACTCGGGTGGAACGGCCTCCTGGCCACGATCAAGGCAGAGAAGGCACACGTCCATCTGGAGCTGGCGGGCGGTGTCAGGCTGCGTCCGGCCGAGACCGGCAATGCCATCGCGCTCTCCGAAGTCGGTCAGCATTGGCAGGCCGGTGCGGTCGGCACGGTGGTCGCCGACCTGCCGCTGAGCTTCGCGGGCGGGCCGCTCGGCAGCACCGCGGACGGGAACCGCGACGGCATCCCCGACAACGTGCTGCACATCGATGGTCGCATCGACGGTTTGCAGCAGCAGCTGCGGGTGGTGACGCCCGACGTCACGAGCACCTTCAACCTGACCGCGCTGCTCAATGACCCGGCGCTGATCCTGCGTGGCCTGGAGGCGATGTTCGACGGCCTGCGCGACCAGGTGGCCGATCGCGTCGACGGCGTGGTGCTGCCGCTGATCGGCAAGGCGATGGAAGGTGCCTCGAATTTCGTCGACGAACTGAAGCACAGCCTGCTCGGCAAGGCCGATGCCGCCGGACGCTATGTCGACGCCGCGGGAATGCCGATGGACACGCTCGGCGGCTACCTGCAGGCGCGGATCGATCGCAACGAGGGGTCGCTGGAATCGATTCTGGAGACGGTCGCCGAGGCGCTGTACACCCGCCTTGGCAGCCTGCTGCAGGTTCAGCAACGCAATGACGCCGGCGACAAGGTTTTCGACAGCAAGGGGCAGGCAATCCATGTCAGGCCGACCAGCGCCAAGGACCTGGCCGCATCCTTCGGCAGCGATGGCTTCACGTTCGATCTGCGGCTTGACGGCAGCGTCTTCGGCGGACCGAAATCGGTCCCGCTCGACTTCGCCGCCGCCTTTCCCGGCTTCGCCCTGACAAGCACCGCGTCGCTCGACGTCGAACTCCGTTATCAGCTCGGGCTGGGTTTCGGCTTCGACGCCAAGGCCGGCTTCTATCTGGATACTGCCGGGATCAACCCGGCCGGAGAAGACCTGCTGCTGTCGCTGGAGGTCTCGATCCCGGACCACAGCCATCTGGCGGCCCAGCTCGGTTTCCTGACCGCTTCGCTGACCAGCCTGGCTGACGCGGATGGCGCGAGCCGGCTCAGCGGCCGCTTCAGCATCGATCTGCAGGCCGGTCCGGACGGACGGTGGTCGCTCTCGCAGCAGGAGGCGCTGACCGTGGTCGCCCGTTTCAACGCCGACGCGAATGTGGATCTCGGCGCCGAGATCAAGGTGGCGGGCGACGCCATCTCGCTGCCGCGCATTTCCACCACGCTTCATTACGACCAGGTCTTTGCCGACATCGAGCTCGTGAGCGGCAAGACGGGCGGGACCGACTTCAGCAGCGGTGCGATCATCCGGCTCGAAGATGTGAAGCTCGATGTCGGCCAGGCGATCAGCGGCTTCGTCGGTCCCCTCGTCAACCAGATCAAGGCGGTGCTCGATCCGATCGAGCCGGTGCTCGGACTGCTCACCAAGCCGATCGACCTCGGCGTCACCCAGTTCCGGCTGCTCGACCTGGCGCGGCTGGGCCTGAGTGGGAGCCAATTCGCGCTTGTCGAGGCGGCGCTGAACGCCATCCAGTCGACGATCGAGTTCGCCAAGCTGGTCGGCGACTTCGACGGCCGCTCGGTGATCGTCGGCTTCGGCGACTTCGTGCTGAACGGGCAGGCGCTCACGAATGGGACGGACGTGAAGCTCGGGAGCGACGTGGTCGTCAGCAAATCGATTGCACTGCCGCGCAACGACCCGGGGTTCAGCGCGATCACCCAGCGCTTCGGAACCACCAAGGGCGCATTCCAATTCCCGATCCTGCAGGATCCGTCGACCGTGCTCGGCCTGCTGACCGGCAGGGATGTCGACCTGTTCCTGTACGACATGCCCCAGCTCGGACTGGACTTCACCTACCAGCTGTCGAAACCGGTCTTCCCGGGCCTGAATGCGCGCTTCGAGGCCGGGATCAAGGCCAGCACCCACTTCGGGTTCGGCTTCGACACCGTCGGCCTGAGCACTTGGGCCAAGACCTACGCATTCGCTCCGGAAGACATCGGCGTCATCCTGGACGGCTTCTTCGTCGACGATCACTTTGACGGCACGAAAGATCTTCCCGAGGTGACCCTGACCGCCGGCATCACGGCCGGTGCCTCGCTGGGCGTCGGCGGTCTGGTCGAAGCCGGTGTGCAGGGCGGTGTGGAAGGCATCGTCACGCTCGACCTGAACGATCCGAACCGCGACGGCAAGTTGCGCGCCGACGAGCTGCTCGGCTACCTGCAGGACGATCCGCTGTGCCTGTTCGACTCCCAGGGCCAGCTGTCGGCCTTTCTCGAGGCCTTCTTGTGGATCGGCCTCGATACCGGCATCTTCGGCACCATCACCTTCTTCGAGGCGCGCGAACGTTTCGTCGATGCGGTGCTGGCGAGCTTCGATCACTCGTGCCCGCCAACCGCGCCGCCGAAGATCGCCCAGCTCGATGCCGGCAATCTGACGCTGCTCAGCACAGGAGCTGCCAACCACAGGGTCGACATGGTCCGTGCCGGTGGCACCGATGCCAACGGGCAGCCGACCTGGGTGATCGACGCAGCCGCTGCGACCCATGTCCAGGTGCGTTCCGGCAAGACCGCGGCCCAGTTCGCGATCGGCGACGTGTCGCGCATCACTGCGAAGGGCTCGGTGCAAGCCGACAACTATTCCATCGGTGCAGGTTTTTCTGCCGTCGACATTGAAATCTTGTCCGGTGGCGGCAGTGACCGGATCGTGATCTCGAGCGGCCACCATGTCACCGTGAAGGCAGGAGCGCCGGACGCGGCGACTTCCGACCCTGCTCAGCCCGAGGACAACGACGAGGTCGTCATCTCGGCGGCCGTGACCGGCAACATCCATGTCGAGACCGGCCGCGGCCGCGATCGGATCGAGATCAAGTCCGACGCCCAGAATCCGACAAACTATTCGGGCTCGGTGCTGGACGGCGGCGAGGGCGCCGACGAGATCATCGGTGGGGACAGAAAAGACACCATCATCGGCGGCAGCGCGAGCGACAAGATCCTGGGACGCGGCGGCGACGACACCATCCATGCCGGTGACGCGCTGGGCGACTCCAGCAGCAGCTCCGACGTGAACCACATCGATGGCGGCGACGGCAACGACACCATCATCGGCAGCCGCGGCGTCGACGTGATCCATGGTAGCGCCGGCAACGACATCATTTCAGGCGGCGCTGGCTCCGATCTGCTGTTCGGCGACGACGGCGACGACACGATCTACGGTGAATCCGAAGGTTTCGAGACCGAGGTCGAGGGGGAGGAATACCGCGACACGATCGAAGGCGGACGCGGCAACGATCGGCTGCATGGCAATGCCGGCAGCGACCTCTTCATCTGGTCAGCCGGCGACGGGGAAGACTGGATCGATGGCGGCCCGGCTGGAAAGGCAGCCGACCAATCCGATGGCCGCCCGGCTGGAAAGGCAGCCGACCAACTGATCGTGCGTGGCGGTGCGGGTCGCACGGAAGACAGCTTCGCGGTCGTGCGCAGTGCGCTGGCCGGTTACGACGTGCGGGTCGGCCATGCGGGCGCGGGCAGCCAGGGATCGGTTCAGGTCCGCTCGGTCTCGACGATCCGGATCGAGGCCGGAGAAGGCGCGGACCGGATCGACATCGACGACCTGACCGGAACGGCCGTCAAGCGGGTGGATGTGGATGCCGGCCGGGGCGAACTGCTGGATCGCAGGCGCGCCCTCGACCTGGCCCAACTCCATGAGCGCACCGTCACCACCACGGTGGTGGCGGCCGACACGGTGTTGCCGGCTGCGGCGGAGCAGCGCTTCGTCTACCGGCGGCCGGTGCTGGCAGCAGGCGGCGGCAGCTACCTGTTCGACGAAGTCACGGGCGCGCCATCGCTGGACGAAACCGGCGTGCAGAAGGTAAACGGAGAAACCACCGGCCTGTTCGAATTCGTGGAGTCGCGCAGCATCACCAGCCACGCGGTGGTGTCGATCGAGGTCAGCGAGCCCGACGCGACCGAAAAGCCCCAGACGATCGAGACCTTCCACCGCCATCGCCTGGTGGGCGGCGAGCATCTGTTCGAGCAGGGGCTGCCGGTGCTCAGGCTGGAGACAGTCGACGGCACGAGCCGCTGGATGCAGCAGGTCTCCGCCAATGCGGAGCTGGCGCTGCAGGACGGACGTGCGGTGCTCGATGAGGTGCAACTCCACCGCACCAGCGTGTCGGTCATCGCCTCGGTCGAAGCGGTATTCGATGCATCGACGAAACCGGATCCGGCTTTCTCGGTCAAGCAGGGCTTCCTGCGCGCGCAGCTGCAGGCCGGTGGACTCTACCTCTTCAACCAGGACGGAACGCCCGACCTCGTGTACGACGCAGAGCTTCAGCGCCTCGTCCAGCAACATGAGGGTTCGGTCGTGGCCGGCTCTGACCTGCGCGAGGTCGAAACGCGTGAGCTGCTGAGCTCGCATGTGGAACGGGTTGCGGTGGTCGAGACGGTGAACGGCAAGGCGGTTCTCGACGCCAATGGCAAGCCGGTGATCAAGAAGGGACCGGACGGCCAGGAGGTGTATGACATCTTCATCCAGCCCCGGTTCGGCCGCGATTCGCAGGTCGATGTGATCACGATCAAGGGTTCGGCACGCTCCGACCACTTCGACGTGTCGACCGAACTGCACAAGGGCCTTCAGGCCGATGTGGTGAAGGTCCGCCACCAGGGCGGGATCGAGCTGTCGATCGAGAACAGCACCGCCGACGACGACCAGCTCATCATCCGCACCTTCGCGGATGGCGATGACCAGACGCGCGAATCGAGCGACGCCGACACGGTCGTCACCGTCGGCGGGACCGACATCGCCAAAGACCAGACGACGCCCGCCATCGGGACCGATCTGCTCAAGACCTTGCGCATCGAGACCGGTTCGGGCGATGACCGGCTGCGGGTGTCGTCGTATGTGGACGTGGCGGAGAGCGGGCTCGGCAATGATGAGATCACCGTCCACGGCAATGTCGCTCAGCACGCGGGCAACCTGCGCATCGGCAGCGGTGCCGGCAACGACCGGGTCGAGGTGCTGGCCGTCAGCGGCGCGCTGATCGTGAGCACCGGTGACGGTGCCGACGCGGTCGACGTGCGCGCCAGCGATGCCGGCAGCTTCCTCTCGATCCAGGCCGGCGACGGCGACGACCTGATCAGCCTGAGCGGCAGTGCCGCCGTGGGTGGCGTCGGCCACATCGACCGCATCCTCGGCCGGGTCGAGATCGACGGCGCCGGCGGCGTCGACGTGCTCCATGTCGACGATTCGCGCAGCAGTGCCGCCAAGGCCGGCACCCTGGGTGCCGACCACCTGGCCGGCTTCGGGCTGTCCGGTGGCGTCAGCTATCGCAATCTCGAGGATTTCAACCTGCGCCTGGGCTCGGGCGCCGACGTGCTGTATGTGGACGGCACGCATGCCGGTACCACCCAGGTGCATGCCGGAAGCGGGCAGGGAGCGGCCGGCAGCCGCGATGACCGGATCGCGATCCGCTCCACCGGCGGGGTGACGACCGTGCACGCCGGAGGGGGTGACGACGTCATCGAGGTCAATGTCCGGGCGACGACCCTGCCGCAGGACGCGAGCCGTGCGCTGCTCGACAGCGCTGCAGGATGGTTCGTCCGCACCCATGGGAACGGCGTCGGGGCGCGCCTGGATCTGCACGGCGAGGGCGGCTCGGACCGGGTGACGCTGAACCTGGCGGGCAGCGGCGCGGCCGAGATCAATGTGTTCGACCGCGGCGCACCCGACGACGGCGTCGATAGCCTGATCGTCAACGGCGCCGACACCGTGGCCGGGATCTCGAACCGGCCCGACGATGTCTTCGTGCTGCGCAGGAACCTGGTCGCGCTGCGCAACGGACCGCTCGAGGGTGGCGGGCCCGAACAGGTCGAACGGGTCAATTTCGACAGCGGCATCGACGGCGGACTGTTCGTCAATTCGCTTGGCGGTGACGACCGGATCGTGGTCGACGACACCTCCACCCGCACGACGATCGATGCCGGCGCGGGCAACGACACGGTGCAGATCGGCCAGATCTTCGGCACCCCGCGCGACGCGCAGGCCGGCGTCGCACCGGGCGACGGATTCGACACCACGCCGGTGATCATCGGCAAGATCACCGACCCGCTGAGCGGCGAGGTGCTGTTCAATCCGACCGGGTTCGACCCGGTGGCCGACACGCTCGCGCCGCAGGTGCTCGAGGACATCCGCGCCGCCATCGCGCACCAGAGCCGCCTCGGGCTGGCGCTCGACGGCATCGCCTATGTCAGCAACGGGGTCAGCTTCGGGACCACGGTGCGCGGCGGCGATGGCAACGACACCTTCAATGTCTACCGCAACCTGGCCAGCCTGCGCCTCGAGGGCGAGGACGGCAACGACGAATTCGTGGTCCGGGCATTCGTCTCGATCGACACCTCGGGCCCGGCCGGCAAGCAGGCGGTGACCGACGTCAGCGGCGGCAAGGGCGACGACACGATCCAGTATGCGATCAACGCGCCGGTGAACATCGATGGCGGCGCCGGATTCGACACGGTGGTCGTCCTCGGCACCCCGTTCAACGACCGTTTCGTCGTCACCAGCACCGGCGTCTACGGCGCCGGGCTGAATGTCGGCTTCTCCGGCGTCGAGAGCGTCGAACTCGACGCACTCGAGGGTTCCGACAACATCGACATCATCGGCACCGGTGCCGGCATGGTGACGCGCGTCATCGGCGGCGTCGGCAGCGATTCGATCCGCGTGCTGGGCGATGTCGAAGGACCGGTCATCAGCAGCAACCCGCTGATCGGCCTCGGACGGACCCTGCAGGACCTGCGGGCGATCCGCGGTCCGCTGATCGTCGAAGGCGGCATCGGGGCCGGCGTGGACCGCTCCTTCAGCGACCCGGTGATGCTGCCGGGCGAGACCAATCACCCGAGCCGCCAGATCCTGCCGGAGCCCGATGAGCCGTCCGACATCGACACGCTGTCGATCTTCCACGCCGACAGCGCACGCGCCGATGCGGGCCTGCTCGCCTACCGGACGTTCGACGAACGGGGCGTTGCGCTGGCCAACCCGGGGCTGTCGCTGCGCGGCTTCGAGATGGGCGACGACCTGCCGATCGACGAAGGAACGGTCACCGCTCCGCGGCTGGTCACCTACGGCGGCGGCATCACGCTCAACGGTTTCGAGATCGTCGAGATCCTGCTCGGTGCCGGCAACGAGCGGCTGACGGTGAACGACACCGGCGATCGTGACGAGAAAGCCGGCCTGCCGGTCGACCACGCCACCATCACCCTGATCCATGGTGGTGGCGGCAGTGACACCATCATCATCAACGGGCGAGGCAACGGCCCGCTGGTGGTCTACGGAGACACCTCGGACGACGGCGCACGCTACAACCCGCTGTTTCCCGCGCATGCGCACAACCTCGGCGTGGCGGGCAACGACACCATCGACGCCTCCGGTCTGAAGGCAGGCAACGATCCGTATGCCGGCGTCGTCATCCACGGCGGGCCGGGTGATGATCTGATCACCGGCAGCCAGGGCAACGACCAGCTGGCCGGCGGCGCCGGTCGCGACACGATCAAGGGCGAGGGGGGCGACGACCACATCTATGGCGACGCGGCATTCAATGTCGATCCGTTGCTGTTTGCCCGTGACCTGCGCAACCCATTGGCCAGCGACCCGGCTGGACTGCGCTCCGTCGAGGCGATGTTCTCGGTGCGGCTGACGCCGACACCGGACGCCGATACGCTGTCCGGCGGCGCCGGCAACGACATCATCCTCGGCGACCAGGGCGTGATCGGCCTCACGCTCGGCGCGCGCCGGCTGCACCGCCAGCTGCCGGTCGAACGCATCGAGACGGTCGGCGCCTCCGCGGGCGGCGCCGACCGCCTGTCCGGTGACGCCGGCGACGACATCCTGCTCGGCGGGCACGGAGGCGACACGATCGACGGCGGCGACGGATCGGACATCATCCTCGGCGACGAGGGCGTGCTCGACTGGATGGCGCTCGACGGCGATCGCACGACCCTGGACCTGATCCAGAGCACCTCGATGGCGCTCGGCGGTGGCGCCGACACGATCCGGGGCGGGGCCGGCAACGACATGGTCATCGGCGGCCGCTTCGGCGACACGATCGACGCCGGCGACGGCATGGACATCGTGCTGGGCGACAGCGGGCGGCTGGTCGCCACCCGCGAATCCGGCATCAGCCCCTGGGCGGCGCACGGCTTCTCGATCGGCCTGATCACGCCGGACCAGCTCAGCGACGGCGGCAACGACCGGATTCAAGGCGGCGCCGGCAACGACCTGATCATCGGATCCGCCGGCCATGACGACATCGATGGCGGCGACGGTGCCGACCTGATCTTCGGCGACCAGGCCTTCATCAGCGTGACGAGCGGCGTCTTCGACAGCCGGGCCTTCCCGCTGCTGCACGGATCGCCGATCCGCCACACCTTCATCAACGATGACGCCGGCCGCTGGTCGGGCAACGACAGCCTGCGCGGCGGTGCCGGAGACGACCTGCTGTTCGGTCAGGAAGGCAACGACCAGCTGTTCGGCGACGCCGGCGACGACGACCTGATCGGCGGGCTGGGCAGCGACAAGCTGTACGGCGGTGGCGGCGACGACATCCTGCTCGGCGGTCTGGGCCAGGTGCTGCGCACGCCGGACGGCGCCGGGCGGGTGCGTCGCAGCGAGGTGCTGCTGCTCGACCAGGTGGTCCTGGCAGGGTCGATCGCGCTCGACGACCCGGCGCTGCCGTTCGGCGACCGGGCGACGCTCGATGCGCTGCTTGGCAGTGACATCACGCTGCTGGCCGGCACCCACCGCGCCGACGGCACGCGCTCGACCGTCGTCGATGCGCTCGGCCAGCCGCAGTGGGACACCCGCGCGCTGCTGCTGAACCTGCAGCGCGACGGCAACGACCTGCTCGACGGCGGCGACGGCGACGACAGCCTGTTCGGGCAGATGGGCAACGACGTGCTGCGCGGTGGCGCCGGGCGCGACCTGCTGGTCGGCGGCACCGGCCATGACGACCTGGACGGTGGCGACGGCGACGACCTGCTGGTCGGCGACGATGCCCTGATCGACAGCCGCGATGCCACCTTCGTCAACATCACGCATGGCTATCTGGTCGTGCCGGCAGCCGCCTCGCGCCACGCCGCGCTCGGCATCGAGCTGCCGGCGGACGGCCAGGTGATCGTGCCGATGCTGGAAACCGTGCCGGGCCGTGGCATGGAGGCGGTCGCGGGCGTGCTGCCGCATCTGTTCGGCCAGGCTGCGGCCATCCCGGTCGACAACCTGCTGCGCACCGCCGACGGTCTGCGCCTGGCGCCGCATGTGTCGCTGATCACCGATTTCGTCCACCACCCGGACCTGCTGCACGGCAACGACACGCTGCGCGGCCAGGCCGGACGGGACACCTTGATCGGCGACGACCTGATCGTCAGCGCGCCGGTGGTTCACTTCGACGCGGCGGCGGCACGGGCCGCCGAGTTCGTCACCCGCACCGTCCATCACCTGTCCGGCGCCTGGGCTGACCTGGTGCATCGTCAGTACGCACTGGTCGGCGGCGCCTGGAGCGACAAGGGCCGCAGCGAGGACACGCTGGTGATCGACCGGCTGCTCGTCATCGGCGAGGATGTGCTCGACGGCGGCGAGGGCGACGACGTGCTGATCGGCGACGATGCACGCGAGATCGCGCCGCACTTCCAGGTCGACCACGGCGCAATGGCGGCTTTCGAGCTGTTCGTTCAGGGCATGCAGACCGCCGGCGATGAGCTGGTGGCGAGCACGCAAGACCTGATGCGGCTCGAGCACATGCTGCGTGACCGTCCGATACGGGTCGCAACCAAGGTCGGTGGCGTCAAGTACCTCGATCGCACCGAGCACCATGTGGATGCGATCTCGCTCGGCAACGACGTGATCCGCGGCGCCGGTGGCAACGACCTGATCATCGGGGACGAGCAACTGACGCGCACGCCGCTGGTGACGATTTCGATCGGCGCTGGTCCGGTCGAGCTCGACGCCCGCCATTGGCTCGACCTGCTGCAGTGGTTCGAGCGCGGTTCGCGCGCCGACTGGTGGAAGGCCTGGGGTTGGAAGGGCAGCGACAAGCACTTCCAGCTCGACATGATCTTCGTCAATGCCGACGACATCGACGCCGGAGCTGGCAACGACCTGGTCTGGGGCGACGGCATTGCCACCCTCGGAAGCACGGTGCGTCCGGTGGCCGGTCTGTCCGACCAGGACCCGCGCTACAAGCAGGCTGCCAAGGCGGTCGCCA
Source organism: uncultured beta proteobacterium (assembly GCA_963846675.1). GTDB lineage: Bacteria > Pseudomonadota > Gammaproteobacteria > Burkholderiales > Burkholderiaceae_C > Ideonella_A. Next base: position 149,370 of record CAWJWV010000002.1, read on the forward strand.
GTGCGCAGCAGACGCTCGAGATCGTCGTCTCCGAGACCGAGCAGTACCTCGAGTACAGCCGCCACGGACACGATCACCAGAAGTACTGGCGCGATTTCCGCTGGGCCAGCAAGGCCGATGCGGCCTGGATCGCGGCCCGGGCGCGCGCGACCGATGGCGGCGACAAGATCCTCGGCGGCAGCGGCAACGACGTTCTCTATGGCCAGGAAGGGATCGACACGATCAACGGCGGGTCGGGTGACGACTGGCTGATCGGCGGCCATGGCGAAGCCAAGCCACGCGACAGCCTGAGCGGCGGTGGCGGTTTCGACCGCATCGACAGCGGTCACAACGACGACCGCCAGCTGGTGGCGGCGGTCGAGCGCGCACTGCCGACCTGGGCCGGCGCGTTCGCCGGCACCGGGCTGCACGCTGAGCCCGTTCGGCGCCGACAGCCAGGTCGAGAAGGCACACAAGGGCGCCGACATCGATCTGCTGTCGTTCACCGGCACGCCCGCGATCGGCAGCAGCGCCTTGCCGATGAATGGCGCAGGCTGGGTGGCCAGCCTGGCGGCACGGGTCGGACCGATGAACCTGCCCGCTGATGGGCCGGTTCGTCTGTCCACGCAGTCGCTGATGGCCGGCTCGGTGGCCGCCCAGGGCGTGGTGGCGGCGCCGCTGGATGCGGCCGACGTGCAGCGCCTGACCGGTGCGGCACTGGCCCGGCTGGCCCTCACGCCGGCCCAGCGGACTGTCCTGCAGGCGCTGACCGTGCGCCTCGCCGACCTGCCGGGTCAGCAGCTCGGGGCCTACCAGGATGGTGCGATCCTGATCGACAGCGATGCGGCAGGTCATGGCTGGTTCGTCGACGGCACGCCGGGCGACGACGCGGAATTTGCCGTCGGCGCGCTGGTTCTGAGGGCCGGCAGCGGTCCGGCGGAGGGTCGCATCGATCTGCTCAGCGTGCTGGCGCACGAGTTCGGTCACGCGGCCGGCCTCGACCACCACGACGTCGGTCTGATGGCAGACCGGCTCGAAGCGGGCACGCGCACGCTGGCGGCTCCGCCGCCGCTCGACCAGCGTCCGGCGTCGGTCGTCGGGCTGGCCGATCCATTCGCGTGGAGCGGCGCGGTGCCCGCGCCGAATCCGCTGCCGGTCGCGCCCAGCCCGCTGATCGACTGGGGCGTCAAGCGCAGTGATCGCACGGCCCGGCCGGTGGCCGGCGCGGCCGAACGGCCGTGGCAGCATCGACTGGTCGACGCGAAGACGGCTCCCGGACTGGCGCTGAATGCATCGATCCGCCTGCACGCCGACGGCGGGGTGAAGCCCGCCACCAGCCTGCTCGGGAGTCGATGAGCGTGAGTCGGCAGATGCTGGTCTACCAGGCCACGGTCGCGCTGTCGCCGTCGCGCCATGCCGACCTGTCGATCGAGGCAACGACCGACTACTCGTTCGCGGCCGAGCTGAACGCGGTGCCGCTGACGGCGGTCGAGTTCGCGCGGGCCGCCCAGGAATATGCGATCGTCCTGGCACAAGGCGGCGGCGGCGAACTGGTTCCGGCGGCGCTGGTGGGGGTGCGTCCGGGCGAAAACCTGTTCGTCGCCCCGGACCGCAGCTGGCGTGGACGGTATGTGCCGGCCTTCCTCCGGCGCCATCCGTTCGTCTTTGCCAGCGCCGACGCCGACGATCGCCTGACGCTCTGCATCGACGAGGCCTGCCGCGGCCTGAACCGCGAGGGTCGCGGCGAGCGGCTCTTCACGAGCGACGGGCGCCCCACGGTCCACCTCGAGGAACGGCTCCACTTCGTGCAGGCGTACCAGACCCAGGCCGAACGCACGCGGCGTTTCATGCAGCGCGTGCAGACGCTCGACCTGCTGGAACCGATGCACCTGCAGGCGCAGACCGATGCAGCGGGCGCGACCCGCACGCTCGGCGGGTTCATGGGCGTCAGCCGCGAGCGGCTGCGCGCGCTCGACGCGCCGACGCTGCAGGCGCTGGCCGCGAACGACGAGCTCGAGCTGCTCTACCTGCAACTGAATTCGTTGCACAACCTGGACCTGCTGAAGACTCGTCTCGCCGCAGCGGTCACCGACACGTTGGTCTGCACGGCATCGGCCTGATCGATCCGCAGTGCCGCCCACGCGAGCATCCGGCCGCCGTGCCGGATGATCGGCGTCGACCCGAACGCCTTCCATGCAGAACATCACCTACCTGAACGTCGAAGATCCCGGTGCGCGGTCCGACGCCGCCGCCTGGGCCCGCTTCACATCGGCTGCCGACGAGGGCGAGCTGTTTGCCGGCTGGCTGGCCATCACGGTGGCGCGCATCGGCCGTGTCCGCTCGGCCCTGCTGCTGACCCTCGATGCGGATGGCAAGACCTACACGGTGGCGGCCGGATGGCCGGGTCTGGAGCACGACCTGCGGCACCTGGGACCGCTGGCCCAGCAGGTGCTCGAGCAGCGCTCCGCCGTCATCGCCGCACCTGGCGCCAGCGATCCGGCCGCGGCCGTTGGCGCGGCGCAGATCGGCTGCCCGCTCGATTCGGCGCACGCCCTGCATGGTGTGGTGGTGGTCGAGCTCGAGCCGCGCGGCGGCGAGCTCGGACTCCAGCAGGCGCTGCGCGAGCTGCACTGGGGCAGCGGCTGGCTGATCGACCATTTCCGGCAGCTGCAGATGCAGCAGCTCGACGCCGACTTTGCGCGCGCCGAACTGCTCAACGGCGTGCTGGCCACGGCGATGCAGCATCCGCTGCGCCAGACCTCGGCACTGGCCGTCGTCAACGAGCTCACCTCGCGCCTGGGCTGCGACCGCGTCGCGGCCGGGTTCGCAGCCGCCGGCCGGGTCACGCCGGCTGTGCTGTCGCACACCGCCACCTTCGACATCCGTTCCGACCTGGCGCGCTGGATCGGCGAGGCGATGGACGAGGTGCTCGACCTCGGCGTCGGGCTGGTTCACCCGGCGCCGGCCGACGACGAGTTCGGCGCCCTGGCGCACGCCGAGACGGCGCGCCGGCTGGCGGTCGAGGCGATGCTGTCGGTGCCGGTGCGCGCCGAGTCGCAGACGGTCGGCGTGCTGAGCTTCGAGCGCAGCCGCGGCCCGGCGTTCACCAGCCGTGAGATCGAACTCGCCACCGCGCTCGGTGCCATGCTGGGCCCGGTCTGGGCGCTGCAGCACAGCCGCGAGCGCGGCACCGCAACGCGGATGTTCGACGCCAGCCGGGACGCGGTGCGCGGCCTGTTCGGCCCGACCCATCCCGGGCTCAAGCTGCTGATGGCCACGCTGGCGCTGACGGTGGCCGGGCTGGCGGCGTGGGAGATCGACTACCGGGTGTCCGGCCGCACGGTGGTCGAGGGTGCGACGCAGCTGGCGGCGGTGGCGCCGTTCGACGGCTTCATCGCCGCAGGCCTTTGCGCGTGCCGGCGACAGCGTGCAGCGGGGGCAGGTGCTGGCCCGGCTCGACGACCGCGATCTGCAGCTCGAGCAAAGCCGGCGCCTGGCGCCGAACGCGAGCAGTTGCTGCGCCGCTACCAGGTGGCGCAGGCGGCGGCGGACCGCGGCGCGATGGGCGTGCTCGGTGCGCAGATCAACCAGGCCGAGGCCCAGCTGTCGCTGGCCGAGGAGAAGCTGTCGCGCGCCACGCGTGATCGCACCGTTCGACGGCGTCGTCGTCTCCGGCGACCTGAGCCAGCAGATCGGCTCGCCGGTCGAGACAGGCAAGGTGCTGTTCGAGGTCGCGCCGCTGCAGCGGCTACCGCGTCATGCTGCAGGTCGACGACCGCGACATCGCGCGCCTGGCGATCGGCCAGGCCGGCGAGCTGGTGCTGTCCGGCATGCCCGGCCAGGAGCTGCCGTTCACCGTCCGGCGCATCACGCCGGTCGCCACGCAGCGCGACGGCCGCAACTTGTTCCGCGTCGAGGCCGAGCTGCACGGCACGCCACCGGCCGGGCTGCGCCCCGGCATGGAAGGGCGTCGGCAAGGTCGGCGTCGGCGAGCGCAGCCTGCTGTGGATCTGGACCCACGGCTTCATCGACTGGCTGCGCCTGTCGGTGTGGAACTGGCTGCCATGACCGGCCGCGTCGACAGGCGGCAATGAACCCGGCACCGCTTCGCAGCAGCCTCTGGTACCGGGTCGCGGAACTGCGGCCGCGCCTGGCTCGCGCGCGCGCCTGCACCGCCATCAGCTACCGCGGCGAGGTCTGGTACCTGCTGCAGGACCCGGCGTCCGGCCGCGTCCACCGCTTCACGCCGCCGGCGCGGCTGGTGCTGGCGGCGATGGACGGGCGGCGCACCGTCGACGAACTGTGGGAGCTGGCGCGGCGCAAGCTCGGCGAGGAGGCGCCGACCCAGGACGAGTTCATCCAGCTGCTCGGTCAGCTGCACGCGGCCGACCTGCTGCAGACCGATGTGCCGCCCGACGCGCTGGAGCTGTTCGAGCGCGGTCGCCGCGAGCGCGCGGCCAAGCGCAGGCGCTCATGGGTCAATCCGATGGCGCTGCGCATCCCGCTGTGGGATCCGGGCCGCTTCCTCGACCGCCATGCCGCTTGTGGCCGTGGCTGTGGGGCCGCGCCGGCGCGGATTCGCCTGGCTGCTCGCTGATGCTGCCGGCGCTGCTGCTGCTGCCGTCGCACTGGCCCGAGCTGACCCGCAACCTGTCGCGACCGCGTGCTGCAGCCGGACAACCTGCTGCTGCTGGCGGCTGGTCTTTCCGCTCATCAAGGCGCTGCACGAGCTCGGACACGCGACGGCGACGCGCGCGCCGGCGGCGAGGTGCACGACATGGGCGTGATGCTGCTGGTGCTGATGCCGGTGCCGTATGTCGACGCATCGTCGGCCAGCGTGCTGCGCTCGCGCTGGCAGCGGGCGCGGATCGGCGCCGCCGGCATGCTGGTCGAGCTGTTCGTCGCGGCGCTCGCCTTCTACGCTCTGGATGCTGGTCGAGCCGGGGCTGTGCGCGCGCCGTGTGCTTCAACGTCATGCTGGTCGCCGGCGTGTCGACGCTGGTCTTCAACGGCAATCCGCTGCTGCGCTACGACGCCTACTACATCCTGTGCCGACCTGATCGAGGTGCCGAACCTGGCGCGCCAGTCGCATCGCGCTACTGGGGCTATCTGATCCAGCGCCACCTGCTGCGCCTGCGCGACGCCGAGCCGCGTAACCGAAAGCCGTCCGAGCGCATCTGGTTCGCCGCCTACGGCCTGGTGTCGACGCTCTACCGCATGTTCGTCACCGTCGCGATCGCGCTGTTCATCGGCACGCAGTTCTTCTTCATCGGCGTCGTGCTGGCGCTGTGGGCGGTGGCCGGCGATGGTCGTCACCCCGCTCGTCAAGGCGCTGAAGGCGCTGCAGGCGGTGCCCGAGGTGCGCAGCGTCCGGGCCGCGGTGCACGCCCGGCTGGCCGCGCTGATCGGGGTGCTGGTGCTGGCGTTCGCGGTGCTGCCGATGCCCTACCGGACGCCAGGCCGAAGGCGTGGTGTGGCTGCCCGAGCAGGCGATCGTGCGCGCCGGCGCAGCCGGCTTCTTCCGCCAGTTCGATGTCGCACCGGGTGCATGGGTCGAGGCCGGAGCGACCGCTGGCGCACAGCATCGACCCGGAGCTCGATGCGCAGGATCCGCCTGCTGCGTGCCCGTGTCGACGAGCTGGAGGCCAGCCAGCGGCGTTGCCTTCGTCACCGATCGGCCGGGTGCGGCGATCGTCGGCGAACAGCTCGAGCAGGAGCGGGCGGCGCTGCAGCGCGAGCTGCAGCGCGCGCGCGGGCTGCTGGCGAGTGCCGGCACCGCCGGACGCCTGACCGTGCCGCAGGCCGCCGACCTGCCCGGGCGCTTCCTGCAGCAGGGCGAGGTGATCGGCTACGTGCTCGGCCATGCGGCCGCCGGTGGTGCGGGTCGTGGTCGATCAGGCTTCGGTCGACGCGGTCGCCACCGCCACCCGGGGGCGTCGAAATGCGACTGGCCGGCGCACTCGACGCGGTCTACCGCGGCCGCATCCTGCGCCAGGTGCCGGCCGGCAGCAGCGAGGTGCCGAGCCGGGCCTTGCTGCAGGCCGGTGGTGGCCGCATCGCTGCCGATCCGCGCGACCCCAGGGCCGGCGCACGCTGGAACGCGTGTTCGAGATCGACGTCGGTTTCGATCGACCGTCCGGAGCAGGCTCCGCCATACGGCCAGCGCGTGCACCGTGCGCTTCGAGCACCCGCCGGAGCCGCTGGCTGAGCAGTCGTGGCGCGGCGCTGCGGCGCCTGTTCCTGCACCACTTCGATGTCTGAGCTTGCCTGGCTCACAGCTGCAGCCGCGACCAGCTGGCCAGCGGCAGGCCCTATCCCGAGCGCGGCGAACGTGCAGCATCCGTGGCACGACGAGCTGGCCCGCGGACTCTGGCACCGCCTGGCGTTGCCGGTGTGGCGCTGCGTCGGCGTGCGGATCGACCGGGCGGCCCGCCGCGTGGTCGCGCGCACCGACCGCCATGCCGACGCGCTGGCGCAGCTCGACGACGCGGCGCTGCGCGCGCAGGCGCGCGCGCTGCGGCCCGCGCTGCGCGCCGGCGGGTTCGCCGCCGCCGACGTCGGCGCGCCTGCTTCGCCATCGTGCGCGAGGCCGCCGGCCGCGTGCTCGGCAAGCGCCACTACGACAGCCAGCTGCACGCCGGCTGGCTGCTGCTCGGCGGCGCGCTGGTCGAGATGGCCACCGGCGAGGGCAAGACCTTCGCCGCGACGCTGCCGGCGTGTGCCGCGGCGCTGGCCGGCCTGCCGGTGCATGTGATCACCGTCAACGACTACCTGGCCGAGCGCGATGCGCGAAGCGATGGCGCCGCTGTACCGCTTCTTCGGCCTGCGCTGCGGCGCGATCGTGCACGGGCATGAACCGCGCACGAGCGGCGCGCGCGCCTACGCCGGCGACATCACCTACTGCAGCAACAAGGAACTGACCTTCGACTACCTGCGCGACCGCAGCCGCGCTCGGCGACCGCGCCAGCACGCCTGCACCGGCACGCTGGCACCGCTGGCCCGTGCGAACCCGGCTCGATGGCGAGCGCGTCACGGTGCTGCGCGGGCTGGCCTTCGCCATCGTCGACGAGGCCGACAGCGTCTTCATCGACGAGGCGCGCACGCCGCTGATCCTGTCGGCGATGGCCGGGGTCGGCGGACGCAGAACCGATCGAACGGGCGCTGGCCACCGCGCGCGGCGCTGACCGAGGGCGCGGACTACTCGCTCGACCGCACGCTGATGCAGGTGCGCCTGCACGATGCGGTGCGCGAGCGGCTGCGCGCAGCCGAACCGCACGGCGGCAGCGGCGACGGCGCAGCGGCCGCGCGCGGATCCGGCGCTTCGCTGCGCGAGGACTGCGAACGCCTGACGCAGGCGCTGGCCGCGCTGCACCTGTACCGACGCGACCAGCACTACGTGGTGATCGACGGCAAGGTGCAGATCGTCGACGAATCGACCGGCCGCGTGATGCCCGACCGCGCCTGGGAGCACGGGCTGCACCAGATGATCGAGGCCAAGGAAGGCGTCGCGGCCACCGGCGAGCGCGACACGCTGGCGCGGATCACCTACCAGCGCTTCTTCCGCCGCTATCTGCGGCTGTCGGGGATGACCGGCACCGGCGACCGAGGTGGCTGCCGAGATCGGCCGCGTCTACGGCGTGCGGGTGCTGCGCGTTCCGCTGCACCGACCGTCGCGCTGGCGCGACGGCGGCGCCACGCTGCCACGCCGGACGCGGCATCGAAATGGGACGCGGTGATCGCCAGCGTGCGCCGCCACGCCGTCCGCGACCGGCGGCCGGTGCTGATCGGCACGCGCACCGTCCAGGCTTCGGAGGATCCTGTCGCAGCAGCTCGACCGCCGCCGGCATCGACCACGTGGTGCTGAACGCGCAAGCAGGACGGCGACGAGGCGGCGGTGATCGCCCGGGCCGGCGGCAGCGGCCGCGGTCACGGTGGCCACCAACATGGCCGGGCGCGGAACCGACATCGAACTCGGCCGACGGGGTGGCGGCGCTCGGCGGACTGCATGTGATCCTGACCGAGTACCACGATCGCCGCGCGTCGACCGGCAGCTGTTCGGCCGCGCCGCGCGCCAGGGCGATCCGGGCAGCGGCGAGGCGATCGTCGCGCTCGACGACGAACTGTTCACCGTCCACGCGCCGCGCTGGTGCGTCTGGCTGGCGCGCTCGACCGGCCGGGCCAGGGGCATCACCGGGCCGCGGCTGGCGTGGCTGCGATTCATGGCACAGTCCGCCGCCCAGGCGCACAGCCGCCGCCTGCGGATGGCCAGTCTGGCGCAGGACCGCCGGCTCGCCAGCACGTTGTCGTTTTCAGGGAGGGGTGAGTGAAGCAATCAGTGCTGTTCGTCGCAGCCATCATGCTGCCGATGTGGGGTGTCGCGGCGACCGGGTTCGAATGCCTGCTCGAACCGTCGCAGGTGGTCGAGATCCGCTCGCCGGCCGACGGCGTGATCGAGTCGATTGCGGTCACTCGCGGCGATCTGATCCAGCGTGGCCAGGTGCTGGTGCGGCTGCGATCGGAGATCGAGGTCGAGGCGGTCAATTCCGCACGCTACCGGCTCGGCATGGAAGGGCAGCTCGAGACCTCGCGCAACCGGCTGGCCTATGCCGACAAGAAGCTGGAGCGCACCGCCAACCTGGTGGCGCAGAAATTCGTCTCGGCGCAGGCGCTCGACGAGGCCGAGACCGAACAGCGGCTCGCCCAGGCCGAACTGCAGTCGGCGGTCGAGGCGCGCGAGATGGCGCGGATCGAGCTGCAGCGCGCCACCGAGGTGCTGGCGCTGCGCACGCTGAAGGCGCCGTTCTACGGCGTCGTTGTCGACCGCATGCTCAACCCCGGCGACCTCGCCGAAGCCGGCAGCGGGCGCAAGGCGGTGCTGAAGGTGGCGCAGATCGATCCGGTGCGCGCCGATGTCCCGCTGCCGGCGAGCCTGTTCGGCAAGGTCCGCATCGGCAGCACGGCGGTGATCACCGCCAGTGTCGGCGCGCGCTCCTTCAACGGCATCGTGCGCGCCGTTGACCGCACCATCGACGCCGCCAGTGACACCTTCGTGGCCCGGGTCGAGATCGCCAATCCGCGCGGCGATGTGCCAGTGGGCTCGCGCTGCAGCGCTGCCGTGGCCGGAATCGCCGCGGCGACGAAGGCGCCGCTGCCAGCCGTCCGTCCGAGCCAGCCCTGACCACCCTCCAACCCTTGCACCGCACCCGACCGATGGCCAATCCCGTCTTCTACCAGCGGCCCGTCGCACTCAGCCGCGAGCGCCACCAGCAGCTCCGGCTCGCTCCGATCGGGCAGCCGTATCGCTTTGCGCGCGACACCAACGCATTGCCACTGGCCGGCAGCGAATTCGCCGCCGCTGCGCGCGATCTGCCGATCGTGTTCGTCCGCAGCGAGGACGACCGCTTCAATGCTGCCGCGCTGGTCGGGCTGCGCGACGATGAAAACCTGATGGTCGATGCCGATGGGCAGTGGCAGCCGCAGACCTATGTGCCGGCCTTCGCACGCCGCTACCCGTTCATCCTGGCGACGATCCCCGGCACCGAGCGGCTGTCGGTCTGCATCGACGAGGCCTGGCCTGGATTCACGCGCGACGCCGGTGAGGCTTTGTTCGAGCCCGACGGCAGTGATTCGCCCTACCTGCAGCGCGTCCTCGGCTTCCTGCAGACCTTCCATGCCGAAGGGCTGCGCACGGCCGCGTTCGCCAACCGCCTGGGCGAGCTCGACCTGCTGGTGCCCAAGGCCTTCGCCATCCGCGCCGAGGGTCAGGCCGTCAAGACGCTGCAGGGCTTGTGGGTGGTCGACGTGGAACGGCTGCAGGCGCTGGGGGACGCCCAGGTGCTCGAGCTGTTCCGCAGCGGCTTCTTGCGCTGGCTCGAGATCCACCTGCTGTCGCTGGCACGCCTGCCGAGCCTGGTGGCGCGGCTCGGCGCGCGGGCGGTGCTCGAGAATGCGACCGGTCCGGCGGCGGCAGCCGATGCCAGCGGGTCGGTCCTGACGGGTTCCGGGTCCGACCCGCTCCCGGCCCACTGACCTGCAGGCCGGCCGGGGCCTGGTCAGGCCTGCCGCCAGGACCGGCCCGCCGGTCAGGCGGCGCGACGGCGCAGCCGCTGCCACCAGCCGGTCTGGCTGACGATGGTGAAGACCAGTGCCGCCAGGATGATCGCCGACAGCGGCGAGGTGACGAATTCGAGCGAGAACTGGGCGACATCGTCGCCGGCCGAGATCATGGCCTGCCGATAGCTCTTGTCCATCAGCGGGCCGAGGATGATGCCGAGGATCACCGGCCCGACCTGGTAGCCGTACATCTTGAGGAAGTAGCCGATCACGCCGAAGCCGAGCATCCAGTAGACATCGGCCGGGTTGTTGCTGATCGCATAGGCACCGACCGCCGACAGCACCAGGATCAGCGGCAGCAGGATCGGCTTGGGCGTCTCGACGATCTTGGCGAACAGCCTGATGCCGGTCAGGCCGAAGATCAGCAGGAAGATGTTGGCCAGCGTCAGGCAGCCGACCGTGAACCAGAACAGGTGCGGCGTCTCGATCATCAGCATCGGCCCGGGCTTCAGGCCGTGGATGTACATCGCGCCGATGATGACCGCGGTCACCGCGTCGCCCGGGATGCCGAGCGTCATCATCGGGATGTAGGCGCCGCCGATCGCCGCGTTGTTGGCCGATTCGGGCGCAACCAGTCCCTCGACCGCGCCTTCGCCGAACGGCACGTCCGGATTCCTGACGCTGCGCTTGGCATGGTCGTAGGCCATCAGCGCGGCGATGTCGCCACCGGCGCCGGGCAGTGCGCCGACCACCACGCCGATGGCCGAGGTGCGGGTCGCCAGCGGCAGGTGCTTGCGCACCAGCGCCCACGACGGGATGATCTTGGAGACGTTCTGCTTGACCGCGGTCAGCTTGAGCTCGTGCAGCTGCGCCAGCACCTCGGCGACGCCGAAGAAGCCGATCATCGCTGCCACATACGAGATGCCGGCCGTCAGCTGCAGGCTGCCGAAGGTGAAGCGCGGCTCGGCGGTCATCGGGTCCAGACCGACCGAGCCGATCAGCACGCCGAGCGCACCGGCGAAGATGCCCTTGGCGAGGGAGTCGCCCGACAGGCTGCCGACCAGCAGGATGCCCCACAGCGCGAGCATCAGGTAGTCGCGCGGCGCGAACTTCAGCGCCAGCTCCGACACCGCCGGCGCAGCGATGGCGAGCGCGAGGATGCCGATGAAGCCGCCGATGCACCGACACGATCGTGGTCAGGCCGATGGCCTGGCCCGCCTCGCCGCGCTTGGCCATCGGATAGCCGTCGAGCGCGGTGGCGATCGCCGACGGCGCGCCCGGGATGTTGAGCAGGATGGCGCTGCGCGAGCCGCCGTAGACGCCGCCGAAGTAGATGCCGGAGATCAGCGCCAGCGCCTGGTTGACCTCCCACTTGAAGGTGAACGAGATCAGGATCGACACCGCCATCGTGACCGACAGCCCGGGAATCGCGCCGATGTAGATGCCGGCGAAGGTGCCGAGCGCCGGTCAGCAGCAGCAGCTTGAGGTCGAGCCACGACATCAGGAAATAGCCCAGCGCCTCGGTCATTTCAGCAACCCCTGGAGCAGCGTGCCCGGGGCAGCACGACCGAGAACGCGGTCTGGAAGATCAGGTAGATCGCACCCAGGCTGAGCGCGGAGACGATCAGCACCAGCCCGATGCGCCGGCTGCCGAGCAGCCACATCGAGACCACCAGGAAGAGATACGACGCGAGCAGAAACCCGACCCGCTCGAGCACCATCATGTAGACCACGATCGCGGTCGTGAAGCCGATCAGCACCGGCGGGTGTCAGCCGGCGCATGAACTGGCCGGCGGGCGATTCACCCGCCTCGGGCTCGCTCGGCGTCTCGCGCAGCGGTGTGAACGATGTTGGCCAGCCCGGTCAGCACCATCACCGCGGTGGCGACCATCGGAAAGGCGCCAGCCGAGCTGAGCGACTCGAGGCCGGAGATGCCGTAGGCAGTCCACAGCATGAACAGGCTGATCAGCAGCAGGATCACGGTGAAGGTGATTTCGCCGGGCAGGCGGCTGCGTCGGGTTTGCATGGGGTTCCTTGTCGGGCAGGGTCGATCCGGCGGCGGGCCCAGGGCTCGCCGCCGGACGGTCAACGCGTCAACCGATCAGGGCTTGGGAATGCCGAGTTCGGCCGGGTTCTTCTTGGCCGCACCGGCTTCCTGGTAGGTCCAGGCGGTGACCGATTGCCACTTCTTGAGGAAGGTCTCGGCCTCGGCGCCCGAGATGTTCATCATCACGTTGCCGCGACCGATCATCAGCTCCTTGAACTTCGGGTCGGCGACGGCGGTCTTGAAGGCGGCAACGAGTCTTGCCTTGGCCGCATCCGGGACATCCTTCTTGACGAAGACGCCGTAGAACGGGCCCCACGGCAGGTACTTGTCGATGCCCGGCAGGTCGTTGGTGATCGGCGGCACGCCGTCGTAGGCTTCTTCGTGCAAAGACGTTGAGCGCCTTCAGGCGGCCGGCCTTGATGTGTTCGGCCGCCGCACCGGCACCGACCCACATGTAGTCGACATGGCCGCCCAGCACCGCCGTCACGCCCGGGCCTTCGCCGTCGAACGGCACCGAGATGACCGGCAGCTTGGCCACCGTCGAAATGATGGCGCTGACGCTGAACGGCAGGCCACCGGTGCCGGTCGATCCCTGCTTGACCTTGCCCGGGTTGGCCTTGATCTCGGCCATCACGTCCTTGAAGCTCTTCCAGGGCTTGCTCGCCTGCGTCACCAGCAGCACGTTGCCGCGCGCGATGATGTTGACCGGATAGAACTTCGAATAGTCGATCTCGCTCGTGCCGAGCACCGGGTGCAGTTGCGGGTTTTCTGCGCCGAACAGCAGGGTGTAGCCGTCACTCGCCTGCTGCATCACGTAGTTGGTCGAGATCGCGCCGGCGCCGCCGGGCTTGTTCTGCAGCACGATCTTCTTGCCGAGGGCAGCCTCGGCGCCCGGCGTCACCGCGCGTGCCACCACGTCGGTCGCGCCGCCAGCGCCCCACATGATCACGCCGGTCAGTTCGCGTTCAGGAAATCCCTGGGCGACGGCGCTGCCGGCCGCCAGTGCGACGGCAAGCATGGCGAGGCGGGTCTTGATCGATTTCATCGTGTCTCCGATTGCAGGTGGTGAAAGTGTGCCGCCGTTCGAGGCGGTGGTGCGCCGGGGCGCGGGGTCGTGGAACAAGATCTGAAGGGTGGGGCCGTCACCCGACAGGCCGGGCACCGCGCAGCATCGTACGCACCTCGGCCAGTTCCGGGTTATCGGGCAAACGAAGCTGGCGCGCCAGTTCGGGAAAGCCGAAGTAATCCAGGTAGGCCGGCATCTGCTGGACCATCATCTCGTGGCCGCTGTGGACGGTGATGCCGCGTTCGATGCAGGCACGCTCGAGCGGCGTCGGCCGATCCTTCATCAGGATGTCGACCACGGTCTGGCCGATCTGCAGGCGGCTGGCATCGAGCGGCAGCGGATCGTCCGGGCGCAGGCCGAGCGGGGTGGCATGGATGATCAGGTCGTGGCCGTCCGGGTCGCTGCCGTGCGCGAGCACCGCCGGGACACCGGCACCGGCCAGCCGGCTGGCCAGCGCGGCCGCTCGCGCCGGATCGAGGTCATGGATGGCGAGCCGCGACAGTGCATCCGTGCAGCGGCCCAGCGCATTCGCAATCGCCAGCCCGGCGCCGCCCGAGCCGAGCAGCAGCATGCGCCGGCCTGCGATGGGCACCCGGTGATGGCGCAGCGCGGCCACGAAGCCGACGCCGTCGAACTGCGCGCCTTCAAGGCAGCCGTCGTCGGCGCGCCGGATCGCATTCACCGCGCCGGCGGCTTGCGCATCCGCGTCGAGCCGGTCGAGCCGCTCGATGACGGCCGTCTTGTGCGGGATCGAGACCAGCGTGCCGCGAACGTTGCCCGCATGCAGCGCCGCTTCGACGAAGGCGCACAGGTTCGCTGCCGGCATGCGGACAGGCACCATCACCGCATCGACACCGGCGCGGGCAAAGACCAGATTGAGCGCGGTCGGCGCCTTCACCTGGATCACCGGATCGGCAACGATGAACATCACCGCGGTGGCGCCGCTGATGGGCATGGCGGCGGTCCGGTAGGTGGGGGTCTCTGGCATGGCCGCGACGATAAGGTCGCCCGCCGACAGCGACAAGGTGCAGACAGGGCTGGTCAACCGATAATCGGACAACGCCGTCCGATCACCGGTCATTCCAATGGATATCCCTGAGTCTTCCGCCGGACCGAAGTCACCGCCACCGGGCTTTGCCATCGATCCGGCCGACCTGATCTCCGGCCTCGGCCGCGGACTGGCAGTGATCGAATCATTCGACGACGAGCATTCGCGCATGACGGTCGCCGAGGTCGCGCAGCGCACCGGCATCCCGCGCACCGCGGCGCGCCGCTACCTGCTCAGCCTGTGCCACTTCGGCTATGGGCAGACCGACGGCAAGCACTTCTGGCTGGCACCCCGCATCCTGCGACTGGGGCAGAGCTACCTCGGCGCGGCACGCCTGCCGCGGTTGGTCCAGCCATTCATCCAGCGCCTGTCGATGGCGACCGGCGAAACGGTCAATGTGAGTGTGCTCGATGGCCACGAGATCGTCTATGTGGCGCGCAGCAACAGCCCGCGGCTGGTGTCGATCGGCTTTCATGCCGGCGCCCGGGTGCCGGCGCACCTGGTGACGCCGGGCGTGGTGCTGCTGGCACGTCTGCCTCCCGAGCGACTGAGCGCATGGGCCGAAGAACACCCGTTCGCCGGGTCGACCTCGCACCTGTCGGTCGACCGGCAGACCTTCATCGGCCTGGTGGAACAGGCGCGCCACACCGACCACTGGATCACCCGCCAATTGCTCGACCCCGGGCTGATGGGCGTGGCAGTGGCGCTGGTCGACCGGCGCGGCCACTGCGTCGCCGCCCTCGGCATGACCCTGCAGGTGCAGGCCTGGCCGGGCGACAGCGTGCAGCAGAAATTGCTGCCGCCGCTGCGCGAGACCGCGCTGACGCTGCTGCCGCTGCTGTGATGGTCTGGCAGGTGGGCTTCGTAGGAGGGCCTTCAGGCCCGATCACCGCCGACCGCAGGCCCGATCGCGAAAAAAAGGTGCGTTGTTCTTGTAGGAGGGCCTTCAGGCCCGATACCGCGAACGCCACGGTGGATGGCGCCTTGCAACCAAGGTGTCGAGTTGCCCGATCCCGCGGCGCCGGGCCACGGAGGGGCAATGCACGGAGCGCATCGGGCCTGAAGGCCCTCCTGCAAAAACTGCCGGACGCGCTTTCCCTGAGCGGTACGGGCGGTTCGTGCGGCGCCCGGCCACGGAGGGGCAATGCACGGAGCGCATCGGGCCTGAAGGCCCTCCTACAAAAACTGCCGGACGCGTTTCCCTGAGCGGTACGGGCGGTTCGTGCGGCGCCCGGCCACGGAGGGGCAATGCACGGAGCGCATCGGGCCTGAAGGCCCTCCTGCAAAAACTGCCGGGACGCGCTTTCCCTGAGCGGTACGGGCGGTTCGTGCGGCGCCCGGCCACGGAGGGGCAATGCACGGAGCGCATCGGGCCTGAAGGCCCTCCTGCAAACGCACCGACGACCTGGTTCGATCGGAACGACTGCGGCGCTCCTGCGGGGCGGCCCGCTCAGGCGCCGGATTCGCCGACGATCGCCTGCGCGCGCAGCAGCACCGGCTTGTCGACCATCTTGCCGTCGACCGAGACCGCGGCACCGCCGGATGCGGCGTCGGCCGCGATGACGCGCTGCGCCCATTCGCGTCTCGGCCGGGCTGGGTGCGAAGTGGAGCCGCACCGGTTCGACCTGGCGCGGGTGGATGCACAGCTTGCCGCCGAAGCCGAGCCGGCGGGCGCGCAGCACGTCGGCGCGGATGCGTTCGCTGTCGTCGAGGCTGGTGCGTGACGCCGTCGAGCGGCGCCGCCAGTCCGGCCGGCGCGCGAAGCGAGCACGATCCGGCTGCGGAAATACAGCAATTCGTCCTCGGCCGCATCGCGCATGCCGAGGTCGACCTGCAGGTCGATGGAGCCGAAAGCCAGCCGGTCGACGCCGCCGGCGCCGGCGATCTCGCCCAGCCGCTCGAAGCCGGCGGCGCTTTCGATCAGCGGCAGCACCGCGCGGGCGCCGGCGCTGAGCAGGTCGCCGATCGGCGCTTCGCCCTCGGCCTTGGGCAGCATCACGCCCGCCACGCCGGGCAGGGCGGCCAGCGCCAGGTCGTCGGCGTGCCAGGGCGTGTCGCAGGCATTGATGCGCACCCACAGCGCGGCCTCGTCCGCGGCCGGACCGCGACCGCGCAACCAGTCGGCGAGCGCGCCGCGTGCGGCCGGCTTGTCGGCCGGCGCGACCGCATCCTCGAGGTCGACGATCACCGCATCGGCACCGCTGCCGAGCGCCTTGGCATAGCGCTCCGGACGGTTGGCGGGGACGAACAGCCAGGCACGCATCGGTCCGGTCATGGCGTCAGGCTTCGAGCAGGCGGGACACGCGCGCGGTCCGCTCCAGGTCCCAGACCCGGGCGATGACGGCGCGCATCTCGGCCTCGCTCGCGCCGTCACGGTAGGCTGCCAGGCGCAACGCCTTGGCCTCGAGCTCGGCCCGGGACAGGGTGTTGCCGGGGTCGCCCTTGGGCTCGTCGACACGCGCCTCGACGGTGCGGTCGTCGACCGTCTCGACCAGCACCTTGCCGATCCAGCGCGCCGGATAGGCGGCGTCGACCTCTTCGTCGCGAACCATCTCGACCTTGTCGCGGAACGCCATCACCGCCGGGTCGCGGTAGCCGGCATCGAATTCGGCCAGCCCGGCATGGCCCTTGAGCGCGACCAGCCCGAGCACCGTGCCCATCGAGAATTTGGCCTGGTGCACGGTCTGCGGGTCGGTCACCGGACCGAGCACGTCGATCGCCCCCTGGTGCACCTGGGCCACCACGCGGCGCACCGATCCGGCGGCGATGCGGTGCTCGGTCATCGCCTGCAGCAGCGCGTCGGCGGCGGGGTGCGTATGGCGGCACGAGGCGTGGTATTTGAACGAGGTCTCGGCCAGCGTCCAGCGGCTGCCCAGGCGGTCGACCAGGCGCGCCGGATCGGCGTCGCTCGACATGCCCGCCGCCATCCCGCGCGATCCTTCCAGGATGTGGCGGGCGCCGGTGAAGCCGTCGGCGGCGAGGTAGGCCGCGGTCAGCCCGGCACCAGCGGCATGCGCCGTGTGCAGCTGCTTCGAGTCGGCGCCGTCGCGCAGAAACTCCCACAGCCCGGCCGACTGCGTACCGGCCGAACCGAAGGCGTGCAGCATCTGCTCCGGCGTCAGCCCGAGCAGGCGGCCGACCGCAGCCGCAGCGGCCAGCGTGCCGGCGGTGCCGGTGGTGTGGAACACCTTGTAGTGCGAACGGCCGAGGAATTCGCCGACCCGGATGCCGACTTCGTAGCCGGCGACCGAGGCGGTGATCAGGTCGCGTCCGGAGGCGCCGATGGCCTGCGCCACCGCCAGCGCTGCCGGAAAGACGACCGCCGCCGGATGGAATACCGAGCCGTTGTGCACATCGTCCTGCTCGGCGAAGTGCGAGGCGGCGGCATTGATCGACGCCGCGATCAACGGGCTGCTGCTGCGCCGGTCGATCAGGATCTCCGACGCGCCGTCGGCCGGTCCCATCTGCTGCAGGAAGCGGGCAATGGTCTCGACCGGACGCGCGCCCTTGCCGGCAAGGGCGGAGGCGATCCAGTCGAGAAACAGGTCTTCGGCACGGCGCACCACGGCCGGCGGGATGGCGTCGAACGAAAGTCCGGCGGCAAAGGCAGCGAGCGCGTGGCTCGGGTGATCGGTCGGGTTCATCGGAGGTCCTTCGGAAAGTTCAGAGTGCGCCGGAGCGCTTCAGCCGGTCGATCGCCGGGCCGTCGTAGCCGAGTTCACCCAGCACGCGCTCGGTGTGGGCGCCGAGCGCGGGCACCGCGTCCATCCGGGCGTCGGCGGTCCCCGGCGGCAGCAGCGCCGGCACCGGCCCGGCCGGCGTGCCGACCTCGACCCAGCGGCCGCGCGCCTGCAGCTGCGGATGCTGCCAGACATCGGCCATCGTGTTGACGCGGGCATTGGCGATCTGCGCCGCATCGAGCCGTTCGACCACCTGCTCGGCGCTGAAGCGGGCAAACGATGCATCGATCAGCGCCTTCAGCTCGGCGCGGGCCGCGCTGCGCCTGGCATTCGTGATGAAGCGCTCGTCATGCGCCAGTTCCGGCTGCTCGAGCACGCGCGCGCAGAAGGCCTGCCATTCGCGCTCGTTCTGGATGCCCAGCATCACGCTGCGGCCGTCACCGGTCGGGAACGGCCCGTAGGGATAGATGGTGGCGTGCGCCGCGCCGGCGCGCGGCGGCGGCTCGGCCCCCTCGAAGGCGTAGTAGAGCGGAAAGCCCATCCACTCGACCATGCTCTCGAGCATCGAGATGTCGATGCGCTTGCCCAGCCCGGTGCGGCCGCGCTCGATCAGTGCCGACAGGATGTTGGTATAGGCATACATGCCGGCGGCGATGTCGGCGATCGAACAGCCGGCCTTGGCTCGGATCGTCGGGCGTTCCGGTGATCGACAGGAAGCCCGACTCGCTCTGGATCAGCAGGTCGTAGGCCTTGGCGTCACGGTAGGGCCCTGGGCTGGCCGGATCGTCACCGTAGCCAGAGATGTCGCACACGATCAGCTTCGGATGCCGGACGTGCAGCGCATCGAACGACAGCCCCATCCGGGCGGCCGCACCGGGGGCCAGGTTCTGCACCAGCACGTCGGCCTGCTCGAGCAGGCGGGCCAGGATCTCGCGGCGCCTCGCCGTGCTTGAGGTCGAGCGCGACGCTTTCCTTGGAACGGTTGGTCCAGACGAAGTGCGATGCCTGGCCGCGCACCCGCTCGTCGTAGCTGCGCGCGAAGTCGCCGACGCCCGGGCGCTCGACCTTGATGACGCGCGCACCGAGGTCGGCGAGCTGGCGGGTGCAGAACGGCGCCGCGATCGCATGCTCGAGCGTGACGACGGTGATACCTTCGAGGGGACGTGTCATGGCGGGGTCAGAAGCTGCGCGGCAGGCCCAGCACGTGCTCGGCGACGTAGCTCAGGATCAGGTTGGTCGAGATCGGCGCCACCTGGTACAGCCGGGTCTCGCGGAACTTGCGCTCGACATCGTATTCGTGCGCAAAGCCGAAGCCGCCGTGGAACTGGATGCACGCATTCGCCGCTTCCCAGGAAGCCTTGGCCGCCAGGTACTTGGCCATGTTGGCCTCGGCCCCGCACGGCTGATGGGCGTCGAACAGCTCGCAGGCACGCCAGCGCATCAGGTCGGCGGCCTCGACCTCGATCTTGGCTTCGGCGATCGGGAACTGAACCCCCTGGTTCTGGCCGATCGGCCGGCCGAACACGACCCGGTCCTTGACGTAGGCGGTGACCCGGTCGAGAAACCAGTGGCCGTCGCCGATGCATTCGGCGGCGATCAGCGTGCGTTCGGCATTCAGCCCATCGAGGATGTACTTGAAACCCCGGCCTTCCTGGCCGATCAGGTTGTCGGCCGGAATCTCCAGGTTCTCGAAGAACAGCTCGTTGGTCTCGTGGTTGACCATGTTGCCGATCGGCTGCACCGTCAGGCCGTTGCCGACTGCATCGCGCAGATCGACCAGGAAGATCGACATGCCCTCGGACTTCTTCTGCACCTCGGCCAGCGGCGTGGTGCGGGCGAGCAGGATCATCAGCTCCGAATGCTGGACGCGCGAGATCCAGACCTTCTGCCCGTTCACCACATAGCGGTCACCCCGCCGGACCGCGGTGGTCTTGATCTTGGTGGTGTCGGTGCCGGTCGTCGGCTCGGTGACCCCCATCGACTGCAGCCGCAGCTCGCCGCTCGCGATCTTCGGCAGGTAGTGCTGCTTCTGCTGCTCGGAGCCATGGCGCAGCAGCGTGCCCATGTTGTACATCTGGCCGTGACAGGCGCCGGAGTTGCCGCCGCTGCGGTTGATCTCCTCCATGATCACCGACGCCTCGGCCAGCCCGAGGCCCGAGCCACCGTATTCCTGCGGAATCAGTGCGGCCAGCCAGCCGGCATCGGTCAGCGCCTTGACGAATTCGTCCGGATAGGCGCGCTCGAGGTCGATGCGGCGGTGGTACTCGTCGGGGAACTGGCGGCACAGGTCGCGTACCGCGTCGCGGATCTCGGTGTAGCGGGTGTCGTTCGTCATCGGGTCAGGGTCGGGTCGAGTCGATCGGGTTCGATGGCCGCCGCCAGCGCCGGGTCAGCCTTCCGGTGGGCAACGGCTGCAGCGCGGAGATGGTCAGTTGGGCAGGGCGCTCCGGTCAGGCGAGTTCGGCACTCGCCTGCATCGTCAGCCAGCCCTCGTGGTCGCGCGTCCACAGGCGGAAGCGCCGCTCGCCGTCGGGGCGACCGCAGACGCTGAAGCGGTGGATGTCGAATACCGGCCGCTGGGCGGTGAAGGCGAAGCGCCGCACCTGCGCCTGCGGACGCTCGCGACGCAGCAGGTCGAGCAGCAGCGTCGCGATCAGCGGTCCGTGCACGATCAGCCCCGGATAGCCCTCGACCTCGGTCACATAGCTGCGGTCGTAGTGGATGCGATGACCGTTGAAGGTCAGCGCCGAATAGCGGAACAGCATCACCGGGTCGCCCTGCAGCTCGCGCGAGAAGGTGGCGTCGGCCGGCGCCGCCTCGGGCGGCGGCACCGCCGCTCCGGGCACCGGCGCGTCGCGGTAGACGATGTCGTGTTCCTCGCTCAGCGCCAGGCCGCGTGCATTCGTCACCTCGTGGCGCACGGTGACGAAGACGAGCCGGCCGCTGCGGCCCTGCTTGACCTTGACGTCGGCGATGCGCGACTCGCGCGTCACCTCGTCGCCGACGCGCAAGCGGATGGTTGAACTCGAGCCGGCCACCGGCCCACATCCGGCGCGGCAGTTCGCACCGGCGGCAGAAAGCCGCCGCGCTGCGGATGACCGTCGTCGCCGAGTTCGCTCTGGCGCGGCGATCGGGTTGAAGTACATCCAGTGCCACAGCGGCGGCAGGTCGGAGCCGGGCACCGGCGGCGGGTCGTCGCGGTCGAGCGTGGCCGACAGCGCGGCGATCGGCGTCGCGGTGATCTCGTCCTCGCGCCGCTCGGTGCGGCCGATCCAGTCGCGCAGGTGGTCCAGGGACATCGAGGCAGGGTCCTGTCGGTCTTGCGCGTCCCGAGGCGGGGGCGCTTCCCCGGAGCGGCTGCGGTCGCGCCGCCGTTCCAGACAGATCCGAGGATGCCTTCATCGACGCCAGCCGGCAATCGACGATTGGCGAAGCGCGTCTTCGGCTGCGCTGAAGTCGCAGCCGGCGGTCCGACCCGCCGGCCTCGCGCCTCATTCGCCGTTGGGGTCGAAGTGCCAGGTCGAAGAGCGCCACTGTCCGCGGCGGCGACGATCGCCTCGCGTTTCTGGCTGGCCGGCAGGTGTCGAGCGGTACCACCGCCACCTGCGCCACGCCGACGTGCAGCATGTCGAGCATCCGGGCAGTTCTCGGCGACAGGTCGATGATGCGGCCCTTGACGAACGGACCGCGGTCGCGGATCGTGACCAGCGCGGTGCGGCCGTTCTTCAGGTTGGTCACCAGCGCCTTGCTGCCGAGCGGCAGCGTCAGGCTGGCGGCATTGTCCGACTCGGGCTGCATCGGCGTGCCGTCGGCCATCAGCCGGCCGATGAACTTGCGCGCGTAGTACGAGGCGTAGCCGATGTTGCGCCGGCTTGGCGTTGCGCTTGCGAAGCTGGTCGGTCAGGCTGGCGGCGAGCCTTGCGCGTTGCGTCTGCGGCCCGTCATGCGCCCGGGCCGGTGCCGCAGCGGTGGCGAGTGCCACGGTGGCGGCGACGAGGGCGACCGATGGCGGTCGGCGCGCAGGGCGAATCGTGGACGAACGTGGAATCGGGATCGACAAGGTCATCTTCGCTCCGTGCGGGTGACCGTTGTCGAATGGCCGGGCGCTGCGCGCCGGGCCACCGGTTCGGTCGATGAGGACCGGCCGCCATGGGCGGTCCGGCCGACGAAAACCGGGCGCGTCGTCACGACTGCCCGGGTTCGGATGCAGGAGCGCGAACCGCGATCGCTGCCTGTGGACGGGCCGGCAGCCTGGCGGTACCGGCCGCCGACTCACCACGGTGAGCCGGTGTCTGCGCTGGCAATCAGGCGACGTTGCGCGCGGCCTTGGCGCCTTCGGTCAGCTTGCTGACATTGGCTTCGACCACGTCGGCAACCTGCTTCGAAGCCTTGTTGACGCCTTCGTACGCATTGTTCGACGCGGCGACGGCCGACTTGACCAGCGCCATCGTGTTCTCCGAGCCCGGGGCGTTCTTCAGCACGTTGGCAAGCGCATCGACGAACTGGGCCTGGACATCGGCAACCTTCGACTTCGGCGGCGGCGCGCTGGGCGGCGAACGACGACTCGACGATCGACTTGAACTGGCTCGGCGTAGGCAGTCGACTTTTCCGGCACCGACTGCAGGATCGGCGGTCTGGATGCTTGATCATCTCTTCCGGGCTGCGCGCCGACAGGACGGCCTGGGTGCTCTCGGCCGACTCGGCGATGACGGTCTTGACGGTCTGGATGTTGAGTGCGGTCAGCGCCTCGACGCCTTCGAAGGCGCTGTTCGCGAAGCCGAAGAACTGGTCGACGGTGGCTTTGTTGGCATCGACGAAGGGCTTGGTATCGATCATGGTGAGCTCCTGGGTGGTATTGGCGCGGTGCAAATGCTGCACTGCAACAGCCCGGAGTTTACGGGATGCGGCCACGATGCAAGCACTTTTTGTGCAATGCAACACAGACGCTGCGGTCTTTCCCTGGCGGCGACTGTCGGGAATGTCTGACAGGCACCTGCGAAGCCGCCGACGGGGATCGCCCGGCCGTCGGGGCCCAGACTGTATCGGATGAACCCACACCTCTCGCCGCTGGTCGCCGATTCGTCGCTCGCTCGCACCGGGGCGGCGGACATCGATGCCGCTGATGAACACCACTGGATCGGCTACGAGGCGGCCTTCCCGGCTGTGCCCGGGCTGTGGGCCGACGTAGCCGACGTCAGCGATGCGGGGCCCATCCGGGGTAACACGCCATGACCACCGAGCCTCGTCCCGACGGCGGCAGTTCGCCACGCGATACCGATGCCGCAGCGCCGCGCCGTGGCGGCAAGCCGGATCCGCGCGGCGACCACATCACGAACGGGGCCGAGGCGACCAATCTGCCGTCGGAAACCGACCTGCAGCCGCTCACGCCGGATGCCGTCGACCCGAAGATCGAGCAGGCCAAGAAGGACCTCGACGCGGGACAGGTCGATACCGACCTGCGCGAGACGCCCGGTCTGGATGCGCAGCGTCGCAAGCGCCTGACCGACGCCGAGCGCTAGCGGACGTGCCGTCGATGCGCCGCGCCGGCGGCGCAATGCATCACATCCGCTCGATGACGCAGGCGATGCCCTGGCCGCCGCCGATGCACATCGTGACCAGGCCATAGCGACCGCCGGTGCGCTGCAGTTCGTGCACCGCCTTGACGGTGATCAGCGCGCCGGTGGCGCCGACCGGGTGCCCGAGCGAGATGCCGGATCCGTTCGGATTGACCTTGGCCGGATCGAGACCCAGCGTCTTGCTGACTGCGCAGGCCTGCGCGGCGAAGGCCTCGTTGGCCTCGATCACGTCGAGCTGCTCGACCGTGATGCCGGCCTTCTCGAGCGCCTTGCGCGACGCCGGAACCGGGCCGATGCCCATCAGCTTCGGCTCGACGCCGGCGTGCGCATACGACAGGATGCGCGCCAGCGGCTTGAGCCCGCGGCGCTCGGCCTCGGCGCGCTCCATCAGCAGCACCGCGGCGGCAGCGTCGTTGAGGCCCGGACGCATTGCCGGCGGTGACCGAGCCGTTCTCCTTCTGGAAGGCCGGCTTGAGCTTGGCCATGTCCTCGATCTTGGCGTCGCGCCGCACGTGCTCGTCGGTGTCGAACATCACCGTGCCCTTGCGGCTTTCGAGCGGCACGCGCAACGATCTGCTCCTTGAAGTGGCCGGCCTCGATGGCCGCTGGGCGCGCTGGTGGCTCTCGAGCGCCGCCTGGTCCTGTTGCTCGCGGCTGATGTCGTATTCCCTGGCGACATTCTCGGCGGTGATGCCCATGTGGATGTTGTGGAACGGGTCGTGCAGGGCGCCGAGCATCATGTCGACCGCCTGGACATGGCCCATGCGCGCGCCCCAGCGGGTCTGCGGCATCGAGTACGGCGCGCGGCTCATGCTCTCGGCGCCGCCGCCGATCGCCACCTCGGCGTCGCCGAGCAGGATGCTCTGCGCGGCGCTGACGATCGCCTGCAGGCCCGAGCCGCACAGGCGGTTGACCGTCAGGGCCGGCGTCTCGACGCTGCAGCCGCCTTCGATGGCGGCCACGCGCGCCAGGTACATGTCACGCGGCTCGGTGTTGATGACATGGCCGAACACCACATGGCCGACGTCGTCGCCCGAGACGCCGGCGCGTGCGAGCACCTCGCGGGTGACGATCGCGCCGAGCCGCGTCGGGCGGCACGTCCTTCAATGCACCGCCGTAGGTTCCGATCGCGGTGCGGACCGCGCTGACGATGACGACTTCACGCTGACTCATGGCAGATCTCCTCGCAGTGACGAAAACCGGATGATCCCACGCGCTGCCGGCGCCGCGCTGTCACCTGCCGGACGCGGTGCCCGGCACCCGCGCGCCACAGCGGGTACAGCCCGACCAGACCGAGCAGCGGCCCTGGCAGCAGCAGCCAGGCGATGCGCGCGCCCCAGTCTGCGACCCAGGCCGTGCCGAGCTGGATCGACACCATGGTGATCGCAAAGCCGGCGGCGTTCTGCAGCGCGAGTGCACTGCCGACGATCTCGGGCGGACAGGCGCGCGCCGACAGGGCCGAGAAATGCGGCGAATCGGCGACCACCGCCAGTCCCCACACCAGCAGCAGCGACCAGCTGGAGCGCGCGCCGGCCAGCCGCCGCGCGACCGGATAGACCGCGCAGCAGGCCGCCGACAGCGCGAGCGCTGCCGCCGCCACGCGCGCGCTGCCGACGCGCCGCGACCACCAGCCGCCGGCGAAGCAGCCGACCGCGCCGATGCCGATGACCGCGAACGCGAACGCCGATCGGCTGGCGCCGCCGTCGGCACGCGGCCAGACCGCTCAGCACCAGCAGCGGCGGGCACCAGCGTCCACAGCGCATACAGCTCCCACATGTGGCCGAAATAGCCGAGTGCGGCGGCGCGGAAAGCCGGGATCGGCCAGGCACGGAACACACCACCCCAGCCGGGCGGGGCAGTGCCGGCGACGACGCCGCAGGTGCGGCCCGTCGCCCAGGCGCAGGATCAGCGCCGCCGCGACCAGCGCCAGCAACGACGCGACCAGCAGCGGCGCCTGCCACGGCCAGGCGGCGCCGACCGAGCGCACGCCGTGCGGCAGTGCCGTGCCGAGCGTCAGCATGCCGACCAGCCAGGCGAGCGCCACGCCGGCGCGGTCCGGCACCCAGCCGACGATCAGCTTCATGCCGAGCGGATAGACGCCGGCCAGGCAGATGCCGACCGCAAAACGCAGCGCCAGGCCGCTTGCCAGGCCGGTCGCGAACAGCGCAAAGGCGGCGTTGAACAAGGCGCCGAGCAGCGCGCACAGCGCGAAGATGCGGCTGGCACGGTAGCGGTCGGCAAGCCCGGACAGCGCGAAGGCGAGCGTGCCGGCGATGAAGCCGAGCTGCACCGCGTTGGTCAGGGTGCCGATCGCCGCTGGCGCGAGCTGCCAGTCGGCGATCAGCGAATCGGCAGCGCGCATTGGCGGAGAACCACAGCGAGGTGCCGAACAGCTGCGCCAGGACGATGACCGGAACCGGATGGCGCATCGGAAGGTCTCGGCGCGCGCCCGGCTCGCTGCTGCAGCCGCGGCGCGCGGCGTCAGCCGCGGTTGCTGGCCGCCGATTCGGCCGCGTCGGCGACCGCCAGCGCGGTCATGTTGACGATGCGGCGGGTGGTCGAGGCGGCGGTCAGGATGTGCACCGGCTGGGCCGCGCCGAGCAGGATCGGGCCGATCGTCACGCCGTGGCTGCTGGTGATCTTCAGCACGTTGAACAGGATGTTGGCGGCATCCAGGTTCGGCAGCAGCAGCAGGTTGGCCGAACCGGTGAGCGAACTGCCGGGCAGGAAGCTGCGCCGGATCTCCTCGGACAGCGCGGCGTCGCCGTGCATCTCGCCGTCGCATTCGATGTCCGGCTCCATCCGCTTGAACAGCTCGGCGGCCATGCGCATGCGCCTGGCCGCCGGCCGGCTCGACGAGCCGAAGATCGAATGCGAGACGAACGCCACCTTCGGCTGCAGGCCGAAGCGCCGCACCTCGTCGGCCGCCATCGACGGCGATCTCGGCCAGCTGCTGCGCGCGTCGGTTCTTCGTTGACGAAGGTGTCGGCCAGGAACAGCGTGCGCGACTCGTGCAGCAGCGCATTCATCGCCGCGAAGCCGCTGACGCCGCGGCGCAGGCCGATCACGTCGCGCACCTGCTCGAGGTGGTCGTCGTAGCGGCCGACCAGCCCGCACAGCAGCGCATCGGCTGTCGCCGCGCTTGAGCATCATGCGCGCCGATCAGCGGTGTTCGAGCGCCGCAGCGTCGCCTTCGACATCTCCGGCGTCACGCCTTCGCGGCCGAGCAGCTGGTGGTAGTGCTCCCAGTAGGCGCGGTAGCGCGCATCGTCCTCCGGATTGACGACCTCGACGTTGTCGCCCAGGCGCAGCCGCAGCCCGGCGCGCTTGATGCGCATCTCGATCACCGCCGGCCGGCCGATCAGCGTCGGGCTGCGCCAGACCCTCGTCGAGCACCACCTGCACCGCGCGCAGCACGCGCTCGTCCTCGCCTTCGGCGTAGGCGACGCGCGCCGGCTGCGCCTTGGCGACCGCGAACACCGGCTGCATCACCATGCCGGTCTGGAAGACGAAGCGCGTCAGCGACTGGCGATAGGCCTCGAGGTCGGCGATCGGCCGCGTCGCGACGCCCGATTCGGCGGCGGCCCGCGCCACCGCCGGCGCGATGCGCAGGATCAGCCGCGAATCGAACGGCTTGGGGATCAGGTAGTCGGGACCGAAGGCGAGTTCCTGGCCGGCATAGGCGGCGGCGACTTCGTCGCTGATCTCGGCCTTGGCCAGCGCGGCGATCTCGTGCACGCAGGCCAGCTTCATCTCCTCGGTGATGCGGGTCGCGCCGCAATCGAGCGCGCCGCGGAAGATGTACGGGAAGCACAGCACGTTGTTGACCTGGTTCGGATAGTCCGAACGGCCGGTCGCGATGATGCAGTCGGGCCGCGCCTCGAGCGCGAGCTCGGGCCGGATCTCGGGCTCGGGATTGGCCAGCGCCAGGATGATCGGCTGGTCGGCCATCGTGCTGCACCATCTCGGCGGTCAGCACGCCGGCGGTCGAGCAGCCGAGGAAGACATCGGCGCCGGCCACCACGTCGGCCAGCGTGCGCGCCTCGGTGCGCTGGCAGTAGGCCTGCTTGCTCTCGTCGAGCTGGCCGCTGCGCGCATCGTCGCGCTCGTCCTGGATCACGCCGCGCGAATCGACGACGAAGATGTTCTCGCGCTTCACGCCCAGGCCGACCATGATGTCGAGGCAGGCGATCGCCGCCGCGCCGGCGCCGGACGCGACCAGCTTGATCTCGCCGATCGGCTTGCCGACCAGTTCCAGGCCGTTCAGCAGCGCCGCGCCGGAGATGATCGCGGTGCCGTGCTGGTCGTCGTGGAAGACCGGGATGTTCATCCGCGCCTTCAGCGCGCGCTCGATCTGGAAGCACTCCGGCGCCTTGATGTCCTCGAGGTTGATGCCGCCGAGCGTCGGCTCGAGCGCGGCGATGATCTCGATCAGCTTGTCCGGGTCCTTCTCGGCCAGTTCGATGTCGAACACGTCGATGCCGGCGAACTTCTTGAACAGGCAGCCCTTGCCCTCCATCACCGGCTTGCTGGCGAGCGGGCCGATGTCGCCCAGGCCGAGCACCGCGGTGCCGTTGGTGACCACGCCGACCAGGTTGCCGCGCGAGGTGTATTCGGCGGCCAGCGCCGGATCCTCCTCGATCGCCAGGCAGGCGTAGGCGACGCCCGGCGAGTAGGCCAGCGACAGGTCGCGCTGGTTGCTCAGCGGCTTGGTCGGTGCGACCGCGATCTTGCCGCGCGTCGGCGCGCGGTGGTATTCGAGCGCGGCTTCGCGCAGGGCCAGTTCGGCGGCGGAGGACAGGTTTTCATTGGACATCGCTCGCTCCGGATGACTAGCGGGCAAACGATCGCGTACGCGCGGCGCCGGCGCCGTCAGCCGGGCCAACCGGCGCGGTCAACCTCGGCGACGGCGGCCTCGCGCTGTGCCATCGGCTCGCCGAGCCGGATCGGCACGCCCGGCGCGTCCAGTCCGGATTGAAGCGCAGCGGTCCGGGCGGAAACAGCATCACCACGGTCGAGCCGAGCAGGAAGCGGCCCATCTCCTCGCCCTGGCGCGAGCCGCACCGGCGTGTCGCCGGGCGCGTCGTAGCGCCACTCGCGGACCGTCCCGGGACGCGGCGGATTGACCTGGCCATGCCAGACGGTGGCCATGCTGCCGACGACGGTGGCGCCGACCAGCACCAGCACGAAGCGCCCGGCGTCGCCCTCGAATTCGCACACCACGCGCTCGTTGCGGGCGAACAGGCCCGGCACGCCGCGCGCGGTCACCGGGTTGACCGAGAACAGGTCGCCCGGCACGTGGATCATGCGCAGCAGGCGGCCGTCGCACGGCATGTGGATGCGGTGGTAGTCGCGCGGGCTCAGGTACAGCGTGGCAAACCAGCCATCGCGATACGGCGCCGCGAGCGCCGGCGTCACCGCCGACCAGCGCCAGCGTCGTGTAGTCGTGTCCCTTGGCCTGGAAGATCCGGTCGGCGTCGATGCGGCCGAACTGGCTCACCGAACCGTCGACCGGGCTGACCAGCGTCGCGTCGGCGATCGGCCGCATGCCGGGCTTGAGCGCGCGGGTGAAGAAGTCGTTGAAGCTCGCGTAGCGGCCGATGTCGGGCTCGACCGCCTCGCTCATGTCGACCTGGTAGCGGCCGACGAACCAGCTGATCAGCGCGCGGGTGAGTGCGCCGGCGCGCGCCGAGGCGACGAAGCCGCCGAAGCGGGTGAGCGCCAGTTTCGGCAGCAGGTATTGGAGTGAGGACGGCAGAGGCGTTCGGACACGGGCGGATTCCGGCGGACGACGGGAGCGCGCGCCCGCGACGCATCGCTCGGCGCCTGCGCGGCGCCGAAGTGTACGAGCGCCTGCCGCGCCGGCGCAGACGACGCTCAGCGCCGCGCGCTGCGCGACTGCCACGCGCGCCATCATCTCCTGGTGGTCCTGCTGCACCACGCGCAGGCACTCCTGGCGCTCGCCGGCCGGCGCGCAGCTGGCCGCAGTGGCGACGCCCGGCAACGAGCGCCGCCCGCGCCTCCTTGCGCACCACCGCAGGTGCGGCGCGCCGCCCGGTCCAGTCGAGGTCGTCGTAGGCGCGTTCGGTGGCGGCATCGCCTGGCGCGACGAGGCGGGCGGCGACATGCGCCGGCGCAGTCGAGGACGCCGTCGGCGGCAGCGAGGCCTGCGCGGCGACGCTGCCGGCGGCGAGCACCAGGCCGATGCCCAGACAGGCCAGGCTGAACCTCTGTTGCAGTGCCGATCGGCGCTGCGGGTGACGGGCAGTCGAAGACATCGCTCGGTCCTTTCAAGACGGTAATCCACGCACGGCACGATGCAGCATGACGGCGCACGGCACGGGCGTCAATCGGCCGCGTCCCGGGCGGCGCCACAGGATCGGCCGCACACGCTTGGTGTCGATCGGTGCCGGCCTCGGTTCCGCCGTCACGCGCCGATCGCCTGGCCGGCGCCACGGCGGCGTCAGAAGATGCCGAGTTCGAGCCCGGCTGGCGAGCGGCGCCGCCGAGGTCGCGGCAGCGCTGCAGGTCGGGCTGCGCGATCGTCTTGCGGGCCAGGATCTGCTGCCGGCGTCTGGGCGTGCGTGCACACGATCAGCGTCGGCGCGACCGGCTTCAGGCGCCAGCCGGTGGCGATCCGCTCGAGCTGGCGCGCGGCATTGCTGCCGTCGCTGCCGGCGCAGATCAGTGCGCCATACGGACGGCCGTTGATGCTGCTCGAGCGCGGCGTAGTAGCTGCGATCGAAGAAGTCCTTCATCACGCCGGCGATCGCGGCCAGGTTCTCCGGCGTCGCGAACAGATAGCCGTCGGCCGCAAGCAGGTCATCCGGGCCGGCCTTGCGCGGCGTGCAGCAGCCGCACCTGCAGCGCCGCGCCCGGCCTCCGCGCGGGCGCCATCGGCCGCGGCCTGCGCCATCTGGCGCGTGCCGTCGGTCATCGAGTGATAGACGATCAGCAGGGTCGGCATGGCGGTTCGACGCGCTGTCCGGGCCACCGCTCAGCGCAGCACCGCCAACAGGTTGTTGAAGTCGTCGCTCCAGACGCGCAGGCCCTGGCGGGCAATGACCGGCTGCGCCAGCGCGGCAAACGGCTGCAGGCGGGCCGGATCGCGGGCGAGCAGCACCCAGTCGGTCCGACGCAGCGAACTGTCCTCGGCCTCGTCATGCACCAGCACCAGGTGCAGCTTCTTCTCCACCGCCTGTGCCAGCAGCACCGGCGGCAGGTCCATCCACACCGCCGCCGATCCGCCGAACCAGGGCAGGATCTGCTTGGCGATCAGTGGTTGAACCAGGAACAGCAGGAACGAGCTGCAGAAGATCGTGGCTGCGAACAGCCATGACGAGTCGGGTTTGAGCATCGGGTCGGGGCAGGGCGGATCGGAGGAGCGGACGCGATCGGCTCGCGTGCACGCGAGGCGTAGCCCGCTCACAGCGCGGCGATCAGCGCGGTGGCAGCGGCCGGCGCACGTTCCTTGGCGCCGCTGATGAAGAAGATGAAGACGTCGCGCGCGCGTCCGGTGCGCGGTGGCGGCGGCTCGACGCGCGGCAGCTCGGGCGGCTCGTCGCCGGCGGCCCAGCGCCGCGCGCCGCTCGGCCCATTGCGCGATCGCCTCGGCCGGATAGCCGGTCTCGATCTCGGGCTGCGCTGCGCATCAGCCGTGCGTAGACGAAGTCGCCGGTCAGATCGCAGAACGACGGGTATTCGTCCGAGTCGCAGAAGACGGTCGCGACCCGGTGCTCGCGCGCCAGCGCCAGGTACTCGCGGGTCATGAACGAGTCGTGCCGCACATCGAGCACGTGGCGCAGCGGCAGGCCGTCGACCTCGGACGGCAGCTGCTCGAAGAAGCCGCGCAGGTCGTCGGCATCGAAGCGCTTGGTCGGCGCGAGCTGCCACACGATCGGACCGAGCTTGGGTCCGAGCTCGGCGATGCCGCTGCCGACGAAGCGCCGGATCGACTCACCGGCCTCGGCGAGCAGCTTGCGGTTGGTCGCATAGCGACTCGCCTTGAGCGAGAAGACGAAGTCGTCGGGCGTCTCGTCGCGCCAGCGGGCAAAGGTCGCCGGCTTCTGGCTGCTGTAGAAGGTGCCGTTGATCTCGATCGCGGTCAGCTGCCGGCTCGCATGCTCGAGCTCGCGCGCATGCGGCAGTCCCGGCGGATAGAACGTGCCGCGCCATGGCTCGTAGGTCCAGCCGCCGATGCCGACCCGGATCCGCCGATGCGCTGACTGCAAGCTCGCTCCTGCTGACGAAGGGATCGCGATCATCGCGCAAAGCCCGCCCGCCAACGCGGCCGCAGGCGCCGGATTGCCCCGCCCTAGGGAAAACCCTATAATCGCGTCCAGGGCGCCATCCCGGGCCCGTTTGCCAGACGCTGTCCTGCAGCGCCCGGCTTCCAACAGGATTCCTGCACCATGTTCACCACCTACCGCGTCACGCCGATCGCCACCGGCTCCACCGTCCGTCCCGTCAGCTGGCTGCTCGCCCACGCGCGCCGGTTGGCGCAGCGCCTGGCTTCGTTGCGCACCAGCAGCCGCCACTGCGCACCGGCGGTCTGAGCCCGCGGCCGGCACGGTGCCGGCCTGGGCGGGAAAGGCCTGCCGCGGCGCCGAACCGGCTGCGCCGTCGGACAATCGCGGCATGAGACTGAATCCCGAGGCGTGGCGCCTGTCGGTCGCGCCGATGATGGACTGGACCGACCGCCACTGCCGCTACTTCCACCGGCTGATCAGCCGCCGTGTGCGGCTGTACACCGAGATGGTGACGACCGGCGCGCTGCTGCACGGCGACGTGCCGCGTCACCTGGCGCACAGCGTCGACGAGCAGCCGCTCGCCTTGCAGCTCGGCGGCAGCGAGCCGGCCGACCTGGCGCACTGCGCCCGGCTGGCCGAGGACTGGGGCTACCAGGAGGTCAACCTCAACTGCGGCTGCCCGAGCGAGCGCGTGCAGCGCGGCGCCTTCGGTGCCTGCCTGATGAACGAGCCGGCACTGGTGGCCGAGCTGCGTGGCGCGCGATGCGCGACGCGACCCGACTGCCGGTGACGGTCAAGCACCGCATCGGCATCGACCAGGACGAGGACTACGGCTTCGTGCGCGACTTCGTCGGCACGGTGGCCGAGGCCGGCTGCGAGGTCTTCATCGTGCACGCCCGCAACGCCTGGCTGAAGGGCCTGAGCCCGAAGGAGAACCGCGACATCCCGCCGCTGCGCCATGCGACGGTGCACCAGCTCAAGCGCGATTTTCCGGCGCTCGTCTTCGTCATCAACGGCGGCATCACGACCGCCGAACAGATCGACGAACAGCTGCAGCACGCTCGACGGCGTGATGCTCGGCCGCGAGGCGTACCACAACCCCTGGCTGATGGCCGACTGGGACGAGCGCTGGTTCGGCGCGCCGGCGCGCAGCCGCTCGAGCGCGCCGCGGTCGAGGCGCAGATGGTCGGCTACATGCGCCGAGCAGCAGCGCGGCCGGCGAGCCGTGGTCGCATGTGTCGCGCCACATGCTCGGCCTGTGGAACGGCGAACCCGGCGCGCGGCGCTGGCGCCAGGTCTGGTCGGACCATCGCCTGAAAGGCGAGGATCCGGGGCGTGTCAGCGAACTGGCCGACGCCGCCCGCCGCGAGGCCGCTGCCACGGCCCGAAGCCGCGACGGTGTGCCGGCCTGAGCGGTCCGCGCCGGAGGACGGCGGCAATGCGGAGGTCGCGCAGACGGCGCAGAACCGCGCGGCCCTCTTCCTAGCGCCGCCGTACCGGCCAGGTGGCCAGCACGATGCCGCCGAGCGCGAGCCCGAACGCCACCGCCTGCGCCGCATCGATGCGCTCACCCAGGAAGGCGACGCCGATCGCCGCAGCGCTGATCGGCAGCAGCACGGTGAAGACGCCGGCCGACGCGGCCGGCACGTGCTTCAGGCCGCTCATCCACAGCCAGACCGTGACCATGCTGGCGGCCAGCGAGTAGAACAGCAGCAGCAGCCAGGTCGGCGCATCGACGCGTGCCGAAGTCGAACTGCAGCGCCTGCCACACGCCGAACGGCGTGACGAGCGCGAGCCCCCACAGGTTGACCAGCGCGCTGATGCGCCTGGCCGACAGGTTGCCGGTCAGCCGCTTGCCGATCACCACATAGCTCGCTTCGCACACCACGGCGCCGACCAGCAGCAGGTTGCCGAGCAGCGGAAAGTCGCGGCGCGATCGCCAGCTGCGGCAGATCGGCCGGGGCCTGCCGGTTCAGCGCGACGAGCACGATGCCGCCGACCGCGCAGGCGATGCCGGCCAGCACGCGGCCGCGTGATGCGCTCCTTCAGGAACCACCACGACATCAGCGCGACCACGCCGGGCAGCGCCGCCATCGTCACGCCGGCGGCCAGCGCCGACGTCATCGCCACGCCGTACAGCATGCAGATCGAGAACAGGAAGTTGCCGAGGAAGCTCTCGAAGAACAGCAGCTGGCGGTCGTGCGGCGTCAGTGCCGACTTCGCCCGGCCGGCGCCGCACCCAGCCCGCCATCGCCACCGCGGCGATGCCGAAGCGCAGCCAGGCGAGCAGGAAGACCGGGAACACCAGCACCAGCAGCTTGGACAGCCCGACATAGCTGCCGACCAGCGCCATGCTCGCCGCCAGGCTGGCATAGGCGAGCAGCTGCGGCGCACCGTGCGCAGGCCGGTCAGCCACGGACCTGCGACCGCTGGCGCTCGCGGTCGGCGCGGATGATCACGATCGTGGCAATGACGATCGCCACCGCGACCACGCCGATGATCACGCTCGCCATCGCGTTGACGCTCGGGTTCAGGCCCAGCCGCGCGCGCGAGAAGATCACCAGCGGCATGGTCGTCGATCCGGGGCCGGACAGGAACGCCGACGAGCACCACGTCGTCGAGCGACAGCGTGAAGGTCAGCAGCCAGGCCGACAGCTAGGGCCTGCGCGATCATCGGCAGCGTCACCAGCGTGAAGACCTGGAACGGGCGCGCGCCGAGGTCCATCGCCGCCTCCTCGAGCTGCGGGTTCGAGCTCGCGCAGGCGCGACTGCACGACCACGGTGGCGTAGGCCATGCCGAGCAGCAGGTGGCCGAGCAAGATCGTCACCAGGCCGCGCTCGGGCCAGCCGAGCGCGCGCTGCACCGACACCAGCATCAGCAGCAGCGACAGCCCGATGATCACGTCGGGCATGACCAGCGGCGCCGATCACCATGCCGGTGAACAGGCCGCGCCCGGCGAAGCGCCGGTAGCGCACCAGCGCAAAGGCCGCCAGCGTGCCGAGCACGACCGCGCCGCTGGCGCTCAGGAAGGCGATCTTCAGGCTCAGCCACAGGCCGGCCGAGCATCTCGTTGTCGTCGCAGCAGCTGCGCGTACCACTTGCAGCGTGAAGCCGGCCCAGTCGTTCGGGCACCGGCGAGTCGTTGAACGAATAGACGACCAGCGCGACGATCGGCAGGTACAGGAAGGCATAGCCGCCGATCAGCCAGGCGCCGGAGAAGCCGCGCCCGAAGCGCGGTCCGAACCAGTGCGCGCAGCTCATCGACGCTCTCCTTCCGACGTGCCTGGTACTGGCTGAACAGCGCCAGCGGCAGCAGGATCAGCAGCACCATCACCACCGCCACGCTCGAGGCCATCGGCCAGTCGTTGTTGCTGAAGAACTCGTCCCACAGCACGCGGCCGATCATCAGCGTCTGCGGCCCGCCCAGCAGTTCGGGGATCACGAACTCGCCGACGCACGGGATGAAGACCAGCATCGAGCCGGCGACGATGCCGGCGCGCGACAGCGGCACGGTGACGCGCCAGAACGCGACCGCCGGCGTGGCGCCGAGGTCGGTCGCCGCCTCGAGCAGGCGCAGGTCCATGCTTCGCCAGGTTGGCGTACAGCGGCAGGATCATGAACGGCAGGTAGGTGTAGACCATGCCGAGCACGAGCGAGAACGGGCGTGTTCATGAAGCGGCCCTCGGTCTCGATCAGACCGGCGGCGAGCAGCAGCTGGTCGATGCCGGTGGCGAGCAGCAGTTCGGCCACCAGGCCGTCGTCGCTCAGCAGGCCCTTCCAGGCATAGACGCGCAGCAGGAACGAGGTCCAGAACGGCAGCATCACCAGCATCAGCAGCAGCCGGCTGCAGCGCCGGGCTGGCGCGCGCCATGAAGTAGGCGAACGGGTAGCCG
Organism: uncultured beta proteobacterium; assembly: GCA_963846675.1. Taxonomy (GTDB): domain Bacteria; phylum Pseudomonadota; class Gammaproteobacteria; order Burkholderiales; family Burkholderiaceae_C; genus Ideonella_A. Next base: position 184,962 of record CAWJWV010000002.1, read on the forward strand.
ATCAGCAGGCACAGCAGCGGTCGTGACGGCCGCGTACTTCAGGCTCGACAGGTAGGTCGCGACGTACAGCGCGTCGCTGCGCGATGAAGAGGTAGTTCGACAGCCGCACGCTGAGCTGCAGCACGCCGTCGACATCGCTCACCAGATCGCTGAAGCCGACGCCGACCATCTCGGACACGCTGATCCTGAACACGATCAGGAACGGCAGCAGGAAGAACACCAGCAGCCAGGCGATAGGGCAGCGCGATCACCCAGCGCCGGCCGGCGCGGCGCGGCCTGGCCGCCTGGGCAGCGACGAGCGGCGCCTTCACTGCGTCAGCACCACCTGGGCGCGTGTCGCTCCAGCTCGCCCAGGCGCTGTCGCCCACCGCCAGGCGGTCGACGCGCTGGCGCTCGGCGTTGACCTCGCTGATCTTCAGCACCCGGCCGCTGTCCAGCCGCAGGTGATAGACCGAAACCGCGCCGAAGTAGCTCAGGTCCGGACCACGCCGTGCACCCGGTTGTGCGGGCCGGCGCGGCTCGGTACGCGCCAGCCGGATCTTCTCCGGCCGCAGCGCCACCGCCACCGGCGCGCCCGACGCCGGCACTGACGCCGTGCGCCGACCCAGTGGCTGCAGTCGCCGCAGTCGATCACGCAGTGATCGGCGGCGTCCTCGGTCGACCCTGCCATCCATCAGGTTGACGTTGCCGATGAAGTCGGCGACGAAGCGATTCGCCGGCGTCTCGTACATCTCGCCGGGCGCGCCGACCTGCAGCACCCGGCCCTCGCTCATCACCGCGATGCGCGATGGCCATCGTCATCGCCTCTTCCTGGTCGTGCGTGACCATCACGCAGGTCACGCCGACGTCGCGGATGATGTTGCACCAGCTCGATCTGGGTTTGCTCGCGCAGCTTCTTGTCGAGCGCGCCGAGCGGCTCGTCGAGCAGCAGCAGCTGCGGCTGCTTGGCCAGGCTGCGCGCCAGCGCGACGCGCTGCTGCTGGCCGCCGGACAGCTGGTGCGGCTTGCGCCTGGCGTAGGCGCCGAGCTGCACCAGCTTCAGCATCGCCTCGACGCGCTGCGCGATCTGGTCGCTTGCGGCAGGCCGTCGCGGCGCAGGCCGAAGGCGATGTTGTCCCACACGCTCAGGTGCGGAAACAGCGCATACGACTGGAACATCATGTTGATCGGCCGCTCGTACGGCGGCCGGCCGGCGAGGTCGTGCGCCGTCGAGCACGATGCGGCCCGACGGTCGGCGTCTCGAAGCCGGCCAGCATGCGCAGCAGCGTGGTCTTGCCGCAGCCCGACGAGCCGAGCAGCGCGAAGATCTCGCCCTGCGCGATGTCCAGCGAGACATGGTCGACCGCGACGGCGCCGCCGCCGAAGTCCTTGACCACGTCGATCACCTGCAGGTACGCAGCCGCCGGCCTGCCATCGGTCCGCTCGCGACCGGCATCGGCGGGCCGGCGCGTCAGGCACGCTCGCGCGCAGCGCTCCGCGACTGCGCTCACAGCCCGGACTTGAAGCGGTGAAGGCGCGCGTCATCGCGCGCCGCGCATCGTTGGGCATCGCATCGGGCGCTTCCATCTGCGCCATGTCCGCGTCGCTCAGGAACACGCGTCGGGTTGTTGGCGATCTCCGGCTTGACGAACTTGCGCGACTCCTTGTTCGGATTGGCGTAGAAGACCTTGTTGGTCAGCGAGGCATGGACCTCCGGGCGCAGGATGTAGTTGATGAACTTGTGCGCGTTGTCCGGATGCGGCGCGTCCTTCGGGATCACCATCACGTCGAAGATCAGCACCGCGCCGGTCTTCGGCACCAGCGCCTCGATCTTCTGTCCGGTCTTGCCCTCGATCGCACGCTGGCGCGCGATGTTGATGTCGCCCGACCAGCCGAGCGCGACGCAGATCGAGCCGTTGGCCAGGTCGTTGATGTAGCCCGACGAGCTGAACAGCGTGACGTGCGGCCGGATCGACTTGAGCAGCGGGCCGACCGCGGCGTAGTCGGCCACGTTCTTGCTGAACGCGGGCTTGCCCAGGTAGCGCATCGCGGCCGGGATCACCTCGGTCGCCGAATCGAGCATGCTGACGCCGCAGCCCTTGAGCTTGCGAGATGTACTCGGGCTTGAAGATCAGGTCCCAGGCGTTGTCGGGCATCGGCATGTTGCCGAGCGCGGCCTTGACCTTGTCGACGTTGATGCCGACCGTGGTGTAGCCCCACAGCCAGTCGACCGCATACTGGTTGCCCGGGTCGAGCTTGGCGAGCTGCTTCTGCACGCGCCGGATCGAGGTTCTTCAGGTTCGGGATCTTCGACTTGTCGAGCTTCTGCAGCAGGCCGCCTTCGGCCTGCATCTTGGCCCAGTAGACGGTCGGCACGACGATGTCGTAGCCCGACTTGCCGGCCACCAGCTTGGCGTGCAGGATCTCGTTGTTGTCGAAGTTGTCGTAGCGGACCTTGATGCCGGTTTCCTTCTCGAAATTGCGCGATCGTGTCGTCGGCGATGTAGTCCGACCAGTTGTAGATGTTCAGGACCTTCTCTTCGGCGGCCCGGGTGGTCGGCGTCCACGTCAAGGCGGCGACCGCGGCGGCGAGGCCTGCAAGGAGGGCGGCTGGGCGGGAACGGGCATTCATCGGAGGGTCCTCGGTCGGGGAGTCGGGATGGCGGCGGGGCCGAAGTCTAGTGCAGCTTCACGCAGCGTCCGCCGCAGCCGGCCAGCTGGCGGGTGCGCAAGGCAAGGCATGTGCCGGCGCGCAACCGTGAGCGACCGCCATGCGCTCTCAACGCCGTCAGGCCGCGCCGCGCTGACGCACATCGGCCAGCGTCAGGTCGAGGCAGGTGCGGATCAGCCCGATCATCTCGTCGATCTGCGGCGCGCGTGATCACCAGCGGCGGCGCGATGATCATGCGGTCGCCGACGGCACGCATGACCACGCCCGTCTGCGAAGCAATGATCGCGGCACAGCATGCCGACCCCCGCCTCGGGCTCGAAACTGCGCCGGTTCGCCTTGTCGCGCACCAGCTGCAGCGCCGCCATCAAGCCGCAGCTCTGGGTCTCGCCGACCAGCGGATGCTCGGCCGAGCTCGGCCAGGCGCTGCGCCAGGTACGGGCCGATGTCGTCGCGCACCCGCTCGACCAGCCCCTCGCGCCGGATCAGCCGCAGATTGGCCAGCGCCACCGCGCAGGCCACCGGATGGCCGCTGTAGGTGTAGCCGTGGTTGAACTCGCCACCGTCGTCGATCAGCACCGCGCCACGCGCTCGCCGACCATCACGCCGCCGAGCGGGATGTAGCCCGAGGTGACGCCCTTGGCGAAGGTCATCAGGTCGGGCTGGAAGCCCATCGTCTCGCAGCCGAACCAGTTGCCGGTGCGGCCGAAGCCGCAGATCACCTCGTCGGAGATCAGCAGGATGTCGTACTTGTCGCAGATGCGCTGGATCTCGGGCCAGTAGGTCGGCGGCGGCACGATCACGCCGCCGGCGCCCTGCACCGGCTCGCCGATGAAGGCGGCCACCTTGTCGGCGCCGATCTGCAGGATGCGCGCCTCGAGCCAGCCGGCGGCCTGGCGGCCGAACTCGTCGCGGTCCATGCCCTGGCCGAGCCCGAACCAGAACGGCTGCTCGATGTGGCTGATGCCGGGGATCGGCAGCCCGCCCTGCGCGTGCATGCCGCTCATGCCGCCGAGCGACGCGCCGGCCATCGTCGAGCCGTGGTAGGCGTTGTGGCGGCTGATGATGGTCTGGCGCGCCGGCTGGCCCATCAGGTCCCAGTAGCGGCGCACCATGCGCACGATGGTGTCGTTGGCCTCGGAGCCCGGAGCCGCTGAAGAAGACATGCTCGAACTGCGGCGGCGTGACCTCGGCGAGCAGTTCGGCCAGCTCGATCGCCGGCGGCGTCGCGGTCTGGAAGAAGGCGTTGTAGAAGGGCAGCTGCTGCAGCTGGCGCGTCGCCGCGTCGATCAGCTCCTGCCGGCCATAGCCGACATTGACGCACCACAGCCCCGACATCGCGTCGAGCAGCCGCTGCCCGTCGGTGTCCCACAGGTAGATGCCTTCGGCCGCGCTCGATCACCCGCGCGCCCTTGCCGGCCAGCGCCTTGAAGTCGGTGAACGGATGCAGGAAGTGCGCCGCATCGGCGGCCTGCCAGTCGGCGGTGGTGCGGGTGGGGGCGGGTGGGGTGGATGTCATGGACCGGCTCGGGGAGTTGATCGTCACTAAGGCTTCAACACGGAGGGACGGAGGGCACGGAGACCGCGGAGGGCGCGGCGGGCAACCGGGTATCCGAATCGGATCCCGTCTTCGGTCCCGGAAGAAAGGTTCTCCGTGGCCCGCCGTGCACTCCGTCCCTCCGGGTTGAAAGGAACATCACACATGCAGCAGCAGGTGCTCGCGCTCCCACGGCGAGATCACCTTCATGAACTCGGCGTACTCGACCTCCTTGACCTCGGCATAGACGGTCACGAAGGCCTGGCCGAGCACCTCGGCCAGGTCGTGTTCGTCGCGCAGCAGGCGCAGCGCCTCGCCCAGGCTGCGCGGCAGCTGGAAATCGCCGAGGTAGGCGTCGCCCTTGCACTCGGGCGTCGGCTCGATCCGGTTCTTGATGCCGAGGTAGCCGCAGGCCAGCGTCGCCGCCAGCGCCACATACGGGTTGGCGTCGGCGCCGATGACGCGGTTCTCGATCCGCCGCGCCGCCGGCGTCGCCACCGGCGAACGGATGCCGACGGTGCGGTTGTCGGTGCCCCACTGGATGTTGATCGGCGCCGCATTCGAGCGCACCAGCCGGCGGTAGCTGTTGACGTACGGCGCGAACAGCGCCATCGCCGCCGGCACATACTTCTGCAGCCCGCCGATGTACCAGTAGAACTCGCTGGCTCGGGCTGCCGTCCTCGTTGCTGAAGAGTTGCGGCCGGTCGCCTTGTCGACGATGCTCTGGTGCACGTGCATCGAGCTGCCCGGCTCGCCGGCGATCGGCTTGGCCATGAAGGTGGCGAACATGTCGTGGCGCAGCGCCGCCTCGCGCAGCGTGCGCTTGAAGAAGAACACCTCGTCGGCCAGTCCGAGCGGATGGGCGTGGAAGAAGTTGATCTCCATCTGGCCCGGCGCCGATCTCGTGGATCAGGGTGTCGACGTTGAGCTGCATCTTCTCGCAGTAGGCGTAGACATCCTCGAACAGCGGATCGAACTCGTTCACCGCGTCGATCGAATACGCCTGGCGCGAGGTCTCGGCGCGGCCGCTGCGGCCGATCGGCGCCTTCAGCGGCACATCCGGATCGGTGTTGCGCGCCACCAGGTAGAACTCGAGCTCGGGCGCGACCACCGGCTCCCAGCCCTCGGCTGCGTACAGGTCGCAGACATGGCGCAGCACCGAGCGCGGCGCGAACGGGATCATCTTGCCGTGCTTGTCGAAGCAGTCGTGGATCACCTGCGCGGTCGGGTCGGTCGCCCACGGCACGATGCGCACCGTGCTCGGGTCCGGCCGCAGGTGCATGTCCTGGTCGGTCGGGCTGATGACGTCGTAGTAGGGGCCTTCGGACGGGAATTCGCCGGTCACGCCCATCGCGACCACCGCCTCGGGCAGCCGCATGCCGCGGTCCTCGGTGAACTTCTCGCGCGGCATGATCTTGCCGCGCGCCACGCCGGTCAGGTCGGGCACCAGGCACTCGATCTCGGTGACGCGGTGCTCGTCGAGCCACTGCTCGAGTTCGCTGAATGTGAAATTGTCTCTGGACACCATGGGTCACCTCGAAAAGTTGCTGCCTGCTGGCACGGGCGGCAGGGCCGCGCGCAGCGCAGCTAACGATCCGGAACCGCCTCGGCGGTCGCGCGCCGGCGTGCGCCGGCGGCGGCGTTCGCGCAGGCGCGCCCGAACGCCTGCAGCAGCCGGAGCGATACCGGATTGTCCGCCGCCTGCCACTCCGGGTGCCACTGCACGCACAGGTTGAAGGCCGGTGCATCCGGCAGCGAGAAGGCCTCGACCAGGCCGTCGGGCGCGAGCGCCTCGACGCGCAGCCGCGTCGGCCAGCCGCGCCACGCCCTGGCCGTGCAGCGAGTTGACGCGGAAGGTGCCGGCGCCGAGCACCTGCTCGAGCACGCCGCCGGCAACCACCTCGACCGGGTGCGCCGGCGCATACTGCTCGTGGGCGGGCGCATCGGCGCGTCCGCCGGCGGCGCGGTGGTCGTGTCGCCCGGGCTGCTGCTGCACCGCCTGGCACAGGCTGCCGCCGAGCGCCACATTGGTTTCCTGCAGCCCGCGGCAGATCGCCGAGCAGCGGCACGCCGAGCGCCAGGCTGCGCCGGATCAGCGGCAGCGTCCAGGCGTCGCGCGCCGGATCGAGCGGCAGGCTGTCGTCGAGCACGTCCTCGCCGAAGTGCTGCGGATGGACATTCGACGGCGAGCCGGTCAGGAAGATGCCGTCGGCCAGCTCGAGCAGCTGGTCGATCTGCGTCCGGCGCGACCGCCGGCACGACCAGCGGCAGCGCGCCGGCCAGCCGCACCGCATCGAGGTACTTGGCGCCGACGACCTGGAAGGGTGCTCGCCGAGCATGCGGTTGCACGCCGGCACCAGCACGACCGGCAGCGCCTGGACCGCGCCGCGCGCAGCAGGCATCGGGGGCGGGCGTTCGGCCATGCGGTGGCGCCGCCGCAGCGCCCGGCTCAGGCGGCGCGCCGGATCGCCGCGCCGACGGTCTCGACGATGCGGCCGATCTGATCGTCGTTGATGATCAGCGGCGGCGACAGCGCGATCGTGTCGCCGGTGGTGCGCACCATCACGCCCTGCTCCCAGCAGTCGAGGAAGACCGAGAACGCGCGCTTGCCGGGCTCGCCCGGTCGCGGCGCGAGCTCGATGCCGGCCACCAGGCCGATGTTGCGGATGTCGATCACGTTCGGCAGCTCGCGCAGGCCGTGCACCGCACGCTCGAAGCTGGCTTCCATCCGGCTGGCCCGCGTCAGCAGGTCGTCGTCGGCATAGGTCTCGAGCGTGCCGAGCGCGGCGGCGCAGGCCAGCGGATGGCCGGAGTAGGTGTAGCCGTGGAAGAACTCGATCAGGTGTTCCGGCCCGTTCATGAAGGCGTCGTGGATGAACGAGCGCGCGAGCACCGCGCCCATCGGCACGCTGCCGTTGGTCAGGCCCTTGGCGACCGTCATCAGGTCGGGGGTGACGCCGAAGCGGGTGGCCGCGAACGGCGCACCGAGGCGGCCGAATCCGGTGATCACCTCGTCGAAGATGAGCAGGATGCCGTGCTTGTCGCAGATCTCGCGCAGCCGCTGCAGATAGCCCTGCGGCGGCAGCAGCACGCCGGTCGAGCCCGGCCACCGGCTCGACGATCACCGCCGCGATCGTCGACGCATCGTGCAGCGCCACCAGCCGCTCGAGGTCGTCGGCCAGCTCGGCGCCGTGCTGCGGCTGCCCGCGGCTGAACGCAGTTGCGCGCCGCATCGTGGGTGTGGCGGATGTGGTCGACCCCGCCCAGCATCTGGCCGAACATGCGCCGGTTGGCGACGATGCCGCCGACCGAGATGCCGCCGAAGTTGACGCCGTGGTAGCCGCGCTCGCGGCCGATCAGCCGGGTGCGCGATCCTTCGCCGCGCGCCCGGTGGTAGGCAATCGCCATCTTGAGCGCGGTCTCGACCGATTCGGAGCCCGAGTTGGTGATAGAAGACCTTGTCCAGGCCGGCCGGCGCGATCTGCGCCAGCTTGCCCGCCAGTTCGAACGCCAGCGGGTGCGCCATGTTGAACGGCGGCGCGTAGTCGAGCTCGGCCGCCTGGCGCTGGATCGCCTGCACGATCTTGGGCCGGTTGTGGCCGGCATTGACGCACCACAGGCCGGCCACGCCGTCGAGCACCTCGCGGCCTTCCGGCGTCCTGAAATACATGCCGTCGGCACGGGCCAGCAGGCGCGGCGCCTGCTTGAACTGCCGGTTGGCGGTGAACGGCATCCAGAAGGCGGACAGCCCTTGCGGGGTCGGTCCGGCTGCAGTCGCTGTCCGATCTGCTGCGCTCTTTTCCTGGTACATGTGCGGCTCCCGTTCTGGTGCATCGTGGACGCCTCCAGTCTAAACGGCCGGCGCTGGCGCTGCGCCCGGCGTCGATCTGAACCTTGTGCCCGCCGCCGGCGTCACACCGGGCCGCACTCGACCCGACGCCGACCGACCATGCCTGTGTCCGATCCTTCTGCCGCGCCTCGCGCGGCCCGCATCCGGTGAAGCCGATCCTGGTACTGCAGCACCTGCCCGACGACGGGCCGGGCTATCTGGCGACCTGGCTGGCGCGAGCAGGGACTGACGATCGATCTGCGCTGCGAGGCGGCGGCGTATCCGCCCGACCTGTCGGCGCATGCGGCGCTGGCGGTGCTCGGCGGCGAGATGAGCGCCAACGACGACCTGCCGGCGCTGCGCCGCGGCGAGGCGCTGATCCGCGATGCGATGGCGCGCGAGCGTGCCGGTGATCGGCCATTGCCTGGGCGGCCAGCTGATGGCGCGCGCGCTCGGCGAACGCATCGTCAGCCGCGCCGCGGCCCGAGATCGGTTGGCATGCGGTCGACTGGCAGCCCGAGGCGGCGCACTGGTTCGGCGACGAGGTGCTGGGCGGACGATCCGCCGTTGATGTTCCAGTGGCATTCGGAAGCCTTCTCGCTGCCGCCCGGCGCGCAGCGGCTGGGCGGCAATGCCGCCTGCGCCAACCAGGCGTTCGCGCTCGGCCCGCACCTGGCGATGCAGTTCCACGTCGAACTCGACGCCGCCAAGCTCGCGCCGCTGGACCGACGACCACGACCTGGCGCGTCATCCGCCCGGCGATCGCGACGCGGCAGATCCAGAGCAGCGCAGGCGATGCACGCCGATGCGGCGCAGCGCATCGCCGCCCAGCAGCGGCTGGCCGCCCATGCCTACGCGCGCTGGCTCGACGGGGCGTGCGGCGTAGCCTGCGCCGATCCCACATCAGGAGATCGCGAATTCCACATCGTGAAATCAGCGTTGCTGCGCTGCAGCAAGAATTTTCATGATGGTGAGGTTTCCATTTCTTATCATGGAACGGTCGTCGCTAAGTCGTTGATTTCATTGGTTGCGACATTTGTGTCTTATATAAGACATAAGTCTTCACAAGGCGGCTCGACGCCGGTAGGATGTGTCCCATCGCATCCCGTTTTCAAACCGTACGACAAGGAGTCTTCATGACGACTCAGACCCGTGAACAACAGATCGCCGCGCTCGAGAAGGACTGGGCCGAGAACCCGCGCTGGAAGGGCATCAAGCGCGGCTACAGCGCCGCCGACGTGGTGCGTCTGCGCGGCTCGCTGCAGGTCGAGCACACGCTCGCCAAGCGCGGCGCCGAGAAGCTGTGGAACCTGATCAACACCGAGCCGTTCGTCAACTCGCTCGGCGCGCTGACCGGCAACCAGGCGATGCAGCAGGTCAAGGCCGGCCTGAAGGCGATCTACCTGTCGGGCTGGCAGGTCGCCGGCGACGCCAACAGCAACGGCGAGATGTACCCCGACCAGTCGCTGTACTCGGTCGACTCGGTGCCCAAGGTGGTCAGGAAGATCAACGCCACCTTCACCCGCGCCGACCAGATCCAGTGGAGCGAAGGCAAGAACGACATCGACTTCTTCGCGCCGATCGTGGCCGATGCCGAAGCCGGTTTCGGCGGCGTGCTCAACGCCTTCGAGCTGATGAAGGCGATGATCGAGGCGGGCGCCGCCGGCGTGCACTTCGAGGACCAGCTGGCCAGCGGCCAAGAAGTGCGGCCACATGGGCGGCAAGGTGCTGGTGCCGACGCGTGAAGCGGTCAGCAAGCTGATTGCAGCGCGCCTGGCAGCCGACGTGATGGGCGTGCCGACGATCCTGCTGGCGCGCACCGACGCCGAGGCGGCCGATCTGGTGACCACCGACGTCGACGACGAACGACAAGCCGTTCTTCACCGGCGAGCGCACCGTCGAAGGCTTCTTCCGCAGCCGCAACGGCATCGAGCAGGCGATCAGCCGCGGCCTGGCCTACGCCGAGTACGCCGACCTGATCTGGTGCGAGACCGGCACGCCCGGACCTGGCCTTCGCCAAGAAGTTCGCCGATGCGATCCACGCCAAGTTCCCGGGCAAGCTGCTGGCCTACAACTGCTCGCCGAGCTTCAACTGGAAGAAGAACCTCGACGACGCGACGATCGCCAAGTTCCAGCGCGAGCTCGGCGCGATGGGCTACAAGTTCCAGTTCATCACGCTGGCCGGCTTCCACGCGCTGAACTACGGCATGTTCGACCTGGCCTACGGCTATGCGCGCAACAACATGACCGCCTTCGTCGAACTGCAGCAGAAGGAATTCGCTGCCGCCGAGCGGGGCTTCACCGCGGTCAAGCACCAGCGCGAGGTCGGCACCGGCTACTTCGATGCGGTGACGACGACGATCGAGGCCAACGCCTCGACCGCGGCGCTGAAGGGCTCGACCGAAGACGAGCAGTTCTTCGAGGCCAAGCACGGCTGATCGACGCAGGCCGCGGGCGTCCGCGTCCGGCAGGCGACGTCCGGCCCGCCTGCGGTGCTGCGCTGACCGATCGCGCAGCGCGCAGGCGCTCGCGGCAGATTTCCTGCCGGCACCGACCTTCGTCGACGCCGGCGCTTGTAGGAGGGCCTTCAGGCCCGATCAGCGGCTGAGCCGGCTCGGCTCGCGCCTGAAGGCGCTCTCAACACGCAGACGACCCCCGGAACCCCCGCCTTGTAGGAGGGCCTTCAGGCCCGATTCAGCGCGCACCGTCAGCCACACCCCCTACATCGACGCTTCGAGCATCTCGCTGGTAGTCCTCGCGCGTGGCCAGGCGCGGGCCGGTCTTGTGGCAGTGGTCGGCCATCGCGCCGTCGATCACCTGCTCGAACAGCTCGCGCGTCACGCCCATCGCCGCCAGGCCGGCCGGCAGGCCGAGGCGGGCGTTCATCGTCGCGGATCGCCTCGGCGATCTCGTTGCCGTCGGCGTCGCAGCCGGCCAGGCCCATCGCATGCGCCATGCGCTGCAGGCGGCGCTCGCGCTGCATCGATTCGGCCGCCGCGTTGAAGCGGATCACCGCCGGCAGGAACATCGCGTTGAGCGTGCCGTGGTGCAGCCGCGGATCGACGCCGCCCAGGCTGTGGCTGAGCGAATGCACGCAGCCCAGGCCCTTCTGGAAGGCCATCGCGCCCTGCATGCTCGCGCTCATCATGGCCCAGCGCGCCTCGCGGTCGCTGCCGTCGCGGGTGGCGCGCTCGATGTGCGCCCAGCCGCGCTCCAGGCCGTCGAGCGCGATGCCGTCGGCCGGCGGGTTGATCGCCGGCGCCATGAAGGTCTCCATGCAGTGCGCGATCGCGTCCATGCCGGTGGCGGCGGTCAGCGCCGGCGGCAGGCCGAGCGTCAGCTCGGGGTCGCAGATCGCGGCCTTCGGCACCAGCGACCAGCTGTGGAAGCCGAGCTTGCGGCCGTCGTCGACGATGACGATCGCGCCGCGCGCCACCTCGCTGCCGGTGCCGGCGGTGGTCGGCACCGCGATCAGCGGCGCCACCGCGCTCGGTGATCTTCGGGCTGCCGCCTTCGATGGTGGCGTAGGTCTTGAGCGGACCCTCGTGCGTGGCGGCGATCGCCACGCCCTTGGCCAGGTCGATGCTCGAGCCGCCGCCGACCGCGATCAGGCCGTCGCAGCCGTGCTCGCGCGTAGAGCGTCGACGGCCGCGCGCACCGCGGCCTCGGTCGGGTTCGACGGCGTCGGTCGAACACCGCATGCGGCAGGTCGCCGAGCGCGTGCGAGCGCCTGGTCGAGCACGCCGGCGGCGCGCACGCCGGCGTCGGTGACGACCAGCGGGCGGCGGATGCCGGCCTTGGCGCATTCCTGCGGCAGCAGCGCGATGGCGCCGAAGTCGAACTGGATCTGGGTGATGTACTGGATGAGTGCCATGCGGTGTCTCCGGGTCTGATGAGGGCGGTGGCGGCCTTATGCTTGGCGGCGATGTTATCCGCTGCCCGGTCGCGACCGAACCCATGTCCGCATGCCGCCACTGGCTGCCCGCCGACCGCGCCGCATGACCGGCCGCACCCGCCTGCTGACGCCGCGCATGGCCGGCGTGCTCGACCGCATCCGGCGCGCCGCGCGGCCGCCGTTTCACACGCTGAGCGCGCACGAGGCGCGCGCCGCCTACGAGGCCGGCGCCGAGATCCTCGACCTGCCGCGCGCGCCGCTGCCGCGGGTCGAGGACCTCGGACTGCCGGCGCGCCGACGGGCACGCCGCTGCCGGCGCGGCTCTACGCCGCGTCGACTGCAGCCGGGCTGCCGGTGCTGCTGTACCTGCACGGCGGCGGCTTCACCGTCGGCAGCCTCGAGACGCACGACAGCCTGTGCCGCCAGCTCGCGCTGCGCAGCGGCTGCGCGGTGCTGTCGCTCGACTACCGGCTGGCGCCCGAGCACCGCTTTCCGATGGCAGTCGACGACAGCTGGGCCGCACTGCGCTGGCTGGCCGACGCAGCGCGGCACGCTCGGTCTCGACGCCGCACGGCTCGCGGTCGGCGGCGACAGCGCCGGCGGCACGCTGGCGGCGGTGCGCGCGCTGCACGCGCGCGACCGCGGCACTCGCCGCTCGCGCTGCAGGTGCTGATCACGCCCGGCACGACCGCGCATGCCGACACCGCCGTCGCACCGCCTGTTCGCCAACGGCTTCCTGCTCGAGGCGGCCGACATCGCCTGGTTCTTCGACCACTACATCGACCACCGGCCACCGCGCCGACTGGCGCTTCGCGCCGCTCAATGCCGACGCCTTCGACGACGTGGCGCCGGCCTGCGTGGTGCTGGCCGAATGCGATCCGCTGGTCGACGAAGGCCTGGCCTATGCCGACCAGCTGCGCGCCGCCGGCGTGCGCGGTCGAGCTCGAGATCTGGACCGCGGCGTGACCCACGATTTCATCAAGATGGGCCGCGCCCTGCCCGAAGCCGGCCAGGCGCAGGCGGCGATCGGCGACTTCCTGTCGCCGGGTCTGGGGCAGCGCGCCGGATGCCTCTGCCACCCAGCCGATCGACCGACCATGACCCTACCGACCCTGAGCGACTTCCGCTTTTCCGAGCGCCTGCGCGTGCGCTGGGCCGAGATCGACACGCAGCAGATCGTCTTCAACGGCGCACTACCTGATGTACTTCGACACCGCCGTGGCCGGCTACTGGCGCGCGCTGGCGCTGCCGTATCACGACACGATGGCGCAGCTGCAGGGCGACCTGTACGTGCGCAAGGCGAGCGTCGACTACCACGGCTCGGCGCGCTACGACGACCTGCTGCGAGATCGGCATGCGGTGCGCGCGCGTCGGCAATTCGTCGATCATCTTCGACGGCCGGCGTCTTCCGCGCACGAGCGGCTGCTGGTCGGCGGCGAGCTGGTCTATGTCTTTGCCGACCCGGCGACGCAGACCTCGCGGCCGGTGCCCGCAGGCCCTGCGCGAATGCCTGCTGGCCTTCGAGGCCGGCGCGCCGATGCTGACGGTGCGCAGCGGCAGCTGGGCCGAGCTGGCGGCGCACGCCGCGCCGCTGCGGCGCGCGGTCTTCGTCGACGAGCAGCGCGTCCCGGCCGATCTGGAATGGGACGAGGCCGACGCGCAGGCGCTGCATGCGGTGGCGCTGAACCGGCTCGGCCATGACCGTCGGCACCGGCCGGCTGCTCGAGCACGCGCCGGGCGTCGGCCGCATCGGCCGGATGGCGGTGCACCAGGCGGCGCGCGGCGCCGGCGTCGGCCGCGCGCTGCTCGACGCGCTGCTGGCCGCCGCGCGCGAGCGCGGCGACCGCGAGGTGCTGCTGCATGCGCAGACCACCGCGCTGCCGTTCTACCGCCGCGCCGGCTTCGTGCCACGCGGCGAGACCTTCGTCGAGGCCGGCATCGGTCACCTGGAGATGACCCGCGCGGTCTGACAGGGCCGCACGGTATCGCGCCTGAAGGCGCTCCTCCATGCTGGATGCGGCCTCCGCGGGCCGCCGGTTCGCGCCTGAAGGCGCTCCTACAAAACGCATCGCACGCACCGTGCAGGAGGGCCTTCAGGCCCGATGCGGTGGCTGCGGGCCGCGCGATCGTGCAAGACCGCATCGCACGCACCGTGCAGGAGGGCCTTCAGGCCCGATGCGGTGGCTGCGGGCCGCGCGGTATCGCGCCTGAAGGCGCTCCTACAAAACGCATCGCACGCACCGTGTAGGAGGGCCTTCAGGCCCGATGCGGTGGCTGCGGGCCGCGCGATCGTGCAAGACCGCATCGCACGCGCCGTGTAGGAGGGCCTTCAGGCCCGATGCGGCGTCCGCGGGCCGCGCGATCGTGCAAGACGCATCGCACGCACCGTGCAGGAGGGCCTTCAGGCCCGATGCGGTGGCTGCGGCCGCGCGATCGTGCAAGACCGCATCGCACGCGCCGTGTAGGAGGGCCTTCAGGCCCGATGCGGCGTCCGCGGGCCGCGCGGTATCGCGCCTGAAGGCGCTCCTGCAGGCGGGATGCGGTCTCGACGGGCCGCCGGCATCGCGCTTACCGATCCGATCGTCAGCCGGCTGCCTGGAAATACTCCGGATGCCGGCGCCGGATCTCCTGCAGAAAATCCAGCGGCGAGCGCACATGCTTCGCATGTGGCGACTGGCGGCCTGCTGCGTCGCCGGCAATGATCGCGTCGACGACCTGGCGGTGGTGGTCGATGGCGATCCGGTCGCTGCCCACCGCCGGGATCGCCAGGTGACGGATGCGGTTCATGCCGGTCCGCGCCAGGCGCAGCGCTCCCCAGGCATGCGGGTGCCCGGCCAGCACCAGGATCTGGTGGTGGAACTCCTCGTCGGCCGCCAGGTGCGCCGCATAGTCGGCCTTGGCCGAGGCGCTGGCCTGGCGCCTGACGATCGACAGCAGCGTGCGCCGCTGGCCAGCGGGGCGCTGGCCGCCAGCTCCACCGCCCGGCATTCGATCGCCTCGCGCACGAAGATGGCATCGGCGATGCGCGCCTCGTTCAGGCGGGACACGAAGGTGCCGCGCTGTGGCAGTGTCTCCAGCAGGCCCTCGCCGGCGAGCTGCCGGAAGGCCTCGCGCACCGGCGCGCGGCTGACCTGCAGCTGTTCGGACACCGCCTGCTCGGACAACGCCATGCCCGGCAGGAAGGTGCAGTCGAGCACCGCGCTGCGCAGCGCGTCGTACACGCTGCGTCCGACCTGGCCGCGCGGCAGCGAATCGAGCGGACCCTTGCCGGTGCCGGCCAAGGTGGCGATGTCGGGGATGAGGGGACGCAGTCGTGGCCATGGCGGGATTGTGCGGGGTTGTCGGAACGACCGGTAAATGCCAGAATACTAGAATGTTACTAATGCGGCGCATCAGCTCGATGCCCGCCCTGTCAACCGCGAGGAGACTCCCTTGAAACCTTCCCTGTCCCAGACCCGCCGCTGCCCTGCTGGCGGCTGCCGTCGCGAGCGGCGCGCTCGCCATCGCCGGCGCTGCCCAGGCGCAGACCCCGGCCTGGCCGACCAAGCCGGTCACCGTCGTCGTGCCGTTCGCGGTCGGCGGTGGCACCGACATCGGCACCCGCATCGTGGTCCAGCGGCTGGCGCAGCTCTGGGGCCAGCCGGTCAACGTCGACAACCGCGGCGGCGCCGGCGGCAACCTGGGACTGGACACGGTGTCGCGCGCCCGTCCCGACGGCTACACGCTGCTGGTCGGCAACGTCGGCACGCAGTCGATCAACCCGACGCTGTACAAGAAGCTCAGCTACAACCCCGACACCGCGTTCGTGCCGATCGGCCAGTTCGCCGAGCTGCCGTTCCTGCTGGCGGCGACGACCTCGCTGCCGGCCAACAACGTGCGCGAACTGGTGGCGCTGGCGAAGGCCAATCCCGGAGAAGTACACCTACGCCAGTTCCGGCAACGGCGGCTCGCCGCACCTGTCGGGCGAGACCTTCAAGATCGCCACCGGCACCCAGCTGCTGCACATCCCGTACAAGGGCGGCGGCGCGGCGATGACCGACCTGATCGCCGGCAACGTGCACATGATGTTCGCCTCGGTGCTCGAGTTCTCGGCCCACGTCAAGGCCGGCAAGCTGAAGGCGCTGGCGATATCCAGCAAGCAGCGCGTGGCCGCGCTGCCGGACGTCCCGACGCTCGAGGAGGCCGGCGTCACCGGCGCCGAATCCGGCTCCTGGCTCGGCCTGCTGGCACCCGGCCGGCACGCCGCAGCCGATCGTCGACAAGGTGTCGCGCGACCTGCAGCAGGTGCTGGCCATGCCCGAAGTGCAGCAGCAGCTGCTGGCGCAGGGTGCGGTCGCCAAGGGCGGCACGCCGGCCGACTTCGCGGCGCTGATCGCCGCCGACCGCAAGCGCTACGCGCGGATCATCACCGACAACAACCTGCAGGCGGACTGAAAGCCATGGCCCTCAAGGAAGAAACCCGCGCCCGGCTGATGCAGGTGAGCACGGCCACCCTGTGCACCGCGCTCTACAAGCGCGGCCTGCGCCAGCAGTTCATCCAGGACGTGCGGCCGCTGAACCCGAACGGCCCGAACATGGTCGGCGAGGCCTTCACGCTGCGCTACATCCCGGCGCGCGAGGACCTGAACCCGCTCGACCGTGTTCCAGGACCGTGCCGCATCCGCAGCGGGTGGCGGTCGAGCAGTGCCCGCCCGGCGCGGTGCTGGTGTTCGACAGCCGCAAGGATGCGCGCGCCGCGTCGGCCGGCTCGATCCTGGTGACGCGGCTGATGGTGCGCGGCTGCGCCGGCGTGGTGACCGACGGCGGCTTCCGCGATTCGCCCGAGATCGCCGAACTGGCGATCCCGGCCTACCACCAGCGGCCGAGCGCGCCGACCAACCTGACGCTGCACCAGGCGCTCGACATCAACGTGCCGATCGGCTGCGGCGATGCGCCGGTCTTCCCGGGCGACGTGATGGTGGGCGACCGCGAAGGCGTGGTGGTGCTGCCGGCGCACCTGGCCGACGAGCTCGCCGAGGAGGCGGTCGAGATGACCGCCTTCGAGGATTTCGTCACCGAGGAGGTGCGCGAGCGGCCGCAGCATCCTCGGCCTGTATCCGGCGACCGACCCGAGCACCAAGGACGAGTTCGCGGCCTGGCGGCAGGCCAACCGGCGCTGAAGCCGCTGCCCGCCGGGCACCGCGTGGGCCCGGTCCGCAACAGGTTCAGCCGGCCGACACCGGCTTGAGCAGGCTGCGAACCCGGCCGCGCTTGCGTGGCTGGAGGGCCGCGGCCATGTCGAGCTCCCCGTCGCGCACCGGTTCCTGCTGCGTCGGCCCGTCGTCGTCGACGTCCGGATCGAGGCTGTAGCGCGGCGGCCAGTTGCTGCAGCGCCACGCGGCGCAGCAGCGCCACCCCGCCGTTGGCGGTGAAGCTGCGCTCGAGCACATGCGTGACCAGCGTGCGGTTGAGCCTTTTCGGTGATCACGAGCGTCGAGCAGCGCGTGCCGTAGGCGCCATCCTCGCTGCGGATGAAGGCCGGCGACAGCATGCGCTCGAGCGCCACCGGCACGCCGGTGCTCGGCAGCATCGACGTCGGGCGACCGGCGCCCGGTCGGCCAGCGCGGCGAACAGGGCGACCGACAGCCCGTCGACCGACGCGGCGCTGCCGATCGCCTCGGCTGTCGCCCGCTTCAGCGTCTCGACCTTCGGCCACGGCGTGTCGAGGCCGGCGTTCGACAGGCCGTACAGCCCGCGCTCGAGCCGCTTCGGATAGCGGCTGCGGTTCGATGCCCAGAAGCAGCTGCCGAGCTTGAAATCGGCCATCACCAGGTTGAAGCCGTTGTGACCCGACAGCGCGGTGCGCATCCAGAACCGGTCCGGCGGCTCAGTGCCCGGCCAGCCATTCCGGCACGATCCGCCCGCGCGACGGCGCCTGCGGATCGGGTCGCAGCCTGGGCTCGCGCACATTGGTCAGCATCGCCAGCCGGCCGAGCGTGGTCATGCCGAGCCAGGTTCCGCCGGCCTGCATGTCGCGCCCGCCGAGGATCGCCGGGCCGCCGCTGTCGGGCGTCCACCAGCCGAGCCGCGACGCCGGGCGGTTGAAGATATTCGTCGCGGTTGGCGGCGATCACGAGCGGAAAGCGCCGGTCCTGGTCGATCGCGATCGAGATCAGGCACATCGCTCGAACACCTCGAGGTGGCGCGGCGCATCGGGTCGGCCGGGCAGGGCGGCGCAGCCGGTTTCCAGCGCCGCCAGCAGCCGCTCCAGGTCGGGCGCGGCCGCATCGGCAGCGGCCGGATCGAAGGCATAGGTCTCCATCAGCGTCACCTGCGCGCCTGCGGCGTCGGCACGGCGCAGCAGCCCGGTGCGCAGACCGGCGTGGCGCGTGCGCAGCTCGGCCTGCAGGGCGAGCAGCCGGTCGCGCCAGGCTCGGCTTCGCGGCGCGGCATCGATGCGGTAGTAGATGTAGGCCTCGCGGTCGACCGATCCGGTCGCCGCGGCCCACGGCTGCGCGCGGCTCAAGGCGCGCTGTCGCCGGCCAGCGTCGGCACGCGCGTACGGCAGCGTCGAGCTGGCGTCAGCAGCGGACCGTCGACACCGTCGAGGTGCAGGCTGCCGTCGAGCGCGAGCGCCGCCAGCCGGATCTCGGCCAGCGCGCTGTCGCCGCTCGCGCCCGGCCGCGGCGCGCCGTTGACGACCATTCCGGCCGGCTGCGCAGGCGTCGCTGCTGTGGAAGACCTCCTGCCCGGGCGCCGCACACGCCGTCGACGTCGAACAGGAACATGCGGCGCTTGATCGTGCCGCGGTACTGGCTGCGCGCCACCACTTCCTGGCCCGGATAGCAGCCCTTCTGGAAATCGACGCCGCCGATCAGTTCGAAATTGACCATCTGCGGAACGAACTGGTCGACCGTCTCGGCCTCGATCGTCGGGATGCCGCTGTGCACCTCGAGCCAGCGCCAGGCGTCGAGCGTCGGCGCGACGGCGCCAGCGCTCGCCATCCGCGCCGCCCGGCGCCGCCGCCGCCGGCGCAGCCACCCAGACCGCGCGCGCCAGCCCGTGCACCGCCGGCAGCCGCAGCAGGCTGCCCGACGGCGTCGCTGTGCTGGCGCCAGTCCGGGCCGTCGGCGAGGCCGGCCGCAGCCAGTGCACGCTCGGCCGCGGCGCCCACCAGGCCGGTGCACACGCAGCGCCGGTTCGGCACCGTCGTGCGACGCATCGCTCAGCTTGCACTTGCTGCGCAGCACGAACATCGACAGCCGCTTCAGCGTCGGCGCGAGCACGCTGGCGTGACAGGCGAGCAGGATCTCTTCGGGCGCTGCGCTGCCAGCCGAGGAAGCTCGCCTGCAGCCGCCCCTTGGCCGAGCAGAAGCCGGCCAGCCGCACTGCGCCGTCGCCGAGTCCGGTGAAGCTGTTGCGTGAGCTGGGCGTGCAGGAACGCGGCCGCGTCGGCGCCGCGGGCGCGGATCAGCGCCCCAGTGCTCGAGCCTGACGCCGCCGCTCCAGGACGGTGCAACTGGCGCATTGCCTGGCGTGTCGGCGGTGGCGGCCGAAGCGGGCGGTGTTTCGGTGCTGTGCATCGCGCAATTATGATCAGTCGTTCCGCAGGACCCGCGAGCGCCCGGCGCGAGCACCCGTTTCCAGTCCGTTCATGCCTTCATCCAGACGCCGCTCGCGCCGCGCGACCCCGATCGTCGGCCGCTGCTCGTGCTGCTCGTGCTGCTCGCCCTCGGCAGTGCCGGTGGCGGGCTGGCGTGTGGCTGAACCGGCCGCTGCCGCTGCGCGCCGGACGCGGTCGAGCTGTCGATCGAGCCCGGCACCACCCCGCGCGAGATCGCCCAGCAGTGGGTCGACGCCGGGGTCGCGGTGCCGCCGTGGCTGCTGTACGAATATTTCCGCATTTCCGGCGATGCGCGCCGCATCCGCGCCGGCAGCTACGAGATCGATCCGACGACCACGCCGCGCCGGCTGCTTTCGCAAGATGGTGCGCGGCGACGAGACGCTCGGCCACCGTGCGGCTGATCGAGGGCTGGACCTTCCGCCAGTTCCGCGCCGAACTGGCGCAAGCGCCGACAGCCTGAAGCCGACCACCGCCGGCATGACCGACGAGCGAGATCATGGCCGCGCTCGGCGAACCCGGCGTGGCGCCGGAAGGGCGCTTCTATCCCGACACCTATGCCTACAGCAAGGGCAGCACCGACCTGGCGGTGCTCAAGCGCGCCCGCCGCGCGATGCAGTCACGGCTGGCCGCGGCCTGGGCGCAGCGCGCGCGCCGGACACCCCGCTGCGCAGCGCCGGACGACCTGCTCAAGCTGGCGTCGATCGTCGAGAAGGAGACCGGCCTGGCGAGCGACCGCGACAAGGTGGCCGCCGTCTTCATCAACCGGCTGCGCATCTCGATGCCGCTGCAGACCGACCCGACCGTGATCTACGGCCTGGGCGAGCGCCTTCGACGGCAACCTGCGCAAGGTCGACCTGCTGACCGACACGCCCGTTCAACACCTACACCCGCAACGGCCTGCCACCGACGCCGATCTCGATGCCGGGCAAGGCGTCGCTGCTCGCGGCGGTGCGGCCGGCGCCGAGCAGCGCGCTGTATTTCGTCGCCCGCGGCGACGGCAGCAGCGTCTTCAGCGACGACCTGGTGGCGCACAACCGCGCGGTCAACCTGTACCAGCGCGGCAAGCCGGCGTCGTCGACCGAGTGATGGCGCGCGCGCGGACGCTTCATCACCGTCGAAGGCATCGACGGCGCCGGCAAGTCGTCGCACATCGAGGCGCTGGTCGAGCGGCTGCAGCGCAGGCGGCAGCGCCGTCGTCGCCACCCGCGAACCGGGCGGCACCGCGCTGGCCGAGCAGCTGCGCGACGCTGCTGCTCGAGCAGCCGATGGATGCGCTGACCGAGACGCTGCTCGTCTTCGCGGCGCGCCGCGACCATCTGCAGCAGCTGATCGAGCCGGCGCTGGCGCGCGGCGAGACGGTCGTCTGCGACCGCTTCACCGACGCCACCTTCGCCTACCAGGGCGGCGGACGCGGCTTCGACGGCGCGGTGCTGGACCAGCTCGAGGCTGGGTGCAGGGCGGGCTGCAGCCCGATCTGACGCTGTGGTTCGATCTGCCGGCCGAGACCGGCCGCCGACGCGCCGCGGCGCGGCGCGCGCGCGCCGGACCGCTTCGAGCAGCTGGACGCCGGCTTCTTCGAGCGGGTGCGCGCCGCCTACGCGCGCGCGGCAGGCGTCGGCGCCGCAGCGCATCGTGCGCATCGACGCCTCACCGCGCACCGCAGCAGGTCTGGCAGCAGGTGGCGCGCGGTGCTTGGATCAGCGTGGCTGGTGAGGCTGACGCTCCCGCGCCGGCGGCGCTGCTGCCGTGGCTGCGAGCAGCCGCTGGCGGCAGGCGCTGCAGCACCAGCGCGCGCATGCGCTGCTGATCGCCGGGCCGGCCGGCGTCGGCCAGTTCGAGCTGGCGATCGCGCTGGCGCAGGCGTGGCTGTGCGAGGACGAGGCGGCACGCGCGCGCGGGCAGGGCGCCTGCGGGGTGTGCGCCGCCTGCCGGCTGCATGCCATCGCACGCGCATCCCGATCTGCTGGTGCTGATGCCGGACGCGCTGCGCAGCGCGCTCGGCTGGGCTGGCGTCGACGACGCGCGACGCCGACAAGGCGAGCAAGGCCAAGCCGAGCAAGGAGATCAAGGTCGACGCGGTGCGCGCCGCGGTCGGCTTTGCGCAGGGCACCAGCGCACGCGGCCGCGCCAAGGTGGTGGTCGTCCATCCGGCCGAGCGGATGAATGCGATCGCCGCCAATGCGCTGCTGAAGACGCTCGAGGAGCCGCCCGGCGCGGCGCGCTTCATCCTGACGAGCGCGGCGCCGCGATGCGCTGCTGCCGACGATCCGCAGCCGCTGCCAGGCGCTGCCGCTGGCGCTGCCGGACCCGGCGCAGGCATCGCGCTGGCTCGAGGAGCAGGGCGTCGACGCGGCCGGAGGTGCTGCTGGCCGCCACCGGCGGCCAGGTCCAGCAGGTGCTCGAATGGCGCGAGCAGGGGCATCGACGCCGCCGGCTGGAGCGCGCTGCCGCAGGCGCTGGCGCGGGCGAGCCCGGTGCGCTGGCCGGCATGGCGCCGCCGCAGGCTGTCGCGGCGCTGCAGAAGGTCTGCCACGACGCGATGTGCCGCGCCGCCGGCGCGCCGCCGCGCTACTTTCCGGCCGCGCCTTCGAGCGGCTGCGCGCACGCGCGGCCGGACTGCAGCGGTTGGCCGACTGGTCGCGCGAGCTGAACCGCATCGCGCGCAGCGTCGAGCATCCGTACAGCGCTGCCGCTGCTGCTCGACGCGCTGGTCGCGCAGGCGCGCGCCGCGCTGGCCGAACCGGTTCGCCGCCGGGGGCCGGCCCCGGCGCGTGCCTTCGGTACACTCGCGCCGATGAGCGACCCCAGCGCCCGGACCGATTCCGGCCGCCCTCGACGGGCTCGGCAGCAGCCCGGCACCGGCCGCCGCGCGGTGCCGGCGACGCCGCGCCCGAGCGTGATCCAGCTCGTCTTCCGCGAGAAAAGCGCGCTGTATGCGGCCTACATCCCGGTCATGACCGACGGCGGCCTGTTCGTTCCGACCGCGCGCGACTACCGGCTCGGCGAAGACCTGTACCTGCTGCTGACGCTGCCGGGCGACCCGCAGCGCTATCCGGTGGCCGGCAAGATCGGCTGGATCACGCCGGCCAATGCCTCCGGCGGGCGCACCCAGGGCGTCGGCGTGCGCTTCCCGAACGACGAAAAGGCGCGCGCGCTGAAGATCCGGATCGAGGAGATCCTCGGCACCGCGATCTCGTCGAGCAAGCCGACCCAGACGATCTGACACTGCCGCCGCTGCCAGCGGCGAGCGGTGCTCGGTACCGCTGGCGCACGTCGCGCCGCTCCTGCCATTCCAGCACCCGCATGTTCTTCGATTCGCACTGCCACCTGACCTTTCCCGAACTGCAGGCGCAGTGGCCGGCGATCCGCGTCGCGATGGCCGAGGCCGCGGTCGACCGGGCGCTGTGCATCTGCACCACGCTGGAGGAATTCGAGCAGGTGCACGCGCTTGGCGCTGGCGCACGACAACCTGTGGGCGAGCGCCGGCGTGCATCCGGACAACGAAGGTGTCCGCGAGCCGACGCTCGACGACCTGCTGCGAGCTGGCGGCGCTGCCGAAGGTGGTGGCGATCGGCGAGACCGGCCTCGACTACTACCGCATCGGCGAGCGCAGCCTCGCCGACATGGAGTGGCAGCGCGAGCGCTTTCGCACCCACATCCGCGCCAGCCGGCAGAGCCGGGCTGCCGCTGATCATCCACACCCGCAGCGCGTCGGCCGACACGCTGGCGATCCTGCGCGAGGAGGGCGCCGATCACGGCGTCTTCCACTGCTTCACCGAGACCGCCGCCACCGCGCGCGCCGCGCTCGACCTCGGTTTCTACATTTCGTTCTCGGGCATCCTGACCTTCAAGAACGCGGTCGATCTGCGCGAGGTGGCGGCCTTCGTCCCGCTGGACCGCTGCCTGATCGAGACCGACAGCCCCTACCTGGCGCCGGTGCCGTTTCGCGGCAAGACGAATACGCCGGCGCTGGTGCCGCACGTCGCGCGCGAGCTGGCACGCATCAAGGATCTGCCGGTCGAGGAGATCGCCGCGTCACCAGCGCGAATACCGAGCGGCTGTTCGGGCTTGTCTCCGGCCGTCCTGCCCGTGCTCCTAGAAACGACTTGCAGATCACTGTGCCAAGTGACTGTCAGACAACAGATTTCCAGACTGCTTCAACTCGTTTCGAACCTTCCGACCATCCATGATCAATCAACTTTCAGATTCCTCATCCATGTCTTTGCGGCGCTGGCAATTTCGTGCGCCCATGCGCGCCCGCAGGAGGATTTGTTCATCGCCGTCAACCGCGACGATGCCGGGCGCCGTCAGCCGCCTCGTCGCCGCCGGCGCCGATCCGAATGGACTGGACGCCAAGGGCCGCACGATGCTCGGCTATGCGTTGCTGAACGAATCCAACCGGGCCGCGGATGCGCTGCTCGCAGCACCCAAGCTCGACGTCAACAAGCTCAATCCGGCCGGCGAGACGGCGCTGATGATCGCCGCCCTGCGCGGCAACCTCGACTGGGCCAGGAAGCTGGTGGCGCGCGGCGCGCAGATCAACCACGACGGCTGGAGCGCGCTGCACTACGCCGCCAGCAGCCCGAACCCGGCGCTGGTCGAGTGGCTGATCCAGCAGGGGCGCCAACATCGAAGGCCGCTCGCCGAACGGCACGACGCCGCTGATGATGGCGGCGCGTTACGGCAACGAGGGCAACGTCGACAAGCTGCTGGCCGCCAAGGCCGAACTGCGCGCCAGCAACGAGCACGGCCTGACGGCGGTCGACTTCGCCAAGCAGGCCGGCCGCGAGCCGCTCGCGGCGCGGCTGGCCAAGCTGACACCGCGCTGATCAGGACCGCCGGCTGATTGCGCCGGTGCGGCGCTCCGAGCCGGGCGCGAGCGGCGCAGTCGGGCCGACGCGGCTCAGTCGTCGAGATCCGGTTGCGAATCGACCAGCTGGTCATAGGCCAGTACATGCGCCGGCAGCAGATCCAGGTCGACCGGCTTGTCGAGCGGTCGGCACACCCGACGCTGCAGGTGGGCAAGCCGGTCCGACCGATCGATGGCCTGCAGGACCGCGGCCGGGTCCAGCATCATCGCAAACGGGTTGGGCGGCGACGCGACGAACTGGTCGGTGGGCTGCATGGCGTGCTTCTGATAGGAGTTGTGAGATGTGCAATGCAATGTAGAGGCCGGGACACGGCCACGCAGTCGGGGTTCCGGCATGCCGGGCGTCGGTGAAAGGCTGACACGGCTGTCGGTGCTGCCTTCGATTCCAGCTTAACTGTGTACGTGACGATGTATATTATGTCAACTCAGGTGCGCGTTCAGACATGGCGGTGGCCAGTCCTCAGATCTGGGGGCCTCCATCGTTCCAGCTGAACTGCATCGATTCCCGGTCCCGGCGCCAGGTCACCTGCTCGCGGGTCACCGCCAGGAACCAGGTCTGCATCTGCGGATGCGGTGCCGGTTTGGCGAAGCCGCGCGGCGACAGCAGCGCCAGGCACAGCCCGGGCTGCGGATCGCGCACCGAGCGGTAGACGATCGCGTCGACCGCGGCCTCACGCGCCAGCCGCGCAAAGGCCTGTGTCGGACCGTAGTCGCCGGGCGCCGACCAGCGCGCCGCATCGGCGTCGAACGGCGGACTGCGCAGGTCGATGGCGGTGGCCGCATCGATCTCGGCCTTGAAGGCGGTGTGCGCCACCGGCTCGATCCGCTCCAGCGCCACCGCGTCGTGCAGGAAGCGCCAACGCCAGTAGCCGAGCTCGGCGGCCGCGGTGTGCACGCTGCCGGCGCCGTAGTACACGCCCGGATCGGTGACGGCGCGAAAGCGCGACCCCTGGCGCAGCGGGTGGTAGCGGAACGGCGTGGCGAGCAGGTGGTGCAGTCGGACGGTTTCCGCCGATCGATCCGGCTTGCTCGCTTCCAGCAGCTGCTCGAGCACATCCTGCTCGTCGTGGGTGTCGACGAGCTTCATCGTCGATGCAATGTGCTGCGCCTCGACGATGCGCCAGACGCTGCCCCGCCAGCGCGCCGCCTCAGACGCGACCGCGTGAGGCGTCCAGGTAGTGGACGACACGAACCAGCCCTTCGGTGTGTTGCAGCAGGTCGACCGGCCGTGCGCCGAGCCCGCGGTTGTCGCTGTTGAGCCAGTCTCTCGCCGAGCGCTCGCTGCCGACGATCGAATCGAGCGAGCGGAACACGCGCACCAGCAGCAGCGCGAACTCCCATTCCTTGCGCCGTTCGTCGAGCTGGTACTGCCCGGCATGCAGCCGCGAGACCGTGGGCGCACTGACACCCAGGATGCGCGCCAGCGCCGCCCGCGACAGCCCGAGCCGCTCTGCGGCGCGCGTCACCGCCTTGCCGAGCACCGCCGACGCCTCGAGCGCGGGTGCTTGCCGAAGTGCTGCAGCGACCATGGACCCTCCTTTCTACAGAAATCAGGATACGCTTTCGTTTCCACGGATGCAAGGGCTCGCGGCCGCGCAGCGGCAGGTAGGATCAGGAAATGCGCAACCACCGACTGGTACGCCCGTGAGCACTGTCGATCCCCTCGCCCGCTACCGCAGCAAACGCGACTTCGGCAAGACGCCCGAGCCGCCGGCCGAGCTCGGTGCATCCGGCGAGCAGCTCGCCTTCGTGATCCAGAAGCATGCCGCGTCGCGCCTGCACTACGACTTCCGGCTCGAACTCGACGGCGTGATGCTGTCGTGGGCGGTGCCGAAGGGCCCGAGCTTCGACCCGCGCGACAAGCGCCTGGCGGTGCAGACCGAAGACCACCCGATCTCGTACAACAGCTTCGAAGGCACGATCCCGAAGGGCGAGTACGGCGCCGGCGACGTGCTGCTGTGGGACCGCGGCAGTCTGGACCCCGGTCGGCGACCCGCGCGCCGGCCTGAAGGCCGGCAAGCTGCTGTTCACGCTCGACGGCCACAAGCTCGCCGGCCTGTGGGAGCTGGTGCGCATCGCCAAGCCGGGCGAGAAGCAGATCGCCTGGATCCTGTTCAAGAAGCACGACGAGTACGAGCGCCCGCGCGAGGAGTACGACGTCGTCAGCGCACTGCCCGACAGCGTGGTCACCAGGCCACCGAAACAGCGGCTGCAGCCGAAGGGCGCCAAATGCTCTGCGCCCACCGCCTCCTCCGATGTAGGAGGGCCTTCAGGCCCGAAACGAAAGGCCCGGACCGAAATCCGTAGGAGGGCCTTCAGGCCCGATGCCAAGGCCCGGACCCGAAACCGTAGAGGGCCTTCAGGCCCGAGCAACGTCCCGCAAGCCGCGATCGGGCCTGAAGGCGCTCCTACAGACAACGAAACACCGCAGCCCGAACCCCCGACCCCGCCACCCTCCCCGACGCCCGCCGCGCCCCCCTCCCCGCCACCCTCAAACCCCAGCTCGCCACCCTCGCCAGCCACATCCCCGACGACAGCGCCGACCACCGCTGGCTGTACGAGATCAAGTTCGACGGCTACCGCATCCTGGCGCGCATCGACGCCAAGGGCGGCGTCAAGCTGATCACCCGCGGCGGACACGACTGGGCGGCCAAGCTGCCGCGGCTGGCGAAGGAACTGGCGGCGCTGCAAGCCGCTGCGCAACAGCTGGCTCGACGGCGAGATCGTCGTGCTCGACCGCCACGGCGTGCCGAGCTTCAACGCCCTGCAGCAGGCCTTCGACGGCTCGCACACGGCCGAGATCGTCTACTTCCTGTTCGACATCCCGTTCGCGGCCGGTCACGACCTGCGCCAGGTGCGCGCTGGAACAGCGGCGGGAGGTGCTGGCTTCGTTGCTGGGTGGGGGCGGTGGATGCGATCGCGCCTGAAGGCGCTCCTACGAAAGGCGGGGGGCAATCCGTCGTGCGGTACAGCGCCGATTTTCCCGGCGACCCGGCCGACATCCTGGCCTCGGCCTGCCGCATGAAGCTCGAGGGCCTGATCGCCAAGCGCAGCGACGCGCCGTACGTCTCCGCCCGCACCGCCACCTGGCTCAAGCTCAAGTGCAAGCTGCGCCAGGAATTCGTCATCGCCGGCTTCACCGACCGCGCCGACAAGCGCGACGCGCCCGAGATCGGCAGCCTGCTGCTCGGCGTGCACGACAAGGCCGGCGATCTGGTCTCGGTCGGCAGCGTCGGCACCGGCTGGAATGCCAAGACCGCGGCCGAGCTGAAAAGCCGGCTGCTGAAGATCGAGCAGGACAAATCGCCCTTCGCCGCACCAGCCGGCGCCGGCAAAGAAGTCGCGCTGGTCCGCCAAGCGCGCCGCCGGCAGCGAGCGCTGGGTCAAGCCGCAGCTCGTCGCCGAGGTCAACTTCGCCGAATGGACGCCCGACGGCAGCATCCGCCACGCCAGCTTCGAGGCGCTGCGCGAGGACAAGCCGGCCAGGCAGATCGTGCGCGAGGATGCGCTGGCGCCCGACGAATCCACCGGACCCGGCGGCTCCCATCGCCCTGTAGGAGGGCCTTCAGGCCCGAAATCCCTGCCCCGCAAAACCGCCATCGGGCCTGAAGGCCCTCCTACCAATACGACAGACCCGGACCAAGCTCACCCACCCCGACCGCGTCATCGACCCCTCGCACCGGCCTGACCAAGCTCGACCTGTTCCGCTACTACGAAAGCGTCGCCGACTGGATGCTGCCGCACCTCAAGGGCCGCCCGTGCGCCCTGGTGCGCGGCCCGAGCGGCGTCGAGGGCCAGCTGTTCTTCCAGAAACACGCCGACGAAAACCAGATCCCCGGCATCAAGACGCTCGACCCCGTCGCTCATCCCCGACCACGAGCCGCTGATCGAGATCCCGAGCGCCAAGGCCCTGGCGAGCGCCGCCCAGATGAACGTGATCGAGTTCCACACCTGGAATGCGCTGGCGAAGAAGTTCGACCACCCCGACCGCATCGTCTTCGACCTCGACCCCGGCGAAGGCGTCAGCTTCGACCGCGTGCGCGAAGGCGCCGCGCTGCTGCATTCCTTCCTCGACGAACTCGGCCTGAACGCCTGGCTCAAGACCAGCGGCGGCAAGGGCCTGCACGTGGTGGTGCCGATCGCGCCGCGCCACGACTGGGACACGGTGAAGGACTTCTCGCGCGCGGTGGTGCAGCACGTGGCGCAGGTCGTGCCGGACCGCTTCGTCGCCAAGAGCGGCCCGAAGAACCGCGTCGGCAAGATCTTCATCGACTACCTGCGCAACGCCCGCGGCGCCACCACCGCCGCCGCCTTCTCCGCCCGCTCCCGCCCCGGCATGGGCGTCTCGATGCCGGTCGCCTGGGAACAGCTCGACGACCTCAAGAGCGGCGCCCAGTGGACCGTCGCCACCGCGCGCGAGTACCTGTCGTTCCAGAAGGAGGATCCGTGGGCGGGTTACTGGAAGAGCCGGCAGACGTTGACGAAGGCGATCAGGAAGCTCGGCTCGTGAAGCGCTGCACTTGACAACTGTTGATAGCACCCGGATCATTTCCTCTCATGAGCAGCAACACCATGAGCTTCGCCCTGCCGGAGGCGCTGCGCGACTACGTGGCCCAGCGAGTACGGTCGGGACAGTACGGAAATACCAGCGAGTATCTGCGGGAGTTGATCCGCCGAGACCAGGAAGAACAGGCCAAGAAACGCCTGCGCGAACTGATCGAAGAGGGACTGGCCTCAGGCCCCGGCCGCGCGCTCACACCCGCGCGTGCTGCTCGGCTCAAGAAGCAGGCGTTCGGTGACCCTCGTTGAAGCCGGTTCACCTTCGGCCCCTGGCAGAAGATGACCTGGTCAAGGTGGCGCGCCATTACGCGCAAGCAGGCGGTACCGATCTGGGTAGCCGCGCATTCGATGCAGCCTTGGCGGCGCTCGAGCCCATCAGGCGAATGCCGTCCCTCGGCTCGCCGAGGCTTGGGCAACTCTGCGGCATTGATGGCTTGCGGTCCTGGCGAGTGACAGGGTTTCCGCTGCAGTGGTTGTACTTCGAGGCGACTGACCGCCTCGATGTGGTCCGTCTTCTTGCGGACCGCCAGAACATACTCGCCATTCTCGAGGACGGCGTCACTGACCCAACTCCGTAGCGATTTTCCAGAAACAGACGAGTCATTCCAACTCCCTGCTCAAATCCGGCCGCTGGCCGATCGGAACCACGTCGGCGGATCGCATCCGGAGGCCCGCGCTGCATACAGCGCTGTGTCGGACCGCGCCGACGAGCGCCTGCGCCATGCCCCGCTTGCGCGGCAGGCCCAGGCCACCGTATCCTGCTCATCCCGCCGCAGCCGAGGATCCCACATGGCCGCTCGCTCGATCGCCTCGCTCACGCTCAGCTTCGGCCTGGTCAACATCCCGGTGAAGCTGTACTCGGCCACCGAATCGTCGTCGACGATCCGCTTCAACCTGCTCGCCAAGGACGGCTCGCGGCTCAAGCAGCAGTACGTGTCGGAGAAGACCGGCAAGGTGGTCGAGCGCGCCGAGATGGTCAAGGGCTACGAGTTCGAGAAGGACCACTTCGTGCTGTTCACGCCCGACGAGCTGAAGGCGCTCGACGAAGTCGGCCAGCCACGTGATCGACATCGTCGCCTTCGTTCCGCAGCAGACGGTCGACCCGATCTTCTACGACAAGGCCTACCTGCTCGCGCCCGACAAGCGCGGCGACAAGCCGTATGCGCTGCTGATGGAGGCGATGCGCAAGAGCGGGCGCTGCGCGCTGGCGCGCTGGAGCTGGAAGAGCAAGCAGTACGTGGTGCAGGTGCGGGCGGTCGAGGACGGCCTGGTGCTGCAGCAGCTGCTGTATGCCGATGAGGTGCGCTCCCTGAAGGACCTGGACATCGAGCAGCGTCGACGTCTCGGAGGCCGAGCTCAAGCTCGCGCTGCAGCTGATCGACCAGATCGCGCAGGACACCTTCGACCCGGCGCAGTTCCACGACGAGGAGAAGGGCCGCATCCTGGCCGCGATCGACGAGAAGATCGCCGGCAAGCAGGTCGTCGCACCAGCCCACGCGCGAGGAAAGCGGCGGCGGCGGCGCCCAGGTGATCGACCTGATGGAGGCCCTGCGCGCCAGCCTGGGCGGCCGCGGCAAGGGCAAGGCGGCCGATACCGAGCGCCGGCAGCGCCGACCACCGCAACGAAGCGAGCCGCGCCGCAAACGCGCCGCACCCGCCGAGGCCGAAGAATCCGCCGAGCCCGCCGCCGCCACCGGCCGCAAATCCGCCCGCCGCGCGCCCAAGCCCGCCGAAGAGGAAAGCGCCGCCCCCGCCCGCGTCCGAGCCCGCAAGTGAGCAAGAAAGAGCGCCCCGCACACCCCTCACCCGCCCCGCCCCCTGTAGGAGGGCCTTCAGGCCCGATCAACGAGTCTCCCGTTACCGCAACCGAAGCGCAGCCGCCGTCCCACCCCGCCCCCTACACCCTCCCCCACCTCGAGCAGATGCTCGGCCTCCCCCGCCGCGCCATCACCGCCCTGATCGCAGCCGGCTTCGTGACCCCCGGCCGCGGCCCGCGCAACGCCTACCGCTTCTCGTTCCAGGACGTGGTCCTGCTGCGCACCGCCTGGCAGCTGCGCCAGGCGCAGATCCCCCCGCGCCGCCTGCTCCGCTCCCTCAGGCAGCTCCGGGCCAAGCTGCCCGACACCATTCCCCTGAGCGGCCTGCGCATCAAGGTGATCGGCAACGACGTCGCCGTCCGCGCCGCAGGGGACGACGGCGACGCCGCCCGCTGGCAGGCGCCGAGCGGCCAGCTGCTGCTGGATTTCGAGCTGGCACCCACTGCCGCCGGTGCCGTGCAGATCTCGCCCGCAGGTCGTCCCTTGTAGGAGGGCCTTCAGGCCCGAAACCCCACGCCGCCGACTCCGAACGCCGCTCCCGACCCCTCCACCCTCCTGGCCCAAGCCCACAGCCCACGAATCCAACGACGACCGAGCCGCCGCCGAACACAGCCTACCGCGCACATCCTGCAGCTCCACCCCGACCACCTCGACGCCGCCATCAACCTCAGCGCCCTGCTCTGCGAAGCCGGCCGCTGCGGCGATGCCCTGACGGTCTGCGATGCGGCGCTGGCCGCGGTGGGCGGCACGTTGCCGGCAGCAGCCCCGCTGCACTTCAACCGCGCGATCGCGCTGGAAGACCAGCAGCGCGACCGCGCCGCGCTGCAGGCGTACGAGGCCTGCCTCAGGCTGGCGCCCGACACGGCAGACGCCCATTTCAACGCCGCCCGGCTGCATGAGAAGGCTGGGCACGGGCAGGCGGCGGTGCGGCACTACAACGCGTATCGGCGGTTGAATCAATAGCGCCGCCGATCCTCGCTCCCACAGTCGCGTCCATTGGCCGCGCAGGCACAGCGATTGCCAGCCGTCTCGTCAGCCCTTACCAGAGTGGCCTCCCGCCCACACCCGTCGCCTCCCACTGCGGGAATCCCCTTCCTTCCGCTAAACTCCGCGATCTTTCGACCGGCGCAACCGCATTCCATGCAGTTCTGACGCGCCGCTCGCAACCCCTGCCTGCAAGCGCGTAGCCGCCTGGGGGCAACCGTTGTAAACCCATGCAACGCAAGGAACACTGAGCACTTGGTAGTAGAGCTTCCAGATGCCACAGCGTCTGGTGCTTCGCCGCCACCTGACGGGTTTGTGGAGCAACGCCGCCGCGAACATCTTTCAGGGTCACTCGGTCCCGAACGCAAACCCTAGTGGAGAGCGCATCCCGCCTCGTTCGCGACGCCGGGCCATCTGGCGATTGAAGGCCATATACTTCTGGCCGCTCCTTACCGTTTTTGGACACCTGCCACCGGGCTCTGCCTGCCTTCTGCGAGACGTGCTGCTTGTCCGCGCGGGTTACTCGCCTCTCAAGCTAAACTAACGAATAATGAAGAACAAAGTCGCGTTGATCACCGGCGTCACCGGCCAGGACGGCGCCTACCTCGGCCGAGCTGCTGCTGGACAAGGGCTACGAGGTGCACGGCATCAAGCGCCGCGCCTCGCTGTTCAACACCGACCGCATCGACCATCTGTACCAGGACCCGCACGCGACCAGCCGGCGCTTCATCCTGCACTACGGCGACCTGACCGACTCGACCAACCTGATCCGCATCATCCAGCAGGTGCAGCCCGACGAGATCTACAACCTGGCGGCGCAGAGCCACGTGGCGGTGAGCTTCGAGACGCCGGAATACACCGCCAACGCCGACGGCATCGGCACGCTGCGCATCCTCGAAGCGATCCGCATCCTCGGCCTGGAGAAGAAGACCCGCTTCTACCAGGCCAGCACCTCCGAGCTGTACGGCCTGGTGCAGGAGATCCCGCAGAAGGAGACCACGCCCTTCTATCCGCGCAGCCCGTACGCGGTGGCCAAGCTGTACGCCTACTGGATCACGGTCAACTACCGCGAGGCCTACGGCATGTACGCCTGCAACGGCATCCTGTTCAACCACGAGAGCCCGCTGCGCGGCGAGACCTTCGTCACCCGCAAGATCACCCGCGCGCTCGCGCGCATCACGCTCGGCCTGCAGGACTGCCTGTACCTCGGCAACCTGAGCGCGCTGCGCGACTGGGGCCATGCCGCGACTACGTCGAGATGCAGTGGCTGATGCTGCAGCAGGACGCAGCCCGAGGACTTCGTCATCGCCACCGGCGTGCAGTACAGCGTGCGCCAGTTCGTCGAGTTCAGCGCCGGCGAGCTCGGCATCACGCTGGTCTTCAGCGGCGAAGGCGAGCGCGAGATCGGCACGGTCGAGAAGGTCAGCGCCGGTCGACGGCGAGACTCAAGGCCAAGTGCAAGCCGGGCGACGTGATCGTGCGCGTCGACCCGCGCTACTACCGCCCGACCGAGGTCGAGACGCTGCTCGGCGACCCGACCAAGGCCAAGGAGAAGCTCGGCTGGGTGCCGAAGATCACGCTGCCCGAACTGGTCAAGGAGATGGTCGAGGCCGACTACAACGCGGCGCGGCGCGACAGCCTGGTCAAGCTGGCCGGCTTCCAGGCCTACGACTACCACGAATAGCCAAATCGACCGCGCTGCTGAAGACTAACCCGGCACGAAGCATGCCTGTCCGAGCGCTCGCCGATTTCTTTGTTTTTTGGGACGCTATGCGATGCCGACTCAACCAACTTCTGAGTCGCCCCAATCGATTCATGGCGATCCTCTGCCCATCTCAAGGTTCTGAGCTACTCAGAGGTTAAGAGTCTGCCCACTTGCCTACTGAAGAAGCGCGGCGAAGCGAGGACCTGTACACCCACTTCGTGACTTTATAGGGCGCAAGTCGAAGGATTAGCCTGCATACAGGGTAGATGTGCCGAAAGGTGAAGATCCCATGCAGACTTATCGTACCTCTATAGCATATTAAACTCACACCAAGCCTTTCTCGCACTCCTGCGCTGCCAAAAGTTCGTGCTCACTCTAAACCGCAAGAAGCTCACCGGCAGATTACCGAATGTAAATCCCGCTTTCATACACTCGAACCAAAGTGCCACGTCCTCGTTTGTTCCTACCGTAGGGTAGCGCTGCACAGTATCAAATACTCGACGGCGCACGCAGACAGTTGGATGCGCTACGGGTACGCGCTTGTGCGCGTTCGCGCGCGCATCCGAATCATCTTTCGCGAAACGGACCTCTTGCTCCGCAAGACCTGAGCCGAACTCCGTAATCGCCGTGCCAAGTATATCAACCTCCAAATTGCTGGCGAGGAACTTAAGTTGTGACGCATACCGGCCCGGCATGGAAATATCGTCAGCATCCATCCGAAAGATAAACTGCTCATCATCCAACTGAGATAATAAAGAATTCAGAGTCTCAGCGAGTCCGCGGTTTGTCGGCGACCGCGCCACCTTATGAATAAAGGGCAGATATTCGCGGACAACAATTTCCAAATCATCACTGACTGGGCCATCTATTCCCAGGTATATTCTTGACTTGTATTCGTCACCAATTCTCTGCGAGACAACGCTGCGCAGCGCACTCCGAAAGTGCTCAGCATGGTCACCAGCATAAACGGCGATCAACGTCCCGATATTTATCATCTTCAGGTTTTGCTCCCAAGACCGTCGAGGATCGCAGTCACGACATTGCAAGCAAAACCTTGGATGCTGCATGCCTGCTTGCCCTGCTTGACACAGAAATCTGCCATAGCAACCTGATATTCTCGGTAACGTTCCGGAGTCATACTACCTAAGAACTCGTTTAGTTCAGCATTAGATTTGAACATCTTCCTGTCGACGAAACACTCGCTCGGGACATAGTCATGCACATTCAGGGCACCCCAATAGATCGGGACTGAACCCGCAGATAATGCGTCATAAAGTTTTTCCGAAATATATCCTCTAGCACCACGCGTGTTCTCGTAACACAGATTGAATCTCGATTTCAGCAGCACATCGCGTTTCGTAGGGGCAATGCCAAACCAACACTGTCGCGAACGTCGAATCCATGGGATCCTCTTAAGAGCCTTGAAAATAAGTTTTGCAATGAGTCCTGGAGGGTGATCAGGAAAATCCCAACCGGGGCCAAATAAAAAAAACTTATCGGGCGCATTTTCCTGATACCACGTAAGCGTTCTCCTTCGCTCCACATAAAGATCGTACCGCGTACGGACCGCCTGCGCTTTGTTAGCGGCAACCATAGTCAGGAACATAGGTCTCTCCAGCAGGTCACCCACCGGACCCGGCGCAATGTGCGCAGGAAAGATATATTTCCGCGCCCCCAGTCTTTCAACGAGATCGTCATCCCACGAAAAGACGAGCCGATACTTTTGGCGGCGTATAAAAAAGTTTTGTGGTCGGATGTGCCGATCTTCGATCAAAAGCAAGTACTGCGGAGAACGCGGAAAAACAGATATCTGCGACTCGATGTGCAACTCTAAAGAAGGACCATCGCCCGCGCTAAAATATGAGGCGTCTGTGATGACTTTAACGCCTCTAGTTCGCAGTTCCTCCAACAGCTGCAAAACGAAATCGGCACGACCATCGTCGTCTGGTCGAAATTCAGTCAACTGCGAGCGCCCGGCCCAGCCGCTGACAACAAAACAAGTCAACGTCCTAGCTGCGACGCCCTCTCCGATCGAATTCATAAAGTCGGACGCCATACTGGTTGGGCTGTCACTGGGCATTCGCGCCATAGTCATCGAGTTCAAATCCGAAAATAAGATGCCAAGCAGATTCCGAAATGATTAACGGCGTGATCAGCAAAGCAGCAAGGATTAGCGTAACCACACGCCGATGCGGATTAAACGGGATTGTCGCAGTCACTAAAAACGCCGCCAGATGTATGGATATCATCATGACGCGTGATCCGGTCGAATCCGGCGCATATAAAAGCGAAAACGCGCCAGCGATAAAGTAGATTATTAAGCTTACTTGCAATTGCCGTATCCGCGGTGAGCGGACAAACCTAATGTGCCTCCAGCAAAGCCCGTGAACGAGCAGACCCAATGCGATATACATGGGCGCGGTATTTCCGCGGTTCTCCGTTCCACCGGTAATCTCGACAAAACCGAAATCCTGTGTTAACAGGAACACAAGGAATACCAAGGGAACGGCCGGCACGAACCAAGCATGACGACCGCGCTGGAAGAGGTAGACAGTCAACAGAGATAGGGATCTCCTATAAATGCAATGTGTACTGTACACGCAAGTGCCGCCAACCAAACGCCGAACTTCGAGTCGCGGCCTAGTTCACGGAGCGCAGCCATCATGATCACAGCCGCCACTAACTGACGATAAATATTAGTAAAACCCAAAACGGTAGGAAACGAGTAAAGCAACACGACTGTCTGCCAACTCATTCGACCACCCGAGACCCTCGTCAACACATATACGACGGCCAAATCCAGTATCGCGAAAACTACAAGAGAGTCACCAAAGACGCGAGAAAGCGCGCGTCCGACAAACCAAAACGGCGCCTCTCGCAAATAGTAGGCATCCCAGACGTCTGCGGAGAATCCGGCTATATAAACCGGAAGGTCGCCAGTTGCTAGATTTCCCCTCGAGATTGACAAGACCGCGCCAGCAAGGAAAACCGCCACGATCGTCCATCCGCTCCCTCGGTTACGCCCTGCAAGCCAATAAGCGCCCCCACAAAGAGAGCACCATAAGATAAATATAGTGGCACAACGAATCAGAGAAATAGCTCAGGCCGCTGGTTCCGGAATTCATGTAACTGCCGCTTGGATAACCCGGAGTCCGCTCTTACGAAAAGATCATCGACATACGATATACGGCCGATAAGTTCGTAGCCCATGGCTCGAATCTGTTGCCGCAAAGCACGGTTCCCAAATGGACCAAAACAGTTTTCGACTAAAAGCACCTTCGGCCGAAGACTGTCGCCAAAACCTTTGAGCACGTCAGACTCCGCTCCTTCAACATCGATACTGGCGAAGCTAACCTCAGCAGGTAGGTCATCTAATTCCCACGCGGGGACCATCCTGACGTCACGTGAAATGACTCCGGCCCGCAACTGGCCCGGTTCACGTGAGTTCTCGAGTGAACGCAGTTGATCACCCCAGCCATCAGTGTTATCGTGCTGATAAAAGCGAATAGTCCCGTGACTGGATCCTGCTGCTAAGTTGAGGAACCTTGTATTCGGCCTGCATACTTCCCACTGCCCTTTATATTGCTCTAGTGGATCGAGTGCGAAGCCTGTGTAACCTCTTTTTCGCTCAAAGAAATAAGTGTTGCTGTTAAATTCCGGGTGGTTTGCGCCAATATCCATAAAGAAGCCACCGCGCACACCGCCTAACAAGTGGTCTATAACAAGTGGTTGATTTAGCTGACCGGCCTGGATAACATTTGGATTTTAAGACGAGCGCAGCCGGTTCGAACAGTGCGAAATACAATTGATTGACAATCCGTCTGCCGCTTTGCCACATTCGTTTCAAGGTCCCTACGATGGCGGGAGGCAGCACAGAAGACACTTTCTTTTTGAGCAATGATATGTGCATCTTAATTCATTCCAGACTTGATCTTTTTAAGAACGATCACAACCGCGGGCAACGTAATTAGCGTACTCGCCAAGAGATGAAGCGCGGATACGGTACGTAGACCACCGGATCCGTTGGCTACGATGGTGCCTGCTGCGGTCATGAAGGCAACGGCGAAGAGAGGCCCCGTGAAATATTCAGACTTAGTGGCCCGTGCAAAAACCGAAGTACAGGCCATTGCGCAATTGATAACAGCGGCCACTAGCAGAGGCGCCACGACAGCAAAGTCAGGCAGTTTACGATCAAACTCCTTATTGACTAGAGGCAGTCCCCAAAGGGTTGCTAGCGACAACAGAGCGACGACCCCCCCCGCAAAGATTGTCTGAATGAGCGTACGACGTAAGAGCTTGAGGATGAGTCGGACTTGGCAGCCGAAGCCACCAGCCGGGAGGCCTCCGAGACTCGCGGAGTGATAATCGCCGCAGCCACGACACCGATAGCCGCCGCGAATTGGATGGCAATTCCTAGTTTCCCTGCCTCGGTTGGTCCAATCAACGTAAGCGAGATTGGCACAGGCGCGCTGGAAATGATATAGCTAGCGATCCACGTTCCGGATACGCGCCGTTGAAGTCCAGTCGTCTCTTTTGCGTAATTCATCGCGGCCGCAGAAGCGCCGGTCACAAGCGTTAAAATTGGCACGCGAAACTTCCAATAACACACCGCCGATGCCCCGACTAAAGCCGCAGTCGCGATCGAGAGCGAAAAGAGCCCAGATCCAAACCTGACAGCTAAGAAAAAGCATACCAACCAGCCCAGCCTGAGCGACCACCCGCGTGATCAGGACATTGCGAAGGTAACCAATCCCTTCGAGAACCGACTCAAGCCACATCAGCGGGAGACGTAATGAGCTTACGAATGCAAAGCAAATCCATGGGCCCAGCCAAACAAGATCTCCCGCCTTTTCGGCGAAAGATAAGAATAGTGCCCCACCCCCTCCCACAAGGGCTGCAAACGTAACGCAAAGCTTGAAGTACTGTCTTAACGAACAAGCGGCCATGACCTTGGCACGCGAATTAGCTGCATGTTCCCGACTGGGGGTCGTCCCATCTCTGAATTCATGAGATAGAAATACCACTAGCACTTGACTCAGTCCCAACTCCAGCAAAGTCTGAGCCGCCGCTAATGCTACGAATGAATAATAATAGCCTTGCTGATCTACCGTCAAATACAGTAGCACAAGCGCCGTAGCTCCAAACTGCCCCAGAGTGGTGGCCAGCTTAGAAGATAGGGATAGGAGAGTTAAGCTCAAGGGTACTTCTTGCTCGACTCAGTCGTCAACCTACTGCGCAGAACGCGAGGATTTTTTCCGATCATGTTCCTTCAAGAA
This sequence comes from uncultured beta proteobacterium, assembly GCA_963846675.1. Classification (GTDB taxonomy): domain Bacteria; phylum Pseudomonadota; class Gammaproteobacteria; order Burkholderiales; family Burkholderiaceae_C; genus Ideonella_A. Next base: position 223,685 of record CAWJWV010000002.1, read on the forward strand.
CCGCTTCCTCACCCGAATCGATTTCGGCGTAATCTCCACCAACTCATCATCCGCAATGAACTCCACCGCATACTCCAGCGTCAGCTGAATCGGCGGCGTGATCTTGATCGCGTCTTCCTTGCCTGAAACCCGGAAGTTGGTGAGCTGCTTGCCGCGCACCGCATTGACAACCAGATCGTTGTCCCGGCTGTGGATCCCGATGATCATTCCCTCGTACAAGCGGATCGCCGGCCTTGACGAACATGCGCCCGCGGTCGTCGAGCTTGCCGAGCGAATAGGTCACCGCCTCGCCGTCGTCCTGGCTGATCAGCACGCCGTTCTTGCGCCCGGCAATCTCGCCCTTGAACGGCTCGTAGCCGTCGAAGATGTTGCTGATCAGGCCGGTACCGCGCGTCAGGTTCAGGAACTCGTTCTGAAACCCGATCAGCCCACGCGCCGGAATGCGGTATTCCAGCCGCACCCGGCCCATGCCGTCCGGTTCCATGTTGACGAGTTCGGCGCGGCGCTCGCCCATGCGCCTGCATGACGGCGCCCTGGTGCTGGTCTTCGACGTCGGCGGTGACCATCTCGATCGGCTCGAGCCGCTCGTCGCCTTCCATGCGGAACACGACGCGCGGCTTGCTGACGGCCAGCTCGTAGCCCTCGCGGCGCATCGTCTCCAGCAGGATGGTCAGGTGCAGTTCGCCGCGGCCCGAGACTTCGAAGATGCCGTCTTCGTCGGTTTCCGATCACGCGCAGCGCCACGTTGCTCTGCAGCTCGCGCTGCAGGCGGTCCCACAGCTGGCGGCTGGTGACGAACTTGCCTTCCCGGCCGGCCAGCGGCGAGTTGTTGACCTGGAAGTTCATCGTCAGCGTCGGCTCGTCGACCTTGAGCATCGGCAGCGGCACCGGGCGCTCGAGGTCGGTGAGGGTCACGCCGATGCCGATGTTCTCGATGCCGTTGATCAGCACGATGTCGCCCGGGCCGGCTTCGGTCGGCCTGCTGGCGCTCCAGGCCTTCGAACTTCAGCACCTGGTTGACGCGGGCGGTGAACGGCGTGCTGTCGGGGCCGCTGTAGACGGCCACCTGCTGCATGGGCTTGAGCGTGCCCTGGTTGACGCGGCCGATGCCGATGCGGCCGACGTAGGTGCTGTAGTCGAGCGAGCAGATCTGCAGCTGCAGCGGATCCTCGGGGCTGCCGGCGTGGGCGGGCACGTGCTCGAGCACGGCGTCGAACAGCGGTGCCAGGTCGGTGCCGACCACGCCCTTCTCGAGCGTGGCCCAGCCGTTCAGGCCGGAGGCGAAGACGACCGGGAAGTCGAGCTGGTCTTCGGTGGCGCCGAGCTTGTCGAACAGGTCGAAGGTGGCGTTGATCACGTAGTCGGTGCGGGCGCCGGGGCGGTCGACCTTGTTGACGACGACGATCGGCTTCAGGCCGAGCGCGAGCGCCTTCTTGGTGACGAAGCGGGTCTGCGGCATCGGGCCTTCGACGGCATCGACGAGCAGCAGCACGCTGTCGACCATCGACAGCACGCGCTCGACCTCGCCGCCGAAGTCGGCGTGCCCCGGGGTGTCGACGATGTTGATGTGGGTGCCCTTCCACTCGACGGCGCAGTTCTTCGACAGGATCGTGATGCCACGCTCCTTCTCGAGGTCGTTGCTGTCCATCACGCGTTCGGCCACCTTCTCGTTCTGGCGGAAGGTGCCGCTCTGGCGCAGCAGTTGGTCGACGAGCGTGGTCTTGCCGTGGTCGACGTGGGCGATGATGGCGATGTTGCGGATTTGACGGGTCATGGGAACGGGGGCAGAAGCGGGCGAGCGACTCTTGCGGCCGTCTTTTGCAAGCGTTGATTTTGCTGGATTTTCGTGACGGACGGGTTCCGGCTGTTGGACGACCGTCACATGCAGGTATGGAACGACGCGGGCTGCCGGGTTGCCGGCGTTGCGCAGTCGTCCGATGGTCGCGCCTGAAGGCGCTCCTACAGCTTGGGAGGGGGATCCGCGGTGGGCGGTGCCAGGCTAGGGGCAATCGGCATGCCGCTGCGCAGCGCTGCGACCTCGGCCGGGCTGAGCAGGCGATCGGGGATCAGCTCGCCGGCGGTGACGTGCGCACTGCCGAGGAAGGCGTGGGGCTCGGGGCCGAAGACGCGGAGTTGGCGGGTGTCAGGCAGGTCGACGCGGCGGCGCAGGCCGGTGAGGAAGCGAGCCGGCTTCGTCGGCGGAGAGGCGGATCGTCGGCCAGTCGGCCAGCAGCATGTCGGCGGGGAGAAGCAGGGCCTCGCGGGCTCGCCTCATCCAGGGCGGCGAGTTGCTCGAGCGTGACGGCGTGGTCGAGCGTCAGCGGGCCGGTGGCGGTGCGGCGCAGGGCCATCAGGTGGGCACCGCAGCCGAGCGCCTGGCCGATGTCTTCGGCCAGGGTGCGGATGTAGGTGCCCTTGGTGCAGTGGATGTCTAGGGTGCAGGTGATGGGTGGCTTGGGCGGATCGCGCCTGAAGGCGCTCACCGAGCAGGGGGATCGCGCTGAAGGCGCTCCTGCGGGGTGCGGGCCGCGGCGGGTGCGCTCACTGGGTGGGCTGTAGGAGGCTTCAGGCCGATGCGAGCGCGGGGCATTCGTTGATCGCGCCTGAAGGCGCTCCTAAGGGTGCGGGGTCGCGGCGGGCGTCGCGTGACGGTCTGTAGGAGGGCCTTCAGGCCCGATGCAGGCCGTCGCGGGCGCCGCGGTGATCGCGGGGATCGCGCCTGAAGGCGCTCCTACAGGGTTCGGGCCATCCAGCACCTCGATCTGGTGGATCGTCACCGCCCTCGCCTCGCGCTCGATCTCGATGCCGGCGCGCGCGTATTCGTAGAGTGCCCTGCCCTGGTGCTTGAGCGCGGAGTGCATCGGCGGAAGCTGGCTGATCGGGCCGATGAAGGCGGCGCAGGCGGCTTCGATGTGCTCGCGGGTGATCGGGCGATCCGTCGGGCATCTGCACCGGGCGGGTTTCGACGATGTCGCCTTCGGCGTCGCCGGTGGTGGTGGTGGTGCCGAGCTGCAGGGTGGCGGTGTAGCGCTTGTCGGCGTCGAGGCTGACCTGGGAGAACTTGGTGGCGGCGCCGAAGCAGATCGGCAGCAGGCCGGTGGCCAGCGGGTCGAGGGTGCCGGTGTGGCCGGCTTTCTCGGCGCGGAAGAGGCGCTTGGCTTTCTGCAGGGCGTCGTTGCTCGACAGGCCGAGCGGCTTGTCGAGGAGCAGCACGCCGTGGACCGGGCGGCGCGGGATGCGAGGGCGCAGGGGGTGCTTCATGCGCGGTGTGGGCGGGCAGCGAGGCGCAGGCCGCTCGCGGTATGGGGTAGGAGCGCCTTCAGGCGCGATCGCGGCTGTGCCGGGTGGCGCATCGGGCCTGAAGGCCCTCCTACAGGGGCAGGGCGCTCCCGCGAGTATTGAGGCACGCGGTATCTGGTAGGAGCGCCTTCAGGCGCGATCGCGGCTGTGCCGGGCGGCGCATCGGGCCTGAAGGCCCTCCTACAGGGGACAGGGCGCTCCCGCGAGTATTGAGGCACGCGGTATCTGGTAGGAGCGCCTTCAGGCGCGATCGAGCTTGCGCGGCGGGTGCGATCGGGCCTGAAGGCCCTCCTGCATCGCACCGAGTGGCGGCGCGATCAGCCGGGCGGACGGTGTTCGGTAGGAGCGCCTTCAGGCGCGATCGGGGCTGCGCGACGGCGCGATCGGGCCTGAAGGCCCTCCTACAGGGAGCAGAGCGGTGGTCCGGGCACGGCGGCCGGCGGTGTTCGGTAGGAGCGCCTTCAGGCGCGATCGGGGCTGTGCCGAACCGCGCATCGGGCCTGAAGGCCCTCCTACAGGCTGTGTCCGGATGGGCGCCGCACGGCGCGAGGGCGCGTGGGCGTTCACGGCTCAGTCCTTGGCCTGCGTCGCGTTGGCCTGCTTGATCAGCTCGTTGAGCTCGGCGGCGCGCTCGGTGGTGCGGTCGAAGGGAAGTGCAGCGTGGGAACGGTGTGGATCTGCAGGCGCTTGAAGAGGCCGTTGCGCAGGAAGCCGGCGGCCTCGTTGAGGCCGATCTCGCATTCCTGCGGGTCGCCGACCAGGACCGAGAAGAAGACCTTGGCGTGGGCGTAGTCGGCGGTGACCTCGACCGCGTGGATGGTGACCATGCCGATGCGCGGATCCTTCAGCTCGCGGATCAGCTCGGCCAGGTCACGCTGGATCTGGTCGGCGATGCGGAAGCTGCGGTTGGGGATGGATCGCTTGTGGCGCATGGGGTGGTCCTTCGGGCGTCGGCGGCGGGTGGCGGCCGGGTCTGCGGGGGTCTCGGGTGGATTGCGGGACGGTGGGGGCTGAAATGACAACCCCGCCAGCGTGAGGGTGGCGGGGTTGGGGAATGGCGGTTTCGCGCTGAAGGCGCTCCTACGATACCCGGGCCTGTAGGAGGGCCTTCAGGCCCGATGGTTCGCGCCCAGAGAGGCGCTTGCGGGAATGGCGCATTCCGTGGGACACCTGCGGGCGCTTCGCGCAGGCGCGGCCCGGATCGCGCCTGAAGGCGCTCCTACGAGCGCGATGGGGGCCTCAGGCCCCGATCCGCGCTCACAGCGTCCGCGCCACTTCCTTCACCTCGAAGAACTCGAGCTGATCGCCTTCCTTGATGTCGTTGTAGTTCTTGAGCTTGATACCGCACTCGAAGCCCGACGCCACTTCGCGGACGTCGTCCTTCATGCGGCGCACCGATTCGATCTCGCCGGTGTAGACCACCACGTTCTCGCGCAGCAGGCGGAAGCGCGCGCCACGGCGCACCAGGCCGGCGGTGACCATCGAGCCGGCCACCGTGCCGATCTTCGATGCGACGAAGACGGTGCGGATCTCGGCGGTGCCGATGACCTCTTCGCGCTGCTCGGGGGCGAGCATGCCGCTCATCGCCGCCTTCACCTCGTCGACCGCGTCGTAGATGATGTTGTAGTAGCGCAGGTCGACGCCGTTGCTCTCGGCCAGCTTGCGCGAGCTGGCATCGGCGCGCACGTTGAAGCCGATGATGACGGCCTTCGACGCGATCGCGAGGTTGATGTCGCTCTCGCTGATGCCGCCCACCGCCGCGTGCACCACCTGCACCTTGACCTCGGCGGTGCTGAGCTTGAGCAGGCTCTGCGTGAGCGCCTCCTGCGAACCCTGCACGTCGGCCTTGATGATGAGCGGCAGGCTCTGCGCCTGGCCTTCGCCCATGGTCTCGAACATGTTCTCGAGCTTGGCGGCCTGGCGCTTGTTGAGCGTGACCTCGCGGTACTTGCCCTGGCGGAAGGTGGCGATCTCGCGCGCACGCCGCTCGTCGGCCAGCACCATGAACTCGTCGCCCGCCTGCGGCACCTCGGTCAGGCCCTGGATCTCGACCGGAATCGACGGGCCGGCCTCGTTGATCGCCTTGCCGTTCTCGTCGAGCATCGCACGCACCCGGCCGAAGCTGGAACCGGCCAGCACGATGTCGCCGCGCTTGAGGGTTCCGCTCTGCACCAGCACCGTGGCCACCGGGCCGCGGCCCTTGTCGAGCTTGGCTTCGATCACCAGGCCCTTGGCCATGCTGTCGACCGGCGCCTTCAGCTCCAGCACCTCGGCCTGCAGCAGCACCGCCTCGAGCAGGGCTGTCGATGCCCTGGCCGGTCTTGGCCGACACCGGAACGAACGGCGAATCGCCGCCGAACTCTTCCGGCACCACCTGCTCGGCCACCAGCTCGCTCTTCAGGCGCTCGAGGTTGGCATCGGGCTTGTCGATCTTGTTCATCGCCACCACCAGCGGCACGCCGGCCGCCTTGGCGTGGGCGATCGCTTCCTTGGTCTGCGGCATCACGCCGTCGTCGGCCGCCACCACCAGGATGACGATGTCGGTCGCCTTGGCGCCGCGCGCACGCATCGCGGTGAACGCGGCGTGGCCCGGGGTGTCGAGGAAGGTGATCATGCCCCCCGGCGTGTCGACGTGATAGGCGCCGATGTGCTGGGTGATGCCGCCGGCCTCGCCGGCGGCCACACGGGCACGCCGGATCTGGTCGAGCAGCGAGGTCTTGCCGTGGTCGACGTGGCCCATGACGGTGACCACCGGCGCGCGCGGCAGCAGCTCGTGCTGCGCGTCGGCATCGGTCTCTTCCTCGAGGAAGGCGTCCGGATCGTCGAGCTTGGCGGCGAGCGCGGTGTGGCCCATCTCCTCGACCACGATCATCGCGGTCTCCTGGTCGAGCTGCTGGTTGATCGTGACCATCTGGCCCAGCTTCATCAGCTGCTTGATCACCTCGCTCGCCTTGACGCTCATCTTGTGCGCCAGGTCGGACACGCTGATGGTCTCGGGCACGTGCACTTCGTAGCACCTGCTGCTCGACCGGCGGCGTGTAGCTCGACGGCGCGCTGTCGTCGCGGTCGCCACGGCGGCCGCCGCGCGGCGCGCGCCAGCCCGGACGGCCTGCGCCGCCGGCGCATCGTTGCGGGTCTTCAGGCCGCGCCGCTTGGCGGCGTCGTCGGCCCAGCTCGAAGACAGCTTCTCGCTCTTGACCGACTTCTTGTCGCCCGGCTTGGCGCCGGCCGGCGCCGCGGCGCGTGGTGGCGTGCCGGCGGGCTTGTGGATGGTGCCCTTGATGCCTTCCTTGCCCGCTTCGGGCTTGGGCGGCTCTTCCTTCTTGGCCGTCAGCACCTTCTTCGGCGCGTTCATCATCGCGCGGATGGCGGCGGCCTCGTCCTCGGCGGCCTTGCGGCGCTTGGCCAGGTCGGCGGCGCGCTGCTTCTCCTCGTCGACGACGTCGGCGGCCTTGATCACGCGCAGCGGGCCCTTCGGCGCCTCGAGCGGTGTCGGCGGCGCGGCCGGCGCGGCACGGCGGCAGCGGCGGCGGCGGCCGGCTTCGCGCGGCGGCACCACGGCCGGCGCAGCCGGCAGCCGCTGCGGGCTCGGGCGCCGGCGCGGCGGCGGTGCGGCGCGGTCTTGGCGCACGCGCGCACCGCGAGCGGTTGCGCGCACTGGCGTTCAGCGCGGCGGCCTCGGCCGCGGCGGCGGCGCGTGCCGCGGCCTGGTCCTTGGGCGAGCGGGCGCCGGCTTGGCGTCGGCAGCCGGCGTGGCGCTGGCCGTGCGTCGGCCTGCTGCACTCGGCGTCGGCATCGGCCTGCGCCTTGGCGGCAGCGGCGGCCGATGCGGCCTCGGCCTCGGCCTGGGCGGCGGCTTCACGCTCGCGCGCCTCGGCGGCTTCGCGCGCGGCGCGCTCGGCTTCCTCGCGCTGGCGGCGCTGCTCGGCCATCGCCGCTTCCTGCTGGCGCAGCTCCTCGGCCTGCTGCTCGGCCTCGGCTTCGCGGCGCGCCAGGTCGGCCGCGTCGAGCGCGGCCTGCGTGCTCTCGTCGACCGCGGTCGGCGAATCGTCGCGCTTGATGAAGGTGCGCTTCTTGCGCACCTCGACCTGGATGGTGCGCGCCCGGCCGGATGCATCGGCCTGCTTGATCTCGCTGGTCGACTTGCGCGTGAGCGTGATCTTCTTGCGCTCGCCGCTCGGCACGGTGCCGTGGCTGGTGCGCAGGTAGTCGAGCAGGCGCTCCTTGTCGACTTCGGTCAAGGCGTCGTCGGTCGACGCCTTGCCGACGCCTGCCTGCTGCAGCTGCTCGAGCAGTGCAGTGGCAGAGCGGTTCAGCTCGGCGGCGAGTTGTGCGACGGTGGTCACGGCCATTGTTGCTTCCTTGCTTGGGTCTAGCGGTGCTGCGTGATGAGGACGGGGCGCGGTGGTTAGATGTGCGGTGCAGTGGTTCAGGTGGTGAACCAGTGCTCGCGCGCCTTCATGATCAGCACCTTGGCATCGGTCTTCGCCGATGCCGGTCATCTCGGTCAGCTCGTCGACCGCAAGGTCGGCGAGTTCGTCTCGGGTGTGGACGTTGCCGTCGGAGAGCTTGCCGATCAGCTCGGGGGTCAGGCCGTCGAGGTCGCGCAGATCCTGCGAGACATCGTCGACCTTCTCCTCGCGTGGCGATCTCCATCGTCAGCAGCGCATCCTTGGCCCGGCTGCGCAGCTCGTTGACGGTGTCTTCGTCGAAGCCTTCGATCTCGAGCATTTCCTGCATCGGGACGTAGGCCACTTCTTCCAGGCTGGCAGAAGCCTTCGGCGATCAGGATGTCGGCCACCTCGGCGTCGACATCGAGCTTCTCGACGAAGATCGCGCGCACGCTGTCGGTCTCGGCCGACTGCTTGGCGCTCGATTCCTCGGCGGTCATGATGTTGATGCGCCAGCCGGTCAGCTCGGACGCCAGGCGCACGTTCTGGCCGCCACGGCCGATCGCGATCGCGAGGTTTTCCTCGTCGACGACGACGTCCATCGCGTGGCGCTCCTCGTCGACGACGATCGACTGCACGTTGGCCGGCGCCAGCGCGCCGATCACGAACTGCGCCGGATCGGCCGACCACAGCACGATGTCGACCCGCTCGCCGGCGACTTCATTGGTGACCGCATTGACGCGCGAACCGCGCACGCCGACACAGGTGCCGATCGGATCGACCCGCTTGTCGTGCGAGACGACGGCGATCTTGGCGCGGCTGCCCGGATCACGGGCGGCGTTCTTGATCTCGAGCAGGCCCTGCTCGATCTCCGGCACTTCCTGCGCGAACAGCTCCATCATGAAGCCGGGCGCGCTGCGCGACAGCAGGATCTGCGGGCCGCGCAGGGTGGTGTCGACCTCGGCGATGTAGGCCCGCACCCGGTCACCGGTGCGCAGGTTTTCCTTCGGGATCATCTCGCTGCGGCGCAGGCGGCCTTCGACGCGGCCCGACTCGACGATGACGTCGCCCTTGTCGAGGCGCTTGACGGTGCCGACGAAGATCTTCTCGCCACGCGACAGGAAGTCGGTCAGCAGCTGCTCGCGCTCGGCGTCGCGGATCTTCTGCAGGATCACCTGCTTGGCAGCCTGGGCGCCGATGCGACCGATCGAGACCGATTCGACCGGCTCCTCGATGTAGTCGTCGACCTCGATGTCGGGGATCTGCTCGGCGGCCTCGAAGAGCAGGATCTCGGAATCGGGCAGCTGCAGGCCGGCCTCGTTCGGCACCACGTGCCAGCGGCGGAAGGTCTCGTATTCACCGGTCTCGCGGTCGACGGAGACGCGGATGTCGACCTCGCCGCCGTGCAGCTTCTTCGACGCGGAGGCGAGCGCAGATTCGACCGCGCCGAACACGACCTCCAGGTCCACACTCTTCTCGCGCGAAATCGCGTCCACCAGCATCAACAACTCGCGGTTCATTTGTCACGACCTCCGTCTTCTTGATCACCCGCCGCCGGCTCTCCGACCGACGCCGCATCGGGGGCCTGTTCGTGCTGCTGCGGCACGAAGCGGCGCCCCTTGAAATCCACCACCGGCACCAGCCGGGCTTCCCGCACTTCGTTGATCGCAAAATCGAGGGCTTGCTGGGGGGTCGCGTCGGTCGCAGCGGCATGTTCGGCCCCTGGCAGGAGGGCGTTCAGGCCCGATCCGACGACCCCCGCCGATCCCCTCGACCCCGTCTTCTTCGCCGCCACCTTCCCGCCCGCCCTCTTCGCCGCCCTCGGCTCGACATCGAGCACCAGCCGCCAGAGCGGCGGTTGCGGCACGGTCGCCAGCTCGAGGCCGGCCTCGGCCGCCACCGGCAGCGCCGGCTGCGCGACGTCATCGACGCGCTGCAGCACGCCCTGGAATTTCTTGCGCCCCTGGAACGGCAGCTTCAGCGTGAGCGCCACCTGCTCGCCGACGAAGCGTTCGTAATCCGCCTCGCGCTGCAGCGGCCGGTCCAGCCCCGGCGACGACACCTCGAGCCGCTCGTAGGCGCAGCCCTCGACCTCGAGCACATGCTGCAATTGCCGAGTCACCTTCTCGCAGTCGTCGACCGTGACGAACTCACCGACGCCGGTGTCATAGTCCCTGCCTGGCAGCCGGTCGATGTAGACGCGCAGCAGACCGCCAGTCGAGCGCTCGGTCTCGACCAGGTCGTAGCCAAGGGCAGTCACGGTGCGTTCGACGGCTTCGGTCCAGTTCACAGGGTGTGGCGTCCTTCTTCCAGGGTGCTCGAAAGGCGATGCGAATTCGGTTCAGGCAAAAAAAATGGGCCGGAAGAATCCGCCCATGCAGCTTTCTTGGGGAAACCAGGATTGTAACCCCAGCTGGAGGGGCCGACAACCCGCGCAGCGGATATCTGGGTGGGGCCGGGTTCGCGCGCGATCCCGGGTCGTGGCCATGCGGTATCGGGCCTGAAGGCCCTCCTGCAGGAAAGCCCTCCGATGTAGGAGCGCCTTCAGGCGCGATCACGGGCGTGGCCACCACGATCGGGCCTGAAGGCCCTCCTACGAATACCACGCACCGGGAAACTCGTCCCCGATGTAGGAGCGCCTTCAGGCGCGATCGCGGGCGTGGCCACCGGATCGGGCCTGAAGGCCCTCCTACGAATACCACGCACCGGGACACTTGTCCCCGATGTAGGAGCGCCTTCAGGCGCGATCACGGGCGTGGCCATCGCGATCGGGCCTGAAGGCCCTCCTACAGAATGCCACGCACCGGGGCACTTGTCCCCGATGTAGGAGCGCCTTCAGGCGCGATCACGGTCGCGGCCACCACGATCGGGCCTGAAGGCCCTCCTACAGGGCGTGGTGGCTCACCCTCGACAGGGGCGTGCGCTCGCACCGCGCTCGCGACAGACTGGCCGGCATGATGCCACCCCGCCCTGCCCCCCACCAAGCCGCGCTGCGCCGCGGACGTGCCTCGCTCGACGGGCAGGCCTATCTGCTGACCGCCTGCACGGCACGCCGGGAGCGGCTGTTCGTCGATTGGCGGGCCGGGCGCTGCGTGGTCGACGCGATGCGACACCTCGAAGACGCCGGCCGTGTCACGTCGCTGGCCTGGGTCGTGATGCCGGATCACTGGCACTGGCTGGTGCAGTTGTCGGATTGCGAACCGCTGTCGAACGTGATGAACCAGGTGAAGGGTCGTTCTGCCCGGGCGATCAACCTGTTCTTGCATCGGACCGGTGCGGTGTGGCAGGCCGGTTACCACGACCACGCGCTGCGGCGTGATGAAGATCTGTTGGCGGCGGCGCGGTATGTGGTCGGCAACCCGGTGCGGGCGGGGCTGGTGGAACGGATTGCGGATTACGCACTGTGGGACATGGTGTGGCAGCTGGAGGACGGTGAGGCGGCGCGCTGCGGGAGAATCGGGCCTGAAGGCCCTCCTACAAAAATCATGCAAGGGCATTCCGTAGGAGCGCCTTCAGGCGCGATCGCCGACGTGCCACGTACCGCGCGTCGCAGGCGCGCGGCGCATCGGGCCTGAAGGCCCTCCTACAACAACCCGCGCAAGGGCATTTTGTAGGAGCGCCTTCAGGCGCGATCGCTGGCATGCCCGCTACCGCGCTTCGCGTGGCGCGCGGGCATCGGGCCTGAAGGCCCTCCTACGAACCCATCACGCGTTCCGTAGGAGCGCCTTCAGGCGCGATCGCTGACATACCCCGCCGATTTGCCCGCCGAACACCCTCCTACAATGATTCCGATGACCAATCCAGGAGAACACGCATGGGGTTTCTGACCGGCAAACGCTTGTTGATCACCGGGGTGCTGTCGAACCGATCGATTGCCTACGGGATTGCGCGGGCCTGTCACCGCGCAGGGCGCCGAGCTGGCGTTCAGCTATGTCGGTGAGCGCTTCAAGGAGCGCATCACCGGGTTTGCCGCGGAGTTCGACTCGAAGCTGATCTTCGATTGCGACGTCGGCGACGACGCCCAGATCGACCGAGCTGTTCGCCGACCTGGGCGAGACCTGGCCGCGAGTTCGACGGCTTCGTGCACTCGATCGGCTTCGCGCCGCGCGAGGCGATCAGCGGCGATCTGCTCGACGGCCTGTCGCGCGAGGCATTCCGCATCGCGCACGACATCTCGGCCTACAGCTTCCCGGCGATGGCCAAGGCGGCGCTGCCGCGGCTGCGTGCCGAATGCCGCGCTGCTGACGCTGACCTACCTCGGCTCGGTGCGCAGCGTGCCGAACTACAACACGATGGGGCTGGCCAAGGCGTCGCTCGAGGCGAGCGTGCGCTACCTGGCGTCGGCGGTGGGCAAGCGCGGCGTGCGGGTCAATGCGATCTCGGCCGGGCCGATCAAGACGCTGGCGGCATCGGGCATCAAGGGCTTCGGCAAGATGCTCGACGAGGTGGCCAAGACCGCGCCGCTCGGCCGCAACGTGACGATCGACGACGTCGGCAATGTGGCCGCCTTCCTGCTGTCGGACCTGGCGGCCGGCGTGACGTCGGAGATCACCTATGTCGACGGCGGCTACAGCCATGCGATGGGGGTGGCGGAGGCCTGACGGCGATCACCCGCTAGCCTGCAGCGAGAAGACCCGCGATGGCCGCCGAATTCGACCCGGCTGCTCGGCGACATCGGCGGCACCCATGCACGCTTCGCGCTGCAGGACGGCGCCGGCGCGCCGCTGACGCACGAGCAGATCTACGACTGCGCCGACTTCACCGGCGTGCTCGACCTGATCGAGCACTACCTGCGCGGCTGCGCGGGCAGCGACATGCCGACCGCCGGCGCGATCGGCATCGCGTCGCCGATCCGCGGCGACCGGGTCGAGATGACCAACTCGGACTGGAGCTTCTCGATCAAGGCGATCGGCGCGGCGCTCGGCATCGAGCGGCTGCTCGTGATCAACGATTTCACCGCGCTGGCGCTGGCGCTGCCGGTGCTCGAGGAAGATGAACTGCGTCGCGATCGGCGGCGGCGATACCGGCCGCCGATGCAGCCTGGGGACTGATCGGCCCCGGCACCGGCCTGGGGGTGAGCGGGCTGCTGCCGACGCCGGATGGCGGCTTTTGCGCCATCGCCGGTGAAGGCGGCCACGCGCACCCTGGCCGGCGCCGACGACTGGGAGGATGCGGTGCTGCGCGAACTGCGGCGCCAGTTCGGCCATGTGTCGGCCGAACGCGCACTGTCCGGCCCCGGCATCGTCAACCTGTACCGTGCCTGCGCCGCCACCGCCGGCAAGCCGTTCGAGGAGATCGACGCGCCCGAGATCAGCGAGCGCGCCCGATCCGGGATGGACCCGCTGTGCCGCCAGGCGATCGACCTGTTCTTCGGCCTGCTCGGCAGCGCCGCCGGCAACCTGGCGCTGACGCTGGGCGCGCAGCGCGGCGTCTTCATCGGCGGCGGCATCGTGCCGGCGCTGATCGACCTGGCGACCCAGTCCGAGTTCCGGGCCCGTTTCGAGGCCAAGGGCCGCTACCAGGACTACCTGCAGATGATCCCGACCTACGTGATCCAGCCCAAGTCGCCGCCGGCGCTGCGCGGTGCGGAGCAGGCGCTGAAGCTTCTGGCGGATCGCGACGACACCCGCGGCCGGTAGGCGTCCCCGGCCGGATGGCCGCACACCGGATGGCGCTTGACACCGCCTCGCCATCGCAGAATGCCGCCATCAAGAATCCCGGTTGAAAGGCCACCCGCATGCTGTCCCGCCGCTCGATCCTCTCCGCCGCTGCGTCCACACTGGCCTTGCCCGGGTGGGTGCGCGCCCAGCCCCATGGCCATCACCAGGGTCAGTTCGAGCGGCTGAACCAGCCGGGCCGCATCGATCTGCCCGAACTGCACGCCCAGCAGGCCGTCACCGACAGTCCGGCGCCACGCGCTGCCGAACCGGGCCGCTGGCGCGCGCGGGCGCCGTTGCCGATTCCGCGCACCGAGATGGCCTGGGCGGTGGCGTACCGCGGCCGGATGCATCTGGTGGGCGGCTATGCCCAGCAGCGGGTCGACCGGCCCTACCACCACGCATACGACCCAAGCGTCGACGCCTGGCAGGAACTGCCGCAGCTGCCGCGCGGGGCGAACCATGTCGGCGTGGCCACGCTGGGCGATCGGCTGTATGCCTTCGGCGGTTTCGTGGAACAGAACCGCACGCCGCACGACGAGAGCTTTGCCTTCGACGGCGAAAAGTGGCAGCGGCATGCGCCGCCTGCCCGAGGCCTGCGGCGCGATGGCGTGCATCGCGCTGGATGGACGCATCCACCTGATCGGCGGCGCGATCGGCAGCGACTGGCGGCGCTCGATCGACTGGCACCTGGTCTACGACCCGCAGAGCGACCGCTACGAACGTCGGCAGCCGCTGCCGGTGGCGCGCGATCACCTCGGCATCGTGGTGGTGGGCAAGGCGATCCACGTCATCGGCGGACGCGTCGACTCGTTCCACACCAACAGCAACCTGCACCACAGCTACGACGCGGCGACCGATCGCTGGAGCTTCCGGACCCCGCTGCCGACCGCCCGCTCGGGCCAGGGCTGCGTGTTGTACCGCGGCAAGGATCTTCGTGATGGGCGGCGAAGGCACGAACCGCGTCTACGGGCAGAACGAGGCCTGGGATCCGCTGACCGACCGCTGGGAGGCGCTACGCGCCGATGCTGACCCCGCGCCACGGCATGGGCGCCGTCGTGCTCGGCGACGCGATCCACGTGGCCGGCGGCGGACCGCAGATGGGCGGCGGCGTGAAGAGCGCCATCAACGAGTCGTTCACGCTGGCAGGGTGAACGCGGTCGGCGCGGTCGGCGCGGTCGGCGGGTCGCGGCTGACGCCGCCCCTGCAGGCCCGCTGCAAAAGCGCCCGCGGCGCGCGATCATCGTGAGGCCCGGAGTCCCGCCGGTCGCGACTTGAACCATTCCTGCGCCACCAACCGCTACGGGATCACGACCTCGGTGCCGGCAGCCGCTGTCGCACCAGGCCTGCCAGGGTCTGCTTGGCCTTGTCGTCGCCGTGCACCAGGCGCACCTGGCGCGGCGGCGTCTTCATCCGGCCGACGAAGTCGAGCAGGTTCTTCTGGTCGGCGTGGGCCGAATAGCCGCCCAGGGTGTGGACGGCGGCGCGGATGTCGATGCGCCGGCCGTCGAGGTCGACATGACCGCCGCGCGGGCCCCAGGTCTGGATCGCGCGACCCGGCGTGCCGGCGGCCTGGTAGCCGCAGAACAGCACGTCGTGGCGCGGGTCGGAGAGCATGGCCTTCAGGTAGTTGACGATGCGCCCGCCGGCGCACATGCCGCTGGCGGCGATCACGATCGCCGGTCGCCCGCCGCGCGCCAGGCGCTCGACGGTGCGCAGATGCGGCTGCATGGTCGCCGACCGTCGTCAGCTGCTCGAAGGCGAGCGGGTGGCGGCCGGCGTCGACCTTGCGGCGCGCTTCGGCGTCCCAGTGCGGCTTGAGCTGGGCATAGCCGCGGGTGAAGTCCGCCGCCAGCGGTGAGTCGACGATGATCTCGAGCTCGTGCCAGGCGATGCCGGCGGCCGCCGGGCGCAGCCGATGGCGGTGGATGATTTCCTCGAGCTCGTACAGCAGCTCCTGCGTGCGGCCGATGCTGAAGGCCGGGATCAGCAGCGTCCCGCCGTTGCCGAAGGCATGCTCGCACAGCGCCTGCAGGCGCTCGCGCCGGGTGCGCCGGCTCTCGTGCAGGCGGTCGCCGTAGGTGCTCTCCATCACCACCACGTCGGCGGCGAGCGGCGACCGCGGCGCCGGCAGCAGCGGCGTGTGCGGTGCACCGAGGTCGCCCGAGAAGACGACGATGCGGCGATCGCTGCCGTGACGCGTCTCGCATTCGACGTAAGCCGATCCCAGGATGTGTCCGGCCGGCTGCAGCCGGACCCGCAGACCGGGATCGCCGGCGATCACCGTCTGCCACTGGCGATACGGCAGCGGCACGATCTGCTGGCGCAGGAAGGCGATGAAGCGGGCGATCAGCGCCTTGTCGCGCGTGAAGCCGACCTCGATCGCATCCTCGAGCACCAGCGGCAGGAGCAGCGCCGAGGCCTCGCTGCAGTAGATCGGACCCCGGAAGCCGGCCGCCAGCAGGTACGGGACGCGGCCGACATGGTCGATGTGGACATGGGTGACGATCAGCGCCCGCACCTGGGCGAGCGCAAAGCCGACCTCGAGCCGACCCGGGCCGGCGCCGTCGGGCGAGGTCTCGGCACCCTGGAACAGACCGCAGTCGATCAGCACCGACTGGCCGTCGGCGAGCGCGAGCTGGTGGCAGGATCCGGTGACGCCGTCGACCGCGCCATGGTGGGTGAAGGTGAAGGGCGGGAGTTGCATCGGGCGGCCGCGGTGGTTGAGACACGCGCATGCTGCCCGCGGCCGGCGCCGCGCGACATCCTCAAGCGGAGGGGGCCGATCGCCGGGCGGACGGCGTGCCCGGCGCGAGGATTCAGGCCCGCTCGCGCAGCAGGCTGCCGGTGGTCGGCAGGCTGGTGGCGGCAGACGCCGCACCGTCGATCGACTGCGCCAGGCGCTGCAGCAGCTGAACCAGGTCGCCACGGGTCGGCAGCGGCCTTGCTGCGGAGGCATCGGCGCCAGTCGAGCGGCGGTGGTCACCGCGCAGCGCGTGCAGCGCGTCGCGAAAGGCACTCGGCAGTGGGTCCGACGCTGGGCCGGTCGGCGCGCCGATCGACGTCGCAGCCGCGTCGGGAACGCTGAGCCGATCGTCTGCCCGACCGGCCGCAGCCAGCCCGGCGGCCAGCGCCTCGATCCGTCCGGCCAGTTGTTGCCGGCCCTGCGCGGGCTCGGCGTAGGCGGTCCCGTCGGCTTCACGCCGGGCCGCGGGTGCAACGGCGTCGGTCGTCGGGCCGTCGGCTTCGGCCAGGCTGCGGAAGACGGCGTGCATGAAACGCAGGATGGCGGCGTCCAGCAGCGGATCGGGTTCGTCGATCGGCTGCGGGTTCGGGGGTTCTCCCGGTACCGGCAGATCCTCATCCGACGCCGCGGTGGGCGTGCTGCCGAGCGCCTGGAAGGCTTCCCGGACACCGCTCATCATCGCGTCGCGCTGGGCTGCAAACTCGCGCTGATCGCGGCCGCCGGTGGCGCGATCCTGTGCGCCGGGATCGACCGGCTTCAGCCGATCGACCGCCTCGATCCGGCGCACCGCCATCCGGTCTTCCTCGATGGCGGGCGTGGCATAGAGGCGTCCGAAGGCGGACGACACGGCATTGGTCAACATGGTGATGGCTCCGCGGCCGCAACGGCCCTGACGCCGGGCATCGGCAGCGAGCCTGCCCGGTACCGGTATGTCGGCCCGCGCAGGCAAGGACTTGAGGGCAGTGGTGGGGTGGTTTGCAACCGGATGCGTCCCAGAGCCGGTAGCGGATTGTTTCAGGAGGACCTTCAGGCCCGATCGCGGCGTCAGCCGCGGCGCCGACGGTTCGCGCCAGGCCCGGCCTGGCGGCCGGGATCGGGCCTGAAGGCCCTCCTACAAAGGAACACTGCTGGCCTGCTGGTCGATCACCGTCATGCTGATCGATCACCGTCGCGCGCCATGGCGCGCCAGGTAGGAGGGCCTTCAGGCCCGACCGCGGCGTGCAGCCGCGGCGTCCGCGGTGCGCGCCAGGCCCGGCCTGGCGGCCGGGATCGGGCCTGAAGGCCCTCCTACAAAGGAACACTGCTGGCCTGCTGGTCGATCACCGTCATGCTGATCGATCACCGTCGCGCGCCATGGCGCGCCAGGTAGGAGGGCCTTCAGGCCCGACCGCGGCGTCAGCCGCGGCGTCACGGTGCGCGCCAGGCCCGGCCTGGCGGCCGGGATCGGGCCTGAAGGCCCTCCTACAAAGGAACACTGCTGGCCTGCTGGTCGATCACCATCGGCGCGCCAGGTAGGAGGGCCTTCAGGCCCGACCGCGGCGTCAGCCGCGGCGTCCACGGTTCGCGCCAGGCCCGGCCTGGCGGCCGGGATCGGGCCTGAAGGCCCTCCTACCGAAGAACTGCTGCCTGGCGCCAGGTAGGAGGGCCTTCAGGCCCGACCGCGGCGTCAGCCGCCTACCCGCCCGGTAGCCACCAGCGCGCGAGCATCACCAGTCCGATCAGCACCGGCTGGTGCAGCAGGTAGAAACTGAGCGGCCAGCGTCCGAGGATCGCGAGGCGACGGGTGAGTGCCGGCCATGGGGGAGCGGCGGTCAGCCACTGCGGGCGGTGTCCGATCAACCACCGTCCGCCGGCCAGCCCCCAGAGCATGACGCCGAGCCACGGAATCAGCGGCACGAAATCCTCGGTCACCGGCTTGCGCGTGACCAGGCCGATCCACGCCGTCATCCGGCTGTCGAAGAACGGATGGCTGAAAAACAACGGCAGCGCGATCAGGACCAGCCCCGCCGGCCACAGCCATCCGCCGGCGCGGGCCCCGTAGCGACTGATGATCAGCATCACCGCGATCCCATGCAGCACGCCGAAGAAGATGAAGCTGCGCGGAAACATCAGCCACGAGCCGGCGCTGACGAGCACGGCCGCCGCAGCCACCTGCAGCCAGCGGCGCCAGAACCGGCGATCGCTCTGCCGATGTGCGAGTGCGATCGCCTGCCCGGCGCCGGCGCACAGCAGGAACAGTGAAACGATCGCGACGCGCTGCCAGGTCCAGACTGGGTCGCGGTTGAAATCCTGGCGGATGAAGCCGTAGTGGTTCAGGTCGAATGCCAGGTGGAACGCCGCCATCCACACCATGGCGACGCCGCGCAGCGCATCGAGGCGGTCATACCGGACGGAAGCGGCTCGGCTTGGTTCATGCATCTGTTGCTTTTCTGTAGGAAATTGGCGCAAGTGAGGTTGCCGCGACGCAACGGCATCTTGCCACCCCCCCGAACCGGGTATCCTCCCGACGAGTTTTAAGGCATTCCACTGCCGTTCCGGACACGGAACGGCAGGAAAGTGCGTTAGCATCCCTGTCACCCCCGATCCACAAGGAGTGTTGAATGAAGAAGATCGCATTGGTAGCCCTGATGGCTGGTACCGCCATGGCAGCAAGCGCCGCAGAAAACCTTGGCACGCTCAGCGGCGTCAAGGGCAACATCAGCATCAGCGGTGCTGGCTATGTCACGAAGGCGGCTAACGGCACGCCGGTGGCTGAAGGCAGCAAGGTGCTGGTTTCCAACAATGCGAAAGCAACCGTTGTCCTGAACAACGGCTGCAGCATTCCGCTCACCAGCGGCCAGCACCTGACCGTGAACGCGAAGCTGACCTGCGCCCAGCTCCAGGCTTCGGTCAAGGAACTGTTCACGCCGTATCGCATCGCCCAGGCTACCGTGACCCCGTCGTTCCTCGGCGGTGGCGCTGCTGCCGGTGGCGTTGCAACCACGGCTGCCGTGGTTGGCGGCATGGTCGTCGTGTCGGCTGTCGCATTCGCTGCTGTCGAAGAAGACGAAGCGGCTGTCCGGGCTCTGATTGAGCCGCGCTTCTAGCTTTTCGCCCGAAACCAGCCGATTTTCGATCGGCTGGTTTTTTTATGGGCTGGCGCCCTGCTCTTCCTGGCGCCCATCATCCGTGGCGGCCGACGCGAGATCGCTCTCGTCGGGCTGCTCGCGCTGGCGCTGCTGCTGCTGGCCACCCTGCTGGCCCGCCGTTCCGCTGGATGGCTGCCGTTCTGGCGTTCCGTCGGAGCCGGTTCGTCCCGCGTGATGGCGCGCGCGCCGCGTTGGCGCAGTGTCTCTGATTGCGCTGCTGGCCACCAGCCCGCTCTGGATCGGCGCTCTTGCAGCTGATTCCGATCGACGCCGAACTTCTGGTCGACCCTCGCCGGCCGTGCCGACTACCTGCCCGCACTGGCTGCCGCCGGCCTGGCGGTGCCCGATGCGCTGCCGCTGTCACTGACACCGACCGCCACCTGGGCCTCGATGTGGTCGGCCGTGCCGTTGATCGCCATCTTTCTGGCGGCGCTGGCAATCGATGAGCGCACCACCGAGCGCCTGTTCGCGCTCCTGATCTTCGTCGGGCTGCTCCAGGCGCTGGTGGCGATCGCCCAGTTTGCCGGCGGGCCCGGGTCGCTGTTCTATTTCGATGGCGCGGTTGGCGGCAGCGTTCGTCGGCACCTTCACCAACCGCAATCACCTCGCCGATCTGTTTGCGATGCTGATTCCGGTGTGGTTCTATTTTCTGGTCCGCCAGCAGAAATCATCGCGCTCGAGTCACGAGGCCAATACCTGGTTCGAGAAACCGGCGCTGCGGCCCCTGTGGCTGTTTCTCGGTTTCGGCTTCCTGGTGGTCATCCTGAGTACGCAGTCGCGCGGCGGCCTGCTTGCCAGCTCGACGGTGGTGCTGCTGTCGACCTTCATCTACCTGCTGGGCATGAAATCGGAGATCGGGCTTCCGCCAGCGACTGGTGATCATCGGGCTGCTGGTCCTGTTCGCCTTTGCGGCGCTGATTTCGGTCGGGCTCGAGGGCGTTGCCTCGCGCCTGCAGAAGACCACGCTGGAAGCGGATGCGAGTCTGCGAGAAGCCTATGCCATCTCTACCTTCGAGGCGGCCAAGGTCTACTGGCCCTGGGGCAGCGGACTCGGCAGTTTCGAATCCGTCTTTCCACGCTTTCAGGACCTGCGGTCGAGCGGATTCGTGCCGCATGCCCACAACGATTATCCGCAGCTGCTGCTCGAGCTCGGCGCGCCTGCGGTGATCGCCGCAGTCGCGTTGGCAGCGTTGCTGCTGCACCAGGCCGGGCAGCTGATCCGGCGCTACCGGCGTGGCAGGCACCTGACCAACGCCCATCTCCTTGCGCCTGTTTGCCGGCTTCGGCCTGCTCGCCATGCTGCTGCACAGCTGGGTCGAGTTCAACATGCACATCCCGGCGCTGGCGCTGACCGCGGCCTTTCTGGCCGGCGTCTACCTGCGGCCGCTGCGCACCGTCCGAGCGTTGAAGCGACCGCCACATCCGGTCACCGGTTCCGCACAGCCAGTCCCCTGAACGCGGGCTTGTCGCCGCGATAGCCGCGCTCGCCAGTGCGGCATTGCCGAGCATCCGGCACGGGTTCGAAAGCCGCTGCCCACTACAATCCGCAGGTTTCGCCGCCAGGGTTCCCGCAGGCTCCACATGAAGATCCGATCATTTCCCCTCGATCGCCCTGGACTGCCCGCTTCGGAATCGGATTTGTTCGCTGCTGCCATCGTCGCGTCGTCGGTCGCTCAGCCGCAGTGCCGCGCCTGCCCCGGCGCAGACTTCGCCGGTTGCGACCAAGCCGTCGCCGCCGTTCCGGCCGCTCGACAGCCGAACCCGGCCGCTCCACCGGCGCCACCGGCATCGGCCCGGCCGCGGCATCGACCGAGGCAGCCGAACGCCAAGCTGCCGGTGCCGAGCACGATCGGCGAGGACTACAAGATCGCGCCGAACGACCTGCTCGAGGTCGAGGTGTTCGGCGTCAAGGAGCTCAAGCGCGAGGTGCGCGTCAATTCGTCCGGCTACATCGCGCTGCCGCTGATCGGGCAGATCCAGGTCGGCGGCTATACCGCGTCGGATGCCGAGGCGCTGGTGGCGATCAAGTACGGCGAGAAGTATCTGCAGGACCCGCAGATCTCGATCTTCATCAAGGAATTCACCACCCAGCGCATCACGGTCGACGGCGCGGTGATCAAGCCGGGCATCTTCCCGCTGACCGGCCAGATCACCCTGCTGCGCGCGCTGGCGCTGGCCGGCGGCGGCTCGCAGCTGGCCGACCTGGAGGAGGTGATGCTGTTCCGCCTGACGCCCGAAGGCCAGAATCTGGTCGAGAAATACGACGTGCTGAAGATCCGCAAGGGCGAGGGCAAGGATCCGCTGCTGCAGGGCGACGACGTGATCGTCGTCAACCGCGACAGCGCCCGCACCGCGCTGCGCGACTCGCTGTTCCGCGACATCCTCGACGCGCTCAATCCGTTCTCGCAGAGCGTCGGCAACGTCGCTCGCTGAACCGTGCACGCCTGTCGCCTCGTCGCCGGCCGCACGCTCCAGCGCCGCGCGGCCGCCCTTCTTCTTCGTCTTCACCGTATCGCCCGCATGGCACAAGATCGCCTGTTCCCCCGCCCCGAGCCGCTGCCGGCTCACAGCAACGGACCCGCTCCCGGTCAGGCCCTGGTGCCGCGCGGAACCTACGATGTGGGCCAGCCCTGGGACGCGTCGGCCCAGGCGCCGCAGGCCGACAGCGACGTGCTCGACCTGCGCGACCTGTGGCGCCTGGTGCGTCAAGCACAAGTGGATGCTGGTGTCGGTGGCGATCGTCGGCCTGCTGGCCGCGCTGCTGCTGAGCTTCGTCCGCACGCCGCTGTATCTGGCAACGACCACGCTGCAGGTCGACAAGCGGGCGGCGCAGGTGGTCAAGTTCGAGCAGGACGACCAGTCGGCGATGCAGGATGTGGACGACCGCACGCGCATGGGCACCCAGCTCGAGCTGCTGCAGAGCCGCGTGCTGGCCGAGCGGGTGATCGACGAACTGGGCCTGGACCGCCAGGGCATGCTGCAAGCCGGTGCCGACGCGCAGCGAGCCGCGCGCCGGCGAGCGCGGCAGCGATGGCTGGCGAGCCGAGAAGACGACACCGGCTGGCTGGCGATGGGCGAGAACATCCTCGACCGCGATCCAGGAGAGCTACACCAAGCTGCGCGAGCCGGCGGTGAGCAGCGCCGAGCAGCTCAACCGCGCCGAGGTCGTCGAGGCGTTCCAGAAGTCGGTCAAGGTGCAGCAGCTGCGCAATTCGTCGGTGCTGCGGGTCGATGTGGAGAACCCGAGCCCGCAGCTGGCGGCGCGCATCGCCAACACGGTGGCGCAGTCGTTCATCGCGCTCAACCTCGAGCGGCGCATGGAATCGTCGTCGTACGCCAAGACCTTTCTCGAGACCCAGCTCGGGCTGACCAAGGCGCGGCTCGAGGAGTCGGAGCGCAAGCTGCAGGACTATGCGCGCTCGCAAGAACATCCTGACGCTCGACGAGAAGACCAACGTCGTCAACCAGACCTTCCTCGAGTTCTCGACCGCGCTCAGCAAGGCCGAGCAGGACCGCATCAAGGCCGAGGCCGAATACGAGGCGATCCGCAGTGCGCCGGACAACGCCACGCCAGGTGCTGGAAAGCCGCACGATCGCCGACTACAAGGCGCAGCGCTCCAAGCTGGCCGCCGAGTACCAGGAAAACTCCAAGATCTACAAGGCCGACTTCCCGAAGATGAAGCAGCTGCAGGCGCAGATCGACGACCTCGACGAGAAGATCGGACCGAGGTGGCAGAGCATCCTGACGTCGGTGAAGAACCAGATCGATACCGCCAAGCGCCAGGAAGAACAGATCCGCACGCCGGCTGGCGCAGACCCGGCAGGAGATCGTCGCCGGCCAGGAGCGCAGCGTCGATTTCAACCTGTTCAAGCGCGAGGTCGATACCAACCGCGAGCTCTACAACGGGCTGCTGCAGCAGGTGAAGGAAGTCGGCGTCGCCGGCGGCGTCGAGACCAACAACATCCAGGTGGTCGACAAGGCCGAGGTGCCGCTGTTCCCGCACAAGCCGAAGATCGCGCTGAATGCCGCGATCGGCCTGCTGGCCGGGCTGGTGCTCGGCCTGGGCCTGATCTTCCTGATGGAATCGTTCGACGATTCGATCAAGTTCGCCGACGAGGTCGAGAAGACGCTGGCGGTGCCGCTGCTCGGCGTGATTCCGAAGGTCAAGGGCAGACGACGGACCTGAGCAGCCTGGCGATGCTGACGCATGCCGATCCACGCGGCCATGTGGCCGAGGCCTATCGCTCGGTGCGAACCGCGCTGCAGTTCTCGACCTCCGAAGGCGCGCCGCGCCGCCTGGTCGGTCACCAGCACGACCAAGAACGAAGGCAAGTCGACCACCTCGCTGGCGCTGGCGATCAACTTCGCGCAGCTCGGCGGCAAGGTGGCGCTGATCGACGCCGACATGCGCAACCCGACGGTGCACCGCTTCCTGGGCATCGGCAATGTGTTCGGGCTGTCGAACTACCTGGCCGGCAGCTTCCCGGATGGCGAACTGACGCGCCGACCGACATCCCGAACCTGTGGGTGATGACCGCCGGGCCGATTCCGCCGAGCCCGGTCGACCTGCTGACCGGGCCGAAGCTCGGCGAGCTGATGGACCGCCTGCAGGCCGAGGGCGTCGAATACATCATCTTCGACGGCCCGCCGGTGCTCGGCCTGGCCGACGCGATCGTGCTCGGCAACCAGGTTCCGGCGGTGCTGTACGTCGCCCAGGCCAGCCAGACGCGCAAGAGCCACATCAAGGATGCCTTCCGGCGCCTGCGCATGGCCGGCATCGTTCCGCGTGGCGTGGTGCTGACCAAGACCACGGCGCAGAACACCGCCTACTACACCTACGACAACTACTACGGCTACGGCGCCACCGAACAGCACCGCGCCATCGCCGGTGCCGGACCGCCGGCGGTGCGATGCCGAACCGTCGCTGAAGCAGGCCTGAGAGGCTGAGCGTGCAAGCAGCGCCCGGCGCGATCAGCCCCGGCCGGCTGGCCGAGGTCCTGCGCGACTTCGGCCGCGCACCGGGCAACTACCCGGTGCGGCTGGGCGAGCCGCGCGAGCTGCATGCGCAGCTCGACACGATGGCGGCGTGGGCACTCGGCCGCGTTGCCGGACGAGCTGCAGGCCGAGGCCGACGAACTGCGCGAGGCCGCGGTGCTGTTCGTCCAGCGCGCCTGTTTCGCGCCCGACAACAACCACTACCAGGTGCTCGGCCTGGCGCCGCAGGCACTGCACCCCCGAGACCCTGCGCACGCGCTACCGGGCGCTGATCCGGCTGACCCATCCCGACATGGGCGTGCAGGGCCTGCCGCCGAATGCAGCGGGCATCGTGAACCGCGCCCAGGAGGTGCTGAGCGACCCCGAGCTGCGCGAGCAGTACGACGAGCGGCTGGCGCGCCGGGCCCCGGAACCCGGCATCGCGGCCGGCGATGACGACGGTGCGGCGCATCGAGCACCGGATCAGCCTGGCCGAGCGCTGGCGCTCGCTGAATGCGCGCTTTCCCGACCCAGACCCGAATGGCGGCAACCGCCGTCGGGGTGATCGCTGCTGCTGGTCGGACTGCTCGTCGTCGCCGCGCACGAAGCCGACGACGGCCGCACCCTGATCGTGCGCAATCCCGTCCGATGGCGCACCGATCGTCGCTGCCGACGCGCCGATGCTGCCGCAGGAGGCCGAGGCCACCGAGCGCCGGTCGACCGTCCTCGCGAGCAATGGATCCGACGAGCGTCGGGCCGCCGTCCGGCGCTCGGCCGAACCGGCCAGCCCGGCTTCGGATGTGCCCGCGTCGACCAGCCGCATCCGCAGTCAGCCAGTCGCTCCGGCACCGGCGACCGGCACCGCCCGCACCGGCTCCACCGGCGGCGCCGACGACATCCGTCGCTGCGCGATTCGTGGAGCGCGCTCTGGCGCAGCGGGACGGCAGCCGACGACGCCGATCCGCTGCCGGCCGACTGCTGCGCCGACGCAGGCCGAACGACGACGCCAGGCCGACGAGACGAGTCCGGCGTCGTCGGCCCGTGCTGGCGGGCGTGCCAGGCCCGAGCCCGACGATGCGGCCGCGGCCCGCGCCAGGCCGGCCGAGACGCCGCGCGATGCCGAGTCGGCGCGCAGCACCCGCCTGGCCAGTGCCGAGGCGGCGCCGCCAGCACGCCGTTCCGATGTCACCGCCTCTGCCCCGTCGCCGCGCGCCGACGCAGCGGCAGCTTCGCGCGGCAGCGAAGAGTCGGCAAGCCCGCGTGCGCCGGCGGCCGTGCCGCCGTTGTTCGCGGTCCAGCGTCCTGAGCCAAGCCCCGCTCAGGCCAGCCCGGCGCGCCCGGCGCCGGCACGTGACTCCGACCCGACCCGCAGCGCCTCCGCGCCAGCATCCGCCGGAGCCCTGCCCGCCACCACCTCGCGCGTGGCGGCGGCGGCAGCGCGCGCCGCAGCCCGCAGCCGGCGCCGGCCGCCAGCCGAGCCAGCCGGTGTTTCCGGTCGATGCACCGAATGCCAAGCACTACCTGGTGCGGCTGATCTCGTCGCTCGAGCGGCCGGGCGATGCGCGTGCCGCCAACATCTACCTGACCGACATGAAGGTGGTCGGCTCGCTGTTGCAGCCGGCGCTGCAGCTGATGACGAGCCTATCCGGAAGTGGTCGTCGAGCGCATGCGCTGGACCGACAGCGAGACGCCCCGGCGTGCTGCAAGGTGCAGGGCACGATCGTGCTGCATGCGCAGAATCCGCAGGCCACGCTCGGCAGGCGCGTCAGCTACCGCCTGTCGGCCGAGTTCTGGGGCACCGCCACCGGCACCGTGCTGGCCGAACTCGACCTGAAGGAGAGCCAGTGAGCGCGATCGCGATCCAGCTGGCCGCAAGCTCGCCTTTGCCGGCTGGCTTGGCGCCTGGATGCTGCTGGCCGCGCTGGTCTGGTGGTGGGCGGTGCCGATGCAGCTCGAGCGCGGCTGCTGGCTCGCCGAGTGGCCGTTCGACAAGGGCTGCGCGGAGTTTCCGTCCGGCCAGTCGGACGCCGAACCGCCCGAGGTCTACGCCGAGTACCTGCAGCGCAATGTCGGCGACGGCCATGCCTGGGCGCGGCTGGCGCGGTCGCTGTGGGAACGCAAGGATCCGCGGGCGCTCGAGGTGCTGCCGGTGGCCAAGCAGTTCGCGCCCTACAACTCGAAGCTGCTCGCGATGCAGGGCGAGGCCGGCGTCAAGGCCAACGACTGGCCGATGGCGGCCGAGGCGCTGGTGGCGCTGATCGAGCGCGGTCACGGCTCGGTGCGGCCGATCCTGACCGCGGTGATGCTGATGCCGCAGGCGCAGGATGCGGTGCTGGCGCAGCTGAAGCCGCAGTCGCGCTGGCTCGACAGCATGCTGGCCGGACTCGACCCCAAGGTACCGGCGAGCCTGCTCGACCGCTATGTGAGCCGAGGGCACGCGGCTGGGCGTGCTGCGCCCGGATACGGTGCTGACGATGGTCGACCGGCTCAAGCAGGACAACAACTGGCTCGACGCCTATGCGCTGTGGGTGGCGGCACGCGGCAAGGTGCCCGAGGGCCTGTACAACCCCGGCTTCGACCGCCATTCGCTGCGCCGCGGCTTCGACTGGGTCTGGCCCGAGCAGCCGACCGGGCGGCTCGGCATGCGCGTGTCACAGGTCTCGGCCACGCCGCGCGACGGCCTGATGGTCGAGATCGAGATGACCGGACGCGCCGCCCTGCCCCAGCCGATGCTGTCGCAGCCGCTGCTGCTGCTCGGCGACCGCTACCGGCTGCGCGGTCGCTACATGAGCGACCGCCTGCGCACCGACGAAGGCCTGGTGTGGGCGCTGCGCTGCGCCGGCGGCGGCGACCGGGTGGCGCAGACGGCGCCGCTGAAGGATACCGCAGCGCAAATGGGTCAGCGATCGACACCGAGGTGCGCGTCCCGACGCAGTGCGGCGGCGTCGTGCAAGCTGCAGCTCGAGACCGCGGCTGCCTGGGAAGCCAACGCGGGCATGGCCGGCGTGGTCTACTTCGACGACCTCGAGCTCGAGCCGGCGACGGCCACCACGGCCGCCGCCACCAACGACAGGAACCGCAAGCGCCCATGATCGACCTGCATTCGCACATCCTGCCCGGCATCGACGACGGCTCGCGCTCGCTCGAGATCTCGGTCGAGATGGCGCGCATCGCGGTGGCCGACGGCACCACGGTGATGGCGTGCACGCCGCACATCTATCCCGGCCTGTACATGAACGACAGCGCCGGCATCCATGCCGATCGCGACAAGCTGCAGCAGGCGCTCGACGTCTTCAAGGTGCCGTTGAAGCTGGTGGTGGGCGCCGACGCGCACCTGGTGCCCGAACTGCTGCCGGGCCTGAAGGAGGGCCGCGTCCCGACGCTCAACGGCTCGCGCTACTTCCTGCTCGAGCCGCCGCACCATGTGGCGCCGCCCAACTTCGAGGATTCGGTCTTCCACCTCATGGCGGCCGGCTATCACGCCGGTGCTGACGCATCCCGAGCGGCTGGTCTGGATCGAGGATCACTACCAGACCTTCGTCACCCTCGCCCACCGCGGCGTGTGGATGCAGCTCACCGCCGGCGCGATCATGGGCCGCTTCGGCAAGCGGGCACGCTACTGGAGCGAGCGCATGCTCGACGAAGGGCTGGTGCACCTGATCGCCAGCGACGCGCACACCACCAACATGCGCAACCCGCAGATGGCCGACGCGGTGGCCAAGGCCGCCGATGCGGTCGGCAAGGACGAAGCGCATCGCATGGTCCACGAGCGCCCGCAGGCGATCCTCGACGACGTCGACCCGGCCCAGGTCCCGCCGCCGCCCGGGCTCGTCGCCGGTGCGGTGCGCAAGAACACCGGCAACGGCACCGCGCCGTGGTACCGGCGCCTGTTCGGCGGTTGAGCCAGCAGGGGTTGTGCGGCGCGGTCTGTAGGAACGCCTCCAGGCGCGATCGCGGCCCGCGCACGCTGCATCGGGCCTGAAGGCCCTCCTGCGCGAGATGGGCCCCGTATTCGTAGGAGCGCCTTCAGGCGCGATCGCGGCCGCGCACGCCTCGGCGCGGCTGAAGCCGCGCACGCCGCATCGGCTGAAGGCCCTGGCGCGACACGGCGCGTCTCGCGCCGGCGGTCGCGGCGGTGCGCCGTATCGAGGAACGGCCTTCAGACGCGATCTGGCCCGCGCACGCTGCATCGGGCCTGAAGGCCCTCCTACATGGGATGGGCCCGTAGCAGGAACGCCTTCAGGCGCGATCGCGGCCCGCGCGCGCTGCATCGGGCCTGAAGGCCCTTCTGCGCAAAACCGCAACTCGGATTTTGTAGGAGCGCCTTCAGGCGCGATCCGGCCGCGGCCCGCGCCTCAATCCGCGCCCCGCTTGAAGAATGCCGAGGTCGCGCTCGCGCCGGCGATCTCGGCGGCGGTGGCGAGCAGCGACGGACCGAGCGACAGCATGCGCGGCGGTGTCAGGCGCACCAGTGGTCCGGCGATGGTACACGCCCAGCACACGCGCATCGCTCGGGCGGCGGATCGGCGCCGCCATGGCAGCCATGCCCGGCGCGAAGATCTCGCTGATCATGCTGAAGCCGCGCTTGCGCGCCGCGCGCACATGGGGCAGCAGCGCCTTGACGGTGGTCGGTGCCCGGGTCCGTGCTGCTCCGGCGTGCCGAAGCCCTGGCGCTCGACGACCGCCATCGCCTGGTCGTCGGTCAGTGTGGAGAGAAAGGCATGGCCGGCGGCGCTGCACGACATCGGCACCGACAGTCCCATGTCCGGGTCGTAGCGCAGGCCGCGCGGTGCGCCCTGCGCCTTGGCGACGAAGACGAGTTCGTCCCCGTCGCGCACCGCCAGCCGCACCAGTTCACCGCCGCTCGGCTGGACGTCGGAGGTGTCGGTCGTGGCATGGCTGTGGCTGGTGCTGTGGGGGGCCGCCTTCGTGCTGCGCGAGGAGGAAGAGATCCGCCTCGACCTGCTGACGGCCCGACTCGGTCGGCGCGGCCGGATCGGCGTCGCAATCGTCGCCGCGCTGGCGGTGGCCGGGCTGTTCGCGCTGGCATTGCCGGCGACCTGGTCGTACATCAGCTTCATGAAGGTCGAGCGCACCTCGTACCTCAAGCTGCGCTTCGACTGGCTGTTATTCGATCTACCTCGTCTTCACTGTCGCGGTGATCGGGCGTTGTCTCTGGAAGCTCGGCGCCGTGCTGCGCGGACGCGAACCGGCCGTTGCCGAAACCCCTGCCGAGGGCTACCGACCTTGAACCTTGCCAGTCCCTTCGCCCTCGGCCTCGCCGGCATCATCGGTCTGAGCCTGCTCGGGGTGCCGGTCGGCCACGCCATGATCGCCGGCTCGATCCTCTACCTCTGGCTGAAGGGTGCCGACATGGGCACCGCTGCCGAGCAGTTGCTCAACGGGACCTACGGCAGCTACCTGCTGCTGGCCATCCCGCTGTTCATCCTGGCGGCCACCTTCATGAGCACGGGCAGCATCCTCGACCGGTTGCTGCGCTTCTGCAATGCGCTGGTCGGACGCTTTCCCGGCGGACTGGCGCAGGTGAATGTGCTGCAGAGCATCGTCTTCGCCAGCATGTCCGGCTCGGCGCTCGCCGATGCCGCCGGCTCGGGCAAGCTGATGCAGGAGCTGATGACGCGCGACGGCAAGTACACGCCGCGAGTTCGCGGCCGCGCTGACCGCGGTCTCGGCGGTGATCGGCCCGATCCTGCCGCCGTCGATCCCGATGGTGCTGTATGCGCTGGTCTCCGACACCTCGATCGGCTACCTGTTCCTCGGCCGGCGTCCTGCCTGGCCTGCTGCTGGGCGCGGTGCAGATGACGCTGATCTGGTTCATGGCCAGGCGGCGCGGCTTCGCGGTGGAGGAGAAGGTGCCGCTGCGCGAGATGCCGCGCATGACGCGCGAGGCCTTTCCGGCCCTGATGCTGCCGGTGATCCTGCTCGGCTGCCTGTACAGCGGCATCACCACGCCGACCGAAGCCGCCGCCGTGGCAGCGGCCTACGCCCTGCTGATCTCGATCGTGCTCTACCGCAGCCTGCGGCTGGAGTGACATCTACCGTTCATTGCTCTCGAGCGCGCGCATCAGCATCTCGATCGGCATGCTGATCGCAGGCGCACTCGTCTTCAATTACGTGGTGACGATCGAGAAGATCCCGGCCGCCCTCAGCGCCCACCTGGGGGGCTACGACCTGTCGCCGCTCGGTTTTCTGCTGGTCGTCAACCTGACGCTGCTGGTGCTCGGCTGCCTGCTCGAGGGCTCGACCATCATCCTGGTGGTACTGCCGGTGCTGCTGCCGACGATACAGGCCCTCGGCATCGACCCGGTGCACTTCGGCGTGGTCGCGGTGATGAACATCATGATCGGCCTCGTCACCCCGCCCTACGGGCTGCTGCTGTTCATGATGACCAAGGTCGCCGATGTCTCGCTCGGCGCGCTGGTGCGCGAGACGCTGCCCTTCCTGGGCGTGATGCTCGGCGCCCTGCTCGTGGTCACGCTGGTGCCCGATCTGGTGCTGCTGCTGCCGCGGCTGGCCGGCTACACCGGCTGAGCGGCGCCGGCTGACGCCGGCGCCGCGGTCGGCTGATCGGGCGCCGCCACCAATCGAGTCCAGAATCGCTGCATGCGCCTGGATCCGGTTTCGCTGCAGCTCTTCATCGCGGTGGTCGAGACCGGCTCGATCGCGTCCGCTGCCGCGCGCGAACACCTGGCAGCGGCCGCGGTGAGCCGCCGGATTGCCGAACTCGAGCAGGTCCTCGCCACGCCGCTGCTGCGGCGGCACGCGCGCGGCGTGGAAGCGACGCCGGCCGGTCTGGTGCTGCGCGATCACGCCCGCCAGGCGCTGCACCTGCTCGATGACCTGCCGGCGCAACTGCAGGATTTCGCGACCGGGGTTCGCGGGCAGGTGCGGATCTTCGCCAACATCTCGTCGATCACGCAATTCCTGCCCGAGGACCTGGCGAGCTTCACCCGGCTGCATCCGCAGATCCGGATCCGCCTGGAGGAGAGCAACAGCCATGCGACGGTGCGGGCGGTGGCCGAGAACGCGGCCGACATCGGCATCCATGCCGCCTTCTCGCACAGCGACGGGGTGCAGTCGCTGCCGTACCGGACCGATCGACTCTGCCTGGTGGTACCAGGCGGCCATCCGGTGATCCGAATGAAGCAGGTTGCGTTCGCGGACGTGCTGGACGAACCCTTCGTCGGCCTGCGCACCGGCAGCGCGATCAACCTGCAGCTCGCCGCCGAGGCGGCGCGGGTCGGCCGCTCGCTGCGACTGAGCATCCAGGTGACGGGTTTCGATGCCCTGTGCCTGATGGTCGAACGCGGCTTCGGCATTGGCGTCGTTCCCCAGGGCGTGTTCAGGCTCTATTCGGCTGCCCTCGACATCGGCACGGTCGCGCTGGTGGATGCCTGGGCCGAGCGTGAGCTGCAGCTGGCGGTGCGCGACATCGAACAGCTTCCGGCCGCCGCGCGCAGGCTGGTCGATCACCTGCAGGCCAGCGGCCGGGGTTGAGAACGGCGGGTGCGGATGGACGAGCCATCGCGCTGCGCGATGGCTGCGTCATGATCCGTCACTTCCCAAGCGGCGCAGCGGTATGCACCATCCGCGTCCACAACACCAATCGGAGACCACGATGACGAAATTCCACCCGATGCGCCGCCTGGCGCTGGCCGCCCTCCTCTCGGTGGCCGCAGCCCCGGCGTTTGCGCAGGCCTGGCCGGACCGGCCGATCAAGATCGTGGTCGGTTTCGCGCCCGGCGGCTTCACCGACGTGCTGGCGCGCCTGATCGGGCAGAAGCTGCAGGAGCGTCTCGGCCAGCCGGTGGTGGTCGAGAACAAGGCCGGTGCCGCCGGCACGCTCGGCGCCGACCTCGTCGCCAAGGCGAAGCCGGATGGCTATACGCTGCTGCTCGGCCACAGCAATTCCAATTCGGTTGCACCGGCGCTCTATCCGAAGCTGCCGTACGACGTGATGCGCGACTTCACGCCGGTGATCCGCATTGCCACCACGCCGCTGCTGCTGACGGTGAATGCGGCGGTGCCGGCGCAGGATGTTCCGTCGTTCATCGCCCTGGCCAAGGGCAAGCCGCTGAACTTCGCCTCGTCGGGCAACGGCAGTGCCCAGCACCTGGCCGCCGCGCGCTTCATGCTCGCGACCAAGACCCGCGATGACGCACGTGCCGTACAAGGGCAGCGGTCAGGCGATCGTCGACCTGCTGGCCGGCAACGTCGACCTCAACTTCGAGAGCCCGCCCAACGTGCTGCCGCACATCAAGAGCGGCAAGCTGAGGGCGCTTGCGATCACCAGCGACAAGCGCTCGCCGCTGCTGCCGGACGTGCCGACGCTCAAGGAAGCCGGTGTGCCGAATGCCGAGATGCTGCAGTGGTTCGCCTTGCTCGCGCCGGCCGGCCTGCCGCAGCCGATCCTGCAGAAGCTCAACGCCGAGGTCGACGCCATCCTGAAGCAGCCCGAGGTGGTGGAGAAGATCGCATCGCAGGGCGGCGAGATCATCGGTGGCTCGGCCAGGTCGTTCGCCGACTTCCTGCCCGACGACAGCGCGGCCTGGGGCCGGCTGGTCAAGGAAGCCGACATCCGCGTCGAATGAGCCAGCATCCTGCCATGCCGCCGAAGACATCCGACCTGTGTGACGCCAACGCCGAGGTGCTCGCCTGCGCGCTGCCGCTGCGCGGCTGGGGCCGCCGGCGCGCCTTCGCCGGCACCATCCGCACCATCCGCTGCCATGAGGACATCGCCCTGATGCGGGCCGCCGTCAACTCGCCCGGCCACGACCAGGTGCTGGTGATCGATGGCGGCGGCTCGCATCTCGCGCGCACTGTTCGGCGACGTGATGGCCGGGATCGCGGTGCGCAACGGCTGGTCCGGGCTGGTCATCAACGGCGTGATCCGGGATTCGGTCGAGATCGACGCCATGGACATCGGCGTCAAGGCGCTCGGCACCGTGCCGCGGCGCGGTGAGCGCAGCGGCGCCGGCGAGACCGACGTGCCGGTCGCGCTTCGGCGGCATCGACTTCGTCCCGGGCCGGCGGCTGGTGGCCGACGAGGATGGCGTCGTGGTGCTGCCGGCCGGGCTGCACGAGGCCGGACATCGACGTCGGCGAGGCGCTGGCCGCAACCGCCTCCTACGCGGCGGTGCCGACCGCAGCGCTGCCGCAGTGAGCACCGCCCGCACGCTCTACCGGCGCATCGTCGATGCGCACACGGTGCGCCGCATCGGCGAGGCCGGGCAGATCCTGCTTTATGTCGACCGCCAGGTGATCAACGAATACACCAGCCCGCAGGCGTTTTCGGCGCTGCATGCGGCCGGGCGATCGGTCTGGCGGCCGGCGGCGTCGGTGGCGGTGGTCGACCATGTCAACCCCACCACGCCCGAGCGCAGCGCCCGCACGATGATGCTGGCCGACGCCGACCGCGCGCGCCAGGTCAGCACGCTGGCCGACAACTGCGCCCGCCACGGGATCGAACTGTTCGACATGCTCGACGCGCGCCAGGGCATCGAGCATGTGGTGGCGAGCGAACTCGGGCTGGTCCTGCCCGGCATGGTGATCGCTGCCGGCGACAGCCACACCACGACGCACGGCGCGATGGGCGCGCTCGGCTTCGGCATCGGCAGCAGCGAGATCGAGCACCTGCTGGCCACGCAGACGCTGGTCTACCAGCCGATGCGCAGCATGCGGGTGACGGTCGGCGGGCGGCTCGGCCCCGGCGTCACCGCCAAGGACCTGGTGCTGGCGCTGATCCGCCAGATCGGCGCCGACGGCGCCGGCGGTCATGTCATCGAGTACACCGGCGCGGCGATCGCCGCGCTCGGCGTCGAAGGCCGGTTGACCCTGTGCAACATGAGCGTCGAGGCCGCTGCACGCGGTGCCATCGTGGCGCCGGACGATACGCTGTTCGAGTACCTGCATGGGCGGGCGCGCGTTCCAACGGGCGCAGCCTGGGACCACGCGGTCGCGAGCTGGCGCACCCTGCACAGCGATGCCGAGGCGCCGCTTCGACGCCGAGGTCTCGCTCGACGCCGATGCGCGTGACGCCGATGACGACCTGGGGCACCAGCCCGGATCAGGGCACGCGGCATCGACGGTCAGGTGCCCGATCCGGAGCGCGAGGCCGATCCGGTCCGGCGCCGCAGCATGGCGCGTGCGCTCGACTACATGGGCCTGCAGCCCGGGCAGCGCCTGGACGGCCTGCCGATCAGCCATGCCTTCATCGGTTCGTGCACCAACGGTCGGCTCGACGACCTGCACGATGCCGCTCGCGTGCTTGCGCGGCCGGCGCGTGGCGCCAGGAGTGCGGGCGCTGGTCGTCCCTGGCTCGACGTCGGTGCGTCAGCAGGCCGAAGCGGACGGCACGGCGCAGGTCTTCCGCGAGGCCGGATTCGAATGGCGACAGGCCGGCTGCTCGATGTGCGTGGCGATGAACGACGATCACCTGAGCGCCGGTGACCGCTGCGCGTCCAGCACCAACCGCAATTTCGAGGGTCGCCAGGGTGCGGGCGCACGCACCCACCTGATGAGCCCGGCCATGGTCGCGGCCGCCGCCGTCACCGGGACGATCACCGACGTGCGGCGCCTGCTCGGCGAATCGGCATGATGAAACCCTTCACCGCTGTCACCGGCGTCGCCGCGGCGCTGCCGCAGGCCCATCTCGACACCGACCAGATCATGCCCAAGCAGTTTCTGAAGGGCATCGATCGCGATGGGCTCGGCGACGGCTTTCTGCACGACCTGCGGTTTGCCGCGCCCGGCCAGCCCCGGCCCGACTTCGTCCTCAACCGCAGTCCGTGGAACCAGGCGGTGGTCCTGCTGACGGGTCCGAACTTCGGCTGCGGATCGAGCCGCGAGCATGCGGTGTGGGGGCTGCTCGCGCTCGGCCTGCGTTGCGTGATCGGCACGAGCTTCGGCGGCATCTTTGCCGACAACTGCGCCCGCAACGGCGTGCCCGCGATCAGCATCGACCCGGCGCAGCTCGACCGCCTGATGACGCTGGCGGCCGACCCGGCCCGCTGCACGCTGACGGTCGACCTCGACGCCTGCCAGATCGTCACCCCGGCAGACGGCGAGGTGCTGGATTTCGGGTTCGATCCGTTGCCACGCCACATGCTGCTCAACGGCCTGGACGCGGTCGGGCTCACGCTCGGCTACCGGGACGAGATCGAGCGCTTCGAACGGCAGCTGCATGCACAGCAGCCGTGGCTGCGCTGAGGTGCCCCGCCCCGCTGACTGGAAGCGCACCATTGCGCTCTGTCCATCGCAACACGCCCATGCCAGGAATCCCACCATGAATACCCGCTTCCGACTGCTGCTTGCCGCCGGTGTCATTGCGATCGGTCAGCCGATGGCTGCGCTCGCGTCCGGTGGCGCCGCCGCAGGCGCCGCAGCCGAATCGACCGAGGCCGAGGTCCGCAAGATCGACAGGGACGCCGGCAAGGTGACGCTCAAGCACGGCGCGATCCGCCACCTCGACATGCCGCCGATGACGATGGCGTTCCCGGTCCGGGATCGAACCATGCTCGACGCCCTGCAGCCGGGCGACAAGGTCCGGTTCCGGGTCTCCAAGGACGGCGGCAAACACGTCGTGACCGACATCGTGCCTTCGCACTGAGCTTTCCGGCCCGGCCGGCCGAACTGGCTACACTGCCGCCGTGCTGCGACGCATCCTCCTCCTCCTGATCTCGCTCGGACTTTCACTTCCGGGTGCGCTGGTGTGGGCGTCGGAGTCGGTGCCGTGTCCGATGGAAGCCGTCGCGCAGGTTGCGGTGGCGGCATCCGGGCAGCCGGCCGAGGAACCCGCCGACTGCTGCAGCGAAACCGACGGCTTTGCCGCCACCGCTCAGGCGTGCAAGACATCCGCCGATTGCGGTGCAGCCGCGGCGCTCGCGTCTGCGGATGCGCCGCGCCAGCTGGCTGTGCCGGCCCGATCGGCCCCGCCCCGGGCAGGCCCGGCACGCGCCCCGGCCGCTCTGGC
The DNA here is from genome assembly GCA_963846675.1 of uncultured beta proteobacterium. Classification (GTDB taxonomy): domain Bacteria; phylum Pseudomonadota; class Gammaproteobacteria; order Burkholderiales; family Burkholderiaceae_C; genus Ideonella_A. The sequence goes on from CAWJWV010000002.1 coordinate 259,874, forward strand.
CGCGACACCCTGGCGACCTCCCGCCCGCAGCTGATTCCCGGTGGCGCGCCCTGAGCGCGCCGGTGGCCCGTCGCCCATGGCGACCGGCCGTTCAGTTCTGCCGCGCTCGGCTCGTTGTGAAGCGGGCGCGACTTCAGGGTACCCATCATGTCCTCCCCTTCTCCCGTCGGGCAGATCCGCCCGCGCGCGCTGTGCTGCAGCGCGCTGTCGATGGCGTTGCTGCTGGTGTTCGGCGCGGGCGCACGCGCCCAGGCGCCCGCCGAGCGGTCGTCACCGCTGAGCCTGTACGAGGCGGTGACCATCGCGGCCGATCGGGCCGCAGCGCCGCTGGCGGCCGATGCGCAGGCGCGCGCAGCCCGAGAGATGGCGGTTGCGGCGGCCCAGCGGCCGGATCCGGTCCTGCGGCTTGCGCTCGAGAACCTGCCGGTCAGTGGAGCCGACCGGTTCAGCATCGACCGCGATTTCATGACGATGCGCTCCTTCGGTCTGATGCAGACGTTCACCCGCGCCGACAAGCGCCACGCGCGCGCCCAGCGCTTCGAACGCGAGGCCGATGCGGCACAGGCAGAACGGGCGGTGCGGGTGGCCACGGTGCAGCGCGAGACCGCCGTCGCATGGTTCGAGCGCCGGGCCGCTGAACAGCGGCTGGCGCTGCTGCTCGAACAGGCCGAGGAGGCCGGCCTGCAGGTCGAGGCCGCCGAAGCTTCCTTGCGTGGGGGCCGCGGCAGCGCCGATGACGTCATCGGCGCGCGCGACGAGGTGGTCCAGTTCGATCAGGCATTGCTCGGCGCACGCGCCGAGCTGGCGAGTGCCCGTCATGTGCTGGCCCGCTGGACCGGCCGCAGCCCCGAGCGCAGCGCGCTCGCCGCCGCGCCGGCGCTCGAGATCCATGCCCTGGTCGGGCGGCCCGTCGCCGATGGCCTGGAACGCCATCCCGAGCTGACGCTGCTCGCGGCGCGCGAGGCGGCGGCCGAAGCCGAGGCATCGATCGCGCGCGCCGAGCGCGAGCACGACTGGAGCGCCGAGGTGATGTTCAGCCAGCGCGGCGCGCGGTATTCGAACATGGTCACGGTTGCGGTCTCGCTGCCGCTGGCCTGGAACCGGCCGCTGTCGCAGGACCGCGAGCTGGCGGCGCGCATCGAACGCGCAGCTGCGCTGCATGCCGAGCGCGAGGAACTCGCACGCAGCCTGCTGGCGCAAACCGAGTCCTGGCTCGAGAGCTGGCGCGCCGGACTGGCACGGCTGCAGTTGATCGATGCCCAACGCACGCCGCTGGTCCGCCAGCGCATCGACGCCGCACTCGGCGCCTACCGCGGCGGCAACGCGGCGCTGGCGTCGGTGCTCGCTGCCCGCCGGGCAGCGCTGGCGCTGCAGGTCGACCGCATCGACGTCGAGCTGCAGACCGCGCGTCTTTGGACGCGCCTGGAATTTCTCGTGCCTGCCCCGGAACTGCGCGCGGCCGTGCCGGTGTCCCTGCGCGGGGTGCAGCCATGAACCGCCGGTCCTTGATCGCCGCTGGCGCGCTGACGGCCGCGCTGGCCGGTGTCGGCATGCTGACGTGGCACTTCGGTGTGCAGCAGGGCCTGCGCCAGGCCGGATCCGACCCCGGCGCCCCGGTCGACCCGTCGCGGTGGAGCATCGCGCAGGGCGAGCAGGCGACGCGGCGCCACGTCGTCGAAGGCCTGAAAGCGGGCGACATCGACCCGGTGGCCGGCCGGCGCATCCAGAACTACCACGATCCGATGGTGCCGGGGAAGCATTTCGAGGCACCCGGCAAGTCGCCATTCATGGACATGATGCTCGTCCCACGCTATGCCGGCACAGAGGCGGCGCCGGGCAGCGACGAAGCGACCGGCGTGACCGTCAGCTCGCGCATGCAACAAAACCTCGGCTGGCGTTCCGCCGAGGTCGTGGAGGGCTCGCTGACCGCGCAGGTCGAGGCGGTCGGCAGCGTGGCGTGGAACGAGCGCCTGCAGCAGATCGTCTCGGCGCGTGCAATGGGTTTCGTCGAGCGCTTGCACGTGCGAGCCGCGCTCGACCGGGTCGCCGCCGGTGAACCACTGGTCGACCTGCATGTCCCGGACTGGGTCGCCGCCCAGGAGGAGTTTCTCGCCGTTGCCCGGATGAACGGACAGGGCCTCGACGCCCTGCGCGATGCATCGATCGCCCGCATGCGGCAGGTGGGAATGGGCGAGCCGCTGATCGAGCGGGTGACGCGCGAGCTCCGCGTGTTGCCACGGGTCACGCTGACGGCGCCGATCGGCGGCGTGGTCAGCGAGTTGATGGTTCGCGAAGGCGACACGGTGTTGCCGGGCACGGCGCTGCTCAAGCTGCAGGGGACCGGCACGGTGTGGGTCGAGGGTCAGGTGCCTGAAAGCCAGGCCGCGCTGCTGAGGCCGGGCGCGGCCGCGACCGCGACCAGTCCGTCGGTGCCGGGACGGACCTTCACCGGCCGGGTGCAGATGCTGCTGCCGGCGGTCGATCCCGCCACCCGCACGCTGAAGGCGCGCCTGGAGCTGCCCAATCCTGGGGCACGGCTGGTCCCCGGCATGCTGGTGCAGATGCGCTTCGCCCAGCCGGGTCGGCCCCGCACGCTGCTGGTGCCGAGCGAGGCGGTCATCCCGACCGGCCGCCGCAGCGTGGTGATGCTGGCCGAGCCGGACGGCCGCTTCCGTCCGGTCGAGGTGAAGACCGGGGTGGAAAGCGGCGACCAGACCGAGATCGTCGACGGGCTGTCGGCCGGTCAGCAGGTCGTGCTGTCGGGACAGTTTCTGATCGACTCCGAAGCCAGCCTGCGCGGACTCGAGCTGCGGCTGAATTCGACTCGGCAGCCGCCGCCCGCATCGGACGCGGCACCGTCCTCAGCGTCGAGGCCGGTCGCGGCGTTACCGCCTGCTTCCGCTGTGCCAGCGCCACCTGCCGCGGTGGCGTCGCACCGCACGGCAGCGCGCATCAAGGCGATCGATGGCGACACACTGACGCTCGATCACCCGCCGATTCCGTCGCTGCAATGGCCTCGGATGACGATGGACTTCCGGCTCCCAGCGCGAACGCCGCGTCCGCCCGGCCTGGCACCGGATGATCCGGTGCAGGTCGAATTCCAGATGCAGGACGGCGATGTGCCGCGGATCACATCGATCCAGCGTGCCGCACCGGGTACCACCCGGTGATTGCCCGCCTCATCCGCTGGAGCATCGACAACCGCCTGCTCGTCCTGCTGGCCAGCCTGATGTTGACCGCCTGGGGCGTCGTCTCGCTGATGCGAACGCCGCTGGACGCGTTGCCCGACCTGTCCGATACCCAGGTGATCATCCGCACCAGCTGGCCCGGGCAGGCGCCTCAGATCGTCGAGAACCAGGTCACCTACCCGATGACGACGACAATGCTGTCCGTGCCTGGCACGAAGGCGGTGCGTGGCTTCTCGATGTTCGGTGACAGCTTCGTCTATGTGATCTTCGACGACGGTGTCGACCTCTACTGGGCGCGCTCGCGCGTGCTCGAATACCTGAACCAGGTCCAGTCACGCTTGCCTGCTTCGGCGCGCTCGTCGATCGGACCGGACGCCACCGGCGTCGGCTGGATCTACCAGTACGCGCTGGTCGATCGCAGCGGCCGGCTCGACATCGCCCAGTTGCGCTCGCTGCAGGACTGGTTCCTGCGGTTCGAGCTGAAGACGGTGCCCGACGTGGCCGAGGTGGCCAGCATCGGCGGCATGGTCAAGCAGTACCAGATCGTGCTCGATCCCGACAAGCTGGCGGCGCACCGCATCACGCAGGCGATGGTCAGCGCCGCGGTCGGCCGCGCCAATCAGGAAACCGGCGGCTCGGTGATCGAGATCGGCGAGGCCGAATACGCGGTGCGCGCCAGCGGGTACCTGAGGTCGCTCGACGACTTTCGCGCCATTCCGCTGCTCACCACCGACGCCGGCGTCTCGGTCCGGGTCGGCGACGTGGCCCGGGTCCAGCTCGGCCCGGAGATGCGGCGCGGCATCGGCGAGCTCAACGGCAACGGCGAGGCGGTGGGGGGCGTGATCGTGATGCGGTCGGGCAAGAATGCGCTGCAGACCATCGAAGCCGTCAAGGCGAAGCTGGCCGATCTGCAACGCGGCCTGCCGGACGGGGTCGAGCTCGTCCCGGTGTACGACCGCTCACGCCTGATCGGGCGCGCAGTCGAGAACCTGGCCGGCAAGCTGCTCGAGGAATTCGCGGTGGTGGCGCTGGTCTGTCTGGCCTTCCTGTTCCACCTGCGCAGCGCACTCGTGGCAATCGTCTCGCTGCCGATCGGCGTGCTGGCGGCCTTCATCGTGATGCAGCACCAGGGCATCAATGCGAATGTGATGTCGCTCGGCGGAATCGCGATCGCGATCGGCGCCATGGTCGACGCGGCAATCGTGATGATCGAAAACGCGCACAAGCACCTGGAGCGGTGGGCGCATGAACACCCCGAGACCGTGCTGCGCGGCGACGCACGCTGGCGGGTGATCGGCGACGCGGCGGCTGAGGTCGGACCGGCGCTGTTCTTCTCGCTGCTGATCATCACGTTGAGCTTCGTGCCGGTATTTACCCTCGAAGCCCAGGAAGGGCGGCTGTTCGCGCCACTGGCATTCACCAAGACCTATGCGATGGCGGCAGCAGCCGGGCTCGCCATCACGCTGGTGCCGGTGCTGATGGGGTATCTGATCCGCGGCCGCATCCCGAGCGAAACCGCGAATCCGCTGAACCGGGCCTTGATCGCGCTGTACCGCCCGCTGCTCGACGCGGTGCTGAAGGTGCCGCGGCTCACGCTCGTGGCCGGCGGCGTGTTGCTGCTGGCCAGCCTGTGGCCGCTGCAGCACCTCGGCAGTGAATTCATGCCGCCGCTCGACGAGGGCGACCTGCTGTACATGCCCACCGCCCTGCCCGGACTGTCGGTCGGCAAGGCGGCCGAGCTGCTGCAGCAGACCGACCGCCTGATCAGCACGCTGCCCGAGGTGCACAGCGTCTACGGCAAGGCCGGGCGCGCCGAAAGCGCAACCGATCCGGCGCCGCTCGAGATGTTCGAGACGACCATCCAGTTCAAGCCGCGCGAACAATGGCGCCCGGGGATGACGCCGGAGCGGCTGATCGAGGAGCTCGACCGCATCGTGCGCGTCCCCGGTCTGTCCAACATCTGGGTACCGCCGATCCGCAACCGCATCGACATGCTCGCGACCGGCATCAAGAGCCCGGTCGGGGTGAAGGTTGCAGGCCCCGACCTGGCAACGATCGACCGGCTCACCGGCCAGGTCGAGCGCGCGGTGAAGGATGTGCCCGGCGTCTCGAGCGCACTCGCCGAGCGGCTCACCGGCGGGCGCTACGTCGATGTCGACATCCGACGCGAGGCGGCGTCACGCTTTGGCCTGAACATCGCCGATGTGCAGGAGGTGGTGGCCGGCGCGGTCGGCGGCATGAACATCGGCGAAACCGTTGAAGGCCTGCAGCGCTACCCGATCAACCTGCGCTACCCGCGCGAACTGCGCGACTCGCTCGCCTCGCTGCGCGCCCTGCCGATCGTGACGTCGCGCGGCCAGCGCCTGGTGCTCGGCGACGTGGCCGAGCTGCGCGTCACCGACGGACCGCCCATGCTGCGCAGCGAGAACGCCCGCCTGACCGGCTTCGTGTACATCGACACGCGCGGCCGCGACCTGCGCGGCACGGTGCAGGACATGCAGCGCGCCGTCGCCGCCCAGGTCGAACTTCCCGCCGGCTACTCAATCAGCTGGTCCGGCCAGTACGAATACCTGGAGCGCGCCACCGCCAAGCTCAAGCTGGTGGTGCCATTCACGCTGTTGATCATCCTGGTGCTGCTGTACCTGACCTTCCGGCGCCTCGACGAGGCCCTGCTGATCATGTCGACGCTGCCGTTCGCCATGGTGGGTGGGGTCTGGCTGCTGTGGGGTCTCGGGCACAACCTGTCGGTAGCCAGCGTGGTCGGCTTCATTGCGCTGGCCGGCGTGGCCGCCGAGTTCGGCGTCATCATGCTGCTGTACCTGAAGCAGGCCTGGCGCGCGCGACTCGACGCCGGGCTGGACGGTGACGTTGATCTGCTCGACGCGATCCGCGAGGGCGCGGTCCTGCGCGTGCGACCGAAGGCGATGACGGTGGCGGTGATCGTCGCCGGCCTGCTGCCTCTGTTCTGGGGCATCGGCACCGGCAGCGAGGTGATGCAGCGCATCGCCGCGCCGATGGTCGGCGGCATGCTGAGCGCGCCGCTGGTCTCGATGTTCGTCATCCCGGCGGCCTACCGGTTGATGCGGCGGCGGCGCGCCGCCCGGGTCCGACGGCCGCCAGCGGCGACGGCGGCTCCGGTGCTGCCTGCCTGAGGGCCCGGCCCAGGGCGCGCACGGCAATGCGCGAGCGGTGGCAAAAATCTCGGCGCATCGAAGCCGTCCACAGTAAGCTGCACGCTGCGACCAACACCGCATCGGCGCCCAGGATCAACCAACCAGAGGACCACCATGAAAGGCATCGTGTTCACCGGCAACCGGCAGCTCGAGCTGCGCAGCTTCGAAGATCCCACCCCCGGACCGGGCGAGGTGGTGTTGGAGATCAAGGCCTCGGGAATGTGCGGCAGCGACCTGAAGTTCTATCGGTCCGCGCCGGGTGAGGCAATGAAGGCGCTCGGCTTTTCGCCGGTCACCGCGGTCATCGCAGGCCACGAGCCGTGTGGCGTGGTGGTCGCCGTTGGTGCCCATGTCAACCCCAAGCGTGCACGCATCGGCCAGCGCGTGATGGTGCACCACTACCGCGGCTGCGGCGCCTGTCCACACTGCTCCACCGGCTGGCAGCAGCTGTGCGTCGAGGGGGTTGCCGAGGTGTACGGCGTCAACGGCCACGGCGCCCACGCGCGCTACATGAAGTGCCCGGCCAGCACCGTGGTCAACCTGCGCGACGAACTCTCCTTCGAGACCGGGGCGGCGATTTCATGCGGCACCGGAACGGCCTGGGGTGCGCTCAAGCGCCTCGAGTTGACCGGCGATCAGACGATCGCGATTTTCGGCCAGGGGCCGGTCGGGCTCTCGGCGACCCAGCTGGCCTCGGCGCTCGGCGCGCGTGTGATCGCGCTCGATGTGAGCCCGCAGCGGCTGGCCCGCGCCAGCGAGTTCGGCGCCGACGCCGTCATCAACCCGGCCGAGACCGATCCGGTGGCCGCGATCCGCGAACTCACGCACGGACTCGGCGCCGATGCGACCCTTGACGCCTCCTCGTCGTCCGAGGCGCGTCGCCAGTGCGTGCAGAGCGTGCGCACCTGGGGCAAGGCCTGCCTGGTGGGGGAAGGCGGGCAGATGACCCTCGACGTCAGCCCCGATCTGCTGCGCCGCCAGGTCACGCTGATCGGCTCCTGGACCTTCTCGACCGTCGGCCAGAAGGACTGCGGCGACTTCATCGCCGACCGCGGCATCGCTGTCGACCGGCTGTTCACGCAGCGCTGGTCGCTGGAGCAGGCCGAACAGGCCTATCAGCTGTTCGACAGCCAGACCAGCGGCAAGGGGGTCTTCATCTCTTGACGGGGCACTGCATCGGAGTGCACATGGCAGGCGGCGCCGAGGCGCCATGAGGACATGTGCCGGATACAACGGTCTGCTCAAGGCTTCTTGACGAACTTGTCGACAAACCGTCCCGCGCGCTTTTCTTCCTGTTGCTTGGCGGCCGCCACCTCGCTCGGACTTTGTGCTGCGCCGTTGCAACGCCTGGCCATGCCGGGGAAGCGCCGGCCGCAGTCCAGCGCCCGGTCCTTGGCTTTGCTCCAGCCTTCGGTTTCACCGTAGTAGCTCACCGCAAACGGCAGGATGTCTTCGGCCTGGGAAAAGTGAACCAGACCGCGCTCCAGCACGCGTGTGGCATCGGCTTGCTGACCGCGTTGTTTCAGGCGGGTGCTGCGCTCGGTGTAGGCGAGCCACGCGCGGTCGGCGTCCGAGTTGATGTTGGCTTCGAACAGCTGCGTCAGATCGCGCGGCAGGCCGCGCACCGCCGCGCTCTGACTGTTGGCCACCGTGTACATCGCGAGCAGCGGCACCAGGTGGGTGTTGGTGGGCGCTGCGATCGACTGCCTGGCCCAGGCAAGCGCCTGCGGCGACTCGGGCGCCTCCAGCGCCTGGTAGGCGAGCGCGTAGTTTTTCAGGATCTGCGCAGTTCGTTGCTCGGAACGCATGGCCTGCAATGGCGCTGTCACCGGCGCCCGATCGACCTGCAGCTCAGGCGCTGCATCGGCCAGCCGGGCCAATGTGTCTTGCCGCTTGACGGTGTCTGGGTGGCTGCTGGTGAAACTGCCGAAGGCTTTACCCAAGTCGCTCAGGACCTGGGTGGCCCCCACATTGATGCCCGCTTGAAGCTCCGCCTCGGCGTTGTTCAGTGCATTGCCGAGTTCGTTGTTCGCCCTGGGTTTGCGTCGTGCAGATTCCGCAAGCGTCTTCTCACGCAAGGCAGCGAGAAGCGCCTCCTGCTTCTTCGCAGCAATGGCTTCATTCGTTTTTTCCCAGCTCCCCAGTCGCTCCAGAAAAACCTTGGGACCATGCTCGTAGCTGTATCCGAGCTTGTGCGCAAGGTTGAGTGCGACCCGATCGGCTGCGACTTCCTCGGACTGACCATAGAGTGCCGTCGCCAGCGTTTTTCCAAGGTCGTACGAGACCTTCAAGGTATCCACCTTGGACCAGCCGGCAGCCTGCGCCGATCGGTTGGCCAGCGTCACGCCCAGCGTGAGGATGTCTGCCGTCGTGTCCGCCGCGTCGATGGCGCCCTCGAGCTTGTGATAGTGCAGGTAGACATGGCCGAACTCGTGTGCCAGCAAGGCAACGAGTTCGTCTTCGCTTTCCACTGACGTCAGCCAAGGCAGGGCGATATAGAGGTTGCCCGCTGCCGTGGCGTATGCCTGCAATGACGTTTGCGCCGTGATGTGCACTTCGCCCGGCCAGTCGGGTACACCAGCGGCTGCCTTGATACGGGCATGCAGCGAGTTCAGGTACTTTCTCGCCTCTGGCGCATGAATCAGGCCGGAACCGCGAGCGCGCTGGTTGATGACGTCTTGCTGCGCGTCGGGCCATGCTCGCTGCGACGGCGCAGGCAAGGCATCGAGGGGTCCGAGTTCCTTCTGGGTCAGGGTGGCCACGAAGGGAACGTTGTTCATCGCCTCGGGCATGGTCTTGCAGGCGCTCAGACCGACCCCGATGAGCAGCAGACACGCTGCGGCCGTCGAGCGCTTGCGCATGGCGTGTTCAGCAGCCATCTTTGCCGACGCCTGGGGTGGCGATGGTGGCGACCGGGCCCTTGACAGCCGTCACACACCTGGCCGTGCTGTCTTTCATCAGACGAACGTGGGCGCCCTTGATCCAGAACGACTGTCCCTGCACATCGATGCGGTGGTGACTGGCCTTGCTCTCCCGGATCACCAGCGGCAAAGGCAGCTCGTCCACCTTCACTTGCCGGGTCGCCGTGGCGGCACCCGGCTCAGGGAAAAGATCCCAGCTCGTGCGGGTGCTGGGGCTGGGGCCCGTGATCTGATCCTGAGCGGTCGCGGACAAGCACAGCACCGCCAGGCTGGCCACCCACATGCGGGATTGCACTTTCATGTTTCTCTCCTGTTTTGTTTGCACACGTTTCTTCCTGAGGACCCGAAATCAACCACCTGATGTGAGACATGTAGCCCAGGCCCTCGGCTACCAGCGTCATGCCCACGAGTTCCACCACCGGCAGCATCCCGATCCGGAACCAGGCTTGCAGCAGGGAGATCAGGAGAATGGCAATGACGGATTGGGAACTGATGCGCAGCACCCAGATGGCCGCCGTCCTCAGCGACTCACGGACACGTTGTGCAAAGTCGCCGTCGGCTTTACGGTAGCGGGCAGGCTCATCGTTCTTTTTGCGCCGACGTCTGACCGTGTGCCATCCCAGATTGACCAGGAAAACAACGGCAACGGACAACAGTCCTGGTATCAACAGTTCCGGATGCGGCGGCAGCGTCCACTCGGCGTCGATCTTGTAGTCGGACCCATACGACAAGAAGTTGTCCAGCGCCATGGCGTGCATGTGCACACCTGGAAGCAGGCCATGCAGGGGCGAGTGGGCAAAGTCGTTGTAGCCAGGTACCTGCGCACCGACAAACACGAACTTGCCGTCAACGAATTTGCTCAACGCGGCCTCGTCCATTTCGGCCACCTGCGCAAACGACAGGCTTCGGTGGTAAGGACACAGCGCGGGTCGGTCACCACTTTCCCACAATTGCCGTATCAAACCCGGCACCCAGCGTCGCCAGTCGGGCTCGCCCGCATGGCAGCCGCTGATGAGGTCGGGTCGGTCGGGCTGTGACTCCGGCGTGAACCCCCACATCAGCGCCATGGGCTCGGCGTGGGAGCCCGACTTCATGCCCCCCGCATCTTCTGCCATCGCCAGGGCGGCGCTGCGGTAGTGCGGGGCGGTACTGCCGGCCGGCAGATGGCCCGGCATCCAGGCCGTGCCGTCAAAGAAGCGGGTCAACGGATAAGTCCACGCCAGGCCGTCCAATGGATCGGGTACGTAGTCCACGCCCACCAGCGTGAAACACGCATCTTCACCACCGCCCTGAGCCTGGGCGAGTCCATCGCGAACACTCAGACCACCGGAGTTCACATCCGGCAAGGCGGCGAGGTACACGGGGACGCGGTGCACCCGACTGATCTCGCAGAGCTTGTCCTTCAGTGCGACGATCGAGGGGTCGTTGCGCTCCTGCCCAAAGGTGATGTCGATCATCAAGGCCCGGGGCTTGGCTCCGGGCAGTTCGACCAACCGCCCGATCCAGTCTGCATGTTCCTGGTATGAAATCGGCCAGGCAGCTCCTTGCGACTTCAGGAACTGATGGTCGTACATGACCACCGAGATCTGCCCGCGGCCGGTTGACGGATAGGCAACCTCAGCGGTCAGCGGCGCCTGGGCACGCGCCATGAACCTCGTAACCGCCATGCCCGGGGCGTTGATGCGATCGCCCAGCCACAGCATGAAGAACGACGCGGCGGCCAGCAGCGCAAAGCCCAGCAACGCACGCCATGCCTGCTTTTTGAGGCTTGCGTTTCTGTATCCCTCGACGTCGAGCGCATCGCGGACGTGGTCTCGAACCGTCTTGATCCAGACCTGTTTCGAACTCGCCTCGGTCATGGATGTGTTCCATGACGCTCGACTCCGGGGCTGATTTGAAGCGAGCGAACGGCAGCAGACCGGGCCAGCAGGCCCTGGTCTGTCTGGCGCCTGGATGGAATGGCCAGAAACGAGCCGGAATCGATGTCAGCGAGAGCCAGCGTCAGAGCGTCACCCACGAACTCTTCACCGACATGGCTCATTCGGACTGGCCGGGGCGCCTGGGCTAGCAAGTCACGCCTTTCGAACAGACTGGTATTGCGCCTAACAGCCGTCACCTCAATGGTTGAACCATCCATCGCTTCTCTCATCGAGGACGAACCCCTGTACTCTCCGTTTGTGTCTGACTGTATCCCGTGTAAAGACGGCACACCAATCTTTTCATGAAAATGTGCTGACTTTCCAGGGTGCTGCGTCACTTGCGATACAGATTCGGCAAGGCAGGCCTGTGGGAGCCCGAGGTGCCTGGGGGACAGCTGGCTGCCGCCCTCAAGGAGCTCGACATCACCGCGATGCCACTGTCGTGGTCACGGCGCGATTCCCACCGCGCTCGAAGAGGCCGGCCGACCGATCGGCGTCAACGACCTGCTTATCGCCGCCCATGCCCGCAGCGAGGGACTGAACCTTGGTCACCAACAACCTGGGCTGATTCGAACGGGTGCCGGCGCTGCTGAAAAAACTGGACCGGTGCGCGCAGGTCGCCCATGCGCCGTCAGAACGTCCCCGGCAAAGAGGTCGGCAACGCGCGCACGATCGCGCGCAGGTGCGTCGTCAGCTCCGAGTCATCGTTGCGCCGGCGGTTCATCAGGATCGGCGTCGTCACGTCCCGGTCGCTCAACGGCATGTAGACCACGCCCGCCCGAACCAGGGCCTGGACCGATTGAGGCACCAGCGCATAGCCCAGGCCCGCGACCACCAGGCCGATCGCCGTCTGCACCTCGTTCGTCTCCAGCGCGACCAGCGGCTTGAGCCCGCGCGAATGGAACATCTCCAGCACCTGGTCGGCGTAGCTCGGTCTCGGCTTGGCTGGATAGAGGATCAAGCGGCTCCGACTCGAGCTTGGAAAGACTCAGGCTCTTGTGCCGGCACAGCCGGTGGTTCGCAGGCAGTGCTGCGACCACCGGCTCGTTGCGGACCAGTTCGCTGATCACGGCGTCGTCCTCGAGGTCGAGCCGGCCGAAGCCGACATCGATGCGCCCCGACTTGAGCGCTTCGAACTGCTCCACGGTGGTCATCTCGATCAATCCCAGCTCGACCGCCGGATAGGCGGTCCTGAACTGGCGGATCACTTCGGGCAGCGCGCCGTAGAGCGTGGAAGGCACGAAACCGAGTGCGTACCAGGTTCTCTGTCCGGCCGCGATGCGTGCCGTGGCCACCTGCACTTCGGCCATCCGCTCGAGCATCTGCTGGGCCTGCGCCTGGAAGAACCGACCCGCAGGCGTCAGCCGCAGCGGGCGCGAACCGCGGTCCAGCAGTTCGGCACCGAGTTCGTCCTCGAGCGAGCGGATCTGGCGGCTCAGCGGCGGCTGGGCAATGTGCAGTTGCTCGGCGGCGCGACTGAAGCTGAGCTCGCGCGCGACGGCCACGAAGTAGCGCAGATGACGAAGTTCGAGATGCATGCTGCTCGTCCGCCGCGGAGGTCGGTTCGGTAGAAACCCTAGGCCTTCATACCTTCAAGGTATTTTGCCGGATCCAATCGATATTGGACCTGGGGCAAGCCATCCACGAACATTCCGTTCATGGACAAGACGAACCCCACCATTGAGTCGATCGACGCGGTACTGGTCGACCTCCCCACCATCCGCGCCCACAAGCTGGCGATGACGACCATGATGCGCCAGACGCTGGTGATCGTGCGCGTCTCCTGCAGCGACGGCGTGACAGGCATCGGCGAGGCGACGACGATCGGCGGCCTGGCCTATGGCGAGCAGAGCCCCGAAGGCATCAAGAGCGCGATCGACGACTACATCGCACCGCTGCTGCAGGACACCGACGCCACGCGCATCGGCCGCGGCGATGCAGCGGATCGGCACGCACGGTGCAGGGCAACTCGTTCGCCAAGTCCGCACTCGAGACCGCCCTGCTCGACGCCCACGGCCAGCGCCTCGGCCTGCCGGTGCATGCGCTGCTCGGCGGCGCGGTGCGCGACGCGCTGCCGGTGCTGTGGACGCTGGCCAGCGGCGACGCGGCGCGCGATGTCGACGAGGCACTCGGCCTGATCGAGGCGCGCCGCCACAAGGTCTTCAAGCTGAAGATCGGCAGCCAGCCGTCTGGCGGACGACATCGCCCACGTGCAGGCGATCCGCCGCGGCCTGGGTGACCAGGTGACGCTGACGGTCGACGTCAACCAGGCCTGGGACGAGCCCACCGCGATGCGCGGCATCGCCGCGCTCGAGGCCGCGGGCGTCAGCCTGATCGAGCAGCCGGTCGCGCGGCGCAACCGGCGCGCGCTGAAGCGGCTTGCCGCCCGGTTCGACGTCGCCATCATGGCCGACGAAGCGGTGCACGACGCGGTCGATGCGTTCGAGCTGGCGGCCGAGGGCGCGTCCGACGTCTACGCGCTGAAGATCTCCCAGGCCGGCGGGCTCTGGCCGACGCTGCGCGCCGCGGCCGTCGCCGATGCGGCCGGCGTCGGCATCTACGGCGGAACGCTGCTCGAAGGCAGCGTCGGCTCGATCGCCGCGGCGCATGTGTTCGCCGCCTGCCCGCGGCTCGCCTGGGGCACCGAACTGTTCGGCCCGCTGCTGCTGACCGACGACATCGTGGTGCAGCGCCCCGAGTACCGCGACTTCGAGCTGCAGGTGCCGCAGACGCCCGGCCTCGGCCTGCAGCTCGATGCCGACAAGTTCGCGTTCTACCGCCGCGACCGCAGCTCGCGCAGCGTCGCCGTGACCGCCTGACCGCCATCGAGGAACCACCATGCTCTACCACGTCCAGATGACCGTGTGCCTGCCGCACGACATGCCGCCCGAGACCGCCGCCGACCTGAAGGCGCGGGAGAAGGAGATCGCCCAGGCCCTGCAGCGCCAGGGCACCTGGCGCCACCTCTGGCGCATCGCCGGCCGCTACGCCAACGTCAGCGTGTTCGACGTTCCCGACCACGCGGCGCTGCACGAGACGCTGATGTCGCTGCCGCTGTTCCCCTACATGCAGATCGAGGTGCAGCCCCTGTGCCGCCACGCCTCGTCGATCCACGGCGACGACCGCTGATCCCGCTGACTCCCATCCACCACCTGAAGGAGACCCTGACATGAACGCACTGACCAAGAACCAGCTGCTCGCCCGCGTGACCGAACCCAACCTCGGCGACGGCAACCCGCGCGCACGCGCCATCGCCGCCCGCATCGTCGGCGACCTGTTCCGCGCCATCGACGACCTCGACGTCACGCCCGACGAGTTCTGGGTCGGCATCGACTGGCTGTCACGCCTGGGCGCCAGCGGCCAGGCCGGCCTGATCACCGCGGGGCTCGGCTTCGACCGCCTGCTCGACATCCGCGCCGACGAGGCCGACGAGCGCGCCGGCCGCAGTGCCGGCACGCCGCGCGCCATCGAAGGGCCGCTGTACATCGCCGGCGCGCCGCTCTCGAAGGTCGAGGTGCGGGTCGACGAGGGCGATCCGAAGGGCGAGGTGATGGTGATGGAAGGCCGCGTGCTCGGTGTCGACGGCAAGCCGGTGGCCGGCGCGATCGTCGACGTCTGGCATGCGAACGAACTCGGCCGCTATTCGCACTTCGATCCGGACCAGGCCGAATACGCGCTGCGCCGTCGCATCGAGACCGACGACCAGGGGCGCTACCGCTTCCGCAGCTACCTGCCGCCGGGCTATGCGATCCCGCCGAGCGGCCCGACCGCCGAGATCTTCGCCGCGCTCGGCCGCCACGGCAATCGCCCCGCCCACATCCACTTCCTGGTGGCCGCGGCCGGCCAGCGCACGCTCACGACGCAGGTCAACATCCCGGGCGACAGCTTCATCGACGACGACTTCGCCTTTGCCACGCGCGACGGCCTGATCGTCGAGCTCGAGCGGAACACCCCGCCCGCGGGCTACGAGTCGCTCGGCGTGAACGCGCCGTTCACCCGCGTGCACTTCGACTTCACGCTGCAGCCGGCCGTCGACGACGACGAGTCGGCTCCGCAGGCACGCATGGCGCGCGCGCTGGCCTGACACCTCCGGCCGCGCAGGCGGCCGCCCTCCTCATCGAAACGCGGCCCGCCGAAGGCGATCGATGCATCGCCGGGATCGACTCGGCCTGCTCATCCGCACCCTGGAGACGACCATGATCATTCCCATCCACCCGGTCCAAGCCGACCCGCTGAAGAAGCTGGACGCGATGCTCGAAGACGACCCGGTGCAGCACCTGCACCGCCTCGACCGCGCCGTGTTCACCGACGAGGAGCTGTTCGAGCTGGAGCTGAAGCACATCTTCGAGGGCAACTGGGTCTATCTGGCCCACGAAAGCCAGATCCCCAACGTCAACGACTACCTCACGGTCCACATCGGCCGCCAGCCGGTGGTGATCACGCGCAGCAAGGACGGCAAGCTCAACGCGCTGGCCAACACCTGCACGCACCGGGGAGCCATCCTGTGCCGCCACAAGAAGGGCAACAAATCGAGCTTCACCTGCCCGTTCCACGGCTGGACCTTCAGCAACAGCGGCAAGCTGCTCAAGGTCAAGGACAACAACGCCGAGGCCGGCTATCCGGCCAGCTTCAACTGCGAAGGCAGCCATGACCTGAAGCGGCTCGGCGCGCTTCCAGAGCTACCGCGGCTTCCTGTTCGGCAGCGTCAACCCCGACGTGGTGCCGCTCGAGGAGCACCTGGGCGAGGCGGCCAAGATCATCGACATGATCGTCGACCAGTCGCCCGAAGGCATCGAGGTCCTGCGCGGCACCTCCACCTACACCTTCGACGGCAACTGGAAGCTCACCGCCGAGAACGGCGCCGACGGCTACCACGTCTCGTCGGTGCACTGGAACTATGCCGCCACCACCAGCCGGCGCAGCGCCGACGGCAAGGTCGACACCGTGAAGGCGATGAACGCCGGCAAGTGGGCCCAGCAGGGTGGCGGCTCGTACTCGTTCAAGCACGGACACCTGCTGCTGTGGACCAACTGGGCGAATCCGGAGGATCGGCCACTTGCCGCCAAGCGCGACGAGTGGGCCGACGAAGTTCGGCGCGGCCAAGGCCGACTGGATGCTCGGCAAGTCGCGCAACCTGTGCCTCTATCCGAACGTCTACCTGATGGACCAGTTCAGCTCGCAGATCCGCATCGTGCGACCGATCTCGGTCAACAAGAGCGAGGTGACGATCTACTGCATCGCACCCAAGGGCGAGGCGCCGGAATCGCGCGAGCGGCGGCTGCGCCAGTACGAGGACTTCTTCAATGCCACCGGCATGGCGACGCCCGACGACCTGGAGGAATTCCGCTCCTGCCAGCGCGGCTATGCGGCGCGCGCGGTGAAGTGGAACGACATGAGCCGCGGCGCAACCCACTGGGTGCATGGCCCGGACGCCACCGCCGACCTGATCGGCCTGAAGCCGGAACTGAGCTGCATCAAGACCGAGGACGAAGGCCTCTACATCGGCCAGCACGAGTACTGGCTCGAGGCGATGAAGAAGGCCTACGCCGCCGAGCAGGCCGAGTCGGCCGCTGCCGCGCAAGGAGCCAAGTGATGCTCTCCTATCGAAGCCATCCAGGCCTTCGTGTACGCCGAGGCCCGCGCGCTGGACGAACACCGCTGGACCGACTGGCTGGCGTTCTACGCCGAGGACGTCGAGTTCTTCATGCCGTCCTGGGACGACGACGACAAGCTGACGACCGATCCGCGCAACGAGGTCTCGCTGATCTACTACCCGAGCAGGCAGGGCCTGGAGGACCGCGTGTTCCGCATCCAGACCGACCGCTCCAGCGCGACCACGCCGGATACCCGGACCGGACACTCGATCAGCAACCTCGAGGTGCTGTCGCAGGACGCGCAGCAGTGCGAGATCAGCTTCAACTGGGTCACGCACAGCTTCCGCTACGACATCGTCGACGTCTACTTCGGCACCTCGCGGTACACGATCGACACCCGCGGCGAGACGCCGCTCATCAAGCGCAAGTACGTGGTGCTGAAGAACGACTACATCCACCACCTGCTCGACGTCTACCACATCTGACCGGCGATCCGGCGACCCGCTTCACAGCCACCGGCGCGCCGGCGGCCGGGGCCGGGGGAGATCGCCCGACGCGACCTCCACCGAGGAGACAACCATGCCATTCAACATCGCACTGCAGTTCGAAGACGGCGTCTCGCGCATCATCCCGTGCGAGCCCGACGAACTGGTGGCCGACGCGGCCTACCGCGCCAAGATCAACATCCCGCTCGACTGCCGCGACGGCGCCTGCGGCACCTGCAAGTGCCACTGCGAGAGCGGCGCCTACACGCTCGGCGACCACATCGAGGACGCGCTCGAGCGAGGACGAAGCCGCCGACGGCTTCGTGCTGACCTGCCAGATGAAGCCCAGCAGCGACTGCGTGATCCGCGTGCCGGCCTCGTCGGCTGCGTGCAAGACCGAGGTCGGCAGCCACGCCGCCACGATGACGCGCGGTCAATCGCGACTCGCCGACCACCGTCTCGTTCGTGCTCCAGGCCGAGCGTCCGCTGGCGTTCCTGCCCGGGCAGTACGTCAACCTCACGGTGCCGGGCAGCAAGGAGTCGCGTTCCTACTCGTTCAGTTCGGCTCCGAACCGGAGCGAACTCGCCTTCCTGATCCGCGACGTGCCGGACGGCCTGATGAGCGGCCACATGCGCAGCAAGGCGCAGGCGGGCGACTTCATGATGTTCACCGGCCCGTACGGCAGCTTCTACCTCAGGCCGGTGGTCCGACCGGTCCTGATGCTCGCCGGCGGCACCGGCCTGGCACCGTTCCTGTCGATGCTGCGCTGGCTGAAGGACAACCCGAGCCCGCAGCCGATCCGGCTCGCCTACGGTGTCAACACGCAACGCCGACCTGGTCGAGCTGGAGACGCTGGACGCGCTCGTGGCGGGTCTGCCCGACTTCGACTACTTCACCTGCGTGGTCGACGCCGGCAGCGGCCATCCGAAGCGGGGCTACGTGACCGATCATCTGCAGGCCGAGCACCTGAACGACGGCGATGTCGACATCTACGTGTGCGGGCCGCCGCCGATGGTCGAAGGCGTACGCAAGTGGATTGCCGGCGCGGGCATCAGCCCGAAGAGCTTCCACTTCGAGAAGTTCAGTTCGGCCAGCGAAGCCGCGGCGGTGGCCGCATGAGCGCCGCACGACGCTTCAGCGGCAAGGTGGTGATCGTCACCGGCGCCGCACAGGGCATCGGACGCGGCGTGGCGATGCGCGTCGCGGCCGAGGGCGGCCAGGTGCTGGCGGTGGATCGCGCCGACATCGTGTCGCGAGGTGGTGGACGAGATCCGCGCCGCCGACGGCAAGGCCTCGGCCTTCCAGGCCGACCTCGAGACCTTCGCCGGCGCGCAGGCGGTGGTCGCCGAATGCCTGCGGATCTTCGGCCGCGTCGACGTGCTGATCAACAACGTCGGCGGCACGATCTGGGCCAAGCCCTACGAGCACTACGAGGAGGCGCAGATCGAGGCCGAGATCCGCCGCTCGCTGTTTCCCACGCTGTGGTGCTGCCGCGCGGTGCTGCCGGCGATGCTCGAACGCCAGCGTGGCGTGATCGTCAATGTCTCTTCGATCGCCACGCGCGGCGTGCACCGCGTGCCGTACTCGGCGGCCAAGGGCGGCGTCAATGCGCTGACCGCGTCGCTGGCGATGGAGCATGCCGGCAGCGGCATCCGCATCAACGCCACCGCGCCCGGCGGCACCGAAGCGCCGCCACGGCGAGTGCCGCGCAACCAGGCGAATCCGCCCGCCAGCGCGCAGGAAACCGCCTGGTACCAGGGCGTGATCGACCAGACCAAGGCGTCCAGCCTGATGCACCGCTACGGCACGATCGACGAGCAGGTCGCACCGATCCTGTTCTTCGCCTCGGACGAGTCCTCCTACATCACCGGCACGGTGCTGCCGGTGGGCGGCGGCGATCTCGGCTGAGCGGCGACACCCACTTCTCCAGAACCTACAACGACCGGAGACACACCATGCGACACATCGACCTTCATCGACTGGCGGACGAAGCCCGCTTCAACCGCTTCCACGCCAAGGTGCTGTTCTGGTGCGCCCTCATCATCATCTTCGACGGCTACGACCTCGCGGTGGCGGGCATCGCGCTGCCCGCCATCATGAAGGAGATGGGCGTCAGCGCGACCAACGCCGGCTTCATGGTCAGCTCGGCCCTGTTCGGGATGATGGCGGGTGCGATCTTCCTCGGCACCATCGCCGACCGCATCGGGCGGCGCTGGGCGATCGCAATCTGCATCGCGCTCTTCAGCGTCTTCACCGCCGCGGCCGGACTGGCGACCGACCCGGTCACCTTCAGCGTGCTGCGCTTCCTGGCCGGTCTCGGCATCGGCGGGGTGATGCCGAACGTCGTCGCGCAGATGACCGAATACTCGCCGCGCAGGATCCGCAGCACGATGGTGACGCTGATGTTCAGCGGCTATGCGGTCGGCGGCATGCTCGCCGCGCTGCTCGGCAAGGGCCTGATCGAGAGCTTCGGCTGGCAATCCGTCTTTCTCGCCGCCGGCCTGCCGGTGCTGCTGATCCCGCTGATCCTGAAGGTCATGCCGGAGTCGATGCCCTTTCTCATCAGGTCCGAGCGGACGGATGAACTGAAGCAACTGGCGTCGAGGCTCGATCCCGGCTACCGTCCCGCCGCCGGCGATCACTTCGCCCTGCCCTCCGAGGACAAGGCGGCCGGCGCACCGATCAGCCGCCTGTTCCAGGACGGACGCGGCTTCAGCACGGTGATGTTCTGGGTTGCCTTCTTCATGTGCCTGTTCATGGTCTATGCCCTCAGCTCGTGGCTGACCAAGCTGATGGCCGGCGCCGGCTACAGCCTCGGCTCGGCCCTGACCTTCGTGCTGGTGCTGAACTTCGGCGGAATGGTCGGCGCCGTGGGCGGTGGCTGGCTGGCGGATCGGTTCCACATCAAGTGGGTGCTGCTCGGCATGTACCTGCTGGCGGCAGTCTCGATCACGCTGCTCGGCTACCGCGTCCCGACCGAGGTGCTGTTCGTGCTCGTCGGCCTGGCCGGTGCATCGACCATCGGCACGCAGATCGTCACCTATGCCTACGTCGGCCAGTTCTACCCGATGGCCGTGCGATCGACCGGCATCGGCTGGGCCTCGGGCGTGGGACGCAGCGGTGCGATCCTGGCGCCGATCGTCATCGGCACGCTGGTCGGCATGGCGCTGCCGCTGGAGCAGAACTTCATGGCGATCGCCATCCCCGCCATGATCGCCGCCATCGCGGTCGCCTTCATCCACCACGGACGCTCCAGCGGTGCGCAGCACGCGTCGAGCGACAAGGCCGCCGGCGCGCTGGTCGCCAACCCCAAGGTACAGGGCACCCTGTCATGAGCCGCCTCGGTACGGAAATGGCCGACGACACCGCGGCCCGGACGACAACCGATGAAAGGAAGGTCATGCCTCAGCTGCATTCGGTGCGTCAGGGCCAAGGGCCGCTGATCGTTCTCAGCCATGCCCTTGGCTGCGATCTCCACATGTGGGACGAACTTGCCGCCCTGCTCGAATCGCGCCACGAGGTCCTGCGCTATGACCATCGCAATCACGGCAGGTCGGAAGTCGTGGCAGGGCCCTTTGCGATGGACGCGCTCGCCGACGATGCGGCGGAATTGATCCGTCGGCACGCACACGGCGTCCCGGTGCACTTCGTCGGACTCTCGATGGGCGGCATGACGGCGCAGGCGCTGGCCGTGCGCCATCCGGAATTGCTGGCCAGCGTGACGATTGCGAACTCGTCGGCGCACTATGCGGACCAGACGCCGTGGCTGGCGCGCGTCGAGCGGGTCCAGGCGCAGGGGATCGAGGCCATCGCAGGCGGCGCCGTAGCCCGCTGGCTGACCCCGGGGTTCGTGCAGACGCCCAGACGGGGCAGCAGCCGCCCGGCGGCTGCACCGGACCCTTGTCAACACAAATCGACAGGGTTACATCGCAAGCTGCCAGGCCGTGGCCGGCATCGACTTTCTCGCGAGCAATCACCGCATCCGCACCCCTGCCCTGGTGATCGCCGGCACCCGCGACGAGGCCACTCCGATCGCAATGTCGCAGGAGATCGCCGCCGCCGTCCCCGGCGCGCGCCTGGTCACGATCGAGGGCGCACACCTGAGCGCGGTGGAAAGCCCGGCGCAATTCGGCGCCTTGCTGACCACCTTCCTTCAGGGTTTGTCTTGAGTCTCGCGAGCACCCTGCCGACTATTTTCGTGCCCGTACCTGGAGCCACACGATGACCCGCAACATCCCTCGCCGTTCCTGCTCGCCGCCGCCGCGGCGCTCTGGGTGTTCGCAAGCGGCCCCTCGATTGCGCAGCCGGACAGCTATCCGAGCAAGCCGATCAAGTGGATCGTTCCCTTCCCGCCGGCCGGCGCCATGGACGTGATCGCGCGCACGCTCGGCGAGCACATGGGCCGCCAGATCGGCCAGACCTTCGTGATCGAGAACCGGCCGGGCGCGGGCGGCAACATCGGAGCAGACGCGGTCGCCAAGGCGGCGCCGGACGGCTACACGATGCTGATCGTCGCCAACGGCATGGCGGTGAACAAGTTCCTGTACAGCAAGCTGAGTTACGACCCGGTCAGGAATTTCACGCCGGTGGCGCTGGTCGCCGTCGTTCCCAACGTCCTCGTCACCCATGCAGCGAACTCGAAGGCGGAGACCGTCGCCGACGTGATCACCGCAGCGAAGGCTGCGCCCGGCAAGGCGACCTATGCGTCGGCCGGCAACGGCACGTCGATCCATCTTGCCGGCGAACTGTTCGCCTCGATGGCCGGCATCGACATGCTGCACATCCCGTACAAGGGCAGCGGCCCGGCGGTGGCCGACCTGATCGGTGGCCAGGTGGACTACATGTTCGACAGCATCACCTCCGCGTCGCCGCACATCCGATCGGGCAAGCTGCGGCCGATCGCGGTGACCACCGCCAGGCGCTCCTCGGCGCTGCCGGACGTTCCGACCGTCGCCGAGGCCGGGCTGACCGGCTACGAGCTGGCGCCCTGGTTTGCCGTCTACATGCCCGCCGGGACGCCGAAGCCGATCGTCGCCAAGATGAACGCGGCGATCATCGACGCGATGCAGGTGCCGGAGGTCAAGGCGCGCTTCGCGGCGATCGGCGCCGAGCCGATCGGCAGCAGCCCCGATGCGCTCGCGAGCCACCTCGACGCCGAGATGGCGAAATGGGGAACGATCATCCAGGCACGCGGGATTCGCGCCGACTGACCGAATTCACTGCTTCCGCTCGACCTTGCCCCGCCTGCGCAACAGCGCGGCGGTGATGCACAGCTGTCCGGCGCCATGACAACACGCCGGGAATCGATCCGCCCAAATCTGAACCTGAACCACACCATGACCGCGACCCCCTGCATCATCACCTGCGCCATCACCGGCTCGCTGCCGAAGAAGGCGGACAACCCTGCCGTCCCGATCACACCCGACGAGCAGATCGAATCCACGCACGAAGCCTTCGAGGCCGGCGCGACGCTGGTGCACCTGCATGTGCGCAGCGACGACGGATCGGCGTCCTCGTCACCGGAGCGGTTCGGGCGCGTCCTGGAAGGGCTGCGCAAGTTCTGCCCCGGCCTGATCGTGCAGTTTTCCACCGGCGGCCGGTCCGGCGCGGGCCGCGAACGAGGCGCCCACCTGAGCCTGCGGCCCGACATGGCCTCGCTCGCAACCGGATCGGTCAACTTCCCGAATCGGGTCTACGACAACAGCCCGGAGCTCGTCGACTGGCTCGCCGCCGAAATGCGGCAGCACGGCATCAAGCCCGAGGTCGAGGCGTTCGATCTCTCGATGATCTTCCAGGCTGCGGCGATGGAAGCGGATGGCCGCATCGTGGCGCCGCTGCATGTCCAGTTCGTGATGGGTGTGCGCAATGCCATGCCGGTCGACCGGCGCGTCTTCGAGTTCTATGTCGAGACGCTGCAGCGGCTCTCACCGCGCGCCACCTTCACCGGCGCAGGCATCGGTCGGGACGCGCTGACCGTTGCGCGCTGGTCGATGGAACTCGGCGGCCATGTCCGCACCGGCATGGAAGACAACGTGCGGCTGGACCGCCACACGCTGGCACCGTCGAATGCGGCACTGGTGCGCCAGGTCGTGGGCGCGATGCCAGAGTACGGACGCCGCCCGGCCACGGCCGCCGAGGCACGGTCGCTGCTTGCACTCGCCGCGTAGCCTTGCCCGGCGGCAGCGGCGCTACGCGGTTCCCGGTCCCTTGCACCGCGGCACGATGAGCAGCATCGCGATGCCGGTCGAGGCGGGGTGGGCGGTCAGACGGGCAGGCTGGCGTTCTGCCGGCGCGGCACGGGTGCTGCGGGTTGGAGTGAGGCCTGCAAGCTCGACTCGCCAGAATGGCAAACGGCCCTTCATCATGCGCGGAAGGGCCGTCAGGCGGTTTGATCGGGGTGGCTGATGGGACTCTGCGTGGCGGCGTAGGTGCTTGATCCATTGGAGCAGTATCAGACGAACGTGCTGCTGTTCCCGTGCCTGCTCCCCCGGCCGTGATGGGCCGCCATGAGACCGCGACCACCCGATTCTGCGGCTGCCAGACGCGGATTGACAGCCCTCTGACTGCAAGGCGATCCCCCTCTATCGCATTGCGGTTCGCGTCTGCCAGTCTTGGCACCACCGTCAGGCCGCGGATCGCGTCGTCGCCAGCTCGTCACTGCTCAGCTGGATCGAGGACCCCAGCCGATCGGCTCAATCGATCTTCGTCACTTCCGAGGCGCTGGCAGTCGCCTTCGAACGGGCGGTCGACCGGCGCGTCCTCACGGCTTGCTCCGAGCATCGATTGCCCGCCCGATCAGACCGTTCGTCAGCACATCGGTCGCGCTCGTGCGTCTGACACGCATGCATCCAGCGTTCGCACAGTGAACTTCTCCGCACCTCAGTTCACGCCGTGTCGTGCCGGCTGTCGCACGACACGTTGCCGAGCGTTCGGCGCCCGTACCGCAGCGCCGGCCGGCTGCTGCAGATCCCGCATGTCGGACTCGGCCTGATCGATCAGCGCAAGCGCGGCACGTTCGGCTGCGGCCGGATCCTGCTGCTCGATCGCGACGCAGATCGCCTCGTGCATCGGCAGCGAAAACGCCGGCCCGCCCGGTTTGGCGGAGATGACCCGAAAGCGCGAGCGCAGGATAGCCGACATTGCCTGCTGCATCTGGCGCAAGAACTGATTGCCGCAGGCATGAAGGATGACGGCATGGAAGGTCAGGTCCGCCGCCACGTAGTCGCCCTTGCCGGCCACTGCCCGTTCCATGGCCATGTAGGCGGCGCGCAGCGCCTTGCGGTCGTCGAGGCTCGCGTGCTGCGCGGCGAGCCGCACCGCCGCCGGCTCGACGATGCGGCGCAGTTCCTCCAGATCACGCGACATCACCGGATCCTCGGTCTCGGAGTCCGCACGCCAGGCGATGACATCCGGATCGAACAGATTCCAGCGTGAGGTATCGAGCACCAGCGTGCCGATGCGCCGCTTGACTTCGAGCATCCCCTTTGCGGCAAGGGACTTGATCGCCTCACGGATCACGATGCGGCTGTAGCCGAAGCGCTCGCACAACTCGCCCTCCGGTGGCAGCACTTGCCCGGCGCGGAACCGGCCCGCGGCGATGTCGCGCCCGAGCCGATGCAGTACCTGTTCCTGGAACGTGCCTTTGGTGGCCAAGTCTCGCGAGCTCATGTCCTGTTATATCAGGTATGACCTTTCACAGCCAGCAGGCCGGATCCATTTGATCCGAATTTCGCTGTACGTTTCTTCCACTTCGGGTTTCCACCGATGCCGCAAATACCCCTCTCAATAGATCATACGTCATACGTTTGGAGGAGCCAACTTTCATGAGTACTTCCTTGTTCGACCTGACTGGCCGTACCGCTCTGATCACCGGCTCGAGCCGAGGCATCGGACTCTCGCTGGCCCACGGTCTGGGCGAGGCCGGCGCGCGCATCGTCGTCAACAGCCGCCAGCAGTCCGTGGTGGACGAAGCGGTTGCCGGCCTGAAGGCCTCGGGAATCGACGCCGTCGGTGCGGCATGCGACGTCGCCGACGAAGCCTCGGTGGCTGCCTTGTTCGAGCGGCTCGACGAACAGGGCCTGGAGATCGACATCCTGATCAACAACGCCGGGATACAACACCGCCAGCCGATGCTCGAGCTTGCACTGGCCGACTGGCAGCGGGTGATGGACACCAACCTGACAGCAGCCTTCCTGGTCGGCAAGCAGGCGGCGCGCCGCATGATCGATCGCCAGCGCGGCGGCAAGATCATCAACATCGGCTCGCTGACCAGCGAGGCCGCGCGCGCCACCGTCGCGCCGTACACCGTCGCCAAGGGCGGCATCAAGCTGCTGTCGCGCGCGATGGCGGCCGAATGGGCGCGCTTCGACATCCAGGCCAATTCGATTGGTCCGGGCTACATCCTGACCGACATGAACCAGGCCCTCGTCCTCGATCCGCAGTTTGACGCCTGGGTCAAGGCGAGCAACCCGGCGCAGCGCTGGGGCAAGCCGGAAGAGCTCGTCGGCGCAGCGATCTTCCTCGCCTCGGCCGCGTCCAACTATGTCAACGGCCAGATCATCTATGTCGACGGCGGCTGGCTGTCGGTGCTGTGAACGGCTGACCCACCGACTCCCGCTTCAGGCCACACCGCCATGTCCACGCTGATTACCGACGTCAAGGTCATCCTGACCGCCCCCGAGGGCATCAACCTGATCGTCGTCAAGGTCGAGACCAACCAGCCCGGCCTGTACGGACTCGGCTGCGCCACCTTCGCCTACCGGCACCTGGCGGTCGAATGCCTGGTTCGCGAATACCTGCGGCCGCTGCTGATCGGGCGCAACGCGCAGGCGATCGAGGAGCTGTGGCAGCTGATGCACCAGAACGCCTACTGGCGCAACGGTCCGATCGAGAACAACGCGATCTCGGGTGTCGACATGGCGCTGTGGGACATCAAGGGCAAGCTGGCCAACATGCCGCTGTACCAGCTGTTCGGCGGCAAGTGCCGCGAGGGCGTGCCGATCTACCGCCACGCCGACGGCCGCGACGTGGCCGAGCTGTGCGACAACATCGAGCGCTACCGCGAGCAGGGCATCACCCACGTGCGCTGCCAGAGCGGCGGCTACGGCGGCGCAGGCTACCTGCAGGCGCCGTCCAACGCACCCGAAGGTGCCGGGCACGGCATCTACCTCGACCAGCGCAAGTACATGCGCGAGACGATCAAGATGTTCGAGACGATCCGCAGCAAGGTCGGCTTCGACGTCTCGCTGTGCCACGACGTGCACGAGCGCCTCAAGCCGATCGACGCGATCCGCTTTGCGTGCGAGCTCGAGTCGTTCGACCTGTTCTTCCTCGAGGATGCGATCGCGCTCGAGGAAGGAGCCTGGATCCGGCAGCTGCGCGAGAAGACCAACATCCCGCTCGCGCAGGGCGAACTGTTCAATCACCCGTTCGAGTGGAAGACGATCATCGCCGAGCAGCTGATCGACTTCATCCGGGTCCACCTGAGCCAGATCGGCGGCATCACGCCGGGACGCAAGCTGCAGATCTTCGCCGAGCAGTACGGCGTGCGCACCGCCTGGCACGGGCCGGGCGACATGTCGCCGCTGGCGCACGCCGCCAACATCCACATCGATCTCGCTTCGCGCAATTTCGGCGTGCAGGAATGGTCGGGCACCGAGCCACCGAACTTCGTGATCCAGCAGCTCAAGGGCCCGCGCGCCGCACTGCTCGACGTCTTTCCCGGCCTGCCTGAATTCCGCCGCGGCTATGTCTATGCCAACGACCGCCCGGGCCTCGGCGTCGACATCGACGAACGCGAGGCCGCCAAGTATCCGTGCGACAGCGCGGTGACGACCTGGACCCAGACCCGGCTGATTGACGGCAGCCTGCAGACCCCCTGAGCACCCGCATCCCATCCGTCGCTTCCGTTGCCGGCTCGAGCGGCCGAACCTGCCTCGCAAAACATCCTGCAAGGAGACATCCCATGATCCACACCCACCGCACCTTCTTCACCCGCCGCGTCGCACTCGCGGCGCTGGCTGTCCTCTCGCTCGGCTCGACCGCGGCCCAGGCCGAGATCAAGGCCAAGGTCGGACACGCGATGCCCGAATCGCATCCGCAGGCGATGGCGATCAACAAGTTCGTCGAACTGGCGTCGACCTACACCAAGGGCAACGTCAAGATCCAGCCGCACCACAGCGCCACGCTCGGCAGCGACGAGAAGCAGCTGCAGGCGGTGCAGGCCGGCACGCAGGAGTTCTTCATCGGCACGCTGGCGCCGCTGTCGTCGCGCGTGAAGGAAGTGCAGATCTGGGACCTGCCGTTCATGTTCCAGAACGAGCGCGAGGTCTATGCGCTGCTGGACGGCCCGTCGTCGAAGAAGATCTTCGAGAAGATCGAGCCGGCCGGCCTGGTCGGCCTGACCTGGACCGGCATGGGCTTCCGCAACCTGTCCAACAGCAAGCGCAGCATCGGCAAGCTCGAGGACGTGAACGGGCTGAAGGTGCGCGTGATGGCCAATCCGGTGGCACTCGAGACCTGGAAGACGATCGGCGCGAATGCGGTTCCGATGGCCTTCGCCGAGGTCTTCCCGGCGCTCGAGATCAAGGCGCTCGACGGCCAGGAAAACCCGTTGCTGCACATGTACGCCAACAAGATGCAGGAAGTGCAAAAGTTCATCTCGGTGACCAACCACGTCTATACGCCGGTCGCGCTGGTTGCATCGAAGAAGTTCTGGGACACGCTGTCCCCGGCGGACAAGGAAGGCGTGCAGAAGGCCGCGGTCGAGGCCGGCCTGCTGCAGCGCAAGCTGCTCGACGAAGGCAATGTCGATGTGGTCGGCAAGTTCAAGGCCGCCGGGGTGACCGTCAACACGATCAGCCCGGCTGAACTGGCGCGCATCCAGGAGAAGGTCAAGCCGGTGGTGGCGAAGTTCTCGCCCGTGATCGGCGAGGAGTTCGTCTCCGGCTTCTACGCCGAGATCGCCAAGGCGCGCGCCGCCAAGTAAGCCCCGCCGCACCGGCACCGGGGCGGCTGAACTGCCCCGGTTCTCTCCTGCCTGTCTACCGGAGCCGCCCGATGGGAAACCTGCTGAAATCGCTCGCCGACGCGCTGACCCGCGCGCTCGAGATCGTGATGGTGCTGTGCCTCGCCGTGATGCTGGTGATGGTGTTCGGCAACGTCGTGCTGCGGCTGTTCTTCAACACCGGCATCGACCTGTCGGAGGAGATCCCGCGCTTCGCGTTCGTCTGGATGACCTTCCTCGGTGCGATCGTCGGCATGCGCCGGCGCGCCCACCTCGGCGTCGACCTGGTGGTACAGGCACTGCCGCGCGCTCGGCCGCAAGGTCTGCTGGGGCATCAGCCAGGCCATCATGCTGGTGTGCTGCGGCTACATCGTCTATGGCACCTGGCTGCAGCACGAGATCATCGCCGGCAATGCGTCGCCGGTGGCGCAGCTGAGCATGCTGTGGGTCTTCGGCGTCAGCTATCTCACCGGCGGCGGCATCGGCCTCATCTGCGCCTCCAACCTGATCCGCCTGTTCGCCGGCACGGTGGGCGATCACGAACTGATCGACGTGCATGAGGAGGGCATCGACGACGCGCACGAAGCCGAGCGCGAGATCAACGAACAGACCGCACGACAACCAGGCACCGGAGGAACCCGGCCGTGATCATCCTCGTCTTCATCACCTCGCTGCTCGGCCTGATGGCGCTGGGCATGCCGGTCGCATTCGCGCTGATCGGCTGCGGCCTGGCCATGATGTTCTACATGGGCGTGACCGATCCGCAGATCGTGATCCAGAACATGTGGGACGGCGCGAACAGCTTTCCGCTGCTGGCGGTTCCGTTCTTCATGCTGGCCGGTGAATTCATGAACGCCGGCGGGATGACGCGACGGATCATCACGATGGCGATGGCGTGGATCGGCCACATTCGCGGCGGGCTCGGCTACGTGGCGGTGGCGGCGGCGGTCATCATGGCGTCGCTCTCCGGCTCGGCCGTTGCCGACACCGCCGCGCTGGCCGCGGTGCTGGTGCCGATGATGCGCAATGCCGGCTACGACGTGAACCGATCGTGCGGGCTGATCGCCTGCGGCGGCATCATCGCGCCGGTGATTCCGCCGTCGATCGCGATGATCCTGTTCGGCGTCACCGGCGGGGTTTCGATCACGAAGCTGTTCATCGCCGGCATCGTGCCGGGCATCCTGATGGGCCTGGCGATCATGCTCGCCTGGCGCTGGTCGATCGGCAAGGACCAGATCCAGGGCGAGCCGCGGCGCAGCACCGCAGAGCGCATCAAGGCCACCCGCGAAGCCCTGTGGGCGCTGGTGCTGCCGATCGTCATCATCGGCGGCCTGAAGTTCGGCATCTTCACGCCGACCGAGGCGGCGGTGATCGCCGCGGTGTATTCGCTCTTCGTCGGCATGGTGGTCTACCGCGAGATCAAGGTGGCGCGTCTGTTCCACCTGTTCTATCGCGCCGCCGAGACCACTGCGATCGTGATGTTCCTGGTCTCGGCTGCCGGCGTCTCGGCCTGGCTGATCACCACCGCCAACATCCCGCAGATGCTGGCCGAACTGGTGCAGCCGCTGATGGGCAACAAGATGCTGCTCACCTTCGTGTTGATGCTGCTGGTGCTGGTGGTCGGCACGGCGCTCGACTTCACGCCGACGGTGCTGATCCTGACGCCGGTGCTGATGCCGGTGCTCAAGCAGGCGGGCATCGACCCGGTCTACTTCGGCGTGCTGTTCATCATGAACAACGCGATCGGACTGGTCACGCCGCCGGTCGGCACGGTGCTCAACGTGGTCTGCGGCGTGGCCAAGATCCCGATGAGCGGAGCGATCCGCGGCGTGATGCCTTTCATGGTGGCGCAGTCGATCGTGATGCTGCTGCTCGTCGTCTTCCCGCAGATCGTGATGTGGCCGCTCGAGCTGATGACGCGCTGAACGCCACCCGACCCGACGCCCTTCCCTCCCATCCCATCGAACCTGAACATGGACGCACTCGTCATCCACGCACCCGGCGACCTGCGGGTCGAAGACATCCCCACCCCGCCGGTCGAATCCGGGCAGGTCCGCGTGCGCGTGCGCACCGGCGGCATCTGCGGCTCGGATCTGCACTACTACCAGCACGGCGGCTTCGGAACGATCCGGATCCAGCAGCCGATGGTGCTCGGGCACGAGGTGGCCGGCATGATCGAAGCCGTCGGTGACGGCGTCACCGGGCTGGCTGCCGGCACCCGAGTCGCCGTCAATCCGAGCCGCCCCTGCGGCGCCTGCCGCTTCTGCCAGCTGGGCCTGCAGAACCACTGCCTGGACATGCGCTACTACGGCAGCGCGATGCGCATGCCGCATGTGCAGGGCGCCTTCCGGCAGCAGATCGTGATCGATTCGAGCCAGGCGTTCGTGCTCGCCGACCCCGTCTCCGACGCCGAGGGCGCCATGGCCGAACCGCTCGCCGTGGCGCTGCATGCGGTGAATCGCGCCGGACCGCTGCTCGGCAAGACGGTGCTGGTGACCGGCTGCGGCCCGATCGGCGCGATGGTCGTGATCGCAGCGCGCCGCGCCGGCGCGACGCACATCGTCGCCACCGACCTCGTCGACCAGCCGCTGCGCAAGGTTGCCAAGGTGGGCGCCGACTGCACGATCAACGTGGCGACCGAAGCGGACGCGCTGACGCGCTATGCCGCCGACAAGGGCCAGTTCGACGTGCTGTTCGAAGCCAGTGGCAACGAGCGTGCGCTGCGCGCGGCGTTCGATGTGGTGCGCCCGCGCGGCATCGTGGTGCAGCTCGGGCTGTCCGCATCCGAACTGACGCTGCCCTTCAACACGGTCGTCGCCAAGGAGTTCGACCTGCGCGGCGCGTTCCGCTTCCATGAGGAATTCGGCGTCGCAGTGAATCTGATCAACCAGCAGCTGGTCGACCTGAAGCCGCTGATCTCGGCAACGCTGCCGTACCGCGACGCCGGCCGCGCCTTCGCGCTCGCTGCCGACCGCACGCAGGCGATGAAGGTCCTGCTGAGCTTCGAATGACACACGACGTCGTCACGATCGGCGAGCCGATGGCGCTGTTCGCGGCGCGCGAGTCGGGGCCGCTCGACAGCGTGGCTGATTTCATCCGCATGACCGCCGGCGCGGAACTGAACGTCGCGATCGGGCTGGCACGGCTGGGCCTGCGCAGCGGCTACATCAGCCGGGTCGGTGCCGATTCGTTCGGCCGCCACCTGCTCGCCGCGCTCGACCGCGAAGGGGTCGATCGCAGCCGCGTCGGCACCGATCCGCAGCACCCGACCGGCTTCATGCTGAAGTCGCGCAGCAGCGACGGCAGCGATCCGCAGATCGAATATTTCCGCCGCGGCTCGGCCGCCAGCCGGCTCGGTGCAGCCGATCTGTCGCCGGCCTGGCTCGCCGATGCGCGGCACCTGCACCTGACCGGCATCTTCGTCGCAATATCGCCCACCACGCGTGAGCTGGTATTCGAACTGGCCGCTGCCGCGCGTGCAGCCGGCTGCACCGTCTCCTTCGATCCGAACCTGCGGCCTTCGCTCTGGCCCTCGCGGAACGAAATGATCGATTGCCTGAACCGGCTCGCCGCGCTCGCGGACTGGGTGCTGCCGGGCCTCGAGGAGGGACGGCTGCTGACCGGCTGTGACAGCATCGATCAGATTGCCGATTTCTACCTGTCGCGCGGCGCACGCGCGGTGGTGGTCAAGCTCGGCGAAGCGGGCGCGTACCACGCCGACGCCACGGGCCGTGGCCATGCCAAGGGCGTGACGGTCGACCGCGTTGTCGATACCGTCGGCGCAGGCGACGGCTTCGCCGTCGGCGTGATCTCGGCGCTGCTCGAAGGCGAGTCGCTCGCCGCCGCGGCGGCACGCGGCAATGCGATTGGCGCTCGCGTGGTGCAATTTCCGGGCGATTGCGACGGCCTGCCCACGCGCGCCGAACTTGCAGCGATGCCGCGCGTGAGCTGAAGCGAAGCCCCACTCCCGCCACGACCACGATTTGCCACTCGGCAGCCTGTGCGCCCTGCAAATCGGACCCGTCCGGGCCCTTCCTCGAGCCGCCGCCGATCCGGCGGCGACCGATCCGCCTGGCAGCAGGCAACTGACCACCCAAGGAGCAGACCATGAAGACCATCAACCGCCGAACCGCGACCCGTGCGTTGACCGCCATCGCGATGATCGCCTGCGCCCCGCTGGTTGCGGCGCAGGACGTCAAGCGCGCCAAGCTGGGCCACTCGTTCGCCGACTCGCATCCGCGTGCCATCGCGATGAAGCAGTTCGCGGCCAATGTCGAGAAGGCGACCGGCGGCAAGGTCGCGGTCGACGTCTACGGCAACGCCCAGCTCGGCTCGGAAGAGAAGATGCTGATCGCCACCCAGAGCGGCGTGCAGGACCTCTACCTCGGTGCGCTGTCGCCGATTGCCGCGCGCAAAAAGGAACTGCAGATCTTCGACTTTCCGTTCCTGTTCGGTACCGACGCCGAAGCGGCGCATGTGCTCGACGGTGCCGTCGGCCGCAAGATGCTCGACAGCCTGTCGGACATGAACCTGCAGGGGCTGACCTGGGCCGGCGGCGCGTTTCGCAACATGTCCAACAGCAAGCGCCCGCTCAATGCCATGGCCGACATGAAGGGCCTGAAGGTGCGCGTGATGCAGAGCCCGATGGCCCTCGCCAGCTTCAACGCGATGGGCATGAACGCGGTGCCGATGGCCTTCACCGAGGTCTATCCCGCGCTCGAGATCAAGGCCCTCGACGGCTACGAGCACCCGGTGGTCGACATGTACGCCAACAAGATGTACGAGGTTCAGAAGCACCTGACGATCACCAACCACGTGTACACGCCGGTGGCGCTGGTGGCGTCGAAGAAGTGGTGGTCGAGCCTGACGCCGGAGCAGCAGTCGACGGTGCAGAAGGTGGCCGAGGAAACGCGCACCTTCCAGCGCAAGGAGGAGTTGCGCCAGGCCGCCGAAGTCGTTGCCGAGCTCAAGGCCAAGGGCATGGCGGTGACCGAGATGCCAGTGGCGGAGCTGGACAAGATCAGGGCGTCGGTGCAGCCAGTGATCGACAAGGGCGCCGAGGCGATCGGTCCCGACTTCGTGAAGTCGTTCTACGCCGAGCTGGCCAGGTTCCGCTCGCGCAAGTGATCCTGAACAGCGCGGCAGCTGCCCCGCCAGATCGATCCGGAAGAGCGCCTCCCGGACAGCTCCGCGCCCGCACCGGATTGACCACCGGTTCGAACCATCGGCGCCTCTTCGGAACCGACGGCCGGACGCTTCCTGATCGAAGCGTCCTGTCATGTCGTTGATTTCCCTGGAAGTCTGGTGATGGACCGGATGGAGCGCCGGACTGGGTGGCTGACGGGATGCGAAGCAGCGGTAGCCCGATGGGCGAAAAACGCGCTGGCCAACTTGAGGATGTCGTTGGCCTTGCGCAGCTCGCGGTTCTCGCGTTCGAGTTCCTTGATGCGCTGGGCATTACCCGTGGTCAGCCCCTCGCGAACTTCACTGACTTCTTCATGGCTCCATCCTCTCGAAGATTGGAGCCTCCTCGAAACCCGGGGCGGTTCAACCGATCGTCGGCGGAGGTACAGGGCAAGCTGGTGGTATCCATTACTTCGCTGGGCTCCGGCCTATTTCGCAGCCGGCACACCGGCATGTGCAGGAGTCGACAAACGTGCTGCGGCAGTCGCGCCCCGCTGGACTGACCGACGTTTGAATGTCAAGATCGGACATGACGTTCATTGGAACCCCCCAACCAAGCTTTGACTTCTTTGCAACATGATCAGCGAACTCAGAACGTTCATTGCTGTATGTCGGCGCGGCTCGTTTGCTGCAGCCGGCGACGCTATTGGTCTGACGCAGTCAGCCGTCAGCAGCCAGATCAAACGGCTTGAGGACAGCCTGGGTTTCAAGCTCTTCGACCGGACCGGCCGCTCGGCCATTTTGAATGCCGCTGGGGAAACCATATTGCAGAGAGCTGAGGAAATCTGTGCGCTCTACGCCAAGCTGGGCGACGTGCCCAACAACCTCTCCGATGGCGTCCTGCTGCGCGTCGGCGCCATCGCTTCGGTACAGTCCACGCTGCTTGCGCGCGCACTCCAGAAGCTCAGAGAAGGATTTCCGCTGGTGCGTGCGCATGTCCTTCCCGGGGTATCGATGCGGCTGATAGACGATCTCGACGCCGGCAGAGTCGACGCCGCACTAATCATCCGCCCCCCGTTCGGCGTCCTGTCGGATCTGACATGGCAGGCGCTGATGCACGAGCCCTTCGTGTTGGTAGCACCCGCAAGCCTGCCAGGCCAGGACTGGCGCGCACTGCTGCAGGAACAACCATTCCTGCGCTATGAGCGAGTGTCCTTTGGAGGACGGATGGTGGAGCAGTTCCTGCGCCGCGAAGGCATCACGGTCAGAGACTCGGTGGAAATCGACGAGATTTCTGGATTGATTCATCTGGCAGCCAAGGGCATGGGAGTCGCGCTCCTGCCGCTGGTCGAAGCGCATTCTCCACTGCCTGAGCAAGTCCGAATTATCTCCCTGGGAGAGTCGACGTTCTATCGTGAGATTGGTCTGCTGCAGCGCAAGCCGACATCGACTCCAGCCATCATTGCGCATTTTGCACAATGCCTTCGAAATGCGGCTGAGGCATCGACCGAAGCAGCCGCCGGATCAATGACCTCCCATGAGGGAACGTGCCCCTTGCCTCATTCGGCGCCGCCAGGTCATGCGTCCACGACAGCACGGCTTCAAGTTCAAGCCGACTCGTGAGCCATCATCGGTAGGACCAAAAAAGCAGTGCCGGCGCCCCAGATCTGCCGTCGGGCGGATCCAGGGCGCTCATGGTTGTCACCGCGCTCCGTACGCTTCCATCGGCTTGTCAGTTGGACCGGCCCAGGCTGCTTTGGTCAACTCATTGGCAGGCAGTCCCACCTTGAGGTTCTGCGGCGGAATTGGCTGGATAAACCACTTGTCGTAGAGCTTCGCCGCCTCGCCGCTCTTGGCCAATGCGATCACGCTCTCGTCCACGAGTTTCTTGAGCGCCGGATCGCCCTTGGGGATCATGATCGCTATGGGCTCCACGCTCAGCACCTGGTCGAGCAGCTTGTACTGGCTCGGCTCCCTGCTCTTGGAGATCAGCGTCGCCAGTATTTGGCCGTCCGCCGTGAAGGCATCAGCGCGGCCTGATTCCAGCAACAGGAAGCCTTCGCTGTTGTCCTTGGCCAGAAGCTCACGCACGTCGTTCACGCCATCGCGCTGCAACTTGCGCAGCACCTGCACAGACGTGCTCCCACCGGTGGCCGCGACGGTCTTGCCGGAAAGTTGAGCCGGCGCCGCGATACTGGAATTCGACTTCACCGCGACCCGCACGCCTTCGACGTACAAGGTGGGCGCGAACGCCACGTCCTTCTGGCGCGCCAGGTTGTTAGTGGTCGTTCCGCACTCCATGTCCACGGTCCCGTTCTGGACCAGGGGAATGCGGTTCTGCGGCGTGACCAGCTGATAGTTCACGGTCAGCTTATCCAGCTGTACGGCCTTCTTGATGTCTGCGACGATGCGATCGCAGACGTCCACGTGGAAGCCCGTGTATTTCCCCGGCCCCAAAGTGAAAGACATAGCGCCCGATGCGTCTCGCACGCCGAGCGTGATCGCCCCTGAATCCTTGATCTTCTTCAGCGTGTCGGTCTGTGCAGCCGCCGTGCCCGCGGCCAGCAACAAGGCGCTGGCGATGACGTTCGCGCGGAGATGTAGTGTCTTCATGGCGCGCCTTACTTTGCGAACAGCGAATCGAGGTTGGCGAACGACTTCATTTCGATCGCGTTGCCCGACGGATCCAGGAAGAACATCGTGGCCTGCTCGCCGACCTCGCCCTTGAAGCGAACGTATGGCTCGATGACGAACTCGGTTTTGCGTTCAACCAGCTTGTCGGCCATCACCTGCCACTTGTCCATGGGCACGATGGCGCCGAAGTGACGCACCGGGACGTCGTGGCCATCGACGGCGCTGCTCTTGCGATGACCGCATTCGTCGGGGGCCAGGTGGGCAACGATCTGATGGCCGTAGAAGTCAAAGTCGACCCATTCCGGTGCACTGCGGCCTTCCGGGCAACCCAGCAGTTCGCCGTAAAACGCGCGCGCCTCGGCAATGTCGCGGACCGGAAAGGCCAGATGAAAGGGGATTCGAACGGTGTCGGAAGTCATCGTGTGTCCTTCAGGTGAGGTGGAATGGCGCCACTCTAGGCAATTGCACCGAAGCTGAAAAACAATATATTTTCTTGCTAGGCATCAAATAAATCGATTGAACGACCATAAGGAAAAATGGCGCTCACAAGCATGAAATAGCGTTATTTACTTTCGCTTGCCTGGCCTTAGCATTGCTGGCCGCTTCCGAATAGAGGCACCCTCTACAACGTTAACAGTTTTTCCACCGCGGCCCCTCGGCAACCAGTGTTGCCACACAAACTGCGCCGGAGCAATCGGTCAAACCCTGCACCGAGTGATTCCCCGCAAACAATCATCGACATAGGTGAATCATGTCCAGGAAAAGAAATCAAGTTGCGACCGACGTGAGAATTGCATCAACCCGGCGAAGAACCTTGATGACTGCAATGCTTGCCATTCCGATCGCGACACTGGTGGCCTGCGGTGGTGGGGGCGACAGCATCAATGGCAGCGCCGCATTGACCAAGGGCGCCGTTGCGACGGCCGACGAGTACAGCGCACAAGTGGCCAAACAGATCCTCGGCGCCGGAGGCAATGCAATCGATGCCGCGGTGGCCACGGCGTTCACGCTTGCAGTGACCTATCCGGAAGCCGGAAACATCGGCGGCGGCGGCTTCATGACGATCTACATGGATGGAAAGCCCTACTTTCTGGACTATCGCGAAACCGCACCAGCTGCTGCGACGTCGAGCTTTTACCTGCAGTTCAAGGATGCCAAAGGCCTTCAGGATCCCAACAGTAGCGTCTGGGGTGCACAGGCCGTCGGCGTGCCGGGAACGGTGGCCGGCATGCAGGCGGCACACCAGAGGTTCGGCAAGCTGACGTGGTCGCAGGTGATCGAGCCCGCGATCGCGATCGCACGTGCTGGTCACCTTCCCTCCAAGACCTCTATCGGCTGGCGCGAGTTCATGCTCGAAAATTTCTCAGGTACGCCGTACCCAGCCAACCTGACTGAATACTTTGGTCGCATGGTCGCGGGCGTGACGTTCAAGCAACCCGAACTCGCTGCGACGCTCGAGCGCATTGCCTTGGGCGGCGCGGATGAGTTCTATAAAGGTCGCACGGCCGACCTGCTGGTGGCGGCGATGACGCAGGACGGCGGCAGGGGTGTCGTTACCAAATCCGACTTGGCAGCCTACAAACCGGTCTGGCGAGATCCAATCACGTTCCAGTGGAACGGCATGACGGTGCTGAGTGCGCCACCCCCCAGCTCGGGCGGCATCGCGTTGGCGCAGTTGCTGGGCATGAAGGCGGTGCTCGCGAACACTCAGTTCTCGGGGGTCGCCCTCAACAGCGCGCAGTACATCCACCTCAATGCCGAGATGATGAAGCGCGTCTTCGCCGATCGGGCCACCTTCCTGGGTGATCCCGACTTCGTCAACGTCCCCGTTGCAGGCCTGTTGGACCCTGCCTACATCGCCGCGCGCGCCGCTGAGGTCAATCCGACTGCGATCACACCGACCGCTGACGTACAGCCCGGCAGGCCGAAAATGCATACCACGCACTATTCGATCGTCGACAAGTGGGGCAATGCAGTGTCCAACACGTACACACTGAACAATCCCTACGGCAGCGGTGTCATCGTGCGCGGTGCGGGCTTCGCGCTGAATGACGAGATGGATGACTTTGCGACGGTCCCCGGACAGCCCAACTCTCTCGGCGT
Source organism: uncultured beta proteobacterium (assembly GCA_963846675.1). Taxonomy (GTDB): domain Bacteria; phylum Pseudomonadota; class Gammaproteobacteria; order Burkholderiales; family Burkholderiaceae_C; genus Ideonella_A. The sequence continues at coordinate 298,021 of CAWJWV010000002.1, forward strand.
CATCGGCGGAACGGCCAACGAGGTCACCCCTGGCAAGCGGCCCTTGTCATCGATGTCGCCGACCATCGTGCTGAAGGACGGAAAGCCCGTTACGGTCATCGGCACGCCAGGCGGGTCGCGCATTTTCACGGCGATCTACCAGGTGCTGACCGACGTGTATGACTACGGGATGGACATCGAGCAAGCGGTTGGCAACCGGCGCTTCCATCACCAGCTGCCGCAAGGCGGCGTGATCGAAGGTGAGCCCTACTCGCCAATTCCGGATGCACTCAAGGCCGAGCTTGTTTCGCGCGGATATAAAGTGACGACGAACTGGTTTGACACCGACGTACAAGCTATTCAGATCACCAACAGCACGCCAAAGGCGGTGTCGGACCCACGCGGCTCCGGCCGTGGAATGGTCACCGACTGAGCGAGTGAGCCGCTGTCCTGTCGAGGTACATGCCCTTCAACCAGAGGCCATTAGGCCCACGGGCAGGCTCGCAAGCCCGGGTGGCGAGCCACTGCTGTAATCTGCACGTCGGGCACGACGCTTCGCGCCGGGGGTTCTCGGAAGGCCTTTCACCGGCTTGATCATGGTCACCCGAGGACCGCAGCGCGCCTGGCGCGCGCGCATGGCACGCCTGCCTGCGTCCTCAGTTCGGCCATCCACGCGGATGCCGAATTGCGCATCTTGACAGCCGATGGCCGTCGGGCACGCTGTGCAGGCTGCCGCCCACCGAGAACCATGCCCTCGTGGCTGACGCGCCGCTCGGTGCGCAACACGGCGTCGAATCATCCAAGGGGCGACGCCTTTGGGCTGGCGCGCTCGGCCGCAAAGTGCTCGGCTACGACGACACGTCTGGTGCTGCCGTGCAAACGGGCGTTGGCGACAGTGTCGAGCCATGCGCACAGGTGGCGGCTGAGGTCCTCGGGAGTGGCACAGGAAGGCCTCGTAGTCCCACGCAGCGTCGGCAGGGGCTTGCACGACGCGCAGGTCGGCACCACCAAGCCACCGCCGATCACGTTGCGAACTGTCCCGCGGTCGTGGCTGGTGCACTGGGCGATTGCCGACACCTGGAGGCCGAAAGTCTGGATGGTGAAGATTCAACCAGCGCGAAGAAGTATTCGTTCCACGGCGAAAGATCTCGACGGCGTCCACGCGGCACAAGAAATCCCAAAGACTGCCGCGTGAAGATGAGAGTTTTCCCTCGATGAGATTGGCTTTTGCGGATGCATCGCATTTGTCGATGCTCACCAACGATTCAATTTGTTTTTCTGGTGCGGGGCTTTTCGTTAGCATCAGATTACGCTCCTGATTGATGTGCGAATAGCCTTCGTTTGAATTACGACAACGGCTTGAACCGAACGATTTCATCAGGCGCCGCGATCCAGAAGCAACTGATGCAAAGGGAATTCAATGGGATCAAACTGGGATTGGCAGGTCTTCTTGCAGGACCCGGGCGGGAAATACCCGACGTACTGGGAATGGATGCTGTCGGCCTGGGGCTGGACGGTGTCGGTGGCATTGCTGGCGCTGATCGTCGCGCTGGTGCTGGGCTCGCTGGTCGGCATTATCCGCACGCTGCCCGACAGCCCGTGGCTGGTGCGCCTGGGCAATGCCTGGGTGGAGTTGTTCCGCAACATTCCGCTGCTGGTGCAGATCTTCCTCTGGTACCACGTCATCCCGGCGATGATCCCGTCGATGAAGGCGGTGCCCGAGCTTCGTGCTGGTGGTGCTGGCGCTGGGCTTCTTCACCTCGGCGCGGATCGCCGAGCAGGTGCGCTCGGGCATCCAGGCGCTGCCCAAGGGCCAGCGCTATGCGGGCATGGCGGTGGGCTTCACCACGCCGCAGTACTACCGCTACGTGCATCCTGCCGATGGCCTATCGCATCATCATCCCGCCGCTCACCAGCGAGACGATGAACATCTTCAAGAACTCGTCGGTCGCCTTCGCGGTGTCGGTCACCGAACTCACCATGTTCGCCATGCAGGCGCAGCGAAGAAACCTCGCGCGGCATCGAGATGTACCTCGCCGTGACGGCGCTCTACGTCATCTCGGCCTTCGCGATCAACCGGCTCATGGCATTCATCGAGAAGAAGACGCGCGTGCCCGGCTTCATCGTCTCGGCCAGCGGCGGGAGGCCACTGACATGATGGATCTCGACTTTTCGCTTCTACAACTGGGACGTCATCAGCAACTTCGTGCTGAAGGGCTTCTACTTCAGCGTCATGCTGACGGTCGTCGCGACCATCGGCGGCATCGCTCTTCGGCACGATGCTGGCGCTGATGCGGCTGTCGGGCAAGAAGTGGCTCGACACGCCGGCGGCCATCTACGTCAACGGCATGCGCAGCATTCCGCTGGTGATGGTGATCCTGTGGTTCTTCCTGCTGGTGCCGTTCGCTGATCGGCCGGCCGATCGGCGCCGAGGACTTCGGCCGTGATCACCTTCATCGCCTTCGAGGCGGCCTACTTCAGCGAGATCATGCGCGCGGGCATCCAGTCGATCCCGCGCGGCCAGGTCTACGCGGGCCAGGCGGTGGGCATGACCTACGGCCAGAACATGAAGCTGGTCGATGCTGCCGCAGGCGTTTCGCAACATGCTGCCGGTGCTGCTCACGCAGACCATCATCCTGTTCCAGGACACCTCGCTGGTCTACGCCATCGGCGCCTACGACCTGCTCAAGGGCTTCGAGACCGCCGGCAAGAACTACGGCCGCCCGATCGAGGCCTACCTGCTGGCCGCGGTCGTCTACTTCGTCATGTGCTACGCGCTGTCGTATCTCGTCAAGCGCCTGCACAAGAAGATCGCCATCATCCGTTGACTGGCACCCAGACAGGAGTTTCAGAAAATGATCGAAATCAAGAACGTTTCCAAGTGGTACGGCCCGGTGCAGGTGCTCAACGACTGCTCGGTGAGCATCACCAAGGGCGACGTGGTGGTGGTCTGCGGGCCGTCGGGCTCGGGCAAGTCGACGCTGATCAAGACGGTGAACGCGCTCGAGCCCTTCCAGAAGGGCGAGATCACGGTCAACGGCATCGCGCTGCACGACCCCAAGACCAACCTGCCCAAGCTGCGCTCCAAGGTCGGCATGGTGTTCCAGCACTTCGAGCTGTTCCCGCACCTGTCGGTGACCGAGAACCTCACGATCGCGCAGATCAAGGTGCTTGGCCGCAAGCGCCGACGAGGCCAAGACGCGCGGCCTGAAGATGCTCGACCGCGTGGGCCTGATGGCGCACAAGGACAAGTTCCCCGGCCAGCTGTCCGGCGGCCAGCAGCAGCGCGTGGCGATCGCCCGCGCGCTGTCGATGGACCCGATCGTGATGCTGTTCGACGAGCCCACCTCGGCGCTCGACCCCGAGATGGTCGGCGAGGTGCTCGACGTGATGGTGGCGCTGGCCAAGGAAGGCATGACCATGATGGTGCGTGACGCACGAGATGGGCTTCGCCCGCAAGGTCGCCAGCCGCGTGATCTTCATCGACGTCGGCGGCCGCATCCTGGAAGACTGCTCCAAGGACGAGTTCTTCAGCCACCCCGAGAACCGCCAGCCGCGCACGAAGGATTTCCTGAACAAGATCCTGGCGCACTGAACCTGTGGCCTGCACGGCGCTTCACGTGATATGACCCCTTCGGCTGCACCTTGGCGCGGGTCTGGACACTGAGGGCGACTCCGCAAGGTACAGCGGTGCCACGCCTGTCTCGCACATCGCTTGGTTCGATCTCCCCGTCGAACCAGATGCTTCAATTCTCTGGATCAGACAGACCCTCCAGCCTGATGGTGTTGATCCCGTCCAGGGCCAAGACATGACTTTTACTTTTTCATTCAGGAGAGATGCATGGCCGAAAACATGACCCGTGCGGAGTTCGATTTTCTCGGTTCCAAGCTCATTCCCGAAGGGGCCTATTGGGGGATCCACACCGCGCGCGCCGTCGAAAATTTCCCCATCACAGGCCAGACTGTTTCGCAGATGCCCGAACTGGTGCGCGCCCTGGCCTTTGTCAAAAAGGCCGCCGCTGCCGCCAACCTTCAACTGGGCGTGATCGACATCTCGAAGGCAAACGCCATCAGCAACGCATGTGACGAACTGATCGCAGGCAAGCTGCACGATCAGTTCGTCGTGGACGTCATCCAGGGCGGCGCCGGCACCTCAACCAACATGAACGCCAACGAGGTGATTGCTAACCGCGCACTGGAACTGATGGGTGCTGACCGGGGAACATACTCTTTGCTCCATCCGAATGACCATGTGAACGCGTCGCAAAGCACGAACGACGTCTATCCCACGGCGTTGCGGCTTGCCGCCTGGGTGGGCATTGCGCAACTCCTCGACGGACTGGAAAGGCTTCGGCTGTCCTTCGAACGCAAGGCAGAGGAATTCCGTGCAGTTCTGAAGATTGGTCGCACGCAATTGCAAGACGCCGTGCCGATGACGCTGGGCCAGGAGTTCATGACATTCGCCATCATGATCGGCGAAGACGAAGCGCGGCTGCGTGAGGCGCGAGAACTGATCACCGAAGTGAACCTGGGCGCCACCGCGATCGGCACAGGTATCAACGCGCCAGCGGGTTACTGTGACATCGTGATTCCGCTGCTCGCGAAGATCAGCGGCATCCCGGTCGTGCGCGCGGCTAACTTGGTGGAAGCCACCCAGGATACCGGCGCATTCGTGCAGCTCTCGGGGGTGCTCAAGCGTGTCGCCTGCAAGCTCTCCAAAATTTCCAATGACCTACGGCTGCTGTCGTCGGGTCCGCAGGCAGGTTTTGGAGACATCCTGCTTCCGGCCCGTCAAGCCGGCTCCTCCATCATGCCGGGCAAAGTCAACCCGGTCATTCCGGAAGTCATGAATCAAGTGGCATTCGAGGTGGTGGGAAACGACTTGATGATCACCATGGCCTCCGAGGGTGGCCAGCTACAGCTCAACGCCTTCGAGCCGATCATGGGCTGGGCCCTCTTCAAAAGCGCGAAGCACCTGGCCAACGCGTGCAGGACCCTCGAAATCAACTGCGTTGATGGCATCGAGCCCAACCACCCCGTGCTGTCGAAGCGGGTAGCGGCATCTGTCACGCTGGTCACGGCCTTGAATCCGATCATTGGCTATGAAAAAGCGGCCAAGATTGCCAAAACCGCGCTCGCTACCGGACAGACCATCGCCGAAACCGCAGAACAGCTCGGCATCATGAGCGCGGCCGAGATGACTGCCCTGCTCGTGCCGGAGAACTTGACTGAGCCAATTCGGCTGGTGACCGCTGGTCAACTGACCCAAGTGGAATAGTTTCCAAACAGTTTTGCCGAGGAAGTTTCAGCCCAGGTTCAGCAGGTCATTGCCCCATTGCTCGTTCCCCGCGGGCGAAGCAGAGAACAGAGGTCCACTGTTCATCACCGAGACGAACGTCACCGACGACGGCGACCGAAGACCCAGACCTCGGGTCGTGGCCAGGACGATGTGGGCTTCGATCCGGTCCTCGTTGCGGTGGTAGATCGGCCGGATCGACAGGTCGTTCAAGCCATGTTCTCGGCGGCGATGGTGCTCACGCCCGGCTTCGGCGCCAAGGCCGCTTCGAGCAGTGACTGGGCAATATTGGCGGCTGGGTTCAGCCGCCAGCGCCGAAGCAGCAGCGGTCCAGCAGCGCGCAGCAGGCCGACGATCAGCCGCTCTCCCAAGCGGAACTCGTCGCGGTGGCCGTCGATCACGCCAGCACGTACCAGCGTCAGCGCATCGAAACCGACCTGGCGTAGTGCGTTCTCCAGCTCACCCTTGACCCGGTTGTAGAAAAACCGCGAACTGGCATCCGCGCCGGTGGCCGAGTTCAGAACATAGGTCGGGGTGCCGTGTGCATGGGCCCATCGCGCAACAGCCAGCGGGTAGTCGTGGTCAACCTGGCGAAATGCTGCCTTGGAACCTGCCGTCCGGAGGGTGGTGCCCAGGGTGCAGATGACGGCGTCAGCGCACCACCAACTGGCATCCTCATCAAGGTGCTCGTAGTCCACCGACGGCGAAAACAACTTGGCATGGGTCGGTAGCCCACGCCGGGTGGGGGCGATGATGGCACCCACGCGTGGGTCGGCCAACGCACGCTCCAGCAGGTGACGTCCCACCAGACCGCTGGCACCAACCAGCAGCAATTTCTTTCCCGCCTGGGTCATGCGCGCGCGAACCTTTGAATGGACTCGCCCACCGGCGTGTCGCCCTGGGTCAACTCGATGATCACGCGAGCCACCGTTGGTCGCTCGATGATCTCCAGCAGCGCCGCTGCCACATCGTCCCTCGGCACCTCGCCGTAGGGAATGGCCAGACCCGTGCGCACCTGTCCGGTACCGGGTGCATCCACCAGCGTGCCTGGCCGCAGGATCACCCAGTCCAGGTCGCTCTCGGCCAGATGCACATCCGCCCTCTTCTTCACGGCCATGTAGTTCTCGAATGTCTCCGAGACCTGCCTGCCACGAAACGACTCGGGGAAGGCCGACACCAGCATGAAACGCTTCACGCCAGCCCTCCGCGCTGCGGCCACTGCCAACTCCAGGCCGCGACCGTCGACGGCGTTGGTCATTTCCTGACCACCGTTGCCGCCCGCGCCCGCGGCGAACACCACCACATCGCTCCCGGCGATAAGGGTGGCCAGCCCGTCGGCATCGAGCTCCAGCAGACTGCCCAGCACCGGCGTCACACCCTCTGCCTTGAGTTCTTCGGTTTGCGCCGGATTGCGGTGCAGCGCCAGAACCCGATATCCACGCTCGCGCAACTGCCTGGACAGACGACGGGCAATCTTGCCCGCGCCGCCTACGATGAATACCTGAGCCATCATCGATTCCTCTTCGTGTCGTTGGTGTGCGGGCTGTTGGGCGTGCCCGAATCAATGATCAAGACGCCGCGTGGGTATGGAAGATTTTGCTGATGATCGTCCATTGGCCTTCAACCTTCAGAAGGTGGAAGAAGTCGGTGAAGCAAAAGCCCGAGACATCGTTGGTGTCGATGCGCGCGCTGGCAGCGGTGCCCACGATGTCGACTCTGACGATGGCACTCTGGGCTTCGGGCGACGGGCGGAATCCGCTGTCGATGCCGTCGAACAGGAGTGGAATCGCGCCGCCGGTCAGCTTGCCGTCGTCATCGACGCTGAACATCGTCGCCTTCTCAGCGAAGGCAGGCTTCATGATGCTGCTCTTGGCCTGCTTGCCGCCTTCGTTGTATTTGTTCAGTACCTCGACAATGGCCTGGTATTCCGGCACGTAGGTGGGCTTGCTCATGGTGTCACTCCTGGTGGTTGAAAAGAGTCGCTATAAGAATCCGACCGCAGTTGGCCGGTAGGGGCGTCAAGCCGTGCAGCCATCCGCAACGGCTTCTTCCGTTGAGACCCAGGGTCCCAACTGGCGAAGTTTGTGCTCGCGGTGGTTCAGCCACCAACCGGGCCTGGATGTCCCAGTCGGCATGCGCTGCGTCCGGGCGGGCCGCCCCGAGCGTCTGCTGCGCATGCAACGGAAAGTGCGGGCCGCGCAGCGCTGCATGGCCGAGGGCAACCAGGTCAGCCTGCCCGGAGCTGATGACCTTTTCGGCCCGACGCGGGTCCGTGATCACGACCACGGCCATGGTGCCGATGCGCGCCTCGGGGCGGATCTGCGCAGCGAACGGCACCTGAGAAGCCGTACCTGCTGGGGTACTCGAAAACACCGAAGCCGCCGGACGAACAGTCGACGACATCGACGCCGACTGCCTTCAAAGTCTCGGTAGTACATCAAACCCAACCACCAGCTTTCGGAAGATGGACTCGATCACGCGGCGAACACAGGCGAACAGTCGCCTGCGGGCGCTGACCGATGAATGACTACCAAATGGCACGATGAACGCCATTTGTTCCCCTGCTTGCGCTGTGCTGCCATGAGACGGCAGGAAGCTTCCTGATCCAAGCGACCGGCTAAGTCGTTGATTTTCCTGGAAGTCTGGTCCGGTGCTGGACCGCATGAGGTGCTGGAATGGGGTGGCTGATGGGACTCGAACCCACGACAACAGGAATCACAATCCTGGACTCTACCAACTGAGCTACAGCCACCGCAGAGCCTGCAAGTATAAACCAGCCGGCGGATGCCGCCGGCGAGATTGCGGTCGATCAGTCGGTGCGGGCGGGCGCGGCGGCCACGCTTGCGCTCGACACCGAAGCGGCGCTTGAGCGCCTCGATAGTAGGCATGCGCCTGCGCATCACCGACCGCATTCGCGTACTCGCGCCGCAGGCTGGCATCGTCGCCGAGCGGGTCGCGTCCGAGCACCTTGTTGACCTTGATGACCGCATAGCCCTGGGCGCCGAGGTCGACGCCGACGATCGCCGGCAAGGATCCGGCCGGGGCACGCAAGCGCCGCGTCGACCAGCTTCTGCGGCAGCTCGTTGCTGCGCGCGCGCGACAGCGTCACCGGCGCGCTGTCGAGGCTGGCTGCCGGCGAGGACTTCAGCTCGGCCAGGCGCGCCTCGCCCTGCCGGCGCGCCAGGGCGGCCGCCTGCTGCGCAACCAGCGCGTCGACGACCTGCGCGCGCACCTCGTCGAGCGGACGGGTGTGGGCCGGTGCATGCCGCGTGACGCGTGCCGCAACCATCTGCGTCGGCGCGACTTCGACCGCGTCGGTGTTGCGCTTGTTGTTGAGTGCGTCGTCCGAGAAGATGGCTTCCCGCAACTTGGGCGACGCAAGCGCGCCGGTGGCGTCGGGCGCCGGGCTGCGCGTCAGGCCCTTGGCACTCTGGACTTCGAGCTTGAACCGTTCGGCCGCCGGCTTCAGGCTGTCCGACTGCTCGTAGACGACATTGCCGAACTCGGCGGCAAGCTCGGTGTACTTCTGCTGCGCGAGCTGCTTGCGCAACTGGCCCTCGATTTCCGGCCGCACCTGCTCGAAGCTCTTCTTCTCGCCACCGCGCAGGCCGGTCAGCTTGATGATGTGGAAGCCGAAGTCGCTCTGCACCACCTCGCTGATCGCGTCCGGCTGGAGTCCGAACGCAGCCTCCTCGAACGGCTTGACCATCGCCCCGCGCGCAAAGAAATCGAGGTCACCCCCGTTGGCCGCCGAACCGGGGTCGTCCGAATGCTTGCGGGCGAGGTCGGCAAACTGCTGCGGGTTGCTTGCGCACCTCGGCCAGCAGCTCCTCCGCCCTGGCCTTGGCCTTGGCGCGCTCGTCGGCCGACGCCGAGGCGTCGGCCTTGATCAGGATGTGGCTCGCCCGCCGCTCCTCGGGCGTGCCATAGCGCGCCTCGTTTTGCTGGTAGTACTTCTTCAGTTCATCGGCGTCGACCGTGATGCTGTCCTGCAGCTTGGAGGCATCGAGCACCACATACTCGATGTCGACCTGCTCCGGCGCCTGGAAGCGCTTGGCGTTGACCGGATCCTTGTAGAAGGTCTCGATCTCGGCGTCGGTCGGCTTGATCTGGGCGGCATAGTCCTCCGGCTCGAAGCGCTGGACCTGCACGTCACGCTGCTGCAAGAAGGCGTCGAGCGCGGCCGAGGCGGCGGCTGCCGGCGCAACCACCGTCTTCTGCACCCCGTCGATCACCTGGCGCACCGACATGTCGTGGCGCAGGCGCTGCGCAAACAGCTCGGACGACATGCCCTGCGCCGCCAGCACATCGGCATTGACGCTGCCGTCGGGCCGGCGCAGGAATTCGAACTGCGGGTCCTCGCGGAACAGGCGCAGCATGCGCTCGTCGGTGGTGACCAGGTGCAGCCGATCGGCCGCCAGCGCGAGCAGGCGATCGCGGATCAGCCGGTCGAGCGTTTCGGTGCGGAATTCGGGCGCATCGAGCAGGCGCGTGTCGATCCCGGGCGACTGGGCGCGGATGCGCTCGATCTGCTCGCGGTGCGCCGCATCCCAGTTCGGCCTGCGTGATCTTGACGTCGCCGACTTCGGCGACCACCGCGCCGGCGCCGCTGTCCATGTCGGTATAGCCCTGCAGCCCGAAAAAGACGAACGACGGGATGATCAGCACGATCAGGAAGAAGAACAGCACACGCGTGTGCTTGCGGATGAAGTCGAACATGGAGCTGCCTCAGGAAATGCTGCGCGAATACCCGCTCAGATGCGACAAAGGCGAACCGAGGTTCGCCTTTGAGCCGCTGACGTCGAATTTTAGCCGACCGCCACCGCCGCCGCGGCAGGTCGCGACGAGCGCCGCGGGCCAGGGTCCGCAGCGGTCGCGGCATCGTCGGGATGGTGGGTGCTGAGGGGCTCGAACCCCCGACCTACGCCTTGTAAGGGCGCCGCTCTACCAACTGAGCTAAGCACCCGCGATGCCTCTGCCGGTGCCAACCGGACAGCGCCGGTCCGACACCGATTCATACATTCAGTTCAACGCATCCTTCAGCGCCTTGCCGGGGCGGAACTTCGGGACCTTGGCTGCCTTGATCTTGATCGCCGCACCGGTGCGCGGGTTGCGCCCGCTGCGGGCCGCACGCTTGGTGACGCTGAAGGTGCCGAAGCCTACCAGCGAAACACTGTTGTTCTTCTTCAGGGTCTGCTTGACACCACCGATCAGCGCCTCCAGGGCTCGACCGGCTGCCGCCTTCGAAATATCTGCCTGCTTGGAGATGTGCTCGATCAGTTCGGACTTGTTCACGAATGGGCCCCTGGATCTGGATTGTCGGTCGTACGCTCACCCGTCCGGACGGCATCGGCCGCCTCGGCGAGCTGGATATCACGGTGCGCGGTCGATCGGTCGAGCCGGCGCGGGAAGCGGATTCTATTCGCATCGTCCACCGACCTTGGCCGGAACAGAACAGGGCAAACCACCTTGACAGCGCCCGGAGCGAAGCCGTACCGCTGCCGCACCGCGGGCCGTCAGCGAACCACCAGCGCGACGCCGAAGGCGGTCAGCAGCATGCCGGCCATCGCCAGCGGCGACAGCGTCTCGCCGAACAGCGGCCACGCCAGCAGTGCGGTGCACGGCGGGACCAGGAACAACAGGCTGGTGACCTGGGTTGCTGCACCGCGCTGGATCAGCAGGTACAGCAGCGAGCTGCCACCCAGGGTCAGGCCGAGCACCGACCACGCCAGCGCGCCGATCAGTTCGGCATTCCAACGCATCGCCTCGACCTCGAAGAAAGCGAACGGCAGTGTGACGAGCAATGCGCCGGTGAGCTGGACCGCGCCGGCCGTGCGCACGTCGCACGGCGCGACGTTGCGCTTCTGATACAGCGTGCCGACGGTGATGCTGACGAGTGCCAGCAGGGCGAGCGACAGGTTCCAGGCACCGATTTCGCCCACGCCGAGCTTGCGCCAGACCACCAGCAGCAACCCGCCGAAGCCGAGCAGCAGCCCCAGCCACTGCAGGCGCCCGATCGCTGCCGGGACACTGGCCGTGCCGACGCGGGCGGCCACTGCGCCATCCGGAGACGGCGTGATGGTTGCGCCGGAACGGCTGAGCCAGAGCGCGGTGAGCACCGGCTGCAGGCCGACCAGCAGCGCCACGGTACCGGCGCCGATACCCGCCTTGACGGCCGCCCAGACGCCGCCCAGGTAGCCAGCGTGCATCAGCACACCGGTCACCGCCAGATGGCCCCACTGCCCGCGCGTGCGCGGCCAGCGTGCACCCGACAGGGCAATCCAGACCAGGAAGCAGGCGATCGACAGCAGGTAGCGCAGCAGCAGAAAACGCATCGGCGGCGCGTTCGGCATGGCATAGCGGGCAACGATGAAGCCGGTGCTCCAGATCAGCACGAACAGCCACGGCATGGCACGGATCAGCCGTGCCGAGGTGGCGTCGGAAACGCTCACCGAACGCGCGCGCGGATCTCCGGCAGCGCCTTCTGCAGGTAGTAGACCATCGACCAGATCGTCAGTACCGCCGACAGCAGGATCAGCCAGGTGCCCCACAGGTGGGTATCGATCAGCCCGAGCAGGATGCCGTCGTAGAGCAGGAACGGGATCGCGATCATCTGCACCGTGGTCTTCACCTTGCCGAGCATGTGCACGGCGACGCTGCGCGCGGCACCGATCTGCGCCATCCACTCGCGCAGCGCCGAGATCGCGATCTCGCGACCGATGATGACGAGCGCAACCAGTGCATGCAGCCGGTTCAGGTGCACCAGCACCAGCAGCGCGGCGACGATGAGGAACTTGTCGGCCACCGGATCCAGGAAGGCACCGAAGGCGGAGGTCTGGTTGAGGCGCCGCGCGAGATAGCCATCCGCCCAGTCGGTCAGCGCGACGACGATGAACAGCGTCGTGGCGAGCAGGTTCTGGAACCCGGTGCCGATGCCGAGGTAGAACACGCCGACGATCAGCGGGATGGCCACGATACGGGCCCAGGTCAGCAGGGTCGGCAGGTTGAAGAACATCGAAGCGGATTGTGCCGGCTTTCCGGCACTGGTCCGCAGGCTTGTCGAAGCGACGGCGCCGGCCACGCGCGAACGCGTGGCGTGGAGGTCACTCGAGCGTGCGCGGCTTGAAGCGGCGATCGTCGTCGAACAGGAAGGTCTCGGCGAACTTCCAGGGACGCGGCAGGCGCGCGACGCTGCCGAACGGCGCGGCCCGCCGCACCGCGTCGATCGCCAGTTGGGTGGTGTCGCGCGCCTGGCGCGGATGGCGCAGCACGTCGATGGCGCGGATGCTGCCGTCGGCGTTCAACTCGATCTCGAGCACCGGGATGGCGAGCAGCGTCTCGGGAACCGGCGCCGACATAGGTCGCCTGCGGATTGGCGGCCACCAGCCGCTGCGCGGCCTGGCGTCGGAATTCGGGCCAGCTGCGCGCCGCCTCGGGCGGCTGCAGGACGGTCGGCGGCTGCGCAGCGGCCGGCGCAGCCGGGGCGCCGGACGGCAGCGGCCGCTCGAACGGCGCTGGTGCCGGCTGCGGCAACGGGCGCGGCGGCGGCAGCCGGCTCGAGCAGCCGGCGATCAGCGCCGCGGTCAGCGCCGCCGCGGCGATGCCGCGCCTGCGCGCCGGCGCCGTACGCCGGGCGGATGCTTCGCGTTCAATGCAAGGCACGATAGATCTCCTCCGCCAGTTGCCTGGATATGCCCTCGACCGTCAGCAGGTCGTCGACGCTCGCGCGCCCGACCCCGCGCACCCCGCCGAAGCGCTGCAGCAGGCGGGCGCGCTTCTTCGGGCCGACGCCGGGTATCTCCTCCAGCGAGCTGCCGCCGGTGCGCACGCTGGCGCGCCGTGCGCGCATGCCGGTGATGGCGAAGCGGTGCGCCTCGTCACGGATCTGCGCGACCAGCATCAGGGCGGCCGAATCGGACGGCAGCGCGACCTTCGACCGGCCATCGGCAAAGACCAGCTCCTCCAGACCGACCTTGCGCCCCTCGCCCTTCTCGACGCCGGCGATCAGGCCGATGTCGAGGCCGAGCTCGGTGAACACCTCGCGGGCCATCGAGACCTGGCCCTTGCCGCCGTCGACCAGCACCAGGTCGGGCATGCGCAGCTGCGGACCGGCCGCTGCCGCGACCCCCTCCTCGAGCCGGCTGCCCGGTTCGCTGTCGGCGCCGCCGGCTTCGGCGAGCAGCGCCGCGATCTTGCCGTAGCGCCGCTGCAGCACCTGGCGCATCGCCGCATAGTCGTCGCCACCGGTGATGCCCTCGATGTTGTAGCGCCGGTACTGCGACGGCTGCATCCGATGCCCCTCGAAGACGACGCAGGAAGCCTGGGTCGACTCGCCCGCGGTGTGGCTGATGTCGAAGCACTCGATGCGGAAGTGCTCGAGCTGCGGCGGCGCCAGGTCGAGCGCGTCGACCAGGGCGCGGGTGCGCGCCTGCTGCGATCCTTCCTCGGCCAGCAGCTGCGCCAGCCGCAGCTCGGCCCCCTTGATGCACATGTCGAGCCAGCCACGCCGCGGTTCGCGTGGCTGGTGCTGGGCACTGACCTTGACCCCGCTCTGCATCGACAGCGCCTCGATCAGGCTGCGCTCGACCGGGTGGCTCACCACCAGCAGCGGCGGGACGCCGCCGCCGAGGTAGTGCTGCGCGATGAAGGCTTCCAGCACCTGGACCGCGACATCGGCATCGCGCTCCGGCGTGGCCGGCGCGTCGGCGCTGTCGGCTGCGTCGGCCGCGCCGGACAGGCTGCCGGTCTCGGCCTCGCTCTCGGCGGCACCCACCGCAGCAGCGTCCTCGAGGTGGGTCGGAAAATACGGCCGATCGCCCAGGTGGCGCCCGCCGCGCACCATCGCCAGGTTGACGCAGGCGCGCCCGCCCTGCACCTTGACGGCCAGGATGTCGGCGTCGCGTCCGCCGTTGCCGGTGTTGTCCTCGACACCCTGCTGGTGCAGCACCCGCGACAGCGCACCGAGCTGGTTGCGGATCTCGGCCGCCTTCTCGAATTCGAGCGACTCGGCATGCGACATCATCTGCTGCTGCAATTCATCCATCACCGACTGCTGCTCGCCGCGCAGGAACTGCTCGGCATGGGCGACATCGCGTGCATAGTCGGCCGGCGCCACCAGGTCGACGCACGGCCCCGAGCAGCGCTTGATCTGGTACAGCAGGCACGGGCGGGTGCGGTTGTTGAAGACCGTGTCTTCGCAGGTGCGCAGCCGGAACACCTTCTGCAGCAGCTGGATCGATTCCTTGACCGCCCAGGCGCTCGGGTACGGACCGAAGTAGCGATGCCGGCGATCCACCGAGCCGCGGTAGTACGCCATGCGCGGAAACTGCGCCGCCGCATCGGCCGGGATCACGCCGGCGTCGCTCGCGCGGTTGCCGGTGATCTTGAGGTAGGGATAGCTCTTGTCGTCGCGGAACAGGATGTTGTAGCGCGGGTTGAGCGTCTTGATCAGGTTGTTCTCGAGCAGCAGCGCCTCGGCTTCGGAACGCACCACCGTCGTTTCGATGCGCGCGATCTTGCTGATCATCATGCCGATGCGCGTGCCGCCGTGGTTCTTCTGGAAGTAGCTCGAGACGCGCTTCTTCAGGTCGCGCGCCTTGCCCACATAGAGGACCTGGCCGCCGGCATCGAAGTAACGATAGACGCCAGGCAGGCTGGACAGCGCCGCGACGTCGGCAGCGAGCTGGGCGCGGGCGGCTTCCACCTTCTGGCCAGCGCTGCGCGCTTCCGGATCGGCGATGGCGACCACGGCTTCGGTGGTGGCCTCAGGGGCGGGATCGATCGGGGACGGCGCTCGGTTCATGGCAGAAGCATCAGGGGTGGCGTGATTCTGCCGTGCCGCGCGCACCGATAATTTCCGGATGCCCTGGGACCTCTTCTGCCGCGTGGTCGACAACTTCGGCGACATCGGCGTGTGCTGGCGGCTGGCGGCGCAGCTCGCCGATCGCGGCCAGCCGGTGCGGCTGTGGGTTGACGACGCCAGCGCACTCGGCTGGATGGCGCCCGGCCATCAACGCAGCCGGCCCGGGGTCGAGGTGCGCGGCTGGCCGGGTCTGACCGGGGCGACCGGGCTGCCGCAGCCGGGTGAGGTGGTGATCGAGGCCTTCGGCTGCGATCCGCCGCCCGACTTCGTCGCGCGCATGGCCGCTGCGCCGTCGCGCCCGCGCTGGATCAACCTCGAATACCTGAGTGCCGAGGCGCAGGCCGAACGCAACCACGGCCTGCCGTCGCCGCAGCTGTCCGGACCGGGCGCCGGGCTGCTCAAGCACTTCTTCTTTCCCGGCTTCACGCCCGC
Source organism: uncultured beta proteobacterium (assembly GCA_963846675.1). Taxonomy (GTDB): domain Bacteria; phylum Pseudomonadota; class Gammaproteobacteria; order Burkholderiales; family Burkholderiaceae_C; genus Ideonella_A. The sequence continues at coordinate 313,590 of CAWJWV010000002.1, forward strand.
CAGCGGCGGCCTGCTGCGCGAGGACGACTTGCTGCAACGCCGTGATGGCTTCGACGCCGCGGCCTGGCTGGCCGCACGCGGCATCGAACGCCGCCCGCAGGAACGCATCGTCGGCCTGTTCTGCTATCCCGGCGCGCCCATCGCGGCACTGGTCGATCGGCTGGCTGCCGATGCCGCCAGACCGACGCTGCTGCTCACCACCGCCGGCGCCGCCAGTGCCGGGGTCGCCTCGGCGCTCGGTCCGCTGGCGCGCCGCGGCGCGCTGCGATCGCTCGCCCTGCCGTGGCTGAGCCAGACCGACTTCGACCACTTTCTGTGGAGCTGCGACCTCAACTTCGTGCGCGGAGAGGACAGCGCGGTGCGCGCCCAATGGGCCGGTCGGCCGTTCATCTGGCAGCTCTACCCGCAGTCGGATGGCGCCGACATCGCCAAGCGGACTGCCTTTCTCGACCGGATGCTGGCACCGCGACTGGCGGCTGCCCCGTTGCTGGCCGACACCATCCGGTCGTGGTGGCAGGTCTGGAACGAAGCCGGCACGCCGTTGCAGCCGCTGCCGGACGACCTGTCGGACTGGCAGTCGCTGTGCGTTCGCTGGCGCGACCACCTGTGGGCTCAGACCGACCTGGCAACCCGCCTTCAATCCTTTGTGGCCGAAGCGGGCTAAAATAGAGGGCTTTGCGTCAGCACGCTCGCTGCATGAGCCACCCACTGGGTGAGCCGGCAGGTGCAGCGGCTGCGCGACCACCCGACCGCGCCCGCCGCGCACCCACGGCGATGCGGGCACCCGAACGGAAACACCATGAAAACCGCACAGGAAATTCGCGCTGGCAACGTCATCATGCACGGCAAGGACCCGATGGTCGTGCTCAAGACCGAATACAGCCGCGGCGGCCGCAATTCGGCCACCGTGCGCATGAAGCTCAAGAGCCTGCTCAACAGTTCGGGCACCGAAGTCGTGTTCAAGGCCGACGACAAGATGGACCAGATCATCCTCGAGAAGAAGGAGTGCACCTACTCGTACTTCGCCGATCCGATGTATGCGTTCATGGACGCCGAGTACAACCAGTTCGAGGTCGAGACGGAGAACATGGGTGACGCGATCCAGTACCTCGAAGACGGGATGCCGGTCGAGGTGGTGTTCTACGAGGGCAAGGCGATTTCGGTCGAACTGCCGACCAGCCTGGTGCGCGAGATCACCTACACCGAACCGGCAGTCAAGGGCGATACCTCGGGCAAGGTGCTGAAGCCGGCCAAGCTGGCCACCGGTTTCGAAGTGCCGGTACCGCTGTTCGTCGAGACCGGCGACCGGATCGAGATCGACACCCGCACCCACGAATACCGCAAGCGGGTCTGATCCGCACTGCGCACCATGGCGTGCGCTCGGGATCTGCGCGCTGCCTGCCGGCACTGCGCTGACGCTGCCGGAGCGGTCGTGCGCTGCCGGCGTCGCCGCTCATGAGTGAGCCGGTGGTGCGTGACGCGCTGGCTGTCGGCGTTGCCGACCTGGCCCACCGCTGGGCCGGACGCCGCCGCTTCACCGTGCTTTGCGCCGGCGCGGACGCCATCGCCCGCTTCGTCGACCTCGGCGTGCGCTGGCGCACCGATGCGCATCGCTGCACGACCCTGCACTGCATCGTGGTCGTTGCGCACATGCCGCGCGTCGACGAGCTGCCGGACGGATCGGGACACGGCAGCGCGGGCGCTGCCGGCCCGTTCGCGAGGGAACTGACAGCCCGCTGGCCGGCCGCGACCTCCGACACCCATCGCCTCGAATTCGACGCCGGGCGGCTGCGGCTGCTGGTGGTCGTCGGCGCGCCGGACGCCGCCCTGCGCGAACTCGTTGCCAGCGTCGACGCCATGCTGATCGGTCCGGTGCCGTCGTCCGATCGGCTCGGCCGGGTGCTGGCCAGGCTGGCGGCGCCAGGCGCTGTGCTGCAGGTCGCCACCCGCGATGCCGGGTTGCGCGGCGACCTGGGCAGCGCCGGCTTCATCTTCGAGGATCAGGATGGCGCTGGCGCCGCGGGCGGCGGCATGCAGGCCCGCTACCAGCCGCGGGTTGCGCTGCGCCGGCCGCCGGGTCGGCAGCCGATCGTCGGTCCGGCGACGCGGCGCGAGGCGGTCGTCGTCGGTGCCGGCCTTGCCGGCTGCGCGGTGGTCGATGCGCTGGCTGCGCTCGGCTGGCGCTGCACCCTGCTGGACCGGCATGCACAGCCCGCCGCCGAGGCATCGGGCAACCCGGCCGGCATCTTCCACGGCGTGGTGCACGCGAGCGACGGACCACATGCGCGCTTCAACCGCGCCGCAGCGCTGGAAGCGACACGCGCCTACCGCGAATTGCTGGGCGTAGCCGGCGCTGGCGAATCGCTCGGCTGCGCCGCCGGCCTGCTGCGGATCGGAACCGCGCTGCCGGACCTGGCGGCGATGCAGCGCCTGCTGCGCGAACTGCAGCTGCCGCCGGACTATGTGCAAGCGCTCGATCCGGCGGCGGCGAGCCAATTGGCCGGCCTTTCGATCCGACAGCCGGCCTGGTTCTATCCCGGTGGCGGCTGGATGCGCCCGGCCCGGGTGGCCCGCGCCTGGCTGCACCGCGCCGGTGCCGCTGTCAGCCACGTCGGCGGCGCTGCCGTGCATCGGATCGCGCGCGATGCCGATGGCGATGGCGACTGGCACGCATTCGGCCCGACCGGCGCGCCACTGGCCAGCGCGCCGCTGCTCGTGCTTGCCAACGCCGATGGCGCGCGCACGCTGCTCGACCAGCTGGCGGCGCAACGCGCCGGCGCTGCATCTGCAACCAGTGGGCCGCCCTTGCAACGCGTGCGTGGCCAGCTCACGATGCTGCCGCACGATCGAGCCCAGCCGGCGCCCCGGCTGGCCCTGAGCGGTGCAGGTTATCTGCTGCCGCCCGTCGACGGGCAGCTGGTGTTCGGCGCGACCGCGCAGCCCGGCGATGAGGATGGCGGCATCCGTGCCGAGGACCAGCGTCAGAACCTGCTGCGGCTGGCCGGCCTGAGCCCGTCGCTGGCGCGATGGCGGCCGCGGCTCCGGCCAGTGCCCCTGCCGGTCGCACCGCCTGGCGCAGCGTCGCCAGCGACCGCCTGCCGCTGGTCGGCGCGGTGCCGGTCGGTTGGACCGGCGGGGCCGCCGACGGCGCCGACCAGCCACGCCGCGATCGGGCGTGAACCGGGGCTGCTGATGGTGAGCGGACTGGGATCGCGCGGACTGACCTGGGCGCCCCTGGCGGCGCAGGTTCTGGCCGCCCTGGCGGACGGTGCGCCGCTGCCGCTGCCGGCGGCATTGATCGATGCCATCGATCCGGCGCGCTTCGTCAGCCGTGCAACGCGTCGCACCGCCGCGCGCGCGGCCGACGCGGACGACGGATCAGCTTGAGCCGACCGGACCGGCGGACGCCGCGGCCCCCTCGTCGCGCGCGCCAGCGTCGCCACCCGCTGCCGAGCCACCGCCGCCCTCACCGCCGCCGTCCCCCTCGGAGCCGGGTCTTGCGATCGGCCTTCTCGCGCGCCTTGTCTTCCTTCTTGCGCTTCTTCGCCAGCTCGCGCTGGCGTTTTTCGAACGAGTAATTGGGTTTTGCCATCAAGCAGGCTCCTGGAGGAAGTGATCAGCGCAAGGTTACGCGCTTTTGGGTGTTCGACCGCGCAGCCACGGTGCGCGGCTTCAGAATGTCGAGCGTGCGAACGCCGTCGTCGGCGCCGAGCAGGCAGAGGCTGGCCCGGTTGCGCGCAAAGATGCCGACGCTGACCACACCCGGCCACTGGTTGATCTCGCACTCCATGGCCGCCGGATCGTCGATCGACAGACCGTGCACGTCGACGATCGACGCAGCCGTTGTCGGTGACGACGCCCTCGCGCAGCACCGGCCGACCGCCGAGCGCGCGACAGGGCCCGCATCACCTGCGCCGACGCCATCGGGATCACCTCCACCGGCAGCGGAAAGCGCCCGAGCGTGGTCGACCTGCTTGGAGACGTCGGCGATGCACAGGAAGCGGTCGGCGATGTCGGCGACGATCTTCTCGCGCGTCAGCGCCGCGCCGCCGCCCTTGATCATGCAGCCGCTGGCGTCGATCTCGTCGGCGCCGTCGACGTACAGCGGCACGCGCTCGATCTGGTTGCTGTCGAGCACCTGCGATGCCGTGCGCGCGCAGGCGCTGCGCTGCTGCGCTCGCTGCTCGACACCGCGCCGGCCAGGCGGTCGCGGATGCCGGCCAGCTGCATCGATGAAGCGGTCGACCGTCGAACCGGTGCCGACGCCGATCACCAGGCCGCCGGCCGGCTGCTCGAGCGCGGTGACATAGGGCAGTGCCGCCAGGGCGACCATCGTCTTCAGTTCGTCTTGGGTCATGGCGCTGGATCAGCCGCGGCACGGCTGTTTGAGACAATCGCCGATTATCCAGGACACCCTCCGCCCATGGCCCTCGTTCCCTACGCGCTGACGCGCCCCTTCCTGTTCGGCCTCGACCCCGAGGATGCGCACGAACTGACGCTCGGCGCGCTGGCGCGCATCCAGCGCACGCCGCTCGCGTGCGCCATCGCGCAGCCGCGCGTCGACGATCCGGTGACGCTGGCCGGACTGACCTTTCCGAACCGCATCGGCCTGGCCGCCGGGCTCGACAAGAACGGCCGCTGCATCGACGGGCTGGGCGCGCTCGGCTTCGGCTTCATCGAGGTCGGCACGGTCACGCCGAAGGCCCAGCCGGGCAATCCGAAGCCGCGCATGTTCCGCCTGCCCGAGGCGCAGGCGCTGATCAACCGCCTCGGCTTCAACAACGACGGGCTCGACAGCCTTCATCGCCAACGTGGTGCGGGCGCGCTTCCGCGCAAGCGGGCGGCATCCTCGGGCTGAACATCGGCAAGAACGCGAGCACGCCGATCGAGCGCGCGGTCGACGACTACCTGATCTGCCTGGACGGCGTCTATCCGCATGCCGACTATGTGACGGTCAACATCTCGAGCCCGAACACGAAGAACCTGCGCGCGCTGCAGAGCGACGCCGCGCTCGACGCGCTGCTCGGCGCGATCCAGCGAACGCCAGCGGCGAACTGGCGCGGCTGCACGACCGCAGCGTGCCGATCTTCGTCAAGATCGCGCCCGATCTGGACGACGACCAGGTCGACGGCATCGCCGCGACCCTGCGACGACACGCGATCGACGGCGTGATCGCGACCAACACCACGATCGCGCGCGACCGCGGTCGCGCACCTGCCGCACGGCAGCGAAGCCGGCGGCCTGTCCGGCGCGCCGGTCTTCGAGGCATCGAACCGGGTGATCGCGCAGCTGCGCAGCCGCGCTCGGCGCCGGCTATCCGATCATCGGCGTCGGCGGCGTGATGAGCGCCGCCGATGCGCGTCGCCAAGCGCGCCGCCGGCGCCGACCTGGTGCAGATCTACACCGGCTTCATCTACCAGGGGCCGGAGCTGGTGACGCGCGCGGCGCGGGCGCTGGCGGCGAGGCTGAGCGCAGCGCGGCGCTGAGCGCGTCCCACGGCAGCCGCAGGCCGACAGGGATCGGGCCTGAAGGCCCTCCTGCAGGATGCCGCAGCGCCTCCGGTTCGGTCGAGGCGATCGAGACGCCTCACTGCAGCGGCACGCCGGTCTTGCTCTGCAGCTCCTCGCGCGTCACGCCGGGCGCCATCTCGACCACCTTCAGGCCGTGCGGCGTGACGTCGAGCACGCACAGGTCGGTGATGATGCGGTCGACCACGCCGACACCGGTCAGCGGCAGGGTGCACTGCGGCAGGATCTTCAGGTCGATGCGTGCCGTCCTTCTTCTTCGCCACGTGCTCCATCAGCACGACGACGCCCTTGACGCCGGCGACCAGGTCCATCGCGCCGCCCATGCCCTTGACCATCTTGCCGGGGATCATCCAGTTGGCGAGATCGCCCTTCTCGCTGACCTGCATCGCGCCGAGGATGCTCAGGTTGATCTTGCCGCCGCGGATCATCGCGAAGCTGTCGTGCGAGCCGAAGATCGACGAGCCCGGAATGGTGGTGACGGTCTGCTTGCCGGCGTTGATCAGGTCGGCGTCGACCTCGTCTTCGGTCGGGAACGGGCCGATGCCGAGCATGCCGTTCTCGCTCTGCAGCCAGACCTCGATGTTCGGGTCGACGAAGTTCGCCACCAGCGTCGGCAGGCCGATGCCGAGGTTGACGTAGAAGCCGTCCTGCAGTTCCTTGGCCGCGCGGGCCGCCATCTGATCGTGTGTCCAGGCCATGTTCAGGCTCCTGCAGTGGATTGTCTTCTCGGTGATCGTGCGCTTCTCGATGCGCTTCTCGGGATTCGCGATTGAGCACGATGCGGTGCACGTAGATGCCGGGCAGGTGCACCGCATCCGGATCGATGCTGCCGGTCTCGACGATCTCCTCGACCTCGACCACCGTCACCTTGCCGGCCATCGCGCACGCCGGATTGAAGTTGCGCGCGGTGCGGCGGAACACCAGGTTGCCGCTCTTGTCGGCCTTCCACGCCTTCACCAGCGCCACATCGGGCACCAGCGCGCGCTCCATCACGTAGGTCTGGCCGTCGAACTCGCGCGTCTCCTTGCCTTCGGCGACCATCGTGCCGACGCCGGTGCGGGTGAAGAAGGCCGGGATGCCGGCGCCGCCGGCGCGCAGCTTCTCGGCCAGCGTGCCCTGCGGCGTGAATTCGAGCTCGAGTTCGCCGGCCAGATACTGGCGCTCGAACTCCTTGTTCTCGCCGACGTAGCTCGAGATCATCTTCTTGATCTGGCGCGTCTCGAGCAGCAGGCCGAGGCCGAAGCCGTCGACGCCGGCGTTGTTCGAGATGACGGTCAGGTTCTTGACCCCGCTGTCGCGCAGCGCGTCGATCAGCGCCTCGGGTATGCCGCACAGGCCGAAGCCGCCGACCGCCAGCAGCTGGTCGTCGCGCACCAGGCCGTCGAGCGCCGCAGCGGCGCTCGGATAGAGCTTTTTCATCTCGTCGTTCCCCGTGATCCAGCGGCGCGCCCACTGCGCGCCGCAACGCCCGCCAGCGTAATGCGTAATCGCTTACGTAGGCACTACGTAGAATTGACTAAAGGATCTCCGCGTAAACCCTTGACCTCGCCGACCCGCTTCCGACGTTCTCCGATTACCGCATCGCCTTCGACCAGGCGCCGGTCGGCCTGGTCGTCTCGCGCGAGCGGCTGATGGTCGACTGCAACGAGGCGCTGCTCGAGATGTTCCGCACCACGCGCGATGCGATCGTCGGCCGCAGCTTCGAGGTGCTCTATCCATCGACGGCCGAGTTCGAACGCACCGGCGAGCGCATCCTGGCCCAGCCTCGACAGCCGCGGCCGCTATGCCGACGACCGCATCATGAAGCGCGTCGGCGGCGCGCCGGCCGGGCGAACTGTTCTGGTGCCACGTGGCCGGCCGCGCGCTCGATGCGCGCGCAGCCGCACGCGGCCGGCATCTGGAGCTTCCAGGACCTGTCCTCGCGTCGCCAGCTCGAAGCTCGAACTGACCCCGCGCGAGCGCGAGATCGCGGCGCTGCTGATCGACGGCCTGACCAGCAAGCTGATCGGCAAGCCGCCTGCAGATCAGCCCGCGCACGGTCGATGTCTACCGCGCGCGGCTGATGAAGAAGTACGGCGCGGCAAGCACGCCGGAACTGGTGCATCGGCTGATCGCCGGGTGACGGTCCCGCTTCGGCGGTGCGACTTCTTTCATCGCAGAGGCGCAGAGGTCGCAGAGGTCGCGGAGCAGGACGACCGAGGAACAAGCCGAGAGACAAAACCTTCAACACGGAGAGATCGGAGGAGACGGAGGGCCATCGGAGAGCCACGGAGCAGCTGGACGGATGCGAATTCCTCCGTGATCCTCCGTTCGCCTCCGGGCCTCCGTGTTGGGAAAAACGGGCCGAACTCGTTGCTGGTTGAACGCCGGGGCCGGACAGCCGGGGCTGAACACCATCCAGGCTGCCGACCCTATCCCGCCAGCCGCTCGTGCAGCCACTGCGGCATCGGCACCGATTTCTTCAGCCGGCTGTCGGTCCACACCACCTTGGCGCCGCCGCTGGCGCAGACCACGCCCGGGTCGTCGGTGCGCTGCAGGGTGAAATAGGTCTCGAAGCTGCTGCGCCCCGGGTTGACGGCGTAGTGGTGCGCGAGCAGGTCGCCCGGATACTCGAGCTGCCGGATGAAGTTGCAGAAGGCGTTGACGATCACCGGCCCCTCGCCGGCCGGATTGACCGGGATGCCGATCGAGTCGAACCAGGCGATCCGCACGATCTCGAAGTAGCGGAAATAGACGGTGTTGTTGACATGTCCCATCGCGTCGAGATCGCCCCAGCGGATCGGCAGCACCATCTCGTGCACCAGCTTCATCCGTCCAGGCAGTTCGAATCGCATGCGCAGGGCGGCTTCAGTGGCGCTGCGACGCCGAGCTCGTCATACAGCCGATCGACCAGGCCCGCAGCTCGTCCACCTCGCACCGCAGCGTCGACTGCTGGGCCTTCAGCGCGGCGATCTCGCCAGCGGCGACAAAGTCCTCGTCGTCGGTCGCGACCGGCAAGGCGCCGATGTCGATCTCGCCGCACAGCAGCTGCGCCCAGCGCGCCTCGCGGGCACCCGGCGCACGCGGCAGTCGCAGCACCAGCGGCCCGCCCTTGTCGTCGGACCGCTGCGCGAGCTCGTCGAGAAAGCCGTCGACCGACGAGATGTCGGCGAAGCGGTGCAGCCGCTCGCTGTTGGCGCGCAGTTCGGCACTCGTCTGCGGACCGCGCAGCAGCAGCGTGGCCAGCAGCGCGACCGACTGCGACGGCAGGCCGAGCACGCGGCCGACGTTGTGCTCGTAGCGCGTCACCCGCGAGCCGCTGCTCTCGACCACCAGGTGCAGCGCCTTCAGCGCATCGACCGCCTCCTGCACCTCGCGCCTCGGTCGCGTTGATGACCGGGTCGCGCGCCGTCTTCTGGTTGCAGCCGGACAGCAGCGCGTTCAGCGACAGCGGATAGCTGTCCGGCACGGTGTGCGCCTTCTCGACCAGCACACCGAGGACCCGCGCCTCGAGCGGTGACAACGGGCGCGGCAGCTTCATTGCGCGGCCGGCGCCCAGTCAGACGGCGAAGCCGTCGTCGGCCTGGATCACCGCGCCATTGATGAAGTGGCTCTCGTTGGCGCACAGCATCATCAGCGCCGAATCGAGGTCCTGCGGCTGGCCGATGCGCTTGCGCGGCAGCATGTCGATCAGCCGCTTGCCGGCATCGGTCTGCCAGTGGTGGTGGTTGATCTCGGTGTCGATGTAGCCCGGGCACAGCGCATTGACATTGATGCCGTAGCGGCCCCATTCGAGCGCCATCGCGCGCGTCATGTGGATCACCGCGGCCTTGCTCATGCAGTAGACGCCGATCTGGCCCAGCACCTTCAGGCCGGCCATCGAGGCGATGTTGACGATGCGCCCGCCGGTGAAGGTGCCCGGCGCCGAACCCTTGGCGCGCGCCAGCATCCGCTTGCCGACTTCCTGGGCCATGAAGAAGGCGCCCTTGGTGTTGGTGTCGAAGACGAAGTCGTAGTCTTCCTCGGTGACGTCGACCAGCTTCTGCGTCGTGCTGACGCCCGAGTTGTTGACCAGGATGTCGATCGCACCCATCTCGGTTTCGGCATGCGCCACCGCGGCGCGGATGCTGGTGCAGTCGGTCACGTCGACCACCACCACATGCGCATCGCCGCCATCGGATTCGATGTCGGCGCGCAGGGTCTTGAGCCGCTCGATGCGTCGACCGGCCAGCACCACCGCGGCGCCCGAGCGCGCCAGCGTCTTCGCGAACTGGGTCCCAAGTCCGCTCGAGGCGCCGGTGACCAGCGCAACGCGGCCCGACAGGTCGATCTCGTAACTCATCCTGACTCCGGGTTGTTTCTGCCCGCTGGAATCCGGCGGCGTGTTCGACAGCCAAGATAGCACGAAGGTCCGGCTGTCCGGCCGCACCGGCAATCCGTCGACGGTAAAAAGCACGCCCGTTCTTTTGCGCCCCTGGCGGTCGTTACAATCGCCGGCTGTTTCCGCCATCGAACCACAGGAAGACATGACACCTCAGGCATTGCTCGAGCAGTACGGTCCGCGCGAAGCGATGGAGTACGACGTGGTCGTCGTCGGTGGCGGGCCGGCCGGGCTGGCCACCGCCATCCGCCTGCGGCAGCTGGCGGCCGAACACGGCAAGGAGGTCTCGGTCGTCGTGCTCGAGAAGGGCTCCGAGCCGGGCGCCCACATCCTGCAGCGGCGCGATCATGGATCCGATCGGCCTGAACGAACTGCTGCCGAACTGGAAGGAACTCGGCGCGCCGCTGAATCAGCCGGTGACCGAGGACCACTTCCTGTTCCTCGACGCGAACCGGCTTCGAAGGCGACACCCGACTTCCTGCTGCCCGACTGCTTCAAGAACCACGGCAACTACATCGTCAGCCTCGGCAATGTCGTGCGCTGGATGGCGCAGCAGGCCGAGGCTGCCGGGGTCGAGATCTTCCCCGGCTTCGCGGCGGCCGAGGTGCTGTACAACGACGACGGCAGCGTCAAGGGGGTGGCCACCGGCAACCTTGGCGTCGGCAAGGACGGCGAGCCGACCGAGAGTTTCCAGCTCGGCATGGAACTGCATGCCAAGTACACCGTCTTCGCCGAAGGGTCGCGCGGCCACCTCGGCCGGCAGTTGATCAGCCGCTTCAAGCTCGACGCCGGCAAGGATCCGCAGAGCTACGGCATCGGGCTGAAGGAGTTGTGGGAGATCGACCCGGCCAGGCACAAGCCGGGACTGGTGGTGCACACCGCCGGCTGGCCGCTCGAGAGCGACACCTACGGCGGCTCCTTCCTCTACCACCTCGACAACAACCAGGTCGCGCTCGGCTTCGTCGTCGGCCTCGACTACGCCAATCCCTGGCTGAGCCCGTTCGAGGAATTCCAGCGCTGGAAGACGCATCCGGAGATCCGCAGCTTTCCTCGAAGGCGGCAAGCGGCTCGGCTACGGCGCGCGTGCGATCACCGCCGGCGGCATCCTGAGCCTGCCGAAGACGGTCTTCCCGGGCGGTGCGCTGGTCGGCTGCGAAGCCGGCTACCTCAATGTCAGCCGCATCAAGGGCAGCCACGCGGCGATCAAGACCGGCATGCTGGCGGCCGATGCGGCCTTTGCCGCGGTCACCGGTGGCCGCCAGCACGACGAACTGGGCGACTATCCGCAGGCCTTCCGCGACAGCTGGCTGCACGCCGAACTCGACCGCTCGCGCAACTTCAAGCAGTGGTTCAAGAAGGGCCGCGGTATCGCCACCCTGATGACCGGCATCGAGCAGTGGCTGCTGCCCAGGCTCGGCTTCAAGTCGCCGCCGTGGACGATCCATCGCAAGGTCGCCGACCATGAGTGCCTGAAGCCGGCCGCGGACTGCACGCCGATCGTCTATCCCAAGCCGGACGGCAAGCTGAGCTTCGACAAGCTGTCGAGCGTCTTCATCAGCAACACCAACCACGAGGAGCAGCAACCGGCGCACCTGACGCTGAAGGATGCGAGCGTGCCGGTGCAGGTCAACCTCGCCATCTATGCCGGGCCCGAGAGCCGCTACTGCCCGGCCGGGGTCTACGAATTCGTCAAGGACGAGGCCGACCGCGACCGCCTGCAGATCAATGCGCAGAACTGCGTGCACTGCAAGACCTGCGACATCAAGGATCCGACGCAGAACATCGTCTGGGTCACGCCGGAAGGCGGCGGCGGACCCAACTATTCGGGCATGTGAGGCGCGGCCCGGCCGCTGCCCGGTGGCCGGCCGACCGAGCGGGCGAACGGCCGACGCACGATGAATGCCGATGACGCGCGCCGCCTGGTGCTGGTGCGCAGCTTCGAGGACGAGGCCGAAGCGCCGCCGGCGTCCTGGAGCCGTGCCGACCAGCACTGGGCCGACAGCGAGGCCCTGCGTCATGGCGGCGAGGCGGCCAGTCCGCAGCAGTGGCTGCTGCTGCGCGCCGAGCTGGCGAGCCAGCGACTGATCGAGCGCGAGCCGGTACTCGGCTGGCTGCTGCGGCGCCGCTGGCACGGCGGGCGGCTGTTTGCTCTGCTGGCCCTGACGGCGCTCGCCGGGGTGGTGGTGAGCGAGCTGCTCGCCCCGCCGGATCGCATCAATTTGCTTGCACCGCCGCTGCTGGCACTGATGGTGTGGAATCTGCTCGTCTGTGCCTGGCTGCTGGTGCGTGCGCTCGGCCAGGGTGGCCGTCGCGACGGATGGCAGGCCGGTGGTGCCGTGCCGCAGCTGATCGCGCAGGCACTGCAGCGCGCCGGCGCGCGCCGGCGCGCCGCGGCCGCGTCCCGAGCCGGTGCGGCGCTTCGCCCTGGCCTGGGCGCGCGCCAGCCGGCCGCTGCAGCAGGCGCGCATCGCGGCGGCGCTGCACCTGGCAGCGCTCGCGCTGGCTGCCGGCGCGGTGCTGGCGCTGTACCTGCGCGGCCTGGTGTTCGAATTCAACGCCGGCTGGGACAGCACCTTCCTCGACGCCGGCGCGGTGCGGGGCTGGCTGTCGGCGGTGCTGGCGCCTGCGCTCGCGCTCACCGGCCAGTCGCTGCCCGACGCGGCGCAGCTCGAGGCCCTGCGCTTCTCGCGCGGCGGTGGCGAGCCGGCCGCGCGCTGGATCCACCTGTATGCGCTGACCGCCGGCGCTGGTGCTGCTGCCGCGCGCCCTGCTGGCCGCGGCGGCGATCTGGCGCAGCAGCCGGCTGCAACGGTCCTTTCCGCTGTCGCTCGACGACCCCTATCACCAGCGCCGGCTGCAGTGGCTGGCGCATGCGCGCGACCTGCCGGGCCGGCGCGTGGTGCTGCTGCCGTACAGCTACCGGATCGACGATCGGCAGCGGCAGGCATTCGCCACGCTGCTCGAACAGGAGTTCGGTCCCGGACTCACGATCGAAGCGCGCCCGACGATCGTCGCCGGCGACGACGATGATGCGGCCGCCTGGCAGCTGCCCGCCAGCGGGCTGGTGGTGGCGCTGTTCGCGCTCAGCGCGACGCCGGAGCGGAGACGCACGGCCGATTCCTGCGCCGCCTCGGCACCGGTTGCAGCGCACCGGCGACGAGCTGGCGCACGATGATCGATGAATCCGGCTACCGGGCGCGGCTGGCGCCGGTCGACCGCGAGCGGCGCCTGGACGAACGGCGCCGGGCCTGGCGCAAGCTGCTGGCCGAGGCCGGTGCGGGCGAACCCTGGTTCGTCGACCTGACCGCCGCCGAGGTCGACGCAGCATGAACCGGCCGGATACGATCTCGCTCAGCCTGATCTCGCACACCAACGTCGGCAAGACGACGCTGGCGCGCACGCTGCTGCGACGCGACATCGGCGAGGTGCGCGACGAGGCGCACGTCACGCAGCAGGCCGAGCGCGAGCTGATGATCGAGATCGCCGGCGCGGCGACCGGCTCGAACTGTGGGACACGCCGGGATTCGGCGACAGCCAGCGGCTGGCGAAGCGGCTCGCCGCCGCGGGACAGCCGATCGGATGGTTTCTGGCCCAGGTCTGGGACCGCTTCCGCGACCGCGCCTTCTGGCTCAACCAGCGTGCGCTGCGCCATGTGCTCGAGCAGTCGGATGTCGTGCTCTATCTCGTCAATGCCGCGGAGCACCCGGACGATGCCGGCTATGTCGATCCGGAACTGCAGATCCTGACGCTGATCGGCAAACCGGTGCTGGTGCTGCTGAACCAGCTCGGTCCGCCGCCGGCGTCCGGCGCCGAAGCGGCCGAGGTCGCGCGCTGGCGCGAGCGCACCGCGCGCCACGCCGGCGTGCGCGATGTGCTCGTCTTCGACGCCTTCGCCCGCTGCTGGATCGCCGAGGCGGTGCTGCTGCGCGCGATCGCACCGCTGCTGGGCGCCGACCGGCGACCGGCATTCGAGCGCCTCCAGCAGGCCTGGGTGGCGCGCAGCGGCCAGACCTGGCAGGCCTCGATGCAGGTGCTGGCGCAGCGGCTGGTCCGCGCCGCCGCTGGATCGCGAACCGGTGGCGCAGGACGGACTGACCGGCCGGGTGCGCGAGATCGGTGCCGCGCTCGGCTTGCGCGGCGAAGGCCGATCGACGCCACGCGAGGTCGCCATGCGCGCCCTGGCCGAGCGGCTGGATGCCGATGTCCGCGACAGCACCGACCGGCTGATCGCGCTGCACCAGCTCGACGGCCGGGCCGGTGCGCGCGTGCTGACGCTGCTGGCCGAACACTTCGCGGCGCGCGAGCCGCTCGACGAACCGCGGGCCGCGATCTGGGGTGGCGTGGTGACCGGCGCCCTGACCGGCCTGAAAGCCGACCTCGCGACCGGCGGGCTGACGCTCGGCGGCGGTCTGCTGGCCGGCGGGGTGCTCGGCGCGCTCGGCGCAGCCGGCCTGGCGCGCGGCTACAACCTGCTGCGCGGTGTCGAGGCGCCGACGCTGGCCTGGACCGATCCGGTGCTCGACCGGCTGACGCATGCGGCGCTGCTGACCTACCTGGCGGTGGCGCACCACGGCCGCGGCCGCGGCGAATGGGCCGAAGGCGAGCACCCGGCGTTCTGGCACGACGCGGTCGAGCAGGTGATCGCGGCCCGCCGCGACGCGCTGCACCGGCTGTGGGCAGATGCACGCGACGCGGCGGCCGCCGGCGCGCCCGCCGGCGGACCCGGCCAGGTGCAGCTGCGCGTGCAGCGCCTGCTGGCCGAGGCCAGTGCCGAACTGCTGCTCGGCCTGTATCCGCAGGCGCGCCGCGCCGACCTCGGCGCCTAGCGTCGCCGCGCCGACCGCGATCCCCCGACTTCGGCTCGGGGCGCGCGCGTCACGACCGCGCAACGCGCGCCACGCCGCTGCCGGCCGGCGCGCGCCGGACCGGGCCATTCTCCGGCGCGGCGCCGTCCGCGCGCTTGCAGCCCGGCTATATACTGGCCCGGCCAGGAGAGAGCATCGGAAACGAAGCCGCCGAAGGCGCAGAGGCCGGGTCGACGCACCCGACTTCGAACGCTCAGGCAAAAGGACTGGCAAGCGCAGGCGGCCGCAACGGCGCATGCGTTCCTCGCTGGAGAGAGGTCTGCCTCGAGCAGATCCACCGAAGGGGCAAGCGGTGGCTCGCGCCACTGTCAATCTCTCAGGTAAAGCGGACAGAGAGGGCAAGCGCAGCCGGGCATGGCGTCACGCCGTGCGCCGGATTCGTCGAACTGCCTTCGGAGTCCGCCTTGACCAGCATCCCGCAAGCCCCCCTGCTGCGCACGCCGCTGCACGACCTGCACCTCGAACTCGGGGCTCGCATGGTGCCGTTCGCCGGCTACGAGATGCCGGTCAACTACCCGGGCGGCATCATCGCCGAGCACCGCCATTGCCGTGCCTCGGCCGCGCTGTTCGATGTCTCGCACATGGGCCAGTTCAGACTCGTCGGCGCGACGCCGCTGCCGCGCTCGAATCGCTGGTGCCGATGGACATCGTCGGATCTCGGCACGGGCCGGCAGCGCTACGCCCTGCTGACCAACGCATCCGGCGGCATCCTCGACGACCTGATGGTCAGCCGGCCCGAGCCGGACTGTGGCTTCGGCGACCTGCTGCTGGTCGTCAACGCGGCCTGCAAGCGCGCCGACCTGCAGCACCTGGTGACGCACATCGGCCACCGCTGCACGGTTCGCCCACTGGACGACCGCGCGCTGCTCGCGCTGCAGGGTCCGAAGGCGGTCGATGCACTCGAGCGGCTGAATCCCGGCGTCGCCGGCTTGACCTTCATGGCCGGCGGCGTCTTCCAGCTGCAGGGCAGCGCCTGTTTCGTCACCCGCTCCGGCTACACCGGCGAGGACGGTTTCGAGATCTCGATTCCGCAGGAGCAGGCGAGCGAACTCGCGCGCGCGCTGCTCGCCCAGCCCGAAGTCCGGCCGGCCGGCCTCGGCGCGCGCGACACCCTGCGCCTGGAAGCCGGCTTGTGCCTGTACGGTCACGACATCGGCCCGAACACGACGCCGATCGAGGCCGGGCTCGAGCTGGGCGATCCAGAAGGTTCGCCGCAGCGGCGGCGCACGCGCCGGCGGCTACCCTGGCGCCTCGGTGATCGAATCGCAGCTCGCCAGCGGTCCGACCAACAAGCGGGTCGGACTGGTCGGCCTGGAGCGCATCCCGGTGCGCGAAGGAGCGGCCCTCGTCGATGCTTCCGGCCATGCGCTCGGCAGCGTGACCAGCGGCACCATCGCACCCAGCGTCGACCGGCCGATCGCGATGGCCTATCTGCCGGTCAACCATGCCGCGCTGCATGGCGAGGTGCGTGCGATGGTGCGCAACAAGCCGGTGCCGATGCGCATCAGCACGATGCCCTTCCACCCGCACCGCTACCACCGCGCCTGACCGGCCGCAAAGCCCTCACACTCGCGCGGCGCGCCGATGCGCCGATGCGCCGCCGAACCCTGACCGATCCGCCGATTCCTCTTTTCCGACAGGAGCACACCCATGACCACGATGTACACGCCCGACCACGAATGGATCAACATCGAAGACCACGAGGCCGCGACCGTCGGCATCACCCTGCATGCGCAGGATGCGCTCGGTGACGTGGTCTTCGTCGACCTGCCCGCGGTCGGCGCCACCTTCGCCAAGGGCGAGGTGGCCGGTGTGGTCGAGTCGGTGAAGGCCGCGGCCGACCTGTACATGCCGGTCAGCGGCGAGGTGGTCGAGGTCAACGAGGCGCTGCGTGCCGATCCGTCGCTGGCCAATCGCGATCCGCTCGGCGAAGGCTGGTTCTTCAAGGTCCACCTGAGCGACATGACCGAGTTCGAGCAACTGATGGACGCGCCGGCCTACGACGCGCTCGTCAAGACGCTCTGACCGGCGCGCCGATCGCTCGCCCGCACGGCCCCTCACCTCCCCACCGCCACTGCCCATGCTGATGCCCGCCCTGCTGCCGCTGGCCGAACTCGAAGCCAGCGATGAATTCGTTGCCCGCCACATCGGCATCGAATCCGACGAGGAGGCGCGGATGCTGGCGACGATCGCGCCCGACCAGCCGCTGTTCCAGCGCCGCGCGCTGATCGAGGCGATCGTGCCGCGTTCGATTGCACGCACCCAACCGATGCAGCTGCCCGAGCCCTTGAGCGAAGCGCAGGCACTGGCCGAGCTGCGCACCGTCGCGGCGCGCAACCAGGTGCTCAAGAGCTTCATCGGCCAGGGCTACCACGCCACCCACACCCCGGGCGTCATCCTGCGCAACGTGCTCGAGAATCCGGCCTGGTACACCGCCTACACACCCTATCAGGCCGAGATCTCGCAGGGCCGGATGGAGGCACTGGTCAATTTCCAGACCATGGTCACCGACCTGACCGGGATGGCGATCGCCAACGCGTCGATGCTCGACGAGGCGACCTCGGCGGCCGAGGCGATGACGCTCGCGCTGCGTGTCGGCACGAGCCGCTCGCAGCGCCTGCTCGTCGCCCACGACGTGCTGCCGCAGACGCTCGAGGTGCTGCGCACGCGCGCCCAGCCGCTCGGCATCACGGTCGACCAGGTGCACGCGACCGCGATCGCCGACGAGATCATCGCCGGGCCGGCATTCGCGGTGCTGCTGCAGTATCCGGGCGTGACCGGCCAGGTTCGCGACCTGCGACCGATCATCGACGCGGTGCACGGCGCCGGCGCGCTGGCGATCGTCGCGGCCGACCTGCTCGCGCTGTGCCTGCTGGTGCGCGCCGGGCGAACTCGGCGCCGACATCGTGGTCGGCACCACCCAGCGCTTCGGCATGCCGATGGGCAACGGCGGACCGCACGCGGCCTACATCGCGACGCGCGACGAATTCAAGCGCTCGCTGCCGGGCCGGCTGGTCGGCGTGAGCGTCGATGCGCATGGCAACCCGGCGTACCGGCTGGCGCTGCAGACCCGCGAGCAGCACATCCGGCGCGAGAAGGCGACCTCGAACATCTGCACCGCCCAGGTGCTGCCGGCGGTCGTTGCCAGCATGTACGCGGTCTACCACGGTCCGGCCGGTCTGAGGCGAATCGCCCACCGGGTTGCGAGCTATGCCGCGATCCTGGCCGATGGGCTGCGCCAGCTCGGCTGCCGGCTGCTGCACGACACCGCCTTCGACACGCTGCAGGTGGAGGTCGGCGCCCGCCGCGACGAGCGGCTGGCCGGCGCGCGGGCCGCCGGGATGAACCTGCGCGCGGCCAGTGCCGACACGCATCGGCATCACGCTCGACGAGACGACCACGCGCGCCGACCTGACGGCGCTGCTGCGGATCTTCGCCGACGGGCAGGCCCTGCCCGACGTCGCGGCCCATGCCGCAGGCATTGCCCCGCTGATTCCGCCGCAGTTGCTGCGTTCCAGGCAACTTTCTCGGCCACCCGGTCTTCAACCGCCACCACAGCGAGACCGAGATGCTGCGCTACATCCGCAGCCTGTCGGACAAGGACCTGGCGCTCGACCGCTCGATGATCCCGCTCGGCTCGTGCACGATGAAGCTGAACGCGACCAGCGAGATGATCCCGATCACCTGGCCGGAATTCGCGCAGATCCATCCGTTCGCGCCGGCCGACCAGCTGCAGGGCTATGCCCAGCTCGATCGCGAACTGCGCGACTGGCTGTGCCAGGCGACCGGCTATGCCGGCATCAGCCTGCAGCCGAATGCCGGATCGCAGGGCGAATACGCCGGCCTGCTCGCGATCAAGGCCTGGCATGCGTCGCGCGGCGAGCAGGCGCGCAGGATCTGCCTGATCCCCGAATCGGCGCACGGCACCAACCCGGCCAGCGCACAGATGGTCGACATGCGGGTGGTGGTGGTGAAGTGCGACGCCGAGGGCAATGTCGACATGGCCGACATGCAGGCCAAGTGCGAGAAGCACAGCACCGAACTGGCCGCGGTGATGATCACCTACCCGTCGACCTACGGCGTCTTCGATCCGCACGTCAAGGACCTGTGCCGCCTGGTGCACCACCACGGCGGGCGGGTCTATGTCGACGGTGCCAACATGAATGCGCTGGTCGGGCTGGCCGCACCGGGCGAGTTCGGCGGCGACGTCAGCCACCTCAACCTGCACAAGACCTTCTGCATTCCGCACGGCGGTGGCGGACCGGGGGTCGGACCGGTGTGCGTGGTCGAGGACCTGGTGCCGTTCCTGCCCGGACACCACAGTGCCGGGGTCGACGTCGGCTCGGCGGTGGCCGCGGTCTCGGCAGCACCGCTCGGCAATGCCGGCGTGTTGCCCATCAGCTGGATGTACATCCGCATGATGGGCGCCGACGGTCTGCGCGCTGCCACCGAGACCGCCATCCTGAGCGCCAACTACATCGCGGCCCGGCTGGCCGATCACTACGACATCCACTTCAGCGGCAATGTCCCCGGCATCAAGGGCGGCGGAATTGCCCACGAATGCATCCTCGACCTGCGCCCGCTCAAGGACAGCAGCGGCGTCACCGCCGAAGATGTCGCCAAGCGGCTGATCGACTACGGTTTCCATGCGCCGACGCTGAGCTTTCCGGTCGCCGGCACGCTGATGGTCGAACCGACCGAAAGCGAGCCCCTGGCCGAGCTGGATCGATTCTGCGACGCGATGATCGCGATCCGTCACGAGATCGGACAGATCGAAAGCGGGGCCTGGTCGCGCGACGACAACCCGCTGAAGGCGGCGCCGCACACGGCGCAGGCACTGCTCGTGGCCGAATGGCCGCATGCCTACGCACGCGAACTGGCTGCCTTCCCGGTCGACTCGCTGCGCAGCGGCAAGTACTGGTCACCGGTCGGCCGGGTCGACAATGTCTGGGGCGACCGCAACCTGTTCTGCTCCTGCCTGCCGGTCGGCGCGGCCGACGCCTGATCCGCCGGCGGCGCGCCACCGTGCGCAGCCGCGGCAGCGACCCGGACCGCTGCCACACGAGACCAGCGACGTTTCCGTCCAATCACCTGGAGGCCAAGATGAAGCCCTCGAGACCGTTTCCCGGCTCCGGACCGGTTGCTGCAGCGGCGCTCGCCCTGCTGCTGAGCGCCTGCGGCGGCGGCTCGGAGTCCGGGCCGGCGAACGACACCAGCGGCGCGCGCGGCTCGCTGGTGCAGAACCCACCACTGCGCGTCACCACGCTGTCGGCGGCCGACCTGCGCGCCAGCCTCGAGGCCAGTGCCGACGGCCGCGCCGTGATGGCGGTGGCAGGCGCGCCGACGTGCGGCGTCGACTTCAACTACCTCCAGTACGGCACCGTCGGCGCCGCCGACGAGAAGACGAATGCGAGTGGCGCCCTGATGCTGCCGGTGGGCACCGACCCGGCCTGCAGCGGCGCGCGACCGGTGCTGCTGTACGGTCATGGCACGACGATCGCGCGCAAATACAACATCGCCGATGTGCTCGACAGCGGCAATCCGGCCTACAGCGAGGCGCTGCTGGTCGCCGCGACCTATGCCGCGCAGGGCTTCATCGTGGTGGCGCCGAACTACGCCGGCTACGACGATTCGGCGCTGCCCTACCACCCCTACCTGATCGCCGACCAGCAGTCGAAGGACATGATCGACGCGCTGGCCGCGGCCCGCAAGGCGTTGCCGCGCCTCGACGCGGCCGATTCCGGCCAGCTGTTCATTACCGGCTATTCGGCCGGCGGACATGCGGCACTGGCGACGCACCGCGCGCTGCAGGCCGCCGGCCAGCGCGTCACCGCTTCGGCCGGGCTGTCCGGTCCGTACGCGCTGGCGGCCTTCGGCGACGCGATCCAGGCGGGCCGCGTCAACCTCGGCGCGACCGTCTTCACGCCGCTGCTGCTGACCGCATTCCAGAAGGCCTACGGCACCGTCTACGCAAGTCCGTCCCAGGTCTATTCGACTGCCTACGCGACCGGCATCGAGACGCTGCTGCCGTCGACCGAGTCGCTGACGACGCTGTTCGAGCACGGCAGGCTGCCGCAGACCGCGCTGTTCGACAGCACGCCGCCGACGGCGCCGCACGGTTCACCGGCCGGCCTGCAAGCGACCCTCGACGCGCTCACGCCGGCGTCTGCTCCGGCGGCCCAGGCACCGCTGTTCAAGCTTGGCTTCGGCCCGACGCCGCTGATCGGCAACGCGGCCCGGCTGTCCTACCTGCTGGATGCGCTGGCCCATCCCGACGGCGCGGTGCCGCTGCCGACGACCGGCCTGCCGGCGGCCTCACCCCAGCATCCGCAGCGCATCGCAGCCAAGCGCAACGACCTGCGCAACTGGACGCCGGCGCGGCCGGTGCTGCTGTGCGGCGGCCATGCCGATCCGAGTGTGTTCTACAGCCTCAATACCGAACTGATGCAGGCGTACTGGAGTGCGCCCTCGCCGGCGCGCGCGGCGCCCGAGGTGCTGACCGTGCTCGACATCGACTCGCCACCCGCTGGCGCCGCCGATCCCTACGCCCGTGCCAAGGCCGGCTTTGCCCAGGCGAAGGCGGATGTCGCCCGGGCAGCGGTTGCGGCCGGCAAGGCCGACGGCGGCGCGACTGCGGTCACGCAGGCCTATCACGGCTCGCTGGTGCCGCCGTTCTGCAACGCTGCCGCGCGCGGTTTCTTCCAGCAGGTACTCGCCAGCGGGAGGTAGCAGGGGCTGCGCCAACGCACGCCCGCTGCCGATGGACTTTTGCAGCAAGGCCGCGCCGATGCCGGGCGCGGCCGCTTTCTGGTCAGGGATGTCGTCCGATGCTCGATCAACTGGAACTGGTTGCCCGCCGCGCTGCGCCCACCGTCGACCGCTGGTCGGCGCGGGGCGTGGTCGAACGATCGGAGGAACTGAATGTGCGCCAGGGGGTGACCGAGGCGCCGAGCCGACGCATCGACCGCGGCGTGATGGTGGCCGTTGCCGATCGTGGGGGACAGGGTTTTGCCGCCACCGCCGATGCCAGCGAATCCGGGTTGCGCGAGGCGTTTGCACGCGCCCGCGCGCTGGCCCATGCGGCCGCCGCCTGCAGCCTGTTCGATGCAAACGCTGCGGCACCCGCCACTGCCCGCGGCCGCTACGCCAGCCACACCGAACGGCCGGCGTCCGCGCTCGAACTCCGCGACCGGCTCGACCTGCTGCGATCGGTCAATGCCGCGACCCGGCTCGACGAGCGCATCGTCGACTCGTCGGCCAGCCTGTGGACGCTGGATGTCGAACAGCGCTTCGTCAGCGGTGACGGTGCCGACATGCAGCAGCACTGGCAGCTGCTGATCCCGAACATCCAGGCCACGGCCCGGTCCGGCGCGGTCACCCAGACGCGCTCGGCGGCCGGGCAGTACAACGGTTTCTGCCAGCAGGGTGGTCTCGAGGTGCTCGAGCGAGCCCGTTTCCACGAGGACGGCCCGCGGGTGGCGCGCGAGGCGATCGAGCTGACGCTCGCGCCGCAGTGCCCGAGCGGGCGCATGGACGTGCTGCTGATGCCCGACCAGATGATGTTGCAGATCCACGAGTCGATCGGGCATCCGCTCGAGCTCGACCGCATCCTCGGCGACGAGCGCAACTTCGCCGGCACCAGCTTCGTCACGCTCGACATGTTCGGCCACTACCGCTACGGCAGCGAACTGCTCGACGTCAGTCACGACCCGGGGCGGGCCGAACAGCTCGCGAGCTTCGGCTTCGATGATGACGGCCTGCCGTCGCAGCGGCGCATGCTGATCGAGGGCGGCGTGCTGAAGCGGCCGATCGGCGGCGAACTGTCGCGCGCGCGCGCTGCGGCAGCCGGCGTGCCGCTCGACGCGGTGGCGACCAGCCGCGCATCGAGCTGGAATCGGGCGCCGATCGATCGCATGAGCAACCTGAACATCGAGCCTGGATCGTCGACGCTGCAGCAGATGATCGACAGCATCGACCATGGCGTGATGATGCGAACCAACCTCAGCTGGAGCATCGACGACTCGCGCAACAAGTTCCAGTTCGGCTGCGAGCACGCCCAGGTGATCCGCGGCGGTCGGCTGGCCGAGGTGGTGCGCAACCCGAACTACCGCGGCATCAGCGCCACCTTCTGGCGCTCGCTGGCGATGGTCGGCGACGCATCGACCTGCGAGGTGATGGGCACCCCGTTCTGCGGCAAGGGCGAACCCTCGCAGGTGGTGCGCGTCGGCCACGCCTCGCCGGCCTGCAAGTTCACCGATGTGGCGGTATTCGGGGGCGAAGCCTGATGCGCCCCGAGCCGCTGACCGATCCAGCCTACTTCTCGGCCCTTGCGGATGCGCTGTGCACAGGGCGTGACGGCATCGAGCGCACCACGCTGCTGCTGAAGGCCGAGACGAGCGACTTCATCCGCTTCAACCGCGGCCGGGTGCGCCAGGCAACCGCAGTCAGCCAGGGCCACGCGACGCTGGCGGTGGTCTGCGACGGGCGTCGCATCGAGTTGACCGTGAGCCTGACCGGCCGGCTCGATGACGATTGCGCGACCCTGCACAACGAGCGCGACCGGCTGATCGACGAGCTGTCGCAGGTACCGGTCGATCCGTTTCTGCTGCTGCCTGACGCGGTGTGCAGCAGCCACCGCCACGAGCAGGGACGGCTGCCGACGCCGCAGGCGCTGATCGGCGCGGTGGCCGATGCGGCACACGGTCTCGATCTGGTCGGCTTCTACGCCGGCGGCCCGGTGGTGCGGGCCTATGCCGACAGTCGCGGCCAGCGCAACTGGCACCATGTCGAGAGTTTCCACTTCGAATGGTGTCTGTACCAGGCCGGCGACAAGGCCGTCAAGTCGACCTGCGCCGGCAGCACCTGGTCGGCAGAGGCGTTCGGCGCCCGACTGCGAGAAGCGGCCTGCCGGCTGCCCCTGTTGGCGCGCACCCCGCGCGTGCTCGATGCCGGCGCCTACCGCGCCTACCTGGCACCGGCGGCAGTCGCCGAACTGGTGTCGACCGTCGGCTGGGGTGGCTTCGGCATCAAGGCGCGGCGCAACGGCACGTCCAGCCTGGCGCGGCTTGCCGGTGCCGCGCCGGGCGGCGCCACCGTGCTCGATCCGGCGTTCGATCTGCGCGAGGCAACCGGCACCGGCCTGGCACCGGCGTTCACCGACGACGGCTTCGCCCGTCCCGGCCAGTTGCTGCTGATCCAGGCCGGGCGGGCCGGCGAGACCCTCAATTCGCCGCGGTCGGCAAGCGAATTCGGCGTTGCCGCGAACGGCGCCAATCCGACCGAGACGCCGGAGTCGCTCAGCCTCGCCGGCGGCACGCTCGCCACCGCGGACGCGCTGACGGCGCTGGACCGCGGCCTCTACGTCAGCAACCTCTGGTACCTCAACTACTCGGACCGCAGCGCCGGGCGCATGACCGGCATGACGCGCTTCGCGTGCTTCTGGGTCGAAGGCGGGCGACTGGTCGAGCCGCTGCAGGTGATGCGCTTCGACGATTCCTTCCTGCGCATGTTCGGCAGCGGATTGCGCGGGCTGACGCGCGAGACCGAACTGCTGCCCGAGAGCAGCACCTACGGCGAGCGCCAGCTCGCCTCGGTGACCACGCCCGGTGCGTTGATCGACGGCTGGCAGCTCACCCTCTGAGCGGCGGCGCGCGCCGGGTGCCCAGCCGCGCGCCGCCTGTGGCAGCGGCAGCTGGAACGGCGCGTGCATGGGCACCGTCACCACCCTGACGAGGAGCCCACGCTGGCACCGGCACGGCGCAGACTTCCACATCGTGATCATGACCAAGGGCTGGGCGCGCTTCATGTACGAGAACCGGGAGACGCTGGTCGAGGCCGGCGATTGCGTCCACCAGCGTCCCGGAATCACGCATTTCCTGTTCGACTATTCACCCGACATGGAGTACATCGAGATCGTCAGCCCGGCCGACTTCTCGAGCATCGATGCCGAAGCGCCATGCCCGGTGCCTGCGCCGGACGGCTGGGGCGGCGTCAACGCCGCAGGCCCGGTCCTCGAGCCTGCGGCTCCAGCCGGGCCGGCACGCTGAACGCGGGGCTCAGAAGTCCATGTCGAGCTCGTCGACGTCGTCGAGTTCGAGCCGGGCAGCTGCGATCCACTCCTGCATTTCGGGCAGGGCCAGGATGGTCTCGCAGTAGCCGGCGCAGACCAGGGGCAGCGCCACGTCATAGGTGATGAAGCGCGTCACCACCGGGGCGTACATGGCGTCGGCCATGCCGGGTCGGGGACCGAACAGGAACGGACCACCGCTGCGTGCCAGGCAGTCGGTCCAGATCTCGCTGATGCGGTCGATGTCGGGCTGAGCGCCGGCCCAGACCTTGAAGCCGAAATGCCGCGCCTTGAGGTTCATCGGCAGCGCGGAGCGCAGGTTCGCGAAGCCCGAATTCATCTCGCCGCTCACCGAGCGGCAGTGCGCGCGGGCCACGCGCTCGGTCGGCAGCAGGCCGGCATCCGGGCAGACCTCGTCCAGATACTGGGCGATCGCGAAGGTATTCCAGACCTTCGCGCCCTCGTGTGTCAGGCACGGCACCCGGATCGACGGCGCGAGCAGCAGCAGCTCCCTGCGTGCGTCAGGATCATCGGCCGGCACGATCACCTCGTCGAATGGCAGGCCGGAAAAGCGCGCCAGCAGCCAGCCGCGCAGCGACCAGGACGAATAGTTGCGGCTGCTCAGCGTCAGGCTGGCGCGCGCGGTGGAGGCCCTGGTGGCGGACGGCGGCGCGACCGGGGCGCGCGCCCTGCCCTTGCGCTCACCCCGCGGCGGCACGGCGTCGGATTCGGTCGGGGGCAGGTTGGCGATGGTCGGCATGGCGTGCGGGAGAGGCAGCGGCGGCTGGTGAGGCCGGTCGATGCAAGCGCTGTGCCACCGGTGGGCGCTCGTTGGCGCGCAAGTTGCTGGAGCCGACGCAGATCCAGACTGGAGCAACGACGATGTACCAGGCCTACCAGACCCACTCGGATCTGATGACGCCGCTGCGCGGCATGGCACGCGCCGCGGTGCCGCTGTTCGAGCGCCCGGCAGGCGGCGTTGGAATGACCAGCCCGGCGCGTCGCCTGGTGGCCGCGTGCAAGACCTTCACCCTGTCGGAGATCACGCACCGGCGGCGACCATTCGACATCGCGAGCGTCGGGGTCGCCGGGGCCGACGCGCCGGTGACCGAGGAGGCGACGATGCAGCACACCGTTCGCCACCTTGCTGCACTTTCGCAAGCCGGGTTGCGAGCGACAGCCCAAGGTGCTGATTGCGGCGCCGATGTCCGGGCATTTCGCCACCCTGCTGCGCGACACGGTGCGCACGATGCTGCCCGACCACGACGTCTACATCACCGATTGGCACAACGCCCGCGAGGTCCCGCTGGCCGCCGGCCGCTTCGGGCTCGACGACTACACCGATCACCTGATGCGTTTCTTGCGCGCGACTCGGTCCCGGCGCCCACCTGGTCGCGATCTGCCAGCCGTGCGTGGCATCGCTGGCGGCGGTAGCGCTGATGTCCGAAGATCAGGATGCGGCCACGCCGGCCACACTCACACTGATGGCCGGCCCGATCGACTGCCGGATCAGCCCCACCGCGGTGAACCGGCTGGCCCTGTCGAAGGACATCGGCTGGTTCGAGCGCTGCCTGATCAGCCAGGTCCCGTGGTGTCACCCGGGCGCCGGGCGGCGCGTCTATCCAGGCTTCGTGCAGCTCGGCGCCTTCATCGGCATGAACCGGCAGCGCCACGAAGACGCCTTCCGCGAGTACTACGAGCTGCTGACGCTTCCCGACCCGCAGCCCGAGCAACAGCTCAAGCTCGGGATGACCCGGCTGTTCTACGAGGAATACCTGGCCGTTGCCGACCTGCCGGCCGAGTTCTACCTCGAGACAGTGGCGCGCGTGTTCCAGCGCTGCTCGCTGCCGAAGGGCGAGCTGCGCCACCGCGACCGCCTGGTGCGGCCGGCGGCGATCCGCCACACCGCGTTGCTGACGGTCGAGGGTGAACGTGACGACATCTGCGCCGTCGGGCAGACGCTCGCGGCGCAGGACCTGTGCACCGGACTGCGACCGTACATGAAGACACACCATGTCCAGGCGGGCGCCGGTCACTACGGCGTGTTCAGCGGCCGGCGTTGGCAGCATCAGATCTACCCGGTGCTGCAACGGGTCATCCAGTCCCCGACCTGAGTCGCGCGCGAGGCGCAGGCGCCCCGGCGAGCCCCGGCATGCCGACAGTCGAACGGAGGAGCCTCGGGCCCGCGGCTGGTCAGACTGGGGGGCGGGTGCTAATGTCGACCCATCGGATACGGTTGGACACAGTCGCCGACCACCCGTCCGGCAACCGGGAGGAAGGGATGAAGCACCTGCACATGAATCGACTGCTCGGACTCGGCACGGCCGTGGCCATCGCCGGCTGCGCGTCGCCGCAGCCACCGGCACCCGCCGGTGCGGCCATGTCGACGACCGCCTCGGCGAGCCGGCCGGTTCCGGTCGCACCGATCGCCGGCACGGCCGGTCCAGCGGCTGCTGCGCCCGCCGCGGCGACCCCGCTGAACATGCTCGAAACCATCCTCACGCGGCTGGCGGGCGACAAGGGCGTGACCATCGCACGCGGCCCGACCGGCGCATTGCAGCTGCGTGCTACCGGCGACACCGCGTTCGGCACCGGCAGCGCCAGCCTCAACCCGCGCTTCACCGACTTCCTGCGCCAACTGGCCAGCGGACTGCAGACCTATCCGACGCTGTCGATGAAGGTCACCGGTCACACCGACGGCACCGGCGATGCGCAACTCAACCAGCGCCTGTCCGAAGCGCGGGCTGCCGCAACGATCCAGTTCCTGGTCCGCGAAGGGGTGGCCGCCCAGCGGCTGCTGGCCGAGGGCAAGGGCCAGTCCGAGCCGATCGCGAGCAACGACAGCCCCCAGGGGCGCGCGTCCAACCGGCGCGTCGACATGCTGATCATCGAACTGCCGAAACAGTGAGCCGATAGCCGCCAGGCCGACGCGGCGATCCACCGGCTGGAAGGCGTGTTTCAGCGCCGCCTGGCGCTGGCCAGGGCAGCGCCAATGGCGATCAGCGAGGCCAGCGGCAACATCGGCGCCAGCGGTGACTGCATCGCGCCCGATGTGGCCGCGCCGACGGCGCACCAGGCGAGCGGGATCGGCCAGCACGATCGGCGGGCCCAGCGGGCCGCCGCGGCGTCGGCGGCCGGCGCTGACAGCAGCAGCACGCCGAGCGTCAGGATCGCGGTCGGATCCGGTGCGGCGCCGAACCATTCGGTCTGCCGCCAGCTGCGCTGCTCGAGCAGCCCGAGCCAGGGCTGCACCAGCAGCGCAAATCCGACCATCACCAGGCCGACCGCCGGTGCCGGGCCGCGGCGCGGCGGCGCGCCGGACGGCGCAGCCGCTGCCCAGGCGGCCGCGGCGACCGACAGCAAGACCGCCTGGGCGATGAACGCTGCGCCGAACCAGTGGGCGGCCCAGTTGATGTCGGCGTAACGTCGCCAGTGGAAGCCGATACCGACCCCCAGCCAGATCCCCGCCAGCAGCAGCAGTCCGAGCGGCAGGGCCAGGCGCCGCAGCAAGGCCTCCGGTCGGCGCGGACCGGACGCAGCCAGGCCCGCGATCAGCGCCCCGGCCGCGACCAGCAGCCACTGCAGGGGCCACAGCGCGGCATTGTGCAACTCGACCAGGCGGTGGTAGGTCCGGGGCGCGAACAGCAACAGGTCCGCGAGCCGATAGCTGGCCCAGTCGTCCATCGATCGATCCCGTTGCGGGCCGAGGCGGTCGCGCCTACAGCGCGCCGATCTGCGCCGCGATGCGCCGCCGCAATGGCGGGTCGGGCATGCGGCCGGAACCAGCGCGCATGTTCTGGCGCACATGGTCGACCCGGCTCGTCGCCGGGATGGCACAGGTCACCGCCGGATGCGAGATGGCAAATTTGAGCACCACCTCGGCCCAGCTTGCACAGTCGATCTCGGCCGCCCAGTCGGGCAGGCGGTGGCGCTGCAGCGTGTCGAGGAGCGCGCCGCCGCGAAACGGCCGGTTCACGATCACGCCGATGCCGCGTTCGGCTGCCAACGGCAGGATGCGCTGCTCGACCTCCCGGTCGACCGGGTTGTAGGTCAGCTGCACGAGGTCGACCGGCTGCTGGCTCAGGATCGACTCGATGTCGCGGTGGCGCCGGCCGTGCGAGGTCGTGATGCCGACATGGCGCAACTGGCCGGCGGCACGCTTCTCGAACAGCAGCGGCAGGTGCTGGTCCCAGTCGAGCAGGTTGTGCACCTGCAGCAGGTCGAAACGCGCCACCCCCCAGTGGCGACGCGACTGCTCGATCTGGGCCACCCCGGCGGCGGCGCCGGATCCGGTCCAGACCTTGTCGGCTGCATAGATGCGGCCGACCCCGACCCCCTGGGCGAGCGCATCACCGATCACCTGCTGCGACGATCCGTACATCGGCGACGAATCGACCAGGGCTCCGCCGGCTTCGAAGAAGGCCCGCATCACCTCGGCGCAGCGCCGCCGCGCCGGGGGGTCGGCGCCCACGTTGAAGGTGATCCAGCTACCCAGGCCGAGCACCGGCAGCGCCACGCTGCCCGCGCCGAAGCGGCGCACCGCGATCGCGCGGCCGGGTGACGGCGCTGCCCCGGTGGCAGCAAGCAGCGGCGCGGGCAGCGCTGCGGCCAGACCGATCAACAGCCCGCGCCGACGCCATGACGGGGTGCATCCGGGGATCCTCACGCGCGACTCCTTGCCTGCGGAAAAAGACGGCCAGCGCGACCGTCGAAGGCTGCAGCCTAGCGCACTGGCACCGACGGTGACGCGGTGATGCGGGCGCCCGCACCGGACCCAGGGTAAATGGCCGTGGGTCCGGCGCGACAGGTGTGCGCGGCGGCTGGCCGCGGCGCCTCAGAATCGCGCGCTCACCTTCGTCAAGGAAATCCGATGAAACACACACTGGCAGCCGCGGCCCTGGCCATCGCCGCACCGGCCGCCCTGGCGCAGACGGTGCAGGTCTACGGCGTCCTCGATGCCGGCGTGAACCGCGTCAGCGGACTGCGTGGCGGCACCCAGTATTCGCTCGTCAGCGGCATCATGGACGGCTCGCGCCTCGGCTTCACCGGCGAGGAGCAGATCGCGCCCGGCTGGCGCGCGCTGTTCCGGATGGAGCACCGCCTCGAGGCCGATACCGGGGCCGGGTCGAATCGCCCGGGGTCGGGGGGCCAGCTGCCGGATCGCTTCTCCGACGCACGCCTGCTCGGCCTGGTCCCGGCGCTGCAGCCGGCCGTCAACGCCGTCGCGGCGCAGATCGGCAGCACGGTCGGCGTCAACCTCGAGAACCGCTTCTGGGATCGCCAGATCTACCTGGGCCTGGTGACGCCAGCCGGGGCGGTGCTCGCCGGCCGCCAGTACACGCCCGGCTACGAAGTCGCCGCCGCCTTCGATACCACCGTGACCCAGTCGAGCCTGTCGGCCGGCCAGGTCGGCTCGTTCCCGCCGACGATCGACATCCGGATCAGCAATGCGGTGGCGTACCGCATCGTCCAGGGTGCCGTCTCGGCGGCCCTGATGTACGGGCTGGACGAGGGCAGCGCGGCCAGCGGGCGATTCGCCGGCGCCAATGCAATCTACCGCACCGATGCCTTTGCCGTCGGCGTCGCCTACCAGACGCGCAAGAACGAGGACGGACGAAAATCGCTCACCACCGCGGTGCTCGGCGCCTCGGCCCGGGTCGGTCCGGGAACCCTGGTCGGGCAATACACCGACGTCCGGGATGACAACCCGAGCGGCTTGTCGTCGATCACCGCTTCGTTGACACCGCTGACCGGTGCCGCCACCGCACGGGTCGTGCAGAACGCCTTCGTGCAGGCTGCGCGCCAGGATGGACGGGTGATGCATGCCGGCTACCGCTTGCCGGTGGCCGACCGGCACACCCTGTACCTCGCCTACACGCTGCTCGACGACCGGCGTGGCAGCAATGCCGACACCACCTCGTACGGCGCGGCCTTCTCCTATGCGTTGTCCAAGCGCACCGACATCAACCTGGTGCTGGCGCATTTCGACAACCAGAACTCGGCCCAGGCTGCACCCGGACAGGCCGGCTTCGTCGGCGGCGTGACCGCCGGCGCGGGCGTCGATTCGAACAGCGTCGCGCTCGGATTGCGGCACCGTTTCTGACCGAAGTCCGCCGTGCCGGCGTTCGCCGGCGCGGCCGCTGTCTCGGTGTAACCTGCGTTCGTCTTCCACGGCCGGGGACGCGTCGTGCGGCGCCATCCCTGCGGTCCGGTCAACCCGCAACCCAGGAGCAGTGATGTCAAACCATGTGTACAAGATCGTCGAACTGGTCGGCTCGTCGAGCACCGGCAGTGATGATGCGATCCGGCAGGCGCTCGAGACGGCGGCCAAGACGGTGCGTCACATCGACTGGTTCGAGGTGATCGAGACCCGCGGGCATGTGGTCGACGGCAAGGTCGGGCATTTCCAGGTCACGCTGAAGGTCGGCTTCAGGCTCGACGCCTGATCGCCCCCGAGCCGCCATCCGGCGCGTCCCGGGCGGGGCGCGCATGAGCCACGCCGACCGCGACCACTGGCTCGGCCTGGCCGGACTCGCGGTCACATCCGTCGGCTGGGGTCTGAACTGGCCGGCGATGAAGTTCCTGCTGCGCGAACTGCCGCCGCTGTTTGCGCGCGGCAGCGGCGGCGTCGGCGCAGCCCTGCTGTTCGCAGCGCTGGCACTCGCATTGCGGCAGGATCTCCACCTGCCGCGGCCGCTGCGTGCGCGAGTCGCCCTGGCGGCGCTCGTGAACGTCTTCGCCTGGATGGGTTTCGCCACGCTCGCGCTGCAGTGGCTCGACGTCGGCCAGACCGCGCTGCTGGTCTACACGATGCCGATCTGGGCCACCCTGCTGGCGTGGCCGGTGACCCGGCAGGCACCGTCGGCGCGCGCCGTGGCCGGCCTGCTGCTGTGCCTGATCGGCTTGTGGACGCTGTTCGGCAACGCCGCCGGTGACTTCGGCCGCAGCCAGTTCATCGGCGTCGGCTTCGCACTCGGCTCGGCGTTGCTGTTCGCCGTCGGCACGGTGGCACTGCGACCGGTGGCCGGGCTGGCGCCGCTGCCGCTGCTGGCCTGGCAGCTCGGCCTCGGCTGCCTGCCGATGCTGCTGTACGGCGCGGTCTTCGAGCAGCCCGAGCTGCAGCGCGTCAGTGCCACCGGGTGGTGGCTGATGCTCTACATGATGCTGATTCCGATGGGGCTGTGCTACCTGACCTGGTTCGCCGCACTGCGCCGGCTGCCGCCGGCCACCGCTTCGGTCGCGACGCTGCTGACGCCGGTGATCGGTGTCATCGCGGCCGCGCGCGTCCTCGGGGAGCCGCTCGGCGGGCGCGAGCTGGCGGCGCTCGGACTGACCCTCGGCGGCGTGGCACTGGCGCTGTACGGCCGCCGCCCGGCAACGGCGGATGCCGGCTGAGCCGCGGCACCCTCACCCGTCGACGGGTCCGGCGCCGTCGCGCCGGCGCCGGTATTCCCCGGGCGGCGCGCCGTTCCAGCGCCTGAAGGCCCGGTGAAAGGCGCTGGGATCCTGAAATCCGAGCTCACCCGCAATCTGCTCGATGCTGGCGCGGCTGTTGCAGAGCCGGTCGATCGCCAGGTCGCTGCGCAGCCGATCCTTGATCCCCTGGTAGCTGGTTCCCTCGGCATCGAGGCGGCGCCGCAGCGTGGTCGCGGCGATGCCGAAGTCGGCGGCCACCCGCTCGTAGACCGGCCAGCGGTGCGTCTCCAGGCCGGTGCGCAGGTGGCGACGCAGCCGCGCCGTCCAGCTGTCCTCGTTGCGGTACTTGAGGAACACCGACTGCGGCGCGGTGGCGAGGAACTGGCGCAGGGTGGCGGCGTTCTGAACCACTGGTGCGGCCAGCGACGCGGCGTCGAAGTGGATGGCGGTGCACCCGGCGTCGAAGCGGATGTGCTCGCAGAACATCACGGTGTACTCGGCCAGCGTGGGCCGGTCGCGGATGGGCGAATTCGACCTGGCGCAGCACCAGCCGGCGCCCGATCAGCCAGCACATCAGGCCGTGCAGCAGCACCAGCAGCGTCTCGTCGGCAAAACGCCGGGCTGCCGCGTCATCGATCCGGTTCTCGACCACGATCGAGGCGGCACCGGCCTCGACCTGCAGGCGCGCGCCGATGTCGTCGAGCAGCACGGCGAAACCGCGCAGCATGCGGCGCACCGCGCGATCGAGCGTCACGCACGGCAGCACCGCCTGGCACAGCAAGGCAAAACTGCCGACCTTCATGGCGCGCCGGTCGAGGCCGAAGAATTCGTCGTCGAGTTCGCGTGCCACCGCCAGCCAGAGCGCCGAATAGGCCGAAGCCGGTACCCGGGCGTGCTGAGTCCCGGGCGACCCGGGCGCGATGCCGGCCGCCGCCAGTGCGCGCTGGCGCGCCGACGGCGTCAGCCGTGCCAGGGCGGCATCGACGAAATAGCCCGACACGGTGTCCTTGGCGGCCGCGGCGGCACTGCTGTCGAGGTTCATCGGCGGCGATTATCGGACCGCCGGGTGGCGAAAACTTCCACCGTCAAGGGAGCGGCGGACATGGCGTTCGAACCGATACCTGACTACAGTGTCGGCCAGGAGACCATCTCATGACCGATCTGTCCGCCGAGTACCAGGCGCTTGCCAACTATCGCCCGACCCACAAGGTGCGTTTCGTCACCGCGGCCAGTCTGTTCGACGGCCACGATGCGGCGATCAACATCATGCGACGCATCCTGCAGGGGATGGGCTGCGAGGTGATCCACCTCGGGCACAACCGCTCGGTCGACGAAGTCGTCACCGCCGCGCTGCAGGAAGATGTGCAAGGCATCGCGATCAGTTCCTACCAGGGCGGGCATGTCGAGTATTTCAGGTACATGGTCGACCTGCTTGCGCAGCGCGGCGGCTCGCACATCAAGGTGTTCGGCGGCGGCGGCGGCGTGATCGTGCCGAGCGAGATCGCCGAACTGCAGGCCTACGGCGTGACGCGCATCTACAGTCCCGAGGACGGCCAGCGCATGGGTCTGGCGGGGATGATCGGCGAGATGGTGATGAGTGGCGACCACGACCTGTCGCCGCACGCGCCGACCGCACTCGACGCGGTGCGTGGCGCGCAACCGAAGGCGCGCCGCGCCCTCGCGCAGCTGATCACCGCGCTCGAGAACGGCCGCGTTGCCGACGCCCTGAAGGGCGAGCTCGGCGAGCAGGCGTCGCAGGTGCGCACGCCGGTGCTCGGCATCACCGGCACCGGCGGCGCAGGCAAGAGCTCGCTCACCGACGAGCTGATCCGCCGTTTCCGGCTGGATCAGGACGATCGGCTGCAGATCGCGGTCATCAGCATCGACCCGAGCCGGCGCAAGAGCGGCGGTGCCCTGCTCGGCGATCGGATCCGCATGAATGCGATCGGACCCTGGCGCCGCGCGGCGGCCGCAGCCGATGACGATGGCCAGCGCGTCTTCATGCGCAGCCTGGCCACGCGCGACTTCGGCAGCGAGATCAGCCAGGCGCTGCCCGACGTGCTGGCCGCGGTCAAGGTGGCCGGCTTCGACCTGATCATCGTCGAGACGTCGGGCATCGGCCAGGGTGACGCGGCGATCGTCCCGCTGGTCGATGTGCCGATGTATGTGATGACGCCCGAATTCGGCGCGGCGAGCCAGCTCGAGAAGATCGACATGCTCGACTTCGCCGAGTTCGTGGCGATCAACAAGTTCGACCGCAAGGGCGCGACCGATGCCTTGCGCGACGTCGCCAAGCAGGTGCAGCGCAACCGCGAGGCCTTCGGCACCAGCCCGGAGCAGATGCCGGTGTTCGGCACCATGGCCAGCCGCTTCAACGACGACGGCGTGACCGCGCTCTACCAGTCGCTGCTGCCGCGGCTGACCGACCTCGGATTGCAGCTCCGGGATTGCCGCCTGCCGCCGGTGGCGACCCGCCACAGCACGCACGAGGTGCCGATCGTCCCGGGAGCGCGGGTGCGCTACCTGGCCGACATCGCCGATACGCTGCGCGCGCTACAAGGCGCGTGCGCGCGAACAGGCGGTGCTGGCCCGCGAGATCCAGCAGCTGCGTGCGGCGGCCCGCATGCTCGCCGACGGCAAGCCCGACAAGCCGCGCGCCTGCGAGGCCGCGATCAACCTGGCCGAGCAGCGCGAGGCGCAGCAGGAGCCGGGCGCGCGCAAGCTGCTCGCGATGTGGCCCGAGATGCAGCGCGCCTATGCCGGCGAAGACTATGTGGTGAAGATCCGCGACAAGGAGATCCGCACCCGGCTGGTGCACACCACGCTGTCGGGCAGCAAGATCCGCAAGGTCGCACTGCCCACGTACGAGGACCATGGCGAGATCCTCAAGTGGCTGATGCTCGACAACGTGCCGGGCTCGTTCCCCTACACCGCCGGCACCTTCGCGTTCAAGCGCGAAGGCGAGGATCCGACCCGCATGTTCGCCGGTGAAGGCGACGCCTTCCGCACCAACCGGCGCTTCAAGCTGCTGAGCGAAGGCATGCCGGCCAAGCGGCTGTCGACCGCCTTCGACTCGGTCACGCTGTACGGCAACGACCCCGATCCGCGACCCGACATCTACGGCAAGGTCGGCAACTCGGGCGTCAGCATCGCGACGCTCGACGACATGAAGGTGCTGTACGGCGGCTTCGACCTGACGCATCCGGCGACCTCGGTCAGCATGACGATCAACGGGCCGGCGCCGACCATCCTGGCGATGTTCATGAACACCGCGATCGACCAGAACCTGACACAAGTTCAGGACCGACAACGACCGCGAGCCGACCGACGACGAAGCGGCCAAGATCCGCGCCTGGACGCTCGCCAATGTGCGCGGCACGGTGCAGGCCGACATCCTGAAGGAAGACCAGGGTCAGAACACCTGCATCTTCAGCACCGAGTTCAGCCTGAAGGTGATGGGCGACATCGCCGAATACTTCGTGCACCACGACGTGCGCAACTTCTACTCGGTCTCGATCAGCGGCTACCACATCGCCGAGGCGGGCGCCAATCCGATCAGCCAGCTCGCCTTCACGCTGTCCAACGGCTTCACCTTCGTCGAAGCGTATCTGGCGCGCGGCATGCACATCGACGACTTCGCGCCGAACCTGAGCTTCTTCTTCAGCAACGGCATGGACCCCGAGTACACCGTGCTCGGCCGGGTGGCGCGACGCATCTGGGCGGTTGCGATGCGCGAGCGCTACGGCGCCAACGAACGCAGCCAGAAGCTGAAGTACCACGTGCAGACCAGCGGCCGCAGCCTGCACGCGCAGGAGATCCAGTTCAACGACATCCGCACCACGCTGCAGGCGCTGATCGCGATCTACGACAACTGCAACAGCCTGCACACCAATGCCTTCGACGAGGCGATCACCACGCCGACCGAGGACAGCGTGCGCCGCGCGATGGCGATCCAGCTGATCATCAACCGCGAATGGGGACTGGCGAAGAACGAGAACCCGAACCAGGGCGCCTTCATCATCGACGAGCTGACCGAACTGGTCGAGGAGATGGTGCTGAAGGAGTTCGAGCGCATCTCCGAGCGCGGCGGCGTGCTGGGCGCGATGGAGACCGGCTACCAGCGCGGCAAGATCCAGGAAGAGAGCATGCACTACGAGATGCTCAAGCACACCGGCGAGTATCCGATCGTCGGCGTCAACACCTTCCGCAATCCGCATGGCGATCCGGTCCCCGACGCGCTCGAGCTGGCGCGCTCCACCGATGCCGAGAAGCAGCTCGCAGCTCGAGCGGCTGGCCGAGTTCCAGGCGCGCCATGCCGCAGCGGCGCCGGCGATGCTCGAGCGGCTGCAGCAGGCGGTGATCGACAACCGCAATGTGTTCGAGGTGCTGATGGACGCGGTGCGGGTGTGCTCGCTCGGTCAGATCACCGATGCGCTGTTCGAGGTCGGCGGCCAGTACCGGCGCAGCATGTGACACGCGTCCGACGGCCGCGTGACTTCCTGAATCTTTCCCGGCGCGCCGTGTGGCCGCGCCTGCATTTCGAGACACGACGATGAGCGAATACGCCCCGCCCCTGAAGGACATGCGCTTCGTGCTGCAGCACCTGGCCGGCCTGGATCAGGTTGCCGCACTGCCAGGCAACGAGGAGATCAGCCCCGATCTGGTCGACGCGGTGCTCGAGGAAGCCGGCAAGTTCGCCAGCGGCGTGCTCTCGCCGCTGAACGTGGTCGGCGACACCGACGGCGCGAACTGGAGCGACGGCGAGGTGCGCACCGCGCCCGGCTGGCGCGAGGCCTACCGCCAGTTCGCCGAGGGCGGCTGGACTGCCCTGTCGTGCCACCCCGAGCATGGCGGCCAGGGCCTGCCGATGCTGCTGGCCACGCTGGTCGAGGAGATGTGGAACGGTGCCAACATGGCG
Source organism: uncultured beta proteobacterium (assembly GCA_963846675.1). Classification (GTDB taxonomy): domain Bacteria; phylum Pseudomonadota; class Gammaproteobacteria; order Burkholderiales; family Burkholderiaceae_C; genus Ideonella_A. The sequence continues at coordinate 350,743 of CAWJWV010000002.1, forward strand.
TTCACGCTGTGTCCCGATGCTCACCCGCGGCGCGATCGAGGCGCTCGAGCTCGTCGGCAGCGAGCAGCAGAAGTCGACCTACCTCGGCAAGCTGATCAGCGGCGAGTGGACCGGCACGATGAACCTGACCGAGCCGCAGGCCGGGTCCGACCTGGCCGCGGTGCGCACGCGGGCGGTGCCGCAAGGCGACGGCAGCTTCCGGCTGCACGGCCAGAAGATCTTCATCACCTACGGCGAGCACGACCTGACCGACAACATCGTGCACCTGGTGCTCGCGCGCACGCCGGATGCGCCCGAGGGCGTCAAGGGCATCTCGCTGTTCCTGGTGCCGAAGTTCCTGGTCAACGACGACGGCAGCCTGGGCGCGCGCAACGACGTGCGCTGCGTCTCGATCGAGCACAAGCTCGGCATCCACGCCAGCCCCACCGCCGTGCTCGCCTACGGCGACCGGGAAGGCGCGATCGGCTGGCTGGTCGGCCAGGAGAACCGCGGCCTCGAGTACATGTTCATCATGATGAACGCGGCGCGCTTCTCGGTCGGCCTGGAAGGCGTCGGGCTGTGCGAGCGTGCCTACCAGCACGCGCTGGCCCATGCGCGCGACCGCGTCCAGGGCGCCGAGCTCGGTGCGAAGAGCCGTGACAAGGTCGCGATCATCCGCCACCCGGATGTGCGCCGCATGCTGCTGCAGATGCGCTCGCGCACCGAGGCACTGCGTGCGGTGGCGTGCGTGGTCGCCGCGGCAACCGATGTCGCGGCAGCGCATCCGGATGCGCAGCAACGCCAGGACGAGCAGGCCTTCGTCGAGCTGATGATCCCGATCGTCAAGGGTTGGAGCACCGAAACCTCGGTCCTGGTCACTTCGCTCGGCGTGCAGGTGCATGGCGGCATGGGCTTCATCGAGGAGACCGGCGCGGCGCAGCACCTGCGCGACGCGCGCATCACCCCGATCTACGAAGGAACGACCGGCATCCAGGCGGCGGACCTGATCGGCCGCAAGATCGCTCGCGACGGCGGGCGGGTGATCGGCCGCGTCATCGAGCAGATGCACGGCGTGCGCCGCCAGCTCGACGAAGCCGGAGATCCCGGTCTGAAGGCCATCGGCGCCCGTCTCGGGCACGGCGTGGCCGCGCTCGAGGAGGCGGTCCGGTTTCTGGTCGGCCAGCCGGCCGATCCGCGCACGCCGGCAGCCGGGGCGGTGCCGTTCCTGGAATTGTTCGGCATCGTGGCCGGCGGCTGGCAGATGGGCCGCGCAGCGCTCGTGGCGCAGCGGCTGCTCCAGCAGGGCGATGCCGACGCCGTGTTCCTGCAGGCCAAGCAGCTGTCGGCCCGCTTCTATGCCGACCATGTGCTCGCCGCCGCCTCCGGACTCGCGCACACGGTCATGCATGGCGCCGAGCCGGTGCTCGCGTTTCCCGACGAGGCTTTCTGAGCGCTGCGCACACGGAGAACGACCCCATGTTCAAGGCCATCCTGCTGACCCGCGACAACGCAGCCACCCGCGCCGAGCTGGTCGAACTCGACGACTCGGCACTGCCCGACGGCGAGGTCGACGTCCGGGTCGAATGGTCGAGCCTGAATTTCAAGGATGCGCTGGCGATCACCGGTCGCGGTGCGATCGTGCGCAAGTGGCCGCTGGTGCCGGGCATCGATCTGGCCGGCGTGGTCGAAGCCAGCCGGCATCCGGCATGGCAGCCGGGAGACCGGATCGTCGTCAACGGCTGGGGCATCGGCGAGACCGACTGGGGCGGCCTGGCCGAGCGCGCCCGGCTGAAGGCGGACTGGCTGCTGAAACTGCCGGCGCCGTTCGACACGCGACAGGCGATGGTGATCGGCACAGCGGGCTACACCGCCGCGCTGTGCGTCATGGCGCTGCAGCGGCACGGGCTGACACCCGGACACGGACCGGTGCTGGTGACCGGATCGACCGGGGGCGTCGGCTCGGTCGCGGTCGTGCTGCTCGCCGGTCTCGGGCACGAGGTCGTCGCCTCGACCGGCCGACCGGCCGAGGCCGATTACCTGCGCAGCCTCGGCGCACACCAGGTCATCGAACGGGCGAGCCTGGCGTCGCCCGGCAAGCCCCTGCAAAGCGAGCGCTGGGCCGGCGTGGTCGACACGGTGGGCAGCCACACCCTGGCCAACGCCTGTGCCGCGACGCAATGGAACGGTGCCGTTGCCGCCTGTGGGCTGGCCCAGGGCGCCGACCTGCCAGCCAGCGTGATGCCGTTCATCCTGCGCGGGGTCACGCTCTACGGCATCAACTGCGTCTTCAATCCGCAGGCGCAGCGCGAACAGGCGTGGCAACTGCTGGCCGAGCACCTCAAGCCGGCACTGCTCGACGCGATGGCGCACGAGGTCGGGCTCAGCCAGGCCATCGCCGCATCGAGCGACCTGCTCGACGGCAAGCTGCGCGGGCGCACGGTGGTCGACGTCGGGCGCTGAAGCGCTGACGGGCCATGGCGCATCGGGCCAAAGGCCCTCCGACCCAGAACCGGTGCGGACCCGGTCGGAGCGCCTTCAGGCGCGATCCGGCGCCGCCAGGCGACGCGCCGACAGCCGGCCGGCCATCGGGCCTGAAGGCCCTCCTACCAAAGAACCGCTGCCGATTCGGCAGGAGCGCCTTCAGGCGCGATCCGGCGCCGCCAGGCGACGAGGCGACAGCCGGCCGGCCATCGGGCCTGAAGGCCCTCCTACCAAAGAACCGCTGCCGATTCGGTAGGAGCGCCTTCAGGCGCGATCCGGCGCCGCCAGGCGACGAGGCCGACAGCCGGCCGGTCGATCGGGCCTGAAGGCCCTCCTACCAAAGAACCGCTGCCGATTCGGCAGGAGCGCCTTCAGGCGCGATCCGGCGCCGCCAGGCGACGAGCCGACAGCCGGCCGGCCATCGGGCCTGAAGGCCCTCCTACCAAAGAACCGCTGCCGATTCGGCAGGAGCGCCTTCAGGCGCGATCCGGCGCCGCCAGGCGACGAGGCCGACAGCCGGCCGGCCATCGGGCCTGAAGGCCCTCCTACCAAAGAACCGCTGCCGATTCGGTAGGAGCGCCTTCAGGCGCGATCCGGCGCCGCCAGGCGACGGGCCGACAGCCGGCCGGCCATCGGGCCTGAAGGCCCTCCTGCCAAAGAACCGCTGCCGATTCGGTAGGAGCGCCTTCAGGCGCGATCCGGCGCCGCCAGGCGACGAGCCGACAGCCGGCCGGCCATCGGGCCTGAAGGCCCTCCTACCAAAGAACCGCTGCCGATTCGGCAGGAGCGCCTTCAGGCGCGATCCGGCGCCGCCAGGCGACGGGCCGACAGCCGGCCGGCCATCGGGCCTGAAGGCCCTCCTACAAAGAACCGCTGCCGATTCGGTAGGAGCGCCTTCAGGCGCGATCCGGCGCCGCCAGGCGACGGGCCGACAGCCGGCCGGCCATCGGGCCTGAAGGCCCTCCTACCAAAGAACCGCTGCCGATTCGGTAGGAGCGCCTTCAGGCGCGATCCGGCGCCGCCAGGCGACGGGCTGTCCGGCGATCCGCCCTGGAGGCCCTCCTTCCCGCCCTTACTCGGGGAAGACGATGGTCTTGTTGCCGTTGACCAGCACCCGGTCGTCGAGGTGATGGCGCACCGCGGTGGCGAGGACGCGGCGTTCGATGTCGCGGCCCTTGCGCACCAGGTCCTCCGGCTGGTCACGGTGGCTGACGCGTTCGATGTCCTGCTCGATGATCGGACCCTCGTCCAGATCCGCCGTCACATAGTGCGCGGTTGCGCCGATCAGCTTGACGCCGCGCTCGAAGGCCTGGTGGTACGGCCTTGCGCCCTTGAAGCCGGGCAGGAAGCTGTGATGGATGTTGATGCAGCGTCCCGCCAGCCGCTGCGACAGCTCATCCGACAGGATCTGCATGTAGCGGGCGAGCACCACCAGTTCGACCCCCTCGCGCTCGATGATGTCGAGCAGCCTGGCTTCCTGGTCGCGCTTGGTCTCGGGCGTGACCGGCAGGTGATGGAATGGCACGCCGAGCGGCGGCAGGTTGCGGTAGGTGTCGAGGGTGGTGTTGGAGACCACGCCGACCACGTCCATCGCGAGTTCGCCGCTGCGCCAGCGGTACATCAGGTCGCCCAGGCAGTGGTCGAAGCGCGACGCCATCAGCAGCACGCGGCGTCGGCGCGATGCGAGGCGCAGCGTCCACTTCATCGCAAAGGCATCGAACACCGGTCGCAGGCGCTCGCCGACGCCCGCCTCGTCGAGGGCTCCGCCCTCGGCGCGGTTGAACACCATGCGGCCGAAGAACTGGTCGCTGTGCAGGTCGTCGAACTGCGCTGCGTCGAGGATGTTGCAGCCCAGGTCGCGGATCGCGGTCGACAGCGCGGCGACGATGCCCGGCCGGTTGCGGCAGGCGGTGGTCAGGATGATTTGGTCACTCATGGATCGATTGTCGGGAACAAGTCTTGCCCGGTTGAATACCCGGCTCGGAATGGGCGGCATTGTGACGGCTGCAGGCGCGGACGACGATTCCGTCATGCAACCGCGGGCAGCACGGCACAATGCCGACGCCGTGGTCGCGACGATGAACCGCTGCGCTGGATGCGCCGCGTGCCTTCGCGAGCGCGTGACCGGGCATCCTTCTGGAGAACCACGATGAACCATCCTTCGCTGGCCGGGCGGGAGCTCTCCGACTACTACCATGTCTGTGCCTTCTTCGACAGCCGCGAGGACGAGTACCGGGTCCTCAACCCGTTCTTCCAGGAAGCGCTTGGCTGGGGCGAGAAGGTGCTCCACATCGTCGATCCAGGCTTGATCGACGACCACCTGGCGCAGATGAAGGCGCACGGCATCGACACCGCCCAGGCCTGCGCCTGCGGTCAGCTCGAGGTGCTCGGCTGGGACGATGTCTACCTGAGCGGCGGCCGCTTCGACCAGGACCGCATGCTCAGCGCCATCGAGGGCGCCCTTCGGGCCGGCCGCGAGGCCGGTTATCCGCGCATGCGGATCATGGGCAACATGGGCTGGACCCTCGAGGGCAGGCCGGGCACCGAGCAGGTGATCGAATTCGAGTCACGCGTGAACGAAGTGCTCGCGCGCGAGCGTCAGCTCGCGGTCTGCGTCTACGACATGGCCCGGCTGTCGGGCTCGGTGATGATGGACATCCTGCGTTCGCACCCGTTGACGCTGGTCGGCGACATCGTGCACGAGAACCCGTTCTACGTCCCCGCGGCGCAGTTGCTGGGAGAAATCCGTGCGCGGCGCTCCGACGCCACGGGACGCGCCACACCCGCGGCCGCCTGAGCCGGCCGTGACTTCCGCGTCGGACCGGCCTGCAGCGGTCCCCGATCGTGTGGCGGCACCGGCGGACCCACCTGCGGCCGAACTGCAGGCGTGCGTGCGCGACCTGCTGAGCCTGATCGCCCTGCCGGCGCTGACCCTCGGCAGCGACCCACGCGACATCCTGAGCCGCTTTGCGGAGGCACTCGGAAGCCTGCTGCCGATCCGGTTCTGCATCATCAGCGCCGCCGTCGTCGAAGACGACGACCCGATCTCGCTGTGGCGCGCCGACGGCGGGAGCATCGCCTCACCGGATGCCGAATGGACCGCCTATGCCGCATCGTGGACCCGGAGTCAGCGTTCGCAGCTCGCCGTGAGCGAGGAGTCGACGCCGGCTGGCACCCTGCGCGTCGCCCGTCTGGCAATGGGCTATTCGCAGCACACCGGGGTGTTGAGCGTCGGCTCGGACGACCCGACCTTCCCGTCGCTGACGCAAGGCGCGCTGCTGCGGGCTGCCTCCAGCCTGGCTGCCGGGCGTCTGAAGGCGGCGCGGCTGGTGCACGAGCGCGAGGAGGCGAGCCGGGTCAAGGATGAATTTCTCGCCATGCTCGGTCACGAGCTGCGCAACCCGCTGGCGCCGATCGTCACCGCACTCGACCTGATGCGGTTGCGCGGCGATGGGTCGACTGCGCGCGAGCAGCAGATCATCCGGCGCCAGGTCGACCACCTGGTGCGTCTGGTCGACGACCTGATGGACGTGTCGCGCATCACGCGCGGCAAGGTCGAACTGCGCCAGCAGACGGTCGAGATCTCGGCGGTGCTCGGCAATGCGGTCGAGATGGCCAGCCTGCTGCTCGAGCAGCGCGGCCATCGGCTGCACATCGATGCACCGGAAGCCGGACTGTGCTGGACCGGCGATCCGACCCGCCTGGCGCAGGTGGTTGCCAACCTGCTGACGAATGCGGCGCGCTACACCGGCCCGGGCGGCGACATCCGGCTGACGGCCCGGCGTGAAGCCAACACCGCGGTCATCAGCGTGCGCGACAACGGAATCGGCATGTCGGCCGAACTGCTGCCGCGCGTGTTCGACATGTTCCGCCAGGGGCCGCGCACCCTCGACCGCGGCGAAGGCGGTCTCGGCCTCGGACTGGCGCTGGTCAAGAACCTGGTCCAGATGCACGGCGGCCAGGTCGAGGCCAGCAGCGACGGGCCTGGTCACGGCAGCGAATTCGTGGTTCGGCTGCCGCTGGTGGTCGAACGCGGGCGCGGCGCGGCGCCGCCGCAGGCAGGCGTCGAGGCGGCTGCGGCCACGCGCCCGCTGCGCATCCTGGTGGTCGACGACAACGCCGACGGTGCCGACGTGATGGGTGCGGTGCTGGAATCGCACGGGCATCGGGTGCTGGTCAGCCACGACCCGGTCAACGCGCTGAAGGTGTGCGTCGGGTTCGCGCCGCAGCTCGCGCTGCTCGACATCGGCATGCCGGTGATGGACGGCTACGAGCTCGCGCAGCGCCTGCGCAAGCTGCCCGGCATGCACGCACTGCAGCTGGTGGCACTGACTGGCTACGGCCGCGCGCGCGACCTGCAGCAAAGCCGCGCGGCGGGATTTGCCGAACACCTGGTCAAGCCGATCCAGCCGCTCGAGCTGCTGGAACTGGTCGCCCGCATCGGCCAGCGCAGCGACCCGGCCGAAGCGGCGTCGGCCTGAGCCGGCGCCGGGGCCGGCGCGCCGCGGGCAGCGCTCGCTGCCGGGCGTCGGTTCACACCCCGCAGCGCCGGTCGGCACGTTCAGCGGCGGGCGCATCACGCCACGGAGCGGACGCGCCGACCATTCGGCCGGAATCAGCGGCCGACGCGCTTCACGCCGGCGGCAGCCACGCGCTCGCGGCCTCGTGTCCGGCGGCATAGCGCCGGGTGCCGATCGACGGATCGCGGTTGACGAGCGCGCGCGCATACATCGGGTGTCGCATGCTGCGCACCTCGTGCTCGAGGGTGGCGAGCAGCGCGCCGGTGTCCGGATCGACGATGCGCTCGAAGCGGTACTGGCTGGCGTTGCTCTCCTCGGTGATCAGTCCGCGCTCGAGCAGGCGCCGGTGCACGCCCGAGAAGTCGGCCACCGTGACCTGCACATGGTGGCCGTCCCAGGGCTGCGAGCGGACGCGCCGTCTCGCGAAACAGCAGGCTCTCGCCGAGGCCGATCGGGATGCGTGCGAATGCGCCGTCGGCGTCGCTGCCGGCGTGCGCCGGCGAGCCGAACACGTTGCGGTAGAAGCGTGCGATTGCCGGCGCGCAGGCCGGCGCCACATCGATCTCGACGCACGGCATGCCCAGGCGCATCGGACCGAAGCGCGCTCGGATCGGGCGCGTGAACCCGGATCCGGTTGCCCCACGGGCAACGCACGTCGACCCGCGCCGGCATCGACCGGCGTCGAACATCGAAACGCGTCCCGGCCAGCACTCGCGCGCACCGCCGCAAGTCGCTGCACGCAGTGCCGGCAGGTCGTCGATCACCAGGTGAATCGTGCCGCCGAGCACCTGCGCCGGGCCGACCGGCAGATGGAACTGGCTGCGGCCGACATTGATCCAGGCGTTGTCGATCCCGGTCACGAGATAGGGGTCTCGCGTCAGTCCGAGACCCGAGACATGGAAGGCGATCGCCAGCAGGGCATCGGGCACGCGCAGATTGACGTGGCCGAACTCGACCAGGTTGCCGATGTCCTGGGTCGTGCGGTCGTGGCCGGCGGGTGGGAGCGGAGCATTCATGCGCAGGGATGTTAGCGTTGGATCGACGCCGGAGCGGCTCGTGCCGCTGCGATCCGGAGCAGCGTCACCGATGCCCGACAGGCACCCGCCGAGTCACCTTTGCGACCGGTGCGGTGGCGATGCGGTGCTTCAATCAGCTTGCCGGGTGCATGATGTGCGCGGCCCAGTTTCCGGAGGAAGACCGAATGTCGTTTGAACAATCGCCCAAGGCGCGGGACCTGCTCGAGCGCCTGCGCGCCTTCTTCGATCAGCACATCCACCCCAGCGAGGCGCGGCATCACGAGCGAGATGGATGAACTGCGGCGCGCCGGCAATCCGTGGCAGACCGTGCCGCTGATCGAGGAGCTCAAGCGCAAGGCGCGCGAGGTCGGGCTGTGGAACATGTTCCTGCCGCATCCGTACAAGGGCCACGGCGGCATCTCCAACCTCGACTACGCACCGATGTGCGAGGTGATGGGCCGGGTGCACTGGTCGGGCGAGGTGTTCAACTGCTCGGCCCCCGACACCGGCAACATGGAGACGTTCGAGCGCTACGGCACGCGACGAGCAGAAGCAGCGCTGGCTCGAACCGCTGCTCGACGGGCGCATCCGGTCGGCATTCCTGATGACCGAACCGGCGGTGGCATCGTCGGACGCAACCAACATCCAGACCAGCATCCAGCGCGAGGGTGACGAGTACGTGGTCAACGGCCGCAAGTGGTACAGCTCGGGCGCCGGCAGTCCGCACTGCGCGATCTTCATCGTGATGGGCAAGACCGATCCCGACGCGCCGCGCCATGCGCAGCAGTCGATGATCCTGGTGCCGCGCGACGCGCCGGGGGTGCAGATCCTGCGTCCGCTGTCGGTCTTCGGCTACGACGATGCACCGCACGGCCACATGGAAGTCGTGCTCGACAACGTGCGCGTGCCGGCATCGAACATGCTGCTCGGCGAAGGACGCGGATTCGAGATTGCCCAGGGCCGCCTTGGCCCGGGGCGGATCCACCACTGCATGCGCTCGATCGGCGCGGCCGAGCGCGCCCTCGAGATGATGGTCGATCGGCTGCAGGATCGCGTTGCCTTCGGGCGCCCGTTGTCCGAGCAGTCGATCTGGCACGAGCGAATCGCCGAGTCGCGCTGCATGATCGACCAGGCACGGCTGCTGACGCTCAATGCGGCGCACCGCATGGACACGGTGGGCAACAAGCTGGCGCGGGCCGAGATCGCGATGATCAAGGTGGTCGCGCCCAACATGTCGTGCAAGGTGGTTGACTGGGCGATCCAGGCCTACGGTTGCGCCGGTGTCAGTCAGGACACCTGGCTTGCCGAAGCCTATGCGCACCAGCGCACGGTGCGCATCGTCGACGGTCCGGACGAGGTGCACCGCAATGCGATCGCCAAGATCGAACTCGCCAAGCGAGCAGCCGTGCGGAAACAGCTCGCGGGCTGAGATCGCGCCGCGCACCGCGCGGTCGTGACCGGCCGGTCCGGATCCTTCTGCCGCCGGATGGGCGGGCCGCGTGTCAGTCGAGGGTCACCTCGACCACCGCGCCGCGCCGCGCCGCCTCGGCTACCGCCTCGGTGACGCGCAGGTTGCGCAGCCCGTCGCGGGCACTGACCAGTGGCTCGGCCTCCCCGCGTGCAACCGCGCCGAAGTGCGCCATCTGGTGCAGGATCGGATCCCCACGAACGATCCCGAGGCGGCTGATCTCGAACGGCTTCCACCACGAGCGATCCGCTTCGCTCGGGTAGGTGTGCAACTGCATCGTCGGCACCGCCAGACTGCCGTGGGTGCCGGCGATGACATAGCAGTCCTGGTCGTCGTGGCTCGGGTAAGCCGGGTTTTCACGCGAGGTCTGCTCCCAGCTGCGCGGACTGGCGGCGGTGTCCGACAACATGAAGCTACCGAGCGCGCCACTGGCAAAGCGCAGGTTGATCGCCACCGTGTCCTCGACCGCGAATCCGCGCACCGCATTCGACGCGAAGGCCTGCACGGCGACGATTTCGCCGCACAGCAGGCGCAGGTTGTGCACCTCGTGGATCAGGTTGAGCAGGATCGGTCCGGCGCCGGCTTCGCGGCGCCACGGCGCAGCCGCAAAGTAGTCGTCGGGCTTGAAGAAGGTCGCACTGCCGGTGACGGCCACCAACCGTCCGAGCTGGCCGGACCCGATCACCTGCCGGGCCATGGCGATGATCGGGCTGTGTGCCCGGTGGTGACCGATCAGCACCCGGGCCCGTGCCGCCTCGACCTGCTCGACCAGCCGCCGACCTTCGTCGACGGTGGCCGTGATCGGCTTTTCGAGCAGCGTCGGCACACCGTGCCGCAGGCAGGTCAGCGCGTGTTCGAGGTGAAGGTGGTTCGGCGTCGCGAGCACGATGCCGTCGGGACGGTCGGTGCCAAACAGCTCGTCCAGGCTGCGGTACAGCGGGACCCCGGCCGCGGCGGCGATCCCGGCCGCCGCCGGTGACGGATCGACGACCGCCATCAGGGTCGTGCCCGGCGCGCCCTGCGCGGCGGCGATGTGGGCCTGTCCGATGTAGCCGGCACCAGCCACGGCAATGCGCGTCTTGAGGAGCATGAGGGCGTCGGGTTGTCAACCGCATCCGCACTCTAATCCCATTCATGGCCGACACGAACGGGGGCCGGGACGGGCGCGGCATCATTCTGCCTGCCGGCTGGGACGCCGTGCAGCCGAGCCGCTCCGATCCCGGCGCCAGCGGCGGCGAATGGCGTCAGAATCGCACCACGCACACCAGGGGAGACAGATGCAGGACGCAGCGCCCGAACGCGAGGCCATCGGCGAGGTCCCGAACCCGCTCGGTCTGGACGGCATCGAATATGTCGAGTACACGACCAGCAAGCCGCAAGCCCTCGGCCAGGTGCTCGAGTCGATCGGCTTCAAGCCGGTGGCGCGGCACCGCTCGCGCGAGGTCCTGCTGTATCGCCAGGGATCGATGAATGTCGTCGTCAATGCGCATGCCGGGGTGCTGCGCGACAACGCCGCCACCGACGAGCCGACGCCGCGCATCCGCGCGGTCGCCCTGCGCGTGCACGATGCGCGCCTGGCCTACGAGCGCGCCCTCGAGCTCGGCGGCTGGGATGTACCGATGCATGCCCAGGTGATGGAGCTGAACATACCCGGCATCCACGGTCCGGGCGGCGCGCACATCTACTTCGTCGACCGCTACCGGGAGTTCTCGATCTACAGCGTCGACTTCGTGCCGATCCCGGGCGTCGACCCGCAGCCCGCGTCGGCCTGCGGTCTGCACTGGTTCGGCCTGGTGCAATACATCGGACGCGACCGAACCGACGACTGGTGCGAGTTCTACGGCCGCCTGCTCGGCTTCGAACGCCTGCCCGCCGATACCCGGTTCGGCATCCTGCCCAAGGGAACGCTGCTGCGCAGTCCGGGGCCTGCGTCGTCGCGCTTCCATCTGCAGCTGATCGAGCCCGATCCGGCCACGCTGGTCTACGACGAGGAAGAACTGTTCCACCGCGTCGGCATCGGCACCCGCGACGTGCCGGCTGCAGTGATGGCGCTGCGCGCAGTGCGGCGTCGAATTCGTCGAGAGCGAGACGGTGCGCGTCACCCCCGCCGGTGCCATCACGCGCAACCTGCTGCGCAGCGTCGTGTTCGAGCTGGTGCACGACGACCGGCCATGAAGATCGACGAGTTCGGGATGGACACCATCTCGCTGGCCGGCCCGCTCGAAGCCAAGCTGCAGGCGATCCGCGAGGCCGGCTTCTACGCAGGTGATGCTCAGCGCGCGCGATGTCGTCGGCCATCCCGACGGCCTCGACGCCGCGGTGCGCGCGGTGCGTGCGAGCGGCCTGCGCACCACCGGCTTCCAGGTGCTGCGCGACTTCGAAGGTCTGTCGGGCGGCCTGCACGCCTACAAGGTCGACATCGCCCGTTCGATGATCGAGATGTGTGCCGCGCTCGGCTGCAAGGTGATGCTCGCCTGCTCGTCGACCTCGACCCACGCGTCGAGCGAGCCCGGGCAGCTTGCGCGCGACCTGCGCAAGCTCGCCACGCTGGCGGTGCCGCACGGCGTTCGCATCGCCTACGAGGCCTTGTCGTGGGGCCGTCACGTCAACCGCTTCATGCAGGCGTGGGAGCTGGTCTGCGCAGGCCGACTGCGCCAACCTCGGCATCGGGCTGGACTCCTTCCACATCTTCGCGGCGCAGGACGACCTCGCCGACCTCGAGATCCTCGATCCGCAGCGCATCTTCCTGGTCCAGCTGTCGGACTTCATGTGGCAGCAGACGCCGACCTTCGAGGAACGGATGACGACCGCGCGCACCTTCCGCGTCTTTCCGGGCGAAGGCGTGCACAGCGAGCAGCTCGCCACGCTGGTGCGTTGCGCTCGATCGCCTCGGCTACCGCGGCGACTACAGCTTCGAGGTCTTCAACGACGACTACCAGCAGCTGCCATTGCCGGTCGTTGCAGCACGCGCCCGGCGCTCGGCGATGTGGCTGGCCGAGGATGTACTCGAACCGCACCGTGCCACTGCCGCACCGGGCCCGACTGCTGCGCTGAAGCGCGGGAACGCTGCCGCGCAACTGGGGAAACCACACATCGGGTTTTCACTGAGCCAACAACTAACTAGTTCGTACATACTCCTGCCTGTCGACGCGGGACCTGTCCGCGTGCCCGCCCTACACCCGAGGAGACGCACCGTGGATCTGGTCGAACCGATCGAACCGCGCATCAAGGACCCGAAGCAGACGATGGCCAACATCGTCGCGGTGGCGACGCGCGAGTTCGCCGACAAGGGCCTGGCCGGCGCGCGCGTCGACCTGATCGCCGAAGCCATGCGCACCAGCAAGCGCATGATCTATTACTACTTCGGCAGCAAGGAAGGCCTGTACCTGGCCGTGCTCGAGGAGGCCTACCGCAGCATCCGCAACATCGAGCGCAGCGCGTCACGTTCGACGATCTGCCGCCCGAGGCGGCGCTGCGCAAGCTGGTCGAGTTCACCGTCGACTACCAGCGTGCCAACCCGGACTTCATCCGGCTGGTGATGAACGAGAACATCCACCGCGGCGAGTACCTGGCGCAGAGCAAGACGATCCGCGAACTGAACGCGCCGGCGATCGACACGCTGCGCGCGATCTACGAGCGCGGCGTCGCGGACGGCAGCTTCCGCGCCGGCATCGACCCGGTCGACCTGCACATGTCGATCAGCGCGCTGAGCTTCTTCAACGTCTCCAACCAGCACACCTTCGGCCTGATCTTCAAGCCGGCTCGGCGATCCGCGAACGCGCGGCGATCGGCGCGGCGCGAGTCGATCGTCGAGATGGTGCTGCGCTTCGTGCGCGCCGACGCAATGAACTATCTGGTTCGCGCCCATGCGCTGGCGTGGAATTCGCCTGAACAGCCGGCCCGATTACAACCCGCTCTGACCGGGCGGCGCACTCGAATCGATCAACAACAAGGGAGACGCGTCTTGAACAAGAATCATCGACGGCTTTTGCCACCTGCTCGGCGCCCTGATGGTGGCCGCGCTGGCGCATCATGGTGGTGCTGGTGTTCGGCAACGTGGTGCTGCGCTACGGCTTCAACACCGGCATCACGGTGTCCGAGGAGGTCTCGCGCTGGCTGTTCCTGTGGATGACCTTCCTCGGCGCGGTGGTCGCGCTGCGCGAGCATGCCCACCTGGGCACCGACATGCTGGTCTCGCGGCTGCCGCGCGCCGGCAAGCAGGTCTGCCTGGTGATCGCGCAGCTCGCGATGCTCTATGTCACCTGGCTGCTGCTCAAGGGCAGCTGGACGCAGATCGGTCATCAACCTGGAAGTCGAGGCACCGGTGACCGGCGCGTCGGTGGCGATCTTCTACGGCAGCGGCGTCTTCTTCGGCGCCGCGGCACTGGTGATCCTGCTGCTCGACCTGCTGCGCACGCTGACCGGCCAGATGAGCGACGCCGAACTGGTCGCGGTGCAAGGACTCCGAGGACCTCAAGCAGCTCGAGGAACTCGACATCGAACACAGCCTGGAGCCGCGCGGCAGCGCCGCCGCCAAGCGCTGACCGACAACAAGAAGCCTCCGCGGAGACCTCCCATGACCGTCGCCATCTTTCTCGGCTCGCTGCTGGGCGCCATGGCGATCGGCATGCCGATCGCCTATTCGCTGCTGATCTCGCGGCGTCGCGCTGATGCTGCACATGGACCTGTTCGACGCCGCAGATCCTGGCGCAGAACGTGATCAACGGCGCCGACAGCTTCCCGCTGCTGGCCGTGCCGTTCTTCATGCTGGCCGGCGAGATCATGAACGTCGGCGGGCTGTCGCGCCGCATCGTCGACCTGGCGATCACGCTGGTCGGCCACCTGCGCGGCGGCCTCGGCTTCGTCGCCATCCTGGCCGCGGTGCTGATGGCGGCGCTGTCGGGCTCGGCGGTGGCCGACACCGCGGCGCTCGCCTCGCTGCTGCTGCCGATGATGGTCGCGGCCGGCCACGACCGCGGCCGCGCCGGCGGCCTGATCGCCTCGGCCGGCATCATCGCGCCGATCATCCCGCCGTCGATCGGCTTCGTGATCTTCGGCGTGGCGGCCAACCTGTCGATCGGCAAGCTGTTCCTGGCCGGCATCTTCCCGGGCCTGCTGATGGGCGCGGCGCTGGCGGTCACCTGGTATGTCGTGCGCCAAGCGCGAAGGCGGCACGCCGCCGCCCAAGGCGAGCGCGCGCCGAGCGCATGCAGGCGCTGCAAGAACGCGACCTGGGCGCTGTTGCTGCCGGTGATCGTGCTGGTCGGCCTGAAGTTCGGCATCTTCACGCCGACCGAGGCCGCCGTCGTCGCCGCGGTCTATGCGCTGTTCGTCGCCACCGTGGTCTACCGCGAGCTGAAGCTGAAGCAGCTCTACGACGTGTTCCTCGGCGCCGCCAAGACCACCGCGGTCATCATGTTCCTGGTCGCCGCCGCGATGGTCAGCGCCTGGCTGATCACGGTGGCCGACCTGCCGAGCAAGATGGTCGAACTGCTGCAGCCGTTCATGGGCAACCAGACGCTGCTGCTGATCGCGATCATGGTGCTGCTGATCGCGATCGGCACCGCGATGGACATGACGCCGACGATCCTGATCATGACGCCGGTGCTGATGCCGGTCGTCAAGGCCGCCGGCATCGACCCGATCTATTTCGGCGTGCTGTTCATCATGAACAGCGCGATCGGCCTGATCACGCCGCCGGTCGGCACGGTGCTCAACGTCGACCGCCGGCGTCGGCAAGATGAGCATGAGCGAAGTGACCCGCGGCGTGATGCCCTTCATGCTGGCCCAGTTCGCCGTGATGTTCCTGCTGGTCCTGTTCCCGTCGCTCGTCATCGTGCCGGCACGCTGGCTCGCCGGCTGATCTTCCGGCCGCGCCGGTCCACTCATCCGACGCGTCAACCGTTCCCGTACCTTCCGCAATGCACCATTCCAGGAGACAACCATGAAATTCTCGACCCTTCGCCGCACCACCCTCGTCGCCGCCGCCGCGGCCCTCGCCTTCGGCAGCGCCTCGGCGCAGGTCAAGGAGCACACCTTCAAGCTCGCGATGCAGAACCCGAAGGGCCACCCGCTGGAGGTCGGCGCGCAGAAGTTCGCCGAGCTCGTCGCGGCCAAGTCGGGCGGCAAGATGAAGGTCCAGGTGTTCCCGGGCGGCGTGCTCGGCGGCGACGCGCCGAACGTCTCGGCGCTGCAGGGCGGCATCCTGGCGATGGTCATCGCTGAACTCGGGCATCCTGGCCTCGCAGGTCAAGGACTTCGTCGTCTACGACTTCCCGTTCCTGTTCGCCAACGCGAAGGAAGCCGACGCGGTGGTCGACGGTCCGTTCGGCAAGATGATGCACGCCAAGCTCGACGTCGAAGGGCATCGTCGGCCTGGCCTACTTCGAGCTGGGCTTCCGCAACATCACCAACAGCAAGCGGCCGATCACCAAGGTCGAGGACGTCGAAGGCCTGAAGCTGCGCGTGATCCCGAACGCGATCAACGTCGACTGGGTCAAGGCGCTCGGCGCCAATCCGACGCCGCTGGCCTTCCCCGAGGTCTACGCCGCGCTGGAGCAGAAGGCGATCGACGGCCAGGAGAACCCGCTCAGCGTGATCCTGGCCAACAAGTTCTACGAGGTGCAGAAGCACCTCACGCTGACGCAACCACCAGTACAACCCGCAGTCGATGATCTTCAGCAAGAAGATCTGGGACACGCTTGTCGCGCGACGAGAAGAAGATCCTGCAGGACGCCGCGGCCGAGGCCGCCAGGTTCCAGCGCCAGACCGCGCGCGACGCCGACGCCGGCACGCTGGCCGAACTGAAGAAGAACGGCATGCAGGTGACCGAGTTCTCGCGCCGCCGAGCAGGCCAAGCTGCGCGAGAAGCTGAAGCCGGTGATCGACAAGCACGGTGCCGAGATCCCGGAAACCGTCAAGGCGCTCAACACCGAGCTGGCCAAGCTGCGCTGATCTCCTGCACCGCGCCCACCCGCGTGCGTGCCGCGGATGCGCTGCATCCGGCACGCACGCCCCATCTATCGGAGATCCGATGAAGATCCTCATGCTGCACGGCATCAACCACAACATGTTCGGCAAGCGCGATCCGAAGCAGTACGGCACGATCACGCTCGACGAGATCGACGCGCAGCTGCGCGCGCTCGGCAGCGAGCTCGGCGCCGAGGTCGAGAGCTTCCAGACCAACTGCGAAGGCGCGATGTGCGAGCGCATCCACCAGGGCTTTCGCGACGGCGTCGATGCGGTGCTGATCAATGCCGGCGCCTGGACGCACTACAGCTACGGCATCCGCGATGCGCTCGCGATCCTGACCTGCCCGGTGGTCGAGCTGCACATGTCGAACATCCATGCGCGCGAGCCGTTCCGCCACGTCTCGGTCTTCGCCGAGATCGTGACCGGCCAGATCGCCGGCTTCGGCGCCGACAGCTACCTGCTCGCGCTGCGCGCGGCCGTCTCCGCCGCGCAAGGCGAGGCAGGCCTCGACATGATCATCAGCGGCCACACCGACGCTGATCGCCCACATCGGCTTTCCGACCCATGCGTTCAAGGCGCCGATGATCTACAACCCGTACTTCGAGCAGGCCGGCATCGACACGGTCGTCGTTCCGATGGGCTGCCCGCCCGAAGACCTATCCGGACTTCCTGCGCGCGGTGTTCGCGCTCAGCAACATCCGCGGCGCGCTGATCACGATGCCGCACAAGGTGACGACGGTCGGGCTGCTCGACGAGGCGTCGCCGGCGGTGCAGATCGCCGGCGCGTGCAATGCGGTGCGGCGCGACGAGACGGGCCGGCTGATCGGCGACATGTTCGACGGCGAAGGCTTCGTGCGCGGGCTGCTGCGCAAGGGCTGCACGCTGCGCGGCGCACGCGCGCTGGTGGTCGGCGCCGGCGGTGTCGGCTCGGCGATCGCCGCCTCGCTGGCCGGCCGCCGGCGTCGCCGCGATCGGCCTGTTCGACGCACGCGCGCGAATCTGCCGAGGCGCTGGCCGAGCGGCTGCGCACGCACTATCCCGGCGCTCGAGGTCACGACCGGCTCGAACGATCCGGCCGGCTTCGACGTCGTCGTCAACGCGACGCCGATGGGCATGAACGACGGCGACGAGCTGCCGATGGACGTGTCGCGCATCGCGCCCGACGCCTTCGTCGGCGAGGTCGTGATGAAGACCGAGATGACGGCGTTCCTGAAGGCGGCGCAGCAGCGCGGCTGCCGCTTCCAGATCGGCTCGGACATGCTGTTCGAGCAGATCCCGGCCTACCTCGAGTTCTTCGGCTTTCCCACCACCACGCCGGAGAACCTGCGCGCAGTCGCGACGCTCAAGCTACTGACCGGCCGGCGTGCGCCCGTGCGCGCGCCGACCTTCGACCCTCCAGCCCGATGCCTCCCGATGCGCCGATCGATCGCCACCGTCTCGCTGTCCGGCATGCTGCGCGAGAAGCTGCAGGCGATTGCCGCCGCCGGCTTCGACGGCGTCGAGATCTTCGAGAACGACCTGCTGCAGTTTTCGGGCAAGCCTGCCGAGGTGCGTTCGATGGCGGCCGACCTGGGCCTGGCGATCGACATGTTCCAGCCGTTCCGCGACTTCGACGCCGCCACGCCGGCGCTGCTGGCACGCAGCCTCGACCGCGCCGAACGCAAGTTCGACCTGATGCAGCAGCTCGGCACCGACCTGATGCTGGTGTGCTCGAGCGTGCAGCCGGATGCGTCGGGCGACACCGAGCGGCTGGCCGAGCAGTTCGGCGCAGCTGGCCGAGCGCGCCGGCCGGCGCGGCCTGCGCCTGGCCTACGAGGCGCTGGCCTGGGGCAGCCGGGTCAACCGATTCGCCCAGGCCTGGGCGGTGGTCGAACGGGTCGACCATCCGGCGCTCGGTCTGGCGCTCGACAGCTTCCACACGCTCGCGATCCGCGACGATCCGCGCGCCGATCGCGCAACTGCCGGGCGAGCGGATCTTCTATGTCCAGCTCGCCGATGCACCGTGGATCAATACCGACGTGCTGACGCACAGCCGCCACTACCGCTGCTTCCCCGGACAGGGCGAGCTCGACCTGACCGGCTTCATGCGCGCGCTGCTCGACTCGGGCTACGCCGGCACGATCTCGCTCGAGATCTTCAACGACGAATTCCGCTCCGCACCGGCGCGCGCGAATGCGGTCGATGCGATGCGCTCGCTGCTGTGGCTCGAGGAGCAGGTGCGCGCGGACGCAGCGACCGGCCAAGCCGACCGCACGCGGTCGAACTGTTCGATCCGCCGCCGGCGCCGCGGCTGACCGGCTGGTCGTTCGTCGAATTCGCGGTCGATCCGACCAGCCGCGCCGGCGCTGGCCGAGCTGCTCGGGCAGCTCGGCTTCAGCCGCATCGGCCGTCATCGCTCGAAGCAGGTCGACCTGTATGCCCTCGGCGAGGTCCGGATCGTGCTCAACCTCGAGCAGGATTCGTTCGCCCGCAGTCACTACGACCTGCATGGCGTCTCGGTGTGCGCGCTCGCGCTCGCGACCGGCGACGCCGAGGCCGCGATGCGCCGCGCGCTGGCACTCGGCTGCGTGGCCGCCAATGGCCAGGTCGGCGACGACGAACTGGCGATCCCCGCGATCAGCGCGCCGGACGGCAGCCTGCTGTATTTCTGCGGTCCGCGACGGTCGATGGCAGGCCCGCCTTCGAGGCCGATTTCGACCTCGACCCGGAGTCGGTGCGCAGCGCCGCAGCTGACCGACCGGTCGGCGCGCATCGACCACATCGTGCAGGCGCTGCCGCCCGGTCAGGTCGAACCGTGGGTGCTGTTCGAACGCGCGGTGCTCGGTCTGCTGCCGCAGCGCCAGGTGGTGCTGCACGACCCCTACGGCGTGATCCGCAGCCGCGAGATCGAATCGGCCGACAAGGCGGTGCGCTGCTCGCTGATCGTGTCCGAGCGCGACAACACGGCGGTCTCGCGCTCGGTGGCCGAATACCGCGGCGCCGGCGTGCTGCAACTGGCGATCGTGGTCGACGACCTGGTCGCCACGCTGGCGCGGCTGCGCCGACTCGGCGCCGACATGCTGCCGGTGCCCGACAACTACTACGACGACCTGGCCGCCAAGCTACCCGCTCGATCCCGCATTCCTGGCATGCGCTGCGCGAGCACCGGGTGCTGTACGAGGCGGGACCGCAAGGCGAATACCTGCACGCGTACGCGGCGCCGTTCGCCGACCGCTTCGAGTTCGAGTTCGTCGAGCGCCGTGGCGGTTACGAGCTGTACGGTTCGACCAATTCGCCGTTCCGCCTGGCCGCGCTGGCCGAGTGGCGCAGCGCCCGGGGCAGCCGCTGATCGGCGGTAGCGCTGGAGCATGGCGCGGCAACCCGTGTTAGCACCAATGCCGCATTCCAGCGAAGCACCGCAAGATCGCCCCTCGACCGGCCTTTGCAGCCAGCGCGATGGCCGGTCGGGGACGCCCGGTGGCACGAATGACCCGGGCCCCGGCTCCCCCGAGGTCGGTGCGAACACGCGGCTGGCACAGGATCCTCGGGGGTCACTTCATCAACTGCGCGGCGGCGCAGGGGCCGACATGGCGCCGCAGCGCTGCCTGTCGTCCGCCACCACGCTGGACCGGGTCCGGGTTCGCCCTCGCCGGCGGCCGCCGCAACCCACCCGGCGTGGCTGCATCGCACGCAACAGGACCGCCCGACCCATGGATCGACCGGACGATGCCGACACCACGCCGATGCCGGTCCGGCTGCGACCCGGCGCGGTTCGAGCCTGAACGTCGATGCCGCTGCAGCTCGCATTCGAGTCGATCGGCGACGGCCCGCCGGTGCTCATCCTGCACGGCCTGTTCGGCTCGGCCCGCAACTGGCGCCGCATCGCCGACGCGTTGTCGCGGCGCCATCGCGTGCTCGGCGTCGACCTGCGCAACCACGGCCGCTCGCCGTGGGCCGCGTCGATGGACTATCTGGAGATGGCCGACGACGTCCGCATGCTGGTCGAGTCCGAGCGGCTCGAAGCCTCCGGTGGTGCTCGGTCATGGCATCGGCGGCAAGACGGCGATGACGCTGGCACTGACGAGTCCGTCGACGATCTCGGGCCTGGTGGTCGTCGACGCCCTGCCCGCCTCGCATGCCGATCGGTTGCGCCCGCTCCTCGATGCCGTCCAGGACCTGCAGATCGGCTCGCCGCTGAACCGCGTCCAGACGCTGGCGGTGGCGGAGAAGATCGCCGACGCCGGCGCCGTGTCGGCGCTTGATGGAGCAAGCTGATGATGCGCCAGGAGCATTTCGACTGGCGCATCAACCTGGCGGCCATCGCAGCCTCGCTGCAGGATCTGAGCGACTTCCCGCCCGAGCTGCTGCTGCGCCGCTACGCGGGTCCGACGCTGCTGATCCATGGTGCGCTGTCGGATCTGGTGCGTCCCGATGAGGTCGATTCCATGGCCGAGCCCTTCCCCAATCTGCGGTGCGTGCGCATCGACGGGGCGGGGCACTGGGTGCACACCGATCGACCGCTCGACTTCCTCACCGGACTGGCTTCGCAACCGCCGCTGCGCGACTGCATCAGCGCCGCGGCATGAGCCGCACCGTTCGCAACCACCCGCCACCACCCGAGCGTCTGATCGCCGGACTGGTTGACTTTCCGGCCGCCACCGGTCGATGATCGCCGCACCGCGTCCACCACAACGAATGAACCCTACCGCGCCCGATCGAATACCCCTGCACCGGATCGTGATCGTCGGCGGCGGCGCCGGCGGCCTCGAGCTCGCCACCCGGCTCGGCGACACGCTCGGGTCGGCGCGGCCGCGCCGAGGTCACGCTGATCGAGAAGACCCGCACCCACGTCTGGAAACCCAAGCTGCACGAGATCGCTGCCGGCAGCATGGACATGGGATCGCACGAGGTCGACTACCTGGCGCAGTCGCACTGGCATCATTTCCGTTACCGGGTCGGCGAGATGATCGGCCTCGACCGCGAGCGGCGCGAAGTCATCGTCGGACCGCACCTCGACGAGTACGGCGAGCAGGTCACGCAGGAGCGCAGCTTCGGCTACGACACGCTGGTGATCGCCGTCGGCAGCCTGAGCAACGACTTCGGCACACCCGGTGTCGTCGAGCACGCGATGCTGCTCGAATCGGCCGCCGATGCGCAGCGCTTCCACACGCGGCTCGTCAATGCCTGCATCCGCGCCCATGCGCAGTCGACGCCGCTGCGGCCCGGGCAGCTGCACGTGGCCATCATCGGCGCCGGCGCGACCGGCGTCGAGCTGGCCGCCGAACTGCACCGCACCACCCGCCAGGTGGTGTCCTACGGGCTCGACCGCGTCGACGCGGAGCACGACATCCAGGTGATGGTGATCGAGGCAGCGCCGCGCGTGCTGTCGGCGTTGCCGGAGCGGCTGTCGCAGGCGACCGAGCGCGCTGCTGCGCGAGCTCGGCGTGGTGGTGCATGTCGGATGCGCGCGTCGCCGGCGTGCTGCCGGACGGGGTCGAACTCGCCGACGGCCGGCTGCTGCCGGCCGAACTGGTGGTCTGGGCCGCCGGCGTCAAGGCGCCGGGCTTCCTGAAGGACCTCGGCGGGCTCGAGACCAACCGGATCAACCAGCTGGTGGTGCGGCCCGACGCTGCAGACCACGCGCGACGACGACATCTTCGCGCTGGGCGACTGCGCTGCGTGCCCCTGGCCGCAGGCCAACGACGGCACCGGCGCGGACCGTGCCGCCACGCGCCCAGGCGGCGCACCAGCAGGCCTCGCACATGGTGCGCCAGATCCGGCTGCGCCTGGCAGGCCAAGCCGCTGCGCGACTACCGCTACCGCGACTTCGGCTCGCTGGTGTCGCTCGGCGAATACAGCACGGTCGGGACGATGATGGGTGGACTGGTCGGCGGCAGCCTGATGATCGAGGGACTGTTCGCCCGCCTGATGTACCAGTCGCTGTACAAGATGCACGAACTCGCGCTGCACGGTGTGCCCAAGGTCGCGCTGGACACCCTGGCGCGGTTGATCGTGCGGCGCACCGAGCCGCATGTGAAGCTGCACTAGGATGGCCTGTACCGCGTGCCCGCACCCCCTGGCCATGCGTGCCGCAGCACCGGGATGGCTTGTGCCAGCGCGCGGCGCGCGCATACTGGCGGCGCTGATCCGCCAGTCACCGCCCGCATCCCCGGCTGTGGCGCGGATCACACCGTCGGCCATCCGCCGGACCGTCATTTGCAGTCAACACGCCTGATTCCGATTCATTCACCAGAGGAGAAGAAAGAGATGAGCAAACAGCAACGCGTGGTCCTGGTCACCGGCGGCATGGGTGGCCTCGGGGAGACGATCACGACCAAGATGGCCGATGCCGGCTACAAGGTCGTCGTGACCTATTCGCCGGGCAACAAGACCTACCAGGACTGGCTCAAGCAGATGAAGGAGAGCGGCTACGACGTCAGCGCGGTGCCGTGCGACGTGTCCGACTACGACTCGTGCGCCAAGGCGGTCGAGCGAGGTCCGCTCCAAGGTCGGCGAGGTCGACGTGCTGGTCAACAACGCCGGCATCACGCGCGACACGACCTTCAAGAAGATGGACAAGGTCGACCTGGGACGCGGTGCTGCGCACCAACCTGGACAGCCTGTTCAACATGACCAAGCAGGTCGCCGACGGCATGGTCGAGCGCGGCTGGGGCCGGATCATCAACGTCTCGTCGGTCAACGGCTCGAAGGGCGCGTTCGGCCAGACCAACTATTCGGCCGCCAAGGCCGGCGTGCACGGCTTCACCAAGGCGCTCGCGCTCGAAGTGGCGCGCAAGGGCGTGACGGTCAACACGATCTCGCCGGGCTACATCGGCACCAAGATGGTCACCGCGATCCCGAAGGACGTGCTCGACACCAAGATCCTGCCGCAGATCCCGCTCGGCCGCCTGGGCAAGCCCGAGGAAGTCGCCGGCCTGATCATCTACCTCGCATCCGAGGAGGCGGCCTTCGTGACCGGCGCCAACATCGCGATCAACGGCGGGCAGCACATGCAATGAAGGAGCAGCAGCCATGATCAAGCACGGCATCGATCAGGACGCACTGATCAACCAGTTCTCGCAGGCCACCGCCCAGCAGGGCGAGGCGATCCGCCAGGCGGTCGCCGACGCGACGCTGAAGGCGCTGCAGGGCCGCGAGCTGACCCTGGCCAACATCAAGCAGGTGCTGAACACGGTGACCAGCGCCGCATCGGCCGGCGCCGCCAGCAGCAAGCTGCCGGCGCCCGACGTCGAGGCCCTGCTGAGCAAGGCGGTCGCCGGCATGGACACCGCGCTCGAGAAGGCGGTGCAGGCGAACCGGCTCGCGCTGCAGCAGATGGTCGAGCACGGCGTCAGCGTGCGCGAGACGCAGCTGAAGAAGGCGCTGACCGACATCGAGAAGATGGAGGACAGCCTGTTCGCCGCGGTGCGCAAGGCCGCCGCCGACGCCGACAGCTCGCTGCAGCAGGCGTGGTCCGGCGTGCTGACCGCCACCCAGGGCCAGGGCACCGGCACCGGCGCGCATGGCATCGGCCACGCTCGAGCAGTTCATGGACACCGCGCAGCAGAACCTGCGCGAGGGCCGTGCGCTCGGCCTGCGCGCGTCGCAGGCCATGCTCGACGGCTATGCGACGCTGGCCAGCGGCGTGCTGATCGGCATCTCCGAGGCGCTGCAGCAGAAGCAGAGCCCGCCGGCTGCCGCGCCCCGGCTTCGGCCCGCGCAAGAAGCCGTAACGCGGCCGGTTGCGGCACGGCGGCGCCGATCGGACGCCCGCCGTGCCGCGCTGCCCTCTGCCTGAAGGAGATCGATGGACGCGCTGATCCTCGCCCGCATGCAGTTCGCGGCCAACATCACCTTCCACATCCTGTTCCCGACCATCAGCATCGCGCTCGGCTGGCTGCTGCTGTTCTTCCGCTGGCGCTGGCTGACCGGCCGGTCGCCGACCCGGCGCGGGCGCACGGCTGGCTCGACGCCTACCGCTTCTTCACCAAGGTGTTCGCGCTGACCTTCGCGCTCGGCGTGGTCAGCGGCGTCACGATGAGCTTCCAGTTCGGCACCAACTGGCCGGGCTTCATGGAGCAGCGTCGGCAATGTCGCCGGCCCGCTGCTCGGCTTCGAGGTGCTGACGGCGTTCTTCCTCGAGGCCGGCTTCCTCGGCGTCATGCTGTTCGGCCACGGCAAGGTCAGCGAGCGGGTGCACCTGCTCGCGACCTTCTTCGTCGCCTTCGGCACCACGCTGTCGGCGTTCTGGATCCTGGCGCTGAACTCGTGGATGCAGACGCCGACCGGCCACGAGATCCGCGACGGCGTGGCTCCACGTCGTCGAGCTGGCTCGAGGTGATCTTCAATCCGTCGTTCCCGTACCGCTTCACGCACATGATGCTGGCGTCGGCGCTGACCTGCGCCTTCCTGCTGGCCGGCCTGGCGGCCTGGCAGGTGCTGCAGGGCGTCGCGCAGCGCTCGGCGCCGCGCGTGCTGCGCGTCGGGCTCACGCTGGCGGCGGTGCTGATCCCGGTGCAGATCTTCGTCGGCGACCTGCACGGCCTGAACACGCTGCGAGCACCAGCCGGCCAAGATCGCCGCGATGGAAGGCGTCTGGGAGACCGAGCGCGGCGCGCCGCTGCTGCTGTTCGCGATCCCCGACGAAGCCAGCGCAACGCAACCACTTCGAGATCGGCGATCCCGAAGCTGGCCAGCCTGATCCTGACCCACGAGGCCGACGGCGAGATCAAGGGCCTGCGCAGCTTCGGCGCCGACCATCCGCCGGTGCTGCCGCTGTTCTTCGCCTTCCGCCTCATGGTCGGCATCGGCGTGCTGATGCTGGCCACGAGCTGGATCGGCTGGTGGCTGTACCGGCGCGCGGGCTGGCAGCCGCAGCGCGCTGCCGCGCCCGCTGCTGTGGCTGCTCGCCGGCATGACCTTCTCCGGCTGGGTCGCCACGGTGGCCGGCTGGTACGTGACCGAGATCGGCCGCCAGCCCTTCGTCGTCTACGGCCTGCTGCGCACCGCCGACGTCGCGTCGCACGATGCCGTCGTCGATGATCGGGCTGACGCTGGCGCTGTACGTGCTGCTCTACCTCGCGCTGATCGTGGCCTATGTCGCGTGCTGAAGTACATGGCCGAGCAAGCCCGAGGAGACGCTGCGAGATCGAGGCCGCCGAGCGCGCCGCGACGCCGCCGGGCATCGCGACCGCACCGGTGGTGCCGGAGGCCGCACGATGAACCGCGATGAGCTTCGACACCGCGCTGCCGGTGATCTTCATGGCGCTGATGGGCCTGTCGATGCTGATCTACGTCGTCAGCGACGGCTACGACCTCGGCGTCGGCATGCTGATGCACCGCGCCACCGACGCCGAGAAGGACGTGATGGTGGCGTCGATCGGCCCGTTCTGGGACGCCAACGAAACCTGGCTCGTGCTCGGCATCGGCATCCTGCTGATCGCCTTTCCGAAGGCGCACGGCCTGGTGCTCGGCGAGCTGTACCTGCCGGTGGCGCTGATGCTGGTCGGGCTGACGCTGCGCGGCGTCGCCTTCGACTTCCGCGTCAAGGCCAAGGACACGCCACAAGACGACCTGGGACCGGCTGTTCTTCGCCGGCTCGACGCTGGCGTCGGTCTCGCAGGGCTGGATGCTC
This sequence comes from uncultured beta proteobacterium, assembly GCA_963846675.1. GTDB lineage: Bacteria > Pseudomonadota > Gammaproteobacteria > Burkholderiales > Burkholderiaceae_C > Ideonella_A. Next base: position 376,792 of record CAWJWV010000002.1, read on the forward strand.
GGGCGCTACGTCAGCGGCTTCGGCACCGGCTGGAACTACCCGCTGTTCGCCGCCGCGATCGCCGCCGCGCTGCCGATGGCCTATGTGCTGATGGGCGCGACCTGGCTGGTCATGAAGACCGAGGGCGAGCTGCAGCGGCGCGCGGTCGAGTGGGCCAAGATCGCCTGGCCGCCGATGGTCGTCGGCCTGGTGCTGATCTCGATGGCCACGCCGTGGGTCAGCGCGACGGTGCGCGAGCGCTGGTTCTCGCTGCCCGAGATCATCGCGCTGATGGCGATTCCGCTGATGACCGGCGTCGCGCTGCTCGCGGTGCGCGCGCTGCTCGATTCGCGCGCGGTGCTGCGGGCCGCTGTGCTGGCTGCCGTTCGTGCTGCTGATCCTGGTCTTCCTGCTCGGCTTCCTCGGCCTGGCCTACAGCATCTATCCGTATCGTCGTGATCGACCAGCTGACGATCTGGCAGGCGGCGAGCAGCCCGGCGGCGCTGAAGGTGATCCTGATCGGCGTCTGCATCTCGGTGCCGGCGATCGCCGGCTACACGATCTTCTCGTACCGGGTCTTCCGCGGCAAGGCGACCGAGCTGAGGTACGCCTGAGGCGCGCCGCCGGCCGGACTGCTCACCGCGATGGCGCGAGCGCGTCGGCGCCCGCCGCAGCGAGCCCGATCAGTTCGGCGCGGTCTTCTGCGCCCAGGTCGGGGCTGAAATGCAGCACCGCATCGAGGCCCTCGGGCGTACCGAAGTAGGCCTCCTGGCATCCGAGTGGATCGAAGCCGCCCGGGCGAGAAGCGACCCTCGTCGTGGTAGGCGAGGCGGATGCGCCAGCTGCCGCGTTCGATCGGCTCGCTGCAGTGCCGGCAGTGCGCCTGGCCGCCGCGGCGCGCGCTCGGCGCCGTCGATGCGCGGCAGACGCGGGTGCGCGATGCCGCGCCGCGCGATCGCCTCGAGACGCTCGCGCTGCGGGCAGCTCGGCGGCACCGCCCGTCTCCGATCAGCTCGATCAGCGCCTCGGGACGCTTGTAGGCGGCACACAGCGGGTGATACCAGTAGGTCGCTTCACGCTCGCCGTCGCTGAAGGATTCGGCAGCCGCTCGCCGAAGCGCAGCTCGCCGCGCGCGGTCGGCTGCCCGCAACCGCGGCATCTGGCGCGGCCGCTGGCAGCGGGTTCGAGGACCTGGCTCATGCGCCAAGCATAGACGCGCCGGGTCCGCCGCTGCCGAGCGCGGCCCTGCACTTCAGCGCAAAGGCGGCCAGCGCCCGCCGAGCATCCACAGCGTCCAGGCCAGCGGCAGCGCCAGCCATGCGAAGGCGACGCCGATCGAACCGGCCGCGGCCGCCGCCTGACCGAACAGCGGCGGGCCGATCACCACGCCGACATAGGTGAAGAACAGGCAGCCGGCGGTGGCGCGCGCCGGCATCGACGCTTGCCGGCGACGCGCGCCACCGTGCCGAGATAGACGCCGTTCCAGCCGATCGCGGTCGCCCCGTAGAGGACGGCACGACCAGCACCGGCCAGCGGCGGCGTCAGCCGGCGACAGCAGCGCCATCGCGACGCCGCAGCAGCGCCATCGCCGCCGCCAGCGCGAGCAGCATGCGGCGCGGACCGTCGGCGATGCGATCGGCCAGCACGCCCCACAGCACCCGTCCGACGACGCCGCCGGCCTGCGAGATCGACAGCGCGGCACCCGGCCTGCGACCAGCGTCCAGCGCAGGTCGCCGGTCAGGAAGCTGACCAGGTACGAGGTCAGCGACACCTGCACGGTCGAGAACACCAGCGTCGACAAGGCGATGCGGCGCAGGACCGGGTGGGCGAGCACCATGCGGAGCGGCGCGAGCGAATGCCGCGCGGCTGCGGCAGCGGCGCGGCCGGGTCGCGCAGGTCGTCGAGTGCCTGGCGCAGCCCTGGGCCAGCACCACGCCCAGCAGGCACAGCAGCGCCACCTGCAGCAGCGCGGCCGCGATCCCGAAGCGCACCAGCACGCCCGGCACGATCAGTCCGGCCACGGCGCCGCCGAGCGGCACACCGGTCTGCTTGATCGAGAAGACGAGCGCCGGTCCGGTGCGGCGGCGTGGTGCGCGCGAGCATGTCGGAACTGGCCGGTGTGATCGGACCGTAACCGCAGCCGATCAGCAACGCGCCCAGCACCGCCGCCGGCCAGTTCGCCGAGCACCAGCAGTGCGATCCCGGCCGCACTCAGCGACCAGCGCCACCTGGCTGGTGCGGATCGGTCCCCAGCGACGCATCAGCGCCGCACCCCACTGGCCCGGACAACGCGGCGGCGGCATAGACGAGCGCCACATAGGCGCCGACTGCGGCCGGACCGAGCTGCAGTTGCTCGAGCAGGCGCGGCGCGGCAACCGCCGGCGCGATCACCGCCGCCGACGCCGCGGTCTGGACCAGCATCGTGACCGGCAGCGTTGCGCGTCGCTGCAGGCGCGAGGGACCGGGATCGGCGGCGTCGGACCGGGTCGAATTCAGCTCGGGCGGCGGCAACGCGTATCCTTCTCGTCCATGACCGCATTGTCCCTGCTGCGCGGCATGCCCGGTGAACCGGTACGGCTGCCCGAAGTCTCAGGACCGTGACCGCAGGCGGGGCGCGGCCGGTGCGGTCGATCGGACACGGAGGCGTTGAAATGAAGATTCGAGCGGCATCGAAAGGAATTCGGCTGGCGCTGCTGTCCACCGCGGCGCTGACCTGCGGCTGGACCGCCGAGGCCCACGAGCGCCCGGCATCGGCGCCCGAACCCGGGCTGATCCAGAAGGCCGAGCACGCCGTGCAGCACGGCGTCGGTGCGGCCGCCAGCGGCATCGAACGTGGCGTCAAGGCGACCGCACGCGGGGTCCAGGCCGCCGCCAGCGGGATCGAGCGCGGCGCCAGTGCGGCCGCGCGTGGCATCGAGAAAGGCGCCCAGGCAACGACCCGGGCCGCCGACGCCGCGGCCAGCCGGGTCGGCATCGACCGACCCGCATCGCCCGCGTCGGCGCCGTCGACGACGCCGCGGTGAGGCGGCGGACGCCGCACGCAGCCTCGACTGGCAACCGGACCCGGGTGCCGGCAGCCGCCGGCGTCCCGATCGACGGCTACTGGCGATCCGGATACAGATCGTAGGTGCGACCGCCGATCGTCACCCGCTCGGCCTTGAAGACCTTCTTCTGCGGATCGGCGTGGCGGTGCCCGCTGACGCGTCAGCTTCGCACCCTTGGCGAGCATTGCATCCTTCAGCCCCGCGCGCTCGTTGCGCCACGGTTGCCCCACCTCGACCAGCCAGCTGGCGCCATCGACGTCGAGCGTCAGTTCGCCGTGCGGGTTGCCGAGCCTGGCCGCGACGACCTGTCCGCTCAGTTGCGAGTTGCCGTCTTCGGCCCAGGTCCAGCCATGGTGCGCCGCCACCGGCAGCGCCGCGGCAGCGATCGATCCGCCGACGCCGATGATGCCGATCGCCCGGCGCAGGGTCGCAGAGAAATGGAACATGGTCGTGACCTCCTGCTGCCATCGTACTGCGCGCACTGCGTCAACGCCGCGATCGGCAAGCCGCGGCTGACACGCGGCGCCTGCACGCCGGACCGCGGCGCAGGTCCGGTCAATCCACCGTGATCCCGACCTTGCTTGATGATCGCGCCCCACTTGCGCGCCTCGGCATCGATGAAGGTCTTGAACTCGGCCGGCGTGCCGCCACCGATCACCAGGCCCTGCTTGACGAGGTTGTCGCCTGCACCGCCGGATCCTTCAGGACCGCGTTGACGTCGGCGTTGATGCGGTTGATGACCGCCTGCGGGGTTCCGGCCGGTGCAAACAGACCGTTCCACGCCAGTGCCTCGAACCCCGCCTGGCCCGATTCGGCGATCGTCGGCACGTTCGGCAACGACTCGAGCCGCTGCGGACCGGTTGTGGCGATCAACCTGACACGGCCGTCCTGCACCAGCGGCAGCAGCGCCGGTGCCACCGCCATCAGCGCCTGCACCTCGCCGGTGGCAACCGCCATGGCGGCGGGTGGCGATCCCTTGTACGGCACGTGGGTCGCCTTCAGGTCAGCCGCCGACAGCAGCAGTTCCATCGACAGGTGCGACGAACTGCCATTGCCGACCGAGCCGTAGCTGAACTTGTCGCCCTGCGCACGCGCCCAGATCACCCACTCCTTGAAATCCTTCACCGGCAGGCTGCCGGGAATCGCCAGCACATTGGGTTGCGAGGTGGTGAGCACGACCGGCAGCAGATCCTTGTCCGGCGCGTAGGGCATCTTCTTGTACATGTACGGGCCGAATGCGATCGGTCCGTTGAAGCCCATGCCCAGGGTATGCCCGTCGGGTGCCGCCTTGGCGACCGCGTCCATGCCCAGCATGCCGCCGGCACCGGCCTTGTTGTCGACCACGATCGGCTGCTTCCAGCGTTCGGTCAGCTTCTCGCTCATCGCCCGCACGATCGTATCGAGCGAGCAGCCCGGCGGACACGGCACCATCACCCGCACCGGCCGATCCGGCCAGCTCTGCGCCATTGCGCCAGCGTTCAGACCGCAGGCGAATGCGAAAGCGGCGGCAATTCTTCTCATGGTGTCTCCAGATTTCAAGGCGGGGCCGCGCGGCGCGCCGGGCGTGCCGCGCGCGCAGCAGACCCGAGGTGCTACTTCGCAGCCAGCCCCAGCTTCTCGATCATCAACTTGTCCTTGGTGAAGGTGGCAGCGGCCCACTTGGCGTACTCGTCGCCGGTGCGGTACCAGCCGGCCTGGTTCAGCTGATCGAGCACCTGCAGGTGGCGCGGATCGTCCATCGCCTTCTTGAAGGCATCGTGCAAGCGTCTTGACGACCTTCGGATCCATCCCCTTCGGTCCGACCAGCCCGTACGGGGACTGCGAGACGATGCCATAGCCGAGTTCCTTGGCGGTCGGCACATTCGGCCAGCGCTTGGTGCGCTGCTCGCCGAACGTCAGCAGCAACCTCATCTTGCCGGTGTCGACGAACTTGTCCCAGCCCGAGGCGTCGCTCTGCGCCATCACATGACCGCCGAGCAGCGCCTGCTGCAGGTCGGCGTTGCCCTTGAACGGCACGTGGTTGAGTTCGACCTTGGCGTTGTCGGCCAGCTCCTCCATCAACAGGTGGGGGCTGGTGCCGATGCCGGTCGACCCATAGTCGATCTTGCCCGGGCTCTTGCGCGCCGCCTCGATGTAGTCGTTGAAGGTCTTGAACGGCGAATCCTCACGCACCGTGAAGCCGAAGGTATAGCCCGATACGCCGATGATGAAGCTGAAGTCGTTCAGCGGATGCCACTGCGTCTTCTGCATGTGCGGCAGCCGCAGCATGCCCATCGGGAACTGCGCGATCGTGTAGCCATCGGGCTTGGCGGTCAGCGCCATCTGACCCGGGCCCAGTGTGCCTCCGGCGCCCGGCTTGTTCTCGATCACGATCGTCTGTCCGAGCTGCTCGGACGCGATCTCGGCCAGTGCACGCAGGTGCCGGTCGGTCGACCCGCCGGCCGGCCACGGCACGATCAGGGTGATCGGCTTGTTCGGGAAGGTCTGGGCACTGGCACCGAACGGCGCCAGCAGGGCTGCAAGCGCAGCGGTGGCCAGCACCCCGCGGCGCAACTTGGAATGGTTCATGTTGTCTCCGTGTCGCCGGCATCGGGCCGGTCAATGGTCGTGCAGATCGGCCGCGCGCCGGCTGCGCACGAGGACACCGGTTCCACCGGCGTCGACTCTAGCACCCGGCGCTGCCGGATCGGGCGGTGCAGGTGCCAGACACCTGGCAAGTTCGACGCGTTCTGTTAAAGTCGCTTGCGTGAACTTCCGCGCCCCTGCCCTGCTACTGCTACCGCCCGACGGGCGGAGCGGGTAGAGCGCGATCACACCTCTTCCCTCGACGGCCCGTTTGCACCCGCAGCGGGCCGTTTGCATTCAAGGCCCGTGGGCGATCCGCCATCCACCCGGAGTCCCTGCCATGCTGAAGAACCCTGCCACCAAATACCGCTCGTTCCCCCGCGTCGGCCTGACGGACCGCACCTGGCCCGACGCGGTGCTCACCCGTCCGCCGATCTGGTGCAGCGTCGACCTGCGCGACGGCAACCAGGCGCTGATCGAGCCGATGGACATCGCGCGCAAGCTGCGCATGTTCGAGGCGCTGGTCCGGATCGGCTTCAAGGAGATCGAGGTCGGTTTTCCGTCGGCATCGCAGATCGAATACGACTTCGTGCGCAAGCTGATCGACGAGGACCGCATCCCGACCGACGTGACGATCCAGGTGCTGACGCAGGCGCGCGAGCCCTTGATCCGCCGCACCTTCGAGTCGCTGCGCGGCGCCCGCCGGGCGATCGTCCATCTCTACAACGCCACCGCGCCGGTGATGCGGCGCGTCGTGCTCGGGCTGGACGAGGACGGCATCGTCGAGCTCGCCACCTCGCAGGCCCGGCTGTTCGTCGAACTCGCGGCCGGGCAGGCCGGATACCGACTGGGTGTTCCAGTACTCGCCGGAGATGTTCTCCGGCACCGAGCTGGCCTTCAGCAAGCGCGTGGTCGACGCGGTGACCGAGGTCTGGCAGCCGACGCCGCAGCGCAAGTGCATCGTCAACCTGCCGTCGACGGTCGAGCATTCGACGCCAAACATCTTCGCCGACATGATCGAATGGATGCACCGCCACCTGGCGCGGCGCGACAGCATCGTGCTGTCGGTCCATCCGCACAACGACCGCGGCACCGGCACCGCTGCCGGCGAGTTCGCGGTGATGGCCGGAGCCGACCGGCTCGAGGGCTGTCTGTTCGGCAACGGCGAGCGCACCGGCAACCTCGATCTGGTCAATGTCGCGCTGAACCTGTATTCGCAGGGCGTCGACCCGGGGCTCGATTTTTCGGACATCGACGACATCCGCCGCACCGTCGAATACTGCAACCAGTTGCCGGTGCATCCCGCGCCATCCCTACGTCGGCGACCTGGTGTACACCTCGTTCTCCGGGTCGCACCAGGACGCGATCAAGAAGGCCTTCGGAGCCCGCCGCGACGACGACATCTGGGACATGCCGTACCTGCCGCTCGATCCGAAGGACCTGGGTCGCAGCTACGAAGCCGTCATCCGCGTCAACAGCCAGTCGGGCAAGGGCGGCATCTCGTTCCTGCTCGAGAACGAATTCGGCCTGGAACTGCCGCGGCGGCTGCAGATCGAGGTCAGTCAGGTGGTGCAGACGGCGATGGACGAAAGCGGCAAGGAGTTCACCGGCCAGGACATCTTCGACATCTTCGAGCGCGAATACCGTTTGCTGTCGACCGCTGCGCCGCGTCACAAGGTGATCGAGGAAGCCGGCGACGGTGCCGATGGCCGGGTCCGTTTCAGCGCCGAAGTCATGCTCGACGACGTGGCGATGGGGGTCAGTGGGGTCGGCAACGGCCCGATCGATGCCTTCGTCGATGGCCTGTCGCGCGCGATCGGCGAGCCGATTCGGGTGCTCGACTACCACGAGCATGCGATGGGATCGGGCTCGGGTGCCGAGGCGATCGCCTACCTGGAGATGCGGGTCGGCGATGCCACCTTGTTCGGCGTCGGAAAGGATCCGGACATCGTCTCGGCTTCACTGAAGGCGATCGTCTCGGGCCTGCGCCGCGCCCGGGTGCGCAGCACCGGACCGGTGGCCACGCAGCCGGCGACCCCGTGATCCATTCCGCCCTGTCCGGTGCCGTTCTCTGCCAGGGGCGTGCAGATCCGCAGTCGGCTACCCAGGCCCGGCTGCCCGCGCCCGATGCGCGGCCCGCCGCAGCAGCGTCGCGACCAATGTGACGATGGTCAGCGGAATCACGAAACCGAGCATCGCATCGCCCAGGGCCTGCGCCCCGTCGTGACGCTGCGCGGCCAGAACCAGGTAGGTGGTGTAGGCGGCGTAGTAGCCGAGAAACAGCCCGCCTTCCCAGCGGGAGATCCGATGACCTGTGAGAAACACCGGCAGGCAGGCAACCAGGGCGGCCAGCATCACCCACAGGTCGAAGGCAGCCACGTCGGGCGGAAGCGTCAGCCCGATGCCGGTGCCGAGCGTGCCGACCAGCGCCCCAAGCCCGACCACGCCGAAGATATTGAAGACACAGCTTCCGACCACATTGCCGACGGCGATGTCGCGCTGGCCCTTCAGGCTGGCCATCAACGAAGCAGCGACCTCCGGCAGTGAGGTGCCGGCGGCGACGATGGTCAATCCGATGATCACCTCCGACAGGCCGAGCGCACGTGCAAAGCTGACCGCTGCGCGCACCAGCCCTTCGGACCCGAGCACGAGCAGGACCAGGCCGGCAACGACAAGCGCAATCTGCGCCGGGAGCGCCGAATCCCAGCGGCCGATCGTGACAGGTTGCAGTTGTTCGGCATATTCGTCGCTGCCGGCGGCGGCCGGCTCGCCCCTCGACTGGCGCACCAGGAAGACGGTGTAGCCAACCAGCAGGCTCAGCAGCAGCAGTCCGTCGAACAAGCCGAATGCGTTGTCCAGGCCCAGCACCATCAGCAGCACCGCACCGCCGACCATGATCGGCGCCTCCTGGCGGATCACCTGCCGGTGCACCGCCAGCGGCGCGATGAGCGCTGCCACGCCGAGTATGAACAGCACGTTGAAGATGTTGCTGCCCACTGCATTGCCGACCGCAAGACCGCCCCGCCCCGACAGCACGGCTCCCGTGGAGACCGCCATCTCCGGCGCACTGGTGCCGAAGGCGACCACCGTCAAGCCCACCACCAGCGGCGAGAGACCGAGTCGCAATGCCAGGCGCGAGGCCCCGCGAACCAGCAGCGAAGCGCCGACCACCAGGGCCACGAGTCCGCCAGCAAAAAGGAGCAGTTCGGTCACGACTGCTGCGGCGTCTGCGCCGGACCGCGATGGCAGCTGCGCGCCGGACCGACCGGTTCCGGCCGCGCCGGCAAGCGCGGGCACGCCCTCACATGTGCTCGATCATCACCTGCGCCGAACCCCGAGCACGACACCTGCGTCGCGCCGTCCATCAGGCGCGCAAAGTCGTAGGTGACCTTGCGGCTGCCGATCGCCGCCTCCATCGACACCAGGATGCGATCGGCGGCCTCGGTCCAGCCCATGTGGCGCAGCATCATCTCGGCCGACAGGATCTCGGAACCCGGATTGACATAGTCCTTGCCGGCATACTTGGGCGCGGTGCCGTGGGTCGCCTCGAAGCAGGCCACCGAGTCGGACAGGTTGGCGCCGGGCGCAATGCCGATGCCGCCGACCTGCGCCGCGAGCGCATCCGAGATGTAGTCGCCGTTCAGGTTCAGCGTGGCGATCACCGAATACTCGGACGGGCGCAGCAGGATCTGCTGCAGGAAGGCGTCGGCGATCGAATCCTTGACGGTGATCTCGCGCCCGGTCTTCGGGTTCTTCATCCGGCACCACGGGCCGCCGTCGATCGGCTCGGCACCGAATTCCTTCTGCGCCAGTCCGTACGCCCAGTCGCGGAAGCCGCCCTCGGTGTACTTCATGATGTTGCCCTTGTGGACGATCGTCACGCTCGGCTTGTCGTTGTCGATCGCGTACTGGATCGCCTTGCGCATCAGCCGCTCGGTGCCCTCGCGCGAGACCGGCTTGATGCCGATGCCCGAGGTGTCCGGAAAGCGGATCTTGCGCACGCCCAGCTCGTCCTGCAGGAAGCGGATCAGCTTCTTCGCCTTCTCGCTCTCGGCCTCGTATTCGATGCCGGCGTAGATGTCCTCCGAGTTCTCGCGGAAGATCACCATGTCGACCTTCTGCGGCTCGCGCACCGGCGACGGCACGCCGCGGAACCAGCGCACCGGGCGCAGGCAGACATAGAGGTCGAGTTCCTGGCGCAGCGCGACATTCAGCGAGCGGATGCCGCCGCCGACCGGTGTCGTGAGCGGGCCCTTGATCGACACCACGTACTCGCGCAGGATGGCAAGCGTTTCTTCGGGCAGCCAGACATCCGGGCCGTAGACCTGGGTCGCCTTCTCGCCGGCGTAGATCTCCATCCAGGCGATCTGGCGGCTGCCGCCGTAGGCCTTGGCGACGGCGGCGTCGACCACCTTGATCATCACCGGCGTGATGTCGACACCGGTGCCGTCGCCCTCGATGTACGGGATGATCGGCTGATCCGGAACGGTGAGCGAGCCGTCGGCGCCGACCGTGATCTTCTGGCCGGCTTCGGGCACCTTGACGTGCTGGTACATGCTGTCTCCATCGGTTCGAGCGAGCAAAGCGTTCGCGGGCTGCAAATTCTAGGCTTCCGACGCGGTGCCCGGCGTGCAGCAGCCGTGTCGGACATCGTCGGGGCGATGCGCAGGCACCCTGGACGCCGACCGATAATCCAGGCCGCACTTCCCGGTGGACGCCATGACCCTGATCGAATCCGCGGCCGCAGCGCGCCGCCTGCTGCCGCTGTGTGTGGCGCTGGTGCTGGCGGCGGCACCGCTGCGCCGTGGTGCCGGCACCGGCCGGCTCGCCGCAGACGCTGCCGACGGTCCAGCTGAATGCCGGCATCCACAACATCCGCGCGATGGTGGCGCGTACACCGCAGGAGCGCAGCATCGGCCTGATGTACCGCACCGAGATGGGGGCCAACGACGGCATGCTGTTCGTCTTCGAGGCGCCGGCCACGCAGTGCTTCTGGATGAAGAACACGCCGCTGCCGTTGTCGGCCGCGTTCGTCGACGACGACGGGGCACATCGTCAACATCGAGGACATGCAGCCGCACACCACCGAGTCGCACTGCTCGAAGCAGCCGGTGCGCTATGTGCTCGAGATGCACCGGGGCTGGTTCGACAAGCGCGGCCTCAAGGCCGGCAGCCGGCTCGGCGGCGCGCCGTTCAGCCGCTGATCGCGCCGCGTGCGGGGCCGGCGCACGGCGGCGCCTCCCGATGGCGGTGCCGGCCAGCGCCGCGGCGGTGGCTCGCGCCGGTGCCGCGGCAGCCGCGGTCAGCCGAAGTTCTTCTCGGCAAATTCCCAGTTGACCAGCGAGTCGAGGAAGGTCTCGACGAACTTCGGACGCAGCGTTGCGGTAGTCGATGTAGTAGGCGTGCTCCCAGACGTCGATCGTCATCAGCGGCTGTGTCGCCGGTCGTCAGCGGCGTGCCGGCGGCGCCCATGTTGACGATGTCGACGCTGCCGTCGGACTTCTTGACCAGCCAGGTCCAGCCGGATCCGAAGTTGCCGACCGCGCTCTTGGTGAAGGCTTCCTTGAAGGCGGCATAGCTGCCGAACTTGGCGTTGATCGCGTCGGCCAGCGCGCCCTTGGGCTCGCCGCCGCCGGACGGCTTCATGCAGTTCCAGAAGAAGGTGTGGTTCCACACCTGGGCGGCGTTGTTGTAGATGCCGCCGCTCGACTTCTTGACGATGGACTCGAGGTCCATCGACTCGAACTCGGTGCCCTTCTGCAGGTTGTTCAGGTTCGTGACGTAGGCGTTGTGGTGCTTGTCATGGTGGTACTCGAGCGTTTCCTTGCTCATGTGCGGAGCCAGTGCATCGTGCGAATACGGCAGCGGCGGCAGGGTATGTTCCATGGTGATCCTTCTGGTGGGGTTGCGAACGGAGGCACGGCCACGGCGGCTGCCGTCACGGATCGCCGCGCCGGTGTTGCCCCGTCCGGATCGCCGGAGTATAGGCAGCAGACTGCGCCGCTGCCTACCCGCCGCCGCGGCCGGTCGCCGGTGCGGCGCCGGCCGCGGTGCGACCGACTGCACGACGACGCGCGGCGCGGCCGTCGGCCAGCACCGCCTCCAGCGCGATCGCCGGCCGCCAGCGCGGCGATCGATCGTCACCGGCCGGCCGTCGGCAGCGCTCAGCCAGGCATAGCCGCGCTGCAGCACGCGCGCCGGATCGAGCGCGGCATGCCCGGCGGCGAGCCGCTCGAGGCGCCGCTCCGCGCAGCCGCCAGGTCGCCGGCCAGCGCGCGCTGCAGCCGCTCGGCCAGCCGCGGCAGCGGCTGCTGCTGCGCCTTCGCGCCGGCGCCGTGCCGCCGCCGACCAGCCGCGCCGCCAGCTGGTCGACGCGCCGCTGCCCGCGGTGCAGCCATTCGGACGGCCGCGCGATGCGCAGCGCGGCGCGGTCGAGCCGCTGCGCCTGCGTGTCGAGCTGCTGGCGGACGCGCCGGCGCAGCCGGTCGGCCAGCGCGTCGAGCTGCCTGCTGGCAATCGGCGCTGGCCGGCACCGCCAGTTCGGCCGCCGCGGTCGGCGTCGGTGCGCGCAGGTCGGCCGCGAAGTCGCACAGGCTGACGTCGGTTTCGTGGCCGACGCCGCAGATCAGCGGCAGCGCGCACGCCGCCACCGCACGCACCACGCGCTCGTCGTTGAAGGCCCACAGGTCCTCGAGCGAGCCGCCGCCGCGGCACAGCAGCAGCACATCGACCTCGGCGCGCCGCTGCGCGAGCTCGAGCGCCGCCACCAGCGCCGGCGGCGCCTCCGGACCCTGCACCAGGCTCGGATAGACGATCGCCTCGACATGCGGCGCGCGCCGTGCGAGCGAGCTGACCACGTCGTGCAGCGCCGCCGCACCGAGCGAGCTGACGATGCCGATGCGGCGCGCAAACGCCGGCAGCGGTGCGCTTGCGCGCCGGGTCGAACAGCCCCTCGGCCTCGAGCCGGGCCTTCAGGCGCAGAAACTGCTCGTGCAGCGCGCCGGCGCCGGCCGGCAGCATCGACTCGGCGACGAACTGCAGTTCGCCGCGCGGCTCGTAGACCGCCAGCCCGCCCGCGCAGCGTGACCAGCTGGCCATTGCGCGGCGCGAAGTCGAGCCAGGCCGCGGCGCGCCGGAACAGCGCGCAGCGCAGCATCGCATCGCCGCCGTCGGCGTCCTTGAGCGTGAAGTAGCAGTGCCCGCTGGCCGCACGCGACCAGCCGGAAATCTCGCCGCGCACGCTCACCGACGAGAAGCGCGCCGCCAGCGCATCGGCCAGCGCGTGCACCAGCGCCGGCCACGCCCGAGGGCCGGCCGCGGCAGGCCCGGACAGGGCCTGCGCCGGCTCAGTCACCGGCAAACCCAGCATCGGCGCGGGTCGAGAACTCCACAACCGCGCCAATCCACGCTTTGCGGCCGATGCGGCCGGTCATGGCCCTCGTCACAAACGATCCAAGTGGTTGATTCGCAACGGGTTCTTCCTGATCAAATTTGCAGCAATTTGTTGCCGGGCCTGATTTCTGGCGCCCTGGCGCGCATCTCGCCAGGCGTTGCCCACAAAGTTATCCACAGAATCGGGGGACGACTGGGGAGCTTGCGCCGCGGTGCCGACCCGACCCGGGACGCCCAGCCAGTGCGCGCTCGCTCGCAGGGCGGGCGCGGCGCGCCGGCACGCCGGATGTGCGGCAGGCCGATGGCACCAACGGGTTCCGGCAGGCCGGGTGGACCAAGCCGCCCTCGGCGATAATCGCCGCCTTGCCCGCACGCCAAGCCTGACCCGCGTCGCCGCGCTGCATCGCCTCCGGAGAACCCGATTTGATCTCGATCATACAAGCCGCAGGCTGGCCGATCTGGCCGCTGATCCTGTGCTCGATCGCCGCGCTCGCGCTCGTCATCGAGCGCCTGGTCAGCCTGCGCGCATCGCGCATCGCACCGCCGCGGCTGCTCGACGAGGTGTTGAGCGTGACCCAAACGCAGCTGCCGTCGCCCGAGGTGGTCGGCAAGCTGGCACAGAACTCGGTGCTCGGCAGCGTGCTGGCCAGCGGACTGCGTGCCGTGATGGTCGAGCAGCGCCCGACCGAGGATTCGCTGCGCGCCACCTTCGAGTCGGCCGGCCGCGCCGCGGTGCACCGGATGGAGCGCTACCTCAACACGCTGGGCACGATCGCCTCGGCGGCGCCGCTGCTCGGCCTGCTCGGCACCGTGATCGGCATGATCGAGATCTTCGGCTCGCAGGCGCCGACCGGCGTCAGCAACCCGGCGCAGCTGGCGCACGGCATCTCGATCGCGCTCTACAACACCGCGTTCGGGCTGATCGTCGCGATCCCGGCGCTGATGTTCTACCGCTACTTCCGTGGCCAGGTCGACGCCTACACGATCGACCTCGAACAGGCGGCCGACCGCATGCTGCCGCACCTGCTGCGCTTCGTGCAGGCCGCAGCCGCCGCAGGCGGTGCCGCCCGTCGCAGCGGTGCCGGCGGCGCGCCGCGCGTCCTGACGATGGCGCTCAAGTTCCACCGCGGCCGCCGCGACGAGCCGGAGATCAACCTGATCCCGTTCATCGACGTGCTGCTCGTGGTGCTGATCTTCCTGATGCTGACGACGACCTATTCGCGCTTCACCGAACTGCAGGTCACGCTGCCGGTGGCCGACTCGGACAAGCTCGCCGAGCGCCCGCGCGAGATCGTCGTCGCGGTCAGCGCCGACGGGCTGTATTCGGTCAACCGCAAGCCGCTCGACGGTCGCCATGTCGAGGTGCTGACCGCTGCGCTGGCCCAGGCCGCGGACGGAGCGCCCGACAGCGTGGTGATCGTCTCGGCCGACGCTGCCGCGGCGCACCAGGCGGTCGTCAACGTGATGGACGCGGCGCGCCGCGCCAGGCTGCCGCGCCTGACCTTCGCCACCCGCGCGTCGGCCGGCGGTGGCGCCGGCAGCTGAGCCGGCTGCGGCCGGCGCTGATCGCGCGCCACCTGCCGCGCGCCTGGGCGCGGCGCGGCCCGCTGGCCTGTCTGCTGTGGCCGGTTTCGCTCGCTGATGCGGCTGCTCGTCGCGCTGCGCCGCGCGCTCGTACCGGCGCCGGCGCTGCTGCGCAGCACGCGCCTGCCGGTGCCGGTGGTGGTCGTCGGCAACCTGATCGTCGGCGGCGCCGGCAAGACGCCGACCGTGCTCGCGCTGGTGCGACTGCTGCGTGCGCAGGGCCATCGCCCCGGCCATCGTTTCGCGCGGCTACGGCCGCATCGGCGACGGCGCCGCTCGAGGTCGAAGCCGTCGACCCCGGCTGCCGACGCGGGCGACGAGCCGCTGCTGCTGCGGCTGCGCAGCGGCGTGCCGGTGTTCGTCGGACGCGACCGCGCCGCGGCCGCGGCCGCGCTGCTCGAGCGTCACCCCGGCACGCAGCGTGATCGTCAGCGACGACGGGCTGCAGCACCTGGCGCTGGCCCGTGACCTGCAGCTGCTCGTGTTCGACGAGCGCGGCGTCGGCAACGGCTGGCTGCTGCCGGCCGGGCCGCTGCGCGAGCCGCTGCCGCGCGCGGATCGATGCCGAACCGGGTGCCGACCCATGTCGTCTACAACGCGCCGGCCGCCACGACCGCGCTGCCCGGCACGCTGGCTGCAAGGGCACGGCTCGCCGGTGCGGTCGAACTCGGCTGGCTGGTGGCGCGGCGAGCCGCGCCGATGCCGAGCGGCTGGCTGCAGCTGCGCGGACGGCGCCTGCTGGCGGTCGCCGGCATGGCACGACCGCAGCGCTTCTTCGACATGCTGCGCGCTGCCGGACTGACGATCGACGAGCTGCCGCAGCCGGACCATCACCCCTACCACACCCTGCCGTGGCCGCCCGCAGCGCGCCGACATCGTGCTGACCGAGAAGGATGCCATCAAGCTCGACCCGGCGCGCTGCGCAGGCAGCCGGGTCTGGGTGGTGCCGCTAGACTCGCAACTCGACCCGGCACTGGCCGCCGAGCTGCGTCGGCAGCTGCCGGCGCCGCTCGCCGGGCCAACCCGACCTGACCAGACGCGCACGATGGACACCCGACTGCTTGAACTGCTGGTCTGCCCGATCTGCAAGGGTCCGCTGCAGCACTGGCGTCCGCCGCAGCACGAGCGGCAGGAACTCGTCTGCAATGCCGACCGGCTCGCGTTTCCGGTGCGCGACGGCATTCCGATCATGCTCGAGAACGAGGCGCGCAGCCTCGAGCCGGCCGGTTCCGATCCGGCGCGCCGGCGAGCCCGCCGCCCGGCGCCGCAGACCATGAGCGAGCTACACCGTGCTGGTTCCGGCGCGGCTCGCCTCGACGCGCCTGCCGCGCAAGCCGCTGGCCGATCATCGGCGGCGTGCCGATGGTGGTGCGGGTCGCGCAGCGCGCTGCCGGCTCCGTCGGCGGCGCGGGTGGTGGTCGCCGCCGATTCGGCCGAGATCGTCGAGGCCTGCGCCGCGCATGGCGTGCGGGCCCTGCTCACCCGCGACGACCATGCCACCGGCAGCGACCGCCTCGGCCGAGGCGTGCGAACAGCTCGGCCTCGACGGCCGCGACATCGTCGTCAATGTGCAGGGCGACGAGCCGCTGATCGATCCGGCGCTGATCGATGCCTGCGCGGCCCTGCTGCGCGAGCACCCCGACTGCGTGATGAGCACCGCCGCGCACGCGATCGACGACCGCGACGAGTGGCTCAACCCGAACGTCGTCAAGGTGGTCTGCGACGCGCGCGCAGCGCGCGCTGTATTTCTCGCGCGCACCGATTCCGTACCGGCGCGACGGCGACGCGCGGCGAACTGCCCGAGCCGCGCCGTTGCGGCACATCGGGATCTACGCCTATCACGCCGGCTTCCTGCGCCGCTTCGCCGCCTTGCAGCCGAGCCCGCTCGAGCGCACCGAGGCGCTCGAACAGCTGCGCGTGCTGTGGCACGGCGAGCGGATCGCGGTCCATCTGAGCACGCACCGCGGCCGGGCCCCGGCGTCGACACGCCGCAGGATCTGGAGCGCGTGCGCGCCCTGCTGGTCCGGCGGCGTCGGACGGTCCTGGCGCGCACGCGCTGACCGCTGCGCTGCCGCCTGCAGAGCGGCGCGGGGTCGCATGCTATTCTCGACCGGGACACCGGGTACGTCGCCAGCGTCGCGCGGCGCATCCGCCAGGTTCTACAAAACTACGAGGACAACCATGCGAATCATCCTGTTGGGCGCGCCCGGCGCCGGCAAGGGCACCCAGGCGGCCTTCCTGTGCCAGCGCTATTCGATCCCGCAGATCTCGACCGGCGACATGCTGCGTGCCGCGGTCAAGGCCGGCACGCCGCTCGGCATCGAGGCCAAGCAGGTGATGGATTCGGGTGCGCTGGTGAGCGACGACATCATCATCGGCCTGGTGAAGGAGCGCATCACCCAGCCCGACTGCGCCAACGGCTTCCTGTTCGACGGCTTTCCGCGCACCATTCCGCAGGCCGATGCGATGAAGGCAGCCGGCGTCAAGATCGATGTGGTGCTCGAGATCGACGTACCCGACGAGGCCATCATCGAACGCATGAGCGGGCGCCGCGTGCACCCGGCCTCCGGCCGCACCTACCACGTGCGCTTCAATCCGCCGAAGACCGAAGGCATCGACGACGAGACCGGCGAACCGCTGATCCAGCGCGACGACGACCACGAGGACACCGTGCGCAAGCGGCTCGAGGTCTATCAGAAGCAGACCCGGCCGCTGGTCGAGTACTACAGCCGCTGGGCCGCCAGCGGCGACGCCAATGCGCCGCGCTGCCTGAAGATCAGCGGCACCGGCAGCGTCGACGAGATCACCGGCCGCGCGCATCGCCGCGCTCGGCTGACCGGTCGCACCGACAGGAAGCACACAGCATGGACATTCGCGACAAGGTCTTCATCGTCACCGGCGGCGCCTCCGGGCTCGGCGAGGGCACGGCGCCGGATGCTGGTCGAGCACGGCGGCAAGGTCGTCATCGCCGACCTGCAGGCCGACAAGGGCGAGGCACTGGCCAGCCGAACTCGGCGCCGATCGCGCTGCCTTCGTGCGCTGCGACGTCAGCCAGGAGGCCGACGGCCAGGCGGCGGTCGACCGGGCCACTGTCGATGGGCAAGCTGATGGGCCTGGTCAACTGCGCCGGCATCGCACCGGCCGTCAAGACCGTCGGCAAGGACGGTGCGCATCCGCTGGCGCAGTTCAGCAAGGTGATCACGGTCAACCTGATCGGCAGCTTCAACATGATCCGGCTGGCCGCGGCGGCGATGTGCGCCAACCAGCCCGAGTCGACCGGTGAGCGCGGCGTGCTGATCTCGACCGCGAGCGTCGCCGCCTACGACGGCCAGATCGGCCAGGCGGCGTATTCGGCGTCCAAGGGCGGCGTGGTCGGCATGACGCTGCCGATCGCGCGCGACCTGGCGCGCAACGGCATCCGCAACATGACGATCGCCCCGGGCATCTTCGGCACGCCGATGCTGTTCTCGATGCCGCAGGAGGTGCAGGATGCGCTCGCCGCCGGCGTGCCCTTCCCGAGCCGCCTCGGCACGCCGCAGGACTACGCCAAGCTGGTGCACCAGATCATCACCAACGAGATGCTCAACGGCGAGGTGATCCGCCTCGACGGCGCGATCCGGCTGGCGCCGAAGTAAGGCTCGCTGACAGCTCTCGCGGCGCAGCACGAGCTCGCGTCGGGAGCCTCAGCCGAGCGGCGAGCCGGTGCGCGGCGGATCTGCCGAGCTCCGGCTGGCGTCTGCGCTGCGCGATCGGCCGAGGCCTTCCGCCGTGCCGCCCAGCCGTCACTGGCGCGCTGCTGCAGCGCCCACAGGCGCGCCAGATCGGCAGCGCCGTCCTGGCCCTTGACGCCGCGCAGGGTCGGTCTGTGCCTTGGCGCGCTGCACCGGCCATTGCCTGCGCGATGCCCAGGTGCAGCCGGGCGTCCTCGGGGCGCTTCAGACCGCCCTTGTCGATGCCCTGCTGCATCAGCTCGAGCCCCTTCTGCGCCTGCCCGTCGACGACCAGGTTGTAGCCGACCTCGACCAGCGCCTGGCCGTCCTTGGCGTGCTCTGGCCTCGGCCTCGCGCGCCGGCCAGCGCGGCGCGGTTCTCGTCGAGCCGCTTGTCGACCAGGTCGCGCAGGCGCTGGTGGCGACCGGCCTGGTCGCCCTTGCCGAGCACACCGGCGGCATAGCCCTTGTCGAGCACCGCCTTGCCTTCGGCCGGATAGCCGGCCTGCACCGCGAGCTGCGCCATTTCCATGTAGTCGCTCGCCTTGTCCATCACGCCGGTGGCGAGCGACAGCCGATAGACATCGAGCGCGAAGCGGTCGCTGAAGTTCTGCTTGCGCTGCAGCCGGCTCAGCAGGTCGGCCCAGTAGGCCTTCTTCGGATGGTGCGTGATCAGCCGCTCGATCGCATAGACCGTCAGGTCGGCGTCGTTCTGGCGCTGCGCGGCGTTGAGCAGCAGCGTCAGCCGGTCCTCGGCCGGTGTACGCCCTGCCTTCTCGGTCGCCTTGATCTCCTCGACCAGTTCCCTGGCCGCACCGGCGAAGTCGCCCGACAGGTACTGCGCCTGGATCAGCAGCGTGCGCATGCCGGCGCTGCTGCCGCCTTCGCGGAAGTAGCGCTCGCCCCATTGCATCGTCTTCGCATAGTCCTTGGCGCGGTAGGCCAGCCCGGCCAGCGACTCGAGCATGCGCTGCTTCTCGGCCGCACTCAGCCGGCCCGAACCGGCGATCGCCTCGTAGGCACGACCGGCGGCGGCGGCATCGCCTGCGCCGGAGGCCGCGGCCAGCCGCATCCGCTCGATCAGGTAGCTTTCGTAGGCCGTCTGGGACCCGACCTTGTCGGCATCCGCGACGCGGTTCAGCGCGTCGCGGTACTTGCCGCCCTTGATCAGGTCCTGCGCCGCCTGCAGCGGCTTGCCGACTTCGGGACGCACCGCATCGGCCGCGTGGCCGGCAGCGCCGAGCAGCGCGAGCGACGCCACCGCGACCGCGCCGCAGACGGCGCCATGAGGATGACAAATGGCGAACCCCGGCAGCCTGCATGCGCACCCGACTCACTTGACGAACTGTTCATTGCCGACGATGCCGAGCTTGGTGACGCCCAGCCGCTGCGCGCTGGCCATCACCGCCGCCACCGACCTTGTACTCGACCAGCTTGTTCGGCCGCAGATGGACCTCGGGCTGATCGGGCTGCGGCTGCGACCTGCTGCAGCCGCGCCTCGAGCGCGGCGCGATCGGCAAGCACCTCGCCGTTCCACAGCACCGTGCCGTCGAAGTCGACGTCGACCGTGACCACCACCGGATCGCGCGCCGGCGGCGGCGGCGTGCCGGTGGGCATGTCCAGGTTGACCGAATGCAGCTGGATCGGGATCGTGATGATCAGCATGATGATCAGCACCAGCATCACGTCGATCAGCGGCGTGGTGTTGATGTCCATCATCACCTCGGGCTCGCCCGAGCCGCTGCCCGGTCCGATGTTCATTCCCATCTTCTACTCCTTGCGAGACCGGGGGTGCGAACCCGCGGGCGTCAGCTGCGCGGCGGCGGCTCGGTGATGAAGCTGACCTTCCGGATGTTGGCGCGCTGCGCCTGGTACATGACGCGTCCGATCGATTCGTAGCGCGCATCCTGGTCACCGCGGATGTGCACCTCCGGCTGCGGGTCCATGCACCGCGATCTCCTTCAGGCGTTCGAACAGGGCGTTCTGGTCGGGCACCAGGCGCGCATTCCAGAAGACGTCGCCGTCCCGGTTGACCGCGATCTCGACGTTCTCGGGCCGGGTCTGCAGCGCGATGTTGGTCTCGCTCGGCAGCTTGACCGGCACGGTCTGCGTGACGACCGGGATCGTGATCAGGAAGATGATCAGCAGCACCAGCATCACGTCGACCAGCGGCGTGGTGTTGATGGTGGAGACGACCTCGTCCTCGTCGCCGCCGGATCCGATGTTCATGCCCATGGTCTGGCTCCTGCTGGCAGGCCCGCGATGGCGCTCAACGGGTCTGCCGGGCGCCCATCAGCACGCCGTGCAGATCGGCGCTGAAGCCGCGCACCTGGTCGAGCGTGACCTTGTTGCGACGCACCAGCCAGTTGTAGCCGAGCACCGCCGGCACCGCGACCGCCAGGCCGATGGCGGTCATGATCAGCGCCTCGCCGACCGGGCCGGCCACCTTGTCGATCGATGCCTGGCCGGCGATGCCGATCGCGGTCAGCGCGTGGTAGATGCCCCAGACGGTGCCGAACAGGCCGATGAACGGCGCGGTCGATCCGACCGTGGCAAGGAACGCCAGGCCGTCCTGCAGGCGCGACTGGACCTCGGCGACCGCCCGCTCGACGCTCATCGTGACCCAGGTGTTGCGGTCGATGTTCTCGGTCAGCGCACCCTCGTGGTGCTCGCCGGCGGCGATGCCGGTGTCGGCGATGAAGCGGAAGGCCGAGCCCTTCCTTGAGCGTGGCTGCGCCGGCCTGCAGGCTCGGCTGCTTGAAGAAGGTGCTGCGCGCCTGCCTGGCCTGGCTGCTGATCTTCAGGCTTTCCCACAGCTTGGTGATCAGGATGTACCAGCTGCCCATGCTCATCAGGACCAGGATCAGCAGCGTGCCCTTGGAGACGAAGTCGCCCTGCTCCCACAGCGCTGCCAGGCCGTAGGGGTTGTCGACGCTGGCCTTGACGGTGCCGGCAGCCGGCGGCGGTGTGCCGCCAGCGCGGGTCTCGGCCGGCGCGGTCACGGCCGGGGCAGCCGATGCGGCTCGCCCGTCTGGGCATCTGCGGGGGCCGCGCTGCAGCAGCAGGCCGAAGACCAGCGTTGCGGCAGCGGCGAAGGAATACAGGCGGTGGATCATCTTGAGGATTCCTGCGGACAGCGATGGATGAAGAAAAGCGCTCACCGTCGAGCCGGTCGGGCGCGCAATGAAGGCAGCGCGCACCTCGACACGACGCCAGCGCGCACGGATGCGACGAACGGCGGGTCGGGTGCTCACCTGATGTCGAAGTAGAACTCCTGCCGGATCTGTACCGCGTCGCCGGAACAGACATAGCCGTCCTTCATCGCGGTTTCGATCGCATCGCGGAAGCTGCGTCGGGTGCGCGCGTTGACGCCGCGCAGGGTGTCGCGCTCGAACTCGACCTCGACGACGCGGCCGTCCTTCAGCGTGGCGAGCACGAAGACACTGCCCTGCACCTCGAAGTTGACCGGCGGCGGCTCCGGCGGACGGCATCTTGCTGCATGCCACACCAGCGGCAAGCGGTTCGGCCGGCCTGGGCTTGGGCGGCGGCGGGGCCGGCGGCGCGGGAGGCGGCGCGGCGGGCGGTGCCGGGGTCGGGGCCGGCGCCGGCGGTGCAATCACCGGCGGCGGTACGGGTGCGGGCACGACCGGAACCGGCGGCGGTGTCGGCGTCACGGTGGCAATGACCGGCGCCGGCGGCGGCGGCGCGGTGATCCGCACCTCCGGCGGCGGGATGAACGGCGGCGGCGGCGCCTCGAGCTTGGGCGGCGGCACCACGATCGGTTCGGGCGGCGGAGGCGGCTTGCGCACCTCCTCGATCACCTTGATCTCGATCGGTGCGACCACGACTTCGACCACCTTCCTGGCGAGTCCGGTGACCAGGGCATAGACGATCGCCACATGCAACACGAATGACGAACGCGATGCCCGCGAGGTGCCTGCGGGGGTCACGCTGCCGCCTGGAAAAATCCATCCTGCGTTTCTCCGATGAACAACCAAAGACCTCGGTGCTCCTCGGGCTTGCGGTTCGAAGGCGCGCATTCTAATGAGCCGGCCCTGACCGGACGGCGACGCCGGGAATCCGGACTGCGGCGTCAGGCCCGCGGCGGGCGCGCCTGGCCGCTTCAGAACCTCATGCGCAGGCCGACGTGATATCGCCTTCCGATCGCGTCATAGGTGCCGGCGTTGGTCTCGGTCCCGGCGTCGTTGCCAGGCAGACCGGTCGGCAGCACGACCGGCCGGGTATCGAATGCGTTGTCGATCCCGCCATACACCTCCGTCGATCGGGTGAGCCTGTACCTGACGCTCAGGTCGACGTAGGTCCTGGACGGCACGCGAACCGAATCCCGATCGAGGCCGTACTCGAGCAGATACTGATCGTCGAGCGACGATTTGCCGACATGGGCAATCTGGGTCGCGACCGAGAAAGCACCGATCTCGTATCCGAGGCGCAGTGCAAGCTTGTCCTTGGCCGAGCCGACTTCACCGACGAAATGATCCTTTTGCAGGCCTGCGACCGGGATGACATAGCCGTCCAGGACATGCGTCCAGGAGATCGAGCCGCTGAACACGCCGCGCGCAATCCGGTGGCTGGTCGCGGCGGTCAGGTCGACACCCCTGGTGGACAGTTCGGCACCATTGACCGTTTCGGAATCGACGAAAGCCAGCGATCCGGCGCTGTTCGCACCGATGCCGGTGGTGCGGCGGGTGATGAACCGGCACAGTCCGCCATTTCCGGCGTAGCACTGGTTCAACGCGAACTGGCGTGGCATCAGGATGACCGCATCATCGACCGTGATGTCGAAATAATCGGCCGTCAGAACCACATTCGAAAGAATGCCGCGCCCCCTGGGCGTGACCACCAGGCCGAGCGTCCTCGACCTGCCTTTCTCCTCACTCAGCCGCGGATTGCCGCGATCGAAGCCGCTCACGCCCTGGAAATCCTGCTGATTCAGGGTGAAGGCTCCATTTGCCGCGATGTTGGCGGCCACGCCGGCATGGGCTCGGCAGGCTGCGGCGGCCGCCTGGGTGCTGGTTGCGGTCACGCCTTCGCACGGGTCGGACAGCCCGGCCGGATAGGTCTGCGAAGGCGGCGCAAACAGCTCCCTGGCGTCGGGTGCACGCGTCGACAGGGCATAGGAGCCGCGCACCTTGACGACCTCGTTGGCGGCCCATTCCAGGCCGGTGTTGTAGCTCAGCGTATCCCCGACCGTCGAGTAGTCGGCGACGCGCACCGCCGCGCTCAGACCGAGCGACCTGGCAAAGCGAAGATTCCGCAACACCGGGACCTTCATCTCGCCGTAGACCTCGCGCACATGGAAGCCGCCGCGGGTGTTCGGAACGGCGTTGCCTGCGTTCTGGCCTGTCTGCGTCAGGATGTCCGATTCGCTGCTCGACGCCTCTCTGCGATATTCGACGCCGACTGCCACATCCACCGGCCCGGCCTGCGTCAGCTGGAACGGCGAACCCGAAATCGAGCCCCCGACCAGGGTCTGGCGCACCTGTGACGAGAAGGTGGACGGCGCGCCGATGTAGGCCGCCGCCGCCGGCGTGATCGAATTGCGGCCGAACACGTCCAGCGGGACGCAGCCCTGGGCGCGGGCAGTTGCATCCCGGCACACCCCCGCCGGATTGCCGGGCTCGGGAACGGCGTCGAGGGCATTGCGAACATGGGCGAGACTGACCAGCCCGGTGCCGGCCTGCGACTCGCGACTCAGCCCGTTTGCGACATAGCTCCGGTAGTCCCAGCCCCGGTTCAGTTCTCCCTCGACGCCGGTGACGACACGCAGCATGTCGCGGTCAGCGGTATTCCTTCGGCTGCCGATTTCCGACAGGCGCCGGGTAAACCGGTAATCGCGCAGACCATCGCCGTCCGTGTCCTGCATCAGGGCCAGCATGGCCGCCGGGACATTGGGATTGCGCACCAGCGCGCCTGCGACGCGAGATTCGGCCGCGAAGCGACCCTGGGTTGCGGGGAAGACCTTGTCGGAATCGAGCGGCAGCGGCTCCAGTTCGGAGGTTGCGCGCGTCGAGGCATAGGTTGCCTCGAGAAATATCCGATGCCCGGCGGCCACTTCCAGGTGGCCATTGGATGAAAAGAGAAATCGATCGGTCGGCAGCGCGATCGTCCGGTAGGGTGAGCGATCGAAGCCGCTTGCGGGCAGCGTGGCGCTGCCGTTGGCCGACCAGCCGATGATGCTGCCATTGCGGTCGTAGGTGCGACTCTGGCTGCCGGATCCGTTGCCGACGAAAAAGCGCCCCTGCGGTGCAACGCTGGAATAAAAAGGCCGTGTGATGCGAAAGAAATCGGCCGGATTCCCGGTCACCGCCGCCCCGGTCGAAGCCTGATCGACCGCAGACAGGTCGCGATCGGCAGACCGGACGATGCCCTGGCGCGAGTATCCAAGATGGGCTGAAAGATTGCCGCGACCTTCGGCCAGCGACCTTCCCAGGGTCAGGCCGAGTTCGGTCCGCTTGTCGTCACCGTGCCCGCTCTGACCGGTCCGCAGGTCGAACTGGACGCCGGTGATGTCCTTCTTCAGGATGATGTTGATGACCCCGGCGATGGCGTCGGAACCGTAGGCCGCCGACGCCCCCCCGGTCAACAGTTCGATCCGTTCGACGAACTGGGTCGGGATGGTATTGAGATCGACCGCCGATTCGCCTGGAATGCCTGCAACGACGCGCCGGCCATTGATCAGGACCAGCGTCCGACCCGTGCCGAGGTTGCGCAGCCCGATCGTTGCCACGCCGAAGCTCGACGACTGGAAGTTCGAATTGGTGCGACTGAAGGACGGAACCGCCGTGCCGGGATTCCTGAGCAGGAGATCCTGCACGTTGGTCGAACCAGACGCCTCGATCTCGGCGGCGGTGATGACCTGTACCGGCGCAGCCGATTCCGCATTCGGCGACCGGATGCGCGAGCCGGTCACCTCGACCCGCCCGAGCGACTCCTGGCCCTGCGCCACCCCGACCCATCCCAGGCTGGAGACAACCATGGCGGCGGCGGCAACGATCTCGCGACTTCTGAACATGACTTCCTTGTGATTGCTGATGGCGGTCCGGCCCGGTTTGCGGGCGCCAGGACTACGAGCCAAGGGCTATCTTCGGCACCGCGGCCAACAACTTGTGGGTGAAGTCCGATTCAGGATGCTCGAGCACCTGCGCAGCAGGGCCGATTTCCTCGATGCGCCCGCGGTTCATCACCGCAATCCGGTCTGCCAGGTAGGCAACCACCGCAATGTTGTGGGTGATGAAGAGATACGAGACCGACAGCTCGTCCTGCAGCTCACGCAGCAGGTTCAGGATCTGGGCCTGGACCGAGACGTCGAGCGCCGATGTCGGCTCGTCGCACACGATCAGGCGCGGTCGCACGGCCAGTGCGCGCGCGATCGCCAGGCGCTGGCGCTGGCCGCCGGAAAATTCATGCGGATAGACGCTGCAGCGCATCCTGGCGCAGGCCGACGCGCTCGACCATCGCGGCCACCCGTTGCCGACGCTGCTTCGCATCGAGCGTCGACTCGAGCGAGACCAGCCCTTCCTCGAGGATCTCGGCCACGCGCATGCGCGGATCCAGCGATGCAAACGGATCCTGGAAGATCATCTGCACATCGCGACGCGCGCGCTGCAGTTCCGCCCCGTCGAGCGTGAACAGGTCGCGACCTTCGAACAGCGCCCGGCCGTGCAGCGTCGCCTGGCGCCGCAGCAGTTGCACGATCGCCTTGCCGGTGGTCGTCTTGCCGCAGCCCGACTCGCCGACCAGCGCGAGCGTCTGGCCGGCCGGCAGGTCGAAGGAGACACCGTCCACCGCGACGAATTCACCTGTCGACCGCTGCAGCAGACCCGAGCGGGTCGGGAAGGCAACCCGCAGGTCCTGCACCTGGAGCAGCGGGGCGCCCGTTGGCAGGTGGCGGACCTGGCGCACCGAGGGCATCGGACCTGAAGGCCCTCCTGCAGCACCCGGTCGCTGCCGCGCTGCACCCCCTGTAGGAGGGCCTTCAGGCCCGGTGGCCATTCCCTCCGCCAACGCCGGGTCGTACAGGAAGCAGCGCACGCTGCGCCCCGACTTGCCCGGCGGCGGCGCGAGCTCCGGCGCGGCGCGGGTACAGTGGCTCGAAGCGTCGATCACAGCGCGGCGCAAACCGGCAGGCGTCGAACTGCTGCGACAGCGGCGGCACGCTGCCAGCGATCGCAGCCAGCGATTCACCGCGCTTGGCGGCGCTCGGCAGCGCCTGCAGCAGCAGGCGGGCGTAGGGATGCTTCGGCGCGGCGAAAAACTCGGCGGCGCTGGCGACCTCGATGATCTGCCCGGCATACATCAGCGCAACCTGGTCGGCCATGCCCGAGACGACCGCCAGGTCGTGGGTGATCAGCAGCAGCCCCATGCCCTGCTCTTTCTGCAGCGTGCGCAGCAGGTCGAGGATCTGGGCCTGGATGGTGACGTCCAGCGCGGTGGTCGGCTCGTCGGCAACCAGGTAGTCGGGCTCGGCAGCCAGCGTCATGGCGATCATCACGCGCTGCTTCTGGCCTCCGCTCAGGCGAAACGGATACTCGTCGATGCGGCGCTCGGGCTGCGGGATGCCGACCCGGCCCAGCCAGTCGATCGCCCTGGCCCGCGCGGCGGCGCCGCGCAGCGCGGTGTGCGCCTCGATCGACTCGACGATCTGATCACCGACCCGCATCACCGGATTCAGGCTCGTCGACGGCTCCTGGAAGATCATGCCGATGCGACCGCCGCGGATGGCGCGCATGCGCGCCTCCGGCAGCGCCAGCACGTCCTCGCCGCTCGACCTCGAGCCGACCGCCGACGACGCGGCCGGCCTCGGGCAGCAGCCGCATCATCGCCAGCGCGGTCATGCTCTTGCCGCAGCCCGATTCGCCGACCAGCGCGAAGGTCTCGCCGCGTTGCAGCGTCAGGCTCAGCCGGTCGATCGCCTTGACGATGCCGGACTCGGCGTCGATCGCCACCTCGAGGTCACGAGATTCGCAGCATCGGGTCCGATCAGGGGGTTGCGTCGGAGGTGACAGAGGCGCGGCGGGCACCCGGCAGCGCCAGCCGGCGCGGGCGGAACGCCCGTGAGCGCGGATCGAAGGCATCGCGCACGCCGTCGGCAAACAGGTTCGCGGCCAGCACCAGCGTGACCATGAAGCCGAAGGCGGCGGCGAACGACCACCACACGACCGGGTCACGGCTCATCTCGTTGCGCGCCAGGTTGATCATCCCGCCGAAGCTGTTCATCGACGGATCGACGCCGACGCCGACATACGACAGCACCGCCTCGTACAGGATCAGCGACGAGAATTCGAGCACGGTGACGATCAGCATCAGGTGCGCCACATTCGGAAAGACATGGCGCACCATGATCCGGCCCGAACCGACGCCGAAGGCATTCGCCGCCTGGATGAACTCGAGCTCGCGCAGCTTGAGCGTCTCGCCGCGCAGCAGCCGGCACAGGCCGGCCCAGCCGGTCAGCCCGAGCACCGCGCACAGCATGAACAGCTTCAGGTCGGCGCGCTCGGCACCGGTCTCGAACAGATCGGGATTCTTGTCGAGGTAGACCTGCACCATCAGCACCAGCGCGGCGATCAGCAGCACGTTCGGCACCGACGACAGCACGGTGTAGAGGTACTGCACCGCCTCGTCGACCCAGCCGCGGAAATAGCCGGCCATGATGCCGAGCACGACCGCCAGCGGCAGCGTCGCGACCGTGGCCAGCGTGCCGATCACGAACGCGGTGCGGATGCTCTTGAGCGCCTGGTACAGCACGTCGTTGCCGGTCAGGTCGGTGCCGAGCACGTGGTAGTGACCCATCAGCGCGATCGTCGGTCCGACCAGCAGCGCGATCGCGGCGAGCGTCGCCAGCGGCGACGCGCCACGGAACCTGGCCTTCGCCGCGCAGCATCGTTGCAGCGGTCTCGCGCCAGCCGCGCGCTGCGGCTGCGCGCTACCAGCGCCACCAGCAGCGCGCCGAGCAGCGTCGCCGCGAGCGCGCCGGTGGCCGATGCCGAACCCGCTGCGCGCCGCCACGTCACCCGCCCATTCGCGCTGCGGCTCCGCAGGTGCGCAGCCGCCGTGCACCAGGCGCGGCGCGACCCGCTTCGACTCCCCGTCGACGATCAGCGTCTCCTTGGTGAAGCCGACATAGGCCAGCGGTCGCGAATAGGTGGCCTCGCGCGACTCGATCAGCCGCGCCAGCAGCGCATCGAGCACCGAGCGGGTGCGGGTGTCGTAGGCCAGCGCCCTGCGCGCCGGCGACCTGCGGCAGCAGCGGCCGGTAGTGCATGCTGTCGAGCAGCGTCACCAGCAGGCACAGCAGCAGGATCACCGACGACGCGAGCGCCGGCGCATCGTGGAAGACCTTGCGCCAGTTGGCGGCCAAGGCCGGGCTGCGCACCACATGGACCGCGTAGCCGACGAGTGCGGCGACCAGCAGCCACATCGCGGCGTCGGTCCAGAGCAGTACGAACTTGGGCATCGGCGAATGGCCTCGCTCAGGCCGAGCCGCACGCGCGGATCGGCCCAGGTGTAGGCGATGTCGATCAGGATGTAGGTCGCGATGTAGAGCAGCGAGCCGAGGAACACCATCGTGCGCACGATCGCGAAATCCTGCTTGCCGATCGCCTCGATCACGTAGGCGCCGAGCCCGGGCAGGCCGAAGAAGCTCTCGAAGATCAGGCTGCCGAGGAAGACATACGGCAGGTAGCTGCCGGCACTGGTGATGATCGGGATCAGCGCGTTGCGCAGCACGTGGCGGAACAGCACCACGATCTCGGCCAGCCCCTTGGCGCGCGCGGTGCGCACATAGTCCTTGCCGATCTCCTCGAGAAACATGGCGCGGTACAGGCGCGCCTCGCCGCCCAGCCGCGCGATCAGCGACAGCGCGATCGGCAGGACCAGGAACTTGACCGCATCCAGTCCCGGCGCATAGCCCGAGATCGGCGCCAGCTTGAGCACGCGCGAGAACAGGTACTGACCGACGATGATGTAGAACAGGCTGGAGATCGAGAGCATCAGCACGCAGGCGACGACACCCCAGAAATCGAGCCGGGTGTTGCGGAACATCACCAGCAGCAGCGCGAAGCCGGTGCTCGCGATCACCTGCAGGATGAACAGCGGCAGCGCCATCTGCAGGCTGACCCACATGCGCGAAGCGACCTCGTGGCCGATGTCGCCGGCACTCTCGGAATCGGCGCGGCCGAAGTCGAGCGTGAACAGCGAGACCGACCGCTCCCAGAAGATGGTGTCGGTCAGCCGGTCGGCGCCCTCGCGTTGCGGCGTTCAGGTACAGCGGCTTGTCGTAGCCGCGCTCGGCCTTCCACTTGTCGATCACCTCCTGCGTCACGCGCTTGCCGCCGATGTTCAGCCGCGCCATGTCGTCGGGCGTGTTGAGCGTGAAGAAGAGGAAGAAGGTCGCCAGGTTGACGCCGAGCAGCACCAGTGCGCCATAGGCAACGCGGCGGATCAGGTAGGAGAACATTCAGGCTCAGCACGTCACCGTGCGCATTCATCCGCTCGCGCCGGCGCAGGCTGCGCCAGCGCGATCACGAGCAGCGCGGCGAGCGCCGCGCCGATCAACACCATCGGCCACCACACCGGATCGTTCCACTGCCGCTGGCGCCTGACCCGCTCGCGCCACATCCAGGCGCAGGTAGCGACCGAATCGCGCACCAGGATCGCCGTCTTGGCGTTGTGCACCCAGGACTGCACCGCCGCCGATGCATAGGGGAAGAAACCGAAGGTCCACGGCGCGTCCTGCTGCACGATCTCGACCATCCGGTCGAGCACCGCCTGCTTCTGCGGCCCGTCGTCGAGCATCTTCAGCTGCTGGAACAGCCGGTCGTACTCCGGGTTGGCATAGTTGGAGGTGTTCTCGCCGTCGAACCTGGTCTTGCCGTTCGGCCCGTACAGCAGGAACATGAAATTCTCGGCGTCCGGATAGTCGGCATTCCAGCCCAGCCAGTAGACCTGGTAGTTGCCCTTGCGGACCTTGTCCTGGAACTGGCTGTTCTCGGTGGCGCGCACCTCGAGCTGGATGTCGAGCTTGGCGAACTGGCGCACCACCCAGTCGATCTCGGGCTTGCGCTCGGGGGTGGCCGGGGCATAGAAGTCGTAGTTGATGACCAGCGGCTTGCCGGTCTTGCGCGTCGCGCCCGGCCGGATAACCGGCCTCGGCCAGCAGTTGCCGCGCCTCGTCGATCGAGCGGCGCACGATCTTGCCGTCGACCACCCGGTGCGTCACCGGGTTGACCCCTTCGAGCGTGCCGTGGCGCGAGCCCTCGATGCCGCCGGGCAGCGGGCTCATCGCGGTGTCGCCGGCCTTCTTGGGAAAGATCTTCGAGTATTCCTCCCAGTCGATCGCGATCGAGATCGCCTGGCGCAGCTTGCGGTTGCGCTCGCGCTGCTCGGGCGTGTCGCCCCAGCCGATCGTCGGGTCGAGCATGTTGAAGCCGATGAAGTAGCTGTTGACGTCCGACGACTGATCGAGCCGGAAGCCCTTCTCGACGTACTCCCGCCGCACCTCCTCCGAATCCTGCATCGCGACCCGGTAGTCCATGCCGGTATCGGTGCGCTCGAACACCTGCAGGTCGTAGTAGCCCTGGCGGAACTTGCCGCGCATCGGCACCGCCTCGCGTTCGATCGTCGAGACCAGGGTGTCGATGAACGGCGTCGGCTTGCCGCAGTCGTCGAGCAGTCCAGCCGCCCGGTCGTCCGGCATGCCTTCGCACGGATAAGGCTCGCCGCGGTAGTTCGGATTGCGCTTCATCACATGGCGCCGGTCCTTGACGAACTCGGTCATCATGTACGGCCCGGTGCCGATCGGCCAGGTGTCGAGCGTCAGCCCGACCTGCGCCATGCCGGGCTGGGCATAGAAGGCATCGGCCTCCCACGGCACCGGCGCCAGGAAGGTCATCTGCATCCAGTAGCTCCACTGCGGATACTTGCCCTTGATGCGGATGCGCAGCAGGTGCCTGTCGGGCGCACTGGCGCCGGCGAGCGGCCAGCGGCGGAAATCGAGGAACGGCTTGTCGAGGCTCGCCGGATCGAGCCCGTCGCGCAGCCGGGCGTCCTCGGCACTTGATCAGCGGGCCGTACTCCTTCAGGCCGACCACATATTCGGCGAAGACCGGATAGATCGGCGTCGTGATGCGGGTCGTGGCGTGGCGCTTGATCGCATAGACGAAATCCTCGGCCACCAGTTCGCGCGTGCCGCTGTGCTCGAATTCAAGCGGCGTGCGGCGGCTGGCCGAGTTCGCCCGGTCGCATCGCGTGGTAGCGATGCCGGCCCTGCTCGTCCGTGGCGAACGCCGGATGCGGCTGGAACAGGATCCCCTTCCTGATCGGGATTTCGTACACGCTTTCGGCGATCGATTCGCCCGGCGCATCGGCCGGCAGCGGCTGGCCGTCACGATCGAGGTAGGTCGGCTTGACGACCTCGGCCGCGGTCTTCGGCACCAGCACGAACGGGCGCTTCAGGTAGTGGTAGCCGTACAGCGGCTCGTAGATCTGGTAGGTGTAGGCGGTGTCGTTGCTCCAGTACGAAGCGGTCGGGTCGAGGTGGCGCGGCGAGTTCTCGATCACGCCGCTGAACAGGGTGTTGGTTGCAGCGGCGCCTTCGGGCCAGGGGTTGTTGTTGCAGCCGAGCAGGCCGGCACCAGTGCCACGCGCCAGCCCGGCCACGCACGTCGCACGCGCCGCCACGATCCGCCGCATCCACCGCACCGCATCGCGCATCTCCGACGACCGGCTCCCGCCGCAGGCGTGCACCCCTGCGGCGTGAAGCGTCGCCACTGCCCGCGACGTCGGTCACCAGCCGATCAGCACGTCGCGCCCTTGCACCAGCAGGTCGACGCGCGCGCCGACCGGCAGCGTCACCCGGGTCGGCACATGGCCGAACGGCAGGCCGGTCAGGATCGGCGTGCGCGTGACGCTGCGCAGTTGCGCCACCATCGTCTTCAGGCCATAGCCGCGGTCGAGCGGCGACTTCTTCCAGCCGTTGAAGCTGCCGAGCAGGATCGCGCGCTGCGCATCGAGCACGCCGGCCTGGTGCAGCTGCAGCAGGCTGCGCTCGATCCGGTACGGGTGCTCGTTGACATCCTCGACGAACAGGATGCCGCCCCGCGTGACATCGGCCTTCGGCCAGTGCGGCGTCCCGAGCAGCGAATTGACGACCGTCAGGTTGCCGCCCCACAGCGGTGCCGCGCACCTGCAGGCCGTCGAAGCCGGCTTCGGTGCGAAAGCCCACCGCCTCGAGCTCGCCGCCCATCGCCTCGAGTGAAGCAGTCGCGCGTCACCTCGTCGACGCCGCCATCGGCATCGGCGCGGCCGAAATCCTCGCACGCCAGCGGGCCGGCCCAGCTGCGTCCGGCCGCGCGGCCGAGGTGCGCCAGCGTCGCGAGCTGCAGCGCGGTCAGGTCGCTGTGGCCGACCCAGCGCGTGCCGCGCTCGATGCTGCGGCCGATGCGCGACCAGTCGATCCGATCGAGCAGCCGCGTCAGGCCGTAGCCGCCACGGGTGGCCAGCGCAATGCCGGGCGCAGCGTCGGCGATGCGGTGCAGCGCCGCGAGCCGACACGTCATCGTCGCCGCCGAAGCGCTGGAAGCGGCGCAGCGCCGAGTCGTCGACCGTCACCTCGAAGCCCAGAGCCGGCCAGTCGCCGGGCGCGCGAGCCGAAGCGGCGCGGCTCGCGCCAGCACGCCCGACGGCGTGTACAGCGTCAGGCGCGTCATGGCTCGCAGTCCGGCGTCGAAGCCGCGGCGCATCGATCTCGATCACCTCGCCGGCCGGAATCGGGGCCGGCGCAGCGGCGCGCTCGCCTGCGGCCGATGCGCGCCGCGCTGCGCCGCTCGCGGAAGCGCGCGCGCCGTTCGGCAAAGAAGTCGCGCAGCAGCTGTCCACTCTCGTCGGCCAGCACGCCGCCGGTGACCTGGCTGTGGTGGTTCAGCCGCGGCTCGGCGAACAGGTCGAGCACCGAGCCGGCGGCGCCGGTCTTCGGATCGGCCGCGCCGTAGACCACCCGCCGCACCCGCGCGTGCATCATCGCCATCGCGCACATGGCGCACGGCTCGAGGGTGACATAGACGCGTCAGTTCGGGCAGCCGGTAGTTGCCGAGCAGGTGCGCCGCGTGGCGCAGTGCGACGAGCTCGGCATGGGCGGTCGGGTCGTGCTCGGTGATCGGCCGGTTGTAGCCGGTGGCGATCACCTGCGGGCGCATCGGCCCCGGGAGCCACGATCACCGCGCCCACCGGCACCTCGCCGATCAGCCAGGCATTGCGCGCCTGATCGAGCGCGATCCGCATCGCCCACTCGTCGGCCGCCTGCATCCGTTCGTCCACCCTCGCCCGCCTTTCACGCCATCACCGGTCGCCGACTGTAGCCGGCTTGCATCCGAGTTCAGCCGGCATGCCGTATGCCACCAGCGCGGTCGGCCGTCGACCTCGCCGCCGCTTCTAGCCAACCCGCATTTGCTGGTGCACAATCGGCCGCCATATGATAGATACAAATGTTTTTTCGGCCAGCCGTTTCGGCGAGCTCGACATCCACCTGTTTCGCGAGGGCACCCATTCCGGGCTGTACCGCCAGCTCGGCTGCCAGCTCGGCGACGGCGGTGCGCACTTCGCGGTCTGGGCGCCGAACGCGCAAGCGGTCTCGGTGATCGGCGACTTCAACGGCTGGGATCCGGCACGCCCACCCGGCCGACGCCGCGTCACGACGGCTCGGGCATCTGGGAGGTGGGCATCGCCGGCGTCGAGGCCGGGCACCGCTACAAGTATGCGATCCGCACCCGCGACGGCAGCCGTGCTCGAAAAGGCCGATCCATTCGCCCGCCTGTGCCGAGCCGTGCGCCGGCCACCGCTTCGGTCGCCTGGCGCACCGACGACCACGCCTGGGACGACGCGGCCTGGATGAGCGAGCGCAAGGCGCGCAATGCGCTGGACGCGCCGATGTCGGTCTACGAGGTTCACCTCGGGTCGTGGCGGCGCGGCCCGAACGGCGAGCCGCTCGACTACCGCACCGTGGCACACCTGCTGGCCGACTACGCGACGCGCCTGGGCTTCACCCACGTCGAACTGCTGCCGGTGATGGAGCATCCGTTCTACGGCTCGTGGGGCTACCAGACGACCGGCTATTTCGCGCCCACCTCGCGCTACGGAACGCCGCAGGATTTCAAGTTCCTGGTCGATACGCTGCACCAGGCCGGCATCGGCGTGATCCTCGACTGGGTGCCGTCGCACTTCCCGAACGACGCGCACGGGCTCGACCGTTTCGACGGCACCGCGCTCTACGAGCACGACGATCCGCGCCAGGGCTTCCATCCGGAATGGAAATCGTCGATCTTCAACCTCGGGCGCAACGAGGTGCGCGCCTTCCTGCTGTCGAGCGCGATGTACTGGCTCGACGAATTCCATGTCGACGGGCTGCGCGTCGATGCGGTCGCCTCGATGCTGTACCTCGACTACGCCCGCAACGATGGCGAGTGGATCCCGAACCGCTTCGGCGGACGCGAGAACCTGGAAGCGGTCTCGTTCCTGCGCATGCTCAACGAGTCGGTCTACCGCGCGCACCCCGACGTGCAGGTGATCGCCGAGGAATCGACCGCCTGGCCGATGGTGTCGCGGCCGACCGATGCCGGCGGACTCGGCTTCGGCATGAAGTGGAACATGGGCTGGATGCACGACACGCTGAAGTACATGCAGCAGGATCCGGTGCACCGGCGCTGGCACCACGGCCAGCTGACCTTCTCGCTGATCTACGCCTTCAACGAGAACTTCATGCTGCCGCTCTCGCACGACGAGGTGGTGCACGGCAAGGGTTCGCTGATCAACAAGATGCCGGGCGACGACTGGCAGCAGTTCGCCAACCTGCGGCTGCTGCTCGGCTACATGTGGACGCACCCGGGCAAGAAGCTGCTGTTCATGGGCGGCGAATTCGGGCAGCGCCGCGAGTGGAACCATGACGACGCAGCTCGAGTGGTGGCTGGTCACGAACGAGAAGCACGCCGGGCTGCAGCGCTTCGTCGAGGACCTGAACCACCTCTACCGGCACGAACCGGCGCTGCACGAGCTCGACTTCGAACCGGCCGGCTTCCAGTGGATCGACAGCAACGACGCCGATCAGAGCGTGCTGAGCTTCCTGCGCCGCGCGCGCGACGGATCGTCGCTGCTGGTGGTCGCCAATTTCACGCCGGTTCCGCGCGACAAT
This sequence comes from uncultured beta proteobacterium, assembly GCA_963846675.1. Classification (GTDB taxonomy): domain Bacteria; phylum Pseudomonadota; class Gammaproteobacteria; order Burkholderiales; family Burkholderiaceae_C; genus Ideonella_A. The sequence continues at coordinate 412,265 of CAWJWV010000002.1, forward strand.
CATCTGATCGGCGTGCCGCAGCCCGGCACCTGGGTCGAGCGGCTGAACAGCGACGCCACCTGTACGGCGGCAGCGGCGTCGGCAACCAGGGTCGGCGCGAGCAGCGTGCCGGTGGCGGCACACGGCCACTACCAGGCCCTCAACCTGCGCCTGCCGCCGCTCGGTATCCTCGTATTTCAATCGGAAGAAAGGAAACCCACGTGAGCGTTGCCCAGGAGCATCGTTCCGATCAACATCGACGACGGCCGCATCCGCGTCGTCATCGAAGGCATCACGCCGGCGGTCGATGACGGCCGCTTCGCGGTCAAGCGCGTCATCGGCGACACGCTCGTCGTCGAGGCCGATGCCTTCGCCGACGGCCACGACGTGGTTGCCTGTACACTGCTGTGGCGGCGCGCGCGGCGCCGCCGACTGGCAGCGCAAGCCGATGCAGCGCGCTCGGCAACGACCGCTGGAGCGGCGGCTTCGTCGTCGATGCGATCGGCGCCTGGGAATATACGATCCAGGCCTGGGTCGATCCGTTCCTGTCGTGGCGCCACGACTACCTGCGCCGCATCGATCCCGGACGACGTGCGCATCGCCGCGCTGACCGGCGCCAAGCTGATCGAGGCGGCCGCCAAGCGCGCCGGCAAGGCGCGCGAGGCGAAGACGCTGCGTGAATGGGCACGCAAGCTGGCAGGCCGCTGCGAAGTCGAAGGCTCGGTCGATACCGACGAATTGAAGAAGATCGGCCTCGACGAGGCCGGCGCCGCCGCCGCCGAGCAGCATCCCGACCTGAGCCACGCCTGGACGCACGAGCGCATCTATCCGCTGCTCGTCGAGCGCGAGCGGGCGCGCTTCTCGAGCTGGTACGAGTTGTTTCCGCGCTCGGCGTCCGACGATCCGGCGCGCCACGGCACCTTCGCCGACTGCGAGGACTGGCTGCCGTACATCCAGCGCATGGGCTTCGACGTGCTGTACTTCCCGCCGATCCACCCGATCGGGCGCAGCCGCCGCAAGGGCCGCAACAACACGCTCGATGCCGGCCCGGACGACGTCGGCAGCCCGTGGGCGATCGGCGCCGCCGAAGGCGGCCACGATGCGATCCTGAGCGAACTCGGCACGCTGGAGGACCTGAAGCGGCTGATCGCACGCGCCAAGGAGCACGGCATCGAGCTCGCACTCGACATCGCCTTCCAGTGCGCGCCCGACCATCCCTGGGTCAAGCAGCATCCGGAGTGGTTCAGGAAGCGCGCCGACGGCAGCATCCAGTACGCCGAGAATCCGCCCAAGAAGTACCAGGACATCTACCCGTTCGACTTCGAGACCAGCGACTGGCGCGGCCTGTGGGCGGCGCTGGCCGATGTGTTCCTGTACTGGGCCGAACAGGGGGTGCGGATCTTCCGCGTCGACAACCCGCACACCAAGGCCTATCCGTTCTGGGAATGGGCAATCGCCCATGTGCGCAAGCACTATCCCGGACGCGATCTTCCTGTCGGAGGCCTTCACCCGGCCGCAGGGTGATGCACCGGCTGGCCAAGGTCGGCTTCAGCCAGTCCTACACCTACTACACCTGGCGCAACACCAAGTACGAGCTGACGCAGTACTTCACCGAGCTGAGCCAGGGCCCGGGTCGCGAGTATTTCCGCCCCAACGCCTGGCCGAACACGCCCGACATCAATCCGGCGGCGCTGCAGCAGGGTCAGCGCCCGGTCTTCATGGCGCGGCTGGTGATGGCAGCGACGCTGTCGGCCAACTACGGCATCTACGGGCCGGCCTACGAACTGCTCGAACACAAGCCGCTGCGCGAGGGCGGCGAGGAATACCTCGACTCGGAGAAGTTCGAGCGCAAGGTCTGGGACCGCTCGCGCGCCGATTCGCTGGCCGAGTTCATCGGCGTGATCAACCGCGCGCGCCACGCGCATCCGGCGCTGCAGAACGATGCCAGCCTGCGTTTCGTGCACGTCGACAACGAGGCGCTGATCGCCTACTGCAAGCAGTCGGCCGACGGCTCCGACATCATCGTCTGCGTCGTCAACCTCGATCCGCACCATGTGCACAGCGGCTGGGTCGAACTCGACCTGAAGGCGCTCGGCATCGAGCCCGAGCAGCCCTACCAGATGCACGACCTGATCACCGACGCGCACTTCCTGTGGCACGGGCCGCGCAATTTCGTGCAGCTCGATCCGCAGCGTGTGCCCGGCGCATGTCATGCACCTGCGTTCCCGCGTCACGCGCGAAAACGATTTCGACTATTTCGCTTGAAAGTCCCCCTGTGAAATCAGATCTCGAGATCGCCCACACGACGCCGATCACGGCCGAGATCGATGCCGCCGATCCGCTCTGGTACAAGGATGCGGTCATCTACGAGCTGCACATCAAGGCCTACGCCGACGCCAACGGCGACGGCATCGGCGACTTCCGCGGCCTGACCGAACGACTCGACCATGTGCAGTCGCTCGGCGTCAACACGATCTGGCTGCTGCCGTTCTATCCGTCGCCGCTGCGCGACGACGGCTACGACGTCTCCGACTACGAGGACGTGCATCCGATCGTACGGCACGCTCGACGACTTCAAGGCCTTCGTGGCCGAGGCGCACCGGCGCGGCCTGCGCGTGATCACCGAACTGGTGGTCAACCACACGTCCGACCAGCACCCGTGGTTCCAGGCCGCGCGCAAGGCGCCCAAGGGCTCGCCGGAGCGCGACTTCTATGTCTGGACCGACGACCCGACGCTGTACACCGGCACCCGGATCATCTTCACCGACACCGAGAAGTCGAACTGGACCTGGGACGACGTCGCCAAGCAGTATTTCTGGCACCGCTTCTTCAGCCACCAGCCCGACCTCAACTTCGACAACCCGGCGGTCGTCGAGGCGGTGCTGAAGACGATGGAGTACTGGCTCGAGATGGGCGTCGACGGCTTCCGGCTCGACGCGATTCCCGTACCTGATCGAGCGCGACGGCACCAGCAACGAGAACCTGCGCGAGACGCACGACGTCATCAAGGCGATCCGCCGCGCGCATCGAGGAGAAGTTTCCCGGCCGGCTGCTGCTCGCCGAGGCCAACATGTGGCCCGAGGACGTGCGCGAGTATTTCGGCGACGACGACGAATGCCACATGGCCTATCACTTCCCGCTGATGCCGCGCATGTACATGGCGATCGCGCAGGAAGACCGGCATCCGGTGGTCGAGATCCTGGCGCAGACGCCGGACATTCCGCCCAACTGCCAGTGGGCGGTGTTCCTGCGCAACCACGACGAGCTGACGCTCGAGATGGTGACCAGCAAGGAACGCGACTACATGTACAACATGTACGCGGCCGACAAGCGCGCCCGCATCAACCTCGGCATCCGGCGCCGCCTCGCGCCGCTGCTCGAGAACGACATGGAGCGCATCAAGCTGATGAACGGCCTGCTGCTGTCGATGCCCGGCACGCCGGTGCTGTACTACGGCGACGAGATCGGCATGGGCGACAACATCTTCCTCGGCGACCGCGACGGCGTGCGCACGCCGATGCAGTGGACCAGCGACCGCAATGGCGGCTTCTCGCGCGCCGACCCGCAGCGCCTGTACCTGCCGCCGATCCAGGATCCGATCTACGGCTTCGAGGCGGTCAACGTCGAGGCGCAGGCGCGCGAGCCGTCGTCGCTGCTCGCCTGGACGCGCCGCCTGCTGGCGGTGCGCGGCAGCACCCATGCCTTCGGCCGCGGCGCGCTTCAAGATGCTGCACCCGGGCAATCGCAAGGTGCTGGCCTATGTGCGCGAGTACGAGGACGACGTGATCCTGTGCGTCTCCAACGTCAGCCGCACCGCCCAGCCGGTCGAGCTCGAGCTCGGCGAATGGAAGGGCCGGGTGCCGGTCGAGATGATGGGACGCAACTGCGTTCCCGCCGGTCGGCGAACTGCCGTATCTGCTGACGCTGCCGGGCTACGGCTTCTTCTGGTTCCGCCTGGCCACCGATGCCCAGCCGCCGAGCTGGCACACCGACCGGCTGCCGGTCGAGGACCTGCCGGTGCTGGTGCTGTTCGACGACTGGAACAGCTTCTTCCGCAGCAAGGTCGTGCCGTGGCGCATGGGCCTGGCCGAGAAGACGCGCGACCAGCTCGAGAGCCGACCTGCTGCCGCGCTTCATGCAGCGCCAGCGCTGGTATGCGGCCAAGAACGATGCGATCGGCCGCGCCCGGCTGCGTCGACCACGGCGTGCTCGGCAAGGGCCGCAACGAGTGGCTGCTCGCGCTGGTCGACGTCGACGCGGCCGCCGCCGGCAGTGCCCGCTACTTCGTGCCGATGACGCTCGCCTACGACGACGACGACGAGGAACGCACCCGCGCCCTGGCGCCGCTCGGCGTGGCCAAGGTGCGCCAGCAGGCCAAGATGGGGGTGCTGGCCGATGCGATGGCCGACGAGGCCTTCTGCCGCGTCGTCGTCGAGGCGATCGGAAGCGGCCACACGACCAAGACCGAAGACGGCACGATCCAGCTTCGAGCCGGGCGCCAATTTCCGACAGGTGGTCGGCGACGGCCTGGACGGCCCGCTGCCGCTGCACCGCCTGACCAACAGCAGCAATTCGATCTCGCTGCTCGGCGACACGCTGTTCCTGAAGGCCTATCGGCGCATGCAGCCGGGCGTCGGACTCGAACTCGAGATGGGCGCTGTACCTGACCGACGTGGTGCATTACGAGCACTGCGTGCCGGTGCTCGGCAGCGTCGGCTACCGCGACGACGACGGCACCGAGCTGGACGCTCGCGCTGCTGCAGGCGCAGGTCTCCAACCAGGGCGACGCCTGGCAGTTCGCGGTCGACCAGCTCAAGCGGCTGCTCGAGGTCACGCCGGGCAGCGAGGAGAGCGCGCAGGACGGCGTCGAGCCGATGGTCGAGCGGATGCGGGTGCTGGCACGCCGCATCGGCGAACTGCATGTCGCGCTCGCGCGCCGCACCGGCGAGCCGGCGTTCGATCCCGAGCCGGTGCAGGCCGACGACCTGCAGCGCTGGAGCGCGGCCATCCGCAGCGAGTGCGAGCACACGCTGCAGATGCTCGAACGCGCCAAGGGCAACTGGCCGCCGTCGGTGGCCGAACTGGCGCGAACGGATCACCGGCGCCCAGTCGCAGCTGCACGAGCGCATCGACGCACTCGCCCAGGCGACGCCGGTCGGACTCAAGACCCGGCTGCACGGCGACCTGCACCTGGGCCAGATCCTGATCCGGCGCGACGACTTCCTGCTGATCGACTTCGAAGGCGAGCCGACGCGCACGCTCGAGGAGCGCCGCGCCAAGCAGAGCGCGCTGCGCGACGTCGCCGGCATGCTGCGCTCGTTCGACTATGCGCGCCACACCGCGCTGCAGCAGACCGCGCAGTCGCCGCCCGAATACGAGCGGCTGGCGCCGGTCGCGCGCGACTGGGAACGCCGCGTGCGCGCGGGCTTCGTCGATGCCTACCGCGAGGTGGCGCTTGCCGGCGGGCTGTATGCCAGTGCGGCCGAATTCGACTCGGCCGGCGTGATGCTCGATCTGTTCGAGCTCGAGAAGGCGCTGTACGAGCTGCGCTACGAGATCGACAACCGTCCCGACTGGGTCGAGGTGCCGCTCGCGGGCATCGCGTCGCTGCTCGACATCGATTCCCGAACCTGAGGTCTGACCATGCAAAACATCGACGTCATGCTCGAGCCGCTGCGCGGCTTCCTGCAACAGATCGGCGCCTTCCTGCCGCGCCTGGCGATCGCGATCGGCATCCTGCTCGTCGGCTGGCTGATCGCCAAGGCGTTCCGGCTGTTCGTCGTCAAGGTGCTGCGCGCGCTGAATTTCCACGTGCTGACCGAGCGCGCCGGCATCGACGGCTTCCTGCAGCAGGGCGGCTCCGACAAGGATGCCACCGACCTGTTCGGCTGGATCGGCTACGTCCTGATCATCCTCACCTCGCTGATCATCGCCTTCAACGGACTCGGGCTGACCCAGGTGACCGACCTGCTCGAGCCGGGTGCTGCTGTTCGTGCCGCGCCTGCTGGTCGCGCTGCTGGTGATCGTCTTCGGCAGCTACTTCGCGCGCTTTGCCGGCAATGCGGTGCAGAGCTACTGCCGCGGTGCAGGCATCGGCGACGCCGACCTGCTCGGCCACCTGATGCGGTACGGCATCATGGCCTTCGTCATCCTGCTCGCCGTCGATCACCTCGACATCGGTGGCGGGCTGATCCAGCAGACCTTCCTGATCCTGCTGGCGGGCATCGTCTTCGCGCTTGCGCTGTCGTTCGGTCTCGGCGGCCGACAGCGGGCGTCGAGCCTGATCGAGCGCTGGTTCCCACGCGACCGCGGGCGACAAGCTGCGCTGAGGCACGGCAGCTCGGCGCCGGCGCTCGCCGTTACCGCAAATCTTGCCGGAAACGGGCTGCAGCGCCAGCCTGTTTTCGCCGTCCATCGGACGGCGGCGACACGGCACAGCGCTTGCGTCCGGCGCCGCCGATCCACGCGCCCGACCCGCGCGCGTGCCACCACCAATGTGAATTCGATGGAGTGCGCACCATGAAACATGCCTATGCAATGCCATTCGGCGCCAGCCTGGAGCCGGGCGGCGGCGTCACCTTCCGACTCTGGGCGCCCGACGCCGAAGCGGTCGAGCTGGTGATCGCGTCCGGTCCGGGCGAAGGCGCGGCGGCGATGGAGCCGCAAGCCGGATGGCTGGTTCCAGCTGCACCGGCCTGATGCCGGCGCCGCCAGCCGCTATTCCTTCCGCATCGACGGCGACCTGCTGGTACCCGATCCGGCCTCGCGCAGCAACCCCGATGATGTCAAGGGCGCCAGCCTGGTCACCGACCCGCAGGCCTTCGACTGGCCCGAGCGCGGCTGGAAGGGCCGTCCCTGGCACGAGGCGGTGATCTACGAACTGCACGTCGGCTGCTTCACCGACGCCGGCACCTTCAGCGCCGCGATCGAACGCCTCGACGATCTGGTCGCGCTCGGCGTGACGGCGATCGAGCTGATGCCGGTGGCCGATTTTCCGGGTAGCCGCGGCTGGGGCTACGACGGCGTGCTGCACTTCGCGCCGGACGCAAGCTACGGCACGCCCGACGATCTCAAGCGGCTGGTCGACGCGGCGCACGAGCGCGGCCTGATGGTGCTGCTCGACGTCGTCTACAACCACTTCGGCCCGGACGGCAACTTTCTGCACGCCTACGCCAGGTCGTTCTTCAACCCCGACGTGCCGACCCCGTGGGGCGCAGCCATCAATTTCGATGCCGACGCGAGCGCCACCGTGCGCAGCTTCTTCATCCACAACGCGGTCTACTGGATCGAGGAATTCCAGTTCGACGGACTGCGACTCGATGCGGTGCATGCGATGCACGACCGCTCGGAAACCCACTTCATCGACGAACTGGCGCGGGCGGTGCGCGCCGGTCCCGGCAGCGAACGCCAGGTGCACCTGATCCTCGAGAACGACCTCAACGACGCGCAGCGCCTGCGCCGCGAGGACGACGGCAGCACGCCGCTGGCCAATGCCCAGTGGAACGACGATGTGCACCATGCGGTGCACGTGCTCGCGACCGGCGAGACCGACGGCTACTACATCGACTATGCGCGCGAGCCGGTGCGCCTGCTCGGCGCGCGCGCTGGCCGAGGGCTACGCCTACCAGGACGATCCGTCGGAATTCCGCGACGGCGAACTGCGCGGCACCGTGTCCAGGCACCTGCCGCCGCTCGCCTTCGTCAACTCGATGCAGACCCACGACCAGGTCGGCAACCGCGCCTTCGGCGAGCGCATTGCACAGCTCGCATCCGAGGCCGGACGTGACGATGCGCTGCGCGCGCTGCTCGCCTGCGTGCTGCTCGCGCCGGCGACCGCCGATGCTGTTCATGGGCGAGGAATATGCGGCCGGCACGCCGTTCCAGTATTTCTGCGACTTCGACGGCGAACTGGCGCAGGCGGTGACCAACGGCCGGCGCGCCGAGTTCGGCAAGTTCGCGCGCTTCGCCGATCCCGAGGTGCGCGACCACATCCCGGATCCGAATGCCGAATCGACCTTCCGCACCAGCAAGCTCGACTGGAGCGAACGCGGGCGCGAACCGCATGCCGGCTGGCTGGCGCTGTATGCGCAAGCTGCTGAAGCTGCGCCGTGAACAGCTGGTGCCGTGGCTGCACGGCGCGCGCAGCGGTGAATTCGTCACCTCGTCCGATGGCTCGCTGCGCATCGTCTGGCCGCTGGCCGACGGACGGCGCTGGCACATGCTGGCGCAGCTCGGCGACACACCCGGCGCAGCCGGCGGCCCCGAGACGCTGCCCGGCACGCCGGTCTACCGCAGCCACCCCGACTCCGACGCCGTTCCGGCCTGGTCGGTCCACGTCAACATCGAGAACCCATGAGCGCAACGTCCCAGCAGGCCAGCCCCACCCGCACGACGGCCGACGTGCCGCGCGCCACCTACCGCGTGCAGTTGCACGCCGACTTCCGCTTCAGCGACGCAACCGCGCTCGTGCCCTACCTGGCCGAGCTCGGCATCAGCCACCTGTACTGTCTCGCCGCCGCTGCGGGCCCGACCGGGCAGCATGCACGGCTACGACGTGATCGACCATGGGATGCTCAATCCCGAGCTCGGCACGCGTGAGGATTTCGATGCCATGGTCGCGCAGCTGCAGCAGCACGGCATGGGACTGGTGGTCGACATCGTCCCGAACCACATGGGCGTGCTGAGCGGCGACAACGCCTGGTGGCTCGACGTGCTCGAGAACGGTGCCGCCGCCGAGCACGCCGGCTTCTTCGACATCGACTGGAATGCCGCCGACCCGGCACTGACTGGCCGGGTGCTGCTGCCGATCCTCGGCGACCAGTACGGCGTGGTGCTCGAGCGCGGCGAGATCGCGCTCGCCTTCGAGCGTGAGCATGGCGCCTTCACCCTGAGCTATTTCGAGCACAAGCTGCCGGTCGATCCCGGCTGCTATGGCCGGCTGCTGCGCGAGACGCTCGGCAGCTCCGGGACCGAGGGTGCCGACGCCGCGCTCCAGTCGCTCGCCGACGCGTTCGACCGCCTGCCGCCACACAGCAGCACCGACCCGTCCGCCACCGCCCTGCGCCAGCGCGAGCAAACCGCGCTCAAGCAGCAGCTCGCACAGCTGGTCGGGCAGCACGCCGCGCTGGTCGATGCGATCGATGCGATGGTCGGCAAGCTCAACGGCAGCCCGGGCGAGCGCGCGAGCTACGACGCGCTCGACGCGCTGATCGAGGCCCAGCCCTACCGGCTGGCGCACTGGCGCATCGCCGGCGACGAGATCAACTACCGCCGTTTCTTCGACATCAACGAGCTGGCCGCGCTGCGGATGGAGGAGCCGCCGTGTCTTCGATGCGACGCACGAGCTGATCTTCGATCTGGTCGCCGCCGGCGCGATCAACGGCTTGCGCATCGACCACCCGGACGGTCTGGCCGATCCGGCGCGCTATTTCCGTCGACCTGCAGCAGCGCTATGCAGAGCGCATCGGCCTGCCAGCGCCGTCGGAGGGCAGCGCCAAGGAAGCGCCCGAGACGCCGCTGTTCGTCACGGTCGAGAAGATCGTCGCGCCGCACGAGCAGCTGCCGCGCGACTGGGCGGTGCACGGCACCACCGGCTACCGCTTCGCCAACGTCATCAACGGCCTGCTGATCGACGGCAGCGCCAAGTCGCGGCTCGACCGGGCCTGGCGTGCCTTCGTGCGCGACGAGGCGGAGGATTTCGACACCCTGGCCTGGCACTGCCGCCATGTGGTGATGGACAGCACGCTCGCCGGCGAGCTGACGGTGCTCTCGCACCGCCCTGCTGCGGCTGGCGCGCGAAGACCGGCGCACCCGCGACTTCACGCTCAACCTGCTGCGCCAGGCGCTGTCCGAGGTGGTGGCGTCGTTCCCGGTCTACCGCACCTACATCGTCGACAAGCCGAGCGCGCAGGACCGCAAGCACATCGACTGGGCGATCGGCCGCGCGCGGCGGCGCAGCGTCGCCGCCGATGGAAGCGTCTTCGACTTCCTGCGCCAGGTGCTGCTCGGCAAGCCGATGCCGGGCGCGCCGGACGGGCTGGCGGAACGCTACCGCTCGTTCGCACGCCGGCTGCAGCAGTACACCGCGCCGGTCGCCGCCAAGGGCATCGAGGACACCGCGCTGTACCGCCACCAGCGGCTGATCTCGGTCAACGACGTCGGCGGCGAACCGGATGCCTTCGGCATGACGGTGTCCGCCTTCCATCACGCGGCGCGCGAGCGCGCGCTCAGCTGGCCGCACGAGATGCTGGCCACCTCGACCCACGATGCCAAGCGCTCGGAAGACGTGCGTGCCCGCATCGATGTGATCAGCGAACTGCCGGCCGCCTGGCGGCTGACGGTGCGGCGCTGGAGCCGCTTCAATCGCAGCCACAAGCGCACCGTCGACGGGGTCACTGCGCCGTCGCGCAATGACGAATACCTGCTCTACCAGATGCTGGTCGGCACCCTGCCGGCCGGTCCGATCGACGACGACGAGCTCGCCGCGTACCGCGATCGCGTCGACCAGGCGATGCTCAAGTCGGTGCGCGAGTCGAAGGCCATCACGAGCTGGGTCAATCCGAACGAGGCCTACGAGGCGGCGCTGACCGGCTTCATCGAGGCCCTGCTGACGCGACGCGAAAACTCGCTCTTCCTCGACGATCTGCACGCCAATGCGGCCGTCTTCGCCTGGTACGGCGCGCTCAACGGGCTGACGCTCGCAGCCGTCAAGGGCCTGTCGCCGGGTGTGCCCGACTACTACCAGGGTCATGAGGCGATCGAGTTGTCGATGGTCGATCCCGACAACCGCCGGCCGGTCGACTACGAGCGCCGGCGCGGCATGCTCGAGGCGAGCCGCGGCCTGGCCGCGCAGTCGGACCGGCGTGCCGATCTGGGCGCGCTGCTCGAGCAGGCGGTCGACGGACGCGCCAAGTTCCACGTCACCTGGTGCGCGCTGCAACTGCACCGCGACTACGACGCCTGCCTGCGCTCGGCCGACTACCTGCCGCTCGAGATCACCGGCGAACACGCCGACCACCTGATCGCCTTCGCGCGCAGCGACGGCCAGCGCTGCGTCGTCGTGGTCGCGGCGCGGTTGTACGCCTCGCTCGACCTCGATGTGGGCACCGCGCCGGTCGGCACGGTCTGGAAGGATGCGGAGATCGTCTGGCCCGCCGATGTGGAATTGCCGGGAACCGGCCTGGTCGACGCGATCGGCGGCCGGACGCACCCGACCGAACCGCGGCGCTGGTCGGTGGCGCAGATCCTGCGCGACTTTCCGGTTGCCCTGCTCGGGTCGGTCGAGCAGGCCGCCGACGCGGCCGGCTGAGCCGGCGCGGCCCCGATGGACGCGCTCGCGGCATCCCCGGTCGCGAGCGCGCTGCTCGCGGTCATCCTCGGCGCCAGCCTGTTCGGGCTGTACCGGCAACCGGCACTGATCGAGCGCAACCTGTTCCGGCCCCATTGGCTGCTGCGCCGGCGCGAATGGCTGACGCCGGTCAGCAGCGCCTTCCTGCATGCCGACCTGCCGCACCTGCTGTTCAATTCGATCACCCTGTGGGCGTTCGGGTTTCCGCTCGAACGCGCGATCGGCAGCGGCAAGTTCGCCGCCCTGTATGCCTTCGGCCTGGCCGCGAGCGATGTCGGCACCTGGCTGAAGCATCGCAACAACCCGGCCTACGCCTGCCTCGGCGCCTCCGGCGCCATCCTGGCGGTGCTGTTCGCGGCCATCGTCTATGTGCCGACCGCATCGATCTACATCCTGCCGATCCCGGTGCCGATCCCGGCCCCGCTGTTCGCCTTCGGCTACCTGGCGTTCACGATCTGGGCGTCACGGCGCGGGCGTGGCCGGGTCAACCACGATGCACACCTGAGCGGCGCCGTCGCCGGCATCCTGTTCGTCGCGCTGGTCGATCCGGACGCGATGCAGCGCGCGGTGCGGCACCTGCTGTCGTGATTGACTGCGGCTGGTCCAGGGGCCACTGCGTCGCGTCGCCTGCAGGCTGATTCCCGGTGCATCGGCCCGGCTGGGTGGAAAATCGACCCTTCCCTGCTGCCCGACGTCCGCGATGCGCCATCGATCCTCCTCAGGCGGCCTGGTCTATTCGACCGAAGCCGGCCGCATGTGCCCTGGTTGCCGCCAGCCGCTCCTGCAGTGCACCTGCCAGCAAGCCGTCGCCCCGGCCGGCGACGGCATCGCCCGGGTCAGCCGCGAAACCAAGGGCCGCGGCGGCAAGGCCGTCACGCTGGTGCGCGGCGCGCCGCTCGACGCGGTCGCGCTGGTGGCGCTGGGCAAGCAGCTGCGCACCGCCTGCGGCAGCGGCGGCACCGTCAAGGACGGGGTGATCGAGATCCAGGGCGACCATTGCGATCGCATCGTGGCGCTGTTGCAGGCGCAGGGGATGAAGGTCAAGCGGGCCGGCGGGTGAGCCGACCACGGTCGGCCTTCGTGACGCAAGCCGGCGATCCGCGCGGCGGTGACGCCCTCACTCCTCCTCCACCACCCTGTTCTCGCTGATCAGCTGCTGCTGCAGTGACGGCGGCACCGGGTCGTGGTGCGACAGCTCGATGGTGTAGCGACCCTGGCCGCTGGTGAGGGCATTCAGGCGCGACTGATAGCCCGTCAGCTCCGACAGCGGCACCTGTCCGCGCACGCTGACATGACCGAGCGCGTCGTTGCTGGTTCCGGTGACCATGCCGCGCTTGGCCGACAGGTCGCCGGTGATGTCGCCCATCGCCGACTCCGGCGCCTCGATCTCGATCTTCACGATCGGCTCGAGCACGATCGGCCGCGCCTCGCGGATCGCCGCCATGAAGGCCTTGCGGCCGGCAACGACGAAGGCGATCTCCTTGCTGTCGACGCTGTGGTGCTTGCCGTCGTACACGATGACGCGCACGTCGACCACCGGATAGCCGGCGATGGCGCCATGCTCGAGCACCTCGCGCACGCCCTTCTCCACCGCCGGGATGAACTGGCCCGGGATGGTGCCGCCCTTGACCTGGTCGACGAACTCGAAACCGGCACCGCGCGCGAGCGGCTCGATGCGCAGAAACACCTCGCCGAACTGACCCGCACCGCCGCTCTGCTTCTTGTGGCGGTGATGGCCTTCGGCGGCTGCGGTGACGGTTTCACGGAAGGCGATGCGCGGCGGCCGGGTGTTGACCTCGAAATGGTAGACCTCGCGCAGCCGCTCGAGCAGCACCTTCAGGTGCACCTCGCCGAGCCCGTACACCACGGTCTCGTTGGTGGTGGCCACATGCTCGACCTTCAGGCAGGGATCTTCGTCGACCAGCTTGGCCAGGATGTCCCACATCCGCTGCTCGTCGCCGTGGCGCTTCGGCTCGATGGCCAGGCCGTGCACCGGCGCCGGAAAGTCGAGCGGCTTCAGGTGGATGTGGTCGTCCTCGGCGGCATCGTGCAGCACCGCGTCGAAATGGATGTCGTCGACCTTGGCGACCGCCGCGATGTCGCCCGGCAGCTGCGCGCGAGCACCTCGACGTGGTCCTTGCCCTGCAGCATGAACAGGTGACCGACCTTGAACGGCTTGCGACCGTCGCCGATGTAGAGCTGGCTGTCGCGGGTGACGGTGCCCTGATGGACGCGGAAGATGCCCATCTTGCCGATGAACGGATCGACGGTGACCTTGAATACATGCGCCAGCACGTGCAGCGACGGATCGGGCCTGGCATGCATCGGCCTTGCGTCGGCGCCCTCGCCGCGCAGGAAATCGGGCGGATTGGCCTCGGTCGGATCGGGCAGCAGCTTGACGATGATGTCGAGCAGTTCGGCAATGCCGGCGCCGGTGCGCGCCGAGACGAAGCAGACCGGGATCAGGTGCCCTTCGCGCAGCGCCTGCTCGAGCGGCGCATGCAGTTCGCGTCGCATCGACATCGCCGTCGTTCAGGTAGCGGTCGACGAAGTCGGCGTCGACCTCGACCACCTGCTCGACCAGCGCACGGTGCGCCGCATCGACGGAGCCGAAGTCGCTCGCGCCCTCGCGGTTGAAGAAGCAGTCGACCACGCCGCTGCCGCCACCGGTCGGCAGGTTCAGCGGCAGGCAGACCCGGCCGAAGGTGGCCTGGATCTGCCCCAGCAGGCCTTCGAGGTCGACTCCCGGCGTGTCGATCCGGTTGACGATGATGATTCGATCGAGCTGGCGCGCCTGCGCATAGCTCCATCATCCGCACCGCCAGCGGCTCGATGCCGGTGGCCGCATTGATCGACGATCGCCGCCGTCTCGACCGCCTCCAGTGCGGGCAGGCTCTGGCCCAGGAAGTCGGGAATTCCGGGGGTGTCGATCAGGTGGATGCGGGTCGCGTCGTGCACCAGGTGCATCACCGACGCATTCAGCGAATGCGCCATCCGGCGTTCGAGCGGATCGTGGTCGCTGACGGTGCTGCCCCGATCCAGGCTGCCGGGCGACGCCGATCGCGCCCGACTGGACGAGCAGGGCCTCGGCCAGGCTGGTCTTGCCGCTGGCCGCGGCGCCGACGAGCGCCAGCGTGCGGACCGAACGGGTTTCGAGGCCGGCCGCGAGGCCGTTCGATCGGCTTGACATGGGCTGTCTCCTCCGGCCCGCGCGCAGCGAACCGCCGCTGCGGCGTCGAACGGACGCGCCGCCTGTTTCGGGTCAGGCAACAGCGTACGGGATTGGCCGATCCGGCACAAGCCGAGAAAGCCGGGCGCCGGCGCCGAACGAGTGCCGCCACGGCGGCCGGTCAGGCCGTCGCGGCAGGCTCAACGGCCGCGGTCGAGTTCGTCGATCAGCGTCTTCATCTCGCCGATCTCGCGCACCTGCGCCTCGATGATGTCGTCGGCGAGCTTGCGCACGCGCGGATCCTCGATGCTGCGCGCGCCGACTGGTCAGGATGGCAATCGAATGGTGCGGGATCATGGCGCGCATCCAGGACACCTGGTCGACGGTCACCTGGCTGCGCACCAGCCACAGCGAGACCGCAAACACCAGTGCACTGCCGACGAAGATCGCCAGGTTGAGCCCGCGCTTGCTCAGCATGTGCTGCATGAAGGCGAGCATGACGATCGCCATCGTCGCGCCCATCAGCAGCGCCATCCAGGCCCGCGTCTGGCTCCAGAAGATGTGGTCGAGCTGGTAGGTGTTCAGGTACATCAGCCCGAACATGACGATGGTCGAGGTGACGATCATGGCGGCGAAACGGACGTACGGGTTCATCTTCTTTTCTCCTGCCGTGGCTGGAAGGTTGACGCAATCGGCAATCGGCGATCGCCGCCTCGGCGCGCTGCGCCGGCTGCGCAGCAGCGCCTCACATGGTCAGCGAACGTCGACCGCGCCGACCATCCCGGCCTCGAAATGGCCGGGGATCAGGCAGGCGAACGGCACTTCGCCTGCCTCGGTGAACTGCCACACCACGCCGCCGCGCTTGCCCGCTTCGAGCCGGATCATGTTGGGTTCCTTGTGGTCCATGTGCGGCATCTTGCGCATCATCTCGGCGTGTTCGGCGAGCCCTTCCTTGCTGTCGATGACCAGTTCGTGCGCCATCTTTCCCTTGTTGACGACGAAGAAGCGGATCGTCTCCCCGGCCTTGACGCTGAGCTTGTCAGGTGTGAAGCGCATCGTGTCGTGCATCTCGACCGTGATGGTGCGGCTCACCTTGGCCGGATCGCCCGGCTTGCCGACCGGCGCTGCCGCGTGACCGCCGCGCCGTGGCCGTGGCCGTGCGCGTCGGCCGCGGCCGCGGCCGCTGGAGCTTGCGGCGCGTGCGCACCATGGCCACCGTCGTGGCTTCCGGCGGCGAACGTGGGAGCGGAGGCCAGTGCGGCACATGCGGCGAACGACCACTGACTGATGATGCTGGAGATGCGTGACATGGAACGGCCTCGGTGACAGATGGATGGAAGATTCAACGAGAACACAGCTCAGAACCAGAAGCGAACGCCGGCCACCCAGCGCGTCGCATACGGGTTGTCGCCGGCCGCTCGATGCAGGTCGGCGGTGCGGCCAAAGCTGCCGCTGCGTTCGACGCCGATGTAGGGCGCAAACTGCGGCGTGAACTCATAGCGCAGCCGCACGCCGGCAGTGACGTTCGACAAGCCGCGGCCGATCTCGCGCGCCAGGTCGTCCTTGCCATGCAGTTCGGCCTCGACGCGCGGCTGCGCCACCAGTTTCTGCGTCAGCGCAATCTCGTACTCGGCGCTCAGCCGCAAGGCGCTGCGGCCATGGTTGCCGAGATAGGCGGTGGCATCGATCTCGAACCAGTACGGCGCCAGCCCCTGCACGCCGAAGGCGAGCCAGTTTCGGTCCGGCCCTTCGCCAGCATCGTTGCGAATGCCGGCCTGTACATCCCAGAACGCGCTCAGTGCGCGGCTGTACAGCAGCTCGGTGCGTGCATGCTCGACCCGCCCGCCGACGGCCTCGCCTTCGGACTTGATCACCAGCCGGTGGTAATCGGTTCCGATGCGATAGCGGGCCTCCCAGGCCGCCCCATCGCCGCCGTGGCGGGTGCGGGTGCCTTCGAGGCGGTCGACCAGCAGGCTCTGGAAGATGTGCTCGTCGGCCAGCGCAATGCGCGGCACGTCGGGCAGTTTGTACGGCCCGCTCGCCAGACCATGACCGCCTGACCAGGCATGCGGATCGCGTGCATCCGGCGGCGCGCTGCCTCCCTGCATGCCGCCGTGATCCATCGCCGGCGCAGGCGCATCGGTCTGATTCGGCACCGCGATGCCGGCCTCGACCGCCTGGCCCACGTTGCCGGCACCCGACGCTGCAGCCGGCGCTGCGCCATGCCCGGCATGCGGGTCAGCCGGCGCGCTCGCCGCTGCGGGTGCCGTGCCATGGGCGGCGTGCGGGTCTGCGGTCGCGCCCCGTGCGGCGGCTGACGCGGCCAGCGTTGTCGCCAGCGCGGCCAGTGCAATGGCGCGCCAGGCGGTGACTCGGGAAGAGGTCATCATGGACGTGGAAAGGATCGGGTTCATGTGATCAGCACCTCGCGGAACATGCCGCTGTCCATGTGCAGCGCGAGGTGGCAGTGCCAGGCCCAGCGGCCGAGCGCGTCGGCGGTGACCAGGAAGCTGATGCGCTGCGCTGGCTGGACCGGGATCGTGTGGCGACGCACCTGGAACTTCCCGTCCGGCTGCTCGAGTTCACTCCACACCCCGTGCATGTGCATCGGATGCGTCATCATCGTGTCGTTCTGCAGGATCACCCGCACCCGTTCGCCGAAACGCATGTGCACCGGGGTCGAGCGGCCGAATTCCAGCCCGTCGAACGACCAGACATAGCGCTCCATGTTGCCGGTCAGGTGCAGCTCGATCTCGCGCTCGGGCTCTCGCGGATCGAGCGGTCCGCCGATCGTGTGCTGGTCGGCCAGCGTCAGCACGCGTCGGCCGTTGTTGCGCAGCCCCGGACCCGGATCGTCGAGGTTGGTCCGCGGCATGTCGACGCGCATGTCGGTACTCGGTCCGTACTCGGTGCGCGCGTGGCGCACCGTGCTGCTCGGCCGCGCCAGCGAACTGGCGGCAGCATGCTGGCTGTGGTCCATCGCCATCGCGCCGTGGCCGGCGTGGCCGCCTCCTGCCGACGCAGCAGCGTGGGCACCCTGTCCGGCGCCGGCCGCGCGGCAGCCGCGTGCGCACCCGCCCCGGCCGACGCACCGTGACTGCCATGGCCACCGCCATGGTCCATGCCGCCCATGGCGCCATGGTCCATCGCGCCCATCATGTCCGCCATCGTCAGGTGCTGGAGCGGATCCGGCTGCGGCACCGGTGCGCTCAATCCCTCGCGCACCGCCAGCGTGGCGCGTGCATGGCCGGATCGATCGATCGACTGGGCAAAGACGGTGTAGGCGTCATCGACCGGGCGTCACCAGCACGTCGCAGGTCTCACCCGGCCCGAAGCGGAATTCGTCCACGCTGACCGGTTCGATGTCGACTCCGTCGACCTGCACCACCGACAGCTTCAGCCCCGGGATGCGCACGTCGTAGAAGGTATTGGCCGAACCGTTGATGCAGCGCAGGCGCACCCGCTCACCGCGCCGGAACAGCCCGGTCCAGTTGCCGGCCGGGGTGGTGCCGTTGGTCAGGAAGGTCAGGGTCTGCGCCGACAGATCGGCCAGATCGGCCGGGCTCATCCGCATCTCGTTCCACATCCGGCGTTCGTCGATAGCGGCACCGAGCCCGTTCTGACGCGCCGCGCGCACGAAGTCCATGGCGGTCGGTTGCTGCAGGTTGTACAGATCGCTGCGCACCTTGAGCTTGGCGAGCACCCGCATCGGGTCCTCGTCGGTCCAGTCGGAGAACAGGACCACGTGCTCGCGCTCGGCGCGGATGCGTTCGCCGTCGCGCGGTTCGATCACGATCGCACCGTACATCCCGGTCTGCTCCTGCATGCCGGTGTGCGAGTGATACCAGTAGGTGCCGGCCTGGTCGACCTTGAAGCGGTAGCTGAAGGTGGTGCCCGGCGGCGATGCCGGCGAAGCTGATGCCGGGCACGCCGTCCATCTCGAACGGCAGGATGATGCCGTGCCAGTGGATCGAGGTCGGAAAGCGCATCCGGTTGTGGACCCGGATCGTCACCTCGTCACCCTCGCGCCAATGCAGCGTCGGCGCCGGAATCGATCCGTTGATCGTGGTCGCCATGCGCGCCGCGCCGGTGAAGTTGACCGGCGTCTCGTCGACGTACAGGTCGAACGAGGTGCCGCGCAGCACCGGCGCCGTGCCGAGCGCCGTGCTCGAGCGCGTGCCCTGTGCAGCGGCCGGTCGGCTGGCCAGCCACGGTGCGGCACCGAGCAGCACCCCGCCGGCGGCCAGACCCTGCACGAAACGGCGCCGCGCCGGGCGCACGGCATGGAAGGAAGGAGGCATTCGGTGGGTTCTCCGGCGGTGAGGATCGACTGCGCTGTGCATCACAGGCCATTCCGACCTGCGAGGACGTGCATCCTCATGCCAGGAGCCGCTCGCGCCGATGACGCGCACATTACATTGATGTCATCGGACCGTCATGTTGGCGGCAGGCTGCGGCTGCAACCATCGCGCCGCCCGCTGCAGTCTGCCTGGCGGGCGTCCTACTGCATCCTGAACGGCCGATGAAACTCCTGGTGGTCGAAGACGAGCCGAAGACCGGCGACTACCTGCGCCAGGGGCTGGGCGAGTCCGGGTTCGCGGTCGATCTGGCGCGCAACGGCCTCGACGGCCACCACCTGGCGCAAACCGGGCACTACGACCTGATCGTGCTCGACGTGATGTTGCCCGACGTCGATGGCTGGCGCATCCTGCAGTCGCTGCGCCAGGCCGGCAGCTCGACGCCGGTGCTGTTCCTGACTGCACGTGACAGCGTCGACGACCGGGTCAAGGGACTCGAACTCGGCGCCGACGACTACCTGGTCAAGCCGTTCGCCTTTTCCGAGCTGCTGGCCCGGGTCCGCACCCTGCTGCGACGCGGCCAGGTGGCGATGACGGCCGATCGGCTGCAGATCGCCGACCTCGTGCTCGACCTGCCGCGCCGGCGCGCCTCGCGCGGCGGGCAGCGGCTGAACCTGACCGCCAAGGAGTTCGCCTTGCTCGAATTGCTGCTGCGGCGCCAGGGCGAGGTGCTGCCGCGCTCGCTGATCGCCTCGCAGGTGTGGGACATGAACTTCGACAGCGATTCGAATGTGATCGATGTCGCGATCCGGCGCTTGCGGGCCAAGGTCGACGATGCCTTCGAGCCGAAGCTGATCCAGACCGTGCGCGGCATGGGCTATCTGCTCGACCTGCCCGATGCGGGCTGAGCACCGACGCCGACCGCTGTCGCTCGCGGCGCGCATCACGGCGGTCGTCGGGCTCGTCATGAGCGCGGTGTTCGCTGCCTTCACCTGGCAGGTGATCGCCTCGATCGAGGAGCACTTCGTGGAACAGGATCTGGGTGAACTGCAGGCGGTGGTGGCCTCGCTGCGCAACGCGCTCGAGGCGGGCCCGCCGGGCGCTGCCGCGGCGCCGCGGCTGGCCCAGGCGGTGTCTGGTCACCACGGAGTCTGGTTCAGCGTGCAGGACCGCACCGGCCTGCTGCTGCACGGCACCGCACCGGCCGCGCTGGTTGCGCGAGCGGCGGGCGCGCCGGTCGTGCCGCGCCTGGACGCTGCCGCCCTGCAGGTGTGGTCCGCCGATGCACACAGCTACCGCGGCGCGGTGCTCGCCATCGGCGACCGACGCGTGCTGGTCGCCACCGGCATCGATTTCCACCTCGGCTACCTGACCGACCTGCGACGCGCGCTGTGGGGCGGCATGGCGGGGGCCAGCCTGATCGCGGTGGTCGCTGCCTGGCTCGCGGTGCGCTGGGGGCACACGCCGCTGCGCCGCGTCAGCGCCGAAGTGCGCGGCATCACCTCCGAACAACTGCATCGCCGGCTCGATCCCGGGCAGGTGCCGGCCGAGCTCGCGCACCTGCTGACCTCGTTCAATGCGATGCTCGACCAGCTTCAGCAGAGCTTCATCCGGCTCAACAACTTCAGCGCCGACATCGCCCACGAGCTGCGCACGCCGGTCACGAACCTGATCACGCAAACGCAGGTCGCGCTGGCGCGCCCGCGCACCGCCGATGCGTATGCGGAGGTGCTTTATTCGGCGCTCGAGGAACTCGAGCGGATGCGCAAGATGATCGCCGACATGCTGTTCCTGGCACAGGCCGACGACCACCGCACCCAGCCGGACCCGGTCGATGTCGATCTTGCGGCCGAGGTTCGGGCGCTGTTCGAGTTCTTCGAGGCATGGGCCGAGGAGAGCCGCGTCGGACTGGAACTTCACGGCAGCACACCCACGGTGCGCGCCGATCGGCTGATGCTGCAACGCGCGCTCAGCAACCTGCTGGCCAACGGCCTGCGCTACACGCCGTCTGGCGAAACGCTGCACGTCGGGCTCGGCGTGGAGGTCGGCTGGGCGGTCGTCGACATCAGCAACCCGGGCCAGGCAATCCCGGCCGCGCACCTGCCCAAGCTGTTCGACCGCTTCTACCGGGTCGACCCCTCGCGCCGGCCGCATGGTGCCGGCGCCGGGCTCGGCCTGGCCATCGTCAAGGCGATCGTCGAAGCCCACGGCGGCCGGGTCGAGGTCGCATCGGACGATGGCGCGACACGCTTTCGGCTCAGGCTGCCGCTGAGGCGCTGAGACCGCGCCGCCGCGTCAGAAGATGGCTGCACCGGCCAGCAGCGCCAGCGCCAGGAAGATGGCGAAGAAGAGCAGTGCGATCACGAACAGGATCTTGGAAATCCTGGCGGTCGCGGCCGAGACACCGGAAAAACCGAAGAAGCCGGCGATCACGGAGATGACCAGAAAGAGAATGGCAAGCTTGAGCAAAGGGGCCTCCCGAGGCTTTGGTGCCCGCCGTGTCCGAGACCGGGCGAGCTGTTGTGTAACGCAGTATCGAATGGCGCGAGGGGCGGCGCCTGTGGTCGCGCACCGGGAGGCGGTGTAGGAATCGGTCGCTGCAGCGCAGCGGAACCATCGGCCGGCGCACCTTCTCCAACCGCGCCCCATTCCTCCAACCTCGCATGCGACTGAATACCTCCCGGTTCCGCTCCTTGCTCCTCACCGGTGCGTTCGGGCTCGTCACCGCCGGTACTGCCCTGGCCCAGGGCGGGCCCTTGCTGACGCATGTCCATGGCCTCGAGTACAGCGCCGACGGCAGGCAGCTGATGATTCCGAGCCATCATGGCCTGGCGCTGTACGAGAACGGTCGCTGGCGCAAGGCGCCCGGTCCGGCACACGATTACATGGGATTCGCCGCCACCGGCAGCGCGCTGTACAGCAGTGGCCATCCGGCGCCCGGCTCCGGCCTCGTCAACCCCTTCGGCGTCATCAAGAGCAGCGACGGGGGTCAGACCTGGCGCCAGCTCGGCCTGTCGGGCGAGACCGATTTCCACCTGCTGGCCACCGGCTGGCGCAGCAACGCCGTCTACGTCGTCAACCCGGCGCCGAACTCGCGCATGCCGACGCCCGGCCTCTACCACACGCGCGACGAGGGGCTGCGCTGGAACCGGGCGACGGCGGCCGGGCTGCCGGCGGACGTCAAGAGCCTGGCAGTGCACCCCGACGATGCCGACATCGTCGCGGTCGGCACCGGCGCCGGGCTGTATCTGTCGCGTGACGGCGGCGGCCGGTTCGACCGCATCGCCGCCGGCATGCCGGTGCTGTCGCTCGAGTTTGCGCTCGACGGCCGGCAGCTCTGGTTCGGCAGCCACGACGGACGGGCCCGGCTGATGCAGATCGCACTCGACGCGGGTGCGAAACCGCTGCCGCTGCCGCTGCCCGCACTCAGCGACGACGCCGTCGCCTACATCGCGCAAAACCCGGCGCAGCCGGATCAACTGGCGATCGCGACCTTCCGTCGCGATGTCTATCTCAGCCCCGATCGTGGCCAGACCTGGCGCCCGATCGCACTGCAAGGAGCAGCAAAATGACGTCAACGAAAGACAATCAGGTGCTCAGGATCATCACCATCGCCCTGGCGGTGGTCGGCGGCATTGCGCTGGTCGGCGCCGGCGCCATGGCGCTGATGCACGGCTCGATGATGGGCGGCGTGGGCATGGGCCAGATGGGGTCGATGATGGCCGGCATGCGCTGCTGACTTCCCTGCTCCCGGCCGTGTCACGCGGCGCCCGAGCTGGCGGGTCGACTTCGGCCGTTCGATAATCCGGATGCCGCCGGCGCCGGTACCCAGCGCCGGCGATGTCTGTCTGATGAACCCTTTCTGGCCAGCCGGAGCTCCTGAAGTGCCCACCTTGTTCATCCGCCCCGGTCGCCTGCCATCGAGCCCCCGCGGCTCGACCCGGACGGCTCCGGTCGTCGACTGGCGGTCCGTCCGCATGGTTTTTTCCGCGCTGCTGATCGCGGGCCTCGGTCTGCTCGCGCTCGGAGCCGCCGCCCAGGGCGGCCGGCGCGCGGCCAGTCGAGCCCGGCCGCCGCATCGACGGCACCCGGCGCATTCGACGCATTGCGCGGCTTCCTCGGCGCGAAGCAGCAGCCCGAGCTGCTGCCACCCGAAGAAGCCTTTCGCATCGAGGTCAGCGCGCGCGATGCGAAGACCCTGCTGGCCACATTGACGCCTGCGCCCGACTACTACCTGTACCGCGATCGGATGCAGTTCAGCCTGCGCCAGCCGCCGGACATGACGATCGTCAGTGTCGACCTGCCCAAGGGCGAGTCCAAGGCCGACCCGACCTTCGGCAACGTCGAGGTCTACCACCGACCGGTTCAGGCCCTGATCACCCTCGGCGGCGGCGCCGCCCGGCCGGTCTCGATCGAGCTGCTCGCCACCTACCAGGGCTGCAACGATCCGGTCGGTGTGTGCTATCCGCCGATCGAGCAGGTGTTGACGGTGGCGCTGCCGACCGCGGGCGCGGCGCGCCGCGGCTGCCCCGCGCACCGCCGACGAGCGCCGCCGCCGCCGACGACGAAGCCGCCATCGGTCGGCTGTTCACCGGCGGCAGCAAGTGGGCGCTGGTCGCGGCCTTCTTCGGCTTCGGCATCCTGCTCGCCTTCACGCCGTGCATGCTGCCGATGATCCCGATCCTGTCGGGCATCATCGTCGGACACGGTGCGACGATGACGCAAGCGCCATGCGCTCGGCCTGTCGGCGCTGTATGTGCTCGGCATGGCGATCACTTACGCAATCGCCGGCGTCGCCGCCGGGCTGGCTGGCACGCTGCTGTCGGCCTGGCTGCAGAACCCCTGGGTGCTCGGCAGCTTCGCGGCGATCTTCGTGCTGCTGTCGCTGTCGATGTTCGGCCTGTACGAGCTGCAGCTGCCCGGCGGCCCTGCAGAGCCGGCTGGCGATCGGCCGGCAGCCGCATTCCGGGCGGCAAGGCAACCGGCGCCTTCCTGATCGGTGTGCTGTCGGCGGTGATCGTCGGGCCGTGCGTGGCCGCGCCACTGGCCGGTGCACTGCTCTACATCAGCCAGAGCCGCGATGTCGTGCTCGGCGGCACGGCGCTGTTCGCGATGGCGATCGGCATGGGCGTGCCCTTGATGGTGGTCGGCGCAACCGCCGGCACCCTGCTGCCGAAGGCCGGCCCATGGATGGAGTCGGTCAAGCGCATCTTCGGCGTCACGCTGCTTGCAGTCGCGGTGTGGCTGATCACGCCGGTCATCCCGCTGGTGGCCCAGCAGTTGCTGTGGGCCGCGCTGCTGATCATCCCGGCGATGTTCCTGCATGCGCTCGATCCGTTGCCGCCCGGCGCACCAGGCCATCGCCGCCTGTTCAAGGGTGTGGGCGTGATCGCGCTGCTGGCCGGCGCGGCGATGCTGGTGGGGGCGCTGTCCGGCGGTCGCGACATCCTGCAGCCGCTGGCCGGCCTGCGCGGCAGCGCGGTCAGTGCCCAGGCCTCGGACGAACTGCCGTTCGAGACGGTCCGCAGCGTGGCCGAACTCGAACAGCGCATCCGCACCGCAGCAGGTCGGCCGGTGATGCTCGACTTCTGGGCCGAATGGTGCGTCTCGTGCAAGGAGATGGAGCGCTTCACCTTCACCGATCCACGGGTCCAGGCCGGGCTGAAGGACACGCTGCTGCTGCGTGCCGACGTCACCGCCAACAATACCGACGACCGGGCGCTGCTGGCGCGCTTCTCCCTCTTCGGGCCGCCCGGCATCATCTTCTTCGACCGCGACGGCCGTGAATCACCGGTCCGCGTGATCGGCTACCAGTCGGCCGACCGCTTCATCGATTCGCTCGCGCGCACCCGCCCGGGCAACGTCGCCGCGCGAACGCTGTAGCGCGTGCGGCCGCCCCCCGCATCGCGGGGGGTGTGCACGGGCCCGCTGCCGGTCCGGGCCGGCAGCCGCCCTCGATCGCGAACAATGTCCGGATGGACGCGACGCGACTCGATCTCAACCAGCTCGGTGTGCTGGTGGCGCTGCTGGATGCCGGCAGTGTCAGCCAGGCGGCCGGGCGACTGGGAGTCAGCCAGCCCACCGTCAGCACCGCCCTGGCACGGCTGAGGCTGTATTTCGGCGATCCCCTGTTCGTCCGCGCACCGGGCGGCATGGCGCCGACGCCCCTCGGCGCCGAGGTCGCCGGCGCGGCGCGCGACGTCCTGCGTCAGGTCGACGAAACGCTGCGGCGCAAGCCGAGCTTCGACCCCGCGCATCGCCACCGTCCGTATACGTTTGCCATGTCGGACGTCGGAGAGATCGTCTTTCTGCCGCGCCTGCTTGCGGCGCTCGCCCACACCTCGCCCGACACCCCGGTGCGCTCGGTCAGCCTGCGGCCGGCGCCGCTGGCCGAGGCGATGGCGGCCGGCGAGGTCGATCTGGCGATCGGATACTTCCCCGACCTGAAGCCGACGCAGTTTCCCCAACAGGCGCTGTTCACGCACCATTTCGTATGCCTGCTGCGCGCCGATCACCGATTGCAGGGGACCCGCCTGACGTTGGGCGAGTTTCTGTCGGCTCAGCATGTGGTGGTCCACCCGGAGGGACGGACGCAGGAGATTCTGGACGCCCACCTGGACGCCCAGGGCCTGCGCCGGCGTGTGGTGCTCGTCACGCCTCACTTTCTCAGTCTGCCTCGACTGATCGCGCGCACCGACCTGATGGTGACTGTCCCGCATGCGGTGGGCAATGCCTACGGCCGGCCCGAGCATGGACTGAAGACGATCGGCCTGCCATTCCGCTCGCCGCAGATCGAGCTGCGCCAGCACTGGCACCGCAAGATGCACAAGGATGCGCGCAATGTCTGGCTGCGTGCGCTTGTCGGCCGTCTCTTCAATCAAGGGACCGACGAGTGGTAGGGACTGGGACTTTCCCGCACCCCGCCCGGTGATCCTCCCTGCAACGCAGCAACTATCTGCTTCTCCGATAGTCGGTATCGCGGTTGCCTGATTGCCGGCCCGGCGGCGCACCGTGACACTGCGCCGTCGGCATGGGCGCGCGCCGCGCCGAGTCGAACCCGTTGATCCAACCGGAGACATCCAGATGAAGTCATTGCGATTTTCCGCGGCAGTGGTGGCCGGCGCAGCGGCCTTGGCCGCCCCCCTGGCGGCCCATGCCGGCAAGCCTGCCAGCCCCGCGGTACAACCCCTGATGTGCTCGCAACTCACCACCCCGGCGGGCGGGCTGGTCGCAGAGCGCGGCGTCAAGTCGGTCTCGGCACAGGTGATCCCGGCGGCAGGAGCGAATGCCGCGCATTGCCAGGTCGACGTGCTGTACGGTGAATCCGAGGCCCAGAACATCAATGTGCGGGTCGGCCTGCCACTGAATTCGCTGGACGGCGGCGCTGGCGGCGTGCAAGGTGCCTGGAACGGCCGCACCCAGGGAATCGGCGGCGGCGGCTGCTCGGGCGGTCTGAATGTCGCCGGTCCGGTCAACGCCGGCTACGTGGGATCCGGCAACGACACCGGCCACACCGGTGGCAACTGCGATCCTGGCGTCAATCTCGACGGCAGCTACAACCTGCAGTTCATCAACGACTTCATCCGCAACGGGATGAAGCAGCAGATCCTGCTCTCGAAGCGGGTCGCGGCCAGGTACTACGCAATGGCACCGGCCTACAACTACTGGAACGGCTGCTCGACCGGCGGCCGCCAGGGTTACGTGCTGGCGCAGGAACTGCCGGGCGAGCTCGACGGCATCCTCGCCAATGCACCCGCCATCTTCTGGACCCGGTTCCAGACCGCGCAGATGTGGGGCCAGATCGTGATGAAGGACCTGGTGGGCGGTCCCATCGCCAGCGCCAAGCTCGGCCAGGCCACCGCCTCGGCCGTGGCGGCGTGTGATGCGAACGACGGGGTGGTGGACGGCGTGCTCGACGATCCGCGCAGCTGCAAATTCAGCGCCCAGGCCAATGTCTGTGGCGCGCCCGGCGCGCCAGCCGCCAACTGCCTGACGGGTGCCGAGGCCGCGGCTATCGACATGATCTGGGATGGTCCGCGCAACACCGAGGGATCGAAGGTCTGGTTCGGTCTCGATCGAGGCACGAACATCGCGGCCCTGAACGGCGCCACCCCATTCGCGCTCGGGCAGACCCAGTTGCGCTGGAATACGCACGATCGCAGCTTCGACTGGACCACCGTCACGACCAGCACCTATGCCGACATCGCGCAGCAGGGTACGCGCAACATCGCCGACGTCACCGACACCTTCGACGATCTCGACAAGTTCCGCAAGCACGGCGGCAAGCTGCTGACCTTCGTCGGCATGAACGACCAGCTCATCATGCCGCAGGGTGTGCTGCACTACTACCGCCAGATGGCCGAGCGTTACGGCGGCAAGAAAGACGACGATTTCAGCGATGTGCAGCAGTTCTACCGCCTGTTCCGAGGTCCGGGCGTCGGTCACTGCGCTGGCGGCGTCGGGCCGCAACCGCAGAACCTGTTCGGCGCGCTGGTGAACTGGGTCGAGAACGGGGTCGCACCGGAGGTGATTCAGGCGCAGAACAGCACCGCCGGCGTGGTCACGCGCACCCGTCCGCTGTGTCCGTATCCGCAGACCGCGATCTACAAGGGCAGCGGCAGTACCGACGACGCCACCAACTTCAGCTGCGGCGGCAACCTCGAAACGCCCGAGGTCGTGTGCGACAGCGTGCTGGTCAAGTACCAGCACGAAGTCAAGGGCAAGCTCGACTACAAGGCCGGCGGGACCCGGCATTCCGAATGCAAGGCGGTGCCCGGCCACCACAAGTGAGCGGTCGGGGTGTCCCCTAGTGACACACCCGGGCATCGGCGCTTCAATCGGGGGATGTTCTTCCTGAACCCGCCTTCTCCGCCACGGACCCCCGGGTCCGTCGCCGCCTCACACCGATGAGCCGGCGCGCTCCGGAGTCGCTGCGCAGCGCGCGCTGGTTTGCGCCCGACGACCTGCGCTCGTTCGGTCACCGCTCGCGGGTGATGCAGATGGGCTATTCGCCGGAGGACTGGGTCGGTCGCCCGGTGATCGCCGTCATCAACACCTGGTCCGATCTCAGTCCGTGCCACACCCATTTCAAGCAGCGCGTCGACGATGTCAAGCGCGGCGTGCTGCAGGCCGGCGGCTTTCCGGTTGAACTGCCGGCCCTGTCGGTTTCGGAAAACCTGGTCAAGCCGACCACCATGCTGTATCGCAACCTGCTTGCGATGGAGACCGAGGAACTGCTGCGCAGCCACCCGGTCGATGGCGCGGTGCTGATGGGTGGCTGCGACAAGTCGACCCCGGGCCTGCTGATGGGCGCCATCAGTGCCGGCTATCCCTGCATCTACCTGCCCGCCGGCCCGATGCTGCGCGGCAACTACCAGGGCAAGGTGCTCGGCTCCGGATCGGATGCCTGGAAATTCTGGGACGAGCGGCGCGCCGGCAACATCAGCAGGACCGAGTGGATCGGCGTCGAAGGCGGCATCGCTCGCAGCCACGGCACCTGCATGACGATGGGCACCGCGAGCACGATGACCGCGATTGCCGAGACCATCGGCTTCTGCCTGCCCGGTGCCTCGTCGATCCCGGCACCCGATGCCGGCCATGTGCGCATGTCGGCCGCCTGCGGCCGGCGCATCGTCGACATGGTGTGGGAAGACCTGACGCCGGCCCGGATCCTGAGCCGCGCCTCGTTCGAGAATGCGATCGCGGTCTCGATGGCCATGGGCTGCTCGACCAACGCGGTGATCCACCTGATCGCGATCGCCCGCCGTGCCGGCTTCGACATCGGTCTCGACGACTTCGACCACGCCAGCCGCGCGGTACCGGTGATCGCCAACATCCGGCCGAGCGGCGACCGCTACCTGATGGAAGACTTCTACTACGCCGGCGGTCTGCCGGCGCTGATGAGCCGGCTGCAGCGCGCACCTGCAGCCCGACACGCTGACCGTCACCGGCGCGACCCTCGGCGCGAACATCGCCCAGGCGCCAGGTGTTCGACGACGACGTGATCCGCCCACTCGACCAGGCCGATCTACGCCGAAGGGGCGCTGGCGGTGCTGCGCGGCAACCTGGCGCCACAGGGTTGCGTGATCAAGCCGAGCGCCTGCGCGCCGCAGTACCTCCGCCACACCGGCCCGGCGCTGGTATTCGACGACTACCCTTCCATGAAGCAGGCGATCGACGACCCCGATCTCGACGTCACCGCCGACCACGTGCTGGTGCTGCGCAATGCCGGACCGCAGGGCGGGCCCGGCATGCCGGAATGGGGCATGCTGCCGATCCCGACCAAACTCGTGAAGCAGGGCGTGCGCGACATGCTGCGGCTGTCGGATGCGCGCATGAGCGGCACCAGCTACGGTGCCTGCGTGCTGCACGTCGCACCCGAGGCCTATGTCGGCGGCCCGCTGGCGCTGATCCGCACCGGTGACCTGATCTCGGTCGACGTGGCCGAGCGCCGCATCAGCGTCGAGATCAGCGACGACGAAATGGCCCGCCGGCGTGCGCATTGGCAGCCGCCGCCGAAGCGCTATCAGCGCGGCTATGGCTGGATGTTCTCGCGCCACATCCGCCAGGCCGATGAAGGCTGCGATTTCGATTTTCTCGAGACCGGCTTCGGCGCCGCGGTCGCCGAACCCGACATCTACTAGACCCAGGGCGTCTTGCACTGGCCGGCTGCGCGACACGCCGGCCGACCCCCGGTCCTCGCGGACCCCGATCGAACAAGGAGACAGACGATGAACGCAACGGCCTTTCGCAACACGATCCTGATCGGCGCCATGCTGTGCGGCACCGCCGGCGCCCAGGCGCAGCAGGTCAAGCTGATGACCGGCCCGCAGGGCGGATCCTGGTATCCGCTCGGCGGCGCGATCGCCAACATCGCCGACAAGGCGGGCATGAAGGTGCAGGTGCTGCCCGGCGCAGGCATCGCCAATGTCAAGGCCATCGAGGCGGGCAAGGCCGACATCGGATTTGCCAATTCGATCTCGACCGTCGACGGCATCGCCGGCCGCGAGCCGTTCGACAAGCCGGCCCGCAACGTCTGCAACGTCGCCTCGCTGTACCCGCAGTACTACCAGGTGGTGGCCAACGCCGATGCCAACATCAACAGCCTCGGCGACCTGAAGGGCAAGCCGATCGCGGTTCAGCCGAAGGGCAATACCGCCGAGTTCATCAGCCAGCAGTCGCTACAGGTCTACGGCCTCGATTACAAGGACATGTCGCGCGTCAGCTATGTGTCCTACACCGACGCGGTCTCGCTGATGAAGGACAACAACGCGCAGGCCTTCACGCTCGGCACCACCGTGCCGGCCTCGGCGATCATGGACCTGGCGTCGGCGCGCGACATCAAGCTGGTGCCGATCCCGGACGACAAGTTCCAGGCCATGCGCAAGCTCAACCCGGGCTATACCAAGCTTGTCATCCCGGCCGGCAGCTATCCGAAGCAGACCACCGACGTGCCGACGATCGGCTACGCCACGCACGTGATCGCACGCTGCGACCTCGATGAGCAGGTGGTCTACAAGCTGCTCAAGGGCATGGTCGACAACAAGGCCGACCTGAGCGCGATCGCCAAGGCGATGGGTTCGATCACGCCGAAGATGATGGCCGAGGACATCGGGGTGCCGCTCCACAAGGGCGCGCAGAAGTTCTACAAGGAGGTCGGCGCGATCTGAGCGTCGATCCGGGCGCGGCGCTGCCGACAGCGCCGCGACGCCCGCCGTTTCCGACTGCGGCTGCCGCAGCCGGTCGATTCAGGAACGCCCGCCGCGGCGACGGAGCCCGCCGATGTTCTCGATTCCCCCACCGGCATCGCGCCTGCTGATCACCGTCATCGCGGTCGCGATGTCGGCCTTCCACCTGTATGTCGCCTTCGTCGGGCCCCCCGACGCCTATGTGATGCGTGGCTCGCACCTGGCCTTCGCGCTCGCAATGGCCTTCCTGGTGCTGCCAGGCTGGAACGGGCGTGCCGAGCGGGTCGCATGGTTCGATCTGCTGCTCGTGCTGGCAGCCGCAGCGGCTGCGCTGTACCCGAGCGCGGCCCTCGACTACATCCAGGGCCGGATGTATTACGTCGACGATCCGCGCCCGCTCGACTACCTCTTCGGGGGTGCGCTGATCCTGCTGTTGATGGAGGCGACCCGGCGCGCCACCGGGCTGGCGCTGCCGATCACCGCACTCGTGTTCCTGGTCTACGGCCTGACGATCGGCGACCAGTCGGTGGCCATCATGCTCGACCAGCTGTACCTGACGACGGAGGGCATCTTCGGCATCCCGCTCTATGTCTCGGCGACCTACGTGATGCTGTTCATCCTGTTCGGCGCCTTCGTCGAACGCAGCGGCGCCGGCCAGCTGTTCATGGACTTCGCGCTTGCCCTGGCCGGCCACACCTCGGGCGGGCCAGCCAAGGTCGCGGTGATCACCAGCAGCCTGTTCGGAACCGTCTCCGGCAGCGCCGTCGCCAACGTGATGACCACCGGCACCTTCACCATCCCGCTGATGATGCGCACCGGCTACCGGCCGGCGTTCTCGGGTGCGGTCGAGGCGGTTGCCTCCACCGGCGGCCAGCTGATGCCGCCCATCATGGGTGCGGCGGCCTTCGTGATGGCCGAATTTCTCGGCGTGTCCTACCTCACCGTGGCGGCGTTCGCGATCCTGCCGGCGGTGCTGT
This sequence comes from uncultured beta proteobacterium, assembly GCA_963846675.1. Classification (GTDB taxonomy): domain Bacteria; phylum Pseudomonadota; class Gammaproteobacteria; order Burkholderiales; family Burkholderiaceae_C; genus Ideonella_A. Next base: position 443,722 of record CAWJWV010000002.1, read on the forward strand.
ACTACGTCGCGGTCTTCATGGCGGTGCACTTCGAGGCCAAGCGCATCGGTCTGGTCGGCCTGCCGAAGGCCGATCTGCCACGTCTGAAGGAGGTCCTGCTCGAGCGCGGACACCTGTTCCTGCCGCTGGTGGTGATCGTCGCTGTCCTGCTGGCCGGCAAGAGCGCCGCCCTGTCGGCGCTGCTCGGCATCGCGTCGGTGGTCCCGACGACCTGGTTGCGCAAGAGCACGCGCGGCACCTTCACGCCGCGCGCAATCGTCGAGGCGCTCGAGGCGGGGGCGCGCAACACGCTCGTGGTCGCGCTGGCCTGCGCCAGCGCCGGCATCGTCATCGGCACCATCACCCTGACCGGCCTCGGACTGAGCTTTACCGGCATCGTGCTCGCGCTGAGCCAGAACTCGCTCATCCTGGCGCTGTTCCTCACCATGCTGGCCGGCATCCTGCTCGGCATGGGACTGCCGACGACGCCGGCCTACATCGTCCAGGTGGCGCTGCTGGTGCCGGCGCTGGTCAAGCTCGGCGTGCAGGTCGAGGCCGCGCACCTGTTCGTGCTGTACTTCGCGGTGCTGTCGGCCATCACGCCGCCGGTCGCCATGGCGGTCTATGCCGCCAACGGCATCTCGCGCGGCACGCTGATGGATACCAGCTGGGCGGCAGTCAAGCTCGGCCTGACCGGCTACATCATTCCGTTCATGTTCGTCTTCTCGCCCTCGCTGCTGCTGATGGGAGATCCGCTGTGGGTAACGATGTCGGTCGTCACTGCGACGATCGGCGTGACCTGCCTGGCCGCCGGACTGCACGAGCATTTCTTCTTCGGCCCGGCACGTCTGTGGGAGCGGCTGATGCTGCTGGTGGCCGCGCTGGTGCTGATCAAGCCGGGGCTGATCACCGACCTGATCGGCCTGGCGCTGATCGCGGCCACGGTGGCCAGCCAGCTGCTGATCCGCCCGGCGCAGCGCGCCGCTGGCAGCGGTGCGTCGCCAGGCTGAGGCGGGCTATTTTCCGGGCAGCTTCGAGGCGCCGGTGAAGCGCGCAACGTAGTACGCGATGGTATCGAGCTCGTCCGGCGTGACCTGACTCACCGCTCCGATCATGGCCTGCGTGTAGCCCGGACGCTGGCCCGACTTGAAACCCTGCAGGCTCATCCTCAGGTACTCCTCGTGCTGCCCGCCGATCCGCGGCACCTGCTGGCCACCCTCGAGCTCGGTCCCATGGCACATGAAGCACTTGTGCTGCTGGGCCAGTGCCTGGCCTTGCGCCATGCGCTGCGCATCCGGCGGCGTCGCCGGCGCCGGCGCCGGCACCGCCGGCAAGGTGCCGATGAACGTCGAGAAGCCGCGCATGTCGTCGTCCTTCATGGTCTTGGCAACCGCGGTCATGGCCTCGTTGCTGCGCCGTCCCTCGCGGAACAGGAACAGCTGCGTGAGCGAATAGAACGCCGGCTGGCCGGCGAGCACCGGCGTGCCGGGTTGGTCGCTGCGGCCATTCGCGCCATGGCAGGCGGCACACAGCCCGGCGTAGCGCTCGGCGTAGTCGGCGGCAGCCGGTACGGCGGGTGCCGCCTGCGTCGAGCGCGCCGGTTTCTGCTGCGCCAGCGCGGGGCCCGCGAGCCCCGCGACCAGCGCCGCGACACACCACCAGCTGCCGCGAGCGCGCCGCGTCATTTGCCGTAGCTGATGCGGTAGATCGCACCGGCGTGGTCATCGCTGACCAGCATCGAGCCATCCTTCAGCACCAGGAAGTCGACCGGCCGTCCGAGGTAGTTGTTGTTCTCGACGAAGCCGGTCATGAAGGTCTCGACCTTGGCGCCACCCTTCCCGTCCGGGTAGGCGACCTGGATGTCCGCGTACTTGTTGGTCCGGTTCCAGGGACCGTGGCGGGCGATGAAGATCGCATTCTGGTACTTGGCCGGGAACATCTTGCCGGTATAGAAGGTCATTCCGAGCGCGCCGGCATGCGGACCGATCAGCGCCGCCGGCTTGGCGAACTCTTCACACGACTTGCCCCAGCCGAACTCCGGATCCGGCATGTTGCCCTGGTGGCAATATGGGTAGCCGAAGTGCTGCTTGCCCGGCTGCGTGACGACGTTCAACTCGTCCTGCGGAAACTCCTCGCTCAGCCAGTCGCGTCCGTTGTCGGTAAACCAGAGCTGCCCGGTCTTCGGATGGAAGTCGAAGCCGACGGTGTTGCGCACGCCGGAGGCGATCGTCTCGATGTTGCTGCCATCGAGGTTCATGCGGTAGATCTTGGCGTACTCACCCGGGTCACAGATGTTGCAGGGCGCGCCGATCGGAAAATACAGCTTGTCGTCCTTGATGCGCAGGTATTTCCAGCTGTGGTCGTCGCCGCCCGGCAGCTTGTCGTACAGCAACTTCGGCTCGCCCGGCGCGTCGAGCCGGTCCTCGATGTTGTCGTAGCGCATGATCTTGGTATTCGTCGCCAGGTACAGATTGCCCTGGTGCAAGGCAATGCCGGTGGCCATCGGCATCTTGTCGATCACCACCTTGGGCTCGCGCGGAGCCTTCTCCGGTATCGCATAGACGCGGTTGCCGACGAACAGGGTGCTGACGAAGATGTTGCCCTTCGCCCCCTGGCGCAGCTCACGCGCGTCGAGCACGCCCGAGGCCCAGGTCTCGATCTTGAAGCCGGGCGGCAGCTTGAACTTCCGGGTCGGCAGTTGGTCGGCTGCAGTCGGGATCGGCGACGCGGCCACCGGCGCCATCTTCATCGCCGTATCGGTTTTCGGCCTCCCCTTGGCCCAGCCGGGTTCCTCGGCCGGCGGCGGGGCGGTTTGCGCCGATGCGGCGCCGAATGCGCACAGCAGGGCGGTGGCGACGAACGAACGAGTCAGGTGCATGGTGTCTGTCTCCTGGATGTTCAATGACGACGAAAGCGCCGATGAGCGGCGGCGCCACAGACCGGTGAATGGCTCCAGCAGCGGCGCGGGCCGCTGGTGGGAACGATTCACGCAATCCGCGCATGACTCTACCCTTTCGGCGCACAATCTGCTGCCCCGGCCGGGTCCCCACGCGCCCCGCCGGCGGGCACGCCGGATGCCGTGCTCGGGCATGCCGGCTTTCACCAGCGGTCCTGGCCTTCAACGCCTTGCGCCTTCGTTCCTGCATGACCTCCACGCTGCAGACCCGCCCTGAAACGGCCTCGACGCTCGATCTGTTCGAAGCCGACCCGGCGCGGGCGCGGCGCATCGACATCGCCGAAGGCGCGGTCTGGCTGACCGACCATGCCACCGATCGTGCACCGCAATTGCTGGCCGATCTGTCGCGCGTGCTCGGCGCCGCACCGCTGCGCAGCATGACGACGCCGGGTGGGCAACCGATGTCGGTTGCGATGTCCAACTGCGGCGAATTCGGCTGGGTGAGCGACTCGCGCGGCTACTGCTACCGTACCACCGACCCTGCCAGTGGGCGGGCGTGGCCGGCGATGCCGCAGAGCTTTCGTGAACTCGCCGAAGAAGCGGCCCGGGCGGCAGGTTTCGATCCTTTCGATCCCGATGCCTGCCTGATCAATCGCTACCAGGCCGGGACCCGGCTCGGTCTGCACCAGGATCGCGACGAACAGGACCTCGGTCACCCGATCGTTTCGGTCTCGCTCGGCCTGCCGGCCGTCTTCCAGTTCGGCGGCAGGCGGCGCATCGACCGGCCAGTGCGGCTGCCGCTGCAGCATGGCGACGTGGTTGTCTGGGGCGGCCCGGCGCGGCTGAACTACCACGGCGTGCTGGCGCTGAAAGACGCCGGCGAGCATCCGCTGACCGGTCGCTACCGCTACAACCTGACCTTTCGCCGCGCCCGGTGAGTGGCCCGGCGCGCTGGCTGAACCTTGCGGCCCAGGCCCGGTCCAACCCGGTCACCTGACGCAGGCGGCTGTCCGTTGGCTTGCCTGCGTCAGTCGCAAACCCCCACATGCAAGGGCGAGAGATGAACAAGATCCTGATGGTGCTGACATCGCACGACCGGCTGGGCGACAGCGGCGAGCGGACCGGTTTCTGGCTGGAGGAATTCGCAGCCCCCTACTACGTGTTCAAGGACGCCGGTGCCTCGATCACGCTGGCTTCGCCGCGCGGCGGTCCGCCGCCGCTCGACCCCAAGAGCGACATGCCCGATGCCCAGACCGATGCAACGCGGCGCTTCAAGAACGACCCGGACGCGCAGACGGCGCTCGCAACCACCGAGCAAGCTCGGCCGCATCGAGCCGGCCGGATTCGACGCGGTCTTCTATCCTGGCGGTCACGGCCCGCTGTGGGACCTGGCCGAGAATGCGGTCTCGATCGCGCTGATCGAGCAGATGCTGGGCGCGGACAAGCCGGTGGCGGCGGTTTGCCACGCGCCGGCGGTGCTGCGCCACCCGAAGGGGCCGGATGGCCAGCCGATCGTCAAGGGGCGCAAGGTGACCGGCTTCACCAACACCGAGGAGGAGGCGGTCGGACTGACGAAGATCGTGCCGTTCCTGGTCGAGGACATGCTCAAGACCCAGGGTGGCGTCTACTCCAAGGCCGACGACTGGCAGCCGTATGTGCTCACCGACGGCCTCCTGATCACCGGCCAGAACCCGGCTTCTTCGGAGCCGGCTGCCAAGGCCCTGCTCGAGCTGCTCGAGCGCAACCGCACCTGACGTCCTGCTGCGCTGGTCCGGCCACGGCCGGACCAGCGGACGACGGTTCAGGCGGACTTGAGCTGCGGCACGGCGAAAAGGTCTTCCATTTCGCGGCGCAGCTTGTAGGCATCGGTCGTGGTGTCGATCGCGACGTCGGCCCAGCTCAGGCTCTGACCCTTGCGGACCGGCCGCACGACCTTGATGTCGTGCGCCAGGCCGAGCGGCAGGCCGCCCATCGCAGCCGAGCGTCTCGGCCGGCAGCAGCTTGCCCCAGACGGTGTAGCCGCCCTCGCCGTCGAGCATGTCGCCCGGCTTGAGGTCGCGCTTGGCGGTCGCGACCACGTCGGCATTCCAGCAGGTCGCCACACCGGTCGGCTCGCCGCGCAGCGCCACGCTCGCCACCGACATGCCGACCTCGAGTCCGATCAGGTGCCAGCGCTTGTAGAGCGTGAAATAGCGCCCGCTCGGATCGGTCTTCGCGTTGTATTCCTCGAAGCAGTTCTTGATGTAGTCGGTCTCGGCCTCGACCGTGACGAACACGCCCATGCGGATGTCGTAGTCGATCGGCGTGCCGTCGGTGCGCAGCGACGAGACCACCTCGACCATGCCCTTGCGCTCGAGCACGCCGCCCTCGGTCACCGGTCGCATCACCGACGGGATCTCGTCGATGCTCGCCGGCGGATACAGCAGGCCGTTGCTCGGCACATGCAGCCCGGTGGCATTGGCCACGGCGGTGCGATTCGATCGACGGCTTGGAGCCGTCGAGGAAGCTGTTGAACATCTTCGGATTGAGGCCGCCGCGCTGCGCCTGCTCGGGCGTCAGGCCGTAGTTGCCCCACACCGTGTCGGGCGTCGACTCGCTGAAGTGCGGCAGCCACTTGTGGCCGCGGCCGGCCGCGACGACCGGGAAGCCGCAGGTGCGCGCCCAGTCGACCAGGTCGCAGATCAGCGCCGGCTGGTCGCCGAAGGCGAGCGAATACAGCACGCCGGCCGCCGCCGCACGCTGCGCCAGCAGCGGACCGCAGAAGGCATCGGCCTCGACCGTGACGTTGACCACGTGCTTGCGGTTGTCGAAGGCGCGCAGGCAGTGCTCGACCGCCGCGATCGGATGGCCGGTGCATTCGACGATGACGTCGATCTGCGGATGGCGCGACCAGCGCCTGCCAGTCGTCGCCGATGTGGGTCTTGCCGCTGCGGACCGCGTCGTCCAGGCTCGACGCGCCGATGCGCTCGCTCGCCCAGCCGACGCGCTCGAGGTTGGTCGCGCGCATTGGCCGGCGACAGATCGGCGATGCCGACCAGCTGCACGCCCGGCGTGCGCGGGATCTGCGCCAGGTACATCGAGCCGAACTTGCCGGCGCCGATCAGGCCGATGCGGATCGGCCGGTTCTCGGCCGCGCGCTGCTGAAGTTTGCTGAACAGGCTCATGCCGCCTTCCTCTCTTCGCTGTGCGAGGTGGTGACCAGCGCGCTCGCCGGCAGGCCGTTCTTCCACGGCAGATCGACCGGATAGTCGCGCAGCAGGCAGTCGTCGGGCAGGCATTCGATCGGCGTGAAGTCGCGATGCGCGATGAATTCCGGCCGCTTGAAGCGGCGGATGTGGTTGCTGACCGCGCACAGGCTCAGGTAGACCGCGACCCGGTTGTACGGCGACAGGTTGCGAGCCCGAGGCATGCACCAGGCAGCTGTGGAACAGGATCATCGAGCCGGCCGGCCCCTTCGGCGAGACGATGCCGCCGTCCTTGCCGCCGGCGCGCTCGACCAGCTGGCGCGATCAGTTCGTTGTCGACCGTCCACAGCGGATAGCTGGTGGTCGTCAGGTCGTGCTTGGCATCGACCACGCCCTTCTTGTGGCTGCCCGGGATGAACATCAGCGGGCCGTTGTATTCGGTCACGTCGTCGAGGAAGATGGCGACGTTCATCGCGCGCTCGGTCGGCATCTGGTCGTCGTTGAGCCAGGTGCCGTAGTCCTGGTGCCACTGCCAGACGTCGCCCTCGAAGGCCATCTTGCCGTTGATCTTGAACTGGTGCATGTAGAGCTCTTCGCCGAGCAGGTCCTCCACCGGCTCGACCATGCGCGGGTGACGCGCCAGCTTGGCAAATGGCTCGCTGTACATGTGCGCGGCGAAGTTGGTGCGCACCGCGTCCTTGCCCTTCTCGCGCACGTTGTAGGCTTCGCGGCGGCTGTACAGCTCGGGCACGGCCTCGGTCAGGGTGCGGGTTTCCTCGGCAGTGAACTGGCCCGGGAAGAACAGGTAACCGTCGCGGTCGAACTGCTCGAGTTGTGCGGCGGTGAGATTCATGTGATGGCCTTTTGAGGTGTCGCGAGTACGTCGGAGAGTCGGATCAGCAGGTTCTCGCTTGCCTGCCGTCCGTGGTGTTCGATCAGTCGCGCCGCGCCGTCGCCGTCACCGGCGGCGATCGCGGCCGCGATGCCTTCGTGTTCGTCCCAGATCGCCTCGCGCTGCCGGCGACGACTGCAGCACCGCGCCCATCACGCGCCTCAGATGCGCCCAGTGCAGGGAGGCGCTGTGCTCGATCAGCGGGTTGCCGGAAGCGGCGTAGATGGCATGGTGGAAGGCGATGTCGGCATCGATCATGGCCTTGATGCTGCGTCCGCGCGCGGCGCGCCGGCCACGCTCGATCAGGCGCGGATCGAGCGTCGCGCGCCGCGCCGCGGCCAGCCGCGCGGCCAGCACGTCGAGCGCGCCGCGCACCTCGTAGACATGGCTGATCCAGCCGGCATCGAGCGGTGCGACCAGCAGCCCGCGTCCCGGTGCATCCAGCACCAGTCCGTCCTTCTTCAGCATCCGCAGCGCCTGCAGCACCGGCTGGCGCGACACCGCGAAGCGCTCGGCCAGATCTTCCTGCGTGATGCGCTCGCCAGGGGCCAGCGAGCCGTCGCTGATGGCGTCGAGCAAGGCGCGGTAGCACCTGATCGACGAGATCGGGTGCGGCCTGGATCTTGAGTAGCTGGGCTGGCATCGGTCGGCTTTTGAATTCTGTATACAGTAGCCGAACCGCGTCAGAACGACATCCGGAGATACCCGCGGGCGCCGTCCCGGCGCGACGGACGCGCAGGAGCACCGTCCCCGGCGTTCCTGCGCCGCGCTCAGCCGCCCACCAGGGCCAACTCGCGCGCCTGCGGCGCCCGATCCGGCTGGCTTGCCGACAGCCGCGACTCGGCGATCACCTCGGCGCGGCTGCGCTGCAGCAGCGCAACCGGGCGCGGAAACTCGGTCGCTTCGCCGTGAACCTGCAGCGGGGCGTCACGTCGCGCCTGCGCCAGTTCCTCGAGCACCTGCGCCCGTGTCAGGACCGATGGCGGGATCGGAAAGTCGGTGAACTCGGCCGCCGCGGCGGCGCCGCTGGCGAGCGCCAGCAGCGCGGCGCCGCTGTTGCCGAGGATGGCGATGCGGAAGGAATCGACTCGCATGGTGAGCTCCTGTCGGATGGATGGTTGATCGACGACGACATGCCCTCGATGGCGCAGATCCTCGCGCCTTCGGCACGATCGCGGATCACCCATTCGAGCCATCGGCCCGAGACGCGGAGAACCACTGCACGGGCCAGCGCCGATGGCCCGCGACGTCCGATCGAGCGTGGCCGGCGTCCCCTGCCGGTTGCGCGGGCGCGCCGGTGCGTGCCCTAAACTGGCTCGGCACCGGCCCGTCGAGGCCGCTCTCACCACCGCCAGGAGGGACGCACTGCATGGCCAGAAACACCGCCGGGGTCGGACCGAAGCATCCACAGGTCGTCGTGCTGTTCGGCGCAACCGGCGACCTGGCCCGGCGCAAGCTGCTGCCGGGCCTGTTCCACCTCGTCAGCGGTGGCTTCATCCCCGGCTGCTCGATCATCGGCGTCTCGCTCGATCCGAATCGACAGCGAAGCGGTTTCGCGCGCTGGCGCGCGGCGCGCTCGACGAATTCTCGACCCGCCCCGTCGATGCGGCGGCGTGGCAGGACTTCGCCGCGCGCCTCGAATACCTGCCGCTCGGCGCCGGTCCGGCGGCGCTGCGGGCCGCGGTCGAACGTGCCGAGCGGCGCAGCGACGGCGAGGTGCGGCGGCTGCACTACCTGAGCGTGCCGCCGTCCGCCGCGCTGCCCGCGGTGCGCATGCTCGGCGAGGCCGGACTGGTCGAGCGCTCGCGCATCGTGATGGAGAAGCCCTTCGGCACCGACCTGCGCGAGTGCGGTCGAGCTCAACGCCCGGCTGCACGAGATCTTCGACGAGCAGCAGATCTACCGCATCGATCACTTCCTCGGCAAGGAACCGGCGCAGAACATCCTCGCCTTCCGCTTTGCCAACGGCCTGTTCGAGCCGATCTGGAACCGCAACTTCATCGACCATGTGCAGATCGACGTGCCGGAGACGCTCGGCCTCGGGCACGCGCGCCGGCTTCTACGAATCGACCGGCGCATTCCGCGACATGGTCGTCACGCACCTGTTCCAGATCCTCGCCTTCATGGCGATGGAGCCGCCGACCGCGCTCGAACCCGCGTCGATCGGCGAGGAGAAGAACAAGGTGTTCCGCAGCATGCAGCCGATCCAGCCCGCCGACGTGGTGCGCGGCCAGTACATCGGCTACCGTGCCGAACCCGGTGTGGCGCCCGAATCGGAGACCGAGACCTTCGTCGCGCTCAAGTGCAGCATCGACAACTGGCGCTGGGCCGGCGTGCCGTTCTACCTGCGCACCGGCAAGCGCCTGGCCGAGGGGCAGCGCATCATCTCGATCGCCTTCCGCGAGCCGCCGAAAAGCATGTTTCCGCCCGGCTCGGGCGTCGGCGCGCACGGGCCGGACCACCTCACCTTCGACCTGGCCGATGCGTCGAAGATGTCGCTCTCGTTCTACGGCAAGCGCCCCGGCCCGGGCATGCGGCTGGACAAGCTGAGCCTGCAGTTCGCGATGCACGACACCGGCATGATCGGCGATGTGCTCGAGGCCTACGAGCGGCTGATCCTCGACGCGATGCGCGGCGACCGCACCCTGTTCACCACCGCCGAGGGCATCGAGCGGCTGTGGCAGCTGTCGACTCCGCTGCTCGAAGCACCGCCCCCGGTGCGGCTGTATGCACCCGGCTCCTGGGGTCCGAATGCGATCCACCAGCTGATCGCGCCGCGCGCCTGGCGGCTGCCGTTCGAACGCGGCTGGCGCGATGCCGGCGAGACCACGACCCCGCCCCGGGCCGGGCCGTAGTGCGAAGCCAGGCCGGGGCATCGGCAACGGCTGCCAGACATGCAATCAAGCCAGGCGCCTGTCTTCCCAGCGCCCTCTGCTCGCTCTGCTCATCCCGCGCGGTCAGGCGCCCTGTTCCTCTGGCTTGAAGCGCATGCTTTCGCTTGCCCCGACGACCGCCGCATCCGACTGCAGGTGCAGCGTGCGGGTCGGAAATGCGATCTCGGCGCCGTGGCGCGCGATGATCTCGCCGATCTTCAGCAGCACGTCCTGCTTGACCTCGTGGAACTCGGTCCAGACCACGGTCCTGGTGAAGGTGTAGACCAGCAGGTCGAGCGACGACGCACCGTATTCGTTGAAGTTGACGATCAGCGTCATGTTGGCGTCGATCGACGGATGGGCGATCAGCATCGCCTTGATGTCGGCGACGATCGGCCCGACCACGCTCGAAATCGTCGTAGCGCAGGCCGATCGTCGTCTTCAGCCGGCGGTGACTCATGCGCGACGGGTTCTCGACCACGATGTTGGTGAAGACCGAATTCGGCACGTAGATCGGATTCTTGTTGAAGGCCGCGGATCCGGGTGTGGCGCCAGCTGATGTGCTCGACCGTGCCTTCGATCTGCTTGTCCGGCGAACGGATCCATTCGCCGACGACGAACGGCCGGTCCATGTAGATCGTCAGACCGCCGAAGAAATTGGCGAGCAGGTCCTTGGCGGCGAAGCCGACCGCGATGCCGCCGACACCGCCGAGCGCGAGCAGGCCGGTGATCTCGAATCCGATCGTCTGCGCCGCCATCAGGATCGCGACGATCAGCGTCAGCAGGCGGCCGAGCTTGCCGAGCGCATCGATCGTGGTGTGATCGATCGGATCGCCGCGCGCCGAACGCGCGCTGATGATGTTGCACGCACACCTTGCCGATGAAGCGCAGCAGGAACCAGCAGGCGCAGACGATCAGCGCGACGTCGCGCAGCTTGCCGACCTCGTCCATGAACTCGAGCTCGACCTGGGTCTGCAGCACACGCGCCATGAACGATGCGCCGATCACCCACATCGCCGCCAGCACCGGCCGGCTGGCGGTCTGCACCAGCGCATCGTCCCAGACCGCGGTGGTGCGGGCGGTGACGCGTGCCGCCTGGCGCAGCAGCACCTGGGCAATCTGGTTGACGAGCAAGGTCGCGATGGCGATCGCGATCAGCGAGGCGATCCAGGGCTCGATGCCGATGGACCGGCTGAGAAAGTCGGTCAGGCGGTTCATGGGCGCAACTGTAGGGGCTGCGCGACCACGGCCGGGCCGGTGCCGTGGCGCCGCACGCCGGGCGGTCTACAGCGCGGCCGCCGGTTCGAGACCGAGTCCGGCGCTGATCCGGTGCGCCAGCGCCAGCAGCTCGGCCCGCACCGCCTCGGCCGTCGCATGGTCGCCGGCCTCGGCGGCCTCCTCGAGCGCCTTCGACGGTCAGGTACAGGTCGTCGTAGCCGACACTGCCGCCGGCGCCCTTGAGCCAGTGCGCGAGCGCGGCCAGGTCCGCCATGCGGCGCTCGGCCAGCGCCGCGCCGATCTCCTCCATCTTGCCCGGCAGCTGCGCGGCGAATCGTTCGGCGATGCCGCGCAGGCGCGGATGGCTCGGACAGGCGCGAGACGATCGGCGCCAGCTCGGGCGTTGCCTGCCCAGGGGCCGGCCCGCCAGCCGGCGCCACCGGCAGCGCCTGGCCCGCCGCAACGGCGCCGGGCTGCGGCGCATCGGTGGTGACGCGCCGCCCGCCGATTCGCGCGGCCAGGTCGGCCAGCAGGCTCTCGATGTCGATCGGCTTGGTCATGAAGCCGCTGAAGCCGGCCTCGTCGAGCTCGCGTTCGAAGCCCTTCATCGCATTGGCGGTCAGCGCGACGATCGGCAGCGTGCAGCCCGCCTCGCGCAGGCGGCGCGTCGCACCGACGCCGTCGAGCACCGGCATCTGCATGTCCATGTAGACGAAGTCGAAGCGTTCGGCGGCAATCCGCTCGACCGCGAGCAGGCCGTTCTCGGCCTCTGCCACCTGCAGGCCGACCTCCTCGAGCACGATGCGCAGCAGCTGCCGGTTCTCGGCACCGTCGTCGACGATCAGGATGCGCGCGCGTCGGGAACTCCCAGCGACCGCCTCGACCGCCACGTCGACCCGCGTCGCGTGCAGTGCCAGTTCGTGACGCGACAGCATCGAGGCGCCCTCCAGCGACCCCGCATCGAGCTGCACGTGGAAGGTGGTCCCGCTGCCGTAGACGCTGCTCGCCACGATGTCGCCGCCCATGGCGCGCGCGAAGCCGCGGCTGATCGTCAGGCCGAGGCCGGTGCCGCCGAAGCGTCGCGTCGTCGAGGCCTCGGCCTGCACGAACGGCTCGAAGACCGACTCGAGCTTGTCGGCCGGGATGCCGATGCCGGTGTCGCTGCACATCCAGGCAGTAGCGCGGGTGCCGTCCCGGCAGCGCTGTCGCGCTGCGAGGCGCAGCGTCACGGTCACGCTGCCCTGCTCGGTGAACTTGATCGCATTGCCGATCAGGTTGGTCAGGATCTGGCGCAGGCGCGCCGGATCGCCGACGATCGTCGCCGGCAGCGCCTCGGGGAAGACGAGTTCGAGCTTCAGCCCCTTGTCGAGGGCGCGCACGTTCAGCGTCTCGACCACCTCGTGCGCCACGCGGTGCGGTGCGATACGGCAGCTTCTCGGCCTCGAGCCGGCCCGCCTCGACCTTCGACAGGTCGAGGATGTCGTTGATCAGCGTGAGCAGGTGGCGCCCGCTCGAATGGATGATGTCGAGGTGGCGCGTCGCATCGACCGGGTTGCGCAGCGCACCGCGCCGCAGCACGTCGGTGAAGCCGAGGATGGCATTCATCGGGGTGCGGATCTCGTGGCTCATGTTGGCCAGGAACTGGCTCTTCGCCTGGTTGGCATTGTCGGCCTCGACCTTGGCCGCCTGCAGCGCGACGCCGCGCTGCTCGAGCTCGGTCACATCCTGCAGGCTGACGAGCACGCCCTGCTGGCTGCCGTTCGGGCCGAGGATCGGCGAGCAGTTGGTGCGGAAGGTCGACGGCTGGCCGGAGACGCCGGTCACGATCAGCGGCAGGTTGCGCTGGATCTGCCCGTCGCGCAGTGCGCGCTCCCACGGCAGCTCGCTGCGCGGCGGCATCGCTGCCGTCGGGAAGCGCAGCCAGGCGATGTTGGCTCGCCGACTGCCCGATCAGCCCGTCCGCCTCGCACGCCCAGCACCTCGGCCAGCGACTGGTTGGCCAGCATGATGACGCCGTCCGCATCGAGCACGAGCAGGCCCTCGGTCAGCGAATCGAGCGCATGGCGCACGCGTGCCGGTATGGTTCGCGACGGATCGAGGTGGCGCAGCATGCGCTTCAGGTAGAACAGGTAGACCAGCAGGCCGGCGCCGAACATGAAGCCGCCGAGCATCAGCGACGGCTCCTGCAGCGCGCCCCACCATTCGGTGGCGAGCGCAGCGGCGTGAAGCCGAATTCGATCTCGCCCCAGGTCTGGCCGTCGCTGCCAGGATCGGCACCACGATCTCGCTGTCGGTCGAGACGCGCTGCGCGTGCCCGGCAGCCAGTGGCGCGACGTGGCTGCGCGACGTCGATCAGCAGCGTGCCGTCCTGCGGCCCGCACGCCGATCGAGCGCAGGTCGCTGGTGTGGCGCTGGATGATCACGCCGAGCAGTCCGTGCAGCGCCGACGGATCGGATTCGTCGAGCAGCCCGGAAGATGTCGACCGCCACCGCCTGCGCCAGCTCGGCCCGTTGCTGGCGCTTGCAGCGCCTCGCGCGTCCGGGACCAGGCCGATGAAGACCGCGACCAGCAGCAGCGTCACCGTCAGCGACGCCAGGCCGAGCGCCAGGTAGACGCGCGACGAGATCCAGCGGAACAGATGCGAGCCGACGTTTCATCGAGGTCTGCACCGTGAGCATGGCTAGACAGGCCGGCGTGGCTGCCGGGGGCATTGGTGTCATGTGCGCGGTTATCGGCAGATCGCAGGCCGGACTCTGAGGTCCGGCGCCGCGCCGCGGCCGGCCGAACATCCGTTCGACATCGCGACATCGCTCCGGCTCGTCGTCGTCCTCGTCGCCGCGGCCGCCGGCACCGCGCGCCGCTCGACAGCACCGGCAGCGGGTCGATCATCTGCCAGGCCGGCATCGCCGACAGCACCGAACTCAGCAGCAGACCGCCGCGCACCAGCCAGACCACATAGCCGACCGACAGGCCGGTGGTCATCGCGATCGACGAGGCGATCGCACGTCGGTGCTGGCCGGCGTCGTCCTCGATCTGCGCGCCAGATCTCCTCGAGCCTGCGCAGCAGTTCACCGCCCTGCAGCGATTCCAGCAGCGACGACATCTGGACCGCGCTTCAGATCGGCCACCAGCGCCTGCGCGAGCACCTGATCGGATACCGAGCCGAGCCGGCGCTCACGCAGATCGACCACTGGCTTCACCCCGGCGCTTGCGAGCGCTGCCAGGCTGCGGTCGCTGACCGCATCGGTGAGCAGGTCGGTCGGCATGGCAGCGGATGCGATCAGCTCGAGCAGCAGCAGGCGCTGGCCTGCCGGAGCCCGCTCGGCGGCACCGCTGCGTGGCGCCGGCTGGTTCTCGGCGGCCGCTTCCTGGGCCGGCAGATCGGCCAGCGCCAGCGTCGGCTTGGCATCGAGCACGAGCACGAACCCGGTCTCGGCGGTGGCGCCCGAGGCATCGGTGGCCACCACGCGCAAGGCAAGCGAACTGGCGACCCCAAACGGCGCCACGCCATGAAAGCGCATCTTCCGGGCGTCGAAGACCAGCCACGACGGCAGCGGGCGACCATCGGCCAGGGTGGCGACGATCTCCAGCTGCTCGCCGACGTCGAGGTCGGTGAAGAGTTCCGGCGGCAGCAGCAGCTCGAATCCGTCGCCGTTGAGCACGGTCACATCGGGCGTCGCAGCCGCCACCACCGGCTGGTTGTTGACGCCGCTGACCGTGACCTCGATCCGCTGCATCAGCACCCCGCCATGCCCGTCGTCGACCACCACGTCGAAGCGCTCGACCAGCCTCTGGCCATCGCCCAGGTGCTCGACCGCCGACGATGCAACGCTGTAGCGCCATTCGATGGCGCCGCCGCTGCCCGGGCCGGCCTCGGCTTCGACGAGCAGCGCCGTCAGCGTGCCGAGTGTCGGACCGACCGGTCTGCCGGCCAGCGCAAGCAGGTGTCGATCGGAGCGATCGGCATCGCTGAAGACGACGCGCCCGCTGTCCGTCAGCATCGCCGCGCTGTCGGTCGACTCGGTCACCGCCCCGGTCAGCCTCGCTTCGCGTGCCGCCGGCGCATCGTTGCCGCCGACGAGCGTGACCTCGATCTGGCGCGTGCACGCCATGGCCGTCCTGGTTGACGAGCTCGAATTCGAAGCGCTCGACCCGGACCTCGCCCACCGCCAGGTAGGCGGCCGCCTCCGCCTCCACGCTGTAGTCCCAGCGCAGCTCACCGCCAGCGCCGCTGCCGGTGGTGTCGGCAACCCGGGCCAGCGATACCGTGCCGAGCGTGCTGCCGATCGGCCGGGCGACTGGCGTCACCCGGTGCACGTCGGCCAGGTCGCGATCGGCGAACTGCAGCGTGCCGGAACTGCTCAGCGTGCCGCGATCGGCATCGGGCTCGACCACCCGGCCGGTCAGCTGCTCGGCCGTGACGACCAGGGCATCGTCGCTGCCGGTGAGCCGGATGTCGACGCGCAGACTCGCGCTTCCGCCCTGCCCGTCCTCGATCTCGATCATGAAGCTGTCGGTCCGGACCTGACCGGCGGACAGGTATTCGAGTGCGTCGGCATCGACCCGGTAGATCCAGTCGACCCGACCTGCGTTCGCTGAACCGGTGACGGTGCGCTCGAGCTGAGCGGTCAGCCGCCCGTGCACGGTGCCGATCGGCGTGCCGTGCGCGCTGACCCGGTGCACGTCGATCAGGTCGCGATCGCTGTAGTCGACCCGGCCGCGCTGCTCGAGCACCCCGACGGGCTCGCCCGGCTCGCCGAGTGCCCCATCGAGCCGCGCCCCGGTGATGACGATGCCATCGTTGCTGCCGACGATCGTCACCTCGATGCGCAGCGTGACGATGCCGCCGTTGCCGTCGTCCAGCATCAGATCGAAACGGTCGGTCCGGATTTCACCGGCGGCAAGGTGGCGCACCGCCGCCGAGTCGACCTGATAGGTCCACTCGATCTCGCCACCGGTTCCGGTGCCGGTGCTGTCGCTCAGCAGCACCGCCTGGAGCCGGCCGTGCACCGGGCCGATCGGCAGTCCCGACGGGCTCACCGCATGCTCGTCGATCCGGTTGATGTCGTCGAAGCCGATGCGGCCGGTGGCGCGGTGCGTCACCCCGTCAGCGGCCGCCGCGTCCACCCGACCCTGCAGTTGCGCGAAGGTGACCACTGGCGCCACATTCGGTCCGCTGAGGACGATGTCGATCTGGCGCGTCACACGGCTGCCCCGGCCGTCGTCGATCTCGACCGTGAAGCTGTCGGTCCGGGTCTCGCCGAGCGCCAGGTAATCGATCGAGCTCGACTGGACGCTGTAGGTCCATTCGATGCGGCCGCCGCTGCCGCTGCCGACGGCTGCCGGACGATGGACCACGTCCAGCGTGCCCAGAACCTGGCCGATCGGCACGCCCTGTGTCGGCAGCCGATGCGCATCGAGCTGGTCAGCATCCGAATAGACGATGTGGCCGTCAGCGCTCAGCAACGGCGGACCGTCCACCTCGTTGTGGACCGTGCCCTCGAGCTCCTCGCTCCCGATCACGACCGCATCGTTGGTGCCGGTGATCGTGATGTCGATCTGGCGGCTGATCAGGCTGCCGTTGCCGTCGTCGAGGCTGATCGTGAACTGCTCGAGCCGGGTCTGGCCCGCGGCCAGGTATTCCACCGCCGTTGCTGCCACCTCGTAGGTCCAGCTCAGCCGCCCGCCGCTCCCGCTGCCGGTGGTGTCGCTGAGCTTGACTGCGCTCAGCGTACCCAGCGTGGCGCCGAGCGGCGTGCCGGTGGCCGAGACGGTGTGGACATCGCTCAGGTCGACATCGCTGAAGTCGATGCGGCCGCTGTCGCTCAGGTTGCCGCCCGGTGTCACCGCCTCGGTCACCGCGCCGACGAGATCCTCGCTGACGATCAACACCTCGTCGTTGGTCCCGGTGATCGTGATGTCGATGCGCCGGGTCAGCAGGCCGCCGTTCTGGTCGTCCAGCGTGATCGTGAAGCTTTCCAGCCGGGTCTGCCCGGCGGCCAGGTACTCGACCGCGCTCGCCGCCACGCTGTAGGTCCAGGCGAGGCGCCCGCCGACTGCCGCTGCCGGTGGTGTCGCTGAGCTTGACCGCGCTCAGCGTGCCCAGCGTGCTGCCGATCGACGTGCCGCTCGGGCTGACCAGGTGAACATCGGTCAGGTCGACATCGCTGAAGTCGATGCTGCCGCTGTCGGTGAGGTTGCCCACCGGGGTGACGAGTTCGGTCACCGCGCCGCTCAGTTGCTCGGCCACGATCAGTGGCGCATCGTTGCTGCCGGTGATCGTGATGTCGATCTGGCGGCCGATCAGGCTGCCGTTGCCGTCGTCGAGGCTGATCGTGAACTGCTCGAGCCGGGTCTGACCCGCGGCCAGGTATTCCACCGCCGTTGCTGCCACCTCGTAGGTCCAGCTCAGCCGCCCGCCGCTGCCGCTGCCGGTGGTGTCGCTGACCTTGACCGCGCTCAGGATGCCCAGCGTGGCGCCGATCGGCGTGCCGCTGGCCGAGACGGTGTGGACATCGCTCAGGTCGACATCGCTGAAGTCGATGCGGCCGCTGTCGCTCAGGTTGCCGCCCGGTGTCACCGCCTCGGTCACCGCGCCGACGAGATCCTCGCTGACGATCAGCACCTCGTCGTTGGTCCCGGTGATCGTGATGTCGATGCGCCGGGTCAGCAGGCCGCCGTTCTGGTCGTCCAGCGTGATGGTGAAGCTTTCCAGCCGGGTCTGCCCGGCGGCCAGGTACTCGACCACACTCGCCGCCACGCTGTAGGTCCAGGCAAGACGCCCGCCGCTCCCGCTGCCGGTGGTGTCGCTGAGCTTGACCGCGCTCAGCGTGCCCAGCGTGCTGCCGATCGACGTGCCGCTCGGGCTGACCAGGTGAACATCGGTCAGGTCGACATCGCTGAAGTCGATGCTGCCGTTGTCGGTGAGGTTGCCCACCGGGGTGACGAGTTCGGTCACCGCGCCGCTCAGCTGCTCGGCCACGATCAGCGGCGCATCGTTGGTGCCGGTGATGGTGACATCGACCTGGCGCGTGATCACGCCGCCGTTCTGGTCGTCGAGCGAGATCGTGAAGCGCTCGAGGCGGCTCTGTCCCGCAGCGAGGTATTCGACCAGCGCCGCGTCCACGCTGTAAGTCCAGGTGATGCGCCCGCCGGTGCCGCTGCCGGTGGTGTCGCTCGTCAGCACCGCGCTCAGCGAGCCGAGCACCGGATCGAGCGGCGTGCCGACCGGCGACACCCGATGCTCATCGGTCAGGTCGACGTCCCTGAAATCGATCACGCCGCTGTCGCTCAGGTTGCCGCTCGGCGTCACCGCCTCGGTCACCGCACCGATCAGGTCCTGCGCGATCACCACCGGCGCATCGTTGGTGCCGGTGATCGTGATGTCGATCTGGCGGCTGATCAGGCTGCCGTTGCCGTCGTCGAGGCTGATCGTGAAGCTGCTCGAGCCGGGTCTGGCCCGGCGGCCAGGTATTCGACCGCGCTCGCTGCCACGCTCGTAGGTCCAGCTCAGCCGCCCGCCGCTGCCGCTGCCGGTGGTGTCGCTGAGCTTGACCGCGCTCAGCGTACCGAGCGTGGCGCCGAGCGGCGTGCCGGTCGGCCGAGACGGTGTGCACATCGCTCAGGTCGACATCGCTGAAGTCGATCGTGCCGCTGTCGCTCAGGTTGCCGCCCGGCGTCACCGCCTCGGTCACCGCGCCGACGAGATCCTCGCTGACGATCAGCACCTCGTCGTTGGTCCCGGTGATCGTGATGTCGATGCGCCGGGTCAGCAGGCCGCCGTTCTGGTCGTCCAGCGTGATCGTGAAGCTTTCCAGCCGGGTCTGCCCGGCGGCCAGGTACTCGACCACACTCGCCGCCACGCTGTAGGTCCAGGCAAGACGCCCGCCGCTCCCGCTGCCGGTGGTGTCGCTGAGCTTGACCGCGCTCAGCGTGCCCAGCGTGCTGCCGATCGACGTGCCGCTCGGGCTGACCAGGTGCACATCGGTCAGGTCGACATCGCTGAAGTCGATGCTGCCGCTGTCGGTGAGGTTGCCCACCGGGGTGACGAGTTCGGTCACCGCGCCGCTCAGCTGCTCGGCCACGATCAGCGGCGCATCGTTGGTGCCGGTCACCGTCACCGTGATGCGCCGGCTGATCAGGCTGCCATTCTGGTCGTCCAGCGTGATGTCGAATTGCTCGACGAGCGTCTGCCCTGCCGCCAGATACTCCACCGCGCTGGCCGCCACGGTGTAGGTCCAGCTCAGCTCCCCGCCACTGCCGCTGCCGGTGGTGTCGCGAACCTTGAGCGCGCTCAGGCTCCCCAGGGTGCTGCCCACCGGCGTGCCGCTGGCCGATACCCGGTGCACATCGGTGTGGTCGGCATCGCTGAACGTGATGCGGCCGCTGTCGCTCAGGTTGCCGCCCGGTGTCACCGCCTCGGTCACCGCGCCGACGAGATCCTCGCTGACGATCAGCACCTCGTCGTTGGTCCCGGTGATCGTGATGTCGATGCGCCGGGTCAGCAGGCCGCCGTTCTGGTCGTCCAGCGTGATCGTGAAGCTTTCCAGCCGGGTCTGCCCGGCGGCCAGGTACTCGACCACACTCGCCGCCACGCTGTAGGTCCAGGCAAGACGCCCGCCGCTCCCGCTGCCGGTGGTGTCGCTGAGCTTGACCGCGCTCAGCGTGCCCAGCGTGCTGCCGATCGACGTGCCGCTCGGGCTGACCAGGTGCACATCGGTCAGGTCGACATCGCTGAAGTCGATGCTGCCGCTGTCGGTGAGGTTGCCCACCGGGGTGACGAGTTCGGTCACCGCGCCGCTCAGCTGCTCGGCCACGATCAGCGGCGCATCGTTGGTGCCGGTCACCGTCACCGTGATGCGCCGGCTGATCAGGCTGCCATTCTGGTCGTCCAGCGTGATGTCGAATTGCTCGACGAGCGTCTGCCCTGCCGCCAGATACTCCACCGCGCTGGCCGCCACGGTGTAGGTCCAGCTCAGCTCCCCGCCACTGCCGCTGCCGGTGGTGTCGCGAACCTTGAGCGCGCTCAGGCTCCCCAGGGTGCTGCCCACCGGCGTGCCGCTGGCCGATACCCGGTGCACATCGGTGTGGTCGGCATCGCTGAACGTGATGCGGCCGCTGTCGCTCAGGTTGCCGCCCGGTGTCACCGCCTCGGTCACCGCGCCGACGAGATCCTCGCTGACGATCAGCACCTCGTCGTTGGTCCCGGTGATCGTGATGTCGATGCGCCGGGTCAGCAGGCCGCCGTTCTGGTCGTCCAGCGTGATGGTGAAGCTTTCCAGCCGGGTCTGCCCGGCGGCCAGGTACTCGACCGCACTCGCCGCCACGCTGTAGGTCCAGGCAAGACGCCCGCCGCTCCCGCTGCCGGTGGTGTCGCTGAGCTTGACCGCGCTCAGCGTGCCCAGCGTGCTGCCGATCGACGTGCCGCTCGGGCTGACCAGGTGCACATCGGTCAGGTCGACATCGCTGAAGTCGATGTCTGCCGCTGTCGGTGAGGTTGCCCACCGGGGTGACGAGTTCGGTCACCGCGCCGCTCAGCTGCTCGGCCACGATCAGCGGCGCATCGTTGGTGCCGGTGATGGTGACATCGACCTGGCGCGTGATCACGCCGCCGTTCTGGTCGTCGAGCGAGATCGTGAAGCGCTCGAGGCGGCTCTGTCCCGCAGCGAGGTATTCGACCAGCGCCGCGTCCACGCTGTAAGTCCAGGTGATGCGCCCGCCGGTGCCGCTGCCGGTGGTGTCGCTCGTCAGCACCGCGCTCAGCGAGCCGAGCACCGGATCGAGCGGCGTGCCGACCGGCGACACCCGATGCTCATCGGTCAGGTCGACGTCCCTGAAATCGATCACGCCGCTGTCGCTCAGGTTGCCGCTCGGCGTCACCGCCTCGGTCACCGCACCGATCAGGTCCTGCGCGATCACCACCGGCGCATCGTTGGTGCCGGTGATCGTGATGTCGATCTGGCGGGTCAGGACCGAGCCCTTCTGGTCGTTCAGCGTGATCGTGAAGCTGTCGACCCGGGTCTGCCCGGCCGCCAGGTACTCGACCGCGCTCGCCGCCACGCTGTAGGTCCAGGTCAGCTGACCGCCACTGCCGCTGCCGGTGGTGTCGTTGACCTTGACCGCGCTCAGCGTGCCGAGCGTGCTGCCGATCCGGCTGCCAATCGGGCTGACCAGGTGCACATCGGCCAGATCGACATCGCTGAAGTCGATACTTGCCGCTGTCGGTCAGGTTGCCGCCCGGCGTCACCGCCTCGGTCACCGCGCCGACGAGATCCTCGCTGACGATCAGCACCTCGTCGTTGGTCCCGGTGATCGTGATGTCGATGCGCCGGGTCAGCAGGCCGCCGTTCTGGTCGTCCAGCGTGATGGTGAAGCTTTCCAGCCGGGTCTGCCCGGCGGCCAGGTACTCGACCGCGCTCGCCGCCACGCTGTAGGTCCAGGCAAGGCGCCCGCCGCTCGCCGCTGCCGGTGGTGTCGCTGAGCTTGACCGCGCTCAGCGTGCCCAGCGTGCTGCCGATCGACGTGCCGCTCGGGCTGACCAGGTGAACATCGGTCAGGTCGACATCGCTGAAGTCGATGCTGCCGCTGTCGGTGAGGCTGCCCACCGGGGTGACGAGTTCGGTCACCGCGCCGCTCAGCTGCTCGGCCACGATCAGCGGCGCATCGTTGGTGCCGGTCACCGTCACCGTGATGCGCCGGCTGATCAGGCTGCCATTCTGGTCGTCCAGCGTGATGTCGAATTGCTCGACGAGCGTCTGCCCTGCCGCCAGATACTCCACCGCGCTGGCCGCCACGGTGTAGGTCCAGCTCAGCTCCCCGCCACTGCCGCTGCCGGTGGTGTCGCGAACCTTGAGCGCGCTCAGGCTCCCCAGGGTGCTGCCCACCGGCGTGCCGCTGGCCGATACCCGGTGCACATCGGTGTGGTCGGCATCGCTGAACGTGATGCGGCCGCTGTCGCTCAGGTTGCCGCCCGGTGTCACCGCCTCGGTCACCGCGCTGACGAGATCCTCGCTGACGATCAGCACCTCGTCGTTGGTCCCGGTGATCGTGATGTCGATGCGCCGGGTCAGCAGGCCGCCGTTCTGGTCGTCCAGCGTGATGGTGAAGCTTTCCAGCCGGGTCTGCCCGGCGGCCAGGTACTCGACCACACTCGCCGCCACGCTGTAGGTCCAGGCAAGACGCCCGCCGCTCCCGCTGCCGGTGGTGTCGCTGAGCTTGACCGCGCTCAGCGTGCCCAGCGTGCTGCCGATCGACGTGCCGCTCGGGCTGACCAGGTGAACATCGGTCAGGTCGACATCGCTGAAGTCGATGCTGCCGCTGTCGGTGAGGCTGCCCACCGGGGTGACGAGTTCGGTCACCGCGCCGCTCAGCTGCTCGGCCACGATCAGCGGCGCATCGTTGGTGCCGGTGATGGTGACATCGACCTGGCGCGTGATCACGCCGCCGTTCTGGTCGTCGAGCGAGATCGTGAAGCGCTCGAGGCGGCTCTGTCCCGCAGCGAGGTATTCGACCAGCGCCGCGTCCACGCTGTAAGTCCAGGTGATGCGCCCGCCGGTGCCGCTGCCGGTGGTGTCGCTCGTCAGCACCGCGCTCAGCGAGCCGAGCACCGGATCGAGCGGCGTGCCGACCGGCGACACCCGATGCTCATCGGTCAGGTCGACGTCCCTGAAATCGATCACGCCGCTGTCGCTCAGGTTGCCGCTCGGCGTCACCGCCTCGGTCACCGCACCGATCAGGTCCTGCGCGATCACCACCGGCGCATCGTTGGTGCCGGTGATCGTGATGTCGATCTGGCGGGTCAGGACCGAGCCCTTCTGGTCGTTCAGCGTGATCGTGAAGCTGTCGACCCGGGTCTGCCCGGCCGCCAGGTACTCGACCGCGCTCGCCGCCACGCTGTAGGTCCAGGTCAGCTGACCGCCACTGCCGCTGCCGGTGGTGTCGTTGACCTTGACCGCGCTCAGCGTGCCGAGCGTGCTGCCGATCCGGCTGCCAATCGGGCTGACCAGGTGCACATCGGCCAGATCGACATCGCTGAAGTCGATATTGCCGCTGTCGGTGAGGTTGCCCACCGGGGTGACCAGTTCGGTCACCGCGCCGCTCAGCTGCTCGGCCACGATCAGCGGCGCATCATTGGTGCCGGTGATCGTGACATCGATCTGGCGCTCCACGCTGCTGCCGTTGCCGTCTGACAGCGCGATCATGAAGCTCTCGACGCGGGTCTGGCCGGCCGCCAAGTACTCCACCACCGACGCGGCCACACTGTAGGTCCAGGTCACCCGACCGCCGATGCCCGTGCCGGTGGTATCACTCGTCAGCGCCGCACTGAGCGCGCCGAGCACCGTGTTCAGCGGCGTTCCGTTCGGCGTCACGCTGTGCCCATCGGCCCGGTCGACATCGCTGAAATCGATGGTGCCGCTGTCGACCAGGTTGCCCGATGGCGTCACCGCCTCGGTGATCGCGCCATTCAGGTCCTGGGCGCCGATCACAATCTCATCGTTGGTGCCGGTGAGGGTGACATCGACCTGGCGCGATACCAGGCTGCCCCTCTGGTCGTTGACGCTGATCGTGAAGCGCTCGACCCGGGTCTGGCCGGCGGCCAGGTACTCGATCGCCGACGCGGCGACGCTGTAGGTCCAGGTCAGCCGCCCGCCGGTGCCGGAGCCGTTGGTGTCGCTGTTGCGGACCACGGTGAGCGAACCAAGCGCCGAGCCAGGCGAAACCTCGGCGGCAGAGACGAGGTGCACATCGCCGATGTCGACATCGCTGAAATCGACCGTGCCGGTTGCGCTGCGCGTGCCGACCGGAACCGTCTGCTCGGTGATGGCGCCAGCCAGTGTGGCCGCGCCGATCATGACCGGGTCGTTGGTGCCGGTGATCGTCGCGCTGACCAGCCGGCTGACCAGACTGCCGTTGCCGTCGTCGATCGTGAGCGTGAAACTCTCCGTCCTGGTCTGGCCGGCCCGAAGGTATTCGACAGCCGATGCCGCCACCGAATAGGTCCAGGTCAGCTGGCCGCCGGTTCCGGTCCCGGTGGTGTCGCTGTCCTTGGCCGCCGTCACATCGCCAAGCAGCGTGCCGCTCGGCGTGCCGGTCGGCGAGACCGAATGAACGTCGTTCAGGTCCGGGTCGGCAAACCCGATCGTGTTGCTGCCGGTCAGGTTGCCGGTCGGTGTGCCGGTCAGCTCGATGATGCTGGTGCTGAGGTTCTGCAACGGCGTGGTGATGTCATCGTTCGTGCCGGTGATCGTGAAGGTCAGCGTGCTGCTGCTGGTCAGCCCGCCCGCATCGCGCATCGTGTAGCTGAAGGTCTCGGTCGCGGTCTGGAAGCGGGCCAGCGCCTGGGCGGCCGCGGTGGTCGGCAGGTAGGTGTAGCTGCCGTCCGAGCGCAGGGTGAGGGTGCCATAGGTGCCTGTCAGTCCGCTGTTGAGCGTGCCATTGGTCGCGCCGAACGCAACCGCGGTCACGACCTTGGTATCGCCGGCGTCGACGTCGGCGTCGTTGGCCAGCACCCCGTTGGCGGCCACGTTGCGCGCGGCGTCCTCGGTCGCGAGCTGGCTGTCCGGGTTGGCAACCGGCGCCTCGTTGACGTTGATCACCCGCGCGACGATCAGCTGCTCGGTCGCGGCGCCGGCGCTGTCGGTGACACGCACCTGGACCAGGTGGTAATTGTCGCCATTGGCGTCGAGCGGCGTCTCGAAGTCCGGCGGGTTGATGAAGTGCAGCTGGTTGCCGGCGACGATCGTGAACCGTGCCCGGTCTTCACCACCGGCGAGGCTGAACGTCAGCGGACCGCCATTCGGATCGGTGGCACTCAGCAGGGTGACGAAGGTGGTGTTCTCGTTCACCAGCGGGGTTGCATTGCTGGTGCCGAGCGGCGGCGTGTTGGTCGGCAGCGTGGTGGTGGCCACCGTGAATCCGCCGAAGTTTTTCGGCTGAGCGGCGGTCAGGCCGATATCCGATCCGTCGAACAGCAGCGCGCCGGTGGCGACACTGCCCGGCACCGCATCCTGCTGCGTCTTGCTGACCGACAGCGCCACGATGTCGAGGTTGGTCATCGGCGTGTCGCCGACGGTGTTGCTGGCATCGATCGCGACGAGCAGCGTGCCCGTGGGGAGCAGCGTGTCGTTGAACGCGGTGTCGTGCGTCAGCAGGTGCAGTCCCTGCACCTTGGCAGTCAGCCCGATCGACGATCCCCTCAGCAGCAGCTGGCGCTCACTCGTCTTCGTCAGCGAATTGAAACCAGTGCCCTGGATATCGACGGTGTAGACGTCGCTGTCTTCCGCACCGCCTTCGTGCGCCACCAGCAGCGTGCCAGCCTTGAGCAGGGTCCCGCCGAGCAGGGTATCGGTCTCGACCAGCGCCAGCGCGTGGATGTTGCGGTCACTGCCGCTGCGGTGCACCCCGTCCTCGAGCAGCATGTGGTAGGTGCCGCTGCCGTAGTTGCCCGCCACATGCGGCCGGAACACCACCACGTCCTCGCGGTCGGCCTTGAAGCTGTTGCCGGAGATGCCGTCGTTGTCGTTCAGGGTGACATCATCGCTGCTGAAGACCAGCAGCAGATCGCCTGGATTGACGGTGAACTGGCGGTTGCTCGCGCTGCCGATGGTCAGCGTGGTCTCGACATAGTGCAGGCCGCGGATCTTGTCGGCCGCAGTGAAGCCGGGCAGCTTGGACAAGGTGCCGGCGGTCAGTCCGCCGCCGTTGATGTCGAATCGATCGTCCGGCGTGCCGAACTGAACGATCTCCTTGTCGCCGAACGGGAGGCCGGTGGCGGTCCCGGAGTCGGTGGTCGCGAACCAGAACACGCCGTTGGGCTGACCGGGCACGCCGGTCACGTCGGTCACGGTGACTGCGATGGCCTGGGTCGAGAAGGCGCCGCCCGCATCGGCTGCCCGGACAGTCAGGTTGTAGACGTTGTTGGCGCCGGTATCGGTCGGCGCTTCGGAATTCGGCGCGGTGATGAAGCGCAGCACGCCGGTGCTCGAATCGATCGTGAACAGCGCCGCATCCGGACCACCGGCGATGCTGTAGATCGGCACGTCGGACTCGATGTCGGTTGCGACCACGGTGGTCACCGCGGTGCTGTTCTCCGGGATCGAGATCGACGCCGCCGCCGGTCCGCCATTGCTGACGATCACCGGCGCATCATTGACCGCGGTGACGGTCAGCGTGAACACGGTCGAGGCGCTGTTGGCGCCGTCCGAGACGGTGATCGTCAGGTTGGTGGTGCCGGATGCATTCGGCTGCGGCGTGACGGTCAGCGTTCGGCTGGCACCGCTGCCGCCGAAGCTGATTGATGCCACCGGCACCAGCGCGCTGTTGCTCGACTGGGCCGACACCGTCAGGCTGCCGGCGCTGCTCTCGGCATCGCCGATCGAGAAGGCGAGCGGGCCAAGCGTGACATCCTCGGGCGTGGTCTGGTTGCCGATCGGGCTGATCGTCGGCGCGGTGTTCTCGGCGGCGCCGATCTCGGGCACGCCGGAACGCGCAAAGCCGCGCTGATCGGTTGCCGGCGCCGACGGGTTGCCGTTGCCGATCGCCGCCGACCCGGCCTGCGGGATCATCGTCTTCGCGTACCCGCCGAAGGCGCCGAGCAGGCCGAGTCCGGCCGGGGTCGACGACCGGTCGGTCGGCTGGCCGAGGCCGGCGCTGCTGCCGGTATCGAGGTTCCAGCCGCCCGAGCTCTGGGCCCGATTGGCGTTGGCGCTGCCGTTGTTGGCCAGGATGGTGTTGGTCAGCGTGGCCACCAGCGGCGTGTCCGACGCGATGCCGAAGCCACCGAAGTTGCCAGCGATGGTCGCGTTCGAGATCGTGATCGCCGCATCGTGCTGGATCGCGCCGGAGGCACCGGTCGAGGTGTTGCCGGTGATCGTGACATTGCTGGCGGTCAGGGCGGCGGCCAGGTTGTGGATGCCGCCGGAGCCGCTCGGCCCGGTGGCGGTGTTGCCGGAGATCGTGACCCGCTGCAGCTGCAGCGGGTTGCCCGGGGCGGCGCTGTAGATGCCGGCGCCGCTGGCTGCGCGATTGGCTTCGATCGCGACGTCGGTCAGGGTCGCGCTGCCGAGCAGGTCGAGCGCGCCGCCGTTGCCGGTGGCCACGTTGCCGCGCAGCGTGACCCGGCTGAGGGTGAGCGTGCCGGCGCTGCTGATGCCGGCGCCGCTGGCCGCGCTGCCGTTCTCGACCACCGCATCGGTCACGCTGAGCGTGCTGCCGGCCTCGGCACGCACCGCGCCCCCGGCCTGGACACCGGCGCTGGCACCGCGCAAGGTCAGGTTGTCCAGGCTCAGGTTGCCGTTCAGCAGGTGCAGCGCCCGATCGCCGAGCGCGCTGGCGTCGATCGTCGTCGCGCCGGCGCTGCCGCCCAGGCCCCGGATCGTCAGGTTGCCGGTGATGTCGAGATCGCCGGTGCTGTTGTCGTCGTTGCCCAGCCCGGCCAGCGTGAGCGCATGGGTGCCGGCGCCGAGCTCGATCGTGTCGTCGACCCCGGCGCTTGCATTCGCCTGGTCGATCGCCCAGCGCAGCGAGCCGACCGCGCCATCCGCCACGCCGGCATTGACGCTGTAGACAGCGAGCACGCCGCCAAAGGACTGCCGTGCCTCGGCACCTGGCGCCAGCCCGGCCTCGATCACCCCGCTGCGGTATTCGAGGTCCCAGTCGCCGCCGAGGCCGGCTGCACCGGTTGGATTGCTGCTCGCCGCCACATCGGTGCCGGTCAGCCGCGCCAGCTCGTCGAGCAGCGCCACGCCGGCGCGGCTCGCCGCCACGTCGCAGCCGTAGAACAGCAGGTCGGCATCCTCGGTCAAGGCGCCGGCCCAGGCCGCGATTTCCCCCGCGCGTGCGGCCAGCGCCGCCGCATCGAGCCGGCTGCTGCCGAGCTGCAGCGAGGCATCCGACCCGTGGCTGATCACATGCACCGCGGAGACGCCGCTGCGGCCGGCGAGCGCAGCGCCGATGCGCGCGATTCCGTCGATTCCGGGGTCGATCGTCAGGATCTCGATCTGGCGACCGGCTTCGCGCTGCTCGAGCAGGTCGGCGATCAGGCGTTCCACATCGGGCACCGTCAGATCGACGAAGACGAGCTCGGTTGCCGGCGCCACGGCGGCGGTGCGGCCGGACTCGGCCTGGACGGCGACAGCGCTGACCGGCGCACCGGTCAGGCCGCCGAGCTGCTCGCCGAGCGCCAGCTGCGCGACGCCGCCGCCGTGCAGGGCAATCGCCGCCTGCGGACGCAGCGCGTCGCCCCAGGCGGCAATCTGCCCGGCATGCGCGAGCAGCGCGGCTGCATCCAGGCGACGGCTGCCGAGCAACGGCGTGCCATCCGGATCCTCGGCCAGTACCAGGTGCAGCCCGCCGAGCGACCGGGGATCGCGCGACTGCAGCTCGGCGTCGATCCGCGCCAGTCCGTCCTCCACGGCGGTCACGACGTGCGAACGCAGCGGGCTCGGTGCGCCGCCTGCCGCGGCGTACGGCAGCCCGGCTTGCGGTCCCGCAACCCGTTCGTCGATGAAGGCAAGCTCGAGCGGCTGCTCGTCCGATCGGCCGGACCCGGTCGCGCTGTCGTCCTCGAGACGCTGCTCGTATGAATCACCGGGCACGTAGCCGACCAGACCGAGCGGCGACAGGTCGGCCGAATGCAGGATCCGGTCTTCCATCGCCTCGGCGATCGGGCGTGACGATCCGGCCCGAGCAGACGGGCGGGTTTCCAGATCGGCGCGGGGGTCGTCGGTTCGGTACTTCAAGGTGGCGGCGTCATGGGACGCTCGGGGCGCACGCGGGTTTCCCGTTGGATTTGTCGGGGGCAGGTGGCCAGCTTATTCGGCCGGCGTCAGCCGAAATGAAGCGTGAACGGGCGGATTGCATGCCTTCTCTCAAGAAACAAGACCTGCAACACGGAGCGACGGAGGGCACGGAGGGCCACGGAGCCGCAGGGATGTCGATTCCTACCTGATCCTCCGTTCCCTCCGAGTCGCTTTCTTCGCTTCTCGGCCGTGCGATCATCGACCCGCTCCCGTTGCAGCGACCGATGTCGTTGCCGACCGCTCAGGCCCGGCCAGCCGTGCCGACCACCCGAGCCGGCTCTCGTTCCGAGCCGGCGCCCGCCCGGATGAAAACCACCCGCCTCATCGTCACCGTCTTCGCGATCCTTGCCATCGGGACGCTGTACCTGCTGCTCGACCCACGCGTGCCGACCGATGCACCGGCAGCGCCCGCGGGTGCGCCGCGCACCCTGACGCTGAACATCGACACGCCCGAGCCCGGCGTGCCGCCCCTTGCGCAGGTGGTGAAGGTGATGGAAGGCGAGCTGGTCACCCTGCGCATCGATTCGGTGCTGTCGGGCGATGTCGTGCAGGTCGAGCACGGCCTGCGCGTACCGGTCGAAGCCGGCCAACCGACCCAGGCCGATTTCCGCGCCGGATCGGCAGGCCGGTATCCGATCCATTTCCACGCCACCGACGGCGCGCGACACGAGCTTGGCGATCTGGTGGTTCCGCCACGCTGAACGCTGAGGCGGCGCGTCACGCAGGCGACCGCGTGCCGCCGCTGCGGCTGTCATCATGGCGTTCCACCCGCTGCAGGCGGGTGCCTGCCCTCCCCGCTGCCGGACTGCCGCCCATGACCACCGAATCCCGTCCCCCCAATGGCGCCGAAAGCCTGGTGCGCACGCTCGTTGCGAACCAGGTCGAGGTCTGCTTCACCAATCCCGGCACCTCCGAAATGCACTTCGTCGCCGCGCTCGACAAGGTCGACGGCATGCGCTGCGTGCTCGGCCTGTTCGAGGGCGTGGTCACCGGCGCAGCCGACGGCTACTACCGCATTGCGGACCGACCGGCGTCGACGCTGCTGCACCTCGGCCCCGGTCTGGGCAATGGCCTGGCCAATCTGCACAACGCAAAGAAGGCCGGGTCGGGCATCGTCAACATCGTCGGCGAACACGCTGTGTACCACCTCGGCTGCGACGCGCCGCTCACCACCGACATCGCAGCCATCGCCGCACCCATGTCGCACAGTGTGCGCACCTCGCGTTCTTCGGCCGATGTGGCCGCTGACGGGGCCGCCGTCATCGCCGATGCGCGTCGACCGCCGGGGCGCATCGCGACCTTGATCCTGCCTGCCGATACCGCCTGGGGCGACGGCGGTCCGGTGGTCCAGGCCGCGCCGGCCGAGCGCCGCCGCCCGGTCGATCCGGCGCAGATCGAGGCTGCCGCTCGCGCGCTGACGGGCGGTCGACCGGCTGCGCTGCTGCTCGGCGGGGTCGCGGTGCGCGAACAGGCCCTCGAGATCGCCGGTCGGATTGCCGCCCGCACCGGCTGTCGCCTGCTGTCCGAATATGCGCTGCCCAGGCTGCAGCGCGGAGCCGGCCGTGTCACGACCGAACGCGTGCCGTATGCGGTCGATGCATCACTCGCGCTGCTGAAGGATTGCGCCGAGCTGGTTCTGGTCGGCTCGCGGGTGCCGGTTGCCTTTTTCGCCTATCCCGGCAAACCCAGCGTGCTGACCGCGCCCGACTGCACGCCGACGATGCTGGCCGACGTGGCCGACGACCAGCTCGGCGCACTGCAGGCACTGGCCGAGCGCCTCGGCGCCCTGCATACCGCGCCGGTGCGGGTGGCGCCGGCGGCGCGTCCGGGGCTGCCAAGCGGCCGCCTGACGCCCGAAGGGATCGGCGCGGTGCTCGGGGCGCTGATGCCCGAGCAGGCGATCATCGTCGACGAGTCGATCACCACCGGACGCGGTTTCGGTGTGCCGACCAGCGGTGCGCCGCCGCACGACTGGCTGAGCATCGTCGGCGGATCGATCGGATTCGGCCTGCCGGCCGCGGTCGGCGCGTCGATCGCCGCCCCCGATCGCTGCGTCATCGCCCTCGAGGGCGACGGCAGCGCGATGTACACGCTGCAGGCGCTGTGGACGATGGCGCGCGAGGGTCTGAACGTGAAGGTGCTGGTATTTGCGAACCGGCGCTACCAGATCCTGCAGGGGGAGCTGGCCAATGTCGGCGCCGGCACGCCCGGCCGCAAGGCCGAGGACATGCTGGGCCTGCACCGGCCCGCGCTCGACTGGGTGGCTCTGGCGCGTGGCCATGGCGTCGAGGCGGCGCGCGTCGAGGATCTGGACGCGCTGGCGCGCAGCCTGCGTGCGGCGATCGGCACGCCCGGGCCGTTCCTGATCGAGGTCGCGCTGTGACGGCGCGACCCCGACCCGGGCGCCGGCCTCAGTAGCGGATCGCCAGGTCGATCAGCGCCGGACCCGCCACGCCACCGA
Source organism: uncultured beta proteobacterium (assembly GCA_963846675.1). Classification (GTDB taxonomy): domain Bacteria; phylum Pseudomonadota; class Gammaproteobacteria; order Burkholderiales; family Burkholderiaceae_C; genus Ideonella_A. Next base: position 475,025 of record CAWJWV010000002.1, read on the forward strand.
TCTGCGCCGCGCTCGGCGTCAGGCCCTTGTACGGCGTGGCCGCGCCGGTGGTGAGCGACACCGAGTAGAGTGACATCGGCCCGAGCCCGGTGCTGCGCAGCGCCGCCAGCGCCAGGCCGTTGCCACCGCCAGCGATGTCGAAGGCCGCCCGGCCGGCGGTGTTGATCGCGACACCGAGCGGTCCGACGTCGACCAGCGTGCCGTTGTTGGGCGGGTTCTGCAGCGTCAGCACATCGCTGTTGTCCTCCAGGTTGTAGAGCGAGGTCGTCGGTGGTGCCGGCAAAGCTGTTGGTGTAGGCGGCAGCCAGCACCGACGCCGGCCCGCTGGCGCGATTGATCTCGCCGTCGGTCGTCGTCGCGCCGGTATCGACGTTGATGCGCAGATCCTGGCCGTTGCTGCCGATCACGCGCAGCCGGTCGGCGACCGGGTTGAAATCGACGCTCAGCACCGTGCTCGTCAAGCCGGCGTAGGGCAGGGTCGTGTCGGCACTGTCGGCGACCAGGGCCGCGGTGAACGAAGCCGCTCCATTGGCTGGATCGATCGTGTACAGGCGGCCGAGCGACGACAAGGCGTACAGCTTGCCATTGGCGGGCCGGAAATCGATGCCGAGGATCTGCTCGCCGGGGGCCATGATCGTGATCGACTGCGTCGACTTGATCACGTTCGGCGTCGCCAGGTCGAATGCCACCAGGCGGTTGTCAGCGGTCAGTCCCAGACCGCTCGGCGCCGCCGGCTGGGCAAGTGCCAGCCCGCGGATCGCATCGCCACCCGGGAGCGCACCGGCGACGACGACGCTGGCCGCACCGGTGGCCAGGTCGATCCGGTACAGCGAGGTGGTTGCACCCACGGTCAGCGCGGCGTAGCCGACGTTGTTGCGGGCGTCGATGTCGAAGCCGTTGACCGCGGTGGCCGTCACGCCGAGCGAGCGACCGGCGGCAAGCGCGCCGTCGTTCGGCGGATCCTGCAAGTGCAGCATGCCGCGCACCGCATCGATGTCGTACAGCTGCGTCGACACCGTGCCCGCGAAGGAATTCGTGTACGCGACCGCGCTGATGTTGGCGCTGCTGCCGGCCGGAGCACTGATCGTCCCGTCGGTGATCGTGTCGCCGGTCTCGACGTTGATTCGCAGATCCTGTCCGGTGTTGCTGACCACACGCAGCCGGTCGGCGGCGGGATTGAAATCGACGCCGAAATGCTCGCCCGACAAGCCGGTGAACGGCAAGTCGTCTCCCGCCGCGGCGCGCAGCCTGGCGCTCACCGTGGCGACCCCGGTCGACGGCACGATGGTGTAGATCGTGCCACCGCTGCCGAGCGCATAGAGCTGGCCGTTGGCCGGCCGGTAATCGATGCCGAGCAGCGTCTCGCCAGCGGCCAGGCCGGTGACGGCAATCGAACCGACGGCCGTCGTCGGTGCTGCGCGATTGAACGAGACGAGCTGTCCGGATGCGGTCAGCACGACGGTATCACCGACGGCGACCGTGCTGCCTGGCGGCGGGAACGTGATCTGGTCATCACCGCTGCCGCCGCCGCAGGCGGCAAGCAGCAGGACTGCGGCGCCGACGGCGCTCTGTGTCAACGATTTGCGAATCATCGAAGCTCCCCTTGGAAATGGTCTGGGCGGTCAACCGCCGGCGCGCCGACGAATTGCAGGCACGCGCGACCGGTTACGCGCCGCGCATGCCATCGGATGCAGTGAAGGTCAGCGCACGGCTGAACTTTCGCCCTGCCGCTCGTTCTGTCAGGAGCAGCCGCCCCCGCGGCGCACTGGGTTGGTGCATATTCGCCCCAGATGTATTTGAAGCTATATACTTACTGATCGACGCGGAATCGGCTGCAGCGGCCGGCTCCCGCGCATCGTCCAGGCGACGATCCATGCGGCTGCGGCCTGCGCTCACCTGCGCCGTGTCGCCCCCGCCCATGCCGTCCGCGGCAGAAAGGCAAGCCAGCAAATCATGTGCGGATTCGCAGGAGAAATACGATTCGACGGCCAATCGGCCGATGTGGGCGCGGTGCTGCGCATGTCCGAGGTCCTTGCGCCGCGCGGACCCGACGCACAGGGCCTGATCCATCACGGTCCCTTCGCGGTGGCGCACCGGCGCCTGAAGGTGATCGACCTGAGTGAACACGCGCAGCAGCCGATGGTCGACCGCGACCTCGGACTGACCGTCGTCTTCAACGGCTGCATCTACAACCACCGGCAGTTGCGCACCGAACTGGAGGCCGCTGGCCACCGCTTCGTGTCGAGCGGCGACACCGAAGTCGTATTGAAGGCCTTCCACGCCTGGGGCGAAGCGTGTCTCGACCGCCTGCACGGCATGTTTGCCTTCGTCGTGCACGAGCGCGACAGCGGGCGACTGACGCTGGTACGGGATCGCTTCGGCATCAAGCCGCTGTACATCGCACCGATGACCGGTGGCCTGCGCTTCGCCTCGACGCTGCCGGCGCTCGTCGCCGGCGGCGGCATCGATTGCAGCATCGACACCGACGCACTCAATCACTACATGTCGTGGCATGCGGTGGTGCCGCCGCCGCTGACCATCCTGCGCGGGGTGCGCAAGCTAGAGCCGGCGACCCTGATGCAGGTGGCGCCCGACGGCTCACGCAGCAGCCGGCGCTGGTGGACGCTCGAGGTGGCTGCGGATCCGAAGATGAGCGCGCTGCCGGCCAGCGAGCGCGAGGCGATGGTCGAGCGCGCCCTGCGACTGGCCGTCAAGCGCCGGATGGTCGCCGATGTGCCGGTCGGCGTGCTGCTCTCGGGCGGCGTCGACTCGAGCCTGATCGTGGGCATGCTGGCCGAAGCCGGCCAGACCGGGTTGCAGACCTTTTCGATCGGATTCGACGCCGCCGGCGGCGAGTCCGGCGACGAGTTCAGGTACTCCGATCTGGTGGCGCAGCGTTATGGCACCGACCATCACCAGATCCACATCCCGACCGCCGAACTGATGGGCGCCCTGCCCGGCACGATCGCGGCGATGCACGAGCCGATGGTGAGCTACGACAACGTCGCCTTCTACCTGCTGTCGCGCGAGGTCGCCCGGCAGACCAAGGTGGTGCAGAGCGGCCAGGGTGCGGACGAGGTCTTCGCCGGCTACCATTGGTATCCGAAGCTGGCCGACGTGGCGTCGGTTCAGGCTGCCGATGCCTACCGCGCCGCCTTCTTCGACCGCACGCCGGACGAGATGCGTGCCATCCTGGCCCCTTCGATGCTGTCGGGCGATGCGAGCGACGATTTCCTGCGCCGCCACTTCGCTGGCCAGCCGCGCAGCAGCGCGGTCGAAAAGGCGCTGCAGATCGATACCACCGTGATGCTGGTCGATGATCCGGTCAAGCGGGTCGATGCAATGACGATGGCGTGGGGACTCGAGGCGCGGGTGCCGTTTCTGGACCACGAACTGGTCGAGCTGGCGGGGCGCCTGCCGGTGGCCGACAAGCTGTCCGAGGGCGGCAAGGGCGTGCTGAAGAAGATCGCGCGCCGTTTGCTGCCGAGCGAGGTGGTCGATCGGCCGAAGGGCTATTTCCCGGTCCCGATCCTGAAGTACATCGACGGCCCGGTGCTCGAGATGATCCGCGACGCGATGGGCAGCACCGCGGCGCGTCAGCGTGGCATTTTCCGCCGCGACGAGGTCGACCGCCTCCTCGCCGAGCCGGCGGCCCACCTGACGCCGCTGCGCGGCTCCAAGCTGTGGCAGGTGGCACTGCTCGAGCTGTGGCTGCAGCAGCACCGGCTGTGAAGGCGGCATCCATGGCAGCCCCACCCAAGCCACCCGCCTCGTCCGGCCCGGTATCGCCGCGTGATCCGCTCGATCCGAGCGCAATGGGTTCGCTGCGCCACTGGCAGGGAGCCGACACCACCCCCGGCACGGTCAGCGTCGATTGTGGCTGGGGTCGGCTGCTGCTCGGGCAGACCTTTGCGGATCCGGCATCGCTGGTCGACGCCCTGGCCGCTGAATCCTCGAGCCAGCGCGATGTCGCGATGTATGTGCGCGATCCGCATGTGGTCGTCGCGCTGTCGCCGCAACGGCTGTTCCTCGATCCATCGCACACCTTTCGCCTGCCGCTGCAGCGCCAGCCGATCGAGGCGGCGACCGCGCCTGGCTGGTTCGTCCGCAGCGCGGCCGCCGACGACGAGGCGGCGGTCAACGGCATCCTGCAGGCGCGCAAGATGGTGCCGGTCTCGCCCGGCTTCCTGGCACGCGGGGCACAGGATCCGCGACTGGTGCTGCTCGTGGCGCAGGAGACCGACAGCGACCAGGTTGTCGGCGTGGTCACCGGTGTCGACCATGTGCGTGCCTGCGGCGACGCCGAAGGTGGCAGCAGCCTGTGGTCACTGGCGGTCGATCCGCAGTGCCTGCGCCACGGCGTCGGCCTCGGTCTGGCGTCCGAGCTGGCGCGGCGGCTGCGCGAACTCGGGCGGCAGTACCTCGATCTGTCGGTGATGCACGACAACCAGGAAGCGATCCGCCTGTACCGCAAGATGGGCTTCGAGCGGGTGCCGGTCTATTGCGTGAAGAACCGCAATCCGATCAACGAGCGGCTGTATGCCGGCCCCGACCTGAACGAAGGCCTGAACATCTACGCCCGGATCATCGTCGACGAAGCGCGCCGGCGCGGCATCCGTGCCGACGTGATCGATGCCGAGTTCGGCTATTTCCGGCTCAGTTTCGGTGGCCGCAGCTGCCTGTGCCGCGAGTCGCTGTCGGAGCTGACCTCGGCCGTCGCCATGAGCCGCTGCGACGACAAGCGGGTCACCCGGCGCGTGCTCGATGCCGGCGGCGTGCGCACGCCGGCGCAGATCGTCAGCGGCGATGAAGACACGCTGCTCGGCTTCCTGCAGCAGCACGGCCGGGTGGTGGTCAAGCCGGCGCGTGGCGAGCAGGGCCGCGGCATCACGGTCGATGTGCGTGATCGCCCGGCGCTGCACGACGCGATCGAATCGGCGCGCCGCTACTGCGACGACGTGATCGTCGAGGAGATGGTCGACGGCGAAGACCTGCGCATCATCGTGATCGACCACCGGGTGGTTGCCGCCGCGACGCGACGTCCGGCGCAGGTGGTCGGCGACGGGCGCACCGACCTGCGCACGCTGATCGAACGCCACAGCCGGCGCCGTGCCGCGGCCACCCACGGCGAGGCCAGCATCCCGCTCGACGCCGAGACGCAGCGCTGCATCGCAGCCACCGGCCACGACTGGGACAGCGTGCTGGCCGCGGGCAAGGTGCTCACGGTGCGACGGACCGCGAACCTGCACACCGGCGGGACCATCCACGACGTCACCGACCGATTGCACCCGCGGCTGCGGGCGATGGCCGAGAAGGCATCGCGCCTGCTCGACATCCCGGTGGTCGGACTCGACCTGATGGTGCCTGCGGTCGACGGCGAAGCGTACGCGGTGATCGAAGCCAACGAGCGACCCGGCCTGGCCAACCACGAACCGCAGCCGACGGTCGAGCGCTTCGTCGACCTGCTGTTCCCGCAGACCTGCCGAAACCTGGAGAAGAAGGACCGCCGATGATGATCGACAAGGAATTCCTGCTGATGACGCTCAAGCGGCTGCTCGACACGCCGAGCCCGTCGGGCATGACCGACGCCGTGGTCCGGCTGGTGTGCGACATCCTGGGTGAACTCGGCATCGACTACAAGCTGACGCGGCGTGGCGCCATCCGTGCTGTGCTGCCCGGCGAGACCAGCACGCCGCGGCGCGCGCTCGCGGCCCACCTCGACACGCTCGGCGCGATGGTCAAGGAGCTGAAGCCGAACGGTCGACTCTCGCTGGTGCCGATCGGCTTCTGGTCGAGCCGGTTTGCCGAAGGCGCGCGCATGACGGTCTACAGCGACAACGGCAACTACCGGGGCAGTGCGCTGCCGCTGAAGGCGTCGGGCCATACCTACAACAAGGAAATCGACACCCAGCCGGTCGACTGGAGCCAGATCGAACTGCGCCTGGACGAGCGCGTCGCGAGCGTGGCCGACCTGATGCGCCTGGGCATCCGCGTTGGTGACACGATCGCGGTCGATCCCGGAACCGAGTTCGGGCCGAACGGTTATGTCACCTCGCGCTACCTCGACGACAAGGCGGGCGTCGCGTCGCTGCTGGCCGCGGCGGAGGCGGTCAAGCGCAGCCGCACCCGGCTGCCGCTCGACGTGCTGCTGCTGTTCACCATCTCCGAGGAGGTCGGCGTCGGCGCCTCGCACATCCTGCACGGCGGCGATGTCGCCGAGATGATCTCGATCGACAATGCGACCAACGCCGCCGGCCAGAACTCGAGCGAATTCGGGGTCACGGTGGCGATGATGGACAGCGCCGGGCCGTTCGACTGGCACCTGACGCGGCACCTGCTTGCCCTGTGCCGCGAGCATGGCATCGAGCATGCGCGCGACGTCTATCGCTACTACCGCAGCGACGCCGCATCGGCGCTCGAGGCCGGCAACGACATCCGCACCGCGCTGCTGTGCTTCGCCTGCGATGCCTCGCACGGCTGGGAGCGCACCCACGAGGACTCGCTGATCTCGCTGGCGCGTTTGCTGGCCGCGCAGATGGAGAGCGATCCGCTGTTCCACCGCGACCGCAAGCCGCTGGGCCCGCTGGATGACTTTCCGTCGGCCGAAGTCCAGACGACACCGGACCGGCCGCTGTAACCGCCTCCCCAGGACATTGCCATGAACCCTCCCCTGCTGCGCGACCAGGTCGCACTCGTCACCGGCGCCACCTCGGGCATCGGACTCGGCATTGCCCGCTCGCTCGCCGCCGCCGGCGCGACGGTCGGCGTCAACTACCGCGGCGAGCCGGACCGGGCCGAGCAGATCGTGCGCGACATCGAAAGCGCCGGCGGCAAGGCGCTGGCGGTCAAGGCCGATGTCTCGGTCGAATCCGACGTCATTGCGATGTTCGACGCGCTCACCGGCCGCTGTGGCCGGATCGACATCCTGGTTGCCAACGCCGGCGTGCAGAAGGATGCACCGGTGGCCGAGATGACGCTCGAGCAGTGGCAGCAGGTGATCGACATCAACCTGACCGGCCAGTTCCTGTGCGCGCGTGAGGCGGTGCGGCGGATGCTGCAGCAGCCGGCCTCGCCGGTCTCGAAGGCGGCCGGCAAGATCATCTGCATGAGCTCGGTTCATGAGCTGATCCCGTGGGCCGGTCACATCAACTATGCCGCGTCGAAGGGCGGCATCATGCAGCTGATGAAGACCCTGGCGCAGGAGGTGGCGGCGCGGCGCATCCGCGTCAACGGCATCGCGCCGGGGGCGATCAAGACCTCGATCAACGAAGAAGCCTGGTCCGACGCGACGGCACGCGATCAGCTGCTGCGTCTGATCCCCTACGGCCGAATCGGCGAGGTCGACGACATCGCCCGGGCAGCATGCTGGCTCGCCAGCGACGAATCCGACTATGTCACTGGCACCACGCTGTTCGTCGACGGGGGCATGAGCCTGTACCCCGGCTTCCGTGACAACGGCTGACACCGCGTCGCGCTACCGCCCGATCGAGGACCATGCGCTGATCGGCGACTGCCACGGCTGCGCGCTGGTCTCGCGCGACGGCAGCATCGACTGGGCGACGCTGCACCGCTTCGACGCCGATCCGCTGTTCTTCGCCTTGCTCGACGCGGATCGGGGCGGGCGCTGGTCGATCCGGCCGGTCGAACCGTGCCAGACGAGCCGGGCCTACCTGCCCGGCACCAACCTGCTGCGCACGGTGCACACGACCGCACTCGGCAGCGTCGCGGTGACCGACTACATGCCGGTCGGGCGCCGTCTGGATGCCGGCGCCTTCGACTATGTGCACCTGAATGCGCCGGGCTGGATCGTGCGCCGGATCGACGGGCTGTCGGGCGAGGTCGAACTCGAGATCGACTACCGCATCTCGCGCCAGTTCGGGCGCACGGCCGTGCAGCTGATCGCCGGCGACGGCGCACTGCGCGCCGGCATCGACATGCCGACGCTGTATGCGACGGCGGCCTTCGAGATCGAGGGCGACCGGGCCTGCGCGCGGCTGGCGGTCAGCGCCGGGGCGCGCCACGAGATGGTGCTGGCCGACAGCACGGTGGCCGGCGAGTCGCCACTCGCCCGCTGCGACGAATTCTTCCAGGCAACGCGCGCCTTCTGGGAAGAATGGATCGGCTTCTGCCGCTACCGCGGACCGCACCAGGCGTCGGTGCAGCGCAGCGCGCTCGTGCTCAAGCTGCTGACCTACGCGCCGAGCGGCGCCATCGTGGCCGCACCGACGACCTCGCTGCCGGAGCAGGTCGGCGGCGAACGCAACTGGGACTATCGTTTCTGCTGGGTGCGTGACGCCTCGTTCGCGCTCTATGCGCTGTCGGTGCTCGGCTACAGCGGCGAAGCGCGCTGCTTCCACGACTTCCTGCTGCGATCGATCGCGCGCTCCCTGCCGTACGTGCGGCCGATGTACGGCATCGGCGGAGAGCTCGCACTCGACGAGGTCGAGCACCGCGAGCTGGAGGGCTGGCGCGGCAGTGCACCGGTGCGCAGCGGCAACGGCGCCTACCTCCAGCAGCAGATCGACGTCTACGGCCAGATCCTCGACCTGGCGCACATGTACGGCCAACTCGGCGGGCGCCACAGCGAGCAGTACCGCCGATTGCTGCGCTCGGTTGCCGGCTTCATCGAACGCCACTGGCGCGAGCCGGACCAGGGCCTGTGGGAGATGCGCGGCGCGCCGCGCCACCATGTCCATGGCAAGCTGATGAGCTGGACCGGCATGGACCGGGCGCGGCAGGTGCTCGGCGACGCGCGGTTCGCCGGCGTCGCAGCCGAGATCAAGGCCGAGATCGACCGCCATGCGCAGGACGACGGCTGGCTGCGCCAGGCCTGGGACGGGGGCGCCGACGCGGCGGTGCTGCTCGCGCCGATGCTCGGCTACCCGCTGCCGCAACCGGTGCTGGAACGCACCATCGACGAGGTCCGCGCCGCACTCGGTCGCGGCGAGTTTCTCGATCGCTACGATGGCGAAGACGGACTCGAAGGCGGCGAAGGCGCCTTCCTGGTCTGCAGTTCATGGCTGGCCGATGCCGAGCTCGCCGCCGGCCGGATCGATCGGGCACGCCACATCATCGACCACCTGTGCGGCTGCGCCAACGACCTCGGACTCTATGCCGAGGAGGTCGATGCCGACAGCGGCGCCTTCCTCGGCAACTTTCCGCAGGCGCTGACCCACCTCGGGTTGATCGGCAACGTCGTCAACCTGCAGCTTGCCGAGCGGCATGGCCCGCAGGCGCTGCACGGCAGCTACGCCGACCGGGCGCGGCGCGCGGTCACCGCCACCTTCGGCTGGCGCGCGGTGCTGGTCGCCATGTGGCAGTCGCGACGCCTCAGCCGGTTGTTCTCGTCCAGGCGGTCGAAGCTGGCGTGGCCATGAGCCGGGGCCGCGCGGTTCAGTCCATCTGCGCCGCCAGCTGGCGCGCCTTGTCGAAATAGAAACGTGCCGACGCGGCATTGCCCTCGTCCCGGTAGCGTTCGCCGAGCTCGCGTGCGGCCGCGCTGGCTTCGTCGAAGGCGCGCAGGATGACCCCCCGCTCGTCGCCGGCACGCAGCCGTCCGGCCTCAAAACGGCCGGCGAGGTAGCCGCGCTCGATCTCGACCACGCCGAAGTCGAGACGCCCGCCCGTCATGCGGCCGTAGAAAAAGCGCTCATCGGCGCCGCCGAGCCCGAGCAGCACCCCGCGCCCTTCGGCCAGTCCGGCGCTGCACCCACCCGACCAGCGCAGCGCCCGCGCCGGCTGCCAACCCTCCGGGCGGGTGTAGCGACAGCCGGGTGCGCCATCGGCGGCCGGCTGCGCCGGTGCCGCTGGCGATGCGGCCAGCAGCGGCCCGGCCAGCACCCAGGCCAGCAGCACGCCCGCGCGGTGCATCGTCAGTGCGCGCCGAGCTGCGCCGACCAGTGCTCGATCAACGAGCGGCTGGCCTCGAAGTGCATGCCGTCTTCGGTCGGGAAGGTCGCTCCCCAGTACCAGCCGAAGCGGTTGAAGATCGGAGCGATCAGCGTCAGGCCGTGCTGCACCATCCCGTCGCCGCGCCGGTCGAGCACGCCGTTGATCTTGAGGTCGACCGCGGTGCCCCATGAGTGATTGGAGATCGTCCGCGTCGATCCGCGCACATAGCGACAGCACAGCATGCCGGCGGTGCCGAGCGCGGCATGCACCTCCGGCCGCACCCGTGCGACCTCGGCCAGCACCTCGCGCAGGCTCGCCAGTGCCGGATCGAGCCCGGTGGCGCGGAACGGACCGACCGATTCGGTCGAGACGCAGCGGCGCAGGCGTGGATTGGTCAGCGGCTGATCGTCGGCACTGTACGACTCGCGTGGCGCGCCGAGGTGGGTCGTCATGAAGGCGTTGCTGACCGGCGTCAGCCCGCCGTTGATGGCCGAACGCAAGGGCGCCGGCTCGAGCCGGGTCAGCGAGTCACCGGCCGGCGCGGCGCCGTGGCTGCCCGGCTCGGCCGACAGGCGCCGCCAGGTGACGCCGCCTGGATCGATGCGTCCGTCGGGATCGCGCATGAATCCGGCCTGGAAGGTGATGATCGACGCGCGCAGAGCGGCGTCACACGACCCGGGTGTGCGTCCCGGGTCGAAACCGTGGCGATCGAGGCGCCGCTGCACGAGTTGCACATCGGCAGGCACGTTGCGGCCACCCAGGCCGACGGAAGCGGAAAGCGGATCGGGCATGGTGCGCTCCTGTCTTGGCGCCGCCGACTGGCTGCCATCGATCGACTGCCGGCACGACGCGAAACGACTGTGTGCGCTTTGGCGCCCGATTTCAACCCCTGGCGGATGGATACCGGACCCCGGCGGACATTCGTCACGCAATCCGCACGGCCGCGGGGGGCACTGCCGGATCAGGCTGCGGGCTGAGGACTGCGGGATCGGACGGCGGATCGGGCCTCCCCACGAGCTCGTCCCAGGCGCCAGATCCCGCGGGCCTTTTCCGGAAGGACAGCGAGCGCATCTCGCGGCGTCGCACGGACGGTTCGTGCGGCGCCTGGCCACGGTGGGGCATGCCAGCAGCCGATCGGGCCTGAAGGCCCTCCTACAAGTGACAACGAGCGCAGTTCACGTCGTCGCACGCACCGCCCGGGACGCGAATGGAAGGCGCCGAGGCGCACAGGATCGGCGGCCATGGGCAGCGCAGCAACATCTGACTCGTCGCGGCTGTTCGCAGTGAGCGCAGCGAACGAAGCGAGTTTCCCGACGCGCCGTCGAGCGATCACCGCAGCGGTTCCGGTCCGACACGGCGCCCGACCCGGCGGGCACCGGGCAAAATGGCCAGACGGGCAGCCGGATTCGGCCCTGCTGCCGGTGAGCCCGGCGGCCCCTGCGCCGGTTCAGCTCCGCTCGACGCGCGGCGTTCCAGCGGAGGGCCGCAGATCGGACGCGACCGTCGTGCGCGCCTTGCGCGCGCCCTGCACCATCTCGCTGATCCAGTTGACCAGCAGTGCGGTGTAGCTCTGCTGGCATTCCTTGCGCGACAGGCCGTGGTCGGCACCGTCCATCAGGCGGTAGGTGAGCGAACGCGCCTGGGCACAGGCCGCCTTGTAGTTCTCGATCACGCGGTGCGGGACCATCGAATCGTGTTCGGATTCGACCAGCAGCACATCGCCCTGGAACGCGGCACAGGCGCCCAGCGCCCGGTTGTGCAGCGGCGCAACGACGCTGTTGCGGTAGGCGACCAGGTCCTCGCGCACCAGCGCGGTCTTGGCCACATGCCAGTCCTCGTCCCGGTAGAGTGCCGGCACGCGCAGCGACAGCCAGCGCACCGGGCGCATCGCGGTGAGGATCGCCGCCAGGTAGCCGCCGTAACTGCTGCCGACGATCGCGATCGCCGACGGATCGACCGACGGGTGGCCGACCAGCAGGTCGTAGGCGGCCAGCACGTCGCGCAGGTTGTCTTCCCGGGTGACGGTCTGCCGCATCGCTTCGTGACGGGCGTGGCCGCGCAGGTCGAAGGTGATGCAGATGCATCCGAGCGCGGCAATCGCATGGGCGCGTTCGATGTACTGCTGCTGGCTGCCGTCCCAGCCGTGCACCAGCATCACGCCGGGAACCATCGTGTCCGGTCCGACCAGCGTACCCTCGATGTGGTCGCCGTCGACCGGTATGTCTATCGGGTTGTCACGCGTCGACATGTGCTTGCCGGATCGCTTCCGATCAGTGCCCTGCCACAGGCACGCGGTCGTCCTCGATCCGGGCGTATTTCGTCAGCCAGCCGACCCGCGGATCGTTGCCCCTGAAATAGACCGTGGCGTCGGCCGGCGGTTCAGTTGAAAGCCCGAACACCTCGTAACCCGCGCTCGTCACCGTGCGGGCCTCCGGATGGGCTTGGAAATGCTCGAGGGCAGCGACCTCGGCACCACTGGCGCCGCCGAGCCGCCACGATTGCTCGAGCACGCCGGAGCGCCAGCAACCGTCGGCGTCGCGACCGCGCGCGACGTCATAGTTGATGCGCGAGACCAGCATGCCCGGGAAGCACTCGAGGGCGGCTGCGTGGTAGCTGCTGGCCTGTTCGACCGCGGTGCGCACGTCGGGGTCGGAAACGCTTGCCAGCAGGGCATCGAATCCGCCGCGCACGACATGCAGCGTCGAGCCGCCGTAGACCGGCTCGCCCTGGTTGTCGCGCGTCAACCGCTGCACGCCGTGGTAGCTTGCCGTCAACTCGCCGACCCAGACCTGCCCCACGCTGAAGGTCTCGACCTCATCGAGATTGGCTTCGATCACCACCCCATGCCCGGCCAGTTCGGACCGATCGATGGCCTCGAGGCAGCGCGCCAGCGAGGTTCGATCGGCCACCACCCACTGGCCGCGTCCGCCGGTGGCGCGCACCGCCTTGACCCGGGCCGGGCCGCGCGCCAGCAGCCGCTCGCCGGCCTGCATCGCATCGTCGGCGCTGAAAGCGGACCAGCCGTCGTGCACCGAGCCGGCGACCTCGCGGGCGAAGCGGTCGCTCCAGCCAAGCGGCGCGCGCGCCGTCCCGGAAATCAAGGGGTGCGTGATCGCCTTGGTGGCGACGAAGGCAAAAGGCACCACGCCGCCGAACAGGTCGTCGCGCGAGCAGATACCGAGGCGGCGCGCCTCGAGCTCACCGATCAGGGTGTCGCCGGGAACATAGTAGGTACCCGGCTGGATCACGCCGTCGCGCTGCCAGTCGCCCGCAAAAGCCAGTCCCTTCAGGCGCGCCAGCCGACGCGCGACCTCGGCCCGCGTCGCGCGTTCGTGCTCGCAGCAGAACTGGTTTTCATCCGGGGTGTAAGTGACGACCTGTCCCGACGCGCGAGCGTCGCTGCAGCTGTCGCCGTTGGGCGTGGATCGGACATCGGGCAGCATGCGCACCTCCTGTTGACGGTGGCATTACAGGCTGGACGCCCAGCCCGGTCTGTCGGACGAAGCCGCTGCGAACTGTGAGCGCGTGGCTGTCAGCGGATGTCGAGCGGTGCGACCGGTGAGGCGACTCAGGCGCCGCCGATGCCGCGCGTGACGCGGCCGGTGCCACTGCACTCCGGACACGCTTTCGACTCGAGCTGGCCGCTGCCACCACAACGCGGACACAGCGCCTCGCCGGTTCCCGGCGTGCCGGGCGGCGCTTCATCACCCGGGCTGAGCGGAGTCTGCGAAGAGGGGTTGCCGCTTCCCGGAGCGGCAGGCGAAGAGGGAGGTGCGGATGAGTTCATGACCGGCCTGAGCAAACAGGATTCCCGTCACTTCCTCGCCGACCCTGCGCCCGCGACATCGCATTCCCGGCACCGATTGCTGCAATATCGACCGGCGCCGCGGTGCTGCAGATCAGTCGGCTTCGAGTCGACGAGGCAGTTCGTCGTTGCTGACATGGATCAGGTCCTTGTCGATCTGGCGCGTCACGGTCGACAGCACGGCCTGGCTCAGCGCCTTGCGCAGCAGGCCCAGGAAGCGTGGTGCCGCAATGATCTGCAGCTCATCGAAGCGTCCTTCGCGCAACCGTTCCTCGAGCCGCTCGGCAACCCGCCGCGCGAACTTTTCCGCCTCGATGTGCTGCGGCCCCTCGCCAGCCGAGGCCGTCGCGGTGGATGAACCACGCTGCGCGGCAAGCGATCCGGTCGGCCCCGGCGTCGGCGCGCCGCCGGCGCGCCGACCCTGGGCATCGCGTCGCAGATCGTCAGCGTCGGCATGCGCGGCCGCGTCGGTCAGTTCCTCGACCGGTTCCGCCGCCTTCCCTGCGCCCTGCAGCGCAACGATGCGAGCGATCGCTTCGTCGGCCACCAGCACCCATCTGGAACTGCTCATGTCGAGTTTCTCCTCTCGGCTCGTGGTTTCGTCTGTCAGCGGGGCAAGCCCGGATCCTGCAGCGGGCGTGCTCCGGCGCCGGCTACAGTGGCATTCTGCGCGCGTCACGGATTCCGGGCCGCGTTCCATGGCTCCTGCGGAATCCGACCTTGACCTCAGCTCCCTGCAGCGGTGCGCCCGACCGAGCGCCTCGTCCCGTGAAATTGCGTCTGCGCCATGCGAGCGTGCGCAAGGCGTGCCGATGACCGCGATGCACAGCGCCACGCTGCTGCTCGTCGTGCTCGCCGCCGGGCTGGGCAGCCAGTGGGTCGCGTGGCGCATCGGACTGCCCGCGATCGTGGTGCTGATCGCCAGCGGACTGGTGCTCGGCCCGGCCACCGGGGTGATCCGGATCGACATGGAGCAGGCCGAGCTGACCGAACTGATCGGTTTCGGCGTTGCCATCATCCTGTTTGAAGGGGGAATGGACCTCAAGCTGGCTGAATTCAAGCGCGTCGGCCATGGCATCGGACGCCTGACGGTACTGGCGCCGCCGATTGCGTGGCTGCTCGGCAGCCTCGCTGCGCATCACATCGCCGGGCTGAGCTGGCCGGTGGCGGCGGTGCTCGGTGCGATCCTGGTCGTCACCGGGCCGACGGTGATCCTGCCGCTGCTGCGCCAGGCCAGGCTGAACAAGGAGTCGGCCTCGCTGCTGAAGTGGGAAGGCATCGTCAACGATCCGACCGGCGTGCTGCTCGCGGTGCTGACATTCCAGTACCTGACGATCGGCGGTGGGTTCGCGAGCACGCTCGCCGGGCTGGCGGCGGCCATCGGCGCGGCAGCGCTCTTTGGCGGCGTCGGCGGCTGGGTGACCGGCCTGCTGTACCGACGCGGTGCGGTGCCCGAGCACCTCAAGCCACCGGTGCTGATGGCGGTCGTGCTGGTCGTCTACTGGGTCAGCAACCAGGTCCAGCACGAGGCCGGGCTGCTCAGCGTGACGCTGATGGGGCTGATCCTCGGCAACATGCGGCTGGTCGAGCTCGAATCGCTGCAGCGCTTCAAGGAAAACCTGACGGTGGTGCTGCTGTCGGTGTTGTTCATCGTGATCCCCTCGCAGCTGCAGCCGAGCCAGCTGCAGCTGATCGACTGGCGCATCGCCCTCTTCGTGCTGGCGGTGCTGCTGGTGGTGCGGCCGCTCACCGTCGGCATCTCGACCATCGGCGCGCCGATGCGCCGTTCCGACAAGCTGCTGCTCGCCTGGATCGCACCGCGCGGCATCGTCGCTGCGGCGACCGCCGGCATCTTCGGCCCGGCACTCGTTGCAAGCGGCTATCCGGACGCCGCGAAGCTGCTGCCGATCACCTTCGCGGTGATCATCGCGACCGTGCTGGCCCACGGCCTGTCGATCGGCAGGCTGGCACGCAAGCTCGACCTCGCCGCACGCACCGACAACGGCCTGCTGCTGGTCGGTGCGACGCCGTGGTCGATCGCCCTGGCGGGGTCACTGAAGAAGCTCGGCGTCGATGTGCTTGTCGTCGACGGCGTCTACCACCGGCTGAAGGATGCACGCATGGCCGGGCTCGACACCTACTACGGCGAAATCCTGTCCGACCATGCCGAACACACCCTGGAGGCGCAGCACCTGAACAACCTGCTTGCCGCCACCGACAACGATTTCTACAACGCCCTGGTGTGCAAGGCGCAGGGCCGGCGCTACGGACACCACCGCACCTTCCAGCTGGCAACCCATCAGGCTGCAGGCCAGGAGCTGAAGGGGTTGACGCTGCAGCAGCGCGGCTACTTTGCCTTCGACCGGGAGGCCAATTTCGACGCCCTGCAGCGTCTGCTCAGTGCCGGCTGGACGATCCAGACGACGCGCCTGAGCAGGAACTACGGCTGGTCCGAGTTCGCCGAGCGCATGGGCGAACCCGGCATCGACTGGCTGCTGCTCGGCGGCGTGTCACCCAGCGGCGTGCTCAGGCTGTATTCGAGCGAGCAGCGGTTCAAGCTCGAACCCGGCTGGACCGCCATCTATTTCGCACCCGTCGCACCGCGCGAAGCGCGCAGCGGCGAACCCCGGGGCAGCGATCCGGTCGCCTGAGGCGGATCAGCGCCGCGCCGCGCCACGCCGCAGCACGACCGGCTTGCCGCCATGCGCGCGCTGGCTCATCCAGGCGGCGAGCGCCGAATCCAGGTAGCCAGCCGGAAGGCGACCTGGGAGAACGCTGAACCGTTCGATCGGATGGGCGACGGCACTATCGGTGAGCCCTCCGTCGCCGCGTGGGCCGGACGCTGCCTCACAATCAGCCGCTGCCATCCGCCTGCACCGCTTGCTGCCGATGCCGGCGCGTCCGATGCGCACGCCCCGCTCCCCTGCTCCTGATGCCCTTCGAACCCGTCATCCTGTTCTTCGTCCTTGGCGCGCTGGCCGGATTTCTCCGCTCGGATCTGAAGATTCCCGGCGTGCTGTACGAGTCGCTCAGCATCTTCCTGTTGATCGCGATCGGTCTGAAGGGCGGCGTCGAACTGGCGCGCTATCCCTTGCTCGAGGTGGCCGGACCGGCACTGATCGCCGTCGCGGCCGGCACCCTGATCCCGCTGGTCGCCTTTCCGATCCTGCTCCATGGCGGCCGCCTGCCGCGTGCGGATGCCGGGTCGCTGGCGGCGCACTATGGTTCGGTCAGCGTCGTCACCTTCGCGGTCGGCACCGCCTACCTGATCGGCGTCGGACAGCCGGCCGAGGGCTACATGACCGTGTTCCTGGTGCTGCTCGAATTTCCGGCGCTCGTCATCGGGGTGCTGCTGGCGCGCCGCGGCGAACCCGGGGTGCGCTGGGGTCCCTTGCTGCACGAGGTCTTCGCCGGCAAGAGCCTGGTGCTGCTGCTCGGCGGCCTGTTGATCGGCTGGGTGGCGGGGTCGGACGGCATCAAGCCGCTCGACCGCGTCTTCTTCGATCTGTTCAAGGGCGTGCTTGCCTTCTTCCTGCTCGAGATGGGGCTGGTGGCCGCGCGCCGCTTCGACGACCTGCGGCGGGCCGGTCTGTTCCTGGTCGGCTTTGCGATCCTGATGCCGATCGCCTCGGCCGCACTCGGCCTGGCCACCGGTCGCCTGCTCGACCTGTCGCTCGGTGGCACCACGCTGCTCGCCATCCTGTACGCGAGCGCGTCGTACATCGCCGCACCGGCGGCGATGCGGATTGCGGTGCCGCAGGCGAATCCGGCGCTGTCGATCGGTGCAGCACTGGGCATCACCTTCCCGTTCAACCTGGTCGTGGGCATTCCCCTGTACCACCGCGTGGCCCAGAGCCTGTACCCTGTCGGAGGATGAATGCCATGGACCTGACGACCCGCAAGCTGCTGACCATCGTCACCGAGGCGGCCATCGAGGACCTGCTGCTGCGCGAGATCGAAAGCCTGGGCGCGCGCGGCTACACGATCACCGATGCACGCGGCAAGGGCAGCCGCGGCCGACGCGATGCGACCTGGGGTCCGAATGCAAACATCCGCATCGAGATCCTGTGCGACGAGCCCACCGCCATGGCCATCAGCCAGGCGATGCGCGAGCGCTACTACGACGACTATTCGATGGTGATGTACCTTGCCGATGTCGACGTCCTGCGGCCGCAGAAGTTCTGAAGCGCTTGGTTGAACCATCGACGCCTTCAAAAGCGCGCAAGCCTGTCCAAGACAATACCCGAGCAAAACGTTAAGGCATCCGGCGCCTGCATCATCGCCGCTTCCGCAGACAACTCAAGAAAAGGCAGGCGATGGCGCAACTGAACGTCAACGGGCAGGTGCGCGAGCACGATGCCGAACCCGACACCCCGCTGCTGTGGGTGCTGCGCGAGCAGCTCGGGCTGACCGGAACCAAATACGGCTGCGGCATCGCCGCCTGCGGCGCCTGCACCGTCCACCTCGACGGCGCGCCACTGCGCAGCTGCGTGATGCCGGTGTCGTCGATCCAGCCGACGCAGAAGATCGTCACCATCGAAGGCCTGGCGCCGAACGCCGACCATCCGCTGCAGAAGGCCTGGGTCGCCAACGACGTGCCGCAATGCGGCTACTGCCAGAGCGGCATGATCATGGCCGCCGCCGCGCTGCTGAAGGACAAGCCGCAGCCGAGCGACGCCGACATCGATGCCGCGATCACCAACATCTGCCGCTGCGGCACCTACAACCGCGTGCGCACCGCCATCAAGCAGGCCGCCGGCGGGACCACCCGCACCGCCGGCATCGACATCGTCCACATCGTCAGGAGCGCCACATGAGCCTGCACCTGACACGCCGTGGATTCATCGGCAGTGCCGCCGCCGGGTCGCTGGTGATCGGCTTCCCGCTCGTCAGCCGCCGCGGCCACGCGCGACGGCCACTCCGACTGGTCGAAATCGGCGCCGGTGTCCGGCAAGACGCCGACTTCGGGCAGTGGCCCGGAGATCAACGCCTGGGTCGTGGTCCAGCCGGACGAGCGCGTGATCATCCGCATCGCCCGCTCGGAGATGGGCCAGGGCACGCTGACCGGGCTGGCGCAGCTGGTGGCCGAGGAACTCGGCTGCGACTGGTCGCGTGTCACGACCGAGTATCCGACGCCAGGCGAAAACCTGGCGCGCAAGCGTGCCTGGGGCAGCTACTCGACCGGCGGCAGCCGCGGCATCCGTGAATCGCACGAGTACGTGCGCAAGGGCGGCGCCGCGGCGCGCATGATGCTGGTGCAGGCGGCGGCCGACGGCTGGAAGGTGCCGGCTGCCGAATGCACGGTGCGCAACGGCATGATCAGCCACGCCGGATCGGGTCGCAGCACCAGCTTCGGCAAGGTGGCCGCCGCGGCCGCCGCGCTGACCCCGCCGACCGAGGTGACGCTGAAGGACCGCCAAGGACTGGACGCTGGCCGGGCACCGTCTGGCACGCCTGGATACCGTCGACAAGACCAACGGCCGCCAGATCTACGGCGCCGACCTGACCCTGCCAGGGATGCTGAATGCGGCCATCGTGGCCTGTCCGGTCTTCGGCGGCAAGCTGGTGAGCTTCGACGCCGGCAAGGTCAGCGGTCTGCGCGGCGTCAGGCATGTGGTGCGGGTCGGCGACGACGCCGTCGCGGTCGTCGCCGATACCTGGTGGCGGGCCAAGAAGGCGCTCGACGCACTGCCGATCGAATGGGATCTCGGACCGCATGCCAAGGTCCAGCAGGCCGACATCGACGCCATGCTCAAGGGCGGACTGGACGCCGAGCAGGCGGCGGTCGGCAATGCGCAGGGCGATGCGAAGGCAGCACTGGCGGGCGCGGCGCGCCGCATCGACGCGGTCTATGCCTACCCGTTCCAGAACCACGCCACGATGGAGCCGATGAACGCGACCGCGCGTTTCATGCCGGCCGCCAACGGAGCCGAAGCGCGTTGCGAGGTGTGGACCCCGACGCAGAATGGCGAAGCCGCGCTGGCCGCCACCGCCGAGGCGGCCGGCCTGCCGCCGTCGCAGTGCGACGTCTACAAGATCCACCTCGGCGGCGGCTTCGGCCGGCGCGGCGCGGTGCACGACTGGGTGCGCCAGGCGGTGGCGATCGCCAAGGCGGTGCCCGGCACACCGGTCAAGCTGCTGTGGACGCGCGAGGAGGACATGACGCACGGGCTGTATCACCCGATCACCCAGTGCAAGCTCAGCGCCGGACTCGATGCCAAGGGGGAACTGACCGGGCTGCACATGCGCATCTCGGGCCAGTCGATCGTGGCGGCGATCTTTCCGCAGAACATCCGCGACGGCAAGGATCCGCTTGTCTTCCAGGGACTGAACGACGGCGGCGGCGAGGCGATGATCGGCTACACGATCCCGAACCTGCTGGTCGACCACGCGATGCGCAACCCGCACGTCCCGCCCGGTTTCTGGCGCGGCGTCAACCTGAACCAGAATGCGATCTACCTCGAGTGCTTCCTCGACGAGATCGCCCATGCCACCGGCCAGGACCCGCTCGCGCTGCGGCGCAAGCTGATGGCCAGGCATCCGTTGCATCTGGCGGTGCTGAACGCGGCGGCCGAACGCGCCGGCTGGGGCCGTCCTGCGCCCGATGTCAACGGCCAGAAGGTCTACCGCGGACTGGCGCAGACGCACGGCTTCGGCAGCTATGTTGCAGCCTGCGCCGAGGTCTCGGTCAGCCCGGACGGTGCGCTCAAGGTGCACCGCATCGTCGCGGCAACCGACCCGGGGCATGCTGTCAATCCGCAGCAGATCGAGGCCCAGGTCGAAGGCTCGTTCGTCTACGGCCTGAGCGCGGCGCTGTACGGCGCGTGCACCGTCAAGGACGGCCGCATCGAGCAGAAGAATTTCGACACCTACCCACCGATGAAGATCGACGCGATGCCCAAGGTCGAGACGATCGTGATGCCGTCGGGCGGCTTCTGGGGCGGCGTCGGCGAGCCGACGATCGCGGTGGCCGCGCCGGCGGTGCTGAATGCGATCTTCGCCGCCACCGGCAAGCGCATCCGCGATCTGCCGTTGAAGGCGAACAGCCTCAAGGCCTGAGCGGGCAGTCCACCGGTGCGGAGGAAATCGGCCGAGGCAAGGCTCGGGTTCGGGCTCGCCGTGGCGCTGGCCGCGCAGGCCGCGCTGGCCGCGCCATCGGTGGCGACGGCCGCGCCGATCACCTGGGTCGGGGACACCATCCCGGCGCGGCTGACTGCCACCCCCGGTGACGCGGCACGCGGACGCACCATCGTCACCGACCGCCAGCGCGGGCTGTGCCTGCTGTGCCATCGCGGCCCCTTCCCGGAAGAACCGAGCCCGGGCAACCTGTCGACCGACCTGGCCGGTGTCGGTCTGCGCTGGAGCGAAGCGCAGCTGCGGGCCCGCCTGGTCGACGCACGGCGCCTCAATCCGGCCAGCCTGATGCCGGCCTTTCATGCCATCGAGGGTCGGCAATCGGGTCGGGTCCGCCTGGCGCGGCCAGCCGATCCTCGGTGCCGGCGAGATCGAGGATGTGATCGCCTTCCTGCAGACCCTCAGATGAACCCATCCATCCACTCTCCCGCGCCACGCCGGCGTCTGCTGCTGCAGCAGGCGGCCGCCGTAGCCGCCGGCAGCATGCTGCTGCTGCGCAGCGCGCCAGCCGCGGCCACGCCGGAATCGCTTGCAGGAGGCGATCCGCGCCTTCACCGGCGGCAGCAGCGCCGCGCAACGGACGCGTCAGGCTGCAGATCGCCGAACTGGTCGAGAACGGTCATGCGGTACCGGTCACCATCAGCGTGGACAGCCCGATGAGCGCCGCGTCGCACGTGCAGCGCATCGGCCTGTTCAACGCCCGCAACCCGCTGCCCGACATTGGCATCTTCGAGCTGTCGCCCGCCAATGGGCGAGCCGAGGTCGGCACGCGGATCCGTCTGGCGACGACGCAGACCGTGGTTGCGCATCGCCCAGCTGAACGACGGCAGCTTCTGGCAACACCGGGTCGACGTCGTCGTGACGCTCGCCGCCTGCATCGAAGGGGGATGAGGCAATGACCCGTTCAGTCATCCACCTGCCACGCCAGCGCGCGCGTCGGCGAGATCGTCGCCGTGCGGGTGCTGGTTCAGCATCCGATGGAGACCGGCTACCGCGCCAGCGCCTTCGGCGAGCGCCTGCCGCGCGACATCATCCGGCGGGTCGAATGTCGCTTCGAGGGCGAACCGGTCTTCGCCGCCGAGCTTCATCCGGCCATCGCCGCCAATCCGACGCTCGGCTTCTTCCTGCGGGCCACCCGCAGCGGTACGCTGCGCGTCGAATGGCGCGGCGACAACGGTTTCGCCACACCGACAGCGCACGGCTCGAGGTGACATGACGCCGTGCCCGCCGCTTGCAGCCGACCCGGGCGGGGCGCCGCTGTGAGGCGGCGCCCATGGCGGCGTGCCGTGGCGCTGCTGCTCGGCGCCGGCATTGCCGGCAGCATCGCGCAACCGGTGCAGCTGCCGGCCGGCACGCCGCAACCGCGCCGCTCCGGTTTCGACGACATGACGCCCGGCCGTGCAGGCGCTGCAGCGCGACGACACGCAGAATCCGGCCTGGCTGTGGCTGAAGGACGGCGAAGCGCGCTTCGCCGCCGATTGCGCGCGCTGTCATGACGGAACGGCGCTGGCCGCGGTGGCCACGCGCTACCCTGCGTTCGATGCGCAGCTCGGCAAGCCGGTGACGCTGGCCGGCGCGCATCAACCTGTGCCGCGTGCGCCACCTCGAGCGCCCTGCACTGGCACCGGAAAGCGACGACCTGCTCGCGCTGTCACGCGTGGCTCGGCTGGCTAGTCGCGCGGCCTGCCGATCGCGCCCCCCGCCGATCCACGCCTCGCTGCCGCCCGCGCCACCGGCGAACGGCTGTACCGGACCCGCATCGGGCAGCTCGATTTTTCGTGCGCGCAGTGCCACGACGAAGCGCCGGCCGGCGTCTGGCCGGCAGCACGATCCCGCAGGCCCATCCGACCGGCTATCCGATCTATCGCCTCGAATGGCAGGGCATGGGCTCGCTGCAGCGGCGGCTGCGCGGCTGCATGAGCGCGGTGCGCGCCGAGCCTTTCGGCTACGACAGCGACGAGCTGACCGCGCTGGAACTGTTCCTGGCACAACGCGCTGCCGGCATGCCGATCGAGACGCCTGCGGTCCGGCCGTGACGTGACGTGACGTGACGCGGCCTCGCTGTCTCCGCGGCCCTGCCTCAGGCCGCTGCCTCCCGACCGGCGCGGCTCATCAGCTCCCGGCTCAGCCGGTTCAGGCGTTCGCCGATGACGACCTGGCGCGGCAGGTTCAGGCGGTGCGCATTGGCCACCAGCACGATCGCCGCGACCGGTTGCCCGTCGGCCTCGATCAGCGGCACACCGATGCCCCAGTAGCCCGCTACCTGGATGCCGGGAATCACCGTGTAGCCTTTCTCGCGCGTCTCCTGCACCAACTGCCGGATGGTCGGCATCGGCAGCTGCGGATACCTGCGTGCGATCAGCGGCGCGTTGATCTCGAGCACCAGTTCGAGCTCGGCATCCGGCAACGCCGCCAGCATGGCGAGACCGCCGGTGCTGACGCCCAGCGGATGCCGATCGCCGACGCGCAGCGAGGCCGGCGGATACCGGATGTCGCCGCTCTCGCGCGACAGGCAGATCGCCTCGTAGCCCTGGCGGATCATGAAGAACACCCAGTCGCCGGTCTCGAGTGCAAGCGAGCGCAGCGCCGGCGCGACGACGCGCTGCAGCGCATAGCTCGGCTCGGCCGCCAGGCCGATGGCAAAGGTCTCGGGTCCGAGCCGGTAGCTGCGCGTCACCGGGTCCTGTGCCACGAACTGCTCGTCCATCAAGGTGCGCGTCAGACGGACGGTGGTCGCCTTGTTGAGGCCGACCTTGCGTGCGATGTCGCTGACGCCGAGTCCGCTGGTCTGATAACGGGCCAGCAGTTTCAGGATGGCGAGCCCCCGGCGCAGCGTCTGGGCGCCCGCCGTTTCCTGTCCCACTCCGGTATCCGGCTGCGCCATTGATGAATACCCCGATGCAGCGGTCCACATCATGGACCGACTTCGACACTCAATCGATGATACCCAATGGATCTGGCCGACGCGACCTGAGATCATTCGGCACCTGTAGACATGCTGGACCGACGGCCCGGTTGCGCTGGCACCCGGCATGCGCCGTGGGTCATCGTCCGGCGCGTGCAGCACCAGACGCATCGACCCGACCGGAGCCACCTTGTCCGACGCCCTGCCAGAACTGCCGCGCCCGCGCAGGATCGCGCACCCCGGCCCGCGTCAGGCCGGGCGCGGGGCGCTGGTCGGCGTCGGTGCATCCAGCGCGTCGACGACGCTGTCCGACGGCGACCTCGACTGGCTGAGCTTGTGCCTGCCGCGGCCCGATCCGAGCGGGCCTGTGGCAACCATCGCTGGTCTACCCGAAAAATCATTCAACCGGCGCGACTCGTCCTCGGCAAGGCGAGCCGACCCTCCGCTCCCCCTCTTCGAACCCGGATCCTCACCATGAACAGTTCTGCAATCCAGCGCGTGGCGGTCGTCACCGGCGGCGCCCGTGGCATCGGCCGTGCGATCGGCGAATGGTTTCTGCGCCACGACTGCCGGGTCGTCCTGCTCGACCGTGACGCGGCGACCCTCGACCGCACCGTCACCGAACTCGGGCGCGCCGACGATGTGCTCGGCATCCCCTGTGACGTCTCCGATCCGGCCCAGGTCGAGCGCGCCGCCGCCGAGGTGATGGCCCGCTTCGGTCGGGTCAGCTCACTCGTCAACAACGCCGGCGTCGCCGTCTTCAAGCCGGCGCTGGAGACGAGCTTCGACGACTGGCGCAGCGTGATGGCGACCAACCTCGACGGCGCCTTCCTGTGCACGCAGGCATTCGGCGCGCTGATCGCGCAGGGTGGCGGTGGCTCGATCGTCAACGTGGCGTCGATATCCGGGCTGCGCGCAAGCACGCTGCGGGTGGCTTACGGCACCAGCAAGGCGGCGCTGATCCACCTCACCAAACAGTACGCCGTCGAGCTCGGCAATGTCGGTGTGCGCGTCAACGTGATCGCCCCCGGACCGGTCGAGACCGAGATGGCCAAGCTGGTGCACAGCGTGGCGATCCGCTCCGACTACTTCGACGCGATCCCGCTCAACCGCTACGGAACCACCGACGAGATGGCCAACACGGTCGGATTCCTGTGCAGCGATGCGGCAAGCTTCATCAATGGTCAGGTGATTGCGGTCGATGGCGGCTTCGATGCGGCCGGGGTCGGCCTGCCGACGCTGCGCCGGCAAGCCGGCACAGCCGACCAGGCGCAGACCTGACTCTCATCCACGCCCGCAAGGAGACTCTCATGAACCAACCCTTCATCATCGGCTGGGGCCACACGCCATTCGGCAAGCTCGACGCGGTCGATGCCGAACAACTGATCCGCGACGCGGTCGAGCCGGCGTTGCAGACCGCCGGCCTCGAGGCCGGCGACATCGACGGCATCTTCGTCGGGCATTTCAACGGCGGCTTCATGCCGCAGGACTTCACCGCGGCGCTGGTCGCGCTCGCGGTTCCCGAATTCCGCCACGTGCCGGCCATGCGAACCGAGAACGCCTGCGCGACCGGTTCGTCGGCGATCTGGGCCGCGCTCGATGCGGTGCAGGCCGGTCGCGTCCGGCATGCCCTGGTGGTCGGCTTCGAGATCATGAATGCGGTGTCCGGGCCGAAGATCGCGCGAAACGCTGCTGCGCTGCTCTTACGTGAAGGAGGAAGGCACCACACCGGCCGGTTTCGCCGGCGTCTTCGGCCAGATCGCCGCCAGCTATTTCGAGCGCTTCGGCGACCAGAGCGATGCGCTCGCCTCGATTGCCGCCAAGAACCACACCAACGGCGTCCGCAACCCGTATGCCCACATGCGGCGCGACCTCGGTTTCGACTTCTGCCGCCACCCGTCCGACAAGAATCCGTTCGTCGCCGGCCCGCTCAAGCGATCCGACTGTTCGCTGGTATCGGATGGCGCCGCAGCGCTGGTGCATATCGGCACGAACCGAACGGCAATGCCAACGTGACACCGGTGCGCTGGCGCTCGCGCACCCAGGTCAACGAGTACCTGCCGCTGTCGCGCCGCGACCCGACCCGCTTCGAGGGCGCAGCCCTCGCCTGGCAGCGCGGACTCGAGGCGGCGCAGGTGTCGCTCGGCGACCTCGGCTTCGTCGAGACGCACGACTGCTTCACCGTCGCCGAGCTGCTCGAATACGAGGCGATGGGTCTGGCGCCGCACGGTCAGGGCGCGCGCGTCATCCTCGACGGCGTGACGCGGCGCGACGGCAAGCTGCCGGTCAACCTGTCCGGCGGGTTGAAGTCGCGCGGACACCCCATCGGCGCCACCGGCGTGTCGCAGCACGTGATGGCCGCGATGCAGCTCAGCGGCAGCGCAGGCGAGATGCAGACTCGGCAATCCGCGTGTCGGCGCGGTGTTCAACATGGGGGGCGCCTCGGTCGCCAACTACCTGAGCGTGCTGGAGGCGGCGTGAACCCGGCCCAGTGCGCCAACCTGTCGGTGCTGCTGGCGCAGACCGCGGCGCTGTTTCCGGACCGGCCCGGTCTGATCCAGGGCGAGCGCCGCTGGAGCTGGCACGAGATCGACGCCCGGGTCGATGCGCTGGTCGAGGGCCTGCGCTCGCTGGGCATGCAGGCCGGCGACAAGTTGCTCGTCCAGTCGCGCAACAGCCTCGCGCTGTTCGAGAGCGCTGGGCGGCGTTCCGGATGGGCGCGGTCTGGGTGCCGACCAATTTCCGATTGACGCCGCCGGAGATCGCCTACCTCGGCAGCTCGAGCGAGGCGGTCGTGATGCTGGCCGAAGACGGGTTTGCCGCCCATGTGGATGCGGTCCGGGCAGCGTCTTCCCACCTGCGCCAGGTCGTCACGATCGGCCCACCGCGCGCCGGCGAGATCGGCTACGAGGCCCTGGTCACCGGACACCTGGGCACGCCGACGCGGATGGCCGAGGTCGATGCCGACACCCCGCTCTGGTACTTCTACACCTCCGGCACCACCGGGCGTCCGAAGGCAGCGATGCTGACCCACGGGCAGCTGGCCTTCGTGGTGACCAACCACCTGGCCGACCTGATCCCGGGCACCGACGAGAACGACTGCTCGATCGCCGTCGCGCCGCTGTCGCACGGCGCCGGCATCCACGCTCTGCTCAACGTCGCGCGCGGCGCGCCGACCGTGCTGCTGCCGTCCGACCGCCTCGATCCCGAGCTGTTCTGGCAGCTGGTCGAGCAGCACCGGGTGAGCAACGTCTTCACCGTGCCGACCATCGTCAAGATGCTGGTCGAGGATCCGGCCGTCGATCGCCACGACCACAGTTCCCTGCGCTACGTGATCTATGCCGGTGCGCCGATGTACCGCGCCGACCAGAAGCGGGCGCTGCAGAAGCTGGGGCCGGTGCTGGTGCAGTACTTCGGGCTCGGCGAGGTGACCGGCTGCATCACCGTGCTGCCGCCGTCGATGCATGCGATCGACGATGCAGACCCGAATGCCCATGTCGGGTCGTGCGGTCGGCCGCGCACCGGCATGCAGATCGCCATCCTCGACAGCGACCTGCAGCCGGTGCCCACCGGCAACGTCGGCGAGATCTGCTGCCGCGGCCCGGCCGTCTTTGCCGGTTACTTCAACAACCCCGAGGCGACCGAGAAGGCCTTGCGCGGCGGCTGGTTCCACACCGGCGACCTCGGGCGCCTGGATGCGCGCGGGCTGCTCTACATCACCGGCCGTGAGTCGGACATGTACATCTCGGGCGGTTCCAACGTCTATCCGCGCGAGGTCGAGGAGGTGCTGCTGACGCACCCGGACGTCGCCGAGGTCGCGGTCCTGGGCGTGCCCGACGCCAAATGGGGCGAGGTCGGGGTGGCGGTCGTCGTCGCGAGCCGGCACGGCCTGACAGCCGAGGCGCTGCTGGCGCACCTCGACGGCCGCTGCGCCCGGTACCGCTGGCCGCGCCACTTCTTCTTCTGGGATGCCCTGCCGAAGTCCGGTTACGGCAAGGTCACGAAGAAGGACATCCGCACCCGCCTCGTCGAACGCGGCGAGCTGCCCGGCTGAACCCAGCCGCATCCCTGCCAAACCCCACCGGCACCCGAGCCGGATCACCAGAAGGAGACAGACCGCATGAGCATTTCCCGTCGTACCGTCCTGCGCAGCGCAACCATCGCCACGGTGCTGGCCAGCCCGCTGCGCACTGCCTTGGCACAGAAGGCCGAGTTCACCCTCAAATACGCCAACAACCTGCCGCTCGCGCACCCGATGAACACGCGTGCCAAGGAGATGGCCGAGGCGATCCTGGCCGAGACCAAGGGCCGGGTCGAGATCCAGGTCTTCCCGGCCGGTCAGCTCGGATCGGACACCGACATGCTGAGCCAGCTGCGCGCCGGCGGAATCGACTTCTTCACGCTGTCCGGGCTGATCCTCTCGACACTGGTGCCGGGCGCGGCCATCACCGGCATCGGCTTCGCCTTTTCCGATTACGACGCGGTCTGGAAGGCGCTCGACGGCGACCTCGGGGCGCATGTGCGCGGCCAGATCAGCAAGGCCGGCCTGGTGCCGATGGAGCGGATCTGGGACAACGGATTCCGTCAGGTCACCTCGTCGACGCGCCCGATCAACTCGGCCGAAGATCTGAAGGGCTTCAAGATCCGGGTGCCGGTATCGCCGTTGTGGACCTCGATGTTCAAGGCCTTCGACGCCGCACCGGCCTCGATCAACTTCGCCGAGGTCTACTCGGCGCTGCAGACCAAGGTGGTCGACGGGCAGGAAAATCCGCTCGCCATCATCGACACCGCCAAGCTGTACGAGGTGCAGAAGTATGTGTCGGTCACCAACCACATGTGGGATGGCTTCTGGTTCCTCGCCAACCGCCGCTCGTGGGAACGCCTGCCGCCGGAGCTGCGCACGATCGTTGCCCGCAACATCGACGCCGCCGGCATGAAGCAGCGTGCCGATGTGGCGGCACTCAACGCCAACCTGCAGAAGGCGCTGACCGACAAGGGCATGGCATTCAACCAGCCGAAGAGCGACAGCTTCCGCGCCAAGCTGCGCGAGGCCGGCTTCTACGGCGAGTGGAAGGGCAAGTTCGGCGACGAGGCCTGGGCCATCCTCGAACGCTACACCGGCAAGCTGAGCTGACGCGGGCTGCCGCGCAGCACCGGCCTTCATGAGCGCCACCCTGACGCCGCCGACGCTCGGCAACCACGACCTGCACCCTCCCGCGCCGGCGCAGACCGGCATCGACCGGGCGATGGCCCGCTTCATGCGGCCGCTCGAGGTGACGGCCGCCTCGCTGGTGGTCGTCATCATCGCGCTGCTGCTGGCGGCCGTGCTGTCGCGCTATGTCCTGTCGCGCTCGATCGTCTGGGTCGACGAGGTGGTCTCGTTCGCCTTCATCTGGCTGACGATGATCGGCACCGCGATCGCGATGTACCGCAACGAGCATCTGCGGCTCACCCTGGTGCTCGAGAAGCTGCCGGAGCGCGTGCGCCAGCACGTCAGCGCCTTCGGCCTGGTGGCGGTTGCGACCTTTCTGGCCGCGATGCTGCCGCACGCCTATGCCTACGCCGTCGAGGAGTGGTTCATCACCACCCCGGCGTTGAACATCCCGAACACGTTCCGCGTCTCGTCGATCGCCTTCGGGCTGGCGGCGATGCTGCTGATCGTGCTGGCCTATGCCTGCAAGACGGCGCAGGCCGCGCCACCTCGCGCTGTCGGCGCGGCATCGTGCTGGCGCCTGGGTGCCGTCTGCTACTGGCAGATGCCGGCATTGGCCGATCTCGGCCACGCCAACATCGCGATCTTCCTGGTGGGTGTGGTGAGCGTGTGCCTGGTGGCCGGCGTGCCGATCGCCTTCTGCTTCGGGCTCGGTGCGCTGAGCTTCCTGGCGTTCACCACCCAGGTACCGCTGCTGATCGTCATCGGACGCATGGACGAGGGCATGTCCAGCCTGATCCTGGTCTCGGTTCCGATCTTCGTGCTGCTCGGCTGCGTGCTCGACGCCACCGGCATGGGCAAGGCGATCGTCGATTTTCTTGCCTCGCTGCTCGGCCACGTCAAGGCCGGCATGTCGTACGTGCTGCTCGGCTCGCTGTTCATCGTGTCGGGCATTTCCGGGTCCAAGGTGTCGGACATGGCGACGGTCGCTCCGGCGCTGTTTCCCGAGATGGAGCGTCGCGGCAACAAGCGCCGCGAAATGGTCGCGCTGCTCGCCACCGGTGCCGCGATGGCCGACACGGTGCCGCCGAGCATCGTGCTGATCGTGCTCGGCTCGGTGGCGGGTGTGTCGATCGCCGGCCTGTTCCAGTCGGGCTTCGTCGTCGCCATGGTGCTGCTCGTCGCACTGCTGCTGCTGGCGCGCTGGAAGGCGCGCCACGAGATCACCGCCGGCGCTCGCCGGGCGCCGTGGAAGACGATCGGCCGGGTGATGCTGATCGCCGTGCCGGCACTGATCCTGCCCTTCCTGATCCGCAGCATCGTGGGCGGCGGCATCGCCACCGCCACCGAGGTGTCGACGATCGCGGTGCTGTATGCCATGGTGGTCGGCCAGCTGCTCTACGGCGGCATCGACCGCGCCAGGCTCTATGCGATGCTGGTCGAGACCGCCGCGCTGAGCGGCGCGATCCTGCTGATCCTGGGCGCGGCGTCGGCGATGGCGTGGACCATCACCCAGAGCGGCGTGGTGCAGCAGCTGTCGCAGCTGCTGACGTCGCTGCCGGGCGGCTGGATGACCTTCATGGCCGTCACGGTGGTGGTGTTCCTCGTCCTGGGCTGCCTGCTCGAGGGCCTGCCGGCCGTGCTGCTGCTGGCACCGATCATGTTCCCGATCGCCAAGAAGCTCGGCATCAACGACGTCCACTACGCGATGGTCGTCGTGTGCGCGATGAACGTCGGACTGATGATGCCGCCGATCGGCGTCGGCTTCTATGTCGCCTGCCGCATCGGCGGAGCCAAGCCGGACGAGGTGATGGCTGCCATCTGGCCGTACCTGCTCGCGCTGCTGGCCGGCGTGGCGGTGATCGCCGCGGTGCCGACGATCTCGACCATCGCGCTGTAGCCCGCGGCGCTGCAGGTCGGTCGCGCTCGGCAGCGCGCGGCGCCTGCACCGGCGTCTGCGCACACGCGGCACCGCACTCCCGGTCGCCCGGCAGCGCGGTGAATCGGCCGGCAAGCGCCCGAATCTGCCGCCTTTTCCGAGCGTTCGCCCGACGAGGTCGCTGGTTAACGTATCGCATGAGCGAGCATGCCCTGGCGGGCATGGTCTCGCCTCCTTGCGAGACCTCGAAAGGCAGTACCCATGCAAAACCCGCTACACGGCCTTCGGGCCGCAAAGGCGCCCGCCCGCCTGGCCGGCACTGGCGCAGCCGTGTCGATCCTCCTGTTCGCGAGCGGATGTGCGGTCACACCCAGGCCCCTGACCACGCAGCAGCTCGCCGCCGTGAACAACGCCGACCGCGAGGCCATCCGGCAGATCGTTCCATCGGTCCAGGGCACGCTGACGCTGGAAGATGCGATCGCCCGCACGCTCAAATACAACCTCGACCACCGGGTGAAGATGCTGGAGCAGGCGCAGGCGACCGGCCTTCTCGAGGCCGGCCGCTTCGACATGATGCCGCGCCTGCTGGCCGACGCCGGCTACGCCTGGCGCGATCGCGACAACGTGCGCCGTTCGGAGGACCAGAACGGCAACGTCATCAACAACCAGTACGTCTCGAGCGAGCGCGAGCACCGCACGGCCGACCTCGCCTTCCACTGGAACATCCTCGATTTCGGCGTCGGGTACTACAACGCCAAGGAGAGCGCCGACCGGGTGCTGATCGCGACCGAGCGCCGACGGCGCGCCATGCACACCCTGATCCAGAACGTCCGCACGCTCTACTGGCGGGCCGCCGCAGCGGACAAGCTGGGAACCCTGGTGCAGACGACGATCAAGCAGGCCGAAGCCGCCCTGCAGGTCTCGCGCACCGTGTCCGGCGAGATGGTGATGTCGCCTGACGCCGCGCTGCGTTACCAGCGCAACCTGCTCGAGAACCTGCGCCTGCTGGAGAACGTCGACCGCGAACTGGCGATGGCCCACATCGAGCTGGCCGGCCTGATCGGCGCCGCCCCCGGAGAGCGCGTCAGGCTGGCCGAGCCGGCCTGGGGTCAACCGCTGCCACTCGATGTGTCGGCGCCGGACATGGAAGAGCTGGCCCTGGCCCACAACGCCGACCTGCGTGAAAAGCACTACGACGCACGCATCGCCGCGCTCGAGACCCGCCGCGCGCTGTTGAAGCTGCTGCCCAACCTGTCGTTCGTCTCGGGGCTGCACTACGACAGCGACCGGTTCCTGGTCAGCAACAGCTGGGCGGATGCCGGGCTGCGGGTCAGCCACAACCTGCTCGGCGTCCTCGCCGCACCGAGCCGCATGAGAGCCGCCAAGGCGGGCGTGCAGCTCGCGCAGGCGCGGCGGATGGCGCTCCAGATGGGCGTGCTGACCCAGGTCCACCTGGCCCGCCAGCAGTACGACGACGCCCTGCGGCAGTATGTCCGCGCGAGCGACATCTACCAGGTCGACAACCGGCTGGCGCAGTTTGCCGCCGGCCAGCAGAAAAGCCAGATGGCGGGTGAGTTGACGCGCATCTCGGCAGCGGTCACCTCGATCCTGAGCGACGTGCGCCGCTACCAGGCCATGGCCAAGGTGCACGAGGCCGCCAGTCGGATCCAGGCGAGCGTGGGCCTGGAGCCGACGATCGGCGACCTCGAGCAGATGGACCTGACCACGCTGGTCACCCTGGTGCGCGAGGATCTGGGCCGGATCCTGAAGTTCGGCCCGGAACCGGTGCTGCAGATGCCGGCTGCCGTCACCAGCCCGGCTGCCGCGGCATTGGCGCCGGCGGCTCCGGCAGCTCCGGCGGTGAACACCGACGCCGCGATCACGGAGGCGATCAACCGCTGGCGCGACGCATGGCAAAGCGCTGACGTGAGCCGCTACCTGGCTGCCTATTCGAGCGACTTCCGACCCGCCGATGACCGACCCCGGCCGGCCTGGGAAGCCCTGCGCAGCGCCCGCCTGACAGACAACGCGAACATCCGGATCGAGCTGGCCGACCTGGTGATCACCCGCGACGGCAAGGCAGCCAGGGCGGCCTTCGAGCAACGCTATTCATCGGCCAGGACAGGCACGCTGGTCGACCGCAAGCAGCTGACCCTGGCGCTGGAAAACGGCGACTGGAAGATCACCGAGGAGCGCGTCCGGTGATGGCACTGCTTCGAATCGGCCTGCTGGCCTGGACCCTGTCCGTTTGCGCGTCGGCGACGGCCGCGCCCGCCAGCGCATCCGAGCCCTATGCCGTCGACCGCCTGGAGATGCGGGCACAACTTTCGCCGAAGCGCTACACCACCCTGTCGGCCGAACTCGGCGCCAAGATCGAGCGCATCACGGTCAAGGAAGGTGAACGCTTCAAGGCAGGCCAGCTGCTGATCCAGTTCGACTGCGCACTGCAGACCGCGCAACTCGACAAGGCGCGTGCGCAGCTGGCCGCAGCCGAGAACACCTTCGGCGGTAACCGCCGCCTCGCCGAGCTCAATGCCGTCGGCCTGGTGGAACTGAAGAACAGCGAGACCGAGGTGATGAAGGCCAAGGCCGACGCGGCCTACCTGCGGGCCACCCTCGACCGCTGCCGCATCACCGCGCCGTTCAGTGGCCGGGCTGGCGAGCAGAAGGCCCGCGAACAGCAGTTCGTGCAGGCCGGCCAGGCGATGCTGGAGATCCTCGACGACTCCGAACTCGAACTGGAATTCATCGTCCCGTCGCGCTGGCTGACGTGGCTCAACACCGGTCACCGCTTCACCGTGCTGATCGAGGATACCGGCAAATCGTATCCGGCCAGGATCTTGCGGATCGCCGCACGGGCAGACCCGGTCAGCCAGTCGGTGAAGGCGATGGCGACCATCGACGGACGCTACCCGGAGCTCGTCGCCGGCATGAGCGGCCGCGTCCAGCTGTCACCCGCCGTCAACAACAAATCGAAGTGAGATGGCTGGAATGTCCGACAAACCGACCCCGACCAGTGCCCGCAACCGATTGAAGCGGGGCGGGCCGAGCCTGATGCGCCTCGAGCAGCGGCTGATGTTCGATGGCGCGGCGGTCGACGCCGTGACCGAAACCGCGGCGCCGGCATTTGCCGAGATCGCACGTGCACCGTTCGAGACCATCACGCCCGCGGCCGCCGCGCAGCCGGCCGAACGCCAGAGCGGACTGTTCGAGCCTGGAGCCGGTGTACTGGCCCATTCCGATCTGGTCGCCGCCGCAGGTCGTCTGGTCCAGGACAGGTTGATCGACTGGTTCGCGCGCGACGACTACCTCGCGCAGGCCGCCATCCCATTCAGCGCCACCGCCGGCAGTGCGGCCTGGCTGGACAACGCAGCGGCCTTGCGCCACGACGTCCTCGACGGCCGGTACGGCATCCGGCTCGAGGTGCGCAGCGGCGCCGAACTGGCAGGCGCCTGGGGCGCCTACAGCCCGAGCGGGACGGACAGTCATCCGACCGTCTATGTCAACGGTGACTGGATGGCCGGCGCCAGCGTCGAGTCGGTACAGGCGGTTCTGCTGGAGGAGATCGGGCATGACTTCGACCACCGCCTGAACCAGGGTGTCGACAGCCCGGGGGACGAAGGGCATGCCTTTGCGGGTCTGCTCCTGCATGGCGACGCGAATCTGCAGGCGCTCGGTCAGGGCGACGAACTCAGCCTCGAGATCGACGGCCAGCGGATGACGGTGGAGCAGGCCGCACCGTACAACATCGCGCAGGTGACCTTCGTCCCGCTGCCCGAGGCGCAGCTCAATACAGCGCTCACCACCATTTTCTCCACTCGCGCCAATACCAATGTCGAGACGATCATCTCGATCACCGCGACCAGCAACAACACGGTGATCGTCTACGACCACTGGGAAGACGGCTACGAGATCGACCTGAGAAATCCGCTGCAGGCTTCGACCCGGATCTGGGGCGATGGCGACCTGTCCAACGGCGTTGCCCCGGGCATCACCAACGACCTGCTGAATGCCGGCCAGACCATCCTGCTGAGAAATACGGTTCCGATCGGTTCTCCGAACACCATCGACTACGACGGTCGCGACAAGATCGGCAGCAGCAAGGCGATTGCCGTCACCCGCGCCGGCTGGAACCAGGGCGTCGGAACGATCGTCGCCGGTGCGGTCAACCTGATCGACGTCGGCAATGCCGGCAAGACCTATGTGCTGCCGATCGGCGAGAACGTCAGCAGCCTGGCTGGCAGCAACGCGACGCTGTTCGAATACACCTCGATCCACGTCATGGCGTTCGAGAACGGCACGACGGTTCAGATCGACAAGGACGGCAACGGAAGCATCGACCAGACCCTGACGCTGAACCAGGGCGAGGCCGCGCTGGTCGACGCGGGCGCCATCAATGCCGGCGCCCGCGTGACCGCCGACAAGGGCATCGGCGTCTATGTGATCGCCGGCGATGTGGGGCAGTCGGAAAACCGCTGGTTCGGGATCTCGCCGCTCGAGCAGTGGGCGACCAGCTACTACGCGCCGGTTGCCACCGTGGAAGCGGTCAACGCCCCGGCGCACGTCTTCCTCCACAACGCCAATGCGTCGGCGATCACGGTGTTCTACGACACCAAGTCGAGCACCGGCAATTCCATCGTCGTCAATCCGCGGTCGACGAACGCCATCCAGATGCCGGCATCGGCGGCGCATTTCTACACCAAGGACGGATCCAGGTTCTACGCCGTCGGAACCATCGACTCCGGCAACTCCAGCAACACGCACGACTGGAGCTACTCCCTGGTCCCGGAGAGCTACCTCACCGACCGGTTCGTCGTCGCCTGGGGACCGGGCAGCAGCAGCACCCCGCCCTCCTCCGCGCCGCTCA
This sequence comes from uncultured beta proteobacterium, assembly GCA_963846675.1. GTDB lineage: Bacteria > Pseudomonadota > Gammaproteobacteria > Burkholderiales > Burkholderiaceae_C > Ideonella_A. The sequence continues at coordinate 510,658 of CAWJWV010000002.1, forward strand.
ACGGCAGTCCGGTCTGGGTGACGAGCGCCGCCGACACCTGGCTGCATGTCGACAGCACGACCGTGCAGGTCATGCGCTCCGATGGCAACCTGCTCGTCGGCGAGGTGGTCGATGCCGACACCACCCGGTTCGCGGTCCTGACACTCGAGTCCTATCGCGTGTCCGATACGTCGGACAAGGACCAGACCGGTCTGACCGTCTACACCGTCGACGGCACGCTGATCACCGCGGCGTGGGGCGAAGATCCTTCAGTCGCCACAGACGTTGCCCCCTATCTCGACATGGGCACCACCGTCCTGCCCTTCCCCGACTATGTGTTCCGCAAGGTCTCGGCCGAGGCCTCACCGATCACCTACGGCGGCGGAACCAGTGACGGCGACCTGCTGATCGAACTGAACGAGCAGATCGAATACAAGATCACCATCGCGAATCGCGCTGTGATCGACCTGTTCAACGTCAACATCAAGGATGCGCTCACACCGAGCGACAGCGCCGCGTACATCGCCAACAGCGCGAACCTGACGGTGCTCGACGCGGATGGCAACGTGCTGCTGTTCAACAGTGACCTGGACGGAACTGCCAACACCTTCCCCCTCGACGGTGCGGGCTATACGCTGACCGATACCGATGCCGGAACCGCCGGAACGCAGGGCCTGCAGCGCGGGCACCAGATCGTCGTCAAATACCGGGTGCAGGTGCGTGGCGACATCAACCAGGCGCTGACCGATGACAACTTCATCATCAGCAACACCGCCACCATGGCCGGCGATCCGCCGACCGGCGACCCGATCGAACCGAAGAGCACGACCCGGGAAACCAAGGTCAGCGCGATCGATGCCAGGGCACAGACGGTGGTCGAATCGTCGACGCTGACCGGCCGCAGCTTCACCATCACCAACCTTGTCGGGCTGACGAGGATCACGGTCGGAACGACCGATGTCACGCTGGCGCAATTGACGGCCAGCAACACGACGCCGGTCGCGATCGCGACTGCCGAAGGCACCTTGACGATCAGCGGCTACAACGGCACGTCCGGTATCGTCAGCTACGGCTACGATCCTGCGGGCCTCAGCCAGGACCACGGCGGCGGGCCGGTCATCGACCGCGTCGCCCTCAGGGCGAGCTATGCGAGCGGCGCGGCTGTCGTGACCTCATTGGCGATCACCATCGACGACACCGTACCCACCGCAAATCCCGACAGCAAGACCATCGTCGAGAACGCGACCAGCGTCAGCGACAGCGTGATCACCGGCGCCAGTTCAGCCGATGCGCTCGGCGCCGATGCAACCGTCGTCTCGGGGGTCGCGGCAGGCAGCCTGGCCGGGCCTGTCGCCGGCAATGTCGGCAGCAACATCACCGGCGCCTACGGAAGCATCCGGATCGCGGGCAACGGCGCCTACACCTACACCCTGGACAACGTCAACCCGACGGTCCAGGACCTGAACGCCGGCGACTCGATCACCGACGTCTACACCTACACCATCACCGATTCGGACGGCAGCAGCAGCACGACGCAGGTCACGATCAGGATCGACGGCGTGAGCGACACCCCGCCGAGCATCGCAACCGGCGATGTGACCGTCAATGAAGCCGCAGGCATGCTGACCTTCACAGTCACCAGGACCGGCTTGACCAGCATGGCTTCGAGCGTCGACTACGCCACGGCCAACGGCACCGCGGTCGCGGGAGCCGACTACACCGCGGCCAGCGGCACGCTCACCTTCCTGGCCGGTGAGACCAGCAAGACGGTCGGCATCGCGATCACCAACGACAACCTGTTCGAGTCGTCGGAGGCGTTCAGCCTGAACCTGAGCAATGCCAGCAATGCGGTGATCGCTGGCGGAACCGGCATCGGCACGATCAAGGACGACGGCACGGGACCTGGCGGCGTGGACGATGACCGCCCGAGCTTCTCGGTCGATGACGTCACGGTCAACGAGGCGGCCGGAACGCTGACCTTCACGGTCACGAAGACTGGCGCGACTGCGCTCGCCTCGAGCGTCGACTACGCCACCGCCGACGGCACCGCCACGGCGGGCCTGGACTACACCGCCACCAGCGGCACGCTGAACTTCCTGGCCGGCGAGACCAGCAAGACCGTCAGCATCGCGATCACCAACGACAACCTGTTCGAGCTGTCGGAGGCGTTCAGCCTGAACCTGAGCAACGCCAGCAACGCGGTGATCGCCGATGGAACCGGCATCGGCACGATCAAGGACGATGGCACGGGGGCTGGCGGGACTGACGACGACCGCCCCAGCTTCTCGGTCGAATGACGTGACGGTCAACGAAGCCGCTGGCACGCTGACCTTCACGGTCACGAAGACAGGTGCCACCGCGCTCACGTCGAGCGTCGACTACGCAACCGCCAATGGCACTGCAGTCGCAGGAGCGGACTACACCGCCACCAGCGGCACGCTGAGCTTCCTCGCCGGCGAGACCAGCAAGACGGTCAGCATCGCGGTCACCGACGACAATGTGTTCGAGCTGTCGGAAGCCTTCAGCCTGAACCTGAGCAACGCCGGCAATGCGGTGATCGCCGATGGATCAGGCATCGGAACGATCAAGGACGACGGCACAGGGCCTGGTGGAACGGACGATGACCGACCGAGCTTCTCGGTCGATGACGTCACGGTCAACGAGGCCGCCGGAACGCTCACCTTCACGGTCACGAAGACCGGTACCACGACGCTCGCGTCGAGCGTCGACTACGCCACCGCCAATGGCACCGCCACGTCGCAGGAGCGGACTACACCGCCACCAGCGGCACGCTGAACTTCCTCGCCGGCGAGACCAGCAAGACGGTCAGCATCGCAATCACCAACGACAACGTCTTCGAGCTGTCGGAAGCCTTCAGCCTGAACCTGAGCAATGCGCAGCAATGCGGTGATCGCTGACGGCACAGGGCATCGGCACGATCAAGGACGATGGAACTGGCCCGGCGGCGCGGACGACGACCGCCCGAGCTTCTCGGTCAACGACGTCACGGTCAACGAGGCCGCCGGCACGCTTGACCTTCACGGTCACGAAGACCGGTGCTACGGCGCTCGCGTCGAGCGTCGACTTCGCGACTGCCGACGGCACCGCCACGGCGGGAACTGACTACACCGCAACCAGCGGCACGCTGAGCTTCCTCGCCGGCGAGACCAGCAAGACAGTCAGCATCGCGCATCACCAACGACAACCTGTTCGAGCTGTCCGAGGCGTTCAGCCTGAGCCTGAGCCAACGCCGACCAACGCGGTGATCGCCGATGGAACCGGCATCGGCACGATCAAGGACGATGGGACCGGACCTGGCGGAACTGACGACGACCGCCCAAGCTTCTCGGTGAACGACGTGACCGTCAACGAGGCAGCGGGCACCCTGACCTTCACGGTCACGCAAGACCGGTGCCACCGCGCTCGCGTCGAGCGTCGACTACGCCACTGCCGATGGCACCGCAGTCGCAGGAGCGGACTACACCGCCACCAGCGGCACGCTGAGCTTCCTGGCTGGCGAGACCAGCAAGACCGTCAGCATTGCGATCACCAATGACAACCTGTTCGAGCTGTCCGAAGCCTTCAGCCTGAACCTGAGCAACGCCGACCAATGCGGTGATCGCCGGCGGAACCGGGATCGGCACGATCAAGGACGATGGCACCGGACCTGGCGGAACCGATGACGACCGGCCGAGCTTCTCGGTCGATGACGTCACGGTCAATGAGGCCGCTGGCACGCTGACCTTCACGGTCACCAAGACCGGCGCCACGGCGCTCGCGTCGAGCGTCGACTACGCGACGGCCGATGGCACCGCCATCGCAGGAGCGGACTACACCGCCGCCAGCGGCACGCTGAACTTCCTCGCCGGCGAGACCAGCAAGACGGTCAGCATCGCGATCACCAACGACAACCTGTTCGAGCTGTCGGAAGCCTTCAACCTGAACCTGAGCAACGCCAGCAACGCGGTGATCGCCGACGGAACCGGTATCGGCACGATCAAGGACGACGGAACGGAGCTGGCGGCATCGGATGACGACCGTCCGAGCTTTCGGTCGACGACGTCACGGTCAACGAGGCCGCCGGCACGCTGACCTTCACGGTCACGAAGACTGGTGCCACCTCGCTCGCCTCGAGCGTTGATTACGCGACCGTCGATGGCACCGCCACTTCCGGCGCCGACTACACCGCCACCAGCGGCACGCTGAGCTTCCTGGCCGGCGAAACCAGCAAGACCGTCGAGCATCGCCATCACCAACGACAACCTTTTCGAGCTGTCCGAGGCCTTCAGCCTGAGGCTGACCAACCCGACCAACGCGGCGATCGCCGATGGAACCGGCGTCGGCACGATCAAGGACGATGGGACCGGACCTGGCGGAACTGACGACGACCGCCCGAGCTTCTCGGTGAACGACGTGACCGTCAACGAGGCAGCGGGCACCCTGACCTTCACGGTCACGCAAGACCGGTGCCACCGCGCTTGCGTCGAGCGTCGACTACGCGACGGCCGATGGCACCGCGGTCGCAGGAGCGGACTACACCGCCGCCAGCGGCACGCTGAGCTTCCTCGCCGGCGAGACCAGCAAGACAGTCAGCATCGCGATCACCAACGACAATGTGTTCGAGCTGTCCGAGGCCTTCAGCCTGAACCTGAGCAACGCCAGCAATGCGGTGATCGCTGGCGGCAACAGGGATCGGCACGATCAAGGACGATGGAACTGGCCCTGGCGGCGTGGATGATGACCGCCCCAGCTTCTCGGTTGATGACGTGACGGTCAATGAGGCCGCCGGCACCCTCACCTTCACGGTCACGAAGGCTGGCGCCACCACGCTCATGTCGAGCGTCGACTACGCGACTGCCGATGGCACCGCCACGGCAGGAGCGGATTACACGTCGACCAGCGGCACGCTGAGCTTCCTCGCTGGCGAGACCAGCAAGACGGTCAGCATCGCGATCACCGATGACAACGTCTTCGAGCTGTCCGAAGCCTTCAGCCTGAACCTGAGCAACGCCAGCAACGCGGTGATCGCTGATGGAACCGGGCATCGGCACGATCAAGGACGATGGCACCGGGTCTGGCGGAGCCGACGACGACCGTCCAAGCTTCTCGGTCGATGACGTCACGGTCAACGAAGCCGCCGGCACGCTGACCTTCACGGTCACGAAGACCGGCGCAACGGCGCTCGCGTCGAGCGTCGACTACGCGACCGCCGATGGCACCGCCATCGGCGGGAGCGGACTACACCGCCGACCAGCGGCACGCTGAACTTCCTGGCCGGCGAGACCAGCAAGACCGTCAGCATCGCGATCACCAACGACAACCTGTTCGAGCTGTCCGAGGCGTTCAGCCTGAACCTGAGCAACGCCGAGCAACGCGGTGATCGCCGATGGAACCGGCATCGGCACGATCAAGGACGATGGCACCGGACCTGGCGGAACCGACGACGACCGGCCGAGCTTCTCGGTCGATGACGTCACGGTCAACGAAGCCGCCGGCACGCTGACCTTCACGGTCACCAAGACCGGCGCCACGGCGCTCGCGTCGAGCGTCGACTACGCCACCGCCGATGGCACCGCCATCGCGGAGCGGACTACACCGCCACCAGCGGCACGCTGAACTTCCTGGCCGGCGAGACCAGCAAGACCGTCAGCATCGCGATCACCAACGACAACGTGTTCGAGTTGTCCGAGGCGTTCAGCCTGAACCTGAGCAACGCCGAGCAACGCGGTGATCGCTGACGGATCAGGGATCGGAACGATCAAGGACGATGGCACCGGACCTGGCGGGACTGACGATGACCGTCCCAGTTTCTCGGTCGATGACGTCACCGTCAACGAGGCTGCCGGCACCTTGACCTTCACGGTCACGAAGACTGGTGCGACGGCGCTCGCGTCGAGCGTCGACTTCGCGACTGCCGACGGCACCGCTACGGCGGGAGCGGATTACACGTCAACCAGCGGTACGCTGAGCTTCCTCGCCGGCGAGACCAGCAAGACGGTCAGCATTGGCATCACCAACGACAACCTGTTCGAGCTGTCCGAGGCCTTCAGCCTGAGGCTGAGCCAACGCCGACCAACGCGGCGATCGCCGATGGAACCGGCGTCGGCACGATCAAGGACGATGGGACCGGACCTGGCGGAACTGACGACGACCGCCCGAGCTTCTCAGTGAACGACGTGACCGTCAACGAGGCCGCCGGCACCCTGACGCTTCACGGTCACGCAAGACCGGTGCCACCGCGCTTGCGTCGAGCGTCGACTACGCGACGGCCGATGGCACCGCGATCGCAGGAGCGGACTACACCGCCGCCAGCGGCACGCTGAACTTCCTGGCCGGCGAGACCAGCAAGACAGTCAGCATCGCGATCACCGATGACAATGTGTTCGAGCTGTCGGAAGCCTTCAGCCTGAACCTGAGCAACGCCAGCAACGCGGTGATCGCTGACGGCACGGGCATCGGCACGATCAAGGATGATGGGACTGGGCCTGGCGGCATCGGATGATGACCGCCCGAGCTTCTCGGTCGACGACGTGACCGTCAACGAGGCCGCCGGAACGCTGACCTTCACGGTCACGAAGACCGGTGCCACCGCGCTCGCGTCGAGCGTGGACTACGCCACGGCCGATGGCACCGCCACGTCGCAGGCGCGGACTACACCGCGACCAGCGGCACGCTGAACTTCCTGGCCGGCGAGACCAGCAAGACCGTCAGCATCGCGATCACCGACGACAACGTGTTCGAGCTGTCCGAGGCGTTCAGCCTGAACCTGAGCAACGCCAGCAACGCGGTGATCGCCGACGGAACTGGTATCGGCACGATCAAGGACGATGGCACCGGCTCTGGCGGAACCGACGATGACCGCCCGAGCTTCTCGGTCGACGACGTCACGGTCAACGAGGCCGCCGGCACGCTGACCTTCACGGTCACCAAGACCGGCGCGACGGCGCTCGCCTCGAGCGTCGACTACGCCACCGCCGATGGCACCGCCACTGCGGGAGCGGACTACACCGCGACCAGCGGCACGCTGAGCTTCCTGGCTGGCGAGACCAGCAAGACGGTCAGCATCGCGATCACCAACGACAACCTGTTCGAGCTGTCGGAGGCGTTCAGCCTGAACCTGAGCAACGCCAGCAACGCGGTGATCGCCGACTGGAACCGGCATCGGCACGATCAAGGACGACGGCACCGGCTCCGGCGGAACCGACGATGACCGCCCGAGCTTCTCGGTCGACGACGTGACCGTCAACGAGGCGGCCGGCACGCTGACCTTCACGGTCACGAAGGCTGGCGCGACGGCGCTCGCGTCGAGCGTCGACTACGCGACGGCCGATGGCACCGCCACGGCAGGAGCGGACTACACCGCCGACCAGCGGCACGCTGAGCTTCCTCGCCGGCGAGACCAGCAAGACCGTCAGCATCGCGATCACCAACGACAACGTGTTCGAGCTGTCCGAGGCGTTCAGCCTGAACCTGAGCAACGCCAGCAATGCGGTGATCGCCGACGGCATCGGCATCGGCACGATCAAGGACGACGGCACCGGGCCTGGCGGAACTGACGACGACCGTCCGAGCTTCTCGGTCGACGATGTCACCGTCAACGAAGCCGCCGGCACGCTGACCTTCACGGTCACGAAGACCGGCGCGACGGCGCTCGCTTCGAGCGTCGACTACGCGACCGCCGATGGCACCGCCACCGCCGGCGCAGACTACACCGCCACCAGCGGCACGCTGAGCTTCCTGGCCGGCGAGACCAGCAAGACAGTCAGCGTCGCGATCACCAACGACAACCTGTTCGAGCTGTCGGAAGCCTTCAGCCTGAACCTGAGCAACGCCAGCAACGCGGTGATCGCTGACGGACCGGGCATCGGCACGATCAAGGACGATGGCACCGGATCTGGCGGAACCGACGACGACCGCCCGAGCTTCTCGGTCGACGATGTCACGGTCAACGAAGCCGCCGGCACGCTGACCTTCACGGTCACGAAGACCGGCGCGACGGCGCTCGCATCGAGCGTCGACTACGCCACCGCCGATGGCACCGCCACTGCCGGAGCGGACTACACCGCCGCCAGCGGCACGCTGAACTTCCTCGCCGGCGAGACCAGCAAGACGGTCAGCGTCGCGATCACCAACGACAACGTGTTCGAGCTGTCCGAAGCCTTCAGCCTGAACCTGAGCAACGCGAGCAACGCGGTGATCGCTGACGGCACAGGGATCGGCACGATCAAGGACGATGGCACCGGGTCCGGCGGAACCGACGACGACCGGCCGAGCTTCTCGGTCGACGACGTGACCGTCAACGAGGCGGCAGGCACGCTGACCTTCACGGTCACGAAGACCGGTGTCGACCGCGCTCGCTTCGAGCGTGGACTACGCCACCGCCGATGGCACCGCCACAGCTGGAGCGGACTACACCGCCGCCAGCGGCACGCTGAGCTTCCTGCGCTGGCGAGACCAGCAAGACGGTCAGCGTCGCGATCACCAACGACAACCTGTTCGAGCTGTCGGAGGCGTTCAGCCTGAACCTGAGCAACGCCAGCAATGCGGTGATCGCTGACGGCAACAGGCATCGGCACGATCAAGGACGACGGCACTGGCCCTGGCGGCATCGGACGACGACCGCCCGAGCTTCTCGGTCGATGACGTGACGGTCAACGAGGCCGCCGGCACCCTCACCTTCACGGTGACGAAGGCTGGCGCGACCGCGCTCACCTCGAGCGTCGACTACGCAACCGCCGATGGCACCGCCACCGCCGGAGCGGATTACACCGCCGACCAGCGGCACGCTGAACGTTCCTCGCTGGCGAGACCAGCAAGACCGTCAGCATCGCGATCACCAACGACAACGTGTTCGAGCTGTCCGAGGCCTTCAGCCTGAACCTGAGCAACGCCAGCAACGCGGTGATTACCGACGGAACGGGCATCGGCACGATCAAGGACGATGGCACCGGATCTGGCGGAACCGACGACGACCGCCCGGGCTTCTCCGTCGACGACGTCACGGTCAATGAAGCCGCCGGCACCCTGACCTTCACGGTCATGAAGAACGGCGCTACTGCGCTCGCGTCCAGCGTCGACTACGCCACGGCAGACGGCACCGCGGTTGCGGGAGCCGACTATGCCGCGTCCACCGGCACCCTCGACTTCCTGCCCAGTGAAACCAGCAAGACTGTCAGCATCGCGATCACCGATGACAACGTGTTCGAGCTGTCAGAAGCCTTCAAACTGAAGCTGAGCAACGCGACCGACGCGGTGATCACCGGCGGAACTGGGGTCGGCACGATCAAGGACGATGGCACCGGTCCCGGCGGAACCGACGACGATCGCCCCACCTTCTCGGTCGATGACGTCACCGTCAACGAAGCCGCCGGAACCTTGACCTTCACCGTCACGAAGACTGGTGCCACCGCGCTCGCTTCGAGCGTCGACTACGCGACCGCCGATGGCAGCGCCACCTCCGGCACCGACTACACCGCAACCAGCGGCACGTTGACCTTCCTGGCCGGCGAGAGCAGCAAGACAGTGAGCGTCGCGATCACGAACGACAGCCTGTTCGAGCTGTCGGAGGCGCTTCAGCCTGCAGCTCAGCAACGCCGGCAACGCGGTGATCGCCGCTGGAAGCGGCATCGGCACGATCAAGGACGACAGCACCGGCTCCGGCGGAACCGACGATGACCGCCCGAGCTTCTCGGTCGACGACGTGACCGTCAACGAAGCCGCCGGCACGCTGACCTTCACGGTCACGAAGACCGGCGCTACTGCACTCGCGTCCGAGCGTCGACTACGCCACGCCAGATGGCACCGCGACCGCGGGCGCGGACTACACCGCGACCAGCGGCACGCTGAACTTCCTGGCCGGTGAAACCAGCAAGACCGTCAGCATCGCGATCACCAACGACAACCTCTTCGAACTGTCCGAGGCGTTCAGTCTGGACCTGAGCAACGCGATCAACGCGGTGATTGCCGACGGAACCAGCATTGGAACGATCCAGGACGACGGCACCGGGCCGGGCGGAACTGACGACGACCGTCCGATCTTCTCGGTCGATGACGTCACCGTCAACGAAGCCGCCGGCACGCTGACCTTCACGGTCACCAGGACCGGTGCCACCGCGCTCGCGTCGAGCGTCGACTACGCCACCGCCGACGGCACGGCCACCTCCGGCGCAGATTACGCGCGCACCAGCGGCACGCTCGACTTCCTGCCTGGCGAGACCAGCAAGACGGTCAGCATCGTGATCACCAACGACAACCTGTTCGAGCTGGCGGAGACCTTCAGCCTGAATCTGAGCCATGCCGGCAACGCAGTGGTCGGTGCAGCGACGGGCTCGCAACGATCAAGGACGACGGTACCGGAGCCGGCGGCGTCGATGACGACCGCGTGCCGCCGCCATCGGCGCCACCGCCGATCCCTGTCGACCCAGCACCGCCGCCACCGGGCGGTGATCGAGTCGCTCGGCAGCATCGAGACCGTGGCGGGGTTCCCGCTCCTCGGCTCGGAGATCGAGCTGCCCGACCTGCGTCATGAGCTGACCCTCGAGCGCGACATCCCCGAGCAGCCCATGCCGGTCAACGGGGGGCAGATGTCCTTCACGATCCCGACCGACACCTTCGTGCACACGGACAGCACGGCGCAGGTCAGACTGGCGGCGACGATGGTCGACGGGTCGGCGCTGCCGGCATGGCTGAAATTCGATGCGTCCACCGGAACCTTCAGTGGCACGGCGCCGCGAAGTGTGTCAGGCGACCTGCAGATCAAGGTCCTGGCGCGTGACGACATCGGGCGCCAGGCGGAGACCATCGTCCGCGTCGCGGGCGAAGCCTCGGTTTCGAAGCCCCCGTCTTCGGCAGACCTGACGGCCGGCGATCTGCCGGTGAACTCGGATCGCTCGGCAGCCACAGTCAATCGTCAATCGCAGGCTGATCCGAGCCCGCTGGCGCAGGGGCGTCAGGCGGAACCGGCGGGCTCGGCTGCGCCGATCACCACCGTCAGCGGCTTCCGGGTTCTGGTCGATGCCGGCGCTCGTGGCGCTGCCGACCATGAATTGCGCCTGCATCATGCGATCCCCGACCAGGCTTTCCCCGCCAACCTGCTGCTCGTCCGCTACCAGGTCCCCATCGACGCATTCATCCACACCGACATCGAGGCCCGGGTCGTCCTGGCGGCGTCGATGATCGACGGGTCCGGCCTGCCGACCTGGCTGGTATTCGATGCCGGCAAGGGCGAGTTCAAGGGCATGCCCCCGCTCGGCTTCAGGGGCGATCTGCTGATCAAGGTGGTTGCCCGCGACGCCGCCGGCCGCCAGGCTGAGACCATCGTCCGGATCAGCATCGGCGATCGCGATGACAAGGTCGCGGTCGGCGCAAAAGCCGGTCTGACCGCCCAGCTGCGCCCGCTTCGGCATCGCCGGCTGGAAGGTCGAACGCGACCGCCTGATCGCGCATGCGCACGAGGCAACGATCAAGGCCAGGCACTCGAGGGCCGCTTGAGATGGAGCCACATCCGCACCAGGGCGTCTCGACAACCCACGCGCTGGCCACGCTGGTCCAGCTGGCGCGTCGTTCGCGCGAAGCCGGCAGCGCAGCCGAGCTCGATTTCATCGCGGTCAATGAGACCCATCTCCTGACGCCGTATCGCCAGGCTGCGCTGTGGCTGAATGAAGGCGGGGTGGTTGCCTTGTCCGGTGTCGTCGCGCCGGAAGCCAATGCGCCATACGTGCACTGGCTGACTCGGGTACTGGGTCATCTCGGCGCAACGGCCGGCAGCGATGCGCCCCGTGTCCTGACGGCCGGCGACCTGCTGTCGGCGGACGCTGCCGAGTGGGCAGAGTGGCTGCCCGCGCAGGTGCTCTGGCTCCCGGTCCGGTCGCACGGTGACGACTTCCGCGGTGGCGCCCTGCTGCTCGCCCGGGACGAGGGGTGGATCGAGGCGGAGCACACCCTGCTGATCGAATGGGCCGCCACCTGGGCCCAGGCGCCGCGCCCTGCAGGGCCGGCGCTCGGTGCTGCACCGCCTCTGGCATCGTTCGCCAGCGACGGCGGCAGACCGCAGCGCCGGTGGTCCGGATCGATCGTCACGCTGGAAGCGGCTGGCACCCAGCCGCCGCACCGGCACGATGCTGGCAGCGATCGCGCTGCTGCTGCTCCCGATCCGTCTCACGGTGCTGGCTCCGGCCGAACTCGTACCGCTGAATCCTGCGGTGATCCGTGCCCCGCTCGACGGCATCGTCGGGCGGGTTCTCGTCACGCCCAACCAGGCGGTGCAGGCGAACCAGCCCTTGTTCGAATTCGATCGCGCCAGCATCCAGAACCGGCTGGAGGTCTCGTTGCGCACGCTCGAGACCGTGCAGGCGGAGTACCGGCAGCGGGCGCAACAGGCACTGTTCGATCCGGCGAGCAAGTCGCAGCTGGTGGGTCTGCAGGGCCGCATCTCGGAAAAGTCGGCTGAGGTCGACTACCTGCGCGCCCTGTCGGAGCGCGGCGTCGTGCTGTCGCCGCGGGCCGGCATCGTCCTGTTCGACGATCCGACCGAATGGGTGGGACGCCCGACGGTCACCGGCGAGCGGGTGATGATGGTGGCGGACGAGCGGGCGGTCGAGGTCGAGGCCTGGCTCTCGCCGGCGGATGCCATCGCCCTGCCCGACGGCGCCGATGTCGTGGTCTATCTGAATGCGGATCCGCTGCAACCGGTGCGCGCCAGCCTGCGCTATGTCGGCCACGAAGCCATCGAGCGCCCGGGTGGAAACTACGCCTATCGCGTGCGGGCGACCGTCTCCGAAGGCGCGGCGGAGGCGCGTGTGGGTCTGAAGGGCACGGCCAAGCTCGAGGGCAGCGAAGTGTCGCTCGGCTACTGGATCATGCGCCGCCCCTTGGCCGCCGCGCGTGCCTGGCTGGGGGTCTGACATGCTGCCGGCGCTGCGCGAGGAACTGATGCTCCATCCCGGCCCGGTCGCCGTCGACGGGTGCCCCCACCTGGTCGCTGCAGGATCCGGTGCGCAACCTGTTCTTCCGCATCGACTGGATCACGTTCGAGATCCTGTCGCGCTGGAACCTGGGTCGACCCGGCCGGCATCCTCGAAGCGATGGAACGGGAGACCACCATCGAGCCCGACAGCGCCGACATCGACGCGGTCGTGCAGCTTCCTCGGCGAGCACGAACTCATCCAGCGCCACGACGCCGAGGGAACGATGTGGTACCGGGAGCGGGCCGACAAGCGCCGGACTTCGCCGGTCAGCTGGCTGCTCCATCACTATCTCTTCTTCAGGCTGCCGTTGCTGCGTCCGGACGCGTGGCTGGCCCGGTTGCTGCCTCGGGTGACTGCCGTTCTACACCAGGAGATTCCTGGCGCTGACCGGGCTCGCGCTCGTCATCGGCCTGGTCCTGCTCTCGCGTCAATGGGACAGCTTCGTCACGACGCTGACCGACAACGTCTCGTGGCATGGCATCGGCTGGATGCTGGCTGCCCTGGTCGTCGTGAAGTTCCTGCACGAGCTGGGACATGCCTTCACCGCCAAGCGCTACGGCTGCCGGGTGCCGACGATGGGCGTGGCCTTCCTGGTGCTCTTCCCGATGGCCTACACCGATGTCACCGACGTCTGGAAGCTGGCGGACCGGCGCCAGCGCCTGGCCGTCGGCGCCGCCGGCGTGCTGACCGAACTGAGCCTGGCTGCCTGGGCGACGCTCGCCTGGAGCCTGCTGCCGGACGGCCATCTGCGCAACGGTGCGTTCCTGCTGGCCTCCACCACCTGGATTTCCACCGTGATCGTCAATGCATCCCCCTTCCTGCGCTTCGACGGTTATTTCGTCCTGATGGACTGGCTGGACATGCCCAATCTGCACCAGCGCTCCTTTGCACTCGCCAGGTGGCAGCTGCGAGAGGCCCTGTTCGGTCTGCGCGAACCGGTACCGGAATGCTTCACCAAGACAAAGCACCGGGCGCTGGTCGCCTTCGCCAGCGTGACCTGGGTCTACCGGTTGCTGGTGTTCGGCGGCATCGCGGTGCTGGTCTACTCTCTCTTGCCGAAACCCCTCGGCCCGCTGCTTGCGGCGGTCGAGGTCGGCTGGTTCATCCTGCTGCCGATCTGGCGCGAACTGGGCGCCTGGCGCAGGCGGCTGCCCGCCATCCTGCCGTCCAGGCGCTCCCGGCTGACACTCGTGCTGCTCGGCCTGGTGCTGCTCGGCCTGTTCGTCCCCTGGGATCAGCGGGTGTCTGCGCAGGCACTGCTGCGGCCGGGCGAGCACCTGCCGATCGTCGCCCCCGGGCCGGCACGCATCACCGCGCTGCCGATCGTCGACGGTCAACGTGTCGTCCGCGGACAGGCGCTGTTCGAGCTCGACTCGCCCGATATCCGTCTTCAGCAGCAGACGGCAGCCGCCCGCGCCGACACCCTGACGTGGCAGACCGGAGCCGCCGGAGTCGATCCGACGCTCAGGGAGAAGCAGAACGTCATCGAAGCGTCACGCGGCAAGGTGAACGCGGAACTGGCAGGTTTCGACGGAGACGCCACGCGCCATCGCCCGACGGCGGCCTTTGCAGGACGCATCCATCTGGCTGAGCCCGACCTGCAGGTCGGATCCTGGGTCGGCAGGAACCAGCGCCTGGCCGTTCTCTCCGACACCTCGCGCTGGGTGGTCGAGACCTACCTTCCGGAATCCGAGCTCGGTCGCATCGAGCCGGGCGATACCGGTCGCTTCTACTCGGAGACGCCGGACCGGGCGGTGCTGCCGGTGCGCGTCGAGCGGGTCGACCGGGATGCGACGCGTGTTCTGCCAGACGGCTTTCTCGCATCGAGCGGAGGCGGCAAGTTGCTGGTCAGGACACAGTCCGGTCAGCTGGTACCCGAAGCCGCCCTCTACCGGGTCACCCTGTCACTGGAAGGTGCCTACGCGCCCGCGCATGCGCAGATCCTGCGCGGCGACGTGGTGCTGCGTGCAGCGCCGAAGGCATGGGCCGATGAGTTCGCCCGCAAGCTCGGCTCGCTGGTGGTGCGGGAGGCGGGATTCTGACGCAACAGCCGAGGCCACGCTCGCAGTCGTCACTGGGCACTGCCGCCAGCGGCCATTCCGCGACCCAGCGCGCCGACGTAGCGCTGCAGCACGGCCGCCACGCTCTGGCGCCGCGTTTCGTCGAGCCGGGCCGAGACCGCCGCCACGCTGATGGCAGCAATCGGATCCTCGGCCGGGAACGCCACACCGATGGCAGCCGTTCCCGGCACTGCCGCGCCATCGAGAAAGGCATAGCCCCGCTCGCGCCCTTCTCTCACCGCTGCCCGCACCCGCGTGGCATCCAGCGATGACAGCTTGCTGTAGCGCTGCGCATTGGCCTCGATGACTTCGTCGGCTTCGGCTTCGGACAAGGCACACAGGATGGCGAGACCGCCGGCCCCGATACCCAGCGGCCTGCGGATGCCGACATCGAGGGTCAGTGCCTTGATCGGGTAGTCGCCGAGCGCGCGCGCCGAGCACACCGCTTCGAGGCCGCGCCGCTCGCTCAGGTAGATCGTGTCACCGGTCTGCTCGGCCAGCTCGGCCAGGGTCGGTTCACAACGCTGCGCGAGCTGGTAGCGCGGACGCGCCAGCAGGCCGAGTTCGTGCAGCAGTGGGCCGAGGAAGTACCTGCGCGTGATCGGGCTGCGCTCGACCAGTTGCTCGATCTCGAGCCGCTGCAGCATGCGAAAGCAGGTCGATGTCGGCAAGCCGCTGGCCGCCACGATCTCGGCCAGGCGCATGCCGCTGCGGCCGCGCGATGCCACCACCCGCAGCATCCCCACCACCCGCTCGATGCTCTGCGTTCCGCGGCTACGCAACCGCGCGCCGCTGTCTGTCCGCGGCTTCCCGATGTCTGATGATCTCGTCACGATTCTCACCATACGGCACAACCACGGGTTGCTCCGAGTCCGTTCACGCCCCTGGCGCGGTCCAATAACGCCAGCTGCTGAAAATCCAATTGCCGACAGGTGGAAATGCTAACAGACCCGATCCCGCAGACGATGACCGAGAAGATCCTGGCCCGCGCCAGCGGTCGCACGCATGTCCGCGCCGGTGACGAGATCGAGGCCCGGCCCGACTACGTCATCGCCTACGACTTCCCGGGCTATACCGATGTCTTCTTCCGCGAGGCACGCGAGGAATTCGGCGTCGACAAGGTCTCGAGCCCGGAGCGCTTCGTGCTTTTCATCGACCACATGGTGCCGGCCGCCGCACCCAAGGAAGAGGAATTGCACCGCGGCACCCGGGCCTGGGGCGCAGCCCAGGGCGTTCCGGTGCACGAGCGCAAGGGCATTGGCCACCAGGTCTCGGCCGAGCTCGGCTATGCGACGCCGGGCGCGTTCATCGTGCATTTCGACGGCCACGTGAGCCAGCTCGGCGCCTTCGGGACCTACGCCTTCGGCGCACGCAAGGGCGTGCTCGAAACCTTCGTGTCCGAGACGCTGGCGATGACGGTACCGGCCAGCGTCCGGATCGAACTGACCGGCACGCTGCAGCCCGGCGTGATGGCCCGCGATGTCTTCCACCACCTGGTGCGCGTGCTCGGTCCGGCTTCGTGCGCTTTCAAGGCGGTCGAATTGTGCGGTCCGGTGATCGACGCGATGAGCATCGAGGGGCGTCAGACGATCTGCGGCCAGGCGATGTTCCTCGGCGCCAGCACGATGCTGATCGCTCCCGACGCGCTCACGCTGGCCTGGCTCGAAGGGCGCAGCAAGCTCGACCTCGCACCCGTCCATCCGGACCCGGATGCCATCTACGAACGCAGCGTCACGATCGACGTGTCGTCGCTCGAGCCGATCATCGTGGTGCCGCCGAGCCCGGCCAACACGCGCGACCTGTCGGAGCACCTCGGGCTCGAAGTCCATACCGGCTACCTCGGCTCCTGCGCCAGCGGCCGACTGGAGGACCTGCGCATCGCCGCCGACGTGCTGCGCGGACGCCAGATCAAGCCCGGATTCCAGCTCCACGTGGTACCGACCTCGCAGGCCATCATGGTGCAGGCGGCGCGCGAGGGCCTGATCGAATGCCTGGCCGAGGCCGGTGCCTTCATCAGCTCGCCGACCTGCGACTACTGCTACGGCCGCATCGCAACCATGGCCGACGGCCAGCGCGCGGTGTCGACCGGCACACTCAACACACCCGGGCGCATGGGCAGCGTCGACTCCGAGATCTACCTGTGCAATGCGGCCGTGGTTGCCGCCTCGGCGATCGAAGGGCGGATCGCCGACCCGCGACCCTACCTCGAGGCCGCGCGATGAGCCTGCCGAACCTGCGCGGCCGCGTGGCCTGGATCTTCGACGAGGACGACTTCGACATCGACCTGATCATCGGTGTGCGCAACATCAAGATCACCGACGTCGAGGAACTGGCGCGACTGGCGATGTCCGATCGCGAGCCGCAGTTCGCGGCCGGCGTCCGGCGCGGGGACCTGCTGGTCGGTGGCCGCAATTTCGGCTATGGCCATCCGCACTATCCGGCGATGCGCGCGATGCGCCACCTCGGCATTGCCGGCGTGGTTGCCGAGTCGTTCTCGCCCGGGTTCTTCCGTGGCGAGATCGCGATGGGCTTCCCGCTCGCCACCTGCCCGGGCATCGTTGCCGCGGTCCGGCGTGGCGATGAGATCGAGGTCGACTGGGCCGCCGGGCTGGTGCGGGTGACGGACCGGACCGAGGTGCTGCCGCTGGAGCCCTTGTCGGCAGCCGAGCGCGGAACGCTCGAGGCCGGCGGGCTCATTCCGTATCTGAAGACGCGCATCGCGCGCACGAAAGGAGTCGAAGCATGATCGATCGTCAAGCCCTGCGCCGGCGCATATCGACCGGTACGACCGTCTGGTTTGCCGGTGCCCAGGACGCACTCTCGGCACTGCTCGTCGACCAGTCGGACTTCGACGGCATCTTCACCACCGGCTTCGGCGTCTCGGCCACGCTGCTGGGGCAGCCCGACATGGAGCTGTACACGCTGAGCGAGAACCTCGGCGTGGTCGACCACATTGCCAATGTCGTGCGCAAGCCGATCTTCGCCGATGCCGATACCGGCTACGGCAACGCGCTCAATGTGGGGCGCACCGTGCGCGCATTCGAAAAGGCGGGCGTGGCCGCACTGCAGCTGGAAGACCAGATCAGTCCCAAGCGCTGCCCGGTTGCGGCAGCCCAGCCGCTCACCCTGCCGATCGCCGAAGCGGTCGGGAAGGTGCGCGCGGCGGTCGATGCGCGCGAGGACCCCGACCTGCTGATCGTTGCGCGCACCGATGCCACCGACCCCGGTGAAGCGACCGAGCGCCTGGCACGCTATGCCGAGGCGGGTGCCGATCTCGTCCAGCCGATCTCGCGCACCTTCGACTCCTACGAGGGGCTGGTGGGTCTGCGCGAGGCGTGCGGTCGACCGCTGTCGCTGATCCTGATGGAAGGCACCTGGATGGAGCATCTCGACCGACAGCAGGTCGAATCGGTCGCTGCCTTCGCGACCTACCCGCTGGTGACGCTGATGAGCATGGTGCACGCGGTGCGGACCAACCTCGACGCCCTGGTGCAACGCCGCGGCCGGCCGCTGGGCGACCTGCCGTGCGCTCGCACCAGCGTGGCCGAATTCAAGCAGCTGATCGGCTGGCAGGCCCTCGAGCAACGCCAGGCTCGTTATGAGTCCGGCGGTCGGTCGGACTGACCGACCGGACCAAAACCCCCTCTCGACACACTCCAAGGAGATCCGCATGTCCTTCACCCGCCTGCTCGCCGGCGCCGCACTGCTCGGATCGGCCGTGATTGCGGCCGCCCCTGCGCTGGCCCAGTCCGCCGCTTTCCCGACCAAGCCGATCCGCATCATCGTCCCCTATCCGGCCGGTGGTGCCACCGACGTCGCCGCACGGCTGCTGGCGCCGCGCCTGCAGGAGGAGCTCAAGCAATCGGTGCTGATCGAGAACAAGCCGGGCGCGAGCGGCAACCTGGGCATGGTCTCGCTCCTGCAGAGTCCGCCCGACGGTCACACGCTCGCGATGAGCCTGACCGGCATGCTGTCGATCAACCCGACCACCTACAGCAAGGCCGGCTTCACCGCGGCCGATTTCGTTCCCGTCGCCCGGGTCTCACTCGCACCGCTGGTGCTGGTGGTGCCGGTCGACTCGCCGTACAAGTCGGTGCGCGACCTGGCCGCAGCCGGCAAGGCCGCCGGCAAGAACGGTCTGCCGTACGGATCGGCCGGCGCGGGAGGACTGTCGCACCTGGCATCCGAACTGATCAACAGCCATGCCGACGGCAACTATTCGCACGTGCCCTACAAGGGGGGCGCACCGCTGGTGCAGGCGCTGATGGCCAACGAGGTGCGCTGGGGCCTGCTCGGCACTGCCGATGCACGCAACTTCCTGCAGAGCGGCAAGCTGCGCGCCCTCGGCCAGCTGCGCAGCGAGCGCTCGGAACTGTGGCCCGACCTGCCCACGCTGACCGAGCAGGGAATCAAGGGCGGGGTCGACTTCGATGTCTGGTTCGGTCTGGTGGCGCCGGCCAAGACGCCGCCGGCGGCGGTCGCCCTGCTCAATCAGAAGGTCGCGCAGATCGTTGCCGAACCCGAATTCCGCAAGCGCCTGCTCGAGCTCGGCGGCGTTTCGCCAAGCAGCGGCAACACCCCGGAAGCGTTCGGCGAGGTGATCCAGCGCGAACTCGCGGTGCTGCCGAAAACCGCCAACGACCTGGGATAGGGGTGCGGCTCGACTGAGCCCACCGGCCTCAGATCCGGCTCAGCAGTTCGGCCTTCTTGGCGTTGAACTCGTCGTCGCTCAGCACGCCCTTGGAGCGCAGATCGGCCAGCTTCTCGATCGTGGCGAAGATGTCGCTGCCGGCCAGTGCCCGGCGGGTTCGACTGTGACGGCTGGCTGCCGCCCGCCTGCGGCTGCCAGGCTGGCGCTGCGGAAGGCGGTTGGGGTGGCGTCGGGGCATTCGCCGGCACGCCGTCGACCGACACGACCGGCAGGCTGCCGACGTCGACCAGCCCGTACTGGCTGTTGAAGCTCAGCGACCCACCGACCGACTGCTGCTGGGAAAAACCGCCGATCTGGTGATCGAGCGTGTCGTACACCGTGACCCGGCCGTTGACCTCGATCGCCAGCCGCCGCGCCTGCGCGAAATAGGCATAGCGCACGCCGTTCTGCGCACCGGTGCTGTTCGGCCAGCGCAGGTCGCCGGGCCACCAGTCACCGGAGGTGCCCGGCGCCGGCGCCACGAACAGGCTGGCCGCACCCATCGGGCCGGAAGGACCCTGCTGCTGCGAGCCGCCACCGCCGTGATGGCTCTGCTGCTGGCCGCCGTACCCGCCCTGGCTCTGGGACTGGAAACTGCCGCTGCGCACCAGGTCAGGCTGGTTCGAGATCAGATTGGCAAGTTCGCTGCACAGGCTGTCGACGCGACCCTTCAGGTGGTTGTTGAACATGTCCGACACCATCGTCATGCCGCCCCGCATCCACTGGCCCGACCCGGCGAATTCGGGGTGGCTGAACTGCGCCATGCTGCCGTTGCCGTTGATCACCGAATCGAGCATGCTGCGCACCGCATCGGTGCTGAACCCATGCCGCTGAGCGATGTCACCGATGAGCTGCTCGCCGGCGGGTGAAAGTTGTCGCATCGGAACCTCAAATGCCATTGGGATGGCACCGATTGTGAACCGGCGGGCCGCTTGACGTTCAGGGCAGCTGGTGCAGCACCAGGGGCAGCACCGCGGCCGCGCCGGCAGCCCGCAGCAGCGAGGCGGCCACCGTGACCGACCAGCCGCTGCGGTAGCGCGCATCGACCAGCAGCAACGGCCCGGTGGGCACCTGCGCGCCCGGGCGCAGCAGCAAGGCCTGATTCAACGCGGCCACCCGCGCGCCGGATGCCAGGTCGGCCTCCGGGACCGGGCCCGCCAGCTGCAACGCATCGATCAGTGGCAACCGGCCCGCCGCCGCCACATGCGCGGCCACCGATGCGACCAGTCGGGGATGCCTGGCCGAAGGCATCGGCACCACACCGACCGGCCGCTCGCCCCAGCTGCGCCGCCAGCGGCCGAGCACGCCAACCACGCCATCCAGCACCTCGGGCGGTGCCGGGCCATCCGACAAGTCGAACAGCGGCAGCAGGGCGCCGGCCCAACCGGGGTCATCGGCATAGGCCAGCGCACGGCCTTCACCGCAACCGACGATGCGCCCCTTGCTGCCCTTGCCGCGGCCGCCAGTCGGCCACAGCTTGCGCGGCTCGATCAGGACATCCTGACCGCGTGCAAAGACCCGTGCCGCCTCGACGCGCGCCCGCGCGGGCAGCGCCCCCGGACCAGGGAGCCGGCCGGTGCACACGCTGCAGCGTCCGCAGTCACTCGGCTCGGGATCGTCGAGCGCCTCCTGCAGGAAGCGCATCAGACAACCCCGGCCGGCAGCGAACGCACGCATCAGCCCGGCCTCGCGCTCGCGCACCTGGGCCAGCGCCTGCCAGCGCGCTTCATCGAAGACCCAGGGCTGACCGGTCAGTGCCCAGGCCGTGCCGTGACGCTGCACCACCTCGTCGACCGCCAGGATCTTCAGCAGGCCCTCCAGCCGCCCGCGCCGGATCGCGGTGGCATTTTCCAGATCAACGACGCTCTGCGGCTTGCGCGCCAGCGCGTCCAGGATCCTGGAGACCCTCGCCTCGTCGGGCACACCGGCGGTCGCGAAATAGGCCCAGATGCGCTCGTCGCTCTCCGCCGGCAGCAGCACGGCGACGGCGTTGTCGAGCGCCCGGCCCGCGCGCCCGACCTGCTGGTAGTAGGCGACCGGCGAGGCCGGCGAACCGAGGTGGACGCAGAAGGCGAGATCGGGCTTGTCGTAGCCCATGCCCAGGGCAGAGGTCGCGACCACGGCCTTCACTGCATTGCGCCGCAGTGCATCCTCGATGTCCTGGCGGGCCTGCGTCTCCAGCCCGCCGTGATACGCCGCCACCTCGAACCCGCACGAGCCGAGGAAGCCGGCCAGGCGCTCGGTCTCGGCCACCGTGAGCGCGTAGACGATGCCCGAGCCGGGCAGCATCGACAAGGCGTCGGCAACCCAGGCATAACGCTGCAGCGGGTCGAGTCCCGGCACCACCGCGAGTTGCAGCGAGGAGCGCGCCAGCGAGCCACGAAAGGTCTGCGTGCGGTCGCCGAGCTGACGCGCGATGTCCTGGGTGACCCGGTCATTGGCCGTTGCGGTGGTGGCGAGCACGGGGGTGTCGGCGCCGATCTCGAGCAGGGTCCTGGCCAGACGCTGGTAGTCGGGGCGGAAGTCGAAACCCCAGTCCGATATGCAGTGCGCCTCGTCGATCACCATCAGACCCGCCGACGCCAGCAGGTCCGGCAGGCGCCGCGCAAAGCCGGCATTGCCCAGCCGCTCCGGCGAGACCAGCAGCACGTCGAGGCGATCGGCGCCAATCGCTTCGAAGACATCGTCCCATTGGGAAAGGTTGGTCGAATTGACGGTGGCGGCGCGCAGGCCGGCCTGCGCCGCAGCGGCGACCTGATCGCGCATCAGCGCCAGCAGCGGAGAGACGATCAGCGTCGGTCCGCCGCCGGCGGCACGCAAGGCCGAGGTCGCGGCCCAGTAGACCGCCGACTTGCCCCAGCCGGTGGCCTGCACCACGAGCACGCGGGCGCGCTGCTCGACCAGCGCTGCCACCGCCGCGGTCTGGTCGGTCCGTGGATGGGCCCCCGGCCCGGCCATTGCGGCGAGGACCTGGCGCAGGTGGGTTTCGGCAAGGCTCATGGGCATGATTGTGGCGCGCGGGCCGGCCATGATCGATCGCCCATCGGAGCGGATCGCCCTGCAGTCCGGATGCGGCGGGGCTCGACCCGCTAACCGGCGCCGTCGCCGTTCGGATCCGGGTGAAAACTCAGTCTCGCCTCCAGCCCACCACCTTGGCGTGGGCGCAGCCGCAGCTCTCCATGATGGCGACGGGCGATGGCCTCGACGATGGACAGGCCGAGTCCGCTGCCTCCGTCGCCGCCGCGTCGCCAGAAGCGCTGCGGCGCCAGCGACAGGTCGGGTCCGGACAGGCCGGGCCCCTGGTCGAGCACGCAGAAGGTCAGGCCGACCGGCAGGTGCTCGATCCGCAGCACGACCGACCGTGGTTGGGGCGAGTGGCGCAGCGCGTTGTCGAGCAGATTGCGCAGTGCCGAGACGAGCAGCGACTCCGGAACGGCCAGCCGCGCTGCGGCGGTCTGCAGCTGGAGCTCGACACGCGGGCAGTCGACAGCGTCCGACGGCAGGGCTGCGACAGCATCGGCAATGGCCTGCCGCGCCGCGGCCAGCGCATCGGTCTGCACCGGCGCCCCGTGATCGGCTGCAGCTTCGACCCGTGCCAGCAGCAGCAACTGCTCGAGCGTTCGCTGCAGGCGGTCGACGCCACGCTGCGCATTCGCCAACGACCCGGCGGCAGCGCCCCTCGCCGCTTCGTCGCCCATCGTCAGTCGCAGCACCTGCAGGTGGGTCTTGATCGCCGTCAGCGGGGTTCGCAGTTCGTGGGCCGCATCATCGGTGAATCGCCGTTCGTGCTCGATTGCGTGCTGCACGCGCAGCAGCAGGTGATGGATCGTGTCGATCAGCGGCTGCAGCTCGGGCGGCGCATCGATCGCCGGCAATGGCGCATCGGCATCGACCCGCCGCTCGAGCAGCGCGGCGCGCACCCGCTCGATGGGCGCCAGCCCGCGACCGACGCCGATCCAGAGCAACAGCAGGCTGCCGCTCATCGCGACGGCGAACGGCACCGCGGCCGCGAACGCGATCTCGCGCAGCAGGCCTTCGCGGGTATCGATCCTGTCGGCGGTGGCGATGCGCACATCGCCCGCCTGCAGCACGTAGGTGCGCCACGGCCGGCCGCCCAGCACGCGGGTGCTGTGGCCCAGCGGCGCCTGGTCGAGCCCCGGGCTGGTCGCGGTTCGTGCAATCGGCTGGATCGCGACCTCGCCGCGGACCAGGCTGACCTCGCACGCCAGACCATCGCGTGCGACCACGTCCAGCGGCAGCACCGACGCAGCCCCGTTCTGCAGCCTGTCGGCAGGCAGGCGCGAGACGAGCCCGGCAACCATGCGCGCCGAAGCGGCCAGCCGCTGGTCGAGTGCGCCGCGCAGCTGATCGCGGACGTCGAAGAACATCCACAGCGCGACGACGCTCCACAGCAGCGCCAGGGAGAGCCCGATGATCGCAACCAGCCGCGTTCGCAACGTCATCGTTGCACCGCGTCGCCGGATGGCCCGAGCCGGTAGCCGACACCCCGCACCGTCTCGACGATCGTGGCCGCCCAGCTTGCGCCGCAGGTGGTGGATGTGCACATTGACTGCGTTGCTCTCGACGTCGGTCTCGAAGCCGTAGAGGCTCGACTGGAGCTGCTCCAGGCTCAGGATGCGACCAGGGTTCTGCAGCAGCGTTCGCAGCAGCGCCAGCTCGCGCCGCGACAGTTCGACCGGAACGCCGTTCAGCCAGACCTCGCCATTCGATGCATCGAATGAGACATCGCCGTGTTCGACCCGGTCGCTGCTGCGGCCCCCGGCGCGCCGGGTCAGCGCATGCAGCCGGGCGACGAGTTCATCGAGGTCGAAGGGCTTGAGCAGGTAGTCGTCGGCGCCCGCGCGCAATCCCGCGACGCGGTGTTCGACGGCATCGCGCGCCGTCAGCACGAGCACCGGTATCGCCTGCCCGTGCGCGCGCCAGCGCGCGAGCAGCCGCATCCCGTCCTCGTCGGGCAGGCCGAGGTCGAGCACGCAGACGTCGAAGTGCGAAGCGGCGAGCGCAGTCCGCGCCTTGGCCGCGGTGTCGACCGCATCGACGGTCAACCCGAGCAGGCGCAGGCCGGCGGTGACTCCGCTGGCAACGAGTGCGTCGTCTTCGATCAGCAGGACATGCACGGCGGGCTTTCGGATGGGTGGCGTCGGCTCCGACGCATCGGAGGGGCGATTGTGATCGGCGCGCGCGCGCGTTCGCGCCGCCTGGGTCACGCCCGTGGATTCCGAAGGGCGTTAATGCCGCGTTAATCGAGCCGACCGACGATCGCGGCCCGGTGACGCCCGTCACGCCCCGACGAAAGCCCCGTGTCCGATTTCTCCGACTTTTCCGAACGCCTGCGAAACCGCCTGCACTCCGCGCTGGCAGCGGTCGGCGCGCTGACCGCCGTGGTGCTGCTGGCTTGGGCATCCGTCTGCCCGGCCCATGCCGCCGACGATTTCCTGGAACCCGAACAGGCATTTCGTCTCCAGGTCAGCCCGTCGGACGGTGACAGGTTGCGGCTGGACTGGTCGATCGCGCCGGGCTACTACCTGTATCGCGATCGTTTCTCGGTCACCGCTTCGCCTTCCAGTGCGCGCGTTCCGATCGAACTCCCGGCTGGCATCCGCAAGGACGATCCGAACTTCGGCGTGATGGAGGTCTATCACGACGCGGTGACGGTCTCGGTGGCGCCCGCCGGTGCCCCGCTCGATCGACGTGACCTGGCAGGGCTGCGCCGACGCCGGGCTGTGTTACCCGCCGCAGACACGGCGGATCGACCTCGCCGGCGCGCCGGCGGCGGCAGGCCTCACGCCGGCGAATGCGGTCGGGTCGGCCGGTGTCCTGCCGCGGGCTGCCGATGCACGCCTTCCGGCGCTGTGGGACAGCGTCGCCGGCAGCGACTCGCAGATCACCCAGTGGCTCGGCGAGCGATCGCTGGCCTGGACGCTGCCGCTGTTCTTCATGCTCGGCATCGCGCTCGCGTTCACGCCGTGCGTGCTGCCGATGCTGCCGATCGTCTCGGGCATCGTCGTCGGCAGCCAGGCGTCAACGCGGCGCGCGTTGGCGTTGTCGATCGCCTTCGTGCTGCCGATGGCGGCGACCTATGCGGCGCTCGGCGTTGCGGCCGCGCTGGCCGGGGCGAACCTGCAGGCAATGCTGCAGAACCGCTGGACGATGCTCGCCCTCGGCGGCGTCTATGTCGTGCTGGCGCTCGGCATGTTCGGCGTCTTCACGCTGCAGCTGCCGGCCCGCCTGCGCGAGCGACTCGACGGCGCAACCCGCAGCCAGCGCGGCGGCACCTTGTCTGGCGCAGCAGCGATGGGTGTGCTGTCGGCGCTGCTCGTCGGACCGTGCATGACCGCGCCACTGGCCGGCGCCCTGCTCTACATCGCCCAGAGCGGCAACGTCGTGCAGGGCGCGCTGCTACTGCTGGCGCTCGGTCTGGGCATGGGCGCTCCGCTGGTGGTCGTCGGCGCGCTCGGCTCGCGCTACCTGCCGCGGCCGGGGCCGTGGATGAACCGCGTCAAAGCGGCGATCGGTTTCGTGCTGCTCGGTACGGCGGTCTGGATGTTCGAACGGGTCGCGCCGGCGCCGCTCGTCCTGTTGATGTGGGGCGCGCTGCTGGTCGCGGTCGCGGTGACGCTGGTTCATGCGGCGTCGCAGGGCGCGACCGGAACCGCCGCCGACGCGTCGCCGCTGCGGCTGGCGTCGCGCACGCTGGCGATCGTCGCAGGGCTGTGGGGGGGCGCGATGGTGCTCGGGGCCGCCGGCGGTTCCGGCGATCCACTGCGGCCGCTGAACCTGGCCACGGCGTCGGCGAACGGCGACCGGTCGGCGTCGACGGCGATGCGTTTCGAGCCAATCTCGAGCGAAGCCGAACTCCAGGCCCGGCTCGCCTTGGCGCGCGCGGCTGGTCAACCCGCGATCGTCGACTTCTATGCCGACTGGTGCGTCTCATGCAAGGCGATCGAAGAAGAGGTCTTCGGCGACCCGCAGGTCCGGCGCGCGCTGGCCGGGGCGCTGCGGCTGCGCGTCGACGTGACCGCGAACGACGCGAACCATCAGGCTCTGATGCGACGCCACCGGTGATCGGACCGCCGACGCTGATGATGTTCGATGGCGACGGACGCGAACGACGCGACGCCCGGCTGGTCGGCGAATTCACCGCCGACCAGGTGCTGCTGCGGCAGACCGGAAGCGCGCCAGCCGGAACCGGAGCACCCGGATGAACCAGTCGCTGCAGATCGGCCCGCTGTCGCTGCCGGTCACGGTGCTGCTGACGCTGGCTGCGATCGCGCTGGGTGGCTACGTCGCCCGGCGGCTGGCTCGGGCAGGGGGCACCGGGGCCGATGTCGATCCGACGCTGACATCGATGCTGCTGGTCGGCATTGTCTTCGCCCGGCTCGGATTCGCATGGCAGTGGCGCGAGCTGTACTTCGACCATCCCTTGAGCGTGCTGGACATCCGCGACGGCGGCTGGGAGCCGACGGCGGGCGTCATCGCTGCGTTGCTGTACGGCCTGCACCGTGCTCGCGGCCGGTCGGAACTGCGCCGGCCGGTGATCGGTGCCGTCGCGACGACCGGCGCGGTCCTGCTGTTCGGCGGCGTCGTGAGCCTGCTGATGTCAGTCACGGCGGTGCCCTTGCCTGCGCTCGCGCTGACCTCGATCGACGGCAGGCCGGTCTCGCTTTCCGGCTATGCCGGCCGGCCCACCGTGATCAACCTCTGGGCCACCTGGTGCCCGCCGTGCCTGCGCGAAATGCCGGTGCTCGAGCAGGCGCAGGCGGCCAACCCCGATGTCGACATCGTCTTCGTCAACCAGGGCGAGTCCGCAGCAACGATCGCCGCTTTCCTTGACCGGCACGACCTCACCCTGCAGCACGTTCTCGTCGATCCGCTGCATCGCACCGGGGCAGCGCTGGGCCACCGTGCCTTGCCCACTACGCTGTTCTTCAACCAACAAGGCCAGCTCGTCGACACCCGGATCGGCGAGCTGTCGCACGCGTCACTCGGTCAACGCCTGTCTCGACTGCGCGCCACATCACCCACGAACCCAGGATCAACACCCAAATGAACGCGCCTGCCCAACCTCTCGACCCGCGACACCGCCAGAAGACCGTCGCCATCCGCACCGCCGTTGCCGTGGTCATCGCCGTCGCAGCGGCTGCCGCAGCGGTCGCGGTCTCGGCGCCATCGTTGCCAGCACCGCTGCAGGCGCTGCAGAAGCAGGGACTCGCGATCGTCGGCAGCTTTGCCAGCCCGGGCGGGCTGACCGCCTACGCGGCGCATGTCGGCACCGAACCGGTCGCGCTCTACGCGACGCCCGACGGCAGGCACGTGATCGCCGGCACGCTGTTCGACGCCAACGGACGCAACCTGACCTCAGGCCCGCTGGAGAAGATGCTCGCGAAGCCGATTGCCGATTCGGTCTGGGGCCGGCTCGAGAAGAGCCGCTGGATCGCCGATGGGCGAGACGGCGCGCCGCGGATCGTCTACGTCTTCACCGACCCGAACTGCCCTTACTGCAACAAGCTGTGGGCCGACGCCCGCCCGTGGGTCGATGCCGGCAAGGTGCAATTGCGTCACGTGATGGTCGGCATCCTGACTCCGACCAGTGCAGGCAAGGCCGCTGCGCTGCTTGCCGACAAGGATCCCGCTGCCGCGCTCGATGCGTATGAACGATCGCATGTCGCATCGAACGCGAAGACATTGGCCGGTGGTCGGCCCAGGCCACTCGGCGACGACGGCCTGGAACCACTGGCGCAAGTGCCTCCGGCGCTGTCGGCGCAGCTCGAGGCGAACGCCGCGCTGATGGCAGCGCACGGGCTGCGGGCGACGCCGGCGCTGGTCTGGAAGGACGCCAGGGGGGGCATCAGGATGAGCCAGGGAGCGCCCGAGTCCGGTCTCAGCGACGTTTTCGGACCGCGCTGACGATGGCATCGAAGCCGGTCCGGCGCGGCGAGCTGCCGGCTGCCGGTTCGGCAACGTCCTGCAACCGGATCGGATCGGGTTCACCTGCCGGATCGGACAGCCGCATCACAATGGCCGCTCCGACGCACCCGGTTCAGCGCTGACATCGGTCTCGCACCCGCACCTGTACCACCCACGCCCTTGCCTTCCCGCTCCGAGTTTCGCGGCGGCAGGCACTTCGACCGTTTCCGGAAGGCACCGATGAGTGAACGACGATTGACGATCCTGCAGGTCAATGACCTGCACGGCTACCTCGAGCCGCACCCGGAGGTCTTCCGTGGCCGTGGTCGGTTCGACTACCGGACCTGCGGCGGGCTGGCTCGCATCGCCGCGATCTTCAGGCGAGTCCGGGCTGAGCGCCCCGGCGGGGTGCTGGCACTGGACAATGGCGACACCTTCCACGGCACCTTTGTCGCGGTGCAATCGCGTGGGGAGGCGATGCTGCCGCTGATGAACGCGCTCGAATTCGACGCGATGACCCTGCACTGGGAATTCGCCTACGGGCCGGCGCAGGTGCGAAAGCTCGCTGCCGGACTCGACTACCCGACACTGGCGATCAATGTCTTCGACAAGGCGTCCGACCAGCTCGTCTTCGATCCGACCTGCGTGATCGAGCGCGGCGGCCTGCGCGTCGGGATCATCGGCATCGCGTCGAACATCGTCGACAAGAGCATGCCACCGAGCTACTCCGAAGGGGTGCGGTTCACGCTGGGCAACACCGAACTGCCAGGCCACATCGAGCGCCTGCGCACGCATGACAAGGTCGACCTGGTGGTGGTGCTGTCCCATCTCGGCTTCGCGCAGGACGCCAAGCTCGCCGCCGAAGTAGCCGGCATCGATGCGCTGATCAGCGGCCACACCCACAACCGGCTCTACCGGCCGGTCTGGGTGGGTGACACGCCGATCATCCAATCGGGTTGCCACGGGTCCTTCGTCGGTCGGCTCGACCTCATCGTCGACGGCCGCAAGGTCGTCGACGTGCAGCATGAGCTGATCTGCGTCGACGAAACCATCGAACCCGACGCCGAGATGGCGATGCGCGTTGACGAGGCCATTGCGCCGCACCGCGACTTCCTCGGCCAGATCGTCGGCCGGGTCAGCAGCCCGCTCGACCGCGCAACCTCGCTCGAGGCGTCGATGGACAACGTGCTGCTCGACGCCATTGCCGCAGCCGCCGGTACGCGGCTGGCCTTCTCCAACGGCTGGCGCTACGGCGCGCCGATCCTGCCCGGCATCGTGACCATGGAGCACCTGTGGAACATCGTGCCGACCGCCGCGCCGGTCTCTACCGTGGTGCTGACTGGCGACGAACTGGTCGCGATGCTCGAGGCCAACCTCGAACGAACCTATTCACGCGATCCGTACTGCCAGATGGGCGGGTTCGTCAAACGCTGCCGCGGGCTCAACCTGTACTTCAAGATGGAGAACCCGAAGGGCCACCGGATCGAGGACCTGCTCGTCGACGGCGCGCCGGTCCGGCCCGGCCGGAGGTACCACGCGGCAATGCTGGGCGTGCAAGGGGTGCCGACCAAGTACGGCAGTGAACGCCAGCAGCTTGACATCAACGCCATCGACTCGCTGCAGCAGATCTTTGCGCGCGAACGGCGGGTGCGCGGCACCCGGCGCGGCACGGTCGTGGCCGTTTGAGGGCGCAGGACGGGACTGCAAGGCGACGCTGCGACGGCGTGGACGAACGCACGCATGGCGTGACGTGACCACCGGGCCGCCCGGGCGGCCCCTGCCCTGATCTGCAGGCTGCAAGGCCGTGCGACACAACCCATGGATCGCGCCGGCCGAGAGCGCGGCTGCCAGATGCTATGTGCGGCAACGCACATACAACCTTCCCCAGCAATGCGAAGCTGAGCCATTGTCTCTGCGGAAGCTTCCTCCATGGATGACCGTTTCGTGGCGGCCTGCGGCATGAATGGCAAATTGACCAAGCCCTGTGACGATCAGGATCTGGAGGACTGCCTGATCCAATGGTGTCCAGACTACCGCTCGGCAAGGCTTAAGCCCAGACCGATGGGCTCAGGCATGACCGATCACGCAATCGGGCCGACCCGTGTCGGACTCTCGAAAAGATGGTGATGAAAGCATCCGACTTGTTCGTCAGGGCACTGGAAAACGAAGGCGTCAAGCGCATTTTCGCCATACCAGGCGAAGAAAACCTCGACCTCGTGGAGTCCTTGCGACGATCGACGATCGAGCTGGTGCTCACGCGGCACGAACAGTCTGCCGCCTTCATGGCGGCCACGCATGGGCGTCTTACCGGACAGCCCGGCGTCTGCCTGGCAACGCTCGGGCCGGGCGCGCTGAACCTTGTGACCGGCGCGGCCTATGCCCACTTGGGCGCGATGCCGATGGTGCTGATCACCGGGCAGAAGGCAATCATGACGGCGCAGCAGGCACGGTTCCAGATCGTCGACATCGTTGCGACGATGAAGCCGTTGACCAAGGCGTCGCGGCAGATCGTCAGTGCGGCGAGCATTCCCACTGTGGTGCGCGACGCCTTCAGGATGGCCGCCGAAGAGCGGCCCGGCCCGGTCCATCTCGAGCTGCCAGAGGACGTCGCGGCCGAGCGAGTCCCCGACACGGTGGTGGTGATTCCGGTGCATCCCATCGAGCTGCCGGTTGCGCGCGAAGCTGCCATCGCTCGGGCGGCCGAAATTCTGATGGGTGCCAAGCGGCCACTCATCATGTGTGGCGCCGCAACCAACCGGCCGCGGCTGGTGAGCCAGCTGTCGGAATTTGTGCGCCGGGTCGGCATCCCGTTCTTCAACACGCAGATGGGCAAGGGCACCGTCGCCGGCGGCGGCCTGGCCGAAGGACCGAACGGTCTGTGGATGGGAACAGCAGCGCTTTCTGCACGCGATTACGTACACGAAGCGATCGACCGGGCCGATGTCATCCTCGCGATCGGCCACGACACGATCGAGAAGCCGCCGTTCATCATGGGACCGGACGGACCCCAGGTGATCCACGTCGGCTACATCCCTGCCACCGTCGAGCAGGTCTACTTCCCCCATGCGGAGGTGGTGGGCGACGTGGGGTCGAGCCTTGAAATGCTGGCCGACCGCGTGGCGGGGCGGCTGTTGCACGCGGCGGCCCTGTTGCCGCAGCGTGCGGGCATCCTGGACCGCACCATGGCGCGCGCCACCGAGTTGCGCTTTCCGATGACACCGCAGCGCATCGTTCACGACGTCCGCGAAGTGATGCCGGACGACGGCATCGTCGCACTCGACAACGGCATGTACAAGATCTGGTTCGCGCGTTGCTATCCCGCGCGCTCGACCAACGCGCTGCTGCTGGACAACGCGCTTGCCACCATGGGCGCGGGACTGCCTTCCGCGATGACGGCCGCGCTGCTGTACCCGCAGCGTCGGGTGCTCGCAGTGTGCGGCGACGGCGGCTTCATGATGAATTCGCAGGAGCTCGAGACCGCCGTGCGGTTGAAGCTGAACCTGGTGGTTCTGATCATCCAGGACAACGCCTACGGCATGATCCGCTGGAAGCAGTCGGTCGACCAGTTCGCCGACTGGGGCATGACGTTCGGCAATCCCGACTTTGTCAAGTACGCCGATGCCTACGGCGCCAAGGGACGCCGGGTCGAGAGCGCCGCGGGCCTGGCCGCTGCGCTGCAGGACGCGTTTGCCGAAGGCGGGGTGCAACTGGTCGCCGTGCCGATCGACTACTCGGAGAACAGCCGGGTACTCGTCGACGAACTGCGCGACCGGGTTGCGGCCGTTGCCACACTCCAAGGAGCTTCCGAGTGAAGATCAGAGCGGCCGTACTGCGGCAGATGGGTCTCGCCACGCCGTACGCAACGACGCGGCCGCTGACGATCGAGACAGTCGAGCTGGCGCCGCCCGGCACCGGCGAGGTGCTGATCAGGATCGTGGCGGCAGGCCTTTGCCATTCGGACCTGTCGGTGATCAACGGCGACCGACCGCGGCCGCTGCCGATGGCGCTGGGACATGAGGCTTCGGCCATCGTCGAGGAACTGGGTGAAGACGTCACCGACCTGCAGGTCGGTGATCACGTGGTTGTCGTCTTCGTGCCCAGTTGCGGGCATTGCGCACCTTGCGCGGAGGGCCGCCCGGCGTTGTGCGAGCCCGGTGCTGCCGCCAACGGCGCCGGAACGCTGCTTTCCGGCGCTCGGCGGATCTCGCATGTCGATCAATCGATCAACCACCATCTGGGCTGCTCGGTGTTTGCCGACCATGCGACGGTATCGCGCCGCTCGCTGGTGAAGATCGACCGCACGGTCGATCTCGTGGAAGCCGCGCTGTTCGGCTGTGCGGTGCTCACCGGCATGGGCGCTGTGGTCAATACGGCGAAGGTGCAGGCCGGGGCGTCGGTCGCCGTGATCGGCCTCGGCGGCGTCGGTCTGGCCGCGCTGATCGGCGCGCACAGCGCCGGCGCACGACAGATCATTGCCGTCGACCTCGCCGACGACAAGCTGAAGCTGGCGCAGGAACTGGGTGCCACCCACGCGGTCAATGCCGGTCAGCCGGATGCGCTGGAGCACATCCGCGATCTGAGCGCGGGCGGCGTCGAGTTCGCGTTCGAGTTTGCCGGCTCGGTCCGCGCCCTCGAACTCGCCTACCGCGTCACGCGTCGTGGCGGCACCACCGTCACCGCCGGCCTGCCGCCATCGACCGCGACCTGGCCGGTTCCCGCAGTCAGTCTGGTGGCCGAGGAGCGCACGGTCAAGGGCAGCTATATCGGAACCTGTGTTCCATCGCGCGACCTGCCACGCTTCATCTCGCTCTACCAACAAGGCCGGCTGCCAGTCGACAAGCTGCTCAGCGGCCGTCTCGCCCTGGAAGACATCAACCGCGGATTCGACCTGCTGCACGAAGGTCTGGCAATCAGGCAGGTCGTCGTCTTCGACTGATCAAGTGCACAACAACGACAAGATCGTCAGCGCCGATGAAGCCATCGCACTGATCCGCACCGGGGACAGCGTGAGCTGCTCGGGCTTCGTGGGCATCGGCACCCCGGAACAATTGATCGTGGCCCTGGAGAAGCGCTTCCTGAACACCCAGGAACCGCGCGACCTCGGCCTGATCTTCGCGGCGGCACCGGGAGATGGCCAATCGCGCGGCATCAACCGCCTGGCCCATGAAGGCCTCGTCAAGCGCGCAATCGGTGGCCATTGGGCCCTGGTTCCCCAGCTGGCAAGACTCGCCACCGAGAACCGGATCGAGGCCTACAACCTGCCACTCGGCACCATCTCGCACCTGTACCGGGACGCCGCCGCACACCGAGCGGGCAGCTTGAGCAAGGTCGGCCTCGGCACCTTCGTCGACCCACGCCTGGGCGGCGGCCGCATCAATGCCCGTGCGCAGGAGGAATTGGTCCGCGTAATGGAGATCGACGGCGAGGAATGGCTGTTTTACAAGGTGTTCCCGGTCAACGTGGCGTTGATTCGCGGCACCACGGCTGACCCGTCGGGCAACATCACGATGGAGCGCGAGGCCCTGCTGCTGGATGTGCAGGCGGCCGCGATGGCGGCTCGCAACGCCAACGGGCTGGTGATTGCCCAGGTCGAGCGCATCGTCCCCAATGGCACGCTCGACGCGCGCAGCGTGGTGGTGCCGGGGGTGCTGGTCGACTGCGTGGTCGTGGCAGCGCCGGAATTCCATCAGCAGACTTACGGCACGGCCTATAACGCGGCCTACGCGGGCGCGATGAGGGTGCCAGCCGACGACATCGCGATCGCGCCGCTGGACGAGCGCAAACTGATCGCGCGCCGCTGCGCCTTCGAGCTGCCACTGGGTGGGGTCATCAACCTCGGCATCGGCATGCCCGAGGTGCTTGGCGCAGTGGCGGCGGAAGAACGTGTGCTGGACCACCTCACGTTGACCACCGAGCCAGGCGTCATTGGCGGCATGCCGAAAGGCGGGCTGGACTTTGGCGCCGCGGTGAATACACAGGCCTTGCTGCACCAGAACCAGCAGTTCGACTTCTACGACGGCGGCGGTCTCGACCTGGCCTGCCTCGGCATGGCGCAGACCGATCGTGCCGGCAACGTCAACGTGAGTCGATTTGGTTCCCGCCTGGCAGGTTCGGGCGGATTCATCAACATCAGCCAGAACGCGCAGCGTGTGGTTTTCGCCGGCACCTTCACCGCGGGCGGCCTCGAGATTGCCATCGAGGACGGCCAGCTCCGGATCGTCACCGAGGGGCGCGCGCCCAAATTCATCGAAGCAGTCGAGCAGATCACCTTCAGCGGTCCGCAAGCGGTGCTGAAACGGCAATCGGTGCACTACGTGACCGAACGCTGCGTCTTCGTTCTGCAGCCCGACGGGCTGCAATTGGCCGAAGTGGCGCCGGGCATCGACATCGAACGCGACATCCTGGCGCAGATGGCGTTCCGACCCCTGATCGACACGGTCCGGTGCATGGACGCTCGCTTGTACGGTGCCGGACCGATGGGCCTCTCAGCCATGTTGCTCGATCTTCAACTCACTGAACGTCTGAGCTACGACGTTGCGCGCAACATCCTGTTTGTCAACTTCCAGGGCTACGCGATCCGCGACATGAACGATGTCGACTGCGTGCGAAGGGTGTTCGCGGCGCGCTGCCAGCAGGCCGGACGGAAGGTCGAGCTGGTCGCCAACTACGACGGCTTCCACATCGAGGAGGCCATCGGCAGCAGCTATTTCGCGATGGTCGAGGATCTGCATGCCCAGTACTACGACACTGCGACGCGCTACACCACCAGCGCATTCATGCGCATGAAGCTCGGCGCATCGCTGTCCTCACGCAAGGGAGCCTCGCACCTGTTCGAGACCCAGTCAGAGGCGGTCGAATTCCTGGACCAGCGATCACGCATTCAGGTCGCGGGAGGCTGAGCAGGGCCCGTTCTCCAGCCAGCCTGGAGGAGCCGGCGCTTGCTGTCGCTGCCCGCAAGCGGCATGATGCACCCACATCGGTTTCGCAGCTGGCAGCTTCCCCTCCCGGAGCGAGCGCGCGGATGCGGTTCGGATGCTGGCAGCGTGGGCCGCTTCGAAGAAGCGGATCGTCCAGGGGTCAAGGAGCACAACCATGAATCGAATCATCTGGCTGGTCGGTCTTGTCGTCATCGTCCTGTTCATTGCAGGCTATTTCGGACTGGGCTGAGTTGCTCCGGCGCGCGACACACGCATCAGATCCAGGTCATCAGCACAAGCCAGACCGTGCCGGCCGCCGAGCTGAACCGGGTCCGTTGCGGCGCGCGCAACAGCGCGGCAAACAGGAACAGGTTGTAGGGCAGCGGCGCGAAATGCACCGTGACCGCAACCGCGAGCGGGGCGTCGTGCGCGGCCAGCATGAGTGCGGCGATCGTGCCGGCCAGGTTGATGGCCGTGCCAATGCCCAGCATGTCGCGCCACAACAGGACCGACAAGGGCACCTGCCGGCGCCATCGGCGGCTGAAGAAGTTGTCCGACGGCTTCGGCTTCATGACAGTGCCTCATCGCGAACCATCCGACGGACCGAACTGCCCCGGCGCACCGCCATGCAAGTCCCGAACGGGCGCTCGAAGGTATCGGGCGGGTCGGCACTGGTGATGCCAGAGGCCTGTTCTGCGATGACGAGGGAGGTCATGTCCTGAATGTTTCTTCACCGCAGAGCATTTCAGCCCCGCTGATTCGGCCTCGGCGATGACGAAGAAACGGCTTCGGCCAAGGTCTTTTTCCAAGACGGAGATTCGGAGGGAACGGAGGATCACGGAGGAATCGACATCCCTCCGTGTCCCTCGTCCTTCCGTCTCTCCGTTTCTCCGTTTCTCCGTGTTGAGGATTTTGCTTCTTCAGAGGCGCAGCGGTCGCAGCGGTCGCAGCTATCGCAGAATTCAACCCTTGCGGCACGCTTCTCTGCGTTGCTCTGCGTTGCTCTGCGATCTCCGCGCCTCTGCGGTAAAGATGCTTTTGCGTTCAACAGCAAGGACAAAGCCGCCAAGGCATCCACTGGCGATCGTCGGCGTGCCCGAGCCGAAGTGGGGCGAGGTGGGCGTGGCGGTGTGCGTGCTGCGCCAGGGCGCGCGGCTGAGCGAGGGTGCGATGCTGGAGTGGCTGGCGAGCCGGGTGGCGCGCTACAAGCTGCCGAAGCGGGTATTCTTCTGGGACGCGCTGCCGAAGTCCGGCTACGGCAAGGTACCCAAGACAATGGTCAAGGACGAACTGCGCCGGCGCGGTCTGCTGACATCGACGGGAGGACTGCATGCGCCGCATTGAGCATCCGGGCCCGGTGCATCCGATGCGTGTCCAGGCCCTCCCCGCGACGGTGCGTGCGGTGGACGTCGCACTGCCTCGCGGCGTGACGCTGCTGCAAGGGCTGGCCGACGCGGTCCGGACGAACGGCACCACCAGCGCGGTGTTCCGGTTTCGAGGCGGCACGATGTCCCCCATGGCCTACGTGATGCCAGCGCTGTCGGAAACCCCTGAGCACGTGGCGTACTTCAGCCAGCGATTCGAGACCCAAGGTGCGGCGTGCATCGAATCCGGCAGCATCACCTTCGGATCGCGCGACGGGCAACCCTCGCTGCATTGCCACGCCACCTGGGTCGAGTCGGATGGTCGACGCTGCAGCGGCCATCTGCTGCCCGCCGAATCGCAGGTCGAGACCCCGGTCAGGCTCGAGGGCTGGATGCTCGACGGCGCAGGCTTCGAGGCGCAGTCCGATCAGGAGACAAATTTCAAGCTGTTCCAGGTGACAGTTACGGCCGCACGCGCCGCCGGCAGCCCCGCCCTGGTGGTCCGGGTGCGGCCGAACCAGGACCTGTGCCTGGCGCTGGAGAGCCTGTGCACGCAGCGCGACGTCCGGCGAGCGCGCATCGTCGGCGGGGTGGGCAGCCTGGTCGGCACCGTCTTCGACGACGGACGTACGGTGGAGCCGTTCGTGACCGAGGTCTTCATCCGCCGCGGCGTCATCGAACCGGGTGCCGAAGGGGAACTCCGGGCCGAGATGGACGTGGGGCTGGTGGCGCACACCGGTGAAATCGCCGAAGGCCGCCTCGCACGCGGGCAGAACCCGGTGCTCATCACCTTCGAACTGGTGATCGAGATTCTGGACCAGGCACCTCGCGCCGGGAGGCAAGCATGACGATCTACGCCTTGGGGGATGACATCCCGCAGATCGACGAGGTGCCTACACCGCCGAGAGCGCCACCATCATCGGCAAGGTGCCCCTGGGCCAGGACACGAGCGTCTGGCCGCATGCGGTGCTGCGCGCCGACAACGGAGAACCGGTCG
Source organism: uncultured beta proteobacterium (assembly GCA_963846675.1). Taxonomy (GTDB): domain Bacteria; phylum Pseudomonadota; class Gammaproteobacteria; order Burkholderiales; family Burkholderiaceae_C; genus Ideonella_A. The sequence continues at coordinate 548,558 of CAWJWV010000002.1, forward strand.
AGGTGGGGCGCGGGCAGCAACGTCCAGGACGGTGCCGTGCTGCACATCGACCCGCAATGCCGCCGAGTACGTCGAGCGCGGGCGCCGTTGCCGGGCACAGCTCAGACGCATCGGCTGATGGTTCGCCCGGGGCGCCGGCGCCCACGGGTTCCCGCACCCACGCGACGCACGCGACCGTGCCGCGCATCAGGCATCAGTGCGGCGAGGCTGACCGATGGTCAGGAGGGCCGAACGGCCGCCGCCGGCGCCATCAGCTTGAATCCTTGTACCGGCAGCCGCAACGACATGGCGGCCGCCGCCAGCAGCAGGAGGCCGGCGGCGCCGAAGGCGATCCCGTGCGTCCCGTAGACCTCATAGGCCCAACCGCCGAGCCATGAGCTGAGCGTGCCGCCCAGCTGGTGACCGACGTAAGCCAGGCCGTACAGCAACCCGACCAGCCGCACGCCGTAGACATCGGCCAGGATTGCCGACGACAGCGCGATGCTGCCGGCCCAGACCAGCCCGCCGATCGTGGCCACGAGATACAGCTCCAGGTGCGTGCCGACCAGCACCAGGGCGAAGAATCCCAGCCCGCGCACGGCGTAGATCACCGCCAGGATGCGCCGGCGCGGCAGCCGATCCGCCAGCCGTCCCAGCACCAGCGTGCCGAAGATGGCGACCAGTCCGATCAGGCCGATGCCGAGCGCGCTGGCGTGGGCGTCGAAGCCGTGGTCCATCAGCATCGGCATGCCGTGCGTGCCCAGCAGGTTCATGCTGAAGCCGCAGGCGAACAGGCCGAGGAAGATCTGCCAGAACGGCACCGTACCGAGCACCTCGCGCAGCGCCAGGCTGCCAGCGGGCACGGCCGGCGCGGCGCGCGCCGTCGCAATCTGTTCCGGTGTCAGGTCGGTGTACTCCGGCGCCTGGTCTCGCATCACCCGCAGCGCGACCGGAATCGTGATGGCCGCAAAAACGACCGCATAGCCCAGCAGCGCGCCGCGCCAGCCGAAGGCCTCGATGGCAAAGGCCAGTACCGGCGTCATCACCGCCATGCCGGCCATCGAGCCGGTGGAAAGAAAGAACAGCGCCATGCCCCGACGGCGCGTGAACCATTGGCTGATCACCGGCGTGACCGCCACCGGACTGGTGAACGCCAGACCAATCGACATCAGCACGCCGAACGCGAGCCCGAAACTCAAGGCGTCGCGCGCCAGCACCGTCCAGACCACCGAAACCGCCACGATCGCGGTGCCCAGCAACAGCACGAAGCGGGTTCCGAGGCGCGCCACCAGGTGACCAGCCAGCGGCATCGCAAGGCCGTAGCAAAGCATGCCGACAGCCACCATGGTGGCCAGCTCGCTGCGGCTGAAGCCGGGGTCCGCGGTCATCGGCAGGAAGAACGGGCCGATGCCCAGGCGCATGCCGACCGACAGCAGCGTGAGGCAGGCGGACGCGGCGACGATGTTCCAGCCGAAGTACCAGCGGGGGGTGGGAAGGCGGGTCATGGCAGCGACTGTAGCGCCGCATCCGGGGCCACGCTCCAGGTCACGGACGGACGCGCGATCGGCATGCAACAGCAAACTGATCGATTCGGCACGCCACTGCCTGCCGCTCAATGAACCCGCAGCACCTCGAACCGCTGTCGGATCGGAGCGACCTGTATCGACACCTCATCACCCTCGCATTTACCCAGCATGGCCTTGCCCAGAGGGGCTTCGCTGCTGATGACCTGTACGAGCTGGGCGCCGCTGACCAACTTCATGCTGCCCCCACCCGGGCCGAGAAAGAGCTGCTGCTGCCTGTCGTCGGAATCGATCAGGCAGACCAGCGCGCCGAGCTGAATACCTTTGCTGGCGTCGTAGGGGCCCGGGCGGAACTGGCGCCAGATGGCCATCGCCTGGCGGATGGCTTCGGCACGACGAGCCTGGCCGGTGGCCAGGTAGGCGGCTTCGAGCCCCAGGGTGTCGTATTTGTTCTCGGCGATGTTTTCCTCGTGAGTCGCCGCTTCATGAGCCGCCCTCACCGCCTGTTCGGCTTGCAGCAGGTCGTCGGCGAGCCGTTCCAGCACCTGCTGCCGCAGCACAGATTTATCCATGGTGAAGGGTAGGCAACTCGAGCAAGCGGAGGTCAGGCCCTGATTATGAAGGGCTCCACCCGCCTTCGACGCCTCTGTCGGAGGCAGGTCAGGATCGACCAGGGTCGGGCTCTGCGGGCCGTCAGCGGCAGTTGGCATGATCCGCGGCCCGGCGGACGAGCCATGGCGCAGCACCCCTTCTGCGAGAAGGCGATCATCCCTTCATCGCAGGTATGGATCCGGTGCCGACCCCGCTTCTTTCCGTCACCCCAGACTGGCCAGCACCCGATCAACCATCACCCCCGACTGCCCGAGATAGCTGGCGGGGTCGCACAGTTTCGCCAACGCAGCTCGGTCGAGGTGCTTGTTGATCTCGGGATGTTCGACCAGCAGGTCGAGCAGCGGGCGTTGCTGCTTGAGGGCTTCGCGGCAGATGTCGTACACCAGATCGTGGGCATATTCGCGACCGATGTACGGGCCCAGACCCATCATCACCGCCTCGCTCATCACCAGCCCGTGGGTCAGGTCGATGTTGCGGCGCATCGCCTTGGCGTCGACCTCCAGGCCCTCGACGATCACGCGAGCCTGCTTCAGCGCGCCGGCCATCAGGCAGAAGGCCTCGGGCAGCACGATCCATTCGATCTGCCACGGACCGGTCGATCGTTCATGGTCGGCGACCATTGCGTCCATCAGCGCGGCGGAATGCTGGCGCACGACGCTGATCGCGCCGTGGATGTAGGCACTGCTGATCGGATTGCGCTTCTGCGGCATCGTGCTGCTGCTGCCGCGGCCGTGGTAGTAAGGCTCCTGCACCTCGCCGACCTCGGTCTGCATCATCAGCTTGACGTCCATGCTGAGCTTGCCCAGCGTGCCGCCGACCAGGCCGAGGAAGGCGCCGACTTCGGCGATGTTGTCGCGCACGGTGTGCCAGGCAATCAGTGGCTGGCCGAGGCCCAGTTCGGCGCACAGGCCGGCCTGGGTTTCCATCGCGCCTTCGTCCAGCGAAGCCAGCGTGCCGGCGGCGCCGGCGAATTCGCCGACCTGCACCCGCTTGCGCAACTGGCCCAGCCGTTCGCGGTGGCGCTCGACGGCGGCCAGCAGGCTCGCCATCTTGAAACCGAAGGTGATCGGAATGGCCTGCTGCAGGTTGCTGCGTCCGATCATCGGGGTATCACGGTGCTCCTTCGCCAGCTTCGCCAGCGCTGCAGAGATCGCCGCCAGCTCGCGTTCGACGATGTCCAGGCCCTCGCGGATCTGCAGCGAAGTTGCGGTGTCGGTGATGTCCTGAGTCGTCGCGCCCCAGTGGCACGTATTCGCCGAGCTTGTCGCGGCACAGCAGGTTCAGCTGCGACACCACGCCGAGGATCGGGTAGCCGATGCGTTCGGTCTGCGCGCGCAGCTTGACCATGTCGATCTGGTCGAGGTGGCAGTGGCTGACGATCTCGTCGGCCGCCTCCTGCGGGATCAGCCCGAGGCGGGCCTGCACTTGGCGAGCGCCCGCTCGATGTCGAGGTATTTCGCGGTGCGGTTCTCGTCCGACCAGACATGACGCATCTCGTCGCTGCTGAAGATGCCCTGGAAGATGGCCGAGTCGATGATGGTGGAAGCCATGTCGTGTTCCTGAAGATGGGTTGTTTCGATGGAGTTGGATTGATCGGGAGTCAGGCGCGGCATCGACGGCCGGAATCTGCATGGGTCAGATCGCCCCGGCAGCGCGCAGCACGCGGATGCCATCCGCGTCGATGCCGATCTCGCCCAGCACCGCCTCGGTATGTTCGCCGAGCGCCGGCACCGGATCCATGCGCGGACCTTCGTCCAGCTGCCCGGTGGCAGCATCGCCGGAATCATCCCGGCCGGGGTTCCGACCTCGCGCCAGCGCTTGCGTGCCTTCAGCTGTGGATGCTGCCCACACCTCGTGCATCGTGTTGACGCGGGCATTCGCGATCTGCGCGGCCTCGAGCCGCTCGACGACCTGCGGCGCGGTGAGCCCACTGAAGGCTTCGACGATCAGGGCCCGCACCGCCTCGCGCGATGCAACGCGTCTGGCGTTACCGGCAAATCGCGGGTCCTTGGCCAGTTCGGGCTGCAGCAGAACGACTTCACAGAACTTGGCCCATTCGCGTTCGTTCTGCAGGCCCATCATCACCGTCCCGCCGTCGCCGGTAGGAAACGGTCCGTAGGGATAGATCGTTGCGTGGGCGGCGCCGGTGCGCGGCGGCGGCGGGGCGCCGTCGAAGGCGTAATAGAGCGGGTAGCTGGTCCACTCGGCCAGCGATTCAAGCATCGAGATGTCGATGTGCTGGCCCTTGCCCGTCTGCGCGCGCTGCATCAGCGCGGCCAGGATGTTGGTGTAGGCATACATGCCGGCAGCGATGTCGGCGATCGACGGACCGGCCTTGCACGGTTCTTCGGCCGTGCCGGTCACCGAGACGAATCCGGCCTCGCTCTGGATCAGCAGGTCGTAGGCCTTCTTGTCGCGATACGGACCGTCGGCGCCGTAGCCTGAGATGTCGCAGACGATGATGCCCGGCTTCAGCTCGGCGAGGCGTTCGTAGCCGAGGCCGAGCCGCGCGGCAGCGCCGGGGGCGAGGTTCTGCACGACGACGTCGGCCTTCTCGAGCACCAGCTGTTCCAGCGCCTTCGCGGCATCGGGGTGCTTGACATCGAGCGTGACGCTTTCCTTCGAGCGATTGGTCCAGACGAAATGCGACGCCAGGCCGTTGACCCGCGAGTCGTAGCCGCGTGCGAAGTCGCCCGACCCCGGGCGTTCGATCTTGATGATGCGCGCGCCGAGATCGGCCAGTTGACGGGTTGCGAACGGCGCGGCGATCGCGTGTTCGAGCGTGACGACGGTAATGCCTTTGAGGGGTTGCATGGCGGTCTCGCTGGATCTGTTTGCGCTGGTCGGGCCGGTTCAGTCGGCGGTCAGCTTGGCGCGCTGCACCACCTGCTTCCACTTCGCCAGTTCGCTCTTGACCAGCTCGCCGAGCTGCTCGGGTGTGCTGCTTTCGACGTCGGCGCCATGGTCCTCGATGCGCTTGATGATCTGCGGGTCGGCGAGCACCTGGTTCAGTGCCTTGTTGAGCTGGACGACCACCGGCTTCGGCGTCTTGGCCGGCGCGAACAGCGCATACCACTGCTGCACCTCGACACCGTCGACGCCGGCCTCCTTCAGCGTCGGCACATCGGGCAGCAGCGGCGAGCGCTTCGGCCCCGCGATCGCCATCGCCTTCAGCTTGCCGGACTTGACGAACGGTACCGCGGTGAACAGGCTCGGGAACATGAACTGGGTCTGGCCGCCGATCGTGTCGGTGATCGCCGGTGCCGAACCCTTGTAGGGGACGCCGAGCATCATCACGCCGGCATTGAGCTTGAACAGCTCGGCGGCGAAATGCGGCGCCGTGCCGTTGCCGGCCGATGCATAGGTGAACTTGTCCGGCTTGGCCTTCAGCTGGGCCGACCAGGTCCGGACATCCTTCACGGCCACGCCGGGATTGGCCACCATCAGCGGTCGGCGAATAGCCGATCAGCCCGATCGGCTCGAAGTCGGCAACCGGGTCATAGCGCAGCTTCTGCAGCGCCGGATTCATCGCATGGGTGGCGATATAGCCGAGCATCAGCGTATGACCGTCTGCCTTGGCGCGCATCACGTGCTCGCTCGCGATGACGCCGTTGGCGCCGGCTCGGTTGTCGACGATCACCGATCTGACCGAGCAAGGGCGCGAGCTTCTCGGCCGATGGTGCGGGCGATCGCATCGTTACCGCCGCCGGCCGCCGTCGGCACGACGATGGTGATCGTCTTCTCGGGAAAGGCGGCGGAAGCCGCCGGCGCCGCCAGGATGGCAGCGGCAGCGAAGGCAGTGGTGTACAGGTGCTTCATGGGGTGTCTCCGTCCATTGTTTCGTGATGCGGTGTCGGCTGCTGCAGGCGGTCAGCCCCTGAGCGTCGCCACCGCGTCCATCGTCAGCCAGCCTTCGTGGTCCTGCGCCCACAGCCTGACGCTGTTGCCGTCGGCGGCCGGCTGGCCGTTGACCTGAAAGGGATGCAGATCGAAGGTCGGCCGCACCGCCTTGAATCGGAAGCTCGCGACGTCGGCGTCCGGCGCCTGGCGGCGCAGCAGGTCCATCAGCAGCGTCGCGATCAGCGGGCCGTGGACGATCAGGCCTGGATAGCCCTCGACCTCGGTGACGTACTGGCGGTCGTAGTGGATGCGGTGGCCGTTGAAGGTCAGCGCCGAGTAGCGGAACAGCAGCACATCGTCCGGCACGATCTTGCGCTGCCAGACGGCACCGTGCTCGCGCCGGCTGCGGCGGCGGCTCGACGTCGGTCGGGCGCTTGCGCTTCGCGGTAGACGATGTCGTGGAACTCGACCAGCGCCGCGTCGCTCGCCCCGTTGCAGCGCAACTCGTGCCGCACCTTGACGAATACCAGCTTGCCGGTGCGGCCCTCCTTGGTCGTCACATCGTCGATCGTCGACACGCGCTCGACGGCATCGCCGACCCGGATCGGCGAGCGGAACTCGAACTGGCTGCCGGCCCACATGCGGCGCGGCAGCGGCACCGGCGGCAGAAAGCCGCCGCGCCGGGCGTGGCCGTCGGGGCCGATCTCGCTCTGCTGGTGCAGCGGCAGGAAATACAGCCAGTGCCACAGCGGCGCAGCGGCGTGCCGTCCGGCACGTCGGCCGGCGCATGGTCCAGCGTCGCATTCAGCGCCCTGATCGGCGTGGGGCCGATGCGGTCGGTGACAGTTTCACTGCGGCCGATCCATTCGGTCAAATCGAGATCCTGGGTCATCGCTGCACTCGCTTGGCGCCGCCCCGGGGAATCGAGACGGCTTCAGTGAGACGAAGTGTCGTTCGACTTCCAATGCACCGGAAGTGCAAGATTCGGATCGATTGATGCGCTCAGCGCATTGCTTCGCCGACCGCAGCGCGCAATGCCGAAGCCGGGAAAGCGGGATCAGTCGCCGCCGACGGCGAGGCTGGGCGGTCGACGCCGCTCGATCGCATATTTCAGCAGCGCTGCCGCGCGGTAGACACCGTGGGCAAACTTGCCGTACGGCATCGTTGCGAACAGCGCCATCACCGAGCCGAGGTGCAGACACAGGAGCAGCGCGAGTGCATGGGTCTGCCGCAACGCCATCAGCAGCAGGCCGCTGGTTGCCGTCAGGAACAGCAGAGCGATGAAGCCCCGGTCCATCGGCCGCTGCCGGAGGTCCTGCTGCAGCGGATGGCGGCGCAGATGAAGCCAGTACAAGCCGGCGGTCCCGATGGACAGCGAGATGCCGCCGCTGATGCCGAGCAGCTTCGGCAACGTCGTGAAGCCGTAGGGCGCCGACCAGCCAAGCAGGTAGTGGTACAGCGTCGCGACGCCGGTGGCGGCAAAGCACAGCGCAAAGCCATAGAAACTCAGGTGGTGGAATCGCCGACGCGCCAGTGAAAACGCATCGTCCTCATTGTTGCAGCCGTCGCCATGGCCGCCGCCAAGGTATCTGAGCCGCAGCGCGTCGTGTCCTGCCTCACCGATTGCCGCGGCGCTCGCCGCGCCCGGCTCTTCGTCGCGCCAGAAGCGGCGCACGCCAACCGCCAGCGCGACGATCGCGAACAGAAATATCGGCGCGAACAGGCCAACCATCAGATGGTGCGGAAACAGCGCATAGAAGTTGCCGTCAAGCGGCGCCGCCCACAGCGATCGCTTGAGCGCGATCGCGAGCATCAGGAACAGCGCCAGCCCGGCCACCAGCGCGAGCGACAGCGCGAGGCCGTTGCGTTTGTAGAGGGCGCCCAGCAACGGTGGCCACGCGTACTCGGAATAGGTCTGCAGGCGCACCCGGGCCATGGCCTGCGGCACGTTCACCGCGAATTCATGCGGCGGCGCGTACTGGCAGGCATGCAGGCAGGCCCCGCAGTTGTGGCAGAGGTTGGCCAGGTAATGCACATCGGCCCGGTCGAACTCGAGCCGTCGCGTCATGGCGGGAAAGACGGCGCAGAAACCTTCGCAATAGCGACAGGCATTGCAGATCTGCATCTGTCGCGCGACCTCGGCCTCGTCGGAACCCTGACCGGGGACGGAGATCGCTCGGCTCGCGCCGCTGCCGAGTGCGGCAGCCTCACGGGTCAAGGCTTCAAGCGATGGCACGCGCGCGCCCCTTTCCTGCGGCCGCAGCCGCCTGCGTTCCGGCAATCCGACCGAAGGCGGTGCCAATCGACATGCCCACCCCGGCGGTGTAGCCCTTGCCGAGAACATTGCCGGCCATCATCTCTCCGGCGACAAACAGGTTGTCGCTCGGCCTCCCACCAAAATGCACCGCGGCATGTTCATCGACCTCAAGGCCCAGGTAGGTGAACGTCACGCCCGGCCGCACCGCGTAGGCAAGGTACGGCGCGGTATCGATCGGCCGTGCCCAGTGCGACTTGGCAGGCACCAGCCCATCGGTGTGGCAATCGTCGAGGGCGGTGTGGTCGAATCGCCCGACGCGGCAGGCGGCGTTGTACTGCTCCATCGTCTGCATGAACCTGGCCTCGTCCAGCCCGAGTTGCTGCGCCAGCCCGGGCAGCGTCGCCGCCTGCGTGCCGGGGAATACCGGCGGCATGAAGCGGCCAACGGCCTTCGAGTCGATGATCGACCAGGCAATCTGCCCCGGCTGCCGGGCCACCAGCCGGCCCCAGATCGCATAGCGCTTCGGCCAGAAGTCCTCGCCTTCGTCGTAGAAGCGGCGTGCGTCGCGGTTGACGACGACGCCGAGCGAGACGCAGTCGATCCGCGTACAGATGCCGCCGTCGTAGAGCGGTGCGCGGGCATCGATGGCAACCATGTGGGCCTGCGTCGCATCGCCGATGGTGTCGGCACCGGCATCGATCATGAATCTCAACAGCGTGCCGGTATTGAACCGCGTACCGCGGATCAGGAAGTTGTCGGCCGGATGTTCGCCGGACTCGTCGACACCCCAAGCCTCGCGCAGCCACTCGCGATTCGATTCGAAACCGCCAGCGGCCAGCACGCAGCTGCGGGCCTCGATCCGCTCCTCGCCGACGAATGCCGCGACGAATCGGCCATTCTGCAGTTCGAGCCGGTCCACCGGCGCGTCGTAGCGGATGCCCACGCCAAGCCGCGCGGCACTGCGGTAATAGGCATTGACCAAGGCCTTGCCACCGCCCATGAAGAAGGCATTGGTCCTTGCGGTGTGCAGCGCGCCCGACAGGGACGGCTGGAAGCGCACGCCGTGGCTGAACATCCACGGCCGACAGCGGCCCGATGCGCGAATCACCAGCCGTGCAAGGGCCTCGTTGGTTGCGCCGCCGGTGACCTTGAGCAGATCCTGCCAGTATTCCTCTTCAGGATAGGCGTCGACCAGCACGTCCTGCGGCGCATCGTGCTGGCAGCGCAGGTTGCGGGTATGTTGCGAATTGCCGCCACGCCATTCTCGCGGCGAAGCTTCGAGCAGCAGCACCGAGGCACCGGCCTCGCGCGCCATCAGTGCGGCACACAGCGCGGCATTGCCGCCGCCGATGATGAGCACATCGACCTTGTTCTCTCGCACGACCTGGACCATGACGCGAACTGTAGGCCGCCCGCCTGGCCAGTGGTAGTCGGCAGCGAGGCAACGCCTCTTCACGCATCCTGAATACTTGCGCCGATCCACTCCTGGTCGATCACCAACCGGCGGACCACGTCGATCAGGACGACCCGCGCAGCGAGTGTCGCCGGCGACAGCTCATCCTCGGACAGGCTGGCCAGCATGTTGCGGCGCCTGGCGCCCGCATCGGCCACCTCGATCACGCGCAAGCCTGCCGCGCCGTGGCGCGACACCGCCGCCCCGGGCTGAATCGTTGCCGCCACGCCCGCCCTCACCTGCTCCATCAGGATGGTCAGACCGTCGATATCGGCGATCACCCGAGGTTGGCAGCCCGCCCGGGCAAAAGCCGCATCGACGATGGCACGCAAGCCATGCGACGCGCTCGGCATCAGCAGCGGCAGCTTGCCCAGCGCTGCGAGCTCGACCTGCCGACCCGCTGGCATGCCGGGAAGGCCCGCCGCGCCGATCAGGAACAAGCGCTCATCGAGCAGCGGGATCGTGCCGAGGCCGTTCGCAAGCTCGGCAACGAAGAGGATCGCGAGATCGAGCTGACGCGAGCGCAGCAGGTCGTTCAGATGGCCCGACAGGCTCTCGACCAGGTGCAGATGGATCTGCGGATAACGCTCTCGCATCGCAGCCAGGAATGGCGCGGCCAGCACCGCAGCAGTGGTCGGCGCCAGACCGACGCTCACCGTGCCGGCCAGCCGACCCTGTCGCGCCGCGCGAGCGGCCTCGTCGGCGTGGCGCAGCGCCAGTTGTGCCTGGCGCCAGAACGCCAGCCCCGCATCGGTTGGGGTGACGCCCTGCGGACCGCGCTTCAACAGCCGGGTGCTGAGCTCGCTCTCAAGCCTGCTGATCTGCTGGCTCAGCGTCGACGTGACGACGCCCAGATCAGCAGCAGCGCGGCCCATGCTGCCCAGCTCCGCCACACGCACGAAGTAGCGCAGTTGTCTCAGTTCCATGACCAGCGTGTGTCGAGAAGGGGGCCGGGTCAGCCGCTTCGCCCAGCCCGCCGCTCACATCATGCCGAGCGTCTTCGGCAGCCACAGCGACAGCGGCGACCAGAAGGTGACGATCATCAGGAAGACGAGCATCGTCAGCAGCCACGGCCCGACTGCCTTGCTCATGTCGGTCAGGCCAAGCTTGCTGATGCCGCTGGCCACATAGAGGTTGAGGCCGACCGGCGGCGTGATCATGCCGATCTCCATGTTGACCGTGATGATGATGCCGAAGTGGACCGGATCGATGCCCAGGCTCATCGCGATCGGGAACAGGATCGGCGCGAAGATCAGGATGATCGATGCGGGCTCCATGAAATTGCCGGCGATCAGCAGGATCACGTTGGCCAGCAGCAGGAAGCCGACCTGGCCCATCCCGGTGCTGATCATCCAGTCGGACATCCCCTGCGGCACCTGCTCACTGGTCAGGAGGAACGAGAACAGGGTCGCATTGGTGATGATGTACAGCAGCATTGCGCTGAGGTTTGCCGACGACAGCAACACCCGCTTCAGGTCGGTCAGCTTCAGGTCCTTGTAGACGAAGATCGCGATGAAGAACGCGTACACCGCGCTCATTGCCGCCGCCTCGGTCGCGGTGAAGATGCCGGTATAGATGCCGCCCATCACGATGACGATCAGCAGCAGGCCCCAGATCGAGTCGCGGAATGCCTGCGCTCGCTGGCGCCAGGTGGCCTTGACGGCTTTCGGATAATTGCCTTTCTTCGCGATGTAGTAGGTGGTCAGCATCAGCATGCCGGCCAGTACCAGCCCCGGCATCACGCCGGCCATGAACAAGGCGCCGATGGAGCTGTTGGTCGACACCGCGTACATCACCATCGCGATCGACGGCGGGATCAGGATGCCCAGGCCGCCGGCCGAGGCGACGATGCCCGCCCCGTACTTGGTCGGGTAGCCAGCCTTGACCATGGCCGGCAGCAGGATCGAGCCAATCGCCACCACGGTGGCCGGACTGGACCCGGAAACCGCCGCGAACAGCGAGCAGGCAACCACCGCGCTCAGTCCGAGGCCGCCCGGCAGGTGGCCGACCATCGAGGTTGCGAAGTTGATCATGCGGCGCGCAACGCCACCATGGGTCAGAAAGTTGCCTGCCAGAATGAAGAACGGAATCGCCATGATCTCGTACTTCTCGATGCCGGTGAACAGCTTCAGCGCCACGCTTTCGATCGGGACCGACGTGAACGCGTAGAAGAAGGTCAGAACGGTCAGGCCGAGCGAGATCGAGATCGGCATGCCGGTGATCATCAGGATCGCCAGCAGCAGGAAGATGATGGCCGGATTCATTTGCGGCCTCCCTTGTCGTTGTAGGTCGTGTTCTGCATGTCTTTCGGATAGACCGGGCTCGGGTCCGGGAACTCGACGAATTCGTCGGACTCCGCTTCGATCCCGTCGACATGACCCTCATCGTGGTGCGGCAGTTCGCCGGTGCGGATGAACGAGACGCAGACCTGCAGGAAACGGAAACACATCAGCGCGCTGCCGAGCGGGATCGCCGAATAGACGATCCAGGTCGGCAGTTCCAGGTCGACCGTCATCGGGCCGGACAGGACGCCTTCGGTGCTGATCCCGAACAGGTTGAACAGCCCGTAATGAGCCCCGTTCTCCCACACGAAGTGGGCGCCCAGCGCCGCGATGATCCCGGTGAACAACGCTCCGGCCAGCAGCCCGAAGACGATGAACCTGAAGCGCAGAGCCGGATTGAGCTTGTTGATCAATACGTCGACACCGACATGGATGCCGGTGCGAACGCCGTACGCCGCGCCGAACTTGGCCATCCAGACGAACAGGATGATGGTCAGCTCCTGCGCCCAGGCCATGTTGATGGACAGCAGCCAGTCCTGAACGCCCGGAATCGAATATCCGGAGGCATAACGGTGAACCACTGCTGCGAAGGTGACGAGGGTGGCGGCGCCGATCAACAGCGTGACGATCCACTCCTCGAGCGCGTCGAGAATCTTCATGATGACTCCTTGAGAAGGGATGCGCGCAGCCAGGCTGCCGGCTCGAAGAGCCCGGCAGCAGCGACGTCGTCAGTGACGTTATTTCGCGCCGGTTTCCTTGCGGATGGCGGCCACCAGGTCCTTGCCGACTCGCGGGGCGAGTTCGTCCTGCACCGGCGACATCGCCTTGACCCACAGCGCCTTCTCTGCCGGGGTCGGAACGTGGATCTCGGTCTTGCCGGATGCCTTGATCGCGGCCATCGCCTTCGCGTTGTCTTCGTCGGTCACCTTGTCGTTGAACGCAGTGGCCTCCTTCATCGCCGTCGTCAGCTCTGTCCGGATATCGGCCGGCAGCTTGTCCCAGAACGGCTTGTTGACGACAACGACATAACCGCTGTAGGTGTGGTCGGTCATCGTCACGAATTTCTGCACTTCGTACTGCTTCTGCGTATACAGGTTGGGCAGGTTGCCGTCCGCACCGTCGACCACGCCGGTTTGCAGTGCCGTGTAGACCTCGGAGAAGGCCATGGTCTGCGGCAGAGCGCCGATCGAACGCATGATCGCCTGATTGACCTTCGACGAATTGATGCGGATCTTCTGGCCCTTGGCTTCGTCCGGCGTGCGGATCGGCTTGTTCGAGCTCAGCACCCGGAAGCCGGCGTCCCAGTAGCCGAGACCGACCATGCTGCGCGGCTCGAGCTTCTTCAGCAGCGACTCCCCGATCGGGCCGCGCGTCACCCGGTGCAGCCCTTGCGTATCGGGAAAGATGTACGGCATGTCGAAGACCTCGAATTCCTTGACACCGGCCGGACCGAACTTGCCGGCCACCGGTGCCAGCATCTGCACCGCGCCGAGTTGCAGCGCCTCGAGTTCTTCCTTGTCCTTGTACAGGGTGCTGTTGGCATAGATTTCGACCTTGACCTTGCCCTTGGTGCGCTCTTCGGCGCGCTTCTTGAAGAACTCGGCGGCCTGTCCTTTCGGCGTATCGGCGGCAGCGACGTGCGAGAACTTGATGACGATCGGTTCCTGGGCATGTGCCACTGCGGAAAGCGAGATGCCGATGGCGGCCGAGATGGCTAGCAGTGTCTTCACGGTTGTCTCCTGTTGAAGGTCAAGTCCGGGTGGATCCGGTTGCGGGTTGAAAAGAAAATTCGTAGGCGGTCTCGATCGCGGCCGGCGGAGTCGAGGCCCGGGAGGTGGCGACCACGCGCTGCCACTTCAACAGCTCGGAATCGACCAGCTGGCGCAGTTCCTGTGGCGATCCGGCGCTGACGGCCGCACCGTGGCTCTCGATGCGCCGCCTCGTGTGCGATTCGGTCAACACGTCGTTCAACGCATGGTTGAGCCGGGCGACCACATCCGGCGGCGTCCCCGCCGGCGCGAACAGGCCATACCACTGCGTCACGTCGACACCTTCGACGCCGGCCTCGGCCAGCGTCGGCAGCTCGGGCAGCGCGGCGATCCCGTGCGGGCCCGGCGACGGCCAGGGCCCGCAGCCGACCGGCGCGAATGTGCGGCCAGGCGCTGAACAGGCTGGGAAACATGATCTGGGTGCGGCCGGCGACCGTGTCGTCGAGCGCCGGCGCTGCGCCGGTGTACGGCACGCCGAACATCGAGGTGCCGCTGCCCTGCATGAACTGCTCGGCGGCAAAGCGCGGCGCCGTACCGCTGCCGGCCGAGGCATAGCGATAGCGATCGGGCTGCTCGCGCAACTGGCGCAGCAGATCGGCCACATCGCGCACCGGCGTCTGTACGTTGGCGACCAGCAGGGTCGGCGAGGTCGCGACCAGACCGATCGGCTCGAAGTCATGCCGCGGGTCGTAGTCCAGCGCCTGCAGCGCCGGGATTCAGGGCATGGGTGCCGATATAGCCGAGCATCAGCGTCGTGCCGTCTCCAGCGGAGCGCGCGACATACTCGCTGGCGATCGAGCCATTGGCACCGGGCCGGTTGTCGACGATCACCGGCTGCCCAAGGCGCGGCGCCAGGCCGGCTGCGATGGCACGCGCCATCGCATCGTTGCCGCCGCCGGCAGCGGTCGGCACGACGATCGTGATCGCCCGCTGCTCCGCCGATTCGGCCTGCGGGCTGACGGCCGGCCGGGAGAAGACATAGTCCGGCAGGTGCAGTTCGCCTTGCAGGATCTTGCGAGCCGTGCGTACCAGCGCAGCCTGTTCGACCCGCGCCGCGTTGCCTTCGCCCGTGACGTCGACATCGACTTCGATCCGACCCTGCGGGTGCAGCACGGCGATCCGGCAGCGGCCGCTCTGCGCGACATCGCCGCTGGCCACGGTCCCCGGCAACGCAAACGCGGTAGCGACGCCGATCGCACCCGTCACCGCATGCGATGCATGGCAACGCCGTGGCGTGAAATAGCGCGAGGTCAGGCTGTCGCCGCCATCGCCGGCGCTGACCAGCACCGGCTTGGGAATCACGCTCTGGCTGACATCACCCAGCCCCATCATCTGGCCGGCCCGGCGGCGCATCGACTCCAGCCGCTCGAGCAACGCCGGCGTGGCGTCGAGCTCGACCGGCGACTCGCCGCCGCTGACGCCGAGATCGCGGGCACGCACGATCATCATCGGCATCGCTGCATCGATGCAGCTCACCTCGATGCCGTCGATGGTGTCGATGCGCTGGCCGGTGGGAAACAGCGAGCCGGTGACCGCGCCCGCCGCATCCAGGAAATTCAGGCGGATCGGCGCGGCGGTGCCGGCGACGCCGTCGAGGCGGGTGTCGCCGTCGTAGGTCACGCGTCGCCCCGGCGTCTGCACCGTGACGTCGATGCGCGAGCGCGTGTTGACGTTGAAGACGCGAACCGTGGTTTCACCGTCGGCCGCCTCGACCAGCCCCTGCTCGATGGCGAACGGCGCGACACCCGACAACATGTTGCCGCAGTTGGGCCGGGTATCGACCGAGCGCTGGCCGACACCGACCTGCGCGAACAGATAGTCGACATCGCAGCCCGGCTCCGCCGAGCGCGAGACGATCGCCACCTTGCTGTTCAGCGTACTGCCGCCACCGACGCCGTCGAGCTGCAGCAGGTCGGATGCACCGATCGCGCCGATCAATGCCTCGTCGCGCTCTGCACCGGGTCTTGCGGCAGCCATTCGCGCAGGAAGAACGGACCACGGGAGGTGCCGGCTCGCATCAGGACGCAGGGGACGGTTCGGTTCATGTCGGCAATGATCGGCCGCAACAACTCGTCTGTGAATTGCATAGTTAGGATCGATTGATCCACAATGCGCATCATTGCGGGAGCACCGCGCCACCGAGTCATCCGAGATGGCGATCAACGTAGACCTCAACGATCTGCTGGCATTCCGAGCCGTTGCCGAACTCGCGCAATTTTCGCAAGGCTGCCGACGCGATTCACATTTCGCAACCGGCGTTCAGTCGGCGCATCGACAAGCTCGAGCAGGCTCTCGGCGTACGCTTGCTCAACCGGACCACGCGCCGCGTCGAGCTGACGGCCGTCGGCCGCGAGTTCGAGCGCAGGATCCGAGCGATCCTCGACGAGCTCGACATCACGCTGATGGGCATCCGGGGTGAACGCTCGACCCGCATCAGCGAGGTCACGATCGCCTGTGTGCCGTCGGCGGTCAACTACTTCCTGTCCCATGTGATCGCACGCAACCGCGCAAGCCATGCCAACGTGCGGGTCAAGGTGATCGATGCGAGCGCCAACGACGTGCTGTCAGCGGTGGCCCGCGGCGATGCCGACTTCGGCCTCAACTTCATGGGCGCGCTCGAGGGCGATATCGAATTCAAGACCTTGATCGAGGAACGATTCGTCGCCGCGTGCCGGCGCGATCACGCCTTGGCCGGCCGCCGCCAGGTGCGCTGGAATGAGCTGGGCAAGTACGACTTCATCGCCGTCGGCAAGTCGTCCGGCAATCGCCTGCTGCTCGATCAGGCGCTTGCCGGCGTGGCCAGCCAGCCGATCGGCATCTGCGAGACCCAACATGTGACGACCATCCTCGGCCTGGTCGAGGCCGGGCTGGGGGTCGCTGTCGTCCCGTCGATGGCGATGCCGGGTGCCGACCACCCGCTGCTCGTCAGCGTGCCCCTGATCGAGCCCGAGGTGACGCGCAAGGTCGGATTGATCCACCGCCGCGGCCGCACGCTGGCGCCGGCGGCACAGCAGCTCTATGACCTGTGCGTCGAGATGAAGGGTCGCACGCCGAGCGCGAATCGAAGCGCAGTCAAGGCCAGGCGCGCAAAGGTCTGACGAGCGCATTGCTGGAGGCCTGCGCTGGCCACGCATCAATGCAGGGCTTGAATCAATCGATCGGAATTATGCAATTCTGAATCGCGCCGATGCAGTGAATGATCCGGGCCTCGCCTGCCGGACGACCCGCCACGGGCTCGCAACGGCGGCCACTCGTTCCCCTGCCCCCCGGAGATCTTTCCGATGAAGAAGCATGTTCTCGCCGCCGGTATCGCCGGCCTGTGCGTTGCACCAATGGCGATCGCCCAGAGCAGCATCACCGTATTCGGCATTGCCGACGCCGCCGTCCGGTATGTCGACAACCAGGGCCTCGGCTCGGTCAGCAGCCTGGTCAGTGGCTCCGGCTCGACCAGCCGGATCGGCTTTCGCGGTGTCGAGGACCTGGGAGGCGGCTTGAGCGCGGGCTTCCACCTCGAGCATGGCTTGTCGTTCGACGACGGTACCGTCAACAGCACGAGCAAGTTCTGGGACCGCCGCTCGACGGTCAGCGTTGCCAGCAAGGCAATGGGCGAGATCCGCATCGGCCGCGATTTCGTTCCCAGCTACCGCACCTGGAGCCGCCACGACGTGTTCTCGTATGTCGGCGTGGCGCGCTCGAGCGACTTCTTCTCGAGCTCGCCGGCCGGTCCGATCCGCTCGGCATTCGCGACCAACAACAATACGACCGTGCGTGCCGACAACGCGGTGCAGTATCTGTTGCCGAAAATGGGCGGCCTCGACGGTGAAATCATGGTCGGTGCGGGCGAGGGTGGCGATGCCACCGCAGGTCGCGCGAAGCTGTTCGGCGCGCGGCTTGGCTATGCCACCAAGGCCTTCGGCATCTCCGCGGCAACGACGCAATCGGAAAACAGCCTGACCACCCTCGGCAAGTTCAGGGACAGCGTCGTTGGCGGCAACGTCATGGCCGGCCCCGTCGAACTGACTGCTGCCTGGCGGCAGATGAAGTACAGCACCGTCAAGCAGACCAACCTGATGCTCGGCGCAGCGGCCACGTTCGGCCCCCACGTCATCAGGGCATCGTGGCACACGATCGACATGGATGGCGGCGTCGGCACCACCAGTGTCGGCGCCAACGACGCCAGCAAGCTCGGTCTTGGCTATGTCTACAACATGTCCAAGCGCACTGCGCTGTATTCGAGTCTGGCTCGCATCTCCAACGATGGTGGGGCACGGTTCTCGATTCCGGGTGGTGCGTCCGGCCTGGCAGCCGGCGCGTCGTCGACCGGCTTCGAGGCCGGCGTGCTGCATCGGTTCTGATAGCGCGCCGCGCCACGGTTCGCGAGGGCGTCCGCCTGCAGACGCATGGACACCGGCGCTGCGTTCAGTGCGTCGTGGAACATTGCGGCGCCGTCACGCTCGTTGCCGGAATCGGATTCGTCGAGCACGCGGAAGGCGCCTTCAATCACCTCGTCCTGGATGTTGCCCTTGTGCCGGATGCGCAGGTCTTCGGCCCCACGTCGTCGGCAAACGAATCCAGGCATGCCAGCCAGCAACCAGTAGCTGCTCGCGCTCGCCAGGCGGGTTTCGTTCACGCGCAACGGTGCCGGCCGCAGCCCGCAGGAGTGGGTCTGGCCCGGCGATGTGACCGAATACCGGATCCGGCGACG
Source organism: uncultured beta proteobacterium (assembly GCA_963846675.1). Lineage (GTDB taxonomy): Bacteria > Pseudomonadota > Gammaproteobacteria > Burkholderiales > Burkholderiaceae_C > Ideonella_A. Next base: position 566,978 of record CAWJWV010000002.1, read on the forward strand.
CAAAGCGGCTCACTCCATACATCCGTGGGCTCGTAGTGCCTGCGGGTCTGCGTCATTCATACCCAGACATTCATGCGCACTCAACGGCGCGGGAGGCGCCGAACCCCCGTCCACCAACCCTTGTCGAGTTCTTGTTCGAACAGGGATTTGATGGTCTCTTTTACCCGACGCGCGGCGCGCGACAGTGGCCGGCCAGTGGTGTGCGCAATCGAGATCTTGCGGTCGATCCCGGGCTTGACGATGCGCGCCGTGACCAGCGCACCCTCCGCAGGATCGTTCTGGACAGCCGCCAGCGAGAGTATCGTGAAGCACCCGGTGCGGCGCACCATCTCCTTGAGCTGCTCAGTCGCATCGACCTCAGCTGTCACGTGCAGGCCAATGCCGACCTTGTCCAGAGCGCTCTCGACCACGAGGCGCAACCCGTGTTCGCGCCCCGGCAGCACCATCGGCAGATCCGCCAGCCGGCTCGCCGCGACCTGCCCCTTCGAGTCCAGCAGGCCATCCAGGTCACGCTGACTGCGCGCGGCAAGAAACAGGTCTTCGTCCAGCACCCATTCGAGGTCCAGCCCCGGCACGCTGGACGTGGCGTACACCAGGCCGAAGTCAATCGTGCCTTCGGGCAGCCATCGCGCGATATGCCCTGACAGGCCCGACACAACGCGCAGCTGGACGTTCGGTAGCTCGCGCTGCACGGTCTGGATCAAGGGAACGGTGAGCAGCGATGTGAGCGAGCCTGGAAGACCCACCGAAACGCGCCCGACCTCCGACGACTGGTGCACGCGCATGCTCGACGCCGCCGCCTCGACCGCGTCCAGCACCGTGCGCGCGTGGGCCAGGAAGTCGCGCCCCTCGGGGGTGAGAATGGCGCCGTCGAAGCGACGCTCGAAAAGCTGCACGCAAAGCTCTTCCTCGAGCAGCTTGATCTGCGCGCTGACCGATGGCTGCGAGATATGCAGCACCTGCGCCGCCTGCAGAAACGAGCGCTGTTCGGCGATGGCAACGAAATATCTGAACTGCTTGAGGTTCACACCGGATGTCTCTGGACGCTGGCAATGCGCCCAAGTATCCGCCCGCCGGCCGGCGGCACGGTCGGACGGGCTGTGTCAAGCCAGCTTGTCGAGTTCGGCGAGGATCTCCTGCGTGTGTTCGCCCAGGCGTGGCGCCGGCCGGGTGAAGTGACCGGGGCTGACGGACAGGCGCGGCACGATGTTGTGCATCGGGATGCTGCCGAGATCGCGATCTTCGATCTCGACAATGGCCTGGCGACCGGTCACGAAAGGGTGGTCGATCAGGTCAGCCACTGAGCAAACCGGACCGACCGTCACACCTGCTGCTTCGAACGCATCCAGGTTGACCTGCTGGCTGCGCGCGCCGATGAAGCCGGCAATGACCGCGTCGAGCGCATCCCGGTTGGCTACGCGCGCGTCGTTGGTGGCGAAGCGCGGATCGCTCTTGAGCTCAGGCCGTCCGATGGTGTCCAGGATGCGCATCGCCATCGACTGCATCGAGCCGGACAGGGCCACGAACTTGCCGTCGAGGCATTCGTAGATGTTGCGCGGCGCCGTGTGGGTCGACTGATTGCCGGAGCGCATGGTTGGCTCGCCGGTGAGCTTGAACTTGGCGGCCTCCGAGGCGATCACGGAGAAGATCGGCTCGAAGAGCGACAGGTCGATGACTTGCCCGCGCCCTTCCCGCTCGGCCACGCGCAGCGCCGTCAACACACCGGCAGCGCCGTAGACCCCGGCGATCATGTCGGCCAGCGCGAGCGGCGGCAACACTGGCGGCCGGTCGGGGTAGCCGTTGAGGAATGCAAAACCGGACATCGCCTCGACCAGCGTGCCGAAGCCCGGTTTGTGGCTGAACGGCCCGGTCTGCCCCCAACCCGAGATGCGGACCACCACCAGTGCCGGGTTGAGTTCGAGCAGCAGTGCCGGCGCCAGCCCCATGCGTTCCAGACCGCCGGGGACGAAATTCTCGATCAGGATCTGCGAATGACGCACCAGTTTCTTGATCTGCTCCAGGCCCTGCGCTGACTTGAGATCGAGCACCAGCGAGCGCTTGTTGCGGCCGTAGACCTTCCAGTAGATGTCCTGGTCCTCTTCGCGCCAATTTCGCAGATCGTCGCCCCCCCCTTCCCGCTCGACCTTGATCACGTCGGCGCCGAAGTCGGCCAGGTAGACACTCAGCATGTTGCCGGCGACCAGGCGTGACAGGTCGAGGACACGCACGCCGTCGAGCGGGCCCTTCGCATCGGAGTCAAATCGTTGCATCACCACCTTCTCCCGGGCTAGACGAGGATCACCGGCTTGATCTCCTGCATCTTCTGCATCCGATCCAGCGCGATGTTGACCTCGTCGAGCTTGTAGCGGCCCGTGATCATCTTCTCGAACGGAAAGTCGTCGAGATGGGTGGAGATGAAATCCAGCGCCAGCGAGTAACTGCGCGCGTCGCCTGAGAAGGAGCCGATCACGTGAATGTTCTTCTTCACGATCAGCGACGGCGCGAACTCGGTCTTGCCTTCACCGAGCTGGCCGACGATCAGATAGCGCGCGCCCTTGCGGCACAGATGAAGGCCTTCCACAAACGCCGCAGGCACGCCGGTGAACTCGAGCACGATGTCGGCGCCGCGGCCGCCGGTGTGCTGCTGAACGACCTCGAGCCGCTCCTGCGCGGTTGTTCCCTCGACCGAGATGCACACATCGGCACCGAACTCGCGCGCCAGTTCCAGACGCGCCGCCGGCGCGCCGATCATGATCACCTTTCGCGCACCCCGCACCTTGGCGTTGGCGGTGGCAAGCAGGCCCAGTGGCCCCGAACCCTGCACCACGACCACTTCGCTCGGGTCGATCGCGCCGAGCTGCGACATCGCATTCATCACCGACCGCAACGCACAGCTCGACAAGCTTGCGAGCTCGTTCGGCACGTTGTCGGGCACCTTCAGGCGCCCGGCCTGCGGCAGCACGTAGCCATACTCCGAGAAGCCACCGAGGAGGTAGGGCTCCTGCTCCATGTTTTCGTACATGTAGGCGCGCCGGTTCATGCACAGCGTGGGCTTGCGCGCGGTGGTGCAGAAGAAGCAGCTGCCACAGGCGGTGTGGGTGTACAGCACCCGATCACCCACGCGCAGCGGCGTGCCGACCGAATCGCGTTCTGCTGCATAACCGAGCTGCAATACCCGGCCCACCATCTCGTGGCCGATGATCACCGGCAGGTTGACGGTCAGCGACAGCGAGCCCTGCCAGAGGTGGACGTCGGTACCACAGATCGAGCAGGCCTCGATCTTGACCAGCGCTGCGCCGGTCTCGACCGTCGCGCGGGATCGGTACATTCTCGATCTGCAGCGGCTCCTTGAACTTGCGCAGCACGGCGGCACGGGAGAATTCTGGAAGGTTCGTCATTGAGATTCTGTCTTCAGACATAGCGGTACCAGAGCGAGAGCTGGGGAACGTAAGTGATGGCCACCACCACCAGCAACGCCGCCACCAGGAACCAACCCAGGTAACGCAGCAGGCTCACCAGGTCGGCGCCGTTCGTGCGCGCCGCCACGTAGAGATTGGCTGCCATGGGCGGGGTCAGGAGGCCGAGCTCGATGTTGGTGACGAGGATGATCGCGAAGTGCACCGGGTCGATACCGAAACCGGCTGCCGCAGGCGCCAGCAGCGGCCCCATCAACAGGGTCGCCGCATTCGTTTCCATGAACATGCCGATCAGCAGCAACACCAGGTTCACCACCAGCAGGAAAACCAGCGCACTGTCGGTGAAGCTGGTCGCATAGCGGGCGATCGACTGCGGTATCTGTTCCAGCACCATCGCGCGGTTGAAGATGCTGGTGAAGCCGATGATCACCAGGATCGAGGCCGATGACAGCGCCGCCCGGCCGAAGATGCCGTTCAGCTCGGCGAGCTTCGTCATGCGGCCGAATACCGTGACCAGCAGCGCGTACAGGGCAGCGATGGCGGCGGCCTCGGTCGGCGTGAATACACCCGAATAGATGCCACCCAACACCAGCACCGGCAACATCAAGGCAGGGATCGAGCGTGTGAGCACCGAGGCGACCGAGCGCCGAACCATGGCACCGTCGACCGTGGCATGGGTGGCGGCCTGCTCACCGGCCGGCATCTCTTTGCCGCCGGGCAGCACCTGCCGCGACAGCCAGGCATGAACCACGCCAAGCGCCAGCATCATCACGATGCCCGGCATCACCGACGCCAGAAAGAGCTGGGTGATCGAGACACCGACGATCGAGCCGTACAGGATCAACGGGATCGAAGGCGGGATCAGCACGCCAAGCAAGCCGGCCGATGCATTGAGTGCCGCGGTATAGCCCACGGGATAGCCGCGCCGCGACATCTCGCGGCCAACCGTACCGCCGATGGCGGCCACGGTGGCCACCGACGAACCCGTGATGGCACCCATCAGCGCACTGGCCAGGATCATCACATGGCCCAGCGGCGCCCGCACCCAGCCCAGCAGGATGTCGCACACCGCGGTGAGCTGGCGAATCAGACCGCCGCGGTTCATGAGCTCCCCGCCAAGCAGGAACAGCGGGATGGCAAGCAGTGGAAAGCTCGACACCGTGTCGTAGGGAATCGAGGCCAGCGAAGACAGGTCGATGTTCCACGCTTCGGCACGGACCATCACCAGCAGCGCAAACGCCACCCCGACGGGCACCCCGAGCACGAGCAGGGCCAGCAGTGCAAAGGCGATCATGTCAGCGCCGGCCCGTCGATCGGCGGCCGATCGCACAGCACGCGCCACAGTTCGATGGCCGCGTGCAGCAGCATCAGCGTCATGCCGGACATGAGGAAAAAGACCGGTACGTAGACCGGCGTTCCCATGTCGAGCATGCGTTCACCCGACCGCTGCATATCGACGAAGAACAACATGCCGATCCAGGCATAGACCCCCGCGAAGGCCAGCAGTGCAAGCGCGACCGCGCCACGTGCGGCCCGCCGCAGGAGCGCCTGCGGAAGCAGCTTGACCACGTCGACAGCAATGTGCGACTGCGCATAGGTGCACATCGCGGCGCCGACGAAGGTCAGCGGGGACATCGCGACGATGGCCCATTCGGCCACATTGGGCAGCCCGAGATTGAAATAACGCACGGCCACGCTGAGCGACACCGTCACGAGCATGACAAGCAGGCTCGCAACGCAGATCCAGCCCTCGATCCTGAACAGGCGGTACTCGAAGACATCGATTCCGCCGGCGGGCGACGGCCTGGCTTGGAGCATCGCCGCTGCCTGGCTCATGGCTTGCGCAGCTTGGCGACTTCTTCGCGCAATGCCTTGACGCGATCGGCGCCGTAGATCGGCGCCAGCTTGTCCCACAGTGAGTCACCGACGCGCTGGAACCCGGCCATCGCTTCCGATGTGGGTACGGTGACACGCACGCCGCCTTCGCTGATCTTCTTCAGGAATGATGCGTTGAGTTCGCGATTCTTCTGGATCTGGCGCGTTGAGACCTCGGCGGCGGTGTCCTGCAGGATCTTCTTCTGCTCGGCACTCAGTCGACCCCAGAGCCGCTCGCTGGCTGTGATCGCGCCCATGGCATACACGTGGTTGGTGAGGGTCATGAACTTCTGCGCTTCGAACAGCCGCGAGTTGAAGGTGATGCTCGCGCCGTTGTCCTGACCGTCTACGGTGCCCTGCTGCAAGGCGGTGAAGAGCTCAGGAAAAGGCATGGCGACCGCCTGCGCGCCCGCCGCCTCGAAGAAGCCCTTGATGCCGGCCGAACCGGGCACCCGCAACTTCAGCCCTTTGAGATCAGAGACTTTCTCGACCGCCTGTCTCGAGTTGGTGACGGCACGGAACTCGAGCTCGAAAAATCCGAGAGCCTGCATCTTGTGTTTGTTGAGCGTGCTCCGCAGCGTGGTCTGCAGGATGCCCTGCGGGTTGTAGAAGATTGCGTCTGCCTCCTTGAAGCTGGTCACGATGTACGGCAGGTAATGGATGTCGAACAGCGGGTCCAGGCCGGCCAGCGAGCCCGGATTCAGAAAGGCAAGCTCGATGGAGCCGCGCGACAACTCCCGCGCCAGGGCCTCGTCACCGCCGAGCTGGCTGTTCGGGAACAAGGCAATCGAGATCTCGCCATTGGTCCGCTCGGACACGAGTCGCGCGAAGTCCTTGCTGGCTTCGTCGACCGGGCTGTTGATCGCGAATACGTGACCGAGGCGGATCTTCATTTCGGCGGCAACGGCGCCAGCGGCACCCAGCGTGGCAATTGCCGCAACGGCCAGGGTGGCGAGGGTGCGCCGAGCCCCGTGCAACGGGTTTGCGTTCTTCTTCATGTCTGTCTCCATGGGTTGGTAGATCGTGATTCGGCAGGGACGCTCGGTCCGTGCCGTCGGCTGTTCGGATTCAGCCGTGGTTCAGCACGATGGTCTTGGCCACCGTGTATTCGCGCAATGCCTCGAAGCCCTTTTCGCGTCCGTGGCCGCTGCGCTTGAAGCCGCCGAACGGCAGCTCGATGCCGCCGCCGGCGCCGTAGCCGTTCACGTAGACCTGACCCACGCGCAGCTTCTTGGCGACCCGCATCTGGCGCGCACCGTCGGCCGACCACACGCCCGCGATCAGACCGTACTCGGTTCCGTTGGCAATGCGCACCGCATCGTTCTCGTCATCGAAGGGAATCACCACCAGCACCGGACCGAAGACTTCCTCGTAGGCGAGCTCGTGATGGAGTGGCACCGGCCCGAGCAGCGTCGGCTTGACGAAAAAGCCGCCCTGGGCCGAGCGCTCATCGAGCCGGCCTTCGCCCAGAATCGGAATGCCGTCCTTGCGCGCGCGCTCCAGGAACCCGATGACACGTTCGTGCTGGATCTTGCTGATCACCGGGCCGCAGTCGAGATCGGCCTCGTGCGGTCCGACGCGCACGGCGTTCATGCGCGCTGCCAGCGTGCCTACCACCTTGTCGTAGATCGAGCGCTGAACCAGCACGCGGCTGCCGGCCGAACAGGTCTGGCCGGCGTTCTGGATGATGGCGTTGATGACCACCGGCAGCGCCTTCTCGAGGTCAGCGTCCTCGAACACCAGCTGCGGCGACTTTCCACCCAGCTCCAGCACGCACGGCACGTGATTCTCGGCCGCTGAGCGCTGGATCAGCGGTTCCGACCTCAGGGGAACCGGTGAACGACAGGAAATCAATGCCTTTGTGACTGGACAGAGCAGCACCCGCCTCCTCGCCATAGCCCGTGACCAGGTTGATGGCGCCGGCGGGAAACCCGATCGCGGCCGCCAGCTGAGTCAGGCGCACGATGCTGAGGCAGGCTTCTTCGGCCGGCTTGAGCACGGTCGCGTTGCCGGTCGCCAGCGCCGCGCCCAAGGTGCGGCCGAACATCTGGGCCGGGTAGTTCCAGGGAATGATGTGGCCGGTCACGCCGCGCGGCTCGCGCACGATCATGACCTGATAGCCATCGAGAAAGGGGATGGTGTCGCCGTGCAGCTTGTCGGCGGCGCCGCCGTAGTACTCGAAGTAGCGCGCGGTGGCGATGATGTCGTTGCGCGCCAGCTTCAATGGCTTACCGGTGTCGTTGGCCTCGAGCTGAGCCAACTCCTCCTGATGAGCAAGGATCGCCAGGCCCAGGCGCGACAACAGCCTGCCCCGATCGGTGGCGGTGGTGCGACCCCATTCACCTTCGAAGGCACGGCGCGCGGCGGCCACCGCGGCATCGATGTCTTCTGCGCCGCCACGTGCGATGCAGCCTACCAGATGGCCATCGCTCGGACAGATCATCTCGATGGCCTGGCCTGAGGCCGGGCGCACCCACTGTCCGTCGATGAAATTCAAGGCAGGAAGATCGGTCGTGAAGGGCATGTCGCGTGTCTCGAGTCGTTCGAAGGCGTCGGGTGACGAAGGCTACTTGCGACCTCGCTCCAGCAACAAATCATATTTAGCTGGAGCCGCTCAAGCGAACCCCTATACGCTGACGCTGACGCTAAGCCAAAGCTGATAGCCGCTGCTTGAAAAATCGATTTCAGCGATCGGCCGTGATCGCCTACGATGCGACCGCCCTGGAATGAAGGCCCTGCATGAAAACCCGCTTGCTGCGATCCTTTCTGTTCGTCCCTGCTGACAACGACCGGCTGCTGCAAAGCGCGATCACCAAGCCGTGCGATGTGGTCATCCTCGACCTCGAGGACGGTGTCCACCCAAGCCGCAAGGGGGCAGCGCGTGACACGCTGCGCACGTCCATCCAGCGCGTCACCGAAGCGGGCAAGAGGGCCGCAGTACGGATCAATGGCGACCTTGACACGGCCGTCACCGATCTTCGCGTGGCGGTGTGCGAAGGGCTGAACATCGTGGTGCTGCCCAAGGTCGAACACGCGCGTGATGTGCAGTTGCTGGCGGGCCTGGTCGCAGCGCTCGAGACATCGGCTGGCGTGGCGACCGGGCAGGTTCGCTTCTTGCTGCAGATCGAGAGCGCGGCCGCGCTGCCGCGCCTGCACGAGATTGCCGCGGCCGATGCACGCACCATGGGCATGATGCTCGGCAGCGAAGATTTCTCGCTCGACTGCGGCGCACTGCCGACGCCCGAGTTGCTCATGCACCCAAGCCTGCTGGTGCTGCATGCGGCCCGTGCCGCGCGCATCCAGGCGATCGGCTTCGTCGGCTCGATCGCCGACCTTGGCGATGTCGCGCAATTCGCACTGAAGCTCGAGCAGGCAAGATCCCTCGGTTTTCGCGGGGCAGTGATCGTGCACCCGAAATTCCTGGAGGCGGTCAACGCCTGCTACACGCCTACGCCTCAGGCATTGGCCGAAGCGCGCGAGATCGTTTCAGCCTTCGAGGCAGGTGATGCTGCAGGCATAGGCGCCATGAAGGTCAGCGGGAAGATGATCGACAAACCGGTTTACCGAAGGGCACTGGATCTGCTGGCTGAGGTTGACTAGGAAGTGCCGTGGCAGGCTGTAGCGGGTCATCCCGCAAGGGGCTGCCATCGTGGACACGGATCACGGTCATGAGTCGGCAGCGGCAGGCGTGCCGACAAGGAGCACTGACAGGCAGGGCACTCGCCCCGGCCGCTCAACCGGTCGTCGCAGCGGAAGGATCTGCTCCCGTCGAGCCAGGCGACGACGCAAAGACCGGGGCCTGAGGTTTACCGTGCGGCCGACCCGCGGCCAGGCTTTCCAGATCGCGCTGCGCGAACCGGCCGCTCCGACGCGCTCGGGAACCGGGACAGCGGCTCGCCAGGCCCGACGCCGCCGGCGCCGCGGGCCGGCCCCATCCCGGGATGGGTCGCATCGACACGCCGCCAAGGGTTAACGAGAAGTTCACAAACGCTTGGTGGTCGCGATCACTATTTCTAGCTGGACGCGAACGCGGCCGTCGATCACAGTCGAGGCGCCACAGACCCCTGCCCGTGCCCGATCTGGCCCGGCCAGACGGGTCGGACCATTCTCATTCCGACAAAGGACATCCGATGAAGAGCCAGCTGATGGTCGCCGCTGCGGCAGCCGCGTTTCTCTGCAGCAGCGCCGCCGTTGCCGCAACCTGGAACATGTCGGCCGAACAGCCCGACGCCAACTACCTGACGCAGAACGCGCGCCAGTTCGCCGACGATGTGAAGTCCGCCACCAAGGGCGCGCTCGAGTTCAACGTGCAGAGCAACAGCGTGCTGCTCAAGCGGCCCGAGGTCAAGCGCGGCGTGCAGCAGGGCATTGTCCCGATCGGCGAATTCCTGATGTCGGCACTCGGCAACGAGGACGCGATCTTCGAGATCGACAGCGTGCCATTTCTCGCTTCTTCGTTCGACGCCTCCGAGAAGCTGTGGAAAGCCGCCCGCGAGCAGATCGCGCAGCGCCTGGACAAGCAGGGTGTCGTGCTGATCTATGGTTCGCCGTGGCCGCCGCAAGGGATCTACACCAAGACCCCGGTCACGACGATGGACGGCTTCAAGGGCGCTAAATTCCGCGCCTACAGCGCATCGACCAGCCGCATGGTGACCCTGATGGGTGCGGTGCCGACGACGATCCAGACCGCCGAAGTGCCGCAGGCCTTTGCCACGAGCGTGATCGACATGATGATCACCTCGCCCGCCACCGGCGTCGACACCCAGGCCTGGGACTACGTCAAGCACTACTACGACGCACAGGCCTTCATTCCGCAGGCGATCGTGATTGCCAACAAGCGCGCGCTCGCCGGGCTGCCTGCCGACCAGCGGCAGGCGGTGATGGACGCCGGCAAGCGCGCCGAGGCGCGCGGCTGGGCAAACGCCCGGGAACTGACGTCCAAGCTGACACAGACGCTCGCATCGAAAGGTCTGACCGTGCAGCCGCTGCCGGCCCCGGTGGCAACCGAGCTGGCCAAGATCGGCCAGACCATGACCGACGAATGGAGCAAGAAGGCCGGCCCCGACGGCGTCAAGGTGCTCGAAGCGTTCCGCCGCTGAACGCCGCCTGAGAAACGACATGGACGCGCTGGCGACCCTGCTCGACCGCCTCGCCCGCATCTCGGGCGCTGCGGCCGCGACCGCATTGGCGGCGATCGGCGCCGTCATCGCGGCACAGATCGCGGCGCGCCTGTTCGGCCAGCAGATTCCGGCGGCGGATGACTTCGCCGCCTGGGCGATGGCCGCGTCCGCATTCCTCGCGCTTCCCTATGCGTTGCGTCACGGCGACCACATCCGGGTCACGCTGCTGGTGCACCTGCTGCCCGATTCCTGGCAGCGCACGATGGAGATCGTCGCAACCACGCTCGGCGTTGCGCTGGCGGGCTGGGCAGCCTGGTACGCGGTCGGCTTCGTCTTCGATTCCTGGAGCTACCAGGAGGTGGCCCAGGGCATGCTGCGGGTCCCATTGTGGATTCCGCAGCTGTCGATGGCGTTCGGAATGGCACTGTTCGCGCTGCTCATGCTCGAGCGGCTGCTGCGCGTCGCCTTGAACCTGCCGTTGGCCGAACATGCCGACGGCGACGCGGCTCGAACCGAATGACCCGCCTCGACCCCGGGAGTCTCGATGAGTGATCTTGCGCAAGCCGGCGTGCTGATGGGGCTGCTGTTCCTGCTGCTCGGCCTGGGGGTGTGGGTGGCACTGGCGCTGATCGCCTGCGGCCTCGCGGGGCTGGCATTTTTCACGACCGCCCCGGCCGGGCTGCTGTTCGCCACCACCATCTGGGGCTCGACCGCGAGCTGGGCGTTGACCGCATTGCCGCTGTTCATCTGGATGGGCGAGATCCTGTTCCGCACCCGTCTGGCCGAAGACATGTTCGCCGGGCTCGGCCCGTGGGTGAACCGACTGCCCGGGCGGCTGGTGCACATCAATGTGCTCGGCTGCGGCATCTTCGCCGCGGTCAGCGGCTCGTCGGCCGCGACTGCGGCCACGATCGGCAAGATCACCCTGCCCGAACTGCGATCGCGTGGCTACGACGAGAGCCTGGCGATCGGATCCTTGGCCGGCGCCGGCACACTCGGTTTGCTCATCCCGCCCTCGATCGTGATGATCGTCTACGGCGTCGCCGCCCAGGTCTCGATCGTCAAGCTGTTCACCGCCGGCATCCTGCCGGGGCTGATGCTGATGGTGCTGTTCTCGGGCTACATCGCGTTGTGGTCGCTGACCCATGCGAGCCGGGTACCGCCGGCGCCCGAGCGGGTTCCCCTGGTCGAACGGATCAAGCGATTGCGCCTGCTGGCGCCGGTGGTGGCGCTGATCGCCGGCGTGATCGGATCGATCTACACCGGCGTCGCGACCGCCACCGAAGCGGCGACGATCGGGGTCATCGGCTCGCTGCTGGTCGCCGCAATCGGGGGTTCGCTGACGCGTGCCTCGTTCGTCGCCAGCCTGATGGGTGCGGCCCGCACCTCCTGCATGATCACCTTCATCCTGATGGGTGCGGCCTACCTGACCAGCGCCATGAGCTTCACCGGGCTGCCTGGCAACGTCGCCGCCTGGATCGCCTCGCTCGGCTTGTCACCATACGGGCTGCTCGCGGTGTTGACGGTGTTTTTCATCCTGCTCGGCTGCTTTCTCGACGGCATCTCGATCGTCGTGCTGACGACCGCGGTGCTGCTGCCAGCAGTGCAGGCAGCCGGCATCGATCCGCTCTGGTTCGGTATCTACCTGATCCTGGTGGTCGAGATGGCGCAGATCACGCCGCCGGTCGGATTCAACCTGTTCGTGATCCAGGGCATCACCGGCAAGAACCTGTTCCAACTCAGCCGCATGGCAGCGCCGTTCTTCGCGCTGCTGCTGCTGGCCACCGTGTTGATCACTGCATTCCCGCAGATCGTGCTGGTGCTGCCTCAGGCGATGAAATGACGATGAACCGAATCCTGATCGCCAACCGCGGCGAGATTGCCTGCCGCATCATCCGCGCCTGCAAGGCGCTGGGCCTGACCAGCATTGCCGTCTACTCCCAGGCCGATGCCGATGCGCTGTTCGTCCAGATGGCCGACGTCGCCGAGCCGATCGGTCCGGCGCCCGCGGCGCAGAGCTACCTCGACGGCAGCCGCATCCTGGAGGCCGCACGCAGGCACCGCGCCGACGCCGTCCACCCCGGCTATGGCTTCCTGTCGGAAAACACCGGCTTTGCGCGCGCCGCCGAAGCCGCCGGCGTGTGCTGGATCGGGCCGGCACCCGACAGCATCGACGCGATGGGCGACAAGCAACGGGCGCGGGCCATCGCCGCGGCGGCCGGCGTGCCGACGCTACCCGGCAGCCGGCGCTTCGCGGCCGGCGAGCTCGACGGAATCGAAGCCGCCGCGCTCGAGGTCGGCTACCCGCTGCTGGTCAAGGCCACTGGCGGTGGCGGCGGGATCGGCATGCGGCGCGTCGACGGCCCGGAGCAATTGCTCGCGTCGGTGGCGGCGACCCAGCAACTGGCGGCCAAGGCTTTCAACGACGGCACCATCTACCTCGAACGGCTGGTCGCGCGCGCCCGCCACATCGAGATCCAGGTCTTCGGCCACGGCGACGGCACTGCGGTCCACCTGTTCGAGCGCGAATGCTCGGTGCAGCGCCGGTTCCAGAAAATCGTCGAGGAGAGCCCTGCGCCCGGTCTGCCGCAGCCGTTGCGTGAGCAGATGGCGGCCGCCGCAGTCGCGCTGGCCGCGCACCAGCGCTACCGCGGGCCCGGCACGGTGGAGTTCATCGTCGACGCCGGCACGCTCGAGTTCTTCTTTCTGGAGATGAACACCCGGATCCAGGTCGAGCATCCGGTGACCGAGATGGTTACCGGCTGGGACCTGGTGCAGGCGCAGATCCGACTTGCCGCCGGCAACTACCAACGGGTCGACCAGGCCGACATCCAGACGCGCGGCTCGGCGATCGAATGCCGGATCTACGCCGAAAATCCGGCCAGGAATTTCATGCCGTCGCCCGGTCCGCTGCAGACCTTCAGCCTGCCGCACGAGATGGAAAACGTGCGCATCGACACCGGGGTGCGCGAAGGCGACAGGATCACGCCCTACTACGATCCGATGATCGCCAAACTGATCGCCTGGGGCGAGGACCGCGACGCCGCGCTGCAACGGCTGCGTGCTGCGCTGGCAGTCAGCCGGATCGAAGGGGTGCGCAACAACCTCGCCTTTCTGGCGGCGGTGGCCGGGCATGCGGATTTCGTGGCCGGCCGTGTCGACACCAGCTGGGTCGAACGCGAGCGCGAGTCACTGCTCGCGGCGATGCCATGAACGGAACCGACGCAACCGAGCCACTGCGCATCGACGCGGTCGGCGACCGCTGCCTGCTCGTCGGGCTCGGCAGCACGGTCGACCCCCAGACCAGCGCACGCGTATTCGCCTTCGTGCGCCGCCTGCAGGAGCCGCCGATCCCCGGCGTGCGCGACATCGTCCCCGCGTTCACGACCGTGGCACTGCATTACCGCCCCGAACGGTTCGGTGCGACGCCGTTCGAGACGCTGCGCGCGCTGGTGAACGAGCGCCTGGCCGCGCCGCTCGACCGCCCAGCTGGGGGCCCAGCGCAGCATCGAGGTTCCGGTCTGCTACGACGGCGAGTTCGGCCCCGATCTTGTCGAAGTGGCGGCGCGCAACAAGCTGGCGATCGATCAGGTGATCGATCTGCACCTGCAGTCGCCGCACCGCGTCTACATGCTCGGATTCGCGCCGGGTTTTCCGTTCATCGGCGGGCTCGATCCGGCCCTCGCGATGCCGCGGCGCGCATCACCGCGCACCCGCATTCCGCCCGGCTCGGTGGCGATCGCGCGCGACCAGACCTGCATCTATCCGCTCGAGACCCCAGGCGGGTGGAACCTGATCGGGCGCACACCGCTGCGCCTGTTCGACCCGTCGGCGGATCCTCCGTGCCTGATGGCGCCGGGTGACGCGGTGCGCTTCGTCCGCATCGACAGCAAGGCCTACCAGGACCTGCTCGAGGAGCGCCAGTGAGCCGAATCGACGTTCTCAAACCCGGCTTGCAATCGCAGCTGCAGGACCTCGGCCGCTTCGGTCACCAGCACCTCGGCGTTCCGGTGTGCGGCGCGATGGACGAGTGCTCGCACCGACTGGCCAACCTGATCGCCGGCAACCTGGACGACGAGGCCACGCTCGAGATCGTGCTGATGGGGCCGAGCCTGAAGTTCGATTCGGCCGCCCAGATCGCCATCACCGGCGCCGACCTGTCGCCGCGCCTGGATGGCGAACCGGTGGCGATGAACCGGCGCCTGGCCGTGCCCGCCGGCGGTCTGCTCGAATTCGGTCGCCGCAGCGCCGGGCTGCGAGCGTACCTGGCGGTGCAGGGAGGCTTTGCGGTCGAGCCGGTGATGGGCAGCCGAAGCACCTATGTGCGCGGCGGTTTCGGCGGCTTCCAGGGACGCGCGCTGCGCAAGGGCGACGTCCTCGAGACCGGCGCCTGCGCCGTGGCGGGGGTGGCCGCGGCAGAGCCCGACACCACGCTGGCCACCGAGCTGCCGACGGCGGACGCGGAGGCGGTGGCCCGGGTGCGGGTGATCGCCGGCGAGCACCTGTCGGCCTTCACCGACGAGGCGCAGACCCAGCTGCATGAGGCCGTCTACCAGATCAGTCCGCAGTCCGACCGCATGGGCTACCGGCTCGAGGGACCGGCCCTGGCCCTGCGGCAACCGGTCGAACTGATTTCCGAAGCCATGAGTTTCGGCACCATCCAGGTACCCGCCGATGGCCAGCCGATCGTGCTGATGGCCGAACGCCACAGCACCGGCGGATACCCGAAGATCGCGCAGGTGATCAGCGTCGACCTGCCGCTGTTGGCGCAGTTGGCGCCGAAACAGCGGATCCGCTTCCAGCCGCTCAGCCTGCAGGCGGCCCAGGACCTCTATCTGCAGCGCGAAGAGGCGTTTGCGCGATTTCGCGCAGGCGCTCGGAGCCCCTACATGACCATCACACTCGATCTCAATTGCGACATGGGCGAAGGTTTCGGCGCCTACCAGATGGGCAACGACATGGAGATCCTCGACCACGTCACCTCGGCGAACATCGCCTGCGGCTTTCACGCCGGCGACCCGCCGACGATGCGCCGCGTCGTCGGTGCCGCGATTGCAAAGGGAGTCGCCGTCGGCGCCCACCCGGGACTGCCCGACCTGCAGGGCTTCGGTCGCCGATCGATGCAGATCTCGCCAGCCGAGGCATATGCGATCGTGCTGTACCAGGTCGGTGCCCTGGCCGGCTTCGCGCAGGCGGCCGGCGGCCGACTGAACCATGTCAAGGCCCATGGCGCGCTGTACAACATGGCGGCCAGGGACCGGCCGCTAGCCGATGCCATCGCGCAGGCGGTGCATGACTTTGATCCGTCGTTGACCCTGTTCGGCCTGGCCGGCAGCGAGATGATCGCGGCAGCCGAAGCGCTCGGACTCGGCACCGCCTCCGAGGTCTTCGCCGACCGCAGCTACCAGGACGATGGCACGCTGTCGCCGCGCGGCCAGCCCGGGGCGCTGATCGAGGATCCCGACCAGTCGCTGGCCCAGGTGCGGCAGATGCTGGCCGGATCGGTACGCGCCGCCAGCGGTCGAGATGTCGCGGTGCGCGCGCAAACGCTGTGTCTGCACGGTGATCAGCCGGGTGCGCTCGTCTTCGCACGCCACATCCGCGCCGCACTGACGGCCGACGGAGTTGCGCTGCAGGCGCCGCGCCGACATTGAGACCAACCCGGGGATCGACCATGTCAGAAAACAACGAGATCAGTGCCGAAGTCGGTGGCAGCGTCTGGAAGATCGAGGTCAGCGTCGGTCAGCCGGTCGCCGAGGGCGATACGCTGCTGGTCATCGAATCGATGAAGATGGAGATTCCGCTGCTCGCGCCGCATGCCGGCACGGTGCAGGAAATCCGGGTCGCGGAGGGCGACATGGTCGAGGAGGAACAGGTGCTGCTGATCGTCGCCCAGGGCGGCTGATCAGTCCGGCTCCGCATCGAGCGAGCGGGCCCATCCCTCGCCGACCTGTTCGCAATAGGCGGCTGCGACCTCGCGCACCAGCTGCTGGGTCGCGTCAATGGCGGCATCCGACTGGCGCGGATGCGTCACCGTGACGATCATCGACGGCAACTGCGGACCCGCTGCCTCGCACAACACGCCTTGCTCGATCAGGTTGCGCACGAACACCGGCGGGATGGCTGCGATGCCGTAGCCATCGCAGGCCAGCTGGATGATCGATTCGACCGACGGCACGCTGCACACCCGCGGCTCGACCGCGCGTTCGGCGAACAGCGCACGCAGCTGGGCATGCGGACTCGAGGTTCGCGAGAAGGTCAGCAGCGGCCGCTGCTCGAGGTCCTCGAGCTGCAGCGCGCGCTGGCCCGGGAGCAGCTCGGGCCGGGCGATCCAGCGGATCGGAAATTCGCACAGCGCAACCTGGTGGTGGTCGAGCGTGCCGGCGGGTTCGGCGAACGCGTCATTCTGGATCATCAGATCGAGCTTGCGCTGACGCAGCAGGTTCTGAAGATCGAGCGCCGGCGCGACCGTGATATCCGGGAGCACCAGCGGATGGCGCTCGGCGAGTTGACGGATCAATGGCGACAACCAGGTGCGCACGATCGACTCGATGGCGCCGATGCGCACCCGACCCGACACCGGGGCGCTCGGCCGGGCACAGTCCCGCAACTCGCGTTCGACCGCCAGCATGCGCCTGGCCTGACGCACGACCTGCTCTCCGATCGGCGTCAAGGTGACGCCGCGCACCCCGCGATCGACCAGCAATGCGCCGAGTTCGGATTCCAGCGAGGCGATGCGCTGCGAGACCGCCGCCTGCGTCGTGTTCATCAGCTGGGCAGTCTCGCGGAAGCTGCCGGCCCTGGACAACACGACCAGGGTCTCGAGAAACTTGGTGTTCACGCTGGCAACCTCTCCTGTCCACTGCACCGCGGGAGGGTGCCACTCGCGCCCAGTGTGCACCGGGTGCGTCGCCTTGGGCAGCGACCGGCACCCGGATCGACGTCGGACTCAGCGTCAGATCGCCCATCCTGCCGTCGACGAGCAGCCGGGCCGCGCGACGCCGGCGCGGTCATCCTGATGGACCGTTCAACCGCCGCTACGGGGGCCAATGGCGGCCGGTCGGAGATCTGCGGGCGGTACTGGCCCACTACCACGCCATTGCTCGCGGCCTACGGTTGGGACGCTTGGTCGAGCGCACTGGCGCGACCCATGAGGCTCGGACTGTACCCCGGGGCGCTCAGGATCGCAGACCACATCTACGCCCCATGCCAGGATCTCCATGGATGGGTTTGCCGTCGGCAATGCCCGTGCTGCTGTGATTCCATGCATGCCACGCTCCTCCGAAGTCAGCGTGTTGTGCCGGGGGTAATGGTCCGAACAAGGCCATCATTGACGCCGGGCCCGCTCAGATGTCGACGAGCGGCCGCAGCAAGCTGAAGCCAACTCGCCAGGTTTGGCCATCGCAATCCAGCGTGGCGGTGCGCTGGTTGATGCGCACGATCATGCCGACGCGGTGTTTCAGGTTTCGGTCGGTGAAGCTCACGCGGTTGCCCACACGGGAGTCGGCGCGGCTCGCGATCTCCGGCCGCGGGGTCGGTTCAACAGGAGCCGATGCTGCATCGGCACCGTTGGCGGCTCGGCTGGACGGCGTCGTCTCGATGGCCGCGTAGGGCAAGGTGAAGTGGGTACGACTGGCCTCGTCGAATGACACTGTTCGGGGTTCTCGATGCTGAACGCGAGTTCGCCGGTGCCGATGCGATGCGAGTGATTGCCAACGCGACGAACGGGGCGCATCGTCGTAGCCGGGTCGGTTGGTATCTGAGGGGCCCGGCGAACGGATGCGCCGAGCGAGCAGACCGTAGGCAGCGCCATCCCGACGAGGACTCGTCGAAAGCGACGAGACAGGCCCGGCGGGCCCGACCTAGAGTGCCTTCACTCCATGAACGCCTCATCGCCATGAAACTCGATTCCTCCATCTCTGCGGTCATCACCGGTGGCGCCTCAGGCCTGGGCGCGGCCACCGCCCGGCGGCTGGCCGCACAGGGCGTCAAGGTCGCCCTCTTCGACTTCAATGCCGAACTCGGCGAAGCCCTGGCCGCCGAGCTGGGTGGCGTGTTCTGCAAGGTCGATGTCACCCGCGACGATCAGGTTGACGCCGCATTCGCCAAGGCCCGTGCCGCCCACGGGCAGGAACGCATCCTGGTGAACTGCGCGGGCATCGGGCCGGCCTACAAGACGGCCAGCCGCGACAGGAAGACCGGTGCCATCTCGCACTTCCCGATCGAGAAGTTCGAGCAGACCATCCAGGTGAACCTGATCGGGTCCTTCCGCTGCGCCGCCAAGTCGGCAGCCGGCATGCTGACGCTGGACACGCTGACCGATGAATTCAGCAGCGGTGAGCGCGGCCTCATCGTCCACACGGCCTCGGTCGCCGCCCAGGATGGCCAGGTCGGACAGGCGGCCTACAGCGCGTCCAAGGGCGGCTTGCTGGGCGTGACGCTGCCGATGGCGCGCGACCTGATGGGCGAAGGCATACGCGTCAACACCGTCCTGCCGGGCCTGTTCGAAACGCCGCTGCTGCTGGCGCTGCCCGACAACGTGCTGAGTGCGCTGTCGCAGTCCGTGCCTTTCCCGCGCCGCCTGGGCAAGCCGGCGGAGTACGCCGCGCTGGTGGAATCCATCGCCACCAACAGCTACCTGAACGGCGAGTGCATCCGGCTGGACGGCGCCATCCGCATGGCGCCGCGCTGAAACTGAACCCAGAAGCAGACCATGGCTGAAGCCTTCATTCAGCGCCACGATGCGGTCGCAAACGCCCATCACCAAGCCCATGTGGTGCTCCACTTGCAGAACCGTCAGCTTCAGGTTGCCAGCCGATGGCAGCCAGCGGCGCGGCCCTGCTGGCCGTCTCCAGGGCATCGGCGGCGGCCGCATTGCCCTGTGCCGCACGTTCGCCGATGCCATGCAGGATGGCCGCCATGCGGAACAGGTTGTAGGCCATGTAGAACTCCCGGTGGTCACCAGCGTCGCGGCCGGTGCGCTGCACGCAGGCGCGCAGGTGTTCGGCTTCGCTGGGTAGGCCCAGCGCCTGCAGGTCGATCCCGCCCACGCCGCGCCACAACGTGGCCGGTATGCGCCAGGCCATGCAGTGGTCAAGCGGTGGGATGAAAAGTTTGCCCCGCAGCCGCTCGGGCACGCAGCCCGGTCGACGGCAGCAAGTGGTCGCCGTAGAGGCCGGCAAGGCGGTCGCATTCAGCGACGAAGTGCTGCAGTCCCACGGTCTCGATGAAGGACAGCGTGCCTCCGGTCCACTTCGGGTAGCCCATCACAAGCACGGCCCCCAGATCAGCGTCGGCCGGGTCGGTCACGACCTGCTGTTCGAGGCAGCGCGCCGACTCCAGCGCCGTGGCGTAGAGCAAGCGGTTCTTCACATCGGCCAGTGGCGGCTGCGCGGCGGCCGCCGAAACAGACTTGGCGTCGTTCGCCTGCGCCCGCGGTGGGGTGCTGAAACCCGCCTGACGGGCCGCGTTCAGGATCAGCGCCGGCAACACCCCTTCAGCGCGCATCGCCTGGCCTTCGCCCATGTAGGCGGCGAACAGGCGGCCTGTGTAGGCGCCCGGACCGTCGCTGACGACGATGGGCAACTTCTTCAGTTGGGCCACGAAGTCGAGGGCGCGCGACAGCGTCTGTGGAGTGGTCCTGCCGTGCTGTACGATCTCCACCACGCCTGCGCTCTCAAGCGGAGCGGTGATCTGCAGACCGAGGAAGGTCTCCGGCTGAGGCCACCTTGCAGCCTGATCGGTCACCGACTGCAGTGCATCGGTGGCGGCCCAGACGAAGCCCTCAGGCAAGGCACCCAAGGCTTCCAGCGCCTGGCGATGCACGGAGGCCTTCAGCTCGGCGTCACCCGCCGCGCCATCGACGATGAAGTCGCAGCCGCGCAGCGCCTGAAAGTTTGCTTCGGCCTTGGCCACATCGAGCGAAACGACATCGATGCCGGCGCGCGCAGCCCAGCCGGCGATGGCCGTGGACCGATCACCGGTGCCCAGCACGCCCAGGCGACGCACCGGTAGCGGGTCCACGCCCGCCGGGCGGCGGACCAGCTTGCGCGCGGCGCCGTTGTTGATGAACATCGTGCGCATCAGGTTGCGCGCCACGGGCCCGGCCAGCAGTTGTCCGAAGTAGCCGGCCTCGATGGCCAGCGCGCGGTCGATCGGCAGTTGCGTGCCTTCGTAGACGCAGGCCAGGATGGCGGCCGGCGCGGGTTCGTTGTCCTGCGTATCACGACGGATGCGTGCCAGGCCGATGCTGAAACTCTCGCTGGCATGGGGCGCCAGCGCACCGGCGCCGCCGGGTACCTGGTAGCCCTTGCGGTCCCAGGCCTGCTGATGTCCCGGGTGGGCCAGCACCCAGGCGCGGGCTGTGGACACGGCTTCGGCTGCCGGTACCAGCGCGTCGACCATGCCCAGTTGCAAGGCTTCGGCACCGGCCACGTGGCGGCCCGTCAGCAGCACAGGCAAGGCCTTGGCGATGCCGATCAGGCGCGGCAGGCGCTGCGTGCCGCCGCCACCGGGCAGCAAGCCGACGCTGACCTCAGGCAGGCCGACCACGGCCTTGGGGTCGTCCACCAGCACGCGGTGGTGGCAGGCCAGACACAGCTCGAAGCCGCCGCCCAGCGCAAAACCGTTGATGGCCACGGCCACCGGTTTGCCGCAGCGCTCCAGCCGGCGCAGGGCCTGCGCGGCGGGCGCCACCACGGCCGCCGCCTCACGCGGCGTGACGCCACGGGCGTGCACGTTCACGAAGTCCAGCAGGTCAGCGCCGGCCATGAAGCCGGCCGCCTTGCCCGAGGTGATCACGGCACCAACGATGTCGCTGCGGCTGGTGATGACCTCGACCACGGCCTGCAGGTCCTGCGTGAATGCGGGCGTGTAGACATTGACGCTGCGTCCTTCGACGTCCAGCGTGACCAAGGCCACGCCATCGGCGTCGACCTGCAGATGGATGTTGTTCGACATGAGTCGGGTTCCCTTCAGACGCGTTCGATGATCAGCGCCGTGGCCTGGCCGGCCGCAGCACAAAGCGTGATCAGGGCCCGCGACAGGCCGCGGCGCTCAAGTTCGTCGAGCACCGTGCCGACCAGGATGGCGCCGGTGGCGCCGAGCGGATGACCCAGTGCGATGGCACCGCCATTGACGTTGATGCGCTCGTGCGGAATGCCGAAGTGCCGCATGTAGCGCATCGGCACCACCGCGAAGGCCTCATTGACTTCGAAGAGGTCGATGTCGCTGATGCGCAGACCGGCGCGGGCCAGCACCTTGTCGGTGACCGGCATCGGGCCACCGAGGCTGATCAAGGGTTCGGATGCGCAAGTGGCAGCCGCCACGATCCGGGCGCGCGGGCGCAGGCCCTGACGCTTGCCATAGGCCGCATTGCCCAGCAGCACCGCGCAAGCCCCATCGACGATGCCGCTGGACGTGCCGCCCGTGTGCACGTGCTGCACCGCCTCCAACTGCGGGTAGCGCTGCAGCACGATGGCGTCGAAGCCGGCCTCGCCGGCGGCGACGAAACTGGGCTTGAGCCTGGCCAGGTCGGCCATCGTGAGACCGGGACGCGGTGCTTCGTCCTGGCTCAGCGCCACGTCGCCGAAAGCGTCCTGCACAGCCACCAGCGATGGCACGAACCAACCCTGTTGCTGTGCATGCGCCGCCCGCCGCTGGCTCTCGACGCCGTAGGCATCCAGGTCTTCGCGGGTATAGCCATCCAGTGTGGCCATCAGGTCGGCACAGACACCGTTCGGCACATAGGGGTACTTGCGGCCCAGCGTCGGGTCTGTGTAGGTGGCACCGCCGTCGGAGCCTATCGGCACGCGCGACATCGACTCGACACCACCGCCGATAACGGCATCGGCCTGACCGGCTGCGATCAGACCGAGGCCCATCTTCAGCGTGTCCAGCCCCGAGGTGCAGAAGCGGTTGATCTGGTAGCCCGACACGCCGTCGCCATAGCCGGCCTGCAGCAGGGCCGAACGGGTGATGTCCGCGCCTTGCTCGCCCACCGGCATCACCACGCCCAGGCCGACATCCTCGATGTCGGCCGCGTCTATGCGGTTGCGCTCCTTCAGCGAGCGCAACACGGTGGCTGCCAGATGCACGGGCGGGATGGCATGCAGGGCGCCGTCAGGGCGCCCCTTGCCGCGCGGCGTGCGGACATGGTCGTAGATGTAGGCGGTGTTCATGCCGTCGATGCTGTCAGCCGCAAGCGAACGGTGGGTCGTCGGATGCGACGAGCCACGCGCTACGCGGGCCACCGAAGATGGGAGTCAACCGGAGGAAAGACTCACGATGGACGGTCTGCCAGATACCGAAGCGGTTACCAAACCGCAGTTGGTCTACCCCTTTGCGGCTCCACCGGAGCGCGGCCGGACGATTGAAGTGGCGCCCGGCGTCTTCTGGATTCGCATGCCGCTGCCCTATGCGCTGGACCACATCAACCTGTGGGCGCTGGATGACGGCAATGGCTGGGCCATCGTCGACACGGGTGTCCGCAACGAGGAAACGGTACTGGCCTGGCGCGAACTGTTCGCAAATTCACCCGACCAGCGGCCGCTGACCCGGGTCTTCGTGACCCATATGCACCCGGACCACGTGGGCCTGGCCGGGTGGATGACGCGCAGGTTCGGCGTGCGCCTGTGGATGACGCGGCAGGAATACCTCACTTGCCGTGTGATGGTCTCCGACACCGGCCGCGAGGCGCCCGACGACGCCATCGCCTTCTTCGTGAGCGCCGGCTGGAGCCCGGCGGCGATCGAGACCTATCGCGCCCGCTTCGGCAACTTCGGCAAGAACATCCACGCGCTGCCTGACAGCTACCGTCGTCTGCGTGATGGCGAAGAGCTGCGCATCGCCAACAAGACCTGGCGCGTCATCGTGGGCAGCGGGCATTCACCGGAACATGCCTGCCTCTACTGCCCCGAACTGAAGGTGCTGATATCTGGCGACCAGGTGCTGCCGCGGATCTCGTCGAACGTGTCGGTTCACCCGACCGAACCCGACGCCGATCCGATGAGCGATTGGCTGGCGTCGCTGGAAAAGCTCCGACGCGAGGTGCCCGACGACGTGCTGGTGCTGCCCGCACACAACGAATGCTTCCGTGGACTGCATGCACGCATCGACGCACTCGCGCGCGGCCAGGACAAGGCGCTGGTGCGGCTGCGCCGCACCCTGGTCGAGCCCAAACGGGTGGTCGATGTCTTCAGTGCGCTGTTCGCCCGACCGATAGGCGAAGGCGATGTCCCGCTGCTGGGCATGGCCACCGGTGAAGCGGTGGCTTGCCTGAATCACCTGGTTGGCCGGGGCGAGGTGGTGCGCAGCGTGGATGGCGACGGAATCGCCTGGTTTCGCCAGGCTTCGACCTAGGCTGGATCGGCCCAGACTGCCAATGCGTCCAGGGCCTCGGCGCGTGAGGCAGTGGCCAGCAGTGGATTGATCTCCAGCGTCTGCAGGTCCGGACCCAGGGCCATGGCAGCGTCGGTGATGGCCACCACGGCCCGCGCGATGGCCTGGCGGCTCACGGCGGGCTGGCCCCGAAAGCCGTCCAGCAGGGCACCACCCTTCAAGGCTGCAAGCATATCCAGCACGTCCGCTTCATTGACCGGCAGCGTGTGCAGCTGCGAGTCCTTCAGCACCTCGACCCAGACCCCGCCCAGACCAACCGCCAGCACCGGCCCCCACTGCGGGTCGACGTGCACGCCGACGAAGAGCTCGACCCCCTGTTCGCGCATCGGCGCAACGACGACACCGTCAACTCGAGCCGCAGGCGCCTTGTCCTTGGCACTGGCGATGATGCGGCGGAAGGCGGCTGCGACGGCGGCATCCCCTTCCAGATTCAGTGCAACGCCACCCACTTCAGTCTTGTGCGCGATGTCGTCCGATGCGATCTTCAGGACCACCATGCCGCCGATCCCGCGTGCGGCAGCCACCGCTTCATCATCGCTGCGGGCCAGGTCCTGACGCACCACGGGCACGTCGCAGGAAGCCAGGAATTGCAGCAGCGCACGCTCTGATGTCAGCCGCACGGTGGGGCTTGCATGCAGCACAGGCTTGGTCGCAACCCTGTCGCGCGACGCCTTCTGCCACCGCGACCACGCCAGTGACCGTCCCAGGGCCGGCAGCGCCACCTGCACGCCACAAGGCAGGTAGTCGAGGCCCAACTCATCCACCGTTCGTCGGGCGTGCTCGGTCAAGGACTGCGAGGTGTGGCTGATGATCAGCGTGGGGACCTTGGCGTCGCGGATGGCCGACTGGATGCTCTGCAGCGAAGGCAGGCTGTAGGCGCGGGTTTCCTGCTCAGAGATGGGCACATCGAAGGCTATGCCCAGCACGCCGACGCCCGGGTCCTCGGTCAGAATCTTCACGGTCCGTCCCATCAGGGCCGGCTCCTGGATGAAGGCACCCGTGACGTCCAGCGGGTTGTGGGTGGCGCCGTAGTCCGGCAGCGTGGACTTCAGCTGGGCAACGGTAGCCGTGTCGAAGTCCGGCAAGGCGATGCCGGCTGCGGCCGCTTCATCGCCCATGATCTCGCAGATGCCGCCCGAGATGGATGCGAGCGCGACGCCATCCTTCTTCACGACACCGATGCGCGAGATGATCTCCGCGGTGATGACCATCTCTTCGATGGACCGCACCCGCACGATGCCCAGGTTCCTGCAGACGGCATCAAAGACGCGGTCGTCTCCCACCAACGCACCCGTGTGCGCCTGCGCGGTGCGAGCGGTCGTCGGGCTGCTGCCGATCTTCAGCGCAACGATGGGCTTCCCGGCCTGCAAGGCGCGACGGGCAGCTGCGGTGAAGGCCTTCGTATCCCGCACGGTCTCCAGAAAAACGGCGATCGCCTTCGTGGCGGGATCGTCGACCAGGTAGTCGATGACGCGGCCGGAGTCCAGGTCGGCCTCATTGCCGGTGGTCACCAGGCAGCTCAAGCCGATGTTCTGCCGGTGCGCAAACTGGCTGGCCAGGTTCCCGACCGCGCCGCTTTGCGCCACGATGGCCAGGTTGCCGGGCAACACGGGCTTGGGGGGCGTGACCGTGAAGGCCGGCACGCGCGCGGCGTAGTTGATGAAGCCCACACAATTGGGCCCCAGCAGCGTGATGCCCAGACGCCGGGCCTGCGCCAGCAGCGCGCCCTGCGCCTCGCGGCCAGCGGCACCGGTTTCCGCAAAGCCCGAAGCCAGCACCACGCCAGAACGCACGCCGGCTGCATGCATGTCGTCCAGGCTCTCGGCCAGTGCAGAGGCCGGCACCATCAGCAGCGCGAGGTCGATCGGCACGCCGATGTCCGCAATACGCGTCGCGGCCTGGCTGCCATAGACGTCGGCGCCCTTGCGGTTCACGTAGCAGACCTGACCGGGATAGTCGAAGTCCGTCAGGCTCTGCCGCGTCGTATTCGACCAGGTCGAGCGTTCCGAGGCGCCCACCAGGACGATGGAACGGGGATTGAAGAAGGTGTCGAGTTGACTCATGGGTTCGTTTCATTGCTGGTGAATGCCAGGCCCACCGCCCCGTCGCCAAGCTCGAAGCAGGCTCGGACGGGAAGACCGACACGAAGTGCAGCCAATGGGGTGTGAAGCAGCGGCGCCAGCAGGCGCACGCCTTCGGCGAGGTCCACGGTCACCAGGGCGTAGGGCACACGCTCCTTGAATCCGGGCAGCGCAGTCTGGTGGGTGACGGTCCAGCTGTGCACGGTGCCAAGGCCGGTTGCCTGGGTCCAGCCGACGTCGATGGACTGGCAGGACCCGCACATCGGGCGAGGATGCAGGCGCAGCAGGCCGCAGGAGCCGCAGCACTGCACCAGCAAGCGGCTTTCGGCCAGTGCATCCCACCACGGCTGGGACTCGATGGCCTGAAGGGCGGAGACAGCGCTCATCGCTTCAATCCCTGCGCATGATGGCGACGCTGCCGTCACCCATGTCACCAAAGCCGGTGACCAGCCCGCAGCGCGCACCGGCCACCTGGTTCGCCGCCTCGCCGCGCAGTTGCCGTACCAGTTCGACCACATGGTTCATGCCGACCATGTGGCCCTGAGACAGCGCCCCGCCGTGCGTGTTGACCGGCAGGCGACCGCCAAGCCCCAGATTGCCGTCGCGGACAAAGGCACCGCCCTCGCCCTTGGCGCAGAAACCCAGGTCTTCCAATTGGCAGAGCACGATGTAGGTGAAGCAGTCGTAGATCTCGGCGACATCGATGTCGGACCGGCTGATGCCCGCCATTGCGAAGGCCCGGTCGGCCGCCTTGGCAAGGCCCAGCGTGGTCATGTCGGCGCGCTGCGTGATCGACAAGGGGCTGTCGGGGTGACCTTCAGCGGCGGCCATGATCCAGACTGGCTTGCATCGCAAGTCGCGCGCAGGCGCTGCGGCACTGACGACCACGGCCGCGGCACCGAAATTTTCCAGACTGCAGTCCAGCAACCGGAACGGGTCGGAAATCATTCGTGAGGCCTCGTGGTCGGCCAGCGTGATCGCCTTCTTCATGATGGCGTTGGGATGGGTCAGCGCGTAGTGCCTGGTCGAAACGGCGATCTCTGCAAAGTCGCGGGTCGTGGTGCCGTAGAGCTCCATGTGCCGGCGTGCCATCGCCGCGTACAGCTGCACGGGCGCGAAGGCGCCCATGGGCATCTCGAACTCGGCCACGGTCCGAAAAGCCGCCAACTGGCGCACCCGGGCGCTGGCATCGCCGCCGCGCCCGTCGCGACCGGTGGGCAGCAGCACATGGCGGCAGATCCCGGCGGCCACGACGGCCGCCGCCAGTTGCAGAGCCGCCACTGGGCTGGCGCCCCCCATCGGCACCATGGCCGAGAAACGCAGATCGCGGATGCCAAAGGCGCTGATGAAGTCCTCGGTCAGCGCCAGGCCATTGGACATCGGAATGACGCCGTCGATGTCGCCTGGCCGCAGACCGGCATCTCTCACGGCGGCCAGTGCGGCCTGAAGCTGCAGGGCCAAGGTGCTTCGGTCCGAGACGCCGCGGCCGTACATCGTCTCGGCCACGCCGGTGACGGCGATTGTCTCGTGAAGGGGGTTCATGCTGGCGGAAGCGGGGCCGGACTCAGTCGAGCTTGACGCCACCTTCCTGGATGATGCGGCGCCAGTTGACCAGGTCGGCCAGCAAGCGCCTGGAAAAGTCCTCGCGCGGGCCGCTGGCCGGCTCCAGGCCCATCGCGGTGATGGCCTTCTTGCCTTCGGGTGAACGCACCACCTTTTCGATCGTGCTGCGGATCTTTTCTGCCAACGCCGGCGGTGTGCCACCGGGTGCGAACATGCCGTACCAGCCCAAGACTTCAAGCCCCGGCTGGCCTTGTTCGGTAAAGGTGGGCACGTCGGGCAGCAGCGGTGACCGATGGTCACCGACAACGGCATAGGCCCTGATCTTGCCGGCCTGGATGAAGGGCAGCGCGGTGGCCAGATCCACGAAGGCCACGTCCACCTGCCCACCCATCATGTCATTGAGCAGCGGTGCCGCACCCTTGTAAGGCACATGCACGCCCTGGATCTTGTTGCGCTTGTTGAAGAGCTCCGCATAGATGTGCGAAGTCGTGCCCGCGCCATAGGTGCCGTAGGTGAGCTTGTCGGGCGCGCTCGATCCGAGTGCGACGTAGTCCTTCAACGACTTGATGGCGGAATTGTTCGTGACAAAGATCGACGGCGCATTGGCCACACGCGTCAGCGGCACGAAGTCCTTCAGGATGTCGTAGGGCACGACCTGACCGAGGGATGGCGCCTGCACGACATTCGTGATCGTCATCAGCAGCGTGTAGCCGTCGGGCGGTGCCTTGGCGACGAAGGCGTTCCCGATGGTTCCCGACGCGCCCGCCCTGTTGTCGACGATCACCGTCTGCTTCCACTCCTCGTTCAGCCGATTGCCAACGATGCGCGCCAGTACATCGCCTGCTCCGCCTGGCGGAAAGGGCATCACGATCTTGACGACCTTGTCGGGGTAGGCAGCCTCTTCGGCCGGGGCCGCACCCGACACCGAGGGAAACAAGATGGCGCTGCCAAGAGCGAGGCAGGCGATGAGAGGCTTGAGGTCCAGCATGGTTCGTCTCCTATGGGGTGATTTCAGCGGCCGCATCTGCGGCCATTGCGCTTAGAGGCCCGTCCAGCGAGGCGCACGCTTTTCCACAAACGCACGCGGCCCTTCGCGGTAGTCCTCGCTTGCGCGCACGCGGTCGCGGCACTCGCCGGTCAGCGCGCGCAGATTGGTTTCGTCCAGGTCATGGACACGCCGCGCCACCTGCAAGCTTTCGCGCACGGCCACCGGCGCGTTGCGCGTGATGCGTGCGGCCAGTTCCAGGGCTGCGTTGAGAAGCTCGTCCGGCGCTGCGATATGGTTGACAAGGCCCAAGGCCGCAGCCCGCTGGGCGTCCAGGCTGTCCGCGGTGACGATGAGTTCGATGGCGATATTTCGCGGCAGCGCACGCGGCAAGCGGTACAGGCCACCCGCAGCGGCCAGCAGGCCGCGCGATACCTCGGGCAGGCCGAAGCTGGACGCAGATGAAGCCACCACCAGATCGCAGGCCAGCACGATCTCGCAGCCCCCGGCCAGCGCCTTGCCGTTGACCGCCACGATCCAGGGCTTGCGGCGTTCTGCATCGACGAATCCAGCGAAGCCATAGGCAGTGAACAGACCTTCGGCACGGCCGGCTGCCACCTCTTTCAGGTCAGCCCCGGCGCAGAAGACGTCGGCACCTGCGCCCGTCAGCACCACCACCCAGACATCGGCGTCGCGCTCCGTCTGGTCGACGGCGGCATGCAAGGCCTGGGCAACTTCTGCATTGATGGCATTGCGCGCCGCGGGCCGGTTCAAGGTGACGACGGCAACGTGCCCGTCGCGCCGTTCGACGCCGACCAGTTCGGAAGCTGCACTTGCCCTCATGACGCGAAGCTCCACAACGGCAGACCGTCAGCGCCTGTGCTGATCACACCGTTGCGGCCGATCGGCGATTGGTCCAGGTCAGTGAGGGTGGCGATGGCGGCGCTCTCGCTGGCCTCGATCTTGGCCAAAAGACGGCCGCCGGCCGGGGTGCGGGCAATCACCACGCCGTGCTGCACCGATCCATCGCGGGCGTACAACACGGTGTAGGTCTCGACAGCGGCCGGACCGGTGTGGTCCATCACCAGCGGTGGCACGGGGCCGCGGCGAGCGTCGGCTTCGGCCTGCGCGCTGTAGTCGTCACTCAGTCGGCTGGCACTCGGTGCATACGACCCCAGCACGATGGCGTGCTGCTTGGTGAGATAGCCGCCCTGTCCGTACAGCAGGCCCCGCGCGTCTTGACGGCCACGCAGCGCGCGCACCATGCCCGCCGCCGCGTGCGACATGTAGTTGTTCAAGGGCGCGCCGAAGAAGCTCAGACCACCGGCGCAGGTCATCGCCACGTTCGAACGCAGCGCCAGCGTGCGCCGCGCCATCTTGGGCACGATCGGGAAGCAGCTGTACAACTCCAGTTGGTCGAAGGCACCGACGTCGCCGACCTGCTGCAGGATGCGTTCGAGCACGGCCTCCTGGGCCGGCGCGTGCGTGTAGTTGTCGCGATAAAGGTAGTCGGCAGGTTCGTTGGCGGCAGCGCCGCACCAGACATGGGTCAAACGCTCCTCGGCAATGCCCAGTTGCCGGGCCATGCCGCGGCTGGTCAGCAGCAGACCGGCGCCCTGGTTGACCAGCGGGTTGGCCACCATGCGCACGGTGTACGGCCAGGCCACCATGCGGTTGCCGTCGCCGGGGTTGACGATGGCATCGGCGCTGAACGCGTTGCGCTGCCAGGCGTAGGGATTCGCTGCGGCCACGGCCGAGCAACCTTCCCACAGTTGCCCGGCCTCGGCCCGTGCCTGCGCAGGCGTCTGACCCCAGGCCACCAGCGTGGCGTTCTCGTAGAACGGGTAGACCGTCGCCGGCGACGCCACGCCCAGCTTCACGGCCGTGGGGTGCAGGTAGTCAACGCCGCGTATCAACTTGGCCGCTGCGTCGCGCGGCGACCAGGGCAGCGCCAGACCTTGCTTCTGCGCGGCCGTCGCTGCGTACTGCGCCTCGGCACCGACAACCGCAGCCACCGTGGTTTCGCCGCGCCAGATACGCAGGGCCGCCTCGTGGATGAAATGCACTGGCGTTTCGCCGCCCACCGGTCCGTAGACCTGCCGTGCAGGTTTTGCACCCAGGCGGTGGCTCAATTGCCCCGGCGCGTCGGCATACGGCCACGAGAACTCCTGGATCACGTCCAGCGAGTCCAGCCGTGCCAGCAGCGGCACACCGGCGTCCTGTTCGGCCGCGCGCAGGGCCGCCTCCATCAGCGCCAGCGGTTCCAGGGCCTGCGCGGGCTCCTTGGTGCGTTGCGTGATTTCACCGACGCCGACGATGACTGGCGCCCGCTCGTTCCATGTGTTCATGCGAACGACTGTAGGCACTGACCCCGTTGCGCCTGTCGTCGCTTCCGACGATCCAGCGCCCTGCACGGCCGAAAATCGGTCAGCGAATCACGCCCAGACGCCGACCGATGACCACCGCCTCGGCGCGGCTGTGGGCACCCAGCTTGGCATTGATGCTGCGCAGGTGCGTGCGCACCGTGCTGTCCGACGCCACCAGTTTCTCGGCCATGGCCGCATTCGAATAGCCATCGGCCGTCAGCTGCATCACCTGGATTTCCTTGCGCGTCAGCGGCTCCACCTGCTCGGGCGCCTGCACCGATGCGGTGCTCTCGCTGGGCAAGGTGCCGAAGGCCGCCAGGAGCCGGTCCAGGAACTGCATCAGGCCGGCATCGCTGCGGTTGACCGGCATCTGCTGCTGCATGGCGTGCAGGCGGCGAACGATGAGGCCGACCTCCGGGCCCTCGTCGGCGATCACCCGGATGAAGCCCTCCTGCGCCGCCTGCCGCACGGCGGTGGCCATGGCCTTGGTGGCCGCTGTCGGGTCGCCACTGCGCGCCAGCGCCAGGCTGTGCAGAACACGCAGGCGCAGGGCCCGGCGGTGGCGTTGCTGCTCCAGCATCTGGGCCAGTTCCTGTTCCAGCCAGGCAATGGACGATCGCGCGTCGCCGAAGTGCAGGTTCCAGCGCACACGGGCCAGCGCCGGGTAGTCGGTCTCGCTGGCCGGCAGGCGTTGCCGCTGCAGCCGCTCGATCAAGGCGGGGTCGTCTGCGCGATCGAGTTCCTCACGGGCTGCCTGCGCGTTGCCTTGCAGAATCAGCAGACGCGCCCGCTCCAGCTTCGCATTGGTGACGATGCGCGGCAAGCGGCGGTGGTGAGCCAGGTATTCCAGGTCGGTCAGGGCCTCGAAGCTGCGGTCGACATCACCACGGCTGAAGGCGATGCGGGCGCGGATGATGTGGCCCGCACTCATGTGCCCCGGCAGGCCCACGTCGGTGGCCATCGGCAGGTAGACGTCGACCAGGCGTTCGACGGCCTCGATCTCGCCCGCCTCGTACAGCGCGCCGGTGTACAGCATGCCGGCCCAGGCGTTGCCGCTGGCGTAGTTGTGGCGGAACTCGCGCGTGGCACCCACCGCGGCGCGGAAGCGCGTCGTGGCCATGCGCAGGCGGCCGGCCTGCAGGTCCAGCATGCCTTCGATGGTCTCGGCGTACATGCGGCTGAAGACGCCGTTGCCGGTATCACGCCGCGCCTCGTCGATCAGCTGCTGCGCGCGCGCGTTTTCACCCATGACGGTGAAGACATGGGCCATGGCATTGCGCAGCACACCGTCGGCGAACAGGTTCGTGGTCGGCAGCCGGGCCAGGCTGGCGCGGCCGGCGCGCATGGCGTCGTCGTAGCGATCCAGCATCGACAGCAGCAGCGGGTCCAGCACATTGACCTGCGCCTGCACCAGCGGGTCGGTGCTGTCGCGGCACTTCGACCGATCGAGCAGCGCCGTGGCTTCCAGCGGGCCGCGAGTGAACAGCGTGGCCCACACCTGCACCATCTGCAACACGGGCTGCTGGGCGGCGGCCTCTGCCGGTATGGCATCGAACCAGCGTGCCAGCAGCCGCATGCGTCCTTCCTCGACCAGCAACTGCGCACGCGGCGCCAGCAGCGCCAGGGCCACGGGGTGGTCGCCGGCCTCGATGGCGTGGTCGATGGCCGGCACGTAACGGCCCTGCTCTTCGTACCAAGCCGAGGCCAGCAGGTGCAGCCGGACCGCATCATCGGGCCGCTCGCGGTGCAGGCGGCTGCGCAGGAAGTCGCCGAACAGGCGGTGGTAGCGCCAGGCCGGCGCATTGCCAGGCAACGAGACCAGGAAGACGTTCTGCTGTTCCAGCTCGGCCAGCACGCCCGCGACGTCGGTGTTGGGCATCAAGGCCTGGCACAGCGGCAGTTCCAGGTGCCGCAGGATGCTGGATCGCAGCAGGAATTCCTGCACCGCCTGCGGCTGGCGGTTGAACACGTCCTCGGTCAGGAAATCGGCGATGGCGCCGGTCGATCCGAAGCCGCCCTTGAACAGGGTCTCCAGGCTCTCCTGGCGCTCGCTGTCCGTGGGCAAGGCCCGCGAGGCCAACCAAAGCGCAGTGACCCAACCCTCGGTTTCCTGGTGCAGCTGGCGCACCAGCTTGCCCGGCACCTTCGCGCCGTGCTGGATCCGGAACAGCTCGCCAGCCTCGTCGGCGCTGAAGCGCAACATGTCGGCATCGACCTCCAGCACCTGTCCGCGCACGCGCAGCCGGGGCACGGCCAGATCGGGAAAACAGCGCGAACCGATGACGAGCCGGCAGCCGTTCGGCAGGCCATCGATCAGGCTGCGCACCAAAGCCAGCACCGAGGTCTCTTGGATGCACTCGAAGTCATCGAGGAACAGCGCATAAGGGTTGGTCTGCCGCATCAGCCGTTCCAGCGCATTCAGCATCGTCGCGTCACCCACCGGGCCGGATGGCAACTGGGCTGTCGCCGCGTTCAGGCTGACCAGGAAGCGTGAGGCATCGTTGTCGGCCGCGTCCAGCGTCAGCCAGGGCGCGTCGATGCCGTCTTGCAGGACATGCTGGCGCAATTGCGCCATCAGCGTGGTCTTGCCGAAGCCGGCAGCCACGCTGACCAGCACCAGGCGCACGCCGGTGCCTCGGGCCAGGCGGTCCACCAACGCCGTGCGCAACACCTGGGCTCCAGGCGCTGCGGGTGGCGTCAACTTCGCCGGCGGCACGGCCAGCGGCGGTCGTGTGTCGGGGCTCGTCTTGCGGCTGGTGGTCATCGATGGGGGCCTCGCCGGAATTCTGGCATAGGGCATCGACACCCGTTTGCGCCGGGGCCCGCGGGCCTGGAGTGGCCCCTGGGCGGCGGACTCAGCGATCGTCCGGCAAATCGTCCGAAGCGTCGCCCGGCTGCCAGCTGGCCAGGGCCTGTTGAAAGTCGACGGCTTGCGTGGGCTGCGGCGTGGCGTTGACGGTGCGCGAAAAACGCGGTGCCGGCGCCGGCTGAATCACGCCATCGATAGCAACGTAGGTGCCGCGCGCAACATTGTGCGCATGCAGGGGCGCCTCGTCCCAATCCAGCACCGGCGCAAAGCAGGCGTCGGTTCCTTCCAGCAACGTGCACCACTCGCTGCGGCTGCGGGTGCGGAAGAGTCTGGCCAATTGCAGCTTCAACGCCGGCCAGCGCGCGGGTTCCAACTGGACATCGAAGGCCGGGTCGTCGATGCCGCAGCGCTGGCGCAGTTCGGCGTAGAAGTTGGCCTCGATGGCGCCGATGGCGATGAACTTGCCGTCGGCGCAGGCATAGGTATCGTAGAAATGCGCGGCGCCGTCGAGCAGGTTGCTGTCGCGGGCATTGCCCCAGCGCCCCAGCGCCTTCATTCCGTAGAAGAACGAGGACAGCAGCGCCGTGCCGTCGGTCATCGCGGCGTCCACCACCTGGCCACGCCCGGACTGGCGGGATTCGAACAGGGCCGCCAGCAGACCGACCGCCAGCAGCATGCCGCCACCGCCGAAGTCGCCGACGAAGTTCAAGGGCGGTGGCGGGGTCTCGCCGGACCGGCCGATGGCATGCAGCGCACCGGTGATGGCGATGTAGTTGATGTCGTGTCCGGCCGCCTGCGCCAGCGGACCATGCTGGCCCCAGCCGGTCATGCGGCCGAAGACAAGACGTGGGTTGACAGCCACGCAGGCTTCGGGCCCCAGCCCCAGCCGTTCCATCACGCCGGGCCGGAAGCCTTCGATCAGGCAGTCGGCTGCCGCGACCAGTTCCAGCGCCTGCGCAGCCGCGCCGTCGGCACGCAGATCCAGATGCACGGTGCTGCGATTGCGCGTGGTCACGTCGCGGGCGTCGGCGGGTGTGCCTGGCCGTGCAATGCGGATCACGCTGGCGCCCAGATCGCCCAGCACCATCGCGCAGAACGGCCCCGGCCCGATGCCGGCGAATTCGAGAACCTTCAGTCCAGCAAGGGGTCCGGCCATGTTTGTGTGCTTCCGGTTAAAGAGTGCGATGCCATCGCAGAGCCCCAACCCCGGGCTCCGCTTCGGCTCGGATGCTGGCAGCCACCATGCCCCCGCTGGTCGTCGAAAGCGACGAGGTGGCGATGCCGGCACCTGCCTACAGTGCTTGCATGACGAGCCCATCACCCCTGCAAGCGCCGACCCACGCCCCTCGCCTGATCTTCGAGGAAGAGCACACGCAGTTCCGCGACAACGTCGCGCGCTTCGTACGGAAGGAAGTCGCGCCGCACGTCGAACACTGGCGGGCGCAAGGTTGCTGCGACCGTTCGATATTCGCCAAGGCCGGCGAGCAGGGCTTGCTGCTGATGTGGGCCGACGAGCGCTATGGCGGCGCCGGGGTGGCCGACTTCCGCTACGAGCAGATCCTGTACGAGGAACTGATCCGCCACGGCGACATGGGCGTCTATCTTACGCTGCACTCGCGCCTGGTCGCACCCTACCTGGCCCGCCTGGGCACCGAGGAGCTCAAGGACAGGCTGCTGCCGGCGGCGGTCCGCGGCGAAGCCATCCTGGCCATCGCGATGACCGAACCGCAGGCAGGCTCGGACCTGGCCGGCATCAAGGCCAGGGCTGAGCGCCGTGAAGGTGGCTGGCTGTTGAATGGGGCCAAGACCTACATCTCCAATGGCCTGAACGCCGATGCAGTCATCGTCGTGGCCCGTACCAGGCCCGATGAGCGCCGCGCCTTCGGCCTCTTCGTCGTCGAGCGCGGCATGCCCGGTTTCGAGCGCGGCCGCGCCTTGGCCAAGCTGGGCATGGACGCTCAGGACACGGCTGAACTCTTCTTCAACGACGTCTTCGTGCCCGACGAGAACGTGCTGGGTGACCCCGCGTCCGGCTTCGGCTACCTGGCCGAGGGCCTGGCCGAGGAACGCCTGCTCAGTGCCTGCCAGTCGATGGCCCACGCGCAGACAGCCTTCGACCTGACGCTGGACTACGTGAAGACGCGGCGCGCCTTCTCACGCCCGCTGGGCGCCTTCCAGAACACGCGCTTCGTGCTGGCCCGCCGCCGGGCAGAACTGGACGCCGCGCAGACCTGGATCGACGCGCTGGCGTTGGAACAGAACGCCGGGCGGCTGGGCGCGGTGACGGCAGCCTCGGCCAAGCTGCTGAGCTCGGAGCTGGAGAACCGCGTCATAGACGACTGCCTGCAACTGCATGGCGGTGCGGGCTACATGGAGGAGTACCGCATCAGCCGCATGTACCGCGACGCCCGGGTCTCACGCATCTATGCCGGCGCTTCCGAGGTGATGCTGGAGATCATCGGCCGCTCGCTGGGACTGACCGAACGCATGGACTAGCGTTCGGCCCCTGTCGGACCGCTACCGGCGCACTCAGGCCCTGGCCCAGCCTTGTTCCTGCGCCGCAAGGCGCCGTGCCCGCGCCGGGCCGCCATAGAGCTGGCGGTTCAGGCCGATGCGCTTGTACCAATGGTGCAGACCCAGATCGTCGGTGATGCCCATGCCGCCATGCACTTCGGTGGCGCTGCGCGCGACGAACTGTCCCGCGTCGCCCAGCAAGGCCTTGGCGTGGGCCGCATGGAGCGACAGCTCCTCGGGCTTCTCGTCGAAGGCGTGCGCGGCATACCAGACCAGCGCCCGCGTGATCTCCAGCTCAGCCGCCATCTCGGCGCACAGATGCTTGACCGCCTGGAAAGAACCGATGGCGCGGCCGAACTGCTTGCGGTCGCGCGCGAAGGCCACCGACTGATCGATCATGGCCCAGCCAGCGCCCAGTGTGTCGGCCGCAGTGATGACCCAGGCCGCATCGCGCAGACGGCGCAGGGTGGCGATGCTGGAACCCGGCAGGCGCTGCGCCGCGACGCCGTCCAGGCGCAATTCAACCAGCGGGCGTGTGGCATCGACGGCTCGCAGCGGCACGCATTGCAAGCCGGGCGCGCCGGCCTCGACCAGGTGCAGGCTGCCGTCGGATTCAGCCAGCAGATGGGCGTCGGCCTGGGCGGCGTCGATGACGAAACAAGCGCTGCCGTGGAGATGGCCTTCGCGTGACCGCAAGCCCGCAGCGGCCCCCGATTCACCGAGCGCTTCGCACAGCGCCATGCCAACGACGGCCTCTCCGCTGGCGATACGCGGCAACCACAAAGCCTGCTGCTCGGCGCTGCCTGCTTCGCGCAACGCGATCGTAGCCAGCACGGCACTGCCAAGGAAAGGCACGGGCGCGGCGCAACGACCCAGTTCCTCTGCAGCGATGGCGGCATCCAGCAGCGACAGCTCCAGTCCGCCGTGCGCATCGGGCACCAACAATGCGGGCAGACCCAGCTTGCACACGACAGCCCACACGGCCTCGTCGCGCGCCAGGCCGCGGTCGGCCGCGTCGCGCACACGCGCCAGCGGGCAGGCGCGGGCCAGCGCCGTGCGCAGGCTGTCCTGCATCTGGCGCTGGTCTTCGGAAAGGGCGAATTCCATCGAACGGGTCTCCTTCTGATGCCGGGGTCAGGCCGCGGCCTTTAGCTCGCGCGGCATGTCCAGGCCACGCTCGGCGATGATGTTTTTCTGGATCTGCGCGGTGCCGCCGCCGATGATCAGACCCAGGTCGAACATGGCTCTTTCCTGCCACAGCCCGTCTGCGCGCGCATGCGGGCTGCCGGTGACGAGCAGGCCCGCCTCATCCAGCGCATCGGTGGCCAGCACGGCCAGTTGATGGCGGACCTCGCAGCCTTGCAACTTGGTGATCAGCCCCGCCAGGCCGGGGTCTTCGTGGCGTTCGGCGCAGGTCAACAGTCGCATGCCATGGCACTGCTGGGCCAGCACGCGGCCTTGCAACTGCATCAAGCGGTCCAGCAGTACCGGGTCGTGCACGCCCTCCTCCTGCAGCAGCCTTGTCAGTTCGCCGTAGCGCTGGGTCAGCAACGCAGGGTTGGCCAGGTAGCCGCGTTCATGCTTCAAGGTCGCATTCGCCACCTTCCAGCCGTCGCCGCGCCGGCCAACGATCTGGTGCCTTGGGACACGCACATCCGTGAAGAAGACCTCATTGAACTCGGCGCGCCCGGTCATGGTCTTCAGCGGTCGTATCGTGATACCCGGTGACTTCATCGAGAACAGCAGGTAGCTGATGCCGGCATGCTTGGGCACGTCAGGCTCGGTGCGCACCAGGCAGAAGATCATGTCGGCCTCGTGCGCGGTCGAGGTCCAGGTCTTCTGGCCATTGACGACGAAGTCGTCGCCGTCTTCGACGCCACGGGTCTGCAGCGAAGCGAGATCGGATCCAGCACCGGGCTCGGAATATCCCTGGCACCAGACCATTTCGCCACGCAGCGTGGCCGGGATGTAGTCGCGCTTCTGCTGTTCGGTACCCAGTTCCAGCAGCGTCGGCACCAGCATCGAGATGCCCTGGTTGCCGATGCCCAATGCCACACCGGCGCGCGTGAACTCGTCGGTGATCAGGTGCTGCTCCATCACGTCGGGCTCAGCGCCGTAGCCACCGTATTCGCGCGGCACGGTGCGACCGGCATAGCCCTCTGCGAGCAGCAGCCTCTGCCAGGCCAGCAGGCGAGCCGCAGGGCGCCGGCCAGGGATGGTCGGCGCAGACAAATGGCCGTGTGCCTTCAGAAAGGCGCGGACGGCAACACGCAGGGCCTCGTGCTTGCTGCTCAGGCGCAGATCCATGCGGGTTCCTTCGATGGTGTGGATGGGCTTGATGAGCGTGACCTTGCGGCCGATCAGGGCTGCGCTGCATGCCCTGAGCTGGATCTTCGATGCAGGCGGCTGCGTGCCAGATCGTCGCTTCCGACGACATGGCATGCACTGCAGCTGCCTAGAGTTGCTCCATGACGTATTCAAGGTCCATCCCAAGGAGACAAAACATGAACGCACCCACCCTCGCACGCTTCAGTGCGCTGTGTCTGACCCTGCTGGCCTGTGTGGCCGGCCCCGCGCTGGCCCAGAACTACCCCAGCAAGCCCATCACGCTGATCGTGCCCTTCCCGGCTGGTGGCGCCACCGACGTGCAGGCGCGCGCGCTGGCGCAAGCCGCGGCGCAGGAACTGAAACAGCAGATCGTCGTCACCAACCAGCCCGGGGCCTCGGGCACGCTGGGCCCGGCAGCGATGGCGCGGCAAGCCGCATCCGACGGCTACACCATCGCGATCGCGCCCGGCACGCTGTGGCGTCAGCCGCACCTGCAGAAGGTCAGCTACGACGCGCTGGCCGACTTCACCTACATCGCGGCCATCACCTCGTACACGCACGGCATCGTCGTGCGGCAGGAAGCACCGTGGAAGGACGTCAAATCACTTCTGGCCCACGCCAAGGCCAACCCGGGCAAGGTCACCTACGGCACGGTCGGCAAGGGCAGCACCTCGCACCTGGCCATGGAGCGGCTGGCACGCGCAGCCGGTGTCGAACTCAACTTCATCCCGTTCAAGGGCGCGGCCGAGGTCTACACCGCGTTGATTGGCGGGCACATCGACGTGTCGGCCGAGGCCGGTTTCGCCGCTACGGTCGATGGCGAAAAGGGCCGCTTGCTGGCCACCTTCAGCGAGGCGCGTTTGAAGAACCGCCCCGCCGTGCCGACCATCAAGGAACTCGGCTACGACATCGTGATGGCCGGCTCTTACGGCGTCGCCGGTCCGAAGAACCTGGACCCCAAGATCGTGGCGACGCTGCAGGAGGCCTTCAGAAAAGCCACCGAATCGCCGGAGTTCGAACGTCAGCTCGCGCAGCAGGATCAACCCAAGGGCTATCTGGACAGCAAGGCCTACACCGCCTTCGCGGCCAAGTCCTACGCCGAGGAAAAGCGCGTGCTGGGCGAACTGAATCTCAAGCTCGACGAGTAGCCCGAACGGACCCGCAGCCAAGGAAGACTTCATGAGTCGACAAGCCCCCCTGGCCGGCATCCGCATCGTCGACATGACGACCGTGGTGTTCGGACCCTATTGCACGCAGATCCTGGCCGATCTGGGTGCCGACGTCATCAAGGTTGAGCCGCAGGAAGGCGACACCGTGCGCACCATCGGTGTCCCGACGAAGACGGCCAAGATGGGTCCCGTCCATCTGCGGCTGAACCGTGGCAAGCGCTCGGTTGCCTGGGACCTGCGCAGCGACACCGGTCGCAATGCCGTGCGCCGCCTGATCCGGACAGCCGACGTTTTCATCCACAACATCCGCCCCGAGGCCATCCAGCGGCTGGGGCTGGACGAAGCCGCAGTGCGCGAACTGCGGCCCGACATCATCTACGTCCACTGCACGGGTTTCGGCCTGGATGGCCCCTATGCCGGTCTGCAGGCCTACGACGACATCATCCAGGCGGCTTCGGGTGCCACTTCACTGCTGCCGCGCGTGGATGGCAATCCGCAGCCGCGCTACCTGCCGATGCTGTTCGCCGACAAGGTCTCGGGTCTGCATGCGGCCTATGCCACGCTGGCCGCGGTGATCACGCGACTGCGCGACGGGCAGGGCCAGCTCGTCGAGGTGCCGATGTTCGAGTGCATCTCCAGCTTCAACCTGCTGGAGCACCTGTGCGACGAGACCTTCGACCCGCCCACCGGCCGTTGGGGCTATGCGCGCCAACTCAACCCGGCGCGCCAACCGCTGGCTACCCAGGACGGCTACATCTCGATTGCACCGTACGTGGAGGACCGCTGGGTGCGCTTCTTCAACGCTGCCGGCCACGCCGAGGTGCTGCAGGACCCGCGTTTCGCGACGCCGGCGCTGCGCAACGCCAGCACCTCACAGATGTACGAGGTGGCAGCCACCTTCATGCGCGAGAAAACCACGGCCGAGTGGCTGCGCATCCTGAAGGAGGTGAACGTGCCGGCGATCCACGTCAACGAGATCGGCCAGGTGCTGGACGACCCGCACCTT
The DNA here is from genome assembly GCA_963846675.1 of uncultured beta proteobacterium. GTDB lineage: Bacteria > Pseudomonadota > Gammaproteobacteria > Burkholderiales > Burkholderiaceae_C > Ideonella_A. The sequence goes on from CAWJWV010000002.1 coordinate 607,608, forward strand.
CAGGCCGTGGGCCTGTTCGAACGCCGCGAGCACCCCAGCGAAGGCGGCTACATCGAGGTGCGGCCGCCGGTTCGATTTGGCGGATTCGAATACCCGGATCGTGCCCACGCTCCCTGCATCGGCCAGCACACCGAAGAGATCGACCGCGAGCTGGGCCTGGCACCCTGAGCGGTGCTGCTGCCAGTCAACCACGACAAGAACCGGAGACCAACATGAACCCCTTCCACTACAACGCCACGGCCCTGCTGGCGACAGCCCTGGCGGCTTGCCTGGCAGCCAGCTCGGCGCGCGCAGCGGACTACCCCACCAAGCCGGTGACGCTGGTCGTGCCCTTCCCGGCTGGCGGCATCACCGATTCGGTGGCCCGCCTGATCGCCAAGGAGCTGGGCGAAAGCTGGAAGCAGACCGTGCTGGTGGACAACCGTCCAGGTGCTTCCGGCGCCATCGGCACCGAAGCGGTGTCGCGTGCGCCAAAAGACGGCCACACCGTCTTGTTCACCATCACCAGCCACATCCAGTTGCCATCGCTGCAACCCAAGCTGCGCTATGACGCGCTGAAGGACTTCGAGCCTGTGACGCAGGTGGCGCTGTCGAGCTCGATCCTGGCCGTTTCACCGGCCTTTCCAGCCGCCACGACCAAGGAGCTGATCTCCAAGCTGAAGGCCGAGCCCGAGAAGCATGCCTACGGCTCCTACGGCATCGGCACCACATCCAACATCTACGGCGAGCTGTTCAAGAAGGAGGCCGGTGTCTCGCTGACGCACGTGCCCTACAAGGGCGCTGCGCCGCTGGTCAACGACCTGCTGGGCGGCGTCGTGAACATCGCCTTCGTCGACACCGGCACGGCCATGCCGCACCTGAAGGCCGGCAGGATCAGGCCGCTGGCCATCATCGGCACGCGCCGGTCCGCAGTGCTGCCCAATGTGCCGACCTTCGATGAGGCCGGTCTCAGGGGCTTCGAGCCTTATGCCTGGATGGGCATCCTGCTGCCAGCTGGCACGCCGGCCGACATCGTGCAGAAGCTGTCCAGCGAAGTCGGCCGCATCGTCAAGGATCCGGCGATGCAAAAGCGCCTGACCGAATCCAATCTGGAGCCCGTCGCCAGCACGCCGGCCGAATTCGCGGCCACCCTGCGCCGTGACAGCCAGACCTGGAAAGACGTGATCGAGCTGGGTGGCGTGAAGCTGGAATGATCGACTGCCCGCCGAGGCTGATCATGCGAAGGGAGGGCTCATGAACGCAGACGACAACTGGGTTGCCGCCTGGCAGCCGATGGTCGATGCCGTGGGTACGGAGTTCGACCCCGGACCGCACACCTTCACCGCCGACGTCATCGAGGCCGGCGCCGTGCGGCGCTACATGGAGCCGTTGGAGTTCGATTGCCCGCTGCATCACGACATCGACACCGCACGGGCCTTGGGTCACCCCGCGATCGTGGTGCCGACCTCAGCCATTCCAAGCTTCGCAATGGGTCCGATGTGGCAGCCGGGCGAAACCCTGTTCGACACCGCCGAACGCAATGCGCAGCCGGCCCGCACGCCAATCTCCGGCGTGCGCACCGCCATCGAACCGTCAACGACAGGCTTTTTCGCGACAAACTACGACGTCGAATACCTGCAGCCCGTGTACGTCGGCGACAGGCTGCTGCGGCGCGGCGCGCGTCTGCTGGCCTGCAAGCCGAAGGAGACGAAAGTGGGGCGCGGTGCCTTCCTCACCTGGCAGTCGGAAATCGTCGACCAGCGGCTGGACGTGGTGGCGCGTCTGCTGACGACCTACTTCCGCTACAACCCGCATTCGCCGGAAAAGGGCGACCAGCCATGAAGCAAGTCCCTGCAGCCGCGAGGAGGCAGCCGGTCTGGGAAGACTTTGCCGTCGACGACGCGATCGCTCCAGTTGCCTTCCCGCTGACCGTCTATCGCCTGGTGATGGCAGCCGGCGCAAACCGCGACTTCAACGCCATCCACCACAACGCCGAAGTGGCCCGTGCCACCGGCGCGCCGGACATCTATGCCAACACCCTGCTGCTGCAGGGCATGTGGGAACGCACGGTGCGGCAGGCCATCGGCCTGGCCGGCGTCATCGTCCGGCAGTCGGGCTTTCAGATGCGCATCTTCAATTGCCCAGGCGACACCGTGACCGTGCGAGGTCGCATCGACAAGGTCTGGCGTAACGGGGATGTCGGGTACATCGAGATCGAGATCTGGTCCGAGAACGGCAAGGGGGTGTCCGTGGGGCCCGGGCGGATGCGCGCGAAGCTGCCCCTGCGGGAATCCGCTGGCGCGTGAACCGGCGGCTGGCGGGTGCTCGTCGCATCCGACGATGACCGGCCACAGGGGGCTGCCTACAGTGGCTTCAACGCGGTAGCCCCGCTGCAGAACACTCAAGGAGACTCATGGACGCGTATGCCTTTCCGCTGTTGATCAAGCAGCTGCTGGTGACCCCCATCGCCCAGCGCTCACGCAAGGAAATCGTCTACCGCGACCGACTGCGCTTCGGCTACCCGCAACTGGTGCAGCGCATCGCGCGTCTGGGCAGCGCGCTGAGTCAACTGGGTGTCGGTTTCGGCAGCACGGTGGCCGTGCTCGACTGGGACACCCACCGCTACCTGGAAAGCTATTTCGCCGTGCCCATGCTGGGCGCGACGCTGATGAAGACCAATGTGCGGCTGTCGCCCGAGCAGATTGCCTACACGCTGGACCACTCAGAGGCCGAGACGCTGCTGGTCAACGTCGACTTCATGCCCGTGGTGCAGCAGATCCTGCCGCGGCTGCCGCGCGTGAAGCGCATCGTCTGCCTGTCGGATGACGGGACGGTGCCGCAAGGTCTGGACTGGTGCGGGGAGTACGAAGCCCTGCTGGCGGCCGGCAATCCGGACCATGAATTCGCGGACTTCGACGAGAACACGCGGGCCACGCTGTACTACACAACCGGCACCACCGGCCTGCCCAAGGGCGTGTTCTTCAGCCACCGGCAACTGGTGTTGCATTGCCTGACCGTGCTGGCCACGGTGTCGCAGGCGGCCGAGAACGGCCGCTTCACGCGCAACGACGTCTACATGCCCCTGACGCCGATGTTCCATGCCCACGCCTGGGGCTACCCCTACATCGCCACGCTGGGCGGCTGGAAGCAGGTCTATCCAGGCCGCTACGAGCCCTCGATGCTGGTGAAGCTGGCCAAAACCGAGGGCGTGACCTATTCGCACTGTGTGCCGACCGTGCTGGGCATGGTGCTGGGCGCTCCGGAGGCCCAGGGCGCCGACTTCGGCGGCTGGAAGGTGCTGATCGGTGGCAGCGCGCTATCGCGCACGCTTTGCGAAACTGCGCTGGAGCGCAACATCGACGTCTACTGCGGTTACGGCATGTCCGAGAGCTGCCCCTTGCTGACCCTGGCGCAGATCAAGACCGACAGCGTCGAGTCCGAGACGGGGACTGAGCGGGCCGAGCACGAGATCGACATCCGGATGACCCCAGGCATGCCCATCCTGCTGGCGCAGGTGCGCATCGTCGATGAACAGATGAACCCGCTGCCAGTTGATGGGCACTCGGCCGGCGAGGTCGTCGTGCGGGCACCGTATCTGACGCAGGGCTACCTGAAGAACGACGAGGCTGGCGCCAAGCTGTGGGAAGGGGGCTGGATGCACACCGGCGACATCGGCCGCTTCGATGCCGACGGCTACCTGCACCTGTTGGACCGCCAGAAGGACGTGATCAAGAGCGGCGGTGAATGGATTTCCTCGATCGCAGTCGAGAACCTGGTCTGCCAGCACCCCGCCGTGCAGGAAGCCGCGGTCATCGGCGTGGCCGACGCGAAATGGGGTGAACGCCCCTTGGCGCTGGTGGTCCTGCGTCCAGGCCGGTCGCTCACTCCGCAGGCCCTGCGCGAGCATCTGATGGCGCTGGCCAAAGGCGGCGCGATCTCGACCTACGCGGTGCCCGAGCGCTATGCGTTCGTCGATGAGATTCCCAAGACCAGCGTCGGCAAGCTGAACAAGAAGCGACTGCGCGAGTTGTACGCCGACGCAAACTGAGGGCACCGCTTGGATCTGGGTGCATTGATCAAGGGCAGCCGCGTGCTGGTGACGGGTGCGTTCAGCGGCCTGAACGCGAATTTCGCGCGGCTGTTGGCGCGCAACGGGGGTCAGTGGTCATAGCGGCGCGGCGCAAGGACAGGCTGGCTGCTCTGGCCGAGGAAGTGCAAGCACTGGGCGCAGCAGCCGTCACGGCCGTGGAAATGGACGTCTCCAATGAATCGTCGGTCCAGGCCGCATTCAACGAGATCGACGCTACGGGGCCTGCACTGGATGTTGTGATCAGCACCGCGGGCCTCTCCGGCGACGGTTTGGCCATCGGCCTACCGGTGGGTGACTTCGACGTGGCGCTCCTGGCGTAGGCGCAGGCTGATCCTTGCGCAAGCCGTCTTTGGACGGCCGAGTCCGCTGCCGGACTTTCCTTACTCTTGCCCTCGATTGAAACGGATGTCGTGCTTCTTGATGAGAAACAGAAAAGATCTTGATTCTGCCTCTACGAACTTCCTGAATGCGGCCGGCGATTCGGTCGGTGCGAATACCACATCGGCTGCATCGAGCTGCGAGCGCAGTTCGGGCTTCTGGCCTGCACTAGCCACGAGGGCTGCCAGGCGGTCGACCGTCTCCTGAGGCGTTCCGGCCGGCACGAAGAGCCCTTGCCAGTTGGCACCGCCCCCCTCGAAGCCCTGCTCCTCCATGCTGGCAAGTCCGGGCAGCCGCTCGAGCCGTACTCCGCCGGCAACCGCAAGAGCGGTCAGCTTGCCAGCCCCGATCAGGGGCAGCGCGGTCCCCACGTTGAGAAAGTTCAGGTGAACGCGCCCCGCGAGGTTGTCTACGAGTCCCTGCGCCCCGCCCTTGTAAGGCACGTGCGTCATCTTGATCCCTGCCTGCGACTCCAGCGCTAGGAAATTCAGGTGTCCCAGGCTTCCATTGCCCGCAGAGGCGTAGCTCACTTTCCCGGGGTGCCTGCGTGCGTAGTCGACAAGCTCCGTCAAGCTCTTCACGGGCAGGCTGGGTGAGGCAACCAGCACACCCGGCACCATCGCCAGTCTCGCCACTGGAATCAAAGCCATCTTGCTGTCGAGATCCGCACTCCGCACGTCGGCGAGCGGGGGTAGCGCGTTCGTTGCCGGAGTGCCTACAAGGACTACCGTCCCGTCCCTCGGGGCGCGGCGCACGTACTCAAGAGCGATCAGTCCATTGGCGCCCGGCTTGCTTTTGATAACGAAAGCCTGCTGCGTTTCCACGCGCAAGGCGTCAGCGTAAATTCGCGCAACTGTGTCGCTCGCGCCGCCGGCCGAATATGGGACGACCAGCGTGACCGCTCGCCCGGGATAGGCCTGCGCTTGTGCTTGCAGTGGCAGCACCGCGCAACCGATAGCGACGATCAGGCGCAGGGTGAGTTTGCGAGTCCTGCTCTTCATTTCTCGGCCGCTCCTGCACGCAGGAGATTTTCGCGACGGACGACCTCCTTCACGAGTTGCCGAAACCAGGTCAAGGCGCCATCCTGTTCGCGCTTGCCGTTCCACTGCATCACCATTCGAAGGGTCGGCAGCGGCCACGGCGGCTGGTACAGCTTCAAAGGAAGCGTCGCGGCATCGATGTTCGCCATTCGGGAGGGTACCGTGGCGATGCGCTGAGTTCCGACCACTAGGGAGGCGAGAGCGACAGGCTGCACGCATGTGACGGCAACGCGGCGCTGCGCTGCCACGTCATCGTATGCACGCTGCTCCACCCCGGCCCTGCGATTGGGACCATAGCGCGTGCTGACATGCCCGAGCGACAGGAAAGCCTTCTCTGTCAACCCGCGGCGCAAATGCCGATTTCCCGTCCAGGCGATGCAGACGAACCGGTCTTCGAGCACGAGTTCGAGCGGATGCCCTGGCGCCGCGAACGGTTCCCCCACGAATGAGAAATCGATCTCGCCGCGCAGGAGCATGTCGCCCAGCGCCGCCGGGTCCGCTTCGATGCAGTCAACCGTCACTCCCGGCGCCGCAATTTCGACCGCCCTCAGAACAGGTGCCAGCAGCGTGACCAGCGTCAGTGACGACCCGCAGACGACGAAGTTATGACGCGATTCGGCGGGATCGAACGTCGGCCGCATCGAAATGGTCGCCTCTACCCTGTCGAGTGCTTCCCGCACGGGAAGGTGTAACGCCCATCCCAGCGGCGTCAGATCAAGCTTGCGTCCCGCACGAACAAGCAGCGGATCGTTGAAATGACTCCGCAGCCGGGAGAGGGCGCCACTCATCGTGGGCTGCGTGACGTGGATCTTGCGTGCTGCCACTGTCACGCTGCGCGCGGTGAGCAGCGCATCCAATGCAACGAGCAGGTTCAGGTCAAGCTTATGTAGACGCATGGACATATCGCATTGCGCGATGGTTCGTATCAATACAACCGATTTGTGGAATCGGGCTCCCGGCGGCTAGCCTTCGGCGCCCACCTGACGATCGACAGATTCGATACACAAACTGGAGACAGCATGTCACCCGATACAAGCAAGCATCACCGATTCCGCACCCGGTTTGACGTTCTCATGTTAATCGGCGCATTCGGGGTGCTCTCCGCCTGCGGCGGCGGGAATGACGAACCCCCCCTGCCGATGGCCATCCAGCGATGCGAAACACTTGCGAACCTCGCCATTGCTGCGGCCGACATCGGTCTGCCGACACAAGGCGCCACCGTCACCTCGGCCGTGCGCGAGCCCGTCACCGACCCTTACCCCGATGCCGAAGGTGAACACCTTCTGCCAACGCCCTCGAGGTGCTTGGTCCGCGGCAGCATCACATCCGTCGATCCAGCGGCGCCCCCAATCAACTTCGCGATCAACCTGCCCCTGGAAAACTGGAACCGCCGCGCGCTCCAGTCCGGAGGGGGCGGCCTGGGCGGCGCGGTGATCACCGCGCCCAACCAGAAGGCGTCCGGCCGGGTCGACCCCATGCCGGTCGACGCGCTCTACCCCATCACGCTGGGGTACGCGACGTTCGGCAGTGACGGCGGCCATTCCGGCCCAGACTACACCTTCATACGCAGCGACGAAGCCTTGCGCAACTGGGCCCACGAACATCTGAAGAAGACGAAGGACGTGGCAATGAAGGTGATCGAGGCCGCGTACGGAGAACGCGCTCGACACGTCTTCTTTTTCGGCGAGTCCGCAGGCGGAAGGGAAGCAGTCCGAGTGGCACAGAAGTACCCCAACGACTACCAGGGCGTGGTCGCCACGTCACCGGTACTCGCGTGGTACTACGCTCACCTGGCAGATAACAAGCTGCGGGATAAACTCGTTACTGGGTTCCTCGATGCGAAAGCTATCAAGCTGGTTGCCGACCGCACGCGCGCTTCGTGCGACACCGACGACGGATTGGCGGATGGTGTCATCGCAAAGTACCTGAGCTGCAAGAACGACGTGGAGTCCTTGCGATGCGCAGCAGGACAGACGACCGGATGCCTTTCCGGCGCGCAGATCGAGGCCGTCAACGCCTTGCGCGAGCCGTACACCATGAACGTCTCGATGCCCTACGGCGTTACCCGCTTTCCCGGCTTCGGGGTGACGGGGGATGAAGATGGCTCGCCGTTCCAGTGGTCGTTCTACCCGATTGGGTCGGTCGCACCTTCTGCAGTGCTTCCGCCCGGCCGGGGGTTCGAGGCTGGACGTGGAGCCATCCTGAACTTCGGCGCCTTCCTGGTACGCCATACGATCGTGGGCGACGAGGCGTTCAACCCGTACCAGTTCGATCCAGCGACGCACGCGAACCGGGTTCAGTACCTCGCCGGGCTGTTCGAGGCAAATGACCCGGATCTCACGGCGTTCGCCGCTCGCGGCGGCAAGCTGATCATCATTCACCCCTCCGCCGACAACGCGACACCGCTGACCGTGAGCGCCGATTACTACCGTGCTGTGGTTGCGCGCATGGGCCAGTCCACGGCAGACAGCATGTTTCGCCTGTACGTCGGCCCGGGCGGCAGCCACAACGTCGGCGGCACTACGCAGATCGATGCGCTAACGCTTCTGGAAGACTGGGTGCTCAAGGGTGAAACGCCGCCCGAGGCGCCAATCGCCTACAACAGGAGCGTCACGACCGCCGCCTTGATCCGCTCGATGCCGGCATGTCGGTACCCCGCCTATCCGCACTACAACGGCACCGGCGATGCGAATGTGGCGTCCAGCTTTACCTGCACGCAGCGTCCCGATCCCATGACCCAGCCTTGAGTCAAGGGTGCCCTCACGTTGGCCCGCCCCGCGGGCCGTTGTATGTCGCGCACTGCGGAGGACCGCGCCGAGCCTTGGAGCACCCGGCGGCAACTTCTCGCTTTCCGGCTTCCGCGCCCGTGTTCGACGTGCAGATAAACACGTCTTCCGGCAAGTGCGGCCTGACAAGCGAGCGCATGTCGGAGCGATAAGGTGCTCCATACCGGCCGGTCGTGACCATCGGCTCATGGCCGGGAGCCCAGCTGGCGGCTGTGCCCGGAAGCTGATCTTCAGAGCGGGGATCGTTGCCGACCCCCTAATCTGAAGGGCCGCTGGCGGGCGGAGCGGCGTACTCACGCTGCCGGCCAGGAGCGGTCTTCGCTCAAGCGGTGATGTGGACGTTCAACAGTTGAGCTGAGGGGCCGCACCCGCACGGCACGCAAGGCAGACGATAGGAGACACGGTCTCGCAGGCCAAGTGCCATGCCGGTGGACCTCCGCTCCAGTGGTGGATTGGTGAGGGCGCTCGATGCGAACGACTGCAGCGCCTCCCCGGATCACTCATGACCCCCCTCTGTTTACTGTTCTGGACCAGCGGATCGGTCTGTACTTTTCCCGAAAACTTCAAAAACCAGAAGACGTTCAGGACGTACTTGCCTAGCATCGAAGACCTCATCTCACAACGGCCGGACCTTTCACAGCCAGTCATCCGAGGTACCACCATGCAGCCTTGTCACACGATCGCAGCTGTCGCAACCGTCATTCTGTGCCAGAACGCGGAAGCGGGTGACTTCAGCATCTCCAGCAACGCTGTCTCAGGCGGAACCCACATCGGCGCCGACTTTTATTGGAACGACTCCGGATGCTCAGGCAAGAACGCGATGCCCGACCTGGCCTGGATGAATGCGCCTGCAGGCACCAAGAGTTTTGCCGTGACCTTCTATGACAAGGATGCGCCGACCGGCAGCGGCTTCTGGCATTGGGTGGCCTACGACATTCCCGCCAACATCACCAACCTCCCCGGTGGCGTGAACGGTGGAACGTTGCCTGCCGGCGTGGTGGAAGGCAACACCGACCTAGGCAAGCCGGGGTTCTTTGGTCCATGCCCACCCACAGGCAGGGTGCATACCTACGTGTACACCGTCCATGCCCTCAAAGCGGAAAGGCTAGGCGTTCCCAAAGGTGCCAGCCCCGCAATGGTGGGTTTCACGCTGTGGGCGAACCGCATCGGGGAAGCTACGCTCGAGGTCAAGGCCGGCCCTCGTCGTTGACTCCGTCGCGTCTACGCCCCTTGGAAACAGTCTTCGGCGCGGTCCAGCAAGCTGCCCGGCGTCACCTCGCCTAGACGTTTGATGCCAAGCGCAACGTCTCAGGTGCGTGCATTTGGCAGTTCCCAAGGCCGGTGTGCCCATGACCTCGTTCAACTCAGAACGCCATCGAGCATCTTGGAATCGCGGCGCGCCTCGTTAACCAATCCTAAGGAGTACTGATGAATGTCTTGATGACCGGCGCGACCGGTTTTGTGGGCGGTGCCGCGCTTCGGCAGCTGATCGCTCGGGGTCACTCGGTGAGCGCGGTTGTGCGCTCGGCAGAGGACGCCCAACAGCTCGAGGCGTTGGGCTGCACGGCACATCAGATCGATTTGTCCGAACTGGCTTCGTTGACTGAACTGGCTTCTTCCTTCGAGAGTGTGGTCCACTGCGCGGCCAGCGACAACCCCGACTTCTGGTTGGTTCAGAAGTCGGCTGGTTTGGCGCTGATGAACGGACTGTCTTCAGGCGCCGGTTTTGCAAGTCACGGAGGCACTATCGCTTTCGGACCTACGCCGCCGCAGCCCGTGGTTCCACAAGACTTCAACCCGCCGCCCCCCCTGGCCGCCCGCGTCGACGTGGACCGCGCTTACTTCGAGCAGGCCGGCACGCGCATTCGCGCTGCCGTGTGCTACGGCAGCTTCATTTATGGCGGTTTGGGTGCTGCGATTCCTGGCGCGATGCTGGGCGCGGCAAAAGAACGTTCAGTAGCACTCTTTCCAGGTGACGGCTCCGCAGTATGGGCAGCGGCGCATGTGGACGATTTTGGCGCGCTGTTGGCGGACGCGGTTGAACGTGCGCCCGTGGGTGGTTCAAGGCTGTTCGCTGCGGCCCACCTGGTGACGATTCGCGAGGCGGCACAGGCCGTTGGCGAGGCCCTGGGCCTGCCGACCCAATCCGCGTCGTCCCAGGAAGCTTCCCAGGCGTACGGCTTCTTCGCGCAGGCGCTCACGCTCAATCAATGCTTCTCCGACGCACCAGCGCGTGCACTGGGCTGGCAGCCCAAGGTCTCGAACCCCGCCGCGCTCCGGTCCAGCTTGAATACCTGAGCCTGGCGAACGGGTCGATCTGGCAGCAGACGAGCAGCGATCGCGTTGGGCGAGTAGACGATTCTTGACTCTCTCTGGTCGATGAACGACAAGTTTGGAGCTCCTCTTGAAGTACTCATTGAACATCAACGGCCGGACCCGCGCAGTTGAGGCCGATCCCGAGTGAGCTGCCCCCCGTTCTTCGTCTTCCAGAGGCCGATGGTTACCATCGAGACCTGAAGGAAGAGAAGTGAAGAAGATCCCGAAGCAGGAGTACACGGCCGAGTTCAAGGAGCAGGCCGTCAAGCACGCCCAGTCGGTGGGCATCGTCGTGGCCGCCAAGGAGCTGGGTCTGGTCGAGCAAACGCTGCGCAACTGGGTGAAGGCAGCTGAGGCCGGCAAGCTCGTAGGGGCCGGCGCGAAGCCCGTGACGCCCGAGCAGATGGAGCTCTCCAGGCTGCGCGCGGAGAACGCGCGGCTGAAGATGCACGTCGAAATCCTAAAAAAAGCGACGGCGTACTTTGCGAAGGATGCGCTGTGAAGTACGCCTGGATCGACGCGCAGCGCCGCGAGTACCCCCTGCCCGACATGTGCGAGGTGCTGACCGTGAGCATCAGCGGCTATCGCGCCTGGCGCCGCGGCGGCAAGCCCGACCGCACGCGGCTGACCGACCCGCAGGCCGTGGCGCTGCTCAAGAGCATCCATGCCGAGGTCAAGGCCGCCTATGGCTCGCGGCGCATGCACCGCGAGATGCAGGATCGAGGCCATCGCATCGGTCTGCGCCGCATCGAGCGGCTGATGCGGGAACACGGCATCCGGGCCCGGCACAAACGGCGCTTCAAGGCGACGACGGACTCGAAGCACGCGCTGCCGATTGCGCCGAATCTGCTGGCGCGCAACTTCACGCCGGAGGCGCCGAACCGGGTATGGACGGGCGACATCACGTACATCCAGACCGGCGAAGGGTGGCTCTACTTGGCCGTGGTGCTGGACCTGTTTAACCGCGAGATCGTCGGCTGGTCGATCAAGCCGCGCATGACCGCCGACATCGTCACCGATGCGCTGACGATGGCCTGGTTCCGGCGCAAGCCGGGCGCGGGCGTGCTCTTTCACAGCGACCGCGGGAGCCAATACGCAAGTCACTCGATGTCCAAGAAGCTCACCGAATTCGGCATGACGGCGTCGATGAGCCGCAAGGGTGACTGCTGGGACAACGCACCCACCGAAAGCTTCTTCAACAGCCTGAAGAACGAGCGGGTGCACGGCACGTCCTACGCCACGCGAGCCGACGCGCAGGCCGATCTGTTCGAGTACATCGAGGTGTTCTACAACCGGAGTCGCCGCCACTCCACCCTGGGCTACAGCTCGCCGGCTCGGTTCCTCGAGAACTGGATCAGCAGGCATGCAGCTCAGCAACCCGAGGCGGCATAAAGCCGGTCTCTTGGAAGACGAAATTCGAAGGGCACC
>CAWJWV010000003.1:0-125099 GCA_963846675.1 uncultured beta proteobacterium
GCCAGGAGTCCGACAAGCCGGAAGGGACCGGTCGTTCGCGGTCCGAGTTCGCGCTGTTGCAACTCGGGCGGCAGCTGTCCTCCGCATTGCTGACGTTCTGGACGCCGCGGATCCGCCGGAACGAATGTCGGCTTGATGACGCTCAACCGTGAATACGCTCGTCGGCGGCCAGCGTCAGCAACCGCTGCAAAGCTGTCGCAGGCTCCCAGCAGATACGCTCCAGGCTTGTATCTCGGATAGACGAGGACCGATCGTGGAAGCTATCTGGTGCATCGCGACGGTCGGGTAAACGCGTCAAACACGAAGCCGAGATCGGCGCTCAAGGACCTGCATCAGACGGCAGCGGCCGCGGCCTGTGAGGCAATCCGGTCGAGGACGGAAGAGCAATGCCCAGCTACTTCAGTTCGACCTTGATGCCATCTGCCAGCACCGTGATGTTGCCGATCTCGTAGATCTTGCTCCCAAAGCTCAGCTCTTTGGCTGTGAAGGTCCGAAGAACATGGCCCTGGAGCATTTCCTGCGCAACCAGGCTGCCGATCTGCTGCAGCCGTTGCGTATCGCGGCCATTGACACCCTGCAGTTCGAGGCGCTCGGCTTTGGGCTGCTCAAGGCGCAGAGCGCGCGCCGTGGCGTCATAGCGCAGCGCACTGCTGAGTGCGATCACGCCATCGACCCGGCCAGGCCTCAGCAGCGGACTGGCGATCGCCACTCGCGCTGTGATGGCCGCGCGGTTGGTCGCCGCGTTGAGGGCAAGTTCCGGGTCACTGAGTGCTACCGAGACGATCTCGGCGTAGCGCTGTGAAATCGGGAACTGCTTGGCGATCATGGCCTGCAGTTCGGAACGTGTCGCCGTGTACTCGCTCTCCCAGAAGTTGAACGCAGCCCAGGCGCGCCACGGCAGGGCGGCGCCGAGAGCGGCCAGGCACAGGTTGCGACGGGAAGAGCGCGGCATGAGGCAAGGGGGGCGGGTTGCTGCAATTGTGCGCTTGGCCGTCCGCGCATTGGCAGTCGTGCCGCCGCATGTGCGATCCGGATACCGAAGCAGACCGGGCGCTGCTCACCGTGCTGCAGCGAGCGCGGGGCGCGTGCTCGGCCCGCGGTGGCCGGCTTGCCGGAGCCTGGGGCGGCGTAGACTCGCGATCGGTCTTAGGGGAGCAGCCGCCATGAACGAGATGCGCGTCGCGCTGAGCGACGAAGCGGACAGCCGCGCCGCTGGCGCCGGGCTGGGCCGCATCCTGCGAGGTGGTTTTGGAGGCGAGGCGGCCGACGCCATCGTGGTGTTCGCCTCGGCCCGGCACGACTACGACGCCTTGCTGTACGCGCTCGCCCGGGAGGCGGGCACCGACGTCATCGCCGGCTCGTCGTCCGCCGGCGAGTTCACCCACCAGGGGCGTGGCGAAGGGCGGGTTTCTGCGCTCGGCATCCGCAGCAGCGACATGAAGTTCGCGGTCGGCCTCGGTCAGGGGGTGACCGAGCACGCTGCCGAAGCGGCCCGCCAGACCCTGCGAGCCTTCCGGGGCATCGGCAAAGGCTCGGATGTCTATCGCAACGCGCTGGTGATGACCGATGCCCTGGCGGGTCATGCCGATGCGCTGGTCGAGGAGCTGACGGTGGGCACGGGCGGTGACTACCGCTTCTTCGGCGGCGGCGCCGGCGACGACGGGCGCTTCCGTGCCACGCATGTGTTTGCCGGCACGCGCTCATACAGCAACGCCGTCTCGGCACTGGAGATCCTGTCCAGCAAGCCGATCGGCATCGGCGTCGCGCACGGCTGGGAGCCGGCGGGCGACGGCATGCGCGTCACCGAAGCCGATGGCACGCGGCTGATCGGACTCAACGGCGCTCCGGCGCTGGACGCGATCGAGGAACACGCGCGGTCGACGGGCCAGGGCTTCGACACCGCGGACCCGATGCCGTTCTTCCTGCACAACGTGCTGGGCATCCGCACCCCCGAGGGTTTCCGCCTGCGCGTTCCGCTGGCGATCGGCGAAGACGGCTCGATCCATTGCGCCGCGGCCGTTCCCGAAGGGTCCGTCGTGCGCATCATGAAGGCGGATGCCGCATCGGCCGTTCAGGCCGCGCGCCAGGCCACCGAGTCGGCGCTGCGTGGGCTGGCCGGGCACAAGCCCGCGGCGGCCTTCGTGTTCGACTGCGTGGCCACCCGCCTGCGTCTGGGCCGCGCCTTCGAGGACGAGCTGCAGGCCTGCGCCAAGCTGCTGGCGCCGGCTGGGTTCGTCGGCTGCAACACCTACGGGCAGATCGCCCGCGCCGACGGTCAGTTCAGCGGCTTCCACAACTGCACGGCCGTGGTGTGCGTGCTGCCGGAGTGAACCCGTGCCGCAGCCGTTGCGGCCGCTGATCGACGCCCTGGCGCGAGAGGCTGGCCGTGAAGCGGCAGCGCAGGCGCTCGCTGCCGCAATGGGCGCTCGCCACCTGCTGCTGTACGTTCAGGACCCGGAGCTGAAGGTGATGCTGCCCGCGCCGGGCATGCCCAAGACGCTGACGGCCGGACCGTCGTGGCGCGCGCTGCTGCGACGCCTGGCGGACGAGCCCGAGGCAACGGCCGAGGTGGACGTGCTGGGTGGCCGCTGGCAAGCTCGTGCGGTCGCGCTGTGCGACTGCGCGTTCGTGCTGCTGGGCGAACAGGCGCCGCCTCAGCTCCAGCCGCAGTTCCAGGAGGCACTGCCGTTGCTGGCCGAGGTGTTGCGGGCGCAGCAAGCGCTTCGGATCGGCATGGATGAAGCGGCCGAAGCGCGGCTGGCTGCGCTGCGCGCCCACCAGCTTGCCGCAGCGCTGGATGCCGCACGTGCCGCGGCCGCCGAGCTCAACCGGCAGCTGCGCGTCGAGCACCAGCAGAAGGACGAATTCCTTGCCATGCTGGCGCACGAACTGCGCAACCCGATGGCGCCGGTGGTCACCGGCATCGAGATCATCAAGCGCATTTCCCCTGATGACGTGGCGCGGCGTGACCGGCAGCTCGCCATCATGGGCCGGCAGATGCAGCAGCTCACCCACCTGGTCGACGACCTGCTGGACGTCTCGCGCGTCAGCCGCGGCTTGATCGAGCTGCGCAGGGAGGTGCTGTTGCTCGACGATGTCCTGGCCGCCGCGAAAGAGGCGACGCGGCCGCTGATGGTGAGCCGGCGCCACACGCTCGTTCACGCGGACACCCCGTCAGGGATGCACGTGATGGGTGATCACGTGCGGCTGGTGCAAGTGTTCTCCAACCTGCTGAACAACGCGGCGAAGTACACGGAGCCCGGCGGGCGGATCGAGATCGACTCCTGCCGGGCCGAGCGCAACGCACGCGTCAGCATCCGCGACAACGGCGCCGGCATCCCGCGCGACATGCTGTGCACCGTGTTCGAGATGTTCACGCAGGTCCCTGGCTCGCTCGACCGGGCTCCCGGAGGGCTTGGCATCGGGCTCACCCTCGTGCGCACGCTCGTCAGGCTACACGGCGGCGAGGTCGTGGCGCACAGCGTCGGCCCCGGATGCGGCAGCGAGTTCATCGTCGACCTGCCGCTGGTCGATGCCGCGGTCCGAGAGGCGCATCTGCCGCAGCGTACGCTGGCTTCAGCCGCGTCGCTCCATGTGCTCGTGGTGGACGACAACCTCGATGCGGCCGAGTCGCTCGCCGAAGTCGTGCGCATGCTGGGAGCCACCGTGAGCGTGGCGCACGACGGTGCCCAGGCTTTGAATCTCGCAGCTGCCAACGGCCTGCCGCAGCTGGTTCTGCTTGACCTCGGCTTGCCGGGAATGGACGGCTTCGAGACGGCGCGCGAATGGCGCCGGCGTTTCGGCACCGAAAGCCGACTCGTTGCGCTCACCGGTTACGGGAGCGACGAAGACCGACGCCGTTCCGCGCGCAGTGGTTTCGATCGGCACCTGGTCAAGCCGGTGCCCGTCGACGTCATCGAAGCCCTGCTGCGTGACATGGGCTCAGGCGAGGCAGCCTCTTCATGAAGTCAGCGACGCCGCGATCGGGATCAGCCACGACCTGCCGTCGCGACCGCATGGATCCAATCAGCCCACTGCGGCCCGCAAGCAAGCGGCAGAATCATCGCTCGTGCCGTCTCGCGCTACCCAGGCTCAGCGCTTGCGCCACACACTCGCCAGCCAGGGTTGTTGCTCGATCGGCCGGCCGGGCGGACGGTAGAAGTGGTCCAGCTCGTCGAAACCGGCGGCTGTCACCAGGGCGTGCCAGGTGGGCCAGTCGTGGAACGCACCGTAGCGTTCACCGTTCCAGCCTTCCTGGCCTTCGCCGCGTGGGTTGGAACTGAACAGAACGCCTCCCGGGCGCAGACAGGCGTGCAGCTGTCCCAACACCTGGGGCAGCACCTGACTGGGCACATGGAACAGCACCGCGTTGGCAAACACACCGTCGAAGCGCTGCGAGGGCAGCTCGAGTTGCAGGAAGTCCTGCTCCAGCACCTCGCAGCCGCTGTGGATGCGCGCCAGCGCCGCCGCGCTCGGCGCGCCCTCCAGGCCGACGGCTCGGTGGCCCATCGCCTTGAAGGTGTGCAGGTCGCGCCCGGGTCCGCAGCCGAAGTCCAGCAGATCGAAGGGCGGTGTCCCGGTCATGTGCTGCAGCAGCGCCGCGATGTTCTGGCTGACATCGTGCTCGCGCGTGCCGTCCCAGTAACTCTGCGCGTGCTGCTCGTAGTGGGCCAGCGTGCGTGCGGCGATGTGCTGAAGTTCCTTTTGACTCAGTGGCATGCTGCATCATTTCATGGAGCGACCTCGTGATCCAGTCCACCAGCGACACCGCGCTTGTGGCCGGCCGGCGCGATGCCATGGTTGTGACAGCTGCGCTGCACGCGACGCAAACGTCCGACGGCCACCAGAGTCGGCTTGTCTTCAACTGATACCCCTCTGAACGCCGCCATGACTTCATTGCAACAGGAACTGCAGCGTCTGTATGGGCTCCAGGACGACGCAGGCACCGGCCCGGGCCGCGACGACAGCGACCGGGTCGAAGTTCAGGGGCTGACGCGGGCGATGGTGCTGGAGTTGGCCAGGCCGGCCGACTGGGTCGCGCTCTCGGCCGTCTGGGCCGGCGTTCAGACCGATCTGGGGCTGCCCGCGCCGGCCATTGCGGTCAACGGCACGGATGGCTTTCAGCTCTGGTTCTCGCTCCTGAAGCCGGTGCCCATGGCGCGTGCCGCGGCGTTCGTGGACGCCCTGCGGCGCCGCTATCTGGGCGACATCGCGCCTGTCCGTGTGGCCCTGTGGCCCGCACTGGAGACCACGTCAGCGAGGCCGCCGCTGCATGCCGCGCCGGTGCCCTCCTTGCAAGCCGACAGCGGCCTGTGGTCGGCCTTTGTCGCGCCCGATCTTGCACCGATATTCGCCGACCAACCCGGGCTCGACGTGCCGCCCAATCCCGATGGCCAGGCACAGCTGTTGGCGCCGCTGAAAAGCATCCCGCCGGTGGAGTTCGAACTGGCGTTCCAGCAGCTCCGGCCGGCTGAGGTGGTTGCGCCGGCGTCCAGTGCTGCCGCGAAGGCGGCTGGCGCGCTCGAACCCCGGCAGTTCTTACTCGACGTCATGAACAATGAGAGCGTGGATCTGGCACTGCGCATCGAGGCGGCGAAGGCACTGCTGCCTTATTTCGACGCGGCCCGAGGCGGGTAGCTGCACCCTGAGGATGAGCGGCTGTCATGAGCTCGGCGCTTCGTCGCCAAAACGTCGGCATCGGTGTCCGTGCCAGCGCCTGGCGTTACAAAGCGACTGCGAGGCCGCCGAATCGGCAGCCTGCTTGCTGGCTGATGCCACTGGCACACCCGCCTGCACCTGAAAGTCTGCTCGTGTGGCGATCGATCGACGGCTCGGGGTCGCCAGGAGCCCGACAAGCCGGAGGGGACCGGTTGTTCGCGGTCCGAGTTCGCGCTGTTGCAACTCAAGCGGCAGCTGTCCGATGCATTGCTGACGCTCGGGACGCCGCGGCTCGCTGGAACGAATGTCGGCTCGATGGCGCTCACCGTGAGTTCGCCGGCCGACGGCCAACGGCTTCTCACGCAGCACAGCGGCCCCCCGAATTCTCTGCCCGCCGCACCGCTCCTGTTCCAGACCACCAGCCCCTACCTCCCACCAAACCTCGCCGCCCGCTTCTCCAGAAACGCCCGACATCCTTCCTGCGCATCCGGGTGGTCGAGCACCAGCGCCAGCATCGCGCGCTCGTACGCCAGGGCCTGGTCGAGTGGCATCTCGGCGCCGTTGAGCATGGCGTGCTTGAGCAGCTTCAGGGTCTGCGGCGACTGGGTCGCGATCTGGGCGGCCAGCGCCATGGCGCGTGGCATCAGTTCGGCGCGCGGCAGCACCTCGTTGACCAGGCCGAGCGCGAGGGCCTGGCCGGCATCGAGGTGCCGGCCGGTGAACATCAGCATCTTGGCCTGGCAGAGCGGGATCTGCCGCATGAGGCGCTGCGATCCGCCGCCGCCGGGGAACAGGCCGAGCTTGATCTCGGGCAGTCCGATGCGCGCCTCGACGGCGAGCAGGCGCAGGTCGGTGCACAGCATCAGCTCCATGCCGCCGCCGAGCGCCCAGCCGTTGACCGCGGCCAGGGTCGGTTTGTCGCACGCCTCGATGCGCTGGAAGATGCGGTGCACCGTCTTGCCGAATTCGTCGTACCAGCCGGTGGGCCGGCGCGTGGCCAGGTCGTTGATGTCGCCGCCGGCCATGAACGCGCGGTCGTCGGCGCCGGTGACCACGATGACGCGCACCTGCGGATCTGTTTCCAATGCACCCAGCGCCGACTCGATGGCCAGCATCATCGGCATGTTCAGCGTATTCAGTTGGTCGGCCCGGTTGAACGTGATCACGCCCACCGCACCCTCGCGGCGCGTCAGCACGGCATCGTCACTCATCGTCTTTCCTTTCGGCAGGGGCCAGGCGTCCGGCCAGGCGGGCTTCGATCTGCGGCAGGCGGTCGGCGCCGAAGAACGGTTCGCCGTCGATCTGGACAAAGGGTGAACCGAAGACCTGCTGTTCGACGGCTTCATCGACCGCCCGCGCGAGCGCGCCGCGCGCGGCGTCGCCCTGCGCGGCCTGCAGCAGCCGACCGGCATCGCGCCCGTCGCAGCGCGCGGCCAGCGCGCCCAGGAAGTCGGTGTCGTCGAGCGGCTGGTCATCCCGGAACGCGGCGCGCATCGCGCAGCGCGCAAAGGTGGTGGCGCTGGCCATGTCGTGCTCGGCCAGTACGTGGAACATGCGCGCCGGCCAGGCGGTCACCAGCGGGAAGCGGCTCGGCAGCCGGAACGGTAGCTCCAGGTGCCGTGCCGATCGTTCGAAATCCATCAGCATGTAGTCGCGCTTGGCAGGGCTTGCCAGCGGCGCCGGGATCTCGAGCCGCCGCAGCACCGCGAACAGCAGGATCGGACGCCATCGCACGCTGCGCCCGTGGGCCGCGGCCAGCGCATCGATCCGCTCGGCCATCAGGTAGCCATATGGCGATCCGAAATCGAACCAGAAGGTGATCGGGTTCATGCCGCGATGGCACCGCTGACGGGCAGCTCGCAGGCGCGGCGGTATTCGTCGACCAGGCGCTCGACCAGCACCGCCACGCTCGGGATGTCGTCGATGGTGGCCACGCCATGGCCGGCGCTCCACAGGTCCTTCCACAGCTTGGCGCCGTGGTCGGCCAGCGCACTCATGTCGGGCCGCTTGGGCGGCAGTTGGGAGACGTCGATGCCGTGCCGCTCGAGCGACGCCCGCAGAAAGTTGGCGTGCACGCCCGACAGGCGGTCGGTATAGACCAGGTCGGCCACCGTCGCCTCGACCACCATCCGCTTGTAGTCGTCCTGCGCATTCGATTCCTGCGTCGCCAGCAGGCGGGTGCCGACGTAGGCCAGGTCCGCCCCCAGCACCTCGGCGGCGCGGATCTGCCAGCCGTCGTTGATCGCCCCGCCCAGCACCAGGCAGCCGTCCCAGAAGCGGCGGATCTCGCGCACCAGCGAGAAGCTGCTCTGCGCCGAGGCATGGCCGCCGGCGCCGCCGCCGACGCAGATCAGGCCGTCGACACCGGCATCCATCGACTTGCGCGCATGGTCGGCGCTGGTGACGTCGCAGAACACCGTGCCGCCATAGGCATGGACGGCCTGCACCACGCGCCCGGGATGACCGAGGCAGGTGATGACGAACGGCACGCGGTGCTGCACCACGGTCTCCAGGTCCGGCTCGAGGCGCGGATTGCTCCGATGCACGACCAGGTTCACCCCATGCGGCGCCACCACCGCCGCCGGGTGAGCGGCGCGGTGCGCGTCCAGGTCGCGGCCGATGGCGCTCAGCCACTCGTCGAGTTGCTGCGCAGGGCGCGCGTTGACATGCGGGAAGGTGCCCACCACGCCCGCCTTGCACAGGGCGGTGACGAGCGGCGGAAACGACACCAGGAACATCGGCGACCCGATGACCGGGATCCGCAGCGCATGCTGGAACAGCGGCGGCAGCGGCATCGCGGTCAGCCCTTGGCCGGTGCGTCGCGCCGCTTCAGCGCGCGCAGGTCGATCATGCCCGGCAGCGTGCGCGGGTCGATGCCGGGCTCGAAGATCTGGTGCTTCTGGATCTTCTGGGTCGAGGTGGTCGGGATGCTGTCGGCCAGCCACAGCCAGCCTGGCGCCTTGTGATACGACAGCTCCTGGTTGCAGTGGGCGAACAGCGCCTGCGCCGCGGCGGCCGGATCGCTGCGCGCCTGCGCTCGCAGCACCACGCAGGCCAGCACCTCTTCCTCGCGCACCTCGTCCGGCACGGCCAGCACGGCCGCCTGCTCGACCAGCGGATGCGCCTGCAGCACCGCCTCGATCTCGGCGGCGGCAATGTTCTCGCCCGAGCGGCGGATGATGTTCTTGCGCCGGTCGACGAAGGCAAGCCGCCCATCATGGGCGCGCACCACGATGTCACCGGTGTGGAACCAGCCGCCGCGCCAGGCCTGTTCGGTGGCCTCCGGATCGTCGAGGTAGCCGCTGAAGAAATCGCGCCGCGGTGCCGCGGCCGAGGTGCGCACCAGCAGCTCGCCCGGCGTGCCGTCGGGCACGTCGGCGCGGCCGTCGTCGACGATGCGCACCTCCAGACCCGGCCGCGGCCGGCCGAAGCTGCGGGTTCCCACCTGGCGCGGCGGCTCGCTGTCGATGATCGCCCGCACCATCTCGGTCATGCCCCAGATCTCGACCAGCGGAAAGCCGAAGCGCTGCTCGAATTCGGCATGGCGCTGGGGGTCGACGCCGGCGCCGATCGCAAAGCGCACCGCGTGGTCGCGGTCGTGCGGTCCGGGCGGCTGGCTGAGCAGCATCGGCACCACCACGCCCAGGTAGTGAACCACCGTGGCGCGCGATTCTCGCACCTCGGTCCACCAGCGGTTCGGGCTGAAGCGGTCGGTCTGCACCTGGCAGTTGCCGCGCAGCATCGCGCAGTAGAACGAGAAGATCGATGCGTTGACGTGGAACAGCGGCAGCGGGTTGTAGATGCGGTCGCCGCCGTCGCGGAAGTCGATCAGCCCGCCGGTGGTGGCGTACCAGCGACCGGCCTCCAGCTCGTAGCGGTGCGACAGCAGGCAACCCTTGGGCCGGCCGGTGGTGCCCGAGGTATAGAGAACGCTGGCCGGCGTGTCCGGCGCCGGCGTGGTCGAGGTGGCCGGCCGGCCGGCCGCCGGCCATGGCGCGGCGTCGTCGAGTCGCACCACCGCGGGCCGATGGGAGCCGGCGTCCATCGCCGAGCGCAGCAGCGGCTGCAGCGCATCGAGCACGACCACCAGATCGACCTTGGCATGGTCGAGCACATAGGCCATCTCGCGCGGCCGATGGTCGGCATTGAGCGGCACGCAGCAGATGCCCAGCGCATTCATCGCCAGCTTGTGCAGCAGGTGCTCGAGGCGGTTTTCCAGCAGCAGCGCCACCCGGTGCCCGAGGCCATAGCCCGCTGCCGCGTAGCGGTCCTGCATGGCCTGCACCGCGCTGGCAGCCTCGGCATAGCTCAGCTCATGACCGGCCGCATGGTAGGCGCGTGCCGGATTCGCCGGCACCGCCAGGAAGGGCCGGTCGGCGTAGCGCTGCGCGCAGGCGGCGAAGGTGCTGGCGATGGTGGCGTCGTCGTCGGGTGTGTGCATCGTGTGTTCCTACAGCCGCAGCACCCCGTAGCCCGGCTCGCCGAACGGCGCGTTGAGCGAGGCCACGATGGCCATCCCGAGGGCGTTGCGCGTGTCCAGCGGGTCGAGGATGCCATCGTCCCAGAGTTCGGAGGTGGAGTGATAGGCGTCGCTTTCGGCGCGGAAGCTTTCCAGCACCGGATCCCGGATGGCGGCGATGTCGCTCGCGGAGAGGGTATGGCCCTGGCGCTCGAGCTGGCGGATCTTCACCTCGGCCAGGGTATTGGCCGCCTGCTCGGCGCCCATCACCGCGATCTGGGATTGCGGCCACATCCACAGGAAGCGCCCGTCGTAGGCGCGGCCGCACATGCCGTAGTTGCCGGCGCCGAACGAGCCACCGACGATCACGGTGAACTTGGGCACCGACACGCCGACCTGCGTCATGATCATCTTGGCGCCGTCCTTGGTGATGCCGCGTTCCTCGTATTCACGGCCCACCATGTAGCCGGTGATGTTCTGCAGGAACAGCAACGGCGTGCGGTCGCGGTCGCACAGGCGCATGAAGTGCGCGGCCTTCAGCGAACTGTCGTTGAACAGCACGCCGTTGTTGGCCAGGATGCCGACCTTGCAGCCCCAGATGCGCGCAAAGCCGCACACCAGCGTGGTGCCGTACTGCGGCTGGTATTCGTGGAAGCGGCTGCCGTCGACCAGCCGCGCGATCACCTCGCGCATGTCGAAGCCGGTCTTCCAGTCGCTCGGGATGATGCCGTAGAGCTCGGCCGGGTCGTAATGGGGCGGCTCGGGCTCGACGCGGTCGATGCGGGTCTTCTCGATCGGGGTCGTCTGCGCCAGGATGTCGCGCGCGATCGCAAACGCATGCGGCTCGTCGTCGGCCGGGTAGTCGCAGGTGCCGGAGATGCTGGTGTGCATGTCGGCGCCGCCGAGCTCCTCGGCCGTCACCACCTCGCCGGTGGCCGCCTTGACCAGCGGCGGCCCGCCCAGGAAGACGCCGCCGTTGCCGCGCACGATCACGCTGTAGTCGCACAGCGCCGGGATGTAGGCGCCGCCCGCGGTGCAGTGGCCCAGCACCACCGCGATCTGCGGCACGCCGAGCTTGGACAGCACGCACTGGTTGCGGAAGATGCGGCCGGCCGCATAGCGGTCCGGGAACAGGTCGGACTGCAGCGGCAGGAAGCCGCCAGCGCTGTCGCACAGGTGGATCACCGGCAGCCGGTTCTCGATCGCGATGTCGAGCGTGCGGACGATCTTCTTGATCGTCAGCGGGTACCAGGCACCGCCCTTGATGCTCGGGTCGTCGGCATGGATGATCACCTCGCGGCCCTGCACGATGCCGATGCCCGAGACGCTGCCGGCGCCGTGCACCTCGCCGCCATAGGCGCGGTTGGCGGCCAGCGTCGACAGTTCGAGAAACGGCGTGCCCGGATCCAGCAGCAGGTCCAGCCGCTCGCGCACGGTCAGCTTCTTCTGGCGGTGCAGGCGATCGAGGTCGCGCTGCGGGCGCTCATGACGCACCTTGTGCGTGAGCTGGCGCAGCGCCTCGACGCGGCGCGTCATCTCGGCATGGTTGTGCCGGTAGCTGTCCGACGTGGTGTCCAGGTGGCTGGCGATGCGGCTCATGTCGGCACCTCGTCGGGCGCCACCCGGGCCAGCACCGCACCACGCTGGAAGGTCTGGCCGGTGCCCAGCGGCAGTTCGCTGACCGTGCCGCTGCAGGCCGCCGCGAGGGTCATCTGCAGCTTCATGCTCTCGATCACCAGCAGCGCATCGCCTTCGGCCACGCGCTGGCCCAGCGCGGCGTGCAGCGACACCACCACGCCGGGCATCGGCGCGTGGCAGGCGCCCGCCGCGCTGCTGCCGGCGGCGGCGCTGGCGCGGGTGGGGTCGATGCGGTCGATGCGCCAGCTGCGGCCTCGCCACTGCACATGCACGCTGTCGCCATGCACCGCGGCGTGCACCCGCTGCGCCTGGCCATCCAGGCTCACCCGGTAGCGGCCGTCGCCGTCGGGCTGCACCTCGAAGGCCTGGTCGTCGACCTGCACCCGGTCGCTGCCGGGCTGACGGTTGACGCGGTGACGGCGTTCGGGCGTGTCACTGAAGAGGTAGGGATTCATCATGCGCGGGTGGGTCAGTTGCGCCAGGCGCCCATCGCCGCATGCGGCTGCGGCAGTGCCCTGGCGGCGGGTTCGTGCAGTGCGCGGGCGGCCACTGCCAGCAGCATCCGGCGTTGCGCGTCGGTCAGCGCGGCCGGCTCGAGCGCCTCGCGGTGGCGCTCCAGGAAGCCGGTGTCGGTTTCGC
This sequence comes from uncultured beta proteobacterium, assembly GCA_963846675.1. Taxonomy (GTDB): domain Bacteria; phylum Pseudomonadota; class Gammaproteobacteria; order Burkholderiales; family Burkholderiaceae_C; genus Ideonella_A. Next base: position 12,395 of record CAWJWV010000003.1, read on the forward strand.
CGCGCGCGAAGGCGGGGTGCTGCAGCACGCGCGACAGGAAATCGGCGTTCAGCGTCACGCCCAGCATCACGGTATCGGCCAGCGCCTGGCGGGCGCGCGAGATGGCGAGATCCCGCGTGGCGCCGTGACTCACCAGCTTGGCCAGCATCGAATCGAAGTCGGCCGTCACCGGCGCGCCCTGCGTCACGCCGGCATCGAAGCGCACGCCCGGGCCCTGCGGCGTGCGCAGCAGGCGCACGCAGCCGGTATCGGGAACGAAGCCGGCGTCGGCGTCTTCCGCCAGCAGGCGGCATTCGATGGCGTGGCCCTGGCATCGCACGTCGGCCTGCGTCAGCGGCAGCGCGTGCCCCTCGGCCACGCGCAATTGCAGCTCGACCAGGTCCAGGCCGGTCACCATCTCGGTCACCGGATGCTCGACCTGCAGCCGGGTGTTCATCTCCAGGAAGAAGAACTCGCCCTCCGGCGACACGATGCATTCGACCGTGCCGGCGTTGACATAGCCGGCGCTGCGCGCCAGGCGCACCGCGGCCGCGCAGATGCGCTCGCGCAGCGCTGGGTCGAGCCCGAAGGCCGGGCTTTCCTCGACCAGTTTCTGGAAGCGGCGCTGGATCGAGCATTCGCGCTCGCCCAGGTGGATGACGTTGCCGTGGGCGTCGCCGAATACCTGCACCTCGATGTGCCGCGGTCGCTCGACGAAGCGTTCGGCGAACAGTCGCCCATCGCCGAAATAGCGCTCACTCTCGCTGCGCGCCGTGGCGATCGCATCGTCGAGCCTGCCCGGCTCGCGCACGATCTGCATGCCCTTGCCGCCGCCGCCGGCCGCGCCCTTGATCAGCAGCGGAAAGCCGACCGCCCGCGCCCGCTCGGCAAAGCTGGCCGGATCGTCGGCCTCGTCGGCCGAGGGCGTGACCGGCACGCCATGCGCCACCGCGAAGCGGCGCGCGCTGATCTTGTCGCCCATCAATTCGATCGTGGCCGCGTCGGGCCCGACGAAGACCAGCCCGGCCTCGGCCACCGCGCGGGCAAAGCCGGCGTTCTCGGACAGGAAGCCGTAGCCCGGGTGCAGCGCGTCGCATCCGGCTTCGTGCGCGGCGCGGATCATGCCGGCTGCGTCGAGCCAGGCCGACACCGGCGGGTCGCCGAACACCTGCACCGTCTCGTCGGCCTCGGGCAGCGCCGGACCCTGCCGGTCCTGCGCATGCCAGGGCACGACCGTGGCGATCCCGAGGCGGCGCGCGGTGCGCACGACGCGCAGCGCGATCTCGGCGCGGTTGGCGATGAAGAGCTTGCGGATCGGCGTCGTCATGGCGTGCGGCGGCGGCGCCGCGGTGGCGGGGGTGGGGCGGGCGGCTCGGCGGTCGCCGCGACGCCGGCTGAGGCAGGGGCAGGGGCGCTGGCAATGGCGGCCAGCGCTTCGAGCCGCGCCAGGCGGCGTTCGAAGGCGGCGCCGGAGGCGGGCGGTGCAGCCGGCAGCAGGCCGCGCAGCACCAGCTCGGTGTAGCTGTCGGCGGTGGCCTCGATGTCGACCGAGCCGCGGCCGAACAGGGTGGCCCACATGCGGTGCTCGATGCCGCCGTAGACCATGCTGCGGATCATCTCGAGGTCGTTGCCGGGCGGCAGTTCACCATCGCGCTCGGCCTCGCGCACGGTGCGCATCAGGAAGGCGGTGTACTGCACATGCAGGTCGTGCAGGACCGACCTGAAATATTCCGGCCCGGTACGCACCTCGTGCAGCACGATGCGCGACAGACCGGGCTCTTCCACATACACCCGCAGGTGGCGCCAGATCAGGAAGCGCAGCCGGCTGCGCAGGCCGTGGATGCGCGAGAAGCCGCTCTCGATGTCCTGGATCAGCGGCACGTACATCCCGCGCAGCACCTCGTTGAGCAGGTCGCGCTTGGTCGGGAAGTAGGTATAGACCAGGCCCTCGACCACGCCGACCCGGGCCGCGATCTCGGCCACCGACGAGCGCTCGAATCCCTTGTCGAGAAAGACCTCACGCGCGGCGACCAGGATTTCGCTCGCACGGCGCAGGCGGCGCGGCGTCTGCCGGCCGGCGGCGATCGGGGTGACGGATGCGGGGTCGGTCATGGCGGCAGGGTGGCGAGCACGGCGTCGGGGACGTCGAGCTCCAGGTCCAGCAGCATCTGCGCGAAGGCCTTGCCCTGCGGGTCGTAGCGCAGTGACGAGGTGCCGCCGCCGCCCAGTGCCTGCGCCAGCGTGAAGTTCAGCGCCAGCAGGCCGGGCAGCTCGAAGCGCGCGGTCGGGCCGCGCGCGACATGCGCCATGTAGTCCGCCACCACCTCGGCGGTCAGCACCTGGCGCAGCCAGGCGAAGGCCGCGGCGCTGCGCGCGACGATGCCGATGTTGGCCAGGTCGCCCTTGTCGCCGCTGCGGCCATGTGCGATGCGCAGCAGCGCCACGCGTTGCCGCGGGCCGCTGAAACCGGCCGGCTCGGCTGCCGGCAGCGCCGGCCAGTCCGCTTCGCCGGGCGGCGACGCCGCTTCCTCGAACGGCACGGCCACACCGTCCAGGCTGACCAGCGCCTGCACCTGCCGGCGGTCGACCAGGCACGAGAACAGCCGCACCACCGGCGACGGCGACGGCCGCCCGGCCGCGAAGCCGGTGATGCCCTGCGCCATCGAGGTGGCCGCCGGCGCCAGTTCGCGCGCCAGCAGGTCGAGCGCGGCCCGGTCGGCATGGCGGGCGGCGATCTTCAGCACCACCTCGCGCGTGGCGCGGGCCCGGCTGTGCGGCCCGTAGGTCGCTTCCGCGCCCAGCACCTCGAGGCTGGTCTCGGCAAAGCCGGCCAGGCCGCGTTCGCCGAGCAGCCGGGTGCAGCGCGCCAGGATGGCTTCGCCCACGCGCTGCGCCTTGCGCGCGGCATCGGCGCCGCCGATCATCAGCGTGCCCAGCAGCCGCCAGCCGTCGCCGAAGGTGGCGCTCGCCTTCAGCGTCGGCGGCGCCGGGCGGCCGGCTGCATGGCTGACCCGCACCCGATCCGGTCCATCGGCCCCCAGCCGCACCTGCGAGAAATCGCAGCGCACATCGGGTAGCCGGTAGTCACGCGGGTCGCCGATCTCGTAGAGCACCTGTTCGGCCACCGCCGGCGGGCTCACCAGCCCGCCGGTGCCGGGCGGCTTGGTGACGACGAAACTGCGGCCATCGGGCGCGCACTCGACGATCGGGAATCCCATGTCGTCCCAGCCGGTCACCTGCTCCCAGTCGGTGAACAGGCCGCCGGTGCACTGGGTGCCGCACTCGATGATGTGGCCGGCCAGGCTGCCCAGCGCCAGCCGGTCCCAGTCGTCCCACGCCCAGCCGAAGGCATGCACCAGCGGCGCGAGCGTGACCGCGCTGTCGACCGTGCGGCCGGTGATGACGATGTCGGCGCCGGCGTCGAGCGCGGCCACCAGCGGCTGGGCACCGAGGTAGGCGTTGATGCTGAGCAGCCGCTCCGGCATCGGGCTGCCGCTGAACATCTCGGTGGTGCCGCCGGCACGCAGCGCGTCGGCCTGGGCCGACAGGTCGTCGCCCTCGACGACCGCGATCCGCAGCGCCACCCCCTGGGCCTGCAGCGCCAGCCGCAGCGCGTCGGCGCAGGCGCGCGGGTTCATGCCGCCGGCATTGGACAGCACGCGAATGCCGCGGTTCTGGATCTCGGGGCCGAGGGCGGCGATGGTGCGCACGAAATCGGGCGTGTAGCCGGCGGCCGCATCCTTGGCGCGGGCGCGTGCCAGCAGCGCCATCGTGATCTCGGCCAGGTAGTCGAATACGAGCACGTCGATCTCGCCGCGCCGCACGAGCTGGGCCGCGCCGGCCTCGGTGTCGCCCCAGAAACCGCTGGCGCAGCCGATGCGCAGAGGGGTGGTGCGCACAAGTCTCGCGCTCATCGCCGCGGCCCCTTCACCGGCCCGGCCACACCGGCGCGCGACGCTCGGCGAAGGCCCTCATGCCTTCGCGCGTGTCCTCGCTCTGCGACAGCACCGGCAGCACGGCCTGCGCAAGGTTGAGCGCGTCGCCCAGCGACAGGTCGGTCATGGCGGCCAGGGCCCGGCGGCCGATGCGCAGCGCCACCGGCGAGTTGGCGGCCAGCCGCTGCACCAGCGCCTCGACGCTCGCATCCAGCCGGTCCGCCGGCACCACCTCGTTGACGATGTCCATCTGCTGCGCCTGGGCCGCGGTGTAGCGCTGTGCATAGCAGCACATCTCGAGCAGGCGGCGGCGCGGGATGACGCGCATCAGCACCGGCAGGATCATCATCGGGAAGACACCGACGCGGGCCTCGGTGGTGCCGAGCATCGCGCTGTCGACCGCCACCGCGAAGTCGCAGGCGCACACCAGGCCGAGGCCGCCGCCGAAGGCGCTGCCATTCACCCGTGCGACGAGCGGCAGGTTGCAGCGGTCCATGGCGCGGAACAGCTCGGCCACCGGGTTGTCGAAGCGGCCCGGCTCGAGCGCGAACGGCGAGCCATCAGCGGTCGGCTTGAGCGCCCCGCCGGCGCAGAAGGTCTTCTCGCCGGCGCCGGTGAGGACGATGGCGCGCACCCCGGGCAGGGCCTCGGCGGCGTGCAGCGCGGCGGTCAGCTCGTGCATCACGACGTCGGTCATCGTGTTGTGCTGCGGCGCGCGGTCGATGGTGATCCAGCAGGCATTGCCGCGCGCTTCGACGCGCACATGGGACGGCTCGTTCGGACGGTTCATGTCGAAGGCGGCTCCGAGAAAGTGACCGGCGGCCGGTACTGCGGAAAGCCGTCGAACGCCGACTGCCGCTCGGCCGGCTGCAACGTCCAGCTGTGGCGGGCGGTGGGCACGCCGCCGTCGACCCGGATGACTGCGCCGGTGATGAAGCCGGCCGCTTCGCTCAGCAGGTAGACCACCGCCGACGACAGCTCGGCCTCGGTGCCGAAGCGCTGCAGCGGAACCTTGCTGCGCAGTCCGCGCAGCACGCTGCGGTAGTGCTCGTCGTAGGTGTCGATGCCAGTCGAGGCGATCCAGCCTGGCGCCACCGCATTCACCCGCACGCCGGCATGGCCCCACTCGCAGGCGGCGGTCTCGGTCAAGGTCAGCACGCCGCCGCGCGCCGCGCCCGAGTGGCCCATGCCGGGCAGCCCGCCCCAGATGTCGGCCAGCATGTTGACGATGCTGCCGCCATGGCCCTCCATCCACTGCACATAGCACTCGCGGGCGAACAGGAAGGTGCCATGCAGGTTGTTGCGCACCACCGCGTCCCAGCCCTTGAGCGTGATGTCGCGCAGCGCCGCCGGGTACTGACCGCCGGCGCAGTTGAACAGCCCGTCGAGCCGGCCGTGCGTGGCGACGATGGCGGCCACCGTGTCCTTCACCGCCGCCTCGTCACGGATGTCGCAGCTGTGCGCGCTGACCTGGCCGGCGCGCTCGGGGTAGATGTCGACGATCTCGTCGGCGACCGTGCGCAGCTTGTCGAGGCTGCGGCCCACCAGCGCCAGCCGCGCACCCAGGCTGGCCAGCTCGTGCGCGGTGCAGCGGCCAAGCCCGCTGCCGCCGCCGGTGACCACCACCGTGCGGCCGTCGAACAGGCCCGGCCGGAAGACCGAGCGATAGCGTTCACGGATGCCGGTCATGGCGCCACCTCCAAGGTTGTCGACCGTGCGCCCATCAGTAGGCGACGAAGTCGGTCAACGACTTGACGGAGGTGCTGGCCGGGTCGGTCTGGAACAGCTTGATCGGCAGCACCGCCTGGGCCTTGGCGTTGTTGAGCGAGATCGGGCCGGTCAGGCCGCCGGTGCCGAAGTCCTGCAGCTTGTTGAGCTGGTCCACCACGCAGGCGCGCGTGACGGTGGCGGCGCAGCGGCGGATGCCTTCGGCAAGCACCTTGGTGCCGACATAGCCGCTGACGGTGTAGCGGTTGAAGTTGGCATATTCGTCGGCGCTCAGGTGCTTCTTGGCCAGCTCCATCAGCTGCTGGCCGGCGGGGTCGTAGTTCGACGCGTAGTAGTCGGGGATCAGGTACTGGTAGCCGGACGGTGCGGCCAGCTTCACCGCCGCCGGCAGCTGGCCGGCCCACAGCGTGCCGATGGCCACCTTCATGTCGAGCCGGCGCAGCTCGGACATCACCGCCGCCGACTCGGTGGTCAGCGTGCCGAGGTAGACCCCGGTCACGCCCTTGTCCTTGAGCGTCAGCACCTCGGCCGAGAAGTCCTTGGCGCCGCGCTTGAACGGGATCTCGGCGACGCTGGTCAGGCCGAACTCCTTCATCGCCTTCTGATAGCCCGCCAGCAACGCCTTGCCGAAGTCGTCGTCCTGGTAGAGGATGCCGAACTTGCCGCCTTTCTGGCCCATCTTCTCGACCATGTAGCGGATCGGCACATAGCCGGCCAGGTCGTAGTCGGGACCGATCATGAATACCGTCGGCCGGCGCGGATTGACCACCGCCGGATTGGGCGCCATGTGCACGATGGTGGGAATCCTGGCCTCTTCGATGGTGGGCAGCATGGCCACCATGTGCGAGCTGCCGGTGGTGCCGGTCAGCGCGAATACCTTGTCGCTGTCGATCAGCTTCTTCACCGCCGAGACCGATCGCGACGGCACATAGCCGTCGTCCTCGTAGATGGCGCGCAGCTTGCGCCCGTTGATGCCGCCGCCGGCATTGATCTCGGCGATCGCGAGCTTGGAGCCGGCTGCGCCTGCCTTGCCGATCAGCGAGGCCGGTCCCGACATCGGCTGCACCTCGCCGAGCAGGATCTCGGTGGCAGTGACGCCGACCTCCTGCGCCTGGACGGCACCCAGCGTCAGCAGGGCAGCGGCGGCCGCCGCGGTGGAAGCGAGGAACCTCGTCATGCTTGTCTCCTTGATGCGTGCTGCATCGTTGCCATCGACACCCCTGTCACTGCGACAGCGGCCACTGCACCCAGAAACGCTTGCTCTTGCGCCAGATGCCCGCCAGTCCTTCCGGCTCGAGCCGCAGGAAGAGCAGGATCACCACGCCGTACATCAGGCCCTTGACCTCGTAGATGCGGTCGGCCATCAGCGCCTTGACATGGTCGCCCGCGGCTGCGAACACCAGGTTCAGGCTTTCGGGCAGCAGCACGATCAGCGCCGTGCCCAGGATCGCGCCGTGCACCCGGCCCATGCCGCCGACGATGATCATGGCCAGCGCCTCGATGCTGATCAGCACGCTGAAGGTGTCGACATTGATGAAGCGCGTCTGCGCCGCCACCAGCGCGCCCGCCACACCGGTATAGAAGGCGCTCACCATGAAGGCGAGCAGCTTGTAGCGCATCAGGTCGATGCCCATGGCGCGCGCCGCGATGTCGTGGTCGCGAAGCGCCAGCCAGGCGCGGCCGATGCGGGTGCGCATCAGGTTCAGCGTGATGCCGATGAACAGCAGCAGCAGGACCAGCGCGGCGTAGAAGAAGCGCTGGTCGCCCTTCAACGAGAAACCGGCCACCGCCAGTGCCTCCACCGGCATGCCGTTCGAGCCGCGTGTCAGGTCTTCGGCAAACAGCACCACATGGCGCACGATGAAGGTGAAGGCAAGCGTGGTGATCGCCAGGTAGAGGCCCTTCAGCCGCAGCGACGGCACGCCGACCACGAGGCTGGCCAGTGCGGCCACCACGCCGGCCAGCAGCATGGCGAGCAGGCCGGGCAGGTGATAGTCGGTGGTGAGAATCGCCTGCGCATAGGCGCCGATCAGCAGGAAGCCGGCATGTCCGAGCGAAATCTGACCGGCCACGCCCGACAGCAGGTTCAGCCCCAGCACGCCGATCGAGAGAACGAAGATGGTGGTCAGCAGGTTCAGGCCGAACGAGCCCATCACCAGCGGCGCCATCGCCAGCAGGGTAAGCCCCGCGGCCGCCCAGAGCCAGGGTGCGCGGTGGTCGGTCAGCGCGACCAGCTGCGCGTAGGAGGTGCGGTAGCTGCGGCTGCGCATCAGACCCTCTCGATTTCGCGTTGGCCGAACAGGCCGTAGGGTCTGACCATCAGCACCACGATGATCAGGATGAAGCCGGCGATCTCCTTCAGTCCGCGCCCCAGGTAGCCGCCGGCCAGATTCTCGGCCACGCCGATGATCAGGCCGCCGAAGGCGCCGCCCACCACCGAGTCGAGTCCGCCCAGGATGGTGGCCGGGAAGCCGCGCAGGCCCATCTGCGAGATCTCGGGCTCGAGGCTGAACATCAGGCAGAACGACAACCCGGCGAAGGCGGCGAAGACCGCCGAGATCGCCCAGGCGATGCCGCTGATGCGCTTGACGTCGATGCCCATCAGCAACGCGGTGGTCTCGTTGTCGGAGGTGGCACGCATCGCGATGCCGACGCGCGAGCGGGAGAAGAACAGCGCCATCAGGCCGCACAGCACGGCCAGCGACACCAGCGCGAAGATCTGGCCAGGGTAGAGCGCGAGGCCACCGAGCCGCACCGGCTCGCTTCCGAGCGGGCGCGGGAAGGCGGTCGGCTCGACGCCCCACACCAGCAGCACGGCCGAGCGGATCACCACCGCCAGGCCGATCGTGACCATCACGCGCGAGAACATCGGCTCGCCCAGCATCGGCCGGATGAACAGCCGCTCGATCAGCAGGCCGAGCCCGACCGACAGCCCCAGCACCATCGGCAGCAGCAGCCAGAACGGCAGGCCGGGGATGGTGGTGAGGGTGTAGGCGGTGTAGGCGATCAGCATCATCACCTCGCCGAGCGCGAAGTTGACCATCCCGGTGGCGTTGTAGATCATGGCAAAGCCCATCGCCACCAGGCCGTACAGCGAGCCGATGACCAGGCCCGAAACCACCAGGTTGAGGAGGTAGTCCATCAGGCGGCTTCCCGGGCGGCGACAGCGGATCCGTAGATCTGCGCGATCTCGGCGGCGAACTTCTTCTCGATCACCCCGCGTCGCACCTTCATGGTGGCGGTGAGCTCGCCGTCGTCGTGATCGAGCTGCTTGCGCAGCATCACGAACCTGCGGATGTTCTCGACCCGCGCGAAGCGTTCGTTGACGCGCCGGACGTCGGTTTCGACCAGCTCGTGTACCTGCGGCAGCTGCGCCAGCGTTTCGTAGGTGGTGTAGGCCAGGCCGCGGTCGGCCGCCCACTTGCCCACCGTGTCGAGGTCGATCTGGATCAGCGCCGAGACGAAGTGGCGGCCGTCGCCGAGCAGGATCGCCTCGCTGATGTACAGGCTTTCCTTGAGTGCGTTCTCGATCAGCGAGGGGGTGATGTTCTTGCCGCCGCTGGTGATCAGGATCGCCTTCTTGCGGTCGATGATCTGTACCTCGCCGGTGCTGTGGTCGAGCTCGACGACGTCGCCGGTGCGCAGCCAGCCGTCGTCCAGCGCCGCCGCGCTGGCCGCCTCGTCGTACAGGTAACCGTTGAAGATGATCGGGCCGCGCACCTGCAGCTCGCCGTCGGCGGTGACGCGCTGCTCGGCCATGCCTGGCAGCAGCGGCCCGCACCAGCCCAGGCGCGAGTGCGCCTGCGTCTGGGCGTGGGTAGCGCCGCTGGTTTCGGTCATGCCGTAGATCTGGTAGATCGGCACGCCCAGCGCGCGGAAGAACAGGATCACCGACGGCGAGATCGATGCGCCGCCGGTCATCGCCACCCGCACCCGGTCCAGCCCGACGCTCGACAGCAGGTTGCGGAACACGGTGACGTGCAGCATCCGGGCGAGCGCAGCGTCGCGCAGGTTGACCGGCCGGCCGCCGTTGGCGATGGTGCGCTCGGCGATCGGTGTGGCCACGGCCAGCGCGCGCTCGAAGCTGCGCCGCGCCAGCGGCCGCGCATCGCGCGATCGGATCAGGATCTGGTACTGCAGTTTTTCCCAGATGCGCGGCACACCGAAGAAGAAGCTGGGGCCGATCTCACGCAGGTTCTGCGTCACCGAGTCGATCGACTCTGCGAAATACACCACCGAGCCGTACACCAGCTGCATCACCGGCGACATCAGCCGCTCGGCGACGTGGCAGAGCGGCAGGTAGCACAGCACCGTCAGCGGCTGGCCGGGCAGCCCCTGCACCGCCCCCAGCGCCGCCGCATCCGAGACGATGTCGCGGTGCGACAGGCGCGCGCCCTTGGGCATGCCGGTGGTGCCCGAGGTGTAGACGATCAGCGCGTCCTGCCCGGCCTGCAGCGCCTGCACGCCGGCCTCCCAGGCCGCCACCCGCGCCGGATCTTCGGCCAGCCGGGACCCTTCGGCCAGCGCGTCGGCAAACCCTGCCAGCACTTCGTCGGCATAGCGGCGCATGCCCTTCGTGTCGACCGTCAGCACCTGCTGCAGCGCGGGCAGGCCTTCGCCCTCGCGCATGGCTTCCAGCACCTTGTCGGTCTGTTCCTGGTCGCCGCACACCGCCACCCGGGCGCGGCAGTGGCGCATGATGTACTGCAGCTCGGGCCACGGGTTGGTCGGGTAGATGCCGACCGTCACGCCACCCAGCGACTGCGCCGCCAGGTCGGCGAAGAACCAGGCCGGCGTGCCGTCGGAGGCGATCACCAGCTTGTCACCCGGCCCGAAGCCGCGCGACTGCAGGTAGAGCGCGAGGTCGCGCACCTGCTCGGCATAGCCGCGCCAGCTGGTGGCCTGCCAGATGCCGCGCACCTTCTCGCGCAGCGCTACCCGCGCCGGCATGGTGCGGGCGCGGTGCAGCAGGAGGGCCGGCATGGTCGCGCTGCCGTCGGCCACGCCTGGCGGCAGCCGGGTGTCGGTGCGCAACCGATGATCGTGGCGGCTCATGCGGTCTGTCCCTGTCCGAGGTAGGCGTCCACCACCTCGGGATCGGCCGAGACGTCGGCGGGCGTGCCCTCGGCGATCAGGCGACCGAAGTTGAGCACGCACACCTGGTCGGAGATGTCCATCACGATGCCCATCTCGTGCTCGATCATCATCACCGTGATGCCGAGTTCGTCGCGGATGTCGAGGATGAAGCGGGCGATGTCCTCGGTCTCCTCCTGGTTCATGCCCGAGACCATCTCGTCGAGCAGCAGCAGCCGCGGCTTCATCGCCAGGGCGCGGGCGAGTTCGACGCGTTTCTGCAGGCCGTACGACAGCGTGCCCACCGGCAGGTCGCGGATGGTCTCGATCTCGAGGAACTCGACGATCTCCTCGACTTCCTGGCGCGCCTCGATCTCGGCGTGGCGGGCACGGCCCCAGAACAGCGCGGCCTCGAAGACGTTGGTCTGCAGCCGCGCATGCATGCCGGTCAGGATGTTGTCGATCACGGTTTCATGCTTGAACACCGCCAGGTTCTGGAAGGTGCGCGCCATGCCGCGCCGGGACAGGCCGTGCGCGGGCGTGCCGGTGATGTCCTCGCCATCGAGCAGGATGCGGCCGCTGCTCGGCGGCAGCAGGCACGAGATCATGTTGAACAGCGTGGTCTTGCCGGCGCCGTTCGGACCGATCACGCTGAAGATCTGGCCGCGCTGCACCGCGAGGTCGATGCCGGCGAGCGCCTCGACGCCGCCGAAGCGCTTGCCCACGTCCTGCAACTGCAGCAGCGGCTGGTTGGCGACCGCAGCGGCGGCCGCGCTCACGACAGCCACCGCTTGCGGCGCTTGTAGTGCTTGACGTCACGCATGCTGCGGCGCTCGCCGCCGGCTTGCACGCCGAGGTAGAACTGCTGCACGTCGTCGTTGGCGAGCAGCCGCTCGGGCGTGCCGTCGAGCACGACCCGGCCGCTTTCCATGATGTAGCCGTAGTCGGCCAGCGACAGCGCGAGCTTGGCGTTCTGCTCGACCAGCAGCACGGTCAGGCCGCGCTCGTCGCGCAGGCGGCGGATGGCGCTGAAGATCTCCTCGATCACCAGGGGTGCCAGGCCGAGCGACGGCTCGTCCAGCAGCAGCAGGCGCGGTTCGCCCATCAGCGCGCGCCCGATCGCCACCATCTGCTGCTGGCCTCCTGACAGGTAACCGGCGGTGCGGTGGCGGTGTGCCTCGATGGCCGGGAACAGCGCAAACACGCGTGCCATTGCCGTGGCCGTGTCGGCCGCCGGACGCACGTAGCCGCCCATCCGCAGGTTCTCCTCGACCGTGAGGGTGGCGAACAGGCGCCGGCCTTCGGGCACCTGGACCAGGCCACGGCGCACGATCTCGTGCGGCGCGCAGCGTGCGAGCGGCTGCGCGTCGTAGTGGATGCTGCCGCCGGTGATCGCACCTTCCTCGGGGTACAGCACGCCGCAGATCGCCTTCAGCACGGTCGACTTGCCGGCGCCGTTGCTGCCGAGCAGCGCGACGATGCGGCCGGCGCCGACGTCCAGCGATACATCGCGCACCGCTTCAACCGCATGGTCGTAATAGACCTGCAGGTTGGTGATGGTCAGCATGCTCGACCTGGAGACAGGACGCACTGGCGGGGCGGTGGCGGCATCACGGATGTGGGTGGCCTCGGGCTCGATTCGATTCGCATGGTCAGCCACGCATGCACCCGTGTCAACTGGAATTGACCCCGCCTCAAAAAAGATTGGCGGGGTGTCGAGGCTGGTGCTGGGCGAACGGAGTCGGGGGAAATGCACAACACAGGGAAATCACCAGGGCGGCGGGGCTTCCACAGATTCGCAGTTGGGTGTCTTATCCGGTCCCATGAGGAAATCGAATTGAGCTCCGGTCAATCGTGTTTTTCAAATGATGAGAAGGCGGGCGCCGCCGGGTCATCAGCGCCGCCGCTCGGCTTGTCGTTCGAAGGCAGGGTCGCCGTCATCACGCTCGATCGGCCGGCGTCGTTCAACGCGATCGACCTGCCGATGGCGCAGGCGATGGCTGCGGCGGTCAACGTCATCGGCGCCGATGCGAGCCTGCGTGCCGTGCTGCTGCGCGGTGCGGGGCGCTCGTTCTGCGGCGGTGGCGATGTCAAGGCGATGCAGGCCCATGCCGACGATCTGCCGGCATTCATCGGCCCGGTCATCGATGCCTTTCACGAAGCCGTGCTGGGGCTGGCCCGCCTGCCGCTGCCGGTGGTGGCCGCAGTGCAGGGTGCGGCGGCCGGCGGGGGCTTCTCGCTCGCGATGGCGGCCGACATCGTGGTGGCCGCACGGTCGGCGCGCTTCGTGGTCGCCTATCCGCAGCTTGGCACATCCACCGATGGGGGCCTGAGCTGGCAGCTGCAGCGGCGACTCGGCCCGGCGCGCGCGCTGGCGCTGCTGACGCTGGACGGCACCCTCGGCGCGGAAGCCGCGCTGGCCGAGCAACTGGTGCACCAGCTGGCGGACGACGACGCCTTGCAAACCGACGCGTTGCGGCTGGCGCTCACGCTGGCCGGGCTTCCGGTGCAGGCGGTACGCGAACTCAAGCGCCTGGTCTATGCCAGCTCGGTCGACGAGCTGGAACGGCAGCTGGCAAGTGAGAAGGCAGCGTTCCTGCGCTGCGCTGCCGAACCCGATTTCGCGGCCCGCGTGGCCTCGTTCGGCCGTCGCTGCGCGCCCGCCTGAGCGCTTCTCTCATGCGTCCCATTCCCACTTCATCGCATCCCACATGAGTTCACCCGCCTCTCAAGTCCCGGCCAGCCAGCGCTTCTCGGGTCTGTCGCCGGATGAGCAACAGATTCTCGACCAGGCCGACCAGTTCGCCGAGCGCGAGCTCTATCCGCTGGCCGAGCGCATGGACCGTGAGGAGTGGTGGCCAGCCGACGCGTTCAGGACGATCGGCGCGACCGGCTATTTCGGCATTCCGGTGGCCGAGGCACACGGCGGCGCCGGCCTGGATCTGTTTGCGAGCGGCCTGGTGCTGCAGGCCTTCTCACGCTGGAACCATGCGCTGGCACTGAGCTGGGTGGCGCACGAGAACCTGTGCCTGTACAACATCTACCGCAACGCCACCGACGCGCAGCGTCAGCGCTACCTGCCCGGCCTCATCAGCGGCCAGGCCGTCGGCGCGCTCGGCCTGACCGAGCCGGGTGCCGGTTCGGATGCCCTGGGCTCGATGCGCACCACGGCCACCCGTGACGGCGACGGCTACCGCCTGAATGGCACCAAGCTGTACATCACCAACGGACCGGTGGCCGACGTGCTGCTGGTGTATGCCAAGACCAACAAGGACCGCGGCGCCAAAGGCATCTCGGCCTTCATCGTCGAGAAGGACTTTCCCGGTTTCAAGGTGGCGCAGAAGCTCACCAAGATGGGTTTCAGGGGCAGCCCGACGGGCGAGCTGGTGTTCGACGACTGCCGGGTGCCGGCGGCCAACCTCATTGGCGAGGAGGACCGTGGCGTGCAGGTGGTGATGAGCGGGCTCGACCTGGAGCGCGCGATGATCTCGCCGATCTGCCTGGGCATCTGCGAGCGTGCGCTCGCGCTCTGCATCGACTACGCACGCACGCGCCAGCAGTTCGGCCAACCGATCGCCAACTTCCAGATGGTGCGCGCCAAGCTGGCCGACATGTACGTGTGGACCGAGTCGGTGCGGGTGATGACGTATCAGGCGCTGCGCGCGGCCAACCAGCTGGAGGTCGGCGCCGGCGGGCGCGGTGACATCCACATGATCACCGCGGCTTCGGTGATGCATGCGGCCGAGACGATGAACAAGGTGCTCAACGAGGCGGTGCAGATCCACGGCGGCATCGGCTACATCTGGGAGTCCGAGGTGAACCGCCTGTACCGCGCGATCAAGCTGCTCGAGATCGGCGCCGGGACCACCGAGGTGCGCAAGATCATCATCAGCGACGAGTTGCTGGCGAGGTAGTCGCAGAGAAGCGGCCGACAGCATGAGCGCGACACGGACCAGCGCGCAGGTCTGACCACTGCCGAGGCAAGCGTCCACTTGACCACCCGCGCTTGACTGTTTCCAAATTTCGGAAACGGCCTGCGGGCTGTAGAGAAAGCCTCAGCCCATCAGAACCAGTTGACGAATCGCCACGCCCTGCTGAAGCCGGTCCATGCCTTCGTTGATCTCATCCAGTCGGAGCCGATGGGTGACAAGACGGTCGATTGGCAGACGACCGCCCCGGTAGAGCGCGATGTACCGAGGAATGTCCCGCGCCGGCACGCTGCTGCCCATGTAGCTTCCGCGGATCGTTTTCTCTTCGGCCGTCAGTGACACTGCCGGGATCTGCAAAGTTGCCGTCGGCGGGGGAAGGCCCGCGGTGACCAATTGCCCTCCACGCCGGGTGATTGCGTAGCCAAGCTCCAGGGCGCTCGTGGCGCCCGCCACTTCGATGACCGCATCGACGCCGCCCGAAGTCGCATCGCGCACCGCGTTGACAGCATCGGGGCTCTTGGCATTGAAACACTGGGTGGCGCCCAAGGATTTCGCGACCTTCAGTTTCTCGTCGTTGGTGTCAATCGCCATCACGGTGCTCGCGCCTGCGGCGAGGGCGCCAAGCAGGGCGGCCATGCCAACACCGCCCATCCCGATCACTGCCACCGATGTGCCTGGCTGCACCTGTGCCGAGTTCACTGCCGCACCGACGCCGGTCAGCACTGCACAACCGAACAGCGCCGCCTCCTCCAGGGGAAGATCCTTGTCCACCTTGACCAGCGAGAACTGCGACACGGTGACGTACTCGGCGAATCCGGAGATGCCAGAGTGGTGGTTGAGTGGTTGACCGACCAGGGACAACCTGCGATGGCCGCCCAGCAACGTGCCGGCAGCGCCTGCCTCGGCCCCCGGTTCGCACAGCGCGGGCCGTCCGCCTGAACATGGCACACAGTGGCCGCATCCCGGGACGAACACGGACACCACATGGTCGCCCGGTTGCAGGCCGCTGACATAGGGCCCAACCTCCACGACGACACCTGCTGATTCGTGTCCGATGACCATTGGCAGAGGCCGCGGCCGGATCCCCTCGATGACCGACAGGTCCGAGTGGCAGATGCCGGCTGCTGCGACCTTGACCAGTACTTCCCCCGGACCCGGGGGGGCGAGGTCCACGTCCTCGATCGACAGAGGGCGGGAGGTTGCGTAAGGGGCTGGCAAGCCGGACTGTTTCAGAACCGCGGCGCGTACCTTCATGGTGAAATCCTCTCTATGTGATGCTCTGATGCTGTGACCGATGTCCGGAGAAGGTTTGTCACGGCGCGCCGAAGCCCACCATGGCTTTGACTTCCAGGTACTCGAGCATGCCGAATTCGCCCCACTCACGGCCGTTGCCCGACTGCTTGTAGCCACCAAACGGCGCTGAAAAATCGGCGGCGGGATAGTTGATATGCACCCCACCTGCGGACAGCCTGCGCGCAACGTTGCGGGCGCGTTCCTGGCATTGCGACTGCACGTAGGCCGCCAGGCCATACGGCGTGCCATTGGCGATCGTGATCGCCTGCTCTTCCGATTCGAACGGAATAATGGAAAGGACGGGACCAAAGATCTCTTCCTGGGCAATCGTCATGGAAGGCGTCACATTGGCAAATACCGTAGGTCTTACGTAGAAGCCCTGTTCCAGGCCCTGCGGTGGCCCGAGGCCACCTGCGATCAGATCAGCCCCTTCATCGATGCCCGACTGGATCAGCCGTTGCACGCGTTCGTACTGGTTCCTGTTGACCAGGGGACCCAGTTGCGTATCGGGGTCCTGCGTCGGACCCAGGATGTAGGTCTCTGCAGCTTCCTTGGCCTTCGCAATGGCCTCGGCCATGCGTGAACTGGGGACCAGCATCCGGGTTGGGATCGAGCACGACTGCCCGGAGTTGGTGAAACAGGCAGCCACACCTTTCGCAACAGCGACGTCGAAATCGGCGTCCTCCAGCAGGATGTTGGCCGACTTGCCGCCCAGTTCCTGCGCGACGCGCTTGACGGTTTGCGCAGCGGCTTGGGCGACGAGAACGCCGGCGCGCGTGGAACCCGTGAACGACACCATGTCGATCCCGGGATGTGCCGCGATCGCGTGGCCCACTTCGTGTCCGTATCCGTTGACCAAGTTGAACACGCCTTTGGGCACGCCTGCCTCTTCGAGCACCTCGGCGAACAGCAGCGTGCTCAACGCCGAGTATTCACTCGGCTTGAGCACCATCGTGCAACCTGCCGCCAGCGCGGGCCCGATCTTCACAACGATCTGGTTGACCGGCCAATTCCATGGTGTGATCAGGCCGCAGACGCCGATCGGCTCGTATCTGAGCCGGGTTGTACCCTGCTGGACTTCGAACTTGAATCGCTCGAGCACCGAAACGAGCGCATTCAGGTGTGCAGGCCCGCGAGCCACCTGGGCGTTCCGGGAGAACGTGATGGGCGATCCCATCTCGATGCGCATGGCTTCGGCGAACTCGTCGACGCGGCGTTGGTAGGCTTCGAGGATCCTCTGGAGAAGGTGGATCCGCTCCTGCGGCGAGGTGCTGGAGAAGGCGGGCAAGGCCGCGCGAGCGGCTGCGACGGCGCGATCCACATCGCTGGCCCCCCCCATGGACAGATCTGCCACGTGCGCCCGTGTCGAGGGATCGATCAACTCGAACGTCGGCGCGTCACGGGCTTCGACCCACTGACCGTCGATGTAGAACGATTGAACGCGTTGGATCAGATTGGACATGGCGATGAAGGTGAGGATGAGGTCCGAGGATGTGCAAGCGGTGCAAGCAGCCACTGGATGGCGCGCTGGTCGGCTTTGGTGGCCAACGCCTTTCGGATGGTCGACTCGGCGTGGGTGAAGGGTTGCGCCGCTTGAAAGACGCTGCACCTGCGCGCGCCGAGGATGTGACTCGCTTGGCAGGGACCGGTCGTTGATCGAAGAACGCCCGACAACAACCTGCCAAGGCTTCCGTGCAAGCCGATCAATGGTTGCCGGTGAACTTGTACAGTTCGGTGTGGTCAGCGCTGTTGCCCAGGGCTTCAGACGCCGCAGAGGTCATGGCCGCGACCTTTTGTGCCAGGTCCATCGCGATGCCCACTTGAGGCCCCAGCTTGGCTGCGATTCCGACATCCTTGGCTTGTAGCACCAAGGAAAAGCCTGAGTTGAATGCGCCGCTCAGCATGAACTGGTGCGCCTTGTTTTCGGTGGTGTTATTTTTTCCCGTCGAGGCGTTGATCACGTCCACCACCGTTGCCGGAGCAATGCCGAAAGCCGCGCCTACATGGATCGCTTCGGCCGTGGCGATGAGGGCTGCAGCCGACACATAGTTGTTCAGCGCCTTGAGCGCATGGCCGGAGCCCACGGGGCCGACGTGCGTGATGGCATTGCCCAACTGCTTGAGCAGCGGCATCCATTTCCGAACAATCGCATCTTCGCCGCCGACCATGATGGCGAGCGTGCCGTCAGTGGCGCGCTTGACGCCGCCAGACACTGGCGCATCGATCAGCTCGATGCCCCTGGTGGCCAGCTGTTGTGCCAGTGCACGCGTTCTACTCGGGTCTGCCGAGCTCATCTCGATGATGCACACACCGGTTTTCAGGTGCGGCACCAACTCATTGATGACGCGGTCCACGATGTCGGAGTTCGGCAGCATCGTTATCACGGCGTCGCACTCGCCGAAGGCGCTCGCGGCGCGTCCCGACCGTGCGCCGCTGTGCGCATCCACAAACCTGCACTCGGTTTCCTCACTAGCGTCCTTCACGACCAGCGTGTGCTCGGCCTTGTGCAGAAGTCGAGCCATTGGGGCGCCCATCATGCCCAGGCCGATGAATCCGATGCGAAGCATGCCAGCCCCTTATTCGACGTTCATTTCTTTGAGAACTTCCGAGGCGACCCGGAACGAGTCGATCGCAGCGGGAACGCCGCAATAAATTGCCGCCTGCAGAAACACCTCCTTGATCTCCTCTTTGGTCAAGCCGTTGTGGATGGCGCCGCGGACGTGCAGCTTCAGTTCATGGGGGCGGTTGAGCGCGGTGATCATCGCGAGGTTCAAGAACGAACGCGTCTTGCGATCCAGGCCAGGCCGGTTCCAAACGTCACCCCAGCAGTACTGAGTCACAAGATGCTGGAGCTCGATGTTGAACTCGGTGGCGCTCTTGAGCGAGGCATCGACGTACTCGGCGCCTAGCACCTCGCGGCGCGTTTTGAGGCCTTGGTCGAAGAGTGCCTGGTTCTTGGGCGTGAACGCACTGGTCATGGAGTGTCCTTCTGTCGGTGGTACGAATCTGCATTATCCTCAGATTGTCTGACAAACAGATTGGGTGTAAACACCCTTGACAACAGAGACCGTCCTGGGATGCGTTCGGCCTCCGGAGGAGCAGGCCGACATGGCATCTGCGCCTCGAGCCGTCCGCCCGCAGCCTCCTGATGGATGGACTGGATAAAAACACATAGGTACTCATCCTAAGTGCTGATTGTGAAATTGTCCTACAAACTTGTGTGAAGACGAAAACTTTCCGTCTTCCCGCCGAGCGCGGGTTCATTTCCCAAGAGGAGGCATACATGTTGAAATTTGGTATGAAGCGGCTGATGGGCTGGTCGGCCGTCGCGCTGGTCACGGCGGGTGCGCACTTGCCATCCTTCGCGCAGAAGCCAGCCGAACTCAAGGTGGGCATCAGCACGTTCATGACGGGACCGGCATCCGTTTTCGGGTTGCCAGCGAAGGCCGCTGCCGACATGCTGATCGAGGACATCAACGCAAAAGGCGGTATCGGTGGCGTCAAGGTAGTGCCGATCTTCATGGATGAAGGCGTGGGCGGAGACCGGCTGTTGTCCGAGTACCGCCGGCTGGTGCAGGAGCAGGGCGTTCGAGTGATGCTGGCCTCCATTTCGAGCGGAAGCTGCAACATCGTTGCCCCCGTCGCGGAAGACCTGAAGGTCGTCAACATCATGTGGGACTGCGCTGCGCAGAAGATCCTGGAAGACCGGCGCTACAAGTATGTCGTGCGGTCACAGGCCAACTCCACCGCAGAGCATCTGTCCAGCGTCCTTTATCTGCTGAAGCAGAAGCCCGACTTCAAGACGATTGCCGTCGTCAATCAAGACTACGCCCATGGCCGCGACTCCTGGGAGATCGTCAACCTGGCATTGAAGACGCTTCGGCCGGACGTCAAAGTCGTCGCCGAGTTGTTCCCGAAGTTCGGGGCAACCGACTATTCCACGGAGATCAGCCGACTTCAGGCCCTGCGGCCCGACGTGGTGCTGACCACTTCCTGGGGAGGCGATCTCGACACCTTCGTGCGCCAAGCGGCCCAGCGCGGCCTGATGCGCAACTCCACCTTCGTGCTTTCACTCGGAGAGAGCTCTTTGGAGCGCCTCGGCAGTGTGTTGCCGGACGGTGTCATCGTCGGTGCCCGTGGTGACCACTACTTCCTGCACCCGCAATTGAAGGACGATCCCAATTTCAAGGCTTTTGTCCAGCGCTTCAAGACCAAGACGGGAAGCTACCCGATCTATCCCGTGTTCCATATGGCCCAAGCGCTTGCGGCGCTGCAGACCGGTTACGAAACTGCCATCAAGCGCAATAACGGTGGCTGGCCGACCGAAGAGCAGTTGGCCGAGGCATTGCACAACAGCGAGTTCACCGGCCTGACCAACAAGGTACAGATTCGGGAAGATGGTCAGGGCCTTGAATGGCAGCTTTGGGGCGTGACGAAGAAAGTGGCCGACTACAACTTCCCTGTGCTGGACCAATTGACCATGTACCCGCCCCAACTGGTCACGGCCCCGGTGGGCCAAAACTCGTTGCAATGGATCCAAACGCTCAAACCAGCCATCGTTCGTGATGCCAGGATCGTGACATTCCCCGCGGGGAAGTAGCCGCGCAAGATCTTTCGGCGCCCGAACGTCGGGCGCCCTCGTTCCTCATTCGGGTTAACACAGCCATGAATTTCCAAACAGTACTGCTTGCAACCCTTGACGGGCTATCTTACGGTGCGCTCCTGTTCCTGGTGGCGGCGGGCATCACGATCGTCTTCGGCGTGATGAACATCGTCAACATGGCGCATGGCAGCATGTTCGCCATTGGTGGCTACCTCAGCGCGACCGTGGGCGCGTGGATGCTGGCAATGCAGCTGTCACCCTACTGGTCTTTCGTGCTGCTCCCGGTCACGGCGGCCGTCGTCGGCGTGCTGTTGGGCGGGTTGCTCGAGGCAACGCTGATCCGGCGCATCTATGGCAAGAATCCGGTGCTGCAACTGCTCGTGACCTTTGCCGCTTTCATGATCTTTGAAGACCTGCAGCGCCTGGTGTGGGGCGGGCAGCCCTACTCCTCCAGCGAACTGGTCACAGCCCTGGGCGTGGTCGATGTGTTCGACATCACGTACACCACGTATCAACTCTTCGTCGTGCCAGGCGTCGCTTTGCTGGTCTTCGTCGCCATCCGGCTCGCCCTGCGCCACACGCTGATCGGGAAGCAGGTTGTCGCCGTAGCGCACCACCGTGAAGTCTCCACGACGCTGGGCATCAATGTGCGCAAGGTTTGCTTCCTTACTTTCGCCGTGGGGTCGGCGCTCGGGGCCCTCGGCGGCGCGATGTCGGTGCAGACCACGTCATGGGTGCTGGGCATCGGCGCGGAGATGATCGTGCTGTCCTTCGCGGTTGCAGCAACCGCAGGCCTCGGACAGATCGAAGGGGCGCTCATTGCCGCCATGCTCATCGGCCTGGCGCGTTCATTTTCAGTTTACCTCTTGCCCGAACTCGAAGTCCTGACACCTTACATCATCATGACCCTGGTTTTGCTGTTCCGGCCTCAAGGCCTGTTCTCCGTGGCCCAGGCGAGGAGGGTGTGATGGCGGCTCCCATTACAGATCGCGGCATCGGTACCGCGCCCCCACGACGCAAGTCAGTGCGCCCGTCCATGTTCCTCGGCCTCGCCGCGTTGCTGGTGGCCGTCGGTATGCTCCTGCCCTTGGCCCTTCCCTGGATCAAGACGCCGTTTATCTTCACCACCGCTTTCGGCATCGCCGCTCTTGGCGTGTCGATCCTCATTCGAGCAGGCCAGGTGTCGTTCGGCCATGCGATGTACACCTGCCTGGCTGGGTACTTTGTCGCGTTCTTGTCGCGTTGGTACCCAGGAATCGACACGGTCGGCCTGCTGGTCGGCGGAACGGCCTTTGCAGCACTGTCCGGGCTGGTCATAGGCCTGTTCGTCGTGCGCTACCGGACGATCTTCTTCGGCATGCTGAATCTGGCGTTGTCGATGGTGCTCTTTGCTGGACTCGGCAAGTTCTATCACCTCACCGGCGGCACCGACGGCCTGCGCGTGACGCGAGCGGCCTTCTTCGGGTTCGATCTGGACCGGGACGGGTTCGAGACGGCGTTGCTGTATCTGTCGATCGGGTTGGCCGTTCTGGTGGGTTGGCTCATCCATCGTTACTTCAGGTCCGTGGCCGGCCAGGCGCTGGCGGCATTGAAGACGAACGAGACTCGCCTCGAATACGTGGGCATCTCGACCTACCGCGTATTCCTGGTTGGTTACGTGCTCTCTACTGCGCTGTGCGGTCTGGCGGGTGCCATCCTGGGCATCACGCAAGGACTGGTAACACCCGAGATGGGTTACTGGGTGCGGTCGGGTGAGATCGTGTTCATCTCGATACTCGGGGGCGTCGTCCATCCTGTCGGTGCCTTCATTGGCGCCACGATCTTCGAGTTCGTCAAGCTCTACGCGGCAGCCTACATCACGGGCGCCTGGCAGATGACCTTGGGAGCCGTGCTGCTGGTCATGGTGTTTTTCGCACCTGACGGGATCGCGGGTCTGATTGCCGCACGCATCAAGAAGGAGCCGCGATGAGCCGGACTCTGTTGCACACGGAAAACCTGAATCTGGCGTTCGGTGCCATCGTTGTGGCCGACAACATCAACTTCGAGCTCAGCGAGGGAGAGCGCCTCGCCGTGATCGGACAGAACGGCGCAGGCAAGACCACCTTCATCAACATCTGCACGGGCCTGGTACGTCCCACGAGCGGCGTGGTTCGCTTTCTCGGTGAGGCCGTGACCAACCTCGAACCGCGGGTCATTGCCCGCAAGGGAATGGTGCGCAGCTTTCAGCTTCCGCAACTGTTCCTGGAGCATTCGCTTAGAGACTGCATCCGCATTGCCGCAGCGGGCAAGGCCGGCAAGCTCGGCTTGTGGACGTCGCTTGAGGATGCAGTGTCTGCCAAAGCTGTCGACCATGTGCTGGACCTGGTCGGATTGCGCGATCGTGCCGACGAGTTGTGCGAATCACTTCCGGAGGGCCGGCGCAAGCTGCTGGACATCGCCATGGCACTGGTGCTCGAGCCCAAGCTCCTGATTCTGGATGAACCGACCAGTGGTGTGTCTACAGAAGAGAAGCATTCGCTGATGGAAACGATCATGGGCGCATTGAATGAACAGAAGATCACGACGATCTTCGTGGAGCACGACGTGGACATCGTTGAGCGATATGCGACGCGCGTGGCTGCCTGGATCTCCGGACGCATCGCTGCAGATGGCACACCGGCACAGGTCCTGGCTGACCCTGAAATCCGTACCAACGTGCTGGGAGAGTGAGCATGATGAAGCTCTCAGGGGTCACCATTCGACTGGCCGGCATCACGGTGCTGCGTGGTGTCAATGCCGAGTTCCGGGCGGGCCAGCTGGTGGCCATCATCGGTCGCAACGGCGCGGGAAAGACGACGCTTTTGCGCACGGTGATGGGCCTGCTTGCGTTGGAAGGCGGCAAGGTCGAGTTCAACGGGCAGGATCTGGCGACCGTGCCCGCACATGGCAGAAGTGCGCTTGGCATTGGCTACGCACCTGAAGACCGGGTCATGTTCCCGAGCTTCACGGTCGAGGAAAACCTGCGGCTTCCATGCCAACTGCTCAAGCTTCCGCGCGTGGAGATCGATCATCGCCTGGAGCGGGCGACGGCGGCCATTCCTCAACTCGCGCAGCTCTTGCCAAGATCGGGATCGGCGCTGTCGGGTGGACAGGGAAAGATCGCAGCGCTCGCGCGTGCGCTCATGGGGGGGACCAACCTGGTCTTGCTCGATGAACCCTTCCAGGGATTGGCCCCGGTGCTTGCCAACCAATACGCGGAAGCGCTGCGCAAGCTGCGTGATCTGACCCCCGGGTTGTGCGTTGTAGTCACGGAGTCCAACCGTGGCCTGCTGCGCGGCCTGCCGGACGAGACCCTTATTCTGGAGCGCGGCGAGTGCCGCCTGGAGCAGCACAGTGGCAGCACTGCGATCCATTGACGCTGGAACGCGCAGGGCGCCATCGGCTTGTGTTTTCTTACGAGAGGAATAGCGATGCGATTGAAAGACAAAGTGGCAATCGTGACAGGTGCCGCCAGCGGCTTCGGGGAGGCCATCGCTCGGCTGTACGCCGCCGAGGGAGCCAAGGTAGTTGTTGCCGACATCAACGCTGAGGGGGCCGACCGTGTGGCCCGGTCGATCGGACAGGACGCCCTCGCGGTGCGATGCGACGTGACCCGCCGCGAGGAAGTCGATGCCATGGTGCAGGCAACGCTGGAGGCTTTCAACGGGCGCATCGACGTGGTCGTCAACAACGCCGGCTGGACCTACAAGAACAGCCCCCTGCTGGACATCGACGAAGCCACCTTCGACAAGGTGTTTGCCATCAACGTGAAAAGCATCTTCCACAGCATTCGCGCGGTGGTGCCGATCATGCGTGCGCAGCAAAGCGGGGTCATCCTGAATGTGGGATCGACCGCAGGCATCCGTCCGCGGCCTGGCCTGACTTGGTACAACGCCTCGAAAGGCGCAGTCAACCTGATGAGCAAGTCGCTGGCGATCGAGCTGGGTGCAGACAACATCCGAGTCAACGCCATTTGTCCTGTGATCGGCGTGACCGGCCTGCTTGAGCAATTCATGGGCGTGCCAGACACGCCCGAGAACCGCAAGAAATTCGTGGCCACCATCCCGTTGGGCAGGCTCTCAATGCCCGAGGACGTCGCGAATGCTGCACTGTTCCTGGCAAGCGACGAGGCGAGCTTCCTGACTGGTCTCGAGCTGCCTGTCGATGGTGGCCGCACCGCGTGACCTTGCCGTTGCCTAGGCGTACAGCCGTCTGCGCGATGTCCGCAGTGTGGCGTTGGTTGTGTGGTCTGCACAGTTGCAAAGTGGAGTATCGATGGATCTGAGCAGCAAAGTCATCGTCGTCACGGGCGCTGGAAGCGGGATCGGACGGGCGACGGCGCTGAGATTGGGGCGCGACCGTGCACGTGTGGTCGTCGTCGATCGCAACCTGCAGTCGGCCAATGCGCTGGCCGAGGAGATGGGCGGCGAAACGCTGCCCTTCGTCGCCGACGTCTCGGATGGGTCCTCTGTGATAGCGATGGTGGATGCCGTCGTGAAGCGCTTCGGTCGGATCGACGCACTGGTCAACAATGCGGGGTTTGGCTTTCGCGGCAGCGTCGTTGACACCGAGGAGGCCGAGTGGGACCGACTGATGGGCACGAATCTGCGAGGTGTTTTTCTGTGTTCGAAGTACGCCATTCCCATCATCAAGGCGGGTGGAGGAGGGGCCATTGTCAATCTGGGCTCGTACACCGCTGCAGCAGCCATCGCGGACCGCGCTGCCTACGTCGCGTCGAAAGGGGGCATTGTGGCGCTGACTCGCGCCATGGCGATCGACCATGCGGGCGATGGCATCCGTGTCAATGCCGTGGCGCCCGGCACGATTGCATCACCGTACTTTGACGCCATGTTCGCCGAGGCGCCTGATCCGCAGGCGATGAAGCGAGAGCTCGAAGCGCGGGCACCCATGAACCGCATGGGCCGGCCGGAAGAGATTGCCAACATGATTGCCTGGCTCTGCAGCGAAGACGCTTCCTTCGCGACGGGCGCCGTCTTCACGGTGGACGGAGGCAGCTCGGCTTGGTAGCGCGGCGCTCGGGAAAGCCAAGGGTCCTCAGCCCTTTGTCACGATCCGCGCGGAACAGGTTGAAGATGTTCAGAGGATGCGTCTCACATGTACGAGGGTGTGGGGCGGTTTCGCGTCCAGACGTCGGTCCCGGAATGCCCCTGCGGCGCTGAACCATTCGTCCTGGTCAAGCAACAGCGTTGGAGCGCCTCCGTTCGTGCGTCGATCCTCGAGTCGAGCGACGCAGTCCTTGCACGAGATCCGCCATCGCCCAACACCTACAGATAGGACACGTCATGCACGAAGTCTTCGCGATCAAGTATGCAGAGCATCGGCGACTCGCCTCCGCCAACTTCATTGGCGGTGATCCGCACAACGGACCGATGCCGATGGACTACTTCGTGTGGGTGATTCGCGGGCCGTCTGGTTGCTGGTTGGTCGACACTGGCTTCAACCAGGAGGCCGCCACGGCACGCGGGCGCGAACTGCTGCGCAACCCCGCTGAGGCCTTGGGCCTCATCGACGTCAGCCCCGAGAGTTTGAGCGATGTGATCATCACGCATATGCACTATGACCACGCCGGGAATTGCGAGAAATTCCCCAATGCGCGCTTTCACTTGCAGGACCGCGAGATGCAATTCGCGACTGGCAGATACATGGCCCACCGCTGCATGCACGAGGCCTACAGTGTCTTCGACGTGGTGCGGCTGGTGCACCATGCGCATGAGGGGCGAGTGCAGTTCCATGACGGGGATGCTGAGCTTGCCCCTGGCATTTCACTGCATCTGATCGGTGGCCACACGATGGGTCTGCAGGTGGTGAGGGTCCAGACCCGGCGTGGCAACGTGGTCCTGGCATCAGACGCGAGTCACTATTATCGCAATATAGAGGAGAAGCGCCCGTTTCCGATCGTCTACAACGTCGGAGATATGGTGGAGGGTTGGGAACGAGTTCAAAGGCTTGCCGATTCTCCCGAGCACGTGATTCCTGGCCACGATCCGGATGTGTTGCGGCGCTATCCTGCACCCACGAAAAGCCTCCAGGGAATCGTTGCCATGCTGCATGCGACATCCTGACGCTGGCAACCTTTCCACGTGAAGAAGTGCGGGCGGCACCCTTCCGTGCGGCCGCTGCGGCAATCCATTGACCCAACTGACCGAAATGAGCCCATACGCTGATCTATCGAACAGGGTCCATGCCGCATTGTCGGACGCCGAAATTCCATGGTTGTCGCCGGGCTTGAATGCTGTCGTCGAGTTTCGGGTCGGCGACGATGTCATCGTCATCGAGCTGGGGGAGACGGCTCGCATCGGCAAGGCGCAGCTGCAGGCACCCACCGTAGTCGTTCAGGCCGCTCCTGAACATTGGCGTGAGCTCCTGTCGTGTCCTGCGCCACCGACATTCCACTCGTTCACCGCGTTGCAGATGGCCAACCCGTCATTCCATGTGAACGGAGCGCCCATCGACATCGCACGGTGTCGGCCTGCACTTGAACGCGTGATTGAGCTGGTCGTGCGAACTCCTCCTCTCCAGGGCGAACCGGCCCCTCGGGATATCACCCGCATCAGAGGGGCCTACCACCCGTTGTCGATCGACGGCGAGTGCCACAACGTCTATGTCGAACGCGCCGGTCACGGTATCCCGGTGCTGTTTCTGCACACGGCTGGCGCCGATTCGCGGCAGTTCCAGAGCCAGCTGAGCGACCTGGGACTGGGAACCACATTCGAGATGTTCGCGGTCGACCTGCCTTTCCACGGACGAACCCTGCCCCCGACTACCTGGAACGGCGGCTCCTATGTATTGGACAAGGCGACCTACCTGGCGTGGTGCACTGCGATCCTCCGTCAGGTTATTGGTCAACGTGCGGTGGTGGTGGGAGGATCCATGGGGGCCGCGATGGCGCTCGTGCTCGCCGCCGAGGCGCCGGACCTGGTGTCAGGCGTTGTGGCGGTCGAGCCGCCTTTTCGCTCCAAGGGGCGACGCAATGCGTACCAGCATCATGTCGACATCCACGGCGCGCTGCACAACGCGAGTTATGTCCGCGGGTTGATGAGCCCCTTGAGCAGCGAGAGCGATCGCCGTGCCGCAGCCTGGATCTACTCGCAGGGGGCACCCGGTATTTACTCGGGAGATCTCGCTTTCTACAGTGACGAATTCGATGGTGAGGCGGTTGGCCGCGTAATCGACTGTGATCGCACACCGGTGGTGCTGCTCTGCGGTACGTACGACTATTCCGCGACGCCGGAGGACGGCAGAAAGTTGGCGGAGGTCATTCGTGGCGCACAACTTGTCGTCATGGAGGGGTTAGGCCATTTTCCAATGTGCGAGAACCCCAATCTGTTCAGACCTTACCTGAACAATGCGTTGGCATTCCTTGCCTCCCGCTGACGTGCCCCCTTCCAGCCATGCTGGCCTGAGGAAGCAGGAGTCCGCCAGCCAGGAGACCGGCGGATATGGGGAAGATGGGGCAGGTCACCTCGACCAAGCGGCGCGCTTCCGGGGCCATCCGGCCGCCGTAAGGACCGACAACGGTCCCGGGTTCACCAGCAAAGCGTTCATCGGATGGACGCAGAAACTTCCTGGAGCAGGGTCACACTGCGACATCGCGACCATGCTGAATTTCAGATCGCCGGCGCAGGCAGATCAGTTGCGGGTGGCAACGTCTTCCCGCGAATGAGGTCAGAGCCCTTCTCAGCGATCATCAACGTCGACGCATTGGTGTTCACCGAAGGCATCGTCGGCATGATTGAAGCATCGACCACCCGCAGCCCGTCAAGGCCGTGAACCCGCAGATTCGAATCGACCACCGAATCAGGATTGCCGGCCGGGCCCATTCTGCACGTCCCTATCATGTGGTAAACCGTCGTGCCGAGCCGCTGCGCAAAGTCCAATAATTCATCGTCGGATTGACAGTCCCTACCTGGCGAAGTTTCTCCAACCAAATACGGTTGCAGAGGCTTTGTTGCAAGCATCTGCCTCCCAAGCCGCATGCCGTCGATCACGGCGCGACGATCGAGCTCGGTGTCGAGGTAATTGGGTTGGATGGTCGGCTTGTCGAACGGATTCGATGACTCAGCGCGAACGTACCCGGTGCTTTCAGGTCTGCCTTGCCAGAGCCCCACAGTCATACCGGGGTACTTGTCGAGCAAACCCACGACGCCTTCCCGGAAGCTCGCCGGCGTGAACACGTATTCAATGTCCGGTCTCGCAACCTGGGGACTTGACTTCCAAAAGACGTGGGCGATCGAGGGGCTGATGGCCAATGGGCTCGGACGGCCCATCATCCAGCGCGCGATCTGCCAGAGGAGGGCTGGACCTTGCACCATGTTGTTGATGGTGCTGATGTTCTTGAGGCGCGCGACCATGCGGATGCCGTAGTGGTCTCTGAGCTTGTCACCCACTCCCGCCAGCTCATGAACCAGTGAAACGCCGATCTTGTTGATGGTATCCACAGGTCCTACACCGGAAATCTGAAGCAGCTTCGGCGTATTCAGTGCACCGGCCGCGATGATCACCTCGCGGCGTGCACGAACCTCTT
Organism: uncultured beta proteobacterium; assembly: GCA_963846675.1. Taxonomy (GTDB): domain Bacteria; phylum Pseudomonadota; class Gammaproteobacteria; order Burkholderiales; family Burkholderiaceae_C; genus Ideonella_A. The sequence continues at coordinate 41,498 of CAWJWV010000003.1, forward strand.
CCGTTCGGCCATTTGGTCCACCCCTGACATATCGGATCCCGACCGCGCGACGCCCCTCGAAGATGATCTTCGCGGCAATCGAATCGGTTCGAACAGCGACGTTCTTGCGGGCCTTGGCAGGTCTGAGAAATGCCTTCGCAGAACTGTGCCGGTAGCCGCCTTCGATGGTTCGTTGAAAGAAGCCGCTACCCGCGTGAGTGGCGCCGTTGTAGTCCGGGGTCCGGGGAATTCCGAGGCTGGTCAGTCCGTCCAGGAAGGCATCGCAAAGGGGATGATGCCAATCGAGATCACTGATTGGCAATTCGCCAGTCCGGCCTCGGAAAACATCGTCACCGGGTCCGATCTTTCGCTCAGAGCGCTTGAAGTAGGGCAGGACTTCGTTGTACGACCAGCCGGGGTTGCCTTGATCCGCCCACTCATCGTAGTCTGCTCGTTGCCCTCGAACATAGTTGAGTCCGTTGATCGAACTCGACCCTCCAAGGACGCGGCCTTGCGGTAGCGAGAAACTGCGGTTCTTCAGGTTCTTCACCGGTTGCGAGGTGAAATTCCAGGTCAGTGTCTTGCTGTAGATGTTCTTGATGTAGCCAGCGGGAATGTGAATGAAAGGGTGAATGTCGGTGGGTCCGGCCTCCAAGAGGCAGACCGATGAGCCGTCCTCGCTCAACCGATTGGTCAGCACGCAGCCCGCGGTGCCGCCGCCCACCACGACATAGTCAAACGTATCGCCGTTCATACTCGCCTCTTCACTTTCCTGACCTCAGGCAATGCACCGTGCTGAAAGGGTCCGCCGGTCGCGTGCGTTCACGCTGAGCCGGGCGCCTTGCAGGCTGCATCCGAAAGCGCAGCATCCTGTGCGCCGTTCAAGCGGCATTGCCATACAACAATAGTGTATGACAATCCGTTCGCAAGCGGAGTGAATTGTGATGTCCAGCGCAAGGGAAGGGGAACCAGCTGCGGCCACATGGTGGCGTCACAGACCCATCTCGGGTCCGGCACCGGTGTGGTGGTGCGGCGATGCACACCCCTGTCAGACCATCCCGGCAAATTCTGGGACGATCGCCGCAGATTGATAGACAATCTGTAGATAAGCGATCTTGACTACCATGGATTCCCGGATGCAGCCACCCCCAAAGCCGAAGAGCCTGCGCGATTACGTGGAAACGTACCTGCGTCAGGCGATCATGGACGGGCAGTATCGGCCCGGCCAAAAGCTGGTGGAGCGCGAGCTCTGCGAATTGCTAGACGTCAGTCGACCGTCGGTCCGCGAGGCACTGCGCAAGCTTGAAGCAGAGAAGCTCATCACCACGACTCCTCACCGGGGCCCGGTGGTGGCTTCCATCTCCACTACGGACGCGAAGGAGATCTACGAATTGCGGGGCGTTCTTGAAGTGCATGCCTTTGCGCAGTTCACCCGGATCGCCAGCGATGCCGAGATCGAGGAACTGCACGCCGCCATTCTGAAACTTCGCGCCGAGGCGCAGTTGGAAGACCAGCGCCTTCTGCTTGCAAACGTGAAGTCGGTCTACGACGTCATCCTCAAAGGCTGCGGCAACGCCCTCATTCGGGAGACGCTTCTTTCCCTGCTGTCTCGCATCAGCGTGCTGCGAGCGACGTCGCTTAGCCAGCCCAATCGACTGCCCGCGAGCTTGGCCGAATTCGACCGCATGTACGAACTGATTCGTGCGCGCCAGCCTGAGGCGGCAGGGCAGGCCGCGCTGGAACATATCCTGAAGGCACAGGAGGTCGCTCTGGCCGTCCTGCCGCATGAAACCAGCTGAAGCGGAGGTCCGCGCATCCAGCCTGGCGCAACGCGCCCGGAACTCATAACCGAGGGACCACCCTGGCGACGCGATGTTCGCGGTCTCACCCGTCGGAACTTCACGCCGTGCCGCTGACTTCAGCGCTCTCGGGGAGTCCGATGTGCGCCTCATGCAACGAGCAGGCGCAGGTCGGTGTGCAGCATCAGTCCCATGCCGCAGCACAGCGCCCAGGCGTTGACGGCCGCCAGGGCCGAATGCCGCCTTGATGGCCAGCATCATCGGCCTGATGAGCGTATTCAGGTCGTCGGCCCGGTTGAACGTGATCGCGCCGGTACAGGCCCGGTCCGTCCGGCAGCATGGGGCAGGGCGACCCGCTAACCGGCCTCCGGCGGATAGCTCAATCCGCGCCTCGACACCTCGGCGAACGGCGTCAGCCTGTGGCGCTGCAGCCGGGTGGCACTGGTGATCTCGGAGCAGGGGACGCCGCTCACCAGCAGGGCATCGGCAATCAGCGATCGGTGGCAGCGCCAGGGCACGGCTTCGGAACACATCAGCGCGAGCCGGTCGGTGCGCTGCAGTTCGATCAGGTTGACCAGCTCGGCGGCGAAATCGGCGCTTTGCATGTAGTCGGCATAGCCGCGGAACGACAGGTTGCGCCAGCCGCCGTTCGGCGATTCGGCGCTGGTCTTGCGGAAGCCGCCGAGCCCCGGCGCATGCGCATAGTCGATGCCGGCCTCGCTGACCGATTGCGCCAAGGCCACGGTATCGAACTGCGGGTTGCGGCGCGAATGCGGCACCGTGCGCACGTCGATCAACTGCGTTACCCGATGCGCGCGCAGCAACGCGAGAAAGTCCTCGATCGGCCGGGTCGAGTGGCCGAGCGTCAGGATGCGGCAGTCATGGGTGTCATCAGGCCCGGCGGGTGCTGCCTTGCGGCCGGCGCGGCCGGATGTCCCTGTGCCGATGGCCGCGCGCGCGGCAGCGCGGAGTCGGCGCCGATCGAGCACCGAAGGCAGCCACGCCCCCTTGTCGCCCGGATCGCAGCAGGCGCAGCCGCCGGCTCGCCGCCGAAGGCGGTCGGGGAGGGGGCCGGAGGCGGTCTGCGAAGGGCTGGCGGTCGGGCGCATGCCGGGTATCGATCGACCCAGCGGCGTTTGGTTTCCTGAAGGAAATCGTTCTTGGGCGGGTCTTCGGAGCGCCTTCCCGGTGGCCGAGCCCCCGGGTTGTGTCCCCGAGGTTCGTCATGCATCATGGTCCGGACAAGAAACCGATGGAGACCGGCATGAGCGACTCGCTGACAACCGCCACCTGGGTCTGGCTGCTGGTGCCGATGCTGGCCTGTCTGGTCGCAGCCATTGCCACCTGGATCTCCGAGCGCTTGCGGACGTCGTGGGCACCACCCTCAGCGCCTTCGGCATCTACCTGGTGGGCATGCTGGCGATCGGCCTGTGGTGCTGAAAGATGACCGCCTGCGCGTGTTCACCGAGATCGCCAACGATTCGCTGACGATTCCCGACTTTCTCGAAACCCCGGCCGCGCCGTCCAACAACGACGTCTTTCACGACATGACCCACGCTCGGCATCGTGTCGCTGATGGCCTGGGGCCTGGGCTATTTCGGCCAGCCGCAGATCCTGGTGCGGTTCATGGCGATCCGCCACGCGGCCGACGTGCCCACCGCGCGGCTGATCAACATGGCCTGGATGATCTTCGGACTGGACGGCGCGATCGTCACCGGCTGCGCCGCGGTGGTGGTCAGCCGCATGGGGCGTCCGTCGGAAGCGGTTGCTGCGGACTTCGACCGGGCGCTGGTCGCGGGCCGCCGCTGAACATGCCGGGCGGTCCGATCGCGCTCCGCGTCGCCGGATCCCGCCGCACGGAGCAGCCCTCATGATCGACGACAAGCCGATGCCGGCGCGTTCGCCGTTGCGCAGCGCGATCGACCGGCACTACCGCGCCGACGAGACCGACTGCGTGCGTGCGCTGCTGGCGCAGGTTGATTCCGACCCGGCGGCCGACGCGCGCATCCAGGCCACCGCACGGCGCCTGGTCGAGGCGGTCAGGTCGCGTTCCAAGGGCGGGCTCGACGCCTTTCTGCACGAGTACGGGCTGTCGACACAGGAGGGCGTGGCGCTGATGTGCATCGCCGAGGCGCTGCTGCGCATTCCCGACGATGCCACCCAGGAGGCGCTGATCCGCGACAAGATCTCGGCCGCCAACTGGGACCGCCACCTCGGTGCCAGCGACTCGGTCTTCGTCAACGCATCGACCTGGGCGCTGATGCTGACCGGCAAGGTGGTTGGCGGCGATCGCGCCATCGGCGGCCTGCGCGGCAGGAGCGCCGGCGCGATCCTGCGCCGGCTGGTGGCGCGGGTCGGCGAGCCGGTGATCCGCGAGGCGACCGGCCAGGCGATGAAGATCATGGGGCGCCAGTTCGTGATGGGCCGCAACATCGATGCCGCGCTGGCGCGGGCCAGGGATTTCGAACGTCGCGGCTACCGCTACTCCTACGACATGCTCGGCGAGGCCGCCCGCACGCATGAAGACGCCGACCGCTTCTTCGAGGCCTACCGCACCGCCATCCACGCGATCGGCCGGTCCGCCAACGGCAGGGGCATCATCGACGGACCCGGCATCTCGGTGAAGCTCTCGGCGCTGCACCCTCGCTACGAGCTGTGGAACGAACGCCGCGTGCTCGACGAGATGGTGCCGCGCATGCTTGCGCTGTGCAGAATCGCGGCCGGTTACGACATGGGCCTGAACATCGATGCCGAAGAGGCGGCGCGGCTCGACATCTCGCTCGATGTCTTCGAGGTGCTCTCGGGGTCGCCGGACCTGCGCGACTGGAACGGTTTCGGCGTGGTGGTGCAGGCGTATCAGAAACGCGCGCCGTTCGTGATCGACTGGCTGGCCGACATGGCACACCGCCACGGCCGGCGCCTGATGGTGCGGCTGGTCAAGGGTGCGTACTGGGATACCGAGATCAAGCTGGCGCAGGAACTCGCACTCGGCGGTTATCCGGTCTATACGCGCAAGGTCAATACCGATGTCTGCTACCTGGCGTGTGCGCGCAAGCTGCTGGCCGATCGGGAGGCCTTCTACCCGCAGTTCGCCACCCACAATGCACACACCATCGCCGCCGTGCTCGAGTACGCAAGCGCCGATCGCGAGTACGAATTCCAGTGCCTGCATGGCATGGGCGAGGAGCTGTACCAGGAGGTCGTGGAGGGCGCCATCGGCAAGCCGTGCCGCGTCTATGCCCCGGTCGGCGAGCACGAGGACCTGCTGGCTTACCTGGTGCGGCGGCTGCTCGAGAACGGCGCCAACAGCTCCTTCGTGAACCGGGTGCGTGACCAGAACCTGCCGGTCGACGCGATCATCGCCGACCCGGTGGCCGAGGTGCGCGCGCTCGCCTTCGTGCCGCATCCGCGCATTCCGCTGCCGCACGACCTGTACGGCGCGCGGCGGCCGAACTTCGCGGGCGTCGACCTGACCGACCGGACCGAGCTCGAGCGCCTGCGCCAGGCAATGCTCGACGCCGAGCGTCTGCCGTGGCAGGCGGGACCGATCGTCGACGGCGACGAGGTCGAGTGCGCGGGGCGCCAGGTGACGTCGCCTGCCGATCCGGCGCACGCGATCGGCCTGGTGCGCGACGCCGACGATGGCGACATCGAGCGCGCGCTCGCCTCGGCTGCGGCCAGCGCCGGCGGCTGGGCCGGTACGCCGGTCGCCGAGCGGGCGGCCTGCCTGCGGCGCCTGGCCGACCTGATGGAGCAGGACACCGCGCCGCTGGTGGCGATCGCGATCCGCGAGGCGGGCAAGACGCTCGCCGACGCGGTGGCCGAAGTGCGCGAAGCGGTCGACTTCTGCCGCTATTACGCGCTGCGCGCCGAGGAAGACTTCGGCGGCGAGACCCGGCTGCGCGTGCCGCGCGACGCGGGCCGGGCGATGCGCAGCGATGGTGGCGGCGTGTTCTGCTGCATCAGCCCGTGGAACTTCCCGCTCGCGATCTTCGCCGGCCAGATCACGGCGGCGCTGGCCGCCGGCAATGCCGTCGTCGCCAAGCCGGCCGAGCAGACACCCCTCATCGCCGCGGCGGCGGTGCGCCTGATGCACCGCGCCGGCATTCCGGCCGGGGTGCTGCACCTGCTGCCCGGCGACGGCGCCAAGGTGGGCGCGGCGCTGGTTGCCGACGACCGGGTGACCGGGGTGTGCTTCACCGGTTCGACCGAGGTGGCGCGCATCATCAACCGCACGCTGGCAGGGCGCGATGGTCCGATCTGTCCGCTGATCGCCGAGACCGGCGGCATCAACGCGATGATCGTCGACTCGAGCGCACTGCCCGAGCAGGTCACCCGCGACGTGATGGCGTCGGCATTCCAGAGCGCCGGGCAACGCTGCTCGGCGCTGCGCGTGCTGTTTGTGCAGGACGACGTGGCCGACCGCATCATCGCCATGATCCGCGGTGCGATGAAGGAGCTCAGCGTCGGCGATCCGGCGCGACTGGCGACCGATGTCGGCCCGGTGATCGACGGCGAGGCCAAGGCGACGCTCGATGCGCACATCCGGCGCATGCGCAGCGAAGCCCGGCTGATCGAGCAGGTTCGTCCGCCGGCCGGTGCCGGCACCTTCGTCGGCCCGGCCGCCTTCGAACTCGCATCGATCGCGCAGCTCGAGCGCGAGGTGTTCGGGCCGGTGCTGCATGTCATCCGCTATGCCGCCGACGAGCTGGATGCGGTGGTAGCGGCGATCAACGCCACCGGCTACGGCCTGACGCACGGCATCCACACCCGCGTCGACGAGACGCGCAACCGCATCCTGGCCCGCGTCCGCGCCGGCAATGCCTACGTCAACCGCAATCAGATCGGGGCCATCGTCGGCGTGCAGCCGTTCGGCGGCGAGGGCCTGTCGGGCACCGGCCCGAAGGCTGGCGGTCCGCACTACCTGCCGCGCTTTGCCGACGAGCGGGTCGCCGGGGACGTGTCGGCAGCCGCGACTGCGAATGCCGACGCCGACGCCGGAGACCTCGGCCGCTGCAGGCTGGATCGGGCCCGGCTCGAGCAGGCACTGGCCGGCGCTGCCGACTGGTCGGCAACCCCGGTCGCCCAGCGCGCCGACGCGCTCGAGCGTGCGGCCGCGATGCTCGAGGACGGTGGGCGTCGCGGCGAAGACTTTGCCGAGCTGACTCCGCGCGGCGCCGAGGAGATCGGTCATGCGGCCGACTACCTGCGCTTCCATGCGGCCCAGGCCGAGACCGAGCTGGCCGCGCCGCTGTCGCTGCCCGGCCCCACCGGTGAACGCAACCAGCTGTCGTACGCGGCGCGCGGCGTGATCGCCTGCCTGTCCACCGAGGCGGTGGCGCCGCTGGCGGCACAGGCCGGCGCCGCGCTCGCCGCCGGCAATGCGGTCGTCGTCTGGCATGCCGACGAGCGGGTGGCGGCCCGGCTGACCCGGCTGCTGGTCGACGCCGGTGTGCCGCCGGGCGCCGTCCGCATGCTCGCGAGCGGGGGCGACGCAAGTCTCCAGTCGCTGCTGACCGACGCGCGGGTGGATGCCGTTTCATTCGCCGGCAATCACGATGACGCCAAGGCCATCGCGCGGCTGCTGGCTGGGTGTGACGGCCCGATCCGGACCCTGATCCCTTTTGCCGAACTCGCCCACCCGGGCGGTGCGCCGGGATCGCCACTGGCCGGCAGCCCGCACTACCTGCACCGCTTTCTGCTCGAACGCAGCCTCAGCATCGACACCACCGCGTCGGGCGGCAATGCGTCGCTGTTCTCGCTCGATGAGCCGGCGGGACCGTGCGGGCATGACGGCGGGTCGAGGCAGCACCGCTGAACCGCACGGTGCCGGCGTCCGGCCGATGCGACGCGCGCGCGCATCGCATCGGCCGCCCCTGATGTTTGCCGCCGCGCCGCTCAGGCGCGCACGAAGCGGCCGTAGCGGGCGATCACCGCGCAGTAGAGCCCATAGCAGATCAGCCCCAGCGCCGTGATGCCGAGCAGCCACGGCCCCTGGGGCTGCTGGGCGAGCGTCGCCAGCGCGCCTCCCAGGCCCTTGGCTTCGCTGGAGTCGGCGCGCCAGCCTGCCTGCGCCAGGAAGAAGCCGATCAGCAGGAAGACGACGCCCCGGGCCGCCAACCCGAGCTTGGCGATGCGCTCGACCCAGGGCCGTGCCGTCGTCGCGGCGCCATCGAGTGCGAAACGCTGGCGGTAGCTGCCCCGCACGGCATGTACCCATTGAGAGAGGGCCACCACGGCCACCGCCAGGCCGGCGCCGATGACCAGCCACCGCCCCCACGGCACGCTCATCACCCGCGCGGTCATGCTCTGCGTGCCCTGGTCTGCACTGCCGCCCGACCCGCCGCCGCCGAAATCGAGCGCCGAGAAAGCCGCCACGCTCAGGCTGACGTGCAGCAGCGCGACGATGAAGTAACCCACGCGCGTGGCAGTCCCCTTGGCATCGGATCCCTTGCCCTCGGCGTCGGCGATCGCGCCGAGAAAGCGCCACACCGCGTAGCAGGCCAGCCCGACGCCGACCAGCGCCAGCAGGATCTGCCCGAATGGCTGTTGGCCGATCTCGTGCAGCGCACCCTCGGACCCGGTGGTCTTGCCGCCCTGACCGAAAGCGGCCTTCGCCGCGAGGTAGCCGACGACGGCGTAGACGATGCCCTTGGCGGCATAGCCGGCACGGCCGACGGGGTCGGCCCAGGAGGGTGTGCGGTGCAGATTCATGGTGCGAGGGCCGGGGCCGGATCGATGGTGCAAGCCCCTTATAGCCGTCGACCGGTCGCGAGGTTGTCGGACGAGAGCCGGTTCGGATGCGGTCCCATCGACCGGCGGCAAGTCGCCCGAGCCTTCAGGCCAGCCCTTCGTGCTGAAGAGTGGCCTGCACCTTCGGCCGCGCGGCGACCCGCTCGACATAGGCCTCGAGGTTGGGCCACCTGCCGAGGTCGATCTTCAGCGGCTTCGTCCATCGCAGCACGGTGAACAGGTAGGCGTCGACCGCGCTGAATGCGTCACCCATCATGAAGGTGCGGTTGCCCAGCCGTTGCTCGAGTGGCGCCATGCGGCGCTCGATCACGCCGAGCTGGACCTCGCGCATCTCCGGCGTCAGCTTCGGGTTGAACAGGGCGCCGAGTTGCTTGTGCACCTCGGTGGCGACGAAGTTGAGCGCCTCCATCTGGTGGTAGCGGTCCATCGTGCCGGCCTCCGGCACGAGCTGCGCCTCGGGCTTGCGGTCGGCCAGATACTGGCAGATCACACCCACCTCGGTCAGCACCTCGCCGTCGTCGAGCTGCAATGCGGGTACGTAGCCTTTCGGGTTGACCTTCCAGAAGTCGCCGCCATCGGCCGTCTTCTTGCTCGGGAGATCGACCCGCACCAGATCGAGTCCGATGCCGACCTCGTGCGCGACGATGTGTGGTGCCATCGAGCAGGCGCCGGGGGCGTAGTAGAGCTTCATTGGGTGTCTCCTGAGACGCGGGATGCCGATGATGGCACGCCATCACCGGCCGGTCCGGGGTTCGCGCCGAGCCTGGGATCCGGGGTGGCCGGACCGGCCGGCCTTGCAACGGCAAGCGCGCTGGCGTGCGCCGCGGTTCAACCCGCCCAGGCAAATGGCGCGAAGTGGCCGTTGCGCGTGCCGGTGGAATCGTTCCACCGGATGCCGAAGACATTGAACAGGCTGCGCGTCGCCTTCGCCAGCGACAGCCTTCTGTTCACCGGGTGGGCGGTGTTGTCGATGGCGATCGCCTGGTCCGGCACGCTGACGCTCGGAATGCCTTCACAGGCCTGGTCGACCAGGTCGCCGGCACGCACGGACCGATTCAGGCCTTGCGCATCGAACTGGATCGGGCGGCGTTCGACCCCGGCGATGCTGCCGACGAGCGGCCCGAGCGCGGCCATCGGCCCGCCGGCCGCGCCGGTGGCAATGGCGCTGATCGCCTCGACCTGGGCCTCGCTGGCCCGCTCGTCGATGATCAGGCCGACCGTGATGTTGCCCGCGCCCATCGCCGCCGGAGAATGCAGCATCACGATGAAGCTCAGGCCATCGAGTACCACGCCGTCACGCTGCCCCTTGTCGATGCGAAGAGCCACGGCTGCCTTGCAGTCGCCCTCGGTGGGCGTGGCCGCCAGATTCGACGTGATGCACGGGCACAGCAGGGCGCAGTTGCACGTCTCCATGTATTCACCACTGATCTGCCAGGTTGCCATGGTTGCTCCTCTGTCCGCAGCATGGACGGCCGGTCGACCCGGGCGGCTGCCGCTGCCGGTCAAAGAAAGTCACAGTACGCCCGATCCGCAGGGCGCGCAACCGTTTTGCCGGCGAACCACCGGCCTGCTGCGGTTGACAAGTGGCGCCGCGTCGCCCATGTTCGGCCCATCCGATGCCCTTGCAGTGCTCACGAGTCGACGATGACGACCCATGCCGAGGACCGATCGCCACCGGCGCCGCGAACAAGGCGCCTGCCGCTAGCGGCCGCGCTGTGGCTGGCTCCCGCACTGCTGGGCTGGGTTGGCCTGGCCTGGCTCGCCTTCGACATGGACCACCCGCTGGCCCGGCTGGCCATGCCGGCTTCGCCGCAGTGGAGTGCGGCTAATCTGCTGGCTGTCGTCGCCATGTGGGCGGTGATGATGGCTGCGATGATGCTGCCTTCGGCGCTGCCCATGCTGCAGGCGTTCATGGCGCTCGGCCGAAGCGCCGGGCAGCGCGCCCGGTCGCACCAGTTCGTCTGCGCCTACCTGCTGGTGTGGTCGTTCTTCAGCGTTGCGGCCGCGGCCGCCCAATGGCTGCTGCAGGCGCTCGGCTGGATCGGCCCGATGGCTGTCAGCCGCTCGGCAACGCTGTCGGGCGCACTGCTGCTGGTGGCCGGTGCCTACCAGTTCTCGCCGCTCAAGCGCGTCTGCCTGGCGCGCTGCCGCACGCCGATGGGTTTTCTCATCGGCGAATGGCGCGGCGGGCGCTTCGGCGGCTTCGTCATGGGCTGGCGCCATGGCCTGTTCTGCCTCGGCTGCTGCTGGGCGCTGATGGCGCTGCTGTTCGTCGGCGGCGTGATGAACCTGGCGTGGATCGCCGCACTGTCGATCACCGTCGCCGTCGAGAAGCTCGCGCCTGGTGGCGAACGCATGGCGACCGGGCTCGGCCTGATCCTGCTCGGCGCCGGCGCCTGGCAGTTGCTGCTGCTGCTGCTGCCGGTCTGATCAGGCGACAGGCGCCGCGGGCGCGCGATGCCACGCGGTCAGGCTGGTTCCTGCGCGACCACGAAACGGTGAATGGACCGGCCGCGTGAGTCGACTGCCACGGTGACGGGGAAGTCGACCAGTTCGAATTCGTGGATCGCCTCCATGCCAAGGTCCTCGAAGGCAAGGACACGCGAGGCGCGGATGGCTCGGGACAGCAGGTACGCGGCTCCGCCGGTGGCCGCGAGGTAGGCGGCGCCATGGCGCCGGATCGCTGCGGGCATTGCGACCGGGCGCTTCCCGGTGGGTTCGCTGTTGCCGACCGGGTTCGAGCTGTGCGACCGCTACGGCGCCAGCCGCTACGCGGTGCGCAAGGCGCTCGACGAGTTGCAGGAACTCGGACTGATCTCACGCCGCAAGAATGTGGGTACCCGTGTCGAGTCGGCGCGACCGACGCCCGGCTTCACCCAGTCGATTGCCACGGTCGACGAACCTGCCGGGCGACTTGGCGGCCGAGTTGCATGCCGCAGCAGGCTCGGCCGCGCTCAAGGTGGTCCGACGCTACATCGACTCGGACAACGAAGTTTTCGAGATTCTCGGTGTCGATCCATCCGGCCGATCGGTTCACCTTCGCCATGGAGATGACGCGCTCGCACCCCTGACCGCCGCATGTCGCGGTCGCACCGGCGGGCGTGAGGCGGGCGTCGCAAGCCGGCTCCGGACCCGTTGCGGTCGGCGTCTCCGACGCGGCAGCGGAAGTCGCGCCGGTCGGCGTGGCGCCTATGGCTCTGCGGAGCCGGCCCGGACCTGGCGCTCCATCGTGATCGCATCGAACGGGCAGCGTGCCGCGCACAGGCTGCAACCGGTGCAGGCAGCGGCGTCGTGCAGCAGCGCCGACTTCTTCCAGCGCACCGTCTCGAAGCTCAGCACATGCGGCCCGCACACCGCGATGCAGCGACCACAGCCAGTGCAGCGGTCGCGGTCGATCACCGGCAGCGGGATGCGCATGGGAGGGCGGGATGGGCGGTCGGGTGGCGACATGCCGGGTCTTGCTGGCGCCGGGCAGAGCGGCGGGTGAAGGGCGCGCGGCGTTGTGGTCGGCCGGCGGGTGGTGGCGGGCGTGCCATTGTCGCCGTGGCGCGCGCCACGGCGCCAGCGGGCCGACACCGCGGCCGCGGTCACGCGATCGATGTGCCGGGTTCGGCGGCCTTGTCCGACGCGCCTGCGTTCACCGAGCCTGGGGCGGATGCTCGGGCCACTTCAGTGCCGGGCGCGAGAAATTGCCCTTGCCGCGCACGCCGTTGACCGACTGGGTGTTCATCGAGAAGAACAGGGTGGCGTAGGCGACCGCGTCGGCGTTGATGTCCAGCGCCTTGAAATTGAAGTTGTCGACCGTGTCACACGCCAGGTGGTAGCACGGGTCGTACTGGGTGCCGGCGGTGCCGTCCCACAGTGCGGCCTCTTCGGGCGTCTTGATGCCTTCGGCACCGGTGAACAGGCCGCCAGCGGGAATGTCGACACCCATTGCGATGAATGGCCCGTAGTCGGATCGGCCGCTGAAATCGGTCCCCTTGAACGGGATGCCACGCTCGCTGTAGAAGTTCTCGAACACCTTCTCGATCTGCGCCGAGCCGGCCGGTCCCGCCGGTGCCCCGACATTGTCCGAGTCGTCTCCGTCGTAGATGAAGAAGACGTGGTTCGGCGAGCCGATCATGTCGAAGTTCAGGTACAGCGCGATCTTCTGCCGCTCGGCTGCGGACAGGCTGCCGACATAGTGGGTCGAGCCGACCAGGCCGGATTCCTCGGCACCCCACAGTGCAAAACGCAGCTTGTTGCGCGGCTTGACCCGGGCCATCTGCACCGCGGTCTCGAGGATGGCCGCGCTGCCCGATCCGTTGTCCTGCAGCCCCGGCCCCGCGTTCACCGAGTCGAGGTGGGCGCCGACCATCACCACGTTGCCCGGATTGCCGCCGGGCGATTCGGCGATCACGTTGCTGGAGGTTGCCATGCCGCGGAAGGTGTCGGTCTTCAGCCGCACCGCCAGGCCCGGGGTCGCGGCCAGCTGCTGACCGAGGTCGAGTGCGACCGACGTCACCGGCAGGTTGAGCGTGAAGGTGTTGCCCAGCGTGCCATTCACCGGTCCGGCCACGTTGTTGTAGATGATCACCCCGACCGCTCCGGCATTGGCGGCATGGGTGGCCTTCACTGCGAAGGTGCAGTTGCCGCGGCTGATCAGGGCGATGTGGCCGGCCGGAAAGCCGGTGAAATCGGTCGCCTCACAGCCAGGTGTCGGGTCGGTTGCGGGTGCGGCCAAGGCCGTCACCGGTGCGGTGACGTCGCCGCTGCCGGAATAGGTCAGGATGCTGTTGGACAGGGGTGCGACCGGCGCGGGTGCCACCCGTTCCAGCACGCTGGGTGACAGGGATATGAAGGACTGGAACTGGAATTCCTGCAACGTCACCCGATAGCCGGCGCGCCGAAAGACCTGCGCCGCATAGGCGGCGGACGCGTCGTAGCCAGGCGTGCCCGAGGTGCGGTTGCCGTGGTTGGCGTCGGCAATCGCCTGCAGCGCCGTCAGGTGCGAGCGCACGCCGTCGAGCGTGACGCAATCGAGCAGCTTGCCGAAGGTGTTGTTGACGCGCCGGTCGCAGGCAGCGGCCGCGCCATGGGCCTGGGCCTGTCCGTCATCGTCCGCGGCCTCGCCGCCGGCATCGTCGGCTGCCAGCGGGCTGGCCGACAGGTTCGGATCATCACCGCCGCCGCCGCACGCCACCAGCATCGCGGCGGCCATGGCAACCAGGGTATGCGACCGGTGCGGCGGACGGCGGTAGCCACGACTGCGCGTGATTGTCATCTCGGGTCTCCTGTCAGGGGGTTGCCGGTGCACGCCGGCTGGCGGCGTTCACCCGGGAGCGAGTGACTCTGAACCCGATCTCCGGTCCCATGCAGCCCCTAGCTTGAAGTGGACAGTGACGGGACGGTCGGTTGATCCTGGCGATTGTTCGGCGCGGCGCCGGTCGGAACCGGCGGTCGCCGCACGCCCGTACGCCCTGCAGGAGCCGGGATGGATATCTTCATCAGCTATGCGAGCGAAGACCGGCAGACCGCGCAGGCCGTCGCCGCCGCGCTGCAGCAGCGTGGTTGGTCGGTCTGGTGGGATCGGCGCATCCGGACCGGGCGCAGTTTCGACGTCGAGATCGAGCGCGAGCTCGGCGCCGCGCTCGGTGTCATCGTGCTGTGGTCGAAGGCCTCGATCGCATCGGAGTGGGTGCGCAGCGAGGCGGCCGAGGCAGCCGAGCGCGGGGTGCTGATTCCGGCTGCGATCGAGCCGGTCAGGTTGCCGCTCGAGTTCCGCCGCCGGCAGACGGCCGATCTGGTGGGCTGGAGCGGCGAGCCGGACCACGAAGGGTTGGCCGCCCTGTGCGCGGACATCGCGACATTGCCGGGTCTGGGTGCTGCGTCGGCCTCCGGCGTCGCTAGCGCGCCGAGCCCGGAGGCGACGACACGACGCCGATGGGCCAGGCCTGCGGCGGTAGGGTGGCGACGGTCGGCCTGGCTGCCGTGGCGATCGCGGCGGTCTACGCCTCGCGCCGCGGTGCCGACGAGCAGGCCGAGGCAGGCACTGCCGGCTACATCGAAGCGACGGCGCCCGCCATCGATGCCAGGTCGCCGCTGCCCGCCGTGCGCAGCAAGGCCGGGCCGCCAGTCGAAGCGCTTCCCGGCGGGACGTCGGCATTGCTCACGGGGCAAGCCGGTGCACCGGCGATGGCCGAAGCCGCCGTCCGCTCGACCGGGCCGCTGCAGGCGGGCATCCTCGACTTCCGCTGGGCCGGCAGCGATTGCTGGAGGGTCTATCGCGGCGAGCAACCGGCCGGATCCGGCTGCGGTGCCGCCAAGCTGACGCTGCAGACCGGGCGCTACCTGATCAAGAGTTCGAGCGCGCTTTTCGTGCCGTTCGAGGTCGAGATCCGGCCGAACCAGACCCTGGTGGCCGGCAACGACGCCGGCCACCTCGAATTCACATGGCCAGGCAACGATTGCTGGCAGCTCTTTCGCGGCGAGGTACGGGTGGCTGCCCATTGCGGCGCTGGCAAGCAGGTGCTGCAGGCGGGGCGCTACACCTTGAAGGCGTCGTCGGCGGCGGTCTTCCAGCCTGTGCAGGTCGACGTGAAGGCGAATCAGCTGACCCGGGTCGACGTCGCCGCCGGCACCTTCGACTTCAACTGGCCGGGCTCGGACTGCTGGACCATCCACCGCGGCGAAGAACGGGTTGCCAGCGGCTGCGGGCCGGCCCGACAGGCGCTGCAGCAGGGCCGGTACGTCGTGAAGACATCGTCCAACGCGTTCGAGCCGTTCGAGATCCGGATCGTCCGCGACAAGCAGTTGCGCGCGCCTTGAGCCGCGGCGGCGATCGGGCGCGTTGCGCTCAGCGCCGATCGGCGGCGCCAGCCGCCACCGTGCGACGCCGCGGCCCGACTTCCGGCCGGCGCGCCAGCATCCACTCACGCAGCCCGGCCGCCGCGATCGACAGCTCGCGGTCACGCCGCCGCACCAGGTAGATGGCGCGTTCCAGGCCCGGCCAGCGCAGCGGCCGCGCGACCAGGCTGCGGCTGTCGAACTGGTACAGCGTGAGTGCCGGCACGACGCTGATGCCGAGGCCGGCGCGCACCATGCCGGCAACCGTGGCCAGTTGTTCGACCTCGAGCAGCGCCGGCAATGGATGCGGATGGGTGGCCGCATCGACATACTGGCGCACGCTCGAGGTGCGGGACAGGTGGATGAACGGATGGGGCGCCAGGTCGGCCGGCTGCGGATCGCGAAGGGCTGCCAGCGGATGCCCGACGCCACACACGAGGTGAAAGTCGTCGCTGCAGAACGGCTCGGCCTGCAATTCGGGTGTCTCGGCCCGGCTCGCCGCCAGCGCGAAATCGGCCTGCCCGGAACGCACCCGCTCGATGCAGGGTTCGGACAGCAGGTCGGCGACCTGCATCGCGATGCCCGGGTGACGTCGGTGGAAGCCGGCCAGCACCTCCGGCAGCCAGCCGGCAGCGAGCGAGGGCAGCAGCGCGATCGAGACCCGGCCGCGTTCGCGGGCGGCGCGCTGGCGAACGCCGTCGAGCGCTGCATCGAGCTCGGCCAGCACGCGGCGCGCGGCGACCTCGAATTCACGCCCCTCGGCGCTCGGTTCGACATGGCGGGTGCTGCGGTCGAACAGCCGGCTGCCGACGGCCTGCTCGAGCTGGCTCACCAGCGCGCTGAATGCCGGCTGTGACAGGTGGCAGGTCTGGGCGGCGCGCGTGAAGTTGCGCTGCTCGCACAGCGCCACGAAGGCGCGCATCTGACGGATCGAGACATTCATCGAAGTCACCAATGAGTCTATTTCATCTTTCGATTTAACAGATGAGTGGGGATGGCTCAGACTGCCGGCAGGCGGTGCATCGAGCGGCGCCGAGGAGACACACGATGGATCGTGGTTTGTTGCGCATCGGCTGTGCGGCCGGTTTTTCGGGCGATCGGACCGATGCCGCCGCACCGCTGGTCGAGGCGCTGATCGCCGCCGGTGGTCCGGCAGTGCTGATCTTCGAAACCCTGGCCGAGCGCACGCTGGCATTGGCCCAGCTGGCCCGACGCAGCGATCCCGACGGCGGCTACGAGCCGCTGCTCGACGAGTTGCTGCGACCGGTGCTGGCGCGCTGCATGGCGGGTGACGTGCGCATCGTCAGCAACTTCGGCGCCGCCAATCCGACCGGTGCGGCGCGGCGCATCCATGCGTTGGCGCGTGAGCTGGGGCTGGCCAGGCCCCGCATCGCGGTCGTCGAAGGCGACGATGTCAGCGGACCCGGGCACCGGGCGGCGCTCGCCGCCGCACTCGGTGCGACCGGCGAGGGCCTGCGGCCGGTTTCTGCCAATGCCTACATCGGCGCCGAGGCGATCGCCGACGCCCTGCGGGCTGGCGCCCAGATCGTCGTCTGCGGCCGGGTCGCCGATCCGGCGCTGGCGCTCGGGCCGGCGCTCGCGCACCACGGCTGGGCCGCCGACGACTGGGACCGGCTGGCCGGTGCGACGATGGCCGGTCACCTGCTCGAATGCGGGTCGCAGGTCAGCGGCGGCTATTACGCCGACCCCGGCTACAAGGACGTCCCCGGGCTGGCCGACATCGGCTATCCGATCGCCGAGATCGCTGCCGACGGCAGCTGCACCATCACCAAGCCGGCCGGCAGCGGCGGGCGCATCGATCGCCACACCGTCACCGAGCAGCTGCTGTACGAGGTGCACGATCCGCGTGCCTACCTGACCCCGGACGTGGTGGCCGACATCGGCGATGCCGAGCTGACGCAGCTCGGTGCGGATCGGGTCCGGCTGTCGGGTGTGCGCGGCCATGCGCGGCCGGACCGGCTCAAGGTCAATGTGTGCCATGAGACCGGCTGGATCGCCGAGGGCGAGATCTCGTATGCCGGTGCCCGTGCCGAAGCCCGCGCCCGGCTGGCCGCCGACGTGCTGTGCCAGCGCCTGAAAAGCATCGGCACGCCGCGGGTCGACCTGATCGGCGTGGCGAGCATCTTCGGCGACGATGCCGGCCGCTGGCTGGCGGCGCAGCCGGCCGGCGCTGCGCGCGATGTGCGGCTGCGGGTCGCGCTCGATCACCGCAGCCGGGCCAGCGCCGAGCGACTGGTGCGCGAGGTCACCGCGCTGTACTGCTGCGGGCCGGCCGGCGGCGGCGGCGTGCGCACCGCGCTGCGCCCGCGCCTGGGCACGCTGTCGTGCCTGCTGCCGCGCGATCAGGTGGCGACATGTTTTCGCTTCATCGAAGGAGACGCACCATGATCGTCGCGCTGTACCGCGCCGCCCACGGCCGCACCGGCGACAAGGGCAACCGCTCCAACATCAGCGTCATCGCCTGGCATCCGGCGCTGTGGGATCTGCTGGTGGAGCAGGTCACCGCCGACGTGGTGGCGCGCCAGTTTGCGCATCGCCAGCCGAGCCGCGTCGAGCGCCACCTGCTGCCCCGGCTGCAGGCGATGAATTTCGTTCTCGACGACGTTCTCGACGGCGGCGTCAACGATTCGCTCAATCTCGACAGCCACGGCAAGGCGCTGTCGTACCTCTTGCTCGACCTGCCGATCGACGTGCCCGCCGAGCTGGTGCCGCACCTCGCTGGCGCCTGACCTCCAACACCGACCCTTCCCAGGAGACCCCGACCATGACCCCTTCCATGCTGATCAACCGCCGCACGCTGCTCATCGCAGCCGCCGCACTGCTGCCGCTCGCGGCCGCCGCGCAGGGCTATCCGACCAAGCCGATCACCTTCATCGTCCCCTTCGCCGCCGGCAGCGCGACCGACCAGCTCGCGCGCGCGCTCGGCCAGTCGGTCGGCGAGCAGGCCCGGCAACCGGTCGTGATCGACAACAAGGCCGGTGCCAGCGGCATGATCGCGGCACAGGCGGCGGCGCGCAGCGCGCCCGACGGCCACACGGTGCTGATCACGACCAACACGACGCAGGCCGCCAATCAGCACCTGTACAAGAAGCTGGCCTACGACCCGGTGAAGGATTTCGCGCCGGTGACCGGCCTCGGCAAGGGCGGGCAGGTGCTGGTCGTCAATGCCGGCTCGCCGCACAAGAGCGTGGGCGATCTGCTGGCGGCTGCGCGTGCGCAGCCAGGCAAGCTCAGTTTCGGCAGTGGCAGCTCATCGAGCCGGGTGGCGGGTGAGCTGTTCCAGCAGATGAGCGGCACCGAGATCCTGCATGTGCCGTACAAGAGCAACCCGCTCGCGATCACCGACCTGCTTGGCGGCCAGATCGATCTGATGATCACTGACACCTCGACCGGTGTGCCGCAGATCAAGGCCGGCAAGCTGCGTGCGCTCGGCGTCTCGACCGCCAGGCGATTGTCGATGCTGCCCGACGTGCCGACGATCGACGAGGCGGGCGTCAAGGGCTACGACATGGGCTACTGGTTCGCTGCCTATGTGCCCACCGGCACCCCGCCGGCGGTGATCGGCCGGCTCAACGAACTGTTCGGTGCCGCGCTCAAGTCGCAGGGGGTGAATGCCTTCTTCGCCACCAGCGGCGGCGAGCCGTTCCCCACCACACCCGATGAACTGGCGAAATTCCAGCAGGTCGAGAGCCAGAAGTGGGGCAAGGTGATCAAGGCCGCCGGGATCGAGCCCGAGTAGGGCCGGAGACGGACCGGTCCAACGCCCGGATCGCCCCTGAAGGGGCTCCTGCAAACCGGTCCGGCTTCCCGTTGTAGGAGGGCCTTCAGGCCCGATCGCCGCGCCCGCTGCGCCCGGATCGCCCCTGAAGGGGCTCCTGCGAGGCAGGTCCTTCAGGTCCGATTCCGCGCCGGCAACCGTGCCCCGGGCGCGCTCACGCCTCGCGCCGCACCAGCCGCATCGCCCCTGGGCCCTGGTCCACCGGCATGATCTGCAGCACGGTGACATCCACATGCGGCGGCTGCTGGGCCACCCAGGCCACCGCCTCGGCGATGTCCTGCGGCGACAGCGTCTGCATGCCGGCATAGATCGCGTCCGCCTTGGTCTGGTCACCACTGAAACGCACCAGCGAGAACTCGCTGCCCGCCACCATGCCTGGTTCGATGACGGTGGCGCGCACACCGGTGCCGGCGAGGTCGGCCTTCAGGCCGAGCGTGAACTGGTTGACGAAGGCCTTGGTGGCGCCGTAAACGTGACCGCCAGGATAGGGAAAGCGGCCGGCGATCGAACCGATGTTGATCACCGTGCCCCGGCCACGCGCCACCATGCCGGGGAGCAGGGCGTGGGTGCAGCGCAGCAGGCCGAGCACGTTGGTCTGCACCATCGTCTCCCAGTCGGCCAGTTGCGCCTCATGTGCTGGCTCGCGGCCGAGCGCGAGCCCGGCGTTGTTGACCAGCAGGTCGAGCCGGTCGAAGGGCGCCGGCAAGTTTGCGAGCGTGGCCGCACAGGCGGCCGCATCGCCGACGTCGAGCACCAGCGGCCGCACCGCCGGGCCGCATTCGTTCGCCAGCTGCTGGAGCCGGTCGGCGCGCCGTGCCGCGGCCAGCACCTGCCAGCCGTCGGCCGCCAGTCGCCGCACGACCGCTTCGCCGATCCCGACGCTGGCGCCGGTCACGAGGCAGGTGCGCGGCGCATCGGCCGTGATTTGCGTATCCATTGTTCGTTCCCTTGGTCGACTGATTCGGCTGCCGGACTCGGCTCGTGAAGGCGCATGGCCTGCGCCTTCGGTCCAGCTGGGCGATCGTACACAGGTAAGCGATCCGCAACGCGGCTGGGACAAACCCCAATGGTTCGCTTCCAATGAGTTCTTAACGTATACGTTATGGACGAATCGGAATCCCTTGGCACGCAGGTGCTGTACCAGGGCAGCGCACCCGATGACATTGGCGGCCGCCTGCTGGGGGACCGCATCGCGCGGCTGTCGATGCCGGTGGCGGGCGCGCCGCCGGTGCACTGGACCTGGGGAGTCGGATCATGAGCCAGCGCCATCTCACGGCGGCTGCTGCCATGCCCGCGGCATCGATGGTCGACGCCGCCTACGAGAAGCTGCGCCGGCTCATCCTGGACAACGTGTGGCCGCCCGGACGCCAGGCGCTCGAGCAGGAGGTGGCGCTGGCGCTCGGCATGAGCCGCACGCCGGTGCGCGAGGCGCTGATCCGGCTGCGCAACGACGGCCTGGTCGACATCGTGCCGCGCCACGGCATGCGGGTGCTGCCGGTCTCGCCGACCGACATGCGCGAGATCTACGACATCCTGACCGCCCTCGAATGCATGGCGGTGCAGCGGCTGGCGCAGCGCAGGCCGCGTCCGGCCGAACTCAAGCCGCTGGTCGACGCGACCCGCGCCATGGAGGAGGCGCTCGAGCGCAACGACCTCGATGCCTGGGCCGCCGCCGACGAGCGCTTCCACGCCCAGCTGATCGCGCTCGCCGGCAACCGCCAGCTCGAGCAGACGGTGTGGAACTACTGGGATCGTGCGCACCGCGCGCGCATGTTCTCGCTCAAGCTGCGTCCGAAGCCGGTCAATTCCACCGCCGAGCACATGGCGCTGGTCGAGCGGTTGCGCGAAGGCGATGTCGAGGGTGCGGTCGCGCTCAACCGTGCCCACCGCGAGCGCGCCAGCCGCGAGCTGCTGGGCATCTTCGAGCACTTCCGGCTGCAGCAGATGTAGCCGCGTCCACCTTCCACTGAAAGACTGCTCATGAAGAACTACTCCATCGCTGTCCTCCCCGGCGACGGCATCGGCGTCGAGGTGATGCAGGTCGCCCTCGACCTCCTGCAGCGCGTCGGCCCGCGCATCGACCGCGGGTTCGATTGCGTCGTGCATCCGGCTGGCGCCCAGCACTACCTCGACACCGGTGACGCGCTGCCCGCATCGACGCTCGCGGCGTGCCGCGCCGCCGATGCGATCCTGTTCGGTGCGATGGGGCTGCCGCACGTGCGCGGCGCCGATGGCACCGAGATCATTCCGCAGCTCGACATCCGCTTCGCGCTCGACCTGTATGCCGGCGTGCGACCGGTGCGCACCTGGCCGGGGCTGCCGGTCCCGCTGGCCGACGCGCGCGCCACCGCGATCGATCTGGTGCTGGTGCGCGAGAACACCGAAGGGCTGTTCTACGCACGGGGCCGCGGCGTGGTCGAAGCCGACGCCGCCTTCGACACGATGAAGATCAGCCGCGCCGGCACCAGCCGCATCGCCGACTTTGCGTTCCAGCTGGCGCAGCAGCGCAAGGCGCACGGCCGGCCCGGGCGACTCACCAGCGTCGACAAGGCGAATGTGTTTGCATCGATGGCCTTCTGGCGTTCGGTGGTCGAGGAACGCGCAGGCGCCTTCCCGGGCATCGAGCTCGAGCACGCCTATGTCGACGCGATGGCGCTCAACCTGGTCCTGAAGCCGTGGAACTACGACGTGCTGGTGACCGAGAACATGTTCGGCGACATCCTGTCGGACCTGATCGCCTCGCTGGTCGGCGGCATGGGCATGGCGCCATCGGGCGACATCGGTGATCACCATGGCCTGTTCCAGCCGTCGCACGGCACCGCGCCCGACATCACCGGCAAAGGCATCGCCAACCCGACCGCGATGATCCTGTCGGTGGCGATGATGCTCGACTGGCTGGCGGTGCGCCACAGCGACCCGGCGCTGGCCGACGCCGCGGGTGTGGTGGAGGCTGCGGTGCAGGGCGCCTTCGAGAGCGGCGCGGTGCGGCCCTTCGAATTCGGTGGCCGCAGCGGCACGCGCGACATCGCCGGCGCGGTGGCGGATCGGCTGTGATGGCGCGCCCGCGAGGTCGGCTGTCGGCGGTTGTCCCGGCACGGGCGCGGATCGCGGTGTGTACCTGGCGTGGCCGTCGAGATGGGCTGCAAATCCGGCGACGCTCACACCGGCGGCTGGCGGCACGCCATTCCTTGCTGCACGCCTGGCCGAGGCGCGCTTCGGCGAATTCATGCGCTCCAAGGGGCGCGGATGTTCGCCACCTGCCGGTGGTGCGGCTGAATTACCTGCGTTGCGTGGCTGCCGACCGGGTTGCCACGATCCATCCAGTCGCTGTAGCAGCGACCACCCCGAGAGGAAACTTCCGATGCAAAAACTGAATCGCCGCAGCCTGCTGGCTGTCGCCGGCTCGCTGGCGGTCCCCGTCTGGCTGCCGGCACGGGCCCAGGCGCAGGCCCAGTCCGCCACCTGGCCGAACCGGCCGATCAAGATCGTCGTGCCGTCGGCGCCGGGCGGCAGCACCGACCACCTCGGCCGACTGATCGGGCAAGGCATGCAGGCTGCATGGGGCCAGCCGGTGGTGATCGAGAACAAGCCCGGTGCCGGTCTGCGCCTGGGGGCCGAGATGGTGGCGCGTGCACCGGCCGACGGCTACACCCTGCTGGTCGGAGCGATCCACCATTCGATCGCGCAGGCGGTCTACGTCAAGCGCAGCTACGACTTCCAGCGCGACCTGGTGCCGATCTCGTCGATTGCGGTCGTGCCCAACGTGCTGATCGTGCCGAGCAGCATGCCGGTGAAGAATGTCGCCGAACTGATCGCGCACGCGAAGGCGAATCCCGGCAAGATCAGCTATGGCAGCACGGGCGTGGGCACCGCGCACCACCTGATCGGCGAGCAGTTCAACGACATGGCCGGCACGACCCTGCTGCACGTGCCGTACAAGGGCAGTTCGCCGGCACTGGTCGACCTGATGAGCGGACAGGTGCAGGTGATGTTCGACACGGTGGCATCGTGCCTGCCGCACATCCAGGCCGGCAAGCTGCGTGCGCTGGCGGTCGCCACCGCCCAGCGCTCGTCGGTCCTGCCGGATGTGCCGACGCTCGACGAGGCGGGTCTGAAGGGTTTCGACATCGCCTCCTGGTTCGGCCTGATGGCGCCGGCCGGCACGCCGCCCGACGTGATTGCCAAGGTGCACGGCGAGGTGGTGCGTCAGCTGGCGTTGCCCGATGTGCGCGCCCGGCTGGCGCAGATGGGCGCCGAACCGGTCGGCAACACGCCCGAACAGCTGGCCCAGCAGATCAACGGCGAAGTCGAACGCTTTGCCCTGCTGGCGCGCAAGGCCAGGCTGCAACTCGATTGAGAAGGAACGCGTCATGGAATGCCTGGTCGTCGAATTTCGCATCCACCCGCAACAGGTCGCCGCCTTCGATGCGGCGATCCGCGCCAACGCCCGCGCCTCGCGCGAGACCGAGCCGGGCTGCCGCCAGTTCGACGTCTGCCGCGATCCCGGCGACGACAGCCTGTTCTACCTCTACGAGCTGTACGACGATGACGCGGCGGTGCAGGCCGAACCGAGGTCGATGTCCGATAAGCCATGCCGGCGCGGCTGCACGCCACGCTACCTTGCCGGGCGACTGCCGCTGGAGTAAATATGATTAAGAGTTGTTTGTAGGAGTGTGAATTGCTTGAGACTGGTTAAGTTGGAATGGAGCTGGTATATGGAAGAACAGATGGTGAACGCGAGGAAGCTGGTAGTTTAGAAAGGTGAAGAGCATGGACGCGGAACTGGTGATGGATGAAGTTTTGGGTGTAGGAGTTGGGAACAGTACGGTACATGGTGGATGTGATATGAACAGGTGTATCAGCACCCACCACCACTTCTTGACCGGGTTGATGCTGCCGCGCTCGAGCGCATCGTCGAGCCGCGCCAGCCAGCGCGCGCTGCCGGGGAATTGCATCGCCAGCCGCCTCACGCCCTCCTCGGCGAACAGGCCTTCGAGGTTCCAGGGGCAGGTCTTCATGCAGCGCCCGCACATGCCGCCGCCGGTATTGGTGATCCGGTAGCGGGTGCACTTCTCGGCGTCGCTCTTCCAGATCTCGTAGCCGTTGTACATCAGCTTCGGCCCGGCGGTGATGGCGCCGGATGGGCATTCGCGTGCGCACTTGTTGCAGCTTTCGCAGAAGCGCTGCAGGCCGAAGTCGATCGGCAGGTCGGGCTGCATCGGCATGTCGGTGGTGACCGTGCCGCTCTTGAGCCTGGGCCCCAGGAAGGGGTTCAGGATCACCTCGCCGATGCGGCTGACCTCGCCCAGGCCCGACAGCAGCAGCAGCGGCGGCTGGAGCACGTCGCCGTCGAGCACCGAATGGACGCGCGCCGAAAGCCCCAGGCGCCGGATCTGCTCGGCCAGCACCCCGCCCATCATGGAGAAGCGCAGGTAGGCGCGCATGCTCTGCGCGACCGAGATCCAGTCGTCTCCGCTGCCGCCTTCCATGGTCTCGTGACCCTGGTCGAGCAGCAGGTTGACCGCATTGCGATGGTAGGCCGGCATCGGGTTGCCGCCGGCATCGTGCGAGTAGTAGGCCCACTCGGGAATGCCGCACAGCCCGACTGCGTCGACACCCAGGTAATACGCCGCCGCCTTCAGGTTGTCGGCATTGCGCCGTGCATCGGCGGTGCTCGCCGCAACCGGCCCGCGTGCCTCGCCGAACTGCAGCAGCAGCAGCGCGCCGAGGGCCCGGCGAGCGCAGGCGCCGATCGGGCTCTTCATCACGTAGTAGGCATTCTTCGCGTTGTCCTGCACCGACTTGCCGAGATCGCCGAACAGCGCGCGGGCGAAGAAATCCGCTCGCTTGGGGAAGCGCGGCACCTGCTCGTGGTCGATGTAGGTGGTGGGATCGGCGCGCCGCTTGAGCGTCTCGAACGGATAGGCGCCCATCCGGAATTCGCGTGATGCGTAGGCCTCGCGGTTGAAGGCGCTCTTCAGCGTTCCCTTGCCGAGCCACCAGGCCGGCCCGTGGGAGCGCCAACGCCGCTGCCCGTCAGGCGGTGCGAGCGGCAGATCGCACGCCAGATCGAGCGAGGTGGTCACCGCGGCCAGGCCATAGCGGTCGCCGATGAAGGGATTGCGGCCGTCCTCGTGGATCAGGCCACAGGCCAGCGGCCGCACGGCGCAGGTCGATGTCGCTGCAGGTGGCGGTGTGGGCGCGTGCCTCGTGTCCGAGCATGCGCAGGTAGGTCGACAGCAGCACTGCGGTCTGAGCGCCCAGCATCGCGGCACGTTGCGCCTGGGTGCCCACGATCCAGTCGCACCCGGGCTCGTCGGCACGCGGGTCGCGCGGGTACTCGATCAGGATCACCAGCACGTGGCGATGGTCGCCGACACCTGGCTTCGCCGCATCACACCTGGCCATGAATGCGGCGACCGCAGACTGGGTCGCCAGCAAAACGGTACGGCGCCTGCACCGACACCGCGCCTTTGAGCGCAGCCGACGCGTCCCAGCAGACGTGCCGGGAAAGCGCTGCGCTTTTCGGACGATTCGAACCCGCGGCGCGGCGGCATGCTCGCCGCATCTCCGGTTGGCGCCGTGCGCGCGACCATGTCCGTCGTCTGCCAGCCCCGCACCGCACCATGCCCGCACTCACCGAAGACCAGGCCCGCGCCTACATGCACAAGCTGCTCACCGCGATGAGCCAGGCCGGCGGATCGGACTTGTTCATCGCGGCCGACTTCCCGCCCAGCATGAAGTCCAACGGCAGCATGAAGCCGCTGACCGACAAGAAGCTCAATGGGGAAGTCACGCGCGCGCTCGCCAACGCGATGATGAACGAGACGCAGCGCGAGGAGTTCGAGCACGAGATGGAGTGCAACTTCGCGATCACCCTGCCGGGCGTGTCGCGCTTTCGCATCAACGTCTACGTGCAGCAGCGCAGCGTCGGGATGGTGATCCGCACCATCGCCTCGGAGATTCCGAACTTCGAGAAGCTCAAGCTGCCCGAGGTGCTGAAGGAGGTGGTGATGGCCAAGCGCGGCCTGGTGCTGGTGGTCGGCGCGACCGGCTCCGGCAAGTCGACCACGCTCGCCGCAATGATCGACCACCGCAACCGCACCTCGGCCGGGCACATCATCACGGTCGAGGATCCGGTCGAGTATGTGCATCCGTCGCGCATGTCGCTGGTCACGCACCGCGAGGTCGGCGTCGATACCAAGAGCTGGCATCACGCCTTGAAGAACACCTTGCGCCAGGCGCCTGACGTGATCCTGATCGGCGAGATCCGCGACGCCGAGACGATGGAGCATGCGATCGCCTTCGCCGAGACCGGCCACCTGTGCCTGGGCACGCTGCACGCCAACAGCGCCAGTCAGACGATCGAGCGGATCATCAACTTCTTCCCCGAGGAGCGCCGCACGCAGCTGCTGATGGACCTGTCGGCGAATCTGCGTTCGATCGTCTCGCAACGGCTGGTGCGGCGCCAGGACGGCCACGGCCGCGCCGCGGCGATCGAGATCCTGCTCAACACGCCGATCGTCACCGAGAAGATCTTCAAGGGCGAATTCCACGAGATCAAGGGCATCATGTCCAAGTCGCGCGAGCTCGGCATGCGCACCTTCGACTGGGCCCTGTTCGAGCTCTACAACCAGGGCCTGATCGGCTTCGAGGAGGCGATCCGCAATGCCGATTCGGCCAACGAGCTGCGGCTCGAGATCAAGCTCAAGAGCGAACGTGGCGAACCCGAGTCGAGCGGCCTGATGACGCTGTCGATCGAGCAGGAGCCGAGCAGCGAGGAAATCGAGGAACAGCGCTTCCAGGAGATGCAGCGCCAGCAGGAGGTGCGGCGCGCGCGCGAGGAGGCGCAACTGGCCGAGCTGCGCGAGAAGAAGCGGGCGAGCGAACTGGCAGCCGCCGCCACGGCCGAGGCGGCGCGGCGCTGACCCACCGGTGCCGGCGCGGCCGACGCACGCCGCGGCCGCAACCTATCGCCGCCATCGGCACAAACCATTCCGTGCCTGACCGCGAAGGCCGAGAATCATGAACAAGAATGATTCTCAGCAAGGGCTTCGCGTCATGACCAAATCGGCAGTCTTCGGCGTCATGCACATCGGCATCGCCTTCAGCGTCAGCTATGCGCTGACCGGCAGCTACACCATCGCCGGGGCGATCACGATCGTCGAACCGATCGTCAACACGGTGGCGCACTACTTCTTCGATGGCTGGTGGGAGCGCCGCCAGCAGCGCCGTGCGGCTGCCCCGGCGCCGGTGGAACGGCACCTGGCGGGGGCAGCGGCGCCCGCCTGAGCATGACGCCGGCGCCGACTGCCGAGACCGGCAGTCGACGCGACCGACGCCGGAAGCCGATCCGGAGCGCGCCTGCGCGCTCCTCCGCTGAGACGGCAGAGGGCCGCTTCAAGCCTGGATCAGACGCGCTCCAGAACGACCGCGATGCCCTGGCCGACACCGATGCACATCGTGGCGAGGGCATAGCGGCCGCCGGTGGCGTGCAGCCGGTTGACGGCGGTGGTGGCCAGCCGCGCGCCGCTGGCGCCGAGCGGATGGCCGAGGGCGATCGCGCCGCCCCACGCGTTGACGCGCTCGTCGTCGTCGGCCAGGCCGAGTTCTCGCAGCACCGCCAGACCCTGCGCAGCGAAGGCCTCGTTGAGCTCGATCACGTCCAGCTGCGCGAGAGTCAGCCCGGTCAGCGACAGCACCTTCTGCGTCGCCGGCGCCGGGCCGATGCCCATGATGCGCGGCGCCACGCCGGCGGTGGCCATGCCGACGACGCGCGCCTTCGGGGTCAGCCCGTTGTTGCGCGCGGCAGCCTCGCTGGCCAGCAGCAGCGCACAGGCGCCATCGTTGACACCACTGGCGTTGCCGGCGGTGACGGTGCCGTCGGGTCGCACCACGCCCTTCAGCCTGGCCAGCGCTTCCATGCTGGTCGCACGCGGATGCTCGTCGGTGTCGACGACGACCGGCTCGCCCTTCTTCTGCGGGATGATCACCGGCGTGATCTCGCGCGCCAGGTGGCCGGCCTGCTGCGCCGCCACCGCCTTCTGCTGGCTGGCCAGCGCCATGCGGTCCTGCGCCTCGCGCTCGATGCGGTAGTCGGTGGCGACGTTCTCGGCCGTCTCGGGCATGGCATCGACGCCGTACTGCTGCTTCATCAGCTTGTTGACGAAGCGCCAGCCGATCGTCGTGTCATAGACCGCGTTGGCGCGGCTGAACGCGCTCTCGGCCTTGGGCATCACGAACGGGGCGCGGCTCATGCTTTCGACGCCGCCGGCAAGCATCAGCTGCGCCTCGCCGGACTTGATCGCGCGTGCCGCGGTCCCGACCGCGTCCAGGCCCGAGCCGCACAGGCGGTTCAGGGTCGCCCCCGGCACCTCGATCGGCAGGCCGGCCAGCAGCGCCGACATCCTGGCCACGTTGCGGTTGTCTTCGCCGGCCTGGTTGGCGCAGCCGTAGATCACGTCGGCCACCGCCGCCCAGTCGACTTCCGGGTTGCGGGCCATCAGCGCGCGCAGCGGGATCGCGCCGAGGTCGTCGGTGCGCACGCCCGACAAGGCACCGCCGTAGCGGCCGAACGGGGTGCGGATGGCGTCACAGATGAAGGCTTCGGTCATGGTTTTCTCGAGTCGGAGGAATCAGGAGGGGATCCGGCAGGGGGTGAGCCGAGGCGTCGGCTGGTCGCTCAGGCCGCGGCAGGGATCGGAGCCGGCGCGATCGGCAGGCCGACCAGCTGTTCGAGTTCGGCCAGGTCCAGCCCGGGCACCGCATCGATCAGCTGCAGGCCGTCCGGCGTGCAGGCGAGTGTCGCCAGATCGGTGTAGACCCGTTTGACGCAGGCGATGCCGGTCAGCGGATAGCTGCAACGCTCGACCAGCTTGCTCGCGCCCTGCCGGGTCAGCAGGTCCATCATCACCCAGGTCTGCCTGGCACCGATCGCCAGGTCCATGGCGCCGCCGACCGCCGGGATGGCGCCGGGTTCGCCGGTGCTCCAGTTGGCCAGGTCGCCGCGTGCGGAAACCTGGAACGCGCCCAGCACGCAGATGTCGAGGTGGCCGCCGCGCATCATCGCGAAGCTGTCGGCGTGGTGGAAGAAGGCGCCGCCGGCGAGCAGCGTCACCGGCTGCTTGCCCGCATTGATCAGGTCGAAGTCCTCGCTGCCGGCGGCCGGTGCCGGCCCCATCCCGAGGATGCCGTTCTCGCTGTGCAGGATCACCTCGCGCCCGGCCGGGATGTGATTGGCCACCAGCGTCGGCTGGCCGATGCCGAGGTTGACATAGGCACCGTCCGGGATGTCGTGGGCGACGCGACGCGCGAGTTCGTCCTTGGTTCGTCTCTGATGGCTCATGCGCTGGCTCCGGATGGCGGGTTGCGGCTTGAAATGGACTTTCGGGCGGGCCGTTTCATGCGGCAGCCTTGAAACCACCGGCCTGGGTTGCGGTGCGGCTGATCCTGACCAGCTGATTGACGTGGATGCCGGGTGTGACGATCGTCTCCGGATCGAGTTCGCCGAGTTCGACGATCTGGTGCACGGTGGCGACGGTGAGCCGGGCCGCGGTGGCCATCACCGGACCGAAGTTGCGTGCCGCCATGCGATAGGTCAGGTTGCCCCAGCGGTCGCCGGTCTCGGCCTTGATCAGCGCCACGTCGCCGTGGATCGGGTACTCCAGCACATGCTGCCTGCCATTGATCTCGCGCGTCTCGCGGCCGCCGGCGAGTTCGGTGCCGTAACCGGTCGGGCAGAAGAAGGCGCCGATGCCGGCGCCGGCAGCCCGGATGCGCTCGGCCAGGTTGCCCTGCGGCACCAGTTCGAGCTCGAGCTTGCCGCTGCGGTACAGGCCGTCGAAGATGTGGCTGTCGGCCTGGCGCGGAAAGCTGCAGATGATCTTGCGCACCCGGCCGGTCTTGAGCAGCGCCGCCAGACCGGTCTCGCCGTTGCCGGCGTTGTTGTTGACGATCGTCAGATCGCGTGCCCCGTGCTCGATCAGGCCGTCGATCAGTTCGTTCGGAATGCCGGCGGTGCCGAAGCCGCCGATCAGCACCGTGGCGCCGTCGCTCACGCCGGCGAGCGCGCTGGCAACCGAAGCTGCAATCTTGTTGATCATGTCGAGAAACGGGGTTGGGTTGCGGGACCGGGCGGGCTGAGAGGTCGGTATCCGGGGCAGCGGTTCGTCTGAAGAATACCGCGCATCCTCGATCTCGACTGCGTCTCGACTCGGACGCGGGGTTCGGCGTGCGCCAGTCACTGATCGCCGACTGGACGCGACAGCAGGACGGCAGCAGGCGGGTGGAGTACGACTTCGTGCTCGATCCAGTTTCCGGGTCCTGACCCGCTCCGACGGTCGAGCCAGGTCAAGGCGTTCAAAGGTTGTATTGACCGTAACCAACCGTACGAAACGAAACTTTTCCCATAAGCGCGAGCTTATTCTTTGCCGTGGTTTCGGCTTGCCCGCTGCCAGGCCCCGCGCGAAGCCACCCATCCCTTAATGACATCCGAGGAGATGACATGGCGATTCGCAGTAGGTTCCTGATGGTCGGCGCCTGTCTGGCGCTGTTTTTCTCGAACGGCGTCCTGGCCGACAACGAGCGCAAGCGCCCGCGTCAACCCGACGCCCCGGAGTTCAAGGTCGATGCCGAATGGCCCAAGCCGCTGCCGAACCAGTGGCTGCTTGGCCAGGTGGCGGGTGTCGCGGTCGATCGCCACGACACGATCTGGATCGTGCAGCGGGCCGGCTCGCTGACGGTCGACGAAGCGGGTGCTGCGCAGACGCCGCCGCGCTCCGATTGCTGCTTCCCCGCCCCGGCGGTGATGCGCTTCGACCGCAAGGGCAACCTGCTGCAGGCCTGGGGCGGCCCGGCCGACCCGAATTTCCTGAGCAGCCGCTGCACGCCGGCCATGGGTTGCGAGTGGCCGACCAACGAGCACGGCATCTTCGTCGACCACAACGACAACGTCTGGATCGCCGGCAACGGGGGCGCGAACCACCAGGTGCTGAAGTTCACGATGGACGGCACCTTCCTGCTGCAGGTCGGCCGCGCCGGTGTGACCGGCGGCAGCAATGCGACCAACGGCGGCATCGAACAACACGCCGCTGCTCGGTCAACCGGCCGATGTCGAGGTCGACCCGGTCAACAACGAGGCCTACATCGCCGACGGCTATCAGAACAAGCGCGTGGTGGTGGTCGATGGCGATACCGGGCAGTACAAGCGCCACTGGGGCGCCTACGGCAAGATCCCGAGCGACGTGGCGCCGGCCCCTTACGTGGCCGGACAGCCGCCGGCCCAGCAGTTCCGCAACCCGGTGCATTGCGTGCGCATTGCCAACGACGGGCTGGTCTATGTGTGTGATCGCGTCAACAACCGGATTCAGGTTTTTCAAAAGAACGGCACCTTCGTCAAGGAGTTCTTCCTCGATCGGGCCACGCTGGGCAACGGGTCGGCCTGGGACGTCGACCTGTCTCCGGATCGGCGGCAGCGCTGGCTGTACAACCCGGATGGCGAGAACAACAAGGTCTGGATCCTGGAGCGTGACTCGGGGAATGTCGCCGACACCTTCGGGCGCAATGGTCGCTATGCCGGTCAGTTCCACTGGGTGCACAACCTGGCGGTCGACTCGCACGGCAACATCTACACGGCCGAGGTCGACACCGGCAAGCGGGTGCAGAAGTTCACGCCGGTGGACGACAAGCGCGGTCGGCGCTGAGCGCTTTCAGTGAACGCCTGGCGCTGTCGGAGCTGACATGCGGCGCGGCTGGTGGTGGCGCCTTGCGCTGACGGCGCTGCTGGCATGGGCGGCGCTGGCGCCGGCGCGCGCCCATGACGTGCCGAACGAGACGCAGGTACGCGCCTTCGTCAAGCCCGATGGCGATCGACTGCATGTGCTGCTGCGGCTGCCGCTGGCGTTGCTGCTGAACGTCGACCTGCCCAAGCAGGGTCCGGGCTATCTGGCGCTGGCGCAGATCGACGAAGGGCTGGCGCGCGCCGTGGTGGCGGCCGACCGCGACATCGCCTGGTTCGAGGACGAACGTCGCCTGACGCTCGGCGCCAGCGCGGCACGCATCTCGCTGCCGTCGGACCTGTCGTTCGCCGACTTCGAGCGCGCCCGGGCACACATCAGCGGTCCGCGCTTGCCCGATACCGCCTACGTCTTCTGGAACCAGGGCTACCTCGACGCCCACCTCGAGTACCGGCTCGAATCGGCCCGACCCGCGATCGCGCTCGACTTCCGGGTCGCGCCGGCACTGCGCGACCGGTTGCGTCTCGATCTGCGCTATGTGACCGCCGCAAGGCGAAGAACGGGCCTTCGATCTGGCGACCGACCAGGGTCGGGTCGTGCTCGATCCTCGCTGGTACCAGGCGGCCTGGACTTTTCTCGAGTCTGGCTTCCATCACATCCTGGACGGGCCCGACCACCTGCTGTTTCTGCTGTGCCTGATCCTGCCGTTCCGCCGCATCGACGGTTACCTGGTGGGGGTGGTGAGTGCCTTCACGGTGGCGCATTCGGTCACGCTGATCGCCGCCGCCTACGGACTGGCGCCGGCGGTGGCGTGGTTCGCACCGGCCATCGAGACGCTGATCGCGGGCTCGATCCTCTACATGGCGATCGAGAATGTGCTGGCTCCCCGGCTGCAGCGGCGCTGGGCCGCCAGTGCGCTGTTCGGGCTGGTCCATGGCTTCGGCTTCGCGTTCATGCTGCAGTCACAGCTGCAGTTTGCTGGCTCGAACCTGCTGCTTTCGCTGCTGGCCTTCAACCTGGGCGTCGAACTCGGCCAGTTGCTGGTGCTGGTGCTGGTGCTGGCGGCGCTGACGCTGTGCCGCCGCGCCCGACCGGATGCAGAGCAGGCCATCGCCGTCATCGTGGCCGCGCTGGCCGGGCATGTGGCCTGGCACTGGGCGGTGGAACGCTACGGTGCCTTCCGGGCGGTCGCTCCGGAGGGCTGGGACGGGCCCGCGCTGGTGGCGGGCGGGCTGCTGCTGATGGTGGTGGCCGCGGCGTCCGGCCATGGCTGGCTCAGGCGCCGACGGGCGCAGCGGCGTGGCGCTGCGCTCTCGGCCGAGCCCTGATGCGGCTCAGCCGCCCGGCACCTTGCCTTCGACTCCCTTGATGTAGAACTTCACCCCGCCGAGAAACTTGTCGTCGGCGATCTCGCCTTCCTTCAGGATCGGCTTGCCATCCTGGCCCATCAGCGGCCCCTTCCAGATCTGGAAGCTGCCGTCTTTCAGACCAGCCTTGACCTTCTCGACTTTCTCCTTCAGGTCGGCCGGCACCTTGTCGTTGATCGACACGATGTCGATGGCGCCTTCCTTGACGCCCCACCAGGTATTGGTGCCACCGCTCCAGGTACCGTCGAGCGCGTCGCGCGTCGCCTTGAGGTAGTACGGCCCCCAGTTGATGACGGCCGAAGCCAGGTGGGCCTCCGGGGCATAGGCGGTCATGTCGCTGTCCCAGCCGAAGGCGTGCTTGCCGGCCTTGGCGGCGGTCTGCAGCACCGCGCTGGAGTCGGTGTTCTGGAACAACACGTCGGCGCCGCCGTTGAGCAGCGACTGCGCGGCCTCGGTCTCCTTCGGCGGGGCGAACCACTCATTGACCCACACCACCTTGGTTTTGATCTTCGGATTGACGGATTGGGCGCCGAGGGTGAAGCTGTTGATGTTGCGGATCACCTCGGGGATCGGGATCGACCCGACCACGCCGAGCGTGTTGGTCTTGGTCATGCCACCGGCGATGACGCCGGCCATGTAGGCGCCTTCGTAGGTGCGGCTGTCGTAGGTCCGCATGTTCTCGGTCTGCTTGTAGCCGGTCGCATGCTCGAATCTCACGTCCTTGTGATCGGCCGCGGTCTTGAGCATCGGCTCCATGTAGCCGAAGGTGGTGCCGAAGATCAGCTTGTTGCCCTGGCCGACCATGTCGCGGAACACCCGCTCGGCGTCGGCCGCCTCGGGCACCTTCTCGACGAAGCTGGTCTGCACCTTGTCACCGAACTCGGCCTCGATCGCCTTGCGACCGTTGTCGTGTGCGAAGGTCCAGCCGCCGTCGCCCACCGGCCCGACATAGGCGAAGGCGATCTTCAGCGGCTCGGCCTTGGGCGGCGCGGCCGAGGCGGTCTCGGATGCCGCGGGCGCCGGCGTTGCGGCGACTGGCGCGGCTTCTTCTTCTTGCCGCAGCCGGCCAGGACAGCGCCGGCCGCCAGCGTCGACCACGCGGCGGCTTGCAACAGGTTTCGCTTCGAAATCAAGGTCATGACATCTCCGGGACGGAATCGGCGTGGGTGGGTTATCAGGATCGACGGCGGGGATTATCCGACGCGCACACGGTCGGCAGACCGCTCCAGAACCTGTGGTCGCACCATCCGGACCTGTCCTGGCTCGCTCCAGTCAGGTGCCGGGGTGGAAGGGCTTGCCGAGTGAAGCCGGCATGTTGACGCGGATCCAGCCCGCGTTGCGCGAGATCAGCACCAGCACGACGATGGTCGCAATGTACGGCAGCGCGGTGAGCAACTGGCTCGGGATCTCGACCCCTTCGCCCTGCAGGTGGAATTGCAGCATCGTCACGCCGCCGAACAGGTAGGCGCCGAGCAGCACGCGTGCCGGCCGCCAGGTGGCGAAGGTGGTGAGGGCGAGCGCGATCCAGCCCTTGCCCGCGATCATCCCCTCGACCCACAGCGGCGTGTAGACGACCGAGATGTAGGCGCCCGACAGCCCGCACATGGCGCCCCCTGCCATCACCGCCAGCATCCGGATGCGACGCACCGGATAACCGAGCGCATGCGCCGACTCCGGAGACTCGCCGACCGCGCGCAGCACCAGCCCGGCGCGCGAGCGGTACAGGAACCAGGCCAGGCCGATCGTCAGCGCCACCGCCAGGTAGACCATCGGGTGCTGGCGAAACAGCGCCGGGCCGACAAACGGGACGTCGGCCAGCAGCGGGATCGAGAAATGGGCGCGCTCGGTCAGCCGCTCCTGCACATAGGGTTGGCCGATGAAGGCCGAGAAGCCGACGCCGAACAGGCTCAGGGCCAGACCGGTCGCGACCTGGTTGGTATTGAGCCAGATCGCGAGCACGCCGAACAGCGCCGCCAGCAGCGCGCCGGCGAGCGCGCCGGCGCCGAAGGCGACCCAGTCGTTGCCGGTGTGGACCGCGATCGCGAAGCCGACCACCGCGGCGACCAGCATCATGCCCTCGGCACCGAGGTTGACGACGCCGGCGCGCTCGTTGACGAGCAGGCCGAGCGCGGCCAGTGCGAGCACGGTTCCCGAATTGAAGGTGGCTGCGAGCAGCAGGGCGATCGCGTCCATCAGGCTTGTCCTTCCACGGGGGCGGCGGCAGTGGCCGCGCGGGCGGCGGTGGGTGACGCGGCGGTCTTCCAGCGCAGCCGGTAACCGATCAGCGTGTCGCAGGCGAGCAGCGTGAACAGCAGCAGGCCCTGGAACACGCCGGTCAGCGATTTGGGCAGTCCAAGGCGCGACTGCGCCAGCTCGCCGCCGATGTAGAACATGCTCATCAGCACCGCCGAGAAGACGATGCCTACCGGATGCAGCCGACCGACGAAGGCGACGATGATGGCCGCGAAGCCGTAGCCGGCCGGCACATGGGGCGTGAGCTGACCGAGCGGGCCGGCCACCTCGAGCGCGCCGGCCAGGCCGGCCATGCCGCCGGATCCGAGCATGGCGGTCCAGAGCGCGCGCCGGGACGAGAAGCCGGCGTAGCGCGCCGCTGCCGGTGCCAGTCCGCCGACCTGGAGCTGGAAGCCGGCATAGGTGCGGAACATGAAGAGCCAGAACAGCACGACCATCGCCAGCGCGATCAGCACCCCGATGTTGACGCGAAAACCGGCCAGCAGGCGCGGGATCCGGGTCGGGTCGGCAAAGGTGATGGTCTGCGGAAAGTTGTAGCCGGCCGGATCCTTCCAGGGACCGTAGACCAGGTAGCTCAGCAGCATCTGCGCCACGTAGACCAGCATCAGGCTGACCAGGATCTCGTTGGCATTCGCCTTGTCGCGCAGCAGCGCGACGATGGCGGCCCAGAACATGCCGCCGAGCACGCCGGCCAGCAGGATGACGGGCACGATCCAGCGCCCGCTGTCCTTGTCGGCCAGCATCGCGATGCCGCCGGCGGCGATGGCGCCAAGCACGAACTGGCCCTCGGCGCCGATGTTCCAGACGTTGGAGCGAAAGCACATCGCCAGTCCGAGCGCGATCAGCAGCAGCGGCGTCGCCTTCATGGCGAGCTCGCTCAGCGCACGGACGTTCTTCACCGGTTCGACGAAGAAGACCTCGAGGCCGCGGACCGGATCCTTGCCGAGCAGCATGAACAGCGCACTGCCGATCGCCACCGTGATCAGCAGCGCGATCAGCGGCGACGCGATCGCCATCACCTTCGACGCCTCGGGGCGTGCCTCGAGCCTAAGCATGGCCGACCTCCGCGACGCGGGGCGGGCTGCCCGGGTCGGCCTCGCGCCCGTCCCACAGCCCGGACATCCAGATGCCGATCTGCTCGACGCTTGCCTGCGCGGTCGGGATGCTCGGCGAGACCTTGCCCTGCGCGATCACGATCAGCCGGTCGCAGATCTCGAACAGCTCGTCGAGCTCTTCACTGACGACGAGCAAGGCGCAGCCGGCATCGCGCAGCTTGAGCAGTTCGCTGCGGATCAATGCCGCCGCGCCGACGTCCACTCCCCAGGTCGGCTGCGAGACGATCAGCAGCCTGGGCGCGGAGTCGATCTCGCGTCCGACCAGGAATTTCTGCAGGTTGCCGCCGGAGAGGCTCCTGGCCGCGGCACCCGGGCCGCCCGCCTTGACCTTGAAGCGATCGATCAGGTGAGCCGCCAGCTGGTCGACGCGGCGGCGGGTGATCCAGCCGCCACCGCCGACCGCCTCGGTGCGGGTGAGCAGGGTATTGGCGGCAAGCGACAGCGTCGGCACGGCGCCGCGGCCGAGTCGCTCCTCGGGAACGAAGTGCAGGCCGGCGTCGCGGCGCCGCCGCGGCGCATGGCGGCCGATCGGCTGGCCGAACAGGCGGATCGCATCCGGCGCGGCGCGGCAGTCCTCGCCCGACAGGGCAGCCATCAGTTCCTGCTGGCCGTTGCCCGAGACGCCGGCGATGCCGAGCACCTCGCCGGCACGCACCTCGAAGCCGATGTGCGACAGGTTCATGCCGAACTGATCCTGCTTGGCCAGCGTCAGGTCGCGCACCTCGAAGACGGTGGCGCCGAGCTGCGCCTGCTTGTGCTGCAGCGGTGGCGGCTCCGAGCCGATCATCAGCCGTGACAGGCCGGCGTTGTCCTGCGTGCGCGGGTCGCATTCGCCGGTGACGCGGCCGCCGCGCAGCACGGTGCAGCGGTGACACAGTTCACGGATCTCGTCGAGCTTGTGGCTGATGTAGAGGATGCTGCAGCCTTCCTCGGCCAGCTTGCGCAGGGTGCGGAACAGCGTCTGCACCGCCTGTGGCGTCAGCACCGAGGTCGGCTCGTCGAGGATCAGCAGCTTGGGCGCGGTCATCAGCGCGCGCACGATCTCGACCCGCTGGCGTTCGCCGACCGACAGCGTGTGCACCGGGCGCAGCGGATCGACATCGAGCCCGTAGTCGCGCGAGACGCGGGTGATGCGCTGCCCGACCTGGGCCAGGTTGACCGACTTGTCCAGACCGAGCCAGACATTCTCGGCCGCGGTCAGGGTGTCGAACAGGCTGAAGTGCTGGAACACCATGCTGATGCCGAGCGCGCGCGCCTCCTGCGGATTGCGCACCTGCACCGGCTCGCCGTTCCAGCGGATCTCGCCTTCGTCGGGCCGCACCGCGCCGTAGATCATCTTCATCAGGGTCGACTTGCCGGCGCCGTTCTCGCCCAGCACGGCGTGGATCTCGCCCGGCTGTACGCGAAGGCTGACGCGGTCGTTGGCCTTGACGGCCGGATAGGTCTTGCTGATGTTCGTCAGTTCGAGCCGCAGCATGCGTGTCTCCTCAACCTGCTCGATTCATGGGAAGGCTGCTCGTTCGCCGAAAGACAGGACTTCTTCACCGCAGCGCATGTCAGCCCCTGCATTTCGGCCGCGGCGTTCACGAAGGATCGGGTTCGGCCGAGGTCTCTTCTCAACACGGAGGCTCGGAGGGAACGGAGGATCACGGAGGAATCGACATCCCTCCGGCCTCTCCAGCCACTCCGCGGCCCTCCGTTCACTCCGTCTCTCCGTGTTGCAGGGTTGTCTCTTGAGATCCTCGTGTTTCTCTGCGACCTCCGTGTCCTCTGCGCCTCTGCGTCGAAAAGGGATTGCATCGTCGTTTCCAGGAGATCAGGTGGCGTGCACCTGCGGCGTGGGGGCGGTGATCGCGGCCGCTTCGACGCCGCTGCCGGCGCGCGCCACCCCGGCGACATAGCAGGCAACCAGGTTGCGCTCATCGCCGAGTGTCATCCACGCGAAGATACGCTCATGCAAGCTGCGCGCCACCGACAGCCGCTGCAGCGCCACCGGGCCGACCGCCAGGTCCCAGGCGCACAGGTCGGCGCTGCGGCCGGCCTCGAAGCTGCCGATCTCGCCGTCCAGCCCGAGCGCCTCGGCGGCGCCACGGGTCGCCGCGTGCAGTCCCTTCCAGGCCGTCAGCCGCTGGCCGAGCATCGCCTGCACCTTGTAGGCATCGCCGAGCGTGCGCAGCATCGACAGGCCGGTGCCGCCGCCGACGTCGGTGGCCACGCTGACCGCCGCACCCGCATCCTCGGTGGCGCGCCAGTCGAACAGGCCGCTGCCGAGGAACAGGTTGGACGACGGGCTGTGCGCGATCTGTGCGCCGCTGTCGCGCAGCGCCGCGCGGTCGGCCGGGTCGAGCCAGATGCCGTGCGCCAGCACGCTGCGCCGGTGCAGCAGCCCGGCGCGGGCATACACGTCGAGGTAGCTGCGGGCGTGCGGAAACAGCTCGGCAACCCACTGCACCTCGGCGCGGTTCTCCGCCACGTGGGTCTGCATGTACAGGCTCGGATCGGCGGCGCACAGCGCGCCGGCCATGGCCAGCTGCTCGGGCGTGCTGGTCGGCGCGAAGCGCACCGTCACCGCATACGCCAGGCGCTGCCGGTTGTGCCAGCGCCCGATCAGCTCGAGGCAGTCGCGCTCGGCCTGGGCGACATCGTCGCGCAGGAAGTCGGGTGCATTGCGGTCCATCAGCACCTTGCCGGCGATCAGTCGCATGCCGCGCCGCTCGGCGGCGCCGAACAGCGCATCCACGCTCGCCTTGTGCACGGTCGGAAAGACGACCGCGCTGGTGGTACCGGCCTGCAGCAAGGCATCGCAGAAGAGCGCCGCGCCGCTGGCGGCCACCTGCTCGTCCTGGTGCCGGCGTTCGGCCGGGAAGGTGTAGGTTTCCAGCCAGTCGAGCAGCTCGGTGCCGTAGCTTGCGATGACGTCGATCTGCGGGCTGTGGACATGGGTGTCGATGAAGCCCGGCAGCAGCAGCCGGCCGCTGCGATCGTGCTGTTCGGCCGCCTGCCACCCGGGGTCGAGCGGCTGTCCGGCCGGCACCACCGCGCGGATCAGGCCGTCCTCGATCAGCAGCCGGTGGTCGGGCCGCCAGCGCACCGCCGGGCTGTCGACCTCGGCCCAGCCGGGCGTGGCGGTGAAGTCGAGCAGATCGCCGCGGATGACGAGGCGGCGCTGGGGTGGGGATGAGGCGTGCATGGGGCGGACGGGCGGGGTGTTCAGCGCGCGACGACGGCACCGGCGAGGGATGGATCGGCGCGCTGCACGCCGCGTGCCGTCAGGTTGCGCGCTGCATCGCGCACCTGCTCGCGCAGCCAGCGCAGCGCCGCCGACGCGTGGCTGCGCTCGTGCCACAGCTGGTAGTACGCCAGCGGCGGAAAGGCGACCGGGCAGCGAACGATGCGCACCGGCAGCGCGTCGGTATAGCGCGAGCAGAACAGGCGCCCGGTCGTCAGCACCAGCAGGCTGCGCGCCACCATCGACGGGATCAGGCTGAAATGGGCGCTGCGCACCATGATGTTGCGTTGCAGTTCGAGGCTGCTCAGGTGCTCGTCGATCACGCCGCGCGCGCCGGGGTGGGTGGGCGTCGGAGCGACATGCTCGCTCGCCAGGTAGCGCTCGACCGACCAGCCGCGGGTGCCGGCCAGGCGCACGATCGGATGGTCGGCCGCCACCAGGCAGGCCACCTCGTCGCTCAGCAGGCGACCGAGGTGCAGTTCGCCGGGCGGTTCGAGCCAGTTGCCGATCACCAGGTCGACCGCGCCGGTGGCGAGGCTGCCGCGGTAGTCGACGTCACCGCTCAGCGGCAGCAGTTCGATGCGCGCCGCTGGCGCCTGCTCCTTCAGCCGGGTCACCAGGGTCGGCAGGAACAGCGGATCGAGGTAGTCGCTGGCGGCGATCCGGAAGGTGAGGGTGCTGTCGTGCGGATCGAAGCCGGCACTGCGGCTGCGCGGGCTGAACAGGGCATCGGCGTGCTGCAGCAGTTCGGCGGCCGGGCCCGCGAGTTGCAAGGCCCGCTCGGTCGGCGCCATGTGGTTGCCGGCACGCACCAGCAACGGGTCACCGGTCAGCTCGCGCAGGCGCCTGAGCTGGGCGCTGACCGAGGGCTGCGTGCTGTTCAGCTGCAACGCCGCCCTGGAGACACTGCGTTCGGTGATCAAGGTGTGCAGGACCCGGACAAGGTGAAGCTCGATCTTGTCGAATTCGGCGCGCTGCGTCATACCATCTACTTTATATCCAGTATTGCCATGATCGTATGTCAGCGCGGCTTGGACGGTATAGCCTGCGGATCAGACCAGGGATTGCACCGATGACGACCACCGAACCGATCCGCTTCTTCCACCGCGGCGAGATCGTCACGGTCGAGGGCGCCGCGCCGACGCGCAGCGTGCTCGACTGGCTGCGCGAGGATGCGCACTGCACCGGTACCAAGGAAGGCTGCAACGAGGGCGACTGTGGCGCCTGCACCGTGCTGATCGGCGAGCTGTCCGACGGCCAGGGCGCCGACGGCTTGCCGGTAGCGGGCGGCAGCGGGCTGGTGCTGCGCAGCGTCAATGCCTGCATCCGCTTCCTGCCGACGCTGCATGGCAAGGCGCTGTTCACGGTCGAGGATTTGCAGGCGATCGCCGCGGCCGCCGCGCCGGCCGCGCCGGAAGCCGGCATCGTTCCCCTGCATCCGGTGCAGCAGGCGATGGTCGACTGCCATGCCTCGCAGTGCGGTTTCTGCACGCCAGGCTTCGTGATGTCGCTGTTCGGCGCCTACCAGCGCCACACCGCCTGCGGCAGCCGACCGACGCGCCAGCAGCTTGCCGACGAGCTGTCCGGCAACCTGTGCCGCTGCACCGGCTACCGCCCGATCCTGGACGCCGGCCAGCGCATGTTCGATCTGCCGGCGGTCGACTTCGACACCGCGCCGGTGATCGATGCGCTGAACCGCATCGGCCGCCACGCCGGTCTGACCTACCGGCCGGGCAGCCAGGCGGATCCGCAGGCGCCGACCTGCCACCTGCCGCGCACCCTGGATGAGCTGGCCGCGTTGCGCGAGGCCCATCCGCAGGCGACGGTCGTCGCCGGAGCGACCGACGTCGGGCTGTGGGTCAACAAGCTGCTGCGGCCGGTGCACGACCTGATCCACGTCGGCGATGTCGCCGAGCTGCAGCGGATCAGCGCAGACGCGGCCACCCTGCGCATCGGCGCCGGTGCCTCGCTCGAGGCCGCCTGGCAGGCGCTGGTGCAACGCTACCCCGAACTCACCGATGTGTGGCTGCGCTTTGCCTCGCCGCCGATCCGCCATGCCGGCACGATGGGCGGCAACCTGGCCAACGGATCGCCGATCGGCGACGGCGCGCCGGTGCTGATGGCGCTCGGCGCCTCCCTCGTGCTGCGCCGCGGCCGGATGCGGCGCACCCTGGCGCTGCAGGATTTCTACCTCGGCTACCTGAAGAATGCGCTCGAAGCCGGGGAATTCCTCGAGGCGATCGAGGTGCCGCTGGGCGCGGCCGGCGCGCCGCCGCCGGTCGTGCGGGCCTACAAGATCAGCAAGCGCTTCGACAGCGACATCTCGGCCCTGTGCCTGGGCGCCTGGCTGCAGGTTGAGGACGGGGTGGTGCGCGAGGTGCGGCTGGCCTTCGGCGGCATGGCGGCAATCGTCAGGCGCGCTGCGGCGGCCGAAGCGGCGCTGCGCGGCCAGCCGTGGGACGAGGCCTCGCTCGATGCGGCCAAGGTGGCGCTGGCGAGCGACTTCACCCCGCTGACCGACATGCGCGCCAGCGCCGACTACCGGATGCGGGTGGCGCAGAACCTGCTGCAGCGGCTGTGGCTCGAGACGCGAGTCGACGCGCCGCTCGATGCGTCCCAGACCAGCGTCTTCAGCCTGTTGCCGCATGCGGCTCTGCGTTGAAAGGTATTTGTCCCCAAGCGAGACGACGATGAACAAGCCGATCCCGAACGCGCTCCTCGAACCCGATGCGGCGTTCGCCGATCACCTGCGCAATCAGGCGGCGCGCTTCGACGGCGACGCCGAGCAGGCGCTGCTGCAGCGCGGCGTGCGGGTGGGCATCAGCCGCCCGCACGAGTCGGCGCACCTGCATGTCGCCGGGCGCGCGCCA
This sequence comes from uncultured beta proteobacterium, assembly GCA_963846675.1. Taxonomy (GTDB): domain Bacteria; phylum Pseudomonadota; class Gammaproteobacteria; order Burkholderiales; family Burkholderiaceae_C; genus Ideonella_A. The sequence continues at coordinate 84,221 of CAWJWV010000003.1, forward strand.
TATGTCGACGACATTCCCGAACTCACCGGCACGCTGCATTGCGCGCTCGGGCTGTCGCCGGTCGCGCATGGACGCCTGACCGCGCTGTCGCTCGACGCGGTGCGTGCGGTTGCGGGCGTGGTGGCGGTGCTGACGGCGGCCGACATTCCCGGCGCCAACGACTGCGGCTCGATCGAGCACGATGAACCGATCCTGGCCGACGGCGAACTGCGCTACCGCGGTCAGCCGGTCTTCGCGGTGATCGCCCGCACCCGTGCCATTGCGCGCCGCGCCGCCGCGCTGGCACCGCAGGTGATTGGCTTCGAGCCGCTGCCGGCGCTGCTGACCGCGCGCGAGGCGCATGCCCGGCAGCAGCATGTGGTGCCGCCGATGCACCTGCTGCGCAGCGAGCGCGCCGGTGACGTCGAGCCGGAGCGCCGCCGCGAGGCGGTGCGCGCCGCGATTGCCGCCGCGCCGCACCGGCTGGCGGATTCGTTCGAAGTCGGTGGACAGGAGCAGTTCTACCTCGAAGGGCAGATCAGCTATGCCATCCCGCGCGAGGATCGCGGCATGCTGGTGCATTGCTCGACCCAGCATCCGAGCGAGATGCAGCACCTGGTGGCGAAGGCGCTGCTGCTGGATGCGAACCGGGTCCAGGTCGAATGCCGGCGCATGGGCGGCGGCTTCGGCGGCAAGGAGTCGCAGTCGGCGCCGTTCGCCTGCATCGCCGCCGTCGCCGCGGCCCGGCTGCAGCGGCCGGTCAAGCTCAGGCTCGACCGCGACGACGATTTCCTGATCACCGGCCGACGCCACTGCTTCAGCTACGACTACGAGGTCGGTTTCGATGACGACGGTCGCGTGCTCGGCGTCGAGGCCAGCCTGATCGCACGCGCCGGTCATTCGGCGGACCTGTCGGCGCCGGTGATGACACGCGCGCTGTGCCATTTCGACAATGCCTACTGGCTGCCCGAGGTGGCGCTGCACGGCTACTGCGCCAGGACCAACACCCAGAGCAACACCGCTTTCCGCGGCTTCGGCGGTCCGCAGGGCGCGCTCGCGATGGAAAACATCCTGGACAGCGTCGCGCGCCGGCTCGGCCGCGACCCGCTCGACGTGCGGCGGGTCAATTTCTACGGCACCGAGACGCACAACCACACGCCGTACCTTCAGCGCGTCGACGACAACATCATCGACGTGCTGACCGCCGAGCTCGAGGCGAGCAGCGGCTACCGGGCGCGCCGCCAGGCGATCAATGCCTTCAACGCCGCCAGTCCGGTCCTGCAGCGCGGCATCGCGCTGACGCCGGTCAAGTTCGGCATCTCGTTCAACGTCGCGCACTTCAACCAGGCCGGCGCGCTGGTCCACGTCTACAACGACGGCTCGGTCCTGGTCAACCACGGCGGCACCGAGATGGGCCAGGGCCTGAATACCAAGGTGGCGCAGGTGGTGGCGCATGAGCTCGGCGTCGAGTTCGAGCGGGTGCGGGTGACCGCGACCGATACCCAGAAGGTCGCCAACACCTCGGCCACCGCCGCGTCGACCGGCGCCGACCTGAACGGCAAGGCGGCACAGGACGCGGCGCGCCAGATCCGCGAGCGGCTCGCCGCGTGTGCAGCGGCGCGCCACGGCGGCCAGGCCGAGGCGGTGCGCTTCGCCAACGACAAGGTGATCGTGAACGGTCGTTCGCTCGGCTTCGACACCGTCGTCGCCGAGGCCTACCTGGATCGGTTTCAGCTCTGGTCGGACGGCTTCTATGCCACGCCCGGGCTGAGCTGGAACCGCCAGACGCTGCAGGGCCGGCCGTTCTTCTATTTCGCCTACGGCGCGGCGGTGAGCGAGGTGGTCATCGACACGCTGACCGGCGAATGGAAGCTGCTGCGTGCCGACCTGCTGCACGATGTGGGCCGCTCGCTCAATCCGGCGGTCGATATCGGACAGATCGAGGGCGCCTTCATCCAGGGCATGGGCTGGCTGACGATGGAGGAACTGGTCTGGCAGCCGATGGACGGGTCGCGCAACGCCGGCAAGCTGATGACGCATGCGCCGAGCACCTACAAGATCCCGACCGCCAACGACTGCCCGCCGGTCTTCAACGTCAAGCTCTACGCATCCGAGAACGTCGAGGACAGCATCCACCGCAGCAAGGCGGTCGGCGAGCCACCGCTGCTGCTGCCGTTCTCGGTCTTCTTTGCGATCCGCGACGCCATCTCGGCCGCCGGCGGGCACCGCACCGATCCGCCGCTGTCGGCCCCCGCCACCGGCGAGGCGATCCTGCGCGCGGTGCAGGCGGTGCAGGCGGCGGGATGAGTGCCGAACATTCCTTCCTTCGGATCGAACCGGGGGGCTCGTTTTCTCACGTAGGAGGGCCTTCAGGCCCGATCGGCGTTCGGCATGCCCCCACCGAGGCCCGGCGCGCAACCAGCGCCCGGGTTGGAGGTGCGTGGCATGAATGCCGCTGGAAAAAGGGCGCGAGACAGGACCCGCTCTTCCTCCAATACGGAGTCACGGAGGACACGGAGGGACACGAAGTCTTTCCTGTCCGATGCCTGCCATGCCGTCTTGAATCCCTGTTCCTCCGTGACATCCGTGGCGCCGTGTTGAAGATCGGTTCCGGCTTCAGCGGCGACGGCAGTCTGTCCCGATGACACCCCTGCGCACCATCGCCCGCCAGCGCCTGTCGAGCGCCACGCCGACGGTCGTGGTCGAGGTCGCCGAGGCGCTCGGCTCGGCGCCGCGCGAGGCCGGCACGCGGATGCTGGTCGACGCCGGTCGGATCGACGGGACCATCGGCGGCGGTCACCTCGAGTGGAAGGCGATCGGGCAGGCACGCGCGATGCTCACCGCCGGCGACGCCGCGCCGCGCTCGGTCCACTACCCGCTCGGACCGGCGCTCGGGCAATGCTGCGGCGGCGCGGTGACGCTGTCGTTCAGGTGGCTCGACGCGGCGCTCGTCGATGCCTGGCCGCCGGTGCCGGTGCTGTTTCATCTCCAGCTGTACGGCGCCGGCCATGTCGGGCAGGCGATCCTGCAGGCGCTCGCGCCGCTGCCGGTGCGAATCGACTGGATCGACGAGCGCGAGGAAGAATTCGCCCGCCATGTGGCGCCGATCGCCGGTGCAGCCGACATCCGCAGTGTGTGCGTCGACGCGGTCGAGTCGGAGGTCCGGCTGGCGCCGCCGGGCGCGTACTACCTGGTGCTGACGCACGAGCACGACCTCGACCTGCGCATCACCGAGGCGATCCTGCAGCGCGCTGATTTCGGCTACCTCGGCCTGATCGGATCGAGGACCAAGCGCCAGCGCTTCTTCCACCGCTTCGAGCAGCGCGGCATTGCGGCGGCGCTGATCGAGCGCATCACCTGCCCGATCGGGATTCCCGGCATCGACGGCAAGCAGCCGGAGGTGATTGCGGTCGCGGTGGCGGCGCAGTTGCTGCGACAGGCTGGCGGGCCGCGGTAGCGGGTCGGGCTTCGGCGGGTGGGCTCATCAGGGAGTGGCCGGCTGGAAGGAAGCTCAACCCGAGCCGCTTATGCTCACCCCATGCCCGACATCACCTTCATCCAAGCCGACGGCACCCGTCATGAATTCGAAGCGCCCGATGGCGTGAGCCTGATGCAGGCGGCAACGGGTCACGGGGTGCCCGGCATCCTGGCCGAATGCGGTGGCCAGCTCAATTGCGCCACCTGTCACGTGGTCGTCGACCCGGCCTGGACCGACCGCCTGGCTGCGCCGACGGCGCGTGAGGAAGAGATGCTCGAGTGCACCGCCGAGCCGCGCCAGCCCGGCAGCCGGCTGTCGTGCCAGATTGCCCTGCATGCCGGGCTGCAGGGGCTGGTGGTGTCCCTGCCGGACGAGCAGCGTTGAGACGGTGCCGCGCCGGTTAGGTGGCTGTCTTGAAGCAGATGTTGACCGTCTTGCTCGTCTTGCCGTCGAACGATCGACTCTTGGTCTCGCCCTGGTAGGTCACCTTGGCGGTGACCTTTCCCGAGGCGGGCGGCTTGGTCATCACGATCGGACCGACATCGGTCGCCGACAGGAACTCGCCCTTCGGCCCTGACAGGGTCAGCTGGTCGGCAACGAGGTACTGGCCGCTGCAGGCGCTGACCGACACCTTGAGCGGAAATTCGCTGCGTCGTTTGTCCATTGCCTCGCGCACATCGGTGCTGGCGCCGCCACTGAGGTAGCTGACGCCGCTGCTGCTCTGGTGCACCTTGATCTCGGGGGCCATCGGGTTGGCCTGGGCCGAGGCGCCGACCTGGGCGCTGGCGGCGGCGCCGGGCAGGGCGGCCGTCGCCGCCTGGACCGGCACGACCGGAACGACGATCACGGTTTGCGCGGCGACTGAAGCAGACAGCAGCGCGGCAGCCGCGATGCTGCATGCGAGCAGGCTATGTCTGTTCATCCTGGACTCCCATGTTGGGGTGGAAAGAACGTCCATCCTCGGGTGGATGGACCGTCGATCCCATCGGACTGCCCCGGGCAGGCCTGTGGGAACTGCCCGACACCGCGCCGGTGCCGGCGCGCACCGTTGGACGACAATCCGCGCCTTCTGCATCCGTTCCCTGCGCGCTCCCGATGGCCGATTCCGACAACCTGCGCAGCATCGCCGCGATGCTGCTCGCGGTGGCGCTGTTCTCCTGGATGGATGCGGTGATGAAGCTGCTCGTCGGGCACTACCCGGCGTCGCAGGTCACCGCGCTGCGCGGCTTGTCGGCGTTGCCGCTGGTACTGGGCTATGTGGCCTGGCGCAGCGACGGTGCCTCGCTGTGGCGGGTGCGCTGGCGGCTGCACCTGCTGCGCGGCGGCTTGATGGTGTTGATGCTGGTCGCCTTCGCGACCGGCTTGCGCAGCCTGCCGCTGGCCGAGGCGTACACGATCTTCTTCATCGCGCCGCTGCTGATCGCCCTGCTGTCGATGCCGGTGCTCGGCGAACGGGTCGCCCGGTCGCACTGGTTCGCGATCGCCGCCGGCTTCGGCGGTGTGCTGGTCGCGCTGCGACCGAGCACCGATGCCTTTGCATCGATCGGCGCGCTGGCGGTGCTGTGCGCCGCGGCGGGCTATGCCGGTTCGGCGGTACTCGGCCGGCTGCTGAGCCGCACCGACACCACCGCCAGTCTGGTGTTCTGGACCACCGTTGCGCTTGCCGGCGGGGGCGGGTTGCTTGCGCTGCCGGTGTGGCTGCCGGTGCGCGGCGACCACCTGCCGTTGATCCTGGTGCTGGCGCTGACCGGCTTCCTCGGCCAGGTCGCCATCACCGAGGCGTTCCGCGGTGGCCAGGCGTCGGTGATCGCCCCGTTCGAATACACCGCCCTGGCCTGGGGGCTGGGCATCGACTGGCTGGTCTGGCACAGCCTGCCGGCACCGCAGACGCTGCTCGGCGGCGCCATCATCATGGCCAGCGGCATCTGGCTGATCCGCCGCGAACAGGTGAAGGTGCCGGTGCTGCCGCCCTGACCACGGGCATGCGTTTTGCCAGAGCGCCAGACGATCGGGCGCACCCCGTGCGCACCGGTCATGCGGAGGCGGTGCCCTCGGGCACTGCGCCGCCGGCGGGTCGGCAGCTGGATCGATGCCGGCTTCGACACTCGGACGTACAAAAGGAGGTAGCGCGATGGGCTGGTTTGGTCTGCGTTCCTGGTCCCCTTACCTGGTCGGTGCACTGATCGGCGTGCTCAGCTGGTTCAGCTTTGCCAGCGTCGACAAGCCGCTCGGCATCACCACCGCCTTCGAATACACCGCCGCGCTGGCGGTGCGCGCGGTCGATCCGTCGGCCGCGACCGAGAACCCGTATTACAAGAGCGCGCCGGGATCCGAGGCCGTGCTCGAAGGCAAGGAGCCGAAGATCGACTGGGAGTGGATGCTCGTCATCGGGGTGGCGATCGGCGCGGCGATCAGCTCGCGCCTGTCGGGCGACCGGGGCGGTGCCGATCCGGTACCGCGCCTGTGGCGCCAGCGCTTCGGTGACAGTGCGGGGCGGCGCTACCTGTGGGCCTTCATCGGCGGCGGCCTGCTGATGCTCGGGGCGCGCATCGCCCAGGGCTGCACCAGCGGCCACGGCATCAGCGGCGCGCTCCAGCTCGCGGTCTCGAGCTGGCTGTTCGTGCTGGTCTTCGTCTCGACCGCCATCGCCGCGGCGATGGCGATCTACCGCGGCACCCGCGGCTGAGGAGGCGCCATGTTCGAATCTGTCGACAAGCTCGCGCTCGGTCTGCTGACCGGCATCGTGTTCGGCTTCCTGCTGCAGAAGGGGCGGGTGGCCAAGTTCGACGTCATCATCGGGCAACTGCTGCTGCGCGATCACACGGTGGTCAAGATCATGGCAACCGCGGTCATCGTCGGATCGATCGGCGTTCACGCGCTGGTGGCCGCCGGACTGGCGACCCTGCATGTCAAGCCGGCGCTGGTCGGCGGTCTCGTGCTCGGCGGGGTGCTGTTCGGTCTCGGCATGGCCATCCTCGGCTACTGTCCGGGCACCGGCGTGGCGGCAGCCGGCGCCGGGCACCGCGACGCCTATGCCGGGGTGGCCGGCATGCTGTCGGGCGCGCTCGTCTATGTGCTCGGCTTCCGCGCCATCGAGCCGATGCTCGACGCGATCGCCGACTGGGGCGAAGTCACGCTGCCGCAGGCGACGTCGACATCGACCTGGCTGTGGATCGGGCTGGTCGGGGTGGTGCTGGTGCTGCTGATGACGTTGCTCGAAAAGCTGCGGCCGGCACCGGAACCGATGCACTGAATCAGCGATCCGATCCGTCCTCGAAGCACAACAACAGGGAGAAGCCGAATGCTGTTCCAACGAGTCAAGACGCCGGGTCTGGGGCACAACGCCTATGTCCTCGGCTGCGGTGGCGGCGAAGCGGTGGTGGTCGATCCGCGCCGCGACATCGACGAATACCTGCAGATCGCACGCAGCAACAACCTGACGATCACCCACGTGTTCGAGACCCATCGGCAGGAGGATTTCGAGTTCGGTTCGCGCAACCTGGCACAGGCCACCGGCGCGAAGATCGTCACCGGCGCGCACGAGCTGTTCGGCAAGTCCGACCTGAAGCTCGCCGATGGCGAGGAGCTGAAGATCGGTTCGACGCGCTTCGTGGCACTGGCCACCCCGGGTCACACGCCGGAGAGCATGAGCTACGCGGTCTATGCCAAGGACTCCGGCGACAAGTGCTGGGCCGTGCTTCACCGGGGATTCGTTGTTCGTCGGCGAGACCGGCCGCACCGACCTGACCGACCCCGACAAGGCGATCGAGCACGCCGGCCAGCTGTACGACTCGGTGCATGCCAAGATCGCGCCGCTCGGCGACCAGACCCTGGTGCTGCCGGCGCACGGTGCCGGTTCGGCGTGTGGCGGCAATGTCTCGGACCGCGACGACACCACGCTGGGCATCGAGCGCGCGACCAACCCGGTCTTCATCATGAGCCGGCAGGCGTTCGCGCAGGACAAGGGCAGCGAGAAGCTGCCGCGTCCGCCCTACTTCCGCCACATGGAAAAGGTCAACCTGGAAGGCGGGCGTCCGGTGCCGTCGCAGGTCGGCGTCAACCTGTTGCAGCCGAAGATGTTCCAGCGGCAGATCGAGGGGCGGATGCTGATCGACGTGCGCGATCCGGAGGCGTTCGCCGGGGCGCACCTGCACGGCGCCTACAACGTCTGGCTCGGCGGGCTGTCGACCTTCGGCGGCTGGATCGCTGCCGACAACCCGAAGATCGCGCTGATCGTCGACGAAGCCGGACCAGATCGCGGCGGCGGTCGAGGCGCTGGCGCGGGTCGGGGTCGACAGCGTCGAGGTGGCGATGGTCGGCGTCGACGACTGGCGCGAACAGGGGCTTGCCGATCGAAAGCTTCGGGACCACCGGCGCGCAGCAGGTCTTCGATGCGCTGCAGGGCGGCGAGAAACTGACCATCCTCGATGTGCGCGACGACATGGAGTGGGACGAGAAGCACATCCCGGACGCCGCGCACCGCTATGTCGGCTACCTGGAAGACGATCCGCCGCACTGTCCAAGCAGGAGCGCATCGTCGTCCATTGCAGCGTCGGTCACCGCTCGGGCCTGGCCGCCAGCATCCTGCGCCGGCTCGGCTACGAGAACGTGACCAACATGCTCGGCGGCATCACCGCCTGGGAGAAGCTCGGTCTGCCGCTGCGAGCGGCAGGGCGAGCTGAGCCCGACCTCTCTTTCAGCAAGGAGTTGACATGAGCGAATCCTCCGGTGCCTGGTCGCCGTACCTCGTCGGCGCGCTGATCGGCCTGCTGTCGATGGCGACCTTCTACCTGTCCGACAAGCCGCTCGGCGTCTCCTCGGCGTACGCGCGGCTGGCCGGGCTGATCGCCAGGCGACTGGCGCCGTCGCACACCGCCTCGCTCAAGCTGTACCAGGATGTCGAGCCGAAGATCGAGTGGGAGACGATGCTGATGATCGGGGTCATCGTCGGTGCGTTCGTGGCGGCGTGGAGCGGCGGCGAGCTGACCGGCCAGGCGGTGCCGGCATTGTGGGCCGAGCGCTTCGGAACCGATCTGCTGCCGCGCCTGCTGGTGGCCTTCGTCGGTGGCGCGGTGATGGTCTTTGGCGCACGGCTGGCCGGCGGCTGCACCAGCGGTCACGGCATCAGCGGCACCCTGCAGCTGTCGGTCGGTTCCTGGATCGCGCTGGCCTGCTTCTTCATCGGTGGTGCTGCGGTCGCACTGCCGATGTTCGGACGCTGACATGAACGCGCCGTCTGCCACCCTGCCGATCGCCCACGCCGATTCGGGTTCGACGCGTCAGCTGCTGCTGGGATTCGGGTTCGGCATCGTCTTCGGCTTCCTGCTGCAGAAGGGCGGGGTCGCGAAGTACGAAGTGCTGGTCGGTGCATTGCGTCTGACCGACTTCACCGTGATGAAGGTGATGCTGAGTGCGATCGCGGTCGGCATGCTCGGCGATCTTCACCATGCATGCCCTCGGCATGGTCAAGCTGCACGTCAAGCCGACGCGCTATGCGGCCAACATCGTCGGCGGGCTGATCTTCGGGGTCGGCTTCGCCCTGCTCGGCTACTGCCCGGGTACCGGTGCAGCCGCGCTCGGCCAGGGCAACCTGGATGCGATCGCCGGCATCGCCGGGATGATCGTCGGCAGCCATCTGTTCGCCGAGGTGTCGGGGCGCCTGGCCGAGACGCTGCAACGCATCGGCGACCGCGGCAAGCTGATGCTGCCCGAACGCCTCGGCATGCGGCGCTGGCCATTCATCGCCGTCTTCGTCCCCGTGCTGGTCGTGGTGCTGGTGGCGATCGAGCGTTACGCACCATGACGGGCGGGCGGCCCGGTCCTGCGGCCATCGACCGTCGCCGTCGCCTGCTCGCGGCCGCGGCGCTGCCGATCGCGGCCGCCCTGACTGGCTGCGCAGGGCCGACTCTGCATGCCGTCCGGCCGCCGGACGGTGACTTTGCTGCACGTCAACGACAGCCACGGACGACACCAGGCCATCGAGGTCGGCCCCCGGCAATGCCACGGCGCAGACCGGTGACCCGGGACGCGAGCCCGAGTCCTTCGATCGTGCCGGCCGCGTCGGCGGCTACGCCGCGCTGGCAACCGCAGTGGCCGATGCGCGGCGACGCCACGGCGCCGACCGTGTGCTGCTGCTGCATGCCGGGGATACCTTCAGCGACGACCTGCTCGGCAACCTGACGCGCGGGGTGGCGACGGTCCGGCTGATGAATGCGCTCGGCTTCGACGCCATGGCGCTCGGCAACCACGACTTCGATTACGGCCTGGAGCGCACCCGCGAACTGCAGGCAATCGCGCGCTTTCCGATGCGCGGCGCGAATGTGATCGAGGAGGCGAGCGGCGGCCCTGTTCCTGGGCCAGCCCTGGCAGGTCGTTGAACGCGCCGGCGTGCGCGTCGGCCTGCTCTCGCTCGGGTATCACAACACGGCCGATACCGGCAGCAGGAAGAATCTGCGCGGCCTGCGCTTCACCTCGGGCATCGAGGCGGCTGCGCAACTGATTCCGGAGTTGCGCCGTGCCAGCGATGTCACGGTCGTGCTGTCGCACCAGGGCAGCGCGGTCGATCGCCTGCTGGCGCGCTCGGTGAGCGGCATCGACCTGATCGTCGGCGGGCATTCACACGACCGGATCGGGCCGCCCGAGCGGGTCGGCGAGAGCTGGATGGTGCAGGCGCTGTCCGATCTTGGCGCCCTCGGCGAGTTGACGCTGACACTTGGCGCAGACGGCCGCATCGAACGCGTCGACGGCCAGGTGCACACCCTCTGGCATGACCGCTGGCCGCCCGATCCGCGCATCGCCGCACTGGTGGCGGCGCTGCGCGCGCCGCATCGCGAGCGGATCGAGGAAATCGTCGCCCATGCCAGCGCACGCATCGGACGGCGCTACCGCTCGCCGAGCCCGTTCGACACCCTGGTTGGCGATCTGCTGCGCGCCCACACCGCTGCCCAGGTGGCGCTGTTGCCTGGCGTCGGCTATGGCGTCTCGCTGGCGCCCGGGCCGATCACCCGCGAGGCGCTGGCAACGCTGCTGCCGCATCCGGTCCAGGCCGCCACTGTCGAGCTGAGCGGCGCCCAGCTCCTCGAGGTGCTCGAGCAGAGCGCGACCAATCAGCGACCGACCGATCCGCTCGAGCGGGTCGGCGGCCTGCTGCAGACCTCGGGCTTGCGCTGGACCGTCGATCTGACGCGCCCGATCGGCCAGCGTGTCTCGGACGTCGCCGTCGGCGACCGGCCACTCGAGATGCAGCGGCCCTACCGTGTCGTCACCCACGAAGGCATGGTCGGCGGCCTGCACCGCTACCACGCGATCGGTCGTGGACGCGACATCCGCATCCTCGACGAAGAGGTGGCGGCGATCGTCGAGGCGGCGCTGCGTCGGGCCGGGACGGTCGGACCGCCCTCGGTCGCCGCGGTGACGCTGGTGCGCGGCGACTAGCCACCCGGACCGCGGACCCCGCTCAGCGCGGTGCGACCGACGCCGCGGGCACCGCGGCCGCGGCTGCGTCGACGACGCCCGGAATCGGGCGCGCATTCGGAAACGCTGCCTTCAGGTCGTCGACACCCGACTGCGGCCGGGCCAGCGCGCGCAATTCGGCGCGCTCACGCCGCTTTTCGGCACTGTCGACGCCCATGCGGCGGTCGCGTTGTTCGACCAGGCCGGGCCGGGTCTCGCCGTCGCGGTTGAATGACCAGGCAAGCTTCGGCGGGCCGAACGGCAACTGGTCGCCGGCCTGCCCCGGGACACCGGTGTTCCACACATGCCAGGTCTTGCCGTAGCTGTTCATCTTGCTCTTCATGAGCGATTTTTCGGCAACCTCGGGGATGCCCGGGGCGACCAGCTGGCCGCTCAGGATCTCGCCGTTGTGCGGATGCCAGTAGCGGCGCTCGTCGGCCGGCAGGCTCTCGAACAATTTCGCCGAGATGATGTATTCAATGCCGTTCAGCCGTGAGTCGCTGGCATTGCCGTCGAACAGCGCGCATTGGGCGAAGTCCTCGTTGACCTGGTGGCAGAAGTGGTGCGCTTCCATCTGGTGCTCCGGCTGCTCCTTCATCGGATGGAATCCGACCAGGTAGACGTCCATCGGCGCCAGCGGATTGCTGCTCTGCAGCAGCTTGGCGCCCGCCTCGAGGACGCGGGTCTTGAGCGACTTGTCCGCACCGGGCGGCTGAGCGGCATCCTGCGACGCCGCCAGGCCCGCCAGCAACAGGCCGAAGACGAGCAGGGCGATGAGTCCGGCCGCTGCCGGTCGATGGTTTCGCATCGGAAATCCTCCTGATTGGGTTGTCCGCGCCGATGGCAAGCGATGTGCCCCGTTCCCGGTGCCGGTGCGCGTGCGATCCGACCGCATTCCGGCTGACAGGCGGCGGCCGGCTGGGTTAGCCTGCAGCTCGATCGGCTCGGAGGGACGGACGATGGATCAGACGCGCGGCGCACAGGAGGCTCTCGTTCGCGACCCGGGCGCGGCGGTACGCGAAGTCGGCCCGCGCGAGGCGCTGCAGATCGCCAACGGTCTGCAGCAACGCGGCGAGTTCGACGCCGCCGAGTCGATCTACCTGGCCGTGCTGGCCATGCTCCCGGAGCAGGCCGATGCGCTTCACTTCCTGGGCGTGCTGCGGCATCAGCAGGGGCGCGACCCGGAGGCGCTCGGGCTGATCGTGCGCGCGATCGAGTGCGATCCGCTGCCGCCCGGACCCTGGCTCAACCTGGCCAATGTGCTGCTCGAGAGCGGCCAGTTCGAGCGCGCCGTCGATGCCCTGCGCGGCGCAATCGAACGGGCGCCGCAACTGGCCGACGCGCACAACAACCTCGGCGTGCTGCACACCCGGCTCGGGAACTGGCAGCAGGCCGAGCAGGCCCTGCTGCGCGGCATCGAGCTCGCGCCGGCCCTCGGCTACCTGCACTTCAACCTGGCGCACCTCTACTTCAGGACCGGCCGTTCGGAGCAGTCGACCGAGCTGCTGCTGCAGTCGCTGGCGCTGGACGCCGGCAACCCGGCCGCGCGCAGCCTGCTCAGCCGCGCCTACCTGATGCTCGGCGACCGCGAGCACGCGGTGCAGGTGCTGCGCGATTGGCTGAACGACGAGCCGGACAACCCGCAGGCGCTGCACCACCTGGCCGCTGCGGGCGCTGCGCCGATGCCTCGTCGCGCATCCGATGCCTATGTCGAGCGGGTCTTCGACCGCTTTGCCGATTCCTTCGACGCCAAGCTCGAGTCGCTTGGCTATCGTGCACCGCAGGTGGTGGCCGAGGCGTTGGCGGCGCTCGGTGATGCACGGCCGCGGGCTGCCACCGTGCTCGACGCCGGCTGCGGAACCGGTCTGTGCGCGCCGCTGCTGAGGCCGTGCGCGGCCCGCCTCGAGGGGGTCGACCTGTCCGGTGGCATGCTCGAGCGGGCACGCGGCCGCGGTGGCTACGACGCGCTGCACCGCGCCGAGCTGACTGCCTTCCTGGCGGCGGCGCCGGCGCGCTACGACATCATCGCCAGCGCCGACACGTTCAACTACTTCGGCGACCTCGACCCGGTGCTGCTGGCCGCGGCAGGGGCGCTGCGCGCCGGCGGCGTGCTGGTGGCGACGCTCGAAGCGCTGCCCGACGGTGACGAGCCGCTGCGCCTCGAGGTGCACGGGCGCTATGCGCATTCACAGGACTATCTGAAGGCGGCCCTCGAGCGTGCCGGCCTGCGCCTGGCGCACCTCGAGCAGCAGGTGCTGCGTCGCGAAGGCGGGCAGCTGGTGCACGGCTGGGTCTTTGCCGCCTTCGGCCGCCGTCCGCCGGCGGCCTGAGCCGATCAGCCGCGCGCGTCGTCGCGCGCGTGCAGCGCCATCCGCGCAAAGCCGACCACTTCGCGCGCCACGGTCTCGCAGGCCTGGATCGCCGCCGCATCGGACGGACTGCCGTCGCGTCCGAACGGGCGCGACGAGGCAAGCAGCGTCGCGCCGTACGGTGTCGGCCAGCCGCGCAGCGCGTGCACCACCGCGCGCAGGGTGATCAGGGTGGTGCCCATCGCCTGCGCGCCGTCGGCACACACGATCAGCCCGACCGCGCGCCCCTCCAGGTAGGGCGGCTCGTCTTCGCGCGTGTCCTCGACGAAGTCGATCGCATTCTTCACCAGGCCGGAAATGCCGCCGTGGTAGGACGGCGTGGCGATGATCACGCCGTCGGCCCGCCGCACCGCGGCAACGAGTGCCAGCGCCTCCTGGCTGCGCTCCGGGCGACCCGGGTCGTACGACTCGGTCGGCATGGCGCCGGCGCTGAAGGCCTGCACCTCGCAGCCGAGCGACTGCGCATGGGCGAGTGCCACGCCGAGCGCCAATTCGGTCGTCGAGCCGACGCGGGTGGTGCCGCCGATGCCGACGATGAACGGACGCTGGCTGGTCATGGATTGCCTTCGGGCGCGCGGGATGGATGCGGGTTGCGACCGCGCCTGGTTTTGCCGCCGCCCGTCAGGGCGCGGTAGCGCGCCCCATCGACCGAGTGTAAGAGAGCGGCCGGGCACGGCCGCCGGTGCGGCTACTGCTCGAGCCCGGGGGTGGTGCGCAGCACCTCATCGACCGTCGTCAGCCCTTCGGCGACCTTCATCAGGCCGGCCAGGCGCAGCGGACGCATGCCTTCGGCGATGGCGTGGCGGCGCAGCGCTGCCAGATCGGCGTGCGGATGGATGGCTGCGCGGGCCGGATCGTCGACCACCAGCAGCTCGTACAGGCCGGCGCGGCCGCGGTAGCCGGTCATCCGGCAATCCAGGCAGCCGACCGCGCGGTGCGGCCGCACCCCGCCGTTGAGCGTCCAGGGCGCGATCAGCGCGTGCAGCGATTCGCGCGTGGTCGACGGGTCGGGCTGCTTGCAACCGGGACACAGGGTGCGTACCAGCCGCTGTGCCAGCACGCCGATCACGGTCGCCGAGATCATGTACGAGGGAACGCCGAGATCGACCAGCCGCGCGATCGCCTGGGTCGCGTCGTTGGTATGCAGGGTGCTGAAGACCAGGTGCCCGGTCAGCGCGGCCTGGATCGCCATTTCGGCCGTCTCGAGGTCGCGGATCTCGCCCACCATGATGACGTCGGGATCCTGGCGCATCAGTGCGCGCAGCCCTTCGGCGAACCCGAGGTCGATCGACGCCTGCACCTGGGTCTGGTTGAAGGCCGGCTGGATCATCTCGATCGGGTCCTCGATCGTGCAGACATTGACTTCGTCGGTCGCCAGGCGCCGCAGCGTCGCGTACAGCGTGGTCGTCTTGCCCGAGCCGGTCGGGCCGGTCACCAGCACGATGCCGTGGTCGCGGCCGACCAGGCGCTCCCAGCGCTGGCCGTCGTGGGTGCCGAAACCGAGTGCCTCGAGCGGCTTGAGGGTGGTGTCCGGATCGAAGATGCGCATCACCATCTTCTCGCCGAAGGCAGTCGGCAGCGTCGACAGCCGCATCTCGACCTCCTCGCCGGCCGGGTTGCGCGTCTTGATGCGGCCGTCGAGCGGGCGCCGCCGCTCGATCACATCCATCCGCCCCAACAGCTTGATGCGCGCGATCATCGCGCTCATCACCCCCGGCGGCAGCTGGTAGACGGTGTGCATCACGCCGTCGATGCGGAAGCGGATCGCCGCCAGGTCGCGCTTAGGCTCGAGGTGGATGTCGCTCGCCCGCTGGTCGAAGGCGTACTGCCACAGCCAGTCGACCACCTGCACCACGCCCTGGTCGTCGGCGTCGAGCTGTTTGGTCGTGCGGCCGAGTTCGACCAGCTGTTCGAAGCTCGCGGCGGCTGCGCTCTCGCCACTCTTGACCGCCGCCCGCACCGAGCGCGCCAGGGTGTAGAACTCGGTGGTGTACTTCTGGATCTCGGGCGGGCTGGCCACCACCAGCCGCACCCCCTTGCCGGTATGCGCCTCGATCTCGGGCAGCCAGTCGGTGTCGAACGGCTCGCAGGTGGCGATCGTCACCTCGCGCAGGCTGACCTGGATCGGCAAGGCGCGCCGCCGTTCGGCATAGCTGATCGACATCACTTCGGCGACCCGTCCGACATCGACCTTCAGCGGATCGATGCGCAGGTAAGGCAGCGCGCTGCGTTGTGCCAGCCATTCGGTCAGGCCTTCGATGTCGAGCAGGCGGGTGCTGCCGGCACGCATCAGCCCGGCATTGCCGAGCCGCACCAGCGGGTGCTGGGCGCTGTCGCCGGCTGCGAAGCGGCGTGCCGTCTGCATCGCGTCGTCGGCGCTCAGCAGGCCGTCGACGCGCAGCCATTTGAGCAGGATGCGCCAGTCGAGCAGACCGCGGTGCGGCGCGCCGGCGCCGTCGGCTCCGGCGGCGATGCTGGCGGGTGGGGCGGGGCTCGGCATGCGGGTCAATCTCCGGCGGTTGCGATCGGCGCGCCGGCCGCGGCGTGCTGCCCCTGCGCGGGCAGCGCGCGCAGCATGCGCAGCCACTTGCGCGCCGGCAGGCCGGTGCGCGCCTCGACCAGTGCAGCGCGCTCGGCCAGCAGCTGCGCCGGCGGCCAGGCGCCGTCTCGCAGCGCGACGACGATCGTGTTGCCCTCGCGCGTCGGGCGCAGGCTCATCACCGCGCCGGCACCGAAGGCCTCGGCGATGCGGGCAGCGCTGTGCGCGAAGCTGGCGTCACGGCCGAACAGGTTGACCGTCATCACCCCGCCCGGTGCGAGCAGCGCGGCGCAATCACGGTAGAAGTCGGCGCCGTCGAGCACCGGCGCCGCCGCATCGTGGTCGTACAGGTCGACACACAGAACGTCGGCACTGCCGGCGTGGCGCGGATCGCGTGCATGCTCGGCGGCGTCGGCCTCGATGATCGCCAGGCGCGGGCCGTCCTGCGGCAGCGCAAACCACAGTCGGCAGGCATCGATCACCGACGGGTTGATCTCGACCGCGGTGGTGGGCATGCCGAGCGCGTGGCAGAAGCGGGTGATCGAGGCCGCGCCGAGGCCGTACTGCAGCGCGCGCACCTCGGCCCAGGCGGCCACGTCGTCGCAGCCGGCCTCGGGCCGCAGCAGCAGCCAGACCAGCATCCGCTGCACATAGTCGAGCACGATCGCCTGCGGCCTGCGGATGCGCATGGCGCCCTGGACCCATGGAGACCCGAGGTGCAGGTAGCGCACGCCGCCCTGCTCGGACAAGGTTGCCGGCTCGAGCCGGATGCGGCGCCGCCGCGGTGCGGCGCGGCTCACGTCGGCCGCGCCGCCGTCGCCAGTGCGCCCAGACGCGGCAGGGCAGCCCGGGCGTTCTCGGACGTCTGCCCGGCCCACTGCGCCGGCGTGGTGCCGCGCAGCTGTGCCATCTCGCAGCCGATGCGTGCCAGCTGCGCGGGCTCGTTGCGTCCCTGGCGCACGTCCGCGCTGGCTGCGCGTTCGGCCGCGGTGCGGTACAGCCAGTGCGGCGGGATGTCGGGAGAGTCGGTTTCCATCACGATCGCCGTGGCCGGCAGCGAGCGCGCCAGGCGGCGGATCTGCAGTGCCCGGTCGAATGTCATCGCACCCCCGAAGCCAAGCTTGAAACCGAGGTCGACGAACGCCTGCGCCTGCTGCGCACTGCCGTTGAACGCATGCGCGATGCCGCGGCAGCCGGCAGCGCGGCGCAGGTGCTTGAGCAGGGTATCGGCCGAGCGCCGCACGTGGACGATCACCGGCAATCCATGCCGACGCGCCAGTGCCAGCTGCTCGGCATAGAAATGCTCCTGGCGCTCGCGCGACAGGCCCGGAACGAAGTGGTCGATGCCGATCTCGCCCACCGCCACCAGCCGCGGATCATCACGGTGGCGCGTCAGCTCGGCGTCGAGCGTCGCCAGCGCATCGTCGGCGGCCGCGTCGACGCACAGGGGGTGGATGCCGAGTGCATAGGCGAGGCCGAAATGGTGCGCCAGACCGCGCACCGTGGCCAGGTTGTGCACGTCGACCGCCGGCAGCACGACCTGTCCGATCCCTGCCGCACGGGCGCGTTCGACGACCTGCGGCCGGTCGGCATCGAATTCGCTTGCATCGAGATGGCAATGGGTATCGATCCACATCCACGCATCATGCCTCGGCGCCGTCGTGCACCGGGGTGGCGCTGCGCTTTCCGGACCCCGGGGGGCGGGAATCCGCACCGGATGACGGGAGTCGGCGACCGTGATACTGTGGTGCCAACCGTGTCGGACTCGCGGCAAGTGCATGCAGGACGGCGCACACCGGGAGCAGTCCTCGATGGAACAGTCCGTCCCAACCGCGGGAGTCCGGCAATGAAGAAAGCCCCTTTGTACAGCCGTTCGCCGCGCCGAGCCGCGGCGCCCGGTAGCGCCCAGGCGGCCCCGCCGGCTGGCGCGTCGGTCGCCGGACCGATCGGTCCGGTTGGCCCCCCGGCGGTGGCGAGCGCTGCGCCGCGCCGCGGTCGGCTGGCGCGGCTGCGTGACTGGCCGGCACGTCACGAGCGCTGGCTGTGGGGAGGCGCGATGCTCGGACTGGTGGCCCTGGTCCTGTTCGGCGGCCGGGTGCAGGACGGTCCGCCGGTCTACAGCGCGCGCCAGATCGACACCATGGTGCGCCAGTCGCTCGACGAGAAGCCGCTGCCGGCCCAGGCTGCCAAGGCCTACCAGGCGGTTCGACCGTCGGTGGTGCGGGTGCTGGGCCTGATGACCGAGGGCGACGAGGGCGACGATGGCGGTCCGGCTCAGGCGGCAGCGCCGGGTGCAAAGATCAAGCCGGCCGATGCGCACGCGCGGCAGGCCGAGGGTGCGGTCGAACGCGGCATCGGTACCGGCGTCGTGATCATCGACAACGGGACCATCCTGACCAACCTGCACGTCGTGCAGGGCGCACGCCGCATCAAGGTCACCTTCTCCGACGGCAGCGTGTCGGATGCGAATGTCATCAACGTGCAGCCCGAGAACGACCTGGCGGTGCTGCGCGCACGCAGCATCCCCGATGATCTGGTCGCGGCAACGATGCGCTCGACCGCCGACCTGCTGCCCGGCGAGGAGGTGGTGGCGGTGGGTTATCCGTTCGGCATCGGCCCGTCGGTATCGTCGGGCGTCGTGTCCGGTCTGAAGCGCGAATTCAATTCGCCCGACGGCCGCCAGACCATGACCAATCTGATCCAGTTCGATGCCGCCGCCAATCCGGGCAATTCCGGCGGGCCGCTGGTGACGCGCGACGGCGCCGTGGTCGGCATCGTGACGGCGATCCTCAATCCATCGCGCCAGCGCACCTTCATCGGCATCGGCTTTGCAGTGCCGATCGAGAACGCCGCGGCGGGTGCCGGCATGCCGCCGTTCTGATCGTCCGATCCATCCCACTTCCGGATTTTGCGCATGAACCCGAACGAAGCCTCTGGCAGCGCCCCGACCGCTGCGACCTCGCTGATGGAGCAGGTGCTGTACGAAGTCAAGCGGGTGGTCGTCGGGCAGGATTATTTTCTGGAGCGGGTGATGATCGCGGTGCTCGCGCAGGGGCATCTGCTGGTCGAGGGCGTGCCCGGGCTGGCCAAGACGCTGACCGTTCGCACGCTGGCATCGACGCTGCGCGGCAGCTTCAAGCGCATCCAGTTCACGCCCGACCTGGTGCCGGCTGACCTGGTCGGCACGCGCATCTACCACCCCAAGACCGGCGAATTCGCCACCTCGCTCGGCCCGGTGTTCGCCAACCTGCTGCTGGCCGACGAGATCAACCGCGCGCCGGCCAAGGTGCAGAGCGCCCTGCTGGAGGTGATGCAGGAGCGGCAGGTGACGATCGCCGGCGAAACGCACCCGGTGCCGACGCCGTTCCTCGTCATGGCGACGCAGAACCCGATCGAGACCGAAGGCACCTACCCGCTACCCGAGGCACAGGTCGACCGCTTCATGATGAAGGTGCTGGTCGACTACCCGAGCGAGGAAGAGGAGTTCGTGATCGCCCAGCGGGTAACTGGCGTCCCGGCGACGGTGGCCGCAGTCGCGAGCATGGGCCAGCTGGCTGAGTTGCAGCAGGAGTGCCGCAAGGTGTATGTCGACCCGTCGCTGATGCAGTACGCGGTGAAGCTGGTCAGCGCGACGCGCCGACCCGGTCGCTACGAGCTGCCCGAGCTGGCCGGCTTCATCACCTATGGCGCCAGCCCGCGCGCGACGATCGGGCTGATCGAGGGTGCGCGCGCGCTGGCGTTCATGCGCGGACGCAGCTACGCGCTGCCGGAGGACATGACGGTGCTGGTTCCCGACGTGCTGCGCCATCGGCTGGTGCTCAGCTACGAGGCCCTGGCCGAGGGGCACGATGCGGATGCGCTGATCCAGCGCATCCTGAAGAAGATTCCGGTGCCCGACAAGCCGCTCGCGCACGCCAGCTGAACCGCCAACCCCATGCTCGACGCAGACCATCACGAAAGTTCCGACGCGCTGCTGAGGCGACTGGAGTGGACGGTGCTGCGCCGCCTGGATGGCCAGCTGCAGGGCAATCACCGCACGCTGTGGCGCGGCGGCGGCCTGGATCTGGCCGATCTGCGCGAGTACCAGCACCACGACGACGTGCGTCACATCGACTGGAATGTGACGGCGCGGCTGCAGGTGCCGCATGTGCGCCAGTTCACCGAAGACCGCGAGCTGAGCGCATGGTTCCTGGTCGACCTGAGCGGCAGTGTCGAGTTCGGCTCGCAGCGACACACCAAGAAACGCGTCGCGCGGGAATTCGTCGGCGTGCTGTCGCGGCTGCTCACGCGCCACGGCAACCGGGTCGGTGCACTCCTCTACGGCAGCCAGGTCGACGCCGTGCTGCCGGCGCGCGGCGGTCGCCAGCAGGTGTTGCAGCTGCTGCAGGCCATCGATCGGCGCGTCGAGGTGCCGGCCCGGCGCCAGCAGGCGACCCGGCTGGCGCAGTTGCTGCAGGCCGCGCAGCGGGTGATCCGGCGCCGCAGCAGCCTGTTCGTGGTGTCGGATTTCATCAGCGAACCGGGCTGGCACGAACTGCTCGGCCGCCTGTCCTTGCGTCACGACGTCACCGCGGTGCGGCTGTTCGACCCGCTCGAGATGGACCTGCCGGACATCGGACTGCTGACGATGCGCGATGCCGAGACCGGCGAGGAACTCGTCGTCGACACCTCGGACCGCGGTTTCCGGCGCCGCTATGCGGCCGCCGCGCGCCGCCGCGAGGACGACCTGCGCAGCGCACTCGGGCGTGCCGGCGTCGATACGCTCGAGCTGGCCACCGACGACGACCTGCTGGACGCCATCCTGCGCTTTGCCGACCTGCGCAAGCAGCGCAGCCGGCTCGCCGCCGGCGGCGGCGCTCCCGGGCACCTGCAGCCGCTGACGGCGCGATCACGCGGCGCCGGAGCGCATCCCGATCGATCCGAATCCCTGGACCGGGCGCCCGCCGGCCGGTCCGCAGATCAGGCGCGTTGATCAACCCGACGCACCCGCCAGCTCATGCCGCTCAACCCGACACTCCCCGTGAGCTTCATCTGGCCGGTGATGCTGTGGGGCCTGATCACCCTGCCATTGCTCGTCGTCGCATACCTGTGGCTGCTGCGGCGGCGCAAGCAGAGCACGCTGCGCTTTGCCCACCTCGGGCTGGTGCGCGAGGCGCTTGGTCGACGCGGCGCCTGGCGACGCCATGTGCCGCCGCTGCTGCTGTTGTTCGCGTTGGCGCTGCTGCTGGTCGCGTCGGCGCGACCGACGGCGGTGATCAGCCTGCCGCTGCAGCAGGAGACCATCGTGCTGGCGATGGACGTGTCGGGGAGCATGCGCGCGACCGATGTGCGAGCCGAACCGGCTGGTCGCATCCCAGGAAGCGGCCAAGGCCTTCATCGGTGCGTTGCCGCGCAACGTGCAGGCTGGCGGTCGTCTCCTTCGCCGGCACCGCCGCCGTGGTGCAGGCGCCGACCTTCAGTCGCGAGGACGTGGTTGCGGCGATCGACCGCTTCCAGCTGCAGCGCGGCACCGCGATCGGCAGCGGCATCGTGCTGTCGCTCGCGACCCTGTTTCCCGGAAGCCGGCATCGACCTGAGCCAGATCACCGGCCAGCGCGCGATGCCGCCGGATCCGAGCGAGAAGCCGAAGCAGGATTTCGTGCCGGTGCAGCCGGGTTCGTATCGCTCGGCGGCGGTGATCCTGCTCACCGACGGCCAGCGCACGACCGGACCGGATCCGATCGAGGCGGCGCGGATGGCGGCTGACCGTGGCATCAAGGTCTACACGGTCGGCATCGGCACCAAGGAAGGCGAGACCATCGGCTTCGAGGGCTGGAGCATGCGGGTCCGCCTGGATGAGGACACGCTCAAGGAGATCGCCAACACGACGCGCGCCGACTACTACTACGCCGGCAGCGCCGACGACCTGAAGAAGGTCTACCAGGGGCTGGGCACGCGGTTGGCGGTCGAGAAGAAGGAGACCGAGATCACCGCGCTGCTCGCCGCCGTCGGTGCGCTGCTGGTCGTCCTGGCCGCCGGGCTGTCGGTCTGGTGGTTCGGTCGCGTGGCATGACCGGGCTCACCCGACGCAGTGGCCGGGCGCCCCGATCGCGAGGCTGCGCTGCGTGCGGCCGCAGTCGGGTTGCCGCGCCATGGGCCCGCGGCTGCAGGCGGTGCTGACGGTGCTGCGGCCATGGCGCTGACCCACGCTCGCCCCGGCCAGCCGGTCGATGTCCGGCCATTCGGCTCCGAACTGTCGCGTCGCCAGTCGCATGCGCTGTTCAAGTCGGACCAGCTGGAGGTGATCCGGCTGGTGCTGCCGGCCGGTCGGTCGATCCCGGCGCATGAACTGACCGGCGAGATCACCTTGCAGTGCCTCGAGGGGCGCATCGAGGTCAGCTGCGACGGCACCGTCACCGAGCTCGCGGCGGGTCAGCTGCTCTACCTTCCGGGACAGTCCGAGCGTGCCTTGCGCGCGGTTGCCGATGCATCGGCACTGCTGACGATCGTGCTGGCGGGTTGATCGGGCGCCGTCCCCGCGTGCGTGGTGCCGGCGCCGTCATCGGACCTCAGCCGTCGATGAGCGCCAGTGCGTCGGCGATCGGGCGTGCCTCCTGCGGACGCACCAGGCGGGCAAGCTCCTGCCCGTTCTTCATGAAGACGAGTGTCGGCCACAGCTTGACCTTGAACGAGCGGCCGAGCGGGCGTCCCGGACCGTCCTCGACCTTGAGGTGCCGGATGCCAGGACGCTCGGCCAGCGCGGACGTGATCGCAGCTTGCGCGCCACGGCACCAGCCGCACCAGTCGGTGCCGAATTCGAGCACGGTGGCGCCAGTCAGGGCGTCGACTTCGGCGCGTGTGGGCGGGTTGGCGCTGTAGGCGGACTGCATCGGGGTCGGACTCCTGGGAGGTGGATCAGGCCGCCAGCATAGCCTCGGCGACCGGGTCAGGCTTGCGGCCGGCGCTGCCGTGGTGGCGCGTGCGCCGACGCCCGCAGCGTGGCGTGGCGGGTGGGCCGGAAACGGACGGCTCAGAAAGCGCGAGCGTGCGAGTCCGAATCGCCACGGGACGTCGACCGCCTTGCTGATGCCGATGCGCGGTCCGGTCACCACGTCGACCTCACCGGTCGCCGGCTCGAGCCGGAAGGGCGCGGCGTCGAGCGCGCAGCCGTCATGGCGCCGGTCGATGCCGAGGGCCTGGCAAAGCCGGCCTGGGCCGGCACACAGCAGACGCAGTTCGTCGAGGCCACGTCGCACGCGCATCCGGTCGATGCCATGCACCGGCTCGAGCGCGCGAATCAGCACGCCGGCGCCATGCCCCCGCTCGGCGCAGACGAAGTTCATGCACCAGTGGATGCCGTACGAGCGATACACGTAGAGGTGACCGGGCGGGCCGAACATGCTGGCGTTGCGCGGCGTCGGACCGGCGTGGGCATGCGAGGCCGGATCGATGCCGTCGTAGGCCTCGACCTCGACGATCCGTCCGCCGACCCCGTCCACCGTGACACAGGCGCCCACCAGGGCGCGGGCCACCTCGGCGACCGGCGCCAGGAAGTCGATCCGGGATGGGGCAGGGGGCATGGCGGATGCGGCAGAGACGGGGGCGCTTCAGCATAGCCCGGCCGGCAAGCCGGGCGGTAGGACACCGCCGACGCCAACTCGGCCGCGCCGGCGATTGGCCGGCTCGGGTGCCGGGCCTACCCTGTCCCGACGGTCAGGCGCACAGACAGCGGTGATCGTCATTCGCACCCAAGGAGATACACCATGGAAAACGAACAGGATCGGGCTTCGGCCAAGGAATCGGCACAGCGCGTCGACGCACGCGACCAGTCGATGTCGCGCAGCGATGGCTCGCCGGGCCAGCAGGTCAAGAGCCCGCTCGGCGGCCAGGGGCAGCAGGAGCAGGGCGGCTCCGGCAGCGGCCAGCAGTCGCAGGGCGGTCAGCAGTCTCAGAGCCAGGGCGGCGGTCAGCAGAGCCAGTCCGGTGGCGGGCAGCGGTCGCAGGGTGGGCAACAGTCGCAGAGCCAGGGCGGCGGTCATCAGCAGAGCCAGTCGGGCAGCGGCCAGCAGTCGCAGGGCGGGCAGCCCTCGCAGAGCCAGGGCGGTGGTCAGCAAGGCCAGTCCGGCAGCGGCCAGCAGTCGCAGAGCCCGGGCGGTGATCGCCAGCAGAGCCAGTCGCAGTCGGGCGGTTCGCAGCAGGGAACGCCGTCGCAGAATCAGTCCGGTGCTGGCGGTGGTGGCAATTCATCGAGCACGGTGAAGGAAGACCTGCACCAGTCGGTCAACCCGTCGCAGAAGCGTTGAACGACTGTCCAGCGGCCGTCGGTCCGTCGTCCGGATGCGCCGCGCGTTCGACGCGTCGTAGCCGACGGCCGCTGCAGCACTGATGCACGGCGCTCTGGCATCGCCGCGCCCGCTCGCCTGGCAGCTGGCCGGGCTCGCAGGCTGGCTGCTGGTGACGTTCGCGGCGGCCGCGCTCGGTGCCGCTGCATCGTCGCAGGCCGGATCCTTTTATGCTGATCTGGCGCGCCCCGCGTGGGCGCCGCCGGGCTGGCTGTTCGGTCCGGTCTGGGGTGCTCTGTACCTGGCGATGGGACTTGCGGCGTGGCTGGTCTGGCGCAGCCGGGCAGACTGGCGCGCAGCCGTTCCCGCGCTGACTGTCTATCTGGTGCAGCTGGCGGCAAACGCGCTCTGGACCTGGCTCTTTTTCGTCTGGCGCCAGGGCGGCTGGGCCTTCGCCGAAGTGGTGTTGCTGGCCGTGCTGATCCTGCTCACGATCCACCGTTTCCGTCGCCACAGCGCGATCTCGGCACTCCTCCTGGTCCCTTATCTGGGCTGGGTGCTGTTCGCAGCGGCACTGACGTGGACGACCTGGCAGATGAATCCGGCTGTCCTCGGCTAGCCGACCGGGGTCGCCGCCTGGTGGCGGCTTGTCGTTTCGATGAACTCTCCCGCGCTCGGTCGACTCGCACGGACCCCTTCAGCTTGCAGCCTCGCGCACCGACCCCCCATGGACCACCTCTTCTTCGACACCTGGGACAAGCTCCTGCGAACGCTGGTCATCGGTGTGTTGGCGTACAGCCTGCTGGTGCTCTTTCTGCGCCTGTCCGGCAAGCGCACGCTGTCGAAGATGAATGCATTCGACCTGGTCGTCACGGTGGCGCTCGGATCGACACTGGCAACCATCCTGCTCAGCAAGGATGTCACGCTGGCCCAGGGTGCCCTTGCGCTGCTGCTGCTGATCTCGATGCAATTCGTCGTCACCTGGGCGAGCGTGCGTTCGCGTCGCCTGCGATCGCTCGTGACCGGCGAGCCGACGCTGCTGCTGTACCAGGGTCGGCTGCTGCCCGACGCGATGCGCGTGGCGCGGATGACCGAGGATGAGATGCACGCCGCCCTGCGCGGTGCCGGTGCGGCCGCGCCCGACGAGGTCGAGGCGGTGGTCCTCGAGACCGATGGCTCGCTGAGCGTGGTTCGCCAGGCCAAGGGCACGGCTCCGTCTTCGCTGGCCGCCGTGACCGGCTATCCGGATCGAAAGCAGCCTGGCTGACCGGCCTCCGCACTTTGCAGGCAAACTGCAGCATTCAGGCAAGCACACTGCAGGAGCATCCCGGGATGATCGGTTGGTTCACGGTACTCAAGAGCGTCCCCTGGTCGACGGTGATCAGCAATGCACCGGTGGTGGCTGAGGGTGCGAAGAGGCTGTGGAAGGCCGTCGGTTCCCGGACCACGCCCGACGGTCGTCCCGAACCCGGCGCCGCGGACGCCGACACCGCCATGCCGCTGGCGGCCCAGATCGCCGAACTGCGCGGGGCCGCCGAGCGGCTCGAGCAGCAGATGCTCGCATCGTCCGAACTGATCAAGGCGCTGGCGGAACAGAACACCGAATTGATCGCGCGCGTCGAGAGCAACCAGGCGCGTACCCAGTGGTTGGGCCGCGCCTGCATCGGGCTGGCGTTGGTGGCGCTGGCCGCGCTCGCTCTTGCGCTGCTCGGCTTGCAGCGCGGTTGATGCGCCTGCGCCGCGGATGAGCCTGGCAACCTCCGGCATCGTGTTGGTCGGCGTGGCATTCGCCGCCGCCGGCTTCGTCAAGGGTGTGGTTGGCATGGGCTTGCCGACGGTCGCCATTGGATTGCTCAGCCTGGCCATGCCGCCCGCCACGGCAGCGGCGCTGCTGATCGCGCCGTCGCTCGCGACCAATCTGTGGCAAGCCTTCGACGGCCCCTGTCTGCGGTCGTTGCTGCGTCGACTCGCCACGCTGCTGATCGCCATGGTCGGCGGCACGCTGGCGAGCATCGGCGTGCTCACCGGAGCCAGCGCGGGCCTCGCCGGCGCAGCGCTCGGTGTGGTGCTGGTCGTCTACGGCGCAATCGGACTGGCTGGCGTGCGCTTCTTGGTGCCGGCACGTGCACAGCCGATCGCGGCGCCACTGGTCGGTCTGGCGACCGGGCTGGTCACCGGTGCGACCGGGGTGTTTGTCTTCCCGCTGGTCCCGTATCTCAATTCGCTCGGTCTGGCCAAGGACGAGCTGATCCAGGCGCTCGGTCTGTCGTTCACGGTGGCGACGATCGGACTCGCGCTGGCGCTCGGACTGGCCGGCGGGCTGTTCGGTCTGAGTGGCGCCGGTTCGCTGGCCGCCGTCGCGGCTGCCGTCGTCGGCATGTGGATAGGCCAGCGGGTGCGCAGCCGAATCGCGGCCGAGACCTTTCGGCGCTGGTTCTTCGTCGGCCTGATCGGGCTCGGGCTCTACATGCTCGGACGCACGCTGCTGCGCGCCTGACGATGTCGGCTGCCACCTATGCCGGGCTTGCCGATGCGGTGCTGGTGCTGCATCTGGCCGTGGTCGTCTTCGTCGTCGGTGGCCTGCCCGCGGTGGTGCTCGGCAACCAGCGCGGCTGGCGCTGGGTGAATCGGTGGCCGTTCCGGATCGGGCACCTCGGCGCAATCGGCTTCGTCGTGCTGCAGTCGTGGCTCGGCGCAACCTGTCCGCTGACGCGGCTGGAGGTCTGGCTGCGCGAGCAGGCGCTCGCCGGCAGCGGTTATCGGGGCGGCTTGATCGAACACTGGGTCGGTCGCCTGCTGTTCTACGACGCCCCGGCCTGGCTGTTTGCCTTGGCCTACACCGCCTTTGCCGGGTTGGTGGCCGCCAGCTGGTGGCGCTGGCCGCCACGCCGAACTGCCCCCGGTCTGGCAGACCGGGAGGGCGCCGATGGATGAAAACCGAAGCGCCGCGCCGGCTGGCCGGCATCCGTCACCGGCATTGCTGCTGCTGCTGGTGGTGACGCCGGCGCAGGCGCAGACCAGCGCTGCCGATGTGCTCCCGCTGCTCGCCCTGATCGCCCTTGCCGGTGGCCTGGTTGCCGGGGCGGTGGCCGGGTGGCGCGGCCAGTCTGCGGCCGCGATCGGGCCCGCTTTCGGCATCTGGCTCGGGCTGCTGAGCCTGGTCGTCTCGACCCGCGCCGGCACGCTCGAGGTCGTCCCGCTGTTGCTGGCGCTGGCGGCGGCCAGCGGCATCGTTCCGTTCGCCGCCGCCTGGTTCGGAGCGCGCTGGCTTGTCGGGCACGCGCAGCGGCGGCGGCGCGGCAGGCCGGGGACGCCTGCACCATGAGCGCATCCATGCCGCCGCCCGCTGCGTAACGGATCCGGCACGGAGATTGCCGCTGCCTGCCAATGCGTACCCCGTTCCCATCTGGAGAAAGGAAGACCTGATGAATGCCATGCCCGCCCTTGCTGCCCTTGCTGCCCTGACGTTCGCGACCGCGGCCCATGCTGCCGACGTGACGGTCTCCATGAGTGTGGCCGGTCCGGATGGACCCGGCGCGCCGGTCGGGACGGTGCGCATCTTCGAGACACCGCACGGCCTGGCTTTCCACCCGGTGATGAAGGGGCTCGCCCCCGGGCTGCACGGCTTCCATGTGCACGAGAATCCGAGTTGCGCGCCGGCCATGCGCGACGGCAAGCCGGTCGCTGCCCTTGGCGCCGGCGGGCATCTGGACACCGGCAACACCAGGAAGCACGGCCTGCCGTGGGGTGACGGTCACCTGGGCGACCTGCCGGGTCTGCATGTCGCGGCTGATGGCAGCGCGACCAATCCGGTGCTGGCGACGCGTCTGAAGCTGTCCGATATCCGCAACCGCTCGCTGATGGTCCACGCTGGCGGCGACAATCATTCGGACCAGCCGGAAGCGCTTGGAGGGGGCGGCGCCCGGGTCGCCTGCGGGGTGATCGGCGGCTGAATCGCCACTGAGCGCGACGCCCGCGCTCCTGGCGGCTGCGGGCAGTCCCTGCTATGCGGGCATCGCCGCGGGGTCGACAATCACCGGCTACTCCCAGCAGCGCGCAGCCATCGGGTCCGACGGTCGGGCCCGGCTCCATCCGGTGCAGCCGTTTCACCAATTTCTCCTGGCCCGATCGCCGCCGCAGATCGCGGCCCTGGCCCTGCTTTGGCTGCTGGCGATCGCAGCGCTGGACGCCTGGGTCGCACATGCGGTCTCGCTGTCGATCCTGTTTCTGCTGCCGGTTTCGCTGGCCAGCTGGTACGCACAGGCGCGGCTCGGCTACCTGATGTGCCTGCTGGCGGCGATCGCCTGGCTCTGCGTGGACCTGATCGCCGGCCCGCAACCAGCCCGGGCGTGGGTGTCGTTCTGGAATTCGGGCGTGCGGCTCGGTTTTCTTCTGGTCGTGGCACACCTGCTGGCGCGGCTGCGTGAGGCGCTCGATACCCAGCGCTCGCTGGCCCGCCACGATGCGCTGACCGGCCTGTTCAACGCACGCGCGCTCGCGCAGCACTACGAATCGGCAGCGCGGCTGGCGCAGCGAGGGGGTGGTTCGGTGACGGTCGGCTTTCTCGACATCGACGATTTCAAGCTCGTCAACGACACCCTCGGTCATCGCACCGGCGACCGGGTGCTGGTGGCGGTCGGCGCGACGCTCGATGGCCGCATGCGCGCCACCGATGCCATCGGGCGGGTTGGCGGCGACGAGTTCGTGCTGGTGCTGCCGCAGACCGACCTGGCCGGCGCGCAGACCTTCTTCCCGAAAATACGCGCCGAACTGCTGGCCCTGGCGGCGCGGCATCGCTGGCCGATCGGCTTCAGCATCGGCGTGGCGGTGTTCGAGTCGCCGCTGCCGTCGGCCGACGATGCGTTGGCGCGTGCCGACGCGACTGATGTACAGCGTCAAGAAGTCGGGCAAGAACTCGATCGCCTACGAGCGGTTCGCTGCTGCCGCGTCCGCCGCCGTGCCGAGTCAGGCATCCGCCGGGTGTGTTAAACCGGCAGCAGGATCCGCTTCGAAAACGGTCGACCGCGATGACCCTGCCTGATCTCGGTGCGCTGACGATGACCGACATCATCCGGCTGCAGAACCAGCTGCAGCAGGAGCTGACGCGCCGCTTCGAACGCCAGATGCTGCTGGTTTTTTCCGACATCGTCGCATCGACGCCGTATTTCGAGCGCTTCGGCGATGCCGCCGGGCGGCAGCTGCAGCAGCTGCACCTCGACCTGCTCGGCAGCGCGGCGGTCAGCGGCCGGCGGACGCGTGGTGGAAACCGCCGGCGACGGCGTCTTCTGCTGCTTCGCTGCGGCCGATCCGGCGCTCGGCGCGGTGATCGACTTTCAGCGCCAGATCGCCGCCAGCAACGCCGGGCGCGGCCGGCCAGCACCAGTTGCAGGTGCGCGTCGGCCTGCACTGGGGATCGGTGCTGAGCGACGGCGTCATCGTCAGCGGCGATGCGGTCAATCTGTGCGCGCGCGTGGCCGCGTCGGCGCGAGCCCGGCGAGATCCGTCTGACGCGCGCGGCCTTCCAGGAGCTCGGGCGCAGCGGGCGGCTGTGCTGCCGCGCGCTCGGCGCGCTGCCGCTGAAGGGCGTGGCCGCAGCCGGTCGAACTGCTGGTCGCTCGACTGGCGCGATCCGACGCGTTTCCGCGCCGCCTGCGCATCGAGGAGACCGGCGAGGAACTCGCGCTGCCGCAGCAGGATATCGTCGCATTCGGACGGCTGGCCGAGCACGAGGGCGTGCGCGCCAACGATGTCGTGCTGACGCATCCCGATCCGGCAGCGGCGCGACTGATCAGCCGCTGGCACTTCGAGCTGCGCCGGCTGGCCGACGGACTGCAGCTGCGGGCGCTGTCGGACAACGGCACCGAGGTCGACGGGGTGATGGTCGGACGCGGCCACGACGTGCCGGTGCAGGCAGGTTCACGCATCCGCGTCGCCGACATCCTGACCCTGCAGCTGATCGGTGCCGCGCATGCCGGGTGCGCCGATGATGCCGATTCGACGACGATGTTCCGCACCCGCCCTGCCGGCGGCGCGCCCAGCAGCTGAGGTCTGCCGGTGTCAGCCCGGCGCGGTGCCGAGCCGGTGCGGCGCCAGGTATTCCTGGCGGTACAGCTCGAACGGCATGCTGTCCATCGCCTCGATCTGGTGCTGGTCGGCCACCGATCTGCGCGCCAGCGCCTCGTACCGCTGCTGCTGCTCCGTTGACCACGGCAGCGGTCGATCATCGCGTCGCGTGCCAGCGCCGAGCGCTGATCGGTGAAGCGGTTGTGGCTGCCGTCGGGCTCGCCCTCGATCGCTGCGATCACGCGTGCCGACGGCAGCCGCTGCGGGCTCGCGCACCGCCTGGCGCGCCTGTTCGAGCGCGACCTGGTACAGCTCGCCGCCGTCGAGCGCGTCGAGCGCCTCGCGCAATCGGATCGAATTCAGACATCAGTTCGTCGGCCCAGTCGTCGAGCGGCTGCCTGCAGGTTGTTGCGCTCGAGCAGCAGCCCGGCTCGCGCCCGTGGGTGGCGGTGTGGTGCTGGTTGCGCCCGAGCGCCGCGATTTCCTCCGGTGTGTCGGGCGGGCTTTCGCTGAGCAGGCAGTGCAGCAGGAACATGTCGAGAAAACGAGCCGTGCTGGCCGAGATGCCGACCGGCTCGAACGGGTCGAGGTCCATGCAGCGCACCTCGACATATTCGACGCCGCGCTCGCGCAGCGCGTGCAGCGGCCGCTCGCCGGGGAAGATCACCCGCTTCGGACGGATCGTGCCGTAGAACTCGTTCTCGATCTGCAGCAGGCTGGTCGCGAGCTGCCGGTAGCTGCCGTCCGGGCCGGTGATGCCGATCGCCTCGTACGGCGGATAGCTGCGCGTCAGCGCGTCGTGCAGCGAGGCGCCGTAGCCGGCGAGGCTGTTGTAGCTGACCGCGAGCGACGACTGCGCCTCGCTCTGGTAGCCGAGGCGGCCCATGCGCAGCGAGGTCGCGTGCGGCAGGTACAGGGTCTGCGACGCCGAGCGGCTGCAGTCCGTGCGGCTGGTCGCGCACGAAATCGGGGCAGACCGCCGGCGATGCGCCGAACAGGTACAGCAGCAGGAACGAGCGACGCCGGAAATTGCGGATCAGCGCAAAGTAGCCGTCATTCGAGACTCCCGGCAGCGACCAGTTGTAGTGGATGCCGGAGATCGTCTGCATGCGCCGGCCGTAGCGGTAGCCGAGGCCGGTGCGGTAGACGCTCTTCGCCTGGCCGACGTTGGAGCTGCCGTAGCTGGCCGATCGGGATCGCGTCGTCGGCCGGCAGACTTGCACGGCATGCTCGACACCCACAGTCGCTCGTCGCCGGCGTGCGAGGACACGGTAGACGATATTGGTGGATCTCGGTCAGCTGGTCGATCGCCTGCTGGGCCTGAGGATGCACGCCGGTGACGAGTTCGAGCTGCGATTCGCTGAAATCGGTGGTGATGCTCGGATGGGTCAGCGCCGCGCCAAGTGCCCGGGGATGGGGCGTCGACGCAAGTTCGCCACCTGCCAGCACGCGCAGGCTTTCCTTCTCGATGCCGCGCCGCATGCCCCTCAACTGGGTCTCGGTCAGGGCCTGCAGGCCTTGGATCAACAGGGTCACGCGATTCGCTCCTCAGGGTTCCGGGGGCCGAAGGTAGCAGACAAGCCCGCCCGGGCGCGCTGTGTCAGCCGGAACACCGGCTCAGGCGTTGATGTTGCCGTGCCGCAACGGCATGCACGCCGGCTCGTCATGCCGGAGGTATCGAACTTGCTTGCGGCCCGGGCGCCGCGCCATAGTGAGCATCCATGAACAGTATCCGCGCTTCGACCGCCGCCTGCAGCGGCGCCGTCCTGCCACCCTGGCGCAGCAGCGCAGCGGAGGCGTGCGAATGTGCCTGATCATCCGCAAGCCCGCCGGACGCCGCATTCCGGCCGACTTCCTCGAGCATGTCTGGCAGCGCAATGCGCATGGCTGGGGCGCGTTCAACGTCCGGGCGGGGCAGGTCGAGTCGGCACGCGGGATGGCACTGGCTGAACTGGTCGAATACAACGCGGGGCTGGCGCTCGACCTCGAGGTGTACCTGCACCTGCGGCGTGCCACCTACGGTGCCGTCAACCAGCAGATGACGCATCCGTACCGGGTGCGCGACGGGATGCTGCTGATGCACAACGGCAGCATCCATCCGCTCGCACCGGTCGATCAGGCGGTCAGCGACAGCGCCGAACTGGCCCGCCTGCTGGCCGACCTGCTCGACGGTCTGGACGACGTGCAAGCCGGCGTGCTGCTGCGCAGCGAGGGGTTCCGGCGCCTGACTGAACCGCTGGTCGCGGGTTCGATGGTGGTGCTGTTCGACCGCGACGGGGCGGTCCGCCTGGGTCGCGACTGGCATGTCGTGCAGGGGCATGAGTGGGACGGCGCGATGCCGGGCATCGAGGTCTCGAATATCCATGCCTGGACGCCCAAGTGCGAACTCCGACGGCCGGCGTGGCGTCAATGGGCCGCGGCCTGCAGGGGACTGCTGGCAACGCGTTTGCGCGCGACCGCCTGATCGGCGGACCGCTCAGCGCGGCTGTGCCCGCGCTGCCCGTCCGTGCGAGCGGCGCCACTCCCAGGGTGCAATCGGTGCCGGATCCGCCCACAGTCCGATGCCGCGCTGTCGTGCCTCCCGTTCGGCAGCGGCGTAAGCGCGCCGAACCGCTCCCGGCTGCTCGTCGGCATAGGCGCGGTAGTGCCAGGCCAGGCCGGCGCGCAACTGCTCCAGACCGCAATCGCGCCGACCGGCCATGAGGCGGCCGAGGGTGCGCCCGTGGCGATCGATTCCCGTCACCTCGACGCGCGCGACCTGTCCGGCCACGCAGGTGCGCAATGCGGCGCGTGCGCCGGCGCCGTGGCGCTGCTGCCGCTCGGGCGCATCGATGCCGGCCAGTCGCAGTTCCATGCGGCGCCCGTCGTTTTGCATCCGCACGCTGTCACCGTCAAGCACCCGTACCACGCGCGCAACGACTTCTTCGGCGTGCAGCGTTGCGCACAATCCGACCAGGGCAGCCAGGGTGATGCAGCAGCGCCAGGCGGCAGACGGGACGGTGGCTCGGAGACGGCTCATCCACCGATTGTCGACCGGCGACACCGGCCGGCCGATATCCACCGCCGTCGACGAACGCGCAGATCGCCCGCCGGGCGTCGCCGGAAGGCGGCCGACGGGTGACGCACCTCGTGCTTCAGGCGGCCGTCGCCGGCAGGGCGGAGACGGCGCGCGGTGCGCCGAGATCGGGCTGCTCGCCGACGGGCTCCGCCTGCGCGGGTTGCGCAGCGGCTTCCGCCGCCACCGCCTGGGCCAGCAGCAGCTGCACTGCGCTCATCTTGGCAAGCACCTCCGGCGGCAGCAGGAAGGGATAGCTGTCCGGCAGACCGAGGCTGCGGTTCATCGCATTCAGGAACTGCGCGACCGGCAGCCAGTGTCCGAGCACCAGGTCCTCGAGCGGTACATCCTGTGCATCGGTCGAGCTCGGCCGGGTCTGCGCGTGGCCGTCCAGCCGCAGTCCCCAGCTCGAGGCAGTCTGGACGGCGTCGATGACGAGCAGGTAATGAGCACAGGTCTCGGCCCAGTCTTCCCAGGGATGGCTGCTGGCATATTCACTCACGAAGTGATTCGACCAGTCGGCCGGTGCCCCGACTTCATAGTGCCGCTTCAAGGCCTGCGAATAGTCGGCGCGTTCATCACCGAAGACTTCGCGGCAGCGCTCCTCGGCGTCGGTGCCAGTGATGTAGCGCTGCTGAAGGTAGTGGCTGACTTCATGCCGCAGGTGCCCGAGCAGGGTGCGGACCGGTTCGTGCATCGACACCCGCGCCTGCTCGCGAAATACATCGTCCGCTTCGGCAATGTTCAGTGTGATCAGGCCGTCGTCGTGTCCGGTCAGGACCGGTGGTCCGTCGGGCAGTGATTCGAGCAGGTGGAAGGCGAGGCCGCGCTTGTCGTCGGGCCCGGTCTTGGGAACCGGTGTCAGGCCGATGTCGATCAGCGTGTAGACCAGACGCCGCTTGGCGCGCTCGATTGCCGCCCAGTAACCGAGGTTGGCCGGGTTGTCGAGCGACGGGATCACTTCGGTCAGTCGGCAGCTGATGCACAGATTGCCGGCATCGCCGTCGTCCAGCATCCAGTTGCAGATGTCGTGCTGCGTGCGATTGCTGCACGGGCGCAGCCGCATCTGGCCGCCGGTTCCGAGACGCAGCCAGCCGACGGGCGCTGCACCCGCGGTGCCGTCATCGCTGCTGGTGGCGGGGTCGAAGGCGACGATGCTGCGCTCGGACGGCACATAGCCGAGCACCGCATTGCACTCGGTGCAATGGGTATTCTCGAAGTAGACCGTGGTGGCGCAGCTGGAGCAGTGAAAAGGCGTCATGGCATCGGTATGAGGGTGATCAGCTGCGGACCTGAAGTCGATTGTCCACGCGGGTCACGCCCTGGACATTGGCTGCCAGCCGGCTGGCGCGTTCGCGGGCTTCGGAATTCGGCGCCGTTCCCTGCAGCATCACCTTGCCATCGACCGTGTCGACGTCGATCTTGAGCGCGCTCAGGT
This sequence comes from uncultured beta proteobacterium, assembly GCA_963846675.1. Classification (GTDB taxonomy): domain Bacteria; phylum Pseudomonadota; class Gammaproteobacteria; order Burkholderiales; family Burkholderiaceae_C; genus Ideonella_A. The sequence continues at coordinate 118,855 of CAWJWV010000003.1, forward strand.
CGGCATCCTTGGCCAGTTCGGCATTGACCGAAGCGGTGATGGTTGCATCCTCTACCTTGTCGGCGACGCTGTCGGCGGCAGCGGCCGCTCGCCGCCTCAGGTCGGTCGATGCCTGACTGACATCGTCGCGTGCTTCGGCAACTTCCTGGCGGATCCCGCTCCGGGCGGATGCGGACTTCTGCTCACCCGTGGCAATGGCAGCGTCGATCTGCTGGCCGACCGTGCGCTCCCCCGGGGTTTCGCCGCAGCCGGTCAGCAACCACACGGTGGCTGCGGCAGCAACAACCCGTGCGGCTGTCAGTGGGAGCGGGTGGGAACGGGACATGTGCAAATCCTTTGGTTTCGAGTCGTGGTTCCGATGGTGCCGGCACTCACGTGCCGGCACCGGTCCGATCATCAACCCGACGCGGTGTCAGGTGAACCACTTGTCGTCGGCCGACTGCTGCCAGCTGTCGAGCTGGCGCTCAGCCTCGTCCTTCTGTACGCCATAGCGCTCCTGGATCTTGCCGGCGAGTTGCTGCCGATTGCCGGCGACGACGTCGAGATCGTCGTCGGTCAGCTTGCCCCACTGCACTTTGGCCTTGCCCTTGATCTGCTTCCAATTGCCTTCGATGCGGTCCCAGTTCATGTCTGCTCCTTGGTTGGTGACGTTGGCGGGCTCGGTGGCCACATGTCGCCTTGCGGCGGATCGATCACCACCAGGGTAGGCCCGGCCCCGGTCGGCGACGATCAGTGTGCGCCGCTGCCGCTTGTAGGACGCCGGCGGGCCGAGGGTCCGTTCCAGCGGTACCCAGCTGGCCCGGTTGGGCGACGGCTCCCACTGTAGGGGCCGTCCTACCGTGCGATCCGCTGCCAGCCGATGGGCGATCGGAAACGGTCGGCCGACCATGGCCATTCATTGACCGTCAACGCTGCACCATGTCCGCCGTCACCCGCTCGCATGACCTCCGTGACCGCATCTCGCGGGCGCTTCGACGTCACGGGGCGGTGCTGCTGGTCTTGCCGCTGTTGACCGTTGCCGTGGTGCATGCGCAGCCTGCGGTCACGCCGGCGGCTGCACCAGCCGGTGGTACAGCAGCCGGCCCGCCGTGCAACACCTGCGGGACCGTCATCGCGATCAACCGCGTCATTGTCGAAGGCGAATCGCCGCCGCTGGCCGCCTTGCCGCAGCGCGTCCTCGAGCGCGCGACCACCGAGGGCAGCACCGTGTCGCCGGCACCGCCGGGCGGACCGAGGCAGCGCTATGAAATCGTGGTTCGGTTGAACGCCGGAACCCAGCAGGTGGTCATGCTCGACGACCTTCCGAAGCTCGTCGTCGGACAGCGCGTGCGCATTGCCGATCAGGCGGTTCTGCCGGATCGCGGCTGAGGCCTACCGATTCAACCCGCACGGTCCGGTCCGTGCTGCCAACAGGAGACTGCCATGAACCCCAGACTGACCCTCGCCACCCGGATCTCTTCCGGTCTGCTGGCCGCAGGCCTTGCCTTCGGCAGCGCCGCACAGTCGGCCCCTCCCGAATCTGCCCAGGCACGTTACCAGCGCGAGCGCGCGGCCTGCATCGACGGCAGTTCGCACCAGGACCGGGCGACCTGTCTCAGGGAAGCGACCAATGCACTGGCCGAGTCTCGTCGCAACCCGGATGCGAGCCGCAGCGCCGACGAGCTGATCAGCAACCGGCTGGCCCGTTGCGAGCGCGTGCCCGCGCAGGATCGGGAAGCCTGCCAGCGCATGTCGCTGGGCCAGGGCGAGCGCTCGGGCAGCGTCGAAGGAGGGGCGGTGGTGAAGGAGATCACCGAAGTCAAGATCGGGCCGCCGGTCGTCATCCAGCCACTTCCACGCTAGTCGGCGGTCTGACATCGCCGTCGGCAAGGCGCGCCTCGGGCGCGCTTCTTTTTTTCGGAATCAGCCGGGCAGGCACCGCCTGCGCGGGGTGACCGTGCGCAGTCATGTCGTGGCCGCGGCAGGGATCCGATGACGGTGGTGGCGACGCGAGCCGATCGAATGCGCATACACCCAGGTGAACTCGGCGCCGAGCAGGAAGATCTGCGCCGAGTAGTACACCCAGACCAGCAGCGCCACCAGCGAACCGGCTGCTCCGAACCCCGAGCTGACCCCGCTGGTGCCGATGTAGAGACCGATCAGGAACTTGCCGATGGTGAACAGCGCGGCGGTCACCAGCGAGCCGATCGCGACATCGCGCCACTCGATGTGGGCACGCGGCATCAGCTTGTAGATCATCGCGAACATCAGCGTCACCATCAGGAATCCGACCAGCTGGTTGACGACCTGCAGCACCACCTCCCAGCCCACCAGGCGCGGCGCCCACCAGCCCTCGATCGCCGCCAGCAGCGCACTCAACAGCAGCGACACGATCATCAGGAAACCGATGCCCAGGATCAGGCCGAATGACAACAGGCGCGTCCGCAGGAGTTTCCAGAGGCCGCTGCCCACGCGCGGTGGCGCGCGCCAGACACGGTCGAGTGAATCCTGCAGTTCGGCGAAGACGGTGGTGGCACCGACGAGCATCAGGACCAGACCAATCAGCGTGCCGACGATGCCGCCGGCCGGCTTGTTGACGCTTTCGAGCAATCCCTGGATCGCCGCTGCTCCGGACGGCCCGACCAGGCCCTGCAGCTGGCCGAAGATCTCGCCACGCGCGGCTTCCGGGCCGAACCACAACCCGGCCAGCGAGATGACGATCAGCAGCAGCGGCGCGATCGAGAACAGGGTGTAGTAGGCGAGGGCAGCCCCCATGCTCGGCGCCCGGTCTTCGACCCAGGCGTTGAACGTCGCCTGCACGATGGCCAATGCCTGCCGGTGCCGAGGCCGGCGCGCGAGATCCTGCGGATCGGGGATCGATGCATCAGGCATCGCTGCCATGGCGCCCCTGTTCGCCGTCATCGATCGATCGTTTGAGTTGCTGCAGTGCACGCCGCATCCAGCTCTTCACGCTGCCGATCGGCGCACCGAGCTGGGCCGCGATGTCGGACTGGCTGCGCCCCTCGCGGAATGCCATCGTCAGGACCTGCCGCTGGATACCGCTGAGGGTCGCGAGCAGTCCATCGATGCGCTGGCGCTGCTGCTCGAGTTCGAGCCACTCGTCCGGACGCGGCGCCGCGTCGATCGCCGCATCCGCGCTGTCGGTCGCTTCGCCATGCAGCGAATCGGGCGTGATGACCGGGCGGGTGGCCTGGCGTCGCAGGTGATCGATCGCATGGTTGCGGGCAACCCGCCCCATCCAGGTCAGTGCATGTGACTGCAACGGGTCGAAGGCCCCTGCGTGGCGCCAGACCTTGAGGTAGACCTCCTGCATCACGTCCTCGGCTTCTCCCCGGTGCCAGACTGTGCGTCGCACCACAGCGAAGAGCATCGCGCTGGTCAGCGCATACAAGCTGCGGAACGAATCCCTGTCGCCTCGTGCGACGTCGGCAAGCAATTGGTTGCAGCGACGCTGCCGCTCGTCCAGCGCGGCGCGCGGCGGCGGCGTGTCGATGTCCGGACACGGCATGGCCGGGCCGGGTCCCGCAATGCCGCCGGATGAAGACCTTATGACTGCATGGCCCATCCCGCCACCTCTTGGGATTTGATGATCGATCACTGTCAGCAGTTGTAAGCCCCTGTCCTGGACGGCGATGTAGGTTGCAGGGAGGGGTCGCTGTCGGACAAAGCCGATGCACCGCGAGCCGGCTACCATCCTTCATCGCCCTGCAGGAGCCTCCATGCCCATGCCTGTTTCAGCCCACCGCTGCAGTTGCGCAGCCGAGCCCATGCGTCGGGTCCGTGCTGTCGGCCTCGATCCATCCGACGAGGACGGGCGATGACCTCCGGGCTCGACGCGCTCTATCCCGACTGGCCCGGACGCGACATCGAGGTCGAGCCTGGTGTGACGATCCGGGTGCGCAGCGGCGGCCAGGGGCGGCCGCTGCTGCTGTTGCACGGCCATCCACAGACACACGCGATCTGGCACAAGGTGGCGCCTCAACTGTCCAGCCGGTTCACGCTGGTGCTGGCCGACCTGCGCGGCTACGGCGATTCGGCCAAGCCTTCGGGTGACGCCGAGCATGCGAACTACAGCAAGCGAACCATGGCGCGCGACATGGTTCGCGTGATGCAGACCTTGGGACACGAGCGGTTCGACATCCTTGCCCACGACCGCGGCGCTCGGGTGGCGCACCGGTTGGCGGTCGATCATGCGGACCTGGTTCGACGCCTGGCGGTGCTCGACGTTGCACCGACGCTCGCGATGTACGAGCAGACCGGTGAGGCCTTCGCCCGCGCGTATTGGCACTGGTTCTTTCTGATCCAGCCGGCGCCCATGCCCGAGCGCTTGATCCAGGCCGACCCGGGTGCCTACCTCCGCGAAGTGATGGGGCGGCGCAGTGCCGGCCTGACACCGTTCGATCCGCGCGCACTGGCCGAATACGAACGCGCCCTTGCGCTGCCAGGAACCGCGCACGGGACCTGCGAGGACTACCGTGCCTCGGCCGGTATCGACCTCGAGCACGACCGATGCGACCGCGAGCAGGGGGTGCGGCTGCGCATGCCGCTGCTGGCCTTGTGGGGACGCGACGGGGTCGTGCAGCGCTGCTTCAACCCGCTCGACGAATGGCGGCGCGTCGCCGATGACGTGCACGGTTCCGCTCTCGCGTGCGGCCACTACATTGCCGAAGAGGCGCCGCAGGCGCTGCTGGCCGCGGTGCTGCCGTTCTTCGAGAAGGATTGAGTCCGGGCCGGGTGATGTGCCCGGCCAGTGGCCCCGCGGCGGGTGGGACCGCAGGCACCGGACGATGCCTGCTGCCATGGCAGCAGAATCAGTCCACGCGCGCGCGGACTGCTGCTGCGGAGTCCCGATTCACTTCTCCTGCTTTTCCCGCTTGTCTTTCTTGTCCTGATCGTGTCCCTTGGCGTGGCCCTGCCCGCGCTTGCCCGGACCGTCAGCGTTGATGTCGGTGCTGACCGAACCGCCGCTCATGGCACCAGCACCGGTTGCCCCCATGCCAGCGGCTGCACGGCCCGTGGCGGTCGAGCTCGTGCTGCCGCCAGCCTGCCCGGCGGTGCCGGCCCCGGTACTGCTCGTGGTGGCCGAGTTCTGGGAAGCGCTGGTGCTCTGGCTGGTGTTCGCGCTCGGGCTGATCGTGACGCTGCTGTTGGGCATCGCCTTGAAGTTGGCGCCGGTGTTGACGGTCGTGTCGGACTGCGGGCGGACAGCCTGGCCAGCGGTGGTGCCGGTGCTGCTGCCCGCGCGGCTGGTGCTGCCGTCGCCTGTGCCCGAGCCAGCCTGGGTGCTGCTGGTGGTGGCGGTGTTCTGGCTCGCCGCGGTCGTCTGATTGGTGGTGGCGCTCGGGTTGATCGTGACATTGCTGTTCGGCATTGCCTTGAAGTCAGCGCTCGTGTTGACCGATGTGCTGGCACTCGGCGTCACCGACTGCGTCGCCCGGGTGCCAGTGTCACTGCTGGCGCCGCTGCTGGTCTGCGCGAGCACCGATCCACTGCCGATGGCGAGAATGGCGGCGGTGATGAAACTGAACTTGCTGGTCGTCATGCGGACTCTCCTGAGATTGAGAAGAGACCGAATCTACTATTGCCACACGACACTCGAAGCAGCGGTTTTGTAAGGATCAGATGCGTCGTCAGGCGATGTCCGACACCGTGATGGGAGGTACCGGAACCATGGCCATCGTGACCGGGTTATCAGCGTCGGATCGTGCGTTTCTCGAGCTCCCAGACGCGAGTCGAGCGCATCGGATTGACTCACCGGATGCAGTCCCGCAGCGGCGATGCGCCGCCCGCCTGATTCAGTGAAAGGCGCAGGGCCGCACGACCGGACAGGCGAAATCGCGGCCGACCACAGTGCGTGCGAAGAAGTAATTGCTGCGAGCCTGTTCGCTCAGGGCGTCCAGATCGACATGGCCGGCGGCATCGCATGGAAAGGTGAGTGCCCGACCGGGATCCATCAGGTGCGTGAACCGCAACTCATGCCCACCGGGACTTGCCTGCGTCTTGAACAGTTCGGCCATGATCAGCTCCAGGTTGATCCCTGGTCGGTGCCGGCAGCGTGAAGGCGCTGACGAATCAACACCGTGCGATGCGAGTCTATGGCTCGGTCACCACCAGTCGTTGCGCTGGATCACCTTTCCGGTCGCTTTCGTGGTGGATACGCGACGCCTGTCACGGACCCCGAAGAAAAAAGCCCCGCCGGTCGTCGACCTGCGAGGCTTCTCGATGTTCTGGTGGCGCTTCAGGGA
>CAWJWV010000004.1:0-40071 GCA_963846675.1 uncultured beta proteobacterium
GCATCGAACCCGATCGACCGTCGCCCGCTGCTGCGCAGCATGTTCGATGCCGCGGTGGCAGCGGCACAGCCGGCGCTGTGCATCGCGCCGCACCTGCCTGCCACCGCCGAAGGGGCGGACGATCGTGATCGGCGCCGGCAAGGCGTCGGCGGCGATGGCGCGCGCCTTCGAGGATCACTGGACCGGACCGGTCGAGGGACTCGTTGTCACCCGCTACGGCTATGCGGTGCCGTGCGAGCGGATCGAGATCGTCGAGGCCTCGCACCCGGTTCCCGATGCCGCCGGGCTGCGCGCCGCCGAGCGCATCCGTGAGCTGGTGACCGGCCTCACCGAAGACGACCTGGTGATCGCGCTCGTCTCGGGCGGCGGATCCTCGCTGCTCGTGTCCCCGGCCGAGGGCCTCACGCTCGAGGACAAGCAGGCGGTCAACACGGCGCTGCTGCGCAGCGGCGCCACGATCACCGAGATGAACTGCCTGCGCCGGCACCTGTCGGCGCATCAAGGGTGGGCGGCTCGGCGCCGCCTGCCATCCGGCACGACTGGTCACGCTGCTCATCTCGGACGTGCCGGGCGACGATCCGATCGACATCGCATCCGGGCCCACGGTCGTCGATCCGACCACCTGCGCCGATGCGCTGGCGATCGTCGACCGCTACCGCATCGAGCTGCCGCCCGGCGTGCGCGAGCGGCTCGAGAGCGGCGAGCTCGAATCGGTCAAGCCCGGCGACCCGCGGCTGGCGCGGTCGTCGAGTCGCGGATGATCACCGCACCGCAGATCGCGCTCGAAGCCGCGGCCCAGGTGGCGCGCGATGCCGGCCTCACACCCTACATCCTCGGTGACAGCCTCGAAGGCGAGGCGCGCGACGTGGGCAAGACGCTGGCCGGCATCGCCCGCCAGGTGGCGCTGCGAGGCCAGCCGTTCGCCGCGCCGTGCGTGCTCCTGTCGGGCGGCGAGACCACCGTGACGATCCGCGGCACGGGCCGCGGCGGGCGCAATGTCGAGTTCCTGCTGTCACTGGCGGTGGCGCTCGACGGACTGCCGGGTGTCCATGCCCTGGCCGGCGATACCGACGGTGTCGACGGCGCCGAGGAGATTGCGGGCGCCGCTGCTCGGACCCGACACGATCGCTCGCGCCTGGGCGCAGGGCATCAACCCGCGCGCCGCGCTGGATGACAACGACGGCCACGGCTTCTTCCAGGCGCTCGGGGAGTCGGTCGTCACCGGACCCACGCTGACCAATGTGAATGACTTCAGGGCCATCGTGATCGACGGCTCGCACTGAACCGGAAGTTCTGCGGCTACGATCGACCCCGCCGGGCGCCGCTTCCGTGCGCCTGAAGGAGGGCATCGCATGGCCACGGGCAACAACAGCGGCAGCTCGAACATCGCAGGCGCACGTTCGGTCGCGGTCGGCGGCGCCGACATGCTGAACGTCGGCAGCAGTCGGTCGGTCGTGGTCGGCACCAGCCAGACGGTGACGATCGGCGCCAATCAGTCGACGACCGTGGGCCGCGACCGGACCGAGACGATCGGTATGAACGCCGAGCTCAGCGCCGGCAAGACCCTGCGCATCGAGGCCGGCGACCAGATCGAGCTCCGCGTGGGCGACGCCAGCCTCGTGATGAAGAAGGACGGCACGATCATCCTGAGCGGCAAGGACATCCGGATCGACGGCTCCGGAAACGTGAACGTCAAGTCGAGTGGCAAGCTGTCGCTCAAGGGCGCGAAGGTGCTGGACAACTGAGGCTGGGCGGCACGGCCGACGCGCTCAGATCGCCTTGAAGAGGCGATCGAACTCCGCTGCCGCTTCCACGTCGCCGCCGAGCAGGCCCCGGGTCAGCTGGTACACGCGCTGCGTCGCGTCGCGCACCTCGCGCTTCAGGTCCTCGCGCTGCGTCGGGCTCACCCGGTCGTCGCGGGTCCAGCGCTCGAGCATCTGGTCGATCGACGCGTTCATCTCGGCCACCAGATCGGCCTCGGCGCGGCCCAGCTCGGCGGTGCGGTCGACCACGCGTGCGCTCGCTCATCAGCCGGCGCACCTGCGCATGCATCGCCTCGGCCAGCTGCGGCGCGTCCTGGATCAGCATGCCGTTGTTGGTGTCCATCATCAGGCTGCGCACGTCGGCATTGGCCGAGCCGATGAAGATGTCACGGTCGAACAGCATCACCTTGGAATGCAGCGAGAGCTGTTGATTGCCGGCCATCGGGCGGTACTCGTGGTAGCGCAAGGTGGCCGCACCGGACCGGCGCACCGGCGGCCTGCAGGTGGTCGGCCAGCGCCTTCAATTGCCAGGTGGCGAGCAGGTTGACGATGTTGAGGTCGGTCGTGGCAAGTGAATTGGTCACCAGGGTCAGCTGCACGCCCGGGCACGGCCGCGAGCCGTCGAGTGCGCCGGCCACATCGCGCATCAGCGCCGGACGGCATCAGCAGGTAGGCGTTGTGGAAGACCACGTCGCGGGCTCGTTCCGCCGGCGCCGCACACACCGCCTGCAGCGCCGAACGCCACGCCGCATGGATGTTCTTGTTCGAGGCGATCTCGCGACCGGGCCGCGCGCCGTAGACCCGGCGGCCGTCGGCGATCGGCAGGTTCTCGAAGTAGTGGAAGCGTGCGCCCGCATCGATCCTCAGCGCCGCTGGCGCCTGCAGCGGCCGGTAGTCGGCTGCGAGCCGCGCGAGCCGCGCGCGGTGCTGTTCGTCGGCGCGCTGCAGCCGCTGCGGCAGTGCGACGAAGCGGCGCTCCACCTCGCGGTCCACGCAGGCCACGTCGCGGCCGGCGCTGCATGCATCCTGCGCCGCCGTCAAGGCATCGAAGTTGACGAGCACGTCGTTCGGCGCATGCGTGCGCACCTCGGCCAGCGTGGCCACCATGCCCGGCAGCGTCCACAGCCGGTCGAAGCTCGCCGCCAGCGGCTGCGCGTTGGCGTCGAAGCGCAGCCGCAGGTCGGTGTCCATGAAGGTGTAGCGCGCCGACAGGGGCGAGGCGTGCAGGTGGTAGGCGTCCTCGACATTGCGCCCGCCGATCACGAGCGTGGTGCGGTCCGCGAGCAGGAATTTGTGGTGCAGGAACTCGGTGAGATAGTCCCAGTCGCGGCGCGCCACTTCGGCATCGTCGCGTGTCAGCGGCAGGTGGCTGTTGATCGCGTCGAAGATCGGGTTGACCTGTTCGCCGAAGGCGAGCCGGAGCATGGCCAGCTGCAGGCGCGCCGCGATGCCGTCGACACCGCCCACGTAGCGCGCCCGGAAGATCAGCTTGCCCAGCCGCTTGAGCTGCTCGGTGCGGTTCGCGTCGCCCGCCGTCGCGCCGGCGGCCAGGGCGCCGGTATCGATCGCCCTGCCCGCGCGCGATCGCATACGCCATCAGCTTCGGATTCTTGGCATACAGGCCGGACAGGAACACCGCCGAATCCGGCGAAGCTGCGGTTGTCCGGCGGCACGTCGGCCGGCTGTGCGAAGTGCGCATCGACGGCGGCGATCTTCTGCTGGTCGCACGGCGGCTTGGCCACACCGACGTCGCTGCACGCCAGCGTCAGGTAGGCCGCATCCTTGACGATCGGCAGCGTGGGCCGGTTGTACAGCCGCACCTCGATGCGCCCGCCGCCCTGCTGCTCGAGCCAGCTCAGGTGGTCGAGCTGCTTGTAGCCGCTGAAATAGTCGACCAGCAGGCGCACCTGCACACCGCGCCGCGCGGCGTCGATCAGCGCCTGCGCGAGTCGCGACGAGCTGTGGTCGTCGGAGAAGATGTAGTAGGCGAGGTCGACCTCGCCGCGTGCGCGCTCGACGGCCTCGAGCTTGGCCGCGAAGGCGGCGTCGTTGTCGCCGAGCACGACCGCGTCCGCGGCCTGCAGCGGCCCGGCCGTGGCGCGGCTTTGGAGCACCGCATCGAGCGGCTGGGGCTGCGGCAGCAGCGGCGCGCAGCCGGTCAGCAGCAGGGCCGCAAGGGCAAAGACGGCAGGACGGATCGTGATCATCGGGCGCTCCGCTGCCTGCGCTGATGCACCGGCGAGGCGGCCAGCTTACACCGGCGCGGCGGCAGCAGGACAGCCTTCGGCGGGGGCCAGCTGGTCAGCCGCGCGAAGTCGAATCCCCTCTGGCGTCGGTCGCGCGGTGCGGGCACACTGTTCCGCATGAGCAGTTCTCCCTTGCATCTGCATGTCCCGGAGCCGACCGGCCGCCCGGGCCAGGCCACCGACTTCTCGTACCTGCGCGTGGCCGCCGCCGGCAACGTGCGGCGCCCGCCGATCGACACCGCGCCGATCGAGACGGGCGACCTTGCGCACACGCTCATCCGGGTGCTCGACGACGAGGGAAACGCCGTCGGTCCGTGGGCGCCCAGGCTGTCGAAGGAGCGGCTGCAGGATGGCCTGCGCGCGATGCTGAAGACGCGCGCCTTCGACGCACGCATGCTGATCGCGCAGCGCCAGAAGAAGATCTCGTTCTACATGCAGTGCCTGGGCGAGGAGGCGATCGCGGTGGCGCACGCCTTGGCGCTGCAGCCGGGCGACATGAACTTCCCGACCTACCGACAGCAGGGTCTGCTGCTGTGCCGCGACGACATCGACATGGTCGAGCTGATGTGCCAGCTGCTGAGCAACGAGCGCGATCCGGTGCTCGGCCGCCAGCTGCCGGTGATGTATTCGTACAAGCGGGCCGGCTTCTTCTCGATCTCGGGCAACCTCGCCACGCAGTACATCCAGGCGGTGGGCTGGGCCATGGCCTCGGCGATCAAGGGCGACACGCGCATCGCCTCGGGCTGGATCGGCGATGGATCCACCGCCGAGTCCGACTTCCACACGGCGCTGACCTTCGCCCATGTGTACCGCGCACCGGTGATCCTCAACGTGGTCAACAACCAGTGGGCGATCTCGACCTTCCAGGCCATCGCCGGCGGCGAGTCCACCACCTTCGCGGCGCGCGGCGTGGGTGCCGGCATCGCTTCGCTGCGTGTCGACGGCAACGACTTCCTGGCGGTGCACGCGGCGTCGAAGTGGGCGGCGGACCGCGCGCGCGCCAACCTGGGGCCGACGCTGATCGAGTGGGTCACCTACCGGGCCGGTGCGCACTCCACCTCGGACGATCCCTCGCGCTACCGGCCGGGCGACGACTACCGGCACTTCCCGCTCGGCGACCCGATCGAGCGCCTCAAGCAGCACCTGATCCGCATCGGGGCCTGGTCCGACGAGGAACACCAGCGTACGCAAAAGGAGCTCGAGGCCGCAGGTGGGTGCGGCGCTCAAGCAGGCGCTCAAGTCAGGCTCGCTCGCCGACGGCCACATTCCCCCGCTCGAGACGATGTTCGACGATGTCTACAAGGACATGCCGCCGCACCTGCGCGAGCAGCTGCGCGAGGCACGCGCGGAGCGCGCCGCTGCGGCCGCGCGCGCCGAGCCCGATCGAGGGGGGCGCTGACGATGCCGCGCATGACGATGATCCAGGCGCTGCGCTCGGCGATGGACGTGATGCTCGAGCGCGACGACAACGTCGTGATCTACGGGCAGGATGTCGGCTACTTCGGTGGCGTGTTCCGCTGCACCGAAGGGCTGCAGCAGAAGTACGGCCGGTCGCGCGTGTTCGACGCGCCGATCAGCGAAGGCGGCATCGTGGGCACCGCGATCGGCATGGCGGCGTACGGCCTGCGGCCGGTGGTCGAGGTTCAGTTCGCCGACTACTTCTATCCGGCGTCCGACCAGATCGTGTCCGAGGCGGCGCGGCTGCGCTACCGCTCGGCCAACGACTTCACCTCGCCGATCACGATCCGCATGCCGTGCGGCGGCGGCATCTACGGCGGGCAGACGCACAGCCAGAGCCCGGAGGCGCTGTTCACCCACGTGTGCGGGCTGCGCACCGTGATGCCGAGCAATCCGTACGACGCCAAGGGCCTGCTGATCGCATCGATCGAGAACGACGATCCGGTCATCTTCCTCGAGCCCAAGCGGCTCTACAACGGCCCGTTCGACGGCCACCACGACAGGCCGGTGGTGCCGTGGTCGCAGCATGCACTGGGCGAGGTGCCCGAGGGTCACTACACGGTGCCGCTGGAGTCCGCATCGGTCTTCCGCTCCGGCGCCGAACTGACGGTGCTGACCTACGGCACGATGGTGTTCGTGAGCGAGGCCGCCGCCAGCGAGACCGGCATCGACGCCGAGATCATCGACCTGCGCAGCCTGTGGCCATTGGACCTTCCGACGATCGTCGAATCGGTGAAGAAGACCGGGCGCTGTGTGGTCGTGCACGAGGCCACGCGCACCAGCGGCTTCGGCGCCGAGCTCGTCGCGCTGGTGCAGGAGCACTGCTTCTATCACCTCGAGGCCCCGATCGAGCGCGTGACCGGATGGGACACGCCGTACCCGCATGCGCTCGAATGGGACTACTTTCCCGGACCGGCCCGGGTCGGCGCAGCGTTTCGGCGCGCGGTGGAGGCCTGAGCCATGAGCATGCACATCATCCGCATGCCCGACCTCGGCGAAGGCATTGCCGAGGTCGAACTCGTCGCGTGGCATGTCAAGCCGGGCGATGTGGTCGACGAGGACCAGGTGCTGGCCGACGTGATGACCGACAAGGCGACGGTGGAGATTCCGTCGCCGGTGGCCGGCACGGTCGCCTCGCTCGGGGGCGAGGTGGGCACCGTGCTCGCCGTGGGTGCGGACCTGATCCACATCGACACCGCTGGCGGGTCCGTGCCGCCCGAGGGCAAGCCTGCAGTGGACACGATGGCCTCGGCGAGCCGGCCGGCGGCCGGGCGCCCATCCGCTGAGGCATCGGCGCCCTCGGCTGCTCCGGATACCGCGTCTTCTCGGCCGGTCGAGACCGGCTCGAGCCCGCCGCTTGCACCGGATGCGGCGGCATCGGCGGGCTCGACGGTTGCACCGTCGACGCGATCGGCATCGGCCGCGACATCGGGAGCGGCAACGGCCTCTTTGTCGACGGCACCCGGATCGACCAGCGCCTCCGCCGGCTCCGCCAAGCCGAGCTCCGCGCCGGCCGGGCAGGCACCGGCGCCTGCAACCGAGCGGCGAGCGGCGCCGCCCGCCGAGGCGCCGTCCACTGCAGCCCGGCGCGGCAGCGCAACCAACCGGGTGATCGCCTCGCCGGCGGTTCGCGCCCGCGCCTGGGAGCACGGCATCGACATCGCCAGCCTCACGCCTACCGGCGCGGGTGGCCGGGTGATGCACGCCGATCTCGATGCGGCGATGGCTTCGGGGCAGGCTCGCGCATCGGCGAGCGCAACGCGCCACCGTCGGCGACGCACGCGGTCAGCGGTGCACCATCGTCAGGGGCCGCATCGACCTCGGCACCGGCACCGGCACCGGCGGGCATCGAGGCGACGAGCCAGGTGCGCCTCATCGGCCTGCGCCGGCGCATCGCGCAGAAGATGCAGGAGTCGAAGCGCCGCATCCCGCACTATGCGTACATCGAGGAAGTCGATGTCACCGAGCTCGAGGCCCTGCGTGAAGCACTCAACCAGCGCCATGCCGCGCAGCGCGGTCGCCTGACGTTGTTGCCGTTGCTGATCCGGGCAATCGTCCGCGCCGTGCCTGACTTTCCGGAGGTGAATGCCGTCTTCGACGACGAAGCGGGCATCCTGACCCGACACACCGCCGTACACGTGGGCATCGCGACACAGACCGACGCCGGCCTGATGGTGCCGGTGCTGCGCCACGCCGAGCACAACGACCTGTGGCAGCTTGCGCAGGAGATCGGGCGCCTGGCCGATGCAGCCCGCAGCGGCAAGGCGGTGCGTGACGAGCTGACCGGTTCGACGATCACGATCACCAGCCTCGGCAAGCTCGGCGGCATCGCCAGCACGCCGGTCATCAACCATCCCGAGGTGGCCATCGTCGGCGTCAACAGGATGGTCGCGCGGCCGGTGGTCTGGCAGGGCGCGGTCGCGATCCGCCAGATGATGAACCTGTCATCGTCCTTCGATCATCGCGTGGTCGATGGCGCGCAGGCCGCCGCCTTCATTCAACGCGTGCGCGAGATGCTCGAACGGCCGGCGCTGCTGTTCGTCGATTGACGGACTGCCGGTCGACACCAGAAGGGCAAGCTCGATCTCGGCATGCCGTTTGCTGAATTCAGCGTGCAACCACGCGCCACTGCGCACCTGAAGGAGCCAACATGCGTCTGTTTCCCGTCAACGCCGTCGCCGCGGCCATCGTGACACTGTCCACCGCCATCGGAGTCGGTGCTGCCGACGATTCGCCGAAGACCATCACCCCTGCCGCCGCCGCGGCAGCCAGTGCCGGAGGACAGGCCGGCAGCGGGGCGAACAAGGAGAGCGCAGCCGACAAGCTGGCCCGTGGCGATCGCCGCTTCGTCGAGAAGGCCGCTCAGGGCGGCATGCTGGAAGTCGAGCTCGGCAAGCTCGCCCAGTCGAAGGGCGCAGCCGCCAGCGTCAAGTCGTTCGGCGGCAAGATGGCCGAGGACCATGGCAAGGCCAATGCCGATCTGATGGCGATCGTGAGCAAGCTGGGCATGCAGCCCCCGCGCGATGGAGAAGTCGCAGCAGAAGGAGATCGATCAGCTCGCCAAGCTGTCCGGTGCCGACTTCGACAAGCGCTACATGAAGATGATGGTGTCGCACCACAAGAAGGATGTGAGCGACTTCGAGAAGGCGTCCAAGTCGCTCAAGCATGCGGAGCTCAAGGGGTTTGCGGCCGAGAAGCTCCCCACGCTCAAGGAACACCTGAAGCTCGCCCAGACCACCGAAGCCGAGGTGCGGGCCACCAAGTCACCGAGCTGATCGCGTGCGCCGCCACCGGCGGCGCGTCGTCCGGTACCGGCCACTTGTCGGATAGTCACTGCAGCGCCGCCTGGAGCGGCGCTGCCGATCGTTCAGCGCACAGTGTTGGTCTCGCTCGCTGCCGTGCTGCCGTCCGTCGTCGCGCCGCGGAGCGGCCCACGCAGCTCAGCGCAGGGTTGCCGCCGCTTTGCCTGATTCGGGGCGGCACTCAGCGCACCACATTGCCCGCCAGCCGATTGATTGGGTCGGCCGGAGTGCGGATATGCGGGCGTTCCCGCCGGTCCCCTGCATCGAGCGGTGCAGTGGATGACACCTCGGTGCGGGCCACCTGTGGCCGGGCATTCTGGGCCTGCGCCTGTCCGGACCAGGCGCCGGCAATCAGCAGCACGCCGGCCGCCACGCCGAAGAACCAGTTCGATCCAAGGCCGCCCGGGCCCACATGGCGCGCCGTCGAAGGCAGGCGCTGCGGCTGATCACGGTCGGGGGTGCAGCGTCTGCTGTTCATGCTCGATCTCTCCTGATGATGGTTGCCGATGGCTGACCTCACAGGGTGACCGGTTGGCGGGCGAGAAGTTCAGGGCAGCACACCTCACTCCCTCGGCGCCTCAGCGCTCAACAGATCGCCGCTGCTGCGCGGATCGCGTGCGATCTGGAGCTCGATGTCGTTCAGGGCCCGCGTGTCGGCGCTGGCCACTTCCTGCTCCTCGGGCGCGCTCCTGCCGGCCGACGTGCCCGGCGCAGCCGCGACTTCGGCCGGATGGCCGATCTGCAGGCGGTACGTCGGCTCGGGCATGTCGATGCCCGCGTCGTCGAGCGCCACGCTTGACGCGCCGGATCGCCTCGCTCCTGACCAGACCGAAATCGTTGCTGCGCTGGTCGACCCAGGCGTGATAGCGCAGCTGCACCGATGAATCACCCAGCGCCATCACGAAGGCCCGGGGCGGCGGTGTGCCGATCACCCCGTCGATGCGCGCCAGCTCGGCCACGCCGACCGCCTGCGCCCGCGACAGGCTCTGGTCCGACGCCGATGCCCACATCGAACTCGAAGCGCCGACTCGGATTGCGGGTGTAGTTCAGGTGACGCTGCGGAATACCAGCGCGTTCGGCAGCCGCAGGTGATTGCCGTCGAGTGTCATGAGGATCGTCGCGCGCGAGTTGAGCGCGATCACGAGCCCTTCGTTGCCGTCGATCACGACGTGGTCACGCGGCGAGAACGGCTGGCGCAGGCTCATCAGGATCCCGGCGAGGTAGTTCTCGAGGATGTCCTTGAACGCGAAACCGAGCGCCACGCCCAGCACGCCGGCGGTTCCGAGCAGGGCGCCGACGATGGCGGTGGCATCGAGGATCTCCAGCGCCACCAGGGCACGCCGAGCGCCGTGATGCACCAGCGCAGCGTGGTGCGGGTGAGATCGCGCAGGAAGGGATTGCTCTGGGCGACGCGGTCGAGCAGCGCGCGTTGCGACAGCCAGCGCCCGGCCAACCAGCCCACCCAGACGACGAGCAGCGCCAGCGCGAGCAACGGCAACCCGGCCAGGAGGCGCTGGGCCTCGTCGAGCGAGCCGCTGCACGATCACTCCGGCGTCAGGCGACGCCTGCTCGTTCATCGGCAGGCACCCGGTGCAGCGCCGACGTTCGGCCGGTTCGGTACGCGATCCGGCGGTGGCATCACGGCCCGCGTCAGAACGGCCTCAATCCTCGGTCGAGTGATCGTCACGCGATGACCGGCCGGCGGGATCGGATTGCTTGCGCATGGCCTCACGCATCGCCGGGTCGCCGAGTGCCGCGCCCGGGTCTTCCTCTCCCAGGTTCGAGTCGTCCGTCGGCGCCGCTTCACCCGCGTCGACAGTCCGAGCCGGAGGGACGAGGTGTCCGGAGGCATCGGGTGCGCGACCTGGTCGCTCGAGCTTTGATTCATCGTGTCTCCTGTGTCGCGGCCTGGCCGCAGTGGATCAGGGGATCAGTCACCGGCGGCACCGTGCCATCACGAGCTGGGAACACATATTGCTCGACAAGCGCTGAGCCATCATGCAAGATCCATCTCGCCCCGGTCGTGTCATGCGGGTGGGACCAATCAACCATCGATGCAGTTCCGGGAGATACGATGCCAGATGACCAAAACAGCCGCAGGACCCGCAGGCGGCCGGACGACGATCAGATGGGCGACGACTACACGGGCGGGCGTCATCAGGAGAAGGAGTTCGGCGCCGGTCAATCGATCGGGAAGGGCCGGCGACCCTTGACCGGCTACCGCCGGACAATCCGACTTCGGACGACCGGGGACCAGCCGCAGGCCGACGATGGCCAGGGAGGTTCACAGTCGGGCTTCGGAGGCTACGGGCCGGTCCAGGCAGTGTCGAGCAACAGGCCAACCGCACCAGACCGGCAGCGGTGGCAGCACGCGATCCACCGCTAGGCCCGGACGACGATCTGCCCGCTGACATGCAGGAGTTGCCGCAAGCCGCTGCCTTCCAGCGGCGGCTGCGGTCACATAATCGGCGATGCGCAGCACCTCCACCGCGGCCATGATGCCGCGCGAGCGCCACCATGAGCGGCGAGCCTGAGAAGGTGCTCGAGGCGCTGCAGGACGAGTTCTCGGACCTGTCCGATTCGGCGATGCGACACGCATCGTGGTGCGCCTGCTGGTCGCCGCGCTGCTCGGAGCGATCCTCGGCTACAACCGGGAGCGCCACGGCAAGTCGGCCGGCTTGCGCACCCACATGCTCGGTGCGATGGGCAGTGCCCTCTTCGTCATGGTGCCGTTGTTCGCCGGCATGGAGCTGTCCGACCTGAGCCGCGTGCTGCAGGGCGTGGTCGCCGGAATCGGTTTTCTCTGCGCCGGGTCGATCATCAAGCAGAAGGACGAGGGCGAGGTGTTCGGGCTGACCACGGCGGCCGGCATCTTCATGACGGCAGCGATCGGCGTGGCCTGCGGAATGGGTCGCGAGATGACCGCCATGATCGGAACCGTGCTGGCGTGGATCGTTCTGGAAGTGGTGCAGCGGCTATTCGGCGGACGGCGCGACGATCACTAGTGAGCAGCGTTTCCAGCCGGCTCGAGGGTCGGCGAGCGCTTGCAGGCGCGATGGTGCGAAGGCCGCACATCGGCCTTCAGTACGCGTTTCATGTGTTCGAGCGACTTGATCCGATCCTCGTCGTTCTCCGCCGCGATGCAGTCCTGCGGGACCCAGACCCGGTAGCCCCGGACATACGCGTCCATGGCGCTGAACAGCACGCAGCTGTCGGCGGCGACGCCGGTCACGATCAAGCGCTTGCAGCCGAGTTCACGCAGCAGCAGGTCCAGCGCCGTGGCATGGAACGCCGAATGGCGTGGCTTGAGCAGCGTGCAGTCACGCGGGCGCGGCTTGAGCCATCGCGCGATCTTGCCGCTCGCGCCAGCCGGCCTTGCTGCACGTGGACCAGATGTCCTTGAAGTCGTCGTGCCAGATGCCGTAGTTGTCGTTGGCATAGATGCACTGCACCTGCCGTGCGTCGAGCGCACGGCGCAGTTCGGCAGTGGCCTTGGCGGCATCGAGTGCATGAGGCGCGAGGTCTTCGCCACCCGGGAAATCGAGCGGGTTGATGAAGTCGACCAGCAGCAGCACGTCGGAGCTGCGCGCAAGATTCGACGAGGCGACCTTGCCGCCGGCGTGACCTGCCGCTGCCGCACGCCCCGCCATCACGCAGCGGCCGTGGTGCTGCTCGAGGCGCGCTCGTTTACCGGCTGCAGGAACTGCGGCTGGAAGCAGCGCCGCTCGCCGTTGCGAAGCATCACGGTGATGCCGACCGAATCGGCAGCGACCACCTCGGCAGCGCCGTGCTTGCGCGTGCGCACCCGTTGCCCCACTTCGAAGCGAGCCGATTCGACGACGATCGGCGCTGCCGGCTGCGCCGCCGCAGCCGCACGTGCACCCGGCTGCACCTGCGGCACACGCGCCTGCTCGGCTTCATGGCGCTCCAGCCGCAGGCAGTTGTCGCAGGTGCCGCAGCGTTCGGTGGACGGCTCGTCTTCCAGGTGCGCGAGCAGCTGGTTCCAACGGCAGCGCCCGCTCTGCGCGTAGGCGACCATGCGTTCCAGCATCGCCAGGTCGCGCTCCGCCTTCTGACGGCTGCGCTGCACGAGCACCTCGATCTGCGCTGCTCCGATCGCGTCGTCGAGCAGCTGCCAGCCCCCATCGGCCGCGATGCGCACCAGGCCCTCGTTGCGCATGACGTTCAGGCCCACCGACAACTTGCGAGGCTTGGAGCGGCTGTGCTCGCACATCGCATCCAGCGTCCAGACGCCTCCCTGCTCGGGCGTCGGGACCGCGCAGCATCTCGAGCAGGGTCCGGAAGTCGTCGTGGTCGGGATAGCGCCCGGCGAGAAAGAACTGCTGCACGGCCCGGTCGGCCTCCACATAGAGCAAGCGTGCAGTCGGCGCGCTGCCCGTCACGCCCGGCACGGCCCGACTCCTGGTAATAGGCATCCAGGCCGCCCGGCATCTGGTAGTGGATGACGAAGCGGATGTCCGGCTTGTCGATGCCCAGTCCGAACGCATTGGTGGCCACCATCACGCGCAGCGCGCCGTCCATGAAGGCGTCCTGGCTCTCGTGGCGCCGTGCCGCGCCGAGCTTGCCGTGATAGAGACCTGCCGACACATCCGGCAGCGACCAGCGCGGTGTGCACTTCCTCGGCCGCCTTCACCGTGGCGACGTAGACGATGCCGGAGCCTTCCGATTCAGCAACCAGTTCGACCAGACGCGCCATCTTGTCCTGCGCCCGCGTGAAGTACTCGGCGCGGTAGTGCAGGTTGGGCCTGAACAGGTCGGTTCCGATCACGCCTGCGCGCGGAATGCGCAGCAGCTTGGTCACGTCGTCGACCACCTGCTGGGTGGCGGTGGCGGTGAGCGCCAGCACGGTGGGCCGGCCGAGCGAATCGATCGCCGCTCCCACGGACAGGAAATGCCGGCCGGAAATCGAAGCCCCATTGCGAGATGCAGTGCGCCTCGTCGACCACCAGCAGGCCGACAGGACGCGCGGTGAGTGCCGCAATGAACTCCGGCCTTGTCGAGCTGCTCGGGCGTGGTGAAGACGATGCACGCCGATCCGTCGGCAATCGCCTGTGCCGACTGGTCGCGCTCGGCTGCATTGAGGCCGCTGTGCGCCTGGACCGCATTGATGCCGAGTTCACGCAGGCCGTCGCACTGGTCCTTCATCAGGGCGATCAGCGGCGATACGACCACGGTGCGTGTATCGAGCAGCACCGCCGGCAACTGGTAGCAGAGCGACTTGCCGGCGCCGGTGGGCATCAAGGCCAATGTGGAGAGCCCGTTCAACACGCGCTTGATCACCTGGTCCTGCCCGGGCCGCAGCTCCTTCAGTCCGAAGATCTTGCGCAGCGTGGCTCGCACGCGAGCAGGCGTCGCGTGGTCCGCGTTCGGCGCGGGCCATCAGCGTTGCGCTCCATCGGATGCCGTCTGCGTCACCCTCGTCGTCATCGTCACTTCGGTTCAGACAGCACCGCCTCCGGATCCTGCGTGGCAGCCGACCCTTCGGCATCGTCGATGGCGAGTGACATCGATCAGCCGTCGACATCGTCCTGCTCGGTGTCGAGCGGATCGCCGTTCGGGTCGTCGACGATGCGGTCCGGAGAGATGTCGGCGGCTTCGCGAGGGGCCCTGCCGGCGGCCTGGGCGCGTTCACCGGTACCGAGTGCATCGCTGTCGCTGTCGAGCTCAACCGGCGTGGCGCCCCATTCGCCGTCGTTGTCGGGCGATGTGGGCATCACCGATTGACCCACGACATCGCTGCCGCTGTCGGTGCTGTCACTCGGGCCGAAGGTGTCGACTCCGGTGCCCGCCGTTCTGTGGCGCGCGGGTGCCGCCGAGTATGCTGCTGTTGGCCATTGCGTTCCCTGTTCGTGTCGAATGCCGACATGCGCATCGATCGAGTGAAATCGTCCCGCTCGACCGCGAGGCGGCCTATCGGTCGGTGGGCAGACTGCCGGTAGGTCATTTCCTGCAGTTCCTGGCGGCGCGAACCGAGTGGTTCGTGCACGCCCTGTCAGCAACGGCAAGGGCGGTGCCTGCAGCATGGCCATCCCGATGCCCGGAGCATCTCGCCGGAAGCGGCCGCATCCGCGCGGAAAACAGCGCCCACGAAACGGCCCACCGCTGCATCAGCAGCAGTGGGCAAGGCCATCGCCGGCAGTCAACCGGCATCAGGCTTTCGATCAGCGCACCCGACTTGCGCGAAGCGCGCGTACTCCGACAGCGAGATCGTCGCCGCGCCGTGGTTGTCGCCGTCGCTCCAGGACGAGCGTGGCGTCGGCCTCGGTGAGTTCGACCTCGCAGGGACCGACCGGCACCTGCATCATCATGCCGTCACCTTCCCGGTAGGCGACTTCTCCGACCACCCGGCATTCACGCTTGTTCGACATCGATCATCTCCAGGATCCAGGCGGACGTTCAGCAAGGGGACGGGCTGCCAGGCTGACTGCAGGACCGCGATGGCTGCATGCGACGGCAGCGCTCACCAACCACCATCGATGCCGTAGTAGCCGTTGACCCGGCGGCCATAGTCGCTCGTGTAGTCAGGACGGTCGTCGTGTGAGTAGCGCGGCGCTCCTTCGAGCTTCTCCTTGTCGAGCGGCACCACGTAGCCTTCCTTCTCGGTGTCGTAGGTCAGCACGTTCCAGGGCAGCGGGTAGCGATCGGTGCCCATGCCCAGGAAGCCGCCGAACTCGAGCACCGCGTAGCGCACCTGGCCCGACCGCTTGTCGATCATCAGGTCGTCGATCGTGCCCAGCTTCTCGCCGGCGTTGTTGTAGACCGTGGTGCCTTCGACCCTGTCGGACGAGATCACATCGCTGCTGCTCGTGCCACTGGTGGCGGGATTCATCATGGTCGTCTCCTTGAAGTGGAAATCGGCCTGCAGCGCAGACCGCTCGGCGCCCAACGCGCCGATCCATCGGTTATCCGTCTCTGCTGCGCACGCGGCGATCGGGCACGATCCCGGATCGCTGTAGGAATCGTCCCGACCGTCCTGGCTCGCTCGCGCCCATGCAGCAGCCGGTCGCGATGGCAGGCAAATCGCGCTACGCTGGTTGCGTGAACACTCCTGCAGATCGTCCCCGACCGCCTGCCGGCCCGTCGACGCCCCGGCACTGCTCGCCGAAGTGAGCCGCTGGATCGCCGACGCACGCCGCATCGTGACGCTGACCGGTGCAGGCATCTCCACCGACTCGGGCATTCCGGACTTCCGGGGACCGCCAGGGCGTCTGGACCCGCAATCCGGCCGCCGAGCGGCAGTCCACCCTCCAGCACTACCTGGCCGATCCGCAGGTCCGGGTGGCCGCCTGGCGCAGCCGGCTCGGGCATGCCGCCTGGTCGGCGCGGCCCAACGCCGCTCACCGCGCCCTGTTCCAGTCTCGAGCGCAGCGGCCGCCTGCTGGCACTCGTGACGCAGAACATCGACGAGCTTCATCAGCAGGCCGGCCACGATCCGGCGCGCGTGATCGAGGTACACGGCACCATGCGGCGGGCGATGCTGCTGGCAATGCGGGCTGCGCCTGCCGATGCAGGAGGTGCTGCAGCGGGTGCGCGCGGGCGAGGACGATCCCGCACTGCCTGGCATGCGGCGGCATCCTCAAGAGCGACACCATCTCGTTCGGTCAGGCGCTGGTGCCGGAGGTGATCGATCGCGCCCAGCGCGCCGCGGAACAGGCCGATCTCCTGCTTGCCGTCGGCACCTCGCTGCAGGTGTGGCCGGCTGCGGGCCTGGTTCCCACCGCCCGGCAGGCCGGCGCGCGCGTGGTGATCGTCAACGCCGAGCCGACGCCGCTCGATGACCTGGCCGATGCACTGCTGCGTGGTCCGATCGGCACCGTGTTGCCGACGATCTGCGGATGTGCGGGATGAACGCAGGCCGAGGTGCGGCTGTTCAGCGCCTTGTGGCCGGACGCCGCCACGGCCGCTGCCCTGGCGCGCTGCCGTGATGCCTGGCATTGGAGCCCCGCGGCACGACCCCAATCGACGCAGCGCCTTCACCTTACGCTGCACTTCATCGGCAGCGTCGAACGCTGCCTGCTGCCTTCGTTCGTGCAGCGCCTGCAGGCGCTCGACTGCCAACCGACGATGGTGCACCTCGAGCACGTCCAGCTGTGGCCGAACGGCATCGCTGCGCTGTGCCCGGCGTCGCTGCCCGAGCCGGTCGAGACGCTGCACGCGCAGATCGGCCGGGCCGTGGCCGACATGGGTTCGCGTGTCGACGACCGATCGTTCCGCCCGCACGTGACGCTCGCCCGGCAGGCGAGCGGATCGATTGCACCGGCCCGCATCGATGCGGTGACCTGGCGCGTCGACCGACACGTGCTCGTCGAATCCGACCCCGCGAGCGGGGCGTACCGCCGCCTGTGGTGCAGTGCGCCGGAGCGGGACCGACCCGCCGCGGATGAGCTCGCATGCACGGCGACGGTAAATCGCCGGCCGGACATCTGAACCATGTCGCATGCCGGCGCTCGAACTGCGATGCCGACCCGTCGCCTCGCCTGTGCAATCACCCTGGTGATCTGGTGGATGGTGGGCGCCACGGCCGCGGCCGGTCCGGCCAGCCCCGAATGCCTGCAGGCACTCGATGCCTTGCAGCAGCGCGAAGCCGAGCTGCCGGCGCGCGGCGCGGCAGGGCCTGCCGCCACGCTCGACCCCCGGCTGCGCGCGCTGCGCAGCCGCACCGCCACGATCTGTCTCGGGTCGCCCGACGAGCCGCGGCGCTCCTCGGCGGCACCCGCGCGATCGGCCGAGCGCGCGCGCAGTGCCGCCCGCGCCGCCGAAGGCCCGATCCGCGTGCCGCCGATCGCAGGGCTGGTGCCGATGCCGCGAGCCGCCGCACCGGAGCCGCTTCCACCCCTGCCGGTGCCGAGGACACCCGCGGTCGTTCTCGGCTGCGATGTGGCCGGGTGCTGGAGCAGCGACGGCAGCCGCCTGCAGCGCATGGGTCCCAACCTCGTGGCACCGAGCGGTCAGTGCGTGCTGGGCGGCAGCGTGATCCAGTGCCCGTGAGCGGTGGTCGCTCACTCCCATTCGGGGATCAACGGCACGCGCAGCGTCTCGACCTCGGGCAGGTCGATGCCGCACTGCTCGAGCAGCAGCGTGCGCAGGGCACCGCGGTCCGCGAGCTGGTGCCGCTCCACCGTGTCGCCACGGCGGATCGTGAGTTCACGATTCATCAATGCGATGCGCCCGGCCGGGCCGAAGGCGCGCAGCATCAGCCGGTTGACGAACAGCGAGCGCGGGTGGGTCGAGGTGTAGTGGTTGCCCAGTTCGGCATCGATCGGCAGTTCGGCTTCCAGTGTCGATGTCCACGCATCCAGCTCACGCCCGTGGTCATCGCGTGCGCGCAATGTCCAGCGCCCTTCGCCATCGCGCGCGAGCCAGTGCGCCGGTCCTGAAGCGTTCGGTGCGGGCGGTGCATCGACGAGCGGCATCGGTTCATGGGCTTCGAGTGCGCCGAAGCCCGGATCGAGGATGTAGCGCCGGCCGTCCAGGCCCAGGCTCAGAAACAGGTGCGTGCGCGGCGCCTCGGAAGGCCGGAGGGTGAGCACCACGCGCGCGGCATGCCGCTGCGGCGGCTCGAACCCGACCGCCTCCAGCGCGGCGGCGAACAGCGTCGCATGCTCGAAGCAGTAGCCGCCGCGGCGCGCAGTCACGAGCTTGGCCTGCACCGATGGGAGATCGAGCCGGATCGGCCGCCCGAGCAGCACATCGAGGTTCTCGAAGGGGATGGCGTGAATGTGCGCATGGAGCAGGCGCCGCAGCGCGGGCAGGTCTGGCGCAAGCCCGCCACGATCGATGCGGATGCGCGCGAGGTAGGCGTCGAGGTCGAAATCGCTCATTGACTGATCCTTGGTCGACACGCTGCACCCTGACCCGCACGGCTCAGGCCCGCCGCCAGCGGTGCAGCCAACGTTGCCCCGGTCTGCGGGCGCTGCGCCGCGGCCGCATGAACCCCAGGTACAGCAGCGGCACCACGAACAGCGTCAGCACGGTCGAGAACGCGAGCCCCCACACGATGCTCGCCGCCACCGGCCCCCACAGCAGGCTCTGCCCACCGATGCCGAAGGCGAGCGAGAACAGGCCGCCGATCGTCGTGCTGGTGGTGATCAGGATCGGCACGACGCGGCGCCGGCCGGCCTGGATGATCGCGTGGATCGTGCCGAGCCCGCGCCGCATGCGGTCGTTGGCGGCGTCGATCAGCACGATCGCCGAGTTGACCGCGATGCCGGCGAGCGCGATCACCCCGTACAGGGTGTAGAGCGACAGCGGATTGTTCGAGATGGCCAGGCCGAAGGCGACGCCGGTGAAGGCGAGCGGCACCGTCACCAGGATCATCATCGGCTGGAAGTAGCTGCCGAACTGCGCCGCGAGGATCAGGTAGATCAGCCCCACGCCGAGCAGGAACAGGAGCTTCATCGCATCGAGGCTTTCCTCGATGTCCTCGAGCTCGCCGGAGAAGTCGAGGTCGATGCCCGGGTGCTGGGCGCGGATGCGCTCCCATTCGGCACGGATCGTCTGGTTGGCAGCGCGGGTGTCGGTCACGTCCTTGTCGAGATTGGCCTCGACGGTGATCGTGCGGCGCAGGTTGTAGTGGCGGATGAAGCCGCGGCCGGGCGAGACATCGGCCTGCACGAGCGTGCCGAGGCGCGTGACCTGCCCGTTGGGCAGCGCCACCGGCTCGGCCAGCAGCGCCGCGGGGTCCACGCGCAGGTCGCCGCGGCGGCGCAGCGCCTGGTCGGACCGCACGCGCAGTTCGATCCGGTCGCCTTCGATGCGCGTGAAGGCGATCACCTCGCCGTCGACCGCAAGCCGGATGACGCGTGCCACCTGGGCCGGGTTGAGGCCCGCGTCGCGTACCGCATCGCGGTCGAGGCGCAGCTCGAACTGGGCGCGGCCGGGCAGGTTGTCGTCCTGTACATCACGGCTGCCGGGGATCGTCCGCACGATCGCCTTGATCGCATCGGCACCGCGCTGGATGCGGTCGAAGTCGTCGCCGCGCACCTTGACCGCGATCGGCTTGCCGGCCGGTGGCCCGCCGGACAGCACGGTGAAGCTCTTGCGGCCCGGGCCGGGCAGCGCCTCGATCGCCTGGCGCATCTGTTCGACGGCCTGCGTGACGCCGCGCGACCCGTCACGGCGCGGGTTCAGCGACACGAACACCTGCCCGTACTGGTCGCCGTACACCGGCTCGTTCTCGGTGAACTTCACGCCCGCGTTGCTCGTCACCGACCGCGCCTCGGCCTTGGCGTCGGCACTTCCCACGCCGCGCAGGCGCTCGCGCACCGCCTGCTCGACGCGCTGCGTCTCGGCCAGCGTGTCGTCGAGCGACGCATCCTGCGGCATGTCGACGTTCACGTAGAAGGCGCGGATCGGATCGAAGGCGAAGAACTGGATGCGCACGATGCCGCTCGCGACGAGTGCACCCGCCACCGCGACGGCCGCCACGCTGACCAGCGCCGAGCGCTTCGGCCGGCGCAGCACCCAGGCCAGCATGCGGCCGTAGCGCAGCCGGATCGAGCGGTTGAAGCGCTCGCGCCAGGCCTGCACGCGCGACGGCCGGTCGAAGCGCAGGCCGATCGCCGATACATGCACCGGCATCATCCAGAACGCCTCGACGAGCGAGATGAGCAGCGCGAGCGTGACGACGAAGGGGATCACGAACATGAACTTGCCCATGATCCCGGGCAGCAGCATCAGCGGCAGGAAGGCCGCCATCGTGGTCGCCACCGATGCGAGCACCGGCTTCCAGACCTCGGCGATCGCCTCCAGGCTGGCCTCGACCACCGCCTGGCCGCGCTGCATGCGGTAGTAGATCGCCTCGACGACGACCACCGCATCGTCCACCAGCATGCCCAGCGCGATCACCACCCCGAGCAGCACCGCCACATTGACCGTCTGGCCGAGCCCGCCCAGGATCGCGAAGGTGCCGAACAGCGAGAACGGGATGCCGAGCGAGACCAGCACGCCGATCCGCCAGCCGAGGAACAGCCAGCACACCGCGAGCACCATCAGCAGGCCGACCAGCGCATTGGTCTGCATCACGTCGATCGCCTCGCGCGTGGGTACCGTCTGGTCGTCGCTCAGCACCAGCCGCAAACCGGTTCCGGCCAGCGACTCGTTCTGGCGGCTCACATAGGCCTTCAGCTCGTCGACCAGGTCGAGCGTGTTGGTGCGCGACTTCTTGGTGACCGCGAGCGAGATCGCCGGGCGCCCGTCGGAGGCCGAGTACTGCGTGGCCGGGGCGCGTGCCCGCTCGATGCGCGCCACCTCGCCGAGCCGCGCCGAGACGCCGGGCCGGGTGGTCGACACCACCGGGATGTCGGCGAAGAGCGCCGGATCGGTCAGCACGCCCTTGACGCTGATCGTCCAGGCGCCGCGCTGCGTGCGCAGCGTGCCGGCGCTGGTGTCGCGCCACCAGGCGGCCAGGCTGTCCGACACATCGGTGGCGAGCAGCCCGCGTGCGGCGAGCGCCTGCGCATCCGGGCTGACGAGGATCTCCGGAAGGCGCAGGCCGGAGGCGAACACCTGGTCGACGCCGGCGATGCGTTCCAGATCGTCCCTGATGCGGCGCCCGTTCACGCGCAGCGTCTCGTCGTCGGCCTGCCCGAGCAGCAGCACCGAGGCGGTGGGGAAGCCGTTGCTGGTCGTGATCTCGAGGATGCGCGGGTCCTGAGCCTCCTCGGGCAGTTCGCTCGACGCCCTGTTCTGGATCTCGCGCCGCAGGTCGGCAATGCGCTTGTCGAAGGTGCGCTCGTCGATCTCGCGGAAGCGCACCAGCATGCTCGACACGTTCTCGCGCGAGTTCGAGATCACGAAGCGCACGTCGGCCACGGCCTTGATGCCGTCTTCCAGCGGATTGGTGACCAGCCGCTCGACCTCCTCGGCGCTCGCGCCGGGCAGGATCGTGGTCACGTTGACCCAGTTGAAGTTGATCTCCGGGTCCTGCTCGCGCGGCATGGTCAGGTAGCTGAACAGCCCCAGCAGCAGCACGACCACGAAGGCGATGTTCGCCAGCGGGTGGTTCGCGATCAGCGCACGCAGCAGGGGCATCGCGGAGCTGCCGTATCGGCCGCGGTCAGCGGCCGGTCACCTCGATCGGCCGGCCATCCTGCAGCGCGGCCTGGCCGCGCACGATGACCGGCGTGGCGGCGTCCAGGCTCGTCGGCAGCGGCGTGGCGCGGCCTTCCTGCGCGCCGGGCAGCGCCACGAAACGGGCGGTGGCGCCGGCTCCGCTGCCCTGCTGCACGAAGACGCCGAGAACCCCGGCACGGCGCTGCACCAGGTCGGGCGGGAGGTGCGGCTTCGGCTCGACCCAGCGCAGCCGGCCGCTGGTGCCGGGCGGCGGCGCGGCGGCGGGATCGGCAAAGGCCAGGCGCGCCGCCTGTGTGCGCGCCGGCACGTCCAGCGTCGCACCGATGCGCAGCAGCCTGGCGGCATGCTCGCCGCGCGCCTGTTCGAAGCGCGGCGCGGTGGCGCGGCGCAGGCCCGGCACGTCGGCCGGTGCGAGCGTGGCGTCGATCTCCGGCGCACCCGTCTCGGTCAGCACGAACAGCACGCTGCCCGGCGCCACCGTCTCGCCGGTCTGCGCGAGCCGCTCGCTGATGCTGCCGGCGAACGGCGCGCGCAGGGTGGTCTTGTCGAGCTGGCGCTGGGCAAGTGCCAGCTGGGCGCGGTTCGCAGCCGCATCGCTGCGCAGCAAGGCCACCTCGGTCTCGCGCTGCGCCAGTGCCTCCTGCGAGAAGAAGCCCTCGGAGACGAGCCCCTTGGCGCGCCCGAGCTGGGCCTGCGCCAGGTCGAGCCGGGCCTGTGCGGCCTGCAGCGCTGCGCGGGCCCGGTCGCGCGACAACTCGGCGTCACGCGGGTCGATGCGGGCCAGCACGTCGCCCTTGCGAACCTCGGCGCCCACATCGACCGTCCAGCGCTCCAGCACGCCGGCGACCTCGGCCGCCAGCTTCGACTGGTTGCGCGGCACGACCACCGCCGGCGCCTCGCGTTCGGGCTGCAGCCAGACGCTGTCGAGTCGGGCCACGGCGACCGGCGTTCGGGCCGGAGCACTGGCGACTGCAGAGGCTGCACCGACCGATTGCGCTCGAAGCGGGGGCACCGCCGCCGTCATCACGGCGGCGCTCAAGGCGAGCACGAGGCTCGGACGAAGGTACTGCACAGCGGGATTGTGCCGCCGCACGGGAAGGCCGATGTGCAAGCGCCGGTGGGCACGGCGCCCGAGACGGCGGCCTTTGCGGAACTAATGCGCAGACCAGCGCGATTACGCGCCGGCCGCACTCATTCATCTGCCTGCAGAAGGGGGCGAACTGCTAGAGTGCCAGCATCGTCCGCCGAGCCATTGAACATGGCCGCCCGGCACTGCAGCCGATCCTGCTTCCGTGATGCAGGACCGTGACCCTGCATCCGCGCGTTCCGAGCCGGACCCGGTGGACGTGGGGGGTGAGCCATGCTCAAGGTGTCGTCGCAGCAGATGAAGTCCCTGGCCGAGGTGCCCCGGCATATCTATGCGCGTGAGCTGGTCGAGCACCTGCGCGTCTTCGCACCCCGCCTGTTCGAGCTGCGCGGAGAGGCGGCGATCCTCGCTGTGGCCGAGGCCGGCATCGATACCGCGATCGAGCACGGGTTCACGCTGCGCGGCCCGGTGCGCCTGTGGGTGGAACTGATGTTCTGCCATGGACACCGCTTCCACACCGATCCGGCACTGCCGTGCGCCCACAGCCTGCGCGAGTCGGCTGCGCTTCACGAGAACGAACGCGCCAGGCTGCTGTTCGAGGTGATGCAGGCGCATGCCGCAGCCGCCGATGGCAAGGACAAGGCGCAGCTGATCGGCAGCCTGGCCACCCTGGCCAACGGTGACTGGGACGCGACGATGGCCAATCCCCGGGTGCACGCCCAGCCCGCTGCCGCACTGGCTCGCGTCTTTCCACAGCGGTGCACGCGCATCAAGCCGACCGCCATGAAGGCTTTGCTCGACCAGGCCAGGCAGGCCTGCGAAACCCATGCCCTGGAGCCACCGGGCGCTCCGTTCCTGCTGGCCGGCCTCTTCATCGGCTTCGGTCACGGCGTGATCGACGATCCGCTCTATCCGTGGGTGG
The DNA here is from genome assembly GCA_963846675.1 of uncultured beta proteobacterium. Lineage (GTDB taxonomy): Bacteria > Pseudomonadota > Gammaproteobacteria > Burkholderiales > Burkholderiaceae_C > Ideonella_A. The sequence goes on from CAWJWV010000004.1 coordinate 23,874, forward strand.
GCAGCACGCTCACCGCGCCGCAGGTTGACGGTGAGCGCCGCACCACCGCACTCGCACTCAAGGCCAAGGCCTACGTGCAGGCGGTGCACCAGCATCTGTCGCATTGAGCGAGACCACCCGTGCCACGCTCCAGCCCCTCCAATCCGAGCGCCGGTCCCAATGCCAACAGGCCGGTCTCGGGCGCACCGGTCGAATGCCAGGTCTGCACCTGGCACTGGGACCCGCCGTACAACGGCGACATGCAGCAGTTCGTCAACCTGCCCAAGGCCTGGAACCCACGCAACAACGGGCGTGAAGTCGAGATGCAAGGCCATGTCGAGCCGCGCGTGGCCGGTCAGTCGGTCACCTTCGAGGTGGTCGCCAACCCCCTCAACGAGCCGGACAGCCCGAGCGCGACGCTGTCATCCGCCAGCGGCACCACCGACGGGCGCGGTGAGGTGAAGGTCACGCTGACCTTGCCGTTCTATGGCGGCAGCCGCTTCAAGGTGACCGGCAAGACCACCTGCCCGCCTGACAAGGTGCCGAGTGGCGAGATCCAGGTGTGGCGCAAGGTGTACTACCAGACCACGGACATGCAGAGTTCGCCGGCACCGGAATCGCTGCCGCTGAACCACCCGGCCGACATGATTCCTGCGCTGCAGGCGGCGTTCGACCCGGTCTTCTTCAAGCTCGAGCCGAGCACCAAGCACAGCGACACCACGCCATACCAGGCGCACCTGACGGGCGCCCAGCGAACCACGCTCGAGAACAGCCTGCGCGCCACGGCCGCGGACGATCGCTCGAGCTACAAGATGAACATCGTCATGTGCGACCGTGCCGACATCGTCGCCGAGCAGGAGTTCACCGGAAGCCTGGTGCAGCCCGCGGTCGACACGCCTTATTTCGCGCTCTGGGCGCACGAGCCGACCGTGATCTATGCCGAGTACCAACGGTCGGACGGCAGCTGGGCGGCCCTGACCAACGTGACCACGCCGGCCAATCCCGGTGACGCGAGCCAGGTGCGGGTGCTGGCCACCATCCCCGGCTTCACGCCTCCCGGCCCGGTCGACGTGCGCATCAAGGTGCGCCAGCAACGCGGCACGGCCGGTGGCTGGGGCGGTACCACCGGCACGCTCTTCATGTGCATCGGGCGCGACCGGCGCGCCAATCGGGCCAGCCCCACCGGTGCCGAACTGCAGCAGGCACTCACGCACGAGATCGGACATGCGCTGGGTCTGGTGCCGAACGCGGCGGCATGGCGCGATACCGATCCGCGCGATGCACCCTACTCGCTCAAGCACTGCGGGTACCGGGACACCGCGGCCACGCCGGAACCGCGCTGCGTGATGTGGTTCATGCTTGGTGGCTCGGGGCCGCGCCTGCGGTTCTGCAACAGCGACCGGCCGGACGACTGCTCGCATTTTCTCTACCGCACCGACTACGCCGGTCTCGGCTGGATCTGACCCACCATGCAATCGCCAGGCATCCAGATCAGGGTTCCGCTGCAGACGCAGGCCGATTCGCCGGAGCCGATCGCCGTGCGCATGATGGCCGACCTGCCGGTCTTCCATGCCAACAACGGCATCCTCGACCGTGCGCTGGAAATCGTGCTGGTGCGGCGCGACATGCCCGGCATCGCCTTTCTGCCCAAGACCGATCCGGACATCCTGTTCGTCCCGGAACCGGCGCTCGACCGCACCGCGACCGGAGGCACGCTGCAGCAGGTGAGCGAGGAGCGCCGCATCGGCCTGCTCGACTTCGGCGCACGGCACGACGGCGCAGCGAGCTACTTCGTCTTCGCCACCTTCGCGCGCTGGGTGTCGCCGGTGCATCCGATGGAGGTGCGCCATCCCCTGCACAGCGTCGGGCCCGGCGACGCACGCCCGGTGCGCGAGCAGCCGCCCGCGCTGCTCGAAGCGCTGCCACCGGTGCCGCCCGAGCGTGGCGTGCGGGCGCGCCAGAGCAAGTCGCACCCCGGACACATCGAAGGCATCCTGCGCACCCCGTTCAGGCTGCCGCTGATGCGCGGCGACGCGGCTGCTCCACCCTATGTCAGCATCGCCGCGGTGCGCCTGGACGACCAGGGCGGCGTCTCGGCGGCATCGTTCCTGTTCGATCCGAAGACCGAAGGCACCGACTTCGTGGCGCGCTTCAGCCTGCCGCTGTCCGAACTGGGCCCACCGCTGGCCGCCGCAGCGCCCTGCCGGTTGCGGATCATGGTGTTCTCGGGCGACTACCAGGCGCCCGCGTTCGAGATCGATCCGCCGGAATCGCTCGGCGCTGCCGGCCGATGAGCGCGCGCGAAGCCGATCCGCCACACGCTGGCGTCCGGCGACGCACCGCGCCCGGCGCCACCTTGCTGGCCGCGGGCCTGCTCGCATCGGCTCAGCTATCCTGTGCCTTCGCCAACCCGGCCGCTGCGCCCGCGGCCACCCGAGCCATCGCCGTGTCGCCGAACTCGTTTGCAAGCAACGCGCAGCTGGTCGACGAAGTCGCCCGGCGACTGACGGCCATGCTGCCGCCTCAAGGAACACTGGCCGTGCTGGTGCAGCTCGGCCAGGGCGAAGCGGCCGCCCGCGCCAAGGCGGACCTGGTGGCGCGGCTCGCGGCCGAGAAGCGCATCGTCTGGAGCCAGGTGAGCTCGCAACCGGGCGGCCCTCTGCCCGACAGCACCCGTCCGGGGCAGCACGTCAACACCGTGCAGCGCCGGATCGAACCGCCACCCCAGCTGGTGATGCTCGTCAACGTGAGCCAGGACAAGCTCTACATGGCTGCGCGCCCGCCCGGGGTGGATCCGCTCGGCCCGCCCGACGCTGGCTGGACCTGGGTGCTGAACGGGCCGTGAAGGGGCGGTGATCAGCGCCGGAAAACGCCAGTCCGGGCAATCCCTGTGTCGCTGCCAACGGACACCGAAAGCTTGCCGATCGGTACAAGCTCACGATCCTTCATCAAGGCAGGGACCTGAGGCGCCCGCGACCCTATGATCTTGTCCGGCCGGATCGTCATCCGGCAGGAGCTGACCTTGACTCTCACGAAAATGGACTCGCCGGCTCCTGGCTGCGCGAGGTGGAAGACCTTGCGCGTCGTGACGGCGCTTGCCGTGATGGCCGGACTTTCGGCATGCGGCCTCGGCGACAGTGATTCGTCAGCCGGGCCCGCGCTGTCGATCCGGGCCGGTGCGGCGCCGATCAGCGGTGCGAGCTGCAGCCTGAGCGATGCCACCGGCAAGTCGATCGCGGCGAACGCCGTCACATCGTCCGCCGGCACGGCCAGCTTCACCGACGTCATGCCGTCCACCGGCCTGGTGCTCGTCACCTGCACCGGCGGCAGCGCCACCGACCTGGCCTCGGGCCGCACCCTCACCGCGCCGCGGCTGCGCGCCTACACCGCGGCGCCGGCCGCGGGTACCGACAGCACGGCTCTCGTGACGCCGCTGACCGAACTGGCGGTGCGCCTGCTGGGCAGCCAGCCTGCCGATGCCGGGTACGCCACCATGCGGGACCGGGTGGCACGCGCCTTCGGGCTGGAAGGAATCGACATCGGCCGGGTCACCGCGCTCGACCTGTCGAGCAACACCGCCGCCGACGACGCGGTGTCGCGCCACGGCCTGGCGCTGGCTGCGCTGTCACAGCTCGAGTCGGCCGGCTCCTTCGGCATGACGACCGACGCGCTGCTCTCGTCGTTCGCGGCGAACATCGACGCCAACGGCTACCCGAAGGACATGGCGCTGCCGCTGGCGTATGCGCAGTCCATCGAGACCGTGCTGACCAGCAACCGCCTGCGCACCCGGCTGGCTGCGGTGGGCAACACGATCGCCCGCGACCTCTTCGACAAGGCGGTGCATGTGGAGCCGCTCGCCACCATCGACTATGTGGATGCCGACGACTCCCCCACCGACAGCGGCGACGCGCTGCATGCGATCGAGCCGAACGCACCATCGACGCTGTACCTGGGCGGCCGCTGGCTCAGCATCGGCCTGGATGTCCGGCTGGCCGGTGCGGAGTGCACGCTGTACGACCTCGCGACCGACGAAGAGGAGAAGAGCACCGGTGAGCAGGAGGTGACGGCGGAGTGCCCGGCGCAACCGGCCGGCAAGGCGATGCTGACGGTCAAGGACGCCGGTATCGAGGTGCACCGCACCGAGTTCACGGTGCAGGCCGGCGTCAAGACCTCGGACACGGCGCGCAAGCGGGCGCTTGCCGTCGGCAACGCACCGGGCACCGGCCCGGTCACCCTGACCGGCACCGTGAGCGCGATCGCTCCCACGGTGGACACCACCAGCGCCGCGCACAACTACGCGGTGACCCGCACCTTCACCGTCAAGGGCGTGGTCGTGGAACTGCTCGACCGTGCCGCCAATGGCGCCGTGCTGCGCGACACCGTCACCGATGCCGACGGCCGCTACAGCTTCGTCGGCCTGGATGCCGACCGCGCGGTCATGGTGCGCGTGAAGGCGCAGCTGCTCAAGACCCGGGCCACCGGGGCGACGACCGGTGCGCAGTGGAACCTGGCGGTGCGCGACAACACCAGCACCAGCAGCCCGAAGGCGATGTACGTGCTCGACTCGGCACCGCTCACCACGATCGCCGACGGCACGCAGACCGCCGACATCGTGGCCACGCTCGGCTTCGCCGCCGACGGCACCGCGGGCGCCGATGCGGCGCGCCAGTCGGCGCCGTTCTCGATCCTCGAGATCGCCTACAGCGCGATGACGAAGATCGAGCAGACCGATGCCAACGTGGTGTTCCCGGACGTCAACTTCTACTGGAGCCCGAAGAACGTGGGCACCGAAGGCGACCGGGAAGCCGGCCAGATCGGCACCTCGCATTACGCCGACAGCGGCACGCTGCCCGGCGTCTTCATCCTCGGCAAGGCCGATGCCGATACCGACGAGTTCGACCAGGGTGTGATCGGACACGAGTTCGGCCACTGGCTGCAGACCGTGCTCTCGTCGAGCGACAACCCCGGCGGAAGCCACGCCCCCACCGAGTTCAAGGACGCGAGCCTGGCCTACGGCGAAGGCTACGGCACGGCGGTGGGCGGGCTGCTGAGCGGCAGCCCGTTCTACATCGACAGCTCGGGCGTGAAGCAGTCGGGCGGCGGTGTGACCAACCTCGACCAGCCGACGCGTGACGGGGTGCGCAAGGGCTTCTACTCCGAGGAATCGGTGCAGTACGTCATGTACCAGATCGGCAAGCGCCACGGCTTCACCGCCTTCTGGCGAGCGGTCTCGGCCTTGCGGGCGGACCACCACTCGTCGACCGTGTTCGCTTTCCTGGCCCGATTCATCGCCGCCAACCCGGCGGCCCAGGTGGCCGATCTCCTCGCGGCCGAGAACATCCGCAGCACCGATCCGCTCGGCCGCCTGCCGGCCGGCACAGCGCCCGATGCGGCGATCGCGGCCGACCAGAACAAGGGCGAATCCCCGGCCGGTGCCGGCGACCTGGAAGCGCTCTACCTGCCGGTGACGCTGCCGGTCGTCGCGGCCGCGGCCGAGCCGGTGGCACTGACCCCGGTCAACCCGCCGAGCTTCTGCATCAACCACAACCTGAAAGGCGCCAAGCTGAACAACGGCCTGGGCATGCTCAAGCGCTTCACCTTCGTCGCCAACTACACCGGCCGCCTCGGCATCAAGCTGGCCGACGACAAGGGCGCCGCACTCGACGGCAAGGACACCTCGATCTCGGCGCGCAGCGACCGGGGCGGCAAGGTCAGGGCCAATGAGTGGGGCGACGCGGTGCAGATCTCGGTGCAGGAAGGCGCCACCTACACGCTGCTGTTCCAGCAGATGCAGCCCAACGTCTTCCAGGGCAACCGCTGCGGCAACACGCTGAGCTTGTGGCGCATGCCCGCGTGAGGGTGCGCGGCGCCGCCGCCGCCGCCGCCACCCTCGCCTGCCTGATATTTGCATCGGGCTGCCGGGACGGCGACGCCGCGCGAGCGGACGGGCAACTCGTCACGAAGCCGGCCCACTCGGCCGGGCACGACGGTGACTGGCAGGGAGGACCCGAGCCGGTCTCGGGCAAGCTGCGCTCGGGCATCGTGAGCTGGTGGCGGCTGGAACCCCCGGCACCCGCGGCCGGCACCGCGTTCAAGCTCGTGCTGCGCCTCGAGGAGGTGAAGGGTGACGACGCACGGGCCAGCGTCACCACCAGCGACGGCGCGCGCCTGGCCGATCCGCAGTCGCCGCGCGAGTGGGCCTTGCCGCGGGGAGAGGCATCGCTGATCACGCTCGGGCTCGTTGCACCCGCGGGCGACAGCTATCTTCATGTGACCACGCGGCAGGACGGTCGCTCGTCGGTGAGATCGATCCGGATCGCCGTGGCCGGCGGGGCGGCATCGGCTGCCACGCGACCGGACCACGGCATCGACTCGCGCGGCGAGCCGATCGTGCGGATGGCGCCGGCGCGCTGAGGCGATCTGCCCGAGCGCGGGTACGCAAGTGAGCGTCTGGCGCAGCCACGATCGACTGCGTCGCCGAGCGTGGAATGGCTGGCCGCTCACTGTACGCGCCAGTCCAGTCTTCTCGACGGCGAGCCGCGGTAACCGCTGATGAAGCTTCGTGTGTACAGCCGGGCACGGGCAGCTGCTTCACCTCGATCGGCGCACGGACTTGGCTGCAGATTTGTTTCTGCAGCAGTTGCCTTCGTTCGTCAGCGCTGCCAGCGCTGAAGGAACAAACCCAGGCGCGCAAAGGCACTGTCGACGACGAGCGCCAGCCCTGCGGTCAGCAGCGCGCCTTGCAGCACATAGGCCGTGTTGAATCCCGACAGGCCGACGATGATCGGCGAGCCGAGCGTGCGAGCACCCACGGTGGAGGCGATCGCCGCCGTGCCGATGTTGATGACGACCGAGGTGCGGATGCCGGCCAGCAACACCGGCGCGGCCTGCGGCAGCTCGACGTGGCGAAAGCATTGCCAGCGCGTGAGTCCCTGCCCGCGGGCCGCATCGAGCAGCGCTGCAGGGACCGATTCGATGCCGGCGATCGTGGCGCGCAGCACGGGCAGCACGCCGTAGAGCGCCAGCGCCACCAGTGCGGGCAGTGCGCCGAAGCCGATCAGCGGCACCGCGATCGCGAGCACGGCGACCGGCGGTACGGTCTGTCCGAGCGCGAGCGTGGATTCGACAAGCGGCCTGAACTCGGCACCGGCCGGCCGTGTCACGAACCAGCCGGCGATGCTGCCCACCGCACCGCGACCAGGCTCGATGCCGCCACCAGCGCGGCATGCGCGCCGAGCAGTGCCAGGAAGCTGTCCTGCCGATACACAGGGCGGTCGAGCTCCGGGAACAGCGCAGCGAACAGCGGACCGGTGTAGCGGCATGCCGGCCGCGAGGAGCAGCAGCATGGCGGCAGCCCAGGTCAGTGGCTCACGCAGCAGTCGCAGCAACGGTGTGGTGCTCACGAAGCAGGCTCGCGCAGCAGGTCGGCCCAGTGCAGCGTGCCGACGAGCGCGCCGGCGCCGTCGACCACCGGCAGCCGATCTCGACCCGACTGCACGAAGGCGGCGAGCGCTTCGTTCAGGTCGCCGTCGACGCGCAGCGGCGGGCCGTCGCGGGCAGCGGCGGGCCATCAACGCGCAGCGGCGGGCCGTCGGTGTGCTCGCCGGGCTGCATCAGGTCGACGATCCGACGGAGTGCCAGCAGCCGCGGCCCGAGCGGCGCTCCGCCGAGGAAGCTCGCCACACGGACGTCGGTCGACTCCCGCAGCAGCTGGCGCGGGGTGCCCGCCTGCACGATGCGGCCGTGGTCGAGCAGCACCAGCTGGTCACCGAGCCGCAGCGCCTCGTCGATGTCGTGCGTGACGATGACGACCGTGGTGCGCAGGCGGCGCTGGATGCGCCGCAGCTCGTCCTGCAGTGCGGTCCGCGTGAGCGGATCGAGCGCGCCGAACGGCTCGTCCATCAGCAGCAACGCCGGCTCCGCAGCCAGTGCGCGCGCCACGCCCACGCGCTGCTGCTGGCCGCCGGAGAGTTGGTGCGGATGGCGATCGCGGAACTGCGCCGGATCGAGGCCGAGCAGATCGAGCAGCTCGTCCACGCGCGCCGCGATCCGGCGCCCGGCTCCAGCCGAGCAGCTCGGGCACGGTGGCGATGTTGCGCGCCACGCTCCAGTGCGGGAAGAGGCCGATCGACTGGATGACATAGCCGATGCGGCGTCGAAGCTCGACCGGATCTTCGGCGCGGATGTCGTGGCCGTCGATCGTGATCGAGCCGGCGTCGGGCTCGATCATGCGGTTGACCAGCCGCAGCAGCGTCGACTTGCCCGAGCCCGAGGCGCCGACCAGCGCGGTGATGCTGCCGCGTTCGACCGTGAGGGAGACCTGGTCGAGCGCGGTCGAGGCACCGTAGCGCTTCACCACGTCGCGCAGCTCGATCACCGCACCGGCTCCACAGCGCGCTGCGCGAGCGCGAAGCCGGCGTCGAACAACGCCGCGAGCGCCAGCGCGGGAACGACGCCGAGCAGGACCAGATCGAGCGCACTGCCGAGCAGCCCCTGGAAGACCAGCGCACCCAGGCCACCGGCGCCGATCAGCGCCGCCACCACCGCAAGGCCGGTCAGCTGCACCGTGGTGAGCCGCAGCGCCGACAGCAGCAGCGGCAGCGCGAGCGGCAGCTCGATCTTCAGCAGGCACTGGCGCCGGCTCATGCCGCTGCCCACCGCCGCATCCAGCGCCGCCGCCGGCACCTGGCCGAGGCCCGAGACGATGCCGTGCACGATCGGCAGCAGCGCATAGCCGGACAGCGCGATCAGCGCCGGCAGCAGCCCGATGCCCCGGATGCCCGACTCTGGCCAGGCTTGGCCAAGCCAGGCGAGCGGGCCGATCAGCAGGCCGAAGAGCGCGATCGACGGGATCGTCTGCACGAGGTTGAGCAACGCGAACAGCGGCCGTGCCAGGCGCGGCCGGCGTGCCGCCGCCAGCCCGACCGGCACTCCGACGAGCAGCGCCGCCAGCAGCGCGCCGCCCACGATCTGCAGATGGCGCAGCAGCGCCGCGTCGAACACCTCGCGGCGGTTCGCGTGCTCCTTGAGCAACGAGAGCGCATCGAGCGCGCCGCTGGTGAGCAGCCACAGCGGCGCGGCAGCGAAGGCGGCGACGGCCAGCGCGTGCGCAGCCCGCGGCAGCTCCAGCCGGCGCAGCGCATCGGCGGCAGCGGCAGCGATCAGCAGCAGCGCGATCCAGAGGCCGCCGCCGAGGGACACGCGCGCCAATGGCGACAGCTCGGCGGTGCGCCGTGCAGCCTCGTGTCCCGCAAGCGCGATGGATCCGGCAAAGAGCACCCCCGCGGCCAGCACGACCAGCCCATGCAGTGCCCGCCGCGGCGCGACGAACCACGCGGCCAGCAACAGCGCGGCAGCCGCCACCGGCCCGACCCATCCGCCCGGCACCGCCAGCAGCGCCACGCCGCGCGCGCTGAGCAGGCGGTTGGGCGCGACGCCGATGAACGGCAGCGCGAGCAGCGCCACCAGCAGCCCCACCATCAACAGCGCGAGCACCGGCTGGCGCGGGCGCGCGCCGATCGACATCAACGGATCAGCTGGTGCCGCTTGAGGTGCGCACGCGCCACCTGCGCCGCATCCTGCCCCTCGATCGCGATCTGGGCGTTGAGCTTTTGCAGCGTCGGCCCGTCGAGCGTGGCGAAGACCGGCGCGAGCAGCTCGGCGATCTTCGGCAGGCGCTGCAGCACCTCGGCACGCACCACCGGCGCCGGCGCGTAGACCGGCTGCACGCCCTTGGGATCGTCGAGGATGACGAGGCCGAGCGCGGACACCGGACCATCGGTGCCGTAGGCCATCGCGGCATTCACGCCGCTGGTCTGCTCGGCCGCGGCCTTCACCGTGGCCGCGGTATCGCCCCCCGCCAGCGCCACCAGTTGCTGCTGCGTGAGCTTGAATCCGTAGGCCTGCTGGAAGGCGGGCAAGGCATCGCTGCGCTCGATGAACTCGGCCGATGCGGCCAGCTTGAAGCGCCCGCCGGCGGCGAGGTAGCGCGCCAGGTCGGCCAGCGAGCCGAGCTTGTGCTGCTGAGCCAGGTCCTGCCGCACCGCGATCGCCCAGGTGTTGTTGGCTGGCGCCGGCGCCAGCCACGCCAGCTTGTTCTTCTCGGCGTCGAGCGCCTTGACGCGGGCGTGGCCGGCGGCGCGGTCCTTCCAAGCCGGATTCTTCTCGTCGCTGAAGAAGAAGGCGCCGTTGCCGGTGTACTCGGGATAGACATCGATCTCACCCGCGACGAGTGCGCTGCGGACGATCTTGGTCGTGCCGAGCTGGAGCCGGTTCTCGGTGCGGATGCCGCCGGCCTGCAGGGTCTGGATGATCAGCTGGCCGAGGAGCGCGCCTTCGGTGTCGATCTTGGAGGCGACACGCACCGGGGCGGCATTGCCCTGGGCGGCAACCGGTGCCGGCGCAGCGACGCCGAGGATCAGCGTGAGTGCGAGGGCCGCCGAGGTGCCGACCAGCCGCCGACGCTCGCGCCAAGGCGCTGCGGTGATACGCGAGGACATCGTCTGGTTCCTTACTTGGGGATGCTCTTGGTGGTCGGGAACTTCACCGGCTCTTCCGAACCGCTGCGCCACTCCCGAATGGTCGTCATGGGTACTCATCGAGCCGAGCCACCGCGGCGCGGGTTTGAGCATTCTGACGCACCGTGGGAGTGACGTCGGCAGCGCACCGCGGCCTGCGTGCATGGCAGTGATGCCGGTGGCATGCACGAGGACACCGATGCCGACCTCCTTGTGCGTGGAAGCCACGCCGCCGTTCGCCTGTGGTCGGTGACGACCTGACTACTGCCTGGTTCCGCCCCCGCTGGGGCGCAACAAGGCCGCCTGTAGATGCGCAGCCATCGTCACGTCTGTCAGTGCAATCCCAGGGCCTCGAGTGTCGGCAGCAGGCCCAACAGTGCTGCCGTGCTCTCGCCCTTCTCGATCGCGGCTCGGAACTCATCCTCCTTGGCCTCGCGCTCACGCGCGCTGGCAAGCACCGCGCTCCGCCTCGTCGGACGAAACGATCACCAGGCCGTCACGATCGCCGACGACGATGTCACCCGGGCGGATGACCACGTCGCCGATGCAGACCGGCACATTGAGCTTGCCGGCGTGCACCTTGCCCGTGCCCTTGATCGACAGCCCGCGGCAGAAGACCGGGAAGCCCATGCGCACGATCGCCTCCGCGTCGCGCACCGCACCGTTGATGACCAGCGCGGCGATGCCCGCCTTGAGAGCGGCAGCCGTCAGCACGTCGCCCCACGGCCCGGCCTCGACGAATCCCTTGGCGTCGACGACCAGCACATCGCCCGGGCTTCGCCTTCGAGCAGGGCGTAGTGCAGCATCAGGTTGTCGGCCGGCCGGGTGTCGACGGTCAAGGCAGGGCCGGCGATGCGCGATGCCGGGTCGAGCGGCTTCATGCCGCTGTCCAGCGCGCCCTCGGCGCCCTGGGCCTCGTAGACGGTGGCTGCGCCGAGGTTGCGCAGTTCGCTGCAGGTTTCCTGAAGCTCATGGGTGTCTCCGAGATCAGTCGACAGTGGCGCCCGAGCGCTTGACGATGGTCTCCCACTGCGGCGCTTCCTTGGTGATGAAGCGAGCCGCCTGCTCCGAGGTGCCGGCCACGTCGCGGGAACCGAGCTCGTTCAGCTTGGACGACACCTCCGCCGACTTCAGCGTCTTCTGCAGTTCCTGCGACAGTCGGTCGACCAGCGGTGCCGGCGTCTTGGCAGGAACGAACAATCCATACCAGTTCTCGAACGCGAAGTTCTCGAAACCGGATTCGTTCATCGTCGGGACGTCAGGCAGTTTCGGATCGCGCTTGGGCGAGGTGATCGCCAGCACGCGGATGCGATCCGAGTTCAACTGCGGGGTAAGCGCGGTGACAGTCTCGAAGGCGATCGACACCGTGCCGCCCAGCACGTCCTGCAGCGCCGGGCCCTGGCCGCGGTACGGCACGTGGACCATGTCGACGCCCTTCTGCAACTTGATCATCTCGCCAAGCAGATGCTGCGGGCTGCCGCTGCCGCCGGACGCATAGTTGTACTTGCCCGGATTGCGCTTGAGCAGTTCGACCAGTTCGCCGACATTCTTGACCGGCAGCTTGGCGTTCACATACAGCAGCAGCGGGGTCGACGCCACCAGACCGACGGCGGTCAGGTCACGCGTCGGCTCGTAGCGCAGTTTGAAGAGATTGCGGTTGATGACGATGCCGGTGTTGTTGCCGAGCAGCGCGGTGCAACCATCGGGCTGCGCGCGTACCACCGACTCGGTTCCGATGTTGCTGCTCGCACCCGCCTTGTTGTCGACGATCACCGGCACGCCCAGCCCCTTGGACAAACCGGGCGAGATGAGCCGGGCCAGGATGTCCGTGGTACCGCCCGCAGGATACGGGGACACGATCTTGACGGTCTGGCACGGATAGGGCTCGGAAGCGCGCGCACCGGTTGACGCCGTGCCGAGCGAGGCGGCGAGCATGGCCGAGGCCGCGACAGAGCTGGAAAGGATGGGATTTCATGACTGTCTCGGTGAATGATCTGGTGTGGTTTCAGGTCGCAGCGCGCTGCAGCGTGTGATACGACGCCTGCTTGCGTGCCTCGGTGAGCGTGGCGCCCGCCAGCGTGGCGGCGACGATGCGCTGCTCGGCGGCGCGCAGCACGAGCGCACGCTCGAACACCTCGACGGCGCGTGCACGCGGCACCACGACGATGCCGTCCTCGTCGCCGACGATGTAGTCACCCGCAGCCACGCGCACGTCCGACAGGCTGACCACCTCGCCCACCGATTCGACTTGCACGCGGTCCTTGCCGGTGCGCATGAAGCGGCCGCAGGCGTAGAGCGGGTACCTCACCTGCTCGGCTTCGCCGGTATCACGGCACACGCCCCAGATCACCGTGCCGCCGATGCCGCGGTGCGCGGCGAGCTGGCTCAGGATGCCGCCCCAGACCGTGCAGTCGGTCCGGCCGCCGTTGTCGAGCACCACCACCGCGCCCTCGGGCGTGTCGTCGAGATAGTCGCCGACGGTGCCGGGATTGGCGTCGTCCACCGGCGCGTAGCGCACGGTGCAGGCCGGGCCGAAGATGCGGGCGCGGCCGGCCACGTGGCCGATGCCGAGCGCACTGCCGGGCAGGCGCAGCGCGTCGAGCGCGTCTGAGACTTCGGCGGTACTCAGCTCCTCGGCGCCGGCGGGAATCTTGATCGTTTCGAGCTTGGCGTTCATCGGGGTCCTCATGCGGTGTGGGCTGATGCCGCGCAGTATCGGATCCACGGACAGCAATAGCAAACATCGATTTATGAGCGTAGACTCAGAAAAAATGAATCTGAGGCAGCTGCGCTATTTCTGCGAGATCGTCGAGGCCGGCAGCGCGGCGGCTGCGGCAACGCGACTGCACGTCGCGCCCACTGCCTTGAGCATGCAGCTCGGCCAGCTCGAGGACCAGCTCGGCGGCGAACTGTTCGACCGCTCGCGCCGGCCGATGGAGCTCACCGCGCTCGGCCGGTACTTCGGTAAGCGTCTGGCCGAGGCACCTTGAGCTGACGCCGATGGGTTGTCAGCATGGCGCCCATGGCCAAGCTGGTGACCCTGCTCTGCGCAACGGTGCTGACCGCCGGCGTCGCGGGCATGCGCCGCACGATGGCGCTGCTGAGCACTGGATGGCGAAGGGCCGCGCACTGGCTGCGTGCGCGTCGCCTGCAGTGTGTCGGTTCGACCTCAGTTTGCTGGTGGCTTCCAGCGATGCGGCAGCAACTCGTCGATGCGGCTGTTCAGCTGGGTCGGCAGCCGGGTGAGAACGTCCCTGAGATAGAGCCAGGGGTCCGCTCCGTTGAGCTTGGCCGACTGCACCAAGCTCATGATGATCGCGGCGCGCTCGCCAGCGAGCTCACTGCCGACAAACAGCCAGTTGCGGCGACCGACCGCCCAGGGCCGCATCTGGTTCTCGAGATGGTTGTTGTCGATCGGCACGTCGCCGTCGAGCAGGAATTGCGTCAGCGCCGGCCAGTGGTTGAGGCTGTAGTCGATGGCCCCGGCAATGCCGCTGCCATCGGGCACGCGGCGGCGCTCGAGCCGCAGCCAGGTATGCATCTCCTCGCACAGCGGCTTGGAACGGTTGTGCCGCATCTCCAGACGCAGAGCCGCCGGCAGCGCGCTCGCGTCGGCCTCGACCCGGTACAGCCAAGCGATGCGCTGCAGCGCTTGGTCAGCTATCTGACTGGCGTTGGCCTTGACGAGCGTCTCGAATTTCCTCCTTGCGTGCGCGAAACATCCAGCGCCAATGCGACCTGGAATCGCCAGCACCTTGTCATACCCGGCGTACTCGTCGCACACCAGCGTGCCCAACCAGCCGCGCAGGAACTCGAACGGATACTTCCCGCCGCGGCCGGGACAGAAGTCGTACACGACACCGCGCTCGGTCTCGAAGGCACCTCGGGCATAGGCCCACATGTAGGCGGTCTTGGTCTTGCCGGCGCCGGGATCGAGCAGCGCGACTGTCGTCTCATCGGCATGCAGCACCCGCGAGCCGAGCACGAAGTCGCGGTGCACCTCGAACAGCGGCGTCAACTGCACGCCGGTCCGCCCGCCCCAGCCCGCCAGCGTCGCGCGCGGGGTGTGAATGCCGGCGCGGGCGTTGATCTGCTCCTGCCGGTAGTACGGCAGGTGATCCACGAAGCGGCTGATCACCGTGTGGGCCTGCAGTCCGGGCGTGGGCATGCCGTTCTCGAAGACCTGCACCGCGGCAGGCTCCTGCACCAGCCGCTCGCAGCAGCGGCACACCCACTTGCCGCGGATCTGGCGCTGCACGATGAACTGCGCCGGAACGATGTCCAGCCGCTCGCTGACGTCCTCGCCCACGCGCTGCATGGCCTGGCCGCAATCGCACGTCGTGTTCTCGGGCTCGATGTGGTGATCCACGCGCGGCAGGTGAGCGGGCAGATGCTCGCGCTTGGGGGCGCGCTTGGGCGCAGGCTTGTCCGCTGCAGCCGCGCCGGCGCCCGTACCGGCTTGCGCCTGCAGCGCTGCCAACTGCGCCTCCAGACTTGCCTCGTCCGCCGCCAGCGCCTCGGCAAACAATTCGCGCTGCTCGGCGCTCATGCGCTCGGAGTTCGCCCCGAACTTCCACCGCCTCAGCAGCGCGATCTCGAAGCGCAGCTTTTCTATCTTCGCGTCGCGCCACTTGATCAACTGCTCTGCCGAGTCGATCTGCTTGCGCTGCTGCCCAATATGCTGGTCCTGTTCAATTACATGCGACAGTAGTCGAGAGATCATCGACTGCATTTCATCCCGACTCAGACTTTGCACATCCTGAGCCGCTGAGAAACCGGTCAATGACTGTTTATCGAGCATGTGCCGCTATTGTGCAGAGAAGTCGACCACCAGTATCGCGGTAGATTCTCCGATTGACTTTCGGCGGGAGTATCGAGTGAATTACATGCGCATGAGCACTCGATATTCTTCTAGCCGCTGCCAAGGTAATCCGAGTATCAACGCATCGAATTGATCGCGGCTCAACTGCAACGGCGACGGCGACGCGGGAGCATGTGAGCCTCGCGGCCACTGGAAGCCACCGACGTTCAGACGGCGCGCGGCGCACCAGACGCCGAATCCGTCGTGCACCAGCAGCTTCACGCGCGTAGCGCGCGCATTGGCGAACAGGTAGCCATGGTGCGACTGCGCAGCACCGAAGACCTGGACGACGCGCGCGAGCAGCCGATCGCCTCCGGCGCGCATGTCCACCGGCTCGACAGCCAGCCACACCGCATCGACCCGGATCACCGGATCAGCCCAGCCACTGCCGCAGCCACGCGCCACAGGCCGCGCTGTCGTGCACCGGCCAGGTGATGACGGCTACCGACGCGCCGCGTCGCAACTCCAGGCGAATGTCCGTCGCTGCCGGACGTTGATCGAGCTGCACCGGCACGAACGCTCCGGCGGCTGCCGATCGCGACTGATCCAGGTGTTGCGCGGGTTTCAGGGTCAGAGCGCTCAGCCTGTCCACTCCGCGTCCGTTCAACCAGCGCCGCACGAGGTTGGCATTCAGGCCATGCGCAAGCGCCACTGCGGCCACCGAGACGCCTGGTTCAGCGCAGGCCTGAATGACCTTGGCCTTGAACTCCGCGCTGTGAGATCGCCGGCGACGCCGACCCGCTGCTTCACTATCCATAGCGTACACGTGTCCACCAAAATCGAAGTGGACACTATCGCCGGCAGCGCAGCATCGATGCAAGGTGCCGCGGCTAGACGCTTA
>CAWJWV010000005.1:0-2200814 GCA_963846675.1 uncultured beta proteobacterium
CTGCACATCCTTCCCACCGCTTGCCTATACTATCAAGATCATGACCATGGACGCCGCGACAGCAAGGGGCTCGAGTTTCCGGTCGTGGCGCTGTCGGGCGTCGGGCAGATGCCGGAGAAGGGGCTGGACGAGGCCGATGAGGCCGAGGCTGTTCTACGTGGCGGCGACGCGCGCAACGCAGCGGCTGTTCATTCCGATCAGCGGGGGCGGGAAGCTGGGAGAGCGGTTGGCCGGGGTCCCCGCACCAACGCAGGCCCTCGGAGTTGACACCACGGCTGGTCGCCAGCAGCGGCTCGGTTCAATTGCACGGGCGTCCGGTCTTGCAGCAGGATGCCTCGACGATCCCCCGCCACCGCCGACCACCACCGCACTCCTGCTTATCTCCCGCCGACATCACCGGCAACCCACCATCGCCCTGAGCTATCGAGATACCTTCGTCCACCGCCGTCGCCGGAGTCGACGCGGTGCCTTCCAACAACAGCGCGCGCAACTGCTGGCGATCCTCACGGCCAATCAGTTCGACGCAACCGTGCCCGTCTCATAGCCCCGCTGGGCATCGGCAAGACCACCGTCGTGAAAAACTTGGTACGCCTGGGCGCCGCCCACCCTCACAGCAGCCACAGCGTCGCCATGCCGAGAAGGGCAACAGCTTGCCATTACGTCGGTGACGGTGGTGAGGATCACGCTGCCGGCCAGGGCCGGGTCGATGCCCATGCGGTGCAGCAGCAGCGGGATGCTCACGCCCGCCAGCGCGGCGCTGAGCAGGTTGATCAGGATGGCCGCGCCGATGATGGCGCCGAGCATCGGGTCGCCCAACGAGGCGAAGACCAGGCCGCCGATGACCTCCACAGCCAGCCGTTGATCGCCGAGACGCCCATCTCGCCGAGAAACAGCAGGCGCAGGCTGCCTTCTGCACCTGGCCGAGCGCCAGGCCGCGGATGACGAGGGCGACCTGGCTGCCGGCGATGCCGCCCATGCTGGGCCATGATCGGCATCAGCACCGCCAGCGCCACCAGCTGCTCCAGCGTGGCCTCGAAGCGGCTGATGACGACGCTGGCCACCAGCAGCGCGGTGAGCAGGTCGACGCCCAGCCACACCGCGCGGCTGCGCGAGCCGGCCCAGACCGGGCCGAACATGTCGGCTCCTGGCTCAGGCCGGCCATCTGCATCGCCACTGAGCGACGGCTCCCTCGCGCATGCGGTGCACCACGTCGTCGACCGTGATGCTGCCCACCAGGCGCTGCTCGGCGTCGACCACCGGCGCCGACAGCAGGTCCAGCTCCTCGAACAACTGCGCCACCTCGTTCGCCGGCATGTCGACCGGCAGGGCGGCCACCTCGGTGTGCATCAGGTCGCTGACGCGCTGGTGCGTGTCGGCGGTGACGAGCGCGCTCAGGCGCAGGCCGCCCTGGTAGATGCCGTCGCGATCGACCACCATCAGCATGTCGGTCTGCGGCGGCAGTTCGTCGAGCAGGCGCAGGTAGCGCAACACCGTGCCCACGCGCACCTCCGCGCGCACCTCGATCGGATCGGCATTGATCAGGCCGCCGGCGGAATCTTCCGGATACGAACAGCAGGTCCTCGAAGCCGCCGGCGCCGGCCGTCACCGGCGGCTGCCAGGCGTGCGCCGATCTCGCCCTGGTAGGCTCGGAAATCACACTCCCACGATCATCCAGCGCCAGCGTCTGCACCAGGCGGCGAGGTCGTCCGGGTCCAGGCCGCCAGCGCGGCGCAGATCTCTTCGTGCAGGTAGGCGACCTCGCCCGCCCGCTCGGTCTCCACGCTCCAGACGGTGCGGCGCTCGTCGGGCGGCATAAGCCTCGAGCAGGCCGGCCACCTTGGCCGGATGGGTGCGGTGCAGCAGCCTGGCCAGGCGCTTCAGCCGCCCGCCGGCGAGCGCCGCACGCACCGCCTGCAGCTGGCCTTGCGGGTTGTGGACCTGCGCCCGCGCCGCCGCGCCTTGCCTTTGGGCAGCGCCACCGGCTCGTCGTCCGCCAGATCGCGCTGGCGCAGCTGCATGCGCGGCCCGGCGCGCAGCGTGCGGCAGGATGCGCTTGGCCAGCGCGGCATCCACCCGCGCCGCCACAGCGCCGCGCCGCTCCTCGTCGAGCCGCTCGATCAGCGCGGCGATCTTGGCCGGATGCAGGCGCAGCAGCAGCTCGCGCACGCCGTCGTTGTCGAGGGCATGGATCATGGTGCCGCTGTCGGTGACCAGGCGCGGCGTGCCGGTGTCGTTGTCGCTGACAGCGGCCACACCCACAGCAGCAGCGGGACGCCGACCAGCACCACGATCAGCTCCACCGCCAGGCCCAGGCGCCAGAAGTCACCGAAGTGGAGCTGCCCTGGCCCAGGATCAGGGTGTTGTTCTGGTGGCCGATCGCCACCGCCATCAGGAAGGCATTGGGCCGGCCAGCGGCTGATCTCATCGCTTAGCCCTCGCCGATACGGCGAAGGCCGCGATAGCGACTACCACCTTCGTCGCCGGGTCGGCCTTCGCGCTGGTGGGCGGGACGACGATCATCCTCTATCCCGCCTCAATGCTGCGGAACACGACGGAGTACGGGAAGACGCGCAGAGGAAATATGCGGCGGCCGGTCGGCGTGCTTGGGCGCCAACCAGGATGCGTGGCCAAGAACGAAGCAGCAACGTCCGAATTCGTCGAGGAACCGTTGTGCTACCAGTAAGCCAGCCTGCTCCGGATACAGAATCCAAAGCGTCGGCGAGACCGCTCGTCGCGCAAGCTAAAGTTCACCGAGAAGCCGTGCCCGAAGGCGGCTCATGGCGTCTTGTAGAGGGACTTCGGCGACGGCGCCGATTCCAGCGACGCCTCTCTTCGATCCGCCACCAACTCCCAGGCCGGTTCGTCAGTCTCCGGGGTCAGCGTCCAGGCTGGCCAGCCAGTTGCTCAGGCGCGCAACCTGTCCTGCAGGCGCGAGTTTCAGGGCTTCAGCTTCCAGAATTTCCAGGCTGGTGGTCATGGGTGATCTCCGACAAGCGCGTAGAAAAGCCATAGCTTGCCACAGCGAATGATGGGCAACCACTCGCCCTCGATACGTGTCCGACACACTCGGCGAGTGCTCCCTGTACTGCTCGATGAGCCGCCATCGCTCGAGTCGCAGAGCCCGGTCTCCGCCAAACACTCACAGCGGCCACACCCACAGCAGCACGGACGCCGACCACCACCACGATCAGCGCCCACCGCCAGGCCGAGGCGCCAGAAGTCGCCGAAGCGGCTGCCTGGGCCGAGGATCAGGGTGTTGTTCTGGTGGCCGATCGGCGAGAGGCGTACAGGAGGCACCGATCGCCACCGCCATCAGGAAGGCATCGGGGCCGGCCGAGGGCGGCCGCGGTGCCGATGGCGATCGGGTACATCACCGCCGGCGCGGCGGCGTTGTTGATCAGGTCGGACAGGAACATGGTCACCAGCAGCACCAGCACGCCAGTGCCCACCGGGCCGCCCTGCGCCACCGCGTCCAGCAGCTGCCGGGCGATCATGTCGGCGGTGCCGGTGGTCTCCATTACGGTGGCGACCGGGTAAGCGCGCCCGGCAGGATGATTACTGGCCAGTCGATCGCCGGTACACCTCCGCCAGGGGCAGGGTGCGCAGCGCCATCGAGGCCAGCACGCCGAGCGCGAAGGCCACCGCCGCCGGCAGGACGCCGAAGCGCCGCCAGACGCCACCGAGCCGACCATGATGCCGCTGGCGGTCCAGGCCCGGCGCACATTGGGATCTGCAGCTCGCGCTGGGCCAGCGGACCAGCCCATGTTGGCGGCGAACTGGAGATCGTCGTCGGCAGGGCCCTGCATCAGCAGCAGGTCACCGGGCATGAGCGGCATCAGGCGCAGGCGCTTGAGCGATCGCTCGCCGTGGCGCGAGACCGCGAGCAGGTTCAGGCCGACAGCGGGCCCGCAACTGCACATCGGTGGCCGAGCGGCCTTCCAGCGGTGAGGCCGGGGCGACCGCGAGCTCCATCAGGATGATGTCGCGCGGCGCACCGCCCTCGTCTTCATCGTCATCGTCCTTCTTGTCGTCGGACTGATCGTCGCGTTCTTCGCCTGCTTTCCTGCCGGCCGCCGCCACCGGCCTGGCCTTGGCAGCGTCGCCGTCCTCCTGCTCTCACCCCGGTCGGCCGGCCGGCGTGCTCCAGCTTGAGCTGCAGGCTGGACAGCAGCTTGGACAGCGACTCGGCCTCAGCCTCGACCACCAGGATGTCGCCCTCGCGCAGGCGCCGCCTGGGGCTGGGTGCGATCACCCGCATGTGGTTGCGCGCCAGGCCAACCACCTGCGCGCCCACCTCGTCGAGCAGCGGCTCGAGCTCGGACAAGGTCTTGCCGATCGACTTGCTGTCGACCGGCACGCGCGCCTCGGTCAGGTAGGCGCCGGTCTCGAAGCCCTCCAGGCCGGCCTGCTTGCGCGCCGGCACGAGGCGCCAGCCGATCAGCACCACGAAGCCCACGCCGGCCAGCGCCACCGCCAGGCCCACCGGCGTGAAGTCGAACATGGCGAAGCCGCTGCCGCTCGACTCGGCGCGGAAGCCCGACACGATCAGATTCGGCGGCGTGCCGATCAGCGTGGTCATGCCGCCGAGGATGGTGCCGAAGGCCAGCGGCATCAGCACCTGGCCCGGCATCAGCTCCAGGCGGCGCGCCAGCTGGATCGACAACGGCATCAGCAGCGCCATCGCACCCACGTTGTTCATGAAGCCCGAGAGCAGCGCCCCCAGCCCCACCAGCGCGGCCAGGCTGAGCGTGGGCCCGGCGTCCTTGGGCAGCACGTGCCGGGCCAGCACATTCACCGCGCCCGACAGCTGCAGCCCGCGGCTGAGCACCAGCACGCAGGCCACCGAAACCACCGCCGGATGGCCCAGCCCCAGGAACGCCTCGCGCGCGGGCAGCAGCCCCACCAGCACGCAGGCCAGCAGCGCGCCGGCGGCCACCATGTCATGCCGCCAGCGGCCCCACAGGAACATCCCGACCGTGACGGCGAGGATGGTCAGGATGAGGATCTGGTCGGTGGGCATGGGCGGGACGAGCGGGGTGGCCGAGGGGCCGGGACGGAAGGGGGCGCTCGGCGGTACCGGCGCGAAAGGGGGGCGCCGGGGGAGCTTGCCACAGGGGCGGAACGGCGGCCGAGAAGCCAGCCGTCTTGGAACTCGTCAAGCCGCGAACAGTGTCCGGCGCAGCGCGGCCCGTGTCGGCTGCGCCCCTGTCGATGCGATCGAGCCAGCTCTCCTCGACCACAGCGCGGCCATGACGCTGTCCGATCACCAAATAATCGCGTTATGCCAGTAGTCTTCCGCTACAAAGGTTTCCGCTACTTCTTCTACTCCAATGAAGGCAGTCCGCGCGAGCCGGTTCATGGCGCACGTTCGCGCCGGCAGCGGCGAAGCCAAGCTCCGGCTCGATGAACGAGCTCAGGTCGCGGCCAGCCACGGATTTGACGCCGGCACGCTGCGCGAACTGGTGGAGGTGGTGGAGAACAACCAAGAGCTGATCGAAAGGGCATGGCATGACTACTTCGGCTAGAGCGGTTAGTTTCGACAGCGACAGCATGTGGGTTCACCTGGACGACGGCCGGGTGGTGGCGGTCCCTCTGGCCTGGTTCCCCCGATTGCTGGCTGCTACGCCTGAGCAGCGTGCCCAATTCGAGCTCAGCCCTCGCGGCATTCATTGGGACGCGCTGGACGAGGACGTCTCGATCGATGGCCTGCTGGCCGGCCGTGGTGATCTGACCCACGGCCGCGTCGTGGCTTCGGCCTGACGCAAATGGCTGTCGGGGGGCATCAGGTGGTCGATGCGCTGGCGAAGGACGCTCGACACAAGCGCGCTGACGGCAGCTTGGCGTTGCCGTGGAGCTGTGACGTCATCCTGACGCACAGTCATGTCGCATGATCGACGCTGACCGCCTGGACGACGACCACCGGCTGGAGCGTGCGCGCATCCACCTGCTGTGGATCGACGACGCGAGGCGAGGTCTGGCCGATATCGAAGCCGGTCGTACGCTGGACGCCGACAGCACGCTAGCGAAGCTGCAGCAGCGCCGCGCCAGCGCCGAGCCCGGCAAAGCTTCTAGGAAGCGTGGCTGAGGATCGCTGCGCGTACCGGCTTGGATGACCCGGACCGGTGGCAGCGAGGACGCAGCTCACTTCTTCCCCGGCCCGTAAGCCCCCGCCGAATACGTCAGCTCGTACGAGTGGCTGTACAGCTCGAAGACGATGCCGAACGGATCCTCGACATAGACCATGCGGTACGGCTTCTCGCCCGGGAAGTAATGGCGCACCGGCATGCGCTGCTTGCCGCCGGCGGCCACGATGCGGGCCAGCAGGCCTGCTGGCCGCCACGTCCCGCAGCAGAACAGGTGGGACGACGGAAAGTGAGCCTGCCTGCCTTAGCAAAGGAGAGCAGCGTTCCGCCAATGCGCGCCCCTCGATTCAGGGGTATCGAACCCCGCACCGGATCCGATATACCCTGCTGAACAGGAGCGCCCTACCACCCATCCGATGGCCACCGTCATCCCCGCGCTGAGCACCTGCGTCTCACGCATGACGCAGGGCGAGCGCCGCACTGCCGAGCGTCTTGAGCAGAAGCTCGACGACGACTACCTGGTCTGGTACGACGTGCCGGTCGGACCCCGGCATGCCCATCCCGACTTCGTCGTCCTGCATCCGCGCCGCGGCCTGCTGATCCTGGAGGTCAAGGACTGGCGCCTCGCGACCATCCTCTCGGCGAGCAAGCAGACCTGGGAGATCCTGCGCAGGAGGTATTCCGAAGAGCGTGCCGAACCCGATCGAGCAGGCGCGCCACTATGCGCATCAGGTGGTCGATGCGCTGGCGAAGGACGCTCGACTCGAAGCGCGCCGACGGCAGTCTGGCGTTTCCGTGGAGCTACGGCGTCGTCCTGACGCACATCACGCGCAAGCAGTTCGAGGCCGCCGAACTCGACCGGGCGATCGAGCCGCACCGCGTGGTCTGCAGTGACGAGATGGTGGCCACCGTGGACGCCGAAGACTTCCAGAGCCGGCTCTGGTCGATGTTCCCGACGCTGATGCGCGGCGTGCTGTCGCTGCCGCAGATCGACCGGGTGCGGTGGATCCTGTTCCCTGAGGTGCGGGTCAGCACACAAACCAGCCTCTTCCCGCCGGACGAAGACAGCAGCGACACCTTGCCCGACATCATGCGCGTGATGGACCTGCAGCAGGAGCAGCTGGCACGCAGCCTCGGCGACGGGCATCGCGTGATCCACGGCGTGGCGGGCTCGGGCAAGACGATGATCCTCGGCTACCGCGCCGAGTACCTCGCGCGGCGGGCGCAGGCGCCAAGCCGATCCTGGTGCTCTGCTACAACGAGCCGCTGGCGGTGAAGCTCGACGCGATCATGACGGCCAGGGGCCTGGCCGACAGGGTGCATGTGCGCAACTTCCACAAGTGGTGCCGCCAGCAACTGGTGGCGTACGGGCAGCGGCTGCCGGCGCAGGGGCCGAAGCTGTTCGACGAGATGGTGGAGGGCGTCATCCGCGGCGTGGATCGGGAGCAGATCCCGTCAGGCCAATACCAGGCGGTGCTGATCGACGAGGGCCACGACTTCGAGGCCGCGTGGCTGAAGCTCGCGGCGCAGATGGTCGACCCCGCAACCAACAGCCTGCTGCTGCTCTACGACGACGCCCAGAGCATCTACCAGCGCCGGCGCGCCCAGCAGTTCAGCTTCAAGAGCGTCGGCATCCAGGCCCAGGGCCGCACCACCATCCTGAAGATCAACTACCGCAACACCCGGCAGGTGCTGCAGACCGCCACGCAATGGTCGCAGCCGACCTGCTGAAGCCGGAAGACTCCGAAGACGACGGCGTGCCGCTGGTGACACCGGTGAGCTGCGGCCGCGACGGCCAGGAGCCGCTGATCGTTCGCCTGCCCAGCCCGCGTGACGAAGCGATCCGGATCGCCGACCTGCTCAGCGCGTCGCACCAGGAGGGCCACGCCTGGGGCGACATGGCGATCATCTGCCGCCGCTACACCGAGATGGACCGCTGCGCCGCGATCCTGCGCCACCGCGGGCTGCCGCACGAGGTGCGCAAAGGCGCAGGCAGCTTCAACCCGCTGGCCGACACGATCAAGATCATGACGATGCACGTCAGCAAGGGGCTGGAGTTTCCGGTGGTGGCGCTGTCGGGTGTCGGGCAGATGCCGGAAGACGGGCTCGACGAGGCGGACGAGGCGAGGCTGTTCTATGTGGCGGCGACGCGGGCTACGCAGCGGCTGTTCATTCCGATCAGTGGGACGGGGAGGCTGGGGGAGCGGCTTGCGCGGATAGGTGTGTAGGATCTACCCCGCGCTACGTGACGCATCACATTCAGCTGACCGGCAGCGTGAATCCCTCAGGCCAGAGCATGTAACCCCCACCAGGGCCCGGGCGCCATTCGCCGCCAGCGTCCCGTCCCGCGTCGAGCAAGTAGTACCGACCACCTTCACGCAGCTCGAGCATCCTGAGCTCAGCAAGGCGTTCCTGGAACGCCTTGGTCGTCATACCGAGCTTTGCGGCAATCTTCGCGGTGGTGATCTTCTCGTATTGCGCAGTGCCAGCGTCAGCAGTTGCTGCAGGTGCTTTCGTCACTGCCTTCGCCGCACCGGAGCTGAGCACCGCGGCTGCTGGAAGATCGAGCTTTCGCTCTACGCGCTCGAGCGTGATGCGTACCTCGTCACTGATCCGGATGATGCGTTGAGCTTCCTCGTAGGCGTCGCGGTAAAGATCAACATCCGAAAGACGATCGATCAGCACGCCCATCTCATTGTTGTTGACCATCGAGAATTCGTACAAATTCAAGCTGGTAATGATGCAAGCTGACTCACTCAGATAACACTTCGCGTGGAGGTTCTTGCAGAACGAAGTTCGCACATAAGACAACGACTTCAGCCACTCGATCTCTGCTGGTGCCAACTCGCTCTTGCCGTACACAATTCGGACGTCGATCTTGAGCCGATCTTTGTCGGTTAGCAACTCCTTCATTCGGTCGTTCAGCTTCAAGAACGGACTGATCAGGATCAGTCGATCGCGGGCCGCTTTGATCAACTCCTCGAGGTGGTAGTTGGTACCGCTGGTATTCAGGAATTTGGCCATAGATCGTCAAGCGCGTTTCGCGTGAGGGGTCAATGACTACAGCTTACCAGCGCATCAGCGTCGCACCGGTTGCTTGAGCGGGTAGCGCACCAACTCGACCGCTACTGGGGAGTCAACTCGGCTAGGCTGTGCAGTCACGCACCGAATGCGCAGCGCGCGATTGGTTGAACAATCGAGCAGTTGCCACTACAGCCACGTTTCAGTACCGACCAGAAGTAGAAATCTCCGGCTCCTTTGACGGTCTGGAACGAGCGTAGCTCGCTGCCCTGCGCTGATCAATCACGAGTGGCATGCTTGCGTATTTGCATCGGCCCTTTCATGCAGCGGTGCTCGAACCGAACGGCCGCCCGCATGGTGACACCGGTCCATCGACGCCAATCGACTGAAGCCTCTCGCAGCTCTGGCTCGCCCGACCGCCAGGTGCCAACCACAGCCGAAACCTCGCGCTGCGCAGCGGCCTCGCCGCGCGGGGTGCTGAAGACCGACTCAGCCGTCGCACTTTGGGTAGACGCTTCGAGCCCCGCGACCGAGGCACATCGCGCCACTCTGAATGCCACCGACCGGGCGCTGGCCGACGTGGAACCAGCGCACCTGGTAGGCTGCGGCCCGATCGTTGCATTCGCTAAAGACGGAGCGGTGACACCAGGAATGGATTCAAACACCGTGTACTACAGCCACAACGCGCGCAGCTTCTTCGACTCGACGGTCTTCGTCGATATGTCAACGCTGCACGAAGTCTTTCTGTCCAGACTGCCTACGAAAGCGCACATCCTGGACGCTGGCTGTGGCTCGGGAAGAGATGCCAGAGCCTTTGCCGATCGCGGCTTCAAAGTCAGCGCCTTCGACGCATCGCCCGAACTGGCGCTCGCTTGCCAGCCAGCACTGCGGCTTCGATGTCGGTGTTCGAACCTTTGAGGATGTCCTAGAGGTCGAGACCTACGACGGGATCTGGTGCTGCGCCAGCCTGCTCCATGTTGCCGCGGCCGAACTACCAGCGTGCCTGACGCGACTGTGGCGGGCGCTGCGCCCGGGCGGATGCCTCTACGTGAGCTTCAAGCTCGGGGCCGGAGAGCGCGAGCACGCGGGACGGCGATTCACCGATGCCGACGACCTCACGCTCCGCGGCTGGCTTTCACGGTTGCCGCTGGTGTCCTCCGTCGAGACCTGGGTCAGTGAGGACACAGAGGCCCGCGCGCGGCGAACAGTGGATCAATGCTCTGGTCGCGAAGGAGGTGGCGCTGAGGAAGACTGGTCACCGGCGGCGGCGACCCGTTCCTGCCACACCTGTCGCAGGCGATGGCCCGCGCGACCGAGATCGACGTCGCCGTCGCGTTCATCAAGACCACGGGCATCCGGCTTCTAATGCCTGACCTCCTGGCTGCGTTGCAACTCGAGGCAGACGGCACGTCATCGAATCGTCGTGTCCGCGTCCTGACCAGCGACTACCTCGACGTCACCGACCCCGAGGCGCTGCGGCTTGCTCCTGCTGCTTGCAAGAGCCAGGGCGCCGACGTGCGCGTCTACGACCACGCAGGGAAGCAGCTTCCACCTCAAGGCCTACGTCTTCGCGCAGACCGTACGACGGCGAGCTGATCGAAGGGACGGCGTTCATCGGCTCCAGCAACATCAGCCGGCAGGCGCTGCAGGACGGGCTGGAGTGGAACTACCGCGTCGCCTACCCTGGCGATCCGGGCTTTCTCGAAGCCCGGCAGCGCTTCGACGAGCTCTTCGCGCACCCCCGCGACCGTGGCGCTGACCGACGCCTGGATCGAGGCTACGAGCAGCCGCCGCGTGCCGCCTCCGCGCGCCATCGCGCCGGGCAGCCAGGAGCAGGAGCCGCCGCCCGAGCCCACGACGATCCAGCACGAAGCGCTGGCGGCACTCGCCGACAGCCGAGACGCACGGCTACCGGCGCGGCCTGGTGGTGCTGGCCACGGGCCTGGGCAAGACCTGGCTGGCGGCGTTCGATGCGACGCGCATGGGCGCGCGCCGCATCCTCTTCGTCGCGCATCGCGAAGAGATCCTGAGCCAAGCGGCGCAGACCTTCGTCCGCATCCGACCGCGAGCCGCGTGGGCTACTACACGGGCCAGAGTCACGACGCCGACGTCGACGTGTTGTGCGCCTCCGTGCAGACGCTGGCCCGAGCGAGCCATCTGGAGCGCTTCGCGCCGCAGCACTTCGACTACGTCGTCATCGACGAGTTTCACCATGCGGCTGCGGCCACCTACCGCCGGCTGCTCGGGCATTTCGCCCCGGCGTTCCTGCTCGGGCTGACCGCCACCCCCGACCGCACCGACCAGTCCGACATCCTGTCCCTGTGTGACGACAACCTGGTCTTCACACGCAACCTGTTCGAAGGCATTCAGGCAGGGCTGCTGGCGCCCTTCCACTACTACGGCATCCTGGACGAGTCGGTCGACTATCGCGAGGTGCCCTGGCGCAACGGCCGGTTCGATCCCGAGCAGCTGTCCAACAAGCTGGCGACCCTGGCACGCGCGCGGCACGCCATCCGGGAGTGGCGCATCACGGCGCAGAAGCGCACGCTGGCCTTCTGCGTCTCGATCAGGCACGCCGAGTACATGGCAGAGCAGTTCAGAAGGCGCGGCATCTGCGTCGGCTGCCGTGTACGCTGGCTCGGCGCTCGGCCGCGCGCAGGCCCTGGAGCAACTGCGTGACGGTCAGCTGCAGCGTCGTCTTCTCGGTCGACCTGTTCAACGAGGGCGTCGACCTGCCCGGTATCGACACGGTGATGATGCTGCGGCCCACCGAGTCGAAGATCCTCTTCCTCCAGCAACTGGGCCGCGGCCTGCGGCTGCAGCGACGAGAAGCAGCACCTGGTCGTGCTGGACTTCATCGGCAATCACCAGAGCTTCCTGCAGAAGCCGCAGGCGCTGTTCGGCGTGGGCTCCACCTACAAGGCGCTCGCGGCTTTCGCGCGCAAGGCCGAGCAGGGCACGCGCTTGAGCTTCCCGATGGCTGCTACGTCAACTACGACCTGAAGATCATCGACTTCCTGAAGTCGCTGGACAGCGCCGGGACGCAGAAGGACTACGAAGCACTGCGCGACAGCCTCGGCCGGCGGCCCACGCTCGCGGAGTTCTACCGCTCCGGCTGCCAGCGTCCAGGCCATGCGCCAGCAGCATGGCAGCTGGTTCGAGCTGGTCGACAGCCATGGGCGACCTCCAGGAGGACGAGGCACGTGCCTTGAAGCCATTCGGGGGATTGCTGCGCGAGGTCGAGGTCACCCCGATGACCAAGAGCTTCAAGATGGTCCTGCTCGAAGCCTGGCTGGAGTTGGATGGGCTGATCGCGCCGCCTACGTTGGCAGACCTCGCGCAGCGATCCTGGGACGTCCTTCACCGCCGGCCCAGCTTGCTCGGCGATCTGCCAGAAGCGATCGCCCAGCTACCCGATGGGCTCGACGAAAGGTGGCTCCGGTACTGGCGCGACAACCCGATCAACGCTTGGATCGGTGGCAATCGTTCTGCGGCCGCCTCGGCGTTCTTCCGTGTTGGGGATCGATTCTCGCTTGCGCAGCCGCTGCCGGCTGACGCAAGCTGCGGCTGCAGAGGGACTTCTCCAGGAACTTGGCGGCCTACCGCCTCGCCACCTACGAGGTGCGTCGCCCTGTGGGCGCGGAGGCATCCAAACGTCATTCCCTTCACGCCCAAGCGGAGGGCGGACGTCGAGCTGCCGTACTTCCCGAACCTCAAGATCGCGTGCGGGCACTTTCGAGACGGGCCGAACCGACTGCCGAGGAGCACCGTACTTTGCCCGACGGCTTACGGCACGCTGGATGCATCACGCCACTTCATCGCGCGAGCCTCTGGCAACTCCATGGATGGCGGCAAAAACCCCATCCGGGACGGCGACTACCTTCTGCTGGAACTGATCAGCCCGAGCAATGCCGGTTCAATCACCGGCACGGTGATGGCGATCGAACGGCAGGACGAGGCAGCGGCGACAACCAGTACCTTCTGCGCGTGGTCACCAAGACCAGGGACGGTAGTTACATCCTGAAGGCCAACAACCCGGCCTACGAGGACCTGCAAGCAACCGACGAGATGCGCACCCTGGCGCGATTGAAGGCAGTGGTCGACCCGCTTGACCTGGTCGTCGGCCAACCCTTCACACGGGAGGACATACCGCGCGCTCTTCGGCGGAGACGTTCAACCCAGGCAGTTGGAATGTGGGTCACGTCGTGCTCAACGACAAGAAGGTGCACGTTCTGCTGGTGACCTTGAACAAGCAAGGCAAGGCCGCAGGAGCATCGGTATCACGACCACTGGATCGACGAGCAGCACCTTCCACTGGCAGAGCCAGAACTGCGACGACGCCGGCAAGCAAGCGAGGCCAGGAGATCATCGAGCACGTGGCGAAGGGCATCGCCATCCATCTCTTCGTGCGCGAGACCAAGCTCGGCGGCGGCAAGGCCGCACCCTTCGTCTACCGCGGCCGGGTGACCTACCAGTCGCACCTCGGTAGCAACCCGATGAGCGTGACGTTCAAGCTATAGCCGCCGTGGCTGTCCGAACCAAAGCAGACGCGTGGAGCCACTGGGTCTAGGGGGGACCGATTGCGCTTGAGTTTGAGACCCTGAAACCTGTACCGCTTTGGAGTCCGCCCACTCGCCGGTGCGAGGATTCCGGACCAGGAACTTGCTGGCTCGTCCATATCCGTGGCGCTGCAGGAATTCGGACTTGGCCAAGCGACGCGTACTCATCGAGTGCGGCCTGTACGGCCGCGGCGCTGGTCAGATCCGCCAGACCGCGCGTCACGGCGCGATCGCCCTTCTCAGTCTCTCAAGTGCGTCGTCACGATCTCGAGTCATGAGTCAGAGCGCGGAAGTCAGATCCAGTACGAGTGATTGCAGCCGTCGTCTCAGCCAGCTACGCCGCCACCTCGACATAGTCCACCTGGCTCACCGCCTCAGGTATCGGCAACCCATCCTCGCGCATGCCGTCGAGATGGAAGACGATGGCTTCGCGGATCTCGGTCTCGACCTCTTGCAGCGTGGCACCGGTCGCAATACATCCCGGCAGATCGGGCACGTAGGCGGAGTAGTTGCCTTCAGCTTTCTCGATCACGATCGCATAGCGCATGGGACACCTCATGACTTCAGGCCGGCTTGCTTGCGGATGCTGTTCAAGGTTCCAGGCGCCAGATCATCTGCGGGCTTTCCGGGACGGTGACTCGCCCCGGTTTGGCCGCATGCTTGAACTGACGATGACTGCCGCGAGTGGTCACCAGGTACCAGCCATCGGCCTGGAGCAACCGCAGGATCTCGGCCACCTTCATGGCAAAAGAATAGCAGGGTGGCTGTTGAGGAACAGCCCTTGATCGCGGGGCGATGGAGGGCACGAAGGGCCACCCGGTCGTTGTCGTGTCGGAGCAGGTTCAGTCGCAATGCGCGACGCGCGAAGCTGCTATCGCGGCTGAAGCCGCTCCTACAGGGTTGCGGCGCATCGGCGCCCTCACACATCAATATTCGCCGCCCTCAACGCATTAGCCTCGATGAACTCCCTCCGCGGCTCCACCTCATCGCCCATCAGCATCGTGAACACATGATCGGCCTCGATCGCGTCGTCGATCTGCACCCGTAGCAGTCGACGGACCTGAGGATCCATCGTCGTCTCCCACAGCTGCGCGGGGTTCATCTCGCCGAGTCCCTTGTAGCGCTGGCGGCCGACCGAGTTCTCGGCCTGGCCGATCAGCCAGGCCATGGCTTCGCGGAAGTCGGTGACCTTGGCTTCCTTCTGGCGCTCGCCTTCGCCGCGCTTGATGGTGGCGTCTTCGGTGACCAGGCCCTTGAAGGTCTTGCCGGCGGTGGCGAGCACTTCGTAGTCGGCGCCGTGGACGAAGTCGGCGGTGAGCACGCTGCTCTTGACGTTGCCGTGGTGCATGCGGCTGATGCGCAGGATGTGCTTGTCGGTGCGCTCGTCGAACTCGGCGGTGACTTCCGCGTTGTGCAGCGCGGCCTTGAGTTCGCTGGCCGACTGCTCGGCGGCGGCCAGGGTGTCCAGGTCCAGGTGCTGGCCGTCGGCGATGGCGCGCAGCGCCTCGACGTCCATCCAGTTCGACAGCCGGTTCACCACGTTGTTGGCCAGCACGTAGCTGCGCGCGAGTGACTCGAGCGTCTCGCCCTTGATCACCTCGGGGTTGCCGTCGGCGCCGTTGCGGCCGGTCTCCAGGCTGGCGTCGTTGAGCGCCACCTTGAGCAGGAAGGCGTCGAGCTCGGTGCCGTCCTTCAGGTACTGCTCGTGCTTGCCGACCTTGACCTTGTACAGCGGCGGCTGGGCGATGTAGATGTGGCCGCGCTCCACCAGCTCGGGCATCTGGCGATAGAAGAAGGTCAGCAGCAGGGTGCGGATGTGGGCGCCGTCCACGTCCGCGTCGGTCATGATGATGATGCGGTGGTAGCGCAGCTTGTCGGCATTGAAGTCGTCGCCGCCGCTGCCCTTGCCGATGCCGGTGCCGAGCGCGGTGATCAGCGTGAGGATTTCATTGCTGGTCAGCAGCTTCTCGAAGCGCGCCTTTTCCACGTTGAGGATCTTGCCGCGCAGCGGCAGGATCGCCTGGAACTTGCGGTCACGGCCCTGTTTGGCGCTGCCGCCGGCGGAGTCGCCCTCGACGATGTAGATCTCGCACAGCGCCGGATCCTTCTCCTGGCAGTCGGCCAGCTTGCCGGGCAGGCCCATGCCATCCAGCACGCCCTTGCGGCGCGTCATCTCGCGCGCCTTGCGCGCCGCCTCGCGGGCCCGCGCGGCCTCGACGATCTTGCCGCAGATGATCTTGGCGTCGACCGGGTTCTCGAGCAGGTAGTCGTTGAGCGCCTTGCTGACGACATCTTCGACCGGGCCGCGCACCTCGCTGCTGACCAGCTTGTCCTTGGTCTGGCTGCTGAACTTGGGCTCGGGCACCTTCACGCTCAGCACGCAGGTCAGGCCTTCGCGCATGTCGTCACCGGTGACCTCGACCTTGGCCTTCTTGGCCAGCTCGTTGTCGTCGATGTACTTGTTGATGACGCGCGTCATCGCCGCCCGCAGACCGGTCAGGTGGGTGCCGCCATCGCGCTGCGGGATGTTGTTGGTGAAGCACAGCACCTGCTCGGTGTAGCCGTCGTTCCACTGCATCGCGACGTCGGTCGTGATGTTGGTGTTCTGGTCGCTGAGCTTGTCGCCGGTGGCCTGGAAGACGCTCGGGTGCAGCACCTTCTTGTTGGCATTGATGAACTCGACGAAGCCCTTCACGCCACCGGCGTAGGCAAAGGTGTCTTCGCGGTTGTTGCGTTCGTCGACGAGCCGGATCTTGACGCCGTTGTTCAGGAAGCTCAGCTCGCGCAGCTTCTTGCTCAGGATGTCGTAGTGGAAATCGAGGTTGGAGAAGATCTCGAGGTCGGGCAGGAAGTGGACTTCGGTGCCGCGCTTCTCGGTCTCGCCGATGACCGGCATCGGGCTGACCTCGAAGCCGTTGCGCACCTCGATCTGGCGGTCCTGCGGAATGCCCTGCTTGAACTCCATGTGGTGCACCTTGCCGTCACGGCGCACCGTCAGGCGCAGCCACTTCGACAGGCCGTTGACGCAGCTCACGCCCACGCCGTGCAGGCCACCCGAGACCTTGTAGCTGTTCTGGTTGAACTTGCCGCCGGCGTGCAGCTCGGTCAGCGCGATCTCGGCCGCACTGCGCTTGGGCTCGTGCTTGTCGTCCATCTTGACGCCGGTCGGGATGCCGCGACCGTTGTCGACCACGCTGATCGAGCTGTCGGCGTGGATGGTGACGACGATGTCGTCGCAGTGGCCGGCCAGGCTCTCGTCGATCGAGTTGTCGACCACCTCGAACACCAGGTGGTGCAGGCCGGTGCCGTCGGAGGTATCGCCGATGTACATGCCGGGGCGCTTGCGCACCGCCTCGAGCCCCTCGAGGATCTGGATGCTGCCCTCGCCATAGGCGTTGCTCGCAGCGGCGCTGGCGATCGCCCTTTCCTCGGCGCCGTCGCTGCGCGGCAGCCCGGCGCTGTCGGGGGCTTGATCGGGAAGGTTCGGGGTATCGCTCATGACTTCAGGGGGAGACGGGCCCCGGGGGGACCCGTTGGGTTCAACTGACCGGAACCCCCGGGCCGGTTGCGGCGGGGGGTGCAAAACAGGGACTCAGCGGACCCACGGTCCGCCGGGCGTGGCTAGATCCTCATCGGCATCACCACGTACTTGAAGCCGGGCTGCTCGGGGATGGTGAACAGCGCGCTCGAGTTGGTGTCCTGCAGCTCGAGCTTGACCATGTCGACCTGGGTGTTGGACAGCACGTCCATCAGGTAGGTGACGTTGAAGCCGATCTCGATCGAGTCGCCGCCGTAGTCGACTTCGAGCTCTTCCTTGGCCTCTTCCTGCTCGGCATTGCTCGACGCGATGCGCAGGCTGCCGGGCTCGAGGTTGACGCGGACGCCCTTGAACTTCTCGCTCGTCAGGATCGCGGCGCGCTGCAGGCTTGCCAGCAGCGCCTGGCGGCCAACCATCAGGTTGTTCTTGTGGTTCTTCGGGATGACGCGGTTGTAGTCAGGAAACTTGCCTTCAACCAGCTTGCTGACGAACTCCATGCCCGAGAAGGCGAAGCGCGCCTGGTTGCCGGCAAAGCGCATCTCGATCGGGCTGTCCTCGTCCTTCAGCAGGCGCTGCAGCTCGAGCACGGTCTTGCGCGGCAGGATCACCTCCTGCTTGGGGATCTCCTGCTCGAGCGAGGCCTGCGCCAGTGCCAGCCGGTGCCCGTCGGTCGCGACCAGCACCAGGCTGGTCCCCTCGGCGACGAACAGGATGCCGTTCAGGTAGTAGCGGATGTCGTGCACCGCCATCGCGAAGTGCACCTGGTTGATCAGCGCCTTGAGGGTGTTCTGCGGCACGCTGAAGGCGGGTCCTGCGTCGGACGACTCCTGCACCAGCGGAAAGTCCTCGGCCGGCAGCGTCTGCAGGGTGAAGCGGCTCTTGCCGCCCTGCAGCGTCAGCTTGTTCTGGTTCGAGGTCAGGGTGACGAGCTGGTCAGACGGCATCGACTTGAGGATGTCGATCAGCTTGCGGGCACCGACGGTGGTCGAGAACTCGCTGCCATCGCCGTCGAGCTCGACCTGGGTGCGCACCTGGATCTCGAGGTCCGAGGTCGTCAGCTCGACCTGACCGTCCTTGCGGCGGATCAGCACGTTGGCGAGCACCGGCAACGTGTGGCGGCGCTCGACGATGCCGGCCACCGATTGCAGCGCGCCCAGCACCTTTTCCTGTACCGCTTTCAGAACAATCATTCAGACCTCGTCATTGTGGTGGCAGAGGAACCGCACCGAGTTGAGAACGCTATTTTCCCCTTTTCTGACAGGCAGTTAGAGCCGGAGCGACGCGTTGTGCAGGAAGCCGGCCGGCGTTGCCGGCCAGCGCCACCGGGCCGGAACACGCCGCAGCGAAAGAGTTGCTCCACCACCATCTCTTGATGGATCCTGGAAGCTTCACAGTGGTAGCCGTAGTAGAGGCTGCAACAAACTGTGGACAAGTCGGTTTTCCCGTTCTCGATCAAGCACTTGCGTGGCGCCGAACCCTGTGCGCCGCAGCCCTGCGCTGGTGCACGCCGGATGACAACAACTTGACGGGAGACCTTCTGCCTGTGGACAAGCAGTCGGTTGCCGGGAAGTTGCCCACAGGTTTGTGCTTTGACAGCTGACGGTCGAGGTGTCAGACGTTTGGCGGCCACCGCGTCGTCGTAATCGCAAAACGGGTCGTGGGACGCGTGGCGACGCTGTTTTCCACTTCCACCACGATTGAGCAATCTGGAAGATCCTTCAGGGTGGTAGCAGTAGTAGGGGCGGACCGGATCGGTGGACAAGTCGGATTCGGCTTGCGGATCAACGGCTTGCGGTGTCGACAACCCTGTGCGCCAGGGGCTCTCGCTGCTGTACCGGATTCGACAACAACCTGCCGCCACAGGTCCGGCCTGTGGACAAGCGGCCGGTTGCGCGGGAATTGTCCACAGGGTTGCGATTTGACAGGGAGTTGACGGACGGGTAATGGGCGCGCGGGTGTGCGCGCAGGGGCGCGGGCCGGCATGGATTGGCCGCGGCGAGCGGGATGCGGGATCGGGCCTGAAGGCCCTCCTGCAAAGGACGTCGACCGGGGCGTGGCGCACGCTGGATCGGGCCTGAAGGCCCTCC
The DNA here is from genome assembly GCA_963846675.1 of uncultured beta proteobacterium. Taxonomy (GTDB): domain Bacteria; phylum Pseudomonadota; class Gammaproteobacteria; order Burkholderiales; family Burkholderiaceae_C; genus Ideonella_A. The sequence goes on from CAWJWV010000005.1 coordinate 19,289, forward strand.
TACATGGGGAAGCGTGGTTGCTTTGTAGGAGCCCCTTCAGGGGCGATCAGTGCGGGCCGGAGGCGGGATCGGGCCTGAAGGCCCTCCTGCAAAGGACGTCGACCGGGGCGTGGCGCACGCTGGATCGGGCCTGAAGGCCCTCCTACATGGGGAAGCGTGGTTGCTTTGTAGGAGCCCCTTCAGGGGCGATCAGTGCGCGCCGGAGGCGGGATCGGGCCTGAAGGCCCTCCTGCACCCGCAGCAGGCTGCGGGTGTCTCGTCAGCCCTTCAGGGTCTGCTCGAGGACGTGCAGCTGCTGGTTGAGCTCGCTGTTCTTCTGCCGTTCGGCGGAAATCTTGCGCACCGCGTGGAGCACGGTGGTGTGGTCGCGCCCGCCGAACAGCTCGCCGATCTCGGGCAGGCTCTTCTGTGTCATTTCCTTGGCCAGGTACATCGCGATCTGGCGCGGCCGGGCGATGCTGGCGGGGCGCTTCTTGCTGTACATGTCGGCGACCTTGATCTTGTAGAAGTCGGCCACCGTCTTCTGGATGTTCTCGACGCCGATCTGCCGGTTCTGGATCGACAACAGGTCCTTCAGCGCCTCACGCGCCAGCGCGATGTTGATTTCCTTGTGGCTGAAGCGCGAGTAGGCCAGCACCTTGCGCAGCGCGCCTTCGAGCTCGCGCACGTTGGCGCGCACATTCTTCGCGACGAAGAAGGCCACGTCTTCGGGCATCGGCGTGCCCTCGGCCTCGGCCTTGCGGATCAGGATGGCCACCCGCATCTCGAGCTCGGGCGGCTCGATCGCGACCGTCAGCCCGGCATCGAAACGCGAGGTGAGCCGCTCGTCGATGTCGACCAGGCCCTTGGGATAGGTGTCGCTGGTCATGATGATGTGCGCGCGCTTGGCGAGCAGCGCCTCGAAGGCGTTGAAGAACTCCTCCTGGGTGCGTTCCTTGCCGGCGAAGAACTGCACATCGTCGATCAGCAGCAGGTCGAGCTGGTGGTACTTGGCCTTGAGCTCGTCGAAGGTCTTGCGCTGGTAGTTCTTGACGACGTCGCTGATGAACTGCTCGGCGTGCAGGTACAGCACGCGCGCATCCGGGCGGTCGGCGAGCAGGGCGTTGCCCACCGCATGGATCAGGTGCGTCTTGCCGAGACCGACGCCGCCGTAGATGAACAGCGGGTTGTACATGCGCCCGGGGGCGCCGGCCACGTGCAGCGCGGCGGTGCGCGCCATCTGGTTGGCACGGCCCGGCACCAGCGTGTCGAAGGTCAGCGCGGTATTCAGCCGGTGCCGGTTCGGCTGGCTGTCGAAGGCGGTACCGGCGATCGGGCGCAGGGCCGGGCCCTCGGCAGCGCGCGCGCCGGAAGCGGCGTCCGCGACACGGCTGTCCGGGCCAGCGCCTGCAGCCACGCTGCGCACCGAGTTGCCATGCGCGCGGGAACGGGCATCGTTCGGCTCGTTGGCGGCGAGGGTGATTTCCAGGCGGACCGGCCTTCCGGCGAGTTCGGTCAGCACCGATTCGATGCGCGGCGCGTACTGGCTGCGGATCCAGTCGAGCTTGAAACGGTTCGGCACGCGCAGTGTGGCCACCGCGCCGTCGGCCGCGAGCTGGGGATCATCCGAGGCATCGGTGATCTCCGCCGGCGGCAGCGGGCGGATCCAGGTGTTGAACTGAAGTTCGGGCAGTTCCGCCGCGAGGCGTTCACAGCCTCGCTGCCAGAGGTCAGCGCTCATGTTGTGGAGAAGTCTGCGTGTCAGACGCGGCATTCTACTGGTGAGGGCGCCGGCATGGGGTAGTTATCCACAGCGGATGCCGGTACTTACCCTGAGCCTTCTCAACAGGCTGCGACGCCGCCACTTTGACGCTGGCCCGGCTTTTTGTTCTAATGCTCGGTTTCCCCGATGCGCCAGGCCGGCTCACGAGCACGGCTGCGGCGACTGCGCGAGCGCGTGGTTGGTCAGGTTCTGTCGTCACTGCAGCACGCTGCGGACAGGGCTGCCTGACCGATTCAGCCGGACTCCTTGTGCGCTAACCGCACAACGAAACAGCCGGTCGTCCGCTTGCGCAACTGGCAAGGCGACGGGGAATTCGCTGCATCCGCATCAAGCCGGCCCTGAAGGACCGGCACCACAGCCGTACCGGCACAGAGGAATCGCCATGAAACGCACCTATCAAGCTTCGAAGACCCGCCGCGCCCGCACCCATGGCTTTCTGGTGCGCATGAAGACGCGTGGCGGCCGGGCCGTGATCAAGGCGCGTCGCGCCAAGGGCCGCAAGCGCCTGGCGGTCTGAGCGGAGCGCTGCGCGACACCTGTCCGCCGATCCGGTGATGGGCCGCATCGTCCGGCCGGCTGATTTTCAGCGCGTCCTCGGCACACCGCCGTGGGCGCGCAGCCGTCATTTTGCAGTCCACCATCTGCGGCAGGCGCCCTCGCTGCCCGAGTGGCGCGCTCGCCCGACGAGCCCCTTGTCCACCGAGTTATCCACAGACGCCGAACATGCTTGTCCACAGCCTGTGGACGGGTCGGGTGTCGAGTTCGCGGTGGCAGGTGTGTGGCTGGGTCTGGTGGTGCCGAAGCGGCATGCCCGGCGCAGTGTGACGCGCAGCCTGTTGAAGCGGCAGATCCGCGCCGCGGTGGCTGCCGCAGCGCAGCCGACCGGGCCCGGGCTGGAAGCCGGCATGTGGGTGGTGCGGCTGCGTTCGCCGATCGACCGCAAGCAGTATCCGAGCGCGGCCTCCGATGCGCTGCGCGCGGCCATGCACGGTGAACTGCAACTGCTCATCGACCAGGCGGTCCGGCGCTGTCATGGCTGAATCCGGCAGCGCGAGCCTGCGGCGTCGGCTGTGGCGGTTGCCGCGCCGTCTGCTGGTCGGCCTGGTCCGTCTCTACCGGCTGCTGCTGAGCCCCTGGCTTGGCAGCAGCTGTCGCTTTGCGCCGACCTGTTCGGCGTATGCCATCGAAGCGATCGAACGCCACGGCGCAGTGGTCGGCAGCGGGCTGGCCGGCTATCGGCTGCTGCGCTGCCACCCCTGGTGCACGCCGGGTGACGACCCGGTGCCGGTGCGGCCGCCGCGGCCGTTCAGCGATTTGCTGTCCTCCTTGAAGAACTGACTGGTTTTCTCTCATGACCGATATCCGTCGCACGCTGCTGTGGGTCGTGTTCTCGATGTCCCTGGTGCTGATCTGGGATGCCTGGAACAAGCACAACGGCCAGCCCTCGATGTTCGGCCCGGCGCCGGCCGCGACGGCGCCCGCTGCCGGCAGCACGCCGCCGGCGCAGGGCGGCTCGCAGGTGGCTGCGCTGCCCACGCCGACCAGTGTTCCGTCCGGTGCCGTCCCGTCGCCGGCGGCGGTGCCGTCGGCCGCCGGTGTGGTTGCGGCCGCCGCAGCGCCGGCGCCGGTCGGGCAGGCAGTGACCGTCACCACCGACACGGTGAAGGCGACCTTCGATTCGCGCGGTGCCGACCTGATCCGGCTCGAGCTGCTCAGGCAGGTCGATCACAACAACCGTGATCAGAACGTGGTGCTGTTCGACCAGTCGGCACAGCGCCTGTACAAGGCGCAGTCGGGCCTGATCCCGGCGCAGGGCGGCGCAGCCGCTGCCGAACCACCTGACACCGATGACCGCGCTGCCGGGCGATCGCAGCCTCGCCGCGGGTCAGAACAGCCTCGAGATCGGGTTCGAATCGGCCGAGGTCAACGGGGTGAAGCTGCGCAAGACCTTCCGCTTCGAGCGCGGCAGCCACCTGGTGAAGGTGCGCCACGAGGTGATCAACGGGTCGGCCCAGCCGGTCGATCCGCAGCTGTACCTGCAGCTGATCCGTGACGGCAATGCGCCCGAAGGCGAGTCGAGCTTCTATTTCACCTTCACCGGCCCGGCCATCTATACCGATGTGGAGAAGTTCAACAAGATCGACTTCAAGGACATCGAGAAGCGGGCGGCCGGCGTCAAGCCCGACCACCCGACGCAGGCCGACAACGGCTGGGTCGCGATGGTCCAGCACTACTTCGCATCCGCCTGGCTGCTCGGCGCCGACGCCGACGACAAGCGGGCCCGCGAGTACTACACCCGCAAGGTCGACGCGAACCAGTATTCGGTCGGCATGATCGTGCCGCTCGGCATGCTCGAGCCGGGCGCGACCAAGACGCTCGACGCGCGGCTGTTTGCCGGCCCGCAGGAAGAGGATCGGCTGGCTTCGATCGCACCCGGCCTCGATCTGGTGAAGGACTACGGCTGGTTCACCATCCTGTCCAAGCCGCTGTTCTGGTTGCTGACCCAGCTGCACGAACTGCTCGGCAACTGGGGCTGGGCGATCGTTGCGCTGGTGTTCATCCTGAAGGCTGCGTTTTACTGGCTCAATGCAAGCGCCTACCGTTCGATGGCCAAGATGAAGGCGATCAACCCGAAGGTGATGGAAATGCGCACGCGGCTGAAGGACAAGCCGCAGCAGATGCAGCAGGAGATGATGCGCATCTACCGCGAGGAGAAGGTCAATCCGATCGGCGGCTGCCTGCCGATCGTGGCGCAGATGCCGTTCTTCATCGCGCTCTACTGGGTGCTGCTGTCGAGCGTGGAGATGCGCAACGCGCCGTGGATCCTGTGGATCAACGACCTGTCGGCCAAGGACCCGTATTTCATCCTGCCGCTGATGATGACCGCCACCACGCTGCTGCAGACCTGGCTGAACCCGACCCCGCCGGATCCGATGCAGGCGCGGATGATGTGGATCATGCCGCTGGTGTTCTCGATCATGTTCTTCGTCTTCCCGGCCGGCCTGGTGCTGTACTGGCTGACCAACAACATCCTGTCGATCACGCAGCAGTACATGATCAACAAGCGCCTGGGCGTCATTCCCGAGCGCAAGAAACTCGCGTTGCCGAGCTTCCTGAAGAAGTGATGCGGCGGCGGCCGGCCCGATCGAGCGCATCGATCGGCCGGCCGCTGTCACGCCAGGACTGCCGATGCTCGCCCGCCACGCCGAACCGATCGTCGCGGTCGCGACCGCACCCGGACGCGGTGCAGTCGGCATCGTGCGACGTCTCGGGCCACGACCTGAGTGCGGTGATCGCCGCGGTGTGCGGCCGCAGCACTGGCACCGCGCCACGCCAGCTACCTGCCCTTCCTGGGCGCCGACGGGCTGCCGCTCGACCAGGGCCTCGCGATCCACTTTCCGGCGCCGCACAGCTACACCGGTGAGGATGTGCTCGAGCTGCAGGCGCACGGCGGTCCGGTGCTGCTGCAGCTGCTGCTCGCGCGCTGCCTGCAGGCCGGTGCGGCGATCGGGCTGCGGGTCGCCGCACCGGGCGAATTCACCGAACGTGCGTTCCTGAACGGCAAGCTCGACCTGGCCCAGGCCGAGGCGGTGGCCGACCTGATCGACGCCAGCACCGAGGCGGCGGCGCGCTCCGCCGGTCGCTCGCTCGGCGGTGCCTTCTCGGCCGAGGTCGACCGGCTGCGCGACGAGCTGATCACCCTGCGCATGCTGGTCGAGGCGACGCTCGACTTCCCGGAGGAGGAGATCGACTTCCTCGAGCAGGCGAATGCGCGTGGCCGGCTGGATGCGATCGCCGCGCCAGGTCGATGCGGTGCTGGCGCGCACCCGCCAGGGCGCGCTGCTGCGCGAGGGCATCAAGGTGGTGCTGGCCGGGCAGCCGAATGTCGGCAAGAGCTCGCTGCTGAACGCACTCGCCGGTGCCGAGCTGGCGATCGTCACGCCGATCGCCGGCACGACGCGCGACAAGGTCAGCGAGACGATCCAGATCGACGGCGTGCCGCTGCACGTGATCGACACCGCCGGGCTGCGCGAGCTCGGCTGAGACGGGTGACGAGGTCGAGCGCATCGGCATCGCGCGCAGCTGGTCGGAGATCGAGGCGGCCGATGCGGTGATCTTCCTGCACGATGCGACGCGCAGCGGCGAACCGGACTACGAAGCCGGCGATGCACGCATCGCCGAGCGGCTGCGCGCCCACCAGGCCGGCGCGGAACGCGTGCTGCATGTGACAACAAGAGCGATCTGCTCGCACGCCGATGCGCGCGCGGCAGTCGACAGCCCGTCGGCGGACGGCGCAGACCGCGCTTGCAGCTGTCGGCGCTCACCGGCGCCGGCCTCGACCGCCTGCGCTCGAAACTGCTCGAGCTGGCCGGCTGGCATGCCCAGCCGGAAGGCCTGTTCATCGCCCGCACCCGCCATGTGCACGCGCTGCAGCGCACCCGCGAACACATCGAGCAGGCGCAGGCGCAGGCCGCGCTGGCCGACGCCGCGCTCGACCTGCTGGCCGAGGAGCTGCGGCTGGCACACGATGCGCTGGCCGAGATCACCGGCCAGTTCAGCGCCGACGACCTGCTGGGCGAGATCTTCGGGCGCTTCTGCATCGGAAAATGAAGCGTGTGCCCGGGCGGGCGCGGCTGAATCGACCTGGATCCGGATCGGGCCGTGGGACACTCCGCGCCATGGAATCGCCCACCGGCGGCAGGGCAGGCCTGCCCACCATCACCGCAACTGCGACGGCTGAAAGTCGGCTCCGCGTCGAACACGCGGTCACGCTGGCGCTGGCGCGCGCAACCGACCTGGCCGATGGCACCACCGGCGTGCTGGACGCGATCCGCGATGCGGTGGGGGCCGAGTGGGCGGCGCTGTGGGTGGTCGCTGCCGACGCCGGGCTGCTGCGGTGCGCGGAGGTCAGGGCGCTCGACGGCCGGGTGAGTCCGGAATTCGTGCAGGCGAGCCGCGACATGAGGCTGGCGCGGGGCACCGGTCTGCCGGGCCGGGTGTGGGACAGCGGGCGGCCGGCCTGGATCACCGATGTGCAGGCGGACATCAACTTCCCGCGCCAGGCCGCCGCCGCCCGTGCCGGACTGCACGGTGCCTTTGCGCTGCCGGTGCCCGGCGATGGGGCGGTGGTCGCGGTGGTCGAGTGCCTCAGTCGCGACATCCGGCAGCCCGACGCGCCGTTGCTCGAGACCCTCGAATCGGTGGGGCGCCAGTTCGGCCAGTTTCTCGAGCGCCGGCGCGCCATGGACAAGCTGCGCCGCCAGCAGGACCACCTCGCCGCCATCGTCGAGGTCTCGCTCGACTGCGTGATCAGCATGGACGACCGGGGCCGGGTGACGGAATGGAACCCGGCCGCCGAACGGGCCTTCGGCTACCGGCGCCATGAGACGCTCGGGCGCGAGCTGGCCGATCTCATCATCCCGGCGCAGTTCCAGGACGCCCACCGTGCCGGCTTGCAGCACTACCTGGTCAGTGGCGAGGGCCCGGTGCTGAACCGCCGGGTCGAGTTGAGCGCGCGTCGCGCCGACGGCAGCGAATTTCCGGTCGAACTCACGGTGACGCGGGTGCGCGGCGACGGGCCGCCACTGTTCACCGGCTTCCTGCGCGACATCACCGGTCGCAAGGCGGCGCAGGAGGAACTCGAGCGTGGCCGTGCGCTGTTCCGCAGCATCGCCGAGGCGACGCCGGATGTGCTGTCGCTCTACGACCTCGACTCGCGCACCATGGTCTATGCCAATCGCGAGATCGCCGCGGTGCTGGGCCATACCGCGGACGAGGTCACTGCGCTGGGAGCACAGGCGGTCGACCGGCTGGTGCATCCGGACGATCTGGCGCGGATGACGTCGGTGATCGACCGGTTTGTCGATCTCGCCGAAGGTGAGGTTGCCGAGTACGAATACCGCGCGCGCCACAAGAGCGGGGAGTACCGCTGGCTGCAGGGGCGCAGCGTGGTGTTCAGCCGCCGGCCGGATGGCCGACCGCAGCAGGTGCTGTCGATCGCCCAGGATGTGACCCGGCGCCGGCAGGGAGAGGAGAGCCTGCGCGAGAGCGAGGAGCGGCTGCGCCTCGGTCTGGAGGCGGGCAATACCGGGACCTGGGATTGGGACATCCGGGCCGGGCGCATCGCCTGGTCGGAGCGGGTGTATGCCTTCCACGGTCTGGAGCGGGCCGAGTTCAGCGGTCGGCTCGAGGACTTCCAGCGGCTGATCCACCCGGACGACGCCCCGCGCGTTTCCGAGACGGTGGCGCGGTCGCTCGAGACCGGCGCCCGCTACGAGATCGAGTTCCGGGTCCGCACCCCGGCCGGCCGCGTCAACTGGCTGGCCACCACCGGCCAGGTCTATCGCGACGAGGCGGGTCAACCGGTGCGCATGCTGGGAGCGACCACCGACATCACCGCGCGCAAGGAGGCCGAGCTGGAGCGCGACCGCCTGCTGGCGAGCGAGCGCGCCGCCCGCTCCGAGGCCGAACGGGCGAACCGACTGAAGGACGAATTCCTGGCCACCGTCAGCCACGAACTGCGCACCCCGCTGAGCGCGATGCTGGGCTGGACCCAGGTGCTGCGACGCAGGAACCCGGATCGCGTCATCGAGGAGGGGCTGGCGGTGATCGAACGCAATGCGCGCTTGCAGGCGGGGATCATCGACGACCTGCTCGACATGTCGCGCATCGGCAGCGGCAAGCTCAGGCTCGACGTGCAGTCGGTCGATCTTTCGCAGGTGATCGAGGCCGCCCTGCAGACGGTGCAACCGGCGGCGCAGGCGCGCGACATCCGCCTGCTGACGACGCTCGATCCGTCGGCCGGTCCGGTCAGCGGCGATCCGAGCCGGCTGCAGCAGGTGGTGTGGAACCTGCTGGCGAATGCGGTCAAGTTCACCCCCAAGGGTGGCCGGGTGCAGGTGGTGCTGGCTCGCGTCAACTCGCACGTCGAGATCGCGGTGACCGACAACGGCAGTGGCATCGCCCCGGAGTTTCTCCCCCATGTGTTCGACAAGTTCCGCCAGTCCGATGCATCGGTGGCGCGCACACACGGCGGACTGGGGCTCGGGCTGGCGATCGTGCGCAGCCTGGTCGAGATGCACGGCGGGACGGCCCGTGCCAGCAGCCCGGGGATCGGAGGCGGCGCCACCTTCGTGGTCGAGCTGCCACTGAGCCCGATTCAGCTGGCCGGCCAGCGCGAGGATCGCCGGCATCCGACGTCGGTGCCGGCGACGGCGCCGGCGCGCCTGCCCCAGCCGCCCGACCTCGCCGGCTTTCGGGTGCTGGTGGTGGACGACGAACGCGACGGGCGCGAGCTGGTCTGCCTGGTCCTGGAGGAGTACGGTGCCCAGGTGGTCACTGCGGCCGGCGCCACCGAGGCGCTGGCGGTGCTGCGCCAGCAGCCGGTCGACCTGATGCTGTGCGACATCGGGATGCCGGAAATCGACGGCTACGAGCTGATGCGCCGGGTGCGCGCACTCGGTGCCGAGGCCGGCGGCGACGTGCCGGCGGCAGCGCTGACCGCCTTCGCGCGCAGCGAGGACCGCACCCGCGCCATGATGGCCGGCTACCAGGCCCACATCGCCAAGCCGGCCGACCCGCTCGAACTGGCCGCCCTGGTCGCGAGGCTGGCGCGACGCCGGGGGGCCGTCCCGGCGCCGGATCCGACGGTCGGCGACGTTTGAATTGAACGCGCGATCAGCACCGACACTGACGAATCCATGATCGGCTGCGCCAGGGCCCGGACGTGGTGCCGCGTTCAGCCCTTGCTCAACGTCATCAGCATGTCGGCGTACCAGGCGCAGTTCAGGCCCAGCGATTCGTCAGCCACCTTGTCGCGGTTGCTCATGTCCAGGCGCGCCGAATGGACGCCGAGCAGCTTCCATGGCAGCACCGCGTCGGTCGACCCCGGATCGTGCATCACCACCGGCGCGCCGCTGGTACCGCGGTGGGTGCGCGCATCGGTGAGGAAGTAGCCGTGGCCCTGGAAGCGCATGCCGAATGCGGACGCGATCACCGCCTGCCGGACGACCGGCAGGTGGTGCAGGGTGTCGTGGAAACCGAGCGGAAAGCCGACCACCAGCAACGAGCTGCCGATGCGCACCGGTTGTTCCGAATCCTGCAGGTGCTCGGGCGTGAAGGCATGCAGCACGCTGGTCGCCGGCATCGCATCGCGCTCGAGCTCGATCATCGCGATGTCGATCTCGCCGCTGCTGTCGGTCCCCTGGCGCCACTGGCTCTTGCGGTTGCGGTACAGCGGCACCGAAAAGCCGATCGAGCGCCCCATGTCGCGCTCGCGCGTGTGCAGTTCGATCTCGATGCGGTCGGGGTGGTGCTTGGACGGCGCATCGACCAGCACATGCCGGCTGGTGACCAGGAACAGCCGCTTGTCGCGCTGGAAGAAGAAGCCGCTCGCATTCGTCATCGACCGCTCGCCATCGAAGGTGAGGATGCGTGCGGCGGTGAGGAGGATCGAGTCCATCACTGGAAGGCGCTGTCGGTCGACAGGGCCATGGCCGAGTGCTCGGGCAGCTCGAGCCGGCCGTTGAGGTCGGGCACTGCCTGGATGCTGATCAGCGGCGCGCTCGGCCTGACCGGACCGAAGATGGTCGCGAAGGCGACGTCGGCGGCGTCGCGGCCGGTGCCCAGGCGCACGAAGCCCATCGGGATCGCGGTGCCGGACGGATCGAACAGGTACCAGCGGTCGCCCAGGTAGACCTCGACGTAGGCGTGGAAGTCGGTCGGTCCGAGGGAGGGATCGGCGCCGTAGTCGATGCCGGTGGTGAAACGGGCCGGCACGTTCAGGGCCCTGCACAACGTGATCATCAGGTGCGCGAAGTCGCGGCACACGCCGGCCGGGTCGAGCAGGGTGTCGATGGCGGAGGTGTTCGAGTCGGAGGAATTCGACTCGAAGACGGTGCGCGCGCAGACCCAGTCGCGGATCGCCTGGACGCGCGCATAGCCCGGTTGCAGGTGGCCGAACTCGCGCCGCGCCAGGCGCTGCAGCCGATCCGACTGACAGTAGCGACTCGGGTAGATGTAGCAGAGCACCGAGGCAGGCAGCCGGTCGATCGGCACCTCGCCGGCATCTTCCGGACGCGCCATGAAATGGGACAGCTCGACGCTGGCGCGGTAGCCGACCTGCAGCGGGCCCGGACGGGCGCGCAGCCGCAGGTAGCGGTTGGCACTGGCCGCGTCGGTCTCGATCCGCCAGGGGACGCCCTGGCTGACCGACAGGAATTCGTCCAACACCCGCTGTTGCGGCGTGAATGCGGCGTGGATGTTGAAGATGAAATCGCAGCCCGGTTCGGCGACTTCGTAGCCCAGCACGAGCGAAAGGTCGAGACGGATCATCGTTCGCTCACTGCGTGGCTTGCCGTCGTTGGCGAATCGGACCAGGGCATGGGTATTTACCGGTTGCAAGGCAGCTTAGCATAGGGCCTGCCTCCCCTTGCCCGCGTCGGTGCAGCCAGCGGCGGCGCGGCTCGGCGAACGTCGGCGGCTGAGGAAACGGCTCGACGAGCGCGCTGCTTCGGCCGGTTCAGACGGCGCCGAGGTGCGCCTGCGCCGCCGCCTTGACCGCGCGCGTCAGCCGCCCGGCCGAGGGTGATTCGCGGGCCCAGTGCTGCCAGTACAGCACCACGTCGACGCTTGCCCCGGGCAGCAACTCGAGCAGCGCCGGGCGCGACGCCAGGTGCTGCTCGGGAACCATGCCCCAGCCGAGGCCGAGCTCGATGGCGGTCTCGAAGGCATCGACGGCGGGTGCAAAGTGGCGCGGGTAGTTGGGGCTGCGCAGGCCGAACTGCTGCGCGAGGAAGGTGTCCTGCAGCGCGTCCTTGCGGTTGAAGATGACGGCCGGCTGGGCCAGCAGGCGGTGCGGGGACAGCGCGCCCGACGGTGTGCGGCAGCGTCGCACCACGTCGGCGGACGCGACGCAGCGGTAGCGCATGGTGCCGAGCGACTCGGCGACACAGCCTCGCATCGGCTCTGCCAGCGTGGTGACGCAGCCGATCACGTCGCCGTTCTTCAGCGCATCGTGGGTATGGTCCTGGTCGTCGATGACGATGTCGAGCAGCAGCCGATGGCGCTGCAGCAGCGGCGCGACGCCGGCCAGAAACCAGCTGGCGACCGAATCGGCGTTGATCGCCACGCTCAGGCTGCGCCAGCGCGTGCCGGGGCCACCGCCGGCCTGCAGCCCGGCCAGCAGATCGGCCTCCATCATCCGCAGCTGTCGGGCATGGGCCAGCAGTGCCTGGCCGGCAGCGGTGGCACGCACCGCCTTGCCACGCACCAGCAGACGCTGTCCAAGCTGGGTCTCGAGCGACTTGATCCGCAACGACACCGCCGCCAGCGTCAGCCCGAGCGCCTGCGCTGCCGCGCCGAAGCCGCGGTTGTCGACGACCGCGGACAGGGCTTCGAGGTGGCGCGGGTCGAGCATCGGTCCCTTTCTGCTCAAGAACTACTTGAGTGATCCTAGTTCGGCTCAACTCAGTTTAACTGCCGGCGCTTGCGCGACACACTGTCGATACCGCGGCACCCGATCGTCGGGCGTGCAGCCTTCGACCCCTCTGTTCATGTTCTCCCTTCTTCCCGTCTTCGGCGCCGGCATGGTGCTGAGCCTGTCGCTGATCATCGCCATCGGGCCGCAGAACGCGCACCTCCTGCGGATGGCGCTGGCGCGCCGTCACGTGGCCCTGACGGTGGCGATCTGCCTGGTCTCCGACGTGCTGCTGATCGCATTCGGCGTACTCGGGCTGGCCCACATCGGTGGCCTGTCGGACAAGCTGTTCGGCGCCCTGATCGGTGCCGGCGCCTTGTTCCTGCTCTGGTACGGCGGGCAGGCGCTGCGGCGGGTGCTGCGGCCGGCGCTGCCGATGCAGGCGGTCTTGACCGCGCAGCCGGCGGTGCCGTCGACGCGCCGCCAGGCGGTGCTCGCGGCACTGGCATTCACCTGGCTCAATCCGCATGCCTGGCTCGATACCGCGGTGCTGATCGGCACCGCGTCGCTCGCCCACGGCAGCAGTGCGACGCTGTTCGGTGCCGGCGCAGCTGCCGGATCGGTGCTGTGGTTCTGTGCCTTCGGCGCCGCCGCGGTCTGGCTCGGCCAGCACCTGCAGTCGCCGCGCATCTGGCGCGTCATCGATGCGCTGGTTGCGGCGCTGATGCTCGGCAGCGCCCTGTGGCTGCTGCGCGGGCTCGCTGCCTGAGGCGCGGGCCAGGGCGATCGCAGGTGCGTCGCCGCAGGGTCAGGCGCGATGCGGCGGCGGCTGTGGCGGGTGCATGCTGCATCGGGCCTGAAGGCCCTCCTACCTTGCTTTGTGCCCGCCGGCGCGGTGTAGGAGCGCCTTCAGGCGCGATCCGTTGGTTGCGGCAGGTCCGCGCTGCATCGGGCCTGAAGGCCCTCCTACATCTGCGTCCGCACGCGATGCCCCTGGCGCATTCCGTAGGAGCGCCTTCAGGCGCGATCCGTCGCCCCGTGCGGCAGGGTGCGTGCCGCGCTGGCGGCGTCGAGCGGCTGCTCGGTCAGCAGGGCGGCGATGGTCGCCTGGGCGGCGTGGTCGCGGCGCTGGTCGAGTGGATCGACGGGCAGCAGGCGGTGCTCGAGCACCAGGTGGGCCAGCGCGAGGCGGCGCCAATCGCTGGCCGACTGGGCGGCTTCCCAGGCCATGACGACTGCGCTCGCGATGGCGTAGAGCGCGCTGGCGCAGCGCCGTGCCTCGGCATCGGCGCCGTGGTCGGTGCAGGCGCGCGTGAGGGCGATCGTGCGCTCCAGCGTGCGCTCGAGCAGGCTGGCCGAGGCCGCCGGCAGCCCCGGTGCGCGCAGCAGCTGGCGCAGGTGCGCGTCGAGCGCGTCGAGCGTCGCGTCGCGCCGCACCGAGCGCAGCACGTCGAGCGCGACGATGTTGCTCGTGCCTTCCCAGATCGAGCCGAGCAGCGCATCGCGCACGGTGCGCGGATCGGACCATTCCTCGATGTAGCCGCAGCCGCCGCGCACCTCCATCGCATCCTGCGTCACCTTGCGTGCGTCGCGGCAGGCGCGGAACTTGATCAGCGGGGTCAGGATGCGCACCAGCTTGTCGAAGCCGGCCTCGCCGGCGTCGGCGCGCTGCAGGCACATCGCGGTGTGCATGAACATGGAACGCGCCTGCTCGGTTGGCAGCATCAGCTTGATCAGGGTGCGCTGCATCAGCGGCATCTCGATCAGGCGGCGGCCGAAGGCGCGCCGCTCGTTGGCGATGAACAGCGCCTCGCCGAGCGCGCGCCGCATCAGCCCGGCAGCGCGCACGCCATTCGACAGCCGCGACAGGTTGACCATCGTCGCCATGTGATTGAAGCCGCGGCCGATCTCGCCGACCAGGAAGGCGGTGGCACCGTCGAGCCGGATCTCGCCGCTGGCCATCGAGCGCGAGCCGAGCTTGTCCTTGAGCCGGACGATGCGGTAGCGGTTCGGCGTGCCGTCGGACAAGGTGCGCGGCATCAGGAACAGGCCGAGTCCGCGCATGCCGTCGGGGGCGCCGGCAACGTGCGCGAGCACCATCGCCAGCCCGGCATCCGGGTTCGAGCAGAACCATTTGTCGCCGTCCAGGCGCCAGCCGTCGCCGTCGCCGTCGCCGTCGCGGCGCGCGGTCGTGGTGACCGCCGACACATCCGAGCCGGCGCCCTGCTCGGTCATGAACATCGCGCCCTGCGTGAGCTGATCCAGGTCCTGCGACAGCAGACCGGGCAGCCAGCGCGCAACCAGCTGCGGGTCGCCGTGGCGCAGCAGCGTCGCGGTCAGCGAATCGGTCATGCTGAGCGGGCAGCACAGACCGAACTCGGCCTGCACCAGCAGGTAGGTCAGCGCGTACTTGGCGAGCGGCGGCAAGCGCTCCGGCCAGCCGAGCACGCCCGGCCGATGGCTCATCGCCGCCAGGCCGAGCTCGGCAAAGGCGGTGCGTTCGAGCGCGATGTAGGCTGGGTGCTTGTCGATGCGCTGCCGGTCGTCGCCGGTGCGGCTGCGTTGCGACAGCGTCGGAGGGTGCTTGTCGGCGCGCGATGCCAGGTCGTCGAGCCGGCCGCCGGCGTCGGCGCCGAGCCGTCCCAGGACCGGCTCGAGGTGCCGGACCAGATCGCCCGGCAGGTAGATGCGCAGCAGCGCGGCCAGGCTCGGATCGGTCGCGTACAGGTCGACGCCGTGACGATCGGGGACCGCGCTGCGCGCGGGTGGGGAGGCGATGGCTTCGGGCATAAGGGTCGCTCCGGCAACGGTTGCGGGTGGCCGCCACTACCACTGTGTGAGCAGCGCGGCGAGCAGTCCGGCGGCGCTCAGCGTCGTGAGCGACAGCTTCAGGTTCCAGTGGAAGGCGGCGACGTGCGCGTCGTAGCCGGTGACCCGGCTCAGCAGCATCGAATTGGCCGAATACGGGGTGCCGGAGACGGTCAGCCCCCAGCCGGCGAGCATCGCGAATCCGATCCCGGTGATGGCGCTGGCGGGCGCGATCGGGCCGAGCATCGCACCGGCCAGGGTTCCGCTGACGATCGGGTTCAGGCCGAGCATGCCGCCGGCAAACATCAGCCACGGCACGCAGAAGGCAGCGAACGGCCAGGCTGCGGCCGGCAGGGTGAACTCGCTGCCGAGTGCGGCCAGTCCGGCACTGCTGACGATCACGCCCAGGAAGGCCGAGCCGCTCATCACCGCCAGTTCGTTGCCGGTGCGCCCCATCGGCGGCGGACTGGCCGGGTCGCCGCGCCGGCGCGCCGTCAGCAGCGATGCGATGACCGCACCGACGCAGGCGATGGCAACCGCGCGCGCATAGGTCATCCCGCCCAGCCCGTAGAGCGTGAAGGCGGCGGCGCAGATGGCCGCGATGTAGGCGCCGAAGCGCAGCCAGGCGCGCCACGCCGAGCCGGCATCAGGGGCCAGCGTGGCGCCGGCCGCTGCAGCCGGCTCGGGCTCGCGGAAGACCGCGCCGAGCAGCAGGAAGAACAGCGCGAACGGCAGGCTGACCGACAGCACACCGTGCACCGTCAGCCCGGGCAGCAGGGTCAGGGTGATGGCCAGCGAGATCGACAGCGGCGAGCCGAGCGACGCCAGTCCGAAGCCGCGCAGCACGCCGCGCGCCGCATTGCGCGTCAGCGCCGTGTTGCCGCTGCGCTGCATGACGCGCGCAACCATCGCGCTCATCACGCCGACCGAGCCGAAATTCAGCGGCAGCGCGAGAAAACCGGTGGCGCAGGTCAGGCCCAGGTAGCGCGGCAGCGGCCGTCCGGTCATCAGGCTGGCCGACAGGTCGTCCAGGCCGCGCGAGCGCCCGAGCGTGGCCGACAGCAGCATCACCGCGATCACCAGCGAGGTCAGGCGCGCTGCGGCAGCGGCGGCGTCGGCGAGCATCTGCGGCGCCCACACCAGCGCCGCGAGGGCGGCTGCCAGCACCATCAGCAGCACCGAGCGCGGCACGCCGCGCAGTTCACGCCAGCTGGCGACGACGGCGAACAGCACCAGCGGCGCGCCGAGCGCCTCCGACCCCGGCCACAGCGGCACCAGCCCGATCACGAGCGCGAGGTAGATGCAGACCGAGCGTGCGCCGAGCGCCGAGTCGGGCTGCGCCGTCGACGCCGGCGGCGGCGCGATGGCGGTGTCCGCGCCTGCGAGCGGCAGCGCTGTCTCGGCCGGTCGGTCGGCCATTCAGTGCCGCAGCGCGGACGCGGTCGCGTCGATCAGCGCAGCCGCGGTGCAGCGCTGCACGAAGTCGAAGTCGATGCCCGGGTGCAGCTCGCGCACGCACAGGCCGTCGCCGGTGACATGGATCACCGCCAGGTCGGTGTAGATGCGGGTCACGACACCGGCGCCGGTCAGCGGGTAGCTGCATTCGGCGAGGATCTTGGGCGTGCCGTCCGGCCCGCTGTGGCGCATCAGCACGAACACCTGCTTGGCACCCACCGCCAGGTCCATCGCGCCGCCGACGGCCGGCGGGTGGTGCTCGGCCCCGGTGGCCCAGTTGGCGAGGTCGCCGCGCTGCGAAACCTGGTAGGCGCCGAGCACCGCGATGTCGAGGTGGCCGCCGCGCATGATGCCGAACGACTGCGCATTGTCGAAATAGGACCCGCCCGGCACCAGCGTGACGAGCTGCTTGCTGGCGTTGATCAGCTCCGGATTCTCCTGCCCGGGCAGCGGCGTCGGTCCGACACCGAGGATGCCGTTTTCGCTGTGGTAGATCACCTCGCGATCGGCCGCGACATGGTTGGCGACCAGCGTCGGCATGCCGATGCCGAGGTTGACGTAGGCGCCGGCAGGGATGTCGCGCGCGACCAGCCGGGCGACGTCATTCATGGCCAGAGGAGTCATGTGGATTCGCCCTTTCTCAGTACCAACCGGTTGACGAAGATGCCCGGCGTGACGATGGCTTCCGGATCGAGCTGACCCAGTTCGACGATCGCGCCGACCTCGGCGATCGTCGTCTTCGCCGCGCTCGCCATGATCGGGTTGAAGTTGCGCCCGGCGGTGTTGTAGACGAGGTTGCCCCAGCGGTCGCCGCGCTCGGCCTTGACCAGCGCAAAGTCGGCGGCCAGCGGCATCTCGAGCACCCAGCCCTTGCCGTCGATGATGCGGGTCTCCTTGCCCTCGGCGAGCGAGGTGCCGTAGCCGGCGCGGGTGAAGAAGCCGCCGATGCCGGCGCCGGCGGCGCGGATGCGCTCGGACAGCGTGCCCTGCGGCAGCAACTCGAGTTCGATCTCGCCGCGCGCATAGAGCTTCTCGAACCACACCGAGCCAGCCGAGCGCGGATACGAGCAGACGACCCGCCGCACCTTGCGCTCGCGCAGCAGGGCACCGATGCCGGTATCGCCGACCCCGGCATTGTTGGCGATCAGGGTCAGGTCGGTGGCATGGTGGGCCAGCAGCGCATCGACGAGCTGGAACGGGATCCCCGACTGGCCGAAGCCGCCGATCATCACGCTGGCACCGCTCGGGATGTCGGCCACCGCCTGCTGCATCGAGCCAACGATCTTGTCGATCATGGCGGGTCTCCCTCGCCGGCGAGCGTGGCCGCCGGCGCAACCGGGGCGGGTCGCGCGCGCAGTCCGCCGCTGAGCCAGCTGACGAGGTAGATCGCGATGATCACCCCGATGCCGAGCAGGTCGCTGTAGCGTTCCGGATAGATCATCGCCAGGCCGGCCAGCAGCACCAGCGCGCGGCGCGGCCAGCCGAGCGGACCGACGCGGTACAGATAGCCTTCCATCGCCGACGACAGCACCCAGATCGCGGCGATCGCGGACAGCGAGGCCGTCGCGATCTTCGGCCACGGCCCCTGCAGGATCAGCGCCGGTTCGATCACGAACAGGAACGGCAGCAGGAACAGCACCGCGCCGAGTCGCATCGCGTAGAAGCCGGTCTTGACCGGCCCCGATCCGGCGATGCCGGCGGCGGTGATGGCGGCCAGTGCGACCGGTGGCGTGAGGTACGACATCATTCCCCAGTAGAGGATGAACAGGTGGCTGGCGAGCGGATGCAGTCCGGCCTGGATCAGCGCCGGCGCAAGCAGGATCGACAGGAAGATGTAGCAGGCGCTGACCGTCATGCCCATGCCGAGCACGAAGCTGGTGATGGCACCGGCGGCCAGCATGAGCGGGATGCTGCCGCCGGCATAGAGCAGCAGTTCGCGCGAGAACGCCCCGGCCACCCCGGTGTACGACAGACCGCCGACAACCAGCCCGATGCCGGCCAGGATCGCCACCAGGTTGGCCAGGCTGCCGGTCAGGTCGGTCAGGAAGACGACGCTGCGCTTGAGGGTCAGCCGGTGGCTGCGCTTGAACAGCGAGATGCCGAGCAGCACCAGCGCCGAGTAGTACGGCGCATACGCCTCCAGCCGCATGAACAGCAGCATGTAGATCAGCATCGCCAGGCTGAACAGGTACGGCCAGCCGTCCTTCAGCGTGTCCGACAGTTTCGGGATCTCGGCTTCCGGCAGGCCCTGCAGGCCGCGCCGCGCAGCGTAGATGTCGACCTGGAACAGCAGCGCAAGGTAGAACAGCAGCGCCGGCAGGAAGGCGGCGATGATGATGTCCGAATAGGGCACGCCGAGGAACGACGCCATGATGAAGGCCACCGCGCCCATCACCGGCGGCATCAGCGTGCCGCCGGTCGACGCACAGGCCTCGATCGCCGCCGCATAGTGCGGCGGATAGCCGGAGCGCTTCATGGTCGGGATCGTGATCGGACCGCTGGTCAGGATGTTGGTGATCACGCTGCCCGACAGGCTGCCGAGGATGGCGCTCGACAGCACCGCGACCTTGGCCGGTCCGCCGCGGCTGCGACCCATCAGCGCGGTCGCGAACTGCATGAAGAATTCACCGCCGCCGGTGGCGGTGAGGGCGGCGCCGAAGACGACGAAACCGATCACCAGCTGCGCCACCACCTGCATCGGGATGCCGATGATGCTTTCGACGCCCATCACATGGGCGCGGATGGTTTCGCCGAAGCCGTACTGCGTGCCCCACAGGAAGCCCGGCATGTGATCGGCGAACAGCGGATAGGCGCCGAACAGCAGGGCAACGCCGAGCAGCAGCCAGCCGCCGGCACGGCGCACCGCCTCGAGCACCATCGCGAGCATCACGCCGGCGGCGATCGTCGCTTCGATCGGTGCCGAATAGTCCCAGCCCTGCTCGATGATGCGCAGGCCGTTCAGCCCCAGGTACAGGCTGGCGCCGAGCACCGCGGTGCACAGCAGCCAGTCGTACCACGGCACGTGTGATCCGGCGGATTCGCTGGCCGGCACGCTGATGAAGGCGGCGGCGAGGAAGATGCCGATCAGGTAGTAGAGGAAGGCATTGCCGAGCGGCAGGAAGCCGAACAGCGACAGGTTGAAGGTCTGGTTGATCGCCAGCACGGTGCCGAGTGCGCCGAGCAGCAGCCAGATCGAGCGCGCGACGCCGCGCAGTCGGGGCTCGGGCTGCATGCCGATCGGCAGGTCGGACGCAGGATCATGGACGGAGGACGTGGTCATGGAGCCGGATCCGGTGGGCAGGCGCCCGTTCGGGCGCCGTGGCCGGCGTCGCACCGATCGCGGAGCGACGCCGGCGGCTGGGAATGACGCGCCGCGCTGGGCGACGCATCGGCAGGATCAGCCCTTGAGCGACTTCAGGGCACGCTCGCGGTGTGCGTCCCAGATCTTGCCGAATTCGTCATCGCTCTTGCCCTTGCCCTCGGCGATCGCCTGCGTCCACGCGCTGCGCAGCGCATTCAGGCGCGCCAGCCGGTCGTCATTCCATTTCTGGTGCTCGGCGGTCCAGATCCCCTTCTCCTTCAGGTAGCGGATGGCGCCGTTGTGGAACGGTGCGTCGATCGCCGGCGTGCCCGATTCCTCGAGCTTCCAGCGCGGCATCACCTTGGTCGCATCCTTGTACAGGCTGTAGGTCTCGTCGAGCGCCTTGATCACCGCATAGGCGGTCGCATCGTCCATGTCGGCGCGCACCACCATGATCGGATAGCGGTAGGCGAGGATCTGCGCCGGCTTGGCCTCGCTGATGCCCGCGCCGACGGTTTCCTTGTACGGCTGGAAGAACGGTGCGACCGCCTTCAGCCGTTTCCAGCCTTCCGTGTCGCCGGCCGGCACGTCGAGCCAGCGGATGCCGCGCGGCGACTGCTCGAGTTCGTACACCTGGCTCGGCGTGGTGGTGGTGCACGATGCATCGGCCTGGCCCTGCGCGACCGAGCTCATCGCCGCACCGTAGGTCGGGAAGGTGATCGCCTGGACATCGCCGTGGCTCAGGCCGGCGAACGACAGGAAGGCGTCGCACTTGACATTGACCGACGGGTTGCCGGCGACGAAGGCGACGCGCTTGCCCTTCAGGTCCTTCAGCTGCTTGATGTCGGTGTCGGCGGCGGTGAAGACGCCGAAGGCGCCGGGGCGGCCGGCGATCGCACGCAGGTCCTGCGGACCCCAGCGGCGCTCGCCGAAATCATGGATGCCTTCGGTGGCGAAGAAGGTCTCGGTGGCGAGAAAGCCGATGTCGGCGCGCTTGGTCAGCACCGGCTGCAGCCGCCCGATCGACGAGCCCGAAGGCTGGATGCGCACCCGCGTGCCGAACTTCTTGCCGAAGGCGTCGGCGATCGCCGAGGCTTCGGCATAGCCGGCCGAACCGACGTCATAGGCCGACCAGGTCATGGTGTCGGGCAGGGCCTGCGCCGAGGCGAGGCCGGATGCGCCGCCGAATGCGGTGGCGGCGAGGGTGGCGATGAGGGTCGATCGGATGGTCATGTCGTCTCCTTGTGGTATGGGTCGAACGCTCTTTTCATCGGCTGCCGGCGGTGTGCGCCGTCAGCCCGGTGCCAGTTCTTCGACCAGCTGCCGTTTCAGGATCTTGCCGCTCAGCGTCATCGGGAAGGCCCGGACCACCACGATGCGCGAAGGGCGTTTGTACGGCGCGAGCCGCTCTGCACAGTACGCCTGCATGGCGTCCAGGTCGAGCGCCGCGTCGCCGGCGGGCTCGATGAAGGCGAGCACCTGCTCGTTGCCGTCGGCCTCGCGGCGTCCGGCGACCGCAACCCGGCCGACGCCGGGACAGGCGGCCAGCACCGCCTCGACCTCGCCCGGATAGACGTTGAATCCGGAGCGGATGATCATCTCCTTGATGCGGCCGACGACGGTCAGCGCGCCCGCGGCGTCGCGCACGCCGATGTCGCCGCTCGCATACCAGCCACCCGGGCGCATCACCTGCGCGGTCGCTTCGGGGTCGCGGAAGTAGCCCGGCATCAGCCCGGTGCCGCGCATCCAGATCTCGCCGCGTTCGCCGGCCGGCAGGTCGCGGCCGGTGCCGTCGACGATGCGCAGTTCGGCCCCGTCGACCGGCCAGCCGGCAGCGGTGTCGTCACGCGCCTCGCCCATGCGGCCCAGGCACAGGGCGCCTGCGTATTCGGACAGGCCGTAGCCGTGGTGCAACGGCTGGCCGAAGCGGGCTTCGACCGCGCGCTTGAGCTGCAGGTCGAGCGGCGCGGCGCCGGCATAGACATAGCGCAGCGCCGGCGCCGCCGGGCGTCCGATGCGCTGCTGGTCGAGCCAGCCGACCAGGCGGGCAAACATCGCCGGCGGTCCCTGCAGCATCGTCACCTGCTGGTTCGCCAGGGCGTCGAAGACGTCGGCCGGGTCGAAGCGGCTGCGCATCACGAGTGCCGCTCCGGCGTGCAGCGAGGCCATCAGCACCGTGCCGAGGCCGAAGATGTGCGTCATCGGCAGGCAGGCATAGGCGCGGTCGTGCGGTCCGAGGGCGCGCGATGCGGTCGAGACGCGGGCGAACTGCAGCAGCCCGGCATGGCTGACCAGCACCCCCTTGGGCGCGCCGGTGGTGCCGGAGGTGAAGATGATCGCCGCCACCTGCTGCGCGGCAGCGCCGGCCTCGGCCACCGCGTCGGCGCGCGACGGGCTGCGCTGCAGACCGGGCAGCACCGATGCGACCGCACCGGCATGGCGGGCATGCGCGCTGGCGGCATCGGAAACTGCCGCCGTGAAGTAGACGACGCGCGGATCGGCCTTGGCGACGAAGGCGTCGATCTCGGTGCGCGACATGCGGGCGTTGACGCCGCACGACCAGGCACCGATGCGGCTGCAGGCCAGGATCAGGGCGACGTGCTCGGGACAGTTCTCGGCCGCGACCAGCACCCGGTCGCCCGGCTGCACGCCGTCGGCCCGCAGCTCGTCGACCAGCTGGTCGACGAGCTGGCCGAGGTCGGCCAGGGTCAGCGTCGCATCGGGCAGCAGCAGGAACGGCTGCTGCGGTGCGGCGGCGGCGCGCGCATCGAACAGCTGGTGGATGCGGGTCGGTGGCGCCGCCGGTTTGCCCGTCATGGCCGCGCCTCGCGCACCATGTTGCGCGCGATCACGAGCTGCTGGATCTGGCTCGTGCCCTCGTACAGGCGGAACAGCCGCACGTCGCGGTAGAAGCGCTCGATGCCGTGGTCGGCGATGTAGCCGGCGCCACCGAGGATCTGCACCGCGCGGTCGGCGACGCGGCCGCACATCTCGGAGGCGAACAGCTTGCAGCAAGAGGCCTCGGTCGAGACCGGTCGTCCGTCGTCGCGCCGGCGCGCCGCATCGATGCACCATGCAGCGCGCGGCATAGATCTCGGTCCGGCTGTCGGCGAGCATCGCCTGCACCAGCTGGAAGTCGGCGATCGGCTGGCCGAACTGGCGCCGCTCGAGCGCATAGGCGAGCGCATCGCGCAGGATGCGCTCGGCCACGCCGACGCACACCGCGGCGATGTGGATGCGGCCCTTCTCGAGCACCTTCATCGCGGTCTTGAAGCCCGCGCCTTCGCGCCCGCCGATCAGCGCGCTGGCCGGGATGCGGCAGTCCTCGAAGATGACATCGGCGGTGTGTGCGCCGCGCTGGCCCATCTTGCGGTCCCTGGCGCCGATCGTGATGCCCGGGGTCTGCGCATCGACGATGAAGGCCGAGACACCGGCGGCTCCCTGGTTCGATGCATCGGTGCGCGCCATCAGCGTGAACACGCCGGCAATCGGCGCATTGGTGATGAAGCGCTTGGTGCCGTTGACGATGTAGTGGTCTCCGTCGCGCACGGCGCGGGTGCGCAGCGAGGCCGCATCCGAACCGGCTTCCGGCTCGGTCAGCGCAAACGAGGCGATCAGCTCGCCAGTGGCCAGCCGCGGCAGGTAGGCGCGCTTCTGTTCGTCGGTGCCGTCGAAGACGATGCCCTGCGAGCCGATGCCCACCGTGGTGCCGATCAGCGAGCGAAAGCACGGCGAGGTCTGGCACAGCGCCAGCATCACCATCACCTCTTCTTCCATCGTCAGTCCGAGGCCGCCGTATTCCTCCGGCACGGTCAGCCCGAACAGGCCGAGTTCGCGCATGCCCTGCACGATGCGAGGCGGAATCTCGTCGCGCTCGGCCACCTCGGCCTCGGCCGGGACCAGCTGCTCGCGCACGAAGCGCTCGACGGCAGCCAGCAGCTGCTCGAGGGTGTCGGGGTCTCGGATCATTGTTCTGGTCTCTGGTCGGAAAGCCTTCAACACCTTCGACACGGAGGAACGGAGGGCACGGAGGGCCACGGACAAGAGAAGGCCTGTTTCTGAGGCTTCAATACCTGTCCCTCCATGTCCCTCCGTGGCCTCCGTGCCCTTCGTGTTGAAAAAAGATCTACCTGGTGCGAGCCGGTGAACCGGTGCTTACACCGTTTCGGCAGTACCGAGGATGGCGGTCGACTGGCTCGACAGGGTGCCGCCGTTGCCGTGGGCGAGCGCGGTGCGCACACCGGCGACCTGGCGTTCGCCGGCCTCGCCGCGCAGCTGGCGCACCGCCTCGATGAGCGCGAAGATGCCGTACATGCCAGGGTGGGTGCACGACAGGCCGCCGCCGTTGGTATTGACCGGCAGGCGCCCGCCCGGGCCGATCGCGCCGCCTTCGACGAAGGCGCCGGCCTCGCCCTTGGCGCAGAAGCCCAGGTCCTCGAGGAACAGCAGCGTGTTGATGGTGAAGGCGTCGTACAGCTCGAGCACGTCGATGTCCTTCGGCGCCAGCCCGGCCATCGCGAACGCATCGCGCCCGGACTGGCTGGCCGCGGTCAGCGTCAGGTCGTGCATCGACGAGATCTGACGGTTCCACACCGCGGTGGCATTGCCGAGCACATGCACCGGCCGGCGTCGGCAGGTCCTTCGTCCGCTCGCTGCGCACCAGCACATAGGCGCCGGCCGCCGTCGGTGACCAGGCAGCAGTCGCGCACGCTCAGCGGGTCGGCCACCATGCGCGCGCCGAGCACGTCGTCGATGCTGAGCGGGCCGCGCATGAAGGCCTCGGGATTGAGCCGCGCCCAGGCGCGCGCGGCCACCGCCACCTCGGCCAGCTGGCGCCGGGTGGTGCCGAACTCGTGCATGTGGCGCGAGGCGGCGAGCGCATACGCCGACACCGGCATGGCCGGCTCGTATGGCGCCTCGTACGGCTGCGGATCGAGGAAGCGCCGGCTCGCCACGCTCTCGCGCCGGCCGAAGGTGGCGCTGCGCTGGGCGCTGCCGTAGCACACCAGCACCGCATTGCACTGGCCCGATTGCGAGCGCCTGGATGGCCGGCATCAGGTGGGCGATGAAGCTCGACCCACCGAGCATGGTGCCGTCGATGAAGCGTGGACGCAGGCCGAGGTATTCGATCACCGGCATCGCCCACATCGCCGAATTGACGCTGGCGGTGCACAGGCCGTCGATGTCGCGCATCGACAGGCCGGCGTCGGCGACCGCGCCATGAGCGGCGTGCGCCAGCAGCTCGATGTCGGTGAAGCCGGGCGACTCGCCGCAGCCGAAGGTGGCGACACCGGCGATCGCGGTGCGCCCGCGCAGGGCACGCAGGTCGTTGCTCATCGGCGTCTCCTCCGCCACCGGATCGAACACCACCAGGCCGTGGCCGTCGACCGTCGCGCACCCGTGCGCGCACGCGCTGGCCGATGCGCACCGCGGCGGGATCAGGCTGCTCGACGCGGCTCATCAGGCGCACGCCTTCGTCGAGGTCGATCAGCGAGACATTGATGTCGCCGCCGGCATCGGGCTTGCGGCGCACCGTGGTGACCGCGTACACGCGTGCCGAGCCCGCTCGGCTCGACCATCTCGAGCGCATTGCTGCCGCAGTGCGGGCAGTGCTCGCGCGGGAAGTACACATGCTGCGCGCAGCCGCCGCAGTGCTGGATCAGGAAGCGGCCGGCGTCGAGCGCGGCCTGGTGGCGCGCCTGCGCGCCCAGCGGTCGGGTATCGGTGGTGTTCATGGTCAGATCGGATCCCAGCTGAAGACGTCGCCGGAGCGCTCGAGGTCGAAGAAGGCCGCCTTCAGTGCCGGCAGCGCATGGCTCGGCCACCGACTGCGGCGTCCAGCCCTCGCCGCGGTGCACCGAGCGCACCGGGCGCGGCTGGCTGATCAGGAAGATCTCGTTGTTGCGCACCGCGAAGATCTGGCCGTTCACGTCGTGCGCGGCCGTCGCTCGCCAGGCACACCGCCAGCGGCGCGATCTTGGCCGGCGTCATCTGCTTGAGGCGATCCACGCGCGCCTGCTCTTCGGGCGTGTCGATCGGGATCGAGCCGATCATGCGGCTCCAGGCGAACGGCGCGATGCAGTTCGAGCGCACGTTGAAGCGCTGCATGTCGAGCGCGATCGACTTCGACAGCGCCGCCAGGCCGAGCTTGGCGGCCGCATAGTTGGCCTGGCCGAAATTGCCGATCAGCCCCGAGGTCGAGGTCATGTGCACGAAGCAGCCGCTTTCCTGCTGCTTGAAGTGCGGCGCGGCGGCGCGGCTGACGTGGAAGGCGCCGTACAGGTGCACCTTGATCACCGCGTCCCATTCGTCGACGCTCATCTTGTGGAAGAAGCGGTCGCGCAGGATGCCGGCGTTGTTGACCACGACGTCGATGCGGCCGAAGCTGTCGAGCGCGCACTGCACGATGCGCGCGGCGCTGGCGGCTTCGGACACGCTGTCGGTATTGGCCACCGCCTCGCCGCCGAGCGCGCGTGATCTCGTCGACCACCTGCTGCGCCGGGCCGGCACTCGCGCCCTCGCCGGCGACCGAGGCGCCGATGTCGTTGACCACCAGCTGCGCGCCTTCACGCGCCATCGCCAGCGCGATGTCGCGGCCGATGCCGCCGCCGGCACCGGTCACGACGACGACCTTGCCCTCGAGCATGGGGGGCGGATGGCTCATTGCGTCTCCTGTCGTGGTTGTCGTGCGAACCATCATAGGAAGGCTGACATACTCGGTCTAATACTTTTCGATCCGATTGCCATACACCGGAGGTATGGATGGAGCTGCGCCAGCTGCGTCAGTTCGTGGCCGTTGCCGAAGCCGGCAGCTTCTCGGTCGGCGCCCAGCGGCTGTGCATGGCGCAGCCGCCGCTGTCGGTGGCGATCCGCAAGCTCGAGCAGGAGCTCGGGGTGCTGCTGTTCGAACGGGCGGCGCGCGGCGTGCGGCTGACCGCGGCCGGCAGCGCCGCGCTGGAGGTGGCGCAGCGTTGCCTGCGCGAGGCCGACCGCTTCGTTACCAGCGCGCGCGAGGCCGACAAGGGTGAGGCCGGTGAGCTGCGCGTCGGCTTCATCGGCTCGGTCACCTTCGAGCTGCTGCCGCACCTGGTGCAGGCCTTCGCGGCGCGCCATCCGCGGGTCAAGCTGGTGCTGCACGAGGCCACCAACCAGGTCGCGATGGGCGCGGTGCAGGGCGGCACGATGGACCTCGGCATCATCCGCATCCCGGCCCTGCCGCCGCCGGGTGTGCGGCTGCAGGTGATCGGCACCGACGTCTTCTGCGCCGCATTGCCGGCCGGTCATCCGCTGGCGCAGAAGCGTTCGCTGCGGCTGTCCGAGCTGGTGGCCCATCCGTTCATCGGCTACAAGCCGTCGCAGCCGGGTGAGGCGCTGCATGCCGGGCTGATGCAGCTGTTCATGCGCGCCGGCATCGCACCGGCGGTGACGCAGGAGGCGGTGCAGGTGCAGACGGTGATCGGCCTGGTGGCCAGCGGCCTGGGGGTGGCGCTGGTGCCGTCGGTGCATGCCGGGCACTCGACCAGCCGGGTCTCGTTCCGGCCCCTGCGCGAACCGGCGCAGGACGCGACGATCGGCATCGCGCTGGCTTACAAGGCGGTCGACGAGAGCCCGGTATCGCAGCGCTTTCGCGAGCTGGTGCGCGAGATCGGCCCGTCGATCGAGGGTCGCCCGGCAGCCCGTTCGATGGCGGCCGATCGCTGACGCCGCGCAGTGCGCAGGGCCGCCGGCGCTGCCATGATGCGCGCGTTGCGGAGCTGCCGGAGGCTGCGATGACGGTCATGAGCCTGGGCGAACTGGTCGACGCAGTCGAGACGCTGAATGCGCCGGACGCCTTTCGCGCCGGCTTCAACCTGCTGCAGTGGGAGACGATCGGCAATTACCTGAGCCGCTTCGAGATCCGCGGCGGCGAGCTGCTGATCGAGCAGGGCCAGACCGATCGGGTCTGCTACTTCCTGGGCCGCGGCTCGCTGCAGGTCCGGGTCAGCGCGGCGCCGCCGCCGGGCACACCGGTGGCGATCCTGCGTGCCGGTGCGCTCGTCGGCGAGGCGAGCCTGTTCGGCGAGCACCCGCGCCTGGCCGACGTCGGCACGCTCACCCCGTGCACCCTGTGGTCGCTCAGCGGCCAGCGCTTCGATCAGATGGCGCAACGGGTGCCGCAGGTGGCGGTCGAGTTCCTGCGTGCCGCCGGCGCGGTGATGGCGGTGCGCATGCGCGCCACGCTGCAGCGGCGCGCGCCGTTCGCCTGAGCCGGCAGACCCCGCCCCCCGCAGCTCAGCCGCCCGACAGCAGCTTGTCCTCGGCCAGCGTCAGCGCCTCCGGCAGGCCGGACAGCACCAGCGTGTCGCCCGAGGCGAGGACGAGGTGGTCGTCGGGCGGCAGCACCTGGCCGGCGGCGCGTCGCACCGAAACGGCGGAGACGCCGATCGCGTGCAGCGCCAGTGCCGCCAGGCTGCGGCCGATGCAGGCTCCGGCACTCGGCAGCGTGACGCTGAGCAGCCGGGCGGTGTGCTGGTCGTCGACGCCGTCGTCGTCGGCGCCGTGGAAATAGCCGCGCAGCAGGCTGTAGCGTGCATCGCGCTGATCCTGCACGACGCGGATGACGCGGCGCATCGGCACGCCGACCAGCGCCAGCGCATGGCTGGCCAGCATCAGCGAGCCTTCGATCGCCTCCGGCACGACTTCGGTCGCACCGGCGGCCTGCAGCTTCTCGATGTCGCTGTCGTCGAGGGTGCGGACGATCACCGGCACCTTGGGCGCATGCTCCTGCACCAGGCGCAGGATGCGCAGCGCCGAGGCGGTGTCGTGGTAGCTGACGACGACCGCGCTGGCGCGCGCCAGGCCGGCCGCCATCAGGCTCTGCAGGCGCGCCGCGTCGCCGAAGACGACGCTCTGGCCGGCCGCGGCGGCCTGGCGCACGCGATCGGGGTCGAGGTCGAGCGCCATGTAGGGGATGTGTTCCTGATCGAGGATGCGCGCCAGGTTCTGGCCGCTGCGGCCGTAGCCGGCGATGATCACGTGGGCCTCGGTGTTGATCGAGCGCTTGGCGATCGTCGTCATCGCGACCGACTGCATCAGCCAGTCGTTCGCCGACAGGCGCATCACGATGCGGTTGCTGTACATGATGAGGAACGGCGTCGCCAGCATCGACAGCACCATGCTGGCCAGCACCGGGCTCATCCACTGCGGGTCGATCAGCTGCTGCTGCGGCGCCGAGCGTCAGCAGCACGAAGCCGAATTCGCCCGCCTGCGCCAGGTAGAGGCCGGTGCGCAGCGCGACGCCGGGCGCGGCGCCGAACAGCCGCGACAGCGCCGCCACCAGGACGAACTTGGCCAGCACCGGCAGCAGGCTCAGCAGCAGCACCAGCAGCCACTGCGTCGAGCACCGGCCGCCAGTCGAGCTTCATGCCGATGGTGATGAAGAACAGGCCGAGCAGCACGTCGTGGAACGGCCGGATGTCGGTCTCGACCTGGTGCTTGTATTCGGTCTCGGCGATCAGCATGCCGGCGACGAAGGCGCCGAGCGCGAGCGACAGCCCGAAGTGTTCGGTCAGCCAGGCCAGGCCGAGCGTGATCAGCAGCAGGTTGAGCACGAACAGCTCTTCGCTCTTGCGCCGCGCCACCAGCGTCAGCCACCAGCGCATCACCTTCTGGCCGCCGACCAGCAGCAGGGTCAGCAGCACGACCGCCTTGACGGCGGCCCAGCCGAGCGAGACCGCCATGTCGCTGCCGCTCGAGTCGAGCGCCGGAATCAGCACCAGCAGCGGCACCACGGCCAGGTCCTGGAACAGCAGCACGCCGATGACGCGCCGGCCGTGTTCGGTCTCGAGCTCGAGCCGATCGGCCATCATCTTGACGACGATCGCGGTGCTCGACATCGCCATCGCGCTGCCGAGCACGATCGCGCCCTGCCACGACAGCTCCCAGGGCCGGTCGGTGAACGAGAACAGCCAGACCAGCAGGAAGTGGCCGGCGACCGAGCCGATGATCGTCAGCACCACCTGCGCCAGTCCGAGTCCGAACACCAGGTTGCGCATGCTGCGCAGCTTGGGCAGGTTGAACTCGAGCCCGATCACGAACATCAGGAAGACGACGCCGAATTCGGCCAGGTAGCCGACGCCGGCCGAGTCCTGCGGCCAGCGCGAGCGCATTCGGCCCGATCAGCACGCCGACGGCCAGGTAGCCGAGCATCGGCGGCAGCTTGAGCGAGCGACAGATCACCACGCCCGGCGACCGCAGCGATCAGGTACAGCAGGACCAGGGCGAGGGTGGAGGCCATCGAGACCGCGTGAGAGGGGGCGTGCCTACAATGACGCAGGCACCGTGCCTGATCCTAATCGACGCCCTTGTCATCCGAACCTCATCCGCACGCCCCGTCTGACCGCTGCGCCGCTGCGCCCGTTCGATCCGGCGCGCGCGCTGAAGCTGGCGCACGAAACCTTCGACATCGAGGCCGCGGCGCTGATCGGACTGAAGGCAGCGCCAGGGCGAGAGCTTTGCGCGCACCGTCGAGGCGGTGCTCGAACTGCCGTGGCCGGGTGGTCGTGATGGGGATGGGCAAGAGCGGGCATGTCGGCCGCAAGATCGCTGCCACGCTCGCGTCGACCGGCACGCCGGCGATGTTCGTGCATCCCGGCAGAGGCGAGTCACGGCGATCTCGGCATGGTGATGCCGGGCGACGTGGTGCTGGCGATCTCGAATTCCGGCGACAGCGACGAGCTCGCGGCCATCCTGCCGGCGATCAAGCGCATCGGCGTGACGCTGGTGGCGATGACCGGGCGTGCCGGATCGACGCTGGCGCGCCATGCCGACCTCGTGCTCGACAGCGCGGTCGACCAGGAGGCCTGCCCGCTCAACCTGGCACCGACCGCGAGCACCACCGCGCAGATGGCGCTCGGCGACGCGCTGGCGGTGGCGCTGCTCGATGCACGCGGATTCCGCGAGCACGATTTCGCGCGCTCGCACCCGGGCGGCAGCCTGGGCCGCAAGCTGCTGATGCATGTGCGCGACCTGATGCGCAGCGGCGATGCGCTGCCGATGGTCGGGCCCGAAGCCGACCTGAACCGAGATGCTGCGCGAGATGACCGGCAAGGGCCTCGGCTTCGTCGCGATGGTCGACGCCGACCGGCGCGTGCTCGGCATCTTCACCGACGGCGATCTGCGCCGCCTGATCGAGCGCGAGGTCGAACTGCGCGGGCTGCACGCCGAGGACCGTGATGCACCGCGCACCGCGACTGGTGCGCGACGACGACCTGGCGGTCGACGCCGCCGATGTGATGGAGCGCCACCGCATCACCAGCGTGCTGGTCGTCGATGCCGACGGTCACCTCGTCGGCGCCCTCAACTCGAACGACCTGATGCGGGCGAAGGTGATCTGATGCGCGACACCGCCGACCTGCGGCCGGTGCTGCACTTCGAGCCCGAGCTGCTGCTGCGCGCGCAACCGGTGCGCGCGGCGCTGTTCGATGTCGACGGCGTGCTGACCGATGGCCGCATCTACATCGGCGAGCACGGCGAACAGTTCAAGGCCTTCAACACGCTCGATGGCCACGGGTTGAAGCTGCTGGCGCGCGCCGGCATCGTGCCGATCGTCGTCACCGGGCGCGACTCGCCGGCGGTGCGGCGTCGCGTCGCCGACCTGTCGATCGCGCACGCCGCCTATGGTGCGGCCGACAAGCTGGCCGCCGCCATGCCGCTGCTCGATGCGCTGGGCTTCGGCTGGCAGCGAGGTCGCGGTGATGGGCGACGACTGGCCCGACCTGCCGCTGATGGTGCGCGCCGGATTGGCCTGCGCGCCGGCGAATGCGCATGCCGAAGTCAAGGCGGTCGCGCACCATGTGACGCGCGCCGCCGGCGGTCACGGCGCGGCGCGCGAATGCTGCGATCTGCTGCTGACCGCGAACGGCAGCTATGCGCGGCTGCTGCACGGGCACCTCGTCACGCTCGATGACGGCCGGCACTGAGGCGCCCGACGGCGCTGCCGGGCGCGCGCCGCCGCTGCGGGGCGGCAGCGAGCGACGTCCGCCGCCGCCGGTCGTCGTGCCCTGGTCGTACCGGCTGCGCGAGCTCGTCTCGGCCTAGCTGCCGTTGCTGATGATGGGCCTGCTCGCCCTGGCCACCTGGTGGCTGGTCGAGAATGCGCCCGAGGTCGAGCGCCGCGGGCCGGTCCGGCCGCCACGCCACATCGCCGATTACACGATGTCGGAATTCAGCGTGCGCCGCTTCGCGCCCGACGGCCGGCTGCGCGCCCAGATCGAGGGCGACGTGCTGCGCCACTATCCCGATACCGACACGATCGAGGTCGACAACCCGCGCATCCGCGTCGATCGCGGCCGATGGCCGCGCCACCGTCGCGACGGCCCGGCAGGCGATCAGCAACGGCGACGGCTCCGAGGTGCAGCTGCTCGGTGGTGCCGAGGTGGTGCGCGAGGGCGACGGCGGCGGCGCCGCCGATCGAATTCCGTGGCGAGTTCCTGCACGCCTTTCTCGACGCCGGGGAGCTGCGTTCGCACCTGCCGGTGGTGGTGCGGCGCGGTGCGGCGCGAACTGCGCGCCGACGGGCTCGACTACCGGCACGACGACCAGAAGCTGGAGCTGACCGGCCGGGTGCGCGCGATCTTTCCGCCCGCCGGCGGCCGCACGCCGGCGCGCTGATGGCGGCCGCGGCTGCGCCGCTGGCGCTGATCACCGGTGCGTCGAGCGGCATCGGGCAGGCGCTGGCGGCGCGCTTTGCGCAGGCCGGCTACCGGCTGTGCCTGGTGGCGCGGCGCGGCGACGCCATGACACAGTGGGCGGCGCAGCAGGCACTGCCGGCCGGAGCGCGTGCGCCTGCACGCGGCCGACGTGCGCGATCTGGCTGCGATCGCCGCGGCCGGTCGGCGCTGCATCGAGGAGCAGGGCCTGCCCGACGTGGTGATCGCCAATGCCGGCATCAGCGTCGGCTACGACACCGCGGATGTGGAGGATCTGGAGGTGATGCGCGCCAGCCTGGAGACCAATCTGCTCGGGATGGCGGCGACCTTCCAGCCGTTCGTGCGGCCGATGCTCGAGCGCGGGCAGCGGTACGCTGGTCGGCGTGGCGAGCGTCGCCGGCATCCGCGGCCTGCCCGGCCACGGTGCCTATTGCGCGAGCAAGGCCGGCGTGATCGCGTATTGCGAAAGCCTGCGCGGCGAATGCCGCAGCGAGCGGGGTCGAGGTGGTGACGATCGTGCCGGGCTATGTCGATACGCCGCTGACGCGCAGGAACCGCTATGCGATGCCGTTCCTGATGTCGCCCGATCGATTCGCCCACCAGGCGCTGCGCGCGATCGAGGCCGGTGTCAGCTACCGGGTGATTCCGTGGCAGATGGGCGTGGCTGCCCGACTGCTGCGGCGCTGCCCGACCCCTGTTCGATCGGCTGCTCGCCGGCCGGCCGCGCAAGCACCGTCGCACCGAGGACTGAGCGGCCGGCTTGGCGCCGCTCGAGTGTGCGCGTGAAAACAGAAACGGGCCCGCAGGCCCGTTCGTTCGACTCGATTCGATCAGTAGCCGCCGCGGCTACCACCACCGCCGCCGCCACTGCCGAACGGCCACCGCCGCCGCCGCCATAACCGCCGCGGCTGCCGCCACCGCCGCCATAACCGCCGCCGCCGCCGGATCCACCGCCGCCGAGCCACCCCCGCCACCGCCGCTGCCGTAGCCACCGCCGCCCGAGCGGCTGCCGCCCGCCGCCACCGCCGCCGTAACCGCCGCCGCCGGAACGGCCGCCACCACCACCGCCGCCGTAGCCACCGCCGCCGCCGCCACCGAAGCCGCCCGGACGGTCCTCACGCGGACGCGCCTCGTTGACGACGATCGCGCGGCCGTCGACCATCTGGCCGTTCATGCCGTTGATGGCGGACTGCGCCTCGGCGTCCGAGCCCATCTCGACGAAGCCGAAGCCCTTGGAACGACCGGTTTCACGGTCCATCATCACCTTCGCCGACGAGACGGTGCCGAACTGCGAGAACGCTTGCTGAAGACTGTCGTCACGCACGCTGTAAGCGAGGTTGCCGACATAAAGCTTGTTGCCCATGAGAGGCCTTTCGTTGCTATTGATTCCAGATACCCATGTGGAGCTTGTACCCATCCTGACCAATGCAAGCGAAGGCGCGGACTCCAAACACGAATTTCCATTATCAAGTGAATTTTGCGTTGCTGGCAAAGTCTTGCCGCGCTATCGCAAGGAAAAGTGTTGGGAAAGTGTCTTAATTTCGGCTCTGTATCATGGGCAGCACCATGGAAGGGATGAAGCGGATCATCGATGGAAGAAACGAGCCGGTTGAGAATTGCCAGCCTCGTGCCCAGCCTGACCGAACTGCTGGTGCATCTTGGGTTGCGCAAGCATATCGTTGCTCGCACCGGGTTCTGCATCCATCCGGCTGATTTGGTGCATGGCGATCCCCAAGGTAGGGGGTACCAAGGACGTGCGGCTCGACCGTTTGCGTCGCCTGGCGACCGACCCACGTGCTCGTCAACGTCGACGAGAACCGCCTCGAGCTGGTGCGCGAGCTCGAATCCTGGCCGAGCGCCGAGCGCCCGCGGATCGTGGTGACGCATCCGGGCGGTCCGGACGAGGTCCCGGCGCTGGTGGCCGATCTGGTGGAACGCTTCGCCGTGCCGCAGTGGCTCGATGCGACGCAGTGCGCCGATCTGCGCACGCGCGGCGCCGCGCTGTGCGCCGGGATCGAACACGAGCTGGCATTGACCGCTCCCGGGCGGCGTGCGCCGTGCCGGGTGCTGTACCTGATCTGGCGCGAGCCATGGATGACGGTCGCACGCGACACCTACATCGCGCGGCTGCTGGCGCGCGTCGACTGGCAGACCCTGCCCGCCGTCGAGGGCGGGCCGAGCGGAGCAGCGCGCTATCCGCGCCTGAGCGGCGACGAGGACTGGCTGGCCGATGTCGAGCGGGTCCTGCTCAGCTCGGAACCGTATCGGTTCGACGCCAGCCATGTGGCCGAGGCGCAGCGGCTGTGCCCGAATGCGCAGGTCGACCTGGTCGACGGCGAGGCGCTCAGCTGGTACGGGCCGCGCACGCGCGACGGGCTGCAGCTGCTGCGGCGACTCGCTGCGCCGGCGTCGGACTGACGCCGGGCCGGGCTGGTTCAGCCTCCGACGTACAGGCGACGCTCGCCGGCCATGCGCATTTCGTTGGAGCTCAGGCTGCCATTGGCGCTGGCGGCCTCGGCGCGGACCTGGGCCCGGCTCTGCTCGCCTTGCGGAATGGTGAAGTTGATCGCTTCGCCGTGGTCGACCAGGCGGCTCGGCTGGTTGACGTCGGCCTGGACCTCGGCCCGGGTGAGCTGGGTCGCCGGAATCGAGAACTGGGTCGGCGCGGCAAAGGAGGCGGTCGACAGGGCGGCGAGGGAGAGGGTTGCGAGCAGGGCTTTCATGGTGGTTCCTTTGAGGTTGGTAGACAACGGCGGGCACCTTCGGTTTGCGGCGTCGCTGTGAAGGGTGGTCGGTCGATGCGGCACGCCCTGACACGCGGCATGACGATGTGCGTGACTCGACAGCTGGCTGTGAGGTGGCTGTGAGGTGCGACAGCCGCGCGTGAGACTGGCCCCCCGCAGGGCCTCGGCGCCGCGGCCGCAGCGGCTCGCGCTGCCGGCCGGATCTGGCGCCAGCCGAGGCCGGTTGTCAGCCCTTGGCAGCGACGGCGGCGAACTGACGCTGGGCGAAGGCCCACACCATGCGCGCCGCATCCGGACCGTGCGCGTCGGCAAACTTCTGGCTCGCCGCGCCGCCGCTCCAGGCATGGCCGAGACCGGCGATCTCGCACAGCGTCGCGGCGGTGCGGCCGCGCGCCTTGTAGTCGGTCACCGTCATCGAATGACGCTGGCCGCGCTGGACAACGCGCGGCCGCCCGCCGCGCGCGCCGGCGGCCTCGGCCCACAGGGTGGCGGCGGCACGCGCATTCGACGACGCGACGACCCGGTCGTCGCTGCCGTGGATGACGAGCAGCGGCGGCCACACCGCCGCGCTGAGCTCGGGCGTGATTGGTTCGCGCCGGCCGAGCATGGCGCCGATGGCCGAGGCGGTCGAGTCGGCGCTGCCGGGCGGGACGCCGGAGTGCATCACGACCCCGGCGAAGCGCGCCGGATGACGGCTTGCCAGCAGTGCGGCCATGCCGGCGCCGGCAGACAGCCCGGCCACCACGACCCGGTGCCGGTCGACCGGGTAGAACAG
This sequence comes from uncultured beta proteobacterium, assembly GCA_963846675.1. Taxonomy (GTDB): domain Bacteria; phylum Pseudomonadota; class Gammaproteobacteria; order Burkholderiales; family Burkholderiaceae_C; genus Ideonella_A. The sequence goes on from CAWJWV010000005.1 coordinate 55,240, forward strand.
GCCGACCTGGTCGATTGCGGCCAGCAGCGTCGCGGCCTCGGCATAGGCCAGGCGCGAACGCGTGCCGTACCAGTTCCAGCAGCCGTGCGGATGGGCGCGCCGGTCCTGCTCCGGGTAGAGCACGCAGAAGCCTTCGCGCGCCGCCAGCCGGTTCATGCGCGTGCTGTCGGCAAACTCCTGCGCGCTCTGGCCGCAGCCGTGGAGCATCACGATCAGCGGCACCCGCTGGCGCGGATCGATGCCGGCCGGCTTGAAGATGCGAAAACTGCGCACGCCGGCCGGACCCATCGCCTGGCCCAGGATCCAGTCACCTCCGCGCCGCCGGTGCCTTGCCCGCCGGCGCCGCTGCCACGCGCGGGCGCGGCAGCGGCTGGGAGGTCTTGCGACTCGCCTTCGCGGTCTGGTGGGTGGCGTTCGCCAACCCCTGCTTGACACCGGAGGTGACGATGCGCGTGCCGCTCTTGATCATGCCGCGTGCGACCGCATCGAAGGTGCGCTGCAGCGCAGTGCCCCAGGGGTTGATGCGCGAACGGCGGGTCATGCGCGGGAGGCTCCGCGGTCCGCAGCGGGCAGGCTGGCCGGTGCGGCGGCAATCCGGGCCGCCAGGGCGATCACCTCGGGCGTGTCGATGCGGGCGAGCACGCCTGCGCGCGCACTGTCGATCAGCCGCGTCAGCGTCGTTGGCTGGGGGGTCAGCGGTCCCAGGAACAGCACCGTCGCACCGCGTGCCAGCAGCAGGGTCGGAAAATCGTCGACCTCGATCGGCCCGAGCAGCGCCTCCTCGTCCTCGATGTCGACCCAGCGGTAACGCGCCGAGGTGTCGGCAGCGGCGATCGAATGGAAGACGGCACGGTAGTCGGTGCACAGGCTGCACCAGCTGGCGCACAGGCAGGCGACCAGCAGCGGTTCGGCGTCGGCGGCGGGAGAACGGGAGATCAAGGCGGTGGTCGACGCAGGCGCCGGATCGGTGGAACAGCCGCGATTCTGCCGTGCGCGCGCGGTCGCTGTCGGCGCAGGGCGAAACGTGGCGCTTCGGCCCGACGCTTTTCGACGCCGTCAGCCGGTCCGCCGGGGCGCGATCGGGGCCGGCTGTGGCCGCAGCTGCTCGCGCAGCGCGGTGATGTCGGCCGGCGAGGTGCGACAGCACCCGCCGAGTTCGTAGCGACCGTGGTATTCGGAGCCGTCGGCCAGCGTGGCGCCGTAGGGTCCGACCGACGCCGCGACCAGCGGCCGCTCGCGGCCGCGGCGCTGGTCCGGCACGGACCAGAAGCGATCGCGGGCCGATCGTGCCAGCTCGACCGCGCGCCGCATCAGCGCGGCGGCGGCCTCGGCATCGATGCCGCGGGCCGCAAAGCCGGGAAAACTTGCCTGGTAGCTGGCGGCGATCGCGACATCGGCGCCGGCAACGAAGTAGTCGTGGTGCAGTTGCTCGATCAGCGCCGGCTGCTCGACGAGCAGCCGTGCCGACCACAGCGGATCATCGAGGTCGGCACCGCGCGCCTGCAGCTCGGTGGCCAGTCCGCCATCGAGGAAGACCACCGGCTGGCGCCGCAACAGTCGACCCAGTTCCGAACCGCGGTTGCGGACGGCGATCGGGCTGGGCGGCGGTGACATGGCGGTGCGACACGGCGGGCGAGGCCGCAGTATCGCGCCGACGGCTGCAGCCGCTTCAGCTGGCCAGCTGGCGCCGCGCGCGGTGCAGCCGCACGAACAGGTTTTCCTCGCTGATGTCGAGCGAGCGGCAGACCTCGTCGGTCGCCTTGTCCTGCAACACGCGCAGCCGCACCACGTCGCGCAGCCCGCTCGGCAGGGCGTCGATCTGGCGCAGCGTCAGGCGCAGGGCCTGGCGCTGTTCGGCGATCTCGTCCGGGCGGGCGTGCGGGCATTCGATCCGATTCAAGGCACTGTCGTCATCGTCGTCGGTCGCCGCGTCGAAGCTGTCGTAGTGGGCCCGCTGACGCACCAGGTCGACGATCTTGTGCTTGAGGATCGGCCGTCAGCCAGGAGCGCAGGGCGGCACGGCCGGCGAAGCTCGCGCGGCCGCTGAGCACCGCCTCGAAGACATCGTGGACCACGTCTTCGGCGAGCATCGGGTCGTGCAGCTTGCGCTGTGCGTAGCGCACCAGGTAGTCGCGATGCGACACCATCTCTGGCCAGCTGACGCCGCTCGCGGCCGCGGCGCGGCTGGCAATCACGGGGTCGTGGCGGCTGACTGGGTGGTGCTGGATCGTGGTCATGGCTGAACTCCTTGCGGCGCCGGCGGGGCCGGTGCGTCGATGGGTGGACTGTGGACGCGCCAGCTCGCAGGACGGTCGCCGAAGATCACGCCAGCATCACATCGACGTAAGGACCGACCGCTCCGGGGCGACAATCTGCAGCCATGTCCGCCACCGTTCTCGTAGCCGAAGACCAGACCGATATCCGCGACCTGCTGGTGATGAACCTGCGCAATGCCGGCTACGAGGTGACCGCGGTCGCCGACGGCGAGGCCGCGCTCGCGAGCCAGAACGAGCAGGAGAGCGATCTGCTGATCCTCGATCTGATGATGCCGAGGAAGGATGGCCTGGAGGTCTGCAAGGCGCTGCGTGCGCGCGGACGCAGCACGCCGATCCTGATGCTGACCGCCAAGTCGACCGAGCTCGACCGGGTGCTCGGGCTCGAACTCGGCGCCGACGACTACCTGACCAAGCCGTTCTCGCTGGCCGAGCTGCTGGCGCGGGTGAAGGCGCTGCTGCGGCGCGCCGACCTGTTGCGGGCGGCGCAGGCGAGTGCCCAGCGGTCGAGCGGCGCGCTGCGCAATGGCGACGCTGGAGATCCTGCCGGTCAAGCGGCAGGTCAGCGTGCGCGGGCAGCAGATCGATTTCACCGCGCTCGAGTTCGACCTGCTGCTGCATTTCGCGCAGCATCCCGGCCATGTGTTCTCGCGCAGCCAGCTGCTGAACGCGGTCTGGGGCTACACCCACGACGGCTACGAGCACACCGTCACGACCCACATCAACCGCCTGCGCGCCAAGCTCGAGGCCGATCCGCTGCGGCCCGAGCTGATCCTGACGGTGCGCGGTGTCGGCTACAAGATGCGCGAGGCGCCGGCTTGACCGTCCGCTTCAAGATCGCGCTGACGATCTTCATCACCGGGCTGATCACCGCGATCGGCGTGATCTCGACGGTTGCCTTCGCCTTCCAGCGCTTCGAGGACGAGTCGACCTTCGAGCGCGCCAACCTCTTCCTCGAGCGGCTGGTCGGCCTGTACGACAACATCTTCGAGCTGCACCGAGCGCGAGCCGGACGAATTCGACGATCTTCCTGCGCAACCTGGTGCTGCTCGAGCCGAACAGCCGCCTCTATCTGCTCGATGCCGAGGGCCGGGTGCTCGCCGGCACCGGGCCGACCCGGCCGGCCGACTTCCGGGTCGCGCTCGAGCCCGGTCCGGGAGGCGATCGAGGTCTTCGAGGCGCGCCGCAGCGGCCGCACGCGTGTCGATGGGCATGCCCTATGTGAAGGGCGACGACCCGGACCGGCCTGGTGTCGAGACCGTGATCGCCGCGCAGCCGCTGCGGCTGCAGCAGATCCGGCCCGACGGCCCGGTCGCCGGCTATCTGTACCTGGTGTGCCACAAGCCGCTGCTGCCGACCGGGCGTGCCGCGCTGTTCGGCTCGTCGCTGGTCGAGCCGGCGCTGGCCGCGATTGCCGCGGTGGTGCTGCTGGCGACGCTGCTGGCGGCGTGGATCGTCGCCACCGTGACCCGCCCGCTGCGCGAACTGAGCGCCGAGGCGGCGGCGGTGACGCGCGACGGCCTGACCTCGGCCGAAGGCTCGGTCGCTGCCGCCGTCGCTGGCGCAGGTGGCGCACATCGACGTCGGCCCGGTGCGCGGCACCGGGCGGCGACGAATTCGCCCAGCTGCGGCACGGTTTCCACACCATGCTCGCGACGCTGCGCAGCCAGTGGGACGCGCTGCGCCGGCTCGACCATTTCCGGCGCGAAGGGCGTCAGCAACCTGTCGCACGACCTGCGCTCGCCGCTGACCGCCACCGTGGCCTGCCTCGAGACGCTCGAGCAGCGCTGGTCGGGCGCGGCCGGCCGGCACGCAGCCGCGCGACGAGGAAGAGCGCCGGCTGCTCGAGGTGGCGTTGCGCAACACCCGCAACACCGCGCGGCTGGTGCAGGCGCTCGGCGAGCTGGCGCAGCTCGACGAACCCGAGTTCAAGCTCAAGCCGAACCGGTCGACCTGGGCGAACTGCTCGACGACATTTCGCTGCGCTTCACCAACCGGGCCGAGCAGCAGGGCGTGCGGCTGCTGACGCGCCACGCCGCGAGCCGCAGGCCGCGATCTGCCGGTGGCGGCGGTCGACGTCGAGCTGTTCGAGCGTGCGGTGGCCAACCTGGTCGACAACGCGCTCAAGTTCTGCCCGCCGGGCGCCAGCATCGAACTGCAGGCCGGCGTCGACCGGGTGGCGCGCCAGGTGGTGGTCGGCATCGCCGACAGCGGGCGCGGCATCGCCGCGGCCGACCTGCCGCACCTGTTCGACCGTTTCTACCAGGCGCGCCAGAACGTCGCGCCGGCCACCGGCGAAGGCGGCAAGGGGCTCGGTCTGGCGATCGTCAAGCGCATCGTCGAGCTGCACCTGGGCGAGCTGACGATCAGCAGCGAGCCCGGCAGCGGCACGCAGGTCGGGATCCGGCTGCCGCTGGCGGCTTGACGGGCCCTGCGCCGCAGGGCCGATGTGGGAAACCGCGACAGGGAAACCCCCGATGTGGCAATCGCGATGCCCGATTACAGTGCACTGCACTCGCGGCAGCACACCCGGTGTGCCGCCCTGGCGGGGGTCTGAGGAGATGACATGGCGGCAAGGGCTGGAGCCTGCGCCGCACCAAAAGCCACTCGAGTTGGCAAGAAAACGTGAAAAGGGCACTGGCGGACGCCAGTGCCCTTTTTCCATTCCGGGCGGTCTTTGTGCAGCCGGGCCGATGCAAGCGTTCGTATCAGGCAGGTCGGGCGATCTCAACTTCGGTTCCGCCGGGTCGAAAAACCGCCATGTCCGTCGATCCCAAGCTGCGCTCGCTGCGCATCGACCTGCCCACCCAACCCGCCGCGCTGGTGCGTCTGGCGTCGCTGCTGGCCAACGAACGCAGCGACATGCAGCAGGTCGGCGCGCTGGTCGAATCCGACATGGCGCTGGCAGCGGCGGTGCTGAAGGCGGTCAATTCATCGCTGTACGGCCTGTCCGGCCGGGTCCAGACGGTGCGCCAGGCGATCACCTACCTCGGCACGCGCGAGGTTGCCGCGGTCGCCTACGAGATCGGACTGCGGGCGGTCTTTCCGGCCTCGCCGGAACTCGAGCCGCTGTGGCAGCGCGCCAGCCTGCGCGGCATGCTGATGGGGCGCCTCGGCGAGGCGCTCAACGTCGACCCGTGGACCGCGCATTCGGCCGGCCTGTTCGAGGAATGCGGCAAGGCGGTGCTGTTCCGCCATGCGCCGGTGCGCTACCTGCCGCTGCTGCTCGGTGCCGCAGGACGATGTCGAGCTGTGCTACCTCGAGCACCGCGAATATGGCGTCAGCCACGATGCGCTCGGCGCCGCCCTGTGCGAAAGCTGGGGACTGGCGGCGGCGGCGGTGCACTGCGTGCGCCACCACGTCGAGATCCACACCACACGCCGGCTGCCGCGCGGTCCGCGCCCGGCGATCTGCGCCCTGGCCGCGCTCGCCGGCGCGCTGATGAACGCCCCCGACACGCTCGACGAGGTGGCCGATGCGGTCGCGCCGCAGGCCCAGCTCGACCTGACGCTGGTGCTGCGCGGCGCGCGCCGCGTCCAGCAGCAATTCGAGGCGATGACACAGCGCAGCGCGGCCGCATCGCGGCAGTGAGTCGGGGCGGTGGCACGCGTTCAGCCCATCGGGCCTGAAGGCCCTCCTGCCAACCGCTGCCGCGGGTTCGCTCGGGACGATGGGCTCGCGCTCACGCGCCCGGCGCGGCGGGAGCCGCCGGATCGCGCGCGCGATAGCCGCGCGGGATCGCCGCCAGCAGGCGCCGCGTGTAGTCCTGCTGCGGCGCGTGCAGGATCTGCTCGACGCCGGCCTGCTCGACCACCTCGCCGTCGCTCATCACCAGCACCTCGTCGGCCATGAAGCGCACCACCGCCAGGTCGTGGCTGATGAAGACGTAGGCCAGCCCGAGTTCGTCCTGCAGGTCCTTCAGCAGGTTGAGCACCTGGGCCTGCACGCTGACATCGAGCGCGCTCACCGCCTCGTCGAGCACCAGCACCTCGGGGTCGAGCGTCAGGCAGCGCGCGATCGCGATGCGCTGGCGCTGGCCGCCGGAGAACTCGTGCGGGTACTTGTGCAGCGCGCTGTCGTCGAGGCCGACCTTGGCGAGCAGCGCGCTGGCGCGCGCCTCGCGCTCGGCGGCGTCGGCGCCGATGCCGTGGATCGTCATCGGCTCGAGCAGCGTCTGGCCGATCGTGAAGCGCGGGTTCAGGCTCGCATACGGATTCTGGAACACCACCTGGATGCGCCGGCGCATCGGCAGCATCTCGCGCCTGGACAGCGCCAGCAGGTCGATGCCGTCGAATCGGATCGTGCCGCCGACCGGGCCGCCGCTCGGCTCGTGCAGGCGCAGCAGCGTCAGGCCCAGCGTGGTCTTGCCCGATCCCGATTCGCCGACCACGCCCAGCGTGTGACCGCGCCGCAGCCTGAAGCTCGCGCCCTTGACGGCTCGAAACTCCTTGCGGCCGAAGACGCCGCTGCGCAGCCAGAAGCTCTTGGTCAGGCCGCTCGGCCTCGATCACCACCGGCGCAGCCGGATCCTTGGCGCGCGCGACGGGTGCGGAGCGGCGCGCGCCGACCGCCTGCGCGGCGATGTGGTCGTCGATCACCATCAGCCGCGCGTCCGCGCTGCTCGAGCGTCGGCCGGCAGGCGAGCAGCGCGCGCGTGTAGGCGTCCTGCGGGTCGGCGAAGATGCGCGCCACCGGGCCCTGCTCGCGCACCGTGCCCTGGCGCATCACCACCACCTGGTCGGCGATCTCGCCGACCACGCCGAGGTCGTGGCTGATGAACAGCATGCTCATCCGGTGCCTGCTGCTTCAGCCCGCCGAGCAGCTCGAGGATCTGGCGCTGGATCGTCACGTCGAGCGCGGTGGTCGGCTCGTCGGCGATCAGCAGCTTGGGCTCGCAGGCGAGCGCCATCGCGATCATCACGCGCTGCTGCTGGCCGCCCGACAGCTCGTGCGGATGGGCCGACAGGCGGCGCTTCGGATCGGGCAGGCCGACTTCGGCGAGCAGCGCCTCGGCGCGCGCCAGCGCCTGGCGCCGGCGACAGCGTCAGGTGCTTGATCAGCGGCTCGCAGATCTGCTGGCCGACGCGTGAAGACCGGATTCAGCGAGGTCATCGGATCCTGGAACACGCAGGCGATGTCCTTGCCGCGCAGCGCCTGCAGCTGCGGCCATCGGCAGGCCGATGATGTCGCGCCCCATGAAGCGGATGCGGCCGCTGCGCTCGGCGTTGTCGGGCAGCAGGTTGAGGATCGACATCGCGGTCACGCTCTTGCCCGAGCCGGATTCGCCGACCAGCGCGACGGTGGTGTTCTCCGGCACGTCGAAGCTGACGCCGACCGCCGATCCACCGCCCTCGCGCCCGACCGCCTGCACGCGCTGCATCACGCCGTCGTCGCTGCCGAGCCGGAAGGCGACTCGCAGGTTCTCGATCGACAGCAGCATGTCCTACTCCAGTCCGCGCAGCTTCGGGATCGAGCGCATCGCGCAGCGCATCGGTGAACAGCGAGAAGGCGGTCACGAACACCGCCATGAAGGCGGTGGCGGCGACCAGCTGCCACCAGTTGCCGAGGATCAGCTCGCTCTGCGCCTCGGCCAGCATCGTGCCCCAGCTGACCTGGTCGACCGCGACGCCGAGGCCGAGGTAGCTCAGGATCACCTCGGCCTTGATGAAGCCGACGACATGGATCGACAGCTGCACCAGCACGACGTGGCTGACGTTGGGCAGGATGTGGCGGAAGATGCGCGAGCGCGTTGCTGGCGCCGATCGCCTCGGCGGCGCGCACGTAGTCGCGCACCGCGTGCTTCATGAATTCGCCGCGCACCAGCCGGTAGATGCCGGTCCAGCCGGTCAGGCCGAGGATCACGACGATGCTCCAGATGCCTTTCGGCACGATGGCATCGGCGCGGTTGAGCACCGCGGCGAAGGTGAAGATCAGCAGGATGCCGGGGATCGAGGTGAAGACGTTGTACAGCCACTCGAGCGCATCGCCCAGCGCGCCCGCCGAAGAAGCCGCCGAGCGCGCCGAGCACGGTGCCGATCAGCGTCGCCGCCAGCGCGGCCAGCACGCCGACCATGATCGAGACCTCGGCGCCCTTGATCGCCTTGGCGAGCACGTCGCGGCCGAGCCGGTCGGCGCCGAACGGCAGCGTCTCGGCCTTGACCGTCTCGACGGTGCGGAACTTGCTCGGTCGCCGCGGCCCACTCGGCATAGCGCGGCGCCAGCGGATCGACGTCGGAGATGTCGAGGTTCGGGCCGTCGGGTACCGGGATCGCCGGCATTGGCGGTGTCGGCACGCGGCCCGACGAAGCGTCGGCGGCGCATTCGGCACGCCGACCTCGTGCTGCCAGCCGGCGGCGACCAGCCCGAGCGCCGAGGCGATCACCAGCAGGCCGAAGCCGATGACGATCAGCAGCGAGACCATGCCCACCCGGTCGCTGCGGAAGCGCCGCCACGCCGCGCGCCCAGACGCCGATCGACGCGGTGCCGGGCACACGCGCCGGCGTGCCGAGTCTGCAGCACCGCGCTCATTGCAGCACCACCCGCGGATCGGCCAGCTTGTAGAGCACGTCGGTCAGCAGGTTGACCGTCATCGTGATCACCGCGATGTAGATCGTCACCGCCTGGATCACCGGATAGTCGCTGCGGTTGACCGCCAGCAGCACCTCGCGGCCGAGGCCGGGGATCGAGAAGAAGACCTCGATCAGGAACGAGCCGACGAAGATGCCCGGCAGCGCGACCGCGACGTTGGTCAGGATCGGGATCATCGCGTTGCGCAGCACGTGGCGCAGCAGGATCGTCTTCTCGGTCAGGCCCTTGGCGCGCGCGGTGCGCACGTAGTCCTGGCCGATCTCGTCGAGGAAGAAGCTGCGGTACAGCCGGGTCTGCGGCGCGAGCGCGACCAGCGTGACCACCAGCACCGGCAGCGGCGTGTAGACCGTCGAGGTTGGTCCAGAAGCTGTTGCTCCAGCCCTGCACCGGAAACCAGCCGAGCTGGAAGGCGAAGACGTACTGGAACACGATCACGTAGACCAGCAGCGAGATCGACAGCGCCACCGTGCTGACGATCATGATCGACGCGGTCGGTCAGCGAGCCGCGCCTGTAGGCCACCAGCAGCGCCAGCGGGATCGCCAGCACCACCTCGAGGATCAGGATCGGGATCATCACCGTCAGCGTGGCCGGCAGCCGGCTCGCGAACAGGTCGGCGACCGATTCGTTGGTGGCCCAGCTCTTGCCCCAGTCGAAGGTGACGATCTGCTTGAAGAAGATCGCCAGCTGCTGCCACACCGGCTGGTTCAGGCCGAGCTGGTCGCGGATCGATTCGATCTGCTCGGGCGTGGCGTTCAGGCCGCCGAGGATCTCGGCCGGATCGCCGCCGAAATACTTGAACAGGAAGAACACCAGCAGCACGACGCCGATCAGCGTCGGAATCATCTGCCACAGGCGCCGGATCAGGTACGCGGCCATCGGTGACGCTCATCTCGGGTAGGGGTCGGGAAGATGCCGGCGCTCGTCTGGCGGCGCAGGCACGGACACGATCGCGGCGCGTCGCCGCACGGCCGCGAGTCTAGTATCCCGGCCGGGCCGCCGACCGCCCGGCTCGCCGGTCGCGCAGAGGCGTGCCTGTGCGCCGCCGCTGTCGTGCCACTAGACTTCGCGCGCTTGCCGATCGAGCGCCAGCGGCTGCGCCGGTGCGGCCCGCCTCAACAGGAGCAGACTCGATGTTGGCCTGGTTCGCGCGCCACGCCTGCGGCGTGCTCGTCGCTGGTCGCCCTGCAGGCACCGGCGCGGTGCAATGGCGGGCCGTGCCAGCGCAGCCGGCATGCGCAGCCACCCCCCAAGGTGCTGCGCTATGCCTTCCCGGTCGCCGAGACCGGCTTCGATCCGGTCGCAGTTGTCCGACCTTTATTCGCGCACCATCACCGCCGGCATCTTCGAGGGGCTGCTGACCTTCGACTACCTGGCGCGGCCGTTCCAGATGAAGCCGCTGACGGCGCAGGAGATGCCGGAGATCTCGAGCGACTTCACGCCGCTTCACCTTCCGCATCCAGCCCGGCATCCTGTTCGCCGACGACCCGGCCTTCGGCGGCAAGCCGCGCGAGCTGACCGCGCACGACTATGTCTATTCGTTCAAGCGCCACTACGACCCGAAGTGGAAGAGCCCGAACCTGTACCTGCTCGAGAACGCCAAGCTGCTCGGCCTGAGCGAGCTGCGCAAGGCGGCGCTCGACAGCAAGAAGCCGTTCCCCTACGACACGCCGGTCGAAGGCGTCAAGGCGCTCGACCGCTACACGCTGCAGTTCAACCTGGCCGAGCCGTCGCCGCGCTTCCACCAGCAGCTGCTGACCGACAGCTCGGCGTTCGGCGCGGTGGCGCGCGAGGTGGTCGAGCGCTATGGCGACAAGATCATGGAGCACCCGGTCGGCACCGGCCCGTTCCGGCTTGCCGAGTGGCGGCGCAGCTCGCGCATCGTGCTCGAGCGCAACCCCGACTACCGCGAGGTGCGCTACGACGCGCGAGGCGCCGGCCGACGATGCGCGCTCGCAGGCGATTGCCGCGCGCCTGGCCGGGCGGCGCCTGCCGATGCTCGACCGGGTCGAGATCTCGATCATCGAGGAGACGCAGCCGCGCTGGCTGAGCTTCCTGAACCGGCAGAGCGACTTCCTCGAACGACTGCCGGCCGAGTTTTCCGAGATCGCGATTCCGAACGACGAGCTGGCGCCGAACCTGCGCAGGCAGGGCGTGCAGATGGACCGCGGCGCCGCTGGTCGACGTGACGCTGGCCTCGCTGTTCAACCAGGACCATCCGGTGATCGGCGGCTACGACGCCGCGACAAGGTGGCACTGCGCCGCGCGATCGGCCTGGCCTACAACGCGCCCGACGAGATCCGGCTGATCCGCAAGAACCAGGCGGTGCCGGCGCAGGGGCCGATCGCGCCGCTGACCTTCGGCTACCGGCCCGACATCAAGACCGAGATGAGCGACCACGATCCGGCGCGTGCCAAGGCGCTGCTCGATCTGTACGGCTATCTCGACCGCGACGGCGACGGCTGGCGCGATCAGCCCGATGGCACGCCGCTGGTGCTCGAATACGCAACCCAGCCGGACCAGCTCAGCCGCCAGTCGGTCGAGCTGTGGGACAAGAGCATGAAGGCGGTCGGCATCCGGATGGTCTTCAAGGCCGCCAAGTGGCCCGAGAACCTGAAGGCGTCGCGCGCCGGCAAGCTGATGATGTGGGGTGTGGCCTGGGCCGCGGGCAGCCCGGATGGCGACACCTTCCTGGCGCTCGGCTACGGTCCCAACAAGGGCCAGGCCAACCATGCGCGCTTCGACCTGCCGGCCTTCAACGAGCTGTACATCCGGCAGAACAAGATGCCCGACGGGCCCGAGCGCGAGCGCGTGATGCTCGAGGCGACACGCCTGATGGTGGCCTACATGCCGTACAAGTTCAGCAGCCACCGCATCGCGACCGACCTGATGCAGCCGTGGGTGATCGGCTACCGGCGCAACCCCTTCGTGCGCGAATTCTGGAAGTATGTCGATGTCGATGCCGGGTTGCAGGAGGCCGCGCGCTGACGCGCGTGGCCGGCTGATGGCGCTGCGCCAGCGGGCGCGGCGCGGTGGTGTTCGCCATCGCGACGCTGTGGCTGACGGCGACCGGCTGCCGCTGCCGCGGCGGACGCAGTGCCGCCGAAGGTGCTGCGCTATGCCTTCCCGGCCGCCGAGACCGGCTTCGATCCGGCGCAGATCTCCGACCTCTATTCGCGCAGCGTCACGGCGCACGTCTTCGACGGCCTGTACCGCTACGACCACCTGGCGCGGCCGTACAAGGTGCGGCCGAATGTGGCGCTCGACATGCCCGCAGGCGAGCGACGATTTCCGGACCTGGACGATCCGGCATCCGTCCCGGCATCCGCTTCGCCGACGATCCGGCCTTCGGCGGGCGGCCGCGCGAGCTGGTGGCGCAGGATTTCGTCTATTCGTTCAAGCGCTTCTTCGATCCGGCGATCAAGAGCCCGAGCTACAGCACCGTTGCCGAACTCGGCGTGCTCGGCCTGGATGCGCTGCGCGACCCAGGCCTTGCGAAACGGCGCGCGCTTCGACTACGACCGCGAGATCGAAGGCCTGCGCGCGCTCGACCGACACACCCTGCAGTTCCGGCTGCGCGCGCCGCGGCCGCGCCTGCTCTACACCCTGGCCGAAGGCGACCTGTTCGGCGCGGTGGCGCGCGAGGTGGTCGAGGTCTATGGCGAGCGCATCATGGCGCATCCGGTGGGCACCGGCCCGTTTCGCCTGCGCGAGTGGCGGCGCAGCTCGCGCATCGTGCTCGAGCGCAATCCGCACTACCGCGAGCACGTCTACGACGCGCGAGCCCGAAGCCGACGATGCCGCCGGCCAGGCGCTGCGCGCGCGCTTCGCCGGCCGGCGCCTGCCGATGATCGATCGGGTCGAGATCGCCATCATCGAGGAGAGCCAGCCGCGCTGGCTGTCGTTCCTGAACGGCGAATTCGACCTGTCGTTCCCGGTGCCGCTCGAGTTTGCGGACAGCGCGCTGCCGCACGGCCAGCTGGCGCCGAACCTGGCGCGGCGCGGCATCGGGTTGCAACGCATGCTCAATCCGGATCGCACGCTCTTCTACTTCAACATGGACGATCCGCTGGTCGGCGGCTACACGCCCGACAAGGTGGCGCTGCGCCGGGCGATCGCGCTTGCCTCCGATGTCGGGCGCGAAATCCGGATCGGTGCGGCGCGGCCAGGCGATCCCGGCGCAGAGCGTCGTCGCGCCCGGCAACGTGGGGCTACGACCCGGCGCTGAAGACCGGCCAACAGCGATCACGACCTGCCGCGCGCCAAGGCGCTGCTCGAGATCTTCGGCTACGTCGACCGCGATGGCGACGGCTGGCGCGAACTGCCCGATGGCCAGCCGCTGGTGCTGCGCTATGCGAGCCAGCCGGACGCGATATCACGCGCCTTCGATGAAGTCTGGAAGCGCAACATGGATGCGCTCGGCGTGCGGCTGGAGATCCGTACCGGTCAGTGGCCGGAGCAGTTGAAGTCGGCACGCGCCGGGCAGCTGATGATCTGGCAGCTCGGCTACAGCGCCAGTTCGCCCGACGTGCAGCCCGGACTCGAGACCCTCTACGGGCCGGCCGCCGGCGGGCAGAACCTGGCGCGTTTCCGACATGCGCGCTTCGATGCGATCTTCGAGCGCATGCAGGCGCTGCCGGACGGACCCGAGCGCCTGGCACTGCTGCGCGAGGCGCAGAAGATCACGCTGGCCTATCGCGCCGCACAAGTACAACGTGCACCGCATCGTCACCGACCTGACCCAGCCGTGGCTGCTCGGCTTTCGCCGGCCGCCGTTCGGCAACCAGTTCTGGCACTACGTGGACATCGACCACGGCGCAGCGACTGCCAGCACGCGCTGAAGAAGGCTCGCGCCGGTTTTGTCCGACACCGGGCTGGCGCTGCCTCTGCTTCCGGTAGCAGCCCCCTGCGCCGACGATGGCATATCGATTGCCGCTGCACCGACTCCCATTGCTGTCGCTCCTGCTGTATGACCCGAAAACCTGCTCCCGTGCCTTTTCTCACCCGTCCGCGCATCCTGATCTTCGACGTCAACGAGACGATGCTCGATCTGCTGCCCCTCAAGCAGCGGGTCAACGACCTGCTGGGCAGCCAGGATGGGGCGACGCTGTGGTTTTCCAGCATGCTCCACCATTCGCTCGTGATGACGGTCAGCGAAGAGCATGCCGACCTGACCGAGATCGGCATCGCCACCCTGCAGATGGTGGCGCAGGGGCGCGGCATCGAGGTCGGTGCCGACGAGGCTGCGGAGGTGCTGTCGGCGATGCGCGAACTGCCCGCCTATCCGGATGTGATACCGGCGCTCGAGCGGTTGCGCACGGCCGGCTACCGGCTGGCGGCGCTGTCGAATTCACCGGTCGACGGGCTGGCGGCCCAGCTGGCGAATGCCGGCCTGACCGAGCACTTCGAGTGCCAGCTGAGCGTCGATCCGACGCGCCGCTTCAAGCCGCACCGCACGGTCTACCTGTGGGCGAGCGAGACGCTGGAAGTGGCTGCGGCCGATTGCATGCTCGTCGCCGCCCACGGCTGGGACGTCGCAGGTGCCAAATGGGCCGGCATGCGGTCGGCCTTTGTCGAGCGTCCCGGACAGCATCGCTTCCCGCTCGACGAACCGCCCGATCTGGTGGCTTCGGATTTCGCCCGGCTTGCCGATGCGTTGATCGCAATGCCGCACGATCTGCAGTCCCTGAATGGCCGCGCTCCTGCGGCAGAACCTTTTGGTTGAACCAGAGAACCATTGACATGACCAACAGCAAACTCGAAGCCGGCTCCACCTTCCCAGCCATGAGCTGGAACGGCGTGTCCGGCGGATCGGTCGATCCGGCCGGCACGAAAGGCTGGCGCCTGCTGATCGTCTACCGCGGCAAGCACTGCCCGCTGTGCAAGAACTACCTGAACACGCTCAACGAATTGCTGGGTGATTTCGAGCGGGCCCAGATCACGGTATGGGCATTGTCGGCCGACCCGCAGGTCAAGGCGGCGGCGCAGGTCGAGGAGCTGGGCTGGAAGTTTCCGGTCGGCCACGACCTGACGGTCGAGCAGATGCGTCAATTGGGGTTGTACGTCTCGAACCCGCGTTCGGCTGACGAGACCGACCGCCCGTTCGCCGAACCGGGTGTCTTCCTGATCAACCCGGACGGCCGGGTACAGATCGTCGACATCTCGAATGCGCCGTTCGCCCGGCCGGATCTGAAGTCGCTCCTGAAGGGAATCGAGTTCGTGATGGACAAGGGCTACCCGGTGCGCGGAACGGCCTGAGCCGACGCCGGCGCGCGACGCTCAACCGCGCCGCGCGCCGTCCGCTACATTGCGGCACACCGCGCAGCTCGCGCGGCGGAGGCAAGCATGCTGAAGCGAATCGAGGCGCGGCCGGTGGCCGCTGGCGGCGGGGTGGCGCGGTGAGCGCCGACGAGCGGGTGCAGGCAGCGATCGGCGCGCTGGTGGCGGCGCGCCGCGCTGGTCGACCGGTGCCGATGGTGGAGCCGGTCGATGCGCCGGCGGCGTACCGGGTCCAGGCCGGGGTCGCCGCTGCGCTCGGCTGGTTCGCCGACGGCATGCCGCGTCACTGGAAGTCGGGCGGCCCTTCGCGCGAGGCACCGCAAACCCATGCGCCGCTGCCGCCCGCGGGCATCTTCGCCAGCCCGGCCGATCTTCGCAACTGGCCGTTCCAGTTTCGCGGCATCGAGGCCGAGATCGCATTCCGACTGGCCGAGCCGGTCGACGCCGGGCGTGCGGCCGGGCTCGATACGGCGGGGGCGCGTGCGCTGATCGACGCGATGTGCGTCTCGATCGAGCTGGTCGATTCGCGCTGGGTCGAGGCGCGCCAGGCGCCGCAGCTCGCCAAGCTGGCCGACCTGCAGTCGCACGGCGCGCTGGTGCTGGGCGAGTGGCTGCCGTTTCGCGCCTGCGACTGGTCCGCGCAGCGCTGCGAGGTTCGCATCGGTGAGGCGGCACCGCTGGTGTTCAGCGGCACGCACAGCCATGCCGATCCGGTCGCGGTGCTGCCGAACTGGCTGCGTCACGCCACCCGCGACGGGGCCGTGCTCGGCGCCGGCAGCGTGGTGACGACCGGCACCTGGTGCGGCCTGCCGATGGCGGCGCACGGGGATCGGGTCGAGGTGCGGTTCGACGGGATCGGCCAGGCGAGCGTCCAGCTCTAGACGCGGCCCGTCACAGCGTCGGCCAGCGCCACGGCTGGCCGAGCGCCTGCCGCCAGTTGGCGGCCACATCGAGCAACTGCAGGTCGGCGCCCGCCGCGCCGACCAGCTGCAGTCCGATCGGCATCCCGTCGCGGCACGGTCGGCAAGGCAGCGCCAGCGCCGGCAGCCCGGCTGCATTGACCCAGCCAGTGAAGACCGCATGGCCGCGCGGACCGACCTCCTGGCCGTCGATGCGCGGCGGGAAGGCCTGGTCGGCCGGCCAAGGCAGGGCCGCCGCTGCCGGTGTGGCGATCAGGTCGCAGCCGTCGGCGAACAGCCGCGCCGCGTCGCGCCGCAACTGCAGCGCAGCCTCGCGCACCTGCCACAGGTCGGAAGCCGGGATGCGCGCGCCCAGGTCGGCAAGCTGGTGGTATTTCGGTGCCGCGCCGTCGCGCCAGTCCGGCTGCCAGCCGAACAGCCAGGCCAATCCGATCTGGCCGATCAACGGCCAGCTTGCCTGCAGAAAGCCGATGTCGAACGGCAGCTCCGACACCGTCAGCCGATGTCCGCCAGCGGCCGCGAAGGCTTCGATCGCGGCGCTGCACGACGCGGTGACCTGCGGATCGACCGGCGCCGTGCCGAGGGCCGGCACATACAGGATGCGCAGCCGTTGCGGGGCGGCCGGACGCGCCGCCGCGGTGGCGGCCGCCGCCTGCGAGTCGCGGTCGAGCGGATCGGGACCACGCAGCACCTCGAACAGCAGCCGCAGGTCGTCGACCTCGCGGGCCATCGGCCCCACGACTTCGAAGTCGAGCAGCACCTGCGGCAGCGTGTGCACCCGCGCCACCGCGCCGAGCGTGGGCTTCAGGCCGACCAGGCCGGTGTGTGACGCCGGCCGCCGGATCGATCCGCCCCCATCGGTGCCGATCGCGAGCGGCACCATGCCCGAGGCGACCGCGGCCGCCGATCCACCGCTCGAGCCGCCGGGCGTGAGCGTCGGATTCCAGGGGTTTCCAGTGACGCCGAACAACGCATTGCCGGTGTAGCCCTCGAGCGTGAATTCCGGGACGTTGGTCTTGCCGACGATCAGGGCGCCGGCCGCGCGCAGCCGTGCCACGGCCAGCTCGTCGTGTTCCGGCTGGTGCGCACGCCCGGCGATGCTGCCCCAGGTGGTCGGCAGGTCGGCAGTCAGGATGCTGTCCTTGACCGCGACCGGGATGCCGTCGAGCGGCGAGAGCGGGGTGCCGGCCGCCAGCCGCTCGGCGCTGCGCCGCGCGTCGCTGCGGGCTGCCTCGCGGCGCTGCGCGACGAAGGCGTTCAGGCGCGGGTTGACCGCGTCGATCCGCGCCAGGCAGGCGTCGAGCGCGGTCGGCGGGTCACAGCGTCCCTCGCGGTACGCCGCACCGAGTTCGACCGCGCCGGCGCGCCACCAGTCCGAACCCCGGCCGGGCGCGCTCATCGTCCGCCGGCCGGCCGGGCCGTCGGCGCCGGGCGGCGCCGGATCGCCTGCACCACGAACAGGTCGGTGCCGAACGGGGAAGTGAACATGTCGGACTGCGCGCTGCAGGACGATGGAGATGGCCGACGATACAGGCTGCTGCCAGCCGCGGCAACGACCGGCGCCGCCGACGGCATGACTGACGCACGGCCGTGTCGCGGTCGTACAGTACGCCATCCCGTCGACGAATGCCGAGATGCCGCTGCCGCAAGTCCAGGTCAAGTGCCCCACGCCCGCCAGGGTGCCGCGCGTTGCCGGGACGGTGCGGTGAGCAGCAGCGCGCTGTTCGCACTTGCCTTCGCGGCATTGCTGATCTTCTGGGCGGTCGGTGCGCACAACCGGCTGGTGCGGCTGCGCACCGCGATCGGCAGTGCCTTCAGCGCCTTCGAGGCCCAGCTGCGCCAGCGCGACGTGCAGTTGCGGCGCTGGCTGGAAGCGCTGCGCGAACTGCTGGCCGACTCGCCGCAGTACGGCGCCGGGCTGGCGGCCGCGGCTGATCAGCTGCTGATGGCGGTCGACGTGGCGCGCGCGCGCCCGAGTTCGGAGGCAGCGATCGCCGCTGTGCGGGCCGCCGAACGCGTCCTGGCACTGGCGCGCGACGAACTGGCGAGCGAGCTGCCGACGCTCGTCAACCAGCCGACGCTGAGCGACGCCAGCGTGAGCGTGCTCGGTCTGGACGACCAGCTGGCCGCAGCCGAGTCGACGCTGGCCTTTGCGCGGACCCAGGTCAACGCGGCGGCCGAAGACTACAACGCCGCACTGGCCGAATTTCCGACCCGCCTGCTGACCGGGCTGCTCGGCTTCCAGCGCGCCGGCACGCTGTAGCTCGCGCACGCGCGCGGCCCGGCGTCAGCGCTGAGTCGAGTTGGCCAGCGCCGCCGCTGCGCGCGTGTCAGCCCTGGCCGATGATCGCGGCGCTGGCCAGCAGCTCGTGGAACAGCGCCATCGAAGCCGCCGCCGGCATCACGAAGGGGTCGAGCGACGCCGTCTCGGAATACTTGAGCAGCTGCGCCGGATTGAGCCGATGCAGGTTGACCTGACCCATCGCCCAGCCGGCGAAGTGGCGCTCGCCGATCTCCTCGAAGCTGAGCAGACAGACCTCGCGGTGGCGCGGATCGGTGGCGATCCGGTTGTACAGCGCGTTGACCGCCGCGCGCCCGCCCTCGAGCACCTGCAGGAAGATCCGGTCCGACAGGCACAGCACCCCGGTCACGCCGCGCGCCGAATTGGCGCTTTTCGACTTCTTCAGGATCGCGGTCAGGTCCTCCGGCGTCAGGGTCTCGGCGGCACGGCTGGCATACATCAGGCGCACTAGCATCGCTTCACTCTCCAGGTCGGCTCATTTTCTGCCGCCGAGCAGCGACAGGAACTCGCGTCGCAGGTTGGCGTCCTTCAGGAACGCGCCGCGCATGACGCTGTTGGTCATCTTCGAGTCGTTGTCCTTGACGCCGCGCCACTGCATGCAGAAATGGTCGGCTTCCATCACGATCGCGAGCCCGTCGGGCTTGACCCGCTCCTGCAGTTCATCGGCCAGCATGATCACCGCCTCTTCCTGGATCTGCGGCCGGCCCATGATCCATTCGCAGATGCGCGAATATTTCGACAGTCCGATCAGGTTCGAATGCTCGTTCGGCAGCAGGCCGATCCAGACCTTGCCCATCACCGGACACAGGTGATGCGAACAGGCGCTGCGCACGGTGATCGGCCCGACGATCATCAGCTCGTTCAGGCGCGAGATGTTGGGAAACTCGGTCACTTCCGGGATCGGCACGTAGCGACCGCGAAAGACCTCGGTCAGGAACATCTTGGCCACACGGCGCGCGGTATCGGCGGTGTTGTGGTCGCTGACGGTGTCGATCACCAGCGCCTCGAGCACCTCCTGCATCTTCGCCGCCACCTCGTCGCGCAGCTCGTCGATCTCGCCGCTGCGGATGAACGACGCGATGTTGTCGTTGGCGTGGTAGCGGCAGTCCGCGGACACCAGGCGGTAACGGATGCGCTGCGATGCGCTGAGCGCGGCGAGTTCTTCCTCGCTGCGCAGGATCGGGCGGGAACGATTCGGGCATGGCGTGATCGGGCATCGGGTGCCGCGAGCGTAACGCACGCGGGTGTCGGACGGCGATCGGGGCGGAGGTCGGAGGCGTGCCGGCGCCGCCGCGCCCTGGTTCGGCGTCGCGGCCCCGTAGACTCGGGCCGGTGAATCCAACGCTTGCGCTCGCCCGGCTGCTCGGGCATACCGCCGACGCGGTGCAGGCCGTGCGCGCCGGCCGCTCGCTCAACGATGCGCTCGCGCGGTGTCCGGACGCGGCACGACCGGGCACCCAGGCGCTCAGCTTCCAGGTGCTGCGGCTGCTCGGCACGGCAATGGCGCTGCGCAGCCGGCTCGTCGCCAAGCCGCCGCCGCCGGCGCTGGACAGCCTGCTGCTGTGCGCGCTTGCCTTGCTGCTGCCGGAGTCGGCCGTGGGCGGCGCGAGCGCAGCGGGCTACGCGCCGCACACGCTGGTCGATCAGGCGGTCGAGGCGGCGCGCCAGCGCAAGCCCGGCAGCGCCGGCTTCGTCAATGCGGTGCTGCGCCGCTTCGAACGCGAGAAAGCGGCGCTGCTCGCGGCCGTCGCCAACGACCCGGTGGCGCGCCACAACCACCCGGCGTGGTGGATCGACCGGCTGCGCGCGGACTGGCCGGATCGCTGGCAGCAGATCCTGGCGGCCAACAACCGGCGCCCGCCGATGACGCTGCGGGTCAACCTGAGCCGCGGCAGCGTGGCCGACTACCTGGCGCGGCTGGACGAGGCGGGCCTGGCCGGGCAGCCGATCGCGTGCGGGCACGAATCGCTCGGCGAGCCGGCGGCCATCGTTCTCGAGACCCCGGTGCCGGTGCAGCGCCTGCCCGGTTTCGACCGCGGCGATGTGTCGGTGCAGGACGCCGCAGCGCAGCTGGCGGCGCGGCTGCTGCTGGCCGGATCCGGTCTGCCGGCGGGTGCGCGCGTCCTCGATGCCTGCGCCGCGCCGGGTGGCAAGACCGCCCAGTTGCTCGAGCAGGGTCCGGCGGCGCTGCGCCTGCTGGCGCTGGACCAGGACCCCGAGCGACTGCTGCGGGTCGATCAGACGCTGCGCCGTGTCGGGCTGGCGGCGCACACGCTGGCAGCCGACGCATCCCGTCCCGACCGGTGGTGGGATGGCGAAGCCTTCGATGCGATCCTGCTCGATGCGCCCTGCAGTGCCTCCGGCATCGTGCGGCGCCACCCCGACATTCGCTGGCTGCGCCGTGCCAGCGACATCGCGGCGCTGGCACAGACCCAGGCCCTCCTGCTCGACGCGCTGTGGCCGCTGCTCGCCCCGGGTGGCCGGCTGGTCTATTGCACCTGCTCGGTGTTCCGGGCCGAAGGGCAGGCGCAGATCGACGCCTTTTTACAACGCCAGGCGGACGCCCGGCAGCCGCAGGCACCGGCATCGCCCGGCCATCTGCTGCCGCTGGTCGACAATCCAGACTCCGCACCAGGGCTCCCGAGCACCGCCTCCGACGGGTTCTTCCACGCCTTGCTCACCAAAGAACGCTGAAGCTGCCGTCTGCTGCCCGTGCCACTCATCGATCGGACCTACCGGATCCGCCGCCAGCCCGTCGCCCCTGGCCGGACCGGGTGTGCCGATCGAGCGGGCGGGTGGTGGCGCCTGCTGGCTGTCCTCCTGCTGGCATGGCCGCTGCTGCTGCCGATGCGGGCCGGCGCCGAGACGCCGCGGCTGCAGGGCTTCGAGGTCACCCGCATCGACGACGGGCTGCAGCTCGCCTTCGCGCTCGACTTCGAGCTGCCGCGCGGGGTCGAGGACGCGCTGCACAAGGGTGTGCCGCTCTACTTCGTCGCCAAGGCAGAGCTGTTCCGTTCGCGCTGGTATTGGCGCGACAAGCGCATCTCGGTCGCCGAGCGGACCTGGCGCCTGGCCTTTCAGCCGCTGACGCGCAAGTTCAGGGTCAGCTTCGGCGGCCTCAACCAGAGCTACGACAACCTGTCGGATGCGCTGGTGGCGGTGCGGCGTGTCGCGGCCTGGAAGGTGGCCGACGGCATCGCCCTGGACGACGGGGGTGGACACTATGTCGAATTCAGTTACTGGCTCGACACCGGCCTGCTGCCGCGTCCGTTGCAGATCGGCCTGGGCGGTCAGGCCGATTGGGATCTGCGGATCGAGAAGTCGTTCCGGATCGACTGAGGCACGGCGCGCCTCCCATCGGGCGCAACCCGGCCGGCGCATCATCTGACAACCCGCTGCGATGACCAAAGCCACCCGATGGGCCTGGATCGTTTCGCTGGTCGCGATGACCGGCGCTGCCCTCGTGCTCGTCTTCCTGCTGGCGCTGGCAACCAACAACCGGGTTGTCTACGAGCGCCACTATGTGTGGCTGTTCTGGGTCAATGTCGTCGTTGCCTCGCTGCTGGTGCTGGTGATCGGCATCGCCGCGGTGCGGCTGCTGCTGCGGGTGTCGCGCGGCCGCTTCGGCAGTCGGCTGCTGCTCAAGCTGGCGGCGATCTTCGCGCTCGTCGGCGTGGTGCCGGGGGTGCTGATCTACACCGTCAGCTTCCAGTTCGTCTCGCGCAGCATCGAGAGCTGGTTCGACGTCCGGGTGGAGGGCGCGCTCGAGGCCGGGCTGAACCTCGGTCGGGCAACCATCGACGAGCAGGTCAACGACCTGGCGGAGAAGACCCGACTGGCTGCCGAGCGGCTCGGCGAGAGCCGCAGCGAGCTGCAGCCGCTGGCGATCGAGCGGCTGCGCGAGCAGCTGTCGCTGCAGGAGATTGCGATCGTCGGGCCGGGTGGGCAGATCCTGTTCAGCGCCGGCAGCTCGTCGGCCCAGCGTCTGGCGCCGGAGCGTCCGTCTCCGTCCCTGCTGCGCCAGGCCCGGCTGCAGCGCGTGGTGAGCCAGCTCGAGGGGCTCGACGACGACAGCGGCAATGCCGCCGCCGGCGCGGCGCTGCCGAACCGGCCCGCAGAGCGCGCCGAGCCGGCGGCTGCCGCGCCCCCGCCAGCGCGGATCCGGGCACTGGCGCACATCCCGAGCACGAGCTTCGACCTGACGCAGCAGGAGCGCTACCTCTATGTCAGCCAGATGCTGCCGAGCCTGCTGACCGCCAATGCGCTGTCGGTGCAGTCGGCCTACCGCGAATACCAGCAGCGCGCACTGGCCCGTGATGGGCTGCGCAAGATGTACATCGGCACGCTGACGCTGACGCTGATCCTGGCGGTCTTCGGTGCCCTGCTGCTGGCGGTTGCGCTGGCGCGCCAGCTGGCGCGGCCGCTGCTGCTGCTGGCCGAAGGCATGCGACAGGTCGCCAAGGGCGACCTGTCGCGCAAGCCGATCTTCGGCTCGCGCGACGAGCTGGGCGGGCTGACGCGGTCGTTCGCAGCCATGACCGAGCAGCTCTCGGAAGCGCGCGGGCTGGTTGACCGCAGCGTGGCCCAGCTCGAGGGGGCGCGCATGAACCTGCAGACCATCCTCGACAACCTGACCGCCGGCGTGATCGTCTTCGACCGCGAGGGACGGATCGATACCGTCAACCCGGGAGCGACGCGCATCCTGCGCCTGCCGCTGCTGTCGTACCGCGGGCGTCGGCTCGACGAGGTGCCGGGCCTGCCTGAGTTCGGGCCGGCCGTGATGCAGCGCTTCGAGTTGCATGCAAGCGCGCCGGATGCCGGTGAGCGCGACCAGTGGCAGGATTCGTTCGAATTGCGCACCCACAACCTGGAGGGCCGGGCGCGCGACGGACAGACCCTGCTGGTGCGCGGCGCGGCGATGCCGCACGGGGCCCGGCTGCTGGTATTCGACGACATCACCGAGGTGGTGTCGGCGCAGCGCAGCGAGGCCTGGAGCGAGGTCGCGCGCCGCCTGGCGCACGAGATCAAGAATCCGCTGACGCCGATCCAGCTGTCCGCCGAGCGGCTGCAGCACAAGCTCGAGAGCAAGCTCGAGGGCAGCGACCAGGCGATGCTGGTGCGCTCGGTCGGCACCATCGTCAACCAGGTCGAGGCGCTGAAGCGGCTCGTCAACGAGTTCCGAGACTACGCCCGGCTGCCTGCCGCGCGGCTGACGCCGGTCGACCTGAATGCGCTGGCCGGCGAGGTGCTGGCGCTGTATGCCGGCGCGCAGGAGGCAGGGCGGCTGCACTTCGAACCGCAGGCCGGACTGCCGCTGATCGAGGGTGACGCCAGCCAGTTGCGCCAGGTGATCCACAACCTGGTGCAGAACGCGCTCGACGCGGTGGCCGACAGCGCGCATCCGATCGTGCGAATCCGCACCGAACTCACGCGCAACGATCAGGGGCAGGTGCGGGCGGTTCGGCTGCTGGTCTGCGACAATGGCCCCGGTTTTTCCGACAGCGTGCTCAAGACGAGCCTTCGAGCCTTACGTGACCACCAAGAGCAAAGGAACCGGCCTCGGTCTTGCAGTGGTCAAGAAGATCGCCGACGAGCATGGTGCGCGGGTTCGCCTGGCGAACCTCGGGCCGGCGCGCTCGTCCGACACCGGCGCCGTGCCGGCACCGGATGGCGCAGAACACGGGGCGCAAGTTTCGATATCATTTTCCAAACTGGCGCCGCCCCAGGGCAACACTGCGGCAGACGGGATCGCCCGGGCACTGGCGCACTGAGGATTCATGGCCACCATCCTTGTAGTAGACGACGAACTCGGCATCCGCGCGCTCTTGTCCGAGATCCTGACCGACGAGGGACACACGGTCGAGGTGGCCGAGAATGCTGCGCAGGCGCGCACGCTGCGCGAGACGGTGCGCCCGGATCTGGTCCTGCTCGACATCTGGATGCCCGATGTCGACGGCATCACGCTGCTCAAGGAATGGAGCGCCACCGCCTGTCTGACGATGCCGGTCATCATGATGAGCGGCCACGGCACGATCGATACCGCGGTCGAGGCAACCAAGCACGGCGCGATGGCCTTCCTCGAAAAGCCGATCACGCTGCAGAAGCTGCTGCGCGCGGTCGAGCAGGGGCTGGCCCGGCCGGCGCCGCGCAGCAGCGATCCGCACGCCATGGGACGGCTGCACCACCTGCCGACCAACAGCAGCCTGCGCGGCGATCATCCGCTGGCCACCGAGACCGCCCTGGTCGGCAGTCCGATCAGCCTGCTGCATGCCTCGCCGCTCGGCCCGCAGTCCGAGCAGAGCTTCGACCTCGACCGCCCGCTGCGCGAGGCGCGCGATGCCTTCGAGAAGAGCTATTTCGAATTTCACCTGGCGCAGGAGAACGGCAGCATGACGCGCGTGGCCGAGAAGACCGGACTCGAGCGCACCCACCTGTACCGCAAGCTCAAGCAGCTCGGCGTCGACCTCAGCCGCAACAAGCGCAGCAGCGTCTGACGACGCCCCGCACCGGCCGGAAGCACCGATTCGCGCTGCTATACTGCCGGCTTCGGCCTGGTAGCTCAGTTGGTAGAGCAGCGGATTGAAAATCCGCGTGTCGGTGGTTCGATTCCGCCCCAGGCCACCACCGTTCAGTTCGACGAAGTTCGTCGAAGTCCGAAAAGCCCTTGAGTCATCAACGCTTAGGGCTTTTTTGCTTCCGGCGACGTCCGAGGACGTTTGCCCAGATCCAGACGCTTCTGCAGTAACTTTGCAGTAACTTTCGGCCTCGGCCGGGGTGCTTCAGAAAAGTTACTGCATTTCGTCCCGCGAGGGACGTCTGCGAACGGAGTCTGGAAGCATGGCGTTGGAGTTGATCAAGAGCGAGCGGATCATCCAGGGGCTGAAGCCCGGGGCGGGCCGATTGAACGATGGCGGTGGGCTGTACCTGCTGCCCTTTGCGAAGGGCACCAGTCACTACTGGCGGCTGGACTACAGCTTCGAAGGCCGGCGCAAGACATTGAGCCTCGGGGTCTACCCAGGCGTCGATCTTTGCGAAGCCAGGAAGCGGGCATCCGACGCACGGGCCTGCCTCGGCGATGGCATCGACCCATCGAAGGCTCGGCGAGCCGAAGATGGGCAGTATGCGTCTGGCCGTGGCACCTTGCCGTGATCCACTGGCCGGTCGAGTATCGCGGCCATGGCGATCATGGCGGACGCGGTGTGTGGGACGGCAGTGGCGCTTGTCGCGCATGGCCTGGGCGTCGCCGGCACGAGCGCCGCGGTGCTCAAGTGGCTGTTCGGGACTGCGCGATCAACCTGCCGGCCGCCACCGGTGCGGCAGCAACTCCTCGATCCGGCTGTTCAGCTGTTTCGGCAAAGGGGTGAGGACGTCCTTCAGGTAAGCCCAGGGGTCGTGGCCGTTGAGTTTGGCCGACTGCAGCAGGCTCATCACGACCGCGGCCCGCTCGCCGGCCAGCTGGCTGCCGATGAACAGCCAGTTGCGCCGGCCGAGAGCCCAGGGCCGGATCCGGTTTTCGACATGGTTGTTGTCGATCGGCACCTCGCCGTCGAGCAGGAATCGCCCGAGCCCGGCCCAGTGCTTCAGGCTGTAGTCGATCGCCTTGGCGATGGCGCCGCCATCGGGAACCCGTGCGCGTTCAAGCTGCAGCCATACGTGCAGTTCATCCCACAGCGGTTGAGATCGCTCCTGGCGCATCTGCAGCCGCTGCTGGCCGGTCAAACCATTCGCGTCGGCCTCGATTCGGTACAGCAGGGCAATGCGCTGGATCGCCTGGCCGGCCACGGCACTGGCGTTGGCCTCGACCAGTTCATCGAACTTCCTCCTTGCGTGCGCCTTATGTGGTGTTCGGCATAACGCTCACGCACGCCGCAAGTTCTGGGACATCCATGTTCGGCAGAAGCGTCTGCCCGGCACGCTGGCGCACCAGGCGTTGGTGCGGATCGGCGAGCTGTTCAGGATCGAGGCCGAGGTCAACGGCCGATCGGCACTGCGGCGACGACGAATGCGCCAGACGCGATCGGTGCCGGTGCTGACGGAATTGAAGTCCTGGATGAACCAGACCTTGGCGCAGGTATCGGCGAAGTCGCCGATGGCGTTGGCGATCGGCTACTCGCTGAGCCACTGGACGGCGCTGACGAACTTCGTCGGCGACGGACGCATCGACGCACACAACAACACGGCCGAGCGGGCCCTGCGCGGCGTGGCCATCGGACGCAAGAACTATCTGCACGTCGGCTCGGACGCGGGCGGCCACACGGCGGCGGTGATGTACACGCTGATGGGCACGGCCAAGCTGAACGGGATCAACCCGCAGCGCTACCTGCGCCACGTCCTGGAGCGCATCGCCGATCACCCCAGCAACCGCATTGACGAGTTGTTGCCGTGGGCGGTTGCTGCGAAGTGGGAGGACGACGCCAGCGCGAAGGACATGCCGCTGGCGGCTTGAACGCAGACGCGGCGCATGGGCAGAATGTGCCCATGCGCATCAAGCTGATCGAAGAGCTGCCCATGGCGACCAGCGCCGAGCTGTACCAGCTCAGCTGGGTCATCGAGCAACTGCTGGCTGACCCACGCCGCCTCGTCCAGGTGCGTGCGCAGTTGCATACCGGTCAGCAGATCCGATACCTCAGCTGGAGCGACGGCAAGCTGCGTCCTGCTCGTGTCGTCGGGATGCACGGGGACCATGTTGCGGTCCAGGATCCGGCCTACAGCAAGGCCTTCAAAGTGCATTACGCGGCGATCCTCACGGAGCCGGCCGACGAGTCCGCCGAGAACGCTTCGGCACCGGCGGACATCGAACTCACCAGACCGAGCCCACCACCGGAGGTTCCCGGTCGTGCCGACTTCCGCGTCGGCAACCGGGTGAGCTTCACCGACAAGAACCTGCAGCACCGCGTCGGCCTGATCGTGCGGATCAACCAACGAACCGCCACGCTCGACTGCGACGGCCAGCAGTGGCGCGTTGGATTCGAGCTTCTTCGACACCTCGTCGATGTCTGACCCAGGTACCCCGGTTGATGGGTGTTCGTCGAACTATTACGAATCGAAAGCAGGGAATGAATGGTACTGATCTGCATGTGAGCCGGCGTGGTTGGCCATGCCCGGCCGGGTCAAGCATCCCTTCGGATCTGCGAAACTGTCGATGCGCCGCAGAGCCTTCTCATGCCAGTTGATATTGAACGCCGCGAGCTTTGAGAAGAAGTACAAGGTGTTGTAGGGGAGGTGATCGTGGATCCACCAGGCCATGTCGGTCCATCGGCCACCCTTGGCGATGTGATCAACGAGCCAGGGAATCACGATGCAAGCCGTCGCCCCATGGCAGCCGTTTGCGTCGGCGTGGTCCCAAATGTGGCCGGCGAAGTTCGATTCGTTGCTCGCACAGTTGAGCTTCTTCTGGTTGCCGACCTGATTGACCTGCGGCGATCGATAGGCCGACCGGATCTTGAGCCGTCCGAACGTTGCCTGCAGAGGTTCCAGCAACTGCGTGCACAGATGGCGCCCCACTCTGATCGCGACATCTGGGTTGTCGGGGAGATTCGGGATGCGGTACCAGGCGGCGATCTCGCGTAGAGAAAGTCGCGCATGAAGAAATGCGGGGAGAGTCTCACTCTTCCGAACTCCTCGAGATCTCCGAAGCCCGTCAGCCTTCATCCCTTTCCCCCCGGCGTCTGAAGTTCTTCGTCCATTCGGCGATGTTGCCAACTTCAAGCAGTTACATCCAGGCTTGGCTTCCCCCGTGAAATGGGGGGGTCCGCAGAGGTCTTCAGTAACGAATCGAATCAATACTAGAGGGCTATCGCCCGCTGCTAGCGGGCCGCTTCCATGATTGAGGAGATCCCTGCTGATGTCGCCCGACACGTACTCGCTCGTGTCCAGTCTGCTCCACTGGGGCGTTGGGGTCGTTCTGGCTGTTGCCGTCTTCTTCTTCTTGGGTCGGTTTGTCGTTCCCGGCCTTCGGGTTGGGCGAAGCTTGGCGAGAGCGCATGAGCGAATCGCGCAGCTCAAGGCGCAAGGTCCTGTGCTGGACCTCGATCTTGTTTTCCCGGAGGAGGTGGAAGGTTCCAGCTTGAAGCATTGCTGGGACGAGTTCCGCGATACCTTGCATCCGCAGAAGAGACCTGACGAGACGGGCTCGATGCAGATCGCTCGTTGGCGGGCGACGGCCCTGGCGCAAGGGTTCTTCACCGAGGCTTCGCTCGTGGATGGACCGTTGCGCACCGAGTTCTACAAGCACCTGCCCGGCATGCTGACCGGCCTGGGAATCATCGGGACCTTCTCGGGCCTGATCCTGGGCCTGCAAGGCTTCCAGGTCACTGACGATGCGAATCAGGTTCGCCAAAGTCTTGCGACGCTGATCCAGAGCGTTGGCGGGGCGTTCATCCTCTCGGGTGCGGCCATCCTGCTGGCGATGCTGGTCACCTTGCTCGAGAAGTCGATCGTCAACAGTCTCTATACCGCCACGGAGCGGCTCTGCAGCCTGATCGACAGCTTGTTCGATGCCGGAGCTGGGGAGGAGTACCTGCAGCGGCTGGTCGAGGCGTCGGAAACGTCGGCCACACAGGCTCTTCAGATGAAGGAGTCATTGGTTACGGATCTGAAGCAGGTCCTCACGGAGTTGTCCCAACAGCAGATCTCTGCGATTACCGCGAGCAGCCAGCAGCTTGGCCAGAGCATCACATCCAGCCTTGCCGAGGGCCTGAAGGATCCGCTCGAACGCATCAGCACTGCCGTGCAAACCGTGGGCAGTAACCAGGGCGATGCGGTGAACAGGCTGTTGACCGACGTCCTGGGGGGCTTTTCGACACAGATGGAGAACATGTTTGGCGGCCAGCTTCGCGGCATGAACGACATGTTGCAGCAGACGGCGCAGACGATCGAGTCCGCATCCCATCGGTTCGATCAGCTGGCGGGGCGCATTGAGCAGGCGGGAGCAGGTGCCTCGGATGCAATGGCGAGGCGCATGGAAGAGCTGATGGCCCAGATGCGTGATCGTCAAGCCGAAGCTGATGCGCAGATGGCTGCCTTCGTCGAAAGGATCAATGAGTCGGTCCGCAAGGGACAGTCCGATTCTGCCGAGGCGACGCTTCAGATGGTGAAGGAGCTTTCGTCTACGACGGGTGAGCTGGTGCGAGGTCTACAGCAACAGGCGCATGAGGCGCAGCAGGAACACAGCTCGCGCCAGGCCGAGATGAACGAGCGCATCGGAAAGCTTCTCGCCACGCAAGGCGAGCAGGTGGACGACCTGATCGATTCTGTGGACGATGCGATCAAGGCGATGCAGCAGTCCAGCGAGAGGCTTCACACTGCTACTCACGCAAACGTCGAGAAGATGAATCAGGGCGCCGAACGCCTGCAGGTTGCATCTGAGCGACTGGGCGACAACCTGGATGCGATGCGCAGCGTGACGGAGGGGCTGAACGGATCCTCAGGCAAGCTGCTGGCCTCGACCGCGACCGTTACCGCGGCGCTGGCCGCCACCGAACGAGTTCTTGCAGATCAAAGCAGCGTCCGAGATGCGTTGACGAATCTCGTCGGCGACTTGAAGGCCACGGTCGAGAACGCCAAACGCGAGGCCGGCTTCACGAAGGAGCTGCTGGATGGGCTGCAGACCGCCAGCCAGAGCCTGCTCGAGGCTCAGCGAACGGCGGACACCTACCTGAACGGCGTGACCGAGGTTCTGGGGGAGGCGCATGCCGAGTTCGCGAACCAAGTCCAAGCAACGCTTCGGAGCAGCAATGCGGCCTTCCATCAGGAGCTCTCGCAGGCCGTCAACTATCTGAAGGGTGCCATCCAGGATCTGGGCGATGTCCTCGATGCGCTGCCATCCCCGGCATGACGGATAGGTTGCACACGCATCGAGGGGCTTGGCCATGCTGAGCTTGCAGCACTCCGCCGGGAAACGCGCCCGTGATCAGGGGGAGAAGCCGTTCTGGATCTCGTTTTCCGATTTGATGTCGGCCTTGATGGTGCTCTTCCTGGTGGCGATGAGCGTGGCGTTGCTGGCAGTCACCAAGAAGCAATCGGACGAGGAGCGGGAGGTCAAGGAACGAAGCGCGGCCATCGCTCGGCTGATGGACGACATATCGAAGTCGGCGTTGCGCAGGGGGTGCGCGTCAGCGACCGCACCATCGACTTCGGTCCTCGGGGCCAGTTCGAACGGGAGGGTCAGAACACGCTTTCGGCCGATCAGCGGGACGTTGTGATGACGTTCACTCCTTTGCTGCTGGAGAAGCTCCGAAGCCCGGACGGTGAGAAATGGTTCAAGCGCGCCGTCGTCGAAGGGTATGCAAGCCGGACCGGCACCTACTTGTTCAACTTGAACCTGAGCCTGGAGCGCAGCGAACGTGTGCTGTGTGAGCTGTTGCGTACCACGCCCGCAGGCGGCGGCTTGTCGCCGGAGGATCGGCGACTGGTAGCCACCAGGTTTTTCGTCGGAGGCGCGTCCTTCAATTCGCTGCGCGACACCGACGAATCGAGTCGTCGGATCGAGTTCAAGCTGGAGTTCAAGACGCGTCAGGAGCTCATTGACGAGCTGTCTAACCCCGCGCCGCCGATCGACGAGGTTGCGCTCGAGAGGGCCCTGGACCCAAGGGAAAGATGTCCGATCCAGGATCGCTGATCGCTCTTCGCACAAGCTTGACCGGGGCGCTGACGATCAATCGCACGCAGCGGGAGTCGGGCTGGGGCGACCCGAGGGCGATGACGCTTGCGCTGAAGACAGTCAAGCAGGCTTTCGGTGGAGGTGATGATGCCGAGCGACCGCCTAACGCCACGCTGGTCTCCGCGGTCAGAAGCTTCTTCCGAAGTCGTCAGATCGCAAGCTTCGCGGAGTTGAAGTACGTGTGCTATGGGGTGGCTGTGCCCGTCGATGCCGACGGCAAGCGATTGATCGACCGCGCCCCGTTGTTGGACGAGCTCTTCAGGTTGGTCGACGGAAGACAGAACCAATCAAAGCAGTACCGCCGTTGCTACCAAGGATTGATGACAGGCTATTTCGCCTTCGATCATTCGAGTGCGGACGCCGCGCCCTCGGTGGCCAATTGGCAGAAGCTCCGTGGTTTTCTGGGGGATCGGCTCCAGCGCGTTGCAGCCGCTGCTCGTCAGCGCGGACGTCAGCCAGAATGGCTCGAGACTTTGGCGGAGCACAGAAACCTGCTCGGCGATGAACCATGTACGCGTTATGCGCAGGCGCTTCGCCGGGGCGATCGTTCCGAGCTCGCACAGGTCTGCGCGGGTCTGGGAATCGAATCGGACTCTTGGGTCTGGCATGAGGCGGTCATGGCCTACGTCCATGAAGTTGTGAGATCTGAAGAACGTCAGTTCCAGCGGGAGATGCCTCAGGTTCTGGAGGTGGTTGATGGCAAACATGACGACCTGAAACTGCCTGTGCCAGTTGCGCGCGATGCGGCGGCGTTGGTGGTTGTGCGTTACCAGAAATGCCACGACAAGCCAGAGCATCCTGACCTGCGCGATATTTGCCTTCGGCTTATCGGAAACCCCTGGCTGAGTCGCGCGGCCTGGGATGCATCGGTCAGAAGTGAGCCCGCTCGCAAGATGATCGAAAGCTGGTTGAAGCGCAGGCTGATCCGCGACTTCTTTGAGCTGCTCGCCCATGACGGCGCTGCGGATGTGCGCAGGCTCAACTACTGGCTCAAGTGGGAGCCTCATATCACCGACATGTGGTTTGTACTCGGGGTCGATGCGCGAGCAAATCGGAGTGCGGCGTCGGAGGCACTGAAGGAGCGGATGAAGGGAAGAAGCAGGCGGCTCATGGGCAGCACTCCGACCGCCAACAATGCATTCATCATGCGGATTGGAACGAAGCTGGTTGTCGAATTTGGACTGACGAACAACGCCTGTTTCGTTTTCCCGGCCGCCGACTCGTCGCTCGATCTCGAGCGTATGGACCTGGACATTTACGACCTGAAGCACCAGCCGGGGCGGAAGCAGCTGAACCACATGTCTCAGTGGGAGGCAACCTTCGATCGTCACCTCAGTTCGCTGCTGAACACGAACGTTTCGAAGTCGACGGAGAACCTCGCGCCGCCGCTTCGGGCGAATGCGCCGCCCGCACGCCGAGCTGGCGCGCCGCTGAGCGCGACGTCAGATGCGGGACGGGCCATCGCGAGCGTCCTGGAGCGGAACGCAGCATGGCCTTGGAAGCCGGCAGCGGAAGGAAAGGTCGCTACGCCTGGAATCGCTTCGACGGCCGCTGCTGGGTCGAGGGGGACGGGACGTAAAGAGCTGTCGAAGGGCGATCTCGAAGATCTGCAGGATTTGTGCGATCAGCAAGGCATCCGTCTGATCGACAACCGCGCCAAAGGCGGGGCGCTTTGGGTGCGAGTCGATGGCGTCAGACCAAGTGGCCGCCTCGTCGAAGCGATCGACAGGTTTGGCTTTCGGTACTCGTCGGGCCGCGGCTACTACCTTGAAGCTGACGACTGAGCATGCTTGGAAAGTTGTTCGGGCGCCGCCCATCCGTTGAAGCTGAAACGCAGCCGACGAGATCGATCGCCCCTGTGATCAGTGATGTTGGTATCGCCTACCCCTCCCCTGCTTCTTCGACTTCCGAATGGCTTGCAATGCCGTTCGCCTTTGGCGAGGCGGCCGACCTCGGTGCGCGCCTCGCACAGCTCTTCACGGAGGGCTTTGGCGAGCGTCGTGAGGATCAGTTCTTCCTGAGCTGGGCCGATGTCTATGCCGTCTTGGAGGATCCTGATCTCGCCGTGCAGCGCGCTGCACTGCTTCTCCCTGCAAATGCAAAGGCACGGCCAAAGATCTTGTCACGCGGGGCTGTGGGTGATGCGAGCTTCACACTCCTGCTCGACGGCTGGTATGACGAGCAGGGCAAGCCATTGCCTCCGAGCTCGAAGTTGACCGGTGCGGTTCTCAAAACCCCCGGAGGGGCTGAGCTGTTGCCCGCAGGGGTGTGGCAGCTGATGTGTTCGCTCCGCGAATTCCATGGGATGCCACCCGAATCGAGATCGCGGGAGGCAAAGGAAGCGCTCCTGGGACGTGTTCGGCGCTTGGCGAAGGACAACTGCTGTCTGGTCTCGGACTATGTGGAGCGAACGATCGTCGTCACTCCTGAACGGCTGCGCCTTGGAATGCGGAAGGCCGATGCAGGAGAGGTTGCTACCGTAGAAGTGATACCTGGATTCGACGAAGCACCGGATCGGTGGCTGGAGCGATTCGATATCCTGCCGCTGCAGGACAGCTACGACGTTCCAGACGGCCCTTCGCTGGTCCGCGTTGTGATCACGCCGGAGGTCAAGCAGGTTCTGGCCGAAATCAAGTCCATGCCTGGCCGTCGCGCGTCTGGCCCCAGAGCAGAGGCATTCGTCAGGAACCCGTTCGCTCTTCTCGGCGAGACGGCCTCGAAGGTGGTCGACCTGTCGCAGGTCGAGCGGGCCCGTAGAGATGCGGGCATTTCATTCGAACGGTTCACGCCGCATGTGGAGCACGGGGCAAGGGGTGAGGTCGTGCGAGTGGGTCTACTCATCCAGCAACTGGACGCCGAGGCGGCGGGCGATGAGGCTCACTGGTTCGGGCATCCGGAGGAGTTGGGCAGCTTCATCGACCGTCTGCGTCGGCGGATCGGACAGGGATCGCAGTGCTGCTCCTGGGCCGGGCACGAACTGGAGATCGAAGGCGATACACCTGAGCACCTCACCCAGCTTGAATATTGGTTCCGTGCATGGAGCCAGCCGCAGCTCTGGACGTCGGAGGATTTGTTCGATCTGAGCAACTATTCGCCCCGCGTCGAAGCAATTGGCGTCGAGCAGCCATTTGTTGTGCCGGTCATTGCGAAGCCCAGCGATTCAGGAAGCTGGTTTGACGGTGAAGTCGCTGTCGGTATCCGGGTCATCGACGCCGCCACTGGTGCCGAGACCCTTTTGCCGATCCGTTTCGACGAGATTGCTTCACTGGAAGCGTCGATCGCGATAGCAGAAGCCTCAGCGTCTCAACAGGTTGCCCTACCGGGGTTGCAGAAGCCAGTGCCGATCGCAGATGCGAAGTCCGCGCTTGGCTGCGCTCGCTTCAGCGAATGCCCAGATCCAGTCTCAAACATTTTCCCCGGGAAAGAGCGCGGCGACGCCGAACCCGAACAAGCGGCTGGTGCTCAAGCGAAATCTGGAAGAGATCGACTACACGGAAGAGCGGGCCGAGGTTCTGCAGCTTCCGCTTGGACGGTCCGCAAAGCTTCCTGGCAGCTTCCGTGCCGAAGTGGCGTTGAAGCCGCATCAGTATGAGGGCATTGCGTGGCTGCAGCATCTCTGGGACATGTCGCCAACGCATTGCCGCGGTACGGTGCTGGCCGATGACATGGGGCTCGGCAAGACTTTGCAGTTGCTGACGTTCATCGCGGCTTGCTTCGAGAATGATCCGACGATCCCTCCAGCCTTGGTCGTTGCACCAGTTGCACTGCTTGAGAACTGGCGCATGGAGCTCGAAAAGTTCTTCATGCCGGGGGCCATGACGCTCCTGATGTTGTACGGGGACAAGCTCAAGAGCCTGCGGGTTCCTCGTCGGGAGTTGGATGAGTCGATCCGTGTCGAAGGGGTAACACGCCTGCTCAAGAAGAACTGGGTCGGGGACGCGCGGCTCGTGCTGACCACCTACGAGACCATGCGGGATCTCGAATTCACCTTGGCAGCACAGCCATGGTCGATCATGGTCTGCGACGAGGCTCAGAAGATCAAGAACCCTGCCGCGATGGTGACGCGGTCGGCCAAGAAGCAAAAGGTGCGCTTCCGCGTGGCGTGCACCGGAACGCCTGTAGAAAACTCGCTGGCCGACCTCTGGTGCCTGTTCGACTTCGTGCAGCCTGGCATGTTGGGTGCACTGAACCATTTCTCGCGTACCTATCGGCAGCCGATTGAAGCCAAGACGGAGGAGCAGCGGGCGAAGGTCGATGAGCTTCGGGAGGTGATCCGGCCGCAGATTCTGCATCGGAAAAAAACGGATGTTGCCAAGGATCTGCCGACTCCGATCGAGGACGAGACATGCAAGCGATTGCCAATGTCGGAGATGCAACTTGCGCTTTATCGGGCCGCACTGAATCAGCTGCGCGAGCAGCGGAGCACCAATCCATCTGCGCAGTTGCAGACGCTGATGGCGTTGCGGCAGATCTGCTCCGACCCTCATGGTCATAAGCAGGCCGACACCCGCGACGTCGCGATTACCCGCTTGGTCAATGAGTCGCCGAAGATGGGGTGGATGATCGACCGGCTCAAGCGGCTGGCCTCGCGTGCGAGCGAAGGCCATAAGGTGATCGTGTTCTGCGAGTTTCGCGAACTGCAGCTGATGTTGCAGCGGGTGATCGCCACATTCTTCGGGTTCGCGCCTCATATCATCAATGGCGATACCTCTGCCGATCCGCGCTCGCTGGTCAATCGACAGAAATTGATCGATGACTTTCAGGGGAAGCCGGGATTTGACGTCATCATCCTGTCGCCCTTGGCGGTGGGTTTCGGCGTCAACATCCAAGCCGCCAATCACGTCATCCACTTCACCAGAACCTGGAATCCCGCCAAGGAAGATCAGGCCACGGCGCGTGCTTACCGCATTGGCCAGACGCGCAGCGTCAACGTCTACTATCCCAGCGTCGTCAGCCCCGAGGGGCCAGCTTCGACGTGAAGCTCGATGAACTTCTTGGCCGCAAGAGAGCTTTGGCCTCAGACATGCTCAATGGCTGCAGCGATCTGACCGTTGCGGACTTCGCCGATCTGGCCTGACATGACCGTCGAAAGTTGGTGATTGACCGTCAGGCTCACGCAGTGAGCCACATGCCAGATAAATTGCCATCCTCCCAGTTCCAATGTTTTCGAAGGAGAACGCGCCGATGACGTTTGACCGTTCCATCTGTCTCTTGCACCACGACGCGGTCGGTGATGCAGTCTGGATGTCTGCTGGCTCCTGCAGGTGGAGGGCTTGCCGATGACCGTGTCGAAGGGATTGATCATCGACTCGCCTCATATTGAGCGGATCTTGTCGGGAGCAAAGACCTGGGAGATGCGGTCAAGCAAGACGGCCCAGCGAGGGCGAATCGCGCTCATTCGGAAGGGTTCGGGTTTGGTGGTCGGAACGGTGGAGGTCGATCGGCTGCACTGAGCGCCTGGATCGGGCCGCGATGGTCGACGCTGCGGGCAAGCATCTGATTGCGGTGGATCGGATCAACGCTGGCGAGGTGGACAGCTGGTGCTTCGGCTGGATACTGAAGAACGCGAAGGTCGCTCGCCAAGCCCGTTCGTTATGTGCATCCGCCTGGCGCTGTCATCTGGGTACGGTTGGATGCGGCTGTAACGGCGGCCATTCAGGAGTTCGATCGCTTGGAGACCGTGCATGAATGACAAGATCATCCTGCTGGCCGGACGAGCCGATCGTCTGCCCCAAGTGTTCCCATGAATTTCCCCTCCAGGATGGAATCACGCGCCAGGCCATCGATCGCCACGCAGACGAGTTCGAAGCGCTGTTGCGGGCACGACGCTCGGAACTTGAAGCATCCCTGGCTGCGGAGGCGCAGCGAAAGGCGATGCAGCTCGTCGCCGGTGAGGTGGCGAAGATGCAGGAGCAATTGGCTGCTGCCAAGAAGGCCGAGCGTGAGGCCAAGGCCGCAATTGAAGCGGCCTGCGACGCGGCCAGGGTCAAGGCGGTTGCCGATCAGACGCATGCACTTCAGGCGTTGCAAGAAGATGTGGCGCAAAAGGATCGTGCGCTCGATGCATTTCGGTCAGCAGGAACTTGATCTTCGCCGTCAGAAGCAGGCACTGGAAGAGCAGCAGAAGAGTATGGAACTCGATCTGCAGCGAAAGCTGGACGAGGAGCGTCGACGATTGACCACGGCGATCAGCCAGCGGGAGTCAGAGCGGTTCGGCCTTGTCGAGGCTGAGTTGCGCAAGAAGATCGAGGATGCGCAAAAAGCCAACGAGGATCTTCGCCGCAAGCTGGAGCAGGGATCGCAGCAATTGCAGGGGGAAGTGCTCGAACTCGAGGTCGAGCAGTCACTGGCGACCAACTTTCATCACGATCTGATTGAGGAGGTCAAGAAGGGACAACGCGGGGCTGATGTCATCCAGACGGTTCGGACGCCGAGCGGCCAAGTCGCCGGCAAGATCATCTGGGAAGCCAAGCGTGCCGAGCACTGGTCGGACCGGTGGCTCGAGAAACTCAAGGACGATCAGCAGGATGCTCGCGCTGACCTTGCGGTCCTGGTCACGACGGCAATGCCTCGGGGCATGACCGATCCGATCGCGCGCATTGGTGATGTTTGGGTGGTTTCGCCGCTGGTGCTCAAACCGATGGCGGAGACCCTGCGCGTGATATTGCTCGAAGCGCACAAGCTGCGCCAAGCTGCGACGGGGCAGGCCGAGAAAGTCGAGCAGCTGTACCACTACCTGTCCAGCGCCACGTTCTCTCAACGGGTTCGGACCATGCTGGACAGCTTTGCCTCGATGCAAAGCGACCTGCAGTCCGAGAAAAGGGCGATGACGAAGATCTGGGCGAAGCGGCAGACGCAGATAGATCGCGTCACCACCAGCATGCTCAATGTCGTGGGAGAACTTCAGGCAATTTCACAGAATTCGCTCGTCGAGCTTGAATCGGTAGAGTCCCTGGCGCTATTAGGAGACAGCACAGCCATTGCTGCGGCTGAGATGCAGGATGATTGATGTGCGGGCGACTATGGGTCGATGCAGCCAGAGAATCGTCCAGAGCTTTTTAGGAAGCTCAGCGCGAACCATCCGAACATCACGGCGATCAGGATCCAGACTGCAATCTGCGGGAAGGCTGCTGCCTTGGCGAGAAAGCCCGTCATCTAAGTAGTCGCCCCTGCAAAACCTCCACAGCCCGCATGAATGCTGGCCTCCAGGGGTGAATGCCGATGGCCAGAACTCCCGAGAAGTAATCCAATGGTGGTCAGTTTCTGGGAGTTCTTGGAGCTGACTGGATGGCCACAGACGACTTCTTTCGCGCCCGGCTGGACACGATGATTGACATGCGCCATCCGCTGGCGGTGCTCGCGTGCCGGATGCCTTGGGCGGAGATCGAAGCGGCGTTGGCGCCGGCCTTGGCTCACCGGGATCGCAAGGGCCGGCTGGTCGAAGGAGCCGATCTGTTCGGCTCGACAGCGCAACTGGTCGGCGCCGGCGTCAGCAATGCCGGCCGTCCGAGATTGCCGATCCGCCTGATGGTCTCGCTGCTGTACCTCAAGCATGCGTTCGACCTCAGCGATGAGGAACTGGTCGAGCGCTGGAGCGAGAACGTGGTGTGGCAGTTCTTCAGCGGCCTCGACTACTACCAGCCGGGCCCGCCCTGCGATCCGACCCAGATCGGCCGCTTCCGCCGGGTCCTCGGTGAGGCCGGTGTCGAGCAGTTGCTCAAGACCACCATCGAGGCCGCCGTGGCGATCGGTGCGGTCAAGAAGACCGAATTCGAGCGTGTCATCGTCGACTCCACCGTGCAGGAGAAGGCGATCGCTCATCCCACCGACAGCCGCCTGCTGGAAGTCGCCCGCGAGAAGATCGTGCGGCTGGCGAAGGCGGCGGGCATCAAGCTCAAGCTGACGCACGAGCGCGAGGGCCGGACGCTGCGCCGCAAGGCGGCCGGCTATGCGCACGCCAAGCAGTTCCGGCGGCTGCACAAGACCATCAGACGACAACGCACGATCCTTGGCCGCCTGCTGCGCGAGGTGCGCCGCAAGATGGGCGAGCTCGGCCAGGACGTGCAGGACAGGCTGAACGCCTGGCTGGTGCGGGCCGACCGCATCCACAGCCAACGGCCGAAGGACAAGAACAAGCTCTATGCGCTGCACGCACCCGAGGCAGAGTGCATCTCGAAGGGCAAGGCCCGCAATCCGTACGAGTTCGGCGTGAAGGTCAGCCTGGCGGTGACGCACCGGCACGGGTTGATGGTCGGCGCGCGCAGCTTTCCTGGCAACCCGTACGACGGGCACACGCTGGCCGCCCAGCTCGAGCAGACGGCCACGCTGCTGCAGGACATCGGCGTCAAGCCGATGACGGCGGTGGTGGACCTCGGATATCGCGGCGTGGACCAGGATGTGGCGCCGGTTCAGGTGATCCATCGTGGCAAGGCCAAGACCTTGACCACGCAGCAGCGCACCTGGCTGAAGCGGCGTCAGGCCATCGAGCCGTTGATCGGGCATGCCAAGTCGGATCACCGGATGGACCGGTGCTGGCTCAAGGGCAGCGACGGCGACGCACTGCACGCGGTTCTCTGCGCAGCCGGATTCAACATCCGTTGGCTGCTGCGGGCGATCGCCCGGCTGGACCTGAAGGTCCTTTTTTTCGCCTTGATCGCCGTGGCTTTGGATGCCGCATCGGCTGCGCGAGCGATGGGTTCTCCGCCAAAAAGGCTGCGGTCCTGCGAATGATGATCGTCAGCGGCTCGCACATCGTCGCTGTCGGCAGCAGGAAGTGATTTCGCATGTCCGACTAAGTAGGCTCGCAGCTCAGAGGTTCAGTTTCGCCCGTGGGTCGGCCGTGGCAAGAGTAGCGTCGGCTTCGGTTCCTGTTCAGGTTCAAGACGGCGATCTCGATTTTGGCCGATGGCCAGTAGACGCTGCGCATGCTGACACGCAATGGTTGAGGATAGATACCAGCTCTGATTCCGTCGTAGAAGGTCGATTTGCTTATCCGCAGGATTTCCAATACCTCCTTCAATGTGAGCAGCCGGCCGTCCTCTAGCAAGTTCCAATTCGCCACTTTTCTTTCCTCTTCGATTAGCCTTTGACACGCCGGGCCATCCCGCAAGTGCCTCAGAGGGGTTATTGTTCAGCGACCAATGGAAGATGTGTGTCGAAATGGCGCTCAAATGGCCGACCAACATTGGGCGATTTGGGACCCCCTCAA
This sequence comes from uncultured beta proteobacterium, assembly GCA_963846675.1. Taxonomy (GTDB): domain Bacteria; phylum Pseudomonadota; class Gammaproteobacteria; order Burkholderiales; family Burkholderiaceae_C; genus Ideonella_A. Next base: position 95,470 of record CAWJWV010000005.1, read on the forward strand.
AATGGGGTGTCTTAAATTGACAGCACGGTCGTTGTGTGCCAGCGACTTTTGGCCGCCAGCGTCGGCCGGCAGTACAATGGATGCGTCTGGCTTTCGGGCACAGGTGGAAGGTGCGAGTTCTTCATCGAGTGAATCTGCAGTAACTTCTGCACTAACTTCTCGGTGAAGGCGCGAGGACCCGCATGGATAAAGGCTGAGCGACAAAGTTCGATTCCGCCCCAGGCCACCAGAAGGATCAAGGACCTGACGTCTCGTGCGTCAGGTCCTTTTTTCTTGTCCGGTCCGAACCTCGACCGGACGTCGGGGCGCCGGTCCGGGGCGTGCCGGCTGCGACGTCAGTTCTTCGTCGCCACCGGCTTGCCCAGACCCACGCCCAGCAGCTTGCCGTTGACCTTAACCCCATAAAGCGAATCCGGCGAGTCGTGGAAGCGGCGGCGGGTTTCCGCCACCGAGCCGGTGAAGCGCGGGTCCTGCGGGCGTTCGTGGCTGTTCATGAACATGGCGACGTCCCACGCCTGCTGCTCGCTCAGGCTGCGCGGCTTGCCGAGGGGCATGTTGGCGCGGATGAAGCCGGCCGCGTTGTTGAGCTGGTGCATGCCCGCGCCCCAGTTGTACGAACGCGCGCCCCACAGCGGCGGAAAGACCTGGTGCTCGCCGACCCGCTGCCCCTGGCCGTCGTCGCCGTGGCACAGGGCGCAATGTTCCCGGTAGACCACCTCACCGCGCACGTAGTCGGGCGGCTGCGCCGGCTTGGGCAGCTTGGGATAGCCGCTGCCCTGGACCGGCATGCCGACCGGTGCACCCTTGGCAAGCCAGAAGGCGTAGGTCTGCAGCGCGGTGATGACTTCGCTGTCGGCCGGCGGCGCCTTGCCGTTCATGCTGTATTCGAAGCAGCCCTGCAGGCGAGAGGCGAAGGTATCGACCTGGCCGGTCTTGGCCCGGAAGGCGGGATAGTGGACGTATGCCGCCCACATCGGAGCCGAGTCGGGCTTGCGGCCGGAATCGAGGTGGCAGTTGGCACAGCTGAGGTCGTTGCCGACGAAGCTGGCCGCGTGCCGGCCGGTCTGGTTGAAGATCTGTTCGCCGAGCCGGATCATGCGACCGTATTCGTTGTCCGGCAGTTCGTCGCGCGCAGGCGGTTCGAAGGCCTTGGCAGCACCCCCTGCCACCGGCACCGCCGCCGCGGCCGGGGTGGGCGGCGAATCGCCGTGGCTGGCTTCAGGCGAGCCGGCGACCACCGGATGCGACGCGCCGGCCCCGGCCGACCGCTGCGCGGCGCGGCCCTGCTCGCCGTTCGGGTGCTCGAGAAAGTCGTCCATCGACCGGTCGGATACGACCGCGCCGCCGATCGCGAAGGCGAGCAGCACGACCACCATCACACCGACGAAGACGGCGACGCCCGGAAGCTGGCGGCCCTGGCGCCACACGGCGGCGATGTTCATGGTGCTCCTTTCGTGCGCGCCTTGGCCGCCACGGCCGGCGCGCGACCCGGCAACTCGGCGTAGTAACCGCTGACCGCCTTGATATCGGCATCGGACAGCTTGGATGCCACGATCTGCATCAGGCCGAGCGGGCCCGGCGGCCGCGTGGACGAGCGCCAGGCCTGCAGCTGCTCGGCCAGGTAGGCCGCCGGCTGCCCGGCCAGCGGCGGAAAACTCGCGCCGACGCCGATGCCGCCTGGACCATGACACTGTGCACAGGCGGGGAGGTCGTCGTTCCAGCGGCCGCGGGTGGCCAGCCAGGCGCCGGTGTCGGCGCTGCCCGTCGGTTCGATGTCAGCGGTCACGCCGGGCTTGGGCAGGCCGGCGTAGAAGCTGGCGAGTCCGGTCCGCTGCGTTGGCGACAGGGCCTGCGCGATCGGCTGCATGACCGCGCTCTTGCGCCGGCCGCTGGCGAAGGCCTCGAGCTGCTCCCGCAGGTACGCGGACCCGCCGCCCGCCAGGCGCGGAAAGGCACCGACGCCCTCTCCGGTCGGACCGTGGCAGCCGGCACAGGAGGCGGTGTCGGCACCGCCTGGCGCGGCCTGCGACGCAGCGCGGGCGGGCGCGGCCTGCGCGCGCGCTGCCGGGCCGGTGCCGGCGGTCATCGCCCCCAGCAGCAGCGGACCAGGCGACCAGCCGGTGGCGTCGCCGCAGGCTGCGGTCAGGTGGTGCGTCGCTGCGATCGGTTCTGGGTGGCGGCATGGCAATCCTTGTCACGAGCCCGACAACGGCAATCCGGATGCCATCGGACAGAAGGCGGATCGATGACCGGACCCGGGCCCAGCCGGCGCCGCGCCGCCGCTCACCGGTCGAGCCGCTCGAGGTGGTGCGCCAGCGTGGCGGCCGACAGCTCACCCAGGCGGGTGTCGACCAGGCGCCCTTCGGCGTCGAAGAACAGGGTCGTCGGCAGCAGCCGGTGGCCGAGCGCCGTGCCGGCCTCGCCGTCGCGGTCGAGCAGCACATTGCGCAGCTCGAGGCCGCTGTCGGAGAGGTAGGACGCAACCTGCTGGCTCGATTCGCGCTGGTTCAGGAAGACGAAATGGATCTCTGGTCGGGCCGATTGCGCGGCCTGCAGCACCGGCATCTCGCGGCGGCAGGGCGGACACCAGGTGGCCCACAGGTTGACCACGGTGGCGCGACCGTGGAACGACGCCAGCGACACGCTGTCACCCGTCGGCGAGCGCAGCGTCAATGCCGGCAGGCGCACCTCGCTGGCGTCGTGCATCGCCAGCAGCGACGTACCGCCGAACCAGACGGCGGCGCCGACGCCGAGCGCGGCGGCGAACGGACGCAGCAGCGCCCGGTTGCGCCGCAACACCACGGCAACATGGGCCAGGGCGGCGCCGATGCCGATCGGTGCGTGCCAGCCGCCATCGCGGATGTCCAGGATGTCGAGCGGCGTGGCCAGGTAGATGTCGCGGAACTGCAGCACGAAGGCAAGCCGGGCGGCAAAGAGGCCGACCAGCAGCGTCACCAGCAGCCGGCGGTCGAAGAGCGCCGCGTTGGCGCCGGCGACGCGCGACCCGATCAGGCTCGCCAGCAGCCAGGCCAGGCCGGCCAGCAGCAGGGGCAGCGCCAGCGCCACCGGACCGATCTGAAGGCTTTGCGTCATGTCCGTTCCGGCGCGCTCACCGGATGATGCCGCATGCCAGGCGCGGGTCGGCCTTCAACACGCTGCGCGCCCGCCCTCCTTGGACGAGGCGCGGCGGCGCGACCGGCCTCCGACGCCAGCCACGCTCTGCTTCGACCGGTCCTCCAGGGTGCGGTCGAGCCGCGCCTGCAGCAGCCCGAGCACCGCCGCCTCTTCAGGGGGCAGGCTCGGCAGTTCGTCGCGCAGCTCGGCCTGCACCTCGCGCCGGATCTCGAGCAGCAGCTCGCCGTCGGCATAGGCGGTCAGGATCTCGGGATGCACGTAGCATTTGCGGCAGATCGTGGGCGTGTTGCCGAGCCGGGCCGCGACCCGCTCGATCGCGTCGCGCAGGTTCTTCTTCGCCGCCGCCTGGCTGTCGAAGCGTTCGAATTCCTGCAGCGCGAGTGCAGCCATGACGGTGCCGGCCCAGGTGCGGAAATCCTTGGCGGTGATGTCGCTGCCAGTGATCTCGCGCAGGTACTCGTTGACATCGGCCGATCCGACATCGCGCACGCTGCCGTCATCGTCCAGGTACTGGAACAGCTCCTGGCCCGGCAGGTCCTGACAGGCACGGACGATCTTCGCCACGCGGCGATTGCCGATCCTGAGCTTCCACAGTTTGCCGCTCTTGCCCTTGAACTGGAAGCGCAGCTGCGAGCCGTCGACCTTGACATGCGAATCGCGCAGGGTGGTCAGGCCGTAGCTGCGGTTGCTGCGCGCATAGTCGTCGTTGCCGACCCGGATCAAGGTGGTTTCGAGCAGGTGGACCACGGTCGCCAGCACCTTCTCGCGCGGCAGGCCGCGCCGCGCCATGTCCTGCTCCACCCGCTCGCGCAGCTTCGGCAGCGCGCTTGCGAACGCGAGCATGCGCTCGTATTTCGTGCTTTCGCGCACGTCACGAAAACGCGGGTGGTAGCGGTATTGCTTGCGTCCGCGTGCATCGCGGCCGGTGGCCTGGAGATGGCCGTCCGGGCGCGGGCATATCCAGACATCGGTCCAGGCAGGCGGGACGGCCAGCTGTCGGATGCGCTGCAGTGTGCGCTCGTCTTCGACCGCCGCTCCACCCGGCCTGCAGTAACCGAAACCGTCACCGTCGCGCTGGCGGGTGATGCCCGGCTTGTCGTCGCCGACGTAACGCAGACCGGCGGCATCGGCCGCCTCAGCCGCCTCGCTGGTGCCGTTACCGTCCGGATCCGAAGACTGCTTGTCCATCGACGGCACCCCGGATCAGCTGCGCGTCAGGGCTTCGCGGATTTCCAGATCGGCTTCGCGGCAGCGGATGTCGTTGCAGATCAGATCGCGCTGGCGCGCGCGCTGGTGTTCGAACCGATCGGACTCGACCCGGCGCAGCCCGGCGGCCTGGAGCGTCGGCGCTGGCGCGCTGACTGGTTCGTCGAATGCGAGGGGAATGCGACTGCGGTGGTGGTTCATGGAAAGGTTCTCCAGGTCTTCCGATGCTTCAGCGAATGATGTCGACCGGGGCAGCCTCGATGTGCAGCACGTCGCCGCGCTCGGCGCCGCCGATGCGGCTCGCATGCACCTGGATTGGCAGCGGGCCCGGAATGTAGGGGCGGCCCACCGGCTCGCCCGCTGGCGGGACGGTTGCGGCCGGTGGAGCGAAGACGGGAACCGGGGGGGATGGGGATCGTCCGATCGGCTCGCCCACTGGCCGCCCGATCGGACGGCCGACCGGCTGACCGACCGGCTGCCCGGCGGGCCGTACCGCGCTGACGATGGCGGCCGCTGCCGGTTGCGGCCGGACCAGCGGTTCGACCGGCGCCGCAGGCGGCGGCGCTTCGGCCGGCTCCGGGGCCGGGCGCACTACCTCCGCCACCGTCGGCAGAGCGGCCGGCATGGCGACCCGTTCCATCGGAGCCACCACCGCGACGGGCGCAGGGGCCGGGGCGGGCAGCGGGATGCGCGCAGCGGCTCCCGGTTCTGCGCCGATCACCTGCACGGCCTGGCGCACGCCGCCGGCGGGTGTTTCGTCGACGCTGCGCTGCGCGGGCGGCTGGGCTGCTGCAGCAACCGGCATCGGCCGGTCCGGCGCATCGAAACGGAAGCGCGCCGAACGCACCGGCAGCATCGGTTCGTCGCTCGGTTCATCCGTCGAAGCGACGCTTTCCCAGGGCACCTCGTCGACCTCGGCTGGCTCGGGAACCCAGCGCATCGGCGGCGCCGGCCGTGGCACGGTCGGGAACCGGGCCTCCATGTCGATCAGCTGGTCCTGCGCGCCCTGGCGCAGCAGGTCGCCGACCAGCAGCAGCGCGCTGTGTCCGCCCTGGCCCCACTGGTTGCTGCGCATCGTGACCCGCTGGTCGTTGAAGCCGACCCAGGCGCCCACCACCAGCCCAGGCTGCAGCGACAGGAACCAACCGTCGGAGTTGCGCTGCGTGGTGCCGGTCTTGCCGGCGATGTCACCCTTCAGGTCGAAACGGGTACGCAGCGCCGTGCCGGTGCCGCTGTCGACTGCCTCGCGCAGGATGTCGACCATCAGGGTGGCGTGTTCGGCCTCGAGCACGCGCCGCGGCTGGCTGTCGAACTGAACCAGCAGCCGGCCGTCGCGGTCCTCGATCCGATCGATCAGCAACGGGTCGCGGCGGGTGCCGAGCGCCGCCAGCGTGCCGTAGGCGCCGGCCATCTCGAGCAGCGTGACCGGGCTGGTACCGAGCGCAAGCGACAGCACTGGATCGAGCGGCGACTGCTCGATCCCCATCGAGCGTGCGAAGCGGGCCACCTGGTGTGGTCCGACCTGCTGCATCACCTGGGCGGTGATCGTGTTGCGCGAGCGCGCCAGACCGGTCCGCATCAGCATCGGCTGCCCGCTCGATCCACCGACGTCACCCGGCGTCCAGACCTGACCATCGGCGGTGGTCAGCGTCACCGGCGAGTCGTAGTAGACCTGGTTCTGCGGGATGCCGGCCACCAGCGCGGCGCCGTAGACGAAGGGCTTGAAGGTCGAGCCGGGCTGACGGCGCGCCTGCGCGACGTGGTCGAAGCGATCCTGCCGCCAGTCACGGCTGCCGACCCAGGCCCGCACCTGGCCGCTGCGCGGGTCGATCGCAACCAGACCGGCCTCGAGCCGGGTCTTGGCAGCTCGCAACCGGACAAATTCCTCGTCCTGGGCGACGGTCTTCAGCGCGGACGCGTCGTCGGCGCCTTCTTCACGCGCCTTGCGGTAGGCCGCGGTCTGGCGCCCGACTTCGTTGCGCAGCCCTTCGTTGCTGCGCCAGAAATGCTCGAAGGCATTGACCTTGCTGCCAGGTGCCGGCGGTCCGACGCGCAGCGCGGCGCGCGACCATTCGCTGGCGGCGACGGACTGCAGCAGTTCGCCCTGGCGTTCGACCGCCTGCTCGGCCAGACGCTGCAATCGGCTGTCGAGTCCGACCTGGATCGTCAGCCCGTCGCGCCGCGGGTCGAGCCCGTGCTGCTCGGCCCATTCGGCCACCTGGGTGCGGACGCTGCGCAGGTAGTGGGGGGCCAGCGGCACGGCGGTGTCGTGCCGGGTCAGACGGACATCCAGTGGACGCTCGCGTGCGCTGCGATAGGCGGCGGCGTCGAGGTAGCCTTCGCGCTCCATCAGGCTCAGCACCAGGTTGCGCCGGTCGCGTGCGCGTTCGGGTCGCCGTTCCGGGTCGAAATAGTTCGGCCCCTTGAGCATCGCGACCAGCAGCGCCGCCTCGTGCGGCTCGATCTCGCTGGCCGGCTTCGAGAAATAGGTCCGGGCCGCCATCTCGATGCCGACCACGTCGTACAGGTACGGCACCTGGTTGAGGTAGAGCGTGAGGATCTGCTCCTTCGTGTAGGCGCGCTCGATCTTGATCGCGACCATGATCTCGCGCAGCTTGCGCAGGATCGACCGGTCGTTGCCGATCTGCTTCGGGAACAGGTTGCGAGCCAGTTGCTGGGTCAGCGTCGACGCGCCCTGCACGTCGCCCTGGAGCGTGCGGCCGATCGCGGCCACCATGCGTCGCAGGTCGATTGCGCCATGGTCGTGGAAGCGACGGTCCTCGGTCGCCAGCAGGGCCTGGACGATCGAGGGTGATACCTCCCCCAGCGCGACCGGCTGGGTCTGGCTGACGCCGATGCGGTCGAGCAGCACCCCGTCCGACGACACGATGCGGCTCGGCTGCGCGTTCGCGCGGGTTGCGATGGCGCCGACATCCGGCGTCTGCTGCCACAGCTGCCAGCCGAAGGCGGCTGCGCTGCCGATCACCGCCAGGCCGACCAGGCCGGCGCTCCACGCGATGCGCGATCGGTGCTGGCGCCGTGGCGCACGCGTCGGGATCGTCTGCGGAGGCGGGGATTCGGCGGCGGACACGGCAGGCTCGGGTTGGCAAGGACAGCCGAATGCTGGGCCCGCCGCCGGCGCCTGTCGTTCGGGCGACGGCGCAAACGACCGTCAGCGGCGGCCTACAGAGCGCTTCACGCAGGATCGACCGGCGCGGTGTGGCTGGCGACCCTGCTCGTCAGGCCGAGCCGGCGCGCCAGCCATCCCATCGACGGCCCCTGCAGCAGCAGCGAGGTCAGCACGACGACGAAGGCGACATCGAAGAAGCGCTGCGACCCCGGCAGACCGGCGACAACCGGATAGGCCGCCAGCACGATCGGCACCGCGCCGCGCAGCCCGACCCACGCGACGAAGCACTGCTCGCGCCAGCCGAAGCGCAGCGGCGCCAGGCAGATCACGACTGCCAGCGGTCGGCCGAGCAGCATCAGCGCCAGTGCAACCGCCAGCGCCGGACCGGCGGTGTAGAGCAGTTCATGGGGCGTCACCAGCAGGCCGAGCAGCAGGAACAGGCCGGCCTGCGCCAGCCAGGTGTAGCCGTTGAGCGCGGTCAGCGCCGGTTTCACGACGCGCCGTGCCTGGTTGCCGACCACCAGCCCGAACAGGTAGACGGCCAGGAATCCGGACCCGTCGAGCAGGCCGGCAACCGCAAACACCGTCAATCCGACGGTTGCCAGCAGCAGGGCGCTCAGGCCGTCATGGTCGGCGCCGATGGGCAGCCGCATCAAGCCGCGCGCCACCGCGACGCCGAACCCGAGCCCGACCACCAGCCCCCAGCCGAGCTGGCGCAGCAGCAGCTCGACGATTGCCCCGTCGGTCGTGTCCGGCGCCTTGACGAGCTGGATCATGGCCAGCGTCAGGAACATCGCGATCGGATCGTTGAGGCCGGATTCCACCTCGATCGTGGCGTTCAGACGCGGACGCAGTCCGACCTTGCTCTGCGACAGCTGGGCGAACACGGCGGCGGCATCGGTCGAAGCGATGACGGCGCCAAGCAGCAGGCCGTTGCGCCAGTCGAGGTCGAGCGCCCAGCAGGCGGCAACGCCGGCGACCGCGGCGGTCACCAGCACGCCGACGGTGGCGAGCAGGCCGGCGGGCACGAGACCGAGGCGGATGCTCGCCCGTGGCGTGCGCAGGCCGCCGTCGAGCAGGATGATCGCCAGGGCAACGTTGCCGACTGCTGCGGCAAGCTGGTAGTCGGCAAACGGCAGCCCGAGCGGTCCGTCGACGCCCGCCAGCATTCCCACCACCAGGAACACCAGCAGGTGCGACACCCCGATGCGGCGCGAATAGAGACCGGCGACCAGGCCGAGCGAGACCAGGCAGCCGGCGACGACCATCAGCAGATACAGCGTCTTCATCGCAGGCGGACGAGGCGGCTTGTCATGCGCCGCATTCTGCGTGAAGCGTTCGATCGGGCGGGATCAGCCCACGGTCAACGCGGCCGCAGACCGTAGGAATGAACCGACAACTGGCCGCGAGCCAGACTGATGGTCACCGGCCCGGGCGCGGCGCACGATGGCGGTTCGCTCTCGATGGAGACTCCATGTTTGACCGCCAACCTTCCGCCAGTCCCGATCCGCGCCATCTGCGCGCCGGGGCAAGTCGCGACCAGGTCGCGGCGACGGCGACGGGGGCGGAGGCAGACCAGCCCCAACTGGCCGGCAGCGGGTCGCGTGTGACACAACGCCCGGCGGCGTTGCACTGCTTCGTGGTCGAGGACAGCCCGGTAATCCGCCAGAACCTGATCTCGACGCTGGAAGAGATGCTGCCGATCGAGGTGGTGGCCAGCGCCGAGGACGAGCAGGAAGCGATCCAGTGGATGTGCCGGGCGGATGCGCACTGCGACCTGATGATCATCGACATCTTCCTGAAGGCCGGGACCGGTCTGGAAGTGCTGCGCAAGGCGCGCACCCTGCGCCCCGAGGCCAAGCTGGTGGTGCTGTCGAACTATGCGACCGCCGACATGCGCAAGCGCTGCATGGAGCTGGGTGCCGATCGCATCTTCGACAAGTCGGCCGAAGTCGACGAGCTGCTCGAATATGGCGAGAAGCTGGCCAACGCCCGCTTGAACTGAATGGTCCGCTTCGGTTCGGGCGGACCGTTGGCGCTGCTACTGGATCAGCCCGTTCTTCATCGCGTAGTAGGTGAGGTCGCTGTTCGACGACAGCCGCATCTTCTCCATCACGCGCGTGCGGTAGGTGCTGACGGTCTTGACCGAGAGCGACATGCTGTCGGCCATGTGACCGATCGCCTCGCCCTTGGCAAGCCGCAGGAAGACCTGGAATTCGCGTTCCGACAGCAATTCGTGCGGCAACTTGTCGGTGTCGCCCGACAGCCCGTCGGCCAGCAGTTCGGCCACCGCCGGCGTGATGTACTTGCGGCCCCGGTAGACGGTGCGGATCGCCTTCACGATTTCCTCGGGATCGCACTCCTTGTTGAGGTAGCCGCTCGCGCCCTGCTTGAGCAGGGTCGTCGCGTAATGGGTTTCCGGATAGCCGCTGAGGATCAGCACCGGAAGCCCCGGCTCGCGCGCCTTGATGGCGGCAAGCGCGTCGACGCCGCTCTGGTCGGGCATCGAAAGGTCCATCACGATGACATCGACATCGCCGCGACGGACATGGTCGAGCGCTTCGCGGCCGTTGGCCGCCTCGCCAGTGACGCGCAGGTCCACCTGGTCGGCAAAATACTGCTTCAAGCCGGCACGGACGACAGCATGGTCGTCAACTATCACAACGCGGATCATGGCAAGTCCAAGGTTCAGGCCCAGTTCGCAGGAGTGTAGGAGATGCTTGCCCGCTTGAGCGAACTGGTGCGCAGAATCCGCCGCAGTGCATTTGCCTTCCCGGCCGCAGCGGCTGTCGCGCTGCTGCTGATCGGCGTCAGCGAACTGGCCTACCACCAGGCGGCCAGCGAGTTGCGCCGGCTGGTGCTGATCGGCCGGGCGCGGCTGGAGGTGACCAACCTGCTGCGCCATGTCAGCGCGGCCGAATCCGGTCAACGCGGCTATGTCCTGACCGGACGACCGGAGCAGCTGCAGCCCTACCTCGATGCCCGGCGCTCGGTCGACTCCACGCTCGAGCGGCTCGGTGCGATCTATACCGAGCTCGGCGACCCGGTGGCGGGCCAGCGCCTGGGACGGATCTCGATCGGCATCGACGACAAGCTGGCGGCGCTCGAACAGGTCGTGCGGCTCGAGCCGCCGGCGTCGCCGCAAGTGGTTCGCGAACTGATGCTCGCCGAGGCCGGCGGCGACCGGATGGCCGTCGTGCGTCGTCTGGCCGACGAGGCGCTGGCGACCGAGAACCGCCGCCTGGCGGACGGACTGGACGGCGTCTTCGACATCCTGCTGCTCAACCGCAGTGGCGTCGCGGCGCTGACGGTGGTCGGTCTGCTGCTGCTGATGATGTTCCTGCACCAGAGCCGCCAGCTCGATCGGCAGCGCCGCGAGCAGCAGCAGCGGATGCTGGCCGAGCACGACCGGCTCGAGCAGGAGGTGCGCGAGCGCACCTCCGAGCTGACCGAGCTGACGCGCCATCTGGAGACCGCGCGCGAGGATGAGCGCGCCCGCCTGGCCCGTGACCTGCACGACGAGCTCGGCGCGCTGCTGACGGCGGCCAAGCTCGATGTGGCTCGCATCCGGCCGAAGCTCAACAGCGCGGCGCCCGACCTGGCGCCGCGGATCGAGCACCTGATCGAGACGCTGAACAGCGGCATTGCGCTGAAGCGCCGGATCATCGAGGACCTGCGCCCCTCCACCCTCGACGCGCTCGGCCTGCAGCCGGCGCTCGAGGTCCTGTGCGGCGAGTTTTCGCAGCGCCTGGGGATCGGTGTGGCCACCCATTTCGAGCCGGTGCGCCTGTCGCGCAGTGCCGAGCTGACGGTGTTCCGCATGGTCCAGGAATCGTTGACGAACATTGCCAAGCACGCGCAGGCCACCGCGGTCTCGGTGCGGATCGAAAGCGATGCAGGCGATGCGCGCGTCGCGGTGCGCGACGACGGCGTCGGCTTCGATCCGACCCGTCCGGGCAATTCGCGCCACGGCCTGCTCGGCATGCGCTACCGGCTGAGTGCCGAACAGGGCCGGCTGGCGATCGAGTCGCATCCCGGCGCCGGCACCACCCTGCTGGCGGTGCTGCCCCAGCGGTCGGATCCGGCCACCCCGGCCCCGGCCGCGCAGCCGAGCGATCCGGACTGGCCGGTCGGGCACGGCACGGCCTCGACCGTCCCCGCCTGAGCCGGAAAACGGCGCTGCGCCGGCGCCGCGCGGCGCCGCCACGGCGTGGCCGATGCGCCCCCTGACGCCGTCGCGGCTGCCGGCGGCATGCTGCGCGTGATCAGCGCCCGGCAGCGTCGGCCCGCGGCTACCTTCTGAAACAATCGAGAATGCCGATATGGATACGACCTGTTTCAGCTGAGCCATGTCCGCCTCGACCGTGATCCGACCCGCCTGCGCCCCCGTTCCCGTGGCACCGCCGCCCGTTGCCGCAGTCATTTCTCGCGGCGCCTCGCCCACGGCTGCGGTCGCGCTGCCGGCACGGGTCGGAAGCGGGCGGACCTGAATTGCCAGCCGCTGCCGCTGTGGCACCGCTGCCGGTCGAGCTGACCGATGATCTGCGACTCCTGTGGCGGCGCGGTGTGCCGCTCGAGCCACCGATCCGATCCCAGCCTTTCGACGGGCCGGCGTTGGCGCGCCACGGCCGCAGCCTGGCCGCTTCGCATGAGCTGGCCGCCGGCGATCGCGGCGCCGATTTCTTTCCGCGACTGTCCGAGAATGCAGTGCTGTTGCGCGCCGCGCGCGCGCTGTTCGAGCGCCACGTCACCGAGGGGCTGAGCCTCGCGCCGGCGGCACAGCGGCTGCTCGATGATGCGACGCTGATCGAAGACCAGGTCGCCATCGTCCGGCTCGAGCTGTCGCCCGGCATGTTCCGGCTGCTGCCGCGCCTGTGCGGTCAGCCGCTGGCCGGTCTGCCACGCATCTACAGCGTGGCCTGGGCCTGGGTCGCGCACACCGACAGCGGGCTCGATGGGCAGCGGCTCGAGGCTTACCTCGGCGCCTACCAGGGTGCGTGCGAGCTGGCGCTGGCCGAACTGCGCGCGCTGCCCGCCATGCTGCGCGTGGTCCTGCTCGAGAACCTGCGCCGGCTGGCCGAGCGCAGCGCGCTGCTGCAGGCGGCGCGCGACGCGGCGCAGCGCTGGATCGACGCCGATCCGCCGCAGCGCTCGTTGGCGCGGCTCGAGGTGCTCGATGCCGCCTTCGATGCGCGCGGGGTGTCGGATGCGTTCCGGCTCCGGCTGCAGCAGCACGCCGACGGGTTGCCGGGGGCGATCGGGCGCGAAGTCGCCGTCTGGCTGGCGCGGCGGCTGCCCGATGTGGCGGCCGCCCACGCTCGGGCGCAGCAGCAGGCAGACGCCGACGACCTCAGCATCGGCAACGCGCTCGGCGCCTTGCGCGGAATCGACCGGCAGGACTGGCTGCGCCTGGCCGAGGCCATCCACGGCGCGCCGCAGGCGCTGGCCGGCCTGCCCCTCCACGCCGCGGAATGTGCTGCGACCCGGCAGGACAGCCTGCGCGCGATCGAACGGCTGGCGCGCCAGGCGGGGTGCACCGAGACCCGGGCCGCCGAGGTGCTGGTCGGGCTCGCCGCCGAGGCGACCTCGACCGACGCTGCGCAGGCCGCTGCCGCCTACTGGCATGCCGGACCGGGTCTGCCACGGCTGCGGGCGGCGCTCGGCTTGGGCGCATCGATCCGCCCCGCTCGCGGGTCGCCCGCCTGGCGCAGCGCTGCCGTCCCGCTGCATCTGACGGGCGTGCTGCTGCTCACCGCGCTCGGTGTGGCCGCGCTCGTCCGGCCGGTCGAAGCACCGACCTGGCTGGCCGTGCTGGTCGGTGCGCTGCTGGTGTTTCCGCTCAGCGAGGTGGCGGTCACGGTGGTCGCCCGGTTGCTGGCTGCGGTGGTGCCGACCGGCCGCCTGCCACGCCTGGCCTTGCCGCAGGGCATCGAGGACGGTCAGCGCACCCTGGTGGTGCTGCCGGCGCTGCTGGACGAGCCGGACGGCGTCGCTGCGCTGGCGGCGCAGCTCGAACAGCATGCGATCGCCAATCGCGAACCGGCGGTGCAATTCGCCTTGTTGTCGGACTTTCCGGACGCGGCGAGCGAGCACAGCGCCGCCGATGCGGCGCTGCTGGCGGCCGCCCGTGGCGCGGTCGAGGCGCTGAACCGGCGCCATCCGGTGGCCGAAGGCATGCCGCTGCGCTTTCTCCTGTTGCAGCGGCCGCGCAGCTGGTCCGAGTCGGAGCGGCGCTGGACCGGCTGGGAACGCCAGCGAGGCCAGATCGAGCAGCTGATCCGCCGGCTCGCCGACGGCGAGGCCGCGGTGGCGCCGTTCCTCGCGCTGGATGCGCTCTCGCAGCCGGCCCTGGGCGTGCGCCACCTGGTCAGGCTCGAACCCGGGACCCTGCTGCCGCCGGGCAGCCTGCGTGCGCTGGTCGGGGTCGCGGCTCATCCATTGAACCGGCCGCGGCTCGACGAGCACGGGCGCATCGTCGCCGGCCATGCGATCCTGCAGCCGCAACTCGACACCGCCCTGCCATCGGCGGGCGCTGCCACCTGGTTCGACTGGCTGTCGGCCAGCCCATGCGGCAGCACCGCCGGCGTCGCGCCGGGCGCGCGGTGGCACCTGGGTGCATTCGGTGAGGCCTGCCATGCCGGTCAGGGGCTGATCGACGTGACGGCGGCGCGGGCAACGCTGGTCGGCCGCCTGCCCGAGGCGCAGCTGCTCGGCCACGGCCTGCTCGAAGGCGCCATCGCACGTTGCGCGAGCGTGCCTGACGTGCGCCTGATCGTGCCGGCGCCGGGTTGGCCGGACAGCGCCGACGCCCAGCTGCACCGCAGCACGCGCAGCGCCTGGCAGCTGCTGCCCTTCATCCGCGCCGCGCGCCGCCACGACCTGTCGCCGATCGGGCGCTGGGCGATGATCGACCAGCTGCGCCGCTCGCTCGTCGCGCCGAGCTCGATGCTGCTGCTGTTGCTGGTGCTGGCCAGCGGCGTGCTGCCGCTCGGTGTCGGCCTGCTGGTGGTGGTGACGGCGTTCGGCGCCGCACCGCTGCTCGACGTGCTGGCCGGCGTCGCGCCGGGCCGCGTCGACTTCGTCCGGCGCGCCGCCTGGCGCCGTGCCGGAGCCGGGATGGTGCACGCCGCGGCCGTCGCCGCCTGGCATCTGGCGCAGTTGCTGCAGCACGCACTGCTGCGCGCCGACGCGATCGGCCGTGCACTGCACCGCCAGCTGATCTCGCGGCGCCGCCTGCTGGAATGGACGCCGGACGCCGTGGCCGGCCTGAACGGTCCGCCGACGGTGTCGACGCTGCTGCGGCGCCACTGGCTGGCGCCGGCGCTGGCGGCCCTCTTCGCTGCCGCGCTGGGGTTCGGTACCGATGGCGAGCTGACGCCGGCGCGCGCCGCCGCCATGGCGCTGCTCGCGCTGTGGGCAGCGGCGCCGCTGTCGATCTGGCTGGTCGGGCGACAGCGGCCGCTGCCGCGCGGCGACCGGCTGGATCGGACGGCACAGAGCTGGCTGTACGGGCTGGCACGCGACAGCTGGCGCTACCACGAGCACCACGTGGGCGCCGCCGATCACCACCTGCCACCGGAGAGCGTGCAGGCAACGCCGCAGCCGCTGGTGGTGCACCGCACCTCGCCGACCGCCATCGGCAGCTACCTGCTCGCCACCGCCAGCGCGCAGGCGCTCGGCTTCATCGGGCGCGAGGAGATGGTCGAGCGGCTGACCGCGACACTGGACACGCTGGAACGGCTGCCGCGCGAGCGCGGTCATTTCCTGGCGAACTACGACACCCGCTCGCTCGAGCCGATCGCGCCGCCAACCGTCTCGAGCCTGGACAGCGGCAACCTGTGCGCGCAGCTGATCGCGGTCGGCGCGGCGTGCTCGGCACTGGCTGCCGCGCCGCCGACGCGCGCGCCGGCCGAGCGGGCGCTCGGCTTCTCGCGCCGGCGGCTGCAGGCGCTGCGGCCGGCACCGGCCGGTGCCGGCGGGCCGCACCCGCTCGAGCAACTGGGCACGCAGAAGGCGAGCGATTGGCCGAGCCATGCCGAGGAGCTGGCCACGCGACGTAGCCAGGTGCAGGCCGCGCTCGGTGAATTTGCCGGTCGGCAACCCGGACTGGTGGCCGCGGCCGATGCGGATTCGAGCTGGCTGCTGCACGATCACCTGGCCATGCTCGGCTCGGCGCTGCGCGACATGGCGCCCGATGCCTCGGCATCGCCGCAGCGGTTGAACTGGCTCGCCGAGCGCTGCCGCCGCCTGGCGCTCGAGGCCGACTTTTCCTTTTTCCGCGATCCGGCGCGAGGGCTGCTGCAGGTGGCGTGGCGCGTCGATGGTCAGCGATTCGAAGGCGGCCAGCACGAGCTGCTGTCCAGCTCGGCACGGCTGGCCAGCCTGTTCGCGATCGCGAAGGGCGATCTGCCGGCGGCGCACTGGGCGGCGCTCGGTCGGCCGCTGTGCGCCTGGCGCGGCCGGGTCGGCCTGCGATCGGCCGCCGGCGCGCTGTCCGATCACCTGATGCCGCGGCTGCTGCTCGACGAGCCCGACGGCAGCGTCCTGCATCAGGCCGCGCGGTGTGCGCTGGCCATGCAGCAGGCGGATGCGCAGGCGGCTGGCACGCCCTGGGGCGAGTCGGAATCGGCGATCGCGGTGCGCGATGCCGGCCTTGCCTGCCAGCACGCCAGCCACGGGGTGGCCCGCCTGGCGCTGCACCGCCTGCCGGGTGACGAGCGGGTTGTCACGCCGCACGCCAGTGCACTGGCACTGACGCTGGCGCCAGCCGCCGCGGTGGCCAATCTGCGCCGCTTGCAGGACCTCGGCGCGCGGCGCGATCTCGGATTCATCGACGCGCTCGACTACACGCCGCGGCGCCAGGTGCGGGGCGAGGAGAGCGTGGCGGTCGACGCCTGCGTCGCGCACCACCAGGCCAGCACGCTGATCGCTGCCTGCGCTGCGCTGACCGACGGGGCGCCGCGCGGCTGGACGATGGGCGACTCCTTGTTCGGCGCCATGCGGCCGCTGCTGCACGAGCCATTACCGCACGAGGTGCCGCCGCTGTCCGAACCCCCGCCGACGCTGCCGGCGCGCCGCGCCCCCGGCCTGCGGCTGGTGCACGAGACCGATCCGCTGCAGCAGGTCCTGCCGACGACGCAACTGCTGAGCAACACCCGCCACGCAGTCGTGCTGCGCGCCAGCGGCGCCGGCTTCAGCAGCTGGAACGGCATCGCGCTGACGCGCTGGCGTGACGACCTGCCGCGCGACGACCTCGGCCTGTGGTTCTATCTGCAGCGCGGCGAGCCCGCTGCGGTCGGCGCATGGCATTCGATCACCGCCCATCCAGCGCCCGATCCGGCGGCACGCTACCGCAGCCGGGCCCTCGCCGATCGCTCGATCGCGGAAGCCCGCTGGCCGGACCTGAGCAGCCGATGCACGACCTGGGTCAGCCCGGACGACGACTGCGAGCTGCGCCAGATCGAGCTGCGCAACGACGGGCGCGTCGAACTGGTGCTGACGCTGGCCTCGTTTGCCGAGGTGAGCCTTGCCCCAGCCTGGGTCGAGGAGGCGCATCCCGCCTGGTCGAAACGCTTCGTGCAGGCCCACTGGAGCGCCGCCGAACAGGCCCTGTACCTGCGCCGCAAGCCGCAGGACACGGATGGACGGGCGGTTCACGCGGTGCATTTCCTGGCCGGCTGCGACGCGCCGGTCGAAGCGGTGCGCGCTTGCGCCGATCGCGCACGCTGGCTCGGCCGATACGGCACACCGGCCGAGCCGCGCGGCGACGCCGGCATCGACAGCGCGCCGGCCGGTGAGGCGGGCTTCGATGCGCCGGGCGAGGCGGTCGATACCGGCGACGATCCGATCGCTTCGATTGCGGTGACGGTGCGGATCGCCGCCGGCGCGACCGTGCGCCTGACCTACGGGCTGGCGGCGGCGCACCAGTCGTCGCTGCTGGCAGCGCTGGTGGAACGTTACCGCGGCTTCGGTCAGGTCGCGCGCGCGTCGGATCGGTCGCACACCCTGGCGACGGTGCGCCTGGACGAAACCGGCTTCGACACCGACACCTGGCGCGCGCTGCTGCATGTCAATACGCTGCTGACCGGCCTGGTGCGACGCGAGCTGGCGGCGGCGCCGCGGACCGGCGACGCTGGCGCGGCGCACGGTGGGCGCCACCTGCTGCATCGCCACGGCATCGCCGGCGTAAGGCCGATCG
Organism: uncultured beta proteobacterium; assembly: GCA_963846675.1. Lineage (GTDB taxonomy): Bacteria > Pseudomonadota > Gammaproteobacteria > Burkholderiales > Burkholderiaceae_C > Ideonella_A. Next base: position 113,139 of record CAWJWV010000005.1, read on the forward strand.
TGCTCGTCGCCCTGCGCGATCCGCAGGGCCTGGCGCTGATCGGCGAGCTGACGAAGGCGCTGCGGCTGTGGAGTGCCGCCGGCCTCGGCGTCGACCTGGTCGTGCTGCATCCGGAGCCGGCATCGCTGCCGACTTCGGTGCGCGAGCGTCTGCAGGCCCTGGGCAACGCGACCGACCCGGACCGCCTCGCCGACGCGCCGGACTGGCACGGCCGGATCTGCGTGCTGGCCGAGGACGGGCTCGACGCCGGCGCACGCCAAACGCTGCAGATGCTGGCGCGGTTGCGCCTGCACGCCGACGGCCGTTCACTGGCGCAGCAGCTCGAGCGGCTGCTCGGTGTGCTGCAGCGCGACCGCGAGCAGTGGCTGGCAGCGCAGCCGTTGCCGGTTGCACCGCTGCTGCCAGCTGGCTCAGCCGTCGGCAGCGCGGTGGCCGCACCGGCGCACCGGTTCGACGCCGTCGATGGCAGTTTGCGCTTCGAGGTCGGTGCGACGCAGCATCCGGCGCGCCCCTGGACCAACCTGCTCGCCAATCCGGACTTCGGCTGCCTGGTGTCGGAGATCGGCAGCGGCTATTGCTGGGCCGGCGACAGCCGGGCGCAGCAGATCACCGGCTGGTCGAATGACGCGCTCGCCGATCCGCCCAACGAGTGGCTGCTGCTGCACGACCTGGACCGCGGGCGGGTGTGGCCGCTCGGCCGCCTGCTGGCAGCGGCCGGCTTGCGCGAGGTGGCGCACGCACCCGGATCGACCCGCATGCACCAGCGCTTCGACGACATCGAGGTGACGCTGGTCTGGAGTGTCGATCCTCGGGACGCGCTGCGCCAGCTCGGCGTCGAACTGCGCGGTCATGGCAGCAGCCCGCGGCGCCTGCGGCTGGTGTCGATGCTGGAGTGGACGCTCGGCGCGCAGCGCAGCGACCGCCTGACCATCTCGACCCGCGGTGCGGTGTGGTCGCCACCCGGAGCGGGTGAAGGATTGCCGGTCCCAGCGCCGGTGCGGGTGCTGCAGGCGACGCAGCTCGACGGCGCCGGCGGACGTGGCGGTGCAACCGCCTTCCTGGTCTGGCGCGGCGAGGCCGACGCGTCGAACGGGCTGGCGCCTGTCGATGCGCTCGATGACTGGACCTGCGACCGGCGCGAATTCTTCGATCCGGCGGGCCGCAACGTGCTGCCGGCGCGGCTCGGCCGCCGCGACGGCGCGGGTCTCGATCCGTGTGCCGGCTTGGGCTGCCGGGTGCAGCTCGCGCCCGGTCGGACGGCAACGCGCACGCTGCTGCTCGGGCATGCCGCCGACGGCGCCGCCGCGGCTGCGCTGCTGCAGCGCGCCTGGGCCGACGAACCGGCGCAGCGCCTGCAGTCGCAGCAGCGCGAGATCGATCGCCTGCTCGGCGCGCTGCGTGTCAGCACGCCCGATCCGGCCTTCGACGCGCTGGTCAACCATTGGCTGCCCTACCAGACGCTCGCCTGCCGGCTGTGGTCGCGGGCCAGCTTCTACCAGGCTGCCAGCCGCGTCGGTTTTCGCGACCGGCTGCAGGATGCGGCGGCACTGGTCAACCACCGGCCCGAACTGCTGGCGCAGCAGATCCGGACGCAGGCAGCGCACAGCGCTGCGCGGACCGGTGCGCCGGACGACCTGCTGTGGCTGCCTTGGGCATGCGCCCTGTACCTGCGGCGCAGCGGCGAGTGGTCGCTGCTCGACGAGCGGGTGGCGCCGCCCCATGCCGAGCCGGCGCCCGGCGCAGCCGGTCAGCCGCGCGCGGTGTCGCGTCCGCAGCCCGAGGCAACGACGCTCTACGAGCATGCGGCGGGTGCGATCGACCGCTGCCTGCGCACCGGCAGCCACGGTCTGCCGCTGATCGGCGACGACGACGGCGACGGGCCGGACCGGGTCGGCCGAAGCGGCACCGGTGAATCGGTCTGGCTCGGCTGGTTCCTGTGCGCCGTGGTCGGCGCGATGCTGCCGATCGCCGCAGCGCGCGGTGACGCCGTGCGCCTGTCGGCCTGGACGGCGGCGCGACGCAGCCTGCGCGGCGCGCTCGACGATGCCGGGTGGGACGGGCAGTGGTATCGACGGGGTTTCGATGAAAACGGCTCGGCGCTCGGCTCGGCTGCCAGCCAGGAATGCCGGATCGACCTGGTGACGCAAGCCTGGGCGGTGCTGTCCGGGGCCGGCGAACCGCGCCATGTCGCGCAGGCGTTTGCCAGCGCCGAGCGGCTGCTGTACGACCGTGAGCATCAGTTGCTGCGCCAGTTCGATCCGCCGCTGCCGGCGTCCGGCTGGTTCGGTGCGGATCGGCCGGGTCGACGCGTCGACGGGGCACAGGACAACCAGGCCGCGGTGTGGGCGTTGATGGCGTTTGCCGAGCTGCGTGACGGCGACGCCGCCTGGCGCATCTTCAGCGCCCTCAGCCCGGCGCACCGGTGGCAGCATCCGACCCTCGGCGCGGCTTACGAGATCGAACCCCACGTCCTGGCCGACGCCATCCGCAGCCGCGCGCCGCACCTGGGGCGCGGCGGCTGGAGCTGGGACACCGGGTCGGCGGGCTGGATGCTGCGTGCAGCGGTCGAATCGATCTGCGGCATTGCGCTGGCGCGCGACACGCTGGCGGTGCGGCCATGTCTGCCAGCCCACTGGGACGAGATCGGCGTGACGATCCGCCACCACGGCCGCAGCCATCGCCTCGTCATCTGCAGCGACTCAGCGGCCCTGCAGCGCGCGCTGGAGCGCGAGGGCGGGGCGCGCCGGATCGCGGTCGGCGAGACGGTGGCGCTCGACAGCCTGCCCGACGGCAGCGTGCACCTCGTGGATGCGGTGCCGTCAGCTGTCGCTGCGCGGCAGGATCAGCTCGAAGAGCGTGCCTTCACGGTCACGCGAACGGCCGACGAATGAGCCGCCATGGGCGCGCGCGACCCGCTCGGTGGCGTGCAGTCCGGGACCGACCTGCGACGGTGGCAGACCCGGGATCGCCTGCCCGCCACCGAACAGGTGCTGGCAGGCGGCTTCCGGCAGCACCAGGTCCATCGCCACGCGCAGCACCAGCGCGCGTCGCGAATGGCCGTCGACATGGACCCGCACCGCAACCCCGGCGCCGTGGATGGCGCACAGCAGCAGCAACTGGTCGAGTGCCTCGCCGATCAGGTGGCTGTCGAACAGGCCGCGCACCTCCCCGTCGACCTGGAGCGCCACGTCGACATCGGCCAGCATGAAGCTGGCCGCCACGTCGATCCGGCCGCGCGCCACGGCCGCCAGATCGGCCTCGGCGAGATCGGGCCGCAGGTCGTCGCCTGGCAGGCTCGACAGGTTGACCAGGTGATCGACCTGCCGTCCGAGCGTGTTGGTGGCCGCCTTGATCCGCTCACCGGCCTGGCGCAGGCCCTGCAACTCGGCACGACGGATCACCAGCTCGGCATTCAACGCCAGCGCTGCCAGCGGGGTGCGGATATCGTGCGACAGTGCACCGATCATCAGTGCATTCACGCGCGACAGCCGCTTCATCTCGTCGAGCCGTTCGGCCATCTGCCGCTGCTGGTGGTGCAGGTCGCGGAACACCTGCACCTTGGCCGCCAGGAGGTGCGGATCGGGCGGGGCATACAGGAAATCGACCGGACCGGCATCACGGTCCGGGAAGTCCGGCAACTGCGGCTCGGTCGCGTCGATCAGGAAGACGATCGGCAGCAATCGCGCCGGGTCGTGCGCGCGCAGCTGGGCGGCCAGTGCCTGGGCGTCCGCGGCGGCATGCCGGGCATCGATGAGTGCGAGCGCGACGTCGTGCTCGCGCATCATCTCGAGTGCCTCCGGCCCTGATCCGGCGCACACGATCGACAACCCTTCTTCATTGGCGAGCGAACGCTGCATGGCCTGCAGATTCTGCGGCGTGCCATCGACGAGCAGAATCTGGTAAGGGCTCGAAGTCATTCTTTCCTCCGGAACATTCATGCTCATGCAGCCGCTCCCGTGCGGCAATTCCTGGTTGATCTCACCTCGGCGGCAGGACAGTCGCTGCAGTCCTGCCGGATTGCTGTCCAGGCGACCGCGCTTCGCGCGCCACGCACCACGGCCGCCGTCCTGAGGCGACCGACCCGGAGAATAGCGGATGCGCTGGCGCTCAACGTTCAGAGTGACATGCGATCGACCCGCCATTCTGCCCGCGCCGCGACGCGGATGCTGTAGGCCTGTGCCTACAGGGCGAGCCGGCACGCGCTGCTTCGCAGCGAAGCGCGCACCCGACGACACTGCGCGATCTGCGGCGTGCATCGCACCCGCCCGCGAAGGATCTTCCGAATGATCAGGTTCTCGATTGCCCTCCTCGCTGTCGCCGGTGCGCTGAGCGCCACCGTCGCCCACGCTGAGCCCACTTTCTCGAAGGCCGCCTACGAAGGCGCGAAGGAAGACATCCGTTCGACCTTCAAGGCCGAACGGCAGGCTTGCGGCAAGCTCGAGGCCGCTGCAAGGGAGGTCTGTGTCGAGCGCACCAAGGGCGGCGAGAAGGTCGCGCTGGCGCGGCTGCAGCTGAACTACACCGGCTCGGCCGATGACGAGTTCGCGCTCTATCGCGCCGAGTACGAAGCCCGCTACGAGATCGACCGCCAGCGCTGCACGCAACGCGAAGGCAGCGACAAGGACATCTGCGTGCAGCAGGCGAAGACCGAGCGCGACAAGGCGAAGGCCGACGCGACGATGGCGCGGCGCATCAACGACGCCGTTGCCGACGATGCACGGGCGCGGCTGAAGGCCGATCTGGCGCTGGCGCGCGAGAAGTGCGACGCGCTGGCGGGCGACGTGCGCGATGCCTGCCGGGCTTCGGCCAAGGCGCGCTTCAGCGAAGGCTGGTAGGGCGGCGGGCGGCTGCGGTTAATCCCCCGGCCCGGCGCTGGCTTGCGCGCCGCGGCCGTCTCGCCGCGCTCACGGTGGTAGGCTCATGCCGCGCCGCGGCCGCACCGGCTGGGTGCCTGATCAACGCCTGCCCGGAACCGCCATGAACGCCCCGCTGCCTGCTCACCTGCTGCCCGAACTGAAGCCGCGCACCGCGCCGCCCGAGATGCTCGAGCGGCTGCGTGAGCGCTTCAAGGAACGCTGTTCGACCGCGCTCGCGGTGCGCCAGCAGCACGGCCGCGACGAATCGCCGATCGATGCGCCGCCACCGGACGCGGTGGTCTTTTGCGAGAGCACGGCGGATGTCGCGGCAGTGCTTCAGCTGGCCGACGAATATGCGGTGCCGGTGATTCCGTTCGGGGTCGGTTCCTCGCTCGAGGGACACCTGCTGGCGGTTCAGGGCGGGATCAGCATCGACCTCGGCCGGATGAACCGCATCGTCCGGGTGCAGCCCGAGGACCTGACGGTGACGGTCGAGGCCGGCGTGACGCGCAAGCAGCTCAACGAGGAGATCCGCCACACCGGCCTGTTCTTCCCGATCGATCCGGGCGCTGATGCGAGCATCGGCGGGATGGCGGCGACCCGCGCCAGCGGAACCAATGCGGTTCGCTACGGGACCATGCGCGAGAACGTGCTCGGACTGACCGTCGTCAATGCCCAGGGCGAGGTGGTGCAGACCGGCAGCCGCGCCCGCAAGTCGTCGGCCGGCTACGACCTGACGCGGATGTTCGTGGGCAGCGAAGGCACGCTCGGCGTGATGACCGAGATCACGCTGCGGCTGTACCCGCTGCCGGAGGCGATCTCGGCCGCGACCTGCAGTTTTCCAAGCGTCGAGGCAGCGGTCCGGGCCACGATCCAGGTGATCCAGATGGGCATCCCGATCGCCCGCTGCGAATTGCTCGACACGAATGCGGTGCGGGCGGTCAACCGGCACGACAAGCTGAGCCTGCGCGAGGCACCGCTGCTGCTGATGGAGTTTCACGGTACCGAGGCCAGCGTGGCCGAGCAGGCCGCCGCCGTGCAGGAGATCGCAGCCGACCATGGCGGCGAGGGTTTCGAATGGGCCACCACGCCGGAAGAACGCACCCGCCTCTGGACGGCGCGTCACCACGCCTATTTCGCGGCCTTGCAGACCAAGCCCGGCTGCCGCTGCGTCACCACCGACGCCTGCGTGCCGATCTCGCGCCTGGCCGAATGCATCACCGAGTGCATCGACGAGGCCGATGCAACCGGCCTGCCGTATTTCATCGTCGGCCATGTCGGTGACGGCAACTTCCACGTCGGCTACCTGATCGACCCGGCACTGCCGCAGGAGCGCGAGACAGCCGAGCGCCTGAATCGCGCGCTGGTCGAGCGTGCGCTGCGCCTGGACGGAACCTGCACCGGCGAGCACGGGATCGGTCTGCACAAGATGGACTTCCTGATCGAGGAGGCCGGCCGGGCATCGATCTCGATGATGCGACAGATCAAGCAGGCGCTGGATCCGAAGAATGTCATGAACCCGGGCAAGATCTTTGCCATCTGACAGTCGGCAGCTGTCGCCCGCGCTGCGCGACGCGGCGCTCGGGCGGCCGGCGGCGCGACGGGCGGCGCTGTTTCTGGTCAGCGCGGTGCTGCGCCCGGCGACCGTCGGCGCCCTCCTGCCGTCGTCGCGCCACCTGGCCACGGCCATGGCCGATGCGTGCGGCGGTGCCCGGCAGCTGGTCGAGCTCGGCGCGGGAACCGGTGCGATCACCGAGGCGCTGTGCCGGCAGCACCCCGACGTGCCGACGATTGCGGTCGAGATGGACCCGCGCCTGGCGCATCTGCTGGGGCGGCGCTTTCCGGCGATCGACATCCGGATCGCGGCGGCACACCGTGTCCTGCACGACCTGCGCGATGCGGCGGGCGCCGTGGTGCTGGTGTCGTCGCTGCCGTTCCGTTCGATGCCGCGCCGCTGGCGCTTGAGCAGCAGCCAGGCGATCGAGCAGTTTCTGCTCGCCGAACCGGCTCGGCGGCTGGTGCAGTTCACCTACCAGCCACGCGCCCCGTTCGACCTGCTGCATCAGCATGCGCTGCAGTGGCGGCGGCTGGGCGTCGTGTGGCGCAATGCGCCACCGGCGTGGGTGTGGGAACTGGGCCGGCGCGGCGTCGACCGGGCGGCGCAACCAGGCCATTGAGCGGGCGATGGCACGGCTGCTGCTGGCCTGGGAGCGGGGTGCCGGCACTGGCCATGCGGTGGTGCTGGCCCAACTGGCGCGCCTGCTGATCGAGCGTGGCCACGACGTGCACCTGGCATGGCGCGATCTGGCCGCCGGTGCGCGGCTGCTCGGCGAGCTGCTTCGATCACCGCGCCTGCATCTGTGGCAGGCCCCGCTGGCGGCCGAGCGAGCCGACGACCCGCCCGATCCGGCCAGTTATCCCGAACTGCTGCTGCGCGCCGGCTTCCGCGATCGCGAGGGTCTGCTGGTCCGCGTGCTCGCCTGGCGCCGCCTGCTGGCGGCGGTCGAGCCGGAGCTGCTGCTGGTCGAGCATGCGCCGACGGCGCTGCTGGCGGCACGCGGCGGAGCGACCCGGCTGGCGCAGATCGGCAGCAGTTTCGTCATTCCGCCGGTGGCGACGCCGTTCCCATCCTTCAACGACTGGTTGCCGATCGATCCGGAGCGGCTGTTGGCCGCCGAACGGCTGGCACTGGAGCATGCCAACCGGGTGCTGGTGGCGACCGGGCGCACGCCGCTCGACCGGCTCGCCGACCTGCTGCAGGTCGATGCCCGTTTCCGCCTCGGCTTCCGCGAGCTCGATCACCATGCGGCACAGCGCGGCGCCGCCGAGACGCCGGCCTGTGGCTGGCCGCAGGCACCGGATGATGGGATCGATCCGGTCTGGCCCGACGACGCGCGACCGCGGCTGTTCGGCTACCTCCCGCGCAGCCATCCGGCGCTCGGCAGCGCACTGGCCCGCCTGCATGCGGCGCCGGTCGCGAGCCTGCTGCACATTGCCGGCGCGACCGATGCCGAAGCGCGCGAGGCCGGTTCGACGCGGCTGACGGTGGTCAGTCAGCCGGTGCGTGCCGCCCGCGCGCTCGAACAGGCGAGCGTGCTGCTCGGGCATGGCGGCGCCGGCAGCACCCACGAGGCCCTGCAGGCCGGGCGCCCGGTGCTGCTGCTGCCGATGCAGGCCGAGCAGCTCCTGCTCGCGCGACGCGTGGCGGCAGCCGGTGCAGGCATCTTCATGTGGCCGCAGGAGGTCGAGTCGGGTTTCGATCGGGCACTGGCGGCGCTGCTCGACAGCCCGGGTTTTGCGGCAGCGGCGCGAAGCCTGGCAGCTCGCAACCGCGCACCGGACGGCCAGCCGCTGTTGCTGACGATCGCCCAGCGCTGCGAGGCGTTGGCCGGGGCGGGCGCCCCTCCAGCCGCTCAGTGACCCGCGGCGCTGACCGACCAGCGCCGCTGCACCTGACCGTCTGCATTGACGCTTTCAAGCTGGACGCCGAAGCCCCACAGCCGGGCCACGTGCTTCAGGACTTCCTGGGCGCTGTCGTGCAGCGGCCGGTCGTTGTGCTGGATGTGGCGCAGGGTCAGTGAGCGGTCACCGCGCAGGTTGACGTTCCAGACCTGGATGTTCGGTTCGCGCGCGCCGAGGTCGTACTGGTGCGAGAGCATTTCGCGCACCTGGCGGTAGCCGGCCTCGTCATGGATGGCCGCCACCTCGAGCTCGGATGCCTTTTCGTCGTCACGGATCGCGAAGAACCGGAATTCGCGCATCAGCCGCGGCGACAGGTACTGGCCGATGAAGCTCTCGTCCTTGAAGTTGCGCATGGCATGGTCGATCACCTCGAGCCAGTCGCGTCCGGCGATGTCGGGAAACCACTGCCGATCCTCCTCGGTCGGATCCTCGCAGATGCGCTTGATGTCGGTGTACATCGCAAAACCGAGCGCATAGGGGTTGATGCCGCTGTACCCGCGATCGGTCACGCGCGGCTGGTAGACGACGTTGGTGTGCGACTTGAGCCACTCGATCATGGTCCCGTCGGTCAGGTGACCATCGTCGTACATCGTGTTGAGCAGCTTGTGGTGCCAGAAGGTCGCCCAGCCCTCGTTCATCACCTGGGTCTGGCGTTGCGGGTAGAAGTACTGCGCCACCTTGCGGACGATGCGCACGACCTCGCGCTGCCACGGCTCGAGCATCGGTGCATTCTTCTCGATGAAGTACAGCAGGTTTTCCTGCGGCTCGTCGGGAAAGCGCTTGTCGTGCGACTCTTCGGCCGCCTTCTCGGCGCGCGGCGGCAGGGTGCGCCACATGTCGTTGATCTGCTGCTGGGCGTAGGCCTCGCGTTCCTTGCTGCGCAGCGTCTCCTGGGCCAGGCTCAGCTTGCCGGGCCGGCGGTAGCGGTCGACACCATGGTTCATCAGCGCGTGGCAGCTGTCGAGCAGCGCCTCGACTGCATCGATGCCATGGCGTTCCTCGCAATCGGTGACATAGTCCTTGGCGTAGACGAGGTAGTCGATGATCGAGCCCGCATCGGTCCACATCCGGAACAGGTAGTTGCCCTTGAAGAAGCTGTTGTGGCCATACGCGGCATGCGCGATCACGAGCGCCTGCATCGCCAGCGTGTTTTCCTCCATCAGGTAGCTGATGCACGGATTGCTGTTGATGACGATCTCGTAGGCCAGGCCCATGTGGCCGCGCCGGTAGTTCTTCTCGGTGGAGATGAACTCCTTGCCGTAGCTCCAGTGTCGGTAGTTGACCGGCATGCCGACCGACGCGTAGGCGTCCATCATCTGCTCGGCGGTGATGACTTCGAGCTGATTCGGATAGGTATCCAGACCGTAGCGTTCGGCGGTGGCGCGGATCACCTTGTGATACTGGTCGATCAGCTCGAACGACCAGTCGCTCGGCGCCGGCAGCGGCTGCTGCGCCTTCGGCGGTGCGACCAGACTGGCCGCGCGCCTGGGGGCGGGCGGCGCGACGACCGGGACCGGGTGCAGCGGCAGCGGCGTCAGCACCGGTCCGGCGTCGCGCACCGGCGTATCCCTGAAGTCGTGCATCATGCGGCAGCTCCTTCCTTCTTGAACAGGTCGCGGAAGACCGGGTAGATCTGCGAGGGCTCGGTCGCCTTGCGCACCGCGAATGTCGGATGCTCCGCCGCCAGGGCGGAATATTCGTCCCACAGATTCTGCTCTTCCTCGGCCACCTGCACATACGCGAAATAGCGACACAGGGGCAGGATGGCGCGGGTCAGCAGCTCGCGGCAGCGGCCGCTGTCGTGGTGCCAGTTGTCGCCATCGCTGGCCTGCGCGCCGTAGATGTTCCACTCGCTGGTCGGGTAGCGCGCGCGGGCGATTTCCTCCATCAGGACGAGTGCGCTCGAGACCACCGTTCCACCGGTCTCGGTCGAGTGGAAGAAGTTCTGTTCGTCGACTTCCTGGGCCTGCGTGTGGTGGCGGATGAAGACGATGTCGATGCGTTCGTAATGGCGCGTCAGGAACAGGTAGAGCAGGATGAAGAAGCGCTTGGCGAGGTCCTTGCGCGCCTCGTCCATCGAACCCGACACATCCATCAGGCAGAACATCACCGCCTTGGCCGTCGGCACCGGCACCCGCACCCGGCTGCGAAACCGCAGGTCGATCGGATCGAGGTAGGGAATGCGCTGGATGCGCGCGCGCAGTTCCTCGATTTCCTGCTCGAGCGCAGGGATCTCGATCGCGCGCGCATGCTCGTCGCCACAGCGCTTCAGCAGGTCGAGACGCTCTTCGAGCGCGGCCAGGGTGCGCCGTGACTCGCTGCCCAGCGCGATGCGTCGCCCGATCGCCCCGCGCATCGACCGCACGACGTGCAGGTTGTTCGGCGTGCCATCGCTCGAGAAGCCGGCGCGGTGGGTCTTGTACTCGGGTGTCTCGGCCAGCGTGGTGCGCGCGAGGTTCGGCAATGCCAGGTCGTCGAAGAAGACCTGCATGAACTCTTCCTTGGTCAGGTGGAAGACGAAATCGTCCTCACCCTCACCGGAATCGCTCGCCTGGTTGCCGCCGCCCCCACCGGCGCCGCCTTTCGGCCGCTGGATGCGATCGCCGCGCAGGTACTCCTGGTTGCCGGGATGGACCATGTCGCGCCGGCCCCCCTGGCCGTGTCCGAATACCGGCTCGCTGATGTCGCGCTTCGGGATGTGCACCTCTTCGCCCTGCGCCAGGTCGCGGATGCCGCGACCGTCGACGGCGCGCTTGACCGCTTCGCGGATCTGCTCCTTGTGCCGGCGCAGGAACCGCTCCCGGTTGCCGATCGACTTGTTCTTGCCGGCCAGACGCCTGTCGATGATCTGTTGCATGCCTAACCTCGATCGGCTCGATCGCGCAGCCGCCGCGCATCCGGCCTCGCCGTGGTCCGGAACCGCCTGCCCGTGCGGCAGGCCCCGATGACTGCGGGCCGGGTGCGGCCACTCGGGTGGAAGGCGCCGCCGGTGCCATGAAGCCGGGTCATGAGCTCTTCCTGACGCGCAGATACCACTCGCACACCAGTCGCACCTGCTTCGGGGTGTAGCCCTTGTCGACCATCCGGGTCACGAAGTCCTCGTGCTTCTTCGCCTCGTCGGCACTCGCCTTGGCATTGAAGCTGATGACCGGCAGCAACTCTTCGGTATTCGAGAACATCTTCTTCTCGATCACCGTGCGCAGCTTCTCGTAGCTGGTCCAGACCGGGTTGTTGCCGGCGTTGTTGGCGCGTGCACGCAGCACGAAGTTGACGATCTCGTTGCGGAAGTCCTTCGGATTCGCGATGCCGGCCGGCTTCTCGATCTTCTCGAGTTCGGCATTCAGCGAGGCGCGGTCGAAGACCTCGCCGGTATCGGTGTCGCGGTATTCGTGATCCTGGATCCAGTAGTCGGCATAGGTCACATAGCGGTCGAAGATGTTCTGTCCGTACTCGCTGTAGCTTTCCAGGTAGGCGGTCTGGATCTCCTTGCCGATGAACTCGGCATAGCGCACCGACAGGTGCTCCTTGATGAAGGCCAGGTATTTCTGCTCGAGCTCGGCCGCGAACTGCTCGCGCTCGATCTGCTGCTCGAGCACGTACATCAGGTGGACCGGGTTGGCCGCGACCTCGGTGCTGTCGAAGTTGAAGACCTTGGACAGGATCTTGTACGCAAAGCGCGTGCTGATGCCGCTCATGCCTTCGTCGACGCCCGCGTAGTCACGGTATTCCTGGTAGCTCTTGGCGCGCGGGTCGGTGTCCTTCAGGTTCTGTCCGTCGTACACGAGCATCTTGGAGAACAGGCTCGAGTTCTCGGGCTCCTTCAGCCGCGTCAGGATCGCGAACTGGCTCATCATCTTGAGCGTGCCGGGCGCACAGGTGGCATGGGCGAGCGAGGAGCCGCGCAGCAGCTTCTCGTAGATCTTGATCTCTTCGGACACGCGCAGGCAGTACGGCACCTTGACGATGTAGATCCGGTCCAGGAAGGCTTCGTTGTTCTTGTTGTTGCGGAAGGCCTTCCATTCGCTTTCGTTGCTGTGGGCGAGCACGACGCCGTCGAACGGAATTGCGCCAAAACCTTCGGTGCCCTTGAAGTTGCCCTCCTGGGTCGCGGTCAGCAGCGGATGCAGCACCTTGATCGGCGCCTTGAACATCTCGACGAATTCGAGCAGGCCCTGGTTGGCCAGGCACAGGCCGCCCGAGAAGCTGTAGGCATCGGGATCGTCCTGGGCGAAGGTCTCGAGCTTGCGGATGTCGACCTTGCCAACCAGGCTGGAGATGTCCTGGTTGTTCTCGTCACCCGGTTCGGTCTTGGCGATCGCGATCTGCTTGAGCACCGACGGGTGGCGCTTGACGACGCGGAACTTGCGGATGTCGCCACCGTATTCCTCCAGGCGCTTGACCGCCCAGGGTGACAGCACCCGATTCAGGTAGCGCTTCGGGATGCCGTATTCCTTCTCGAGGATCGCACCATCCTCGTCGGCATCGAACAGGCCGAGCGGCGACTCGTTCACCGGCGACCCCTTGATCGCATAGAACGGCACCTCCTGCATCAGCTGCTTCAGCCGCTCGGCGATCGAGCTCTTGCCGCCTCCGACCGGCCCCAGCAGATACAGGATCTGCTTTCTCTCCTCGAGGCCTTGGGCTGCGTGCCGGAAATACGAGACGACCTGCTCGATCGCATCTTCCAGGCCATAGAACTCGGCGAATGCCGGGTAGACCTTGATCAGCTTGTTGGCAAAGATGCGCGACAGCCGCGGATCGTTGCGGGTGTCGATGGTCTGTGGCTCACCGATCGCCTGCAGCATGCGCTCGGCGGCGGAGGCATATGCGATCGGGTTGCGCTTGCACTCGGCCAGATACTCTTCGAGCGAGAGCTCCTCTTCTCGGGTGCGTTCGTATCGGGCTGCGAAATGGCTGATGACGTCCATGCTGAGCTCCTTCGTTTGGAGGCGACAGGACGGCGGCAGCGGCACGTCCATGTCGGGGAAGTTCTGATGGAGTCCTTGACTTCAGGGCTCCATCAGAGCTTTCCTTCACATCAGCCTGTGACGGTCAAGCTTGGTTCATCTGACTCGGTCGCGGTCTCCGGATAAGCCCGGATCCGGACCGCCAATGTCGTGACTTCCCTTACGCAAATAGCATGCCCCTGGTTGCAGGCAGTGGGCGACGCATGGGCTTTCGGGTTCGATTGCGGGTGCTTTTGAAAGTTCGCCAGGGCCAGCTTACAACGCTGCAGTTGCCGCTCGCGCCGACGGGGAATGCGAGGGAAAACGCGATGCCTGCAGGCTGCTCGATCGGTGGCGGAAAATGGGCCGGCGCGGCATCGGCTATCGTCGGGGTCATGATCGAACCCACCCTGCCCGGTCCCGGCTGCGCGCTGTTCTTCGACTTCGACGGAACGCTGATCGAACTCGCCGCCCGCCCCGACCTGGTGATCGTGCCGCCCGCGTTGCCGACCCGCCTGGCCGAGCTGGCGGATCGCTTCGATGGTGCGGTGGCCGTGCTATCGGGGCGTCCGATCAGCCAGATCGACCACTGGCTGGCTCCCCGGATCCTCCCGGTGGCCGGTGTCCATGGCTCGGAGCGGCGCGATCCCGATGGGCGCTACACCCGACTGCAGGTCGTCTGGACTGGACGCGGTTGCGGCCCGGCTGCAACCGATGGTCGATGCCGATCCGCGATTGCTGCTCGAGCGCAAGCCGGCTGCACTCGCCTTGCACTACCGCGGTGCCGACGACCGCGAGGTCGACTGCATCGCGGCAATGGCGACGGCTGAACGCGAACTGCCCGACATGAAGCTGATGCGCGGCAAGAAGGTCCTCGAGCTGAAGCCTGCCTCCGCCAACAAGGGCGCCGCCCTGCTGGCCTTTCTGGGCCAGCTGCCGTTCTCGCAGCGCCTGCCGTACTTCTTCGGCGACGACGTCACCGACGAGGCAGGTTTCGATGTCGTGCAGGCGCTCGGCGGCATCGCGGTGAAGGTCGGCGCAGGCGATACGGTCGCCCGGCACCGGCTCAGCGGCCCGGCGGCCGTGCTGCAATGGATCGACAAGGTGCTGGCCGACGCGCCCAGACGCTGACCCCCACAACCCCAGGAGAAGATCGTGATGGACCTGAATTTCCCACTGCGCGGCGCCGGTTGTCAGCTGCCGACATCGTTCGAGGGGCAGCCCTGATGGCCGGTCGGCTGGTGGTGGTTTCCAACCGGGTGGCCGACCCGCGCAAGACCGCGGCGGGCGGACTCGCAGTGGCGCTCGGCGATGCCTTGTCGCGCTCAGGCGGGCTGTGGTTCGGCTGGAGCGGCCACGTCGTCGATCCCGCCGGTCCGGAGCACGATGGCAGCGACAGTCCGGTCCATGTGCACAAGGCCGGGGGTGTCAGTCTGGCAACCATCGACCTGACGAGCGAGGATCACCAGGCCTTCTACCTCGGCTATGCCAACGGTGTGCTGTGGCCGGTCTTCCATTACCGACTCGATCTGGCCGACTTCGACGCCGGTTTCATCGACGGCTACCGGCGGGTCAATCGGCTGTTCGCGCACAAGCTGCTGCCGCTGCTGCGACCCGACGACGTGATCTGGGTCCACGACTACCACCTGATCCCGCTGGCCGCCGAACTGCGTGCGCTCGGCTGCAAGCAGCGCATCGGCTTCTTTCTGCACATCCCGCTGCCGCCGCCGCAGATCCTGTCGGCGCTGCCGGCCCACGAATGGCTGATGCGCGCCCTGTTCGCCTATGACCTGGTCGGTGTGCAGAGCCAGACCGACCTGAATCACCTGCATCGCTACCTGAGCAGCGAGGCGCCTGCCGAGATCGATGCCGAGGGACGGCTGATCGCCTATGGTCGCAGCCTGCGCGCGGAATCGTTTCCGATCGGCATCGATGTCGACGAATTCGCGGCGCTGGCCGATGGGCCCGAGGCGCGCGAGATGCAGCAGAGCATGCGCGAGCAGTTTGCGCACCGCCAGTTGCTGGTCGGTGTCGACCGGCTCGATTATTCGAAGGGGCTGCCGCACCGCATCCGTGCCTTCCGACACCTGCTCGAGCGCTACCCGGATAACCGAGGCAGTGCCACCCTGGTCCAGGTGGCGTCGCCCTCGCGCGAGGACGTCGAGGCCTACAACGACATCCGGCGCGAGCTCGAAGGGCTGTGCGGCGCGATCAACGGAGACTTCGGCGAGATCGACTGGATGCCGATCCGCTACATCCACCGCACCGTGGCGCGCAAGAAGCTGCCCGGCTTGTTCCGTGCCGGGCGGGTCGGGCTGGTGACACCGCTGCGCGACGGCATGAACCTGGTGGCCAAGGAGTTCATCGCCTCGCAGACGGCGGCCGATCCGGGGGTGCTGGTTCTGTCGCGCTTCGCCGGCGCGGCCGAGCAGTTTTCCGACGCGCTGCAGGTCAACCCGTATGACACCCAGGCCACGGCCGAGGCGATCCAGGCCGCACTGCAGATGCCGCTGGAGGAGCGGCGGATCCGGCACGGCCGCATGCTGGAACAGATCCGCGAGTTCGACATCCATTGGTGGCGCAAGCGATTCCTCGAGATGCTGACCGAAGGATGACACCTGCCGCGCATCGGCGGCGTCGGGGTCGCAGGGTCAGCGCGGCGGCAGACCGAGCCGCTCGAGCAGGCCGTTGAGCTCGTCGAGCGAGGCGAAACCGATCGACACCTCGCCTTGTTCACCGTGCTTGCCGCGCTTGCGGATCCGGATCTGCACCGGTGCCGTCAACGCGTCGGAAAGCTCCTGTTCGATGCGCAGGATGTCGCGCGCCGGTTCGTTGCGCGAGCGCAGGATGGCGGACGCT
Organism: uncultured beta proteobacterium; assembly: GCA_963846675.1. Taxonomy (GTDB): domain Bacteria; phylum Pseudomonadota; class Gammaproteobacteria; order Burkholderiales; family Burkholderiaceae_C; genus Ideonella_A. Next base: position 129,262 of record CAWJWV010000005.1, read on the forward strand.
GGCGACCGTTGCCGGCGGTCCGGGCCACCAGCTTCTCGGCCTCGCGGACGCTGAGCTTGCGCGAGGCGATCTCGGTGGCCTGCAGGATCTGCTGGGCGCCCTCGAGGGGCAGCAGGGCCCGCGCGTGACCCATGTCGATGTCGCCCGCCATCAGCATCTGCTGGACCGGTTCGGCCAGGTTCAGCAACCGCAGCAGGTTGCTGGCCGCGCTGCGCGAGCGGCCCACCGCCTGCGCCGCCTGTTCATGGGTCAGGCCGAACTCGTCGGTCAATCGCTTCAGACCCTGTGCCTCCTCGAGCGGATTGAGATCCTCGCGCTGGATGTTCTCGATCAGCGCCATCGCGGCGGCGGATTCGTCGGGCACCTCGCGGACCAGCACCGGCACCTCGTCGAGCCCGGCCAGGCCGGCGGCACGGAAGCGGCGCTCGCCGGCGATGATCTCGTAGCGCCGGTCGGCGGCCGGCCCGACCGGACGCACCAGGATCGGCTGCATGATGCCCTGGGCCTTGATGCTTTCGGCCAGCTCGTACAGCGACCCCTCGTCCATGCGGGTGCGCGGCTGGTAGCGGCCAGGCTGGAGCTGGCTCAGCTTCAGCGCTGAAGGGGTGGTGTCGGCGGCTGCACCGGCAACCGCCGGCGCGCCGGTTTCCTTCACGCGCGGGCCGAGCAGTGCTTCGAGGCCGAGTCCGAGTCCCTTGGGTTTCTTGGTCACCATGGCGGCGATTGTCCGCGATCGGACGCGCGGGCGGCTCGCGCGGGCTGACGCTGAAGGGTCCACGATCTCCGGCGGGGGCGAGAACAGGTCCGGATGGAATGGAGGATCACGGAGGAATCGACTTCCCTGCGGCTTTCCGTGGCCTTCCGTCCCCTCCGTTTCTCCGTGTTGAAGGCTCTGAGATTCTTGACAGGTGCAGGTCGTCCGGCGGCGCGCCGCGGAGCGACCGTGGATCTGGCCGGGGCCAAGCCATTCATCGCCGGGCACCGTGCCGGCAGCGGCCGACGCTGGCTTATGCTGCGGGATTGACCGAGAAGGAGATCCGATGAGCCGCTACCGTGTATTTGTCGATGGCCAGGAGGGCACCACCGGCTTGCGCATCAACGAGTACCTCGCACAGCGCAGCGATGTCGAGGTCCTGCGCATTGCCGCCGACGAGCGCAAGAATCCGGCCGAACGGGCGCGGCTGCTGAATGCGGCGGATGTCGCCTTCCTCTGTCTGCCGGACGCCGCCTCGCGCGAGGCGGCCGCGATGGTCGACAACCCGAACACCTGCCTGATCGATGCGAGCACCGCGCACCGCATCGCCGAGGGTTGGGCCTTCGGCCTGCCGGAACTCGCCCCCGACCAGCGCGACAAGCTGCGGGCCAGCAAGCGCATTGCCAATCCGGGTTGCCATGCCAGCGCCTTCATCCTGCTGGCACGTCCCCTCAGCGACGCCGGACTGATCGGGCCTGGCCTGACGCTGGCCGCGACGTCGATCACCGGCTATTCGGGCGGCGGCAAGAAGATGATCGAGCAGTACGAGGCGGGCGGCGAGGCGGTCCTGAATGCTCCGCGGCCGTATGCGCTGGGTCTGTCGCACAAGCACATCCCGGAGATGACGCGCCATGGCGGGCTGACGCGCGCGCCGATCTTCATGCCGATCGTCGGCCCGTTCTACAAGGGCCTGGCGGTGTCGATTCCGCTCGCGCTGGCCGATCTGCCGGCCGGGACCACCGGCCAGGCGCTGCACGAGGCCTATGTGCAGCGCTACGACGGTGAGCGCTTCATCCAGGTGATGCCGCTGTCGGATCCGCAGACGTTGCGCGAAGGCTTCTTCGACGTCCAGGGCTGCAACGACACCAACCGGGTCGATCTGTTCGTCTTTGCCAATGACGAACAGGCGATGCTGATCGCGCGCCTCGACAACCTCGGAAAAGGCGCCAGCGGTGCCGCGGTGCAGGCGATGAACATCCACCTCGGGCTGGACGAAGCGCTCGGGCTGTGACGCCGATGCGCCGATCCGTGGCGCCGGTGCTCAGGATGCGAGCGGCGGCGCTGTGTCGGAGGGGGCGGCGGGCGGACGGGTCGGCCGCAGGTGTTCGATGCGCCGGACCATTTCGGCGGCGAACTGCTTGAATGCAACGGCGCCCTTCGACGCCGGATCGAACACCACACCGGGCAGGCCGTAGCTCGGGGCCTCTGCGAGGCGCACATTGCGCGGGATCACGCTGTCGAAGACCTTGTCACCGAAGTGGGTCTTCAGCTGATCGCTCACCTGTTGCTGCAGCGTGATGCGGGGGTCGAACATCACGCGCAGGAGGCCGATGATCTGGAGGTCCGGGTTGAGGTTGGCATGGACCTGCTTGATCGTGTTGACCAGGTCGGACAGCCCTTCCAGCGCGAAATATTCGCATTGCATCGGAACGATCACGCCGTGTGCGCAGCACAGGCCGTTCAGCGTCAGCAGGCTGAGCGAGGGGGGACAGTCGATCAGCACGAAATCGTAGTCTTCGTTGACAGTGGCCACCGCGTCCTTCAGGCGAAGGTGGCGTCGCTCGAGGTCGACGAGTTCGACTTCCGCGCCCGCCAGTTCCCGGTTCGCACCCACCACCTGATACCCCACCTTGGGGTTGAAGCGGCCCGCTTCGGCAATCGTCGCGCTGCCGAGCAGGACGTCGTAGACGGTCGTTTCGAGATCACGCTTGTCGATGCCGGAACCCATGGTGGCATTTCCCTGCGGGTCGAGGTCGACCACCAGCACGCGCTGACCGACCGCCGCCAACCCGGCCGCCAGGTTCACGGTCGTCGTCGTCTTGCCGACGCCGCCTTTTTGGTTTGCGATGCAGAAGATTCGGGCCATGGGTGGGAGAGCCTGCGGTCCGTGCGATCGGGCTTCTGGCGAGGTGGTTGATGAAACTGGGCCGGAAGGCCTCTGTTCGCGGCGGAGCGAACCCGATTATCGCCGGCGTTCCACCCGTGCTCAGCCGAGCAGGCGAACGCCAAAACCGATCAGCGTCGCGCCGGCCCCTCGGCGCAGCCATCGGCCGGCCGCCGGCCGGCTCTCGAACCAGCCAGCAAGCCGGCCTGCAACAGCGCACAGGGTGAGGCAGTAGGCGGCGGTGATGACGGCGATCGTGAGCGCAATCGCAGCGAATGTCACCGACCCGCGGTGGCGCATCGGATCGACAAACAGCGGCAGGAAGGCCATGTAGAAAATGAGCGCCTTCGGGTTCAGCAAGGTGATCAGGAATGCCTGGCGCGCGTGGTGGCCGCGGTGGATGCGCAGCACCGGCGACGGCTCGGAGGTGTCGAACATCAGGCGCAAGCCGGTCCAGCCAAGATAGGCCGCACCGACGAACTGCAGCCCGGTCAACACAGCCGGGCGCAGCGCGAGGGCGGCGGCCACCCCGCCGACCGCGAGCCAGAGCAGGATCTGATCCGCGGCCATCAGCCCGGCTGTGGCGGCTGCGCCGGCTCGCCAACCGCCGTGGCCGGTAGAGGTGAGCAGGACCAGGGTGCCTGGTCCGGGCAGTGCCAGAAACACCAGCGTCGCCAGGACGAGTGCAGGATAGTCGGTGATCCCGAACACGCTCTCAGCCGGCTGCGCGCATCCAGACCAGGCACCGCGCTGCGTCCAGTCCCGGCACCGCTACTTGTTCCACGTGAAACACAGCCACATCAGCAGGCAGCGCCTCGATTTCTGCATCAGGTACGACGCCTTTCATCGCCACCCAGCAGCCGCCCGGCGCCAGATGCCGACGGGTCAGCGTGACAAAATCAAACAAGGAGGCAAACGCGCGCGAAGTGATCACCTGGGCTGCAGCCGGCGCCAGCAGTTCGATGCGCCCTTGATCAGCCCGGGCATTGGCGAGTTTCAATTCGCCAATGACTTGGCGCATGAAGCCGACTTTCTTGCCGACGCTGTCGACGCACACCACGCTGATCTCCGGCGCCGCGGTGGCAACGGTCAGGCCCGGAAAACCGGCTCCGCTGCCCACGTCGAGAAGACGAGCCTGCCCTGCCGAGCCCAGGTGGCGACGCAGCGGAGCTATCAACCCCAGACTGTCCAGCAGGTGCTGCTGCAGCATCGCAGACGGATCCTTCAGGGCCGTCAGGTTGTATACCTGGCCCCACTTCTGCAGCATCAGCAGGTGCGCAAGCAGGCGGTCGACCTGCTCATCGTCGAGCTGGGTTCCAAGGCTGCCCGCGCCATTGACAATCCGGCGCCGAGCGTCTTCAGGCAGCATGTTGTCCGACTGGCTGGTCCTTCGTCGCTGCGTCCGAATCACGAACACCGTCGCGGAATCGCCCCTTTTTCAGGTGAACCAGCAGCAGAGAGATGGCGGCAGGGGTGATGCCCGAGAGGCGCGACGCGTGTCCGAGCGTCTCCGGGCGATGGTGGGCCAGCTTCTGCCTGGCTTCATAACTGAGCGCGGTGACGCTGGCATAGTCGAGGTCGGGCGGCAGCTTCAAGTGCTCAAGCTGCGCGGCACGTGCCACGTCATCGATCTGCTTGGAGATGTAGCCGGCATACTTGACGGCGATCTCCACCTGTTCGATCACCGCGTCCGCGACCGAGCATCCCAGCTCATCCCGCAGAGACTGACGGCAGGGCGCCGACTCCGGGTTGGCAATGCGACCGATTTGCTCCAAGGTGTCGAAATCGACACCCGGGCGACGCAGCAGGTCGGCGTGGGAATATTCGTGCTCCAGCGCGCGGCCAAGCAGGGCGGCGGCGTCGGCCGGTGGCAACGTCTGCGGCCTGACCCACAGCGATCGCAACCGCTCTGTTTCACGTGAAACAGCGTCGCGCTTGCGGCTGAAGGCCGCCCAGCGCGCATCGTCGACCAATCCCAGGTCACGTCCGATCTCAGTCAGGCGGAGATCGGCGTTGTCTTCGCGCAGCTGAAGTCGGAATTCTGCCCGGCTGGTGAACATGCGGTAGGGCTCACTGACGCCCTTGGTGATCAGGTCATCGACCAGCACACCGAGGTAGGCCTGATCGCGTGCCGGCAGCCAGGGCGATTCGCCGCGAATCTGGAGGGCTGCATTGATCCCGGCAAAGAGTCCCTGAGAGGCGGCTTCCTCGTAGCCGGTGGTGCCATTGATCTGTCCTGCAAAGAACAGCCCTCCGATTGCCCGCGTTTCGAAGCTCGACTTCAATTCGCGCGGATCGAAATAGTCGTATTCGATCGCGTAGCCCGGACGCAGGATGTGCGCCTGTTCGAGTCCGCGCATCGAGCGCACCGCCGCCAGTTGGACATCGAATGGCAGGCTGGTCGAAATGCCGTTCGGATAGAACTCGTTGGTGGTCAGCCCTTCCGGCTCGAGAAAGATCTGATGCGCATCCTTGTCGGCAAACCGGTTTACCTTGTCCTCGATGCTCGGGCAGTAGCGCGGGCCGACGCCACCGATGACGCCGGTGAACATCGGACTGCGGTCGAAGCCGCCGCGGATGATCTCGTGGGTACGAGCATTGGTCGACGTGATCCAGCACGGCAGCTGATCCGGGTGCTGCGAGGCGTCACCGAGAAAGCTGAAGACCGGAACCGGAACGCCAGCAGGGCTCCCATCGGCGCCGGCCATGCCGTCGCCGGGCTGCATCGTCAGCACGCTGAAGTCGATGCTACGGCCGTCGATTCGCGGCGGTGTGCCGGTCTTCAGCCGACCCTGAGGCAATGCCAGCTCCTTCAGCCGGGCCGACAGACGCTGCGCCGGCGGGTCGCCGGCACGCCCGGCCGCATGATTCTGCAGTCCGACATGCACCCGCCCGTCGAGGAACGTCCCGGCCGTCAGCACCACGCTGCGGGCGGCGAATTGGACGCCAAGCTGCGTGACGGCGCCGGTGACCCGCCCGCCCTCGACGGTCAGATCATCGCAGGCGCCCTGGAACAGCCACAGGCCGGGCTGGTTCTCGAGCCGGCGCCGGATGGCGGCGCGATAGAGCACCCGGTCCGCCTGCGCGCGGGTGGCTCGCACCGCCGGCCCCTTGGAGCTGTTGAGAATTCGGAACTGGATTCCCGCCTCATCGGTCGCCTGTGCCATCGCGCCGCCCAGCGCATCGATCTCCTTCACCAGATGACCCTTGCCGATCCCGCCGATCGACGGATTGCAGCTCATCTGCCCCAAGCGTCTCGATGTTGTGCGTCAGCAGCAGCGTGGCGCAGCCCATGCGAGCGGCTGCCAGCGCGGCCTCTGTACCGGCGTGGCCGCCGCCGACCACGATCACATCGAAATGAGTAGGAAAGAGCATGCTGCTGCCTGATTTTTGGGCAAACGGTGATTGTAGGCAGCCAGGGCAACGAAGTCGGCGGCCGGGTCTTGGAAGCGCTTGGGTCGGGTATGCGGGCGGGTTGGCTTTTCGGCGCCTGACGCGGCACAATGCAGCCAATGCAATGTCGCGTTGGGTGCGCTGCATGCTGTATCGCGCCGTCCATTTCAAGTTCGATCCCAGGACACCCTGGCGGAAAGGCTGCGGGCGTGCGCTGTGTCCAGCTCGACGCCGGCGGGCGCTGCCTGCTGTTTGGTCAGCCTGCCCGGCCCGCGGTCTGTTCCAGTCTGCAGCCTGTACGCCGAGATGTGCGGCGACTCGCAGCTGCATGCGATGCGCTGGCTGGCTGCGCTCGAGCGAGACACGTCGCCGATCAACGGAACGGCGGCGTCGCCCGGGGGTCCGACTCCACGCGGTTGAGGAGAGGCAATGCCGGCAGCCTCCGGGATTGCTTCCTACAGTTGGGATGCCCATAGTCGATAAGACTGCGAGGCACTGGCGAGTCGGCAGCCGGGGCCCACTTGTTGATCATTCTGCCGCCGCTGTCCGGCAGACACCGTCCCCGCCGAAGGAGCGAACCTTGAGCAACACCCGCTACGACGAGATCGACGCCGACGCCTTCTTCCTGCCGGCCCAGGGGCTGTATGCCGACTGGGAAGCGGCTGCGGGTTGCGTGCGGCTGCCGGACGAGTTCGCGCGACGCCTCGTCCTTCACGCAGATCAAGATCCTCGGCGACTGGAAACGCGAGATTGCCGCCCGCCAGGCAGCGGCGTTGGTGTCGCTGTTCCGCAGTTCGGCACCGGCCGCCGGGCCGTTGAGCCTGGACGAGCGCATCGAGCAGTTTCGCAGCATCTGTGCCGACGAGGGCATCGACTGCCCGGATGATCTGTTCCAGCTTCTGCGCCACGCCGCAGGCAGTGGCCAGGATCACTGATCGCCGGTCATGGCAGGGCGTCGGCCGGTTCGATCCGGGTTGCTCCTTCGGCCGCGGTGCGAGTGTAGGCCGGTGCACCGAACAGGCGGATGTCCGGGTGGGTGGTTTCGATCATGAAGGCGTACAGCGAATTGTTGCCGGCGTACCAGGTGCGTTCGGCCGTCGCGATATCGAGAACGAGGATGCGGTGCGGAACATTGCCGGCATAGTCCAGGGCACCATGCGGTCGTCGCCATGCACGTCGCGTGAAGCCGAGGCGCTGGTATTGCCGCACCAGCGCCTCGCTGCGCGCGCCGATGACGAGCCAGCGGGCCTGACTCGCCTGGCAGAACAGGTACGAGGCCTTCCAGAGCGCCAGCTTGACGAGCGGATCCGCACCGCGCCGCGCCGACAGGCGCGCGATTTCGGCCCGGTCCTGCGTGCGCAGCCGCGCTGGCGTCTCGGCACAGCGCTCGATCGACAGTTCAAGGCGGCGGCTGGTCTGCACGCGCGCGGTTCCGACCGCCACGCCTGTGGCCTTGTCGCGGCACAGAAAGATCGCGGTCGCCGGATCGGTGTCGATCGCGTCAGGTCGTTTCAGCGCGTCCTGCAGGTGCGGCAGGTGGTGCCCGTATGCCCTCGGAGCGCAGTTCGCAGACGTCATGCAGATCCTGTTCGCTGGCCGCCAGGCCGACGGTGAAATTCAGTGTGTGGACACTCATCGGATGGTTCTCGGATTCGGGTTGGTGTTGGACTTGTTGTCGACTGTATCGACGCGCGCCCGCCCCGGATTCATTGAACTGGGGTCCGATTCAGTCGCACTCCCGATACGGCTCGAAGGAGCATACCCAATGGGCTCGCTTTGCACATGACGCCGTTGCGCCCGGTGCGTCGTGTCGCGGCGGCGCTGCACAGGGCTGATCTGCGCCGCCGCGACGGCCGATCGGCGCCGTCAAGGCAGGTGCGGTCGTGAAGCCGGTGACCGCGTCGGCGACACCCACCGAATCCGACGTGGCGTCGGCCGTCTCGGCCGAGCAACTGCGCCTGCTGCTGCTGCACACCTCGATCGGCACCCTGGCTGCGACCGCCTTTGCCGTCTTCCTGGCCTACCACCTGCGGCAAGGGCGCGCTCGGCGCGGTGATCCATCCGGAATGGATCGACGCCTGGATCAAGGTCAAGATCGCGGTCGCGGTGGCGCGGATCGCCCATTCGTTCGCCTACCGGCACACGCGTTCGCCCGACCATCGGCGGTGGATGCGCGACACCACGCTGCTGCTCGCCGTCGACGGCGCGGTGTGGGGCATCGGCGGCGCGGCGCTGGTGCCGCAGGCGGTCGAACTGACGACCTTCATCACGGCGGTGCTGTGCTGTGTCGCATCGGTGGCGACCTTCGGCCTGCAGATCCGGTTCTGGGCAACCGCTGCCTATGTGGTTCCGATGATCGCGCCCGGTGGCGATCGCGCACTTCCTGCGCGGCGACCAGATCGGCCTGCTCGGTGGTGTCGGCGTCGCGATCTTCCTGTTGCTGCTGCTCGCCACCGCGCGCCGTTCCGAGCGGCGGATGGACGAGGTATTCCGGCTGCGCATCACGACCGAGCGGATCTCGCAGGAGCGGGCCGAGGCGCTCGAGCTCGCGCGGACGCACAGCTCGGCGAAGGACCAGTTTCTCGCCGTCGTGAGCCATGAACTGCGCACGCCGCTGCACGGCATCCTCGGCCTGACCCGGCTGACGCAGAACGAGGTGCCGCGTGGCGACGCGACACTGCATTTCCGGCTCGGGCTGATCGAGGAGGCGGGCGAGCACCTGCAGCGCATGGTCAACGACCTGCTCGACATCTCGATGATCAAGTCGGGCCGGCTCGACCTGGTGGTCGAACCGTTCGACCTGCTGCGCCAGCTCGACCTGCTGAGCGCTACCTACCAGAACCGTGCCGACGAGTCCGGCATCCAGTTCACGATCGAGACGGCGGGCGACATCGGAACCCGGGTGAGGGGCGATGCGGTGCGGATCGCGCAGGTGCTGAACAACCTGCTCGGCAATGCCTTCAAGTTCACGCCGCTCGGCGGGCGGGTCGGACTGACGGTCAGTCGCCCGCCCGGCAGCGAGCAGGTCGAGTTCGCGATCTCCGATACCGGCCCCGGCATCGCGCCGGACGAGATCGTGCGGGTCTTCGAGATCTTCACCCAGGGCAGTCACCGGCCGGCGGCACGCCCGGAGGGGGTCGGGCTGGGACTGGCGATCGCCCGCCAGCTGGCCAATGCCATGGGGGGTGACGTCGTCTGCCGCAGCCAGCTCGGCCACGGTTCGACCTTCACCTTCTCGATCCCGTTGCCGGTCTGCGAGCAGCCGCTGCCGGTCGCCGAGCCGCTGACCGCGCTGCCGGCGACAACCGCGGCCCGGACCTCGTTCGGCACCGGGCACACGGTCGCGATCGCCGACGACGATGTCACCAGCAGCCTGGTCTGTGCATCGGTGCTGCGGCGCATCGGCTGCAACGTCGACGAATATGCCAACGGCCGTGTCCTGCTCGATCGGGTGCTGCGCCGCGATGCGATGCCCGACCTGATCGTGATGGACTGGGACATGCCGCATGTCGACGGACCGACCGCGGCGCGACGCATCCGTGCGCACGAGAAGGCGCATGGCCTGCGGCCGGTTCCGATCGTCGGCATCTCGGCCAATGCATCCGCGCAGTCGTCGCGCATCGCGCTCGAAGCGGGCATGGACGCGTTCGTGGCCAAGCCCTGTCCACCGGACGAGATCGCGCGCCTGGTCGAATCGCTGCTGCCACGCCGCCTGCCGGCTTATCCGGCGGTGCCGACGGTTTCCCGCTTCGACGCCTCCGGCCTGCCGCCGGGCCCGCGTTGAACCGACCGACCGGCTGCTCAGCGCTGCTCGGCGGTGCCGGTGTCGGGGTCGCGCAGCATCTCGATGTGCGGCAGTCGTCCTCCAGGTAGGGTGCACCGACAGCGACGAATCCGAAGCCGGCGTAGAAGCGCTGCAGCCGCAGCTGGGCCGAGATGCGCATCGCCTGACCGGGATGCAGCAACGCGCACCGGCCGAGCGCATGGCCCACCAGCTCGCGCCCGAGGCCGCTTCCGCGCGCATGCCGCAGCCGTCATGACGCGGCCGATCGACGCTTCGGCATATTTGACGCCCGGATCGACGATGCGCGCGCAGGCGGCCGGTTCACCGTCCGGCGACCAGGCGCACAGGTGCCACGCCCGTTCGTCGGCTGCGTCGGCATCGAGGTAGATGCACTGCTGCTCGACCACGAACACCTGCTGGCGAGCGCGCATGATCCGGTGCCAGGCGAGCGGCGCCGAGGTGCTCGAGCCGCTCGCAGCGCCATTGCAGGTCGGCTGCAGCCGGCATCCGAAGAGGTGCTCGCCCGGTCACTCGAATCCGCTCTAGCGCACCGCCGCCTGGCGCAGCGAGTCGCGCCACGAACAGCAGGCGACGCAACGGTCAGGACGCCGGCAACCGCCACGGAATCAGCAACTGCGCGACGCCGAGCCGGCTCGCCCTTCGAGCACCTCGGTCATCAGCGCATGCTGGGCCAGCGCCGGTGCCCATGCGTACCACGGCGCATCGCCTTCCTGGTTGAAGATCGCGACCAGCGGCAGCAGCGAAACGCCGAGCACCACCAGCGTGCTGCTCGCCTGCGCCTCCTTGAAGCTGCGGCAGCGGATCGCCACCGCCATCAGCACCGCCGACAGCGCCGCCGCCAGCGGCAGCAGGATGGCCAGGAACTGCAGCGCCTCGCGCCAGCCGTACTGGAACAGCGCCTGCATCGATTCGCTGCGCAGCAGCAGCTGCGCCGGCAGGAACGAGAAGCTGCTCAGCAGCGCGATCAGCATCGCGACGCAGCGCCGACCGCGCCCCACTTGCCGGTCACCAGCGCCAGCCGCGGCGCCGGGTTCATCAGCAGCGGCTCGAGCGAGCCGCGTTCGCGTTCGCCGGCGGTGGTGTCGAGCGCCGCATTCAACGCGCCATACAGCACCGCCATGATGACGAAGAACGGCAGCATGCCGGTGACCTGGACGGCGCGTGCCTGCGCCGGCGCGAGGTCGACCACGATCGACGTCGATCACCTGCAGCAGGCTCGGCGCGACGCCGCGCAGCGCCAGGGCGAGCGCGGCACGCTCCTGATCGAAGGCGCCGAGCAGCCGCTGCAGCCGTGCCTGCGCCGCGCCGGCCTGGCGATTGGCGCTGTCGCCGACGAGTCGACACGCGGCAGCAGCCCGTGCTGCAGCAGCGGCTCGAAATCGGCGCCGATCCGCAGCACCGGCAGGGCCAGCGTCGATTCGCGCAGCTGGCGTTCGTAGTCGGCCGGCGGTGCCGCGCACCTCGAAGGTCTGGCGCTGCAGGAAATTGACCAGCGTCGGCGCATGCGCGATGCCGTCGATCAGCACCCGGCGCTGCTCGGCACTTCTCCTCGAGTCCGGCGACCAGGCCGGACAGCGCGATCAGCACCGCCGGCCCGAGCAGCACGCCCGACAGCAGCACGACCAGCAGCGTGCGCCGGTCGCGCAGGGCGTCGACCAGCTCCTTGCGGCAGACCTCGATCGCGGCGCGCAGCGGTCTCATGCGGCGCCGGCACCGAACGCCAGCTGCACGAAGGCCTGCTCGAAGTCGTGCCCGCGCGGTGCGGGCGAGCAGTTCGGCGACCGTGCCCGTGCGCGACGCTGCGGCCGTCGGCGACGACCACGACGTGGTCGCACAGCCGCTCGACCTCCTGCATGATGTGGGTCGAGATCACGATGCACTTGCGGCCGCCCTCGGCGCTGCGCAGGCGGCGCAGGATCTCGCGCAGGGCGCGCGTGGCCAGCACGTCCAGGCCGTTGGTCGGCTCGTCGAGCACGATGTGATCCGGATCGTGCGCCAGGGCGCGCGCCAGCGCGGTCTTCATCCGCTCGCCCTGGCTGAAGCCGGCGGTGCGACGGTCGAGCAGGGGCTTCATCTCGAGCAGTTCGCCCAGCGTCTCGGCGCGCGCTTCGGCGGCCTCGCGCGCCAGCCCGTGCAGGCGTGCGAAGTAGACGATGTTCTCGCGCGCGGTCAGGCGCGGATACAGGCCGCGCGCATCGGACAGCACGCCCAGGCGCGACCGGGCCCGCCGCGGCTCGCGCACGACGTCGATCCCGTCGACGTGGATCGTGCCCGCGATCGGGAACGATCAGGCCGGCGAGCATGCGCAGCGTGGTCGTCTTGCCGGCGCCGTTCGGACCCGAGCAGGCCGGTGATCGCGCCGTCGGCCGCGATGCAGGCTGACATCGCGCACCGCGTCGACGCGCGCCGGCGCGGCGCGCCGGTCAGCGTGCCGCAGCGTGCCGCAAGCGGCGCGCTCGCGCCGCGCCGACGCCGAGCCGAAGGACTTGGCGACAGGTGCTCGATCCGGATCATCGAGCCGCGCCGGCGTCGCGGGCAGGAACGGCGCCGGTCGCGGGATCGACTCGGCGCAGCGGCTGTCGACGGCGAGCGCCGCCTGCGCATCGGCCGCATCGATGAAGCGCGTCACGACATCGCGCATGCAGCCGATCGGCCACACGCCGTGTCCGGCGTTCGGCACCACGCGGTGGGTCGCATTCGGTCCGAGACGCGCCGCGACGCGCGCCGCGTGGCGCGGCGGCGTCACCGGATCGAGCCCGCCGCTGAGCAGCAGCAGCGGCGCCGGGCTCGGCCCGACGCGGTAGAACGCCGGGATCGACGGCTGCGCGCGGCCAGTCGGCGCAGACCTCGGCGTACAGCGTGGACGCGTCGGCGTTGGCCGCGCCCGGCGGCCGGTTCGCGAGCGCTGATGCGGGAAAGTCCTCCGAGCAGATCACCGAGAAGTGCATGCCGATCGGCGATGCCGTCGCGCGCCTTGCGGCCGGGGTGTGGCGCGATCATGGTCGCCAGCGCCGCCAGCGGCTCGAAGCGGCCCTCGCGCGGCCGCCGCGATGGCCGCCGGCAGCGCCGAGCCGAGCGTCGGCAGGTACAGCGGCGCGCGCACGGCGGCGAGCAGATCGGCTTGCGGTCAGCTCGCATCGTGCGCACGCGCCGTCGCGCGGATCGCGCAGCTGCGATCGGTGCTCGGCAGGCCGGCCAGCAGACGTTCCCAGTCCTGCGCGCAGGCGCGGGTGGCGCGCGGCGCACGCCGTGTCGGCGCGGCAGTGCGGCGAAGACCGCGTCGAGCGCGGCGCGGCTGTCGAGCGCCGAGCTGGCCGGCAGCGCCATGTCGGGCGGCGCGACACCGTCGAGCACCGCGCGGCGCACGATCGCCGGATGCAGGCGCAGCAGCTCGAGTGCGGCGCGGGTGCCGTAGCGAGACGCCGATCAGGTTCCACTGCGCGACACCCAGCCGCGCGCCGCACCGCCTCGACATCGTGCATCGCCGGCGTGGTCGTGAAGTGGCGCAGGCCGTCGAGCGAGCCGACCTGCGGCAGGGCGGCCAGCTGCTCGCGGCAGGCCGCCAGCCACTCGCTGCGCTGCAGCGGCGCCAGCGGCGCGCCGAGCGGCGCTCGTCCGGCAGCGTCGCAGTCGAGCCGGGCCGAGCGGCCGGTGCCGCGCTGGTCGATGAAGACGAGGTCGCGCCGCTGGTTCAGCCGGGCCAGCAGCGGCAGCACCGACGGCGCCACCGAGATCGCGCTCTGACCCGGCCCGCCGGCGAGCAGCAGCACCGGATCGGGATGCTTGTCGCGCGCCAGCGCCGGCACCACGACGTAGGCCACCTCGATGTGCGGGCCGTCCGGGCGCGCCGGATCGAGCGGCGCGCTGCACGCTGCCGCACTGCACCGCCTGCGCGATACCCGGCAGCCGGCAGGCCGACGGCGCCGCGTCGAGCACCGCCTGGGCAGGCCAAGGCAAGCAGGGTCAGCAACAGGGCAGCGGCAACTCGCATGCAGTCCGGCGGGCGATGGTTCGGAACAGGGGCGCGTCAGTGTGCCTGCATTCGCGCGCCCGGCGGGCGCGTGCAATGCAGCGCCGGCCGCCTACTCGCCGAGCAGGCGCTTGAGTTCGCCGCTGGCGATCAGGCGGCCGAGGTCATCGCATGCCGCCGACAGCGAACCCTTGACGAAGACCATCGGAAAGGTGGGCCAGCCGCTCCACATCTTCAAGCGCATTGCGCCGGCGCCATTGGCTGAAGTAGCTGCCGTACTCGAGGTAGTGGTGCGGCTGGCCGGCGGCGTCGAGCTGCCGGCGTGCGCGCCGGCACAGCGGATTGCCGCGACATGCCGATCGACCAGCACCGGGTGCGACAGGCCGTGGCAGCCTGCACGTTGTGCACGATGTCGGCGTGCAGATTGGCGACGGTGTCGCGGATCGCCGGGTGCATCCGGGATTCGTCGAGGATGGTGCGCGGCATGAAGTCTCCGGAGGTGAGTTGGGCGCCAGTATCAGCGGGCGAGTGATGCCGCTGCGGAAATCGGCCACCGCCTGCTCGATCTCGGACCGGCTGTTCATCACGAAGGGTCCGTACTGCGCGATCGGCTCGTTCGAGCGGACGACCTGCCACGAGCAGCACGTGCACCGGCAAGCCTGCGTCGGCGTGCGGCACCTGAGCATCACGCCGTCGGCCTCGGCATCGGTCGTCAGGATCGCCATCTCGCCCGTCGTCGACGCGGTCCTCACGCACCGCCGGCTCCGGCGCCGTCGACCAGCAGCGCGCCGGCACGCACATGCAGGAAGGCGTTGTGGTCGGCGGCAATCGGCTGCGTCAAGCCGCGCGCCCGGCGGGAGCGCGATGTCGAGCACCAGCGGCTCGGTGGTCGGCCGGGTCACCGCGCCGTCGACACCATGGCTGGCGCCGGCGATCACCCGCACCCGCGTGCCGTCCGTCGAGCGCGAGTTCGCGGCACCTGGTCCGGCGCGATGTCGCGGTAGGCCGGCGGGCACAGCTTGTCGGCCGCGGGCAGGTTGACCCACAGCTGATAGCCGGCCATGCGCCCCTGCTGCTGCTCGGGCATCTCGCTGTGGATGATGCCGCGCCCGGCGGTCATCCACTGCACGCTGCCCGGCTCGAGCAGGCCGACGTTGCCGACGCTGTCGCGGTGGCGCATCCGACCCTCGAGCATCAGCGTGACGGTTTCGAAGCCGCGGTGCGGATGCTCCGGAAAGCCGCCGATGTAGTCGCTCGCCTCGTCGCTGCCGAAGGCATCGAGCATCAGGAACGGGTCGAGCCGGCGCTGCAGTGGCTGGGTCAGCAGCCGCGTCAGGCGCACGCCGTCACCGTCAGATGCGGCTTCGCCGCGCACCGCCGCTCGACGCTGCGCGAGCGCACGACTTCGGATGATGGTAAGTTCGGGGCTGGGGTGTTGCTCATCGGGACTCCCGGTGTCATGGGGCGGAGACTGGAGATGGCGTCAGGTGCGGCCGGATCGGCGATTTACCAGGGGGCCTGTCGGCTGGCGCGCCCGCTCGCAGCCGCCATCCTGCTGGCTGCCGGTGCCGCCACCACTGCGGCTTACGCTGCCGGCGCGATGCCGGCGCCGGGCCGGCATGTCGGCCGGATGTGCGTGCATCCGATCGGCGCGTCGCTCGACAGCCGGCGTGCGGGGCGGTGGAGATCTGGCTGCTGCGCAGCGACCTGGCCGTGGTGCGGATCAGCGACATCGCCTACCGGCTGACGCTCCATCCGGACGCGCTCGACGTCGTGCTGATGCACGGGGCGATGCAGATCGACGCCTTCACGACGCTGTATCGCTGGGAGGACGAGCGCTGCGTTTCGACGACCGCGACAAGGGCATGCGCTACCAGATCGACTTTGCGCCGGTGAGGTGAAGCGGGGCAAGTGCGGCCGAAGCCGGCTTCAGCCGCTGCAGTCGGCGAGCGGCGCCTGATCGTCGTCGGCATGCCACGGCGGCAGCGCATTGCAGCGCGCCAGCGCCATCCAGGTGCCGAGCGTCATCGACGATGGCCGGCGTGGCGCCGGGCGCGCGACGTCGAGGCGCTCGGCGTGCGCGATCATCACGCCGCACTCGGGCGGTATCTCGTCCGGACCGGCGATGCCGTCGGCCAGCACGTACCAGCACTCGCTCGACATCTGCAGGTAGCAGGCGCGCTTGGCCTCGTGGCGAAGGTCGCTCAGCAGGTCGGCGCGACGCACCTTGATCTCGTGCACGGTCGGCAGCAGGTAGGCCTCGACGGTCGAATGGCGGATCGAGTAGACATCGGGCATCGCCATCACCCACGGCCCGTCGGCGACCGGCTGGGCGCGCAGGCTCAGGCCGCGCCAGGTCAGGCGTCCGGCGCGCAGCATCGATTCGGCGACCCGGCCGACCAGCGCCTCGTGTGCATCGCGCGCGCCGCGGTTGCGCTGCAGTGTCTGCGCCAGCACCTGCACGCCGACGTCGGTCACGCGCAGCGTCTCGTGGCCGAGCGCCGACCGCAGGCGCTCGATCCAGCCGGCGGCGAGCAGTTCGACCTCGACCATGTCATGGCACGGCCATCCGGCGGAGCGCCAGATGGCGCGCAGCCGGCGTCGGTGCATCGCACCCGGCGTGCAGACGGTGTCAGCTGCAGTCATCGCCGGCCGGACACGGCCGCCCTGGCGCTCACTCGACCTTGACGCCGTTCCAGAAGGCGACCCGGCCCTTGATCGCAGCAGCGGCTTCGCTCGGCTCGGGGTAGTACCAGACCGCGTTCTCGTTCAGTTCGCCGTTGACCATCAGGCTGTGGTAGCGCGCCTGGCCTTTCCAGGCGCAGCCCGTGCGGTGGTTGCTGA
This sequence comes from uncultured beta proteobacterium, assembly GCA_963846675.1. Taxonomy (GTDB): domain Bacteria; phylum Pseudomonadota; class Gammaproteobacteria; order Burkholderiales; family Burkholderiaceae_C; genus Ideonella_A. Next base: position 146,132 of record CAWJWV010000005.1, read on the forward strand.
ACGTCAGGTAGGCGCGGTTCAGGCTGTCCTCCGGAAAATAGTGGTTGCCTTCGACGATCACCGTGTCGTCGCTCTCGGCGATCGTGACGCCGTTCCAGGTGGCTTTCATCGCATGTCTCCAGTTGCCGGGCGGCGCCTGCCAGGGCGGCCGGCGGTCGTTGCCGGCCGGTATTGTGCGGCGGCGCGTTCGCTGCGGTCGGCGATCGCCGACGCCAGGGCGGCGTCGCCCGTCACCCGGACATTGTCGCCATGGCGCAGGATGTCCATCGCGATCTCGGTCGGGTCGCTGTACGGCACCTGCAAGCTCGTAGCGTCCGTCGTCCAGCCAGCGCGACTTCTGTTGCGGATGCCATTCCTCGTGGGCGACCCACTGCGCCGCGTCGGCCGCGAAGACCAGCGTCGCCCAGCGCACCCGGGGCCCGCCGCCGTAGATGCCGTAGCCGCCATCGAGCTGGCTTTCCAGGTCCTTCAGCGCGACCGGCCGGGCGCGCGTCTCCAGCGCGCGCGCCTCGCGCACCGCATCGAGCGCAGAAGCGGCGCAGCCCGTCGCTGGCATGGCACCAGGCATCCAGGTACCAGGTGCTGCGGTAGTTGAGCAGGCGCTGCGGCGAGACCTCGCGAACGCTTTCGCTGCGGTCGCTGCGCTTGTAGTAGCGCAGCCAGACCCGGCGGCGCTGCATCAGCGCGCTGCCGAGCAGCTCGAAATGGCGGCTCGGCACGCGCCGGCGGGCGGTGCCGATCACCTTGACCCGGCGCATCAGCTCACGCGCCTCGGCCGGCGTCGGCGCCGAGCATGCCCTGCAGCTTGTCCATCATCGGCGCGAGGTGGCGCGCCAGCACGCCGTCGTCGTCGAGTCCGGCCATCAGCTGGTGCATCGTCAGCAGCGCATGGATCTCCGATTCGCTGAACCACAGTCCCGGCAGCTCGTGCCGGGTCGCTGCGCGTGCCGCCGCCGGCCGCGGCGAAGCGGTAGGCGTTGTCGGCGCGGTCGTAGACGATCGGCGCGTCCATGCGGTCGCGCAGGTACTGCAGGTCGCGCTTGAGCGTCGCCGGCGATACCGACGAGCTCGTCGCGCAGGGTCTGGAAGCTGACCTGGCCGCGGTTGCGCAGCAGCAGTTCGATCTTGTAGAAGCGTTCGGTCCTGTCCATCGGATCCCTGCGAGCGGCTCATGCGGTGAGCCAGTGGTGCAGAGCATAACCCTGATCGCAGGCTGATTGTCTGGATCGATGCTGGCTCACCCATGAGCCTGAGTGCCGGAACAATGGCTGCCATCGCCGGTTGTTCCGACGGCCCGGTTCGACCTGCTCCACAGGAGTCCGCCATGAACCATGCATCTGCTCGTCCGTCGACCAGCTTCGTCCCCGCGGCGCCCGACACCGCCTGGTCCGAGACCCGCCTGACCGCGCACGAGCACATCGGCTTCGAACTCGGCTGGGACTATGCGCGCCACCGCGTCGCAGCCGCCGGCGCCGTATGCGCAGCAGCCGTCGCCGCTGCGCCACGGGCTGCTGGCCGGGCAGGCGGCGTTCGGCGAGCGGACGCTGACGCCGCGGCCCGAAGTCAGGCGCTGGCTGCACCTGCGCCTGCACGCCTGGCTGCGCGGTCGCAGCGTCGAGCTGATGCAGGTCACGCCGCGCCTATCTGCGTCGCATCGCGGTCCGCCACTGTCCGATCACGCGGGTCGCGCTGGTTTCCGACCTGACGCCGCGACAGCGCGGTGTCGATCGACCGGGTGCGCAACGATGCCGGTTATGCGGCTGGCAATCTGGCGCTGCTCAGCAGCCGCGCCAACCACGCCAAGGGCGCCTACCGCTACGCCGATGCGATTGCGCATCGCATCGCGCTTCGACGAGCGCCCGCTGCGCGAGACCGGCGGACTCGGTGCCGCTGCATGGTGGCGCATCGCCATCCTGTGCAGCTTCGTCGAGCCGTTGCCCCATGCCGACGCCTGCCGCCTGCCGATGCTGGTGCTGCCGCCGCCGCGGCTGTACCTGCTCAACCCGGTGCAGGCACTGCAGGCGGCGATCAGCAGCCAGTTGCTGCGTCCGGGCTGGGCGGCGCGCAGCCGCGCAATCGAACAGCTGCTGCCCGGGCCGGCGCTGCGCCGTGCCTACCAGGCGTTTTTCCATCGGCTGCTGCCACGCGTGCTCGAAGCAGGCGACACCGGCCAGCGCCAGGCGCGCACGCCCGACGATGTGCAGCGGCTGCGCTGGGCGATCGAGGATGCCTGGGGCGACCCAGCGGTGCTGCGGCGCTGGATCGATTTTGCGCAGCGGCTCGACGCCGCCGGCTTGCGAGCGCCTGCTCGAGCAGATCGGTGCGCGCAGCTCGGCGCCGTGGCAGCCGGCGCCGTTCAGCGACGCCCAGGCGACTCGAGGGCTGGAACCTCGAGCACCGCGGCTATGTGCCGCATGGCGTGCTGATGCGGCGCATGCCGCCGCTGCCCGCCGGCGAGACGGTGCGCCAGGCGAGCCTGGCCTGGTGACGCGCGCGCCGGTCAGCCGACGCCGAGGTCGCGTTCGGTGATCCAGGCCACCTCGGCGCCGGGGGCGGCGCGCTGCAGCCGCATCTCGGCCGCCTCGCGCTGGGTCGGCGACAGCCGGCGCCACAGGAAGTCGCGCGCGATTCGCCGGCTCGCCGGCGACGAACAGCTGCGACGTCAGTTCGCCGAAGCTCGGATGGCGCAGCTTGACGTGGATGTGCGGCGTGCGCCCCGGGTAGGGCGCCGGCCTGATGGTGCGGAAGCGGTAGCGGCCTTGCGCCATCGCTGATGGAACTGCCGAAGCCCTGGAATGCCGGCATCGACCTCGGGCGCCGGCGCCGCGCGGATGGCGATAGCTGCCGTGCACGTCGCATTGCCAGATCTCGACCACCGCCCCGTCGATCGGCCGCCCGGTGGCATCGACGACCCGACCATGCAGGTCGAGCCACTCGCCGGCCGCACGCGGCGCGTCAGCTGCTGGCCGAACGCGTCGACACGGGTCAGGTCGGCATCCCAGTCGAGCTGAGCGCGCGCGGTACGCCGGCGACGGATAGAACGGGCCCTCGGTCATCGGCGGCAGGCGCGGCCGCCGCCAGTGCCAGCCGTGGCCACAGCACAGCGGCGATGCCGCCGCCAGCGGCCAGCAGCAGGCGGCGCCGCGGCCGACGGCGCGCGGGATCGGCGGTGGCGATCGTCTGACATGGCAGTGACCCCTTGGCGCGGAGATTCAGCCGCGGCGCGCCTTGACCGCGTCGGCCAGCACCTGCAGCACTTCCTCGGAATCGTCCCAGCCGATGCAGGCGTCGGTGATGCTCTGGCCGTAGGCCAGCTTAGCCGGATCGTCCTTGCCAGGGCTGAATTTCTGCGCACCGGCGGTGAGATGGCTCTCGACCATGACGCCGAAGACCTTGCGGCTGCCGCCGCGGATCTGCGTCGGCGATGTCGCGCGCGACCTCGATCTGCTTCATGTGCTGCTTGCTGCTGTTGGCGTGCGAGCAGTCGACCATCAGCGTCGGCGCGAGCTTGGCCGCCTCGAGTTCGGCGCAGGCGGCGTCGACATCGGCCGCGCTGTAGTTCGGCGCCTTGCCGCCGCGCAGGATCAGGTGGCAGTCCTTGTTGCCCTTGGTCTCGACGATCGCGACCTGGCCGTTCTTGTGCACGCTCAGGAAGTGGTGCGGACGGGCGGCAGCCTGGATGGCATCGCTGGCGATCTTGATGTTGCCGTCGGTGCCGTTCTTGAAGCCGATCGGCGCGCTCAGGCCGGACGACAGCTCGCGGTGCACCTGGCTCTCGGTGGTGCGCGCGCCGATCGCGCCCCAGGCGATCAGGTCGCCCAGGTACTGCGGCGAGATCACGTCGAGAAATTCGCTGCCGGCGGGCATGCCGAGCTGGTTGATCTCGAGCAGCAGCTGGCGGCCGATGCGCAGGCCTTCGTCGATGCGGAAGCTCTCGTCGAGGTAGGGGTCGTTGATCAGGCCCTTCCAGCCGACCGTCGTGCGCGGCTTCTCGAAGTAGACGCGCATCACGATCTCGAGCGAATCGGCATGCCGATCGCGCAGCGGCTTGAGGCGACGGGCGTAGTCGAGCGCGGCCTTCGGATCGTGGATCGAGCACGGACCGATGATGACGAGCAGCCGGTCGTCCGTGCCGGCCAGGATCTGCCGGATCTTGCGGCGGGTGTCGGCGACCATCGTCTCGACCGGCGTGCCGCGGATCGGGAAGAAGCGGATCAGGTGTTCCGGCGGCGGCAGCGGAGTCACGTCGCGGATCCTTTCGTCGTCGGTCTGGCTGGTCTTTTCGGACCGCGCATACCAGGGCTCCGCGGGATTGGCTTGCTTGCTGTCATGAAACTCTCCGAGGCCTCGAGGGGCAGGTTGCAATGAACACGGACGAAAAAAAACCGCCGGGGGAGGCCCGGCGGTCTTGAGGGATTCTGGCTGCGCTGCAGTTACGCGCTGGCCTCTCCTCCGCCGGGGCGGTGCGAGAACCAAAAGCGCGCAAAATAGAATTGCTGCATCGACATGGGCGGCATGCTATCACGCCGGCCTGCAGTCGGGTCCGCTCGGGCGTACCGGGCGCGCTCCGCAGGTTCGCCACCCACTGCGCGCCGGTCCCAGGGCAACCGCCCAGGCTGCTGCCAGGCAGACAGCTGCATCGACTCGCGGGCGGCGCGCTCGCCCGCGCCGGTGATCAGGCGGTGCCGCCGACCGTCAGCCGGTCGATGCGCAGCGTCGGCTGACCGACGCCGACCGGCACGCTCTGGCCTTCCTTGCCGCAGGTGCCGACGCCGCTGTCGAGCTTCATGTCGTTGCCGATCGCGCTGACGCGGGTCAGCGCATCCGGCCCGTTGCCGATCAGCGTCGCGCCCTTGACCGGGTACTGGATCTTGCCGTTCTCGACCCAGAAGGCCTCGCTGGCCGAAAACACGAACTTGCCGCTCGTGATGTCGACCTGACCGCCGCCGAAGTTGGTGGCGTAGAGGCCGCGCTTGAGCCCGGCGACGATCTCCTCCGGCGGTCTTGCTTGCCGCCGAGCATGTAGGTGTTGGTCATGCGCGGCATCGGCACCGCGGCGTAGCTCTCGCGCCGGCCGTTGCCGGTCGGCTTGACCTTCATCAGCCGCGCGTTCAGCGAATCCTGGATGTAGCCCTTCAGGATGCCGTCTTCGATCAGCACGTTGCGCTGGCTCGGATTGCCCTCGTCGTCGACATTGAGCGAGCCGCGCCGGTCCGGCAAGGTGCCGTCGTCGAGCACGGTGACGCCCTTGGCGGCAACGCGCTGGCCGATGCGGCCGGCAAAGGCGCTCGAACCCTTGCGGTTGAAGTCGCCTTCCAGGCCGTGGCCGATCGCCTCGTGCAGCAGGATGCCGGGCCAGCCGGCACCGAGCACCACGCTCATCTCGCCGGCCGGTGCCGGCCGCGACTCGAGGTTGGTCAGCGCCGCGCGCACCGCATCGGCGACATATTGCTCGATCACCGCATCCTGGAAATAGCCGAGTCCGAAGCGCCCGCCGCCACCGCCGCTGCCGCTTTCGCGCCGCACTTCGCCGTCGATCGTCTGCTCGGCGATCACCGTCACCGACAGCCGCACCAGCGGCCGCACGTCGGCGGCCAGCGTGCCGTCGGCACGCGCCACCAGCACCACGTCGTATTCGCCGGCCACGCCGGCCATCACCTGCTTGATGCGCGGATCCTTGGCGCGTGCGAGTTTCTCGACCTTCTCGAGCAGCGCCACCTTCTGGCTGCTGTCGAGGGTGGCGATCGGGTCCATCGGCGCGTACAGCTGACGGCTGCGCGCGAGCTTCTGTTTCGCACCGCCGACCTTGACGCGCCGGCTCTGGCCGCTGCGCGGCGATGCTGCGCACGGTGTGCGCGGCGTCGAGCAGCGCGGCTGCCGAGATGTCGTCCGAATAGGCGAAGGCGGTCTTCTCGCCCGCCACGGCGCGCACGCCGACACCCTGGTCGATGCCGAAGCTGCCGCTCTTGACGATGCCCTCCTCGAGACTCCAGCCCTCGCTGCGCGTGTACTGGAAATAGAGGTCGGCATCGTCGATGCGGTGTTCGGAGATCACCGCCAGCGCTCGCGTCAGGTCCGACTCGGACAGTCCGAAGGGCTCGAGCAGCAGCGAGCGGGCGACGGCAAGCCGTTCGATGGTGGGTTCGACAGCGATCATCGGCTCATTGTAGGAGCCGGTCAGTCTCCCTGCTGCTTCAGGGCCAGCGCCTGCTGGTACAGCGCATTGCGCGGCGCACCGGACAGCTCGGCGGTCAGCGCGACCGCCTGTTTCAGCGGCAGCTCGCGCAGCAGCACCTGCAGCGTGCGGTCGGTTTCGCGTTGCCGGGCGTCGGCGTCAGGGCGTGCCGCCGGGGCATGCAGCACCAGCACGAATTCGCCGCGGCAGCGGTTCGGATCGGCGCCGAGCCAGCCGGGCAGGTCGCCGCGGCCAGCGTGACGACGGTCTCGAACTGCTTGGTCAGCTCGCGGCACAGCGTGACGCGGCGCGGCGGATCGAGTCCGGCCAGCTGCGTCGGCCAGCGCCTCGATCCGGTGCGGTGCCTCGAACAGCACCTGGGCGGTGCTGGCGGCTGCCAGCGCCTGCAGCGCCGCCTGGCGCTCGCTGCCGCGCGGCGGCAGAAAACCGACGAAGGCGAAGCCGCGGGTGTGCGCATCGCCTGCCACGCTCAAGGCGGCACTGACGCTGCTCGCGCCCGGAATCGGCAGCGTCGGGTGACCGGCCGCCTGCGCCGCCGCGACCAGCAGCGCACCCGGATCGCTGACCGCCGGTGTGCCGGCATCGCTCACATAGGCGATGCGCTTGCCTTGTGCGAGCTGCTGCAGCACAGTGCCGGCAGCCTCCGCCTCGTTGTGCTGGTGCAGCGCGATCAGCGGCTTGTCGATGCCGATCTGCTGCAGCAGCACCGCGCTGTGCCGGGTGTCTTCGCAGGCGATCGCGTCGACACGCGCCAGCACGTGGATCGCGCGCAGGCTCAGATCGGCCAGGTTGCCGATCGGCGTCGCCACCAGGTACAGCGCCCCGTCGGGAAACTGCTGGTGGCCGGCGGCGGCGGCGGCGGCCTGGAGCAGCAACGGAGCGTTCGAGTTGGTCACGAGCAAGAAGGTGGGCGACGAGGCGGAGGCCAGGGCATTGCGGCATCTGCTCGGGCAGGGCCTGGTGCTGGTGCAGCGCAATTATCGGGTCGCCGGCGGCCCCCACGCGCGCGGCGCCGAAATCGACCTGGTGCTGCGCGAACGCGACGGCACGCTGGTCTTCGTCGAGGTGCGCTCGCGCGGTGCCGCCAGCCACGGCGGCGCCGCCGCCAGCATCGGTGCCACCAAGCGACGCCGGATCATCCATGCCGCCCAATGCTTCCTGACGCGCTGGCCGGTGCCACCACCCTGCCGCTTCGACGTGGTGGCGATCGACGCCGGCGCGGTGCACTGGCTGCGGGCGGCATTCGACGCCGGCTGAACGACGCGCCGCACACCGCTGCCATCCCCCCCATTCAAGTGCCCGTTCTATGCGCACACGCTGATATCCTTCGCCTTGATTGGCGAACCAGCGGCTGGCACGCGTTTACGCAAGGACGGGGCATTGGAATCGGCGTCACCCGCGCCGTCCCCGAGATGAGGGCCCTCGTGCTCGATCTCCGCCATGAGCAGTACACCGGATCGAGACCTTGCGACTTCGAGCGTTGGCGGCACTCGTGGCCCTGCAGGCTGCGAGCCTGTCGGTGCCGGCCTGGGCCCAGGCCCAGCCGGCCCCTGCCATTGCGGTGACCGGCTATTTGTTGCAGGGCAACACCCTGCTGACAGACGCCGAGCTGGCCGCCGTCACGATCCCGCATACCGGTCCGCAGACCTTGGCCGGCATCAATGCGGCAGCGGCGGCGATCGAGTCGCTGTACCGCGCGCGTGGCTTCGGAACGGTCGTGGCGCGCGTGCCGGAGCAGACGATCGCCGACGGCACGGTCCGCATCGAGATCACCGAGGGACGGCTCGGCCAGGTGCAGGTGACCGGCAACCGCGCCTTCAGCCGGGACAACATCCTGCGCAGCCTGCCCGGGTTGCGCATCGGAACCACGCCTGATCTGCTGACCCTCGACAGCCAGGCTGCGGTCGCGAATGAGAATCCGGCCAAGAAGGTGCGCCTGATCTTCCAGCCCGGCCTCGTCGTCGGCGAGGTCGACGCGGTCGTCAGTGTGGTCGAGCAGCCTGCCGCATCCTGGACGGTCGGGCTCGACAACTCCGGGCGCCGCAGCCACGGCGCGTGGCGCGCCTCGCTCAGCCACCGCGATGCGGCGCTGTTCGGGCTGGATCACTCGGCACAGCTGCGCATCGACACCTCGCTCTCCCGGCCGCAGGACAGCCTGGTGGCCGCCGGTGACTACCGGATTCCGCTGTACGGCCGTTCCGCCGCGATCGACCTGCTGGGGTCGTACTCGCTGGCGCGCGATCGCGGCATCGCGACCCCGGCTGGCGACCTGAGCTATTCGGGTCAGGGCACGGCGGTCGGCGTGCGCTTGCGGCACCTGGTCGCCGCTGCCGGCGAAATCAAGCAGCAGCTGAGCGCCGGACTGGACCTGCGGCGCTACCGCAACGCCTGCAGCATCGGCGCCTTCGGCTCGGCGGGCTGCGGACCGGCCGCGGCGAGCGTACTCGTGCGGCCGCTGACGCTCGGCTACCAGGCCGAGCAGCCCGGCCGTTTTGCAGCCGGTACCCAGCTGTCGGCCAATGCCTGGCCGGGTGGCGACCAGGGCCGGCAGGCGGATTTCGACGCGGTTCGGCCGGGTGCCGATGCGCACTACCTCGTGCTGCGCGCCCAGGCGATCGGCTATCTGGCGGCGGGCGACGGCGTGCTGAGCGTGCGCGCGTCGGCCCAGCTGTCGCCGGATGCGCTGGTGCCGGCCGAGCAGTTCGGACTCGGCGGCGCCCAGTCGGTGCGCGGCTACCAGGAACGCGAACTCGCTGGTGACCGCGGCGGCGCGCTCTCCATCGAGTGGTCGACCGATCCGCTCCGCTGGCTGGACGCGGCACCGGCGGCACCGGCGGCGCCGCCAGCGCCGTCGGCGCCGCGCTGGCGTGCCAGCGTCTTCCTCGACGCCGGCACGGTGCGCAACCAGCAGGCGACGCCGTGCGGCAGCAGCGGGCGCACCGCCTGCACGCTGGCCGGCGCCGGCATCGGTGTGCAGTGGTCGCGCGACGCAGCGTGGAGCGTGCGGGTCGACGCGGCACGTGCGCTGCGCAGCGGCAGCAGCACCGCGCGCGGCGACCACCGGCTGCACCTGTGGTTCAACCATCAGATCTAGGACGGTGACCGACATGCAACGCGCTCATGCATTGAAGACAGTGGCCGTCGCAGTCTCGCTGATGATCGCCAGCCTGCGTGTCAGCGGCGTGACCACCTACGACCCGACACTGCCGTCCGGGCTGACGGTCACGCACGGCACGGCGCAGACCTTCCAGACCGGCGACCAGCTGCAGATCACCAGCAGCCGCAACGCGGTGCTCGACTGGCAGCAGTTCTCGATCGGCAACGATGCCAGCGTGCTGTTCCAGCAGATCGATGCGGCCAGCCAGGTGCTCAATCGCGTCACCGGCCCGGACCCGAGCCACATCCACGGCCGCTTGACCAGCAACGGCCGGGTCTGGCTGATCAATCCGCAGGGCGTGCTGTTCGGCCACGGCGCGCGGGTCGATGTGGCGGGGCTGGTCGCCTCGAGCCTGCCGGTCGACGTCGCCGGCTTTCTGAGCGGCAACGCCAGCCTGCGCGCCGCCGAAGGCGCGGCCGGGACGGTCGTCAACCAGGGGCTGATCCGGACCGGCTTCGGCGGACGGGTCGTGCTCGCGGGCGCCGGTGTCGAGAATGCCGGCCGCATCGAGGCGCCTGGCGGCAGCATCGCCCTGCTCGGCGCGACCTCGGTCGAGCTGATCGACACCGCCCTGCCGAGCATGAGCTTCCGGGTCGGTGCGCTGGCCGGCAGCGCAGTCAATTCCGGCGACCTGAGTGCGCGCCATGTCGACCTGCACGCCCAGGTCGTCAACCAGCACGGCCTGGTCAGTGCGGTGTCGCTCGGTACCGACCCGCTCGGCCGGGTCGTGCTGAAGGCCGCAGCCGATGTCGGCATCGATGGCACCGTCGATGTCAGAGATGCATATGGTTCCGCCGGTACGATCGAAGCCAGCGGCCGAACGGTGACGGTGAGCGCCGCCTCGGAGCTGAGAGCCGACGGCAGCATTCAGGGTGGCCGCATCGAACTGGTGTCGCAGGACCTGACCGCGGTCCATGGCCGCCTCAGCGCCCGCGGAGACACCGGTGATGGCGGTTTCGTCGAGACCTCGAGCCGCGGCAGCCTCGACATCCGGCGCGCGCCGGATGCGGGGAGCAGCAGCGGCACGCCTGGTACCTGGCTGATCGACGCCACCCACCTCACGATCCAAGCCGACTCGGCGGGCGGCGCCGTGAATCCGACCTCCGGCAGCGGTTCGACCGTTGCCACCGTGTCGACCGGACTGCTGGTCAGCGCGCTCGATGCCGGAACCAGCGTCAACCTCGGTTTCGTCGGCGACGGCGGGCGCGCGGACACCATCACGGTTGCCAGTCCGATCCGGGTCCGCACGCCGACCACCGGCGCCGCACCGACGCTGGTGCTCACTTCAGAAAGGGACATCCTGATCGGTGTCGGCAGCGGCATCACCGCCGATCCGGCCGGCGGCAGCCTCGACCTGACGCTCGACGCCAATCGCGCCGGCGGTGCGGGTGTCAGCCGCATCGCCGGCGCGATCGACCTGAACCGCGGCTCGCTCGCGCTCGGCTCCGAGACGCGGCTGGGCAGCGGCGCTGCGCTCAGCAACCTGTTGACGACCGGCGATCCGGCGCACCACCTGACCATCTATGGCGACGTGCGCCTGGCCGACGTCGCCATTGCCCAGCCGCTCGACATCATCAGCGGGACGGTCGCCTTCGGTGCCGCGCTGGCGCAGGCGCCAATCCGGTTGGCCGGGGGCGAGGTGCAGATTGCAGCCGACCGGACGCTGGTCGCCGCAGGCGGCCTGAACTGGTCAGGACCGACGCCGATCAGCGGCGGCGGGACGCTCGAGGTGCCGCAGGGGCAGACAATGCTTGCCAGCGGCGGCTACGCCCCCAGGGTCCTGGATGGCGCCACCTTGGTCAACCGCGGTGTGTTCGCCTTCGAGGGCACCGCGTTGGCCTTGGGCATCGGAGCCCGCCTGGAGAACAGCGGCACGCTGCGGTTCACCGGTGGCTCCGGCGGCGCGGTGTATTCCGCAGGCGCGATCGACAACCGCGGCACGATCGAGAACGACAGCAGCGGCGCGGTGACGATTGGCGTCGGCACGCTCACCAGCACCGATGCGACCTACCGCCGTGGCGCCGCCGCGGGCAGCCTGAACCTGGCGGCTGGTTCGGCGAGCTATCGCGGCACGACAAGCTTCGACGGCGGCGTCGCGCTGACCAGCGGAGCGCACGCCTTCACCGGGCAATCCCAGATCAACGGGTCCCTGAGCATCGACGGTGCGTCGGTCTCGATGGACCGCGTGACGTTGACGGCGGACTCGTCACTGACGTTGCGCAGCGGCAGCCTGCTGCTGGAAGACGCCGGCGCGAGCGAGCCGGCACCGGGCGTGCGCGCCACGGCGGGCGGGCTGACCGATCCCGCTGCGCTGAGCGTCGACGGGCTCATCGAACTGGCCGGCGGCCGATTCGCCGGCAGCGGCGAGCTGCGCGTGACCGGCGGGACGCTCGATGCGACCGCCGGCCGGGTCGACTGGGTCCATACCGGTCCGCTGGTCAATCTGGGGTACATGGCGCTTGCGAACGTGACGGTGGAAAGCGCGGTGACCAACGACGAGTCCGCTGTCATCGACACCGTTCATTCGGTGAGCTTCGGCCGGCCCGTCGTGAACCAGGGTGAATTCAGATTGATCGGTGGCGCAACGACGTCGTTCCGGAGCGGCTACACGCAGACCGGCGGCCTGCTCCGACTCGGATGGGGCGAGGCGACCGCGACTGCGGCGGTATCCGGCGGCGAATTCAGGGTCGACGGTGGCGTCGTCGCTGGCTCCGGCAACCTGCTCGGCAACCTGGTCATGACCGGCGGAACGCTGGCCCCCGGGCACTCGCCCGGTCGCCTGCACATCGAGGGTGACCTGCAGCTCGGGCCCGGCAGCACGACCCGGATCGAACTGGCGGGCACGACACCGGGGACGCAGCACGACCAGATCGTCGTCGATGGTGCCGCCACGCTCGACGGCACGCTGGTCTTCGAACGTGCCGGCGGCTTCGTTCCTGCAGCAGGCGACCGCTACACCTTCATGACCTTCGGACGATCGACCGGCGACTTCGCCGCGGTCCGGAGCGATGCGCCGGCCGATGGCTCGGCGCTCACGATCAATCGCACGACAGCTTCCCTGACGGCGCTGGCCGGAGCCGCGCCGGCCGCTCCGGCACCTGCACCTGCACCTGCACCTGCACCTGCACCTGCACCTGCACCTGCACCGCACCTGCACCTGCGCCTGCGCCTGCGCCGATCGTCGACCCGGTGCCCATCCCGTTGCCGTTGCCTGGCCCGGCTCCGGCGCCTGCCCCGTTGCCGGAAGCCATCCCGGCACCTGCCCCTGCACCGGCGGAACCAACGTTGCCCCCCGCGCCGGTTCCGATCCCGTCGCCGTCGCCCGCCCCTGGTCCGGCCGAGACACCGTTGCCGGCTCCGGCTCCGGCTCCGGCAGCGCCGCCGGCGCTGCCACCAGGGGTGTCTGCGCCTGCTCCGCAACCGATCCCGGCTCCGCCCGTCCAGGCACCGGCACCTGAGCCTGCGCCTGCACCCGCAGAACCGCCGCTGCCCGCTGCGCCGATGCCACTTCCGGCGCCGTCGCCCACCCCCGGCCCGGTCGAGACGCCGGCACCGGCACCGGTTCTGCCGCCGGCGGTCTCCGCGCCCGCTCCGCAACCGATTCCGGCGCCACCCGTCCAGGCACCAGCACCGGCACCAGCCCCGGCCCCGGCCCCGGACGCTGCGCCGGTTGCGGTCCCGCCGGTCAGCGCTGCGCCTGCTCCCGCCCCGGCGACACCGGCACCGACACCGATCCTCGAGCCTGCGCCACCCGCGCTGCCGCCGGTCGCCAGCCCCGCACCTGCCCCGGCGTCCCCGTCGGCACCCGCCGCCGCCGCGGTGCGTGAAGTGGCCGCCGTCGGTGCCGCCGCACAGTCGGCCACCGCGCCCGCGCCGGCATCGGCAGCCGAGACGCGTCCGCTGTTGGCTGCCGGCTACCTCGCCGACCCGAGGCAACCGGCGATGCACAGTGTCGAGGTGATGCTCGAGGCGCCAGCGGCTGCACCGACTGGCGCCCGCGCCCCTTCCGGCGAGGCGATCCGGTTTCTCGCCACCGATGGCGCCAACGTGTTGTTCAAGGACGTTCCGATCGGCAGGATCTCGCGTTCGGCTTCGGCCGATCTGCTGGCCGCGCGTCGGGCCTACAAGGCGCAGCTGTTCGACCAGGCCACCCAGGCACTGGCGCGCGATCCGGCGCTCGCTGACGTGCCGAAGTGCGCGAGCGCCGAGGAGTCGCTGTCGGGTCGCTGTGCAATCGGCGATCTGGCGGTCATGCGCGCGGCGTCATCGGCGCCGGCCGATCTGTTCAACGGCCACATCCCGCGCATCCGGGGCAAGCGCGCGCTGGTGATCGGGCTCGACCGCTATGACGATGCGCGCATCCCCCAGCTGGTGAGCGCGGTGGCCGATGCCCGCGCGGTCGGTGCGTCGCTGGCCGACAAGCTCGGCTATGCGGTGACGCGGCTCGACAACCCGAGCAAGGCCGAGCTGGTGCGCGCCTTCAACCAGCTCGGCAGCGAGATGCGCGATGCCGACAGCCTGATCGTCTACTTCGCCGGACACGGCACGATGGTCGATGCGACGCGGCTCGGCTACTGGCTGCCGCGCGACGCGTCGGCCAGCGACCCATCGGGCTGGATCTCGAATGCCGATGTGTCGCGCTGGCTGGCGGCGATCCGGTCGCGCCAGGTGGCGGTGGTCTCCGACAGCTGCTATTCGGGCACCTTCGCGAGCGACGACCTCGATCCGCAGCAGGTCGACGCCCAGCGCGTCGAGTCGGTGCTGGATCGACGCTCGGTGACGGTGCTGACGTCCGGGTCGGACGAGCCGGTTGCCGACACCGGCAAGAACGGCCACTCGGTCTTTGCCTGGCGGCTGCTGCAGGAGCTCGATGCGCTGCGCACCTGGTCGGCCGGCAGCAGCCTGTTCGCCGCCATCCGGACCGAGGTCGAGAGCGAACTGCCGCAGACGCCGCGCTATGGCGCGGCGCGCGACGCCGGGCACGAGCAGGGTGGCGAGTTCCTGTTCGAGCGGCGGGCGCGGCTGCGCTGAGCGCCTCCCCGGCTGATCCGACCATGTCCTTGCTGCGCACCGTCCTGTCATCGCTCTGCGATGCGCTGCTGGTTCGCACGCTGCGCGGCTCGCTGCTGGTCGGCGGCCTGGCGCTGCTGATCTCGGGCACCAGCGCGTGGCAGTATTTCTCGAGCAGCATGCTGGCGCACGATGTGCAGCGGGCGGCGCTCTGGCAAGCGCAGGGCGGCGCCGGCGCCGGCGCGGGTGGTGGTGGTGGCGATCGATGACGACGCCTACGAGGATCACTTCCGCGCCGTCTCGCCGCTCGACCGCGGCCGTCTCGGCCAATTGCTGTCGACGATCCGCGACAACGCCGTGTCGGCGCGCCGCATCGCGGTCGATCTCGACGTCACGCCGACCGATCCCGGGCTGCGCGCAGCGCCGGATGCGCTCGACATCCTGCTGCTGGATGCGCCCGGTCGCTGGGTGCTGCCGGCGGTGCCGTCGGTCCGACCGGACGCACGGTTGCGGCAGGCCGGCTGGCGCCGGGCGCTGTGTGACGCGGGCGTGCGCTTTGCGCATCCTTTCGTGCCGACCGAATTCGGCTACCCGCGGCTGACCCACCAGTACCGCGACAGCCTGGCGCAGGCGATGCTGTCTGCCGACCCGGTCTGCGCCGATCCGTCGCAGCCTCTGACCCAGCTCACACAGCCGCTGTCACCGACGGCGCTGAAGGATCCGCTGGTCATCCCGTTCAGCGGTGACCTCGATGCGCTCGGCGCAGCGCTGCGGGCGATCGACCCGGAATGGGTCGTCGTCGGCGGCACCTGGGGCGTCGCCGATGTGTTCTCGACCCCGTTCGGGAGCCGCTACGGGGTGCACATCCATGCCGCGGCGCTCGCCGGCGCGCTCGAAGGGCAGCGTCTCGTCCCCTATTGGGCGCAGCTGCTCGGCGCCTGGCTCTTCGTCGGTCTGCTGGCAGCACTGGCGACGGCGCTGCTGCCCCGGATCGAGCGCGCGATGCGGCCGGCCAGCCCGGCCATGTCCGGGCATGCCTTCTTCTTCAATGTCGTGCAGCCGATGCTGTTCGTGCTGGCGGTGCTGGCTGCCACGCTGCTGGCGATCGACCTGCTGGCCGGCCTGCGGGCCAGCACTGCGATCTGGATCCCGTCCGCGCTGCTGACGACCAATGTCGTCTTCTCGCTGGTGCTGACCTGGAACTGGGGCCGCAGCGCGGTGCGCCGGTACGAGGGTCCGGCCGACGCGTTCCTCAAGCTGGTGGTCGGGCCGGTGCGGGCCGACTGGGTCAGCCTGGGCACCAGCCTGCGGGTGCTGGTGAAGGGTCCCCAGCCCGGCGCCTGGCAGATCGACCCCGGCGCAGGGGTCCGGGTCGGCCGCGCGGTCGCCGCGCGCGAAGCCTTGCTGGCGCTGACCAGCCTGTCGCTGCAGACCGGGCTGCCGCTGGCGGTGCTGGGGTACGGGCTGGTGCTGCACACATGAACCCCATCGCTGCAAGGAAGGTCCCATGAGACACCGCATGATCGCCACGTCCTGCCTGGCCACGATCGCCGCGCTGGGCGTTGCCACGGCCCACGCCGGCGCCTGCATGGTGGTCGGCGAGAAGACCGCCCGCGTCGTCAGCCCCGAGGGCGAGCGTTCGCCGGTGTTCCTGGCTGCCGACTGCGCCAGTCTGCGCAGCCGCTCGGGCAGCGCCATGGTGACCTGGGTGTCACGCGACGGCAAACCGAACTTCGCGCCGATCGGCCCCGACGGTCCGGCGCGGCTGCCGGCGCCTGGTGCGGAGGAGCGTTCCGGCAAGACGGTCTGGGCCGAACTGACGACCCGCCGCGAGGCCAGCCGGCCGGCGTTCATGCGCGCGCTCGACGAGGAGCGCCCGGCCCGCATCTATGTTCCCGAGGCCGGGCTGGTGCTGCCGTCCCGGCCCGGCGCCGCACTGCGGCTGCAGCGGATCGACGGCGATGCGCTGCGCACGCTGTTCGAGGCGACCGACAGCAGCGCCCTGCGGCTGGGCCGCGACGCGCTCGAGCCGGGTGCCAGCTACGTGCTGGAATGGAACCAGGAAGGTCGGCTGGACCGCTGGCGCTGGCAGATCCTGGACGAGGCGCAGACGCGGCAGCTCGATGTCGCCCACGCCGAGATTGCCGCCACCGCGCCCGATCCGGAACAGCGGCGCATCATTGCAGCGATGCTGTTCGACCAGCTGAAGCTGCGCGTCAACATGGAGTTCGAGCTGGCGCAGCGGCGGGCGCAATGATGGCCTGGCCGCGCGCCCGCGCGCCCGGCGTCGTGCCAGCCCGCTGGCATATCATCCGCGGATGCTAGAACAACGCATCCAGAAGCAGTTCTTCGACAGCGCGGACCTGAAATATGCGGCCGCCGAGGTGCTTGCCAAGCCGATCGCCGACGCGGTCGGCGCGATCGTCGACTGCATCACCGCCGGCGGCAAGGTGCTGGCGTGCGGCAACGGCGGATCAGCGAGCGACGCCCAGCATTTCGCGGCCGAGTTCATCGGCCGCTTCGAGCGTGAGCGGCCCGGGCTCGCCGCCATCGCACTGACGACCGACAGCTCGATCCTGACTGCGGTCGGCAACGACTACAGCTTCGACGTCATCTTCAGCAAGCAGGTGCAGGCGCTCGGTCAGCCGGGTGACGTGCTGCTCGCGATCAGCACCAGCGGCAATTCCGCCAACGTGGTCGCCGCCGTCGAAGCGGCGCACCAGAAGGACATGACGGTGATCGCGCTGACCGGCCGCAAGGGCGGCCGGATGAACCAGCTGCTCACCGATACCGATGTGCACATCTGCGTTCCGCACGAGCGGACCGCGCGCATCCAGGAAGTGCACCTGCTGGCGCTGCACTGCCTTTGCGATGCGGTCGATGTGCAACTGCTGGGCGAACAGGACAACCCATGACCTCTGATTCTTTCTCTCGCGCGCGTCGCGCGCTGCTGACACTGGGCCTCGGCACCGGCGCGGCTGCGGCACTCGGCGGCTGCGCACCGCTGCTGATCGGCGGCGCGATGGTCGGCGGCACGCTGATGTATGCCGACCGCCGCACCTCGGGTGCCCAGATCGAGGACGAAGCGATCGAGATCAAGGCCGGCAAGCGCGTCAGCGATGTGCTCGGCGACCGCGGCAGTGCCAGCGTCACCAGCTACAACCGGGTGGTGCTGATCACCGGCCAGGTGCCGACCGAGGCCGACAAGGCGGCGGTCCAGCAGACCGTCGAACGGGTCGAGAACGTCCGCACGATCGTCAATGAAGTCGTGGTGGCCACCGAGAGCTCGCTCAGCAGCCGTTCCAACGACATGCTGCTGTCGGCCAAGGTCAAGGCCTCGCTGGTCGACGCCAAGGACCTGATGGCGCACGCGGTCAAGGTCGTGACCGATCGCCGCACCGTGTTCCTGATGGGAACGGTGACCGAGCGCGAGGCCGCCCGGGCGGCCGACATCGCCCGTCGCGTGCCGGGCGTGCAACGCGTGGTGCGGGTGTTCGAGGTCATCAGCGAGGCTGAGCTCGGGCGCATGGTCCCGCCGTCGAAGTAGCCGACCCCGTCCTTGGCAGGAGGGCCTTCAGGCCCGATCGGCTTCGGCATGCAGCGGTCGATGGGCGGCGCCGCACCGACCCGCCCGTCCCGCTCAGGGAGCGTCCCGACCGCGCCCGCCCGCCACCGGCAGCGCGCCGTCAGCGCAGGCGCGTGATCAGGCTCGAGGTGTCCCAGCGCCGGCCGCCGGCGGCCTGCACGTCGGCATAGAACTGGTCGACCAGCGCGGTCACCGGCAGTTGCGCGCCATTGCGGCGCGCCTCGTCGAGCACCAGCCCGAGGTCCTTGCGCATCCAGTCGACGGCGAAGCCGAAGTCGAAGCGCTCCTCGATCATGGTCGGGCCGCGGTTGTCCATCTGCCAGCTCTGGGCGGCGCCCTTGCCGATCACCTCGAGCACCGCCGTCATGTCCAGACCGGCTTTCTGCCCGAAGGCAACGGCCTCGGCCAGGGCCTGGACCAGCCCGGCGACGGCGATCTGGTTCACCATCTTGGCCAGTTGCCCGGCACCGCTGTCGCCCAGGCGCGTCACCGCCCTGGCAAAGCACAGCGCCACCGGCTGCATGCGGGCAAAAGCATCGGCATCGCCGCCGCACATCACGGTCAGTGCCCCGTTGATGGCGCCCAGGTTGCCGCCCGAGACCGGCGCGTCGACAAAGGCCAGGCCGAGCCCGGATGCCACGCCGGCCAGTTCGCGCGCCACCTCGGCCGAGGCGGTGGTGTGGTCGACGAACACCGCGCCGGGCTTCATGCCGGCGAATGCGCCGTCGTCGCCGAGCACGACCGAGCGCAGGTCGTCGTCGTTGCCGACGCAGCAGAACACCAGCTCGGCACCGTCGCTGGCCTCGCGCGGGGTCGGCGCGGCGCGGCCGCCGTATTCGTCGACCCACGCCTGGGCGCGCGCGGCGCTGCGGTTGTAGACGGTGGTGCGGTGGCCGGCGCGCTGCAGGTGCCCGGCCATCGGATGACCCATCACGCCCAGGCCGAGAAAGGCGACTCGGCGCGCTTCGGTGGGTTCATAGGTGCGACTCATCGGTGTGCCCTCCACGGCTGCTGTTTCAGACGATCGCCAGGTGTTCGGTGCCCGCGGACAGGTCGGTGCTCTTGGCGCGCCGGCTGTTCAGCTTGATTGACAGCCGCAGGTCGTTCAGCGAATCGGCATTGCGCAGCGCGTCCTCGAGCGTGACCAGGTTGGCCTCGTAGAGGTCGAACAGGCTCTGGTCGAAGGTCTGCATGCCCTGCTCGCGGGAGCGCTTCATGACCTCCTTGATCTCGGTCACCTCGCCCTTGAAGATGAGGTCCGAGATCAGCGGCGAGTTCAGCATCACCTCGACCGCGGCGGCCCGGCCCTTGCCCTCCTGCAGTGGCAGCAGGCGCTGCGAGACCAGGCCGCGCAGGTTCAGCGACAGGTCCATCAGCAGCTGGGCGCGGCGCTCCTCGGGGAAGAAGTTGATGATGCGGTCGAGTGCCTGGTTGGCGCTGTTGGCGTGCATCGTCGCCATGCACAGGTGGCCGGTCTCGGCAAAGGCCACCGCATGGTCCATCGACTCGCGGTCGCGGATCTCGCCCATCAGGATCACATCCGGCGCCTGCCGCAGCGCATTCTTCAGCGCCGGCTCCCAGCCTTCGGTGTCGATGCCGACCTCGCGCTGGGTGACGATGCAGTTCTTGTGCGGATGCACGAACTCGACCGGATCCTCGAGCGTGATGATGTGGCCGTACGAATGTTCGTTGCGGTAGTTGACCATCGCGGCCAGCGAGGTGCTCTTGCCCGAGCCGGTGGCGCCAACGAAGATCACCAGTCCGCGCTTGGTCATCGCGACGTCCTTCAGCACCCCGGGCAGCTTCAGCGTGTCGATCGTCGGCAGCGTCTGCGGGATCGTCCGCATCACGATGCCGACGTGGCCCTGCTGAACGAAGGCGTTGACACGGAAGCGCCCGATCCCCTGCGGCGCGATCGCGAAGTTGCATTCCTTGGTGCGCTCGAACTCGGCCGCCTGCTTGTCGTTCATGACGGCACGCGCCAGCGCCAGCGTGTGCTGGCCGGTCAGCGGCTGCGGCGAGACCTTGGTGACCTTGCCGTCGACCTTGACCGCGGGCGGGAAATCGGCGGTCAGGAACAGGTCCGAGCCGTTGCGGCTGATCATCAGGCGCAGCAGGTCGTTGACGAATTTCGATGCCTGGTCGCGTTCCATCTGCGGATTCCTTGATGCCGGACGCCGCGCCGGCTGCAATGCGCAGCGCGGACATCAGGCGGCCGTGGTGGCCATCGTAGCGGCATCGCTGCCGCAGCGATCGCCCGATCAGCCGGGAAAATTCTCCGGCAGCTTGGCTTTCGAACGGGCCTCGGCGGGCGAGATCTGGCCGCGTCGCAGCAGCTCGGACAGGTTCTGGTCGAGCGTCTGCATGCCCAGGCTGTTGCCGGTCTGGATCGACGAATACATCTGCGCGATCTTGGCTTCGCGGATCAGGTTGCGGATCGCCGGCGTGCCGAGCATGATCTCGTGCGCCGCCACCCGGCCGCTGCCGTCGCGCAGCTTGCACAGCGTCTGCGAGATGACCGCGATCAGCGACTCCGACAGCATCGCGCGCACCATCTCCTTCTCGGCCGCCGGAAACACGTCGACCACGCGGTCGATCGTCTTGGCCGCCGAGCTGGTGTGCAGCGTGCCAAACACCAGGTGGCCGGTCTCGGCGGCGGTCAGCGCCAGCCGGATCGTCTCCAGGTCGCGCAATTCGCCGACCAGGATCGCGTCCGGGTCCTCGCGCAGCGCCGAGCGCAGGGCATTGCTGAAGCTGAGCGTGTGCGGGCCGACCTCACGCTGGTTGACCAGGCACTTCTTGCTCTCGTGGACGAATTCGATCGGGTCCTCGACCGTCAGGATGTGGCCGTACTCGGCTTCGTTGAGGTGATTGACCATCGCCGCCAGCGTGGTCGACTTGCCGGAACCGGTCGGTCCGGTGACGAGCACCAGGCCGCGCGGCTTGAGCGCCAGGTCGCCGAAGACCTTGGGCGCGTTGAGCTGCTCGAGCGACAGGATCTTGCTCGGAATGGTCCGGAACACCGCGCCGGCGCCGCGGTTCTGATTGAACGCATTGACCCGGAACCGCGCCAGCCCCTGGATCTCGAACGAGAAGTCGCACTCGAGCGTCTCCTCGTAGGCCTTGCGGTGGGTGTCGTTCATGATGTCGTAGACCATGTTGTGCACATCCTTGTGCTCCAACGGATCGACATTGATGCGCCTGACATCACCGTGCACCCGGATCATCGGCGGCAGCCCGGCCGACAGGTGCAGGTCGGATGCCTTGTTCTTGACCGAAAATGCGAGCAGCTGGGTGATGTCCATGAACGGGAGGTCTCGGGGGGATGTCTGACGATATCGGCCGCGAGCTGGCGCAGCTTGAGCCGGCCGGCCGCGCGCGCCGCGGCGCCCGGGAGGATACGCTCGCCGATTATGGCGACGATCCAGAACAGCATCCATCAGGTGCATCGGCGCATCGACGCGGCCTGCGAGGCCGCCGGTCGCCCCTCCGGATCGGTGCGACTGATGTGCGTGAGCAAGACGCGCAGCGCTGACGAGGTGCGGGCCGCCCATGCGGCCGGCGAGCGCTGCTTCGGCGAGAACTATGTCCAGGAGGGGCTCGACAAGATCGCCGCGCTGGCCGATCTGCCGCGACGCGATCGAGTGGCACCTGATCGGTCCGCTGCAGAGCAACAAGACGCGTGCCGTCGCCGAGGCCTTCGACTGGGTCGATTCGCTCGACCGCCTGAAGATCGCGCAGCGCCTGTCGGAGCAGCGGCCGGCGCACCTGCCGCCGTTGCAGGTCTGCCTGCAGGTCAACATCAGCGGCGAGACCAGCAAGAGCGGCGTTGCGCCGGCCGAGGTCGGTGCACTGGCGCAGGCGGTCGCCGCGCTGCCGCGGCTGTGTCTGCGCGGCCTGATGGCGATCCCGGCGCCGGCCGCGACGGCCGCGCAGCAGCGCGCAGCCGCACCGCGCGCTGCGCGAGCTGATGGCGGCCATCACCCGCGCCCGGGCATGGCCTCGGGCCGACCTTCGACACCCTGTCGATCGGCATGAGCGACGACCTCGAGGCGGCGATCGCCGAAGGCTCGACGCTGGTCCGGATCGGCACCGCCGTCTTCGGCGAACGCGCGCCCCGGCCTGCGCCCGGCTGAGGCCGAGGAATACGCCCGTCGCTGCGCCGCCGTGCCGGTGGCGGTGCCGGTCGCACCCGCGCGCACAGCTTCTACACTGGCGCGATGGACAAGCTTGCATTCATCGGCGGCGGCAACATGGCGCGCGCCATCATCGGCGGATTGCTCGCCACCGGTCGACCGGCCGAGACCGTGATCGTCGTCGACCCTGCGGAAAACCAGCGCGCGGCGCTGCGGCATGAGTTCGGTCTGCAGCCGCTGGCCGCAGCCGGACCTGAACTGGCGGCGGCCGAGCTCGTCGTCTGGGCGGTCAAGCCCCAGGGCTTCGGCGCTGCCGCGCTGGCCTGCGCGCCGCACGTCGCACACGCCCTGCAACTGAGCGTCATGGCCGGCATCCGCAGCCAGGCGATCGCCCGCGCCAGCGGCAGCGAACGGGTGGTGCGCGCGATGCCGAATACGCCGGCACTGATCGGCCAGGGCATCGCCGGCCTGTATGCCCGGCCCGGGGTCGACGCGGCCGAGCGCGCCGCCGTCGAGGCGGTGCTTGCACCGACCGGGCGGCTGCTGTGGGTCGATGCCGAGGCGGATCTCGATACCGTCACGGCGCTGTCGGGCTCCGGGCCGGCCTATGTGTTCTACCTGGCCGAGGCGCTGGTCGACGCGGCGACGCGACTCGGGCTGCAACCCGGGCCGGCGCGCGAGCTGGCGCTGGCGACGATCTCCGGCGCGGCCGCGCTCGCTGCCGCATCCACCGATCCGCTCGCCACCCTGCGCGAGCGGGTCACCTCCAAGGGCGGGACGACGCACGCCGCGTTGTCGGTGCTCGAAGAGGCAGAGGTGAAGGCGAGCTTCATGCGCGCGGTCGAGGCAGCGCACCGACGCGCCGGCGAGCTCGGCGACGAATTCGACCGCAGCTGACGGACTTTTTGCAGCGGCGGGCCCTGCAGGCCCCGCCCGGCCCGGCTGTCAACCGATCCGATGCGCCACGACGATGCCGGCGAAGACGGCGAAGCCGAACCAGTGGTTGAGGCGGAAGGCGCGGAAGCATCCGTCGCGGCTGCGGTCGCGGATCAGGGTGTAGTGCCAGCCGGCGATGACCGCCGCCACCACCAGCCCGGCGTGGAATGGCCAGGCCAATTGAAGCTGGATGCCGATCGCGCCCCAGATGATGAGGAAGCCGAGGTAGAACGCCATCACCGCCGCCACGTCCCAGCGGCCGAGGGTGATCGCCGAGGTCTTGATGCCGATCTTCAGGTCGTCGTCACGGTCGACCATCGCATATTCGGTGTCGTAGGCGAGCACCCAGAACAGGTTGCCGAACAGCAGCCAGGCGGCAACCGGCGGCACGGCACCGGAAAGCGAGCCCCAGTCCCAGCGGTCGCCGCCGTTGACCGCAGCGTAGGCCATCGGGATGCCGAAACTGAAGGCGATGCCGAGCACCGCCTGCGGCATCGACACCAGCCGCTTGGCATATGGGTAGGCGATGCTCACGGCCAGCGCAGCGACACTCCACACCACCGTCGCCAGGTTGACGGTCAGCACCAGTGCGAAGGCGAGCAATGCGAGCAACGCGCCCACCGCCAGCGCCTCGCCCGCGCCCAGCCGCCCGCTCGTCACCGGGCGCTGTGCGGTGCGTTTGACATGGCGATCGAAGTCACGGTCGGCGACATCGTTGACGGCGCAGCCGGCGCTGCGCATCAGCACCGTTCCGACGACTGAAGATCGCCAGCAGCTTCCAGCCCGGGAAGCCGCCCGCGGCCAGCCACAGCGCCGACAGGCTCGGCCACAGCAGCAGCAGGCTGCCGGCCGGGCGATTCCAGCGGATCAGATCGAGGTAGAGCGACAGGCGCGACGCTGCGCTCAGGCTGTGGGTGGTCACGGCAGGGCTGGCGTGGGGTGGGTGCAGCACGCATCGTAGCCGGGGCGCAGCGCGGGGTGGTCCGGCCGTGGCGGCCCGGCTGCCTGCGCGGGCTGCCGTCGGCCCCGACAGTGATTGAACCGCCATCGATCCGACCCAGCGCCGACCGGTGCCTGCTCCGGCAGCGCGATCAGGAGGCCGCTGTCATGATCATCGCGCCACCGGTGGCCGGGTTGTCGCCCGCATCGATCCGCCGTCGGCGCCGCGGTGTGCGGATGCGGCGACTGATCGCCGTCAATGCCGCGGTGCCGGACCGGCACCAGAATGATCCGTTCGTCTCCGTGCCTGAACGAGGTGGTGGTTGAAACATGACATCGACGCGACATCGCGCGCCCGCCGCGGCTGGCTGCGCCGGGGCTGGCGGGCCTTCGCCGGCGTCGGCTGCGCATTGATCAGCCGTCCCCTGATCGCCAGCGGCACGCCGTTCAGCCGGCCGGGCGACGAGGATCGGCAACGCTTTGCGGCAGCGATCGAGGTCGAGGTCGAGAACCTGCGCGGCCTGCAGCGGCTGCCGATCCCGGTCGGGGTGGCGCTGGCGGGCCTGTGGGTGGGCATCGTCGATTCGGGCGGCGACCCGCAACCGTGGCTGCTCGGCGTTCCGCACGGCAAGGCACCGCCGTCGCCGCTGCGGCTGCCGTTCGCGTCCGAGGTCGACCTGCTCGCGCAGCTCGACCTGTCCGGTCGAGCGCTGAAGATCGACCTGCTGCCGCCGGCCAGCGGTGCCGCGTCCGCCGCGCTGGTCAGCCCGCAGCGCGCGCGCCGGCCCGCGCTGCTGCTGCGAGCGACGCATCGGCTGGGCAGCGGCGAGCAGCGTGACACGCTGCTGCTGGTGCAGCTGGCACCGTCGCTGGTGCTGGTCTGGCGCGAGGTCGCGACGCTGATACGGCCGCGCGGCGACGGCTTTCGCAGTTTCGCCCTCGAACTGGTGCGCGATCCGGACTCGGCATGGCTCGCGCTCGACCTGTACCAGACGACACTGCCGGCCTCGGATCAGCCAGCGGCGGCGCCGGGACCACCGCTGCGCCTGCACTTCGGCCACCGCGACGGCGCCTACCGGCGCCTGTGAGCGTTCTCAGCCGAGCGCCTCGTCGAGCACCTCGATCCAGTGCCGAACCGGCGTCGCGGTGCCGGACTGCAGGTGCTGGATGCAGCCGACATTGGCCGAGATGATCGCCTTCGGCAGCAGCGGCTGCAGGTGCGACAGCTTGCGGTCGCGCAGCTGATAGGCCAGGTCCGGGTGCAGGACCGAGTAGGTGCCCGCCGATCCGCAGCACAGATGGCTTTCGGTCGGTGCGATGCGGACATCGAAGCCGAGCTCGCGCAGCGCCGCCTTCGACGCCGCCGCGCAGCTGCTGGCCGTGCTGCAGCGTGCACGGCGGGTGGTAGGCGATCACGCCTTCGCCCGGGCGCACCCGGTCGGCGATCAGCGGCAGCAGTTCCGGCAGCAGTTCGCTCAGATCGCGCGTCAGCTCGCTGATGCGGCGCGCCTTGTCGGCATAGGCCGGATCGAGCGCGAGCGCATCGCCATAGTCCTTGACCGTGACGCCGCAGCCGGAGGCATTCATCACGATCGCCTCGACCGCGCCGGCCTCGACCTGCGGCCACCAGGCGTCGATGTTGCGCCGCATGTCCGACAGCCCGCCTTCGTGGTCGTTCAGGTGGCTGCGGATCGCGCCGCAGCAGCCGGCATCGGGGCTGACCAGCGTCTGGATGCCGGCCGCGTCGAGCACGCGCGCGGTTGCGGCATTGATGTTGGGCAGCATCGCCGGCTGAACGCAGCCGGCCAGCAGCAGCACCTTGCGCGGGTGCTCGGTGGTCGGCCACGCGTGGGCGCGCGCACCGGCCTTGGCCGGCACCTTGTTGCGCAGCGTCTCCGGGCAGCAGCGGTCGCACCGCCTGGCCGAGCTTCATGGCCGGGCGAACAGCGGCGAGGTCAGGCCCTCCTTGAGCAGCCAGCGCACCGCACGGTCGGCCGGGCTGCGTCGGACCTTCTGCTCGACGACGCGCCGGCCGATGTCGACCAGCTTGCCGTACTGGACGCCCGACGGACAGGTGCTTTCGCAGTTGCGGCAGGTCAGGCAGCGGTCGAGGTGCAGCTGCGTGCTCTGCGTGACCGGCGCGCCTTCGAGCACCTGCTTCATCAGGTAGATGCGTCCGCGCGGGCCGTCGAGCTCGTCGCCGAGCAGCTGGTAGGTCGGGCAGGTGGCGGTGCAGAAGCCGCAGTGCACGCATTTGCGCAGGATCGCCTCGGCGGCATCACCGTCGGGGGTGTCCTTGAATTCGGGGGCGAGGTGGGTCTGCATCGATGCCGGTCGGGGCTTACAGGCCGGGGTAGAGGCGGCCGGGATTGAACAGGGCGCTCGGATCGAACGCCTTCTTCAGTTCGCGGTGGATCAGGTCGAGCGGCGACTGCAGCGGCGCGAACACGCCGGCGGACTTGTCGACGGCGCGGAACAGCGTGGCATGGCCGCCGGCCTGCGCTGCGATGTCGCGCACCCGCTCGGCCGGCGCGGTGGTCGAGAACCAGCGCTGCGCGCCGCCCCATTCGATCAGCTGATCGCCGGGCAGCATCAGCGGCGCGGCGGTCTGCGGCACCGACAGGCGCCACAGCGCGCGCTGCGGGTCGGTCTGCATCGCCGCCGCCGCGAGGCGGAAGAAATCGTCGTGGTGGTTGCGCAGACCGTTCCAGAACGGCGCCGCCTTGTCCGGCTCGACGACGCTGCCGCCCTGCTGCTTCAGCCGCGCCAGCGCCGCCTGCACCGCCGCCAGTGCGCCGCGCAGGCGCAGCAGCAGGCTGCCGCTCCACCAGGCACTGGCGTTGATCGGCAGCGGCTGACCGGCCCAGTCGTTCAGGCGCTTGAGCGCCATCGCCTGGTCGAGTTCGAAGCGCAGGGTGGCGGTTGCCGGTGCCATCGGCAGCACCTTGAGCGAGACCTCGGCGATCACGCCGAGGATGCCCATCGAGCCGGCGAGCAGGCGCGAGACGTCGTAGCCGGCGACATTCTTGATCACCTGACCGCCGAAGCTCAGCACCTCGCCGCGGTCGTTGATCAGCGTCGCGCCGAGGACGAAGTCGCTCAGCGCGCCCACGCTCGCCCGCGGCGGTCCGGACAGGCCGGCACGCCACCATGCCGCCGACCGTCGCGGCACCGGGCTTGATCCGGGCGACGCGCCGAAGTACGGTGGCTCGAAGGCGAGGTACTGGCCCTTCTCGGCCAGTGTCGCCTCGAGCTCGGCAAGCGGGGTGCCGGCGCGCACGGTGACGACGAGTTCGGTCGGCTGGTAGCTCGAGATGCCGTTCAGCACGCGGGTGTCGAGCAGCGCGCCCTGCGCCGGCTCGCCGTAGAAGTCCTTGCTGCCGCCGCCGCGGATGCGCAGCTGCGCGCCGGCGGCGCGGGCGGTCTGGATGCGGTCGATGAGGCTGTCGAGGGCGGAGTCTTTGACGGTCATGGGCAGGGGCTGCAGCTCAGAAGCGCGGCAGCTCGGGAAACGGCAGCAGCCCGCGGCGCACGTGCATCTTGCCGTACTCGGCACAGCGGTGCAGTGTCGGGATCACCTTGCCCGGGTTCAGCAGTTCCTTTGGATCGAAGGCGCGCTTGAGCGCAAGCATCTGCTCGCGTTCGGCCGGCGCGAACTGCACGCACATCGACGCCAGCTTCTCCACGCCCACGCCGTGCTCGCCGGTCACGGTGCCGCCGAGCGCGACGCTGGTCTCGAGGATGTCGGCGCCGAACAGCTCGCAGCGGTGCAACTGGTCGGGGTCGTTGGCGTCGAACAGGATCAGCGGGTGCAGGTTGCCGTCGCCGGCATGGAAGACGTTGCAGCAGCGCAGCCCGTACTTCTTCTCCATCTCGGCGATGCGCACCAGGATCTCGGCCAGCTTGTTGCGCGGGATGGTCGAGTCCATGCACATGTAGTCGGGGCTGATGCGCCCGCTGGCCGGGAAGGCATTCATGCGGCCGCTCCAGAAGCGCACCCGCTCGACCTCGTCGCGGCTGATGTCGAAGCGCGTCGCGCCGGCCTTCTCCATCACCGCGACCATGCGCGCGATCTCTTCCTCCACCTCTTCCGGGCGTGCCGTCGCTCTCGCAGATCAGGATCGCCTCGGCGCTCGAGGTCGTAGCCGGCATGGACGAAATCCTCGACCGCCGCGGTCATCGGCTTGTCCATCATCTCGAGCCCGGCCGGCGTGATGCCGGCGCCGATCAGCGCCGCCACCGCGTTGCCGGCCTTGCGCACGTCGTCGAAGCTGGCCAGGATGGCGCGCGCCAGCATGCGGCTTGGGCAGCAGCCGGACCGTGACCTCGACCGTCACCGCCAGCATGCCCTCGGAGCCGATCACGATCGACAGCAGGTTCAGCCCGGGCGCATCGAGCGCCTCGGAGCCGAATTCGATCGGTGCGCCGGTGATCGTGTAGCCGCGCACGCGCAGCACGTTGTGGATCGTCAGTCCGTACTTCAGGCAGTGCATGCCGCCCGAGTTCTCGGCCACGTTGCCGCCGATCGTGCAGGCGATCTTGCTGCTCGGATCGGGTGCGTAGTACAGGCCGTACGGCGCGGCCGCCTCGCTGATCGCGGCATTGCGGACACCGCACTGGACGACCGCGGTGCGTGCCACCGGGTCGACCTTCAGGATGCGGTTGAACTTGGCCAGGCTCAGCGTCACGCCCAGCGGGATTGGGCAGTGCACCGCCCGACAGGCCGGTGCCGGCGCCGCGCGCGACCACCGGCACATTGAGCCGGTGGCAGGCCCGCAGCACGGCGGCGACCTGCGGCCTCGGTCTCGGGCAGCGCGACCACGAGCGGCTGCTCGCGGTAGGCGGTCAGACCGTCGCATTCGTAGGGCACCGTGTCCTCGCGCTGCCAGAGCAGGGCGTGCGCCGGCAGCAGCGGCGCGAGTTCGGCCACGACCTGGGCCTGGCGCTCGGCACGGCCGCCCGCCGGCCGCGTCTCGCCCTGCGGCGGGCCGGCAGTGGCGGCGACGGCCGCCGGCAACGGAGCATTCAATCGCTGTCTCCCGGATGGCGGGCGGTCGGCCCGCGATCTGTCATACAGCTGCACTGTACTCCGCACCTTCGCTGCGGCACCGCGCCTGGTGACCAGAGCCGTGGGGCTGCGAAGCGTCAGCGCGTGAAGACGGTGAGCACGCCGGTGTAGCCGTACAGGTGGTTGCGGGCGATCTCGCCGGCGGCGAAGAAGCCGGCGAGCGGCACGTCGCCGAGCGCATGCCGCACCAGCGCCAGTTCGGCCGACGGCGCTCCGAAGTGCGGCCCGCCGCGGCCCGAGCAGCTGACGTAGATGGCGCCGGCGATGCCGCCGCGCCGGGTGCGGGCTGCCGCCGGTCTCGTCGCCGCGCAGCGCGAGGGCGGTCTCGAGCGGCAGCGTCTCGGGCTCGAGCTCCTCGCGGATCTCGGCGCAGATGCGGACCAGGTCGCGCCGCGCCGCTTCGGCGTGGCGGTGACAGAACGCGAGCTGCATGCCGGGCTCGGCGGTATCGGCGATCGCGATCGCGCGCCGCGCCGGATCGAGTGCCGATCAGATGCCGCACCAGGGTGTCGGTGCCGAACTGGCCGGGCCGGGCGATCACATCGGCGCCGCGGATCGCTCAGGCCGACCAGCGTCTCGCGCAGCCGCGGCAGCGCCGCGCGCGGCTCGGCCCCGTCGATCTGCAGGTCGCGCAGCAGGCAGTCGAGTGCCGGTTCGCCGTCGAGCGTCTCGACCAGGTTGCGTTTGCGGCCGAGGGATCCGACGCACCGGACCGACCGGCTGGCAGCCCTGGGTGACCCGCGACACCAGCGCCACGTCGCGGCTGAAGGCGACGCCGGACAGGCCGCCCTCGAACACGCCGTCGGCGATGTGCAGGCTGCGGCTGCGCGAACTGGCCAGCCCGCCGAACAGGTAGCCGGTGGCCGTGCGTTCGGCCATCTCGGTGATCAGCTCGGCCAGGTCGGCGGTGGCCGGGTCGGCATGGACCAGCGCGGTCGACGCAGCAAAGCCGCCGCCGCCGGCGCCGGCAGCGGGCGCGCGCCCGAGAAGACGCGGAAATGCGAGGCGGCGATGTCGCCGAGCATCAGCACCAGCGCCGGTTCGTCGAAATATTCGACGCCGTTGGCAGCGATGCCGATGCCGACCGCGCCGATCCAGGCGACGCCCGGCCAGCGCCGGCCGAGCTCGGCCAGGAGCGCCTCGGCGGCATCGGCATAGCGATCGCTCAGGTAGACCCAGCCGAGCGTCGGCCGTTCCGATGCTGTCGGGCGTCCGCGCTGCGCCTCGATCTGCGCCGCCGCGAGCCCGAGCGCCGGCGCCAGTCCGGATGCGTCGCGTGGCCGTGCAGGAACAGCTTCATGGCGAGCGGTCGTCGTCCGGGCCGGGCGGGATTCAGCTGCCGCCGCCTTTCGACGGCGTCGACGGCGCGCGCTTGCGTGCGCCACCGCTCTTGCGGGCGGGCTTGCCGGTGTCGGCATCGGCATCGGCATCGGCATCAAACGGGTCGGCATCGGCATCGGCGGCCGATGCGGCTGCCGGCTCATCGACGCCGTCGAAGCTGCGCCGGCCCATCGCCGCCGCCATGCCCTGGCTCTCCTGCAGCGCGATGGTCGCGAGTTCGGTGAACTGCTTGGTCAGGGCGCCCCACCACTGCATCGGGTCGACTGCCGGCGCCGCCAGCCGCCGCCGTTCGCCGATCCCGGACGCGGCGATGACTCGGCGGACTTGCCCGCCGCACGGCCTGCCGGCGCGCGGCCGGGCGCGCCGGACGCCGTCGGGCAGGTCGGCATCTTGAGCGATTCGCGCAGGTCGCTCATCTGCACGTTCATCGTCTTCAGCGTCGTCAGCGTCATCTTCTGCACTTCGAGCGCCTGGATCGTCGCGCCGAGCATGCGCGCGTTCTGCTCGAGCCAGAACTGCACCGTGCGCAGTTCCTCGATGCGCTTGTCGAGTTCGTCCGGATCGAGCGTCGGCGCCACCCACTGGCCGATGCCCGGCAAGCGCCGCGCCGGCGTTCTTGACCAGGCCCTGCAGAAAGTCGAAACCAGGAACGAGTTTCGCGAAGCTGTTTGCGTCGGTCATCGAGTCTCCTTTGCGGTGCTGCCAGCGGGTCTTGTTTCAGCCATTGTGCATCGGACTGGCGCGCCTTGTCCACCGGCTGACCGCCGCCCGCTCAACGGCGCCGAGCTCCGGCTTGATCACCAGCACGCCGCGCTGCTGGCTCCAGCTCAGGCGGCCGAGCACGTCCATGCCCAGCAGCGGCCGATCGCCGAGGCCGGGCAGCGCGGCGATGCGCAGCCGCTGCGCGCGCGACGCCGCCCTGCAGCTCGACATCGGCGACCACCAGCGCTGCCGGTGACCGGCCCGCCGGCGGTCATCGAGCGCACGTTGCCGACGGCTCGCGAGCTCGAGTTCGCTCGCCAGGGCGGTCGAGATGGCGGTGCCGGTGGCACCGGTGTCGATCAGGAAGTCGACCGGCCGCCCGTTGATCCGGCCGGGCCAGTGGTAGTGGCCATCCGGGCCGCGGACGATCTCGATCGCGCCGTCGGCGCTGCGGAAGCGGCCTGCGATCCTGCTGGTGCTGCCAGGCCTGGACGGCGAGGAACAGGGCCAGCCCGACAGCAGCCAGATCGTGACGAGCTTGAAGCCGCGCGACAGGTCCTGCACGGCTGTCCTCAGGCCGGATCGCCGAGCGTGAGCTCGATCGTGCCGAACGGCTGCTCGCGCCTGGTCATCGGTCGACCTCGATGCGCACCCGCTCGCCGGATCTGCGGCCATGGCAGCAGCAGGGCCGCGCCGCTGGGGGCGCCGCAGCCGATCAGGCTGCCGGCGCGCAGGCCGGTCCAGCGCGCCGCCTGCCGCAGCAGCGCGCCGAGCAGCGGTGCCGATGCATCGGCCGCGGCGCGCGCCTCGGCTCGCGCCGCCCGCCGCATGCGCACCTGCAGCGCGAGCGCGGCGCGCCGGCCGTCCAGGCGGTGCCGAGCTCGTCCGGCGTCAACGGCGACGGGCGCGAAGGCCACCGTCAGCGCGCCTGCCGGCCCCGCGCTGCCGGCATCCGGCGATGCACGCTGCACGCCAGCAGGAGCAGGCGCACCCCATCGAGTGCGGCACTCGGTCGGCCTGCCGCGGCGATGTCGCCGGTCAGCACCGCGAGCTGGCGCGGCAGCTCCGAGCGACCCGTCGCTGCCGGGCGCGCGGATCGGCCGCAGCGGGCAGCGGTCGCACGCGGGCCGAGCAGACCGATCGGCCCGGCCGATGCAGCAGCGCCAGCCGCGACGGCGGTCCGGCTCGACCCACAGGGAGGCGCGTGGCAGCGGCGCGCGCGCAACGGCGCGGGTCGAACTCGAAGGCATGACGTGCCTTGCCGTGGTTCGAGCGTCTGCGACAGCTCCTCGAGCTGCGGCGCCAGGAAATTCCAGTCGTCGACGACCTGCTGCAGGCGCCCGGCGATGCCGGTCGCATAATGGGCCGTCGTCAGGTCGCGCGAGACCACCACCAGCTGGCCGTCGCGCGAACCGTCGTTGTACGTTGCAATTTTCATCGGTGGCGCGTGATCTCCGGGTCCGGCCCCGGCGAGCGCGCGGTCGCTTCGGTCTTCTTGCCTGCATTGTCGATGCTCCCAGCCCTTCTGCCGAAAGCGCCGCCGTGCGGCACCCGCTGCGACGCCGGCTGCGGCCGACGGTGCGCGCGGTCGTGCTGGCCGCCATGCCGGCGCTGGCGCTGCACGGCCTGGTGCTCGGCAGCCTGCCGCTCGGCAATGCGCAGGCGGCCCGGCCGGATCCAGCGCGGCTGAGCATCCGCACGCTCGTCGCCGAGGCAGCGTCCGTACCGGACGCCCCTGCGGCCGACCGGCGCCTCGCCCCGGTTGCCGGTGTGGACGAGAAGTCTGACGGTCTGCCAGCGGCGCTGCGTCCCGCGCCGCCGGCCGGGCGCCGGGTGCCGGCCGCCCAACCTGAAATGGTCGCGGCTGCGCAAGCGGACGCTTTCCATGCCGAGGGCGCGCAGGCGACGCCGGTCACCGCTGCCGACCCAGCCGCACCGGCGGCCGCATCGGTGCCTGAAGACAGCGTGTCGGCACCGACCGGCGACGAGGATCCGGCACCGGACAGGGAGGCGGCATCGGCAGCGTCACCGCAGCCCCTGGATGCCGAGGCGGCCGAGCCGCCGCTGCTGCTGGCTGCGGCGGCGCCGGATCGCAGCGCTGCGGTATCGAACGCGGCGCCGGTCCCGGCGGCCGAGGGCGATGACCCGCCGGTCGACGCAGCGTCGGTGCCGGTCTACAAGACCTCGTTCCCGCCCTCGCAGACGCTGCGCTACAACCTCAAGCGCGGCATGTTGAGCGGCAACGGCGAGCTGCGCTGGCAGCGCGATCCGCCGACGCAGCCGGGCGCGACGCTACGAGCTGCAGCTCGACGCGCGGATCGGCAGCATGGTGCTGCTGACGCAGGTCAGCAGCGGTGGCTTCGACAGCGCCGGCCTGGCGCCGGTGCGCTTCACCGATCGCCGCCTGCGCTCGAGCGCGCGGGCAGCCAATTTCCAGCGCCAGCGCTCGCTGGTGACAGTTCTCCGGTCCGTCGGTCGAATACCCGCTGCTGCGCGGCACCCAGGACCGCCTGAGCTGGATGATGCAGCTGCCGGCGATCCTGACCGCATCGCCGCAGGCTGGCCGCGCCGCGGCGAGAAGGTCACGCTGTACGTGATCGGCGCGCGCGGGGATGCCGCGCTGTGGGACTTCCGCTTCGTCGCGCGCGAGCGCGCTCAGCACCGATGCCGGGCCGGTCGATGCGGTCAAGTTCGTGCGCGAGCCGCGCAAGCCGCACGACACCAGCGCCGAGGTCTGGCTCGACCCGAGTCACGCATTATCTGCCGGTGCGCGCCCGGATCGGGAACCCGGACGACGGCCCGATGCTCGAACTGGTTCGAGTCGGCGCCTGAGCCGTTGGTTGGCGACCGAGCATGTCGAGGGTCCGCGCACTGGCTTGATATTTGCGTCGAACTCCTCACTTCGGTCTGAGGAGAGAACAGTCATGCAAATGCTCTACAACTCGGATCACTATGTGGTCGTCCAGTTCGAACTGGCCGGCCATGCCGGACACGCGGCAGGGCGACAGCCCGCAGCCGCAGCGCGCGGCGGCTACGAGATCGTCGACAAGTTCGCCCGCAAGGAGATCTTCATCGACGGCGACGATGGCGCAGAAATTCCGCGAAGGCGTCGACGCGCTGATCGAGAGCGGGCCGTCCGAGGACGAGATGGACGACTACATCGCCCGCTACACCTCGCTGATGCAGCAGCCGGTCGTCCTGCACTGAACCCGTGCGGTGCGGTCCGGTGGCGTGCCACCCGACCGTGCCGGGTCGCCGGCAACCCGGCGGCGGCGCCGGGCCGAACGACAGGCTTGCCTCAATCCGCACGGCTGCGACAAGATGCTCCCGCGCCCGAGCGGCGACCAACGATCCGCCGGGCCGCAGGAGGCTTGTCCATGGCAAGGCTGATCAGTGAAGTGCAGACGGTGTTGTCGCCCGGGCTGAGGGATGCCCCGGTGCTCGACCGGATGTGCTCGCGCTTCGTGCTGTCGCTGACGATGCGCCAGCCGGGCCGCTTCAACCTGCGGCGCGACTGGAACAGCCTGCTGGCGCTGACCGGCCGCCACCTGGTGTGGCCGGTGCCGGTGCTGCAGCGGCTGCGCGACTTCCTGGCGCTGCGCTGCCGCAGCAACGAGGCCTGGCGCGGCCACGAGGCGCTCGAGCACGCAGGCCTTCATCGACCGCCATGGCGCCTGGCAGGGACCGTACGAAGAAGCCACGCTGTTCTTCTACATCGACGAATTCATCAAGGACG
This sequence comes from uncultured beta proteobacterium, assembly GCA_963846675.1. Lineage (GTDB taxonomy): Bacteria > Pseudomonadota > Gammaproteobacteria > Burkholderiales > Burkholderiaceae_C > Ideonella_A. Next base: position 180,939 of record CAWJWV010000005.1, read on the forward strand.
CGCCGAAGGACCTGCTGTCGGTGCTCGGCGCGACGGCGCAGCTGGCTGAACCGCAGCCTGAAGAAGGAATCGACCCGGGTCGAGAAGAACATCGATGCGCTGGCCGGCCTGCTGCAGCTCAATCCGGCCGAGCGGGCGCTGCTGCTGTACGGCACGCTGGCCCGCTACCAGCGCGAACTGCGCGGTCTGCTGGTCGAGTTCAAGGTCTCGAATGCGCAGGAGGCCTATGCGGCGATCGCCGAGGTGGCCGGCGTCAACGAGGCCGAGGTGGCCGAGGCGCTGCGCGCCGGGTCGCGACTCGAGCGCATCGGCATGGTCGAGAACCTGATCTCCGAGCACAACATCACCGATCTGGCCGACCTGATGAAGGTCAGCGAGCAGCTGCCGCCGGTGCTGATGCGCCACTACGAAGGGCCGTCCGACCTGATGGCGGTCTTCACCCGGCCGGCCACGCGCAGCGAGCTCGGTCCGGCCGATTTCCATTACGTGTCCGAAGATCTGCAGGTGCTGACCGCGCTGCTGCGCAATGCGGTGGCGCGCCGCGAGCCGGGCGTCAATGTGCTGCTGTACGGACCGCCGGGCACCGGCAAGACCGAGCTCGCCAAGGTGGCGGCGCAGGCGGCCGGCCTGGCACTGTACGAGGTCGAATATGCCGATCGCGACGGCAATTCGCTGTCCGGCCGCGACCGCTACCGCTCGCTGCAGATCAGCCAGGTCTTTCTGAAGGCGAGCGCCCAGGTGGCGCTGCTGTTCGACGAGGTGGAGGATGTCTTTCCGCCGATCTCGACCGACGCGGCGCAGATCATGGCGCGCATCGACAGCGGCGACGGCGCGTTGAGCGGCAACGGCAGCGTCAGCGGCAAGGCCTGGGTGAATCAGATCCTCGAGACCAACCCGGTGCCGGTGGTGTGGGCCACCAACCGCATCGAGCAGATCGATCCGGCATTCCGGCGCCGCTTCCAGTACCACCTCGAGCTGAAGTGCCCGCCGCCCGGTGCCCGCGAGTCGCTGGTGCGCCGCGCGCTCGGGCCCGGTGTGCGTCAGCAGCGAGTTCGCCGCCAAGCTGGCCGAACGCAAGGGGCTGACGCCGGCGCAGATCCGCACCGCGGTGCGGTTCGCGACGCTGCGCCGGCGCCGATGCGCGGTCGCCGAGCGTCGAGTCGCTGATCGAGCGCCAGCTCGGCCATGCCGACTGGCGCTCGGCACCACGGCCGGCGCAGCCGGCCCGCGCCGCGCGGTGACGCGCTACGAGCTCGACCTGCTGAATACCGAATCGCGTTTCGCGCTGCCGAAGGTGATCGAGGCGCTGCGCCGCGCCGGCCACGGCACGCTGTGCTTCCACGGACCGCCCGGCACCGGCAAGACCGCGCTGGCCGAGCACATCGCGCAGATGCTGCAGCGCCCGCTGATGGTGCGCCAGGCGAGCGACATCGCCAGCAAGTATGTCGGCGAGACCGAGCAGAACATGGCGCGCATGTTTGCCGAGGCCGAGACCGAACAGGCGGTGCTGCTGCTCGACGAGGCCGACAGCTTCCTGCGCACACCGGCGACTCGCCGAACGCAGCTACGAGATCAGCGAGGTCAACGAGATGCTGCAGGGCATGGAGCGCTTCGGCGGTCTGTTCATCTGCACCACCAACCTGTTCGACGAGCTCGACGAGGCGGCGCTGCGTCGCTTCACCTTCAAGATCCGCTTCCATCCGCTGACGGCTGAGCAGCGCGAGCGCATGTTCATCAACGAGGCGCTCGACGGCGATGCCGACGCGGCTCGACGCCGATCAGCGCGAGCGGCTGCGCCAGCTCGATGTGCTGGCGGCAGGCGATTTCGCGGCCGTGCGGCGCCAGATCGAGCTGCTCGGCGAAGCGTTCAGCGCCGACGAATTCCTGTCGCAGCTCGAATCCGAGCATCGGGTGAAACCCGAGGTCCGGCAACGCCGCGGCATCGGCTTCGTCGGTTGATTCGCGCTGCCGTTCAAGCTGCCGCCGGGCCAGCCGATAAGCTGCGCATGCTGCGCGCCATTCCGTGCCTCCCCGTATGCCCGCCGCGGCCGATGTGCCGGGTCTCGGGCCGCATCCGGCCGCTGCCGGTGGATGCGGCGCGGTGATCGCGCTGCTGATGCAGTTCGGCCCCTGGCTGCTGCTCACCGGCCTGATCGCGAGCCTGGCGTCGTACGTCGCGCTCGACCTCGGCAAGCGCATGCACTCGACCGAGATCACCGAGGGTCGCCAGTGGCTGCTCGGCTCGGGCCTGGCCTGGGGCACCGGGGTGTGGTCGGTGCACGTGCTGAGCATGGACTTCCAGCCGCTCACCTATCCGGTCGGCTATCACCCGGTGGGTGTCTTCTCGGCCTGGCTGGCTGCCGTCGGTGTCGGCATGGCCGGATTCCGGATGATCGGTGCGCGCGAGACGCGGCTGCGCGCGGTGCTCGGCGCGACCTGCGGCATCGGGCTCGGGCTGGTCGGTACGCAGCTGCTCGGCATGCTGTCGATGGGCCTGCAGCCGGGTTTCGTCTGGAACGGCCCGGGGCTGCTGATTGCCCTGCTGTCCGGCATCGGCGGCTCGACGCTCGGCCTGGGCATCTGGTTCATCGGTCGCGCGCAGCCGGACAGCCGGGTACCCTGGAATGTGCTGGCGGCGGTGTCGATGGGCGGCGGGCGTCGTTCTCAGCCAGTGCGGCGTGATCGATGTCGGCCGGGCTGGCGAGCCAGGTCGCCTCGAGCTATCGCGAGCTGCTGCCGTCGACGCTCGCTGACCGCGCTCGCATCGGTCGGCACGCTGATGTTCGTGCTGGCGATGCTGGTCTCCTCGCGCCTCGAGGAGCACACCCGCGAATCGCTGTCGCGCGCCAAGATCGAGTTGCGCCAGCAGGCAACGCTCGACCCGCTGACCCAGCTGCCGAACCGCGAGATGTTCGAACACCGGCTGGAGGAGGCGACCCGCGCCGCCGACGCCCGGCAGGGCCGGCTGGCGCTGCTGTTCGTCGACCTCGACGGTTTCAAGCCGATCAACGAGACCTACGGCCATCCGGTCGGTGACGGCATCCTGCGCGCGGTGGCCAGCGCGCATCGCCAGCCTGGCCGGACCGGACGATGTCGTTGCCCGGCTCGGTGGCGACGAGTTTCTGCTGCTGCTGCAGGACGACCCGGTCGAACGAGCGCGGCCGCCGAGCGGGCCGATGCGCTGCTGCAGCTGCTGCAGCAACCGTTCCCGCTCGATGGCCGCGACGTGCGCGAGGTGACGCTGTCGTGCTCGATCGGCATCGCGACCTATCCGCGAGGATGCGACGCTGGCCAAGCTGCTGCCGCATGCCGATGCGGCGATGGTCGCGGCCAAGCTCGGCGGCGGTGCCACCTTCAGCTTCTACGAGCCGCGCATGAGCGCCGGCGTGCGCGAACAGGTCGACCTGCTGCACGACCTGCGGCGAGCGCTCGCCAACGGCGAGCTGAGCCTGCACTACCAGCCCAAGGTGCACGCGCCGAGCGGCGAGATCACCGGCGTCGAGGCGCTGATGCGCTGGCACCACCCGAAGCGCGGCATGATCGGTCCGGCGGTCTTCATCCCGATCGCCGAGCGCTTCGGCCTGATCAACGGCCTCGGCGACTGGCTGATCGACGAGGCCTGCCGGCAGATCCGCGCCTGGCGCGACGGCGGACTGCGCATGCGCGTGGCGATCAACCTGTCGGTCTACCAGCTGCGCCAGGCCGACCTGCCGGACCGGATCGCCGCCGCGCTGGCGCGACACCGGATCAACCCCAAGCTGCTGACCTGCGAGATCACCGAGTCGGTGGCGATGGAGGACGCGATCGAGACGATGCAGGTCTTCGACGCGCTGGCGCAGGTCGGCGTGCACATCTCGATCGACGACTTCGGCACCGGCTACTCGAGCCTGTCGTACCTGCGCAAGCTGCCGGCCGAGGAGCTCAAGATCGACCGCAGCTTCGTGCAGGATCTCGGCACCAGCGAAGATGCCGAGCGCGTCGTCGACGCGGTGGTCAAGCTGGCGCAGGCGCTGCAGCTGAAGGTGGTGGCCGAAGGCGTCGAGACCGAGCAGCAGTATGCGATCCTGCGTTCGCTCGGCTGCGACGAACTGCAGGGCTTCCTGTTCGCCAAGCCGATGTCGGCGCGCAGCCTGGCGCTGTGGGCGATGAACGACATCGGGCCGAAGGACATCGATTTCCGCGAGTCGCTGTACGGCGACACCCGGATGGCCGAACTGCACTGACGCCGCAGGCGGGCTGTGCCGCCTGGCGGCGTCGCGGTGGCAGGGCCTTCGTACAATCGAGCGATGAAACCGATCGTCTACACCCGAGGCGCCGCCTTGCCGGCGCTGCTGCGAGCAGCGCATCGCCGTCCTCGACGGCGCGATGGGGACGATGATCCAGCGCTACAAGCTCGGCGAGGCCGACTTCCGCGGTGAGCGCTTCGCCGCCCACCCCAAGGATCTGAAGGGCAACAACGACCTGCTGCAGCTGACGCGGCCCGATGTGATCCGCGAGATCCACGACCAGTACCTGCAGGCCGGCGCCGACATCATCGAGACCAATACCTTCGGCGCGACCTCGATCGCGCAGGAGGACTACGGTCTGGCCTCGGTCGCGCGCGAACTCAATGTCGCAGGCGCCCGCATCGCGCGCGCGGCCTGCGATGCGGTCGCCACGCCCGATCGCCCGCGCTTCGTCGCCGGCGCGCTCGGCCCGACGCCGCGCACCGCGAGCATCAGCCCGGATGTGAATGATCCGGCGGCGCGCAATGTCGATTTCGACCAGCTGCGCGAGGCCTACCCCGAGCAGGCCGAAGGGCTGCTCGAAGGCGGCTGCGACCTGTTCCTGGTCGAGACGATCTTCGACACGCTCAATGCCAAGGCGGCGATCTTCGCGCTCGACGAACTGATGGAGCGCAGCGGCGAGCGCCTGCCGGTGATCATCTCCGGCACGGTGACCGATGCCTCGGGCCGCATCCTGTCGGGCCAGACGGTCAGCGCGTTCTGGCACAGCGTGCGCCATGCCCGGCCGCTCGCGGTCGGCCTGAACTGCGCGCTCGGTGCGGCGCTGATGCGGCCGTACATCGAGGAGCTCGCCAAGGTGGCCGGCGACACCTTCATCAGCTGTTATCCGAACGCCGGCCTGCCCAATCCGATGAGCGAGACCGGCTTCGACGAGACGCCCGAGATCACCGGCCGGCTGGTCGAGGATTTCGCGACGCGCCGGCTTCCTGAACATCGCCGGCGGCTGCTGCGGCACCACGCCGGCGCACATCGCCGAGATCGCCCAGCGGGTCGGGCCGCTACCAGCCGCGCTGCGGGCACGGCGGCGCTGTTCAGCGTCGCTGCTGGCGGCCTGAGCGGCTGCCGGCTGGCTCGGTCTGGAAGAGTCTTCAACGCGGAGGCGCGGAGGACGCGGAGGCGCGGGAATTCAGTCTTTCAACCGCAGAGACGCAGAGGACGCAGAGCACGGAGAGGATACTCCTGTCTACTTCTCTGCGATCTCTGCGTCCTCTGCGCCTCTGCGGTGAGAAGATGTGTTCGGACGCTCGCTCGGTCGTAGCCCTCCGCGTCCTCCGCGCCTCCGCGTTGAAAGAGGCTTCCAGAGCTCACCGACTACAATCCGCCCACCCAAGGAGCGTTGCGACGGCCGCCGACCTGACCGATCGGCGCTGCCAGGCTTGGGTTTGTCTTCCCAACAGCGCTCACCCGACCCAGACGGCCGCGGTGAGCAGCGCGGCCGCTGCCATTGCGAGCCGCCATGTCGATCCACACCCCTCCCCGCCTCATCCGATGCCGCCGCGCCGCAGCCGGCGCGTCGCCGCCGATGAAACTGTCCGGCCTCGAGCCGGTCGCGATCGACGCGTCCATCGCTGTTCGTCAACATCGGCGAGCGCACCAACGTCACCGGTTCGAAGGCCTTTGCGCGGCTGATCCTGAACGGCAAGTTCGAGGAGGCGCTCAGCGTGGCGCGCCAGCAGGTCGAGAACGGCGCCCAGGTGATCGACGTCAACATGGACGAGGCGATGCTCGACAGCAAGGCGGCGATGGTGCGCTTCCTGCACCTGATCGCGAGCGAGCCCGAGATCGCGCGCGTGCCGATCATGATCGACAGCTCCAAGTGGGAGGTGATCGAGGCCGGGTCTGAAGTGCATCCAGGGCAAGGGCATCGTCAATTCGATCTCGCTCAAGGAAGGCGAAGCGCAGTTCCGCGCGCAGGCGCGGCTGATCCGCCGCTACGGCGCCGCCACCGTGGTGATGGCCTTCGACGAGACAGGGCCAGGCCGACACCTACGAACGCAAGATCGCGATCTGCGAACGCGCCTACCGCATGCTGGTCGACGAACTCGATTTCCCGCCCGAGGACATCATCTTCGACCCCAACATCTTCGCGATCGCCACCGGCATCGAGGAGCACGACAACTACGCGGTCGATTTCATCAACGCGACGCGCTGGATCAAGCAGAACCTGCCGGGCGCCAAGGTCAGTCGGCGGTGTCAGCAACGTGAGCTTCAGCTTCCGCGGCAACGACCCGGTGCGCGAGGCGATCCACACCGTCTTCCTGTATCACGCGATCCAGGCCGGCATGGACATGGGGATCGTCAATGCCGGCATGGTCGGCGTCTACGACGACCTCGAGCCGACGCTGCGCGAGCGGGTCGAGGACGTGGTGCTGAACCGCCGTCCCGACGCCGGCGAGCGGCTGATCGAGGTGGCCGAATCGGCCAAGGGCGCGGCGCGCGACGACAGCGCCAAGCTGGCCTGGCGCGCCAAGCCGGTGGCCGAGCGGCTCAGCCACGCGCTGGTGCACGGCATCAACGAGTTCATCGTCGACGACACCGAGGAGGTCTACCGCGAGATCCTGGCCGCCGGCGGCCGGCCGCTGAACGTGATCGAAGGCCCGCTGATGGCCGGCATGAACATCGTCGGCGACCTGTTCGGCCAGGGCAAGATGTTCCTGCCGCAGGTGGTGAAGAGCGCGCGCGTGATGAAGCAGGCGGTGGCCCACCTGCTGCCCTACATCGAGGCCGAGAAGAAGGCGCTGGTCGATGCCGGCGGCGAGGCCAAGGCGAAGGGCAAGATCGTCATCGCCACGGTCAAGGGCGACGTGCACGACATCGGCAAGAACATCGTCACCGTCGTCCTCCAGTGCAACAACTTCGAGGTCGTCAACATGGGCGTGATGGTGCCGTGCCAGGACATCCTGGCGCGCGCCAAGGTCGAGGGCGCCGACATCATCGGCCTGTCGGGCCTGATCACGCCGAGCCTCGAGGAGATGCAGCATGTGGCGGCCGAGATGCAGCGCGACGAGCATTTCCGCCTGCGCAAGATCCCGCTGCTGATCGGCGGCGCCACCTGCAGCCGGGTGCACACCGCGGTCAAGATCGCGCCGCACTACGAAGGACCGGTGGTCTACGTGCCGGATGCGAGCCGCAGCGTCAATGTGTGCAGCGACCTGCTGAGCGACGACAAGGCGGCACGCTACGTCGCCGAGATCGAGGCCGACTACGAGCGGGTGCGCGATCCAGCACGCCAACAAGAAGCAGGTGCCGCTGGTCAGCCTGGCGCAGGCACGTGCCAACCGCACGCCGATCGACTGGAGCGACTACGCGCCGCCGAAGCCGAAGTTCACCGGACGGCGCGTCTTCCGCAACTACGACCTGGCCGAGATCGCCGCCTGCATCGACTGGGCGCCGTTCTTCCAGACCTGGGACCTGGCCGGCCCCTACCCGGCGATCCTGACCGACGAGATCGTCGGCGAATCGGCGCGGCGGGTGCTGAGCGACGGCAAGCGCATGCTCAAGCGCATCATCGACGGCCGCTGGCTGACCGCCAATGCGGCGATCGGGCTGTTTCCGGCGCACAGCGTCAACGACGACGACATCGAGGTCTATGCCGACGAGTCGTGCCGCGAGGTGCTGTTCACCTGGCGCGGCCTGCGCATGCAGACCGAGCGACCGGTGATCGACGGGGTGCCGCGGCCGAACCGCTGCCTGGCCGATTTCATCGCGCCCAAGGGGTCGGGCAAGCCCGACTACATCGGCGTCTTCGCGGTCACCGCCGGCATCGGCTGCGACAAGAAGGAAAAGCAGTTTCTCGACGACCTCGACGACTACAGCGCGATCATGCTCAAGGCGCTCGCCGATCGCCTGGCCGAGGCCTTCGCCGAGCGCATGCACCAGCGTGTGCGCACCGAGTTCTGGGCCTATGCGCCGGACGAGGCGCTCGGCGTCGACGACCTGATCGCCGAACGCTACCGCGGCATCCGTCCGGCACCCGGCTATCCGGCCTGTCCGGACCACACCGTCAAGGGCGAGATGTTCCGCGTCCTCGACTGCGCCGAGATCGGCATGGCGCTGACCGAGAGCTGGGCCATGACGCCGGCGGCATCGGTAGCCGGCTTCTACCTGGCGCATCCGGAGGCGATGCTACTTCAACGTCGGACGGGTCGGCGAGGATCAGTTGCGCGATCTGGCGGCGCGCAGCGGACGTGATTTCGAGCGCGTGGAGCGCGAGCTGGTCAGCCTGGGATGAGCCGTCCGGCGTGGCCGTGAACGGCTTGGGCCGCCGCGTCGACCACAAGTCTGGGGATGGACGCGAGGGCGTCCGGGTGCACGATCGCGGGTCAGTAGAGCCTCCCGCTTCGGCATCGCTGCATCCGGTTGCGCGGTGCCGGGTCGGCGCCGCCGAGGAGCCCCATGCCGCACCCGCATCCGACCCAGCAGCACGGCATCACCGACCTGACGCTGATTGCCGCGATCAAGCCCGGACTCGTCGATGGCATCCTCGACAGCCGCTCCCATGCCTGGCGGCTGCACAGCGTGCTCAGGCTGCTCGACACGGTGCGCCGCTCGCGCACCGAGATCGACCTGGTGCCGAGTCCGTTCGCCGACGCCGTCGAGCGCCTGCGCGGCATCCACTTCTTCCGCTTCGCGGTGCTGCCGCAGCAGGACCGCCTGCTGCTCAACGTCACCTTCGACGGCGGCTGGGAGCCTTACATGCGGCAGATCTGGGGGCCGCTCGGGACGCTGCTCGACCTCATCTTCTGCCACTGCACCGGCTACCCGCTGGCCGCCACCTCGCGCTTCGAGGACTATGCCGGCTGGGTGCGCGAGAACGAGGTGCCGAGCCAGTTCTTCTATGCCGATTCGCCTGCCACGGTGGCCGACCGCGCCTACCTGGCGCAGCTCGAGGCGCACCAGCGGGCCGCCGGTGCCACGCCGGACGCAGACCGCCGTGCGGCGCGGCTGACGCTCCGGCGCGCCCCGGACCCGCAACCGACTCCGGAAGCCGCACTGGCAGCCCTTCGCATGCTCAAGGGTCTGCACGCCTTGACGGCGCTGTTCGGGCGGCCGCGCCCGAGCGCCGACGGCGGACCCGAGCCCGACGACGGCTCGGTGCTGCACCGTTTCGCGCAGGACTTCCTGCCGACCCTGCTGGATTGGAAGCAGCGCGGCCTGTTCCAGCCCGGCCAGCCATTGGCCGACCTGGGCACACCGTTCGCGGCCGAACTGAAATGGCTGGGAGAGACGCGGTGGAGCCGGCCGAAACCGGTCGACCGTGCGCTCCCGGATCGAAGCCAGATCCAGTCCGGCATCCTGCGGGCACCGAAGCCGCCGGCGGGGCGTTTCGGCCGTGGTGCGCTGGTGCTCGTGCGGGTGGCGTCGGCCGCAGCGGCGCGCGTCTGGCTGAGGTCGATGGTCGACGACGGACGGATCGCCGACGACCGGACCGAGACCCTGGCCGACGACCGGGTTACCTGCACCGTCGCGCTGACCTGTGCCGGGCTGCGCGCGCTCGGCCTGCCTGAGTCGCAACTGCAGCAGCTGCCGGCCGAATTCGTGCAGGGCATGGAAGCCCGCGCCGGCATCCTCGGTGATGTGCGCCACAACCATCCGAGCCGCTGGCGGCCGCCGCGTCCGTGGCGGTCCGGTGTCCGGTCGGCGCCGATCGACCTGCGCCTGGTGCACCTGCTGCTGCAGCTGCGCACTGCCGAGACCGCGGCCGAGGCGGCACCCGACCGCAGCGCGCTGCTGCCGCGTCTGGCGCAGTGGATCGCCGGTGTCCCGGCTGCGCTCGAGGTGCTGGCGGTCGAGGCTGGCTGGTCGCGACCGGCGGCGGCCGGAGAGGCGGCGGCCCGCGATCACTTCGGGTTCGTCGACGGGCTGAGTCAGCCGGCGCTGGCGGCGGATCCGGGCCGGTTGCACGGTGACGAAGTCGCCACCGGCGAACTGCTGCTCGGCTGGCCGAACGAGCGCGGCGACGGTCCGAGCGAGTGGCCGGACGGCGGGCCGGTGCGGCCGCCCTGGCTCGACTGCGGCACCTTCATGGTGGTGCGAAAGATCAGACAGCACGTCGAGGTCTTGGATGCGATCGTCGAGCATGCGGCTGCGGTCGTGGTCGAGGCCGGTGCTGCCGGGTCGATGGCGCAGGCGCGCGAGGAGGTGCGCGCACGGTTGCTCGGTCGCCGCAGTGACGGTCGCCCGCTGGTTGCCGTGGCGCCCGGGGCGGGCAGCAACGAGTTCGACTACGCCGCTGACGTCGACGGCAGCCAGTGTCCGTTCGCCTCGCATGTGCGGCGCGCCAACCCGCGGGATGGAAGCGCCCGATCGCCGCGGATCGCGCGCCGCGGCATGAGCTACGGCCCGGTCGATGCCGCTGCTGCGCCGGCCGGCGCCGAGCGCGGCATGCTGTTCATCGCCTGCAACGCGAGCATCGCCGAGCAGTTCGAGGTCATCCAGCGCTGGCTGACCGGCGGCAACAGCAGCGGGGTCTCGTCGTCACAGGCTGATCCCTTCCTCGGCGTGCCGCGGGCTGGTGAGTCGCGCATCTTTCCTTTCGTGATCGGTGAGCGGTTGGTCCGCGTCGACCTCGGCGACCGTCCAGCGTCTTCCCTGGCCTGGGGTCTCTATGCATTCGTCCCGTCGATCGCCTTGTTGCGCGGCCTCGATCAGCTTCGCGCCGAGCCCGGCCGGCCGCAGGCGGTGCCGGGTCAGCCGGGTCGGCCGACCGAAACACCGGCGCAGACGCTGCAGCGCGTCAAGCTCGAATTCGAGGATGAACTCGGCCGTCGCGCGCGTTGGAAACGCCTGCGCGACGAGCAATCCGGCGTCACGCGGATCGGTACCTCGGTGATGGTCGGGGCCCGCGGGCCGCTGCTGCAGGTCCTGCGCGACCCGGGCGACCGTTACAGCGTGGTCGGCTATGGCGAACGCATGCGGGCCACGCTCGGCGGCAGCCCGTTCGGCCAGGACGATGTCGGCCCGCACGGCGGGCACCAGCGCGGCTTCGTCGCAGCGGTCAAGCAGGCGGTGGCGGGTGCGCTCACCGAGTCGCAGGCCTGCGATGCGGCCTACCGCTTCGTTGCCGAGCACCTGGCCGCTGTGCTCGCCACTGCCGGGTCGGCCGCGATGCAGCGGCCGGGCCTGCCGATCGCCGCTCCAGTCGAGATCCAGGCGGTCGGCGTACAACTGATCGCCGAGCTGTGCCGGCAATGGTTCGGCGTGGCGTACGCGCCGGGCGGCTTCGAGGCCGGCGGTCCGACCACGCAGGCGCTGCCGGTCCGCTGCCCCGGTCATCTGATGACGGCGTCGCGCTTCGTCTTCTCGGCCGACCCGAATCCGACCGTCAAGGCATTGACCGAGGAGCAGGCCGGGTCGCTGCGCCAGGCGCTGGCCGGCTGGGCGGCGGCACCGCGGGCCGCGGTGTCCGCGCCGGTCACGCGCGCGGTGCTCGACGCCATCGACCACTCGCGCGACAAGATCGACGATGAAGAACGGGTCGGAACGCTGGCCAATGTGATGTTCGGTCTGCCGGGCACGCTGTTCGGCAGCTGGGTGAAGGTGCTGCTCGCCTGGTCGGCCAGCGGGGAGTTGTGGGCTCTGCAGCATGCGCTGGCGCTGGCGCTGCCGCACGGCCAGCCGGTCGACCATGCCCATGCCGACCGGTGCCTGCGCGATGCGTTGATTGCGACGATGGCCGCCGACCCGGTTGCCGACGGGATCTGGCGCACGGTCGTCAAGCCGGGCCACCTGCACGGCGTGGCGGTCGAGACGGGCGACCTGGTGCGCCTCGGAATCGGCTCGGCGCTGGCCGACAGCACCGGCGATCGGCAGACCGCCGAAGCGCTGCTGTTCGGCGGGCCCTGGCGATCGGCATCGGCGCCCGATGCGGTGCACGCCTGCCCCGGGCGCGGACTGGCGATCGGTGCGCTGCTCGGGGCCCTGGCGGCCTGGCTGACGGCCGGCCGCTGGTCGACCACCACCGGACCGACCACCCTGATGCTGGAGGCGTTCGACTGACGCCTGGCTGGCGACTCGGTCTGACGGGAGCGCTTGGGTCCCGGTCCTGTTCCGTTGCGACGCTGGCGGCGTCGCGACGATCGGGCCTGAAGGCCCTCCTACAGAGCGGGCTGCGGGGCTCGCCCCAGGCGCCGGACGCGGGCCTGATGAACCGGCATGTCGAGTTCGGCGAACGCCGCCTCGGCCTGGTCGAGCAGCGGCGCGGCTTGCAACCGGCTTCCACCGGCGAGGGCGAGCTCGGCCGCGCAGAGCAGGTTTTCCGCCTGTTCGCGCCGCGATTCGCGCACGCCTGCCCAATGGCGTGCGGCATCGAGCCAGCGTTGTGCCTTGTGCCACTGCGCCGCCCGGGTCTGTGCCCGGCACATCGTGCGGCACGCCAGGCTGGCGCCGAGCAGGTCGCTGCGCCGAGCCCGACGCAGCGCCTGCGCGGCGTGGCGGCGAGCACCCGCCAGGTCGCCTGATTCGGCCAGTGCCGCGGCCAGCCAGCCGTGGTTCAGTGAAGAGAACAAGGCATTGCCGCGGCGCGACAACCAGCCGACGGCCTCGCGCAGATCGTCGAGCGCCTGGGGATCGCCGTTCAGGTGCCAGCGCGCACTGCCCGACACCGCGCGTCCCATCGCCATCAGGTGCAGGCTGCGCACGCGTTCACCCTCGCGCCAGGCCTCGCCGGCGAGCTGGGCAGCCTCTTCGTAGTGGCCCTGCCACAGCTGCACCGCGCCATACCAGCCGCGCACCGATCCGACCACCTCCGGCTGATCGCAGGCGGTGTCGTGCAGCGCTTCCTCGAAGCAGGCGCGGGCCGCGGCGAAATCGCCCTGGTCGCCGAGCACATAGCCCCTGCATGCCAGTGAATAGGTCAGCCCGACGGCGTTGCCGGCGCCGCTGCGGTGGGCACGCTTGACTGCGATGGCCGTGTCGAGCCGTTCGAGCGCCTCCCGGTAGCGGCCTGCCGAGGCCAGCGCCTGGCCGAGCGTCGCGTCGATCTGCACCCCGAGCCGCTCGTCACCGCACTCGCTGGCACGGCGCCGCGCCTCGGCGAGGTATTCGAGCGCTGCCGGCGCGTCGCCGAGGGCGTAGTGCAGGTAACCGAGCCAGTAGCGTGCCCGGGCGATGCCGGCCGGGTCGCCACTGGCCTGCGCCAGCTCGACCGTCCGCTCGAACAACGGCAATTCGTCACGCGAAGGATCGAAGACGCTGGCCAGACCGAGCCGTTGCGCAATCGCTGCCCAGCGCTTGACCACGCCCGGCGACGGACCGAGCCGGCTCAGCGCCGCCAGCGCAACCCGGTACTGCGACTTGGCGCGATCGAGCGCGGAGGCGAAGACGGCCCGGTCACCGGCTGCTTCGGCATAGGCCGCGGCCTGCTGCCGGCTCGCCAGCGGCGTCGAAGTGGTAGGCGAGCGCCTCGCAGGCCTCCGCGCCGGTGGTGGCGACATCCGAGCTGTGCGCCGCCAGCGCGTGCGCGGTTGCCAGATGGAGCCGGGTGCGCTCGCGCAGACCGACCCCGTCATAGACGACGTCGCGGGTGATCCCGTGCTTGAAACGCAGGGTTCCGCTCTGCTCGCCGGGAAAGATCAGGTCCTGCTCGGCCAGCGCCGCAACGCGCGGGTCATCGGCAGCGCAGCCGGTCACGCGTTCGAACAGCCAGCCTGGCATGGTGTGGCCGATCACGGCCGCACTCTGCACCAGCTCGGCCTGCGGCTTGGGCAGCCGCGCGACGCGTGCGGCGATCAGCGCATTCAGCCACGCCTCGCCGCCATGCACCCGCACCACCGGACTGAGCTGGGCATCGCTGGCAGCGCGGTGGCACAACTCCTCGAGAAACAGCGGATTGCCTCCCGCATAGCTGCAGATCTCTCGCACCAGAAACGGATGTGCCTGCGGCAGCCAGCGCTTGACGGTGCGCACCGCGTCGTCGTCGCCGAGCGGGCCGATTTCGAGCGTGACCACTGCCGGCGGCAGCGACAGCTCGATCCCGCCGCGCACCGCCAGCAGCAGCAGCAGCGGCGCCGGCAGACTGCTCAGTGCATCGAGCAGCTGGTGCGAACCGTCGTCGGCCCACTGCCAGTCGTCGATGAAGACCACCGCCGGCCGTTCGGCCGCGAGGGCGGCGAACAGGCTGACAAAACTGGCGTGCACCGCCTGCGGGGGCAGCGGTTCGCGAGCGGCGCCCGGCGACAGCGGCAGCGACAGCGCATGCGGCAGGAAGGCCGATGGCGGATGCCAGCCGGGCGCGTGCCGGGCCAGCTGCTCGCGCGCCCGACCGGCCGCGTCGTCGCCGCCGCTGCCGGCGGAAGGCGCTGCCAGTGCCCGCAGCATCTGCTGGAACGGCTGCAGCGGCTCGGCTGCCAGGTCGCCCTCGCAATAGCCACGCAGCACCCGGATGTGACGGGCTTCGCACTGGTCGAGGAACTGGTTGGCCAGCCGTGTCTTGCCCAGGCCCGGTGCGCCGACGAGCGCCAGTGCCCGCGCGCCGCTGCCGGTGGTGGCGTGCTGCCCCGCCAGCAGCCGGTCGAGCAGGTCGTGGCGGCCGACGAATGGCGACAGGCCGCGCCGTGCGCGCGCCTCGAAGCGCGTCGCCGTGCCGGCCCGGCCGGCGATCGACAAGGCCGCCAGCGGCGCCGGCGCGCCGTCGAGCTGCAGGGTGCGCGTCGACTCGACGATGAACAGCCCGCTGTCGGGGCCGAGCGTCTCCGCGCTGACCAGAACCTCGTCCGGACGCGCGGCGGCCGACAGCCGCGCCGCGATATTCGGCGCGACGCCAGTCAGTTCGAGCCGCCCGCGCACCGCGTCGCCGGCGCCGACCAGCACCAGGCCGGCGTGGATGCCGCTGTGCAGCGTCAGTGAACCGGGCGCAATCGCAGCCGCCTCGACCTGCAGCGCGCGCACCGCGGCATGCAGCTCGAGTGCGGCCTCGGTGGCACGGCGCCCGGCGTCCTCGGCTGGATCGGGGTGACCGAAGACCGCCAACATGCCGTCGCCCTGGATGCGCACCACCACGCCGCCGTGACGGGCCACGACGGTCCAGCAGGCATGCGACAACTGGGCCAGCACCGCGGCGTAATGCTCGGCCTCGAGTGACGCCGACAGGCGGGTCGAACCGCTCAGGTCGGCGAACAGCATCGTCACGAAGCGGCGTTGCGGGGGCGACGGATCGGGCGGCGCGGCGGCGGCGTCGGGCACGCCGAGGCAGGGGGCGGATGGCGAATCCATCGCGCCATCGTTGGCGAGCCGGTCTGGCGTGTCAAGGCCGGATCGTGCCGCATGTCACCTGTCAGGAGGATGCCGGCGCGATGCGGCCGGCCCCGGCCTGGTCAGCCGCCAGCAGCGCGCGCCTGAACTGGATCGCCTCGGCCAGATGCGGCACGTCGATGGCCACGCTGCCGGCCAGGTCGGCAGCGCTGCGCGCCACCCGCAGCACGCGGTGATAGGCGCGTGCCGACCAGCCCAGGCGCGAGGCGGTGGTCTGCAGGAAGCGGGTAGCAGGTGCGGACAGCGTGCAGTGACGGTCCAGGGCTTCGCCGTCGAGGCGCGCATTCAGCACCTGCTGGCGCGTGAGCTGCCGTTCGCGCGCAGCAGCCACCCGCTGCGCAACCGGCCCGCTGGCTTCGCCGGTCGGCAGGTCGACCAGCTCGAGCGGGTGCGACCGCGGCGACTTCGACCTGCAGGTCGATGCGGTCGAGCAGCGGTCCGCTCAGCCGACCCTGGTAGCGCGCCACCGTCTCGGGCGAGCAGCGGCAGGCGCGCAGGCTGCTGCCGTGGTGGCCGCACGGACAGGGATTCATCGCTGCCACGAGCTGGAAGCGCGGCCGGAAACTCGGCCTGGTACATGCGCGCGCGAAATCGTGATGCGGCCGGATTCGAGCGGCTCTCGCAGCGCCTCGAGCGCCGGGCGCGGGTATTCGGGCAGTTCGTCGAGAAACAGCACGCCGCAGTGCGCCAGCGACGCTTCGCCCGGCCGCGGCGGCGCGCCGCCGCCCACCAGCGCAGCAGCCGACGCGCTGTGGTGCGGCGCGCGCACGCTGCGCTGGCGCCAGCGCTCGACGCTGAAGCGACCGGCCAGGCTCAGCATGGCGGCCGACTCGAGCGCCTCGACCGGGGTGAGCGGCGGCATCAGGCCGGCCAGCCGCTGCGCGAGCATCGACTTGCCGGTGCCGGGCGGGCCGACCAGCAGCAGGCTGTGGCCGCCGGCCGCGGCCAGTTCGAGCGCGCGCTTGGCAACCGCCTGACCGCGCACATCGCGCAGGTCGGGCGAGCACCGACGCACCGGACCTCTCGGGTGCCGTCGCCTGGGGCAGCGCATCGCCCGGCTGCGGGGCATCGCTGCGGCGCATCGCGCGCACCACGTCGAGCAGGTGCGCTGCGCGCAGGCAGCGCAGGCCGTCGACGAGCGCGGCCTCGTCGGCGCTGTCGGGCGGCAGCACCAGCGCCGCTGCGACTGCCGCTGCGCTGCAGCGACAGCGCCATGGCGAGCGCACCGCGCACCGGCCGCAGTTCGCCGGCCAGCGACAGCTCGCCGGCGAATTCGTGGCCGACCA
The DNA here is from genome assembly GCA_963846675.1 of uncultured beta proteobacterium. Taxonomy (GTDB): domain Bacteria; phylum Pseudomonadota; class Gammaproteobacteria; order Burkholderiales; family Burkholderiaceae_C; genus Ideonella_A. The sequence goes on from CAWJWV010000005.1 coordinate 197,761, forward strand.
GGCGTGCCGGATCGATCTGGCCGCTGGCGGCCAGGATGCCGAGCGCGATCGGCAGATCGAAGCGGCCCGAGTCCTTCGGCAGGTCGGCCGGCGCCAGGCTGACGGTGATGCGCTGGTTGTGCGGGAACTCGAGCCCGCTGTTGAGCAGGGCGCAGCGGACCCGCTCGCGCGCCTCCTTGACTTCGGTGTCGGCCAGCCCGACCAGGGTGAAGCTCGGCAGCCCGTTGGCCAGGTGCACCTCGACGGTGACGGCGGGTGCGTCGATGCCCAGCAGGGCGCGGCTGTGCAGGACGGCGAGTGACATGGCGGCCGATGGTCGCACCGCAGCGGCGCCGAACGACACCCCTTGCGAGGGAGGACGCCTGCAGGCGCAGCGACGTGCACCAGATGGCGTGCGCCGGTTCGAAACCGACGGCCTGGATGCGACGCGGCTGGTGCGCGCGATGCGCATGCCGCGCTGGAGCGGGCGAGGCAGTCCCCGTGTGGCGCACTGGCATGGTTCGTGCAGTAACAGGCCGTCACCTCAACAACCTCCCACAGGACGATTCGATGAGCAAGAAGAACTGGGCGCTCGGCGCCTTGCTGGCGATCACTGCCGCCGCCGCGCAGGCCCAGACCGCGCCGCACCGGCGCCCGACCTGAGCGTCAGCGGCAACCTCGGGCCTGTTCAGCGACTACCGCTTCCGCGGCATCTCGCAGACCGACCGCAAGCCCGCGCTGCAGGGCGGCTTCGACCTGACCCACAGCTCGGGCGCTGTACCTCGGCAACTGGAACTCGAACATCGACAGCGCCTTCTACAACGGCAGCAACCTGGAGATGGACTTCTACGGCGGCTACCGCACCGACTGTCGGCGGCGTCGGGCTCGACGTCGGTGCGATCTACTACTACTACCCGGGCAGCGGCAAGGCCGGCACCAGCCAAGATCGACAACACCGAGATCTATGTCGGCGCCAGCTATCGGTCCGCTCAGCGCCAAGTACTACCACGCGGTATCCGACTTCTTCAGCGCGCCCGAACACCAAGGGCAGCGACTACATCGACCTCGGCTTCACGCCACGACCTGGGCAGCGGTCTGGGTCTGAATGCGCACGTCGGCTACCAGCGCGTGCGCAACACGCCGCGTCCGGCCGGCACGCGTCACCGACTACAAGCTCGGCGTCACCTACGACCTGAGCGGCTACGTGCTCGGCGCGGCGGTCGTCGGCACCAACCGCGACGGCGTCTTCCTCGGCACCGCAGACGCGACGCGACCTCGGCAAGGATGCGGTGGTCGTGTCGCTGTCGAAGACGTTCTGAACGTCGCGCCTGCTCAACCAAGGAGAGAGCCATGAAGATGGTGACTGCAATCATCAAGCCGTTCAAGCTCGATGAAGTGCGCGAGGCGCTGAGCGCGATCGGCGTGCAGGGCGTGACGGTGACCGAGGTCAAGGGCTTCGGACGCCAGAAGGGCCATACCGAGTTGTACCGCGGTGCCGAGTACGTCGTCGACTTCCTGCCCAAGGTCAAGATCGAGGCCGCAGTCGACGATGCGATCGTCGACCGGGTCATCGAGGCGGTCGAGTCGTCGGCCCGCACCGGCAAGATCGGTGACGGAAAGATCTTCGTCTCGGCGCTGGAGCAGGTCGTGCGCATCCGGACCGGCGAGACCGGCAAGGACGCCCTCTGAGCCCCCAGAACAACAAACCAGTCATGAAAAAATTGTTTGCAAGCTTGCTGCTCGGGCTCGCCGGCCTGGGCCTGTCCGGACTCGCCCTGGCGCAGGCCGCTCCCGAGGCTGCCGCGTCGGTCGCCGGCGCGGCCTCCGCCGTCGCCGATAGCGCGGCGGCACCATCGCGCCGCACCGCTGCGGTCGACGCGGCCGCCGCCGCGGCTGCCTGCGGTCCACAAGGGCGACGTGGCCTGGATGATGACGTCGACCCTGCTCGTCATCTTCATGGCCGTGCCGGGCCTGGCGCTGTTCTACGGCGGCCTGGTGCGCAGCAAGAACATGCTGTCGGTGCTGATGCAGGTGCTGGTCGTCTTCTCGCTGGTCTCGGTGCTGTGGGCGATCTACGGCTACAGCCTGGCCTTCGGCGGCGAGGGCGCGATCATCGGTTCGCTCGACAAGATCTTCCTGAAGGGCGTCACGACGGCGACGCTGGCCGACACCTTCAGTGCCGATGTCAAGCTGCCGGAATACGTCTTCATCGCCTTCCAGGCAACCTTCGCCGGCATCACCTGCGCGCTGATCGTCGGCTCGTTTGCCGAGCGGATGAAGTTCGCCGCGGTGCTCGCCTTCACCGTGCTGTGGTTCACCTTCTGCTACCTGCCGATCGCGCACATGGTCTGGGGATCGGGTGGCTACCTGCTCGGCAAGGGCGCGCTCGACTTCGCCGGCGGCACGGTGGTGCACATCAACGCCGGCATCGCCGGGCTGGTGGGCGCCTTCGTGCTCGGCAAGCGGATCGGCTACGGCAAGGAGTCGATGACGCCGCATTCGCTGACGCTGACGATGGTCGGCGCGTCGATGCTGTGGGTCGGCTGGTTCGGCTTCAACGCCGGGTCCAACCTCGAGGCCAACAGCGGTGCGGCGCTGGCGTTCATCAACACGCTGCTCGCGACTGCCGCCGCGGTGCTGTCGTGGTGCATCGGTGAATCGCTCGCCAAGGGCAAGGCGTCGATGCTCGGTGCCGCCTCGGGTGCGGTGGCCGGCCTGGTGGCGGTGACGCCGGCCTGCGGAACGGTCGGACCGATGGGCGCGATCATCCTCGGCCTGCTCGCCGGCTTCGTCTGCCTGTGGGGCGTCAACGGCCTGAAGAAGATGCTCGGCGCGGACGACTCGCTCGACGTATTCGGCGTGCACGGCGTCGGCGGCATCCTCGGCGCGCTGCTGACCGGCGTCTTCACGGCGCCGTCGCTCGGCGGCACCGGCGAGGACGATTTCTCGATCGTCAGCCAGGTGCTGATCCAGGCCGAAGGCGTGCTGATCACGATCGTCTGGTCGGCGGTCGTCGCCTTCGTCGCCTACAAGCTGATCGACATGGTGATCGGCCTGCGGGTGCCCGGAGGACGAGGAGCGCGAGGGCCTGGACATCACGTCGCACGGCGAGACCGCGTATCACAACTGATGCGATCGACCAGCCGGGCAGCAGCGTCGCCGCTGCCCGGCGCTTCCATCTCCGGCCGCAGTCGCCGGCGCGAGGCCACCGCAAGGTGGCCTTTTCTATGGCAGCGATTGAACTTGACCGCTGGCGCTGCGGTCCCACGTGCCTAGAATTCCCGTCCCCACCCCAATCGGCAGTCTCCGGGCAGATTCCATGGTTCCTCACCTCATCACCGCGCTGTCGGGTCCGATCAGCGAACTCGAGCAGCGCATCCTCGAGTCGCTGCCGGCGATCGAGCGCTGGTTCCGCCTCGAGTGGATGGAGCACACGCCGCCGTTCTACACCTCGGTGGATGTGCGCAATGCCGGGTTCAAGCTGGCGCCGGTCGATACCAACCTGTTTCCCGGGCTGCTTCGACCAGCTGACGCCCGAGATGTTGCCGCTGGCGGTGCAGGCGGCGATGGCGGCGATCGAGAAGATCTGCCCGGAGGCGAAGAACCTGCTGCTGATTCCGGAGCAGCGCACCGACGATCCGCAGTACCTGGCCAACATCGTCGCGCCTGCTGCAGATCTTCCACCAGGCCGGCATGAACGTGCGCATCGGCACGGTCGACGAACGGATCCAGGCGCCGACGCCGGTCGATCTCGGCCGACGGCAGCACGTTGACGCTGGAGCCGCTGCGTGCGCACGCGCGGTCGCGTCGGGCTCAAGCATTTCGATCCGTGCACCATCCTGCTCAACGACGATCTGTCCGCCGGCATTCCGAAGGCGCTCGAGGGCGTCCACGAGCAGTACCTGCTGCCGCCGCTGCATGCGGGCTGGACGGTGCGGCGCAAGATCGCGGCACTTCCAGTCGTACGAGGAGGTGGCGAAGAAGTTCGCCAAGCTGCTCGGCATGGATCCGTGGCTGATCAATCCGATGTACGCGCGCTGCGGCGAGGTCGACATCGGCCGACGATGCCGGCGTCGACTGCGTGATGACCAATGCCGACGCGCTGCTCGCCAAGGTGCGGCGCAAGTACAAGGAATACGGCATCCAGGAGAAGCCGTTCGTGATCGTCAAGGCCGATGCCGGAACGGCCGGTGTCGGCGGTGATGACGGTGCGCGACGCCAAGGAACTCGCCGATCTGGGCAGCCGCACGCGCGCCAGCCTCGACGGGCTCGGCCTCGGGCAGCAAGCTGCACGAGGTGATGCTGCAGGAAGGCGTGCCGACCTACGAGCGGGTGCAAGGATGCGGTGGCCGAGCCGGTCGTCTACATGATCGATCGCTACGTCGTCGGCGGCTTCTATCGCGTCAATCCCGAGCTGCGGGCCCGGACGAGAACCTGAACCAGCCCGGTGCGAGCTACGTGCCGCTCGCCTTCGCCGAGTCGGGGCAGTTCCACAGGCCGGGCGCCAAGGCCGGCGCCAGTGCGCCGAACCGCTTCTACATGTACGGCGTGATCGCCCGCCTGGCGATGGTGGCCGCCTCGTACGAGCTCGAAGCGACCGATCCCGACGCCGAGGTCTACGAGTAGCGGCCGCTGCGCGGCGCGGCGCCGCGTGCAACGCTGAAGCAGCGACGCGGGCCTCCGGCGCGGCGCCACAATCGCGCGCCATGCCTGCCATCCGCCGGCCCGCGGGCCGGGCTGAAGCTGTGACCGCTCCGTCCGCCCGGTCCAGCCTGGCCGCGCTTGACGCTCGGCGCGATCGGCGTCGTCTACGGCGACATCGGCACCAGCCCGCTCTATGCGATCAAGGAGGTGTTCGCGCACGGCCATGTGCCGCTGACGCCGGCCAACATCTACGGCGTGCTGTCGCTGATGTTCTGGACGCTGACGATCGTCGTCTCGCTCAAGTACGTGGTGCTGATCCTGCGCGCCGACAACAACGGCGAAGGCGGCCTGATCGCGATGCTGGCGCTGGCCTCGCGCGCGGTGCGCGACCGGCCGGCGCTGCGCCGGCGGCTGCTGCTGCTCGGCATCTTCGGCACCGCGATCTTCTTCGGCGACGGCGTCATCACGCCGGCGATCTCGGTGCTGTCGGCGATCGAGGGGCTGGAGGTCGCGGCGCCGCGGCTGCACCCCTTCGTCGTGCCGATCACGCTGGTCGTGCTGACCGCGCTGTTCGTGTGCAGCGCTTCGGCACGGCGAGCGTCGGACGGCTGTTCGGGCCGATCACGGTGGTCTGGTTCGTCGTGCTGATCGCGCTCGGGCTCGGTCCACATCGGCGCGCAATCCGGCCATCCTGTGGGCGCTCAGCCCGCACCACGCGTTCTCGTTCGTCGTCCAGCATCCCGGCGTGGCCATGGTCGCGCTGGCGTCGGTGGTGCTGTGCGTCACCGGCGCCGAGGCGCTGTATGCCGACATGGGGCATTTCGGCAAGCGGCCGATCCGCCTCGCCTGGTTCGCACTCGTGATGCCGGCGCTGGTGATCAACTACCTCGGCCAGGGGGCGATGCTGCTGGCGCATCCCGGAGAACGTCGGCAATCCGTTCTTCGAGATGGCGCCGCAGTGGGCGCTGTATCCGCTGATCGGCCTGGCCACCTGCGCCACCGTGATCGCCTCGCAGGCGCTGATCACGGCCGCCTTCTCGGTCACCAAGCAGGCGATCCAGCTCGGCTACCTGCCGCGGCTGCGCATCACCCACACCTCCGAGCGCGAGACCGGCCAGGTCTACGTGCCGTTCATCAACTGGAGCCTGTACGTCTGCATCGTGATCGCGGTGGTCGTGTTCGGCTCGAGCAGCAAGCTGGCTTCGGCCTACGGCATCGCGGTGACGATCGACATGCTGATCACGACCATGATGACCTTCTTCGTGATCCGCTACGGCTGGCGCTATCCGTGGACGCTGTCGGCGGCGGCCACCGGCTTCTTCTTCATCGTCGACTTCACCTTCTTCAGCGCGACGATCGTCAAGTTCTTCGACGGCGGCTGGTTCCCGGTCGCTGCTCGGCGCGGTCGATGTTCACGCTGATGATGACCTGGAAGCAGGGCCGCCGCCTGATGCGCGAGCGTCTGCGCGAGGAGGCGATCGATCTCGACAGCTTCCTGCGAGTCGGTCTTCATCAGCCCGCCGCTGCGCGTTCCGGGCACGGCGGTCTTCCTGGTCAGCGAACCAGGGCTGCACGCCGAATGCCCTGCTGCACAACCTCAAGCACAACAAGGTGCTGCACCGGACCAACCTGTTCGTCACGGTGCAGCACCACGAGGTGCCGTGGATCGGCTTCGACCAGCGCTGCGAGATCGAGCCGCTCGGCAACGACTGCTGGCAGGTCACGCTGCACTTCGGCTTCAAGGACGAGCCCGACCTGCCGCTGGCGCTGGCGCAGCTGGCCGGCCGCGGCATCGACCTCGATCCGATGGACACCAGCTACTTCCTGTCGCGCGACATCGTGATCCCGACCATCGGCGCGGGCATGCCGCTCTGGCGCGAGAAGCTGTTCGCCAGCATGCACCGCAACGCCGCCGCCGCGGCCGACTTCCTGAACCTGCCGACCAACCGGGTCGTCGAGCTCGGATCGAAGGTCGAGATCTGATGCCCGGCGACGGTGCGGGTCAGGCTTCGCGCGAGTGGGCGCTGCTCGTCGAAGAAGCGCAGCATCTCGGCCGATGCATCGGGCCCGGCCGGATCGGTGTACGAACCCTCAGGCGAGCCGCCCGACCAGGCGTGGCCCGAGCCGTGGACCAGCCAGTGCTCGGCATCGATCCGCCCGTCGGCGGCGCGGTGCAGCCAGCGGGTGCAGCGCAGGCTGCCGGTGCCGGGCGGGCACGGTGCCGGCTCCGGCGTGGCGGCCGGCGATCACGCCGGCCTGCTCGCGCGCCTGGCGGATCACCTCGTCGCCGTTGCTCGGATGCACGGTGGTGTCCTGGTCGCCGTGGAAGACGATGGTCGGCAGCCGGTGCGGTGCGCTTGGGCTCGCGGCGCCCAGCCGCATCGCGGTCATCGCGCTCATCAGGTCGCTGGCGCTGCCGTGCGGCAGGCCCGAATGCACGCCGAGCGCGCGCAGAACAGTTCGGGGTGGGTGGTCGCCAGCGTGGCGGCCATCGCACCGCCGGCGGACAAGCCGGCGACGAAGACCCGGCTGCGGGTCGAGCCGGTAGCGCTCGACCAGGACTGAGCGTCATGCCGGCCAGGATCTCGGGTTCGCCGCCGGCACGACGCTGATCCGACGGATTGAACCAGTTCCAGCAGCCGGCGCCGTTGGCTGCAGGAGTCCTGCTGCGGATAGAGCACCCACCAGCCGCGCTGCTCGGCGTGCTCGTTCATGCGCGTGCCGCGGGCGAAATCGTCCGGGTCCTGATCGCAACCGTGCAGCATCACGACCAGCGCCGGCCGGCTGCCGTCGACCGGCGGGCGCAGCGGCGCGGTACAGCTTGTAGCTGCGCCGCCCGGCCTGGTTGACGAACACACCGGTGCTGAAGCTGCCCGCTGCCGGCGCATCGGTCGGCGCCTGCCAGGGCAGGTCGCCTTGCTCGCCCGGCGCGAGGGGCTGATCCGGGCCGGATCCGACGATCCTGGCGTTCGACATCGATCACGTCGGCGCCGGGTGCGGCCGCCGGTTCCGGCGCGCCGATGAATGCGCGCTGCAATTCGCGGGTCGCCTCTTCAAGGCTGCCGCTTCGGGTGAGTCGGCTGGCTTGCAGGAGGGCATCGCGAAAGAGGTCGTTCATCGCAGGATGTGAGTGGATTGAGCGGGCACTGGTTCCGGAAGAAGTCGCGCCACGTCGGCACCGATGCTACGCCGCCTGCTGCCGGCGGGCCGCCGCAGCCGTCACCCGGCGCCGACTGGCGTGACAATCGCCACATGACCGGCCTGAACGTCGCCACCGAATCACCCGAGATCGATGCCACGCTGCGCTGGCTCGACCGCGCGGTGATCGGGCTGAACCTGTGTCCGTTTGCCGGCGCGGTGCGGCGCCGCGATGCGATCCGGGTCGTCTGCAGCCCGGCGCGCGACGTCGATGCGCTGCAGGCGGCGCTGCTGCGACGAGCTGGAGCTTCTCGCCGACGCCGATCCGCAGCGCACCGAGACGACCCTGCTCATCCACCCGCAGGTGCTGAACGACTTTCTCGACTACAACGACTTTCTCGACATCGCCGATGCGATCGTGGCCGCCGCCGGGCTCGACGGCGTGATCCAGGTGGCGAGCTTCCATCCCGACTACCGCTTCGCCGACAGCCCGCCGGATGCGGTCGAGAACCACACCAACCGCTCGCCCCATCCGATGCTGCACCTGCTGCGCGAGAGCAGCGTCGAGCGCGCGGTCGAGTCGCACCCGGATGTCGCGTCGATCTACGAGCGCAACATCGAGACGCTGCGCCGGATCGGCCTCGACGGCTGGCGCCGGCTGCTCGCCGACTGACGAGTCGTCCGCCTGCGCGCCACGCCACCATCCCGATCCGGACACCGACCATGAACCTGCTCTTCGTCGCCGATCCGCTCGAGGGCTTCAATACCGCCAAGGACACCACCTTCGCGATGATGCGCGAGGCGGCGCGGCGCGGCCACCGGCTGCTGGCCTGCCGCGCCGGCGACCTGCACTGGCAGCACGGCGGCCGCGGTCTGCGCCACGGCGCGACCGATCCGGCTGAGCGATGCCGCGCTCGCATCGACGCGCCGGCGAGCGGGTCGCCGACTGGTTCGTCGACGAAACGCCGGCGGCGAGCGCAGGCCGGTCGAGCTCGCAGCGGTCGATGCGGTCCTGATGCGCAGCGATCCGCCGTTCGACATCGAGTACTTCTACGCCACGCACCTGCTCAGCCGCGCCGAAGCCGAGGGTGCGCGGGTCTTCAACAGCACGCAGGCGCTGCGCGATCATCCGGAGAAGCTGGCCATCCTCGAGTTTGCCGCAGTGGACCGCGACCGACGCTGGTGACGCGCAGCGCGGCCGACATCCGCCGTTTCCACGCCGAGCAGCGCGACATCATCCTGAAGCCGCTCGACGGCATGGGCGGCGCCGGCATCTTCCGCGTCGGCCCGGACGGCCTCAACCTCGGCAGCATCATCGAGACGCTGAATCGCGACGGGCGCGCAATCGGTGATGGTGCAGCGCTACCTGCCGGAGATCGTCGACGGGCGACAAGCGCGTGCTGCTGATCGACGGCAAGCCGATCCCGCATGCGCTGGCGCGCATCCCGCAGGGCAGCGAGATCCGCGGCAACATGGCGGTCGGCGGCATCGGCGTGGCGCAGCCGCTGGCCGAGCGCGACCGCGCTGCTCGCCGAGCAGATCGGACCGCTGCTGGCCGCAGCGCGGGCTGCTGCTGGTCGGACTCGACGTGATCGGCGACCGCATCACCGAGATCAACGTCACCAGCCCGACCGGCTTCCAGGAAATCATGAAGCAGACCGGCTTCGACGTGGCGAGTGTCTTCGTCGATGCGCTCGAGGCGGCCGTGGCGCGCAGTCCGCGCGAAGGCCGGCGCACCGGATAATCGCCGGTTCCGCTTTCTGCACGCTCCTCATGGCCCTGCTGTCCCTCACCAACGCCCAGCTCGCCTTCGGCCACGTGCCGCTGCTCGACGGCACCTCCTTCTCGCTCGAAGGCGGCGAGCGGCTCGGCCTGATCGGCCGCAACGGCGCCGGCAAGTCGTCGCTGCTGAAGGTGCTCGCCGGCCTGGAGAAGCTCGACGACGGCCTGCTGCAGATGACGCAGGGGCTGCGCATCCGCTATGTGGCGCAGGAGCCGATCTTCGATCCGACGCACAGCGTCTTCGACGTGGTGGCCGAAGGGGTGGCCGAGGCGCGCGAACGTGCGCCAGCACTACGAGGAGCACGCCGAGGGTGTCGATCTCGATGCGCTGCAGACGCGCATCGAGGCGCTCGATGCCTGGAACTGGGAGCAGCGGGTCGAGACCACGCTGGCGATCGGCTGCACCTGGACGGTGAGCGGCGCGTCGGCGAGCTCAGCGGCGGCATGAAGAAGCGGGTCGCACTGGCGCAGGCGCTGGTGGCGGTGCCCGAGATCCTGCTGCTCGACGAGCCGACCAACCACCTCGACCTCGATTCGATCGCCTGGCTCGAGGAACTGCTGCGCGGCTTCGGCGGCAGCGTGATGCTGATCACCCACGACCGCGCCTTTCTGGACGCCGTGGCGACCCGCATCATCGAGCTCGACCGCGGCCAGATCCGCAGCTATCCGGGCAACTTCTCCGCCTACGAGCGCACTGAAGGAGGAGCAGCTGGCCTCCGAGGCGCTGGCCAGTGCGCGCGCCGACAAGCTGCTGGCGCAGGAGGAGGTCTGGATCCGCAAGGGCGTCGAGGCGCGGCGCACGCGCAGCGTGGCCCGCATCGAGCGGCTGCAGATGCTGCGCGCGCAGCGCCAGACGCGCCGCGAGTCGCTCGGCCAGGTGCGGCTGGAGGTCGATTCGGGCGTGCCGAGCGGGCGCATCGTCGCCGAACTGAAGGATGTCGGCCTCAGCTTCGGCAGCGGCGAGCAAGCGCAAGACGATCGTCGACGGTTTCAGCGCCACCATCCTGCGCGGTGACAAGGTCGGCCTGATCGGCCCGAACGGTGCCGGCAAGACGACGCTGCTCAAGCTGATCCTGGGTCGAGCTGGAGCCGACGCTGGGCAGCGTGCGCCGCGGCACGCGCATCGAGGTGGCCTATTTCGACCAGATGCGCAGCGCGCTCGACGCTGGACGCGACGCTCGCCGACACGATCAGCCCGGGCAGCGAATGGGTCGAGTTCGCCGGCCAGCGCAAGCACGTGATGAGCTACCTGAACGACTTCCTGTTCTCGCCCGAGCGTGCCAATTCACCGGTGCGCACGCTGAGCGGCGGCGAGCGCAGCCGGTTGCTGCTGGCGCGGCTGTTCGCGCTGCCGGCCAATGTGCTCGTGCTCGACGAGCCGACCAACGACCTCGACATCGACACCCTCGAGCTGCTCGAGGAACTGCTGCAGAACTATGCCGGCACGGTCTTCCTGGTCAGCCACGACCGGCGCTTTCTCGACAATGTCGTGACCAGCACGATCGCCTGGGAGGGCGATCCGGCCTTCGGCGGGCGAGCCGGGCCTGTGGCGCGAATACGAGGGCGGTTACGAGGACTGGGCGCTGCAGCGTCGACGCGCGCTCGAGCTGCGGGCTCCGGAGCCGGAACGCGCCGATCGCACGACGAGCCGCGAGATGCGAGCGGCGAACGGCAAGCCCGCTGCCGCGGCGCCGAAGCGGGTCAAGCTCAGCTACAAGGAGCAGCGCGAACTCGACGCGCTGCCGGCAGCGGATCGATGCGCTCGAGACGCGAGCAGAAGCAGCTCGGCGAGCTGCTCGCCGATCCGGCGCTGTATGCGAGCGAGCCAGCGCGCATCGCGCAGGCCCAGCAGCGCTGCGCCGAGATCGAGGAAGAACTGATGGGGGCGCTCGAGCGCTGGGAGGCGCTCGGCCAGCGAGGCTAGGAGCGGCGCCAGGCGTCCGAGCCGGACAGCGCCCCGGTGCCGGTTCAGCCGTTCATCCTGCGCGCGACGCCGGGCGGTGCAGGCCGGATCGCCGCGATGCGGCCGGCGCCGGGCGGCAATCGCAGATGGACGCTCAGTGCGTCCGGCGGCGCGCCGCCGGCGCACCACCGCCCTGGCGCTCGATGTGGCGGAAGGTGATCCGACCCTTGCTCAGGTCGTACGGCGACATCTCGAGCGAGACGGCGTCACCGGCGAGGATGCGGATGTGGTGCTTCTTCATGCGGCCGGAGGTATAGGCCACCAGCTGGTGGCCGTTCTCCAGCGTGACGCGAAAACGGGAATCAGGCAGCACCTCGGTCACGGTGCCTTGCATTTCAATCAGTTCTTCCTTGGCCAAATGGCGCTCCTGGAAACGGGAATGACACGACAGCCAGCGTCGCACGGGCGTCGCGGCTGCCTCGAATGGGGGTTCGCGGCGGGACTGCCGACGGACTTCACGGCGGTCCGCCTGCGGGGCTCCAAACGCGGCCCGGATCGACCCAGGGTCGGTGCAGGCGAGCCGCGCGCGGTGGGTGCTTGTCTCAACGCATCGTCACGGCGCAACAGGTGATTGTATCGGGTTACGTGCTTTGACGCCATTTTCGTGGTAATTGGCGCCGCCGGGCGCTATTCGCCTCCAGAATCAACGCACCGACCGGGCTGGTGGCTGACGCGCCGAGCGTGACGACTCGACACCGCGCCCCGGCCGGCCATTCACGCCTGAACCGACCGAATCCGATGAACCCCCTGCCCGCAACCTCCATCGCCGACCGTGCCGGCGCTCCGCCCGCGGCCGGCGCAACGCCGCGGCGCTTCGTGCAGGTCGATGTCTTCGGCGACCAGCCACTGCTCGGCAACCCGGTTGCGGTCGTCGTCGACGGCGCCGGGCTCGACGAGCCGGTGATGGCGGCCTTTGCGCGCTGGACCAACCTCAGCGAGACGACCTTCATCCTGCCGCCGACCTCGCCCGATGCCGACTACCGGCTGCGCATCTTCACGCCCGGCCGGCGAGCTGCCGTTTGCCGGCCATCCGACGCTCGGCAGCTGCCATGCCTGGCTGGCGAGCCATGCCGCGCCGCGGGGCACCGAGATCGTGCAGCAATGTGCGGTCGGTCTGGTCCGGATCCGCCGTCGACGCCGATCGGCTCGCCTTTGCCGCGCCGCCGCTGCTGCGCAGGGGCGAGGTCGACCCGGAACTGGTGGCGCGGGCGGTGCGCGGGCTCGGTCTGGCGCCGCCAACGGTACGGGCGGCGCAGTGGGTCGACAACGGCCCCGGCTGGCTGGCGCTGCTGATCGACGATCGCGAGCAGCTGCTCGCCCTGCGACCCGACTTCCGGTCGCTGGAGGGACTGTTTCTCGGCGTCGTCGCGCCCTGGCCGGGCGGACCGGCACAGTTCGAGCTGCGCGCCTTCATCGGCGGTGCGGCCGGATACGAGGATCCGGTCACTGGCAGCCTCAATGCCAGCGTTGCCCAGTGGCTGATCGGCGCCGGCATCGCGCGCGCCGCGCTATGTGGCCAGTCAGGGCGCCGTGCTGCAGCGCGCCGGCCGGGTGCACCTCGCGCGCGAAGACCAGACGGTGTGGGTCGGCGGCTCGACCCTGACCATCATCGACGGGATGGTCCTGCTGTGAGCACCGCACCGTCCGCGCTCGTCGATCACCTGGTGATCGGCGCAGCCGACCTGGACAGCGGCGTCAAGTGGCTGGAATCGACCTTCGGCGTCGTGATCGGCGCGGGCGGCCGGCATCCGCTGATGGCGACGCACAACCGGCTGCTCGCGATCTCCGCCCCCGGCTGGCCGGATGTCTACCTGGAATTGATCGCGATCGATCCGCTGGCTGCTGCCGGGCCGCAGGACGGACGCTCGCGCTGGTTCGGGCTCGACGACCCGCGCGTTCGAAGCGCCATCGCGCGCCAGCCGCGCCTGCTGCACCTGGTGGCGCGAACGGCGGACCTGCGCGGATCGCTTGCCGCGCTGGCGCCGCTCGGCGAGGACCCGGGTGAACCGGTCGCGGCGTCGCGCCAGTCGCCGGCCGGGATGCTCGAATGGCAGATCAGCGTGCGCCACGACGGCATGCCCCAGCACCGGCGGTGCGTTGCCCGCGCTGATCGAATGGCGCGGGCCGCTGCATCCGGCTCGCAGTCTGCCTGCGTCCCCGGTGCGGCTGAGGCGGCTGCGCGCCGGCAGCGAAAGGCCAGCCGTGCTGGCGCGGGCCTGGGCGGCCATCGGCCTGGACGCGATCGAACTGGCGGCCGCCGGCACGACCCCTCCGCTCGAAGCCGTGTTCGAGACGCCGCGCGGCATGGTGGTGCTGGCCGGCGGAATCCCGGCCTGAACCCGAGCCGGCGCGAGCGGCTTCAGCGGCGCAGCCGCCAGGCGCGGCCGAGCGCGTCCCAGGCAGCCGCGCTGCCGGTGTCCTGCTCCCTTGCCAGGGCGGCGTAGCGCCGCGTCACCACCCACAGGCAGCCGAGCAGCAGGCCGCCCAGCGCGCCGCCGGCGACCAGCAGCAGGCGCGGCGGGAACGAACGGTAGTCGGGCGGCAGCGCCGGGTCGATCTGCTGCAGCACCTGGCCTTCCTTGGCCTCGTCGAGTTTGGCGATCTCGTACTGGCGGATCATGTTCTCGAGCAGCGTTTCCTGCAGCTTGAGTTCGCGCCGGGCCCGGATGTACTCGATGGCCGCCTCGGGCAGCCGGCCGACCGGCAGGTCGAGCGCATTGGTCGATCCGGTGTTGGCCGTGCGCGATTCGAGGCGCGACAGTTCGCTGCGCAACGCCGCCAGCTTCCGAACGCATCCGGATCACCTCCGGATTCTGTTCGGTCGCGCCGGTGCGCAGCACCTGCAGCTGGACCTCGCGCTCGGCGATCTGCGCGCGCAGCTGGGCGGCGCCGCCGATCAGCGCCTCGGCCTGCTTGTCGAGCACGATCACGCCGGAGCGCTCCTGCACCTTGCGCAGGTCCTGCTCGGCCACGATCAGCTTGTTCTTGGTCGCGTCGAGCTGCTGCTCGAAGAAGATGCGCCGCTGCTGCGCCTCGCTGACAGCCAGGCGGTCGAGCACCTTGGTGATCTCGGCCAGGTGCGCATTGGCCAGCCGCGCGGCGAACGCCGGATCGCGGTCGGTGGCCTCGAGCGTGATCACGCCGGTCTTCTTCTCGGCACTGATCGCCACATACTGCCCGATGCGCTTGCGCAGCTGGACGAAGCTGCCCAGCTCGTAGCGCTCCTGCAGCTTCAGGCTCTGGTCGAGCCCGCGCAGCACGGTGTCGCTCTTGAGCAGGGCGACGTACAACTCGTCCGGGGTCTTGCCGGCCAGTCCGCCTGCCAGTCCGCTCAGCGCGCCGAGCGACGCGAGCGCTGCTGCCGATCCGCTCTGCTGCTGTGCGCCCGGTGGCAGCAGCGTCGTGCGGGCGGTGTAGCTCGGCGGCCACAACAGGGCAAAGGCCAGCGCCGCCGCGCCGGCAAGCAGCGTCAGCAGGGCGATCCGCCCCTTGCCTTCGCCGATCCAGGTCATCACATCGACCAGGCTGACCGCCGGGGCGTCGTCGTCGAAGTCGTCGGGGCCGGCCGAGCGGGCGGGTGGTCATCTCGGGCGGTCGGGCTGCTGCGGTCATTTCAGGGTGTTGATCGCGGCCACGCCGAGGCCGAACTGCGAGAAGATGAGCGAGAAGTCCTTCAGGTTGCGCACGAACGCCCGGCCCCAGGTCTCGAAATCGAGCTGGTTCGGCACGAATACCGCATCGCCCGGATACAGCGGCTGCGAGCGCAGCCCGCCGTAGCCGAACAGGCCCTTGGCATCGTTGGCATGGCTGACGGTGCCGTCGGCGCGCAGGATGAACATCGCCGACGGCTCGGCGGCCTCGTCGAGGCCGGCGAGCTTCACATAGTCACCCGCCGTGCGGCCGGGCTTCCAGAGAAAGGCATTGTTGTTGACCACCGCGCCGGCCACCGTGACGAAGCCGGGACGCGCCGGCACGATGATGCGGTCGCCATGGTCGAGCGGCAGTTCCGGCAGCGACTCGATGGTGGTCGACTGGATCGTCAACTCGAGCGCGATGCGGCCGTTCGGCTCGACCTGCGACAGACGCGAGAGCTGGGCCTGCGTCGCCGCGGCGCTGACCGCGCCGATGGTCGGATCGTCGCGCCGGTTCGCCGCGTCACGTGCCGCCTGCGTCGCCGACAGCGCCTGCAGCCGCGCCATCGCCTGTTTCAGGTTCTCGGTCTGGCGCCGGCGCGTGTCCTCGCGGCTGAAGTCGAGGCCATACAGGTAGGCCTGCGGCGTCAGTCCGCCGGCTCGCTGCAGCACCTGCCTGAGCGTCTCGCCCGGCGACAGCTGGTAGACGCCGGGCGCGGCGACTTCACCTTCGACCGACACCAGCCGCGTCTGGCGCGACACCGGCACGCGGATGTCCTTCTGGCTGTACACCGTGACCACGTCGCCCGCGCAGCAGCTCGATGTTGTGCTGCGGATCGCCCTGCAGGATGGCGCGGCCGAGATTGAACGAGATCACCTGGGTCGTCAGGTCGGCCTTGTTCAGCCGTTCCACCACCGCATAGTCCCAGTTCAGCTCGTCGAACAAGGCTGCCGGTGTCTTCTTGGCTCGTTCGCTGGCTTCGAGGTCGGCGATGCGCTCGGCGCTGCGCCGGCGTCCAGTTGCATCCAGTTCCCGCACCTCGGGCGCGTCGCGCGTGTCGCGTTCGTTGCGCACGCCCGGCACCGTCAACCGCCCCGACTCGTCGCGACCGCCATCGCGGTAGTCACGACCGTCACGGCTGTCGCGTCGGCCGCGATCGGTCCATTCGCCGTTGCGCCCGATCCGTCTGTCCCCGGCCTCGTCTTCGAGCACCTGGACCAGCAGGTTCTTGCGCCGATAGAAATCGGGCGTGATCAGCGCATCCCGATCCGGGATCAGGTCGCGGATGCGCATGCCGGGGGTATGCGGGTAGCGCAGCGGCTGGGCGACATGGCCCTTGAGCGTCACTGCATTCGCAAATTCCGGCGAGATCGCGAGCAGCGTCAGGATGTCGCCGGCTCGCAGGTTCTTGCGCAGTCCGGCCGGGTCGAGCTGGAAGGTCTCGACGAATCGGGCCGCGCCGCCGCGCGCCGCGTCGATGCGCTCGAGCTGGGCGCGGTTCGGATTGGCGAGCACCGACGGACCGCCGGCATAGCGCAGCACCTCGGCGACGGTCTCGCCCTCGCCCCGCAGTTCGTAGATCGCCGGCGCATCGGTGGCGCCGGTCAGTGCGACATGCGGGCCGGCCGCGTGGAAGACAACGACGTCACCGGCGGCAAGCTGCATGTCCTTCGACTTGTCGCCGCCGACCAGGAAGCCGTAGATGTCGATCTCGGAGACGAGCTGGCCGCCGCGACGCAGGCTCAGCTTGCGCATCGAGCCGTTGCTCGCCGGGCCGCCTGCAGCGACCGCAGCCGACAACAGCGTCGACTGGCTTGGCAGCGTGTACACGCCCGGCCGTTGCGCCGGGCCGACGACGAAGACCTTGACCGCGCGCAATTGCCCGAGCGAAACGCTGAGGCTGAAGTTGGTGTACAGACGGCTCAGCTGCGCGCGCAGGTGGGCCTCGAGGTCCGATGCCTTGACGCCGGCGACACTGAAGCTGCCGACCTTGGGCAGGTTGAGCTGGCCGTTGCGGTCGACCCGGCTGCGGTAATCGATGTCGATCGAGCCCCAGGCGCGCAGCACGATTTCGTCGCCAGGTCCGACCACATAGTCGGCCGAGACCGGTACGCCGTCGCTGCCCGCTGGCCCGGCTTCGGTGACCTCGGAGAAGAAACGGCTGCCGAACGGTTCCAGCATGCGGCCGGTGGCGAGCTCGACGAACTTCTGGAATTCGCTCGGCGGCGGTGGCTGGCTGGGCCGCGTGTCGCGCTCGACGGCAGAGCGTTCGTCGCGCTCGTCGCGTTCGTCACGCTGGCGCAGCCGTTCGTCGCGACGCGACGGGTCGACACCGCGGTCCTGCTCGGTGGTCGAGCGCCGTTCCTGTGGCGCCTGGCCCGGTTGCGCGCGCATCGGTTCGACGGCTGGCGGCGGCGTGTAGCGCGGCGTGCTGAACACACCCGGATTGCTCTGTGCCAAAGCGCTCAGCGATGCTGCACCGGCCGTCAGCAGCAACAGACCGGCAAGAAAACGGCGGACAGCGGGCATGGAAACGGACATCTCGGGAGGACGCAGGGAGCGACGACAGGCCGGCCGGCCGTGGGTGCCGCCTGGAAGCGGCGGCCTGCCCGAGCCATCGGCATGCGCAGGCGCGCACACCGACGTGACGTTGCGGGCGGCAATGGTACAAGATGCCCGTGCACCAGCCGCCGCCGCGCGCGGCGGCGGCGGCGTCCGCTCAGTCTTCCCGATAGCTGTCGTGACAGCCCTTGCAGGTGCGGGCGACTTCGCCGAAGGCGACCTTCAGCGTCTCGGGGTTGCCGGCCTTGGCGACCGTCTCGAGCTTGGCCGATTCCTCCTGCAGCTTGCGGGCACCGGCGCGAAACTTGTCGCCTTCGGTCCAGACGCCTGCCTTGGCACGGGTGTCGAATCCCTTCTCACTGCCGGGCTCGAAGGCGATGAACGGCAGCTGCGCCAACGTCGCGACGATCTCGGCGCTCTCGGCCGCAGCCTTGGCATCGTAGGGCGCGCGGTTGTTGACCATGTTGCCGATCCGTCCGAAGTGCGTTCCCATCACCGTGAACGCCGCCTTGCGATACTTGATGGCGTCTTCGGCCTTGCGGAACTGCTGCGCTGCAGCGGGCAGGGCGATCAGACTGGCGAGGGCGGCGCAGGTGAACAGCTTGTACATCGGGAACTCCGGTTGGTCGAGGCTGTGAATTGAGCCCGGGCGGGCTGCACGAGTGTAGTGACGAAGCGCGCCGCCGGTTGCCGGCGCGCTGGTGTGCAGCGGGGGCTGTGCAGAACCGCCGCCTGCCGTTATCGTCGACACCGGGTCGTCATGGAGAGCGTCTTGGGGAAACGGCAAGCCGAAGCAGTGACCGCGGTCCGCATCTGGGACTTGCCGACCCGGATCTTCCACTGGCTGCTGGCGGCCAGCATCGTCGGTTCGGTGATCAGCGCCAAGGTCGGCGGCAATGCGATGGTCTGGCACCTGCGCCTCGGCTACCTGGTCCTCGGGCTGCTGCTGTTCCGTCTCGCGTGGGGGCTGGTCGGCGGGCGCTGGTCGCGTTTTGCCAGCTTCGTGCGCCCGCCGGCTGCGATCCTGCGCCACCTGCGCGGCGACGGTGCGGCACCGGTTGCCGGTCACAGCCCGCTCGGCGCGCTATCGGTGCTGGCGATGCTCGGGGTGCTGGCGGCGCAGGTCGGCAGCGGTCTGTTCGCCGACGACGAGATCGCCAACAGCGGCCCGCTGATGCCGCTGGTCAGCGGCGCGACCAGTGCGCTGGCGACGAGCTGGCACAAGGGCTGGGGTCAATGGGCGGTGATCGGCCTGGTCGGGCTGCATGTCGTGGCCGTCTTCTGGTACCTGTGGCCGAAGCGACAGAACCTGATCCGGCCGATGTTCACCGGCGACAAGGCGCTGCCAGCCGAGGTGCCGGCTTCGGCCGACGGCTGGCGCCAGCGCACGCTGGCCGCGCTGTTGGCGGCGGTGTGCGCAGTCGGTGTCGGCGCGCTGCTGCGCTATGCGGCGGCTGCCGGTGGCTGACCCGGACCTTGCCGCAGCGATGCCGGCAGCGCCCGCTGGCCGGCCGAGCATCGAGCTGGTCCACCCGGCGGGTGCCGAGCTGCTGGCCGAGGCGCAGCAGATCATCCGCGAATACGCGGAAAGTCTGCCGGTCGACCTGCGCTTCCAGGATGTCGACGCCGAGCTGCGCACCCTGCCGGGCGCGTACCGCCTGCCGGGCGGGCAGCTGCTGCTGGCACTGGTGGAGGGGGCAGTCGCCGGCTGCGGTGCCTTCCGGGCCATGCCCGAGAGCGACTACCCGAATGCGTGCGAAATGAAACGCCTGTACGTGCGCCCTGCCTTCCGCAGCTTCGGCATCGGCCGGATGCTGGTGCAGTCGCTGCTCGACGATGCCAGGCGGGCCGGTTATTCATCGGTGCTGCTCGACACCCTGGACGAGATGGAGGCCGCGCGCGGCCTGTACGCATCGTTCGGTTTTCAGGAAATCCCGCCCTATTACTTCAATCCGATCGCAGGTGCCCATTACCTGAAGGTCGACATCGGCTGAACCCATGAACCCATCTGCATCGACCTCCACCCCGGCCGCCGCCGAACGCCTCGAACTGCACGCCGGAGCCCTGCGCGTCGCGCTGCGTCGCCGATCTCGGCGGCAGCATCGCGGGCATGTGGCACCGCGACACGCCGGTGCTGCAATCGGCCGAGCCGGGCCGGCTGCTGAACGCGCGCGATGCAGCCTGCTTCCCGCTGCTGCCGTATGCGAACCGGCTCGGGCACGCCCATTTCCGCTTCAAGGGGCGCGACCGCACGCTGCGGCCGAACCTCGACGGCGAGGCGCATCCGGTGCACGGCGTCGGCTGGCAGCGCCGCTGGAGCATCGACTCGCACACCGCGCAGGATGCGGTGCTGCGGCTGGTGCACGAGCCGGACGCGGACTGGCCCTATCGCTTCGAGGCCATCGAACACCTCAATCTGGCACCGAGCGCGCTCGGCGTGCAGCTGCTCCTGACCAATACCGGCGATGAGCCGCAGCCGGTCGGTCTGGGATGGTGGCTGCGCTTCCCGAAGCGCCCGCGCAGCCGGCTGCACATCGACCTGGCCGAGCGCTGGGATGTCGATGCCAATCAGCTGCCGATGCGGCGACACAGCCAGCCCGGGCATCGACGGCGATGTGGCGCACCTCGATTTCGACCATGCCTTCGAAGGCTGGAGCGGGCCGGCGCGCATCCGCGACGAACGCTTCTCGCTGCAGCTGCGGTCGGCGACGCGCTACCTGGCGCTGTGCAGCAACCCGCGGCTCGACCACTTTGCCATCGCCCCCTGCAGCCACCTGCCGAATGCAATGAACATGGCCGATCCGATGGCGCACGGCATCACGGTCCTGCAGCCGGGCGAGCGGGTCGAGATGGCGATGTCGATCGACATTGCGGTGCTGTGATGGCGCCGGCCGAACCGGGGCTGCGGCAGGCGGTGGCGGTGCGCTGCCTGCTTGGCGAATCACCGTTCTGGCATCCGCGCGAGCAGGTGCTGTACTGGTGCGACATCCCCGGACATCGGCTGTATCGGCACGACCCGGCTTCGGGTTCGCTGCGCCACTGGGAATTCGACACCGACGTGGCGAGTTGCGCACCGATGCGCGACGGGGCGATGCTGCTCGCGATGCGCAGCGGCCTGTGGCGCTTCGATCCGCAGCAGGCTGCACTCGAGCGACTCGCCGAGGTGCCCTACGACGAGCGTGTCGAGCGATTCAACGACGGCAAGTGCGATCCGCGCGGCCGCTTCTGGGTCGGCACCATCTACGAGCCGCGCGATTCCGCGCAGGCGGCGCTCTATTGTCTTCAGGCCGGCACCCTGCATCGCATGGCCGACGATCTGACGGTCGCGAACGGGATCGGCTGGAGCCCCGACGCCACCACGATGTACCTGAGCGACACCAAGGCGCACCGCATCGACGCTTTCGACTTCGACCCGGAGCGCGGCGCGGTGTCGCGTCGGCGGCTGCTTCGTCCAGTTCGAGCCGCGCCGGCCGGACCAGCCGCTGGCCGACTATGGCGGTCGCCCCGACGGCGCCGCCGTGGACAGCGAAGGCTGCTACTGGGTCGCGATGTTCGAAGGCGCTCGCGTGCTGCGACTGTCGCCGCGCGGCGAGGTGCTGCGCGAGCTCCGGCTGCCGGTGCAATGCGCGACCATGGCGTGTTTCGGCGGTGCCGATCTGCGCACGCTCTACATCACGACCGCCACCCACAACCGGCCCGCCGCCGAGCTCGCGGCGCAGCCTTGGGCCGGTTCGATCCTGTCGCTGCAGGTCGATGTGCCCGGTCTGCCGGCGTCGCTGTTCGGCGCCTGACTGCAGCGCCCGCGCCACGCCGCACGGCGGTGCATGGCGCCCGGGCGATGGTCGTCAACCGGGCCGTTGCAAAGGCCTTGTAGACTCGCTGTCACTCCCCATCTTGGGGCCGTCCCGGGTTTCCACTTATAATTCCGCGGCTTTGCTGAACACGCCTTTGCCCGGTGTGCGACGCGCTCCCCGATCGACGGTTTTCACCGACCGGGCAGCGCGGCGCAGCCGGCTGGCCACGGGTATCCGATGTCATTCGAAGATGCGGCTGATGAGCGGCCTTTCAAGCCGCTGACGGCCGAAGAGGCGCAGCAGGTGCGGGCAGGGCTTGCGTCGGTGTCACCCTGGGTGGTGGTGCTGGTGCAGTTGATCGCGGGGCTGGTGTGCGTCGCGATCGCGTTCGCATGGTCCGGCGAGGCCCCGGTGGTGTGGTCGGCGCTGTATGGCGCCATGGCCGTGGTGGTGCCGAATGCGCTGATGGCGCGCGGCATGACGCGGCGTGTGACCGGAGCAGTCTCGGCTGCCGCCGGGTTCATGTTTTGGGAAATGATGAAGATCGGTGTGGCGGTCGCGCTTCTCGTGATCGCCGCCCGGGTGGTACCCGATCTCAGTTGGCCGGCTCTGCTGCTGACGATGGTCGTGTGCATCAAGGTGAACTGGTTCGCGCTGCTGTGGCGGCGTGGTCGGTGAGTCAAGAACAACGAGCAATCAGGATCGAAGAATGGCAATCGAAGGCCAGGCCCCCACCGCAGGTGAATATGTCATCCACCACCTGCAGCATCTGCAGAATGGCAAGCAGACTTCGGTCGTCGACTTCTCGATCATCAACATCGACTCCGTCTTCTTTTCGGTCGTGCTGGGGGTGCTGACCTGCATGATCCTGTGGCTGGCTGCGCGCAAGGCGACGTCGGGCGTGCCGGGTCGCTTCCAGGCGGCGGTCGAGGTGCTGGTCGAGATGGTCGACAGCCAGGCCAAGGGCATCGTCCACAACGCCCACAGCCGCAAGCTGGTGGCGCCGCTCGCGCTGACGGTGTTCGTCTGGATCTTCCTGATGAATGCGATGGACCTGCTGCCGGTCGATCTGCTGCCGCAGATCTGGCACTTTGCCGGCCCGGCGATCGGTGCGCCCGACTACATGCGCGTGGTGCCGACGGCCGACCTGTCGATCACGATGGCGCTGTCGGTCGGCGTGCTGCTGGTCAGCCTGTTCTACAACATCAAGATCAAGGGTGCGGGCGGCTGGGTGCACGAGCTGTTCACCGCACCGTTCGGCAACAAGTGGTTCCTGTATCCGATCAACTTCGCGATGCAGATCATCGAGTTCGTCGCCAAGACCGTGTCGCACGGCATGCGTCTGTTCGGCAACATGTACGCTGGCGAACTGATCTTCATGCTGATCGCCATGATGGGCGGCGCATTCGCGCTCACCGCAACCGGCATCGGCCTGTACATCGGCCACATCATCGCCGGTTCGGCATGGGCCATCTTCCACATCCTGATCATCACGCTGCAGGCCTTCATCTTCATGATGCTGACCCTGGTGTATGTCGGTCAGGCCCACGATGCGCATTGACCGGTAATGCGTTGCCGGCCCGGGATGGGCCGGTTGCTAGCTCCCCGTTCGTTTTCCCTTTCCCGTTTTTTACCAACCCCAAGAAGGAGTCATCATGGAAGTCATTAGCTTTGTCGCGCTGGCCGCTGGCATCATCATCGGTCTGGGTGCCGTCGGCGCCTGTATCGGCATCGGCATCATGGGCAGCAAGTACCTCGAATCGGCGGCGCGCCAGCCCGAGCTGATGAACGAACTGCAGACCAAGATGTTCCTGCTGGCCGGTCTGATCGACGCGGCGTTCATCATCGGCACCGGTATTGCCCTGTGGTTCGCGACGGCCAACCCGTTCCTGGCGCAGATCGCCAACCTGCCGCGCTGATCTGCCGCGTCGGATCCGCAGCGGCATGAAGCCGCTTCCCCTACTTTTGTTGCAGAGGCAATAACGTGAGCATCAACGCAACGCTGATCGCGCAGTTGATCGTGTTCCTGATCCTCGTGTGGTTCACGATGAAGTTCGTGTGGCCGCCGATCACCAAGGCGCTCGACGAGCGCGCGAACCGGATCGCCGAGGGGCTGTCGGCAGCCGATCGGGCCAAGTCCGAACTGAGTGCGGCCAACGAGCGGGTCGAGGCGCAGCTGTCGGCTGCGCGCACCGACGCCGCCCAGCGCCTGGCCGATGCCGAGCGCCTGGCGCAGAGCATGGTCGAGGAGGCCAAGACGCGTGCCAGCGACGAGGCTGCCAAGATCGTTGCTGCGCGCCAAGGCCGAGGCCGAGCAGGAGTCGATCAAGGCGCGTGAAGCGCTGCGCGACGAGGTCGCCCAGCTGGCAATCAAGGGCGCGGAGCAGATCCTGCGCCGCGAGGTCAACGCCGGCGTCCATGCCGAGTTGTTGAACCGCCTCAAGACCGAGCTCTGAACCATGGCCGAGATCGCAACCATCGCCCGTCCGTACGCCGAGGCCTTCTTCAAGGTGGTCGGCAACGGCGACCTGAAGCAGAGTGCCGATGAGCTCGAAGCGGTCGCGCGCGTCGCTGCCGACCCGCAGGTGCAGCAGCTGGCCAACGGCCCGTCGAGCAACGTCGCGCAGGTTCACGAGCTGATCGTGGCGGTGGTCGGTCGGCCGCTGTCGTACAGCACCACCAACCTGCTCAAGGCGGTGCTCGAGAACCGTCGCCTGAGCGCCATGTCGGAGATCGCGGGCCAGTTTCGCGCTCTGGCAAACGCGCGCTCGGGTGTTTCCGAGGCGGTCGTCTACAGCGCGTTCGAGATGGACGACGCCCAGCTCGGCGAGGTCCTGTCTGCGCTCGAGCGCCGCTTCGGCCGCAAGCTCAGCGGCCGCGTCGAGGTCGAGCCCGAGCTGATCGGCGGCATCCGCGCGGTGGTCGGTGACGAGGTGCTCGACACCTCGATCCGGGCCCGGCTGCAGCAAATGAAGACGGCGCTGACGGCCTGAGCCGGCGCGCCACCCGAGGTACCGGCATTCGACCCTTGCGCCTCGTCGAGCGCTGCCGCGACATGTCCGGCGCGCGACACTGGCGCGGCGCAACGCAAAGACTGGAGTTAGACCATGCAACTGAATCCCGCTGAAATTTCCGAGCTGATCAAGACCCGCATCGAGGGCATCGGTGCGTCGTCGGACATCCGCAACCAGGGCACCGTGGTGTCGGTGACCGACGGCATCTGCCGCGTGCACGGCCTGTCCGATGCAATGCAGGGCGAGATGCTCGAGTTCCCGGCCGGCCCGGACGGCCTCGCCGACCTTCGGTCTGGCGCTGAACCTCGAGCGCGACTCGGTCGGCGCGGTGATTCTGGGCGAGTACGAGCACATCTCCGAAGGCGACACGGTCAAGTGCACCGGCCGCATCCTGGAAGTGCCGATCGGTCCCGAGCTGAAGGGCCGTGTCGTCAACGCGCTGGGCCAGCCGATCGACGGCAAGGGCCCGGTCAACGCCAAGCTGACCGCCCCGATCGAGAAGATCGCCCCGGGCGTGATCGCCCGCAAGTCGGTCGACCAGCCGATGCAGACCGGCCTGAAGGCGATCGACTCGATGGTGCCGATCGGCCGCGGTCAGCGCGAACTGATCATCGGCGACCGCCAGACCGGCAAGAGCGCGGTGGCGGTCGACACGATCATCAACCAGAAGGGTCAGAACATGACCTGCATCTACGTTGCGATCGGTCAGAAGGCCTCGACCATCAAGAACATCGTCCGCTCGCTCGAGGCCAACGGCGCGATGGAGTACACGATCGTCGTCGCTGCATCGGCCGCCGAATCGGCCGCGATGCAGTATGTGTCGGCCTATTCGGGCTGCACGATGGGCGAGTATTTCCGCGACCGCGGCGAAGACGCGCTGATCATCTATGACGACCTGTCCAAGCAGGCCGTGGCCTACCGCCAGGTTTCGCTGCTGCTGCGCCGTCCGCCGGGCCGCGAAGCCTATCCGGGCGACGTGTTCTATCTGCACTCGCGTCTGCTCGAGCGTGCCGCGCGCGTCAATGCCGACTATGTCGAAGCCTTCACCAAGGGCGAAGTCAAGGGCCGGACCGGATCGCTGACCGCACTGCCGA
Source organism: uncultured beta proteobacterium (assembly GCA_963846675.1). Taxonomy (GTDB): domain Bacteria; phylum Pseudomonadota; class Gammaproteobacteria; order Burkholderiales; family Burkholderiaceae_C; genus Ideonella_A. The sequence continues at coordinate 223,364 of CAWJWV010000005.1, forward strand.
TCATCGAGACGCAGGCCGGCGACGTGTCGGCCTTCGTTCCGACCAACGTGATCTCGATCACCGACGGCCAGATCTTCCTCGAGACCTCGCTCTTCAACGCCGGCATCCGCCCCGCCATCAACGCCGGTATCTCGGTGTCGCGGGTCGGCAGCTCGGCGCAGACCAAGGTCATCAAGGGCCTGTCGGGCGGCATCCGTACCGACCTCGCGCAGTACCGTGAACTGGCCGCCTTTGCGCAGTTCGCTTCCGACCTCGACGAGGCCACCCGCAAGCAGCTCGACCGCGGCGCCCGCGTGACCGAGCTGCTCAAGCAGCCGCAGTACTCGCCGCTGCCGATCTCGCTGATGGCCGCCTCGCTGTTCGCGGTCAACAAGGGCTTCATGGACGACGTCGACGTGAAGAAGGTGCTGGCCTTCGAATCGGGTCTGCACACCTTCCTGAAGTCGAGCCACGCCGGCCTGCTGCAGAAGATCGAGGACAGCAAGCAGCTCGACAAGGATGCCGAAGCCGAAATGAACAGCGCGGTCGGCGCGTTCAAGAAGTCTTTCGCCTGAAGTGAAGGCCGCCGGCCGGTCGCCGCGATGCCGCTGCTGGCGGCGTGACGCGGCGGCCCCGGTCGCAACGATGCAATAGGAGCCTATCGATGGCAGCAGGCAAGGAAATACGCGGCAAGATCAAATCGGTCGAGAACACCAAGAAGATCACCAAGGCGATGGAGATGGTCGCCGCGTCGAAGATGCGCAAGGCGCAGGAGCGCATGCGCGCGGCGCGCCCGTACGCGGAGAAGGTGCGCAGCCTGGCGGCCAATCTGGCGCAGGCAACGCCCGAGTACAAGCACCCGTTCATGCAGTCGAACGATTCGGCCAATGTTGCCGGGTTCATCGTCGTCACGACCGACAAGGGGCTGTGCGGCGGTCTGAACACCAACCTGCTGCGCGCCACCACCGCCAAGCTCAAGGAGCTCGAAGGCCAGGGCGTCAAGGCCGAGGCGGTGGCGATCGGCAACAAGGGCTTCGGCTTCCTGAACCGAATCGGTGCCAAGGTGGTGTCGCACGCGACGCAGCTCGGCGACCGGCCGCACCTCGATGCGCTGATCGGCCCGGTCAAGGTGCTGCTCGATGCCTATGCCGAGGGGCGGCTGAAGGTGGTCTACCTGTGCTACACGCGCTTCATCAACACGATGCGGCAGGAGCCGGTGGTGCAGCAGCTGCTGCCGCTGTCGGCCGAAAGCATGGCCACCGACAGCAAGCATGGCTGGGACTACCTGTACGAGCCGGATGCACCGTCGGTGATCAACGAGCTGCTGCTGCGCTACACCGAGGCGCTGGTGTTCCAGGCGGTGGCCGAGAACATGGCCTCCGAGCAGTCGGCGCGAATGGTCGCGATGAAGTCGGCCACCGACAACGCCGGCAGCGTGATCGGCGAGCTCAAGCTGATCTACAACAAGACGCGACAGGCTGCGATCACCAAGGAACTGTCCGAAATCGTCGCCGGTGCGGCCGCCGTCTGAGGCGTGCCACGGCAAAGAATCTGATTCAAGGGTTTAAGGAAACAACAATGGCTGAAGTTGCAACGACCGGCAAGATCGTCCAGTGCATCGGTGCGGTGGTGGACGTCGAATTTCCGCGCGACAGGATGCCGCGGGTGTACGACGCGCTCAAGATGGAAGGCGGCGAGCTGACGCTCGAGGTGCAGCAGCAGCTCGGCGACGGCGTGGTGCGCACGATTGCGCTCGGCTCGTCCGACGGCCTGCGCCGCGGCCTGATGGTGCAGAACACCGGCAAGCCGATCTCGGTGCCGGTCGGCCGCGCGACGCTCGGCCGGATCATGGACGTGCTCGGCCGTCCGATCGACGAGCGCGGCCCGGTCAGCCAGGAGCTGACCGCGTCGATCCACCGCAAGCCGCCGGCCTATGACGAGCTGAGCCCGTCGCAGGACCTGCTCGAGACCGGCATCAAGGTGATCGACCTGGTGTGCCCGTTCGCCAAGGGCGGCAAGGTCGGCCTGTTCGGCGGCGCCGGTGTCGGCAAGACCGTCAACATGATGGAGCTGATCAACAACATCGCCAAGGCGCACAGCGGCCTGTCGGTGTTCGCCGGCGTCGGCGAGCGCACCCGCGAGGGCAACGACTTCTATCACGAGATGTCGGATTCGGGCGTCGTCAACCTCGAGAAGCTCGAGGACTCGAAGGTCGCGATGGTCTACGGCCAGATGAACGAGCCGCCGGGCAACCGGCTGCGCGTCGCGCTGACCGGCCTGACGATCGCCGAGTCGTTCCGCGACGAAGGCAAGGACGTGCTGTTCTTCGTCGACAACATCTACCGCTACACGCTGGCCGGAACCGAGGTCTCGGCGCTGCTCGGCCGGATGCCGTCGGCGGTGGGCTACCAGCCGACGCTGGCCGAGGAAATGGGCCGTCTGCAGGAGCGGATCACGTCGACCAAGGTCGGCTCGATCACCTCGATCCAGGCCGTCTACGTGCCGGCAGACGACCTGACCGACCCGTCGCCTGCGACCACCTTCGCCCACCTCGACTCGACCGTCGTGCTGTCGCGTGACATCGCGTCGCTCGGCATCTACCCGGCGGTCGACCCGCTCGACTCGACCTCGCGTCAGCTCGACCCGAACGTCGTCGGCGAGGAGCACTACGGCGTTGCCCGCGCGGTGCAGGGCACGCTGCAGCGCTACAAGGAACTGCGCGACATCATCGCGATTCTCGGCATGGACGAACTCGCGCCGGAGGACAAGCTGGCAGTGGCCCGTGCGCGCAAGATCCAGCGTTTCCTGTCGCAGCCGTTCCACGTCGCCGAGGTGTTCACCGGCTCGCCGGGCAAGTACGTGCCGCTGAAGGAAACCATCCGCGGCTTCAAGATGATCGTTGCCGGCGAATGCGACCACCTGCCCGAGCAGGCCTTCTACATGGTCGGCGGCATCGACGAGGCCTTCGAGAAGGCGAAGAAGGTCGGCTGAAGCCGGCGCACTGAACAGGACCCCAGATGGCAGCCACCTTGCATGTAGACGTGGTCTCGGCCGAGGAGTCGATCTTCTCGGGCGAGGCCCGGTTTGTCGCTCTGCCCGGCGAGATGGGCGAGCTCGGTATCTATCCGCGCCACACGCCGCTGATCACGCGCATCCGGCCCGGCGCGGTGCGCATCACGCGCGCCGACAACGGACAGGAAGAGTTCGTCTTCGTCGCCGGCGGCATCCTCGAGATCCAGCCCGGGACCGTGACCGTGCTCGCCGATACGGCGATCCGCGGTCAGGATCTCGACGAGGCCAAGGCGGCCGAGTCGAAGAAGATGGCCGAGGAGGCGATGAAGAACGCCAAGAGCGACATCGACTTCGCGAAGGCGCAGGGCGAGTTCGCCGCCATGGCGGCGCAGATCGCTGCACTGCGCCGCTTCCGGAAGAGGTGAGGAAAGCCGGCCCGGCGCGCTGCCGGGCTGGCGGAACCGGGGCAGGCGCCGCACGGTGCCGGCTGGCGCCGGCTTCGCGCACGAGCGGCATCCGGCCCGGGCGGGCATGATGCCGCGCCGCACGCGTCGTGCCATCCCCTGATCCGCGGGTCACGGATCGACCGCGGAATGCGCCACAATCGACGGAACGTTGTCGGCCAAACCAGGTCTGTTGCTATCGCTCCGGCTCGACCGGCATACGTCAACCCAGAAAGAGGCCTACCATGAACCAGATCTCCCCGACCAGTACCGATCCGCAATCGCCGAACCCGCAATCGACCGGCGACGTCCAGAAGGCGATCCGCCGTGCCGAGGACATGTTCAACCAGGCTGCCACTGCCGGTGGCGAGCGCGCCACCGAACTGCGCGAGCGGGCGATGGAGCAGCTGCGCGTGCTGCGCGAGAAGCTCGCCGATGCCCAGGACACCGTGGTGGCCAAGGGTCGGCCGGCGGCGCAGGTGACCGACGACTATGTCCACGACCACCCCTGGAAAGCCATCGCGACGGCCGGTGCGATCGGCGTCGTGGTCGGTCTGCTGCTGAACCGCCGCTGATCGAGGTGGCCCGCCGCCCCGCACCTGCAGTGGCTCGTCGACGAGGCACCGAATGACCCCGGACAACGACACCGGCCTTTTCGACGCGCTGCGCAAGATTTCGGCAACCGCGCTGTCGATCGGACAGAGCCGGCTCGAGCTTGCAACGCTCGAATTGAGCGTCGCGCGGCATCAGCTCTTCGTTGCAGCCATGCTCGGCTTCGTCGGCGCGCTGCTGGTGGTGTTCGGCTTCGTCGCGCTGACTGCCTGCATCGCCGTGCTGCTGTGGGACCGGATCGGCGTGGCCGGGCTGTTCATTCTCGGCGTCGTCTACCTCGGGCTCGGCGTCGGGATTGCCGTCAAGGTCCGGAACGACCTGCGCAGGCAGGCACCGCTGCTCGAGGCGACCAATGCCGAACTGCACCGCGACGCCACCATGCTGCGCGGACATCCGACACGCGACCACGCGGCCTGACGCTGAAACAACCCGCCACCGAGACGCCGACGGCATGGACATCGAAGCCCGCAAACAACTGCTTGCTGACCCGCATCGCACTCGAGCGGGTGCAGTGGGTTCACGACCTCGACGAGCTGCGCCATGCAGCCAATCCGCGCCGCGTCGCCGGCCGGGCCCTGCGTGCGGCCGTGCCCGACGGGCTGCTGCGTTCGATCTTCGGCCGCTCGCCGAGTGGTCACCGCTCTTCGGCTGCCAACCTGGGAACCCGTGCCTTCCACGCCATCATGCTGTGGCGGCGCTATTCGATCGTCATCACGCTCGTCGGCGGCATGGTGTCGCGCATCGTGGCCGGCCGGCGCATCAAGCGTGCGGTGACGCTGGCAACGGTCGGTGCCGGAATCGCCGGTGGGATCTGGCTGACGCTGCTGCGGCGCGGCCGCGCGGGTTGAAGCCGATCCGGCTGCGCTGAGCGCGGCCTGCGCTGCCCGCTAGCGCAGGTGCGCAGCGTCCGGCAGTTCGTTCGGATTCGCCGATCCGGGCTGCGATCGGAAAGTGGCGGCGCAGCAGACCGGTCGATCGCTTCGATCGCATCGAGCACGCCGGCCTCGAACCGGCTGTTCGCGGCATGCCTCGGCCAGGCCGCTCACGATCGCGCGCCAGTGCGGCGGCATCGACGTGCCGGTTCAGGCCGCGGTCGGCGACGATCTCGATCCGGTGGTCGGCCAGCAGCAGGTAGATCAGCACGCCGTTGTTGAGCTCGGTGTCCCAGACCCCGAGCTTGCCGAACATGGTGATGGCCCGTTCGCGGGCATCGGCATCGCGCCGCAGATACGACCACGGCAGGCCGGCTTCGATGCAGACGCGGATCTCGCCGCTGTGATGGCGCTCGCTCTGCGACGATCGCGGCCTGGATGCGCTGCAGGCCGGCCGGCTCCGAGGACGCGCCGCGAATGCTGCTCGTCGAGCCAGCGGTGGCGCAGGATGCGCAGCCATCGGTTCATCGCGCCCGCTCCCTGTCGTGCCGTCACCAGCTGCCCGACGCACCGCCGCCGCCGAAGTTGCCGCCACCGCCCGAGCTGAAGCCGCCGCCGCCGCCACCGCCCCAGCCGCCTCCGCCGCCGCCCCAGATGATCGGCATGCCGGCGGCCGCATGACGACCGCGCAGCCCGCCGCGCCGACCGCCGGTCCCGATGCCGAGCACGCCCGACCATCAGCAGGGCCAGCACGGCGGCGCCGACCGCCAGCAACAGCCCTGCCGCCGAGCAGCCACGCCGCCCCGCCAACCCCGCCGGCGGTCGCCAGCGAGCCGCAGCGATCCGCCCGAGCAGCGCGACCAGCAGCCCGCCGACGATCGGCACGCCGACCAGGAAGAAGATCGCCAGCGTGCCGAGATCGAAACCGCCACCGGTCGTCCGCTGCGGCGGCTGCGCTCGACCGGCGGCAGCGGTTCGCCGCGGATGCGCGCCGCGACCTGGTCGATGGCCAGGCTGAGCCCGCCGACGCTAGTCGCCCTGGCGGAACGCCGGCACGATCGCCTGCTCGATGATGCGGCTGGCCGCCAGGTCGGGAATGGCTCCTTCGAGCGTCTTGGCCACCTCGATGCGCACCCGCCGGTCGCGCCATGCGCGCTCGACGATCAGCACGCCGTCGCCGACGTCGCGCCGGCCGATCTTCCACTGATCGGCGACCCGCTGCGCATAGGCGGCGATGTCCTCCGGCGCCGTCGTCTCGACCAGCAGGATCACGATCTGGCTGCCGGTCTCCGCCTCCACCGCCGCCAGCTTGGCTTCGAGCGCCGCGCGCTGCGGCGGCGCCGAGCGTGCCGCTCCGGTCGATCACGCCGGCCGCTCAGCGCGCGGCACCGGCTGCGGCTCCTGCGCCTGCGCCTGCCGTGACAGCCGCCAGCAGCAGCAGGCCGAGCAGCCACATCACGAGCCCGATGGCCGTGCGGCGCAGCCTGCGCGCGGGCCGAGGCCGCGGCGATCACTTCGATGCGGGCCGGCCGAAGTCGACCGTCGGCGGCGTCGAGATGCGCGCCTCGTCCTGCACCGTGAAGGTCGGCTTCGGCTCGTAGCCCATCACCATCGCGGTCAGGTTGCTCGGAAAGCTGCGTGCCAGCACGTTGTACTCGGTGATCGCCTTGATGTAGCGGTTGCGCGCCACCGTGATCCGGTTCTCGGTGCCTTCGAGCTGGACCCGCAGATCCTGGAAGCCCTGGTTGGTCTTCAGGTTCGGATACTGCTCGCTGACCGCGAGCAGGCGGCCGAGCGCGCTGCCGAGCTGGCTCTGCGCCTGCATGAAGCGCTCGAGCGCGGCCGGATCTTGCACCAGCTCGGGCGTGGCCTGGATCGACGTGGCGCGGGCGCGCGCCTCGATCACCCGGGTCAGCGTCTGCTGCTCGAAATCGGCCTCGCCCTTGACGGTGGCGACGATGTTCGGAATCAGGTCGGCGCGCCGCTGGTACTGGTTGAGCACCTCGGACCAGGCGGCCTTGACCTCCTCGTCGAGGCGCTGGAAGTCGTTGTAGCCGCAGCCGCCGAGCGGCCAACGCACCGACAAGGGTCAGGATCAGCAGCCAGCCGCGTCGCATCATGGTCGGAATCTCCATTCGGGATCGACGCCGATGCTAACCTGTCGCGCCGCGGACCGGCGCGCCGGTCCTACTCGGCCGGCAGGAAGCCGTCGATCGACAGGTAGCGCTCGCCGGTGTCGTAGTTGAAGCCGAGCACGGTCGCGCCGGCGGTCGATCTCGGGCAGCTTCTGCGCAATCGCGGCCAGCGTCGCACCCGACGAGATGCCGACCAGCATGCCTTCCTCGCGCGCGCAGCGGCGTGCCATCTCGCGCGCCGGCTCGGCGTCGACCTGGATCACGCCGTCGAGCAGTTCGGTGCGCAGGTTCTTCGGCACGAAACCGGCGCCGATGCCCTGGATCGGATGCGGGCTCGGTGACGCCGCCGCTGATCACCGGACTGGCCGCCGGCTCGACCGCAAAGACCTTCAGCCGCGGCCAGCTGCGCCTTCAGCACCTGCGCACAGCCGCTCAGGTGCCCGCCGGTGCCGACGCCGGTGATCAGCACATCGATGCCGTCGGGAAAGTCGGCGACGATCTCGGCCGCGGTGGTGCGGGCATGGACCTCGATGTTGGCCGGGTTCTCGAACTGCTGCGGCATCCAGGCGCCCGGCAGCTCGGCCAGCAGTTCGCGCGCCCGCGCGATCGCGCCGTTCATGCCCTTCTCGCGCGGCGTCAGTTCGAAGCGCGCGCCGTAGGCGAGCATCAGGCGGCGCCGTTCGATGCTCATGCTGTCGGGCATCACCAGCACCAGCGGATGACCGAGCACGGCGGCGACCATCGCCAGGCCGACGCCGGTGTTGCCCGACGTCGGCTCGACGATCGTGCCGCCCGGCTTGAGTTCGCCGGAGGCGAGCGCCGCCTCGACCATCGACAGCGCGATCCGGTCCTTGATCGATCCGCCCGGATTGCTGCGCTCGCTCTTGATCCAGACCCGGGCGTGGTCGCCGAACAGGCGCTGGATGCGGATGTGCGGCGTGTTGCCGATCGTCTGCAGGATGTTCTCAGCACGCATGGGAGCTCCGTGGATTCGGCTCCCGATCATGCACCGGTGCGCGCGCGGCTGCCGCCGGAGGGCGGGCCGATAATCGCGCCGATGTACGCACCGCTTCGCAATGACAGCTTCCTGCGCGCCTGCTGGCGCGAGCCGACCGACCACACGCCGGTCTGGCTGATGCGGCAGGCCGGCCGCTACCTGCCCGAGTACCGCGCCACGCGCGCACGCGCCGGCAGCTTCATGGGACTGGCGACCAACACCGACTACGCGACCGAGGTCACGCTGCAGCCGCTCGAGCGCTACCCGCTCGACGCGGCGATCCTGTTCAGCGACATCCTGACCATTCCCGATGCGATGGGGCTGGGTCTGAGCTTCGCGCTCGGCGAGGGTCCGCAAGTTCGCCCATCCGGTGCGCGACGAGGCCGCGGTGGCGGCGCTCGAGGTGCCGGACATGGACAAGCTGCGCTACGTCTTCGACGCCGTCACCTCGATCCGCCGCGCGCTCGACGGGCGCGTGCCGCTGATCGGCTTTGCCGGCAGTCCCGTGGACGCTCGCCTGCTACATGGTCGAAGGGCGCCGGATCGGACGACTACCGGCTGGTCAAGACGATGCTCTATGCGCGGCCCGACCTGATGCACCGCATGCTGGCGGTCAATGCCGATGCGGTGGCGCAGTACCTGAATGCGCAGATCGCCGCCGGTGCGCAGGCGGTGATGATCTTCGACAGCTGGGGCGGCGTGCTGGCCGACGGCGCCTTCCAGCAGTTCAGCCTGGCCTACACCGAGCGCGTGCTGCGCCAGCTCACGCCCGAGCACGACGGGGTGCGGATCCCGCGCATCGTCTTCACCAAGGGCGGCGGCGGCTGGCTCGAGCAGATGGCCGACGCTCGGCCCGGAGGTGCTCGGCGTCGACTGGACGGTCGAATCTCGGCCGCGGCGCGGCGCCGCGTCGGCGATCGGGTCGCGCTGCAGGGCAACCTCGATCCGAACGTGCTGTTCGCCCCGCCGGCCGCGATCGATGCCGAAGTGGCCCGCCTGCTGGAGAGCTTCGGGCCGGTCGCGCCTGGCGAGCGCGCCGGCCACATCTTCAACCTCGGCCATGGCATCAGCCAGCACACGCCGCCAGAGCATGTGACGGCGCTCGTCGAGGCGGTCCATCGCCATTCGCGCCGCCTGCGTGCCGACTGACGGCCGGCGGCTGCGGACCGACGGCGCGCGCAGCGGGCCGGCACGCCCTGCGGGTTATCCCCGATCGGCCGGGAAGGCGCACAAACGCTCGCTGAGCAGCCCGCGGTTCGGCTTGTCAAGCGACAAAACTTCACTTCCGGCGGGTGCTCGCGACTTGACTTATCCCCACATCGGCGGCGCTGCGCGGCACGTCGCGGACGGCGCTCGCACGGGCCTCCGCGCCACCCCTGTGAACCGCGCCAAGTCGCTTGATTTCATTGAATGTTCGAAACTGCTGCGAAAGCGGGCAACGGAAGCGGAAGCTTGATGGCATCAAGCAGTTAGCGCGTTTGCGGGCAGGTTGCCCACAAAGTTATCCACAGATTGCGTGGAAAGGCTGGAAAACCTGATTTGAATCATGAGCTTAGGGCTGATGCTTCATCGGTTCGCGAGCTATCGACGGCTAAATGACGGACATCGGCGCCGCGCAGCGGCGGCTGCGTGTGGCGGTCGAGGCGCCGCAGCACAGCGGCATCGTCTCCGCCGCTCGACTACCTCGGCCCGGCCGCGCTGGCGCCGGGTACGCTGGTGCGGGTGCCGCTCGGCAGCGCGGCAGGTACCGGGCATCGTCTGGCGTGACGGCGAGGCTGCGGATGACGACGCCGACCGGACGCTGCCGGATCAGTCGCTGAAGCCGATCGAGGCCGCGCTCGACGCGCTGCCGCCGTTGCCGACGCACTGGCTGCGCCTGGTCGAGTTCACCGCCGCCTACTACCAGCGCGGCATCGGCGAGGTGGCGCTCTCGGTGCTGCCGCCGGAACTGCGCCGCCTCGACGACGAGCAGCTGCGGCGCCGGATCGTCCGGCTGCGGCAGCGCCTGGCCAGCGCCGCGCCGTCGCCGGCGGCGCGCCGATGCGCCGCCGCGCCAGCGCCGAGCAGCAGCAGGTGCTCGAGCAGCTGGCGGCGCTGCTTCGACCGCGCCGACATCGGCGCCGCTGCGACGGTGCTGCTGCACGGCAGCACCGGCAGCGGCAAGACCGAGGTCTACCTGCGCGCCGCGGCGCAGGCGCTGCAGCGCGGCCGCCAGGCGCTGGTGCTGGTGCCCGAGATCAACCTGACGCCGCAGCTCGAGGCGCGCTTCGCCGAGCGCTTCGCCGGGCGGCTGATCGTCTCGCTGCACAGCGGGCTGACACCGGCGCAGCGGCTGCGCAACTGGCTGGCGGCCCACCTCGGCCTGGCCGACCTGGTGCTCGGCACGCGGCTGGCGGTGTTCGCCTCGCTGCCGCGCGCTCGGCCTGATCGTCGTCGACGAGGAGCACGACCCGTCGTACAAGCAGCAGGAAGGCGCGCGCTATTCGGCGCGCGACCTGGCGGTCTACCGCGGCCGGCTCGAAGGCGCGCCGGTGCTGCTCGGATCGGCAACGCCGTCGCTGGAGAGCTGGCAGCGCGCCAACGAAGGGCGCTACCAGCGCCTGTCGATGCCGAGCCGGATCGGCGGCGCGACGCTGCCGGTGGTGCGGCTGGTCGACCTGCAGCAGCTGCCGCAGCAGGCCGGCGGCGAGGTGCTGTCGCCGCAGCTGCTGGCGGCGATCCGCGCCGCGGATCGCGCGCGGCGAGCAGAGCCTGCTGTTTCTGAACCGGCGCGGCTATGCGCCGGTGCTGCAGTGCAACGACTGCGGCTGGCACAGCGGCTGCCCGCACTGCAGCGCCTGGCGCGTCTTCCACAAGCTCGACCGCACGCTGCGCTGCCATCACTGCGGCTTCACCGAACGGGTGCCGCGCGCCTGCCCGGACTGCGGCAACCTCGACATCACGCCGGTCGGGCGCGGCACCGAGCGGCTCGAGGAGCAGGTGGCGGCGGCGCTGGCCGGGCTCGACGGCCGCCGGTTCGGATCGCACGCATCGACGCCGACAGCACCCGCGGCCAGGGCGCAGCTCGAGGCACAGCTGGGCGCCGTGCACGCCGGCGAGGTCGACGTGCTGGTCGGCACGCAGATGATCGCCAAGGGGCACGATTTTCGCCGCGTCACGCTGGTCGCCGCGGTCAACCCGGACAGCGCGCTGTTCAGCAGCGACTTCCGCGCGCCGGAGCGGCTGTTCGCGCTGCTGATGCAGGCGGCCGGCCGCGCCGGGCGCAGCGCCGGACATGCGGCCGGCAGCGAGATGTGGATCCAGACCTGGAACCCGGCACACCCGCTGTATGCCGCGCTGCAGCGGCACGACTTCGCCGCCTTCGCCGCGGCGCAGCTCGAGGAGCGCCGCAGCGCCGGCCTGCCGCCGTTCTCGCACCTGGCGCTGCTGCGTGCCGAAGCGCGCACCGCCGAAGCCGCCGAGGCCTTCCTGCACGCCGCCGCGGCGCTCGCCCCCGGCCTGCCGGGCGCCGCCGCCTGGGCTGACGCGGTGCTGATCTATCCGCCGGTGCCGATGCCGGTGGCCAAGGTGGCCGACATCGAACGCATGCAGATGCTGGTCGAGAGCTCGTCGCGGGTCCTGCTGCAGCGCCTGCTGGCCGCCTGGCTGCCGGCGCTGCACCAGCTGCGCCGCGAGCGCAGGGCCGCAGAAGCGCGCATCACCCGCTGGGCGGTCGACGTCGATCCATCGGCGATCTGAGTCGGTGGCCGAGCGGGGACCCGCGGCCAAGGCGGGGGCGGTCGATCAGCGTGCCGCCACCCCGAACAGCCACGCGATCAGCGAGAAGCTGCCGAACGCCAGCACCGTGCTGGCCATGATGATGCGCGCGATGCGTCCGTTGTCGGCGCCGAAGCGCTCGGCCAGCATCGAGACGTTGCTGGCGCTCGGCAGCGCGGCCACCAGCACCAGCACCAGCAGCCCGTCGTCCGACACCGCGAGTCCGATCGCGCCGGGCGCCGAGTCCGAGCCCCAACACCAGCGCCGGGTGGACCACCAGCTTGAGCAGCGCCACCGGCAGGTAGCGGCGCGGCGGCGTGCGCGTGTGGGCATGGCGGCTGGCCCGCCACAGCACCGAGCCGATGGTGAACAGCGCCACCGGCGTCGCCGAGTCGCCCAGCAGCCGGACGATCTCGTCGAGCGGGCCCGGCAGGCGCAGCCCGAAGGCTGCCGACAGGGCGCCGAGCGCGATCGCCCACGGCAGCGGATTCGTCAGTGCACCGACGAGCGCGCGCAGGGCAGCGCGCCAGGCGTCCGGCCGCATCGACGTGGTGCGGCGCCGGCGACCCGGGCACCGGGTGGTGCTGCGCCTGCGCCAGCGCGATGCACAGGGTGCTGGTGATGACCAGGTCGATCAGGATGGTGCCGATCGCCGGGCCGGCGGCCTGCGCGCCGAGCAGCGCGACCAGCAGCGGCACGCCCATGAAGCCGGTGTTCGGAAAGGCGGCGACCAGCGCGCCGAAGGCCGCGTCGCGCAGGTCGACGCCGTCGGCGCCCGGGCGGCGCGCCCAGGTCATCCCGATCGTGAGCGACACCATCAGCAGCGCGCTCGTCAGCCAGACCGCGAGCAGCCCGGGATCGATCAGCTGCTCGAGCGGCAGGCTCGCGCCGAAGCGGTACAGCATGCACGGCAGCGCGAAATACAGCACGAAGGCGTTCAGCCCGGGGATCGCCGCCGCCGGCAGCATGCCCTGGCGGGCGCCCAGCTAGCCGCACAGCACGAGGGCGAAGAACGGAAGGGTGACCGACAGGATGACGAGCATGGGGATGCGAGTATCTCGCGTCGGCGCACCGTTGCCGGCCAGCGATTGACCCGGCGGCGCGGTCCGCCGGTCGGCTCGCTATCATTCCGGCCCCGTCGGCGGTTTGCGTCGACGTCCCGACCGCAGCGCCATTGCGGCGGCGCCCCCCTGCCTTGAATGCTCCCGCGACCCTGAACCCCGCCCAGCTGGAGGCGGTGCACTACCTCGGCGGCCCGTGCCTGGTGCTGGCCGGCGCCGGCTCGGGCAAGACGCGCGTCATCACGCACAAGATCGCGCGCCTGCTCGAGGCCGGCCATCGAGCCGGGGCAGATCGCCGCGATCACCTTCACCAACAAGGCGGCCGCCGAGATGCGCGAGCGCGCCAAGGCGCTGATCGGCGCGCGCGCGGCCAAGCACCTGGTGATCAGCACCTTCCACTCGCTCGGCGTGCGCCTGCTGCGCAGCGACGGCGACAAGCTCGGCCTGAAGCCGCAGTTCAGCATCCTCGACAGCGACGACGTGCTCGGGCATCCTGAAGGACGCCGGCGCGCACCACCGACATCGCACTGGCGCGCCGCTGGCAATGGACGATCAGCCTGTGGAAGAACCAGGGCCTGAACAGCGCCCAGGCCGAGGCGGTGGCGAGCGACGACGACGAGCGCGTCGCCGCGCGCGTCATGCAGCGCTACGAGGAGCGGCTGGCGGCCTACCAGGCGGTCGACTTCGACGACCTGATCGGCCTGCCGCACAAGCTGCTGCAGCGCGACGAGGCGGTGCGCGGCAAGTGGCAGGACCAGCTGCGCTACGTGCTGGTCGACGAATACCAGGACACCAACGCGATCCAGTACGAGCTGCTGAAGTCGCTGGTCGGCGAGCGCGCGCATGTTCACCGCGGTCGGCGACGACGACCAGAGCATCTACGGCTGGCGCGGCGCGACGATCGACAACCTGCGCCGCCTGCCGCAGGACTATCCGCGCCTGAAGGTGATCACGCTCGAGCAGAACTACCGCTCGACCGGCCAGATCCTGCGCGCGGCCAACGCGGTGATCGGCAACAACCCGAAGCTGTTCGAGAAGACGCTGTGGAGCGATCTCGGCGACGGCGAGCCGGTGCGGCTGGTCGAGTGCGACAGCGAGGAGCACGAGGCCGAGCGCGCGGTCGCGCTCATCCAGGGCGAGCGCGGCAAGGGCGGCACGGCGCAGGTCGCGCTGCGCGACTTCGCGATCCTGTACCGCGCCAACCACCAGGCGCGCGTCTTCGAGAAGGCGCTGCGGCGCGCCAACATCGCCGTACAAGGTGTCGGGCGGGCAGAGCTTCTTCGACCGCGCCGAGATCAAGGACCTGTGCGGCTGGCTGCGGCTGCTCGTCAACAACGACGACGACCCGGCCTTCCTGCGCGCGGTCACCACGCCCAAGCGCGGCATCGGCCACCAGACGCTCGGCGCGCTGGGCGAGTTCGCGGCGCGCTGGAAGATCAGCCTGTTCGAGGCGCTGTTCGCCGAAACGCCTCGGCGCGACGCTGAACGCGCGTGCGATCGGCTCGCTGCACGAGTTCGGCCGCTACGTGAACGACCTCGAGTACCGCGCCCGCCACACGCGTCGGCGCACGAGGACGCCAAGGCGCTGCTGACCGACTGGCTGAAGGACATCGGCTACGAGCAGCACCTGCACGACGGCGAGGACAACGAGAAGGTCGCCGCCGCGCGCTGGAGCAACGTGCTGGACTTCGTCGACTGGATCGCCAAGCGCTGCGGCGGCGAGATCGAGAACGACGGCGGCACCAGCGTCGAGACCGAGCGCAAGAGCGTGCTCGACGTGGCGCAGACGATCAGCGTCATCATCAGCCTGGCCGAGCGCGGCGACGAGCAGGACGTGGTCACGCTGACCACGCTGCACGCCTCCAAGGGCCTGGAGTGGCCGCACGTGCTGCTGGCCGGCGTCAACGAAGGCCTGCTGCCGTTCCGCAGCGACGACGAGGAGATGACGGCCGCAGCGGCTCGAGGAGGAGCGCCGGCTGATGTACGTGGGCATCACGCGCGCGCGGCTGAACCTGGCGGTCGGCGTGCTGCGGCGGCGCAAGAAGGGCCGCGAATCGGTGCCGGCGCAGCCGAGCCGCTTCATCGCCGAGATGAAGCTGCACGAGGCGGTCGGCAAGGTCGATCCGCGCGAGAAGCTGCGCGCCCTGCGCGCTGCGGCGGCCGAACGGGCGGCGGCGAGCGCCGTGCCGGCGCGGCCCGGCAGCGCGGCATGAACCGCGCCGTTCAGCCGCGCACCACGCGCAGCGGCGCCGGACGCGACGCCGCGCTGACGCGGCCGCGGCCGGTTCCCTTGGCGTCGTAGCAGGCTTCGTCGGCGGCGCGCATCCAGTCCGCGACGTCGGCAGTGTCGGGCCGACAGCGCGGCGACGCCGATGCTGGCGCCGAAGCGCCGCGCCGCTTCGTGCTGCAGGGGCGCCAGCGCGCCGATCGCGGCGCCGAGATCGGACGCCAGGCGCAGCGCCGCCTCGACCGGGCAGTGCTCGAGCAGGACCGCGAACTCGTCGCCGCCCAGGCGCGCCGCCAGGTCGCGCGCGCGGATGCGCGCGGCCGAGCGTGCTGCGCCACTGCGCACAGCACCTGCGTCGCCGGCGGCGTGGCCGGCGCTGTCGTTGATCTGCTTGAAGTGGTCGAGGTCGATCATCAGCAGCGCCGCTGGCAGCGCCGCCGGTCCGCCGGCAATGCAGCGCTTCAGCCGGGTCTCGAACACCTGGCGATTGGCCAGGCCGGTCAGCGGGTCGTGGCTCGCCGCCCATTCGAGTTCGCTGCGCGCGACCACCGCGTCGCTGACGTCGGTGATGGTCCAGATCGTTCCGGCCGCCATGTCGTCCATGTCGACCGGGCGGCCGCGCAGGTGGGCCCAGAAGCGCTCGCCGTCGGCGCGCCGCATCCGCACGTCGCCGACGATACGGCTCGCCGGCCGCGAACGCCGCCGCGACCGGCGGGCCGAGCGCCTCGAAGTCGGCATGCGAGTCGTAGATGATGTGCGTCGGCTGGCCGAGCAGATCGGCCTCGCGTTCGGCCCAGCAGCAGGCAGAACTCGGCACTGACGAGCTCGAACTGCGCTGGCCGCGCGTGAAGGCGATGCCCACCGGCGCATTGCTCATCACCGAACCGAGCTGCTGCAGCAGATGGCCGTTCGACGCCTCGAGCCGGGCGCGCTCGGCACCGATCGCTGCGCAGCACGCGCGCCAGCTCGCCGATTTCGCCGCCGACAGTCGGCCAGCCCGCCAGCGGATCGAGCCCGTGGTCGAACAGCTTGCCGGCGCGCTCCTGCACCCGCTTGAGCGGGCGCAGCAGCATGCGCAGGCTGATCAGCACCAGCAGGCTGCTGGCCGCGATCAGCACGCCGGCCCAGGCCAGTGCATGGCGCCGTGCCGCGTGCAGCGGCGCGAACAGGCGCTGCTCGTCGACCGCCCGCCAGACGATCCAGTCAGGTCCGGAGACGCCGCCTGCGGTCACCACCCCGTCCGATTCGACGATCGTCAGGGCGCTCGGCTCGATCGGGCTGCCGCTCGCCTGCCAGCGCGACGCGGCAGCGGCCAGCCGCGGTTCGGCCGTCAGCGGCGACATCACGAGCGAGCGGTCCGGATGCGCAAGGATGCGACCGCGCTCGTCGGACACGACGCGCAGCGCATCGTCCGAATCGCTGCCCGGATCGACCAGCGAGATCAGCAGGTCGCGCCGGCTCAGGTCGAGGGTGCCGGCCAGCAGGCCCTGCGACCCCGTCCGGGCCGATCAGCGGATGGGTGAAGGCGATGATCGGCTCGCCGTGCACGCGCGACTGCAGCAGCGGCGAGATGATCGGGCGCTGCTCGCTCAGCGTGCGCTGGACATAGCCGCGGTCGGACAGATCGATGTCGAGGTGGCGCAGGCCGTCGGCATCGAGCAGCGCCTTCATCCGCCCGCTGCGTGTCCACGATGTAGAGCGAGCTGAACATCGTGCGCAGGATCGGCAGGTTCAGCAGGTAATGCGTCGAGCGCCGCGGGATCGGCGAGCTTGCGCGGGTCGAGCCGCTCGGCGCTGATCGACGAGCGCGCGCTGCAGTTCGACCGCCTGGCGCGACAGCGCCGCGGCCGTGCGGCTCGCCTCGGACAGCTCGCGGTCGCGCGCTGCGGCGAGCGTGTCGCGCTCGGTCTGGCGCACCAGGATCAGCGTCGTCAGACCGATGCCGAAGCTCGAGCGCCAGCGATCGCGCCGATCGTGATGCGCAGCTTCAGCGAGCCGAAATCGGCATGCAGGTGGCGGCGCAGGCGCAACAGAAGACTCATACGGCGGGACGGGCTCGACTGCAGCAGGTTCGCGCCGCTGCCTCGTTATCGGCACGCCGCACAGGCGCGCTTCGAACCGGTCCCGCGACCGGCCGTGCAACGGCGCCAGCCTCAGGCGCTCGCCGGCAGCGGCCAGGCGCGCTGCGGTCCGCGCATCTGCTCGATCGCATGCGCGATCTGCAGCACGCCGAGGTCGTCGTGGCGCGCGCCGATCACCTGCACGCCGATCGGCATGCCGTCGTCGAACCAGCCGCCGTTCACGCTCGCTGCCGGCTGCTCGCTCATGTTGAACGGCAGCGTGAAGCCGATGTGCTCGAACGGGCGGGCCGGATCGTCGGTCGGCGACGGCAGTTCGGCGGCAAAGGCGCGCACTCGGTGCGGTCGGCGACAGCACGTAGTCGAAGCCGGCAGCACGCCGTCGACCGCTGCATCGCGCAGCGCTGCCATCTGGCTGTAGCCGCGGAAGACGCGCGCGCCGTCGAAGCCGGCCGCCGCCGCGCGCCCAGTCGACGATGTACGGCAGCACGCGCGAGCGCCGCTGCGGTTCGAGCGCGCACAGGTCGAGCCAGGAGCGCATGCGCCAGAAGTCGTCCATGCCGTCGAGCATCGTGCGCGTGACGAAAGGGTCCAGTCGGTTCAACCACTGCGCCGGCGGCCTCGAAGGCCCGTGCGATCCGCTCGACCGCCGCGCGCACCTGCGGATCGACCGCCAGGCCGACACCGGCATCGAGCCAGAGTCCGATGCGCAGGCCGCGCAGCTCGCGCTCGAGGTCGCGACCAGGCGATGTCCTGCCACGGCAGGCTGGTCGGGTCGCGCGCGTCGGGGCGTGACAGCGGACCCATCATCAGCGCGGCGTCGGCGACGCTGCGCGTCATCGGCCCGGCGACGCGCCCGGCATACGGCGGGTGGATCGGTATCCGCCCATGGCTCGGCTTCAGACCGAAGACGCCGCACCAGCCGGCCGGCAGGCGGATCGAGCCGCCGATGTCGGTGCCGAGGTGCAGCGGGCCATAGCCGGCGGCGGCGGCGG
Organism: uncultured beta proteobacterium; assembly: GCA_963846675.1. GTDB lineage: Bacteria > Pseudomonadota > Gammaproteobacteria > Burkholderiales > Burkholderiaceae_C > Ideonella_A. The sequence goes on from CAWJWV010000005.1 coordinate 241,531, forward strand.
CACCGGCCCCGGCGCTGCTGCCGCCCGGGGTGAGCGCCAGATTCCAGGGGTTGCGCGCCAGCGCATGAAAGCTCGACAGCCCGGAGGAGAGCATGCCGTAGTCGGGCATCGTGGTCTTGGCGAGCAGCACCGCGCCGGCCTCGCGCAGGCGCGCCGCCGGTGGCGCATCGCGCGCGGCCGGCACCAGTTCGGTCGCCGCGCTGCCGAGCGGCAGCGGCGTGCCGGCGGTGGCGATGTTCTCCTTCAGCGTCAGCGGTACGCCGTCGAGCGGGCCGCACGGCGTGCCGGCCGAGCCAGCGCGCCTGCGATGCCTCGGCCAGTGCCAGTGCGCCTCGCTTCGTCGATCGCCCAGCAGGCATGCAGCGCCGGTTCGCAGGCCGCGATGCGCTGCAGCGTGGCCTGCACCACCTCCACCGGCGAGAGTTCGCGGCGCCGGTAGGCGTCGATCAGAAGGACAGCGGCGAGGTCGGGAGAGCGAATCGTCGTTCATCGCAGGCAGGATCAGGTCGGGTCGGCGGCGGCCGGGATGCCAGTCTAGGTGTCGCGCAGCGTCCCGCCGCCGACGGATGGGGTAGGCGCCGGCTTACAGGCACATCCGGTGTCGTGCGCTGGCGGTGTCGACGCGCGGCTGCATCTACAGTCCGGTTCCAGTCGCAGGGGGCCCTTTGGCTGCCTCGACCGCGTTGCAAGGAGCAAACCATGTCGTTCGCGCTATACCTGCTCGGGTTTGCGGTGCTGATCGGCGGCATTGCCTGGGGACTGATCGTCGCCGGCGTGCCGCAGCTGTATGTGATCATCGCCAGCGTGATCCTGCTCGGCCTGGGCATCGTGACCGGCGTCTCGAAGACGCGCGCCAAGGATCCGCCGACCTGAGCGGCTGATCCGCGCCGCGGTGCGGATCAGCAGTCCGGCTTCAGCCTCCGAGCACCGCCGCCATCGCGACGGCCGTCGCCTCGACGTTGTGGCTGTTCAGCCCGGCGATGCACATCCGGCCCGAGCGCACCAGGTAGACGCCGTACTCGTCCTTCAGGCGGTCGCACTGCGCCGGCGCTCAGTCCGGTGTAGCTGAACATGCCGCGCTGGCTCAGGAAGTAGTCGAAATTGCGCTGGGCAGCCGCTGGCTGAGCACCGCGTGCAGGCTGCGCCGCATGGCGACGATGCGCTCGCGCATCTCGGCGCACCTCGCTTTCCCACAGCGCGCGCAGGTCGGCGTCGCGCGAGCACGCGCGCGACCAGCTGGCCGCCGTGCAGCGGCGGGCTCGAGTAGTTGCGCGCGGATCGTCGCCTTGAGCTGCCCCAGCACCCGCTCGGCCTGGTCGGCATCCGGGCACACCACGCTCAGTGCGCCGCCGCGTTCGCCGTAGAGGCTCATGTTCTTGGAGAACGAGTTGGCGACGAAGCAGCTCAGGCCGGCCTCGGTCGAGCAGCCGCACCGCATAGCGCATCCTCGTCGATGCCGTCGCCGTAGCCCTGGTAGGCCAGGTCGAGGAAGGGGATCAGCTCGCGCTCGCGCAGCACCGGCAGCAGCGCCTGCCACTGCTCGCGGTTCGAGGTCGACGCCGGTCGGGTTGTGGCAGCAGGCGTGCAGCAGCACGACGCTGCGCGGCGGCAGCGCGCGCAGCGCCTCGCAGCATCGCATCGAAGCGCAGTCCGCCGCTGGCCGGGTCGTAGTAGGGATAGGCTGCGGACCTCGAGCCCGGCGCCTTCGAAGACGGCGCGGTGGTTGTCCCAGGTCGGGTCGCTGACGTGGACCGTGCTGTCCGGGAAACCAGCGCTTGATGAAGTCGGCGCCGATCTTCAACCCGCCGCTCGAGCCCACCGACTGGATCGTCGCGACGCGCCGGTCGTGCAGCGCCGCGCGAATCGGCACCGAACAGCAGCCGCTGGACCTCGGTGCGGAAGTTGGCCGCACCCTCCATCGGCAGGTAGGGCCGCGCGCCGGCGGCCGCCGACCACGCGCTGCTCGGCCTCGCGCACCGAGCGCTGCATCGGGATGCGCCCGTCGTCGTCGAAATAGATGCCGATCGACAGGTTGATCTTGGCGCTGCGCGGATCCTTCTGGAAGTCCTCGTTCAGCGACAGGATCGGATCGCCGGGATAGGGCTCGACGTGCTGGAACATGGTGGCGGCACGGGCAGATGGCGGGAGCGCCGATTATCGCGACCTGCCGGACCGCTGGCCGCGCCGCTGGTCAGTGCTTGTCGATGCGCGCGATCGCCAGCAGCCGATCGACCTCGACCGTGTGGTGGGCGCAGTTGTAGCGGTGCCAGCGCCGGATCAGCTCCATCACGCCGGCGACAACGAGGCCGAACAGCGCGATCGCGGTGAAGGCCGACAGGCCGAGCCGCGTCATGCCGGTGTAGAAGGCGCCGAGCCCGAGGATGCACGCCTGCTCGTTGAAATTCTGCACCGCGATCGAGCGGCCGGCGCCCATCAGGTTGTGGCCGCGGTGCTGCAGCAGCGCATTCATCGGCACCACCAGGTAACCACCGGCCGCGCCGAGCAGCATCAGGAACGGCACCGCGATCCAGACATCGCGGATCAGGTTCAGCCCGATCACCAGGATGCCCATCACGATGCCGAGCGGGATCACCGAGGTGGCCCGGTCGAGCCGCATGCGCATCGAGGCGATACACCGCGCCGACCGCGACGCCGACCGAGACCACGCCGGCCAGCGACGACGCCTGCGTGGTGCGTGTAGCCGAGCGCAGCAGCCGCCCACGGGAAGACGATGATGCGCAGGTTGCCGCCGACGCCCCAGAACATCGTCGTCGTCGCGAGCGAGATCTGGCCGAGCTTGTCGGCCCACAGGCGGGCGTTGCAATGCGAGAAGTCGCGCAGCAGCACCAGCGGGCTGTGCGCCAGCGACTGCAGCGGCGCCTCGGTGCGCGGGATGCGCAGGTTGAAGATCGCCGCGACGATGTAGATCAGCACCATCGAGGCGATCGCCGCCTCGGGCGCGGTGTCGACGCTGGTGTCGATCAGCGGCAGGTCGAGGCCGAGCAGCAGCGGCGCCAGCCGCGGCCCGACCAGCTGGCCGCCGAGCAGGATGCCGAGGATGATCGAGGCGATCGTCAGCCCCTCGATCCAGCCGTTGGCCTTGACCAGCTGCGACGGCGGCAGCAGTTCGGTCAGGATGCCGTACTTGGCCGGCGAGTAGGCGGCCGCGCCGAGACCGACCACCGCATACGACAGCAGCGGGTGGCTGCCGAACAGCATCATCAGGCAGCCGACGACCTTGATGCTGTTCGAATAGAACATCACCTTGCCCTTCGGTACCGCGTCGGCAAAGGCGCCGACGAACGGCGCCAGCACCACATAGAAGAGCGCGAACATCGGCGTCAAGCGCCGGGAATCTGCCAGGTCGGCGCCTGCGACGTCCTGAGCAGTTCGATCGCGGCCACCAGCAGCGCGTTGTCAGCCAGCGAGCTGAAGAACTGCGCCGACATGATGGTGTAGAAACCTTTTTTCATTCGCTGGTGACTGCCTTTCGGGCGGCGCGTGTCGGCGCGCTGTGGTTCGCGTTCAGGGTCTACATAAGCCCAGCGTCTCCTAGGGCGCGGGTTATAGCACGCAGCCGCGAGGCGCACCGCGGCGGTGCCTCCCTCAGGCAGAATGCCGCATGCCGCGACCGATCGAAGCGCTGATCCATGTCGACGCCCTGGCGCACAACCTGGCGCGCGTGCGACGAGTGCGCGCCGCATGCCCGGGTCTGGGCGGTGGTCAAGGCCAATGCCTACGGTCACGGCATCGAGCGGGTCTATCCGGGCCTGCTCGGCGCGGACGGCTTTGCGCTGCTCGACCTGGCCGAGGCCGAGCGGGTCCGCGCGCTCGGCTGGCGCGGCCCGATCCTGCTGCTCGAGGGCTGCTTCGAGCCGCGCGATCTCGAACTGTGCTCGCGGCTGGACCTGTGGCACGTGGTCCACGACGAAGCGCAGCTCGACTGGCTGGCCGCGCACAAGACGCAGCGCCCGCACCATGTCTTTCTGAAGATGAACAGCGGCATGAACCGGCTCGGCTTCAGGCCGGCGGCCTTCCGTGCCGCCTGGCACCGCCTGTCGGGCCTGACCCAGGTCGACGCGGTCACGCTGATGACGCACTTCGCCGATGCCGACGGGCCGGCCGGCATCGCCGACCAGGCCGCGCGTCTTCGCTGCCGCGACCGACGACCTGCCGGGCGACCGCTCGCTGCACAACAGCGCGGCCTGCCTGCGCTTCGGCGAGCAGCCGGCGTCCGACTGGGTGCGCGCCGGCATCATGCTGTACGGGTCGTCGCCGGATCATCCGCTGCACAGCAGCGCCGACTGGGACCTGCAGCCGGCGATGAGCCTGCGCTCGCGGCTGATCGCGGTGCAGCACCTGCAGGCCGGCGAACCGGTCGGCTACGGCGGGCACTACCGTCGCCGAGCGGGCGATGCGGATCGGCATCGTCGCCTGCGGCTATGCCGACGGCTATCCGCGGGTGGCGCCGAACGGAACGCCGGTGCTGGTCGACGGGGTGCGCTGCGCGCTGGTCGGCCGGGTGTCGATGGACATGATCGCGGTCGACCTGGAGCCGGTGCCGCAGGCCGGCGTCGGCAGCGAAGTCACCCTGTGGGGCTGCAGCAGCGCCGGGGTGCGACTCGGCATCGACGAGGTCGCCGCATGCCGCCGGCACGCTCGGCTATGAGCTGATGTGCGCGCTCGCCCGCGCGCGTGCCGGTGCGGGACGGAGGTGCGCGTGAAGCGCCTGCTGTGCGCCTATGCGCGCGGCGCTGGTTGCGCTGGGCATGCTCGACGCGGTCTGGCTCGGCGTCGTCGCCGCCTGATTTCTACCGCGCCTGGATCGGCCACCTGATGGCGGTCACGCCGCGACTCGATGCCGCGCTCGCCTTCTATCTGCTCTATCCGGTCGGGGTGGTGATGTTCGCGGTGGCGCCGGCGTTCGGCGATGCCCGGCCCGGCGCGTGCGGTGCGGCTCGGCGCGGCATTCGGCTTCTTCTGCTATGCGACCTACGACCTGACCAACCTGGCGACGCTGCGCGACTGGTCGGTGCTGGTGACGCTGGTCGACGTCGCTCTGGGGCAGCCTGATCACCGCTGCGGCCGCCTGGGCCGGGCATCGCAGCAGCGGCGCTGGTCGTCGGCGAGACGATGACGCCGGCGGCCGCCGCCGCGCTGCGTGCCGCTGCTGGAGGCGCACGCCGCAGTTCAGCGCGATCCGCGCCCAGGGCGCCGGCGGCCAGAATGTCAACAAGGTCTCGAGCGCGGTGCACCTGCGCTTCGACATCGTCGCCTCGACCCTGCCGGACGACTGGAAGCAGCGGCTGCTGGCATTGCGCGATCAGCGCATCACCGCCGATGGCATCGTCGTCATCAAGGCGCAGGTCTCGCGCAGCCAGGAGCAGAACCGGACCGATGCGCTGCAGCGGCTGTTCGAGCTGGTGGCCTCGGTGGCGCGTGCGCCGCGCGTGCGGCGCCCGACCCGGCCCACCTGCGGCTCGCAGCAGCGTCGCCTGCAGGGCAAGCGCGAACGCTCGGAGATCAAGGCCGGCCGCGGCCGGCCGGCCGAATGAGCCACTGTCGGTGGTCGGTCAGCGGCGCGGCAGCCCGATCGCCATCGCGTAGGACAGCTCGACCACCGGCGTCGACAGCCCGCCGCGCGCGCTGCGCAGCTGACCCGACGCCGAGCTGCCAGGCCTGGCCCGCCGGCGGCATGGCCGACGCGCAGCATCGGCTGCAGCACCGCGCCGCCGCGCGTCGAGATGCCGCCGCCGCCGGCCGCGCCGCCGAGCAGTTCGGCGCCGTAGCTGCCAGCCGTCGCGCTGCAGCGGCGTCGCCCAGGCCAGGCCGATCAGGCCGGCGCCGTAGGCGCCGGCACGGCCGCCGGCGGCGAAATGGACCGCACCGGCGAGCTGCAGCCGCTCGTCGAGTGCGGACGACGAGCGGCCGGCGCGCCCGCATGCCGATCGTCTCGACCGCATCGATGCTGCCGTCGCGGTAGCGCATGCGCGGAAAGTGCGACAGCGCCGCCGCCCATTCGACCACGTCACTGCGCGCGCCCAGCGCCCGATCGGTGCGAGATCGCCGCGCGTGCCGACGGTCGAGCGTCAGGCCGAGCAGCAGCTGCAGGTGGTTGGCACGCAGGCGGCCGTCCGGCGCATGGATGCGGCCGGCCTCGAGGCCGACGATCAGGTCGTGCGGCAGCTCCCAGTGCAGCGTCGCGGCGAGCTTGACGAGCGCGCCGCCGCCGGTCGACACCGCGCCGCCGCCGGCGGCGCCGAGCGCCGCACGCACACCGATCTGCGGCGCCGCCAACGGCCGCCTCGGCCTGCCACAGCGGCCAGGCGATGCCGAGCGTGCCGAGCAGTTCGGCATAGCCGTCGGCCGCGCCCTGTGCCGCGCCGTTGGTTTCGAGACCGACCCAGACGCCGGGCGCGGACCTCGCGCTCGGCGCGCAGGCCGCCGAAGTCGTACGACTCGGCGCCGCGCACCCGGTAGCTGCCGACCGTCGAGCCACAGTCGATCGAAGCCGAAGCCGCTGCGCGGCGCCGGCCGCACGAGCGCGAGCGGTGCCGCACCGGCGCGGGTGTGCAGGAACCGGTCGTCGAAGCTCAGCACGATGCCGAGCTGGTTGCTGTCGATGTTGCCGCTCGGAAACCGCACGTGCGATGCCGAGATGCCGAGCCAGGCCGGACCGACCGGCCACGACCATTCGAGGTGCGGCCGCAGCATCAGCCCGCCGCCGACACGCGCCGCCGCGCCGCCGCCGCCGCCGACCGCCAGCCCGGCCTCGATGCGGCTGCCGGCAGGACCGGCGCCGCGCCACAGCACGTCGCCGCCGAGCACGAACAGGCCGCCACGCTGGCCGGTTGCCGCGCTGTAGACGACCGGGCCGGCGAACCAGGCCGCCGAAGCCGACCAGCACCGAGGTGCCGACCAGACCGAGCTGTTCGCCGCCCGGCAGCCGCAGTTCCTCGAAGCCGATGCGCCAGCTGAGCGGTGCGGCGCTGCGCGGGCGTCGCGGCGCCGCTGCAGTCCCTGCCCGTCCTGGGCCTGCGCCGACGCGGCGGCTGCGGCAGCCGCCGCCAGCAGCAGCGTGCTGGCGAGGCGGCGGTGGGCCGTGATTGCAGATCGAGCGTGGCCGGTGGCGTGGCCGGCCGGCATGCAGCGCTGCGGTTGCGGCTGCGGGATCGGAGTCGGGTGGCGGCATGGGTGGAATGCGGGTTCGACTGGACACGGGCGCAAGCCTAGCAGGCGCGTGCGTCGGCGGTCGGGCGGTCTGCCGCGGCGCGGCGACAATCGCCGCCATGGCAAAGGAACGAACCGTCTATACCTGCAGCGACTGCGGCGGCACCAGCCCGCGCTGGCTCGGCCGCTGCCCGCACTGCCAGGCCTGGAACACCCTGCAGGAAGGGCGTCGCCGAGGCGCACCGGCACGAGCCGGCATCGCTACCAGTCGCTGGCGCGCAGCCAGCCGGTGGCGACTCTGGCCGAGATCGATGCGGCCGATGTCGAGCGCACGCCGACCGGCCAGGAGGAACTCGACCGCGTGCTCGGCGGCGGCATCGTCGGTGGCGGCGTGGTGCTGATCGGCGGCGATCCGGGCATCGGCAAGAGCACGCTGCTGCTGCAGGCGGTCGATGCGCTGTCGCAGCCGCATGAAGGTGCTCTATGTGACCGGCGAGGAGAGCGCGGCGCAGGTCGCGTTGCGCTGCGCGCCGGCTCGGTCTGGGCGGCGCTGCGGTGCGCGTGCTGGCCGAGATCAACCTCGAGAAGATCCAGGCCACGATCGCTGCCGAACAGCCGGCTTTCTGCGTCATCGATTCGATCCAGACGCTGTACTCCGACCAGCTGACCTCGGCGCCCGGCTCGGTGGCGCAGGTGCGCGAATGCGCCGCCCAGCTCACGCGCGCGGCCAAGACCGGCGGCACGACGATCGTGCTGGTCGGCCATGTCACCAAGGACGGCACGCTGGCCGGCCCGCGCGTGCTCGAGCACATGGTCGACACGGTGCTGTATTTCGAGGGCGACACGCACAGCAGCTTCCGGCTGGTGCGCGCGATCAAGAACCGCTTCGGCGCGGTCAACGAGATCGGCGTCTTCGCGATGACCGAGCGCGGTCTGAAGGGCGTCAGCAATCCGAGCGCGATCTTCCTGTCGAGCCACGGCGAGCCGGTGGCCGGCACCTGCGTGCTGGTCACGCTGGAAGGGCACGCGGCCGATGCTGGTCGAGATCCAGGCGCTGGTCGACACCGGCGGGCCGAGCCCGCGCCGGCTCAGCGTCGGCCTCGACCGCGACCGGCTGGCGATGATGCTGGCGGTGCTGCACCGCCATGCCGGCATCGCCTGCATGGACCAGGACGTCTTCGTCAACGCGGTCGGCGGCGTGCGCATCAGCGAGCCGGCGGCCGACCTGGCGGTGATGCTGGCGATCCACAGCTCGCTGCGCGGCAAGCCGTTGCCGCGCGGCTTTCTCGCCTTCGGCGAAGTCGGGCTGGCCGGCGAGGTGCGGCCGGCGCCGCGCGGCCAGGAGCGCCTGAAGGAGGCGGCCAAGCTCGGCTTCAGCGTCGCGCATGGTGCCGAAGGCGAATGCGCCGAAGAAACCGATCGACGGGCTGACGATCCATGCCGTCGACCGGATCGAGCAGGCCATCGAACTGGTGAGGAGCTCTGTGATGCGCAACCATTGGATCTGGGCCCTGGCGGTGCTGCTGGTCGGCGCGGCGTGGCTGCGTTTCGGCTGGCAGGGGGTGCTGTTCGCCGCTCAGTTTCGGCTTCTTCCTGCTGCTGATGCAGTTCACCCGCACGCTGCGTGTGCTGGCGTACGGCCGGTCGGGCGCCGATCGGGCATGTCGGCAGCGCGGTGATGCTCAACGCCAGGCTGCGCCCCGGCATGCGGCTGCCCGAGGTGCTGCGCCTGACGCGGCAGCCTGGGCGAGCCGCTGGTGCGCGCCGAGCGCGGCCGCCGGCAGCGCGGCCGTCGAGTCGTTCCGCTGGCGCGATCCGGGCGGCGTCACGGTCGATGTCGAACTCGCCGGCGGGCGCGTGCGCGTCGTGGTCAGCTGTACCGCCCGGACGGTTCGAACGCCGAAGCCGACCTGGCGCCTGAGCACCCGCCGTGATTGCCTAGAATCGCGGCTCTACCATGTTGAAGGGGCAAATCATGTCGATGTCCGACCGCGACGGCAAGATCTGGATGGACGGCGCGCTGGTCGACTGGCGCGACGCGAAGATCCATGTGCTGAGCCACACGCTGCACTACGGTTGCGGCGCATTCGAAGGCGTGCGCGCCTACAAGACGCGCGCAGGGCACCGCGATCTTCCGCCTGCGCGAACACACCGAGCGGCTGTTCAACAGCGCCAAGATCCTGCGCATGAAGATTCCCGTTCAGCGCTCGAGCAGGTGATCGAGGCGCAGCGCGAGGTGGTGCGCGTCAACGAGCTCGAAAGCTGCTACCTGCGGCCGCTGGTCTGGATCGGCGACGAGCGACTCGGCGTCAGCCCCAAGGGCAACACCATCCACCTGATGGTCGCGGCCTGGTCGTGGGGCGCCTACCTCGGCGAAGACGGCATGAAGCGCGGCATCCGCGTCAAGACCAGCAGCTACACCCGCCACCACGTCAACATCACGATGACGCAGGCCAAGGCGGTGAGCAACTACACCAACTCGATCCTCGCCAACATGGAGGCGACCGAGGACGGCTACGACGAGGCGATGCTGCTCGATGCGGCCGGCTTCGTCAGCGAAGGCGCCGGCGAGAACCTCTTCATCATCAAGAAGGGCGTGGTCTACACGCCCGACCTGTCGGCCGGGGCGCTCAACGGCATCACGCGCGACACCATCCTCGCGATCTGCAACGACCTCGGGCTGAAGCTGGTCGAGAAGCGGATCACGCGCGACGAGGTCTACATCAGCGACGAGGCCTTCTTCACCGGCACCGCCGCCGAGGTGACGCCGATCCGCGAACTCGACCGGGTCGACGCTCGGCGCCGGCGGACGCGGACCGATCACCGAGAAGATCCAGGCGGCGTTCTTCGACATCGTCAACGGACGCAACCCGAAGTACCTCGAATGGCTGACCAAGGTCTGAGCGTGGACGAACGGCAAGCAACCGGTGGCGGTGGTCGAGGTCGGTGACCGCCGACCTGGTCGGTCACGGCGCGGTGTTCTGTCCGAACCCGAAGATGCCGCTGTGGAGCACGCATCCGCGCGTATTTCTCGACATCGCGACCACCGGCGAGACGCGCTGCCCGTACTGCGGCACGGTCTACCGGATCAAGCCGGGCGAGAAGCTGCATGCGCACTGACGCGCCGCCGCTGCTGCGGAGCGTGTGACACGCAGCCTGCTGATCGCGCCGCAGTGGATCGGCGACGCGGTGATGAGCCAGCCGCTGCTGGCGCGGCTGGCCGGGCGCGGCGAACGATCACGGTGGCCGCGCTGCCCTGGGTCGCGCCGGTCTACCGGGCGATGGACGAGGTCGACGCAGGTGATCGAACTGCCGTTCGCGCACGGCCGCCTCGATCTGGCGGCGCGCTGGCGCATCGCCGCCGGCATGGCGCGGCCGATTCGACGTCGCCTACGTGCTGCCGAACTCGGCCAAGTCGGCGCTGCTGCCGTTGCTGGCGCGCATTCCGCGCCGCATCGGCTACCACGGCGAGGCGCGCTACGCGCTGCTGACGCAGCGCCTGCCGAACCCGGCCGGCCGGCCGCCGATGGTCGCTTTCTACAGTGCACTGGCCGGTCCGCTGTCGGATCGCCGACCGGGCGGCGCGGCCGCGGCTGGCGTTTGCGCCGGCCGCAGCTCGACGAGGTCGCCGCCGCACACGGGCTGGCGGCCGGCGGCTACTTCGTCTTCGCGCCGGGCGCCGAATACGGTCCGGCCAAATGCTGGCCTGCCGGACACTATGCCGCGCTCGCGGCGGCGCTGCACCGGCGCCACCGCCAGCCGGTGCTGCTGCTCGGCTCGGCCAAGGAGCGCGACGTGTGCGCCGGCATCGCGACCAGCGCCAATGCGCTCTCGCCCGGCGCCTGCCGGGCGCTGTGCGGCGAGGTGTCGCTGCTCGATGCGATGGTGCTGATCGCCGGTGCGCGCGGCGTGGCCAGCAACGATTCCGGGCTGATGCACGTGGCCGCCGCGTTCGGCGTGCCGCAGGTCGCGATGTTCGGATCGACCAGCCCCGAGCACACGCCGCCGCTGAACCCGCGTGCCGCGGTGCTGTGGCTGAAGGAAGAACTGCAGCTCGACTGCGCGCCGTGCTTCGATCGCGGTCTGCCGCTTCGGCCACACGCGCTGCCTGAACGGACTGATGCCGGAGCGTGCCGACGCGGCGCTCGGCGGCCGTGCTCGATGAGGCGCAGCCGGATCGCGCGCGGACCCGCCTCAGGTTCCGAGCTTGCCGCTGTAGAGCACCGGGCCGGTCGGTGCGCCGGTCGGCGACCCGCCCGGCGGCTCGAGGCTGACCGCGAGCGCCGACGTCGCACCGCCGAGCAGGCGGTCGCGCCGCACGACGGTGGCGGCATCGGCCGAGATCACGCCGAGCGAGCGCGGCGCACCCGTCGGCCGGAATCGCCCACAGTTCGAGCGCACGGTCGGCGCCATGCGCCACCCGGCCAGCGGACGCGTCACGATCGCGCGACCGTCGCCGCTGATGCTGGCGACGATGCCGGGCCGGCGCCTGCGCATCGTCGCGCGCCGCCGGCGCCGGTCGGGCCGAGCACCACGATGACCGGCACCAGGGCCGGGCCGGGAGCTGGCGAGCAGCAGCGTCGAGGCGAGCGCCGCCACGCTGGCGAACGGCGGCGACACCCTGCCAGAACGCCGAGCCGCTGCCACCAGCGCGGCCGGCGGCTGTCGGCGGCCGGCGCGCGTCTGTCGATGCCGCGCCTCGATGCGCTGCCAGACCTCCGCCGGCGGTGCCTGCGGCTCGATCGTCGCGCTCAGCGGCGCCAGCCGGTCCTGCCAGTCGTGCACCGCGTCGCGCAGCACCGGATGCGCCGGCAGCAGCGCCTCGAGCCGGCGCCGCGCACCACCTCGCAGCGTGCCGGCGACATAGTCGGCGGCAAGGCGGTCGGCCAGTTCGGGGCGGCTGTAGTCCACGGCGTTCAGTCTCCGGTGCGGGTGCGTGCCCGTTCGAGGCATGGCTTCAGGGTCTGCAGTCCGCGCCGCACCCAGCTCTTGACGCTGCCGAGCGGCTGCTGCATGCGGTCGGCGATCTCGGCGTGCGTCAGGCCGTCGAAATAGGCCAGCGCGAGGCTGTGGCGCTGCGCTGCCGAGAGCTGCTGCAGGCACGCGTGCAGTCTGTCGCGCCTCGACGGCCCGGCTCAGCAGTTCGAGCGGTCCCGGCGCGTCATCGGCAGTCTCTTCGTACACATCGTCGTCCTCGTCGTCATCGCGCCGCCGGCCATGCAGCCGCGGCTGCGTCTGCGCACGGCGCAGGCTGTCGATCGCACGGTTGCGCGCGATGCTCGTCAGCCAGGTCAGCGGCTGACTGCGTGCTGCATCGAAGCCGGACGCAGCCCGCCAGACGGCGAGGTAGACCTCCTGCAGGATGTCCTCGGCCTGCGCCCTGTCCCGGTTGATACGCAGGACGACGGCGAACAGATGCGCACTGCTGCGCTGGTAGAGCGCGGCGAAGGCGGCGCGGTCGCCGAGTCCGGTGCGCGCCAGCAGGTCGGACAGTTCGACGCTGGCGCTGGACCATTCGGCGCGAGGGGTGGGCATGGGCGTCGCATTCTAGGCCAGCCCTGACGCTGCGATGAAGCGGCTTCGTACAATCGGGCCATCATGCAGGCACCGCTCTGTCATCGTCCGCGTTCGCTTGGCTGCCCGGGTACCGCCGCGTGCCGCGAGGAGCGTGCTGATGGCGTCGCGGCGACCCCCGGTGGCCGATCTCGACGACTCCGTCGAGGATGTCGAGCGTCGAGTTCTACGAGGCGATGCAGCACGGCGACATCGAGCGCCTGATGGCGGTCTGGTCGGACGACGAGGAAATCGTCTGCGTGCACCCGGGCGGACCGCGCATCGTCGGTGCGCTCGCGATCCGCGCCAGCTTCGAAGGGCTGTTTGCCAATGGCGGCATCCAGGCCGAACCCGAGCATGTGCGTCGCGTGCGCACGCATTCGACGGCGGTGCACAGCGTCGTCGAGCGGCTGGGCATCGCCACCGAGAACGGGCTTCGAACCGCGTGGGTGCTCGCGACCAACGTCTACGTCAGGACCGGTCTCGGCTGGCGCATGGTGGCTCACCATGCGAGTCCCGGGTCGTCGAACGAGCTGCAGGAAGTCGCCGAGGCGGCGACCACCCTGCATTGAGCGGCATGCTGCACTACCGGGCGCCGCGCTGGCTCGGCGCGGACAGCGTGTCCGGCGGCAATCTGCAGACGATCTGGCCGGCGCTGTTCTCGCGTCGCCATGGGGGCGCGGCGCCGCGCTTCGAACGCGAGCGCTGGACGACGCCGGACGGCGATTTCATCGATCTCGACTGGCAGCGCGCGCCGCAGCCTGCGCCGCCGCGCGAGCGCCGGCTGCTGGTGCTGTTCCACGGACTGGAGGGCTCGTCGGCCAGCCACTATGCGCAGGCGTTCGCCGACGAGGCGCGGACGCCGCGGCTGGGATTTCGTCGTGCCGCATTTCCGCGGCTGCTCGGGCGAGATCAATCAGGCGCCGCGCGCCTACCATTCGGGTGATCACGAGGAGATCGACTGGATCCTCGGGCGCCTGCGCGATCGCCATCCGGCGGCGGTCGGACCGATGCTGGCGGTCGGTGTCTCGCTCGGCGGCAACGCGCTGCTGCGCTGGGCCGAGGAGGCCGGCGCGCAGGCGTTCGGGCGCGTCGACGCGCTGGCAGCGGTCTCGTCGCCGGTCGATCTGGCGGCCGGCGGGCACGCGATCGGGCGCGGCTTCAACCGCCTGGTCTATACGCGCATGTTCCTGCGCAGCATGCTGCCCAAGGCGCTGGCCAAGCTGGCGCAGCATCCGCGGCTGTTCGATCGCGAACGCCTGCTGGCGGCGCGCGACCTGTACCAGTTCGACGATGTCTTCACCGCACCGCTGCACGGTTTTCGCGGGGTCGACGACTATTGGTCGCGTGGCTCGGCCAAGCCGCACCTGGCGTCGATCAGGGTGCCGGCACTGCTGCTGAATGCGCGCAACGATCCGTTCATCCCGGCGGCTTCGCTGCCGAGCGCCGGACGAGGTCGGGCGCCACGTGACGCTCTGGCAGCCACCGCACGGCGGCCATGTCGGTTTTCCGGCCGGCGCGCTGCCGGGGCATGTCCGGACCATGCCGCGGCAGGTGATGGACTGGCTCGATGATCCCGATCCGGATGCGACCGGATCGACCCGGCCCGAACCGAACAAGGAAACCCGCCATGGATGAGATCGTCAAGGCTGCGCTGGCCAAGTGGCCGAACGTCCCCGACTGTCGGGGCTGGCTCGGGCTCGATGCACGCGGCCAGTGGTACCTGCGCGACGATGCGACACAGGCCGCCGGCGCCTTTCCGGCAGTCGCGCGGCAGCCTGATCGAGCATGCCGGATTGCGCGACTTCATCCAGCGCAACTACGCGGCCGATGCCGACGGCGCCTGGTATTTCCAGAACGGGCCGCAGCGTGTCTATGTGGAGCTCGAAGCTGGCGCCGCTGATCTGGCGCCTGGCGCGCGACGACCAGCGGGCAGGTCGCGATCGAGAGCCATTGCGGCAGTCGGGGCGCGCTTCGACCGCGTGCTGAGCGACGAGCACGGACGCGTCTTCATCGCCACCGACCTCGGGCTCGGGCTGGTGCACTCGCTCGACATGGAGATCGTGGCCGATCAGGTCGAGAGCGGTCGCTGGCAGGTCGAGTCGGTCCGCTGCGAGCAGCTGCCGCAGCGCTTCGGCTTCGTGCTCGAGCCCGGCCGCGGCCGCTGCGGGCGGCTGACGCGGCCATGAAAAAGCCGGCCCCCGGGGCCGGCTGTTTCGGTCAGGCAAGACGGTCGACCGTTACTTGACGGTCCCGACCATGTACTCGACGACCGCCTTGATCTCGGCGTCGCTGGCACTCGACCCGCCGCGCGGCGGCATCGCGCCCTTGCCCTTGATCACGCTGGCGGTCAGGCCGTCGATGCCCTGCGGCCAGGCGCGGCGCCCAGGCTCCTTGTCGTTGAGCTTGGGCGCACCGGCAACGCCCGCGGCGTGGCAGGCGGCGCAGGCCTGGCTGTACAGCGGCGGTGCCGCTGGCCACGGCGGTGCCGGCGGCCGGCGTCGCAGCCGCTGCGGCAGGCAGCGTGGCGGGGGGGATCGTGGTCGGCGGGACCGGGACCGGCGCCTGCTGGACTTCAGCCACCGCCGGCGACGGGGCCGCCGGCGCGCCTTCGGTTCGGGCAGGTTGCCGCCCGAGCGATTCGCCATGTAGACGACGGCGCGGCCGATCTCGAGGTCGCTGTGGTCGCCGCCGCCCTGGGCCGGCATCGCGCCCTTGCCCTTGAGTGCGGCGGTCAGCAACGCCTCGTAGCCGGCCTGCAGGCGGGGCGCCCAGGCAGCGGCATCGCCGATCTTCGGCGCGCCGCCGACACCGGCGTGTGTGGCAGGCGGCGCACTGCGCCGTCGAAGACCTGGTCGCCGGTCTTCATCGATGCGATGTCGGTCACGTCGCGCACGACCACCTGCCCGACCGGACGGATGCGCTGCGCCACCGCCTCTGCGCCGAGGCCGTCGCTGCCGGCGGCCGGCCGCACGTCGCTCGTGACATAGGTGGCCAGCAGGATGATCGCGACGATCGGGATCAGGAACGAGAAGAACACCGCGAGGATCAGCTGCTTCGGCGTCTTGATCGGACCTTCGTGCGGGCTGTCGTCGTGCTGGGAGTGGGCGTCGCTCATGAAATCCTCGGAAAGCGTGGTGGGGACTGCGGGGCTCGACGACCGCATCCGGTCCGGTCACGACCCGTGATGACGGACCGCATTGCGCTCGCACGTGCACGGCAGTCCGGTTCGACGTCAAACCCGGCATTATAGGTGTGCGCCTTCGGCGCTGACTGCCGCCGATGCGGCCTGGTTCGACGCCGGCGCGGCAGCCCCCTGTTGTCGCCCGGAAACGACGCATGCGGCGCACGCCAGGCTAGAATCACGCGGCTCACGGCGACCGTGGTGAAGTGGATATCATTGGGCCCTCCGAAGGCTTAGGCGCAGGTTCGATTCCTGCCGGTCGCACCAGTCCTTGCACTCCGGCCCTGGCCGGCGCCCCGCGCCCCCTGGGCCGGTTGGCGGTCCGGCCGGCCCCCGGCCTCGTCCGGGTCGCCAGGGCTTCGGCTCAGCCGAAGCCCTCGTCGAGCGTCAGCACGCGCCCGGTTTCGGCAGCCTCGTAGCCGGCCAGCGCCGCGATGCGCGCGCGCATCGCCGGATCGCCCAGCGCGCCGCACCGCGCTGGCGACCGGCTCTTCCGCCAGTGCCGCCGTCGCCACCGCGAGGTAGTAGCGTTCGCGCAGCAGCGGGATGAACGGCAGACCGAAGCGCTGCGCCGCGGTCTGCACGCCGATGCCGGCGTCGGCCATGCCGCTGGCGATGAACGCAGCCACCGCCGAATGCGTGATCTCGGTGTCGTCGAAGCCGTTGACGTTGCGCGGCTCGAGGCCGGCTCGCTGCAGCATCAGTTCGGTCAGCATCCGCGTGCCCGATCCTTCGGTCGGTTGACGAAGCGGACCTCAAGCCGCGCCGAGGTCGGCCAGCGAACGGATGCGCTTGGGATTGCCCGGCGCGACGATCAGTCCCTGGCGGCGTACCGCCAGATGAACCAGGCTGTGCCGGTCGGCGCGCAGCCAGCGGCCGGTAGCGACTGGCCGCCGCTGGGCCGAAGTCGCCGATCGGAATGTGCAGCCCGGCCAGATCGCATTCGCCACGCGCCAGCGCCGCGACCGATTCGAGGCTGTTGCGGTAGCGCAGTTCGACCGGCAGCGCGAGCGCCTCGAGCTGTTCGATCAAGGTGGCGACCGCAAAGCCATGGCTCGCATGCAGGCGCAGCGCGCGCGGGGCGCTGGTCCCGCGCATCAGCTCGCCCTCGAGCTCGGAGGCGAGCGATTCGAGCAGCGGCGACAGCCGGGCGCCGATGCGCCGATCGGCCCAGATCAGCTTCGACGCGAGCGGTGTCAGGGTGCAGCGCCGGCCTCGGCCGGCGTCGACCAGGGTCTGTCCGAACAGCGTCTGGGCGCGCCGCAGCAGGCCCCAGGCATGCCGATACGACAGGCCGAGGACGCGCGCCGCGTCGGCCAGCGAGCCGGTTTCATGGACCGCGCCCAGCAGACCGAGCAGTGCACCGGCTGTCGAGCGAATGGTCTGCGAGCGCATTGCCAGACGGGCCGATCTCCCATTGCGGGCGGATGTGGATGCGCAGCATCGGTCGCGGCAGGCTTGGTTATGAACAGACGAGCATATCCGGACCGCGCTCGTGTCTAGTCTTGCGCCCATGAATACCGTCAGCATTCCCCTGCAGCAGCTCGGCGACGAATTGCCGTCGCGCCGCCAGCGCCAGCGCCAACAGCCCAAGGGGCGACGCGTCGACGCCGATGCACGCGCGGAGGTGGTGGCGCTGCTCGAGCGGCGCCATGGCGCCGGCGCGGTGCCGCGGCGCGACCTGCTGATCGAATACCTGCACCTGCTGAACGATCACTTCGGCCAGCTCGCGACGCCGCACCTGGCCGCGCTCGCGCACTGGATGAAGCTGGCGCAAACCGAGGTCTACGAGGTGGCGAGCTTCTATCACCACTTCGACATCGTCCGCGAAGACGCGGTGGGCGATGTGCCGCTCGCCGCCGCTGCTGACGGTGCGGGTGTGCGGCGGCCTGTCGTGTCAACTCGCCGGCGCCGCGGCGTTGCTCGAAAAGCTGCCGTCGCTGCTGCAAGCGCGATGTGCGGGTGGTCGAGGCCCCGTGCGTCGGTCGCTGCGAGCAGGCGCCGGTCGTCGTCGTCGGACAAAAGCCGATCGCGCACGCACGCAGCGCCGACGTCGCGCTGGCCGTCGCCGCCGGCGACGCGTTCGACCGGGCACCGCCGGCCGCGATCGACGCCGCCAGCTACCGCGCCGGCGGCGGCTATGCGCTGCTCGCCGATGTGCTGTCGGGCCGCCGCAGCACCTGACGAGCTGATCGAGACGCTGTCGCAGGCCGGCCTGCGCGGACTGGGTGGCGCGGGCTTTCCGGCCGGCCGCAAGTGGCGCATCGTGCGAGCCGAGCCGGCGCCCGCGGCTGATGGCTGTCAACATCGACGAGGGCGAGCCCGGTACCTTCAAGGATCGCGTCTTCCTGGAACGCGACCCGCACCGCTTCATCGAGGGCATGCTGATCGCCGCCGCGGTGGTCGACGTCGCGGCGATCTACCTCTACCTGCGCGACGAATACCACGGCCTGCGCGCGCTGCTCGAGGCCGAACTGGCGGCGCTGCCGGCCACGCTCGCCGCGGCCGGCATCGACCCGCAGCGGATCGCACCGATCGAGCTGCGGCGCGGTGCCGGGGCCTACATCTGCGGCGAGGAGTCGGCCATGATCGAGTCGATCGAAGGCAAGCGCGGCATGCCGCGCCTGCGCCCGCCGTATGTCGCGCAGCGCGGCCTGTTCGGCCGGCCGACGCTTCGAACACAACATGGAGACGCTTCACTGGGTGCGCGAGGTCGTCGAGCGCGGCGCCGGCTGGTTCGCATCGCACGGCCGCCACGGCCGCTCGGGGCTGCGTTCGTACTCGCTGTCCGGTCGCGTCAACCAGCCGGGCGTGCACCTGGCGCCGGCCGGCATCACGCTGCGTGAACTGGTCGACGAATATGGCGGCGGACTGCCCGACGGTCACGAGCTCTATGCCTACCTGCCTGGCGGCGCGTCGGGCGGCATCCTGCCGGCCAGCCTGGCCGACATCCCGCTCGACTTCGACACGCTGCAGCCGCACGGCTGCTTCATCGGATCGGCAGCGGTGATCGTGCTCACCCGCAGCGCCGGCCACTGGGACCGCGCCACCGACGCGGCGCGCAACCTGATGCACTTCTTCGAGGACGAGAGCTGCGGCCAGTGCACGCCGTGCCGCGCCGGCACCGCCAAGGCGTCGGCGCTGATCGCGTCCGACCGCTGGGATACCGCACTGCTGGGCGAACTGTCGCAGGTGATGCGCGATGCCTCGATCTGCGGGCTCGGACAGGCCGCGCCGAATCCGGTCGACTGCGTGATCCGCTATTTCCCCGACGAACTGGGAGCAGAGCCCGCATGACGGCCGATCGCCGTTCGAACTCGACGGCCGCAGCGTCGCAGCCGACCCCGGCGAGACCATTCTGCAGGTCGCGCAGCGCCATGGCGTCGAGATTCCGCACCTCTGCTACCAGGACGGCCTCGAGCCGGCCGGCAACTGCCGCAGCTGCATGGTCGAGATCGACGGCGAGCGCGTGCTCGCTGCCGTCGTGCTGCCGCGCCCCGTCGGCCGGGATGAAGGTGCAGAGCGCGCAGCCAGCGCGCGCTGGCATCGCAGAAGCTGGTGCTCGAGCTGCTGCTGTCGGACATGCCGCGGCCGGCGCGGCGCCGATCGCCGGCAGACCAGCCGACTTCGGTGAGCTCGATCGCTGGGCCGCGGCGCGCGGCGTCGGCGTGCCGCGTTTTCCGCGGCGCGCGCAGCCGCGCCGGATGCTGATCGCATCCGGCGCTCGCGGTCAACCTCGATGCCTGCATCCAGTGCACCCGCTGCGTGCGGGCCTGCCGCGACGAGCAGGTCAACGACGTGATCGGTCTGGCCTACCGCGGCGCACGCGCGCAGATCGTCTTCGACCAGCACGATGCGCTCGGGGCGTCGACCTGCGTGGCGTGCGGCGAGTGCGTGCAGGCCTGCCCGACCGGTGCGCTGGCCTCGGTGGTGCCGCTCGCCAGCCGTGCGGCGACCGAGCGCGTGGTCGTCACGCCGCGCGATCAGGCGCGCCAAGGTGGTCGATTCGCTGTGCCCGTTCTGCGGCGTCGGCTGCCAGGTCAGCTACCACGTCGAGGACAACCGCATCGTCCATGTCGAAGGGCCGCGACGGACCGGCCAATGCCGGCCGCCTGTGCGTCAAGGGACGTTACGGCTTCGACTACGCGCACCATCCGCAGCGGCTGACCGTGCCGCTGATCCGGCGCGACGACGCGCCCAAGCACGCCGATGCGGTGCTCGACGCCGACAACTGGCAGTCGGTATTCCGCGAGGCGAGCTGGGACGAGGCACTGGAACGCGCCGCCGCCGGGCTGCGCGCGGATCCGCGAGCGCGACGGCCCGCGCGCGCTGGTCGGCTTCGGTTCGGCCAAGGGCAGCAACGAGGAAGCCTATCTGTTCCAGAAGCTGGTGCGCACCGGCTTCGGCAGCAACAACGTCGACCACTGCACCCGGCTGTGCCACGCCTCGTCGGTGGCGGCGCTGCTCGAAGGCATCGGATCGGGTGCGGTCTCGAATCCGGTGCGCGATGTCGCGCTGGCCGAGGTGGTGATCGTGATCGGCGCCAATCCGGGCGTGAACCATCCGGTGGCGGCGAGCTTCATCAAGAATGCGGTCGCCGGCGGCACCCGGCTGATCCTGCTCGACCCGCGGCGCGGCGAACTGGCGCGCCATGCGCACCGTCACCTCGCATTCAAGCCCGATACCGACGTCGCGCTGCTCAACGCGATGATGCACACGATCGTCGAGGAGGGCCTGGTCGCGGCCGACTTCATCGCCGCGCGCACGATCGGCTTCGACGAGCTGAAGGCCAACCTGGCCAGCCTATTCGCCCGAGGCGATGGCGCCGGTGTGCGGCATCGATGCGGCAACGATCCGCGAGGTGGCGCGGCTGTACGCCACTTCGCGCGGCTCGATGATCCTGTGGGGCATGGGCATCAGCCAGCATGTGCACGGCACCGACAACGCGCGCTGCCTGATCGCGCTGGCGCTGATGACCGGCCAGATCGGCCGACCCGGGACCGGCCTGCATCCGCTGCGCGGGCAGAACAATGTGCAGGGCGCCAGCGACGCCGGCCTGATCCCGATGATGTTCCCCGACTACCAGCGCGTCGACGATGCGGCTGCGCGGGCGCGTTTCGAAGCCGCCTGGGGCATGCCGCTCGATCCGGTGCCGGGCCTGACGGTGGTCGAGGTGATGGACGCCGCCCATGCACGGCAGCGTGCGCGGCCTGTACGTGATGGGCGAGAACCCGGCGATGAGCGACCCGGACGCCAACCATGCGCGCGCCGCGCTGGCGCGGCTCGAGCACCTGGTGGTGCAGGACATCTTCCTGACCGAGACCGCCGCCTTTGCCGACGTCGATCCTGCCGGCGAGCGCCTTCGCCGAGAAGACCGGCAGCTTCACCAATACCGACCGGCTGGTGCAGCTCGGTCGCGCCGCGCTCGATCCGCCGGGCGATGCGCGCCAGGACCTGTGGATCATCCAGCAGATCGCCGGCCGCCTCGGCCTGGACTGGCCGCAGGCCGGTGTCGGCGAGGTCTTCGACGAGATGCGCCGGCTGATGCCGAGCATCGCCGGCATCACCTGGGAACGGCTGCAGCGCGACGGCGCGGTCACCTATCCGTGCCGCACCGAGGGCGCGCCGGGCCAGCCGGTCGAATTCGTCGATCGCTTTCCGACCGCGAGCGGCCGCGCGCGCTTCGTTCCGGCCGGCATCGTGCCCGCCGACGAGCAGCCCGATGCCGACTATCCGCTGGTGCTGATCACCGGCCGCCAGCTCGAGCACTGGCACACCGGCAGCATGACGCGGCGTTCGGGCGTGCTCGATGCGATCGAGCCCGATCCGGTGGCGCTGATGCACCCGCTGGACCTGCAGCGCCTCGGCATCGCGCCGGGCGCGGCGGTGACGCTCGAGATCGCGCCGCGGCGAGGTGGTGCTGTATGCGCGCGCCGACGATGCGTCGCCGCCGGGTACGGTGTTCGTGCCGTTCTGCTACGCCGAGGCGGCGATCAACCGGCTGACCAATCCCAAGCTCGACCCGTTCGGCAAGATCCCGGAGTTCAAGTTCTGCGCGGTGCGCGCCAGCGCTGGCGGCGAGGTGGCCGAGCCGCTCGTCGGCGCGCACTGAGCGGGCGGCCGGTTGGCCGGCGTGGCGATTCGGTTAGGGTTGCGGCCATGCTGCAACCCGTGCTGTCCCGTTCTTCGTCATTGCTCACCTCGCCGTCGCATGCGCCCGGGCCGGTCGCCGGCTGCTGGTCGTGCTCGCGGTCGCCGCCGCTGCTGGGCGGCGTGCGCGTCCGGCCCGCGCACCGCGCGGCCAGGCGACGCCGCGGGTGTGGGCCACCGACGGCCCGGGCGAGTCGCCGCCGGCCGATCTGGCGCGCATCCCTGACGCGGTGCCGCTGGTCGAGCCGCTGCGCAGCGGTCCGATGCGCGCCGTACCGGTCAACGGCCAGCGCTATCAGCCGATGACCGAGGACCTGCCACTGGTCGAGCGCGGGCTTGCCACCTGGTACGGCCGCAAGTTCCACGGCCGGCCGACTGCCAGCGGCGAGCGCTACGACATGTATGCGATGACCGCGGCGCATCCGACCATGCCGCTGCCGAGCTATGCGCGGGTGCGCAACCTGGCCAATGCGCGCGAGGTGATCGTGCGCATCAACGACCGCGGTCCGTTCCACCGCGGCCGCGTCATCGACCTGAGCTATACCGCCGCGCACAAGCTCGACCTGCTGCGCGGCGCCGGCATGGTCGAGGTCGAGCGCATCACGCAGGACGAGATCCGCGACGGACGCTGGCGCCAGGAGCCCGCGCCCGAATCTCCGCCGTTGCGCCCGGAACCGTCCGAGTTGCTGCCGGTGCCAGTACCGGTACCGGCGCAGGTTGCGAGCGCGCTGCCGCTCGCCGCGACGTCGATGCGGGAGAGCCAGGGCCTGGCCGTGGCTGGAATCGGCGGCTGCCGCTGCCGCTGGAGCGGATCGGCGAGCCGGCCATGCCCGCCACCGCCGGGGCGGCGTCCGCAGCCGGACCGGGATACTGGGTCCAGCTCGGCGCCTTTCGCCAGCGCGCTGGTGCGTCGCAGTTCCAGCGCCGGGTCGGAAGCCGACCTCGGCTGGCTCGCCGCCGTCGCTGGCGGTGCATCGACGACGCCGGGCTGCACCGCCTGCAGGCCGGACCGTTTGCCGATCTGGACCAGGCGGCCACGGTGGCGCAGCGGGTGCGCGAGGAGCTGCAACTCGTGCCGGTGATCGTCGAGCGGCGCTGAGCCGGCACTGCGCCGCCGACCCGGCTACAGCGCCGACTGCACGCCGATTCGCGTCCACATGCCACGCCAGCCGCGCAGCGGCTGGTCGGCGATGGGCTGAAGTCCGTCGCGGTCGTAGAAGCGTGCCTCGTCGAAGGTGTAGTCGATCTGCAGATCGGGGCGCGCCGTCAGCGCGGTGCATGCCCGGCACCAGGTTGTCGAGGACCCACGGGCTGCCGGTGTCGTTCCAGAACAGCACGACCAGGTGAGCCAGTGTCTGATCACCGATCACGAACCTGCCCGAGCGCGAGCCGCACCCGTTCCGGCCGCACGCCGCTGCTGCGCAGCAGCCAGAATTTGGCGAGGGCGAAGTCCTGGCAACTGCCCGCACCTCGCGCCACCAGTTCCTTCGGCGTCTGCCAGCGCGCGCTGCCGGCCGGTGCGGCCAGGTAATCCAGCTGATTGATGGCCAGGTTGATGATCGCGGCGCGCGAGCTGCCGCTGTGCTGCATCACGCGCGCCGAGCAGGAAGTCCCATTGCGGATTCGATGGGGTCGCGGCCCAGGCCGGGGTGAGCGCGAACAGGCCGAGCTGCCCTCAGCAGCCACCACGACAGGCGTGCCGTCGAGGCGCATCGGAACAAGAGGCACAGGGGCGCGAGGGGAGCGGCAGGCACGCACGGGGGCGTACCGCGGAGAGCGGAAGGCAGCGACATCGAAACCGGTAAATTCGGGCATGCGCCCGAGTCGCTGCCGTTGAGACCGGAAAATTCTACGGGTCAGCGACCGCCACTCACGTCAATGATTCCCCCCGTCGTGTAACTGGACGTGTCCTCGAGCAGCCAGCACACGGCTTCGGCGATTTCCTCCGCCCGACCGACCCGACGCATCGGGATCATGGCCAATGATTGGTGGGCGCGGTCCGGCTGGCCGCCCGAAGCGTGGATCTCGGTGTCGATGATGCCCGGCCGCACGGCATTGACGCGGATACCCTCGGTTGCAACTTCGCGAGCCAGTCCGACGGTGAAGCTGTCGATCGCGCCCTTGCTCGCGGCGTAGTCGACATACAGCCCGGGCGAACCGAGCGTCGCCGCCACCGACGACAGGTTGACGATGCTGCCGCCCGCGCCGCCGTGGCGGGTGCTGATGCGGCGCACGGCTTCGCGCGCACACAGGATGCTGCCGAAGACGTTGATCTCGAACATGCGCCGGATCCGCGCCAGCGTGAATTCGTCGACCCGAGCCTGCCGATCGACGATGCCGGCGTTGTTGACGAGCCCGTGCAGGGGCGGCAGTTCGGCATCGATGCGGGCGAACATCGCGAGCACCTGATCCTCGTCGGAGACATCGGCCTGCAACGCCGAGCGCCGGCACCCCGGCCGCCCGCACCTGGTCGGCCACGCGCTCGGCAGCGGCGCGCGTCGCGCGCGTAGTTGACACCGACCGCCCAGCCGCGCGCTGGCGCAGGCGATCGCACAGGCGGCGCCGATGCCGCGACTGCCACCGGTGATCAGGATGGTTTTCATGCGGTGATTGTGATGCGGCAGAACGGCCGCCAGGGCGCGGCACAATCGGGACCCTGATCCAGACCGAAGATACGGAGACTGTCATGCAACGTCGAACCCTGCTCGCTGCGAGTGCTGCCAGCGCCGCCGCGCTCGCGCTTCCCCGGCTGGCCGCCGCACAGGCGCTCGAGAAGAAGGCGGTGTCGATCGCAGTCGGCGGCAAGAACCTCTTCTATTACCTGCCGCTGACCATCGCCGAGAGCCTCGGCTATTTCAAGGACGAGGGACTCGACGTCAACGATCGCCGACTTCGCCGGCGGATCGCGTGCGCTGCAGGCGGTCGTCGGCGGCAGTGCCGACGTCGTCTCGGGCGCCTTCGAGCACACGCTGAACATGCAGGCCAAGGGGCAGCCGATGCGTGCCTTCGTGCTGCAGGGCCGGGCGCCGCAGATCGTGCTCGGCGTCAACCCGAAGACGATGCCCAACTTCAAGTCGGTCGCCGAGCTGAAGGGCAAGAAGATCGGCGTCACCGCGCCGGGCTCGAGCACCAACGTGATGGTCAACTTCGTGCTGGCCAAGGCCGGCCTGAAGCCGACCGACGTCTCGATCGTCGGCGTCGGCGCGGGCAGCGGCGCGGTGGCCGCGATGCGCGCCGGCCAGATCGATGCGATCAGCAACCTCGACCCGGTGATCACGCTGCTGCATCGCAGCGGCGATCTGAAGATCGTCACCGACACGCGAATCGTCGCCGAGTCCGAGAAGGTCTTTGGCGGACCGATGCCGGCGGGCTGCCTTTATGCGCCGCAGGCCTTCATCGACAAGCATCCGAATACCGTGCAGGCGCTGACCAATGCGATCGTCCGCGCCGACCGCTGGCTGCAGACGGCCGGCCCGAGCGAGATCGTGAAGGCGGTTCCGGAAAGCTATCTGCTCGGCGATCGCGCCGTCTACATCGACGCCTTCCTGGCCAGCCGGCCGGCGATGTCGCCCGACGGCCTGTTCCCCGAAGCCGGACCGGCGACCGCGCTGCGCGCCCTCAAGAGCGCCGATCCCAAGCTCGAGGAGGTCAAGTTCGACCTGGCTGCGGTGCAGACCAACGCCTTCGTCACGCAAGGCAGATCGCCAAGTACGCGCAAGGCATGAGCGCCGGCGCGACGCCGGCCCTGCGCTTCCATGGCGTCTCGTGCACCTTCGTCGCGCCGGAGGCGCCGGGCCAGCGCTACACGGCGGTCGAGGCGGTCGACCTGACGGTCGAGGCGGGCGAGTTCGTGTCGGTGGTCGGGCCGACCGGCAGCGGCAAGAGCACCTTGCTGAACATGGCGGCCGGACTGCTGACGCCGAGCAGCGGGACGGTCGAGGTGTTCGGTCAGCCGCTGTCGGCCTTTCCCGACGGGCTGAACAAGCGCGCCGGCTACATGTTCCAGACCGAGAGCCTGATGCCGTGGCGCACCGCCGTCTCGAACGTGATGGCCGGCCTCGAATTCCGCGGCATCGCGCCGCGCGAGGCGCGCGAGCAGGCCGAGGCCTGGCTGCAGCGCGTCGGTCTCGGCGGCTTCGGCGACCGTTATCCGCACCAGCTCTCGGGCGGCATGCGCAAGCGCACCGCGCTGGCGCAGGTGCTGGCGCTCGACCCCGACATCATCCTGATGGACGAGCCGTTCTCGGCCCTCGACATCCAGACGCGTCAGCTGATGGAGAACGAGGTGCTCGAGCTGTGGTCGTCCAAGCGCAAGGCGGTGCTGTTCATCACGCACGACCTCGACGAGGCGATCGCGATGAGCGACCGTGTCGTGATCCTGAGCTCGGGCCCGGCGGCGCGGCCGATCGGTGAATTCCGCATCGACCTCGCCCGTCCGCGCGATGTCGCCGAGATCAAGGCGACACCCGAATTCCTCGCCCTGCACAGCGCGATCTGGGCCGTGCTGCGCGACGAGGTGCTCAAGGCGTACCAGCAGCAACTGAAGAAGGCATGAGCATGTGGAATGCGATCCGGCCGCGTGGTGCGGTCTCGCTGCGGTTGTGGCAGATCGGGCTGCTGGTCCTGATCTTCGTGGCCTGGCACCTGCTGACGGCACCCGGCCTGTTGCCGACTGCTGGTGTTCGACAACGACCGGCAGGCGGCCTTCTTTTTCGGCGAGCCGCTCGTCATCTTCAGCCGCATCTGGGCCTGGTTCGTTGTCAACGCCGACATCTACGAGCACCTGGTGGTGACGCTGCTCGAGACGGTGATGGCCTTCGGCATCGGCACCGGACTCGGGCTCGGCTGCGGGCTGTGGCTGGCGCTGAGCCCGACGATGGCGGCGATCCTCGACCCATTCATCAAGGCGATGAACAGCATGCCGCGGGTGATCCTGGCGCCGATCTTCGCGGTCTGGTTCGGCCTCGGCATGGCGAGCAAGGTCGCGCTCGGCGTCACGCTGGTGTTCTTCGTCGTCTTCTTCAACGTCTACCAGGGCGTGCGCGAAGTCAGCCCGGTGGTGCTGGCGAATGCGCGCATGCTCGGCGCCAACAAGCGCCAGTTGCTGCGCCAGGTCTACCTGCCGAGCGCGACCAGCTGGGTCTTCAGTTCGCTGCACACCAGCGTCGGCCTGGCCTTCGTCGGCGCGGTGGTCGGCGAGTACCTCGGTTCGGCACGCGGCGTCGGCTACCTGATCCTGCAGGCCGAGGGCTCGTTCGACATCAACACCGTGATGGCCGGCATCCTGGTGCTGACCGCCTTTGCGCTGGTGCTCGACGGCATCGTCGGCGTGGTCGAACGCCGGCTGATGAAGTGGCAGCCGCGCTCCGGCGAATCGGAAAGGCTGTGAAACCGGCATGAACAGGCACACCAGGCGCGCGCTTCCGTTGCCGCTCGAACTGCGCTGCGATCCGGCTCGGCGCAGCGTGCTGCGCGGCGGCGCCGCGGCGCTGGCCGGCTTGCTCGCCGGCTGCGACAGCGTGGCACCGGTCACCGGCGGCTGGCCGGTCGCGGCACGGCCGCTGCTCGGCTTCCGGCCGGTCCCGGTCGAGCGACGCCGACCGCGTCGTGGTGCCGGCGGGCTACCGCGCGGAGCCGATCGCCGCCTGGGGCGAGCCGGTCGGCATCGCCGGGCAGCATGCCGGCCTTCCGGCCCGACGCCGGCAACAGCGCCGCCGAGCAGGCGCTGCAGACTGGGCATGCACCACGACGGCCTGCAGTACTACCCGCTCGACGGCTCGCGCCGCGGCCTGCTGGTGATGAATCACGAATACGTCGACAACGGCCTGCTGCACACCGATGGCGGCGCCGACTGGAGCGCCGACAAGGTCGCCAAGGCGCAGGCGGCGCACGGCATCTCGGTGATCGAGGTCGAGCGCGACGTCGGCGCGGTGGCTGGCGCATGGTGCGGCCGTCGCCCTACGCGCGCCGCATCACCGGCGCCACGCCGTGCGCCCTGAGCGGCCCGGCTGCCGGGCACCGGCTGCTGCGCACCGCCGCCGATCCGGCGGGCCGGACGGTGCTCGGCACCATCGCCAACTGCGCGGCCGGCAGCACGCCCTGGGGCACCTACCTGTCGGGCGAGGAGAACTGGGCCGGCTATTTCGATGCCGGCGACCGCCCTCGATGCGCACCAGCGCGCGCTGGGAGCTGCGCGCCAAGGGGCATTCAGGCTGGGCCGCCTTCGATCCGCGCTTCGACGCGGCGCGCCATCCGAACGAGCCGAACCGCTTCGGCTGGATCGTCGAGGTCGATCCGATGGATCCGCCGATCGGTGCCGCGCAAGCGCACCGCGCTCGGCCGGGCCGCTCACGAAGGGGCCTGGGTGGCGGTGACGCGCGGTCGGCGCGCGGTCGTCTACTCCGGCGAGGATGCGCCATTCGAGTACATCTACCGCTTCGTCAGCCGCGACCCGATCGCGCCGGCATCGGCTGGACGCAGCGCCGCCCAGGCGAACCGCGAACCTGCTCGACCACGGCATGCTGTCGGTGGCGCGCTTCGATGCCGACGGCAGCGGACGCTGGCTGCCGCTGGTGCATGGCGAACGGACCGCTGACCGCGGCCAATGGCTTCGCCGACCAGGGCGAGGTGCTGGTCAAGGCGCGCCAGGCGGCCGACCTGCTCGGTGCGACTCCGATGGACCGTCCCGAGTGGCTGGCGATCGATGCGCGCACCCGCGACGTCTATTGCACGCTGACCGGCAACACGCGAGCGCGGCGCACCCGGCAAGCCCGGTCCGGCGCCGGCCAATCCGCGCGCCGACAACCGCACCGGTCAGATCGTGCGCTGGCGCGAGGACGGCGACTTCGATGCGCCGACCTTCCGCTGGGACCTGCTGCTGCTCGCCGGTGATCCGGCCACCGACGGTCGCGGCTTCACCGGCGACGGCTTCGCCAACCCGGACGGTCTGATGCTCGACGCGCGCGGCGTGCTGTGGATCCAGACCGACGCCTCCGAATCGCGCGGCTTCGGCAACAACCAGATGCTGGCCTGCGATCCGCGCAGCGGCGAGGTGCGGCGCTTCCTGACCGGACCGCGTCAGTGCGAGATCACCGGCGCAGCGATGACGCCCGACGGGCGCACGCTGTTCATCAATGTCCAGCATCCGGGCGAGCCGTCCGGTTGGCGCAGCGATCCGGACGCTCCGTCGCACGCTTCGAACTGGCCGGACGGGCTGCCGGGCGGCCGACCGCGGTCGGCCACCGTCGTGATCACGCGCGCCGACGGCGCGGTGATCGGCAGCTGAGGCCGCCGGCGCACTGCCGGCACCCGCGCCCGCGCTTCTGTGCGATCGACTTCGGCACCTCGAACTCGGCCATCGCGATTGCTGCCGCCGCGCCCGGACAGATCGAACTGGTCGCCGCTCGAGGACGGCGAGCCGACGATGCCGACCGCGGTGTTCTATTTCGCCGAGGGCCCGGAGCATCACGACGGACCACCGCGCGCCTTCGGCCGGGCCGCCATCGCGGCCTATGTCGACGGCATCGAAGGCCGGCTGATGCGGTCGATGAAGAGCATCCTCGGTTCGGCGCTCGTCGAGCAGACCACCGACGTCGGTGGCGGCCGCGGCGTCCCGTACCTGGACGTGATCGCCGGCTACCTGCTGCACCTGAAGCGCTGCGCCGAGCAGCGCAGCCGGCGCACCGATCGACCGGGCGGTGCTCGGCCGGCCGGTCTTCTTCGTCGACGACGATCCGGTGCGCGATGCGCGCGCCCAGGCCTCGCTCGAGCAGGCGGCGCGGCGGGTCGGTCTGCGCGAGGTGCAGTTCCAGTTCGAGCCGATCGCCGCCGCGCTGGCCCACGAGCAGTCGCTGGCGGCCGAGGAGATCGTGCTGGTGGCCGACATCGGCGGCGGCACGTCGGACTTCTCGGTGGTGCGGGTCGGCCCGCAGCGCAGCCGCCGGGTCGACCGGCGCGACGACGTGCTGGCCAACCACGGCGTGCACCTGGCCGGCACCGATTTCGACCGCCGCATCGAGCTCGCTGGCGATCCTGCCGCTGCTCGGCTACGGCGCACGCGGTCCGGCGAGTGGCGCGCGCCGCACCGCGCGAGGTGCCGAGCGCGGTCTACTTCGACCTGGCCACCTGGCACCTGATCAATACCGTCTACACACCGCAGCGGGTCGCCGAACTGCGCGCGATGCGCCGCTTCTACGCCGATCGACGCCACCATCTGCGGCTGATGACGGTGGTCGAGGAGCGCCTCGGGCATGAACTCGCGGCGCGCGCCGAGCACGCCAAGATCGAGGTCGCCGACGGCGCCGCCGCGCGCATCGACCTGGCGCTGGTCGAAACGGCGCTCGGCAGCGAACTGAGCGAGCGCGACGCGATCGATGCGATCGCGACCGACCTCGACGCGATCGTCGCTGCGGCGCGGACAGACGGTGGCGCAGGCCGGCGTTGCACCGGATCGCGATCTCGACCCTGTTCTTCACCGGCGGATCGACCGGTCTGCGGCCGCTCGCGGAGCGCATCGCAGCGGCATTCCCGACCGCCCGGGTGGTGCGCGGCGACCGGTTCGCGAGCGTTGCGACCGGGCTCGGCCTGCAGGCGCTGCGGGTCTTCGGCGGCTGAGGCGCGCCGCCGCGCCGCCGTTTCAGCGGCGGGGTCGCGCGACGCCGGCGGCCCGGGCGCCGCGTCTTGCCGGTCGGCGCTGCGCCGCGGACGGCCGATGTCGGCCAGCAGCAGCGTCGCGCGCACCAGTTCCTCGACCGCCACCGTCCAGGCTTTCCGGCGGCTCGAGCTCCTCGATCGCCTGCAGGATCTCGTCGGCATCCTCGAGGTCGTCGGGATCGAGGTGACGGTACAGCAGCACCAGCGCCGCATCGAGCGTCCGCCGGCGCGCGCCATCAGGGCCGGAAAGCGGTCGAGCGCGGTGACGAATCCGGCCACCCACGGGTAGACCGCATCGACTTCAGGCGGTGCGGTGTCGCGCGTCGTCCGGTTCGTCGGCTCGGCCTCGACCTCGAGCTCGAAGATCCAGGGATCGAACCATTGCCGCGCGCTCGATCGCCGCATCGAGCTCGGCGTGGCGGCGCCGTACCAGCGCGTGCAGGCGCGACGCGTCGAAGCCGCCCGGCAGCGGCCGGGCTTCGGTGTCGGTGACGTAGGGCAGCCAGCGGCCGGCGGCGATGCGGGCCGGCTGGACCAGCACGCCGCACAGAAAACCGTCGAGCATGCTGACATCGAGCGGATCGAGCGGTTCCGGCAGCCGATCGAGCAGCGCCTGCAGTTCGTCGAGTTCGGCGTCGTCCAGCGGGCGCGGCGCTGCCGCCGCGCGGGGTGACGTTGCCGGACGGTGCGGGCGGTTCACCACAGCACCATCTGCGTGCAGCGAAACAGCGCCAGCTTGCGGCCACCCTGTTCGGCCGGTCCGCGCACCAGCGCCGACCAGACCTGGGTCGTGCGACCGAGGTGCTCGGCCTCGGCGACGCAGTGAATCGTCCCGGCCAGCGCGGTGCCGAGAAAGTTGCTCTTCAGCTCGATCGTGGTGAAGCCCTTGGCACCGTCCGGCAGGTGCGCCATGCAGGCGTAACCGGCGCAGGTGTCGGCCAGGGTGATGATGCTGGCGGCATGCAGGTAGCCGTTCGGGGCGAGCATCCAGTCCTGCAGCTCGAAGCGAGCTGCCAGCCGGCCTTCGCCCAGTTCGGTCACGATCAGGCCGAACTGGCCTGGCAACCGCGCCCTGCTGGCGCTGGTGCATGCCTTCGATCGTGACGTCAGGTCTGAGCACGGTCGCTCCAGGAGTGGGTCAGGACGCGAGCTTAGCCGCTGTGCCGGCGCAGCGGCGCCCGCACCGACGCTCGTGCCGGCGGAGTCGCGCGCACGCAGCTGGCCGCATCCGCCGTCGACCGACTGCGCCGCCGACTGGCGCAGCGTGGTGACGATGCCGCGCCGGCGCAGCGCGGCGGCCATGTGCTCGCAGCGCTGCGCCTCCGGGCGACGGTAGGGCAGGTCGTCGATCCGGTTGTACGGGATCAGGTTCATGATCGCGTAGCGGCCGGCGAGCAGCCGTGCGATGCCGTCGATCTCGGCCTCGCCGTCGTTCACGCCGTCGATCAGCGTCCACTGGTACTGGGTCGGGTAGCCGGTGGCGCGTGCATAGGCCTCGGCCAGGCGCGCCAGCTCGACGACCGGGATGCGGGGTGCGCGCGGCAGCAGTTCGCTGCGCAGCGCGTCGTCGGTGGTGTGCAGCGAGAGTGCCAGCGCCGGCCTGACGCGGCCGACCGGCAGCGCGAGCAGTCGATCGAAGGCGCGCCGGTCGCCGACGGTCGAGAAGACCAGGTTCTTGTGCCCGATCCCGCCTGCGCGTGCCGAGCAGTTCGATCGCGTCGAGCACCTGCTCCAGGTTGTGCGCCGGCTCGCCCATGCCCATCAGGACCACCTTGCGGACGGGGCGCAGGCGGCGCGCGAGCGCCACCTGGGCGACGATCTCGGCCGCGTCGAGCTGGCGCAGCAGGCCGCTGCGACCGGTCATGCAGAAGACGCAACCGACGGCACAGCCGAGCTGGGTCGAGACGCATACGCCGTCGCGCGGCAGCAGCACGCTCTCGATCAGCTGGCCATCGGCCAGGCGCACCAGCAGCCGTTCGGATCCATCCGCATCGGGGTGGCGCGCGTGCAGGGTGGCCAGCGCGGCAAGCTGCTGTTCGAGCTCGGGCAGCAGCGCGCGCACGCCAGCCGGCACGAAGTCATCGAGCCGACGCCGGCCGGCATCCTGCGGCAGGGCATTGCTCCACAGCCGCAGCACGCGCTGCAGGTGCTGGGGTTTGGCACCGGCCGCGATCAGCCGCGCCTGGATTGCCGACAGACCGATCGTCATCATGGGTGATTGTCGCGCGTCGCCGGCGCGTCGCGCCCGGCCCCTGCGGTTGCGGCGGGCCGGAACGGGGCCGGACAGGTGCGCGCTAGAGACCCTCGGAGCCGAGCAGCAGCGCACACAGCAGGGCAACCGCCAGCGTGCCCCAGAGCAGCCAGGGCGCAGGGCGAAGGTTCATGGTGATGCTCCCGCTGTGTCCTGCCGGTCCACCGAAAGCGGCCGGCAGGCGTTCATCCATCGGCATTGACCAACGTCACGAAGCTGTCTTGCATCGACGCGACACTGCCAGTGTGCGCCGGACGGGGTTCGGACCGCATCCCGCAACCGAGTGAGGCAAGCATGTGGCAGTCGATCTGGAAACGGTACCGCCCTTATCTGATTGGTGCCGGCCGATCCGGTCATGCACTGGAGCCGGCCGGCATGGGCGTCGACATCGGGCTCGAGGCCACCCTCGAACCCACCTTGCCGCCACTGTTCGATGTCGGTGCCGACCGGCAGGGCGGGGCCACGATCGGCCCGTTCGGCACCGACCGACGCTCCGAGCGTTCCGCCGCCGGCTGAGTCGCTCAGCCGTTCAGGCCCTGGCGGGCCGCTTCACGCAGTACGCGTGACAGTTCCGGGCGGGTGGCGTCGTATTGACGGGCGAGCTGGCGCATCTGCGCTGCGGCTCGCTTTTCGCCGAGCCGGGTCAGGGCGTTCCAGATCTGCAGACCGAAGCCGGGTGCACGCGGTGCCGCGCGGGTGGTGCTGGTGCGGGCCAGGGAAGCGTTGGTCGGGAAGGTGGTGGTGGTCATCGGGAGCCTTTGCTGGTGAGGAGCAGCCGTTGCTGGCTGATCGATGACCGAATACTAGGGAAAACCCTGGTCCTTCGCAAATGTAAGGGTTTACCCTGTTTCCGGGTCGCGACGAGACTGCCGCGTAGCAAAGTAAACCGTCTGGTTTACGTTTGAGCCGGCCAGTCTAGAATCCGCCGCATGGAGAAAAAGTCCTTTCGGCAGCAGATCCTGCAGGTGCGCGAGGATGCAATCGTCTCGTCGGTCAACCGCTTGCTGGCCGAAAAGGGCTTCGATGCAATGACCGTCGACGAGGTGGCCGCCGATGTCGGGGTTGCCAAGGCCAGCCTGTACAAGCATTTCGCTTCCAAGGAAGCGCTGGCGGCTGCAGCGATGATCCGCGTGCTCGACCGCGCGCTGGCGATCATTGCCGACCTCGCAGCCGATGCGCGGGATGCCGAGCCGGCCCATGCGATCGAGCAGCTGAGGGCGGTCGCGCGCTGGACGATGCAGGTCCAGCTGGCCGGCGAGATGCCGTCGCTGCCGGCGCAGAATTCGAGCCTGCGCTCGGCGCTGATCGGCAATGGCGCCTACCTGGACCGGCTGATGGACGTCAGCGACCGGCTCGGCCGCTGGATCGAGGCGGCACAAGCGGCGGGGTCGATCGATCCGGAGCTGCCGGCCGAGGTGGTCCTGTACACCCTGTTCGCGCGCGCCTGCGATCCGGTGCTCGGACTGCTGAAGGCGGGCGGTCAGTATCCCGACGAGCAGATCATCGCGCTGCTGTTGCGCACCTGCTTCGACGGTCTGGCCACGCGACGCTGACGCGGCGGCTCAGCGGATCAGCGGATCAGCAGCACCGGCGTCTTGCAGTGGGCCAGCACGCGGTTGGTCACCGATCCCATCACCAGGCTGCCGAGCGAGCCGTGGCCGTGCGATCCCATGACGAGCAGGTCGAGCTTGTCCTGTTCGGCGATGCGCGCGATGGTGTCGGCTGCATGCCCGACCTCGGTCCTGAATTCGGCCTTGATTCCATGCTGTTCGAAGAAGCTGCGAATCGGCTTGAAAACCTGTTCGGATTCGTCGTGGTAGTAGTTCTCGAGCAGCTCCTTGTCGAGCATCGCGGTCGCCCGCGGCGGCACCGGCGGCGAGACATTCAGGACGGTGTAGTCGTGTCCGGTGCCGAACAGCTTGTCGTGAGCGGCCAGGTAGGCCAGCATGTGCTTCGTGTAGTCGCTGCCGTCCACCGCAATCAGAATCTTCATGGTCATCTCCTGCAACCGGGGGTGTCAGTTTGACATGACCGGCGGCGCGCCGAAGCAGGCGTCCGACCGGGATCAGATCTCCAGCGTGTACAGCAGATCGTGGCCATCGGCCTCTCCCTTCCAGGCATGGCCGCGCGCATTGCTGACCACGCGCGTGCTGCCGGCCGGGTGGTCGACGCGGTAGTCGTGCCGGCAGTGCAGGTGGCCGTGCAGCCACAGCTGCGCGCCGGGCAGGAGGTCGTCGTCGGCGTTGCAGAAGCTCGCGCGTGCCGGGCTGAGCGCCGTAGCGCGGATCGGCGCTGCGCAGGCTCGGCGCATAGTGGGTGACGACCACCGTCGCCTCCCACGCCGCCGTGGACGACGCCGGTTGGCGCGCCAGTTCGGCCGCCAGCCAGTGCCGGCACGCAAGGGCCTGGTCGCGCACCGCCGCCGCATCGAAGGGTGCTCCGTCGAGCGTGGCCTGCATCACCTTCAGGTAGTGTCCGGCGGCGCGCATCGCGCGCGCGCGACCGGCCTCGCCGAACAGGTCGAAATCGCTCCAGCGCACGCTGCCGACGAAGCGGATTGCGCGGCCTGCCCGGTCGCGCAGCACCACCGATTCACGCTCGAGCAGGCGCAGGCCGAGTTGCTGACAGCGCGTGCGCAGGGCCGGCCTGACACATCGCGCACCTCGCGCCGATCGAATTCATGGTTGCCGGCGACGACGAGCACCGGCTGCGGCCAGTCGCGAAACCGCTCGTAGCCGTCCCAGCGGCTGCAGATGTCACCGGCCAGGACCAGCAGTTCGGCGCCCGGCGCGGGCTGCGGCGCGCAATCCTCGGTCTCGAGGTGCAGGTCCGACAGCAGCTGGATCCGCATCAGCGAATGCGCCGGTGCCGCCTGCTCAGGCGCCGTGGCAGTGCTTGAACTTGCGCCCGCTGCCGCAGTGGCACGGGTCGTTGCGACCGACCTTCGGGGTGCTGCGCTGCACCTGCTCGACCCGATAACGGCTGTCGCGGGTCAGGTCGGCGAGGTCGGCAACGGTGACCACGAGCTCCTCGATCGCCGCATCGAGATCGGCCAGCGGGTGCTCACGGTCCAGGGTCGCAACGATTTCGCGCTCGTCGTCGGTGTGCGGCGGCAGGTGACGGTACAGCCGGGCGAGTGCCAGGTCGATGTCGTCGTGCGGCAGGTCGAGCAGGTCGGGGAAGCACTCGGTTGCGTGGTGGAAGCCGGCCACCCAGGGCACGAGCGGCCGCGAAACCGGCCCGACCTGGGCGAACGCCGCATCCGCCGCATCGCCGACCTCGGATTCGGTCGCCTCGTCCGGTTCGCCGCCGGCCGCTCCGCTTGCTGCCTCCGCGTCGCCCGCTGCCTCGTCGTCGAGATCGAGGATCAGCGGATCGAACCAGCCGTCTTCGACCATCGCGCGGTTCAGCGCCGCATGCCGGCGCTGGACCAGCTCGCAGGTGCGTGCAAACCAGACCGGATCGTGTTCCACCGGCAGCGGACTGCCGTCGAGATCGAAGATCGGTGGCAGCCAGCGTTCTGGTTCGACCAGCACCGGCTGCACCAGGACGCCGCACAGGTAGCCGTCGAGCATCACCACGTCGAGCGGCTGCAGCGGCTCGGGGGTGGCCAGCAGCAGGTCGTCGAGCTCGGCGAATTCGGCGTCGGTCAGGTCGCGCGCCGCGGTGTCGGGAGTCGATGGAATCGGGTGGTCAGGGGTTTTTGCCATCGAGCGATTGTCGCCTGCCTCGCTGCGCGCCGGGCGGCGCGCTGCACCCGCGGGAAATCCCAGGGAGGGATAGCCCGCGCTGGCCCCCGGAACAGGCGGAATCAGTCAATCGACGGGCTAGACTGTTCAATTGGCTGAATGCAGTTCACCATACTGAACTGCTGCAGTCGGCGCACAGCTGATGCGGCGCGCCGAACCGATTGATCCATCGAGCTTTTCATCCCGCTTCTTCGCATGCAAATGTCCCGCCTTTCCGGTTCGTCGACCAGCGGCAGTGCTTCGGCACCGGCACGGCTGCGCGCGGCGGTGCCGTCGGTGACGCGGGCGATGGCACTGCTCGACCTGCTGGCCCAGGAGCGCACGCCGATGACGCTCGGCCGGTTGTCGAACCGGCTCGAGTTGCCGAAGAGCAGCGTCCATGCGCTGTGCCACACGCTGCTCACGCTCGGCTATCTGCGGCGTGACGGCGAGGCATCGTTCTTCATCGGGCCGGCGGTGATGCCGCTGGCCGAGGCCTTCGTCTTCGGCACCGACGCGGTGCAGGCATTCGGCGCGGTCTGGGACGAAATGGGCACGCCGCCGGAGGAGACGGTGATCCTGTCGGTGCTGAACGGCCACGAGGTCGTCTACCTGGCCGCGCGCAGCGGAACGCGGCCGCTCGGCCTTGCCTTTCGGGTTGGCATGCGGCTGCCGGCTAATCTGGCGGCCTCCGGGCGGGCCATGCTGGCCTTTCTGCCGGTCGAGCGGGTGCGCGCGATCTTCGCCAATGTCGAGCCGGCCGCGGCGTCCGACGGCGTCGTGCCGACGCTCGAGCAGATCGAGTCCGACCTGGCGCGGATCCGCGAGCGCGGCTACAGCATCGACGACGAAGGGGTGCGCGCCGGTGTCCATTGCGTGGGTGCGCCGGTGTTCGACGGGTCGGCGGCGGTGGTTGCCGGGGTCGGGCTGTGCGTGCAGAAGGCCGGCCTCGACCAGCAGACCGGCCAGCGCCACCGCGACACCGTGCTGCGGGTGGCCGGCCTGCTGTCGCAGCGGCTCGGCGGGCGCGTGCCACCGGACCGATGAGAGCGGAACGAGTTGCGAAAGGCAGACTCAGTGAGCATCCACGACATCATCCTCGAGACCCGCAAGCTGACGAAGGAGTTCAAGGGCTTCGTCGCGGTCGACCAGGTCGACCTGAAGGTCCGACGCGGAACGATCCATGCGCTGATCGGTCCGAACGGCGCCGGCAAGACGACCTGCTTCAACCTGCTGACGAAGTTTCTGAAGCCGACCAGCGGCGTCATCCTGTTCAACGGCATCGACATCACCGGCGAGGCACCGGCGCACATCGCGCGGCGCGGCATCATCCGCTCGTTCCAGATCTCGGCCGTCTTTCCGCACCTGAGCGTGCTCGAGAATGTGCGCGTCGCGCTGCAGCGCAAGCTCGGCACCTCGTTCCATTTCTGGCGCTCCGAAAGCAGCCTGCACCAGCTCGATTCGCGCGCGCTCGAACTGCTGACCGCGGTCGATCTGGCCGAGTACGCAACCACGCTGACCGCCGACCTGAGCTACGGCCGCAAACGCTCGCTCGAGATCGCGACCACGCTGGCCATGGACCCGGCGCTGATGCTGCTCGACGAGCCGACGCAGGGCATGGGCGCGGAGGACGTCGATCGGATCCGGCGCCTGATCAAGCAGGTCGCGGCCAACCGGACGGTGCTGATGGTCGAGCACAACATGAGCGTGGTCTCGAGCATCGCCGACACGATCACCGTGCTGCAGCGCGGCGCCACCCTCGCCGAAGGACCGTACGAGGCGGTATCGAAGGACCCGGCGGTGATCGAGGCCTACATGGGCAAGCCAGACACCGAGCTGGTGGGAGCGCACTGATGGCCCAGCCGTATCTCGAGGTGCGTGACCTGCATGGCTGGTATGGCGAGTCGCACGTGCTGCATGGCGTCAATTTCAGCGTCGGCGAAGGCGAGGTCGTGACGCTGCTCGGCCGCAACGGCGCCGGACGTACCAGCACGCTGCGCGCGATCATGGGCCTGATCGGAACCCGCAAGGGTTCGATCAAGGTACACGGGGTCGAGACGATCGGCATGGCGTCGCACCGGATCGCGCGCCTGGGCATCGGCTATTGCCCGGAGGAGCGCGGCATCTTCTCGAGCCTGAGCGCCGAGGAGAACCTGATGCTGCCGCCGACCCTCGCCAAGGGCGGCATGAGCGTCGACGAGATCTACGCGATGTTCCCCAATCTGGCCGAGCGCAAGAACAGCCAGGGTACCCGGCTGTCTGGCGGCGAGCAGCAGATGCTGGCAGTCGCCCGCATCCTGCGCACCGGTGCGCGGCTGCTGCTGCTCGACGAGATTTCCGAGGGCCTCGCGCCGGTGATCGTGCAGAAGCTGGCCGAGATGGTGGTGATGCTGCGTCGCAAGGGCTACACGATCGTCATGGTCGAGCAGAACTTCCGCTTCGCCGCGCCGCTGGCCGATCGCTTCTTCGTGATGGAGCACGGCGTGATCCAGCAGGCATTTCACCCAGGCCGAATTGCCCGACCGGATCGACCAACTGCACGAGGCGCTCGGCGTCTGAGCCCGACCACCCATCTGATCGGACGCGAGTCCGCCAACCCCCAAGGAGAGAAGACATGAAACTCAAGACCCTGAGCGCCGCCTGCGGTGCCGTCGCCGCCGCGACCCTGATCGCTGCGCCGGCGCAGGCGCAGTTTTCCGGAGACACCATCAAGATCGGCTTCATCACCGACATGTCCGGCCTGTATGCCGACATCGACGGACCGGCCGGTGCCGAGGCGATCCGCATGGCGATCGCCGACGATGGGTGGCGCGATCAACGGCAAGAAGGTCGAACTGATGGTCGCCGACCACCAGAACAAGGCCGACGTCGCCGCGACCAAGGCGCGCGAGTGGTTCGACACCGAAGGCATGGACATGCTGATCGGCGGCACCAGCTCGGGCACCAACCTGGCGATGGCCAAGATCGCGGCGCAGAAGAAGAAGCCGTTCATCTCGGTCGGTGCCGCCACCTCGGCGCTGACCGGCGACCAGTGCACGCCGTACACCGTGCACTGGGCCTACGACACGGTTGCGCTGTCGAAGGGCACCGGCAAGGCGGTGGTCGACTCGGGCGGCAAGAGCTGGTACTTCCTGACCGCCGACTACGCCTTCGGCCACCAGCTGCAGGAAGACACCGCGGCGATCGTCAAGGGCGCCGGCGGCACGATCGTCGGGTCGGTCAAGCATCCGCTGTCGGCGAGCGACTTCTCGTCGTTCATGCTGCAGGCCCAGTCGAGCAAGGCGCAGATCCTCGGCCTGGCCAATGCCGGCGGCGACACCGTCAACTCGATCAAGGCCGCCAACGAGTTCGGCGTCACCAAGTCGATGAAGCTGGCCGGTCTGCTGATGTTCATCAACGACATCCACTCGCTCGGGCTGAAGGCGACGCAGGGCATGTACCTGACCGACAGCTGGTACTGGAACCGCGACGCCGAGACGCGCGCCTGGAGCCGCAAGTTCTTCGAGAAGATCAAGCGCATGCCGTCGTCGCTGCAGGCCGCCGACTACTCGGCCGCGCTGCAGTATCTGAATGCGGTCAAGGCAGCCGGCACCGACGATGGCGACAAGGTGCTGGCGCAGATGCGCAAGACCAAGATCAACGACATCTTCGCGACCAACGGCTACATCCGCGAGGACGGCCGGATGGTGCACGACATGTACCTGATGCAGGTCAAGACGCCGGCCGAGTCGACCGAGCCGTGGGACTACTACAAGATCGCGCAGACCATGAAGGGCGATGCGGCCTGGACGACCAAGGCCGAGTCGAAGTGCCCGCTCTGGAAGTGATGATCTGAAGCGGTGCGGCCGGCGCCCGTGGGGCGCCGGCCGCACCGATCACCGTCAGTCGCGCCGCCCGCAAGCGGCGGCCGGCGGCACCGCAGCGGCAGCCGCCCGGCGGCAACACCTCGAACTCTCCGCCATGGACATCTTCGGCATACCGATACAGGCCTTTGCTCGGCCAGCTGCTGCTCGGCCTGGTCAACGGCTCGTTCTACGCGATGCTGAGCCTGGGCCTGGCCGTCATCTTCGGCCTGCTCGGCATCGTCAATTTCGCCCACGGCGCGCTCTACATGATCGGCGCCTATGTCGCGTGGATCGGCATGGAGAAGTTCGGCATCAACTACTGGACGTCGCTGATCGTCGCGCCGCTGGTCGTCGGCGCGCTCGGCGTGCTGATCGAGCGCACGCTGCTCAAGCACCTGTACAAGATCGATCCGATCTACGGCCTGCTGCTGACCTTCGGCCTGGCGCTGATCGCCGAGGGCGTGTTCCGTGACCAGTTCGGCGTCTCCGGGCCAGTCGTATCCGGTGCCCGAGCTGCTGCGCGGCGCGACCGACCTCGGCTTCATGATCCTGCCCAACTACCGCGGCTGGATCGTCCTGGCCTCGCTGGTGATCTGCCTGGGCACCTGGTTCCTGATCGAGCGCACCAAGCTCGGCGCGCACCTGCGCGCCAGCACCGAGAACCCGGCGCTGGTCCAGGCCTTCGGCATCAACGTGCCGGTGATGGTGATGCTGACCTACGGCGCGGGCGCCGGCCTGGCCGCGCTGGCCGGTGTGCTGGCGGCGCCGGTGATCCAGGTCACGCCGCTGATGGGCAGCAACCTGATCATCATCGTCTTCGCGGTGGTCGTGATCGGCGGCATGGGCTCGATCCTCGGCTCGATCCTGACCGGGCTTGCGCTCGGGCTGATCGAGGGTCTGACGAAGGTCTTCTACGCCGAGGCATCGAGCATCGTCGTCTTCGTGATCATGGCGATCGTCCTGATGGTTCGCCCCGCCGGCTTGTTCGGCAAGGAACAGTGATGAGCGCGACTGACGCTTCC
This sequence comes from uncultured beta proteobacterium, assembly GCA_963846675.1. Taxonomy (GTDB): domain Bacteria; phylum Pseudomonadota; class Gammaproteobacteria; order Burkholderiales; family Burkholderiaceae_C; genus Ideonella_A. The sequence continues at coordinate 283,086 of CAWJWV010000005.1, forward strand.
ACAGCCGCGCGCCGCGGCCGCATGGTCTGGCTGGTCGGCCTGGCCCTGCTGCTGGCCGCGCCGTTCATCGGCCTGTACCCGGTCTTCATGATGAAGGCGCTGTGCTTCGCGATCTTCGCGTGCGCCTTCAACCTGCTGCTCGGTTTCACCGGTCTGCTTTCGTTCGGCCACGCGGCCTTCCTCGGCGCTGCGGCCTACGTCACCGGCTGGCTGGTGCGCAGCGGCGGCTTGTCGCCCGAGCTCGGCATCCTCGCCGGCATGCTCTTCGCCGGTGCGCTCGGCCTGCTGGTCGGACTGGTCGCGATCCGCCGCCAGGGCATCTATTTCGCGATGGTCACGCTGGCGATGGCGCAGATGGTCTATTTCATCTGGCTGCAGGCGCCCTTCACCGGCGGCGAGGACGGGCTGCAGGGCGTTCCGCGCGGCAAGCTGTTCGGGTGCTGCCGCTCAACCAGCCGCTGGTGATGTATTACTTCGTGCTCGCGATCTTCGTCGCGGTGTTCCTGTTCATCGTGCGGATCGTGCATTCGCCGTACGGGCAGGTGCTGAAGGCGATCCGCGAGAACGAACCGCGTGCGATCTCGCTCGGCTACGAGGTCGACCGCTACAAGCTGCTCGCCTTCGTGCTGTCGACGACGCTGGCCGGCCTGGCCGGATCGCTGAAGACGGTGGTGCTCGGATTCGCGACCCTCAGCGATGCGCACTGGAGCCTGTCGGGCGAGGTCGTGCTGATGACGCTGCTCGGCGGCATGGGCACCTTCGCCGGTCCGGTGATCGGCGCCTTCACCATCATCGGCCTGCAGAACTTCCTGGCCGACCGGGTCGGCTCCTGGGTCACGGTGATCATCGGCGCCATCTTCGTGTTCTGCGTGCTGGCCTTCCGGCGCGGCATCGTGGGCGAATTGACGGCGTGGATGAAGGGCCGCAAGACGCCCTGAACCGCAGGCCGGGCTGCGGCAGGTGCCGCGCCCGCCGGGCCGGCCGCCACCTCAGGTGGCCGGACCCGACCTGCCGTCGGCCGGGGGTGCCCGCCTGACCTGAACGCACACCTCGTGCGTGCCGCCGTCGTCGACCAGTTCGAGGGTGCTGCCGGCGTGCCAGACACCGTCGACGCTCAGCGCGGCGTGCTCGGCCGGCTCGAACTGCAACCGGTAGAGCGTGTCGTGAAAGCGGTAGGCCACGTTGAAGCCCGGCCAGTGATCGGGCATGCACGGGCGCAGGTGCAGCACGGTGCCGCCCTTGCCGATGGCGAGCTCCAGACCCAGCAGCGACTCGACGATCAGCCGGTACATCCAGCCGGCCGATCCGGTGTACCAGGTCCAGCCGCCACGCCCGGTGTGCGGCGCGACGCTGTACACGTCGGCGGCGATCACATAGGGCTCGACCTTGTACACCGCCACCTCGGCCGGGGTGCGGGCGTGATTCAGCGGGTTGATGAGGTCCGTCACCGACCACGCATTGCGCGCGTCGCCCAGCGACGCGAAGGCCATTGCAGCCCAGACCGCGGCATGGGTGTACTGGCCCCCGTTCTCGCGCACGCCGGGCACATAGCCGGCGATGTAGCCGGGATGAGGTCCGGCGAAGTCGAATGGCGGGTCGAGCAGCTGCACCAGCCGCGCGTCGTGGCGTACCAGGCGAGCCGACAGCGATGCCATCGCCTGCTGCACGCGCGGGGCCGCGCCGACACCGGACAACACCGACCAGCTCTGCGCGATCGAGTCGATCTGGCACTCCGGACTGGTGTGCGATCCCAGCGCCGTGCCGTCGTCGAAGTAGGCGCGGCGGTACCAGTCGCCGTCCCATGCCTCGGTCTCGATCCGGGTTGCGAGTTGCGTGCCCTCGTCGTCGCATCGGCGCGCCATGGTGTCGTCACCGTGCAGGCGCGCCACTGCGGCGAACTGGCGCAGCACGTCGCAGAAGAAGAATCCGAGCCACACGCTCTCGCCCTGGCCACGGTGACCGACCCGGTTCATGCCGTCGTTCCAGTCACCGGCACCCATCAGCGGCAGTCCGTGCGCGCCGTAGCGCATGCCATGCAGAACCGCCCGCGCGGCATGGTCGTACAGCGAGGCAGACTGGGCCGAGCGATTCGGCAGGTCGTAATAGGACTCTTCGTCGGCGGGCACCGGCCGACCGTCGAGAAACGGCACCTCCTGGTCCAGGACGGCGGTGTCGCGGGTCGCCTGCAGGTAGCGGCACAGTGCCAGCGGCAGCCACAGGAAATCATCCGAGATGTTCGTCCGCACGCCGCGCCCCGAGGGCGGATGCCACCAGTGCTGGACATCACCCTCGACGAACTGGCGGCCGGCGCACAGCACCAGCTGGTCACGCAGGATCGCCGGGCGGGTGTGCACCAGGGCCATCGCATCCTGCAGCTGGTCGCGAAAGCCATAGCCGCCGCCCGACTGGTAGTACCCGCTGCGCGCCCACATCCGGCACGCCAGCGTCTGGTACACCAGCCAGCCATTGGCCAGCAGGTCGAGCGCCGGATCGGGCGTGCTGACCTGCACCGCACCCAGGGTCTGTGCCCAGTGGGCGTGCACGCTGGCCAGGGCTTGGTGGGCGGCCACGTTGCCGCGGAAGCGCCGCACCAGGGCGTCGGCTTCGTCGATGCTGCGCCCCATGCCGAGTCGCAGCACGATCTCGCGCGATTCGCCGGGAGCCAGCTCGAGCGGCACCTGGATCGCGGCACACGGGTCGAGGCCGGCGCCGCTGCGGCCGGACAGCCGCAGCCTGCGCAGCGCGTCCGGACGGCGCAGCGACCCATTGCGGCCGATGAATTCCGCCCGGTCGCAGGTGAAGCTGCCGTGCTCGTTGGCCAGCACGTCGGCATCGAAGAAGCGCGACCCAGTCGCCGAAGTCGTTGCTGAAGGGGTTGCCGGCGTACAGCGCCCGGTTGTCCGACGACGGCGTGCTGCGGATGTGCGGCACGGTCCGGGCCCGCGCAGGTCGCCCAGCACCCACTCGACATAGCCGGTGACCGAGAGGCGACGCGGCCGATCGCTGTCGTTGCGCAGCACCAGCCGCGAGAACTTGACCGCCGCGTCGAGCGGCCACGAAGACGGTCAGGTCGCTGTGGATGCCCGGCCGCGTCATGTTCGAACCGGCTGTACCCGAAGCCATGGCGTGTCCGGTACGGGCGCGCGCTGCTGTCGTCGGCTGCGTCGCCCGGGTGCGGCAATGACGTCGGATGCCAGAACTGGCCGGTCTCCTCGTCACGCAGGTAGATCACCTCGCCGCTGACGTCGGTCACCGGGTCGTTGTGCCACGGTGTGAGCCGCAGCTCGTGCGCGTTTTCGCACCAGGTGTAGGCGCTGCCACCTTCGGAAACGACCGTGCCGAAGCGGGAATTGGCCAGCACATTGACCCAGGGTGCCGGCGGGCGATGCGCCGCCGACGATTCGATCACGTACTCGCGGCCGTCAGCAGCGAAACCGCCGACGCCGTTGTAGAAGCCGAGCTGGCCCGTCTCGTCACGCGGTGTCGCAGCGGTCGGCGCGGGGGCGACCGAGCCGCGTCGGCCGGAGGAGCTCGACCGGTCCGGCAGCAGCCGGTCTGCGCAGCACCTGCTCGGACAGCGTCCCGTCGCGGTCGCTGATGACCACGCGCGCGACCGCCTGCAACAGGACACGGTCCTCGCCGGCGATCTGCTCGGCATGGCGCACGAAGATGCCGCCCGGGCGATCGATGACGTGGGCTTCGATGCCGGCTGCGATCAGTCCGAGGATCTGCTCCTGAAGCTGCTGGCGGTAGACATCACGCTCCTCGTTCCAGATCACCAGGTCGACCGCCAGCCCCTTCAGGCGCCACCAGGTGTGGGCCTGCACCATCTGCCGCACCAGCTCGATGTGCGCAGCGGCACTCACCTGCAGCAGCACGATCGGCAGGTCGCCCGAGATCGCGTAACCCCACAGGCCGGACTGGCTGCGGCGGTTGCGCAGCAGCGTGGCGGCATCCGCGCGCAGCGTCGACCGGGTGTAGACGACCGCGCTGGCCAGCCGGGCGTAAAGGTGGGCGTCGGCGTCGCTGGCATCGATCTGGCGCAGCACGATCCGGCTGTGCGCCCATGCGAGTTCGAAGACCCGGTCCACCATCTGCCGATCGACGTACTTGTGTGCCAGCGCCAGGCAGGCCTCGCGAGCATCCGCCATGCCGTAGACGATGTCGATGACCGCCGTCTGGCCGGGCTCGAGCGTGACGACCCGGCGTGTGGCAACGATCGGATCAAGCACCGAGCCGGTGCTGCCGGACAGGGCCTGCTGCGGACCCTGCATGGCCCGCGGGGCGTGCAGGCTGCCGCCACGGCCGATGAAGCGCATGCGGTCGGTTTCATGCGACACCGGGCCGACAGCGGCGCCATGGACGGTCATCAGGTGGATCAGGTGCGGCAGCCGCTCGTCGGCCGAGCGCGGCCGGCGCGTGCACAGCAGCGCCGGCGGGTCGACCAGCGCCTCGGTCTGGACGAACAGCTTGCTGAACGCCGGATGCTGGGCGTCTGCGGCGGCCGGTGCGATCACGACTTCGGTGTAGCTGGTGACCTCGATGGTCCGCCGCACCTGCCCTGGATTGGTCAGGCGCAGTCGTCGCAGTTCGACGTCGTCCTCCGGCGAGACGACGATCTCGGTGTAGGCGTCGATCCCCTGATCGCGGCGTCGGAACTCGGCCCGTCCCTCGGACAGGATGGCCTCGTAGAAGTCGGGCTTCCATTGCGTCGGCTGGTGTGTCGTCGACCAGTAGGTGCCGGTCTCGGCGTCGCGCAGATAACAGAAGCTTCCCCACTCGTCGCAGGTGGTGTCCTCACGCCAGCGCGTCACGGCCAGATCCTCCCAGCGGCTGTACCCCGGCGCCGGCGTTGGTCACCATGACGTGGTAGCGCCCGTTGGACAGCAACTGCACCTCCGGTGCCGGGGTATCGGCGGTGGTGATCAGGTGCAGGGACGAAGCGCTGGCAGCACCATCGAGGTTCGTCGAGACCGGGTCGACGGTCTGCGGATGGAAGGCGGCTACTTTCGGTATCCGTTCCTGCAGCAGCAGCAGGGTGGCCTGCACCTCCGGGTCGCTCTCGAAACGGCGCTGCATCGGCTGCCCGAGCAGCACGTGGGCGAGCGACAGCAGGCTCATTCCCTGGTGGTGGGCCATGTACGACCGCACGATCATGCTGGTCTGGCCGCGTGTCAGTCGCGATGGCGTGTAGTCGATGGCCTCGTAGTAGCCGAAGGTACCGGCCAGGCCCAGATCGCGAAGGCGTGCCAGGTTCTGGCAGGCCGCCAGCGGCTCGATCATCAGCGCCATCACGCTGGCATAGGGCGCCACCACCAGGTCTTCGGACAGCCCCCGCTTCAGGCCGAGGCCGGGGACGCCGAACGCCCGGTACTGATAGTTCAGGTTCGCGTCGGTGGCGTTGTAGCCCGATTCCGAGACCCCCCACGGGACATCGCGCTGGCGCCCGTAGCCGATCTGGCGACTGACAGCCGCGCGCAGCGTCTGGTCCAGCAAGGTGTCCGGGTAGCTCGGCATCACCAGGCTCGGCATCAGGTATTCGAACATCGAGCCGCTCCACGACAGCAGCGCTGCGCGACCGTCGACGGTCGTGAGCAGGCGCCCGAGCGCGAACCAGTTCGACTGGGGCACCTGCCCCTGCGCGATGGCAACGAAGCTGGCCAGGCGAGCCTCGGATGCAAGCAGGTCGTAGTGGCCGGCATCGCTGCGTTGGTCGTCGACGTTGTAGCCGATCACCAGCAGGCTGCGCGCCGGGTCGTACACCAGCCCGAAGTCCATCCGGCTGATGCGCTCGATGCGCCCGGCCAGCTCGAGCAGGTCGGCGCTGCGTGCCGCGTGCGCCACGGCACTGCGCTCGCCGCTGGGCTCGGCCCGGTCCGCGGCGGGCGCATCCAGGCTCCATTCGAGGGCGGCAGCGTCACATTGCGCCTGCAGCGCCCGGGCCCAGAGCCGGGCTTCGGCGCGCTCCGGCTCGGGGTCCGGCATGCTGGCGTCCGGCGCGCTTTCGACCTGCCGGGCGATGGCGCCTGCCAGCACCGACAGCGCAGCCAGCAACGGGCCCCAGGCGGCGATCGCCTGCTGCGGCGAGGCGAGCGCCTGGTCGAGTCGGGTCGCGAATGCCGTCTGGGCCGCGCCGGCCGGGACCGGGCCGGTCGCCTGTTGCAGCAGGCGCAGCGTGTCGGCCAGGCCGTCGAGCAACCGAAGCCGCTGTGGCGGGGCACTGGCCAGCAGCTGCAGACCGGCGCGCAGCGTCACCAGGTGGCCGACCAGGTTGCCGCTGTCGACGGTCGACACATAGTGGGGTCGCAGCGGCTGCAGCGAGCGGGTGTCGTACCAGTTGAAGAAATGGCCGTGGTAGGTTTCCAGCCGGTCCATGGCATCCAGTGTGGCGCGGGTCCGGTCGATCAGTTGCCCGAGCGTCAGGTAGCCGAAATCGAAGGCCGACAGGGTGGACAGCAGGGACAGACCGATGTTGGTCGGCGAGGTCCGGTGTGCAATCCGCCGGACCGGCTGCTCCTGCATGTTGTCGGGTGGCAGGAAGTTGTCGTCGGCGCCGACATGGGTCTCGAAGAAGGCCCAGGTGCGACGCGCGAGCACCCGCAGATCGCGCGCCTGCTCGGCCGTGATCGACGACGCCCCGTGTTGCAACGGCTGGCTGACCCACCACACGATCGCGGGCGACAGCAGCCACAGGATCAGCAACGGGGTGGCGGGCCACAGTGCCGGCGGGTTGATGACGATGATGGCGGCTGCGGCACCGAGCGCGAACGCCGGCCCAGCCCACATCCGCCGCACCGTGCGCCACAGGTCTGCCAGGCCGACCGGCGCGGTCCGTTGCGCCACCACCGATGACGATTGCCACTGCAGCAGGCGGCGGCGGGTGATCCACAGGCGGGTGATCGTCCGGACCACGGCGTCGAGACTGAAGACGGCCTCGCTGGGCAGGCAGGCGAGCGCCAGCGTGACCTGGCGGAGCTGGCGGTCGAGGTCGCCGACGACCGCGCCGAGGTGCCGGCCGAACGGCAGCTCGTCCGGTGTGCGCAGCAGGTTTGCCAGCGCTGCGATGAGCGGTGGTGATGCCACGATCGCCAGACCGGCCAGGGTCCAGACCCAGGGCGAGGGCAGCACGGTCCAGCCGGACAGGAAGAGCAGGGACAGTGCTGCCGGCGTGAGGCTGCGCCGCAGGTTGTCGGCGATCTTCAGGCGCGACAGACCGGACAGCGGATTGCGCACCCAGGTGTCGCGCTTGCGCTGCCCGCCGCCATCCGCCGGCTCTGCGGCCGGCACCCGCACGATCGGCATCAGCCAGCCGAGGACCTGCCAGTCGCCGCGGATCCAGCGGTGCCGGCGGTCGGCATCCGCGTCGTAACGCGCCGGCGACTCCTCGACCAGCTGCACATCACTGACCAGGCCGGAGCGCGCGTAGCAACCCTCGAGCAGATCGTGGCTGAGGATGCGGTTCTGAGGCAGCCGCTCGCCCATCACCCGTTCGAAGGCATCGACGTCGTAGATCCCCTTGCCGATGAAGGAGCCTTCGCCGAAGAGGTCCTGGTAGACGTCGGACACCGCCCGGGTGTACGGATCGATCCCGAGATCGCCTGCGAACAGGCGCGCATAGCGCGAGCGGCCGGCACTGGGCAGGCTGATGCCCACGCGCGGCTGCAGGATGCCGTGGCCGCCGACCACCCGCAGCCCGGCGCCCGAGCCGCCAAGGCGCGGGCGATTCAGCGGATGCGCCATCGTCGCGACGAGCTGGCGCGCGGCGTCGCGCGGCAGCTGGGTGTCGGTATCGAGCGTGATCACATAACGCACCGCCCGCAGCGATGCGGCGTCGCCCACGATGAGCGAGAAGCGGTCGCCCACGCCGGCACCGGCCCGGCCGCGCAGCAGTGCGTTCAGATCCGCCAGCTTGCCGCGTTTGCGCTCGCGGCCCATCCACACCCGCTCGCGTGGATTCCAGACCCGCGGTCGGTGCAGCAGGTAGAACCGGTCATCCGGTGGCGCGCCGTCGGCGGGGTCGGCGTGCTTGCGGTTGAGGGCGTCGATCCGTTCGCGCGCCAGCTGCAGCAGCGCGTCGTCGTCTTCGCGCCGCTCGCAGGCAGCATCGTGGAAATCGGTCAGCAGGGCGAAGCGCAGGCCGGCCTCGCGATTGGCGACGAAGCGGACTTCCAGCTGCTTCGGCCAGGTCCTCGATCCCCTGCATGCTGCCCAGCAGTGTCGGAACGACGACCAGCGTCTGCGAGTCGGCCGGAATGCCGAGCGAAAAATCCATCCGCGGCAACAGGTTCGGCCTGGCCAGCCGTGCTGCGGCCCAGTTGATCAGGGCGACCGCCAGCTGGCTCTGCGCGAGCAGCAGCAAGGCACCGACCGCCAGCAGCCAGCCGATCGGCACGGTGGTCGGCAACCCGGTACCGGGAGCGCCCCCGGCCAGCCACACCACGCCGGCGCTCAGACCGACCGTGGTCACCGCAATGGCGCCGCCGTAGGCGAGCAGCTGGTGCCGCGCCAGCAGCCTGCCGGGGCGGCGCCAGAAGCGCGGACGGACCCCGATGCTGCGCTCCAGCGTCACCTGTCCGGCACCGATCAGGTAGTGGCCGACGTGCGACTGCGGGGCGGCAGCGCCGCTGGCCAGCGCCCGCGCGGCCAGTTCGACCGCGGCCGCCGCCACCTCGGCTTCAGGCCGCGGACAGGCTCTGGCCAGCCGCTCGACCGCGTGGCGGTAACGGTCGCGGGTGGTGAAATCCATCCGCGCATAGGCGCCGGCGGGGTCGAGGCGCAAGGCCTGCTCGACCGACGACAGGTCCTCGACGAAGCTCTGCCAGTCCATCCCCTCCAGCAGCCGCAGGCTGCCGATGCTGTTGCTGACCGAGACCTGCTCGGCCGCCTGGTCCTGGCCCTCGGCCTTGACCAGCTGCTCGATGGTCCGATGGGATTCGGCCAGTCTCAGTTCGACCCACGACAGGGGCAGCGCGAGCGCCGCGCTGCGTCCTTGCAGGCGGCGCACCAGCTCGGCGACGAAGGCGCTGGTCTGCGGCGGGTCCGAACGCGCCATCTCGGCGATGACCAGGATCAGGTCCTTCGGATTCTTCTCGGACGCATCGAGCATCCGGTCGGCCCATGTGTCGGCGAGATTGCGCTCCTCGTGGCGCTTGCCGATGCGCGCCGCCAGGCGCCGCAGGTTCTCGATCAGCGCCAGCCGCAGCATGATGGGAATCGCCCACAGCTCGCCGAGCTGCAGCACCGCGACGCTCTGGTATGCCGCCACGAAGCCGTTGATGGCGCCACGGCCCAGGCTGGCGTCGCCGTGGGCCACCAGGTGCAGCGCCAGGTCGTAGACGCGGGGCAGACCGGCGGACGGCCCGCTGCGAAGCCGTGGCAGCTCCCGGCTGTAGCCGGGCGGCAGGTGACGGTGGGCGGCGCGGATCTCCCCCTCGATCAGGTAGAAGTTGTCCAGCAGCCATTCGCCGGCAGGCGTTTCGCGGCGCTGCATCCGCGCGTTGCCGACGAGCAGGCCGCGCACATCGAGCAGCACCCGCTCGTTGGATGCCAGTCGGGCCAGCAGCCGGTCCTGCGCCGGCGCGGTCGTCAGATCATGCTCGGCAGCCAGGCGCGCTGCATGCTGCGTCATCTGGTCCGCCGTGTAGAGCACCGAGCGCAGCGGTGCCTCGTCCGGGCGTGTGGCCGCAGCTTGCGCAGCCGCGACCGGAGGCGCCACCCTGGAGCGGAAGCCACTCCACAAGCGCCTGATCGGCGTCAAGGACTATCCATTCGACGATCCATCCGTGGCGCCATCTGGCACCGGTGATCGCTGCGATGGGTGGTGACGGCGGCCACCGACCCGCCGCCTGGGCAGCCGGGCGTCGGCACCAGCGTCCGGCGAAGCCGTCGGCCGCTCACCGGCCCGACCGATGCGCTAACCGTAGTTCACGATCCATTCGGTCCCCTGCATGAGCGCCGCTGCGATCGCGGTCTCCTCGGTTGCGTAGCTGCCTCGTCGCACCGCGACCACCCGTGGACGGGTCGGCCAGACCTGCTTGGATACCACCACGACGGGCATGTAGGCGCCGCTGTCGGTGGCGCTGGCGCTGCACCGCAGCTCGTAATTTCCATGCCGGAACACCTTGGTTGCAATCATGGACACCGCCTCGATGTGGAGCGGACAGTATGCGCGCATGCAGCCATCGGCCCTCCGGGAGGCCGGACCAGACCGGGCCTGCGTCCCGGAGCGGGGCGAAACGACCGTGGCCGTGACAGGCTCAGGCGGCCTTCAGCGCTCCGCCGCAGCTGCTGCCCTGTCCGGCCGTGCAGCCGTAGCAGTGGTCGGCCACCCGGATCGCCCCGCCCGCGCTTTCGCTCAGCAGCAGGTCGCGCAGGTGCGGCCGGCTCGATCCGGCGAGCTGCATCGGCAGCGCCAGCATCTGGTTGAAGTCGCAGTCGTACAGGTGGCCCTGCCAGTCGACGCTGACCATCGTGCGGCACATCACGCCGTCGAGGTTGTCGGGTCGGTAGGCGCCCTTCAGCAGCTGCATGTACGGCTGGAACTCGCCCTTCGAGATCAAGCGTGCTGCCGAAGCGCTGGATCGGCATGTTGGCCAGCACGAACAGCTGGTTGAAGCGGATGCCGTAGTGGCTGGCGAGTTCGCGCTTGTAGTCGGCCTCGAGCTCGACCTGACCGGGCGGCAGCACCGCCCCCTGCGGGTTGTAGACCAGGTTCAGCACCAGCCCGCCCTGCGGGTCGGCGATAGCCCAGGCGATTGAGCTGCTGCAGCGCTGTGATGCTGCGTTCGAAGACGCCGTCGCCGCGCTGCCGATCGACACGCTCGAAGGTGTAGCAGGGCAGCGAGGCGGTGACTTCGACCTGCTGCTCGGCCAGGAATTCGGCCAGGCCTTCGTAGCCCGGTTCGGACAGGATGGTCAGGTTGCAGCGGTCGATCACCCGCACGCCGAGTGCGCGTGCCGCCTGCACCAGGCGCCGGAAATGCGGGTTCATCTCCGGCGCGCCGCCGGTCAGGTCGAGCGTCTCGACGCGCCGCTCGCGCAGCACATCGAGCACCAGGTCGATGTCGTCGCGCGTCCATCGCCTCGGTGCGATTCGGACCGGCGTTGACGTGACAGTGCAGGCAGCTCTGGTTGCAGCGGTAGCCGAGGTTGACCTGCAGCGTCTGCAGCTGCCGGCGCCGCAGGGCAGGAAAGTCGGTCTTGGCGAGCAGGGGCAGGGTCGGGTGCATCGTCTGATTCCGGAACAAAGGCTTCACCGGTAGGTGCCAGCCGCCGAACCGATTCTTACACCGGCCTCGCCCGACCGGCCGCCAGGCCGTTCAGGCAGCGTGTCGCTGCGCCGACGCTCGCGCCATTGCTGCATCAGCGCCTCCCAGCGCGGCCGCACCTCGGCCAGGTGGCGCGCCTTGACATGCCCGTAGCCGCGGATCTGCTCGGGCAGCCGGGCGATCTCGACCGCCGCGCCGAGCCGGTCGGCGCTCGAGCGTGTCGAGCAGTTCGTCGATCGTGCGCCGGTAGTCTTCGATCAGCGCCCGCTCGGTGCGCCGCTCCTCGGTGCGGCCGAAGAGGTCGAGCGGCCCGCCGCGCAGGCGCTTCATCCGCGCCAGCACGCCGAAGGCGCTGCGCACCCAGGGGCCGAACGGCCTGCTTGACCGGCAGCGCCCTGGGCATCGGTGCGGCCGAGCACCGGCGGTGCCAGGTGGTGCACCAGCTTGTAGTCGCCCTCGAACTGCTCGGCGATGCGGGCGGTGAAGCGCGCGTCGGTGTGCAGGCGTGCGACCTCGTATTCATCCTTGTACGCCATCAGCTTGAACAGGTAGCGCGCGACCGCCTCGGTCAGCCGCTCGCTGCCGAACGCGCGCCTCGGCGGCGCGCACCTTGTCGACGAAGGCGCGGTAGTGCGCCGCATAGGCAGCGTCCTGGTAGCCGACCAGGAATTCGACCCGGGTGGCGATCAGCTGATCGAGCGACGGCTTGCGCACCAGCTGCACCACCTTCTCGTCGCCACCCGAGCGCCGTGCCAGCGCCTGCACCGACGCCAGGTCGGCGGCGGCGCGCCGTCCCCATTCGAAGGCCGCCTTGTTGTTGGCGACCTGCACACCGTTCAGCTCGATCGCGCGCTTGCAGCGCAGCCAGGCTGAGCGGCAGCCAGCCGTGCTGCCAGGCATAGCCGAGCAGCAGCGGATTGGCATACAGCGAGTCGCCGAGCAGCGCGACTGGCGAGTTCCTCGGCATCGAGGCGGCCGATCCGCGCTGCACCGACGGCATCGCGCAGCAGCTCCTCGCAGCTTGCGGCCGGTGACTGCCAGTCGGGATTGCGGACGAAGGACGGCGGTCGGCGTGCCGTGGGTGTTGAGCGCGACATGGCTGCGGCCCTCGCGCAGCAGCGCCAGCGTGGCCGGATTGGCGCCGACGATCGGATCGCAGGCGATCAGCAGGTCGGCCTCGGCGGTGCCGACCTTGGTGGTGCGGATCGCATCCGGACGATTGGCGATCTGGATGTGGCTCCAGGTCGCGCCGCCCTTCTGCGCCAGTCCGGCGGCATCCTGCGTCACGATGCCCTTGCCTTCGAGGTGCGCGGCCATGCCGAGCAGCTGGCCGATCGTGATCACGCCGGTGCCGCCGACGCCGGCGACGACGACGCCCCACGGCGCCTCGGCCACCGGCAGCACCGGCTCGGGCAGAGCGGACAGGGCGAACGGATCGGGGCGTGCCGGTCCGGCCTTCTTGCTCGACCTGAGCTGACCGCCCTCGACCGTGACGAAGCTCGGGCAGAAGCCCTTCAGGCAGGAATAGTCCTTGTTGCAGCTGTTCTGGTTGATGCTGCGCTTGCGGCCGAACTCGGTCTCGACCGGCTCGACGCTCAGGCAGTTGCTCTGCACCGAGCAGTCGCCGCAGCCTTCGCAGACCAGCTCGTTGATGACCACCCGCTTGCGCCGGATCGACCATCTTGCCGCGCTTGCGGCGGCGCCGCTTCTCGGTCGCGCAGGTCTGGTCGTAGATGATGACGGTGCAGCCGGGCAGTTCGCGCAGCTGCTTCTGGATCGCATCGAGTTCGTCGCGGTGGTGCACCGTCACGCCGGCGGCCAGCCGGTCGCGCACGGTCGTCGTACTTCTCGGGCTCGTCGGTCACCACGACGATCTTCTTCGCCCCTTCGGCATCCAGCTCGCGCGTCATCTCGGGCACCCGCATCGTGCCGTCGACCGGCTGGCCGCCGGTCATCGCGACGGCATCGTTGAACAGGATCTTGTAGGTGATGTTGACGCCGGCGGCGATGCTCTGGCGCACCGCCAGCAGGCCCGAGTGGTAGTAGGTGCCGTCGCCGAGGTTGGCGAAGATGTGGCGGTCGGTGGTGAACGGCGCCTGGCCGATCCAGCTCGTGCCCTCGCCGCCCATCTGGCTGAAGGTGACGGTGCTGCGGTCCATCCAGGTCGCCATGTAGTGGCAGCCGATGCCGGCCACCGCGCGCGAGCCTTCCGGCACCTTGGTGCTGGTGTTGTGCGGGCAGCCGCTGCAGAACCACGGCGTGCGCTCGGTGGTCGCCGCATCGACGCCGAGCGTGAGCGCCTGCTGGCTGGTCTGCTTGGCGTCGAGCAGGGCGATGCGCGCATCGATGCCGGCGGCGGTGTCGGCGTCGACGCCGAGCTTCTTCAGCCGCTTGGCGATCGCGCGCGCGATCAGCGCCGGCGTCAGGTCGGCCTGGGCGCGCAGCAGCCAGTTGTTGCTCGGATTCGGCTGCGACCATTCGCCGCCCGAGGCATCGCCGTCGGCCTCGTCGAACTTGCCGAGCACGGTCGGGCGCACATCGTCACGCCAGTTGTACAGCTCTTCCTTCAGCTGGTATTCGATCACCTGGCGCTTTTCCTCGACCACCAGGATCTCCTGCAGTCCGCGCGCGAATTCACGGCTGGTGGTTGCCTCCAGCGGCCACACCACGTTGACCTTGTGCAGCCGGATGCCGAGCGCACGGCAGCGCGCGTCGTCGAGTCCGAGGTCGTGCAGCGCCTGCCGCGTGTCGTTGTACGCCTTGCCGCTGGCGATCAGGCCGAAGCGGTCGGCCGGGCCGCTGATCACGTCGTGGTTGAGCCGGTTGGCGCGGATGTAGGCGAGCGCCGCATACCACTTGTGGTTCATCAGCCGCGCTTCCTGCTCGAGCGGCGCATCCGGCCAGCGGATGTGCAGGCCGCCTTCGGGCATCGGGAAGTCCTGCGGCAGCACGATGTCGACCCGGTCCGGATCGACGTACACGCTGCTCGACGACTCGACGATCTCCTGGATCGTCTTCATGCCCGACCAGACGCCGGCGAAGCGGCTCAGCGCGATCGCATGCAGGCCCATGTCGAGGATGTCCTGCACGCTCGACGGAAAGAACACCGGCAGGCCGCAGGCCTTGAAGATGTGGTCGCTCTGGTGGGCGGCGGTGCTGCTCTTGGCGATGTGGTCGTCACCGGCCAGTGCGATCACGCCGCCATGCCTGGACGTGCCGGCCATGTTGGCGTGCTTGAAGACGTCCGAGCAGCGGTCGACGCCCGGTCCCTTGCCGTACCAGATGCCGAACACGCCGTCGAACTTGCGGCTCTGCGGATACAGGTCGAGCTGCTGCGTGCCCCAGACCGCGGTCGCCGCCAGTTCCTCGTTGACCCCGGGCTGGAACACGATGTTGCGGCCAGCCAGGTGCTCCTTGGCCTGCCACAGCGCCTGGTCGTAGCCGCCGAGCGGCGAGCCGCGGTAGCCGCTGATGAAGCCGCCGGTGTTCAGCCCGGCGCGTGCATCGCGCTGCTGCTGCAGCATCGGCAGCCGCACCAGCGCCTGCACGCCGCTCATGAAGGCGCGGCCGTGCTCGAGGCTGTACTTGTCGTCGAGGCGTGACGGTCTCGAGGGCCTTGCGGATCGATTCGGGAAGCGGGGCGTTCATGGGCAGTGACTCCGGTCGGGTGCCGCCAGTTTAGGCAAGCGCGACCGTGAAGTCCTTGCGTTGTTTGCACCGCGGTCGGCCAATCCGGCAACACGGTTGCGCCAAACATGCTGAAATCGGCCAATCGTTGCCGGTTTACGCGCTTCAAGGGTATTCCCTGAACGGCGTGGACGCCGGTCGGCTGCCTGCGGGTCGGGTCGAGGAGCGCGTCATGGGTCGATCGGAATCGAGGTGCAGGGGTGTCGGCCGCAGCGCCGCTGGGGCCGTCCGATGAGCCCGCCGCGCGGCGCCAGGGCCGCCGGCCAGCGGGCCGAGGACGGCGCCGGCGAGGGTGGTGCCCGCCAGGGCGCGGCGCTGGATCGCTACGACGTGCTGATCCTGAAGGAACTGCAGGCCGATGCGAGGCTGAGCAACACCGAACTGGCCGCGCGCATCGGTCTTTCGCCGGCGCCGACCTGGCGCCGGGTGCGCTGGCTCGAAGCGCAGGGCTACATCGTCGGATACCGGGCCGAGCTGAGCCGGCACAAGCTCGGTCTGGACGTGCTGGCCTTCGTCCGCGTCGACGCGGACCGCAACACCGCCGAAGCGACCGGCGTGCTCGAGCAGGCGCTGCGCGCCCTGCCCGAGGTGATCTCGTGCCACTACATCTCGGGTGCCGGTACCTTCGAGTTGCAGGTGATGGTGACCGACCTGCAGCGTTTCTCCGACTTCTCGATCAAGACGCTGCTGCACCTGCCCAACGTCAAGGACATCCACACCAGCTTCTCGCTCGGCGAGATCAAGGCCTCGGCCGCCCTGCCGCTCGGGCACCTGCCCGGCGGCCGAGACCGCTAGTCAGCGCGAGGCGTCGATCATCGTCTGCGCGACGATCTCGTACGAACGCAGGCGCGCCGCGTGGTCGAAGATGTTGCGAGGTGATCATCAGCTCGTCGGCGCCGGTGCGCTCGACGAACGCGGCGATGCTGCTGCGCGCACCGTGTCGGGTGCGCCGATCGCCGAGCACGCCAGCACCTGTTCGAGCAAGCGCATGCTGCGGCGGCCCGAGCGTGCTCAGGTAGTCGGCGCGCGGCGGCGGCAGCCGCGACGGCCGGCCGCTGCGCAGGTTGACGAAGGCCTGCTGCGTCGAGGTTGCGCGCAGGGCCGCCTCGTCGTCGTTGTCGGCGGCGAAGACGTTGAAGCCGAGCATCACGTAGGGCTTGGCCAGCTGCGGCGAGGCTCGGAACTGCTGCCGGTACAGCGCGATCGCCTGCATCATCTGCTGCGGCGCGAAGTGCGAGGCAAAGGCATACGGCAGGCCGAGCGCCGCGGCCAGCTGGGCACCGAACAGGCTCGAGCCCGAGGATCCACAGCGGCACCTTGGTGCCCGCGCCGGGCACCGCACGCACCGCCTGGCGCGGCTCGTCGGACAGGAAGTCGGCCAGCTCGACCACATCCTGCGGGAAATTCGTCGGCATCGGACGCCAGGTTGCGACGCAGCGCGCGCGCGGTCATCTGGTCGGAGCCGGGCGCGCGGCCGAGGCCGAGGTCGATCCGGCCCGGATACAGCGACTCGAGCGTGCCGAACTGCTCGGCGATCACCAGCGGCGAATGGTTCGGCAGCATGATGCCGCCGGCACCGACGCGGATCGTCGACGTGCCGCCGGCCACATGGCCGATCAGCACCGCGGTGGCGGCGCTCGCGATGCCCGGCATGCCGTGGTGCTCGGCCAGCCAGAAGCGGTTGAAGCCCCAGCGCTCGGCGTGCCGCGCCAGGTCGAGCGAGTTGGCGAACGATTGCGCGGGGCTGCCGCCCTCGGTGATCGGGGCCAGGTCGAGGACGGAGTAGCGGGTCATCGAGGGATCTCGGGTCGGCATCGGTCATGGGCCGATTGTCGAGTGAGCCGTCGGCAGGCTGCAGCGTGCCGGCGCGGCGCCCTTGCGCAAGGCGGCAAATTGGCTTCGAATCGGAACTCGTCCATCCATCGATCACCGGGAGGTGTCACATGCCGCTGCAGCACCGAACCAGTTCGTCTGGTACGAACTGATGACCACCGATCCGGCGGCAGCACGGGATTACTACCGCCACGTGATCGGCTGGTCGGTCGAGGCCGGCAGGAGTCCCCGGCATGGACTACACGCTGCTGATGGTCGGCACGACCTCGATCGGTGGTCTGATGCCGCTGCCCGAGGCGGCGCTCGCCGCCGGTGCGCCGGCCGGGCTGGCTCGGCTACATCGGCGTCGAGGATGTCGACGCGTGCGCCGGGCGTATCGTGGAGGCGGGTGGCTCGATGCTGCACGCGCCGCAGGACATTCCCGACATCGGCCGCTTTGCCTTCGTCACCGACCCGCAGGGTGCGCCGTTCGTCGTCTTCACGCGGCCGATCCGAGCTGCCGCAGGCCGTGCCCGAACCGGGCACGCCGGGGCATGTCGGCTGGCACGAACTGCATGCCGGCGACGGGGCGAGCCGCCTTCGACTTCTATGCCCGGCAGTTCGGCTGGACTCGCGACGAGGCGATGGACATGGGTCCGATGGGCGTGTACCAGCTGTTCGCCGCCGGTGGCGCGCCGATCGGCGGGATGATGACCAGGTCGAGCCAGACACCGGCGCCGTTCTGGCTCTTCTATTTCAATGTCGACGACATCGAGGCCGCCGCCGCGCGCATCACCGGCCGTGGCGGGCAGATCGTCAACGGTCCGATGGAAGTGCCGGGCGGCAGCTGGATCATCAATGCGCTCGATCCGCAGCAGGCGATGTTCGCCGTGGTCGGGCCGAGGAAGCCGGGCTGAGGCCTGCCGCAGGCGTCCGGCCCGCGCGGGTGGCGCGGGCGCCCGCGGCGGCTGACGCGAGCCGGCTACAACTTCTGCAGCAGCGTCGGCACGAGCTCGCTCACCGTCGGGTGAATGTGCACCGCGCGCGAGATCACGGTGTACGGCTGCTTCGCATACATCATGTCGAGCAGCGAGTGCACCACCTCGTCGCCGCGGACGCCGAGGATCGCCGCGCCGAGCAGTTGCCGGCTCTCGCGCATCGACGACCACCTTCATGAAGCCCTGGGTTTCGCTCATCTCGCGTGCCCGCCCGACGCGCTGCATCGGCAGCGTCGCGCACAGCAGTTCGCGCCCGCTCTCGCGTGCCTGCTGTTCGCTCAATCCCATCCGCCCGAGCGGCGGATCGATGTAGAGCGCGTAGGTCTCGATGCGGTCGGAGAGCCGGCGCGGATCGTCGTCGAACAGGTTGGCAACGACGATCTCGTGGTCGTTGTAGGCAGTGTGCGTGAAGGCACCGCGGCCATTGCAGTCGCCGACCGCCCACACCCCGTCGACGCTGGTGCGGCACTGGTCGTCGACCTCGATGTAGCCCTTGTCGTCGGTGCGGATGCCCACCGCGTCGAGGCCGAGGTCGTCGGTATTCGGGCGCCGGCCGACGGCGAGCAGCACCTGGCTGGCCCGCACCGGGCGGTCCTCGTCACCGCAGCGCGAGCCGACCTCGATGTGCTCGTCCGGCACGCGCCAGCGAGATGCACTCGGCGCCCAGCTCGAAGCGGATGCCCTCGGCCTCGAGGATGTCGCGGATGCCGTCCGAGATGTCCACGTCCTCGCGCGACAGCAGGCGATCGGCCTGTTCGATCACCGTCACCTCGGCGCCGAAGCGGCGGAACATCTGCGCGAACTCGAGGCCGATGTAGCTGCCGCCGACGATCGCCAGGTGCTCGGGCACGCGGTCGAGTTCGAGGATCGAGACGTTGTCGAGCGTCGGCACATCGTCGATGCCCGGCAGCTCGGGCCGCGATGCGCGCGCACCCGACATTCAGGAAGATCTTCGGTGCCTGGATGCGGCGCCCGTCGATCTCGAGCGTGCCGTGGGCGACGAAGCGCGCATGGCCGGTGATCACCTCGACCCGGTCGAGCTTGCGCATCCAGTCCTCGACACCGTCGCGCGACTTGGCAACGATCTGGTCCTTGCGCGCCTTGATGCGCGCCATGTCGACACGCACCTCGCAGCCGCCGAAACCGAATTCGTCGCCGCGCCGCGCCTGGTGGATGGCGCGTGCGCTGGCGACCCAGGCCTTGGTCGGCGTGCAGCCGACATTGACACAGGTGCCGCCGAACCGATGGCGTTCGACGATCGCGGTGCGCAGACCTTCTTTGGCGCAGCGCTCGGCAATCGACGGCCCGGCCTGACCGGCGCCGACGACGATCGCATCAAAGGATTCGACTGTCATGGGAGTGCTCCGGAATGTGGCAGGCCAGCATAACCGAGCCCCGTGAGGCCGCCGATCGTGCGGCATCATCGGGCGTCAGAAGGAGCCAGCCGCATGAACCGATTCGCCCGCGAGCACCCGACCGATCTGCCAGGCCACGAGGCGAAGGAACAGCCGCCGGCGCGCGATTGCCTGCCGATCGGCGCCTACGCGATTGATCGGCGACTGCCACACCGCCGCACTGGTCGGCAACAACGGTTCGATCGACTGGATGTGCGTGCCGCGCTTCGATTCACCGGCCTGCTTTGCCGCGCTGCTCGGCGGACCCGAACACGGGCACTGGCAGATCGCGCCGCGGGCCGCGGTGCGCAGCGTATCGCGCCGCTACCGTCGAGGGGACGCTGGTGCTCGAGACCGATTTCGAGACCGACGAGGGCGCGGTGCGGCTGATCGACCTGATGCCGATCGGCGATCCCGACTCGGATGTGCGTGCGCATCGTCGAGGGGTTGCGCGGCACGGTCGCGATGGAGATGGAACTCGTCATCCGCTTCGACTACGGCTCGGTCGTGCCGTGGGTCGAGCGTGTCGGCAGTTCGCTGCTCGCCACCGCCGGGCCCGATCGCCTGGTGCTCGACACGCCGGTCGAAACCCACGGACGACGACCTGACGACGGTGGCGAGTTTCGAGGTCGTCGGCTGGCGAGCGCATTCCGTTCATGCTGCACCACCGGGCCTCGCACGAGGCGGTCCGCGGCGCCGGTCGACGCCGAGCAGGCGCTGCGCGACACGCTCGACGCACTGGCTCGAATGGTCGGGGCGCTGTACCTATCGAAGGGCGCTGGCGCGACCAGGTGGTGCGTTCGCTGATCACGCTCAAGGCGCTGACCTTCGGCCAGACCGGCGGCATCGTCGCCGCGCCGACGACATCGCTGCCCGAGCAGCGCGGCGGCGTTCGCAACTGGGACTACCGCTACTGCTGGCTGCGCGATGCCACCTTCACGCTCAACGCGCTGCTGCTCGCCGGCTACCAGAGCGAGGCGGTGGCCTGGCGTGAATGGCTGCTGCGCGCGGTGGCCGGCAGTCCGGCCGACATGCAGATCCTGTACAGCGTGACCGGCGAGCGCCGGCTCGACGAGGTCGAGCTCGGCTGGCTGCCCGGCTATGGCGGGGCGGCGCCGGTGCGCGTCGGCAATGCAGCGGCGGTGCAGTTCCAGCTCGACGTCTACGGCGAGGTGATGGACACGCTGCACCTGGCGCGTGCCGCCGGACTGCCGCCTCGCGAGCGCTCATGGCAGTTGCAGCGGGCGCATGCTCGACTACCTCGCCGAGCACTGGCAGGAACCGGACGAAGGCATCTGGGAGATCCGCGGCCCGCGGCGCCATTTCACGCATTCGAAGGTGATGGCCTGGGTGGCGTTCGACCGCGCGGTCAAGGCGGTGGAACGCTTCGGGCTCGAAGGTCCGGTCGAGCATTGGCGCGAGCTGCGCGACACCATCCATCGCCAGGTCTGTGAAGCGGGCTTCGACCGGCAGCGCAACAGCTTCGTGCAGCACTACGGCACGACCGAACTCGACGCCAGCCTGCTGCTGATCCCGCTGGTCGGCTTCCTGCCGCACGATGATCCGCGCGTCATCGCGACGGTCGATGCGGTCCGGCGCGAACTGTCGAACGGCGTGCTGGTGCTGCGCTATGCCACCTCGAGCGGTGTCGACGACCTGCCGCCGGGTGAAGGCGCCTTCCTGCCGTGCAGCTTCTGGCTCGCCGACAGCCTGGCAGTGATCGGGCGCCACGACGAGGCGACCGCACTGTTCGAAAAGCTGCTCGGCTACTGCAACGATGTCGGTCTGCTGGCCGAGGAGATCGAGCCCGGCAGCGGCGAGATGCTCGGCAATTTTCCACAGGCGCTGACGCACATGGCGCTGGTCAATACCGCACGCCTGCTGTCGCTGCCGGTGCAGGAGATCGCGCACTCGGGCGACTCGGGCGAGCGGCCGGCGCGGTCGAGCACAGCGGTTGAACCAGCGCGCCGGCCGGGAGTGCCGCGCCGCGTGCTGCGGTCACAATCGGCGTTCGAAGCCAGACGGATGGGGACACCATGATCGATGCGAAGACGCTGCAGGAAGGCTCGCCGCACCTGCGTGGCGCGACCTACACCGGCGAGGGCGTGAACTTTGCGCTGTTCTCGGCGCACGCGACGCAAGGTCGAGGTGTGCCTGTTCGACGAGGCCGGCGAGCGCGAGATCGCGCGGGTGGCGCTGCCGGAGTACACCGACGAGGTGTGGCACGGCTTCATTCCGGGCGTCGAAGCCTGGCGCGCGCTACGGCTACCGGGTGCACGGCCCGTACCAGCCCGAGCAGGGCCACCGCTTCAACCCCAACAAGCTGCTGCTCGACCCGTATGCCAAGGCGCACATGGGCGAGCTCAAGTGGGGCGACGAGCTGTTCGGCTACACGGTGGGGCATCCGGATGCGGACCTGAGCTTCGACACCCGCGACAGCGCGCACCTGGTGCCCAAGTGCGTGGTGGTGGATTCGCGCTTCGAGTGGAAGCCAGAGCGCCGGGCGTGCGCGTGCCGTGGGACCGCACCGTCTTCTACGAGACGCACCTGCGCGGCTTCACGATGCGCCACCCGGCGGTGCCCGAGCACCTGCGCGGCACCTTCGCCGGCATGGCGCACGACGAGGTGCTGCGCCACATCCGCGAGCTCGGCGTGACCAGCGTGGAGCTGCTGCCGGTCCAGATGTTCGTCTCGCAGCCGTTCCTGCTCGAGAAGGGGCTGAAGAACTACTGGGGCTACGACACGCTCGGCTTCTTCGCGCTGCATCCGCGAATACCAGCACGAGCCGTCGATCGACGAGTTCAAGCGCATGGTCGACCGCTTCCACGAGCACGGGCTGGAGGTGATCATGGACGTGGTCTACAACCACACGCCCGAGGGCAACGAGCTCGGCCCGACGCTGTCGTTCAAGGGCATCGACAACGCGAGCTACTACCGGCTGATGCCCGACGAGCCGCGCTACTACATCAACGACACCGGCACCGGCAACACGGTCAACCTGAGCCACCCGCGGGTGCTGCAGATGGTCACCGACAGCCTGCGCTACTGGGTGACCGAGATGCGGGTGGACGGCTTCCGGTTCGACCTGGCGACGATCCTCGCGCGCGAGCCCTACGGCTTCGACGAAGGCGGCGGCTTCCTCGACAGCTGCCGGCAGGATCCGGTGCTGTCGAGCGTGAAGCTGATCGCCGAGCCGTGGGACTGCGGCCCGGGCGGCTACCAGTTCAGCCACTTCCCGCCCGGCTGGGCGGAGTGGAACGACCGCTACCGCGACACGGTGCGCGCGTACTGGAAGGGCGACGAGGGGCTGGTGTCGGCGCTGGCCGGGTGCCTGACCGGCAGCGGCGATCAGTTCAACCACCGCGGCCGGCGGCCGTGGGCGAGCGTGAACTTCCTGACCGCGCACGACGGCTACACGCTGGCCGATCTGGTGAGCTACAACGACAAGCACAACGAGGCCAACGGCGAGGACAACCGCGACGGGCATTCGGACAACCGGTCGTGGAACTGCGGCGCCGAGGGCGAGACCGACGATCGCGCAGATCCTCGAGCTGCGGGCGACGCCAGCAGCGCAACCTGCTGGCCACGCTGCTGGTGTCGCAGGGCACGCCGATGCTGCTGGCCGGAGACGAGTTCGGCCGCAGCCAGCAGGGCAACAACAACGCCTACTGCCAGGACAACGAGATCTCGTGGGTCGACTGGGAGGGCATCGACGAGCGCGACCAGCCAGCTGCAGCGCTTCGTCACGCCGCCTGCTCAGGCTGCGCCGCGAACTGCCGGTGCTGCGGCGCAACCGCTTCCTGACCGGCGTCGACGCCGAGGACCAGGGCTACAAGGACGTCACCTGGCTGACGCCCGAGGGCGACGAGATGACGCCCGAGCAGTGGGACGATCCGCATGTGCGCAGCCTGGGCGTGCTGTTCGACGGGCGCGCCCGCGTGTCGTCGATACCCCGTCCCGGCACCGATGCCAGCGTGCTGCTGCTGTTCAATGCCTGGCACGAGGACGTCGACTTCGTGCTGCCGCCGCTGCCGCGCGGGGCGAGCCTGGTCGCGCCTGTTCGATACCGCCACGGCCGAGCAGCCGGCGGCCGATGTCGAGCCGGGCAGCAGCTACCCGCTCGGTGGCCGCACCGTCGCCGCCTTCGTCACCGAAGGTGCGGGTCAGACCTCGCTCTGGCTGCACGACCTGCTGCGGTCGCTGACCTAGTCGCTGCGCTGATCAGCGCTGGCCGAACGAGGCGCCTTCGAACAGGTCCGGGTACCCACGCGGCTGGCAGCGCCAGTACTGGCGCGGCACCTGCACCTGCGCGCCGAGACGGGCGGCGGCGTGCCATGGCCAGCGCGGGTCGTAGAGCATGGCGCGCGCCAGCGAGACCATGTCGGCCTCGCCATCGGCGATGATCGATTCGGCCTGCTCGGGTTCGGTGATCAGGCCGACCGCGATCGTCGGCAGCCCGACCTCGGCCCGCACCCGCTGCGCAAACGGCACCTGGTAGCCGGGCCTGAGCTGGATCGCCTGCGCCGGCGACACGCCGCCGGTGGTGACGTGGACCGCGGCACAGCCGCGTGCCTGGAGCGCATGCGACAGGGCGATCGTCCCGTCCAGGTTCCAGCCGCCATCGACCCAGTCGGTGGCCGAGATCCGCACCCACACCGGACGCTCGGCCGGGAAAGCGGCGCGCACCGCGTCGAAGACTTCGAGCGGAAAGCGCATCCGGCCTTCCAGGCTGCCGCCATAGGCATCGTCGCGTCGATTCGCCAGCGGCGACAGGAACTGGTGCAGCAGGTAGCCGTGCGCCGCATGGATCTCGATCGCATCGACGCCGATGCGAGCCGCGCGGACGGCGGCGGCGACGAAATCGTCGCGCACCCGGCGCAGCCCGGCGGCGTCGAGCGCGGCCGGTGCGTGTTCGCCCGCCGCGTGCGGCAGCGCCGACGGCGCCACCGTCTGCCAGCCTGGCGGGTCATCGGGCGCGATCTGCGTGCCACCGTCCCACGGCGCCCGGCTCGACCCCTTGCGACCGGCGTGGCCGAGCTGCATCGCCACCGCGATCGGCGAGTGCGCCCGCACCGCGTCGAGCACGCGCGCCATCCCGGCCTCGTTGGCGTCGCTGTACAGACCCAGATCGCCGGGCGAGATCCGGCCCTGCGCCGATACCGCGGTCGCCTCGATGATCAGCAACGCGGCACCGGACAGCGCCAGGTGGCCGAGGTGGATCAGGTGCCAGTCGCCCGGCGTGCCGTCGAGCGCCGAGTACTGGCACATCGGCGCGATCGCGATCCGGTTGGCGAGCTTCAGGCGGCCGATCTCGAGCGGTTCGAACAGCTTGGACATGGTGCGACAGGTGGGTTCGCGGCGGCGGGTTTCAGCGCACCGCCCAGCCGCCGCTGACCGGAAAGACCTGACCGACGAAGCAGTCGGCGGCATCGCTGCACAGGTAGGCCGCGAACTGCGCATCCTCCTGCGCCGAGACCAGCCGGCCGAGCGGAACCTCGCGCCTCAGTCGCTCCTGGAAGCGCGGGTCGGCCTGCACCTCCGGCGGGAAGTAGGTCAGGTTGTCGACGAAGTTCTGGGCGATCGCATTGACCCGGATCTTCAGCGGCGCGAGCTCCACGCCGACCGCCTGCACCCAGGCGAGCTGGGCGCCGCGGGCGGCACTGTAGCCCGAGGTGCGCTTCATGCCGCGCAGTGCCGATGCGCTGCCCATGACGAGGAAGCGGCCGCCGCCGCGTTCGCGCATCTGCGGCACCACCGCGCGCAGCAACCGCGGCAGCGGGTCGACCATGTGCGCGAACAGCTCGCGCCATTGCGCGTCGTCGACCTGTTCGACGCTCGAGGTCGGCGCGGGCAGCGCGAGGTGGGCGACGACCGCATCGAGCGGGCCGGCCGCGGCAACGATCCGCGCCGGCAGATCGGCATCGTCGCCGAGCCGGTTCCGGTCGGCGATCACCTCGGCACCCAGCCGCGCGAAGACCGCGCACAACGCCGGCCCCATGAAATCGTCGGCCTGCGTGATCAGCACGCGTCGGCCGTCGAGCCGCAACCCGCTGTCGCGGCCTGGCGTGGTGCTGTTCATCGGACGGTGTAGCCGCGGCTTTCGAGGCAGGCCAGTGTGGTGCGGTGGAAGTCGCCGGCATCGGCCAGCGCCGCGGGCTGGGTGGTGGCCCAGCGGTTGCACGCCTGCCGATCGGCTTCGAGATGTCCGGCGCCCTGACCGTGGCTCGGGTGGATCACCGGCTCGCGCGGCGGCACCGGCATGCCATCGGCATGAGGATGCGTCGGCGGCAGCGCCGGCTCGACGGGCACCGGCTGCGGCGGATCGATGACCCGCGGCCCCCAGGGCCGGCTCAGCAGCAGCGCCCCCAGGCCGATGCCGAGCGCGACGCCGCCCCAGCCGTACCCGTACCCGTGGCCGTACCCGTGACCGTGGCCACGCTGGGGGTGTGGCGCGCCATGCCGGTGGCCGGCGTGCACCGGCACTGGCGGCTGTGCCGCTGCGCCGGCGTGTCGGCCGGCCGCACCGGCGTCGAGCGGCAGTGCGGCGCCGCAGGCCAGCAGCAGCGCGGCGCTGCCGCCAATCGATGGAACCCATGCATTCATCGCCTGCCTCCGTCTGCTGCGCCGTTCGCGACCGTGGAACGGCTGCGTCGATTCTGCCCGTCAAGCCGCGCCGTCAGCGCGGCCACAGCACCCACATCCGCAGCGACTGCTTCATGCGGCCGGCCTGCTGCTCGGCATGGTCGCCCCAGCCCCAGAAGTAGTCGGCGCGCACCGCGCCGGTGATCGCGCTGCCGGTGTCCTGCGCCATCACCAGGCGCTGCAGCGGCGTGCTGCGTCAGCGGCTCGGTGGTGTCGAGCCAGACCGGCGTGCCGTACGGCACGCTCTGCGGGTTGACCGCGATCGAGCGCCCCGGCGTCAGCGGCACACCCTGCGCCCCGCGCGGCCCGAGCGTCGGGATCGGGCAGCGGCTCCTCGCGGAAGAAGACGACCCGCGGATTGGCCCACAGCATCTCGTTGATGCGGTGTCGGTTGGCGCGCGCCCAGGCCTTGATGCCCGGCCAGGAGGCCTGTTCGGCGCGCAGTTCGCGCTGGTCGATCAGCCAGCGGCCGACCGACCGGTAGGGCAGGTCGTTGTGGCCGGCGAAGGCGGCCCGGACCAGGCGCCGGCTGCCGTCGGCCTCGGTCAGGGCCAGTCGGCCCGAGCCCTGGATCTGCAGGATCAGCGCATCCAGCGGATCGGCGACATAGGCCAGCTCGCGCCCGCGCAGGCTGGCCTGCGCCGCCGGCAGGGTGTCGATCTGCTGGCGCGTCCAGTACGGCTTGCGCGTCAGCAGATCGCTCGGCGCCTGGTACAGCGGCACGCGCATCGCGCCGCGCGGCAGTCGGCGTCGCCTCGATCAGCGGCTCGAAATAGCCGGTGATCAGCCCGGTCGGACTGCCTTCGATGCTTTCGACGCGGTAGGGGCGCAGCCGCTGCTGCAGCCAGCCGCGAATCTGGATGTCGTTCATCGGCGCGGCGGCGCGCGCCTGCGCGCAGAGCGCGGCCCAGCCGGCAGCCGGGCGCTCGCAGCCGGCGAGCAGCGTCGGCCACAGTTCGCTGACGCGGTCGCCGTTCCAGCCCGGCAGGTCGGCCCAGTCGGCGGCGACCCAGCGCGACTGGGCGCGCAGCAGCACCTCCTCCGGCACCGCCACCGCCGCCGGTGGCACGACGGCTGCAGCGGTGGCCGCACTGCCGGTGGCGGCTGCGGCGGGCTGCAGCGGCGCCTCGATCAGCGGCGGCGGGGTACCGGCGCAGCCGGCGAGCAGACCTAGAATCGCCGCTGCGAGCGCCGGTGCATAGGCGCCGCGGCCGCTGCAGGAAGTGGAGAATGCTGATCATCGTGCTCGAGGCGCTCGGCGCCGGTTGTCTGTTGGTGCTGATCGTGTGGTGGACGATGTTCTCCGGCCGCCGCCACGGCGAGCGCGTCGACCCCGACGACGAGCAGCCGTGACCATCGGCGGCCGTGCGGCTCAGTGCAGCGCCGACGCCAGCGGTCAGGCCGAATTCGCGGATCGGCGCATCGAACGGCGTGCGCATCCTCGGTCATGCAGAAGAAGGTGCCGCGCATCGTGCCCTGCGGCGTCTCGATGCGCGTCCAGCTGGTGTAGTCGAAGCTCTCGCCCGGCTTGAGCACCGGCTGATGACCGACCACCGCCAGCCCGCGGACCTCCTCGGTGTGGTTGTTGGCATCGGTGATGATCCAGTGGCGCGCGACCAGCTGGGCGGTGATGTCGCCGGTGTTGCGGATCGTCACCGTGTAGGCGAAGGCATGCTGCCCGCCGGCCGGATCCGATTGCTCGGGCAGGTGGCGCACGGCGACCGTGCAGGTGAATTCGGGATGGGCCATGGCGCGATTCTAGAATCCGGCGATGACCGAGTCCGATCCGAGCCCATCCCGGCGCGTGCTGCCGGCACGCCGGCCTACCGCATCGCGCCGAGCCTGCTGTCGGCCGACTTCGCCCGCCTCGGCGACGAGGTGCAGGCGGTGATCGATGCCGGCGCCGACTGGATCCACTTCGACGTGATGGACAACCATTACGTGCCGAACCTGACCTTCGGCCCGATGATCTGCGAGGCGCTGCGCAAGCATGCGGTCGACGCGCCGGGGGCGAAGGTGCCGATCGACGTGCACCTGATGGTGCAGCCGGTCGATGCGCTGGCGCAGGCGTTCTGCCGCGCCGGCGCCGACCTGGTGAGCTTCCACCCGGAGGCGAGCGCGCACGTCGACCGCAGCCTGCAGGTGATCCGCGCCGAGGGCTGCCAGGCCGGGCTGGTGTTCAATCCGGCGACGCCGCTCGACGTGCTCGACTGGGTGATCGACAAGGTCGACCTGGTGCTGATCATGAGCGTCAACCCGGGCTTCGGCGGCCAGAGCTTCATCGAGCCGCGCTGCGCAAGCTCGAACAGGCGCGGCGCGCGCATCGATGCCCATCGCGCCGCGACCGGCCGCGAGATCCGGCTCGAGATCGACGGCGGCGTGAAGATCGACAACATCCGGCGCATCGCCGATGCCGGCGCCGATACCTTCGTCGCCGGCAGCGCGATCTTCGGCCAGCCCGACTATCGCCGCGTGATCGACGCGATGCGCGCCGAGCTGGCGCGGTGACAGGGCGCAGCGGCACGGATCGACGCCGCTGTCCGCGCGGCGATCGTCGATCTCGACGGCACGATGGTCGATACGGTGGGCGATTTCAAGGTGGCGCTGGATGCGGTGGCGGCCGAGCTCGGGCTGCCGCCGGTCGACCGCGCGCTTCATCGCGCGCACCGTCGGCAAGGGTTCGGAGCACCTGATCCGCCGCACGCTGGCTGAACGTGTCGGCGCCGCGCGGCGCTGTACGACGCCGCCTGGGACAGCTACCAGCATCACTACCGGCGGGTCAACGGCCAGCATGCCGAGGTCTACCCGGGCGTGGTCGAGGCGCTCGAGCGGCTGCGCGCGGCAGGGCTGGGCGCTTGCCTGCCTGACCAACAAGCCGACCGCCTTCGCGCGCGACCTGCTGCACGCCAAGCGGCTCGACGGCTACTTCACGCCAGCTGTTCGGCGGCGATGCCTTCGAGCGCAAGAAGCCCGACCCGCTGCCGCTGCAGATGACCTGCGCCGCGCTCGGCACCGCGCCGCGTCGCGACGCTGATGCTCGGCGACAGCAGCAACGATGCGCTCGCCGCGCGCGCCGCCGGCTGCCCGGTGTGGCTGGTCAGCTATGGCTACAACCACGGCCAGCCGGTGCACGAGGTCGACTGCGATGGCGTGATCGACCGCCTCGACGAACTGCCGCTCGACTGAGGGCGGGCGGTTCGGCCTGCTACACTTTTTGCCATGTTCAGCCCCCGCAAGCACGACAGCAGGTCGCCCGACCGGGGAGCCTGGCCCTGGCGCAGCCCATTGCTCCGCCGCTGAGGCGTGCGCGCCGCGCCGCGCGTGGCCCTCACGCGCTGCCGCTTGCCGTCCGCCTGCCACGACCGTCCGCGACGGCGTCGCCGCGGCGGCTCCACCACCAGATTTGTCCCGGATATGTCCGGCGCGCCCGTCGAGCGGCGTGCCGCGGGCCGTGGAGGGCCCTGAACCGTGATCACCGAACTCGAATTCAAGAGCCTGGCCGCTCAGGGCCACAACCGCATCCCGCTGATCGCCGAGGCCTTCGCCGACCTCGAGACGCCGCTGTCGCTGTACCTGAAGCTGGCCTATGGCGCTGGCGGCGGACGCAACAGCTTCCTGCTCGAGTCGGTCGTCGGCGGCGAGCGCTTCGGCCGCTACTCGTTCATCGGCCTGCCGGCGCGCACGCTGCTGCGCTCGACCGGCATGCGCACCGAGGTCGTCACCGACGGCGTGGTGGTCGAGACCGACGACGGCAATCCGCTCGACTTCATCGCACGCTACCAGCAACGCTTCAAGGTCGCGCTGCGCCCCGGGCTGCCGCGCTTCTGCGGCGGCCTGGCCGGCTACTTCGGCTACGACGCGGTGCGCTACATCGAGCCGCGGCTGGCCGGCACGGACAAGACCGGCGGCATCGACACGCCCGACATCATGCTGCTGCAGTGCGAGGAGCTGG
Organism: uncultured beta proteobacterium; assembly: GCA_963846675.1. Lineage (GTDB taxonomy): Bacteria > Pseudomonadota > Gammaproteobacteria > Burkholderiales > Burkholderiaceae_C > Ideonella_A. The sequence goes on from CAWJWV010000005.1 coordinate 312,838, forward strand.
CGGTGATCGACAACCTGTCGGGCCGGCTGTACCTGATCGTCTATGCCGATCCGCAGCAGTCCGAAGCCTATTTCAGCGCCAAGCGGCGGCTTGCCGAACTCGGCGACAAGCTCAAGTACAGCGTCACCGCGCCGGCGGTCCGGCGCGGCCAGTCGCACGGCGTCGAGCGCGAATTCGCCAAGGCCGACTACATCGCTGCGGTGCTGCGCGCCAAGGAGTACATCGCCGCCGGCGACATGATGCAGGTGCAGGTCGGCCAGCGGCTGAAGAAGCGCTACACCGAGAGCCCGCTCAGCCTGTACCGCGCGCTGCGCTCGCTCAACCCGTCGCCCTACATGTACTTCTACGACATGGGCGATTTCCAGATCGTCGGCGCGTCGCCGGAGATCCTGGTGCGCCAGGAGCAGACGCCCGATGGCCGAGAAGGTGACGATCCGGCCGCTCGCCGGCACCCGTCCGCGCGGCGCGACGCCCGAGCAGGACAAGGCGCTCGAGACCGAGCTCTCGGCCGATCCGAAGGAGCGCGCCGAGCACCTGATGCTGATCGACCTGGCGCGCAACGACATCGGCCGCATCGCGCAGACCGGCAGCGTCAAGGTGACCGAGGCCTTCGCGGTCGAGCGCTATTCGCACGTGATGCACATCGTCAGCAATGTCGAAGGGCTGCTCAAGCCGGGCACGACCAGCCTCGACGTGCTGCGCGCGACCTTCCCGGCCGGCACGCTGTCGGGCGCGCCGAAGGTGCGGGCGATGGAAATCATCGACGAGCTCGAGCCGGTCAAGCGCGGCATCTACGGCGGCGCCTGCGGCTACCTGAGCTTTGCCGGCGACATGGACGTGGCGATCGCGATCCGCACCGGCATCGTCAAGGACTCGACCCTGTATGTGCAGGCGGCCGCCGGCGTGGTGGCCGATTCGGTGCCCGAGCTCGAATGGAAGGAGACCGAAGCCAAGGCGCGGGCGCTGATCCGCGCTGCGGAGCTGGTCGAGGAGGGCTTCTGACATGCTGCTGATGATCGACAACTACGACAGCTTCACCTTCAACCTGGTGCAGTATTTCGGCGAGCTCGGCGAGGAGGTGCGCGTGTTCCGCAACGACGAGATCACGCTCGAGGGCATTGCCGATCTGAAGCCGGATCAGCTCGTGCTGTCGCCCGGGCCGTGCTCGCCGGCCGAGGCCGGCATCTGCATCGAGGCGATCCGCCACTTCACCGGCCGGCTGCCGATCCTCGGCGTGTGCCTCGGGCACCAGGCGATCGGCGCCGCGCTCGGCGGCAAGGTGTGCGCGCCCAGGTGCAGATGCACGGCAAGAGCAGCGAGATCGAGACCGACGGCCAGGGTGTCTACAGCGGGCTGCCGCAGCGCTTCCAGCGTGATCCGCTACCACTCGCTGGCGATCGAGCGCGAGTCGCTGCCGGCCGAGCTCGAGATCACCTCGACGCACCGCCGACGGCGAGATCATGGGCGTGCGGCACCGCGCGCTCGCCGGCGGCGCGACGCCGCTCGAAGGGGTGCAGTTCCACCCCGAATCGATCCTGACCGAGCACGGCCATGCGATGCTGAAGAACTTCCTCGACCTGTCGCGGCGGGGCGGCTGATGCGCGCGATCGACCTGCGCAGCGACACCGTGACCCGGCCGACGGCGGCGATGCGCGCTGCGATGGCGCAGGCCGAGGTCGGCGACGATGTCTTCGGCGACGACCCGAGCCGTCGATGCGCTGCAGCGGCGCATCGCCGCGCTGCTCGGCAAGGAGGCGGCGCTGTTCGTGCCCAGCGGCACGCAGAGCCAACCTGTGCGCGCTGATGGCGCATTGCGAGCGCGGCGACGAATACCTGGTCGGCCAGATGGCGCACACCTACCGCTGGGAAGGCGGCGGCGCGGCGGTGCTCGGCAGCATCCAGCCGCAGCCGCTGCCGCAGCAGCGCCGACGGCACGATCGCGCTCGACGAGATCGCCGCGGCGATCAAGCCCGACGACATCCACTTCGCACGCACCCGGCTGCTCGCGCTCGAGAACACCTGGGGCGGCAAGGTGCTCGATCCGCGCCTATCTCGACGCCGCCTGCGCGCTGGCGCGGCGCGACGCGGCCTGGCCACGCACCTCGACGGCGCGCGGCTGTTCAATGCCGCGGTCGCCGCCGGCGGCGATCCGCATCCAGCGCGGCAGCGCGCATCGCCGCGCCGTTCGACAGCGTCTCGGTGTGCTTCAGCAAGGGCCTCGGCGCGCCGGTCGGCTCGGCGCTGTGCGGCTCGGCCGAGCTGATCGCGCGCGCGCGCCGGCTGCGCAAGATGCTCGGCGGCGGCATGCGCCAGGCCGGCGTGCTCGCCGCGGCCGCCTCGCATGCGCTCGATCACCACGTCGAGCGGCTGGCCGACGACCATGCGCGCGCGCGCCGGCTGGCCGACGGCCTGCGCGACCTGCCCGGCGTGACGGTCGAGGCGCCGCAGACCAACATGGTGTTCGTCGACCTGGCGCCCGAGCGCGCCGCCGGCGTGGTCGAGCGGCTGCGCGCCGCCGGCGTGCTGTGCACCGGGCTGTACCGGCTGCGCCTGGTCACCCACCTCGACCTGAGCGACGACGATATCGAGCAGGCCATCCGCATCCTGCGCACCACCCTGTAGGAGCCGAGACATGCCGATCACCGACACCGAGGCGCTGACCCGCACGATCGAGCACCGCGAGATCTTCCACGACGAGATGCTGGCGCTGATGCGCCGCATCATGAGCGGCGAGATGTCGCCGGTGATGATGGCGGCGCTGCTGGTCGGGCTGCGCGTCAAGAAGGAGACGATCGGCGAGATCACCGCCGCCGCGCAGGTGATGCGCGAGTTCTCGAACCGGGTCGAGGTGGCCGACCGCACGCACCTGGTCGACATCGTCGGCACCGGTGGCGACGGCTCGCACACCTTCAACATCTCGACCTGCAGCATGTTCGTCGCCGCCGCGGCCGGGGCGCGGGTCAGCAAGCACGGCAACCGCAGCGTCTCGAGCAAGTCCGGCAGTGCCGATGTGCTGGAAGCGCTGGGTGCGGCCATCGGTCTGACGCCGAGCGGCGATCGCGCGCTGCATCGCCGACACCGGCATCGGCTTCATGTTCGCGCCGAACCACCATCCGGCGATGAAGAATGTCGCGCCGGTGCGCAAGGAACTCGGCGTGCGCACGATCTTCAACATCCTCGGCCCGCTGACCAATCCGGCGTCGGCGCCGAACATCCTGATGGGCGTGTTCCACCCCGACCTGGTCGGCATCCAGGTGCGCGCGCTGCAGCGCCTCGGCGCCGAGCATGCGGTGGTGGTCTACGGCCGCGACGGCATGGACGAGGTCTCGCTCGGCGCGGCGACGATGGTCGGCGAATTCAAGGACGGCGCGATCACCGAATACGAGGTCCATCCCGAGGATTTCGGCCTGACGATGGCGAGCAACCGCGCGCTGCGGGTGGAGACACCGCAGCAGTCGAAGGCGATGCTGCTCGCGGTGCTCGACGACCAGCCCGGCCCGCCGCGCGACATCGTGCTGCTCAACGCCGGCGTGGCGCTGTACGCGGCCAATGTCGCGCCGACGATGGCCGCCGGCATCGCACTGGCGCGCGAGGCGATCACCAGCGGGCGCGCACGTGCCAAGCTGACCGCAGTTCGTCGAGCGCACCAAGGCCCTGGCTGGAGCGACCCGATGAGCGACATGCTGCAGAAGATCGTCGAGGTCAAGCGCGACGAAGTCGCTGCGGCGCGGCGGCATCGCGACCTGGCGTCGCTGCGGCGCGATGCCGAGTCGCTGGGCGGGCAACGCGACTTCACCGCCGCACTGCAGGCGCATGATCGGCGCCGGCCGTGCCGCCGTGATTGCCGAGGTCAAGAAGGCCAGCCCGAGCAAGGGCGTGCTGCGCGCCGATTTCCGCCCGGCCGACATCGCCGCCAGCTATGCCGCGGGCGGCGCGGCCTGCCTGAGCGTGCTGACCGACGAACGCTTCTTCCAGGGTTCGGCTGCCTACCTGCAGGCAGCGCGCGCCGCCTGTGCGCTGCCGGTGCTGCGCAAGGATTTCGTGGTCGACGCCTACCAGGTCTACGAGGCGCGGGCGATCGGGGCCGATTGCATCCTGCTGATCGTCGCCTGCCTCGATCCGGGGCTGATGGCCGAGCTCGAGGCCCAGGCGGCGGAGCTCGGCATGGCGGTGCTGGTCGAGTCGCACGACGGCGCCGAACTCGACGCGCGCGCTGCGCCTGCGCACGCCGCTGATCGGCATCAACAACCGCAATCTGCGCAGCTTCGATGTCGACCTGGCGACCACGCTCGACCTGCTGCCGCGGATTGCCGCCCGATCGGCTGCCGGTCACCGAGAGCGGCATCCTCGATCGCTGCCGACGTGGCACGCATGCGCTCGGCCGGGGTCAATGCCTTTCTGGTCGGCGAGGCCTTCATGCGGGCAGCCGATCCGGGGGCTGCGCTCGCCGAGCTGTTCCGGTGAGCGCGACCGGCTCCGGCGTCACCACGCCGCACTGCCAGCCCTGCCCGGGCGCGACGCTGGCTTTCGTCTTCATCTGTCCGGGGCGCTTCGAGGCGGCGCGCGGGCTATCCGTGCGCGGCCGGCACCGGCGCCAACCTGGCGCGGGTGCTGGTCGAACTGCACCACCGGGCCCCGGCGCTGTTCCGTTCGCCGCACGCGTGATGCCTACCTGGTGACGAATGCCTGGCCGACGGTCGAATACCCGGCGCTCACCGGCCGCTCGGTGCCGACCGAGGCCGAGGTGCTGGTGCCGGACAACCTGGCGCGGCTGGCCGGTGAACTCGCGGGAATCGAGCGAGTCATCGCCTGCGGCGCACAGGCGCATGCCGCGCTGCGCGCGCTGGCGCAGCGCCGGCCGACGCTCGAGGTGGCCTACGCCCGACACCTGAGCCAGCGCTCGATCAATTCGATGCCCGGCGGCAGCATCGACCCCCGAGCGCATCGCGCGCTGGGCCGATCAGGTGCTCGAACAGTGGGGCCCGATAGACCGTTCGGTGATCCAGCCTGTCCGGGCGCCAAACCCTGTGCTATAGTCACGGGCTCGCCGGAGGGGTGCCCGAGTGGCTAAAGGGGGCAGACTGTAAATCTGTTGGCTTACGCCTACGCTGGTTCGAATCCAGCCTCCTCCACCAGTGAAGTCGATAGTCAGCGCAGCGTTTCAAGCGTAAGTCATCGGCAGCCGAGAGGTCGCGACAGTCAAGCAGATTCTCGCCGCATGGCGGCGGGGCACGGGTTCAGAGCGGGAGTAGTTCAATGGTAGAACTCCAGCCTTCCAAGCTGATCACGCGGGTTCGATTCCCGTCTCCCGCTCCAGCTGATCCTGTCTGCCGCCGTGGTGCGAAGGTGTTGCGTCGGCCGGCGCGGCGTCGACAGAGGCATGCGATCGTCAGTTCGCATGCCTGTGTCGACCGGTAGGTCGCATGCCCATGTGGCTCAGTGGTAGAGCACTCCCTTGGTAAGGGAGAGGTCGCGCGTTCGATCCGCGCCATGGGCACCAAGTCAACAGCAGCAACCAACTGTTCACTCTCGAATTCGAGGAGAGAAAAATGGCAAAAGGCAAGTTCGAGCGGACCAAGCCGCACGTGAACGTCGGCACGATCGGTCACGTGGACCACGGCAAGACGACGCTGACGGCGGCGATCACGACGGTGCTGGCGACCGAAGTTCGGTGGCGAAGCCAAGGGCTACGACCAGATCGACGCGGCACCGGAAGAGAAGGCGCGCGGCATCACGATCAACACCGCGCACGTCGAGTACGAGACGGCGAACCGCCACTACGCGCACGTCGACTGCCCCGGGCACGCCGACTACGTGAAGAACATGATCACCGGTGCGGCGCAGATGGACGGCGCGATCCTGGTGTGCTCGGCCGCTGACGGCCCGATGCCGCAGACGCGCGAGCACATCCTGCTGGCGCGCCAGGTCGGTGTGCCGTACATCATCGTGTTCCTGAACAAGTGCGACATGGTCGACGACGCCGAGCTGCTCGAGCTGGTCGAGATGGAAGTGCGCGAGCTGCTGGACAAGTACGACTTCCCGGGCGATGCGACGCCGATCATCCACGGCAGCGCGAAGCTGGCGATGGAAGGCGACAAGGGCGAGCTGGGCGAAGGCGCGATCATGAAGCTGGCCGAGGCACTGGACAGCTACATCCCGACGCCCGAGCGTGCGGTCGACGGTGCGTTCCTGATGCCGGTGGAAGACGTGTTCTCGATCTCGGGTCGCGGCACGGTGGTGACCGGCCGGGTCGAGCGCGGCATCGTCAAGGTCGGCGAGGAAATCGAGATCGTCGGCATCACGACGACGCAGAAGACGACCTGCACCGGCGTGGAGATGTTCCGCAAGCTGCTCGACCAGGGGCAGGCGGGCGACAACGTGGGCATTCTGCTGCGCGGCACCAAGCGCGAGGACGTGCAGCGTGGCCAGGTGCTGTGCAAGCCGGGTTCGGTCAAGCCGCACACCCACTTCACGGCCGAGATCTACGTGCTGAGCAAGGAAGAGGGCGGGCGTCACACGCCGTTCTTCAACAACTACCGGCCGCAGTTCTACTTCCGCACGACCGACGTGACCGGCGCGGTGGAGCTGCCGAAGGACAAGGAGATGGTGATGCCGGGCGACAACGTCAGCATCACGGTCAAGCTGATCAACCCGATCGCGATGGAAGAAGGCCTGCGCTTCGCGATCCGCGAAGGCGGCCGTACCGTCGGCGCCGGCGTGGTTGCGAAGATCATCGACTGATTTCCGCATCGAGGATCGGTTTTCAGACTGCAGGGGCGTAGCTCAATTGGCAGAGCGCTGGTCTCCAAAACCAGAGGTTGGGGGTTCGATGCCCTCCGCCCCTGCCACTCGGTGGCAACGGACGGCTGACCGATACCGCAGTCTGAATTCAGGTCCCGGCAATCGCCGGCCCGCAATTGCACTCGGTGCTTGCGGGCTTTGCCGCTGCAGTGCGGCGCGGTCTTCGGGCCGCACTCGGGCGTCTTTCGCGCCCGGCAATTGAACCGAATCGAGCATGGCGAATCCACCTGTAGAGACCGTCTATTCCGGCGCCGACAAGGCCAAGCTGGCATCTGCTGCGTTGCTCGTGGTCGGTGCGGTGGTCGTGTTCTATGTGCTCGGACGGCAGGACCTGTGGCTGCGTGTGCTGGCGCCTGCTCGGCCTGATGGTCGTCGCCGTGGCGGTCTTCTTCACGTCCGAGCCGGGCAAGCAGCTGATCGCCTACGGCCGCGATTCGATCAAGGAAGCGCGCAAGGTCGTCTGGCCGACCCGCAAGGAAGCGCTGCAGATGACCGGTTATGTCTTCGCCTTCGTGGTGGTGATGGCGCTGTTCCTGTGGTTGACCGACAAGACGCTGGAATGGCTGCTGTACGACCTGGTGCTGGGTTGGAGGCGTTGAGGACCCAAGATGAGCGACCCGAATGAAAATCTGCTGAACCTGGTCGGCGACAGCGCTGCCGCCGGCGCAGCCCGCTGAAGCCGCGCCGTCGGCCGCCGAACCTGCGCTGGTACGTGGTGCATGCCTATTCCGGCATGGAAAAGGCGGTCGAGCGCAATCTGCGCGAGCGCATCGATCGCTCGGGCATGCAGGACAAGTTCGGCCGCATCCTGGTGCCGATGGAAGAAGTCGTCGAGCTGAAGAACGGCAAGAAGTCGGTCACCGAGCGACGTTTCTTCCCCGGCTACGTGCTGGTCGAGATGGAGATGGGTGACGACAGCTGGCACCTGGTCAAGCACACCAGCAAGGTCACCGGTTTCGTCGGCGGCGCGAAGAACCGGCCGTCGCCGATCTCCGAGGCCGAGGTGCGCAAGATCGTCAACCAGATGCAGGAAGGCGTCGAGAAGCCGCGGCCGAAGGTCGAGTGGTCGGTCGGCGAGATGGTGCGCGTCAAGGAAGGTCCGTTCACCGATTTCAACGGTGCGGTCGAGGATGTCAACTACGACAAGTCCAAGGTGCGCGTGTCGGTGACGATCTTCGGGCGGGCAACGCCGGTCGAGCTCGATTTCGGCCAGGTCGAGAAGGTCTGACGTCGGTCGGACTTGTCGCTCGCAGCGCGGCTGCCAGCAACAGGGCTGACGCAATGAACACGAGCCTGACCGGGGCTCGCCGCCGATGCGAATCGGCGGCCATCCGGTCCGTTGCCGGGGAGGCGTGACATCCCCATGAGGAGCCAGGGTAACCAGTCCCTGGCGTTTGCACTCGAGGATCGGCCCTGGCCGGTCCTTCAATGAGAGTTGGAATCATGGCAAAGAAAATTGTCGGCTTCATCAAGCTGCAGGTTCCTGCAGGCAAAGCCAATCCGTCGCCGCCGATCGGCCCGGCACTCGGCCAGCGCGGCCTGAACATCATGGAGTTCTGCAAGGCGTTCAACGCGCAGACCTCCAGCATGGAGCCGGGCCTGGTGCTGCCGGTGGTGATCACCGCGTTCGCGGACAAGTCGTTCACCTTCATCCTGAAGACGCCGCCGGCGACGGTGCTGATCAAGAAGGCGCTCAAGCTCGACAAGGGCTCGCCGAAGCCGAACGCGCAGAAGGTCGGCAAGATGACGCGCGAGCAGATCGAGGAAATCGCAAAGACCAAGATGAAGGATCTGAGCGCAGCCGATCTGGATGCGGCGGTGCGCACGATCGCTGGTTCTGCCCGTTCGATGGGCATCCTCGTGGAAGGAGTGGTCTGATCATGGCCAAACTGACCAAGCGCCAGAAGGCGCTCGCCGGCAAGGTCGAGTCGACCCGCCTGTATCCCGCTCGACAACGCGATCGCGCTCGTGAAGGAATGTGCCACCGCCAAGTTCGATGAGTCGATCGACGTCGCGGTGCAGCTCGGCATCGACGCCAAGAAGTCCGACCAGGTCGTGCGCGGTGCGGTCGTGATGCCCAACGGCACCGGCAAGACCAAGCGTGTCGCGGTGTTCGCCCAGGGCGCCAAGGCCGAAGAAGCCAAGGCCGCCGGTGCCGACATCGTCGGCATGGAAGACCTGGCCGAGAAGATCAAGGCCGGCCAGATGGATTTCGACGTCGTGATCGCCTCGCCGGACACGATGCGGGTCGTCGGTACGCTTGGCCAGATCCTCGGCCCGCGCGGCCTGATGCCGAATCCCGAAGGTCGGCACCGTGACGCCCGACGTCGCCACCGCCGTCAAGAATGCCAAGGCCGGTCAGGTCCAGTTCCGGGTCGACAAGGCCGGCATCGTGCACGGCACGATCGGTCTGCGTTCGTTCGACGACGACAAGCTGATCGGCAACCTGCGCGCGCTGATCGAGGCGCTGAACAAGGCCAAGCCGGCGACCAGCAAGGGTATCTACCTGCGCAAGGTCGCGGTGTCGTCGACGATGGGCATCGGCGCCCGCGTCGACGTGGCATCGATCAACGCCGCGTCGGCCCAGGCCTGACGCGGCACCCGGGCCTGGCGCGAGTCTGGCGCTGCGCCCGGTGATACAGAGTTTGGTGGGTTGCCGTTCCTTTCGGGGTGCGGCAGGTCATCCAAGACCGCTGGTGTCGATCCGCAAGGTCGGCTTAATCGCCAGCGCAGATGGCGGTCCCGCCGAGAAGGATTGAATTCCGGATCGGATGGTCGCTGAACGTGGTGTGCGGGGCGGCGCAAGCCGAGCCGCACTGATGTGAGGAGTAGACCTTGAGTCTCAACCGCAACGAAAAGCAGACCGTGGTGACGGATGTGGCAGCCCAGGTGGCGCGCTCGCAGACGCTCGCGCTGGCTGAATACCGTGGCCTCACCGTTGCCAACCTCGATACGCTGCGCCGCCAGGCGCGCGACAAGGGCGTCTATCTTCACGTGCTGAAGAATACGCTTGCCCGTCGCGCTGTCACCGGCACGCCGTTCGAGGTGGCCGCGGAGAGCATGGTCGGCCCGCTGATCTATGGTTTTTCCGAAGACGCCGTGGCTGCGGCGAAGGTCCTGTCGGACTTCGCCAAGACCAACGACAAGCTGGTCGTCAAGGGCGGTGCCTATGCCGGCAAGGCGCTCGACGCCGAAGGCATCAAGGCGCTGGCGTCGGTCCCGTCGAAGGAAGTGCTGCTGTCGCAGCTGCTCGGCCTGATGCAGAGCCCGGTCTCGCGCCTTGCGCGCGTGGTCGCTGCCATCTCCGAGAAGCGTGGCGAAGGCGCTGCTGCCGACGCACCGACCGAACCGACGGAACCGGCCGAACAGGCTGCCTGAGCGCACAGCGCGCTCGATCTTCGCAATTCAATCCAGTTAGGAAATCAAAATGGCATTCGATAAAGACGCATTCCTGAGCGCACTCGACAGCATGTCGGTGATGGAACTCAACGACCTGGTCAAGGCGATCGAAGAGAAGTTCGGTGTGTCGGCCGCTGCAATGGCCGCTCCGGCCGGCGCGGGCGGTGGCGCAGCCGCCGCGGTGGTCGAAGAGCAGACCGAATTCAACGTCGTGCTCAAGGCCGCTGGCGCCAACAAGGTGTCGGTGATCAAGGCGGTCCGCGAGCTGACCGGCCTCGGCCTGAAGGAAGCCAAGGACCTGGTCGACGGCGCACCGAAGAACGTCAAGGAAGCGGTTGCCAAGGCCGACGCCGACGCCGCCCTCAAGAAGCTGGTCGAAGCCGGCGCCGAAGCCGAGATCAAGTAATTGCATCCGGTGCATCGGGCCGGGTGCCGCAGGCGCCTGGCCCGTTGTGCTTTGTCCGTCGCCGGTTCGTCCGGTGGCGGCCAGGTCGTCCAGGGGAATTCGTGAAAACCCCTGGAGAGCACCTGGAAGCCTCTCGCGACGACAATCGAGGGTTTTCCAAGTGTTCTCTGAACCGACTGCAGAGAACCGGTTTGGTCGGACTCCGGTGCAACGCCGGGGTTGTCCGCCAGCGGCTGGTAGTGGCCAGCCACCAAGCTTCGGGCAAGAGACCCGGATCGACGTCCCGGACGGTCCGGCGTCGTTTCGACCCCTGTGCGGCATGCACGCTCCGCTCGCGCGGATCGGCGGCCGGGGGCCCGATCAGACAGTCGCCGACGGGGACGAGGCCAGGGCCGGGCCGGTCCCCTGAGACGGAGTGAGAAATCACCTATGGCGCAGCAAATCACCCCTTACACCTATACCGAACGCAAGCGGATCCGCAAGAGCTTCGGCAAGCGTGAGAGCGTTCTCAACGTTCCCTATCTGCTGACGATGCAGAAGGAATCGTATGTCGCTTTCCTGCAGAAGGATGTGCCGCCCCAGAAGCGCCGCCCCGAGGGATTGCAAGCCGCTTTTCTTTCCGCGTTCCCGATTGTTTCGCACAACGGGTTCGTCGAGATGAAGTTCATCGAATTCAACATGGCCAAGCCCGCGTTCGACACGCGGGAATGCCGCCAGCGCGGGCTGACCTATGCCGCCGCGGTGCGCGCGAAGTTGCAGATGATCATCTATGACCGCGAATCGCCGCAGGCGAAGACGGTCAAGGAAATCAAGGAGCAGGAGGTCTACATGGGCGAGGTGCCCCTGATGACCGACTACGGCTCGTTCATCGTCAACGGTACCGAGCGCGTGATCGTCTCGCAGCTGCACCGTTCGCCGGGCGTGTTCTTCGAGCACGACAAGGGCAAGACGCACTCGAGCGGCAAGCTGCTGTTCTCGGCGCGCATCATCCCCTACCGCGGCTCCTGGCTCGATTTCGAGTTCGACCCGAAGGACGCGCTGTACTTCCGCGTCGACCGCCGGCGCAAGATGCCGGTGACGATCCTGCTGAAGGCGATCGGCCTGAATCCCGAGCAGATCCTCGCGCACTTCTTCGTGTTCGACAATTTCCGTCTGATGGACACGGGCGCCCAGCTCGAGTTCGTCGCCGACCGGCTGCGCGGCGAGATTGCACGCTTCGACATCACCGACAAGAACGGCAATGTCGTGGTCGAGAAGGACAAGCGCATCACCGCGCGCCACACGCGCACGATCGAGCAGTCCGAGACGCAGTTCATCAGCGTTCCCGAGGATTTCCTGATCGGCCGCATGCTGGCGCGCAACGTCGTCGACGAGGACACCGGCGAGATCATCGCCAAGGCCAACGACGAGCTGACCGAAACGCTGCTGAAGAAGCTGCGCAGTCGCCGGCGTCAAGGACATCCAGGCGCTCTACACCAACGAGCTCGACGAGGGTGCCTACATCTCGCAGACGCTCGCCGGCGACGAGACCGCCGACCAGCTGGCCGCGCGGGTGGCGATCTACCGCATGATGCGCCCGGGCGAGCCGCCGACCGAGGACGCGGTCGAGGCGCTGTTCAACCGCCTCTTCTACAACGCCGACACCTACGACCTGTCGCGCGTCGGCCGGATGAAGTTCAACGCCCGCGTCGGCCGTGACACGCCGGACGGCCCGATGACGCTGTCGAACGACGACATCCTCGACGTCGTCAAGATCCTGGTCGAGCTGCGCAACGGCCGCGGCGAAGTCGACGACATCGACCACCTCGGCAACCGCCGCGTGCGTTGCGTCGGCGAGCTGGCCGAGAACCAGTACCGCTCGGGTCTGGCGCGGATCGAGAAGGCGGTCAAGGAGCGCCTCGGCCAGGCCGAGACCGAAGCGCTGATGCCGCACGACCTGATCAACAGCAAGCCGATCTCGGCGGCACTGAAGGAGTTCTTCGGCGCGTCGCAGCTGTCGCAGTTCATGGACCAGACCAACCCGCTGTCCGAGATCACGCACAAGCGCCGTGTCTCGGCCCTCGGCCCGGGCGGTCTGACCCGCGAACGTGCCGGCTTCGAGGTGCGCGACGTGCACCCGACGCACTACGGCCGCGTCTGCCCGATCGAGACGCCGGAAGGCCCGAACATCGGCCTGATCAACTCGCTCGCGCTGTATGCGCAGCTCAACGAATACGGCTTCCTCGAGACGCCGTATCGCCGGGTCGAGAACGGCCAGGTCACGATGACCATCGATTACCTGTCGGCGATCGAGGAAGGCAAGTACGTGATCGCCCAGGCCAGCGCGACGCTGGACGAGAACGGCATGCTGATCGACGAGCTGGTCAGCGCACGCGACAACGGCGAGTCGATCCTGACCTCGGCCGAGCGCATCCAGTACATGGACGTCGCGCCGACGCAGATCGTCTCGGTGGCTGCCTCGCTGGTGCCGTTCCTCGAGCACGACGACGCGAACCGCGCGCTGATGGGCGCCAACATGCAGCGCCAGGCGGTGCCGACGCTGCGTCCGGAAAAGGCGCTGGTGGGTACCGGCGTCGAGCGGGTGGCTGCCAAGGACTCGGGCACGGTCGTCGCGGCGCGCCGCGGTGGTGTGGTCGACTATGTCGATACCAACCGCATCGTGATCCGCGTCAACGACAAGGAAACGGTGGCCGGCGAGGTCGGCGTCGACATCTACAACCTGATCAAGTACCAGCGTTCGAACCAGAACACCAACATCCACCAGCGCCCGATCGTCAAGCGTGGCGACATGGTCTCGGCCGAGGACATCATCGCCGACGGCGCGTCGACCGACATCGGCGAGCTGGCGCTCGGCCAGAACATGCTGGTCGCGTTCATGCCGTGGAACGGCTACAACTTCGAGGACTCGATCCTGATCTCGGAGCGCGTCGTCGCCGAAGACCGCTACACCTCGATCCACATCGAGGAACTGGTGGTGATGGCGCGCGACACCAAGCTCGGATCCGAGGAGATCACGCGCGACATCCCGAACCTGTCGGAGCAGCAGCTGGCTCGCCTCGACGAGTCGGGCATCGTCTACGTCGGTGCCGAGGTGAACCCGGGCGACACGCTGGTCGGCAAGGTCACGCCCAAGGGCGAGACCACGCTGACGCCGGAAGAGAAGCTGCTGCGCGCGATCTTCGGCGAGAAGGCGTCCGACGTGAAGGACACCTCGCTGCGCGTCGACCAGGGCACCAGCGGCACCGTCATCGACGTGCAGGTCTTCACGCGTGAAGGCATCCAGCGCGACAAGCGCGCCCAGCAGATCATCGACGACGAACTCAAGCGCTTCCGGCTCGACCTGAACGACCAGCTGCGCATCGTCGAGGCCGACGCGTTCGACCGGATCGAGAAGCTGCTGGTCGGGCAAGCCCGCCAACGGCGGTCCGCAGAAGATCGCCAAGGGAACGGTGATCGACAAGGCCTATCTGGCCGGCGTCGAGAAGTACCACTGGTTCGACATCCGTCCGGCCGACGAGGAGGTCGCCAACCAGCTCGAGTCGATCAAGAACTCGCTCGAGCAGACGCGCCACAGCTTCGACCTCGCCTTCGAAGAGAAGCGCAAGAAGCTGACGCAGGGCGACGAGCTGCCGGCCGGTGTGCTGAAGATGGTCAAGGTCTACCTGGCCGTCAAGCGACGCCTGCAGCCGGGTGACAAGATGGCCGGCCGTCACGGCAACAAGGGTGTCGTGTCGAAGATCGTTCCGATCGAGGACATGCCCTACATGGCCGACGGCACGCCGTGCGACATCGTGCTGAATCCGCTCGGCGTGCCGTCGCGGATGAACGTCGGCCAGGTGCTCGAGGTCCACCTCGGCTGGGCCGGCAAGGGCATCGGACAGCGCATCGGCGACATGCTGCAGCAGCACGCCAAGGCGTCCGAGCTGCGCAACTTCCTCGACGAGCTGTACAACGAGTCGGGCGGCACGCAACGAGCGCATCGACAAGCTGAGCGACGAGAACGATCGTCGAGATGGCGGGCAACCTGTCGAAGGGCGTGCCGTTCGCGACGCCGGTGTTCGACGGCGCGGCCGAGGAGGAGATCCGCGGCATGCTGCAAGCTCGCCTATCCGGACGACATCGCCAAGGTCAAGGGCCTGACCGTCCACCCGCACCCAGGCAACGCTGCACGACGGGCGCACCGGCGACGCCTTCGAGCGTCCGGTCACGATCGGCTACATGCACGTGCTCAAGCTGCACCACCTGGTCGACGACAAGATGCACGCCCGGTCCACCGGTCCGTACAGCCTGGTCACCCAGCAGCCGCTCGGCGGCAAGGCGCAGTTCGGCGGCCAGCGCTTCGGCGAGATGGAAGTCTGGGCACTCGAGGCCTACGGCGCGAGCTATGTGCTGCAGGAGATGCTCACCGTCAAGTCCGACGACGTCAACGGCCGCACCAAGGTGTACGAGTCGATCGTCAAGGGCGAGCACGCGATCGAAGCCGGCATGCCGGAGTCGTTCAACGTGCTGGTGAAGGAAATCCGTTCGCTCGGCATCGACATCGAACTGGAGCGCAACTGATTTGACAGCCCACCTCTGTAGCGGCCCTGCCGCTCTTTCCCGAGGGGGCGGCATCCGCGAACCGGCGCAGCCGGTTGCGCGTTGCCTGCTCGATCAATCCAGCTCTGCTGCCCAAGTCATGTTTTCAGGATCCAGGAGAACCCCATGAAGGGACTACTCGATCTTTTCAAGCAATTCACCCCGGACGAGCATTTCGATGCCATCAAGATCGGCCTCGCCTCGCCGGAGAAGATCCGCAGCTGGTCGTTCGGTGAAGTCAAGAAGCCCGAGACGATCAACTACCGCACGTTCAAGCCCGAGCGTGACGGCCTGTTCTGCGCCAAGATCTTCGGTCCGATCAAGGACTACGAGTGCCTGTGCGGCAAGTACAAGCGCCTGAAGCACCGCGGCGTGATCTGCGAGAAGTGCGGCGTCGAGGTCACCCAGACCAAGGTGCGGCGCGACCGCATGGGTCACATCGACCTGGCCGCGCCGTGCGCGCACATCTGGTTCCTGAAGTCGCTGCCGTCGCGGCTGGGCCTGGTGCTCGACATGACGCTGCGCGACATCGAGCGCGTGCTGTACTTCGAGGCGTATGTCGTCGTCGATCCGGGCATGACGCCGCTGAAGAAGTTCTCGATCATGACCGAGGACGACTACGACGCCAAGCGCACCGAGTTCGGTGACGAATTCATCGCGCTGATGGGCGCCGAGGGCGTCAAGAAGCTGCTCGAGGAGATCGATCTCGACGTCGAGATCGAGAAGCTGCGCGGCGACATGACCGGCTCCGAGCTGAAGGTCAAGAAGAACTCCAAGCGCCTGAAGGTGATGGAGGCCTTCAAGAAGTCGGGCATCAAGCCGCAGTGGATGGTGATGGACGTGCTGCCGGTGCTGCCGCCGGACCTGCGTCCGCTGGTTCCGCTCGACGGTGGCCGCTTCGCGACCTCCGACCTGAACGACCTG
Source organism: uncultured beta proteobacterium (assembly GCA_963846675.1). Classification (GTDB taxonomy): domain Bacteria; phylum Pseudomonadota; class Gammaproteobacteria; order Burkholderiales; family Burkholderiaceae_C; genus Ideonella_A. The sequence goes on from CAWJWV010000005.1 coordinate 328,946, forward strand.
TATCGCCGCGTCATCAACCGCAACAACCGGCTGGCGCGCCTGCTCGAACTGAAGGCGCCCGAGATCATCGTGCGCAACGAGAAGCGCATGCTGCAGGAGGCGGTCGACTCGCTGCTCGACAACGGCCGTCGCGGCAAGGCGATGACCGGCGCCAACAAGCGCGCGCTCAAGTCGCTGGCCGACATGATCAAGGGCAAGAGCGGCCGCTTCCGCCAGAACCTGCTGGGCAAGCGCGTCGACTACTCGGGCCGTTCGGTCATCGTGGTCGGCCCGACGCTCAAGCTGCACCAGTGCGGCCTGCCCAAGCTGATGGCGCTCGAGCTGTTCAAGCCGTTCATCTTCTCGCGCCTGGAGGCGATGGGCATCGCCACCACGATCAAGGCGGCGAAGAAGGAAGTCGAGAGCGGCACGCCGGTGGTCTGGGACATCCTCGAGGAGGTCATCAAGGAGCACCCGGTGATGCTGAACCGGGCGCCGACGCTGCACCGGCTGGGCATCCAGGCGTTCGAGCCGGTGCTGATCGAAGGCAAGGCGATCCAGCTGCACCCGCTGGTGTGCTCGGCGTTCAACGCCGACTTCGACGGCGACCAGATGGCGGTCCACGTGCCGCTGTCGATCGAGGCGCAGATGGAGGCCCGCACGCTGATGCTGGCCTCGAACAACATCCTGTTCCCGGCCAACGGCGAGCCGTCGATCGTGCCGAGCCAGGACGTCGTGCTCGGGCTGTACTACGCGACCCGCGAGCGCATCAACGGCAGGGGCGAAGGCATCATCTTCTCCGACGTGCCCGAGGTGCAGCGCGCCCTCGACAACGACGTGGTCGAGATCACCGCCAAGATCAGCGTGCGCCTGACCGAGTTCACCAAGGGTGCCGACGGCGAGTTCGTCGCCAGCACCAAGCTGGTCGACACCACGGTCGGACGCGCGCTGCTGAGCGAGATCCTGCCCAAGGGTCTGCCCTTCAGCAACATCAACAAGACGCTGAAGAAGAAGGAGATCTCGCGGCTGATCAACACCTCGTTCCGCAAGTGCGGACTGAAGGAGACGGTCGTGTTCGCCGACAAGCTGCTGCAGAGCGGCTTCCGGCTGGCGACCCGCGCCGGCATCTCGATCGCGATCGACGACATGCTGGTGCCGAAGGAGAAGGTCGGCCTGATCGAGCGCGCCGAAAAGGAGGTCAAGGAGATCGAGCAGCAGTATGTCTCGGGCCTGGTGACCGCCGGCGAGCGCTACAACAAGGTCGTCGACATCTGGGGCAAGACCGGGGACGAAGTCGGCAAGGTGATGATGAGCCAGCTGTCCAAGCAGGAGACGGTCGACCGGCACGGCAACACCGTTGCGCAGGAGTCGTTCAACTCGATCTACATGATGGCCGACTCCGGAGCGCGCGGTTCGGCTGCGCAGATCCGTCAGCTGGCCGGCATGCGCGGCCTGATGGCCAAGCCTGACGGCTCGATCATCGAGACGCCGATCACCGCGAACTTCCGCGAGGGTCTGAACGTCCTGCAGTACTTCATCTCGACGCACGGCGCCCGCAAGGGCCTGGCCGACACCGCGCTGAAGACCGCCAACTCGGGTTACCTGACACGCCGCCTGGTCGACGTGACGCAGGATCTGGTCGTGATCGAGGACGACTGCGGCACCCAGAACGGCATGGCGATGCGCGCGCTGGTCGAAGGTGGCGAGGTGATCGAGAGCCTGCGCGACCGCATTCTCGGCCGCGTCACGGCGATCGAGGTGCCGCATCCCGAGACCCAGGAGATGCTGATCAAGCCGGGCACGCTGCTCGACGAGGACCAGCTCGACGAGATCGAGGCGGCCGGCGTCGACGAGGTCAAGGTGCGCACCGCGCTGACCTGCGACACGCGCTTCGGCATCTGTGCCAAGTGCTACGGCCGCGACCTCGGCCGCGGCGGACTGGTCAACCAGGGCGAGGCGATCGGCGTGATCGCGGCCCAGTCGATCGGTGAGCCGGGTACGCAGCTGACGATGCGCACCTTCCACATCGGTGGTGCTGCGTCGCGTGCGGCGGTGGCATCGAGCGTCGAGGCGAAGTCCGAGGGACTGATCGGCTTCAACGCGACGATGCGCTATGTCACCAACAGCAAGGGTGACCTGGTCGTGATCTCGCGGTCCGGCGAGATCCTGATCTCCGATCAGCACGGTCGCGAGCGCGAGCGTCACAAGCTGCCGTATGGCGCGCTGTTGTCGATCAAGCCCGACCAGCAGGTGAAGGCCGGTACGGTGCTGGCCAACTGGGATCCGCTGACCCGACCGATCATCACCGAGTTCGCCGGCAAGGCGAAGTTCGAGAATGTCGAGGAGGGCGTGACGGTTGCCAAGCAGGTCGACGAAGTCACCGGTCTGTCGACGCTGGTGGTGATCGATTCCAAGCGCCGCGGTGTTGCGAAGGTGGTGCGGCCGCAGGTCAAGCTGCTCGACGTGGCCGGTAACGAGGTCAAGATCCCCGGCACCGACCACTCGGTGACGATCGGTTTCCCGGTCGGCTCGCTGATCCAGATCCGCGATGGCCAGGATCTGGCGCCGGGCGAGGTGCTGGCGCGCATTCCGGTCGAAGGCCAGAAGACGCGCGACATCACCGGTGGTCTGCCACGGGTGGCCGAATTGTTCGAGGCGCGCACGCCGAAGGACAAGGGCACGCTGGCCGAAATCACCGGCACGGTCTCGTTCGGCAAGGAGACCAAGGGCAAGGTCCGCCTGCAGATCACCGATCCGGAAGGCAACGTGTACGAGGAACTCGTCCCGAAGGAAAAGAACATCGTGGTCCACGAGGGCCAGGTGGTCAACAAGGGCGAGAACATCGTCGACGGGCCGGCCGATCCGCAGGACATCCTGCGCCTGCTCGGTATCGAGGATCTGGCGCGCTACATCGTCGACGAGGTGCAGGACGTGTACCGTCTGCAGGGTGTGAAGATCAACGACAAGCACATCGAGGTGATCGTTCGCCAGATGCTGCGTCGGGTCCAGATCGTCAACCCGGGCGACACCGCCTACATCGCCGGCGAGCAGGTCGAACGCTCGGAGCTGCTCGATACCAACGACAAGATGGTGGCCGAAGGCAAGATGACCGCGACGCACGCCGATGTGCTGCTCGGTATCACCAAGGCATCGTTGTCGACCGACAGCTTCATCTCGGCCGCCTCGTTCCAGGAGACGACCCGGGTGCTGACCGAGGCGGCGATCATGGGCAAGCGCGACGAGCTGCGCGGGCTGAAGGAGAACGTCATCGTCGGGCGCCTGATTCCGGCAGGCACGGGCATGGCATTCCACCAGGCACGCAAGGCCAAGGAAGAGATGGACGACGCCGAGCGCCGTGCCATCGCGCAGCAGGAGGCCGAGGAGCTGGCTGCGGCGCAGATGGCGGCGGTCGACGCGGCCGGCGAGCGACATCGACGGGTGATCGTCAGGCGGGCTGTCGTGTCGGAAACGGCACGGCGGTCTCGGCGCGGTCTTGGGGGCGGCTGCGGCCGCCCTTTTTCATGTCGGCGCCGGTGCGGCCGCGTTGTCCGGGCGCCAGGCAGTCGGCTCGATGATCGCGAGCCCGCGGATGCGCGCTTCGCGGGCCAGCTTCAGAACCGCCCGATCGCGGCTGAACAGCCACCGTGCGCCGCTGTGCAGCGCCAGGTCGATGAACTTCTGATCGTCCGGATCGGTGCAGCGGCAGGGACTGCGCCAGCCGGTCTCGCCTGCAGCCGGTGCCGGCGCGCGCATCTCGGCCAGCCGACGCCAGCTGATGTCGAGTGCGACCGGGTCCGGCTTGCGGTCGAGCGCCGACGCCGCGCGCCAGTACCGCGTCGAACTCGGCCCGCAACTCGGCCGAGGCGAGCCAGCTGCAATGCGCCGCTTTCGATCGCAGCGCCGAGCGCCTGACAAGAGGGGTCCTTGAAGACCAGCCAATCGAGCACCACGTTGGTGTCGAGGACGGCGCAAGGTCGGGATTCGGAACTCGGCATCGGCAAATCAGTGCGCCTTGCGGCAAAGTGTCAGCTCGAATATAATCGACGGCTTTTCGGCGAAATTCGCCGTGCTTGCTATCGGCCCGAGTGGTCTTGCAGGGGCCCTTGAGCGGCCTCTGTAGTGCTCCGGCCCGCACATCATTTTCGGCCCGTTCCGGGGCTTTGGCACCGGGATGATCGCCCGCGATTCATGGCAACGGCCTCGCAGGCCGGGCTCGATTCGGAACTGGCGGCCGGGCGCGGATGACGCAACGCAAACGGCGAATCAGCGGTCGATGCGGACTGTTGCCGAAGATCTGAGGGTGCCCGGAGGGTGGCCCTGTTTTTGACTGTGACTTCAAACGGGAACAAGTTACACAATGCCAACCATCAACCAGCTCGTGCGCCACGGTCGCGAGACCGAGGTCACGAAATCGAAGTCGCCTGCGCTGGAGGGCGGTCCCCAGCGTCGCGGCGTCTGCACCCGCGTCTACACGACGACCCCGAAGAAGCCGAACTCGGCGCTGCGCAAGGTCGCCAAGGTGCGCCTGACCAACGGGTTCGAGATCATCTCGTACATCGGTGGCGAGGGTCACAACCTGCAGGAGCACAGCGTGGTGCTGGTGCGCGGCGGCCGGGTCAAGGACCTGCCGGGCGTGCGCTATCACATCGTGCGCGGTTCGCTCGACCTGCAGGGCGTCAAGGACCGCAAGCAGTCGCGTTCGAAGTACGGCGCGAAGCGCCCGAAGAAGGCCTGACGTCAGCTCGCGGCCTGCGGGTCGCGTATCGAAAAACGAAGATTCGCCGGGCTGGATTGCCGGTCGAGTAAGTGGGTGGCCCGACATGTCGTTGGCCCCCGAGGCAGAGGGCATTCGCCCCGAGCCAACTGAAGCAAAAGGAAGAGTGAAATGCCACGTCGTCGCGAAGTACCGAAACGCGAAATCCTGCCTGATCCGAAATTCGGATCGGTCGATCTGTCCAAGTTCATGAACGTGATCATGGAGTCGGGCAAGAAGGCCGTCGCCGAGCGCATCATCTACGGCGCCCTCGAGCAGGTCGAGAAGAAGGCCGGCAAGGATCCGATGGAGAGTCTTCACCATCGCGCTGAACAACATCAAGCCGATGGTCGAGGTCAAGTCACGCCGCGTCGGCGGTGCGAACTACCAGGTTCCCGTGGAAGTTCGTCCCGTTCGACGCGTCGCACTGGCGATGCGCTGGCTGAAGGAATCGGCGCGCAAGCGCGGCGAGAAGTCGATGGCCCAGCGGCTGGCCAACGAGTTGCTCGAGGCGGTCGAAGGCCGCGGCGGCGCGATGAAGAAGCGTGACGAAGTGCATCGCATGGCCGAGGCCAACAAGGCCTTCTCGCACTTCCGCTTCTGATCTTCTGTTTCAATTCGGCCGCCCAGGGTTTGTACCAAGCCCGGGCGGCCCTTCGTATTTGGAGTGACACCATGGCTCGCAAGACCCCCATCGAGCGCTACCGCAACATCGGTATCTCGGCGCACATCGACGCTGGCAAGACCACGACGACCGAGCGCATCCTGTTCTACACCGGTGTGAACCACAAGATCGGCGAGGTGCACGACGGCGCTGCGACCATGGACTGGATGGCGCAGGAGCAGGAGCGCGGCATCACGATCACCTCGGCGGCGACGACCTGCTTCTGGAAGGGCATGGACCTGTCGCATCCGGAGCACCGCATCAACATCATCGACACCCCCGGGCACGTCGACTTCACGATCGAGGTCGAGCGCTCGATGCGCGTGCTCGACGGCGCGTGCATGGTGTATTGCGCGGTCGGTGGCGTGCAGCCGCAGTCGGAGACCGTCTGGCGCCAGGCCAACAAGTACAAGGTGCCGCGTCTCGCGTTCGTCAACAAGATGGACCGCACCGGCGCCAACTTCTACAAGGTCTACGACCAGATGAAGGCGCGTCTGAAGGCCAACCCGGTGCCGATCGTGATCCCGATCGGTGCAGAGGAGAACTTCCTCGGCGTGATCGACCTGATCAAGATGAAGGCCATCTACTGGGACGACGCGTCCCAGGGCATGAAGTTCGACTATCGCGAGATCCCGGCCGAGTTGCTCGAAGAAGCCAAGAAGTGGCGCGAGAACATGCTCGAGGCGGCTGCCGAGTCGAGCGAAGAGCTGATGAACAAGTACCTCGAGGAGGGCGACCTCACCGAGGCCGAGATCACGCAGGCGATCCGCACGCGCACGATCGCGGCCGAGATCCAGCCGATGCTGTGCGGCACCGCGTTCAAGAACAAGGGCGTGCAGCGCATGCTCGACGCCGTGATCGAGTTCATGCCGTCGCCGATCGACGTGCCGCCGGTTCCGGGGCATGACGACGACGACAAGGAAGTCGTGCGGCGTGCCGACGACAGCGAGAAGTTCGCTGCGCTCGCATTCAAGCTGATGACCGATCCGTATGTCGGCCAGCTGACCTTCGTGCGCGTCTACTCGGGCGTGCTGAAGTCGGGCGACTCGGTCTACAACCCGATCCGCGGCAAGAAGGAGCGCATCGGCCGGATCCTGCAGATGCACGCCAACCAGCGCGAAGAGATCAAGGAAATCCTGGCCGGCGACATCGCGGCGTGCGTCGGTCTGAAGGAAGTCACGACCGGCGAAACGCTGTGCGACCCGGACTCGATCATCACCCTCGAGAAGATGATCTTCCCGGAGCCGGTGATTTCGCAGGCCGTCGAGCCGAAGACCAAGGCCGACCAGGAGAAGATGGGCATCGCCCTGGGCCGCCTGGCTCAGGAAGACCCGTCGTTCCGTGTCAAGACCGACGAGGAATCGGGTCAGACGATCATTTCCGGCATGGGCGAGCTGCACCTGGAAATCCTGGTCGACCGCATGAAGCGCGAGTTCGGTGTCGAGGCCAACGTCGGCAAGCCGCAGGTCGCCTACCGCGAGACGATCCGCAAGGCGGTCACCGACGTCGAAGGCAAGTTCGTGCGCCAGTCGGGCGGCAAGGGCCAGTACGGTCACGTCGTGCTGTCGATCGAGCCGCAGGAGCCGGGCAAGGGCTTCGAGTTCGTGGATGCGATCAAGGGTGGCGTGGTGCCGCGCGAGTTCATCCCGGCGGTCAAGAAGGGCGTCGAAGACACCCTGCCGAACGGCGTCCTCGCCGGCTATCCGGTGGTCGACGTGAAGGTCACGCTGACCTTCGGCTCGTACCACGAGGTCGACTCGAACGAGAACGCCTTCAAGATGGCGGCTTCGATGGGCTTCAAGGACGGCTGCCGCAAGGCTTCGCCGGTGATCCTGGAGCCGATGATGGCGGTCGAGGTCGAGACGCCCGAAGACTACGCCGGCAACGTGATGGGCGACCTGTCGTCGCGGCGCGGCATGGTGCAGGGCATGGACGACATGATTGGCGGTGGCAAGATCATCAAGGCCGAGGTTCCGCTGTCGGAGATGTTCGGCTATTCGACGACGCTGCGTTCGATGTCGCAGGGTCGTGCAACGTACACGATGGAGTTCAAGCACTACGCCGAAGCTCCGAAGAACGTGGCCGACGCGATCATCACGTCCCGCGGCAAGTAAGCGCCGGAGCGCCTCGTGCGCTCCGCAGGCAGTCAGACAGGTGTTGGTCTTCGGCGCCGCGCATGCGGTTGGCTCGCTGCCCGTGGCGAGCCAGTGCCGGAAACCTTAAACAGGCACGGGCAACAGCTCTTTATCGGAGAGAACAGACATGGCAAAAGGCAAGTTCGAGCGGACCAAGCCGCACGTGAACGTCGGCACGATCGGTCACGTGGACCACGGCAAGACGACGCTGACGGCGGCGATCACGACGGTGCTGGCATTGAAGTTCGGTGGTGAAGCCAAGGGCTACGACCAGATCGACGCGGCACCGGAGGAGAAGGCGCGCGGCATCACGATCAACACCGCGCACGTCGAGTACGAGACGGCGAACCGCCACTACGCGCACGTCGACTGCCCGGGGCACGCCGACTACGTGAAGAACATGATCACCGGTGCGGCGCAGATGGACGGCGCGATCCTGGTGTGCTCGGCCGCTGACGGCCCGATGCCGCAGACGCGCGAGCACATCCTGCTGGCGCGCCAGGTCGGTGTGCCGTACATCATCGTGTTCCTGAACAAGTGCGACATGGTCGACGACGCCGAGCTGCTCGAGCTGGTCGAGATGGAAGTGCGCGAGCTGCTGGACAAGTACGACTTCCCGGGCGATGCGACGCCGATCATCCACGGCAGCGCGAAGCTGGCGATGGAAGGCGACAAGGGCGACCTGGGCGAAGGCGCGATCATGAAGCTGGCCGAGGCACTGGACAGCTACATCCCGACGCCCGAGCGTGCGGTCGACGGTGCGTTCCTGATGCCGGTGGAAGACGTGTTCTCGATCTCGGGTCGCGGCACGGTGGTGACCGGTCGGGTCGAGCGCGGCATCGTCAAGGTCGGTGAGGAAATCGAGATCGTCGGTATCACGACGACGCAGAAGACGACCTGCACCGGCGTGGAGATGTTCCGCAAGCTGCTCGACCAGGGGCAGGCGGGCGACAACGTGGGCATTCTGCTGCGCGGCACCAAGCGCGAGGACGTGCAGCGTGGGCAGGTGCTGTGCAAGCCGGGTTCGGTCAAGCCGCACACCCACTTCACGGCCGAGATCTACGTGCTGAGCAAGGAAGAGGGCGGGCGTCACACGCCGTTCTTCAACAACTACCGGCCGCAGTTCTACTTCCGCACGACCGACGTGACGGGCGCGGTGGAGCTGCCGAAGGACAAGGAGATGGTGATGCCGGGCGACAACGTCAGCATCACGGTCAAGCTGATCAATCCGATCGCGATGGAAGAAGGCCTGCGTTTCGCGATCCGCGAAGGCGGCCGTACCGTCGGCGCCGGCGTGGTTGCCAAGATCATCGACTGACGGAGCCGAACACCATGCAGAAGCAAAAGATCCGGATCCGTCTGAAAGCGTTCGACTACAAGCTGATCGACCAGTCGGCGCTCGAGATCGTCGACACCGCCAAGCGCACCGGCGCGATCGTCAAGGGTCCCGTGCCCCTGCCGACACGCATGCAGCGGTTCGACATCCTGCGTTCGCCGCACGTCAACAAGACCTCGCGTGACCAGTTCGAGATCCGCACCCACCAGCGTCTGATGGACATCGTCGATCCGACCGACAAGACGGTCGACGCGCTGATGAAGCTCGATCTGCCGGCTGGCGTCGACGTCGAGATCAAGCTGCAGTAAGGCTTTCGCCGGCGTCCCGCCCTCCTGCCCGCGGCACATGCCGCGGGCAGGATTTGGCAAATGCGCCGCGGATTGCTATACTCGCGGGCTTCCCCGCAGGTGCGCGTTGATTCATGTCCGCGCGCGCCGCACCAATCAACCCGGCCAATCGATGTCGGGTCCTTAAACAAAGGCTTGCAAGCGGTGCCTCGGCGCTGCAGACGGGCTGGAGAATATTCATGACGACCACTGATCCGGGCCATCGCCTGGGATTGCTGGGCCGCAAGGTGGGCATGATGCGCATCTTCACGGACGATGGCGATGCCATCCCTGTGACCGTGCTCGACGTGTCGAACAACCGCGTGGCTCAGGTGAAGACTGCCGAGATCGACGGCTATGCCGCAGTCCAGGTTGCGTTCGGTGCCCGCAAGGCATCGCGCGTGAACAAGCCGGCAGCCGGACACTTCGCCAAGGCGGGTGTCGAGGCCGGCGAGGTGCTGAAGGAATTCCGCGTCCCGGCCGAAGTGGCTGCCGAATACAAGGCGGGCTCGCAGGTCGGCATCGGCATGTTCGCCGTCGGCCAGCTCGTCGACGTGCAGGGCACCTCGATCGGCAAGGGCTTCACCGGCACCATCAAGCGCCACAATTTCCGCTCGCAGCGTGCCTCGCACGGCAACAGCCGTTCGCACAACGTTCCGGGCTCGATCTCGATGGCGCAGGACCCGGGCCGCGTGTTTCCGGGCAAGAAGATGTCCGGCCACCTCGGCGACGTGACCTGCACCACCCAGAACCTCGACATCGTCCGCATCGACGAAGCGCGCCAGCTGCTGCTGGTCCGCGGTGCGGTGCCGGGTGCCAAGAACGGCCATGTGGTCGTGCGGCCGGCGATCAAGGTCAAGATCAAGAAAGGAGCCAACTGATGCAGCTCGAGCTCCTGAATGAGCAGGGCCAGTCGGCTTCCAAGGTCGATGCGCCCGACACCGTGTTCGGCCGCGACTACAACGAAGCGCTGGTTCACCAGATCGTCGTTGCCTATCAGGCCAACGCCCGCCAGGGTACGCGTGCCCAGCTCGACCGTGCCGAGGTCAAGCACTCGACCAAGAAGCCGTGGCGTCAGAAGGGCACGGGCCGTGCCCGTGCGGGCATGACTTCGTCGCCGCTGTGGCGCGGAGGCGGCCGGATCTTCCCGAACCGTCCGGACGAGAATTTCACCCAGAAGGTCAACAAGAAGATGTATCGCGCCGGAATGGCTGCGATCTTCTCGCAGCTGGCCCGTGAAGGCCGTCTCGCGGTCGTCGACAGTTTCAGCGTCGATACCCCGAAGACCAAGCAGCTGGCCGACAAGTTCAAGGCGATGGGCCTGAGCTCGGTGCTGGTGATCGCCGACCAGGTCGACGAGAACCTGTTCCTTGCATCGCGCAACCTCGCCAATGTGCTGGTGGTCGAGCCGCGCTACGCCGATCCGCTGTCGCTGGTGCACTACAAGAAGGTGCTGGTGACCAAGGCTGCCATCGAGCAACTCAAGGAGATGCTGGCATGAGCACCACCGTCAAGTTTGCTGAAAACCGCCTGGCCCAGGTGCTGGTGGCGCCGATCGTTTCCGAGAAGGGAACGATGGCTGCCGAAAAGCACAACCAGGTGCTGTTCAAGGTGCTGCGCAACGCGACCAAGCCCGAGATCAAGGCGGCGGTCGAGCTGCTGTTCAAGGTCGAGGTCGAGTCGGTGCAGACCTCCGTTCAAAAGGGCAAGGTCAAGAAATTTGGCCGTTCCATCGGCCGCCGCGACCACGTCAAGAAGGCGTACGTGTCGCTGAAGGCGGGCCAGGAGCTCAACTTCACCGGGGAGGCCGCGTAATGGCCGTCATCAAAGTCAAGCCGACTTCGCCAGGCCGCCGTGGCATGGTCAAGGTCGTGCATTCGCACCTGCACAAGGGCAAGCCCGAGGCGTCGCTGCTCGAGCCGCAGATGCAGAATGCGGGCCGCAACAACAACGGTCACATCACGATCCGGCACCGTGGCGGCGGGCACAAGCACCACTACCGCGTGATCGACTTCGTGCGCAACAAGGACGGCATTCCGGCGAAGGTCGAGCGCGTCGAGTACGACCCGAACCGCACCGCCCACATTGCCCTGGTCTGCTATGCCGACGGCGAGCGCCGCTACATCATCGCGCCGCGCGGTCTGGAAGTCGGATCGACGGTCATGAGCGGCGCCGAGGCGCCGATCAAGGCCGGCAACACGCTGCCGATTCGCAACATCCCGGTCGGTTCGACGATTCACTGCATCGAGATGCTGCCCGGCAAGGGTGCGCAGATTGCGCGCTCGGCCGGCGCCTCGGTGACCCTGCTGGCGCGTGAGGGCATCTACGCCCAGCTGCGTCTGCGTTCGGGCGAGGTGCGTCGCATCCACATCGACTGCCGCGCCACGATCGGCGAGGTGTCGAACGAAGAGCACAGCCTGCGCCAGATCGGCAAGGCCGGCGCGACCCGCTGGAAGGGCATCCGCCCGACTGTGCGTGGCGTTGCGATGAACCCGGTCGACCACCCGCATGGCGGCGGCGAAGGCCGCACCGGCGAAGGTCAGGTGCCGGTTTCGCCTTGGAATACGATGACCAAGGGCTACCGCACTCGCAGCAACAAGCGCACGCAGACGTTCATCGTCTCGCGTCGCAAGAAGTAAGGAAGGGGCTCGCACATGACCCGTTCGCTGAAAAAAGGTCCGTTCGTCGACAACCACCTTCTGCTGAAGGTCGAGAAGGCGGTTGCGACCAAGGACAAGAAGCCGATCAAGACCTGGTCGCGCCGTTCGACGATCCTGCCCGACTTCATCGGGGTGACGATTGCCGTGCACAACGGCAAGCAGCACGTGCCGGTGTATGTCACCGACCAGATGGTCGGCCACAAGCTCGGTGAATTTGCGCTCACGCGCACGTTCAAGGGGCATCCGGCCGACAAGAAAGCAAAGAGATAAGGACGCCACGATGGAAACGAATTCAATCGTACGCGGCGTGCGCCTGTCGGCCGACAAGGGCCGGCTGGTGGCTGACATGATTCGCGGCAAGAAGGTCGACCAGGCGCTGAACATCCTGACGTTCACGCCCAAGAAGGCCGCCGGCATCATCCGCAAGGCGCTCGAGTCGGCGATCGCGAACGCCGAGCACAACGACGGTGCCGACATCGACGAGCTGAAGGTCAAGACGATCTTCGTCGAGCAGGGTGCAACGCTGAAGCGGTTCTCGGCCCGGGCCAAGGGCCGGGGCAACCGCATCAGCAAGCCGACCTGCCACATCTACGTCACCGTCGGCAACTGAGAACCAGGAACACCATGGGACAGAAAATCCACCCGACCGGTTTTCGTCTGCCGGTCACGCGGAACTGGGCGTCGCGCTGGTACGCGAACAACCAGAATTTCGCGACGATGCTCGCCGAGGACCTGAAGGTCCGCGAGTTTCTGAAGACGCGCCTGAAGAGCGCGGCGGTGTCGCGCATCCTGATCGAGCGTCCGGCCAAGAACGCACGGATCACGATCTACTCGGCACGTCCGGGCGTCGTGATCGGCAAGAAGGGTGAGGACATCGAGAACCTCAAGGCGGAGCTGACGCGCCGCCTCGGCGTGCCGGTGGCGGTCAACATCGAGGAAGTGCGCAAGCCCGAAATCGATGCCCAGCTGATCGCCGACAGCATCACCCAGCAGCTCGAGAAGCGGATCATGTTCCGTCGCGCCATGAAGCGTGCGATGCAGAACGCGATGCGCCTCGGTGCCCAGGGCATCAAGATCATGTCCTCGGGCCGCCTGAACGGCATCGAGATCGCCCGCTGCGAGTGGTATCGCGAAGGCCGCGTGCCGCTGCACACCCTCAAGGCCGACATCGACTACGGTTTCTCGGAAGCCAAGACCACGTACGGCGTCATCGGCGTCAAGTGCTGGGTCTACCGCGGCGACCGTCTCGGCCAGGGCGAAGCGCCCGGGCTGAACAAGCCGGAATCGAATGAGGACGATCGCCGTCCGCGCCGCAATGCCCGCCCGGGTGCCCCGGCTGGTCGTGGCCGTCCGGGTGGTGACCGCTTCCCGCGTCCGGCTGGAGAAGCCGGGCCTCAGGCTGCTGAAGGCGCCGAGGGCTCGCGCAGCCCGGCCGTCAAGCGCGTTCGCAAGGCTGCTGCACCGGGTGCTGCTGCTCCGGGCGCCGCCGAGCCCAAAGGAGAATAAGACATGCTGCAACCCTCACGCAGGAAGTTCCGCAAGGAACAGAAGGGTCGCAACACCGGTGTTGCAACCCGTGGTGCCAACGTCTCGTTCGGCGACTTCGGCCTGAAGGCGACCGAGCGCGGTCGGCTGACGGCGCGGCAGATCGAGGCGGCGCGTCGCGCCATCTCGCGTCACGTCAAGCGCGGCGGCCGGATCTGGATCCGCATCTTTCCGGACAAGCCGATCTCGCAGAAGCCCGCCGAAGTCCGGATGGGTAACGGCAAGGGAAATCCCGAGTACTACGTGGCCGAGATCCAGCCGGGCAAGGTGCTCTATGAAATCAACGGCGTCGCAGAACAACTGGCGCGTGAAGCGTTCACCTTGGCGGCAGCAAAACTGCCGCTGAAGTGCACCTTCGTCGCGCGCCAGGTCGGCGCCTGAGGAGATGACCATGAAAGCATCCGAACTCCGCGCCAAGGATGTGGCCGGACTCGACAAGGAAGTCAGCGACCTGCTCAGGGCCCATTTCGGCCTGCGCATGCAGAAGGCGACGCAGCAGCTGACCAATCATTCGCAGCTGGGCAAGACCCGCCGTGACATCGCCCGTGCCAAGACCGTCCTGGCACAGAAGCAGAAGGAAGGGGCTGCCAAATGAATACCCAAGCCGTCCCCGACAACAACGATGCGGTCGCCGCTGCGCCGGTCAAGAACACCCGCACGCTGGTCGGCAAGGTCGTCAGCGACAAGCGCGACAAGACCGTCACGGTCCTGATCGAGCGCCGTGCCAAGCATGAGCTGTACGGCAAGATCGTTGCCCGGTCGAGCCGCTACCATGCCCACGACGAGAACGATCAGTACAAGCTGGGCGACATGGTCGAGATCGCCGAATGCCGGCCGTACTCGAAGACCAAGGCCTGGATCGTGACCCGCCTGGTGCAGGCATCGCGCGACGTCTGACCTTGGCGCAGCTGGCGGACTGATTCAGTCCTGCCAGACGCAAGTCCTGCAGCCGGCCAGCCGCTCGAATCGGTTGCCGGCTGTTTTCACATGCGGCCCACATGCCGCAGCCGTCCATCAGGAGTCTTTCGATGCTGAAAGTTGGTGACAAGCTGCCCTCTGCCACGCTGCAGGAATACAACGACGACGAAGGGAACGGCTGTTCGCTCGGCCCCAATCCAGTCGACGTCCAGCAGGCAAGCCAGGGCAAGACGATCGCGATCTTCGCCCTGCCGGGGGCTTTCACGCCGACCTGTTCGGCCAAGCATGTGCCGGGTTATCTGACCCAGTTCGACGCGCTGCGCGATGCCGGAATCGATGAAATCTGGTGCATCTCGGTCAACGATGCATTCGTGATGGGTGCCTGGGCGCGCGATCAGAGGTGCGCCGGCAAGGTGCGCATGCTGGCCGACGGCAGTGCCGATTTCACCCGTGCTGTCGGATTGACGCTGGATCTGTCGGCGCGCGGCATGGGCACCCGGTCACAGCGCTATTCGATGATCGTTGCCGACGGCGTCGTGAGTGCCATCAATGTCGAGGCACCCGGCAAGTTCGAAGTCAGCGATGCCGAGACGCTGCTCGGGCAGCTGCGCAGCGGCGTACCGGGCTGACCCCTTCAAGACTTTTTACATCATTTCTTGACGCGCCTCGCAAAAGCGCGCGATAATCACAGACTTCGCTGAACACACGGGCCTGTCCTACGGCAGGCAACCGGGTTCGGTTCCGCCCAAGCAGCGCCGACGGCCGGCTGGCCAGACGCACTGACGGGCCCAAGACTGATCGCGCGCTGAATCCATGATGGGCATGGCAGGCAAGCGGTTCAAGTTGGGGACATAGAACATGATTCAAATGCAGTCGCGGCTTCAGGTCGCGGACAACACGGGTGCCAAGTCCGTCATGTGCATCAAGGTGCTCGGCGGCTCGAAGCGCCGTTACGCCGGCATCGGTGACGTGATCAAGGTCAGCATCAAGGAAGCTGCGCCGCGTGGTCGGGTGAAGAAGGGCGAGGTCTACAGCGCCGTCGTCGTTCGCACCGCCAAGGGCGTCCGCCGCCAGGATGGTTCGCTGGTCAAGTTCGATGGCAATGCCGCCGTCCTGCTCAATGCCAAGCTCGAGCCGATCGGCACCCGCATCTTCGGCCCGGTCACGCGTGAACTGCGTACCGAGCGCTTCATGAAGATCGTGTCGCTGGCACCTGAAGTGCTCTGAACCCCATCAAAGGGTAGCCATGAACAAGATTCGCAAAGGCGACCAGGTCATCATCCTGACCGGCCGCGACAAGGGCAAGCGCGGCACCGTCGCGCAACGCGTCGATGACGACCATGTGCTCGTCGAGGGCGTCAACGTCGTCAAGAAGCACGTCAAGCCCAACCCGATGAAGGGCACCACCGGCGGCGTGGTCGACAAGACGATGCCTATCCACCAGTCTAACGTCGCGATCTTCAATGCCGCTTCGGGCAAGGCTGACCGGGTCGGCGTGAAACTCGGCGACGACGGAAGACGCCTGCGCGTCTTCAAGTCGAGCGGCGAAGAGATCAAGGTCTGAGGAGCGGTTCCATGTCTGAGCAAGTCATTCCCCGACTGCAAAAGGTCTATCGCGACAAGATCGCGCCGGAGCTGGTCGAGAAATTCAAGTACGGGTCGGTGATGGAAGTCCCGCGTCTGACCAAGATCACGCTGAACATGGGTGTCAGCGAGGCGGTGTCGGACAAGAAGGTGATGGAGCATGCGGTCAGTGACCTGACCAAGATTGCCGGCCAGAGGCCTGTCGTCACCAAGTCGAAGAAGGCGATCGCCGGCTTCAAGATCCGGGACAACGTGCCGATCGGCTGCATGGTCACGCTGCGCGGCGTGCGCATGTACGAATTCCTGGACCGCTTCGTCACGATCGCGCTGCCGCGAGTGCGTGACTTCCGTGGCATCTCGGGTCGTTCATTCGACGGTCGTGGCAACTACAACATCGGCGTCAAGGAACAGATCATTTTCCCTGAAGTCGATTACGACAAGGTCGACGCGCTGCGTGGTCTGAACATCAGCATCACGACGACCGCGAAGTCCGACGACGAGTGCAAGGCCTTGCTTGCTGCATTCAAGTTTCCGTTCAAGAACTGAGGTGGCCCGTGGCTAAAGTCTCTCTCATCCAGCGTGAAATCAAGCGCGCGGCCATGGTCGCCAAGTACGCGAAGAAGTACGAAGAGCTCAAGGGCGTGGCCAACGATGCGAAGAAGTCGGACGAGGAGCGCTATGCGGCCCGTCTGGAACTTCAGCAGCTTCCGCGCAACGCCTATCCGACGCGCCAGCGCAACCGTTGTGTGCTGACCGGCCGTCCGCGCGGCACGTTCCGCAAGTTCGGCCTCGGGCGCAACAAGATTCGCGAACTGGCGTTCAAGGGTGACATCCCGGGCGTCATCAAGGCCAGCTGGTAATCGGTGAACGGGCCTGATCAGGAGATTCCCAATGAGCATGAGTGACCCCATCGCCGATATGCTGACACGCATCCGCAATGCGCAGATGGTCGACAAGACCGTCGTCGCAATGCCGTCGTCCAAGCTGAAGGTGGCGATTGCCCAGGTCCTGAAGGACGAGGGCTATATCGACGGTTTCGCGGTCAAGGGCGAAGCTGAAAAGCTGCAGCTCGAGATCGTGCTGAAGTACTACGCCGGCCGCCCGGTGATCGAGCGCATCGAGCGTGTCAGTCGTCCCGGCCTGCGCATCTACAAGGGCCGCCACGACATTCCGAATGTGATGAACGGACTTGGCGTGGCCATCGTGACCACGCCCAAGGGCGTGATGACGGATCGCAAGGCGCGCCAGGCCGGCATCGGCGGCGAAGTGCTTTGCTACGTCGCCTAACAGGGGGAGCAGAACAATGTCCCGCGTAGGAAAAATGGCCATCGCCATCCCGAGTGGTGTCGATGTGGCGGTCAACGCCGAGCAGATCAGCGTCAAGGGCTCGCTCGGAACGCTGACGCGTCCGGTCAGCCGGATGGTGTCGGTGAAGAACGAGAACGGCGCGTTGAGCTTTGCACCGGTGGGTGATTCGGTCGAAGCCAATGCGATGTCCGGCACGATGCGTGCACTGGTCAACAACATGGTCAACGGCGTCAGCAAGGGTTTCGAGCGCAAGCTCAACCTGGTCGGCGTCGGCTTCCGTGCCCAGGCCGCCGGCAGCAAGCTGAACCTCTCGATCGGCTTCTCGCATCCGGTTTCGAAAAGCATGCCCGAGGGTGTGCAGGTCGTGTGTCCGACGCAGACCGAGATCGTGATCAAGGGTGCCGATCGCCAGGCGGTCGGCCAGGTGGCTTCCGAGATCCGCGCAATCCGTCCGCCCGAGCCCTACAAGGGCAAGGGTATCCGGTACGCGGATGAGAAGGTCACGATCAAAGAGACCAAGAAGAAGTAAGGAGCGCGAAAATGTTGAACAAAAAAGATCAGCGGATCCGTCGCTCCCGCCAGACCCGCGCGCGCATCGCAGCCCAGCGCTCGGCGCGACTGACGGTTTTCCGCAGCAACCTGCACATCTATGCCACGGTGATTTCCGACGACGGCGCGCGCGTGCTGGCGACGGCTTCCACCGCAGAGGCCGATATCCGCAAGGAACTCGGTGCTGCCGGCAAGGGCGGCAACGTTGCCGCAGCGGCCCTGATCGGCAAGCGCATCGCCGAGAAGGCGAAGGCTGCCGGGGTCGAGAAGGTGGCATTCGACCGTGCCGGGTTCGCCTATCACGGGCGGGTCAAGGCTCTCGCCGAGGCGGCCCGCGAAGCCGGCCTGCAGTTCTAAACGTCTGCGCGCCCGAACGGCAGCTGCGCGACTCTGTTGCACCTAGCGACCAAGGATTTCGATAATGGCAAAGTTCCAACCCCGCGCGCCGCAAGAAGGCAGTGACGACGGACTGAAGGAGAAGATGATCGCGGTCAACCGCGTGACCAAGGTGGTCAAGGGCGGCCGGATCCTCGGCTTCGCTGCCCTCACCGTGGTCGGCGACGGTGACGGCAAGATCGGCATGGGCAAGGGCAAGGCCAAGGAAGTGCCGGTCGCGATCCAGAAGGCCATGGAGGCGGCGCGCCGCAACATGGTCAAGGTCTCGCTGAAGAACGGTTCGATCCACCACAAGGTCACCGGCGAGCACGGCGCTTCCCGGGTGCTGATGGCGCCGGCACCGGCTGGCGCGGGCATCATTGCCGGCGGCCCGATGCGTGCGGTGTTCGAAGTGATGGGTGTCACCGACATCGTCGCCAAGAGCCTTGGTTCGACCAACCCGTACAACCTCGTGCGTGCGACGCTCGACGCGCTGAAGCACACCAGCACGCCGGCCCAGATCGCCGCCAAGCGCGGGCTGTCGGTCGAGCAGATCCTCGGCTGATCGTCCTCAGGAGAATTGCAATGAGCGACAACAACACGACCAAGGCGACTGTGACGGTGAAGCTGGTGCGCAGCATCGCCGGCACCCGCGAGAGCCACCGTGCCACGGTGCGTGGCCTCGGCCTGCGCAAGCTGAACAGCGAGTTCACGCTCGAGGACACGCCGGCGGTACGCGGCATGATCAACAAGGTCTCGTACCTCGTGAAGGTGCTCTGAGCGCCGTTGATCCGCTGAAGATCTGGAGATCGTTATGGAATTGAACAGCATCAAGCCGGCCGTCGGTGCCAAGCACGCCAAGCGTCGTGTCGGTCGCGGCATCGGCTCCGGCCTCGGCAAGACGTCGGGTCGTGGTCACAAGGGCCAGAAGTCTCGTGCCGGTGGCTATCACAAGGTCGGTTTCGAGGGCGGCCAGATGCCGATGCATCGGCGCCTGCCGAAGCGCGGCTTCAAGTCGGCCTCGCTCAAGTACAACGGCGAGATCAGCCTGACCGACCTCGAGCGCCTGGGCGTCGACGAAGTCGACATGCTTGCACTCAAGCAGGCCGGATTGGTCGGCCAGCTGATCAAGACGGTGAAGGTGATCAAGTCCGGCGAGCTGACCCGCAAGGTCGTGCTCAAGGGCATCGTGGCGACCGCCGGCGCGAAGTCGGCGATCGAGGCCGCGGGCGGCAGCGTCGCCTGATCGGTCGGGCTCGAGCAGGAACACAGTCTCAGTGGCAACCAACCCTAACCAGCTGGCGAGGAGCGGCAAGTTCGGTGACCTGCGTCGCCGCCTGGTCTTTCTTCTGCTGGCGCTGGTGGTCTACCGCGTCGGTGCGCACATTCCGGTCCCGGGCATCGACCCGAACCAGCTGGCGCAGCTGTTCAAGAGCCAGTCGGGCGGGATCCTGAGCCTGTTCAACATGTTCTCGGGCGGCGCGCTGTCGCGCTTCACGGTCTTCGCGCTCGGGATCATGCCGTACATCTCGGCGTCGATCATCATGCAGCTGATGACCTACGTGGTTCCGACGCTCGAGGCGATCAAGAAGGAAGGCGAGTCCGGTCGGCGCAAGATCACGCAGTACACGCGCTATGGCACGCTGGGTCTGGCGATCTTCCAGTCGCTCGGCATTGCGCTCGCGCTCGAAGGCTCGCAGGGTCTGGTGCTGTCGCCTGGTTTCGGTTTCCGCCTCACTGCGGTGGTCAGCCTGGTGGCCGGAACCATGTTCCTGATGTGGCTCGGCGAGCAGATCACTGAACGCGGTCTGGGCAACGGGATCTCGATCCTGATCTTCGCAGGCATCGTGGCCGGTCTGCCGAGCGCCATCGGCGGGATGATCTCGCTGATCAACACCGGTGCGATGAGCATCATCGTGGCGATCCTGATCGTGTTGCTGGTGGCGGCGGTGACCTACCTGGTGGTGTTCGTCGAGCGGGGCCAGCGCAAGATCCTGGTCAACTATGCGAAGCGTCAGGTCGGCAACAAGGTCTATGGTGGCCAGTCGTCGCATCTGCCGCTGAAGCTCAACATGTCGGGTGTGATCCCGCCGATCTTCGCGTCGTCGATCATCCTGTTGCCGGCAACGGCAGTCGGCTGGTTCGCTGCCGGTGACGGATTCCGCTGGCTGCGTGATCTGGCGGCCCTGTTGTCGCCGGGGCAGCCGATCTACGTCATGCTGTATGCGGCGGCCATCATCTTCTTCTGCTTCTTCTACACGGCGTTGGTGTTCAACAGCCGTGAGACGGCGGACAACCTGAAGAAGAGCGGTGCGTTCATTCCGGGTATCCGGCCAGGTGACCAGACGGCGCGCTACATCGATCGAATCCTGTCGCGGTTGACGCTGGTCGGTGCGATCTACATCACGGCAGTGTGTCTGCTGCCGGAGTTTCTGGTCCTGAAGTACAACGTTCCGTTCTACTTCGGTGGCACATCGCTGCTGATCATCGTGGTCGTCACGATGGATTTCTGGTCGCAGGTCCAGAGCTACGTGATGAGCCAGCAATATGAGTCGCTGTTGAAGAAAGCGAATTTCAAGACCAGCTGAGGCTGGTCTGCGGGACGAGCCGGTCGATCGGTCTCGTGACAGTTGTCGTCGATCCGGTTCAGCCGGGTCGGTTGAATCGAAGAGTGTTAACCGGTCCCTCGGGGCCCCTGGAGAAGAGCATGAAGGTTGCAGCATCGGTGAAGAAGATGTGCCGGAATTGCAAGGTGATCCGTCGCAATGGCGTGGTGCGGGTGATCTGCACCGATCCCCGCCACAAGCAGCGCCAGGGCTGATCAGCCCGGCCGCCGACGAAGAGATATAGAGGACGCACATGGCACGCATCGCTGGTATCAACATTCCGCCGCACAAGCACACCGAGATCGGCCTGACGTCGATCTACGGCATCGGCCGCACGACCGCGCAGAAGATTTGCGCCAACTCGGGAGTTCCCCTCGATCGAAAGATCAAGGACCTCACCGACGCAGATCTCGAGAAGATCCGCGAGGAGATCGGTCGCCTGACGATCGAGGGCGATCTGCGCCGCGAGATGTCGATCAACATCAAGCGCCTGATGGACCTCGGCTGCTATCGCGGCTTCCGTCATCGCCGCGGCCTGCCGGTGCGCGGACAGCGCACCAAGACCAATGCGCGCACGCGCAAGGGTCCGCGCAAGTCCGGTGCCCTGGTCAAGAAATAAGCGCCTCGCGGCGGCCGGCTGATCATCCTGCCGGCTCCGCACCCGACGCCCAGTTCGAGAGAGAGTTCAAATGGCAAAAGCACCGAATACCGCCGCTCAACGTGTTCGCAAGAAGGCCCGCAAGAACATTGCGGACGGCATTGCACACGTGCACGCGTCGTTCAACAACACGATCATCACGATCACCGACCGTCAGGGCGGCGCCCTGTCGTGGGCGTCCAGCGGCGGTCAGGGCTTCAAGGGCTCGCGCAAGAGCACGCCGTTCGCTGCCCAGGTGGCGGCCGAAATGGCGGGTCGCGCGGCGCAGGAGCAGGGCATCAAGAACCTGGACGTCCGGATCAAGGGTCCGGGTCCGGGTCGCGAATCGTCGGTGCGTGCACTGGCCTCGCTGGGCATTCGCATCAACGTCATCTCCGACGTCACGCCGGTGCCGCACAACGGCTGCCGCCCGCAGAAGCGTCGTCGCATCTGAGCGGATCCGCGGCGGCCGCCGCGGTTGAGTTGTACCTGTCGACGGTGGCCGGAATGGCGCCGTCGGCATTTGTGTTGGGGCCGGCGAGACAACGTCGGCCCGTTTTTGAAGACCACCGTCCGAGCGCCCATAACAACATACGCCGGACTCGCGCAGGCGCATCGCCTGCGTCAGATTGACAAGGAAGCAACGTGGCACGTTACCTCGGCCCGAAGGCCAAACTCTCCCGCCGTGAAGGCACCGACCTGTTCCTGAAGAGCGCCCGGCGCCCGATCGGGGACAAGTCGAAATTCGACAGCAAGCCGGGTCAGCACGGCCGCACGTCGGGATCGCGGACATCGGACTTCGGTCTGCAGCTGCGCGAGAAGCAGAAGGTCAAGCGCATGTACGGCGTTCTCGAGCGCCAGTTCCGCCGCTATTTCGCCGAGGCCGAGCGCCGCCGCGGCAACACCGGTGAAAACCTGCTCACGCTGCTCGAGTCGCGGCTGGACAACGTCGTCTACCGCATGGGCTTCGGTTCGACGCGGGCGGAAGCACGCCAGCTGGTGTCGCACTGCGCGATCGAGGTCAACGGGAAGGTCGTGAACATTGCGTCCTACCTGGTCAAGGCCGGCGACACGGTCGCCGTGCGCGAGAAGTCCAAGAAGCAGCTGCGCATCACCGATGCGGTCAAGCTCGCCGAGTCGATCGGTCTGCCGGGCTGGATTCAGCTCGACGTCAGCAAGCTCGAAGGCGTGTTCAAGAAGACGCCGGACCGCGACGAGTTCGGCGGCGACATCAAGGAAGCACTGATCGTCGAGTTGTACTCGCGCTGATCCTGTCGCTTCAGAGCAGTCGATCGCCGGGTGCGGTCGGCTGCAATTCGGCTCGGTCCACGGGCGCCCGGCGGGTGCCCGGGGCGTCCTGGCCGGCTGGTCCCTCAGCCTTATCGGTGTAACGAACCGAGGGTATTGATAGAAAGACCTCATGCAAACCAATTTGCTCAAACCCAAAGCCATTCACGTGGAGCCGCTCGCTCCGAATCGGGCCAAGGTCACGCTCGAGCCGTTCGAGCGCGGCTACGGCCACACGCTCGGCAACGCGCTGCGTCGCGTGCTGCTGTCGTCGATGGTCGGCTACGCGCCGACCGAAGTGACGATCGCCGGCGTGCTGCACGAGTATTCCGCGATCGACGGGGTGCAGGAAGATGTCGTGCACATCATGCTCAATCTGAAGGGCGTGGTGTTCCGGTTGCACAACCGTGACGAGGTCACGCTGGTCGTGCGCAAGGAAGGCGAGGGTCCGGTCACCGCGGCCGATATCCAGGTGCCGCACGATGTCGAGATCATCAATCCGGAACATGTGATCGCGCACCTGTCCCAGGGCGGCAAGCTCGACATGCAGATCAAGGTCGAGCGCGGCCGTGGCTATGTCCCGGGCAACCTGCGCCGCTACGGTGACGAGCCGACCAAGTCGATCGGCCGCATCGTCCTCGACGCATCGTTCTCGCCGGTAGCGCGCGTCAGCTACACCGTCGAGAGTGCCCGTGTCGAGCAGCGAACCGACCTCGACAAGCTGGTGATGGAGATCGTCACCAACGGCGCGATCTCGCCCGAGGAAGCGATCCGCGCCTCGGCCAAGATCCTGGTCGAGCAGCTGATGATCTTCGTCGGCCTCGAGCACGAGATCGACCTCAACAACCTGCCGGGCAAGGCGCGCGAAGCCCAGTCGACGATCGACCCGCTGCTGCTGCGTCCGGTCGACGAGCTCGAGCTGACGGTGCGTTCGGCCAACTGCCTGAAGGCCGAGAACATCTATTACATCGGCGACCTGATCCAGCGCACCGAGACCGAGCTGCTGAAGACGCCGAACCTCGGCCGCAAGTCGCTGAACGAGATCAAGGAAGTGCTCGCTTCGCGCGGCCTGACGCTCGGCGCGCGGCTGGAAAACTGGCCGCCGCAGGGCCTCGACAAGCGCTGACGACATCTGCCCGACCGCGTTGACGCGCGGATCGGGTGACGGGCAACATCATGTGCGGCCGCCCACCGCAACCGCCAGTACCTGACACGGCTGGCGGCATCAACAAGGAAGGAACGCACCATGCGCCACCGTCACGGACTTCGCAAACTCAACCGCACTTCGGAGCATCGCCAGGCGATGCTGCGCAACATGTGCAACTCGCTGATCACCCACGAGGCGATCAAGACCACCGTCCCGAAGGCGAAGGAACTGCGCCGCGTGGTCGAGCCGCTGATCACGCTGGCCAAGGAGCCGACGCTCGCCAATCGGCGCCTGGCGTTCAACCGCACCCGCGATCGCGACGTGGTCAGCAAGCTCTTCAACGAACTCGGCCCGCGCTACAACGCACGCCCGGGTGGCTACACCCGGATCCTGAAGATGGGCTTCCGCGTCGGTGACAATGCGCCGATGGCTTTCGTCGAACTGGTGGATCGCCCGGAAGTCGAAGCGACTCCGTCTGAAGAAACGGTCGCAGAATAATTTTCGACTTGCATGTTGATTGTTGCCGAAAGGTCGTGATCGACGTGTTATAGTCTTGGACTCAGTCGCGGGGTGGAGCAGTCTGGTAGCTCGTTGGGCTCATAACCCAAAGGTCGTAGGTTCAAATCCTGCCCCCGCAACCAAATTCCGGAAACCCGCCGAACGCAAGTTCGGCGGGTTTTTTCATGGTCGCGTCGATTGGCGTCCGACGAAAGCCGGCTACGCTTGCGAAGGCGACTTCCGGGAGGTCAGACGCAATGACCGAGGTGATCTTCAAGCAGCAGCGGCTGTCCCATGGGCAGTTCTGCCGGCGTGTCGAGGGCGCCGCCAAGGCGCTGCGCCGACTCGGACTCGGCGACGGTGACGTGCTCGCGCTGATGCTGCGCAACGGACCGGAAGCGCTCGAGCTGATGCTGGCGGCGCGGGCGATCGGGGCCTACTGGTGCCCGATCAACTGGCACTACAAGCGCGAGGAGTTGCGCCACATCCTGGATGACAGTGGTGCCCGGTTGCTGGTGATCGACGCCGAGCTCTGGCGCGACCGGGCTGGCGCGGCGCCGCCCGGTCTGGCGGTCGTCCTTGCCGATCCGGATGCAGCAGCTGGCGATGACCCGACGATGTCGGTCTGGGCGTCGCTGCGCGACACGGCCCCGGCTGGCGATCAGCCGCTGCCGTTGCCGGCCGTCCCGCGCAGTGCGATGTTCTATACCTCGGGTACGACCGGTCGGCCGAAGGGCATCCGGCGTCAGCCGGCGACGCCCGAGCAGGCGGCTCACGCAGCCGAGCGCCTGCGGTTGGTGATCGGCTGCGAGCCTGGCATGCGCGCCCTGGTCAGCGCGCCGCTCTACCACAGCGCCCCCAATTCGTTTGCGCTCGCAGTGGCGCAGCACGATGGCACGCTGGTGATCGAGGAGCGCTTCGACGCCGAGGCGACGCTGCAGCTGATCGAGCAGCATGCGATCACCCACGCCTACCTTGTCCCGACGATGTATGTCCGGCTGCTTGCGCTGCCGCCCGAGGTGCGGCAGCGCCACGACCTGCGGTCGCTGCGCTTCGTGAGTTCGACCGGATCGCCGTGCGCACCTGCCGTCAAGCGCGCGATGATCGAGTGGTGGGGGCCGGTGATTCACGAGGCCTACGGATCGAGCGAGCTCAGTTACATGACGCTGCTCACCAGCGAGCAGGCGCTGCGCAAGCCAGGTTCGGCCGGATTGCCGCTGCCTGGCGTCGAACTGCGCATCCTCGATGCATCGGGTCGGGCCTTGCCGACCGGTGAGGCCGGTCTGATCCACGTGCGCTCCAGCCAGCTGGCCGACTTCAGCTACAACCACGGCGCGACAGCGCGGCGCGACATGGAACGCGACGGCTTCCTGACGATGGGTGACATCGGCTTCATCGACGCCGACGGCTTCCTGTTCATCGTCGACCGGGCGGCCGACATGGTGATTTCCGGTGGCGTGAACATCTATCCGGCCGAGATCGAAGCCGTGCTGCAGCTGATGCCCGGCGTCACCGATTGCGCGGTCTTCGGCATCCCGCACCCCGAGTACGGTGAGGCGCTGGCGGCGGCGATTCAGCCGACACCCGGCACGGTACCGGATCCGGATGCGATCAAGGGCTGGTTGCGGGAACGGCTGGCCGGGTACAAGGTGCCGACGACGCTGTCTTTCCACACCGAACTGCCACGTGAGGATACCGGCAAGATCTTCAAGCGCCGGTTGCGCGAACCCTACTGGATCGGCGTCGAGCGTCGGATCTGAGCCGTCGGAGGGGCCCTGCGCTCGCCGCTGCTGCACGCGCAAGCGGCATCAGGACCCGGACGGCACGAAGATGAAGTCCCCGGCCTCATGGCCTGCAAACTTGAGCGGCGCATATTCCGGCCGCTGCTCGACCTTGAAGCGCTCGGCGGCGAAGACGACGCGGGCTGCAACCTCGCGATAGAGCCGCTGCGTCTCGAGCGCGCCATCGTTGGCGCCCAGGACGTCGAGAAAGGCCTTTGCAAATACCGAATGTCGGCCACCGCCACCGTCGAGGACCGGCTTCAGTCCACCCGAGGTCAGGGCAGTCCGGGCGCGCGCCTTGACCAGCGCCTTCAGCCAGGTGGCACGCGCGTCGGCCGACAAGCCGGGTTGCAGGTTGCCGATGGATGAGCGCGTCATCGCGCCCGAGTAGCAGGAGTCGGCGACGACCAGCACGTGCTTGGCCGACATCGCATTCAGGATGTCGGAGATCGCCACGCTCGAGATCCAGTTGGCATCGCTGTCCGGCTCGGCGTCCACCGGCAGCCAGTGGCCGCGCTGGTTGGTGCGGTCGAGCTCGCCATGGCCACCGTAATAGATCAGCAGGTTGTCGTTCTCGGTCAGGCTGCCGCGCAGCCCGTTCAGCGCCGACAGGATCTGGTAGCGGGTGGCGTCTGTCAGCGTCGTCACCTTGAAGCCATAGCGCTTGCTCAGCACCTCGCTGACCGCGTTGACGTCGGCGATCGCGGTGTCGAGCTTGGGCAGGTGGCGATAGCTCTGGTTGCCGATGACGAGTGCGTGGTACTTGCCGTAGTCCAGCGCGGGTGTCGACACCGGATCGCGCGGTTCCGGCGGGCTGGCGGCCGATGCCACGCCATCCGGTACCAGCGTGAATTCGAGCACTGCCCGGTTGCCGCGGCGATCGATCGCCACCATGCTGACCGGCGTCGGATCCGGGCGCATCGCCAGCTCCGACTTGAACAGGCCGTTGGCGTCGACGGATTCGGTCCGGTCATTGACGGTGAACGACAGCAGTCCGGCCGGAGCGGTGATCTTGCCGACGAGCGCACGCGACTTGACGGCGCCACGAACCTTGATGGCGAGCGCGCCCCGGGCGGTCATTGCCGGTGGATCGATCAGCTGGATGCTCGGCGCGGCGATCACCACGCCCGGTTCGGCGGCAGGCGCCGGACGCAGCGCGGGTGCGGGCGGGGCCGCTTCAAGCAGCGCCAGCTGCGCGCGGTCGCGCCGGGCCTGTTCCTCGACCCGTGCGATGTCGGCGGCCTGGAGGCCGAGCTGCGCTTCGCGTTGCTTCAGCTGCTGCTCGAGGTCGCGCAGGCGGGTGCGTGCCTCGGCCGAGGCACTGGCCTCGCTGCGCGTGCGGGCCAGTTCCTGGCGCAGTGCTGCCAGCTGGCGCTGATCGGCCTCCTCGACGGCGCGCCGGGCGAGCAGCTGACTCGATGTCTCGGCCAGCTGCTGCTGCGCCTGCGCCAGCTGGGCGGTGAGGGCACCGCGCTCGCGCTCCGCCCCTTCGAGCCGCGCACGGTGGTCGGCGAGCGCCTGCTCGAGGCGGGTCACGGACTCGCGCTGGGCATCGAGTTCGCGCTGGCGCTGCCGCAGCTGGTCGGCCAGCCGGCGTTCGGCTTCGCTGTTGCCGCGCGCCTGCGCCTGCGCTCGTTCGCGCTCCAGGCGGTCGGTCTCCGAGCGTTCGTCGCCCTGGCGCCGCAGCAGTTCGCGCCGGGCCTGGTCGAGTTCACGGCGGGTCCGGTCGAGCTCCTGGTGCACTTCGCGCAGCGCTTCCTGCTGCGCCCGGCGCTGTTCGGACGTGCCGGCTGCATCGCCATCGAGTGCGATCGTGCCCGGCAGCCCGGAAGCCTGCCGGTACAGATTGAGGGCAGCGAGCGGGCTCTGCTCGACACCGAGTCCCTTCTCGTGCAGGAACCCGAGGTTGATGCGGGCGCGGGCACTGCCCTGGGCAGCCGCCTTCGCGTACCACTCGGCAGCGGTGCGATGGGCCGGTTCCGCGCCACCGATGCCGCGCTCGTAGAGCTCGCCGACATAGGTCTGTGCCTGGGCGTCACCGGCCCGTGCCTGCGGCAGCCAGACGGCCAGGGCAGTCGCCAGATCGGCGCGGTCGTGGGCGACATATTCGCCTCCGCGGAGGGTGCATTCGTCGGCGCTGAGCTTGCGCGCCTGGCGGGCGGTGAGGTAGGTCACGACGCTGCCGAGGCGGCGCACCTGACCGGGCAGCAGGCAATCGACGATCAGCAGGCCATCGACGCTGCGCGCCGCGCCGCCGCCGTCCGCCTCTCGCGGCCCGGCCGCGGCGCTGGCCAGTGCCAGCGTCAGTCCCAGGCCGGCGACTGCGGCGGCCCGGATCAACGGGTGCGTGCGCGAGTGAGCGAACGACATCGGACCTCCTTCCGGGAGGGGAGGGCCTGGTGACCCCCGGCCTCGGGTTGCCCTACTGTACGCGCCTCGGGCGGGGCCGTCTCGGGCCATGTTCCGGACTCGACAAATTGCACCAATGTGCAATCATCGCGGCGGCCTTGCCACGGCTGCAGTACCAAACCAAATCAGAAACTGGGAGGGCTGTCACATGTCTCGTTCACTGATGGGCAATCGGATCGGCGCGATCGTCGCCGCCGGCATCGGGTGCGGTGCCGCACTGGCACAGGTGTCGTCGCCGAGTCCGGTCGCCGGCGTGATGAGCAACCGATCCGATCTGACCGAAACGCAGCGCGCGACGGCGGTGGCGATCGAGACCTTCTGTCCGTTCCTGCCGCCACCCAATCCCGCCGGCACAGCCACCGAGCGGCTCTCGAACTCGTGCACCCAGATGGTCAGGAATTCGAAAGACAGCGTGATTCCCACCGCCTTGCAGGCAATCGCCTCGGAAGAGATGCACGCCACCGGACGGGTCGCCACTGCGGCCACCGGCGGCAATGCGGTGGCCGGGCGCCTGCTGGCGCTGCGCGGCAGCGGTCGCGGACTGCTGCTCTCGGATTCGACCATCACCATCGACGGCCGCCGACACGCGGCGCGTGACCTCCTGCCCGCCGGTTCGCGCGGGGGCGGTGCGGCGGCCGATCCCGGCCTCGGCAGCCGGCTCGGCGGCTTCGTCAATGCCAACTACAACCGGGGTGATCGGGATCGCACCGACCGGGAAGACGGATTCGACTTCCGCGACGCCGGCCTGACCGCCGGCGTCGACTATCGGTTTTCGGACGCCTTCGTCGGCGGCGTCGCGCTGTCGTGGTCCGATACCCGGATCGATTTCTCGGACAACCTGGGCGACATCGGCTCCAAGGCGCTCGGCATCGTCGCCTATGGCAGCCACGCTGCAGGCCCCTGGTATGTCGACGGTCAGCTCGGCTATGCGCGGATGGACTACGACACGCGGCGCAACATCGTGGTCGCAGCGCCGATCGGCTTCAACACCGCCGCCACCGGCAGCACCGACGGCAGCCAGCTGACTGCATCGATTGGCACCGGCTATGCCTTCAGCACCGGCAGCACCACCGTGACGCCGTATGGCCGGCTCGGCTACATGCGGCTGCGCGTCGACGGTTTCACCGAATCCGAGCCGGTGTCCGGCCTCGGTCTGGCGGTCGGCGCTCAGACCACGCATTCGCTGCAGAGTGCGCTCGGCGCGCGCGTCACCAAGGCACTCAGCACCTCGTTCGGTGTGTTGACACCTTATGCGTCGCTCGAATGGAATCACGAGTTCCGCAACGACAGCAAGCCGCTCGTCGCCCGGTACGCCGCCGACCCGTTCAATACCTTCTTCGCGATCCCGACCGAGCATCCCGACCGCAATTTCTTCACGCTCGGACTCGGCGTGGTGACGGTCTATGCAAACGGTCTGTCGGCATTCCTCAACATCGACACCGTGCTCGGGCTGGCCAAGACGAAGAGTCACGCCCTGACGATCGGCATCCGCGGCGAATTCTGAGCCTGCGCAGGTCAGGTTCGGTTGGGCTGGCCGGCTGGCTGGCGTGCCTGCTGCTCGCCGGCTGCACATCGCCGTCGGCCCGCATCGAACGCCTTGCGGCCGGGGCGGCACTGACGCGAGAGGTGGTACCCGGCACGGTGTTCCGGCACCTGACCTATTTCCGGGATGCTGCGCCGGCTTCCCGCGGCATCCTGCATGTCTACATCGAGCACGACGGCACGCCCTGGTCAGGGCGTTTCGAGGTCTCGGCCGATCCAACGCCGCGCGTGCCGCTGATGCTCGATCTGATGCGACAGGACGATGCGGCCGTGCTGTTCCTCGGCCGCCCCTGCTACTTCGAGGTTCAGCCCGGGCCGCCGTGTCATCCCCTGCACTGGACGCATCGGCGCTATGCGCCGGAGATCGTCGACAGCATGGCGGCTGCCCTGCGCTTCACCCTCGCCAGGCATCGGCCCGAGCGGCTGGTCCTGATCGGCCACAGCGGCGGCGGCACGCTGGCGGTGCTGCTGGCCGAGCGCTTTCCGGATGCCGCGGCGGTGGTCACCTTGGGCGCCAACCTGGACATCGAGGCCTGGGCCAGCCTGCACGATCACAGTCCGCTGCTCGGCTCGCTGAACCCGGCGCACCGGCCCGCGCTGCCGCCGACGATGCGCCAATGGCACCTGGCCGGTTCGGCCGACCGCGATGTACCGCCCGGTCTGCTGCGATCGTATGCGCGCGGTCGCGCCGATGCCCGGGTCATCGAGCTCGATGGCATCGATCACGCCTGCTGCTGGGCCGAGGTGTGGCCGGCGGTGCTGGCGGCCCTGCGACAACCGACGGACCGGCCCTGACGCGCACGGTTGCGCGTCGTGCCGGTGCCGGTTGCGCAGCCAGTGCGCTCACGCCTGCTTCAGCAACTCCCAGACCTTCGGTGCCGTCAGCGGCATCTGCAGCTTCTCGGCCTGCTGGCCGAGCCCGATGCGGTCGAGCGCATCGATCACCGCGGTCACTGCTGCCGGCGTCGCGCCGATCGTGCCGAGTTCGCCGACCCCTTTGACGCCGAGCACGTTGGTCGTGCACGGCACCGAGGTGTCGAACTCCGTCCGGTGGCCGCAGAACAGGTCGGCGCGCGGCATCGCATAGTCCATGAAGCTGGCGGTGAGCAGCTGCGCATCGTCGGCGTCATAGACGATCTGCTCGCACAGCGCCTGGCCGAGACCCTGCGCGACGCCGCCTTCGATCTGCCCCCGCACGATCGCCGGGCTGACGACGCGCCCAATGTCGTTCACCGACGCGTAGCCGACGACCTCGATCGCGCCGGTTTCGCGGTCGATCTCGACCTCGCAGATGTGGCAGGCGTTCGGCCAGGTCGGCGCTGCCGCGGCGATCTTGCCGTCGCCGTCGATGCGGCCCGACTGCTGCCGCCCCGCAAGCTCGAACAGCCCGATCGTGACATCGGTCCCGACGACGCTGAAGCGGCCGGCCTTGTACTCGATGTCTCCGGCAGCGACTTCGAGTGCGTCACCAGCCAGCTGCCTGCGCATGCTCGAGCGTGCGCTGCGAAGCATGCTGGATGGCCGCGCCGCCGGTGAACAGCGAGCGCGAACCGGCGCTGCCGAAGCCGTTGGCGCGGTCGGTATCACCCTGGACGATGCGGATGCATTCGATCGGCACGCCGAAGACGTCGACCGCCAGCTGCGCATAACTGGTGACGATGCCCTGGCCCATGGCCTGGGTCGCCGACACCAGCTCGATGATGCCGTCGGGACGGATCGAGACATTGACCGACTCCTCCAGCGCGTTGCCGCCGGTCCACTCGAGGAAGGTCGCGACGCCGCGCCCGCGCAGGCGACCGCGAGCCGCCGCGTCGCTGCGGCGCTGCTCGAAGCCGTCCCAGTCGGCCAGTGCCAGCGCCTGGTCGAGCATGCGCTCGAACTGGCCGCAGTCGTAGGTCTGGTTCATCGGGTTGCGATACGGCATCTGCTGCGGGCGGATCAGGTTGCGCCGGCGCAGCTCGGCCGGATCGATGGCCATGCGGCGCGCGGCGGCGTCCATCAGCCGCTCGATGATGTAGATGAACTCGGGTCGGCCGGCGCCTCGATAGGCGCCGGTCGACATCGTGTTGGTCAGCACGCCGGTCAGCTCGAGGTCGATGGTCTGTATGTCGTAGACGCTGGTGCTGACCCAGGCGCCGATCAGCAGCTGGATCGCGATGCCGGCGCCCGACGAGTAGGCACCGATGTTGGCATGCGAGCGGATGCGCAGCGCGAGCACGCGGCCGTCGGCATCGAGCGCCAGTTCGGCGCTGCTGCGCACATCACGCCCGTGCACCGCCGACATGAAGTCCTCGAGCCGCTGCGCCGCCCAGCGGACCGGGCGCTTGAGCGTCCAGGCGGCATAGGCGACGACGACATCCTCCGGATGCGGCCCGCTCTTCATCCCGAAGCCGCCGCCGACGTCGCCCACCGTGACGCGGACCTGCTCGGTCGTGAGGCCGGGAATCGTCGCCGTGATTGCGCTGCGCACCGCGGTCGGCATCTGACTCGAGATCTCGACCACCAGCCGGCCGCTTTCGGCATCGATGTGGGCCGCACTGGTGCGCGGCTCCATCGGTGCCGGTGCCAGTCGCTGGTTGAACAGGTCGAGCTTGACCGTGTGCGCAGCGGCGGCAAAGGCGGCCTCGGCCTGTGCGGCGTCGCCGTGGCGCGCCTGACCGGCGATGTTGTCCGGCGCGTCGTCCCACAGGACCGGTGCACCGGGTTCGATCGCGCGCAGTGCGTCGGACACCGCCGGCAGCACCTCGTACTCGACCGTGATCAGGTCGAGCGCGGCGAGGGCGGCGTCGCGGCTCTCGGCCACGACCGCGGCCACCGCCTCGCCGGCGTAGCGGACCCGCTCGTGTGCCAGCGGCCGGCGCGGCGGCGTCTGGCCAGGGCTGCCGTCGGGGCGCTCGAACGGCACCTTGTTCGGCAGCGCCTGCACGCCGGCGGCCGCCAGTTCGGCGCCGGTCAGCACCTTGACCACGCCCGGCACCGCCTCGGCCTCGCTGCTGTCGATGGCGCCGATCACCGCATGCGCATGCGGCGAGCGCAGGAACATCAGGTGCAGCTGGCCGGCATGGCGCAGGTCATCGGTGTAGCGGCCGCGCCCGGTGACGAGCGCCGGGTCCTCGACGCGACGCACCGTGCGCCCGCTGCCGAAGCGCAGCGCCGCGTCGTCCGCGACATCCGACGTGCTCATCGTGCACCCCCGGTCGCTGCCGACGCCTGCCGGACGGCCGCGACGATGTTGACGTAGCCGGTGCAGCGGCACAGGTTGCCATCCAGCGCTTCGACGATCTCTGCGTCGCTCGGCTGCGGCGTGTCGGCCAGCAGGCCGACGCAGGCCATCACCATGCCCGGCGTGCAGAAGCCGCATTGCAGCCCGTGGCACTCGACGAATGCATCCTGCACCGGGTGCATGCCGCCATCCGCCCCTGCCAGTCCTTCGATCGTCGTCACCGCGCGACCCTGCATCTGCAGCGCCAGCACGCTGCAGCTCTTGAGCGGACGCCCGTCGACCAGCACCGTGCAGGCGCCACACTGGGCCGTGTCGCAGCCGACGTGGGTGCCGGTGAGCGCACGCTCGTTGCGGATGAAATCGACCAGCAGGCGAGTCGGTTCGATCTCGGCACTGACGGTCTCGCCATTGAGCTGGAAGCTGAGCTGGGGCATGGATCGGTCTCGGTTGATGGGCAGGGTCCGGCTTTTCGGTACGATGGTATTTGACTTTGCCAATGGCCCGCAATGACCCTCGAAACCATCGAACACCAGACCGGCGATCGTCCGGAAGCGTCACTCATCGTGCTGCACGGCCTCGGGGCCGATGGCAACGATTTCGTCCCGCTGTGCGAGGAACTCGACCTGAAGTCGCTCGGCGCGGTGCGGTTCGTCTTTCCGCATGCACCGATGCAGCGGGTGACGATCAACAACGGCATGGTGATGCGTGCCTGGTACGACATCCTGGCGCTCGGCGGCGGTGTCGATCGACGTGAGGACGAAGCCGGTCTGCGCGCCTCGGTGAGCGAGATCGAGGCGCTGATCGCACGCGAACGCGAGCGCGGCGTGCCGGCGTCGCGGATCGTGCTGATGGGCTTTTCGCAGGGCTGCGCGATGACGCTGATGACCGGCCTGCGGCATGGCGAGCGGCTGGGCGGGCTGGTCGGCCTGTCCGGCTACCTGCCGTTGGCGGCCCGCTTGGCCGCCGAGCGCACGCCGGCCAACGCCGATACACCGGTCTTTCTGGCCCATGGTCACCACGACCCGGTGATCCCGATCGAGCGTGCAATGGCCAGCCGCGATGCGCTGCAGGCGCTCGGGCAGCCGGTCGAGTGGCACGACTATCCGATGCAGCATTCGGTATGCGCCCCGGAACTGGCCGATCTGAGCCGCTGGCTGCTGCGCACCCTCGGCTGACGTGA
The DNA here is from genome assembly GCA_963846675.1 of uncultured beta proteobacterium. Classification (GTDB taxonomy): domain Bacteria; phylum Pseudomonadota; class Gammaproteobacteria; order Burkholderiales; family Burkholderiaceae_C; genus Ideonella_A. Next base: position 363,388 of record CAWJWV010000005.1, read on the forward strand.
GGGATACGGTCGGCGGCAGCGCCTGGCGGACCGCTGCCGCCCGCCTGCAGCGCAGCGGAACGCGGCCGCTGCTGCTGGCGCTGCTGCTGCTGGTGCTGCTGGCCGCGGTGGCGCTGGCCGGGCTGGGGTTGCGCTCCGGCCCGGCCGGCCCCAACTGGCTGCCGGCCTTCATCGCCCCGCTGCACCCGCCCCTCGGCGGCGACGCACGCAGCGAGGCCCAGGCGCTGCGGATGGCCGATCTGACGCTGCGCCAGTTCGTCCCGCTGGCGCTGCCTGGACAGGCGCTGCGGGTGCGCCTGAGCAATGAATTCGGCGAGCACCCGCTGCACATCGGAGCCGGCGGCGTTGCCTGGCGCGACGGCCGCAGCGGCAGCGCCATCGTCGCCGGCAGCACCCGCACGCTGTCGTTCGACGGCGCGCCGTCGGTGCGACTGGCGGCGGGTGCATCCGTGCTCAGCGACCCGCTCACGATGCCGGAAGGCGGTGGCGCCGACCTCGCGCTCAGCCTGTACCTGCCGCAGCCGACGCCGCGCGCGAGCTGGCACCCGGTCGGCTCGCGCGGCAGCTTCCGCTCGAAACCGGGCAATCATGTCGATGCGGTCGAGATGCCGGTCGCCGCCGTCGAGCGGGACATCCTGTTCCTTGCGGCGGTCGAGGTCGACGCGCCGCCGCGGGCGTCCTTGTGGGTCGCATTCGGCGACTCGATCACGGCCGGTGCCTGGCATCAGCTGGATGCCGACGCCAGCTGGCCTGCGGTCTGGGGGCAGGCGTGGCGCGCACGCGCCGACGCGGCGGCGCCGCCGGTCGGTGTGCTCAATGCCGGTGTCGGCGGCGACCGCCTGCTCGAGCCGGTGCGCGGACCGAGCGGCAGCCTGCGTTTCGAGCGCGACGTGATGACGCAGCCCGGCGTGCGCGGCGTCGTGATCGCCATCGGCATCAACGACATCGGCGCCGGCGCGCCGGAACTCTCCCGCAGCCAGCAGGTCGATCGGTTGGTGGCAGCCCACACCACACTGGCCGCACGGGCGCGCTCGCGCGGGCTGAAGGTGGTCGGTGCGACATTGACGCCGGTCGGCGGCAGCGCGTATGGTCGGCCCGAGGTCGAAGCGGCGCGCCAGCAGTTCAATCAGTGGCTGCGCAGCACATCGGCCTTCGATGCGGTGGTCGACTTCGATGCGGTGGTGCGTGATCCGCACCAGCCGCAGCGCATCCGCGCCTCCTGGACGACCGACTGGCTGCACCCGGACGATGCCGGCTATCACGCCATGGCGCAGGCGATCGTGCAGGCGATCGACCGGGCGGGTCTGGCTCCAGAATGAAACCAATCCATCGACAAGGACCGACATGCTCAATGATTCAGATGTCCAGGCGCTGATCCACGCGAATCATCCCGATCCCTTCGCAGTGCTCGGCCAGCATGCCGATGCCGGAGGCGACCTGTGGCTGCGCGCCATGCTGCCGGGTGCGCAGGCGGTTGCCGTTCGCGACGCCCGCAGCGGCAAGCGGCTGGCGACGCTCGCCCTGCGCGACCCGGCCGGCCTGTGGGAGGTGCGCATTCCGCGCCGCAAGCAGCGCTTCGAATACCGGCTCCTGGTGCGCTGGTCGGAGGCGCCGGACGAGCAGGTCCTGGTCGACGCCTACAGCTTCGGGCCGCAGCTGACCGATGACGAGCTGTATTACCTCGGTGAAGGCTCGCACCTGCGGCCGTTCGAAAGTCTGGGCGCGCACCTGATGCAGGTCGGCGAGGTCGATGGCGTGCGCTTCGCGGTGTGGGCGCCGAATGCACGTCGGGTCAGCGTGGTCGGCAGCTTCAATTCATGGGACGGCCGCCGCCATCCGATGCGACTGCGCCATGGCAGCGGCATCTGGGAGATCTTCGTCCCCCATGTGGGCATCGGCGATGCCTACAAGTTCGAGATCATCGACCGCCAGGGTCATGCCTTGCCGCTGAAGGCCGATCCGTATGCGCGGGCCGCCGAGATGCGCCCGGCCACCGCCAGCATCGTCGCGTCGATGCCGCCGGCAGCACCGTTGCCGGTGGTGCGCCGCGACGCCAACGATCGACATGCCCCGATCTCGATCTACGAGGTCCACCTCGGTTCCTGGCGACGCCACCCCGACGGGCGCTTCCACAGCTGGGACGACCTGGCTGCGGCCCTGCCGGCCTACGTCGCCGATCTCGGTTTCACCCACATCGAGCTGCTGCCGGTGACCGAGCATCCCTTCGATGGCTCATGGGGCTACCAGACGCTCGGCATGTATGCGCCGACCGCGCGATTCGGACCGCCGGAGGGATTTGCACGTTTCATCGCCGCCTGCCGCGCGGCCGGCATCGGCGTCCTGCTCGACTGGGTGCCGGCACACTTTCCGTCCGATCCGGTCGGACTGGTGCAGTTCGACGGCACCGCGCTGTACGAATATGCCGATCCGCGCGAGGGCTTCCACAAGGACTGGAACACCCTCATCTACAACTTCAGCCGACATGAAGTACGCAACTTCCTGGTCGGCAGCGCGCTGTACTGGATCGAACGCCTGGGCGTCGACGGATTGCGCGTCGATGCAGTCGCCTCGATGCTGTACCGGGACTATTCCCGCAATGCCGGCGAGTGGGTGCCGAATGTGCACGGCGGCCGCGAGAACCTGGAGGCGATCGCCTTCATGCGCCGCACCAACGAGGTCGTCGGCGTCGAATGCCCGGGCGCCATGACGGTGGCCGAGGAGTCGACTGCCTTCCCCGGCGTCTCCGCGCCGACCTACCACGGCGGCCTGGGCTTCCATTTCAAGTGGAACATGGGCTGGATGCACGACACGCTGAAGTACATGCAGCAGGATCCGGTGCACCGTCGCTGGCATCACGACAAGATGAGCTTCGGCCTGGTCTATGCCTTCAGCGAGAACTTCGTGCTGCCGATCTCGCACGACGAGGTGGTGCACGGCAAGGGATCGCTCCTGGGCAAGATGCCGGGTGACGACTGGCAGCGCTTCGCCAACCTGCGCGCCTACTATGGCTTCATGTGGGGGCATCCGGGCAAGAAGCTGCTGTTCATGGGCCAGGAATTCGCCCAGCCGACCGAGTGGAACCATGACATCGAACTGCCGTGGCACCTGCTCGGCGACGACCGGCATGCGGGTGTGCATCGCCTGGTCCGCGATCTGAACCGGCTCTACGCCGAGCAGCCGGCGCTGCACCGTCTCGACTGCGACGCGGCCGGATTCGAGTGGATCTCGTCGCACGATGCCGAGCACTCGACGCTGGCCTGGTTGCGCCGCGACGCGGCCGGCGGCCAGGTGATGGTGGTCAGCAACTTCACGCCGGTACCGCGCGAGGGCGTGCGCATCGGCGTCCCGGAGGGACCGCAGCGCTGGCGCGAGGTGCTCAACACCGACTCGATGCACTACGGCGGCGCCAACCTCGGCAATGGCTCGGAATCGCTCGCGATCGAACATGAACCCAGCCATGGCCGCCCGCACTCGATCCGGATGACGTTGCCGCCGCTGGCGACGCTGTTCCTGGTGCCGGACTGAGGTCGCCGGCAAGCCGCACGCCGCGTCGGCGGCCGGCGCTGCGCCTGGTTACATCGCCAGGTGGTAGTCGACGATCAGCGGCGCATGGTCCGAGAAGCGCTGCTCCTTGTAGACCGCCACGTCCTTGGCCAGCGCCGCGAGTGCCGGCGTCGCGATCTGGTAGTCGAGCCGCCAGCCGACATTGTTGGCCCAGGCCTGGCCGCGGTTGCTCCACCAGGTGTAGGCCTCGCCGCCATCGTGCGGGCGCAGCTGGCGGTGGACATCGACCAGCCCGAGTTCGTCGAAGGCGCGGCTCAGCCAGGCGCGCTCCTGCGGCGTGAAGCCGCTGTTCTTCTGGTTGCTGCGCCAGTTTTTCAGGTCGATCGGCTGGTGCGCGATGTTGATGTCGCCGAGCAGGATGAACTCGCGCTCGGCGCGCAGTCGCTGCAGGTGCGGAAAGATCGCGTCGAGGAAGCGGAACTTCGCCTGCTGGCGATCCTCGCCGCTCGAGCCGCTCGGGAAATAGCTGCTGATGATGCTCAGGCGCGGCAGCGTGGCATGGCCGGGCCGGTCGAAGCGCAGCTCGACATAGCGGCCTTCGGCATCGAATTCGTCGTTGCCGAATCCGACCCGCACCTCGCTCGGCCGATTCCGGCTGTACAGGCCGACGCCGGAGTAGCCCTTCTTCTGTGCACAGTGGAAGTGGCCGTGCAGCCCGGCGATGTGCTCGAAGCGACCCTCGAGGTCGCCCGCCTGGGCCTTCAGTTCCTGCACGCCCAGGCAGTCGATCCGCATCGTGTCGGCCCACGGCAGCAGGCCCTTGTTGACGGCCGAACGGATGCCGTTGAGGTTGAGCGAGACGAGGCGGAACATGGCAGGCATTTCGGGTCGGGTGCGGCGCGGGCCAGGCGCTGGGGTGCGGCGGGGCCGGCGCGAGAGGGCCGCGATTCTAGTCGGAGGGTGTGGCCGGGCGATGCGGCACTTCTACAATGCGGCGCACGATGCCACCGATCCCTGCCCCTGATGTTTCCGCACGACCAGCTGCCGCCGATGCGCTCGCCCTCGGCTTCGTGCGCTTCTCGGTCGAGGCCGGCGTGCTGCGCTTCGGCGAGTTCACGACCAAGGCAGGGCGTCTGTCGCCGTACTTCTTCAATGCCGGTCTGTTCGACGACGGTGCCAAGCTCGGCCGCCTGGCCGAGTTCTACGCCAGCCGGCTGATCGCCTCCGGGCTCGAGTTCGACATGCTGTTCGGCCCGGCGTACAAGGGCATCACGCTGGCCGCGGCGGTCTCGGTGGAGCTGGCGCGTCGCGGCCGCACGGTCGCCTTTGCCTACAACCGCAAGGAAGCCAAGGACCACGGCGAGGGAGGCACGCTGGTCGGTGCGCCCCTGCGCGGACGGGTGCTGATCCTCGACGACGTGATTTCGGCCGGCACCTCGGTGCGCGAGTCGGTGGCGCTGATTCGCGCCAACGGTGCCCAGCCGTGCGGCGTCGCCATCGCGCTCGATCGGCAGGAGAAGGCGAGCGACGGGCAGCGCGACGCCGACCGTTCGGCGGTGCAGCAGGTGCGCGAGCAATTCGGTCTGCCGGTGGTTGCGGTGGCGACGCTGACCGACCTGCTGCACTACCTGGGGCAGCAGTCCGACCCGCAACAAGCCGGCTTTCTGCCGGCAGTTTCGGCGTACCGGGCGCGCTACGGCGCCTGACAATCGGTCTCCTCGTCATCCAGGGGCGCACCGGCGCCGCCGTCATGCTGCAACAACTGGCCTTCGGCGCCGCGCTCGCGCTGGCAACGACGTGCGCTTCTGCCGCGATCTACACCTGCACCGACAAGAGCGGCCGCCGGCATACCGCCGATCGTCCAATCGCCGCCTGCCTCGGTCAGGAACACCGGGTGCTCAATCACGATGGCAGCGTCAAGACCATCGTTCCGGCGGCCTTGTCGCCGCACGAGCGCCACGCCGCCGACGAGCGCGCCCGCGACGCCGAGCGCGAACGGACCGCGCGCGAGGAGGCCGTCAAGCGCGACCGGCTGCTGCTGCGTCGCTACCCGACGGCGCGGGCACACGCGGCGGCGCGCGGCGATGCGCTCGCCGCGGTGCGCACCGCGGTGGACGCGTCGGAGCGCCGGATCACGCAGCTCGAGGCCGAGCGCAAGCGCCTGCAGGACGAGGCGACCTTCCATGAAGGCAAGCCGTTGCCGGCCAAGCTGAAGCAGCAGTTCGACGCCAACGAGGCGATGCTCAAGGCGCAACAGTCGCTGGTGCAGAGCCAGGCGATCGAGACCGCGCGCATCAACAGCCTGTTCGACGAGGAGGCGGCGCGGCTGCAGCCGTTGTGGCAGGGCACGCTGCCGGGCGGCGTCACCGCCTCGGCCGCGCCGGCACCGAGCCGCTGAGCCGGCGCCGACACCCGCGCCTACCGGTCGCGGGCGCCACGGTGCGTGGGGTCAGCCGAGCTTTCGCTTCAGCAGCGGGTTCACCTGGGCCGGATTGGCCTTCCCCTTGCTCGCCTTCATGACCTGGCCGACGAGCGCGTTGAAGGCCTTGTCCTTGCCGGCGCGGTACTCGTCGACCGATTTCTGATTCGCCGCAATCACCTCGTCGACGATCCGGTCGAGCTCGCCGGCATCGTCCATCTGGCGCAGGCCGAGCGCGTCGATCAATTCATCGACGCTGCGCGCATCGCCTTGCCACAGCAGATCGAAGACCTGGCGCGCGCCGCTGTTCGACAGCGTCGAGTCGCCGATGCGCCCGATCAGGCCGGCCAGCGTCGCCGCCGTGACCGGGCTGCCGGAGATGTCGAGCGACTGCGCATTCAGGCGCCGCGACACCTCGCCCATCAGCCAGTTGGCAGCCAGCTTGGGCGCACCACAGGCCTGCGCCACCGCCTCGAAATAGCCGCTCATCGCCTTGCTCTGCGTCATCATCGCGGCGTCGTGCGCGGGCAGCGCATAGTCGCGCTCGAAGCGTTCGGCCATCGCGCGCGGCAGTTCGGGCATCGCCGCGCGCACGTCGTCGATCCAGTGCGGGGCGATCAGCAGCGGGGGCAGGTCGGGGTCGGGGAAATAGCGGTAGTCGTGCGCATCCTCCTTGGTCCGCATCGCCCGTGTCTCGCCGCTGTCCGGATTGAACAGCACGGTCGCCTGTCCGACCTGACCGCCGTCCTCCAGCAGGTCGATCTGCCACTGGACCTCGTAGTCGATCGCCTGCTGCAGAAAGCGGAAGCTGTTCAGGTTCTTGATCTCGCGCCGTGTGCCGAGCGGCTCGCCCGGCTTGCGCACCGACACGTTGGCATCGCAGCGGAAGCTGCCCTCCTGCATGTTGCCGTCGCAGATGCCGAGCCAGACGACCAGGGCGTGCAAGGCCTTGGCGTATTCGACCGCTTCGGCGCTCGATCGCATGTCCGGCTCGGTCACGATCTCGAGCAGCGGCGTGCCGGCCCGGTTCAGGTCGATGCCGGTCTGGCCGGCATAGTCCTCGTGCAGCGACTTGCCGGCGTCCTCCTCGAGGTGGGCGCGGGTCAGGTTCACCCGCAGCGGCCGGTCGCCCACGTGGCAGTCGATCACGCCTCCCTGCACGACCGGCGTCTCGTACTGGCTGATCTGGTAGCCCTTGGGCAGGTCTGGGTAGAAGTAGTTCTTGCGCGCGAAGATCGAGTGCGTCGCGACCTTGGCACCGACTGCCAGCCCGAAACAGATCGCCCGCTCGACGGCGCCGCGGTTGAGCACCGGCAGGGTGCCCGGCAGTGCCAGGTCGACCGGCGAGGCCTGGGTATTCGGCTCGGCGCCGAAGCGCGTCGATGAGCCGCTGAAGATCTTCGATCGGGTCGACAGCTGGGCGTGCGTCTCGATCCCGATCACGACTTCATAGCCGCGGATGAGCGGGTTCGGCCGACTCATGCGCAGGTCTCCGGTGCGCGCAGGTGCCAGTCGGTCGCCTGCTGGAAGGCGTGGGCGGCATGCAGCAGCCGGCCCTCGTCGAAGTAGTTGCCGATCAGCTGCAGTCCGACCGGCATCCCGTGCTCGCCGAAGCCGGCCGGCAGGCTCATGCCGGGCAGGCCGGCCAGGCTCGCCGGCAGCGTGAAGATGTCGGCCAGGTAGGCCTTGACCGGATCGTCGCCCTGTTCGCCGATCGGCCACGCGACGGTCGGCGCCACCGGCCCGGCGATCAGGTCGCAGGCGCCGAAGCAGGCCTGGAAATCGTCGGCGATCATCCGCCTCAGCTTCTGTGCCTGCAGGTAGTAGGCATCGTAGTAGCCGTGCGACAGCACGTAGGTACCGATCATGATGCGCCGCTTGACCTCGGCACCGAAGCCTTCGGCCCGGGTCTTCTTGTACATGTCGAGCAGGTCGGTGTAGCGCTCGGCCCGATGGCCGTAGCGGGCGCCGTCGAAGCGGCTCAGGTTGGAGCTCGCCTCGGCCGGCGCAATGATGTAGTAGACCGGTATCGACAGTTCGGTGCGCGGCAGGCTGACATCGACCAGGGTCGCGCCGAGGCGCTCGAATTCGGCCAGTGCGCGGCGCACCGCGCCGTCGACATCGGCGGCCAGCGCAGCCGGAAAGAACTCGCGCGGCAGTCCGATGCGCAGGCCCGCAAGCGGGCGGGCGGCGTCGGCCTCGGGTCGACGTGCATCCAGTGCGGCGACATAGTCCTGCGGATCGCGTTGTGCGCTGGTCGAATCGCGTTCGTCGAAGCCGCTCATCGCCGACAGCAGCAAGGCGCAGTCCTCAGCGCTGCGGGCGAACGGCCCGGCCTGGTCGAGACTCGACGCGAAGGCGATCATTCCGTAGCGCGAGCACACGCCGTAGGTCGGCTTGATGCCGGTGATGCCGCAGAAGCTGGCCGGCTGGCGGATCGAGCCGCCGGTGTCGGTGCCGGTGGCAGCCGGGATCATCCGCGCGGCGACCGCAGCCGCCGATCCGCCCGACGACCCGCCCGGCACGCGGCTGCGATCCCACGGGTTGCGCGTCACGCCGAAGGCCGAGTTCTCGTTCGCCGAGCCCATCGCGAATTCGTCGCAGTTGAGCTTGCCGAGCATCACCGTGCCGGCCTGGTTGAGCCGCTCGACCACGGTGGCGTCGAACGGACTGCGGTAGCCGGCAAGCATCCTGGAGCCGGCCGTGGTGGCCAGATCGCGCGTAACAAAGATGTCCTTGTGTGCAATCGGTACCCCCAGCAGCGGGCCCCGGTCGCCGGCGGCGCGCCGGGCGTCGGCGGCCTGGGCGGCCACGAGGGCAGACTCGGGATCGATGCACAGCCAGGCACCGAGCGCCGTGTCGGCACCTGCGCGCTGCAGCAGGTGCGTCGTCGCTTCCATGCTCGAGACCTGACGCGCGGCCAGCTGGCGCGACAGTTCAGCCACGCCCCAGTGGTGGAGATCGGATGCTTCGCCGGTGCTCATTCCATCACCTTCGGCACCAGGAACAGCCCGTCTTCCACCGCCGGCGCGCTGCGCTGGTTCAGTTCGCGCTGGTTGCACTCGGTCACCAGATCGTCGCGCAGTCGCAGCGCCACTTCGCCGATCGCCGACAGCGGCGTGTACAAGGGCTCGACGCCGCGGGTGTCGACGGCGCCCATCTGGTCGACGATCGAGAAGAAGCCGTTCAGCTGGGCCAGCATGGCGGCTTGTTCGGATTCCTGCAGTTCGAGGCGCGCCAGGTGCGCGATTCGGCTGACATCTTGCCGGGTCAGGGGCATCGGGTCGTTGCTCGTGGAGGGTGCCGCAGGCTGGCTCGCGGCGGGTGTTTCAGGGGGGATCGGTTATTATCCCCGGTTATCCAAATTTCTCCGATCGAGGCTGCGCGTCGCGCGCTTCGATTGGCCATCGCGGGGCCCGCTCACACTGTCGCGCCGGCCCCATCGTCGTCACTCCAACGGAATCCGGGTTTTCGCAGCGCGCCTTCGCGCCGTCTGCACGAGACAGCGTTGCCGAAGACCGCCCCCCACGACCATGTTCGGATCATTTCGTCGCTATTTCTCGACGGACCTCGCCATCGACCTCGGAACCGCCAACACGCTGATCTATGTGCGCGGCAAGGGGATCGTGCTCGACGAGCCGTCTGTCGTTTCAATCCGCCATGAAGGTGGTCCGAACGGCAAGAAGACCATCCAGGCGGTCGGCAAGGAGGCCAAGGCGATGCTCGGCAAGGTGCCGGGCAACATCGAGGCCATCCGGCCGATGAAGGATGGCGTGATCGCCGACTTCACCGTCACCGAGCAGATGCTCAAGCAGTTCATCAAGATGGTCCATCCGCGCTCGGTGCTGCGCCCGAGCCCGCGGATCATCATCTGCGTGCCGTGCGGATCGACCCAGGTCGAACGGCGCGCGATCCGCGAGTCCGCGCTCGGCGCCGGTGCCAGCGAGGTCTACCTGATCGAGGAGCCGATGGCCGCGGCCATCGGCGCCGGATTGCCGGTTTCGGAGGCCGAGGGCTCGATGGTGGTCGACATCGGCGGCGGCACCACCGAGGTCGGCGTGATCAGTCTCGGCGGCATGGTCTACAAGGGCAGCATCCGGGTCGGCGGCGACAAGTTCGACGAATCGATCATCAACTACATCCGTCGCAACTACGGCATGCTGATCGGCGAGCCGACCGCCGAAGCGATCAAGAAGAACATCGGCAGTGCCTTCCCGGGCTCCGAGGTCAAGGAGATCGAGGTCAAGGGTCGCAACCTGAGCGAGGGCGTGCCGCGCTCGTTCACGATCAGCAGCAACGAGATCCTCGAAGCCTTGACCGATCCATTGAACCAGATGGTTTCGGCGGTCAAGAATGCGCTCGAGCAGACGCCGCCCGAACTCGGCGCCGACATCGCCGAGCGCGGCATGATGCTGACCGGCGGCGGCGCGTTGCTGCGCGACCTCGACCGGCTGCTCGCCGAGGAGACCGGGTTGCCGGTGCTGGTTGCCGAGGACCCGTTGACGTGCGTCGTGCGGGGCTGTGGAATGGCACTCGAACGCATGGAGCGGCTCGGCTCCATCTTCACGTCGGAGTGATTCCGTGATGCCGTGCGGCCGGCTCGAGGCCGGCCACTCGACGACCCCGATCGTCCGGTCCTGATCGTTCAGTCGTGCCAACTTCGCTCGGCCTCCTCGACCGCACGCCGCCGCCGTTCTTCCGGCAGGGCACGTCGGCGCTGACCAAGCTGTGCCTGTTCTCGGCGCTGGCGGTCCTGCTGATGGTCGCCGACGTGCGTTTCGAAGTGACCCAGCCGCTGCGTGCGGTGATCGCGACCCTGCTGCATCCGGTCGAGCGGGCCTTGAGCGTCCCGGTGCAGGGTGTCGGCGCGGCGCGCGAATACATGCTCGGCCTCGACCGCGCACTGGCCGCCGAAGCGGCCGCGCGGCGCGACCTGGTGCGGCTGTCCGAGCGCGCCAGTCGGGTCGAGCAGCTCACGCTCGAGAACGACCATCTGCGCGAACTGCTCGATCTGAGGCCGGCGCTGCTCGTCCGTTCGTTCGCCGCCGAGATCCTGTACGAGGCGGCCGATCCATTCTCGCGCAAGGTCATCATCGACCGGGGCCAGCAGCATGGCATCGTTGCCGGCGCGCCGGTGATCAACGAGACCGGCGTGCTCGGCCAGGTCACGCGGGTCTACCCGCTCAGCTCGGAGGTGACGCTGCTGACCGACAAGGATGCCGCCATCCCGGTGCTGAACACGCGCACCCAGGCGCGCAGCGCGGCCTTCGGCGGCGTCGGTGGCGGCGGACTCGAGCTGCGCTTCATGGCCGGCAATGCCGATGTGCAGGTCGGGGACCTGCTCACGACCTCGGGCGTCGACGGCGTCTACCCGCCCGGTCTCGGTGTGGCGCTGGTGGCACGGGTCGAGCGCGTTGCCGATTCGGGGTTCGCGCGCATCGGTCTGCAGCCGCTCGCATCGGCCGACGCGATCCGCCATGTGCTGGTGCTCGAGCCGATCCATTCGCGGCTGCCGCCGCGCCCGCCAGCGATCACCGACAACACGGTGGCACCAGAGGCCCGCGACGGGCGCAAGGGGGCACGCAAGTGAAGCGCGCCGATCCGAGTCGCTGCGACCCGATGGCGCGACCAGCCATGTGGCGAGCCTGAGCCATGTCGCGCGTCAGCCAGCAGCTGTTGCTGCCCGTCAACCCGGTCTTCATCGGCTTCACGCTGTTCGTCGCCCTCGGCTTCGACCTGGTGCAATTCGGCCGCAGCCCGGCGATGCCGGACCTGCTCGCCTTGACGCTGGTATTCTGGACCGTGCACCAGCCGCGGCGCATCGGCATCGGCACCGCCTTCCTGTTCGGGCTGCTGATCGACGTCCACGACGGCGCGCTGCTCGGGCAGCATGCACTGGGCTACACCTTGCTGAGCTACCTGGCGATCAGCATGCATCGGCGGCTGCTGTGGTTCGGCATCCCGGCGCAGGCGATCCAGGTGCTGCCGCTGTTCGCACTCGCGCACGCCGTTGCCTTCGTCGTCAGGATGTTGTCGGGCGGCATGTTGCCGGGATGGTCGCTGTTGCTGGCGCCGGTGTTCGAGGCCATGCTATGGCCATTGATCACATGGATGCTGCTGGCACCGCAGCGTCGCACCCCCGATCCGGATAAGAATCGACCGCTGTGACCGAACTCAGGGACATCGAACGCGAACTCGGACGCTTCCGCTCGCGGTTGCTCGCCGCGGTCGTCTTCGTCCTGTTCGGCTTTGCCCTGCTCGGCGTCCGGCTGGTCTACCTGCAGGTCTACAAATACGAGGAGCTGGCGGCGCGGGCCGACAACAACCGCATCGCGGTGGTGCCGATCGTCCCCAACCGCGGACTGATCCTCGATCGCAACGGCATCGTGCTGGCGAACAATTATTCGGCCTACACGCTCGAGATCACGCCCTCCAAGTCGGACGACCTCGATGCCACCATCGATGCGCTGGCCGAACTGGTCGAGATCCAGCCGCGCGACCGCAAGCGATTCAAGCGCCTGGTCGACGAGAGCAAGAGTTTCGAGTCGCTGCCGATCCGCACCAAGCTGACCGATGAGGAGGTGGCCCGCTTCACCGCGCAGCGCTTCCGCTTCCCGGCGGTCGAGATCAAGGCGCGGCTGTTCCGCAACTATCCGCTGGGCGAGGTCGGCAGCCACCTGATCGGCTACATCGGACGGATCAACCGGGCCGAGAAGGAAGACCTGGAGGAGTCCGAGGATCAGGCCAATTACCGGGGTACCGACTACATCGGCAAGCTCGGCGTCGAGCAGAGCTACGAGCGCGAACTGCACGGCACCACCGGTTTCGAGGAAGTCGAGACGAGTGCCGGCGGTCGCGCGGTGCGGCGGCTCAAGAGCAACCCGGCGACGCCCGGCAACACGCTCGTGATGTCGATCGACATCCGCTTGCAGGCGATGATCGAGGAGATGTTCGGTGACCGGCGCGGCGCGCTGGTCGCGCTCGACCCGCGCAGCGGCGAGGTGCTCGCCTTCGTCAGCAAGCCGACCTACGATCCGAACCTGTTCGTCGACGGCATCGATGTCGAATCGTGGCGCGAGCTCAACGAGTCGATCGACAAGCCGCTGCTGAACCGGGCGCTGCGCGGCACCTATCCGCCCGGTTCGACCTTCAAGCCATTCATGGCCATGGCCGCGCTCAACACCGGCAAGCGCAGCGCCAATCAGGTGATCTACGACGGCGGAACCTTCCAGTTCGGCAACCACACCTTCCGCAGTCACGGCGACGGCGGCCTCGGTCCGGTCGACATGACGCGCAGCATCGTCAAGTCGAGCAACGTGTACTACTACTCGCTCGCCAACGAGATGGGTGTGGATCTGATGCACGACCAGCTCGAGCCGTTCGGTTTCGGCCGCAAGACCGGCATCGACCTGCACAGCGAGCTGTCCGGTCTGCTGCCGTCGACCGCCTGGAAGCGGCGCGCCTACAAGCGACCCGAGCAGAAGAAGTGGTATGCCGGCGAGACCATCTCGCTCGGCATCGGGCAGGGCTACAACAGCTTCACCATGCTGCAGCTCGCGAGCGCCACCGCGACCCTGGTGTCCGGCGGCGAACGCTACAAGCCGCGCCTGGTGCGTGAAGTCGAGGATGTCGTCACCCGCAACCGGCGCAGCGTGGCCAGCGACGCGATCGAGCCGCTGCCGCTGCGCCCGCAGCACGTGCAGTTGCTGCGCCGCGCCTTGTATGGCGTCACGCAGGAAGGGACGTCGACGCGTGTCTTCGCCGGCGCCGCCTACCAGAGCGGCGGCAAGACCGGTACCGCGCAGGCGGTCGGCCTGCGCCAGAACGAGAAATACAACGCCGCCAAGCTCGAGGAGCACAAGCGCGACCATTCGCTCTACATCGCCTTCGCGCCGATCAATGCGCCGACGGTGGCGCTGGCGGTGGTGGTCGAGAACGCCGGCTTCGGTTCCGAGGCGGCGGCGCCGATCGCGCGGCGCGTTTTCGATTACCTGCAGCTCGGCCTGTATCCGAGCGAGGAAGACATGGCACTGACGCGGCAGGGCAAATCGAGCGCGCCGGTGGGCACGCCGCGGCTGGCCGAGACGGTCGCGTTGCCGGGCGCGACCATCGTCCTCGGCCAGCCGGGCGCCGGCCAGCAGATCGTGCCGCTGGTAACGCCCGACGCCCCGCTGGCCGGCGCCTCGGCGGCTGTCGCGGAAGGCCCTGCACTGGCGGTCACGCTCGGCCCGCGGAGCGTGCAGTGAAGAACGTCGCCTTCGACAAGCCGTCGCTGCTGCAGCGCGTGGCGCCGGTGTTCAGCGGCTTCGACGCGCCGCTGCTGATCGCGGTCGTGCTGCTCAGCCTGTCCGGACTGCTGACGATGTATTCGGTCGGTTTCGATCACGGCACCCGCTTCGTCGACCATGGCCGCAACATGATGCTCGCGGCGGGCATCATGTTCGTGGTTGCGCAGATCCCGCCGCAGCGGTTGATGACGCTGGCAGTGCCGCTGTACACCGTGGGCATCGCCCTGCTGATCGCCACCGCGATCTTCGGGATCACCAAGAAGGGCGCGACGCGCTGGCTCGACCTGCGGATCACCGTCATCCAGCCGAGCGAGATCATGAAGATCGCGACGCCGCTGATGCTGGCGTGGTGGTTCCAGCGCCGCGAAGGCCAGTTGCAGGCCCCTGATTTCGTCGTTGCGCTGCTGCTGCTGGCGATTCCGGTCGGATTGATCGTCAAGCAGCCCGACCTCGGCACCGCCTTGCTGGTGGCGTCGACTGGCCTGTTCGTGATGTTTTTCGCCGGCCTGTCGTGGCGCCTGATCCTGCCGCTGCTGGTCGCCGCGGCACTCGGCATCGGCGCGCTGGTGCTCAGCGGCGACGCGATCTGCAAGCCGGAGGTGGACTGGCCGCTGCTGCGCAGCTACCAGAAGCACCGGGTGTGCACGCTGCTCGATCCGTCGACCGACCCGCTGGGCAAGGGCTTTCACATCATCCAGGGAATGATCGCGATCGGCAGCGGCGGGCTCGACGGCAAGGGCTTCATGAAGGGAACCCAGACCCACCTCGAGTTCATCCCCGAGCGCACGACCGACTTCGTCTTCGCGGCGTTCGCCGAGGAGTTCGGCCTCATCGGTTGCATGCTGCTGCTGGTCGGCTTCCTGTTCCTCATCTTCCGCGGGCTGATGATCGCCTCGGAGGCGCCGACGGTGTTCACCCGGCTGCTCGCCGGGGCGGTCACGATGAGCTTCTTCACCTATGCGTTCGTCAACATGGGGATGGTCAGCGGCATCCTTCCGGTGGTCGGCGTGCCGCTGCCCTTCATCAGCTATGGCGGCACCGCGATGATCACGCTCGGCCTCGGCCTGGGCATCCTGATGTCGATCGCCAAGGGTCGGCGCCTGGTCCAGTCCTGATCCGGCTCACGCCAGCGCCCCCGCCGCGCCATCGGCCAGCCTGCGAAAGCGCAGCGTGAAGCGCGCGCCCGGCCCGGCCGCCGGATCGGCGCCACTGCCGCCGCGCCGACGCGGCTGCGCATCGTCGAGTTCGACCTCGACCGCGTGCTGCTGCGCGATTTCCCGCACGATCGCCAGACCGAGCCCGGATCCGTCGGCGCCGTTGTCGAGCGAGCGATAGAACGGCTCGAACACCTGTGCGCGTTCGGCCGGAGCGATGCCCGGCCCCGAATCTTCGACCTGCAGCACCACGACCTGGCCGAACGGATCGTCGGTGACGCGCACCGTGACACTGCCGCCGGCCGGCGTATAGAGCAGCGCGTTGTCGAGCAGGTTGGCGAGCAGTTCGCGCAGCAGGATCGGGTGGCCGGCGACGCACGGTTCGGCATCGCTGGCCGGTCCCTCGTAGCCGAGATCGATGCGCCGCTCGAGTGCGCGCGGCACGCGGTCGCGCACCGACTCGCGCGCCAGTCGCGCCAGCGCGACCGCTGCAGCGGGCCGCTCGTGGCTGCGGTTTTCCGCCCGCGCGAATGCCAGCAGCTGATTGACCATGTGGGCGGCGCGCTGGCTGGACAGCGCGATCTGCTCCAGCGAGCGGCGCACCTGCTGCAGGTCGGGGGAACCGGAGTCGAGTTCGCGCTGCGCCAGTTCGGCCTGGGTGCGCAGTCCGGCCAGCGGCGTCTTGAGCTGGTGGGCCGCGTCGGCAATGAACCGCTTCTGCGATCGCATCGACTGGTCGAGGCGACCGAGCAGGTCGTTGATCGCGCGCACCAGCGGTGAAACCTCCTCCGGTGCCGCCCGCTCGTCGATCGGGCTCAGGTCGTGGCTGTCGCGCCGGCGGATGCGCTGCTGCAGCTCGTTCAGCGGCGAGATGCCGCGCGCCAGCGCGAGCCAGACCAGCAGCACGGCCACCGGCAGGATCACGAACTGCGGAACGATCACGCCCTTGATGATCTCGCTGGCGAGCAGCGAGCGCTGTTCGAGCGTTTCAGCGACCTGCACCTGCGGCGGCGTCTCTCCGGGTGCCAGCGGCACCTCGAGGCGGAGGTGAGCGATGCGCACCGGCTCGGACCCGTGCAGGGCGTCACGGAACTGCAGCTCGCCGACCGGCGGCACATCCAGCGCGTCCGGCACCGGCAGGCGAGCGTCGCCGCCGAGCAGGCGGCCGTCCGGACCGGTGACCTGGAACAGCAGGTCGTGGCGCGCCTGCGTGCGCAGCGTCTCGGCGACGACGGCCGGCAGATCGAACGCCGAGCCCGGCCCGGTCGCTCGCGCCGGTGCCGCCGCCGCCGCCGCCTCGACCTGGCGCGCGAACGCACGCGCCGCCTCGCCCAGGGCGCGGTCGAACGGGCGGTCGGCAAGCCCCTGGGCCACCAGCCAGGTCAGCAGCACGCTCAGCGGCCACAGCAGCAGCAGCGGCGCGAGCATCCAGTCGAGCAGCTCGCCGAACAGCGAGATCTGCTCGCGCGGGTGTTTGCGGAGAATCTCAGCTCACCTGGTCCGGGATCTTCTCGAGGCAGTAGCCGAGCCCGCGCACCGTCGCGATGCGCACCGGACCGTGCTCGATCTTCTTGCGCAGCCGGTGCACATAGACCTCGATCGCGTTGTTGCTCACCTCTTCGCCCCAGCGGCACAGGCGCTCGACCAGCTGGTCCTTGCTGACGAGCCGGCCGGTGCGCTGCAGCAGCACCTCGAGCAGACTCAGCTCGCGCGCCGACAGCTCGAGCATGCGGTCGTCCAGGTACGCGACACGGCCGGTCGAGTCGAAGCGCAACGGACCGTGGCGGATCAGCGTGGTCGCGCTGCCCAGGCCGCGGCGCGTCAGCGCGCGCACCCGGGCTTCGAATTCCTGCAGCGCGAACGGCTTGGCCATGTAATCGTCAGCGCCGAGGTCGAGCCCGCGCACGCGCTGCTCGACGCTGTCGGCAGCGGTCAGGATCAGCACCGGGGTGCTGTCGCCGCGCCCGCGCAGGCGGCGCAGCACGTCCAGCCCGTGCAGCCGGGGCAGCCCCAGGTCGAGGATCAGCAGATCGAAGTGATGGGCCGAGAGTGCCGCATCGGCCTCGCTGCCGGAGCCGACCTGGTCGACCGCATAGCCGGCACTGCGCAAGGAGCGCAGCAGGCCATCGGCCAGCACCCGGTCATCCTCGGCGATCAGGATCCGCATTTCGGTCTCCGAAGCGGGCGGCGCCGCAGATCGTTGAAGATGATTCTAGGCGGTTCGTCCGGCGGCACCGCGGCCGCGCGCGCCAGGCTCCCCCGAATGCGGGCCCGCTGACGGGGATGACCGGAAGACTGTACAGATATCCAGTCTTTGCGATAATGGCAGCAATTTCCGGAGACCGACATGGATGCACCCGTCAAAGCACTGAATACCGAGAAGGCCAAGGCCCTGCAGGCCGCGCTGTCGCAGATCGAGAAACAGTTCGGCAAGGGCTCGATCATGCGACTCGGTGAGGGTGAGGTGATCGAGGACATCGAGGTCGTCTCGACCGGATCGCTCGGCCTCGACATCGCGCTCGGCGTCGGTGGCCTGCCGCGCGGCCGGGTGGTCGAGATCTACGGCCCGGAGTCGAGCGGCAAGACCACGCTGACGCTGCAGGTGGTTGCCGAGATGCAGAAGCTCGGCGGCACCTGTGCCTTCATCGACGCCGAGCACGCGCTCGACACCGGCTATGCCCAGAAGCTCGGCGTGAACCTGCAGGAGCTGCTGATCAGCCAGCCCGATACCGGCGAGCAGGCGCTCGAGATCGTCGACGCCCTGGTGCGCTCGGGCTCGGTCGACCTGGTGATCATCGACTCGGTCGCCGCGCTCACACCCAAGGCCGAGATCGAGGGCGAGATGGGCGACTCGCTGCCCGGCCTGCAGGCCCGGCTGATGAGCCAGGCGCTGCGCAAGCTGACCGGCACCATCAAGAAGACCAACACCATGGTCATCTTCATCAACCAGATCCGGATGAAGATCGGCGTGATGTTCGGCTCGCCGGAGACGACCACTGGCGGCAATGCGCTCAAGTTCTACGCTTCGGTGCGGCTCGACATCCGGCGCATCGGCAGCATCAAGCGTGGTGAGGAGGTGATCGGCAACGAGACCAAGGTCAAGGTGGTGAAGAACAAGGTCGCCCCGCCGTTCAAGACCGC
Source organism: uncultured beta proteobacterium (assembly GCA_963846675.1). Classification (GTDB taxonomy): domain Bacteria; phylum Pseudomonadota; class Gammaproteobacteria; order Burkholderiales; family Burkholderiaceae_C; genus Ideonella_A. Next base: position 381,894 of record CAWJWV010000005.1, read on the forward strand.
CGAATTCGACATCCTCTATGGCGAGGGCATCAGCCGCGAGGGCGAGATCATCGACATGGGCGTCGAAGCCAAGATCCTCGAGAAGAGCGGTGCCTGGTATTCGTATCTGGGCGAGAAGATCGGGCAGGGCAAGGACAACTCGCGCGAGTTCCTGCGCGAGAACGCAGGACTGGCGACCGAGATCGAGAACAAGGTGCGCGCCGAGATGGGCATTCCGCTGCTGCCGTCGTCGGCCGAGGCCGGCGATGGCGATCGCGCCGCCGCGGCTCCGCCCGCTGCCGCCCGCGCGAAGTCGACCGCCAAGGCCTGAGCCGCTGCCGCGCCCGCAGCGCCGCAACCGGATGCGCCGTCCGACCTCATTGCGTGCCGTCGCAGTCGGGTGGCTGGCCCAGCGGGAGCACAGCGAACGCGAGCTGCGACGCAAGCTGCTGACCCGGCTGCGCCGGGCCGACGCAGCCGAGGCGACCAGGGCAGCAAGCGGGCAGCTGCCTGCGCCGAACCCCGTCGAGCCGGCCGAGGCGCAGACAAAGGTCGACGCCGTGATCGCCTGGCTGATCGAGCAGGGCTATCTCGACGAGCGCCGTTTTGTCGAATCGCGTGTGCATGCGCGGGCCGCGCGTTTCGGCAGCGCGCGGATCGCTCACGAACTCGCGCAGCATGGCGTCGAACTCGATCCAGACGCCGCGCTGGCACTGCGCGGCAGCGAATTCGAGCGTGCGCGTGCGGTCTGGCAGCGCCGCTTCGGCGGCATGCCGGTGGCGGGCGATGTGCGTGCCGCAGCCCGGCAGGCCCGCTTTCTGGCCGGCCGCGGCTTTGCTGCCGAGGTGATCTGGCGCGTGCTGCGCAGCGCTGGAACCGCCGGCGACGCCGACCCGGACGGCGACTGATCACCGCCGGACCGGCCGCAGGCCGTGCCGGTTGTGCATTGCAGCATGCTACATTGCCGGCTTTGGCGGACGTGAAGCCGCGCGGATTCGTGTGAGGCCGTGCGGACGTGGACGCTTTGCGATCCGCCGCCGCATGTGCCGCCGTCAGGCGGTTCCGATTCGCGAGCCTGTCCATGGCCTTGCCTCCCGCCGCACCCGATCGCCAGCTCAGACACCGCCGCAGCATCGAAGTGCAGGTGTACGCGTGCGGCAACGGCCGCTGGGAGGTCGACGCGCTGCTGACCGATGTCAAGACCCGCGAGGTCCTGCTCGGCGGCAAGGCGCGCGCTGCCGGCGACCCGATCCACCAGATGGTGCTGCGGCTGGTGATCAACGAGGGGTTCGACATCCTCGAAGCCGGTTCGCAGTCGCTGTCGGTGCCGTATCCAGGCCATTGCGACGCCGGACCTGATCCGTATCGGCAGCTGGTCGGACTCAATCTGATGCAGGGGTTCCGCCACGCCGTGCGCGAGCGTCTCGGCGGCATCCGCGGCTGCACCCACCTGACCGAGTTGAGCCAGTTGCTGCCGACTGCCGTCGTTCAGGCCTTCGCCGGTGACGTCATCGACACCCAGCGACCCGCCCTCGGCGCTGCGCAGCCGTTCCAGATCGACCGCTGCCACGCGCTGCGCGCCGACGGTGCGGCGGTTGCGCTCCACTATCCGCGCTGGTTCCGGCCCGCGGGCTGAGCCCGTCCGGTTCCGACTTTCACCCTCGCAAGAGACCTGCCCATGAAAATCCACGAGTACCAAGGTAAGGAAATCCTGCGCCAGTTCGGCGTTCCTGTCCCGCGCGGCTATCCCGCCTTCAGCGTTCAGGAGGCGTCGGATGCGGCGCAGAAGCTGGGCGGTCCGGTGTGGGTCGTCAAGGCGCAGATCCATGCCGGCGGGCGCGGCAAGGGCGGCGGTGTCAAGCTCGCGCGCTCGCTCGACGAGGTGAAGTCGCTGGCCGGCGACATCCTCGGCATGCAGCTGAAGACGCACCAGACCGGCCCCGACGGGCAGAAGGTGCGGCGTCTGCTGATCGAGGAGGGCGCCGACATCAAGCACGAGTACTACGTCGCCGCGGTGACCGACCGCGCCACGCAGCAGGTCGCGATGATGGCGTCGAGCGAAGGCGGCATGGACATCGAGGAGGTCGCGCACGCCACTCCCGAGAAGATCCTGAAGGTATTCGTCGATCCGGCGATCGGGCTGACCGACGCGCAGGGCAACGAGCTCGTCGCCGGTATCGGCATTCCCGAGGCGTCGCAGGCGCAGGCAGTCGACGTGCTGAAGAAGCTGTATCGGTGCTACATGGAGACCGACTGCTCGCTGGCCGAGATCAACCCGCTGATTCTGGAAGGCAACGGCAACGATCAAGGCGCTCGACGCGAAGTTCAACTTCGACAGCAACGCGCTGTTTCGCCACCCCGAGATCGTCGCCTACCGCGACCTCGACGAGGAAGATCCGGCCGAGATCGAGGCCAGCAAGTTCGACCTCGCCTACATCCAGCTCGACGGCAACATCGGCTGCCTGGTCAACGGCGCCGGTCTGGCGATGGCGACGATGGACACGATCAAGCTGTTCGGCGGCGAGCCGGCCAACTTCCTCGATGTCGGTGGCGGCGCAACCGCCGAGAAGGTGACCGAGGCGTTCAAGATCATGCTCGGCAATCCGAAGGTGAAGGCGATCCTGGTCAACATCTTCGGCGGCATCATGCGCTGCGACACGATTGCCGAAGGGGTCATCGCTGCCTGCAAGGCGGTCAACCTGAACGTGCCGCTGGTGGTGCGGATGAAGGGCACCAACGAGGAGCTCGGCAAGAAGATGCTGAAGGAATCGGGGCTGCCGATCATCACTGCCGAATCGATGGCCGAAGCCGCGCAATCGGTGATGGCTGCCTTGAAGGCCTGACGCCGACCCATCCCATCCGCATCGCCCGCGTGCACGCCGCCTCTGAACTCGGGGATCTGGCCGCCGCCGCGGGCGCGCCCAACAGCAATCGAGGGACCCCATGTCCATCCTGATCGACAAAGATACCAAGGTCATCACCCAAGGCATCACCGGCAAGACCGGCCAGTTCCACACCCGCATGTGTCGCGACTATGCCAATGGCCAGCAACTGCTTCGTTGCCGGCGTCAATCCGAAGAAGGCGGGCGAGGATTTCGAAGGCATCCCGATCTTCGCGAGCGTCGCCGAGGCGGCGCGGTCGACCGGCGCGACCGTCAGCGTGATCTACGTTCCGCCGGCCGGTGCGGCCGCAGCGATCTGGGAGGCCGTCGAGGCCGAACTCGACCTCGCGATCTGCATCACCGAAGGCATTCCGGTGCGCGACATGCTCGAGGTGCGCAACCGGATGAAGCAGAAGGAGGCCAAGGGCGGCAAGAAGACCCTGCTGCTCGGACCCAACTGCCCCGGCCTGATCACGCCCGACCAGATCAAGATCGGCATCATGCCGGGCCACATCCACAAGGCAGGCCGTGTCGGTGTCGTGTCGCGCTCGGGCACGCTGACCTATGAAGCGGTGGCGCAGCTGACCGAGCTCGGCATCGGCCAGAGCAGCGCAGTCGGCATCGGCGGCGACCCGATCAACGGCCTCAAGCACATCGACGTCATGCGCATGTTCAACGACGATCCCGACACCGATGCGGTGATCATGATCGGCGAGATCGGCGGTCCCGACGAAGCCGAGGCCGCACGCTGGTGCAAGGACAACATGAAGAAGCCGATCGTCGGCTTCATCGCCGGCGTCACCGCGCCGGCGGGCAAGCGCATGGGTCATGCCGGCGCGCTGATTTCCGGCGGTGCCGACACCGCCGAGGCCAAGCTCGAGGTGATGGAGGCGTGCGGTTTCACCGTCACCCGCAATCCGTCCGAGATGGGCAAGCTGTTGAAGGGTCTGTTGTGATCAGGGTTCGAGTCTGACGAGAGGGCCTGGATCCGCGCCGCGTCGTCGCCTGCCGCTGCAGGCGGTCACGCGGCGCGGCCGATTCCGGCCCCGGCGGCCGACGGAGCAAACACAAGAAGGTAACGCATGGAATTCATGACATCCGAGTTCTGGGTCGCAGTCGGGCAGATCATCCTGATCGACATCCTGCTCGGTGGCGACAACGCCGTGGTGATCGCACTGGCCTGCCGCAAGCTGCCCCCCAAGCAGCGTACGCAGGGCATCATCTGGGGCACGGCCGGCGCCATCGTGCTGCGCGTGATCCTGATCTTCTTCGCGCTCACGTTGCTGGCGATTCCGTTCCTGAAGATCGTCGGCGCCATGCTGCTGGTCTGGATCGGCGTCAAGTTGCTGGCGCCCGAGGAAGAAGACGCGCACGGCAAGATCGAGGGCAGCGACCGGCTGTGGAGCGCGGTCAAGACCGTCATCATTGCCGACCTGGTGATGAGCCTGGACAACGTGATCGCCATCGCCGGTGCGGCCGAGAGCGTCGGCGGCGACCACAAGATGCCGCTGGTCATCTTCGGCCTGCTGGTCAGCATCCCGATCATCGTGTGGGGCAGCCGCCTGGTGATCACGCTGATGGACCGGTTCCCGATCATCATCACCGCCGGCGGCATGCTGCTCGGCTGGATCGCCGGCACGATGGCGGTCACCGATCCGGCGCTGGTCGATCCGACGGTGATTGCCGCCTTCCCGAAGATCGCCGTCGATTCGACCCTGAAGTACGCGGCCGGCATCGGCGGTGCATTGCTGGTGCTGCTGGTCGGCAAGCTGCTCGCGGCTCGCAGGCCGGCTGCGTCGGCCTAGCCGATGGGCGCCGGGGCGTCGGTCGTTACGGTCGCGCCCGGCATCCTGGTCGCGATCGTCGCGGTCGCGGCCTACCTGGCCTGGCTGGTGCCTCGTCTGCCCGGCGTGGCGTCCGGGCTGCTGACCGCGCTCGGTTCGCTGCTGCTGCTGGTGCTGCCGCGCCAGTTCGGTGGCATCGAGCCCGCGGTCGGCATCATCGGTGCGACGATGCTGCTGGCTGGCCACGCGGGTTGGTGGATGGGACGCCGCAGTGGTGCGACGGCGGCCGAACCGGCCGGTGTGCCTGGCGGCCGGCAGCGCGCGCGGCCGATCGCCGAGCCGACGCCGACGCCGACGCGGTCGGACGCACCATCGGCGGCAGCTGCTGAACCGCGCCCGGTACCGGTACCGGCGCCGGTGGAGGCGCCGGCAGCCAGCCGCACCCAGCCACTGCGGGGCGGGGTGGCGATCGCCGACGTCGCCCGCACCTCGCTCGGCCGCTACCGCATCGACCGCGTGATCGGGCGTGGCTCCATGGGGGTGGTCTACCTGGGCCAGGACCCGATGCTCGGGCGCCAGGTGGCGATCAAGACGCTGGCGCTCGGTCGCGAGTTCGCCGGCAGCGAGCTCGACGAGGTCAAGCGGCGCTTCTTCCGCGAAGCCGAAACCGCCGGACGCCTGCAGCATCGCGACATCGTCACCATCTACGACGTCGGCGAAGAGCACGATCTCGCCTACATCGCGATGGAGTTTCTCAAGGGCCACGATCTGCAGCGCCACGTCCAGGCGCCGACAAGCTGCTGCCGGTGCCGGTGGTGCTGCGCGTCGGCATCGCGGGTCGCCGAGGCGCTCGCCTATGCACACGCGCGCGGCGTCGTGCACCGCGACGTCAAGCCGGCCAACGTGATGCTGCACCTGCCGATCGGGCGCGGTGAAGGTGACCGATTTCGGCATTGCCCACGTCACCGACGCCAGCCGCACCCGCACCGGCACAGTCCTCGGCACGCCGAGTTTCATGTCGCCCGAGCACCTGGCCGGCCAGCCGATCGATGGCCGCTCCGACCTGTATTCGCTCGGCGTGATGCTGTTCCAGCTGCTGACCGGACAGCTGCCGCTGCAGGCCGATTCGATGGCGCGCCTGATGCACCGCATCGCCAACGATGCGCCGCGCCGATGTGCGCGCGCTGCGGCCCGAACTGCCCGCAGGCGCTCGCCGCGCTGCTGGCGCGCGCGCTGCAGAAGGATCCCGCGCGCGCGGCACGGTCGACGGCCAGCAGATGGCCGCCGAACTGCGCGCGATCGAGCTTGGCGGTCGCCAGGCAGTCGCGCGTCGATCTGCTGCAGCCGCGTGCCGGCGCGACGGTCGCCGGAGACGGCGACAACCGCCTACGCCGCGACCGTCCGGATTGCGCGCTGAGCGACGCGTGCAGACAGGGCACAATCCGGCTTCAGACGAACAGCGGGCCGGCTGCTGGATCAGCCGATCCGGGCGGACCGCGACCACAGCATGGAATTCGAGTTTTTCAGCGCCACCGATACCGGTCGCTCGCGCAGCAACAACGAGGATTCGGTCGCGGTCGAGGCGGCGGTCGGACTGGTCGTGCTGGCCGACGGCATGGGCGGCTACAACGCCGGCGAAGTCGCCAGCGGCATGGCCACCTCGCACCTGATCGACGAGCTCGGGCGCTGGCTCGCCGAGGCCGCCAGCACCGCCACCGAAGGCGAGATCCGGCGCGCGATGACGCTGTGCGTCGACAACGCCAACCTGCGCCATCCACCGCGCTGCCGAGGCCGATCCGCACCAGGCCGGCATGGGCACGACGCTGGTGATGGCGGTCTTCCGCGGCGAGCGGTTGCTCGTCGGTCATGTCGGCGACTCGCGCGCCTACCGGCTGCGCGAGGGCACGCTGCGAACAGATCACGCGCGACCATTCGCTGCTGCAGGAGCAGATCGACGCCGGCCTGATCACGGTCGAGCAGGCGGCGTTCTCGTCGCACAAGAACCTGGTGACGCGGGCGGTCGGTGTCGATCCCGAGGTCCAGCTCGAGGTCCACGGCCACGATGTGCGCGCCGGCGATCTCTATCTGCTGTGTTCGGACGGACTGACCGACATGGTCGAGCTGCCGCAGATCGAGCAGACTGCTGCGCGACGCAGCGCTCGCTCGAACGCATCGCTACGACGCTGATCGCGGCAGCCAACGACGCCGGTGGGCGCGACAACATTTCGGTGATACTGGTGCGGGCGCGGGCGGCGGCCGCACCGCGCGCCTGGTGGCAATTCAAGCGCTGACTGCAGGAACTCGAGGTAAAGATGGGCAAGCTCGTCGTGTCGCTGGAAGGCGTGGTGATCAAGGAAGTCGTGCTGACGAAGGACAAGACCACCGCTCGGTCGCCGTCCGTACAACGACATCGTGATCGACAACCTGGCCGTCAGCGGTGAGCACGCGATGCTGCAGACTCAGCGGCAGCGACGTCTTCGTCGAGGATCTGAACAGCACCAACGGCACCTACATCAACGGCAAGGCGGTCAAGCGCCAGCTGCTTCAATCCGAACGACACGATCGAGATCGGCAAGTACAAGATCCGCTACCTGAGCGACGCCGGCGGCGGCTACGAGCAGACGCAGGTCTTCCGTCCGGAGGCGCACTCGGCGCATGCCGCATTCGGCGGCGCATCGGGCTACTCGCCGTCCGGACTCGGTGGCCTGGCGCCGATCGCGCCGGCGTCGATCCGTGTCCTGAGCGGCGCCGCCGCCGGTCGCGAGATGACGCTGACCAAGGTCGTCACGACCATCGGCAAGCCGGGCGTGCAGGTCGCATCGATCACGCGGCGGCCGACCGGCTACCTGCTGGCCCATGTCGACGGCGCGAATCGGCCGCACATCAACGGCCAGCCACTGCTCGGCGAGACCGCGCCGCTGAAGAACGGCGACGTGATCGAGCTGGCCGGTACGCAGATGCAGTTCGTGCAGGCCTGACACGTTACGGCCGGAGAGCGACTGGCGGCTTCCGTTGAGTTCGTGATCGAAGTCACGAATCCTTCAAATCCGTTCGGGATGCCCGCTCCGACAGCCAGCGTCGCTGCCACCATGGGCGACGGTCCCGCAGCGAACTGTCTGCCGGCCGCTGGCAGTTGAAACCGGGTCAAGCCGAGATGACAACCTTGCCGAGACTGCGTCGCCGCGTTGCGCAGCGACCATCGTGACGATCCGTGTGCTCGGCTGCTCGGGCGCGATCTCGGCCGGCTGCCGCACCACCGCCTTCCTGCTCGACGAGTCGGTCCTGATCGACGCCGGCACCGGTGTCGGGGACCTGACCCTGGAGCAGATGCTGCGCATCGACCACATCTGCATCAGTCATTCGCACCTCGACCATGTGCTGGCGATCGCGTTGCTGGCCGACGCGGTGATGCGCCCGCGCAGTGACGCCGGTCGCCCGCCGATCCAGGTGCATGCGCTGCCGGCAGACGATCGCCGCACTCGAGCGGCATGTCTTCAACAACATCATCTGGCCCGACTTCACCCGCCTGCCCGACGCCGCCCGTCCGCTGCTGCAGTTCGTGCCGTTCGGTGTCGGCGAGATACTGCGGCTGGGCGGGCGAACGATCGAGGTCCTGCCGGCGCGGCACACCGTGCCGGCGGTCGGTTTCGCGGTGAACGGCGCCCAAGGCCACTGGGTCTTCACCGGCGACACCGGTCCCAATCCGGCGCTGTGGCAGCGGCTGGCCGAACTGGCGGTGCGCCACCTGGTGATCGAGACCGCGTTCGGCGACGACGAGATCGAACCTGGCCCGCATCAGCGGCCACCTGTGCCCGACCCTGCTGCAGCGCGAGCTCGCGCTGCTCGCGCCGACAACCGAAGTCCACGTGACCCACATCAAGCCGAGCGAACGAACCGCGGTCTGCCGCGAACTGGCGCGCCTGTCGGTGGCACAGCGCCTGTTGCCGCTGCAGACCGGACAGCTGATGTCGTTCGACTGAGCCGCGACGACCCGACGTGACAATTCGTGTCCGCGTGACACATCCGGTCGCCCCACCGCCCGGCAAACCGACACAAATTGTCAGTCCGCCATCCATTTCCGCCCCGCACTACCGAATAGAGGGTTGGCACGGCCTGTGCAAAAGAAAGCCTGCCCCCATCAACCCCTCGGAGAGTTTTCATGAAACGCGTTCAACAAGGTTTTACCCTGATCGAACTGATGATCGTCGTCGCGATCATCGGCATCCTGGCCGCCGTCGCACTGCCGGCTTATCAGGACTACACGGTCCGGGCCAAGGTATCCGAAGTCGTTCTGGCTGCCTCGTCGTGCCGAGACTGCTGTGCCGGGAGCTGTGCCAGATCAGCAGCGACCATCCGACGACCAGACCTGCCGCACGGCTCTGCCGCCGATGACTGATCGCGAGCAACATGTCGACTTCCAGGTGGACGTTACGCGAACCGCCGGCGGTGATTACCGTTACCGCCAACGCGACCAACCTGACTGCGCTGGGTACCGGAACCAAGATCGAGCTCGCGACCGTTCATCGGTTCAGCCGCGGTGGGCACCTGCGACGTTGGCACGTCGATCACCGAATGGAAGTGTGGCCCGTCCGGCGCCACCGGGGTCAACACGAAGTACCTGCCAGCTTCTTGCCGCACTGCCGGAACGACCTGAACGGGCCCGGCTCTTGTCTGATCAAAAGCGCCGCAAGGCGCTTTTTTCGTTTGTGGCTGCTGATGCTGCGCGATCGTGCCATCGCCAGCACCGGGATAATCGCCGACGATGAATGCCGACCGGACGCAGGGAGTGGATGCTGACGCGAAAGGGCCGGTCGGCGTCGCCTGGCTCGCGCTGCTCGCCCTCGCCACCCCCTGGCTGCTGACCTACAACACCCCGCCGTCACCGACCTTTCTCAACCAGGCCGCGGCATGGGGCGCCTGGGGCTTCGGGCTGCTGCTGGTGGCACGGCGTGTTCCGACGGGCGGGGCAGACGGACGCGGGCTGGGTGCCAGCTGGCCCTTGCTGGCCGTGCTGGCGCTGCTCGGGCTGGCGGCAGCGACTGCGCCCTGGCTGAACGGGTTGCCGGGCAGCCTCGCGATGTCGGCGCTCCTGACCTTCGCGGGTGCCGCGCTGGTGCTGCTTGGGGGCGCTGCCCTCGGCGCCTCCGGCCGTGTGCAAGACGCGGCGCGCCTGCTGTTCGTTCCGCTGCTGGTCGCGGCGCTGTTGAACGTTCCGGTGGCGCTGATCCAGGTGTTTCACAGTGAATGGGCCGGCAACCTGCTGGTCGCCGGGGCGTCGTTCGCCGAGCGTGCCTCCGGCAACCTGCGCCAGCCGAATCACCTGAGTTCACTTGCCTTGTGGGGCCTGGTCGCACTGGCGTGGTTGCACGGCGGACGGGGGTCGTGGCGCCTGTCGCTGGCCTGGCTGGCGATGCTGGCGCTGGTGGCGACCATCGTGCTGACCGGTTCGCGCACCGGTGTCGTCGGCCTGCTGGTGCTGGCCGCCTGGGGCGGCATCGACCGGACACTGCCTGGCCGCAGCCGCGTCCTGCTGCTCGCACTGCCGCTCACCTATGCACTCGGCTGGTGGCTGTTCAGGCTGTGGGCGATGCGCTCGCTCGGCAGCGCCGATGCGATCGATCGGATCGCACCCGGCGCGGACTATTCGAGTGCACGCTTTGCCATCTGGTCGAATGCGCTCGACCTGATCGGGCAGCATCCGTGGACCGGCGTCGGATTCGGTGACTTCAATTTCGCCTGGACGCTGACGCCGTTCCCAGGCCGCCCGCAGCAGTTCTACGACCACGCCCACAACCTGCCGCTGCACTGGATCGCCGAACTCGGCCTGCCGCTCGGGCTGACGCTGGTCGCGGCGATGCTGCTCGGCCTGTGGCGAGCCTTCTCGGCCGCGCGCACGGCCGCGCCGGCGCAACGGATGGCGCTGCGCGGCGCCTTCGTGCTGGCCCTGCTGGTCGGACTTCACAGCCTGCTCGAATATCCGCTCTGGTACGCCTACTTCCTGCTGCCGACGGCGTTCGCGCTCGGCCTGTGCCTGGGCAGCCACCGGGCTGCCGCAGCGCCGACGCCGGCAGCCGCGCCGGGCCGGCGCACCTCGCTCGGGCTCGCGCTCGGTGCCGCGCTGATGCTCGCCGGCTCGGCCCTCGCGGTCCTCGACTATCGACGCGTCGTCGTCATCTTTTCGCCTTCAGCACGCGCTGCGCCGCTGGTCGAGCGCATTGCCGAAGGTCAGCGCAGCGTGCTGTTCGCCCACCATGCCCATTACGCCGCGGCAACCATCGGCAGCGACCCCGGACCCGCGGTCGAGTCGTTCCGCCAGGCCGCCCACTTCCTGCTCGATACGCGTTTGCTCACGAGCGGCGCCACCGCCCACGCGGCTGCCGGTGACCTGGCACGGGCCCGCTACCTGGCCGATCGCCTGCGTGAATTCGGACTGCCGGCTGCCGAGGCCTTCTTTGCCGACTGCGCCGGTGACCGGCCCGATCCGCCATTCCAGTGCCGCCCGTCCGATGCGGCATTGAGCCACCGCGACTTTCGGTGAATCGGCGTCCGGCTCAGGCCGGAGCGCTCCAGTCGCCCGACTTGCCGCCGTGCTTCTCGAGCACGCGAACGCCATCGATCACCATGCCGCGGTCGGCGGCCTTGCACATGTCGTAGATCGTGAGCAGCCCGATCTGGACCGCCGTCAGGGCTTCCATCTCGACGCCGGTGCGGCCGAGCGTCTCGACTTGCACGCTGCAGGCGACGCTGCTCGCTGCGCGATCGAGCGTGAATTCGACCGCGACCCGCGTGATCGGCAGTGGATGACACAGCGGGATCAGGTCGGCGGTGCGCTTGGCCGCCTGGATCGCGGCGATCCGGGCCACGCCCAGCACATCACCCTTCTTCGCCGATCCGGAGGCGATCAGCTCGAAGGTCGCCGGCAGCATCCGGATCACGCCGCCCGCGCGGGCGATGCGGTGCGTCTCCGGCTTGGCCGACACGTCGACCATGTGGGCCTGGCCCTGGCGGTCGAAATGGGTCAGCGCGCCGGCAGGCGTGGCGGAGTCGTCAGATGCAGCACTCATGGCAATCGACCTGGATACCTGCGGAGAAAGTTTGTGGCGCATGATAGCGAGGCACGGCCGCAGGCCCGCCCGGTGCAGCGGACTGCCCGGACCCGACCGACCCGATCCGTTCCACGACCACAGCATGTCCTCGATCTTCACGCGGCCGCCGCTGCAGCGGGTGCTCGCCGGTGCCTGCACCGCGCTGTTGCTGACCAGCACGACCGTGTCGCCCGCCTCGGCGCAGAACCGCCTGCCGTCGCTCGGCGACTCGGTGTCCGAGGACTTCGACATCGGCTTCGAGCGCAGCCTGGGTGACGAGATCATGCGCGACATCCGGCGCGATCCGGACTACCTCGACGATCCGATCCTGCTCGATCATGTGAATGCGATCTGGCGCCCGCTGGTCGAGGCGGCGCGGCGGCGCGGCGAGATCGGTCCCGATCTCGACCAGCGCTTCGCCTGGCAGGTCTTCCTGGTGCGCGACCGCAGTGTCAATGCCTTCGCGCTGCCGGGCGGCCACGTCGGGGTCCACCTCGGCCTGATCGCGATGACGGCCACACCCGACGAGCTCGCTTCGGTTCTTGCGCATGAACTGACGCATGTCACCCAGCGCCACATCGCACGCGGCGTCTCGAACAGCCGGCGTCAGTCGCTGATCGGTGCGGCCGCCATGATCCTCGGCGTCCTCGCGGCGAGCCGCAGCAACCGCGGCGATGCGGCGAATGCGGTGATTGCCGGCGGTCAGGCCGCCAGCATCCAGGGCCAGCTCAATTTTTCGCGCGACATGGAGCGCGAGGCCGATCGCATCGGCTACGGCGTGATGAACGGTGCCGGCTTTGCCGGGGCCGGCATGGCGGCGATGTTCGAGAAGCTGGAACAGGCATCGCGCCTGAACGACAGCGGCAGCTTTCCCTACCTGCGCAGCCATCCGCTGACCTCCGAGCGCATCGGCGCGGCGCGGGCGCGACTGGGCACCGGCGACGGCAGTCGCAGCGCCGGCGCGCCGGTCAGCCGGATCGCGCATGTGCTGGCGCAGGCCCGGGCTCGGGTGCTGATGGACGGCCGCGTTGCCGCTCTGCGCCGCTGGCAGTCGTCGGAGCCGGAGGCGGGTCCGCGCGGCGGCCGCGCCGCCGACCCGCTTGATGCCTTGGGAGCCGCCGTATCGGCGGCACTCGCATCGACGCTGCTGCAGGACTGGGAACGTGCCGACTTGGCACTGGCTCAGGCCACGGCGTTGCTGCGGCCGTTGCCGGCCGATGAACGATCCTGGGCGGAACCGGCGTTGGCCATGCTGGGGGCGCAGTCGCGGCTGGCCCGTGGCGATGCGGCAGGGGCCGCGTCGCTGCTGGCGGCGGTTCCGGCCCTGCGCGAGCCAGCGTCGCGTGCCGCCCTGCTGCTGTCGACGCAGGTCGCGATCGCCGCGCCGGCGGCCGGTGACGAGACGCTGCGCATGCGCTCGGCCAAGCTGCAGACCTGGGTTGCCGAGCATCCCCAGGACGCGCCCGCCTGGCTGGCCCTGTCCCAGGTGTGGACGCGGCTCGGCCAGCCGCTCCGATCGATCCGTGCCGAGGCCGAGGCGCGCCATGCGCTCGGCGATCTGACCGGCGCCATCGACCGCCTGCGCGCCGGGCAGGGCCTGGTTCGCAGCGGCGGTGCCACCGACTTCATCGAAGCGTCGGTGATCGACTCGCGGCTGCGCGACATCGAGGCCGAGCGCCGACGCGAGCAGATCGAGCGCGAGCAGCGCCGCGGCGGGTGAGTCGGCGCCGGATCGTCAGTCCCGGTCGTTGAAGATCCGCTCGAGCGCGGCATCGATCAGAACGCCGCAGGCACTGTAGATCAGTGACCCGATCAGGGCCGCGCCGAAGCCGTTGACGCTGAAGCCGTCGAGCACATTGGCGGCCAGGTAGAACATCGCCGCATTGATGACGAACAGGAACAGCCCGAGCGTCAGCAATGTCGCAGGCAGCGTGAGCAATACCAGGATCGGTCGCAGCAGCGTGTTCAGCAGGCCGAGCACGAAGGCGGCGATCATGGCGCTGACGAAGTTCGTCACCGTCACGCCGCCATACAGGTAGGCCACCATCAGCAGGGCGGCGGACAGCAGCAGCCAGCGCACGATCAGTTTCATGGGCCCGAGCATAACGAATCCGCGGTCGTGCGTTGACAGTCGAGCGTGTGTCTTGCCCAATGGCAGCTCCGCGCTGACAGCGCCTGTTCACAAGGAGTCGAAATGCCCGTGTCGAAACCCGATTCACGGCTGGTCCTGGGGCTGCTGCTGCCGATGACGCTGGCGGTCGCGGCCTGCGGCGGCTCCGATGACGATCCGGTCGATCTCGCTTGTGCGCGCACCACCTCGGGTGGGTCGGTGGTGGTCGGCTCCGGCGTGCCGGGTGATCCGGCGCTGCCGGAACCGTCCTCCGGCTACCGGGTCGGGCTGCAGCCGGTGCAGGCGCGCAACTACATGGTCGTCAGCGCCAATCCGCTGGCCTCGCAGGCCGGATGCGAGGTGCTCAAGCGCGGCGGCAGCGCGGTCGATGCGGCCGTCGCCACGCAGGCGGTGCTCGGTCTGGTCGAGCCGCAATCGTCCGGACTCGGTGGCGGCGCCTTCATGCTGCACTACAACGCGGGCACCAAGGTGCTGCAGACCTACGACGGACGTGAGCAGGCACCTGCGGCAGCGACCGACACCTACCTGCGCCAGATCAGCGCCGTCAACACGGCCTATCCGTTGCCGACCCCGTCCAGCGCAACCACCGACGGCCAGGCCTTCGCCGGCGTGCGGGCCAGCGGTCGTTCGATCGGCACGCCGGGTACGGTGCGCATGCTCGAACTGGCCCAGCAGGAAAACGGCAGGCTGGCGTGGAAGGACCTGTTCGGCTCGGCGGTCCGTCTGGCCGACGACGGCTTTCGCATCAGCGGCCGGCTCGCCGACGCGATCGTCGCCAACCGCAACTCGCTGCTCGTCGACGCCGAGGCCAGCCGCTATTTCCTCGGCGCTGCGCCAGACCATGCCGCCAAGCCGCTCGGGACGGTGCTGAAGAATCCGGACTATGCGCGTACGCTCGAGGCGATCGCCAATGGTGGTGCAAATGCCTTCTATACCGGCCCGATCGCGCAGTCGATCGTCGACGAGATCAAGGCGACGGTGGGCAATGGTCCGAGCCCGATCGCGCTCACGCCCGGCCTGACCGAGGTCAGCGATCTCTCCGGCTACCGCGCCATCAAACGGGCGCCGGTGTGCAGCACCTACCGCGCCCACTGGGTATGCGGCATGGCGCCGCCGTCCTCCGGCGGCATCGCGGTGGCGCAGATCCTGGGCATCCTCGAGAACTACGACATGGCCGGCTTTCGACCGACCGCCATCGATGCCGAAGGTGGCAAGCCCTCGGTGCTCGGCGTGCACCTGATCAGCGAGGCCGAGCGCCTGGCCTACGCCGACCGCAACAAGTATGTCGCCGATACCGACTTCGTTGCGCTGCCGGGCGATGGCATCCCGACCTTGCTCGACAAGAACTACCTGCGCAGCCGCGCCAGCCTGATCCGGTTCGACCGCAGCATGGGTGTTGCCGCGGCAGGCGTCTTTCCCGGCTTCGTGCCGCAGGGCAGCAGTTCGGCCGAAGGTCGCGGCACCAGCCACGTGACCATCGTCGACCGGCAGGGCAATGTGGTCTCGATGACGACCACGATCGAGAGCTCGATGGGATCGTGGCGCATGACGCGCGGCTTCCTGCTCAACAACGAACTGACCGACTTCTCGTTCGCGCCGTCCGACGCGAGCGGTCCGATCGCCAACCGGGTCGGCCCGAACAAGCGCCCGCGCAGTTCGATGGCGCCGACGCTGGTGTTCGCCAAGGCTGCCGACGGCTCGCGTGGCGACTTCGTGCTCGGTACCGGATCGCCCGGTGGAGCCAGCATCATCCAGTTCGTCACCAAGACGCTGGTCGGTGCGCTCGACTGGGGCCTGGATGCCCAGCAGGCGACGTCGCTGGTCAATTTCGGATCGAGCAACAGCGCCACCACCGGCATCGGCGGCGAACACCCGAACATCAATGCAGCCAACAACGGCGCCAATGATCCACTGGCCAATGGCTTGCGTGCGCTCGGGCACACGGTGAGCGTGGCGGCTCAGTCCAGCGGGACCGGCACCATCATGCGCAGCACGATCGGTGGTGCACCGGCATGGTCGGCGGCGCCGATCCACGTCGCGAAGGGCTGGTGCTCGGCGATCCGATCAATCCCTGAGCGCATGCAGACCCGACCATTGCACGACGGTTGATGCTGGGCGGCGACAGATCGGGTTTTCCAGCCCGTCGATTCGCCGTTTCACCCGTCAAAACGGCTTCTCAATGCACCATGCGCGCAGTACCATCGGCGTCGCGCGGTGCATGAGAGAAAAGAGCGTTCATGCAATGCTCGCCCGGCCCCGGCACATCAACAACCCGTGATGGAGAATTCTGATAATGGCAACTGCGAAAAAGACCGCTCCGGTCAAGAAGGCGGCATCGGCTTCGACGGCTGCAAGCAAGAAGGCAGCGCCCGCCAAGAAGCGCACGCCGAATGCGGCGTTCATGAAGGAAATGACGCCGAGCCCGCAGCTTGCGGCCGTCATCGGTGACAAGCCGATGCCGCGGACCGAAGTGACGAAGAAGGTCTGGGAGTACATCAAGGCCCACGATCTGCAGGACTCGAACAAGCGGACCATGATCAATGCGGACGACAAGCTGAAGGAGATCTTCAAGAAGCCGCAGGTCTCGATGTTCGAGATGACGAAGCTGATCAACGCCCATCTCAAGTAAGACGGGTCGAAGGAAGCAAAGGCCGGTGCTTGCACCGGCCTTCTGCTTTGTGGGGCTCAGCCGGGCATCCGACTGCGCCACGCTGGCGTGGCCGCCGCAGCCATTGCACCCGGCGGCCGGACCTCAGCCCTCGGCCAGACGCCGCTCGACGAAGTCGAGCCGGTCCTGACCCCAGAACAGTTCACCGTCGATGACGAAGCTCGGCGCGCCGAAGACGCCGGCATCGAGCGCGGCAGCGGTGTTGTCGGCATACGCCTGCTGGACATGCGGCGATCGTGCCTGCTCGAGGCGCTGCTTCGGCAACTGCTGACTCGAAAGCAGTTGCTCGAGGGTCGCCGCGTCGGCGACGTCGCGTTCCTCGGCCCAGACCGCGCCGCCGATCGCGCCGAGCAGCCGCAGCGCGGCATCGGTGCCATCCTCGCGGTCGACCGCGATCAGCAGCCGGGCCGCATCGTCGCCGGCAACCGGAAAGTGCTTCGGTTGCACATTCATCGGCAGGCCGGCCCGACGGCTGAAGCGCCCGAGCTCGAGCAGCCGATAGGCCAGCCGCTGCGGGGCACGCTGGCCGAGCGGCAGCCCGCCGGATGCCGGGAAGATGCGTCCGAGGTCGATCGGCGCAGCCGCACGGTGGCGCCTGTCGCACGCACGATCTCGCGAAAGCGCTCGTTGCCGAGGTAGACGAACGGTGACTGAGGGGCGATGTAGTAGTCGACGACGAGCGGCATGGCGGTCTCCGGTGACAGGGTTGGCTGCAGTCTAGGCCGCCTGCGGCAGCTGCAGACAGCGGCTTGCAGGTAGTGACCGGTGACACTGGCCGGGTCGGCGGCCACCTGTTCCGGCGTCCCGACCGCAACCACCCGGCCGCCGCCGGAGCCGCCTTCCGGCCCCATGTCGATCAGCCAGTCGGCGGTCTTGATGACGTCCAGGTTGTGCTCGATCACGACGATCGTGTTGCCGGCATCACGCAGCTGATGCAGCACCTTGAGCAACAGGTCGATGTCGGCGAAGTGCAGCCCGGTGGTCGGCTCGTCGAGGATGTACAGCGTGCGGCCGGTGTCGCGCTTGCTGAGTTCGAGGGCGAGCTTGACGCGCTGCGCCTCGCCGCCGGACAGCGTGGTCGCGCTCTGGCCGAGCCGGATGTAGCCGAGGCCGACATCGAGCAGCGTCTGCAGCTTGCGCGCGAGCGCCGGCACCGTGCTGAAGAAGGCATGCGCTTCCTCGACCGTCATGCCGAGCACCTCGGTGATGTTGCGTCCCTTGTAGAGCACCTCGAGCGTCTCGCGGTTGTAGCGCTTGCCGTGGCAGACGTCGCACGGCACGTAGACGTCGGGCAGGAAGTGCATCTCGACCTTGAGCACGCCGTCGCCCTGGCAGGCCTCGCAGCGTCCGCCGGCCACGTTGAAGCTGAAGCGGCCCGGTCCGTAGCCGCGCTCGCGCGCGGTGTTCATCTCGGCGAACAGTTCGCGGATCGGCGTGAACAGTCCGGTGTAGGTGGCCGGATTGCTGCGCGGCGTGCGGCCGATCGGGCTCTGGTCGACATTGATCACCTTGTCGAAGGCCTCGAGCCCGTCGATGGAATCGTGCGGCTGTGCCTCGGTGTGGCTGTTGTAGAGCTTGCGCGCCACCGCGGCATACAACGTGTCGTTGACGAGCGTGCTCTTGCCCGATCCCGACACGCCGGTGACACAGGTCAGCAGTCCGACCGGGATGCCGACGCTGACGCCGTGCAGGTTGTTGCCGCGCGCGTTGACGATCTGCAGCATCGCCTGCGGATCGGCGCGACGGCGCTCGGTCGGCACCGCGATGCGCAGGGTGCGCGCCAGATAGCGTCCGGTCAGCGACTCGGCGCTGGCGGCGACTTCGTCGGCAGTTCCCTGCGCCATCACCCGCCCGCCATGCACGCCGGCGCCGGGGCCCATGTCGATCACATGGTCGGCGGCACGGATCGCATCCTCGTCGTGCTCGACCACCAGCACGCTGTTGCCGAGGTCGCGCAGATGCCGCAAGGTCGCGATCAGGCGGTCGTTGTCGCGCTGATGCAGCCCGATGCTCGGCTCGTCGAGGACGTACATCACGCCGGTCAGCCCGGACCCGATCTGCGAGGCCAGGCGGATGCGCTGCGCCTCGCCGCCGCTCAGGGTGTCGGCACTGCGATCGAGGCTGAGGTAGTTCAAGCCGACGTCGTTCAGGAAGCGCAGCCGCGAGCGGATCTCGCGCATCACCTTGTCGGCGATCTCGGCCTTGGCGCCCTTCAGCTCCAGCCCTTCGAAATACTGCAGGCACTGGCGCAGCGTGAAGTGTTCGACCCGGAAGATCGGCTCGCCGCGCGTGCCGTCCTGGATATCCTGGCGCGACTGCAGCAGCACGTGGCGCGCCTCGGTACGCAACCGGGTGCCGTCGCAGGCCGGGCACGGCTTGGCGCTCTGATAGCGCGTCAGCTCCTCGCGAACGGTCGGCGAGTCGGTCTCGCGGAAGCGCCGCGTCAGGTTCGGCAGGATGCCCTCGAACGGATGCTTGCGCTTGACACTGCGCGCCTTGCCCTTGGCGCCGGCCGCTTCATAGACGAACTCGATCTCCTCTTCGCCCGAACCCTGCAGCAGCACCTGACGCGCCGCCTCGGGCAGTTCGTTGAATGGCGCCTCGACATCGAATCCGTAGTGGTGCGCCACGCTCTCGATCAGCGAGAAGGTGTAGGCATTGCGCCGGTCCCAGCCCTTGACGGCGCCGCTGGCCAGGCTCAGCGTCGGAAAGCCGACCACCCGCTCGGGGTCGAAGACAGTGACGCTGCCGAGCCCGTCGCAGCTGGTGCAGGCACCGACCGGCGAATTGAAGGAGAACAGGCGGGGCTCGAGCTCGCTCAGCGAATAGCTGCAGATCGGACACGCGAAGCGGCTCGAGAACAGGTGCTCGCCGCCTTCGTCCATCTCGAGCGCAAGCGCGCGCCCCTCGGCGATGCGCAGCGCGGCCTCGAAGCTCTCGGCCAGCCGCTGGGCCAGTCCGGCCGCCGGATCGGGGTTGACCTTGACGCGGTCGATGACGACATCGATGTCGTGCTTCTCGGTCTTCTTCAGCTTCGGCAGGTCGGCCGATTCGAAGGTCTGGCCATCGACCCGGAAGCGCACGTAGCCCTGCGCGAGCATGTCGGCGAACAGCTCGGTGAATTCACCCTTGCGATCGCGCACCACCGGTGCCAGCACCATCAGACGGGTCTGCGGCGCCAGGGCCAGCACCGCATCGACCATCTGGCTGACGCTCTGGGCCTCGAGCGCGACCCCGTGCTCGGGGCAGAACGGCGTTCCGGCGCGCGCATACAGCAGCCGGATGTAGTCGTGGATCTCGGTGATGGTGCCGACCGTCGAGCGCGGGTTGTGGCTGGTCGCCTTCTGCTCGATGCTGATCGCCGGGCTGAGGCCCTCGATCACATCGACATCGGGCTTGTCCATCAATTGCAGGAACTGGCGTGCATACGCCGACAGGCTCTCGACGTAGCGCCGCTGGCCCTCGGCGTACAGCGTGTCGAAGGCGAGGCTCGACTTGCCCGACCCGCTCAGACCGGTGATCACGACCAGCCGGTTGCGCGGAATGTCGAGATCGATGTTCTTCAGGTTGTGCGTGCGCGCGCCGCGGATCCGGATCGAATCGGCCTCGATCGAGGCTTCGCGGGGGGAGGTCGGCACGGGGGAGGGAAGGGCGTTGGCGGCGGAGGAACTGGACATTGGTGCGTCGAAACGGCAACCGGGCATCATAGCGACGCCGGCCCGGTCGGCCCGCGGCAAGGGCTCGACACACGCAGGCAGGCGCGCGGTCGGACGCCTATCATCGGCCTCATGCCGCTGCTGCAGCCCTCCGATCGAACCACCTGGCGCGTCGCCCGGTGGCTGCGCCCGGGCCTGCTGGCGCTGCTCGCCACGCTGCTCGGAGCATGCGGCGGCGGGGTGTCGATCGGTTTCGGGAGCGGCTACCGCTTCGATGACCGGGCGCCGTCGGTGACGATCGCCGCGTCGTCACCGACCGTGCTGGCCGGACAGTCGGTGGTGCTCGTGGCCGCGGCGAGCGACGACGACGGCATCGACGTGGTGAGCTTCTTCCGATTCGATGCCGGTGGGGTCCAGCCGCTCGGCACGCTGGCCCGCCCGCCCTACGAGCTGGCCGTCAGCGTGCCCGACGACGGGCGCAGCACGCTGCGCGTCTTCGCGCGCGCCATCGATTTTTCCGGCAACCGCTCCGACAGCGCACTGCTGGAACTGCCGATCCTGCGCTGATCGGCGACCTCAGTCTGCCGCGTGCAGCGCGCGCAGGATCTGCTCGCCGTAGGCTTCGAGCTTCTTGGCGCCGACACCGCTGATGCTGCCGAGCTCGTCGAGGTCGTTCGGCAGGGCGCGCGCCATCTCGGCCAGCGCCGCATCGTGGAAGACGACATAGGCCGGCAGGTTGTGCTCGCGCGCCACCTCGGCGCGCCAGGCCTTGAGGCGGTTGAAGCGCCCGGTGGCCGCGCTGTCGAGCGGCACCGGCGGGGGTCTGGCCTCGCTGCGCGAGCCGCTGCGCTGGCGCGAGCCACGCCGCGTCGTCTCGGTCGGCACCCGCAGCAGCAGCTCGACCTCGCCGCGCAGCACCTCGCGCGCACTCGAGGTCAGCTCGAGCGTGTTGTAGTCGCCTTCGGTCCGCAGGTGGCCGAGCGCGATCAGCTGGCGCAGCACGCTGCGCCAGCGCGTTTCGGCCAGGTCGGCGCCGATGCCGAACGTCGACAGCCGCTCGTGGCCGTGCTGCGCCACCTTGTCGGTCGACTTGCCGCGCAACACGTCGATCAGGTGGCCGGCGCCGAAGCGCTGGCCGCCGTTCTGGTGGAAGCGGTAGATGCAGCTCAGCGCCTTGCGCGCCGCCTCGGTCGCATCCCAGGTGGCGGGCGGATGCTGGCAGTTGTCGCACGCCTGCTGGTGAGCACCGCACGGATCGGTCGCTTCGCCGAAATAGGTCAGCAGCCGCACGCGTCGGCAGTCGTGCGCCTCGGCGAGCGCGAGCAGGGCGTCGAGCTTGCCGCGCTGGGCGCGCTTGAACTCGTCGCCGGCCGGGCTGTCGTCGATCATGCGGCGCTGGTTGACCACGTCGGACAGCCCGTAGGCCATCCAGGCGTCGGCCGGCAGGCCGTCGCGCCCGGCGCGGCCGGTCTCCTGGTAATAGCCCTCGATGTTCTTCGGCAGGTCGAGGTGGGCGACGAAGCGCACATCCGGCTTGTCGATGCCCATGCCGAAGGCGACGGTGGCGACCATCACGACCCCATCCTCGCGCAGGAAGCGGTCCTGGTGCCGGCGCCGCACGGCCGCCGTCGAGGCCGGCGTGGTAGGGCAGCGCGGCGATGCCCTGGCCTTCCAGCCAGGCGGCGGTCTCGTCGACCTTGCGCCGCGACTGGCAGTAGACGATGCCGGCGTCGCCCGCGTGCTCGTCGTTGATGAAGCGCAGCAGCTGCGTGCGGGCGTCGTCCTTCTCGACGATGGCATAGCGGATATTCGGCCGGTCGAAGCTGCTGATGAAGATGCGCGCGTCTTCCAGCTGCAGCCGCTCGACGATGTCGCGCCGCGTCAGGGCATCGGCGGTGGCGGTCAGGGCGATCCGCGGCACGCCCGGATAGCGCCGGTGCAGCACGTCGAGCGCCAGATAGTCCTCGCGGAAATCATGGCCCCACTGGCTCACGCAGTGGGCCTCGTCGATCGCGAACAGACCGAGCAGGCCGCGCTCGTGCAGTGAATCGAGCTGCGCCAGGAAGCGCGGCGTGTTCAGCCGCTCCGGCGCGGCGTACAGCATCACCAGGCGCCCGCTCGTCATCTCGCGCTCGATGTGCTGCGCTTCGTCGCTCGACAGCGACGAGTTCAGGAACGCCGCATGCACGCCGGCCTCCTCGAGCGCGCCGACCTGGTCGTGCATCAGGGCGATCAGCGGACTGACGACGACGCACACGCCCGCTGCCGCGTGCGGTGCCGCGCGATCGCCGGGATCTGGTAGCACAGGCTCTTGCCGCCGCCGGTGGGCATCAGCACCAGTGCATCGGCGCCGGCGCAGACATGCTCGATGATCGCGTGCTGCGCATCCCGGAACTCGCTGTAGCCGAAGACCTCCTGCAGGATCTGCTGCGGCAGGCCGGCGCTGATGCGCGTCCGGGCGAAATCGGGTCGGGAGTCGGTCGGCTGCAGGGACATGGGTCTGCGGATGGTAAGTCAGGGCACGCGCGGCAGTCCGCGCGGCGCCCCGTTCTGGCAGGGGAATAATCGCCGTCACCTCGTGTCTCCGGGAGTCGCCAATGGAGCTGCAGTCGCTCGCCGGTCCGGCCCTCGGCTGGCTCGAGTCGACCGCGCTGGCGCAGGCCATGCGCGGCGGGCGCTGGCTCTATCCGGCGGTCGAGGCGTTGCACATCGTCGGTTTCGTGCTGCTGGTCGGCGGCGCACTGCTGTTCGACCTGCGCGTGCTCGGGGTCGGCCGTGCCCTCCCGCTCGACGCGCTGGCGCGGCTGCTGCTGCGCGCCGCCTGGGCCGGCTTCGCGATCGCCGCTGCGGCCGGGCTGCTGCTGTTCAGCGCCGATCCGCTCGATCTGGTGGCCAACCCGGCCCTGCAGGTCAAGCTCGGGCTGATCGCACTGGCGGGTGCCAACGCGGCCTTTTTTCACCGCCGCGCCTGGCCGGTCGACCAGCGCTGCGGCGGCGCGGCTGCCCCGGTCGCGGCGCGTGCGTCGGCGCTGCTGTCGATCGCGGTCTGGCTGGCGGTGATCGCCTGCGGACGCCTGATCGCCTATCTCTGAGCTGCCGGCACCCCCTCTTCAGCACGAATCGAAGCGGCCGGACCTTCGCCGCATAATTCCTCCATTCCCCTCGTTCCGGCGCATCCGGCGCGCCGCAGCGGCGCTGCCGCCGGTCCGTTCCGTCATCCCTGCAGCAAGGAGCCGCCCCATGGCATCGGTCAACAAAGTCATCCTCATCGGCAACCTGGGGCGCGACCCGGAGGTCCGCTACATGCCCAGTGGCGGGGCGGTCTGCAACATCAGCGTCGCCACCACCCGCAGCCGCAAGGACAAGTCGAGCGGCGAGAAGCAGGAGGAAACCGAGTGGCACCGGGTGGTGCTGTTCGAGCGGCAGGCGGAGATCGCCGGCGAATACCTCAAGAAGGGTCGCTCGGTCTACATCGAGGGACGCCTGCAGACCCGCAAGTGGCAGGACAAGGAAGGCCGCGACACCTATACCACCGAGATCATCGCCGACACCATGCAGCTGCTCGGCAGCCGTGACGGCGGTGGTGGTGGTGGTGGCGGCGGCGGTGATGAAGGCGGCAGCTACACGCGTGGCGCGTCGCGCGGTGGCAGCGACGAGCGCGGTGGCGATGCACCGCAGCGCGGCGGCAGCGCAGGCGGCGGCGGCGCGGCGACGCGCCCGGCCAGCAAGCCGCAGCCGCGCCCCACGTCGACCGGGTTCGACGACATGGACGACGACATTCCGTTCTGAACCGGCCGGGACCTGACGCCGCTCCCTGCGGCGTAGGCGCCGGTCGCAACCCCGATCGGTCGGCGCGCGGCACGCGTTGAGCCGCCCGGCAGTCCAGCCGTCAGCGCGGGCGCTCCTCGCGCCAGCGCTGCACCTCGGCAGCCGGGATGGGTGAGCCGGTTCCACCCCACGCCCGGCGCAGGAACGACATCAGCGCAGCGAGTTGTTCGTTGTCCAGCTCGAGTCCGTACGGCGGCATGCCGAAGGGCCGTGGATTGCCGGCGGTGACGGGTGCGAAGCCGCCGTGCACGATGACCTGGATCAGATTGACCGGCGGGTCGAGCTGGAGCAGGCGATTGCCGGCGAGCGCCGGATACGCACCCGGCACGCCGCGCCCGTCTTCCGCATGGCAGTCGGCGCAGCGCCGGCGGTAGATCTCGGCACCGCGCGGGTCCGGTGGGGGCAGGCGGGCGACCGCCTCCGGATCGGGCGGCGGCGCGGGCCTGGAAATCGACCGCAGATAGACCGCGATCGCGCGCGCGTCGGCCGGATCGAGGTATTGCGAACTCGTTCGCACGAAGTCGGCCATCGGACCCTGCGCGATGCCGCGCGGCGACATGCCGGTGGTGAGCAGGGCCACGATGTGCTCGACCGGCCAGTCGCCGACGCCGGCGCCGGCGTCGGATGCCAGTGACGGCGCATACCAGCTGGCGCCGGCCATCAGCCCGCCATCGAGGTGCCGGGCATCGGCGCCGCCGAGCAGGTCGCGCTGCACATGGCAGGCGCCGCAATGGCCGAGGCTGCGCACCAGGTAGGCGCCGCGTTGCCAGTCGGCCGATCGGCCGGCCTGGTCGGCGCCGGCCACGCCGCCGCCGGGGCGGAAATAGAGCAGGCGCCAGACCGCGAGCGCAACCCGTGTGTCGTACGGGAAGCGCAGCTGGTGCGACTGGTTGGTTTGCGCGACGGCGGCGACGTTGCGCAGATGCGCGTGCAGTGCATCGATGTCGGCGTCTGCCAGGTGCGTCGTGTGCGGATAGGGGAACGCCGGGTAGAGCATCTGCCCGTCGCGCGAGCGGCCGTCGCGCAGCGCCCGCCGGAAGGCGGCGCTCGACCAGCTGCCGATGCCGGTGGCGGGATCGGGCGTCAGGTTCGACGAGTGGATGGTGCCGAACGGCGTGCTGATCGGCCGCCCACCGGCATAAGGTGCCCCGTCGGGCCGGGTATGGCAGCCCTGGCAGTTGCCGATCTTCGCCAGGTAGGCGCCGCGTGCGATCTGCTGCGGATCGGCCGCCGGCGGCACGGCTCCCTGGTCGGCTGGCGCATCGATCTCACGCCAGATGGCGAGCGCGCCCGCCGCCAGCAGCACCAGCAACGCCAGCGCTGCCATCAGCGCCAGCCGCGCGGGTGTCCAGCGGCGCGGCGCGCGGTTCACCGGATCGGCCCCGGCGGTGCGTGCGGCGCAACCGCCGGGCCGCAGTCGATCGGCAGCGGCGCCGGCAGTGCCGCCACCGATGCGAGCGGCCGGGCCTTGGCCGGGACCGGCTGCGCCGCCAGCCAGCGCGACAACGCGGCGATGTCGTCCGGCTCGAGCCGGGCGGCGACGCGCGCCATGCAGTCGGGATCGGTGGCCCGGCGCGCCTGGTTGCGCCAGGCGCCGAGCTGGGCATTGATGTAGTCGGCGGGCAGGCCCAGCAGCCCGGGAATGGCTGGCACGACGCCGAGCAGCGCCGCACCATGGCAGGCGGTGCATGCCGGCAGCTCGCGCGTGGCGTCGCCGTCGACGGCCAGCTGGCGGCCGCGCGCCAGCCGCCGCGGGTCGACGCCGGCCGCCTCGGCCGGCGGTGGATAAGGCAGTTCGAGGCCGGCGAAGTGCCGGGCGATCTCGAGCAGATAGGCATCATCCAGGTGCGTCAGCAGCCGTGCCATCGGTTCGTAGCTGCGCCGCCCGCTGCGAAAATGCTGCAGCTGCGCATACAGGTAGCCGGCCGGCTTGCCGGCGATGCGCGGGTAATAGCCGTCCGGGCCGCTTCGACCCTGCGGTCCGTGGCAGCCGGTGCACGCCAGCAGGCGCTGGGCGATCGAATCCTCGAAGCGCGGTGCTTCGGCGGCCGCGGCGGCGGCACCGGCGGCCAGGGCCAGTGCCATGGCCGCCATGCGGCGCCACCGGGCGGTGGGTCCGCAGTCGGGCGCGCTGTCAGGCACCGCCGCTCCGGCCCGGATCGCGAACCTCGGCCGCCATCGCCGCCGCCCTGTCGCCGCCGACCGCGTCGAGCCCGACGGCCACACCCGCCCGATCGGCCGGGCTGCGGTTCTGGCTCACCTTCCACTTGCCGACCAGCTGCCGGATCGGCAACTCGATGCCGACGATGGCGCCGAGCATCGGTTCGACGAAATCGCCGGGCGCATCGGCCACGGCCCACGGCCGCAGCATGTCGGCCTCGTGCCGGTCGGTCAGCGCGCCGACGAGCGCGCGCAGCCAGCTGCGGTCCTCGATCGCCCGCATCGCGCCGCGTGCCTGCACGATGCAGTAGTTCCAGGTCGGAACCACACGGCCGTGCTCCGCCTTGGTCGGATACCAGTTCGGCGAGACATAGGCGTGCGGTCCCTGGAACACGACCAGCACCTCGGCATCCTCGCCCAGCCGACGCCACAGCGGATTGGCGCGCGCGACGTGACCGCGCAGCACGCCGTGCGGCGTGCCGCCGCTGCCCGCCTCGTGCAGCAGCGGCAACGGATCGGCGTGCAGGCCGTCGCGGTCGTGCGTCAGCACCAGCGCCAGCGGGTGCTCGCGCATCATCCGCTGCAGCACCGCCGGACGCGCTTCATCGAAATGGGCCGGCTGGTACATGATTCCGGACCCGTCAGGCACGGCGCAACAGCGCTGCCTCGGGTTGCAGAACCTGGTCGATGACAGCGCCCCCCAGGCACACTTCGCCCTGATAAAGGACCGCCGACTGGCCGGGCGTGACGGCCCATTGCGGCTGCTCGAACTCGAGCTCGAACGCCCCGTCACCGTCACCGTCTCTGTCAGCGCCGGCGACCGGCCGATGGCGGCACGCCGCATCCGACTGCCGGTAGCGCGTCTTGGCCGACAGCTCGAGGCCTCCAGCGTCGGGCGCGCCGCCATCGACCCAGCTCGCATCGGTCGCGCGCAGACGGCTCGACAGCAGCCACGGATGGTCGTGACCCTGCACCACGTACAGCCGGTTGTTCGACATGTCCTTGCGCGCGACGAACCAGGGCTGGTGCGAGCTGCCGCCGCGCCGGACCCCGGCCTCACGCAGCCCGCCGATGCCGATGCCCTTGCGCTGGCCGAGCGTGTAGAAGCTCAGGCCGACATGCTCGCCGATCTGTCGTCCGCGGTCGTCGAGGATCGGACCCGGCCGATTCGCGAGATAGCGGTTCAGAAACTCGCGGAACGGCCGCTCGCCGATGAAGCAGATGCCGGTCGAATCCTTCTTGGTGGCATTCGGCAGCCCGATCTCGGCCGCGATGCGGCGCACCTCGGTCTTCGGCAGCTCGCCGACCGGGAACAGCGTGCGCGCCAGCTGGGCCTGGTTCAGCCGGTGCAGGAAGTAGCTCTGATCCTTCAGCGGGTCGAGCCCCTTGAGCAGCTGCTGTCGGCCCTGCGGCGACTGCCGCACCCGCGCATAGTGGCCGGTGGCGATGCGGTCGGCTCCGAGCCGCAGGGCATGGTCGAGAAAGGCCTTGAACTTGATCTCGGCATTGCACAGCACGTCCGGATTCGGCGTGCGGCCGGCCTGGTATTCGCGCAGGAATTCGGCGAACACGCGATCCTTGTAGTCAGCCGCGAAGTTGACATGCTCGATCTCGATGCCGAGGACGTCGGCCACCGCGGCAGCATCGACGAAATCGACATTCGACGAGCAGTACTCGCTGTCGTCGTCGTCTTCCCAGTTCTTCATGAAGATGCCGATCACCTCGTGCCCCTGCGCTTGAGCAACCAGGCACTGACCGCCGAATCGACGCCGCCGGACAGGCCGACGACGATGCGTTGCCGGGTCGTCATGCGCGGCCTTGATCTCGGGTTGGTACAGGCTGGGGTCGACACTGACCAGGTCGAGCGGGTAGCTGCGGCCGGCCGCGTGCGTCCTCGATGCACTTCAGCACGCAGCGCGCTGCGGTGCCGTGCGCGGCTCGCCCGCACCTCGTCGAGCGTCAGCCAGAGCGTGCGCACGATGCCGTCGTCGAGCTGGCGCTGCGGATCGGCGTCGCCGACGCTGCCGGCGTAGGCGAAGCGCAGGTAGGTCACATCCTCGTCGCGCGCCGGGCGTCTGGAAGCGCGACATGTAGATGCCGACCAGCCGCTCGGGCGTGAAGCTGCACGCGGTTTCCTCGAGCGCCTCTCGCACCACCGCCTGCAGCGGGCGACTCCTCGGGGTCGAGGTGGCCGGCCGGGTTGTTGAACATCAGGCCTTCGGGCGTGTGCTCCTCGACCAGCAGATAACGCAGTTCGCCGTCGATCTGCCGGCTGATGATCGCGGCAACGGTGACGCTCGGTTTCCAGCGGCTGCTCATGCGGCGAGTCTAGCTGAGAGCCTTTCTTGCGATGCGGCGGCGTTCCGCCGCGCAACACCACGCCGGTGTTACGTGCGTATTGCACATGGTCTTGCTGAGGCAGAATGCAGCGCAACAACAAGCGCTGAGGAGGGACCGGATGCAGATCGGAGTTCCGCGGGAAACCGCGGCGGGGGAAACGCGCGTCTCGGTCACGCCCGAGACGGTCAAGAAACTCAAGGCCGCAGGGCCACACGATGCGTGGTCGAGTCGGGTGCCGGCGTCGCGGCCAGCGTCACCGACGCGGCCTATGACGCCGCCGGCGCCGAGATCGTCGACCGAGCCGGCGCGCTCGGCGCCGAACTGGTGCTGAAGGTGCGCTCGCCCGGCGCCGACGAACTGGCGCTGATGAAGAGCGGCGCGGTGCTGGTCGGCATGCTCAACCCGTTCGACGCCGAAGGCCTGCAGCGCCTGGCCGGTGCCGGGCTGACCAGCTTCGCGCTCGAGGCCGCGCCGCGCACCAGCCGCGCGCAGAGCATGGACGTGCTGTCGAGCCAGGCCAACATCGCCGGCTACAAGGCGGTGATGATCGCCGCCGACCGCTACCAGCGCTTCTTCCCGATGCTGATGACCGCCGCCGGCACCGTCAAGGCGGCACGCGTGGTGATCCTCGGCGTCGGCGTTGCCGGCCTGCAGGCGATTGCCACCGCCAAGCGGCTCGGCGCGGTGATCGAGGCGAGCGACGTGCGCCCGAGCGTGAAGGAGCAGGTCGAGTCGCTGGGCGCCAAGTTCATCGACGTGCCGTACGAGACCGCCGAGGAGAAGGAAGCCGCCGAAGGCGTGGGCGGCTATGCCCGGCCGATGCCGCAGAGCTGGCTCGATCGCCAGAAGGTCGAGGTCGCCAAGCGGGTCGGCGCCGCCGACATCGTGATCAGCACCGCGCTGATTCCCGGCCGCGCCGCGCCGGTGCTGGTGACCGAGGAGATGGTCAAGGCGATGAAGCCCGGCTCGGTGATCGTCGACCTGGCGCCGGCAGCGGCGCCGACGGGCGTGGCGGCAACTGCCCGCTGACCGAGGCCGACAAGACGGTCGTCAAGCACGGCGTCACGATCGTCGGCGAGACCAACCTGCCGGCGCTGGTCGCGGCCGATGCGAGCGCGCTGTATGCGCGCAACGTGCTCGACTTCCTCAAGCTGGTGATCGACAAGGAAGGCACGCTTCAGCGTGCCGATGGACGACGACATCGTCGCCGCCTGCCTGATGACCCAGGCCGGCGAAGTGCGGCGCAAATAAGAACACACGACAGGACATCGACCATGGACTTCGTCTCCCCCACGATCACCAACCTGATCATCTTCGTGCTGGCGATCTACGTCGGCTACCACGTCGTCTGGACCGTCACGCCGGCGCTGCACACGCCGCTGATGGCGGTGACCAACGCGATTTCGGCGATCGTCATCGTCGGCGCGATGCTCGCCGCGGCGCTGACCGAGACCGCTGCTCGGCCAGACCATGGGCGTGCTGGCGGTGGCGCTGGCCGCGGTCAATGTCTTCGGCGGCTTCCTGGTCACCCGGCGCATGCTCGAGATGTTCAGGAAGAAGGAACGCAAGGCGCCGCCGCGGCCGCCGACAGGGAGCGGCCAAATGAGCCTGAACCTCGTCACGCTGCTGTACCTGGTCGCCAGCGTCTGCTTCATCCAGGCGCTGAAGGGCCTGAGCCACCCGACCACCTCGATCCGCGGCAACCTGTTCGGCATGGTCGGCATGGCCATCGCCGTGCTGACCACCGCGGCGCTGATCGTCGAGCTGTCGTCGCGGCAACGGCCAGCTCGGCGCCGACGGCATGGTGCTGGTGCTGCTCGGCCTGCTGGTCGGCGGCACGCGTCGGCACGATCATGGCCAAGCGGGTCGAGATGACCAAGATGCCCGAGCTGGTCGCCTTCATGCACAGCATGATCGGCCTGGCCGCGGTGTTCATCGCGGTCGCCGCGGTGGCCGAGCCGTAGGCCTTCGGCATCGTCGCCAAGGGCGAGCCGATTCCGGCCGGCAACCGGCTCGAGCTGTTCCTCGGCGCGGCGATCGGCGCCATCACCTTCAGCGGTTCGGTGATCGCCTTCGGCAAGCTCTCGCGGCAAGTACAAGTTCCGCCTGTTCCAGGGCGCGCCGGTGCAGTTCGCCGGCCAGCACAAGCTGAACCTGGTGCTCGGCCTGGCGATGCTCGCGCTCGGCCTGGTCTTCACCTTCACCGGCAAGCTGGGCCGCCTTCTTCGCGATGCTGGCGCTGGCCTTCGTGATGGGCGTGCTGATCATCATCCCGATCGGCGGCGCCGACATGCCGGTGGTGGTGTCGATGCTCAACAGCTACTCGGGCTGGGCCGCGGCCGGCATCGGCTTCAGCCTGAACAACGCGATGCTGATCGTCGCCGGCTCGCTGGTCGGCAGCTCGGGCGCGATCCTGAGCTACATCATGTGCAAGGCGATGAACCGCTCGTTCTTCAACGTGATCCTCGGCGGCTTCGGCGGCGAGGCCGACGACTGCCGGCGGCGGCCGCAGGCGAGGCGCGTCCGGTCAAGAGCGGCAGCGCCGACGACGCGGCCTTCATGCTCGGCAACGCCGAGACGGTGGTCATCGTGCCGGGCTACGGCCTGGCGGTGGCGCGCGCCCAGCATGCGGTCAAGGAACTGGCCGACAAGCTGATCCGACAAGGGCGTCACGGTCAAGTATGCGATCCACCCGGTGGCCGGCCGCATGCCGGGCCACATGAACGTGCTGCTGGCCGAGGCCGAGGTGCCCTACGACCAGGTGTTCGAGATGGAGGACATCAACGGCGAGTTCGGCCAGGCCGACGTGGCGATCATCCTGGGCGCCAACGACGTGGTGAACCCGGCCGCGCACTGACCAAGGGCAGCGCGATCTACGGCATGCCGATCCTGGAGGCCTACAAGGCCAAGACGGTGATCGTCAACAAGCGCTCGATGGCCGCCGGTTACGCCGGCCTGGACAACGAACTGTTCTACATGGACAAGACCATGATGGTGTTCGGCGACGCGAAGAAGGTGGTCGAGGACATGGTCAAGGCGATCGAGTAGGCCGGCGGCATCGCGGCCGCCCGGCTGGCCGCGGCCTAGGGGCTCGCACGATCGGTCCCCTGATGGCCACGCCATCGGGCTGCGTCAGAATCGCCGCTTCAGCGACCGGAGCACACGAATGGAAAAGACGCTGGCTGAAGCATTACCCGCCGGGGGTCCCGGCCGAGATCGACGTCGACCAGTACGCGTCGCTGGTCGACGCTGCTCGACGAGAGCTTCAGCAAGCACGCCGACCTGCCTGCCTACAAGTTCATGGGCAAGGTCGTTCAGCTATCGCGCAGATCGACGAGGCCTCGCGCGCGCTGGCGGCATAGCTGCAGGGCGCAGGGCCTGGCCAAGGGCGATCGGGTGGCGCTGATGATGCCCAACGTGCCGCAGTATCCGGTGGCCGATCGCGGCCGTCCTGCGTGCCGGCTATGTGGTCGTCAACGTCAATCCGCTGTACACGCCGCGCGAGCTCGAGCATCAGCTGAAGGACTCGGGCGCGCAAGGCTGATCATCATGCTCGAGAACTTCGCGGCCGTGCTGCAGAAGGTGCATCGCCACGGTGCCGACCAGCAAGGTCGTGCTGACGGCACTCGGCGACATGCTCGGTTTCCCGAAGGGCGCGATCGTCAACTACGTGGTGCGCAAGGTGAAGAAGATGGTGCCGGCCTACGACCTGCCGGGCGCGGTGCGTTTCAGCGATGCCGTCTCCGAAGGGCGCGTCGAAAACCCTAGCGCCGGCCGACGCTCGGGCCAGACGACATCGCCGTGCTGCAGTACACCGGCGGCACCACCGGCGTCAGCAAGGGCGCGGTGCTGCTGCACCGCAACCTGGTCGCCAACGTGCTGCAGAGCGAGGCCTGGTACCAGCCTGCGCTCAAGCTGATACCGCCCGGCGAGCAGATCGTGACGGTCTGCGCGCTGCCGATCTATCACATCTTCGGCTTCACCGCGAACATGATGCTCGGCATGCGCATGGGCGGCTGCAACATCCTGATCGCCAATCCGCGCGACCTGCCGGCGATGTTCAAGGACCTGGCCAAGGAGCAATTCCACAGCTTCCCGGCGGTCAACACGCTGTTCCAGGCGATGGCCACACCATCCCGACTTCGGCAAGCGTCGACTGGAGCCACCTGAAGATCTCGATCGGCGGCGGCATGGCGGTGCTCAGTGCGACCGCCAAGACCTGGCTCGAGAAGACCGGCTGCCCGATCATCGAAGGCTACGGCCTGTCCGAAACCTCGCCCTCGGCGAGCTGCAATCCGGTCGACAGCACCGCCTTCAGCGGCAACATCGGCGCTGCCGATGTCGAATACCGAAATGAAGCTGCTCGACGACGACGGCAACGAGGTGCCGCTCGGCACGCCGGGCGAGATCGCGATCCGCGGCCCGCAGGTGATGGCCGGCTACTGGCAGCGGCCCGACGAGACTGCCAAGGTGATGACCGCCGACGGCTTCTTCCGCACCGGCGACATCGGCATTGCCGACGAGCGCGGCTTCTTCAAGATCGTCGACCGCAAGAAGGACATGATCCTGGTCAGCGGCTTCAACGTCTATCCGAACGAGGTCGAGGAAGTGGTGACGCAGATGCCCGGCGTGCTCGAATGCGCAGCCGTCGGGGTCGCCGACGCCAAGGCGGGCGAGGCGGTCAAGCTGGTGATCGTGCAGGCGCGATCCCGGGGTCACGCGAGAGCCAGGTGCGCGCGTACTGCGAAACCAACCTGACCGGCTACAAGCGCCCGAAGGTGGTCGAATTCCGCGACCGAACTGCCGAAGACGCCGGTCGGCAAGATCCTGCGCCGCGAACTGCGCGAACGCGCCTGAGTCAGCGCACTGGCGGTCGCGGGTGCCGGCACAATCGGCGGCCCCGCACTGCCGACCGGTCCCATGCCGCCCCGCT
This sequence comes from uncultured beta proteobacterium, assembly GCA_963846675.1. Lineage (GTDB taxonomy): Bacteria > Pseudomonadota > Gammaproteobacteria > Burkholderiales > Burkholderiaceae_C > Ideonella_A. The sequence goes on from CAWJWV010000005.1 coordinate 415,340, forward strand.
TCCACGTCCCGCTGCCGCTGCAGTCCGACGCACACGATCGACCTGCCGGCGTCGGCGGCGCGCCATGTCCAGGTGCTGCGCCTGCAGCCGGGCGATCGCGCTGAACCTGTTCGACGGCGCTGGCGGCGAATGGGCTGGCCGAGGTCGTGCGGATCGGTCGCAGCAGCGTCGACGGTAACGGTCGGCGAGCGCCGGCCGGCGTTGCCGGAACTGCGGTGTGCGGTCACGCTCGCCATCGGCATGCCGACCAACGAGCGGATGGACACGCTGGTCGAGAAGGCGACCGAACTCGGCGTGGCGGCGCTGCAGCCGCTGTCTGTGCGAACGCTCGGTGTTGCGCGTGCAGGGCGAACGCGCCGAGCGCAAGGTCGCGCATTGGCAGGCGGTTGCGGTGGCGGCGAGCGAACAGTGCGGCCGGGCGACGGTACCGCGCATCGAGCCGGTCCGCAGTCTGGCGCAGTGGCTCGGCACGCTCGGCCGGATGCCACGGGCGACGACTGGCGCGCTGTGCTCAGCCTGCGCGACGGCGGTCCCGCTGCGCGATGCGCTCGGACGCGCCGCGCCGCCCGCCAGCGCGTGCTTTCTGAGCGGCCCTGAGGGCGGGCTGTCGGCCGGCGAGGAGGAGCTGTCGATGGCGACCGGCTTCGTGCCGGTCGGCCTCGGGCCGCGCATCCTGCGCGCCGATACCGCACCGCTGGCGGCGCTGGCCTGGATCGCCTTGTCGAGCGACGGGGCATCCGATCTGCGGGGTTGACGCGGGCCGTCGGTCCGGGTTTGCCGCTCGGCGGATCGGGCGGGCGCTGAAGCCGGCGTTCAGCTGCGTCGCGGTCGACGAGCCGGCGTGTCGGCATCGGCATCGGCGTCACCGGCGTGCGCGCTGCGCATCGACCCGGCCACCAGGTCGAAGCGGAACAGCCGGCATTCGATCGGCCCGTTCCACATCGGGACGCGGCGCGCCTCCTTCAGCCGCATCGCGCCGGGCAGCTTCATGTCCGGGCTCAGGACGTGGGCGGTCCAGCCGGCGGGATGGCTGGTATAGGCCTGCTTCCAGTGGCTGGCCAGGCGGGCGAAGAAGTCGTCGGGCAGGGCGCGGTTGTCGTCCGCCACGCCGCCCGGACCGACACCGCGCGGCGCCGCCTTGCCGCCGACGTCGATCCGCTCGCCATACGGCGGATTGAGCATCAGCGTGCCGGGCAGATCGTCGGGCAGCTTCGGTGCCGGTCGCTCCAGCGCATCGCCGCCGTTGAACTGGATCGCATCGCTCGACGCCGGCGCGCTGCGCATTGCGGCGCGCGAAGTCGACCATCCGGAACGAGATGTCGCTGGCGTGGATCGGCACCGCCGACGGCCGGATGCGCGACTGCGCGTGACTCTTCATGCGCTGCCATTCGGCGCGGCTGTCGGCGTCGCTGAACGGCAGCAGCCGCTCGAAGGCGAAGCGGCGCTTCAGGCCGGGCGCGATGTCGCAGGCGATCTGCGCCGCCTCGATCGCGATCGTGCCGGAGCCGCAGCACGGATCGTGCAGCGCGCCGCCGGCGTCGGGCGTGCCGCGCCAGCCGGCGGCCGCCAGCATCGCCGCGGCCAGCGTCTCCTTCAGCGGCGCATCGCCCTTGTCCTCGCGCCAGCCGCGCTTGAACAGCGGCTCGCCCGAGCTGTCGACATACAGCGAGGCGCGCTCCGGCCCGAGGTGCAGCAGCAGCGGCAGATCGGGATGGCGGGTATCGACGCTCGGCCGTTCGCCATGGCTTTCGCGCAGCGCGTCGCAGACCGCGTCCTTGACCCGCAGCGCGACGAAGTTCAGGCTGCGCAGCGGACTGCGCGTGGCCGTGGTGTCGACCCGCAGCGTGTGCGCCGGCGTGATCCACTGCGTCCAGTCGACCGAGCGCGCCGAGCGCGTACAGGTCGTCCTCGCTGCGATACGGGCCTTCGGCGACCTCGATCAGCACGCGCTGGGCGAGCCGGCATTCGAGGTTGAGCCGCATCACCTCGGGCGGCCCGCCATCGAGTCCGACGCCGCCGCGGCCGACGCGCAGCGCGCCGCCCGGGAAGGATGCGGCCGAGCTCGTCGGCGAGGTAGCGGCTCGACGCCGGCGGCGCACGGCAGAAACAGCGGCAGGGTCATCGGAGATCCGGGTGCAGCGGGCGGCGCTTCACATCGCCTTGCGCAGGTTGGCCGGCGCGATCTTCAGCGCCTCGCGGTATTTGGCCACGGTGCGGCGCGCCACCTGGATGCCCTGTTCCTCGAGCATGTTCGAGAGCTGGCTGTCCGACAGCGGCTTGGCCGCGATCCTCGGCGGCGACGAGCTGCTTGATCAACGCCCGCACCGCGGTGCTCGACGCGTTGCCGCCGACATCGGTGTTGAGCGACGAGCCGAAGAAGTACTTGAGCTCGAAGGTGCCGAACGGCGTCGTCATGTACTTGGCGGTCGTGACGCGCGAGATCGTCGATTCGTGCAGCCCGAGTTCGTCGGCGATCTCGCGCAGCACCAGCGGCTTCATCGCGATCTCGCCGTGGCTGAAGAAGCTCTTCTGACGCTCGACGATCGCCTGCGAGACGCGCTGGATGGTGTCGAAGCGCTGCTGGATGTTCTTCATGAACCAGCGCGCCTCCTGCAGCCGCGCACTCAGGCCGGCGTGGCTGCCGTTGCCAGCCGCACTGCCGCGGCCGCCGCGCTGCTGGCGGATCGCCTGCGCATACAGGTCGTTGATGCGCAGCTTGGGCATCACGTCCGGATTCAGCACCACCTTCCAGCCGCGGCCGGCCTTCTGGACGATCACGTCGGGAACGATGATGTTGGCTTCGGCGCGGCTGAACGGCCGGCCCGGCTTCGGTTCGAGCGAGACGATCAGCGCCTGCGCCTCGCGCAGCAGCTCCTCGTCGGCGCCGGTGGCCGCCACCAGGCGCTTCATGTCGCGCCGCGCCAGCAGCGGCAGGTGGCGCGCGCAGATCGACGATCGCGACCTCGCGGGCGGCGCTCGGCGGACGCGTGCGCAGCTGCAGGCACAGGCATTCGGACAGGTCGCGCGCGCCGACGCCGATCGGCTCCATGCCCTGCAGCCAGCGCAGCGCGCAGCGCAGGCGGTCGAGCAGGTCCTCGCGCGCGTCCTCGTCGTCGATCAGTTCGGCGGCGATCTCTTCGAGCGGGTCGGCCAGGTAGCCGTCGTCGTTGAGCGACTCGATCAGCACGTGCACCGCGGCCGCATCCTCGGGCGACAGGCGCATGCCGAGCAGCTGGCGGCGCAGGTGCTCGGCCAGGCTGACGTCGGCCTGGCCGCGGTCCTGCGCCTCGAAATCGTCGTCGCCGCTCGGCGCCGGCGCGGCAGGCTGCTCGGCGTCTCGCGGATGCCGTCGAAGTCGTCGCGCTCGGTGCCGTTCTCCCAGTCGTCGCGCTCGGTGGCGCCGAACTCGGCGCTGTCGACCGACGCGATCGTCGTCGCCGGCATTCGGTGGCCGGTTCGGCGGCGCGCTCAGCTTCGCGCTCGCCGGCACGCTCGGCCGGGCTGAGCCGCTCGGCCAGCGGCTCGGCATACGCGCTCGGCGCGCCTCATCCTCGGGCTCGAGAAACGGGTTCTGCTCGAGCATCTGCTCGACTTCCTGGTGCAGCTCGAGCGTCGACAGCTGCAGCAGCCGGATCGACTGCTGCAGCTGCGGCGTCAGCGCCAGGTGCTGGGACAGGCGGACCTGCAGGGACGGCTTCATCGCAGAACTCTCGCCGGCCGCCTACATCCGGAAATGTTCGCCGAGGTAGACCTTGCGCACATCGGCGTTGTCGACGATCTCGCCGGGCGTGCCCTCGGCCAGCACCCGGCCTTCGCTGATGATGTAGGCGCGGTCGCAGATGCCCAGCGTCTCGCGCACGTTGTGGTCGGTGATCAGCACGCCGATGCCGCGGTTCTTGCAGGAACATGATGATGCGCTGGATCTCGATCACCGCGATCGGATCGACACCGGCGAACGGCTCGTCGAGCAGGATGAAGCGCGGCTGGGTGGCCAGCGCGCGCGCGATCTCGACACGCCGCCGCTCGCCGCCCGACAGGGCCGGCGCCAGCGTGTCGTGCAGCTTTTCCAGACCCAGGTCGTGCAGCAGGCCGGCCAGCAGTTCGTCGATCCGCTGCTTCGGCAGCGGCTTGCCGTCCGGGCCGTACTGCAGCTCGAGCACGGCGCGGATGTTCTCCTCGACCGTCAGCTTGCGGAAGATCGACGCCTCCTGCGGCAGGTAGGACAGGCCGAGTCGCGAGCGGCGGTGGATCGGCATGCGCTCGACGCGCTGGCCCTGGATCGAGATCTCGCCGGCATCGGCGCGCACCAGGCCGACGATCATGTAGAAGCTGGTGGTCTTGCCGGCGCCGTTCGGCCCGAGCAGGCCGACCACCTCGCCGCTGGCGACCGCCAGGTGCACGTCCTTCACGACCTGGCGCATGCCGTAGGTCTTCTGCAGCCCATGGGCCTCGAGGCGACCGCCGCGTCCGGCGCGGTCGCCAGGTCGACCGCCGCGGCGCGTCATCGCCGGTCTCCGCCGGCGGCGCTGGCCGCGTCGCGCGCCGCCTCGGTACCGGCGCGCGGCGCCAGCACCGCGCGCACCCGGCCGCTGGCTGGCACCGGACGCGCCGGACCGGCACCGCGGGCGCTGCCGGAGACGGTGAAGACCTCGGTGGTGCCGTTGTAGGTGATCAGCTCGCCGGTGATCTCGTCGCGCACCGCGACTGCCTTCGCACCCGGCGCACGCGCGCGTCGTCGATGAAGCGCACGACGTCGCCGCGCTCCTCGAATTCGAGCCGATTGGCCTGCCCCTGGATCGTCTCGTCGACGCCGTCGCGCTTCTGGCTGAAGCTCGCCTGCCGGTTGCCGCCGATGGCCACCGCGGTGCGGTAGCCGTCCGGCCCCTCGCGCACCTCGACCCGGTCGGCCTTGATCGTCAGCGTGCCCTTGGTGATCACCACATTGCCGGTGAATACCACCACCTGCTTGAGCATGTCGATGCTGCCCTGTCGGTCAGCCACCACTTCGAGCGGCTGCGAGCGATCGGCCCGCTCGGCCAGCACGGCCTGACCAGTGAGGGCGGCTGCCACCAGCAGGGCAGCCGTAACGGAGGGCGCGGAGGAGCATGGGCATGAGGGGCATGGAACTTGCAGATCATTCTAGCCGCAAGTTCAACGCCGGATGGCACCTCATGTTGCGGTGCAGCAAAACAACCGTTTCGGCCGCCCGCCGGGTCAGCAGGCTCAGGGCTTGCGGATCGTCTGGATCAGGTAGTCGGTCACCGCCAGCGAGCGCTCCGGCGAGCCGGCCAGCGTTCCGGAGGTGAAATAGCGCCCATGCACGCCCATCGACGGGCACGCCGTCGATGCGGTACGCCTCGGCCAGCTTGCGCGCCTGGCCGGCCTTGGTCTGGATCGAAAACGAGTTGTACATCTCGGTGAACTTGGCCGGCGTCGACACCGTGCTTGGCCACGAAGGCCGCGATGTCGGCCAGCTTGTCGAGACGCTGGCGCTCGACGTGGATCGCATAGAACACCTTGCGATGCAGGGCATCGAGCTGCTCGAGCGCCTCCAGCGTGTAGAAGATCTTCTGGTGCGCGACGAACGGCTCCTCGCGGAACGCCACCGGTACACGGCGGAAGGAGACATCCGGCGGCAGCTTCTTCGACCACGCCTCGATCATCGGCTCGAAGGCATTGCAGTGCGGGCAGCCGTACCAGAAGAATTCGATCACCTCGATCTTGCCTGCCGGCACCGGCTGCGGCTGGGCGAGCCGGACATAGTCCTTGCCCTCGACCGGCTTGCCCTGCGCATGGACCGGCAGCGCCAGGCCGGAGCCGACCAGGCCGATGCCGGCGACGGTGGTGGAGAAATCTCGGCGATTCATCGATTGGTTTCCTTGGATGAGATTCTTCACACGTGCGTGCGGACACGGCGGGCCTGCGCACGCGGCTGCTGTTCAGAGCACGCCGCTGCGTCCGAGGTTCACTTCTGGACCCGCACCAGCACGCCCTCGACCGACGCACCGGCAAGCCGGGCCTTGGTTTCGTCGGCGCGCTCGCGCTTGTCGAACGGTCCGATGCGCACCCGGTACACGGTGCGCCCGGCCTGCTCGCGCTCGGTCACCCTCGATTCCAGTGCCGAGCATCGCCAGCCGCGCCCGCTGCTGCTCGGCATCTTCCGGGCGGCCGAAGGCGCCGGCCTGTACGAAATAGATGAACGGATCGTCGCGCGGTCTGGTGGACAGGCCGGCGTCGGCGGCGGGTGCGGGTCGGTCGGAAAAGATCGCGGTCGCCTGCCGGTTCGACTCCGCGTTGCCGGTTGCGGCTGGCGCCGGGGCGGCCGGCGGCGGCTGCGCCGGATCGCGTGGCGGCGGGGTCTGGGCCACGCCGGGCGGCGGCGCGGCCGGGTCGGCCGCGGGGGTGCGGTCGGCATCGGCAGCGGCCGCTTCGCGTGCCGCCGGCGGCGCGGCCGGTGCAGCCGGCGGGGGCGGCGTGACCGGCCGGGCCGGATTGCTGCCGTGCAGCGGACCGTTCGGATCCCAGTTGCGGTTGCGCTCGCGCTCGTCGGCATCGCGTTCGGCGGCACGCGGCGGCACCTTGTTGACGAACGGGATCGGCACCTTGGTCACGTACAGCGCGACGCCGAGCGCGAGCGCCAGCCCGATCAGCAGGCCGACGATCAGGCCGAGGCCGAAACCGCCCCGTTGCTTCTTCTTCATGCGGACTCCGTCGGCGCCGCGTCGCGGTGCATCTGTTCAGGGGCGCTGACGCCGAGCACGTCGAGCGCGTTGGCGATCACCTGGCGCGTCGCGCGCAGCAGGGCCAGGCGGGCGCGCGTCAGCGCCGCATCGTCGCCGAGCACGCGCTCGGCGCCGTAGTAGCTGTGGAAGGCGCCGGCCAGGTCGCGCAGGTAGAAGGCCACATCGTGCGGCGCCAGTCCGTCCGCGGCATGGGTCAGCATCGCCGGGTAGTCAGCCAGCCTCGCCATCAGTGCCAGTTCGGTCGGCGCCGTCAACAGTGCCAGCAGCGGCTCACCGTGCTCGTCGCCGGCCGCGGGGTTGCGCTGCGCGTGCTGCGCCAGCACCGAGCAGATCCGGGCATGCGCATACTGGACGTAGAAGACCGGGTTCTCGTCGTTCTGCTTGAGCGCCAGGTCGACGTCGAAGGTGAATTCGGTATCGGCCTTGCGGCTGATCAGGAAGAAGCGCACCGCGTCGCGGCTGGTCCAGTCGATCAGGTCGCGCAGCGTCACATAGCCGCCGGACGCGCTTGGAGATCTTGACCTCCTCGCCGCCCTTGATCGACGGTGACCATCTTGTGCAGCACATAGTCGGGGTAGCCGGGCGGGATGCCGACGCCGGCGGCCTGCAGGCCGGCGCGAACACGTGCGATCGTGCCGTGGTGGTCGCTGCCCTGGACATTGATCGCCTTGTGGAAGCCGCGCTCCCACTTGGCGATGTGGTAGGCGACGTCGGGCAGGAAGTAGGTGTAGCTGCCGTCGGACTTGCGCATCACGCGGTCCTTGTCGTCGCCGTAGTCGGTGCTGCGCAGCCACAGCGCGCCGCCCTCCTCGTAGGTCTTGCCGGCGTCGACGAGCGCCTGCACCGTGCTGCTCGACCCGGCCGCTGCTGTACAGGCTCGATTCGAGGAAATAGTTGTCGAATCGCACGCCGAAGGCGCGCAGGTCGAGGTCCTGTTCGTGGCGCAGGTAGGCCACCGCGAACTGGCGGATCGAGTCGAGGTCGTCGATGTCACCCGATGCGGTGAAGCTGCGATCGTCGGCCTGCACCGTCTTGCCGGCCTTGAAGTCGGCCGCGATGTCGGCGATGTAGTCGCCGTTGTAGGCCGACTCGGGCCACTGCGGGTCGCCCGGCCGGTGGCCGCGCAGGCGCGCCTGCACCGACGCTGCCAGGGTCGCGATCTGCACCCCGGCATCGTTGTAATAGAACTCGCGCATGACGCTGCGGCCCTGCGTCTCGAACAGCTTGCACAGCGCATCGCCGAGCGCCGCCTGGCGGCCGTGGCCGACGTGCAGCGGACCGGTCGGATTGGCCGAGACGAATTCGACCAGCACCGGCTCGTCGATCTCCGGCTGCAGGCCGAAGCGCTCGCCCTCGCGCAGGACCTCGCTGATCACCGCCTGCTTGGCCGCAGGCTTCAGGTGCAGGTTGATGAAGCCGGGGCCGGCGATCTCGAGCGACGCGACCCAGTCGGAGACCGCCTGCTGGCCGCGCAGCGCCTCGACCAGCGCCTGCGCGACCTCACGCGGACTGCGCTTGAGCGGCTTGGCGAGCGTCATCGCCGCGGTGATGGCGTAGATCGCCGTGCGAGGCCTGGCGCGGCGTCTCGAATACCGGCAGCAAGCGGGGTGTCGGGGCTGACCGCGCGGATCGCCGCGCCGAGGGCCGCGAGCAGCGACTGTTTGACTTCGATCATGCGGCGATTCTACGTTTCGGCCCCCGCCGCCGGGTTCGCCTGCTGCGGCGCAGCAACGGGTGCTGCGCGCCGGCGGTCCGGGTGTCCGGTGCGGATGCCAGAATGCGCACCAGCCATCCGCGCGCCGATGAGACCCGACTCCCTGATCGCTTCGCCTTCGCTCGACGCCGTGGTCCCACCAGGCGCGGGCACCGACCTGCCGGCACAGATCGGCAAGTACCGCGTTCTGCGCCGTCTCGGCGACGGCGCGACGAGCGACGTCTTCCTGTGCCACGACGCCTTCAACCGGCGCGAGGTCGCGATCAAGCGTCTGCGCGCCGCGTCGTTCGACGAGGGTGCCGGCGGGCGCTTCGGCGCACGCTTCTTTGCCGCCGAGGCGGCGCTGGTCGGGCGCCTCGCAGCATCCGAACGTGGTGCAGATCGTCGACGCGGTCGCCGACGCCGACCCGCCCTACCTGGTGATGGAGTATGTCGCCGGCGGCACGCTGCGCGATCATTGCCGGCCCGACCGCCTGCTGCCGCTCGACCAGGTGATCGACCTCGCCTTCAAGTGCTCGATGGCGCTCGGCTATGTCTTCCGGCAGGGCCTGATCCACCGCGATGTCAAGCCGGCCAACCTGCTCACGCTGCACGATGCGCACGGCCGTGTCGCCGACGTCAAGGTCAGCGATTTCGGCAGCGTGCTCAACCTCGCGTCCGACGTGACCCAGGTGCACCGGGTCGGCTCGCTGGCCTACATGTCGCCCGAGCAGCTCGAGGGCGACGAGCTCGACGCGCGCGCCGACATGTATTCGCTGGCCGCGGTCGTGTACCACCTGATCGCCGGTCGGCCGCCGTTCGAATCGGCGTCGCAGTCGACGCTGATGCACCACATCTGCACCCAGCAGGCGGCGCCGCTGACCGCCTTGCGCAGCGGGCTGGCGCCGCAGGTCGACGCGGTGGTGCGGCGCGCGCTGGCCAAACGGCCGGCTGACCGCTATCCGGACTGGGACGCCTTCGCCCTGGCGCTGTCGGAACTGATCTCGGGCCAGCATGTGCCGCGCGGCGAACTGCAGGCGGTGCTCGATTCGGAGCGCTTCACGCTGCTGCGCAGCGCTCGAATTCTTCGCCCGCTTCGGCGACGTCGAGCTGTGGGAGGTGGTGCGCTGCGCCAGCTGGCAGCGCTTCGGCTACGGTCACCAGCTCTACCGCAAGGGCGATGTCGGCCAGAGCTTCCACATCCTGGCGCAAGGCGGAGTCGACGTATTCCGCGACGGCGACAAGGTGGCGCACCTCGGCGCCGGCACGTCGGTCGGCGAGATGGCCTACCTGGCGCCGAGTCCCGAGCTGCGTCGCCACAGCGCCGAGCTGGTGATCACCGAACCGACGACGACGATCTCGTTCACGCCCGACAGCCTGGCGCAGCTCAGTACCGCCTGCCGGCACCAGTTCGACAAGGCCTTCATCCGCGTGCTGGTGCGCCGGCTGCACGCCGCCCACGAGGCACTGGCCCATCCGCGGCGCATCCTCTGACGCCGCTGGCCGCCGCGCGCCTCAACCGGGCGCGCTGCGCCAGTACCCCGGATCGCCGTAGCTGTGCTTGAGGAAGTCGATCCACAGCCGCACCCGCAGCGGCAGGTGCTTGCGCTGCGGAAAGACGGCATAGATGCCGTTCGGCGGCGCGGCGAATGCGTCGAGCACCGGCACCAGCCGGCCGCTCGCGACCTGGTCTTCGACCTCCCAGGTCGAGCGCCACGCGATGCCGCAGCCCGCCAGGCACCAGTCGTGCAGCACCTGGCCATCGCTGCAGTCGAGCCGCCCGCCCGGCCGCAGGTGCGTCACGCTGCCGTCGACGGTGAAGGCCCAGCCGCGCGTCTGGCTGGCGTCGCCCGACAGGGTCAGGCACTGGTGGCGCGCCAGTTCGGCTGGCTGCTGCGGCGATGCCGGCGCGGCGCAGGTAGTCGGGTGAGGCGACGCACAGCCGGCGGTTGTCGGCCAGCCGCACGCTGACCAGGCCGGAGTCGGGCAGGTCACCGACCCGCACCGCGCAGTCGTAGCCCTCGTTGACGATGTCGACCACCCGGTCGCTCAGGTTCAGCGACACGTTGACCTCCGGATGGCGCGCCAGGAACGCCGGCACGAGCGGCGCCACATGGCGGCGGCCGAAGCCGGCCGGTGCGGTCGCACGCAGGTAGCCGCTCGCCTTCACACCGCCAGCGCTGACGCTCGCCTCGGCGTTGGCCAGGTCGGCCAGCAGCCGCTGACAGTCTTCGAGGAAGGCGCTGCCCTCGTGGGTCAGCGTGATGCGACGCGTGGTGCGCAGCAGCAGCTTCACCCCCAGGCGCTGCTCGAGCGCGTCGAGTCGCCGCCCGATGACGGCCGGCGCAACGCCCTCGGCCAGCGCAGCGGCTGTCAGGCTGCCCCGGGCAGACACCGAGACGAATGATTCGATCTGCTTCAACCGGTCCATCGCTGCTCCATCGGACTGATTATGCTTCTGTAGTCATCAATCCAGCCCGTTCGACCCTCTTAATGTCGGAGCCGGAATGCAATACAGTCGGGTGATGGACACTTCCACTCCCCGTGGCGGCATCAAGCCGCCGCTCGCAGTGCTGTTCGACGCCTACGGCACGCTGTTCGATGTCTACAGCGTGTCGCTCCTGCTCGAGCAGTTGTTTCCCGGCCAGGGCGACCGGCTGGCGCTGCTGTGGCGCGACAAGCAGATCGAGTACACGCGGCTCGTCTCGATGAGCGGGGGCGATGGTCGCCACTACCGGCCGTTCTGGGACATCACCCGCAGCGCACTGCAGTTCGCGGCGAGCGCTGCGGTCTGGCGCTCGCCGGCGATGCCGAGGACCGGTTGATGAACCAGTACCGGCACCTGTCGGCATTCCCGGAAAACCTCGAGGTGCTGCAGGCGCTGCGCGCGCGCGGCGTGCGCGCCGGCATCCTGTCCAACGGCGATCCGGACATGCTGTCGGTGGCGGTGCGCAGCGCCGGCTTCGCCGATCTGCTCGATCCGGTGCTGAGCGTCGATCCGGTGCGCCGCTACAAGACCGATCCCGCCTGCTACCGTCTCGGCACCGAGGCGTTCGGCTGCAGCGCGCGCGATATCCTGTTCGTCTCGAGCAACGGCTGGGACGCCATCGGCGCCACCTGGTTCGGCTACACCACGCTGTGGGTCAACCGGTCCGGCCAGCCGCTGGAGCGGCTCGGCACCGAGCCGACCCGCACCGGCAGCAGCCTGCGCGACGTGCTGAGCTTCTTTCCCTCCTGAATCCTTCCCATCCGCGGCTGTGCCGAGGAGCCATTTTCGATGACGAATCAGACCCCCCGCACCACCGTCAACGGCCTGCAGGTCGCGACCGTGCTGCACGACTTCATCAACCGGCAGGTGCTGCCCGGCACCGGCATCGAGCCGGCCGCGTTCTGGAGCGGCTTCGACTCGATCGTCAACGACCTGGCGCCGAAGAATGCAGCGCTGCTGGCCGAGCGCGACCGGCTGCAGGTCGAACTCGACCGCTGGCATGCCGAGCCACCCGGGCCCGATCGTCGACATGCCGGCGTACCGCGCCTTCCTGGAGCAGATCGGCTACCTGGTGCCGGCGCCGCAGGGAACCCGGGCCACGACCAGCAATGTCGACGCCGAACTGGCGATGCAGGCCGGCCCGCAGCTGGTGGTGCCGATCCTGAACGCGCGCTACGCGCTGAATGCCGCCAATGCGCGCTGGGGCTCGCTGTACGACGCGCTGTACGGCACCGACGCGATCGCCGAGACCGACGGCGCCGAGAAGGGCCGGGGCTACAACCCGGTGCGCGGCGCCAAGGTGATCGCCTATGTGCGCACGCGTGCTCGACCGGGCCGCGCCGCTGGCCGAGCGGCTCGCACCGCGACGCGGCCGGCTACAGCGTGGCCGATGGCGGGCTGCGCGTGGCGCTGAGCGGCGGCGGCAGCACCGGCGCTGGCCGATCCGGCGCAGTTCGTCGGCTACCAGGGCGAGGCCGCAGGCGCCGACGCGCGGTGCTGCTGGTGCACAACGGCATCCACCTCGAGATCCGCATCGACCGCACGCACCACGATCGGCAAGACCGATGCCGCCGGCATCAGCGACGTGGTGCTCGAGTCGGCGCTGTCGACCATCCTCGACCTGGAGGATTCGGTCGCGGTGGTCGACGCCGACGACAAGGTGCTGGCCTACGCCAACTGGCTCGGCATCCAGCGCGGCACGCTGACCGAGGAGGTCGACAAGGGCGGCAAGCGCTTCACGCGCAGCCTCAACGCGGACCGCGTCTACACCGCGCCGAACGGCGTCGGCGAGGTCACGCTGCACGGCCGCTCGCTGATGTTCGTGCGCAATGTCGGCCACCTGATGACCAACCCGGCGATCCTGTACGGCGAGCGGCAAGGAGATCCCCGAAGGCATCCTCGACGCGGTCGTGACCGTGACGATCGCCATGCACGACCTGAAGCGCCTGGGCGATCCGAAGATCCGCAACTCGCGCAGCGGCTCGGTCTACATCGTCAAGCCCAAGATGCACGGCCCGGCCGAGGTGGCCTTCGCCTGCGAGCTGTTCGGCCGCGTCGAGCAGCTGCTCGGCCTGCCGCCGAACACCGTCAAGCTCGGCATCATGGACGAGGAGCGCCGCACCAGCGTCAACCTGAAGGCCTGCATCGCCGAAGCGGCGTCGCGCGTGGCCTTCATCAACACCGGCTTCCTCGACCGCACCGGCGACGAGATGCACACCGCCATGCTGGCCGGCCCGATGATGCGCAAGGGCGACATGAAGACCAGCGCCTGGATCGGCGCCTACGAACGCAACAACGTGCTGGTCGGCCTCGGCTGCGGCCTGCGCGGCCGGGCCCAGATCGGCAAGGGCATGTGGGCCATGCCCGACCTGATGGCGGCGATGCTCGAGCAGAAGATCGGTCATCCGAAGGCCGGCGCCAACACCGCCTGGGTGCCGTCGCCGACCGCGGCGACGCTGCACGCGCTGCACTACCACGAGGTCGATGTCGCGGCGGTGCAGAAGGAACTCGAGAAGACCGACGCCGACGCGCAGCGCGACGAACTGCTGGGCGGCCTGCTGACGATTCCGGTGGTCGCCGATCCGAAGTGGAGCGCCGCCGAGCGCCAGCAGGAGCTCGACAACAACGCGCAGGGCATCCTCGGCTACGTGGTGCGCTGGATCGACCAGGGCGTGGGCTGCTCGAAGGTGCCCGACATCCACAACGTCGGCCTGATGGAAGACCGCGCCACCCTGCGCATCTCGAGCCAGCACATCGCCAACTGGCTGCGTCACGGCGTCGTGAGCGAGGCGCAGGTGCGCGAGACCTTCGAGCGCATGGCCGCGGTGGTCGACCAGCAGAACGCCGGCGACCCGCTGTACCGCCCGATGGCCGGCCACTTCGAGACCTCCTTCGCCTACCGCGCCGCCTGCGACCTCGTCTTCAAGGGCCTCGAGCAGCCGAGCGGCTACACCGAGCCGCTGCTGCACGCCTGGCGCCTGAAGGTCAAGGCGGCCGGCTGAAAACCTTTTTCAACGCAGAGGCGCAGAGGGCGCAGAGGACGCAGAGGCAATCCTTCGGGTCCCTCGTTTCTCTGCGTTCTCCGCGCCTCTGCGCCTCTGCGGTGAAAGGTATCGGTGTGGGTGCGAAGTCGGGACGAGCGGCGCCCCGCGCCCCCGCCCCGCGGTTGGTATGCTCGCGGGCTTTTCGCGCCTGCCGCCTGCCTGCCCGTCCGACATGAGTTCCAGTCCTTCCGCTGCGCTGCCGATCCGATCCTGAACCGGCCGATCGAGGAGTTGCCGGCGCGTTGCGAGGTGCTCGTCGTCGGTGCCGGGCCGGCCGGCAGCGCGGCCGCCCAGCTGCTGGCGCGCGCCGGCTTCGACGTCGTCCTGATCGACCGCCAGGCCTTTCCGCGCGACAAGGTGTGCGGCGACGGCCTGATTCCGGATTCGCACCACGCACTGCAAGCGCCTGGGCGTGCTCGACGAGGTGCTGGCGCAGGCCGGGGCGGCGCAGCATGTCGCGGTGATCGGCCCGCGCGGCGGGCGCATCGACGTGCCGGGCACGCTCGCCGTGCTGCCACGCAAGCAGCTCGACCTGATCGTCTGCCGCGCCGCGGTCGCGGCCGGGGCCCGGATGCATGCGCCGGTGCGTTTCGTCGAGCCGCTGCTCGACGACGGCCGAACCGGCGCGTGTCATCGGCGCCCGGGTCGGCGCGGCCGGCGTCGAGCGCGAGATCGGCTGCGACTGGATCGTGCTCGCGACCGGCGCGGTGCCGCAGGCACTGCAGGCGGTCGGACTGTGCGAGCGGCGCACGCCGTCGGCGGTGGCGTTGCGCGGCTATGTGCACAACCCGTTCGATGACCGATCGGCTCCGCGCGCTCGAGGTCGTCTGGCATCCGAAGATGCGCTCCGGCTATGGCTGGATCTTTCCGTGCGGCGACGGGCTGTTCAACATCGGCGTCGGCGTCGAGCACAGCCACAGCGGCCGTGCCTCGGCGGCTGAGGCCGGCAACATGGCGCAGATCAACCTGCGCCAGATGATGGAGGCATTTGGCGCCTGCTATCGCCCGGCGGCCGAACTGATCGGCGGCGGCGACTGGGTCGGCGAGCTGAAGGGGGCACCGCTGCGCTGCTCGCTCGGCGGCGCCGGATTCTCGCGCCCCGGGCTGCTCGTGACCGGCGAAGCGGCTGGCAGCACCTTCGCCTTCACCGGTGAGGGCATCGGCAAGGCGCTCGAAACCGGCATGCTCGCGGCCCAGGCGCTGATCGACGGCCGCACGCGCCGCCTCGACGACGCCGCGCTGCGTGCCGGCTACGAGCAGCAGGTGCGCGCGCTGCAGCCGCGGTTCTCGGTCTACGAGCGCGCCTCGGTCGTGAATCGCCGGCCGTGGCTGGTCGACCTGGTGGTCTGGAGCGCCCGACGCAGCCCGTCGCGCCTGCGCCAGATGTCGGCGTGCTCGAGGAAACCTACATGCCGCGCAACATGATCACCGCGCGCAGCCTGTTGCGGCTGGTTTTCGAGCGCGGCTGAGCCGGGCCCGGCGGGCCCGCTGGCCGTCGCGTGTGCAGGCGGCACGCGGCGCCGGATCCTGCCTGCCGGGACTGGTGACCGTGTGCGAAGATCGCCACGCATGTGCCAGCTGCTCGGACTCAACGCCAACACGCCGACCGATCTGGTCTTCAGCCTGACCGGTTTCTCGACCCGCGCCGACGAGCACAAGGACGGCTTCGGCATCGCCTTCTTCGAGCAGCGCGGCGTGCGGCTGTTCGTCGATCCGGCCAGTGCGATCGGCTCGCCGGTGGCCGAGATGGTGCGTCGCTACCCGATCCGCAGCGACAACATCATCAGCCACATCCGCAAGGCGACCCAGGGCAGCGTGCTGCTCGAGAACACCCATCCGTTCGTGCGCGAGCTGTGGGGCCGCTATTGGGTGTTCGCGCACAACGGCAACCTGGTCGACTACGCGCCGCGCCTGCACGCCTCGTTCCGTCCGGTCGGCGACACCGACAGCGAGCGCGCCTTCTGCTGGCTGATGCAGGAGCTCGCCAAGGCCCATGCCAGCGTGCCGACGATCGACCGAGCTGACGCGCACGCTGCGCGAACTGGTGCCGCAGGTCGCTGCCCACGGCACCTTCAACTTCCTGCTGAGCAACGGCCAGGCGCTGTGGGCGCATGCCACCACCCACCTGCACTACCTGGTGCGCGCAGCAGCCGTTCGGCGAAGCCCGGTTGCAGGACGACGACCTGAGCGTCAACTTCGCGGAAGCGACCACGCCGGACGACCGGGTGGCGGTGATCGCGACCGAGCCGCTGACCAGCAACGAGCGCTGGACGCGCTTCGCGCCGGCTGAGTTGAAAGTCTTTGTGTCGGGGGCGGTGCTCGACACCGTGTAATGGAAGATCCGGCCGCGGCTCGCGACCCCCGGATCGCGGGGGCTCGGCGTGCACACCGGCCGGTGCCGGCGCAACATGGGCTGGATGGCGAAGACTCATCAACACCAGGCCATCGGCGCGCTGCTGGCCGACGACGATGCGGCGGTGCGCCGGCGGCTCGCGCACGCACTGCAGACGGTCTGGCCGGACCTGCGCATCGTCGAGGCGGTCGACGGCGTCGATGCCTGGGACGCCTACCTCGAGCACGAGCCGGCGCTGTGCTTTCTCGACGTGCGCATGCCAGGCCTGACCGGCATCGAGGTCGCGCAGCGGATCGCCGACCGTTCGCAGATCGTCTTCCTGAGCGCGCCGACGAACGCGCCCTGCCGGCCCTGCAGGCCGGCGGCGCGATGCATGCTGCTCAAGCCGCTCGAACCGGCGTCGATCGGCTCGGTCATCGCCCGGGCGCAGGCGGCGCTCGCGCCACACCAGCGCGCCGTGCTGCCGTCGCTGCAGCAGCTGCTCGACCAGCTCGCCGGCCAGTTGCGCCGGCGCACGCCGCTCGAGGTGATCGAGGCGCTCGATGGTGCGCATCCGCTGTGTTTTGCGGTCGACGACATCGTCTATGTCGAGGCCGAGATGCGCGGCACGCGCGTCGTCTCCACGACCGGTGAGGCGCTGGTGCGCATCCCGCTCAAGCAGCTGGCCGCGCAGCTCGACCCGCGGCGCTTCCGGCAGGTGAATCGGTTTGCGGTGGTCAATCAGCAGCAGATCGCGTGTACGCGGCGGGTCGACGACCGGACGATGGTGGTCTCGCTGCGCCAGGGCGGCAAGATGCTGACCGTGTCGCGCCACTTCCAGCCGCTGTTCCAGACGGGACACGACGGGCGCGAAATCGCAAGCTGAGGCTGCCGCCGTGCCGGGTGGGCCCGGAGGGTGAGCGCCGGGGGCAGGGGCGTTGCCTCGACAATGACGGCCCGGCCCCGACGCCCCACCGACCGCCATGCCCCCCCGATCCGACTCCGCATTGCCCGCCCCCGACTTCTCGCGCTTCTATCGCCACGACGAGCTGAGCCAGCTGCTGCGCGATTTCGCGGCGGCGCGGCCGGACCTGGTCGGACTCGGTTCGATCGGGCGCAGCCACGAGGGGCGCGAGATCTGGGTCGTCACGCTGACCCGGCGCGCCACCGGCGCCCCCGCCGACAAGCCGGCCTTCTGGACCGATGGCAACATCCATGCGGCCGAACTCACCGCCAGCACCGCGGTGCTGTACTACTTGCACCACCTGCTGCAGCATGATGGTGCCGACAGCGAGGAGGGGCGCCGCGTCACCCGGCTGCTCGATACGCGCACGCTGTACCTGTGTCCGCGACTGAATCCGGACGGCGCCGAACTCGCGCTTGCCGATCGACCGCGCCACATCCGCTCGTCGACCCGTCGCTATCCGCACGACGAGGAGCCGGTCGATGGGCTGACGGTGGAGGATGTCGACGGTGACGGTCGCATCCTGCTGATGCGCATCGCCGATCCGCACGGCAGCCACAAGAAGTGCGAGCGCGACCCGCGGCTGATGGTCCCGCGCGAGCCGGGCGAGTTCGGCGGCGAGTACTACCGGATGATGCCGGAGGGAACGATCCGCAACCACGACGGCGTGACGGTGCGCGTCAACGCCGATCCGGAAGGGCTCGACCTGAACCGCAACTTCCCGGCCGGCTGGCGCCACGAGGCCGAGCAGCCGGGCGCGGGCCCGTACCCGACCAGCGAGCCCGAGGTGCGCGCGATGGTCGACTTCATCCTGGCGCACCCGAACATCGGGGCCGCGATCAGCTACCACACCCACAGCGGCGTCATCCTGCGCCCGATGGGCAGCTGCGCCGACGACGACATGATTCCCGAGGACCTGTGGACCTACCAGCGCTTCAGCGAGATCGGCACCCGCGCCACCGGCTATCCGGCGGTCAGCATCTGGCATGAATTCAAGTACCACCCGAAGGAGGTCATCACCGGCACCCAGGATTGGGTCTACGAGCACCTCGGTGCGCTGTTCTGGGTCGTCGAGCTGTGGGCGCCGAACCGCCAGGCCGGCATCAGCGACTATCCGTGGATCCACTGGTACCGCGACCATCCGGTCGAGGACGACCTGAAGCTGCTCAAGTGGAGCGATGAGGCGTGCGGCGGTGCGGCGCATGTCGACTGGAAGCCGTTCGACCATCCGCAGCTCGGCCCGGTCGAGATCGGCGGCTGGGATCGCATGAACTTCTGGCGCAACCCGCCGCCGGCGCTGCGCGAGGCGGAAGTGGCGCGCTTTCCGGCCTGGATGACGCAGATCGCGCTCAGCCTGCCGCGGCTGGAGCTGCTGTCGGCCGAGGTCGAGTCGCTCGGCGCCGACAGCTGGCGGGTGCGGCTGGCGGTCGGCAACTGCGGGTTGGCTGCCGGCCTATGTCAGCAAGCGCGCGCTGCAGCGCAAGGTGGTGCGTGGCGTGATGTTCGAGATCGACTGGGACCCGACTGCGCTGGTCGAGCTGGTGCAGGGGCGGCGGCGCATCGAGGGGCCGCAGCTCGAAGGCCATGGCGCAAGCCGAGCCTGCAGGCGTTCCTGCCGAATCGCGAGGTCACGTCCGACCGGGCGCTGGCCGAATGGGTGATCCGCGCCCCGGCCGGCACCGCGCTGACGCTGACTGCCCGCGCCGCCCGTGCCGGCGCGATCAGCGCGCGCGTCGTGCTGCAGCCAGCGCCGCCGTCGGGGCGCTGACGCGGCGATGGAAATCCTGCTCAACGGCCAGCCGAAGGCGTTTTCCGACCGGCTGGCGCCGCCCGAGATGCCGCTCCTGTGGCTGCTGCGCGACCTGCTCGGCCTGACTGGCACCAAGTACGGATGCGGTGCCGGTGCCTGCGGTGCCTGCACCGTGCACCTCGACGGCCGTGCGGTCAGGTCGTGTGTGACCCCGCTGTCGGCAGTGCGTGGCCAGGCGGTGGTGACGATCGAAGGACTGGCGCCGCCCGGCCGACCGCATGCGCTGCAGCGCGCCTGGCAGTTGCACCAGGTGTCGCAGTGCGGCTACTGCCAGAGCGGCATGCTGATGGCGGCTGCGGCGCTGTTGCGCCGCAACCCGCGGCCGAGCGACGCCGACATCGACGCGGCGATCACCAACCTGTGTCGCTGCGGCAGCTACCCGCGGGTGCGGGCCGCGATCCATGCCGCCGCGGCGATGCTGCGCGGCGCCGTGCCGCCGGTGCGGGTGCCGGCCGACGGCGCCGACGCGCCGGGCACGACGCCGGTCGTGCGTGCATGAGGCGGCGCACCTGGCTGATCAGCGGGGTGACCGGTGCCGGCGCTCTGCTCGTCGGATGGGCCGTGCTGCCACCGCGCAACCGGGTCGGCTCGGCCGCGCTGCCCAGCGCGGTCGCAACCGCCGTTGCGCTGAACGGCTGGATCCAGATCACGCACGATGGTGACGTGATGCTGGCGATGAACCGCAGCGAGATGGGGCAGGGCGTGCACACCGCACTCGCCATGCTGGTGGCCGACGAGCTCGATGTCGGGCTGTCGCGTGTGCGCTTCACCTCCGCCGGCCACGGTGCGCTGTATGGCAACGTCGCGCTGTTCGCCGCCCATGTCGCGCAGCGCCGGCGCGACGGCGGCCGCTGCGGTGCCGCTGCGGGCGCGGCTGGCGCGCCATGCCGGCGCCAAGCTCGGGCGGGAGCTCGGTCTGAACCTGACCGGCGGCTCGACCAGCATCACCGACGGCTGGGAGGTGCTGCGGCTGGCGGCGGCAACCGCACGCAGCCAGCTGCTGAATGCCGCGTCGCTCGACTGGCGGCTGCCGGCTGCCGAACTCGGTGTCAGCGACGGCGTGATCAGCCACCCCTCGGGTCGCAGCGCGCCCTACCCGGTGTTTGCCGAGCGCGCGCGCATCACGCCGCCGGGTCGGGCCGAGCCGAAGCCGCACGCAGCCTGGACCCTGATCGGACGACCGCTGCCGCGCATCGAAGGCGCGATCAAGGCCGATGGCCGGGCCGTCTTCGGCATCGACGAGCGACTGCCCGGGCAGCTGTTCGCGGTGGTGCGGCACGCCCCGACGCTCGGTGGCGCACCCGGCCGGATCGACGCGGCGACCGCGCTCGCCCTGCCGGGCGTCGAGCGGGTGGTGCGGCTGCCGCCGTACGCGGGCGCCGCGGCGGCGGTCGCAGTGGTCGCAATCAGCCACTGGCACGCGCAGCGCGGTGCCGACGCATTGCGCATCGACTGGCGCACGGCGCCGGCCGGTCCGGTCGATTCGGCCGCCGTGCTGCGCCGGCTCGAGCAGCGCGCGCTCCAGGCCGGCTTTGCGGCCGCCGACGCGCCGGTACCGGCGGGTCGCCGCCTGGTCGCGGTGTACCGCCTGCCGTATCTCGCGCATGCCGCGCTCGAGCCGGTCAATGCAACTGCCCGGGTGGCCGATGGCCGGGTCCAGGTGTGGGCGCCGACGCAGGTACCGGGGTTGGCGCGCGCCGCCGCTGCCCGCGTCGCCGGGGTCGACGAGGCGGCGGTCCAGGTCGAGGTCAGCTACCTCGGCGGGTCGTTCGGGCGCCGCCTCGAGACCGAGGTCATCGCCCAGACGGTTCGCATCGCGCTGGAATGTGCTGGCCGCCCGGTGCAGGCGATGTGGGAGCGTGAGCAGGACTTCGCCAACGATTTCTTCCGCCCGGCGGCGGTCGTGGTGCTGCACGCCGACCTCGAACCCGATGGACGCCCCGGAACGCTGCATGCCTGCCTCGCATCCGACGCGGTGACGCCGCGCTGGCTCGAGCGCAACCTGCCGCGGCTGGCGCTGCCGGTCGACCTGCCCGGCCTGGCCATCGGCGAAGGCGACGCCGGGCATCCGTATGCGGTTGCCAGCCGGCGCGAGGTGACCGTCGATACCCGCGGACCGATCCCGGTCGGTTATGCGCGCGCGGTGCGCCACACCGCGCACGCCTTCGCCATCGAGTCGTTCATGGACGAACTCGCCGTCGCCGCCGGACAGGATCCGGTGCGCTACCGGCTCTCGCTGCTGGCCGGTCGGCCGCGCCATGCGGCGCTGCTGACCGAGCTGGCCGAACGCGTCGGCTGGCCGGGTTTTGCCGCCCGGACGGCACCACTGCCAGCGGGCCGCGCGCGCGGCGTGGCCTTGTATGCGAGCCAGGGCAGCATCGTTGCGCTGGTCGCGGAGGTGTCGGCGCAGCAGGGCCGGGTGCGGGTGCACCGCGTCGTCGTGGCAGCCGATGTCGGCATCGTCGTCAATCCGCAGCTCGTGACTCAGCAGCTCGAGGGCGGCATCGTGTGCGGGCTGGGCGCTGCGCTGCACGGGCGCATCGACATCGTCGACGGCGTGGTCGCGCAGACCGGCTTCGACAGCTACCGGCTGCTCACCCTGGCCGAGACACCGTCGATCGAGACACACCTGCTCGCCAGCAGCGAGCCGCCGGGCGGCGTCGGCGAGATCGCCAATCCGTTGATTGCGCCGGCGCTGGCGAATGCGCTGTTCGCGTTGACCGGCCGACGCTGGCGCGACCTGCCGTTGGCGCCGGAACCTAGCGGCGCGCCGCGTTGAGCTGGTCGCGGGTGGCGATCGCCGCGCTGCGAGCCGCCTCGGCAAACTCGCTGCCGCGGCTGGCATACAGGATGGCGCGCGACGAACTGACGATCACCGGGCCGGTGGTACGGCCCGCGCTGCCGCGCCAGCCGGCGCGCACCGTCGCCTCCGCGTCGCCGCCCTGCGCGCCGACGCCCGGGATGAGCAGCGGCAGATCGGGCGCGAGTTCGCGCACCCGGCCGATCTCGGCCGGGTAGGTGGCGCCGACGACGAGACCGAGCTGCCCGTTGCGGTTCCAGTCGGTGGCCGCCAGCCGGGCGATCCGTTCGTACAGCAGTTCGCCGGCGTCGCCGGCGAGCGCCGGATCGGGCGCCAGGCGGCGCGCCTGCAGGTCGTCTCCGCCCGGGTTGGAGGTCCGGCACAGCAGGATCGCGCCCTTGTCCTGGTAGCGCAGGAAAGGCTCGAGCGAATCGAATCCGAGCAGCGGCGAGAGCGTGACCGCATCGGCCCGGTAGCGTTCGAAGGCCTCGATCGCATACTGCTCGGCGGTGCTGCCGACATCGCCGCGCTTGGCGTCGAGGATCACCGGCACGTCCGGCGCCACGCGGTGGATGTGCTGGATCAGCCGCTCGAGCTGCTCCTCGGCGCGCTGTGCCGCAAAGTGGGCGATCTGCGGCTTGAATGCGATCACCAGGTCGCGCGTCGCGTCGACGATCGTGGCGCAGAAGTCGAAGATGCGGTTGACATCGTGCTGCCAGGCGCCGGGAAAGCGCGCCGGATCCGGGTCCAGTCCGACACACAGCAGCGACTGGTTCTGCTGTTCAGCACGGGCGAGTTGCTCGATGAAGCTCATGCGGTCTCCTGCGGCTTCAGACCGGGTCGCCGATGCGCGACGCGAGCGCGGCCGCCAGCCCGGTATAGCCGGCCGGTGTCAGCGCCAGCAGGCGCTGCTTCTCGGACTCGGGCAAGGCAAGCTTCTCGACGAAGCCGCGCATCAGCTCGCGCGTCATCGGCTGGCCGCGGGTGAAGGCCTTCAGCTGCTCGTACGGTTCGGGCAGGCCGTGGCGCCGCATCACGGTCTGGATCGGCTCGGCCAGCACCTCCCAGGCGTTGTCGAGGTCGGCATCGAGCGCGGCCTGGTTGAGCTCGAGCTTGTCGAGCCCGCGCGCCAGGCTGTCGTGGCCGAGCACGGCATAGCCGAGCGCCACGCCCATGTTGCGCAGCACGGTCGAATCGGTCAGGTCGCGCTGCCAGCGGCTCACCGGCAGCTTCTGGCTCAGGTGGCTGAGCAGCGCATTGGCCAGGCCGTAGTTGCCCTCGGCATTCTCGAAATCGATCGGGTTCACCTTGTGCGGCATGGTCGACGACCCGACCTCGCCCGCCTTCGTGCGCTGCTTGAAGTAGCCGAGGCTGATGTAGCCCCAGACGTCGCGCGACCAGTCGATCAGGATCGTGTTGGCGCGCGTCACCGCATCGAACAGCTCGGCCATGTAGTCGTGCGGCTCGATCTGGATCGTGTAGGGATTGAGCTTCAGGCCGAGCTGCTGCTCGACGACGCGGCGGCTGAAGCCTTCCCAGTCGAAATCCGGATAGGCGGCCAGGTGCGCGTTGTAGTTGCCGACCGCGCCATTCATCTTCGCCAGCAGTTCGACCGCGGCGATGCGTTCGCGCGCGGTCCGCAGCCGCGCTGCCACGTTGGCGATCTCCTTGCCGACCGTGGTCGGGCTGGCGGTCTGGCCGTGCGTGCGACTGAGCATCGCAACCGAGGCGAGCCCGGTTGCCATTGCGGTCAGCCGGGCCAGCAGGCGGTCGAGCGCCGGCAGCAGCACGGTCTCGCGCGCCGCCTTCAGCATCAGCGCGTGGCTGGTGTTGTTGATGTCCTCGCTGGTGCACGCGAAATGGACGAACTCGCCGGCCGCGAGCAGCTCCGGATGGCCGTCGAACTGGCGCTTGATCCAGTACTCGACCGCCTTCACATCGTGGTTGGTGGTCTTCTCGATGTCCTTGATGGCCTGCGCGTCCGCCGCCGAAAAATTGACCACCCGCTCACGCAGCAGCTGGCGCGAGGGCTCGCCGAGCGGCTTGAATTCGGCAAGGCCGGCATCCGACAGCGCGATGAACCATTCGATCTCGACCTGCACCCGGCGCTGCATCAGACCGAACTCGCTCAGCAGCGGCCGCAGGGCGGCCAGCCGGGCAGCGTAGCGGCCGTCGAGGGGGCTGAGGGCGGTCAGCGGCGAGAGGGCCGGCGGGCTGGTTTCGGACATGGGTAGGCGTTCGGATCGGGGCAGGAATGAGGGCCGGTGATTTTAGGTGGTGCGAGGCGAGCGCCTGTCTGGCCGATTTCTTGCTGTGGCATCGACGCATGCGCAGCACGGCGCGGCGCAGTCCGCGCTACCCTGTCGAGGTAACCGGACTCCATCATGGCGACGCTCGACCCCGCACCGAACAAGCACATCCGGCTCACGTCGCACCCCGACCCGCACGGCGCGGGCACGCCGCCGATCGTCTGGGGCGCGGCCGATCCGGTGCAGCGCGGACCGGTGATCGGCACCACCAGCAACCGCAGCCAGCGCAATGTCATCGGCAGCCACAGCGGCAGCTACGGCGTGTACCGTGCGCTCGCGGTGGCTGCCGGCAGCCTGGTGCGCGGCCATCGCGCCGACCTGACCGATACCTCGCCGACCGATCTGATCGGGCCGCATCCGCAATGGGGAGACGCCGAGCGCATCGTCGCCATCGACCCCTGGGGAGCGTCGGTGCAGTCGGTGTTCGCCGAACAGCTGGCGGCCGGCTGTGACATCCGGCCGACCATCGCGGTCACCAAGGCGCACATCCACCTGCCCGAGATCGCCCAGGCGCTCGCCTTCCAGCGCCTGCAGGTCGACGGCCGGGTGCTGCTGCCGGACCGATCGGCGGCGGTGACCAAGGTCGCACTCGAGCCGGTGTGGTGGCTGCCCGGCGTGGCGCGGCGCTTCGGCGTCGCCGAAGGCGTGCTGCGGCGCGCCCTGTTCGAGGAGACCGGTGGCATGTACCCGGAACTCGTCACGCGCAGCGACCTCGAGGTGTTCCTGCCGCCGATCGGCGGACAGACGCTCTACATCTTCGGCAATCCGCGCGACCTGGCCGATCCGGCGGTGACGCTGACCGCCCGCGTGCACGACGAGTGCAACGGGTCGGACGTATTCGGCTCCGACATCTGCACCTGCCGCCCCTACCTCACGCACGCCATCGAGGAATGCATCCGGGGCGCGCAATCGGGCGGGGTCGGGCTGATCGCCTACAGCCGCAAGGAGGGTCGGGCACTCGGCGAGGTCACCAAATTCCTGGTCTACAACGCGCGCAAGCGCCAGCTCGGCGGCGACAGTGCCGACAAGTACTTCCTGCGCACCGAATGCGTCGCCGGTGTGCAGGACATGCGCTTCCAGGAGCTCATGCCCGACGTGCTGCACTGGCTCGGCATCCGGCGCATCCACCGGCTGGTCAGCATGAGCAACGACAAGTACGACGCGATCACCGGCAGCGGCATCACCGTCGAGCAGCGGGTGCGCATCCCGGATCAGCTGATCCCGGCCGATGCGCGGGTCGAGATCGATGCCAAGATCGCGGCCGGCTACTTCACCGAAGGGGCCATTCCAAGCCCGGCCGAGCTGGCCGTAACCAAGGGGCGTGCGCTTGACTGAACAACCACCGATGGACAGCACGGCTGTCGTGCGTCACGGGCCCGACGCCTTCAACGTGCTGCGCGATCCGGCGACGATCCGCGCCCGCTGTGCCGCGATCACCCGGGCCGTCGGTGACGGTTGCTCACCGCACTTCAGGATCGATCGCAGCCGCCTCGACGAGGTCGCGCAGCGGGTGGAGGCGCTCACGCGCGCTGCCTGGCCCGACCTGCAGGTCCCGCTGCACAGCCGCTGGCGACATTTCGGCGCTGGCGGCGTCGATCGGGTGCGGCGGCTCGACGAGCTGCTGGACGGGCGCAACGAAGACGAGCAGGCGCGCGCGCGCGTCGACCTGGCGGTGGTCAGCGTGCTGCTCGACGCCGGTGCCGGCCCCGACTGGCGCTACCGGGAGGCCGCCGGCGAGCAGGCGCTGGCGCGTTCCGAAGGGCTTGCGGTCGCAAGCTTCGATGCCTTCGTCGCCGGCCGCTTCTCGAGCAGTCCCGACGATCCGCTGCGGGTCGATGGCGCAGTCCTGCGCCGGCTCGATGCGGCGGCGCTGAAGGTCGCATTCCAGGTCGACGCGGGCAATCCGATGGTCGGACTCGAAGGCCGGGTGGCGTTGCTGAACCGGCTCGGCAGTGCGCTCGCACAGGTTGCCGGCGGACCGCGCCAGGCGCGGCCGGCGCTGCTGTACGACCGCATCGACGCGCTGGCGGGCACGTCCACCGGACTGCCGCGACAGGTCGAAGCGGCCGACATCCTGCGCACCGTGCTCGACGTGCTGACGCCGATCTGGCGCCACGGCGCGGTGCTGCACGGAACGCCGCTCGGCGATGTCTGGCCGCACCCCTGGGCCGGCGGCGAGTCGACCCGCCCCGGCAGCCTCGGAACGACCGCCGGGCTGGTGCCGTTCCACAAGCTCAGCCAGTGGCTGAGCTATTCGCTGGTCGAGCCGCTGCGATCGGCCGGCATCGAGGTCGTCGCGCTCGATGCACTGACTGCGCTCCCCGAATACCGCAATGGCGGGCTGCTGATCGATGGCGGGGTGCTGGTGCCGCGCGACCCGCGCGTGCTGCAACGGCGCTGGCGGCCGGGGGACGAGCTGATCGTCGAGTGGCGCGCCCTGACGGTCAGCCTGATCGATGAGCTCGCGCCGCTGATCCGTGGCCGGCTGCAGCTCGACGCCCGGCAGTTGCCGCTCGGCGCCATCCTGGAAGGCGGCACCTGGGCCGCCGGACGCGCGTTCGCCGACGAGTTGCGCGACGGTGCGCCGCCGCTGCAGATCGACAGTGACGGGACCGTCTTCTGAAGCTTCCCCGACCGCAGCCACAGGCCACCGCCGATGACCACTCCGTCCGTGATCCGGATCGACCATCCCCTGGTGCAGCACAAGCTCACGCTGATGCGCCAGAGCGACCGCAGCACCAGCAGTTTCCGGCGCCTGCTGGGCGAGATCAGCATGCTGATGGCCTACGAGGTCACGCGCGACATGCCGACCCAGCTGATCGACATCGAGACCCCGCTCGAGTCGATGCGTGCGCCGGTCATCGACGGCAAGAAGACGGTCTTCGTGAGCATCATGCGCGCCGGCGCTGGCTTCCTCGACGGCATGCTCAATGTCGTGCCGGGCGCCCGCGTCGGGCACATCGGGCTGTACCGCGACCCGACATCACGCGTGGCGGTCGAGTACTACTTCAAGATGCCGAGCGCGATGCACGAACGCGATGCAATCGTGCTCGATCCGATGCTCGCCACCGGCAACTCGGCGGTCGCGGCCGTCGACCGGCTGAAGGAAGTCCGGCCACGCTCGATCCGCTTCGTCTGCCTGCTCGCCGCCCCCGAGGGGCTGGCTCATTTCCATGCGGTGCACCCGGAAGTGCCGGTCTACACCGCAGCCATCGATCGTCAGCTCAACGAGCACGGCTACATCGTGCCCGGTCTCGGCGACGCGGGCGACCGGCTGTTCGGAACGCGCTGACGGAGTTCCGGCGGGGCGTGCCAGCGCCAGCCGTGCCGCACCGGTCACCCGCCGAAGACAGGCGCTAGGCGGCTGCCGGCACGGTGCCGAGGCAGGCGTTGCACTTGCCGAGGCCGCGCAGGCGCGGATCGGGCTTGCCGTCACCGGTCTTGAAGTTGGCCTGGCAGCGGCGGCAGACGTACATCTTCGAGCTCGACAGCATGGGCTTGATGCCCGGCTCGCCCGATGGACGCGCGGCCGAATATTCAGCCTGCGTCTGGCGCAGCTTCTGGGTCGGTTCGGCGATGGCAGGGGTGGGCGGTGTGCGAGTGGGCATGGCTTCGGGGATTGACTCGGGCTCGAACTGCAGGCGCGGCGCCCGCGGCGCACGAGCCGTATTGTGCGCCTGCCGTCTGTCCCGGGCCCGGTCCGCCGCGGATGGCCCTGGTCTCGCACGACCTTTGCTTGACCCGGCCGACGCCGGGCCACCCGCCTCAGTCGAGCAGCTCGAAGTGCTCGACCGACGGCGGCGAGGCGAAGAAGGGTCCGACGGTCGCGCGCCACTGGGCGAACAGCGGTCCCTGCCGGAAGCGCTCGGTGTGGTCTTCGAGGCTGCGCCACTCGATCATCAGCAGGTAGCGCTCGGGCGACTCGATGCCCTTGCGCAGGCGGTGGCTGCAGTACCCTTCGGCCTGGCTGATCACCTGCTCGATGCCGTTTGCCACGGCGGCCTCGAATTCGGCCTGGCGGCCTGGCGTGATGCGGATGTCGGCGACTTCTAGGATCATGTTGCGCTTTCGTTGTGCGGTTCGGCCGCTATCCTCGCAGCGGATGCGGTTCGGCTGCAAACTGGATTACCCCATGAAGATGAAATACCTGCACACGATGGTGCGTGTCACCGACCTGGATGCTTCGCTGCGTTTCTATCGCGATGCGCTCGGGCTCGAGGTGGTGCGCCAGCGCGAGGTGCCGCAAGGCCGCTATACGCTGGCCTTCCTGGCCGCGCCGGGCGACCCGGACGCACAGATCGAACTGACCTGGAACTGGGATCCCGAGGTCTATTCGGGTGGGCGCAACTTCGGTCATCTGGCCTACCGGGTAGACGACATCCATGCCGCCTGCCAGCGCCTGGTCGACCATGGCGTGACGATCAACCGGCCGCCGCGCGACGGCCGCATGGCCTTCGTCCGTTCGCCGGACCAGATCTCGATCGAGCTGCTGCAGGCGGGCGACGCGCTCGAACCTGCCGAGCCGTGGCGCTCGATGCCGAATGTCGGCAGCTGGTAGTTGCCCGACCCCCTTGCGAATCCTTCCCCACATGCCACGCACCACCCACCACGAGGTCGCGGTCCAGTTCGGCGACTGCGACCCGGCCGGAATCGTCTTCTTCCCCAACTTCTACCGCTGGATGGACGCGGCGTCGCTCTCGTTCTTCATGCAGTGCGGGCTGCCGCCGTGGCGCGAACTCGTCAAGGTGCGCGGCATCGTCGGCACGCCGCTGCTCGAGATCAACACCCGTTTCCGCAACGCCGCCACCTACGGTCAGCGGCTGACGATTGCCACGCACGTCGAGGAGTGGCGCGCCAAGGTGTTCGTCCAGCAGCACCGCATCACGCGCGCCGACGCGAGCGGCGAGACGCTGATCTGCGAAGGATCGGAGATCCGCGCCTTCGTGCGCCGCGATGCCGATGATCCGGATCGCCTGCGTGCCATGCCGGTGCCCGACGACATCCGGGAGATGTGCCGTTGAGCCCGCCGCGCGGGAGACAGCCTGCTGCGCGCGGCTTCGGTCCGCTGTTGGCGGTGGTCGCGATGGGCGGCGTTGCCGGCGCCCACGGCCAGCCGGTGACCCCGCCGATCGAGCCCTTGCGCCTGGCCGAATGCGCCGCCATCGGCGCGGCGGCCGATCGGCTTGCCTGCTACGACCAGCTGGCCGGGCGCGCCGCGCCCGCGCTGGCGGCCGACAAGCCGGCCGAGGCGAGTGATTCGCTGCTGGCGCAGGATGGGGTGCCGCTGCCGGTGGCGCAGCCGAGCGGCAGTGGCAGCCTGCTGTCCAAGTACTGGGAGCTCGATGCGGCCGACAAGCGCGGCACCTTCAATTTCGTCGGCTACCAGCCCAATTTCGTGCTGCCGCTGCATGTGACGAATCACATCAACCGCGCGCCGCAGTCGCCGACGCAGGCCGCGGTGCTGCAGCCCGACTACCGCAACATCGAGGCCAAGTTCCAGCTTTCGCTGCGGACCAAGATCGCGCAGGATTTCGGCCTGCCCGGCGCCGACCTGTGGCTCGGCTACACGCAACAGGCGTTCTGGCAGATCTGGAACAGCAAGGACTCGAAGCCGTTTCGCAACAGCGACTACGAGCCCGAGGCAATCTACATGGTGCCGACGCCGGATGCGGCCCAGCAGCTGCCGTTCGGCTGGCGCTGGCGCTATACCCAGCTCGGCATCGCGCACCAGTCGAACGGGCAGTCGGATCCGCTGTCGCGCAGCTGGAACCGGGTCTACCTCGGCGCCGGGTTCGAACGCGCCAACTGGTCGTTCAGCGCGCGCATCAACAAGCGCCTGGATGAGGACTACCAGGACGACAACAACCCGGATCTGGTCGACTTCCGGGGCCGCGGCGAATACCGTGTCAACTGGGCGTCGAAGCTGGCCACCGCATCGCTGCTGTACCGCACCAGCCTGCGCAACGTCAAGTTCGGCGCGCTCCAGTTCGATTGGACCTACCCGGTCGACGCCAGTCAGCCGAACGGCCTGCGCTGGTATGTGCAGCTGTTCCGCGGCTACGGCGAGACGATGACCGACTACAACTTCCGCCAGACCAGCCTCGGCGCCGGCGTCACCTTCCTGGCCTTCTGAGGCTCGCGCACGCCGGTGCGGTCGCCGACCGGCGACCGCACCGGCCGGCCGTGTGCGGGGTGCCTATCGGCCCCACACCTCCTGCGCCACCTCGACCACCAGCCGCAGCTTGTTGCGCTGTGCTTCGACCGCGATGTTGTTGCCGTGCACCGTGCTCGAGAAGCCGCACTGCGGGCTGAGCGCGAGCTGCTCGAGCGGGGCGTAGCGGGTCGCTTCGTCGATCCGGCGCTTCAGGTCGTCCTTGCTCTCCATCTCGCCGAACTTGGTGGTCACCAGCCCCAGCACGACGATCTTGTCCTTCGGCAGGTAGCGCAGCGGCTTGAAGTCGCCCGAGCGCTCGTCGTCGTATTCGAGGAAGTAGGCGTCGAGCTTCATCTCCGACAGCAGGGCCTCGGCCACCGGCTCGTAGTTGCCGGCCGCCGCATGCGTGCTCTTGAAGTTGCCGCGGCACAGGTGCATCGCGAGCGTCATGCCCTCGGGCTTGTGCGCAACCACCTTGTTGATGAAGCCGGCATAGCGGTGCGGCAGTTCGTTCGGATCGTCACCGCGCTGGCGCGCCGCTTCGCGCATCTTCTCGTCGCACAGGTAGGCGAGGTTGGTGTCGTCCATCTGCACATAGGTGCAGCCGGCGGCGGCGAGCGATTTCAGCTCGTCGCCGTAGGCGCGCGCCACATCGTCGTAGAACTCGGGGTCGAGTTCGGGGTAGTGCTCGCGGCTGATGCCGGCGCGTCCGCCGCGGAAGTGCAGCATCGTCGGCGACGGGATCGTCACCTTGGCGGTCTTGCCGGGCGAAAGCTGGCTCTGCAGGTACTCGAAATCGGCGAGCTGGATGTCCTTGACGTGACGCACCTTGTCGATCACGCGCATCACCGGCGGCGCCAGCTCCTCGCTGCCGTCGGGCTTGCGGATCAGCGTCGGCACATCGGTCTTGACGCCGCCGAGCTGCTCGAGGAAGTCGATGTGGAAATAGGTGCGTCGGAACTCGCCGTCGGTGATGCTCTGCAGCCCGACGTCTTCCTGGAACCGGACGATCTCGGTGATCGCGCGGTCCTCGACCTCGCGCAGCGCGGCGGCATCGATCTCGCTTGCGGGCATGCTGCTCGCGCGCGTCGAGCAGGTATCTGGGACGCAGGAAGCTGCCGACGTGATCGGCACGGAACGGGGGGCGGGCGCGGGCGGTCATGGCTCGATGTCTCCTGGACGTGTCACGGTGTGGCAAGAGCGCGAAGTATCGGCCAATCGACGGGAGCTGCCTTCGCTGGCGCCGGGCTGATCGCAGCAGAAGATTTCTCAACGCAGAGGCGCAGAGGACGCAGAGGCCGCAGAGACACGGCTCGCATCTTTCTCTGCGATTCTCTGCGTCCTCTGCGCCTCTGCGATGAAAGGGTCATCTGCGTGCGGTCCATCCAGAGGATCAGACCTCCATCGGCAGTCCGACGTAGTTCTCGGCCAGCGCGGTCGATGCCGCGGTCGAGCCGAGCAGGTAGCCGATCTCGGCTTCCTGGATCTTCTGGCCGAAGCCGGTGTCGTCCGGAAACTTGTGCATCAGCGAGGTGAACCACCACGAGAAGCGCACCGCCTTCCAGACCCGGCGCAGGCAGCGGTCGGAATAGGCGTCGATGCCGGCGTCTGCTGCGGTCCTGGTAGTGCTCGATCAGCCCGCGCGCAGAGGTAGTGCACATCGGACGCGGCCAGGTTCAGCCCCTTGGCGCCGGTCGGCGGAACGATGTGCGCCGCGTCGCCGGCCAGGAACAGCCGGCCGAAGCGCATCGGCTCGGCGACGAAGCTGCGCAGCGGCGCGATGCTCTTCTCGAGCGACGGCCCGGTGACCATCGATTCGGCGGCAGCCGGATCGATGCGACGGCGCAGTTCGTCGAAGAAGGCCTGGTCGCGACCAGTTCTCGACCTTGTCGTCGAGCGCGCACTGGATGTAGTAGCGGCTGCGCGTGAGCGAGCGCATGCTGCACAGGGCGAAGCCGCGCTCGTGGTTGGAATAGATCAGTTCGTGCGAGACCGGCGGCGTGTCCGACAGCACGCCCAGCCAGCCGAACGGGTAGACCTTCTCGTAGGTCTGCAGGCCGATGCCGGCACGCTGCGGCGGCTGACGCCGTGATAGCCGTCGCAGCCGGCGATGAAGTCGCACTCGACGCTCGTGCTCGACGCCATCCTTGCGATAGGTCACGCGCGGCTCGGGTCCGTCGATGTCGTGCAGCGTGACCTCCTCGGCCTCGTAGACCGACTTTGCGCCGCGCTCGGCGCGCGCATCCATCAGGTCGCGCGTGACCTCGGTCTGACCGTAGACCATCACGCGCTTGCCGCCGGTCAGGGCCTGCAGGTCGATGCGGTGGTGGCTGTTGCGGTAGCCGAGTTCGAAGCCGCCGTGCCACAGGCCCTGCTCGTGCAGGCGCTCGCCGACGCCGACCTGGTCGAGCAGTTCGACCGTGCCCTGCTCGAGCACGCCGGCGCGGATGCGGCCGAGCACGTACTCGGCGCTGCGCTGCTCGATGATCACCGCGTCGATACCGGCCTTGTCGAGCAAAGCGCCCAGCAGCAGCCCGGATGGGCCGGCACCGATGATCGCAACCTGGACTCGCATCTTGTCTTCCTTCGGTTCAGTGGGGGTGGGTGCGGCGGCTGCCACGGATCCTGCTACAGGAGCGACCGCAGCTGGGCCTGGGCGTGCAGCAGCGCCGGCAGGTAGTCGGCGGTCAGCTGGCTGGTGGCAACCCGGCTGGCATGGACGCTGACATTGATGGCGGCCACGACGTCGCCGCGGAAGTTTCGCAGCGGCACCGAGATCGTCCGCATCCCGATTTCGAGCTCCTGGTCGACGATCGCGTGGCCCTGGGCGCGGGCGCGCGCGATCTCGATGCGCAGCCGCTGCGGGTCGGTCAGCGTGTGCGGCGTGAGCGCGTGCAGGGTGCGCCCGTCGAGCCAGGCGTCGACCTCGGCCTGGGGCAGCCCCGACAACAGCACGCGGCCGTTGGCGGTGCAGTAGGCCGGTACCCGGGTACCCGGCTGCAGCGTGCTCGAGACCACCCGGCCGGCGGTGGTGGCCGCAATGCACAGCACGTCGCCGTCATCGAGCACACCGGCCGACGAGGCTTCCTTCAGCGCATGCGCCAGGCGATGCAGTTCGGGTTGGACGATGCGCGGCAGCCGCGCCGAATCCATGTAGCTCTGCGCCAGCCGCAGCACCTTGGCCGTCAGCGCGTACATCTTGCGGTCGCAGCTGACGAAGCCGAGGTATTCGAGCGTCAGCAGATAGCGGCGGGCGGCGGCCCGGGTCAGCCCGCAACGTTGCGCCACCTCGCTGATCGTCATGCGCGGCCGGTCGTGGCCGAAGGCGGCGATCACCGCCAGGCCGTTTTCCAGGCCGGCAATCAGGTCGCGCTTGTTCGGCGCTGCGGGCGCGGGGCGCGGATCGGCAGGTGCCGCCTCGTCGGCCTGGGGAATGGCGTCGACCGGCAGGCCGTGGCTGGGTTCGACATCGGAGCGGAGGGCATTCATCGCGGCGGTCTCGAGCGAGTGCGCGTTGTTGCGGCCAACCTCAGCCTGGCTGAAGCGGGCGTTAATCGCGCCAATGGATTCGGAGGCCGCGAGTTTAGGCATCGGCGGCCGGCTTGTCAGGCCGGACACGGCCTTCCGGGCGCCATGCGCACAGAATTGGGCGATCTGCGCCGGGTGGGATGGGGGTCGTTCGTGGCCGGTTCGACCGGCATTGCGGGATCGCAGCCAGCCGAGCCGGCCAGCAGACGGCCTCTTTCAGGGACCGACATCGACCCGACGATCCAGGCGCGATCATTGCCAGCGCGGCACAGGCGGCACAGCTGCCGGTCGATGCGAAGATCACGGCCAACCCGCCGTCGCCGCGCGGCGCCACCAACTTCACGCCAGGAACGATGCAGACCGACGCCTTCTTCCAGCCGGCCAGCCACGGCTTCGTCCGGGTCGCCGTCGCGGTCCCGCGCATCCGGGTCGCCGATCCGGTCTTCAACGCCGAACAGACGATCGAGCTGCATGCCCGCGCATCGGCCGACGGCGCGTCGCTGGTGGCGTTTCCCGAGCTCGGGCTCTCTGCCTATACCTGCGACGACCTGTTCCACCAGCATGCGCTGCTCGACGCCTGCGAGGCGGCGCTGCTGCGCGTGGTCGAGGCGTCGCGCGACCATGCCTCGATCGCTGTGGTCGGCCTGCCGCTGGTTGTCGACCATGCGCTGTACAACTGCGCAGCGGTGCTGCAGGGCGGGCGCCTGCTCGGCATCGTCCCGAAGACCTACCTGCCGAACTACGGCGAGTTCTACGAAGCGCGCCAGTTCCAGCCTGCCAGCCACGCCCAGGTGGCGAGCATCGAACTCGGCGGCGAGTCGGTGCCGTTCGGCAACGACCTGCTGCTGCAGGCGGCGCACCATCCAGCCTTCGTGGTGCATGTCGAGATCTGCGAAGACCTGTGGGTGCCGATCCCGCCGTCGAGCCACGCCGCGCTCGCCGGCGCGACGCTGCTTGTCAATCTGTCGGCATCGAACATCACGATCGGCAAGTCGGGATACCGCCATTCGCTGGTGGCGCTCCAGTCGGCACGCTGCATCGCCGCCTACCTGTACAGCTCGGCCGGCAGCGGCGAGTCGACCACCGACCTGGCCTGGGACGGCCAGGCGCTGATCTGCGAGAACGGCGAGCTGCTGCGCGAGTCGGGACGCTTCGAGACCGAATCGCACATGATCAGCGCCGACGTCGACCTGCAGCGGCTGTCGCACGAGCGCATGCGCCAGACCTCGTTCGGCCAGTCGGCGGCGCGCTTTCGGGACGAGGTGCAGCGCTTCCGGCGCATCCGCTTCGAGCTGCCGGCGCAGCCGATGGCACTGCCGCTGCAGCGCCGGCTCGAGCGTTTTCCGTATGTGCCGTCGGATCCGGCACGGCGCGACGAGCGCTGCCGCGAGGTGTTCGACATCCAGGTCCAGGCGCTGACGCAGCGGCTGCGTGCCAGCGGCATCCGCAAGCTGGTGATCGGCATTTCCGGCGGGCTCGATTCGACCCACGCGCTGCTGGTCGCGGCGCAGGCGATGGACCGGCTCGGCGAGCCGCGCAGCAACATCCTCGGCGTCACCATGCCGGGCTATGCGACCAGTTCGCGCACGCTCGACCAGGCGCTCGCGGCTGATGCAGGCGATCGGCTGCACGGTGATGCAGATCGACATCCGCCCGAGCTGCGACCAGATGCTGAAGGACATCGATCACCCGGCTTCGCGCGGCGAGCCGGTGCACGACGTCACCTTCGAGAATGTGCAGGCCGGCGAGCGCACCAGCCACCTGTTCCGCCTCGCCAACCTGCACCATGCCCTGGTCGCCGGCACCGGTGACCTGAGCGAGCTCGCGCTCGGCTGGTGCACCTATGGCGTCGGCGACCACATGTCGCACTACAACCTGAACGCAAGCGTGCCCAAGACGCTGATCCGGCATCTGGTGCGCTGGGTCGCCGAAACCGGCCGCGTCGGCGAGGCCGGCAGCCAGGTGCTGCTCGCAGTGCTCGATACCGTCGTCAGCCCGGAGCTCGTCCCGGCCACCCAGGACGAGCACGGCGAGTCGGCACTGCAAAGCACCGAGGACAAGCTCGGGCCGTATGCCCTGCACGACTTCTTCCTGTTCCAGACCGTGCGCTATGGCTACGCGCCGACCAAGGTGGCCTGGCTGGCGTGGCAGGCCTGGCACGACCGCGAGACCGGCAGCTGGCCCGAGGGGCCG
Organism: uncultured beta proteobacterium; assembly: GCA_963846675.1. Classification (GTDB taxonomy): domain Bacteria; phylum Pseudomonadota; class Gammaproteobacteria; order Burkholderiales; family Burkholderiaceae_C; genus Ideonella_A. Next base: position 451,398 of record CAWJWV010000005.1, read on the forward strand.
GATGTGGTGCGGGATCAGTATTCGCTGGCCGAGATCAAGCGCCACCTGCGCACCTTCGTCTGGCGTTTCTTCCAGATCAGCCAGTACAAGCGCAGCTGCGTGCCGAATTCGGCCAAGGTCGGGTCCGGCGGCTCGCTGTCACCGCGCGGCGACTGGCGCGCGCCGAGCGATGGCGAAGCGGCGGCCTGGCTGGCGGCGGTCGACCGCATTCCGGACGCCTGGACCGACCGATCGACCGACCGGCCTGGACGCGCCGCGCAGGGCTGGGCGCGTTGCGTTCAGAGCGCGGTCGCGATCGCCCGCGCCAGCGCCGGCTCGACGGTGCGTGCGCCACCGCGCGGGTCGTGACCCAGCAGGCCGTTCGGGCACAGCCGGTCGTCGTCCCAGCCCGGATGATCGGCCACCGGGTAGAGGCAGATGCCCTCGACGCGCGCGCCGCGGCGCCGGGCCGATGCGACCTCGGCCGCGACATAGCCGAACCACGCCGCGCGGCGCGCACCTTCGGTTCCTGTCTCGGCGATCAGCAGCGGCCGGTCGTAGCGGGCTGCCACCTCGACCAGCAGGTCGGACAGGCGGCGGTAACGCGGATGGTCGACATCGATCGGCAGCCCGCCATGGATCCACTGGTTGTTCCAGTAGTAGTTGACGCCGACGATGTCGAGCAGCGACGGATCGCCGCCGAGTTGCGGCCACATCCGCCCGGCGATCATCTCGAAGGCCTGGAACTGGGCATCGTGGTGGCCGTGCGCCTCGGACAGCGGGCGACCGGTGGCGCCATCGTGGTGCACGCCGAGCAGCGGTTCCGCATGGACGAAGCGCGCCCGCGGATCGACGGCGCGCAGTTCGTGCATGGCACCGATGGCGGCCCGTGCCAGCTGGCACTTCAGCTCGTAACCGCGTTGCGCCTGGAATGGATTCAGGTAGCGCGCGTCGCCTCCCGCCCAGGAGAAGAAGCTGATCTCGTTGACCGGACACCAGAACGGCACCGCGTCGCTGATGTCGCGGTGGTGCAGTGCCACCGCGCGCGCAAAGGCGACGAAGCGATCGACGAAGGCCGGTCGCCAGATGTCCAGGTCATCCGGCCAGCCGTAGTGCAGGAGATCCCAGACCACCTGCGTGCCGGTGTCGCGCGCGGCTTCCATCATCGGCGTCAGGCTGGAGAAGTCGTGGCGGCCGGGCGTCGGCTCGATCAGATGCCAGCGGGCCGCGTCGCGGCAGGCGCGGATGCCGAGTCCGGCGAGCTGGCGGTAGTCCTGCGCACAGTGCCGGTCGTGGCCGATGGCGGCCATCACGTCGAGCCGGCGACCGGTGCGCAGGCGGTGGGTCGACGACTCCCAGCCGCCCAGGACGAAGCTCTCGAAGAGGGTGGGGGCGGGTGCCGCCGGCCGTTCGGTCAGCACCGCGTCGATCAGCGCCTGCCACTGCGCAACCACCACCGGCGCCGCGTAGCGGGTCCGGACGTGTTGGCGCAGGGCATCGCCCAGCCGGCGTCGCAGCGGCGCCTCACCGCGCAGGCGCAGCATGGCGGCGGCCACGCCGGCGGCGTCCTCGTGGTCGACGAACAGGCCGCTGACGCCGTCGCTGATCTGCTGCAACGCGCCGTTGTCCCGGGTCGCGATGACCGGCAGCCCGGCGGCGCCGGCCTCGGCGATCACATGCGGCATGCCCTCGCCACGCGACAGCCAGCAGAAGATGTCCATCGCCGCCAGCAGGTCCGGCACGTCCTGCCGGTCGCCGGTGAAGATCAGCCGCTGCCCGAGCGGTGCGGCCATGCGTCGCAGTTCGTCGGCGTACTCGGGCATGAAGGCATCCGGTCCGCCGACCACGAGGAAGCGGGTGTCGGGTGCCTGCGCGGCGACCTGCAGCGCCGCGGCGATGAAATCCTCGACCCGCTTCTTGCGGTCGAGCCGGCCGACCCAGCCGATCAGGACCTCGTCGGCGCCGATCCCGAGCGCCGCACGCGTCGGCTGGCGCCGGTCCGGGACGAACTCGGCCAGGTCGACCATCGACGGGATCTCGAGCGCGTGGTGCGCCCGGTCCGGCATCCGCGACGCCGCGGCGGCCCGGATGCTGTCGCACACGCCGACATAGCGGGTGGTGAAGTGCTTGGGGCCGGCCAGCGCCTCCGACACCAGCCCGCCGTGCTCGATCAGCGGCGGCCGCAGCGCCATGCGCTCGAGTGCCGGATAGATGTCGGCCACGTTCTGGCACGACACCACCACATCCGTGCCGGCCAGCTTGCGGCGCAGGTAGTCGACGGTGTCGTCGAAGCCGAGGCCATAGGGGGTGGTGTCGACCACGACGCCGAGTTCGGCCAGCTGCCGGTGTGTCTGATCCGGCATTCCCTCCTTGCGGAAGCACGGGATCACGTCGATGCGGTAGCGATCCCGCGGCAGGTTGCGCGCCAGCAGCCGGATCTCGGTCTCCTCGCCGCCAACCACCAGCCAGGCCATGACGAAGGTGATGCGGATCAGGCGGTGCTCCGCATTCGGCTGCGCAAAGGCCTGCGGCGGAACGCCGCCCCAGGCCGGCACCTCGTCGGCGCTCATGCCTGGAACACGACCTGCAGGAAATCCGGCCGCTCGGCCACCAGCTGCCGCAGGAACGCAGGCGCGTCGTCGAGCGGCACGACATGCGTGATCAGGTGGCGCCGGATCAGCTCGCCCTCGGCCTGCAGCAGTCGCAGCGTCTCCTGCGCCAGCCGGCGCTGGTCCCAGGCATGGGCCAGCGGGCGCGGCATCCGGTTGATCTGGGCGCAGCGGATCGCGAGGCCATTGTGGTGAAACTCCTCGCCCAGGCGGGTGCCGGACATGCCGCCCTGGTAGAAGGCGAGGTCGATGACGGTGCCCTGCGGACGCAGCGCCTGCAGGCAGCGGTTCAGGCTGTCCGACTGGGCGCGGGTCTGGAAGACATATTCGGCGCCGCGTCCGCCGACCTTGTGGTGCCACGCGGTCTTGGCATAGCCGACCGCATCGTCCTCGGCCATGGCGACGAAGCCCATCCGGCGCGCGATCTCCTGCCGGAACGGCGACGGATCGACCACCACGACCTCGGAGGCGCCGCCACGCCGGGCGAACAGGGCGCAGAACAGCCCCACGGTTCCCCCGCCCCAGACCAGGACCGGCCGACCCTGCACCCCTGCCCCCAGGTGCGGCACTGCGGTGCCGAACTGATCCGCATCCGCATGCAGGATGCCGTTGGCGGCGATCGGCCCCATCTGGGCCGCGAAGATGCCGAGCATCGGATCCATGCCGTCGGGCAGCTTCAGCAGCAGGTCGTGCGCCGGGTGGGCGGTGTGTCCTGTCTTGTGGCCGAAGGTGGTGGCCAGCACATCGCCGTTGCCGAAGCCGGGTGCGCGCGCATCGATGACGCGCGCGACCTCCATGTAGCCGAGGAAGTTGACCGGGAAGCGGGCCGACGGTTCGCCCGCCCGGAACAGGCCCTGCGCATCGTCCCAGCGGCTGTGCAGATACGGATTGCTGCCCTTCAGGAAGGTCAGTTCGGTGCCCGCCGACAGGCCGGTGTAGAGCAGTTCCAGGCGCAGCTGCCCGTCACCCGCCGGACCTTCGTCGTAGCCGAAGAAATACGGCTCCCCGGGACGCTCGATCCCGAGGCTGCGGATGTGCCGATGCTCATGCGGCATGGTGGGCGCCTTGCGCAGCGGCGCGACGAAACATCGGCTGCGGGTCTCCCCGCAGCGCCTCCATCTCGACGAGTGCACCCTCGCGGGCGGAGCGGGCGACGGCGAGCGCCACCCGGTGCGTCTTCAGCGCCTCCCCGTAGGGGCAGCGGATGCGGTTCTCGCGGCCCTGCACCGCCTCGATGAAATCGCGGTCCTGGCGCCACACCGCGTCACCCTCGGCGCGCCGCACCGGGCGGCCGCGTCCGACGTCGACCATCAGGTCGTGGTCGGTGATCTCCATGGCCAGGCCGTCGGCGAAGACATGCAGGCCGACGCGGTGGTTCCAGCGCAGCAGGCAGGTCGCCGACAGGTTGGCGATGGCGCCGGATGCAAAGCGCAGGGTCGCCGCCGAGGCGGTCGAGACGGTCAGGCCTGCGAAGTCGGGCCGGTCCCGGCGCGCGCTCATGCCGAAGACCTCGGTCACCTCGCCGGCCAGGAAACGCGCCGCGTCGATCACGTGCGTGGCCTGCTCGACCACCTGCCCGCCGCACCGCTCCTCGTCCCACCACCACTGCGGCGGCGGCGTCTGGTCGAGCCAGAAGCCCTGGATCAGGTGGGCCGGGTTGCCCGCGAGCTGGGCGCGCGCCTCGTCCATCGTGTCGAGGTAGCGCCAGTGGTAGCCGGCGGCGGTGACGAGTCCGGCGGCATCGACCTCGTCGGCGATCGCCTCGGCCACCGCCAGGTCCAGCGACAGCGGCTTCTCGACCAGGAACGGCAGGCCGTGGGCGATGCAGGCGCGTTCCGGTTCGCCGTGGGCAAACGGCGGCACGCAGATCCAGACCGCATCCAGCTCCTCGGCATCCAGCATCGCCCGGTGATCGGTGTAGGCAGTGGCGCCGGTCACCTCGGCGGCGGCGCTGGCGCGTGCAGCGTCGGGGTCGGCCACGGCGGCGATCTGCACGTCCTCCATCGTTCGCAGGACGCCGAAATGGCGGTGCGCGATGCCCCCCGCGCCGATGAAACCGAGCCTCGTCTTCTTCATGCTTCGTTCTCCATGCTGCCGCACGACGCGGCGGTAGATCTGCAATGTGTCTGCCGCCATGCGCGCGGCGGTGAAGCGAGCCGCCCACCGCTCGCGGGCGTGTCGCGCGACCTGCGCGCGCTGCTGCGGATCGGCCAGCGCCTGCCCCAGGGCATCGGCCAGGTCCCGCGAGCGCTGCGGCGCCACCAGCCACGGATGGTCCGCGCCAAGCGCCTCGGCCGATCCGGTGACGCGGGTCGCCACCGCCGGCAGGCCGAGCGACATCGCTTCGAGCAGCACCAGCGGCAGGCCTTCGAACGCCGACGGCAGCACCAGCAGATCGGCGCCGGCCATCCGCTCGGCGACATCGTCACGGCGGCCCAGGAAGCGCACGCGCTGGCCCAGTCCCAGGCGCGCGGCCCAGCGCCGCAGGCGCGCCTCGCCCGGTCCCTGGCCGATCAGATCGAGCCGCGCCGGCACGCCGCGGCGATGCAGCCGCGCCAGCGCGATCAGCAGCGTGCGGTGCAGCTTCTGCGGCGTGAAGCGGCCGACGCACAGCAGGCGGGAGCCATCGCCGCCGAGGTGCCGCAACGCTGGCGCGGCGGTGCCGTTCGCCACCGCGTGGACCGGCAGCGCGTGGCGTCCGAGCCGGTCGAGCGCGCCGCGCCAGCCGCGTTGCGCCGCGGACGATACGGTGATGACCGCGTCCACCCGCTGGCTCGCCTGCCGGTAGTCGGCGATCTGCCGGTCATCGGTCAGCAGCCACGGCAGGTGCTCGGTGCGGATCACCGCGCGGCCGGCGCCGGCCGCTGCCGCCACCAGCGCGTGACCTTCCCAGCCGATGCCGGCATGGACATGGACCAGATCGGCCGCCGAGGCGGCGATGAAGGCCGCCGCGTCGTCGGGGTCGAAGAGCTGGGCCGCCAGACCGCCGGCCAGCGCCCGTGCCCGCAACGCGCGCCCGGCCGCATGGTCGGGAAAGCCGAGCGCCGCCAGCCCTGGCGGCAGTGCGCCGGCCAGGGTGAGCATGTGTTCTCCCACGCCCGACGGCTCGGCGCTGTCGGTCAGCAGCAGGCACTGCATGCGCGGCGGTCAGGCCGGTGCCGCCATCGCGCCGGGTGCGGTCAGCTGCTCGCTCAATCGGCGGTGGATGGCCAGCGCCTGGCCCACCACCTGGTCCATGTTGTAGTAGCGGTAGGTGCCCAGCCGACCGGCGAAGACGACGCCGCTCTCGGCCGCGGCCAGTGCCTCGTAGCGTCGGAACAGCGCCTGGTTCTCCGGACGCGGGATCGGGTAGTAGGGATCGCCTTCGGCACACGGGTATTCGTAGCTGATCGCTGTGCTGGCGTGGTCCTGCCCGGTCAGGTGCTTGTATTCGGTGATGCGGGTGTGCGGAATGTCCTCGCCGGGAAAATTGACCACCGCGACCGGTTGGAATTGCCGCTGATCGAGCGTTTCGTGGCGAAAGCGCAGGCTGCGATACGGCAGCGGGCCGAAGCGGTGGCCGAAGTAGGCGTCGATCGGCCCGGTGTAGACGCTCAGCCGGCCGCGCTCCGACGGCTGCAGGTCGTGGAAATCGCAGCCAAGCGCCAGATCGATCCCGGGGTGGTCGAGCATGCGCTCGAACATCCGGGTGTAGCCCTCGCGCGGCATCGCCTGGTGCCGGTCGGTGAAGTAGCGGTCGTCGGTGCTGGTGCGGGTCGGAACCCGGGCGGTGACGGACTTGTCGAGCTGCGACGGGTCGAGCCCCCACTGCTTGCGGGTATAGCCCTCGAAGAAAGTTTCGTAGAGCTCGCTCCCGATGGCGCTGACCACCACGTCGCGTGAGGTGCGGATGTCGGCCACCGGCTCGGCCTGGCGCGCCAGGAACGCCGCCACCTCGGACTCCGACTGCATCTGCAGGCCGTAGAAGGCATTCAGCGTGGTGCGGTTGATCGGCATCGGCAGCAGCTGCTCGCCGACCCGCGCCAGCACGCGGTGCTCGTAGGGCCGCCACTCGGTGAAGCGGCCGAGCCAGGCGAAGACATCGTCGCTGTTGGTGTGGAAGATGTGCGGTCCGTAGCGGTGGATCAGGATGCCCGCCTCGTTGCGGCAGTCGTGCGCATTGCCGCCGACATGACTGCGCCGGTCGGTCACCAGCACCCGCTTGCCGGACACCTCGGCGAACTGGCGCGCCAGCACCGCGCCGGCGAAGCCGGCACCGCAGATCGTCACGTCGTACTTGCGGGCACCGCGCAGCAGCGGCACGGCGTACGGTGCGACGGCCGCCGCAGCCGGTGCCGGCGCATGGCGGCGCCGGGCGGCGCGGTCCAGGTGCGCGCGCATGCGCTGGAAGGTCTGGTCCCAGCTGCTGTCCGCCAGCAGCCGATCGGCCGGGTCGCGCCAGGCCGACGGCAGGTTGCGCGCGGCCAGGGCCGCCGCGCAGCAGCGCACGAAGTCGGCCGCCCCGGAGGCGATGTGCACCGCCGCCAGCTGCCCGTACTGGCGCACCACGTCGCGGATCGCCGTCGACACCACCTGCACTCCCGCCGCCAGGTACTCCGGCGTCTTGGTGGGCGAGATGAAGCGCGTCGCCTGGTTGAGGGCGAACGGCATCAGTGCCACATCCCACCCCGCCAGGTAGTCGGGCAGGCGGTCGTAGTCGCGCGGTCCCAGCCAATGCAGGTTGGGTGCGCGCGGCAGTTCGTCGGCACTGATCTTCACCACCGGACCGATCATCACGATCGTCCACTCGGGTTGGCTGCGCGCCAGGCTCGCGATCAATTCCAGGTCGAGCCGTTCGTCGATCACGCCGTAGTAGCCCAGGCGTGGCCGGCCGAGTCCCGCCTGGTCCGCCGGTTCGGTCGTGGCCCCGCGCGCGCGGCCGAAGTGAGCCGTGTCGACCGAGGACGGAAACGGGTGGATGTCGGAGTGCCGCCCGGCCTTGGCCTCGTAGATCGAGTGCCCGCCGGTAAAAACGACGTCGGCGGCCGCCATCAGGGCGGCTTCGTTGGCGAGCATGTCGGGAGGTGCGAAGCGGAATGCCGACAGCTCGTCCATGCAGTCGTAGACCACCGCCTGCGCATCGACATGGCGCGCCAGCGGCCACAGCATCGGGGTGTAGAACCACAGCACCGGTCGCTGGATGCCGGACAGTCCGATCATCTGGTCCAGCAGCGCAGCCAGCCCGCGCAGCTGGTCTTCGGCCGACCAGCGGGCGGGAACCCGCGGCCGGATCGACTGCACGCTCGTGCCCTCGAAGGCGTGGAACTCCAGGTAGGGCAGGTGGTGCTCGGTCGGAATTGCCTCTTCCCAGAAGAACACCCGATGGTCCTGCGCGAAGCGCGACATCAGGTGCTGCGGTCGCTGCAGGACGAAATCCCATCGCAGATGCGAGAAGCAGATGAGCGCCGGGGGCATCGAATGCGCCGCGGCTGCTGCGGTCCTGCCATTGTTCATCGCGCCATCCTCGTACTCCTGATCGATTCCAGTTCGGCAGCCAGTCTGTGCATGCTCGGCTGCCAGCCCCAGCGTGCCAGCGCCAGATCGCGTGGGGCGTAGCGCGCGTGGTCGCGCAGCAGCCGATCCAGGGCGCTGGCAAAATCCGCTCCCTCGTCGGCTGCCAGGCCGGTCTCGGGCGTGATGAACTGCAATCCGCAGCTCAGCCGGGCATTGGCGAGCACCGGCAGGCCGGCAAGCTGGTATTCGGTCAGGATCGCCGGCGCACCGTCGTGTTCGCCGCACACCACGCCGACCCGCGCGCGGTTGATCTGGCGGTTCACCTCGTCGTGACCGACGCCGGGCGGACCGATGATTTCCAGATCGAGCCCGTCGCGCGCGGCCCGGTGGCGGAAGTCTTCGGCCAGGTGGCCATAGCCGACCACCAGCAGCGCGCTGGTGCCGGGCCGGCGCGCCATCGCATCGAACAGGATGTCGTGCCGCTTGTAGGGCTGGGCGCAGGCGACGTAGACGACGTCACGGTCTTTCGGGACGCCGGTCGGATAAAAGGTCTGTCCGGATGCAAACGCCGGCCCGATCGGCAGCACCAGCGTGCGGGCGCCGGGCACCCGCGCCTCGATCTCGCGCGACTGCCACTCGGCGCCGGTCAGGAACAGGTCGATGCGCGCCGCCAGGTCGTCGGCGATGCGCAGCGCCGGCGCATCGATCGAGTTGTAGACGTTGAGCGACGGTGCACACGCATCGAGCAGTGCCGCATCGACGCCCAGGCCCCAGATGCACAAGATGTCCGGCGCACCCACCGCGCGGATGAAATCGACGGCTTCGGCTGACGAGGTGGGGCCGGTGCCGCCGGCGCGAAAGATGCGGCGGGTCAGCCCCGGGCTCGTCGGATCGGGGGTGCCGTCCGGGCGACCGGCGTCGAGATCGGACTCGCCGTCGCGCCCGGCGAAGCGCCAGATCTCGGCCTGGTCGACCAGGCCGCTGGCGACGGCGGCCAGCGGCAGCCGCTCGAGGTAGCCGCCGACGACATCGACCACCGGTGGACGCGGGCGCCGCGACGGCGGCGTGCCGGATCGCCAGAAATCGATGCAGGGTCGCGGCGTGGCGCTGTCGACCGGTACCTGCGAGCAGAAATCGGAAATGGCAGCGATCCAGCCGGGCATGCGACAACGACAGAGCTTGGTTTGGCGCGATCCTACCGGGAATGCGGCGCAGGGCCGGCGTGTGCCGGGGCCGCTACAGTGCGCACCATGCTCCAGCGCAGCCTCCCCCTGAGCGCCTGTCCCGACGCCGAACTGCGCCCGCTGCGCGGGGTGCTGACCGACATCGACGACACGCTCACCAGCGAGGGTGCAATCGCGCCCGAGGCACTCGATGCGTTGCATGCCTTGCACGCAGCCGGCGTCCCGGTGATCGCGATCACCGGCCGGCCGATGGGTTGGAGCGAGGGCTTCGCGCGCGCCTGGCCGGTGGCCGCGATCGTCGCCGAGAACGGCGCGGTCGCGCTGATTCCGACGCCGGACGGGGTGCAGGTCGAGTTCGCGCAACCCGATCCGGTGCGCGCTGCGAATGCGGTGCGGCTGCGCCAGGTCGCCGCGCGCATCACGGCCGGCGTACCGGGCGCCATGCTGGCGCGCGACAGCGCCGGCCGCGTCACCGACATCGCCATCGATCACTCGGAATTCACCCGCCTGGCGCCGCCGGCCATCGATGCGGTGGTCGCGTTGATGCGCGAGGCCGGCATGCGCGCCAGCGTCAGCTCGATCCACATCAACGGCTGGTTCGGCGATCACGACAAGCCGAGCGGCGCGCGCTGGATGGTGGACCGGCTGTACCGGCGGCGCCTCGACGACGAGATCGGGCGCTGGATCTATGTCGGCGATTCGACCAATGACCAGGCGATGTTCGCCCAGCTGCCGCTGAGCGTCGGGGTGGCCAACCTGCTCGACTTTGCCGACCGGCTCGATGTCTGGCCGCGCTACCTGACCGACGCCGAGCGCGGCCGCGGCTTTGCCGAACTGGCGGCGCGCATCCTGGCGCTGCGGGGGCCGGGCGGCGTGCGATGAGCCGCGAGGCGCCGGCCGCACTGCCGGTGCTGCCGGCTGCGCTCGGGCTGGCGCTGGCCGCGGCGGTCTCGCTCGGTCTGGCACGCTTCTCCTATGCGCTGCTGCTGCCGCCGATGCGCGACGCGCTTGATTGGAGCTACTTCACCGCCGGCCTGATGAACACCGTCAACGCCGCCGGCTACCTGGCCGGCGCATTGCTCGCGCCGCGCGCGCTGGCAGCGGTCGATGCGCGCCGCCTGCTGCTCGGTGGCGGTGCCTGGTGTGCGCTGCTGCTGGCTGCGCATGGCCTGGTCGGCAGCGATGCGGCGCTGCTGGCGCTGCGCTTTGCAACCGGCATCGCGAGCGCGGCCAGCTTCATCGCCGGCGGCCTGCTCGCCGCCCGGCTGGCCGGCCGGGCCAGGGCGGGTGCCGGCGGGCTGGTGCTCGGGCTGTACTACGGCGGAACCGGCATCGGCATCATCGCCGCCGCCGCCCTGGTGCCGCCGCTGACCGCAGCCGGGGCGCACGCGCGCTGGCAGCCGGCGTGGTGGGCGCTCGGCGCGGCGGCGCTCGCCGCCACCCTGGTCACCCGCGCGGTGACCGCGACCCTGCGGCTGCCGCCGCCGCTGCCGACGACGCTGCAGCGCGCGGCGCCGGTCTGGCGGTCGCTGCTCGCCGCACTGGCCGGCTACCTGATGTTCGGCCTAGGCTACATCGGCTACATGACCTTCATCGTCACACTGCTGCGCGACCAGGGCCTGGCCAGTGGCCGCATCGTCGCCTTCTATGCGGTGCTCGGCGCCGGCGTCGTCGCGTCATCGTGGCTGTGGGCCGGCTTGCTGCAGCGCCACCGCAGCGGCCGTCCGCTGGCGCTGCTGAATGCGCTGCTCGCGGTAGCGACCGTGCTGCCGGTGATCGCCGCCGGGCAGGCGATCGCCCTGTTCGCGTCGGCGGTGCTGTTCGGCGCGGTCTTCCTGTCGGTGGTCGCCTCGACCACCGCCCTGGTGCGCCACAACCTGGCGCCCGAGCAATGGCCCGCCGGCATCGCCGCCTTCACGATCGTCTTTGCCGCCGGCCAGATCATCGGCCCGGGGCTGGTCGGCGCGATCGCCGACGGGCCGGGCGGGCTGGCCGGCGGGCTGCTCATCAGCGCTGCGGTGCTGGCGCTCGGATCCGCGCTGGCAGCCGCCCAGCCGGCGCTGCCGCGGCCAGCCGAGCCGCCGTTCTGAGGAGGCGGCCGGCGGGGCGAACGGTGCCGGCGCCGCGAGCGCTGAGCTAGGATCGGTTCATCGCGACGCGCAAAGCCACCTGTCATGAGCCACCATCCCGAAGTCATGGCGGCACTGCCCGTGCCGCTCCAGCGCGATGTCTTTCTGCGCAGCCTGATCCGCGAACTGTCCGGGACCCTGCAGGATGTGGTCGGGCTCGAGGAAGCGTCGGGCTTCATCAGTGTCGTCGGTCAGCGCATCGGTGACCAGATCAACCAGGAGTACAAGGCCGCACTGCAGCTGCCCGAGCTGTCGCGCTCTCAGGTGGCCGAGGTGCTGGTCGACCTGAAGCGGCGCATCCAGGGCAGCTTCAGCATCGTCGAGGAGAGCGACGAACGCATCGTGCTGCGCAATGGCGACTGTCCGTTTGCCGAGAAGGTGCTCGGCCGGCCCGCCATGTGCATGATGACGTCGAATGTCTTCGGTGTCATCACGGCCGAGAACCTCGGCTATGCCAAGGTCTCGCTGGAGAAGACGATCGCGCTCGGCCATGGCGAATGTCGGGTCGTCGTCTACCTGAAACGCGCCGGTCGAAGCGGTCGATGGCCGCGAATACTTCAGATCGTGATGGGTGCGTCATCACGGCGGGCCGCGTGAACCCGGCCGATTTCGCCCGCTTCGCCGAGATCCTGGCCGAGGCCACGCTGCTGGTCGACGGCAACGGCCTGATCGTGACGGCGAACCAGGCCGCCACCTTGCTGCTCGGCCGCCCGCGTGACGCCCTGGTGGGGCGAGCGCTGACCGAACTGACCACCGGTGATGCGGCGACCGTCGCCGAATTGATCCGGGTCGGCTCGAGAAGCCCGCAACGACACCTGGCCGCGTTGCGCTTTCGCGTCCCCGGCGGCGTCGAGGTTCGCGTCCGGTGCGAGCTCGCTGCCGTGCGGCCTCGTTCGGCGGCGATGCCAGCGCTGCTGTCGATCCGTCTGTTCGAACGGCACGAGGTCGTCGACCGCTTCCAGTTGCTGAATCAGCGGATCGAGGAGCTGTCACGGGAGATCGCACGGCGGCGTGCGGCCGAGGTCAAGCTGCAGGCCTACAGCGACCAGCTGATCGAGGCGGGGCGTCGCAAGGACGAGTTTCTGGCGATGCTGGCGCACGAACTGCGCAATCCGCTCGCCCCGATGGCACTCGGCGTGGGCATGCTCGAGTCATGGCGCTCCAAGGAGTCCCGGATCGACGGCGTCGCGACCATGATGCGGCGCCAGCTGACCCACCTGACCCGACTGGTCGACGACCTGCTCGATGTCGCGCGGTTGACGCACGGAAAGATCGAACTGCAGCGCCGGCCGCAGTCGGTCGACGACCTGCTGCACCAGGCGGTCGAGGTCTTTCGCACCGACGCGGAGAAGAAGGCCCTGCAGGTGCGCGTCGAGACAGCGACCGCGGCGCTGCGTGTCGACGCCGATGCGGTGCGCCTGGTGCAGGTCTTCGGCAACCTGCTCAGCAATGCGATCAAGTTCAGTCACCCGGGCGGCCGGATCGTGGTCAGCACCCGGGCGGCCGATGCCGGCGTCACGGTGTCGGTGCGCGATGAAGGCGTGGGCATCGGGGCCGACCTGCTGCCGCGGGTATTCGATCTGTTCGTCCAGGGCGACCGGTCGCTCGACCGTCGGCAGGGCGGACTCGGCGTTGGCCTGGCGGTTGTGCGCAACATCGTCGAATTGCATGGCGGCAGCGTGGCCGTGCGCAGCGCCGGTGCCGGCCAGGGTACGGAAATGAGCGTGTGGCTGCCGCGCTCGCATGCGGTGTCGGCGGCGCTGCCGCCAGCCACGGCGAACGCTGCCAGCTGCGCCGGTGCAGCGCCGAGGTTGCGGGTGCTGGTGGTCGAGGACAACCCGGATACCGCCGATGCGATGCGCGAGATGCTGACCGAGTGGGGGCACGACGCAGCCTGCGTTGCAGACGGCCCCGCCGCGCTTGCATCGTGGTCGCGGTGGCGGCCCGATGTCGGGCTGCTCGACATCGGTCTGCCCGGCATGTCGGGACTTGCGCTGGCGCGTCGGCTGCGCACGCTGGCCGACGAACAGCCGCTGCTGCTGCTCGCGCTCAGCGGCTACGGCTCCCCCGCCGATGCGCAGGCCAGCCTGGATGCCGGATTCGACGAGCACCTGGTCAAGCCGGTCGACCTGGATCGCCTGGAACGCCGGCTCGCCCGCCATGCGGCGTCATTGGCGCCCCGACCGGCCGCTTGACGCGGACCAGCGGGCCAGTGACGCGCCGTGGCCGGACGGCCGCAGTCGTCAGCGCCTGAATTCGGCGCGCAGCGCGCTGCCGTGCTCATCGACGCCGGGTGCGGCGGCAAATTGCGGCCGGTCCCATTCGGTTCGCCAGGGACTGGCCGGCACCTCGACCGGGCGATCGTGCACCCGCATCGTCGTGGTGCGCAGCTGCGGATGCGCCACCAGGTCGTGCACCGAGTTGACGTTGCCGTAGGCGGTCTGCGCGGTGGTCAGGCGGTCGATCACTTCGGCACTGGTGAGCTGGCCGAACACCTCGGCCACCCGGCCGTCGACCCACTCGCGGTGCGCGCAGCGTGCGGCGTTGCTGCGCGCTGCGCGGGTCGTCGATCAGCGAGCGGTCGCGCAGCACCTCGGTGCAGAAGTCGGCCCATTCGCGCTCGTTCTGGATCGAGATCACGATGTCTCGCCCGTCGGCGCAGGTGAAGGCGCCGTAGGGTGTGATCGTCGGATGCTTCAGGCCGACCCGCTGCGGCGCCTTGCCGCCGTAGCGCGTCTGCAGGTAGGGCACGCTCATCAGCTCGGCGGCGGTGTCGAACAGTGACACCTTCACGCGCCGATCCGCGGCCGCTGCGCTCGCGCGCGAGCAGCGCCTGCTGGATGCCGATCAGCGCGTTCAGGCCGGCGTTGATGTCGCACAGCGACACGCCGATGCGGCCCCATTCGCCGGGCGCGCCGCTGACCGAGACCAGCCCGCTCTCGGCTTGCACCAGCAGGTCGTAGGCCTTCATCGCGGTCAGCCGGCCGATCTCGCCGTAGCCGCTGATGTCGCAGGTGATCAGGCGCGGATGGCGCGCGCGCAGTTCGGCCGAGCCGAGTCCGAGCCGCTGCGCCGCACCGGGCGCCAGGTTCTGCACGAAGACGTCGGCCTGCTCCAGCATGCGCTCGACCAGCGCACGGTCGTCGGGCTGCTTGAGGTCGAGCGCGATCGATTCCTTGCCGCGGTTGATCCAGACGAAGTACGACGACTCGCCATGCACCGAGCGGTCGTAGCCGCGCGCGAAGTCGCCTTCGCTGCGCTCGATCTTGATCACGCGCGCGCCGGCGTCGGCGAGCCGGCTGGTGCAGTACGGCGCCGCCACCGCCTGCTCCAGCGCGACCACGAGCAGACCCTGCAGCGGGCCGCATCCGCTGCTCGATTCCTGGCTGGTTGCCACGTTCTCTCCTTGCCTGGTGAATGGGGAGAGATTGTCGAAACAGCAGGCACCGGGCGGGAATTGTCATTGTGCGAATCCAGCCTTGCCGCCTCGGCAAACCGCGTCGTTAGCACGATCGCAACTCTGGATTGCCGGTTTCGAAATTGTCGTCTCGGCGGCTCGCCGTCAAAGTCCGCGCCCATCACACCTCGACCGGAGACGACCATGACCTGCATCCCCCGAGCCCCCCGCAGCGTTCGCACCGCCCTGGCTGCCGCGCTGCTCGCCGCCAGTGCCGCCACCCCCGCGTTCGCGCAGGACAAGACGATCAAGATCTACGGCTTCGGCGCCAAGAGCGGCGTGGTGCGGATCTTCGGCCTGAACAGCGAGGCGGCCATGAAGGCCGCCGCCGAGCAGATCAACAAGAACGGCGGCGTCACGCTGGGTGACGGGACCAAGGCCAGGCTCGCGATCGAATACCTCGACGACCGCTGCAACGCCGAGGAAGGCATCAACGCGCTGCGCCGCATCGCCGCCCAGCCGGATGCCATCGTGGCGGTCGGACCGACCTGCAGCAACGTCGCCGAGCCGGTGTTCGGCATCCTGCAGAAGAAGGCCGGCGACGCGAGCGACTCCGGCCTGCAGTTCCCGCTCTACACCGACGTGGCGGCCAAGGGCGGACTGGCGTCGATCTCCGAATGGGCATTCCGCAACGTGCCGAGCGAGTCGACCATGTACAAGGCGCTGTTCGACTGGGTGAAGGCGAGCAAGCCGGAGGTCAAGACCTTCTGGGGCGGGGTCGAGAAGGACTTCGCGCACAGCAACGCGACCTACAACCTGATGAAGGGCCATGCCGAGAAGGCCGGCTTCGAGGTCAAGGGCCAGAGCGAATGGCTGCTCGCCGACACCAGCTTCTCGACCCAGGTGCGCGAGATGAAGCGTGCCGGTGCCGACCTGGTGGCGATTTCGGCGCATCCGTTCACCACCTGCGGCGTGCTGAAGGAAATGGCGCGCCAGGGCGTGAAGCCGAAGATGGTGGTCGGCCTGACCAGCTCGTCGAGCATGGAGACGCTGCAGGGCTGCGCCCAGCAGGCCGAAGGCATCGTGATCCCGACCAGCTTCGCGCCGGTGACGGCCGAGGCCAAGGCGGCCGCCGAAGCGGTGCAGAAGATGAGCGCCAACATGGACCTGCACAACGCCGCGGCGTGGGAGAACATCTTCACGCTCAAGGACATCATCGAGAAGCAGAAGATCATGGGCAAGCCCGAGACCGTCGAGGCGGACCGCAAGAAGATGCGTGAAGCCCTGGCGTCGGTGAAGCAGACCCAGGGCCTGCTCGGCAAGGTCGGTCGCACCGACGACCGGGAGGCGGTCAAGCCGTTCCTGTTCGTGCAGGCCAACAAGGGCGCCTGGACGGTCGCTCACGACCCCTCCGCCAAGTGATCACCCGCGGCCACCGGACCGGGATGCCGCGCCATCCCGCCCCGGCCTGAATTCGCCACCTGGAGGGTGAAATGACTCTGCTCGACCTGCTGGACCTCAGCCAGTCGGTGATCGACGGCGTGCTGTTCGGCACCACCTATGCGCTGATCGGCATCGGCTTCACGCTGATCTTCGGCGTGATGCACAAGATCAATCTGGCCTATGCCGCCGCCTCGGTCGGCGCCGCCTACCTGAGCCTGCTGCTCGTCACCACCGCGCCGGCACCGCTGGTCTACGTCGCCGCCGCGCTCGCCGGCGGTGTGCTCGGGGCCCTGATCTACCTGATCTGCTTCCGCTTCCTGCCGCTGGACAAGCCGCTCGCGACGCTGATGTCCACCGTCGGCATGCTGCTGCTGATCGAAGAGGCCATCGTGCATGCCACTGCCGGCATGCCGCAGAACTATCCGGCGCTGTTCGCCGGCGCCAATTTCGAGATCGGCGCCTTCATGATCCGCGGCGACCTGCTGTTCGTCTTCGGCCTCGGCTGCGCGGCGATGGTCGGCCTGACGCTGCTGCTCAAGCGAACCCGGCTCGGGCTGGCCACGCGCGCGGTGGCGCAGCAGCCGGTGGCGGCTCGGCTGTGCGGCATGAGCGTGGACCGGACCAATGCCGGCACCTTCGTCATCGCCGGACTGCTCGGCGGCATCGCGGGCGCCATGACCGGCGCGGCGATCGGCGTGCTCTCACCGCTGCTGACGCTGCCGCTCACGGTCAAGGGCCTGGTCGTCACCGTCATCGGCGGACTCGGCAGCATTCCGGGCGCGATCGTTGCCGGGCTGATCGTCGGCGGAGCCGAGAACCTGTTCCAGTTCCTGCGCGGCGTCGGCGAACGTGACATCTATGTGATGCTGATGCTGTTCGCCTTTCTCGTGTTCCGTCCTGGCGGCCTGTTTGCTGCGCCGGGCGGCCGCGACTGAAGGAGACATCGATGGACTTCTATCTGAGTCTTGCCCAGGTCATCGGCGTGCACACGCTGCTCGGCCTGTCGGCGTGGGCGGTGCTGCACACCGGCCAGGTCAGCCTGGCCCAGGGCGGCTTCTTTGCCATCGGCGCCTATGTCGCCGGCATGCTGACCGCGATGTTCGGCTGGCCGCTCGCGCTCGCCCTGCCGGTCAGCGCGCTGGTGGCGGCGGCGGTGGCGATCGCGGTCGGCTTCCCGGCGTTGCGCGTCAAGGGCCTGATGCTGGTGGTCGCGACCACCGCCTTCGCCGAGATCGTGCGGCTGTTCTTCTTCAACGTCAGCTGGCGCGTCGACACCCCGTCCGGCCCGGTCGGGCCGGACGGCGGCCTCGGCTTCGGCGGCATCCGTTATTTCCCGAGCAACGGCTGGAGCGCGTGGGAGATCCTGGTGCTGATCTGGACACTGGTCGCGCTGGTCATGTTCGTGCTGTGGTGGCTGGATCGCTCGCGCATCGGCACGCTGTGGCGCGCCGTCGGCGAGGACGAGGTCGCGGCGCAGAGCAACGGCATCAACCTGACCGCGGCCAAGGTGTCGGCCTTCGGCATCGGCGGGGCGATCGCCGGGCTGTCAGGTGCGCTGTTTGCGCACAACACCACCCACATCGAGCACGGCAACTTCACCATCCTGCTGGCCACCTTCGCCATCGCCTACCCGATCCTCGGCGGCCTGAAGAGCCTGGCCGGCACCGTGCTCGCGGTGGTGCTGATCCAGGGCGTGATGATCGAGGGCCTGCGCTTCCTCGGCGACTGGCGCAGCCTGCTGTTCGGCGCACTCATCGTGGTCGTCATGCTGCTGCGTCCGGACGGCATCCTGAGCGGGCCGCTGCTGCGTTCGCGTCGCCCGACCTCGGCCGCCGGCGGGTCTTCCCAGCCTCCCCATGGAGCTGCGCACCATGCTTGAAGCCAGAAACCTGTGCCGCTACTTCGGCGGCGTGAAGGCGGTCGATGCGCTCGACTTCGAGGTCCGCCGCGGCGAGATCCTCGGCCTGATCGGTCCCAACGGATCCGGCAAGAGCACCACCGTCAACCTGATCGCCGGGCTCTACACGCCGACCGCCGGCAGCCTGCGCTACAACGGAGTCGACCTGGCGCCGCTCGCGCCGCACCAGCGCACCGTGCTCGGCATCGCGCGGACATTCCAGAACATCCGCCTGTTCGGTCACCTGACCGTGTGGCAGAACGTCTGGGCGGCGCGCGTGGTGCGCGAGACCGGCTGGGCGGGCTTTCGCACCCGCTGGCTGTCGAGCGCGCGCGCCGCCCGCGAGGAAGCCGAGCAGCTGCTCGCCTTCAGCGGGCTGGCTGCCAAGCGCGACATGCTGGCCGGCAACCTCGCCTTCGGCGAGCAGCGCCGGCTCGAGCTGGCGCGGGCCGCCGCGTCCGGTGCCGATCTGCTGCTGCTCGACGAGCCGGCTGCCGGCATGAACGCCGAGGAGATCGAGGAGCTCGACGAGCGCATCCGCGCACTGCGCGACCAGGGCCGCACCATCCTGCTGATCGAGCACCACATGGAGCTGGTGATGGAGGTATGCGACCGGTTGGTGGTGCTGAACTTCGGCCGCAAGATCGCCGAAGGAACGCCGGCGCGAGGTGCAGAACGATCCGCAGGTGCGCGCCGCCTACCTCGGTGCCGACGAGTCGGTGGCAGCCAAGGCCGCCTGAGCGCACAGGAGACAGCAGATGCTCGAAATCAAAGACCTGGCAACCGCCTACGGCAAGATCGAAGCCCTCAGGGGCGTGGCACTGACCGCGCGTTCCGGCGAGGTGACCTGCCTGCTCGGACCGAACGGCGCCGGCAAGACCACGCTTGATGATGACCCTGTCGGGCATCCTCAGGCCGCAGCGCGGCTCGGTCAAGTTCGACGGCGAGGAGCTGATCGGCAAGTCGCCGGCCGAGATCGTCGCGCGCGGTCTGGCGCTGGTGCCGGAGAACCGGCTCGTCTTCCCGGCGCTGACGGTGCGCGAGAACCTGATGGCCGGTGCATTCCGGCGCCGCGACCGCGCCGCGATCCGTGACGACATCGAGCGCATGTTCCACCGCTTCCCGCGGCTGAAGGAGCGCATCGACCAGTTCGCCGGCACGCTGTCCGGCGGCGAGCAGCAGATGCTGGCGGTGGCGCGTGCGCTGATGTCGCGCCCGAAGATGCTGCTGATGGACGAGCCCTCGGTCGGCCTCGCGCCGCTGGTGGTCGCGGAGATCTTCGCCATCGTCAGGCAGCTGCATGCCGAAGGGCGTGAGCATCTTCCTGGTCGAGCAGAACGCGCACATGGCGCTGCAGGTGGCGCAGCACTTCTACCTGATGGAGCTCGGCCGCATCAGCTTCAACGGCACGCCGGGCCAGCTGGCGGAGGACGACGTGATCCAGCGCGCCTACCTCGGCCAGCGCCAGGCCGCCTGAACGGACACGGCGGCCGCGCACCCGAGGTGACGATGCTCCTCGAGCTGATCCAGCGCACGCTCGACGGCGTGCTCGACGGCGCCTCGTATGCACTGGTCGGTCTCGGCCTGACGCTGACCTTCGGTACGCTGCGTCGCCTCAACCTGGCCTATGGCGCCGGCGCCATGCTGGCGGCCTACATCGGCGCCTGGCTGCACCAGGCGCACGCGCGCCGGTCTGGCTGGTGGCGCTCAGCGTGATCGGCGCGGCGACGCTGCTCGGGCTGTATGTCGAGCGGCTGTGCTTTGCCGGCAGCGCCGGTGATGCGGCGCCGAACCTGGCGCGCGGCGGCGGCGCCGCTGGCCGGCCGCGACGGGCGCGAGGTGGTCGCATTGGCTTCGAGCTTCGCGATCTGGATGCAGCTCGAGCAGCTCGCGGTCAACCTGCTGCCGCGTCACCTGAATCCGTTTCCTTCGCTCGCCGCGCACGGCGAGTGGGCGCTCGGCCCGCTGGTGCTGCGGCCCGGATCGGCTGTTGCTTGCGCTGCTCGGCGTCGGCGCCACCCTGGCGCTTGCGCAGCTGGCTGCGCACCAGCCGCGGCGGCCTGGCCTGGCGCGCCGTGTCCGACCAGCGCACCGCCGCCGCGCTGTGCGGCATTGCGGTCGGCCGGGTGCAGACGCTGGCCTTCGCCGCGGCGTGCGCGATCTCCGGCGCCGCTGCCTTCGCGGTGCTCGCGGTCGAAGGCCAGGTCACGCCGATGTTCGGCATGTGGGTGCTGGTCAAGGGACTGGTCGCGGCCATGCTCGGCGGGCTCGGTTCGATTCACGGCGTGCTTGCCGGCGGGCTGTTGCTCGGCGTGGTCGAGGCGCACGCGCAGGCGCTGTTCGGCGCGCTCGGCCGCGAGTTCGCCACCCATGCCCTGCTGTTCGTGGTGCTGGTGCTGCCCTGGCATCGGCTGACCGGCGCGGCAGCAAGCGGGGCGCTGCGCCATGCCGGCTGAGTACGCGATCGGCCTGGCGAGCGACATGACCATCATGGCGCTGCTTGCGCTGTCGGCCTACCTGCTGCTGCTCGTGGGGCGCGTCTCGTTCGGCCAGCAGGCATTCTTCGGAATCGGTGCCTACTGCGCCGGCATCGCGTCGGCGATCGCGCAGTGGCCGCTCGCCGCGGCGCTCGGCGTCGGCATGCTGGGCGGAGCGCTCGCCTCGCTCGCGCTGGCGCTGCCGACGATGCGCCTGTCCGGACTGCACTACGCGGTGGCCACGCTCGCCTTTGCCGAGATGATGCGCATCGGCCTGCAGTCCTGGCACTGGCAGGTCGAGCGCGAGGGCGCGCGGGTCGGACCGGCCGGGGTGGAGGGCTTCCGCGACATCCGCTGGCTGCTCGAGAACGACGTCAGCGCCGGCCCAGTACCTGCTGCTCTGCGCCGCCGTGCTCGGCGCGGTGCTGCTGCTGCTCGGCTGGGTCGAACGCCGGCGCGCCGGCATTGCACTGCGCATGACCGGCCATGACGACACGCTGGCGGCAGCGCAGGGGCTGCCGGTGATGCGCCTGCGGCTGCTCGCGGCGGCGCGCGTCCGGCGCGCTGGCCGCACTCGGCGGCGGCCTGTATGCGCACCGCGCCACCTACGTCGAGCCGGCGCTGTTCGACCCGATGCTCGGGGTGCATGCGGTCGGCTATGCGCTGATCGGCGGGCTGGGCACCGCGCTCGGCCCGCTGCTCGGCGTGCTGTTCGACCTCGGCGTGCTCGAGGCGAGCCGCGTCTTCGCCGGCTGGCGCATGGTCGTGTTCGGTGGCGTGGTGGCGCTGTTCCTGCACTGGCGCCCGCGCGGCCTGCTCGACGAGGCCCTGGTGCACCGGCTGAGCCGCCGGCCGCGCAGGCTGCTGCGCCCGACCCGCCTGATCGAGAGGCCGCGATGATCCGACTTCTGTCTCTCTCTCTGCTGGCCGCCGGCTTGCCCGCGCTGGTCGGTGCCGCCGCGCCGCGCGCGCAGGCCGAGTTGGCCTGCGAATCGACCGGCGCGGTCCGCTCCTGCACTGCCTGCTCGGCTGGTCCGTGCCGACGGCGCGCCGCTCACGATGCGCGCGTCAGGCTCGGCGCCAGCATGCCGTCGATGCCGATGGCGCATTCGGTGCGTCCGGTCGCCGCGCTGCCAGCCGGCGAGCCGGGCAGCTACCGCGCCACGCTCGCGCTCGAGATGACCGGCGTCTGGGCGGTCGAGATCGACATCGCCGCACCGCATCGCGACCGCCTCGTGCGCACCCTGCGGGTGGAGTGCCAGAACGAGCAGCGCTGCGCCGCCGCGCCGGCCACGGCCGGGCGCGCGCCGCACCGGCATTGATTCCTTTCCTTGCTGAAACAACTGGAGAAACACATGAGTGCTCACGATCTGCTGACCGGTCGCACCGTCATCGTCACCGGTGCGGCCACCGGCATCGGCCAGGCGTTCGCCGTCGGCTGCGCCACCCAGGGCGCGAACGTCGTCGTCGCCGACATGAATGCGGCCGACGAGACCGTCGCCCTCGTCGAACAGGCCGGCGCCAAGGCGCTGGCGCTGAGGTCGACGTCAGCCGACGACGCTTCGGTGCGCGCGATGGCCGAGCAGGCGGTCGGGCGCTTCGGCCGCATCGACGGCCTGATCAACAACGCCGCCTATTTCCGCGAGGTCAAGCTCACGCCGTTCGAGGAGATCGATCCGGCGGTCTGGGAACGCACCTTCTCGGTCAACGTGAAGGGCGTGTGGCTGTGCTGCAAGGCGGTGATGCCGGCGATGCGCGAGCAGGGCAGCGGCAGCATCGTCAACATCGCCTCGGTGGTGGGCGTCGCCGGCCAGCCCGGCTACCTGCACTACGTGGGCAGCAAGGGCGCGGTGCTGTCGATGACCAAGGGCCTGGCCAAGGAGGTCGGCAAGGACGGCGTGCGGGTGAACGTGATCGCGCCCGGCTTCGTCATCACCGGCGCCACCAAGGACCGCCCGGCCGAGTGGCAGCAGTCGTTCCTGAAGGCGCGCGCGATCTCGCGCGAGCAGAAGCCGGACGACCTGGTCGGCACCGCGCTGTACCTGCTGTCGGACCTGGCCGGCTTCGTCTCGGGCCAGACGATCGTCGTCGACGGCGGACACATCATGTACTGAAGGCGGCGCCTTCCAACCACCCGAAGCCAACAGGAGACAAGCCGATGAACGCACCGATCCTGCACCACTACGAGTTCTCGCCCTTTGCCGAGAAGATCCGCCTCGCGCTCGGCCTGAAGGGCGTCGCCTGGACGTCGGTCGACATTCCAGCGCTGCCGCCGCGCCCGCTGCTCCATCCGCTGACCGGCGGTTACCGGCGGGTGCCGGTGCTGCAGATCGGTGCCGACATCTTTTGCGACACCAACATCATCCTGCCAGCACTCGAGCGGCTGTATCCGGACGCGCCGTCGCTGTATCCGAACGGCTGCGAAGGCGTGGCGCGCGGGCTGTCGTTCGCCTGGGAGCGCGCGATGTGGAAGCCGACCATCGGCGTGCTGTCGCACTTCATCGGCGAGCACATCCCGCCCGAGTTCATCAAGGACCGCAAGGAGGACTACCTCTACTTCGACATGAGTCCGGCGGCGATGGCGCCGGAGCTGCCGCAGCACCGCCAGCATGTGGTCGCGCAGTACGCGCTGGCTGAAGGCGGCGCTCGCCGACGGCCGGCGCTTCATCTTCGGCGACGCGCCGAGCGCGCTCGACCTGAGCTGCTACCAGACGATCTTCCTGCTGCGCAAGAACTGCCCGCCCGAGGTCGATGCCTTCGTCGCGATCGACGGTCCGCTGCCGGCCTGGTACGACCGCATCGGTGCGATCGGGCATGCCAGCCGCACCGAGATGTCGGGCGAGGAGGCGCTGGCGGCGGCGCGCGACGCGCAACCGCAGCCGGTCACCCACGTGGCGCCGGACGGCGATCCGCTCGGGCTGCCCGTCGGCGCCAAGGTCACGGTCACGCCCGACGACAACGCGCGCATTCCGGTGGCCGGCACGCTGGTTGCGGCCGACGAGCGCGAGATCGTGATCCACCGCCACGACGAGCAGGCCGGCGACCTGCACATCCACTTCCCGCGGCTCGGCTTCGACGTGCTGCCGGCCTGAACTCCAACCGGAGACGACCATGAATCAGCTCGAAGCCAACAAGCAACTCTGCCGCGACTATTTCACCGCCTTCCTGAAGGGCGACCGTGACTGGTGGCAGCGCCACATCGCGCCCGACTTCGTGCGCAACGACCCCGGCCTGCCGTTCGAGGTGCGCGGCCCCGAAGGCGTGGCCAAGCTGCACGACGTGCTGATGCCGGCCTTCCCGGACATGCAACTGCCGCTGCTCGACTTCGTCGCCGAAGGCGAGAAGGTGCTGGTGCGGCTGCGGGTGCAGGGCACGCACACGCGGCGCCTTCGGCGACCTGGCGCCGACCGGCAAGCGGATCGACATCAACGTGCTCGACCTGTTCCAGATCCGCGACGGCGTGCTGATCGAGCACTGGGCGCAGCTCGACAACCTCGGCATGCTCAAGCAGCTCGGCGCGCTGCCCGACTGAGGCGTGTGACCGATCCCGCAACCGAACCTGCTGCCCATGCCATGAAGCTGTTTCTCAACAACACCTCGCCCTACGCCCGCATCGCGCGCATCGTGCTCGAGGAAAAGGGCCAGACCGACGATCGAGACCGAGGTCGTCGACCCCTGGGCCGACGCGCCGCAACTGCTCGAGGCCAACAGCGCCGGCCGCGTGCCGACGCTCGTCACCGACGACGGCCAGTGCCTGACCGAGTCGCTGCTGATCGCGCTGTGGGCCGAGGCGCAGCGGCCCGACGCCATCGCTGCTCGGCGCCGACCGCGCGGCGTGCGGTCGCACGTGCCGGCGTCGCGATGGGCGTGATCGACGCCGCGGTGCACACCCTGATCGGGCGCAAGATCTCCGGTGCCGGCGTTCGACGAGTCACCGGTCGGCCTGCGCCGGCGCCGCTCGATGGCCGACGGCCTGCGCCGGCTCGAGCAGGATCCACCGAGCGCGGGCGAGGGCGCGCCCGACATCGGCGCGATTGCCGCGGTGGTGGCGCTCGACTATGTGCGGTTCCGGTTTCCGCAGGTGAGCTGGATGCCCGAACTGCCGCAGCTCGACGCGCTGACCGCCCGGCTCGCCATGCGCGCCGCGTTCGAGCGCAGCCGACCGCGCGGCTGAGGCGGCACGGCCCCGGGAGTCCGGAATGAAACTGTTCTACAGCACCACCTCGCCGTACGCCCGGCTGGTGCGCATTGCGCTGGCCGAGAAGGGCGTGCAGTTGGCCGAACAACAGCTGACCGATCCCTGGAAGGACGATCCGGCGCTGCTGGCCGCCAATGCGGCGGCGCGCGTGCCGACCCTCGTGCTCGACGACGGCCGCGCGCTGAGCGAGAGTCTGCTGATCGTCATGTGGCTGGAGGCGCGGCACCCCGAGCCGCCGCTGTTCGGCGGCGATCCGGATGCGGTGCTGCCGCGCGCGGCCCTCGCATTCGGCGCGATCGATGCGGCCGCGGCGCTGATCATCGGCCGCAGGATGACCGATGCGTCGTTCGATCAGTCGCCGGTGGGTCTGCGCCGGCGCCGCTCGGTGATCGAGGCGATGCGCCGGCTCGAGACCGATCCGCCGCGCCACGACGGCAGCACGCCCGACCTGGCGGTGATCGCCGCCGGGGTGGCGATCGACTACCTGCGTTTCCGCTTCCCGGATGTCCCGTGGCTGCCGCCGCTGCCGCGCCTGGACGCGCTGTCCGCGCAGCTGGGCGCACGCAGCTCGTTTGCCGACACCCGGCCGCGCGAGATGCCGGTGGCCTGAGCCGTCAGGTTGTGCGGCGGTAGTCTTGGGCCCGCCATGCGGCGGCGCTGGCGGCGGTCGGCGCCGCGGTCGGGTTCGACCGGCGACCGCTCAGGCCGGCAGCGGCGACCGGTCCGGCGGGTCCTGCTCGGCGCAGGCCTGGAGGTGTGCCATCAGGGCGGCCAGCGGCGACTCGGCCGGCGGCTCGCTGCGCACGCACAGCAGCATGCGCCGCCACGCCCAGTCGTCCGACAGCGGCAGCACCGTCAGCCCGAGCGTCTGGGCATAGCCCCTGGCGGCCGCCAGCGGCAGCACCCCGATGCCCAGCCGCGCCTGGATCGCCCGGCACACCGCCTCGAAGCTGCGCACCTGCACCCGCAGCGCGATCGGGCGCTGCAGCGCGGCCGCCTGGGCCGACAGCAGCCGGGTGATCAGGCTGCCGCTCTCGAGGCCGACGATGTCGCGGTCGAGCAGGTCGCTGAAGGTGATCGGCGGGCGAGCCAGCTCGTCGTCGTCGCGCAGCACCGCGGCCAGCTGGTCGTGACGGTACGGACGGCACACCAGGCCGGTGGTGTCGATTCCCTCGACCACCACGCCCGAGGTCGATCTCGCCCTTGCGCACCCGGCGTCCCGCGTCCTCGCTCCAGCATTCCTCCATGATCACGCGCACATCGGCGTGTGCGGCCTGGAAGGCGGCGATGTCGCCCGGCAGGAACTGCGTCATGGCCGAGGTGTTGCCGTGCACCCGCAGCACCTGCTGGCGGCCCGCGCGAATAGTTGCCCATCTCGGCGCGCATGTGGTGCACGCCGGCGATCACCTCGCGCGCCAGCACCAGCAGCCGTTCGCCGGCCGGCGTCGGTTCCAGCCCGCGCGAATGGCGCTCGAACAGCTGGGTCTTGAACTGGTGTTCGAGCAGCGCCAGGCGACGGCTGGCAGCCGGCACGGTGATGTGACTCGCCTCGGCCGCGCGCGTCAGGTTGCCGAGCTCGGCGGCGTGGACGAACAGCGCGAGCGAGTCGATATCGGGCAGCATCGGGAAACGATTGTGAAATGGCCGCATCGATCGCGGGGTTGGGGCGATCCCGCGGTCGCACACCCCGCATTCGAAGGGGGTCGACTGCCGCGTTGCCGCCGCGTCAAGGCGTCGTTGCCGACTTTCCAATTCCCGCGCGCCGCCCTTCTGCCTACAGTTCGGGCAGTCCCACGGCCGCCCCGATCCGGTGTGGCGTTACCAGCTTCGAAACCCCTCGCAGGAGACTTGAGACATGAAGAAGATGTTCATCGGCGGCCAGTGGGTCGTGCCGCATGACGAGCGCAGCCTGCCGGTGGTGTCACCGGCCGACGGCGAGGTGTTCGACCAGATCGCCGCGCGGCAGCGCGGCCGATGTCGATGCCGCAGTCAAGGCCGCACGCGCTGGCGCTCGACGGCCCGTGGGGGCGCCTGACCGCCACCGAGCGCGGGCGCCTGCTGATCAAGATCGGCCAGGCGGTGCTCGAGCACGAGGACGAGCTGACCCGGATCGAGGCGCGTGACACCGGCAAGCCGATGAGCACCGCGCGCAACGACATCAAGGTGCTGGCGCGCTATTTCGAGTTCTACGGCGGCGCCGCCGACAAGGTCCACGGCGAGACGATCCCGTTCGTCGCCGGCCACCAGGTCAGCCTGGTGCGCGAGCCGCTCGGCGTCACCGCGCACATCATCCCGTGGAACTACCCGGCCCAGATGTTCGGCCGCACCGTGGTGCCGGCGCTGGCGATGGGCAACGCGGCGGTGCTCAAGCCGGCCGAGGACACCAGCCTGTCGGCGCTGCGCATCGCCGAGATCGCCGCTGCCTGCGGGTTGCCCGATGGGGCGCTCAACATCGTCACCGGCCTGGGCGAAGAGGTCGGCTCGGCGCTGGCCGGCCATCCGGGCATCGACCTGGTGTCGTTCACCGGCAGCAACGAGGTCGGCACGCTGGTGCAGCAGGCAGCTGCGAAGAACGCCGTCAAGTGCGTGCTCGAGCTGGGCGGCAAGTCGCCGCAGATCGTCTTCGACGATGTCGACGTGGAGCGCGCGGTGCCGATCATCGTGCGCGCGATCATCCAGAACGCCGGCCAGACCTGCACCGCCGGCAGCCGGTTGCTGGTGCAGCGCTCGATCTACGACCGCTTCGTCGGTCGCGTCGCCGAGGCCTTCGCCAAGGTGCGCGTCGGCACGCCGGAGATGGACCTGGATTGCGGCCCGGTGATGAACCCGGCCCAGCTGAAGCGCGTGCAGGGCTACATCGAGCGTGCCCGCGCCGGCGGCATCCCGGTGCTGGCGGAGGGCACGATCGCCAGCGATGTGCCCCGGACCGGCTACTACGCCACGCCGACGCTGTTCGGCTCGGTTCCGCGCGACCATGCCCTGGCACGCGAGGAGGTGTTCGGCCCGGTGCTGGCCGTGCTGCCGTTCGAGGACGAGGCGGATGCGATCGCGCTCGCCAACGGCACCGACTACGGTCTGCTGGCCGCGGTCTGGACCGAGAATGCCGGCCGCCTGCACCGGGTCGCCAAGGCGGTGCACGCCGGCCAGGTCTTCATGAACTGCTATGGCGCCGGCGGCGGCGTCGAGCTGCCGTTCGGCGGCACCAAGCGCAGCGGCCACGGCCGCGAGAAGGGCCTGCTCGCGCTCGAGGAGCTGAGCACGACCAAGACCCTCGTCCACTACCACGGCTGAGGCTCGCCATGGCGCAACTGAAGGACAAGGTCGCGATCGTCACCGGCGGTGCCGCCGGCTTCGGCGAGGGCATCGTGCGGCGCTATGTCGAGGAGGGCGCGCGCGGCGTCGTCATTGCCGACCTGAACGCCGAACGCGGCCAGGCGCTCGCGACCGAACTCGGCGAGGTGGCGCGTTTCGTGCGCTGCGACGTGGCGTCGGGAGCCGACGTGCGGGCGCTGGTGCAGGCCTGCGTGGATGCCTTCGGCACGCCCGAAGTGGTCGTCAACAACGCCGGCACGACGCACAACAACCAGCCGATGCTCACCATCGACGAGGCGACCTTCGACCGCATGTTCGCGGTCAACGTCAAGTCGATCTACCACATGGCGCATGCGGTGGTGCCGCTGATGCGCGAGCGCCGGCGCGGCGTGATCCTGAATGTCGGCTCCACCGCCGGCATCCGACCGCGTCCGGGGCTGACCTGGTACAACGCGAGCAAGGGCGCGGTGAACCTGCTGTCGAAGTCGATGGCGGTCGAACTCGGTCCGGACGGCATCCGCGTCAACGCGATCTGCCCGGTGATCGGCGAGACCGGCCTGCTCGAGAAGTTCATGGGCGTGCCCGACACGCCGGAGAACCGCGCCCGCTTCGTCGCCACCATTCCGCTCGGCCGCATGAGCCGCGCCTCCGACGTCGCCAACGCCGCGCGTCTGGCTGGCCAGCGACGCCGCCGAGTTCATCACCGGCGTCGAACTGCCGGTGGACGGCGGGCGCACCGTCTAGCGCGCCCGGGCTCATGGCGGGAACGCTGTAGCCGGCGGCCACCGCCATCGTGTTCCGCATGAGGGCCCTCATGCCCGATCCCTTGCTTCTGTAGGAGGGCCTTCAGGCCCGATCCCGGCCTTCAGGCCGGGCGGATGTCTGCGACAGGGCAAGAAAAGACAAACGCGGCTGGCGCCGCGATCGGGCCTGAAGGCCCTCCTACAAGAATGCGAGGGTGGGCGTCAGCGGCTTGCAGCGGTCTGGCGCACCACGTCGATCACGCTGCCGTCGCGGTACTCGACCACGGCGACGATGCGGGCGTCGTCTGGCTGCGCAGCGGGAGGTGCGGAGGTCGCCAGGCCCGCCGCCTCGGCGCGCAGCGCTTCGATCGAGCGCAGCTCCACCCCGGCGTGGCGCAGCCGCTCGGCCAGTTCGCCGCGCGCCGGATTGACCGCCACGCCGGCTTCGGTGACGAGCACGTCGATCGTCGAGCCCGGGGTGGTGATGCAGCGCACCCGGTCCACCAGCTTGGGAGTCGAGCCGGCGGCCAGGCGGGTGGTCACGATGGCGAGCGCCGCACCGTCGGCCGTGTCGGCATGGCCGCCGGAGCCACCGAGGATGCGGCCGTCGGAGCGGGTGGTGACATTGACGTTGAAGTCGAGGTCGATCTCGGCCGCACCGAGGATCATCGTCGACAGCCGGTCGACGATCGAGCCGCGGCTGAGCGGGCTGGCATACATCGACGCCGACATCGACAGGTGGCGCGGATCGTCGCGGTACGACTGCACCGCGCGCAGGTCGAAGCACTGCACGTCGAACAGGTTGCGGAACAGGCCGGCCTCCAGCATCTCGCACAGCATGCCGGTCACACCGCCGGCGGCGAAGCTGCCCTGGATGTGCCGCCGGTGCATCACCTCGGCCAGCCGCGACGCCACCGCCAGCGAGATGCCGCCGGCGCCGGTCTGGAACGAGAAGTCGGGGCCGAGCACGCCGGCGGCTTCGATCACCTGGGCGGCCGATTCGGCAATGCGCAGCCCGATCGGATCGTCGGTGGGTCGCGTCGTGCCCGACAGGATGCCGGCCGGGTCGCCGATCGAATCGACCACGACGACATGGTCGACCCGGTCCTGCGCGATGTCGATCGGGGTGCAGGGATGCGGGACGAGGTGGTCGGTCACCGCCACCACCCGCCCGGCATGTTCGGCGTCGACGCGCGCATAGCCGAGCGGCCCGCAGGCGGCGCGGCCGGTGGCACCGCTCAGGTTGCCGTGGTCGTCGGCCGCCGGCGCGGCGATGAAGGCGACGTCGATCGACAGCCGGCCCGACTCGATCGCCGCCGCGCGCCCGCCGTGGGTCTGCATCAGCACCGGCGTGTCGAGCCGGCCGCGCGAGATCGCGTCGGCCACCGGGCCGGACAGGTAGGCGGTGACGACGCGGGTGACGACCCCGCGCTCGATGTGCCCGACCAGCGGCGCGTGGACCGGGAACAGCGAACTCGGCGCGATCGTGAGGTCGCGCAGACCGCGCCGCGCCGCAGCCTCGAGCACCTGGTTCAGCACCTGATCGCCGTTGCGCAGATGGTGGTGGAAGGAGAGGGTGGCGCCGTCGCCGATGCCGCACGCATCGAAGGCCGCATCCAGGCTGGCGAGTCGCTTGTTGCGGCCCGGTCCGGATGGCCGCAGCCTCTGCGCAGCGCGCATGAACTCGGCCGGGATGCGGGTCTGTCCGGCATAGCGGTCGACCGGGCCATAGCCGGCAACGAACTCGGGCAGGGGGCGCGGAAGGGCTTGCGACATCGGCTTGCTGGCTCAAAGCCGTGATTGTCGGACCGCCGGTTGCGCAACTGAATGCGCTTCTTGCGAACGCCGGATTGCCGCAGGCGCAAGGCAGCGCGGCCGCGGCGGTGCGCTTGCCGGCGGGGATGCCGTGAGCCGTTGCCTGGATCGGGCCTGAAGGCCCTCCTACAAAGCAAGGCGCACAGGCGCTGCGCGCCTCGGGCTTACAGCCCGGCTGCTGCACGCAGCAGCTGCGCCTTGTGGTCTGCGCTCCAAGGCGCACAGGCGCTGCGCGCCTTCGGGCTTACAGCCCGGCTGCTGCACGCAGCAGCTGCGCCTTGTCGGTGGCTTCCCAGGTGAAGTCGGGCTCGTCGCGGCCGAAGTGGCCGTAGGCGGCGGTCTTTTCGTAGATCGGACGCAGCAGGTCGAGCATCTGGATGATGCCCTTCGGACGCAGGTCGAAGTGCGCCTGCACCAGCTCGGCGATCTCGTGGTCCGGCAGCACGCCGGTGCCTTCGGTGTAGACCGTCACGTTCATCGGCTTGGCAACGCCGATCGCGTACGCCACCTGGATCTGGCACTGGCGCGCCAGGCCGGCGGCGACGATGTTCTTGGCCACGTAGCGCGCGGCATAGGCGGCCGAGCGGTCGACCTTGCTCGGATCCTTGCCGCTGAAGGCGCCGCCGCCGTGCGGGCAGGCGCCGCCGTAGGTGTCGACGATGATCTTGCGGCCGGTCAGGCCGCAGTCACCCTGCGGGCCGCCGATGACGAAGCGGCCGGTCGGGTTGATCAGGTACTTGGTGTTCTTCAGCCACTCGGCCGGCAGCACCGGCTTGATGATCTCCTCGATGACCGCCTCGGTGAACGAGGCCTTCATCTTGTGCGGCGTCTCGCTCTGGTCCGGGCTGTGCTGGGTGCTCAGCACCACGGTGTCGATGCTGTGCGGCTTGCCGTCGACGTAGCGCATCGTGACCTGGCTCTTGGCGTCCGGGCGCAGGAACGGCAGGCGGCCGTCCTTGCGCAGCTGGGCCTGGCGCTCGACCAGGCGGTGCGCGTAGTAGATCGGCGCCGGCATCAGCTCGGGCGTCTCGTCGCAGGCGTAGCCGAACATCAGGCCCTGGTCGCCGGCGCCGATGTTCAGGTGGTCGTCGCTCGCATGGTCGACGCCCTGGGCGATGTCGTTGCTCTGCTTGTCGTAGCAGACCATCACCGCGCAGCCCTTGTAGTCGATGCCGTATTCGGTGTTGTCGTAGCCGATGCGCTTGATCGTGTCGCGCGCGACCTGGATGTAGTCGACGTGGGCGTTGGTGGTGATCTCGCCGGCCAGCACCACCAGGCCGGTGTTGGTCAGCGTCTCGGCAGCGACACGCGAACGCGGGTCCTGCTTGAAGATTGCGTCGAGAATGGCGTCCGAGATCTGGTCGGCGACCTTGTCGGGGTGGCCTTCGGAAACCGATTCGGACGTGAAGAGGAAGTCGTTGGACATGCGGATAGCTCCAGTAAGAAACAACAGGTTGCAGACGGCGTTGCCGGTCCTGTCGTCAGAGATCCGCGGCGAACGCTTTAGCAGGATTTGTTTGAACGGTGCGTCTGCACGCACCGTCCGGCGGTGCCGCCAGGCGGCCCCGCATCGCCCCGCAAGTAGTTCAGTAACTCGGCGATGTCCGCATTATAGGAAACATGACCGCCACTCTGCTGCGCTGGATGTCGCGACTGGCCCTTGCGCCGCACTGCACGCATTCGGGGCGGCGCTGGGCTGGCTGGTCTATTTCCTGTCGCCGACCTACCGGCGCCGCTTCAGGGCCAACCTGGCGCAGGCCGGCGTCGCAGGCGCAGATGGGTCCGCCGCCATTGCAGCGGCCGGTCGCATGGTGGCCGAGCTGCCGCGGCTGTGGCTGCGCGGCGCCGACAGCGTGCCGCTGCAGTGCGTCGGTGACGAGCTCGTCGCGGCCGCGCTCGAGCGTGGCCGCGGGCTGGTGCTGCTGACGCCGCACCTCGGTTGCTTCGAGGTCACCGCCCAGGCCTACGCCCGCACGCACGGCGCCCGCCATCCGATCACGGTGCTGTACCGGCCGTCGCGCCAGCCCTGGCTGCGCGAGGTGATCGCGCGCTCGCGGGACCGCCCCGGCATGACGCGCCGTGCCGGCCGAGCTGAAGGGTGTGCGCCAGATGCTGCGGGCCCTGCAGCGCGGCGAGGCGGTCGGGCTGCTGCCGGATCAGGTGCCGCCGCGATGGCATGGGCGTGTGGGCGCCGTTCTTCGGCCGCGAGGCCTACACGATGACGCTGGCGGCCAGGCTGGTGCAGCAGAGCGGCGCCGAGCTGCTGCTGACCTGGGGCGAGCGCCTGCCCGACGGCGCCGGCTACGTGGTGCGCTACCTGCCGTTCGGCGAAGCGCTGCCGGACGATCCGCAGGCTCAGGCAGAATCGGCCGCAGCGATCAACCGCGCCATGGAGCGCCTGATCCTCGCGTCCCCCGGTCAGTACCTGTGGGGATACCACCGCTACAAGGCGCCGCGGGGCACACCGGCCGCCGAAGCACCCGCACCCGATCGCTGAGGACTGCCGTTTGGGTTCACGCCTGTTGCTGAGGCTGTTGTGGTTGTTGCAGCACCTGCCGCTGGCGGCGCAGGCCGCGGTCGGCCGCGCCCTCGGGCGCATCTTCTGGTGGACCGCCGGTTCGCGCCGCCGCATCGCGCTGCGCAACCTCGAACTGTGCCTGCCCGAGCTGAGCGCGGCCGAGCGCGAGGCGATTGCCCGCGATCATTTCGGCTGGCTCGGTCGCAGCCTGCTCGAGCGCGGCCTGCTCTGGTATGCGCCGGTCGAGCGGCTGAAGCGCCTGATCCATGTCGAGGGTGATGTCGGTCTGGCCGAACGCAGCGAGCGGCCGGTGATGTGGCTGGTGCCGCACTTCCTGGCACTCGACGTGGCCGGTGTTGCCACCCAGCTGTTCCAGACCCGCCGCGTCGGATCGATCTACCAGCAGCAGAGCGACCCGGTGCTGCGATGCGGCGATGCGCGCCGGCCGGCTGCGTTTCGACGGCGGCGAACTGTTCGCGCGCAGCGAGCGTGCGCTGCCGCTGGTGCGCGCGATCCGGCGCGGCCATGCCTTCTTCAATCTGCCGGACATGGACTTCGGCGAGCGCGACGCCGCCTTCGTGCCGTTCTTCGGCGTCGCGGCGGCCACGCTGCTCGCGCCGTCGAAGATGGCGCGCGCGCTCAACATGGTGGTGCAGCCGGTGGTGGCCGAACTGCTGCCGGGCGGCGCCGGCTACCGGGTGCGCTTCCTCGAGCCGTGGAGCGACTTTCCGAGCGCCGATCCGGTGGCCGATGCGCGCCGGATGAACGCCTGGATCGAGACCGAGGTGCGGCGCAATCCGGCCCAGTACCTGTGGGTGCACAAGCGCTTCAAGACGCGCCCGGCGGGAGAGGCTTCGGTGTACTGATAGGGTGTGCCGCGGACCGCCCATGAATGCCTTCTTGCCGCAGAGGCGCAGAGGACGCAGAGCACGCAGAGGAAAACCGCGGATTTCTCTGCGACCTCTGCGCCTCTGCGGTGGAAGAATGTCTTTGTCCTTTCCGCGTTCCACCGCGTGCTCCGCGCCTGCGCGTTGCAATGTGTTCTTCCGCAGGGGCGGATAATCCGGCCCTATGAAACTGCGCTTCACCAAGATGCACGGCGCCGGCAACGACTTCGTCGTGCTGGATGCAACGGCGGCGCCGCTGGCGCTGTCGGCCGAGCAGATGCGCCGGCTCGGCGACCGCCGTTTCGGCATTGGTGCCGACCAGATCCTGGTCGTCGAAGCCAGCCGCACACCCGGTGTCGACTTCCGCTACCGCATCTTCAACGGGGCCAGCGGCGACGAGGTGGAGCACTGCGGCAACGGCGCGCGCTGCTTCGTGCGCTTCGTGCACGACAAGGGCCTCAGCCGGCAGCGCACCCTGCAGGTCGAGACGACGAACAACCGGCTCGAGCTCGAACTGCAGGACGATGGCCGGGTCAAGGTCGACATGAATGCGCCGCGCTTCGACCCTGCGGCATTGCCGTTCGACGCCAGCGGACTGAGCGCGCGCCGCGAAGGTGACTTCGAGCTGTGGCCGCTCCAGCTCGGCGACGGCGTGACGGTCGAGCTGGCGGTGGTCTCGATGGGCAATCCGCATGCGGTGTGCCGGGTCGACGACATCGAACGTGCGCCGGTCGGACTGCTCGGACCGCAGATCGAATCGCACGAGCGCTTTGCGCGCCGCGTCAATGTCGGCTTCATGCAGGTGCTCGACCGCAGCCATGTGCGGCTGCGCGTCTTCGAGCGCGATGCCGGCGAGACGCTCGCCTGCGGCACCGGCGCCTGTGCAGCGGTGGTGGCCGGCATCCGGCTCGGCTGGCTCGATCCATCGGTCGAGGTGGACACCCGCGGCGGCCGCCTGACGATCGCCTGGAACGGGATCGATCCGGCCAGCGGCCGCCCGGCCCACGTGACGATGAGCGGTCCGGCCGCGACCGTCTTCGAAGGCGAGATCGAGATCTGAGCGTCGGCCGACAACGCCGCACCGTCCCGCCGTCGGCAATGAACCTGAATCCACACCAAAGGACGCGAGCGTGAGCATCGAAGGCATCACCGAAGCCGATATCGCCAACTACCTGGCCAACACGCCGGGATTCTTCGAGCGTCAGGCCGAGCTGCTCGGCTCCGTCCAGCTCGTCAGCCCGCATGGCGGGCGCGCGGTCTCGCTGCAGGAGCGGCAGATGGAGATGCTGCGCGAGAAGATCCGCGGCCTGGAGGGAAAGATCATCGAGATGATCCGCCACAGCCAGGAAAACCTGGCAATCGCCGACCGGCTGCACCACTGGACCCGGTCACTGTTCCTGACCGCCGATGCGGCCGCGCTGCCGCAGGTGCTGGTCGACGGACTGTGCGAGCAGTTCCTGATCCCCTATGGCGCGATCCGGGTCTGGGGCGCTGCGCAGCGTCACCCCGGTGCCACCTTTGCAACGCCGGTCAGCGACGACCTGAAGGGCTTTGCCACCGGTCTGACGCTGCCGTACTGCGGACTGAACGGCGGATTCGAGGCGGCGTCGTGGTTCGACGACGGTGCGGCTGCCAAGTCGATCGCAATGATCCCGCTGCGCCACACCAGCGACGACGATCGCACCGACGGTGGTCGAGGCGCCTTCGGCCTGCTCGCACTCGGCTCGCCCGATCCGACCCGCTATGCCGCCGACATGGGCATCGACTTCCTGCAGCGCATCGGCGAGCTCGCCAGCGCCAGCCTGTCGCGGCTGCTGCGCGAAGGCTGATCCGCGCACCATGAGGGCTCCGGGCGCGGTGTGCAGCGGGAGGGCCCCCAGCGCCGACGTGGGCAACGCGATCGCGCCTGAAGGCGCTCCTACAGGACACCGACCCGCCGTCGCTGCCGTCGTAGGAGGGCCTTCAGGCCCGCGCGACTTCGCGCCTGAAGGCGCTCCTACAAGGCCCGGGCCGTGCCTGATCGCCATTCTTTGTAGGAGGGCCTTCAGGCCCGATTGCCGCAACGCCTTCGCGCCTGAAGGCGCCCCTGCAAGGCCCCGGCCATGCACCGAGCTTGCATTCTGTAGGAGGGCCTTCAGGCCCGATCAGCCGTCCCCTGCTGCCCCGCACCCGCGCGGCGCGGCGCCGTGACAGCCGCCTTGATCCCGCCGGGTGAAGCCGAGCCGCTGGCCCGCGCCCCGCTCGATGCCGAGCTGGAGCGTCATCTGCAGCACCTGCGCGTCGAGCGGCGCCTGGCCGAGCGAACCTTGTCGATGTACCGCGAGGCGCTGGTGCGGCTGGAGCGGTTCGCGGCCGGTGCCGGGGTCAGCCTGCATGCGGTGCGCGCGCACCATGTGCGCAGCTGGGCGGCGCAGCTGCACCGGCTCGGCCTGGCGCCGCGCAGCATCGCGATCGCGTTGTCGGCCTGGCGTGGCTATTACCGCTGGCTCGGTCGCAGCGGGCAGGTCGCGGCCAATCCGGTCGACGGCGTGCGCGCGCCGAAGGCGGGCAAACCGCTGCCGAAGGCGCTGGCAGTCGACCAGGCGGTGGCGCTCGCTGAGCACCGAGGGCGGGTTCCGGAACGCTCCGATCCGGCGTTCACCCTGCGCGACCATGCGATCGTCGAGCTGCTCTACGGCTGCGGTCTGCGGGTGGCCGAACTGACCGGCCTCGATGCCCGACCGGGCCCGGATGCGCTCGGCTGGATCGATGCCGCCGACGGTCTGGCCCATGTGCTGGGCAAGGGCAGCAAGCGACGCAGTGTGCCGGTCGGCGCACCGGCGCTGCGCGCGCTCGAGGCCTGGTTGATGGTGCGTGGTCGGCTGGCCGATCCGCACGAGCCGGCGCTGTTCGTCAGCCGCGCCGGCGGTCGCCTCAGTGACAGCCAGCTGCGGCTGCGCCTGAAGCAGCAGGCCATCGCGGCCGGCATGCCGACGCATGTGCATCCGCACATGCTGCGCCATTCCTTTGCCACCCACCTGTTGCAGTCGAGCGGCGACCTGCGCGCGGTGCAGGAGCTGCTCGGCCACGCCAGCATCGCGACCACCCAGGTCTACACCCGGCTCGACTTCGGTCACCTGAGCAAGGTGTATGACGCGGCGCATCCGCGGGCGCGACGAAAAAGCTAGGCACTGCGCCAAGGCGGGACTCTGCGATCCGACACGGCCGACATCGGGCTGCGCACGGACGCTCGTTGCATGGCTGGGCCTGCCCAGCGCCGGTCGGTCGGCGATTGCGCCGCCGTCTGGCAGTCCGATCTTCAGCCGGAGCCTGCGGGCAAGGCCGGCAGGCTGATCGCAGTCTCGAACTTCGCGCGGTGCACGCTGAAATAGCTCTTCACGTTGCGCACATTGGCATCCTGGGTGAACAGGCGCTGGACCAGCGCATGCCAGGCCGGCATGTCGGGCAGCTGGATCAGCAGCATGAAGTCCGGTCCCGGGCTGACGCGGTGGCATTGCTGCACGGCCGGCTCGGCAACCGCGCGCGCTTCGAAGGCGGCCAGGTGCTCGGCCCCCTGGCGATCGAGCGTGACCTCGGCAAAGGCGCTCAGCCCCGCCCCGAGCAGCGCGGTGCCGAGCAGGGCGACACGCCGCTCGATCGCGCCGGTCTCCTCGAGCCGGCGCACGCGCCGCAGGCAGGTGGCTGGCGAAGTGGCCGCCCGCTCGGCAAGCGCCTGGTTGGTGAGCGAAGCATTGCGCTGCAGGACAGCCAGGATGCGCAAGTCGGTCGCGTCCAGGTCGATAGAAAATTGCATTCGAGATCATAAAACGATCGCAGTGAGCAATATCAACCAGACTTGAAGGAAAGCTTCGTTTCTAACTTAATCCTGGAAGCCTCTTTCATGAGGAGGTGGATAGCATCGGCTCCTGCTCTCTCATTCCGGAAAATCCATATGTGTGGCATCGTCGCCGCGGTCAGCTCGCGCAACATCGTTCCCATCCTGCTGCAGGGCCTGAAGCGCCTCGAATACCGCGGCTATGACTCGTGCGGCGTCGCGGTGCACCAGGCGGGTGAGCTGCGCCGCGCGCGCAGCACTGCCCGGGTGGCCGAGCTCGAGGCCAACGTCACGGCCGAGGGCGTCGCCGGCAGCACCGGCATCGCCCACACCCGCTGGGCAACCCACGGCGCGCCGCTGGTTCACAACGCCCACCCGCATTTCTCCGGCAAGCGGATCGCGCTGGTGCACAACGGCATCATCGAGAACCACGACGAGCTGCGCGCCGAGCTGATGGCGAAGGACTACAACTTCACCAGCCAGACCGATACCGAGGTGATCGCCCACCTGGTCGACTCGCTCTACGACGGCGATCTGCTGGAAGCGGTGCAGGCCACCGTGCAGCGCCTGAAAGGCGCCTTCGCGATCGCGGTGTTCTGTCGCGACGAGCCGTACCGGGTGGTCGGCGCACGCGAAGGATCGCCGCTGGTCCTGGGCATCGGGATCGACCCGGCCAGCGGTGTGCGCGGCGGCGAGCACTTCCTGGCATCGGACGCGATGGCGCTGGCCGGTGTCACCGACCAGATCGTCTACCTGGAAGACGGCGACGTGGTCGACCTGCAACTCGGCAAGCACTGGATCTCGGCGTGCAGCGTCGACATCGTCGAGGGCACGCAGTCGGGCCGCTTCCGGCCGGTTCAGCGCGTCACGCGGACCGTGGTTGCGCACACCGGCGCGGCCGAGCTCGGCCCGTACCGCCACTACATGCAGAAGGAGATCTTCGAGCAGCCGAAGGCGGTGGCCGATACGCTCGACGCGGTGCCCGGCATCTCGCCCGAGCTGTTTGGCGACGGCGCGCACGGCATCTTCAAGCAGGTCGACCAGGTGCTGATCCTGGCCTGCGGCACCAGCTTCTACAGCGGCTCGGTGGCGCGCTACTGGCTCGAGAGCATCGCCAGGATCCCGACCACGGTCGAGATCGCCAGCGAATACCGCTACCGCAGCAGCGTGCCCAATCCGCGCACGCTCGTCGTCACGATCACCCAGAGTGGCGAGACCGCCGATACGCTGGCCGCGCTCAAGCACGCGCGGCGCCTGGGCATGGAGCACACGCTGACGATCTGCAACGTCGAGACAAGCGCCATGGTGCGCGAGTGCAAGCTCGCCTACATCACGCGCGCCGGCGTCGAGATCGGCGTCGCAAGCACCAAGGCCTTCACCACCCAGCTGGTCGGCCTGTTCCTGCTCACGCTGGCGCTGGCGCAGACGCGCGGCCACCTGAGCGAGGAGCAGGAAGCCAATCACCTGAAGGCGCTGCGCCACCTGCCGGTGGCGGTGCAGGCGGTGCTGGCACTCGAGCCGCAGGTGATCGGCTGGGCCGATATCTTCGCGCGCAAGGAGAATGCGCTGTTCCTCGGGCGCGGCATGCACTATCCGATCGCACTCGAAGGGGCGCTCAAGCTGAAGGAGATCAGCTACATCCACGCCGAGGCCTATCCGGCCGGCGAGCTCAAGCACGGCCCGCTCGCGCTCGTCACCGCCGAGATGCCGGTGGTCACCGTCGCACCGCACGACGAGCTGCTCGAGAAGCTCAAGAGCAACCTGCAGGAGGTGCGCGCGCGCGGCGGTGAACTGTTCGTCTTTGCCGACGGGGATACCCGCATCGTCAGCACCGAAGGCATGCACGTCATCCGCATGCCCGAGCACTACGGCGCACTGTCTCCCATCCTGCACGTCATCCCGCTGCAGCTGCTGGCGTACCACACCGCGGTGGCACGCGGCACCGATGTCGACAAGCCGAGAAATCTGGCCAAGAGCGTGACGGTGGAGTGAGGGGCTGCGGGGTGGATGCATGCGATTGCCACGCGCTTCTTCGTCGTTGTCGGCCCTCTTGCTGGCGCTGTTCGCCGGCGCCGCGCCGGGCGCACCCGCCTCCGCCGTCATGACCTACCGCGGTCCATGCGACGCATCGGCCGCCGTCGCCCTGGACGCGGATCATTTCGCCGTCGCTGGCGATGAGGACAACACCTTGCGCGTCTACCGACGCGGTCGGCCCGAGCCGGTGGGCGAGGCGCCGCTCGCCGCCTTCCTCGACACCGGCGACAAGGAATCGGACCTCGAGGCAGCGGCGGCTGTCGGCAAGCGCATTTACTGGATCGCATCGCACGGCCGCAATGGCAAGGGCAAACTGCGGCCCGACAGGCAACGCTTCTTCGCCACCGACATCGATCCGGGTGCCAAGCCGGGCCTGAGCCCGGCGGGTACGCCTTACCGCGGTCTGCTCGAGGACCTGGCCGCCGCGCCGACGTTGGCGGGTCTGCGTCTCGGCGCTGCAGCACAGCTCGCACCCGAGGCGCCGGGCGGACTGAACATCGAAGGCCTGGCGGCGATGCCCGATGGCAGCCTGCTGATCGGATTCCGCAACCCGGTGCCGAACGGCCGGGCGCTGCTGGTGCCTTTGCTCAACCCTGCAGAGCTGGTTGCGACCGTGTCAGGGCGCAAGGCACGCTTCGGCGAGCCGATCCTGCTCGAACTGCGCGGCCGTGGTGTTCGCAGCATCGACCGCGCCCTGGACGGCCGCGGGTACTGGATCGTCGCCGGGCCGGCCGCCGACGCCGGTGCCTTCACGCTGTACCAATGGTCGGGCCAGACGAAAGACGCAGCGCGGATCGTCGACAGCACCGAACTCGTCGGCCTCAGGCCGGAGGCGCTGTTCGTGCTGGCGGGAGGTGGTGGCAGCGTGCAGATCCTGAGCGACGATGGCGGCGTCGTGACCAACGGCACGGCGTGCAAGGACCAGCCGTTGACTGCGCAGGGGTTCCGCAGCATCACGCTGCGTCCCTGAGCGCAGAGGAGGCCAGCCGCTGATCGGGTCGAGATCTCACGGCCCGGCGACAGCATCCGTTCTCGGGTGCGATGATGCCGAATGGAGTCACTGACTCAGACAATCTCCGGCGGATGCACCTGCGGCTCGATCCGTTATGTGTGCACTGATTCATCTGGCCGGAACGCGTGGTTCATGCGGACGCGACATCGCGCCCGGTCGCTCAGTCCTTGACCTCGACCACCTGTTCGAAGCCGCCGAAGATCATGCGCTTGCCATCGAACGGCATGGGCAGGTTGCCGGGCGCGGACGGATCCATGCGCGGGTCCGCCATCATCTTCTTCATCGCCGCGTCGCGGGTGGCCTTGTCCGGCCATTCGACCCACGAAAACGCCACCGTCTCATCGGTGGTGGCCTGGACGGCGCGGCGGAAATCGGTGACCTTGCCGTCCGGGACGTCATCGCCCCAACCCTCGATCACCCGGGTGGCGCCGAACTCGATGAACAGCCGGTCGAATTTGCGCGCGTGGTCGATGAATTGCTGCTTGTTGGCGGTGGGAACCGCGATCACGAAACCATCGATGTAGGACATGTCTTTGCTCCTGTTGGCTTGACCGGGACGGGGCGCCCGCTCCAGGACGCCCGCGCCGCATCGACGAACGGCCGGATGTCGCATCGACACGGCCGCCCCGGCAGAAGGATACGCGGCCTGTGCGACAACCGTCCGATCCGTGCCGCGGCAGGTGGTCCTGGTCGGGGGACGCCCGACGCGACGAACGTGGGCCTGGCGGCTGGCGCCATACTCGGTTCAACACTCCGCAGGGCTTCGTCCATGAACATGAATCATCTGCGAATGGGCTCGGGCAAGCCGCTTCTGCTCATCCACGGACTCGGCGGCAGCGCACGATCCTGGTCCACCATCTGCGAAGCGCTGGCCGAACACCGCGAGGTCATTGCCGTCGACCTCCCGGGATTCGGCGCCACGCCGCCACTGGCAGGCGAAACCTCGATCCGTTCGCTGAGCGATGCGGTGACCGCGTTCCTCGATGCGCAGGACCTGCGCGGTATCGACGCGGTCGGCAGTTCGATGGGCGCGCGGCTGGTGCTCGAGCTGGCACGCCGCGGCGGCGTGTTGGGGTCGGTTGTCTCGCTCGACCCCGGAGGCTTCTGGCGCGGCTGGGAGCGACACGCGTTCTTCACCTCGATATGGCTTTCGATTCGCGCGGTGCGCCTGTTGCAGCCGGTCATGCCGGCCATCTCGCGCAGCAAGGTCGCACGCACGATGCTGCTGGCGCAATTCAGCAGGCAACCCTGGGCACTCGATCCCGATGTCGTTCTCGAGGAAATGCGCAGCTACGCGCACGCCCCGGCATTCGATGAACTGCTTCATCGACTCGCCTACGGTGAAGAGCAACAGGGTGCAGCCCGCGGCAGCATCAAGGCACCGCTCGTCATCGGCTGGGGACGCAACGACAGGGTCTGCTTCACCAGCCAGGCGAAGCGGGCACTGGCGCTGTTTCCAGATGCGCGGCTGCACTGGTTCGAGCGATGTGGCCACTTCCCGCAATGGGACGCTCCCGAGGAGACGGTGCAGCTGATTCTCGGCA
This sequence comes from uncultured beta proteobacterium, assembly GCA_963846675.1. Classification (GTDB taxonomy): domain Bacteria; phylum Pseudomonadota; class Gammaproteobacteria; order Burkholderiales; family Burkholderiaceae_C; genus Ideonella_A. The sequence goes on from CAWJWV010000005.1 coordinate 493,883, forward strand.
CCTCCGAGCGTGCCGGCGTTTGAACGTGGGTCAGCGGCAGCCAGGGACTGGCCGGACCCACCGGACCCCCTCAGAACGCGAGCCGCACCGCGCCGGCAGCGTGCCAGGAGGTGCTGGCGGCGAACGTCGCGCCAGCGCGAGCTGGGGAAACGCAGGCCTGTGGCGGGCAGGCCTTGCGGTGCAGCAGGCGCGCCGGCCGGAACGGGTCCGCACGCCCCGCTTGTCCACCGCACCGGCCGGGGCGGTCAATTCGCCAGTTCGAAGACCAGCACCTCGGCGTCGCGCCCATCGTGCAGCCGCAACTGCGTCTCGCCCTCGATCTTCAGCGCATCGCCTGCAGCAAGCACCTGCTGGCCGTTGACGGTGAGCTTGCCACGCACCAGGTGCACATAGGCCTTGCGTTGCGGATCGAGCGTGAGCACAGCCTGCTCGTCGCCGTCGAACAGCCCGGCATGGACGCGGGCATCGGCGTGGATCTGCACCGCCTGGTCACCACCCGACGGGGCGGCAATCAGCGCCAGGCGTCCCCGCTTGGCCTCGGCTCGGATCGCCTTCTGCTCGTAGCCGGGCGCGATGCCCCTGCGGTCCGGCGTGATCCAGATCTGCAGGAAATGCGTGGTGCGGTCCGGGGCGCTGTTGAACTCGCTGTGCGTCACCCCGGTGCCTGCCGACATGCGCTGCACGTCCCCGGGTGGGATGCGCTTGACGTTGCCCAGGCTGTCGCGGTGGGCCAGTTCGCCTTCCAGCACGTAGCTGATGATCTCCATGTCGCGGTGGCTGTGCGAGCCGAAGCCCCCGCCCGGGGCGACGCGGTCTTCATTGATGACACGCAGGTTGCCCCATCCCATCTGAGCGGGATCGACGTAGTCGGCGAACGAAAAGCTGTGGGCCGATCGGAGCCAGCCGTGGTCAGCCTGGCCACGGTCCTGCGATCGTCTGAGCGTCATCATGGCGGAGGTCCTTTCAAGCAGATGTTGACGCCTTCATTGTTGGCTCGCAGCCGGCGCTTGCCGTCGAAGCGTTTCGATCCGCAGGTTCAATCTTTTCGAAGACCGGCGCCGGATCAGGAGACGGGGCTTCGGCCGGGCGACGGCCCTTCCGGTCGAATGCCCGTAGCATCCGCATCCATGCGCTGGCAAGCATCGTCGGCTGACCCGTCGGCGCGCTTTGCCGGCAGCGGCTTCACGGAGGAACTCATGACCCGCATCCTCGGACTTTCCGGCAGCCTGCGCGAGGGCTCGTTCAACACGGCGCTGCTGCGCGCAGCCGCCACCCTGATGCCTGCCGGCACCGGTCTCGACCTGGCGACGTTGCACGGCATTCCGCTCTACGACGGCGATGCCGAAGCGCGCGACGGCATTCCCGCGGCGGTGACGGCGTTGAAGCAGCAGATCATCGACAGCGACGCGCTGCTGATCGCCTCGCCCGAATACAACAATTCGATTCCGGGCGTGCTGAAGAACGGGATCGACTGGCTGAGTCGGCCGGCCACCGACATCGCGCGCGTCTTCGGCAACCGGCCGGTGGCGGTGATCGGTGCTTCACCGGGCGGCTTCGGCACCATCCTGGCGCAGAACGCCTGGCTGCCGGTGCTGCGCACGCTGGGCATGCGGCCCTGGTTCGGCGCCCGGCTCATGGTGTCGCGCGCCGGCCAGGTGTTCGGCGACGGTGGCGCGATGGTCGACGAGAAGATGAAGGCGCAGTTGCAGCAGTTTCTGCAAGGCTTCGTGGCGGTATTGCCGCGCCAGCCCTCTTGAGCTCGGCCGTCGGCGAAGCTGCGCGCCGGGCGTCTGCGCTCAGCCGCGCGCGTGGACCATGCCGAAGATCATGAAGTAGAACATCGCTGCCAGCAGCGCAGCGGCCGGCACGGTGACGACCCAGGCGGCGGCGATCTTCAGCAGCTCCGAGCGCTTCACCAGTTGCTGCTTGTAGACCTTGTTCAGCTGCTTGCGCTCGAACTTGCTCAGCAGCGCCGGCGTGGCCTTGCCCTTGAGAGAGCCGAGCATGGCGCGTTTCTGTTCCAGGTTGGCGGAGGCAAAATCGTTCAGGAAGGCGTCGACCACGGCCTTGTCCTCCCCCAGGTGGTGCTGGCGGATGAACTCCAATGCGCCGGAATGCTGGCGCTTGAGGTATTCGCGCAGGAAGCCGACGCCGAAGACGCCGCCGACCGCGATGTGTGTCGAGCTGACCGGCAGACCGAGCTGCGAGGCGACGATCACCGTCAGCGCCGCTGCCATCGCAATGCAGAAGGCGCGCATCTGGTCGAGCTCGGTGATTTCGCTGCCGACCTTGCGGATCAGCTTCGGGCCATACAGCAGCAGGCCGATCACGATGCCGGAGGCGCCGACCACCATCACCCAGAGCGGGATCGGCGCCTTGCCCGAGACCGCACCGCTGCGCACCACCTCCGCGATCGCCGCCAGCGGCCCGACCGCATTGGCCACATCGTTGGCGCCGTGCGCAAAGCTCAGCAGGGCGGCCGAGCAGATCAGCGGCAAGGTGAACAGCCGGTTGATGTCGGCCTTGCTGTTGCTCAGCTCGTCGATGCCCCGGGCCACCCAGCCGAGTGCCAGCCACCAGGCGACTGCGCCGAGCAGCAGCCCGACGCCCAGCGCCTCGACCATGCTGGCCTCCCAGATCTTGCTCAGACCCTTCAGCACCAGGTAGGCCGAAAAGGCGAACACCATCACCGCGATCAACAGTGGCACGCCGCGGCGCGCTGCGCTGAGCATGTCGGCCTGCCAGGTGATCTGGCGCTTGATCCAGTACAGGAAGCCGGCCGCGATCAATCCGCCCATGAGCGGCGAGATCACCCAGCTGGCCGCGATGCCGCCGAGCCTGTCCCAGTTGGCGGCGCCGGCACCGCCGGCAGCAAGCCCCGCTCCGAGCACCGCGCCGATGATCGAGTGGGTGGTCGACACCGGCGCGCCGACCGCGGTGGCGATGTTCAGCCAGACCGCCGCCGCCAGCAGCGCCGCCGTCATCAGCCAGATGAAGCGATCGGGATCGCTCACCGCGTCGGTCCGGATGATGCCCTTCTGGATGGTCGAGACAACGTCACCGCCGGCGATCAGCGCGCCGCCGGCCTCGAACACCGCCGCGATCAGCAGGGCACCGACCATCGAGACCGCTTTCGAGCCGACCGCCGGCCCGATGTTGTTGGCCACATCGTTGGCGCCGATGTTCATCGCCATGTAGCCGCCGATGATGGCGGCGGCCACCAGCATCACGCCGTGCGGCCCCTGCATGCCTTGCGTCAGCCCGGTGTAGAGCATGATGCAGACAACGAAGACCATCCCGACGCCGAGCTTGAAGGAATCGTTGCGTCCGCGCCGCGAGGCCCGCTCGAACTGGGAAAGGTTTTTGAGCTCCATGGGGGGCGATTCTGACAGTGCGTCTGTGGGGTTTACCCGGCTGCGCCAGCCGGCACGCGTTCAGGCCGCGGGCGGCGACCGGTCGCGTCGCGGGCCCGGCCGGGCCCGCTCGGATGGCGAACGACCGGCCGCGTCAAAGGGGCCGGCGTCAACGGGCCGGCGTCACGCGCCAGACGGTGTTGGACAAGTCGTCGGCGACGATGACGGCGCCCTGGGCATCGACCGAGACGCCCACCGGGCGACCCATGGTCTTGCCGTCGACCTGGAAGCCCGTCACGAAGTCGACCGGTGGCCCGCTCGGGCGGCCATCGCGGAACGGCACGAAGATCACCTTGTAGCCCACCGGCTGGTTGCGATTCCAGCTGCCATGCAGGCCGATGAATGCGCCTTCGGCAAACGCCCCGGTCCCGCCGGGGCGCGTGAACGCCAGCCCGAGCGGCGCCGAGTGCGATTGCAGGGCGAAGTCCGGCCGCACCGCGGCCTCGACCTTGCGGGCATCCTGCGGTTGCACCCGGGTGTCGGCGTTCGGACCCCAGTAGGCGAACGGCCAGCCGTAGAACGCACCCTCGCGCACCGACGTCAGGTAGTCCGGCACCAGGTCGGGACCGAGTTCATCGCGCTCGTTCACCACCGCCCACAGTTGCCGGCTGCCCGGCTCGATGGCGAGTGCGGTCGGATTGCGCAGGCCGGTGGCAAACGGACGCGAAGCCCCGGTGGCGGCGTCGACCTGCCACACCATCGCGCGGCTTTCCTCCACCGCCAGACCGCGCTCGCCGATGTTGCTGTTCGACCCGATGCCCACATACAGGAAGCGACCATCCGGTCCGGCTGCCAGCGCCTTGGTCCAATGGTGGTTGATGGCCGACGGGAGCAGCGTCACCGTCACCGGAGCAGCGGTTGCCCGCGTCTGGCCTTCCTGGTAGTCGAAGCGCACCAGCGCATCCTGGTTTGCGACATAGAGCCGGTTGCCGATCAATGCCAGTCCGTACGGCGCGTTCAGGTTTTCGGCGTAGATCCAGCGCCCTTCGTAGCGGCCGTCACCGTCGGCATCGCGCAGCAGCGTCAGTCGGTCGCCTCCCTTGACGGGCGCCGAGCCCTTCGCCTTGATGATGCCGGCGACATAGTCCTTCGGTGTCAGGATCGGCGCGCTCTTGCCCTTGCCTTCGGCCACCAGGATGTCGCCGTTCGGCAGCACCAGCGTCTGGCGCGGAATCCGCAGCTCGGTGGCAATCGGGGTGATGCTCCAGCCCTGCGGCACGGTGGGGCGGCGATCGCCCCACTCGGCCGGATCGGCGATGTTCATGTTGGGCAGCAGCCCGCGCTGCGGCGGTGGCAGCTCCGGATTGGCGCCGGATTGCTCGCCGCTGGAAGCGGCCATGGCGACCAGCGCGATCAGGGCGACCCCCGCAACCGCCGCCCCTGCCATCGGCTTGACCCGGATCGTCATGCCGACCTCCGGCGCAGGCCGATCAGACCAGCCACGCTGGCCGCGATCGCCAGCAGCAGCACCACCGCCGACAGCACCAGCCCGCTCGGCATGGCGGCCCAGGCGTCCCGGGCATGGACCAGCGCATTGATGAAGCCAAGCACGACACTGGCCAGCAGCAGCAGCAGATAGACCGCACCGCGACCGTGGCGGGTGTCGCGGGCGCGCAGCAGGTCGATCGCAGCCCACAGCAGCGCCGCACCGGCGAGCACCAGCGCGCCGGCGATCAGCCAGGCGGCGAAGTTGGTCCACTGCACCTGGTAGCTGCGGGCATAGGCCCAGTCGCTGAGCAGGGCGCCGAGGAACAACGGCACCGTCGAGAAGGTCAGTATGGAATGCATGGGGTGCAGTATGGCAAACCCGGTGCCCAGAGCTGCCGGCGTCGCGTCATGCCAGGCGGATGCTGATCGATCCGCAGTCGCCGTAGTCGGCATGCACCTCGTCGCCCGGCTGCACCTCCAGCGGCACCATGCAGGTGCCGGTCGAGACGGTCTGCCCGGCGCGCAGTCCGATGCCGCGCACCGACAGCTCGTTGCTCAGCCACACCAGCGCGCTGCGTGGATCGCCGAGCGCGGCGCGGCCTTCGCCGTCGCGCGTCAGGCGGTCCCGGCCGGCGGCGTCGGTGACACGCGCATGCACCTGGTGCGCGGCGAGATCGAGGCTGCGCCAGCGTGCCGGCGCCGCGGCGCCGAAGACGAATTCACCACAGCAGGCATCGTCGGCCAGCAGCTGCGCCTCGCCGGCGCGGGTGAATTCGGCGAAGCGCGAATTCGGCAGCTCGAACGCCGGATGCAGCGAGGCCACGGCGGCCAGCACCTCGGCTTCGGTATACGGGCGCGAACGCGGCGGCAGGTCGGCACCGAAGCGGAAGGCAAACTCGGGCTCGACCACCCGCATGCGATTGCCTGCCAGCGACACGATGCCGCCCGCCGGCTGGACGAAGCCCGCCAGGATGCGTCCGGGCAGCGGCCGCACGACATTGATGTGCGACTGGCCAGCGGCGCTGGTGGCCGCGATCTTCCAGCCGATGACCTGCATGCCGCAGGCCGCCGGCCATTCGGCCTGGATGGCGTGCCCGGCGTCGGCATCAGCGGGGCGCAGCCCCTCGGGCAGCGAGTCGATCGGCGTGCCGGATCGGCGATGGCGCCACAGCAGGTCGGCGGCTTCGCGGGCGTGGGTCGTCATCCGTTTTCCAGCCTTGCAGAGGTTGATGGCAGGCGCGCCGTGGCGCAGCGGCAGGATCGGTCATGACCCTGCCCGGCCTGGCATTCTGCTGCAGCCGGGAGGCTAGGCCGCCAATCCCTGGCTCGGATCGATCAGCACCTTGGCGCCGGTCGATCGCTGGCCGTAGACCGCGATCGCCTCCGGCGTCAGCGCCTCGGCCAGCGACAGGGTGCGGGTGTAGTGGCTGGCAAAGGTGGTCTTCAGTTCGGCAGCGACGCGCTCGCGCAGCTTCTGCGCGCCGGCCGGCCCGATCTTCTGCAGGAACGGGAACAACAGCCAGCCGCCCATGCCCCAGGCCATGCCGAAGCTGCGGTTGAACTCGGTCGGGGCCGGGTCCAACATGCCGTACAGGTAGACCTGCTTGTGCACCGCCGATCCGTAGCGGCTGTACGCCTTGGCATTGCGGTTGATCGCCGCTTCCATGCCGGTCAGGATCCGGCCCGCCAGCCGGCCACCGCCGATGGCATCGAAGGCGAGGGTGGCGCCGGTCTCGGCCAGCGCGTCGGTCAGTTCGGCCTCGAAGTCGGGCGAGGCGGTGCTGCAGACATGGCGGGCGCCCTGTTCGCGCAGCAGCGTCGCCTGTTCGGGCTTGCGCACGATGTTGACCAGCCCGATGCCGTCCTGCAGGCAGATGCGGTTGAGCATCTGCCCCAGGTTCGAAGCGGCCGCGGTGTGCACCAGCGCCGTGTGACCTTCGCGCCGCATGGTCTCGACCATGCCGAGTGCGGTCAGCGGGTTGACGAAGGACGATGCGCCTTCGGCCGGCGTGGTGCCGGGCGGCAGCAGCAGGCACTGTTCGACCTTGACGCAGCGGTGCTGCGCATACATCGCGCCACCGATCATCGCCACCGTCCTGCCCAGCAGCGCCTGCGCCGCGGCGGAAGCGCCGGCCGCGATCACCACGCCCGCGCCTTCGTTGCCGACCGGCATCGGCTCGTCGACGCGGCCGGCCATGGCCTTCATCAGCCGCTCCGGCACCCGTGCCGTCAGCACCGGTCGCGCCGGTGTGCCGCCCACCGTCGCACTGTCCATGTCGGCGGCGCCGAACAGCAGGCCGAGGTCGGAAGGGTTGATCGGCGTCGCCTCGATCCGCACCAGCACCTCGTCGGCCGCGGGCTCGGGTATCGGTACCTCCTGCAGCGAGACCTCGAGTTCGCCGCTGGCGCGGATCAACGAACGCAGTTGCAGACTGGTGCGGGGGGCGGCGGTGTTCATGGGGTCTCCTGATCGGCGCAAGGCAGTCGGCCAGTCTAGAGCGCCGGCGCTGCGCGTCGGCGTCCGTAAGCAGGATCCGCCATGCCGGCACGATGCCTGCCTTGTGGAGGCTGACGTGCTCGACATGCCGGGCGTGCGACCATCCCGGCGTGAACGATCTCTCCGGTCTGCGCCGCGCCAACTGCCTGCGCTGCCTGCGCCCGCAGGCAACCTGCCTGTGCGCGCTGGTGCAAGCGACCGCCCATCGCACCGAGGTGCTGGTGTTGCAGCATCCGCAGGAGCAGCGCCAGGCGAAGAACAGCGTCGCGTTGCTGCGCCTGTCGCTGGCGCATTGCGAGGTCGTCGTCGGCGAGCGCTTTGCGCTGCCGGTGCTGCTGGCGCTGCTGCAGCGTCCGGGGCGCGAGACCCGGCTGCTCTACCCGGATGTGCCCGCCGCACCCGCGCCGCCGGCGCAGGTGCATCCGGCGGGCGCGCCGCTGCGGCTGGTGGTCCTCGACGCAACCTGGCGCAAGAGCCTGCGCATGCTGCTCGAGCACCCGGTCCTGGCCGCGCTGCCGCGGCTGTCGCTGCACGCACCGGCGCCGACGCGCTACCGCGCCATCCGTGCCGCGCGGCGCAGCGACCAGGTCTCGACGCTGGAAGCCACCGTGCAGGCGCTGGCGATGCTCGAGGACCGGTCGTTCGATCCGGCGCCGCTGCTCGACGCCTTCGGCCGCTTCGTCGACGGCGTGGCGGCGCGGCAGCGGCCGGGCGGCTCGCCGGACCCCGCGTAGCGCGCCGCCGAGGCCCTCGGGTCTGCAGTCGCGCCGGTTCTCCGACCGCGCGTTAGCGCGTGCAAGCGCTCTGCCTGGCCATCCCGCGCTGCCAGCATTCACCCGCGGCGCGTCGATCGGGATGCGGCGTGCCTTCGCGGTCGATGCGCGCCACGATGGTTCGCCAGGCCGCCACGCCGTCGCGGTCGACTTCCAGGCGCAGCAGCCAGCCGGTGTTGTTGTCGATGTGGGTGAAGCCATTGAAGACGAAATTACCCAGGCTGTAGAAGATCGGCCGACCGCGGTGGAACTCGATGTCCTGCGTCACATGCGGATGGCCGCCGATCACCGCGTCGGCGCCGGCGTCGATCATCAGCCGCGCCAGCCGACGCTGACGATCACTCGCCAGCGGCTCGTCCTCCCAGCCCCAGTGCATGAAGGGGAACACCAGGTCGGCGCGGTGCACGCTGCGGGCGCGAGCGATGTCGCGTTGCACCTGCTCGTCCTCGCTCCAGGCGATGCCGGGCCGGTCGGCATCGGCCTCGAAGCTGCGTGGCAGGAACTCGTTGTAGCCGAGCAGGGCGATGCGCAGGCCGCGGCGCTCGATGATCAGCGGCTCGTGGGCGCGGGCGAGGTCGATGCCACCGCCGAACTGGCCGATGCCGCTGCGCTCGAGCAGCCCGAGCATCTGCGTGAAGGCCGCGGCCCCGAAGTCGCCCGAATGGTTGTTGGCCAGGCTGACCGCATCGAAGTGGCGCTTCAGGACCTTCAGCACGCGCGGGTGGGCGCGGAAGGCATACGGCTTGTCCGGCTCGGCGCTGCCGTTCGTCGCCACCACGCATTCGAGGTTGCCGACGCGGATATCGGCGCGCGCGAATTCGGCCGCGAACGGCGCCAGCGGATCGCGCCCCTGGCGGATCACCCGGCCCGGCGTCTCGTCGAGCATCAGGTCGCCGACGAAGACCATCGAGACGCGTGGCGCTGGCGCCTCCTGGGCCGGCGCGCCGCCGACCGACGCGGCCAGCGCCAGACCGGCCAGCAGCCGGCCAAGCCGCCGTGGCGGCGTCATCGCGTCACCTCGCGCAGTGCGCAGCCGAAGCTCAGGTGGCGTCCCAGGTCGGGCGAATAGACGTCGACCGTTCCGGTCAGCGCATGCGGGCCGGCGTCGCGGCGCTGGGTCGGCGGGGCCCGGTAGCTCAGCTGCTGCAGCAGCACCGGCTGGCGAACGGTCCGGTAGTAGGTGTAGAGTTTGACGTACTCGATGGCTGCGTCGCTGCCGACCACCACCGCCTTGAAGCGGAAGTGTCTGCCGATGTCGATCGGGCGCGGCGCATACGGGTCGGATGTCGCCTCGAACAGGAACTGCCGCAGCTCGCCGCCCTGGTCGACCTCGCAGCTCAGGCGTGCCGCTGCCGCGGCGCTGGCCGATGCCAGCGTGCCAATGGTCAACAGCGTGAGCGCCAGGCAATGACGTGCCGGCGAAATTGGTAGGGCCATGCGCGGCAGTGGCCTCTCGGCGCGAAAGTGGGTGGTGCGGATTGTGGGGCCGCTGTTGCGCTGCCCCTGCTCGGCGCAGCCCGTCCCCGTCAACGCGAAGGAGTCCGGATGACTGACTTGCAGCGGACCGTCGAATCGACCCCGCTCATGCCGGATCGACAGACGATTGGTTCATCCATTGAACTTTTGTACCAGGATCACCGCCTGCTCGCGGTGCACAAGCCGGCCGGTCTGCTGGTGCATCGCAGCGCGCTCGATGCCCACGAGACCGACGACCTGATGACCCGGTTGCGCACCCAGCGGCCGGACGAACCCCTGTGGCCGCTGCACCGGCTCGACAAGGGCACGTCCGGTCTGCTGCTGCTGGCGCGCGACGTCGAAGCGGCCAGGCTGCTTGGACAGGCCTTTGCCGGCGGCCGGTGCGGCAAGCGCTATCTGGCGCTGGTGCGCGGCTGGCCGGCCGAGCGGGGGTCGATCGACCGGCCGCTGGCGCGCGATCCCGAACGGCCGTCGGGCGGACAGCCGCTGCTCGCCGCGCGCACCGATTGGCAGCTCCTGCAATGCCTCGAGTGGCCGCTGCGCACGCATCCGCCGCACGCCGGCACGCGGCTGGCGCTGGTAGCCGTGATGCCGCACAGCGGGCGGCGGCACCAGATCCGGCGCCACTTCAAGGCGCTGGCGCACCCGCTGATCGGTGACTCGACGCACGGCAAGGGGCCACTGAACCGGGCCGTTGCCGATCACCTGGCGTGCAGCCGGCTGTGGCTGCATGCGCAGCAGCTCACGCTGCCGCATCCGGATGACGACCGGCCGCTCACCCTGACCTGCGCGCCGGGGCCTGAGTGGGCCGCGCTGCCCGGTTCGGATGCGACGCGCTGGTCGGACCGAGACGGTCGCCTCGCCGGCGCGGCGAGGTGATCCGCCTCAGGCCGGGGTTCCGAATACCGCCTGCGCCTGTCGCACCAGCTCGAGCGTCAGCGGCGCGCACGGGCCCTGCAGGCTGCGCACCAGCCCGATCTGGCGCGACGGAACGTCGCCGCCGGGCAGGTCGAGCCGCACCAGGTCGAGTCCGAAGGTCGAGAGTGCTCGCGAGTCGGGCAGCAGCGACACGCCGAGCCCGCGGCTGACGAGTGCGGCAATGGCAAACAGGTTGTCGATCTCGAGCCGCTGGCGCGGGCGGATGCCCTGGTCGCGCAGGTAGCGGTCGGCCAGCTGGCCGCCCAGCGAGACCCGGTCGTAGCGGATGAAGGGCTCGTTGGCCAGCAGTTCGGCCGCGTCGCGGCCGGCCATCGCTCCGGATCCGATGACGACCAGTCGCTCGCGCGTGAGCGGCACCCATTGACAGTTCTTGGGCAGCGCGAACTGGGGTTCGACGACGAGCGCGGCATCGAGCTCGCCGGCGGCGACGCGGTGGCACGATTCGACCGACGGTCCGGGACGGACGAACACCGACAGCTCGGGATGGACGTGGTACAGCCGTTGCAGCAGTGCCGGGACCATGTCGATGAGCGCGGTGGCAAAGACGCCGAGCCGCAGCTCGCCCGGCAGGGTCGACGCGCCGGCGATCGCACGCAGGTCGCGCACGTCGCGCAGCACGCTGCGCGCGCGTTCCAGGATCTTGGCGCCGGCATCGGTCGGACGGACGGATCGGCCGGCGCGCTGGATCAGCGTTGCGCCGAGTTCCTCCTCGAGTGCGCGCAGGCGCGCCGCGACGGCGTTGGCGCTCAAATTGAGCTGGCGCGCCGCTTCGGCCAGTGAGCCGGCGTCGACGACCGTGACGAAGCTGCTCAGGAACTCGATGTTCATGCCGGCGAGTATCGCCGGCGGGTGGATCGAATGCCGGGGCGGCCGGGTCGCGCGCCTCAGCCGCCGGCCGGTGTCCGGCCGCGCACCTGCACCGCCCGCAGGAAATCGAAATCGACCCCCTGGTCGGCCTGTGTCACGGTCTGCAGGAACAGCTTGCGATAGCCGCGTTCGGCGCTCGGCGGCAGCACCGGCGCTTCCTGGGCGCGGCGCGCCAGTTCGGCGTCCGGGACGAGCAGGCTCAGCGCCCGCTCGCGCACGCTCAGGCGGATGCGGTCGCCCGAGCGCACGTACGCAAGCGGACCACCAACCGCCGATTCGGGCGTGACGTGCAGGACGATGGTGCCGAAGGCGGTGCCGCTCATGCGCCCGTCGGAGATGCGCACCATGTCCTTGACGCCGGCGCGCGCCAGCTTGAGGGGGATCGGCATGTAGCCGGCCTCGGGCATGCCGGGCGCGCCCTTCGGGCCGATGTTCTTCAGCACCAGGACATCGTCGGCGGTCACGTCGAGGTCGTCGCGGTCGATCCGCTCGGCCAGGTCGGCCAGGTTCTCGAACACCACCGCGCGGCCTTCGTGCTCCATCAGCTGCGGATCGGCTGCCGACTGCTTGATGATCGCCCCGCCTGGCGCGAGGTTGCCCTGCAGCACGGCGATGCCGCCCTGCGGATAGATCGGATCGGCCATCGTCCGCACCACGTCCTGTTCGAACGGCGGGGCGGCGGCATCGAGCGTTTCGCCCAGGCTGCGGCCGGTGACGGTCAGGCAGTCCAGGTGCAGCAGCGGCCTGAGTTCGCGCAGCAGGGTGGCCATGCCGCCGGCGGCATCGAAGTGCTCCATGTAATGGCGGCCCGACGGCTTGAGGTCGAGCAGCACCGGCGTCTCGCGCCCCATGCGGTCGAGCGCCTTCAGGTCGACCTCGAAACCGAGCCGGCCGGCGATGGCCGTCAGGTGCACGATGGCATTGGTCGAACCACCGATCGCAAGCAGCACGCGCATCGCATTCTCGAACGCCGGACCGGTGAGGATCTGGTCGATGGTCAGTCCGCTGCGCGCCATCTGCACCGCCACGCTGCCGGTCTCCTCGGCCACGCGCATGCGCGCCGCCGTCGGTGCCGGTGGCGTCGCCCCGCCCGGCACCGTCATGCCCAGCGCCTCGGCGATGCACGCCATCGTGCTGGCCGTCCCCATCACCGAGCAGGTGCCCACGCTGGCCACCAGCTGGTTGTTGACGTCGGCAATCTCATCGGCTTCGATCTCCTGGGCGCGGAAGCGGCCCCAGTAGCGGCGGCAGTCGGTGCAGGCCCCGACCGTCTGGCCGCGGTGCGAGCCGGTCAGCATCGAGCCGGTGATGAGCTGGATGGCCGGGATGCCGGCCGAGGCCGCGCCCATCAGCTGCGCCGGCACCGTCTTGTCACAGCCGCCGATCAGCACCACCGCATCCATCGGCTGAGCGCGGATCATCTCCTCGGTGTCCATCGACATCAGGTTGCGCAGGTACATGCTGGTTGGCTGGGCGAAGCTCTCGTGCACCGAGATGGTCGGAAACCGCATCGGCAGACCGCCGGCCAGCATGACGCCGCGCTGCACCGCCTCGACCAGCTGCGGCATGTTGCCGTGGCACGGGTTGTAGCTGCTGCCGGTGTCGACGATCCCGATCACCGGCCGCTCGAGCGCGCTGTCGGTGAAGCCTGCGCCCTTGATGAACGCCTTGCGCAGGAACAGCGAGAAGCCGCTGTCACCATAGCTGGTGAGCCCCTTGCGCATGCCCGAGCGGTCGCTGTCGTTGCTCATCGTAATGTCCGTTGCTGGGTGCGGCGGTCGGATCAGTTGTCGGTCTTGATGCCGGCGTCGCTGATCACCTTGGCCCACTTGCCGACCTCGGCATTCAGCCGGGTCGCCGCCTGCTGCCGCGACGCCGGTTCGAGCGCGAACACGCCCTGCTGCGCAAACTGCTCGCGGGCAGCCGGGTCCTGCATGATCTTGCCGATCTCGAGGTTCAGCCGGTCGAGGATGTCGGCCGGCGTGCCGGCCGGCGCCATCACGCCGAAGGTCGACACCACCTCGAAATCGCTCCAGCCGCTCTCGGCCACGGTAGGCACGTCGGGCAGCATCGGCAGGCGCTGGGGGGTGGTCACCGCCAGTGCGTTGAGCCGGCCTTCGCGGATCATCTGCAGTGCCGCCGGCACCGTCTCGGCCATCATCAGCACCTGGCCGCCGACCAGGTCGACCATGGCCGGGCCGCTGCCCTTGTACGGCACGTGCAGCATCTCGACGCCGACGCGCTTGCGGAACATCTCGGCCGCCATGCGCTGCGGTGCGCCGCTGCCCGACGACGCATACGAGAGCTTGCCGGGGTTGCTGCGGGCATGCTCGACGAGCTGCTGAAAGGTCTTGGCCGGCACCGACGGGTGCGTCACGAAGACGAGCGGCACGAAGCCGACCACCTGGATCGGCGTCAGGTCCTTCAGCAGGTCGTAGCGCAAGCGGCCCTTCTCGAGGGTGGCCATGGTCGAGTGCGATGTCATCGCCGCCATCAGCAGCGTGTAGCCGTCGGGAGCGGCCTTGGCCGCCGCCTCGGCGCCGAGGTTGCCGCCGGCGCCGCCGCGGTTGTCGACGACCACCTGCTGGCCGAGCGCGGTGCCAAGCCGCTGCGCGACGATGCGGCCGATCACGTCGGTCGCGCCGCCGGGCGGATACGGCACCACCAGCTTGATCGTCTTGTCGGGCCAGGCAGCGGCGGATACCGCGCCGGGCAGCGCCAATGCCAGACCGGCGAGGGTGGCACAGATCAGGCCCTTGCGGCGCGTCAGCGGGTTGCGGTTCATGACTGGTCTCCAATTCATTCGGGTGGGCACGCTCGCAGCAGTCTGGCCGCGGGACGCCGGTGGAACAAGCGCCAGGCGTTTGGTTCAGACCGCAAGATTTTTTCGGTCGGACGCCCGGGCCGCGGAAGATGACCCTTGCCGATGCCCGGATTGCACAATGACGTGCAATCGAATCGCGCGCAGCCGATATGCTCTGCGCCTCGCGGCCTTCGGCTGCACCGTTGATCGGGCGGGTTCGCCAGGGCCGCTGCCCTTTTGTTCAAGCCTTGCCAGCGGTGGCCGAAAACCGCTGGTGACTTCCTGCCTGATTTCCCGCATGCCCAGTGAATCCGCCGACGCCGCCCTTCGCGCCCCCTCGTTCACCCATCCGGACCTGCTGCGCTGGCTCGATGCCGCCACGCCCGAGATGCTCGATGGGCTCGACTTCGGCGTGATCGGCTTCGACGCGGAAGGGGTGGTGCGCCGCTACAACCACTTCGAATCGGCGGCTGCCGGGCTCTCGCTGCAGCGCGTGCTCGGCAATCCGCTGTTCACCGTGGTCGCTCCGTGCATGAACAATTTTCTGGTCGCTCAGCGCTTCGACGATGCCGCGGCCGACGCCGCCGCGCTCGACGTGACGATCGACTATGTGCTGACGCTGCGCATGCGGCCGGCCAAGGTGCGTTTGCGCCTGATTGCCGCGCCGGCCTGCCAGACGCGCTACGTGATCGTCGAGCGCCGGGTCTGAGCGGCCCGAGGTGATGGACACGCCGGCCGCGATCGAGGAAGAGCACGAGGCGCTGCTGCAGTTCCTGTACATCGTCCCGGTCGGGCTGGTGCAGGCCCGCACCGACGGCGAGATCCTGCTGGTCAATGCGATGTCTGCCCAGCTGCTGATGCCGGTCAGCCCGGACGGACAGCTCGACAACCTGTTCCGGGTGTTCGATGCGCTGGCCCCCGATCTGCGCAACCGGGTGGCGAGTTTCGCCGCGCCGCACGGGACGATCGTCGACGCGATGCAGTTGCCGTTGCCGGCCAACCCGCCCACCCGCCGGCAGCCGCAGGTGCTGTCGCTGACTGTCCTCAAGCTCGACGGTGACCGCCTGATGGCCGTGGTGTCGGACGTCACCGCGTCGGTTCGCCGCGACCGCGACCTGCGTCAGCACCAGGTCTGGATCAGCTCGCTGGCAACCGGCATGACCGACTACGCGCTGGTGGCGCTCGACCCGCAGGGTCGCATCCGTGACTGGAACCCCGGCATCGGCCGCATCACCGGCTTCGACGCCGATGCCGCTGTCGCCGCCGGCCAGTCGTGCGCCATGTTCTACCTCGCCGACGGCATGACGCCGGAGCGGCTGGCCGACCGCCTCGCCGATGCCGACCGCACCGGCTGGAGCCTGGACGAGGGATGGCGCCTGCGTGCCGATGGCAGTCGCTACTGGGGCAGCTGCCTGATCGCGCCGCTGCAGGCGGGCGATGGCGCCGACGCGAGCGCGGGCGGCTATACATTGATCCTGCGTGACATCTCCGACCGGCGCGAGGCCCATGAGGCACTGCGCCAGTCGATTGCCTGCGACCACCTGACCGGGCTGTCGAACCGGCGCGCCTTCTTCGAGGCGGCCGAGATCGAGCTGCAGCGCTGGCACCGGTTCGCGCGACCACTGTCGCTGGTGATGATCGATGCCGATCACTTCAAGCGCATCAACGACCGCCACGGTCATGCGGCCGGCGATGCGGTGCTGCGGCACCTGGCGGCGGCCCTGGCGGCGCAATGCCGAGGCATCGACGTGGCGGCGCGGCTCGGCGGCGAGGAATTCGTGCTGCTGCTGCCGGGCCGGACGGTCGAAGTCGCGCACAGCCTGGCCGAGCGGCTGCGCACCCACCTGGTGACGAATCCGGCCCATGTCGATGGAATTCCGATCCGGTGCTCGATCAGCGCCGGCGTCACGTCCATGGAGGCCGGCGTTGCCGACGTCCAGGCCTTGCTGCAGCGCGCCGATGCGGCACTGTATGCCGCCAAGGCGGCGGGTCGCAACCAGGTCCAGATCTGGCATGGTGATCCGCCGGCCGGGCGCGTCTGAACTGCGGTCGAACCATTGCATGGTCGGCGCCGCTGCATGTCGAACATCCTGTCCTCTGAAAGGCAACCGGTGATTGCAGACAACCCTGACGCCGCGGCTGCCTCCGAGGCGCTGATCGCCTTTCTCTATCGCGCCCCGATCGGCCTGGTGCAGGCGACGCCGGACGGCGAGGTGACACTGATCAATCCGATGTCGGCGCAGCTGCTGATGCCGCTGGCGCCGGATGGCGACCTGGGCAACCTGTTCGACGTGCTGGCGCCGGTGGCGCCCGAGTTGCGCGGCCTGGTGGCGCAAGCCAGCGAGCCGGGCAGCGTCGTCTGCGACGCGCTGCGCCTGTGGCTGCCGATCCGCCCCGGGGCACGCGCCGGGACGCCGCCGCCGGTGCTGTCGCTGAGCCTGCAGCGCATGGACAGCTCGACCCTGATGGCCAGCCTCACCGATGTCTCGCTGACGGTGCAGCAGGAGCTGGAGCAGCAGGCGCAGCGGGTGCGCGATGCGCGAATCGATCGCCTGACCGGACTGCCGAACCGGCGCGCCGTCGTCGAGCACCTCGAGCGCGTGCTGGCGCGCCGCCTGGACACACCGGCCGGTTCGACGCTGGCCGTCATCACCACCGACATCGACCGCTTCGGTCGCGTCAACCTGACGCTCGGTCAGGAGGCGGGCGATGCGCTGCTGCGGCTGGTGGCGTTGCGCATCACCGGCACGGTGCGCACCCGCGATCCGGATGCGGCGGCGCTGACCGCGCGGCTCGGTGGTGATGGCTTTGCCGTCGTGATCGAGTCGCAGTGCAGCACGGTGCACATGCAGGCGATCGCCGAGCGCCTGGTCGAGGCGCTGAATCAGCCGTATGTGATCGGCGCCGACACGGTTCACCTGGGGGTCAGCGTCGGCTGCGTCGCCGGCATGCTCGTCGGCAGTGCCGAAGCGGTGCTGCAGGACGCAGCCCTCGCGACGCGCCAGGCCAAGCGCTCCGGCGGCGCGCGCTGCCTGGTCTTCGATCCGGCGCTCAGGACGGTGGCATCGCAGCGTGCCAAGCTCGAGGTCGAGCTGCGCCGAGCCATCGACGAAGGCGAGCTGTTCGTGGTCTATCAACCGATCGTGGCATTGCAGGACGACCCGTTGCACGGCGCGGCGACCGGGGTCGAGGCGCTGGTGCGCTGGCGCCACCCGCAGCGCGGCACGGTGCCGCCGATCGAATTCATCGGCATTGCCGAGGAGACCGGCTTGATCGTGCCGCTCGGCGACTTCGTGCTGCGCAGCGCTTGCGAGCAGATGGTCGGGTGGCAGCGCACGCTCGGCCCGGCAGCGCCGTCGCTGCTGTCGGTCAACCTGTCGGCTGCGCAGCTCGAGCAGGCCGCCATCGTGAGGCAGGTGGACGAGGTGCTGCGCGCCACCGGGCTGCCGGCATCGCGCCTGCAGCTGGAGGTGACCGAGAGCATGGCCGCGCAGGATCCGCAGGTGCAGGCGAGGCTGCACGAACTGAAGGCGCTCGGCATCCGGATCTCGCTCGACGACTTCGGCACCGGCTATTCGTCGCTGTCGAGCCTGCACCTGCTGCCGATCGATGTGGTCAAGATCGACCGCTCGTTCGTGTCGCAGCTCGAATCGAGTCCGCATCACCGCGTGCTGGTCGAGGCCACGGTGCGCGTCGCGCGCAGCCTGAAGATGCAGACCGTTGCCGAGGGCATCGAGACGCCGCAGCAGGCGGCGCTGCTGGCCGAACTGCTCTGCGACAAGGGGCAGGGCTACTACTTTGCGCGACCGCTCGAATCGGATGCCGCGACCCGCTGGCTGCGCGAGCGCGCATCGGTGGACACGACGGCCCGCCTGCAGGCCGCCTGAACGCAATCAGGGCGGCCGGGCCCGCCGTCAGCCGGCCCGGCGGGCCACCCAGTAGGTGGCGCCTTGCGGGCCGTAGCGTTCCGCATGCGGCACGTCGGCCTGCAGGTGGAAGCGGTCGCCGGGCAGCAGCCGGCGCTCGCTCCCGCCCTGTTCGGCCAGCCACATCTCACCCTGGACCACCAGTGCATTCGCCTCGAACGGGTGGCTGTGGGTCGGCGCCACCGCATCGGGCTCCCAGGCGCGTTCCAGCACCTCGTCGAAGCCGGCGGCCAGCATGTCGTTGCGGAACTGATCGAAGCTGATGTCGGGGGCGGGCATGGGTGTCCTCGGGTGGCCTGCAGCGGGCGTGATGATGCACGAGGCGGACAGCCGGTGGCATCGCCATCGTCAATGGCGGCGATTGAATCGCTGCTGTCCGACCGGCCCGTCGGGCCGACGACACAAGGGTGTATGCCGATGGCCGATTCGGCTGCCACCCCGTTCAATCGACGACCTCACGCGCCGCATGAGACGGCGGCGGGTACCTCGAAGCACCATCCTCGGAGAAAAGATGAACGACAACGCAAGGACGCGGCGACTGCTGCCGCTGGTGGGTCTGCTCGGCAGCGGCATGCTGATGGTCGGATGCGGCGGCGGCGACGGCGACTCGCCGGTCGCGCAGCCACTCGGCTGTGCCGACCTGACCGGCAAGACGGTGGCCAGCGCGGCGATCGGTCTGCCGACGACCGGCGCGGTGGTCACCAGCGCAACCGTGGTCCCGGCCGCCGGTACCGGGACCGGCGCGGTCGGCGAATATTGCAAGGTGCTCGGCAGCATCGCGCCGGTCGACAGCACCGCGCCGAAGATCCTGTTCCAGCTCAACCTGCCGACGGCCTGGAACAACAAGGCGCTGATGTTCGGCGGCGGCGGCTACAACGGCACGATCGCCACCGGCACCGGCAATGTGCCGGCCGGTCCGGCCGATCAGCCGATTCCGCTCGGCCGCGGCTATGCGACCTTCGGCAGCGATTCCGGGCACCAGGCCGATGCCACGGGCAGCCGCGACGGCCGCTTCGGCCTGAACGACGAAGCGCTGAAGAACTTCTCCGGCGACGCGATCAAGAAGACGCGCGATGTGGCCCACGAACTGATCAGGCTGCGCTACGCCGCGGCACCGCAGAAGACCTACTTCGCCGGCGGTTCGACTGGCGGCCGCGAGGCGTTGATCGCTGCCACCAACTGGCCGGCCGATTTCGACGGCGCCATTGCGCTCTATCCGGCCTGGAACGCCGCCAGCCTCGACCTGCAGTTCGGCCGCGTCACGCGCCAGATGGCGCAACCCGGCGCCTACCCGAACCGCGCCAAGCGCAAGCTGCTGCTCGATGCCTCGCTGGCGGCTTGCGACACGCTCGACGGGGTTGCCGACGGTCTGATCAGCAATGTGCGCGCCTGCAATGCCAGCTTCGATCCGGCGACCGCGATGCTTGCCGGCGCGCCGCTGCGCTGTGCTGGCGGCGTCGATGCCGGCGACACCTGCCTGTCCGATGCGCAGATCACGACCTTCAAGACCTTCGACACGCCGCTGCAGCTGAGCTATGCGCTGGCCACCGGAGAGACCGGCTATCCCGGCTTCAACACCTGGGGCACCGATTTCGGCGTGCCGAATGCAAGCGCGGTGCAGCCGACGGTGCTGACGCTGGCGTTGGGTACCGAGCAGCCGGCGCATCCGATGCCGCCGGTCGGCGCCACCACGCCGCCGTACGGCAGCACCTTCTGGGATCAGTGGATCCGTTACTTCGTGACGCGCGATGCGAACTACAACTCGCTGAGCGTCGATCCGCAGAACCCGGGTGCACTGCAGGCGCGGATCGTCGCGCTGACCGCCATCCAG
The DNA here is from genome assembly GCA_963846675.1 of uncultured beta proteobacterium. Taxonomy (GTDB): domain Bacteria; phylum Pseudomonadota; class Gammaproteobacteria; order Burkholderiales; family Burkholderiaceae_C; genus Ideonella_A. Next base: position 513,836 of record CAWJWV010000005.1, read on the forward strand.
GATGTCACCAAGACCGACCTGTCGGCCTTCCGCAGCAAGGGCGGCAAGATCCTGATGGCCCATGGATCGCACGATGCCCTGGTCAGCACGCGTGCCACCGCGCAGTACCACGACCGCATCCGCGCCACGATGGGCGCGGCCGCCGTCGATTCGTTCGTGCGCTACTACGAGATCCCCGGCTATGGTCATGCGGTGAGCAGCGTCTACAACGCCGCCTGGGATTCGCTGACGACGCTGGAGAACTGGGTCGAGAAGGGCGTCGCGCCGCCGCCGCAGACGGTGGCCGACACGGTCGGCGTGCCGGGTCGGACCCGGCCGCTGTGCGACTACCCGGCCTATCCGCGCTACAAGGGCAGCGGCGACATCAACCTGGCCCAGAGCTACACCTGCTCGACCCTGTGACGCCGTGACAGCAGCGGTCCGCGCCGCCGCACCGGCGGCGCGGGCCGGCGGCGACCCCGTGCCAGCGGCCGGGGTCGCGTTACTCGGCCACCGTACCGGCCTGCACCGCCGTCACCGGCGGGTGCTTGGCCGCCGCCGCGCGCACATTGAGCCAGGCGCTGGCGGCACCGCACACGCCGATGATCGCCATGCCGATCCAGCCCCAGCCGTCGGGCACGACGCCGAAGACGACGAACCCGGCCAGCGCGGCAACCGCCAGCTGCACATACTGGAACGGCATCAGCGTCGATGCCGGCGCCTTGCCGAGCGCCATGATGAGCAACAGGTGACCGGTGGTGCCGAGCGCGGCCAGCGCCATCAGGGCACCGACCTGCGAACCGGGCGCCTCCAGCAGCCGCTCGATCGGATCGGCGACGCTCGCCAGCAGGATCGGGGTCGCGATCGCCATGCCGGTGGCGCCGGTGTAGAAATTGGTGGTGATCGGATCCTCGTGCGGCGCGTAGCGGCTGGTCATGATCTGGAACGCCGCATTCGAGAACGAGGCCGCCAGCGGCAGCAACGCCGCCCAGCCGATCAGGCCGCTGCCCGGACGGATGACGATCAGCGCGCCCAGGAAGCCGCCGAAGACGAGCGCCCAGCGCAGCGGCGAGATGCTCTCCTTCAGCCAGACCCGCGCCACCAGGGTGGCGATCACCGGTGTCAGCATGACGATCGCGGTGAACTCGGCCACCGGCATGCGTCGCAACGCGGCGAACGCCATCGAGGAAGAGAACGCGAGCAGCGCACCGCGCGCGATCTGGAACATCGGATTGGCGCTGCGGAACGAACGCTGCTTCGACACCGCGATCCACACCGTCATGATCGCCGCGTGCAGACCGTAGCGGGTCCACAGCACCAGCGCGACCGAGAAGTACGCGCCGACGTAGCGCACCGTCGTGTCCATCGTCGCGAAGCAGCTGGCCGCACCGATCACGAGCGCAATGCCGAGCAGGGGTTGGGGTTTGTTCATGCCGGCATGCGGGTTTACCAGGGGTGGCAACGATAACCGCTGCTGCCCGCGTCGCGCCCGCCATGCCGGGCTCGGTGTGGCAAGCAGGCATCACATGGGCTCGGAGGGCGTGCCCGGCCGCCGCTCACGACGACTGCGCGTCGGATCCGACCGGGCCGCTTCGGAATGCAGCCACGTCAGGAAGGTTTCGACGGCGGGCCGCCGGGCATGCCGCGCCGGGTAGACGACAAAGTGCGCCTTGACCCGCACCGCCCGCTCGTAGCCGAACACCGGCCGCAGCGCGCCCTGCTCGATCAGCCGACCCGCCAGGGTGGCGCTTTCGAGGGCGACGCCGAGTCCGAGCACCGCCGCCTCCATCGCCATCTGGGCGCGGTCGAAGCGCAGCGTGAAGCGCTCGGGCGGGCGCTGGTCGCTGTGGGCGGCGAACCAGTCGGTCCACTGCACCACGCTGACGTTGCTCTGGATCAGCGGCGCCATCCGCAGCTGATCCGGGCGCTGCAGCCGGTGCGCGCGGATGAAGGCCGGGCTGGCCAGCGGCAGGATGCGCTCCTCGAACAGCGGCTCGACCACCAGCTCCGGCCAGCGCGGTGTCCCGTAGCGGATGTCGACGTCGGCCGGGCCGAGCGCGAAGTCGGTGTGCGACGGCGCGGCCGACAGATTCAGTGCGATGTGCGGATTGGCCTGGGCGAACGACGGCAGGCACGGCATCAGCCACAGCGTCGCCAGGCTCGGCGAGCAGTGCACATACAGGCTGTTCGCCACCCCCTGCTTCAGGTCGTCGGTGGCGAGCGAGATCGCCGCCAGCGCGCCGGACACCCGTTCCAGGTAGCCCTGTCCGACCGGACTCAGGCGCACCCCGTGAGGGCTGCGTTCGAGCAGGCGCACGCCGAGCTGCGCCTCCAGCCGGGCCAGCTGGTGGCTGACAGCGGACGCGGTCAGGTTCAGCTCGGCCGCTGCCATGGCAAAACTGCGCCGGCGAGCGACCGCCTCGAAGGCCTGCAGCGCGGCCGTGGGCGGCAGATACGGCATCGGGAGTACCCGGCGTTGACATGAAAGTTTGTCATCTTAGGCTGAAAAGACATCGCTTGTTGGCTGCGGCCGCCGAACCGAAGATGGCGGTCTTTCCACCCCTCATTCACTGGAGACCGAACGATGCTGCTCAAGGACAAGGTTGCCGTCATCACCGGCGGTGCCGGCCTCAACGGCCTGGGTTTTGCCACCGCGCGGCAGATGGCTGAACAAGGCGCGCGCGTGGTGATCCTCGATCTCGCACGGGCCGAGCCATCGACCGCCGCGGCGCGCCTGGGCAACGGTCACCTCGGCCTGGTGGCCGACGTCACCGACAAGGGGTCCTGCGATGCAGCCGCCGCCGAGATCCGCAGCCGCTTCGGCCGCATCGACATCCTGGTCAACAACGCCGGCATCACCCAGCCGCGCAAGACGCTCGACATCAGCGGCGCCGACTACGACGCGGTACTGGACGTCAGCCTGCGCGGCACGCTGTACATGTCGCAGGCGGTCCTGCCGACGATGCGGGAACAGCAGTCGGGCTCGATCGTGTGCATCTCGTCGGTCAGCGCGCAGCGCGGCGGCGGCATCCTGGGCGGCCCGCACTATTCGGCTGCCAAGGCAGGGGTGCTCGGGCTGGCGCGCGCCATGGCGCGCGAGTACGGCATCGACAACGTGCGCATCAACTGCGTCACACCGGGCCTGATCGCGACCGACATCAACAAGGGGCTGATCCCCGAGGACCGCATGAAGGGCATCCTGGAAGGCATTCCGCTGAACCGGATCGGCAACCCCGACGACGTCGCCGGCTGCGTGGTGTTCCTGGCAAGCGACCTGTCGGGCTACCTGACCGGCGTCACGCTCGATGTCAACGGCGGCATGCTGATCCACTGATGCCGAACCAGCTCGCCGACGCCATCCGCTTTCTCGCCATCGACGCCATCGTGCGTGCCGGCGAGGGGCACCAGGGCGTTCCGCTCGGCATGGCCGAGATCGCAACCGCGCTGTACACGCGGCACCTGAAATTCGACGCGGCCGACCCGACCTGGCCGGATCGCGACCGCGTCGTGCTGTCCAACGGCCACGGCTCGATGCTGCTGTACGCGCTGCTGCACCTGAGCGGCTACGAGCGCATGGGCATCGAGCAGATCAGCACCTTCCGCGATTTCGGCTCGCGCTGCGAAGGGCATCCCGAATACGACCCTGCGTCGGGCATCGAGGTGACCACCGGACCGCTCGGTCAGGGCATCGCCAACGCCTTCGGCATGGCAGTGGCCGAGGCGTCGCTGAATGCGCGCTTCGGATCCGATCTGGTCGATCACCGCACCTGGGCCTTCGTCGGCGACGGCTGCCTGCAGGAGGGCGTCGGCCAGGAGATGATCTCGCTTGCCGGCCACCTGCGCCTGGGCAAGCTGACGCTGTTCTGGGACGACAACCGCATCACCGACGACGGCGCCACCGAGTTGTCGATCAGCGAAGACGTTTCGGCGCGCTTTCGCATCGCAGGCTGGCACGTGGTCGAGGTCGACGGGCACGACCTGGAAGCCGTCTCATCGGCAATCGACGCTGCGCGTGTCGACGACCGACCGTCGATGATCGCCTGCCGCACGATCATCGCCAACGGCATCGCCCGCCTGCAGGGCCAGCGCGGCGGTCACAGTGCGCGGCTGTTCGAGCACGACGCCGAGCAGGCCCGGCGCGATCTCGACTGGAACCATGCCGCGTTCGAGGTGCCGTCCGAGGTGCGCTCGGCCTGGCGCGCCGCCGGTGCGCGCCACCGCAGCGATCGCGAAGCCTGGGCCGCGCGGGTGGCTGCGCTGCCGGCACCGCAGCGTGCCGAATTCGAGCGCGTGCTGGCCGGCGAACTGCCGGGAGCGCTTCGCGACCTCCTGCTCGACTACAAGCGCCGTGCCCTCGAAGCCGAACCGCTGGCCAGCGGCGTCTTCATCTCGGCCGAGATCAACGAGGCGCTGGTCGGGTGCATGCCCGAACGGATGGTCGCCTGCGCCGACCTGGAGGCGCCGACCAGTCACAAGCGCGGCCTGAGCGCCTTCACCGCCGTCGACCGCAGCGGCGCCTATGTGCACTGTGGCGTGCGCGAGCATGTGATGGGCGCGATGGCCAACGGCATGGCCGCGCACGGCGGTGTGGTGCCGCTGGCGGTGACCTACCTCGCCTTCTCCGACTACGAACGACCGGCGATGCGGATGGCCGCGCTGATGGGACTGCCGGTGAAGTTCGTCTTCAGCCACGATTCGATCGGCATCGGGCGCAATGGTCCGACCCATCAGCCGGTCGAGATCCTGGCCTCGCTGCGCGCGATGCCGAACATGCTGGTGCTGCGACCGGCCGATGCGATCGAGGCGGCGGAGTGCTGGGAGATCGCCTTCGAGCACCGCAGCGGGCCCAGCACACTGGTCTTCGCGCGCCAGTCGCTGCCACCGGTGCGGCGCGTCCACACCCCGGGCAACCTGTCGCGCCGCGGTGCCTATGTGCTGGCCGAGGCCGACGCCGGCGAGCGGCAGGTGACGCTGCTCGCCACCGGCTCGGAGGTGGTGCTGGCGCTGGCAGCGCGCCAGGCGCTGCAGGCCGACGGCATCGCCACGGCGGTGGTCTCGATGCCGAGCTGGGAACTGTTCGAGGCGCAGGACGCCACCTACCGCGCCAGCGTGCTGGGCCAGGCCGGCGGCGTGCGGGTGGCCTGCGAGGCGGCGCTGCGCTTCGGCTGGGACCGCTGGCTCGGCGAGCGCGGTGGTTTCGTCGGCATGGGCGGTTTCGGCGCCTCCGGGCCGGCCGATGCCCTGTACCGGCATTTCGGTATCACTGCCGAAGCCGTCGCGACCGAGGCGCGGCGCCTGCTGGCGGTCTGACCGGCCCGGCCACCCGGCCGCCCGGCCGCCGCTTCAGCCGCGCGGCGCCGCTGCCGTGCTGCCGCGCACGATCAGGCTGAACGGGATGCGCGTCGCCTCGGCCACCGGATGGCTGCCGATGCGGCCGAGCAGGTATTCGGCGGCGCGCTGGCCGATCTCGTCGGCCGCAAGCCGGATCGTGGTCAACGGCGGCGAGAGATGGGCGGCGAACTCGACATCGTTGATGCCGGTCACCGACAGATCCTGCGGCACGCGGATGCCCATGGCCGCCGCCTGCACCAGCGCGCCGAAGGCCAGCGTGTCGGTGCCGCAGATGACCGCGGTCGGTCGCTGCGGCACCTCCATCAGCGCCTGGAAGGCATGCTGACCATCGACGATGGTGTGGGAGCGGCGGATGAAGCTGCAGCGCGGCGCGGCCACGCCGCGCGCTGCCAGCGCCTCGGCGATGCCGGCCACGCGCATCGCGGCCCGGTCGCTCTCGGGCGATTCCTGTGCGATCACGCCGAAGCTGCGATGCCCCAGGTCGAGCAGGTGATTGGCCAGCGTCTGACCGATCGCATGGTTGTCGAAACCGACGCACGGCGCCTTGTCATCCAGCACCCAGGTGTTGACGTAGGGAATCCGGCGCGCGTCGAGCAGCCGGTAGACCTCGCTCGCATGGCGAGCGCCGACCATCAGGATGCCGGCCACGCCGTGCGCCACCAGCGCCCGCACCTGGCGCAGCTCCTCGTCGGGATCGTAGTTCGAGCTGGCCAGCAGCAGGGTGTAGCCGGCTTCGTTGACGCGCTGCTGGAGCTTGTTGACGCCGACCGAGAAGTTCAGCTCCTCGAGCGTCGGCACGATCGCGCCGATGGTGGAGGAACGCTGGGTGGCGAGCGCCCGGGCCGCCGCATGCGGGGTGTAGCCGAGCTGGGCGAAGGCGCGTTCGACACCGGCCCGCACGTCCTGCGCCACCGTGGTCTTGCCATTCAGGACGCGCGAGACGGTGGCCACCGAGACCCCCGCCTCGCGGGCGACGTCGCGCACCGTCGCAGCGCTGGTGTTGGCGCGCCGAACCCGGGTTCTCGCCGCGGCAGGGGTGACGTCCGGCGTTGCCATGGGCAGTCCCGTGTCAGCCTCAGTCGACCTTGGCGCCGGACGCCTTGACCGCGCCGGACCACCGGTCGAGCTCGCGGCTCAGGAAGTCGGCGAACTGCGCCGGTGTGCCCCCGACCGCTTCGCTGCCCTGGGCGCGCAGCTGGTCGCGCACCGCCGGGTCGCTGGTGATCGCATTCAAGGCCTTGTTCAGTGCGGCGATCACCTCCGGTGGCGTGCCGGCCGGCGCCACCACGCCGTACCAGGCGGTCAGCACCAGATCCGGATAGCCGGCCTCGACCAGCGTCGGCACCTCTGGCAGCAGCGGCGAACGGGTCGCCGACGTCACCGCCAGCGCGCGCAGCTTGCCGCCCTTGACGTGCGGGGCCACCAGCGGCACGCCGTCGACCACCAGCTGCACCTGCTGCGCCAGCAGGTCGACCACCGCCGGCGAGCCGCCCTTGTACGGAACATGCGTCATGCGCGCGCCGGATCTCATCTTGAGCAGCTCGGTCGCGAGGTGCGAGATGCTGCCGTTGCCGCCGGTGCCGTAATAGATGTCGCTGTTCAGCGAGCGCTTGACCAGGTCGCCGACGGTCTCGGCCGGCACGCCCGTGTGCACCACCAGCGCGAGCGGGCTGGTGGCGACCAGGCCGATCGGTGCGAAGTCGCGCTTCGGGTCGTACTTGATGCGCGTGTACAGCGCCGGGTTGATGACCAGCGAGCCGGTGTTGCCCATCAGCAGCGTGTGGCCGTCGGGGGGCGACTTGGCCAGTGCCTCGGCCGCCAGGCCGCCACCGGCACCGGCGCGGTTGTCGATCAGCACCGGCTGGCCGAGCGACTTCTGCAGCTCGGCGCCGATCAGGCGGGCCACGATGTCGACACCGCCGCCGGGCGGAAATCCGACCAGCAGCTTGATCGGGCGGGCCGGGTAGGGATCGGCGGCGGCGGCGCTGGCGGCAATTGCGCAGGCAGCGAGCCCCAGCGCGAAGCGGCGAAGGATGACTTTCATGGGCGTTCCTGGAGGTCGATCGGTCGGGCTCAGCGGTCCGAGCGCTTGAACGCTTCGTAGCGCTCGAGGGTTTGCGCGTTCGGCGGGTACAGCCCCGGCAGTTCGGCGCCCTGGCGCACCTGATCCATGATCCAGTTCTCCTGGCTTTCCTGCGCCGGTCCGGTCTCGAGCACCTCGTCGAGGCAGGCCTCGGGGACGACCACCGCACCGTCGTCGTCGGCAACGATGATGTCGCCGGGGTAGATCGCGACACCGCCGCAGCCGATCGGCTCCTGCCAGTTGACGAAGATCAGCCCGGATGCCGACGCCGGGGCGGCGGTGCCCTGCGCCCACACCGGCAGACCGGTCGAGATCACGCCGTTGATGTCGCGGATCACCCCGTCGGTGACCAGCCCGGCGACACCGCGCAGCGCCATGCGCTGGCACAGGATGTCGCCGAAGATGCCCGAGTCGGTGTGCGCGTCGGCGCCGACCACCGCGATGCAGCCCGCCGGCATGGCTTCGACCGCGGCCCGCGTCGAACGCGGCGAGGCCCAGGCGGCCGGCGTCGCGAGGTCCTCGCGCGCCGGGATGAAGCGCAGCGTGAAGGCGCGCCCGACCTGGCGCGGCGAGCCGCCGTGCAGTGGCCGCGAGCCTCGCATCCACACATTGCGGATGCCCTTCTTCAGCAGGATGGTGGTGATCGTCGGGGTGCTGACGCCTTGCAGCGTGCGGACGATGGCGGGATCGAGGGTCGGAAAGGGGTTCGCTCATGCAGGGGCTCCTCGGCGGTTCAGGCGCGCAGAAAATCGAAGTCGCAGCCATCCTCGGCCTGCAGGGTCGCGCTGTGGTAGAGCCGCGCATAGCCGCGCGACGGCGGCGGCGGCGGCGGCGGCAGATCGGCGCGGCGGCGCTCGAGCTCGGCCTCGTCGACCAGCAGGTCGAGCCGCCGTTCGCTGACCGACAGCCGGATGCGGTCGCCGCTGCGCACCAGCGCGAGCGGCCCGCCGACCGCCGCTTCCGGCGAGACGTGCAGCACGACGGTGCCGTAGGCGGTGCCGCTCATGCGCGCATCCGAGATGCGCACCATGTCCTTCACGCCAGCGGCGAGCAGCTTCTGCGGAATCGGCAGGTAGCCGGCCTCGGGCATGCCGGAGGCGCTGGTCGGCCCGGCGTTGCGCAGCACCAGGAAGTCGTCGGCGGCGACGTCGAGCTGGGGATCGTCGATGCGTGCCGACAGGTCCTCGAGCGAGTCGAAGACGACGGCGCGGCCGGTCTTCTCGAACAGCGCCGGATCGGCCGCCGAGCGCTTGATGATCGCGCCGTTCGGCGCCAGGTTGCCGAACAGCGCCGCCAGGCCGCCCTGCGGCAGGATCGGATCGGCCAGCCGGTGCACGATCGCATGGTCGACCCAGCTCGACTCCTCCTGCTCGATGCGCTGGCGCAGCGTCTCGCCGGTCACCGTCATGCAGTCGAGGTTGAGCAGCGGCTTGAGTTCGCGCAGCACCGCGCCGATGCCGCCGGCGGCGATACAGGTCCGACATGTAGTGCTTGCCGGTCGGCTTCAGGTCGACCAGCACCGGGGTGGTGTCGGACAGCTCGTTGAGCCGCTTCAGCGAGATGCCGACGCCGCGCGCGTCCGGCGATCGCGGTCAGGTGGATCAGCGCATTGGTCGAACCGCCGATCGCAAGCAGCACGCGCAGCGCATTCTCGACCGACGCCTCGGTGATCAGCTGGCTCGGCCGGATCGGCGCCAGCGCCAGTTCGACCGCGCGCTTGCCGCTGGCCTCGGCGGCGCGCAGCCGATCCGAATGGATGGCCGGAATCGCCGCCGTGCCCGGCAGCGAGAAGCCGAGCACCTCGGCGATCGAGGCCATCGTGCTGGCCGTGCCCATCACGCCGCAGGTGCCGGCGGTGACGGCGAGCTTGCCTTCGACGTCGTCGATCGCCTGCTCGGTGACCTCGCCGGCGCGGAACTTGCCCCAGAAGCGCCGGCAGTCGGTGCAGGCGCCGAGTCGCTCGCCCTGGTAGGGCATCGGCACCATCGGTCCGACCACCAGCTGGATCGCCGGCAGGTCGGCCGAGGCGGCACCCATCAGCTGCGCCGGCACGCTCTTGTCGCAGCCGCCGACCAGCACCACCGCATCCATCGGCTGGGAGCGCACCATCTCCTCGATGTCCATCGACATCAGGTTGCGGAACTTCATCGAGGTCGGGCTCTGGAAGCTCTCGCCGAGCGAGATGGTCGGAAAGTCGAGCGGCAGACCACCGGCGGCGAGCACGCCGCGCTTGATCGCCTCGACCAGTTCCGGGCTGGAGCGGTGGCAGGGATTGAAGCCGCTCGCCGACTGGGCGATGCCGACCACCGGCTTCTTCAGCATCTCGCTGGACAGGCCCGCCTGCTTGGCGAAGGTGCGCCGCAGGTAGAGCGAGAAGTCCGGGTCGCCGTAATTGGTCAGGCCGCGGGCCAGGCCGATGGGTTGCTGCTTGGGCGGTGTCAAGGGGTGGTCCTCTGCGGGTTCAGTGGGGTGTCGGGTGCGAAGCGATACAGGCGCTGCGGGTTGTCGACCAGGATGCGCCGCCACAGGGCGTCGTCGTCGACCCAGGCGCGAAAGCTGGCTGCCAGCTCAGTATCGGGCACCAGCGCCGGCTCGGAGACATGCGGCCAGTCGCTCGCCCACAGGCAGCGGTCCGGAACCGTGCGCGCCAGCATCCGCACCAGCGCCGCGACCTCGGGGTAGCCGGGATGCCCGCTGGCGGACATCCGATAGGCATAGGGTGCGGACAGCTTGACCCAGGCATTGCCGCCTTCGAGCAGCGCCAGGAGCGAGCGGAAGCCGGCATCGCGCGGCGTCGCGCCGCCGACGAACGCGCCGACATGGTCGATCACCACCGGCAGCGGCAGTGCCTGCAGGACATCGAGCCGCTGCGGCAGCTCGTGGCCGTCGAACTGGAGGTTGAGGTGCCAGCCGAGCGGTGCCACCGCTTCGGCCATCGGTTGCAGCTGCGCCCAGCCGAGACCGCCCGGGCGCAGCAGCATGAAGCGGACGCCGCGCACGCCGAGGGCGTCGAGGCGGTCGAGTTCGACCCGCGGGGTGTCGGGTGCGATCACCACCACCGCGCGCGCAGCGGTGCCCAGCTGCGCCAGCGCGTCGAGCGTGCAGGCATTGTCGAAGCCGTAGCCGCTCGGCTGCACGATCACCGTGCGCGCGATGCCGAGCGACCCGGCCAGGGCGCGGTAGTCGGTCACGCTGGCTTCGCGAAACATCGCATCCGGCAGCGGCTTGAAGCGCCGGTCGAAGATGTGCATGTGGCAGTCACAGGCACCGGCCGGCAGGCGGGGCGCGGCGCTCATGACCGCAGCCTCGTCGCCTGGTCGGGATTGAGCGCATTGCCCGGCAAGCGACCGGCAATGATCTCGGCCACCTGCGCCAGCGCCTCGGCCGACTGCTGGTGCAGCGATGGCGTCAGCCCGGCCACGTGCGGGGTCGCGATGGCGCGCGGGTGGGCAGCGATGCGCGGATCGGGCATCTGGTCGTCGGCGCGTCCGACGTCGAGTGCACAGCCGGCGATCCAGCCCTCCTCGAGCGCCTGCCAGAGGGCGGCCTCGTCGACCAGATTGCCGCGTGACGGGTTGATGAAGTAGGCGCTGCGCTTCATCCGCCGCAGCACGCTGGCGTCGATCAGGTTCTCGGTCTCGCGGTTGGCGACCGCCAGGCACACCACGTGGTCCGATGCGGCGAGCAATTCGTCCAGGCTCACCTGGTCGATGTCGATCCGGTCGATCCGGGCATGGGGGTCGCTGACCAGCACCCGCATGCCGAATGCCAGCGCCAGCTCGACCAGGCGCCGGCTGATGCGACCGTAGCCGATGATGCCGACGGTGGCGCCGTGCAGCTCGGGACCCATCACCGGCTGCGGTGCCTGGCCGGCGCGGTAGGCGGCGATCGAATCCGAGAAGCGCCGGCCGACCTCGATCATCGCGGCGATGGTCCACTCGGCCACCGCCGTCACGAAGACGCCGCTGACATGGGTGACGAGCACGCCGTTGCGACTGGCTGCCGGGAGGTCGATGTTGCGGATGTCGACCGCCACCCGCACCCACGCCTTCAGATTCGGCAGCGCATCGAAGATGCGAGCCTCTGCCGGCGTCTCCCGGTAGTTGACGATGATGTCGGCATCGCGGCCGCGCGCGATCAGCTCGTCGACACCCCATTCGGCGTCGCCCTCGTTGATCGTCAGATCGCCGAGCCGCGCCAGTGCCTCGACCGCCTGCGGTGGGAAGTAGTTCGGCCGGATCGGTGCCGGGTGCGTCAGCAGGATGCGCGTCATGCCAGCTCCAGCGCGAAGTGGCACGCCGAATGGCGGCCGGGTTCGACCTCGCGCAGTTCGGGAATGTCGCTGCGGCACACCGCCTGGGCGTGCGGGCAGCGGGTGTGAAAGCGGCAGCCGCTGGGAGGATTCATGCTGCTGGCGACCTCGCCGTGCAGCGCGATGCGGTCCGGCCGCACCTTGCGCCGGTCGTGGACCGGGATCGCCGAGATGAGCGAGCGGGTGTAGGGATGCAGCGGGCGCTCGAACAGCGCATGGGCGCTGCCGGTTTCCACGATCACGCCGAGGTACATGACCAGGATGCGGTCCGAGATGTGACGCACGACCGCCAGGTCGTGCGCGATCACCAGGCAGGTCAGGTGCATCTCGGCCTGCAGGTCGAGCAGCAGGTTGATGATCTGGGCCTGGATGTTGACATCGAGCGCGGCGATCGGCTCGTCGGCAATGATCATCTCCGGCCGCACCGCCAGCGCGCGTGCGATGCCGATGCGCTGGCGCTGGCCGCCGGAAAACTCATGCGGATACTTGGTGCCCGAGCGCGTCGGCAGGCCGACCTTGTCGAGCAGTTCGGCCACCTGCCGATCGGCGTCGGCATTGCCGTTTGCCAGCCGGTGGAACAGGATCGGCTCGCGCAGGATCTGCGCCACCGTCATGCGCGGGTTGAGCGAGGCATACGGATCCTGGAAGATCATCTGCATGCGCCGACGCATCGGCCGCAGCGCCTGCGGCGATGCGTCTGCGATCTCCTGGCCTTCGTAGCGGATCGATCCCGCGGTCGGCGTGTGCAGCCGGGTCAGCAGGCGTGCCACCGTCGACTTGCCGCAGCCGGATTCGCCGACCAGCCCGACCATCTCGCCGCGACGCAGCGAAAAATTCACGCCGTCGACCGCGCGGAACTTGCGGTGCCGGGTGAACAGGCCGTCGCCGCGCACGTCGAAATGCTTGACCAGGCCGCTGACCTCCAGCAGCACGGCATGGTCGGACGCAACGCGGGCGGGTGCAGCGACGGTGGCTTCGGTCCCGCGCACACCGGCTTCGCCGAGCGGGTGGCCGGCCTGCGTCACCCAGCAGCGGCTCAGGTGGCCGGGCGACAAGGGCTCCAGCCGCGGATGCTGCGCGCACTTCGGCTGGCGATGGGCGCAGCGCTCGGCGAAGCGGCAGCCGCTCGGCATCTTCAGCAGATCAGGCGGCATGCCGCCGATCGACGGCAGGTGCCGGTCGGCACCGGGCTCGCTGTCGATGTGCGGCGCGGCATTGAGCAGCGCCCAGGTGTAGGGATGCTGCGGGTTGGTCATCAGCTCCTGGGTCGGTCCTTCCTCGACCACCTCGCCGCCGTACATGACCGCCACCCGCGAGCAGACCTCGGCGATCACGCCGAGGTCGTGGCTGATCAGGATCACCGCTGTGCCTTCTTCGCGGCTGACCTCCTTCAGCAGGTCGAGGATCTGCGCCTGGACCGTGACGTCGAGGGCGGTGGTCGGCTCGTCGGCAATGATCAGGCGCGGCTGGTTGGCAAAGCCGATCGCCAGCATGACGCGCTGGCGCATGCCGCCCGAGAGCTCGTGCGGATAGCCGTTCATCACCCGCTCCGGCGACGAGATGCGCATCCGCTGCAGCAGCGACAGCGCCCGCGCACGCGCCTGCTTGTCGGTGAAGCGACCGTGCGCCTGCATGCCCTCGACCAGCTGCTGGCCGATGCGGATGACCGGATTGAGCGAGGTCATCGGATCCTGGAAGATCATCGAGACATCGCCACCGCGCAGGGCGCGCAGTTCGCCGTTCGACATGCGCAGCACGTCCCGACCGTCGAACATCACCCGCCCGGACAATGTGTGCACCCCGCTCAGCAGCCGCATGATCGACAGCGCGGTGACGCTCTTGCCGGAGCCGGACTCGCCGACGATGCCAAGCGCCTCGCCCGGGCGCACCGACAGGCTCAGCCCGTCGACCGCGTTGGCGTTCTCGCCGGCAATGCGGAACTGCGTGCGCAGGTCCTGCAGTTCCAGCAGCGGCCCGAGCTGGCGTTCGGTGGCGGCGATCACCGGCATTTCGGCTGCAGCGTCGATTTGCATCTGCGATTCCTTGTTCAGCGGCTCAGCGAGCGCGGATCCAGCCAATCGCGGATGCCGTCGCCGAAGAAGTTGAAGCCGATCACGACCGACAGGATGGCCAGGCCGGGGAAGGTGGCGACCCACCACTGCTCGACCAGTTCGCGACCTTCGGAAACCATCGCGCCCCATTCGGCGGTCGGCGGCACCACGCCCAGACCCAGGAAGCTCAGGCCGGCGAAGGTGATGATCGCGGTGCCGACATCGAGCGTGAACAGCACGATCAGCGCACCGAGCGAATTCGGCATGACATGGCGGAAGAAGATGCGGGCATGGCTGTAGCCGAGCACGCGCGCGGCCTCGACATATTCCTGGCCGCGCTGCACGATGACCACGCTGCGCGTCAGGCGGGCAAACTTGGGCCACCACACCACCAGCATCGCGAAGATGGTGTTGGCCACGCCGATGCCGAGCGAGGCGGCGATCGCCAGCGCCAGGATCATCGGCGGGAAGCACATCACCACATCGGTGAGTCGCATCATCGCTTCCTCGACCTTGCCGCCGATGTAGGTCGAGATGCCGCCGATCAGCGTGCCGATCAGGCCGCCGGCAAGCACCACCACGATGCCGGCGACGAGCGAGATGCGTGCGCCGTAGATGACGCGCGAAAGAATGTCGCGCCCGAGCGCGTCGGTGCCGAACCAGTGGCCAGCGCCGGGCGGCTGCAGCCGGCGTGCAATTTCCACTGCGTCCGGTGGCTCCGGTGCGATCAGCGGTGCAGCCAGCGCAATCAGCACCCACAGCAGGACCAGAAAGCCGCCCAGGCCGGCCAGGCCATAGCGGCGGAGGTTGTGGCGGAAGTTGTTGCGCATGGCGTTCAGCGACTGGTCGCCCGCGGGTCGAGCACGAGGTACGACAGATCGGTCAGGAAATTGATGATCAGGTACACCACCGCCACGATCAGCGTGATGCCCATGATCGCCGGCACGTCGAGCGTGACCGCGCTGCGGAAGGTGTAGCGGCCGAGGCCCGGCCACGAGAAGATGGTCTCGGTCATGACCGCGCCGGTGAGCAGGATGGCGTAGGCGATGCCGGCCAGGGTGACGATCGGCAGCAGCGCATTGGGCAGCGCATGGCGCAGCACGATGCGCAGTTCTCGCAGGCCTTTCGAGCGCGCCACCCGCACATAGTCCTGACCGAGCGTGTCGAGCATGCTGGCGCGCGTGGTGCGGGTGATCAGGCCGAGCGTCGCGGCTGCCAGCACCATCGACGGCAGCGCCAGGTGGGCGAGCGCATCGCGGAAGGTGTCCCAGTCGCCGGCCAGCGCGGCATCGATCGTATAGAGGCCGGTGATGCTGTCGGGGGGAATCGAGATCACGTCGAGCCGGCCCGGGCCGGGCGCGATCTGCAACCCGCCGTACAGCACCGACAGTGCGATGAAGGCCAGCCAGAAGGTCGGGGCGGATACGCCGATCAGCGAGATCAGGCGCGCGCTGTGGTCGAGCCAGCTGTCGCGCCAGACCCCGGCGGCGATGCCGAGCGGGATGCCGATCAGCAGCGACAGCAGGAAGGCGCTGGTGGCCAGCTCGATGGTTGCCGGCGCGTACTGGCGGATGTCATCCATCACCGGGCGCTGGGTCGAGATCGACATCCCCAGGTCACCCTGGACCAGGTGGGTCAGGAAGGTCCAGTAGCGGACGAACACCGGATCGTCGAGGCGCCAGCGTTCGCGGAACGACCGGACGATGTCGGGATCGGCAGCGGCGAGGTCGCCGAGCTGCGCCAGCACCGGGTCCCCTGGCACGGTGGTGGAGATCAGGAAGATCACCATCGTGGCGGCCAGCGCGGTGAGCGCCATGACCAGCAGGCGTTGGGCGACATAGCGCATCTCGGGTCCTTCGTCCGTTCCTGTCGTCGGCCCGACCTATTGCGCGGTCGGACGGATCTTCTTCATGTCGAGCTTCCAGATGTTGGCGGTCGGCTCGACGCCGGTCACGCCCTTGTGCACCGCAACCCGGTAGATCGGCTGCAGCAGCATCACGTAGTTGGCCTGGTCGATCAGCGCCTGCTGGTACCTGGCATACATCGCCTGTTGCTTGCCCATGTCGGGCTCGGCACGCGCCTTCTCGACCAGTTCGTTGATCTCGGCCGACGGTTCCCAGTACATCCGCTTGGCCAGTCGCTGCACCGAGGCGCTGGCCCAGATGTAGGGGTTGGGTGCGGTGGCGGTCCAGAATGCCAGCACCGCCTGCGCCTTGCCGGTGTTGAACTGGGTGCGCCAGTTGACTGCATCCATCGGCTTGAGGTCGATCTTGATGCCCACCCGGCCGACATCGGACTGGATCTTCTGGGCAATCAGCTGGAAGGTGGTCGCGAAGTACGGCGTGTTGGGATAGATCAGCTCGAAGGTGAACCCGTCGGCCAGGTTGGCTTCCTTCAACAGGCGGCGCGCCTTGTCCAGATCCTCCTTGTAGCCGATCGAACGGGCCGAGGCCTCGGTCACGCCAGCGGCGCCGATCGGGATGAACGACGGCGGGCGCTGCGAGTAGCCGCCCACCAGACCCTTGATCAGACCGTCGTAGTCGATGGCCGCGGCCACTGCCTGACGCGCTTTCGGATTGGCCAGTGCCGGATTCATCGCCGAGTTGCTGGTCATCGTCATCAGCATCGTGTCGATGCTGTTGGTGCGCAAAATCGACACGTCCTTGTTGCCCGCCAGCGTATCGAGCTGCTCGGCATTGAGGTTCATCGCGATGTCGATGTCGCCACGCCGCACCGCGAGCAGCTGGGCGGCGCCGTCGGAAATGTGGCGGATGACGATGCGTTCGAACGGAACCGAACCGCCGTGGTAATGGGGGTTGCGCGCCAGCACCACCTGCGCATTGCGCTCCCAGCTCACCATCCGGTAGGCGCCGGTGCCGGCCGAGTTGGCATTCAGCCATGCGGTGGCCTTGTCCTTCTCCTTGGCGTCAGGGGCGCTGGTGCCGCCCTGCGCCTCGACCATCTTCTTCGAATAGATCGAGAAGACGGTGCCGGTCAGGTCGATCAGGTTCGATGGCGCCGGCACCTTGAGCTGGATCTCGACCGTCAGCGGATCGACGGCCGTGACACGCTGCAGATTGGCGGCGTCGGCGCTCGGCTGGTCCTTGACGTTCATCAGGCGGTCGAGCGAGAACTTCACGTCGTCGGCAGTCAGCGGCTGACCGTCCCAGAACTTCACGCCCGGCTTGAGCTTGAAGATCCAGGCGCCCTTGGCCTCGTCGAAAACCCACGATTGCGCCAGCATCGGCTTGACCTGGCCCAGGTTGTCCGACGAGAGCGTCACCAGCTGCTCGTAGACCGCACCAAGGGTGAGCGGCGGCGACAGGTCCGCCTGGCGCGCCGGATCGTAGGTGCGGCCGTCGCCGATGTCCATGCCGATGACGAGCGTCTTCTTGTCCGCGGCCTGCGCGAGCGGTGCCTGCAGGGTGACGGCCGCGGCAACCAGCAGGCTGCCGAACCCGGCCAGCAGGGGGCGGCGACCGACCGGGTGGGCAAGGGCTTTCGAGATCTGCATCAACTGTCTCCGATGAGTGGGTAACCGGTTACTCGACGATCCAAAAAAAAGCCCGTGTCCGGTGCGACTTGTGGGAGAACAATGTCGGATCGCCGAGAAACCGGTTACCAGATTAGCCATTGAGCGGCTTCGACGGACCCCGGACTTACCCGTGGTGGACCCTCGCAGCGGGGCAACATCGGCAGCCGCCTGTGCGCAAGCCGCCCAGCGCGGCCTCGGCCGGGGTGCGGTGCGGCGTGCTCGCACTTCGGCATCGGCCTACAGTGCGCAAACCCCTGCCAACTCGAGCCAAGGAAGTCCGCCAGCATGAGCACCAGCCGCACCCAGGTCATCATCGTCGGCGCAGGCCCGGCGGGCATGATGCTGTCGCACATCCTGCACCGCGCCGGCGTCGACAGCATCGTTCTCGAGCGCTCGCCGCGCAGTCATGTGTTGCAGCGCATCCGCGCCGGCGTGCTCGAGGATGGCACCGTGCGCATGTTGCGGGAACACGGACTCGGCGCCCGGCTCGACGCCGAAGGCAGCGTGCACAACGGCACCGGCATCGTCTGGGCCGGCCACGAGCAGTTCTTCATCGACGTCAGGAAGCACACCGGCCGCACCATGATGGCCCACGGCCAGACCGCGATCACCGAAGAGCTGTACAAGGCGCGCGACGCCGCCGGCGGCGTGATCGTCGAGGAGGCGGCCGATGTCGAACTGTTCGGGGTCGAGAGCAGCAGGCCCTGGGCGACCTACCGCAAGGACGGCGTCCTGCACCGGGTCGACGGCGATTTCATCGCCGGCTGTGACGGCTTCCACGGCGTGAGCCGCGCGACGATCCCGCGCCGCGTGCTCAGGACCTTCGAGAAGGTCTACCCCTTCGGCTGGCTCGGCATCATGTCGCGCACGCCACCGGTGCCCGAGATCATCTACGCCAACCATCCGAACGGCTTCGCGATGTGCTCGCAACGCAACCCGATGCTCAGCCGCTACTACGTGCAGTGCCCGCTGACCGACCGGCCGGAAGACTGGAGCGACGACCGCTTCTGGAGCGAACTGACCACGCGCATGGGCCCGGACATCGCCGCTCAGATCCAGACCGGACCGTCGATCGAGAAGTCGATCGCGCCGCTTCGCAGCTTCGTTGCCGAACCGATGCGCTGGGGCAATCTGTTCCTGGTCGGCGACGCGGCCCACATCGTGCCGCCAACCGGCGCCAAGGGACTGAACCTGGCTTTCTCGGACGTTCACTACCTGTCGCGCGGACTGATCGAATTCTTCGGCAGCGGCTCGACGCACGGCCTCGATGCCTATTCGCAGACCGCGCTCAGGCGCGTCTGGAGCGCCACCCGACTGTCGTGGTGGCTGACCAATCTGCTGCACCGCTTCCCGGACCAGACCGAGATCGACCAGCGCCTGCAGGAAACCGAACTCGAATTCCTGCGCCGCAACGAGGATGCACAGCGGGCGCTCGCCATGCCCTACGTGGGAGAGCCGTACTGAGGCCTGGGGCGCGGGTGAGGCCGCAACCCGCGGCGCCGACCGGTGGCCGATGCGGGTGGTCACCACGCGAAACGGTGTGGCCTGCGGCGACTTCTGATACGCATTGATGCACGGATTCGCGCAGTGCCGGCAAATAATGGGCCATGGCCACGTTTCAATTGAATCCGGATCTACCTTCGATCACCCCCCTGCAGCGCCTTGCCGGCTGGCACCTCGAGCTGTGCATCGAGGTGCTCGGCGACGCGCAGGCACGCATCTTCGTCCGCGCTGTCGAGCGCGGCTCGCTCAAGGCCGCCGAACTGCAGCACGGCATCCTGTTCCAGCGCCTCGATACCCGGTTCGACGACGTTGCCGGCTGGTCCGAGGCCAATCGCGCCGAGATCGAACGCCTGGTCGGTACCGCGCGCCGCACCCGTCCGACCAAGGACAACCTGTTCACTGCGCTCGAGTACGACCGCTCGTGCTGGGATCGGGTGCAGGACAGCATCGGCCGCTGGGCGCGCCGCCATGCGGCCGTGCCGGGTGGCGCGCCACTGCGGCGGGTGCCGCCCTCTGCCGCGCGCGCCGGCTCGGGTCTGTAGCAGCGCTGTCCGGCATTCGGTGGCCGGCGCGCGGCGGGGAACCGGCGGCGACCGGCCTGCTCCTACCGGGGCAGCCGCCCGGATGGTCCGGACCGGCCACGCATGAACAGGAGCCGACCCAATGACCGATGCGACTTCGTCTTCCGCCGACATCGATGCGATCTACCGCGAACTGCGCGCCGGCCGCGGCCGTGAGAAGGTCGACGATGCCAATGTCGGCGCGTTGATCGAGCGGGCCCAGCGCGATGGCGATGCGCAGCTCGAGCTGCTGCTGCGCGAATGGAGGTCACCGTGCGGCGAAGATGCCGGCACGCTGCCCGAGCAGTTGCCGCCGCCGTGATGAGCGGTTCGGCTTGACATCCGCCGGTTGACCCGGCGACAGAGGCCTTCAACACGGAGTGACGGAGGCACGGAGGGGCACGGAGGGTTTCCAGGTTGAAACCCGGTTCCCTGAGCGGCGGTCCCGCCGACAACCGCGGTCACAGCGGGGGCAGGGGTGCTGTTGCACACTCGGCCCCTGTTCGTTTTCGGCCCACCATCGATGCAACCGTTTGGCTTCGACAACACCTTTGCCCGCACGATGGCGGGTTTTCATGTGCCGACGCAGCCGGTGCCGGTGGCGCAGCCGAGTCTGCTCTACCTCAACCAGCCGCTGGCGCGCGAGCTGGGGCTCGATCCGCAGGCGCTGAGCGGTGCGGACGGTGCTGCACTGTTTGCCGGCAACCGCCTGCCGCCGGACGCGCAGCCGGTGGCGCAGGTCTATGCCGGGCATCAGTTCGGCGGTTTTTCCCCCCAGCTCGGTGACGGGCGGGCGGTGCTGATCGGCGAGCTGGTCGATCGCCACGGCGCGCGGCGCGACATTGCCTTCAAGGGCTCCGGACGCACCCCGTTCTCGCGCGGCGGCGACGGCCGGGCGGCGGTCGGACCGATGCTGCGCGAGGTGCTGATCAGCGAGGCGATGCACGCGCTCGGCATCCCGACCACGCGCGCGCTGGCCGTGGCGGCGACCGGGGAGACGGTCTTCCGCGAGACGCGCTTGCCCGGGGCGGTGCTGACCCGCGTCGCGGCCAGCCACCTGCGCGTGGGTACCTTCCAGTTCTTCGCCGCGCGCCAGGACGTCGAGCGGCTGCACCAGCTCGCCGACCATGCCATCGTGCGCCACGATCCGTCGCTTGCCGGGCGCGACGATCGCCATCTCGAACTGCTGCGGTCGGTGGTCCGGCGCCAGGCGCTGCTGATCGCACAGTGGATGAATGTCGGCTTCATCCACGGCGTGATGAATACCGACAACATGACGATCTCGGGCGAGACGATCGACTATGGTCCGTGCGCCTTCATGGAAGCCTACGACCCGGCTGCGGTGTTCAGCAGCATCGACCAGGGAGGCCGCTATGCCTACCGCAACCAGCCCGGCATCGCCCAGTGGAACCTGGCCCGGCTGGCTGAGACCCTGCTGCCGCTGATCGCCGACGATCCCGACGACGAGGCGTCGATCCGGCGTGCGATCGAACAGGCCAGCGGCGCGCTGGGCGAGTTCGGTCCGCTGCATGCGGCGGCGCTGCTGGCCGGACAGCGGGCCAAGCTCGGCCTGTCCGATGCCGACGGCGCCGGATCGACCGCGGTGAGCGGCCTCCCGGCTGCCGCTCCGGCAGCCGACGGCCCTGACGCGGATGCCGGACTCGTACACGACTGGCTCGACCTGCTGCACAGCCAGTCGGTTGATTTCACCCTCGCATGGCGTTACCTGGCGGATGCCGCCGAAGATGCCGAGGCGGCGCGCCTGCGTGCGCTGTTCGGCCAGACCGACGGGCTCGACGCCTGGCTGCTTCGTTGGCGCGGGCGCTGCGCGGGCATCGACACCGGTGCCGTCGATGAAGCGGCTGCGAACCGGGCCGCGCGCATGCGCCAGGTCAATCCGCTCGTCATCCCGCGCAACCACCGCGTCGAAGAGGCGCTCACCGCTGCCACCGCCGGCGACCTGGCCCCGTTCGAGCAGCTGCTGGCCGCGATCCGTCGCCCGTACGACGACGACCCGGCACTCGCCGACTATGCCCAGCCCGCCCCGGCCAGCCTGACTGCCTGTTATCAGACGTTCTGCGGGACGTGAGGGTCCGGGCCTTGGCGAGTCAGGCCGGATCCGGCGGCAGGGTATCGGACGCCGCCACGGTGGCCACCCCCTGTGCGCGGGCGGCTGACAGCTGGGCCTGCAGGGCGCGCCGGTAGGCATCGCGCTGCTGCAATCTCTTCCAGTAGGCCGCCACCGCCGGCTTGAAGTGAACGTGGAGGCCGAGGTGCTCGGCCAGCATCAGTGCATAGCCGACCGAGACATCGGCCGCGGTGAAGCGCTCGCCGCACAGGAAGGCCTGCTGCGAGAGCAGCGGTTCGAGCGTCTTCAGTCGCGCCAGGAACCAGCGGGTGTAGTCGTCGGCAACCGTCGGCTGCCGCCGGTCTGCCGGCTCGAAGCGTGAATAGCGCAGGACCAGCGTCTGCGGGAAGGTGAGCGTCGCCTCGCCGAAGTGCAGGAAGTTGAGGTAGGCGCCGTAGTCCGTCTCCCCGGGCTCCACCTGCAGCGACGTCGGGCCGTTGCTGGCGCACAGGTACTGGCAGATGGCGGCCGATTCGGTCATGCGGGTGGTGCCGTCGATCAGCAGCGGCACCGTGCCGAGCGGATTGGCGTGCAGGTAGCCCCGGTCGCATGCGCGCGGCGGGAACGCCAGCATGCGCAGTTCGTAGCCCAGGCCGAGTTCCTCGAGCATCCAGAGCGGACGGAACGAGCGCGCGCTGACGCAGTGGTAGAGGGTGATCACGATGGGTTCGGCGGGTTCGTGCTCAGTCCGGGGTGTTGCGCATGAAGTCGGCAGTCTGGAAAAAGGCCTGCTTCAGCCTGGCACGCAGGTCCGGGTCGATGCCGGTGTCGCCCATCGCCTGGTCCATGCAGGCGAGCCACTGGTCGCGCTCGACGCTGCCGATGACGAACGGCATGTGTCGCATGCGCAGGCGCGGGTGGCCGAAGCGTTCGACATAGTGCTGCGGTCCGCCGAGCCAGCCGCACAGATACCAGAACAGGTGCTGGCGCGCGCGCTGCAGCTCGGCACCGTGGGCGGCGCGCAGTTCGCGGTAGGCCGGCTCGAGGTCCATCAGGTCGTAGAAGCGCTCGACGAGCGCCTTGATCGGGTCCTCGCCGCCGATGCGGTCGAAGGGGGTCTCGCTGCGGGCTTGCTGATCCATGCCGGAATTGTCGCGTGCCGCCGCTGCCGGTGCGGTTCAGGCGACGAGGGCCTTGTCCGATCCGAGCTTTCCACGCAGCCGCGCCACCATGAAGCCGGAGGCGTGCGTGATGTGCGCGCGCGCCAGCGTCTCGGCGCGCTCGGCGTCGCCGCGTGCAATCGAATCCAGGATCTCGGCATGCTGGTCCCAGATGTCGCGCGGCTTCTCGTCGCTGATCAGCACCTCGCCCATCACGCGCTGGGTGTAGGTCAGGTGGGTGGCGAGTGCCGGACCGACCAGCGGATTGCCCGACAGCGCGTAGATGAACTCGTGGAAGCGCATGTCGGCGGCGATCATCCTGGCGATCGATCCGCTCGCAACCGCCTTGCGGCCGGCCTCGATCAGCGCCGGCCCGAGCTTGCCCGCTTTCTCTGCATTGTTCTCCGCCGCGCGCCGGCAGGCCAGGCCTTCGATCACCGCGCGCATGTCGTACATGTGCTGGACATGCGCGGGATCGAGCGGCGCGACGATCAACCCGCGGCCCGGCGCATCGTGCAGCACGCCCTGGTTGCGCAGCAGGGCGAGCGCCTGCTGCACCGGCTGACGCGAGACACCCAGTGCGTGCGCGATCTGCTCCTGGATGATGCGGTCGCCGGGCGCGAGCTGGCCCGACGCGATCTCGTCGAGCAGGGCGTGGCGCACCTGTTCGACCAGATTCGGAGCGATGGCGAGCGTCTTCATGATGCGTCGATTGTCGCAGCCCGCCCGGCCGGCGGTGGCCGGCCGGGCCATGCCCGCCTCACCGTACGGCCAGCCGGTCGCGCAGCACCCGGTGCAGGATCTTGCCGGTGGCGGTGCGCGGCATGTCGGCCTCGTCGACGAACAGCACCTGCTGCGGACGCTTGTAGCCGGCCATCCGCTCGCGGCACCAGTCGAGCACCTCGCGCCTCGGTCGGCCTGCCGGCCGTCGTGCAGCACGATCACCGCGCAGCACCGCCTCGCCCCACTTGTCGTGCGGCACGCCGATCACCGCCACGTCCTGCACCTTCGGGAAGCGCGCCGAGCACGCCCTCGACCTCCGACGGGTAGATGTTCTCGCCGCCGCTGATGATCATGTTGCTCTTGCGGTCGACCAGGTGGATGTAGCCGTCCTCGTCGCGGCGCGCCATGTCGCCGACCGAGCACCAGTCGCCGCGAAAGGCCTCGGCGGTCTTCTCCGGATTGCTGCCAGTAGCCGTCGAAGACATACGAGGTGCGCGAGAACAGCTCGCCGACCTCGCCGTCGGGCACCTCGTTGCCGTCCGGATCGAGGATGCGGATCGGGCCCGAGCCGGCCCATTCGCGGCCGACCGAGCCGAGCCGGTCGATCTGCTCGTCGCGGACGCAGCAGCGTGACCCAGCCGGACTCGGTGGAGCCGTAGAGCTCGAACAGGCCGCGAGTTGTGGAAGTGCTCGAGGATCGCGAGCTTGGTCTCCTTGCGCGCCGGCGCCGACGAGATCATCAGCTTGCTCGACCGCGCTGACGTCGTAGCGCGCCTTCACCGCGTCGGGCAGCGCCGAGCATCATGATGTAGTGCGTCGGCACCAGCGAGGTGAAGGTGACGCTGCTCGCGCGCCAGCGTGGCGAGCAGCGCCTCGGGGTCGAAGCTCTTGCGGTCGTCGATCACGCAGGTGGCGCCCAGGTACATGAAGGTCTGGCCGAAATACAGCGAGTTGGCGTGGCACATCGGCATCACCAGCAGCGCGGTGTCGTCGCGGCGAGAAGCCCATCTCGAGCGCGGTGGCGCAGCGCGATCAGCGTGTTGCCTTCGTGGCTGCGGATCGCGCCCTTCGGGCGGCCGGTCGTGCCGGAGGTGTACATCAGCGCGCACGGATCGGCCGGACCGACCGGCTCGACGGCATGCGTCGGCCGATGCGCCGTCGATCAGCGCCTCGTAGCCGGTCCAGCCGGCCGGCGCGCTTGCGCCGAAGTGGATCCAGCCGCCGGCGGCCACCGGCAGAGTCGGCGCGCAGCGGCTCGACGCGGTCGACTCAGCTCGTCCTGCACGATGAAGGCGCGCGCCTCGCTGTGCGTCGGCGATGTAGGCGATCTCGGGCGTGCGTCAGGCGGAAGTTGATCGGCACGCCGACCAGGCCGGCGCGCGCCAGCGCCACGTAGATCTCCATCCATTCGACGCAGTTGTAGGCGAGCAGGGCGACCCGGTCGCCCTTGACCAGGCCGAGGCCGAGCAGGCCGGTGGCCAGGCGGGTGGCGCGGTCGTGCCACTCGGCGAAGCTGAGGCTGCGGCGCGAATCGCGCGCGCCGATCTTGCTCGGGTTCAGGCGGGCTTGGGTGGCGACGGCGTCGGCAACGGTCAGCAGGCGGTTCATCGTGGGGCGTCTCCGTATCGAGGTCCGGATCATCGCACTCTGAATTCAGAGTTCAACCAGGGAATCCCCGTATTTCAGAACTCTGAATTCAGAATACATTCGGCCGACCCGCCCATTACAGAGACGCCGCCATGACCAACCCGACCGTCACCGATCAATCCGCCGCCGCGCTCGTCGCGCGGTTCCTGAAGGCCCGCGGCGTCGACCGCGTCTTCGCGCTGTGCGGCGGCCACATCATGCCGATCTGGATGCGGCTCGACGCCGAAGGGCATCCGCATCGTCGACGTGCGCGACGAGCGCGCCGCCGTCTACATGGCGCATGCGCATGCCGAGCTGACCGGCGGCCTCGGGGTGGCGCTGGTCACCGCCGGCCCCGGCGTCACCAATGCGATGACCGGCATCGCCAATGCCCACGTGGCGCGCGCGCCGGTGCTGGTCCTGTCGGGCACGCCGCCGCGGGCGCAGGAGAACCGCGGCGCGCTGCAGGACATGGTGCACACCGAGTTCGTGCGCCCGCTGACCCGCTACGCGCGCACCGTGCGCGAGCCGATCGCTGGTGCTGCAGGAGCTCGACGAGGCGGTGGCGCGCGCGCTCGGCCAGGGCGGCGAGCCCGGGCCGGTCTACCTCGACTTTCCGGTCGACACGCTGCGCGCCGAGGTGCCGCGGGCGGTGCAGCTGCCCGAGCTGTTTGCGCCGCGGCCGAAGCGGCGCCTGCTGCCCGATCCCGACGCGGTGCGCGCAGGCGGTCGAGCTGCTGTGGTCGGCCAAGCGTCCGCTCGTCATCTCCGGCCGCGGCGCACGCGGCGCCGCCGGCGCCGCTGCGCGAACTGCTCGACCGCGCTCGGCGCGCTGTACCTCGACACCGGCGAGAGCCGCGGCCTGGTCGCCGAGGACCATCCTTCGGTCGTCGCCGCGATGCGCGGCTCGGTGATGGGCGAGGCCGACCTGATCGTCACCGTCGGGCGCCGGCTCGACTTCCAGCTCGCCTACGGCTCGCCGGCGGTCTTCGGCGATGCGAAGCTTCGTGCGCATCGCCGACTGCGCCGAGCGAACTGCGCGACAACCGGCGCGGCGCGGTCGAGATCCTGGCCACGCCGTCGGCCGCGCTGGAGGCGATCGTGCAGGTCGCCGGCGAGCGCAAGCCGGCGACCGACCGCGACTGGGCGCAGAGCGTGCGCAGCCAAGCACCTGGCGCGCGCCGACAAGCTGGCGACATCGATGGCCAGCGCCGCGCCCGGCAGCGACGGCCTGATGCACCCGAACCGGCTGCTCGCCGCACTGCGCGACGCAAGCTGCCGCGACGACGCCGTGGTGGTGGCCGACGGCGGCGACTTCCTGAGCTTCGCGCGGGTCGGCCTGCCGGCGTCGACCTACCTCGACCCAGGTTCGCTCGGCTGCATCGGCGTCGGCACGCCGTTCGGCATCGCCGCCAGCCTGGCGCTGCCGGACCGCACGGTCGTCGTCGCCACCGGCGACGGCGCCTTCGGCTTCAACGCGATGGAGATCGATACCGCGGTGCGCCACCAGGCGCCGGTGCTGATCGTCGTCGCCAACAACGGCTCGTGGGCGATCGAGGTGCGCGACCAGCAGGAGACGCACGGCAAGGTGGTCGGCACGCGGCTGCAGTTCGCCGATCATGCGGCGATGGCGCGCGCCTTCGGCATGCACGCGCGAGCGCGTCGAGCGCGCCGAGGACCTGCCGGCAGCGATCGAGCGTGCGCTGGCAAACCGGCCGGCGCTGCTCGACGTGCTGGTGACGCCCGAGGCGGCGTCGTCGGATGCCAAGTCGGGCCTGGCCTGGGTGCCGGACCTGCAGGCGCTCGGTGCCTGGGACGAGGCCGAGCGCACCTGGCGCGACCAGCCGGCGGCGCAAGGCTGACCGCGCCCGTGCGGGCGCGCGCGAGCGGCGGCGCGGCACCGCGCCTGCCGCGTCGCGGGATCAGTTGCCGGCCAGGATCCAGCGCGCGGCCTTCTCGGCGATCATCAGCGTCGGGCTGTTGGTATTGCCGCTGGTGATGGTCGGCATCACGCTGGCGTCGACGACGCGCAGGCCGCGCACGCCGTGCACCCGCAGGTGGCTGTCGACCACCGCAGCCGGATCGCCGGCCCGACCCATCGCGGCGGTGCCGACCGGGTGGAAGATGGTGGTGCCGATGTCGCCGGCCAGCTTGGCCAGCTGCTCGTCGGTCTGGTACTGCACGCCGGGCTTGAACTCGACCGGCTTGTACGGCGCCAACGCCGGCTGGGATGCGATGTGGCGCGTGACGCGCAGCGAGTCGGCCGCGACGCGCCGATCCTGGTCCGTGCTCAGGTAGTCGGGCGCGATGCGCGGTGCCTGACTGAAGTCGTTGCTGCGGATCGTCACCCGCCCACGGCTGGTCGGATTGAGGTTGCACACGCTGGCGGTGATGGCCGGAAAGGCGTGCAGCGGCTGGCCGAAGGCTTCCAGGCTGAGCGGCTGCACGTGGTACTGGATGTTGGCATGCCGGAAGCTCGGGTCGCTGCGCGTGAAGATGCCGAGCTGCGACGGCGCCATGCTCATCGGGCCGGTGCGCTTGAGCAGGTATTCGAGGCCGATCAGCGCCTTGCCCCACAGGCTGCCGGCATGGGTGTTGAGGGTGTGAACCCCCTCCACCTTGTAGACCGAGCGGATCTGCAGATGATCCTGCAGGTTGGCGCCGACGCCGGCCCGGTCGAGCAGCACCGGGATCTGGTGCTCGCCGAGCAGGCGGGCATCGCCGATGCCGGACAACTGCAGCAGCTGCGGCGAACCGATCGCGCCGGCGCTCAGCACCACCTCGCCGGCGGCCCGGATGCTGCGCCGCACGCCCTGGTGAATCAGCTCGACGCCGCAGCAGCGCGGCAGGCCGTCGCCGTCGGTCTCGAACAGCAGCCGGCACACCTGGGCGCCGGTCATCACGGTCAGGTTCCGGCGCTGCTTGCGGATCGGGCGCAGGAACGCCTTCGACGCGTTCCAGCGCCAGCCGTTGCGCTGATTGACCTCGAAGTACGAGACGCCGTCGTTGTCGCCGCGGTTGAAGTCGTCGGTGGCGGGAATCCCGGCCTGCTGCGCCGCCTGCGCGAACGCATCGAGCACGTCCCAGCGCAGCCGCTGCTTCTCGACCCGCCATTCGCCGCCGGATCCGTGCACCGCGGCGAAGGCGGAGCCGTCGCCGTTCGATCCGGCCGCGCGCGCGGCGTCGAGCCGGTAATGGTCTTCATGGGCCCGGAAGTCCTGCAGACAGGCCTGCCAGCTCCAGTCGTCGTCGCCGGTGACGGTCGCCCAGTGGTCGTAGTCGCGCGCCTGGCCGCGCATGTAGATCATGCCGTTGATGCTCGAGCAGCCGCCGAGCGTCTTGCCGCGCGGATACAGCAGCTCGCGCCCGTTCAGCCCGGGCGATGGCTCGGTGCGGAAGCGCCAGTCGGTGCGCGGGTTGTCGATGCAATACAGGTAGCCGACCGGGATGTGGATCCACGGGTAGTTGTCGGGTCCGCCGGCCTCGATCAGCAGCACGCGCCGGTTCGGCTCGGCACTGAGCCGGTTGGCGAGCAGGCAGCCGGCGGTGCCGGCTCCAATGACGATGTAATCGCAGGTCGACGAGTCCATGGAGGGATCCAGTCCCGCTGACGATCTGTCGAACGACCAGATCGACCGCATGTGAATGAGCAGATTCGACCGGCCTGCCGACGGCCCCGTCGCCGGCACCGACCGGTGGCCTTGCCAGGCGTGCCGGTTGCCGCGGCGCGCTGCAGGCCGGCGCCGGCTCCGGCAATGCCGTCGACCGGTGCCGCAAGTGAACGGTCAGGCCGCCGATGCGCCGGCGCCGGCGTCGATCACTTGGCAGTGGGCATCACGAACTCGGCGCCCTTGCCGATGCTCGCCGGCCAGCGCTGCATGATCGACTTCTGCTTGGTGTAGAAGCGCACGCCTTCCTCACCATAGGCGTGCATGTCGCCGAACAGGCTCTTCTTCCAGCCGCCGAAACCGTGCCAGGCCATCGGCACCGGGATCGGCACATTGATGCCGACCATGCCGACCTGCACCCGACGTCCGAATTCGCGCGCCACGTTGCCGTCGCTCGTGAAGCACGAGACGCCGTTGCCGAACTCGTGCTCGTTGACCAGGCGCACCGCCTCGGCGAGGTCGGGCACGCGCACGCACGACAGCACCGGACCGAAGATCTCTTCCTTGTAGATGCGCATCTCCGGCGTCACATGGTCGAACAGCGTGCCGCCCATCCAGAAGCCTTCGGCGCAGCCTTCGCCGGCCTTCGCGCCGTTGAAGTCGCGGCCGTCGACCAGCAGCCTGGCGCCTTCCTTGACGCCCTGCTCGATGTAGCCGCAGATGCGGTCATGCGCGGCCGGGGTGACGATCGGACCCATCTCGGCGTCGAGGTTGCTGCCGTCGAGCACCTTCAGCGATCGGGCGCGCTCCTGCAGCTTCGGCACCACCTTGTCGGCCACATCGCCGACCAGCACCGCCACCGAGATCGCCATGCAGCGCTCACCGGCCGAACCGTAGCCGGCGCCGATCAGCGCATCGACGACCTGGTCGATGTCGGCGTCGGGCATCACCACCAGGTGGTTCTTGGCGCCGCCGAGTGCCTGCACCCGCTTGCCGTGGTGGGCCCCGGTCTCGTAGATGTAGTTGGCGATCGGGGTCGATCCGACGAAGCTGATCGCCTTCACGTCCGGGTGCACCAGCAGCGCGTCGACCGCCTCCTTGTCGCCCTGCACGACGTTGAAGACGCCGTCCGGCAGGCCGGCCTGCTTGAGCAGTTCAGCGATGAACAGGCTCGGACTCGGGTCGATCGGGCTGGGCTTGAGGATGAAGGTGTTGCCGGCGGCGATCGCGACCGGGAACATCCACATCGGAACCATCACCGGGAAGTTGAACGGGGTGATGCCGGCCACCACGCCGAGCGGCTGACGCAGCGTCCAGTTGTCCATGCCGGTCGACACCTGCTCGGTGAAATCGCCCTTCAGCAGCTGCGGGATGCCGCAGGCGAATTCGACGATGTCGATGCCGCGCGAGACCTCGCCTTGCGCATCGGTGAACACCTTGCCGTGCTCGGCGGTGATCAGGCGCGCCAGTTCGTCCTTGTTCTGGTTCAGCAGTTCGAGGAACTTGAACATCACGCGCGCACGCCGGATCGGCGGTGTGTCCGACCAGGCCGGGAAGGCGGCCTGCGCGGCGGCAACCGCAGCGTCGACATCGTGCGTGTCAGCCAGGTGCACCCTGCGGGAAACCGCGCCGGTGGCGGGGTTGTAGACCGGCTGGGTGCGCTGGCCGCTGCCGGTGGCGCGCTCGCCCTGGATGTAGTGGGTGATGTCGCGGCGGTCGGACGATGGTGCCATGCTGGGTCTCCTCGGATGAACAAGCTGACCGGCAGTCTAGGAACTCGCGGGCGGCATCGCAAGGCCGCACAGCTGAAATGATTGTTCACGCTGGTGAACAATCTGCGGATGGATGAGAAAAAGGTCGAGCTGCTGTGGACCCATCTGCACTGGCTGGTCGTGCTCGGCCAGCACGGCAGCTACACCGCCGCGGCGACGCGCCTGGGAGTCAGCAAGGCGGCGATGAGCCAGCGCATCGCCGAACTCGAGCGCGCCGCCGGTGTGCCGCTGGTGCAGCGCACGACACGCAGCGTGCGCCTGACCGAGGCGGGGCAACGGCTGGTCGACGAGACCCGGACGCCGTTCGAGCGGATTGCGCACAGCTTCGCCGGCGTGCGCGACCTGGCCGGCGTCCCGCGCGGCCTGCTGCGCGTGACGGCACCGGTGGCGCTGGCGCGCCAGCAGCTGGTGCCGCGGCTGGCCGAGTTCCTGCAGTCCAATCCGGAGGTGCGGCTGCAGCTCGAGCTGTCCGACCGGCTCAGCTCCCTCGTCACCGAGGGCTTCGACCTGGCGATCCGCCATGCCTCCTCGGTGCCGGATACCCACGTCGCCTGGCAGCTGTGCGAGACGCATTCGGTGCTGGTGGCGAGCCGTGCCTACCTGCGCCGGCGCGCGCCGCCCCAGGCACCCGAGGCGCTGACCGGACACGATTGCCTGCACTATCCGCGCGGCCAGGACACGCCGACCTGGACGCTCGAACCGCGCGGCGCACGCGCCGGCGTCGAGCGCATCACGGTGGCGGTGGCGGGCCCGCTGGCGACCAACAACAGCGAGGCCCTGCGCGACGCGGCGATCGCCGGCCTGGGCATCGCGCTGCTGCCCGACTTCAGCGCCGAGGCGGCGCTGCGCGCGGGCAGGCTGGTGCGGGTGCTGCCCGACTGGAAACCGGTCGGCGCCTTCGCCGAGCAGCTGTACGCGGTGCGCCCGTACGCGAGCCATGTTCCGATGGCGGTGTCGGCCTTCATCGGATTTCTGCGCCATGCCTGGAGCGCCGGCTTCGCGATCGAGCCAGCCAGCGCATCGGTGCGTTGATCGGAGCCGACCATCGGTCTGATATCGTCGACAGCCCTGGCCGGCGCTTCCGGACCGGGTGTCCCGGCCCGAACGACCCGCTGCAAGGATCGACGATGGACGCCCGGCCGACCTGACTTCGGAGAACCGCATGTTCAAGGGCATCCTGATCCAGAAGGACGACGCCGGCCAACGCGCCGACCTGCAACAGATCGACGAGACCGGGCTGCCCGACGGCGACGTGACGGTGCGCATCAGCCACTCGACCCTCAACTACAAGGATGGCCTGGCGATCACCGGACAGTCACCGGTGGTGCGCAAGTTTCCGATGGTGCCCGGCATCGATCTGGTGGGTGTGGTGGAGGAGAGCAGCCATGCGCACTGGAAGGCCGGCGACCGGGTGATCCTGAACGGCTGGGGAGTCGGTGAAAGCCACTGGGGCGGCCTGGCGCAGAAGGCGCGCCTGAAGGGCGACTGGCTGGTGCCGCTGCCGGAGCGCTTCACGCCGCAGCAGGCGATGGCGATCGGCACCGCCGGCTACACCGCGATGCTGTGCGTGCTCGCGCTGGAACGCCATGGCGTGACCCCTGACAAGGGCGAGATCGTCGTCACCGGTGCGGCCGGCGGTGTCGGCAGCGTGGCGGTGGCGGTGCTCGCGAAGCTTGGTTATACCGTGGTCGGCGTGACCGGTCGGGCCGAGGAGCACGACTACCTGAAACGGCTCGGCGCGAGCGAGGTGCTCGACCGGGCGACCTTCTCCGCGCCCGGCAAGCCGCTCGGCCGCGAGCGCTGGGCCGGCGCGGTCGACGTGGTCGGCAGCCACACCCTGGCCAATGTCTGCGCCACCACCCGCTACCGCGGTGTCGTCACCGCCTGCGGACTGGCCGCCGGCATGGACCTGCCCGCCACCGTCGCCCCGTTCATCCTGCGCAATGTCACGCTGGCCGGCATCGACAGCGTGATGTGTCCGCGCGAAGACCGGCTGCAGGCCTGGCAGCGCCTGGCAAGCGACCTCGACCTCGACAAGCTGGGACTGATCTCGAGCGAGATCGGACTGGGCGAGGTGGTCGCAACCGCCAGGCGCCTGCTCGACGGGCAGGTGCGCGGGCGGGTGATCGTGGATGTGAACGCGTGAGTGTGGCGACGCGGGCGGCGTCGGCAGCCGCCTGGCGATCTATCGCAGCGGCTTCGCGGCGTCGGTCCCGCCATCACGCGCCATGCGCCGGCACGAGAGCCATCGGATCGAGCTCGGCGACGCGCGTGTGATGCACTTCGAGGGCGTCCCCGCGATGGCGCTGCGCACCGGCTTCAGCGATCCAAGCGGCGGCCGCCGCACATCGTTTTGATCGAACTGGCGGCGGGCGCTTCGTTTGTAGGAGCGCCTTCAGGCGCGATGCAGCCTGGGCATGCAACCGGCGTAGCGGCGCGGCACCGTGCGGGCCGCCCGTGCCGCTCAACGAAGGCGGCCCTCACTTCGTTCGCGCTGCCCTGCGGTGCTCGCATCGCCGGCCCGTCGCGTAACTCGTCTTCGTTCGCTGCGCTCTCTGAGACTCGGACAAACGCGACAAGTCAGTTCACGAGGCGCTTCGCGCGGCCGGCGATGCTCCGCTCTTCGGCGCCTTCCATTCGCGTCACGATCGACCCGCACGGCGCCGCGTGGCACGCTCGTTGTTGGTTTGGCAGCAAAAAAACTCGAGCTGAATCAAGCACTTGGGATGTGTTCGTTGAGAGCCGCGTCTATGTCGAGCGCGCCGCAAGGTCTGGTATGGCTTCCAGGACCCGGTGGGCGTGAGCCAACTCAGCGACGTCTGAACCTGGCGGCCGCCAACGCGCGGTTCGATCACCTGGGCGTGCCGCAGATCACACCGCAGGGCGCGGATCGCAGGGTCGGGCGGCGCGACCCGCAGACTCGCTCACGGCACAGCGGACGCCGGGATGGCGTTCCCCAAGCACCGACGCTGCCGCTGGTGGTGCCGGTTGGTCCGGATCACCCGCCGCCCACCGCGCATTGCAAGCCGCCCGGACCAGCTCACGGTGCATGGCCGATGAGCGAAGCCGCAGCCGGCAGCGACTGAGACCCCCGCACATGCGGGGATCTGGTCCGCCATCAGCATGCCGACAACCAGACATCCGACGGGCACCTGGCCTTGCCAATGCAGTCGGCGACTGTCAATCAAAGGGCATTCATGGACTGGTCTGTCATTGTTGGAATTGTGCTGCGCCGGGCCTGCCGGCGCTTGGTGAAGATGCGTCTCTCATGCAGGGCCGGAATCAATGCCATCGGGTACGCGTCGGTTCTGGTGGCGCTGTGCGGAGCGATGAACGCAGGCGCCGCCACCGTGCAGTACGCGGGACTGTCCTTCGTCTCGAACCACGATCAGATCGACGCCAGGTTTCCGTACTCGAGAAAGGTGCTGGCTTTCGATGACACGACCCGCGCGCGGCCGTTCGAAGACCACCTGCGCACGCTGGTCCGGCAGGTGACCAACCCGCGCTTTTCCATCGATACCGAAGGCCTCGGCAATGTCCAGGAGGGAAGAAGCCGCGCACTGACATTCGCGGTGTCGGGCGAGAGCTTCGAGCTGCAGCGCTTTGAAGGCAAGTGGATCGCCATCCATTCACTCTCGGCGCAACTGATGTTCTTCGAAATGTCGGCGCCGCAACGGCTGCTGGCCTCGCATCCGGTGCGGGTGCGCTTCAGCGACATGACTGAACAGCGGCCGTCGGAGGCGCAGATCGCGGAGACTTTCCGGCGCATGTATTTCGACCCAAAGCATCCTGCGAGCCTGACATCTCATTGGCTCGATCGTCTGGCGCATATCGAACCGCGGGACGATGCCAAGTTGCTGCAGGTGCGTTCCGTCGATCTGGAAGAAAAGGCAATGTCCGCCTTGCCGGCTGAAACCAGCAAGGAACTCGCGTTGGCAGAGATTGCGCAATTCTTCGAAGCCGCGCTGTCAGCCAAGGTCGGATTGCCGATGGTGCCCTACACGCCGGGACACGCAATCGCCGGAAAGATACCGATGCGGTTTGCCCGCGGAGACGGCGTCGATCTGATTCACTCGGAGCCGTCATTTGCGCTCACCTTGACAGTACGCGAACTTCGCAAGATGCAGGTCGACGCCGGTGCGGCGTTGCAGGTGGCCTACGGCAGTTTCGTCACGCTGCGCGCCTCCAGCGTCGCGCTGCAGGAGGAACTGACCAACGCAAAGTTCCGTCTGGTCAAGAGCGTGACGCTGGTCAAGCGCTCGGACATCGAGCTGGAGGACTGGGCTCAATACCAGGTCGTCCTGCGGGCCCTTCTCGACCAGCTTGCCGAGCAGCTACGAAAGCCGGAGCCGGACTGGGTGAGGCAGAACAGCTCGACCGTCGATGCAATCGCCCAGCTCAACACCTTTGCGCAACGCATGCGCTGAGACCCACCCCATGAACAGCACCATCTCCCTGCCCAGTCGGATCATTGCCAGCGCTCTCATGCTGCTTGCCGCAAGCGCAAGCGCACAGTCCATCCCCGTCACCGGCAATGCGTCGATCGCCATCGAGGGCGGCGTGTTCTCCAGTTCGCCATCGAAGGACGACATGCAGCGTGCCATCGATGCGGCGCGACTCAGCCTCTGGAAGAACTACGCCGCGCGTTCGTTCTCGGAGGCTCGGACGAAGCAGATGCTCGGCCGTGAGGCAGAGATCCAGGCGCGCCTGGGTGATTTTCTCAGCGACGTGACGGTGGTCGACAAGTCCCACGACAAGGCCACCAATACCTTCCGCGTCGCCGTGCGAGGCAATGTCAACGCGACCCTGGTGGACCAGTTCTTTCATGGCTTGGTCGGAGGTGCAGCGGTGGGCGGCGGGTCCGGCGACGCGAATGCGACGGGTAATGCGTTCGCGTTCCTGATGATGGCTCGCCAGGTGACCCTGGTGCGCCAGTTCGATGCCAAGGTGATCAAGGTCGAGGAGCACAGCGCGTCCCACGGCCGGCGCGACGCAGAGAGCGAGTCTTCCGGTGCCAGGGGCCAGGTCGGCAGCATCGAATCCACCGAGACCGCGTTGTCCAAGCGCACGACCGGCGGCAGTGTCGAGCGCAAGTCAGACCAGGTCAGTTACCAGGTCCAGAGCTCTCAGGACATCGACACCGCCATCGGCTCGACCATCACCAGCGGCGGCTTCGAGATGATTACCTACGACGATGTCGCAAGCAACTGTCAAGGTGCAGATCCGACCAGGGTGCGCGCCGAATTCGTCGCCGCCGACGAGATGAGCATGGCCATGCGCAAGCAGGTCATCGATGCGGTTCGGCGCTGCGAGGTGCGGTACTTCGGCGTCGGCACGATCGACTCTGGCGCATCGGACATCGATCCGGTGAGCGGCCAGCGACGGGTCGTGGTTTCGGTGCGGGCCCAGGTGCTCGATGTCTCCAAGCGGCTGCCCACGCGTGTGGCATCGGTCGGTCCGGTGCAGTTTGCCGCGCTGGGCGACGACCAGGCCGTCGCCACCCGCCGAGCCCTCGAGCGTGCGGCCCGCGAGAGCACGCGCACGCTGATCGATCAATTGAATTCGAAGGGCATCCGCTGAGGAGCCCGGTTGAGCAACCCGTGCCAACGGCACATCCCAAGAAGGAAGAACGACCATGAAGAACGTGATTTGTACCGCGGTACTGTTGTCGGTGATGAGCGTCGCGTCGGTGACCACCGCGCACGCATTCGGCATGCCCAAGTTGCCCGGGCTGGGCGGCGGGTCCAATGCGGCTGCCGCCGATCCGGCGCAGATCGTCAAAAGCCTGAAGGACGCGGTGGTGGACCTCGAATACGCCAATGCGGCGTACCTGGATGCCCTGAACCGGAAGATCGAGGCCGACGAGGCGCGGCGCAATGCCGACGGCCTGAAGTCCGGCAGCGTGGGCCTGAAAGAGGCGATCGAGCTGAGCACGGCCACAAGCGACAAGGTGATGGCCGAGGTGAAGAAGAAGAGCGCCGAATCGGTGGTCCTCGACGAGACGTCGAAGTCCAAATTCAGCCAGGGCCTGATTCACCACGTGGCTGGCACTGTATCCGGGGTCAAGGGGGGCAAGCAGTTGAAGTCGGCCCTCAACGCGCCGCAGAACCTCGCCTCGCTCGCGCCGCTGACCGAGTTCCCGGGCCTGATCCAGAAGTGGACCGGCAGCACCGAGCAGGTATTCGCGTACCTGAGCAGCAACGGCATCGACGTGAGCCAGGCGAAGGCCACGATCAGCAAGGGCATGGCCGACTGAGCCCGACGCAACCACCAACCTGACGCAGCGACCATGCCCATCACCAACCTCCTGCGCGTTGTGCTGGCCATCGCGTGCGCCACCGGTGCGAGCATCCCGCTCGCCGCGGGCGCGCAGACGCTTCAGATCGTGGCGGTCAAGGCGACTGGTTTCGGAGCCAGCGAGGCAACCGCGATCCGCGATGCCGTGCTGAGCGCAGTCGGCCAGATCAACGGCGAGAGCGTGGTGGCGAGGATCTCGCTGAGCACCCGGTCCAACGAGAGTTCGAACGGGCAGCGCGACAGCAGTCGTCTCGCGTCGGAGGACATCTCCGTTGCCACCAACGGCATCGTCAAATCTTATCGGGTGGTCGCGATAGACAACGATGCCGGCGCCGGCGGGATGCGTGCGGTGGTCGATGTGCGGGTGGTGGCCGTCGCACAATCTGCGCAGATGAACCGCTTGCGCCTGGCCGTGGTGTCGAGCGATCGGCCCGCGCCAGGGCTTGCGCCGGCAGACACGCGTGAGGCAGCAGACTTCGACGCTGCATTTCGGGATGCGCTGAACCAGGCGCTGGTGGCGACGCGACGCTTTGCCATGCTCGAACGGGATGGCGCAGGCGTGGCCGAACGCGAGTTCGCGCGCATACGCGGCGGCGGCATGGCGATCGAGGAGCGTGCACGCCTGCGTCGACAGGCTGCCGCCGACCTGCTGGTCGTGACCCAGGTTCAGCGCTTCGGTCCGGACGAACGGACCGGGAAATCGCTGCTGACGGGTACAGCGGCCGGGGCCGATGCCCTGACGCGAGACCGCATCCGCGCTGCGGTGCAAGTCAGCGTGCTGGATTACTCGACCGGCCAGGTGAAGTACGGCACCACCGTCGGCGGCGGAGCCCGCGCCGGCCGCGACGGCGTGCTGGGCATGGCCAGGCGGCTGGCCGCCGAGGCGGCAGCCCAACTCGTCGAGCACAGCTTCCCGGCCGAGGTCATCGGGATCGAAGGCGATCGGCTGACGGTGTCGGGCAGTCAGGGGCTGTTCGAGGTCGGCGACCGGGTGTTGCTGCTGCTTCGCGGGCCTGCGCTGACCGACCCCCACACCGGCGAATCGCTGGGCCGCAACGAACGGCCCCTGGGACCTGCTGTCATGGCACACGCGGGCTCGCGGTTTTCGGTCGCGACGGTCGAGCCTTCGATTGCAGCGCGCATCAAGGGGTTGGGCGCCGGACAGATCGTGGTCCGCCGATCTGCGAATCAGTCGCCCAATCTGGCCGATGCAGGACAGGCGGCATCCGAATCCGTGCCAGCCGGCACCCGTTCCAAATCCACTCTCGTGTCCGACAAGGACTGGTGATCAAAACATGAAACCCATGCTTCAAATCCTTCGCGGCGTCGCTGCCGCCACCGTCGCCAGCATCGCCTGCGCCGCCGCGGCGGAACCGCCGGCCGGTCCGGTGTGGCAGACGGCTGACCGACCAGGCGATGGTCAGGTGGTCGCCATGATCGCCGTCAACGGCGACCCCGACGGTTGCCAGATACAAGCCAGTACCAAGGCCGGCTGCGACCGCCTGTTGTGCAGGGGGGATGGCAACCTGCTGTTCAACGACCGTGCCGGAATGAGCGCTGCCCGCAAGGAGGCAGAACTTCGTGCCAAGGCTTACATGGCCAAATTCATCAACGAGACGGTGTCGTCGAAGGAGACGATGCAGAACCTGGACCAGGCGCTGAAGAAGGAGGGCGGCACCGACCCCGGATCCGAGCGGGTACTCAGTCGATCGATCCAGAGTGAAATCACGAACGCCGCTCAGGCGATGCTGAAGGGAGTGGTCGTGGTCGAATCGGGAGTCGACGCGAAGGAGGGTTTTGCCTATGTCGTGGTCGGAGCCTCATGCAAATCGCAGGCCTTTGCCGACCAGATGGGTGCCGGCAACCGGACTGACAGCGCAGCCGCCGGCCGGGTGCGCCAGATCGCCGCAGGCCACGCGACGATGCACATGCCGCCCGCGACCACGACGGTCAACCGCAGCCGTGGCGCCGACAACTTCTGAGGCGAATGCCCGGCTGATGGCAGTGGGTCTGCTGCTGGCAGGGCTTGCAGGCGCCGCGAACGCGACAGAGCTTGACTGTGGGCATTTCGCTGGCGCGCCATCCCATGGCGTCGTTCAGACGATGGCAGGCGGTTTCCTGGTCTTCGCCCTGAACCGCGACGCGAATCCGGCCGATGCGATGACGCTGCAACTGAAGGGGATTCTGGCGCGTCACCTGACCCATGGGCGTGAGGATGCGCGTGTGCTCCTGCACGGGTCGGTGCGGCTGCCTTCCCTGGCGTGCAATGGTTCATCGGTCCATCGCCTGATGGTGTCCCGAGCCGAGGTCAGATCCGAGGATTCCGCGAGCATGCCTGCGGAAGATCCGCGCCAGGCCATCGCGGCGCTGGAGACCGCGAGGGCCGCGCGCGCCCTGGATCGGGCCGAGCTCGAGCGCTTGCGACAGCTCTACTGGGCGATCGGCGACCCGACTCGATCGCTGGAAATTGCCAGGGCCCTGTTCAGCGCGCGCTGAAGCCGTCGGCGACAGCTCACACGTCACTGCGGAG
Source organism: uncultured beta proteobacterium (assembly GCA_963846675.1). GTDB lineage: Bacteria > Pseudomonadota > Gammaproteobacteria > Burkholderiales > Burkholderiaceae_C > Ideonella_A. Next base: position 552,995 of record CAWJWV010000005.1, read on the forward strand.
GTCGCCAGTCTGGCCTGCTCGGCGAAGAGTGCCGACGCGCGGAGCCTGACGCCGCTTTGCGGTCATCTCCCCTGCAGCGCCTGCGCGTGCGGACAGCGCTTGCGAGCGCTCCTCAACCCTTCGGCAACCGATGCATGCCGCAGATCTTGTTGCCGTCCGGATCGCGCAGGTAGGCGAGGTAGAGGCTCGATACCGCGCCGGCACGCACGCCGGGCGGCTCCTCGCAGCTCGTTCCGCCGTTCGCCAGCCCGGCGGCATGCCAGGCATCGACCTGCTCAGGCGACTGGCAGGCAAAGCCGACCGTGCTGCCGTTGCCGGGCGTCGCCGGCTGGCCGTCGATCGGCCGGCTGACGGAGAACACCCCGCCCGGGGTGCGCCAGAAGATGCGGTGGCGGTCGACGAGTCCGGCCGGAACGCCGAGCGTGCCGAGCAGCGCGTCGTAGAACGCTTTCGAGCGATCGAGGTCGTTGGTGCCGATCATGACGTGCGAGAACATGCTGGGTGACTCTCCGGGTGAGGTGCGTGCCGGGCACGCGCTGGGAAGCAGGTTGCCGCCGGTCGGCGGGCGCGGCGATTGTCGTCCGAACCCGGTTTCCGGACCGCTGTCCGGGGCAGGTCCACAATGCAGCGTTGCTGGCACCACGCCATGGGAGAAGCCGTTGAAAGCCGCCCAGCTGTTCGTCAAGGCCCTCGAGAACGAAGGAGTGGAATTCATCTTCGGCATTCCCGGTGAAGAGAACATCGACGTGATGGATGCACTGCTCGACAGTCCGATCCGCTTCATCACGGTTCACCATGAACAGGCAGCCGCCTTCATGGCCGATGTCTACGGCCGGCTCACCGGCCGCGCCGGGGTCTGCCTGTCGACGCTCGGCCCGGGTGCGACCAACCTGATCACCGGCGTGGCGGACGCCGACATGGACCGCGCGCCGGTGGTCGCCATCGCCGGGCAGGGCGCCACGACGCGCTTGCACAAGGAAAGCCACCAGATCCTGGATCAGCTGGCGTTGTTCAGGCCGATCACCAAGTTCGCGACCCAGATCCTCGAGCCCGAGATCGTTCCCGAGGTGGTGCGCAAGGCGTTCAAGGTGGCCCAGACCGAGAAGCCCGGAGCGACCTTCATCGACTTTCCGGAGAATGTCGCGTCGATGGAGGTCGACAAGCCGCCGATCCGGGTCCAGGTGGCCGCCACGCCGCATGCATCGGCGGCGAAGATCGCGCAGGCTGCCGAACTGATCGGGCGTGCGCAGATGCCGGTGATCCTGGCCGGCAACGGCGTCATCCGCCAACGCGCGGCCGATGCGCTGGTGCGCCTTTGCCGAGCGCCTGCGGATCCCGGTCGCGAATACCTTCATGGCCAAGGGCGTGATCCCGTTCAGTCACGAACGGTCGCTCGGCACCATCGGACTGAAGTCGCGCGACATCCCGTGGTTCGCCTTCGAGCGCGCCGATGTGGTGATCTGCGTCGGCTACGACATGGTCGAGTACCCGCCGGAGATGTGGAACCCGGGCGCCGACAAGGTGCTGGTCCACATCGACGGCCTGCCGGCCGAGGTCGACGAGCACTATATCGTCGCAGCCGGTGCCATCGGCGACATCTGCGCGTCACTGCACGCGATTGCCACGCTGGCGCCGCCGCAGGCGGTGGCGCCGTTCCGGGCGGTGCGGCAGGCGCTGCTGAACGACCGCGCCGAGCATGCCGGCGACAACGCCTTTCCGGTCAAGCCGCAGAAGATCGTCTGGGACCTGCGCGAGGCGCTCGAACCCGACGACATCGTGATCTCCGACGTCGGTGCGCACAAGATGTGGATGAGCCGGATGTACCGTGCCGAGCGGCCGAACACCTGCATCATCTCGAATGGCTTTGCGGCGATGGGCATCGGGCTGCCGGGCGCCATCGCGGCCCGGCTCGCGCATCCGCAGCGCCGGGTCGTGGCGGTGACCGGCGACGCCGGCTTCATGATGAACTCGCAGGAGATCGAGACCGCGCTGCGCATCGGCACGCCGCTGGTGGTGCTGATCTGGAACGACTCCGAATACGGCCTGATCACCTGGCACCAGATGCGCCATTTCGGGCGGCCGAGCCACACCACGTTCAACAACCCCGACTTCGTCAAATATGCCGAAAGCTTCGGCGCCAAGGGCTACCGCATCGAGCGCGCCCAGGACCTGCTGCCGACGCTGAAGCAGGCGCTGGCCGATCAGACGGTGGTCGTCATCGATTGCCCGGTCGACTATTCGGAGAACATGCGGTTGACGCAGCGGCTCGAGCAGATGCGCGCACCCGAGTGAAGCGAACCGGGCCTTCAGGCCCGAAGGCGCTGCCCGCGTTGACCGGATCGCCCCTGAAGGAGGGCCCCTGCGACGTGCACGGCGATGGCGACCGGGGTGCGAGGGTAGGAGGGCCTTCAGGCCCGAAGGCGCTGCCCGCCTCCACCCGATCGCCCTGAAGCAGCCCCTGCAAGCTGCCCCGCCAGTGCAAGTTCAGCCGTGACGACCCGCGATCTCAGCCGCGCCGCGACTTGCGTTGCTCGAGCAGCGAGACCAGTTCGAGCACCATGGCGTCGGCGCCGCCTTCCTCCACGCCCTGCTCGAAGGTGCGCAGCACCGCATCGGCGATCACGTTGACCGCATCGCTGTCGTTGGCCATCTGGTTGTAGTAGCCGAGGTCCTTGCGGGCATTCGACATCGCGAAGCGCAGCGCCGACGGGTCGCCGGAGGCGAGGTAGGGGCGCAGCCGCTCGAGCGCGGCGCCACCGCCGCCGCCCTTGGCCAGCACGTCGACGAATACGTCGGTCGAGATGCCGGCGCGCCGCGCGCAGGCCGCGGCTTCGGACAGCAGGGCGACGCTGCCGAGCGAGACATAGTTGTGCAGCAGCTTCATGCGGTGACCCGGCACCGATCGGACCGCAGTGCGTGATGTTCTCGGCAAAGGCGGCCAGGATCGGCCGGCATTCGTCGAACAGCGCCGCCTCGCCGCCGACCAGCAGGTTGAGCCGCCCCTCGGCGGCTTCCTTCGGCGTGCGCGTCATCGGCGCATCGAGGAAGCGACCGCCCTTTTCCTGCACCGCGTGGGCGATCTTCTCGGTCGAGGTGGGCACCGCGGTCGAGCAGTCGATCACCACCGCCCCGGCCTTCAGTCCGTCGAGCACGCCGCCTTCACCGAGCAGCACCGCCTCCACCTGCGGCGTTCCGGTGACGCACAGGATGATCACATCCGACTGCGCTGCCAGCGCGGGCCGCGCTGTCGGTGCTCGTGGCCCCGGCTGCCTTGAGCTGGTCGAGCGGCTGGTTGCCGGCATGCTCGAGCACGCACAGCGCGAAGCCCTTGCGAACCAGGTTGGTCGCGATGCCGTGGCCCATCATGCCGATGCCGACCATGCCGATCTGCTTGTTCATGTCGTCGTGTCTCTGTCGATCCGTGGGTGAAAGGGTCTTGCGCAGGCGATGCGGCGCAGCGGCCCGGAAGGACTTCGAAGGATAGGCCAAACAGGGGCGACCGGGCGATCGAGTTCGGGCAACGCGACCTTGCTGCGGCCGCATCGCAGCCGGCCTGCCGCACCGTCGGCCCTGGGATGCAACGCGCCAGCACGCTGGCCGCTGCAGCCCGCGCCGCGACCTGAACGGTGGCATGCTTCAGGCCTTCGATCACCTGCCGCTTTGCCATGACCGACACCCGCATCCGCCCCTTCACGCTCGCGGTCGAACCGGCCGCAGTCGACGATCTGCGCGCCCGCCTGGGGCGCGTGCGCTGGCCTGACGAAGCGCCGGATGCGCCGTGGGCCTACGGCACGTCGCTCGGGTTCATGCGCGAACTGCTTGCCTACTGGGCCGACGGCTACGACTGGCGCCAGCACTGAAGCCGCGCTGAATGCCTGGCCGCAGTACACCACCCGGATCGACGACATCGACGTGCATTTCCTGCATGTGCCGGGCAAGGGTCCGGATCCGAAGCCGCTGCTGCTGTCGCATGGCTGGCCGGGCTCGATCCTCGAGTTCATGAAACTGATTCCGCTGCTGACCGATCCGGCGGCGCACGGTGGCGACGCCCGCGATGCCTTCACGCTGGTGGTGCCCTCGCTGCCCGGCTACACCCTGTCGTTCCGGGAACACCAGCCGCGCAAGTCGCTGGCCGAGATCGGCGCGATCTTCGATCAGCTGATGCTGCGACTGGGACATTCGCGCTATGCCGCCCAGGGCGGCGACTGGGGCTCCTTCGTCACCGCCTGGCTGGGCGGCAACCGCGCCGACCATGTGCGGGGCATCCACCTGAACATGATGCCGCTGCGGCGCGACGCGGCGATGTTCGACCACCCCACCGAAGACGAGCAGCGCTACCTGGTCGAGCTGGCGCACTTCCTGAAGGAAGAGACCGGCTACCAGTCGATCCAGGGTACGCGCCCGCAGACGCTGGCGTTCGCGCTGTCCGATTCGCCGGTCGGCCTGGCGGCATGGTTCGCCGAGAAATACCGGGCCTGGACCGACTGCGACGGTGATCCGCGCAACGCCCTCACGTTCGACGAGATGCTCGGCAACATCAGCCTGTACTGGTTCACCAACTGCATCGGCGCGTCGTTCTGGCCCTATTACGCGCGGCTGCACGGCAGCTGGCCGATCGACGGGCGGGTCGCGGTGCCGACCGGCTACTGCGAATTTCCATGCGAGATCCTGCGGCCTCCGCGCGCCGCCGCCGAACGCGTGTTCAATGTCGCGCGCTGGAGCGTGATGCCCCGAGGCGGGCACTTCGCGGCCCTGGAGCAGCCCGACGCGCTGGCGCACGAGATTCGCGAATTCTTCCGGCCGCTGCCGTAGCCACGCACCCGTGGCGAGGGCCGTTCCTCAGCCCTTCGACGCCGGGGGCTGGCCGGCACGGTCGGCTGCCTCGGCGAAGACGCGTTCCTCCTGGGCGCGCAGCTCGGGCGTGAAATCGGCTCCGAAGTCCTCGGCCTCGAAGACGCGGCGAATCTCGATCTCCGATTCACCCGGCATCGGATCGGGACAGCGGCGCACCCATTCGATGGCTTCGTCCATGTCGCGCACCTGCCAGATCCAGTAGCCGGCGATCAGCTCGCTCGTGGCGGCGAACGGGCCGCGGATGACGCTGCGCTCGGTGCCGGAAAAGCGCACCCGCACACCCTTCGACGACGGGTGCAGGCCGTCACCGGCCAGCAGGATGCCGGCCTGGACCAGTTGCTCGTTGTAGCGACCCATGTCGGTCAGCAGTTGCTGGCTGGGCATCACGCCGGCTTCGGAATCGGCAGTGGCCTTGACGATCACCATGACACGCATGTCGGTCCTCCTTTGAAGGTCGTTGGGTTGCAGACAAGGACTCGGCGCCTGTGTCGTCACGACAGAAGAGATTGCGGCCGATCGACGCTGCGTCGTCGGCATCCGCAGCCGCACCGGTCGACTGCCGAACGACACCCGATTCAGGGGGGTGCCGTTTTTCCGTTGCCTATCGTTGCCTCGCTTGACGGGCCCACTTTGGCACCCATAGTATCGAGCGGCTACCCCTTCGCTGAGGGGAAAAGAGCCCACCTCACTGGAGACACACACCATGAACCGGCTGCTGCTTGCGACGATTCCCCTTGCACTGACTGCCTGCGCGGCACCGCCCACCGGCCCGGGCGCCGGCATGCCGGCGACTGCGACCGCCACGGCGCCGACCCTGTCGCACTCGTCCGTCCTGACCAAGCTCGAGAGTCCGTGGGACATGGCCTTCCTGCCCGACGGCACGATGTTCTTCACCGAAAAGTGCCACGGCCTGTCGGTGCGCCAGCCGAACGGCAGTGTGATCAAGCTGCTCGGCATGAAGGACGCCAAGGGCTACGCATCGCAGCGCCAACGATCTGTTCTGCGAAGGCCAGGCCGGCATGGCCGGCGTGGCGGTCGATCCCAACTTCGCCAGCAACCGCTTCATCTACGTCTACTCGACGTCGAACCTGACCGCGCCCGGCACCAACCGCGTGATGCGACTCAAGGTCAACGACGAACGCCACCGGCGTCTCCGACCGCACCGACATCGTCACCGACATCCCGTACAAGCCGCGCGCCAGTGACCATCCCTTCGGCGGCCCGGGTGCGCACAACGGCGGGCGGGTCCGCTTCAGCCCCGGCGACGGCTATCCTGTACGTGACCACCGGCGACACGCACAACGGCGTGGTGCCGCAAAGCCCGACCCTGATCGGCGGCAAGGTGCTGCGCATCGACCGCGACGGCAAGGCCGCACCCGGCAACGGCGCGCCGGCGGGCTTCGATCCCCGCATCTACACCTACGGCCACCGCAATCCGCAGGGCATCACCTTCCGCCCGGGCACCAACCAGCCGTTCACCGCCGAGAACGGACCCTGGCACAGCGACGAGGTGACGGCGCTGGTGCCGGGCGGCAACGCCGGCTGGGATCCGCGCCCGAATGTCGGCGGACGTGAGGCGTGCCCGGACAACTACTGCGGCTACAGCCCGAACCAGATGGGCGCGATGGATCCGAAGCAGCGCGCGGCCTTCATGCCGATGACCGACACCAAGACCTATCCGAATGCGATGAAGCCGGCCTGGAACAACGACGGGCTGTCGCAGGGCATGTTCGGCGCCACCTTCCTGAGCGGGCCGCAGTGGAAGGGCTGGAACGGCAAGATGATCGTCGGCCTGACCGGCATCGGCATCCACGGGACGCCGGTCGGCAATCGGCTCGACGTGCTGGACATCGCGCGCCGATGGACTGTCGGCCACCCGCAGCACGGTCAATCTGCCGATGCCGGCTGCACGGTTCCGCTCGGTGGTGCAGGGGCCGGACGGCAACCTGTATGTCGCCACCGATGAGGGATCCATCTCGCGCCTGACGCCGAACTAGCCTTCGGCCGGCGGATCGTCGACCTGTCGATGAGCGGGGGCCGGTGGTCCCCGCGTTTTTCTCTGGATGGTTTCAATGATGAGATTCGCCCCGATCGTGTCGGCTGTGGTCCTGCTGCTGCCGAGCGCCGCCGTGCTCGCCGATGACGAGCTGTACAAGACCAAGAACTGTTTCGCCTGCCACCGGATCGACCGCAATCACCTGGCTCCGCAATTCAAGGCCATCGCCGCCAAGTACGCCGACGACAAGGCTGCAGACGAGCGGCTGGTGAAGAAGATCATGGAAGGCAGCGTCGGAGTCTGGGGTCCGGTGCCGATGCCGGCCCAGACCCAGGTCACGGCGGACGAGGCGAAGACCCTCGCGCGCTGGATCCTGCAGCTGAAGTGAGCTTGTCGTCGGCTGATCGACGGCGCCGGCTGGTGCTCGGTCAGGCCGGTGCCGGACGTGTCATGGCGGATTTCGCTCGATGCGGGTGACGACGGACTCGCTGCCCACGGTACCAAAGCCGAGCAACACCTTGTCGCCCGGTTCGATCGCGTCGATTGCGACGCCGGGTGCGACGCGCAGCGTCTGCTGACCCATGCTTGCCTTCAGCGTCAGCCGGCGTCCGGAGACGTCGATCCGCACGATCTCGGCGCGGTATCCGCCGGCAACGCCCGGTTGGTGGTTGCCGCTGCCGTGATCTGCACCCGCGCTGCCGCAACCGGCCAGCAGGCTGGCGAGCAGGGCTGCCAGCGCGGCTGGCCATCGGACGTTCATGTCCACTCCCGGAGCTGATGCGGACACGATGATGCCGCAAGGCAGGGGGCGAGCGGCCACGTCCATCTGCTCGGCATGCGCGTGGCGGGCGCGATGTTTGCCCTAGGCTCTTTCCCATGAACCGACCCGAGACCGAGACCCCACCGAGCGGCTGCGCCGCGCTGCTTTCTCCCGGAATGATCGTCCGCGAGAAGGAGCCATTGAACCTGGAGATGCCCTTCACGGCGCTCGACGGTTTCATCACCCCGACCGAGCGCTTCTATGTGCGCAGCCACAACCCGGTCCCGGAGCTCGACGCCGAGAGCTGGCGTCTGGCAGTCGAGGGCGATGTGGACCATCCGTTTTCGATCGATCTGGCCGAACTGGCGGCCATGCCGGCGCGCACGATCGTCGCGACCATGGAATGCGCAGGCAATGGTCGGGCCTTTCTCGAACCGCAGCGCGACGGCGCGCAGTGGGAGAGCGGTGCGGTCGGCAACGTGGAATGGAGCGGCGTTCCGCTTTCCAGCCTGCTGGCCCGCGCCGGCGTCCGGGCCGGTGCCTGCGAGGTGATCCTGATCGGCGCCGATCTCGGCGAGATCAAGGCGCCGCCGCGCCCGGCCGGCAAGATCCATTTCTCGCGCAGCCTGCCGCTCGACAAGGCGAACGACGACGTGTTGCTGGCGCTGCACATGAACGGACACGCGCTGCAGACCTCACACGGCTTTCCGCTGCGCGCTGTCGTGCCGGGCTGGTATGGCATGGCGGCCGTGAAGTGGCTGACGCGCATCGTCGTCACCAGCCGGCCCTACCAGGGCTATTACCAGACGATCGACTACGCCTACTGGGAGCGCGGATCTACCTCGCCGACGCTGCTGCCGATCACCGAGATGCGGGTCAAGGCACAGATTGCCCGCCCGGCCTTTGCCGAAGCCGTTCCAGCCGGCAGGCCGTATCGGGTGCACGGCGCGGCCTGGACCGGTGCCGCGACCATCACCCGGGTGGAAGTCAGTACCGATGGCGGCCGGAGCTGGAGCGACGCCCGGCTGCTGGGCGAGCCGGTGCGCACGCCTGGCGGCTGTGGGAGTACGAATGGGCGGTGCCGGAGGCGACCGGGGACACCGTCGTGATGGCACGGGCCACCGACTCTCGCGGCCGCACCCAGCCGCCCGAGCACCACGACGATCGCGGCAGCTACCTCATCCATCACTGGCTTCCGATCAACGTGAGCATCCGCTGATCGCGCGTCGACCGCCTGACGGGGGCCGCCCTGCGCCGCAGGCCTTCGGATCGGCCAGTCGACACCTGCAGGCTAGCGGCGCACGGCATCCGCGCCTGGCGCAGCACGGTCCGGCCCGTCGAGCACCTGGCGCATCGCCGGCAGCCTCGCCAGCACCCCGATCACCGCCACCGCGAACACCAGCCGCGCCCACAGGATGCCCGACAGGTCGGCGCCGATCAGCATGATCAGCAGCGTGTCCTCGATCAGGCTGTGGGCCAGCCCGAGGAATCCGATCGCCAGCCAGACATCGCGCCGGCTGAGGCTGCCGGACCGGATGTCGCGCAGCAGCAGGCCGGCACCGAAGGTCAGGCCGAGGGTCACCCCGATCACCGTGATGTTGGCCGCGTCGCGGCCGATGCCGGTCAGCCTGAGCAGGGGAAACATTGCCAGCTGGACCAGGCGATCGATGCCGAACAGCCGCATCAGCTTGAGCATCGCCATCAGTCCGGCGAGCACGAGGAAGATCGAGACCAGCATCGTCGCCTGATCCAGCAGCCAGCCGGGCAGGTGCGAGGCCTGCACCTGCGGTTGCCAGACCGGCTCGAAACGGTGCTGCAGCCAGCCACCGCGCGCGTAGGTCTGGTCGAGCAGTGCGCCCAGCAGCAGGGTGCCGCCGATGCGCAGCAGCAGGGTCGCGCGCCAGGAGATGCCGGCCGCCCGAGCGATCGCGCCCTCGACCGGCAGCGAATGACTCATCAGCAGCATGGTGCCGAGCACCGTGACCTGGGCCACGCTCAGGTCCATCTGCGGCAGCATCGCGAAGAACAGCGCCAGCCCGGCGTACATGCTGGTCAGCATCACCGACGCCCAGACGATGCCGGTCTGCTCGGGCAGTCCGACCAGCCCCATCAGCGGTGCCAGCAATGCGCCGATCAGCGCCGTGCCGCCGACCATGTCGAGCAGTTTGACCACCAGCAGGGTCGGCACCATCAGCTTGACCAGCTTCCAGTAGGACTGCAGGACATCGAGGCTGAACTGGCGCAGCGCTGAGCGAAGGGGCGCGGTATCCGTGGCTGACATGGGGAGTCGGGTTGCGGCGGCCGGGTGATGATACGGAGCCTGCGCGCAAGCCGACTTGTCATCGATCGCCGGTCGCACCTTGCCGCCGCTGCCCCATTCGGAGCCGCCGCGCCTGCAGCCGGAGCAGGTCCGCCATCTCGGCCGCGGCCGGCGAGAGCGGGGCGTCACCGCGCGCGCTCAGGCCGACCGCCCGCCGGGTCGACGCCAGGTCGATGTCGAGGCAGATGCAGCGGCCGTCGGCCAGTTCGCGTGCCACCACACCGGGGGCGCAGAACCACACCGCCTGGCTCTGGCTCACCAGCTGGATCGCAAAGGCGCTCGCCAGGGTTTCGATCGCGCGCGGTGGCGTCGCCATGCCGCCGGCGATCAGCACCGGGTCGAGGGTGGCCCGGATGATCGTGTTGCGCTCCGGCAGGATCACCGGGTAGGCGAACACCCTGGCGATGCTGAGCGCGCGCATCTGTTCGAGCGGGTGGCCCCGCGCGGCCACCAGGATCAACGGCTCCTCGTAGAGCGGCTCGAACGAGAGGTCGAACATCAGCGGGGCGTCGGCCAGGCGTCCGATCACCAGATCGAGCTCGCGCCGGCGCAGGCGGGCGAGCAGGTCGATGTTGGTGCCCTGGTGGACGCTGACGAGCGCCTGCGGATGGAGCGCCTGGAACTGCTCGACCGCGCTCGGCGCGAGCGTCGAGGCGGCGGTGGGCAACACCCCCAGCGTCACCGCCGGCAGACCGCTGTCGGCGGCCCGGCCGGCGGTCTGTTCGATCGCGTCACCGAGCAGCGAGAGCCCGCGCCGCACCTCGCCGAGCAGGCGCTCGCCGGCACGCGTGGGCAGCAGACCGCGCCGGGTGCGATCGAACAGGCGCTGCCCGACGATCGCCTCGAATTCCGACAGCGACTTCGAGACCGCCGACGGCGTGCGCGCCAGCACTTCGGCGCTCGCCTGCACCGTGCGCTGTTCTTCGATGGCAAGCAGTGCCTGCAGGTGGCGCAGCTTCAGGCGTGGATCGAGCATCGAGGGCGAGGGTTATCCCGGGAGTTGCTTTCCAGATTCTCAATCAACGACCGGCACAAGTCACCACGCCAGGGATTGCGGAAACTAGGATCAGTCGATCGTTCACTGTCCGCCTGGAGACCCCACATGCCGAGATCCATCCTCACTCGCCGCGCCGCAGCCTCGACGCTGCTCGCGCTCGGCCTCGCTGCGGCGCTGCCTGCGCATGCTCAGACCGCAGCGCTGTCGACCTCCAAGCCGATCCGCATCGTGGTCGGGTTCGCGGCCGGTGGTCCGACCGACACGCTGGCGCGCGCGGTTGCCGACCGGATGGCGGCGGCGCTCAAGACGACGGTGATGGTCGAGAACAAGGCCGGCGCCGGCGGCAACATCGCGGCCGCCGAGGTGGCGCGTGCCGATGCCGATGGCCACACCATCCTGGCCGGCATCGACACCACCTTCACCATCAATCCGGCGATCTACCCGTCGATGCCATTCGCGCCCGACGCGCTCAAGCCGCTGATGATCATGGCGTCGTCGGGTCTGCTCGTCGGCACGCATCCCTCGACCGGCGTCAAGACGCTGGGCGAACTCGTCGCCAAGGGCAGGAAGGAGCCGCTGACCTTCAGCTCGGCCGGCAATGGCAGCCCGGGCCATTTCGCCGCCGCGATCTTCGGCGACGCGACCGGTGCCAAGGTCACCCACATTCCGTACAAGGGCAATTCGCCGGCGGTGCTGGCGGTCCTCTCCGGCGAGGTGCAGGCCGGTATCCTGGCCACGCCGGGCATGGTGCCGCATGTGCAGGCCGGCAAGATCGTTCCGCTGGCGGTCACCAGCCGCAAGCGCTCGCTGACCGCGCCGGACCTGCCGACGGTCGCGGAAGCCGGCGTGAAGGAGCTCGAGTTCGAGGTCCTGCAGCTCGCCATGGTGCCGGCCGCCACCCCGGCGCCGGTGGTCGAGGCCTTGCGCAAGGCCATGGCCGATGCGCTCGACGCGCCCGACGTCCGCAGCCGCCTGACGCAGCTCGACCTGGTGCTCGAGAAGCAGGCCGGCGCCGAGGCGCAGCAGCGGCTGACGGACGCGCGCACGCGTTACGCTCGCATCGTCAAGGCCACCGGAATGAAAACCGAATGACCAACCTCATCTTCATCCTTGCCGACGACCTCGGCTTTGCCGACCTCGGCTGCTACGGCGGGCGTGTTGCCGGCATCTCGCCCTCGCTCGACCGCATGGCGGCGCAGGGCATGCGCTTCACGCGCGCCTATTCCAACTCGCCGGTGTGCTCGCCGACGCGCTTTGCATTGATCACCGGTCGCTACCAGTATCGGCTGCGCGGCGCGGCCGAGGAGCCGATGACCGGCAAGTTCTACGGCAGCACGACGGTCGGGCTGCCGCCCGAGCACCCGACCCTGCCGTCGCTGCTGAAGGATGCCGGCTACCGCACCGCGCTGGTCGGCAAGTGGCACCTCGGCTATCCGCCGCACTTCGGCCCTGCCAAGAGCGGCTACGAGCAGCACATCGGTCCGCTGTCGGGCGGCGTCAGCTACTTCACCCACCTCGACCGGGCGGGCAAGGTCGACCTGTTCGAGAACGGCGAGCCGGTCGACCACCAGGGCACCTACCTGACCGATCTGCTGAGCGACCGCGCGGTCGAGTATGTCAATGCGCGCGCTGCCGACCGGGCGCCTTTCCTGCTCAGCCTGCACTACACCGCGCCGCACTGGCCGTGGGAAACGCGTGACCGGCCGGCCGAGCCGCCGATGACCGGTGCCACGCTCGGACACCTCGATGGCGGCTCGATCCACACCTACCACCAGATGATCCGCGAGATGGACCAGGGCATCGGGCGGCTGCTCGACGCGCTCGACGCCGGCGGCCTGGGTGAGGATACGCTGGTCGTGTTCACGAGCGACAACGGCGGTGAGCGTTTCTCGGACAACTGGCCCCTCGTCGGCGGCAAGATGGACCTGACCGAAGGCGGCATCCGGGTGCCGTGCATCGCGCGCTGGCCGAAGCGCATCGCGTCAGGCGGCGTCAGCGACCAGCACCTGATGACGATGGACTGGACCGCTACCCTGCTTGCCGCGGCCGGCGTGGCGCCGGATCCGGCGCATCCGCTCGATGGCGTCGACCTGCAGCCGGCGCTTGCCGATCCGCGGCACAGCTTCGATCGGCGGCTGTACTGGCGCATGAAGCACCGCGAGCAGCGCGCGCTGCGCCATGGACGCTGGAAATACCTCAAGGTCGATCAGCACGAATACCTGTTCGACGTCGAGTCCGACGAGCGCGAGCGCGCCAACCAGGCGCGCAACCAGCCGCAGCGGCTGGCCGAGATGCGCGACGCCTGGGAGGCCTGGAACGAGACGATGCGTCCGATTCCGGACGACGCCGCGGTCTCGCTGGTGTACGGCGACGCCGACATGCCGCAGCGCTGAACCCCCGGGGCAGCCTTCGGTGCCAGCGCATTGTCTTGCAGGAGGCGCTTCAGGGCCGATCGCACGCGTCGACACCGCATCGGGCCTGAAGGCCCTCCTACAGGTGCAGCCTCGGTCTTGTGCTGTAGGAGGCCCTTCAGGGCCGATGCGGACGCGGCAAGGCTGCATCGGGCCTGAAGGCCCTCCTACCGGTGCAGCCTGGTCTTGGGTTGTAGGAGGCCCTTCAGGGCCGATGCGGACGCGGCAAGGCTGCATCGGGCCTGAAGGCCCTCCTACAGGTGCAGCCTCGGTCTTGGGTTGTAGGAGGCCCTTCAGGGCCGATGCGGACGCGGCAAGGCTGCATCGGGCCTGAAGGCCCTCCTACCGGTGCAGCCTCGGTCTTGTGTTGTAGGAGGCCCTTCAGGGCCGATGCGGACGCGGCAAGGCTGCATCGGGCCTGAAGGCCCTCCTACCGGTGCAGCCTGGTCTTGGGTTGTAGGAGGCCCTTCAGGGCCGATGCGGACGCGGCAAGGCTCCATCGGGCCTGAAGGCCCTCCTACCGGTGCAGCCTTGGTCTTGGGTTGTAGGAGGCCCTTCAGGGCCGACCGGACCCATCAAGGCCGCACCGCCCCTGAAGGGCCTCCAGCGTCGGTGCCACCCGGTGGGCGATGCAGGTCGACGCCGATCAGGATCGGGTCGTGGTCCGAAGAACGCCGTGCATCCGGCTGGTACGCATCGGCCGGGCAGGTGGCGCCGCCGCAGCCGGCGCGCGGCGCGCGGAACTCGAGGTTGTAGTCGAGCAGTGGCGGCTCGTCCGCATTGATGTGCCAGGCGGCTGCGCCGGTCACCCGGGCTGCCAGCGCACCCGTCGCAAGCGCGTGATCGAGCCGGCCGGCCATGCCGCCGAAGACATGGGTGTGGGCGCCGGGATCGTGGCGCGCGACCAGGTCGACATGGCCGGCATGCGTCAGCTGGTCGATCGGGTCCTCGCGTGCATAGGCATTCAGGTCGCCGAGCACCAGCGCGAGGTCGGTTCCGGCGGCGGCCTGGCGCGCTGCGCTGAACTCCGCCAGCCGGCGCGCCTGTGCGACGCGCAAGCCGTTCCAGCAACCCTGACCGTCACCGGTGTCCAGGTTGCCGCGTGCGTCCGGCGCCGAGGCGGAAGGACAGCCGGCTTTCGACTTGAAATGCGCCACCATGAGCAGCAGCCGCTGGCCGCGGTGTTCGAAGGCCTGGGCGAGCGTCGGGCGCAGGTTGACCGGATCGGTATCACTCACCGGCGCGCCGAGCGGACGCAGCGCGCGCGTTCGATACAGCAGGGCCACCCGGATCGCATCGCTGCCAGTGCCTTCGCGCGGGGTTGCGACAGCCGCATAGGTGGCGGCACCGACCTGTCCGTTCAGCGCCGCCATCAGCAGCTGCAGCGCGCGGCCGGTGTCGTTCTCGACTTCGGTCAGGCCGATCGCGTCGGCGTCGAGGGAGACCAGCGCGGCCACGAGCTTGGTCAGCTGGCGCTCGAACTCCGCCTGCTCGCCCGCGCCCCGACAGTGCGATGCGCTGTGCGTGTCGCCGCGCCGGCAGCCGACGCCGGCGCGACCGTCGGCGTTGCTGCCATCGGCAAAGGTGGCGAAGAAGTTCTGCAGGCTGAAGGCGGCGATGCGCAGTCCGCCGCCGACGGCCGGTGGCCGGCTGCCAGAAACCGCCTTGCGGGCCAGCGATGGTGCGAGCGTCGGGTGGATGCGCCAGTCGCCGGGCCCCGGGTTGGCATGGCCGGACACGCCGAAGTCGACGATGCCGGTCACCGGGCCGACCCGATCACCGCTGCGCGGCAGGCCGAGCAGCGGATCGCGGTGCGGCGTCGGATCGGGATGCTGAACGCTGCTCGCATCGTCGAGCACGAGGCGCTGGCGCGCCTGGCGTGTCGCCAGGGCGCGCGCTGCGGCGCTGCCGGGGCGGTGCCGATCGGTGGGAGCGGTCAGCCTGCCATGGGTGCCGAGGAGCAGCTGTCCGTAGCGGCCGAGGTGAAAGGTGTGCGTGACTGTCAGGTCGGGCGCATGCAGCGTGACGAGCATGCCTTCGTGGCGTTCCAGTTCGATCGCATCGGCATCGTCGAGCACGACGCGGGTGGGATCGATCGCTGCGCCGCGCCCCAGGCGCCGGATCGACTCGATGTGCCCGAGCTGGGTCACGGTCGGCTCGCGGGCGTCGACCACGCCGGTTTCAAACTCGACCACCCGACCTGCGACGCGGACGCGGTCGCCGGCCGACAGGTCGGCCGGGCTGTCCGGGCGGTCAAACGCTCCGGAACCGGTGTGGATGAACAGCCCGTCCGACGTCGAAGGATCGCCATCGCCGGTTGCATCCTGGAGCCAGAAGCCGTTGCGGGTGACGAGCGTGACGACCCCGGTGGTTGCGACGCGCCGGCCGGCATGCACGCTGCGTGCGTCGCGGCCCTGGATGACAGGAATCGCCAGCTGGGTCGGCGTCGACGGGTCCGCGGCCGGCGTGGCGGCCGCGATGGCCGCCAGGGTGAGCAGCGCCAGGGTGGCCCGGCGCAGAGCGTTCCGGGCTGGCGGCGGCGTGGTCAGGGTGTGGGTCTTCACAGGACAGGGTGCGAGTGGCGCAAGCTGCATGCTGGTGCGCCGGCGCCGCCATGCCCATCCCCCGCAGGCGGTGCGCGGCGGGGGCTCTCGAGCGGGCCTTGCAGCCTGACACGACGCACTTCAGGCACGGGGCGCTCACGGGGCTGTTGCAGCCGTCGTGCCGGAGCGCCTTCAGGCCCGCCGCCGCGCCTGTGAGCGGCTCTGCGAGACGAGCCGCCGCCTCAGCGTGCCGGCCGCGGCCCGGCCACCGTCACCCGCGTCAGCAGGCGATCGAAGCCGGCATAGTCGGCGATGGCGCGGTGCATGGTGCAGCGGTTGTCCCAGACCAGCAGCTGGTTGCGCTTCCAGCGCACCCGGCAGGTCAGGTCGAAGCGTGAGCAGTGCTCGTACAGGAAGGCGAGCAGCGGCGCGCTCTCGGCGTCGCTCATGCCGGCGATGCGCTGGCCATAGGTGCGGTTGACGAACAGGTGGCGCCGGCCGGTGCGCGGATGGCGCGCCACCAGCGGATGCTGGGTCTCGCGGTCACCTGCCGCCACATCCAGATCGGCGCGCGTGCTGGCGGCGTCGAAGCGCGTCTGCTGGGCGCGGTAGATCGAGCCGAAGATGCGCGTCCCGCTGTGCACCACATCGAGACCGTCGATCATGTCGCGAAACGCCGGCGTCAGCGCATCGTAGGCGGCGTACATGCTCAGAAAGCCGGTGTCACCGCCGTACGGCGGCACCTCGACCGCGCGCATCACCACCGCCGCCGGCGGCTCGTCGAGGAAGGTGCTGTCGGCATGCCAGTTCTCGCCGACCACCCGGCCGGTGTCGGTGGCGCGGCGGCGGATGACCTGCACGTCCGGATGACCGTCGATCGAGTGCAGTTGCGGCACCCGGTCGACCGGGCCGAACAACTGCGCGAAGTCGCGGTGCGCCTCGTGGGTGATGTCCTGATCCGGCAGCACGATCACCTGATGGCGTCCGAATGCCTCGAGCACTTCGTCGGCGGCCGCCGATGGCAGCGGGCGGCTCAGGTCGACGCCGTGGATTTCGGCACCGATGACGCCGGTCATCGGCTCGACCCGGATGTGCCGGTACTCCGCGCCGGCGGCGGGCAGGGCGCTCACGGCTGCGCCGCGAGACCGGCGTCGCGGATGATCATGGTGAACTTGCGCACATCGTCCTCGAGCCACTTGCGGGTCTCGCGCGACCCGACGAAGGTCGGCTGCACGTCGATCTCCTCGAGGCGCTTGAGGATCGCCGGATCCTGCATCGCGGTGCGCACCGCATCCTCGAGCTTCTGCAGCACCGCCGGCGGGGTGCCCTTGGGCGCCGCGAAGTTGACCAGCGCCTCGTTGCCGTCGAGCGCCGGATAGCCTTGCTCACCGGTGGTCGGGATGTTGGGCATCGAGCTGATGCGCTTGGGCGACTGCATCGCGATGACGCGGATGTCCTTGCCGTCGAACTGCTTGATCTGGCCGCTGTACGGCAGCGTGCAGACCTGCACCTCGCCGGCACGCAGCGCCGTGAGGGCGGGTGCGACGCCGTTGTACGGCACGTGCGTGACCTCGAATGGCGCGCCCTTGTCCTTGACCTGGCGCTTGAGCATCTCGAGCTGCAGGTGGTTCAGGCCATTGACGCCGGTGGTGCAGAAGCTGAGGGTGCCCGGCTTGGAGCGCGCATAGGCGACGAGCTCCTGCAGGGTGCGCACCGGCAGCGCCGGGTTGACGGCGATCAGCGACGTGTTGTTGGCGATGCCGGCGATCGGTTCGAAATCCGACAGCTGGTGGCTGAATCCCTTGACGAGCAGGTGCGCGAATCCGTAGGCCGATCCCGAGGCCAGGAACACGTTGTAGCCGTCCGGAGTCGAGGTGGCGACGGCGCGCGCGCCCACCGTGCTGCCGGCGCCCGGCTTGTTCGAGATCAGCACCTGCTGACCGAGGATCTCCTTCATGCGCTCGGCCAGCACCCGGGCGGTGACGTCCAGGCTGCCGCCGGCGCTGAACGGCACGACGATCGTCACCGGCTTGCTGGGGAAGGCGTCGGAGGCGAGTGCCGGCGCGGCGGCGCAGGCAATCGCGGCAGCCGCGATGCAGGCGCGCAGCAGGGGGCGCGGCCGGGGGTGTCGGAAGGGGGTGGGTGCGAAGGACATCATGGCGTTTCCAGAGGGTGGTGAGCTGGCTGAATGGTTGGCAGGGCCGATGCGACCTGTCGTCGCGCGTCGGCGGATCGGTGTCGGTCGGCAGCCCCGTCGCGGTGACGCGCACGCGCTGCAGGCGCGGTGTCATGGCGGCTGGCAACCGCACCGGCGCTCGGCCTGCTGAGCCTCATGCGGCGGCGTTCATGTACGGCAGGTTGTCGAGCAGCCGGCGCAGGTCGGCACGCAGGCGCTCGATGTCGGCCGGCGCCATGCCGCTGGTCAGGCGCCCGTCGCGACGCGCGGTCTGCTCGACCAGGTTGGCATGCAGCTGCCGGCCATCGGCGGTCAGCTGAGTCTCCATCCGGCGCCCGATGCGGACCGTCTCGATCAGACCGGCCGCGAGCAGCAATTTCAGGCTGCGGCTCGCGGCGGCCTTGTCGACGTCGGCTCCGGCGGCGGCCTGCACGGCACTGCAAGGACCGGTGCGGCCGAGCGACATCAGCAGCCGGTATTCGGTGGAACCGATGTGCCAGTGCCGGGTGTAATGGTGCGACGCATTGCGCGTCAGGCGACGCGCCAGACTGGTGATCAGCCAGGCGGTGTATTCGTCGGTCAGCGGTGGCAGGCTGCGCCCGAGTGCCGGATCGGCGGCGACGGCGGCGCGCGCCGTCGTGCGGCGGCTTGTCGGGGCAATCGGTCGGGACGGGTCGGGCGGCATCATCAGGAGCGGATTGTTGATGTGTCAATATGGAGTTGTCAAGTAAGGGCGATCACGGATGCGGGCGTGCGGGAATGCCACGACCCGGCAGTGGAGCGACTTGCACTATCGTCGGGCGCCCCGCCCAAGTCGTACTCGCCATGCCGTTTCCCGTTGTATTTCCCTCTGCCCGGTCGCGCTGCGCCGGCATGGCGGCCCTGGCCTCGGCTATCGTGCTGTCGGGCTGTGCGAGCGCGCCGGAGGCAATTTCCAACGCCGTCGCGAACAGCGCCTGGGCCGGCGCATCGACGAGCGGGGGCGGGGGTTCACCGTGGACGCACCGTGCCTTTCCCGGCAAGCGCGCCACCCAGTACCAGGCGCAGCGCAAGGACGGCCGCGACGCGCTGATGGTGCACGCGGTCGCCTCCGCCAGCATGCTGCGCCGCCATGTGCGGGTCGAACCGCGCCAGCTCGGCCGGGTGCGCTTTTCATGGCTGGTGCCGTCGCTGATCGACGATGCGGACCTGACCCGGCGCGAGCATGACGATTCGCCGGTCCGGCTGGTGCTGGCCTTCGAAGGGGATCGCCAGCGCTTCTCGGCGCGCGACGCGATGCTGTCCGAACTGGCCGAGACCGTGAGCGGCGAGCCGTTGCCGTATGCGACGCTGATGTACGTCTGGAGCAACCGGCTGCCGCACGACGCGGTGGTCGACAACCCCCGCACCGCACGGATCCGCAAGGTGGTGGTCGAGAGCGGGCCGCAGCGGCTGGGCGAGTGGCTCGCCTACGAGCGCGACATCTGCGCCGATTTCCAGCGTGCCTTCGGCGAAGCCCCCGGCGCGCTGGTGTCGATCGGCATCATGACCGACACCGACAACACGCGCTCCCAGGCACAGGCCTGGTACGGGCCGGTGCAGCACGGTCCGGATGGACCGGGCTGCGCACCTGCGAAGCCCTGAACCGCGGCGCGCGATCCGGAGCCGGTTCAGAACACCGACATCCCGGTTTCGGTGACGAAGCGCTCGAGCGCGCGCCGGCCATCGACCGAGTTGCCGGTCTCGTCGAGCCCGGGCGACCACACGCACACGGTGAGCCGGCGCGGCACGACGGCGACGATGCCGCCGCCGACCCCGCTCTTGCACGGCAGACCGATCCGGAAGGCGAATTCGCCTGCTGCATCGTAGGTGCCGCAGGTCAGCATCAGCGCATTGATGCGGCGCGCCTGGCGCGGCGTCACGATGCGCTCGCCGCTGCCGGGCTGCACGCCCTCGTTGGCGAGATAACCGAAGGCACGTGCCAGCTGCTCGCAGCTGAGCGCGATGGCGCACTGGTGGAAATAGACGTCGAGCACCGCGTCGACCGGGTTGTCGATGCGGCCGAAGCTCTTCATGAAATTGGCCAGCGCGGCGTTGCGGAAGCCGGTCTCGCGTTCCGAACGCGCCACCTCGGCATCGAAACGCACCGGTTCCCCACACAGCCGGGACACCAGATCGAGCAGTGCCTGCTTCGGATCCGGGTGGTGCGTCACCAGCCGATCGGCGATGCAGATCGCGCCGGCATTGATGAACGGGTTGCGCGGCAGACCCTGCTCATGCTCGAGCTGGATCAGCGAATTGAACGGATCGCCGGACGGCTCGCGCCCGACATGCTTCCACAGGTCCGACCCGATCGCCTGCAGCGCCAGCGTCAGCCCGAACACCTTGGACAGGCTCTGGATCGAAAAAGGCAGCGTCGTGTCGCCGGCCGCCGCCCGCATGCCGTCGATGCCGCACAAGGCGATGCCGAAGCGATCGGCCGGCACGCGCGCGAGCGCCGGGATGTAGTCGGGAATCCGTCCGGAGCCGAGCCCGGGCCGCAGCTCGGCTTCGATTTCTTCCAGCAGGCGCTGGGCCTGCAGCACGCCGATCACCGGATGCGCCCGCGGTGGCGGATGCTGATCTGGTCGTTCAGCGTCCAGTAGTCGTACAGGTAGCCGAGACCGAACAGCCCGACCGTGAACAGATAGATGATGCCGGTGATCCACTTGCCCATGTACATCCGGTGCACGCCGAACATGCCGAGGAAGGTCAGCAATACCCAGGCGAGGGTGTAGCTGGTATCGCCGGCCTGGAAGCGCAGGTCGGCCTGCCGGTCCATCGACGGAATCAGGAACAGGTCGATCAGCCAGCCGACGCCCAGCAGCCCGAGCGTGAAGAACCAGATGGTTCCGGTCACCGGTTTGCCGAAGTAGAAACGGTGGGCACCGAGAAAGCCGAAGATCCACAGGACATAGCCGACGGTCTTCGAATGGGTATCGTTCGGCGCCATCGCGCGTCTCCAGGTCGGGTGATCGAAGCGCGATCCTATACGGCCCTGCCAGCGTCGAACGGCGGGGCTCGGGTACGCCGGCTGCTGGCCGGTGGCGCGGCGCCTCGCACGGTCTTTCGATCCGCGGCACACTCGGGTCTGGTTTACCCGCAGGTCCTCGGTCGGCAGCCCGCTTGCCTGCCCTCACCGGTCAATCCCCCGCATGAAACGCCTGAGCGTGAAGAGCCGTGTCGCTGCGGCGATATTCGTCCTGCTGAGCCTCTCGTTCGGCCTGAGCGTGGCCGGTCGCGTGGCTGATGACGGCACCGCGGCACCTTACACCTGGCGCACCGCGCCGCGCCATTCGGCCGGCCTGGCGCCGGATCCGGGCCTGCTTGCCGACAGCGCGGTGGTCCAGGTGTTCGCGGCCTCGACCTGGGGCTGGCGCGGCAATTTTGCCGTCCATCCCTGGATCATCTACAAGCGTGCCGGTGAAACCGCCTATGTCCGTCACGACGTGGTCGGCTGGCGCGCACCCCGGGTGGTGCAGCGTGACTACGCCCTGCCTGACGGGCACTGGTATGGGGCCGCGCCGCGCCTGCTGGTCGACCATCGCGGACCGGCGGCGGCAGCGATGATCGACGACATCGAAGCGGCCATTGCAAGTTATCCGCATGCCGGCGAGTACCGCAGCTGGCCGGGTCCGAACAGCAACACCTTCCTGGCCCACATCGGACGCGAGGTGCCGGCCCTGAAGCTCGACCTGCCGGCGAATGCGATCGGCAAGGACTACCGCGAACTGCCGCGCGTGGTCGGCATCTCGCCGACCGGCAGCGGGCTGCAGCTCACGTTGCTCGGCGTGCTCGGCGTCAGTGTCGGCTGGCAGGAGGGGGTCGAATTCAACCTGCTCGGCCTGAACTTCGGCGTCGACGTCAATCGACCGGCGCTGCGGCTGCCCTTCGTCGGTCGGCTCGGTATGGACGACCGCGCCGACTGAGGCCGCTGCGCCCGCCGGCCGGTCGGCGCCAATGCGTGCCGCGATCGCGGCAGTGATGCCGATCGAGCGGCCGCGCCCACCGACGGCGCGCTGCTGCTGCGCCACCTGGCCGAAGCGGTGGCGCCGGGCGTGCCGATGTGAGTCGCGCCGGCATGCGGTAAAACCTCGGCGCGCCGGCGGCCTGACGTCTCCGGCCCGGCGCGCCGACATGAGCACTTCCCGCCTGCAGGTTCTGCCTCCCCCGTCCGTCGGCCGCATCCGGCGGCCGGTCGGGGCATGCGCGTGAGCGCGCCGACTCCCGGCAGCGTGGCGCCGCCGACGCGCTTCGCCGACCTGCGCCGGCAGCGTCCGTTCATGCGGATGTGGTTCGCGCGGCTGTTCGGCACGGTGGCGATGCAGATGCTGATGGTGGCGATCGCCTGGCACATGTACGAGCTGACCGGCAGTGCCTGGGATCTCGGGCTGGTCGGGCTGTACCAGTTCGCGCCGGCGCTGCTGCTGGCGCTGTATGCCGGCCATGTGGTGGACCGCCACCACCGCGGCCACATCGTCGCGGTCTGCCTGGCGGTGCAAGGTGTGGTGGCGCTGGCGCTGGTCGGAGCCACCGTGCTGTGGCAGGCGCGTGCAGCGCAGCCGCTGCCGGCGCACACCGTCTCGGATCTGCGCACCCTGCTGCTGGCGGTGTCGGTCGTGCTCGGCGCGGTGCGCGCCTTCCAGATGCCGGCCCAGCAGGCGCTGACCGCGATGCTGGTGCCGCCGACGATGCTGCCGCGCGCGATGGCCTTCAGCGCGTCCGGCATGCAGGCGGCCATCATCTGCGGCCCGGCGCTGGCCGGCTTCCTGTTCGTCGGCGGGCGTCGACGTCGTCTATGCGATCTGCGTCGGGCTGTTCGTCGTCGCCAGCGTGCTGATCGCGCGCCTGCGGCTACGTGCATGCGCCGCTGCCACGCGAGCCGCTGACGCTGACCACGCTGTTCGGCGGCATCGATTTCATCTGGCGCCGCAAGGTCGTGCTGGGCGCCATCTCGCTGGACCTGTTCGCGGTGCTGCTCGGCGGCGCGGTCGCGCTGCTGCCGATCTTCGCCAAGGACATCCTGCAGACCGGACCCTGGGGCCTCGGCCTGCTGCGCAGCGCGCCGGCAGTCGGCGCGCTGGTGGTGTCGGTCGCGCTGACGCGCTGGCCGATCGAGCGCCGCGCCGGACCGGTGCTGCTCGGTGCGGTCGCCGTGTTCGGCCTGTGCATGCTGGCCTTCGGCCTGTCGCGCAGCTTCCTGCTGTCGCTGCTGGTGCTCGCGGTGTCGGGCGGCGCCGACATGGTCAATGTCGTGATCCGGCAGACGCTGGTGCAGCTCGAGACGCCGGATGCGATGCGCGGCCGCGTCAGCGCGGTCAGCTCGATCTTCATCGGCGCCAGCAACCAGCTCGGCGAGTTCGAATCCGGCGCGACGGCTGCGCTGTTCGGTCCGGTGGCGTCGGTCGTGCTCGGCGGCATCGGCACGATCGCGGTGGCGGTCGGCTGGGTGCGGCTGTTTCCGGCGCTGGCGCAGCGCGATCGCATCGATCCCGGAGGCGGTGCGCGATGATCGCCTGACGCATCGCCCGGCTCCGGCTGCGCCGTGCGCCGGCGCGCTGGCTGGCGTGTGATCTGTCACCCCTTTGATCAAGCGAGGTTTTCGGCATGGACCTGCAACTGCAAGGCAAGCGCGTCGTCATCACCGGCGGCTCGAAAGGCATCGGCTACGCGACCGCGCAGTCGTTCGCACGCGAGGGCGCGCGGCCGCTGCTGGTGGCGCGCTCCCGACCGGCGCTCGATGCGGCGCGTTCGAACCTGCAACGCGAGACTGGCGTCGAGGCCGAGACGCTCGCCGCCGACCTGTCGACGCCGGAGGGCATCGCTGCGCTGGCTGAGCGGTGCGCCGACACCGACATCCTGGTCAACAACGCCGGCGCCATCCCCGGCGGGTCCTTGCTCGAGCTCGACGACGCGCACTGGCGCGCGGCCTGGGAGCTCAAGCTGTTCGGCTACATCGACCTGACGCGCCGGGTGTTGCCGCGCATGCAGGCGCGTGGCGGCGGCGTCATCGTCAACATCATCGGCATGGCCGGCGCCGCGCCGCGCTTCGACTACCTGTGCGGATCGACCGCGAATGCGGCGCTGATCGCCTTCACCCGCGCCGTCGGTGCCGCCAGCGTGCGCGATGGCGTGCGCGTCTTCGGCATCAATCCATCCCTGACCCGCAGTGATCGGATGGAGACGCTGCTGCGCCGCCAGGCGGCGCAGAAGTGGGGCGACGAGAGTCGCTGGGCCGAGCTGACGCAGCGGCTGCCGTTCGGGCGCGCGATCGACGCGCGCGAGATCGCCGACCTGGCTGTCTTCGGCTGCTCGCCGCGCGCCGGCTACCTGAGCGGCACCGTGATCGACGTCGACGCCGGTCAGGCCTACGCCGCCGCCGCGGCCTGACAGCAAGCTTGCGGCCGCGCCCCTAGCGGGCCGGCTTCGACCGGGCCGGGTCGGCCGCGGTCGTTCCGCTGCTGCCGGTGGGGCCGTCGCTGCCTGCCGCGCCGCCGGTCGCCGCACCCGGCCGGGCCGGTTCGTCGGGCACTTCAGTTGCCGGGCCGATGACCGGTGTTTCACCCGCAGAGCCGGATCCCATCAGTCCGCCGGCGATGGCGCCACCGACGGCGCCGACCAGGCTGCCCACCGGACCGGCGGCGATGCCGATGACCGCGCCCATCCCGGCCCCGCCGATGGCTCCGACCGCCGCGCCGAGCGGATGCGTCCCGGTCTGCTCGAGCACCTCGTCGGCCGGCGGCGGGCTGCCTTCGGTCAGGCGCTTTGTCTGCGCGTCGGCGTCGGCCTGGGCGGCGGCGCGCGCGGCGTCGCTGTCTGCACCGGGGCTCGCACCGGCTGTCGGGGCGGTCGGGTGCAGCGCCCGCACCGGCTGCTCGGGGACGCTCGGCGTGGCCGGCGCGCTGCTGCGGCCAGGTGCGGTCGGCGCGCCCGGGGTGCTCGCTTCGCCGGCGCCGGATTGGGGTGGGATCCGGGGGTCGGGTCGGTTCGGGTCCATTCGCATGCTCCTCGATGACTTCGGTCCGGTCATCCGGCAACCGGGATGCCGGGCTGCCGGGCGTTCGGGTGCCGGCAGCGGCCACTGGCTGCGATCGCGCGGATCCGCTGCGGGGCGCGCCTGGTGGTTCATGCGCCGGCCGATCCGGCAACATGCCACGCTGTGCGCCGGCACCGGCCGGGAGGCGGTGCTAAGCTGATGTTCACCCGACCGCTTGCGCGAGAACGAGCGCCGTGCCGGTTGCGTGAGGCTCCCTCTGCCAGGCGATGCTGAAGCTACGTACCGATCAGTTCGAATTGTTCGAGCGCCGCATGTTCGCCGTCTTCCAGTCGCGGCTGGAACGGGCGATCGCGCAGGCGTTTCCCGAATTGTCGGCCGAGTCCGATGCCGCCGGGGCGGACCGTGCCGCACCGGTCGAGGGGGTGTCCGAGATCGTCGAGCGCGGCATCGAGCGCGCGGTCGATTTCGACCTCCAGGAAGCCGCCGACATGGCGGCATTCATCGCGTTGTTCCTGTCGCTGCGCCTGACGCCGGCGCGCAGCCCGACCGACTGGATCAGGGCCTGGCTCGAGCGGCCTGACAGCACCGGCGCGGCGCGGCTGGCGCTGGTCGAGTTCGAGCTCGACCAGCGCGCCGCCGCCGATCCGGCGCTGCGCCATGCGCTCGAGCGGATCGCACGCGCACGGGAGGCCTGCCGGCATGGGGCTGCTTGATCGGATCAAGGCCAGGTTCCGCTCGCCGGCGGTGCAGGTCTGCACGCCGCCACTCGGTCGTGTGGTCATCGTCGTCTCGCGCAGCGATACCGGCCAGCCGATCACCGGTGCCACGACCACGCTGACCGGGCCGACCCCGGGCGGCGGCGCGACCGATGCCCTGGGCGCGCGCATCTTCGAAGGCCGCGCGCCGGGGGCGTACAGCGCAGCCGTGACCCTGCCCGGATCGCTGGCCGGCTACCGCATGACGCAGCAGACGACCGCCGGATCGGTCGGCGCCGGGGGCACGCTGATCCTGCCGTGGAAGGCGGCGCCGGTCGGCAAGCTGCACCTCGAGGTCTACGACGACCACGGCAAGATCGTCACCGAGCAGGCTCAGTTCGCGGCCACGGGCGCGTCCGCGCTCGGGCAGGCGGTGACGACCGGCTCGCACACCTTCGACGATGTGCTGCCCGGCAGCTACGACGTCTCGGTGACGGTGCCGGCCACCCTGTTCGAGGCAGCAACCGTCAGTGCGTCGGCGGTCCAGGTTCCGGTCGGCGGAACCGGTCGCCAGCGGCTCGTCGTCAAGCGGCTGATCAGTGTGGTGACGCCGAAGATCGAGATGGAATACAAGGTCGTGCTGCTCGACCGCAAACTGTCG
The DNA here is from genome assembly GCA_963846675.1 of uncultured beta proteobacterium. Lineage (GTDB taxonomy): Bacteria > Pseudomonadota > Gammaproteobacteria > Burkholderiales > Burkholderiaceae_C > Ideonella_A. Next base: position 579,423 of record CAWJWV010000005.1, read on the forward strand.
GCGCACCAGGCACCTGCGGAGGTCCGGCTGGTCACCGACGACGTGACCTGCATCCAGGTCTCGGCCGAGCAGACGACCGGCGTGGCCTATGCCGGCGGTGCCAGCTTCGAGGTGAGTCCGGCCCAGGTCGAGGTGTATGTCGACGCGGCCTGCACCCAGAAGCTTTCCGGGCGCAAGCTGACCAACGCCGAGGTGGCGCGCGGCGCGCCGTTCGTGCTGTACCTGAAGGCAAAGACCAAGGGCAAGTTCACCGCCAAGCTGACGCTCGATCCGTCGACCAGCCCGTACGTCCAGGTGCAGGGTCCGGCGAGCGAGGAGATGGGCGTGGTCGAGCTGGAGGCGCAGGCTGCACCGATTCGACAAGGGCGAACTCGACGCGATCACGGTCGACCCGGCCAACCACCCGATCGCCACCCATCACAAGAACCTGAAGGACGAGACCGCTGCCGCAACAGAAGGCACTCACCGACGCGCAGAAGGTGAAGGAGGGGCGCCTGCTGCATGTGCGCAACGGCAAGCACCATGGGCGCGCCCGGCTGATCGTGAAGAAGCTGGTGGCCGACCAGTGGCCGGCGGGCAGCGACGACTACGACATCGTGGTGGGCAATGAGGGCGGTGCACTGACGCTGTTCGACCAGGAGGAGGACGGCACCGAGAAGCCATTGCCGCACAAGCTCAAGGTCAAGGACCTGAAGGTCAAGGACCTCGAATTCTGGCTCGAGGGCAAGACCGAGAGTGCCAGCGTGCGCGACGCGGTGCTCGACCTCGGGCTCGATCGCGATCCCGGCGGTCTGGCCAAGCAGCCGAAGCGCAACGGCGACTGGGGTCGCCTGACGGTGGTGAAGATCGACAAGGTCGAACTCGTGGTGGCGGTCCCGGTCGGCAAGCCCAAGGTATGGGACGCTGCCAGGCAGCGCTACTACATCAACACCGAGGCCGGTGCGGCCGGGCGCACCCTCGGCGACAAGGCGGGCGAGCGCGAGGTCAAGGTGGTGGCGACGCTGTCGAAACCGATTGCCGACGTGCCGCTGCACTTCATGCTGGCGCCGCATCCGGACAATGCCGCACCCGCCGGCCTGCCGGCGAGCTGGAAGCCGGAGACGCTCAAGCTCGACATGCGCCGCCTCGATCGCAAGGACCGCAAGGCGCTGATGAACTTCTCCGCCAGGACCGGTGCCAACGGCAAGGTCGAGATGAAGAAGCTGGTGCTGTCGGCTTTCGGCGGTGACCGCTTCACCCCGGCGGTCTATCTCGAGCAGGATCCGCACCTCGCCAAGTATGTGCCGGACCATGCCGATCTCGGCCAGCGGTTGCCGGCGCTCGGCGACAAGACCCTGCAGGTCTGGAAGCACTTCCACTACCGCATCGTCTACATGCTGCGGCACGACGGCACCAGCTACTCGAACCGCTTCACCGAAGCCAGCCTGCATGCCAAGTTCGAGGCCGACTTCATCGAGATGGAACGCAACGGGGCGGTGGTCGAGACCGGGCACGAGGACCTGGTCCCCTACGACACGGCGCGTGACTGGGTGATCGGCAAGCTCGGCGCCGAGAAGCCGCGCCAGCTGCAGTTCGCCTTCGTCGATGCGATCGGTGAGTCGCCCGATGTCGAACACGAGTTGTCGACCGTCGGTCTGCCGGGGCTGAACTTCAGCTGGCCGATCAGCGGCGGGCAATGCTTCGACCTGAGTGCGCAGGCCAAGTGGCTGACGTCGGCCCGCTACAAGGTGGGTGCCGATCCGTCCCAGCCGATCGCCGGCGCGAACCTCACCCTGAGCCACGACGGACCGAAGCACAGGCTGTCGGTCGACCTGTCGGGCATTGCCGCACTCGCCGGGGTCGATCTGGCGACGGTCGGCGTCACGATCAAGCTGATCAAGCACGACTTTCCGTCCGGGCTGTCGTGGGGCGCGCCGACGCTGGTCGGCATGCGCTGGCGCGAAGCCGGCTTTCCAGGGCAGGAGTCGGAGGCGACGATGCGCACCGCCTACCACGAGGCCGGCCACTACCTCGGCCTGGCTCCGAAGACGCTGCCCGATACCGCGGCCAGTCCGAGCTCGCAGTGGTACAACAGCCCGGGCGTCGGCGACCACTGCAAGTTCGGGCCGCAGGACTGCACGCTGTGGCACTCGTTCATCATGAAGATCGAGTTCTGCCCGACCTGCAAGCTGGCATTGCGTGCGCGTGACCATGCGCGCCAGGTCAACGCCGATGCGCCGTTCTGAAACCGGGCTGTGCGCGACGCGCCGTCGCCTGATCTTTCTCGCTGCCGCATGGCCGGCGGTCGCCCTGGGAGTCCGTATGCCGAATGACGCCGTCGCGATACCCCAGCTCGTCTGGCAGACCCGGCTGCCGTTCGCGCCGCAGCTGCCCGACTTCGAACCCGGGTTGGCGCTGGCGATCGGGTCCGGCCGGCGCGACGAGCAGCCGATGCCGGTGGCCGCGATCCGCTACCGCATGCCCGATCCGGTGGTGCGGCGCTACCGCGGCACGGTCGCGCCGGCGCTCTGGCTGGTGGCGGTCGACATCGCGACCGGCGAGGTCCATGCCGCACCGTGCATGGGCCAGGATGCGGCGCCTGCCACCTACGATCCGGCGGCGAGCGCAGTGTCGCCGCCGGGCTCACCGTCGCTGGGTGGTGATGTCAATGTCGACATCGTCGGGCTGCTCCAGCTGCCACCGCAGGCGGCGCGCTACCTGGTCTTTGCCTGGCTCGACGAGTGGACGAGCGCACCCCGCGGCCTCGAGCTGCCGGCCGGCGATCGCACGCCGTCGCCGGTGCGGGTGCCGGCCAATTCACCCGCCGTGGCGCGCGTCGCGCCGGTGGCGCCGAACGCGGTGGCGGCCGGCATGGCCTTCATCGGGCCGCAGGCGGGCCGGCTGCGGATGAGCTGGCAGGTGGCGCATCCGGCGCCGGTCGTGCTGCTCGGCTACGACCTCGCCACGCGCCAGCTGCGCTGGGAGGTGCTGGCACGCGGCGATGCGGCGCAGGCCCGGACCGGCATCGCCGAGATCGCACTGCCGTCCTTCTTCGCCCGGCCGTCGCCCGACACCGCCGCGATGCTGCTGGTCGCCGGCGGACAGGCGAAGTCGATCGGCCCGCTGAAGTGGTGAGCTGCGCCTGTCCGGTGCAGCATCGACGCCTGAACCCATGAAATACGAGATCACCCGCATCGGACCGCGGCTGGAGGCGATCGGCGCGCACAGCGGCTACCGGATCCGGATGTCGACGCCGGCCAGCCTGCCGGCCGGTCTCGATCACTGGCCGGTGAGCGTGCATGTGCGCGGCTCCGAGAGCGAGGACGAGGTCCGGGTCGCGGTGCCGAAGCACCGGCTGACGAGCCCGGACCAGGCATTCGAGCACGGCTACGGATGCGCCACGCTGTGGATCGATGCGCTGGATCACCGGCTGGGCTGACGATCGGTCGTCGCGCCGGCCGGCAGCCAGGCAGGGGGGCCGCCCCCGAGTCCCGTCGGCCGCGCGCCAGCCGGACGCTGCGCGACAGCGGGCGCACGATCACAGCCCGGTGTATGGTCGCAGCCGTGGGCCGCAGCCCGCGGCCTGCGGTCCCGATCTTGCGTTCATCCCCGGCCTGGTACTGGCTGTCTGCACCGACCAAGGAAACCCCATGCAATTGCTTGAACGATTCTTCGGCTTGATCGGTGACCTGACATGGGGCTGGGCGCTGGTGCCCTTCCTGGTCGTGCTCGGACTGTTCTTCACGGTCGCCAGCGGCTTCGTGCAGCTGCGCTATTTCTTTCGCATGTTCCGGGTCTTCTCGTCGAAGAACCAGTCGGGGGATCCGAATGCGATCTCGGCGCGCGAGGCACTGCTGGTCTCGGTCGGTGGTCGTGTCGGTGGCGGCAACATCGCCGGCGTCGCGGTCGCGATCACCCTCGGCGGACCGGGCGCGGTGTTCTGGATGTGGGCCGTTGCTGCCGTCGGCATGGCGACCAGCCTGATCGAGTGTTCACTCGCCCAGCTGTACAAGCGGACCGAGCCCGACGGCAGCTTCCGCGGCGGGCCGGCACGCTCGATCATCCACGGCCTCGGACCCGACTACCGCTGGCTCGCGGTGCTCTATGCGATCTGCCTGATCGCCGCCTTCGCACTCGGCTTCAACGCCTTTCAGGGCAACACCGTGGCCGGCGCGGTGCAGGACAGCCTCGGCATCGGTCGCCTGTGGACCGGCATTGCACTGACCATCGGCACCGGCATCATCGTCTACGGCGGCATCCACCGCATCGCGAAGGTGGCCGACGTGATCGTTCCGGTGATGGCGTTCGGCTACATCCTGCTGGCGCTGCTGGTGATCGCGATCAACTTCGACCAGATGCCGCGCGTGCTCGGATCGATCTTCTCGAATGCCTTCGGTCTGGAGGAGGCGGTCGGTGGCGGCATGGGTGCAGCGCTGTCGCAGGGGCTGCGGCGCGGTCTGTTCTCGAACGAGGCCGGACTCGGGTCGGCGCCCAACGTGGCCGCGACGGCCGACGTGCGCCACCCCGTCAGCCAGGGCATCACGCAGTCGCTGTCGGTCTTCATCGACACCTTCGTCATCTGCAGCTGCACCGCGTTCGTGATCCTGCTCGGTTCGGTCTACGTGCCGGGCGCCGAGGGCATCGACGGGGTTGCACTGACCCAGCAGTCGCTGGTGTCGCACCTTGGAAACTGGTCGCAGTACGCCCTGACTGCCGCGATCGTGCTGTTCGCCTTCAGCTCGATCATCTACAACTACTACCTCGGCGAGAACGCCCTCACCACGATGACCGAGCATCCGCTGTCGATGCATGTGCTGCGCCTGGTCGTGATGGCGATCGTCTTCGTTGGCGCGGTTGCCCCGGGCGCCACTGCGGTGTTCTTCTTCTCGGACCCGATGATGGGCATCCTGGCGGTGGTCAACCTGCTGGCGCTGATGATGCTGTTCCCGACCGCCAAGCGGCTGCTGGTCGACTTCCGCGAGCAACTGCGTGCCGGCGTCGCGCGTCCGGTGCTCGATCCCGACAACTTCACCGACCTCGACATCGACCGCCGCGCCTGGAGCGGGCGCGATCCGAATGGCGACTGACGGGGGCGATCATGACGTCGCCGACAAGCTGCCTCAGCCGCCGCCCTGCGCCTTCATCGGGTCGAAGTCGCTGGCAGCATGCCGCTCGGGCAGCTGGCTGGCCGGATCACCCCAGGTGCGGTTGACCATGCGGCCGCGCCGGACGGCCGGGCGCGCCGCGATCTGGTCGGTCCAGCGTTGCACGTGGCGGTAGTCGGATGCCTGCAGAAATTCACCGGCTTCGTAGAGCAGCCCCTTGGCCAGTGCACCGTACCAGGGCCAGACCGCGATGTCGGCGATCGAGTAGTCGGCCCCGGCAAGGTATTCGGATTCGGCCAGCCGCCGGTCGAGCACGTCCATCTGGCGTTTCACCTCCATCGCGAAGCGGTTGATCGGGTACTCGAATTTCTCCGGCGCATAGGCATAGAAGTGGCCGAAACCGCCGCCCAGGTAGGGGGCCGCGCCGACCTGCCAGAACAGCCACGACAGGCATTCGGCGCGCGCTTCACCGTCGAGCGGCAGGAATGCACCGAACTTGACCGCCAGGTGCATCAGGATCGCGCCGGATTCGAAGATCCGCACCGGTCTGGCACCACTGTGGTCGACCAGCGCCGGGATCTTGGAATTCGGATTGGCGGCCACGAAGCCGCTGCTGAACTGGTCGCCGTCGCCGATCTTGATCAGCCAGGCGTCGTACTCGGCGCCGGCATGACCGAGCTCGAGCAGTTCTTCCAGCATCACCGTCGCCTTCACTCCGTTCGGCGTCGCCAGTGAATACAGCTGCAGCGGGTGCTTGCCGACCGGCAGCGCCTTGTCGTGCGTCGCCCCGGCCACCGGGCGGTTGATGCTGGCAAACTTGCCACCGTTCTCCTGGTCCCAGGTCCAGACCTTGGGTGGGGTGTAGGTGCCGGGTGAATCGGACATGCGGGTGTCTCCGTGACGTTGGATGCGCAGCCCTGGGGCGGGCCGGAGTGGGCAACTGTACGTAATTCGATCGGTCAGCGCGGAAGACCGCCCGCGCACGGGGGGCGCAGCGCAGGAGCGCTGCATGCGCAAAAGCTGCGGTCGGCGGCGTCGGCCGCGCGCCCGCGCTTCAGGCGGTCTCGCGCTGTTCGAACCAATCACAGCCGGTCGCTGCGGAGGAATCTTCGAGCACCGACACGCTGGTCACCTGCGCGCCCGGCGGCCCCTGACGCGCCCAGTCGACCAGTCGATCGACAGCGGCCGACGAGCCACGCAGCGCCGCTTCGACCGATCCGTCGAGCCGGTTGCGCACCCATCCGGCGACCCCGAGCCGGCGCGCCTGCTCGACCATCGACCACCGGTAGCCGACGCCCTGAACCTGGCCGCGGATCAACAGGCGAATGGCGGTGGTGGTGTTGTCGGTCATCGGCCGGATTCTGCGCCCGCATCCGACCGCGAATTCCCGGCCGCATCGACCAGCCGCCAGAACGCTTCGGCGGCGCGCGGCAGCGGCGCCACCGGGCGGTACAGCCGGATGTCGACATCAATCGCCCACGCGCTGCCGCCGGCGGGCACCAGCCGGCCGGCAGTCCGCTCGTCGGCGATCAGGCTGTCCGGCAACCAGGCCACACCGCGACCGGCAAGGGCCATGGTCTTGAGCACGGTGGCCAGGTGCGCCGTCACGGCCGGGTGCGGGTGCGCGTCCGCCACGGCAATGCCACGCAGCGCCCGCACCAGCCGACCGACGCCGGATTCGGCGCTGTAGTCGAGCAGCGGCGGTGCAGGCTGCCCGGCTTTCTCGAGCCGGTGCAGCGGATTGCCTTCGGCATCGGGCGCCGACACCGGCAGCAGCACGTCGCGTCCGATCACGCCGAAGCGGTACTGCGCCGGGTCGAGTCGGTTCGGCACCAGGTCGTGCGCATGGCACAGCAGGAACTGCACCCGGCCCTGCTGCATCAGCGTCTCGCATTGCTGCATCACGTCCGAGGCCAGCTGCACCGGCCCGAGTCCCGCGCTCAGGCGCGACTCGATGCCGCGCAGCCAGCCGGGCAGAAAGGTCAGCGACAAGGCATGGGTGGCGGCGATGCGCAGGGTGGCCGAGCTGGCATTCGCCACCGCGCGCGCCTGATCAGGCAGCCCGTTCAGCCGCGTCAGCATGTCGCCGGCGACGGCGTGGAACCACTCCCCTGCGTCGGTCAGCATCGCCGGCTGGGTGCTCCTGTCGACCAGCACGACGCCGAGCCATTCCTCCAACGCGCGCACCCGCCGGCTGAACGCCGGCTGGGTCATGTTGCGCTCGTGCGCGGCACGCGAAAAGCTGCCGCTCGCGGCGAGCGCCAGAAAATCCTCCAGCCACGAGACGTTCATCGAGCGGGCCCACCGAAGCGGGCCGACGGCGGCCCGGGCTGGCTGCAGACCATGGCATTCCTTTCGGGCATGGAAGAAGGCCGAAGCGGCATTGGCCAGCCGCAGCCGGCGGGTGCAAGATCGCCGGATTGTTCATCAACCCGGCCGTCAGGTGGGTCGCGAGACCCACTTCGGCCCATCACCGCTACCACCATGAAGATCACCGACATCCGGGAACACACCAAGCCGATCAAGTCGTCGATCCGCAATGCCTACATCGACTTCTCGAAGATGACGCTCAGCCTGGTCGCGGTCGTCACCGACGTGATCCGCGACGGCAAGCCGGTGATCGGCTACGGCTTCAACAGCAATGGCCGCTACGGTCAGGGCGCGCTGATGCGCGAGCGCTTCATTCCGCGCATCCTCGAGGCCGATCCGGCCAGCCTGCTCGACGCGAGCGGCGACAACCTCGACCCGCACAAGCTGTGGGCGACGATGATGAACAACGAGAAGCCGGGCGGTCACGGCGAGCGCTCGGTGGCGGTCGGCACGATCGACATGGCGATCTGGGATGCGGTGGCCAAGATCGAGGGCAAACCGCTGTTCCAGCTGCTGGCCGATCGTTACGGCAATGGCACGCCCGAGCGCAAGGTGTTCGTCTATGCCGCCGGCGGCTACTACTGGCCGGGCCAGGGCATCGACGGGCTCGAGCGCGAGATGCGCAGCTACCTCGACCGCGGCTATTCGGTGGTCAAGAAGAAGATCGGCGGCGCTTCGCTGGCCGAGGACTGCCGGCGCATCGAGGCGGTGCTCAAGCTGCTCGCGCCCGGACAGCGTCTGGCGGTGGATGCGAACGGCCGCTTCGACCTGCCGACCGCGATCGAATATGCCCGGGCCCTGTCGCAGTACGACCTGTTCTGGTACGAGGAGCCGGGAGATCCGCTCGACTATGCGCTGCAGGCCGAACTGGCAAACCACTACGACCGGCCGATGGCCACCGGTGAAAACCTGTTCTCGATGCAGGACGCGCGCAACCTGATCCGCTACGGCGGCATGCGCCCGGACCGCGACTGGCTGCAGTTCGACTGCGCGCTCAGCTACGGCCTGGTCGAGTACCTGCGCACCCTGGAGATGCTGAAGGAGCATGGCTGGTCGGCATCGCGCTGCGTGCCGCACGGCGGCCACCAGATGTCGCTCGCGATCGCCGCCGGTCTCGGCCTGGGCGGCAACGAAAGCTATCCGGACCTGTTCCAGCCCTACGGTGGCTTCCCCGATGGCGTCCGGGTCGAAAACGGCCACGTCACCCTGCCGGAGCTGCCGGGCATCGGATTCGAGGGCAAGGCCGATCTGTATGCCGAGATGAAGGCGCTCGCGAGCTGATGTCGGCACCGCGGCCGGCGCTGCGCTGCGAGCGCGGTCGGATGCGAGCTTGCGTTGCGCGCCCGATGCAGTACCCTCAGGCATGGCCACCTTCCTTCCGGACCGGTCATCGCCCGCCACCGTTCGGGCCCGATAGGGCAGCTGCCGATGCGAGTTGCCGTCTTCAGCACCCGTGCCCACGACCGGCGCTTTCTTGAACAGGCGAATGCAGCCGGTCGGCACCAGCTCGAATTCCTGACCGAGCGGCTCGATCTGGTCACGGCCCCTGCCGCGGCGGGCGCAGTCGCGGTCTGCGCCTTCGTCAACGACCGGCTGGCGCGCGATGTCCTCGAGCGCCTGCACGCCGCGGGGGTGCGGCTGGTGGCGCTGCGTTCGGCCGGCTTCAACCATGTCGACCTCGCCGCTGCGGCGGCGCTCGGCATCGCCGTCGGGCGAGTTCCCGAGTATTCGCCGTACGCGGTGGCCGAGCACACCGCTGCGCTGATGCTGTCGCTGAACCGACACCTGCACCGTGCCTATGCGCGGGTTCGCGAAGGCAATTTCGCGCTCGAGGGGCTGCTCGGCTTCGACCTCCACGGACGCACCGTCGGCATCGTCGGTACCGGCAAGATCGGCGAATGCTTTGCCCGCATCGCGGCCGGCTTCGGCTGCCGCCTGCTCGGTTTCGATCCGCAGCCGAATGCGGCCTGCGAAGCGCTCGGCATGCGCTATGTGGCGCTGTCCGAACTGCTTGCGGCGAGCGACGTGATCAGCCTGCACTGCCCGCTGACGCCGCAGACGCACCACCTGATCGATGCCGCTGCGCTGGCGCAGGTGAAGCCGGGTGCGATGCTGCTCAATACCAGCCGCGGCGCGGTGGTCGACGCGCCGGCGCTGATCACTGCGCTGAAGGCCGGCACGCTCGGCAGCCTCGGCCTCGATGTCTACGAGGAGGAAGCCGACCTGTTCTTCCGTGACCTGTCGGGTGCGGTCATTCACGACGATGTGTTCGCGCGGCTGCTGACCTTTCCGAATGTGCTGATCACCGGCCACCAGGCCTTCTTCACCGCGGATGCACTGGCTGCGATCGCGGCGACGACGCTGGCCAACCTCGATTCGTTCGAGGATCACGGCCGCCCGCTGCACGCGGTGTCGGTCGAACGGGTGGTCTGAAGCGGTGTCCGCCGAGGCGGCACTGGCCGCCGCGCCGATCGCGGCCATCCTGGTGCTGATGCTGGCTGCCGGCTGGTCGGCGGCGCGCGCCGGCATCGTGGCGCTGGTGCTGGCGGCGGTGCTGGCCGCGCTTGGCTTCGATGTCGGCGCAGCCGGCGTGGGGCCGGCGGCATGGGCCACCGGGGTGCTGGCCGAGGGCGGCTTCCTGGCCGCGACCATCCTCTGGATCCTGTGGCCGGCACTCGCCCTGCATGAGCACCAGCAGACCTCCGGGGCGATCGATGTGCTGCGTGACGGACTCGGTCGCCTGAGCGGAGAGCGCCCGTTGCAGGTGCTGCTGGTCGGCTGGTTCGCCGCCCTGTTCTTCGAGGGTGCGGCCGGCTTCGGGACGCCGATCGCGCTGGCTGCCCCGTTGCTCGTCAGCCTCGGGCTGCCGCCGCTGCAGGCGGTGGTGCTGGCGCTGCTCGGCCATGCCGTCGGCGTCTCGTTCGGCGCCCTGGGCACACCGGTGCTCGCGCAGGCCGGGCTGACCGGGCTCGATGCGCGCGAGATCGCCTGGCGCACCGCCGCCCTCCACGCGTCGCTCGGTGGATTGATGATGTTCTTCTTCGCCCGCACCCTGGCGGCCGTTGGCGCCGCCCCCGGTTTCGGCTGGGCCGTGGCGGCGGCGGCTGGCTTCCTGGTCCCGAGCCTGGTGCTGGCATCGACACTCGGCCCGGAGCTGGCGACCCTCGGTTCGGCGCTGCTCGGTGCGGCGCTGTTCGCGTGGACACTGCACCGGCGACGCGGCCCCCAGCCCGGTGCCGCCGAAGCGCAGTCCGCCTTCGACTGGCGTGCGCTTGCACCCTACGCCGTGCTGGTCGTGCTGGTGCTGGTGACACGCGGCATTGCGCCGCTGGCCGCAGCACTGTCGTCGTTCGAATGGCGCTGGCAACTTCCGGGCGGCTTCCAGGGCAGCATGCAGCCGCTGCGCCACCCGGGCAGCCTGCTGCTGGTGGCCTTGCTGGTCGGGGTGCGCCTGCAACGGGTGTCGCTGGCGGCCCTGGTTCCGGCCTTCGCGACGTCGGCGCGCCGGCTGCTGCCGGTATCGGTCGCGCTGCTGGCGATGCTTGCGCTGTCGCGACTGATGCTGCACGCCGGCATGATCGCCGCGCTCGAGCGCGCTGCGGTGCAGGGCCTCGGCGGTGCCTGGCCGCTGGTGGCGCCCGCGGTCGGCGCGCTGGGCAGCTTCGTCACCGGTTCGGCGACGGCATCGAACGTGCTGTTCACCACCTTGCAGGCGCAGACCGCCCAGGCGCTCGGCATCGCGCCGGTGTCGATGGTCGCTGCGCAGGGCTTCGGCGCCGCGATCGGCAACATCGTCTGCCCGCACAACGTCGTCGCCGGCGCGGCCACCGTCGGGCTGGCCGGGCGCGAGGGCGAGGTGTTGCGCCGCACCGCCGGACCGTGCCTGCTCTACCTCGCGGCGGGCGGGCTGCTGGTCGCGCTGCTGGCGGCGGGATGACCCGGGACGGCCACCCGGCCGTTGCTCAGCCGCAGCACGGGCGAAACGTCCGTGCGTCGGTCGCAACCGCCTGGCGCGGCCGACAATCCGGTCCAGCGTCGGATCATCCCGCGATCCGACCCGCCCGACAGGAGACCCGATGAGCTTCGACAGCGAAACCCACCCGGGCGTGTGCGCCCGCCCCGAGCCCGCCTCGAACGGCTTCGTGCTCAACCACTGCATGCTGCGCGTCAAGGATCCGGCGCGTTCGCTCGACTTCTATACCCGGCTGTTCGGCATGCGTGTGCTGCGCAAGCTCGACTTCCCGGAGCTGAAGTTCTCGCTCTATTTCCTGCACCGTCCGGCCGCCGGGGACGAGGCGGCGCCGGAAGAGGTCGGCGAGCGCACCGAATGGACGTTTCGCCAGCACGGTCTGCTTGAGCTGACCCACAACTGGGGCACCGAGAACGAACCGGACTTCGCCTACCACGATGGCAATGCGCAGCCGCAGGGCTTCGGTCACATCTGCTTCTCGGTGCCCGATCTCGATGCTGCGATCGCCTGGTTCGACGCCAACCAGGTGATCTATGTCAAGCGCCCCGAGCAGGGCCGGATGAAGGATGTCGCCTTCATCAAGGACCCGGACGGCTACTGGATCGAGATCGTCGAGCCGGCGCGGCTCCGGCAACTCGGCCGCTGATCGGGGTGGCCATGATGCTGATCCTCAAGTGGAGCCTGGGGGTGCTGCTGCTGGTCGGGCTGGCGGTGCTCGTCGCAGGCTGTGCGGGTGCATTCGGCGGCCGCGCGCCGGACGACCTGGGGGTGCGCGACGGTCGGCTCAAGCCGCCGTCGCCGACGCCGAACAGCGTCACCAGCCAGGCCGCGCTGTACCCCGACCATCCGCAGCGAGTCCGCGCCGCGATCGATCCGATCCTGCTGCGCGAGGGCGATGACGGGCCGCGCACGATCGCGCGGATCTGCGAGGTGGTCGAGCGAATGCCCGGCGCCGAAATCGTGACCAGCCGCCCCGACTACCTTTATGCACGCTTCACGACGCGCCTGATGCGCTATGTCGACGACGTCGAGTTCTGGTTCGATCCGCAGGCGCAGCGGGTCGAACTGCGCTCGGCATCGCGCATCGGCCATGGCGACCTCGGCGCCAATCGGCAGCGCATCGAGGCGATTCGCGCCCGACTCGAGCAGCCCGCCGGCGCCGATCGACTGCGCTGACGCGGCGCGGGCTGCGTACCGGCGCGTCGCTCGGGCGAGATCGGCTCAGGCGCCGGCACGGCGCCGGCGCCCGCTGCGCCAGTGGCGCCGCGCCGCCAGCACCGACAGCAGCGCACCGCTCGCTGCCAGCCCGAGTGCGCAGATGGCGGCAATGCGCAGCAGCAGGCCGTTGAAATCGTCGCCGCCGGCATAGTCCATGATGTGCAGCCGCCACAGGAAGTCGTACCAGACCCACGCCTCGTTGCGTGATGTGACGAATTCGCCGCTCCGGGCGTCGAGGTAGATGCGGGTCGCGAGCGCATCGTCGAACGAAACCCGCCACAGGTCGCCGCGTCCGCCGGTCTCCTGGACGATGCCCAGCCGTGCCGGCACCCGATCGATGCGCTCGGTGGCGACCGGTTCGCCCGGTCCCACATGCAGCGACGCGGCAAAGCGACGCAGCGCACTCGCGTCGGGCGGCGTCCAGCGGGTGCCGTCGACCGGCACGAGCAGTACCGCGCCGCCGGCGCGTTCGACCAGCCGCAATGCCGGACCGTGTGGCGTCAGCACCGCACTGATCGCCTGCAGCTCGCGCCCGGCCGCGGCCGCCTGCAGCGCCGCCGCGCTCGTCTGCACCCAGTCCGCCGGCAGCACCACGCTGGGTGCACGCACGCTGTCGCCCCCCTTGACCCAGGCCTGGAACGGCAGCAGCGAGAACACCATGCCGCTGCCGATCCAGACGATCACCTGGATGCCGACCAGCCAGCCGAGCCAGCGGTGGATTCGAAAACCGGAGGCGGACAGGCTCATCGGGCGCAGCTGGAAGCGGGGAACGAGGCCCGGATTGTCGTCGCGCTCACCGGCGCTCCCGGCACTTCAGCGGCAGACCCGGTAGCGTCCGCGGTCCAGGTGCAGGTGGTCGGCATGCGCGGCGTTGTAGTCAGGGCTGAGCACGCTGTCGAAGAAGCGGCATGCGCCATCGCGTGCGTCGCGCAGGAAGCGCGCCTTGGGTGTGTCGCCGCGGGGAATCGGCGCTCCCAGTCGCCGAGCACGCGCACGCGGCTGCCGTCGTCGAGCCGGAAGCCGGCGATGTCGAGCGCATCGGCGGTGGCGTGCTGGCTGCGGCGGCCCGACCTCGCGACCATAGACGTTGCGGCAGGCATAGCTGCCGAGGTGGTCGATGCGCGTCACCGCCTGCTCGAGGTGGCGCTGCGCGGCGAACTGCAGCGCAGTGGCGCTCCCACAGCGCGAGCGAGACGGCCGCCGGGCACGACAGCGTGAACGGGCCGCTCAGCGCGACCGAGGTGCGGCTGATCCGCACCGCGTTGCTGAAGCCGCAGCCCGGACCGGTGCTGCGATCGTCGACCGGCTCGAAGCGGAAGGCGCTGCCGCGACAGCGTGGCCGAGGCACTGCTGCGGGTCGCGGTCCAGCCGGTCGAGCTTCAGGCGGGTGAACCAGCCCGGCTGCTCGGCGATCTGCAGCGGCGCCATCGGATTCCAGTGCGGCGGCGGGCGCCAGCCCTGCGACCTCCCAGGCGTACCAGCCGCGGCGCCCGCCGCGCCCAGCAGCACCAGCAGCCAGAGGCGCCGCGTACGCTCAGCCCGAGCGGCCGCTCGCACCGGCTGCTTCGGCGACGCCTGATCAGACCCGTGCCGCGCCGGCGCCAGCCGGCGTCAGCACGACCTTGCGGCACTCCTCCTCCTTGTCGTTGAAGATCTCGTAGCCGCGCGCCGCGTCGTCGAGCGCCATGCGGTGCGAGATGATCTCGTCCGGCCGCAGCTCGCCGGCTTCGATGCGCTCGAGCAGTTCGGGCATGTAGCGCTGCATGTGGGTCTGGCCCATCTTGAAGGTCAGGCCCTTCTCGAAGGCATCGCCGAACAGGAAGCCGTGGATGAAGCCGGCATAGACGCCCGGCACGCTGACGGTGCCGCCGCGCCGCGTTGCCGCCATCGCCTGGCGCAGCGCCTGCGCCGCTCGAGCCCTCGAGCTTGACCGTGGTCAGCACGGTCTCGATCGTGCTGCCCTTGGCCTCGAAGCCGACCGCGTCGATCGACGCATCGACGCCGCGGCCGTCGGTGCTGTCGATGATGAAGGCGGCCGGATCGTCGTTGTTCGCGAAGTCGATCGGGATCACGCCGTAGGTCTTCTCGGCGAAGGCGAGCCGGTAGGGGTGGTGGTCGACCATGAAGATGCGCTCGGCGCCGAGCATGCGCGCGCAGGCGGCGGCCATCAGGCCGACCGGCCCGGCGCCGAAGATCGCCAGCGTCGAGCCCGGTCTCGACGCCGGCATTGACCACCGCCTGGTAGCCGGTGGGCAGGATGTCGGACAGGAACAGCACGTGCTCGTCGGACAGCGAGGTCTGCGGGATGACCAGCGGCCCGACGTTCGCCTTCGGCACCCGCACCAGCTCGGCCTGGCCGCCGGCATAGCCGCCGTACAGGTGGCTGTAGCCGAACAGACCGGCGCCGGAGCGGGTGTCCTTCTTGTTCAGGATCGCGCCGCGGCCCGGGTTGGTGGTCTCGCAGGCAGCGAACAGCGTGCGGCGGCAGAAGAAGCAGTCGCCGCACGAGATGGTGAACGGCACCACCACGCGGTCGCCGCGCTGCACGCTGGTGACCGCCGGGCCGACGTCCTCGACGATGCCCATGAATTCGTGGCCGAGGATGTCGCCGTCCTTCATCATCGGGATCTTGCCGCGGTAGATGTGCAGGTCGGAGCCGCAGATGGCGGTGGCGGTGACGCGCAGGATGATGTCGTCGGCGTCGACCAGTGACCGGGTCGGGCACGTTCTCGACCCGCACATCCTTCGAGCCGTGGTAGGTCAGGGCCTTCATCGCATCGTCCTTCCGAGGTGGGTCGTCGGCTGCTCGATCGTCATCTGAAACACCCCGGTGCGCAGCGCTGGCCTCGGGGACTGCCCGTCCGACCGGGCGGTGCGATCGGATCGTGGCGCAGCCGCCGCGGGCGCCGCGTCGGGCTGCTGCGCGCGCAGCTGTAGGACAGCGCGCGCCGGTCGCCGGCGCGGTCGGTCGATCGCGCGCGGTCAAGCGGCGTGACCGCAGCGGCGCGCTGCTACGATGGCTCGCCGCCCTCCGGAGTCCGGGCATGAAGATCGATTTTGTTTCCGATGTCGCCTGCCCGTGGTGCGCCGTCGGTCTGCATGCGCTGGAGCGTGCGCTCGCAGCACCTCGGCGACGAGTTCGAGGTGCGCTCGCGTTCCAGCCCTTCGAGCTGAACCCGACACTGGCGCCGGAAGGTCGTGAGACGGTCGCTTACCTGACCGAGAAGTACGGTTCGACGCCCGAGCGGATGGCGCAGAACGCAGCAGATGATCCGCGAGCGCGGCGCCGAGGTCGGGTTCAGCTTCGGCGAGCGGCCGTGGGTCTGGAATACCTTCGATGCACACCGGCTGCTGCACTGGGCCGGGCTCGAAGGAAAGCAGCGCGAACTCAAGCATGCGCTGCTCGCGGCCTATCACACGCAGGCGGAGAACCCCGGCTCGCCCGAGGTGCTGTTGCGTCTCGCCGGCGAGGTCGGGCTCGATGCCGAGCGTGCACGCGAGATCCTCGGTTCGGACGAGTTCGCCGCCGAGGTGCGGAGCGCAGAACACCACTGGCAGCGACTCGGCATCCAGTCGGTGCCGTCGATGGTGATCGATGAGCGCCACCTGATCCAGGGCGCGCAGCCGCCCGAGGCGATCGAGCAGGCGCTGCGCCGGATTGCAGCCGGCGGCTGACCCGCCGGCGTCTCGGCCGCTCAGTACGGCGACGAGGTCAGCTTGCCGGAGATGGCATCGACGGTGCGTCCTTTCACGCCCAGCCAGCGGCTCAGGTTGAAGACGGTGTCTGCGAATCGGCCAGCTTGCGGATCTCGACGTTGGTGACGGTCAGCGGCTTGCGCGATGCGCAGGTCGTCGGCGCGACCAGCGGACGGACGAACCAGACCGCGCTCTCGGTCGCTGGTCGACGGATTGGTGACGCGCCGCGCGAGCAGTCATAGGCGCCGGTCGGGCTACCTTCGACGAGCAGGGCGGTCTCGACGCCGATGCCGATCGCGCGTGCCGTGCCGCTGTCCTGGGACCCGGCGGCGAGCAGCCCTCCCGGACAGCCGGTGCTGCCGCTGGCTGCCACGGTGCGCGAGACGAAGGCGATCAGCCGGCCCATGCGGTCGCGGGTGTCCAGGTGCGAATCGAGGATCATGTTGGCGAGTGCCGCAGGCGCCAGGAAGCCGCCGCGTCAGGCTGAGCGGGCGACGGATCGAGGGTCAGCGTCACCGGTGGTACGGATCGCCGAGCGCCTGCGCCGAGGTGACGCTGCCGTTCAGCGCCGGTGTAGTCGAACTGGCCCAGCACCGCCAGCCCGGCGCTCGTCCCGCCGAGCGGGATCTGGCGTCCGATCAGCGCCCTGCAGGGTCGCGTCGAGGCGCGTAGCCCTTCCAGTAGCGGATGTAGTCGCCCTGATCGCCACCGGCGATGAAGACAGCGTGGGCGTTGCCGACCACCGCGTTGACGAACGTCGTCGTCGGCCGCCGCGCGGCTCGGGATCACCAGCGTCTCGACCGAACTCAGGCCGAGTGCCGCGCCGCCGACCCAGTCCTCGGCGGCTGGCGCTGCGGTCGCGCCGGCGCCGTCGCTGTAGTAGAGGTAGGGGTTGTAGGCGTCGGTGCCGGTGGCCCGGATGACGACGAAGCGCCCGCCACTGCCGGGCCGGATGCCGGCGCGCCCGATCATCCAGCGAAAGGCCTCGTCGACATCGGGTCCGCCGCCCATCAGCACGAACGACGGCGTCGTGGGCGCAGTGACGGCCGCCGGCAGCCGCGGATCGCCGACCGCGGCATAGGTGTAGGCGGGCGCCGGTGCCGGTTTGGGCGGCGGCGGCGACCAGCGAGGTGGCCGACAGCAGCAGCGCGGCGCCGAGGTGCAGCCAACGCTGGCCTGCGCGTGACCAGGCGGGTGGCGCCGGGCCGGAATGACGGGTGGTTCATGGCAGGAGGAGGCGGTTGGCGATCGGAGAAGCCGGATTCTGTTGCCCCAAGTTGTAAACGGCGCATCCGGGCCTCCCCCCGAAGTAGAGGGCGACCACCGAGACAGGTGTTGAGCAAGCTCTGCCATGCCGGCAGTTGCGATGCAATGATCGGCCTGCGAGTCCGGCGACCCGGATCGAGGGAGGCGTTTGCAGCACGCGTCCTCCGCCATGCCGCAACTCCACACCGGACGCGTCGCGCCTGTCGCTTCGGCTGCCCGATCGAGGAGACAAGATGGACGTTGCAGCCGACCCGGCTTTCGATGCCAAACGTTCCGACGCCTTTGCAGACCGCATCAGTGGCTTGCTGAACGAGTCGTTTCTCGGCCTGCTGATCAGCATCGGGCACCAGACCCGGCTGTTCGACCTGCTTGCCGGCATGCCACCTTCGACCAGTCCGCAGATTGCGCTGGCCGCCGGCCTCGACGAACGTCATGTGCGGGAGTGGCTGGGCGGGATGGTCGTCGGTCGCATCGTCGAGTACGAGGCCATGACCCGGACCTATCACCTGCCGGTCGAGCACGCGATGAGCCTGACCCGTCAGGCAGGCAGCGGCAACCTCGCCTTCGTCACCCAGTACATCCGGCTGCTGGCCGGGGTCGAGCCGGCAGTGGCCGAGTCATTCAGAAGCGGTCGCGGCGTCGGCTACGAACGCTTTTCCGATCTTCAGCGCCTGCAGGCCGAGGAGAGCGCACGGCTGTTCGATGGCACGCTCATCGACCAGGTGCTGCCGCTGGTCGACGGCATCGTCGCGCGTCTGCACGCCGGCATCGACGTGATCGACGTCGGATGCGGCCAGGGCCATGCGGTGAACCTGATGGCCGCGGCGTTTCCCGCCAGCCGTTTCGTCGGCATCGACTTCTCGTCGACCGCGATCGACGCCGCCCAGGCCGGAGCAGCGACGAGCGGCCTCGCCAATGCGCGCTTTCTGCGCACCGACCTCGACCTGCCACTGCCGGGGCTGTTCGACCTGGTCACCGCCTTCGACGTCGTGCACGATCTCGCACACCCGCGTCGGGTGCTCGAGAACATCGCGGCGGCCCTGCGCGACGACGGGCGCTTCCTGATGATGGACATCGCCGCATCGAGCCGGCTCGAGGACAACATCGGCCACCCGATGGGCTCGCTGCTGTATGCCACATCGTGCCTGCACTGCATGCCGGTTTCGCTGGCCCAGGGCGGGGAGGGAATGGGAACGATGTGGGGTGAACAGACGGCCTGCCGCTACCTCGAGCACGCTGGCTTTGCCGATATCCGGGTCAGCCAGCTGGCAGGTGATCCGATGCATGCCTTCTACACCGCGTGCCGCTGGAGCGATGCACGCGAACGCACGCTGCATGCGGTGTAGGCAAGGGCTGCGCTGCCGCGGCGCGGACCGGCGGCATCCGGGCGGCTGCGGTCCGCAGGCCGGCGCGCGGCTGCCCGGCTGCGCAGCGGTCAGCCGCTGCGCTGCGTGCCAGGCTCAGGCGGTGGTGATCGAGACCGCCTTGGTGTTCAGGTACGACTCCATCGCCTCGGGTCCGCCTTCGGTGCCGTAGCCGGAATCCTTGACGCCGCCGAACGGCATCTCGGCCGACGGCGTGGCCGCCTGGTTGACCCACAGCATGCCGACCTCGACCTGCTGGGCGAGCACATGCGCGTTGCGGATCGACTGCGTGAAGGCATAACCGGCCAGCCCGTACGGCAACCGGTTCGATTCGGCGATCGCCTCCTCGAGCGTGTCGAAGCCGCGGATTGCCGCCACCGGGCCGAACGGCTCGTTGTTGAACACGTCCGCGTCGAGCGGTACATCGGTCAGCACGGTCGGCAGGAAGAAGTTGCCGTCCGAACCGCGCCGCTCGCCGCCGGTGGCGATCTTCGCGCCCTTGCTGCGCGCGTCCTCCATCACCTTGGCCATGGCGGTCAGCCGGCGCGGATTGGCGAGCGGGCCGAGCGTCGTCCCGTCGGCCAGCCCGTCTCCCATCTTCAGGCTCTCGGCGTGCTTGACCAGCGCCTGCGCGAACTGGTCGCGGATGCTGTTGTGGACCAGAAACCGGGTCGGCGAGATGCACACCTGGCCGGCATTGCGGAACTTGGCGCCGCCAGCGGCCTTGACCGCGAGCGCGACATCGGCATCCTCGGCAACGATCACCGGCGCATGGCCCCCGAGCTCCATCGTGACACGCTTCATGTGCGCGCCGGCAAGCGCGGCAAGTTGCTTGCCGACCGGAGTCGACCCGGTGAAGGTGACCTTGCGGATCACCGGGTGGGGAATCAGGTAGCCGGAGATCTCGGCCGGGTCGCCGAACACCAGACCGATGGTCCCGGCCGGCACGCCGGCGTCGATGAACGCTTGCAGGAAGGCCGCCGGCGAAGCCGGGGTTTCCTCGGGGGCCTTGACCAGGAAGGAACAGCCGCTGGCCAGCGCGGCGCCGATCTTGCGCACGATCTGGTTGACCGGGAAGTTCCAGGGCGTGAAGGCCGCCACCGGGCCGACCGGCTCCTTCAGCACCAGCTGCTGGACCGCCAGGTTGCGCGACGGCACGATGCGGCCATAGACGCGTCGGCCTTCGTCGGCAAACCACTCGAGGATGTCGGCCGCGGCAAGCACCTCACCGCGCGCCTCGCCGAACGGCTTGCCCTGTTCCTGGGTCAGCAGCCGGCCGATGTCGGCGGCACGCTCGCGCACCAGCGAGGCGGCCTTGCGCATGGTCGTGGCCCGCTCGGCGGCGGGAATGCGGCGCCAGGCCTCGAATCCCTTCTGCGCCGCAGCGAGCGCACGGTCGAGATCCTCGATGCCGGCATGCGCAACCTTGCCGATCACCTTGCCAGTGGCCGGGTTGACGACGTCGATCGTGCGGCCGCTGGCGGCGTCGCACCATTCCCCGTTGATCAGCAGGCGGGTGTCGGTGTAGGTCGTCGGGGTGGTGGCGCTCATGGGGGGTCCTCGGGTCGGTCGGAAATCGGCTCGGTGCGGGCGTGCCGCGTGGCCGGTCGGGAATGCAGTTGTCGCTATTCTCGGCCAAGCCCGCCAACCCGCAACGATGCATGGCCGAACGAAACGCTGCAAATCCCGCCACTGAGCCCGCGTCGACCGCGCGGGCGGCCCCGCGGCACTGCCTGCTGATCCTGGGCCATCCGCGTGGCGGCAGCCTGGGAGCGGCGTTGTTCGACGCCGCCCTCGAAGGCGCGCGATCGGCCGGGCTGGAATGCCGCACGCTGCGGCTGGGAGGGCTCGCCTTCGACCCGTTGCTGCACGCCACGTCGCCAGAACTGCAGCCGCTCGAGCCGGCGCTGGCGCAGGCGCAGCAGGACATTGCCTGGGCCGATCACCTGATTCTCGTGTACCCGACCTGGTGGGGCTGCTTTCCGGCCCTGCTGAAGGGGTTTCTGGATCGCGTGCTGGCGCCAGGCTTCGCCTTCCGCCACCTCGACGGCGGCCGCTGGGATCGTCTGCTCGCCGGGCGCAGCGCCGACCTGCTGACGACGATGGACACGCCGCCCCCGGTCTACCGCTGGATCCAGGGTGCCCCCGGCGAGCGCGCGCTGGCGCGCGCTACCCTTGGCTACTGCGGCATCCGGGTGGCGCGCATCGAGCGCTTCGGCCCGGTGATCCAGGCCGACGCCGCGCAGCGCGAGGCCTGGATCGCCCGCGCCCGCCGATGCGGCGCACGGCTGGCCGACGGCGCCTGGTCGACACCGCAGCGCCTGCAGCGGCAGCTCGGCGCCTGGATGTCGGCGCTGCGCCTGCAGTTCTATCCGCTGACCTGGATCGCCTACAGCGTCGGGGCCCTGCTGACGGTGGCGGACTCGCCGCGCGTGCTGCACGCCGGCAGCTACCTGCTCGGCTACCTGTGCCTGTTTCTGCTCGAGGCGGCTACCGTCTTCGTCAACGAGCAGGTCGATCTCGACAGCGACCGGCGCAACCTCAATCACGGCCTGTTCAACGGGGGCTCGCGCGTGCTCGTCGACGGACGGCTCGCGGCCGGGCAGCTGCGCTGCGGCGCCGGGCTGGCGCTGGCCGGGGCGGCGGCAGCCATGGCCGCGCTCGTGCTGCAGCTGCCGGGCGAAGCACGCGCCGGGGCCGCCCTGCTGTATGCGGGTCTGGGCTTCATCGCGGTGTCGTATACCGCGCCGCCGCTCAGGCTCGCGTGGCGCGGCTGGGGCGAGATCGATGTGGCGGTCACGCACAGTGCCGGCGCGCTGCTGGCCGGCTGGGTCGCGCAGGGTGCACCGCTGGCCGATCCGCAGCCGTGGCTGCTGGCGCTGCCGCTCGGTCTGGCGATCCTGCCGTCGATCGTGCTCGCCGGCTGCCCGGACCGTGACGCCGACGCCGCGGTCGGCAAGCGCACCCTGGTCGTCCGGCTCGGCCTGCGTCGCAGCGCCGCGCTGGCGCTGGCCGCCACCGTCGCCGCACCGGTGGCTGCCGGCGTCATCGCGCTGGCGCGTCCGCAACTGGCGCCGCTGCTCGGCATCGGCGCCGTCGGTGCCGGCCTGCACGCCGCCGTGCAGCTGCCGCGGTTGCTGCGCTACGCACGCGGGTCGATGCCGCCGCGCATCGACCGTGCGATCGTCCTTGCGCTCGGCTTCAGCCTGTGGTTCTGCCTCGCGCCGCTGCTGGTCCTGTGGTGAGGCTCAGGCGTGCGCGGCACGCGCCGCGCCACGCTGCTGGATCAGCTCGTACATCGCCATGCCGGCCAGCATCGCAAGCACGAAGACAATCGCCTTGGTCTCGGCCATGCCGAGCGCCACCAGCGCCGGGCCGGGGCAGAAGCCGGCGATGCCCCAGCCGGCGCCGAACAGCACGCTGCCGCCGACCAGTCGCTGGTCGATCTGGGTCGCGGTCGGCAGCTTCATCGGCAGCCCGAGGGCCGATTCGGTGCGACGTCGCGCCACTGCGAAGGCAATCACGCCGACCGCGATCGCGCCGATCATGACGAAGGCAAGCGACGGATCCCAGTTGCCCGCCAGGTCGAGAAAGCCGAGCACCTTGGCCGGATTGGCCATGCCCGAAAGGATCAGACCGATGCCGAAGACCGCGCCGGCGAGCAGGGAAAAGAAGGCAGCCATGGTGAACTCCTCAAAGACCGATCAGGTGGCGCAGCACGAACACGGTCACGAAGCCGGCCGCCATGAAGGTGGCGGTGGCGACCAGCGAACGCGGTGACATGCGCGAGATCCCGCACACCCCGTGGCCGCTGGTGCAACCCGAGCCGTAGCGGGTGCCGACACCGACCAGCAGACCGGCCACCACCAGCGCCGGATAACCGGCGTCGATCTGCAGGTCGGGCAGGGTGGTGAACAGGGCGTACAGCAGGGGCGCGCCGACCAGCCCGGCCACGAAGGCGACGCGCCAGCCGATGTCCCCGCGCACCGGCTTGAGCAGCCCGCCGAGCACGCCGCTGATGCCGGCGATCCGGCCGTTGAGCAGCACGAACATGGCTGCCGCGATGCCGATGATCACGCCCCCGGCAAGCGAGGTCCAGGGGGTGAATGCATTCCAGTCGATCGTCATCGGACTACTCCTTCGGACAGTACAGGCGATACAGCAGGGCCAGGATTTCGAGCAGCGCGGGGTCGGACACGCTGTAGTGGATGTTCTTGCCGTCGCGGCGCGTGCTCACCACACCCTCGTTGCGCAGCACGCCGAGCTGCTGCGACAACGTCGGCTGCCGGATCTGCAGGGCCTGCTCGAGGTCACCGACACACATCTCGCCCTGCGACAGCTGGCACAGCAGCAGCAACCGATCCTCGTTGGCCAGGATCTTCAACGCACCGACCGCGCTTCCGGCCGCAGCCCGCAGACGATGTGGATCGATGTTCAACACTGCACCCGCCATTGCCGCACCCGCTCTGCTCGACACTTGCTTCATTATATTGGAAGATATAGCATCTTTCAATAGAACAACATCCCGAGGGCATCCGCATGACGAGTCCGTCGCCACTGTCAGCTGCCGGCGTGCCGGCGTGCCTGCCATGACACCGCCCGGCCTGCCGGGCTGGTTGTCCGGTTACGACCGCGGCAAGGCGCTGCAGGACGGTGTCGCCGGACTGGTGGTGACGATCCTGCTGGTGCCGCAGAGCCTGGCTTACGCGATGCTCGCCGGCCTGCCGCCGCACGTCGGCCTGTACGCCAGCATCGTGCCGCTGCTCGCCTATGCCGCCTTCGGGTCGAGCATGACGCTGTCGGTCGGTCCGGTCGCAGTGGCGTCCCTGATGACCGCGTCGGCAATCGGCCCGCTGGCCGCGGCCGGCAGCGCCGAATACCTGCAGCTGGCGATCCTGCTGGCGGCGATCGGCGGTGCGCTGCTGCTGCTGCTCGGGCTGCTGCGGATGGGCTTTGTCGCCAACCTGCTGAGCCATCCGGTGATCAGCGGGTTCGTCACCGGCTCGGCGATCCTGATCGCGCTCGGTCAGATGAAGCCGCTGCTCGGCATTGCGGCCGAGGGCGAGACCGCGTTGCGGCTGCTCGCCTCGCTGGTGGCGAATGCCGGCCAGTGGCACCCGACGACCGCCGGACTCGGGCTCGGCGCGGCGCTGCTGCTGTGGGCCTCGCGCCGCTTCCTGTCGCCGGCGCTGCAGGCGCTCGGCATGCCTGCGCGGCTGGCGAGCATCACCGCCAAGCTCGCGCCGATGGCGGTGGTGCTGCTGGCGGTGGCGCTGGTCGTCGGACTCGACCTGGATCGTGTGCACGGCGTCAAGGTGGTCGGATCGATCCCGTCCGGCCTGCCTTCGGTGGCGTTGCCGCTGCCGTCCGCCGAACAACTGCAGGCCCTGTTCGTTCCGGCGCTGATGATCGCGCTGATCGGCTTCGTGGAGAGCGTCTCGGTGGCGCAGTCGCTCGCGCTCAAGCGCGGCGAGTCGGTCGACCCGGACGCCGAACTGCGCGGGCTCGGGGTTGCCAACCTCGGCAGCGCACTGGTCGGCGGCTTCCCGGTCACCGGCGGGTTCTCGCGCAGCGTCGTCAACTTCGACGCCGGTGCGCGCACGCCGCTGGCCGGGGTCATTGCCGCCGTGCTGATGGCGCTGGTGCTGCTCGGCATGACCGGGCTGTTCGAGCGCCTGCCGCTGACGGTGCTGGCTGCGACCATCGTGATCGCGGTGATCGGCCTGATCGACCTGACCGCAGCCCGCCACGCCTGGCACTACGATCGCAGCGATGCGCTCGCCTGGGGCGTCACCGCCGCCGGCGTGCTGGTGCTCGGTGTCGAACTCGGGGTCGGCCTCGGCGTCGCGATGTCGCTCGGCACCTTCCTGTGGAGCGCGAGCCGCCCCCACATGGCGGTCGTCGGGCGGGTCCCCGGCACCGAACATTTCCGCAACGAGAAACGCTTCGAGGTCGAGACCTGGCCCGCTCTGCTGCTGGTGCGCGTCGACGAGCGGCTGTTCTTCGCCAACATCGGCGGCGTGCTGCGCCGGATCGAGGACGAACTGCGCGAGCGCGCGCCGGTGCGCGACCTGGTGCTCGACATGTCGTCGGTCGGCCATGTCGACCTGACGGCATTCGAAGCGCTCGAGCGGCTGCAGGGTGATCTGCACGATCGCGGCATCGAACTGCACCTGGCCGAAGTGCGGGGGCCGGTGATGGACCACCTGCAACGCACCGACCTGCCGGGCCGGTTACGGCATCCCCCGTTCCTCGACCTGCAGCAGGCGGTCGGCGCGCTCGTGCCGCCGCGCCCGCCCGGTGCAGCGACACCCGTGGGCGCTGCCGCCGGCTGAGCAGGCGGTCCTGCCGCGCCACGTCCTACGCCCGTCCGCGGGTACCGACTACATCGTGCTGCGGGCGGATGGACGATGGTTGCACCCATGCTGTCCGCCTGCGTTTCATCAAGGCGCCCACACCCGTTGGCGCTTGCGACCGTCCGATGCCTGCGCAAGCTGTTGCTGGCCGGGCCGATGCTCGCGGTAGCTGTTGCATCGGCCGCGTCGCTGCGCATCGTCGAACCGGCGCCGGATCAGACGTTGCACGACAACGCCGGCCGGGTGACGGTGCGGGTGGTGCTCGAAGACCGCGCGCAGCTGCCCGATACGCTGCGGCTGCGGGTGCTGCTCGATGGCCGGCCGGTCGTCGAAGGGCACAGCCAGCAGGTGGCGTTGACCGATGTCGACCGTGGCAGCCACCAGCTGCAGGCCCAGCTCATCGACGCCGATGGCAATGTGATCGAGCGCAGCGAGCCGGTGCGCTTCCACCTGTGGCAGGCCTCGCGGCTGAACCGCGCCGCCGGCCGCTGAATCCCGCGGGGCCGTCCGTCGGCACCCTCTCTTCCACCGCCGGGCCCTCCGGCTGCACGCCTCACTGGAGCTCCCCGATGTCCGATACCCCGCGCGACAGTGCACCCACCGCCGCGGTTTCGCGCCGCATCTTCCTGCACGGCAGTGCCGCCGGCACCGCGTCGATCGGACTGATGGCCGGCGGTCTGGCACAGGCGCAGGCGGCAGCCACCGAGGCCAGGCGCGCGCCCGCCGCCGCCGATGTCGCCGCCTCGGCGCGGCCCAGCATCCAGCTCACGGTCAACGGCACGTTGCGCACGCTGTCGGTCGAACCGCGCACGACGCTGGTCGAGGCGCTGCGCGACACGCTCGGTCTGACCGGGACCAAGATCGGCTGCAACCATGGGCAGTGCGGTGCCTGCACCGTCCTGCTGGACGGCCGGCGCGTCAACTCGTGCCTGCAGCTGGCGGTCTCCGCCGCCGGATCGAAGGTCGTCACGATCGAGGGCCTGGCCGGTCCGGACGGCCAGCCGCATCCGATGCAGAAGGCCTTCTCGGAGCACGATGCCTTCCAGTGCGGCTACTGCACGCCGGGGCAGGTGATCTCGGCGGTGGCGTGCATCGACGAAGGCCACGCCGGCAGCGCTGCCGAGATCCGCGAGTACATGAGCGGCAACCTGTGTCGCTGTGCGGCGTATCCCAACATCGTCGCAGCGATCGAAACGGTGCGCGACCAGCGCAAGGGCTGAACCATGCGCAACTTCGCCTATCACCGAGCCGACAGCCTGCAGCAGGCGGTCACCTTGCTCGACCAGAATCGCAACTGGCAGGTGCTGGCCGGCGGCACCACGCTGGTCGACCTGCTCAAGCTCGACGTCGTGACCCCGTCCGGGCTGGTCGACATCACCGGCATCACCGAATTGCAGGGACACGAGGTCGGCTCCGGGCGCATCCGCTTCGGCGCGCTCGCGCGCATGGCCGATGTCGGGGACGATGCTGCGCTTCGCAAGGCCTGCCCGGCGCTGACCGAGTCGCTCTGGAAGGCCGCTTCGCCGCAGCTGCGCCATTCGGCGCGCCTGGGCGGGAACATCCTGCAGCGCACCCGCTGCCCGTATTTCCGCGATACCTCGTACGCCTGCAACAAGCGCGAACCCGGCAGCGGCTGCGCCGCCCTGCAGGGTGGCCGCACCCACCTGCACGCCATCCTGGGCGGGTCTGACCGGTGCGTGGCGATGTACCCGGGTGACTGGGCGCAGGCGCTGATCGCCTTCGACGCGGTGGTGTCGACCGTTTCGGCGCGTGGCAGCCGGCGCATCGCGTTCGCCGATCTGCATGTGCTGCCGGGCCGGCAGCCCGAGCGCGAGACCGTGCTCGAGCCCGGCGAGGTGATCACTTCGATCGAGGTGCCGGTGGTCGGTGCGATGAAAGGTTCGCACTACCTGAAGGCGCGTGAGCGCGAGAGCTATGCCTTCGCCAGTGCGTCGGCGGCGGTGGGCATCGAGCTTGATGGCGGGCTGGTCAAGGATGCGCGCATCGCACTCGGCGGCGTGGCAGCCAAGCCGTGGCGCGCCAGCGCCGCCGAGGCTTCGCTGAGAGGCCGGCCCTTTTCGGAAGCCGCAGCCCGCGAGGCCGGGCGGATCGCCTTCCAGGATGCGCGCCGGCTCGATGGCTCGGCGTGGAAGATCGCACTCGGCGCCGATGTCGTCGCCGGGGCATTGATGACCGCTCACGAGCGCGCACGGGGGGCATGAGCATGGCCGACAAGATCATCGATACCGCAGTCACCCGCTACGAAGCGCCACGCAAGGTCAGCGGTGGGGCGCGCTACGCGGCCGATTTCATGCCCGCCGGGATGCTGCATGGCGCGCTCGCCGTCTCGACGATCGCCAAGGGCCGGTTGACCGGCCTCGACCTGGTGGCTGCGCGTGCCGAACCCGGCGTGGTGGCGGTCTTCGCCCGCGCCGACCTGCCGCCCTTCGATCCGCCGAAAGGCTTTTATTCGGGCGGCCCCGGCACGGCCAGCTTCGTGCCGATGACGAGCGACGAGATCCGCTATGCGGGCCAGCCGATCGCCTATGTCGTGGCCGAGAATGCCGCCGCGGCGCGGCGCGGCGCGGCGCTCGTGAAGGCAAGCTATGCGCCGACCCAGGCGCACGTCGAGATGGATCCGTCCGCTTCGTTCCTGGCCGAGGGCGAGAAGATGAAGGTCCACAAGGGCGATGTCGAGAAGGGCATTGCCGGTGCAGCCGCGGTGGTCGACCAGACCTACCACACGCCGTTCCAGCACCACAACCCGATGGAGATGTTCGCGGCGACCGCGCACTGGAACGGCAGGCGGCTGACGCTGTGGATGCCTTCGCAGTCGGTGCGCACCGCGCGCGCCGGTGTTGCCAAGGCATTCGGCCTCGCCGAGGCCGCGGTCGAGGTGATCTCGCCCTTCGTTGGCGGCGCCTTCGGCTCCAAGGCCGGCCTGCCGCCGTATGCCATCCTGACCATCGCCGCAGCCAGGGGCGTCGGCGCGCCGGTGCGGCTGATCGTCCCGCGCGATCAGATGTACACGGTCGCGAGCTTCCGGCCCGAGAGCGTGCAGAGGATCCGGCTGGCGGCCAGCCGCGACGGCCGGCTGACCGCGTTCGAGCACATCGAGATCGCGCAGACCTCGCAGTTCGATCCGGTGGTCAACCCGGGCACGCACATGACGCGCGCGATGTACGCGTGTCCGAACATCCGCACCGAGCAACGCCTGGCGCGCTCGGATACCAACACGCCGGGCTTCATGCGCGCGCCCAACGAGATGCAGACCTTCTTTGCCCTCGAGTCGGCGATGGACGAGCTGGCGCTGCAGCTCGGCATGGATCCGGTCGAGCTGCGCCGCATCAACGACGCGAAGCGCCATCCGGTGGCCGACGTGCCGTTCTCGTCGCGCTCGCTGATGGCGTGCTACGACGCGGCCGGCAAGGGCTTCGGCTGGAGCTCGCGCACACCGGCGCCGGGATCGATGCGCGATGGCGACTGGCTGGTCGGCTGGGGCTGCGCCACCTCGACCTATCCGACCGCGATGGCGCCGTCGGCGGCGCGGGTTCGCATGTACGACAGTGGCCAGGCCCTGGTCGAGCTGGCGGCGCACGATGTCGGCACCGGCGCGTACACGATCATGGGCCAGATCGCGGCGGCGCGGCTCGGGCTGCCGGTCGGTGCGGTGGAGGTCGAGATGGGGCGTTCGGATCTGCCGATTGCACCGATCTCGGGCGGTTCGGTCACGTCGGCCAGTGCCGGCTCCGCGGTGCATGTCGCCTGCCTGAATTTGGCGGCCGAGATCGCGCGCACCGTGTCGAAGCAGAAGGACAATCCGCTGTCGGGGATCGACCCGGCCAGGATCAGCCTGGTCGACGGCCGGCTGCAGGGACCGGGCGCGGTGTCGATGAGCCTGCTCGACGCGCTCAAGGCCACGCCGCGCGGCGAGGCGAGCGCCGATGGCGAATATGCGCATCCGCAGCTGAGTGACGACGCGCTTCGCACCACCTACAAGGGCGGCTACGGCGTGGCCGGACCGGTCACCGACACGCACGCCATGTTCGCTTTCGGCGCCCAGTTCGTCGAGGTCCGGATCAACCGCTGGACGCACGAGATCCGCGTGCCGCGCATCCACGGCGCCTTTGCCGCCGGCAACATCCTGAACCGCAAGACGGCGCACAGCCAGCTGATGGGCGGCATGATCTGGGGCATCAGCTCGGCACTGCACGAACACACGCTGGTCGATCGTGCGCGGGCCCGCTTCCTCAACACCGACATCGCCGAATACCTGGTGCCGGTGAATGCCGACATCGGCGAGGTCAAGGTGCTGATGCTCGATGAACGCGACGAGCATGTGAACCCGCTCGGCGTGAAGGGCATCGGCGAGCTCGGCATCGTCGGTACCGCCGCCGCGGTCGCCAACGCAATCCATCACGCCACCGGCAAGCGGCTGCGCAAGCTGCCGTTCACGATTGCCGACGTGATCTGAATCGCTCAGCGCATGGGCTCGTCGGGTGCGGAGCGGTGCGTGATGGCTTGATTCTTCAACACGGAGGAGCGGAGTACACGGAGTACACGGAGCAGGATCGATTGCACTGGTTGAGGAGCCCGCCCCTGCGAGGGCGTTCCCGTCGCCAGATCACCCTCCGTGTCCTCCGTGCCCTCCGTCCCTCCGTGTTGAAGTCTTTGCTCTTGAAGCTCTGAAAGCTCTGAAAGCTCGGCGACCTCTGCGATCTCTGCGCCTCTGCGATAAAAAGGTTTTTGCCTCAGGAAGCCGTCGGCTGCGGGACGTCGTGCTTGCTGACGCCTTCATCGGCCGCGATCTCGCGCGCCATCTGGCGGTCGTCGCTGTCGGCGTCGAGGCCTTCCTGCTGGGCCCCTTCGGCCGGACTGAGCACCAGCTCGGTCAGCAGCGGGAAATGGTCCGATCCGATCGACGGCAGCCGGTGCAGCTGGCGCAGCGTGAAGTGGTCGCTGTGGAACAGGTGGTCGAGCGGCCAGCGGAAATACCAGTGATGGGCGTGGAAGGTGTTGTACATCCCGCGCCCGACGCGCGGGTCGAGCATGCCGCTCAGCTTGCGGAACAACCGGGTCGTGCGCGACCACGCGACATCGTTCAGGTCACCGGTGACGATGACCGGGCCGTCGTGATCGGCCACGCTGCCGGCGACGATCACGAGCTCGGCATCGCGCTCGGAAGACGATTCGTTCTCGGTCGGACTCGGCGGCGCCGGATGAAGGAAGTGCGCGCGCACGCTGCGCCCCGATCGCAGCTCGATCGCCGCGTGCATCGACGGGATGTCGTCCTGCACCAGGAAGCTGATCTCGGCATCGTGCAGCGGCAGCTTGGAATACACATGCATGCCGTACAGGTTGTCGAGCGGGCATTTGATCGTGTGTGGGTAGTCGGGCTCGATCACATCGAGCTGACGCTGCCACCAGGCATCGGTTTCGAGCGTGACCAGGATGTCGGGGTCATGCTGGCGGACCAGCGCCAGCAGGGCGGCCGAGTTCCGGTTCGGCGTCAGCACGTTCGACACCAGCAGGCGCAGGCAGTCGCTGCGGTCTTCGCCCGGTGCTGCGTCGATCACCTCCTTGCGATGCAGCCGCGTGTACGGCGCGATCCACCACGCGTGATAGGCCATGCACGCCAGATCGAGCGGCAGCGCGATGAAGCCGCGCCAGTCACCGAAGTCGAGCACGTACAGATCGATCAGTGCCACCGTCGCCGCGATCGCGAACAGCTGCACGCGCGGGAAGTCGGCCGCCCGCACCCACCAGATTTCCGACCGCGACAGCGGCATCAGCGTCAGGACCACGATCAACGCGGTCGTCATCCAGATCAGCAGGAGCATCGGCGGCTCGGAGGGGTTCAGGCGGACAGGGGCTGCAACGATAGCTCGGCTGTGTGCCGTTTTCTGTAGGAATGTCCCTCGGACGCCGGCCAATCGGCTGCGTCGCGTCAATCCGCGGCGCTGCGGACCGTGTCGATCCAGTCCACCGTCACATCGAGCAGTTCGTCCAGCACCGCCTCCGGCTTGCGCCCCGATCGAACCAGGACCTCGAAGCCGTGGTCGGCCGCATCGACCACATGCAGCCGGGCCCGCGCGCCGAGGCGCGCCACCACCGGCCGCAGCCACTCGAGTTCAGCCAGCCGGTCGCGCGACCCTTGCATGAACAGCATCGGGCGGTCGACGCGTGCCAGATGACGGGAGCGGGTCGTCGCCGGTTTGCCGGTCGGATGGAGCGGAAACCCGAGGAACAGCAGTCCGAGCACGCCGGGCAGGGGCTGCTCGGCCTCGGCCTGCGAGGTCATCCGGGCGCCGAATGATTTGCCGCCCGCGACCAGGGGGAGCCCGGGCAGCGCGCTGCGCGCATGCGCCACTGCTGCGCGCACCGTCGCCTGGGCGAGCGCTGGTGGATCGGGCCGTTTCGTGCCGCGCTCGAGGAAGGGAAACTGGTAGCGCAGCACCGCGATGCCACGCAGCGCCAGCCCGTCGGCGACCGCCTGCATGAAGCGGTGCTGCATGCCGGCACCAGCGCCGTGCGCGAGAACGCAGCCGGCGCGCGCGTCCGGCGGCGTCTGCAGCAGCGCGCTGACTTGCGTGTCGGCATCGACCTCGATCGTGTGCGGCAGCCCGGCGATCGGATTCATCGCGTGGCCGGCATGCACCGGTCAGTGCGCATCGAAGAACGGCAGCAGCTGCTGCGCCAGCAGCTGCGGCTGCTCTTCGGGAATGAAGTGGCCGCAGTCGGGGATCGCGCCGCCACGCACGTCGTCGGCGATCAGGCGCAGCGACTCGAGCGGTTCTTCGGCGCGGCCGTTGGCTTCGGTGCGCGCGCCGCCGAGCGCCAGCACCGGCATCGGGAGGCGGAATCCCGATTCGTGGAGGGCGCGGTTGTCGGCCGCGTCGAGCGGCATGCTGCGGTAGTAGGCGAAACCGGCACGCAGTGCGCCGAGCGCGCTGTAGCAGCGCACATAGTCGTCGATCGCCTCCGGCCGGATCGCGTCCGGCTGCCAGCTGAAGGCCTGATAGAACCAGCTCAGGTAGGCGCGCTCGCGGCCCTGCACCAGCGCCTCGGGCAGATCGGGGGTGCGGTGGAAGGCATGGTGCCAGCGCCGGCCGCCCTGTGAGAAGTCCGGACCGATGCCCGGCAGCGTCACGTCCAGCACGGTCAGCGTGCGCACCCGATCGGGCTGCAGGCAGGCCAGCGCAAAGGCGGTCGGCCCGCCCCAGTCGTGGCCCACCAGGTGGAAGCGCTCGAGCCCGAGCGCGTCGCACAGCTCGACCAGGTGGCCGGCCAGGCTGCGCTTGTCGTAGCCGTCGACCGGGCGTGTGCTGTCGCCGAGGCCGGGCAGGTCGGGTGCGATCAGCCGGTAGCGGTCGGCCAGCAGCGGCATCAAGGGGCGCCAGGCATGACTGGTCTGCGGCCAGCCGTGCAGCAGCAGCACCGGCGGACCTTCGCCGGTGCTCGTCACATGCAGGGCCACACGGTCCAGGCGCAGGGTGCGCTGTTCGATCTGCATCGGTCGCGTTCAGGGCAAGGCGATGGTGCCGCCCGCCATCATCGCCGATCGCGGCGCCGGTCATGGCCCGCTCGACCGGCCTGCCTGTGGCGCTGCCGATACAGGCTCGGCGGGTGACGCGCAGCGCCCCCGAATCTGCTGCACGATGCCGGGATGAAGCGAACTGCCCTGCTGCTGAGCGTCGCAATCGCGCTGACCGGCTGCGCGACGACGCACGATCCGATCGTCGCCGCCGACCTCGATACCTCGCGCCTGCCGCGGCCCGACACCACGCTCGAGATCGCCGGCCTCGGTCCGTGCACCGACAGTGCCGACCGGCGCCTGCGGCTCGATGCCTCGAAGCCGCTGACCGTGCTGGTGCACGGCTGTTTCGGCTCGTCGGGACAGTTCCGCGGACTGGCCCAGGTGCTGGCGTTCAAGGGTCAGCAGTCGGCCTGCTTCACCTATGACGACCGGGCGGCGCTTGACGACAGTGCGGCCGGACTGCGGCACGCGGTGGCGCAACTGGCGCAGGCCGGCCTGCCGCAGGTGAGCGTGGTCGGCCACAGCCAGGGAGCGCTGATCGCGCGCAAGGCGGTGACCGACGAAGCGACGCCCGCGCTGAGCGCCATCCGATCCGATCTGCGGCTGGTCACGGTGTCGGGGCCGTTTGCCGGCATCGATGCGGCGCGCCCGTGCGGCCGGACCTGGCTGTATCCGCTCAGCTTCGGCCTGCTGCCGCTCGGCTGCCACCTGGTCACCGGCGCCAAGTGGGCCGACATCACCTACTCGTCGCCGTTCATCGTCGAGCCCGGGCGGCTGTCGCCGCGGGTCAGCGAACACCTCAAGATCGACACCGACGAACGCGGCAGCTGCCGGCGCGAGCGCGACGGCCGCTGCATCGAGAGCGACCTGATCTTCAGCCTGGATGAGCAGCGCCATCCCGCGGTCGAGGCCGGACCGCGCGTGACCCGGGTGGAGGTGGCGGCCGGGCATGTCGAGATCGTCGGCGACAAGCGCGTCGCGCCGGTCAAGCTGCTCGACATCCTGCAGCAGCACGGCGTGCTGAAAGCGACCGCGCCCGAGCAGCGTGAGGCCTTCGCCGCCCTGCTGGCGCGGATCTATCACCGACCGGACGGGCGCTGAAGCCCGGCCACGAGCGGGAACCGGCACGCCGGATTCGCGATCAACCGACACTGCCCCGAACGGCATGCGCCTTGCCATTCCCGCGGCGATGTCAGCCGACCGTCCACCTTGCGAGAATCCATGACCGCCCCATCGCCTGCCATCAACCGAGCCCTGCACCTGCTGGCCACGCGACTCGGCCTGTACCGCGACTATGTCGCCGCGTCCGGCGAAACGCGTGAGGTCCCCGAGGCCAGCCTGCGCGCGCTCGCTGCCGCGCTGGGCTACCCGGCTGCCAGTGACGCCGATGTCGAACGCTCGCTGGAAGCGCTCGACGCCGCACGCAGCGGGCTCGACCCGGTGCTGGTCGTGGCCGAGGGGCGTCCGGTCGCGACCGCCTGGCACGACGCCGCGGCGGTCGAGGATGCCGAACTGCGCTGGTGCGTGGCACTCGAGGACGGCCGTGTCCGGGAAGGCGTGGTGCCGCTGACGATCGCCCATTTCGAGGGTGGCGCGGCCCGGCTCGAGCTGCCCGA
Organism: uncultured beta proteobacterium; assembly: GCA_963846675.1. Taxonomy (GTDB): domain Bacteria; phylum Pseudomonadota; class Gammaproteobacteria; order Burkholderiales; family Burkholderiaceae_C; genus Ideonella_A. The sequence goes on from CAWJWV010000005.1 coordinate 613,900, forward strand.
GCTCGCCGACCTGCCGATCGGCTACCACCGGCTCGAGATCGAATGCGCCGACGCGCGCGAGTCGACCCGGTTGATCGTCGTGCCGCGATCGGCCTACACGCCGCCGCACTGGTGGCAGCCGGCGGCGCCGCGCGACTGGTCGGTCACCGCGCAGTTGTATTCGCTGCGGTCCGGGCGCAACTGGGGCATTGGCGACTTCACCGACCTGGCGCAGCTCGGTCAGTCGGCGGCGGCATGCGGCGCATCGTCGATCGGGCTGAACCCGCTGCACGCGCTGTTTCCGGCCAACCCGCGCCACCTCAGCCCGTACTCGCCGTCGAGCCGCGCCTTCCTGAATCCGATCTACATCGATGTCGAGGCGGTGCCGGAATTCCGCACCAGCGACGCGGCGCAGGCGATGGTCGCCGGCGCCGATTTCCAGACCCTGCTGCGCGGCGCGCGTGAGGCCGAGTTCGTCGACCATCCGACGGTGTGGCGGCTCAAGCTCGAGGCGCTGCGCTTGCTGCATGGCGAATTCGGGCAGTTGCGGCAAGGCGACTCGGCCGATCCGCGGGTCGGCGAATACGACGCCTTCATCGAGCGTGGCGGCGCCGCACTGCGCAGCTTCGCGCTGTTCGAGGCCCTGCAGCAGCACCTGGTCGAGCAGGGCCATGACCAGTCATGGCACGCCTGGCCCGAGGAATACCGCGACAGCGAGTCGCCGGCCGTTGCGGCCTTCGCCGATGCGCAGCGCAATGCGGTCGACTTTTCGCTGTTTCTGCAGTTCGAATCGGACCGGCAGCTCGGGGCGGCCGCCCGTGCCATGCGCGAGGCCGGCATGACGACCGGGCTGTACCGTGATGTGGCCGTGGGCGTGGATCCGAACGGCGCCGAGGCCTGGGGCGACCACGGCCTGCTGGTCTCGGGCGCGTCGGTGGGGGCGCCGCCGGATGTCTACAACCCGCGCGGCCAGGACTGGGGTCTGACGCCGTTCAGCCCGGTGGCGCTCGGCCAGCGGGCCTTCGAGCCGTTCATCGCGGCGGTTCGGGCCAACATGCGCCATGCCGGCGCGGTGCGGATCGACCATGTGATCGGCATGAAGCGCCTGTACTGGGTGCCGTCGGGCCGTGGCGCGGCGGAGGGCGGCTATGTCGCCTATCCGTACGAGGAGCTGATGGGCATCATCGCGCTGGAGAGCCAGCGCGAACGCTGCATCGTCGTCGGCGAGGACCTCGGCACCGTCCCGGAGGGCTTTCGCGAAGATGCAGCCGAGCGTGCCGTGCTGTCGTATCGGGTGCTGATGTTCGAGCGCGAAGCGGGCGACGGTCCGTTCCTGCCGCCGTCGGCCTATCCCGAGCTGGCCGCCGCCGCGGTCTCGACCCATGACCTGCCGACGCTGGCCGGCCTGTGGACCGGGCGCGACCTCGAATGGCGGCGTGAGCTGGGGCTGTATCCGGATGAGGACGGCGCCGCCGCCGAGGTCGAGTTCCGGCACCGCACGCGCGGCGCGCTGGTTGACGCACTGGTCGCCGCCGGCGACCTGGCGCCGGAAGTCGCCCGCCGGATCGGCGAGCCCGGCACCGTCAGCCGTGATCGATTGGTGGCACTGATCGAGTCGGCCTATCGCTACCTGGCGCGTGCACCGAGCCGGTTGCTGCTGGTGCAGATCGAGGACATGGCGGCCGAGGTCGAACAGATGAACCTGCCCGGTACGGTCGACGAGCACCCGAACTGGCGCCGCAAGCTGCAGATCGAGACCGATCGTCTGTTCGCCGATCCGGCGGTGCAGCGGCTGGCGCAGACGATCCGCGACGCGCGGGCGCAATGACAGGCCCGACCCACCTGACACGGCGCGGCTTCGCGCTCGGGTTTGCCGTGCCGCTGCTGCTTGGGCCGGCGGCGGCGGCGGTGGCGGCCGATGCCGTCGCCTTGCGCGAGCTGGCCGGGCCGGGCTGCATCCTGCTGCTGCGCCATGCGACGGCGCCCGGCGTCGGCGACCCGCCCGGGTTCGATCTGCGCGACTGCTCGACCCAGCGCAACCTGGATGCATCCGGGCGCGATCAGGCCCGCCGCCTCGGCGCACGCCTGCGCGCCGCCGGCGTCAGGCCGGCGGCGGTGCTGTCCAGCCAATGGTGCCGGTGTCTGGAAACCGCGCGGCTGCTGCAACTCGGTCCGGTGACCGAGGAGCCGGCGCTGAACTCGTTCTTCGGCCGATCCGGCGCGCGCGAGCCGCAGCTGGAACGCCTGCGCCGGCGGATCGCCGCGCTGCCGACCGACGGCGATCCCCTGGTGATGGTGACGCACCAGGTCATCGTCAGTGCCTTCACCAACGCCGGTGTCGCTTCAGGCGCTGGCGCCATCTTCCGGCTCGACGGCAGCGGCACCCCGCGGCTGATCGGCGAGGTCGAAGCTGACTGAGTCGAGGTCGCAATCCCTCGAGGCAGAATCCGCCGATGATGAAACTGCACAACTTCTTCCGCAGCGGCACGTCGCACCGGCTGCGCATCGCGCTCAACCTGAAGGGCCTGGACTGCGAGTACGTGGGCTACGACCTGCGCGTCGACGCCCACCTCGGCGCCGAATACCGGCGCCTGAATCCGCAGGCGCTGGTGCCGGCGCTGCAGCTCGACGACGATCGGGTGCTGATCCAGTCGCCGGCAATCATCGAGTGGCTCGAGGAGGTCCATCCCGCGCCGCCGCTGCTGCCGTCCGATCCGCATGACCGTGCCCATGTGCGTGCGCTCGCCGCGATCATCGGTTGCGACGTCCATCCGATCAACAACCGGCGCATCCTGGAGACGCTGCGCAGGCAGTTCGGCGCCGACGCCGACGCCATCAACGCCTGGTGCGGCAGCTGGATCGGGGCCGGCTTCGACGCCTTCGAGGCATTGCTCGCTGCCGATGGCCGCCGCGGCGACTTCTGCTTCGGCGATGCGCCCGGACTGGCCGACTGCTACCTGGTGCCGCAGATCGAAAGCGCGCGCCGCTTCCAGGTCGACCTGGCGCGCTGGCCGCTGCTCATGGCGGTCGATGCGGCCTGCGGCCGACTCGACGCTTTCCGGCGTGCCGCTCCGCTGGCCCAGCCGGACGCCGGCAGCTGAACTTTCCGCGTCCGCGCGGCCCTGACAGGCGGATCAGGCGCCGCAGGCGCTTGCAAACGGTGGCGATGACAAGGACAACATGGACAGCAGCGAACAGCACCGGTGGAAGTTCATCCGTTCCGGCGGCATCGATCAGGTCGTCATCCGCAATGGCGCCGACATCGTCAACCTCGGCAGTCTGGACCAGAAGCTGTGGGTGGCGCTGGCGTGTCCGACGCGCGGCATCGAACTCGATCCGCGCACGCTCGACATCATCGACACCGATCACGATGGCCGCATCCGCCCGCCCGAACTGATTGCGGTCAGCCGCTGGGTGCGCGATCACTTCAGCGACCCCGACCGGCTGATCGAAGGCGGCGACGTGGTTCCGCTGGCGGCGATCCGCAGCGACAACGACAGCGGCCGCAAGCTGCTCGACGAGGCGCGCTCGCTGCTGCAGGTGATCGGCAAGCCCGAGTGCCGATTCGATTTCGCTCGGCGACCTGAACAAGCGGGTCGAGGTGCTGTCGACGCTCGGCTTCAACGGCGACGGTGTCGTTCCGGAAACCGCGGCCGACGACCCCGAGACGGCGGCATTGATCGAGCAGATCATCGCTGCGGTCGGCGGGGTGGCCGATCGCAACGGCAAGCTCGGGGTCGACGCCGCGCACGCCAAGACCTTCTTCGACCAGGCGCGCGCGCTGAGCGACTGGCGCCGCAAGGCGCTCGACGATGCCGCGCATCACGCCGCTGGGCGATGCGTCGCGTGGCGCGGCCGAGGCGCTTGCCGCGGTGCGTGCCAAGGTCGACGACTATTTCGTGCGCTGCCGTGTCGCCGACTACGACGCCGCTGCGGCAGCGCCGCTCAATCCGGCGCCCGAGGAATACAAGGCGCTGCACGACAAGCTGCTCGACACCGGCACCGAAGGCATCGCCCAGATGCCGCTGGCCACCGCGGCACCGAACCGCCCGCTGCCGCTGCGCGAGCACCTCAACCCGGCATGGGCGCAACGCATCGCGGCCCTGCGGGACCGCGTGGCCGAACCGCTGCTCGGCCGACCGCTCGACGAACTGTCCGAGGCCGACTGGCGCGCGGTCAAGGATCGGCTCGGTGCGTGCAGCGGCTGGCTGGCGGCTCGGCCTGCCACCAAGCTCGATTCGCTGCCAGCGCAGGCGCTCGCAGCGCTGCTCGAAGGCGATGCGCCGCAGCGCCTCGATCGGCTGATCGCGCGCGATGCCGAGGCCGGTCCGGCCAATCAGGGCATCCTGGGTCTCGAGAAGCTGCTGCGTTTCCAGCGCGACCTGGTGCACCTGCTGAACAACTTCGTGTCGTTTTCCGAGTTCTACAGCCGCCAGGGCGCGATCTTCGAAGCCGGCGTGCTCTACCTCGATGCGCGCAGCTGTCAGCTGGCGGTCGAGGTCGACAATGTCGCCAATCACGCCAAGCTGGCCGGGCTGGCCAAGGCCTATCTGGCCTACTGCGAGTGCACGCGCCAGGGCAAGAAGAAGACCATCGTCGCGGCCTTCACCAACGGCGACGTCGACTTCCTGTTTCCGGGTCGCAATGGCGTCTTCTACGACCGCAAGGGCGACGACTGGGATGCCACGATCACCAAGGTGATCGAAAACCCGATGAGCATCCGCCAGGCCTTCTTCTCGCCATACAAGAAGTTCGTGCGCATGATCGAGGAACAGGTCGCCAAGCGCGCCGCCGCCAGCGACCAGCGCTCGCAGGTCATGCTGGGCGGTCTGGCCAGCAAGACCGCGAACGTCGACAAGGCGAAGGCGGGGGACGATGCGGCCAACGCGGCCAAGAACGCGCAGCGCCGCATCGATGTCGGCACCGTGGCCGCGCTCGGCGTCGCCCTCGGCAGCATCAGCGCGGTGATCGTCGGCGTGTTCGCCAAGTTCGTCGAACTCGGCTGGTGGATACCGGTGGCGGTCCTCGGCATCGTGGTCGCGATCTCCGGGCCGAGCATGCTGATCGCCTGGCTCAAGTTGCGCCAGCGCAGCCTCGGCCCGATCCTGGACGCCAGCGGCTGGGCGATCAACGGTCGGATGCGGGTGAACGTGCCGCTCGGTGCCTCGCTGACGCGCATGGCGCACCTGCCGGCCGGCGCCGAGCGGCGGATGCGCGATCCGTACCAGCAGAGCAGCACCGGCACCGCGCTGTGGCTGGGCCTGCTGCTGATCGTCATCGGCGGCGTGCTGGCCTGGCGCATGGGCTGGCTGGTGCGCTTCGGACTCGGCTGACAGGCGGGCACGCCGATGTTCGAGCACACCGAGACCTTGGTGCTGCAGGCGGTGGGTTGGCTGCGGCTGATCATCGAAGGCGTCGGCGCCACGGTGATCGGCATCGGCATGATCGGCGCGCTGTGGGGCTTCGTGCGCATGCTCGCGGCCCGCGACACCGAAGGCTTCACCGACGTGCGGCTTCGCTTCGCGCGCTTCCTGGTGCTCGGACTCGAATTCCAGCTGGCTGCCGACATCCTGTCGACCGCGGTCGCTCCGACCTGGGAGCAGATCGGCAAGCTGGCGGCGATCGCGGTCATCCGCACCGGCCTCAATTTCTTCCTGATGCGCGAGATGCGCGAAGAGCGGCGCGACGAGGAGAGCCAGCAGCGCGGCACGCGTGCCGGGCCAGAATCCCGGCATGACGACCGAATCGACTCCTGACATCGTTTCCGAACGCCATGGCGGCATCGGCCTCATCACCCTGAACCGGCCGCAGGCGATGAATGCACTGTCGCTGCCGATGGTGCGTGCGATCTCGGCCACGCTCGGCGCCTGGTGCGACGACCCGACGCTGCAGGCGGTGGTGTTCCGCGGCGCGCAACGCGAAGGCCGGACGCCGGCCTTCTGTGCCGGTGGTGACATCCGGTTCTTCCACCAGGCGGCGTGCGCCGCCGATCCGGCGCTCGATGCCTTCTTCACCGAGGAATATGCGCTCGACCACCTGATCCACCGCTACCCGAAACCGACGCTGGCGCTGATGGACGGCATCGTGATGGGCGGCGGCATGGGCATCGCCCAGGGGTGCTCGCTGCGCATCGCGACCGAGCGCGCGCGCCTGGCCATGCCGGAAACCCTGATCGGCCTGTTTCCCGATGTCGGCGGCGGCTGGTTCCTGTCGCGCTGCCCGGGCTCGGTCGGCGAATACCTTGGTCTGACCGGTCAAACGATCGGGGCGCGGCGGGCGATCGACTGGGGTCTGGCCGACTGCCACGTGCCGGTCGCGGTGCTGCCAGCGCTGCTGGAGGCGCTGATGGTCGCCGCTGACGGCGACGCGGTGGGAGCGGTCGTCGCGGCGTTCACCCGGGAGGCAGCGGCGGTTGCCGATGCGATCGACACGGCGGCGATCGAACGCTGCTTTTCACAGCCGAGCGTCGGCGCGATCGAGGCGTCGCTTGCCAGCGAGGTCGGCGCGTGGGCGGGTGCCACGCTGGCTGCGTTGCAGCAGCGGTCGCCGCTGATGCGGTTGGTCACGCTCGAACTGATCCGCCGCGCCCGCAGCATGACGCTGGCCGACGAACTGCGGCTGGAGCGGGACCTGGTACACCACTGCTTCCACCAGGGCGCCGCCGGCGAGGGCGACGCGGTCGAAGGCATCCGGGCCCTCGCGATCGACAAGGACCATCGTCCGCGCTGGGCCGATGCGTCGGTTGCCGCGGTCGATCCGCGCCGGGTCGCGGCGTTCTTCGTGTCACCCTGGGGCCCGCGGGACCATCCGCTGCGCAGCCTGGGCACCGCAAGCGGCAGCCGGCCGAGCCCCGGCCCGGCGCGTCCATTGCCCTGACCGCGGACCGCCGGTTCTGCAGGGCCGGCAGAGCGGCCGCTATGCTCGTCCTTCCATTCCACACATTGCCATGACCGAACCGGTTCGCCTCACCTTCCGGGACCTGCGTGTACGCGCGGTCAATGTTCCGATGCGCCTGCCGCTGCAAACCTCCGGCGGGCGGGTCGACGTGGCGCCGCTGGCGCTGATCGACCTGTTCACCGAAGAGGGCGTCACCGGCACCGCCTACCTGTTCTGCTACACCCCGCTCGCGCTCAGGCCGGTGGTGCAGCTGCTGGAAAACCTGGCGCCGCTGCTGAAGGGAGACCGTGTCGCACCGCTCGACATCGAACGCAAGCTGCAGCGCCAGTTTCGCCTGCTCGGGCCGACCGGCATCGCCGCCATGGCGATGGCCGGCATCGACATGGCGGCCTGGGACGCGCTGGCGCGCGCTCGGCAGCTGCCGCTGGTCGAGCTGCTCGGAGGCGCTGCGCGGCCGCTCAATGCGTACAACAGCTGCGGCCTCGGGATCATCGGTTCCAGCCGTGCCGCCAATGAAGCGTCCGAGCTGGTCGCACCCGGATTTCGCGCCCTCAAGATCCGCCTCGGCTACCCGGACCTCAAGAGCGACCTCGATGTGGTCCGTGCGGTGCGGCGTGCCGTCGGTGACAGCGTCGAACTGATGGTCGACTACAACCAGTCGTTGTCGGCACCCGAGGCGCTGCGGCGCGCCAGCGCGCTGGCCGACGAGGGCCTGTACTGGCTCGAGGAGCCGACACTCGCCGACGATGCCGCCGGCCATGCCCGGATCCGCGAGAAGTCGGGCCTGCCGCTGCAGCTGGGTGAGAACTGGTGGGGGCCGCGCGAGATGGCGCGCTCGCTGGCACTCGGTGCGTCCGACCTGGCAATGCCCGATGCGATGAAGATCGGCGGCGTGACCGGCTGGATGCGGGCCGCCGCGCTGGCCGAGTCGGCGGGAATGCCGATGTCGAGCCACCTGTTTCCGGAGATCAGTGCCCACCTGCTGGCGGTCACGCCCACCTGCGACCGCCTCGAGTATGTCGACTGGGCCAATCCGGTGCTGCAGCAGCCGCTGCGGATCGAGGGCGGTTGCGCCGTGCTGCGCGACGAGCCGGGGTGCGGGCTTGCGTGGGACGAAGAGGCGGTCTACCGCTACCTGGCCGAATGAGCGCGGTCGCGCGCCATGCCTGGCTGATCCTGCTGGTGGCGGGGCTGTTCGAGGTCGGCTGGGCGATCGGGCTCAAGTACACCGATGGCTTCACCCGATTCTGGCCCAGTGTCGGGACGCTCGGTGCCATGGCGATCAGCGTGCTGCTGCTCGGGGCGGCGATGAAGTCGCTGCCGGTGGGCACGTCGTATGCGATCTGGGTCGGCGTCGGGGCGGTCGGTACCGCCATCCTCGGCATCGTGCTGTTCGGTGAGTCGGCCAGCCCCGGTCGGCTCGTCAGCCTGGCCTTGATCGTCGCCGGGATCATCGGGCTGAAACTGGCGTCGGACGGATGAGGGTGACGGCCGGCACACGCCGGCGGTGACCGGCCGGTCGACCGGGCTTCGACCAGGCGCCACCGCGCGGAACCATCGGCCGGGGCGCCGGTCGATCGGTGGCGGATCGTGCAGCGGCAGGCGCTGGCGGGCGTGCAACGATGATGCGGGGGAACTTGGCATGCAGCAGGGGTTCGGCCTGCGATGGCGCTCGCTGCGCCAAGGCGACGGCAAGACGGCGTTGCCGGTCGGCCCCCGCGCGGCCCGGTTGCGGCGCTGGGCCCTGCCGGTGCTCGCGCTCGGGCTGGTGCTGGCGGGTGGCGTGGCGCGCGCCGAGGCAATCGTCGCGGCGCGCTACGCCGAGCCGGTGCAGCGCTACGGCCACTTCGCGCTCGGCCGGCCGCACGAATATGCGCGGCTGGCCGCCACCACCGACGACGGACGCCAGCTGGGTTTCGAACTCCCGCCGGACGAGGTCTTCGAGGACCTCGAGCCGCGCATCGTCCGGCTGGCTGCGAACGAGCCCGAGCGGCTGCTGACGATCGTCAGTTCTCGCCATGCCGGCGCCCGGCTGGTGCTGTTCGAGCGGCGCGGCGACCGGCTCCGCATCGCCGCCCAGTCGGCTCCGATCGGCACGCCGATGCGCTGGTTGAATCCGGTCGGCGTGGCCGATCTCGATGCCGACGGCCAGGCCGAGATCGCGGCGGTCGTGACGCCGCACATCCAGGGCACGCTCAAGGTCTGGCGTCGCTCGGGTGTGCGGCTGGTCGAGGTCGCCACGCTGGCGGACTTTTCCAACCACCAGTACGGCAGCGCCGAGCTCGGCCTGTCGACACCGATCGGGATCGATGGCCGCATGGCGCTGGTCGTGCCGGATGCGGCGCGCGGCCGGCTGCGCGTCGTCGCGCTCGACGGCAATCGGCTGGTGCAGATCGGCCAGTGCGCCCTGTCCGAACCGCTGCAGGCCCGCCTGGTGCCGCAGCCGGCGGCGCGGATCGAACTCGTCGCCAGCGCCGATGGCGCGCGGCGGACGATCGATCTGAAGACCTGCCAACCGCCATGAAACGGGCTGCCGCCGCCGGCGCGATCGATGAGGCGCTGATCGCCGTCTTCACGACGATCGACGATGCCGAGGCGGCGCGTCGCATGGCGCGCACGCTGGTCGAGCGCCGGCTGGCCGCCTGCGCCCAGATCTCGCAGATCGAAAGCGTCTACGCATGGCAAGGCGCGATTGCCAGCGAGGTCGAATTCCGCCTCCTGCTGAAGACACGGGCCGCCCTGTATCCCGAACTCGAGGCGGCCATCCGCGAACTGCACCATTACCAGCTGCCGGCCATCCATGCGCTGCCGGTGGTGGAGGCCGAGCCGGCCTATGCGCAGTGGGTGAGGGCGAACAGCGGCGCAGTCGGCGGTGCCTGATCTGGACCGGTCGGCAGTGCGCTCCCCGGCCCGGCTGCAGTCCGGGCTCGTCGCCAGCCGGCTGTGCGCGCGGCTGCGGCCTCGGCTATGGTCGGACCCGACCCACTGACCAGGATCTGCCGCATGACCCATGACGTGGCCACCCCGCTGGCCGGCATCCGCATCATCGAATTCGAGGGTCTCGGTCCGGGGCCGCTGGCCGGGCGCATGCTGGCCGACCTCGGCGCCGAGGTGACGCTGGTTGCCCGACCGGCCCAGGGTGCGGTGGCGCAGCAGCTCGGCGGCGGCGCCGACGCCACCGATCCGCTGCGCAGCGGCAAGCGCGTGCTGACGCTCGATCTGAAGCGGCCGCAGGGGCGGGCCGATGCGCTCGAGCTGGTCGCGTCTGCCGACGCGCTGATCGAGGGCAACCGACCCGGCGTGATGGAGCGGCTCGGCCTCGGCCCGTCCGACTGTGCGACGCGCAATCCGCGCCTGGTCTATGCCCGCATGACCGGCTGGGGTCAGACCGGCCCGCTGGCGCAGGCCGCTGGACACGACCTCAACTACGTCGCGTTGACCGGCATGCTCTCGCTGTCGGCACGGCCGGGCAGCCGGCCGATCGTTCCGCCGACGCTGCTCGGTGACGCCGGCGGCGCGCTCGGGCTGTGTTTCGGCATCACCGCCGCGCTGCTCGATGCCGCACGCAGCGGCCGCGGCCGCGTCGTCGATGCGGCGATCGTCGACGTCGTCGCGATGCTGGGCGGGATCGCGCTGTGGGCGCGCGGCAATGGCCAGCTCGATGCGCCGTCGCCGAGCCCGTTTCACGACTCGCCGTTCTACGAGGTGTATGCCTGCGCCGACGGGGGCTGCATCACGCTCGGAGCGCTCGAGCCGCAGTTCTGGCGGCTGTTGCTCGACCGGCTCGCTCTGCACGATGTCGACCCGGCGACGCAGTACGACAGCGCGCACTGGCCGGCTCTGAAGGCGCGGCTGACCGCGCTGTTCGCGGCGCGTCCGCGCGCCCACTGGTGCGCGCTGCTGGAGGGCAGCGATGCCTGTTTCGCGCCGGTGCTGTCGATTGCCGAGGCGGCGGCGCATCCGCACCTGGCGGCGCGCGGCAGCTTTCGCGTCGACGCCGCGGGCCGGATCCGCGCCGCCCCGGCGCCACGCTTCGGTCCGCTGGCCTGACGGATCAGCCGCGCCCCGGCAGCGGTCGCGCGATGAACCACGCCACGCTCAGCCGCCGAACTGCCCGAGGTCCTGCCATGCCCGAACGCCCGCCCGCTCTGCCGCCGCAGGGTCTGACACCGACCCCGGACCAGCTGCTGCGCCACCTGCGGCACTCGAACCGGATCGCCGCGCCGAGCGGTTGGTCTCGGCCGCCACCCATTCGGCGCGCTGCTGGTCGGCCCGGACCAGGAGACGGTGCTGCTCGAGCAATGCAACATCGACACCGTCAACCATGCCGAGGCGACGCTGGCGCGCGTCGCGGCCACCAACTACACGCCCGATTTCCTGTGGAGCTGCACGCTCTACACCGCGGTCGAGCCATGCTGCATGTGTGCCGGCACCGCCTACTGGGCCAACATCGGACGCATCGTGTACGGGATGAGCGAGGAGCAGTTGCTCGAGGCGACCGGAAGCCACGTCGAGAACCCGACCCTCGCGGTGCCGGCACGCCATGTCTTTGCCCATGGCCAGAAGGCGGTCGAGGTGATCGGGCCGGTGGCGGAGATCGCCGCGGAGACGATCGAGCTGCAGCGCGCGTTCTGGGCCCGGCGCTGAAAGGGCGCGCTCACACGGGGGTCCGCTGCTCGGCCGGCTTGGTGCCTTCGGCCGGCTGACGCGCGACGACCAGCTTCGCCAGGCGCGGCCGGAGCCACATCTCGATGTCGTCGATCAGCTCGTAGACCACCGGCACCAGCACCAGCGACAGCACGGTCGAGCTGATCAGCCCGCCGATCACGGCGATCGCCATCGGGGCGCGGAATTCCGAGCCCTCACCGAGCGCGAGCGCGGTCGGCACCATGCCGGCGGCCATCGCGACGGTGGTCATCACGATCGGCCGGGCACGTTCGCGGCAGGCGCGGATCAGCGCATCCTTCTGCGACAACCCCGGCGTTCTCCTGCTCGATCGCGAACTCGACCAGCAGGATCGAATTCTTCGCCGCCAGTCCCATCAGCATCAGCAGGCCGATCAGCGCCGACAGGTCGAGCTCGCTGCCGGCGATCAGCAGCGCCAGGAAGGCGCCGGCCAGCGACAGCGGCAGCGCCGCCAGGATGGTCATCGGCTTGAAGAAGCTCTTGAACAGCAGCACCAGCACGGCGAAGATCAGCCCGATGCCGGCCAGCATCGCCAGACCGAAGCTTGCGAACAGCTCGGTCATGTTCTCGGTCTGGCCGTAGGCCGGCTGGGTGACGCCGGCCGGCAGCGACTTCATGATCGGCAGCGCCTTGATGGCCTGGTTGGCATCACCGAGCGAAACGCCGGCGATGAGCTGTCCCTCGATCGTGGCGCGGCGCTGGCGGTCGAAGCGCTCGATCCGTGCCACGCCGGGCTGGAAACGGATGTCGGCCACCGCCGACAGCGGAACGGTCGCGCCGGTGGTCGTCGGCACGCGCAGGTTGCGCAGCGTGTCGAGGTCGGCGCGCGCATCGCCCGGCAGCCGCACGCGGATCGGCAGCCGCTGCTCGCCGGTGTTGAACTTGGCGGTGTTCGCGTCGACGTCGCCGAGCGTTGCAACCCGCGCCATCGCGCCGAGCGCCTCGGCGGTGACGCCCAGCCGCGCCGCCTCGACCGGCTTGGGCGAGACGATCAGCTCCGAGCCCGGGCGCGGCGTGACCTGGTGCACGTTGCTCAGCTGCGCCAGCCCGCGCATCTGGCGCTCGAGCTGGAGCGCGGTGTCGGCCAGCAGGTCGCCATCCTCGCTGGCCAGGATGATCTGCACCGTGCGTGCTGCCGCCGCCGCCCGCTGGCACCGAAGCCGAGCCGCACATCCGGGATGCTCAGCAGCAGCGGCTTGAGTCGCATCCTGGAACTGCTGGGTGGTCTGCGACCGCTCGTCCTTGCAGCATCACGGTGACCTTGCCGTTGCGCACGTCGCCGTCGCTCGAAGCTCGAGCCGACGGTGGTGAACACGGTCTGCACGTCGGGCAGCGCGCCGAGCCGGCGGGTCAGCAGTTCGTTGCTGCGCCGCATGTCGGTCGAGCGTCGCACCGGGTGCGCCCTCGAGCGTCAGGTTGACGATGCCGTTGTCCTGCGGCGGCGTGAAGCCGGTCGGCAGCGCAGCGGCGAGCAGCAGCGAACCGACGAACAGCGCGCCGCCGGCGGCCATCGAGATCCAGCGGTGCGCGAGCGCGAACTCGAGCGCGCGGCGATACGCGCCGCGAAACGGCTTGCGCTGGTGCGGATGGCTCGACGGCTTCATCAGGTAGGCGGCCATCAGCGGCGTCAGCAGCCGCGCCACGAGCAGCGAGAACAGCACCGAGATCGCGACCGTGAAGCCGAACTCCTGGAAGAACTGGCCGACCACGCCGCCCATCACCGACACCGGCATGAACACCACCACGATGGTCAGCGTGGTCGCGATCACCGCCAGGCCGATCTCGTCGGCGCCGTGCAGCGCGGCGTCGTAGGGCTGCTGCGCCGGCTTCGATGCGCTTCTGGATGTTCTCGATCTCGACGATCGCATCGTCGACCAGGATGCCGATCACCAGCGTCAGCGCCAGCAGCGTGATCATGTTCAGGCTGAAGCCCATCCACGACATCACCGCGAAGGTCGGGATCAGCGAGACCGGCATCGCCACCGCGGCGATCAGCGTCGCGCGCCAGTCGCGCAGGAACAGGAACACCACGATCGAAGCCAGCGCCATGCCTTCGAGCAGCGCCGCGAGCGTCGCCGTCGTAGCTGTTCTGGGTGCGTCGGCGTTCGAGACGATGCGCTCGAAGCGCACCTGCGGATGACGGGCTGCCAGGACTTCGGTGGCGCGCGCAATCTCTCGCGCCACCGCCACGTCGGAGGCCTGCTTGGTCTTCTTGACCTGGAAGCCGACCACCGAGCGGCCGTTCAGCGTCGCGAAGCCGCGCCGCTCGGCGGCGCCGCTGGCGATGCTCGCGACATCGGACAGCCGCACCTCGCGACCGCCGGCGGTCGGGATCGTCAGTTCGCGCAGCGCCTGCACCGACTCCGCCGCGCCGAGCACGCGCACCGTCTGCTCGCGGCTGCCGATCTCGGAGCGGCCGCCGGGCACGTCGATGCTCGAGCGGCGCAGCGCATCGTTGACCTGCGATGCGGTCAGGCCGAGCGCCGCCATCCGGCCGGGATCGAGCGTGACGTTGATCTCGCGCGCCACGCCGCCGACCACATCGACCTGCGCGACGCCCTTGCGCGTGATCAGCTCGCGCGCGATCGTGTCCTCGACGAACCAGCTCAGTTCGACATCGGTCATGCGTGTCGCTCGCGACCGCGTAGGTCACCACCGGCGCCGAGTCGACATCGAAGCGCTGCACGATCGGCTCGTCGATGCCGCGCGGCAGGCTGCCGCGGATGCGGTCGATCGCCGAGCGCACCTCGTCGGTCGACTTCTGCGGATCCTCGCCGATCTCGAACTCGACCGTGGTCGAGGAAATGCCCTGCGTCACCGTCGACTGCACGTGGTCGACGCCGGCGACGTTCGAAACCGCCGCCTCGACCGCGCGCGTGATCTGGGTCTCGACCTCGCTCGCCGCCGCGCCCGGCAAGCGTGACGCTGACCTGCACGATCGGGAACGAGACGTCCGGGTACAGCTTGATCGGCAGCGCGCGATAGCCGGCGATGCCGGCGATCAGCAGCGCGATGAACAGGACCGCGACCGGGATCGGGTTGCGGATCGCCCAGGCCGACAGCTTGAAATTCATGGCCGGCTCCCGCTGGCTGCCGAAGCCACGGCTCGGCTGGCGCCGGGCAGCGGCGCGCTTGCCACGGCGGCCGGATCGGCCGCGATCGGATCGACCCGGTCGCCGTCGAGCAGGAAGGCGCCGCCGCCGAGCGCGATGCGGGTGCCGACCGGCGGGCCCTGCTCGATCGCGACGAAGCCCTGGCGCGTGCGCCGGTGCGGATCGCCACCCGGCGCGCGCGGCTTGTCGGCATCGATCACGATCAGCTGCGGACCGCTGGCCTCGAACATGCACCGCCTTCTCGGGCACCGCCGGCACCGGCTGCGCGTCGCGGCTGAAGACGACGCTGGCATAGCCGCCGGCGCGCAGCTCCGGCATCGACCGGCAGCGCGACGCGCACCCGGCCGAGCTTGGTCTGCGGATCGACGCGCGGCGAGATGCGGCGCGCCTCGCCGGCCAGCGTGCGCGCCCGACGGCAAGTTCGACCAGCGCCGACTCGACCACGCTCGATCGCTGGCGAGAGCGTCTTCCGGCACCTCGGCGTCGAGTTCGATCAGGCCGTCGCGCGCGATGCGGAACATCGGCTGCGCCGGGCTCGCCACGTCGCCCGGCCGGACCATGCGCTCGAGCACACGGCCGGCGACCGGCGCGCGGATCGTCATGCGCCGCTGCTGCGTCTGCAGCTCCTTCAGCTGCGCCTGCGCCACCTGCACCGCGGCGTCGGCGCTGGCCGCCTGCGCGCGCCGGCTGCCGATCTGTTCGTCCGACAGGATGCCGGTGCCGTCCAGCCCGTCGACGCGTGCGGCTTCGCTGCGCGCCTGCCGGGCCTGGGCACGCGCCTGCGGCAAGACCGGCCTCGGCCTGCGCGATGCGCGCGCTCAGCAGGCCGGGGTCGAGCCGGGCCAGCGATCTGGCCGCGGCTGACGTCGGCGCCTTCGTCGACCAGCACCTCGGCCACCCGGTAGCCCGCCAGCTCGGAACCGACCGCGGCCTCCTCGCGCGGCACCAGCAGGCCCGACGCGGTCAAGGAGCCGGCCATCGGTCGCAGGGTGACGGTCGAGACGCTGACGGCACGCGCCTGGGCATCGTCGGGCGGGGGCGCAGCGGGTGCATCGGCCTGGTTCGAGCACGCCGCGGCCAGCGACAGCAGCGCGGCCAGCGGCCATGTCCAGGGGCGCAGCGCGCAGCGGCGGGTGGGTGGGTTCATCGTCGAGCCTCGGGTTCGCATCGGTTTCATGGGGCGCGCGATCAGCCAGCCGACCAGCCGCCGCCGAGCGCCTGGAAGACCTGCACCGAGCGCTGCAGCGCATCGACCCGGGCGCCGGTCAGCGCCGCGCGGGTCGCGCGCCAGGCGCGTTCGGCGTCCAGCAGTTGCTGGAGGTCGGCAAAGCCGAGTTCGTAGCGCTTCAGCGCGGCGTCGTAGGCCGCGCGGGCGCGCCCCTCGCCAGCGGCCAGCAGGTCGACCCGGCGCCGGTCGGCCTGCAGCCGCACCAGCGCCTGGTCGGCCTCGGCGAAGGCGGTCTGCACGGTGCGCTCGTAGGCCAGCACCGCCTGCTCGGCGCGTGCGCCCTCGGCGTCGAGCTGGGCCTGCAGGCGCGGTCGGTCGAGCACCGGGACGGTGAGCCCGGCAGCGATCGACCAGAAGCCGGTCGTCGCATCGAGCGTGCCGCGTTGCGCGGTCAGACCGAGGCCGGGGTTGAGCGTGAAGCGCGGGAAGAAATCGAGCTCGGCGAGCCGCACATTGGCAGCCGCCCTGCGCACCCGCGTGGCTGCCTGGCGCACGTCGGGCCGGCGTGACAGCAGGTCCGCCGGGCATGCTCGCCGGAACCTGCGGCGCGGCACCGAGCGGCGCGTCGACCGCGCCGTCGGCGAGCGCGTCGGCGGCGT
The DNA here is from genome assembly GCA_963846675.1 of uncultured beta proteobacterium. GTDB lineage: Bacteria > Pseudomonadota > Gammaproteobacteria > Burkholderiales > Burkholderiaceae_C > Ideonella_A. The sequence continues at coordinate 630,402 of CAWJWV010000005.1, forward strand.
CTGCCGGTGAGCACCAGCAACGCGCGGCGCGCGCGCGCAGCGCGGCGGCCAGGTCCTGCGGCCTGCGCCTCGGCCTGTGCCACGTCGGCCGCGACGCGGTCGATTTCCGAGCGTGCCGTCAGGCCGCGCCGGGCGCGCTCACCGACGACGCGCATCAGTTCGCGCTGGATGCGCACCGTCTCGATCGACTCCTCGCGCTGCACCGCCAGGCCGCGCGTCTGGAACAGGGTGCGCGCCACGTCGGCCGCGATCGCCGCGCGCGCGCTCTCGACATCGAAGCGCGCGGCAGCGAGATCGGCGTCGGCCGCGCGCTGCACCGCGTCGCGGCGGCCGAAGAAATCGATCTCCCACGACACCGGCAGGCTGACGCCGAACGAGCGGGTCTGGCCGGCGGTGGCAAGCGCCGCCGCTTGCGGGCCGCCGGAATCGCCGAGGGCGCGCGCATCGCGCAGCTCGGCCGATCCCTGCAGACTGGCCTTCGGATCGAACTGCGCCAGGGACGCGCGTTGCAGCGCGCGCGATTCCTCCAGGCGTGCCCGTGCCTCGCGCACGCTGAAGCCCCGCTGCAGCGCGCGCTCGACGAGCGTGTCGAGGGCCGGATCCTGGTACAGCAACCACCATCGGTCGAACACGCCGGACTCGGCAGCCGCGGCCGCTGTCAGGCTGTCGAAGCCGGGCGGGATCGACACCTCGACGCTGCGCGGCGGGGCCCCGGTGGCGCAGGCGGCGAGCAGCAGGATGCTGCTGCACAGCAGGGTCCAGCGTGCACGCCTTGGCAGTTGGCGGGGCGACGGCCTACCCATCAGCCGAACCGGTGGCCGATGCGGGCGCTGGCCGGAGATTGCAGGGGCAGTTGGTCGAAGACCGTTCATGCCGCTTGCTCGGCAGGGGCACCGATGCCGGTCGTCGCGTGCATCAGGCCTGCGAGCAGAAAGTCGGTCAACGCCTGCAGGCACTGCTCCCGGTCGACATCGCCAAGGTAGCCACTCCAGACCAGCTGGATGCCACCCCAGAACGCCGCCTGGGCACCGAACAAGGCGAGCTCCACCGGCCGGCGCGGGAAGACACCCTGCTCCATCCCGAGCCTGACCAGCTCAGCGGTCGCCCCGGCAACCCGGGCCTCGACTGCGCGGATCTGTTGCAGCGTCTCGGGACGCAGCCGGGACCGGAACTCGGTGCGGCTGCAGAACAGGAAGACGCGGTGCAGCGCCTTGCTCGACAGGTGCATTTCCCAGGCCGCCCGCAGATGGCGGCGAAAGCGCTCGGTCACCGGCAACGAGGGATCGATGGTGTCGAAGCGGGCGAGCGTGCGACGCTGGAATTCCATCGCCAGCGTCGCGTAGATCTCGTCCTTGCTCGCGAAGTGCTTGTAGATCGTTCCCTTGCCGACCTCGGCCTTCTGAGCGATCGAATCGACCGTCACCTGCTCCCAGTCATCGGCGTCGAACAGCTCGAGCGCTGCGGCCAGGATGTCCTGCCCACGGCGCTCGAATTCCCTCAGCTTTCGGTCCTGGATGCCCATGCGGTGCGTCGCCTCGGTGTTGTGACTGATAGTCATTTTAATGACTGACGGTCACATCGTCAAGCCAGGGCCTGCGACAGGGGGTCGTTCCGGAGCGGTCGGTGCGCAGCGCAGCGCGCGATTGCCGTCAGCCTGGCCGGCGAATGCCGCCCCGGTCAACGTCGCTCACAGCAGTTCGTTGACCAGGTAGAACGCGTTGTCCTTGAGCTTGTGCAACCAGCCACGGCGGCGCCAGGCCTCGAGCTCGATCTCGATGCAGCCGGGCTGGTATTTCTCGAAGATGGCGTCGAGCCGCGTCGCGAGTTCGGCATCGAGGATGCCCATCGTGATCTCGTCGTTGGTCTCGAACGAGCGATCGTCGAAGTTGCTCGAACCGATCGCGCTCCAGACGCCGTCGATCGTCATCACCTTCTGGTGCAGCAGCGTGTGCGGATATTCGAACAGCCGCACGCCGCAGCGCAGCAGTTTCTCGAAGTTGCGGTGGCCGGCGTGCTGGACCAGCGGGAAGTCGGTGCCGCCGGCGGTCGGCATGATCACCCGCACGTCGACGCCGCGCCGGACCGCCGCGCCGAATGCGTCGATGGCTTCCGGCTCGGGAATGAAATACGGGTTCTGGATCCAGATCCGCTTGCGCGCCAGGCAGATCACGGTGTGGTGCAGGATCTTGACCGCCGGTGCCGATCCCTCCGGCTTGGCATACGCGGCGTGCATCAGCACCTCACCGACCGGTTCGAGGTGCGGAAAGACATCGTCGCCGACGAACAGCTCACCGGTTTCGCCGGCCCAGTTTTCGCTGAACACCGCTTGCAGCGTGCCGACGATCGGCCCGCGCAGCCGCACCGACAGGTCGCCGAAGTGCTTGTCGTCCTGCGCATCGCCGAGCCATTCGTCGGTGATGCAATGGCCTCCGACGAAGCCCTCGCGGCCATCGACCACCACCAGCTTGCGGTGGTCGCGGTCATTCAGCACGCCCAGGTTGCGCAGGCGGCGTGAATGAAACATCACGACCCGGCAACCGGCATCGCGCATGCGCTCGCGCGTCGACGTGGTCCATCTGGCGGCAACCTTGCGCATCGAGCATCACGCGCACCTGGATGCCGGCGCGGGCGCGCTCGACCAGCGCGTCGGCGATGCGCTCACCGATCCGGCCCGGTTTCCACAGGAAGGTCTCGAAGTGCACCGACTCGCGCGCGCCAGCCGATCGAGCGCAGCAGCACGTCGAAGAAGGTCCCGTTCTCGAGCAGTTCCCACGGCGTTGCCGGGGACTGCATGGCTGAGTGTCAGCCCGGCGAGGGACGGGATCATGCGCTCGATCGACGCTTGCGTCTCGATCTTCAGCTTCGGATCGCGATGACGCCGGATCGACCAGATGACGACCACCAGCAGCGCGGTGACGAGCGCAAAGGCCAGCGTCGGGATGAAGAGCGGGTGTTCGCTCATGCTCAGGACGCATCGCCGTCGGCGGCTGCGGTTCCGCCGCGCCGCTTGCGGGATTGCGCGCAGCGCCAGCCGCTCGGCATCCCGCTGCGCGGCGGCTGCCTGCCAGTGCGCAAACTGCTCCGGCGTCTCGAGGGTGATCCGGCCCCAGGCGCCGCCCCGGAAGTCGTTGATCACCACCTCGGCCGCCTTCTGCAGGCTGATCCGACCGCCTGACAGCAGGGCACCCCGACGCCGGCCGATCTCGGCCAGCAGCTCGCTGTCGTTCATCGTGCCCGGTTCGGCGATCCGGTAGCGGGCCGACAGCCGATCGGCGTGCGGTTCGCGCACGCGGGCCAGCAGGGCGAGCGCCACCTCCTCGTCGTCGTAGGCATTGCGCCCGATGCTGCCGCCGGCAGCCAGGTTGCCAGCCGCTCTCCTCGCAGGCGATGCGCGGCCACAGCATGCCGGGGGTGTCGAACAGATAGACATCGTTGTCGAGCACGATGCGCTGCTCGGTCTTGGTGATGCCGGGCTCGTCGCCGGTCTTGGCCGAGCGCTGGCCGACCAGGGTATTGATCAGCGTCGACTTGCCGACGTTGGGAATGCCGCAGATCAGGATGCGCAGCGGCTTGACGAGTCCGCCGCGCAATGGCGCGAGCGCGCGGCAGGCGGCGACGAGCTGACGCGCCGGCGCGGCAATGCCGGCGTCGAGCGCGATGGCACGCGTGCCGGCGCGGGCGCCGAAGTGCGCCAGCCATTCCTCGGTGCGCTGCGCGTCGGCCAGGTCCTGCTTGTTGAGCATCTTCAGCGCCGGGCGTCCGGCGGTCAGCTCGGCGAGCAGCGGGTTTTCGCTCGAGCCGGGCAGGCGGGCGTCGAGCAGCTCGATCACGACGTCGATCTCGGGCACCCGCTCGGCAATCGCCTTGCGGGTCGCATTCATGTGACCGGGGAACCACTGGATCGGCATCGACAGATGTTCAGGAAGCGGGAGAGTCGCCGCGGCGCGCGCGCGGGGGCAGGGCATCGATTGTGAATGGCAAGCGCAGGGTGCCGGCGATGGCCGAGAATCGCGCCATCACCTGCTTTCCGGATGCGCTGCCCGATGACCCCAGTCACAGACCCCAGACAAGCCGCCGCTGCCCGACCACCTGTCGACCAATCCGCGCAGCCCCCACCACCGTCCCGAGGTCTTCGAGCACGGCATCGGCATCCGCTTCAACGGCAAGGAACGCTCCGATGTCGATGAGTACTGCATCAGCGAGGGCTGGATCAAGGTGCCGGCCGGCAAGTCGCGCGATCGCCACGGCCAGCCGCTGCTGATCAGGCTGAAAGGCGAGGTCGAGGCCTACTACCTCTGATCGCGATCAGACGCTGCCGGCCAGGGGTCGCCGTCCGCTGGCGCTGGCGGCGCCGCCAGCGTCCGAGCAGGAACAGCGCGATCGTCAGGTTGAGCAGGTTCCACGCCGATGCCGTTGATGAAGGCGGCGTGGTACGAGCCGGTCAGGTCGAACACCTTGCCCGACATCCAGCCGCCGAGCGCCATGCCGAGCAGCGTGGCCATCAGGACCGTGCCGACGCGCGCGCCGGCCTCGGCGGGTGGAAAGTGCTCGCGCACGATGATGGCGTAGCTCGGCACGAGGCCACCCTGGAACAGGCCGAACAGCGCCGAGATCAGGTACAGCGACACCAGCCCGTCGAACGGGATGAACAGCAGCAGCGCCAGGCCCTGCAGCACCGAGCCGAGCAGCAGCGTGCGCAGGCCGCCGATGCGGTCGCAGATCAGGCCCGAGACCAGCCGGCTGACGATGCCGCAGGCCAGCATCAGCGACAGCATCTCGGCGCCGCGCGCCGCGCCGTAGCCGAGGTCGCCGCAGTAGGCGACGATGTGCACCTGCGGCATCGCCATCGCGACGCAGCAGGCCACGCGCGGCGACGCACAGCAGCAGCTGCGCCTGGTTCATCGACAGACCGAACGGGCGGGTCGTCGCCGATGCCGCCGGTGGCAACCGCCAGCGGCGAGTCGGCCGGCGACGCGGGAGCACCCGGCGCGGGCGGACGCTGGCGCAGGCGCAGCGCGAGCAGCGGCATGACGACCAGGCAGAGCACGCCGAGTGCGACATAGGCGTTGCGCCAGCCATCGGTTTCGGTGATCCGCTGCACCAGTGGCGGCCAGATCGCGCCGGCCAGGTAGTTGCCGCTGCGCACAGATCGCGACGGCGATGCCGCGCCGCCGCGCGAACCAGAGCGAGGTGTCGGCGATCAGCGGTGCGAAGGTGGCCGAGCTGCCGAAGGCGCCGAGCAGCAAGCGCGTGGACCAGTCGCGAACGGTCCAGATCGCCGTCGACCAGGCCGCGGCGAGGTAGCCGCTGCCCAGGCCGCAGGGCGCCGATCATCACCACCGCCATCACGCCGAAGCGGTCGGCCAGCCGTCCCATCAGCACGCCGCCGAGGCCGAAGCCGATCATCAGCACCGGTGTACGGGAGCGAGGCATCCGCACGTGCGACGCCGAAGTCGGCCTGCACCGCCGGCAGCACGACCGAGATGACGTACATCGGGCTGCTGCCGATCGTCATCAGCGCCATCACAGCCGCCAGCCGCAGCCAGGCGCTGCGTGAGTCGATCAGTGCGTCCGCTGCCGGCGCCGGATCGCCGCTCACGACGGACGTGTGCCGGTCAAGGCCAACCGCCGGTCAGGTCCAGGCGGGGTCGGACGTGCTGCCTGCGGCGCACGCGGGGTCGTTGCATTCATTGCCGGTCTCCGGTGGAGACAGCATTCTGCGTTCAACCTGTTGCGATGTCGCAACCGCACGCGAAGACGCTCCCGCACAGGAACGAACGTGGCATCCCGAGCGAGCATCCAATCCGGATGCGCTCAGGGCGCCGGAGGCGGAAGCGCCTTCGGATGCGACCGGACGCGGACCGGGCGGATGCAAGGCGCAACCAGCCGGCCCTGTCGTCGGTCACTTCTTGGCTTCTTCGGCCTTCTTCTCGTCAGCGGTCTTGATGTCGATCGACGGGACCGTGATGGTTTCCTGCTTGGTACCGACGCTCACGTCAGGCGTGGTGACGTCGAACTTCGGTGCGGTGACGCTGCCTTCCTTGGTCTTCTCGACCTCATACTTCGGCAGCGTCACATTGCCTTCCTGCGTCTTCTCGACATCGCAGCCCACGAGCGCGATGGATGCCGCGGCGATCAGACCGGCTACGAGGGTGGGTGCTTTGCGCATGGAGTCTCTCCTTGGACTGTTTATCGGAAGACCTGATTCTGGACAGACGGGCGTCGATGGCGTGTCGGAATGCAGGAAGCCTTGATGTGGGCGTGCGCCTTGAGCGGATGACCTTGCGCGATTCTGCGTCGAATGCGATCTTGTCCTACCGCCGAATCGGTAGCTCGGTACAGACGACGCGCCTGCCGCGCCCCACGATCGCGACCGGATCACAGCGAGAGGACTGCAGGCGATGCCACGCGCAATCTGGAAGGGAGCCATCAGTTTCGGGCTGGTCCATGTGCCGGTCTCGCTGTACCCGGCGGCGAGTGAAGGCGGCATCGACTTCGATTGGCTCGACAAGCGCAACATGGCACGCGTCGGCTACAAGCGGATCAACAAGAAGACCGGCAAGGAGGTGCGCAAGGAGCACATCGTCAAGGGCGTCAAGCTCGACAGCGGTGACTATGTGGTCCTCGGCGCGGACGAGATCAAGGCCGCCTATCCGAAGACGACCCAGACCATCTCGATCGAGGCCTTCGTCGAGGCGTCCGAAGTGTCGTTCATGCAGCTGGAGAAGCCTTACTTTCTCGAGCCGGTCGGCAAGGGAGAAAAGGTCTATGCGCTGCTGCGCGAGGCCATGCTCGACGCTGGTGTGATCGGCATCGCGCGGGTGGTGATGCACACCAAGGAGCACCTGGCGGCGCTGATCCCGGACGGCCCGGCGCTGATGCTCAACACCCTGCGCTGGGGCAGCGAGCTGCGCTCGTCGAAGGGACTGGCGCTGCCGCGACGCGGGCCGCGCGCAGGTCAAGCCGGCCGAGTTGAAGATGGCACGTCAGTTGATCGGCGACATGACGACGAGCTGGAACCCGGCCGACTATGCCGACCGGTTCAGCCATGCGATCGAGGCCCTGGTCGAGCAGCGCGCCAAGGCCGGCAAGACCGAGACAGTCGAACCGCTCGAGGAGGTCGGCGCCGCAGACGGCACGGCCGACAACGTGGTCGACCTGACCGCGCTGCTCAAGCAGAGCCTGGCCAAGGGGGCCGGCCGGCCGGCGAAAACCGCCGCCTCGCGCGGCAAGCGCAGCGGCGCTTCATCCAGTGCGAAGAAGCCGGCCGCCCGCAAGCGCGCATGAACGACAGCGACGTGTCGATCGGACGGCTGCCGGCAGGGCGACGCACCGCGGCGTCACGCCCTGCCGGCGCTGGCGGACCAGCTCGCCACGTCGCCGGGCTTGCGCAGCATCTTGTCGACTTCGGCCGCATGCAGCTCCTCGAGCTGGATCATCTGGCGTGCGAATTCCTCGAGGGCGACCGACCGTCCTTCGACGCTCTCGAGCAGTTCACGGTAGAGACCCAGCGCCTGCGTCTCGGCCTCCAGCGAATCCTTCATGATGGCGCCGATGTCGTGCTTGTGCGAGTCGAGCAGCGGCCCGATCGCAAGCGACGGGTAGGCGCCCAGCGTGGTGATCCATTCGCCCACCTGCTGCGCGTGCAGCAGCGATTCGGTGGCCTGCTCGCGCAGCCACGAGACGATCGGAATGCGCGAGAAGCCGAAGACCAGGAACGAGTAGTGGGTGTAGCGCACGACGCCGGCCAGTTCGGCTTCGAGCAACCGGTTCAGCACGCCGACCACCTTCTGCCTGTCGATTTCGTCCATGTCGCCTCCGCGAGCGGCCGCACGCGCAGCCGGGCACCGAGCTTCGCACCGGCGACCGCTCGATGCAAGCCGCGATGCGGCGGGACCGGGCACGGAAGGCGCATCATTTGCACGAGCGGGCCGCTCCGGCCTGCCGACTGGAGGAGCCATGAGCCACGATGACGAACTGCGCGATTTCAAGCCACTCGACCCCGGGCGGGTCCATCCCCACGACCCGCTCGAGGTGCGCTGGTGGTGCCGCGAGCTCGGCTGCAGCGAAGACGAACTGCGCCAGGCGATCGCCGAGGTCGGCGAGCACGTGGCCGAGATCCGGCCGCGGCTTGCCGCCATGCGGCGACGACCGGCGCCCTGAAGGCGCTGACCGCCCCGCGATCTGCTGCAACCACCAGGAGACAGGATGAGATCGAGATTTTCAGCGCTGCTGCTCGGTCTGACCGTGCTGGCGCATGCGCCGGCCCGGGCCGCCGATTGCACGAACATGAGCCTGCTGGCCGTGCCTGGCGCGCAGCAGCAGGTCGCCAACTGCTTCGACGACCTGTCGACCCGCTACCTGGTGGCGATGGGCCGGACCGATGCCAGCGACTGGGGGACGCTGCATTCGCTGCGGACGCGCAATCCGGACGGCGCGGTGTCCGGCATCCAGATCGACGGCTACTTTGCGGACACCTCGACCTTCAACAGCACCCATGGCTGGTCGCACGATTCGCAGTTCGTGATCCGGCTGCCGGACAGCTGGAACGGCAAGCTCGTGATCACCGGCGCGCCAGGCATCCGCAAGCAGTTCGCCAATGACTACCTGTTCAGCGACTGGCTGATCGCGCGCGGTTATGCCTATGCGTCGACCGACAAGGGCAACAACGGCACCAACTTTTTCCGCGACGGCGCCGCACCGGGCGATGCGCTGGCCGAGTGGAACCAGCGGGTGACCGAACTGACGCTCGCGGCCCGGGCGGTGGTGCAGCAACGCTACGGCCATGCGCCGGCGCGCACCTACATCACCGGCATTTCCAACGGCGGCTACCTGACCCGGCATGCGCTGGAAAACCGCCCCGATCTGTACGATGGCGGGGTCGACTGGGAAGGCGCCCACTGGGGACGGCGGCGGCGGGGCCGAACCTGTTCAGCTTTCTGCCGGCTGCGCTCAAGCACTATCCGCGCTACGCAGCCACCGGCGACGCGGCGGCACACGACGCGATGATCGCCGCCGGTTTCGCCAACGGTTCGGAGTTCCTGTGGGCCTACCACCATGCGGTCTACTGGGACCTGACGCAGCGCACCTACCGCGAGGAGATGGACCCGGGCTACGACGCGACACTCGAAGCCGGCATCCCGTTCTGCCCGAGCGGCACGCCGTACTGCGATGCCGATTACGACCCGGCCGCGCGCGCTGCCGTGCTCGGCGCTGCGGTCGGCAAGATCGCACTGACCGGGCACATCGGCAAGCCGCTGATCACGCTGCACGGCACGCTCGACACGCTGCTGCCGATCGGCCCGAACTCGGATGCGTATGCGGCGCTGGTCCGGGGCGCCCGGCGCGACAAGCTGCATCGCTATTACGTGATCGAAGGCGGCAACCACGTCGACCAGCTCTACGACGAGCATCCCGACAAGCTGCGGCCGATCGCGCCATGCCATCGGGCCGCCTTCATCGCGCTCGAGCAGTGGGTGGAAGGCAAGGGCAAGGCCTCGCAGCCGCCGCCGAGTCGCTTCGTGCCTCGCCCGTCGAGCGGAGATCTGGCCAACGAGTGCGCGCTGTGAATGCGCTCGGCGCAGCCTTCGCTCAGGCGGACGCGTCCGGCGCGCGCCGGCTGCGCCGCAGCACGCGCCAGCTTTCAGCGCTGTAGATCACCAGCGCAGCCCAGATCAGCGCGAAGCCAACGGCGCGGCCGGCGCTGAACGGCTCGTGGTAGATCCACAGCCCGATCGCAAACTGCAGGGTCGGACCGAGGTACTGCAGCAGGCCGAGGGTCGCCATCGTGACCCGACGGGCGCCCGCCGCGAACAGCAGCAGCGGCAGGGCGGTGGCCGGCCCGGCCAGCACCAGCAGCCAGTCGACGCGGGCCGAGCCGTGGCCGAACTCGCCGCTGCCGTGCGCGGCCAGCCACAGCAGGTAGCCGACCGCAACCGGCGCCTGCAGCAGGGTTTCCAGCGCCAGCCCCTCGATGGCGCCGAGCGTTGCCGTCTTGCGCAGCAGGCCGTACAGGGCGAAGCTGCCGGCCAGGGTCAGCGCCACCCAGGGGATCTGTCCGGTGCCGATCGCGAGCCACAGTACCCCGGCCGCGGCGAGTGCCACCGCCACCCATTGCACCGGCCGCGGGCGCTCGTGCAGCACCGCATGACCGAGCAGCACGTTGAACAGCGGATTGATGAAGTAGCCCAGGCTGGCATCCAGCAGGCGGCCGTCGTTGACCGCCCAGACATAGATCAGCCAGTTGGCCGACAACAGCGCCGCGCTCAGCGCGAAGGTTGCCAGCACCCGCGGCTGCCGCACGATCGCCGTCAGCCAGGCCAGGCGCCGCAACGCCGTCAGCAGCACCGCGACGAACAGCAGCGACCAGGCCGAGCGATGCGCGACCAGCTCGAGCGCCGGCACCTGCTGCAGTTGCTTGATGTAAAGCGGAAACAGTCCCCACAGGATGAAGGCGCCGGCGGCGGCAAGCGGACCAGACAGCATCGGGCGCGTCGAGCGGGTTGATTCGGTGGGTGGGCGGATTGTCGCAGCCGGTTGCGCCGGATGACGCGGCGACCTCAGGCGCCGTCGCGTGAGGTCTGCTTCCAGTCGCGCAGCGTGCGATCCCAGCGCGCAATCCGGTCGTCCGACGCCGTGGCGGCGCGGCGCGCGGCATTGGCGGCGATCAGCTGGTCGAGCAGGATCTGCTGGTCGTTGTCGATCCGCGTCGGAAAGATCGGGCTGATGCTGACCAGCTGGTCGCCCGCCGCGCCGCGCCGCGTGACCGGGAAGCCGCGGCCGTGCAGACGGTAGACGAGCTGATCACGGTCGAGCTCGAGACGCTGCGGACCGGCAAGGGTGGGGATCTCGATCGAGCGGTTGGCGATCCACACGAAGCCATCCACCGGCACCTCGCAGCGGATCGTGCCGTCGTCGTCGAGCCGCAGCAGCGGGTGCGGCTCGATCTCGACCCGGATTGCCAGGTCACCGGGCGCTGCGCCCGGCTTCAGGCGACGCGCATCGACGTGAAGCTCGTCGCCATCGCGCACACCGGCTGGGATGCGCACGCTCAGCCGGTAGTCGATGCGGTGCCTGCTTGCCGGTGCCGGTGCATGTCGCACAGACCGTGCGAGCGATGCCGTTGCCGTGACAGGCCTCGCATTCGCTGCGCGCCGCCATCCAGCCGAACCAGCTCGGTTGGCGAACCGCGCCGCTGCCGTGGCACTGCCGGCAGTGGCCGCCGAGCACCTTGTACCCGGCACCGTCGCAGCTGGTGCACGGGTCGACGACACGCCCGCGCAGCACCCGGGTGCAGCCGCGGGCGGCGTCCTCGAGCGAGAGCTGGATGCGGCGGCGGATGGTGCGCTGCGGGCGGCCGTCGGCGCCGGCGCGGCGCGGCATCGGTCCGGGCCGAGGCCGGTGCCGCCGGAGCCGGCGCGCGCGGCAGCCGGACGCGCCGGCCGGGCCGGTGGCGCGGGCTGCGCGGCAGCGGGGCTGCTGAAGCCGCGCTGGCGGATGGTCTTGAAAGCCTGGTTGATCCGCTGCATGCGGGCCACCGCGGCCGCGCTCGCGTTGCGGTCGGGGTGCCATTGCGAGACCAGCTTGCGCCAGGCTGCCTTGACCTGTGGCTCGGTGGCGCCGGGTTTCAAGCCCAGTTCGGCAAAGGCGTCGTCGGTATCCTGTTCCACGTTTCGGCAGTCCGCTCGGTTGCGCGCAGGAGATTATGCTGCACCGCAGCAAGATCGGCCTTGGCGAGCCGGGTTCGCGGGCAGGAGGGCCTTCAGCGATCCAAGCGGCGGCCGCCGCACATCGTTTTGATCGAACTGGCGGCGGGCGCTTCGTTTGTAGGAGCGCCTTCAGGCGCGATGCAGCCTGGGCATGCAACCGGCGTAGCGGCGCGGCACCGTGCGGGCCGCCCGTGCCGCTCAACGAAGGCGGCCCTCACTTCGTTCGCGCTGCCCTGCGGTGCTCGCATCGCCGGCCCGTCGCGTAACTCGTCTTCGTTCGCTGCGCTCTCTGCGACTCGGACAAACGCGACAAGTCGGTTCACGAGGCGCTTCGCGCGGCCGGCGATGCTCCGCTCCTCGGCGCCTTCCATTCGCGTCACGATCGACCCGCACGGCGCCGCGTGGCACGCTCGTTGTCGGTTTGGCAGCAAAAAACTCGAGCTGAATCAAGCACTTGGGATGTGTTCGTTGAGAGCGATCCAAGCGGCGGCCGCCGCACATCGTTTTGATCGAACTGGCGGCGGGCGCTTCGTTTGTAGGAGCGCCTTTAGGCGCGATGCAGCCTGGGCATGCAACCGGCGTAGCGGCGCGGCACCGTGCGGGCCGCCCGTGCCGCTCAACGAAGGCGGCCCTCACTTCGTTCGCGCTGCCCTGCGGTGCTCGCATCGCCGGCCCGTCGCGTAACTCGTCTTCGTTCGCTGCGCTCTCTGCGACTCGGACAAACGCGACAAGTCGGTTCACGAGGCGCTTCGCGCGGCCGGCGATGCTCCACTCCTCGGCGCCTTCCATTCGCGTCACGATCGACCCGCACGGCGCCGCGTGGCACGCTCGTTGTTGGTTTGGCAGCAAAAAAACTCGAGCTGAATCAAGCACTCGGGATGTGTTCGTTGAGAGGCCCGATGCGCAGGCGCCCGAGAAGCAGGATCGCGCTGACGGCGCTCCTACCTCGGTGCCGGCAGATCGGTGCCCACTGCCTCCCAGACGGTGATGGCGGCTGCCAGGTCTTCGAGCGCGTTGCCGACCGACTTGAAAACCGTTCGGCTGGCGTCCGATCGGCGACCGGCGACGCTGCCGCGAGCCAGTTGCTCGAGCGTGCCGCACACCGCGTCGGCGTGCAGCACCCCGCGCGCGATCGGCTCGAGCAGGTCGCCGCTCTTGTGCAAGGCCTCGCTGCTGTCGAGGTACAGGTCGGCATCGATCAGACACGCGTCGTCGGCCTCGCGCATGGCGGGCGTGAAGCTGCCGATCAGGTCGAGGTGGCTGCCGGGTCGCAGCCATCGGCCTTCGATCAGCGGTGTGGTCGACAGGGTCGCACAGCTCACGATGTCGGCCGCCTGCGCGGCCGCCTGCAGGTCGGCCGCGACCTCGGCATCGAAGCCCGATTGGCGCAACTCGGCGACCAGCGCCGCGGCGGCGTCAGTGCGCCGGGCCCAGACGCTGACGCGCCGGATCGGCCGCACCGCACGGTGTGCCGCGGGCAGCAGCCGGGCGACCCGTCCCGCGCCGACCACCAGCAGGTGGCTGGCGTCGGCGCGCGCCAGCCAGCCGGCGGCCAGCGCCGAGGTGGCGGCGGTGCGGCGCGATGTGATCTGGTCGCCGTCGATCAGCGCCAGCGGCACCCCGGTGCGGCCGTCGAACAGCAGGTAGCTCGCGTGCAGGCCGGGCAGTCCGAGCGCCGCGTTGCCGGGCGCGATGTTGACCGTCTTCAGGCCGTAGTAGCGGCCCTCCAGCCAGGCCGGCATCACCAGCGAGGTGAAGCCTGCGCCGTCGGGTCCGCCGATGTGGTGCACCTGGCGCTGCGGCGCATGGCAGCCACCGGCGAAGCGTTCACGCAAGGCCTCGATCAGGCGCTCGAACGGCAGTGCATCACGCGTCGCCTCGGCACCGATGATGCGCAGGGCGGAGGTCGGAAGGTTCGGCTGGCTCATCGGCGCTCACCCACACGCTGGCCGGCACCGCGGGCCGCGACCGCCACGGCACCGCTGCGGCCATGCGGGGAGCCAGCATAGCGCGAGCCAAGTCGATGGCGCGTCCGCCGACCTTGGCCCGGAAGTGATGGCGAACCCGCAGATCCACCGCCGTGTCGCGGGTGCAGGCATCGTTCTTCGCACTGCCGACATGGGTGCACAAGGTGGTGCGGCGGCTCGGGGCCCGCGTCAGCCCGACTGGCAGGCGGTGATCACCAGCATCGGCACGCTCGCCCACACGATGGCGATGAAGGCGAGTGCGATCGAGCCGATGCGCAGCGTCGACGAGATGCCGTACAGGCGCTCGCCGGCGCGGCGTGCGACGAGTGCGCCGCCGAGCATCCACAGCAGCAGCAGCGCGGCGACCAGCGACGCCAGCCAGACGCCGGCATCGGCCACCGGCACGCCGAGCCAGTCGCGGCCGGCGAGGGTCGGCCGGCAGCGCACCGCCAGCCACACATAGCAGAACGCGAAGTGCGCCGACCACACCAGCCAGGGCGACAGCAGCATGCGCGCGCCCGCGCGCAGCCCGTCGTGGGTGTCGGTCGAGGCGGTTGGCGGGGTCATCGGCAGGCTCACATGAAGCCGGGCAGCAGTTGCACCAGGGCGGCGATGACGATGCCCTGCAGCATCACATAGCGCCAGAACAGGGCGATGTTGTCGAGGGTGGCGCGGTTGCGCGGCGTGACGTGGCCGCAGGCGATGCGCGCCACCAGGTAGATCGCCATCACACCCAGCACCGCCATGTGGAAGCCCTGCCAGCCGAGCATCACCCCGACGGTCGCGCTCCAGGCATGGGTGCTCGGTGCCAGGCCGGCCTGCAGATGACCGCCGAGCAGCAGCGCGAAGGCGAGTGCGCTGGCCAATGCGGCGGCGACGACCAGCGCGCTGGTGCGCAGCCGCCCGCGCCGCGTCAGCGGATCGACCGCGCCACGTGCCAGCCGCGTCATGAAGAAGCCGGCCACGCCGCACAGCGCGACGCTGCCCCATGCGGTGGCCGGCGTCGGCAGCGCGGCACCGGGCGGCGGGCACACGGTGGCGAGCATCGAGACATGGATGTGGGCGAACACATACGACGCGAAGACGGTCGCGTCGACGATCACCAGGATCACCACCGCCCACAGCGAATGCGAGCGCCAGCCGACCGCGCCGACCTGCAGCGTCAGACCGCGCCCGACCTCGGCCTGGGCGATCGTGGCCGGGCGGTCGCTGCCCCACAGCCAGACCACGGTGGCGACGATCGCAGCCAGGCCGCAGGCAACCGCCGGCACCGGCAGGTGCGCAGTCAGGAGCAGGAAGAAGCCGGCGGTGCCGAATCCGGCGAGCACCGGCAGCCAGCCGTCGCCGGGCAGGATCATCAGGTGCATCGGCCGGGCGTTGCGCGGGCTGGTGACGATCGTCTCGCGCTGACCGGTCGGGTTGCCCGGCAGCCAGTGCTGGCCGGCCACCACCTCGGCCGGCAGCGTCGGCCGTGCCCACAGCGGTTCGCGCGACTCGACCTGCGGGATGCTGCGCGTGGCGTAGTTGTCGTTCGGCAGCCATTCGAGCGTGCCGGCGCCCCACGGGTTCTCGTTCTCCTTCGGCGCGCGCCGCCAGGTCCGGATCGCATCGACCGTGAACAGCAGCACGCCGGCAGCGAAGACGAAGGCACCGATCGTCGACAGCATGTTCCACAGGTTCAGCCCGAGCCCGTCGGCATAGGTATAGACGCGGCGCGGCATGCCGTCGCAGGCCGGCCATGTGCATCGGGAAGAACGCGAGGTTGAAGCCGACGAACATCAGCCCGAAGACCCAGCGGCGCGACGCGCTCCGACAAGCGGTGGCCGTTGACCAGCGGCGTCCAGTAGTACAGCGCGGCGAACAGCGGAAAGACCAGTCCGCCGATCAGCACGTAGTGCAGGTGGGCGACGACGAAGTAGGTGTCGTGCACCTGCCAGTCGAACGGCAGCATCGCGACCATCACGCCGGTCAGACCGCCGAGCACGAAGATGAACAGGAAGCCGAGGATGAACAGCGACGCGCCGTTGTCGACGCAGCCGGCCGCGCCACAGCGTGGCCAGCCAGGCGAAGACCTGGATACCGGTCGGCACCGCGACCGCGAAGCTCGCCGCCGACACCAGCAGCGCCTGCAGCGTGCCGAGGCCGGCGGTGAACATGTGGTGCGCCCACAGCGCGAAGCTGACGAAGCCGGTGGCCGACCAGCGCCAGCACGACCGCCCGGTAGCCGACCAGCGGCGTGCGCGCCAGCGTCGGAATCATCATCGAGACCAGCCCGGCCGCGGGCAGGAAGATGATGTAGACCTCCGGGTGGCCGAAGAACCAGAACAGGTGCTGCCAGATCACCGGATCGCCGCCGCGCTCGGCGATGAAGAACGGCCAGTCGAAGGCGCGCTCGACCTCGAGCAGCGTGGTGCCGGCGATCACGGCCGGGAAGGCGAACACGATCATCAGCGCCACCACCAGCATCGCCCAGGCGTAGATCGGCAGCCGCGCCAGCGTCATGCCCGGCGCGCGGGTGAACATGATGCCGATGATCAGCTCGATCGCGCCGGCGATGGCCGAGATCTCGATGAAGCCGATGCCGAGCAGCCACCAGTCGGCGCCGATCGCCGGGCGAATATTCCTGCTGGTCAGCGGCGGGTACATGAACCAGCCGCCGTCGGGCGAGGCGCCGAAGAAGATGGTGCCGAAGAAGACCGTGCCGCCGATGGCGTAGGCCCAGAAGGCGTAGGCGCTCAGGCGCGGAAACGGCAGGTCGCGCGCGCCGAGCATGCCGGGCAGCAGGTAGACCGAGAGCGCCTCGACCACCGGCACGGCGAACAGGAACATCATCACGGTGCCGTGCATCGTGAAGAGCTGGTTGTACAGGTCGGGATCGATCAGGTCGTTGTCCGGCACCGCGAGCTGCGCCCGCATCAGCAGCGCCAGCACGCCGGCCAGGATGAAGAACATCAGCGAGGTCGCGATGTAGAACAGGCCGACGTGGGTGTTGTTGACCGCCGAGAAGATGCGCCAGCCCTTCGGCGGCCAGCCAGGCATGCTCGAGACGGGCCAGTTCGCCGGGCGGGCGCGGCAGGCGAATTCGGCAGCTCGGCCGCACGCTCGGAGACGGTCTGCAGGGTCATCGGAGCTGGGCCAGGAAATCCGCCAGCGCCTGCAGCGACGCCGGATCGAGGTGGTCGTAGGAAGGCATGCGGGTGCCCGGCTTGATACGCTGCGGATCGGCGATCCATGCCGCCAGCGTCTGCGGGTCGAGCTCGACCGTGCCGGCACCGAGGTGGCTGCGGCTAGCCAGGTGCGTCAGGTCGGGGCCGACGTTCAGACCGGTGGCGAAGCCGAGTCCGCGCAACTGGTGGCACTGCTGGCAGCGCTGTTCGGCATAGATCTCGCAGTCCGCGCCGGGCCTGCGGATCGGCGGGCGGCTGCGCGCCGCGTGCCTGCTGCGCCGAGCCAGCGCTCGAATGCCGCCGGCTCCATGGCGACCGCATGCAGCGCCATGCGTGCATGCTGGGTTGCCGCAGTACTCGGCACACTGGCCGCGGTATCGACCCGGCTCGATCAGCCTGCACGCGCAGCTGGTGGACCCGGCCGGGAACCATGTCGATCTTGCCCGCCAGCGCCGGGAACCACAGGCTGTGGATCACATCGGCGGTCGTCAGGCCGAGCGTGACCGGCCGCGCCGCCGGCAGGTTGATCTGGTTGGCGGTGACGAAGTCGATGCCGGCAGCCGGCAACTGGTAGCGCACCTCCCACCACCACAGGTGGCCGGTGACGCTGATCACCAGTTCGTCAGCGGCGCGCGCCGGCGTCAGGGCATCGGTGCGCAGCGCGTTGTAGAGCAGCAGCGCGGACAGCACCAGGACCGGAAAGATCACCCCGCCGCCGATCACCCAGCGCCAGGTGAAGCGCGCCGTCGCCGCGCGTTGCACGTCGCCTTCATCGCGCCGGCGCAGCAGCGCCCAGGCCAGCAGCGCCATCACCCCGACGAAGATCAGCGTCGAGCCGATCACCAGCACCCAGGCGAGCTCGGCGATCATGCCGGCCACCGGACCGGCGGGTGCAAAGACCGAATCCGGCTGCCCGTTCATCGCAACCGTCCCAGGTAGGCCGCGATGTCGCGTGCATCGTCGTCGGTCACGCCCATGTCGGGCATGGCGGTGTCGGGCACCAGCGAGCGCGGGTCGGCGATCCAGCGCGCCAGCAGCTCCGGCCGGTTCGGCACGCGACCGGCGATGTAGCTGCGCAGGCCGAAATCCGTCAGCGGGACCGCGAGCCGGCCGCGTGCCGACGCAACGCCGGGGATCGCGGTGGCAGGTACCGCAGTGGTAGCGCTCGGCCAGGACGCGGCCGCGTTGCGGATCACCGATCAGCGGTTGCGGATCCGGCTGGGTGCCGGTCGGCGCCGACCACGCCACGCCGAGCGCCAGGCACAGCGCAGTGGCGGCGGGCAGACGCGCCATGCCTGCGTACCGCCTCATCGCGGCGGTCGCTGATCCGCGATCGGCAGGTTTCGACTCATCGGGCGGAACTCGAACTGGGTCATCAGGGATCGGATACTGCTGCAGCCACGGCGGACCCTAGCGAAGAATCTGCCGGCTGTCGATCGGGCAACAGGCCGTCGGCATGCCGAGGACGGTAGCTTGACCTGACCGACCGATTTTCGTTCACTGATCGACGACACCTGGAATCCCGGATGCGCAAGATTCTGATCATGCTGGCCCTGCTTGGCCTGGCCTCGGCGGCCGGTGCCGTGGTGTTCATCTGGAGCGGGATCTACGACATCTCGGCGACCGCCCAGCACACCCAGCCGGTCTATTCGCTGCTCGAGAAGACGATGCAGCGCTCGGTGCGGCTGCGTTCGGAGCAGATCGAGGTGCCGCCGCTGGACGACCCGTCGCATGGTCGAGCGCGGCGCCCACTGCTACATCGACAAGTGCATCCAGTGTCACGGCGCACCCGGCGTGGCGCAGGACGAGATCGGTCGCAGCATGCAGCCGATCCCCGGGCCGCTGGTCGACGCGGCCTCGCACTGGGAGCCACAGCAGCTCTACTGGATCACCGCCAACGGCATCAAGATGAGCGGCATGCCGGCCTGGCGCTTCCGCCTGCCCGAGCAGGACCTGTGGGCGTTGACCGCCTTCATGCAGCGCCTGCCGCAACTGACCGCGACCGACTTCGATGCGTTGATGCGCAAGTACGAAGGCCGGCGCTGCGAGGCGCCCGAAGTCGCAGGCAACCAGCAGCCGACGATCGATCCGGAGCGCGGCCGGCTTGCGCTGACGCAATATGCCTGCAATGCGTGTCACCTGATTCCCGGCGTGACCGGATCGGATGTGCACGTCGGCCCGCCGCTGGCCGGCATCGCCGACCGCCAGCTGATCGCCGGATCGGTGCCCAACACGCCCGATCAGATGGTGCGCTGGATCCGGGATCCGCGCAGCATCGATCCGCACACCGCGATGCCCGACATGCGGGTCGGTGAACGCGACGCGCGCGACATCGCCGCCTACCTGGCGACGCTGCACTGAAGCGGGCCGCACCGCCCGCCACGGTTGCGGCGGGTTCCGGTGTCAGGGCTTGCGTGACGCCAGGTAGTGCGCCAGGTCGGACAGGTCGCGGTCGCTCAGGCCGAGCAGCGTCGCGGCCATGATCGTGTCGCGTCCCGGCCCGGGATGGTCGCGAAACTGCTGCATCGACTGCAGCAGATAGGCCTCGCTCTGGCCCGACAGCCGCGGCACCTGCTGCTGACCGGCGTAGTCGGCCAGGTGACAGGTACCGCACAGCGGCGCTGCTGCGACAGCGCGGCGCCGCGCTCGACACGGCGCAGCATCGAGCGCCTGCGGGGCACGCGACCGAACCGGCTGGGCTGCGAAGTGCGTCGCCAGTGCGGTGATCGCCGCGTCGTCGATGTCCTTCATCACCGCCTGCATCGCCGGCACCTCGCGCAGTCCCTCGCGGATCAGCACCAGCTGGTTCTCGATGAAGATCCTGCGGCTGGCCGGCGATCGACGGAAACTGCTCGACCTGTGCATTGCCGCCCGCGCCGTGGCAGGCGGCGCACACCGCCAGGGTGCGGCGGGCGGACGCGGCGGCTGCTGGGCGACGCCCGCCAGCGGCAGCAGCGCAAGCGCCGCGGCCACCAGGCGGCGCCGCAGCGCCGGTCGCTCAGCGGGCATAGCTGATGCGGTAGATCGCGCCGAGCTGCTCGTCCGAGATCAGCAGCGAACCGTCCGGCATGCTGCAGCAGGTAGGTCGGACGGCCGGCGAAGGTGTCGGCCTGCGGATCGAGCGAAGCCGGTCATGAACGGCTCGATCTTCGGATTGCTGCCCTGGGCATCGGTGCGCACCGTCACGACGTCGTAGCCGAACTTGCTGCGTGCGGTTCCAGGAACCCTTGCGCGCCACGAACAGCGTGTTCTGGTACTCGGCCGGGAACATGTTGCCGGTGTAGAACAGCACGCCCATCGCGGCCGCGTGCGGGCCCATCGTCTGCACCGGCAGCGTCACGCCATTGCAGGCGTTCGGCCTTCGGGAAATCCTTGTCCGCGATGCCTTGCGCGTGGCAGTACGGGAAGCCGAAGTTCTGGCCGCTGCCGTGGTCATCCGGTTCAGCTCGTCCTCGGGCATGTCGTCGCCCATCCAGTCGCGGCCGTGGTCGGTGAACCACATCTCCTTGGTGACCGGGTGCCAGTCGAAGCCCTGCGTGTTGCGCACGCCGGTGGCGATCACCTCCATGCCGGAACCGTCGGCGTTGTAGCGGCGGATCTGCGCGTATTCGCTGCCCGGCTCGCAGATGTTGCACGGCGCGCCGAACGGCACGTAGAGCTTGCCGTCGGGACCGAAGGCGATGTACTTCCAGTTGTGGTGCTGCTCCTTCGGCAGCTTGAAGGCGGCGGTCATGTCGACCGGCTGCACGTTCGGATTCTTCGCGATGCCGTCGAAGCGCAGCACCTTGTCGATCGCGATCACGTACAGCGAACCGTTGCGGTAGGCGACGCCGGCCGGCTGCACCAGCTTGTCGACGACGACGCGGCTGGTGCGCTGGCTGCCGGCGTCGGTCACCTCGTAGACGCGACCGATGCCGCGCGTGCCGACATAGATCTTGCCGTCGTCGCCGCGCACCATCGCGCGCCGCCCGGGATGCCGGTGGCCCAGACCTCGGCCTTGAAGCCGGGCGGCAGCTTGAAGCTGGCGAGCGGGATGTCCGCTGCCGGCGTCGCAGTCAGCTTGCCGGGCAGCGGCGCGAGCGTGGAGCTGGCCATATTCGCCACTGCGGCCCTGCTGCCAGGCGGGCGCTGCGGGAGCGGCCGCGGCCTGCGACGGCGCCGCCGTCGGTTGCGCAGCCGGCGCCTGGGCGGTGGGGGTCATCGACTGGCAGGCGGCCAGCGACAGCACGGATACGGCTAAGGCGATACGGGTCAGCATTCTTCTCTCCTCGATCTTTTTTGACATGTCCACGGTTGCGGACTGGGCCGCTCATTATGTTCGCCGTCGCGCGTCGCCGTCGCCGTCGCCGTCGCCGTCGCCGGGGCAGCCGATCGCGGATCGATGCGGCCGGCGGGCGTCGGCAGCTTCGACTTCGTCTGGACCCATTTCGGCTTTGCCGATGACAGCGCCGAGATGACACAGCGCCGCCTGACGCTGTTCCACGATCCCTATTACCAGCGCATCGTCGTCGGCATGCCGCTGGTCCGCCGTGTCGATGCCGGGCGCATCGAGGCCGAGGCCAACGACTCGGTATTCCGCACCAAGCTGTCCGGGCTCTCCACGGTGTTCAACGTCGGACGTTATATCGACACGGTGGTGCGCACGCCCGAGGGTTTGAAGTTCGCGTCACGCGGGGTGATCCACGACAGCGAGATGATCCCGAATTCGATCATCAATCCGCTGTAGGAGCGCATTCAGGCGCGATCGAGGTGCGGCGGAGGGTGCATCGGGCCTGAAGGCCCTCCTACATGGCCAATGATCGGCCCTTGCGGATGTCCGTAGGAGCGCCTTCAGGCGCGATCGCTGCTTCAGGCGCGATCGAGGTACGGCGGAGGGTGCATCGGGCCTTGCGGGTATCCGTAGGAGCGCCTTCAGGCGCGATCGCTGCGCTTCGCGGCGAAATAGCGCCCGCTGCCGCGGTGCAGCACGCGATCGCCGGGCAGGACCTCACCGGGCTGGTATTCCGACTGGCCTTCGATGCGCTGGTAGATCGGCGCGAAGTCGATCTCGCGCAGTTCGAGCAGTTGCTCCAGGCTGCGCACCACGAAATAGCTTTCCTGGAAATCGTCGATGCGGTAGTGGGTGCGCATCACGCGTTCGAGGTCGAAACCGATGCGATTCGGCGAGTCGTCGTCGAGCGCAAACACGCTCTCGGTGAACGACGAGGCGATGCCGGCGCCGTAGATGCGCAGTCCGTCGGCCTGCTCGACCAGGCCGAACTCGACCGAATACCAGTAGACGCGCGCCAGGTTGGCGAGCTTGCCGAGCTGCTGCGCGCGCAGCCCGCCGACGCCATAGGCCTGGATGTAGTCGGCGATGACCGGATTCATCAGCATCGGCACATGGCCGAAGACATCGTGGAAGACGTCGGGCTCTTCGAGGTAGTCGAGCTGCTGCGGGGTGCGGATGAAGTTGCCGGCCGGAAAACGCCGGTTCGCCAGGTGGTCGAAGAAGACCTCGTCGGGCACCAGCCCCGGCACCGCCACCACCTGCCAGCCGGTGCGCTGCATCAGCACATCGCGACAGGCGCCGGAAGTCCGGAATCTGCTCGGCGCCGATCGGCAGGTCGCGCATGCCCTGCACGAACTCGTCGCAGGCGCGTCCCGGCAGCAGCTTCGTCTGGCGCTCGAACAGCGTTCGCCAGGTGGCATGCTCCTGCCGGCGTGTAGCCGTCCCAGCCCTGGTCGATGGTCCAGTCCGGACGCTCCGGCGCGGCGTCGTCGCCGGCGGCAATGCCGTGCTTGACGGGTGTGGCCTGCATCTGGCGCTGCATGATCGATCGTCCCTCAGCCTGCCTGGCCAGCGCCGGAGAAGCGCTCGAATGCCTTGTCGGCGTAGCGCGGCCAGATCGATGTCGCGCTGCGTCAGGCCCTTGGCGTCGTGCGTGGTCAGCGTGATCTCGACCCGGTTGTAGACGTTGAACCACTCCGGGTGATGGTCGACGCGTTCGGCCTGCAGCGCGATCTGGCTCATGAAGGCGAAGGCTTCGGCAAAGTCGGCGAAGCGGAATTCGCGGCTGATCGCATCGCGGGCGGCATCGTGCTTCCACTGCGGCAGCTTCTCGAGCAGCTGGCGCCGGGTGGCGTCATCCAATCGATTCATCGTCGGTCCTTCCCAAGATAAAACCTCTTACCGCAGAGGCGCAGAGGACGCCGAGAACGCAGAGGAAAGGCTGCCTCATTTCTCTGCGACCTCTGCGACCTCTGCGCCTCTGCGGTGAGAAGAGTGTTCGCTGTCTTGACGCGCACTCCGCCACCTCCGCTGTCACTCCGGTCTGCAGCACCCCGCGCCGCACCTGGTCGCGCTCGATCGATTCGAACAGCGCCTTGAAATTGCCTTCGCCGAAGCCGTCGTCGCCCTTGCGCTGGATGAATTCGAAGAACACCGGGCCGAGCTGCGGCTTGCAGAAGATCTGCAGCAGCAGGCGCTTGTTGCCGCCTTCGGTGCTGCCGTCGAGCAGGATGCCGCGCGTCTGCAGTTCGTCCACCGGCTCGCCGTGGCCGGGCAGGCGCTGCTCGAGCATCTCGTAGTAGATGTCGTTCGGCGCGGTCATCAGCGGCACGCCGTTCATCGACAGCTGGTCGATGGTCGCGATCAGGTCGTCGCTGAACAGGGCGATGTGCTGGATGCCTTCGCCGTTGTACTGCATCAGGTACTCCTCGATCTGGCCCGGCGCCCTTCGACGATTCCTCGTTCAGCGGGATGCGGATCTTGCCGTCGGGCGCGGTCATCGCCTTGCTGGTCAGGCCGGTGTATTCGCCCTTGATGTCGAAGTAGCGGATCTCGCGGAAGTTGAACAGCTTCTCGTAGAAGCCGGCCCAGTACGCCATGCGGCCGCGGTAGACGTTGTGCGTCAGGTGGTCGATCAGCTTCAGGCCGACGCCGGGCGGATGGCGGTCGACGCCGTCGATCCATTCGAAGTCGATGTCGTAGATCGACTTGCCGTCCTCGAAGCGGTCGATCAGGTACAGCGGCGCGCCGCCGATGCCCTTGATCGCCGGCAGGCGCAGTTCCATCGGGCCGGTCGGGATCTCGATCGGCTGCGCGCCGAGTTCGAGCGCGCGCGCATAGGCCTGGTGCGCATTGCGGACCCGAAACGCCATGCCGCAGGCCGACGGGCCGTGTTCGGCGGCGAAGTAGGCCGCCGCGCTGCGCGGCTCGTTGTTGACGATGAAGTTGATGTCGCCCTGGCGGTACAGCACCACGTCCTTGGAGCGGTGCACCGCGACCTTGCTGAAGCCCATGGCCTCGAACACCGGCTCGAGCACGCCGGGTGTCGGCGAAGCGAATTCGACGAATTCGAAGCCCATCAGGCCCATCGGGTTTTCGATACAGATCGGACATCTCGGAGTGCTCCTGGTGGTGGTGGGTCGATGGCGCCCGGTGCGTCCAGTGTGATCCCGGAGGCGGTGCGCGCGATGCCTTCATGGACTCTCCGGACCGACGGCTTGAAGGAAATCATCTTCCATCGCGCCGCTGCCCCATCAAGCCTGATCCGATCGTGGGCGCTGCCCGTGGCCGGTACCGTCATTCTGGTCCTGGGAGCATAAAATGAGTTTGCTTTGCGAGCATGAAAACCAATGGTCGACGAAATCTTGTTTCGTGCAGGTGCGTCCGGAGGAGACAATATTGAGCGTCGGTGAATTTGACCGGATCGACCGCCGGATCCTCGATTTCCTGCAGCAGCGCGGGCGCGCCTCGAACCTGGAACTTGCCGAAGCGGTCGGCCTGTCGCCGGCGCAGAGCCACCGCCGGCACCGCCGGCTCGAGGAGCAGGGCTACATCACGCGCTACGAGGCGCGGCTCGACGCTGCCCGGCTCGACCTCGGGGTGGTCGCCTTCATCCACGTCGCCATGGAAAAGGGGCACATTCGTGACCTGTCGAAGTTCACCCAGGCGGTGGTCGACCTGCCGGAGGTGCTCGAGTGCTATTCGGTGACCGGCGACTTCGACTACATCATCAAGGTGGTGGCGCGCGACCTGAAGGCACTGTCGCAGTTCCTGATGGACCGGCTGATTCGCCTGCCGGGCGTCAACGGCATGCGATCGAGCGTGTGCCTGGACGAGATCAAGTGCAGCCACGCCCTGCCGCTGCCGGCGGCTGCGGCGGGCGCGCCGGCTGCCGCAGCGCCGCGGCGTGGCAAGCCGTGATCGGCTGCGCGGCGCCGCGCGAGGTGCTAACTTCGCTGCCGCAACCCGACGACCAACCTGACAGGGAGACATGATGGGCAAGCTTGATGGGAAAGTGGCATGGATCACCGGCGCCGGCAGCGGCATCGGTGAGGCGGGCGCGCTGGCGCTGGCTGCGTCCGGCGCGCGGGTGGTGTTGTCGGGGCGGCGCGCCGATGCGCTCGAGACCCTGGCGCGGCGCATCGGCGCCGGCGGCGGGGCGGCCGAAGTCGAGGTGCTCGACGTCTCCGATGCCCAGGCAGTGCGCCGCGTCGCCGCCGCCATCGTCGAACGCCACCGGCAGATCGACATCCTGGTCAACAGTGCCGGCACCAACACGCCGACGCGCAAATGGACCGAGCAGAGCGTCGCCGGCTGGCGCGAGGTGGTCGGCATCAACCTCGACGGCAGCTTTCACACCGTGCATGCGGTGCTGCCCGGCATGCGGGAACGGGGCGACGGCCTGATCATCAACGTCGCTTCATGGGCCGGGGTGCATCACTCGACCTTCACCGGAGCGGCGTACAACGCGAGCAAGCACGCGGTGGTCGCAATGACCGAGACGATCAACATCGAGGAGGGCGTGAACGGCATCCGGGCCTGCGCGCTGTGCCCGGGCGAAGTGGCGACCCCGATCCTCGATCGCCGTCCGGTGCCGCCGAACGCCGAAGTGCGCGCGCGCATGCTGCAGCCTCACGATCTCGGCGACACGATCCGCTTCATCGCCGAGGCACCGCCGAACGTGTGCATCAACCAGCTGCTCATCAGCCCGACCTGGAATCGGATCCATGTCGAGAGGCTCTGACCCGGCAGCACCCGGTCGGCCCGCCATCGCGGCGGTGATCTTCGACTGCGACGGAACGCTCGTCGACAGCGAGAGTGCCGGGCTCGACGTGCTGTACGAACAGGCGCGCGAGCTCGGATTGACGCTGTCGCGCGAGCGGGTCCATGAGGCGTTTCGCGGTCGCCGGATGGCCGACAGCATCGCCACGATCGGCGCCTCGCTGCCGCAGCGGCCGGCCGATTTCGACCACGCCGCTTTCGAGCGCCAGGTGCGTGCCGCCATGGCGCAGCGCTTCCGCCAGGATCTGCACGCGATGCCCGGTGCGGTGGCGCTGCTCGAGGCATTGCGCGTGCCATTCTGCGTCGCCACCAACGGCCCGCGCGAGAAGGCCGAGCTGACGCTCGGCCTGACCGGGCTGCTGCGCCATTTCGAGGCCCGCATCTTCAGCGCCTACGACGTCGCAATCGTGGAAGCCCGACCCCGGGTTGTTCCTGCATGCAGCGCGTGCGCTCGGTGTCGATGCGGCGCGCTGCGCGGTGGTCGAGGACAGCCTGCCCGGCGTCGAGGCCGGGCTGGCGGCCGGGATGCAGGTCTACTCGATGTGCCAGCACGGCGTGCTGCCGGCGCCGCTGGCGGCCCGCGTGACGGCAATCTCCGGCCTGGAGGCCTTCGACCGGCTGCTGCACCGCTCAGTCTGACGGGTGCGGCCTAGTAGCGGTGCGACTCGTCGTCCCACCAGCGCCGCAGCACCCGCCGATCGACCTTGTTGGTCGTTCCACGCGGCAGCTGGTCGACGAAGCGCAGGTGGCGCGGCTGCTTGAAGTCGGCGAGCCCGGCCTGGCAGTGTCCGAGCACGCGAGCCGCGCCGAGCAAGCCGTCGGGCCGGCACACGATGTAGGCGACGACCGCCTCGCCCGTCTGGTCGTCGGGTATGCCGAGCACCGCCACCTCGACCACCTCGTCGAGTTCACAGATCACCTGCTCGACCTCGATCGGATAGACATTCTCGCCGCCGCACTTGATGAGGTCCTGGCTGCGTCCGACGATCCACAGGTCACCCTCTGCATCGAGCCATCCGCAGTCGCCGGTGCGCCACCAGCCGTTGCGGCGCTGGGCCGCGCTTTCGGCCGGACGGCCCCAGTAGCCGGCGCAGACGAAGGGGCTGCGGACGACGAGTTCGCCGATCTCGCCCGGACCGAGCGGGCGACCCGACTCGTCGTCGATGCGCAGCTGGACGCTGTACGACTCGCGCCCGACCGAGCCGATCTTGCGCAGCGCATCTTCCGGTGGCAGGAAGGTGGTGATCGGGCCGCCCTCGGTGCTGCCGTAGTTGTTGACGAATGCGACCCCGGGAAAGCGCTCGATCGTGGCGCGGATCACCGGTGCCGGCGCCGCCTCGCCACCGGTGATGATCAGGCGCAGGCTGGTCAGGTCGAGCGTCGGGTCGGGCCGCGTGGCGATCACCCGCCGCAGCATCGTCGGATAGATCGGCACCACCGTGCCGCGGCAGGCGGAGATCGTCTCGAGCAGGCATTGCGGATCGAACTGGCGCGATGTGCCGATGACGACCTGCCCACCACAGAGCAGCACCGGCAATGCCAGGTCCATCAGCGGACCGATGTGGAACAGCGGTCCGAATACGACGCAGGTGTCGCTGCGGGTCAGCCCGAAGTCGATCGTCTTCGCGCTCGACGAGGCGAGCACCGTCGAATGCGTGACGATGATGCCCTTCGGCAGCCCGCTCGTGCCGGACGAATGCATCAGCATCAGCGGCGCATCGGCGGCGGGCAGCGGCGTGGTTTCGCGCGCCGGGGCCGACTGCAGCCAGCGTTCGTATGGATGGTCCGGCACGACTGGCGAGGTCGGCGGCTGGTCGTCGAGCCAGCGGATCGTCGGCGGCAGTTCGTGCACCCGACCGAGCGGATCCTGGAAGGTCTGGGCCGCCAGCAGAAGACGCGGCCGGCCGACGGCCAGCAGCCGCTCGACTTCCGGCCGCGCCAGCCGGAAGTTGATCGGCACGCAGATCGCGCCGAGCATGGCGCAGCCGAACAGGATCTCGAAGAACTGCGGGCAGTTGTGCATCATCGTGGCGACCCGGTCGCCAGGGCCGATGCCGTCGCCGGCCAGCGCACGCGCGACCCGGCACGCCCGCTGGTGCAGATCGCGGTAGCCGATGCGTCGTTCGCCGTAGCGGAGCGCGATCGCGTCCGGGCGGCGCGCGGCGTGGGAGGCGAGCGGGATCGCGATCAAGACCCGCCTCCGGCTCCGGCCGGATCGCGGCGCTGCCAAGTCCGAGCCGGCGCAGCGCGCAGTCGATTGCGTGAATGGTTGATCCAGTGGCCGGGTGTGC
Organism: uncultured beta proteobacterium; assembly: GCA_963846675.1. Classification (GTDB taxonomy): domain Bacteria; phylum Pseudomonadota; class Gammaproteobacteria; order Burkholderiales; family Burkholderiaceae_C; genus Ideonella_A. The sequence goes on from CAWJWV010000005.1 coordinate 658,587, forward strand.
CTGTGATCCGCACGGTCTCGATCGTCCCGCCCGGGCGGTGGGTGACGGTTGCCGTCGGGCGACGGCCGACGGTGCCGACCGAACTGCCGCCGGGCCCTGCGCGGCTGATCGGGTCCTGCTGCGCGCCGCGGGCGAGGTCCGCACGGCGGCGCGAGACAGGCAGGGTGGACTTCACGTCGGCTCCCAGGTGTTGTTCCGGATCCGGTGCCGCCGTGTCAGAAGAGGGTGCCGGGCGGCAGGGCCTGAGGCACGCGGACCACGCTAGCATCGACCCGGGGGGGTGTCAACGCGTGTTGCGGCGGTCGGTCCCGATCGCGCATGCGGCCGAAGGCGGAACGAAGCCGGCGGGCCGGGGTCCATCGGCCACCCTTCCGTACACGATCACGATGCCGACCGCGACTCCCGACCCCCGATCCACCACCCACGACGCGCGTTCGAGGCTGCGTCGCCTGGCCTGGCTGCTCGACAGCTCGATCCGGCTGCCCGGTGGTTTCCGCATCGGTGCCGACGGGCTGATCGGGCTCGTTCCCGGAATCGGCGACCTGGTCGGCAGCGCCCTGTCGTCGTACATCGTGGTCGAGGCGGCACGCCTGGGCGCGCCGGCCAGCGTGCTGCTGCGCATGCTGGTCAATGTCGCGCTCGAAACGGTGGTCGGCGTGATACCGGTCGTCGGCGACCTGTTCGACATGGCGTTCAAGGCCAATCAGCGCAACGTCGCCCTGCTCGATGCCTGGCTGGATCAGCCGCACGCGACCCGCTCGCGCAGCCGCTGGCGGATGGCGGCGGTGGCCGGGGTGCTGCTGCTGCTGTTGTTGCTCGTGGTCGGACTGGTGGCCGGGCTGGTCTCGCTGCTGGTGGGCTGAAGCCGGCGGCCGCGATCCGACCGCGTCTGCAGGCCGCCGCTTGCCGTGCGCAGCGAGGTTCAGCCGCCGAGCAGCGTTGCCGGATCGGTCCAGGGATGGTCGAGCGCGTCGGCCACTTCACGGCAGGTGACCTTGCCGCCCGCCACGTTGAGTCCGGCTCGCAGGTGCGGATCGTCGCGCATTGCCTGCTGCCAGCCCTGGTTGGCGAGCGCGAGCACGAACGGCAGCGTCGCGTTGTTCAGCGCATAGGTCGAGGTGCGCGGCACGCCGCCGGGCATGTTGGCCACGCAGTAGTGGACCACGCTCGTCGACGAGGTAGGTCGGCTCGCGCGTGGGTGGTCGGTCGCGATGTCTCGAAGCAGCCGCCCTGGTCGATCGCGACGTCGACGACGACCGATCCGGCACGCATGCGCGACACCATCTCGCGCGTGACGAGCTTGGGCGCCGCCGCGCCCGGGATCAGCACGCAGCCGATCACCACGTCGGCGCTCAGCACATGATCGTCGAGGTTGTCGCTGTTCGAGAACACGGTCGCAACGCGGGCGCCGAAGCGGCCCTCGATGCGGCGCAGGGCTTCGAGGCTGCGATCGATCACCACCACCTGAGCGCCGCTGCCGACCGCCATCAGCGCGGCGTTGCTGCCGACGACGCCGGCGCCGAGCACGACCACCTTGGCTGCCGCGACGCCCGGCACGCCGCCGAGCAGCATGCCGCGTCCGCCGTGCACCCGTTCCAGGCAGTGCGCCGCCGCCTGCACCGACATCCGGCCCGCCACCTCCGACATCGGCGCGAGCAGCGGCAGCCCGCCGCCGGCGGCGGTCACGGTCTCGTAGGCGATGCAGACGGCGCCGCTGTCGATCAGCTCGCGACACTGCGTCGGATCGGGCGCGAGGTGCAGGTAGGTGAACAGCATCTGGCCGGCGCGCAGCCGCCCGCGTTCGGCCGCCTGCGGCTCCTTGACCTTGACGATCATCTCGGCGCGCGCAAAGACCTCGTCGGCACGTGTCGACCACCTGGGCGCCGGCCTGACGGTACTCGCCGTCGCCGGCGCCGATGCCTGCGCCGGCGCAGGCGTTCGACGATCACCTCATGGCCGGCACCGGTCAGCTCGCGCACCGACGAAGGCGTCAGGCCGACCCGGTACTCGTGGTTCTTGATCTCCTTCGGGACACCGATCAGCATCGCGACGACTCCAGCGTGACGGGGAGTTCGAGTGTGCCCGTTGCCGAGCCGCCGTGCTGCCGCACCGGCTTGCTCAGGTGTGCGGAGTGGCTCGCTCGACGATCGCCCCGGGCGACGGTCGCCACCCGGCATCGCGCAGCTCGTCCAGTGCCAGCCCGATGTCTGCCAGCGCCGCATCGTCGAGCAGCCGGCCGGCCATCGGCAGCAGCTCCCGCTGCTTGCGCGCCAGGTGGGAACGCCATGCGACGGCGAAGTCCGCCAGCGCAGCAGCGTCGAATGCCGCATCGCGATCGCCCGCGCAGCGCCGCTGCAGCGTCGGGCGCAATCCCTGCCAACGGTGCTGCAGCAGCCGGTGTTCATTCCGCAGCGTGTCCGTCAGGTCGCGCAGGCAGACCGCATCGGAACCGGCCATCGACTCGATGACCGCCGCGAAGAGGTGCGCTTCCTCGATGCGGTGCAACTGCGGAACCATCCGGTCGAACAGCGACAGGATGGCAGCGGCAGCGGCCACCGAATCGCGTGCGCCCGCGTCGCTGCAGGCGCTCGGCAGCAGCTGCTCGACACCGGCGTCGATCGCACGCAGGTACGCAGCCAGTCGATCGAGGGTGGCGTCGAGTTCGACCGGTTGACTGTCTTCGCTCGGCAGCACCGGATCGAATCTTTCCATCCGGCCATGTTCGGCCCGGCCTCGAGAAAAGTAAACCGCTTTGCTTCGATCGGGCGCCGCGGCAGTGGGTCCGTCCCGGGTCGGTTCCACTAGACTGGAACCCTGGAAGAACCTGCCGCTGCGTCACTGGAATCGATGCAGGCTGGTCTCGTCACGCAGGAGCGCGCCGGGTGCAGCCTGATCCATCGCCCGGCGCTCGCACAGATGAACAAGCTGCTCGCCTGCCTGAGTGGACATTGTGGCGAGTTGCACCGCGATCGGCCATGACGACAACCATCCCCATCCTGCGCACGCACGACTCGGCATGCCCCTCCCGACTGTCGAAGACCGACCGATGAGCACGACCCCCGCCCGGGCGCTGTCGCCGCAATCGGCGCCGATCGGCCCGATGAGCCTGTTCGAGCGCTGGCTCAGCCTGTGGGTGTTCCTGTGCATCGTGGCCGGCATCGCCCTCGGCCAGTTGCTGCCGGGGCCGGTGCAGGCGGTCGGGCGGATGGAATGGGCGCGCGTCAATCTGCCGGTCGGGCTGCTGATCTGGATCATGATCATCCCGATGCTGCTGAAGGTCGACTTCGGCGCACTGCACCAGGTGCGTCGTCACTGGCGCGGCATCGGCGTGACGCTGTTCGTCAACTGGGCGGTGAAGCCGTTCTCGATGGCCTTGCTCGGCTGGCTGTTCATCCGTCACCTGTTCGCGCCGTACCTGCCGGCCGAGCAACTCGACAGCTACGTCGCCGGCCTGATCCTGCTCGCAGCCGCACCCTGCACCGCGATGGTCTTCGTCTGGAGCCGCCTGACCGGCGGCGATCCGATGTTCACCTTGTCGCAGGTCGCGCTCAACGATGCGATCATGGTGTTCGCCTTCGCGCCGATCGTCGCCCTGCTGCTCGGACTGTCTTCGATCAGCGTGCCCTGGCAGACGCTGATCACCTCGGTCGTGCTGTACATCGTGATCCCGGTCGTGATCGCGCAGCTGTGGCGGCGCAACCTGCTCGGACGCGGCCAGGCCGTCTTCGACGCGGTGCTCGAGCGCATCGGACCCTGGTCGATCGCCGCATTGCTGGCCACCCTGGTGCTGCTGTTCGCCTTCCAGGGTCGGGCGATCCTCGATCAGCCACTGGTGATCGCGCTGCTCGCGGTACCGATCCTGATCCAGGTGCTGTTCAACTCCGGCCTGGCCTATTGGTTGAACCGGCGGGCCGGCGAGTCGCATGCGGTGGCGTGTCCGTCGGCACTGATCGGGGCCAGCAACTTCTTCGAGCTCGCGGTCGCCGCCGCCATCAGCCTGTTCGGTTTCGAATCGGGCGCCGCGCTGGCCACCGTTGTCGGCGTGCTGATCGAGGTGCCGGTGATGCTGCTGGTGGTGCACGTCGTGAACCGCAGCCGGGGCTGGTACGAGGCCGGCGCCGGGCGCGGTGGTCACGCCGCCTGAAGCGCCGCGCAGCGCCCATAGGGCGGCGGCGGCGGCTCGATATATAGTCGGTCGAACACGAGCGAGCGCCGATGAGTCCACCGATCGACCCGACCCTGACACGGCGCGATGCACTCGGCCTGCTGTTCGGCGCCGGCGCGACGGGCAGCGCGCTCGGCGGCCAGGCGCTGGCTTCAGGGCCGGCGGCCGGCGATGGCGCCGACGCTGGACATCCTTCGACCGGACGCTGGGTGCATGGTTTCGCCGCCTACGGTGAACCCCGAAGTACGGGCCCGACTTCACGCATTTCGAATATGTCGATCCGCGGCGCCGCGCGGCGGCACGCTGCGCCTGCGCAACCCGGATCGGCGCACCAGCTTCGACAAGCTCAATCCCTTCACCACGCGCGGCAATGCGCCGGCCGGTGTGCTGATCTGGATGGTCGAGGGGCTGGCCCACCTGGCCGCCGACGAGCCGTCGACGATGTATGCACTGCTCGCCGAGTCGATGCTGGTCGCGCCGGACTTCTCGTCGGTCGACGTTCCGCATCCGGCCGCAGGCGCGCTTCTCGAACGGCGATCCGGTGCTGCCGGCCGACGTCAAGCACAGCTTCGACACGCTGACCTCGAACCAGGCCTATCCGCCGTACAACACGGTGCTGTCGGGCATCGCGCGCTGCGAGGTGGTCGACGCGCGCACGGTGCGCTTCGAGCTGCGCGAGAAGACGCGCGACCAGCTGTTCGTCGCCGGGACGATGCCGGTCTTCAGCCGCAAGTGGGGCGCCGGCAAGAAGTTCAGCGAGGTGGTCGACGAGGAGCCGATCACCACCGGCCCGTATGTCATCGCGCGCACCGACCGGCCGCGCCGCATCGAGTTCGGCCGCAATCCGAACTACTGGGCCGACGGGCTGCCGGTGCGGCGCGGCCACTTCAACTTCGACCGCATCATCTACCGCAACTATGCCGACATGGCGGTCTCGCGCGAGGCCTTCAAGGCCGGCGAGTTCGACCTGCTCAAGGAGTACGGCGGGCGCTCCTGGGTGCGCCAGCACAACGGACCGAAGTGGGATGACGGCCGCATCGTCAAGCGCAGCTTCGTGACCGGCTTCGGCCAGCTGATGCAGTCGTACATCATCAACCTGCGCCGTCCGCTGTTCCAGGACATCCGGGTGCGCGAGGCGCTGGTGCTGACCTACGACTTCGACACCATCAACAAGACCGGCATCTACAAGCGCGCCGACAGCCTGTTCAACAACAGCGAGTTCGCGGCCGACGGGACTGCCCTCGCCGGCCGAGCTGAGGTTGCTCGAGCCGTTCCGCGGCGAGCTGCCGCCGCGCGTCTTCGGCCCGGCCTTCGTGGCGCCGCGCACCGATGACGGCGCCAACGCGCTGCGGCGCAACCTGCTGCGCGCACGCACGCTGCTCGAGGAAGCGGGCTGGAAGCTCGACGCCGACAATGTGCTGCGCAACGCCAAGGGCGAGCCGTTCGAGTTCGAATACCTGACGCCGCGCGAGGGCGCCAACCTCGACTGGCAGGCGCTGATGAAGAAGCTCGGCATCACGATGAAGGACCGGGTGGTCGACTTCGCGCTGTACCGCTCGCGGCTGCAGACCTACGACTACGACATGATCGCGATCGCCGGCGGTGATTTCACGATCCCGGATGCCGCCTCGCTGGCGGCGGTCCTCGGCTCCAAGTCGGCCGACGAGGAGGGCAACAGCAACTTCCGCGGCGTCAAGAGCCGCGCCGTCGATGCGCTGATCGACCACCATCGGCCGCGCCGCCAGACCTCGACGAGGTGCGCGCCGCCTGCCGCGCGCTCGACCGCATCGTCACCTGGAGCTTCTTCCAGATTCCCGACCTGTACACCAACACCGAGAATGTCTCGTTCTGGAACCGCTTCGGCATCCCGAAGGTGCAGGCCAGGTATTTCAACGCCGACACCTACTTCACCGGCATCAACGAGTTCGGCCCCTGGCCGCTGTGGACCTGGTGGGACAAGTCCCTGCCGCGCAAGGCCGCCTGATGCTGGCCTACATCGTCAAGCGGCTGCTGCTGATGATCCCGACGCTGCTCGGCGCGCTGACGATCACCTTCATCGTGATGCAGTTCGTTCCCGGCGGCCCGGTCGAGCAGCTGCTGGCCGAGGCGCGCGCCGGGCAGGGCGAGAGCGGTGCCTACAAGGCCGGCCGCGACATCGACAAGCAGCGCGTGGAGGAGCTGAAGAAGCTCTACGGCTTCGACAAGCCGGCGCACGAGCGCTACCTCGACATGCTGGCCGACTTCGCGCGCTTCGACCTCGGCCGCAGCTTCCTGCAGAACAAGGAGGTGTGGGAGCTGATCAAGGAGAAGCTGCCGGTCTCGATCTCGCTCGGCGTCTGGACCTTTCTGATCAGCTACCTGATCAGCATCCCGCTCGGCATCGCCAAGGCGGTGCGCGAGGGCACCCGCTTCGATGCGCTGACCACGCTGGTGGTGCTGCTCGGCTATGCGATTCCGGGCTTCGTGCTCGGCGTGCTGCTGATCGTGCTGTTCGCCGGCGGCACCTTCCTCGACTGGTTTCCGCTGCGCGGCCTGACGTCGGACAACTGGGAGGAGCTCTCCTGGCCGGCGCGCATCGCCGACTATTTCTGGCACCTGGCGCTGCCGCTGACCTGCCTGGTGGTCGGCAGCTTCGCGGTGACGACGATGCTGACCAAGAACACCTTCGTCGAGGAGCTGCGCAAGCAGTATGTGCTGGTGGCGCGCGCCAAGGGCCTGGCGGCGCGCCGGGTGCTCTACAAGCATGTGTTCCGCAATGCGCTGATCCCGCTCGTGACCGGCTTCCCGGCCGCCTTCATCGGCTCGTTCTTCACCGGCTCGGTGCTGATCGAGACCCTGTTCTCGCTCGACGGACTCGGCCTGCTCGCCTTCGAGAGCGTGGTGCGGCGCGACTATCCGGTGGTGCTCGGTTCGCTGTATCTGTTCACGCTGATCGCGCTGGTCGTCAAGCTGGTGTCCGACCTGCTTTATGTCGTCGTCGATCCGCGGGTGCAGTTTGCCAGTGTCGGGCGATGACCGACAGGGGCAAGCCGGTGAGCGCCGTCCTCGATCCGCCGCAGCCGCAGCCGCAGCCGCTGATGCCGACCGCGTCGGCGCGACCGGCTGTCGCCGAATGCCCGTGCCTGGGCGCGATTCCGGCGCAACCGCATCGGCCATGCATCGCTGTGGATCTTCATCGTCCTGCTCGTCGTCGCGACGCGGCCGAACTGTTCAGCAACGACCGGCCGATCGTCGCGCGCATCGGCGGCGAACTGCTACTTCCCGATGTTCAGACAACCCGCCCGAGAAGGCGATCGGCGGCGACTTCGCCACGCCGACCGACTGGAAGGATCCGCTGATCGACCAGATCCTCGACGCAGCCGGACAACTGGGCGCTGCTGCACGGTCAATCCGCATTCGGCCGATATCGACCGACTACTTCAACCCGCGCCTCGATCCGGCGCCGCCCGACCGGTCGAACTGGCTCGGCACCGACGCGCTGGGCCGCGACATGGTCGCTCGGCTGCTGTATGGCTTTCGCGTCAGCATCTGGTTTGCGCTCGCGCTGACCGCGGTCGGCTCGCTGATCGGCATCGCCGCCGGCGCGCTGCAGGGCTATTTCGGCGGCAGGGTCGACCTGTTCCTGCAGCGCTTCGTCGAGATCTGGGGTGCGATCCCCGAGCTGTACCTGCTGATCATCTTCGCGTCGATCTTCGAGCCGTCGCTGCTGCTGCTGCTGGTCCTGCTGTCGCTGTGGGGCTGGATGGGCTTGTCGGACTATGTGCGCGCCGAATTCCTGCGCAACCGCAACCTCGATTTCGTCAAGGCGGCGCGCGCACTCGGTCTGTCCAATCGGCAGATCATCTGGCGCCACGTGCTGCCCAATTCGATGACGCCGGTGATCACCTTCCTGCCGTTCCGCATGAGCGCGGCGATCCTCGCGCTGACCTCGCTCGACTTCCTCGGCCTCGGCGTGCCGTCGTCGGTGCCGTCGCTCGGCGAGCTGCTCAAGCAGGGCAAGAACAACCTCGACGCCTGGTGGATCATCGTCCCCACCTTCTTCGTGCTCGTCATCACCATGCTGCTGCTGACCTTCATCGGCGATGCACTGCGCGATGCGTTCGATACGCGGAAGTCGTGAAGCTTGCCAACGCTGAGCACCGCAGAGGTCTTGGAATGCATTCTTCACCGCAGAGGCGCAGAGGACGCAGAGGCCGCAGAGGAGTCGAGGCGCCTTCACCAGGAGGCATGCTGGCGACAGCGCGCGTCCATGAGTGCAGATAAGCCCGGCGCCTGCTACCCGCATCGGGAGTCTGACCGCAACGGATCATCGGAGCGGCGATCGAGGTGCACCGGGTGCTCGGGACCCGGATTGCTCGAGAACGTTGTACCTTGCGGCGTTGCAGGTCGAGCTGTCGGATCGAGGCATCGACAGCGCGGCGCAGGTTGCCGGTGCCGGTGCAGATACAAAGGGCGCGAGTTGTCAGCGCGATCTTCGACTGGATCTGCTGGTGGCGGGTCAGTCGATGGTTGAGGTCAAGTCCGTAGCAACGCTGGTCGACGTCCATGCCGCGCAACTGCTTTCCTATCTGCGGCTGACCGATCTGCAGGTCGGTCTGCTGATCAATTTCAACGTGACGCTGCTCAAATCCGGGGTTCGCCGAGTCGTGAACTCCAAGTTCTCTGCGTCCTCTGCGCCTCTGCGTTGAAAGTGTATTGACAATGCCCAACGAAGCACTCCTCCAGATCGACCACCTCAGCGTGCGCTTCGGCGCGGCGACGGTGGTCGACGATGTCTCGTTCGCGATCGCGCGCGGCGAGAAATTCGGCCTGGTCGGCGAGTCCGGATCGGGCAAGTCGATGACCGCGCTGTCGGTGCTGCGGCTGGTCGACGCGGCGCAGACCAGCGGCACGATCCATTTCGACGGCCAGGAACTGACCGCCCTGTCCGAGCGCGCGATGCGCGCAATTCGCGGCTCGCGCATCGGCATGATCTTCCAGGAGCCGATGACGGCGCTGAATCCGTTGTACACGGTCGGCAACCAGATCGCCGAGGTGCTCGAGATGCACGAGGCGATGCGGCCGAATGCGGCGCGCGCGCGCGCCGTCGAATTGCTCGACCGCACCGGCATACCCGAGCCGCAGCGGCGGGTCGACGCCTATCCGCACCAGCTCTCGGGCGGCCAGCGCCAGCGCGCGATGATCGCGATGGCGCTGGCCTGCAGGCCGCAGCTGCTGATCTGCGACGAGCCGACCACCGCGCTCGATGTCACCATCCAGGCCCAGATCCTGGCGCTGCTCGACGAGCTGCAGGCCGAGTTCGGCATGGCGCTGCTCTACATCACGCACGACCTGAACCTGGTGCGCCGCTTCACGCACCGGCTCGGGCGTGATGGAGCGCGGCCGGCTGGTCGAGATCGGTCCGACGGCGCAGATCTTCGAGCAGCCGCAGCACGCCTACACCCGCAAGCTGATCGCCAGCCGCCCGCAGCGCGTGGTGCAGCCGGTGGCGGGCGATGCCGAACTGCTGATCGATGCACGTGATGTCGACGTGCGCTTCCAGGTCGGCGGCGGCTGGTTCCGCAAGCGCCACTTCGAGGCGGTGCGCGACGCCACGCTGCAGTTGCGGCGCGGCGAGACGCTCGGCATCGTCGGTGAATCGGGGTCGGGCAAGACCACCCTCGGCATGGCGCTGCTCGCGCTGCAGCCGATCGCCGAAGGCAGCGTCTCGATCGGCGGCGACCGCATCGACAACGCCGACAGCGCGCGCCTGCGCCGCATGCGCCGGCGCATGCAGGTGGTGTTCCAGGATCCGTTCGGATCGTTGTCGCCGCGCATGACCGTCGGCCAGATCGTCGGCGAGGGACTCGCGCTGCACCAGCCCGATCTCGGCCGGACCGAGCGCGACCAGCGCGTGCTCGCGATGCTCGATGAAGTCGGGCTGTCGCAGCGCCACGGCGTGTCCGATGTGCTGCACCGCTATCCGCATGAGTTTTCCGGCGGCCAGCGCCAGCGCATCGCGATCGCGCGCGCGGTCGTCCTGCGTCCGGAGGTGCTGGTGCTCGACGAGCCGACCTCGGCGCTCGACGTCTCGGTGCAGCAGCAGGTGCTCGCACTCCTGGCCGATCTGCAGCAACGCTACGCCATGAGCTATCTGTTCATCAGCCACGACCTCGCGGTCGTGCGCGCCATGTCGCACCGGGTGCTGGTGATGAAGGACGGCGCGATCGTCGAGCAGGGCGAGGCGCTGGCGCTGTTCGATGCGCCGCAGGATCCGTATACGAAACTGCTGCTGAGCGCGGCGCATCTGGCCTGATTTCAGCATGGAGGTTCGGAGGGAACGGAGAATCACGGAGGAGTCGACATCCCTGCGGCCCTCCGTTCCCTTCGTTCCTCCGAGTTGAAGATTGGTCGCTTGATGGGTCGCCGGCTCGCAGAGGTCCGGCGTGCGCCTCAGTCCGACGCAGCGTTGGAGTCGGACACGACCCAGACCGCGTCGCCCAGGCGCAGCCAGCCGCCGCACAGCACGCGCGCGGTGACCCCGCCGTGTCCGCGCATCGCGTTGTAGCCACCATGGCCGAGCGCAGCCTCCATCTTCGAGCACGGTTCGCACGGGCCGGTCAGTTCGAGCTCGACCGCTTCACCGATGCGCAGGCGCAGCGGGGCGTCGGCGCGGAACAGGCTGCGCGCGGCGAGCAGGTTGAGCCCGGATACGACGAGGTTGCGCCGCAGCCGGGCCGCATCGAGCCGCTCCATCCGCAGCAGGGCGGCGATCACCGGCAGGTGCTCGGCCTGGATCAACGTCACCTGGCGCTTGCCGGCAACACGGACCGCCGCATCGCCGGTGCGATCGCCGACGAGGCCGCGTCCGGCATTGACCTCTGCCTGTTCGACCCGACGCACCGGCACGTTGCGCGCCGGGCGCAGCAGGATCATCTCCAGACGTCCCGGATGGGCGTGGCGGCGCGTCAGCTCACGCAGGTCGGTGAAGGCAGGGGCGGGCATGGTGTCGATCGGCGGCACTGTCGGCCCGCACCGTCGGTGATGGATCGACCAGTCGGTGCTGGCGGCGGGTGGGTCAGGACGACGCCGCCGAACCGGACGCCGTCGGCATGGCGGCCGGCGGTGCGGCGCCAGCGCCATCGCGCGCCTGCAGCAGTGTCAGGTTGACGTCGCGCTGCGGGAACGGGATGCTGATGCCGCCGGCCTCGAGCCCCTCCTTGCAGCGCTGGACCAGGTCGAGCTTGGTGTTCCACCAGTCGCCGCGCGATGTCCAGACCCGGAACAGGATGTCGACCGAACTGTCGCCGAGCGCCTGCACCTTGATCAGCGGTTCGGGGTCGGCCAGGATCCGCGGCTCGTCGGCCGCGATCTGGCGCAGGATCTGCAGCGCGACATTGATGTCGTCGTTGTACGAGATGCCATAGGTTTCATCGATGCGGCGCAGATCCTTGTCGGTCACCGAGAAGTTGACGATCGTCTGGCCCCAGATCCGGGAATTCGGCAGCCAGGCGACCGGCCCGTCGGGCAGGTGGGCCTTGCAGACGAAGAAGCCGAGCATGTCGACGATGTAGACGTCGCTGCCGAGCTTGATCGCGTCGCCGATCTTGAACGGCCGGAAGGTGAGGATCATCACGCCGGCTGCGACATTGCTGAGTGTGCCCTGCAGCGCCAGCCCGATCGCCAGGCCGGCTGCGCCGAGCAGCGCGATCAGGCTGGTCGTCTCGACGCCGAAGCGGTTGAGTACCGCGATCAGGGTGAACACCAGGATGCCGACGCGCACGATCTTGCCCGGCAGCGGGTGAAAGACCGGATCGATGCGAGTCGACCGCTTCAATGCCCGGTCGGTCAGACGGCCGAGCCAGCCGGCCAGCAGGAAGCCGGCGATCAGCGTGACGATCGCGCCGAGGACGTTCATCCCGTAGGTCGCCAGCAGCCCGAGTACCAGGGCCGAGTATTTTTCTGCTTGTTCGCTCATATGGAATCAGCATAGCGTCAGACGCGACGACGGCCGCTGTGCGCGGCCGTCGGCGTGGCGGGCTGCGGCGGGCTCAGCCCAGCATGTCGGCCCAGATGTTGCGCGCCCAGGCGTTGGCGAACGCCGCCTCGGCCTCGTTCGGTGCGGCCGAGACGCCGCCCGCGCCGTCGACCGGCAGGTAGGTCTGCTTGGCGCCGTCGTAGCGGTGCACCGATGCCACGTGCACCACCTGCGCGCCGGAGACGAAGCTGTAGCAGGTGTTGTTGATCAGCGCCGGCGTGGCCGGGGCGCGGCCTGCCAGCAGCGCGAGCACCGCGTCGGCCACCAGGTGGCCGTGCTGGTTCGCCATGTGTCCGGACTTGGGCATCTGCGATGCCGACAGCGTGGCGTCACCGATGATGTGCACGTTCGGATCGACCTTGGAGGCGCAGGTCAGCCAGTCGGTCTCGCACCAGCGGTCGTTGGCGGTGATGAACGGGGTGGCGATCGCAGCCGCCTTCTGCGGCGGGATGACGTTGAGCACGTCGGCGCGACACGTCGCTGAAGGTGAGCTTGGCGGTGCGCGTCGCGACGTCGACATCCATCAGCTCGCTGTTCGGCCGGTACTCGATCATGCCGGGATACATCTCGGTCCAGGCCTTGGTGAACAGGCCCTTCTTCGAAACGATGTCGGGATTGCTGTCGAGCACCAGGATCTTCGAGCGCGGCTTGCTGCGCTTGAGGTAGTCGGCCACCTGACAGACGCGCTCGTACGGCCCGGGCGGGCAGCGATACGGCGTCTTCGGGATGTGCATCGCGAAGACGCCGCCATCGCGCATCGCCTCGAGCTGGGCGCGCAGCAGCAGCGTCTGCGGGCCGGCTTTCCAGGCATGCGGGATCGCATCGCGCGCGGCGTCGGTTGCCAGGCCGGGGATAGTCTCGTACATGAAGTCGATGCCGGGCGAGACGATCAGCCGGTCGTAGCCGAGCTGGCTGCCACCGGCCAGCCGCACCTGGCGCTCGCTCCGAGATCGATGGCGACGCGCTTCATCGCGCACCAGCCGCACCCCGTGCCGGTTCGCCAGCGTCTCGTAGCCGACGCTGATGTCCTCGATCCGGCGGTTGCCACCGAGCACCAGATTGGACAGCGGACACGAGACGAAGCGCGGCGCGCGCTCGACCAGGTCGACGTCGACGGCGCCGTTGCCCCACATGCGCAGGTAGCGTGCCGCGGTCGCGCCGCCGAATCCGGCTCCGATCACCACCACCCGTGGCCGGGCGCGCGTTGCGCTGGCGCCAGGCGCCATTGCCGTCGGTGCCGCGCAGCCCCCGATCGACAGCAGTGCGGCGCCGGCACCGATGCCCTTCAACAATTCACGTCGCTGTGGCTTCATGGGTTGTCCTTTCGTGTCCACCGCATCAGCGGCGCTGGTTCGCGAAGAAGGTCGCGAGTTGCTCGATGTCGGCATCGCTGTAGCCCTTGGCGATCTGGTGCATCACGGTGGCCGGCCGGGCTCCGCTCTGGAACGCCTGCATCTGCTGGACGAAGTAGGTACGGTCGAGGCCGGCGAGCATCATCGCGCCGGCCTCGGCGCGGCCCTGCGTGCCGTGGCACGACGCGCAGCCGGAGGCGAGCAGCCGCCCCGCTTCGGGCGCCTGGCCGGCCGGCATCTGGGCTTGCGCCAGCGGCGCGAGCAGCGTGCCTGCCGCGAGGCCCGCTGCCATCAACAGGTTGCGCACTGTCATCTCGGTTTCCTCCATGGACTGCCGTGGTTGCTGGCGGCGGATGATTGCATGCTCGGCGCTTTCGGCAAAGATCGGCATCGGGCTTGTACCGAGGGTCGGGGCGCTTGACCCGCGCTGCACGCCGCCGCTATAGTCCACCCCGCTCCGGGGCGCACATGGTGCTGAGATGGCGAAAGCCGAACCCGACGAACTTGATCCGGTTAATACCGGCGGAAGAAGAGCCGATGCGTATCGCGGGACGAAGCAGCGCCACCTGACGCGCTGATCCGTCCCGGGGCACCTGTCCGGAGCACCCCACTGCCACCCGGACAAGGATGCCCGATGAACGCCCCAGACCCGCTCGCTCGCGACCGATTCGCTTCACTGCTCGCGCTGACGCGCGAGCCGTTTCCCGCCTCGCCCAAGGTCCATGTCGCCGGCCAGGTCCATCCCGACCTGCGCGTGCCGATGCGCGAGGTCGCGCTGACCAACGGCGAGATCGGTCACGCTCTACGACACCTCGGGCCCTTACACCGATCCCGGCGGCCGCGATCGACGTGCGCGCGCGGCCTGCCCGACGCTGCGCGCGCCGTGGATCGCGGCGCGCGGCGACACCGAGACGCTACGCCGGCCGCGAGCAGCCAGGCGCTCGACGACGGCCGGCGCGCTGCCGGCGACGCGACGAGCGCCTCGACGCGCTGCGCGCCGAGGCCGCCGCGCTGCAGCGCCGGCCGCGCCGCGCCAAGGCCGGCGCCAACGTCACGCAGATGCACTACGCGCGCCGCGGCATCGTCACGCCCGAGATGGAATACGTCGCGCATCCGCGAGAACGGCAAGCGCGAGTGGATGGCCGAGTACCTGGCCGACGCCGAGCGCGAGCGGCGCCTGCGCCGGCAACCCGATGGGCGCGCGCGATTCCGCGGATCATCACGCCCGAGTTCGTGCGCGACGAGGTGGCGCGCGGCCGCGCCATCATCCCGGCCAACATCAACCACCCCGAAGTCGAGCCGATGGCGATCGGCCGCAACTTCCTGGTCAAGATCAACGCCAACATCGGCAACTCGGCCGTCACCTCGAGCATCGACGAGGAGGTCGAGAAGCTGGTCTGGGCGATCCGCTGGGGCGCCGACAACGTGATGGACCTGTCGCACCGGCCGCAACATCCACACCACGCGCGACTGGATCGTGCGCAACTCGCCGGTGCCGATCGGCACGGTGCCGATCTACCAGGCGCTGGAGAAGGTCGGCGGCGTGGCCGAGGACCTGACCTGGGAGATCTTCCGCGACACGCTGATCGAGCAGGCCGAGCAGGGCGTCGACTACTTCACCATCCACGCCGGCGTGCGGCTGGCCTTCATCCACCTGACCGCGCAGCGCCGCACCGGCATCGTCTCGCGCGGCGGCTCGATCATGGCCAAGTGGTGCATCGCGCATCACCGGAGAGCTTCCTCTACACGCACTTCGAGGAGATCTGCGAGATCATGAAGGCCTACGACGTGAGCTTCTCGCTCGGCGACGGCCTGCGCCCCGGCTCGGGCGCCGATGCCAACGACGAGGCCCAGTTCGCCGAACTGCGCACCCTCGGCGAGCTGACGCAGATCGCCTGGAAGCACGACGTGCAGACCATGATCGAAGGCCCCGGCCATGTGCCGATGCACCTGATCCAGGCCAACATGGACGAGCAGCTCAAGCACTGCCACGAGGCGCCGTTCTACACGCTCGGGCCCGCTGACGATCGACATCGCGCCCGGCTACGACCACATCGCCAGCGCCATCGGCGCGGCGATGATCGGCTGGATGGGCACCGCGATGCTGTGCTACGTGACGCCCAAGGAGCACCTCGGCCTGCCCGACCGCGACGACGTCAAGCAGGGCATCATCGCCTACAAGATCGCCGCGCACGCGGCCGACGTCGCCAAGGGCCACCCGGGCGCGCGGGCGCGCGACGATGCGCTGTCGAAGGCGCGCTTCGAGTTCCGCTGGAGCGACCAGTTCAACCTCGGCCTCGACCCGGACACCGCGCGCGACTTCCACGACGAGACGCTGCCCAAGGACGTCGAGCAAGGTGGCGCACTTCTGCTCGATGTGCGGGCCGAAGTTCTGCTCGATGAAGATCACGCAGGAGGTGCGCGAGTACGCCGCCGCGCGCAGGGCGTGGCTGCAGAGGCGGCGCTGACGCAGGGCATGGCAGCAGAAGTCGGCCGAGTTCAGGCCGCCGGCGGCGAGCTCTACATCCCGATCCACGCCGAGCCGGCGACGCTCCGACCGCCAGCCGGGCTGAGACGAGCGCGTCATGCCACCATCGGCATCGCCGGCGCCGGCCTGCTCGGCCGGCTGCTGGCCTGGCAGCTGGCGCGCGCCGGCCACCGCGTCGACGGTGTTCGATCCGGCCGCCGGGCCCGGCTGCAGCGCGGCGCCGCCGGCTGGACTGCGGCCGGCATGCTCAGCCCGCTGGCCGAGCTCGAGAACGGCCGAGCGCGAGGTCGCCGCGCTCGGCCGGCGCTCGATCGACGCTGTGGCGCGGCATCGTCGCGCAGCTGCCGCAGCCGGTCGACCTTCGCGCAGCGACGGCAGCCTGCTGCTGGCGCACCGCAGCGACGTCGGCGCGCGCAGCGCGTGCTCGGCCTGCTGCGCGCGCGCATGCCGCCAGCGCTGCAGCCGCAGCGCGCTCGACGCCGCCGCGCTGCGCCGAGCTCGAACCGGCGGTGCACGGCGCCGGCGCACGCCTGGCTGCTGCACGGCGAGGCGCAGATCGACAGCGTGCAGGCGATGCAGTCGCTGCAGGCCGGCGCCGCCGCCGCGGCGTCGCGCTGGCACTGGCGGCATCCGGGTCGAGCGGCGTCGAGCCGGGCCGGCTGCGTTCGCGACGGCGCATGCGCCGCTTCGACCTGGTGTTCGACGTGCGCGGCATCGGCGCCCGTCCCGCCCTGCCGGTGCGCGGCGTGCGCGGCGAGATCGTCTGGCTGCATGCGCCGGGCGCGGTGCTGACGCGGCCGCTGCGGCTGCTGCATCCGCGCCACCGCGTCTACCTGGTGCCGCGGCGCGGCGACACGCATCCTGGTCGGCGCGAGCGAGATCGAGAGCGAGGACCGCTCGCCGATGTCGCTGCGCAGCGCGGTCGAGCTGCTGAGCGCCGCGCACAGCGTGCATGCCGGCGCTGGCCGAGGCGCGCATCGTGCACAGCGACACCAACCTGCGCCCGGCGCTGCCCGACAACCTGCCGCGCATCGAGCAGCCGGCCGGGCCTGGTGCGCATCAACGGCCTGTTCCGCCACGGCTGGCTGCTCGCGCCGGCGCTGGTCGACGATGCGCTGGCGCCGGCCGGTCTGGTCCGGCGCACCGCCGTGCGAGGAGGCTGCATGAGCTCGTCGATGCACCGGCGCCGAGCGACGGCGAATGCATCTGCAGTGCGGACGCTCGAACGGCAATGCGCGCGCTCGAGCTGCCCGCCGGCAGCACGCTGGCCGATGCGCTGGCGGCGCTGCGGCATCGCGCCGGCGTCGGTCGCCACCGCCGTCAACGGCGAGCTTCGTCGCCCGCGCTGCGCGCGCCGAACGGTGCTGCGCAGGGCGACCCGGTGACCTGCTTCCAGGCGATCGTCGGTGGCTGAGTGCACGCGTTCCGTGTCGCAGCGCCATCGCCCGCGATGCCGCATCCGATGACTCCCCGATCCACCACGACCGACCCCTTCCTCCTCGCCGACGTCGCGCTGCACAGCCGCTTCCTGCTCGGCACCGCCGGCTATCCGTCGCCGCAGGTGCTGCGCGACGCGATCGCCGCCTCCGGCACCGCAGGTCGTCACGGTCGGCCTGAAGCGCCAGCTCGGCGCCGCGGCCGCCGGGCGTCGACAACGGCTACGTCGCGATCGTCCGCGCCAGCGGCGCGCGCCTGCTGCCCAACACCGCCGGCTGCCGCAGCGCGCGCGAGGCGGTGCACGCTCGCGCACATGGCGCGCGAGCTGTTCGACACGCACTGGATCAAGCTCGAGGTGGTCGGCGACGAGCACACGCTGCAGCCCGATCCGTTCGAGCTGGTGGTCGCGGCAGCGCAGCTGGTGCGCGACGGCTTCGAGGTCTTTCCCTATTGCACCGACGACCTGGTCAGCGCCGCAGCGCCTGCTCGATGCCGGCTGCCGCATCCTGATGCCGTGGGGCGCGCCGATCGGCTCCGGCCAGGGCCTGCTCAACCCGTGGGCGCTGCGCACGCTGCGCGCGCGGCTGCCCGACGTCGACGCTGGTCGTCGACGCCGGCATCGGCTCGCCGTCGCACGCGGCGCAGGCGATGGAGCTGGGCTTCGACGCGGTGCTGCTCAACTCGGCGGTCGCGCAGGCGCGCGATCCGGTGGCGATGGCGCGCGCCTTCGGCCTCGCCATCGAAGCCGGCCGCCTCGGCTGGCGCAGCCGGCGTGATGGCGCCGCAGGACATGGCGGTGGCCACCACGCCGGTGGCCGGCGGCCGTTCGACTGTGAGCGGCGCAACCTCCCGGTCGACTGCCGCCCTCGCGTCGGCGCAGCGGCCGCCGATCGTCTGGAGCATCGCCGGCTCCGACAGC
This sequence comes from uncultured beta proteobacterium, assembly GCA_963846675.1. Classification (GTDB taxonomy): domain Bacteria; phylum Pseudomonadota; class Gammaproteobacteria; order Burkholderiales; family Burkholderiaceae_C; genus Ideonella_A. The sequence goes on from CAWJWV010000005.1 coordinate 676,965, forward strand.
GGCGCCGGCGCCGGCATCCAGGCCGACCAGCGCGCGTTCGACGCCTTCGACGTCTTCGGCTGCACCGCGATCGCCGCGTCACCGCGCAGAACTCGGTCGCGGTCGACGCGGTCGAGGTGCTGCCAGCCGAGCTGCTCGACCGACAGATCGCCGCACTGGCGCGACGATCTGCCGCCGCGCGCCATCAAGATCGGCCTGCTCGGCAGCGCCGACAACGTGCGCTGTGTCGCGCGCTGGGTCGACCGACTGCGCGCGCAGGGCCCGGTGGCGCTGGTCGTCGATCCGGTCTGGCGTGCCAGCAGCGGCCGCGATCTGGCCGGCCACGAACTGCGCCACGCCCTGCTGGGCGAGCTGCTGCCGCGCGCCAGCCTGATCACGCCGAACCGCGCCGAGGCAGCGTGGCTGCTCGGCGTCGATGCACGCGATCTGGCCGCCGGGACGGCGGTCGAGCAGGCAGCGCGCGCGCTGCGCGGGCTCGGCGCCGGCGCGGTCGTGGTCACCGGCGGTGATGTCGACTCGGCGCTGGCTGCCGACCGGATCGAGACCGCGCAGGCCCGCGGCTGGCTTGCGCTGCCGCGCATCGCCGTCCCGCGACCATCACGGCAGCGGCTGCGTCCATGCCGCCTCGGCGGCGGCGGCCATGGCGCGCGGCTTCTGCGCCGCCGATGCGCTCGTGCTGGCCAAGATGGCGGTGACGCAGGGTCTGAGCGCAGGCCGTCGCCGGAGGTGTCGGGCCGGGCGGTGGTTCGGCCGCGCGCCGGCTTCGCGCGAATCGGATCGCTGCTGCCGCGACTGAGTGCGGACTGGCCGATGCCGATCGGCCCCGCGGCGCAGCATGCCACGCTGGTGGATCCCGACCTCGGACTCTACGCGGTCGTCGACAGCGCCGACCGGGTCGCGCGCGTGCTCGCGGCCGGCGTTCGCAGCGTGCAGCTGCGCATCAAGGATGCGGCCACGCCCGGCCTGTCGCGCGAGATCGAGCGCAGCGTCGGACTGGCCGCGTGCACGGACGGCGCAGCTGTTCATCAACGACCACTGGCAGCTCGCGCTCGCGCACGGTGCCTACGGCGTCCATCTCGGGCCAGGAGGATCTGGAGCGCGCCGATCTGCGCGGCGCTGCGACGCGCCGGGATGCGCATCGGGCTGAGCAGCCACAGTCCGTGGGAGGTCTGTCGCGCGCTCGCGCAGGCGCCGAGCTACATCGCCTGCGGTCCGCTGCATCCGACGATCACCAAGGACATGCCGTGGCTGCCGCAGGGACCAGACAACCTGGCCTACTGGTGTCGCATGCTCGACCTGCCGGTGGTCACGATCGGCGGCATCGATGCGCCGCGCGCCCACATCGCCGCGAGTTGCGGCGCGGCCGGTGTCGCGGTGCTGCGCGGCATCATGCAGGCATCCGATCCGACCACCCACATCGCCGTTCTGCAGCGGGCGATCCGTTCCGGCCGGGCGGCCGTGCCGCATCCGGCGCCCGACTTGCCGGCATCGACACTGCGCGTGTGATACCGGCCGGCCTGCCGCTGCCTGCCACACAGCCCCGGTCAGGATGGCCGGGCGCCGGGCGGCAGTCCCGCATCACCTGCGCCCGCGGCCGAAGATGAAGGTGGCGACGGCCAGGATCAGGAAGACGACGAACAGGATCTTGGCGATGCCGGCCGCACTGGCGGCGATGCCGCCGAAGCCGAACAACGCGGCAATCAGCGCGATGACGAGAAAGACGATGGCGTAGTGCAGCATGATGATGGCTCCCTGTTGGCGGATCGCCGGCGGCTCGGAATGAGGCGCTCGGCCTCCGGGTTCGGTGCGCCGATCGTGCGCCCGGGCGGCCCATCGCGCGGCAGGCGCGCGTGCCCATCCGGTGTGCGCACGCGCAGTGCCTCGACGTCGGACGCCTCCGACAGCGTGTGGCTGCGGGCTCGGGCGCATCGGCGCGCCAGCCGCTACCATCTGCGGCATCCCGGCAGTCGACGCAGCCCCTCCGGCGCGCCCGAACCCATGCAATACCGCCCCCTCGGCAGCAGCTCGCTGCTCGTCTCTCCGCTGTGCCTCGGCACCATGATGTTCGGCGACCAGACACCGCTCGATGAGGCGTCGCCGGATCGTCGCCGACGCGCATGAGCACGGCGTCAACTTCATCGACACCGCCGACGTCTACACCAGCGGTGCGTCCGAACGCATGGTCGGCGAGCTGATCGCGTCGACGCGCAACGACTGGCTGCTCGCGACCAAGCTCGGCAATTCGATGTCGGAGCGACCGAACCAGTCAAGGTATTCACGCCACTGGATCCTGAGCGCCTGCGAGGCCAGCCTGCAACGGCTCGGCGTCGATCACATCGACATCTACTACCTGCACCGCGACTTCAACGGCATGCCGCTCGAGGAGCCGCTGCGTGCGATCGACCAGCTGCTGCGCAGCGGCAAGATCCGCTACTGGGGCGTGTCCAACTTCCGCGGCCTGGCGCATCGCCGAGGTGGTGCATCTGGCGCGCGGGCTGAACATGCCCGGTCCGGTGGTGTGCCAGCCGTACTACAACCTGATGAACCGCCAGCCGGAGGTCGAGGTGCTCGGTGCCTGTGCGCACCATGGCCTCGGGGTCGTGCCTTACAGCCCGCTGGCGCGTGGCGTGCTGGCCGGCAAATACCAGCCGGGTGCCGCGCCGGTCGACGGCAGCCGGGCAGCCCGAGGCGACAAGCGGATGATGCAGACCGAGTTTCGTGCCGAGTCGCTCGAGATCGCGCAGACGCTGAAGCGCCACTGCGATGCGCGCGGCATGGCGCTTGTCGCACTTCGCGACCGCCTGGGTGCTGGCCAACAGCGCCGTCTCGTCGGTGATCGCCGGGCCGCGCACCTTCGGACAGTGGACCGACTATCTGGGCGCCCTCGAGGTCGCAGTCAGCCCCGGCGACGAGGCGCTGGTCGATCGGCTGGTCGCTCCCGGCCACCCGTCGACGCCGGGCTTCAACGATCCGGCCTATCCCCTGGACACGCGCCGGCGCAGCTGACGGCCGGCGGCGGCGGCCGGTCAGTCCGACCGGGGTGACGGCTGCGGCGGGCCGAGCGCCGTCCGCACGAACTCGAGCCGGTCCTGACCGAAGAACATCCGCTCGCCGACGAAGCAGGTCGGCGCACCGAAGACACCGCGCGCCACCGCTTCGTCGGTGTGTGCGGTCAGCCGCGCCTTGACCTCGGGCAGGGCCGCCAGGTCGAGCACCGCCGCCGCCGCAAAGCCGTTGGCGTCGAGCACCTGCTCGAATTCGGCACGGTCGGCGAGGTTGCGCTGCCGAACCCACAGCGCGTCGAAGATGACCTCGACGAAGCGTTCGAATTCATCCGCCTGTTCCATCTGCATGCCCGCCGCGGCGCGCATCAGCATCAGTGTGTTGACCGGAAAGTGCGGGTTGAAGGTGAACGGCACGCCATGGTGACGCGCGCACAGCGCCAGGTCGTCGCGGATCCAGCGCGCCTTGGCGGGAATGGTCACCGGGCTGGCGTTGCCGGTCGCCTTGAAGACGCCACCGAGCAGCATCGGCCGGTGAATCAGCCGGGCGCCGGTTTCGCGCGCGATGCGTGGCAGCTGCGTCTGGGCGAGGTAGCTGTTCGGGCTGCCGAAGTCGAAGAAGAATTCGACCGTGGGCGGCGGGTCGGCCAGAGCCACCGGCTGCCGGTTCTCAGTGGCTGGCGAAGGCATACGGACCGCCGCGCTCGAGCGCCCGCCGATAGGCTGGCCGGGCCTGGCAGCGACGCACCCAGGCGTCGAGGTTCGGATGCTGCCGGCGCAGCTCGCGCGCGGCTTCACCGACGAAACTCATCTGGATGTCGGCCGCGCTGAAGCCCGCGTCGAGCAGCCATTCGCGGTCCTGCAGCGAGCGATCGACGAATCCCAGGTGGTTCGCCAGCTCGCTGTCGATGCGCGGCTGCAGCGGTGCACCGGCCTCGCCGAGGCGGGTCACGTAGAGCTTGAGCATCAGCGGCAGCATCGCCGAGCCTTCGGCATAGTGCAGCCACTGCTGGTAGCGGTCGTAGGCCGGGGTGTCGGGGGCCGGCTGCAGTCGCCCCCCGCCGTGGCGCCGGACCAGGTAATCGACGATCGCGCCGGATTCGTGGACCACGGTCGACCCGTCTTCGATCAGCGGCGACTTGCCGAGCGGATGCACCGCCAGCAGCTCGGGCGGCGCGAGCCGGGTCTGCGAATCGCGCTGGTGGCTGCGGATCTGGTAGTCCAGGCCGAGCTCCTCGAGCAGCCACAGGATGCGCTGCGAGCGCGAGTCGTTCAGGTGGTGCAGCGTCAGCATTCAGTCGGCCGCAAAGCAGTAGTACAGGCCGGCTCCGCCGCTCGTGCGCAGCTGGTCGATGCTGCAGCCGCGGCTCTGGTGCGACGAATTCCACGACTTGGCCGGCACGCTGTCGTCGAGGCCGACGCGATCGTGGTGACCGACCATGGCGGCGCCGTCGGCGCCCTGCGTCCAGTTGCGGCAGGTGCTGTTGACATCGCCGGCAATGAAGGTCCCGTCCGGCTGCGAGCCGGTCAGGACGTCGTGCCGGTTCGGCGTGTCGCCGCGCCCGTTGACGGTGGCGCCGGTCTCGGTCAGTGCGGTCTGCTTGGTGATGTTGTTGCTGCGGTGCAGCTCGTCCAGGTTGCCGGCGACCACCACGCCCTGGGCGTTGCGCCACGGACCTTTGCCGATGCGGTCCCGTGCATGCGAACCCGGCTGCCCGGCATCGGGCTGTGTGCTCAGGTAGGCGCGCCAGGTGCGGTTGCCGGCGCCGGCGGCAGTGGCCAGCTTCTGGCAGTGCTGGTCGGCACCGGCCAGCCCGCCGAGATCGCCGCCCTTGCCGGGATTGGCGCTGGTGACGAAGAAGCCCATTGGCGACTGGTTGCCTGGCATCATGCCGGCGCACCCGGCGAGCAGCAGCACGGCGGTGGACGACAGGGCAATGGCACGCGTGGTTCGGTGCATCGGTGGGCTCCGGCAGTGGTAAGAACGCCGCAGTCTGACAGGTTGGGCCGCGCTGTCCAGCCCGTCCGCGGGCTGTCCTTCGAGGCCGACCTGCTGCAGAATTTTGGTCATGCAGCCGATGGCCACGCATCCCGCCTTCGCCCTGGCGAAGATCCAGGCGCCGCGTCAGCGCAACGGGCTCGTCGAACGCCCGCTGCTCGAGCGCATGCTCGCCACCGCGCTGCGCGAAAACCGGCTGACGCTGCTGGTGGCACCGGCCGGCTACGGCAAGACCGCGGCACTGACGCGCCAGCTCGAGCTGCTGCCCGAGGACTGCGCGCTCGCCTGGCTGTCGGCCGACGACGACGATCGGCTGTCGCGCTTCCTGGCCTGCCTGACCGCCGCACTCGAGCCCTACCAGCTGCCGTGGCGGGTGGCGCCGGCCGCGCTGGCGACGCTGGCGCTGACCGAGGGCGGGGTGCGCGGCGGTGGCCAGCGAGATCGTCAATGCGCTCGCGCTGGCGCCGCAGCCGCGCGGCCTGATCGTCCTCGACGACGCCCACCGCATCGACGATCCGCAGGTCTTCGAGCTGCTGCAGGCGATGCTGAACCGCCTGCCCGAGCCCTGGGGGTTCGCGATCGCCAGCCGGGTCGAGCCGCCGCTGTCGCTGGCGCGCTGGCGTGCCGGCGGCGAACTGGCCGAGTTCCGGCAGTACGACCTGCGCTTCAACGAGTCGGAGGTCGATGCGCTTGCTGGCGCGCAGCGGCGGTGCCGGTGCGCCGCCGCTGACGGCGCGCCAGCTGCTCGACCACACCGACGGCTGGGCGGCCGGACTGCGGCTGAGCCTGGCGCGGTGCGAACGCCGGCGCGTTTCGGCGCCAGCAGCAGCGCGACCCAGCGCCACCTGTTCGACTACTTCGCGAGCGAGGTGCTGGACGACATGCCGGCCGAGCTGCGCGACTTCCTGCTGCGTTGTTCGGTGCTGCCCGAGCTGACCGCGGCGCGCTGCGCGGCGCTGACCGGCGTCGCCCACGCGGCGCGGCTGCTCGACGAGATCGAGCGGCGCGGGCTGTTCGTCGCCGTCGCTCGACGCCGACGAGCTGACGCTGCGGCTGCACGACCTGTTCCGCGATTTTCTCGATGACCGGCTGCAGCGCGACCTGCCGGACGAGGTCGCCTGCGCTGCTGCGCCGGGCTGCCGCGACCGAGCCGGATCTGGTGCGCGCGGTCGGCTACCTGATCCGCGCCCGCGCCTGGGACGAGGCGGCACGGCTGCTCGAGGCGCAGGGCCCGGATCTGGTCATGACCGGCAGCAGTGCCGCACTCGAACAGATGCTGGCGCAGTTTCCGGCCGCCGAGTTCGAAAGCCGCTGCCGAGCTGCACTTCCTGCGCGGTCTGGCGGCCTTTCCGGCCTTCGACTTCGACCAGATGGTGGCGTCGATGCAGCGCGCCAGCCGGGGTTTCGCCGCACTCGGTCGCGACCAGGACGCCGCGCTGGCCGCGGCCTATGCCGCGGTCGGGATGCAGAACACCGCCCAGCTCGAACCGGCGCTGCAGCTGCTGACCGAGCTGCGCGGCGGCTCGCTCGAGCCGGCGGTGCGCACCTTCGTCTGCTTCGGCAGTGCCTGGGCGGCGTACGCGCTGCGTCGCACCGAGGAGGTAGCCGGCCACCTGCGCGAGATGCTCGAGTCGCTCGAGGCGGCGCGCGACCCGCAGGTCTGGGACCGCTGCTTCTTCCTGAGCCTGTTCACCGGCATCCCGGGGGTGCGGCCGCTGCTCGAGCGCTTCGTCGAGGGTGCGCTGCGCCTGACCGCGGACCGGCCGACCCAGCTGAGGGCCGGCACGCTGCACATCCGAAGCTGGTGCGCCTTCGCGCGGGGCGAGCTCGACGAGGCCGCCCATTACCTGCGGCGCGCCGACGACGACTGCCGCTGGCTCGGTCGGCCGCGCAGCCTGATGACCGAAAACTGGATGGCGCACAGCGTGATCGATGCGGTGCGCGGCGACCGCGATGCCAGCCTGGCGGCGGCGCAGGCGAACCAGCTCGACCTGGAGCAGGTCGCGCTGTCGAGCAACCGGCTGACGCACGAGTACGAGGAGATCTTCACCCACATCCGCGCCTGCTGGCTGCTCGGCGAGGAGGCGACGCTGCGCGAGCGCGAAGCGCGCCTGCAGCGCATCGCGCAATCCGCACGAATGGGCGATGGCGCCGTACAACCGACAGTTCGCAGCCGCGATGGTGGCGCTGCTCGATGGCCGGCGGGCCGAGGCGCGCGACGCTGCTGCAGCCGCTGGCCGCCGACATCGAACGCGTCCTGCTTCTTCCCGGCTGTCCAGGCGCGGCTGCTCCTGGCCGACGTCGACGTCAGCCGACGGTGACCTGGCTGCCGCTGCGCAGGCGCTGCGGCCGTGGCTCGATGCGGTGCATGGCGGCGGCGACCTCGGCGGCGCGCTGCTCGCCGGTCTGCCGGCGCTGCGCCGTCTGGCTGACGCGGCCTGGGGCGACCGGCTCGAACGGCGCGACGTCGCGCTGCTCGACGATCTGGCACGGCGGGTCGAACGCGTCCTTGCGCCGGCGGCGCCTCGTGCATCTGCATCGACGATGCGCATGCCGCCGCGGCGATGGCCGGCGCCGCCCGGCCGCCGCGCGCATCGCCCCCGGCCGATCCGGCGCTCGCCGCACTCACCGCGCGCGAACGCGAGGTGCTCGAGCGCATGGCCGCCGGCGACAGCAACAAGCTGATCGCCCGCCGCTTCGACCTCAGCCCGCACACCGTCAAGCGCCACGTCGCCAACATCCTCGACAAGCTCGATGCGCACAGCCGCGGCGAGGCGGCGGCGCGCTGGCGTCGGATGAACCCGTAGCCGTCGGTGAAGACGAACAGCCGCTGGAATGGGTTGGAGGGCCTTCAGGCCCGATGGCCCGGCGCCGCAGGCACGCGGCGATCGCGCCTGAAGGCGCTCCTACGAACCACGGGGTATGCGGGTCCACGGCACCACGGCATGGCGATCGACGCCGCTTTGTAGGAGGGCCTTCAGGCCCGATGGTCCGACGCCGCAGGCACGCGCGGGATCGCGCCTGAAGGCGCTCCTACGAACCACAGGGTATGCGGGTCCACGGCACCACGGCATGGCGATCGACGCCGCTTTGTAGGAGGGCCTTCAGGCCCGATGGCCCGACGCCGCAGGCACGCGCGGGATCGCGCCTGAAGGCGCTCCTACGAACCACGGGGTGGCGATCGACGCCGCTTTGTAGGAGGGCCTTCAGGCCCGATGGCCCGCGCCGCAGGCACGCGCGGGATCGCGCCTGAAGGCGCTCCTACGAACCACAGGGTATGCGGGTCCGCGGCATGGCGATCGACGCCGCTTTGTAGGAGGGCCTTCAGGCCCGATGGTCCGGCGCCGCAGGCACCCGGGATCGCGCCTGAAGGCGCTCCTACGAACCACGGGGTATGCGGGTCCACGGCACCACGGCATGGCCATCGACGCCGCTTTGTAGGAGGGCCTTCAGGCCCGATGGTCCGGCGTCGCAGGCACGCGCGGGATCACGCCTGAAGGCGCTTGCCGGCCCACGACCGGGCTGGTCAGCTCTGATCGAGCAGATCGAACAGCACGCGTGGGCGCACCGGCTTGACGAGGTGGTGGTCGAAACCGGCCGCCGCCGACCGTTCGCGGTCCTGCGATTGGCCGTAGCCGGTCAGCGCGATCAGGCGGGTCGTCGGGCAGCGCGCGCGCAGCCGGCGCGCCAGTTCGTAGCCGTCGATGCCGGGCAGGCCGATGTCGAGGATGAAGATCTCCGGCTGCACCGCGCCGGGCTCGTCGAGCGCCGCCAGCGCGGCGTCGGCGCTGTGGCTGCACGATCGGCCGGTGCCCGGCCGACTCCAGCACGCACTCGCCAGCACATCGGCGGCGTCCCGGTTGTCGTCGACGATCATCACGTCGCGCCCGGCTGGCGGCCGTCGCCGGCGCCGACTGCCCGTCGCTCGAACGCGTCGGCGCGCTGCCGATCGGCTGCTCGCGCCGCGGCAGCACGAGCGTGAAGCAGCTGCCGCGGCCGGTGCCGGCGCTTTCCGCATGCACCTCCCCGCCGTGCAGCTCGGCGATGCTGCGCACCAGCGCCAGCCCGATTCCGAGACCGCCCTCGGCGCGTCCCGGTGCGCGCTCGCCCTGTGTGAACAGGTCGAAGATGCTCGGCAGCAGCGCCGCCTCGATGCCGACACCGTTGTCGCTGACCCGGATCCGCGCGAGCGTTGCCGCTCGACCTCGAGCGCGAGTCCGATCTCGCCGCCGGGCGGCGTGTATTTGGCGGCATTGCTGAGCAGGTTGGCGACCGCCTGCACCAGCCGCGTCATGTCACCGATGACGTGGGCTGGCTGCGGCGTGGCGCGCGTCACCAGCCGGTGCTGCCGCGCTTCGATCATCGGCTGCGCCTGTTCGCTTGCATGACCGAGCACCAGCTTGAGGTCGACATCCTCGCGCGCCAGCTGCGCCAGCCCGCGCGTGACGCGCGAGACATCGAGCAGGTCGTCGACGAGCGCGGTGATGTGGCGGATCTGGCGGTCGATCACCTCGCTCGCGCGGCGGACCTGCTGGCGCCTGTTCGGGGCCGAGCTGCAGCACCTGCGACGCGGTGCTGATGGCCGACAGCGGGTTGCGCAGTTCGTGCGCCAGCATGGCCAGGAAGTCGTCCTTGCGCCGATCGTTCTCGCGCAGCGCCGCCTCGGCCTGCTTGTGCGCGTCGATGCTGATCACCGCGCCGACCAGGCGGGCCGCCGTGCCGTCGCTGCCCTGGTGCGCGCCGGCCCAGGTCGACAGCCACTTGCTGCGCCCGTCCGGCAGCAGGATGCGGAACTCGGCCGAGAAGCCCTGCGTGCTCGCGGATCGCTGCGCCGATCTGCTGCCACAGCCGCTCGCGATCTTCGGGGTGCACCAGCGCCGCGAAATCGGCGCGCGTGGCCGCCGAAGCTGCCGGGCGCGAGTTCGTGCAGCCGGTACACCTCGTCCGACCAGGTGACGCGGTCGCTGCGCGACGTCCCATTCCCAGATGCCGATGTTGCCGGCGAGCGTCGCCAGCCGCAGCCGCTCCTCGGTCTGGCGCAGGCCGGCCTCGGCCTCGTGCAGCGCCGAGACATCGGTGTTGGTGCCGAACCACTGCAGCACCTGGCCGTCGGCGTCCTTGAGCGGCGCGACCATGGTCAGGAAGGGCCGGTACCGCCCATCGTGCCCGCGCAGCAGGATCGTCATCTCGAACGCATCGCTGTCTGCGCAGTGCGGCCTGCCAGCGATCGAGCATTCGCGGCAGCGTCGGCCGGGTCATGGACGGCATGCCAGCCGCTGCCACGCATCGCGTCGGGCTGCGGCGCCGGTGTAGGCGTACCAGCGGTCGTTGAACCAGAGCACCTGGCCGTCGCGGTCGGCGATCCAGGCCATCTGCGGGATCGTGTTGGCCAGCTGGCGCAGCCGGCGCTCGCTTTCGGTGCGCAGCTGGTCGGTGCGCACCTGCTCGGACACGTCCTGGTGGATCAGCATCACCTCGACCACCCGGCCGGCGTCGTCGCGCACCGGATGCAGCTGCGCCTTGACCCAGCGCACCGGGCCGGCGTGGCCGTTGCAGCGCGGGTCGAAGGGGACCGGCGGCACCTCGACCGATTCGCCGGCGAAGTGCGCGCCGCAGGCAGGCGGACGACGCCGATGGCCTCGAGCTGCGGATCCTCGAGCAGGTTGTATTCGTTCAGCACGTAGCGGCAGCACGTCGGCATCGCCCGGCGGCACCCACAGCGCCTCCCAGGCGCGGTTGACGCGCCGGGTACGGCCGTCCGGCCCGACCAGCTGGACGCTGAACGGCGCCTGCTCGAACAGGGTGCGAAAGCGCACCTCGGTGTCCTGCTCGGCAGGTGAATCGGGTGCGACAGGGCGGTCGGTTCGGTTGCTCATGCCGGGCAAAGTGTATGTCGACCCCTGGCCGCCGGATGCGCGTCCGATCTGGCCTGCGATTGCCGCCCACTTCGGCCGATCGGGCGGTCAGGCCGGGGCCGATGATCGACCTCCATGCTCCTGCGGCCGGCCCGTTTCCGGCTGCCGCCGCCCACCACCGTCCGGACCCCGATGCCCGTCGTCTGCCTTCCGCCCCCGGTTCGAACCGCCCGCCGCGCGGCCAGCGCCGCCGTGGCGTCATGCCATGGGTGAGCCGCTGCCGCTGCTGTGGGCCGATCCGGCGGCTGCGCTGCGGCCGCCGCTGGTCCGGCCGGCCGGTCCCGGCGCCCCGGCGCGCGCCGCCGAGGCGATCGGCGGCAGCGACCCCGTGGCCGCCGATGCCCTGGCGTTGTATGCGCGGCTGCTCGCCGCCAGTTCGGTCGAATCGGCCGCCCACGCGCTGGTCGGCGCGCTTGCCAGCGGCCATGCACTGAGCCGGGTCAGCTTTGCGCTGCACGAGCGCGGCCGCACCCGGCTGCTCGCCAGCTCCAGCCTCGATCTGTCGAATCCGCTCGCCGACCTGCCGCAGCGGCTGCTCGGCGCGGCCGGCGAAGTCGATCGAGCAGGGGCTGGTCGATCGCCTGGCCGCGGCCGGATGGCGAACGCCGACGCCGGCCGATCCGATCCGGATCGAGCACCAGGCGCTGCAGCGGCTGGTCGGCGGCGCGGTGGCGACGATTCCGCTCGGCAGCCGCGGCGAGGCCATCGCCGCGCTGTGCCTGGAGCGCCACGACGGGGCGCCGTTCGACGCCGCCGAACTGGCGCGCCTCACCGACATCACCCTGCTGGCCGCACCGGCGCTGCACTGGATGCAGCAGGGCACGCAGCGCTGGCACCGCCGGCTGGCGCGCGACATCGGCGCCGGCATCGCCGCGCTGCGCCAGCCGAGCCGGCGCACCGCGCGCCGGCTGATCGGCGCGGCGGCCGCTGCTGCTGCTGTTCCTGGCCGCTCGCGCCGCTCGACTTCGAGGTCAGCGGGCGCGCCCGCATCGAAGGCGGCGAGCAGCGCGTGCTGTCGGCGCCGACCGACGGCTTCGTCAAGCTCGCGCATGCGCGTCCGGGCGACCGGGTGCGCGCCGGCGCGCCGCTGGTCGACCTGATCGAGGACGACCTGCGACTCGAGCGCGAGCGCTGGAGCAGCCAGCTGGCGCAGCACGAGAACGCCTATGCCGCGGCGATGGCGCGTTCCGAGCGCGTCGGCCGCCGCGACCAGCATGGAGCGCGTCGCCGAGGCGCAGGCGCAGCTGGCGCTGATCGACGAGCAGCTGGCCCGCGGGCGCATCACCGCGCCGTTCGACGCGATGGTGATCGACGGCGACCTGAGCCGCTCGATCGGCGCGCCGGTGCGCCAGGGCGACAAGCTGCTGACGCTGGCGACGACCGACGCCTTCCGCGTCATCGCCGATATCGACGAGGTCGACATCGGCCGGGTCGCGGTCGGCCAGGGCGGCGAGCTGGCGCTGTCGTCGCTGCCGTGGGATCGGCACCCGATCGTGGTCGAACGGATCGCGCCGCTGGCGCGCGCGGTCGACGGACGCAACATCTTCGAGGTCGAGGCGCGGCTGCTGCAGCCGCCGGCCGAGCTGCGGCCGGGCCTGCTCGGACGCGCCGAGCTGGTGGTCGGACAGCGTCCGCCGCTGTGGGTCTGGACCGGCCAGGCGCTCGACCGCATCCGGCTGGCGTGGTGGAAATGGCTCGGCTGACGGTGCGCCTGCGCCGCCTTTGCCACTAGGAGCAGCGGCATGGGATCGGTCCACAGCACGCGCTGGCACCGCGTCGCGGCGCTCAAGCCGCGCCTGACGCCGCAGCTGCGGCTGCGCCGCCAGCGGGTGCGCGGCGAGACCTGGTTCGTGCTCGACGACCGCATCAGCGGCCGCAGCGTGCGCCTGAACCGCGCCGCGTGGGCGCTGGTCGGCCGTTTCGACGGCGCAGCGCAGCGTGCAGGCGCTGTGGGACGCCGCGTTGCGCGCGACGACGATGTCGCGACGCAGGACGAGGTGATCGACCTGCTCGCCCAGCTGCGCGAGGCCGGCCTGCTGCAGCTCGACCGCAGCGCCGACTTCGACCTGCTGCTGCCGCACCTGGACAAGCTGGAACGCCCGAAGGGCCGGCGCACGCCTGCTCGCCTGGCGCATCCGCGCTCACCAATCCGACCCGCCTGCTCGAGCGCCTGGAGCCGCTCGGGCGGCTGCTGTTCAGCCGCGGCGCCTTGATCGTCTGGCTGCTCGCGATGCTGCAGCTGGTGGTGCTGGCCGCCCAGCATGCGCCGCAGCTGTGGGCGCACGCCGCGCGCTGGATGGCCACGCCGCGCTTTGCGCTGCTTGCGCTTGCGCTGTACATCCCGATCAAGCTCGCGCACGAGCTGGCGCACGGCCTGGCGATCCGCCGCTTCGGTGCGCAGGTGCGCGAGGCCGGCGTGACGCTGATGATGCTGATGCCGGTGCCGTATGTCGATGCGTCGGCGGCCAGCGGTCTCGAGCAGCGCCGGCACCGCATCGTCGTCAGCGCCGCCGGCATCATGACCGAGCTGGCCTTCGCGGCGCTCGCGTTGCCGCTGTGGCTGTGGCTCGACGACGGCTGGCTGCGCGATGCCGCCTTCGTCACGCTGGTCGTGGCCGGCGTCTCGACGCTGCTGTTCAACGGCAATCCGCTGCAGCGGCTCGACGGCTACTACATCTTCACCGATGCGCTCGGACTGCCCAATCTCGGCCCGCGCAGCCGCAGCTGGTGGCAGCAGACGCTGCGCCGCCGGCTGCTGCGCCTGCCGGGTGCCGAGCCGATGCCGGTGGCGCGCGGCGAAACGCCGTGGCTGGCGTCTACGCGCCGCTGGCCTGGGTCTACGGCCTGCTGATCGCCAGCTTTCGCGACGCTCTGGCTCGGTCAGGTCTCGCTCGTGCTCGGCCTGGCCTGTGCGGCGCTGCTCGGCTGGCAGATGGTGCTGCGCCCGGTCGTCAACCAGCTGCGCCAGCTGCGCCGCGCGGCGCTGGCGCAGGCGTCGAGCACCCGGCGCTGGCGCGGCCATCGCGGGCGGCGCGCTGCTCGCTGCTGGCGCTGGTGCTGCTGGTGCCGTGGCCGCAGCGCACGCTGGTGCAGGGCGTCGTCTGGCCGGCCGAACAGGCGCAGCTGCGCGCCGACGAGCAGGGCATCGTCGGCCGCGTCGAGCGGCCGGACGGCGCGGCGGTGCGCGCCGGCGAGCTGGTGCTCACGCTGCGTCAATCACGACCTGCAGACCGAACTGGTGCGCCAGCGGGCGCGCGTCGCGGCGCTCGAGGCGGCGCTGTTCGACGCGCTGCCGGGTGGCGATGCGCCGGGCGCCGGCGAGCGGCCGCGCCGGCGATGCGCGCGCCGAACTGTCGGCGGCGCAGGCCGAGCTCGAGCGGCTGACGCGGCGCGTCGCCGGACTCGAGGTGCGGGCGCAGGTCGACGGACGGCTGGCGCTGCCCGAGGCCGCCGACCTGCCGGGGCGCTTCATCGCGCGCGGCAGCCTGGTCGGCCAGGTGCTGACCGGCGCGCCGCCGATGGTGCGCGTCGCGCTGCCCGAAGCGGCGGCGGCCGAGCAGGTCGACTGGAACGGGCGGGTCAGCGTGCGGCTGGCCGCTTCGCGCGACGCGAGGTCCATCCGGCGCAGCCTGCAGCGCGACAGCGCCGGTGCGGTGCTGCCAGCTGCCGAGCGCCGCGCTGGCCGAGCGCCACGGCGGCAGCGATCGCGACCGACCCGGCCGATGCGAGCGACCTCAAGCCGCTGCAGCCGGTCGTGCTGCTCGACGTGCAGCTCGATGCCGGCGGCGGCACCGCGGCCGGGCGCATCGGCGAACGCGCCGCGGTGCGCTTCGACGCCGGCTTCGCGCCGCTCGCGTGGCAGGGCGCTGCAGGCGCTGCAGCGCGACGGTTCGCCAGCAGTTCAATCCGCAGTTCTGAGCCGGCACATGGACACCGAGCATTCACTGCGCCTGCCCGAGGTGCTGCCCGCACCCGGCCCGCTGTGGGGACCGTACCCGCTGCGCGCGCCGACCGATCTGGCGCCGCACTGGCGGCGTCCGGTGCTGCGGCGGTCGCGCCGATGCTGTACCGGCGCATCGCGGCGCAGGCGCAAGCCGGCGCGGCGCACCGGCCGATCCAGCGACGACGCCCTGGCGCTGCAGGCGCTGCGCTCGCGATTGCGCCGCGAGGGTCTGCGGGCGGCACCGATCGCAGCCGCGCTGGCGTTCGCGGGTGCCGCGGCGCAGGCCGAGCTGCAGCATGACGCCGCGGCGCAGCCAGCTGATGGCCGCGGCGGCACTGATCGACAACCGGATGGCCGAGATGGCCACCGGCGAGGGCAAGACGCTGGCGATCGGGCTGGCCGCGGCGGTCGCGGCGCTGGCCGGCATCCCGGTCCATGTGGTGACCGCCAACAGCTACCTGGCGCAGCGCGATGCGCAGCGGCTGGCGCCGTTCTATGCCCGGCTCGGCCTGGATGTGGCCGCCATCGGCGGGTCCGACGACGACGCGGCGCGACGCGCCGTCTACCGCCATGCGGTCGTCTACGCGACCGCCAAGGACCTGGCGTTCGACTTTCTGCGCGACCGGCAGGCGAGCGCCTCGGCCCACCCGCTCGAGCAGGTGGCCGGCGTCGATCGCCGGCCGCGCTGCCGCACCGCCGCTGCTGCGCGGTCTGTGCATGGCGCTGCTCGACGAGGCCGACAGCATCCTGCTCGACGAGGCCGAGGTGCCGCTGATCCTGTCGCGCAGCGTTCCGCACAGCGCGCGCCGCGCCTTCATGTGGCAGGCGCTGGCACTGGCGCGCCAGCTCGATGCCGGGCGTGACTTCGCAGCTGCTGGCCGCCGACCGCAGTGCGCCGCTGACCGCCGCCGGCGAAGCAGCGCCTGGCGCAGCTGGCCCAGCCGCTCGGCGGACCGTGGCTGCGCCCGCGTTACCGGCGCGAGGCGCTGCTGGTGGCGCTGGCCGGGCTGCATGCCCACCACCGCAACCTGCACTACGTGGTGCGCGACGGCGCGATCGAGCTGCTCGACGAGGTGACCGGCCGGGTCGCCGACGGGCGCGTCTGGTCGCGCGGCCTGCACACCGTGGTGGCACTGAAGGAGGGGCTGAAGCCGCCGCCCGAGACCGAGACCGTTGCGCAGACCACCTTCCAGCGCTTCTTCCAGCGCTACTGGCGGCTGTGCGGCATCAGCGGCACGCTGCGCGAGGCGCGCGGCGAACTGCGCCAGGTGTATGCCGCCGACGTGCTGCGCATCCCGCTGCACCGGCCGTGCCGCCGCGATCGATCTGCCGCCGCGCCGGTTTGCCGACGCGCCGTCGATGCTGGCGGCGGCGGCGCGTCGCGCCGCCGAGCTGAGCGCGGCCGGCCGCCCGGTGCTGCTCGGCACCGACAGCGTGGCCGACAGCGAGCTGGCTGGCGCAGCAGCTCGGGCGCATCGGCGATCGCGCACCGGGTGCTGAATGCATTGCACGATGCGGACGAGGCCGGCGATCGTCGCCGAGGCCGGGCGCGCCGGCCAGGTCACGGTGGCCACCCGCATGGCCGGACGCGGCACCGACATCGAACTCGACGCGGCAGCCCGCGCCGCCGGCGGCCTGCACGTGATCAACTGCCAGCACAACCCGTCGCGCCGGCTCGACCGGCAGCTCGCCGGCCGCGCCGCCCGGCATGGCGATCCGGGCAGTGCCGAGGCATGGCGTTGTCGCGCCGCCGGCGATCCGGCTGACGCACCCGCACGGCCCGCTGTGGCGCGGCTGGCGCTGCCGCTGCCGGCGCGGCTGGCCATGCTGCCCACGCGCTGGGCACAGTGGCGCGAGGAGCAGCGCCGCAGCCTGCACCGCCACGGCCTGCTCGAGCAGGATCTGCACTGGGAAAAGCGGCTGGCCTTCAGTGGCCGGGAAACCTGAAGTGCAACCGTGGCAAGGTCGGTTCGACGCCCCGGTCCCCGCATCCAGGGGGGGTCGGCTTCAGGTCTTGCGCAGCAGTGCCGAAGTGGACTCGACGGATGCCGTGCCGCGGCCGAGCATCCGGCCGGGCTGTCGCCGACACGCCTGGTGTGGCGGCAGACGTCGCTGACCCGCACCCTCCCATGAACCTCCTCATCGACCTGACCATGACCCGGCGCGCCCTGCCGCCTCGCGTCCTGCATCGAGTGCATGCAGATGCCGCGTGCTGCCGGTCGGCTGCGGACGGTTCGGCGCTGGCTGACTGACAGGCAGAGCCAGCGCAATGTTGCCTGCCCGCACCACGCACGCTGGTTCGGCGCACCCGGTCCTCGAGGCGATGGAGGAGCGGGTGCTGCACTCGGCCGACCTGTCGCCGCTGCAGTCGGCCGCGCCGTCCGGCGGGGCGCTGCTGCAGCAACAGCTGCTGCAGTCGGTGTCGGCGGCGGATGCGCAACGGGCGGTGCACGAGATCGCCTTCGTCGACGCGACCCTGCCCGACGCGGCGCAGCTGATCGATGACCTGCTGGCCCAGGGCACCGCCGGGCGGCGCATCGAGGTGATCGCGATCGCGGCCGGCACCGACGGCGTTGCACTGATCAGCCAGACCCTGGCCGGCCGCGGCGATGTCGGCGTGCTGCATTTGCTGGCCCACGGCAGCGACGGCGCGATCCAGATCGGCGCGGTGCGGCTGGACGCGCTGACGCTGTTGCAGCGTGCCGACGAGGTCGCCGGCTGGGGCGAAGCGCTCACGGCGGATGCCGACCTGCTGCTCTACGGATGCGAGGTGGCCGGCAGCGGCGCCGGCGAGCGCTTCGCAGGGGATCTGGCGGCGCTGACCGGCGCCGATGTGGCGGCCAGCAGCGACCTGACCGGCGCGGCCGGGCGCGGCGGCAACTGGACGCTCGAATACCGCAGCGGAGCGATCGAGGCGGCGCTGGCCCCGACGCTGCTGCAGCAGGCCAGCTGGCAGGGCCTGCTCGCCACCTACTCGGCCGACCCGTCCAAGGCCGACGGAACGACCGGCTCGCTGCGCTGGGCGATCAGCCAGGCGAATGCCAATCCCGGCATCGACACCGTGCGGTTGCTGGCCGGCACCCACCGGCTGACACTGAACGGTATCGACAACAGCAATGCCGCCGGCGACCTCGACCTGAACGGCGACATCGTCCTCGTCGGCGCGACGGCGAATGCCGCCGATACCGTCATCCAGGCCCAGGTTGCGCACCGGGTGTTCGATCTGCTGGCCGGGACCGCCTCGTTCAGCAACCTGACCATCAGCGGCGGCGCCGGCGGCCAGCAGGGCGGCGGCCTGAACGTGGCGGCCGGCGCGAGTGCGACGCTTGCCAACGTCGTCTTGAGCAGCAACAGCGGCAGCAGCGGCGGTGCGATCCACAACGCCGGCCTGCTGACCCTGGAGCAGGTCACGCTGGCGGGCAACAGCGCGACCCAGGGCGGCGGCCTGTACAACACCGGCAGCCTGTCGATCACCGCCTCGACGATCAGCGCCAACACCGCCAGCAGCGGTGCCGGCCTCTTCGGCGCCGCCGGCAGCACCTTCAGCGGCAGCAACCTGACGATCAGCGGCAACACCGCGACCGGCAACGGTGGCGGCCTGCTCGTCAACGGCAGCGGCTACACCCTGACCAGCGCCACGATCACCGGCAACAGCGCCGCCAGCGGCGGCGCCATCTGGTCGGCAGCCGGCAGCACGGTGAGCCTGCGCAACAGCATCCTGGCCGCCAACGGCGCGGCGAATGCGAATCAGCTGCAGAGCTCGGCCGGCTTCAACATCGGCACCGACACCAGCGCCTTTGCCGGCGGCGGCACCGATCTGCTGACCAGCGTCGGGGCGTTGCGGCTCGGCGCGCTGGCGGCCAACGGCGGCCTCACGAAAACCCATGCGCTGCTCGGCGGCTCGGACGCGATCGATCGTGGCGCCACCGGTGTGTCGCTGGTCGATCAGCGTGGCGCCGTGCGTGCCGGCGCGGCCGATGCGGGCGCCTTCGAGGCGACCGCGGCCGTCGCGCAGAACGGTTCGATCCTCTTCAACGCTGGCAGCGGCTATCCGGTCACGCTGACCGGCGCGGCCGGCGATGTGGTGCAGCTGGAACTCGAGGTGACCAACGGCACGCTCGATCTGCTGCAGACCGTCGGACCCGAATTTCAGGTCAACACCACCACCCTCAAGGACCAGCGCACGCCGGCGATCGCGGTCGCCGCCGACGGCCACTATGTCGTGGTCTGGGTCAGCGACGGCCAGGACGGCAGCAAGGACGGCGTCTACGCGCGCGTCTACAACGTCGACGGCAGCGCGCGCAGCGGCGAGATCCAGGTCAATGCGACCACCAGCGACGACCAGAACGCGCCCGCAGTCGCGATCGACGGCAGCGGCCGCTTCGTCGTTGCCTGGCAGAGTTTCACCGGCGGCGTCGGCGGGAACTGGGACATCTACGCACGCAGTTTCGATGCGGCCGGCGTGGCGATTTCGGCTCAGAAACGCATCACCAGCGAGGGCGCCGACCAGATCGCGCCATCGGTCGCAATGGATGCCGCCGGCAATGTGGTGATCGTCTACAGCGGCCAGGGCGATGCGAAGAATTCCGACAAGGACGGCGTCTACGCCCGCACGTCGACCTACACGCTGGCGACGATCGCGACCGAAGCGCTCGTCAACACGACCACCACCGGCGTACAGACGGCGGCGGCGGTCGCCCGCCACGCCGGCGGCCATGTCGTCGCCTGGCAGAGCGCCGGCCAGGACGGCAGCGGCAACGGCATCCATGCGCAGCGCTTCGATTCCGCCGGGGTCAAGGTCGGCAGCGAGTTCCGGATCAACCTGACGACCGTCGGCGACCAGAAGACCCCGTCGGTCGCGACCAATGCCGCCGGCGAGTTCGTCGTCGCCTGGGAGAGTGCGAATCAGGACGGCAGCGGGCTGGGCGTCATCGCCCGCCGGTTCGATTCGGCAGGCGCTGCGCTGACCGGCGAGGTGCTGGTCAACACGACCACCGCCAGCGACCAGTTCGATCCCGGCGTCGTCCTCGCCGACGATGGCCGCTTCGCCGTCGCCTGGGCCAGCACCGCACAGGATCATGCGGATGCCGGCCGGGGCGTCTACCTGCGCAGCTTCGCTGCCGACGGCGGCCCGATCGGCCCGGAGATCCTGGTCAATTCGGTCACCGTCGACGTGCAGGCGGCACCCTCGCTCGGCATCGCGGCCGACGGCCGGATGGTCGCGGTGTGGCACAGCCGACTGCAGGATGGCAACGGTTACGGTGTCCACGGGCAGCGCTTCCTGCAACCCGGTGCCTTGCGCTACCTGGTCGGCGACGGCCTCGCCGACAGCCGGATCGTCGTCACCGGCAGCGTCGTCGATGTCAACCAGGCGCTGGATACGCTGCGCTTCGTACCGGCGCCGGGCTTCCGCGGCCCGGCCAGCCTCAGCGTCACGACGAGCGATCCCGGCAGCGGCCTCGTCACCGCCAGTCAGTCGGTACCGATCGACGTGCAGAAGCTCAATGCGGTACCGACGCTTCTGCTGCCGTCGGCGCAAGCCACCGCCGAGGATGTTGCGGTGATTTTCTCGGCAGCGAACGGCAATGCGATCGTCGTGGGCGACGTCGACGCTGATCCGCTGCCGTTGCAGTTGACGCTGTCGGCAGTCAACGGCAGCGTGACGCTGGCATCGCTCACCGGGCTGTCGATCGTCGGCGGTGCCAACGGCGCCGCGACGCTGGTCGTGCAGGGCCGCCTCGCCGACCTGAATGCCGCGCTGGACGGCCTGGCGCTGCAACCGGCTGCCGACTACTTCGGAGCCGCGACCCTGACGGTGATCGTCGACGACATCGGCCACAGCACGATCGGCGGGCCACTCAGCGCCAGCGGCAGCGTGGCGCTGACGATCGGCTCGGTCAACGACGCGCCGGTCAATGTCGCCCCGGCGGCCGTCAGCGTGATCGAAGGCAACGAGCTGGTCTTCTCGACCGTCAACGGCAACCAGATACGCGTGAACGACGTGGATCTTGCGGGCGGCATCGTTGAAGTCACGCTGACTTCGACCATGGGCACGCTGGAGCTGGCCCGAATCAACAACCTGAGCTTCATCTTCGGAAGCGGCCGCGGCGGCGAAGACCGCATCACCTTCCGCGGCACGCTTGCCAACGTCAATGCATCGCTGGACGGTCTGATATTCACACCGGTCGACAGCTTTGCCGGACCGGCGTTCATCGAGGTATCGAGCAATGACCTCGGCGGCAGCGGCGCCGGCGGAGGCCTGGTCGACCGCGACCTGATTGCGATCCATGTCATGCCGGATGCGCGCAATGATGCGCCAGTGATCACCGACCCCGGCAACCAGGTCACCGTCGAGGAAGTGCCGCTGGTGTTCTCGACCGCCACTGGCAATTCGATCAGCGTCGCTGACGATGCCAACGGCCTGCCGGTCAAGGTCACGGTGACGGTCAATTCGGGCACCCTGACGCTGGGCACCAGCACCGGCGGCGAGTTCATCGTCAACTCGACGACCGCCGGCGACCAGCAGGCGGTCGATGTCGCAATGGCACCGAGCGGCGAACGCGTCGTCGTCTGGCAGAGCAAGGACCAGGATGGCAGCGGCCAGGGGATCTACCTGCAGCGGTTTTCGAAAGAAGGCCTGGTGGTCGGTCTGGAGACCCGCGTCAACACGACGACCTCTGGAGATCAGACAGCGCCGAGCGTGGCAACGGCGCGCGATGGCAGCTTCGTCGTCGCCTGGTCGAGCGTCAACGGCAACAGTCCGGCGAACGGCATCCACGCACAGCGCTTCGGTGCCGACGGCAGCCGGATCGGCGGCGAGACGCGCGTCAGCAGCTGGGTCGGCAGCACCGGGGCGCCATCGGTGGCAATCGACGCGGTCGGCAACTTCGTCGTCGCCTGGCATAGCGACGGCCAGGACGGTGACGACCTCGGCATCCAGGCCCGACGCTTTGCCGCGAACGGCCTGGCCCTTGGCGGCGAATTCCGCGTCAACAGCACCACTGCCGACGACCAGTCGGCGCCGGCGGTGGCAATGGGCGATGGCGGCGCCTTCATCGTCACCTGGCAGGGCCAGCGCCCTGGCGCAAACGACTGGATGATCTATGCGCAGCGCTTCGACGCAGCGGGCATGGCGAACGGACCGGAGTTCGCGGTGGCGACCGTGACCTACAAGGACCAGACTGCGCCTGCCATCGCCGCCGATGCAGCGGGCAACTTCGTCATCGCCTGGCAGAGTCGGGACGTCGACTACAACGACGGCAAGTTCGGCATCTATGCACAGCGCTTCGCGGCCAATGGCTCGCCGCGCGGTGTCCAGTTCCTCGTCAATACCCGCACGCCCGAGCAGCAGACGGTGCCGGCGGTCACGATGAGCAAGACCGGCGACTTCGTGATCGCCTGGCAATCGGTCGACCAGGACAGCCGAGACGACGACGGCGGCATCTACGCCCAGCGCTATCTTGCGGACGGCGTTCGCCAGGGCGGCGAATTCCGCGTCAGCACGACGCTCGTCGAGGCGCAGACGGCACCGGCACTCGCGATGTCCGACGACGGCCAGCTGCTGATCAGCTGGACCAGCGACAAGCAGGACGGTGCCGGCCGCGGCGTCTTCGGCCAGCGCTACATCGACGCGCGCAGCCTTAGCTTTCTGGTCGGCGACGGCAGCGACGATGCGACGATGGTGTTCACCGCAACGCTCGATCAGATCAACGACGTGCTCGATGGCCTGGTCTATGTGCCGGCAACGGATTTCGCCGGCAAGGCGACGCTGACGATCACCGTCGACGACCTCGGTCGCAGCGGCAGCGGCGGCGCCAAGGTGTCGTCGAGCAACCTGTCGATCACCGTCAGCGGCGTCAACGATGCACCGGTGATCACGGTGCCGCCGCGGCAGGTCTTCGTCGAGGATGCGCCGATCGTCTTCTCGGCCGCCGCCGGCCGGGCGATCACGGTCGTCGACCCGGACGCCGACAACAAGAAGCTGCTGGTGACGATCCGTTCGCCAGCAGGGAACGGTGACGCTGGCGACGCTGCAGGGGCTGCAGTTCACGCTCGGCGACGGCACCGCCGATGCCACGATGAGCTTCACTGCGACGCTGGCGCAACTGAACAATGCGCTGAACGGGGTCTGGCGCTGCACATGCCGACCCAGTTCACCGGCGACGCGCCGATCGAGATCAGCGTCGACGACCAGGGCAATGTCGGCACGGGTGGGGCGCTGCGCGACAACGCGGTGGTGCTGGTGAGCGTGGTCCCCGGCGCCGCCAATGCGCCGCCGAAGGTCGTCGCACCGGCGCCGCAGCGCACTGCGGTCGACACCCCGTTGACGCTCGGTGCCGTCGCCCAGAACCTGCTTTCGGTGATCGACGACTCCGGCAGCAACCCGGTGCGCGTGACGCTGACGGTCAGCCAGGGCAGCGCGACGCTGGATGGTCGGCTCGACGCGACTGCAATCGCCAACACCGTCACGCTGGGCGAGCAGCACGAGGCCCGCATCGCGATGCTGCCCGACGGCAGCCACCTCGTCGTCTGGACCGGCGACGCGCGGTGCCGCTTCCGGTCGCAACGTCCATCGCGCAGCGCTTCGATGCGCAGCGGCGCGCGGCTGGGCGCGCAGATCGGCGTCAACACCTGGATGCCGGCCGACCAGTGGTCAGCGGTCGTTGCCGCCGATCCGAGCTGCCGGCTATGTGGTCGCCTGGGTCAGCGACAACCAGGACGGCAGCGGTCGCGGCATCTATGTGCAGCGCCTGCGATCTGGCCGGCCGGAAGATCGGTGGCGAGACGCGGGTCAATACGACGATCACCGGTGACCAGGTCGCGCCGGCTGTCGCGCTGACCGCCAGCGGCGCCTTCGTCGTCGTCTGGCAGTCGGCCGACGCCGAGCGGCACAGGGATCTACCTGCAGCGCTTCGACGCCAACGGCCAGCCGGTCGGCGACGAGACGCTGGTCAATGTCGCGACCGCGGGCGACCAGACGCTGCCGGTGGTCGCGATCGACGGCAGCGGCAACTTCGTCGTCGCCTGGCAGGGGCGCGATGCCGACGGCAGCGGCATCCTCGCGCGCCGCTTCGATGCCAGCGGGCCGACCGCGTCGGCGGCGAGTTCGTCGTCAACGCGATCGACGGCGGATTCGCAGCTCGCGCCGCGGCTCGCGATGAATGCCGAATGGCGACTGGGTCGCGGTCTGGCAGGGCCGTGACGCCGACGAGGAGTGGCATCCTGGCGCGACGCTTCGATGCCGCCGGCAATCCGCTCGGCTCCGAGTTTCTCGTCAACGTCTCACGACCGCCGGCTCGCAGACCGCGCCGTCGGTGGCGATCAACGCGTGGCGGCGCAATGGCCTTCGCGTGGCAGTCGTCCGACGGTAGCGGCCAGGGCATCTTCAGCCGCAGCTTTTCCGCCGCCGGCGATCGGCGGCCTCGAACAGCGGGTCAATATCGCGACCGCAGGCGATCAACTGGCGCCGGCGGTCGGGCTGGCCGCCAACGGCGTGTTCCGTGTCGCCTATCGCGACCGACAACCTCGACGGCAGACAGGTCCGGCATCGGTCTGCAGACGATGCAGCGGCAGTCGCCCCTGCTGTTCTCGACCGGCGACGGCGTCGACGATTCGACGATGGTCTTCACCGGCACGCGTGGCCGATATCAACGCCGCGCTCGACGGGCTGGTCTTCAGGCCGAACCTCGGCTTCGTCGGCATCGCGCGCGTCGCGCTGCTGGTCGAGGACCTCGGCCACAGCGGCAGCGGCGGACCGATGAGCGGCAGCGGCGGCGTCGACATCGTGGTCGGAAATGCGCCGCTGCTCGATCTGGATGCCAACGACAGTTCGGGCGCCACCGGTGCCGACCACAAGGCCAACTTTCGCGCCGGCCTCGGCCCGGTGCTGATCGCCGATCTGGATGCGACGCTGAGCGACCCCAACAGTGCCAATCTGCAGCGACTGACGGTGCGGATCACCAACCTGCTCGACGGCGCGGCCGAGACGCTGGCGGCCAATACCGGCGGCACGGCGATCATCGCCAGCTACAACGCCGCCACCGGCACGCTGCTGCTGACCGGCAGCAATTCGGTGGCGAACTATCAGAAGGTGCTGCGCACGATCACCTACAACAATGCGGCCGCGACGCCCAATGCGACCGCGCGCGTGGTGACGTTCGTCGCCTGGGACGGCGGTGCGGACTCGAACGTCGGCACGGCGACGGTGCGTTACCAGGGTGCCAATGTGGCACCGGTCGCTGCAGCCGATGCGCATGTCCTGCAGGAGGATCAGGTACTGGTGGTCGCCGCGGCGGGCGTGCTGGCCAACGACAGCGATCCCGATCTCGACCCGCTGTCGGCCGTGCTGGTCTCGACCACCACCCACGGGCTGCTGACCCTGGATGCCGACGGCTCCTTCACCTATGTGCCGAACGCCGGCTTCAGTGGCAGCGACAGCTTCAGCTATCGCGCCAGCGACGGCCTGCTCGAGTCCGCACCGACGACGGTGTCGATCAGCGTCGAGCCGGTCAATGCGGCGCCGCAAGGTGCCGACGCCAGACTGGCGATGAACGAGGACGGCGCGCTGACGATCACGCGCGCCCACTTCGGCTATGGCGATCCGGGCGACACGCCGGCCAATGCGATGGCCGGGGTGCTGATCAGCGTCGTTCCTGGCAGCGGCACGCTGCGGCTGCATGGCGCAGCGATTGCCGCCGGTACGCCGATCGACGGGGCCGACATCGATGCCGGCGCACTGGTCTACCGACCGGCCACGAACGTCAGCGGCACGGTGACGATCGGCTTCCAGGTACGCGACGATGGCGGCACCGACAACGGCGGCAACGACACCGATCCGGTGGTGCGCTGGCTGACGATCGACATTGCCGCCATGCCGGATGCGCCGGTCCTGCAGCGGGCGCTGCCGGACCGGCTCGCCACCCAGGACCTGCCGCTCGAGTTCACGCTCGACCCGGACAGCTTCGGAGACGCCGATGCGGGCGACGTGCTGAGCTACACCGCGAGCCTGTCCGACGGCGCCGCGCTGCCGGCGTGGTTGAGCTTCGATGCGGCGACGCTGCGCTTCAGCGGCACGCCGGGGGATGCCGATGTGGGCACGCTCACCGTGCGCGTCACCGCGACCGACACCAGCCTGGCGAGTGCTGACGGCGAATTCTCGATCGAGATCGCCAATGTCAACGATGCGCCGATCGCGGCGCTGGCGCTGCCCGACCGATCCGCCATCGAGCGCGTGCCAGTCGCCTTCGCCATCGCCGACGGCCATTTCACCGATGTCGACACCGGTGACGTGCTCGGCTACGCCGCCACGCTGGTCGACGGCGGCGCGCTGCCGGACTGGCTCGACTTCGACTCCGTGACCCGCACCTTCAGCGGCACGCCGGGCAATGCCGATGTCGGCACGATCGCGGTGCGGGTGACCGCGACCGACGGGTTCGGTGCCAGCGCCTTCGACGATTTCGCGCTGACGGTGATCGGCGTCAACGACCCGCCGATCGTCGTCAGCCCGCTGCCCGGCGCGAGCGCGGTCGAGGATGTGCCCTTCGGCTACCGCGTTCCCGCAGGCAGCTTCGCCGACATCGACGCCGGCGACGCCCTGGGCTTTTCCGCTTCGGTGGTCGGCGGCGCCGCATGGCCCGCCTGGCTCGACTTCGATGCCGCGACGCTGAGTTTCAGCGGAACGCCGCGCAATGCCGATGTCGGAGCGATCACGCTGCGGGTGACGGCGACCGACCAGGCGGGTGCATCGGTGTTCGCCGATTTCCAGATCACGGTCGACAACCTCAACGACGCGCCGACGCTCGGCGCCGCACTGCCGGACCAGATCGCAACCCAGGATCTGGCCTTCGTTTTCACGCTGGCTGCCGAGGCGTTCGTCGATGTCGATGCCGACGATGTCCTGCAGCTGGTTGCGACGCGCGCCGACGGTGCGGCGTTGCCGGCGTGGCTCGTCTTCGACGCGGCCACCGGCCGCTTCAGCGGTACGCCGGGCAATGCCGACGTCGGCAGCTTCAGCGTGCGCGTCACCGCAACCGACACCGCGTCGGCCAGCGTGTCTGGCGTCTTCACGCTGACCGTGCTCGACGTCAACGATGCACCCCGGCTGGCCCGGCCCATCGGCGATCGCGGCGCCACGCTCGGAACGCCGTTCGCCTTCAACCTGCGCCCCGACACCTTCGTCGACATCGACGCCGGCGACAGCATCCGTCTTTCGGCGCAGCGCTCGGACGGCGGCGGGCTGCCGACCTGGCTCAGCTTCGACGCCGCGACCGGCGCCTTCAGCGGCACGCCCGGCCCGTCCGATACCGGTCCGGTCGGCATCCGGGTCAGCGCAACCGACGCGGCCGGCGCCAGCGCCTGGGACGACTTCGTGATCAACGTGGTGTCCGTCAACGCACCGCCCACCCTGGCCAGTCCGCTTGCCGACCAGGTTGCGACCGAAGGCCTGGCGTTCGCCTTCAGCATCCCGGCCGGCAGCTTCGCCGATCCGGACCCGTTCGACGCCCTGAGCCTGGAAGCAGCCCGGCCCGATGGTGGGGCGTTGCCGGGCTGGTTGCGCTTCGATGTGGCCACACACACCTTCAGCGGTACGCCCGGCCATCGCCGATGTCGGCACGATCACGGTGCGCGTCACCGCCACCGACGGCGGCGGGGCCGCGGCATCGGCCGATTTCTCGATCACGGTGGCCAACGTCAACGATGCGCCGACGCTGGCGCTGCCGTTGCCGGACCAGTCGGCGACGCAGGATGTGCCGTTCAGCTACAGCCTGGCGGCCGGCAGCTTTGCCGACATCGATGCCGGTGATTCGCTGGTCTCTCGGCGCCCGTCTGGCCGACGGCACGGCGCTGCCGGCGTGGCTGCGCTTCGACGCCGCCACGCACACCTTCAGCGGCACGCCGGGCAATGCCGATGTCGGCGCGATCATCGGTGCGCGTGACCGCGACCGACGGCTCGGCGGCCTCGGTCTCCGACGACTTCGAGCTGACGGTGGCCAATGTCAACGATGCGCCGACGCGTGGCGCTGCCGTTGCCGGACCAGTCGGCGACACAGGATGTGCCGTTCAGCTACAGCCTGGCGGCCGGCAGCTTTGCCGACATCGATGCCGGTGATTCGTTGGTCCTCAGTGCCCGCCTGGCCGATGGCACGGCGCTGCCGGCGTGGCTGCGCTTCGATGCGGCCACGCACACCTTCAGCGGCACGCCGGGCAATGCCGATGTCGGCACGATCACGGTGCGCGTGACCGCAACCGATGGCTCCTCGGCCTCGGCGTCCGACGATTTCGAGCTGACGGTGGTCGACGTCAACGATGCGCCGACGCTGGCGCTGCCGTTGCCGGACCAGTCGGCGACACAGGATGTGCCGTTCAGCTACAGCCTGGCGGCCGGCAGCTTCGCCGACATCGATGCCGGTGATTCGCTGGTCCTCAGTGCCCGCCTGGCCGATGGCACGGCGCTGCCGGCGTGGCTGCGCTTCGATGCCGCCACCCACACCTTCAGCGGCACGCCGGGCAATGCCGATGTCGGCACGATCACGGTGCGCGTGACCGCGACCGACGGATCCTCGGCCTCGGTGTCCGACGATTTCGAGCTGACGGTGGCCAATGTCAACGATGCGCCGACGCTGGCGCTGCCGTTGCCGGACCAGTCGGCGACACAGGATGTGCCGTTCAGCTACAGCCTGGCGGCTGGCAGCTTTGCCGACATCGATGCCGGTGATTCGTTGGTCCTCAGTGCCCGCCTGGCCGATGGCACGGCGCTGCCGGCGTGGCTGCGCTTCGACGCGGCCACCCACACCTTCAGCGGCACGCCGGGCAATGCCGATGTCGGCACGATCACGGTGCGCGTGACCGCGATCGACGGATCCTCGGCCTCGGTGTCCGACGATTTCGAGCTGACGGTGGCAATGTCAACGATGCGCCGACGCTGGCGCTGCCGTTGCCGGACCAGTCGGCGACACAGGATGTGCCGTTCAGCTACAGCCTGGCGGCCGGCAGCTTTGCCGACATCGATGCCGGTGATTCGTTGGTCCTCAGTGCCCGCCTGGCCGATGGCACGGCGCTGCCGGCGTGGCTGCGCTTCGACGCGGCCACGCACACCTTCAGCGGCACCCCGGGCAATGCCGATGTCGGCACGATCACGGTGCGCGTGACCGCGACCGACGGCTCCTCGGCCTCGGCGTCCGACGATTTCGAGCTGACGGTGGTCGATGTCAACGATGCGCCGACGCTGGCGCTGCCGTTGCCGGACCAGTCGGCGACACAGGATGTGCCGTTCAGCTACAGCCTGGCGGCCGGCAGCTTTGCCGACATCGATGGCGGTGATTCGTTGGTCCTCAGTGCCCGCCTGGCCGACGGCACGGCGCTGCCGGCGTGGCTGCGCTTCGACGCAGCCACCCACACCTTCAGCGGCACGCCGGGCAATGCCGATGTCGGCACGATCACGGTGCGCGTGACCGCGATCGACGGATCCTCGGCCTCGGTGTCCGACGATTTCGAGCTGACGGTGGTCGATGTCAACGATGCGCCGACGCTGGCGCTGCCGTTGCCGGACCAGTCGGCGACACAGGATGTGCCGTTCAGCTACAGCCTGGCGGCTGGCAGCTTTGCCGACATCGATGGCGGTGATTCGTTGGTCCTCAGTGCCCGTCTGGCCGATGGCACGGCGCTGCCGGCGTGGCTGCGCTTCGACGCGGCCACCCACACCTTCAGCGGCACGCCGGGCAATGCCGATGTCGGCACGATCACGGTGCGCGTGACCGCGATCGACGGATCCTCGGCCTCGCTGTCCGACGATTTCGAGCTGACGGTGGTCGATGTCAACGATGCGCCGCAGCAGCTCCGCACGATCGACGACCTCGGCGCGACCCTGGGCGTGCCATTCGCCTTCACCGTGCCTGACGGTATGTTCACCGATGTCGATGCCGGCGACAGCCTGAGCCTGACTGCGCAGCGCTCATCCGGATTCGCACTGCCGGGTTGGCTGGTCTTCGACGCCGCCACCCGTCGCTTCAGCGGCACGCCCGGCGCATTCGATCTCGGTCCGCTGGACATCCGCCTGGCCGCAACCGATCGGGCCGGCGCCAGCGCCGACGCCGAATTCACAATCACCGTGGTGGCGGTCAATACCCCTCCGCTGAGGGTCGGGGTCGTGGCCGATCAGCACGCGACCGAGGATGTCGAATTCGACTTCACGGTGCCGTCCGATACATTCGCCGATCCGGATCACTTCGACAGACTCGGCTATGCGGCGGCGCGGGTCGACGGCGGCGGCTGGCCAGCCTGGCTGAGCTTCGACGCCGCCACCCGTCGCTTCAGCGGCACGCCCGGCGCCGGGGATGTCGGCACGCTCGGCGTGAGGGTGACGGCGACCGATCGCAGCGGGGCCGAGGCGTCGCTCGACTTCATGCTCACGGTGGTCCACCTGAACCATGCGCCGCGCCTGATGCAGCCGGTGCCGGACCAGGCGGCGACGCAGGATGTGCGGTTCGAGTTTGCACTGCCGGCCGGCAGCTTCGCCGATGCCGATGCCGGCGACCTGCTGGTCTACACCGCCCGTCAGGCCGACGGGTCGGCGCTGCCGGCCTGGTTGCGCTTCGATGCCGCGACCCAGCGCTTCAGCGGCACGCCCGGCCAGGCCGATGTGGGAACGATCGGCGTGCACGTCACCGCGACCGATCCGAGCGGCGCGGCAGCCGGGGGCGACTTCGCGATCACGGTGACCGATCGCAACGATGCGCCGCGGTGGGTGCTGCCGCTGTCCGATCAGGCGGCGACGGAGGACACGGCATTCGTGTTCGGCATCGATGCGCAAGGCTTCGTCGACCCCGATGCCGGCGACCGGCTGAGCTACACCGCCCGGCTTGCCAGCGGCGATCCGCTGCCGGCGTGGCTGCATTTCGACGCGCAGACCTTGCGTTTCAGCGGCACGCCGCGCATGCCCGATGTGACGAACGGGATGCAGATCGAGGTCATTGCCACCGACAGCGGCCTGGCGACCGCGTCGGCCGGTTTCATCCTGCGCGTCGACGGCATCAACCATGCGCCGCGGCTCGACCTGCCGATCGCTGATCAGTCGCTGTCGGCCGGCGAGCGCCTGCTGTTGCAGCTGCCGCCGGCCGGCTTCGTCGATCCCGATGCCGGCGATGTGCTGACCTATCAGGCGACCCGGCTCGACGGTTCAGCGCTGCCGGGGTGGCTGCGCTTCGATCCGCAGCAGCTGAGCTTCACCGCAGAGCCGGCTGGCGCCGATGTCGGCACGCTGGCGGTGCGCGTCATCGCAACCGATGGGTCCGGTGCCGCGGCGCAGGCGCTGTTCGTGATCGAGGTGCTCGATGCGAACCCTGGCGGCACGGGCGGCACGGGCGGCACCGACACCCCCGACACCCCCGACACCACCAATGGCACGGGCGGCACCGACACCAATGGCGGCACCAGTCCCCCTGGCACCCCCGACCCCACCAGCCCCACCAGCCCCACCAGCCCGACAGACACCCCCGCCGGCACGGGCGGCACCGACACCACAGCCACCCCTGGCACCCCCGACGTCACCGATGGTGGGCAGCACGGGCAGCAGCGACGGCACAGGCAGCACGGGCAGCACGGGCGGCACAACCGGTACCGGCAGTTCCGGCGCCGCCGGCGGGTCCGGAAACTCCGGTGCACCAAGTGCAACCGGCAGCACCGGCAGCACCGGCGACACCCGCACCCGTCCGCTGCCGGTGCTGGTTGTGCCGCTCCTGGACGCCGACGCGCAGCCTGCGCCTGCCGTGCCTGGCCGCTGGATGTCCACGCAGGCGCAGCCTGTGCGCGCCGCCGATCCGGCGAACGCGACGGCCCTCATGTTCGGCGGAAGCATGCTTGCAACCGATCTGGCGCAGGAACGTGGCGTGGTCGTGGCGGCTTTCGAGCCACTGACCCCGGTCCAGGCCGGGTCTGCGGACGACGACACCAGCCCGAGCACGGGCAGCCGCAGCGATGCCATCCTGGCCGTGCTGCCGGCAGCGCAATTCGATGAGCTGCAGCTCAGCTCCACGGTCCAGATGCTGCGCAGCGACGAACTGCTGCGCCGCTTCGAAGACCTGCGCCACCAGATGCGCGACCTCGCCGAACAGCAGCGGCGTGTCCTGGGGTCGAGCCTGGTGGTTGGCAGCGGACTGTCACTCGGCTATGTCGTCTGGCTGGTGCGCGGTGGTGTGCTGGTGAGCTCGATGCTGTCGGCGCTGCCGGCCTGGCAGCTGATCGACCCACTGCCGGTGCTGGCCGCCGGTGGCGCGGCACCACGCCGGCGCAGCCGCTGGTTCGGCGGCGCGCCCGGCCCCGATGGCGACCAGGTCGAGCAACTCTTCGACGGCGACCAACCCACCCCCGGCGCAGACGTCACCCGGCGCGGGTCGACCCGGCCCGTGTAGGAAGGCCTTCAGGCCCGATGCGACCGGGACAGGCCGTGATCTTTGTAGGAGGGCCTTCAGGCCCGATGCGGTGCGCGCAGTGCGGGCGGTCGGGGCACTTCGGTATCGCGCCTGAAGGCGCTCCTACCGGGACAGGCCGTGATCTTTGTAGGAGGGCCTTCAGGCCCGATGCGGTGCGGCGCATGCGGCGCTCGGGGCACTTCGGTATCGCGCCTGAAGGCGCTCCTACCGGGGCAGGCCGTGATTTTTGTAGGAGGGCCTTCAGGCCCGATGCGGCCGGGACAGGCCGTGATCTTTTGTAGGAGGGCCTTCAGGCCCGATGCGCCGCGCGCACACCCGCTCGCGCCGCGTTCGGGGCGCTTCGGTATCGCGCCAGAAGGCGCTCCTGCCGTCGGGCGCGGTGCGTTCTGTGTACGCGATCGACGTGCTTGATCTGGCTGGCGGTTTCTGGATGGACAGCGAGCCCATCCCACACGGACCGCTCGGGACGCGAATGGAAAGCGCCGAGCACCGCAGGGGAGTCGAGGCGCCAGCCGAGACCGACTTCGCTGAGCGGCACGGGCGGTGCGTCGGCGCCGGGTTGCGGTGGGGCGTGCAGACAGCGGATCGGGCCTGAAGGCCCTCCTACAAGAATGCGGCGACGACATTCCGATTCGATCGCAAATAGCCGTGCACGCCCCGGTGCGGAGCTTCGGACTACCGTCGGCGCACCGGCTGCGCCTCAAGTCCGGATGTCCGCAGCCGATACAGGTCCATCGGCCCTGCGCTGTTTCGGCGGCCGGTCCTTCATTGACAGATGCACCGCATTCGGACGGCTTATTCCGGTTTCGGCGGTGCATCCCGAGCGCCAAACTTCCCCGCATGGATACGACCCTCCATCTCCACCACCCGTCCAGCGCGCCCGCGCAGACTGCCATCGGCGTCGCGCCGTTCATCCGGCGCGTTGCGGCGGTCGTGGCAGGTGGCCTGGTGGTGCTGTCCGCCGCGGCCGCGCCGCCGCAGCCGCCCGCCAAGCCGCTCGGTTGCCTGATCGAGCCGGACCGCGTCGCCGACGTCGGATCGCAGGTGGTCGGGCTGGTCGAATCGATCGAGGTCGAGCGCGGACAGCTGGTGAAGAAGAACCAGCTCCTGCTCGGCCTGCGCGCCGAGGTCGAGCGCGCCAATGCGAGCGTCGCCGCAACCCGCGCCCAGGTCGATTCCGACGTGCTGGCAGCGCGTGCCAGCGTCGAACTGGCCGAGCAGAAGATGCGCCGCGCCGAGGCGCTGGTGAAGCAGAATTTCGTTTCCAGCCAGGCGGTCGATCAGGCCGCCGGCGAGCTCGAGCTGGCGCGCCAGAAGCTGAGCCAGACGCGCAGCCAGAAGCAGATCTGGGTCGAGGAGCGCCGGGTTGCCGATGCGCAGCTCGGTCTGCGCTCGGTGCGCAGCCCGTTCGACGGTGTGGTCGTCGAGCGCTTCGTCAACCTCGGCGAGCGGGTCGAGGACCGTCCGCTGCTGCGTGTGGCGGTGATCGATCCGCTGCGCGTCGAGCTGATGGTGCCGACCGCCCAGTTCGGCATGTTGTCGCCCGGCGA
Organism: uncultured beta proteobacterium; assembly: GCA_963846675.1. GTDB lineage: Bacteria > Pseudomonadota > Gammaproteobacteria > Burkholderiales > Burkholderiaceae_C > Ideonella_A. Next base: position 710,800 of record CAWJWV010000005.1, read on the forward strand.
CAAGCTGACGATCCGGCCCGAGCTGCCGGGGGTCGAGTCGGTGGTCGCGACCGTGCGCCACGTCGACCGCGTGCTCGACGCCGCCAGCAACAGCTTCCGGGTGCGGCTGACGCTGCCCAATCCGGGCAACAAGCTGCCCGCCGGGCTGCGCTGCAAGGCGGATCTGCCCAAGCCCGAGGCGGCGCCGGAGGCCGGTTCGGCCGCGGCGGTGGCTGCGCCGCTCGTACCCACCGCAGCAGCAGGCGCGAACAAGCGCACGGTAACCCGACCGCTGTAGCCCGGTCTTTTCCGGTTGCCGGCGCGCTCTACATGTCGGCAATCCGTCGAACCGCCGTGCCCGATCGGCTATCGGTGCGGTCCATCTGCTCGCGCACGGTGGCGATGCGATGCTGCAGCTGGGCGGGGTGCGGCTCGATGCCGCCACGCTGGTGCAGCGCGCCGCGCGAGATCGCCGGCTGGCGTGACGCCCGGCAGCGCGGGAGAGCTGGCCGATGCGTCGCGCGGCGGCGCCGCCAGCGCCTGCAGCGCGGCCACCGCCACGTTGGCGCTGCGCGTCGCTGCCGGTGAATGACGCGCCGCGGCTGGTGCAGCCGCCGTCGGATCAGGTGGTGCCAGTCGGCCAGCGGCTCGAGTTCGAGCTGGCGGGCGGCAGCTTCGTCGATCCGGACGTCGGCGATCGGCTCGGCTACGCCGCGACCCTGGCCGACGGATCGGCGCTGCCGACCTGGCTCGGCTTCGATTCCGCGAGCCTGACATTCAAGGGCGACCCGGCGGCAGCCGATATTGGCGTCATGACCGTGCGCGTGACCGTTACCGATGCCGCAGGCGCCACCGCGCAGGCGCTGTTCGTCGTCGACGTCAGCGAAGCCGCGGTCGAGCCGGTGACCCCGGTGGCGTCGCCGCCGCTGCCGCCAGGACCGGCGGTCGACATCGCTCCGGCGGCGTTCAGCGAACTGTCGATCAGCGACGCCCTGCAGCTGCTGCGCAACGACGAACTGCTGCGCCGCTTCGACGACCTGAAGCACCAGATGAAGGACCTCGGCCAGGACCAGCGCAACCTGATGGCGTCGAGCCTGGCGATCACCAGCGGCCTGTCGATCGGCTATGTGGTGTGGCTGGTGCGCGGTGGCGTGCTGGTCAGCTCGATGCTGTCGGCGCTGCCGGCGTGGCAGATGATCGATCCGATGCCGGTGCTGGCCGCCGCCGGCGCGGTGAAGAAGCGGCTGCGCGGGCGCTGGCGGCGCGGCGAGGCCGACGAGCCGATGTCGAGCAGCTGTTCGACGCCAGCGCAGCCGACGCCGCCAGCGCCGGTGCCGCCGCACCGTGCGACCGGTCGACGCCATCGAGGCCGGACACGATGAGATTCCGGACCTGCTGCGGCGCCTGTCGAGCCGCGTCCACCTGGCGCTCGGCCTGGCCGCGCTGACCGTCGGCGTCGTGCTGTCGGCGCGCCTGGCTCGGCCTGATTCCGGACGGCGAGGCGCTGACGCGCCAGCACCGCGCGGCGATGGCGGAATCGACCGCGCTGCTCGCCTCGCTGCTGCTCGACGAGGCGCGAGCCGCAGGCGCTGCGCGAGACGCTCGAGCTGGTGCAGCAAGCGCGCGCCCGACCTGCTGTCGATCGGCGTGCGCTCCGCCGCCGGGCAGCTGCTGGTCGACGTGCAGCGAGCACGCCGCGCACTGGGAGCACCGGCGCGCGCAGCCAGTCGACCGATGCCGAGATCGTGGTGCCGCTGTGGCAGGACGGCGCCGCCTGGGGCCAGGTCGAGCTGCGCTTCGCGCCGCTGCGCCCGGCCGGCTGGATCGGCCATCTGCACGACCCGAGCCTGCGGCTGTCGGGCTTCGTGTTTGCGCTGTGCTGCGTGCTGTTCCTCGGCTACCTGCGCCGCATGCTGCGCGAGCTCGATCCGTCGCGCGCGGTGCCGCAGCGCGTGCGCGCCGCCTACGACACGCTGACCGAAGGGCTGGTCGTGCTCGACCACAGCGGCACGATCGTGCTGGCCAACAAGTCGACCAGCCTGCTGCTCGGCGTCGACGAGGCACGGCTGGTCGGCCGCTCGCCGTCGGACTTCCGCTGGAGCGACTGCCGACGGCGCGCGCTGGCACAGGACGAGACAGCCCGTGGCAGCGCGCGCTGCAGTCCGGCACCGCCCAGCGCGACATGCACCTGACGCTCGAGAACGAGGCCGGCGTGCGCTATTCGCTGCGCGCCAACTGCTCGGCGATCGGCAGCGCCAACCGCGTGCAGGCGGTCGTCGTCAGCTTCCAGGACGTGACCGAACTCGAGCAGCGCGGCGCCGCGCTGCAGGCGGCCAAGGAACAGGCCGATGCGGCGAACCAGGCCAAGAGCCAGTTCCTGGCCAACATGAGCCACGAGATCCGCACCCCGATGAATGCGATCCTCGGCTTCACCGAGGTGCTGCGGCGCGGCGGGTCGCGCAACCCGGCCGAAGCCTCGCGCCACCTCGAGATCATCCATTCGAGCGGACGCCACCTGCTGAACCTGATCAACGACATCCTCGACCTGTCGAAGGTCGAGGCCGGCCGGCTCGAGGCCGAGTCGGTCGCCACCGCGCCGCACCGCGTCGCCGCCGAGGTGGTGCGCACGCTGCAGGAACGGGCCGAGCAGAAGGGCCTCGCGCTGGCGCTCGAATTCGCCGGCCCGCTGCCGGCGACGCTGAGCTGCGACCCGGCGCGCCTGCGCCAGATCCTGACCAACCTGGTCGGCAACGCGATCAAGTTCACCGAACGCGGCAGCGTGCGCGTCGTGCTGCGCCTGGAGGCGGCGCTGCCGGCGCTGTACCGGATCGAAGTCAGCGACAGCGGCATCGGCATCCCGGCCGACAAGCTCGAGTCGATCTTCGAGCCCTTCGTCCAGGCCGAGGCCTCGACGACGCGGCGCTTCGGCGGGACCGGGCTCGGACTGACGATCAGCCGCGGCTTTGCGCGCGCGATGGGCGGCGACATCGTCGCCACCAGCGAGTTCGGGCACGGCACGACCTTCCACCTGATGCTGCCCGCGGGTGACCTGGAAGGAATCGAGCTGCTGGCGCCGCCGGCCATCGAGGCCTCGCTCGAGGCGGCCGTTGCGGCGGCGCTGCCGACGCGCTGGACCTTCCCGGACCGCCATGTGCTCGTGGTCGACGACGGCAACGAAAACCGCCAGCTGGTGCGCATCCTGCTCGAGGAGGTGGGACTGCGTGTCAGCGAGGCGGAGAACGGCCAGATCGCGCTCGATCGGGTGGCGCTCGAATCGTTCGACCTGATCCTGATGGACATGCAGATGCCGGTGATGGACGGCCAGACGGCGACCCGCGAACTGCGCCGGCGCGGCTGCACGCTGCCGATCATCGCGCTGACCGCCAATGCAATGAAGGGCTTCGAGGCCGAACTCGAGGAGGCCGGCTTCAGCGGCTTCCAGACCAAGCCGGTCGATGTCGATGCGCTGATCGGCGACCTGGCGGCGCGCCTGGACGGCGTCGCCTGCACGGCGGCGGAACCGGACCGCCGCCCGGTCGTGCCGGTGAGCGTCGCGGGCTCGCTGCCGGTGTCGACCGCCGTGCCGGTGATGGCGCCGCTGGTCTCGCGCCTGGCTGCGCACCCGCGGCTGGCGCGCATCGCCGAGCGCTTCGCGCTGCAGTTGCCGGCCAAGCTGGCCGAAGCCGATGCGGCGGTCGCGGCCGACGACATGACCCAGCTGGCCGCACTCGCGCACTGGCTGAAGGGCGCCGGCGGCAGCATGGGCTACGACGACCTGTTCGAGCCGTCGAAGGCGCTCGAACTCGCCGCCCGCGACGGCGACGCCGGATGCGACCGGACGTGCCATGGCCGAGCTGCACGAAATCGATCAACGCATACAACAGGGGCTTGCACTGAGCGAGCCCGAGGAGCTGACGACATGATGAACGACCCCGGTGCCGGATGTGCTCGGCGACGGCGCCGAAGCGGTCTCCGCAGGCACGCGCTCGCCGCTGCTCGACGCCAAGGTGATGATGGTCGACGACGAGCCGCTGATGACCGAGCTGGTGCAGACCTACCTGGAGGACGAGGGCTATGCCAACTTCGTCGTCAGCAACGATCCGTGCCAGGCACTCGCGATGCTGCGCGCCGAGCAGCCGCGCGTGCTGCTGCTCGACCTGATGATGCCGAAGATGTCCGGCTTCGAGGTGCTGGAGGCGATCCGCGCCGAACGCGAGTTCCGCTACACGCCGGTGATCGTGCTGACCGCGTCGACCGATGCCAAGTCCAAGCTGCGCGCGCTGCAGCTCGGCGCCACCGACTTCCTGTCGAAGCCGGTCGATCCGAGCGAACTCGGTCTGCGGCTGCGCAACACGCTCGCGTTCCACGAGTACCACAACCGCATGATCAATTTCGATGCGGTGACCAACCTGCCGAACAGCCGGCTGTTCGAGCGCGGCATCGACGACATGCTGCACCGGCTCGAGCATGTCGGCGGCCTGGTGGCGCATTTCAGCGTCACGATTCCGGAGTACCGCCAGCTGCGCGAGAGCCTCGGCCAGGGCATGGCCGACGAGCTGGCGCGGGCGATCGCGAGCCGACTCGACCGTTTCGCGCAGCAGGAGAATCCGCCGACGAGCTGGTCGACCAACGCCGAGCGGGCACCGCGCGTGGCGCGCCTGTCGGGCGAGCAGTTCGGGCTGGTGCTCGAAGGGCTGACCGACACCGATGCGGTCGAGGCGGTCGCCAAGCGCGCGATCGAGATGCTGTGCGAGCCGCTGATGATCGACCGGCACGTGGTCGCGCCCGGTGCCGCCTTCGGCATCGCGGTTGCACCGGCCGACGGCGAATCCTCGCAGGCGCTGCGCAAGAGCGCCGACCTGGCTGCCACCGCCGCATCGCTGCTCGGCCCATCGCACTACAAGTTTGCATCGGCCGAGCTGAATGCCAAGTCGGTGCAGCGGCTCACGCTCGGTTCGCAGCTGCGCGGCGCCGCCGCGCGCGGCGAGCTGGTGCTGCACTACCAGCCCAAGGTCGACGTGGCGAGCGGCCGGGTCGTCGGCGCCGAGGCGCTGGTGCGCTGGCAGCATCCCGAGCACGGCATGATCTCGCCGCTGCAGTTCATCTCGCTGGCCGAGGAGCTCGGCCTGATCAACGGCATCGGCCAGTGGGTGATGGACCGGGCCTGCCGCGATGCGGTGCAGTGGGCGGCACTCGGCCTGGGCGAGCTCAAGATGGCGATCAACGTGGCCAAGCCGCAGTTCATGTCGGGCGACCTGTGCGCCAACCTGGCCGAGGCGATGCGCGCGAGCGGCCTGCCGGCGCGCCAGCTGATCGTCGAGCTGACCGAGAGCATGCTGATGGACGACACCGCGGCCGGCCTGTCGCAGATGCACGAGCTCAAGGCGCTCGGTCTGACGCTGTCGATCGACGACTTCGGAACCGGCTATTCGTCGCTCGCCTACCTGAAGCGCTTTCCGCTCGACGAGCTGAAGATCGACCGCTCGTTCGTCAAGGACCTGCCGGGTCAGCAGGCCGATCTCGCGATCGTGCAGACCATCGTCAAGCTCGGCCAGAGCCTGGGCATGACGGTGACCGCCGAAGGGGTCGAGACCGAAGGCCAGCTCAAGACACTGCAGCAGGTCGGCTGCGACACCTTCCAGGGCTTTCTGTACAGCCGGCCGCTGCCGGTGGACCAGTTCGTGGCGCTGGTGCGCGAGCGCCTGCGCAGCCCGCTGGCCGAGGCGCTGGCGTAGCGCGCTACGATCGCGCCATGCTGCGCCGACTGCTCGCCTGTCTCGGCCTCGTCACGGGTGCCGCGCTGGCGCAGGACGAGGTGCCGTTCATCACCACGCCCGACAACGTCACGCTCGCGATGCTCGAGCTGGCGGCTGTCGGGCCGGCCGACCATGTGATCGACCTCGGGTCGGGCGATGGCCGGATCGTCATCACCGCGGCGCGTCGCTTCGGTGCCAGCGGGCAGGGCGTCGAGATCGTCGGCGACCTGGTGCGTGCGAGCCGCGACCACGCCCGCCGGGCCGGAGTCGGGCAACGGGTCGAGTTCGTCGAGCAGGATCTGTTCGCCACCGACCTGACGCCGCGCCAGCGTGGTCACGATGTACCTGCTGCCAGCGGTCAACCTGCAGCTGCGGCCGCGCCTGCTCGATCTGCAGCCCGGCACGCGCATCGTCTCGCACGACTGGGACATGGGTGACTGGGCGCCTGATCGCACGCGCCGCATCGAGGCGCCCGACAAGCGCATCGGGCGCGAGAAGCACTCGACGCTGCACCTGTGGATCGTTCCGGCATGGGTGGCTGGCAGTTGGTGCGCAGGCGACGCCCGGCTCGACGTGACGCAGCGCTTCCAGACCTTCTCGGCGACCCTGTCGCGACGCGATGCGCCGACGCCGGTGATGGTCTTCGACGGCCGCATCGACGGCACCGCGCTGCGCGCACACGGCGTGCACGATGCCCGCCTGACCGCCCATCCGGACCAGCTCGAGGTGGAGTCCATCGGCACGCCCGGCCACATCCCCGCCGGCGTGCGCTTCACACGCGCCGGAGCGGCCGGCTGCGTGTGAGGCGGCGTGCGTGACCGCGCGCACCAGCATGCTCGCGGGCATTTTGTAGGAGCGCCTTCAGGCGCGATCCGCCGCGTCCGCCGAATAATCCGACCGCCCCCAGCAGACCGCATCGGGCCTGAAGGCCCTCCTACCAGTCAAGGCCAGACCGGACCGTAGATGAGGCCGCTGAAACGCTCAAAGACCTCTGCGTCCTCTGCGCCTCTGCGTTGAAGATCTGTATTCCCGTGCCCTCCGTGCCCTCCGTACCCCCGTGTTGGAAACGCTCCCAACGCAGGGGCCACAGAGACCACTGGGGTAATCAGCGCGCCGCGCTGACGCGCCAGATCACGTTGCCGACATCGTCGGCGACCAGCAGCGCGCCCTGCTTGTCGAGTGCAACGCCGACCGGCCGGCCGCGTGCCTTGCCGTCGTCGCTGAGGAAGCCGGTCAGCACATCGATCGGTGCCGCGCCGCTCGGGCGGTCACCGCTGAACGGGACGTGGATCACCTTGTAGCCGCTGTGCGGGCGCCGGTTCCACGAGCCGTGCTGGCCGATGAACATGCCGCTGCGTGAAGGGCGCCGGCAGGCTGGTGCCGCCCGACCAGGCCAGACCGAGCGACGCGGTGTGGGCGCCGAGCGCATAGTCCGGCACCAGCGCGCGTGACACCAGATCGGGCCGCTGCGGCTCGACCCGCGCGTCCACATGCTGTCCGAAATAGCTGTACGGCCAGCCGTAGAAGCCGCCGTCGCGCACCGAGGTCAGGTAGTCGGGCACCAGGTCGCTGCCGATCTCGTCGCGCTCGTTGACGACCGTCCACAGCGTGCTGCCCTGGCCGGTCCAGGCCATGCCGTTCGGGTTGCGCAGGCCGGAGGCAAAGATGCGGTGCCGACCGCTGGCGACGTCGATCTCCCAGATGGCTGCCCGGCCGACTTCCTCGGCCATGCCGAATTCGGCCACGTTGCTGTTCGAGCCGACGGTCGCATAGAGCTTGCTGCCGTCGGCATTGGCGATGATGTTCTTGGTCCAGTGGTGGTTGCGCGGACCGGCCGGCAGCTCGACCAGCGTGGTGGGTGCGGCGCTGATCGAGGTTTCGCCGGTGCGGTAGGGAAAGCTCACCACCGCGTCGGTATTGGCGACATACAGCGTGCTGCCGATCAGCTCGATGCCGAACGGCGAACGGAGGTTCTGCAGAAAGACCGAGCGGGTCTCGGCGATGCCGTCACCGTCGGCGTCGCGCAGCAGCGTGATGCGATCGGCGCTCGGAACGCCGGCACCGGCGCGCTTCATCATCCACTTCATCACCAGCCCCTTCAGGCTGGTGGCGCTGTCTTCCGGCCGCGGCGGGCGGTTGCTCTCGGCGACCAGCACGTCGCCATTCGGCAGCACCTTCAGCCAGCGCGGGTGGTCGAGTCCGCTGGCATAGGCATCGACGCGCAGCCCGCGGCCGCCACCGGCCGGGTGCCGGCGGGCCAGCGATCGGCCGGCGCGATGTTGACTGTCGGGATCAGCGACTTCTGCGGCGGCGGCAGCTGCGGCGATGGCCCGATGCCGGCAGCCACCGGCAGCTTGGCGGTGTCACCGCAGCCGATCACGAGCGCGGCGGCCAGCCAGGCCGCCAGCCACGCCGGCGTGCGTTTCAGGTACTGCATGGGGTCGGGTGCCGGTGTGCAAGCCTGCTGGCGCGGTTCTAGACGACGCCCATCAGCAGCAGCACGATCACGATCACGACCACCAGCCCCAGGCCGCCGCTCGGACCGTAGCCCCAGCTGCGGCTGTGCGGCCAGGCCGGAAGGGCGCCGATCAGCATCAGCAGCAGGACGATCAGGATGATGGTGGTGATGCTCATGTTGTTGTCCTCGACGCCTGGGGGTGATGATCGTCGTGCGCAGCCGGGCAGGGCGCCATCGGGCGGCGGCGCCAGTCGATGTACGCAGCGTCCTACAGGCCGTCAATGCAATCGCCGCGTGTCGCGTCCGCGCACCGGATGCCAGCGCCTTGCAGCGACAATGCCCGATTCGATCTTCCCAGCGCCAGACGAGCGTCACGCCGTGTCCGACAACCCACCGATCGCAGCCCCGCAACCCGAACAGCCGCATCAGCCGGCTCCGGCCCTTTCGAGTGACAAGCCGCTCGCGGTCGAGCCGTCGGCTGCTTCGGCCGCACCGGCTGGCAGCGATGCACCGGCCGAGCCGGGTACCGGTGTCGACGGTTCCGATCAGGCTGGTGCTGTTGCGGCCGCACATGGTTCGACCGACACCGATGCTGCCGGTGGTGAAGCGGCTGGATCCGCGGTTGCAGCCGATGCTGCAGCTGCGGGCGAGGGCGCTGGCGCTGGCAAGGCGGCTGACGCCGCGGTTGAGGCCGACGCCGATGCCGATCGCGATGGCGGCGCGCACGGCGCGGCTGCCGGCGACGGTGGGGCCACGTCGGCAGCCGAGGGTGAGGTCACCGGCGCGGCCGCTGTCGAGCAGTCTGCTGCCGGTGCCGACCCGGTCGGCGAGGTGCCGGCTGCCGATGCACCGGCGCCCGGACCTGCCGAACTCTCGCCCGCGGCCTGTGCCGCCCGGCTCGCCGAGCTGTTTCCGGCGATCTTCACGCCCGGCTCGCCCAAACCGCTGAAGCTGCGCATCCAGGCCGATATCCAGCAGCGCGCACCCGGCATCTTCACGCGCCGCAGCCTGTCGAATTTCCTGCACCGGCACACCACCTCGAATCCGTATCTGCGCGCACTGGCATCCGCTGCGCAGCGCGCCGACCTCGATGGCGCCGACGCGGGTGCGGTCTCGGACGAGCACCGTGACGCGGCACGGGCCGAACTCGATCGACGCAAGGCCCTGCATGCCGAACGGCGTGCCGCCGAGCGTCAGGCGCAGCGCCCGGGACCGCGGGACCCGCAGCGTGCCGCACCGCGCGGTGGGCCGCGCCCGCCGCCGGCGGAGGGTCGGCGCGACGGTGCGGGAGAGGGCCCGCAGTCACCGCCCGCCGAGGGGCAGCCCGAGGCACACCCGGACCGCCCGCGCGATGCACGCCCGCCGCGCGACGGCCAGCGTCCGTCACCACGCGATCGGCCGCCCGGCGAGCATCGCGGGTCCCGGCCGCAGACGCGACCGCAGCCCCAGCCGCAGCTGCAGCCCCAGCCGGCTCAGCCCCAGCCGCAGCCGGTGACCGACGCCGCCCCGCCGGCACCGCGCGAGTCCGCGGCCGAAGCCGAGGCGCGGCGCGAGCGGGCGGCGCTGCTGCGCGCTTTCGAGACGACCACGCTCACCGCCGCCAATTTCTGCGCACTCAAGCGCATCGCACAACCTGAGCTCGAGGCGGTGCTGGCCCGCGCGCGGACCGAACGCGAACTCGCGCCGCGTCCGGCGCCGACGCGCCCGGAGCGCACCGACCAGCGGCCGCCGCAGCGGCCCGATCAGCGTGCCGGTGATCGCCGCAGCGATCCGCGCGGCGGACGCGGTCCGCGTAGCGGCGGGCGCGACGAACGTGATCCGACCGGCCGACCGGCCGCTCCGGGACGTCCGCCACGCGACAACCGCTGATGGCGGCCGCCGACGACCCGTCGGCGCCGCCGGCGCAGCCGCGCAATCCGCTGCACGGCGTGACGCTCGAGGCGATGCTCGGCGCCCTGGTCGCGCACTACGGCTGGCCCGGACTGGCCGAGCAGATCGCATTGCGCTGCTTCGAGAGCGATCCCAGCATCGCATCGAGCCTGAAGATGCTGCGCCGCACCCCGTGGGCGCGCGACAAGGTCGAGCAGCTCTACCTGTTCATGCTGCGCGAGCAGCGCCGCCGCGGCCCGCCTTGATGACCTCCCTGCACGGCCTGTCGTGCGACCTGCTCGGCGTGCGCGCACCGCATCGGGCCTGAAGGCCCTCCTACCTGGGCCGTTGGGTAGGAGCGCCTTCAGGCGCGATACCGGAGCGCCCGAGCGTGACGTGCTCGGCGTGCGCGCACCGCATCGGGCCTGAAGGCCCTCCTACACGGCCCGTTGGGTCGGAGCGCCTCCAGGCGCGATACCGAAGCGCACCGAACGTGACGTGCTCGGCGTGCGCGCACCGCATCAGGCTGCACGGCCGTTCTGTAGGAGCGCCTTCAGGCGCGATCGATGGCCGCGTGCCGCCGACACTCGGACCGGCAACGTCCGCATCGGGCCTGAAGGCCCTCCTGCCCGGGACCCTCCTCACGGCCGCGCCGGGATAACCGTGCCGGCGCATTCGCCGAAACCGATGCGGCGCGCGCCGTCGCGTTCGCAGGCGCCGCGCAGGATCAGCGTGTCGCCGTCTCGCAGGAAGGTCCGGGTCTCGCCGTTCGGCAGCGTGATCGGCTGCTTGCCGCCGGCGTCAGCTCGAGCAGCGAGCCGGCCTGCTCCGGCTCGGCGCCGGACAAGGTGCCGGAGCCGAGCAGGTCGCCGGGCTGCAGGTTGCAGCCGTTGACGGTGTGGTGGGCCAGCAGCTGCGCCGGCGTCCAGTAGGCGGCCTCGCTGCTGCGCGAGCGCGACAGGCGCACCGGCGCGGCGCCGGCCTCGCGCATGGCCTCGGTCTGCAGCCAGACCTCGAGCGCGATGTCGATCGCGCCGGCTTCGCGGTTGGCCGCGCTGTCGAGGTAGGGCAGCGGCTGGGGGTCGCCGGCCGGCCGCACCAGTGCGCTGCGGAACGGCGCCAGCGCCTCGATGGTGACGATCCACGGCGACAGCGTGGTCGCGAAATTCTTGGCCAGGAATGGCCCGAGCGGCTGGTATTCCCAGGCCTGCAGGTCGCGCGCCGACCAGTCGTTGAGCAGGGTGACGCCGAACAGGTGCTGCGGTGCGTCGGCGATGGTGACGCGCTCGCCGAGCGCGTTGCCCGGACCGACCAGGAAGCCGAGTTCGAGTTCGTAGTCGAGCCGCTGGCTCGGACCGAAGTTCGGCGTGCCGTCCTCGCCGCCGGCGGTCTGGCCGAGCGGGCGCGGGAAGCGCTGGCCGCTGACGCCGATCGACGAGGCGCGGCCGTGGTAGCCGATCGGCACCCACTTGTAGTTCGGCAGCAGCGGGTTGTCGGGGCGGAACAGCTTGCCGACCGTGGTGGCGTGGTGGATGCCGGTGTAGAAGTCGGTGTAGTCGTCGATCTCGCACGGCAGCGCCATCTCGGCCTCGGCGGCCGGCACCAGGCAGGGCTGGAGCGCCGGCTGCTGGTCGCTGCCTTCGGCCAGCGCGCGCGACAGCTCGCGGCGCAGTGCGCTGCGCACCGCGGCCGACTGCCCCATCAGCGGATTGAGCCGGCCGTCGGCCAACGGGACCAGCAGCGGCGCGATCGATGCATCCCAGCGGCCGCGATCGGCGGCCTCGCGCAGGTCGAGGATCTGGTCGCCGATCGCGACGCCGATGCGCCACGACTCGCTGCTGCCGGCGCGTCGGAAGCGGCCAAAGGGCAGGTTCTGGATCGGGAAGTCGGTCTGCGCGTCGTTGGCCGATTCGACCCAGCTGCGCAGCGCGGGATCGTGGGTGGCGTCGATCGTCATGGCTTGAAGTGGTCCTGCAGGTCGGCCCAGCATTGCGCATAGGCGGGGTCGAGCGACGCCGCCGTTCATCGCGTACGAGGTCGGCACGAAGCGGTAGCGGCTCTCGAACATGAAGGCCAGCGTGTTGTCGAGCTTGTGCGGCTTGAGGTCGGCGCTGGATGCGCGCTCGAAGGCATCGGCGTCCGGGCCGTGCGGCACCATGCAGTTGTGCAGCGAGGCGCCGCCCGGCTTGAAGCCCTCGGGCTTGGCGTCGTACTCGCCGTGCACCAGGCCCATGAACTCGCTCATCAGGTTGCGGTGGTACCAGGGCGGGCGGAAGGTGTCTTCGGCGACCAGCCAGCGCGGCGGGAAGATCACGAAGTCGCAGTTGGCGGTGCCGGGCGTGTCCGATGGCGAGGTCAGCACGGTGAAGATCGACGGGTCCGGGTGGTCGAAGCTGATCGAGCCGATGACCATGAAATTGGCGGTGTCGTACTTCAGCGGCGCCAGGTTGCCGTGCCAGGCGACCACGTTGAACGGCGTGCCGCGATGCTGGTTGCGCCACAGGCGGCCGCCGAATTTTCGACCAGCTCGTAGTCACCGCCGCCGGGTTCTTCGAAGCGGGCGTGCGGCGCCTGGAAGTCGCGCGCATTGGCCAGGCCGTTGGAGCCGATCGGGCCGAGTTCGGGCAGGCGGAACGGCGCGCCGTAGTTCTCGCAGACATAGCCGCGCGACGGTCCGTCGGGCAGGGCGATCTTGAACGCCAGGCCGCGCGGCAGCAGCGCGATCTCGCCCGGTGCGACGTCGAGCACGCCTTGCTCGGTGGTGACGACGAGGCGGCCCTGTTGCGGCACCAGCAGCATCTCGCCGTCGGCATTGACGAGCGCGCGCCGCTCCATCGAGCGGTTCGCGGCATAGACGAGCGCGGCGATGCCGGTCTGCGCCTCGACGTCGCCGTTGGCGGCGACGGTGTGCAGGCCGTCGACGAAGTCGGTCGGCGCATCGGGGATGGCGAACGGGCTCCAGCGCAGCGGATCGGGCGGGATCAGCGGCGCGCGCCCGTGCTCGCCGTGGGCGCCGCTGGTCCAGTCGGGCAGGTCGAACGGCTGGTAGCTGCCGGTCACCACCGACGGCTGGCGCCGGTACAGCCAGCTGCGCCGGTTCTCGTGGCGCGGCGCGGTGAAGGCGCTGCCCGAGACCAGCTCGGGATAGAGGTCGAACGGCGCGCGCTGCGGGCTGTTGCGGCCCTGCGGCAGCGCGCCGGGCACCGCCTCGGTCGCGAAGTGGTTGCCGAAGCCGCTCAGTGGCGGCGTGGGGTGCCGCATCGTCTCGGTTCATGTTGGATGCCTTTCGTGGATCAGGAAGCGGTCTCGCCGCTCGCGCGCGCCGCCTCGAGCGCCTGCCTGAGCACCGGCAGGCTGCCGATGTGGTTGGCCAGCAGCAGCACCAGGCGCGCATTCAGCGCGTGGCTCTGCTCGGAGCTCAGGTCGCGGTGCGCATCGATCAGCGCCTCGTAGAAGTCGTCGGGCGCATCGAGGTTGGGTTGGGTGTTGAGGTGCATCTCAGCTTGCTCTCATCAAATTCAATTTTTCATCGCAGAGGCGCAGAGAACGCAGAGGACACAGAGGAAATCCTTGTCCTGTTTTTCTCTGCGACCTCTGCGACCTCTGCGCCTCTGCGTTGAAAAGGGTATTCACGACTTTTGGCTCGGTGTCGAGATGCATCTCGGGCGCCTCTGCGGCAGGAACGTAGTCACGTCAATTGCCCAGCGCGCGCCGCAAGGCGGCGGCGACCGCGTCGGCGGTGGGGGCGCGCCAGCGGGCGCAGACGTGCTGGTCGGGGCGCAGCAGGTAGGCGGTGCCGGGGCGGGCGTCGTAGCGCTGGGCGGCGACGCCGTCGCACGGCAGCACGATCACCTGCAGCGCGACGATGCCTTCGGCGCCGGCGTCAGATCTCGCGTCGCAGCGCGACGGTGTCGGGGCCATCGAACAGCAGCGCGGCAAAGCCGTCGCGCGGCAGGCGGCGCAGCAGCCAGTGCGGTGTCCCACCGGTCAATGGCGCGTCGGCGGCCGGCGCGCCGGGGACCATCGAGCCTTCGAAGGCATCGCCGTCGGGCGTGTTCAGCGGCGAGCCGTGCAGCGTGGCCGGTACCGACAGGCGCCCGCTGTTGACCAGCCTGCGGGCGAACGGGTGGTTGCGCGCCAGATCGAGCGTTGCGTCACGGAACAGCCGGCTGATCTCGCTCTTCGGCGTGATGAAGTCGGTGGCGCGGGTCGAGGCGCGGATGTTCTCGTCGGCCGCCTATTCGCGCTCGCTGCCGTAGCTCGCGATCAGATCCGGCCCGGCCTGGCCGCGCAGCACATGCGCCAGCTTCCAGGCCAGGTTGTCGGCATCCTGCACGCCCGAGTTGGCGCCGCGCGCGCCGAACGGCGAGACACCGTGCGCCGAGTCGCCGGCGAACAGCACCCGACCGTGGCAGAAGCTGTCCATGCGCAGGCAGGCGAAGGTGTAGACGCTCGCCCATTCGAGCTCGAATTCGGCATCCTCGACCGAGCAGCGCACGCACCCGCGGGATGATGTTCTCGGGCCGCTTCTCGACTTCCGGATCGGCGTCCCAGCCGAGCTGGAAATCGATTCGCCAGACATCGTCGGGCTGGCGGTGCAGCAGCACGCTCTGGTTGGGGTGGAAGGGCGGGTCGAACCAGAACCAGCGCTCGGGCGGAAACGCCGCCTGCATCTTCACGTCGGCGATCAGGAAGCGGTCCTTGAAGCTGCGGCCGTGGCTTTCCAGGCCGAGCAGGCCGCGCAGCGGCGAGCGCGCGCCGTCGCAGGCGGCGACCCAGTCGGCATCGATGCGGTAGCGGCCGTCAGGCGTCTCGACCTCGAGCTGCACCCGGTCGCCGTCCTGGGTCGCGCCGACCACCGCATGCTTCCAGCGCAGGTCGATCAGCGGCAGCTGCGCCGCGCGCTCGGCGAGGTGGCCCTCGACGTAGTACTGCTGCAGGTTGATGAAGGCCGGCCGCTCATGACCGGCCTCGGGCAGCAGGTCGAACTGATAGACCATCTGATCGCGGAAGTGCACCTTGCCGACATTCCACGACACGCCCTTGTCGACCATCGGGTCGCCGCAGCCGAGGCGGTCGAAGATCTCGAGCGTGCGCTTGGCGAAGCAGATCGCGCGCGATCCGCTCGACAGCCGGTCGTCGTTGTCGAGCAGCACGACCGGCGTCCCCTGCTGGGCGAGGTCGATCGCCAGGCTCAGGCCGACCGGCCCGGCGCCGACGACGACCACCGGGTGACGCGCCGGCGGCTCGGCGTCCTGGTCGGCGCAGCGGCGGTACGGAAAGACGATCCGCTGGTAGTCGACCGCCGCGGTCGGGTGGGCATGTGACACGGGCTGGTCCTCTCTGCGGTGCCGGGTCGGCCTCAGGCCTCGAGCGTCTTCCACATCTCGACGTCGCGCTCGGCGGTCCAGATGCGCGGATCGGGATGCGCGGTCACCTCGTCGTAGCAGCGCGTCACGTCGAACGGCATGCAGTGGTCGAAGATCACCCAGTGGCCGTACTGCTGGTGCAGCTTCTCGTAGGTTTCCTTGTAGACCGCATTCAGGTCCTTGCCGGCGGCCACGCCCGGCCTTGACGCTCTCGTGCACGTCGGCGATGAAGCTGCGCGTGCCGGCCAGTGCCTTGGCCACGTCTTCGGGTGTCGTCAGCGCCGCGCCGCGTCCCGGGACGAGCGCCGACGGCCTGAGCTCGGCGATGCGGTCGAGCGTGGCCGGCCAGTCGGCGAAGTAGGCGTCACCGGCGTACGGCGTCGCGTCGAACTCGACCAGGTCGCCGCTGAACAGGATCTTCTGCTGCGGCAGCCAGGCCACCGTGTCGCCCTTGGTGTGGCCGCGGCCGAGCTGCAGCAGCTGCACCTCGAGCTTGCCGAGCCAGATCGTCATCTTGCCGGTGAAGGTCATGGTCGGCCAGGTCATGCCGGGCGGCACCGATTCGACCGCATTGAACAGGCGCGGGAAACGGCCGATCTCGCTCGCCTTGTCCTGTTCGCCGCGCTCGACGATCAGGTCGTAGGTGTCCTGGCTGGCGATGATCTGCTGCGGCTGGTAGGCGCTCGCGCCGAGCACGCGCACCGCGTGGTAGTGGGTCAGCACGACGTACTTGATCGGCTTGTCGGTCACCTCGCGGATGCGCCGGATCACGTCCTGCGCCATCACCGGCGTGGCCTGGGTGTCGAGCACCATCACCGCGTCGTCGCCGATGATGATCCCGGTATTCGGGTCGCCCTCGGCGGTATAGGCATAGGCGTTGTCGGACAGCTTGGTGAAGCTGACCTTCTTCACTTCGAGGTCGGCTTGGGAGGCAAAGGCCTTGGACATGGACGTCTCCTGATGGCAGCCGCGCAAGCAGCTGGATTCGCTAATGACAAACTGGTTTGCAGTTTATAGGCCTGCTTCGTTATTGTCAAACTCGTTTGCGATAGGCAAACTGTGTTCAGGGAGCGATGGCAAATGAACGAAGCAAGTGAAGCTGGCGAGGAAAAGATTCAGCGATCGGTGCAGTCGGTCGAGGTCGGTGGGCGCCTGCTGCTGGCGCTGGCGGGCAGTCGACTGCCGATGAGCCTGAAGGACCTGGCCGCACGCGCCGGCTTGACGGCGTCGCGCGCCCATCCGTATCTGGTTGGTTTCGGCAAGCTGCAGCTCGTCGCCCGCGACCCCGCCACCGACCATTACGCGCTCGGTCCGGCGGCTTTGCAACTCGGCCTGACCTGCCTGGCCCAGCTCGATCCGCTCAAGGCGGCAACCCCGATCGCCGAGCGGCTGGCCGAATCGACCGGCCTGGCGGTGGCACTGGCGGTCTGGGGCAACTTCGGGCCGACGGTGGTGCGGATGATCGAGGCGCGCCAGCCACTGCACGTCAGCATGCGCGCCGGCACCGTCATGTCGATCTTCGGCACCGCCACCGGCCGCGCTTTTTCCGCCCTGTTGCCTGAATACAAGCTGCTCGAGGCGATGAGCGGTGCACTCGGCGACCTGTCCGATGCGGCACCGGCCACGCTGGCCGGTCGGGCCGACGAGCTGCGCGAGATCGTCGCCGAGATGCGCGCGCACGGCGTCGCGCGCGCGGTCGGGCGGCCGATGCCGGGCGTGAACGCATTCAGCGCGCCGGCCTTCGACCATGAAGGGGTGCCTGCGATCGTGGTCACCCTGCTCGGTCACCAGGACCAGGTGCCGGCCGAGTGGGACTCGCCGGCGGCCGTGGCGGTGCGCAGCGCGGCGGCCGAGATCTCGGCGCGGCTCGGGTGGATCGGCGGCCGATCGGGCTGACGAGGCTGGCTCGGTGGTCTGCTGCCAGCCTCTGAAGAAACAAAAGCTTCAACAGGAGACACGGAGACACGGAGACACGGGGACACGGAGGGCCATGGGATGTCGATTTCTCCGTGACCCTCCGTTTCCTCCGAACCTCCGTGTTGAAAAACGACTTCGGCCGAATCCGGTGAAAGACCGGACCGGTCCGGTGCGACATCCGGGCATGCGA
This sequence comes from uncultured beta proteobacterium, assembly GCA_963846675.1. Taxonomy (GTDB): domain Bacteria; phylum Pseudomonadota; class Gammaproteobacteria; order Burkholderiales; family Burkholderiaceae_C; genus Ideonella_A. The sequence continues at coordinate 728,338 of CAWJWV010000005.1, forward strand.
TGCGCTCCCGGGGCGCATTCGCGCCCGTTCCGCGCAACGACTTCCAATACCGACATGCCCACCATCCTCCGCTCGCTGCTTGCCGCCTCGGCGCTGCTGCTCGCCACCGGCTTCGCCCACGCCGTCGAACCGCTCAAGTTCGGCGTCGGCCTGTTCCAGCCGGACCAGGAGCGCAACGATGCGACCTACCGGCCGCTCGCCCGACACCTTTCCGAACGGCTCGGCCGGCCGGTCGAACTGCGCACCGTCGACAGCTGGGAGGGTCTGGCCAAGTCGCTCGCCAATGGCGAGACCGACATGGCGCTGATGGGTCCATGGGGTTATGTGCTGGCCAACCATGCCGCCGGCGCGCAGGCGGTGTCGACCATCCTGTACCAGGGCAAGCCCGAATATTTCGCGATCATCGTGACACACCCGGACTCCGGCATCGAACGCATCGCCGACCTGAAAGGCCGCAGCTTCGCCTTCGGCGACAAGGGGTCGACCTCGGGCTACCTGATCCCGCTGCACCATTTCCAGCAGCAGGGCATCGTTCCCGAGCGCTTCTTCTCCCGGCTGCTGTACACCAAGCACCAGGCGATCGAGACGCAGGTCGCCGCCGGGCAGCTCGACGCTGGCGCCGACTACAACCGCAACCGCGACGCGATGATCGAGCAGGGACTGATCAAGGCCGAGCGCTCGAAGATCATCTGGACTTCGGCGCCGCTGCCCAACGATGCCTTCGCGGTGAGCAAGGCGCTGGCGCAGGACAAGCCCTTCGTCGCCCGGTTGCAGGCGGCGCTGGCCGACGTCGGCAACGCAGCTGAAGACGCAGCCCGACCTGCTGCCGACCCACTACACCGGCTTCGTCTCGAAGGACAACGGCTACTACAAGCCGATCCGCGATGCCGGACTGGCAACCGGCAAGCTGACCCCGCCATGAGCGCGTCCGCTGCGGCCGCTGCGCGCGCTGCCGCCATGGCGACCGGGTGGCGCCGCGCATGACTGCGCTGGCGATGCCGTCCGGCGGGTTCGGCCGGCGGCGTTTTGCCCTCCTCGTCGGCGCCTATGCGGCGCTGGTCGCCCTGTGCCTGCTGACCCTGTGGTCGGCGGGCGAGCTGTCGTTCGGCCGCAATCCGTGGGCCAACCTGGTCAAGTCGGTGGGCGAGTTTTCCAGCCCGAGTTTTCTCGATGTCTGGTTCGGCAATCCGAACCTCGAATTCCGCAGTGACGACGGCACGCTGCTGCGCGTCGAGGACCGGCGGGCGAGCGAGCGCAGCTTCCTGGCCGCGCTGGTCGAGGCGAGCTGGACGACGCTGCGCATCGCCACTCTCGGCTCGCTGCTGGCGGCGGCGCTGGCGCTGCCGTTCGGCATCCTGGCGGCGCGCAACCTGCGCGCGCCGGCGCCGCTTGCCTGGGGCTCGCGTGCGCGCTGCTCAACGTCACCCGCGCCATCCACACCCTGGTCTTCGGGCTGGTGCTGGTCGGCATCGTCGGCCTCGGTCCGACCGCCGGCATCCTGGCGATCGCGCTGCATTCGATGGGCACCTACGGCAAGCTGTACGCCGAGGCGATCGAGACGCTCGACATGGCGGCGGTCGAAGCGGTGCAGGCGGTCGGTGCCGGCCCGGTGCAGGTCTTCTCCCAGGCCATCTGGCCGGCGGTGCTGCCGCAGTTCGTATCGAGCCACCTCTACATCTGGGAGTACAACATCCGCGACTCGACCATCCTCGGTCTGATCGGAGCCGGCGGACTCGGCCTGCTGATCTCGGAGGCGACGGCGCTGTTCCAGTGGGGACGGCTGGCGACGATCCTGCTGGTGGTGGTCGCGATGGTGGTCGTCTTCGACATGATCAGCCGGCGCATCCGGCGCGCGCTGCTGTGATGGAGCGTTTCGTCGTCAGCCTGGACCAGGTGCGCTGCCGCTTCCGGTGCACGCACCACGCTGGCGGTCGACCGCCTGCGCATCGGTGACGGCGAGCGGGTGGCGCTGATCGGCCCCAACGGCGCAGGCAAGTCGACGCTGCTGCGCTGCCTGAACGGCTTCGTGACACCGGTCGAGGGTCGGATCGAGGTGCTCGGGCACCGGCTCGGCCACGCCGGCACGCCGACGCGCCGACTGCGCGCGCTGCGCGCAGCAGGTCGGCCATGTGATGCAGGGACTGCACCTGGTGCAGCGCTTGAGCGCGCTCGAGAATGTGCTGATCGGCGCACTGGCGCGCGTGCCCGGCTGGCGCAGCTGGCTGCGCCTGTATCCGCGCACCGAGGTCGCCGCCGCCGAGGTGGCGCTGCTGCGGGTCGGGCTGAGCGGCCATGCACGCCGCCGCGCCGACCAGCTGTCCGGCGGCGAGCGCCAGAAGCTCGCGATCGCGCGCATGCTGCTGCAGCGGCCGCGCCTGATCCTGGCCGACGAGCCGACCGCCAGCCTCGATCCGGCCGCGGCGGACGAGATCTGCCGCCTGCTCGGCGCCGCTGCCGGCGGAGCGACGCTCGTCAGCGTGGTGCACAACCCGGCGCTGCTGCCGTTGCTGGCCGAGCGGGTGATCGGGCTGAAGGATGGGCGGATCGCCTTCGACCTGCCGATCGGACAGGTCGATGACGCCCGGCTGGCCGCGCTGTACCAGGCGGCGCCGGCGCGTGCCGACACGGCAGCCGATCGCACCGTCACCCGGGTCGACGGGCACGACACGCCGGCCGCGCTGGCACCGGACTGGCGCTGATCGAGCGCTCGCTGTTCAGTCGTCGGGGTGGGCAAGCAGCGGCGGCTGCGTCAGGTCGGCATCCAGGTTCATCAGTACGCTGGCCAGGCTGAAGGCGCGCCACAGCGGCTCGGGCATCTGCAGGATCGCCTCCGGCGTCCGGGCCTGCGCGATCCAGGCACCGATGTCCCGGTGCTGCCCTGGCGTCAGCAGCCGGCGCTGCAGCATTTCATTGAGTGTCTGCATCGTTCCGAGCGGTCTGTTCGGCCGCCAGCAGGTCGCGCCGCCGCCGTTCCATGCGCCGCACCGCCTGGTCGGCGAGCAGGCGCAGCAGTTCGAGCTTGTCGGCACCGATCTCGCGCGGGCGGCTGTCGAGGACGCAGATCGTGCCGAGGGCATGGCCATCGGAGCCGACCAGTGGTGCGCCCGCATAGAAGCGCAGGTGCGGGTCGCCGATGACCAGCGGGTTGTCGCGAAAACGCGCATCGCGGCTCGCGTCCGGCACGACCATCACCACCTCCGGCTGCTCGATCGCATGGGCGCAGAAGGCATGTTCGCGCGGCGTCTGGCTGGCCTGCAGCCCGATGCGCGACTTGAACCATTGGCGCTCGCGGTCGATCAGCGAGATCAGGGCGATCGGCGCATCGCACAGCGCGGCGGCCATGCGTGTCAGGTCGTCGTAGGCGGGCTCGGCGTCGCTGTCGACGATCAGCAGCCGGTCGAGCGACAGCTGACGCGCCTGCTCGCGACGCATCCCGGGTTCGCAGAAACTGGCAGCAACCGAGTCGATCGAGGCGCCGGCCCGCGCCGCCGGCGCGCCGCGCTCGTGCAACGCCAGGTGCAGCATGCGCGACAGCGCGTCCAGCGAGTAGGGCTTGGACAGCAGAGTGAAAGCCGTGATCGTGCTGGCGCGCCAGCACCTCGCTGTAGCCGCTCGACAGCACGATCGGGATGGCCGGGAAGCGCTCGCGCACCGCCTGCGCGAATTCGATCCCGTTCATCCCGGCCATCACGACGTCGGTGAAGACGAGCGCAAACCGGTCCGGCGATCGTTCGATCTCGGTCAGCGCCGACTCGGCGCTGGTCGCGATCGTGGCCCGATAGCCGATCTCGTGCAGCGTCTCGGCCACCGACGCGGCGAGTTCGGCGTTGTCCTCGACCACCAGGACCGTCTCGCCGCTGCCGCCCGGTACGGCTTCGGGCGGCGCAGGCGCCTCGGTGGCGACCGGCGTGGCGCTGGCGCGCGGCAGGTACAGCATGAAGCGGCTGCCGCGTCCGACCTCACTTTCGACCCGGACCTCCCCACCGGACTGCCTGGCAAAGCCGAACACCTGGGACAGGCCGAGCCCGGTGCCGAGCCCGACCTGCTTGGTGGTGAAGAAGGGCTCGAAGATCCGCTCCAGGTGCTCGGGCGCGATGCCGGTCCCGGTGTCGGTCAGCGAGACGACGACGAAGTCGCCCGCGATCGCCGGATGGGCGCCGGTCGGCGCAATCGCATCGGTGCGCCGCACGTCGACCGTCAACTGGCCGGCACCGTTCATCGCGTCCCGGGCGTTGACCGCCATGTTGACGATCGCGGCGTCGAACTGGCTCGGATCGGCATGCACCTGGCAGCCATTGCCGACCCGCAGCACGACATCGATGCGCGCGCCGACGAGCGTGCCGATCATCTCGCTCACCGCACGCACGCTGGCGGCGGCGTCGAGGTCGGTCGGGTGCAGCGACTGGCGGCGCGCAAAGGCGAGCAGCTGGCCGGTCAGCTTGGCCGCGCGATCGACCGCGCGCGAGATCGAGCCCATGAACTGCTGGCGTCGCTCGTCGTTGATCTCGGGCCGGCGCAGCAGTTCGATCGAGGTTTGGATGATGCTCAGCAGGTTGTTGAAGTCGTGCGCGACGCCACCGGTCAGCTGGCCCACCGCTTCCATCTTCTGCGACTGGCGCAGCGATTCCTCGGCCATCCGCTCGCGCGTGACATCTCGTCCGACCGCATGGATGCGGCCGGCGTCCGGGACCGCGGTCCAGTCGAACAGGCGGTGGCTGCCGTCGCGCGCCCGATAGCGGTTCTCGAACGAGATCGTCGTTTCCCCGCGTGCCAGCCGATCGACCTCGGCCGCCGTGCGCGCCAGGTCGTCCGGATGCAGGAACGACGCCAGCGTCTGGCCGACCAGCTCGTGCTCGGCCCAGCCGAGCAGGCGGGTCGCCGACGGGTTGACCGCGGTGATCGTGCCGCCGAAATCGCATACCAGCATGATTTCCTGCGACAGCGACCAGATGCGGTCCCGGTCGCGGTTGCTGCGCGCCTCGGCCAGCTTGCGCTCGTGGATGTCGGTGTTGGTGCCGATCCAGCGGATGGTCGCGGTCTCGGCACTGCGCAGCGGCAACGCGCGCGTCAGGTGCCAGCGGAACGCGCCATCGGCGCGCCGGAGCCTGAATTCGACTTCGTAGGCTTGGCCGCCGGCAATCGCGGCCGCCCAGCGTTCGCCGGCGCCAGCGACATCGTCCGGATGCACGACGTGAGTCCACGCCTCGCCGTCGAGTTCGCCCGGCGCCATGCCGGTGTACTGGTACAGGCGGTCGTTCAGCCAGTCGAGGCGGCCGTCGCTGCGTGCCGTCCAGACATGGGTCGGCAGCGCCTGCGCCAGGGTGCGGAACTGGTTTTCGCTCTCGGCCAGCGCCGCCTGTGCCGCCTTGCGCTCGGTGATGTCGAGCACCGCGCCGACCAGCGAGGTGGCTCGACCATCGCCGTCGCGCTCGTATTCGGCACGGCGCGCGATCCAGCGCACGGCACCGTCGCTGCGGCGGCGCACCCGGTACTCGACATCCTGTGCAGCGCTCGGGTCGCCGGGCGGCGTCGACGCCGAACGCAGCGCCGCATCCCCGGACAGCACCAGCGCCTCCAGGTCGGCGGCCGCCACCTCACCGCATTCGGGCAGCCCGAAGATGCGGAAGAACTCCGCCGTTCCCGACACCCGATCGGTCGTCAGGTCGAGCGTGAAGGTGCCGACACCGCCAGCCTGCTGGGCGCGGCGCAGCCGCTGCTCGGCCAGCACGCAGGCGCTGACATCCGAACCTTGCAGGAAGATGCCGTGCACCCGGTGGTTGCGGTCGCGCATCGGCTGGAAGACGAAGTCGACGAAGCGCTGCTCCGGCTTGGCACCGGCACGCGGCCGGAAGGAGATCGGCGTCGCCAGGCCGCTGTGGGCCTCGCCGGTCGCGTACACCCGGTCCAGCAGCTCGAAAAGGCCTTGTCCTTCGATTTCCGGGAAGGCCTGGCGAACCGCCATCCCGGTCAGGTCGCGATGCCCGATCAACTGGCGATAGGCCGGGTTCATCAGGTCGTGGACGTGATCCGGACCTTCCAACGTCGCCATGAAGCCGGGAGACTGGGCAAACAGCTGCTGCAGCCGTTCGCGCTCACGCTGCGCCCAGGCTTCGCCCAGCTGCCGGTCGAGCTGCGCGACCAGCCGCGCCGCCAGCGTGCGCAGAGCAGCCGACCAGCTGGCTGCAGGGCCGATTTCAGTCGCCGCCCAGTCGATCCGGGCCATCCCATTCGAGGCTTCACCGCCGCCGCACGACGGAAGATCCGGGGTGGGCGACGCAGCTTCAGCGACGTCCATCGCAAACTCCAGTTCTCGATACGGCCACGGCGGGCGATTATGGCGCGCCGGGTGCGCGGCGCGATCGCGCTGCGCGTGCCGCCCGTCAGCTCGCCGGGCCGGGCACGCGGTATGCTGGTTCGATGCAGGGCGATCCGACGGACCGATGGCTGCCCGGAACGCCTGGCGGCACGCCGGCGTGGCCACGCTGCAACACAGCTTCTGATCGGAGTCGACCGGACATGATTCGCCATTCGATCCCGGCGCGCGGGCGCCGGTCTGCCCTGCTCGCACTGTCGGCTGCCGCACTCGGCGCGAGCTGGTCGACATCGACGGTCGCTCAGCCAGGTTTTCCGAACCGGACGATCGTCATCGTGGTGCCGTTCGGCGCTGGCGGCGTGGCCGACCTGGTGGCGCGCGCAGTCGCCGAGCACATGACGGCCAGCCTCGGCTCGCCGGTCGTGGTCGAGAACAAGCCGAGTGCCGGCGGCATCGTCGCCAGCCAGATGGTGGCCACGGCCAGGCCGGATGGGCACACCCTGCTGCTGATGAGCAATGCCAATGCGGTCAGTGTCGGCCTGTTCAAGAAGCTGCCGTTCGATACCCGGAAGGACTTCGCGCCCATCACGACGCTCGGTTCGTTCGACATCGGCGTCTTCGTTCCGGCCAGCAGCCGCTTCAAGACCCTTCAGGAACTGCTCGCCTTTGCCAAGGCCCATCCGGGCAAGCTCAATGTCGGCACGATCGCCCCGGGCAGCACCCAGCACCTGTCGGCCAGGCTGTTCGAGACCGTGGCCGGCATCGACATGCTGACCGTGCCGTACAAGGGTTCGCCGCAGGCGCTGACCGCCTTGCGGGCCGGCGACGTCGACCTCGTTTTCGAGATCGTGGCGCCGATGGTGCCGCAGGTGGCCTCCGGCGCGGTGCGCGCGCTCGCAGTCTCGTCGACGCAGCCGAATCCGGCGCTGCCCGGCGTGCCGACGGTGCAGCAGGCCGGTGTGGCGGGCTACGACGTTGCCTCCTGGAATGCGCTCGCCGCTCCGGCCGGGACGCTGCCCGAGCTCATCGAGCGCCTGGGACGGGCGGCGCGCGAGGCGGTCGCCGCCCCGGCGGTGCGTGACAAGCTCGCCAAACTCGGCATGCGCCTGCAGCCGAGCTCGCCGGCCGAGCTGCAGGCGCTGCTCGAGCGCGAGATCCGACGCTGGGGCGAGGTGATCCGCCAGGCTGGAATCGAGCCGGAATGATGACGACGAGGAGAAACGATGATGAGCAAGGCATTCCACACCAATACCCGGGTCGAGTGGAACTGGGGTAACGGCACCGGAGAGGGTCATGTCCGCGAGGTCTTTCGCGAAAAGGTCACGCGAACGATCAAGGGAGCCGAGGTGACACGCAATGCGAGCGACGACGAACCTGCCTACCTGGTCGAGCAGGCCGATGGCGACCGGGTGCTGAAGTCGCACTCGGAGTTGCGCCGGGTGTCCTGAGAACGATGGCCCGACCGCCGGGACGCCGGCCGCCCTTGCGCCGGCCGCAGGCCGCCAGGCCGCGCCGGCCGGCGGGACGAACCCCGCGGCAACCGGCGTCGGTGCCGAGGCGGCCTGGTGCGGCGCCTTACTCGTGCTGAAGCAGATTGACCAGCCGGCCGAGCGGGTCGCGCACGAAGAAGCGCCGCACACCCCATTGCTCGCTGACCGGACCGTACTCGATGGCAATCCCGGCAGCACGAACTCGCGTGAGCGCCTCGGACAGGTCATCCACCTCGATCGACAGATCCGGCACCGGCGTGCCGGAGCCGCCTTCGCTGGCGATATTGACCTGGACCGTCATGCTCGTCGCTGCCGCATAGGTGCGCAGCCAACCGTGGTCCATCACAGTTTCCAGGCCGAGCAGCCGGCCATAGAACGACTCGGCCGCGGCCGGATCAGGAGTGGCCAGATTTGCAACGATGCGCTTGACCTGCATGGCGGCTCCGGGTTTGAGATCCCGGTCCGATGGTACGGCTGCCGGGGCAATGTCCATCGGCACAGCGCGGCCGCCGCCGCTCGAGACGCCAGGCTGACCCGCCGGCGTTGAACGAACAATTACCGAAACTGCACGCAGCCGGCGCGTCACGTCCGGCCCCGGCAGGCAGAATCCGCCGGCCCCGGCACGGCTGCCCGGGCAACCGTCGATCGCAGTGCGGACCTATCCACGGCGCGCATGATGAAATCCAAGAAGTTCGCGGGCTGGCTCGCCAGCATCGCCCTCGTCCTGCTGAGCGCCTGCGGCGGCGGCGGTGGCAACAGCGGCATCGCGGCGCCGACCGTCGGCCCCGCGGCAGCCCCGGTGGGGCCGCTCGCCGCAACCGACAAACGTGCCGCCGCGGTCAGCTCGCCGGCCCACGGCGGCAATGGCTAATACTGGAATCCGGCCGAAGGCGGCACCGGCTTCATGTATGAGGCGCAAGGCAACCGCGGCTTCGTCGCCTTCTTCATGTACGAGGAGGGCAGCGGCAGGCCGGTCTGGTATGCCGCTTACGGTGACATCGTGGCGGGGGCTGGCGCCGCCGTGTCGACCTTCAGCGGTGACCTCCGGCTCTACCGAGGCGGCCAGGCGGCCGAGTCCGCGAGCTACCGGGCGCCGACCTCGGTGTCGGTCGGCACGGTCGGCATCTCGTTCACCGCCGGCGACGCCACAGTGTCCCTGCCCGGCGGCCGGCAGATCGCGGCGCAGCGCTACCGGATCGAGGGATCCGGCCACGACTTTGCCAACCCGACCGCTCCGGCCCCCCACCAGCCCGAGACCGGCTGGTTCTGGAATCCGGAGGAGGGCGGTCGCGGCTATGCGATCGAGGTGCAGAACGACCGGGTGTTCATGGCCATGTTCCATTACGCGGCAGATGGCAGCCCGACGTGGAATGTGGCGCAGGGTGATCTGGCCACGGGCCACCTCGTCACACCCTTCGAGCTCTATGCCGGCGGGCAGTCGCTGACCTCGGCCTATCGGGGTCCGGCCAGGCTGGATCTCGCACCCTTCACGCTCGGCTTCCGCAATGCCTGCGCCGGGCAGGCTGGGGGTCGCGGCGCCGTCGGCAGGCATCGAGGCCGGTGCGCTTGCCGGCAGCGTGGTGGGGCCGGGAGCCGGGTCGCTTGCGCTCACGCTCGGCGCAACCGGAGCGGTCAGCGGCCACCATGCAGCGGCGGCGAGTCCGGGCGCTTGGCTGCCGGTCACGGGGTCGGTGGCGACCGGCGGCGTGATCACCTTCGCGATTCCGTTCGCCGCCGGCAGCGCGAGCTGCGTCGGCTATCTGGCCGGCCATCGGATCTCGGGCGGCTGCGGCAGCGCCGGCGTGTTCGTCGCGACACTGACGCCCGCTGCGCCAGTGCGTCATCCGGTCGGCGGGACGGTGTCGGGACTGGCGCCGGGGGCCACGCTCGGCCTGCTCGACTACGGCAGCCCGGCCTTGGCGGTGAGCCAGAACGGATCGTTCTGGCTGCCGGCGCCGCTGCCACAGCGCGGCGGCTATCACCTCACGGTCGGCAGCCAGCCTGCGGGTCAGACCTGCGCAGTGAGCAACGGCACCGGGGTGGTGCCGGCGGTGGCAGTGACCTCGATCCGCATCGACTGCACGCCGGTACCGGATCCGGCCCCCGCCACGGCCGGGGCGACGTGCAAGCTGCCGGACTTCCAGGCCAGCCTGCTGGCGCGGGTGAACCAGTACCGCAGCGTCGGTGCAAGCTGCCGCAGCGCCGGATCGTTCGCGCCGGCGCTGCTGGTGGCCTGGAACGGGCGGCTCGAGCAGGCCGCCGCCGCGCATTCGCTCGACATGGCGGCGCTGGACTATTTCTCGCACAGCAGCGCCGACGGCCGTTCGATGGCCGATCGGATCAATGCCACCGGCTACCCCTGGCGCACCATCGGCGAGAACATCGCTGCCGGCTATCCGACGGCGCATGCGGTGGTCGACGCCTGGATGGGGAGCGACGGCCACTGCGCGAATGTCATGCAGCCGGCGTTCCAGGAGATGGGCGTTGCCTGCGTTGCGTCCGCAACGAGCACCTATCCGACCTACTGGACGATGAACCTGGGCGCGCCGCGCTGAGCGGCTCGGCAGTCGGGCAGGGCTGGCTGCCATTCAGTTCCACGGACGCGCCGGTGCGCCGCCGCCCGTGTCAGGATCGACCCCTGCTTGCGACCGATGCCGATGCCGATGCCGATGCCGATGACCTTGCCTGGCCAGACCCCCGATGCCGAACGGCCGGGTCCCGAACCGGACGCCGCCCCGGGGCGCACCTGTCCGCTGCATTACCGCTACCGCCCGCAGGATCTCGCAGCGAGCACACCGGTGCTGCGCTGCGACACCCTGTACGTCGTCGGCGGCCTGTACGGCAACGAGCCGGCCCTCGAGACGGTGCTGCGCCTGTTCGAGGCCGAACCGGCAGCCGACAAGCGGCTCGTCTTCAACGGCGACTTCCACTGGTTCGACGTCGATCCGGCTGTCTTCGAGCGCATCGACACGGCGGTGGCGCAGTTCGACGCGATCCGCGGCAATGTCGAGACCGAAATCGCCGATCGGGACGCCGATCCGGAATCCGGTTGCGGCTGCAGCTATCCAACGTGGGTGGGCGACGGCGTGGTCGAGCGCTCGAACCGCATCATCGCCCGCCTGCGCGCCACGGCGCGGCGCTTCCCGCAGCGCTGCGAGCGGCTGCGCGCGCTGCCGATGTGGCTGCGCGCCGAGGTGGGCGGCAGCCGTGTCGGCATCGTGCACGGCGACGCGCATTCGCTCGCCGGCTGGGACTTCGCCCCTGAGGCGCTGGCCGATCCGGCGCATCGCGAGCGCGTGCGCGGGTGCTTCGAGCCGGCGCAGGTCGACATCCTGGCCTCGACCCATACCTGTTCGCCTCTGTTGCAGGGCTGGGGCGCGCCGGCGAGCAACCACGCCCCGCAGCATGACCGGGGCGATGCCGATCGCGTGCTGGTCAACAACGGCGCCGCCGGCATGCCCAACCTCGCCGGCGAACGCGACCGGGCTGCTGACCCGCATCGCGACCCGACCGCCCACCGACGCGCAGCGCAGCCGCGGCCATCTGCGGCGAAGCGACGGAATCTGCGTCGATCTGGTGGCGATCGACTACGACGATGCCCGCTGGCAGCACGACTTCAGCGCCGCCTGGCCTGCCGGCAGCGACGCGCATGAGTCGTACTGGCGCCGCATTGCCGGCGACGAGGCCTCCGAGGCAGCAGCGCCGGCTTGAGGCTCTGATGCGAGAGCCGACAAGCCGGCGGGCGCGCGTGGGCCCGCCGTGCCGCGCCCGTCGCGGTCAACTGCGTCTGGCGTCGGGTTGCCCACCTTCGACGGGCGTTCCGATAACTTTGTTCAATCACAGATCAAGACACAGTCAATTGCGTCTATGGATAGGACTCGTTAAAGTCTGGTCCGTAGAAACCCGGATCGCGCTAACCCGATGCGATCGAACCTGCAACCCCAATAGGAGATTCCATGTCCGTGATCAACACCCAAGTCCAGCCGTTCAAGGCCCAGGCTTTCCACAATGGCAAGTTCGTCGAGGTCACCGAGCAGAGCCTGAAGGGCAAGTGGTCGGTGCTGATCTTCATGCCGGCGGCGTTCACCTTCAACTGCCCGACCGAAGTCGAGGACGCGGCCGACAACTACGCCGAGTTCCAGAAGCTCGAGGCCGAGGTCTACATCGTCACCACCGACTCGCACTTCGCGCACAAGGTCTGGCACGAGACCTCGCCGGCCGTCGGCAAGGCCAAGTTCCCGCTGGTCGGCGACCCGACGCACGCGCTGACCCGCATGTTCGACGTGCACATCGACGGAAGACGGCATGGCGCTGCGCGGCACCTTCGTCGATCAACCCGGACGGCGTCATCAAGACCGCCGAAGTGCACGACAACAGCATCGCGCGTGACGTCAAGGAAACGCTGCGCAAGCTCAAGGCCGCCCAGTACGTCGCCAAGCACCCGGGCCAGGTCTGCCCGGCCAAGTGGAACGAAGGCGCCAAGACGCTGACCCCGTCGCTCGACCTGGTCGGCAAGATCTGATCGTCGGCATCGGCCGCCTTGCGGCCGATGCATCCGGCTGCCGGGCGGACGCCCGGCGCTGTGCAAACCCTTCGATTCAGTTGCCGGCGCGCTCGCGCCCCTGGCGCAGCGCGCCGTTTTCATTTCCGGAGATCCCCGCCCCATGCTCGACGTCCAACTCTCCGCCCAGCTTCAGGCCTACCTCGAACGCGTGCGCGTGCCGTTCGAGATCACCGCCTCACTCGACGACAGCGAGTCGGCGCGCGAGATGCGCGACCTGCTCGAGCAGATCGCCGCGCTGTCCGACAAGATCACCCTGCGGCTCGACGGCGCGGCGCAGCGCAAGCCGTCGTTCTCGCTGCGCCGCAGCGACGACGAGCAGGCGCGGATCGAGTTCGCCGCCATCCCGCTCGGCCACGAGTTCACCTCGCTGGTGCTGGCGCTGCTGCAGGTCGGCGGCCATCCGCCGAAGATCGAGGCCGAGCAGATCGAGCAGATCAAGGCGCTCGACGGTGATTTCCACTTCGAGACCTACATGTCGCTGAGCTGCCACAACTGCCCGGACGTGGTGCAGGCGCTGAACCTGCTGGCGGTGCTCAATCCGCGCATCCGGCACACGACCATCGACGGCGCACTGTTCCAGGCCGAGGTCGAGGCGCGCGAGATCATGGCGGTGCCGACGATCTTCCTGAACGGCAAGGTGTTCGGCCAGGGCCGCATGGGTGTCGAGGAGATCGTCGCCAAGCTCGATACCGGCGCCGCCGCAGCGCGATGCAGCCAAGCTCGGCGCCAAGGAGCCGTTCGACGTGCTGATCGTCGGCGGCGGCCCGGCCGGCGCGGCGGCGGCGATCTATGCCGCGCGCAAGGGCATCCGCACCGGCGTCGTCGCCGAGCGCTTCGGCGGCCAGACGCTCGATACGCTGGCGATCGAGAACTACATCTCGGTGCTGGAGACCGACGGGCCGAAGTTCGCGATGGCGCTCGAGCAGCACGTCAAGACCTACGACGTCGACATGATGAACCTGCAGCGCGCCGAGGCAGCTGATTCCGGCCGCCGAGCCCGGCGGGCTGATCGAGGTCCAGCTCGCCAACGGCGCGTCGCTGTCGAGCAAGACGGTGATCCTGACCACCGGCGCGCGCTGGCGCGAGGTCAACGTGCCCGGCGAGCGCGAGTACCGCAACCACGGCGTCGCCTACTGCCCGCACTGCGACGGTCCGCTCTTCAAGGGCAAGCGCGTGGCGGTGATCGGCGGCGGCAATTCGGGCGTCGAGGCGGCGATCGACCTGGCCAACATCGTCGGCCATGTCACGCTGGTCGAGTTTGCCGACCAGCTGCGCGCCGATGCGGTGCTGGTGAAGAAGCTGAAGTCGCCTGCCCAACGTGACGGTGCTGACCGGCGCGCAGACGACCGAGATCACCGGCGACGGCAGCCGCGTCAATGGCCTGAGCTACACCGAGCGTTCGAGCGGGGCCGTCGCACCATGTCGAGCTCGAAGGCGTGTTCGTGCAGATCGGCCTGGTGCCGAATACCGAGTGGCTGAAGGGCACGCTCGAGCTGTCGCGCCACGGCGAGATCATCGTCGACGCCAAGGGCCAGACCTCGCTGCCGGGCGTGTTCGCGGCCGGCGACGTGACGACGGTGCCGTTCAAGCAGATCATCATCGCGACCGGCGACGGTGCGAAGGCGGCGCTCGGTGCCTTCGACCACCTGATGCGCAGCTGAGCCAGGCGACCGGCGCGCTGCAGGCCGCTCGCCGCGGCGCGCCGATCCGCCATCGCCGGTCAGGCGCGGCGCGGTGCACCGACCGGCCCGGTGCTACAGCTGATGCGCCAGCCGCTGCAACGTCTCGGGAGAGACCGCTGACCAGGCCCACGGGTCGCGCAGCACCGCGCCGACCTTGAACATCGCCTGGGCGGTGTTGCGTCGAACCGGTTCGGCGAGCGGCAGACCGTCGCTGCCTCGCGTGGCCGCCACCCACGGGATGTGCGCCAGTTCGCCGCGCCGCACCACGACGCCCGCTCTCGCCGTTGGCCAGCCGCACCTGGCAGCCGGGCGGATAGAGGCCGAATTCCTTGACCAGCGCCGCGGTGGCCGGATCGTCGCGGTCGGCGGTGAACATCATCCGGGCGGCGACGTCGGCGCCGAGCGCCTCCCGGTTGCGGCGCGGGCTCAGCTTGGCGGTGTAGGTGTCGGCGCTGTGCAGCAGCGATGCCGAGCGCGACCGGCCGATGCGCGAGCGGCGTCCGCTCGCGTCGACCGGATGGTGCTGTTCGACGCCGAGCAGCCAGTCGGCATCGCGCACACCGGCAGTCTCGAGCATGCGCCGGCTGCGCAGCGGATGGCTTTCGATCAGCGCGATCTGGGCCTCGCTCGGCCGACCGGTCATGGTGGCGAGCTGGCCCTGCAGTTCGAGCATCGAGATGTTCATCGTCAGCGCCGCATTGAAGCTGCGCCGCACCTCGGTTTCGCTCCAGCCGAAGCGCGCCGCGACCAGGAAGACGGTGAAGGCGCAGTGGATCGAATGGGTGACGCCGTATTGCGTCAGGTAGTTGCCCTCCTGGCGCAGGATCTGGAAGATCGCCAGGTCGGGATCGCGCTCGACAATCGCCAGCAGCGGCTCGGCGACCATGTCGACCACGTCGGCGTAGTGCTCGGCCGGTACCCGCTGCGAGCGCGTCGCAGGCGAGTGCCATCGCCGAGCGCAGCAGCGCCGGCAGCTCCTCGACGGCGCGCTGCAGCACCTCGTCGCGGGTGGCGATCACTTCGGCGATGTCGACCAGCGCGCCGCGGCTGAGCAGCGCATCGAGCTGCAGACGGCTCTCGATCGTCCGGCCGCGTGCCAGCAGCAGCGTCATGTCGGCGGCGTAGACATGAAACGGCAGCGGTTGCCCGACCGTCACCCGATGCGCGACGCTGACCAGAGTCGATGAAAGACATGGGTCATCTCTCGGCGCTCGGGCGCTGACTCGAACTCACGCCATCGACCGTGGCGCGTCAGGGCTGTATCGGGCTGGGCGCCACTGGCCGGCCGCACCGGCGAAGTGCGCCGCTGCGCGCTGCTGTCACCAGCCGGCGGCGAGCCGGCGTGTGATCTCGGCCGCGTCGATGTCGAGGCAGCCGGCCAGGTTCTGACCCGCCCACAGCGGCGAGAAGTCGCTGCGGCCGGCGGCTTCCGCAGCGGCGCGCAGCGCCGCGACCGCCGCCCCGGCGAGCGGAAAGCGGCGGCGCCGCCGGATCGAGCGGTCCGTGCTCGCGCATCAGCCGGTTGACCAGGCCGCGCGCCGGCCGTCCGGTCAGCAGATTGGTCAGCGCGGTCACCGGCCCGTCCGGGTCGTCGCGTGCGGCGCGCAGCGCGGCGCGGTGCAGCGGGCGCGGTATCGGCCTCGCGGGCACAGCAGGTAGGCGCTGCCGACCTGGACCGCGCTGGCGCCGAGCGCGCGCGCCGCCGCCACGCCCTGGGCGCTGGTGATGCCGCCGGCGGCGATCACCGGCACGCTGACCGCATCGACGATGCGCGGCAGCAGCGCAAAGGTGCCGGCCTGTGCCACGCAGGGCGGCCGGGTCGGACGGATCGTCGCCGCGCGCATGCGGCAGGAAGTGGCCGCGGTGTCCGCCCGGCCTCCAGGCCCTGCGCGATCACCGCATCGACGCCGTGGTCCTCGAGCCAGCGCGCTTCGGCCACGGTCGTGGCCGAGGCGATGATCTTCGCGCCCCAGCCGCGCACGCGCGCCAGCAGATCGTCGGCCGGCAGTCCGAAATGGAAGCTGACAACCGGCGGCATGCCGGCTCGCGGCGTCGCGCTCGACCAGATCGGCGAGCGCGTGGCTGAAGGGCGCGCGCCCGCCGCCGCCGGACGGCCAGCGTCATCGCCGAGTTCGGTCCGGTACGGCTCGAGCAGCGCGCGCCAGCGCTGCTCGGCCGCGGCGTCGGCAGACGGCTCGCGGTGACAGAAGAAATTGAGGTTCCACGGCCGGTGCAGGTCGCGCAGTCGCGCCAGTTCGGCCTGCAGCTGCTCGGGCGACAGCAGCGCACTCGGCAGCGAGCCGAGCGCGCCCGCCTCGCTGACCGCGATCGCCAGCCGGCTGCCCTGCGCGCCCGCCATCGGAGCCTGGATCAGCGGCAGTTCGGTGCCGAGCAACGGGTGCAGGTGGGGGGTCATTGGCCGGGTCCTCCTTGCCAGGGATGCGGCGCCGGGCGCCGCTCAGCGCGGGCGTCGCATCTGGAACCGTTCGCCGAGTTCGAAATAGTCGGCCGGCCCGCCGGCGCGCAGGATCGGCTGCGCGGCGGCGGTCTGGTAGATGCCATCGACGCAGCAGCTCACGCGCGATGTGCACGCCGACCACCTCGCCGAGGACGAGCCAGCTGTCGACCGCCGCGCCGTCGGCGGTCTGCAGCTGCAGCGATCTGGCTGACGCGGCATTCGAACGAGACCGGGCTTTCGGCGACCCGCGGCGCGCCGATCACGCCGCGATGGCGCCGGCGTCAGCCCGGCGAGCGCGAATTCGTCGACTTCCGGCGGCACCGCGGCGCAGCTCGCATTCATCGCCTCGGCGCAGCCGCGCGGGTCGCCAGGTTCCAGCCGAATTCGCCGCTCGCCTGCACGTTGGCCAGCGTGTCCTTGGCGCCGATGCTCGAGAAGCCGATGATCGGCGGCGTGTAGTTGAAGCCGTTGAAGAAGCTGTACGGCGCCAGGTTGAGCGTGCCGTCGGCGGCGCGCGACGAGATCCAGCCGATCGGCCGCGGCCCGACGATCGAGTTGAACGGATCGTGCGGCAGGCCGTGGCCGTGCGCCGGCTGGTAGAAGTGGAAGCCGCTGGTCGTCGCTCATCGCGCTCTGCACGGAGCGATCAGTTGGCGAGCGCCGGTTCGGCGGCCGGCTGGCGCGGCGGTCGGATCGGCTCGGCGGCTGCAGCGGCGCGAGCGCATCGAGTTCGCCGCCGAGCGCTTCGATCAGATCGGGGATCAGCTGGCGCAGCTCGCCGGTCGAGATCGCGGCGTCGGCATCGAAGCGGTCGTCCTTCTGCGCGCCCGGCTCGAAGACGCCGTCGAGGAAGGCGATCTTCTTCAGCTGCAGGCCTTCGGTCAGCACGAACGAGACCCGGTCGTTCCAGCTCATGGCCAGCCGGGTCGGCATCTTGCCGCCCTCGATGTGCTGGCGCACATCGTCGGTGTCCAGACCGTGGCGCGCGTAGCGCACGATCGACTTCATCTCGTCGGCCGACTTCAGTTCGCAGTCGCGGTCGATCGTGAAGCCGGCCGGCGCCTCGCCGCTGACCAGCCACTGCGCCATCGCGACCGCCGGCGAGATCGTCGACTGCAGCAGCATCAGCGAGAGCCCGGGCGCTGCCTTGACCAGGCTGGTGACGGCTTCGTCGGCGCGCGCCTGGCTGCCGGCGTCGACGACCAGCAGCCGCGCCTGCGGATCGATCCAGACCAGCATGCGCGCTCTGCTTGGTGAAGGCCATCGGCAGCAGCTCGAGCACGACCTCGTCCTTCAGGTCGCGCGTCTCGCGCTTGCCGGGCTTGCGGCCGGTGGTCTGCTCGATCTGCTGCGCGCGCTCTTCGATCTTGCGCTTGACCACCGACGCCGGCAGCAGCTTCTTCTCGATCTGCAGCTTCATCAGCCATTGGCCGCCGATCGCCTCGACCAGCGGCGCGTGCGCCTGGCCGCGCGGCTCGATCCAGCCGATCGCAAACTCCTGGCTTGCGCTGCACGGCGCGAAGCGCTGCTGAGCGAGACCCTCGTCGAGGGCGATCAGATCGGGCTCCCAGCCGGGGCCGATCCGGTAGATCGTCATGTTCTTCAGCATCGGGTTGACTTGTCCTGGTTCCGGTCCGCCATCGCGGCGGCGCTGCGGAGCCGCGACAGTCTCATCGGCGAGAGGCGCCGGCCCGCTGGACGCCCCTGCGTCGTTGCGGCTGTTCAGTCGCTGCGACTGCGTGTCACCCGTGGCGGCTCGCGACTGCCGCGTCCCCGCTGCGTCGCGCTCGCCCGGCGTTTCGGCCCTGGCGTTCACGAAGACAACGCGGGCTCGGCCAAGATGCGCTTCTCTCATGCCAGAGCACGCGAGCGTGTCCGCGCAGCGCAGCACGCGAGCGCATGCACGCGACCTGGATTCGCACGACGCGCGTATCGGCTCGGCGTCCGACGCGTCCTCGGCCGCGAGTCACTCCGCTTCCTGACTGCCGTCTCTCCGGTCGATTGCCGAAGAGTCTTGTTTCTCACCAGGGACAGGGACGCAGAGCCTCGAGATCGCGCTCGCCCGCTGCGCCGCGTGCCGCGGTGCGCCGGCACGGCCACCGCTGGCGCCAAGTCAATGCAGCTTGTCCGGCCGGCGCGGCTTGCGGAACGACTTCGGTGCGTAGACATTGCCGCTCCAGCTGCCGTCCGGGCGCCGGCGGCGCCCGGACGGGTCGGCGGCGCGGTCGATCGCCTCGCGCGCGACGCGTTCGGCCTGGCGGCGCCGGCTGCGCCAATGCCAGAGCGCATCGGCGTGGCGGCCGAGCGCAGCCCAGGCCCGTCGCGCGGCGCGCATCGAAGCGCCAGCGCTGCCGCGCCGGCAGGCACAGGCGCAGCAGCAGCACCGCGCACGCAGCCAGGCCGATGCCGGCCAGGATGGCTTCGCCGCCCATCATGCCTTGCGCCGGTCGACGCCGGCCGATTCGTAGTGGGCCTTCTTGCTGTGCGTACATGCGCTGGTCGGCCAGGTGCAGCGCGGCTTCGATGCGCTCGCCCTGGCGGCAGGTGGCTGCGCCGATCGAGAAGCTCAGCACCGCGCCGCCGTAGAACTGGTTGTTCAGGTCGACCAGTTCGTCGATGCGCTGCGCCATGCGCTCGCCGCCGCGCTCGTCGGCGCCGGGCAGCAGCAGCGCGAATTCGTCGCCGCCGATGCGCGCCGCGCAACTGCTCTTGTCGACCGCCTTGGCGAGCACCTCGCCGGCGCGGCGCAGCAGCGCGTCGCCGCCGACATGGCCGACTTCGTCGTTGATGCCCTTCAGGCCGTTCAGGTCGAGCATCAGCACCGTCACCGGCCAGGGCCCGCGCCGCTCGAGGCGCGCGATCTCGTCGCTGAAGTAGGAGCGGTTGCGCAGCTTGGTCAGCGAGTCGTGCTTGCCGAGAAATTCGAGGTAGGCCTCGGCCTTCTTGCGCGCGGTGATGTCGGTCAGCGAGATCAGCACCAGGTCCCAGTCGGCCTCGTGGCCGGGCAGCACCGAGAACTGCATGTAGACGTCGACCCGGTCGCCGTTCAGCGCGAAGTTGATCGCCTCGCGCTGCTGGAAGGTCTTGCCGTTCCACAGGTCGATCAGCTGCTCGTTGAAGTGCGGCTCCATCTCGTCGCGGAAGATCTCGCGCAGGCTGCGCAGCAGCGTCTGCTTGTCGGGTGCGCGGAACAGGCGCAGCGTCTGCTGGTTCACGTCGACGACGCGGATCTCCTGCATGCAGCGCTGCACGAATTCAGGGTGCACGTCGGTGAAGGTGCGGAAGTCGGTCACGCCGGCGGCTGCGCACCTCCTCGAGCAGCCGCTTGACGGCGCTGAAGTCCTCGACCCACAGCGACACCGGCGAATGCTCGAACAGGCCGCGCGCATAAGCCTCGCTCGCGACGCAGCGCGCGCTGCGCCGCTGCTGCGCTCGGTGATGTCCTCGATCGCCAGCAGCACCCGGTTCCAGGTCGTGCTCGTGGCCGGGCAGCACGGTCGCGTTGAGCAGGATGTCGAGGCGCCGGCCCTGCAGCGTGTAGTTGACGGTCGGGCCGCCGAAGCGCAGCTGGCCGTCCCACAGCCGGCCGAGTTCCTCGATGTGGGCGTCGAGCATGTCGTCGCGGAAGACCGGTGGCGAGGCCGGCCGACAGTTCGGCCAGGTCGTCGCGCCGTACAGCTCGAGCGTGCGCTGGTTGACCTTCAGCACCTCGATGCAGGCCGAGCATTCGGCCACGCGCGCCGGGTCGGCCCGCAGGTGGGCGCGCAGGTCGGTCACGCCGTCGGCGCGCCAGCGCGTCGAACAGCCGGCGCAGCGCGCTGTAGTCCTCGAGCCAGAGCGATACCGGCGCCAGCTCGAACATGCAGCGAGCCGTCGAGTTCGGCGTCGAGTTCGGGTTCGGAAGATTTCATGTCAGTCGTCGGCACCGCAAGGCGTCATTCCCGCATCAGGGTCTCGATCTCGTCGGGGTCGACCGGCACGCCGCGGCTGATCAGTTCGCAGCCGGTGGCGGTGACGACCGCATCGTCCTCGATGCGGATGCCGATGTTCCACCAGCGCTCGTCGACGCCGGCGGCCGGTCGGACGTAGAGGCCCGGTTCGAGCGTCACGACCATGCCGGGGCCAGGCGCGCGCGACGGCTTGCGCACGCAGCGGCCGCCGAGGCCGTCGGGCTGCTCGATCGCGTCCTCGCCGAGCGACAGGTAGTCGCCCGACGTCGTGCACGTCACGGCCCAGCCAGTGGCCGGTGCCGTGCATGTAGAAGCGGCGGTAGGCGGCACTGTCGATCACCGCATCGACGTCGCCGTCGCGGTCGCGGTCGAGCAGGCCGAGGTCGAGCATGCCCTTCGGCCAGCACGCGCACCGCCGCGTGGTGCGCATCGCGCTGGCGCGCGCCGGGGCGGGTGGCGTCGACCGCCGCGTGCTGGGCGGCCAGCACGAGCTGGTACAGCGCGCGCTGCTCGGCGCTGAAGCGGCCGTCGGCCGGAAAGGTGCGCGTGATGTCGGCGGCGTAGCCGGCATATTCGCAGCCGGCGTCGATCAGGCACAGCTGGCCGGGCTCGAGCCGGGCATCGCCGGCGGCGGCGTCACCGGCCGCATAGTGGAGCACGCAGGCGTTCGCGCCGGCGGCGACGATCGGCGGATAGGCCGGTCCGCTCGCGCCGTGGCGGCGGAATTCGTGCAGCAGTTCGGCCTCGATCTCGTATTCGTGCACCGAGCGAGCGCCGCCGCCGGAAGGCCGCGGCGCACCAGCGCATCGCGCGTCGGTGCGCCGCCGGCGGAGATGTCGGCGGCGCGTCGCATCAGGGCGATCTCGTCGGCGTCCTTGACCAGCCGCAGCTCGGCCAGCAGCGGGCCGAGGTCGCGCAGCACCGCCGGCACCGCGGCGCCGGAGCGGGCGCGCGAGCGCAGCGACGGCGAGCCAGCCCTCGATGCGCGTCTCGAGGCCGGGCTGGGCGCCGAACGGCCACCAGACGCGCGGGCTGGCCGTCGAGCAGATCGGGCAGCTCGTCATCGAGCGCGCCGATCGGCCGTGCGCGATCGACGCCGAGCACCGCCGGCGCCGCATCGACGCCGAGGCGCAGCCCGTCCCAGATCTCGCGTTCGGGATCGTTCTCGCGCAGGAACAGCGTGCTGCGGCCGGTGCTGTCGAGCAGCAGCCAGGCATCGGGCTCGCCGAAACCGGTCAGGTGGTGGAAGTCGCTGTCGTGCCGATAAGGATGCTCGTTGTCGGCGTTGCGCTGGCGCGGCGGGGCGGTCGGGATGAGCGCCAGGCCGCCGCCGGCGGCGCTCATCGCGGCGGCGATCGACGCGCGCCGGCCGGCACACGCCGCGATCGGATCGGGCTTGCTCATCGGCCGACTATAGCCATGCGCACCGGCGTCCGGGCGAAGCTTTGCTAGGCTTGACGCATGACTGTTCGCCCGCCGCCGCCCATCCGCTCCGGTCCGCGACCGGACCTGCTTCGCGGCGCCTGCGCGGCGTGCCTGCCGCGATGAGCGCCGGCCCCACCGAACCGGCACGCGCGCCGGGACACCGCCACGACCTCAGCCGCTGGCAGCACAGCCATGTCTTCGACAACGGCAACCGGCGCGGCGAATCGCGCACGCGCTGGGTGCTGCTGCTGACGCTGGTGACCATGGTCGCCGAGATCGCGGCCGGCTGGTGGACCGGTTCGATGGCGCTGCTCGCCGACGGCTGGCACATGGGAACGCACGCACTCGCGCTCGGTGTCTCGGTGCTGGCGTATGCACTGGCGCGCCGCCATGCCGGCGACCGGCGCTACAGCTTCGGCACCTGGAAGATCGAGGTGCTCGGCGGCTATTCGAGCGCCCTCGTGCTGGCGACTGGTGGCGGTCGGCATCGGCTTCGAGTCGGCGCAGCGGCTGTGGCAGGGGCAGCCGATCGATGCCGCACTGGCGCTGCAGGTGGCGCTGATCGGGCTGGTGGTCAACCTGCTGTCGGCCTGGCTGCTGCACGGGGCGAAGGACGGCGATCATGCCCACCACCCGGGTCATCACCACGCGCACGGGCACGGGCATGCGCACGGCCATGACCACCGGCATGATCATGGCGGCGGATCGGGCGGGCGCGACGTCAACCTGCAGGCGGCCTATCTGCATGTGCTGACCGACGCGCTGACCTCGGTGCTGGCGATCGTTGCGCTGCTCGCGGCGCTGTGGCTCGGCTGGTGGTGGCTCGATCCGGCTCGTCGGGCTGCTCGGCGCGGCGGTGATCGTGGTGTGGGCCTTCGGGCTGCTGCGCGAGACCTCGACCGTGCTGCTCGACCGCGAGATGGACCTGCCGCTGGCGCAGACGATCCGCAGCACGCTCGAGTCCGACGGCGACGCCAAGGTCGCCGACCTGCACGTCTGGCGGGTCGGCCGGCAGCAGTTTGCAGCGATTGCCTGCCTGGTCGCCGACCGTCCGCTCGAGCCGTCGGCCTACCGCGAGCGGCTGGCGGCGCTGGATGAAGTGGTGCACGTCTCGCTCGAGGTCAACCGCTGCCCGACGCGGTAGCGGCCGGGCAGCGCGCTGCAGCCGCGGTCATTGCAGTTCGGCCAGCTGGGCCGGCGTGCCGACGTTGTGCCACGACCCGTGCCAGACCTCGACGCCGATGCGGCGCTGGCGCATCGCGGCGAACAGCAGCGGACCGAGTGCAGCCCGCTGGCCGGGGGCGATGCCGTCGAGCAGGGCCGGGCGCAGCAGCGCCAGGTTGGCGTAGGTCCAGCGCCGGCCGTCGGCGCCGGCACCATCGGCCACACCGAGGCCGTCGGCGTCGATGCCGAAGTCGCCGTCGGGATGGAAGGGCGGATTCGTCGACCAGCCACAGGTGCGCCGAGCCGCGCCGGCTGCTCGCGCAGGCGCTGCACGGCAGCGCCATCGAAGCCGAAGCCGGGTGCGTGGATGTCGCCGGAGACGACCCAGAACGACCGGGTCGGGTCCGCGTCGGCCAGCCAGTGCAGCGCGGTCGCGATGCCGCCGGCGGTCTCGAGTGCGCCGCCGTGGTCGCGCTGCTCGTGCGAATAGTGGATGCGCAGGTTCCAGCGCGCGCCGTCGCCGAGCGCGGCCGGGAAGCGGTCCTCCAGCCAGGCGGTGTTGATCACGACCTCGCGCACCCCGGCGCGCGCCAGCGCCTCGAGGTGCCATTCGATCAGCGGCTTGCCGCGCACCTCGAGCAGCGGCTTCGGGGTGGCGTCGGTCAGCGGGCGCATGCGCTCGCCGCGACCGGCAGCGAGGATGATGGCAGTCGGTGGGGTCATCGGATCGGGTCGGAAGCGGGCGGCCGGCGGCGCTGCGGCGGCACACCGGCCGTGCGGTCGCGATTATCGAAGCGCCGGGCAGACCGCTCGGTGCACGCGTCTTAAAATCGCCGGTTCTTCAGTTTCGCGCCCCAGGGCAACGCATGGTCGTCGACGCAAGCAAATCGAACAACACGTTGATGGCCAATGCCATCCGGGCGCTGGCGATGGACGCCGTGCAGCAGGCCAATTCGGGCCACCCCGGCGCGCCGATGGGCATGGCCGACATCGCGGTCGCGCTGTGGGGCCGGCACCTGAGGCACAACCCGGCCAATCCGCAGTGGGCCGACCGCGACCGCTTCGTGATGTCGAACGGCCACGGCTCGATGCTCGTCTACGCGCTGCTGCACCTGAGCGGCTACGACCTGCCGATGAGCGAGCTGCGCAACTTCCGCCAGCTGCACAGCAAGACGCCCGGCCATCCCGAGGTCGGCATCACCCCCGGCGTCGAGACCACCACCGGCCCGCTCGGCCAGGGCATGACGAATGCGGTCGGCTTCGCGCTGGCCGAGAAGCTGCTCGGCGCCACCTTCAACCGGCCCGGTCACACGATCGTCGACCACCACACCTACGTCTTCCTCGGCGACGGCTGCCTGATGGAAGGCATCAGCCACGAGGCGGCGGCGCTGGCCGGCGCCTGGAAGCTGAACAAGCTGATCGCGCTGTACGACGACAACGGCATCTCGATCGACGGCCAGGTCGCGCCGTGGTTCATCGACGATACGCCGCAGCGCATGCGCGCCTGCGGCTGGAACGTGATCGACGCGATCGACGGCCACGACGTCGATGCGGTCGACGCCGCGATCACCGCCGCCAAGTCGTCGCTCGACAAGCCGACGCTGATCGTGTGCAAGACGATGATCGGCAAGGGTTCGCCGAACCGCGCCGGCAGCGCCAAGGCGCACGGCGAGGCGCTCGGCGCGGCCGAGATCGTGCTCACCCGCGAGGCGCTCGGCTGGGACAGCGAGGCCTTCGTCGTGCCCGAGGCAGTCTACGAGGCCTGGGATGCGCGGCCCGGCCGGCCTGGCCGCCGAGACGCGCTGGGTCGAGGCCTTCGAGGCCTACAGCCAGGCGCATCCCGGAGCTGGCGGTCGAGTTCATCCGCCGCGTCGAGGGCAAGCTGCCGAAGAATTTCGCGCAGGTGGCGGTCGACGCCGCGGTCTCGGCACACCAGCAGGCGCAGACCGTGGCCAGCCGCAAGGCGAGCCAGCTCGCGCTCGAGGCGTTCACCGCAGCGCTGCCCGAGCTGCTCGGCGGCAGTGCCGACCTGACCGGATCGAACCTGACCAACACCAGCCACACCGCAGCCGCTGCGCTTCGAGGCCGATGGCACGCCGGTGCTCGGCGCCGACGGCCGTCCGGGACGCCACATCAACTACGGCGTGCGCGAATTCGGCATGGCCGCGGTGATGAACGGGCTGGCGCTGCACGGCGGCTTCATCCCCTACGGCGGCACCTTCCTGACCTTCAGCGACTACAGCCGCAATGCGATCCGCATGGCCGCGCTGATGAAGCGGCGCGTGATCCACGTCTTCACGCACGACAGCATCGGCCTCGGCGAAGACGGTCCGACGCACCAGTCGGTCGAGCATGCGGCGTCGCTGCGGCTGATCCCGGGCCTCGACGTCTGGCGTCCGGCCGATACCGCCGAGACGGTGGTCGCCTGGGCCGGCAGCGCTGCAGAGCGGCGGATCGGCCGAGCGCGCTGCTGCTGTCGCGCCAGAACCTGCCGTACCTGCCGAAGTCGGGGCTCGACGACATCGCCCGGGCGCCTATCTGCTGGCCGATCCGGCCGAGGTCGGCCTGTCGCGCAAGGCGCAGCTGGTGATCATCGCCACCGGTTCCGAGGTGCAGCTCGCGCTGCATGCGCAGCATGAACTGGCGCAGCGCCGGATCGCGGTGCGGGTGGTCTCGATGCCGAGCACGACCGTGTTCGACCGCCAGGGCGTCGACTACAAGCGCGCGCTGCTGCCCGACGGCGTGCCGCGCATCGCGGTCGAGGCCGGGGTGACCGACGGCTGGTGGAAATACGGCTGTGCCGCGGTCATCGGCATCGACACCTTCGGCGAATCGGCGCCGGCGCCGGCGCTGTTCCGCCACTTCGGCTTCACGGTCGAGAACGTGGTCGCGACCGTCGCTGCAGGTGCTCGGCCGATGAGGCCGATCCGCATCGCCGGCTCTGCTGGCCGCACTGATCGCTGGCCGGCTGCTCGGCGGCCGCCGGTCGGCCGCGCCGGTCGCAGCGGCTCCGGCCGCTGCGGCGCCGGCTCATCGACAGCCGCCGCTCGGCCAGCCCCCGGCCGAGTGCCTGCAGGCGCTCGACCGGCTGTCGCAGGGCATTCCACGCGACGAGTCCGGTCCGGTGCTGCGCAGCAAGGGGCTGCGCATCGCGCACGCCCGATCATGGTACCCGACGGCGTCGTCACCGAGACCGACGTCGTCTCGGCGGCGCGCATCCGGATGATGATCGATCGACAGGGCCGTGTGGTACCGGGCAGCGTCACGGTGCAGCAGTCGGTCGGCGATCCCAAGCTGGCGCTGGCGCTGACCGAGGCGGTGCCGGCCAGCGCTGAGCTTCGACGTCAGCGGCGCGTTCTCGCTGCCGCCGCAGTTCGCCTTCACGACGGTCTACGTCGTCTGCGCGCGCAGCTGACCGCTGGCGCCGCGTGCCATTCTCCCGTTCACCCGCAACCAAGGAAGCTCCATGACCATCAAAGTCGCCATCAACGGCTACGGCCGCATCGGCCGCAACGTGCTCCGCGCCCACTACGAAGGCGGGAAGAAGCACGACATCCAGATCGTCGCGATCAACGACCTCGGCAAGCCCGAGACCAACGCGCACCTGACCAAGTACGACACCGCGCACGGCCCGTTCCCGGGCAGCGTCTCGGTCGATGGCGACTTCGATGGTCGTCAACGGCGACAAGATCCGCGTGCTCGCCAACCGCAACCCGGCCGAGCTGCCGTGGAAGGAACTCGGCGTCGACGTCGTGCTCGAGTGCACCGGCTTCTTCACCAGCAAGGACAAGGCGTCGGCGCACCTGGCCGGCGGTGCCAAGAAGGTCATCATCTCGGCGCCGGGCGGCAAGGATGTCGACGCGACGATCGTCTACGGCGTCAACCACGGCGTGCTGAAGGGCTCGCGACACCGTCATCAGCAACGCCTCGTGCACGACCAACTGCCTGGCCCCGCTGGTGCAGCCGCTGCACCAGGCGATCGGCCTGGAGACCGGCCTGATGACGACGATCCACTCGTATACCAACGACCAGGTCCTGACCGACGTCTACCACGAGGACCTGCGCCGGGCACGCAGCGCGACCACCAGCATGATCCCGACCAAGACCGGCGCCGCCTCGGCGGTCGGCCTGGTGCTGCCCGAGCTGAACGGGCGGCTCGACGGCTATGCGATGCGCGTGCCGACGATCAACGTGTCGATCGTCGACCTGAGCTTCATCGCCGCGCGCGACACCAGCGTCGACGAGGTCAACCAGATCATGAAGAAGGCCGCCACCGAGGGCGCGCTGAAGGGCATCCTCGAGTACAGCGACGGCCCGCTGGTGAGCGTCGACTTCAACCACAACCCGGCTTCGAGCATCTTCGATGCGACGCTGACCAAGGTCAGCGGCCGGCTGGTCAAGGTCAGCAGCTGGTACGACAACGAGTGGGGCTTCAGCAACCGCATGCTCGACACCACGGTGGCGCTGATGGCGGCCAAGTAGGCCCGCCGGCGCTGGCGACGAGGCGCCCTGCGGGGCGCCTTGTTGCTGGCGCGCAAGCGCGGCGATGGCCCGGCGCCTACACTGCGCGCCATGCCCCGCTGCATCCGCTCATCCGTTCGCGCTGCTGTGCGTCGCAGCCGCTCGGTTGCGCGGCCCAGCCCGACGGGCATGCGGCGCAGCGCCTGCTGCTGACCTGGCATGCCGATCTGCCGGCCGATGCGGCGCGCCTGAGCGCCCTGGAGACCGATCTCGGTCGCATCGCCGGCGTGCCGGCGCAGCTGCATGACGCGGCTTCGCCGCGCGTGCGGGTGCTGATGCTCGATTGCGCGCCGCCCGAGGCGGTGCGCTGTGTCGAAGCCCGCCAGCGGCTTGCGCGCCGATCCGCGCGTCGTCGAACTGGTGCCCGACCGGCGCCGGCGCGCTCATTCCGGCCCTGCGGCCGGCAACGTTTCCGCGACCCCATGACAAGGCCGTCGATGTATTCCTCCCGACTTTCCCGCCCGGCCGTGTGGCCGGGCCGCCTCGCCGCCGCGCTGCTCGCTCGGCGCCGCCATGCATTCGCGCCGGCATTGGCCGCTGCGGCCGACGACGCGGCGCGCGTCATCGTCAAGTTCCGGCCACGCGACACCGAACATGCGGATCCTCGCCGTCGCGCCGCCGACCGAGCGCGCGCTGGTGCTCGGCATGCGGCTCGGCGTCGGCCTGCACGCCGGCAGCGCGATCAGCGAGCGCAGCCAGGTGATGCGCGCCGAAGGCATCGAGCTCGGCCGAGCTGGCAGCCCGGCTGGCGAGCCAGCCCGATGTCGAATACGCGGTGGTCGACCGGCGCCGGCGCGCGCTCGCGATTCCGAACGATCCGCTGTACCAGGTCGGCGGCGCCAACGGGCCGGCGGCCGGCCAGTGGTACCTGCGGCCGCCGAACGACGTAGACGCCGTCGGCGATCAATGCCGAGAGCGCGTGGGACATCACCACCGGCTCGAGCAGCGTCGTGGTCGCGGTGCTCGACACCGGCATCCGCTTCGACCATGCCGACCTGCTGCCGGTCTCGCAGGGCGGCAACGTGCTGCCCGGCTACGATTTCATCAGCAGCGCCTCGGTCGCCAACGACGGCGACGGCCGCGATGCCGATCCGACCGACCCGGGCGACTGGATCAGCGAGAGCGAGAACGCGCCCGGCGGAGCCCACCCCGGCTGCGGCGTCAGCAACAGCAGCTGGCACGGCACCGAGGTCGCGGCGCTGATCGGCGCGACCACCGACAACGGCTTCGGCATGGCCAGCGTCGGGCGCAACGTGCGCGTGCTGCCGGTGCGCGTGCTCGGCAAGTGCGGCGGCTTCGACTCCGACATCATCGCCGGCATGCGCTGGGCCGCCGGGCTCGACGTGCCCGGCGTGCCGGCCAATCCGACTCCGGCGCGCGATCATCAACCTGAGCCTCGGCGGCTCGGGCGAGTGCTCGGCGGTCATACACCTCGACCGTCGCCGAACTCAATGCGCTCGGCACGGCGGTGGTTGCATCGGCCGGCAATTCGGCCGGCCATGCGGTCAGCGAGCCGGCCAACTGCGCCGGCGTGATCGCGGTCGCGGCGCTGCGCCATGTCGGCACCAAGGTCGGCTTCTCCGACCTCGGCCCCGAGATCGCGCTGAGCGCGCCCGGGTGGCAACTGCGTCGACATCGCGCCCGGGTGCAGCCTGCCGCTATCCGATCCTGAGCGCGCGCAATGCCGGCACGACGACGCCGACTGGCCGGCAGTTCGGTCTTCTCCGACAGCTTCCGGATCACCGTCGGCACCAGCTTCGCGGCGCCGCTGGTCGCCGGCACGGCGGCCCTGATGCTGTCGGTGCGCCCGGGCTCGACGCCGGCCGAACTGCGGGCCTGGCTGCAGCAGAGCGCACGCCCGTTCCCGACCACCGGGGGCGACAACGGCGACGGCAGCGTCGTGCCGCAATGCACGGCCGCCGCGCAACGACGCGCCAGGGCCGTCCGATCGACCAGCTCCAGTGCTACTGCACCACCCCGACCTGCGGCGCCGGCATGCTCGACGCCGGCGCGGCAGTGCGGTTGGCCGCCGGCGGCCGGTGCCGGCACCGGCCCCGGTGCCGACCCCCACGCCGACGCCGACGCTCGGCGTGGCGGCGGCGGGCTCGGCTGGCCGTGGGCGCTGGCGCTGTTCGGTGCCGCCGGACTGCTTCGCGCCACCCGGCGCCGCGTCGAGCGACTGACCGGCCGTCGCGGTGGGTCAGGCGTTGCGCGGCTTCAGCGCGGCGTCGGCGCAGGCGCTGAAGGCGCGTGCCGGCCGGCCAGCGGATGGCGCCAGGCGCGCCATCAGCGCCGGGTCGGCTTCGGTCGATGCGCAGCAGCGTGCGGGGTGCACCGTCGCCGGAACGGACCACGCGCGCGGTGCGGATGCCGCGCGCGCGGTACTGCTGCAGGCGCTGCTCGGCCGCGGCCTGCGAATCGAAGCGACCCAGCGAGAGGCCGCGTCCGAGTTCGCCGGTCGGCTCGACGACCTGGTGCGCAATGCCACCGCGGATGCGCGCCAGCTCGGCCTGCTTGCGCTCGATCCAGCCGTCGTCCGGATACGGTCCCATGTAGATCATCCATTCGCCACTGGCGGCAACCGGCTGTCGCGTCCAGCGGCCGTCGGGCAGGGCGCCGCGCAGCGCCGCCTCGGCGGCGCTGAGAGCGCTCGCGTCGTACGGACCGGCTTCCAGGCAGGCGGCCAGCATCGGTGCCGAAGCCGCCGCCGACGCGGTGCTGGCGGCGGGCGCGGGCGCGCTGGCGGGCACGGTCGCGGCCGAGGCGGCACTCGCTGCCGCTGCGGCACTGGCAGCCGGCGCCGGGCCGTCGCCTGCAGCGACCGGTGCCGCCTCGACGGCGGCTGACGCCACGGCCCCGGCACCGAGCAGCGTGACGCGCTGCGGATCGACCTGGCGCTCGAGCCGCTGCGGATCGCGGTCGCCGCGCGCCGGGATGCCCACCAGCGCGTCGAGCCAGCCCAGGCTCCAGGCGAAGAACAGTGCGTTGGCCAGCACCAGCAGGATCACCAGCAGCCTGAGCATCAGGGCTCCATCGCCGGCGGCTGCGCGCCGCGCGGGCGCACGCTCACCTCGCCGCTGTGCAGCGGGATGCGTCGTCCGCCGGGCAGTTCGACCTCGAGGCTGCCGTCGGCGCCGACACCGCGCGCGACGCCGCTGGCCACCTCGGCCTGGCTGGTGGTGACCGGCCGGTCGAGCAGCAGGTCGCGCGCCGCGAAGCGCGCCATGAAGGCGCCGAACCCGTCGCGCTCGAAGCGGCGCAGCGCGTCGACGAGCGGCAACGCGATGCGCCCGAGCGCCTGCGGAGCATCGATGCCGGCATCGATCTCGTGCAGACAGGCGAAGCCGCTCGTCGCCTGCTGCGGCCGCAGCGGCAGCGGCTGGGCGACGTTCAGGCCGATGCCGATCACCGCCAGCCGGCGCGCACCGCTCGAGACGGTCTCGATCAGGATGCCGCCGAGCTTGCGGCCGGGCAGGTAGGCCGGCTCGACCGGCGTCGCATCGAGCAGCCACAGGTCGTTCGGCCACTTCAGCCCGATGCGCGGCGCGGTCTGCGGCTGTGGCGGATCGAGCGCGTCGGCCAGCGCGACGCCGACCGCCAGCGACAGGCCCGACCAGTCCGCCGGCGCGAGTGGCAGTGCGAGCGAGAAGGTCAGCGAGGCGAGCGGCTCGGACAGCCACTCGCGGCCCATGCGACCGCGCCCGGCGGTCTGCTCTTCGGCCACCAGCAGGCACGGCTGCCAGTCGGCAGCGCGGCGGCCGAAGGCGCCGCTCTCGACGCTGCGTCGCACGCTCACGGCGCGCGCGCTGCCGGGCTCCAATGCCGCGACCGTGGACCGGGCGCGCTCCAGCAGCGTGGTGTTGGTCGATGGCAGGCTGGCGACAATCTCGACCGACAGGCCCGGCAGCGGCTCACGCAGCTGCTGCCAGAGCGCTTCGGCTCCCCATTGCAGTCGGGTGTCAGGCATCGGCACGGGCGGCGCGGCGCGGTCGCTTCGGAGCGAGCATCGTGCCACGACAGGTGGCCGCGCCGCAGCGGCATTCGAACTGCTTCTTCAGCGCCGGCGGTATAGCGCTCGTCGATCACCAGCCGGTAGTCGAAGAACAGTTCCTCGCCGGGTTCGATCGGACGCAGTGCCTTGACGAAGACCCGGCCGTCGACCACCTCGGTGTCGCAGTTCGGGTCGCAGCCGTGGTTGATCCAGCGCGCGACGTTGCCGTCGACGGCGCCGTCGATCACGTTGTCGTCATCGACGTGGAAGTAGAAGGTGTGGTTCGGATCGCTCGGATCGTGCGGGTGGCGGCGCAGCGCCTCGTCCCAGCTGATCACCTCGCCGGTGTACTCGACGATGCGTTGCTCGGGCTCGAACGGGACCAGCGCATAGACGCCCTTGCCATGGACTGCACTGCGCCGCATCTGGATGCGTCGTCCACCGGTGCCGGCCGAGCCGGCTCGCGCCGCCGCTTGCTTCATCTTGATCTTTGGGTACATTGAATTGGTGGGCGCGCGCGTGCATGCGTGCGCGCGAGACCTGGATTGTATGGACCTGTATCGTCGGGGCGTTCCTTCGACATGTGGGATGTGCGAGGCGAACCGATGGATGGCAAAACCTGGACATGAGCAAGACCCTGATCATTGCGGAGAAACCGAGCGTCGCGCAGGACATCGTGCGCGCACTCACGCCTCAGGTGGGCAAGTTCGACAAGCACGATGATCACTTCGAGAACGAGCGCTACGTCGTGACGAGCGCGGTCGGTCACCTGGTCGAGATCAAGGCGCCGGAGGAATACGACGTCAAGCGCGGCAAGTGGAGCTTCGCGCACCTGCCGGTGATCCCGCCGCATTTCGACCTGGCACCGATCGACAAGGCCAAGTCGCGCCTGAATGCGGTCGTCAGGCTGGTCAAGCGCAAGGATGTGAGCGAACTGATCAACGCCTGCGACGCAGGCCGCGAGGGCGAGCTGATCTTCCGCCTGATCGTGCAGTACGCCGGCAGCGCGAAGAAAGGCATCGACAAGCCGATCCGGCGCCTGTGGCTGCAGAGCATGACGCCGCAGGCGATCCGCGACGGCTTCGACAAGTTGCGCAGCGACCAGGAACTGCAGGGTCTGTCGGACGCCGCGCGCAGCCGCAGCGAGGCCGACTGGCTGGTCGGCATCAACGGCACGCGGGCCATGACGGCCTTCAATTCACGCGATGGCGGCTTCTTCCTGACCACCGTCGGCCGGGTCCAGACGCCCACCCTGTCGATCGTCGTCGAGCGCGAGGAGAAGATCCGCAAGCACGTCTCGCGGCCGTACTGGGAGATCAAGGCCGGCTTTGCGGCCGAGGCCGGCGAGTACGAGGGCAAATGGTTCGACCCGGCCTGGAAGAAGAATCCCGACGATCCGGAACAGCGCGCCGACCGGCTGTGGAACGAGGCCGATGCGCGCGCGATCGCCGATGCGGTGCGCGGCCAGCCGGCCAGCGTGTCCGAGGAGGCCAAGCCGAGCAGCCAGAGCTCGCCCGGGCTGTACGACCTGACGACGCTGCAGCGCGAGGCCAACTCGCGCTTCGGCTTCTCGGCCAAGACCACGCTGTCGCTGGCGCAGGCGCTGTACGAGAAGCACAAGGTGCTGACCTATCCGCGGACCGACAGCCGGCACCTGCCGGAGGACTATGTCAGCGTCGTGCGCGAGACGATGGGCATGATCGCCTCCGAGGATCTGCCGGGGCCGTTGCGCGCGCTCGCGCCGCACGCCGCCAAGGCGCTGAAGGAAGGCTATGTGAAGCCGGTCAAGAAGATCTTCGACAATGCCAAGGTATCGGATCACTTCGCGATCATTCCGACCCTGCAGGCACCGAAGAGCCTGAGCGAGATCGAGGCCAAGCTGTACGACATGGTCGTCAAGCGCTTCATCGCGGTGTTCTTCCCGGCCGCCGAGTTCATGGTCACCACGCGCATCTCGACGGTCGAGGCGGCGGGCCGGCGTCACAGCTTCCAGACCAACGGCAAGGTGATGGTGCGGCCGGGCTGGCTGGCGGTCTACGGGCGCGATGTCGAGCAGGACGACGCGACGCTGGTCGCGGTCAAGCCGGGCGAGCTGGTGGCCACCGAACGCGTCGACGTCAACGCCCTCAAGACCAAGCCGCCGGCGCGCTACACCGAAGCGACGCTGCTGTCGGCGATGGAAGGAGCCGGCAAGCTGATCGACGACGACGAGTTGCGCGAGGCGATGGCCGAGAAGGGCCTGGGCACACCGGCGACACGCGCCCAGACGATCGAAGGCCTGATCTTCGAGAAGTACATGCTGCGTGACGGCCGCGAACTGGTGCCGACCGCCAAGGCGTTCCAGCTCATGACACTGCTGCGCGGCCTGCAGGTCGAGGAGCTGACCAAGCCGGAGCTGACCGGCAACTGGGAGTTCCAGCTGGCCGAGATGGAGAAGGGCCGCTTGAGCCGCGACAAGTTCATGGCCGAGATCGCGGCGATGACCGAGCGCGTCGTTGCCAAGGCCAAGGAGTACGACCGCGACACGATCCCGGGTGACTATGCAACGCTCAGGACGCCGTGCCCGAACTGCGGCGGCGTGGTCAGGGAGAACTACCGCCGCTTCACCTGCACCGGCACGCAGGCTGCGGGCGAGGGCTGCGGCTTCTCGATCAGCAAGATCCCGGGCAGCCGCAGCTTCGAGCTGCCCGAGGTCGAGCAGCTGCTGACCGACAAGCGCATCGGTCCGCTCGAGGGCTTCCGCTCCAAGGCCGGCTGGCCGTTCAGCGCCGAGCTCAAGCTCGCATTCGACGACGAGGCGAAGAACTGGAAGCTCGAGTTCGACTTCGGTGAGGATGCCAAGGCCGCCGAAGCGGGTGAGGCGGTCGACTTCTCGGCCCAGGAAAGCGTCGGCGCCTGCCCGAAGTGCGCCGCTTCGGTCTACGAACACGGCACCAGCTATGTGTGCGAGAAGAGCGTCGGGCAGAACTCGACCTGCGACTTCAAGAGCGGCAAGATCATCCTGCAGCAGCCGATCGCGCGCGAGCAGATGCACAAGCTGCTGAGCGCGGGCAAGACCGACCTGCTCGAGAACTTCGTGTCCAACAAGACGCGGCGCAAGTTCAAGGCCTTTCTCGCCTACGACCGCAAGGAGGGCAAGGTGTCGTTCGAGTTCGAACCGCGCGCCGCACGGCCGGCGGCGAAGAAAGGTGGCGCCCGCAAGACCGCGGCGGGCTGAGCCGCACGGGCACGTGGCGTGCTTTGAGTGACGCGTCGCCGAGCGAGTGTGCTCGTCGGCGTGGCTGAAAGCCCTTCTCAACGCAGAGACACAGAGGACGCAGAGGTCACAGAGAAAGGAATCGGGGAGGGTTTCCCTCTGCGTTCTTTGCGTCCTCTGCGCCTCTGCGTTGGAAGCATTTTCCCTGGTGAAAGGTGAACCGGTGCCTCTGCTGATCCGCAACGCCACGCTGCGCCGACGGCCGGACTAAGCAGGATCGATGTCCTGATCGACGAGCGCGCGCATCGTCGCAGTCGGGCAGCGGCATTGCCGCTCGCGCATCCGCACGAGGTGATCGACGCGGACGGCTGGCTGCTCAGCCCGCCGTTCGTCGATCCGCACTTCCACCTCGATGCGACGCTCAGCCACGGCCTGCCGCGCGTCAACCAGAGCGGCACGCTGCTCGAGGGCATCGCGCTGTGGGGCGAACTGAAGCCGGTGCTGACGCAGCAGGCGCTGGTCGAGCGCGCGCTGGCCTACTGCGACTGGGCGGTGGCCAAGGGCCTGCTCGCGATCCGCAGCCATGTCGACGTCTGCGACGACCGGCCTGCTGGCGGTCGAGGCGCTGCTGCATGTGCGAGCAGCGCGTCGCGCCCTACCTCGACCTGCAGCTGGTCGCCTTCCCGCAGGATGGGCTGCTGCGCTCGCCGGGCGCGCTCGACAACCTGAAGCGCGCGCTCGACATGGGCGTCGACGTGATCGGCGGCATCCCGCACTTCGAGCGCACCATGGCCGACGGCGCCGAATCGGTGCGGCTGCTGTGCGAGCTGGCGGCCGAGCGCGGCCTGCGCGTCGACATGCACTGCGACGAGATCCGACGATCCGCTGTCGCGCCACATCGAGACGCTGGCCTTCCAGACCCAGCGCCTGGGCCTGCAGGCCGCGTCACCGGCTCGCACCTGCACGTCGATGCACAGCATGGACAACTACTACGTCTCCAAGCTGCTGCCGCTGATCGCCGAAGCCGGCGTCAGCGTCGATCGCCAATCCGCTGATCAACATCACGCTGCAGGGCCGCCACGACAGCTATCCGAAGCGGCGCGGCATGACGCGCGTGCCCGAGCTGATGGCTGCCGGCGTCAACGTCGCCTTCGGCCACGACTGCGTGATGGACCCCTGGTACGGCTGGGCAGCGCCGACATGCTCGAGGTGGCGCACATGGGGCTGCACGTGGCGCAGATGACATCAGCGCAGGCCGAGATGCGCGAGCTGCTTCGATGCGGTCACCGTCAATGCGGCGCGCATCCTGCGGCCTGGACGGCTACGGCATCGGCGCCGGGCTGCCATGCCGACCTGGTGCTGCTGCAGGCGCGCGATCCGGTCGAGGCGATCCGACTGCGCGCCCAGCGCCTGTGGGTGATGCGGCGCGGCCGCATCGTGTCGCGCATGCCGGCAGCCAGCGCACAGCTCGACCTGCCGGGCCGGCCAGCGCGCATCGATTGGACCCATCGTGCTGTCGGCAACGACCCCCCGGTAGAATCTTTTTCAATTTGAGATGCCGGGTAACCTCATGAAACTGCTAGGTTCGCTGACCAGTCCATACGTGCGCAAGGTGCGCATCGTGATGGCCGAGAAGAAGCTCGACTTCCAGCTCGAGCTCGAAGACGTCTGGGGAAGCGACCACATCCTCGAATCGAACCCGCTCGGCAAGGTGCCGTGCCTGGTGATGGAGGGTGGCGAAGCGCTGTTCGATTCGCGCGTCATCGTTGAATACATCGACACCCTGTCGCCGGTCGGCAAGCTGATGCCCGAGCGCGGACGCGACCGGGCCGAGGTGCGCACCTGGGAGGCGCTCGCCGACGGCCTGCTCGACGCGGCGATCCTGGCCCGGCTCGAGCAGACCTGGCCGGGTCGCAGCGAGGGCGAACGCTCGCAGGCCTGGGTCGATCGCCAGCTGAGCCGGGTCGACGCGTCGGTGGCCGCCATGTCGCGCGGCCTGGCCGCCAAGCCGTGGTGTACCGGCATCCACATGTCGCTGGCCGATATTTCGGTCGGCTGTGCGCTCGGCTACCTCGATTTCCGCTTTCCGCAGATCGACTGGCGCAGCCGGCACGCCAACCTGGCCAAGCTGGCCACCAAGCTGTTCGCGCGCCCGAGCTTCGTCGACACCCAGCCACCCGCCTGAGCGGCCCGGCCGCGCTCAGCGCGCGTCGTGCCGGCCTTCGTTCGACAGCACCAGGCTGAACAGCTCGGCCATCGAGCGGAAGACGCCGGCGCCGAGAAAATTGAAGTAGTTCTCGGTCTTCGAATACAGCACCAGCAACCCGCGCCGTTCGTCGACGCTGGAGCTCAGGCGCAGCGCAATGACACTGCGCACCCCGTGTTCGCGGGCAACCTTGCGCCACGGACCCCACGGCGACCAGCGCGAGATGCCGAAGATCTCGGAGCGGCGTCCGTC
The DNA here is from genome assembly GCA_963846675.1 of uncultured beta proteobacterium. GTDB lineage: Bacteria > Pseudomonadota > Gammaproteobacteria > Burkholderiales > Burkholderiaceae_C > Ideonella_A. The sequence continues at coordinate 765,550 of CAWJWV010000005.1, forward strand.
GATCGCGCGGAACACCGGTCCGCGTTCGGTCAGCCAGTTGCGCTCGATGCGCAGTCCGCGCGCATAGTCGGCGCAGCGCCCGGCGACGATCTGCGGCACGACCGTGCGCGCCGCCGGATCGCCGAACCAGATCCAGGCGATCACGATGCGCGGCGCCAGCGACGTCAGGGCGTCGCAGTAGCTTTGCAGCACCTCCGTCGGAACTGCGGGCTGCCCGGCCGCTGGCGCGGCATGGCGCATTGCCCGTGCGATGCGGGCGTGCTCGCGCGGTACGTCGAAGGTGGAATCTGCCGGGCTGGTCATCGGCGGAGGATCCGTTGCGATCGGGTCGGGCTCGATGGGAGGGTCCAGTGCAACTGCGGCGCGCAGCAGGCGCACTCTACCAAAGCGATGCGCGGCCCGCGTGGCGCGCGCTGGCGCCGGCGGGCTCGCTTTGAGCGATCATCGCGGTCCCTTCGCACCTGGCCTGAACCGATGAAAACCCTGCTTGCCTGCGCCGCCCTGTCCGCCGCCTGGCTGTTTGCGTCCGCCGCCAGCGCCGCTGCGCCGGTCACCACGTCGAGCGGTCTGGTCTTCGAGAGCCTGAAGGAAGGCAGTGGCACCGCGCCCAAGCCGACCGACCGGGTCAAGGTGCACTACCGCGGGACGCTGACCGACGGCACCGAGTTCGACAGTTCGCACGGCCGCGGCAGCCCGGCCGAGTTCCCGCTGAACCGGGTGATCCGCTGCTGGACCGAGGGTCTGCAGCTGATGAAACCGGGTGGCAAGGCCCGGCTGACGTGTCCGGCGTCGATTGCCTATGGCGACCGCGGTGTCGGCGGCGGCCTGATCCCGCCTGGCGCGACCCTGCGCTTCGAGGTCGAATTGCTCGAGGTCGTGCGCTGATCGGGTCGGGCGCGCGGTCGTCCGATCGCGGCTCGGCCCGAGGTCGCCACGTAGAATCCGGCTTTTCACCGCTGAACCACTCCAGATGGCCCTTGCCCCGAAGGGGAGTGCCCCGCCGATCTTCGACCTCAAGAGCGCGAGCCTGCCCCTGGTGGCGCTGCTGCTCAAGACCGCCGACTGCGACCAGTTGCGCGACGAACTCGACAGGCGCTTCGCCGACACGCCGCAGTTCTTCAGCCACGACCCGGTGCTGATCGACCTCGCGGCCCTGCGCGAAGACGACTCGGTGCCCGATTTTCACGCCCTGGTCGGGCTGCTGCGCGCACACCGGATGCACGCCGTCGCGGTGCGCGGCGGCAGCGCCGAGCAGCATGCCGCGGCGTTGGAAGCCGGGTTGCCCGAGTCGTCGGCCGATGCCGCAGCCGAGAGCGCACGCGGCGAGCCGGTGGTGCGCACGCTGGTGCGCGAGGTCGAGCGCGAAGTGGTGCGCGAGGTGGTGCGCGAAGTGCCGACCACCGTGCCGGCGCTGATCGTCGACCGGCCGCTGCGCTCGGGCCAGCAGGTCTATGCCAAGGGCGGCGATCTGGTCGTGCTCGCGATGGTCAATTTCGGCGCCGAGCTGATTGCCGATGGCAGCATCCACGTCTACGCACCATTGCGCGGCAAGGCGATCGCCGGTGCGCGCGGCAACACCGAGGCGCGGATCTATGCCACCGCCCTGGAACCCGAGTTGCTTGCCATCGCCGGCACCTACCGCACGTCGGAACACCCGCTGCCCGACGAGGTGCGCGGCAAGGCGGCACAGATCCGGCTGGCGGGCGACAAGCTGCTGATCGAACCGCTCAAGCTCTGACGCTGCGCCGTGGCGCACGCCGATCCGGCATGGTCGGCGCAGTCCGATCACGAGACACCGCTCCCAATTTGAAAGGACAGGCAAAGAATGGCCCGAATCATCGTGGTGACCTCCGGCAAGGGTGGGGTCGGGAAGACCACCACCAGCGCCAGCTTCGCATCCGGCCTCGCCTTGCGCGGCCACAAGACCGCGGTGATCGACTTCGACGTCGGCCTGCGCAACCTCGACCTGATCATGGGTTGCGAGCGGCGCGTCGTCTACGACCTGATCAACGTGATCAACGGCGAAGCCAATCTGAACCAGGCGCTGATCAAGGACAAGCAGGTCGACAAGCTGTTCGTGCTGCCGGCGTCGCAGACGCGCGACAAGGATGCGCTGACCAAGGAAGGCGTCGAGAAGGTGCTCGTCGATCTGTCCGAGATGGGCTTCGAATACATCGTCTGCGATTCGCCGGCCGGCATCGAGTCCGGGGCACTGCTCGCGATGCACTTCGCCGACGAGGCGCTGGTCGTGACCAACCCGGAGGTCTCGAGCGTGCGCGATTCCGATCGCATCCTCGGCATGCTGTCTTCCAAGACGCGGCGCGCGATCAATCGCGACGAGCCGGTCAGGGAGCACCTGCTGATCACGCGCTACAACCCGGGCCGGGTCGAGGAAGGCCACATGCTGTCGCTTGGCGACATCCAGGAGATCCTGCGCATTCCGCTGATCGGCGTGATCCCGGAATCCGAGGTCGGTGCTGCAGGCGTCCAACCACGGCGTGCCCGCGATCCACCAGGAGGGCGCCGACGTCTCGGAGGCCTACAAGGACGTGGTCGCGCGCTTTCTCGGCGAGGAGCGGCCGATGCGCTTCACCGAAGCGGTCAAGCCCGGGTTCTTCAAGCGCATGTTCGGCGGGAGGTGAACGATGTCGCTGCTTTCATTCCTCCTCGGTGAGAAGAAGAAGTCGGCCAGCGTCGCCAAGGAGCGGCTGCAGATCATCCTGGCCCATGAGCGAAGCGGCTCGCGCGCCGATCAGCCGGACTACCTGCCGGCGCTGCAGCGCGAACTGGTCGCAGTGATATCCAAGTACGTCGCGATCAATGCCGACGACATCAAGGTCAGCCTGGAAAGGCAGGACGACCTCGAGGTGCTCGAGGTCAAGATCGAACTGCCCGACCCGAGTCGCTGAGGGGCTGTTGAGCGGCCCTTTGTTCAACCCGGAGTCACGGACGGCACCGAGTTCGCGGAGAGCGTCTTTCAACGCAGAGGCGCAGAGATCGCAGAGGAACTCTGAAGCGTGCCGCGTGGCGCGTCCGGGCGGTTCCTGGCGACCGGGACAGACGGGTTCAACACGGAGTCACGGAGGGCACGGAGGTCGCGGAGAGCGTCTTTCAACGCAGAGGCGCAGAGATCGCAGAGGAACTCTGAAGCGTGCCGCGTGGCGCGTCCGGGCGGTTCCTGGCGACCGGGACAGACGGGATTCAACACGGAGTCACGGAGGGCACGGAGGGGGCACGGAGGAATCCATTCATGCACACAGGGTTCTGACACCCACGCCGCTCTGCGGCCCGGCCAATGAACATGATTCCTCTGCGTCCTCCGCGATCTCTGCGCCTCTGCGTTGAAAGATGAATTCCTCCGTGCCCTCCGTGCCCTCCGTGTCCGTCCTCCGTGCCTCCGTGTTGAAGCATTTCCTGTGCGCATCTGCGCCAAGGGTCCGTGCAGAGGGTGCGCTCAGGGTTTCGTATCCTGCCAGTCGGGTTGGCTGCCGGCGCCGTCTTCGGGCCGCGCCAGCGGCAGCTGTTGCGGCGGGCCCGCAGCTGGGTCGGCGGCATCGGGGTCGACGCCGACGTCGCTCTCGACGCGCCCGTTGCGCAGGGTGATCACGCGCCCGGCCGAGCGGATGGTCTGCGGGCGGTGCGCGATCACGATGCGCGTGATGCGCAGCTGGCGGATGGCGTTGTTCACCGCGTGCTCGAGCGCGACATCGAGGTGGCTGGTCGCTTCGTCCAGGAGCAGGATCTTCGGTTGCCGGTACAAGGCGCGCGCAAGCAGGATGCGCTGCTTCTGACCACCCGAGATCGATGAACCCATGTCGCCAACCAGCGACTCGTAGCCCATCGGCATGGCCGCGATCTCGTCGTGGATGGCGGCCAGCCGTGCGCAGCGCTCGATCAGCGGGCGATCGGGTTGCGGGGCAAAGAAGCAGATGTTGTCGGCAATCGATCCGGCGAGCAGCTGGTCGTCCTGCAGCACGACGCCGATGATGCCGCGGTAGGCGTCCAGACCGATGTGCGACAGCGGTTCGCCGCCGACCAGGATCTCGCCCGAAGACGGCGAGATCAGGCTGCTCAGCAGCTTCAGCAGCGTCGTCTTGCCGCAGCCGGACGGGCCGACGATCGCCACCGATTCGCCGGCGGCGATGTCGAAGCCGAGCGAATCGAGTACCCAGGGGTCGTTCTCGCCGTAGCGGAACGACAGCTTGCGCACCGACGAGCGACGGCTCGAGGTCGTCGGCATCGCGCAGCGCCCGCGTCGGCTCGGGTGGCGTGAGCACGATGTCGGCCAGGCGCTCGCTGTGCAGGCGCAGCATGCGCAGGTCGACGCCCTTGTCGATCAGTTCGCTGATGCGGCCGATGAACAGGTTCTTGTAGGCGATGAACGCGAGCATCATGCCGACCGAGAAGACATTCTCGAGCACCAGCCGGGCCGCCAGCCAGACCACCAGGATCGTCAGGCTGCCCTGCAGCAGACCGTTGGCGACCCGAAACCCGAGGCGCAGCTTCTGCGTCGTCAGGTCGCGGTTGATGGTCTCCACCAGCAGGTTCATCCAGTGCGCGCGGCGCACCTCCTGGCCGCCGAGCAGCTTGATGGTGCGAACCGCGCGCACGCTTTCCAGGAAGTGGGTGTCGCGCCGTGCCGCCCAGACGATGGTCTCCATCGAGGCGTCGCGCAGCGGGGCATACAGCGCCCATCGGATCGCGCCATACAAGAGCGCGGCGGCCACCACCACGACCGTGATCATCGGACTCAGGATGAACATGATGACGAGCGTGATGCTGGCCATCAGCCCGTCGAGCAGCGCCTCGACCAGGTCGATCGTCAGCGCCTGCTGGATCACCTCCATCGAGCCGAAGCGCGACACGATGTCGCCGAGCTGGCGCGACTCGAAAAAACCGGCCGGCAGGCTCTGCAGGTGGGTGAACAGGTTGCTGCGACCCTGCAGCTTGAGCGTGGCGGACAGCACCATCAGCATCCAGCCGCGCATCGTGGTGAAGGCGAGCTGCAGCAGCATCAGCAGGGCGAATCCGAGCGCCAGCGTCAGCAGCAGGTCGCGGTCGGCACTGATCAGGGCATTGTCGACCACCAGCTGGATGAAGAACGGCTGCAGCAGCATGAAGACTTCGATCGCGAGCGCCAGCGCGAACAGCTGTCCGAGCGAGCGCTTGAAGCCGATCACGCGGCCGACCACTTCGGTCAGCTTCAGACGCGGCGGCGCCGCCACCGGCTTGAAGCGGTGTGTCGGCGTGAGTTCGAGGGCAACGCCCGAGAAGTGGTCCGAGACCTGCTGCAGCGTCATCCGGCGCTGACCGAGCGCGGGGTCGTGGATCAGCGCCTGGTTGCCACGCACCGAGGCGAGCACGACGAAATGATTCAGGTCCCAGTGCAGGATGCATGGCGTCTGCAGCTGGCCGAGCTCGTCGAGGTCCAACCGCAGCGGCCGCGTCGCGAGATCGAGCCGGTCGGCGATCCGGGTCAGGTCCGACAGCCGGGCGCCCTTGAGCGAGACGCCGAAGCGACGCCGCAGTTCGGCCAGATCGACGCCGGCCTGGTGGTAACCGGCGACCATCGCCAGGCACGCGAGCCCGCATTCGGCGGCTTCGGTCTGCAACACCAGTGGCAGCGACTGGCCGAGTCCGAAACGCAGGTTGCCGATGAAATCCATGGGTCAGAGCTTGCCGGTCAGGGTGTACAGCGGTTCGAGGATCCACTCGTAGAGCTTGCGCCGCTCGAGCAGGATGTCCGATTCGAGCTGCATGCCCGGATGCAGCGGCACCGGCTTGCCATAGGCGACGACATCCTGCCGGTCGAGCTTGACGCTGATGCGGTAGAGCGGCTCGCCGGTCGTGGTCAGGCTGGCCAGCCGGGCCAGCTGCGGCGGCAGTTCGGCCGGGCTGATCGCGGTCATCGAGATCGACTTGATCGTGCCGACGTGGTGCCCGAACTTCTGGTACGGGAAGGCCTGGTAGCGCAGCAGCACCTGCTGCCCGACGCGCACGAAACCGATCGAGCGGCTGGGCGTGAACAGCTGCGCCTCGAGTTCGGAGCCGGCCGGCAGGATGCTCAGCAGCGGCGTTGCCGGGCTGGCGTTGCTGCCGGGGTGGACCTGCACCGCCGTCAGCGTGCCGGCGGCCGGCGCGCTGATCAGGATCCGGCGTCGCGCATCCGAGCTCGCCAGGTCCTGCTCGAGTTCGGAGATGCCACGCTTGAGCGCGGAAATCTGCGATTGCGCCTTGAACGGCAGGTCGTCGTATTCGGCCTGCAGCGCGACCAGCTCACGCTGGCGCTCGCCGCGCAGCCGTTCCAGCGTGCGCAGGCGCGCACGCTGGTCGAGTTCGGCATCTTCGAGCTGCTGGATCTGCATCTTGGAGGCAAACCCCTGGGCGGCCAGGTCGCGCATGCGGTCGGCCGATGCGGTGGCGAGCTTGGCGCGCGACTGCTGCACCGCGAGCTCGCGATCGAATTGCTCGATCTCCGCGCGCATCGCCTGCACCCGCCGCTCGAGTCCCTTGCGCTGCTGTGCGAGCAGCCTTCCCTGCTGCTCGATCTCGCTCGTCATGCTGGCCCGCCGCGTGTCGAGCAGGCGCGCGATCTCGGCTTCGGTGCCGCGCTCGGTCCGGCCGGTCTGGCGTTCGGTCGACAGCGCGATGAGCGGCTCGCCCGCCTGCACCACATCCCCTTCCTTGTGCATCACCTCACCGACGACGCCAGCCTGCGGCGCGAAGACCTGGACCAGCCCCTGCTCGGGCACCAGCCAGCCGGTGACGCGTGCCTTGCGCGTGAATTCACCCAGCGTGAGCAGCGCCGTCATCGCGAGCACGATGAAGAGGGCGAAGAAGACGAACACGCGGTTCGATGTGCGCGGTGTCAGCAGCACCGTGCCGAGCCACTGGCTGCGGCGCGCCTCGATCACCTCGCCGCGGAACAAGGGCTGCTCGCTGCGGCCGGCGAGTTCCGCTCCAGTCGCCGAAGCGAGCGCAGCCGGTGCGACGGAGCGCTCGTCGTCGGGCGCCCGCAGTTCGCGCCGGCCGTGATCCGGCGCTGCGGCGACGGCCAGCTCGTGGCCGACCCCGGGCACTGGCGCGGCCGGGGGGGGCGCCGGGCTCGGCGCCTGCGGTCGGTCCTCGTTCATCGGCCCGGCAGGCCGAGCGGCGCCGTTCGGGCGCCTGCGCACGCTGCCTGGACCGCATTGCGGTGCCCGGCCCGGACTCCGCCCTCAAGCGCGGCGCGAGCTGGGTGGCGGGGTGCCGCCGGTCGGGTGGCGCTTGCGACGCGGCCGACGGGCCGTCGGTAGGCGGGATTCATCTGCGGGGTGGTCTGCCACGTGCGGGTGAGGGAGTGCAGGCGCCGCTGCGGTGGGTTTCGGCGCTGCGCTGCCGGCGCATTATCAACCGCTGCGCGCCGGCCTACCCGGCCCTGCGCCGACGCTGCGACATGCGGTCTGCGGTCTGGCGCAAGACCGTGGCTCGCGGAGCAGGAGCCTGGTCGCGATGCCGCAGCCACCGCGCCAGCCGCGGCAGCAGATGGCGCTTGACGCCTGTTCTGCACTGCAGAACAATATTCCAGCCCTTGAACTCATCGCCGCCAATGCCGGAGCCGATCGCCACTCCCGAACCGTCCGTTGTCGGTGCTGCCACGGACCGGCACTTCGTGACTGCGCTGGCACGCGGGCTGGAGGTGCTGGCCTGCTATCGCTCGTCCGACAAGGCACTCGGCAACCAGGAGATCGCGCAGCGCTGCCGGTTGCCGAAATCGACCGTCTCGCGCCTGACCTACACCCTGACCCGGCTCGGCTACCTGTCGTTCGATGCGGACAGCGGCCGCTATCGGCTCGGCAGCGCAACGCTGTCGCTCGGCAGCGCCATGCTGGCGCGAATGGATGTGCGCCAGCTGGCGCGGCCGCTGATGCAGGAGCTGGCCGACTTCTCGGGCGCCATGGTCTCGCTCGGCACGCGTGACCGGTTTTCCATCATCTATGTCGAGAACTGTCGCAGCAGTGCGGCACTGACGTTGAGCCTCGACGTCGGCTCTCGCATACCGGTGGCCACGTCGGCCATCGGACGCGCCTGGCTGGCCGCTGTGTCGCCGCGGGAACGGGCCGATTTTCTCGAACGCGTGCAGGAAGTCGACGAACTGGCCTGGCCGGCGGTCCGGTGCGCCATCGACGACGCGCTGCGCGACCACGAGCGGATCGGCGTGACCTGCTCCTTCGGTGACTGGCAGCCGGACGTGCATGGCATCGCACGCGCCTTCTCGCCCGGGCCGGGGCTGCCGCCGATGGCCATCAACTGCGGCGGACCGGCCTCCGCCCTGCCACGCGAATTCCTGCTCGACGCGGTGCGACCGCGACTGGTCGCGGTGGCGCAGCAGCTGGAACAGGCCCTGCGACGCTGACGAGGTGCGAAGCCGGTTCCGGGAATCACCCGTATCGCGGCGCTGCGGTTCGCGATAGGATGGGCGGATGATGAAACTGAATTCTGCACTGCGGAACTGATATGGCATCGGACATCCAGGAGCAGAATTCCGGCACCCGCCCGGTGGCCGCCGAGCACCGCTTCGACAGCGCCCGCCTGGCGAGCTGGCTGCGCGGCCGGGTCGACGGCATCGGCGCCGATCTGACCGTCGAGCAGTTCAATGGCGGTCAGTCGAACCCGACCTTCCGGCTGATTTCGGGCTCGCGCCGTTTCGTCCTGCGCCGCAAGCCGCCGGGTGTGTTGCTGCCGTCGGCGCACGCGATCGAGCGCGAATACCGCGTCATCAGTGCACTCGCGGCCACCGACGTGCCGGTCGCCCGCGCCCACGTGCTGTGCGAGGACAGCGACGTGATCGGCTCGCCGTTCTACCTGATGGACTGCGTCGATGGCCGCATCCTGTGGGATCCGGCGCTGCCCGGTTTCGATCCGCACCAGCGCACCGCGATCTATGACGAGATGAACCGGGTGATCGCCGCGCTGCACCGCATCGACCCGGCGCGCGTGGGCCTGGCCGACTATGGCAAGCCGGGCAACTACATCGAGCGGCAGGTCGCGCGCTGGACGCGCCAGTATCGCGCTGCCGAGACCGAGACGGTGGATGCGGTCGAACGGCTGATCGAGTGGCTGCCGCTGCACCTGCCGCCGGGCGACGCCGATGCCACCCGGGCCCGCATCGTCCACGGCGATTTCCGGCTCGACAACGTGATCTTCGATCCGGTCGAGCCGCGCATCATCGCGGTGCTCGACTGGGAGCTCTCCACGCTCGGAGATCCGCTGGCCGATTTCGCCTACCACTGCATGATCTGGCGCATGGAGGCCGGCGCCGGCCGCGGCCTCGCCGGGACCGATGTCGAGGCCCTGGGCATTCCGACCGAAGCCGCCTACCTGGCGCGTTACCTGGAGCGGGTGCACGCCACCGGTGCGGCTGCGGGCGGCGCCGGGGACGGCCTGTCCGATGCGCAGTGGTCCTACTACCTGGTCTTCAACATGTTCCGGCTGGTCGGCATCCTGCAGGGCATCACCGCGCGTGCGTTGCAGGGCAATGCGTCCAATCCGCGCGCCGTCGAGGCCGGTCGCCGGGCCCGTCCGCTGGCCGAGCGGGCGTGGTCGCTGGCGCAGCAGATCGATCGCATGCGCTGAGAGCACCATCCACCGAAACCGGTCATGGACCCGTCTGAACGCGATCGCGGCCATGTGCCGGTACCGGCACCTCACTTCGCGCACTGGCCGCCGGGGTTGCCGCACCACCTGACGCTGCCCGGCACGCACCTGCACTACAACCTGGAGGTGTCGGCGCGCCGCTTTCCGGACAAGGCGTGCATCCGCTTCCATGGCCATGACGTCAGCTACCGCGAACTGCTGGCGCAGACCGAGGCGATCGCCGGCTTCCTGCAGCACGACTGCGGCGTCAACGCAGGCGACCGGGTGCTGCTGTACATGCAGAACAGCCCGCAATGGGTTGCCGCGTACTACGGCATCCTGCGCGCCGATGCGGTGGTGGTGCCGGTCAATCCGATGAACCTCGGTGAGGAACTGCGTCACTGTGTCGCCGACAGCGGCGCCCGGGTCGCGCTGGCGGCGCAGGATCTGGTGCCGAACATGCTGCCGCTGCTCGAGCAGGGCAGGGCGTGCGGTGACGGCCTGCAGCAGCTGATCATTGCGACCTATCGCGACAGCCTGACCGACCCGCTGCCGGCTGATGTGCCGGCGTTCGTCGCCGCGGCGCGGCGCCACTTCGAGCCAGCCGGCTGCGTTGCGTGGTGCGACATGCTCGGTGCGACCCGCACGCCGGCACCGGCGCGGGCCGGTCCCGACGACCTGGCCGTGATGCCCTACACCTCGGGCACCACCGGGCAACCCAAGGGCTGCATGCACACCCACCGCAGCGTGATGAGCACGCTGGTCGGCGGGGCGCAATGGTTTGCCCGCAACCAGGATGCGGTGTACCTGTCGGTGCTGCCGTTCTTCCACGTCACCGGGATGTCGGGCGGCATGAACGGGCCGATCTATCTCGGCGCGACGATCGTCATCCTGCCGCGCTGGGACCGCGATGCGGCGGCGCGTGCCATCGAGCGCGAGCGGGTCACGGTGTGGCAGCTGATCTCCACCATGATGGTCGACTTCCTGTCCAATCCGCGCCTCGGCGAGCACGACCTGTCGAGCCTGCAGGGGCTGCGCGGCGGGGGTGCGGCGATGCCGGCGGCGCTGGTCGCCCGGCTCAAGCAGCTGACCGGACTCGACTATGTCGAGGGCTACGGCATGTCCGAGACCCTGGCTGCGACGCACATCAATCCGGTGCACCGGCCGAAGGCTCAGTGCCTGGGCATTCCGGTCTTCGACGTCGACGCACGCATCATCGATCCGCAGTCGCTGCAGGAGGTGCCGGCCGGCGAAACCGGCGAGATCGTCGTCTGCGCGCCCCAGGTGATGCGCGGCTACTGGAACAATCCGTCGGCCGACGCCGCCGCGTTCATCGAGCTCGATGGCCGGCGTTTCCTGCGCACCGGCGATCTGGCGCGCATCGACGAAGACGGCTACTACTTCATGGTCGACCGGCTGAAGCGGATGATCAATGCATCCGGCTACAAGGTCTGGCCGGCCGAGGTCGAGGCGATGATGTACCACCATCCGGCGGTCCAGGAGGCGTGCGTCGATCGCCGCCCGCGACGCGCGGCGTGGCGAGACCGTCAAGGCCCTGGTCGTGCTGCGACCGGAACAGGTCGGACGGGTCGGCGAGCAGGATCTGATCGACTGGGCGCGCGACGCAGATGGCGGCCTACAAGTGCCCGCGCATCGTCGAATTCGTCGCCAGCCTGCCGCGATCGGCGTCGGGCAAGGTACTGTGGCGCGAGCTGCAGGCGCGCGAGGCGGCGGCCAGCACGTCGCCCACCGACTGAATCGCGCGCTGGCGACGCGTCTTCCCGACCATTCATTCATCCCACCGGAGCCCACCATGACCAATGCCCTTGCCGCCATCCCGAGTGTCCGCACGCAGGTGTCCGACGACGAATGGCAGGTGCGCGTCGACCTCGCCGCCGCCTACCGCCTGATCGCCATGTTCGGTTGGGACGATCTCGTCTTCACCCACCTGTCGGCGCGTGTGCCGGGCCCGGACGGCGACCATGCACACGCCTTCCTGATCAATCCCTACGGGCTCTATTTCGAGGAGATCACCGCGTCGAGCCTGGTCAAGGTCGATGCCGAGGCGCGGCCGCTGATGGAGACACCGTTTCCGGTCAACCCGGCCGGTTTCGTGATCCACAGCGCGGTGCACGGTGCCCGCCACGACGCGACCTGCGTCATGCACACCCACACGGTGGCCGGCGTTGCCGTCTCGGCCCAGGAGGACGGGCTGCTGCCGATCTCGCAGCAGGCCTGCTTTCCGCTGGCCAGCATGGCGTACCACGGCTACGAGGGGCTGGCGCTGCGTGACGCCGAGAAGCGCCGGCTGGTCGAGGACCTCGGTCCGGCCAACCACATGATCCTGCGCAACCACGGTCTGCTGACCTGCGGCAGACGGTCTCGGAGGCCTTTCTTGCGATGTACCGCCTGCAGCGGGCGTGCGAGATGCAGATCGCCGCCCAGGCCGGCGGCGGACGCCTGACGCGCGTCCCGCAGGAAATCATCGACGGCATCAGCGCCCAGTCGCAGGTCGTCAGCAAGGGGCTGGGGTCGCGGCTGATGTGGCCGGGGCTGCTGCGCCGGCTCGAGCGGCACAACCCGGGCTGGGCGGCATAGATGGCGCCGTGGCGGCTGGCCCGGAGCGGCGAGCGGTCCGCGCAGCGGCACCGGCCGGCCGCCTGGGTGGAGTGAGCGATGGCGATCCTGGTCCTGACTGCTCCGTTGCCGGCGCAGCCGTTCGTCGATGCGCTGCGCCGCGCGGCGCCGTCGATTCCGGTCTGGAGCGAAGCCGATGCGCCCGATCCGGCTGCGGTCGAGGCGATCCTGGCCTGGCAGCTGCCGAGCGGCGTCGTCTCGCGCCATCCGCGGTTGCGCGTGCTGTGTTCGAGCGGCGCCGGCGTCGACAAGCTGACCGGTGCGGATGACCTGCCGCCGGACCTGCCGATCACGCGCGTCGTCGATCCGCAGCAGGGTGCGCAGATGGCGCAGTACGCGCTGGCGTGCGCGCTTGCCCACACCCGCCAGCTGGGGCTCTACGAGGCGCAGCAGGCGGCTGGCAACTGGCAGCGGCACCCGGTGCGACCGGCGGCGCAGTGCCGCGTCGGCGTGCTCGGGCTGGGGGCGATCGGGCAGTCGATCGCGCGCGCCTTCGCGGCGGTCGGCTACCCGGTCACCGGTTGGAGCCGGCGGCCGCGCGACATCTCCGGAATGCGTTGCGAATCCGGCGCCGACGCACTGCCTGGCCTGCTCTCGGACAGCGACATCCTGGTGTGTGCGCTGCCTTTGACGCCCCACACCCTGCGCCTGCTCGATCGGCGCACGCTCGCGCAGCTTCCGCGCGGCGCCTACCTGATCAACCTCGGTCGGGGTGAGCACCTGGTCGAGCCCGACCTGCGCGAGCTGATCGATGCCGGGCACCTGAGCGGGGCCGCGCTCGATGTCTTCGAGCGCGAACCGCCGCGCTCGTCGAGCTGGCTGTGGCGTCACCCGGCGATCCGGATGACGCCGCACATCGCGGCCCAGGCCGGTTTCGACGCCGTCGCCGAACAGTGCCTGGCGGCGCTCGCCAGTGCACGTGCCGGCCGCACGCCGGTCCATGCGATCAACCGGACGGCCGGCTACTGATGCGGGCGCCGACCGCACGGTTCACGCCACCGAAGGACGCGCCGCGATGCACCGATCGGCATTGAAGCAGCTTGACGCGATGGTCGAGCGCGAGATCGGGCGCGGCCTGATCCCGGGTGCCGTGCTGCTCGTGCAGCACCAGGGCCAGGTCGTGCACCGCGCGGCCTTCGGCCGCCTCGATCCACGGCGCGACGTCGGCGATGCGCGAGGACGCGCTGTTCCGCATCTATTCGATGACCAAGCCGATCGCCTCGGTGGCGCTGATGATGCTGGTCGAGGAAGGATGGCTGCGGCTGGCCGACCCGGTGGCGCTGCACCTGCCGGAGTTCGCCGATGTCGAGCTCGGCGTGGTGCAGCGTGACGACGCAGGCCGCGAAACGCTGCGGCGCCGCGGGCTCGAGACCGGTGTGCCGAATGCACCCGGCGCGCCGCTGGTCCACGACCTGCTGCGCCACACCGCCGGATTCACCTACGGCAGCTTCGGTACCTCGCTGGTCAAGTCGGCCTATCTCGAGGCGGGCATCGAGACCGACCGCTACGACAACACCGAGTTCTCGCGCCGGCTGGCGCAGCTGCCGCTGGCCTACCCGCCGGCGACGGTGTGGGAATACAGCCGCGCCACCGACCTGGTCGGATCGCTGATCGAGCGGTTGAGCGGCGTGACGCTGGGCGAATTCCTGCGCCACCGCATCTTCGAGCCGCTGCAGATGAACGACACCGGTTTCAGCGTCGCGCCGGCCGACGCCGCACCGGCTGGCCGAGCCGTTCGACGTCGATCCGGTGCACCAGCCAGCCGATGCGCATGTTCGATCCGCGCCGACCGGCGATCTTCGAGTCGGCCGGTGGCGGCCTGGTCTCGAGCGCCGCCGACTACCTGCGCTTTGCCGACATGCTGCGCCGCGGCGGCAGCACCGCCGACGGCGTGCGCCTGCTGGCGCCGAAGACGGTGGCGCTGATGACCTGCGATCACCTCGGTGCCGAACTGATCCGCGCCAGCCGCGCGCCGGGCGCCAGCAACGGCTACCTGCCCGGCGCCGGCTATGGCTTCGGGCTCGGCTTCGCGGTCCGCCTCGCCGATGGCGAGGCACCGGTCGCCGGCAGTGTCGGCGACTACCACTGGAGCGGTCTCGGTGGCACCTATTTCTGGATCGACCCGGTCGAGGACCTGGTCGCGATCTGGATGATGCAGGCGCCGGAGCGCCGCGACCGTTATTGGGATCTGTTCACCAACCTCGTCTATGCCGCACTCTGAATCCCCGCCGGCGTCGCCGGCTGAACTGCCCGACTTCGGCCTGCTCACCGAGCTGGTGCATGAGCACGCACGCGCAGCGCCGGAACGCACCGCGCTGATTGCCGGCGACGACCGGATCGACTACGGCACGCTCGACTGCCGCATCGACCGGGTTGCCGCGGCGCTGCAGCGCGACGGCCTGCAGGTCGGCGACTGCATCGCGGTGTGCGCGCGCGCGTCGATCGCCTATGTCGAGGTCTTCCTGGGTGCGCTGCGCGCCGGCGTTGCGGTTGCGCCGCTGGCGCCCGGGTCGACGCCGGCTAGCCTGGCGCGCATGCTCGACGATGCGCAGGCGCGGCTGCTGTTCGTCGACGCGACCACGGCCGCCGAATTCCAGGCCGACGGCGCAGGGCCGCTGCGGATCGCGCTCGACGGCGACGCTGCTGCAACCGGCGGACGGCCGTTCGAGCCGTGGCTCGCACCGGACGGCGTGCCGTCCGCAACCGGTGACGATCGCCCCGTCGGCGGCGTTCAACATCATCTATTCGTCGGGAACGACCGGTGAGCCGAAGGGCATCGTGCAGCCGCATTCGATGCGCTGGGCACATGTGCGGCGCGGCCGCTCACTACGGCTACGGTCCGGACACGGTGACGCTGCTCGCCACGCCGCTGTATTCGAATACGACGCTGGTGGTGTTCTTCCCGACCCTCGCCTTCGGCGGCTGCGTCGCGCTGATGCCGAAGTTCGACGCCGGCGGCTATCTGCAGCTCGCCGAGCGGCTGCGCGCCACGCACACGATGCTGGTGCCGGTGCAGTACCAGCGGCTGATGGCGCACCCCGACTTCGATCGCCACGATCTCGCCAGCTTCCGCCAGAAGTTCAGCACCAGTGCGCCGTTCGGCGCCGCGCTGAAGGCCGATGTGCTGGCACGCTGGCCGGGCGGACTGACCGAGTACTACGGCATGACCGAAGGCGGCGGCACCTGCATCCTGGAGGCGCATCTCCACCCGGACAAGCTGCACACGGTCGGTCGCCCGTCCGAGGGCCACGACATCCGGCTGATCGACGACGACGGCGCACGAGGTCGCGCCGGGCGAGGCGGGCGAGGTGGTCGGGCACTCGCCGGGCATGATGACCGGCTACCACAAGCAGCCCGAGAAGACGCGCGCTGCCGAATGGTTCTCGCCCGACGGCAAGCGCTTCATCCGCACCGGCGATGTCGGTCGCTTCGACGACGGACGGCTTCCTGACGCTGTTCGACCGCAAGAAGGACATGATCATCTCGGGCGGCTTCAATATCTACCCGAGCGACCTCGAGGCGCAGCTGCGCCAGCATCCGGCGGTTGCCGACTGCGCGGTCGTCGGCGTGCCTTCGGTGCAAGTGGGGCGAGACGCCGGTCGCGTTCGTCGTGCCTGAAACACGGAGCAGGCGACGACGCCCGCGTCGCTGCTCGAATGGTTCAACCAGCAGGTCGGCAAGACGCAACGGCTGGCCGACCTGCGGCTGCTCGACGAGTTGCCGCGCAGCCCGATCGGCAAGGTGCTCAAGCGCGAGCTGCGCGCAGCCTGGGTCGAGGCCGGGCCGGTCGTCGGGGGCGCAGGCGCAACCGACGACGCGTAAGCTGGCGCGGACTCGAAGTTCCGCGTCGACTGCCAATGCCCATTCTCGACATCGCCGCGATCTGCCTGGTCGTCACCGCGCTGCTCGCGTATCTGAACCTGCGCTTCGTCGGCCTGCCGACCGTGATCGGCGTGATGGTCGCCGCGCTCGGACTGTCGCTGCTGCTGGTGCTGCTGGATGCGTTCGGACTGGTCGGCGGACTGCGCGACTACGAGGAGTCGCTGCTGCGCTCGATCAACTTCTCGGATGTGCTGATGCAGGGCATGTTGTCGCTGCTGCTGTTCGCCGCGGCGATGCACGTCGACCTGAGCGAGCTGCGTGCCTACCGCTGGCAGATCGGGCTGATCGCGGTGTTCGGCACGGTGCTGTCGACCCTCGTCGTCGCGGTGGCGATGTGGCTGCTGCTGCCGCTGCTCGGCTTGCCGCTGCCGTTCATCTGGTGCCTGCTGTTCGGCGCGCTGATCTCGCCGACCGATCCGATCGCGGTGATGGGCATTCTCAGATCGGCCGGTGCGCCGAAGAGTCTCGAGGTCGTGATCTCGGGCGAATCGCTGTTCAACGACGGTGTCGGCGTGGTGCTGTTCTCGCTGCTGGTGGGCGTGCTCGCGAGTGGACAGGCGCCAACGGTCGGTCATGGTGCGGAGCTGCTGCTGCACGAGGCCGGCGGCGGGCTGCTGTTCGGGCTGGTGCTCGGCTATGTGACCTTTCGGCTGCTGCGCACCATCGACAACTACCAGGTCGAGGTGCTGCTGACGCTGGCTGCGGTGATGGGCGGCTATGCGCTGGCCAGCCGCCTGCATGTGTCCGGGCCGCTCGCGATGGTTGTCGCCGGCCTGGTGATCGGCAACCACGGCCGCTCGCTCGCCATGTCGGACATCACGCGCAAGCACCTCGACCTGTTCTGGGAACTGCTCGACGAGATCCTGAATGCGGTGCTGTTCGTGCTGATCGGCATGGAGGTGATCCTGGTGCGGTTTCCCGACGGCATCGCGCTGGCCGCGGCGGGCGCGATTGCGGTGACGCTGCTGGCGCGTGCCTTGACGATCGGCCTGCCGGTCAGCGTGTTCGCCGCCGCGGCGCGGCTGCCGGGCGGTGCCGGCAAGGTGCTGACCTGGGGCGGACTGCGCGGCGGCATTTCGGTCGCGCTGGCGCTGTCGCTGCCGGCCGGACCCGAGCGGGAGCTGTTGCTTGCGCTGACCTACTGCGTGGTCGTGTTCTCGATCCTGGTGCAGGGTCTGACGATCGGCAAGCTCGTTGCGCGGGTGATCCGCAGCTAGGGCAGCGCTGCACGGTCGGCCTTGAGGACACGCGGTCAGCGTTCCCAGCCGCGCGCCAGCGCGGCCTTCTCGGCCGCGGCATCGAAGGCCTCGCCCTGCATGCGACGCTCGACCGCTTCGAGCAGTTCGGCGGGCAGCGCATTCCCTGCCGGGCGCATCTCGGTGGCCGCGACCGCCGGCATCTGCAGCAGCTGCTGCACCGTCCATTGCCCGCCGCTGCGGCACGCCAGGCCGGCGATCGCGTCGGTGCTGAAGGTGCGGCAGTGATGGCCGGCGCGGTCGATGAAGCTGATCTGCAGGCGCACCGGCGTGCCGCTGTCGCCGGCAGCGGCGAGCCGGGTCGAGAGTGCGTCGGCGATCACGCCGCGTGCCGCCAGCCCCTGCGGCGTGGTCTCGAATTCGACCTCGTTGCGGCTGCCGAAGTCGAATGCGGCGCCGACGACGATGCCGACCGCGAGGCTGGCCGCCAGCCCGCCCCAGCGCGCCCAGCCGGCCGGCGCGGCGCGGGCGGCAACCGGCGGCGGCAGCGGCATCGCGCGCGCAGCCCGGTGTGCCGCCAGGTCGACCACATCCGCACCGGCGGCGCTGCGCACCGCCTCGAGCAGGCGTTCGGGCACCGGCTCGTCGAGGGCCGAGCCATGGGCGCGGCGCATGCGCAGCCGCAGCCGCTGGTGCGCCTGGTGGCGCGCTGCAAGATCGGCATCGACAGCGATCGCCCGCGCGACGCGCAGCGCGTCGTCGGCATCGAGTTCGCCGTCGGCATAGGCCATCAGCATCTCGTCGCTGATTGCGGTCATCCTGCCTCCCCGTCGCTGCCGAGCAGCTGCTGCAGCGTCTCGCGGGCGCGCGCGAGGCGGCTGGTCAGCGTGCCGATCGGGATGTCGAGCACCTGTGCGGCTTCCTTGTACGCCAGTCCCTCGATCAGCACCAGTGCGACGACGGCCCGCTGATCGTCGTTCAGGCGTGCCAGCGCCTGTTCGATGGCCATCGATTCATCGTGCGCGTCGATCGGCCGCACCCCGGGGTGGTCCGGCTCGTCGCCGTCGACGACGATGCGGGCGTGGCGGCTGCGCGAGCGCAGTTCGTCGATCCAGGCGTTCTGCATGATGCGGAAGATCCAGCTGTCGAGTCGTGTTCCGGGGTGCCACTGGTCGGCGCGCACCAGCGCGCGCTCGACTGCGATCTGAACCAGGTCGTCGGCATCGTCACGGTCGCGCGTCACCGCGCGTCCGAACCGACGCAGGCGCGGCAGCAGCGCGACGATCTCGCGGCGCAGGTTCTCGGTCGCAGTGGTCATGTCATGTCGGTACAACGGACGGCGGGCGGATTTTCTTCCAGCGGCGGCTCGTTATGCTCCCGTCACCATGCCCGAGCCATTGCGTCACCGCCGATCGTCCGCGCAGCGCCTGGCGGCGCTGCTGGCCTGCCTGGGCGCGATGGCGCCGCTGCCGGCGCAGGCCCAGCTCGGACTGCCCGGTGTCGGTGCAGCGGCCGGCGCCCTGCCGGGTGCGCTCGGATCGGTGCGCGAGCGCGTCGGCGCGATCGGTGTGCCGGCCGAGCGCGACCTGCAGCTGCGCACCACGGCCCTGGTGCCAATGGTGGAGCTGCGGCGGCGCAACATCGCGACGCTGCTGCGGCAGCATGCCGACCGACTCGAAGCCGATCCGACCGGTGAGCCGGTGGTGCGAAGCGAACTGCTGCTCGTGTCGCCGGCGCCGGGCGTGCTCGTCCGGGCCGTTGCGCAGGGCTACCGCTGGCTGCGCGAGGAGACCCTCGAGGGACTCGATCTGCGCAGCGTCGTGCTGCAGCCGCCGCCCGGCATGGCGACCGCCGACGCGCTGGCGAGCCTGCGTGCGCTCGACCCGCGCCTCGACGTCGACTTCAACCATGTCTATCTGCGCGGTGCCAGTGCCGAGGCGCAACGCCGCGTCACGCTGCCGGCCGCCGCGCCGGCCGCCGCCGACGCGGTCGGTCGCCGGGTCGGCCTGATCGACAGCGGCATCGACCCCGACCATCCGGCACTTCGCGCGGTGGCGCTCCAGCGCTGGGGCTGCGGCGGCCGGGCGGTGGCCAGTCCGCACGGCACGGCGGTGGCCTCGCTGCTGGTCGGGCGCGACGGCGCCTTTCGCGGCGTGCTGCCCGGTGCATCGCTGTATGCCGCCGATGTGTACTGCGGCGCAGGACCCACCGGCGGGTCGGCCGAGGCGGTCGCGCAGGCGCTGGCCTGGATGGCGCGCGAGCGGGTCGCGGTCGTCAATGTCAGCCTGGTCGGCGCGCCGAACCGGCTGCTCGAGCGCGCGGTGCAGGCGCTGCAGTCGCGCGGCCACCTGGTGGTCGCCGCGGTCGGCAATGACGGTCCGGCGGCGCCGCCGCTCTATCCGGCGAGCTATCCCGGCGTGGTCGGCGTCACCGGCACCACGCCGCGGCGGCAGGTACTGCCGGAGGCGGCCCAGGGGCCGCAGGTGGTGCTGGCCGCGCCCGGGGCCGAGGTCGTGGTCGCCCGGTCGGTGGCGGGCGACTATGTCGCGGCGCGGGGCACCTCGTTTGCAGCGCCGCTGGTGGCCGGGCTGCTGGCCGATCTGCTGCGGCAGCCGGATCCGGCCGCTGCGCGTGCGGCGCTCGAGCGGCTGGTCGAGCGGGCGGCCGATCTCGGCCGCCCGGGCCGCGATACCGTCTACGGCCACGGACTGGTCGACGCCGCCGCGCGACTGCAGCTGGCACGACCGGATTGAACCGACCGGCTGATCGCAACCGGGTGTAAACGGACGGATGAAAGTGGCACGCGGTGTCGTTGTCGCTGTACAGGGCCTGACGGGTCGGGCCCGGTCACTGAACAGAAGGAATCGACGATGTCGCAAGCAAACAGGTTCACCCGTGTCACCCTGGCGGCCGCACTGGCGTGCGGACTGGCGGCTGCGCTGCCAGCCCAGGCCGGCTTTCTCGGCGCCGGTGGCGCGGTCGGCGGCAGCCTCGGCGCTGCCGGTGGAGCGGGACCGGTGATCGGAGGCAGCGCCGGCTTCGGTGGCGGCGTGGCTGGCGCGATCGGCGGGCAGCGCAGCCTCGAGGTCGGCGGCGCTGCGGCTGCGCGCGGCCAGGTCGGCGCAGCGCCGGGTCTGCAACAGCCGGGCCGGCGCCTGATCGACGCAACCGACGGCGCGGCCGCACGCGGCCGCGATCTCGCCGCACGGGCGCAGGATCGGGTCGACGCGGCGGCCGGTGCGGGTGCGGCGGCGGGGGTCCAGGCCGGCAACCGTGCGGTCCTGCCCGGCGGCGCCGCCGATGCGGAAGGGGCACCGCGCGGCGCGGCCGCGAACCGCGAGGGCAGGGTCGGGCTGGCCACGGGCGCGCCGGCAGGGCCGCAGGGTTCCGGCGACAGCGGCGCGGCCAATGCTGCTTCCAGCAGCGCCGGCAGCAGCGGTCCCTCGGGCAGTGCAGGCGGTGGCGCGTCGGCCAGCGCGACAGCCGGCGGGACTGCTTCGACCGGCACGCCGGCGGCTGTGCGCGGCGATGTGCAAGGGTCGGCGCGGTTCGACCGCGATGCGCGCTCGTCCGGCGCCAGCGTGTCGGTCCAGGGTGCTGGGCAGGGAACGGCGCCGCGCTGACCCGGGCGCTGGTGGTGTGGTGGCGGCGCGGCTGGCCTGCCGCGCCGGCCGCTGGCACCGACGACCACGACGCCACCCGGCCCGTCGAGCGTCGGCGCCGCCGTCGGGCCGACCACTGGCGCAGGCAGGACCGGCATCAGCCGGTGTGATCGCCGGGACGGGGCGCGCGGTGCAGGCAGGCGCCGTCGGTGCCCTTGAATTGCGGCACAACACCCCAACGTCACCGCCTGCGAAGAAAATCGTCGCCAGCCGCCCGGTCGGCCTCCCTGTCCAGAGAACCTCAAAACGATCATGGAAAAGCAAACCCTGTCATTTCAGGCCGAAGTCAAGCAGATCCTGCACCTGGTCACGCACTCGCTGTACTCGAACAAGGAAATCTTCCTGCGCGAGCTGATCTCGAATGCGTCGGACGCGTGCGACAAGCTGCGCTTCGAGGCGCTGAACGATGCCGCCTTGTTCGAGGATGCGCCGAACCTGGAAGTCCGGGTCGATTTCGATGCCGAGGCGCGCACCATCACGATCACCGACAACGGCATCGGGATGTCGGCCGAGGAAGCGGTGGCCAACCTCGGCACCATCGCCAAGAGCGGCACGCGCGAGTTCATGGCCGCGCTCGAAGGCGATCAGAAGAAGGATGCGCAGCTGATCGGCCAGTTCGGCGTCGGCTTCTACAGCGGCTTCATCGTGGCCGACCGGATCACGGTCGAATCGCGTCGCGCCGGCCTGCCGCACGACCAGGGCATGCGCTGGAGTTCCGAAGGCACCGGCGATTTCGAGATCGAGCCGATCGACTCGCGCGGCGCGTGGCACCAGCGTCACGCTGCACCTGCGCGAGGGTGAGGAGGAGTTTCTCAGCCACTGGAAGCTGAAGTCGGTGATCGGCAAGTATTCCGACCACATCTCGCTGCCGATCCTGATGCGCAAGGAGGAGTGGGATGCCGAGGCCAAGAAGCAGGTCATGCGCGACGAGTGGGCGCCGATCAACAAGGCCGCGGCGCTGTGGACGCGCAGCAAGAGCGAGATCACCCAGGAGCAGTACGACGAGTTCTACAAGCAGCTGAGCTACGACACCGAGCCGCCGCTGGCCTACACCCACAACCGGGTCGAAGGCCGCAGCGAGTACACCCAGCTGCTGTACATCCCGTCGAAGGCGCCGTTCGACCTGTGGAACCGCGACAAGCGCGGTGGCGTCAAGCTCTACGTCAAGCGCGTCTTCATCATGGACGATGCCGAGGCACTGATGCCGGTCTATCTGCGCTTCGTCAAGGGCGTGATCGACAGCTCGGATCTGCCGCTCAACGTCAGCCGCGAACTGCTGCAGGAAAGCCGCGACGTGAAGGCGATCCGCGAAGGATCGACCAAGCGGGTGCTCGGCATGCTCGAGTCGCTGGCCGACAGCGAGGACGAGGCCGAACGCGCCAGGTACGCCGCGTTCTGGAAGGATTTCGGCGTGGTGCTGAAGGAGGGCGTGGGCGAGGACTTCGCCAACCAGGAGCGGCTGGTCAAGCTGTTCCGCTTCGCCTCGACGCATGCCGACGAGGGCGTCTCGCTGGCCGACTATGTGAAGCGGATGAAGGAAGGCCAGGAGGCGATCTACGTCGTCACCGCCGACACGCTGGCCGCGGCCAAGAGCAGCCCGCAGCTCGAGATCTTCCGCAAGAAGGGCATCGAGGTGCTGCTGCTGACCGACCGGGTCGACGAATGGATGCTCAGCCACCTGTACGAGTTCGACGGCAAGCCGCTGCAGAGCGTCGCCAAGGGTGCGGTCGACCTCGGCAAGCTGCAGGACGAGGACGAGAAGAAGCAGGCCGAGCAGGCTGCCGAGGCCTTCAAGCCGGTGCTCGATCGGCTGAAGGAGGCGCTCAAGGACCGCGCGAAGGACGTGCGGGTCACCACCCGGCTGGTCGACTCACCGGCCTGCCTGGTGGTCGACGAGGGCGACATCAGCGGCCATCTGGCGCGCATGCTCAAGCAGGCCGGCCAGAGTGCGCCCAAGTCGCAGCCGATCCTCGAGGTCAACGCCGAGCACGCGCTGGTCAAGCGGCTGGACGGCAGCGAGCGCTTCGACGACCTGGCGCACATCCTGTTCGACCAGGCGCTGCTCGCCGAAGGCGGCCAGCTGGAGGATCCGGCCGCCTACGTGCGTCGGGTCAATGCACTGCTGACCGCGTGACTCTTCAACACGGAGAAACGGAGGGAACGGGGGCCACGGAAGGCCGCAGAGATGTGATTTCTCCGTGATCCTCCGTCTCCTCCGTACTCCGTGTTGAAAAATGACCTTGGCCGAACTTGCTTGGTCGTCAACGCCTTGGCCGAAATTCCGGGGCTGAAACGCTCTGCGGTGAACCCGTCCCAGCGCTGTCAACCGTGGGCGGGCCGCTGCATCAGTTCCGCCTGCTCGCGCAGTTCGATCGTGCGCTGGGCCCAGTAGCCCGGCTGGTCGAACCAGGGGAATCCGGCCTTGAACGCCGGATCGTCCCAGCGCCGCGCCAGCCAGGCGCTGTGGTGGATCATGCGCAGGCTGCGCAGCGGCTCGATCAGCGCCAGCTCGCGATCGTCGAAGTCGCGGAACTGCTCGTAGCCGACCGATCAGGGCAGCCAGCTCGCCGCGGGCCTGGGCCGGGTCGGACGACAGCAGCATCCACAGGTCCTGGATCGCCGGCCCGGTCAGGCAATCGTCGAGGTCGACGAAATGCGGCCCGGCATCGGTCCACAGGATGTTGCCGGCATGGCAGTCACCGTGCAGGCGCAGTTCGTCGACCGGCGCTGCGCGATCGAAGGCCTGCCGCGCGAGGTCGAGCACCTGGTCGACCGCGCCGGTCCAGCCGGCCAACGCGTCGGGCGCCACCGAGTCCGACTGCAGCAGCCAGTCGCGCGCGGCCTGGCCGATCTCGGTCGACGCCGAGGCGGGTTCGCTCGGCGAACGGCCGACGTGCGCCGACCCGGTGCATGCGGCCGATCAGGCGACCGATCCAGGCCAGGTTGTCGCGGTCCTCGAGCTCGGGTGCGCGTCCGGCACGGCGTTCGACGACGGCAAAGCGATACGGCCCGCCGTCGGTCTGTACCTCGATCAGGGTGCTGGCGCCATGCTGTGCAGCGTCCGGCGGCGTGCAGATGCGCCCGGGCAGCCGCGCATCGGCGTGCAGCGTCAACGGCCACGGCGCGACGACCGGACACTCGTCGGCCGCCAGTTCGGCCGCCAGCGCGTGCTCCTCGAGGATCTGCGCATCGCTCCAGCGCCGCGGTCGGTAGAACTTGGCCACCACCGCTCGACCGTCCTCCAGAAAGACCTGGAAGACCCGGTTCTCGTACGAGTTGAGCTGCAGCAGCCGACCGTCGCCGCGCAGGCCGACGCTGTCCAGCGCATCGAGCACGGTGGCCGGCGTCAACCCGGTGAAGGGCGGGGGCTGGGTGGCGTCGGTGCGGCGGGCCCGGTTTCCGCCGGCAGGAGATGACAGGTTCACGCCCCATGCTAACCGCCCGCAGCCAGTCGGTTTCACCCCGGCGGCGCCTTGTCCACCGACGGCGACGCCGATGCAACGACGCTGTCCCAGAAACTCGACAGACGGTGCGCGTGTGACTTGAGGTGGAAATCGATCTCGGCCGCATGCAGTTCGAGCACCTCGTCGAAGCAGCTTGCCGATCGTTTCGGGCGGCAGCTTCAGGCATGCCTGCGCCTCCGAGCCGGTGCGCACGACCTCGGCGCCGGCCTGGGATGCGATGCGCAGCATCGCCGGTTCTCGCTCAGGGCGTGGATGAGCAGCGTTTCGACGCCGCGGTTGCGGGCGTGCAGGATCGCGTGGTCGAACAGGCGGGCGCCGAACCCGCGCTCGCGGGCGTGCGGCAGCACCGACACGCCGAACTCGGCCATGCGCCGGGACCGTCGATACCGGGTGCGGCCGGCACGTGGGCCAGGTGCGCCACCGCGATCAGATCGAGGCGTGCGATTGACGATGCCGAACACCTCGTCGCGTTCGAAGTCGATCGATTCGACATAGCGCTCGATCTGCGTGTCGCTCGCCTGCTGAGCCGAAGCGCAGGTAGCGATCGTGCGGCGGCAGCTGGAGCAGGTGATCGACAATGCGCGGGCGATGGGCCGCGGTCAGCGTGCGGATCGGCACCCAGGTCGCGCCGGTTCCGGACTCCGGTCGTCCGCCGGCCCCCGGCGCGGCCGTGCGAAGCCTGCTGGCGGAGGGCTGGGAGGGACGGGACGGCGCGGTCATCAGGACTGTTCAGTGTGTTTCGGGTAAACCCTAGTATCGCCGATGCAGCTCCGGTCCTCGCAGGCTCCTGCGCAGATCCCTGCCGGCTCATCGACCGGGTGCTGTGGTATGCTCGCAGGCTTTTCCGGTATTTGAGCTCCCCGGAAGAGCGGCAGCTTAGACAGCCTGCCGGCAGTGATGGAACGAGCCGCCTGCGCCTTGCCGACCCCTCCATGCGGTCGAGTCGGTGCAGCGAACCCGGTCGGTGTCGACGGGTTCGATACCAAGAGGCCGCCAGCATCACAGAAGCGGTTCCGAGGTGTTGCGGGTCGGCCTGCCACTTGCGTTGGAGCCAGTCCTCAAGCAACACACTCTCATGAAAACCTTCAGCGCGAAACCGGCCGAAGTGGTGCATGAGTGGTTTGTGATCGACGCGGCCGACAAGGTCCTCGGCAGGGTGGCCAGTGAAGTCGCCCTCCGTCTGCGTGGAAAGCACAAAGCCATCTACACGCCGCACGTCGATACCGGCGACTTCATCGTCGTCGTCAATGCCGACAAGATCCGCGTCACCGGCAGCAAGGCCACCGACAAGATCTACTACCGCCACACCGGCTATCCGGGCGGCATCTACGGCACCAGCTTCAAGGACATGCAGGCCAAGCATCCCGGCCGTGCGCTCGAGAAGGCGGTCAAGGGCATGCTCCCCAAGGGCCCGCTCGGCTACGCGATGGTGAAGAAGCTGAAGGTGTACGCAGGTGCCACGCATCCGCACACCGCCCAGCAACCCAAGATGCTCGACATCTAAGGATCGGTGATGATCGGAAACTGGAATTACGGCACCGGCCGCCGCAAATCGTCGGTGGCCCGCGTGTTCATCAAGAAGGGCAGCGGCCAGATCGTGGTCAATGGCCGTGCGGTCGACGAGTACTTCGGTCGGCAGACGTCGATCATGGTCGTGCGCCAGCCGCTGGTGCTGACCGCCAACGACGCTGCGTTCGACATCAAGGTCAACGTGCACGGCGGTGGCGAGTCGGGCCAGGCAGGTGCGGTGCGCCACGGCATCACCCGCGCGCTGATCGACTACGACGCGGCGCTTGAAGCCCGAACTGAGCCGCGCCGGCTTCGTGACGCGCGATGCGCGCGAGGTCGAGCGCAAGAAGGTCGGTCTGCACGGCGCGCGCCGCCGCAAGCAGTTCAGCAAGCGCTGATGTCGGGTCTGCGGGGGCACCTCGGCGCCACCGCAGGTCCCTGGCGTCGCACCGGCCCCGCGTGGGTCCGGGGCGGGTGTCATCCGGAAGCCGCCTCGAGCGGCTTTCTGCATTGGATCTTCGGCAGTCGGGCTGCTGCGCCGATGCGACTGAAGCTGCTGCGTCGACGGCTGTCGGTCAGCGCACCGCGGATGATCGTGCGCAGCCACCTGCCCTGGCCGCTGCGCTGGATCGTCGCTGCGCTGGTGCTCGGCTTCTCGGCTGCGCTGGCGCTGTGGGCTTTCGAATTCGGCAAGGACATTGCCGGTCTCGACCGCGGTGCCGAGCTCGAGCTGAGCCGTCTGCGCAGCGATGTCGAGCGCCTGAGCAGTGAGCGAGAGCAGGCGGTTTCGGTGGCCAACACGGCCCAGAGCCTGCTCACGGCCGAGAAGTCGGCGCTCGAACGGCTGGCGCAGCAGATGCGTCAGCTCGAAGCCGAGAACCTGTCGCTGAAGGCCGACCTGGGATTTTTCGAGCGCCTGCTGCCGACCGGTACCGAGCCGGGCCTGAGCATTCGCGGACTGCAGGTGCAGAGGCAGGACAACGGCCAGCTGCGCTTCCAGTTGCTGGTGATGCAGGCAGGACCGAAAGGTGGCGCCGAATTTCGCGGCCGCTACGAGTTCACGCTGCACGGCACGCTCGACGGGCGGCCCTGGGTGCATCCGGTGCCGGGTGGGCCTCAGCCGTTCCAGTTGCGGCAGTATGCGCGCATCGAGGGCAACCTCGAGGTGCCGGTGCGGGCCGTGGTAAAAACCGTTCAGGTGAAGCTGACGGATCCGGCCGGTGCGGTCAGGGCGACGCAGACGACCTCCTTGTGAACACTGGTCGTGTGCCCGTCGCGCGCCGACCGATCGGAAAGACACCATGTTCGGAAAGAAGCAGCAGGCCCCGATCCGCACCCTGATCGGCGAGGGAACGGTGATCCGCGGCGAACTCCATTTCAGCGACGGTCTGCGCATCGATGGCCAGGTGATCGGTGATGTGGTGGCCAGCGGCGCCGGGCGCAACATCCTCGTCATCAGCGAAAAGGCCAAGGTCGAGGGTGCGGTGGTTGCCGGCCATGTGATCGTCAACGGCAGCATCACCGGTCCGGTCACCTCGACCGAACTGCTGGAGCTGCAGCCGAAGGCGAGCATCAGCGGCGATGTCCGCTACGAGCGGCTCGAGATGCACCAGGGTGCGGAAATCGACGGCGAGTTGCGCCCGCTGCGCGGTGAAGGCCAGGCCGAGCAGAAACCCCCCTTGAAGCTCGCCAGTGCGAATCAGGGATAATCTGACGTTGCGAAACCGAACCGAGGAACGCCGATGAACGCTGTTGCAGAACACGACCACACCGCGACCGATGCGCCGCCGGTGCCGCTGGTCTTCACCGACAGCGCCGCGTCGAAGGTCAAGGAACTGGTCGATGAGGAAGGCAACCCGGAGCTGAAGCTGCGCGTCTTCGTGCAGGGCGGCGGGTGCTCGGGCTTCCAGTACGGCTTCACCTTCGACGAGATCGTCAACGACGACGACACGCAGATGAACAAGAACGGCGTGACCTTGCTGATCGACGCGATGAGCCTGCAGTACCTGGCCGGTGCCGAGATCGACTACAAGGATGACCTGCAGGGCGCCCAGTTCGTGATCAAGAATCCGAACGCGACGACCACCTGCGGCTGCGGGTCGAGCTTCTCGGTCTGAGTCTTCGGCCGGCCATCGCCGGTCAGTCGATGAAAGCCGCCTGCGGGCGGCTTTTTGTGCTGCTTCGGCTCCGCCGGCGCTCACGCGGTGCTCGCGACAGCGCCCGGGATGGATCGCGCCCGAGGATGCGCAGCCCGGCCGCGCCGGTGACGCCGGGCAGGTTGCCGGGGCGACGCAGCACGCAGGCCCGCGCCAGCCAGGCAAAGGCCAGCGCCTCGACCTGTTCCGCCGGCACGCCGACCGAGTCGGTCGCACGACACCGAACGTCCGGGCAGGTGCGCGGCCAGGCGGCGCATCAGGTGGCTGTTGCGAGCGCCGCCGCCGCAGACCAGCACCGTTTCGGCGCCGGCCGCGTGGCGCTCGATGTCGGCGGCACACGTCGCTGCCGTCAGCTCGGCCAGCGTGGCCTGCACCTGCTCGGCGCACGTGGCCTCCGACGGCAGCGAGGTGGCGATCGAGCCAGGCAGCATCGAACAGATCGCGCCCGGTGCTCTTCGGCGCCGGCGCGGCGAAATAGGGCTCGGCTCGCAGTCGTCGAGCAAGTCGGGGTCGACCGTGCCGGTCGCCGCCCAGGCGCCGTCGGCGTCGTAGCGCAGTCCGCGCTGGCGCCCGATCCACAGGTCCATCAGCGCATTGCCGGGGCCACAGTCGAAGCCGATCGGATCGCCCTGCGGCGGCAGCGACGCTCAGGTTGGCGATGCCGCCGATGTTCAGCACCGCGACCGTGCGATCGACGCGACCGAATGCCGCGCGATGGAAGGCCGGAACCAGCGGGGCACCCTGGCCGCCGGCTGCGACATCGCGCGATCGCAGGTCGGCGACCACGTCGATGCCGGTCAGCTCGGCCAGCAAGGACGCATTGTTCAACTGCAGCGTGTAGCCGGTGTCGTCGAATTCGCCTGGCCGGTGCCGCACGGTCTGGCCGTGAGCGCCGATCGCCGCGACCTGCTCCGCGCTGCAGCCTGCCTGCGCCAGCAGCTCGTGCACGCAGTCGGCATAGCGCCTGGCAATCGCGTTGGCCGCGATCGCCGCGCGGTGCAGCTCGTCGGGACCGGAGCAGTTCAATGCCAGCAGTTCGGCGGCAAATGCACCGTCGAACGGCCGGTGGGCGTGCCCCAGCGTGCGCAGCCGCCCCTGATCGGCGCCGCTCAGGTCGACCAGCACCGCGTCGACACCGTCGAGCGATGTGCCCGACATCAGGCCGACATAGAGCTCGGACGCCGGCATGACCGGGATTCGCGTGCCGCTCGCAGCCGTGCGACCGGACCTACTCGGCGTACTCGTCGCGCAGCGACGCCGTCTGCGCCACGTCGAGCTGGCTGCGAATGCTCGCCGTCCAGCGCTGGAAGGTCGGGCGCGCGCTGGCGGAGATGACATTCGCCTCGGACGGTCTGGGCGACGATCATCGGGTCGACGTGGTCGCCGTTGACGATGAATTCGAAGTGGAGGTGCGGCCCGGTGGCCCATCCGGTCGCGCCGACGGCGGCGATCGGCTGCGCCCTGTTCGACCCGCTGGCCTTGCTTGACATCGACCCGGCTCAGGTGCGCGTAGACGGTGCTGCGGTTGTTGTTGTGCCGAACCTTGACCACGTTGCCGTAGCCGCCCTGGCGGCCGGCAAACTCGACCACGCCGTCGCCGACCGATGCGGACGGCGGTGCCGGTCGGTGCGCCGTAGTCGACGCCCTTGTGCTGCCGCCAGGTGCGCAGGATCGGATGCAGCCGCATCGAGAAGCCCGAGGTCACGCGCGAGAATTCGAGCGGGCTGGCGAGGAATGAGCGGCGCTTGTTCTGACCGTTCATGTCGTAGTAGGCGCCGCGCGCAGCGCTGCCGCCGGCATCCGGATCGCTGAACCAGACGGCCGAATGAACCGTGCCGTCGTTGACGAATTCGGCCGCCAGCACGCGACCGGCGCCCTGGTTCCAGCGGATCTGCTCGCCGTCGGCGGTCAGCGCTTCGTAGACGACGGTGAAGGTATCGCCGCGGCGCAGCTGACGCCGGAAGTCGATGTCGGCCGAGAAGATCTCGGCGATCTGGCTCGCCACCACGTCCGGGATGCGCGCATCGTCGGCGGCGGCAAACAGCGATTGCCGGATGGTTCCGCTGCCCAGGCGCTGCTGCGCCTGCAGTGGCGCGAACTCCACCTTGGCGCTGAAGGCTGCACCGTCGCCGCTGCGCAGCATGCGCAGGCGGGCGAAATGGGTGTCGAACAGATTCGCATCGTCAGGCGCATAGCGAGCAACCAGCTCCTCGACCCGGCCGTTGCCGTCGGTCCGCGCCTGGATCATCTTGCCGCTGCGGCCGGTGAACAGGCCGCGGGCGACCGGATCCTCGCGCATGAATGCGGCGGCTTCGGCATCGACGATGTTCAGTCGCTTGAGCAGGCTGTCGACTGTGTCGCCACTGCGCGTGATCTCGCTGCGGAACAGCGACACCGAATGGGCGGCAAGCGCCTCGAGCTGGCTGTCGATGTCGTTCGGAACGACGACCTCGGTGATGATCTGGCGCGGCAGGTCGGCCGCATCCGGCGCCATCGGCGCAATGCCGAATGCAGTGGCACCGAAGCCGGCCAGTGCGACGACCACGTGCGCCGGTGATCGCGCGCGAGTGGTTGCCGATGAAGGAGGAGGTGGTGTGACCGACGCGGCGTGCCACACGGGCAAGGACGCGGTCCAGTTGATCGGGCGAATTCAATTCGGGCAGGAGCAGACGCTCAAGTGCGCCACCTCCACCTACCTGAAGAAGGCTGGACAGTGGCCAGGTGAATCGGTGCTGGTGTCTTCTAGAATCGCCCCGAACCGACTCAAGGTCCGGAGATTCGGCGAGACCGCAGGCGCAGGACAGGCTTGCCGTGCGAGCGTGCAAATTATATCGGCCGAGGCGTCCAGAATCGATGGGGAAACCCGCAGATTTACAATGACTTCAGCCGAACCGATTGCCGTCACCGCGCCAAAACCCGTACCCGATCACCGAGCGCGCGCTCGAATCGCTGGCGATGACGCGGCGCCATTGCGACGAATTGCTGCCGGAATCCGAGTGGCTGTACAAGCTGGCGCGCTCCGAAGCCACCGGCGCAACCATTGCGGATCAAGCTCGGCCTCGACCCGACGGCGCCCGACATCCACCTCGGCCACACGGTGGTGCTCAACAAGATGCGCCAGCTGCAGGATCTGGGCCATCAGGTGATCTTCCTGATCGGCGACTTCACGTCGACGATCGGCGATCCGTCGGGCCGCAACACCACGCGCCCGCCGCTCACCCGCGAGCAGATCGAGGCCAACGCCCAGACCTACTACCGCCAGGCGAGCCTGGTGCTCGATCCGCAGCGCACCGAGATCCGCTACAACTCCGAATGGAGCGATGCGCTCGGCGCGCGCGGCATGATCCAGCTGGCATCGCGCTACACGGTGGCGCGGATGATGGAGCGCAACGATTTCAGCGAGCGCTTCCGCGCCGGCACGCCGATCTCGGTGCATGAATTCCTCTACCCGCTGATGCAGGGCTACGACTCGGTGGCGCTGAAGTCCGACCTCGAACTCGGCGGCACCGACCAGAAGTTCAACCTGCTGGTCGGGCCGTGCGCTGCAGTCCGAGTACGGCCAGGAGCCGCAGTGCATCCTGACGATGCCGCTGCTCGAAGGGCTCGACGGCGTCGAGAAGATGTCCAAGAGCAAGGGCAACT
Source organism: uncultured beta proteobacterium (assembly GCA_963846675.1). Classification (GTDB taxonomy): domain Bacteria; phylum Pseudomonadota; class Gammaproteobacteria; order Burkholderiales; family Burkholderiaceae_C; genus Ideonella_A. Next base: position 797,313 of record CAWJWV010000005.1, read on the forward strand.
ACATCGGCATCACCGAGCCGGCGAACAGCATGTTCGCCAAGCTGCTGTCGATCAGCGACACCTTGATGTGGCGTTACTTCGCGCTGCTGAGCCTGCGTCCGCGAGTACGAGGTCGAGGCCTTCCGGCGCGAGATTGCCGACGGCCGCAATCCGAAGGAGGTCAAGGTCGAACTGGCGAAGGAGATCACGACGCGCTTCCACGGCGCTGCCGCGGCCGACGCGGCGGCGCAGGATTTCGAGCTGCGCGCGCGCGGCGGCATTCCCGACGACATCGCCGAGGTCGCGATCACCGGGGCACCGATCGGCATCGGCGCCTTGCTGCGCCAGACGGCGCTGGCGCCGTCGAGCAGCGAGGCGAACCGGCTGATCGACGGCGGCGGCGTGCGAATCGACGGCAGCGTGATCAGCGACAAGGCGCTGCGCCTGGGCGCTGGCGTGCACGTGCTGCAGGTCGGCAAGCGCAAGTTCCTGCGGGTGACGCTGAGCTGAGCCGTCCGGTCGCAGCGATGCCGCCTGCCGGGCATGGCGCGTCCGATCCGCTTGCTGCGTCGACTGCTCGTGGGCCGGCTGGCTCGGCGCTCGGCTGCTGGTGGCCGGCGTCGCTGCCGCCGACCCGCGACCGGTCACGCTGGTGGTGCCGTTCGCCGCCGGCGGACCGACCGACAAGCTGGCGCGCGACCTGGCCGAGGCGCTGCGCCAGCCGCTCGGCCAGCCGATCGCTGATCGAGAATGTGGCCGGTGCCGGCGGAACGCTGGCCGCGACGCGGGTCGCCAAGGCGCGCCCCGACGGCCACACGCTGCTGCTGGCGCACATCGGCATCGCGACCGCGCCGGCGCTGTACCGCAGCCTGCAGTTCCGCACGCTGCACGATTTCGAGTTTCTCGGCATGGTCGCCGAGGTGCCGATGACGCTGATCGGTCGCCCGACGCTGCCGGCCCGCGATTTTGCCGAACTGCTCGACTGGCTGCGCGCCAACAAGGGGCGGATCAACCTGGCCAATGCCGGTCAGGGCGCGGCGTCGCACCTGTGCGGCCTGCTGCTGCAGCAGCGCATCGGCGTCAGCATGAAAACCGTGTCGTACAAGGGCACCGCGCCGGCGCTGAGCGACCTGCTGGCCGGCCATGTCGACCTGCTGTGCGACCAGACCACCAACACCAGCGCACCGATCGGTGCCGGTCGGGTGCGGGCCTACGGCGTGACGACGCGCAAGCGGCTCGACGACACCGGCGCTCGGCCGCGCTGCCGACGCTCGACGAAGTCGGGCCTGCGCGGCTTCGACGTCAGCATCTGGCACGGCCTGTACGCACCCCGGGCCATGCCCGAGCCGCTGCGGCGAGCGCATCAACGCGGCGCTGCGGCGCGCCCTGCGCGACCCCGAATTCGTGCGCCGCGAGGAGGCACTGGGCGTGGTCATCATCGACGGCGACCGGCTGCGTCCCGAAGGTCACCGGCGCTTCGTCGCAGCGAGATCGGTCAAGTGGGCGGCGGTGATCAAGGCCGCCGGGCAGTACGCCGATTAGCATCGCGCCGACAGGTGCCAGCCGGCAACGCGCCCGCGCCGCCGGCCGGTGCGGCCTGCGGTCAGTCGAAGCGCCGCTTGTCCTCGATCACCTTGCCGTCGTTCGGCAGGCTGCCCGGTGTCGCGGCGTTCGACCTCGCAGCGCAGCTTGGTGACCTCGCGCACGCTGTCGGCGATCCGCTCGAGCAGCGCATCCGGCGCATCGGCGCCGGTCTCGACCAGCAGGCGCATCCGGTCTTCGGCCATCCGTCCGCTGATCACCAGCCGGCCGCGTGCGACCTCGGGGTGGCGCGCCAGGACGGCCGCGACCTGCGCCGGGTGCACGAACATGCCGCGCACCTTGGCGGTCTGATCGGCACGCCCGAGCCAGCCGCGGATGCGCTGGTTGGTGCGCCCGGTCGGACAGCGTGCCCGGCAGGATCGCCGACAGGTCGCCGGTGCCGAAGCGGATCAGTGGATGGTCGGGATTGAAGCGTGGTGATGACGAGTTCTCCGACCTCGCCGTCGGGCAGCGGATCGCCGGTGCCGGGACGCACGATCTCGACCAGCACCCCCTCGTCGATGCACCAGTCCCTCGCGCGCCGCTGGTTTCGTAGGCGATCAGGCCCACGTCGGCGGTCGCATAGGCCTGGTAGGCATCGATGCCGCGTTCGGTCAGCCAGTCGCGCAGCGATGGCGGAAAGGCTTCGCCGCTGACCAGTGCCTTGCGCAGCGAGCCAGCGCCGACGCCGCCCTGCTCCGCGCGTGTCGAGCAGGATCTTCAGGAAGCTCGGCGTGCCGGCATAACCGTGCGGCTGCAGGTCGGCCATCGCCTGCAGCTGCAGTTCGGTATTGCCCACCCCGGCCGGGAAGACGGTGCAACCGATCGCCTCGGCGCCGGACTCGATCATCGAGGCGGCCGGCGTCAGGTGGTAGCTGAAACTGTTGTGCAGCAGGTCGCCGGCACGAAAGCCGGCGGCGTGCAGTGCGCGGCCGATGCGCCAGTAGTCGGCACGCCGGCCTTCCGGTTCGTAGATCGGGCCGGGCGACTGAAAGACCCGACGCGCGCCGGCGCCCGCGCCGGCACGCAGACCGCGCCAGCCGATCGCGGACAGGCCGCCGAAGATGTCGCCTCCGACGCGCGCTCGCGCTGGCGTTCGAGCAGCTCGTGCTTGCGCAGCACCGGCAGCCGCGCCAGTGCCGCGCGGCTCGTGATCCGCGGTCGGATCGACCGCCTCGAGCCAGGCTCGCGTAGCCGGGCGCCTGCGCCAGGGCCTGCTCGATCTGACGTGGCAGCGCGGCCAGCAGATCGCGCTCACGCTGCTGCGGATCGCGCCGCTCGAGCGCATCGTAGGGCGGCTGCGCCGCGTGCTCATTCGTCACGATCGCTCCAGGTGGCGAGCCGCTTCTTCAGGTCGGCCAGGTAGCCGCGCACGTCGGCGGCATCGCCGATCGACCGGGTCTGCCATTGCGGCGACCGCGCCGGCTGAACCGCGATCGCCGCCTCGAGCAGCGCGCCGTCGGCGCGTCGCACCCGGGCGATGCACAGTCCGCGCCGCTCGAACGCACCTTCGCGCTCGGTCAGCCCGAGCTCGCGCAGTTCGCGCCGCAGGCGCTGCAGGGCCGCATCGGGGTCGAACGGGCGGCGGCGCGAAGCCGAAGCTGTCGTCGTTCATCGGCGCTCCTGCGCAAGCGGGGCTCAGGCCAGCCAGCGCTTGCGGCGCTTGTAGCTCTTGACATCGCGGAAGCTCTTGCGCTCGCCGCCGCCCATGCCGAGGTAGAACTCCTTGACGTCCTCGTTCTCGCGCAGCGCCTTGGCTTCGCCGTCCATCACGATGCGGCCGTTCTCGAGGATGTAGCCGTAGTCGGCATAGCGCAGCGCGATGTTGGTGTTCTGCTCGGCGAGCAGGAAGGTCACCTTCTCCTTGGTGTTCAGGTCCTTGACGATCTCGAACACCTCCTCGACCAGCTGCGGCGCCAGGCCCATCGACGGCTCGTCGAGCAGCACCATCTTCGGATTGGCCATCAGCGCGCGGCCGATCGCGCACATCTGCTGCTCGCCGCCCGAGGTGTAGCGCGGCCTGCGACGAGCGGCGTGTCTTCAGGCGCGGGAAGTAGGTGTAGACCTTGTCGAGCGTCGTCCATCGACCGCGGCCTTGCCGTCGCGCCGGGTGTAGGCGCCGGTCAGCAGGTTTTCCTCGATCGTCAGGTGCGCGAAGCAATGGCGGCCTTCCATCACCTGGATCACGCCGCGATTGACCATGTCGGAGGTGCTGAGCTTCTCGATGCGCTCGCCGCGCAGCTCGATCGATCCCTTGGTGACTTCGCCGCGTTCGGCCGGCCAGCAGGTTGCTGACCGCGCGCAGCGTCGTCGTCTTGCCGGCGCCGTTGCCGCCCAGCAGCGCGACGACCCGGCCCTCCGGGACCTGCAGCGAGACGCCCTTGAGCACCAGGATCACGTGGTTGTAGATCACCTCGATGCCGTTGACGTTCAGACAGGATGTCGTTCATTGGGTGGGTCCGCGAAGCTCGTGCGAGACGCCGCACGCGGCGCTCGCACGAGGCGCCGCCGCGAGCGAGCCCCGCAGCGGTCCGGCGCCATGCGCGCGGACCGCCGTCGTGTCGTCAGGCCTGGCAGTCCGCCGGTGTGCGGCGCGTCAGCTTCTTCTCGGACGCGTACTTGTCGGCCGCATGCCTTGACCAGCGGCTTGAGGATCTGCTCGTCGGCCTGCAGCCAGTCGCTGGTGAAGCTCCACTTGCTGCCGTCCCAGGTGTGCACGCGCGCCCACGACGAACCCATGTGGTCGGCACACGAGGTCGAGACCGGCCGCATCACGCCGGCGAAGCCGAGTCGCGTCGAGCTTCTTCTGGTCGAGCGCGAGGTTCTCGTAGCCCCAGCGTGCCTGCTCGCCGGTCATCACCTTGCCCTTGCCGAAGCGCTCCTGGGCGCGCGCGACACCCTCGACCGCCAGCATCGCCGCCGACAGCCCGCGCATGTACAGCACCTGCCCGACCTCGTCGCGCGGACCGGTGCCCTGGCCCTTGTCGTGCACCTTGGCCAGGATCTCCTTGCTGACCGCTGCATTGGGCTCGGCGCCATGCTGCAGCGCGAGTGCGTTGTAGCCCTTGGCGCCGGCGCCGACGTCCTTGACATCCGGTTCGGCGCCCGACCACCAGACGCCGTACATCTTCTCGCGCGGATAGCCGGTCGCGACCGCCTCCTTGATCGCGGTCGAGTTCATCACGCCCCAGCCCCACAGCAGCACGTAGTCCGGCCGCGACTGGCGCACCTGCAGCCAGGTCGCCTTCTGCTCGACGCCCGGGTGCGTGACCGGCAGCAGCTGCAGTTCGAAGCCGTGCATCTTGGCGCGCTCCTGCAGCAGCGGGATCGGCTCCTTGCCGTACGGGCTGTCGTGGTAGACAAGGGCGATCTTCTTGCCCTTCAGCTTGTCGAGCCCGCCTTCCTTCTTGCCCAGGTGCTGGATCAGCACATCGGCGGCGACCCAGTAGGTGCCGACGAGCGGGAAGTTCCACTTGAAGACGCCGCCGTCGGCGCTCTCGCTGCGGCCATAGCCCGAGGTGATCAGCGGAATCTTGTCGTTCGGCGCCTTCTCGGTCAGCGCGAAGGTGATGCCGGTCGACAGCGGCTGGAAGACGGTCGCGCCGCCCTCCTTGTTCTTCAGCCGTTCGTAGCACTCGACCCCCTTGTCGGTCGCGTAGCCGGTCTCGCATTCCTCGCAGCTGATCTTCACGCCGTTGATGCCGCCGCGCGCATTGACGAGCTTCAGGTAGTCGACATAGCCGTTGGCGAATGGCACGCCGTTCGGCGCGTAGGCACCGGTGCGGTAGACCAGCACCGGGAAGAACTGCTCCTTGCTCTGGGCAAGGGCAGCCGGCGGTGCGACCAGCGCGCTCACGCCGGCGGCGGTGATCGTTCCGGCGAGTATCAGGGACTTCAGTTTCATCGCTTGTCTCCGTTGTCGAACAGTGGCACTCGGCGGTGCCGGGGATGCATGCTTGAGCTCAACGATCGCCGATGCCGGCTGGCTGTCGGGGTTGATGCGGGGTCAGTGCGGGAACGGCCACAGGCGCAGCTTTTCCTTGCCGATCGACCACAGCCGCGCCAGGCCGTGCGGCTCGACGATCAGGAAGAAGACGATCAGCGCGCCGAACACCATGAAGGTCATGTGCGAAGCCAGCGCGGTGTCGATCGGGATGCCGAACCAGTACGGCAGGTTGTCGAGCACGATCGGCAGCACGACGATGAAGGCGGCGCCGAAGAAGCTGCCGACGATCGAGCCGAGCCCGCCGATGATGACCATGAACAGCAACTGGAACGAGCGGTCGATCGAGAAGGCCGCCGGCTCCCAGGAGCCGAGGTGCACGAAGCCCCACAGCGCGCCGGCGACGCCGACGATGAACGAGCTGACGGCAAAGGCGGTCAGCTTGGCATAGACCGGCCGGATGCCGATCACCGCAGCGGCCACGTCCATGTCGCGGATCGCCATCCACTCGCGACCGATGTGGCTGCGAACGAGGTTCTTGGCCAGGGTCGCGAAGACGATCAGGAACGCCAGGCAGAACAGGTAGCGCCGCGCCGGCGTGTTGATCATCCAGCCGAACACCTCGAGTCCGGCAACCGACACCGACCCGGACGACGAGTTGTTGGTGAACCACGAGATGCGCAGGAACGCCCAGTCGACGAAGAACTGGGCGGCCAGTGTCGCGACGGCCAGATAAAGCCCCTTGATGCGCAGCGATGGAATGCCGAACAGCACCCCGACGAAGGTCGCGCAGACGCCGCCGAGCAGCAGCGATACGAGCAGCGGCATGCCGGGAATGCGCACCGCGAAGTTGTACGCCGCATAGGCGCCGACGGCCATGAAGGCGCCGGTGCCGAGCGAGATCTGACCGCAGTAGCCGACCAGGATGTTCAGCCCGAGTGCGGCGAGCGACAGGATCAGGAACGGGATCAGGATCGCGCGGAACATGTATTCCGACGCGGTCAGCGGAACCACGATGGCTGCAAAGGCCAGCAGCAGGCCGATCAGGATCCGGTCCTGGCGGATCGGGAAGATCTGCTGGTCGGCCGCATAGCTGGTCTTGAACTGACCGTTTTCACGATAGATCATGCGGCGTGGCTCCGGCTGGAAGAACGGGGTGGATGACGGCGCGCTGCGTCGCCGCGCAGGTCGGAGATGGGCCGGCTCATACGCGGTCGATGATCTTCTCGCCGAACAGCCCCTGCGGGCGCACCAGCAGGAACAGCAGCGCGAGCACGTAGGCAAACCAGATCTCGATGCCGCCGCCGAGCAGCGGGCCGATGTAGATCTCCGACAGCTTCTCGCCGACGCCGATCAGCAGGCCGCCGACGATCGCGCCGGGCACCGAGGTCAGGCCGCCGAGGATGACGACCGGCAGCGCCTTCAGCGCCACCAGCGAGAGCGAGAACTGCACGCCGAGCTTGGAGCCCCAGATCATTCCGGCGACCAGCGCTACGAAGCCGGCCACGCTCCAGACGATGATCCAGATGCGCGACAGCGGGATGCCGATCGACTGCGCCGCCTGGTGGTCGTCGGCAACCGCGCGCAGGGCGCGGCCGGTGCCGGTCTTCTGGAAGAACAGCGTCAGCAATCGCCACCAGTGCGGCGGCAATCAGCGCCGCGTAGAGGTCTTCCTTGTTGACCAGGATGCCGCCCTGGAAGGTGTTCTCGAACAGGAAGGTCGGCTCCTTGGGCAGTCCGATGTCGATCTTGTAGATGTCGCTGCCGAAGATGGTCTGGCCGAAGCCGTCGAGAAAGTAGGTGATGCCCAGCGTCGCCATCAGCAACGTGATGCCTTCCTGGTTGACCAGCTTGCCCAGCACCAGTTTCTCGATCAGCCAGGCGCACACGATCATCACACCCATCGCCGCGATGAAGCCGAGCACATTGGCGACGATCTGGTTCTCGAAACCGAACCAGTCCGGGATCCATTCGGCGAAGCGCGCCATCGCGAGCGCGGCAAACAGCACCATCGCGCCCTGCGCGAAATTGAAGACGCCGCTCGCCTTGAAGATCAGCACGAAGCCGAGCGCGATCAGCGAATACAGCATGCCGGCCATCAGCCCGCCGATCAGTGTCTCGATGAAGAATCCCATGGTGTGTTCCTTCGGACCGGGTCAGTGCGAGGTGCCGAGGTAGGCGGCGATCACGTCTTCGTTGTTGCGTACTTCATCGGGCGTGCCGTCGCCGATCTTGCGGCCGTAGTCGAGCACCACCACGCGGTCGGAGATGTCCATCACGACGCCCATGTCGTGCTCGATCAGCACGATGGTGGTGGCGAATTCCTCGTTGACATCGAGGATGAAGCGGCACATGTCCTGCTTCTCCTCGACGTTCATGCCGGCCATCGGCTCGTCGAGCAGCAGCACCTGCGGCTCCATCGCGAGTGCGCGGCCCAGGTCGACACGCTTCTGCAGTCCGTATGGCAGCTGGCCGACGCGGGTCTTGCGGAAGGCCTGGATCTCGAGGAAGTCGATGATGTGCTCGACGAACTCGCGGTGCTCGGCCTCCTCGCGTGCGGCCGGTCCGATGTGCAGGGCCTGCAGGAAGATGTTGCACTTCATCTTCAGGTTGCGGCCCGACATGATGTTGTCGATCACGTTCATGCCCTTGAACAGGGCCAGGTTCTGGAACGTGCGCGCAACCCCCATCCGGGCCACCTGGCGGCTGTTCATGTGGCTGAAGGTCTGGCCGCGGAAGGTGATGCTGCCTTCCTGGGGCGTGTAGACGCCGTTGATGCAGTTGAGCATCGAGCTCTTGCCGGCGCCGTTCGGCCCGATGATCGAGCGCACCTCGTGTTCGCGCACGTTGAAGCTGATGTCGCTCAAGGCCTTGACGCCGCCGAATCGCAGGCTGATGTTCCTGACGTCGAGGATGACGTCGCCGATGCCGCGCACCGGATCGGCCGCCCCGGCCGGGACTCCGGCGTCGGCTGCCGGGCCTGCCGGCGGATGCGCGGCGGCGGTCGGCGCCGCGCCCGCCCGCTCGAGCGCTCCGGGTGCGGCAAACGGCGGCGCGTGGGTCGGTGGGGCGGTGTTCATGCTGCGCTCCTGTCGAGCGTGGGGAAGGTCTTCACGTCGTCGATGCGCAGCGTCGCCGAGACCGTGCCGCTGCGGCCATCCTCGAAGCGCACCGGGGTCTCGATGAATTGTTCGGTCTCGACCGCCGTACAGCGCATCGACCAGCTCGGCGTAGCGTTCGCCGATGAAGCCGCGCCGCACCTTGCGCGTGCGGGTGAGTTCACCGTCGTCGGCATCGAGCTCCTTGTGCAGGACCAGGAAGCGGGTGACCTGGCTGCCGGAGAGCATCGCGTCGCCGGCGAGATCGGCATTGACCTTCTCGATGCAGCTGCGCACCAGCTCGTAGACCTCGGGCTTCTGCGCCAGGTCGGCATAGCCGGCATAGGGCAGGTTGCGCTTCTCGGCCCAGTTGCCGACCGCATCGAAGTCGATGTTGATCAGCACGCACACCGCACTGCGCTGATCCCCGAAGGCGACCACCTCCTTGATGTGGGGGAAGAACTTGAGCTTGTTCTCGACATACTTGGGCGCGAACATCGCGCCGTCGGAGGGCCCGCCGACGATGCGTCCGACATCCTTGGCCCGGTCGATGATCTTCAGGTGTCCGCCGGCGTCGAGGAAGCCGGCATCGCCGGTGCGGTACCAGCCATCGCTGCCCAGCACTTCGGCGGTGGCGGCCGGATTCTTGTAGTACTCCTTGAGCAGCCCCGGCGAGCGGATCAGGATCTCGCCACTCGCATCGACCTTGATCTCGACGCCGGCGATCGGCACGCCGACGGTGTCGGCGCGCGCCTCGTTGTCGGGCTGCAGGCAGACGAAGACCGCGGTCTCGGTCGATCCATAGAGCTGCTTGAGGTTGACGCCGATCGAGCGGTAGAAGGTGAACAGGTCCGGTCCGATCGCCTCGCCGGCGGTGTAGGCCACCCGCACCCGGCTCAGGCCGAGCGTGTTGCGCAGCGGCCCGTAGATGACGAGGCGGCCGATCGCATACTGGAGGCGATCGAGCATGCCGATCGGCTTGCCGTCGGCGCCGCTCGAGCGGCCGTCGATCAGCGCCGGTCCGATGCGCCGCGCCACCCCCATGAAGTGCTCGAACAGCGCGCGCTTGATCGCGGCGGCGTCCTCCATGCGGATCATCACGCTCGTCAGCAGGCCCTCGAAGACCCGTGGCGGCGCGAAGTAGTAGGTCGGCCCGATCTCCTTCAGGTCGATCATCACGGTCGCTGCCGATTCCGGGCAGTTGACGACATAGCCGCAGACCAGCCACTGCGCGTAGCTGAAGATGTTCTGGCCGATCCAGGCCGGCGGCAGGTAGGCCAGCACCTCCTCGCTGGCGCCCAGGCGGTCGAATTCGGCGCCGGCACGGGCGCGGTCGATCAGGCTCGCGTGGGTGTGCACCACGCCCTTCGGATTGCCGGTGGTGCCGGAGGTGAAGAACATCGCGGCGACATCGCCCGGCTCGATCTGCGCGACCGCGGCTTCGAAGAGCCTGCGGCTCGGCCTTGCGCCGCTCGCGGCCGGTTTCGAGCAGCGAGTCGAGCGACGCCAGGCCGGGTTCGTCGTACTTGCGCAGGCCGCGCGGATCGTCGTACCAGATGCGCGCCAGCTGCGGGCACTGCTCGCGCAACTCGAGCAGCTTGTCGACCTGCTCCTGGTCCTCGACCACCGCCATCGACACGTCGGCGTTGTTGATCGGGAAGGCGAACTCGGTGGCGGCGGCGTCCTGGTACAGCGGGATCGGCACCGCGCCGAGCGCCTGCGCGGCGATCATGGTGGCGTACAGGCGTGGCCGGTTGTCGCCGACCACGACCAGGTGGTCGTGGCGCCGCAGACCGGCGGCGGCCAGTCCGGCCGCCAGCTCGCGTACCAGGGCATCGAGCGCGGACCAGCTGGTGGTCTGCCAGATGCCGTAGACCTTCTCGCGCAACGCCGGCGCGCGCGGGCGGCTGGCGGCATGGTCGAGCATCAGGCGCGGAAAGTTGGTTTGCACCACGGTCTCCTCCGGATCGCGCAGACGGCGCCGGCAGCACCGCGCCGAACCCTGCCGACAGTCACTGTAGAAGTCGCGTTTGACGCCATGTTGTCGTTCCGACGACAATCCTAGGGTCTGTCCGCTCAGGTCTTTCCCGGGGCCTTGCCCAGCATGGATCGAGATGCATCAACCCCGCCGACCGGCGCAGCGACCGTTTCCCGGCCGCCCGCGCTGCTGACGCGCGCGCGCCCGGCCTCGCCCGACGAGCTGGCCGGCATCCCGTGGCTGCAGTCGCTGCAGGCGGACGAGCGCTCGCGCGTGGTCGAGCGAGCTGCAGGTGGTGCAGCGTCGCGGCCGGCGAGGTGCTGTGCCGGGTCGGTCGCGCGCCGAGCTACTGGTTCGGCGTGCTCGACGGCCTGCTCAAGATGAGCAACGATTCGATGCAGGGCATCCCGATCACCTTCACCGGCGTGCCGCCGGGCGGCTGGTTCGGCGAGGGCACCGTGCTCAAGCGCGAGCCGTATCGCTACAACATCGAGGCGCTGCGCCCGAGCGTGGTCGCCGGCATCCACGTCGAGACCTTCCACTGGCTGATCGATCGCAGCATCCCGTTCAACCGCTTCATCACCCAGCAGCTCAACGAACGGCTCGGCCAGTTCATCGCCGCGCGCGAGATCGACCGCATGAGCGACCCCGATGCGCGCGTGGCGCGCAGCCTGGCGGCGCTGTTCCACCCGGTGCTGTACCCGGGCGTCGGCGAGATGCTGCGCATCACGCAGCTGGAACTCGGCTACCTGGTCGGCCTGTCACGCCAGCGCGTGAACGAGTCGCTGCGTGCCATGCAGGCGCGCGGTGTGATCCGGATCGAATACGGCGGCGTGCGGGTGCTGGATCTGGCGGCGCTGCGCGGGTGGGATCGCACGTGAGCCCTGGAGGCGGCGCGCCGTTTCGAACGCCCGAATGCGTTTTTCAACGCAGAGGCGCAGAGGACGCAGAGGACGCAGAGAGGATCCGTTGAGAAGGTATTGAACGGCGTCCCTTCAGTGGACCCCTGGTGTCAGGGATTGCTGACCCCGGCCGCCACATGGCCGGCCGGCACGTGCAGGGCGGCGTTCTCGATGTGACCGGTCTGGTCGTCGAAGAAGAAGTCGGGCTCGAACTCGCGCAGGAACTCGCCCTTCGACAGTCCGCCGAGAAACATCGCCTCGTCGATCTCGATGTTCCAGTCCATCAGGGTGCGGATCGCCCGCTCGTGCGCCGGTGCGCTGCGCGCGGTGACGAGTGCGGTGCGGATGCGCATGCCGCCGACCGGGTCATGCTGCAGCCGCTGCAGCGCCTGCAGCACCGGCTTGAACGGGCCGGCGGCCAGCGGATGGCTGGCCCGGTCGCGTTCGTGGGCCTGGAAGGCGTCGAGCCCGCCGGCCTGGAACACCTGCTCGGCTTCGTCGGAAAACAGCACCGCGTCGCCGTCGAAGGCGATCCGGACCTCGTCCGGATGGGCGTCGGAGGCGCGCTTGCTGTTCGGAAAGACGCGCGCCGCCGGTACCGCGCAGTTGCAGCGCCGAGCGCACATCGGCTTCGTTGGTCGACAGGAACAGGTTGGCATGCAGCGGCCGCAGGTAGCGCCAGGGCGACTCGCCGCGGGTGAACACGCCGCGCTGGATCGCCATCCCGTAGTGCTGGGCCGAGCGGAAGACGCGCATGCCCGACACCGGGTCGTTGCGCGACAGGATCACCACCTCGACGCGCGGGCGCTCGCGGTTGAACGCCAGCAGCTTGTTGACGAGCGAGAACGCCACGCCGGGCCGGGCCGCGACGTCGAGCCGGTCGAGCTGCAGCTGCATGTAGGCGCGGTCGTCGGCCGACTCGAACAGCAGGTTCTCTTCCTCGAAGTCGAACAGGGCTCGCGAGGAGATCGCGACGACGAGCTGGCCGTCGAGGGAAACGGGCATCGGACGCGCGGATGTTGGCGGAAACGGCCTTGTAGCACAGCCGCCGGCACGCCTGCGCGCGACGCACCGGCGCGGTTATGCTCGGGCGCAGCGATGGTCGGTCCGGCGGGTGGCTGCACTGGCTGCGCCGGGCACCGTCGGCGAGCGAGGGAGAACGTCGATGAGCAAGGTCTGCAGCCGTTGCGAGACGGAAAATACCGACGCCGCCAAGGTGTGCAAGCTGTGCGGCACGCCGTTCGCAGCGTCGACACGCCGCCCGCAGCTGCCGGCGCAGCCCGCTGCAGCGGCGCCGGTCGGCCCGGTCGACGACGACGGCGATGCCACCGTGATGGCGCCGGGCGCGTCCACTCGTCAACGCCCGCCGTCGGCGGCCGCGGCAGCCGTTGCGCCGGATCCGCTGCTCGGCCTGCTCAATGGCGGCGCCCGCCTGCCGCCGAGCGCCGAGCCCGCGACCGCGCCGCCGGTCGCGCCTGCAGCCGCCGCCCGGACACCCACGCGCTCGGGGAAGAAGGGCCTGTGGATCGGCGTCGGCAGCGTCCTGCTGCTGTTCGTCCTGGCCGGTACCGGCGCCTGGCTGTCCGGTTCGCTGACGTCCGCGCCGGCCGGCAGCGCCCCGGTGCCGCCGTCGGCCACCGCGCCGGCCGGCGCGACCCCGGGTGACGCGACCGACAGGGCTGCGCCGCCGGCCCAGGCCGACCCGCTGCCGGCGCTGGTTGCCGAACCGCCGGCACGCGAGCGCGAGGTTTCGCTTCCGATCACATCCGTGTTACCGCCGGCCGATGCGCCGAGCCCGGCGACAGCGGTGATGCCGCCGCAGCGCGCGGCACTGCGCGCTGCCGAACCGCCGCGCCCGCCGGAGCCTGGCCCGCGTCGACCGATGCCGCCGCCGGTCGATCGCGCAACGCCGCCGGCCGCGCCAGCCGCGCCGCCAACCCGGACCGCCGCACCAGCGCCGGATGCGGCCAGTCCGCAGGAGGCGTGTGCCAGTCAGAGCTTCCTCGCGCGTCCGTTCTGCATGCACGAGCAGTGTGCGACGAGCCGTTTCCGCGGCCATCCGCAGTGTCAGCAATTGCGCGAGGAGCAGCTGCGCGGCGGCTGAGGCAGGGACGCCGGGGTTGCTCGCGCGGCCTGTAGGACGCAGCGCACGAGCGGTCTCGCGCTTGGCCGATGGCTGCCGCGGCAGCGGCGCGCGACGATCGCGGCCAATCCTGCGGAGCCTGCGATGCACATCGACGACCCAGACCACCCCCGACCTGCGACTGATCGCCAAGCTGATCGAGCACATGCAGGTCGCGATGCTGACCTCCGTCGATGCCGACGGCAGCCTGACCAGTCGACCGATGCTGCCACTGCGAGCTCGATGCAGCTGGCGTCTTCTGGTTCTTCACCGACATCCGTTCAGAGCGACTGGACCGGCTGCGTCCGTTGAATCTCGCATTTTCCGACGAGGAGCGATCCACCTACCTGTCGCTGTCCGGCCATGGCGAGGTCGACAGTGAACGCTCGCGCATCGAGGCGCTGTGGACGTCCGATGCGCAACCCTGGTTTCCGGACGGCCCGGATTCGAAGTCGCTGGCTCTGCTGCGCTTCGTCGCCCATCGCGGCGAGTACTGGGATGCGCCGGCGAGCCGGATGGTCCGGTTTGCCACCATGGCCGCCGCCGCGGTCGCCGGCAAGCCGACCAGCGCGACCGACCACGGCACGCTGTCGGCGCTCTCTCCGGTGCGGCCGTCCGTCGCCGGCGCGGCCTGAGGAAATCGCCCGGCCCGGTCTGGCAGGCCTGGGCTGTAGGTGCGATCCGACGCCATCTGGCGCCGTGCGCCGGATGTGCGGCTGCAGCGCGCCACCTAAGCTTCCCGCAGGCGGTTCAGCAGATCGGTGGACCGGAAACTGGATGGAGAACAGGATGAACATCAGGCACCCGGAATCCGCTGCGTCGGCCAATGCTGCTGTACCAGCCGCAGACCAGGGTCTGCGTCTGCCGGCATGGTTCAGCGTGGTCTCGCTGGTGCTGGCCGCCGCGCTGCTGTTCGGTTTCTACCATGTGATCCAGCAGGCGGTGGCACGCGCGCACATGCACTGGGAGCGGGCGCCGGCGGCACGCACCGCGGCGGTCGACTCGTGCATCACCGCGCCATCGGCGTCGCTCTTGCACGGGTGCGGCCAGCTGCGATGATGGCGCTCTGGCGCTGCGCCAGGCTGCCGCTTGCCATTCGACCTTGAGTCCACCCGAACCCGTCCTCGGCCGTTCTCCATCGTCGTGCGACAGGCCACCCGATGCGGATGATGGCGCCGCCGTGCCAGGCACGGCCGGTCTGCTGGTGTGTTCCTCCTGCGACCAGGCGCATCGCTTTGTCGACCTGCGCAGCGGGCGCGTGGCGCGCTGCAGCCGTTGCGATGGCGGTGCTGGCGCGCGGCCACCGGCTGAGCGCCGAGACCCTGCTGGCGCTGACCGTCACCGCACTGATCGCCTTCACGATCGCCATCGGCGCCGAACTGATCACGATCCGGCTGCGTGGTGCCGAAGTCTCGACCAGCCTGCTGGGAGCGATCGAGCTGACCTGGCGCGACGGTGCGCCGCTTGATCGCCGTGCTGGCTGCATTCAGTGCCGTGGTCGGCGCCGGCGGCTTTCATTGCGCTGCGACTGGCACTGCTCGTGCCGTTGTTGCAGGGGCGGCATCCGCGCCCGCCTCGGTCTGCTGCTGCGATTGGCGCACCTGAGCGGGCGCTGGAATACCGTCGCGGTGCTGGCCGTCGGCGCACTGCTGTCGCTGGTGCGGATCGCCGACCTCGCGCAGGCGGTCGCAGGCCCGGGGTTGGTCGCGCTCGGTACGCTGGTGCTGCTGCTCGCGGCGATCGAAGCCGCCGGGCTGCGTCACCTGTGGCTGGAGCCCGACCCGGTCCGACCCGCCACGGCCCTCGCGCCGTCCCGACCCGGCGCGCACTGCCGCGGCTGCGAGTGCTGCGGCTGGACCGGCTTCGGACCGCTCGATGGTGGTGCTCCGCCGCGCTGTCCGCGCTGCGCCAATCCGCTCGAACACGCGCGCGGACCGGCCTGCAACGCACCTGGGCCCTCTTGCTGGCGGCGACGGTGCTGCTGCTGCCGGCCAACCTGATGCCGATCATGACCACGGTGAAGGCGCTGCGCAGCACCGAACACACGCTGATCGGCGGCATCGTCGAACTGTGGACCGATGGCGTGTGGGGGCTCTCCGTGCTGGTCTTCATCGCCAGCATCGTCGTGCCGCTGCTCAAGATCGGTGCGCTGGCACTGCTGGCGTGGAGCGTCGAGCGGGCGCCGCCTGGCGTCGCCTCGAACGCTCGCGCCTGTATCCGGCTGATCGAAGCGGTCGGTCACTGGTCGATGCTCGACGTCTACGTCGTGCTGCTGCTGGTCGGCATGGTACGTTTCGGCAACCTGGCCGGCGCCTCGGCCGGACCGGCGCTGCTGGCGTTTGCAGCGGTCGTCGTGCTGACGATGCTGGCCACGCACCAATTCGACCCGCGCTGGATCTGGCAGGACCCCGAACCCCGCAGGCGCGCCGGGCGTGCCGACGGCCGCCCTGAACCCGCAGCATGACGCCACCACCGACCGAATCTTCTCGCCCGCCGGCCGCGCCCGAGCTGCCAGCTCCACGCATCACCCGCCCGCGCCTGTTCCGGCTGTCGCTGGTGTGGCTGGTGCCACTGGTCGCGATCGTGATCGGGATCTCGCTGCTGGTGCGCAGCTATCTCGCAGACCGGGCCGCGCATCGAGATCGAATTCAACACCGCCGAAGGGCTGGAGGCCGGCAAGACCGAGGTGCGCTACAAGGAGGTCGCGATCGGCCGGGTCGAGAAGGTGTCGCTGCGTGACGACCGCACGCGCGTCGTCGCCACGGTGCAGCTCGACCGCTCGGCGGCCGATGTCGCGGTCGAGGACACCAAGTTCTGGGTCGTGCGGCCGCGCATCGGCACCGGCGGCATCAGCGGCCTGGGCACGCTGCTGTCGGGGGTCTACATCGGCGTCGATGCGGGCACCTCGGAGGAGTCGCAGCGCCGCTTCGTCGGGCTCGAGTCGCCGCCCTTCATCCTGAGCGGCGAGCCCGGCAGCAGCTTCTCGCTGGTCGCCGGCGAGCTCGGCTCGCTCGATGTCGGATCGCCGGTCTACTACCGCCGCACCCGGGTCGGCCGGGTGGTCGGCTATCGACGCTCGATCCGGCCAAGGACGAACTGACGGTCAAGGTCTTCATCGACGCGCCGTATCACACGCTGGTGACACCGCACACCCGTTTCTGGAATGCCAGCGGGGTCGATCTGACCCTGAATGCGAACGGCCTGACGCTCGAGACGCAGACGCTGTCGTCGGTGCTCGCCGGCGGCGTCGCCTTTGCCAATCTGCCCGATGCGCCGGCTGCCGAACCGGCAGCCGACGGCAGCCGCTTCGTGCTGTTCGGCGAGCGCAAGGTCGCGCTCGCGCCGCCGGATGGCGAGGCGGTGCCGGCGCGCATGGTCTTCGACCAGTCGGTGCGCGGGCTGACGGTCGGTGCGCCGGTCGACTTCCTCGGCATCGAGATCGGCAAGGTGCGCAGCATCAAGCTGCAGCGCGATCCGCGCCGGCGACGCTTCCCGGTCGAGGTGGTGGTCGACATCTATCCGCTGCGTCTGGGCAGCCTGCAGGAGACGCTCGGGCGCCGCGACGGCTGGCGACACGGCGTCCGACGATGCGACCAGCAGCGCGCGGCGGGCGGTCCAGCGGCTGGTCGCGCTCGGCCTGAAGGCGCAGATGCGGACCGGCAACCTGCTGACCGGCCAGATCTTCATCGCGCTCGACTTTTTCCGCTCCGGCAGCAGCACCACCACATCGGCGGCGATCCCGCCCGACCAGTCCCGCACTGCGCGTGGCTCGAAGACGAAGACGCGCGAGCAGCGGCGCGCGGAGCGCGCCGCCGAGGTCGAGGCGGCGGCTCGGCTGGCGGCCGAACAGGCCGCGCAGGATGGCGATCATCACGCTGCCGACGGTCGCCGGCACGCTGAGCGAGATCCAGCCGCAGCTGGCGCAGATCGTCGAGAAGCTGAGCCGGATCCCGTTCGACGCCATCGGCCGCGATGTGCAGGGCGCAGTCGGCACGTGCCAACCAGGCCCTTGCGCGCGCCGATTCGACGCTCGAACGGCTGACACCGGAGGCAGTCGGCGCGGTGACCGATCTGCGGGCGACGCTGCAGCAGGCTGCAGGGCTCGCTCGATCGGCTCGACCGCAACCTGCTCGACGAGACGTCGCCGGTGCAGCGCCAGACCGAACAGACGCTGGCCGAGGTGCAGCGCGCCGCGCAGTCACTGCGCGTGCTGGCCGATTACCTGCAGCGCAATCCGCAGACGCTGCTGCGCGGCAAGCCGCCGGATGAACCGCTGATCGGTGCCCGTCGCGGTGCCCGTTCGATCGACGTGCGGCCGTTGCCGGCCGCGCCTCCCACCGCCGCGCCGACCGCGGCAGCGCCTGCCGCTCCTGCGCGATGACGACGACCTGCCCATCCATTCCCTCCCGTCCGGACCGGCGTCGCCGCGCGGGCGCAGCGCTCGGCCTGCTGGTCGCGACGGCCTGGCTGGCCGGCTGCGCCAGCGCGCCGCCACCGACGCGTTTCCACAGCCTGACGGCGCACGACGCACCGTTCGTCGAGGCGGCGTCACCGCAGGGGCTGCTGCGGGTATCGGTGGTTCCGGTCCGGATCCCGGCGTCGATCGACCGCCCGCAGTGGCTGGTGCGGCGCGCCGACGACTCGCTGCAGATGCTCGAGGGCGACCGCTGGGTGGCACCGCTGGCCGAGGAATTCCGCTTCGCGCTGCGGGCCCGGCTGGCATCGCGCTGGGGCATCGTCGATGCCGCCCGGCCACGCGCCGGATCCGACGTCGCGCCGGTCGCCTGGCGGCTCGTGGTCGATGTGCTGCGCTTCGACGCGCGGCCCGGCGGCGAGACGCTGCTCGAGGCGCGCTGGACGCTGCTGCCGCCGCGCGACGGCGCAGCCGCCGGTGCCGCCTGTGCAGCGCGCATCGTCGAGCCGGTCGAGAGCGACGGCACGCTGGCGATCGCGCAGGCCTATCGGCGCTCGGTGATGCTGCTGGCCGACCAGATCGGTCTGCAGTTGCGCGCCGTCGAAGGCGGTGGTGAAGCGGTCTGCAGCGCAACCCTGCCGGTTGCGCCGGCCTGAGCCGGCGCGCTCAGAACCCGATCCGCGGGCGGCCGCGGTTGCGCATTCCCAGGTCGTCGACGGTGACCTCGCTGCGCCCGGCGAGCTTGGCCGAGCCGAAGGCCGAACGCAGCAGGTGGCCGAGCTCGCGCGGCGCCACGCCTTCGAGTGCGTCGAGCACCATTTCGTCGGGTCGCTCGGCAAAACGGTCGCCCCAGCGGTGGGCTGCGCGCTGCTCGCGGTACATCGCTGCGGCGATCACGCGCGCCTCGTCGCGGGTCGGGCTGCGCACCTCGATCACGCGCATCCGGCTGAGGATCGGCTCGGGCACGGCGCGCGCGTCGTTGGCGGTGGCGATCCAGACGATGCGTGATGCATCGACCGGCAGATCGACATACTCGTCGACGAACTCGCTCGCCGTGTCACGCTCGAGCAGGGCGTAGAAGGCGCCGAGCGGGTCGTACTGGCCGCGTGAGGCCTTGTCGATCTCGTCGATCGTCACCACCGGGTTCGAGCTCTCGCCGTGCAGCAGCGTCTCGAACACCTTGCCCGGCTTGGCGCCCTGCCAGGTCGACGCCGAGCCGCCGACGATCCAGCCGGCGGTCGTCTGCGCCAGGCTGAGGGTGACATTGCCGGTGCCGAGCAGCGCCGCCAGCCCGCGCGCGAAGCGCGTCTTGCCGACACCCGGATCACCGACCAGCAGCAGCGGCGTGAGCTCGAGCGGATCGTCGGTATCGACGACCAGCGCGACCTCGCGCAGCACCTCGTCGATGACTTCGCGAGAAATTCGGTGCCTGGGCGCGCAGCGCGGAGGCGTCCGGCAGCGCCGACGGCTTGCTGACGAAGCGCTCGCCGCCGCGCTCGATCATCTTCTCGTACAGCCGCGCCAGTGCGCGCGCCTCTTCGGGGAGTTGCGCGAGCGCGCGCTCGACCTCGCCGGTGTCGTAGATCTGGTGATAGGCGGCGAGGGTTATCGACAAGAAAGGCTCCCGCTGCACCGCGACAGCTGCGATCGGGGCACCCGCCGCGGCGGGTCGGAGAGCGAGCGAACTGGCATCGGGCTGACCACCTCCACAAAACGGATTCGACCGGACCGTCGGATCGTTCTACCAGACAACCACGGAGCCGGCGAGATGGTTGACAGGGATGTCGAAGCAACCGGTGTGCCAGAGCGCAGCGCGGGCCGTCATTTGACCCAGCTGTTGAGCTGGATGATCGGCAGCAGCACCGCCAGCACGATCAGCATCACGACGCCGCCCATGGCGACGATCAGCAGCGGCTCGAGGATGGTGGCGAGCTGCATGGCGCGCCGCTGCACCTCGGCGGCGAGCTGTCGCGCCGCGCGCTCGAGCATCTGCGGCAGCCGCCCGGTCTGCTCGCCCGAGGCGCGAGAACATCGCCAGCAGGCCCGGAAAGCGTGGCTTGCCCGCCAGCGCCGATGCCAGCGGTGCGCCTTCGCGCACCTGGTTCAGCGCGTCGATCGCATCGGCCCGCATCGCCCGGTTCGACAGCGTCTCGGCCGCCGCCTGCACCGCCTTCAGGATCGGCACGCCGGCGCCGGCCAGCATCGCCAGCGTGCCGGCGAAGCGGGCCGCGTTGTAGCCGCGCGCCAGCCGCCCGATCAGCGGCAGCCTCAGCCAGGCGGCGTCGAAGCGCAGCCGGAAGGCCTCGTTGCGCAGCGCGAACTGCAGCGTCAGCACGCCGCCGACGAGCCCGAGCAGCAGCAGCCAGCCCCAGCTGCGCAGGAAGGCGCTGATGCCCAGCATCAGCTGGGTCAGCATCGGCAGCGCGCGCTTGGAGCCGGCGAAGACCGACGCCACCTGCGGCACGACATAGGTGACCAGGAAGATCACGATCACGATCGCGATCAGCGACACGATCGCCGGATACAGCGTGGCGCCGATCAGCTTGGCCTTCAGCGCCTGGCGTTCCTCCAGGTCGTCGGCCAGCCGCTCGAGCACCTGACCGAGCGCGCCGCTTTGCTCGCCGGCGGCGACGACGCCGCGGTAGACCTCGTCGAACTCGCGCGGTGCGCCGGCCAGCGCGGTGGCGAAGGCGGAACCGCCGTTGACCTCGGCGCGCAGATGCGCAAGCAGCTCGCGCTGGCGCGCGTCGTCGGCCTCGTCGCCGAGGGCGGTCAGGCGCGTTCGAGCGGCAGGCCGCTGCCGACCAGTCCGGCCAGCTGGCGCGTCCAGACCGTCAGCCCGAGCGGGCTGAAGACGCGTCGGGCAAAGCGCGACCCGGTGCTGCCGCGTGCCCGCCGATGCCGCCACCTGGCTGACCTCCATCGGCACCAGCGCACGCGCGCGCAGCTGGGCACGCACGGCACGCGCATTGTCGGCCTCGAGCAGTCCGGTCGTCGTCTTGCCGGCGGCGGTCAGGGCCTCGTATCGGTAGGCGGGCATGACCGGCCTATTCGCGCGTCACGCGGACCACTTCCTCGGCCGAGGTGATGCCCTCGCGCACCAGGCGCTCGCCGTCGTCGCGCATCGAGTGCATGCCGCCGCGTCGTGCGCTGGCGATCAGCTCGGCCTCGGGCGCCTGCGCATGGATCAGGCTGCGCACCGCGTCGTCGGCCACCATCAGCTCGTAGACGCCGGTGCGCCCCTTGTAGCCGCTGTGGCCGCATGCGGCACAGCCGACCGGATGCCAGGCGCCGTGCTCGTCCTGGCGCCTGCACAGCGGGCACAGCTTGCGCACCAGCCGCTGCGCCAGCACGCCGAGCAGGCTGGAACTGAGCAGGAACGGCTCGACGCCCATGTCGATCAGCCGCGTCACCGCGCTCGGTGCATCGTTGGTGTGCAGCGTGGCCAGCACCAGGTGGCCGGTCAGCGAGGCCTGGATCGCGATCTGCGCCGTCTCGTAGTCGCGGATCTCGCCGATCATGATCACGTCCGGATCCTGGCGCAGGATGGCGCGCAGCGCCTTCGCGAAGGTCAGCTCGATCTTCGGGTTGACCTGGGTCTGGCCGATGCCCGGCAATTCGTACTCGACCGGATCCTCGACCGTCAGCACATTGACCGTCGCGGTGTCGACGCGCCCGAGCGAGGCGTACAGGGTGGTCGTCTTGCCGGATCCGGTCGGGCCGGTGACGAGCACGATGCCGTGCGGCTGCTGGATCTGGCGCTCGAAGCGGTGCAGCACATCGCCGCTCATGCCCAGGCTCTCGAGCGTGAACTTGGCGTCGCCCTTGTCGAGCAGGCGCAGCACCGCGCGTTCGCCGTGCGCCGACGGCAGCGTCGAGACGCGCACGTCGACCGCGCGCCCGCCGATGCGCAGCGAGATGCGGCCATCCTGCGGCAGGCGCTTCTCGGCGATGTCGAGCTCGGCCATGATCTTCAGGCGCGAGATCAGCGCCGCATGCAGCGCCTTGTTCGGCTGCACCACCTCGCGCAGCTTGCCGTCGACGCGAAAGCGCACCGCGCTGCTGCGTTCGTAGGGTTCGATGTGGATGTCGCTCGCGCCGTCCTTGGCCGCCTGCGTCAGCAGGGCGTTGAGCATGCGGATGATCGGCGCGTCGTTGGCTGCCTCCAGCAGGTCCTCGACCGCCGGCAGCTCCTGCATCATGCGCGTCAGGTCGACCGCACTCTCGACCTCGCCGATCACGGTGGCCGCGCTCGATTCGCCGCCGGCATAGGCGACCGCGATGCGCTGGCCGAGCGTGGCCGCCGACTCGTGCTCGATCCGGTCGACCTGGTAGTTGCGCAGCACTTCGGACAGCGCCGGCGAGCGGCGCCTTCTCGGGCGCCCACAGCAGCAGCCGCTCGCCGTCGTCCTCGAGCAGCAGGCCGTGTGCGCGCGGCGAACGGTAGGGCAGCGGATGGCGGGCCGCATCAGTTGCCATCCGCGCCTGCGATGCTGCGCGCCGGAGCTGCGTCATGGGACGCCCGCTGCCGGCGCGCCGGCTCGGACTCGGGCGGCACCGACAGCGGCGCCGGCGCCGGGCGGTGGCGGGCGCAGCGGCGCGGTGACCGGCGGAGCGGCCGGCCCGACCAGCGGCGGCAGCACCGGCGAGGCATTGATCGGCAGCAGCGGCTGCTCGGCTGCGGCTGCTTGTCCTGCTGGAAGGCGCGGATCTGTTCGTAGCGATCGATCGACAGCCGGTCGGTGGTGTCGCCGTCGCGCATCACGATCGGGCGCAGGAAGACCATCAGGTTGGTGCGCTTCTTGGTCCGGCTCTCGCTGCGGAACAGCGCGCCGAGGTAGGGGATGTCGCCGAGCAGCGGCACCTTCGACTTGTTGTCGGTGTAGCGGTCCTCGATCAGGCCGCCGAGCACCAGGATCTGGCCGTCGTCGACCATCACCGTCGATTCGATCGAGCGCTTGTCGGTCGACGGTCCGGCATTGCTGGTGCCGGGCGCGGTCGTGCTCGACAGGCTCGACGATTCCTGGAACAGCGTCATCCGCACCGTGCCGCCTTCGCCGACCTGCGGCCGGATGCGCAGCGTGATGCCGACGTCCTTGCGCTCGATGGTCTGGAACGGGCTGGTGGTGGCGGTGCCGGTGTTGGTGAACTGGCCGGTGATGAACGGCACGTTGCTGCCGACGATGATCTTCGCCTCCTCGTTGTCGAGGGTGACGATGTTCGGCGTCGAGACGATGTTGGTGTTGGCCTGGCTCTGCAGGATGCGCGCGATCGCGGCCAGGTTGTAGGCGCCGGCGAAATTGCGGATCAGCCCGATGTTCAAGCCCTTCGCCGGGCAGGGTGGTGCCGACGCCGGCTGCGGTCTGCGCGAGCGAGATGATGCTCGGGCCGCCGACCGACGAGTTGGTGCCGGCGACCACGCCATAGCTGTCGCCGCTGTTGCCGATCAGGCCCTGCCACTGGAAGCCGAAATCGGCGCTGTTGTCGCCCGACACCTCGACGATCATGCTTTCGATGTAGATCTGCGCGCGCCGCGAATCGAGCTGGTCGATCATCGCGCGCACCTGGCGGTACAGCGGTTCCGGCGCGGTGATGATCAGCGAGTTGCTCGCCGGATCGGCCTGCACGAAGCCGCCGGTCGACGGCGACGGCGACGCGCCGACCGGTGTGGCTGCCGCGGCGCTCGTGCCGGAGCTGCCGCCGGCGTGGTCGGCGTTGCCGGTGCTGAGGCCGGATGTGACCGGACGCCGAGCCGCCGCCGAGCCGCCGCTGCCGGCGCTGAAGGCGGCGCGCAGCACCGTCGCGAGCTTGACGGCATCGGCATTCTTCAGGTGCACGACCCAGATGTTGCCCTGCGCGTCGGCGCCCTGGCAGCGGGCGGTCGAGCTGGTCGATCAGCGAGCGCACGCTGGCCAGCCGCGCCGCCGTCGGTGCCTTCACGAGCAGCGAATTGCTGCGCGGTTCGACCAGCACCTGCAACGCACCGCCGGCGCCGCCCGGCACGCCCGGCACCGCCTGGGAGTCGCTCATGCGCTGCACCAGCGGCGCGATGTCGGACGCCACTGCATGCTGCAGCGGGATCACTTCGACATCGCCGCTGCCCGGGGTGTCCATCGCGGCGATGATCTTGGCGATGCGGCGCAGGTTGTCGGCGTAGTCGGTGATCACCAGCGTGTTGGCGCCGGCGGTGGCATTGATCGTGTTGTTCGGGCTGATCAGCGGCCGCAGCACCGGCACCAGGTTGTTGGCGTTCTCGTGGCTGAGCTTGAAGATCTGCGTCAGCACCTGGTCGCCGCGGCGCGACACCGAATCGCCGATCGAGACCGTCCCGGTCTGCAGCTTGGCATCGGCTTCGGGAACGACCTTGAGCAGCCCCTCGACCTCGACCACCGTGAAACCGAGGCCGCGCAGCGCCGCCAGGAAGCTGCGGTAGGCCTCGTCGGGCCGCACCGCCTGCTCGCTGTAGAGCGTGATCGTCCCCTTGACGCGCGGGTCGACCAGGATCGGCCGGTTCAGGATCGCCGACATCGCGCGGCTGACGCCCTCGATCTCGGCGTTGACGAAATTAAGCGTCAGCGGCTCGCCGCGCAGCCGGGCAGGGGCCGGCGCATTGCCGGCGGCCGGCGGCGGTGCATTGTTCTGAGCCGCTGCCGGGCCGCTCGTCGCGGCCAGCAGCACGGCGACGAGCGCTGCGATCCGGCGCGGCCTGCGCAACGGTTGATTGGTCATGCTCATCCGATCGAAATGACGGAACGCGCGCCTTGGCGCCGCCCGATGATGTTCAGGAGATTGCCGAGCGCGGCTTCGTCGCTCGCAGCCGCGGCTGCAGCCTCGCCGCGCAGCCGCAGCCCGGCGCCGTCCCAACGACCCTGCGCATCCAGGCGCAGCGCGCCGTCCAGCGTCGACAGCAGCAGATCGGCGCCGGCGCGGTCGGAACCGGCCGGATCGGCCTGCAGCCTGCAGACGGTAGCTGCCCAGGCTCGGCAGGGTCGACAGCCGCGACGACAGCTGCCGCAGCTCGAGCGTCGCGGCGCCCGCCACCCGCCAGCGTCCCTCGACCGATTCGAGCCGCAGTCCGGGCGACCGCAGCTCGATCACGCCGCCGAGTTCGAGCGTATTCCACGGCGTTCCGAGTCCGCCCAGCCAGCCGGTCGGCCAGCGTGCGATCCAGTCCGGCGCCGCCTCGAGCTCGACCGCCATGCGCCCGAGGCCCGGACGCAGCAGCAGCGTGGCGTGCTGGTTGATGCAGCAGGCCTGCTCGAGCCGTACCGCGAGCGCCGGGCCGCCGCGCAGCGTCGGGCGCAACTGCCAGTGCAGTCGACCCGGCAGGGCGCTGGCATCGCGGCTGCCGGCGCCACCGGTCAGCAGCAGCACCGCGCTGCCGTTCCAGAGCGTGCCGCGTGCGTCGGCAAGCAGCACCCGGCCTTCACTGCCCGGCCGCCAGCGGCGTGGCGAGCCAGCCGGCCGGCGCTGCCAGCACGAGCGCCAGCAGGGCGCCGGCCAGCGCGCCGGCGCCCGCCCACCAGCCGACGCGCTGGCGTGTACCGCGCAAGGGCGCGCGCCTGGGCAGCGCGCCAAGGCCGCGCATCACGGAGGCCCCCCGATGCTGACCATGAGCGTGCCGGTGTAGCCGTCGCCGCTGCGCATCAGCTGCGCCTCGACCGGGCGGGCCCGCGCTGCGCTGCGTGCTGCCTCCAGCCATTCGCGCAGCGCCGGCGCGTCGACGCCGGTCACGCTCAGGGTGGCACGGTCGCCCTGGACGCTCAGGCGTCCGGCTGCGCCGAGGCTGGCCGTCGCGGCGGTCGAGTGCCGCGCCGGCCTGGGTCGGGCTGACCGGCGTCGCGCCGCGCAGTGCGCCGGCTTCGTCGGCCAGCGCCTGCATCGACTGCAACTGGACATCGAGCGCCTCGATCTGCGCCGGCGCCTGACGCCAGGTGCGCCAGGCCGGCTGGATGCCGACCAGCCACACCAGGACCAGTGCCGCCAGCGCACCGGCAACGGTGAGCGCCGTGCGCTCGCGCGGTGCAAGTGCACGCCAGCGCGTCGCCGCACGGGCGCGCACCGCGTCGATGCGGCGCCGGGCCGGGCTGGCGGCTGCAGCCGGCCGGTTCATCCGGCGGCTCCGGCGCGTGCGGCGCGACGCACCTGCAGGCGGCCATCGGTCAACGTGGCGGTGTAGCCGACGGCCTGCAACCGGTCCCGGAAGGCATCGACCTCGGCCGGGCGACCAGCCGAGCGCGGTCAGGCTGAGGCGGCCCGGTTCGTAGCGCAATGCCTTCGACCGGCGGCACGTCCGGCCGGCCAGGCCGCCGCCGCCGCGAACAGCAGCGGCTCGAGGTCTGTCGGCGCCCGGCTGGCCGGCGCGATCACGCAGCATCTGCACCTCGCGCTGCATCTGCAGCGGGGCGTCGAGCACGCCGGTGACATGCGGGAAGCTGGTTTGCAGCAGGCTGACCATCTCGCGCCTGCTTGTCCCGCACGCTCGGCACGCAGTTGCCAGGCGGCGAGGTTCAGACCGATCAGTTGCACCAGCACCAGCGCGACCAGTCCGATCCGCACCGGCCGCCAGGTCGGGCCGAGCAGCATGCGACCGATGTCGCGCAGCGGCACGGCTGCCGCGGTGCCGACGCACCAGTTCGAACTGGCGCAGATCCCACGGCGACGCGGTGGCGGCGTGCAGCACGCGCTCGTTCGCGCTCAGCAGACTGACCGGCGCGCCGAGCCAGGCTTCGGCCTGCGGCGGCTGCGGACGGCGTGGCACTGAAGCGCGCCTCCGCGCGGCAGCGGCTGCGGCAGCAGCGCGCGGGTCAGTGCGCCGCGCTGCAGTTCCAGGCTCGCGACGCCGTTCGCATCGGCCCAGCACAGCCGGACCTGGTCATCGTCGGCGGCTGCGGCCGAACTCGAGAAGTGTCCGCCCGGCGGCTGCTGTGGCCAGGCTGCCGGCACGATCCGATCGACCGCCAGGTTGGCGTTCTCGATCGCCACGATCGCCGCTCCCAGCCAGCGGCGATCGGTCACCGCGACCATCCCGTCTGCGCCCGGCTGGGCCTGCGGCCCGAGCGCGAAGTGGGCATGCACCGCGTCCTCGAGCAGACCGTCCTCGAGCATGCCGGCCAGCGCCGCGCGCAGGCGGTTCGGCGGTGCCTTCGGGATCAGCAGCGCGTGCCAGCTCAGGTCGGCCTCGGCCATGACGGCCACCACGCTGTCGGCCTTCGGCATCAGCGCCGGTTCAGCACGGCCATGGCGGTCGACCTGGCGACCATCGGAACTCCAGACAAACTCGAATTCGGGGCCAGGCGACGCGGCCGCGCCGCTCGTCCGCCGCGTTGCGCAGCGCACGGGCGCGCAGGCGCGGCTTGGGAGGAATCTGGATCACCAGCAGGGACATCGGGGCGGGCGGGGCAGGGGTCGGTTGCGGGCGCGGCGCGCCGAGGCTGGGAGGTGCCGGCTGCGATCACAGGCAGTCGGCAGTGGCGGCGCCATTGTAGGGATGCCGGGCTGGGCGCTGTTGACCGTGCGCAGGCAGCCTGGCCAGCCGATTGCCGTGCCGGTCACTGCAGCCGGTTGACGCGCTCGCGGTCGAGCAGCGTCACCTCACGCCGCATCCGGCTGACCAGCGAACGCTCCTCGAGTACCCGCTCGTCCAGGCGCAGCCGGCCACGCACGTCGAAGTAGTTCGACGCCACGCCGACCCGCCGGTCGTCGAGCGCGACGCCCTCGCCGAGCAGCAGCCTGCGCCTCGGCGAGGCTGTTGAACGGATTGCGTTCGCGGGTCTGGACGATGCGCTGCGCGGCCGGCGGCGCCGACCGCTGCCGAGCACGGCGGCGAGCACCTCGCGCGAGGCGGTATTGAGGTTGATCGGCGTCGCGGCCGGCAGCAGGTCGACATGCGGCCGCATCCGGCGCACCGACTCCGGGTCGACACCCGAGCCAGCGCAGCTGCTCGAGCGACTGCGGCCGCAGCGGCGGATCCGGATGCGGCTCGCGCGGTGCCGAAGCGGCGGCACTGGCACCGGAAGCGGGCGGAGCGGCGGCCTGCGGTCCGTCGCCGGCGTCGCGCAGGCCGACCGCGATCGTCGTCGCCAGCGCGACCGGCGACGCCGATCTGCTCGAACAGCCGCTGCAGGGTCGCCAGTTCGGCGGCGACGACCTCGCCGCCGTTGACCAGGTTGTTCAGGTTGTAGCGCGACTGCGCATCGACGATGCTGCCGGACAGGAAGGCCTCCGGGCCGTCGTCCGGCGCACGGTCGCGATCGGCGGCCAGAAAGCTCGACAGCCGCGCTTCGGCCAGCGGCACCGCCCAGGGTTCGCCGAGGTGGTCGACCGTCGGGTTGTCCTCGCGCAGGATCAGCCGCGCCCAGTCGAGCGCGCCGATCAGGATCCAGGCCGCCTGGGTGCGCGCGCGTTCGGCGGACTCGACCTGGACCGCGCGCCACTGCTGCCACAGCATCGTGCCGGCCAGGGTCGAGACCAGCGTCACGATCAGCATCGCCAGCAGCAGCGCCGCGCCGCGCTGCGCAGCCGCACCGGGTCGCCACGGGCGGCGTCGGGCGCGGCTCATCCGGGCTGCGGGCCGAGCACGATGTCGCGCGTCAGCCGGCCCTGCCGCGCCTGGCCGGGCGCGAGCTCGATCACGATCCGCACGCCGCTCGGCAGCTTGACCATGCGTCGGCACGAAGGTCGTCCCGGCACGCCGGTCGCCGCTCGACTGTGCATTGGTCCAGTCGCTGCCGCGGAAGAAATAGACCTGCCACTGCGCGACGCCGTCGAAGCAGCCGGATCTGCCCGGCTTCGTTGCCCTGCAGCTGCTGGCTGCGCAGCCAGCTGTTCCTGCAGCTCGTTGCGCCGGGTGACGACCGGGCCGGCCCAGCGCTGCCAGACCATCGCCTGCAGGGGCGGATTGCCGTCCGGCGTCTGCAGCAGGGTCGCCGCGCGCAGCGACCAGACGACCACCTGCATGCCGCCGGCGGTGCGCCGGGTCAGTCGCAGCGACGCGCCGTCGAAGTTCAGCGCCGGCACGACCGGCGTCTCCTGCAGCGCGGCCAGGTCCTGCTCCCATTGCGCCAGCACCGTGTTCAGCCGCAGCGACTGCTGCAACTGCCGCTCGGCGATGTCGCGGCTGCGCACGATCGCGTCGATGCCCTGCCAGGCCATGGTCGCGAGCACCGCCATGATCATCAGCGCGACCAGCACCTCGACCAGCGTGAAACCGGTGCCGCGCCGCCGCGCCGGACGGCCGCGTGCCTCATCAGCTTCTCCCGAGCACGGTCGACAGGGTCAGCAGCGGCTGCGCCTGGTCGTCGACCATGACGGCGTCGACGCGCCGGAAATTCGGATTCGGTGTCGGCCGCACGACCAGGCGGCCGAGGTAGCGGCGGCCCGAGCTGTTCGCACTCGAAGTCGAAGTCGCCGACGCTCGGAAACTGGCGTGACAGGCGCAGTCCGCCGAGCTGGTTGTCGGCACACCATTGGGCCTCGCTGATCTCGGCCAGTCGCTGGGCGTTGCGCGTCAGTGCGCCGGCAGCCTGCAGACCGGCGCCGAGGGTGACCGCGACGATCGCCAGCGCGACCAGCACCTCGATCAGGGTGAAGCCGCGCATCGCGCGACGCGCGCCGGCACGACGCCGGTGCTTCAGTTGCCGGCCGCGGCGACATCGGGACGGCAGGATCTCGAACGGGCCGAGGCCGTCGGTGGCGAGCGCGAGCCGGCGGTCGTCGAGCCGCAGCACGATCCGCTGCGGTCCGATCAGCGGCTCCGGCCCGAGCACGATCGGCCGTCCGTCCGGCAGTTCGACCGTGCACGCCGGCGTCCAGCCAGCGCAGCGGCAGCGTCGCGCTCGGGCAGGCCCCGAAACCGGAACTGTGCCTCGGGCAGCGGTACCGGGCGCAGCGGCGTCGCGCGCCGAGACCGGCGTCCAGACGACTGCGACGCCGAGGCTGCGCGACTCGGCACGCGCCGACTCGAGCAGCGCCGACAGCCGCGCCGCCTCTCGTTCGAGCTGCGCATCGGCCGGGTCGCGCAGCGCCAGGCTGGCCACACCGGCGGCGATCGCGATCAGCGCGACCACGACCATCAGCTCGATCAGCGTGAAGCCGAGCGGCGCGCCGCGACCGTGCCGGCGCGGCGGTACGGCTTACTGCCAGGAGCCGATCTCGGCATCGTTGCCGTTCCGCCGACCACGCCGTCGGCGCCGTAGCTGAAGATGTCGATCTCGCCCTTGACGCCGGGATTCGCATACTGATACGGCTTGCCCCACGGATCGGCCGGCAGCTTGTCGAGATAGGGCCGCCAGTTGGGCGGGATCGCGCCGCTGGTCGGACGGGCCACCAGCGCCTGCAGCCCCTGCTCGGCGCTCGGATAGCGCTGGTTGTCGAGCCGGTACAGCTTGAGCGCCTGCATCAGGTTGTTGACGTCGGTGCGCGCCGCGGTGACGCGCGCATCTTCGGCCCGGTTGAGCACGTTCGGGACGATCAGCGCTGCCAGCACGCCGATGATCACCAGCACGACCATCAGTTCGATCAGCGTGAAGCCGGCGGACGGGCGACGTGACGCGGCGGGCCGGGTGGGAAAGGGTTCTGGGCGTTGGATCATGTGGTTGGCAGGACGGCGCAGCGGCCGGTCGGTCCATGATAATCGGTGCATGAGCGCACGCCTGTCTGCCCTGCTGGTCTGGGGTCTGGTCGCTGCAGCGGCGGTCTTCTGGACGCTGCGGCTGTCGGCATCGTCGATCCCGGTGCCGGCGGCAACCGACGCTGGCCGGAACCGCCTGCACCGTCGGCTGCCGATCTCGGCCGCCTGCTCGGCGTGCGCGCGCCGGTCGGCGCCGCGGCGCCGGCGCCGGCCGCCCGACGTCGCCGCGCGCTTCCGACTGACCGGCGTCGTTGCCGCCGGACGCCGCGAAGGGGCGGGCGTGGCACTGATCTCGATCGACGGCAAGCCGGCGCGGGCCTATCGCGTCGGCGATCGGCTCGATGCGCAGCTGGCGCTGCAGTCGGTCGCGTTGCGCAGTGCGCGCATCGGTGGCACCGACGGCGCACAGGTCTTCGCCCTCGAACTGCCGCCGCCGACGCCGCCGGCAACCGGAACGCCTGGCCGCCCTGCGGTGCGCCGCCGCCGGCCTTCTGCCCCGCCGGTCCCGGCGCCGCCGCCGACCGCGCAACCGCTCCGACATGGCCAGCATCGTCGGGTCGACCACGCCTGCGCCTCCGATGCCGGTGCCGCCGCCGGGCGCGGTCGATCAGGCCAACGAGGAAAGCCGGCTGCGCGCGCTGTCGCGCTGAGCCGCCGCCGGCGCCAACCCGCGCCTCAGCGCAGGAACAGCCGGTACGCGGGGTTGTCGGTCTCTTCCTGCCACGGATAGCCGATGCTCGTCGAGAAAGTCGCCGAAGGCGTCGCGGTCGGCCTGCGGCACCTGGATGCCGACCAGGATGCGGCCGTAGTCGGCGCCCTGGTTGCGGTAGTGAAACAGGCTGATGTTCCATTCCGGGTGCATGCTCGACAGGAATCGCATCAGTGCGCCCGGGCGCTCCGGAAAGATGAAGCGGAACAGCCGCTCGTCGGCAGCCAGTTCGCTGCGGCCGCCGACCAGGTGGCGCAGGTGCTGCTTGGCCATCTCGTCGTGCGTCAGGTCGAGGGTGGCGAAAGCCCGCGCCGACGAAGGCTTCGGCCAGCAGCGCGGATTCGCCGCGGTGCCGGATGGCGATGCCGACGAAGACGTGCGCCTGCTGCGGCGTCCGAGATGCGGTAGTTGAACTCGGTCACCGCGCGCGGTCCGATCAGCGCGCAGAACCTGCGGAAGCTGCCGCGCGCCTCCGGAATCGTCACCGCGAACAGCGCCTCGCGCGCCTCGCCGATCTCGGCCCGTTCGGCAACGAAGCGCAGCCGGTCGAAGTTCATGTTGGCGCCGCAGGTGATCGAGATCAGGGTCTTGCCCTGCAGACCGTGCGTCTCGACGTACTGCTTGATGGCGGCAACGCCGAGCGCACCTGCCGGCTCGAGGATGCTGCGCGTGTCCTCGAAGACATCCTTGATGGCGGCGCACACCGCGTCGGTATCGACCCGGACATACTCGTCGACCAGCTGGCGGGCGAGGCG
This sequence comes from uncultured beta proteobacterium, assembly GCA_963846675.1. Lineage (GTDB taxonomy): Bacteria > Pseudomonadota > Gammaproteobacteria > Burkholderiales > Burkholderiaceae_C > Ideonella_A. The sequence goes on from CAWJWV010000005.1 coordinate 829,425, forward strand.
GAAGGTCTCGCTGCCGACGAGCTTCACCGCCGTGCCGTCCGAGAACAGACCGACATCGTGCAGCTGGATGCGCTCTCCGGCTTCGATCGAGCGCACCATCGCATCGGAGTCCTCGGTCTGCACGCCGATGACGCGGATCTCCGGCCGCACCGCCTTGATGTAGGCGGCGACGCCGGCGATCAGCCCGCCGCCACCGATCGCGACGAAGATCGCGTCGATCGGCCCCTGGTGCTGGCGCAGGATCTCCATCGCCACCGTTCCCTGGCCGGCGATCACGTCCGGATCGTCGAACGGGTGCACGAAACACAGGCCGCGCTCGCGCTCGAGCTGCAGCGCATGGGCATGGGCGTCGCTGTAGCTCTCGCCGTGCAGCACGACGGTGCCGCCGAGGCGGCGCACGGCGTCGATCTTCAGCGTCGGCGTGGTGACCGGCATCACGATCAGCGCCTGGCAGCCGAGGTGCCGGGCCGAGAGGGCGACGCCCTGCGCATGGTTGCCGGCCGACGCGCAGATCACGCCGCGCCGGCGCTGCTCGGGATCGAGCCGACTCATCTTGTTGTACGCGCCGCGCAGCTTGAAGCTGAACACCGGCTGGGTGTCCTCGCGCTTGAGCAGCACCCGGTTGCCGATGCGCAGCGACAGGTTGTGCGCCGGCTCGAGCGCCGTCTCGACCGCGACGTCGTAGACGCGCGCGGTCAGGATCTTCTTCAGGTAGTCGGTCTCGGACAGCGGTTCGACCGCTGCCGGCGCGGGCTGCGCGCCCGGCACATGGGGATCGCTCGGAACGGCACCGGTCATGGAATTGCTCGGTCGCGGCGCCTGCAGCCGGGTCGCGACGCGGCCGGGGTGCCTGGAAGAAAAAAAACCCAAGGCATTGCTGCCTTGGGTTGAATCCACCAATTGGAGGAGGTGGAGGAGACAATCGGTTGAAGCGCCTTTGCGTGCCTCAGTGGCGCCAGTCTATCCGGTTCCATGCTGCGCTGCAATATGCGGATTGCGGTGGCGTTGTTTTCGGCCATTTGCGCGCACGTGCAAAATCGCCGCCCTGGAGGCCGTTCCCGGCCGGCAAGGACTCGACGATGGAATGCACGATACGCTGGCAGCCGCAGGCCGGGATGGCCTTCACCGCGGAAACCGGCAGCGGTCACCTGCTCAACATGGACGGTGCGCCTGACGGCGGCGGGCGCAACCTGGCGCCGCGGCCGATGGAAACCGTGCTGGCCGGCACCGGCGGCTGTACGGCCTATGACGTGGTGCTGATCCTGAAGCGCGGCCGGCATGCGGTGACCGGTTGCGAGGTCAAGCTCACGACCGAACGTGCACAGCAGGATCCGAAGGTGTTCACCCGCATCCACATGCATTTCATCGTCACCGGGCGGGGGCTGCCGGAAGCCGCGGTTGCGCGGGCGATCGAGCTGTCGCACCACAAGTACTGCTCGGCGAGCATCATGCTGGCCAAGACCGCGGAGATCACGACCAGCTACGAGCTGCGCGAGCCCTGAGGCACGGCACCGCGCCGATCAGATGTAATGGGCCGTCACCGTCATCACCTTGGCGGCACCGCGCATCGCCAGGCGCACCGGCAGCGGCAGCCGCTCGGCGCCGGCCGCTTCGGCGCCGTGTGCATGGCGCAGCTCGTCCTGCTTCATCTGCTCGACGATCGCGCGTGAATCGCGGTCCTCGGCCGGCAGGCGCTCGAGGTGCCCCTGCAGGTGTCGCTCGACCTGACGCTCGGTCTCGACGATGAAGCCGAGACTCCTGGCGTCGCCGACGCGGCCGGCGACCAGGCCGAAGGCGAAGGCGCCGGCGTACCAGAGCGGGTTGAGCAGGCTCGGCCGATCGCCGAGCTCGTCCAGCCGCTGGCGCGTCCAGGCCAGGTGGTCGGTCTCCTCGCGCGCCGCGGCGGTCGAGCTGATCGCGCAGTTCCGGGTTGCGGGCACTGAGGGCCTGCGCCTGGTACATCGCCTGGGCGCACACCTCGCCGACGTGGTTGACCCGCATCAGCGCGCCGGCGCGGCGGCGCTGCGCCGGATCGAGTGCCGGCGCATCGGGATGGTCGGCGCCGCGCGGACAGGGGCGGGCCGCAGAGGAGGCACCGGACAACGTGCGCAACGCGTTGTCGGCAGCCGAGATCATCGTGTCCAGCATGGGCAGAGAGGTCGAGTGGCCGTGGTCTGCAGGCTAACCCATCACCGGCCCGGCCAGTCGGTCGGCGACCGCTCCCGCGCGGCCGGCGGTGGAATCGGCCGTTGTAACGGGACCACACAAAGCCCCCAGACGAGCGGCAAAGCTTTCCAGCCTGATGCCTGTCTGGTGCAATACGGGCAACTTCCGCTGAGGGGGTTGGTCTGATCGGCCCGATGGGGGCGAATCGGTTGGAACCTCTTATTCAACTTAGGAGATCTACGAAATGAAAAAATCTCTGGTCGCTCTGGCCGTTCTCGGTTCGTTCGCCGCAACTGCATCGGCGCAATCGTCGGTCACGATCTACGGCCTGCTCGACATGGGCCTGGCAAAGGGCAATGGCGGAACCTCTGTCAACCCGGGCGGCCTCGGCACGAGCAAGGCCTGGACGCTGCAGCAGGCAAGCAGCTCGCGCCTCGGCTTCCGTGGCACCGAGGATCTCGGCGGTGGCCTGTCGGCTCAGTTCCAGATCGAGCATCGCTTCCTGCCCGACACCGGCGCTCAAGCAGCCACCGTGTTCTGGCATGGCCGTTCGTTCGTTCAGCTGACCAGCGCATCGGTCGGCTCGGTCTACCTGGGCCGTGAGTACGATCCGACGTTCTGGATCGCAGTCAAGTCGGATCCGTTCGGCTGGGACGGCGTCGGTCAGATCGGCAGCATGCAGCTCGCCGGTTATGGCAACACCAACGGCACCAGCAACGTCCGCACCGACAACACCATCGGCTTCAAGAGCCGCAGCTTCGGCGGTCTGACGCTGCAACTGGCCACCGGCCTGTCGGAGACGACGCAACGTGGTCGCAACGACGGCCTGAACGTCGAGTACTCGGGTGGCCCGCTGTACGCTGGCGTCGGCTACGCGCGCATCAACGGTGGCGCCAACGCTGCCGGCTTCGTCCAGCAGGATGACGGCGACCTGATCAATGCCGCGGTGCACTACGACTTCGGCATGGCCAAGCTGATCGGCTACTACGCCCGGGCCCAGACCCGTGCAGTCGCCGGTGGCGCGCTGAACGAAAACCACATGGCCATGATCGGCGCAACCGCTCCGGTCGCTGGTGGCCTGATCAAGGTGGCCTACGCGGTGCAGGACCCGGCCGGTGGCAACAACCAGATCAAGAAGTTCTCGCTCGGCTACAACTACCCGCTGAGCAAGCGCACCAACCTGTACGCCGACCTCGGCGTGTCGGATCAGGAGCGTGGCGTGCTGGCGCGCGATCCGTCGCGCAACTCGGCGTACCAGTTCGGTGTGAAGCACCTGTTCTGATCCCCGGTTCTCCGGAACGTCAGACGATGGCCGCCTTCGGGCGGCCTTTTTCTTGGCCGCGGCCGTTTGCAGGCGGCGGCTTGAGCCTCAGGCGTCGCTGATCAGCGACTCGCCGGCGAACAGCTCGGCCGGCTGCTCGCGACGCCGGATCCGTGTCGCGCGCGTGCCGTCGACCATCACCTCGGCAGCGCGGCCGCGGCTGTTGTAGTTGCTCGCCATGCTCATGCCGTAGGCGCCCGCGGACAGCACCGCCAGCCGGTCACCGGCGTGCACCGCCAGGCTGCGATCGCGTCCGAGCCAGTCGCCTGATTCGCACACCGGGCCGACCACGTCGTAGACCCGCGCCGGTTCGCTGCGCGGCTGGCACTCGACGATGGCCATCCACGCCTCGTACATGGCCGGGCGCATCAGGTCGTTCATCGCCGCATCGACGATGCAGAAATGCTTGGCGGACAGCGCCGGGTCGGTGCCGCAGTCGGTCTCGGCCGCCGGCTTCAGGTACAGCACCTCGGTGACGAGCACACCGGCATTGCCGACCAGCGAGCGGCCCGGCTCGAACAGGATCTTGCACCGGCCGTGGCCGCGCTGATCGATGCGCGCGACCAGGCGCGCGACCAGTTCCTCGGTCGCCGGCGGCTGTTCGTCGGCGTAGGTGATGCCGAGCCCGCCGCCGAGGTCGATGTGATGCAGCCGGATGCCTTCGGCTTCGACCGCCTCGACCAGGTCGAGCAGCTTGTCGAGTGCGTCCAGGTAGGGTTCGATGGTCGTGATCTGCGAGCCGATGTGGCAATCGATGCCGACCACCTCGATGCCGGGCAGCTGTGCAGCCCGCCGGTAGGTCGGTACCACCCGGGCATGCGCGATGCCGAACTTGTTGCTCTTCAGCCCGGTGGAGATGTAGGGGTGGGTACCGGCATCGACATCCGGATTGACGCGCAGGCTGACGCGCGCGCGCCGGCCGCTGGCGGTCGCGACCCGTGACAGCTGCTCCAGCTCGGCCTCGCTCTCGACGTTGAAGCACAGGACGCCGACCTCGAGCGCGCGCTGCATCTCGGCAGCGGTCTTGCCGACGCCGGAGAACACGATCTTCGCCGGATCGCCGCCGGCCGCGAGCACGCGTTCGAGTTCGCCACCGGAGACGATGTCGAAGCCGCAGCCGGCTGCGGCAAAGGTCTGCAGCACGGCGAGGGTCGGATTCGCCTTCATCGCATAGCAGATCAGGTGGTCGCGTCCTTCGAGGGCGCGCTGGTAGCCCGCCAGCGCGGCGAGCATGGCATTGCGCGAGTAGACATAGAGCGGCGTGCCATGCTGCTCGGCGAGCTCGTCGAGCCGGCAGCCTTCGACCTGCAGATGGCCGCCGTGACGGGCGACATGGGGAAAACCGGGCAACTTCATCGGATCAGGGCGCCCGGCGCGGGTCGATGTGCCAGGGCGAGTCGGGCGTCGCCGCGGCGCTCGCCGCGGATGCCGCAGCCGGGGCAGCGGGCGCTCGGGGCAGCATCAGTTCGCCTTTCTGGCCGCACGCGCCGAGCAGCATCAGCACGCCCACCGCGGCTGCGCCGCGGCCGGTCGCACGCAAGCCCGACGCCCTGCGGCGCGAGCGGTCAAGCCGTGAACCGGCGACCCTGCCGGAACCGGTCGCTACACTGATCGGATGATTGTTCATCCGCCCGGATTCTATCGACCATGACCCAGCCCGCCGCCCCCGTGCCCCAGGACGGACTGTCCGATGCCGAGTACCGGCGACTGACCGATGCGGTGCTGTCCGGCATCGAGTCGGCGGTCGACCGCTGGCTGCAGCAGGATGTGGTCGACATCGACGCAAGCCGCACCGGCGGATTGCTCGAACTGAGCTTTCCGAACCGCAGCGTGATCGTCGTCAACACCCAGCCGCCATTGCACGAGCTGTGGCTGGCCGCGCGGTCCGGCGGCTTCCACTTCCGCCACCGCGACGGCCGCTGGGTCGACACCAAGGACGGCACCGACTTTCATCAGCGGCTGTCACTTTGCGCCAGCGAGCAGGCCGGGCGGGCGCTCGAATTCGACGCCTGACGCGCCCCGTTGCGGCGCGCCTTCAGCGCCGGAACAGGTCGAGGATGCCGCGCCGCTCTTCCTCGCTCGGCGGGGTCGGCAGCCGGTCATCGAGCCCGAGGCTGGTGACACCGCCATTGTTGGCGTATTCCTGGTAGTACCACTCGCCATTGACATTCACCACCCCGGTCGGAACGGCCGGCTCGTGTTGCGGCACGTCCTTCAGCACCTGACCCATGTAGTCGATCCAGACCGGCAGTGACAGCCCGCCGCCGGTCTCACGGTCGCCCAGCTTGCGCGGCGTGTCGTAGCCCAGCCAGACGACCGCGACCACCTCGTGCTGCCAGCCGGCGAACCAGGCATCGAGCGAATCATTGGTGGTTCCGGTCTTGCCGTACAGATCGGGGCGCTTGAGCTGGGCCTGCGCCTTGGCGGCGGTGCCCGAGCGTGTCACCTCCTGCAGCAGGCTTGGTCATCACGAAGGCGTTGCGGGCATCGATGGTGCGCCGGGATGCGTCGAGCGCAGGTGGACGGATCTCGCTCAGCACGTTGCCCTTGCTGTCGACCACCTTCTGGATCAGGTAGGGGTTGAGTCGGTGCCCGCCATTGGCGAAGACCGCGTAGGCCGACGCCATCTGCATCGGCGTCACCGATCCGGCGCCGAGCGCCATCGTCAGGTAGGCCGGATGGCGCTCGGCATCGAAGCCGAAGCGCGTCACCCACTTCTGTGCGTAAGACGGTCCGATCGACTGCAGGATGCGGATCGAGACCATGTTCTTCGACTTGGCGAGTCCGCGCCGCACCGACATCGGTCCCTCGAACTGGCCGTCGTAGTTCTTCGGCTCCCACGGCTGGCTGCCGGTCGCGCCGGCGTCGAAGAACAGCGGCGCATCGTTGACCACCGTCGCTGGCGTGAAACCCTTCTCGAGCGCGGCCGAATAGATGAACGGCTTGAAGCTCGATCCGGGCTGGCGCCATGCCTGCGTCACGTGGTTGAACTTGCCATTGACGAAGTCGAAGCCGCCGACCATGGCGCGCACCGCGCCGGTCCGCGGATCGAGCGAGACGAAGGCGCCTTCGACCTCGGGCAACTGGGTGATGGTCCAGTCGCCCTTGCTGCCCCTGACCAGTCGCACGATCGATCCGCGGCGCACCTGCACCTTCGGACTCGCCTGCGGCGACAGCCCCGATGTCGCCGGTTTCAGGCCGTCGCCGGTGATCGTCACGCTCTCGCCGCTCTGCAGCGCGGCGACGACCTTGGACGGGCTCGCCTGCAGCACCACCGCCGCCTTCAGTTCGTCGTTGTCGGGATGCTCGACCAGTGCCTCGGCGATCCGGTTGTCGAGCTCCTGCGGCCGGGCCGGCAGTTCGACCTGGCGTTCCGGACCGCGGTAGGCCTGCCGCCGCTCGTAGTCGAGGATGCCCTTGCGCAGCGCCCGGTAGGCGATTCCCTGCTCGGTCGAGTTCAGCGTCAGGTAGACATTGAGCCCGCGGCTGTACGAATCGTCGCCGTAGTGCGCATAGATCAGCTGGCGCGCCGCCTCGGCGACATGCTCGGCGTGCAGCGAGACATTCGCCGGCGCCCGGTACTGCATCGGCTGCGCCAGCGCGGCATCGCGTTCAGCGAGGCTGATGAAGCCGTTGTCGTGCATGCGCTCGATGATGTAGCGCTGGCGCACCGTCGCCCGGCGCGGGTTGGCGATCGGGTTGTACGCCGATGGCGCCTTCGGCAGTCCGGCGAGCATCGCCGCCTCGGCAATCGTGATGTTCTTCAGCGACTTGCCGAAGTAGGTCTCGCTTGCGGCAGCGAAGCCATAGGCGCGCTGGCCCAGGTAGATCTGGTTCATGTAGATCTCGAGGATCTGGCGCTTGCTGAGCTGGCGCTCGATCTTCAGCGCGAGCAGGATCTCGTAGATCTTGCGGGTGAAGGTCTTCTCGGTCGACAGGTAGAAGTTGCGCGCCACCTGCATCGTGATCGTCGATGCCCCCTGGCTGCGCGACTCGGAGAAGTTGGCCAGGCCGGCCCGGATCACGCCCAGGTAATCGACGCCGCCGTGCTGGTAGAAGCGCACGTCCTCGATCGCCAGCACCGCATCCTGCACCACCTGCGGAATCTGGCCGATCGGCGTGAAATTGCGTCGCTCCTCACCGAATTCACCGATCAGCACCGCGTCGGCCGAATAGACGCGCAGCGGCAGCTTGGGCCGGTATTCGGTCAGGCCGTCGAGTTCGGGCAGATTCGGAAAGGCAACCGCCAGCGCGATCCCGACGCGTGAGCAGCACCACCGCCAGGCTGCCGAGGCCGACCACGAGCAGGCCGCCCAGCCCCTTGGCGAGCCAACCGGGCCAGGACGAGGAGGGGGACGGGGCAGCTTTGGACATCGGCGCGCCGAAGGCATCATCAGCCAGGCGCTGAGGATCGCTCGAGAAGTTGGGAGGGGGCGGTCCGGATTATAGAAAGCGCGTTGTCGTGCCCTGCGCCGGATGGGCGGCGGGCTGGCGCGGCGACGCACACCGGCTTGCGCAGGTCCGCCGACGCGGCCCTCAGGTTTGGTCCGCAGGCGCCGATACCCTGGTCTGGAAGGGCGCGCCAGACGCGCCTGGCGCGTCGGTGATTTGCAACGCGACGTGCCGTCCGGACGCCGCATTGGCTAGGTCCAGCAAGGGCTTTGCTGCTAGCATTGAAGTGATTTATTAACACTTCCGGCGAGCCCCCGTGTTGTCAATGGAGATCGCAACTTGAGTTTTCTCGACGGGCTACTCGGAAAACAGCCGCCGCCGATGCTCGGGCTCGACATCTGTTCCACCAGCGTCAAGCTGGTCGAGCTGTCCCAGGATACGGCCGGCAACCTGATTCTCGAGCGCTTCGCTTCCGAGCACTTCGAGCGCGGCTGGATCACCGACGGGCACATCGAGAAGTTCGACGAGGTTGCCGAGGCGGTGCGTCGGCTGATCACCAAGAGCGGATCGAAGACCAAGCACGTGGTGATGGCGATGCCGCAGTCGGCGGTCATCACCAAGAAGATCCTGCTGCCGGCGGGGCTGCGTGAAGAGCAGCTCGAGGTGCAGGTCGAGGCCGAGGCCAACCAGTACATCCCGTTCTCGCTCGACGAAGTCAGCCTCGATTTCTGCGTCATCGGCCCGGCTCCCTCGTCGCCAGGCGATGTCGATGTGCTGATCGCCGCTTCTCGCAAGGACCGGGTGCAGGACCGGCAGGGCCTGGCCGAGGCGGCCGGGCTGAAGCCGGTCGTGCTCGACATCGAGTCGCACGCCTCGCGCCTGGCGATGAGCCGCGTCTGATGACGGCGCTGCCGAACAAGGGCAAGGACACGCTGGTCGCGCTGTTCGAGATCGGCGCCGACACCACCAGCCTGAAGGTGCTGCGCGACGACGAGATGCTCTACGACCGTGACCAGGCCTTCGGCGGTTCGCAGCTGACGCAGCTGATCTCGCGCCAGTACGGATTTTCGTTCGAGGAGGCCGAGCAGAAGAAGCTGGCCGCCGACCTGCCCGACGATTACGAGGCCACCATCCTGGCGCCGTTCGTCGACAGCCTGGCGCAGGAAATCGGCCGCGCGCTGCAGTATTTCTTCACCAGCACGCCGCATCACAAGGTGAACTACGTGATGCTGGCCGGCGGCACCGCGACGCTGGCCGGACTGAAGGATCGCGTCACTGCACTGACCGGCTTCACCTCGATGGTGGTCAATCCGTTCGACAAGATGAAGCTCGGCACGGCCGTCCGCGAAAGCAAGCTGCGGCGCGAGGCGCCGAGCTACCTGACCGCCTGCGGTCTGGCGATGCGGAGGTTCGTGCAGTGATCCTCATCAACCTGCTGCCGCACCGCGAGGAGCGGCGCAAGCGCCGGCGCGCGGCCTTCTTCGCCGGACTCGCACTGGCCGCGCTGGTCGGGGTGGGCGTGATCGCGCTCTGGTATCGGCGTGCTGCAGCAGATGATCTCGAACCAGCAGGGCCGCAACAGCTACCTGCAGACGGAGATCCGCAAGCTCGAGGCGCAGATCAAGGACATCGCGACGCTGCGGGCCGAGATCGAGGCACTGAAGGCGCGCCAGGCGGCGGTCGAGAACCTGCAGCTCGACCGCAACGTGCCGGTGCACATCCTGAACGAACTGGTGCGCCAGACGCCCGAGGGCATGTACCTGACCTCGGTCAGGCAGGACGGCCAGGTGCTCAGCGTCACCGGCGTCACGCCAGACCAACGAACGCATGTCCGAGTTCCTGCGCAACACCGGCAGATCCTCCTGGCTCACCAAGCCCGAGCTGGTCGAGATCAAGCTCGCGGCAGCGCCGGGCGGCCGGGCGCCGCAGCCCGGGCAGCCCAGCCTGTTCGACTTCACGATGCGCATCAACGTCAAGCGCCAGCAGGACCAGGCGGGCGCTGCGGCGGGTGCCGCGAGCGCTGCGGCAAGCGCGCCGGCCGCCAGTGGCGCGCGCCAGCCGACCTGAACCATCATGGCGACCTCCAAGCGATCCCTGCCGCAGTTCGACTTGCGCGCGAGCTTCACCGACGCGCGCGACCAGTTCCGCGACCTCAATCCGAACGAGCCCGGACAGTGGCCGATCCTGCCCAAGCTGGCGGTCTGGGCGGCGCTGGCGGTGGCGGTCGTCGTCGCGGGCTGGTTCCTGCTGCTGTCGGACGCACAGGATGAACTCGAAGGCGAGCGCAACCAAGCGAACCGGTGCTGAAGGCCGACTACCGCAGCAAGCTGACGCAGGCGGTCAATCTCGAGGAGCTGCTGAAGCAGAAGCAGCAGGTCGAGGAATACGTGCTGCAGCTCGAGAAGCAGCTGCCCGGCAAGGCCGAGATGGCGGCACTGCTGTCCGACATCAACCAGGCCGGCATCGGCCGCGGGCTGCAGTTCGAGCTGTTCCGGCCCGGGCAGGTGGTGGTGCGTGACTACTACGCCGAGCTGCCGATCTCGATCAAGGTCAGCGGCCGCTACCACGACATGGGTGCCTTCGCTGCCGACATCGCCAACCTGTCGCGCATCGTCACGCTGCACAACATGAACATCGTCGGTGCGCGCACCGACCCGAGCGGCGCGCTGTCGATGGAAGCGATTGCGCGCACCTACCGCTACCTCGACCAGGCTGAGATCGATCAGGTGCGCAAGGCCGCCGCCGCAGCAGAAGGCGAAACCGAAATGAAGCCGCGTCCGTCGCCGACCGACACTGCGCTGGCTCGCCTGCGCGCTCGTGGTTGCGTTCGCCGGCTGTGCCGACGAGCAGGATGAACTGCAGTCCTGGATGGAGCAGCAGAAGCGCGAGGTCAAGCCGAACGTGACGCCGTTGTCCGAGCCGAAGGAGTTTCGGCCGCAGGCCTATCTGGCCTTCGACGGCGTCGAGCCTTTCAGTGCGCAGAAGCTGACGGTCGGCCTGCGCCAGCCCGATGCGCGCCAGCCGAGTTCGCTGTTCACCGCCGAGATGAACCGCCGCCGCGAGCCGCTCGAGGCCTTCCCGCTCGACAGCATGTCGATGGTCGGCAGCGTGCGCCGCGGTGGTCGCCAGTTCGCGCTGCTCAAGGTCGACGAGCTGCTTTATCAGGTCAAGCCGGGTGACTACCTCGGGCAGAACTACGGCAAGATCATCAAGATCACCGAAGACGAAATCACCCTGAGAGAAATCGTTCAGGATGCCACGGCGAATGGATCGAGCGCCCCGCGTCGCTGCAGCTCCAGGAAAAATCGAAATGAACACCACCACCAGGCTCTTGAACCGGGGTTGCCGACAGCGCGCTCGCCTCGACCGCTCTCCTGTTCGCCATGCGTGCCGGCATGGGCGCAGAACGCGATCCAGTCGATCACCAGCAGCGCCGCAGGGCGCGGCGACGTGGTGCGGATCGAACTCGCCCAGCCGCTGGCCGAGGTGCCGCGCGGCTTCTCGATCCAGTCGCCGCCGCGGGTGGCGGTCGATCTGCCGGGCGTCGCGCAATGCGATGGGCCAGTCGCTGGTCGATGTCAACCAGGGCAATGTCCGCTCGGTCAACGTGGCGCAGGGCGAGGCGCGCACGCGGCTGGTGCTGAACCTGAAGCAGGCGGCCAACCTACCGCGCCGAACTGCAGGGCAAGGTGCTGGTGCTGATCGTCGAGCGTCCGGACGCGGTGGCGGTTGCCGTCGGCTCCGCCGCCGGTCCCGGTGCCGTTGCCGGCACCGGTCCGCTGGTGTCGCAGCGCCGGCGCGCGCCGCCGCACCGGTCCCGCCGCCACCGCCACCGCCACTGCCACCGCTGGCACCGGCACCGGCTCCGCAGCCGCGCAGCCGCGCCGCTGCCGCGCAGTGCGCCGGCGCCACCGCGCCGGTTGCACCGAGCGCTGCGGCCGCCTTTGCGCAGAGCCAGAACCTGTCGCCGATGTCGCTGCAGAACATCGACTTCCGGCGTGGCACCGACGGCGCAGGCCGCGTCGTCGTCGATCTGCCGAGCACCCAGGTCGGCGTCGACATCAAGCAGGAGGGTCGCACGCTGGTGGTCGATTTCCTGCGCTCGACGGTGCCCGATTCAGCTGCGCCGGCGGCTCGACGTGACCGACTTCGGCACGCCGGTGCAGACGATCGCGACCTTCCAGAACGGCGACCGGGTGCGCATGGTGGTCACGCCGATCGGCAACTGGGAGCATTCGGCCTACCAGAGCGACAACCAGTTCGTGCTCGAGGTGCGGCCGGAGAAGCTCGATCCGAACCGGCTGACGCAGGGCCCGAAGTATTCGGGCGAGAAGCTGTCGCTGAACTTCCAGAACATCGAGGTGCGTGCGCTGCTGCAGGTGATCGCCGACTTCACCAACTTCAACGTCGTGACCAGCGATTCGGTCACCGGCAACGTCACGCTGCGCCTGAAGGACGTGCCGTGGGACCAGGCGCTCGACATCATCCTCGAGGCGAAGAACCTCGGCATCAAGCGCACCGGCAATGTGCTGCTGATCGCGCCGAAGGACGAACTCGCCGCCAAGGAGAAGCTCGAGCTCGAGGCCAAGGCGCAGATCGCCGCAGCTCGAGCCGCTGCGCACGCAGGCGTTCCAGCTCAACTACACCAAGGCCGAGGAGGTCGCGCGCGGTCTGACCGGCCAGAACTCGGCGCAGGGCGGCGGCGGCTGGCGGCGGCACTGCGACGCGCATCCTGTCGAGCGCGCGGCAGCGTGCTGTTCGAATCGCGCACCAACCAGCTGTTCGTCAGCGATACGCCGTCCAAGCTCGAGGAGATCCAGTCGCTGATCGCGCAAGATCGACGTGCCGGTGCGCCAGGTGCTGATCGAGGCGCGCATCGTGATCGCCGACGACAAGTTCGGCCGCTCGCTCGGCGCCAAGCTCGGCGTCAACGATTCACGCGGCGTCGGCGGCGGCAACCGGATCTCGATCGGCGGCAACCTGAATGCGGTGGCGGCGCAGACCGGTCAGATCGCGCACCACCTCGTTCGCCGACAGCCAGTTCGTCAACCTGCCGGCTGCCGGGCAGAACAACTACGACGCGGCGACCTTCGCGCTGTCGCTGTTCGGCGCTTCGGCGAACCGCTTCCTGAACCTCGAACTGTCGGCGCTCGAGGCCGACGGCAAGGGCAAGGTGGTGTCGAGCCCGCGCGTGATCACCACCGACCAGGTGAAGGCGCTGATCGAGCAGGGCGAGGAGCTGCCGTACCAGACCGCGACCTCGAGCGGCGCGACGGCGATCCAGTTCCGCCAGGCCAACCTCAAGCTCGAGGTGACGCCGCAGATCACGCCGGAAGGCAATGTGATCCTCGATGTCGATGTCAACAAGGACAGCGTCGGCCGCGTCACCGCGGCCGGCCTGGCGATCGACAAGAAGCACGTCAAGACCCAGGTGCTGGTCGAGAACGGCGGCACCGTCGTGATCGGCGGCATCTTCGAGCAGACCGACCGCGAGGACGTCACCAAGGTGCCGTACCTCGGCGACGTGCCGTACCTCGGCAACCTGTTCAAGACCCGGACCAAGACCTCGAACAAGACCGAACTGCTGATCTTCATCACCCCGAAGGTCATCGGCGATCGGTCGGCGGCGCGCTGAGCCCGACCGGCCCCGCCACGATTCCAATGAGCGGTGTGATGAACAATCTGTTGAAGCGGGCTGCGGCCTTGATCCTGACGGTCGCGTTGGTGGGCTGCGGTGGCGGTGGTGGTTCGGGGACGGCCCCGTTCGGTGGCACGCCCGCTGCCAGCGGATCCGGCGCAAGCCACCGGCGTGTCGACCACCGCAGCGCCGGTGTCGATCGACGTCGTGCCGGCGGCAGCTTCGGTCGGAACGGGACCGAGCGACGTGGTGACGGTGACTGCAACCGTCAAGGGCGCCGGCAATGTCTCGATCGCCGGCGCGCCGATCGCGTTTTCCGCCGACAGCGGCACGCTGACCTCGGCCGCGGGCGTGACCGATGCGACCGGCCAGGCGGTCGTGACGCTGTCGGCCGGTTCGAACAAGGCGAACCGGGTCATCAAGGTGACCGCGACGTCCGGATCGGTCACCGGCAGTGCCGATGTCGCGGTGGTGTCGGCCAGTCCGGCGGTGGTCGACGTGGTGGCGTCGGCCAACCGCGTCGGCACCGGCGGTGCCCCGGTGACGATCACCGCCGTGGTCAAGAACGCCAGCAATGTGGCGCTGGCCGGGATACCGGTGCAGTTCTCGGCCGACACCGGCAACCTGTCGTCGCCATCGACGGTGACGGATGTGAACGGCGCGGCCAGCGTGGCCTTCGCTGCCGGTTCGAACAAGGCGAATCGGACCGCCACGATCTCGGTGCTGGCCGGCAATGTGACCGGAACGCTGGCGATGCCGGTGGACGGCACCACGCTCAGCGTCACCGGGCCCGAGACCCTGAAGATCGGCGATCCGGCCCAGCGGACCGAACTGTCGATCAAGGCGGTCGACTCGTCTGGATCGCCGATCGCCGGGCTCTCGGTCGGAATCAAGGGGATGCTGGCCAATGTGCCGGCCAATGCCAGCGTCAGGACCGACAGCAACGGCACCGCCCAGTACAGCTACCCGACCACCGCGGCTGGCCAGGACGTGGTGACGATCAGCAGCGCCGGCGCCAGCACGACGATCAAGATCAATGTCAGCGGGCAGGATTTCGCGATCACCGCGCCGACTGCCGGGGCCACCATCGCGGTCGATCCGGCGGGTGCGGCCGGACGAACGGTGTCGGTGCGCTACCTGGTCAACGGCCAGCCGCCCGGGGCCGGGCTGCCCGCCTACAAGGTCCGCTTCACCTCGACCGTCGGCGGCATCCTGCCGGCCTCCGCCACCTCGGCCGGCGTCGACCTGGTCTCCGGTGTCGCATCGGCCACCGCGGCGTCGCGCTTCGCCGGTCCGGGCACGGTGCAGGCGACCGTCTTCGATCCGGCGGCGCCGAATGTCGCCGTGGCCCAGGCCTCGGTCTCGGTCCAGTTCGTCGCGACGGTTCCGAACAGCCTGGTGCTGCAGGTGTCGCCGTCGGCGATCGCGCCGAATGCCGCCGGCTCGTCCGCGCAGCAGGCCGAAGCCCGCGCCACCGTGCTCGACGCCACCGGCAATCCGGTCGCCGGTGTGGTGGTCAATTTCAGCCGCGTCAGCGACCCGAGCGGCGGCAATCTGCTGCAGGCATCGGCAACGACCGATGCGAACGGCATCGCGCGGGTCCAGTATGTCTCCGGTGCCCAGTCGACCCAGACCGACGGGGTGGTCCTGCAGGCGACGGTCGCCGCCAACGGCAATGTGATCGGCCAGGCGCGGCTGACGGTCAACCAGAGTGCCCTGTTCATCGCGCTCGGCCAGGGCAACGACATCACGAACGTCAATCCGACCACCTACCGCAAGCAGTGGACAGCCTACGTCACCGATTCGACCGGCGCGCCGGTGCCGAATGTCACCTTGAGCGTCAGCGCGCTGCCGACCAAGTACGGCAAGGGAACCTTTGCCTATGCCAGCGTCCCCGGGGGCGCCAGCGGCTGGTT
This sequence comes from uncultured beta proteobacterium, assembly GCA_963846675.1. Taxonomy (GTDB): domain Bacteria; phylum Pseudomonadota; class Gammaproteobacteria; order Burkholderiales; family Burkholderiaceae_C; genus Ideonella_A. The sequence continues at coordinate 844,858 of CAWJWV010000005.1, forward strand.
CTCGACCACCTATCTGCCGAGCGCCGCGTCTCCCGACGGCACGCAGGATCAGAGCGTGTTGCTGGACCAAGGCAGCAGCATCTTCTGTCCCAGCGAAGATGCCCTGCTGAGCAGCGGCCGGCACGCGCAACAACGGCGTGCTCGATCCGGGCGAGGATGTCAACGGCTCCGGCAAGCTCGAGCCGGGCAATGTGATCAGCGTCAATGGCGGTGGCGGTGTGACGACGCTGAAGACCGATTCCACCGGCTTTGCGCTGATCAACCTCGAGTACGCCGAGTCCTACGCCTACTGGGTCGCAGGTGGCGCTGAAGGTCTCGGCGGTGGTCGCTGGAACCGAATCCAGCAACACCGCGATCTTCCTCGTCCCGGGGATGGCATCCGACTACATCGACCCGAGCGTCGCACCCGCAGGCCAGACCAGCCCCTTCGGCATCGTCGCATCCTGCTCCAGACGAGACTGAGCGCTTGCCCCTGATTGCGCTGGTCGGCATGCCCGGCGGTGGCAAGTCCACCGTCGGCCGCCAGCTGGCGCGCCGGCTCGGCTGCCAGTTTGCCGACAGCGACGACCTGATCGAGCAGCGCATCGGCACCTCGATCCGCGAGTTTTTCGAGCAGGCGGGTGAGGCGGCCTTCCGCGACATCGAGCAGGCGGTGATCGCCGATGCGGCGGCGCAGGCCGCCGGCGTGCTCGCCACCGGGGGCGGGGTGGTGCTGCGGCCGGACAACCGGACCGCACTGCACAGCTCGTGCAGCGTCATCTACCTGCAGCTCGTCGCCGGACGAGCTGTTCCGGCGCCTGCGCCACGACACCCGGCGCCCGCTGCTGCAGGTGCGCAACCCGCTGGCGCGGTTGCGCGAGCTGCATGTGCAGCGCGATCCGCTGTACCGCGAGACGGCGCACTTCGTGATCGAGACCGGCCGGCCGTCGGTGCACACCCTGGTCAACATGATCCTGATGCAGCTCGAACTCGCCGGCCTGGTGCCGAGCGACGCGGCGCCGTCGCCGGTCGGACCCGAGCGGGCGCGCGACCCGCGCTGAGGGGCTTCTGGCGGCGTGCCTAGAATCGGCGCATGAATCCATCCGCCCAGCGCATCCCGATCGAGCTCGGCGAGCGCGGCTACGACATCGTGGTCGGTTCGGGACTGCTCGGCGACCCGGCGAGCTACCGATCGCTGCCGGCCGGGCGCAGCGGCGCTGATCGTGAGCAACCAGACGGTGGCACCGCTCTACGCTGACACACTGGCGCGCGCGCTGCGCGAGGTGCATGCCGATGTGCAGCAGATCGTGCTGCCGGACGGTGAAGCCCACAAGGACTGGCCGAACCTGAACCGGATCTTCGACCACCTGCTCGCCCACACCTGCGACCGCAAGACGGTGCTGTATGCGCTCGGCGGCGGCGTCATCGGCGACATGACCGGCTTCGCCGCCGCCTGCTACATGCGCGGCGTGCCGTATGTGCAGGTGCCGACGACGCTGCTCGCGCAGGTCGATTCGTCGGTCGGCGGCAAGACCGCGATCAACCACCCGGCCGGCAAGAACATGATCGGCGCGTTCTACCAGCCGCGGCTGGTGCTGGCCGACCTCGATACGCTCGACACGCTGCCGCCGCGCGAGATCGCCGCCGGGCTGGCCGAGGTGATCAAGTACGGCCCGATCGCCGACGATGCCTTCTTCGGCTGGATCGAGGACAACCTGGATGCGCTGCTGCGACGCGACCGCGGCGCGCTGGCGCATGCGGTGCGCCGCTCGTGCGAGATCAAGGCCTGGGTGGTCGGCCAGGACGAGCGCGAGGCCGGCTTGCGGGCGATCCTCAATTTCGGCCACACCTTCGGCCATGCGATCGAGGCCGGCGCTCGGCTACGGCGCCTGGCTGCATGGCGAGGCGGTCGGCTGCGGCATGGTGATGGCGGCCGACCTGTCGCACGCGCTGCGGCCGCATCGATGCCGCCTATCGCGCAGCGCATCAGCGACCCTGGTCGCACGCGCCGGCCTGCCGGTGCGCGCGCCCGCCCTCGGCGCGGCGCGCTACCTCGAGCTGATGCGGGTCGACAAGAAGGCCGAGGGCGGCGATCTGCGGTTCGTGCTGATCGAGGCGCCGGGCCGGGCCGGACTGCATGCGCGTCGACGAGGCGCTGGTCGCCGATGTGATCGACGCGCATTGCGCCTGATCGCCGACGCCATGTCGAACGGTCGGCCGCTGGCGCCGTGGGCGAGCGATCCGGCGGCGAGCCGTGGCCGGCGCATCGCCGAGCCGGGCTGCCAGGCGCGCAACGCCTTCCAGCGCGACCGGGACCGCATCGTCCACAGCACCGCCTTCCGGCGCCTGGTCTACAAGACCCAGGTGTTCCTGAACCACGAGGGCGACCTGTTCCGCACCCGGCTGACGCATTCGCTCGAGGTGGCGCAGGTCGGCCGCTCGATCGCGCGCCGGCTCGGGCTGCACGAGGACCTGGTCGAGGCGATCTCGCTCGCGCACGATCTCGGCCACACGCCGTTCGGCCACGCCGGACAGGATGCGCTGAACCAGGCGCTGCGCGAGCACGACCCGTCCGGCGAGGGCTTCGAGCACAACCTGCAGAGCCTGCGCGTGGTCGACCACCTCGAGCGAGCAGTATCCGGCCTTCGACGGGCTGAACCTGAGCTTCGAGACGCGCGAGGGCATCCTCAAGCACTGCTCGCGCGGCAATGCGCGCCGCCTCGAGGCGCGCGAGCCGGATGGCGTCGGCCGCCGCTTTCTCGACGACACGCGGCCCGGACTCGAGGCGCAGCTGTGCAACCTGGCCGACGAGATCGCCTACAACGCGCACGACATCGACGACGGCCTGCGCTCGGGCCTGCTGGCGCTGGACGAACTGTGCGAGCTCGAGCTGTTCGGGCGCTTCCATGCCGAGGTGCGGCGCGAGTTTCCCGATCTGGCCGGGCGCCGGCTGGTCTTCGAGACCACCCGGCGCATGTTGTCGGCACAGATCCACGATGTGGTCGCCACCACCGCGCGAGCGGCTGCAGCGACCATGCGCCGCGCGACGCCGCAGCACCTGCGCGCGCTGCCGGTGCTGGTGTGCTTCAGCGAGCCGATGGCGGCGCAGACGCTGCAGATCAAGCGCTTTCTGCGCGAGCCGGCTGTACCGCCATCCGCAGGTGGTCGCAGACCACCGACCGGGCGCGCGAGGTGGTCACCGAGCTGTTCGCCGCCTACTCGGGCGAACCGCGGCCGGCTGCCCGAGGGCTACGATCTCGGGCCGGTCGACCGGCGCGCAGGGTCGCCGACTACCTTGCCGGGATGACCGACCGCCACGCGCTGCGCGAGTACCAGCGCATCACCGGCCGCCGCCCCTTCGACGACGGTTGAACCATTCAGCGGTCGGCGCATGCCGCCTGTCGGCCGCCGGCGACCGCCTGGCGGCGCGCGCTTCAGTTCGATGCCGCTCTGGCCGACATTGCGTCTGTCGACCAACGGCCGTCGCGGCCGTGGCAAACCCGGAATCTGTCTTTCATGAAGCGCAGCCTCGTCCGTGGGTTCACCCTGATCGAGGTGATGATCGTCGTCGCGATCGTCGCGATCCTGGCATCGGTCGCGCTGCCGGCCTATACCGACTACCTGCGGCGCGGCCAGCTGCCGCAGGCCTTCACCTACCTGTCGGACTACCGGATCAAGCTCGAGCAGTACTACCAGGACAACCGCAACTACGGCACCGGCACCTGTGGCAGCGGCGGCGGCAGCTGGAATACCTTCGTTCCGACCGTCAGTCCGCGTCATTTCACCTTCAGCTGCAGCCTGACCACCGCCGGCAACGGCAACGCAGGCAGCGGCTTCACGCTGACCGCCACCGGCTCCGGCGGACGCGCGGTCGGCTACACCTACACGCTCGACCAGGCCGGCACCAAGGCCACGACCGAGTTCGCCAGACGTGACGCAGAGCTGGAACTGCTGGGCGGCCAAGAAGAGCGATTGCCCATGAGCCGGCCTGCGCTGTCCGTGCGGCGCGGCGTGCGCGGCGTCTCGCTGATCGAGATCGTCATCGTGATGGTGATCCTCGGGCTGGTCGCCGTCAGCGTCGGTCCCGAGATCACGCAGCAGTTGCGCAACCTGCAGGTCCGCAATGCCGCCGAGGCGATGCAGGCCGGGCTGCAGAAGGCGCGCACCGAGGCGATCAGCCGCAATGCCAATGTCCGCTTCACGCTCGTCAGCGGCCTGCAGTCGAGCTGCACGGCGTCGGCGACCGGCGGATCGTGGATCGTCAGCCTCGATGATCCGGCCGGCAAGTGCAACCAGGCAGCCAGCGCCAGCGTCGCGCCGCGCATCATCGCGGTCCACTCGGCCGGCAGACGGCAACGCCATGGCCGGTGTCGTCGCGACCCGCGCCGAACTGCCAGCACCCAGGAAAGCACCATCATCTTCAACTCGCTTCGGCCGGCCGGTCGATGTCAACCAGCTCGCGCGCATCGTCGTCAGCAGCTCGACTGCGCCGTCGGAGCACCGCAGCTACCGGCTCGATGTCAGTCCGATCGGCAGCGTGCGGATGTGCGACCCCAAGGTGAGCATCACCTCCGACGATCCGCGCCGGTGCCCGACATGAAGACATCCTGTCCCGCATCGCAGCGCAGTGCCGCCCGGCGCGCGCCGAGCCGGCGCTGCGTCGCGCCATCGCAACGGCTTCGTCCTGCTCGAGGTGCTGGTCGCGCTGCTGATCTTCGCCTTCGGCGTGCTCGGCATCGTCGGCCTGCAGGCGGCGATGACCAAGGCCCAGACCGGCGCCAAGACTGCGCGGCGACGCGGCGCTGCTGGCGCAGGAGCTGATCGGCAACATGTGGGGCGATCTCCCGGCGCTGCCCAGCTACACCACCTCGGCCTGCGAATCGCACGCCGCGCTGCAACGCGGTCCGGACCAAGATCGCCGCCGTGCTGCCGGCCGGCCAGCTCGAGATCGAGCAGCGCGAGCCGGGTCTGGTCGAGATCACCATCCGCTGGACGCCGCCGAGCGAAGATCGTACGCCAGTACCGCACCGCGGTGGCGGTGAGGACATGACGAGGCGCCGCGATCTCCACCGCCGCGCGACGCGTGCGTACAGCCGCTGCCGCAGCCAGCGTGGCGTGACGCTGATCGAGCTGATGGTCGGCATGCTGATCGGCCTGCTCGCCGTGCTCGTCATCTCGCAGGTGCTGCTGACGACCGAAGGCCAGAAGCGCACGACGACCTCGGGCGCCGATGCCCAGGTCACCGGCTCGCTCGCGATGTACACCCTGCAGCGCGAACTGCAGATGGCCGGCTACGGCCTCGCCACCAGCCAGCTCGGGCTCGGCTGCAGCATCCGGTCGCTGCGCTACACCGCCGGCAACGGCAATGGCACCGCGAACCGCATCCTGGCGCCGGCGGTCATCACCGACGGTGCGTCCGGTGCGCCCGACCAGCTGCGCATCTACGCGGCATCCAAGAACAGCTTTTCGGTGCCGACCCGGGTCACCTCCAACCACCCGACCAGCGGCGCCGGATCGACCGAGTTCGTCCTCAACAACATGGTGGGCATCGCCACCGGCGACCTGATGATCGCGGTGCCGAAGACCCCGAGTGCGACCGATACCTGCACCGTCTTTCGCGCCACCGGCGTCGGCGGCACGCCCGACCGCAGCATCTTGCACGCGACCGGCGACACCGGCGGCTGGAACACCAACCTGATGACCGCAGTTCCCGGCCGGCGGCTATCCGAGCGGCAGCTATGTGGTGAACCTGGGTGCCGGCCTGGTCGATCGCATCTACAAGGTCGTGAACGGCAGCCTGCAACTGGACGAATTCGACAACGCCACTGCAGCGCGCAGCAGCACCGAGCTGTTTCCGCAGGTGGTCAACCTGCAGGCCTACTACGGCAAGGCGAGTGCGACCAGCAATGGCCAGGTCGTCGTCTACGACACCGTCATGCCCGCCAACGCCGGCCGAGTGGGCGCGCGTGGTGACGCTGCGCGTCGCGCTGGTGGTGCGCAGCACGCAGTACGAGAAGGACCCGGTGACGGCGGCGGCGCCGGTGTGGGACCTCGGCGCGTCACCGCCGGTGACCGGCGCGAGCAGCTGCGGATCGAGCCAATGCCTGACGCTGAAGGTCGACGGCGACATCAACGCGACCGACTGGAAGCATTACCGCTACAAGGTCTACGACACGGTGATCCCGCTGCGCAACCTGATCTGGCGTTCCTGAGCCATCCCGACGATGAACCACCACTCCCGTCAATCGCCGCCTCGGCCGATGCCGTCAGCGCGGCGTGTCGCTGATCTTCGCGCTGCTGACGCTGGTCGCGCTGTCGCTGGCGGCGGTCGCGCTGGTGCGCTCGGTCGACACCTCGACCACGGTGATCGGCAACCTCGGCTTCAAGCAGGACAGCACCTTCTACGCCGGACAGGCGGCCGAGGAGGCGATCGCCTGGCTGAATGCCAACAAGACATCGACTGTCCTCGCATGCCGACGACCCGGCGGCAGGCTACTACGCGACCGCGATCGAGAACCTCGATCCGACCAACCGCCTGACCGGCAAGCCGCGGGTGGTGGTCGACTGGAACAACGACAACTGTGCGACGCCTTATGCCAGCGGCAGCTTCGACAGCTGCGTCAAGTCGGCACCGATGGCTGCTACGGCGATCGCGGGCAACACGCGCCCGCTATGTGATCTCGCGCCTGTGCACCAAGCCGCAGGATGCCGAGCGCGATCCGACCAATTTCTGCGCCCGTCCGATCGACGAGAACGCGTCCGAAGGGCGGCGAGAAGGGGGCCTTCAGCTATGTCAATCCGCGCGCGCACGATGATCGCGACCGCAGCCCCGTACTTCCGCATCGTCGTGCGCAGCGTCGGCGCGCGCAATGCGGTCAGCTTCACCGAAACGATCGTTCATTTCTGATCCGGCTCGCGCCGCGCCGGATCCAGTGGAGGTTCTCGCATGTCTCTATTCGTCCAAACGCCTGCCGGCACTGGCGCGCGCTCGTGCTCGCGCTGCTGCTGCCGGTTGCCGGCCTGCCGCTGGTGCACGCGGCGCTGACCGACATCTCGCCCGAGCCGGTGATCACGCAGCTCAGCGGCAAGACCAAGCCGAACCTGATGTTCGTGCTCGACGATTCGGGATCGATGGAGCGCGCCTACATGCCCGACGAGTTGCGCGTGTCCACCAGCGAGAGCGAGGACGACATCCAGAAGCGGTATCGGCTACTGGGCGCGCCAGTGCAACGGGGTGGCCTTCGACCCGTCGCGTCGACCTACGAACCGCCGGTCAGGGCCGACGGCAGCAGCTTTCCGAATGCAGGCTACCCGAAGGCGCTGAACGACGGCTACGACAGCGGCTCCGGCGACGAGGAGCTGAAGAAGCAGGACTTCTACACGCTACACCGGCGACCAGACCCGCCTCGGCTGGACCTACGACGGCCGGCGGGTCAGCCGGAAACCGGCACCACCTTCTACAAGGAGTGCATGAGCGAGATCGGCAAGGATCCGGGCAAGTACGGTCTTCGTCAAGGTCGAGGTCAAGGACCTGCCGACCCAGGCCGAGACGGCAGAACTATGCCAACTGGTATCTCGTACTACCGCACGCGCTATCTGATGATGCGCAGCTCGGTCGGCATCGCGATGCAGAAGCTCGATTCCGACACCCGGGTCGGCTTCAGCCGGATCAACAAGACCGGGCATGCCGACGGACTCGACTTCCGCGACGTCAAACCGTTCGACGCACGCAGAAGGCCAACTTCTATGCCAGCCTGTAAGGCGCCAGCCGCCGGCGGCGGAACGCCGCTGCGCGGTGCGCTGTCCAAGGTCGGCCGCTACTATGCCAAGCGGCTGAGCGGCCAGAGCTACGATCCGGTCGAATATGCCTGCCAGCGCAACTATGCGCTGGTGACGACCGACGGCTACTGGAACAACGGGCGGCGGCATCGAGACCGGCAGCAGCTACGGCCCGCTCGACCTGTACGGCATGAACGTCGGCCAGCAGGATGCCAACGAGGCGCGCCCGATGAAGGATGTGTTCGGCACCCGGGACACGCTGGCCGACGTGGCGCAGTACTTACTACGCGACCGATCTGCGCACTCCGGCGCTCGGCAACTGCGCGTCGAAGGACGAATTCGGCGTCGCCACCGATGTCTGCAACAACATCGTCCCGGCGTTCGGGCGCGACCTGAACACGTCGCAGCACCTGACGACCTTCGCGCATCGGCTTCGGCGTCAGCGGCACGCTGCGCTTCGACGAGTGCCTATCTGAACGAGGAACACGGCCGACTACAGCAACATCGTCGCCGGCACCAAGGACTGGCCGGCCACCACCACCGCGCTGTCGGGCAATTCGGGCGACGCGCGCAACATCGACGACCTGTGGCACGCCGCGGTCAATGGCCGCGGCCAGTATTACTCGGCGCTCGACGCGTCGTCGCTGAGCGGAGGCGATCGTCGGCGTCGCGGCGACGATCAAGGACGCGGTCGGCGCTGCCGCGGCGGCCTCGTTCAACACGCCTGGCCTTCGTGCCCGGCAACGAGCAACCGGGTCTACCAGGCGACCTACACCTCGCATTCCTGGACCGGCGAGACTCAAGGCCTTCTCGGTCGACGGCGAGACCGGCAATGTCGGTACCGAGCTGTGGTCGGCCGCCGCGCTGCTCGATGCGCGCACCGCCGCCGGTCGCAGGATCGTGTATCGACAATCGGCCACCAGCGCCGACGCTGCGCGAGCTTCATCCCTGGCCAATCTGACGAGCGACGGCTACATCTCGAATTTCGCCAACCTGTGCAACCGGACGCCGAAGCCCGAGCCAGTGCGTCAATCCAGGCGGGTTGAATACGCCACGGACGGACAAGGCGAACGACGCGGTCAACCTGGTCAACTACCTGCGCGGCGAGCGCAGACCTACGAAACCACCAACACAGCCGACCCGCTGTACCGTGCCCGCAAGCATCGTGCTCGGCGACATCATCCACGGCGCGCCGGTCTACGTCGGCAAGCCGCCGCTTTGGCTATACCGATGCCGGCTATGCCGCTTTCGTCGAGCGACAGCAGGCCGCGCGCAAGGAGATGGTCTACGCCGGCGCCAACGACGGCATGCTGCATGCATTCGACGCCGTCACCGGCCACGAGGAATGGGCCTACATGCCGACTGCGGTAATGGCCAATCTGTACAAGCTGGCCGATACCGGCTACCCGACCCGGCACAGCTATTCGGTCGACGGCGAGCCGGTGATCGGCGACATCCTGATCGGCGGCGTCTGGAAGACGATCCTGGTCGGCGGGCTCGGCTCCGGCGGCCGCGCCTACTACGCGCTCGACATCACCGATCCGCTGAATCCGAAGTCGCTGTGGGAGTTCACGCACCAGGACCTGGGGCTGACCTATGGCACGCCGATCATCACCAAGCGGGCCGACGGCACCTGGATCGTGGCGCTGACCTCGGGCCTGAACAACACCCGTGACGGCCTCGGTCGCCTGTTCATCCTGGATGCGGCCACCGGGACCAATCTGCTCGACCATCGCCACCAGCGCCGGCACCTCCGCCACCCCGTCGGGCCTGATGCGGCTGAATGCCTGGGTCGAGAAGTCGACCGACAACACCGCGTTGCGCTTCTATGGCGGCGACATGCTGGGCAACCTGTGGCGCTTCGACATCGACAACCTGGTGGCGCCAAACCGGCAGGCGCAGCTGATTGCCCAGCTGCAGACCGCATCGGGTGCCCAGCAGCCGATCACGACGCGCCCCGAGCTGCTGACCATCAGCGAGAACGGCATCGACCATCCGGTGGTCGTGGTCGGGACCGGTCGTTACCTCGGCTCGTCCGACATCGGTGACAAGTCCGTGCAGTCGGTCTACGCGGTGAAGGATCCGATGGTCGCCTCCGGCTGGGGCAATGCGCGCGCGCATGCCGGCATCGTCAAGACCACCGCCAGCGTCTCCGGCGCGGCCGTCAATGCGGTCAACGTCGGCGTCAACTGGGCCAGCAACATCGGCTGGTACTTCGACCTTCCGACCAGCGGCGAGCGCATCGTGACGCCGATGTCGGTGCTGTCGAGCACGCTGACGATCGGTTCGACGGTCCCGGGCAGCAGCGTCTGTTCGCAGGGCGGCTCATCGTGGTTCTACCGGATCAACATGAAGAGCGGACTGGCGGTGCCGAATATCCCGTTCGGCGAGTTGTTCAGTTCGGACACGGTGATCATCGGCCTGACCGGCGCCAAGCTGTCGGACGGCACCTCGGCGCTGTACGTCAAGGACAGCACCGGCGCCACCCGCAAGTACACCGGCGGAATCGGCGGATCGCCCGGCGCGAACGAGCCGCGCCGCTCGTCATGGCGCGAACTGATCGACTGAGCCCGGTGCTGCACGGCCGGCCGGCGCGCCGCATCGGCGCGTGGGCGATCGGCGCCTCGGCCGGCGCGCACGGGTTGCTGTTCGCGCTGTGGTTGGTTGCCGCTGCGCCCACGCCCGGCCACGCCCCGCCGGCGGGGCTGCAGCCGGTGCAGATCCGGATGGTCGGGATCGAGCCGGTGCCGGTTGGTTCGGAGTCGCTCGGGCCGGAGCCGCTGCGCGACACGGTAACAGCCGGGCTGCCGGTAGCGGCCTTCGCTGCAGGCGCAGACCCGGTGCCGGCGCCGACCTCCGCCGATCCGGCAGCGCCGGTCGACGCGGCGGTGGCCCTGGCTGCGCCCCTGGCCATGGACGACCCCGTCGCCGCTGCCGGCTACCTGCCGCGCCGTGCCCTGACGCGGGTGCCGCGGCCCCTGACCGAACCGATCGTCAGCGCACCCGCCGGCCATGGCGATGGCGGCGAGCAGCGCGGCGTCTTTTCGCTTTTCATCAGTGCCGAGGGCGGTGTCGACGCGGTGGTGCCGGACGGACCGACCCTGGCACCGCCGCTCGAGGAGGCGGCCCGCCGGGTGCTGATGGGGACGCGTTTCTCCGCCGGCGAGGTGGACGGGCGCGCAGTCGGCGCCTTGATCCGGATCGAGATCGTGTTCGAGAATCAGCTCCCGGCCGCGTCACCGGTGCCGGTCGTCGTGTCGCAGCAGCCGCTGTGATCGGCGCGGCGGCATCAGGCCGCAACGAGCCCGCGACCCGCCCGTCCTGATGGCCCGCCTGAACCGACTGGCAATCGACCAGCAGCTGCACCACCTGGTGCACCGTGCCCGGCCGGGCATCGATCTGTTGCGGGTCGAGGCCGATCGAAGCGACTACCTGAGCGCGCTGCTCGATGTGTCGCGCGAGCTCGGGATTGCGATCCACGCCTACGTCGATGCTGCCCGACCGGGTCCAGCTGCTGCTGACGCCGCGCGAGGCGGCGGCGCTGCCGCTGATGATGCAGCGCATCGGGCGGCGCTTCGTCGGGGCCTACAACCGGCGCCATGCCGGCAGCGGCTCACCCTGGAGCGGGCGCTACGGCACCGCGGTGCTGCAGCCGACGGCTTACCTCGTCGCGGCGATGCGCCACGTCGAAGCGGCGCCGGTCATCGCCGGACTCGTCGCACAGCCGGCAGAGTGGCCTGCATCGAGCGCAGCGCATCACCTCGGCCTGCGCACCGATCCGATCGTCACCGACCACGCCGGCTTCTGGGCGCTCGGCAACACCCCGTTCGAACGCGAGGCCGCCTACCGGTTGCTTGGCGAACGGCCGTTGCCGGGCGCACTCCAGCAGGCGATCGAGGATGCGACCAGCCAAGGCTGGGCACTCGGCGACGACGCGTTCATTGCGGCGCTGACGGCGATGCAGGCACGACGCTTGCTGCCGCAGCGGCGCGGACGCCCCGCCGGCGCGCCTCGTGAGGGTTCCACTCTGACCCTATTTTAAATCGGCGGCAATTGGCTCCCGCCTATATATGGGGTCAGAGTGCCCGTTTCTCTGCTTGCGCCTGATGCTGCAGCGCAGTATTCTCCCGCTCCGCCCGATCTTTCAGGAAAATCCATGACCCAGCCGATTGCCCAGCCGTTCCTGCAGCCGACGACGTCGCTCGCCGAACGCGCCGAGGCCGCGCAGCACGGGCTGTACGACCCGGCCAACGAGCACGACGCCTGCGGCGTCGGCTTCGTCGCGCACATCAAGGGTGCGAAGGCGCACAGCATCATCGAGCAGGGCCTGAAGATCCTCGAGAACCTCGACCACCGGGGTGCGGTCGGTGCCGATCCGCTGATGGGCGACGGCGCCGGGCATCCTGATCCAGATTCCGGACGAGCTGTACCGGGCCGAAATGGCAGCCGCAGGGCGTCGAGCTGCCGCCGCCCGGCGAGTACGGCGTCGGCATGGTGTTCCTGCCCAAGGAGCGCGCTTCGCGGCTGGCCTGCGAGCAGGCGCTCGAGCGCGCGGTCAAGGTCGAGGGCCAGGTGCTGCTCGGCTGGCGCGACGTGCCGGTCGACCGCGAGATGCCGATGTCGCCGACGGTGCGCCAGAAGGAGCCGGTGATCCGCCAGATCTTCATCGGCCGCGGTGCCGACCTGATCGTGCCGGACGCGCTCGAGCGCAAGCTGTACGTGATCCGCAAGACCGCGTCGTCGGCGATCCAGCGCCTGCAGCTGACGCACAGCCACGAGTACTACGTGCCGAGCATGAGCTGCCGCACGGTCATCTACAAGGGTCTGCTGCTGGCCGATCAGGTCGGCCAGTACTACAGGGACCTGGCCGATCCGCGCGCCACTTCGGCGCTGGCGCTGGTGCACCAGCGCTTCTCGACCAACACCTTCCCCGAGTGGCCGCTGGCGCACCCGTACCGGATGGTCGCGCACAACGGCGAGATCAACACCGTCAAGGGCAACTTCAACTGGATGCGCGCGCGCGAAGGCGTGATGAAGTCGCCGGTGCTCGGCGACGACCTGAACAAGCTGTACCCGATCAGCTTCGAGGACCAGAGCGACACCGCCACCTTCGACAACGCGCTCGAACTGCTGACGATGGCCGGCTATCCGCTCGCCCACGCGGCGATGATGATGATCCCGGAGGCGTGGGAGCAGCACAGCACGATGGACGAGCGCCGGCGCGCGTTCTACGAATACCACGCGGCGATGCTCGAGCCGTGGGACGGCCCGGCGGCGATGGTCTTCACCGACGGCCGCCAGATCGGCGCCACGCTCGACCGCAACGGCCTGCGTCCGGCGCGCTACATCGTGACCGACGACGACCTGGTCGTGATGGCGTCCGAGTCGGGCGTGCTGCCGATCCCGCAGAACAAGATCGTCAAGAAGTGGCGCCTGCAGCCCGGGCGCATGTTCCTGATCGACTTCGAGCAGGGCCGCATCGTCGAGGACGAGGAACTGAAGAACCAGTTCGCATCGGCCAAGCCGTATCGGCAGTGGATCGAGAGCGTGCGCATCAAGCTCGACGACGTGCCGCCGTGCGACCGAGCCGGCGGAGTTCGGCGAATCGCTGCTCGACCGCCAGCAGGCCTTCGGCTACACGCAGGAGGATCTCAAGTTCCTGCTCAGCCCGATGGCGCAGGCCGGCGAGGAAGGCACCGGCTCGATGGGCAACGACTCGCCGCTGGCGGTGCTGTCGGACAAGAACAAGCCGCTCTACAACTATTTCAAGCAGCTGTTCGCGCAGGTCACGAATCCGCCGATCGACCCGATCCGCGAAAACATCGTGATGTCGCTGGTCTCGTTCATCGGGCCGAAGCCGAACCTGCTCGACATCAATGCGGTCAATCCGCCGATGCGGCTCGAGGTCGCGCAGCCGGTGCTCGACTTCGAGGCGATGGCGCGGCTGCGCAACATCGAGCAGTATTCGAACGGCAAGTTCAAGAGCTACCAGCTCGACATCACCTATCCGCTCGAGTGGGGCAACGAGGGCGTCGAAGCCAAGCTCGCGTCGCTGTGCGCCGAGGCGATCGACGCCATCCAGGGCGGCCACAACATCCTGGTGATCACCGACCGGCGGCTGGACCGCGACCATGTCGCGATTCCGGCGCTGCTGGCCTGTCGGCGGTCCACCAGCACCTGGTGCGGGTCGGCCTGCGCACGACCACCGGTCTGGTGGTCGAGACCGGCTCGGCGCGCGAGGTGCATCACTTCGCGGTGCTTGCCGGCTATGGCGCCGAGGCGGTCCATCCCTACCTCGCGATGGAAACGCTGGCGCATCTGCACAAGGACCTGTCGGGCGCGCTGTCGGCCGACAAGGCGATCTACAACTACGTCAAGGCGATCGGCAAGGGTCTGTCGAAGATCATGTCGAAGATGGGCGTGTCGACCTACATGTCGTACTGCGGCGCCCAGTTGTTCGAGGCGATCGGTCTCGAGAAGGCGCTGGTCGAGAAGTATTTCCGCGGCACCGCGTCGCAGATCGGCGGGCTCGACATCTTCGACGTCGCCGAGGAGGCGATCCGCATGCACCGGGCGGCGTTCGGCGACGATCCGGTGCTCGCCAACATGCTCGACGCCGGCGGTGAATATGCCTGGCGGGTGCGCGGCGAGGAGCACATGTGGACGCCGGACGCGATCGCCAAGCTGCAGCACAGCGCGCGCGCGAACCGCTTCGACACGTACAAGGAATACGCGCAGATCATCAACGACCAGTCGCGCCGTCACATGACGCTGCGCGGGCTGTTCGAGTTCCGCATCGATCCGGCCAAGGCGATCCCGCTGACCGAGGTCGAGCCGGCGACCGAGATCGTCAAGCGCTTCGCCACCGGCGCGATGTCGCTCGGCTCGATCAGCACCGAGGCGCACGCCACGCTGGCGGTCGCGATGAACCGGATCGGCGGCAAGAGCAACACCGGCGAGGGCGGCGAGGATCCGGCGCGCTACCGCAACGAGCTCAAGGGCATTCCGATCGCGGCCGGCACCAAGGTCAGCGATGTCGTCGGCGACAAGGTGATCGTCGCCGACTACGAGCTGCAGGCCGGCGATTCGCTGCGCAGCAAGATCAAGCAGGTGGCGTCCGGCCGCTTCGGCGTCACGACCGAATACCTGGTCGAGCGCCGACCAGATCCAGATCAAGATGGCGCAGGGCGCCAAGCCGGGCGAGGGCGGCCAGCTGCCGGGCGGCAAGGTGTCCGAGTACATCGGCTTCCTGCGCTATTCGGTGCCCGGCGTCGGCCTGATCTCGCCGCCGCCGCACCACGACATCTATTCGATCGAGGATCTGGCGCAGCTGATCCACGACCTGAAGAATGCCAACCGCCGCGCCGACATCAGCGTCAAGCTGGTCAGCGAGGTCGGCGTCGGCACGATTGCCGCCGGTGTCGCCAAGGCCAAGGCCGACCATGTGGTGATCGCCGGCCATGACGGCGGCACCGGCGCGTCGCCGTGGTCGTCGATCAAGCATGCCGGTACGCCGTGGGAGCTCGGCCTGGCCGAGACCCAGCAGACGCTGGTGCTGAACCGCCTGCGCTCGCGCATCCGGGTGCAGGCCGACGGCCAGATGAAGACCGGGCGCGACGTGGTGATCGGCGCGCTGCTCGGCGCTGACGAATTCGGCTTCGCGACCGCGCCGCTGGTCGCCGAGGGCTGCATCATGATGCGCAAGTGCCACCTCAACACCTGCCCGGTCGGCGTCGCGACGCAGGATCCGGTGCTGCGCGCCAAGTTCACCGGCCGGCCCGAGCACGTCGTCAACTACTTCTTCTTCGTCGCCGAGGAGGCGCGCCAGATCATGGCGCAGCTCGGCGTGCGCAGCTTCGACGAGCTGATCGGCCGCGCCGACCTGCTCGACACGCGCAAGGGCATCTCGCACTGGAAGGCGCTCGGGCTCGACTTCAGCCGCATCTTCCACCTGCCGCAGGTGCCGGCAGGACGTGGCGCGGCGCCAGGTCGAGGAGCAGGACCACGGCCTCGACCGCGCCCTCGACATGAAGCTGATCGAGAAGGCGATGCCGGCGCTCGAGCGCGGCGAGCGGGTCCAGTTCATCGAGGAGGCGCGCAACGTCAACCGCACCGTCGGCGCCATGCTGTCGGGCGAGCTCGTGCGGCGCCATCCGGAAGGGCTGCCCGACCACACCATCTTCATCCAGATGGAAGGGGTCGGCGGCCAGAGCTTCGGCGCCTTCCTCGCCAAGGGCATCACGCTGTACCTGATCGGTGATGCCAACGACTACACCGGCAAGGGCATGAGCGGCGGACGCATCGTGATCCGCCCGAGCATCGAGTTCCGCGGTGACGCGACGCGCAACATCGTCGTCGGCAACACCGTGCTGTACGGCGCGACGAGCGGCGAGGCGTTCTTCCGCGGTGTCGCCGGCGAGCGCTTCGCGGTGCGGCTGTCGGGCGCGACCGCGGTCGTCGAAGGCACCGGCGACCACGGCTGCGAATACATGACCGGCGGCACGGTGGTCGTGCTCGGCCAGACCGGGCGCAACTTCGCCGCCGGCATGAGCGGCGGCGTCGCCTACGTCTACGACGAGGACGGCCGCTTCGCCGAGCGCTGCAACACCTCGATGGTGTCGCTCGAGAAGGTGCTGACGCGTGGCCGAGCAGACGCAGTCGGTCGACAAGGCGGTCTGGCACAAGGCGCAGGCCGACGAGACGCTGCTCAAGACGCTGATCGAGGACCACCACAAGTGGACCGGCAGCCTGCGCGCGCGCGACATCCTCGACCACTGGTCGCAGTCGCGCGGCAAGTTCGTCAAGGTGTTCCCGAACGAGTACAAGCGCGCGCTCGGCGAACTGCACGCCAGCCGCGAGGCGACCGAATCGATCGCCAAGGCCAGGCAGAGCGACAAGAAGCCGGGCACGGTCGGCGCGCGCTGAGCGCGCAGTCGATCGAATCGCCCACACGAATCAAGCTGAGAGCACAGAGCATCATGGGAAAAGTAACCGGCTTCATGGAGTACGAGCGGCTGGAGGAGGGCTACCGCCCGGTGCCGGTCCGGCTCAAGAACTACAACGAGTTCGTGATCGGCCTGAAGGCCGACGAGGCCAAGATCCAGAGCGCGCGCTGCATGGACTGCGGAACGCCGTTCTGCAACAGCGGCTGCCCGGTCAACAACATCATTCCGGACTTCAACGACCTGGTCTATCGCGACGACTGGCGCAACGCGGCCGACGTGCTGCACTCGACCAACAACTTCCCCGAGTTCACCGGCCGCATCTGCCCGGCGCCGTGCGAGGCGGCGTGCACGCTCAATGTCAACGACGATCCGGTCGGCATCAAGAGCATCGAGCATGCGATCGCCGACCGGGCCTGGGCCGAGGGCTGGGTCCAGCCGCGGCCGCCCGCCCGCTCGACCGGCAAGAAGGTGGCGGTGGTCGGCTCCGGCCCGGCGGGCCTGGCGGCTGCGCAGCAGCTCGCGCGCGCCGGTCACGCGGTGACGGTGTTCGAGAAGAACGACCGCATCGGCGGCCTGCTGCGCTACGGCATTCCCGACTTCAAGCTGGAGAAGTCGCACATCGACCAGCGCGTGGCGCAGATGGAGGCCGAGGGCGTGACCTTCCGCTGCGGCGTGCTGATCGGGCAGATGCCCGAAGGCAGCAAGGTCACCAACTGGGCCAGGGAGACGATCACGCCGAGCAGCTGCAGCGCCGACTTCGACGCGGTGCTGCTGGCCGGCGGTGCCGAGCAGTCGCGCGACCTGCCGGTGCCCGGGCGCGAGCTCGACGGCGTGCATTTCGCGATGGAATTCCTGCCGATGCAGAACAAGGTCAACGCCGGCGACAAGTTCAAGGGCCAGATCCGCGCCGACGGCAAGCACGTGATCGTGATCGGCGGCGGCGATACCGGCAGCGACTGCGTCGGCACCAGCAACCGCCATGGCGCGGCGAGCGTGACCCAGTTCGAACTGCTGCCGATGCCGCCCGAGCAGGAGAACAAGCCGCTGGTCTGGCCGTACTGGCCGATCAAGCTGCGCACCAGCTCGAGCCACGAGGAAGGCTGCGAGCGCGAGTTCGCGATCGCGACCAAGGAATTCATCGGCGGCGAGGGCAAGGACAAGAACCGCGTCAAGGCGCTGAAGGCGGTGCGGGTCGAATGGCGCGACGGCAAGATGGTCGAGGTGCCGGGCAGCGAGCAGATCCTGCCGGCCGACCTGGTGCTGCTCGCGATGGGCTTCGTCCATCCGGTCGCCTCCATGCTCGAGGGCTTCGGTGTCGACAAGGATGGGCGCGGCAACGCGCTCGCCGGCACCGACGAGGCAGGCGGCTACCGCACCAACGTCGACAAGGTCTTCGCCGCCGGCGACATGCGGCGCGGCCAGTCGCTCGTGGTGTGGGCGATCCGCGAAGGCCGGCAGGCCGCGCGCGCGATCGACCAGGCGCTGATGGGCAGCAGCGCACTGCCGCGCTGAAGCGCGCGCGCCGGTCGCTGCCGCGCCGGCCGCTGACCGGGCGCTTCGGTGTTTTCCCCTATGATCGCCGGATCAGGGCACGCCGCGTGCCAGCATTCCGATGACGACTCCGACGCCTCGCCCACCCACCGCTTCGCCCGCACTCGCTGTCCGGCACCGCCGCTGGTCGAACTGCGCGACGTGACCTGCGGCTACGGCGACAAGGTCGTCCTGAGCGATGTCAGCCTGACGCTGCCGCGCGGCCGGGTGGTCGGTCTGATGGGCACCTCGGGCGGTGGCAAGACCACCGTGCTGCGGCTGATCAGCGGCCAGCTGGCGCCGTGGAAGGGGCAGGTGCTGTTCGACGGCGTCGACCTGGCTACGCTCGACCGGACCGGCCTGTATGCGGTGCGGCGCCGCATGGGCATGCTGTTCCAGTTCGGCGCGCTCTTCACCGATCTGTCGGTCTTCGACAATGTCGCGTTCCCGTTGCGCGAGCACACCCGGCTCAGCCCGGCCATGGTGCGCGACCTGGTGCTGATGAAGCTCGATGCGGTCGGCCTGCGCGGCGCGCGCGACCTGATGCCGTCGCAGGTCTCGGGCGGCATGGCGCGCCGGGTCGCGCTGGCGCGCGCGATCGCGCTCGATCCCGACCTGATCATGTACGACGAGCCGTTCGCCGGTCTCGATCCGATCTCGCTCGGCATGGCCGCGCGGCTGATCCGCGAGCTCAACGATGCGCTCGGCGTCAGCAGCATCGTGGTCTCGCACGATGTCGACGAAACCTTCGCGATTGCCGACCACATCGTGTTCATCGCCAACGGACGGCTGGTCGCGCAGGGCAGCCCGGACGAGATGCGCGACAGCGACGATCCGCTGGTGCACCAGTTCTTCAACGCCGAGCCCGACGGGCCGGTGCATTTCCACTATCCGGCGCGCGACCCGGCCGACGACTACGCACGGCAGGGAGCGCGGCGCTGATGTGGCGCAGCTTCAGTCCGGCCGCGGTCGGCTTCGCGGTGCGCAGCAAGCTGGCCGACTGGGGTGCCGGCGTGCGGCTGTTCGGCCGCCTGGCCGTGGCACGGCCCGGCGGCGCTGCGCCGGCCGCGGCTGGTCGTCGACCAGATCTTCTTCGTCGGCAACCGGTCGCTGTCGATCATCGCGGTGTCGGGTCTGTTCGTCGGCTTCGTGCTCGCGCTGCAGGGCTATTACACGCTGCAGCGCTACGGTTCGGCCGAGGCGGTCGGTCTGCTGGTGGCGCTGAGCCTGGTGCGCGAACTCGGACCGGTGGTCACGGCGCTGCTGTTCGCCGGCCGCGCCGGCACCTCGCTGACCGCCGAGATCGGTCTGATGAAGGCCGGCGAGCAACTCGCGGCGATGGAGATGATGGCGGTCGACCCGGTGCTGCGCGTGCTGAGCCCGCGCTTCTGGGCCGGCCTGATCGCGATGCCGCTGCTCGCGGCGGTGTTCAGCGCGGTCGGCATCCTCGGCGGCTGGGTGGTCGCGGTGCCGCTGATCGGCATCGACGCCGGATCGTTCTGGTCGCAGATGCAGGGCGGCGTCGACGTCTTCGCCGACATCGGCAACGGCGTCATCAAGAGCGTGGTGTTCGGCGTCACGGTGACCTTCGTGGCGCTGCTGCAGGGCTTTGCCTGCAAGCCGACCCCCGAAGGCGTTTCGCGTGCCACCACGCGCACGGTGGTCATGGCGTCGCTGGCGGTGCTCGCGCTCGACTTCGTGCTGACCGCGATGATGTTTTCGATCTGAAGGAGCTGCGATGCAGCAATCTCGACATGATGTGTGGGTCGGCCTGTTCGTGATGATCGGCGCGGCCGCGCTGCTGTTTCTGGCGCTGAAGTCAGGCAATCTGCTGAGCCTGAGCTTTGCCGAAACCTATCCGGTGGTGGCGCGCTTCGACAACATCGGCGGGCTGAAGTCCGGCGCGGCGGTCAAGAGCGCCGGCGTCGTCGTCGGCCGGGTCGAGACGATCGGCTTCGACAGCCAGACCTTCCAGGCGAGCGTCGAGCTGCAGCTCGAGAAGCAGTTCGAATTTCCGCAAGGACACGGCGGCCAAGATCCTGACCTCCGGTCTGCTCGGCGAGCAGTACATCGGCCTCGAAGTCGGGGGCGATCCGAAGAACCTGGCCGCCAACGACGTCATCACGCAGACCCAGTCGGCGGTCGTGCTCGAGAACCTGATCAGCCAGTTCCTGTTCAACAAGGCGGCCGATGCCGGCAGCGCCGGCGCCGGCGCCCGATTCCGAAGGAGCGCGATGATGCATCCGTCTCACCTGTCGAAGCGCGTGGAGGCGGGTCGACACCGGACCACGCCGCGCACGGGCCGGCGCGCTGCTGCTGGCGGCCGTGATCGTGCTCGGCGGCTGCGCCAGCACCGGCAACACGCCGACCCAGCGCCTCGACCCCTGGGAAAACTGGAACCGCAAGGTGTTCGGCTTCAACGAGGAACTCGATGACCGGGTGCTCAAGCCGGTGGCGACGGTCTACAGCGATGTCGTGCCGCACCGGGTGCGCCTCGGCGTCGACAATTTCTTCGGCAATGCGGCCGACGCCTGGTCGGCGGTCAACAGCTTCCTGCAGTTCAAGCTCGGCCAGGGTCTGCACGGCGTGATGCGGGTGGGCACCAACACGCTGTTCGGTCTCGGCGGCCTGCTCGATCCGGCGACCGAAATGGGGCTGGAGCGCCATCCCGAGGATTTCGGCAAGACGCTGGCCCACTGGGGCGTCGGGGCCGGGGCCTACATCGTGTGGCCGCTCTACGGACCGTCGACGGTGCGCGATTCGGTGGCGCTGCCGCTCGACCGCGGTGCCTCGCCGGCGCTGGTGATCAACGACGGCGGGACCGATGTTCGGCATCACCGCGCTGCAGATCATCAACACGCGTGCCAACCTGCTGGCCGCCGGGCGCGTTCTCGACGACATCGTGCTCGACAAGTACACCTTCGTCCGCGATGCCTATCTGCAGCGTCGTGGCGTGAAGCTGTTCGGCAACGGTGACGACGACTATCCCGACTACGAGGACCCGCGCGACAACGCTGCAACGGCGCCCCAACCGGCGGCGTCGGCCGCCCGCTGACCGGGTCATGGTGTGCCCGAATGTGACGCGGATGAAACCTGCGCTGCATTTCACGCTCTGACCGTCCTGCGGCGCGCGCTGCGCGCTGGTGCAAACCTGCTTCAGACAAGGAAGATTCCATGATGTTCAAACGTTTGCTCGCAGCCGTCGGTGCGCTGTGCCTGGCCGTCGCGGCCCATGCCGCCGATGCACCCGAGGCGCTGATCAAGCGCGTCTCGACCGAGGTGCTCGATGCGGTCAAGGCCGACAAGGCGCATCCAGGGCGGGGATACACAGAAGGTGATGGCGCTGGTCGACGCCAAGGTGATGCCGCATGTCAATTTCGAGCGCATGACCGCCTCGGCGGTCGGCCGCTACTGGCGCCAGGCATCGCCCGAGCAGCAGAAGCGCCTGCAGGACGAGTTCAAGATCCTGCTCGTGCGCACCTATTCCGGTGCCCTGTCGCAGGTCAAGGACCAGACGGTCGAGGTCAAGCCGATGCGCTCCAAGCCGGGTGACAACGAGGTGACGGTGCGCACCGAGGTGGTCGGCAGCGGCGACCCGATCCAGCTCGACTACCGGCTGGAAAAGGCCGGCGACGGCTGGAAGATCTACGACGTCAACATCCTCGGCGTCTGGCTGGTGCAGAACTACCGCAACAGCTTTGCGCAGGAGATCGGCAACAACGGTGTCGACGGACTGATCGCCAAGCTGGCCGAGCGCAACAAGGCGGCCGCCGCCAAGTCCTGAGCAGCGCGCGTCGATGTCCTGATCCTGCGCCGCTGCAGCTGCCGGAGACCCTGACCCATGCCGAGGCACCGGCCGCGGCGCGCGCGCTGGGCAGATGCGCTTGCGGTCGCCGGGCCGGTCGCGACTGGCGATGCGGCCTGGCCGATCGATGCCTCGCGCCTGAGGCACTTCGATTCGTCGGCGCTCGCGGTGCTGCTCGAATGCCGCCGCGTGGCCGACCGGGCAGGGCGGCGAGATCGAGGTGCACGGCGCCCCGCCCAAGCTCGATCAGCTGGCCCGGCTGTACCGGCTGGACGACCTGCTGCCGATGCCGGAGCCCACCGTCGGCATCTGAGCCGAATCATCCGGGGCTTGCATAGCGACGTCCGAGGTTGTGCTTGATCTGCTGCAGCAGCAGGCGCCGATCGCCCGGCAGGCGCAGCGCCACCGCGGTGGTCAGGATGTCGATCACCATCAGGTGCAGCTGGCGCGACACCATCGGGCTGTAGCGCTCGTGATCCTCCGGATGATCGACCGGCAGCAGGATGCGCCGTCCCGTGCCGCGCCAGCCGCGCCAGCGGCGACTCGCTGGCGGTGATCAGGATGCGTCGTCGCGCCCTTCTCGCTCGGCAATCTCGGCCACGTCGAGCAGGTCGCGGCTGCGGCCTGAATTGCTGATGATCACCGCGCAGTCGCCGCGGCCGCAGCATGGTCGCGCTCATCACCTGCACATGGCCGTCGCTGATCGCCTGCGCATGCACGCCCAGCCGGAAGAACTTGTGCTGCGCATCCTGCGCCACGATGCCCGAATTGCCGACGCCGTAGAAGTCGATCCGGCGCCGCGATCCGCGCGGCGGCGGTCAGCGCGCCGATCGGCGCGCTCGAATGGCTCGGCATTGGCGCCGTTCGCGGTACTTGAGCAGCGCGGCGATCGTGTTGTCGATCAGCTTGACGTGGATGTCGGCCGGGCTGGTCGTCCTCGTCGACCGCGCGGTGCACGAACGGCACGCCCTCGTTGACGCTGCCGGCGAGCTTGCGCTTGAAGTCGGCCAGCCCGTCGTAGCCGACGCTGCGGCAGAAGCGGACCACGGTCGGCTTGCTCACGCGCGCCCGCGCCGCCAGCTCGCCGACCGGCGCGACCGACGAAGCCGGCCGGATCCGACAGCAGCAGCTCGGCCACCCGTTGTTCGGCCGGCGGCAGCGCCAGGCGCGATGCCTCGATCCGGGCGAGCATGCTCATGCGGCGCGCTGGCGCCTGATCGCGCCCGCCGCCGCGCGAGCCGGCGCTCATTCTTCCTCGGACCAGGCGAAGCCGTCGCGCGCGACCAGCGCACTGGCCGCCGCCGGCCCCCAGGTGCCGGCCGCATACGGCCGCGGCACCGCCGATGCCGCGTCGTCACGCTGCCAGGTCTGCAGGATCGGCTCGACCCAGCGCCAGGCCTGCTCCTGTTCGTCGCTGCGGACGAACAGGTTGAGCCGGCCGGCAATCGCCTCGAGCAGCAGGCGCTCGTAGGCGCCGACCCGGTTCTCGGCAAAGGCCTTGTCGAAGTCGAGGTCGAGCGAGACCGGGACCAGCGATTCGCCCTGCGCGTTGCCCTTGGCCGCCAGCAGGTGCAGTTCGAGCCCGTCCTCGGGCTGCAGCTTGATCACCAGCTTGTTCGGGCGGTTCGCGCCGGGGAAGATGCTGTGCGGCGTCGGCCTGAAGTTGACGACGATCTGCGCATCGCGCTCGGCCAGCCGCTTGCCGGTGCGCAGGTAGAACGGCACGCCGGCCCAGCGCCAGTTCTGCGACCTCGGTGCGCAGCGCGACGAAGGTTTCGCAGCGGCTGGCCGGCGGGACCCGCGCCTCGTCGAGGTAGCCCGGCACCGGCATTGCCGTCGACGGTGCCCTTGCGGTACTGGCCGCGCACCACGTCGCGGTAGCATGCGTCTCCGGGTGAACGGCTTGCAGCGAGCGCAGCACCTTCAGCTTCTCGTCGCGGATCGCATCGGCGTCGTTGCGCGACGGCGGCTCCATCGCGATCATCGTCAGCAGCTGCAGCGCGTGGTTCTGGACCATGTCGCGCAGCGCGCCGGTGCGGTCGTAGAAGTCGCCGCGCGAGCCGACGCCCAGGCTCTCGGCGAGCGTGATCTGGATGTTGGCGATGCTCTCGCGACGCCACAGCGGCTCGAACAAGGCGTTGCCGAAGCGCAGCGCCATCAGGTTCTGCACCGACGGCTTGCCGAGGTAGTGATCGATGCGGAATGCACGCGATTCGCCGAATACCGAGGCGACGACGCGGTTGATCTGCTGCGCGCTCTGCCAGATCGTGGCCGAGCGGCTTCTCGAGCACGATCCGCACATGCGGCCCGTTCAGCCCGCTCGCACCGAGTTGCTCGCAGATCTGCGGGAACAGCTGCGGGCTGGTCGCCAGGTAGAACACGACCGTGTCGGCGCCGCGCGCGTCGAGCCACTGCTTCAGGCCGGCGTAGTGGCCGGGCTCGCGACAGGTCCATGCGCCGGTAGTGGAGCAGTTCGGAAAAGCGCGCGAACTCCTCATCGGTCGGCCGCTTGGCGCCTTCGACATCCTGGAAGCGCTGCTGCAGCCAGGCGCGATACTGTTCGTCGCTCTGCTCGTCGCGGGCGACGGCCAGGATGCGGCCAGCCGTCGGGCAGCTTGCCGTGGCGAAAGGCCTGGAACAGCGCCGGCATCAGCTTGCGCCAGGTCAGGTCGCCGGTGCCGCCGAAAAAAACCAGATCGAAAGACATGACAGCCGGCTCCGAAACCGCAAGAATCGGAGATGTAATTTAGTTACAGGCATGATGCCCAACCTGGGCGCCGCGGTCAATCGCCGATGCCGCCGCGCCGCCAAGACCGATGAACGGAGCTCTCATGAACCAGCTCGACCAACTCAAGCAGTTCACGACCGTCGTCGCCGACACCGGCAACTTCAGGCAGATCGCGGCCTTCGCGCCGCGCGATGCGACGACCAATCCGTCGCTGATCCTGAAGGCGGTGCAGCAGCCCGAGTACGCGCCGCTGCTGACCGAGACGATCGTGGCGCGCTGCCGCGGCAGCCGGTCGACGAGATCGTCGACCAGCTGCTGGTGCGTTTCGGGCGCGAGATCCTGGCGCTGATCCCGGGCCGGGTCTCGACCGAGGTCGACGCCCGGCTGTCGTTCGACACCGCGGCCACCGTCGCGCGCGGCGCACCGGCTGATCGCGCTGTACGAGGACGCCGGCATCGCGCGCGAGCGCGTGCTGATCAAGATCGCGTCGACCTGGGAAGGCATCCAGGCGGCGCGCATCCTCGAGCACGAGGGCATCCACTGCAACCTGACGCTGCTGTTCTCGTTCTGCCAGGCGGTGGCCTGCGGCGACGCCGGCGTGACGCTGATCTCGCCTTTCGTCGGCCGCATCTACGACTGGCACAAGAAGGCCGCCGGGCGCGGCCTGGGACGAGGCGGCCCATGCCGGCGCCAACGATCCCGGCGTGCAGTCGGTGCGCGCAGATCTACAACTACTACAAGAAGTTCGACATCGCGACCGAGGTGATGGGCGCGAGCTTTCGCAACATCGGCCAGATCGTCGCGCTGGCCGGCTGCGACCTGCTGACGATCAGCCCGGAGCTGCTGGCCGAGCTGCAGCGCAGCGAGGCGCCGTTCGAGCGCGCGCTCGACCCGCGAGCGCGCGCGCCAGGAGCCGCTGCACGCGGTGCTGTTACAACGAGGCCGAGCTTCCGCTATGCGCTCAATGCCGATGCGATGGCCACCGAAAAGCTGGCCGAGGGCATCCGCGGCTTCGCCGCCGACGCGGCCAAGCTCGACGCGCTGATCGAGGCGCGCGTCGCAGCGGCAGCTCGGCCGCGTCCGCAGGAGCGTCGCATGAACGCGCCGCGCTGCGACCGCACCCCGGCCTGGGCGGCGCTGGCCGGCCACTTCGAGGCCCACGGCCGCGATTTCGACCTGCGCGACGCCTTCGCGCGCGATCCCGGCCGTTTCGACCAGCTTCGACGATCGAGGCGCCGGAGATCTTCGCCGACCTGTCGAAGAACCTGATCGACACCGCGACGCTGCAGTTCCTGCTCGAACTCGCCGACGAGTGCCGGCTCGAGGAGCGGCGCGATGCGATGCTCGCCGGTGAGCCGGTCAACCCGACCGAAGGGCGGGCGGCCTGCACACCGCGCTGCGCGCACCGGCCGCCGCGCCACGCAGCGCCGCGGTCGCCGCGCGAGGTGCAGCGCACGCTCGACGCGATGCTCGGCCTATGCCGAGACGGTGCGCGACACCGCCGTGAGCGGCATCCGGCATGTGGTCAACATCGGCATCGGCGGCAGCGACCTCGGCCCGCAGATGGTGGTGCGCGCGCTGCGAGGCCTTCGCGCACCCGAGGCTCGCAGATGCACTTCGTCTCGAACGTCGACGGCGCACGACATCGCGCCGCTGCTGCGCCGGCTCGAGCCGCAGCAGACGCTGTTCATCATCGCCAGCAAGACCTTCACCACGCAGGAGACGATGGCCAACGCGCACGCGGCGCAAGGACTGGTTCCTGAGCGAAGGCGGGCAGGACATCGCGCGCCATTTCGTCGCCGCGACGACCAACGTCGAGGCCGCCGCGGCGTTCGGCATCGAGACCACGTTCGGCTTCTGGGACTGGGTCGGCGGCCGCTATTCGCTGTGGAGTGCGATCGGGCTGCCGATCGCCATCGCCATCGGCAGCGAGCATTTCCGCGAGCTGCTGGCCGGCGCGCACGCGATGGACCGGCATTTCGCGACCGCGCCGCTGGCGCGCAACCTGCCGGTGCTGCTCGGCCTGATCGACGTCTGGTACCGCAACTTCCACCGCTTCGCCAGCCGCTGCGTCGCGCCCTATCACCAGGGGCTGGCGCGGCTGCCGGCCTACCTGCAGCAGCTCGAGATGGAGAGCAACGGCAAGTGCGTCGACCTCGACGGCGAGGCGCTGCCGTTCGCCACCAGCCCGGTGGTCTGGGGCGAGCCCGGCACCAACGGCCAGCATGCCTTCTTCCAGATGCTGCACCAGGGCACCGATGTGATCCCGGTCGAGTTCATCCTGGTCAAGCAGCCGACCCACGGCCTGGCCGAGATGCACCGGCTGCTGCTGGCCAACGGGCTGGCGCAGGCGCAGGCGCTGATGCAGGGCAAGACCGCCGCCGAGGCGCTGCAGGAGAAGGCGCCGACCGCGTCCGACCGGATCGACCCGGCGGTGCTGGCGCGGCACCGCAGCTTCCCCGGCAACCGGCCGAGCACGACGCTGCTGCTCGACCAGCTGACGCCGCGCAGCCTGGGCGCGCTGATCGCGCTGTACGAGCACCGCGTCTTCACCAGCGGCGCGCTGTGGCAGATCAACAGCTTCGACCAGTGGGGGGTCGAGCTCGGCAAGGCGCTGTGCAAGGAACTCGTGCCGCGCTTTGCGAGCGGCGACCGGCACGGCCTCGACGCATCGACCGCCGGCCTGCTCGACGCGGCTGCGCGGCTGATGGCGCGCACGCTCGTCTTCGACCTCGGCGGCGTGGTGCTGCGCTGGCAGCCGGCCAGCTGCTGCAGCAGCAACTGCCGCAGCGGCTGCCCGACGCGGCCGCCGCGCGCGCGAGCTGGCCGGCCGCTTCTTCGAATCGTTCCGCCCCGGCAGCGACTGGGCCGAGTTCGATCGCGGCGCGCTCGGCATCGACCGAGGTGGCGCCACGGATCGCCGCGCGCCTCGGACTGGACGAGGCCGAGGTGCTGCGCGTGATGCAGGCGGTGCCGGCGCATCTGGAACTGCTCGACGACAGCGTGGCCCTGTTGCACGACCTGCACCGAGCCGGCCACCGGCTGGTGTTCCTGTCGAACATGCCGCTCGCCTATCTCGACCATGCCCAGCGCCAGCTCGACCGGCTCGGCGTCTTCGAGACCGGGCTCTATTCGTCGCGGATCGGCATGGTCAAGCCGATGCCGGAGATCTTCGCGCATGCCGAAGCGATGTTCGGCGTTGCCGGCGGCCGACTGCATCTTCTTCGACGACAGCGCGGCCAATGTGCGCGCAGCCGGCCGAGCGCGGCTGGCAGGCCCGCCAGTTCAGCAGCGCGAAGCAGGCCCGCGCCGACCTGGGCGCTGGGCGTGACACTGTCTTCGACGACCGCCCGGTCGGCTTGATCAGCCAGCGCCCTCGGCCGGCGCTGCCGACGGGCCGGCTGCCGCTGCGGGACGAGCCGCGTGCGAGGCGCCCGGAGCGTCCGCCGGTCCACCGTGCGGCGCCGCCAGCCAGGCCTCGGCCAGCCGCACCCAGAGCGTCGCGCCGAGCGGAATCAGATCGTCGTTGAAGTCGTAGCTCGGGTTGTGCAGCATGCACGGCCCCATGCCGTGCCCGCCCTCGCGGTGGCTGCCGTCGCCGTTGCCGATCAGGAAGTAGCAGCCGGGCATCTGCTGCAGGAAGAAGCTGAAGTCCTCGGCGCCCATCGTCGGCTCGAATTCGAGCACGTTGTCGGCACCGACCACCTCGCCCATCACCCGGCGCACGAACTCGGTCTCGGCCGGATGGTTGATGGTCGGCGGGTAGTTGCGGACGAACTCGAATTCGCAGCTCGGCCCCGAACGCGGCGCAGGTGTGCTCGGTGATCTCGCGCATGCGGCGTTCGATCAGGTCGAGCACCTCGAGCGTGAAGGTGCGCACCGTGCCCTGCATCTCGCAGCTGTCGGGCACGACATTGGTGGCCTCGCCGGCATGGATCATCGTCACCGAGATCACACCGGCGTCGATCGGCCGCTTGTTGCGCGTGATGATGGTCTGGAAGGCCTGCACCAGCTGGCAGGCGACCGGCACCGGGTCGATGCCGTTGTGCGGCATCGCCGCATGCGCGCCCTTGCCGCGGATCGTGATGCGGAACTCGTTGCTGCTCGCGAAGCACGGTCCGTTCTTGAGCGCGAACTGGCCGACTGCCATGCCCGGCCAGTTGTGCGCACCGAAGATCGCCTCCATCGGAAACTGTTCGAACAGCCCGTCGTCGATCATTTCGCGCGCACCGCCGCCGCCTTCCTCGGCCGGCTGGAAGACCAGATAGACCGTGCCGTCGAAATTGCGGTGCCTGGCCAGGTGGCGGGCCGCCGCGAGCAGCATCGCGGTGTGGCCGTCGTGGCCGCAGGCGTGCATCTTGCCGGCATGGCGGCTGGCATGCGCGAAGCTGTTGTGCTCGGTGATCGGCAGCGCGTCGATGTCGGCGCGCAGGCCGACCGCGCGCGAACTGCTGCCGTTGCGCACGATGCCGACGACGCCGGTCCGGCCGAGTCCGCGCTGCACCGGAATGCCCCAGTCGGTCAGCTGCCGCGGCGATCAGGTCGGCAGTGCGGTTTTCCTCGAAGCACAGTTCGGGGTGGGCATGGATATCCTTGCGGACGGTGGCGATCGCCGCGGCGTCGGCCAGGATGGATTCGATCAGGCGCATCGGAACTCCCCGCAACGGCGACGCGCAGCCGCATCGGCTGCGCTGCGTCAAAATCCAGTTTACCGCCGGCCGCGTGCCTGCCCGCGCCGCAGGCCGGTGAAGTCCGACCATCCGCTGCGACATGACGCACCAATCTCGCAGTCCCGCCAGCCGCCGATCGCCGGACCGGCTCGAGACGATCGTCCGGGCAGCCTGCCCGCACGACTGCCCGGACACCTGCGCGATCCGCGTCACCGTGCGCGACGGCGTGGCGGTGCGGCTGCAGGGCGATCCGGACCATCCGCCGACGCACGGCGCGCTGTGCACCAAGGTGTCGCGTTATACCGAGCGCGTCTACCACCCGCAGCGCGTGCTGCAGCCGCTGCGGCGCGTCGGGCCCGAAGCGCGCCGGGGTGCCGCCGCAATTCGAGCCGGTCAGCTGGGACGAGGCGCTCGACGACATCGCGGCGCGCCTGCGGCGAGATCGCCAGCCGCGATCCGCAGGCCATCCTGCCGTACAGCTACGCCGGAACGATGGGCATGCTGCAGGGCGAAAGCATGGACCGGCGCTTCTTCCACCGGCTCGGCGCCTCGCTGCTCGACCGCACGATCTGCGCCAGCGCGGGCGCCGAGGGGCTGCTCGCCACCTACGGCGGCAAGGTCGGCATGCACCTCGAGCAGTATGCGAACAGCCGCCTGATCCTGATCTGGGGCAGCAACTCGATCGCGTCGAACCTGCACTTCTGGACCTTCGCCCAGGCCGCCAAGCGGGCCGGCGCCAGGCTGATCTGCATCGATCCGCGCCGCACCGAGACGGCCGACAAGTGCCACCAGCACATCGCGCTGCTGCCGGGCACCGACGGCGCGCTCGCGCTCGGACTGATGCAGCAGCTGATCGTCAACGGCTGGCTCGACCAGGCGTATATCGATGCCCACGTCCAGACCGGCCCCGACGGCTGGGATGCGCTGCGCGATGAAGGCGCTCGCCTGGCCGCCCGAGCGGGTGGCCGCCGAGTGCGGCATCGACGCCGACGAGGTGCGCGGGCTGGCGCGCGACTACGCGACGCTGGCGCCGGCGGCGATCCGGCTGAACTACGGCATGCAGCGCGCCCGCGGCGGCGGCAATGCAGTGCGGCTGATCGCGCTGCTGCCGTGCCTGATCGGCGCGTGGCGGCATCCGGCCGGGGGCATGCTGCTGTCGGCTTCGGGCTGGTTCCCGCGCAACAGCGGCGGTACTGCAGCGGCCCGGACCTGCTCGGCAGCGCGCCGTCCGCGCACGCTCAACATGGTGACGATCGGCGACGATCTGCAGCGCCAGCAGCGGCGAGCCGCTGCCCGATGGCAGCCGCTTCGGTCCGCGCATCGAGGCGCTCGTCGTCTACAACAGCAATCCGGTCGCGGTGGCGCCCGATTCGGCGCAGGTGGTGCAGGGGTTTCGAGCGTGCCGATCTGTTCACGGTCGTGCTCGAGCAGTTCATGACCGATACCGCCGACCTGGCCGACTACGTGCTGCCGGCGACGACGCAGCTCGAGCACCTCGACATCCATGCCAGCTACGGCCACACCTATGTGCTGCGCAACGAGCCGGCGATCGCGCCGCTCGGCCAGGCGCGGCCGAATACGCAGATCTTCCGCGACCTGGCGGCGCGGATGGGCTTCGACGACCCCTGCTTCGCCGACGACGACGAGACCCTCGCCGCGGCCGCCTTCAGGCTGCCGGCGCAGGCTGCCGAACGGCTGCGCCAGCGACGGCTGGTTCCGGCTCGACCTGCCCGACGCGCCGTTCGCCGAAGGCGGTTTCCCGACCGCCGACGGTCGCTGCCGGATCGGGTCGGCCGAGCACGGCCTGCCGGACTACCTGCCGAACCATGAATCGGTGCGGTCGACGCCGCGTCTGGCCGCAGCGCTACCCGCTCGCGATGATCTCGCCACCGGCGCGCAACTTTCTCAATTCGAGCTTCGTCAACATGCAGAGCCTGCGCGACATCGAGGGCCGGCCGCTGCTCGAGATCAGCCCCGACGATGCGGCGCAGCGCGGCATCGGCGACGGACAGGCGGTGCGCGTCCACAACGATCGCGGCAGCCACCGCTGCCATGCGCGGGTCACCAGCCGGGCCCGGCCCGGCGTGGTGCACGGGCTCGGCATCTGGTGGCGCAAGTTCGGCGTCGACGGCACCAACGTCAACCAGCTGACCAGCCAGCGCCTGACCGATCTCGGACGCGCGCCGACCTTCTACGACTGCCTGGTCGAGGTCGAAGCGGTCGAGCCGGCGGAGCCGGGTCCGGCGGCGGGTCACTGATGCGGCGTCCGATGCCGCTCCGATCCGCACGCCTGCGCGGCCGGGGCTGGCGCCAGGCCGGACTGGCGGCGCTGCTTGTCGCGGTCATTGCGGCGGCTGCCGGCTGCGCGCAGATCGGCTATCTCGCGCAGTCGGTCAACGGCCATCTGCGGATGGTCGCCGCCGCGCGTCCGGTACCCGACTGGGTCGGCGACAGCGCGACGCCGGATCCGCTGCGCCAGCGGCTGCAGCTGAGCCAGCGCATGCGTGATTTCGCGGTTGAGCGAACTGGCGCTGCCGGACAACGCCAGCTACCGGCGCTACGCCGATCTCGGCCGCAGCGCGGCGGTCTGGAATGTCGTCGCAGCGCCGGAGCTCAGCCTCAGGCTGAAGAACTGGTGCTATCCGCTCGTCGGCTGCGTCGCCTATCGCGGCTTCTTCGACCGCGCAGGCCGCCGAGGCGGCGGCGGCCGAGCTGCAGTCGGCAGGGCATGCAGGTCTTCGTCTACGGCGTGCCGGCCTACTCGACACTCGGCAAGCTGCCGGGCGATCTGTTCGCCGATCCGCTGCTGAATACCTTCGTCCACTATCCGGAAGGCGACCTGGCCAACATGCTGTTCCATGAACTGGCACACCAGGTCGCCTTTGCCAGCGGCGACACCGTCTTCAATGAATCGTTCGCGACGGCAGTCGGTCGCATCGGCGGCGACCGCTGGCTCGACCGTCATGGCAGCGCGGCGGCACGAGCACGAGTTCGAGCGCAACGAACGCCGGCGCGAGCGATTTCCGCGACCTGGCGCTCGCCACGCGGCGCGAGCTCGAGGCGGTCTACGCAGGCAGCGGCTCGACGACGCCGTCAAGCGCGACGCGCCGCGATGCGGTGATGGCGCGGATGCGGGAGCGGTACGCGCAGCTCAAGCAGGAGCGCTGGGACGGCTTTGCCGGCTACGACGAGTGGATGCGCCGCGCCAACAATGCGTCGCTCGGGCTGGTTGCCGCCTACAACGAGCTCGTGCCTGGTTTCAATCAGCTGTTCGACGCCACCGGGCAGCGATTTCCCGCGCTTCTACGCACGAGGTGCGCCGGCTCGCCGCGCTGTCCACCGAACAACGCCGCACCGAGCTCGAGCGGCTCGGCACATCATCGATTGTCATCACCGGAGACTGCCGCATGCCCGGCATCAGCATCCTGCGCGAACATTCCCTCGGCCTCGCACACGCGCGCCGCATTGCCGACAGCTGGGTCCGACAGGCCGAGCAGGACTACGCCATGAGCTGCGAGGTGATGCGCGGCGATGCCGCCGACACCGTGCGCTTCAGCCGCAGCGGCGTCAGCGGCGAACTGCAGGTGCGCGCCGACCGGTTCGAACTGACGGCCCAGCTCGGCTTCCTGCTCGGCGCCTTCAGCCACAAGATCGAGCACGAGATCGAGCACAACCTGGACTCGCTGCTGGCGCACGCCGGCGCCGTGCCGCCGGCCGGCACGCCGGTCAAGCCGGCCGACGGACGTGCCGCCGCCAAGCGCGCACCAAGTCGGCGCGGACCGCGTACCCGGGGCTGACCGGCACCGCGCCGGCGGCGGTCACTGCAGCGATTCGACCAGCGCGATGTAGTCCTCGCGCGCCGCGTCGCGGTCCTTGCCCTGCAGGGCCTGCCAGGCGTCCCACTTGGCCCGACCGACCAGGTCGCTGATGCCGGGTCGCTCGCCGGCCGCGTCGCCCTGCGTCGCCTGCTTGTAGAGCGCATAGAGCCTGAGCAGCGTCAGGTTGTCTGGCTTGGCCTCGAGCTGCTTCGATTCGGCCACCGCCTGTTCGAACCGGCTCTGCAACGACATGGGGTCTCCTGGAGGTTCAGGCGCACGATGCTACAGGCAACGGCGGGCCAATGGCGGCGACCGTCAGGGACCGAACAGGCGCGCGGCCAGCGGCACCAGCAACGAGGCCGCAACCGTCGACGCGGCCATGCCGATGCCGGCAAAGGTGCCGGCGACCTCGCTGACCTGGAAGGCGCGGGCGGTGCCGATGCCGTGCGCGGCGATGCCGACCGCCAGTCCGCGCGCCGCCGGGTCCTCGACCCGCAGGGCGTTCAGCAGGGGCGTGGCCATCGTCGCGCCCAGCATGCCGGTCAGGACGACGAGCACCGCGGTCAGTTCCGGCACGCCGCCGATCTGGGCCGAGATGCCCATTGCCACCGGCGCGGTGACCGATTTGGGTGCGATCGACAGCAGCAGTTCGTGCGGCGCACCGGCCAGGCGCAGCAGCGCCATCGCGCTGATCGCACCGACCAGATTGCCGGCCACGAGGGCAACGCTCATCGGTGTCAGTGCCGCGCGCACCTGCGGCCACAGGCGGCGCAGCGGGATGGCGAGCGCGACCGTCGCGGTGCCGAGCATGAAGTGGATGAACTGGGCACCGTCGAAGTAGATCCGGTAGCCTGTTCCGCTCAACTGCAGCAGCAGCACGATCGAGACCACCGCCACCAGAACCGGATTGACGAACGGGCTGCCGCCGGCGGCGCGCTGCAGCCGCACGGCCAGGCTGTAGGCGCCGACGGTCAACAGCAGCCACAGCAGCGGACTGGTCCCGAGGTAGACCCATAGCCGTCCGAACGGCAGCGCCGGATCGATCGCCGTCATGGCGCCCGGGTGCGCCGCAGCGCAACCAGCCGGGTGTACAGCCAGACCGCCAGCGCCATCGTCAGTGCCGTGCTGGCAACCAGCGCCAGCAGCAACTGCCACCACCATGCGGTGAGCAGGTCCAGGTGCAGCATCACGCCGACACCGGCCGGGACGAACAGCAGTCCGAGGTGGCCGAGCAGCGCCGATCCGAAGTGGTCGACCGGTGCACGCAGGCGGCCGAGCCAGGGCCAGCAGGCGAACAGTGCCACCATGCCGATCACCGGACCAGGCAGTGGCAGCTTCAGCAACCAGGCGAGCACCTCGCCGAAGAGCTGGAACGACAGCAGCAATGCGAAGGCTTCGAGCATCGCGTGATGATGCACCGGCTGACGCTGGGCGCGTTGCTCCTCAGCGTCGGCGTCGCAGCGCCGCGACGATGCGCCAGCCGAGCAGCAGCGCGACCACGGCGGCATAGACCGCCGACCTCGGCGAAGTCGTTCTTGCCGGCGCGCATCCAGAAGAAGTGCAGCAGCGCGAGCAGCGCGATCGCATAGATCAGCCGGTGCAGGCGCTGCCAGCGGCGCGCGCCGAGGGCGCGGATCGCCCGGTTGAACGAGGTCGCCGCCAGTGGGGTCAGCAGCAGCCACGACAGGGTGCCGACCAGGATGAACGGCCGCTTGGCGATGTCGGCCACGATCTCGCGGCAGGTCGAGTCCCATGTCGAGCCAGCCGTAGGACAGGAAGTGCAGGCAGACGTAGAAGTAGGTGAACAGGCCGAGCATGCGGCGCAGCCGGAGCCAGCGCGGCGATGCCGGTGGCTTCGCGCAGCGGCGTCACCGCCAGCGTGACGCACAGCAGCCGCAGGCTCCAGTCGCCGAGGCTGCGGATCAGCGCCTCGGCCGGATTGGCGCCCAGCGCATCCGCCCAGGCGGCCCAGAACAGCCAGGCGAACGGCAGCAGGCACAGCGATGAACAGCAGCGGCTTGGCGATCGGCTTCATCAGCCAGCCTGAGACCGACTGCGCTGTCGCCGCCCGGCCCGCGCTGGCGCTGGCGCGTCGCGCTGGTGCCGCGGACTTCATCCGAGGCGGCTCAGATCTGACGCGTCAGATCCATTCCGGCGTAGAGCTGGCCGACCTGCGCCTCGTAGCCGTTGAACATCAGCGTCGGCCGCTTCTTGCGGAACAGTCCGTCCTCGCCGATGCGCCGTTCGGTGGCCTGGCTCCAGCGCGGATGGTCGACGTTCGGATTGACGTTCGAATAGAAGCCGTATTCCTGCGCCGCCGCGGCGTTCCAGCTGGTGCGCGGCTGCTTCTCGACGAAGCGGATCTTCACCAGCGACTTGCCGCTCTTGAATCCGTATTTCCAGGGCACGGTCAGGCGCAGCGGCGCGCCGTTCTGGTTCGGCAGGATCTCGCCGTACAGACCGAAGGTCAGCAAGGTGAGCGGGTGCATCGCCTCGTCCATCCGCAGGCCTTCGACATACGGCCATTCGAGCACCGGCGAGCCGAGACCCGGCATGGTCTTCGGATCGGCGAGCGTCACGAACTCGACGAACTTCGCATTGCCGGTCGGCTCGACGCGCTTGATCAGCTCGGACAGCGAGTAGCCGATCCACGGCACGACCATCGACCAGCCTTCGACGCAGCGCAGGCGGTAGACGCGCTCCTCCTGCGGCGCGAGCTTGAGCAGCTCGTCGATGTCGAAGGTGCGCGGACGCCTGCACCTCGCCTTCGACCGCGACGGTCCACGGACGCGGTCTTGAGGCGGTGCGCATGGCGCGCCGGATCGGCCTTGTCGGTGCCGAACTCGTAGAAGTTGTTGTAGGTGGTGACGTCCTCGTACGAGGTCGGCTTTTCCATCGTCATCGCACCGGCCACCGCCGAGCGCATGGCCGGCAGTGCGCGCGAGCTTGCCGGGCCGCCCGGCGGCTGCGCCATCTGGGCGCGCGCATCGCGCGCTGCCCAGCCGGCCAGACCGAGGCCGGCGCCGCCGAGCGCGATCAGCTCGCAGCAGCTCGCGCGCTGCGCTGGTAGATCGCAGCCGGCGTGATCTCGCCGGCCGGTTGCGTGAAGCCGCGGTCTTTCAGGAGGTGCATGGTGGAGCCCGGGTGGTGTGCTGAGGTCGCTCGGCGGCGCTGGCTTCTTACGCTCGGGCACCAGCGTCCGCGGGCAGGCCGAAGATCAGATCACGTCGTCAGCAGTCGCTGCCGAACAGCTGCAGCGAGTTGGCCGAGATCCGGTCGCGGAAGCCCTTGCGCGCGAACAGCTTGGCCTGCGCTTCGGCCGGCAGGTCGGTGATGTTCAGGATGTGCTTGGCGACCAGCACATCGACCAGGTCCTCGATCACCCGCACGAAGTCGGCGTCGAGCTGCGAGAAGCCTTCATCCGGGTCGCGGCCGAGGAATGCCGAGCAGTTCGGGATGCGCGTTCGTCGATGAACTCGCTGGCGCCGTCGGTGGCCTCGCGGTGCAGGCTGTCGATCTGACCGTGGGAGTTGCGGCGGACGTAGGGCATGGCGAGAGCTGGGCGGTCGGTTCGCACCGACTATACGATGGGCCGGCCACCCCGGCGCGGCGCGGCCGTCGGCCGGGAGCGGACGCCGCGCAACCGCATCCGCTGCGGGTGCTACTGCAGTCCGGCGGTGTACTCGGCCAGGGCGCGGATCTCGCGATCGTTCAGCTTGGCGGCGACGCCGGTCATGACCGGGCTGTTCTGCCGCTTGCCGTCGCGGAATGCGGTCAGCTGGATCGCCGAGTAGTCGGCATGCTGGCCGGCCAGGCGCGGATTCTGTGCCGGGATGCCGCCGCCGCTCGGGCTGTGGCAGCCGGCGCAGGCCGGGACCTGTCGATCGGCAATGCCGCCGCGGTAGATCTTCTCGCCGAGCAGCGCCAGGTCCTTGCTCTTGCCGAAACCGGGCTTGGCCTGCTTGGACCCGTAGAAGGCAGCGACATGGCGCATGTCGTCTTCGCTCAGCTGGCTGGCGAATGGCCTGCATCACCGGGCTCGGGCGCTTGCCGTTCTTGAACTCGATCAGCTGCTTGGTCAGGTACTGGGGATGCTGTCCCTGCAGGATCGGGTTGGCCGGAGCACCCCGCGAACCATCGCCGCTGTGGCAGGCGGCACAGACCGCGGTCGCGATCTGCGAACCGCGCGCCAGATCGGGCTTGAAGGCGGCGGCGGGATCGGCCGCAACTGCCAGTCGAGACGGAACCGGCCAGTGCAAGCCCGGTGACGGTCATGCGGATCGCGCGGTCGAACAGCGAGCGGTCGGAAGACTTCATGAAAATGGCCGGTTGAACTCACGGAAGCGTCGGGGCAAACCGCGAGATTTTACAATGCACCCAGCCGTGGAATCCCGGCGCTCCGGCAAGGTGGCGTCACCGTGGTGCAACCGTTTCCGAACCACCCGGCCCTCCTCATGACCAAGACCTCCCCGGCGCCCGCGCCCGCCCGCAGCGACGCGGCCCCTTCCCCGCACAAGCTGGCGCTCGGCTGGACGCACACGGCGCGCTTCCTGACCACGGCCAGCCAGCTCGACCAGTTGCCGGTCACCGAACTGCCGGAGATCGCCTTCGTCGGACGTTCCAATGCCGGCAAGAGCACCGCGATCAATACCCTGACGCAGCAGGGGCGGCTCGCCTTCGCATCCAAGACGCCGGGGCGCACTCAGCACATCAACCTGTTCGAACTCGGCCCCAAGCTGCAGGCCGACGCCTTGTTCGCCGACCTGCCGGGCTACGGCTATGCCGCCGTGGCGCGCGGCGCCAAGCTGCGCTGGCAGCAGGTGATGGCCGACTACCTGGCGGTGCGGCGCAACCTGGCTGGCGTGGTGCTGATGGTCGATTCACGGCACGGCTTCACCGACCTCGACCGCCAGCTGCTCGATTTCGTCGCGCCACGGCTGGCCAACGGGACGGTGCGGCTGCTGGTGCTGCTGACCAAGGCCGACAAGCTGAACCAGCGCGAGGCCAGCGCTGCATTCGCCTCGGCGCAGCAGTTTCTGGGCGAGATGGCGACCGACGAGGCCGAGATCAGCGTCACGCTGTTCTCGGCGCTGAAGAAGGCGGCGTCGGCGATGCTGCGTTGACGCTGCGTGGCTGGGTCGAGGCCGAGGGTGGCGCCGGCTCGGCAGCGTGAAGCTCCGATTGACCGCGCAGGCGCCGAGGTTGCAGGGCATGCGGATCACAAGCTGAAGTTTTCTGCGCCCTCTGCGGCTTTGAAGAATCAAGACCTTCAACACGGAGGCGCACGGAGGGCCACGGAGGTTCGCAGCAATGTCGATTGGTCCGTGATTCTCCGTTCCCCCGACCCTCCGTGTCGAAAAGGGACCTGGGCCGAACCCGTCTTGTCGAGAACGACGGGGCCTGATTGCCAGGACAGGGCGTTACAGACTCTCGAACCGGCATTGAGCGTGCAAAAAAGGGGCCGCAGCTGCGGCCCCTCTCGTTCGAGCTCATCGGCGCGGCAGATGCCGCGCCGTCGGACATCACATGTCCATGCCGCCCATGCCGCCCATGCCGCCCATGCCACCCGGCATGCCGCCGGCCGGAGCGTCGTCCTTCGGCGCCTCGGCGATCATCGCCTCGGTCGTCAGCATCAGCGAAGCGACCGATGCGGCGTTCTGCAGCGCGGTGCGGGTCACCTTGGTCGGGTCGAGAATGCCCATCTCGATCATGTCGCCGTAGGTGTCGTTGGCGGCGTTGTAGCCGTAGTTGCCCTTGCCGGCGAGGACCGCGGCCACGACGACGCTGGCTTCGCCACCGGCGTTCTGGACGATGATGCGGATCGGCTCCTCGATCGCGCGCAGGATCAGCTTGACGCCGGCGTCCTGATCCGGGTTGTCGCCCTTGATGTCGCCTGCGGTCTGCTTGGCGCGCAGCAGTGCCACGCCGCCGCCGGCCACGATGCCTTCTTCGACGGCGGCACGGGTGGCGTGCAGCGCGTCTTCGACACGGGCCTTCTTCTCCTTCATCTCGACTTCGGTCGCCGCGCCGACCTTGATCACTGCAACGCCGCCGGCCAGCTTGGCCACGCGCTCCTGCAGCTTCTCACGGTCGTAGTCGCTGGTGGCTTCCTCGATCTGGACGCGGACCTGCTTGACGCGGGCCTCGATGTCGCCAGCTGCGCCGGCGCCGTCGATGATCGTGGTGTTCTCCTTGCCCACCTCGACGCGCTTGGCCTGGCCCAGGTCGGCCAGCGTGACCTTCTCGAGCGTCAGGCCGACTTCCTCGGCGATCACCTTGCCACCGGTCAGGATCGCGATGTCCTCGAGCATGGCCTTGCGACGGTCGCCGAAGCCCGGCGCCTTGACGGCGACGACCTTCAGGATGCCGCGGATCGTGTTGACGACCAGGGTCGCCAGCGCTTCGCCTTCGACTTCCTCGGCGATGATCAGCAGCGGACGGCCGGCCTTGGCGACCTGCTCGAGCGTCGGCAGGAGGTCACGGATGTTGCTGATCTTCTTGTCGAACAGCAGGACAAACGGGTTCTCGAGCAGCGCCGACTGCTTTTCCGGGTTGTTGATGAAGTACGGCGACAGGTAGCCGCGGTCGAACTGCATGCCTTCGACCACTTCGAGCTCGTTGGCCAGGCTCTTGCCGTCTTCGACGGTGATGACGCCTTCCTTGCCGACCTTGTCCATCGCCGAGGCGATGATCTGGCCGACGTCTTCGTCCGAGTTGGCCGAGATCGTGCCGACCTGAGCGATTTCCTTGCTGGTGGTCGTCGGCTTGCTCTGCGCCTTCAGCTGCTCGACCAGGGCGGTGACCGCCTTGTCGATGCCACGCTTCAGGTCCATCGGGTTCATGCCGGCGGCGACATACTTCATGCCTTCGCGCACGATCGCCTGGGCCAGCACGGTGGCGGTGGTGGTGCCGTCACCGGCGTTGTCGCTGGTCTTGGAAGCGACTTCCTTGACCATCTGCGCGCCCATGTTCTGCAGCTTGTCCTTGAGCTCGACTTCCTTCGCGACCGAGACACCGTCCTTGGTCACGGTGGGGGCGCCGAACGAGCGCTCGAGCACCACGTTGCGGCCCTTCGGGCCGAGCGTGACCTTGACCGCATTGGCCAGGATGTTCACGCCCTCGACCATGCGCGCGCGGGCTTCGCCGCCGAAAATAACGTCTTTAGCTGCCATTTGATTCTCCGGATCTCTTGGTTGAAGCTGATTACTTCTCGACCACTGCGAACAGGTCTTCCTCGCGCATCACGAGCAGTTCGTCGCCGTCGACCTTGACGGTCTGGCCGCTGTACTTGCCGAACAGCACGCGGTCGCCGACCTTGATGTTCAGCGCGATGAACTCACCCTTGTCGCTGCGCTTGCCCGGGCCGACGGCGAGCACTTCGCCCTGGTCGGGCTTTTCGGCGGCGTTGTCGGGGATGACGATGCCCGAAGCGGTCTTGGTTTCCTGTTCCAGGCGCTTGACGATCACGCGATCGTGCAGAGGACGAAGTTTCATAGCATCTCCTAGGATGGCTTGAATGGGGTTGTTCGAGGGTCGGCCGTGCGGCCGTGATCCAAGCGTGGCAACCGCCGCATTGCAGCGAACTGCCGTTAGCACTCACACTACACGAGTGCTAGCAGACGGGATTATAGGGAGCATTGCGGGCTGTGCAAGTGGCGACGGCTTCAATCGACCCGTGGCGAGCGCGTCGCTCAGATCCAAAAGTTATGACTTGAACTACCTTTTAGAACTTGGGCGAGCTTAGCCGCTGATGGCATCATCGGCCCCCGGCTGTGCCCCGCTTTACCGACCGACATGAGTGCATTCAACGAAGAGCGCGTGCTGAGCGTGCATCACTGGACCGACCGGCTGTTCACGTTCACGACCACGCGGGATCAGGCGCTGCGCTTCAGCAACGGCCATTTCACGATGATCGGGCTGCGCGTGAACGGCAAGCCGCTGCTGCGCGCCTACAGCATCGTCAGCGCCAACTACGAGGATCACCTCGAATTCCTCAGCATCAAGGTGCCGGAGGGTCCGCTGACCTCGCGGCTGCAGCACATCACCGTCGGCGACAACGTCATCGTCGGCCGCAAACCGACCGGCACGCTGGTGATCGACTACCTGCTGCCTGGCAAGCGCTTGTACCTGCTGTCGACCGGCACCGGACTGGCGCCGTTCATGAGCATCATCCGCGACCCCGAGACCTACGAGAAATTCGAGCAGATCGTGCTCGTGCACGGCGTGCGCCAGGCCGACGAACTGGCCTATCACGACCTGCTGACCGAGCACCTGCCGGCACACGAGCTGATCGGCGACATGGTCAAGAGCCAGCTGCTGTACTACCCGACGGTGACGCGCCAGTCGTATCGCAACATGGGCCGGATCACCGAACTGATCGAAACCGGCAAGCTGTTCGACGACCTGCAGATCCCGCAGCTCGACGTGGCGCGACGACCGGGTGATGATCTGCGGCAGTCCGGGCATGCTGCGCGACCTCAAGCACCTGCTCGAGCACCGCGGCTTCGCCGAGGGCAATACCTCACGACCGGGCCACTTCGTGATCGAGCGAGCGTTCGCCGAGCAGTGAGGTGTGCCGCGCGCCACGCCGTGGCGCGCTGATCGGACCGCTCAGTGCGGCGACTGGGGCGGCGGCTCGTCGTCGCCCTCGGTCGGCGCATCGGCAGCGACGCGGAACTGCTCGTTCGCCCAGGCGCCGAGGTCGAGGTTGCGACAGCGCTCGCTGCAGAACGGCCGGAACGGGTTGTCCGGTGCATAGCGGCTCGGGCCCTTGCAACTCGGGCAGGTGACGGTGCGCGCTTTGATCTCCATCGTCATTCCCGCCTCGCCTAGCTGCACAGCGACAGTTCGAAGGCGGTGTCCTGCGCGGTCGGGCGCAGTCGTCCTTCGCCGTCCTGCTTCATCCAGCGCACCGAGACCTGCAGCCGGTGCACGCTGATCTCGGGCACGATCTCGAGGTCGCCGTCGACACGCACCCGCAGCAGCTGGTAGTTGCGTCCCGGCCGGCAGTGCGAGCTGGAAGTGACCGGCCGGGGCGAACACCTTGTGCGGCACGCCGGCGTCACGGATCAGGCCGAGCAGCAGGCTCACCGCCTCGGCCAGCGGCATCATCGATCCGACCCAGCCGAGCAGATCGCTGCGCCGGCGCGCGCCGTCGAGCTGCTGCCAGGCGTAGTAGGCGGGCAGGTCGAATTCGCAGGTGCCGCCGGGGATGCTGACGCGGCTGCGGATGCTCATCAGCCATTCGTTGCCGGTCAGGGCCTGACCGGCCTTGCCGGTCGACTGGTTGAGGCCCTCGTGGGCCCGATCCAGGCGCTCGATCACCGCATCGAGCGACTGCTTCCGAGATCGCCGGATTGCCGCGATAGCCGTTGAGCGTGATGCGCGAGCGCTCGAGTTCCTTCAGCACGTCGGACTTCAGATCGGCACGCGACGCGACATCCATGATCTCGAACAGCGTCACGAGCGCGAAGTGATGATCGACCGGCGCCTCGCGCGGCATCACCTGGGCGAGCCGGTCGAACAGGTGCTCGACCCGCAGCATCGTGCGGATGCTCTCGTTGAACGGATATTCGTAGCGAACCAAGGCGGCTGTTCCTCGCAGGTACCGCGGACGGCCTGCGTCCGCAAGTGTCGATTGTTCCACAGCGCCTGCCGGCTGCCGCCACTGCGTCGATCAACGGTGCAGGCGTTGCCAGAGCCAGCCCACCTGGCGCGCGAGTTCGGCCACGGTCGATGCCGTCGTTGTAGATCAGGTCGTCGGCCACTGCGCGGCGCTGGACGCGGCTCGCCTGGCGCTGCAGGCACCGCCTCGACCGCGTCACGCTGCCATCCGGAGCGCTGCATGACGCGCTCGATCTGCACCTCCTCGCGGCAGTCGACGACCACGACCCGGTCGACGCGCTCGCGCCAGTGGCCGGACTCGACCAGCAGCG
The DNA here is from genome assembly GCA_963846675.1 of uncultured beta proteobacterium. Taxonomy (GTDB): domain Bacteria; phylum Pseudomonadota; class Gammaproteobacteria; order Burkholderiales; family Burkholderiaceae_C; genus Ideonella_A. The sequence goes on from CAWJWV010000005.1 coordinate 888,047, forward strand.
GGACGTCGTAGACCAGCGTCGCTTCGGGATTGAGGCGCGTCAGCGCCAGCGTGCGCTCGGCGATCATCGGATGCAGGATGGCTTCCAGACGGCGACGCGCGTCGGCGTCGGCAAAGGCCAGCGTGCGCATGCGGTCCCGGTCGAGCGCGCCGGCGGCGTCGATGAAGTCGGCACCGAAGGCCAGGCGCAGGGCATCGATCGCCGCGCCGCCGGGCGCGGTCAGGCTGCGCGAGATCGCATCGCTGTCGATGACGCAGGCGCCGAGCCCGGCAAAGCAGCGACGCGACCGTGCTCTTGCCGCTGCCGATGCCGCCGGTCAGGCCGATGCGCAGCCGCCCGACGGCGGGTGCCTGCGACACCGGATCAGGCCCAGCCCAGCCAGCCGCTGACGCGCTCGCTGCCGAGCAGCATCACTGCGATGCCGGCGGCGGCGAGGAAGGGACCGAACGGCACATAGCGTCCTTCGCGCAGGGTGGCCGCCATCTTCATCCCGATGCCCACGATCGCACCGATCACCGATGCCGCCAGGATGACGGGAACGATCATCGGTGCGCCGAGCCAGGCCCCGAGCGCGGCCAGCAGCTTGAAGTCGCCATAGCCCATGCCCTCCTTGCCGGTCAGCAGCTTGAACGCCCAGTAGACCGACCACAGCGACAGGTAGCCGGCGATCGCACCCCAGACCGCCGCCGTGAGCGGGAACGGTCCAGCCGAGCGCTGCGGCGGCCAGCCCGGCCCACAGCAGCGGCAGCGTCAGGTTGTCCGGCAGCAGCGTGGTGTCCCAGTCGATGCCGGCCAGCGCGAGCAGCACCGCCACGAAGCCGCACCACAGCAGGGCGAGCGGCTGGTCGCCGATCCGCCAGGCGACCAGCGCCGAACAGCAGCGCGCAGCCGACCTCGACCAGCGGATAGCGCAGCGAGATCGACGCTGCCGCAGGCGGCGCAGCGTCCGCGCAGCGCGAGGTAGCTCAGCAGCGGAATGTTCTCGCTTCCAGCCGATCGGATGGCGGCATGCGGGGCAGTGCGACGCCGGCTTCGACAGGGTCAGCGGCGCACCCGCCGCGAGCGGCATCGAGGCCGAGCATCTCGGCACTGTCTCGCCGCCACTGGTGCTCGAGCATCTGCGGCAGGCGGTGGATCACCACATTCAGAAAACTGCCGATGCACAGCCCCACCAGCGCCAGCATCCAGGGCGAGTAGAACCAGCTGCCGGCGGCAAAGACCTCCGGCGCGATCACACCACCTGTCCCAGCTTGAAGATCGGCAGGTACATCGCCACCACGATGCCGCCGATCAGCGTGCCCAGGATCACGATGATGAACGGCTCCATCAGGCTGGACAGGCCCTTCACGGCCTCGTCGACCTCGTCCTCGTAGAACTCGGCGGCCTTGCCGAGCATCTGGTCGAGCGCGCCCGACTCCTCGCCGATCGCGCACATCTGCAGCACCATGGTCGGAAACACGCCGGTGCTCTGCATCGATGTCGTCAGCGCCGCGCCGGTCGAGACGTCGCGCTGGATCTTTTCGGTCGCGTCGGCGAATACGGCGTTGCCGGAGGCGCCGCCCACCGAGTCGAGGGCCTCGACCAGCGGCACCCCGGCAGCAAACATCGTCGACAGGGTGCGGGTCCAGCGTGCGACCGCCGACTTGTTGACCAGCGACCCGAAGACCGGCACGCGCAGCAGCAGCCGGTCCATCGCGCGCTGCATGCCGACCGAGCGCTTCCACGACTGCAGGAAGAAATAGACCCCGCCGCCGATCACGCCGAAGATCGCCCACCAGTAGGCGACGAAGAACTCGGAGATCGCGATCACGATCAGCGTGGGCGTCGGCAGGTCGGCGCCGAACGAGGTGAACACCTCCTTGAACGCCGGAATGACGAAGATCATGATCACCGACAGCACGACGAAGGCGACGACCAGCACCGCGATCGGATAGATCAGCGCCGACTTGATCTTGTTCTTGATCGCCATCGTCTTTTCCTGGTAGATGGCGAGCCGATCGAGCAGCGCCTCCAGGATGCCGCCGGCCTCACCGGCCTCGACCAGGTTGCAGTACAGGGCGTCGAAATAGCAGCGGATGCTTGCGGAAGGCGGCCGACAGGCTGGTGCCGGTCTCGACATCGCTGCGGATGTCGTTGAGCAGCCGCGTCAGGCGCGGATTGGTGCTGCCTCGGCCGACGATGTCGAATGACTGGATCAGCGGCACGCCGGCGCGCATCATCGTCGACAGCTGGCGCGTGAAGATCGCGATGTCCTTCTGCTTGATCGAGCGCCCGCCGCTCAGGCGGCGCTTCTTCAGCTTGCTGACCAGGATGCCCTGCCGGCGCAGGCTGGCACTGACCACGGCCTCGCCGCCGGCGCGCATCTCGCCGCGCACGACCTTGCCGTTCTTGTCCTTGCCCTCCCACTCGAAGACGGATTCCTTGATGTTGCGTACGGCTGCTGCTGTCGCCATGGTCTGTTCGGTCTTTCTGTTGCACCGGTCGGCGCGCGGCTGGCTGCGTCCGCCAGACCGGGATCATTGGGTTCGGTGCGCCCATCGGCACCTCGGGCGAGCGCCGGCGCGCTATTCGTTGGTCACCGAGATCACTTCCTCGAGCGTCGTCACGCCCAGCTTCACCTTGATCAGCCCGGACTGGCGCAGGTCGCGCACGCCTTCGCGCTGCGCCTGAGCGGCGATGTCGAGTGCCGTCCCTGGCCGACAGGATGATTCTCTGGATTTCGTCCGATATCGGCATCACTTGATAGATGCCGACCCGACCCTTGTAACCGTTGTTGCACGCCGAGCAGCCGACCGCGCGGTAGGCCTGCCAGCTGCCGTCGAGTTCTTCCTCGGTGTAGCCGGCCTTGAGCATCGCCTCCGGCGGGTAGTCGGCCGGCTTCTTGCAGTTCTCGCACAGTTTGCGTGCCAGGCGCTGGGCGGTGATCAGCAGCACGCTCGACGGCGATGTTGAACGCCGCGACGCCCATGTTGGCAAGCCGGGTCAGGGTGGTCGGCGCATCGTTGGTGTGCAGCGTCGACATCACCAGGTGACCGGTCTGCGCCGCCTTGATCGCGATGTCGGCGGTCTCGAGGTCGCGGATCTCGCCGACCATGATGATGTCGGGATCCTGGCGCAGGAACGACTTGAGCGCGACCGCGAAATTCAGCCCCGCCTTGTCGTTGACGTTGACCTGGTTGATGCCCGGCAGGTTGATTTCAGCCGGATCCTCGACGGTGGCGATGTTCACCCCCGGCTGATTCAGGATGTTCAGGCAGGTGTAGAGCGACACGGTCTTGCCGGATCCGGTCGGTCCGGTGACCAGGATCATGCCGTACGGCCGCTCGATCGCCGCCAGCAGGCGCTCCTTCTCGATCTTCTCGTAGCCCAGCGCCTCGATGCCGAGCTTGGCGCTCGACGGGTCGAGGATCCGGATCACGATCTTCTCGCCGAACAGCGTGGGCAGCGTGCTGACGCGAAAATCGATCGCCTTGTTGCCGAACTTCAGCTTCATGCGGCCGTCCTGCGGCACGCGCTTCTCGGAAATGTCCAGGCGCGAGATCACCTTGATGCGCGAGGCCAGCTTGTCCTTGATCGCGATCGGCGGCTGCGTGATCTCGCGCAGCTGCCCGTCGACCCGGAAGCGCACCCGGTAGTGGTACTCGTAGGGCTCGAAGTGCAGGTCGGATGCGCGGGCGTTGATCGCGTCGATCAGCATCTTCTGCAGGAAGCGCACCACCGGCGCGTCCTCCACCTCGGAGGTCGCCTCGGGCAGCGGGTCGCCGGCCGGACCTTCCTCGGTCACATCGAACTCGAAGTCGCCCGAGGTCAGGATCTCGAGCGTCTCGGCCGCGCTCGTGCCGCGGGCCTCGAGCAGGCGGGTCAGCTTGTCGTGCTCGACGATGACCCACTCGGGCGTCAGCTGGGTCGCGAACTTGATCCGCTCGACCGCTTCCTGATCGGTCGGGTCGGCACCGCCGATGAACAGCCGATTGCCACGCTTGCCGAGCACGACCACCTGGTACTGCTGCGCCATCCGGTGATCGATGACGTTCTGCGGCAGCCGCTCGGGCGTGATCGTCGACAGGTCGAGCAGCGGCAACGCGAGCGAGTTCGACAGGGTGTGCGCCAGCTCGGCCGGCGTGAGCGCGCCGGCAGCCAGGATCGCGCCGACGAAACCGGTCTTGCGCTCCTTCGCCTGGCGGGCAAATTCCTCGGCCAGACGGGGATCGAGCTTGCCCGCATGAACCAGCACGCGGGCGGCGCCGGAGAGGGTGCTGGTCGGTTTGGCTTCGTCCAAGGTGTCCATCTCAACCGTGCCGGTAGGGCGCCGGTGCACCGGCCGCGATCCGGCCGGCACCGGGGCCCGGGCTGGTGGTCCCGCATCCGGCGGTTGTCGGGTATCGAGACAAGTGGCGGGCCCCGCTTCGGAAGGTCGAGAGGATGGCTGATTCTGGCGCAAGCGCCGGCGTGGCGTCGGGCCGGCGTCGGCGCCGTCCGTCCAGCCCCTGGCAGCCTCAGGAGCGAAAAAAAGCCATTCTAGATCAATGGCTTAGCACGCGGAGACGGCGCTCGCAGAGCTCACTCCATCTTGATGTTGCCGGCCTTGACCACTTCCGCCCAGCGCCGCGTCTCGGCGTTGACAGGTCGCCGAAGGCCTTGCCCATCATCGTCGGCGGCTCGGCACCCAGGTTGTCCCAGACCGCCAGGATCTCCTTCGACGCGAGCGCGGCCTGCAATTCGGTGCTCATCCGGTCGAGCGCCTCCTTCGGCGTGCCGCGCGGCGCCCACAGGCCGTACCAGGTCGACACCTTGTAGGTCGGCAGACCGGCCTCGGCGGCGGTCGGAATGTCGGCAAAGCCCGGCGCGCGCTTGTCGCTTGCAACCGCAATGGCCTTCAGCCGGCCGTTCTTGATGTGCGTTGCCGACGAGCCCAGGCCGTCGAACATCATGTCCACCTGTCCGCCGATCAGGTCCTGCAGCGCCGGGCCGGCGCCCCGGTACGGGATGTGGGTGATGAAGGTCTGCGTCTGTGCCTTGAACAGTTCGCCGGCCAGGTGATGCGACGAGCCGTTGCCGGCCGAGCCATAGGTCATCTTGCCGGGATTGGCCTTCAGGTGCGCGATCAGTCCCTTCAGGTCGTTGGCGGCGATGCGCTGCGGATTGACGACGATCACCTGCGGCACGCTGGCGATCAGACGCGACCGGGACGAAATCGTTGGCGAGGTTGTAGTCGAGCTTGGGGTAGATCGACGGGGCGATCGCATGATGGACCGCACCCATGAACCAGGTGTAGCCGTCCGGTGCTGCCTTGGCAGCGATCGTCGCGCCGAGGTTGCCGCCGGCGCCGCCGCGGTTGTCGATGATCACCTGCGCACCGGTCTGCTTGGTGAGCTGGGCGGCCAGCGGACGCGCGAACGCGTCGGTGCCGCCACCGACCGGAAACGGCACCACGACCGTGATCGGCTTGGTGGGCCAGTTCTGTGCCAGGGCGACGCCAGGCGCCATGGTGGTGATCAGGGCAGCGCCGGCGAGTGCGAGCAGGCTGCGGCGGCCCGGTCGGCGCGGGAATTCGGTCATGTTGTCGTCTCCTGAGTGGTCTGGTGCACGCCGCGCCACCGTTCGCCCCATGCGGCGCGCGCCCGGTGCTGCAGCTCGGCGCAGCATAGCCTGAGCCGGCCCGGTGTGTCGCGTGCAACGCACGGTCACCGGACGCGGCCGGAACGGTTCGAGGTCGGGGCGGTCGGTCAGCGGCTCAGGCCGCGTGCAGCGATCGGCCAGACGCACTGCACCGTCTCGTCGCGAAAGCCGATCACGTCGTCATGCAGGTTGAAGGTCGGATCGCAGTGTCCCGGCACGAGCTTGAGCAGGCTGCCGATCGGCGGCAGCGGCGTGTCCGGCGCGGCAACGACGATCCCGTGCTCGTCATTGGCCTGGATGTAGCGCAGGTCGGATCCATGGGCGTGGAGGGTCGGCAGGCCGGAGTCGACTGCGAGTGACTTCAAGCCGGCATCGACCACCACATGCGTGCCGACGGCGTCGCTCATGACGCGGCTGGCGACGAACAGGGCATGCTCGAAGCGCAGCTGGTCGCTCGACTCGTTGTCGGCATAGTCGCGGTCCATGAAGGCATATGAGCCCGGCTGCAGCTCGGTGTACACCCCGCCTTCGAGGTCGAATTCGACGCTTCCGGTGCCGCCGCCCGTGACCCGTTCGCACCGCACGCCGCGCTGCTCGAGGGAGGCGCGGATCGCGCCGGCCCGCTCACCTGCCTCGAGCGACCGGCTGCGTCGCTCGGCAAGCCCACGCAGGTGCTGCACGCCACCGTGATAGGCCTGCAGCCCGCCGAAGACGAGACCCGGCGCTGCGTCGATGCGTCCGAGCAGGCGCATCACGGCATCTGCATCACCGACGCCGCAGCGGTGCTGGCCGATGTCGATTTCGATCAGCACCCGGAGCTGGCTGCCGGCGGCGAGCACCGCGTCGGCCAGCGCGTCGATCTGCGCGTCGGCATCGACGCACACGCTGATGCGCGCGCCGCCGGCGGCGCAGCGCGCGAGCAAGCCGGCCTTGGCCGGGGACGCGAGCTGGTTGCTGATGTGGATGTCGCGGATGCCCGCGGCCAGGAATGGCAGTGCTTCGCTCGCCTTCTGGCAGCACACGCCGACCGCGCCACGCGCAACCTGCTCGAGTGCCACCGCGGGACACTTGTGCGCCTTGGCGTGCGGGCGCAACTGCACCCGGGCCGCCTGCACCGCCGTCTGCATGCGGTCGAGATTGCGTTCGAAGGCATCGAGGTCGAGCAGCAGTGCGGGCGTATCGACCGTGCCGAGCGGCAGGCCCGGCGTGGCGGCCGCGGGAAGCAGTGCAAGGATGGGGTTCAAGTCCGGTCGGCAGGATCGAGAAGGTTCCGATATTGACATGCCGAGCAACCAATCATGGTGGCGACGGCGCTGACCTGAGTGCCACCCGGCGCGACGCTTGTCCGACCCGGAACGGACGAAAGCCCCTGCATGCAGGGGCTTTCGGATCGGCATCATCGGAATTCTGGTCGGGGTGAGAGGATTCGAACCTCCGGCCTCTACGTCCCGAACGTAGCGCTCTACCAGGCTAAGCTACACCCCGAAATCCGCTCGCTGCAACCATCACGGTGCAGCCAGGCAAGCAGGTCGACCTTGTTCAGTTCGACCGCTCCACCGAGCGAAAACATAATTCTAGCAGAGCTTCTCGCGCCTCCGACGGAGGAAGCTTGCTCAGGCATTCGCGTGCCTTCGCGGCCTCGGCGCGCGCAGCATCGCGCGTCGCCTCGATCGCGCCGGTGCGGCGCACGATGCCGATGATCTGTTCGAGGTGCGCCACATCGCCCTGTTCGATGGCGTGGCGGATCAGGTCGCGCTCGCTGTCACTGCCGCGCGACATCGCGACCAGCAGCGGCAGCGTCGGCTTGCCTTCGCGCAGGTCGTCGCCGACGTTCTTGCCGAGCTCGGTGGTCGCTCCTTCGTAGTCGAGCACGTCGTCGATCAGCTGGAAGGCGGTCCCGAGTGAACGACCGTAGTCGGCGCAGGCATCCTCGAGCACCGCTTCGGCATCGGCCAGGATCGCGCCCAGCCGGGCACTCGCTTCGAACAGCTTGGCCGTCTTGAAGCGGATGACGCGCAGGTAGTCCTCGACCGCAAGATCAGGGTCGTGCATGTTCATCAGCTGCAGCACCTCGCCCTCGGCGATCACGTTGGTCGCGTCGGCCAGGACCTCGAGCACGCGCATGCGATTCAGCGACACCATCATCTGGAAGGCGCGCGAGTAGACGAAGTCGCCGACCAGCACGCTGGCCGCGTTGCCGAACATCGCATTGGCCGTCTTGCGGCCGCGCCGCAACGCCGATTCGTCGACCACATCGTCGTGCAGCAGCGTGGCGGTGTGGATGAATTCGACCGTGGCAGCCAGCTCGTAGCGCTCGGCGCCGCGAAAGCCGAGCGCGTGCGAGAACAGCAGCACGAGTCGCGGCCGGATGCGCTTGCCGCCGGCACTGATGATGTAGCGTCCGATCTGGTCGATCAGCGACACATTCGATGCCAGTCGGCGCTGGATCACCGCGTCGACCTGATCCATGTCCGCCTGCATCTGCAGCGGGGCGTCGGTGGGCAACGCGGTGAGGTAGGAAGGGGCCGGCTGCACGCTGATCTCGATGGGGAGGGGTGAAGCGGATTATAGGAAGCGACCTGTCGATCGCCCGGCTGCGCGCCAGGCCGACGCGTCGGCGAGACCGCCTGGCGGGCCTGCCTTGCCCCGGCAAACCCGGATCGGGTATCATCGCGGGCTTCGCAGCGTTTGCGAAGATGTATTCGCGGGCGCTTCGTGCCAGTGCGCATGCAAGCCTGTTCGGGGTCCGCGGTCATGCCGCAGCCGGTCGAATCAGGCGCGCGACGTGCCAGCCGGCGCGCTCCGCGGGGTTCGTGCGCACGATGCGTCGCGGACGGTAATCAATGAAAGGGCTGATATGTACGCGGTCATAAAAACCGGTGGCAAGCAATACAGGTTGCTGCCGGCGAAAAGATCAAAGTAGAACAGATTGCTGCGGACGTCGGCCAAGAGATCACGATCGACCAGGTGCTGGCTGTCGGAAACGGCGCCGATCTGGTGGTGGGATCCCCCTTGGTCGCGGGTGCAAGCGTGGTCGCCACGGTGGTGGCGCAGGGCAAGCATGACAAGGTGCGCATCTTCAAGATGCGCCGTCGCAAGCATTACCAGAAGCGGCAGGGTCATCGTCAGACCTTCACCGAACTGGAGATCAGCGCTGTCAACGCCGCGCCTGACCGGCGTCGCAATCCAACCGATAGGAGCAATCCACCATGGCACAGAAAAAGGGCGGCGGCTCGACCCGCAACGGCCGCGATTCGAATCCGAAGATGCTCGGCGTCAAGGTGTTCGGCGGCCAGCAGATTCCGGCTGGCTCGATCATCGTGCGCCAGCGCGGCACCCAGTTCCATCCCGGCACCAATGTCGGCATCGGGCGCGACCACACGCTGTTCGCGCTGGTCGACGGCGAGGTCAACTACACCGTCAAGGGCGAGAACAACCGGCGCACGGTGAACGTGAAGGCGCAGTAAGCTTCTTCCTCGTTCGTACCCGCCAAGCCCCGGTTTACCGGGGCTTGGCGTTTGTGTGCACCGAACGACGCACGGCAGCGTCGGCCAGGTGCCGGCAGTCGAGATCTGCGGCTCGCTGGGTGATCCACCGCAGCTCGGAGGCTAGTGATGAAATTTGTTGACGAAGCGACGATCGAAGTGGTCGCCGGCAATGGCGGCAGCGGCTGCATGAGCTTCCGGCGCGAGAAGTTCATCCCGTTCGGTGGCCCGAATGGCGGAGACGGCGGACGCGGCGGCAGTGTCTTCGCGGTTGGCGACCGCAATCTCAACACGCTGATCGACTACCGCTACGCGCGCCGTCACGAGGCACGCAATGGCGAGGCCGGTCGCGGGTCGGACCAGTTCGGTGCCGCCGCCGACGACATCGTGCTGCGCATGCCGATGGGAACGATCATCCGGGACGCCGAGACCGGCGAAATCCTCGCCGAATTGCTCGTGCCGGACGAGCGCGTGCTGATCGCCAAGGGAGGCGACGGCGGCTTCGGCAACCTGCATTTCAAGACCAGCACCAATCGGGCACCGCGCCAGAAGACGCCCGGCTGGCCGGGCGACCAGAAGAAGCTCAAGCTCGAATTGCGCGTGCTCGCCGACGTCGGCCTGCTCGGCATGCCCAATGCCGGCAAGTCGACCCTGATCGCGGCGGTCTCGAACGCCCGGCCGAAGATCGCCGACTATCCGTTCACGACGCTGCACCCGAACCTGGGCGTGGTCCGCGTCGCGCCGGAGCAGAGTTTCGTCGTCGCCGACGTACCCGGACTGATCGAGGGGGCCGCCGAGGGCGCCGGACTCGGACACCTGTTCCTGCGCCACCTGCAGCGCACCCACCTGCTGCTGCACCTGGTCGACATGGCGCCGTTCGACGAGGCGGTCGATCCGGTGCAGCAGGCGCGTGCGATCGTCGCCGAACTGAAGAAGTACGACCCGGGACTGCACGCCAAGCCGCGCTGGCTGGTGCTCAACAAGATCGACATGATCCCGCACGACGAACGCGCGGCGCGGGTCAAGGATTTCGTCAGGCGGCTGCGCTGGAAGGGTCCGGTGTTCGAGATCTCCGGCGCTGACGCGCGAGGGCTGCGAGCCGCTGATGCGTGCGGTCTACGAGCACGTCTCGAGCTTGCGCAACGTGGTCCCGCCGGATCCGGATCCGCGTTTCGAGGATGCCGAGCCGCAGAATCCGCGCCAGGCGGCCCATGACCGAGGTCGTGAAGGCGGCGCGGCGCATCGTCGTCAAGGTCGGTTCCAGCCTGGTCACCGACGAAGGCCGTGGCGTCGATGCCGAGGCGATCGGCCACTGGTGCGCGCAGATGGCGCAACTGGCAGCCGGCGGTCGCGAGGTCATGATGGTCTCGAGCGGCGCGATCGCCGAGGGCATGAAGCGGCTCGGCTGGAGCGTGCGTCCGAAGGAGGTCCATGAGCTGCAGGCGGCTGCCGCCGTCGGGCAGATGGGGCTGGCGCAGATCTATGCCGCCAAGCTCGGCGAGCACGGCATGGGCAGCGCGCAGGTGCTGCTCACCCATGCCGACCTGGCCGACCGCGAGCGCTACCTGAATGCGCGTTCGACGCTGCTGACCTTGCTGCGCCTGCGCGTCATTCCGGTGATCAACGAGAACGACACGGTCGTCAACGAAGAGATCAAGTTCGGCGACAACGACACGCTGGGCGCGCTGGTCGCCAACCTGGTCGACGCCGATGCGCTGGTGATCCTGACCGATCAGCAGGGCCTGTACTCGGCCGACCCGCGCCGCGATCCGCAGGCGCGGTTCATCTCGCGTGGCGCAGGCGGGCGACCCCGAGCTCGAGCAGATGGCGGGCGGGGCGGGCAGCAAGATCGCGCGCGGCGGCATGATCACCAAGATCCTGGCTGCCAAGCGCGCGGCCCGGGGCGGCGCGAGCACGGTGATCGCCTGGGGGCGCGAGCCCGATGTGCTGGTGCGGCTGGCGGCCGGCGAGTCGATCGGCACCACGCTGGTCGCACCGACGCAGAAGCAGGCGGCGCGCAAGCAATGGATGTCGAACCACCTGCAGCTGCCGGGTGCGGTCGTGGTCGACGACGGCGCCTGCGAGCAAACTGCGCGCGGCCGGCAAGAGCCTGCTGCCGGTCGGCGTCGTCGGCGTGGTCGGCGACTTTCACCGCGGCGATGTGATCGCGGTGCGCATCGACCGGCGGGCGTCGAGATCGCACGCGGGCTGGCCAACTACGGCAGTGGCGAAGCGCGCCTGATCGCGCGCAGGTCATCGAGCGAGTTCGAGCGCCTGCTCGGCTACGTCGCCGAGCCCGAGATGATCCACCGCGACAATCTGGTGCTGAGCTGACTCAGCTTCGCCGTGGGGCACGGCCGCCACCGTGCCGGTTCGAGCGCCGGCGCTTCGGGGACGCGGCGCCATGCGTCGCTCGACATCGGTGGCCGGTGCGCATCGCGTCATCGCGATGGTGCGGCCGCATGCCGGCTCGCAGGTAGCGGTTGTGGTGACTGGTGCGCGGCAGGTAGCGCGCGAGTTCGGTCAGCGCCATCTGGTAGACATCGCGCTTGAACTCGATCACGACTTCGAGCGGCACCCAGTACTCGTTCCAGCGCCAGGCGTCGAACTCGGGATGGTCGGTGGCGCGCAGGTTCATGTCGCTGTCGCGGCCGGTCAGCTGCAGCAGGAACCAGATCTGCTTCTGGCCCCGATAGTGTCCGCGCGCATCGCGGCGGATGAAGTGATCGGGGACTTCGTAGCGCAACCAGTCGCGCGTGCGCGCCATGATGCGCACATGGTCGGGAAGCAAGCCGACTTCTTCGGTCAGCTCGCGGAACATCGCCTGCTCGGGCGTCTCGCCGTATTTGATGCCCCCTTGCGGGAACTGCCAGGAATGGGTGCGGATCCGTTTGCCCCAGAAAACTTGGCCTTTGTGGTTGAGCAGGATGATGCCGACGTTGGGCCTGAACCCTTCACGGTCGAGCATAATCAACCCCAGAATTCGCGTTGAAACGATTATTACACCGGGACGACGCGATGCAACCCCTCGGGTTTCCCTTCAACCGGCCCCTGCGTTCCTGAGCGCGCCGGTGGCGCAGCCGTTTGCCGCATCCGCATGAAAGCCTCCCGTTTCTTCATCTCCACCCTCAAGGAAGCCCCGTCCGACGCCGAAGTCATCAGCCACAAGCTGATGATGCGTGCCGGCATGATCAAGCGCCTCGGCGCCGGCATCTACAGCTACATGCCGATCGGTCTGCGGGTCATCCGCAAGGTCGAGGCGATCATCCGCGAGGAGATGGACCGCGCCGGCGCGATCGAGCTGCTGATGCCGGTCGTGCAGCCGGCCGAGCTGTGGCAGGAGACCGGGCGGTTCGAGAAGATGGGGCCGGAACTGATGCGCGTGAAGGACCGACACGATCGTGACTTCGTGATCCAGCCGACCTCGGAAGAGGTGATCACCGACATCGCGCGCCAGGAGTTGCGCAGCTATCGGGCGCTGCCGAAGAATTTCTATCACATCCAGACCAAGTTTCGCGACGAGCGCCGTCCGCGCTTCGGCGTCATGCGCGGACGCGAGTTCACGATGAAGGATGCGTATTCGTTCGACCGCGATCTCGAAGCCGCCGGACGCAGCTACGACGCCATGTATGCCGCCTATGAGCGCATCTTCACCCGCATGGGCCTGCGCTTCCGGGCCGTTGCTGCCGACAACGGCGCCATCGGCGGCGTGCGTTCGCACGAGTTCCAGGTCATTGCCGACACCGGCGAGGATGCCATCATCTATCTGTCCGACGTCCGACTACGCCGCCAACATCGAGATGGCCGAGGCGGTGGCGCCGGCCGCGCCGCGTGCGGCGCCGGCGCTGCCGCTGCAGAAGGCATCGACCCCCGGCAAGGCCACCTGCGAGGACGTCGCCGCACTTGCTCGGCGTGCCGCTGCAGCACACCGTCAAGTCGCTCGTGCTCGCAACCGATCAGAAAAGATGACGCCGGTGACGTGACATCGAGCACCGTCTGGCTGCTGCTCGTGCGAGGCGATCACGCGCTGAACGAGGTCAAGGTCAGCAAGCTGCCCGGGCTGGATCAGGGCTTTCGTTTCGCCACCGGTCCCGAGATCGATGCCCATTTCGGCTGCAAGCCGGGCTATCTGGGTCCGATCGGCACCCGCCGGCCGGTGCAGGTGGTCGCCGACCGCACGGTGGCTGCGATGAGCGACTTCATCTGCGGCGCCAACGAGCACGATTTCCACCTCACCGGCGTCAACTGGGGACGCGACCTGCCCGAGCCCGATCTGGTGGCCGACATGCGCGACGTCGTCGCCGGGGATCCGTCGCCCGACGGCCATGGCGTGCTCGAGATCCAGCGCGGCATCGAGGTCGGTCACGTCTTTCTGCTCGGCAGCCACTACAGCCGGGCGATGAATGCAAGCTACCTCGACGAGCAGGGCAAGCCGCAGCTGATGGAGATGGGCTGCTACGGCATCGGCGTCACCCGCATCCTCGGCGCTGCGATCGAACAGAACCACGACGAGCGCGGCATCGTCTGGCCGGTTGCGCTGGCCCCGTTCTCGATCGTGCTCTGTCCGATCGGCTACGCCCGCTCGGAGGCGGTGCGCGGCGCGGCCGACACGCTCTACGCCGACCTGCTCGACGCCGGTGTCGACGTGCTGCTCGACGACCGCGGCGAGCGACCCGGCGCCATGTTCGCCGACTGGGAACTGATCGGCATCCCGCTGCGCGTCGTGTTGTCCGACCGCGGACTGGCCGACGGCATGGTCGAACTGCAGGGGCGGACCGACGCGGCCGCATCGACGCTCGCGCTCGAAGGGGTGGCCGCAGCGGTCGCCGAGCGCCTGGCGGCATGAACGGATCGCGCCCGTCCCGGCTCGCCCCGGTCGGCACGCTGCGCCGACGCTGGCTCGCCGCGGGCGTCGGCGGCGTGCTGCTCGGCGGTGCGCTGGCGCCGGCGCGTGCCGGCGGGCCAGGTCGAGGAGCCGCTGATCGACTCGGTCCGTTCGGCGCTTGTCGGCGGCGGTGGCGCAACAGCGCGCCGCCGAAACCGGTCTTCGATTCCAGCGGCAGCCGCCAGGGTTATCTGGCGTGGCATGCCGAGATGAGCGAGCGTCTCAAGCGCCACCTGCCCGATCCGCTCACGCGCAGCGATCTGCTCGAGACGGTGTGGTACGAAAGCCGGCGTGCCGGGCTCGACGAGGCGCTGGTGCTCGGCATCGTGCAGGTCGAGAGCGCGTTTCGCAAATATGCGATCAGCTCGGCGGGTGCGCGCGGCTACATGCAGGTGATGCCGTTCTGGGCCCGCCTGATCGGCGACGGCGAGCCGTCGCGGCTGTTCCACATGCAGACCAATCTGCGCTTCGGCTGCGTGATCATGCGCCACTACCTCGACATCGAGCGCGGCAACCTGTTCCTGGCGCTCGGTCGCTACAACGGCAGCCGCGGTCGTCCGGAATATCCCGATCTGGTCTTCGGCGCCAAGCGCCGCTGGGAGATGTCGAGCGCCGCCTGAGCGGCCTCGAACCGGCGGGCCGTGGAAAGCGGCCTCAGAGGCCGTGCCAGGATTTCGGCGCCGCGTCGGCGATCGCCAGCAGCGACGCCACCCGCTCGACCGTCTCGTCGACCATCTCGTCGATGCGTGGTGGGCCGGTGGTAGAACGCCGGCAGGGGCGGAAAGATGATGCCGCCCATCTCGGTCACCGCTCAGCATGTTGCGCAGATGCGCCTGATTCAGGGGCGTCTCGCGCACCATCAGCAGCAGCCGTCGGCGCTCCTTCAGGCACGACGTCGGCGGCGCGCGTCAGCAGGTTGTCGCTCAGGCCGTGGGCGACCGCAGCCAGGCTGCGCATCGAGCACGGCGCGACGACCATTGCGTCGGTGGCGAACGAGCCACTCGCGATGGCCGCGCCGACATCGCCGGGAGCATAGGCGACATCGGCCAGCGCCTCGAGCGCCGGACGCGGCCGAGCCCGAGTTCGTGGTGGACGTTGAGCACCCCGGCCGGGCTGGCCACGAGGTGGATCTCGACGCCCGAGCGACGCAGCCGCTTCAGCAGCCGAACCGCCATAGATCGCGCCGGTTGCGCCGGTGATGCCGACCACCACCCGCGCGGCCATGGCGCGCGCTCAGTGGCTGCTTGCGAGCATCTGCTGCAGTTCGCCGGCCTGGTGCATCTCCATCAGGATGTCCGATCCGCCGACGAATTCGCCATCGATGTAGAGCTGCGGAATCGTCGGCCAGTTGGCGTAGTCCTTGATGCCCTGGCGGACTTCCTCGTCCTCCAGGACATTGACCGTCTTGACGTCGGTCGCGCCACAGGCGCGCAGGATCTGGATCGCGCGGCCGGAAAATCCGCACATCGGAAACTGCGCCGTCCCCTTCATGAAAAGGACGACCCGGTTCGATTTGACGATTTCGTCGATGCGTTGTTGAACGTTGCTCATGGAATGTCGCTTGCGTGTGACCTGTCGATCCAGGGTTTATACGGCATCCGGCGCGCTGCACCGCGCTCGGCGCTGCGAACCCGCGGAGCGGCCGGTGCCTTGGGAGGCGCCGATCGCGCCGGCAGCCCGGGTCTCAGAACGAGTACGAGACGCCGACGTTGAGCAGGGGCGTCAGCCGCATCTCGCGCAGCGTGTCGTCGAGCGACTGCGCCGCCGAGCGCGCGCCGACCATGCCGGTCGCCCCGGCGCGTGCCGCCAGTCCGATGTCGGCGCTGAAGCCCCAGCCGGACTTCGGCGTGATGCTGGTGTAGCCGATGCCGACATACGGCGCGCTGTCGAGTCGCGGCTGCGCGAACGACAGTGCCGATCGAAGCGTCGGGGTGGGCGATGCGATACCCGGGCGTGCCGCATCGGCGTCGAAGCCGCTGAGCGCCTGGCCGGACAGGGACCCGATGATCAGGCCGCTGGTGGCGCGCAGCCCGCCGCTGCGCTTGCGGCCCGAGCGCAACGCGCGCGAAATAGTAATCGCCGAGCAGGCTGAGTCGACCTGAACGGCCGGCGCTCGACGGCCTCGGAAGCCGCATGGCGCCAGAGCGAGAACGACGCATTCGACACCAGCCGCGCCTGCCAGCGCGGCCAGGCCGCCTCTTCGACCTGGGCGCGCAGCCCGCTGCCTTCGGCTGCCGCGGCAGCCCGCTGCCGCAGCGCCGCCGAGGAGTGCCAGCGCAATCGTCAACCCGCTCGCGTGCAGTCAGCATCGACTTCTCCGTGACCTCGACGGGATACCGGGTGCCGGACCCGCGATGCGCGCCGGCTCGATCAGATGCGAACCCATATTACGCCTCGGCAATCGGGCTTGCAAGCACTGATCAGCCTCATCGCCGACCGGCAATTCCGCCGGTGCAACGCGGCCGGCCGGCCAGGTCGAGTCGCGTCTCGATGCATTCGAAACCGGCGGCAGCAAGCAGGCCCGCGACCGCCGGCGCCTGCTCGTGGCCGTGCTCGAGCAGCAGCCAGCCGCCGCCGTGCAGATGCGATCGAGCGCGCCGGCGATGATCGTGCGCAGCGCGTCGAGTCCGTCGGACCCGAGACCAGCGCGCCGATCGGCTCGTGCCGCAGCGCCGCGAGGTGCGGATCGCCGTCGGCGATGTAGGGCGGGTTGGCCACCGCCAGATCGAAGCGGCTGCGCTGGCTCGCAGGCCGCCCACCAGTCGCCGCAGGCGCCATTCGATCGCCAGTGCCGAGCCGGTCGGCATTGGCCCGCGCGACCTGCAGCGCGGCCGCGACTTGCATCGACGGCGCTGACCCGGGCGACCGGGATGCGGCATGGCCGATCGCGAGCGCGATCGCGCCGCTGCCGGTCCCGAGGTCGAGCACCGACGGCGGCGCCGCGGCCGGATCGCGGGCCGGCCAGGATCTCGAGCGCCCAGCGCACCAGCGTCTCGGTATCGGCGCGCGGCACCAGCACGCGCCGGTCCGACCTGCAGTTCGAGGCCGAAAAACTCCTGTCGTCCGAGCAGGTAGGCGAGCGGTTCGCCGGCGGCCCGCCGCTGGACGCGCTCGCGCCAGGCGCCGAGCCGTTCGGCGTCGAGCGGCTCGTCGCCGTGCGCGATCAGCCAGGCGCGGCCGCGCCCCAGCAGATCGGCGAGCAGCAGCTGGGCATCGAGGCGTTCGACGCCGGCCGCGCACGGCCGCGCGCACCGCCTCGTCGAGCGTCGGCCCGCTGCCAACCGGCCGGATCATGCCTCGCCGCTTTCGAGCAGCTCGAGCTGCTGCGCAGCGCGCGCGGCGCTCAGCGCGCGCGATCACTTCGTCGAGGTCACCGTCGAGGATCGCCTGCAGCCGGTACAGCGTGAGGTTGATGCGGTGATCGGTCAGCCGTCCCTGCGGGAAGTTGTAGGTGCGGATGCGGT
Organism: uncultured beta proteobacterium; assembly: GCA_963846675.1. Lineage (GTDB taxonomy): Bacteria > Pseudomonadota > Gammaproteobacteria > Burkholderiales > Burkholderiaceae_C > Ideonella_A. The sequence goes on from CAWJWV010000005.1 coordinate 905,500, forward strand.
CGCTGCGGTCGCCGCTGCCGATCAGTCCCTTGCGCGTGGCCGCTTCGCGTGCCGAGCGTTCGGCCTGTTCGCGGTCGCGCAGGCGCGCCGCCAGCACCGCCAGCGCCTTGGCCTTGTTGCGGTGCTGCGAGCGGTCGTCCTGGCACTCGGCCACCAGTCCGGTCGGCAGGTGGGTGACGCGGATCGCGCTGTCGGTCTTGTTGACGTGCTGCCCGCCGGCGCCGCTGGCACGGAAGGTGTCGATGCGCAGGTCGGCCGGGTTCGAGCGCCACCTCCTGCGCCGCGTCGGGCTCGGGCAGGACGGCGACGGTGCACGCGCTGGTGTGGATGCGGCCCTGCGTCTCGGTGACCGGGATGCGCTGCACGCGGTGCCCGCCGGATTCGAACTTGAGCGCCGCATAGACATCGTCGCCATCGATGCGCAGCACCAGCTCCTTGTAGCCGCCGAGGTCGGACGCGCTCTCGGACATCACCTCGGTGCGCCAGCCGCGGCGCTCGGCGTGGCGCAGGTACATGCGCGCCAGATCGGCCGCGAACAGCGCCGATTCGTCACCGCCGGTGCCGGCCCGGATCTCCAGGAAGGCGTTGCGGCCGTCGTCCGGGTCGCGCGGCAGCAGCGCGGTCTGCAATTGGCGCTCGAGGCGTTCGATGTCGGCGCGCGCCTGTTCGACCTCGTCGGCGGCATAGCGGCCGATCTCGTCGTCCTGGCCGGCGCTGTCGAGCATGTCGTGCGCCTCGCGCAGATCCTGTTCGCGCTGCTGGTGGGCGTTGTACAGCGCGAGCACATCGCTGACCTCGGCGTGCTCGCGCGACAGCGCGCGGTAGCGGTTCATGTCGACGGCGACGCCGGCATCGCCGAGCGAGGCGTCGAGTTCGTTCAGTCGCAGCGCGAGGCGTTCGAATTGCTGGCGGAGGCTGGGTTTCATCGTGTCGATCGGCAGTGGCGATGCCGCGCGACACGCCACCGGGTCGCCGCCGCACCGCCCGGGTCAGGGGCATGCGGGGCGTCGCTAATGCTGCGGCGGACGGCGGCGTGTCGCGCAGGAACGTGCGCGAGGCCGACCTCGGCGGCGCGCTCGCGCTGCGCCGGATCGCCCGACTGCAGTTCGACCAGCGTGCCGTGCAGCAGCTTCTGCGTCAGCCCGCGCGACAGCGCTTCGAGCACGGCGTCGACATCCTCGCCGCGCGCCAGCAGCCGGCGTGCGCGTGCCAGTTCGGCGGCGCGCCAGTCGTCGGCCTGCACCTGCAGCGCCTGGATCAACGGCACGGTGTCGCGCTGGCCGAGCCAGCTGACAAAGCCCTGCACGCCGGTCTCGATGATCGCCTCGGCCTGCTGCGACCGCCGCCTGGCGCTTCTCGCCGGCCGACTGCACCAGCGCCGACAGGTCGTCGACGGTGTACAGATAGATGTCGGACAGCTCGCGCGACTTCGGGTTCGATGTCGCGCGGCACCGCCAGGTCGACCATGAAGATCGGCCGGTGCTTGCGCGCCTTCAGCGCCCGCTCGACCGCGCCGAGGCCGATGATCGGCACCGAGCTGGCGGTGCACGAGATCACGACGTCGAATTCGGCCAGCCGCTGCGGCAGGTCGGCCAGCCGCATGGTGCTGCCGCCGATGCCGCGCGGCAAGCTGCTCGCCGCGTTCGAGCGTGCGGTTGGCAATCACCATCGCGCGCGGCGTGCGCGCGGCGAAGTGCGTGCTGACGAGCTCGATCATCTCGCCGGCGCCGACGAACAGCACCTTCAGCTCGGCCAGGTCCTCGAACAGCTGCGCGGCCAGCCGCACCGTCGCGGCGGCCATGCTGATCGAGTGGCTGCCGATCTCGGTGCTGCTGCGCACCTCCTTGGCCACCGCGAACGAGCGCTGGAACATCTGGTGCAGCGTGCTGCCGAGCGTGCCGGCGCGTGTCGGCGTCGCGCATCGCCTGCTTCATCTGACCGAGGATCTGCGGCTCGCCGAGCACCATCGAATCGAGCCCGCTGGCAACCCGGAAGGCATGTCGCGCCGCGGCGCGGCCCTCGAGCACATAGGCATGCTCGCGCAAGCGTCGCTGCTGCCGACGCCGCCGATGCCGGCCAGCCATTCGACCGCCGGCTCGACCAGCGGCGGCAGGTGCTCGGGCGATGTCGCGCCGAGGTAGAGCTCGGTGCGGTTGCAGGTCGAGACGATCGCCACTTCGGGCGCGCGCTGCAGCCGCTCGCGCACGCCGAGCAGCGTCGGAGCGAGCCGTTCGGGCGAAAATGCAAAGCGACCGCGCAGGTCGAGCGGCGCGGTGTGGTGGTTGAGCCCGAGCGCAATGACACTCATCTCTCATTATAAATTTGAGCCTTGAAACCCTTCGACAGCCTTGGCTGAATACAACTCCTGCCGGGAACGGTGCGCCGGGCACCCGGCGCTGCGGGCCGGAGCCGTCGCATGAGCCCACTCGACGCCATCTGGCACGTGCTCAATTTTCTGGCCGCGCCGCTGTTCGTCGCGCTGTTCTCGGCCGCTGCCGCGCGCCTGCTGTGGCGGCGCGAACTGCGCGCGGTCGGCCTGCGGCGGCTGTTCGCCTGGGCTGTCGCTGCCAGCGGTCGCGGCCGCGCTCGCCGGGCTGGTGCTCACCGGCCGCGACGGCCGGATCGGCACCTACGCGGCGATTGTCGGGGCGAGCGCGCTCGGGCTGTGGATCGCCAGCCCGGGCGGCCGGCCGTCGTTGAGCCGGTGCGGCGCTCAATCCGTCGGGCCGCCGGCAGGCGCCTGGGCGTCTTCATGGCCGACGTCGCGCCACGGATTGCGGCCGAGCCCCCAGCTGTTCCAGGGCGTCGAGCAGTCCGCCAGTACAGCGCGGCGCGGCGCGATGTCAGCCCGCATGCGGCCAGCAGGCCGTCGGTGGTCGCCGGCAGAAACGGATTGCGCCGGTCGTAGCCCCACAATTCGATCCGCACCGATGCGCGCGCGCTCGGTCCGCGGGCATGGAAGCCGAAGGTGTCGGCGACGACCAGCGTATTGGCCGGCACCGCGAAGCGCTGCGGTGGCGGCAGCTTCAGGAGCGGCAGTTCGGCTGCGTCGATGCGGAACGAGCCGCGCGAGCTGAGCCGGTCGGCATCGCGCGCGCGCACGCTCATGCGGCCCTCCCACGCGAGCCGCTCCGGCGTCAGCCGGTGCGAGCCGGGCACGTAGCAGAACGCGCCCTCGTCGTCGGCGACATCGGTCAGGAAGAACCACGCCTTCATCGTCGGGTGAAAGGTGTCGGCATGCAGGGCGGTCTGCGGATCCGGCCGGCCGGGCAGCACCTGGTTCAGGATCGACTGCAGATAGAGCCACGGCGCACGGTGGTAGCCGGCGACATAGCGCGTCAGGCCGCACCAGACCGGGTGCTCGGCCAGCGCGCGCAGTTCCGGCAGATCGCGCAGCATCGCGTCATCGACCGCGATCCGGCGCGTGATCGTGTCGCCCTGGACCATCTCGCGCGCGGCCGCCGGCTGCGCGAGCACGCGTGCGCGCAGGCGCTCGAAGACGTCGGCCGGCAGCAGGTCGCGGTGCAGCACGAAACCGTCGCGCTCGAACGCCGCCCGGTCGGCGGCACTGACGAGCCGCGCCAGCCGGGCACGCCGGCGCCAGGTCAGCGCATGCGCGGCGCGCAGCCGCCAGCGGTGCAGGCCGAGCGCATTCAGCCGCGGCGAGCCGATGATCGGGTTGTCGCAGAACGACTTGGCCGAGGTCAGCAGCTGCAGCGCCCACCAGGGGCCGAGCAGCAGCCGCCTGACCAGACCACTGCTCATCGGACGGCGGCCGGCGTCGGCGTCATCACGCGGCGGCCGGCAGTTCGACTTCGAGCCGGCCACGCAGCGAGTGCGGCGCGCGCCTCGGTGATGCGGACGTCGATCAGCTGGCCGGTCAGGCGCGCTGCCAGCGCGCCGGCCGGGAAGTTGACGATCCGGTTGCATTCGGTGCGGCCCATCAGTTCGGCGATGTCGCCGTTGAGCTTGCGCGACGGCCCCTCGACCAGGATGCGCTGCAGCGAGCCGACCAGCGACCGTCGCTGATGCGCCGGGCGTTGCCTCGATCACCGCCTGCAGCGTCTGCAGCCGCTGCAGCTTGAGCGCCTGCGGCGTCGTCGTCCGGCAGTGCAGCCGCCGGCGTGCCCGGGCGCGCGCTGAAGACGAAGCTGAAGCTGCTGTCGAAGCCGATCTCGTCGATCAGCTGCATCGTGCGCGCGAAATCGGCATCGGTTTCGCCCGGGAAGCCGACGATGAAGTCGCTCGAGATGCGGATGTCCGGTCGCACCAGACGCAGCTTGCGCAGCGTGCTCTTGTATTCCATCGCGGTGTAGCCGCGCTTCATCGCCATCAGGATGCGATCGCTGCCGTGCTGCACCGGCAGGTGCACGTGGTTGACGAGCTTGGGCAGGCGCGCGTAGGCGTCGATCAGGCGCTGGCCGAATTCGTTCGGATGGCTGGTGGTGTAGCGGATGCGCTCGATGCCCGGCATCGCCGCGACATAGTCGAGCAGCAGCGCGAAGTCGGCGATCTCGCCGGTCGATCGCCCATCGCGCCGCGGTAGCCGTTGACGTTCTGGCCGAGCAGCGTGACCTCGCGCACGCCCTGATCGGCCAGCCCGGCCACCTCGACCAGCACGTCGTCGAACGGGCGCGAGACCTCCTCGCCGCGGGTGTAGGGCACGACGCAATAGCTGCAGTACTTCGAGCAGCCTTCCATGATCGAGACGAAGGCGCTCGCACCCTGCACGCGGGCCGGCGGCAGGTGGTCGAACTTCTCGATCTCCGGAAAACTGATGTCGACCTGCGGGCGCTGCTCGGCTGCGGCGGCGTTCGATCATCTGGGGCAGCCGGTGCAGCGTCTGCGGGCCGAACACCATGTCGACGTACGGCGCGCGGGCGACGATCGCCGCGCCTTCCTGGCTCGCGACGCAGCCGCCGACGCCGATCAGCACGCCCTTGTCCTTCAGGTGCTTGACCCGGCCGAGGTCGCTGAATACCTTTTCCTGCGCCTTCTCGCGCACCGAGCAGGTATTGAACAGGATCAGATCGGCCTGCTCGACGTCGGCCGTCTGCTCGTAGCCGGCCGCGGCATGCAGCACGTCGACCATCTTGTCGGAGTCGTATTCGTTCATCTGGCAGCCGAAGGTCTTGATGAAGACCTTGCGGCTTGGCGCCGGACGCGGGTCGTCGGTCGATTGGCTCATGGTTTGCTCCAGGTTTGGGCGATCGGGTCGAAGCGCCAGGCAGCCGCCTCGGCCGGGCTGCGCGGCCACGGCCGGACCTGCGCTTCGTCCGGGCGCAGCACCCAGACATCGCGCACCAGTCCGTAGGCGTCGAGCGTGTAGTGGACCGGCAGCCGCACGCCGGTGAGGGCGGCCGACATCTGCAGCAGGTTGTCCTGGCCGCGGATGCGCGCGCCGGGTGCGAGCCGGGCTGGACGCGCCATTGAGCGTGATCACCGGCGCCGCGGTGACGACGAGCTCGCCGCGCAGCGCATCGGCCGGGAACGCCCGCTTCATCTGCGCCGAGCGCGACCGGATTCAGGCACAGCAGCAGCCCTGCGATGGCGAAACAGCGGTACATGGTGTAGATCCAGTGGCTGCGCAGCCTTGCGCGAAAAACCCGCAATTCTAGAACTGCACCGGTTTCGTCGCGGTCCGTCGAGGGCATGACATCGCTGCGCACTCGGTCGATAATGATTTTTCCGTTGCTCTGGTGAACCGATGCTGCTGACGATCCGCACCCTGAGCTGCCCGCCGCCCGACAATCCGCAGAGTCTGCATGCGGAATTCGACGCAGACGGCGGCCGCATCGGTCGCAGCTCTCCGTGCAAGCTGATCCTGCCGGACCCGAACCGCCACATCTCGCGCGAGCATGCCGAGATCCGCTTGCGCGACGACGCCTTCTCGATCAAGGTGGTATCGAAGGTCAACAGCGTGCTGGTCAACGACGCAGTGGTCAATCCGGGCGAGGCCGTCGAGCTGCGCGACGGCGACCAGGTGCTGATCGGTGAATACCTGCTGCGCGCCGACATCTCCCAGCTGCCGGCGGCTGCAGCTGCGGCTGCGCGCAGCGATGTCGACCCGGCGGCGCATCGGCAGGCGACCCTTCGACCTGTTCGACAGCCTGCCGCCGGCAGGCCACCGCACCGCCGGCCACGCCGCCTCCGGACTGGTTCCAGTCGGCAGCGGCTGCGGCTGCGCCGGCGCCAGCGCCGAGCGATCCGGACCGCGCGGCGCTCGACGACCTGTTCAATCCGCAGGCCGATCCGGCACACTTCGCGGATCTGCTGCAGAACCCGTCGCCCCGGCGACGCCAGCTGCTGCGTCGCGCCGCCGGCCGCGCCGAACGATCGCGCGGGTCGACGACTTCCTCGGGCTGCGATCCGCTCGTCGGGCTCGATGCGCCGATCGATCCGCTGCCGCAGCCGCCGTCGTCGAGCGATCTGTACCACGGCTCGCCGCTCGACCATGCGCTCGTGGCGGCACGACCCGGCTTGCCCGAGCCGGCGCCGGCGCCGGCCAGTCCGGCCTTCGACGACGACATCTTTGCCGTTCTGCAGCGTGATTTCGAGACGCCGCCGGCTCAGCCGCCGACCGTCTCCGCGGCGACGCCGGCAGCGCCGCCGGCTGTCGACGCCGCACCGGTGCTACCCGACCTGGCGCAGCGGCTCGCCCCGCCAGCGCCGGCCAGGCCGGTGATGGCCGTGCCGGCCGACACCCTGCCGTTGCCAGCAGCACTGTCGCCGGTGACACCCGTCCCGCCGCCGCTTGCGCCCGCAGTGCCGCCCGGTGAGGCGGCGTCGGCAGGCCGGTTGATGGCGGCGCTGGCCGAATCGCTCGGACTGTCACCCGGCGACCTCGACCAGAGTCGAGCCGGAACAGACGATCCGGCTCGTCGGCGAGCTGCTGCGCCTGTCGACCGACGGTCTGTTCCGGATGCTCGAGATGCGCTCGCAACTCAAGAGCGAGCTTCACATCGAGGACCGGACGATGATCGCGTCGCGCGAAAACAATCCCGCTCAAGCATGCCGATTCGGCGCACGATGCGATTGCCTACCTGGTCGATCTGCGCCAGCACGGCAACCGGCTGTTCATGCCGCCGGCGCAAGGCGGTCGAGGACACGGTGTGGGATATCTGTGCTCACGAGATGGCGGTCATGGCCGGCACGCGCGCCGCGCTGCTGGCGGCGCTGAAGATGTTCTCGCCCGATGTGATCGAGGGTCGCATCAAGAAGACCGGGGCACTCCAGAATGTGCTGCCGGCGCTGCACAAGTCGCGCCTGTGGGAGCGCTTCCTTGCGATGTACGCCGAACTCGAGCACGAGGCCGAGGACCACTTCGACCGGCTGCTCGACCAGGAATTCTCGAAAGCCTATTCGGAGCAGAGCCGCAAGCTGAAGAAGAAGCGATAGAAGCCACGACGCCGGTACAAGTCGACATTTGTCGGCAGTTCGGCGGCCGACGGTCTGTCCGTGAGGCCGGTCTGCGCCGACACTGGGCCCTCGCACGGGCGCGAAGGAGGAAACGCATGTCGCACGCGCTTGAAGCGTCGGTCGAACATCCGTGGTCGGGTCACCGGCGGCATGCCGCCCGGCATCCGCTCGCGATGGCGTTGCCGGTGCGGCGGGAGGGCCGGTGATGGCCGGGCATTGCGAAATCGTCTGCGCAAGCGACAAGGGGATGGTGCGCCCGGGCAACGAGGATGCCGTCCACATCGACGCGGCCGGCGGCTTCGCGGTGCTTGCCGATGGCATGGGCGGTCATGCAGCCGGCGAGGTGGCGAGTCGCCTGGCCGTTGACGAGATCCGCGCCGAGCTCGAATCCGCGCTGCCGCACCTGGACATCGATGCGATCGCGTCGGCCGATGCGCTTGCCGAGGACCTGCGTTTCGCCGCCCGGCGCGCCAATGCCTGCATCCTGACCTCGGCCCGCCGGGTCCGCGAGCACGAGGGCATGGGCGCCACGCTGGTGCTGGCGGTGATGGGCGCGCGGCGCATCTTCATCGGTCACCTGGGTGACTCGCGCGCCTACCGGCTGCGAGGCGGGCACCTCGAGCCGCTCACCCGCGACCACAGCTGGGTCGACGAGCAGATCTCGCAGGGCACGCTGCAGATCGATGCATTGCTCGATGCCCGTCTGCGCAACATCGTCACGCGGGCGCTCGGCATCGACGACGAGATCGACCTCGAGGTCAGCCAGCACGATGTGCAGCCGGACGACCTGTACCTGCTGTGTTCGGATGGCCTGAGCGACATGCTCGATGACCCGGAGATCGAGGCGCTGCTGAACCAGCCCGGTGAGCTTGCCGCCAAGGCGTCCCGGCTGATTGCCCAGGCCAATCGCAACGGGGGCCGGGACAACGTGTCGGTGATCCTGATGCGCAGCCCGGGCCCGGCTCGTGCCGGATGGACGTCGCGCCTCGTGCGGCGGATGGCCGGTTCCGGCTCTGGCGGGCCTGCAGCCTGACGAGGAGACCACCCGATGCAGTCAGCCGATTCCACCTCGAACGCCGCGGCCGCCGCGCCGGCGCCGGCCGTGCGAATGACCCTCGAGGCCGCCATCGCCCAGGCCCAGTCGATGCAGCGCCAGGAGAAGCTGGACGTTGCCGAGTCGATCTACCTCGAGATCCTGGCGCAGCTGCCGGACGAACCGAACGCGCTGAATTTCCTCGGCATCCTGCGGCACCAGCAGCAGCGTCCCGGCGAGGCGATCGCGCTGCTCCAGCGGGCAACCGAGCTGGTCCCGGAGGCTGCCGGTCCGTGGCTCAACCTGGGCAACGTGCTGCTCGAGTCGGACCGCTACGAGCCGGCGGCGCAGGCGCTGGCGCGGGCGCTGCAACTGGATCCGGGCTCGGCGGCGGTGCACAACAACCTCGGCGTTGCGCTCATGCGAGCCGGACAACTCGACCCGGCCGAGCAGGCGTTTCAGGAAGGGCTGGTGCTCGAGCCGGAACGGGCCGACCTGCACTACAACTACGCGCGCATGCTCTACCTGGCCGACCGCAAGCGCGAATCGATCGCCCATTCGATCCAGGCGCTCGACATCGATCCGGCGCAGCCCGAATCGCGGCAGCTGCTGAGCCTGGCCTATCACGTGCTCGGCGACAAGGAGAAGGCAGCCGAGACCCTGCACGCCTGGAAGAAGCTCGATCCCGCCAATCCGCAGGTCGATCACCTGCTGGCCGTGGTCGGTGCGAGCGAGGTGCCGGCGCGTGCGTCCGATCACTACGTCGCGCATGTCTTCGACGGGTTTGCCGCCTCCTTCGATCGCAAGCTGGCGCTGCTCGGGTACCGGGCGCCGCAGCTGTGCGCCGAACTGCTGGCCGGATTCGCCGACCGGCTGCCGGCAGCGCCCACGATCCTCGATGCGGGTTGCGGCACCGGCCTGTGCGGACCACTGCTCAGACCGCTGGCGGCACGGCTGATCGGAGTCGACCTGTCGGCGAACATGCTCGATCGGGCGCGCCGACGGGCGATCTACGACGAACTCGAGCGGGCCGAGCTGACCGCCTTCCTGGAGCGTTCGCCGCGGGCCTTCGATGTCATCCTGAGTGCCGACACGCTGTGCTACTTCGGGGCCCTCGAGGGCTTCGTCGCTGCAGCGCGGCTGGCGCTGCGCGAGAACGGCATCCTGATCTTCAGCCTCGAGGCGATGCCGGACGATGCGCGTGACTTCACGCTGCACATCCACGGCCGCTACAGCCATTCGGGGCGCTATGTGGAACGGGTGCTGAGCGAGCACGGGATGCAGTTGCAGGCGCGGCGCACCGATGTGCTGCGCAGGGAGATGGACGAGCCGGTCGACGGCTGGCTGATCGCTGCCACGCGCGCCGCATGAGCGCGCCGGCAGACACCGGAGGATCAACATGAGCAGGATGCTGGACATCGGGACCGTCAAGGGCAAGGATGCCTTCGTCGTCGAGCGCGTGGTCGGCAAGGAGGAACTGTCGCGGCTGTTCGAATACCGGATCGACCTGCTGTCCGAGCACGGCGATTACCAGGCCCGGGACATCCTCGGCAGCAATGCGTCGCTGGGCATCCAGATGCCGGGCGGTGGCGAGCCGCGCTACCGCAACGGCTATGTCTCGCGCTTCTCGGTACTCGGTCAGGTGCGCACTCCGGCCTTCAAGTCGGAGGTCGGATTCCGCTACCAGCTGGTGCTGAGCCCGTGGACGTGGTTCATGACGCGCACCTCGACCTGCGCGATCTTCCAGAAGAAGGCGGTGCTCGACATCATCAAGGAGGTATTCGGCCGCCTTGCCGAGCTGAAGTCGGTCGAGTACAAGGTGAACCATCCGACCGAGGTGCGCGACCATTGCGTGCAATACCGCGAAACCGACTTCAATTTCGTCAGCCGGCTGATGGAGCAGGAAGGGCTCTACTACTACTTCACCCACGAGAATGGCAAGCACACGCTCGTGCTGACCGACGATGCGAGCGTGCACCCGGCGCTGCCGGACCGCCCGCAACTGCATTTCAGCGCCGGCTCGCTGCACGATGCAAGCCTGAAGAGCTGGGCCTTGAATGCCGAGATCCAGTCCGGTGCCTACGCGATCGACGACTTCGACTACAACAAGCCGAAGACGCCGCTGCTGAAGGTGGCGACCAAGGAGCGTCAGCACCAGAATGCCGGCTTCGAGATCTACGACTATCCGGGCGAGTACGACGAACCGGCGCGCGGTGAGGTTTATGCGCGCATCCGGATGGAGGAACTGCACTGCCAGCATGAGCTGAGCCGTGGCAGCGGACCCGAGCGCGGTGTCGTCGCCGGCTACAAGTTCAAGCTCGCCGACCATCCGGTGGGCGCCCTGAACATCGAATACCTGGTCGTCTCACATGGCTTCGTCGCCGACAACAACCTGGCCCAGTCGGGCGGTGGCGAAGGGGCGACGTTCGAGTGCGACTTCTCGGTCATCCCGGCGGCGACGCAGTACCGTGCGCCCCGGGTGACGCCGCTGCCGTCGATCGCAGGTCCGCAGACCGCGGTCGTGGTCGGCCCGGCCGGCGAGGAGATCTACACCGACGCGCTGGGTCGGGTGAAGGTCCAGTTCCACTGGGACCGCTACAGCACCGGCAGCGACGAGGACTCGTGCTGGATCCGGGTCTCGAACCCGCTGGCCGGCAAGGGCTGGGGCGCGATCAACATCCCGCGGGTCGGCCAGGAGGTGATCGTCGATTTCATGGAAGGCGATCCGGACCGGCCGATCATCACCGGCCGCGTCTACAACGGCGAGAACCAGACACCCTACGACCTGCCGGCGAAGAAGATGATCACCGGCATGAAGACCCGCGCCTATCCGAACGGCGGCAACGACGAGTTCCACGAACTCCGCTTCGACGACAGCAAGGGCTCCGAGCAGGTCTTCCTGCAGTCGCAGAAGTGGCTCGACTTCCGCGTCAAGCACACCTTCAAGGAGTGGATCGGCGGCACCTACAACACCTACGCCTGCGGCACGATCTTCCAGAAGACCGACAAGGACCTGCAGCAGCTGGTCAAGGGCGACATCAGCATCACCGCCAAGGAAGGCATCATCGACCTGCAGGCCAGGCAGGACATCAAGCTCGATACCCAGACCTCGCTGTTCATGCAGGCGAGCAGTGCCATCACTGCCAAGGCGGACAACGTCTACCTCGATGGCGGCAGTCAGATCCACCTCAAGGCGCGTCAGATCTTCATCACCGGCGACACGGGCATCGACCTCAAGGTCGGGGGCAACTTCGTGTCGATCACCCCCGGTGGCGTCTTCATCAAGGGCGCGATGGTCAACATCAATTCCGGCGGCTCGGCGCAGGCGGCCGAGCCGGTGGACGCTTTCTCGCCGGCCGAGACCAAGGCGCCGGCGACCGCGCTCACCAGCGTCGGTGGGCAGAAATCCGATCCGCCGAAGAAGCGAACCAAGCCGAAGGCATACAGCGGGCAGGCAAGCGCCTTCAAGGCAGCGGCCGGATCGGGTGGTCCTTTCGTTGCCCCTTGCGTGTGCTGAGTGGCGGAGCCTGCAGCATGCCGAACGACATCGAGACGCCGGAACCGGTTCGAACCCGGCTCTTTCGCGAAGCCGAGGACCGGCACGTCTACGTGATTCTCGACGGTGCGCAGAACGAGAACCTGCTCGACGTGTTCGACGACCACGCCGAGCTCGAGCGCGAATGCCTGTGGTTCGGTCGACTCGAGCCGGACATGCAGGAGGTGGCGCCCTACCTGGTCGAACTCGACGAGGATGCGCCGTTCACGCACTGGCTTCTCGATCACGGCTGGGGCCAGCACTGGGGCATCTTCCTGGTCAGTGACGAGGATCTGGCCGCGGTGTGGCGGCATCTGCGCCAGCACACCCGCGTCTACGATCCCCAGCAGCGGCGGCTGTTCTTCCGCTTCTACGACCCGCGTGTGCTGACCACCTTCCTGCCAACCTGCGACCGCCAGCAGCTCGTCGAATTCTTCGGGCCGGTGGCGTGCTTCATCGCCGAGCTCGAAGGCGGACAGGGTGCGGTGGCGCATTCACTCGCCAATGGCGAACTGGTGTCCGAGCCGATCGGCTCGTCCGGCCCGCCGACGCGCTGAAGCGCGTCGTGCCCACCGGCGCGGCGAGCCCAACCGAGGAGAACGAGATGAGCAGCGGAATCGACATGGGCTTCGTCATCGGACGCGCTGCGGGCAGTGCCGCACCGCGTGCCGGCAGCGACACCTTCCGGATCGTCGTCGTCGGTGATCTGTCCGGTCGCGACTCGCGCCGCGCCGCCGATCCGGACGCCCCGACCTTCATGCCGCAGCGGGTCGATCTCGACAGCTTCGATCGCGTCTTCGAGCGTTTCGGCCCGAGCCTGCGGCTGGGCCTGCCGACACCGGGCGGCAGCACCGAACCGGCTCTGATCAGGCTGTCCCGATTCGACCAGTTCGAACCTGACCAGCTGCTGCTCGGGCAGCCGCTGTTCGCCCGTCTGCGCGACCTGCGCGCGCGGCTTGCCGATGCGTCGACGTTCCGGCAGGCGGCGGCCGAGCTGCGCGCGGTCGACGCCGGCGATGCCGCGCTCGCCGGTCCGACCGCCGGGCCGGTCGTGGCCGAGGACGACGCCGCCACGCTCGAGCGGCTGCTTGGTCGTCCGGCGCCATCGGCCGGGGCCAGCCCCGAACCGACGCGGTCGGCGGCTGAATCGGCGATCGACCGGCTGGTGCGCGACGCGGTCGCTGCGCATGTGGTGGCCGACCACTCGGCGGCGCAGCAGCCGCTGCTCGACGCCGTCGACCGCATGATCGCGGGCACGCTGCGGGTGCTGCTGCGGGATCCGCATTGGCGTGCGGTGGAAGGCGCCTGGCAGGCGATCGATCGGTTCGTGCACCGGGTCGAGATGGACGGTCGGGTGCGCCTCGAGCTCGTCGATGCCTCCGCCGCCGACCTGCTCGACAGCCTGGTCGCGGCCGATGGCGACGCGCAGCGGATGCCGCTCGCGTCGGCGCTCCTCGCCGGCCAGCGCGAGCGCGGCGATCCGGCGTGCGCCGTCGTGGTCGCGTTGTACTCGTTCGGTAGCGGCGCGGCCGAACTGGCGCTGCTCGCCGCGCTGGGTGCAGTCGCTGCGCAGCAGGGGGCGCTGCTGCTGGCCGGCGCCGATGACGCACTGGCGCTGATCGATGCCCCGCCCGGGTTCGACGGTATCGCGCTCTCGCCGCCGGATGCACAGGCACGCGGCCGCTGGCAGGCGCTGCGGTCGAGTGCGCTTGCGCCGCATGTCGGGCTGGTCTGGCCGCGCCTGCTGACGCGTCTGCCGTACGGTCCGCGCGCGCAGCCGGTGAGCGCATTCGCATTCGACGAACTCGCCGACGGTGCCGGTCATGGGCGCCTGTCCTGGCGTGTCGCGGCCCTCGATCTGGCGGCGCTGCTTGCATCGGCCTTCGTCGACCAGGCCTGGGATCTGCAACCGGAATCGGCGGTCGAGATCGATGACCTGCCGGCGCATGTCGATCGCAGCGCCGGCGAACCCTGCCTGCAGGCGGTGGCCGAGCGCTACCTCAGCCAACACCAGGCGCAGGCGGTCGCTGCAGCCGGCGTGATGCCGCTCGTCAGCGACCGCAGTTCGCCACGCGCCAGGCTGGCGGCCTGGCGGGGCATCGGCACCGATGGCGTGCTGGCCGGGCGCTGGGCCGCGCGCTGACGCACCCCGCATCGCCAGCCGCCAGGGGCCGGCCAGCGCGCATGTCCGGGGTTGGACAGTGACGATACGAATGTTAGAGTCGTTGCAGCCCCGCGGCCTTGGCCAGCCGCGATGCCTGCGGCCGATCTGATCGCTAGTGGGAGCACACCGACAAGCCAATCATGAGCAGAAATCGCGTCATATGGTCGGAGGGGCTGTTTCTGCGCCCGCAGCACTTCCAGCAGATGGAGCGCTCGGTCGAGATGCTGGTCCAGGCGCGGTCCGGTGGTGCGTTGGCGCACAGCTGGGGTTTCAGCAAGCTCGTGCTCGACGAGGAGGCGCTCAAGACCGGACGGGTGTCGATCCGCCAGGCCGCTGGGGTGCTGCCGGACGGCACGCCGTTCTCGATCCCCGACGAGGCGCCGGCACCGCCGCCGCTCGAGGTGCCGAACGATCTGAAGGACGCGCTCGTCTACCTCGCCCTGCCGGCGTGGCGGGCCGGCATGCCGGAGTTTGCGGTCGAGGCCAGTGCGCAGTCGGTGCTGGCGCGCTATGTCGGCTTCGATCGCCAGGTCGATGATGCGGTGCTCGGATCGCACGAGGCGGCCGACATGCGCCTCGGTCGGCTCAACCTGCGCTATGTGGTCGGAGGTGATCCGCGCGATGCGTTCTGCACCATGGGGCTCGCCCGCGTGATCGAACGGCGCAGCACCGGCGTGGTGGTGCTCGACGAGAACTACATCGCGCCGATGCTCGAGTGCAGCGCAGACCGCCACCTGCGTGACTACCTGGAAGAGGCGCGCAATCTGGTGCGCCATCGCTCGGAGGCACTGGCTGCGCGGTTGAACCAGTCGAAGCAGAAGGGCGTGGGCGAGATCTCCGAGTTCCTGATGCTGCAGATCGGCAACCGCTTCGATCCGTGGCTGGCTCATCTGGCGCGGCGCGAGACCCTGCATCCGGAGGCGCTGTATACCGTGCTGCTGCAGCTCGCGGGCGAGTTCGCGACCTTCTCGGCGCGCCGCAAGCGCCGCGCAATCGACCATCCAGCCTACCGGCACGATGACCTGCGTTCGAGCTTCGAGCCGGTGATGGCTGACATCCGCGACCTGCTGACCGAGGTCATCAACCCGAATGCGATCAGCATCCCGCTGCAGGAACGTGCCAAGGGCTTGTATACCGGATCGATACCGGATCTCGAACTGGTGCGCAGTGCCTCCTTCATCCTGGTCGTCAACGCCCAGATGAACAGCGAGGCGCTGCGCCAGCGCCTGCCTCGCGAGATCAAGATCGGCCCGGCCGAAAAGATCCGCGACCTGGTGATGTCGCACCTGCCCGGCATCACGGTGCAGCCGCTGCCGATGGCGCCGCCGAGCCTGCCGTTCTATGCCGGCTACACCTACTTCGAACTCGACCGGCGCAGCGAGTTCTGGAAAGCGCTCGAGGTCGGCAAGCTGCTCGCCTTGCACGTCGCGGGCGACTTTCCCGGTCTGCACATGGAACTGTGGGCGCTGCGCGCCTGAAGCCCCCGAGGTCGACCGACGATGTCCGATCCCCTGTTCCCCGATCCGCCGGACACCGACTCGACGATCATGATCCCGCGCCCGGGCGGACGCCGTCCCACGCCGGCGGGCGCCGGGCCGGCGGTTGCGCCGGTGCCGGTGCCGGTGCCGGTGCCGGCAGGGGTCGACCAGGCCGGCGCCGAGCCGCTGCCGCGGGTCGGGGTCAACCCGCTGGTCGCGGCTGCCTCGGTGCTGCTGAGCGTGGTTCCGACCATCCGCCGCACGCTGTCGCACCGGCAACCGATTGCCCTGCGCGACGACCTGCTGCGCGAGATGGCCGAGTACGAGGCATCGGCGCGGCGCGCCAATGTCAGCCCGGAGCACGTCCTGATCGGCCGCTACGCGCTGTGCACGATGATCGACGAGGCGGTGATGACGATGCCCTGGGGCACCCATTCATCGTGGGCGCGCGAGAGTCTGCTTGTCACGCTGCACAAGGAAGGCTTCGGCGGCGAGAAGTTCTTCCTGCTGCTCGACAAGGCGCTCGAGGATCCGCGTCGCAACCTGCCGCTGATCGAGCTGATGTACCTGTGTCTGGCGCTCGGTTTCGAGGGGCGTTACCGGGTGGTCGACAACGGCCGGTCGCAGCTCGAGGCGCTGCGCGACCGCGTCTACAACGTGATCCGCCGCGAGCGGGGCGAGTTCGACCGCGATCTGGCGCCGCACTGGCGCGGCATGCAGAAGACCGCCCGTCCGCTGGTGCGGCGGGTGCCGCCGTGGATCGTGCTGGCCGGCCTGCTGCTGTTCGTCTTCCTCTTCTACTTCGTCTACGTCGTGCTGCTGGCGCGCGACTCCGATCCGGTGTTCGCGAGCGTCGCGTCGATCCGCTCCGATCCGGGCAACCTGCAGCGTGTCAATTCCGGCCCGCTCGAAGCGCCGCCGCCGGTGGTTCCACGCCTTCGTCCGTTGCTTCAGGCCGAGATCAACCAGGGGCTGCTCGACGTGGTCGAGGACAACAACGGCACCCGGCTGGTGCTGCGCGGCGACAGCCTGTACCAGAGCGGCAAGGCCGATGTCGATCCGACCCTGTTCGCCCTGCTCGACAAGATCGGCCAGGAGCTCAACCAGGTGCCCGGGCTCGTCACCGTCACCGGCCACACCGACAACGTACCTGGCGGAACGCTGCGCTTTCCGTCGAACTACGAGCTGTCGGTCGGCCGTGCCAAGGGTGTCGCCGACCGGCTGCTGATGTCGCTGAAGGACGCGCGACGGGTCAGGGTCGAGGGCGTTGCCGATTCGCGTCCGCTGGTTGCGAACACCACCGCCGAGGGCCGGGCACGCAACCGCCGGGTCGAGATCTTCGTTCGTCGGCCTGTCCAGTAATCCACGGGGCCTGATCCGATGTGGGCTAAGCTCAAAAGGTTCTTCACCCACCGCTGGGTACTGACTGCCATCGGGCTGCTGGTGCTGGCAGTGCTGATCTGGTTTGCCGGCCCGGCCGTGGCCGTCTACGACCACCGCCCGCTCGGCTCGGTCGGCTCGCGGGTGATCGTGGTCGCACTGCTCGTGCTCGGCGTGGCCGGCTGGGAGGCTTTCAAGGCCTGGCGCGCCTGGCGTGCCAACAAGCGCATGCTCAGCGCGATCGGCGGCAGCGACACCGACAACGCAGCCTTGTCTCAGCGCGAGGTCGCCGAGCTCAAGCAGCGCTTCGATCAGGCGATGGCGGTGCTTCGCAAGGCGCGCTTCGCCGACAAGGCCGGCGGCGGACGCAACTACCTGTACCAGCTGCCGTGGTACATGTTCATCGGCGCCCCGGGGTCGGGGAAGACGACAGCGCTGATCAATTCGGGATTGCGCTTTCCGCTTGCCGAGTCGCTCGGCAAGGATGCGGTCAAGGGCGTCGGCGGAACGCGCAACTGCGACTGGTGGTTCACCGACGAAGCGGTGTTGCTCGACACCGCCGGGCGCTACACGACGCAGACCAGCAACCGCGAAGTCGATGCCTCGGCATGGCAGGGCTTTCTCGGCTTGCTGAAGAAGTTTCGCCCGCAGCAGCCGCTGAACGGCGCGATGATCACGCTCAGCGTGTCCGATCTGTTCGTGCAGTCGGCCGAGGAGCGGGCCGAATATGCGCGCTCGGTGCGGGCACGCATCCAGGAGCTGTACGCCACGCTCGGGGTGCGCTTCCCGCTCTACCTCGTCGTCACCAAGTCCGATCTGCTGGCCGGCTTCACCGAGTTCTACAGCGACCTCGGCCGCGAGGCACGTGCGCAGGTGTGGGGCATGACCTTCCCGTACCAGGAGAAGGGGGCCGGTCAGACCGCGATCGCGCAGTTCGAATCCGAATTCGACCTGCTCGTCGAGCGCCTCAACGAGCGGCTGGTGACGCGCATGGAGGAGGAGCGCGATCCGCAGAAGCGCGCCACGATCTTCACCTTCGGGCAGCAGTTCGCCGGCCTGAAGGGCCTGGTCAAGGGCTTCCTCGACGAGGTCTTCCAATCCTCGGCATTTGCCGAGGAGGCGATGCTGCGTGGGGTCTATTTCACCAGCGGCACACAGGAAGGCACGCCGTTCGACCGGGTGCTCGGCAGCCTGTCGCGCAGCCACGGTCTCGAGCGACAGATCGTGGCACCAGCGGCGGCGTCGGGGCGCAGTTTTTTCCTGACCCGGCTGCTGCGCGAGGTCGTCTTCGCCGAGTCCGATCTCGGCGGGCGCAGCGCGCTGATCGAGCGGCGCCGCAGCCGCTTGTTGTTCGCCGGCTACGCTGGGCTCGGCGTGCTGTGCCTGCTGCTGATCGGCGGCTGGACCGTCAGCTTCGTGCGCAACAAGGCGCTGGTCGATCAGGTCAGTCGCAGTGCAGCCGAGATCGACAGACAGGTGGCGGCACTGGCCAAGCCGCTGCAGGGAGACGTGCTGGTGCCGTTCCCGGTGCTCAATCAGCTGCGCGACATGCCGACCGGCTATGCGCACCGTGACGATCCGGTGCCGCTGTCGATGGGGCTCGGGCTGTACCAGGGAGACAAGCTCGGCGTTCCGGCAACGCAGGCCTACCTCGATCTGCTGCGCGATGCCTTCCTGCCGCGTGTTGCGCTGCGGCTCGAGGGCCTGATGCGCCAGGCCAGCACGCCCGAGGCGCGCTACGAGGTGCTCAAGGTGTACCTGATGCTGTACGACCCTGCGCACCTGGACATCGACGACGTCGAGGTCCTGGTCGGCGGCGACTGGCAACGCAACTTTCCGCGCGAGGTGCAGGCGGCCGAGCACGAGGCGCTGAAGGCGCACCTGCGCACCGCGCTCGCCCAGCAGCCGCTCGAGATGGCGCTGCCGATGGACAAGCGGCTGGTCGAGGAGGTGCGCGCCCAGCTGTCGAGTGCGTCGCTGGCACAACGGGCCTATGGCCGCCTGAAGCGGCTCGGGCCGGGCGAGGGCGTGCCCGACTTCCAGGTGGCGCACGCCGCCGGCAGTTCCGGGCCGCTGGTGCTGGCGCGCCGCAGCGGCACGCCGCTGACGCAGGGCATCCCGGCGATGTTCACCATCACCGGTTACGACAAGACCTTCCGGGCGCGTGCCCCGGCGATGGTCAAGCGGCTGGCCGACGAGGAGGCCTGGGTGCTCGGGCCGAAGTTCGCCAACCAGGGTGCCGATCGGTCGGTGAGCGCGCTGGCCGAGGTCCAGCGGCTCTACCTGGCCGAGTACATCAAGGTCTGGGACGACCTGCTGCGTGACCTGATGCTGATACCGCCGGCCGACCTGCAGGCCAGCATCCGCTCGATCACCCTGCTGTCGGCGCCCGATTCACCACTGAAGATGCTGCTGGCCGCGATCGCGCGCGAAACCCGGCTCGCGACCACCGACAACCGCTCGGCCGAGGCAACCGCCTCCAAGGCGCTCGACAAGGTGACCGCGACGGTCAAGAACACCGTCGACCGGCTGCTCGGCGACTCGGGCAGCGCGACCGCGCCGCAGGCGATGGACCGGCCCGAGGCGCAGGTCGACCGGTATTTCGAGCAGTTGCACCGGGCGGTGCTGGCCGCTCCCGGCACGGCGACGCCGCTCGACAATGCACTGCAGGTGCTGCGCGAGTACGAGCTCCACCTGCGCGCCACCGAGGACGCCATCAAGCGCGGTGCGCCGCCGCCCTCGGATTCGATGGTGATCGCGCGCATCAAGGGCGAGGCCGACCGCATGCCGCCGCCGCTGAACGGACTGCTTTCCGGGCTGGTGTCGAGCAGCGCAGGGCAGGCGGCTTCCGGCGCCCAGGCCGGCATCCAGAAGCAGGTCGTGTCCGAGGTCGGCAGCACCTGCAAGCAGCTGATCCAGGGGCGCTATCCATTCGCCAAGAGCCAGCGCGAGGTGCAACCGGCCGATTTCGCGCGTGTCTTCGGCCCCAATGGCACCTTCGACGGCTTCCTCAAGACCCGGATGCAGGGACTGTACGACCCGTCGGGTTCGAGCTGGCGGCCGATCAGGCTGGCCGAGAATGTCGAGAGCTTTCCGCAGAACACGCTGACCCAGTTCCAGCGCGCCGCGGTCATCCGCGAGGCGTTCTTTCCCGACCGGTGCTCCGCACCCGAGCGTGACGGCCGATCTGGTGCTGCTGCGGCTCGACCCCGACATCACCGAGGTGCAGGTCAGTGTCGACGGCCAGGTCACCCGCATGACCGCCGGTGGTGGATCGGCGATCCGCCTGAACTGGCCGAGCATCAGTGCGGTGCCGGGCATACGGATGGCGGCGCTGGTCGGCGAGCGTCTCGAAGCACCGGCGGCGCTCTCCTTCGATGGCCAGTGGGCGCTGTTCCGGCTGGTCGACGCCGCCCGTCGAGAAGGCGGGTCGGCCGAGCGGATGCTGCTGTCGTTCGGCTTCGGCGGCCGGCGTGCCGTCTTCGAGCTGAGATCGCCGAGCGTGCGCAACCCGCTGCAGCTGCCCGAGATCGACCGCTTCGGCTGTCCGGATTGATGCGACGTGGCCATCGGACTCTACGGGAAGCTGCCGAGCCAGGGTGATTTCGTCAGCCGCCGGCTGCCCTGGGAGGTCGCTGCGGCGTGGGATGACTGGATGCAGGACGGTATCGCCCGGGCGCGCGAACGCCTCGGTGCCGACTGGAACAAGCGCTACCTCAGCGCGCCGCTGTGGCGGCTGCAACTCGCGCCCGGGGTGCTGGGTGCGGGCGCCTGGATCGGTGTCTGGTTTGCCAGCGTCGACCGCGTCGGGCGTCAGTTTCCGCTGGCCCTGCTCGAGCCGCTGCCGGTCGGATCGGCGTCTCGCTACGCCCTGGTCGAGCACGACGCGACCTTCTTCGCGGTCGAGGATGCAGCGCTGCGCGCGCTCGACCCGCGCCTCGCGTTCGACGCATTCGACCAGTCGCTGCATGGACTGAGCCTGCTCGACAGTGACGCGGTCGACCCGCGGCGCCTGGCAGCGGCGGCGCCGCAATCGAATGCCGGCCTGCCTGCGGGCGCGATCCGCCTCCCGGTCGACGCCGATGCGGGCGCAGCGCTGCGCGCGGCCGAGGCCGCCGGACCGCCGGCCAGCTGCTTCTTCAGCTGGGGCAACGAGCAGCACGAACCGGTGCTGCTGCGCTGCGACGGGCTGCCTGCGGCCGATCGCTTCCAGCACTTCTTCGACGGCCGCTGGGCGTGAGCGGGCGGCCACCGAAACGAACGACCAACCCACCACGTGCCATGGCCCTACTCGACCTCGATGCAATGCTGGCGCCGGTCAGCGAAGCGATACCCGCAGGCGAAAACCTCGAATACAGCGAGGTTGCCGAACTCGAGCGCCTGGCGACCGGAACGCCGGGCAAGCCCGACCCGCAGACCCAGGAGCTGGTCGGCGGCGAGGAACCGGAATGGCGCAAGGTCCGGGACGCCGGCATCACGGTCTTCGCCCAGACCAAGGATCTGCGCGTCACGGTGATCCTGATCCGATCACTGCTGGCATTGAACGGGCTGCCCGGACTCGGCGAGGGCATGCGACTGCTCGAGCGGCTGTGCGAGCAGTACTGGGACTCGGTGCATCCGATGCTCGATGCCGAATACGACAACGATCCGGTCGAGCGCCTGAACGCCATCGCCAACCTCGACGACCCGGACAACATGATCCGCACGCTGCGCCACACGCGCATCGTCGAGTCTCGCGAAGCAGGTAATTACACGGTTCGGGACCTCGAGATACTGGCCGGCCGGATCTCGCTGCCCGAAGGTTCCCAGCCGCCGCAGAAGGGGCTGATCGAGGCGGCATGGCGGACCGGCGATGGCGCAGCCAACCAGGCGCGCCGCCAGGGCGCCGAGGCCGCCCTGCGGCGTGCAACCACCTGATCACGCTGTTCCGGACCCGGATCGGTGACACCCCCAACATCGACACCTTGCGTCAGATGCTCAAGCGGGTCAAGGACTTCTACGACGAGGTCGCTGGCGGGGTCGGCACGGGGTCGTCCGAAGTGGCCGACACGGGCGCGACCGGTGTGCCGAACGACGCACCGGCGGCGGCCGGCGGGGGTGGCGGAAAAGGGATCGGCGCGCTAGGATCACGAGCCGATGCGATCAAGATCCTCGAGCAGGTCGCTGTATTCGTGCGCAGGACCGAGCCCAGCAGCCCGGCCCCGATGTTCATCGACCGGGCAGTCAAGATGTTGCACGCCGACTTCGCGACGATCGTCAGGGAACTGATGCCCGACTCGCGCGAGCGCATCGAACTGCTGGGAGGGGTTGCGCTCGACGATCCCACCGATTCCTGATCCCGCCGGCGCTGGATTTGCAGCCGCCCCGATTCGCAACCTTCACCAGGAGAGTCACCATGGCAAGCAGCAGTCAGAAGTTCATTGCACGCAATCGGGCGCCGCGGGTCCAGATCGAATACGACGTCGAGCTGTACGGATCGAAGAAGAAGATCCAGATCCCTTTCATCATGGGTGTGATGGCCGATCTGTCCGGCAAGCCGGCCGAGCCGCTTGCTCCGGTGGCCGACCGGAAGTTTCTCGAGATCGACGTCGACAACTTCGATGATCGCCTGAAGGCCATGAAGCCGCGCACCGCCTTCGTCGTGCCCAACACGCTCACCGGCGAAGGCAACATGAGCGTGGACATCACGTTCGAGAGCATGGACGACTTCACGCCCGAGGCAGTTGCGAAGAAGGTCGGCGCACTCAACAACATGCTGGAGGCGCGCAACCAGCTGAAGGACCTGCTGAGCTACATGGACGGCAAGGTCGGCGCCGAGGACCTGCTGAACAAGGTGCTCAACGATCCGGCGCTGCTGAAGTCGCTGGCCGGGGGCAAGCCGGCTGACGAGACGCCGGCCGCCTGAGCGCGCCGCAACCCCTTTCCGGAAGGACCAAGCCATGTCGACTCAACAAGAGACATCCCAATCTCCCGGTGCAAGTACCGAACTCGACGATTTTGCCGCCCTGCTGCAGAAGGAGTTCAAGCCGAAGACCGATCACGCCAAGACGGCGGTCGAGAGTGCGGTGCATACGCTGGCACAGCAGGCACTTGCCGACACCAGGCTGGTGTCGAGCGACGTCTACAAGACGATCGAAGGCATGATTGCCGCGATCGACAAGAAGCTGTCCGAGCAGATCAACCTGATCATGCACCACGCCGACTTCACCAAGCTCGAGGGGGCGTGGCGCGGTCTGCATCACCTGGTCAACAACACCGAGACCGACGAGACCCTGAAGATCAGGGTCATGAACATCTCGAAGAACGAGCTGCACAAGACACTCAAGCGCTACAAGGGAACGGCCTGGGATCAGAGTCCCATCTTCAAGAAGGTCTACGAAGAGGAGTTCGGCCAGCTTGGCGGCAGCCCGTACGGTTGCCTGGTCGGCGACTATCACTTCGATCACAGCCCGCCGGATGTCGAACTGCTGGCCGAGATGGCCAAGGTCTCGGCGTCCGCCCATGCCCCCTTCATTGCCGGTGCCTCGCCGACCACGATGCAGATGGAGTCCTGGGGCGAGCTGTCCAATCCACGCGACCTGACGAAGATCTTCCAGAGTGCCGAATACGCGGGCTGGCGCTCGCTGCGCGAGTCGGAGGACTCACGCTACATCGGTCTGGCAATGCCGCGCTTCCTGGCCCGTCTGCCGTACGGCGCCAAGACCAACCCGGTCGAGGGATTCGACTTCGAGGAGGAGGTCGAGGGAACCGACCACAACCGCTATGTGTGGGCCAATTCGGCCTATGCGATGGCGACCAACATCACCCGCGCCTTCAAGCTCTACGGGTGGTGCACGACGATTCGCGGCGTCGAGTCCGGCGGCGCGGTCGCCAACCTGCCGGTGCACAGCTTCCCGACCGACGATGGCGGCGTCGACATGAAGTGCCCGACCGAGATCGCGATCTCCGACCGGCGTGAAGCCGAGCTCGCGAAGAACGGCTTCATGCCGCTGGTGCACCGCAAGAACAGCGACTTCGCTGCCTTCATCGGTGCCCAGTCGCTGCAGAAGCCGGCCGAGTACGACGATCCCGATGCGACGGCAAATGCCAACCTTGCCGCACGTTTGCCGTATTTGTTCGCCAGCTCTCGCTTCGCTCACTATTTGAAGTGTATGGTTCGCGACAAGGTTGGTTCATTCGCTTCGGCTGATTCGATGCAGCGCGAGTTGCAGTCGTGGATCATGAATTTCGTGGATGGCAACCCCGAGACTTCTTCCGATGCCACCAAGGCCCAGCGGCCGCTGGCGGAGGCGGAGGTGGTCGTCGAGGAGGTGGAAGGCAATCCGGGCATGTACACGTCCAAGTTCTTCCTGCGTCCTCACTACCAGCTCGAAGGGATGAATGTCTCCCTGCGGCTGGTGTCGAAGATGCCTTCCAGCAAGGGGGCATAGAGGGATCGGAGGTGTTGCAGCACCTCCGGTTGCAACGTGTAGGCGAACTGAAACGAGGAGAACGTCATGGCAATGGACATGTTCATCCAGATCGGCGCCCTGAAGGGCGAGTCGAGGGATTCGAAGCACAAGGAGAAGACCGATGTCCTGGCCTGGAGCTGGGGTCTGTCGAACAGCGGCTCGGCCCATGTCGGCGGTGGAGCCGGTTCGGGCAAGGTCAATGTGCAGGACCTGAGCTTCACCAAGTACATCGACAAGACCACGCCCGATCTGATGCTTGCGGCTTGCAACGGCAAGCACTTCCCCGACGCCCTGCTGATCGTGCGCAAGGCCGGTGAAAAGCCGGTCGAGTACCTGAAGATCAAGATGACCGAGGTGCTGATCTCATCGGTGTCGACCGGCGGCTCCGGTGGCGAAGACCGGCTGACCGAAAACGTGACCCTGAATTTCGCCGAGGTCAAGGTCGAGTACACGCCGCAGGACGAGAAAGGCAATGCTGGCGGAACGATCGCGATGGGCTGGAAGATCGCCGAGAACGTCAAGGCCTGAGCGAGTCGCTCCCGTTGCCGCAGGTGCGCGGGCGCCTGCCGACCAGCAGCCCCGGGAGCCGTCTTGCGGCGCCGGGGCTGTCGTCCTGGATCGAGCGCAACCTTGCGGAGAGCCTGCCAATGACCAGCCTCAACCTGTCGTTCACGTCTTCCGATCCGGTCGGCCAGCTGCCGGCACTGCAGGAGCAGATCCGCAAGCAGCCGCAGCGATCGGACCTGCGCATCTTCCTGTTCCAGACCTACTGCCTGATCGGCGAGTGGGGCAAGGCCGCCAACCAGCTCAACGCGATCGAGGAGCTCGACAGCCAGGCCGATTCGCTGGTCAAGACCTACCGTGAGGCGGTGCGTTGCGAGGTCTACCGCAAGCAGGTCTTTGCCGGTCAGCGGGTGCCGCTCCTGCTCGGCGATCCGCCGGACTGGATCGCGCCGATGCTCGAGGCCATCAAGCTCGACGCGGCCGGCGAGCCAGCCGCTGCAGCGCAGCTGCGGACGCGGGCGCTGGAGTCGGCTCCGGTGCGTGCCGGTCGTGCCAATGGCGATGGCTTCGAATGGATCGCCGATGCCGACTCACGCATCGGGCCGCTGCTCGAGATGATCGTCAACGGCAAGTACTACTGGGTTCCGATGCAGCGTGTCGAACGGCTGGAGATCGAGGCGCCGGCCGATCTGCGCGACTTCGTCTGGACGCCCGCGATGCTGACGCTCGTCAACGGGGGCATCCACGCCGCGCTGGTGCCGACGCGTTATCCAGGCAGCGAGGTCGCGACCGACAACCGCTTGCGGATGGCACGTGCGACCGAGTGGCGCGAACTGGGGCCGGATGCCTACGCCGGTCTCGGCCAGCGGATGTTCGCGACCGATGCGAGCGACATCGCGCTGCTCGACCTGCGCGAGCTGATGTTCGAGACCGCGCTCGATGG
Organism: uncultured beta proteobacterium; assembly: GCA_963846675.1. Lineage (GTDB taxonomy): Bacteria > Pseudomonadota > Gammaproteobacteria > Burkholderiales > Burkholderiaceae_C > Ideonella_A. The sequence continues at coordinate 931,407 of CAWJWV010000005.1, forward strand.
CTGAGACGCTGGCTCGCGATCGCCTCTATCCGTCGCTGCTCGATCGCCTGATCGACGACGATCCCAGCCGCCAGACCGAACCCCGCGACAACCGGGCCTATTCGACGGCACGGCTGCGCGAGGCGGTGCTGCGCGACCTGAACTGGCTGTTCAACAGCACCCACAACACAAGCGACCTGAGCGAGTGTCCGGAGATCCGCCGTTCGGTCCTCAACTACGGCCTGCCCGCGGTGTCGGGACGTCCGGCGTCCAGCCTCGACCTGGCCGAGCTCGCCAAGGCGCTGCGCGAAGCGCTGATCCATTTCGAGCCGCGGCTGGTTCCACACACGGTGCGCGTCTTCGCCGAACCGCAGAAGGAAGCGTCGCACAACGTGATCAGCTTCAGGATCGAGGCGCAGATGTGGGCCCAGCCGATCCCGCTCGAGATCTTCATGCGCACCGACATGGACCTCGAGAGCGGACAGACCCGCGTCGTCGAACACAGCGGCCGCTGAGGACCGCCGCCACCGAACGCACCCGCCGCCGCCCCGATGGATCCCCGCCTGCTCGACTACTACCGCCAGGAACTGCTGCACATCCGCGAGGGCGCGGCCGAGTTCGCGCGCGAGCATCCGAAGATCGCGGCGCGCCTGGCGCTCGATGTCACGACCGCGCAGGGCGAGTGCATCGATCCGTATGTCGAGCGGCTGCTCGAAGGCTTCGCCTTCCTGACCGCCCGCGTGCAGATCCGTCAGGATGCCGAGTACCCGCGCCTGACGCAGCAACTGCTCGAGATGGTGTACCCGGGCTTTCTCGCGCCGACGCCGTCGATGATGATCGTCCAGCTCGAGCCCGACCTGAACGACGCCGGTCTGGCGGCAGGCTTGACGATCGAACGCGGCAGCCTGCTCAATGCGCGGCTGCAACCCGGCGAGCGCACCAGCTGTCGCTTCACGACCAGCCAGGAGGTGCGACTGTGGCCGCTGCAGCTGGCCGAGGCGCGTTACCAGGCGCACGTGACCGATGTGCCGGCGCCGGCGCTGCCGTCCGGCAAGGCGCGCGCGACCATGCGGCTGCGCTTCAAGCTCACCGCCGCCGTGCGCAGCGAACAGCTCAAGCTGGATCGGCTCGACCTCTACCTGGGCGGCGACGAAGGCGTCGCCCACCGGGTGTACGAACAGCTGTTCTCGAACCTGACCGCGGTGCTGGTGCAGACCACCGCGCGACGCAATCCGAAGTACGAGGTGCTGCCGGTCGATGCGGTGCAGCCGGGGGGATTCGGCGACGACGAAGCGCTGTTGCCGCCGGCGCCGCGCTCGTTCGGCGGTTATCGGCTGATCAAGGAATATGCAGCGTTCCCGGAACGCTTTCTGTTCGTGCGGGTGGAGGGCCTGAACCAGGCGCTCAGGCGGCTCGAGATCGACGAGTTCGAGCTCGTCTTCGTGCTCGATCGGATCGACACGACGCTCGAGAAGACGCTCGATGCGAGCAGTTTCGTGCTGCATTGCACCCCGGCGGTCAACCTGTTCGCCAAGCGCGCCGACCGGATCGAGGTGAACCGGCGCGACCACGAGCTGCACGTCATCGCCGACCGCGCGCGGCCGATGGACTACGAGGTGTACGGCATCGCCTCGGTGACCGGGCACGACACAGACGGACAGGCGCAGGCGCGCAGCTTCAGTCCCCTGTACGACCAGTACGACAGCAAGGTCGGTCCGGGCCGCGGCTACTACAGCGTGCGACGTGTTCCGCGGCTGCTGTCGGAGGCGCAGCGCCAACGCGGGCCGCGCGCCGGCTACGTCGGCACCGAACTGTATCTGTCGCTGGTCGATGCCGACGATGCCCCCTACCCGGAGCGCATCACGCAGCTGTCGGTCGAGGTCGTCAGCTCCAACCGCGATCTGCCGCTGATGCTGTCGGTCGGCAGCAAGGACGACTTCGCCTTCGAGGACAGCGCGCCGGTGCAGGGCGTGCGCTGCATCAAGGGGCCGACGCGCCCGGTTGCGCCGATCCTGGAAGGTCAGACACCGTGGCGGCTGCTCAGCCACCTGTCACTGAACTACCTGTCGCTGTGCGACACCGACGCGCAGGCGGGCGCGGCGGCGCTGCGCGAACTGCTGTCGCTGTATGGCGTCGATTCCCGGTCGCGCCTGCACGGCACATCGACGGCGTGGCGTCGGTGGCGAGCCGGCAGGCGATCGCGCGCGTGCCGGTACCCGGGCCGATCGCCTTCGGACGCGGCACCGAGATCGTGCTCACGCTCGATGAGCGGGCATTCGAAGGCACCGGCGTGATGGTGCTTGCCTCGGTGCTCGAGCGTTTCCTCGCCCGCTATGCGAGTCTGAACAGCTTCACCCAACTGAGCGTGGTCTCGCAGACGCGCGGAGAACTCAAGCGATGGAAGCCCCGGATCGGCCTGCGCGCGATAGCCTGACGCTGCTGCGCGCCATCGCTGCCGAGCCGCACGCGTACGGTTTTCTGCATGCGGTGCGGCTGATCGAATGCCATTTCCCGCAGCTGCCGCGGATCGGCACCTCGCGCCGGCTGCACGAAGACCCGGTGCGGCTGGTGCAGGAGCCGTCACTCGCGTTTGCACTCGCCACGCTCGCCGCACTCGATCTGCCGGCCGACGGCAAACCGCGGCTGCTCGCGAACTTCTCCGGACTGACCGGCCCGAACGGGCCGTTGCCGCTGCACCTGACCGAGTTCGCACGCGATCGCCTGCGCAATCACGGCGACCGCACGATCGTTCGCTTCCTCGACATCTTCCACCATCGCTTCTTCGCGATGTTCTACCGCGCATGGGCCGATGCACAGCCCACCGTCAGCCTCGACCGCCCGCAACAGGATCCGTTCGGTGACCGGCTGGCCGCACTGGCGGGCTATGCCGGCGCGGCGATGCAGGGGCGCGATGCGGTGCCCGATTTCGCGCGTCGAGCCCATACCGGACTGCTTGCCAACCAGGTGCGCAACGCCGAAGGTCTGGCGCGCATCATCGGCAACTTCTTCCGGGTCGGCGCGCATGTCGAGCAGTGGCGGCCGCACTGGATGAAGCTGCCGCCGGACGCGACGACCCGGATCGGCGCCGGCCAGCCGAACGCGCGGCTGGGCGTCACCTCGGTCGTCGGTTCGCGCGTGTGGGACTGCCAGAGCCGGTTCCGGATCGTCGTCGGACCGCTTGACCTGTCGGGCTATGAGCGGTTCCTGCCGGGTGGACGCAGCCTGGAGCGGTTGAAGGACTGGGTGCGAAGCTACTGCGGCTACGAGCTGTCGTGCGAGCTGCAGCTGCTGCTCAGACGCAGCGAGGTGCCGGCGACCTCGCTCGGTCGCTCCGGCCGGCTCGGCTGGAGCAGCTGGCTCGGATCGCCGCGGGCCGACATCGACGCGGTCGACGATCTGGTGCTGCTCGTGCTTTGAAGGCCGGCCCGACGCGGCGCGTGCGGCACCGTCTCGCGACGCGGATCTGCGGTTGCTCAAACCGGTGACCATGGCCTACAGTGCAAACGCGCCGGTTCGATGTGCCACCGGCGAGCCGGCCCGCAAGAGATTGCATCGGATGGCAGGACCCGAAGGAGAACCAGCGTGAGTGAAATCAGTCGCGTCGCCCTGTTCGGCAAGCTCAATCCGGTCGCGTACAAGGCAGTCGAGGGGGCGACGGTCTTCTGCAAGCTGCGAGGCAATCCCTATGTCGAGCTGGTTCACTGGCTGCACCAGTTGATCCAGGTTCCCGATACCGACCTGCACCGCATCCTCAAGCACTACAGCGTCGATGCGTCGCGATTGGCATCGGACATGACGGTGGCGCTCGACACGCTGCCGCGCGGCGCGACCGCGATCTCCGATTTCTCACCGCTGATCGAGGACGCGACCGAACGCGGCTGGCTGTACGGCACGCTGATGTTCGGCGAGGCCGCGGTGCGCACCGGGCATCTGCTGTTCGGTGCCGTCAAGACCCAGAACCTGCGCAATGCGCTGCACGCAATCAGCGGCGAATTCCGCAAGATCAAGGGTGACGATCTGGCCGACAACTTCGCCAGCATCGTGAAGGGCTCGGCCGAGGACGCACTCGGGGCGCGCGACGGCTCGAACGTCGGCGGCGGCGCGGTTCCGGGCGAGGCGTCGGGCGCGGTCGGCCCGGCGCAGATGGGCAGGCAGGAAGCACTCAAGAAATTCACCGTTGATCTGACCGAGCAGGCGCGCAGCGGCAAGATGGATCCGATCGTCGGCCGCGACGACGAGATTCGCCAGGTCATCGACATCCTGATGCGCCGGCGCCAGAACAACCCGATCCTGATCGGCGAGGCCGGAGTCGGCAAGACCGCCGTGGTCGAGGGCTTCGCGCAACGCATCGCGCGTGGCGATGTGCCGCCGAGCATGAAGGAGGTCGAACTGCGCGCGCTCGATGTCGGCCTGCTGCAGGCCGGGGCCAGCATGAAGGGCGAATTCGAACAGCGGCTGCGCTCGGTGATCGACGAGGTGCAGGCGAGTCCCAGGCCGATCATCCTGTTCATCGACGAGACGCACACACTGGTCGGCGCCGGTGGCGCAGCCGGTACCGGTGATGCGGCGAACCTGCTGAAGCCGGCGCTCGCGCGCGGCACGCTGCGCACGATCGGTGCAACCACCTTCGCGGAGTACAAGAAGCACATCGAAAAGGATCCGGCGCTGACGCGACGATTCCAGAGCGTCACCGTCGATGAGCCTGACGAGATCAAGGGCATCCTGATGATGCGGGGTGTGGCTTCGACGATGGAGAAGCACCACAAGGCCCAGATCCTCGACGAGGCGCTGGAGGCAGCGGTCAAGCTGTCGCATCGCTACATCCCGGCACGACAGCTTCCGGACAAGGCGGTCAGCCTGCTCGACACGGCGTGCGCGCGGGTCGCGGTCAGCCTGCACGCCGTGCCGCCCGAGGTCGACGACTGCCGCAAGCGCATCGAGTCGCTCGAAACCGAGGCGGGCATCATCGGGCGCGAGAAGGCGATCGGCATCGCGGTCGGCGAGCGCGAGGATGGCGTGACCGCTGCGCTCGCGATCGAACGCGAGCGCCTGGCCACGCTCGAGAAGCGATGGGGCGAGGAAAGGGCGCTGGTCGACGAACTGCTCGCGCTGCGATCGTCGCTGCGCGACGGCATGCGGCCGGTCGAGGGCACCGGGAGCGCGCTCGAGGCGGGCGCCGCCGAGGCGACAGGGGGCAGTCCGGCACTGTCGGACAGCGCCCGTTCGGAGGCGGTGGCCAGGCTGAAGAATGTCCAGCAGCGGCTGTCCGACCTGCAGGGTGAGAGCCCGCTGATCCTGCCGACGGTGGACTATCAGGCGGTTGCGAGCGTCGTCGGCGACTGGACCGGCATCCCGGTCGGACGGATGCAACGCAACGAGATCGACACGGTGCTCAAGCTGCCGCAATTGCTGGCGCGACGGGTCATCGGTCAGGACCACGCGATGGAAATGATCGCCAAGCGCATCCAGACCTCGCGTGCCGGCCTGGACAATCCGCAGAAGCCGATCGGCGTGTTCATGCTGGCCGGTACCTCCGGTGTCGGCAAGACAGAAACCGCGATCGCGCTGGCCGAGGCCTTGTACGGCGGTGAGCAGAACCTGATCGTGATCAACATGAGCGAATACCAGGAGGCGCACACCGTGTCTTCGCTGAAGGGTGCGCCGCCGGGGTATGTCGGCTACGGCGAGGGCGGCGTCCTGACCGAGGCGGTGCGGCGCAAGCCGTATTCGGTGGTGCTGCTCGACGAGGTCGAGAAGGCGCACCCCGACGTGCACGAGCTGTTCTTCCAGGTCTTCGACAAGGGCTTCATGGAGGATGGCGAAGGCCGCTCGATCGACTTCAAGAACACCCTGATCCTGCTGACGACCAACGCCGGCACCGAACTGATCGCCAGCCTGTGCAAGGATCCCGACCTGATGCCGGACCCGGAGGGCATGGCCAAGGCGCTGCGCGAGCCGCTGCTGAAGATCTTCCCGCCGGCGCTGCTCGGCCGGCTGGTGACGATCCCGTACTACCCCTTGTCCGACGAGATGCTCGGCAAGATCGTCGTGCTGCAGTTGAACCGCGTCAAGAAGCGGGTCGAGGCACGCTACAAGATTCCGTTCAGCTACGACGACGACGTGGTCGGGCTGGTCGTTTCGCGCTGCACCGAGAGCGAATCGGGCGGCCGGATGATCGACGCCATCCTGACCAACACCATGCTGCCGGAGATCTCTCGCGAGTTCCTGACGCGGATGATGGAAGGACGACCGATCGAACGGGTCGGCGTCAGCGCCAGGGAGGGCGAGTTCGCCTACGCATTCTGATCCGTCCGGTACGGCCGGGTGGTCGTGGGCTGCTGCAGAAACCGCACGCCGTCGACCCCGGCGCCGCCGGCGCTGCACCGGCCTCCATCACATCGAATGGGTCTTCCACGGCATGCGGTCGACCGGGACCTGCGACAGCATCTGCAACAGCGCCGGGTCGCCGTGGTACTGCGGCGTGCCGTCTTCGTGCTGACCCATCAGCACGATGTCGACGTCGCCGAAGCGCGGGCGGAAGTCGGCCATCGCCAGCTCGGCCTCGCCCGGGCTGCGCACCAGATCGAGGGTGACGAGCACGACGACGAACTGGCGCTCGTGCATCGAAATGGCTGCCGCCTGGAGTTGGCGACCGCCGCGCTGGGCGCTGCCGCCGGCCGGGCCATCCGACCGGTTCGAGGTGCCACCCTCGCCCGGGGGCGCGAGCGGCGGCTCGGCGCACGCCGGGCAGTCCTCGGCGTCGGACGCGATCACGTCGCGCAACAGCATCGCCTGCACCTCGAGGCGGCGCGTGCGGTCGACCCTCGCACAGCGCCACTCATCCCCGACCCGGAGCCTGACGATCGCCGGCATGCCCGGCATCGAGTCGACCGCGAGGCAGGCGACCAGGAAGCGCTCGTCCTCGGCGGCGGCGGATTGACATTCGTAGGCCCAGGCTGCCATTCAATTCCTCCGTGCAGGCGTCGCCTGCGATTGTGGTCGATGCAGTTGCGGCTCAGCCGCCGGTTGCGCGCCGGCGGACGCAGTCGATGTAGGCCTCGCCGTCAGGCGGGCGCCCACTGCGCTGTGATTCCCAGACCATGCGCCCCAGGCATTCCATCACCTCGTGCTGCGCTTGATGCGCCGACCCGAGTCGCGCGCACAGCAGCTCGTAGGCCTGCTTGATGCCGCGCGGCTGATCGATGCCGACCTGCTCCTCGATCGTCAGGTGCATCGACAGGTGCAGGAACGGGTTGCTGCGGCCGGCGTCGACATCGTAGACCGCAGCCCGTGCGGTTTCGAGATCGCCAAGATCGGCGTGGTATTCGGGGTGCTCGGCGATCCAGTCGGCGGCAATGGTCTCGAGCGGTGTGGCGATGGCGCCGTCGCGACGCTTGCGCCAGCTCTCGCAGAAGAAGGTCCGGACATCGTGCTGGGAGGGCGAGAACATCACCCGATTGTCGCTTCGAAGCCATGCCGCATGGCGCGTTCCGGCATCGTTGGCGGGCTCGCCGGAGCGACCGACCGGCGTCTGCGGCGCGGGCTCAGCGACCGCTTGGCGGCGCCGCGCCGCCGAGCGCCTCGATCAGCGTATCGACGTTGTGCCGGAACAGCTTCAGATAGGTGTCGGCTTCGCCGCCGGCTGGCGTCAGCGCATCGGCATGCAGCCGCCCGCCGATGCGCACACCCGCCTCGCTGGCAATTCGATCCAGCAGGCGCGGATCGCTGCGCGTCTCGATCAGCAGGGCGCTGGCGCGCTGTTCGCGCAGCTGGCGAACGATGCGGGCCACCGCCTCGGCCGACGGTTCGCTGTCGGTCGACCAGCCACGCGGGGCGATGAACTCGACGCCGTAGGCGGCGACGAAATAGCCGAAGGCATCGTGCCCGGTGACGACCCGCCGGCGCTGCGGCGGAATGCGCGCAATGCGCTCGCGCGTCTCGCGCTCGAGTGCTTCCAGCCGGCTGCTGTAGGCGCGGGCACGCGCATCGATCGTCGCCGCCTGGGCCGGGCGCGCGTCGACCAGCCCGGCGCGGATGTTCTCCACATAGCGACGCACATGGGCCAGGCTCTGCCAGGCGTGCGGGTCGGCGCCGCCGCGCGTCATGCGGGGCTGGATGCCGTGGCTGGCGACCACGACCGGGCCGCGGTAGCCGACGGCTCCCACCAGGCGCGTCATCCAGCCTTCGTAGCGCAGGCCGTTGACAACCAGCAACTCGGCGCGCGCCAGCGCCTGCGCGTCGGCCGGTGTCGGCGAGTAGACGTGGGCATCGGCTCCCGGTGCGACCAGGCTGCGCACCTCGACCAGCGGACCACCCACCTCGCGCACCAGATCGGCCAGGATCGAGAAGCTCGCCACCACCTTCAGCGGCGCTGCATCCGGCGCCGCGCGTGCCGGAGCTGCGAGCGCAGCGGGCAGTGTCAGCAGCGGCAGCAGCCGCAGCAGGTCCCGGCGGCCCGGCATCACAGCTCGCGGTGGGCGCGCCGGCTGCGCAGCCGGGCGAGCAGGCTGTCGCGCGTGCCCACCAGCAGCGACAGCAGGTAGAAGCCTCCCGCGAGCAGGACGATCGCCGGTCCGGATGGCCATTCGAGGTGGAATGAGAGCAGCAGCCCGCCGGCGCCGCTGGCCATCGCGATCACGCTCGCGACGCTGGCCAGCCCCCACAGTTCGGCAGCCCAGAAGCGGGCCGCGGTGGCCGGCAGCATCATCAGGCCGACCGCCATCAGCGTGCCGAGCGCCTGGAAGCCGCCGACCAGGTTGAGCACCAGCAGCAACAGGAAGATGCCGTGCACCCAGCCGCCGGCCCGGCCGAGCGAGCGCAGAAACCCCGGGTCGAAGCATTCGACGACCAGCGGGCGGTAGACCAGTGCGAGCAGCAGCAGACTCAGGCTGGTGATCGCGGCAATCAGGTACAGCGACTCGTCGTCGACCGCCAGCACGCTGCCGAACAGCACATGCATCAGGTCGACGCTGCTGCCGCGCGTCGAGATGATCATCACCCCGCCGGCGAGTGCGATCAGGTAGAAGGCGGCGAAGCTCGCGTCCTCGCGCTGCGGCGTCATTCGCGCCACCAGTCCGGCCAGTCCGGCAACCAGCATCGCCGCCAGCAGGCCGCCGATGCTCATCGCCCACAGCGAATAGCCGAACAGCACGAAAGCGAGCGCCGCGCCAGGCAGCAGTGCATGTGCCACGGCGTCGCCGACCAGCGACATCCGGCGCAGCACCAGCAGCGTTCCGACCGGCCCGCAACTCAGCCCGAGGGCGAGGGTGGCGACCAGCGCGCGGCGCATGAAGCCGAACTCGGTGAACGGATCGATCAGCAGCGCGCTCAGGCTCATCGGTGGTCGTGCCGCGACGGGTGATGCGGATGACCGTGCGGATCGGCCGGTTCCGGTGCGCCCGACGCGCTGTCGTCGCGGTGGCACCAGGCGGCGGCGTCGTCCCAGCGCTCGGCCAGGGCACGGGCTCGCCGCAGGTTGGCCAGGGTCAGCACCTGCTCGGTCGGACCGAAGGCGATGCCCTCGCGCGCCAGCAGCAGCGTGCCCGGAAAATGCGCACGCACCTGGTCCAGGTCGTGCAGCACGGCGATCACGGTCCGGCCCTCGCGGTGCCAGCGCCGCACCAGCGCCAGCAGATCGGCGGTGGTGCGGGCGTCGATCGCATTGAACGGCTCGTCGAGCAGGATCAGCGGCGCGTCCTGCAGCAACACGCGCGCGAACAGCACGCGCTGGAACTGGCCGACCGACAACTCGCCCACCAGCCGGTTGCCGAGATCGGCCATGCCGACCTGCGCCAGCGCATCGCTGGCGCGACGCCGCACCGCAGCACCGGCGCCGCCGAACAGCCCGAGTGCCGGCCAGGCACCGAGCAGCACGACATCGCTCACGCACAGCGGGAAGCTGCGGTCGATCTGCGATTGCTGCGGCAGGTAGGCGACCTGGGAGCGCCCGGGCACACCGAGCCGGATGCGCCCGGTACTCGGGGCGATGCGACCGACCAGCGCATCGAGCAGCGAACTCTTGCCGGCGCCGTTCGGCCCGACGATCGCGGTCAGTGAACCGACCTCGAGGCGGCAGTTCAGGTGGTGGACGGCCGGATGCTGGCGATGGCTGACGGTCAGGTTCTCGATCAGCACCGCCGGCGCCGGACCCGGCGCAGGCCCCGGATCCAACGGCGGTGCGGCGGCGAACGTGGCAGCAGCGGTCATGGCATCGGCTCCGTCAGCGCCCATGCCACGGCCATCCAGAGCAGGGCGATCAGCGCCAGCGCACCGACCAGGCGCTGTGCTGCCGAGCTCATCAGCAGGCTGCTGCGGTGTTGATTGCGGAGAGGTTTCATGCGGCAAGGGTGCGGGCACAGTCGGCGCAGCGTCCGTGCAGCACCAGGTCATGACGTTCCACCCGGTAGCCGGGCGGTGCGAGCTCCTGCATCGATCCGGGGCAGCCATGGATCGGCACCACCGCGTCGCACGCCACGCAGTGGAAATGATGATGATGGTGCGGTTGCGCGGCCGCTTCGACGGTTGGCGCCCCGACCCGGCTCGCCTCGTCGCAACGCGCTTCGTAGCGGGCGGTCTGACCGGGCAGGTCGACCCGCAACACCGCGCCGTCCGACTCGAGTGCCTTGACCTGCCGATAGACCGTCGACAGGTTCAGTCCCGGCGCTTCACAGCGCGCGAGCGCCAGGATTTCGGGCGCACTCAGGGTGCGGCCGCTGGCGGCGAGCGAGGCAAAGACGGCGCGGCGCTGACGGGTCGAGCGTTCCATGTCGCGATCTTAATGCAAATGCATTTGCGTTTGCACCGGAGTCGGGGTCACGGAGTCGGCTGCCGCCCGCCGGGAGGCTGCTCCTCATCCTCGGGGCTCCAGGGATCGGATCCGGCAGCCGTCCGGGTGGCGGCGAGGCGCTCCTGCGCGAACAGCGCCTCCAGCTGCTGGCGCGCCTGCTTGGAACTGGCGATCAGGCGCGCCTCGTCCTTCCAGTGCGGCGCAGCGGCGTCGAGCTGCTCGACCGTGTGGCGCCGAAAACGCAGCGCCAGATTGCGCGCCTGGTGCGCCTCCCAGCCGAGCAGCTGGAGCACGCTGCGCCCGCTCATCAGCGCCGCATCGAGGGTTTCGCGTTCGATCAGCTCGACGCCGAGCGCCCGCAGCGCGAAGAAATGCCGCACGTTGCGAGCCCGGGCGACGATCTGCAGACGCGGAAAGTGCTCGCGCGCCAGCTGCGCCACGCGCAGGCTCTGGTCGATGTCGTCGATCGCCAGCACCAGCACGCGGGCGGTCTCGGCGCCGGCGATGCGCATCAGGTCGAGCCGGGTTGCATCGCCGTAGAAGACGCGCCAGCCGAAGCGCCGCATCGCCTCGATCTGCTCGGCATCGTGATCGAGCACCGTTGGCCGGATGCCGTTGGCGTACATCAGCCGCCCGACGATCTGTCCGTAGCGGCCGAAGCCGGCGATGATCACCGGCGCATCCTGCGTCTCGTCGATCTCGGGCAGCGCCGGCGCGGCGCCGGCGCGCTGGCGCTGCGGCAGCCGGTCCGACCAGGCCAGCAGCAGCGGCGTCAGCAGCATCGAGATCGCGACCACCGCGATCAGCAGCGAGCTGGTCGCCGGGCTGATGACGGCCGCCTGGGTCGCGCTCTGGAAGACCACGAAACCGAATTCGCCGCCCTGCGCCAGCAGCAGCACGAAGACCGGCCGCTCGCCCGGCGGGATCGGCATCGCGCGCGCCATCAGCCACAGCACCGCCGCCTTCACGGCCAGGAAGCCGAGCACCAGGCCGACGACGAGCAGCGGCTGCGCCAGCACCACCGCGAAGTCGATCGACATGCCCACCGCGATGAAGAACAGCCCGAGCAGCAGGCCCTTGAACGGCTCGATGTCGGTCTCGAGCTGGCGCCGGTATTCGCTTTCCGCAAGCAGCACGCCGGCCAGGAAGGCGCCGAGTGCCATCGACAGGCCGACCCACTGCATCAGCGCGGCGGTCGCCACCACCAGCAGCAGCGCCGCCGCGGTGAAGATCTCGGGCGTGCGGCTGCTCGCGATCCAGCGCAGCGTCGGGCGCAGCAGCAGCCGACCGCCGAGCACGATCGCTGTCACGACGCCGATCGCACGTGCCGCATCGATCCAGAAGCGGTCACCGTCGACATGCGCCGGCCGAACCCGGCCCGAGCAGCGGAATCAGCGCCAGGATCGGGATCGCCGCCACATCCTGCAGCAGCATCACGCTCAGCACGCTCTGGCCGGAGCTGGTTGTCATCAGGTTGCGCTCGGCCAGCGCGGCCAGGCCGATCGCGGTCGACGACAGCGCCAGACCGAGCGCGCCGACGGTCACGACCTGCCATGGCAGCGCCAGCGGTCCAGCCAGCCAACCGGCGGCCAGCCCGAGCGCCGACCATCAGCGCAGCCGAACCGAACAGCTGCACGCTGCCCCAGCCGAAGATCGGCTTGCGCAGCGCCCACAGCCGGCGCGGTTCGAGCTCGAGCCCGACCAGGAACAGCATCAGCACGACACCGAATTCGGCGAAGTGCAGGATGTCCTGGGCGTCGGTGACCAGGCGCAGTCCCCAGGGTCCTATCGCGATGCCGGCGGCGAGGTAGCCGATGATCGATCCGAGTCCGAGCAGCCGCGCGAGCGGTACCGCCAGCACTGCCGCGGCCAGGTAGACCAGGCTGCCGGTGAGCCACGAGCCGTGCTCCATCAGTCGGCTCCTGAGCCGGACCCGGCGTCGGGATGGCGCGCAAACGGCAGCGGCGCGCGCGCGCCGTACGGCAGGGTGGGCGGGCGGGCATCGACCGGGATCGGGCAGTCGGCACAGTCGTCGAGTCCGTCGAGCTCGGGCCAGTCCGGGTAGCGCTCGAGCAGCTGCGCATAGGTTTCGGCATGCTGATCGAGGGTCGCACCGTCGGCCCGGTGCGCCCCGTGCAGCAGCAACGGCGGCAGGAAGCGCAGACCGCACAGGGCGGCGGTCTGCTCGTACGGCGGCAGGAAGGCATCGATGAAGTGGCGGTTGTAGCCGTCGGGCCGATACGACGCCTCGGATCCGCCGGTGCTCAGCGACCAGCCACAGGTCCTTGCCGCGCAGTGCGTCCCCGTCCGGGCCGTAGGCCCAGCCGAAGCCGAGCACCCCGTCGAGCCACAGTTTCATCAGCGGCGGCATGCCGTACCAGTGCATCGGGTGCTGCCAGACGATCAGCCGGGCGGCCGCGAGCGCCTGGCGCTCGGCTGGCTACGTCGATCAGGTAGTCGGGGTACAGCGCATACAGATCGCGCACGACCAGGCGCTCGCGCAGCGCCGGTCCGGCGGCTGCTGCGGCGCGCATCAGGCGCCGGTTCAGGCGCGACTGCTCCATCGCCGGATGGGCGACCAGCACCAGGATCTTGTCGTCGTTCATCGTGTGGCAGCCTCTCGAACCGCGGAGCAGATGCTGCGCAGCGTCGGGTCCGACCCGGCACCGCGGCCTGCGGCGCGACGCTAACATGACCGGATCGAGGTCGCGGCGCGCCGCGGTTGCGCCGATCGACCGATCGCACCCGGACGCCGTGCGTGCGTCCGCCGAGGAGAGGCAGATGCCGGTGATCGTGATCGCAAATCCGAAGGGCGGCGTCGGCAAGCGACGCTCGCGACGCAGCTGGCCGGGCACTTCGCCGCGCTGGGTCGGACGCGTGATGCTCGGCGATGTCGACCGCCAGCACTCGGCGCGCCAATGGCTGGCGCCTGCGGCCGCCCCAGGCGGCACCGATCCGTGGCTGGGACACCGCACAGGGGGAGGTGGTCAGGCCGCCCAGGGGCACCAGCCATGTGGTGCTCGACACACCGGCCGCGCTGCACGGAAAGCGCCTGGAGGCGGTGCTGAAGATCGCCGACCAGGTGCTGATGCCGTTGCAGCCGAGCCTGTTCGACATCCAGGCGACACACCCCTTCCTGCTGCAGCTGGCGGCGCACCCGCGCGCGTCGCGCCTGCGGGTCGGGCTGGTCGCGATGCGGGTGCGGGAGGGGACGATCGCGGCCGACCAGTTGCGCCGCTTTCTGGCCACGCTGCCGTTCCCGGTCGTCGGCGAGCTGCGCGACACCCAGATCTACGTGCAGCTCGCGGCGCGCGGCCTGACGCTGTGGGATGTCAATCCGCACCGGGTCGAACGCGACCTCGAGCAATGGCGGCCTATCATCGACTGGGTCGGGGATGCGGCGCCCGCCCGCCCCGTCAGGCACGCCTGAGCCCACCCCGCTCCCCGAAAGGAAACCGATGAAGACCTATGCGCACCTGGGCCAGCTCGAGCAGCTGGTCGGTCACGAGCTCGGCGACAGCGACTGGCTGACGATCACCCAGGAGCGCATCGACCAGTTCGCCGAGGCGACCGGCGACCGTCAGTGGATCCACGTCGATCCGCAGCGCGCCGCCGCCGGTCCGTTCGGGCGCACGATCGCGCACGGCTTTCTGACGCTCAGCCTGGTGCCCGAACTGTCGGCATCGGCGATGCGCGATCGACGATGTCCGGATGGGCGATCAATTACGGCCTGAACCGGGTGCGTTTCACCGCCCCGGTGCCGGTCGACAGCCGGTTGCGCGCGCGGTTGAAGCTGCTCGCCTACCAGCCGCTGGAGGGCGGAGCGCAGCTGACGGTCGAGGTGCGGATCGAGCGCGAGGGATCGGACAAGCCGGTGTGCATCGCCGAATCGCTGACGCGACGCTATACCTGAGCGCCGCAGCCCAGCCTCGAGCGCGAAGGCGCTGACTGCTGCGCTGCGTCATACCCCCAACCAGAGGGGAGTGCGTCGCGCGCTGGCAGGCATACGATCGGTACCACGGGCGCGGCAGGCGACCGTGGGAGAGCCGGATGAAGGTCCTGTTGATCGATGATCACCCGCTGATCCTGGTTGCGCTGAAGCAGGTCATCCAGGGGCTCGGCGAGCACCTGAACGTGATCGGCGCCAGCAGCGCACGCACCGCGCGCGAAGCGCTGCAGTAACGAACCCGACATCGATCTGGTGCTGCTCGATCTGAAGCTCGGCGATGCCGACGGTTTCGAGGTGCTGGTCGAATTTCGCGGCGCCTACCCGGCCATCCCGGTCGTCGTGCTGTCGGCATCGGATCGCAGCAGCGACGTGATCCGCGCGATCGATCTCGGCGCGATGGGCTTCGTCCCCAAGCGCGCGAGCAACGACACCCTGTTCGATGCGCTGCACATGGTGATGTCCGGCGGCATCTACGTGCCGCCGATGCACCTGGGCGGCCAGGCGGCGCCGGCCTACCGACCGGGGCGACGTGTCGATCCGGGGGCATCGAGCATCAATGCCGCCGCCTGGCGCAGCGGTTTCCAGCGTGTGCCGGCCGGCCTCGACGCGCTCGGTCTGACGCCGCGTCAGACCGAAGTGCTCGCGCAACTGCTGCAGGCCAAGCCGAACAAGCTGATCGCGCGCGAGCTCAACCTGTCGGTCGAAACGGTCAAGGACCATGTCGCCGCCGTGCTGCGCGCGCTCGAATGTCAGCAGCCGAACCCAGGCGGTGCTCGCGGTCGGCCAGATGTCGCAGGCGCCGGGCGGACTCGGCTCGTGGCGTGATCAGGCAGGCCGGCGCTGAAGCCGGGGTGGGCGCGATGACCACCCTGTCCGCCGCGACGCTGCCGGGGCTGGCCGGCGATGCCGATCCGCCACCACCGGCTCCCGCACATGAAGCGCTGCCGGAGCAGGTGCGCAGCGCATTCGACTACATGCCGGCGATGCTTGCGGGCAACCTGGTCGGCATCGTCGTCGTGACGCTGCTGTACCAGGACGATGTCGGCGCCGCCCGCCTCGCCGGCTGGCTGCTGCCGGCCTGCCTCGTGCTTGCGGTGCGCACCTGGCTGCACCGCGCGTTCCTGGTTGCCGAGCCCGACAGCCTGCACGACTGGCAGCGCTGGCGCCGCTGGTGGAACGCGACCACCCTTGCTTCGGGCGCGATGTGGGGCCTGAGCGCCTGGCTGCTGTATCCGATGGGTGACGCCATCCAGCAGACCGCGCTGATCATCATCGTCTACACCTTCTGCGTGGTCGTGGTGCCGGTGCTCGCCACCCAGCCGCGTACCTTCCTCGCCTACGGTGCATTCTGCTTCTTCCCGATGCTGCTGCGCATCGTGCTCGTCGGCGACTCCTACAGTCTGCAGCTGGCCGGCATCCTGCTGCTCATCTTCAGCCTGACGACGCTGTTCGCACGCAACTACCGTCAGGCACTGCAGCGTGCCATCGACCTCAAGCTGCAGGCGGACCGGCTGCTGGCCGAATTGCGAACCGAGAAGCGCGCAGCCGACGACGCGCGCCACGCGGCCGAACTCGCCAACCGGGCCAAGACGCAGTTCTTCGCCGCGGCCAGTCACGACCTGCGCCAGCCACTGCATGCGATGGGCCTGTTCGCCGAGGCATTGCGAAGCAAGGTGCAGGACGAACCGGTCGCCAAGCTCGTCAATAGCATCAACGAATCGGTCGATGCGCTCGAGTCGCTGTTTTCCGAATTGCTCGACATCACGCGCATCGACGCCGGCGGTGTCAGCGTCGATCCGCAGCCGTTCGAGGTCGAGCAGATCCTGCGCCGGCTGCGGCTGCACTTCGAGCCGACCGCATTCGAGAAGGGACTGGCGTTGCGGCTGCGCGGCGGCGCTCACGTCGTGCACGCCGACCCGGTGCTGGTCGAGCGGATCATGCGCAACCTGGTTGCCAATGCGATCCGCTATACCAGCGACGGCAGCGTGCTGGTGGGGGCGCGTCGCCGCGGCGGACGGATCGTGCTGCAGGTCTGGGACACCGGACCGGGCATTCAAAGCGCCGACCAGCACCGGATCTTCGACGAGTTCTGTCAGCTCGAATCAGCCGCATCCGTCGATGACGGCGGCGACGGGCGGCCGGCAGACCAAGGGACTCGGCCTCGGTCTGGCCATCGTGCGCCGGCTCGCCGACCTGATGCAGGCCGAGGTCGGCCTGTCGTCCCGTCCCGGCCGTGGGACGGTGTTTTCGCTCACGTTGCCGGCCGGGCGGCCGAGTCCGACTGCGCTTGCGATGCCAGCGCGCCGTGCGCTGCCGTCGGTCACGCTGCAGGGTCGTCGCATCGTCCTGATCGAGGACGACCCCGCGGTCCGCACCGGACTCGAGGTGCTGCTCGACGACTGGCAAGCCGAACTCGACAGCTTCGCCACGGTTGGCAAGGCGCTGGCCTGGGCCGACGCAGCGGCCGCAGGTGCAGCGGCAAGGCCCGACCTGCTGATCGTCGATTACCGGATCGAGGATGGCCGCAACGGGGTCGATGCGATTGCCGCACTGCGCCAGCGTTTCGGCCATCCGATTCCGGCGATCGTCGTCACCGGCAGCACGATGAGCGGGCTCGAGCAGGATGCACAGCGGCACGGTTTCCACCTGCTGATCAAGCCGGTGGTGCCGAACAAGCTGCGCGCCATGATCGCCTTCAAGCTCGGCGTCAAGGCCGGCTGAGCGAACGGCACTGAACTGGCACGTCGGGCCCGGCGCACGGCGGCGCCTCACGCCGGCTGGTACGCGAGCCGGACGTAGATCGGGGCGAAGGCCTCGGCCTGGGTGATCTCGAGCAGGCGTTCGCGCGCGAGCTCGAGCATCGCGATGAAGGTCACCACCAGCACCGGCGTCCCGCGCTCGACCTCGAACAGGTCTTCGAATTCGACGAACCGCTGGCCTTGCAGCCGGCGCAGCACGATGCTCATGTACTCGCGCACGCTCAACTGCTCGCGGCTGATCATGTGATGCTGCGTCAGTCGGGCCCGCTTCATCAGGTCGGCCCAGGCCGAGCGCAGTTCGGCCGGATCGACATCCGGCAGGCGCGTCGTCAGCGATTGCTCGACGTGAACCTGGGCGCGCAGGAAATCGCGCCCGTGCACCGGCAGCGCATCCAGCCGCGCGGCCGCCAGCTTGATCTGCTCGTATTCGATCAGCCGGCGCACCAGTTCGGCCCGCGGGTCCTCCGGCTCGGCGCCGTCTGCGCTCTTCCTGGGCGGCAGCAGCATGCGCGACTTGATCTCGATCAGCATCGCTGCCATCAGCAGGTATTCGCTCGCCAGCTCGAGGTTGGTCTTGCGGATCTGGTCGACGTAGGCCAGGTACTGGCGCGTCACGTCGGCGAGCGGGATGTCGAGGATGTTGAAGTTCTGCCGGCGGATCAGGTACAGCAGCAGGTCGAGCGGACCTTCGAAGGCTTCAAGAAAGATCTCGAGCGCGTCAGGCGGGATGTAGAGATCCTGCGGCAGCGAGAACAGCGGTTCACCGTACAGTCGCGCGACGGCAACATGATCGACCACGGCCGGCCCGGCGGCGTGCACGTTCTCTTCAGGCGGCAACGCGGTGGGAGGCAGCGTCCTCATCGCCGGCAGCGGCACGGTGCGCCGCCGCACGCCGGCGCAGCCAGGCTGGGGCGGCTCATCGGCTGATCAGCGGGTGCCGGTCTGGTACACGTAAGGCTGCTGCGGCACTTTCGACTCGGCGTCAGCCTCGAGCGCATCCCGATCGACCCGGCGATCCCACAGCAGGGCGCGGCCTTCGCGCTGCTCGGCTTCCAGCGTCGGCCGCTTTTCCTTCAGTTCCTCGATGAACGAGGTGACGTCGGATTTGTAGTGTTTCCAGAACAGCGGCATGGATTGCGGCCCGATGGTTCTTTCCGGCCCCAGAGTTGAGCCTCGATTTTAGCCGGCGAGCAGTCGGCCGCCGCTGCCGCCGTCACGACGACGGGTCGTCGGCTGCCTATCATCGCCCGATGATCGAATTCGAGCTGAAGTTTCAGATTCCGCCGCAGCGACGCGACGCGGTGCGAGCGTTTGTCAGCGGCAAGGCCGGCGCGAGCCGGCACGAACGCTTGCAGGCGCTCTATTTCGATACCGCCGAGCGCAGCCTGGCGCGTGCGCAGATGGCGCTGCGGCTGCGCCGCGAGGGCAGCGCCTGGGTGCAGACGCTCAAGGGCGTCGCCACCGATGGCATCGGGCGCGACGAGTCCGAGGTCGGACTCGACCGGAACGGTGCATCGGAACCAGCGCTCGATCCGCAGCGCCATGCGGATGAGCCGGTCGGCCGCCGCCTGCTCGACCTGCTCGGCGATCGTCCGGGGCAGGCGTTGCGCTGCAGCTTTCGCAGCGATGTGCGTCGCCTCACGCGGACGCTGCGCAGTCGCCATGGCAGCGTCGAACTCGCCTTCGACGAAGGCGATCTGCAGGCCGACGGTGAGCGCATCGCGTTATGCGAACTCGAGATCGAGCTCGAACGCGGCCATCCGCTGGCGGTGATCGACGTGGCCCGGCGCTGGGCGCTGCGCCACGGCTGCTGGCTCGACATGCGCAGCAAGGCGCAGCGTGGTGACATGCTGGCGCGCGGAATCGCGGTTGCGCCGCCGCGCAAGGCGGCCCGCTTCGACCTCGATCCGCAAGACAGCGCGCTGGAGGCACTGCGCAGCGCGATCAGGGGCTGCCGCGAACAGATCCTGGCCAATGCGTCCCAGATCGCGAGCGGTCGCCACGACGCCGGGCACGTGCACCAGCTTCGCGTCGGCCTGCGCCGCCTGCGCAGCGCCCTGGAGCTGTTTGCCGACGATCCGCAGGCCGAGGCGCTGGCGCAGTCGATCGCCGGTCCGGCCAAACGGCTGTTCGGCGAACTCGGCGCGCTGCGCGATCGCAGCGTGCTGGACGGTCCGCTGGCAACCTCGGTGGCCCAGGCGCTGCACGAGGTTGCGCCCGGGTCGGGCTTCGCCGCCCTGCCGGCGCAGCCGGGGGACGACTCGCCATCGGCGGTCGAAGTGGTGCGATCGCCGGCCAGCCAGCACCTGCTGCTCGACCTGATTGCGGTCGGTCTGCCGCCGGTGCCACAACCTGCCACCGCGCAACCGCGTGGGACGGCCGCTGCCGTGGCGGCGGCCGCGCCGCCGCAGGCCCTGTCGATCTCTCTGCGCAAGCAGCTGCGTCGCCGGTTGCTCAAATGGCAGCGCTCGGTCGCACGCGACGCCGGTCGGGTGGGCGAGCTCGACACGGCTGCACGCCATGCGCTGCGCAAGCGCGTCAAACGCCTGCGTTACGCCGCCGAGATGGCTTCGAGTGTGCTCGGGCGCAAGTCGACCCGGGCGGCGGTCGGGCCGTTGCGCGTGGCGCAGGACCGGCTCGGCGAGCTCAACGACGTGGCGACTGCGCTGCAGAGCAGCGCCGAAGCGCGCGAGCGCGATCCGCAGCGATGGTTCGCGCTCGGCTGGCTGCTGGCGCGCCGCGACGCGCTGCTCGACGCCGCGCTGCCGGCGATGCGCAAGCTCGCGCGCTCCGGCAAACGCTGGAGAAAACTCGGCTGAACCGGCTCACGCGAGCGCACGCAGCGCATCGGCCAGCGTCGGATGAAGGTTGTCGCGCCCGAGGGTGTCGGCAAAACCGGTGCGGCGAATCAGGCTCAGCGGTTGCTCGTTGAATTCGCACAACAGCAGCCGCACGCCGCGGCGTGAGCAGCTGCGCTGCAGTTGCTTCAGAGCGTCGAGGCCGGAGGCGTCGATCAGCATCAGCCGGTTCGCCTCGACCACCAGCGCCCGCGTACCCGCGGGCAGCTGATCGGCCAGCTCCTCGGCCTTGACGACTGCGCCGAAGAACAGCGCACCGTACAGCCGCACGATCCGCACGTCGGACGGCGCACCCGCGGCCTGCACCGGTTCGACCCGGAACAGCGTACCCATCCGGTAGATGAAGAAGATGCAGGCCAGCACGAGACCGACCTGCACCGCCACCGTCAGGTCGAAGATGACGGTCAGCAAGAAGGTGCCGACCATCACGATGCGGTAGGCGCCGCTGAAGCGGCGCAGGTGCGCGAATTCGCGCCACTCGCCCATGTTCCAGGCGACGAACAGCAGGATGCCGGCCAGGGCGGCAAGCGGTACGTGCTCGGCCAGCGGTGCGGCCACCAGCACGACGGCCAGCAGCGTGGCCGCATGCACGATCCCGGCGATCGGGGTGCGTGCGCCGGCGCGCAGGTTGGTGACGGTGCGCGCAATCGTCCCGGTGGCCGGTATGCCGCCGAAGAACGGCACCACCATGTTGGCGATGCCCTGGGCCATCAGCTCCTGGTTCGGATCGTGGCGCGGCACGTCGGCCAGGTTGTCGGCGACGCGCGCACACAGCAACGATTCGATGGCGCCGAGCAACGCGATCGTGAGCGCCGGGATGAACAGCTGCTTGGCGCCGGCCCAGCTGAACGGCGGCAGGGCGAGCTCGGGCAGACCCTGGGGAATGCCGCCGAAGCGCGAGCCGATGGTTTCGAGCGGCAGCTCGGCCAGCCGGGCAACGAGCGTGGCGAGCACCAGCGCGACGATCGGCCCGGGCAGGCGCGAGGCCAGCGTGCGCAGCCGGTTCGCGGCACCGGCTCCACGCGCCCCGGCCGGCGCGGCCGCGCCGGGCTTCGGCCAGACGGCCACCAGGTCAGCGACGCCAGACCAGTCGCCAGCGCCCAGGGCTCGAAGCTGTCGACATGGCGGCCCAGGGTCTGGATCTGGGTGAAGAAATCGGCCGGCAGCCGGTCGACGCGCAGGCCGAGCAGGTCGCGCAGCTGCGACAGGGCGATCAGCACCGCGATGCCATTGGTGAAGCCGATGATGATCGAGACCGGGATGTAGCGCACCAGTGCGCCGAGCCGGAACAGGCCGAGCGTGAACAGCATCACGCCGGCCAGCGCGGTCGAGATCAGCAGGTTGGTCAGCCCGTAGCGTTCGACGATGCCGTAGACGATCACGATGAAGGCGCCGGCCGGGCCGCCGATCTGCACATTCGATCCGCCCAGCGCGGCGATCAGGAAGCCGGCCGACGATCGCGGTGAAGATGCCCTGTTCGGGCCTGACGCCGGAGGCGATCGCGAACGCCATCGCCAGCGGCAGCGCGACGATACCGACCGTGAAGCCGGCTGCGACGTCGGCTGCCAGATCGGCGCGGCGGTAGCCGCGCAGCGCATCGAGCAGGCGCGGACGAAACCGCAACCGGATCATGGGCGCCCGGCGCAGGTGTCGTCAGCGGACGCGCATGCCCGGTTCGGCGCCCGGCCACGGCTCGAGGATGTAGATGCCGGGCTGGGCTTTCTCGTCGGCATGGCTGGCTGCCAGCACCATGCCTTCGCTGAGGCCGAACTTCATCTTGCGCGGCGCCAGGTTGGCCACCAGCACGGTGAGCTTGCCGATCAGATCCTGCGGCTCGTAGGCGCTCTTGATGCCCGAGAAGACGTTGCGCATGCGGCCTTCGCCGACGTCGAGCGTCAGGCGCAGCAGCTTGTCCGAGCCCGGCGACCGTCTCGCAGTCGACGATCTTCGCGATCCGCAGGTCGATCTTGCCGAAGTCGTCGATCTTGATCTCGGGCGCGATCTCCTCGCCGCCGGGTGCTGCGGCCCTGGCCTCGGCCGGCGCCTCGAGCAGCGCGTCGAGCAGCTTCGGATCGACGCGCTGCATCAGGTGCTGGTAGCTGCCGATCGCGTGCTCACCGAGCAGGCGCGCCGCATCGGCGAACTGCAGCGGCTCGATCCTGCAGGAAGGCCTCGACCTGCGCGGCCAGCGCCGGCAGCACCGGCTTCAGGTAGATCGTCAGCAGCCGGAACGCCTCGATGCAGATGCTGCACACCCGGTGCAGCGCGGCCGCATCGTCGGCGCTGCTTGGCCAGCTCCCACGGCTTGTTCTGGTCGACATACTCGTTGACGCGGTCGGCCAGCAGCATCACCTCGCGCAGCGCCTTGCCGAATTCGCGCTCGTCGTACAGCGTCGCGATCGCATCGGCCTGCGCCGCGCAGCCCGTCGAGCAGCGCACTGGCCGGTCGCGTCGAGCTCGGCGCACAGCCGCCCTTCGAAGCGTTTGGCAACGAAATCCGGCCGCGCGGCTCGCGATGTTGATGTACTTGCCGACCAGGTCGCTGTTGACGCGGGCGACGAAATCGTCGGGATTGAAGTCGATGTCCTCGACCTTGCGCGTTGAGCTTGGCGGCGATGTAGTAGCGCAGCCACTCGGCGTTCATGCCGAGTTCGAGGTAGCGCAGCGGCGAGATGCCGGTGCCGCGGCTCTTGCTCATCTTCTCGCCGCTGACGGTGATGAAGCCGTGCACGAAGATGTGGTCGGGCGTCTTGCGGCCGCTGAAATGCAGCATCGCCGGCCAGAACAGGGTGTGGAAGTAGGTGATGTCCTTGCCGATGAAGTGCACCTGCTCGGTCTTCGGATCGGCCATGAAGGCGTCGAAATCCTGCCCGCGGCGGTCGAACAGGTTCTTCAGCGAGGCCAGGTAGCCGACCGGCGCATCGAGCCAGACGTAGAAGTACTTGTCCTCGGTGCATCCGGAATGCGGATGCCGAAGTAGGGCGCGTCGCGGCTGATGTCCCAGTCGGCCAGCCCGCCGTGGCCGTGTTCGTCGACGGCGAACCACTCCTTGATCTTGTTCAGCACCTCGGGCTGCAGCCGGCCCGGCTCGTGCGTCCACTGCTGCAGGAAGTCGATGCAGCGGCGCGAACTGAGCAGGAAGAAGTGATGCGCGCTGCTCTTGAGCACCGGCGTGGCGCCGCTGCAGCGCCGAATACGGGTTCTTCAGCTCGGTCGGCGAGTAGACCGCGCCGCAGACCTCGCAGGAGTCGCCGTACTGGTCCTTGGCGCCGCAGCGCGGGCATTCGCCCTTGATGTAGCGGTCGGGCAGGAACATCGCCTTGACCGGGTCGAAGAACTGCTCGATCGTGCGTTCGGAGATCAGGCCCTTCGCGACGCAGCGCGCAGTAGATGTCCTGCGCCAGCTGCGTGGTTCTCCGGGCGCGTCGGTCGAGTGCCAGTTGTCGAAGGCGATGTGGAAGCCGTCCAGGTAGCGGCTTGCGCCCGGCGGCGATCTCGGCAACGAACTGCTGCGGCGTCTTGCCGACCTTCTCGGCCGCGATCATGATCGGCGCGCCGTGGGCGTCGTCGGCGCAGACGAAGTGCACCGCATGGCCCTGCATGCGCTGGAACCGCACCCAGATGTCGGCCTGGATGTATTCCATCATGTGGCCGATGTGGAACGGCGCGTTGGCGTAGGGCAGGGCGGTGGTGACGAAGATCTGTCGGCTCATGGTGTCTCGATCGCGGCGCTCGCGCGCCGTGGCAGCGGGAAGAATTCGACCGGCGCGCGGGCCGGGCAATGATTCTAGGTGCCGCATGCCGGCTGCGGGCAGCTGGCCCGGCTCGATGTCGCGGCAGCTCACCCACCGCGACGACGCTGCGCAGACCGCGGCGTCACCCGCGGTGCCCGGCGCCGATTCCCCTGTGGGAGCCCCGGAAGGGTGCAGCCGGTAAACTCGTCGATTCCGCTTTCGGCACCCTCGACGACGCCACATGCCCCTCAGTGAACAGACCGTGCTCGACGCGCTCAAGACGGTGATCGATCCGAATACCGGCACCGATTTCGTCTCGACGCGGCAGCTGAAGAACCTGCGCATCGATGGCGGCGACGTCGCCTTCGACGTCGAGCTCGGCTATCCGGCCAAGAGCCAGCTGCCGGCGCTGCGCAAGGCGCTGATCGGCGCCGCGCGCAGCGTGGCCGGCGTCGAGAACGTCAGCGCCAACCTGAGCACGAAGATCGTCGCGCATGCGGTGCAGCGCGGCGTGCAGCTGCTGCCCAAGGTGAAGAACATCGTCGCGGTGGCGTCCGGCAAGGGCGGCGTCGGCAAGAGCACGACCGCCGTCAACCTGGCGCTGGCGCTGGCCGCCGAGGGCGCCTCGGTCGGCATCCTCGATGCCGACATCTACGGCCCGAGCCTGCCGATGATGATGGGCATCGAGGGCCGGCCCGGAGTCGGCCGACGGCAAGACCATGGAGCCGATGGAGAACTACGGCGTGCAGGTGATCTCGATCGGCTTCCTGGTCGATGCCGACCAGGCGATGATCTGGCGCGGCCCGATGGCCACCCAGGCGCTCGAGCAGCTGCTGCGCCAGACCAACTGGGGCGACCTCGACTACCTGATCGTCGACATGCCGCCCGGCACCGGCGACATCCAGCTCACGCTCAGCCAGCGCGTGCCGCTGACCGGCGCGGTGATCGTCACCACGCCGCAGGACATCGCGCTGCTCGATGCCAAGAAGGGCATCAAGATGTTCGAGAAGGTCGGCGTGCCGATCCTCGGCATCGTCGAGAACATGGCGGTGCACGTGTGCGAGCAATGCGGCCACGTCGAGCACATCTTCGGCCGCGACGGCGGCAAGCGCATGGCCGCCGAGTACGAGCATCGACTACCTGGGCGCGCTGCCGCTGAACCTGTCGATCCGCGAGCAGACCGACAACGGCCATCCGACCGTGGTGCACGATCCGGACGGCGAGATCGCCGGGCTGTACAAGGGGGTGGCGCGCCAGGTGGCGGTGCAGATCGCGCAGCGCGCCAAGGACTATTCGTCCAAGTTCCCGACGATCAGCATCTCGAAGGACACCTGAGGACCTGGCGATGCCGACCGCAGCGTCCGTCGATCACCGTGGCCGTCGTGCTCGAGCGCGAGCGCGCGCCGAATCGCTGGGAAGACTGGCGCTTCCGGCTTGTCGAGGTGGTGGCGCAGCAGCCTGCCTTCGGCGACCGAGCCGCGCTGCTGCGCGACGACGGCCGCCTGCATGCGGACGCTGCACCCCGGCTTCCGGCTCGAACTGCATCCCGACCAGGGCGAGGGCTATTACCTGAACCTCACTTCGGGCGCGCCGGTGTGGTTCGTGATGTGGCGCATCGACGACGAGGATCCGTCGCAGGCGCCCGGCCGGAGGCGGTCAGCCTGTCGTACAACGAGGCCGGCCGCTGGCTCGACGCGCAGGAGCGGGTCGACAACGTGCCGCTGGCGCCCGAGCTGGTCGAGTGGCTGCAGGCCTACACCGACGCGAACTACCGGCCCGAGCCGAAGAAGCGCCGCCGGCCGGCGTCGTTCCTCGCGCCCGACCAGCGCGAGCCGGGGACGCGTCGTGAGCGACGACGGCTTCCTGTCGCGCTGGTCGCGGCGCAAGGTCGAGGCGGAAGGGCGGACGAGCCGCGCCGGCGCCGGCGCCCACCGATCCGCCCCGTGGTGCGCAAGCCGACCGCCGCTGCGGCGCCGGTGACAGGCGCCGTCGTGGCACCGGTCCGGCCGGGGCCGCCTGCACCGCCGGCAGCCGTGCCAGGCCCGGCGGCTGCGCCGAGCGAGGCGGCACCGGCCGCGCCGCCGGCACCCACGCTGGCCGACGTGGCGCACGCTCGGACGCGACGACAGCTATGCGCGCTTCGTCGCGCGCGACGTCGATCCCGGGGTGCGCAATGCGGCGATGAAGAAGCTGTTCAGCGATCCGCACTACAACGTGATGGACGGGCTCGACATCTACATCGACGACTACGGCAAGCCCGATCCGATTCCGCTCGAGATGCTGCGCCGGATGGCGCAGTCGCACGCGCTCGGACTGTTCGCCGACGACGAAGAGCAAGCCGGCCGTGCGCGGCATCCGGCGACCCGGCGGTCGACTGCCGGTGCTGCAGCCGAGGCGGCGCCGCCCGAGACCGCCGTGCCCACCGATCGCAGCCGCGCTGCCCCCGACCGACGAGAAGCCGAGCGATGAAGACCCTGATCTGCAACTGCAACCAGACGATGGCGCTCGACGCGCCGGCGCTGGCCCGGGCGCTGACGACGCCCAGGAATCCTGACGCCGGCGACGGGCTGCAGACGCTGCACACCACGCTGTGCCGGCGCGAGGCCGGCGCCTTCCAGCGTGCGGCCACGTCGGGCGACGACCTGCTCGTCGCCTGCACCCAGGAAAGCCGGCTGTTCGCTCGAGCTCAACGAGCAGACCGAAGGCGCACCGAGCCTCGACGAGCGGCCGATCCGCTTCGTCAACATCCGCGAGACCGGCGGCTGGAGCGCGATGCGCTGCCCGAGACCGCCGAATGCCGCGGCCCGCCTGACGCCGAAGATCGCCGCGCTGATCGCGGCGGCGCAACTGCCCGAGCCGGAGCCGGTGCCGACCGTCGGCTACCGCTCGGCCGGGCGCGTGCTGGTGATCGGCAGCGCCGACCGGGCGCAGCCGCGCCGCCGAACTGCTCGGCGACCGGCTCGAGGTCGCGCTGCTGCTGCCGCAGCCGGGCGGGCGGCTGCCGCAGCAGCGCGAGTTCGCGGTGCATGCCGGCCGGGTCGACTCGATCAGCGGCTGGCTGGGCGCCTTCGACGTCAGCTGGCGCAGCGGCAATCCGATCGACCTCGACCTGTGCACCCGCTGCAATGCCTGCATCGACGTCTGCCCCGAGGAGGCGATCGACTTCAGCTACCAGATCGACCTGACGCGCTGCACCAGCCACCGCGACTGCGTCAGTGCGTGCGACGCGGCCGGTGCGATCGACTTCCAGCGCGAACCCGCAGGCGCATGCGCGAACGCTTACGACCTCGTGCTCGACCTGGGGCGCGAACCGCTGATCGCCTTGCACCAGCCGCCGCAGGGCTATTTCCATGTCGGTCCCGACGCCGGTGATGCGCCGTTGCTGCGACGCGGTGCTCAAGCTGCGCGACCTGGTCGGCGAGTTCGAGAAGCCGAAGTTCTTCCAGTACAAGCAGAAGCTGTGCGCGCACAGCCGCAACGAGCAGATCGGCTGCACGGCCTGCATCGACGTCTGCTCGGCGCAGGCGATCCGCAGCGACGCCTCGCTGAAGGGCCGCGCGCGGCGCCGGCCGGCGGCGCAGACGGCGGGCGGCATCGTCGTCGAGCCGCACCTGTGCGTCGGCTGCGGCGCCTGCACCACGGTCTGCCCGAGCGGCGCGATCAGCTATGCGACGCCGCGCGCCGCCGAGCAGGGCCAGCGCATGCGCACCCTGGTCGTCGACCTATCTGCGCGCCGGCGGCAAGGATCCGGCGCTGCTGCTGCACAGCCGCGAGGCCGGCGCTGCGGCCATCAGGCGAACTCGGCCGGGCCGCGCGCGCCGATGCGGCGCGTGCGCGGCGTGCCGCTGCGCGTGCTGCCGCTCGAGCTGTGGCATACCGCGTCGGTCGGCATCGAGCTGTGGCTGTCGGCGATCGCCTACGGCGCGTCGCAGGTCTGGGTCCTGATGACCGACGAGGAGGCGCCCGAGTACCGCGTCGCGGTGCAGGCGCAGATCGAGGTGGCGCAGACGCTTGCTGCACGGCTTCGGCTACAGCGGCGAGCACCTGCGCATCGTCAGCGCGCGCCGACGCCGCCGCGCTCGACGCGGCACTGCGCCGCGCACCGGCCCAGTCGGTGGCGCGCGCCGCGACCTTCAGCGTCCAGGCCGACAAGCGCGCGACGCTCGACCTGGTGATCGAGCACCTGCTCGCCCAGGCGCCGCTGCAGCCGGAAGCGATCGCGCTGCCGGCTGGCGGCAGCCCGTTCGGCAGCCTGCTGGTCGACACCGCGCGCTGCACGATGTGCCTGAGCTGCGTCGGCGCCTGCCCGGAGGCGGCGCTGGCCGACAACCCGGACAAGCCGCAGCTGCGCTTCATCGAGAAGAACTGCGTGCAGTGCGGTCTGTGCGCGCAGCACCTGCCCGGAGGAGGCGATCACGCTGCAGCCGCGGCTGTGGCTGGCCGACGGCGGCAAGGCGCGCAAGTCCGCCCGCGTGCTCAACGAGGCCGAGCCCTATCGCTGCATCCGCTGCAGCAAGCCGTTCGGCACCCTGATGGCGATCGAGTCGATGATCGGCAAGCTGGCCGGCCATTCGATGTTCCAGGGCGCCGCGCTCGAGCGGCTGCGCATGTGCGGCGACTGCCGCGTCATCGATCTGCACACCAATCCGGCGGAAGTCCGGATCGGCGAGCTGTGATGCCGGTCGTCACCTTCCCACCCATGCCGGTTGTCGCATGAACGCACCCACCGATATCCGTCCGGCCGAGGCCGGCGCCGACGCCGCCGAGGAACTGGCGCGCGCCGAGCTGTACGGGCTGCTCGCGCGGCTCTGGATCGCGCCGCCGGATGCGGCGTTGCTGGCGCATTTCTCGGTCGCCGTGACGCAGGCGCCCGGAAGCCGGCGGCTTCCTGGAGGCGACCGTGGCAGGCGCTCGTCGGCGCGATGCGCGAGACCGACGTGGCGGCGGCGACCGACGAGTACGAGGCGCTGTTCCTCGGCCTCGGACGTTCCGAGATCATGCTGTACGGCTCGTTCTACCTGGCCGGCTATCTGAACGAGAAGCCGCTGGCGGCGCTGCGCGGCGACCTGGCACGGCTCGGCCTGGCCCGCGACGAGACGCGGTCCGAGACCGAGGACCACATCGCGCACGGTCTCGAGGTGATGCGCTACCTGATCGCCGGCGACGACCTCGCGGTCAGCAACCTCGAGCAGCAGCGGCGCTTCTTCCGCGACGCACCTGCAGCCCTGGGTCGGCGGCCTGTGCGAGGCGGTCGCGGCCCATCCGGCGGCGCGCGCTGTACCGGGCCGTCGCCGCCTTCACCGAGGCTTTCATGCTGATCGAGACCCAGGCCTTCGACATGATCGAGTGAGGGGCCGTCCCGGTGGCGAGCAGCCGGGCCGCCTGCTTCGCGTCCGCCGGGCCAGCGCGATCGACCTCAGTCGCTCGGTGCCTCGCTGCGCAGTCGCACGGTGAAGACCGCGCCGCGGATCCCGTCGTCCCGATCGGCGGCACTGATGTCGCCACCATAGCGTTCCACGATGCTGCGGCTGATCCACAGGCCGAGACCGGTGCCCCCCGGCCGGCGCGTCACGAACGGCTGGAACAGCTCGGCTCGGCTGCCGGCCGGCAGGCCGACTCCGCTGTCGGTCAGCACGATCTCGGCTCCGTGCGGCGGCTCGCCCCAGTCGCGCGTCGTCAGGCGCAGGGTGCCGCCTCCGGGCATGGCATGGATGGCGTTGACGAGCAGGTTGACCAGCACCTGCTGCAGTTCCTGCCGGTTGATCGCGACCCGCTGACGTACCCGGTGGTCGCGCTGCAGTTCGATGCGCGTCGTTGCGAGCAGGTGCGCCACCAGCACCAGGCAATCCTCGACCGCATCGGCCGGGTCGACCGCGTCGACATACCCGGCATATTCGGTCGGACGCGCGAACTGCAGCAGCTTGGTCACGATCAGCCGCATCCGCTCGACCTGCTCGTCGAGCAGCGCCAGCTCGGTCTGGACCGATGCCACGCTGGCCGGGTCGAGCAGTTCGCGCAGCAGGTCGAGGTTGCCCTGGATCACCGCGATCGGGTTGTTCACCTCGTGCGCGATGCTGGCCGTCAGCTGGCCGACCGCGGCCAGTTTTTCCGAGCGCAGCAGCTGGTCCTGCGCCGCCTCGAGCGCCTGCGAGCGCTGCTCGACCTTGACGTCGAGTTCGCTGTTGAGCCGCTGCAGCGCCTCGGTCTTGTCGCGGATCGCATCGAGCAGGTGATCGAAGTGGCCGGCCAGCCGGCCCACGTCGTCGTCCTGTGAAACCGCGCCGACGCGTGCATCGAGATCACCCGACTCGACCCGGCGCATCGTCTGTGCCATCCGCTCCAGCGGCGCGAAGATGGTGCGCGCGGCGCGCAACGAGAAGATCGCCGCGGCAATCATGACGGCGAAGAAGATCAGCCCGATGCTGGCCAGCACCGCGTACTTGAGCAGCGTGAAGGGTTGCTCCAGGTAGCCGACGTACAGCATGCCGACGCGCCGCCCGGAACCGTCGGTCAGCGGCTGGTAGGCCGACACGTACCAGTCGTCGACGACGAAGGCACGATCGAGCCAGGTGTCGCCGCGGCCGAGCACCGCCTCGCGCACGCTGAGCGAGACCCGGGTGCCGATCGCGCGGCTGGCCGATCCTGCGGGTTGCCCGGATCGGTGCCGAACAGGCGCACATTGGTGCTGATCCGCACGTCGTCGAGGAACAGGGTCGCCGTGCCGCGGCTGCCGAACGGCAGCGAACCCTCCGGATAGACGATCTCGTTGATGTGGTCGATGAACGGCAGGTTGCGATTGAGCAGCAGGCCGGCCTGGATCCAGCCAAGGCGCTCGCCCTCGCGATCGACGATCGGCTCGGCCGCCAGCAGCACCAGCGCGCGTTCTTCCAGCGACGCCCTCGGCCACCGCGGCGGCGTTGCGCGTGGGCAGCAGCGGCACCGCCACGCGCGGCAGCAGGTGCGGGTGCCAGCCGGGCGAGCTGGTCGGGTTGGAGCACCTCGATCGTCGCGCTGCGAGGTGCAGTCCGGACCGCGCGGTGCGCCGGCGAGCCCCGGTCGGAGCGGGTCGGGCTGCCGCTGTCGGTGGCGATCAGCTCGCCGTCGGCGCTGCGCAGGTTGATGAAGTCGAGCTGGTTGCGCAGCTTGTAGGTCTGCAGCAGCGGCACCATCGCATCGGCACGCATCGGCCTGGCTGCCGGCTTCCGGCCAGCGCCAGGTGCAGCGCGTGCGAATCGGCGATCGCCACCGCACTGCCGTGCAGTTCGCCCAGCACGCGCTCGAAATAGCCCTGGGCGACCGCCAGGTCGCTGCGCACCTTGGTGATCAGCATGCGGTCGATCGCCTGATCGCCCCACAGCAGCAGGATCGCGCCGAGCAGCGGCAGCACGACCAGCAGCGGCAGCAGCACCAGCGCCAGCAGCTTGCCGCGCACCGACAGGTCGCGGACGGCCCGGCGCGCACCGCACGGCGCCCGGTTCACGACCATTCGGCGACCCGGCGCTCGAGCGTGCGGCGCGAGATGCCGAGCAGCTGCGCGGCCTGGGTCTTGTCGCCGGCGACCGATTCGAGCACCGCCAGGATGTGCTGCTTCTCCATGCGCGTGCAGATCGAGCGGCGCATCCGGTGCGACGGCAGCCGGCGGGCGCGCGGCAGCGCGTACAGCGCCGAGACATTCAGCCCGCCGAGGATCAGCGAGCGCTCGATCAGGTTGCGCAGTTCGCGCACGTTGCCCGGCCAGTCGTACTGCTGCAGGTAGGCCAGCTCGTCCGCGTGATCGTCGAGCGGCGCGACGCCGAGCTGCGGCGCCAGCGTCGCGATGAAGTGCGCAACCAGCTCGGGAATGTCGTGCTTGTGCGTGCGCAGCGGCGGCAGGGTGATCTCGACCACCTGCAGTCGGTAGTACAGGTCGTTGCGGAACCGCCCGGCCGCGACTTCGTCGGCGAGCGTGCGGTTGGTCGCCGCGACGATGCGCACATCGACCGGAATCTGCTGCTCGCTGCCGACCGGCCGGATGCGCCGGTCGTCGAGCACGCGCAGCAGGTTGGCCTGCAGCGCGAGCGGCAGCTCGGCGATCTCGTCGAGGAACAGCGTGCCGCCGCGTGCGTAGAAGAACAGGCCGTCGCGGCTCTTGCCGCTCGCGCGTGCCGGCGCTGCCGAAGAATTCGCTCTCGACCAGTTCGGGCGAGATGCTCGCGCAGTTGACCGGCACGAACGGACCGTCGGCGCGCGGGCTGAGCCGATGCAGCGCCAGCGCGGCGAGCTCCTTGCCGGTGCCCGATTCGCCGCTCAGCAGCACCGTGCTCGCCACCGGCGCGCTGCGCCGCAGCGCGTCCTGCAGCGCGGCGATCTGCGGCGAGCTGCCGATCAGTGCATCGGCCGGCGCGTGGTGCTGCGACAGGCTGCGCCGCAGCACCCAGTTCTCGCGCTTGAGCTGCGAGCGCTCGAGTCCGTGCTGCACCGCATTCAGGATCTGCGTCAGCCGGAACGGCTTCAGGATGAAGTCCGACGCGCCGGCGCGCAGCGCCTCGATGGCGGTGTTCAGGTCGGCGAAGGCGGTCACCAGCACCACCTCGCCGGCAAAGCCCTGTTCGCGCAGGTCGCGCAGCCACTCGATGCCGGATCGGCCGGGCAGGGTGATGTCGAGGATGACCAGGTCGAAGCGGTGCCGGCGCACCAGCGTGTCGGCCTCCTCGGCGCTGCCGGCGGCGTGGATCTCGGCGCAGCGCGGCGCCAGCGCCTTGGTCAGGAAGTTGCGCATGCCCGGCTCGTCGTCGACGACGAGCAGCGCAGCATGCGGCCATTCGCGCAGCCGGGGCAGTCGGTTCGGGGGCGGAGTCGGACACGGGACGGATCGGAGAGCGGGTTGCAGCGCGCGAGGTTGACACAGATCGCCGCCACGCGGCGCAGCGGCGGCGCATCGCCGGTCGCGTGGCGCCCGCCGCGCGGCCCCGGCCAGCGCGCGGAGCAGACACATCGGCTATCGTGCGCGGTAGTTGCGCGTCCGCGGCGGCGCTCCGGCGTCGCGCGCGCCCCGTTTCGCCCGATCTGCAGGAGCCACGCATGCCATCTTCTCCGACTTCCATCTTCGCCGCGTCGTCCGGGCCGGCCTCGCGGCCGGCTTCGCGCTCGGCGCCTTCGTCGGTCCAGGCCCAGTCGGTGCTGCGGGTGACCGCGATCCCCGACGAATCGCCGACCGAACTGGCGCGCAAGTTCGAGCCGCTCGGCCGCTATCTCGAGAGCCGCACCGGCATGAAGGTGGAATGGACGCCGGTCACCGACTATGCGGCGGCGGTCGAGACGCTGGTCAACCGCAAGGTCGACCTGGCCTGGTTCGGCGGCTTCACCTTCGTGCAGGCGCATGTGCGATCCGGCGGCAAGGTGGTTCCGCTGGTGCAGCGCGCCGAGGACGAGAAATTCCGCTCGGTCTTCATCACCAGCGTCGGCAGCGGCATCGACAAGCTCGAGGACCTGAAGGGCAAGACGCTCAGCTTCGGCTCGCAGTCGAGCACCTCGGGCCACCTGATGCCGCGCAGCTTCCTGCTCGCGGCCAAGGTCAATCCGGATGTCGACCTGAAGCGCGTCAGCTTCTCCGGCGCGCACGACGCGACGATCGCCGCCGTGGCGAGCGGCAAGGTCGATGCGGGCGCGCTCAACATCTCGGTGTGGGAGAAGTTCGTCGCCGACAAGAAGGTCGACACCGAGCGGCGTCAAGGTCTTCTACACCACGCCGACCTACTACGACTACAACTGGACGGTGCACGCCGACATGCCGGCCGACCTGCGCAGCAAGCTGCAGCAGGCCTTCCTCGACCTCGATCCGGCCACGCCGCAGGGCAAGGAGATCCTCGGCCTGCAGCGCGCCACGCAGTTTCGTGCCGACCCGGGTCGAGAACTACAGCGGCATCCGCTCTGCGGCCGAGAACGCCGGACTGCTGAAGTGAGCCTGGCGTCGCCGGCGGTCCGCCTGCGCGACCTGCATGCCGCCGCTGCACCGCGTGCGACCGCGCCGGTGCTGCGCGGCATCGACCTCGAACTGGCAGTCGGCGAACAGGTGGCCGTCATCGGCGCCTCGGGCGCCGGCAAGTCGACGCTGCTGAATGTGCTGGCGTGCGCCGTGCGTCCGCCGACGGGCAGCTTCGAGCTGTTCGCGCACGATCCCTGGCAGCTCGGTTCGCGGCGACCGGCAGCGGCTGCGCGGCCGGCTGTGCCTGGCGCCGCAGGTGCCGCCGCTGCCGCCGCGCCAGCGCGTCGTCACCGCGGTGCTGGCCGGCACGCTGCCGCGCCAGTCGCTGTGGCGCAGCCTGCGCAGCCTGTGGCATCCGCGCGATGCGCCGCTCGCCCATGCGGCGCTCGCCTCGCTCGACCTCGGCGACAAGCTGTGGGATCGCGTCGACCGGCTGTCGGGCGGCGAGCGCCAGCGCGTCGGCCTGGCGCGCCTGCTGGTCGCCGATGCCGATCTGTGGCTGGTCGACGAGCCGCTGTCGGCGCTCGATCCGGCACGCGCCGAGCAGGCGATCACGCGCCTGACCGACGCGGCGCGCGACGGCCGGCCGGACGCTGGTGTGCAGCCTGCACCAGGTCGACGTGGCGCGCGCAGTGCTTCGCCCGGGTGGTCGCGCTGCGCGACGGCGAGGTCGTCTTCGACGGGCCGCCGGCCGAACTCGACGACGCCATGGTGCGCGACCTGTACGGCGCAGGAGCTGCCGCCGACACGCGTCCGCCGACTCTCGCGTTGCCACTGCCGGTCCTCGTCTCGCCGGTGGTCTGCCGCTGACCCGAATGCCGGCTTCGATCTCAGACGGCGATCCGACCGCGCCGCCGACGATGCCGATCCGCCGCGCCGCCTCCGGTCGGTCGCGACCCGGCCTGGCTGCGCCGCTGGAGCGTGCTGCTGCTGCTCGCCGTCGGCCTGTGGCCGTTGCTGGTCCTGACCGAGTTCAAGCCGGCCACGCTGTTCGACCCGCGCAGCCTCGCGGCGACCGGCAACTTCCTGGCGCAGTTCTTTCCGCCGCGCGCCGATGCCGGAGTTTCTGCTGCCTGCTCGCGCGCGAGACCTGGCGCACCGTGGCGATCGCAACCGCCGGCATGTGCATCGCCTGGCTGGTGGCGGTGCCGCTGGCGATCGGTTCGACCGCGCGGCTGTCGGTCAGCGCGCTGGCCGGGCGAATGGACCGCGGGCCGGCGCTCGTGCGCCAGCTGCTGCGCTGGCCGATGGTGATGCTGCGCTCGATACCGGAACTGGTGTGGGCGCTGATCTTCGTGCGCGTGGTCGGACTCGGGCCGACCGCCGGCGTGCTGGCGATCGGCATCGCCTACGGCGGCATGCTCGGCAAGGTCTACGCCGAGATCCTCGAGAGCACCGACGCCGCGCCGTCGCAGGCGCTGCTGCGCAACGGCAGCGGCCGGCTGCAGGCGCTGCTGTACGGCGCGCTGCCGCAGTGCGCCAACGAACTCGTCAGCTACACCGTCTACCGCTGGGAGTGTGCGATCCGCTCGTCGGTCGTGCTCGGCTTCGTCGGCGCCGGCGGACTCGGCCAGCTGCTCGACGGCGCGGCCAAGATGTTCGCCGGCAGCGAGGTCAGCAGCATCCTGATCGTCTTCGTCGCGCTGGTGACGCTGTCCGACCGGGTCAGCCTGGCGCTGCGGCGCGCCCTGAACTGAGATGATCCAGCCGACCCCTGCCGATCGCATGCCGGCCGCACCGCCGCCGCGCCGCCAGGCGCGCCTGATCGTGCGCGGCGATCGCGTTGCTGGTGCTGGCCAGCTTCGTCAGCCTCGACCTGCGCTGGTCCGATTTCCTGTCGCTCGACGCGCTGCGCCAGATGGCGGCCTTCGGCGCCAGCTTCTTTCCGCCGCAGACCGAGCCGGCCTTTCTCGTCCAGACCGGCTGGGCGACGCTCGAGACGCTCGCGATGTCGCTGCTCGGCACGCTGCTCGCGGTGGTCGGCGGCCTGGTGCTGGCGCTGCCGGCGAGCGCATCCGGCGGCGCCGGCGACCCGCGCTGCGCGTGCGGCAGCGCGCTGGCTGCTCAACGTCCTGCGCTCGATCCCGGAACTGGTGTGGGCGGCGCTGCTGCTGATCGTCGGCCGGACTGGGGCCGTTTCCGGGCGTGCTGGCGCTCGCGCTGCACACCACCGGCGTGCTCGGCCGGCTGTATGCCGAGAGCATCGAGAATGCCGACCCCGGACCGGCCGCGGCGCTGCGGGTGCGCGGCGTCGGCGCGCTTGCGCGACCTTCCTGTACTCGACGCTGCCGCAGATCACGCCGCACCTGGTCTCCTACGCGCTGTACCGGTGGGAGAACAACATCCGCGCCGCGGCGGTGCTCGGGGTCGTCGGTGCCGGCGGCCTCGGCCAGATGCTGTATTACCACCTCGGCCTGTTCCACATGCGCGAGACCTGCACCGTGCTGCTCGCGATGATCGCGCTGGTCGGCGCCGTCGATGCGATGTCGTACCTGATGCGCCGGCGCCTGAATGCGCTGAGTGGCGTCGCCGCCTGCGCGCGCAGCTGGATCGGGTACTCACCCTGCGCGACCGGCCTGGGCTCCTCCGAGGCGGCCAAGCAACGCGGCGGCTGCAGTGGACTCAGTGAATTCCCTGATCTGATGCGGCCGGGGCTCCCGACAGACTGTCGCATCGGCGCCAGGCGTTCGCGTCATCCTGTCGCGCCGCTGCGCGCGCTCGTCGCGACAGTCTGTCGGACACCGGTTGCGGACCTTTCCGAAGTCCACATCGATGCGTGAATTGAATGTCCGAGCATTGCGGGCGGATCGTCCAGGCCCGTTAAGATCATCCGAGAGCGATGTGCGCCGCATGTGCCCGCGCGCCTGTCCATCCCGCAGTTGGAGGTCGATATGTCCGAGTCCGATCAGAAGTTGTCCCGCCGCAAGGTGTTCGCCGGAGTCGGCACCGCCGGTGCGCTGGCCGCGGTCGCGGCGGCCGTGCCGCATGGTGGGCCGTCGAGGCGCCGCAGGTGGCCGATCCGGCGGCAGCCGGCAAGCGCAGCGAGGAGACCGGCTACCGGCTGACCGAGCACGTCAAGAACTACTACCGGACCGCTCGCGTCTGACCCATCGACTGCGCAAGGAATTCCGATGACGTTGATCCGCAAGACCTCTTCCGGACCGCTGCGGCTGCCCGTTCGGGGCTGGTGGCCAGCCTGCAGCGTGGTGTCTCACGCGCCATCCCGACGATGGACCGGCGCGCCTTCCTGCGCCGCTCGGGCATCGGGGTCGGTGCCGGCGTCGCGGCCTCCCAGCTGACGCTCGTGCGCAAGGCCGAGGCGGCCGATCCGAACCGCGTGGCAGGCGACGGGCAGCGCAAGATCGAGGTCAGGCGCACCGTCTGCGGCCACTGTTCGGTCGGCTGCGCGGTCGACGCGGTGGTCGAGAACGGCGTCTGGGTGCGCCAGGAGCCGGTCTTCGATTCGCCGATCAACCTCGGCGCGCACTGCGCCAAGGGTGCGGCGCTGCGCGAGCACGGCCACGGCGAATACCGGCTCAAGTACCCGATGAAGCTGGTCGGCGGCAAGTATGTGCGCATCTCGTGGGAGACCGCGCTCGACGAGATCAGCGCCAAGATGCTCGAGCTGCGCAAGCAGAGCGGGCCCGATTCGATCTTCGTCGTCGGCTCGTCCAAGCACAACAACGAGCAGGCCTACCTGCTGCGCAAGTGGATGAGCCTGTGGGGCAGCAACAACTGCGACCACCAGGCGCGGATCTGCCATTCGACCACCGTTGCAGGCGTCGCCAATACCTGGGGGTATGGCGCGATGACCAACTCCTACAACGACATGCAGAACTCGAAGGTCGCGATCTACATCGGATCGAACGCGGCCGAGGCGCACCCGGTGTCGATGCTGCACATGCTGCATGCCAAGGAGACCGGCTGCAAGATGATCGTGGTCGACCCGCGTTTCACGCGCACCGCGGCCAAGGCCGACGAGTTCGTGCGCATCCGCTCCGGCTCCGACATCCCGTTCCTGTTCGGCCTGATGTACCACATCTTCAAGAACGGCTGGGAGGACAAGGCGTACATCGACGCCCGCGTCTACGGCATGGACGAGGTGCGCAAGGATGTGATGAGCAAGTGGACGCCCGACAAGGTCGCAGGAGGCCTGCGGCGTCGATGAGGCCACCACCTACAAGATCGCCAAGATGCTGGCCGACAACCGGCCGGGCACCATCGTCTGGTGCATGGGCCAGACCCAGCACACGATCGGCAACGCGATCGTCCGCGCCTCGTGCCTGCTGCAGCTCGCGCTCGGCAACGTCGGCAAGAGCGGCGGCGGCACCAACATCTTCCGCGGTCACGACAACGTGCAGGGCGCGACCGACGTCGGACCGAACCCGGATTCGCTGCCGGGCTACTACGGCCTGGCCGAAGGCTCGTGGAAGCATTTCGCGACCATCTGGGGCGTCGACTTCGAGTGGATCAAGAAGCAGTACGCGCCCGGGCATGATGACCAAGAGCGGCATGACGGTGTCGCGCTGGATCGACGGCGTGCTCGAGAAGAACGAGCTGATCGACCAGGAGAGCAACCTGCGCGGCCTGTTCTTCTGGGGCCATGCGCCGAACTCGCAGACGCGCGGTCTGGAGATGAAGAAGGCGATGGACAAGCTCGACCTGCTGGTCGTGGTCGATCCGTTCCCGTCGGCGACCGCGTCGATGGCGGCGATGCCCGGTGCGGCCGGCGACCTGAATCCGAATCGCGCGGTCTACCTGCTGCCGGCATCGACCCAGTTCGAGACGCAGGGCTCGGTGACGGCGTCGAACCGGTCGATCCAGTGGCGCCAGAAGGTGATCGAGCCGCTGTGGGAGAGCCGCACCGACCACATGATCATGTACCAGCTGGCGCAGAAGCTCGGCTTCGACAAGCAGCTGGTCGGCAGCAAGATCAAGCTCGTCGCCGGCCAAGGCCGGCATGCCCGAGCCGGACATCGAGGACACGCTGCGCGAGATCAACCGCGGCCTGTGGACGATCGGCTATACCGGCCAGAGCCCGGAGCGGCTGAAGGCGCACATGCGCAACATGCATGTCTTCGATGTCAAGACGCTGCAGGCCAAGGGCGGCATCGACAAGGAGACCGGCTACAAGCTCGACGGCGAGTATTTCGGCCTGCCGTGGCCGTGCTTCGGCAACCCCGAACTGCGCCATCCCGGG
The DNA here is from genome assembly GCA_963846675.1 of uncultured beta proteobacterium. GTDB lineage: Bacteria > Pseudomonadota > Gammaproteobacteria > Burkholderiales > Burkholderiaceae_C > Ideonella_A. The sequence continues at coordinate 970,636 of CAWJWV010000005.1, forward strand.
TTCGCCCAACCTGTACGACACGTCCAAGCACGTGATGAACGGCGGGCGGCAACTTCCGCGCCAATTTCGGGGTCGAGCGCAACGGCGAGAGCCTGCTGGCCGAGGACGGTTCGCATTCGCTCGGCGCCGACATCACCACCGGCTATCCCGAGTTCGACCACGTGCTGATGAAGAAGCTCGGCTGGTGGGACGAGCTGACCGATGCGGAGAAGACGCTGGCCGAGGGCAAGAACTGGAAGACCGACCTGTCCGGCGGCATCCAGCGCGTGGTGATGCAGAACCATGGCTGCCATCCGTTCGGCAATGCCAAGGCGCGTGCGGTGGTCTGGAACTTCCCGGATCCGATTCCGCAGCACCGCGAGCCGCTGTACTCGACCCGTCCGGACCTGGTGGCCAAGTACCCGACCCACGACGACAAGAAGGCCTTCTGGCGCCTGCCCACGCTCTACAAGAGCGTGCAGGAGAAGAACGCCGACATCGGCAAGCAGTACCCGCTGATCATGACGTCGGGCCGGCTGGTCGAGTACGAGGGCGGCGGCGAGGAGACCCGGTCGAACCGCTTCCTGGCCGAACTGCAGCAGGAGATGTTCGTCGAGATCAATCCGGCCACTGCCAATGACCGCGGCATCCGCAACGGCGACCGGGTCTGGGTCACGACGCCGACCGGGGCGCGCATCGAGGTGCAGGCGATGGTCACCGAGCGGGTCGACCGCGAGACCGTCTTCCTGCCGTTCCACTTCTCCGGCAAGTGGCAGGGCGTCGACCTGCAAGGCCTACTACCCGGACGGTGCATTCCCGGTGGTGCGCGGCGAGGCGGTCAACACCGCGACGACCTACGGCTACGACAGCGTCACGATGATGCAGGAAACCAAGACCACGGTCTGTCAGATCGAGAAGGCCGCTTGAGCCCGGGCTCAGCGCACAAGGTTACTGGAGTGTTTTCATGGCAAGAATGAAATTCATCTGTGACGCCGAGCGTTGCATCGAGTGCAACGGCTGCGTCACCGCCTGCAAGGCCGAGCACGACGTGCCCTGGGGCGTCAATCGGCGACGTGTCGTCACGATGAACGACGGGGTGCCCGGCGAACGCAGCATCTCGGTCGCCTGCATGCATTGCAGCGATGCACCGTGCATGGCGGTGTGCCCGGTCGACTGCTTCTATCGCACCGACCAGGGTGTGGTGCTGCACGACAAGGACATCTGCATCGGCTGCGGCTACTGCAGCTATGCCTGCCCGTTCGGCGCGCCGCAGTTTCCGACCAACGGCACCTTCGGCCTGCGCGGCAAGATGGACAAGTGCACCTTCTGCGCCGGCGGTCCGGAGGACAACGGCTCGCATGCCGAGTACGAGAAGTACGGCCGCAACCGCCTGGCCGAGGGCAAGCTGCCGGTGTGCGCCGAGATGTGCTCGACCAAGGCGCTGCTCGGCGGCGACGGCGACATGATTGCCGACATCTTCCGCCAGCGGGTGCTGGTGCGCGGCAAGGGCAGCGAAGTCTGGGGCTGGGGTACGGCCTATGGCCGCCCGACCGGCGGCGCGCCTGCGCCCGCCTCGAACCGAGCCGACCAAGTCATGAGCGCACGCCTTCTGCTGGGTCTGGCTGCTGGCCGCGGGTGCGCTCGCCGGCTGCGGCGAGCGCGAACAGACGCTCGAAACCGGCCGCAAGGTCGATACCAAGGTCTGGAACAACAGCCACACCGCCTTCCTCGCGCCGGGCTGGAAGCCGGGCGACGAGATCGAGCTGGCGCGAGCAGATCAACGACGCGCGCCAAGGGCCAGAACGAATACACGCGTGCGCCGGCGTCGCGCTGACGTTGCGCAGCAGGAGCGGCGATGCGACCCCCACGGCAAGTGATTCACCAATGGCTCGGCGGCGCGGCGCTGGCAGCGGCGCTGCTGCTGACGGCCGGCGGCGCCGCAGCCCAGCCGGCGACCGAAGGTGCTGCGCTGGCGACGCCGGCGGCCCCTGCCACCGCCGTCGTCACGCCGCGCGATCCGGCACCCGACGACACGAACGCCGAGCGCGACAAGACCCAGCCAGGCAACAACGCGCCGTTCTGGCGCGATGTCCGCACCTCCGGCGAGAAGCCGGGCGTCGTCAACCTGCCGGGCGCCGGAAAACGGCGTGCTGATCCAGCAGTTCGTCGAGTACCCCGGCTCCAACTACACCACCGCCGGTGAGGCCTGGCGGCAGGTGCGCAACCAGTGGATCATTCCGTACGGCGCGGCGCTGCTGTTCATCACGCTGCTGGCGCTGGCGATCTTCTTCTTCACCAAGGGGCCGATCGGCCACCACGAAGGGTTGACCGGCCCGCGCATCGAACGCTTCACGCCGTTCGAGCGGGCCGCGCACTGGACCAATGCAACCGCCTGGGTGGTGCTGGCGGTTTCCGGGCTGGTGATGGCCTTCGGCAAGTTCTTCCTGTTGCCGATCATCGGCGGCACGCTGTTCGGCTGGCTGACCTATGCGCTGAAGAATCTGCACAACTTCGTCGGCCCGCTGTTCGTCGTCTCGCTGCTGGTCGTGTTCTTCACCTTCCTGCGCAGCAACTGGCCGACGCAAGGACGACGTCAAGTGGATCGTGCGCGCCGGCGGCGCGATCGGCGGCCAGGAAGTGCCGTCGCACCGCTTCAACGCCGGCGAGAAGATGATCTTCTGGGGCGGCGTGCTGTCCTGCTCGGCATGATCGTCATCGGCTCGGGCCTGTATCTCGACAAGGTGCTGCCCGGCATGGACTACCTGCGCGGCGACATGCAGGTTGCCAACATGGTGCATGGCGTCGGCGGCACTGCTGATGATGGCTGCCTTCCTCGGCCACATCTACATGGGAACGATCGGCATGCGCGGCGCCTATCGCGCGATGCGCGACGGCTATGTCGACGACGAGTGGGCCAAGGAACACCACCTGCTGTGGTACGACGACATCAAGCGCGGCAGGATCCCGGCCCAGCGGTCGCGGCCGGCGGGCGCGCCGGCACCGGACGGCGCACCGGTGGTCGCACCACGCTGAGGCGGCGCCGGCCGCCACCAGCCCGACCGATCGCAACGCTGTCCGCCCGCACCTGCCCCAGGAAGTCTCGAATGCCCATAGCCCACCGCCTGCTCGTTGCCACCGTCTGTGCCGTGCTCGCCCAGAGCGCGGTCGCCAAGCTGCCGCCGCCGTCCGAGGAAGCGAAGCTCAAGGCCGCCGAAGCGGCGCTGAAGGCCGACCACGGTGCCAAGGTCGCCGCCTTCCAGCTCTGCAAGGCACAGGATCGCGCCGCTGCTGCTTACCGCAAGAAGCTGCAGGCTGACGGAAAGATGCCCAATCCGGCCAACGAGGGTCCGGCCTGTGTCGATCCCGGCGCAGCCGCCGGCCGCCGGTGCGCTCGAGAAGGCGGGCGCGCACTCCAGTCCGGGCATTGCGACGGCGGCTGGCGCGACCGCTGCCCCGACTGCTGCCCCGACTGCTCGCGGTGGTCCGGTTCCGGTTCCGGTGCCGGTGCCGGTGCCGGTACCCGCATCGGCGCCCGCATCGGCTGCGAAGAAGCCCTGACGCATCTCGCGCCGGTGTGCCGGCGCGGTTGCGCGCCTGCCGGTCCGACGTCGCCATGCTGCGCCTGCCGCGCCTGACCGAGGCTCGCGCCGAACTGACGCAGCGCATCCGCGTCGCGCGACGAGTTCGGTGCCGAGCGCGAGATCTCGATTCCCGCCGAGCGCTCGCTGACCGTGTTCGTCGACCGGCGCGAACTCGTCACGCTGATGACGCTCGGCGCTGCGCCCGAGTTGCTGGTGCTCGGCTATCTGTGCAACCAGCGGCTGGTCGACTCGGTCGACGAGATCGAGTCGATCACGGTCGACTGGGATGTCAATGCCGCCGCGGTGCGCACCCGCGCCGGCATCGCGCAGATCGAGGAACGCACCGCACGGCGCGTCGTCACCACCGGCTGCGGTCAGGGGACGGTGTTCGGCGAGCTGATGGGTGCGCTCGACACGGTGGCGCTGCCGCCGCCGCACGATCCGGCGGCACGCCTCAGCCAGCGCACGCTGTACGCGCTGCTCGATGCGATCCGGCTCCAGGAGAGCACCTACAAGTCGGCCGGCTCGGTGCACGGCTGCGCCTGTTCCGCCAGCATGAACTGCTGCATTTCGTCGAGGATGTCGGGCGCCACAACGCGATCGACACGATCGCCGGCTGGATGGCGCTGCGCGGCATGACCGGCGGCGACAAGATCTTCTACACCACCGGCCGGCTGACCAGCGAGATGGTGATCAAGGCGGCGCAGATGGGTGTGCCGGTGATCGTCTCGCGCAGCGGCATCACGCAGATGGGCCACGAGGTGGCGACCCGCCTCGGCCTGGCGCTGTTCGGCCGCGCCACCAACCGCCACTTCATCTGCTACAGCGGCTTCGACCGCTTCGACGCCGAGCCCGAGCCGCCGCGGGCTCTGGCTGAGCGAAAACACGAACCGCAGGGACGTTCGAAGCGAGCCACCTAGAATCGGAGCCAACGCGAGCCGACCCGAGCCCTGGCGACAACGACGATGAGCATCAAGAGCGACAAGTGGATCCGCCGCATGGCCGAGCAGCACGGCATGATCGAGCCGTTCGAGCCGGGCCAGGTGCGCGCAGTCGGCGACGGCCAGCAAGATCATCAGCTACGGCACCAGCAGCTACGGCTACGACATCCGCTGCGCGCCCGAATTCAAGGTCTTCACCAACATCTACAGCACCGTCGTCGATCCGAAGAACTTCGACGAGAAGAGCTTCGTCGACATCAACGAGCGACGTCTGCGTCATCCCGCCCAACAGCTTCGCGCTGGCGCGCACGCTCGAATACTTCCGCATCCCGCGCAACGTGCTGACGATCTGCCTGGGCAAGAGCACCTATGCGCGCTGCGGCATCATCGTCAACGTGACGCCGTTCGAGCCCGAGTGGGAAGGCTACGTGACGCTCGAGTTCAGCAACACCACGCCGCTGCCGGCCAAGATCTATGCCGGCGAGGGCTGCGCCCAGGTGCTGTTCTTCGAGAGCGACGAGGTCTGCGAGACCAGCTACAAGGACCGCGCCGGCAAGTACCAGGGCCAGCGCGGGGTGACGCTGCCGAAGGCCTGAGCGCCGTCAAGATCCGTCATCTCGACAACGCAGACTCGGTACGCAGAGGTCTGCCAGGCCAGGTCGCAGAGATCGAAACCTCAAATTCCTCTGCGTCCTCTGCGCCTCTGCGATGAAGAGGATCCGGGCGCTTGCTCAGCTGCCCTCTTCGATCAGCCGCTCGACGCTCCTCGGCAGCAGGATGCGGCGGTCGACGTTGCGGATGTCGGTGTGGCCGCAGAAGGCCATCGTGATGTCGAGTTCCTTGTGGATGATCTGCAGGCACTTCTCGACGCCCTGCTTCGCCCATCGCGCCCAGGCCGTAGAGGAAGGCGCGGCCGATCATCGTGCCGCGGGCGCCGAGCGCCCAGGCCTTGAGCACGTCCTGGCCGCTGCGGATGCCGCCGTCCATCCAGACCTCGATGCGGTTGCCGACCTCGTCGGCGATCGCCGGCAGTGCGGCGATCGACGATGGCGCGCCGTCGAGCTGGCGCCCGCCGTGGTTCGAGACGATCAGCGCATCGGCGCCGCTGTCGGCGGCCAGCCGGGCGTCCTCGACGTCCATCACGCCCTTCAGGATCAGCTTGCCGCCCCAGCGCTTCTTGATCCATTCGACGTCGTTCCAGTCGAGCTTGGGGTCGAACTGCTCCCGGGTCCAGGTGCCGAGCGAGCTCATGTCGCTCACGCCCTTGGCGTGGCCGACCAGGTTGCCGAAGCGTGCGCGCTCGCGTGCCGGCCATGCCCAGGCACCAGCGCGGCTTGGTCATCAGGTTCAGGATGTTGGCCAGCGTCGGCTTGGGCGGCGCGGTCAGGCCGTTCTTCAGGTCCTTGTGGCGCTGGCCGAGCACCTGCAGGTCGAGCGTCAGCACCAGCGCCGAGCAGCCGGCCGACTTGGCGCGGTCCATCAGCCGGTCCATGAAGTCGCGGTCGCGCATCCAGTAGAGCTGGAACCAGAACGGCTGGCTGGTGTTGGCGGCGATGTCCTCGATCGAGCAGATGCTCATCGTCGACAGCGTGAACGGGATGCCGAACTTCTCGGCCGCGCGCGCGGCCAGGATCTCGCCGTCGGCGTGCTGCATGCCGGTCAGGCCGGTCGGCGCGATCGCCACCGGCATCGCGACCGTCGGTGCCGATCATGGTGGTGCGCGTGCTGCGGTTCTCCATGTTGACCGCCACCCGCTGGCGCAGCAGCAGCTTGGCGAAGTCGCTCTCGTTGGCGCGGTAGGTGCCTTCGGTCCAGGAGCCGCTGTCGGCGTAGTCGTAGAACATGCGCGGCACGCGTCGGCGCGCCAGGTCCTGCAGGTCGGCGATGTTGGTGATCACGGGCATGCTGTCTCCGATCGGTTGCGCGCGGATGCTAATGCACGCGGCGACACCGGCGCATCGGTATTGATCAGGCCTGCCGCGGCCATCAGAACAGCGGCAGGTTGGCGCCGCCGGCGCGCCCGTCGTGCGGCAGCGGGCGGTGCAGCGCCTGCGGCAGCAGCGATCCGGCGCGCACGCCGAGCAGCCGCAGCCGGCGGCTCAGGTCGACGCGCTTCAGGCACTGGCCGGCGGCGCTGCGGATGGCCGCGGCGTCGGCCACATGGTCGGGCAGGGTGATGGCGCGGCTGACGATGCGGAAGTCGTCGAAGCGCAGCTTGACCGAGATGTTGCGCGCCACATAGGCCTTGCGCTGCAGGTCGTCGGCGAGCCGGCTGCACAGGCGGGTGAAGATCTCGGACAGGGCGCTGCGGTCGCGCACCGCGTGCAGGTCGCGCTCGAAGGTCGTCTCGCGGCTGATCGACACCGGTTCGCTGTGCGTCACGAGCGGTCGCTCGTCGAGGCCGTGCGCGGCGCGGTGCAGCCAGGCGCCGTAGCTGTTGCCGAAGGTCTCGATCAGCCAGGCCGGATCGGCGGCGGCGAGTTCGCCGATCGTCGTGATGCCGAAGCCCGCCAGGCGCGCGCTCGCCTTCGGTCCGATGCCGTTGATCCGGCTTGCCGGCAGCGGCCAGATGCGGGTGGCGATCTCGTCGGCAGCGAGCAGCGTCAGGCCGTCGGGCTTGTCGAGGTCGGAGCAGATCTTGGCCAGCAGCTTGTTCGGCGCCACGCCGACCGAGCAGCGCAGGCCGGTCGCCTCGCAGCACCGCCTGCCTTCAGCGCCGCGCGCCGCCGCGCGGCCGGCGTCGTCCTGCGCGCCGGGCAGGTCGGTCAGGTCGATGTAGATCTCGTCGATGCCGCGGTCCTCGACCAGCGGCGCGATCGCGCGGACCGCGGCCTTGAACAGGCGCGAGTGGTGGCGGTACTGCTCGAAGTCGACCGGCAGCAGCATCGCGTCGGGCGCGAGGCGGGCCGCCTTCATCGTTCCCATGCCGGAGTGCACGCCGTAGGCGCGCGCGGCATAGGTGGCGGTGGTGATGACGCCGCGTCCGGCATAGTCGCGCAGCCGCGCATAGCGCCGGCTGCCGTCGGGCAGCATCTGCGGCGCATGGCTGCGTCCGCCGCCGATCACCACCGGCTCGCCGACCAGATCGGGATAGCGCAGCAGTTCGACCGATGCGAAGAACGCATCCATGTCGAGGTGGGCGATCAGGCGGCGGGGCATGGGCTGCGATATCGGCCGTCGCGAGGACAGGGCGGTGGTGCGGACGCTGCGATGCCGGAACTGGAGCAGGCCGAGGCCGATGCGCTGGCACTTCGCGCAGGAATTATGCCTGCCGGCAATGCGCCCGGATGCGGTGAACGCCCGGCGGACGACCCCGCCGCGAGACAAGAGCGCGGGCGAGGGCCCGGCCGCAGCCCGTCAGAGTCAGGCCGCGATCACGCCGCCGAGCGAGGCTGCGTGCGGCAGCGCCGTTGGCGCCGTACAGCCGGGTCGCTGCTGCGCCGGCAGCAGGACGTCGATTGCGCGGTCGAGGGCGGCGGTGGCGCGGGCAAAGGATTCGCGGTGCGCCGCGACGTGGCCGCTGGTGTGCGCCAGCCGTCGCCGCAGGGCCGGTTCGATCGGACCGCTGCGCGCGGCACGGGTGAAATGCTCGACCGCCTGGGCGAGCGCGCGGTGCAGCTCGGCCGATTCGATTATCGATCGCCGGCAGGTCGCGCTGCTGCAGCGCGTCGGCCAGCGCGGCCAGGCGCGCCTCGACCGCCTCCAGCAGCGGCTCGAGCCCGGCCGCAGGCCGTGGCCGGCAGCGGCTTGCGCGAGCGGGTGGTCGACGTGCACTCGATCCAGTCATGGGCGCAGATCGGAAGGTCAGGAGAGGGAGCGGCGCCCGCAGGCGCCGCGGGATCAGTTCGGCCGGCCGAGCAGTTCGCGCGCGTTGGCGAGCAGCTTGTCGGCGATCGCTTCGGGGTTGACCCGGTAGCTGCCCTGCTCGATCTCGCGCCGGATGCGGTCGACCTTCTCGGCGTCGAACTCGGCACCTGGCGGCCTGCACGCCGGTGCTGCCGTTGAGCAGCGTGGTGGCGGCGGTCGACAGCGCGACGGTGCTGCCGTCGGCGGCCTTGACTCGGCGCCGCCGTTGGCGGCCTCGGCCGGATTGCCGCGGTTGGCGGTGGCCGGCGCGAGGCCGGGTTTGTCGAAAGGGTTGCCGATCTTCATCGCGTTCTCCTGAAAGGCAGTGTCGGCCGGTGCGCTGCGCCGGACCACGGATCCATTGCGACCGTTATCGACACTCCATGCGAACGACTTTAGGGCTTTTCCGGGACCGCGGTGTGCGCGGGGCCGGTCGGCGCCACGCGTCACGGCCGGATCTCGACCCGCCGGTCGCCGGCGGCGATGCCGCTCACGATCCGGCCGCCTGTCGGTGCGCACCCGCACCATCCGTCCTTCGATCGCCGTGCGCCATGCGCCTCGCCGCTGCCGCTGATCGAGAAGCCGCGGCCCTGGGCGACGATCTTGACCGCGTCACCGGCGGAAAACCACTGGCGCGGCCGCAGATCGGCCGCGCGCACGCCCGATCCCGGCGCGATCGCGCGCACCAGGCTGCGGCCGATGGCCTGCTCCGGATCGGTGATCAGCGCTGCCGTGTTGTCGGCCAGATCGACCTCGGACTGAACCAGGTCGCCGGCCCCGACGGTCGAGCCCGGCCGCCAGCGGCAGCCGCCGCGACCCAGCCCTGCGCATAGACCTTGACCGTGATCGGCAGGTAGACATTCCAGGCGGTCTGGCCCTAGCGTGCAGCGCAGGCCGATGCGGGCCTTGCCCCACAGCCGGGTGCCGGTCGGCAGATACGGCTCGACGCGCTGGCACGGCGCGAGCTTGAGCCGCGGATCGAGTCGGCCGACCTCGATCTCGACCCGGTCGATGCCGGGCATCGCCTGCTGGCTGCTGGCGAGCGCGAGCTGCTGCAGCTGCGCGCGCAGATTGGCCTCGACGTCCGGCCGGCAACGGGCTGTCGGCCGGCGGCGTCGGACTCGCGGCCGGCGCCGGTGCCGGGATCGGACAGCGCGATCGGCTGCACCGCCATCGCCTGCGACCGCCGGCCGACCCCAGCACTGCCAGCGCGAGGCTGGCCGCGCGCACGCAGTCGGACGCCATCGGGCACTGGTCAGCTGGCGGCAGGGGACGGGTGGGGGCAGGCTCGATGACATGACGCCACTGTAGGCGCGCAGGCGCCGGCAATGGCTGCGGAATTGGGGCCGCTTCGGCCTGCTTATCCGGCTGAAGTTCGGCGCCGGCCTGTCCAGAATCGGCAGCATCTGCAGTGGCTGCCGTCCCGGGTCCGGCGCACGGCAGCGCACCGACACCGAAGTCCAACCGCTGGAGCAGCCCGCATGCTGAACCGTCTCACCGATACGCTCGAATTCCAGGGCCAGGCGCTGGCGCTGCGGTCGCAGCGCCAGCGTCTGATCGCGAGCAACATCGCCAACGCCGACACGCCGGGCTACCTGGCGCGCGACATCGATTTCGGCACGGCGCTGCGCGATGCGACCAGCCGCCAGACCGGCCCGGCCGGCACGGTCTCGCCGCGCCCGGCCGGCGCGGCTGGCGACGACCCAGTCCGGCCACATCGGCGTCGGCAGCAGCACGCTGGCGCTGGCCGGGCAGTCCGGCAGCGATGCAGCTGCTGTACTCGACCGCCGCGCAGACCAGCCTCGACGGCAACAGCGTCGACATGGACCGCGAACGGGCCAGCTTCGCCGACAACGCGGTGCGTTACGAAGCCGCGCTGCGCTTCATCAACGGCAACGTGCGCACGATGCTCGATGCGATCAAGGGGCAGTCTTGAGCCGCCCGTCTGCAACTGAACCGGGGGCCGCATGAGCCTCGCCAGCATCTTCAATGTCTCGGGCAGCGCGATCAGCGCGCAGAGCCAGCGGCTGAACGTCGTCGCCTCCAACCTGGCCAATGCCGACACGGTCGCCGGGCCGGACGGCAAGGCCTACAAGGCGCGCCAGGTCCAGTTCCAGACCGAGCTGGTCGGCGCGCTGCCGGGCGATCAGACCGCCGCCGGCGTGCGGGTATCGACGATCTCGCGAGAACCAGACGCCCGGCAAGCGCATGCACGACCCGGCCCATCCGGCCGCCGATGCCGAAGGCTATGTGACCTACAGCAACGTCGATCCGGTCGAGGAGATGGTCAACATGATCTCGGCATCGCGTTCGTACCAGAACAACGTCGAGGTGATGAACACCGCCAAGACGCTGCTGATGAAGACCCTGCAGATGGGCCAGTGACGGCCGCCGCACACCAATCGAGGCCACACGTTCCCATGACCACCACCGCCATCGCCAACCTGAGCCAGTCGCTGGCCGGCAGACAGCGCCACGACCAGCCAAGGACGATCCGGCAGTGCCGAGCGCTTCCTGAAGCTGCTCGTCACGCAGATGCAGAACCAGGACCCGCTGAATCCGCTCGACAACGCGCAGGTCACCAGCCAGCTGGCGCAGATCAATACCGTCAACGGCATCGAGAAGCTGAACACGACGGTGCAGGGCCTGTCCGGCCAGTTCATGCAGATGCAGGCGCTGCAGGGCGCGTCGCTGGTCGGACGCGACGTCGTCGTCGCCGGCAACCAGCTGGCGTTCGAGGACGGCGTCGGCGCGCGGCGGCTTCGAGCTGGCCGAACGCCGCCGACAGCGTCACGGTCGAGGTGCTGGCGCCGAGCGGGCAGGTGATCGACACGCTGCGGCTCGGCGCCCAGAGCGCCGGCACGCACGGCTTCGACTGGCCGGCCGGCGCGGCCACTGCCGCCAGCGGCCTGAGCTTTCGCGTCAGCGCCACCACCGGCGGCGTCGCCGTGTCGCCGACCGCGCTGATGCGCATGCCGGTCGAGTCGGTCAGCACCACCGGCGGCGCGCTGCAGCTGCAGCTCGCCGACGGACGCACCGTCGCCTACACCGACGTCAAGGCCGTCGGCTGATCCGCATCGTCCCCCGCACCGCTCCACGCCCCCGACCGCCACTTCGCCTCCAAGGATCACACCATGAGCTTCCAGCAAGGCCTGTCCGGCCTCAACGCCACCAGCAAGAACCTCGACGTCATCGGCAACAACATCGCCAATGCCAACACCTACGGTGCCAAGAGCTCGCGCGCCGAGTTCGCCGACATGTACGCGACCGCGGTCAACGGCTCCGGCGCCAACAGCGTCGGCATCGGCGTCAGCGTGGCCGCGGTGTCGCAGCAGTTCTCGCAGGGCAGCATCACCGCCACCTCCAATCCGATGGACCTGGCGATCAACGGCGCCGGCTTCTTCCAGGTCTCCGACGGCAACAACCCGACCCAGTACACCCGCAACGGCCAGTTCAAGATCGACAAGGACGGCTTCGTCGTCAACAACCAGAGCCAGAAGCTGCTCGGCTATCCGGCCACCGGCACCGGGCGTGATCCAGCCCGGGCTGGCACGGCCGCTGCAGCTGCCGACCGCCGGCATCGCGCCGAATGCCACCAGCAAGATCACGCTCGAGCTGAACCTCGACTCGCGCGCCGCGGCCACCGAGCAGCCGAGCCGGCGCCACCGCGATCGACTTCACCGATCCGGCCACCTACAACAACGCCACCTCGGTGACGGTGTACGACGCCAAGGGTCAGGATGTCGCGCTGACCTACTATTTCCAGAAGGCGCAAGACGACGACCGACAGCACGACCACACCGCCGACGGTGAGCAACGCCGACACCTGGAACGTCTACATCACCGCCAATGGCGCAGCCGCTGCAGGGCACGCCGACTGCGCCGGCGGCCTCGTTCCAGGTCACGTTCGCGCCCAACGGCGGCACGCCGACCTTCAACCCGGCGCCGGTCCTGCCCGAGACGATGCCGACGATCGACGTCCCGGCATCGGCCAACGCCGCCGGCGCCGCGACGCTGCCGATCAACGGCGTGCGGCTGGCCCTCGGCGGCATGACGCAGTACGGCTCCAACTTCGGCGTCACCGACCTGTCGCAGGACGGCTATGCGCCGGGCCAGCTGTCGGGCATCTCGATCGAGCACGAACGGCGTCGTGATGGCGCGCTACTCGAACGGCCAGTCCAAGCCGGCCGGTCAGATCGAGATCGCCAACTTCCGCAATCCGCAGGCGCTGAGCCCGCTCGGCGGCAACGCCTGGGGACGCACGCCGGGCTCGGGCGAGCCGGTGGTCGGCGTGCCGGGCGACGGCAACCTGGGCGTGCTGCGCGCCGGTGCGCTCGAGGAGTCGAACGTCGACCTGACCGGCGAGCTGGTCAACATGATCACCGCGCAGCGCATCTACCAGGCCAACGCGCAGACGATCAAGACGCAGGACCAGGTCCTGCAGACGCTGGTCAACCTGAAGTGATGACCGCCGCGGCCGCGCTTCGCGCGCGCCGCGACTGGCGTGCAACGTGGGGCGGCGCGGGGAGGCTGCTTTTCAACACGGAGGCACGGAGGGCCACGGAGAAGACCTCGCCGTTCTCTTGCGGTGCTCCTGCCTCCTGATCTCCGTGATTCTCCCTACCCTCCGTACCCTCCGTACCTCCGTGTTCGAAAAAAGATGGCAGCGCAGACCCAGACCTGTCTTCCGGCCTGATTCGTTTCCAGAAAGGAGCCACGCATGGACCGCATGATCTACCTGTCGATGTCGGGCGCGAAGGCGATGCTGGATCGCCAGGCGGTGCTCGCCAACAACCTCGCCAATGTCTCGACCACCGGCTTTCGCGCCGAGCTGAGCGCCTTTCGATCGGTGCCGGTCGAGGGCAGCGGCGCGAGCACGCGCGTCTTCGCGCTCGAGACGACGATCGGCCACGACGCGAGCGCCCGGTCCGATGGCCGCCACCGGCCGCGGCCTCGACGTCGCGATGCAGGGCAATGCCTGGCTGGCGCTGCAGGCGCTCGACGGCACCGAGGCCTATACCCGCGCCGGCGCGCTGACGGTGCGCGAGGACGGCACGCTGGTCAACCACAGCGGGCTGGCGGCGCTCGGCGAGGGCGGTCCGATCCGCGTCCCGCCGAATGCGGAGGTCAGCATCGGCGCCGACGGCAGCGTCAACGCGACCGTCTTCGGCGCGCCGCCGGCGGTGGTCGGCAGGCTCAAGCTGGTCACACCCGAGGCGTCCGCTGCAGCGGCGCGACGACGGACTGTTCCGCAGTGCCGGATGGCGCCGCGCTGCCGGCCGATGCGCAGGCGCGCCTGCAGGGCGGCGCGCTCGAAGGCTCGAACGTCAGCCCGGTCGGCGGCATGGTCGCGATGATCGCCGCGTCGCGCCAGTACGAGACGCAGATGAAGCTGCTGCAGACCGCCGAGAGCCGACGAGAAGGCGGCCGCCCAGCTGCTGTCGCACGGCTGACCCGCGCCCGTGACGACACGATCCAACCAGGAGTCCCGCAATGATCCGATCGCTCTCGATCTCGAAGACGGGCATGGAAGCCCAGCAGCTGCAGCTCGACACGATCGCGCACAACCTGGCCAACGTCAGCACCAACGGCTACAAGCGTTCGCACGCGGTGTTCGAGGACCTGATGTACCAGAACCTGCGCCAGGCCGGCAGCAACAGCGCCGGCGATGCGACGCTGCCGACCGGGCTGCAGGTCGGCCTCGGCACGCGCGCGGTCGCGACCGCGCGCCAGTTCAGCCAGGGCAACCTGCAGCAGACGAGCAATCCGCTCGATCTGGCGGTGCTCGGCCAGGGCTTCTTCGAGGTGCAGATGCCCGACGGCACCGCCGGCTACACCCGCGACGGCTCGTTCCAGGTCAATGCGCAGGGCCAGCTCGTCACCAACAACGGCTATACGGTCAATCCGGGCATCACGATCCCGCCGAATGCGCAGAGCGTGAGCGTCGGCAGCGACGGCACGGTGAGCGTCACGCTGCCCGGGCAGTCGGCGGCGCAGGCGGTCGGCCAGATCCAGCTGGCGAGCTTCGTCAATCCGGCCGGTCTCGAGCCGAAGGGGCAGAACCTGTTCACCGAGACCGCGGCGTCGGGCAACCCCAACCTCGGCGCGCCGGGTCAGAACGGGCTCGGCGGATCTGCGCCAGGGCTTCGTCGAGACCTCGAACGTCAACGTGGTCGAGGAACTGGTCGCCATGATCCAGACCCAGCGCGCCTACGAACTCAATTCGAAGGCGATCCAGACCACCGACCAGATGCTGGCCAAGCTGGCCAGATCTGAACCGCAGGAGCTTGCAATGTCCGCCGTCCTTCTGCGCCCGTGCGGGCGCATCGCGCTGCTCGCGCTCGGCGCCTTGCTCGCCGCCTGCGAGACCGTCAATCCACGCCCCAAGGTCGATCTGCAGCAGCCGCTGCCGCCGCGCCGCGACCGGTGGCGGTGATCCCGCCGCCGGCCAACGGCGTCGATCTTCCAGGCCGCGCCAGTACCGGCCGCTGTTCGAGGACCACCGGGCGCGTCACGTCGGCGATCTGCTGACGGTGCGCATCGTCGAGCGCGTCAGTGCCTCGCAGTCGAGCGCCAGCTCGATCGACAAGTCCGGCAGCATCAAGGCCGGCATCAGCGCGCTGCCGTTCCTGTCGGCCAATTCGTTCAACCGGGCGAGCGCGAGCGGCTCGTCGTCGAACAGCTTCGAGGGCAAGGGCAGCACCGAGAACAGCAACGAGTTCTCGGGCACCATCACCGCGCATCGTGACCGACGTGCTGCCCAACGGCCACCTGCTGATCGCCGGCGAGAAGCAGGTCGGCGTCAACCACAACGTCGACATCCTGCGCTTCACCGGCCAGGTCGATCCGCGCGCCATCCAGGCCGGCAACTCGGTCGCCTCGGCGCAGATCGCCAACGTGCGGATCGAGAACCGCGGCCGCGGCGCGCAGGCCGATGCGCAGGGAATAGCGTGGTTGTCGCGCTTCTTCTTGAGCGTTCTGCCGATTTAAGTTTGCCGAGAATCGGCAACAGCCACTCCATGCTGTTGCCATGAACTCCCCGCCCGATCCCTCCGCCCGACCTCGCCGCCGCCCGGCACCGATACCATGCGTGCGCGTCGCTGGTGGCGATCGCGCTGTTCGTCGCCAGCGCCGCGCTGTGGTGGCCGGCCGACGCGCATGCGGCGCGCATCAAGGAGATCGCCTCGGTGCAGGGCGTGCGCAGCAACCAGCTGGTCGGCTACGGCATCGTCGTCGGACTCGACGGCACCGGTGACCAGAGCACCTCGACGCCGTTCACCAACCAGAGCATCCAGGCGATGCTGCAGCAGATGGGCGTGACGGTGCCGCCCGGCACCGCGATGCAGCTGAAGAACGTGGCGTCGGTGCTCGTCACCGCGCAGCTGCCGGCGTTTGCCCAGCCCGGCCAGGCGATCGACGTCAGCGTCTCGTCGCTCGGCAATGCCAAGAGCCTGCGCGGCGGCACCCTGATCGCGACGCCGCTGAAGGGCGCCGACGGCCAGGTCTATGCGGTGGCCCAGGGCAACCTGATCGTCAGCGGCGCCGGCGCCGCGGCCGGCGGCAGCCAGGTCCAGATCAATCACCTGAGCGCCGGCCGCATCCCGGACGGCGCCACCGTCGAGCGCGCCGTGCCGACGCCGCTGCAACCAGGGCGACAGCCTGCAGCTCGACCTCAACGCCAACGACTTCAACACCGCCGCGCGAGGTCGCGAAGGCGATCAACGCCAGGATGGGCGCCGATACCGCGCAGGCGATCGACGGCCGCGTGGTCAAGGTGCGCATGCCCGAGGCGCCGCACGCGCGCGTCGCCTTCATGGCCGACATCGAGAACCTGCAGGTCGAACGCGCCACGCCGGCCGCCAAGGTGGTGATCAATGCGCGCACCGGCTCGGTGGTGATGAACAAGGCGGTCACGCTGGCCGCCTGCGCGGTGGCGCACGGCAGCCTGTCGGTGACGATCAGCACCACGCCGACGGTGAGCCAGCCGAATCCGCTCGCCGCCGGCCAGACCACGGTGACCGAGAAGTCCGACATCACGATCAAGCAGGAGCCGGGCGCGCTCGATCGCGCTGTCCGAAGGCACCAGCCTGGCCGAGGTGGTCAAGGCGCTGAATTCGCTCGGCGCGACGCCGCAGGATCTGCTGGCGATCCTGCAGGCGATCAAGTCGGCCGGCGCGCTGAACGCCGATCTGGAGGTGATCTGATGAAACTCGCGCGAATCTCCGACCCTGCTCGCGCTGCGCGGCACGCGGCGGCAGCCGGCACCGCGCCGGCGGCGCTGGCCGGCGACGTGCGGTCCACCGGCGCGCTCAAGTCGGCCGCCGGGCGCGATCCGAAGGGCGCGATCAAGGATGCGGCGCGCCAGTTCGAGGCGCTGTTCATGCAGGAGCTGATGAAGAGCATGCGCCAGGCGACGCTGGCCACCGGCATGCTCGACAACGACGCCAGCCGCATGGGCACCGAGATGCTCGACCAGCAGTTCGCGACCCAGATGACCGGCATGCCGGGCGGGCTGGCGGCGGCGATCGCGCGCCAGCTCGAGCGCCAGCTCGGCGGCGCGCGTGCCGAGCCGACGCCGCCGCCGGCGCGAGCCGGTGGCCGGCGCGCAACGACATCGCGACGCCCGAGGAACTGGCGCGCGCCGCGGCCGCCGCCGGCACCGGCATGAAGCAGGCCGACTTCGTCAGCCAGCACAGCGACGCGGCGCAGGCGGCCGAGGCCGAGACCGGCATTCCGGCCAGCTTCATGGTGGCGCAGGCGGCGCACGAGTCGGGCTGGGGCCGGCGCGAGATCCGCAATGCCGACGGCGCACCGTCGTACAACGTCTTCGGCATCAAGGCCGCCGGCGGCTGGAACGGCAAGACCGCCGACGTCACGACCACCGAATATGTGCGCGGCACGCCCGGTCAAGCAGGTGGCGAGCTTCCGTGCCTACGACTCGTACGAAGAGGCTTTCAAGGACTATGCGCGGCTGATGAAGAACAGCCCGCGCTACAGCCAGGTGATCGCCAGCGCCGGCAGCGCGCAGGGCTTTGCGCAGGGCCTGCAGCGCGCCGGCTACGCGACCGATCCGGCCTACGCCGACAAGCTCACCCGCGTGATCAACACGACGCTGCGCCTGCAGCGCGTGCTGACCTGACGCAGCGACCGAGCAGGAGCAGCAGCGATGAGCGCGGCAGCTCTTGATGACGCTCGGCAAGCAGGCGATGTTCGCCAACTATGCGGCGCTGCAGGCGACCGGCAACAACATCGCCAATGCGAACGTGGCGGGCTATTCGCGCCAGCAGGTCGAGCTGCGACCGTCGCCGGCCAGTTCAGCGGCTCCGGCTATCTTCGGCCGCGGCGTCGACGTCGCCTCGGTGACGCGCCTGCACAACGAGTTCCTGACCCGCGAGGCCGCCTCGACTCGCGCGCCGTCGCCGCCGCCGACGAGACGCTACAGCACGCCAGCTGCAGCAGCTCGAAGCGGTTTTCCGCACCGGCGAGGCCGGCATCGGCCATGCGGTCGGCGAGCTCTTCAACGCCTTTGCCGATGTCGCCAGCAAGCCGCAGGACATCGTCGTCGCGCCAGGTCGTGCTGGCACGCACCGACGAAGCCGCGACGCGGCTGCGCACGGCGAGCGAGCAGCTGAGCGGCGCTGCAGGCCGGCGTCAACCTGGAGCTGAAGACCTCGGTGGCAGCGGTCAACGCGCTGACCCGGCAGATCGCCGACCTGAACCAGCAGATCGCGGCCCAGATCGGCTTCGGCCACAGCCCGAACGACCTGCTCGACGCGCGCGACAGCCGCACTCGCCGAGCTGAGCGGCTATCTGCAGATCAGCACCGTCGCCGTCGGCGACGGCACGGTCAGCGTCTTCATGGGCGGCGGGTCAGAACCTGGTGCTGTCGAACCAGGCGGTCGAGCTGACGATGGTGGCCGACACCTTCGACCCGCCGCGCCTGCAGCTCGGCATCCGCCAGGCCGGCATCGACCGCGAGCTGCCGCCGAACCTGCTGACCGGCGGCTCGATCGCCGGCCTGATGCGCTTCCAGAACCGCGACCTGGTCGATGCCCGCAACCAGCTCGGCCAGCTGGCCGCCGCGGTCGCCGACCAGCTCAACCGGCAGCAGGCGCTCGGACTCGACCTGAACCAGGCAGCGCCGGCGGCCCGCTGCTGCGGATCGCAGCCGCCGCAGGTGCTGGCGTCGCGCTTCAACAGCGGGTGCGGCGACGATCGGCGTCAGCGTGGCCGACAGCTCGCAGGTGCGCGCCAGCGACTACGAGCTCATCGCGCGACAGCGCCGGCAGCTATTCGCTGCGGCGGCTGTCGCGACAACCATCTGTTCGGTCCGCCCGAGCTGGCGACGATCACGCCGGCCGCGCTGGCGGCCGGGGTGCAGGTCGACGGCATCACGGTGCAGCTCGACGGCAACGCCGAGCCGGCGGTCGGCGACCGCTTCCTGCTGCAGCCGGTCGGCGGTCGCGGCACGCGATATCGCGCTGGCGCTCGGCGACCCGCGCGGCATCGCCGCGGCCGCGCCGGTGAGCGCGTCGGTCGGCGGTCGACAATGCCGGCACGCTTGACGATCGACCGGCTGAAGGTGCTGAGCCCGATCGCCAGCGCACCGGTCCGAGGTGCTGCTGCGCTTCGAGCGTCGATCCGCTGACGCAGGCGACGACCTACACCTGGAGCACCGACGGCGGCGCCAGCTACTCGGCGCCGCCGCAGGCCCTGCAGGCCGAACCAGCCGATCAGCGATCCGCTCGACCCGGCCAATCCGCGCTGGAGCCTCGACCCTGCGCGGCACGCCGGCGTCGGGCGACGTGCTGCGGGTGCAGCCGACGCTGATCGCCGTCGAGCAACAACGGCAATGCCAACGAGCTGCTCGGCGCTGCGCGACGTGCGCATGGTCGGTGCGCAGGTCGACAACGCGAGCGGCGCGATCCGCAGCAACGCCGAGCAGCTTCAGCGATGCCTGGGCCGAGATGCTGTCGAACTTCGGCGTGCGGGTGCAGTCGGCCAAGACGGTGGCCAGGCAGTCGGCGGCGATGGCCGAATCGGCGCAGACGCTGAAGCGCGAATGCCGTCGGGCGTCAACCTCGACGAGGAGGCGGCCCGCATGCTGCAGTTCCAGCAGAGCTACCAGGCGGCGGCCAAGATGCTGCAGGTCGCGCAGGCGGTCTTCGACACGCTGCTGCAGGCCACCGGTCGCTGAGCGGCCGCATCAAACGGAAATCCAGCGATGAGAGTCAGTACCGCCAACAGCTTACGAGATCGGCGTCAACGCGCTGCAGCGGCGCCAGCAGCGAGCTGAGCGAGTCGCAGACCCAGCTGACCACCGGCAAGCGTGTCAATCGCGCCAGCGACGATCCGGTCGCCGCCGGCGCGCGCCGAGCGCGCGCTGGCCGGCGAGGCGCGCGCCACCGCCAGCGAGCGCAGCGTCGAGGCGAGCCGCACGATCATGCTGCAGACCGAGAGTGCGCTCGGCGATGCCGGCGAACTGCTGCAGCAGGCGCGCGAGATGCTGGTGGCGGCCGGCAATGCGACCTACGGCAGTGCCGAGCGCACAGGGCCTGGCCGAGCAACTGCAGGCAGATCCGCGACCAGCTGCTGGCGGTGGCGAACCGCTCCGACGGCGCCGGCACCTACCTGTTCGGCGGCCAGGGCTCGAGCGAGCCGCCGTTCGTCGATGCGCGGCCGCAGGCCGGCGCGGTCGCTCGAGCGCACCGGCGCACGCTATGTCGGCAGCGCCGGCGATTCGCAGACCGACGCGACGACCGGTCTGCCGCTGGCGCTCGACGGGGCGGCGATCTGGACCTCGGCGCGCACCGGCAACGGCGTCTTCGAGATCAGGCCGCAGTCGGCAACGCCGGGCGCCTGGGTCGACGGCGGCCGCGTCGTCGATCCGTCGCGCGCTCACCGGCGCCCGCTACAGCGTGGTCTTCGATGCGGCAACCACGTCGTTCGACATCACCAACCTCGACAGCGGCGCCGTCGCTCGCCGCCGAGCCGTACGTTGCCGGGCGGTCGATCGAGCGCGACGGCATGGCCTTCACGGTCAACGGCACGCCCACCGATGGCGAGACGCTGCTGATCGAGCCGTCGGTGCGACAGCTGAGCGTCTTCGGCGTGCTCGACAAGGCGGTCGCCGACCTGTCCGCCGGGCGCAGCGGTGCCGGCGCTGACGCAGTCGGTCGGCGACAACCTGCGCAACGTCGACATCGGTGCTCGGTTGCGCTGCAGCGCGGCGCGCGCGCGCGCGGGCAGCGCGCTGTCGCGGATCGACCAGGCATCCGACCAGCTCGCCGACCAGAAGCTCTACCACCAGAGCGAGCGTTCGGCGGCCGAGGATCTCGACATGATCGAGGCGATCTCGGAATTCGAGAACCGGCAAACCGGCTACGATGCGGCTCTGAAATCGTATTCCATGGTGCAGCGCATGTCGCTGTTCCAGTACATCAACGTCTGAAGCAGCCGGCGCCGCGTCGCCCGCCGGCCGCGGCAGAGGGGAACCGCGTGTTCGACATTGCCATCCTCGGTCAGGTGGCCCTGGGCTATTCGCCATTCATCGACCGCAAGCGCAATGTCATGGCCACCCGCCTGACGGTGTTCGCGCTGCGGCCCGGTTCGCGGCTCGATGCCGGGGAACTGCTGCATGCGGTGGCCGGCGTCTGGCCGGCCGGTGGTGCGCGCGTGTCGCTCAACGTGACGTCCGAGTCGCTGCTGCACGACCTGCTGCGCACCGCGCCGCCGACCAATGTGATGGTCGAGGTGCCGGCCTTCATGGCGGCCGACGAGGCCAATGTCGACGTCGATCCGGCGCCTGCACCGCGACGGCGTCGAGCTGCTGATCAAGGGCCGGCCGCTGACCGAGCTGCCGCGCGCGATCCTGCCGTGCTTCCGTTATTCGATCATCGACTTCGCCGACGACCGTCGCACCGGCGCTGCAGCGGCCCCCGCCGGCCGGCGTGACGCGCAGCATCTCGCACGTGCAGTCGGGCGTGCGCAGCTTCGCCGCGCTGGAAGAGAGCTTTCAGGCGCGGTGCGGTGGCGGTGCTCGGCTGGCCGTTCGCCGATGCCGATGCACGCCGAAGCCGCGGCGAGCCGCGGCGCGCCGGCGGTGCACCCGGATCTGCAGGTGATCGTCGAACTGATCAACCAGGTCGACCGCAGGAGGACCGATCGAGCAGCTCGAGCAGACGCTCAAGCGCGATCCGTCGCTCGCCTTCAAGCTGATGCGCTACATCAACTCGGCGGCCTTCGGCTTCCAGGTCGAGATCGGCTCGTTCCGGCATGCGATCATGCTGCTCGGCTACCAGCGGCTGAAGCGCTGGCTGGCGCTGCTGCTGGCCACCGCGAGCCGCGATGCCGACATGCAGCCGGTGATGTTCGCCGCGGTGCGGCGTGGCATGCTGATGGAGGAACTGTCGCACGCGACGTCGGACGAGGCGATGCGCAACGAGATCTTCATCTGTGGCGTCTTTTCACTGCTCGACCGCATGTTCAACCAGCCGTTCTCGCAACTGATCAAGTCGATCCCGGTCGGCGACCGGATCCAGCAGGCGCTGGTCGACGGCACCGGGCCGTACCAGCCCTACCTCGAGCTGGTGCGTGCGATCGAGTCCGAGTCGCGCAGCGACTTCGTGCGAGGCTTCGCGAGCGGCTGATGCTCGGTGTGACCGAGATCAACCGGGCGGTGCTGAAGTCGCTCGGCAGCGCGGTGCGGCTCGGCTGATGTCGACGCCGCAAGGCAGGGCAGTGTGCGCGAGCCGGCCGCAGGTTCAGCGGCGAGGCGATCAACGAACTGATCCGCATGCACTGGCAGTCGCCGTTTCCGGCGCTGCTGCAGGACCAGCTGTTCCGCATCGTCGATGTCAATCCGGCCTTCGTCGACCTGCTCGGGCATCCGCGCGATGCGCTGATCGGACGCGATCCGCTCGAGTTCCAGCCGCGCGAGGACCACGGCAGCATCCGCGCGCTGCGGCTGCAGCTGGCCGAGACGGTGGCCGGCGACATGCTGCCGCTGCAGTCGGAGCAGCACCTGCTCGATGCGAGCGGCAGCGACCGCTGGGTGCGCGCGTCGTGCCGCGTGCTGCGCGACGACGCCGGCCAGTTCTTCTACCTGACGCAGCTCCAGGACACGACCGCCGAGCATGTGGCCCGCGAGCGTGCCGACCGCTCGGCGCGCGAGCTCGACGACTGGTTCGTGCTGAGCCCGTTCGGCATGGTGCTGTACGACGAGACCGGGCTGCTGGTGCGCACCAATCCGGCCTTCGAGAACCTGATCGGCCAGCTGCCGGTGATGCTCGACGAGGCCCCGGCCAGCCTGCAGCACCTGCTCGCCTGGGACGACCGTGCCAGTCGCGCGCCCGAGCAGCGGCTCGATGCCGCGGCTGCAGCCCGGCGGCGCGCCGCTGGTCAGCCAGGGCTGGCTGACGCTGGCCGACGGCAATCAGCGCCATCTGCGCGCCACCGTGCGCTGCTACCGCACCTTCGACGGCGCGCAGCGCTACATGGCGGTGGTCGAGGATCGCAGCGCCGAGGAGGAACGCGATCTGGCGCAGGTGCAGATCGGCGCGCTGATGGACACCGCCGGCGTCGGACTCGCCACCTTCCAGGAGTCGTCGGGCTGGGTGCGCCAGCGGGTCGCGCGCCGCCAGCAGCGGCGCCGGCGCGTCCGGCGGCGCCGATCTCGGCCGCGCTGCAGTCGATCAGCCGCGACATCGTGCTGCCGGAGTCGCTGGGCGAGTACGAGCGGCTGCAGCATGCGTTGCGCCATGCCCAGCCGGCCGAGGTGCGCTATGCGATCCGCCACCCCGAGCTCGGCAGCCGCTGGCTGCTGACGCGGGTCGAGCCGGCCACGCTGGCGTCCGGCAAGCGCACCACCTCGGTCGTCACGCTCGACATCACCGAGCAGCAGCTGACGCAGGCGCGCAGCGAGCAGTTGCTGCGCGAGGTCAGCACCATCCTGGAGAGCAGCACCGCCGGCATCGCCTATGTGCGCGGCGCGGTGCTGGTGCGCTGCAACCGCCGCTTCGAGGCGATGCTCGGCCTGCGCCGCGGGCGCGTTGCCGGCAGCAGCGTGCACGAGATCTTCGCGCTGCCAGCCGCAGGCGCGGCGCGTGCTCGGCGACGCGATGAAGGCCTTGTCGGCCGGCAAGCGCTACGAGACCGAGATCGAGATCGCGCCCGAGCGCCACGCCGCCGACGCGCTCGCGCAAGTGGTTCGCGCTGTCGGTGCGCCGCACCGGCGCGCCGACCGAGCAGCCCGAGGTGATCGCGGTGCTGTCGGACATCACCCGGCTGAAGACCCAGCAGGCCGAGCTCGAGCGGCTGGCCCGCGACCGCGAGCTGATGTTCAGCCTGTCCGAGGTCGGCATCGCCTTCGTGCGCCAGGGCTGCATCCAGCGCGCCAACGAGGCGCTGGCGCAGCTGACCGGCCGCTCGGTCGAGGAACTGCTGCTGTCGCCGCTGTCGATCCTGTTCGCCGACAGCGCCGACCTACCAGCGCCAGTGGGCGCACGAGGAGGCCGCGCTGCGCCAGCACGGGCGCTGGATCGGCGAGCGCCAGATCCGTCGCGTCGACGGCCGGCTGATCTGGGTCCAGGCCAGCCTGCGGCTGGTGCGCGAGGGCGATCCGAACAGCGGCATGATCGCCGCCTACGTCAATGTCGACGATCGGCACCGCGCCGAGCAGGTGGTGGCGCTGCAGGCCGAGCGCACGCGCGCGATCCTCGATTCGGTGCTGGTGGGCATCGTCACCGTCGGGCCGCGCGGCATCGAATGGATGAACCGCTCGGCGCGGCGCATGTTCGGCGGCGACCTGGTCGATTTCCTGAACCAGCCGATCGCCACCGTCGCGACGCCCGGATCCCGATCATCCGTTCCGCCAGACCCACTACCTGGACGACCTGGTCGAGGGCGAGGCCGAGACCTTCGAGTGCCAGGTCAAGGCGCGCGACGGCCGCCAGTTCTGGGTCGTCGGCAATGTGGTTGCAACCGGCCGCGACGCGACCGGCCGGCAGCTCACCTATGCGCTGCTCGACATCGAACGGCGCCGGCTGGCCGAGGCCCGCATGTCGCAGGCGCAGACCTCGCTGCAGCGCGTGATCGAGGCCGCGCCGCTGGCAATCACCCTGTTCGACGCACGCACGCCTGACCGTGCTGCAGGTCAACCAGACCGCGGCGCAGAGCGTCGGTCGACCGGCCGGCGACCTGGCCGGCCTGGGCCTGGAGTCG
Source organism: uncultured beta proteobacterium (assembly GCA_963846675.1). Taxonomy (GTDB): domain Bacteria; phylum Pseudomonadota; class Gammaproteobacteria; order Burkholderiales; family Burkholderiaceae_C; genus Ideonella_A. The sequence continues at coordinate 995,204 of CAWJWV010000005.1, forward strand.
ATCTTACCGCGCGCCGCTGGCGGCGCAGCGGCGTGCCGACATGCTCGAGGCGCTCGGCTCGGCCGAGGTGACGCAGCGCGAGTACCGCGTCGAGCGCGGCGACGGCGACGAGCCGCAGATCTGGGACGCGCGCTACCTGCCGCTGTCGCACGGCGCCGGGCCAGCCGCCGAACCAGCTGCTGATGGTCGCCACCGACGTCACCGAGCAGCGCGCCGCGCAGCAGGCCAAGCTCGAGGCCGCGATCAGCCAGCGCGAGATGCTGGTCAAGGAAGTGCATCACCGGATCAAGAACAACCTGCAGGGCGTGGCCGGGCTGCTGCAGCAGATCGCCCAGCGCAAGCCCGAGGTCGCGCCGGCCATTGCCGAGGTGGTGTCGCAGGTGCAGGCGATCGCGCAGGTCTACGGCCTGCAGGTCGGTGTCAGCGGTCCGCTGCGCGTGAAGGCGCTGGTCGAGTCGATCACCGCGTCGGTGCAGCGCACCTTCGGCTGCCAGATGAACCTGATGGTCGTCGGCAACGCGCCCGAGGCGTGGGCATTGCCGGAGGCCGAGTCGATCCCGGTGGCACTGACGATCAACGAACTGCTGACCAATGCGGTCAAGCACTGCGCCGGCATTGCGCGGGTCGACTGCACGCTGATCGTCGCCGACGACGAGGTGCGGATCGCCATCGCCAACCTCGGCCGGCTGCCCGAGGGGTTCCAGCTGAGCCGCTTTCCGGGCGGTGTCTCCGGGCTCGGACTGGTGCGGGCGCTGCTGCCGCGGCGCAGCGCCAGTTTCACGCTCGAACAGATCGGCGACCAGGTGCAGGCAACGGTGACGCTGGTGCCGCCCGGCGTCAGCCGCCTCGATGCCTGAGCGGCGCGGCGGCGGGTCGCCGCAGGTGCCTGTTCAGTGCGCGGGCTTTTTGCAACAATGCCGGGCCGTGCCGGCGTCGCCGGTCGGCAGCCGAGGCAGCGCGCGGCACTGACGGCGCAGACAACGCTCGAACGACGGTCGAATGGCGAACAAGGGCAGGATCCTGGTGGTGGACGACGACCGGCTGGTGCTGGCAACGCTGTCGCACGGGCTCGCGCAGGCGGGTTACGACGTGATCGATGCCGACAACGGCGACGACGCGATCCTGCTCGCGCGCGAGCACCGTCCCGATCTGGCGCTGCTCGACATCCGGATGGAAGGCATGAGCGGGTTCGATGTCGCGACCTATCTGCGCGACTACTGCCAGATGCCGTTCATGTTCCTGTCCGCCTTCTCCGACGATGCGACGGTGCGCCATGTGAAGCAACTCGGTGCGGTGGCCTACCTGGTCAAGCCGCTCGACATCCGGCAGATCGTTCCGGCGGTCGAGGCGGCGTTTGCCGACATCGAGCGCAACCGGGGCCGTGCACCGGCGGCGCCCGCACCGGGGGCCGAGGCGGCACCCGCCGCCGCCGCGGGGCTCGATCCGGTCAGCGCCATGGCCGTCGGGGTGCTGATGCACCGCTATTCGCTGTCGCGCGCGGCCGCGTCTGGCGCGCCTGCAGCGCATGGCGGCGGCCGACGGCCGGTCGGCCACGGCGCAGGCCGAGCGGCTGCTCGCGGCGATCGAACTGCTGGCTTCGAGCGGCGCCGGCGACTGAAGCTGGCGGCCGGTGCGCCGGCGTTCAGGACGACCGGATCGAGAAATGAAAGCGCGCGCCGCGATCGACTTCGGCTTCGGCCCAGATGTCGCCGCCATGGCGGCGCACGATGCGCCGCACCGAGGCCAGGCCGACACCGGTCCCCTGGTAATCGGTCGCGCTGTGCAGCCGCTGGAAGACGCCGAACAGCCGATCCGCAAAGCGCATGTCGAAGCCGGCGCCGTTGTCGGCAACGGTGAAGGTCTGCGGCTGCGACCGGATGGCGGCAGAAGCTGATCTCGGGCTGCGCACTCCGCCCGGTGTACTTCCAGGCATTGCCGAGCAGGTTCTCGATCACCACCCGCAGCAGCGTCGGATCGCCCGAGCACCTGCATGCGTGGCTCGATGCGCAGCGCGACCTCGCGGTCGGGCGACTGGCGACGCAGATCGTCGGCAACGAAGCCGGCGAGTTGCGACAGGTCGACCGGCTGGCGCGCCAGCGGCTTGCTCGACAGCTGCGACAGCGCGAGCAGCGAATCGATCATGCTGTTCATGCGCGCTGCGGCGCCGAGCACCCGGTCGAGGTGGTCGTTGCCGATGCGGTCGAGCACGCGACCGTAGTCTTCCTTCAGGATGCGGGTGAAGCCTTCGACGACCCGGATCGGCGCGCGCAGGTCGTGCGACACGGTGTAGGTGAACGACTCATGCTCGTTGTCGACCGCGTCGGCGGCCGGCGCGGTGTCACCGGCGGGCACCGCCTGCGCAGCCGCATCCGGCCGCTCGGCGTTGGGCGTCGGCAGCGTCGAGGGTGCCGCAACGCTCGCCCGCAGGCGTTCGATTTCGCCCCGCAGCGCCTGGTCGCGGCGCAGCAGCAGCAGGCACAGGGCGACCAGCAGGCCGGATGTGACCAGCATCAGCGCCATCAGTGCCGGCCACATCCAACCCGCCGGCACGGCGGCAGCAGCGGTGGCGTCGACGGTGCGCGTCTGCGCCTGCAGCGAGCTGGCGCAGAGCGCCGCCAGGCCGGCCAGGGCCCATGCGCAATGCCGGGCCGGGCATGCGTGCCGGTCCGCCGGCCGCTGCCGGTGGTCGTCGTCGTGCTGTTGCGCCTGCGCCGCCTCCATTGCCGTCATTGTAGAAGGGGCTTCCAGCCGCCAGCGTCGCAGCAGGACGTTTTCGCAACCGGCGGCCGCCGGGAGATGGTTGCCGAATCGGAGGCTCGCGCTGTCGGACATGACGCCGAGACGCGGCCCCCGACTTCAGTGTTGCCTGACGCGGCCGAAAACCGATCCATCGCGGACAATCGGAGTCGGGCAGGACTGCCGCACCGATGGGTCGCTTCAGGCACACTGCACTCGGGACGCCCCGGTCGCTTGCGTCGGCGGCTGGGCCTCGACTGCGCAACGGTTCGATCGTTTGACCTTCCGGACATGCCGGGCTTTGAATGACCAAGCAAGTGACAGGTTCGACGATGAGACGCACCACCCGGTCGGCTGATGCCGGCAACCGTCCATGCTGAACCATGACCGCCCTTCGCCCTCCAGCGTCGGCGACGGGCTCGACGCCGCTGCACTGGCCCAGTTGCGTGAGCTCGATCCGACCGGCGCCAACCGCCTGCTCGAACGCGTGGTGCAGGCCTTCGATGCTTCCCTCGCCCGGTTGCTGCCGCAGTTGCAGCAGGCCGGCATGAGCGGCGAACCTCGCCGCCGCGCGCCATGGTTGCACACACGCTGAAATCGTCGGCCGCGAGCCTGGGCGCGTTGCAGCTGTCGCGCCAGTGTGCCGAGCTCGAGACAGCAGATCCGCGGCGATGCGGTGGCCGGTCTGGACGCACAGATCGCAGGCCATCGTCGCCGAGGCAGCGCGCGTCAAGCACGCCCTGGCTCGGCTGGTGGAGGAGGCGCCATGAGCGCAGTCGAAGGCAGTCTGGGAACCGACGACCGTGAGGGCCTCGCGCAGGCGCGCGTCCTGCTGGTCGACGACGATGCGGTCAACCTGCTGCTGACCTCCGAGGCACTGCGCGAGCGTGGCTTCACCATCACCGAGGCGAGCAGCGGCGAGCAGGCGATCGAGCTGCTCGCCACGCTGCTGCCCGATGTGGTCGTGCTCGATGCGCTGATGCCCGGCCTCGACGGCTTCGAGACCTGTCGCGTGCTGCGCGAGGTGCCGGGCTACGACTCGCTGCCGGTGCTGATGCTGACCGGCCTGGACGACGATGCGTCGATCAACCGGGCCTACGAGGCCGGCGCGACCGACTTCTTCGTCAAGTCCAACCAGTGGAGCCTGCTGGCCGGTCGGCTGCGTTATCTGCTGCGGTCGTCGCGCACGCGCCTCGAGCTCGAACGCAGCAAGGCCAAGCTGGCACGGGCCCAGGATCTGGCACGCATGGGCAGCTTCGACTGGCGGCGCCATCAGCGCCACCTCGTCTTCTCGGCCGAGGGACTGCGCGTGCTCGGCTTCGCACCGGGCCAGACGATCAGCTTCCGCAAACTGCTGCGGATGCTCTCGTTCGAGGATCGCAGCGGGCTGCTGAGCGTGCTGCACGAGGTGTTCCGCCACAACTCGGTGATCGCGACCGACATCCCGATGACGCTCGACGACGGGCGCCTGCGCATCATCCACACCGAGGCCGAACCCGAGTTCAACGAGCATGGCGTGCTGATCGGCTACACCGGCATCGTGCAGGACGTGACCGACCGGCGCATGGCCGAAGACAAGATCCGCCACCTGGCCAACTTCGACGCCCTGACCGGTCTGCCGAACCGGCGCCAGCTGATCTGGCGCGCCGAGCGCGCACTCGAGCACGCCAAGCGCCTGAACCACCAGTTCGGCCTGCTGCTGATCGATCTGGACCGCTTCAAGGTGATCAACGACACGCTTGGCCATGGCGCCGGCGACGACCTGCTGATGGAAGTGGCGCGCCGGCTGCGGTCGTGCGTGCGCCATTCCGACCAGGTGATGGAGAGCTCGCTCGAGAGCATGGCGTCGCGCTCGCACCGCACGCTGGAGGCGGTGGGTCGGCTCGGCGGCGACGAGTTCGTCGCCCTGCTGCCCGAGGTGGTCGACGAGATGGACGCCGAGCGGGTGGCGCTGCGCGTGCTCGACCTGATGCGCCAGCCGATCCTGGTCGGCGGCCAGGAGTGTTTCGTCACCGCCAGCGTCGGCATCGCGCTGTATCCGCGTGACGGCGCCACCGTGGCCGACCTGATGCGCAACTCCGACATGGCGATGTATTCGGTCAAGTCGCAGGGGCGCAACAACCTGTCGCTGTACCGGCCGGCGCTGGCCGGCAAGGGGCGCGAGAAGCTCGAGCTCGAAAGTGCCCTGCACAAGGCGATCGAGCGCAACGAGCTGGTGCTGCACTACCAGCCGAAGGTCGACGTGCAGGGCGCCAAGATGGTCGGCGCCGAAGCGCTGATGCGCTGGAAGCGCGGCTCGGTGCTGGTGCCGCCGGGCGACTTCATCCCGCTGGCCGAGGAGACCGGGCTGATCGTCCCGATGAGCGAATGGGCGATCCGCGAGGCGGCGCGCCAGGTGCGCGTGTGGCGCGACAGCTTCGGCTTCGCCGACTCGATCGCGGTCAACCTGCCGAACCGGCTGTTCGAGCGCACCGACCTGGTCGACCACATCCACCAGGCGGTGACGCACTACGGCGTGCCGCACTCGTCGATCGAACTCGAGATCACCGAGACCGGGCTGATGCGCGACCTGCAGAACGTGATCCCGTCGCTGCACCGCCTGAACGAGATCGGCGTCGAGATCTCGATCGACGACTTCGGCACCGGCTATTCGTCGCTGGCCTACCTGACGACGCTGCCGATCAGTGAGCTCAAGATCGACCGCAGCTTCGTGCGCGATCTCGGCATGACGCCGCAGAGCTCGGCCGTCGTCACCGCGATCATCGCGCTGGCCCGCTCGCTGCAACTGCGCGTCGTCGCCGAAGGCGTCGAGAACCTGCGCCAGATGGAGGTGCTGCACCGCCTCGGCTGCACCGTGATGCAGGGCTTCCTGTTCAGCCGACCGCAGGTGCCCGAGGCGATCGACGCCTGGCTGCAGCAGACCGTGCTGCCGCGCAAGGCACCCTGGATCGCGCGCGAGTCGGACGCCCCCGAGCCGCGCCACCCGCCCGAGGCGACCGCACTGAGGTTCCAGGCGCGCGGGTGAGGGTGGGCCTGGCAGCGTCGATCTTTCTCGCCGCAGAGGCGCAGAGGGCGCGGAGGAACCATCGCTGAACCCGTTCACAGCAGTCTTCTGCAGGAGCGGCTTCAGCGATCCAAGCGGCGGCCGCCGCACATCGTTTTGATCGAACTGGCGGCGGGCGCTTCGTTTGTAGGAGCGCCTTCAGGCGCGATGCAGCCTGGGCATGCAACCGGCGTAGCGGCGCGGCACCGTGCGGGCCGCCCGTGCCGCTCAACGAAGGCGGCCCTCACTTCGTTCGCGCTGCCCTGCGGTGCTCGCATCGCCGGCCCGTCGCGTAACTCGTCTTCGTTCGCTGCGCTCTCTGCGACTCGGACAAACGCGACAAGTCAGTTCACGAGGCGCTTCGCGCGGCCGGCGATGCTCCGCTCCTCGGCGCCTTCCATTCGCGTCACGATCGACCCGCACGGCGCCGCGTGGCACGCTCGCTGTTGGTTTGGCAGCAAAAAAACTCGAGCTGAATCAAGCACTTGGGATGTGTTCGTTGAGAGCCGCGATGGGCGCGGTCACGCGCCCGATCGGTGAGGACCCCGACCATGCCTTTCCATGCAGAGGCGCAGCGTGCAGCGGGCGCCGATGCTTGCTGGCGGAAGCGGTGAGATTCGAACTCACGGACGGTTGCCCGTCGCCGGTTTTCAAGACCGGTGCCTTAAACCGCTCGGCCACGCTTCCTGGCTCTGGCGCCGCTGCCCGAACCCCCCGAACTGGTGATGCGGCGGGGCGGCTACGACCTCAGCGCGCCAGTATATTCGGCAGCAACGGCATCCGTCGTCCTCGTGCCGTCGCATGGCGGCCCCGGCGGCCGCTGCGCGGGCTCGATCGGCGTGGCGGAGGGACGGCCATGATGGTGGCAGACCGGCAGGTCGATGGTTTGGACGATGCCGATACGGGTCCGCTCGAGCAGACGCTCGATGTCCGCCTGCGCAGCTACCGCCAGCAGCTGGTCGACCGCATCTTCAATGCCGCCGGCGTGCTGGCGCTGCTGTACCTGCCGATGCTGGTGTGGCGCATCGCCACCGTCGGCTTCCACATCCAGCTGCGCATCCATGCGGCCGCGCTGCTGCTGACGCTGATCGCGGTGCCGCTGAAGCATCGGCTGAGTCTCGAGCACAAGTCGGCGCTGCTCGCCGCGGCGGTGCTCGGACTCGGCCTGCTCGGCGTGTTCACGCTCGGCATGGTCGGCACCGGCTACTGGTGGTGCCTGCAGGCCGCGGTGCTGTTCGCCACCCTGTTCTCGATGCGTGCCGGCATCGGCGTGGCGCTGCTGTGCGCCATGGCCATCGCGATTGCCGGGGTCGGCTTCGTCAGCGGCGCGCTGGTGCTGCCGTTCGACATGAACGTGCACGCGACGAGCGCCTCCGGCTGGGGCGCGTTCCTGGTGGTCGTCGTCTTCGCGCCGACGGCGCTGCTGTTCGCGCTGGTCGGCTACCAGCAGATGATCGAGAAGCTGGTTGCCGAGATCGACCAGGCAGCGGCGCCAGCTGTCGGTGCTGGTCGGTCACGATGCACTGACCGGCCTGCCGCAGATGGGCATCGCCTCCGATCGGCTCGACAGCGCGATTGCGCAGTCGCGCCGCCACCACGACAAGGTCGCGCTGCTGTTCATCGACCTCGATGGCTTCAAGCTGGTCAACGATGTGCATGGCCATGCCGCAGGCGACCACCTGTTGCAGGAGGTTGCGCACCGGCTGCGGGCGTCGGTCTCGGCGGCCGATACGGTGGCGCGGGTGGGTGGCGACGAGTTCCTGATCGTGCTGGCGCGGCTGGGCAGCGTGGGCGATGCCGACGTGGTTGCGCAGCGCGTGCTCGAGGTGATCGGCCGGCCGGTGGCATGGCAATCGCGCAACCTGCAGGTGGGCGCGAGCATCGGCATCGCGCTCTACCCGGACCACGCCAGCGAGGCCGGGATGCTCAGACCGCTCGCCGACGCCGCCATGTACGGCGTCAAACGGCACGGCCGCAACGGCTATCGCCACGCCGAGCTGCGCTGACGGCCGCGCGACGAGCCGTCGGACGCCCGGCTACCGCGCCGGTTGCTGGCTCGCCGCGCAGTCGACCTGGATCAGGTCGCGCCGGCCGCCGTCGATGCGCATCGCGCTCAGGCGCGCCGCCCCAGACGCAGCCGGTGTCGAGCGCGACCAGGTCCGGGCGGTCGATCAGGCCGAGCGCGGACCAGTGGCCGAAGGCGATCGGCTGCGCCGGCGGTGCGTCGGCCGGGCGCATCGAACCAGGGCGTCAGTCCGGGCGGCGCGGTCGTCGACGCCCTGCTTGGTGCCGAACTCGAGCGAGCCGTCGGCGTGCAGGTAGCGGATGCGGGTCAGCGTGTTGATCGTGAAGCGCAGCCGGTCGTTGCCGTTCAGGTCGTCCGACCAGCGCGCCGGCTCGTTGCCGTACATCACCTGCAGGAAAGACTGCACCGACGGTCCGCGCAGGCACCGCTCCGACCTCGGCCGCGAGGGCGAGCGCCTGCGCACGGTCCCATTGCGGCACCACGCCGGCGTGCACCATCAGCCAGCCGTCGGCATCGATCGCCAGCGGGCGTTGGCGGATCCAGTCGATCCAGGCGTCGCGATCGGGCGCGTCGAGGATGTCGCCGATGGTGTCGCTGCGGTGCAGCTTGCGCACGCCGTGGGCAACCGCCAGCAGGTGCAGGTCGTGGTTGCCGAGCAGGCAGCTCGCCGCGCCGCCCAGCCCGCGCAGCCGCGCCAGCGTGCCGAGGTTGTCCGGTCCGCGGTTGACCAGGTCGCCGAGCACGTACAGGTGGTCGCGCGAGGCCGAGAAGTCGATCGCTGCGAGCAGCTTGTCGAGCGCGCCGCAGCAGCCCTGGAGGTCGCCGATGAGGTAGTGCATGGCTGCGATTCTGCTACCCTCGCCGGCACCCTCGGCTCGCGGCACCGGCTGCCTACGCATGGACGTTGTCCTCCTGATCTTCCTGATCTTCCTGAACGCGCTGTTCGCGATGTCGGAGATGGCGCTGACTGCGGCGCGCAAGGCGCGGTTGCAGGTGATGGTCGAGACCGGCGACGCCGGTGCGCGCGCCGCCATGGCCTTGCACGACGATCCGACCCGCTTCCTGTCGGTGGTGCAGATCGGCATCACCTCGATCGGCGTGATGAACGGCATCGTCGGCGAGGCTGCGTTCTCGGCACCGTTCGCCGCCTGGCTGCGCCAGACCTTCGAGATGCCCGATCGGCGCGTCCGAGATCACCTCCACCGGCATGGTGGTGGTCGCGATCACCTTCGTCACGATCATCTTCGGTGAACTGGTCCCCAAGCGACTCGGCCAGATGTATCCGGAGGCGGTGGCGCGGCTGGTCGCCAAGCCGATGGACTGGCTGTCGATCCTCGCCAGTCCGTTCGTCAAGCTGCTGTCGCTGAGCACGGTCGGCACGCTGGCGCTGCTCGGCATCAAGGGCGGTCCGGCGCGCAGCGTGACCGAGGAGGAGATCAAGGCCAGCCTGGAGGAGGGGCTCGAATCGGGCGTCATCGAGGCGCACGAGCACCAGATGGTGCGCAACGTATTCCGGCTCGACGACCGCCAGGTCGGGTCGATGATGATTCCGCGCTCGGAGATCGTCTGGCTCGATGTCAATCAGTCGCCGGAGGAGATCATCCGCATCGTCGGCACCGAGGAGCATTCGCGCTACCCGGTGTGCCGCAACGGGCTCGGCGACGTGGTCGGCGTCGTCTCGGCGCAGACGCTGCTGCGCCAGGCGGTGCAGGGCCTGCCGCTGTCGCTCGGCCGGATGACCGAAGGCCTGCAGCCGGGCGTCTTCGTTCCCGAGACGCTGTCGGGCATGGAGCTGCTCGAGCAGTTTCGCGCGTCGGGCGCGCAGCTGGTGCTGGTGGTCGACGAATACGGCGAGGTGCAGGGCATGGTCACGCTGCGCGACGTGCTCGAGGCGATCGCCGGCGAATTCACGACACCGACCGACGACGATGCCTGGGCGGTCCAGCGCGCGGACGGCAGCTGGCTGTTCAACGGACTGATTCCGGTGCACGAGCTGAAGGACCGGCTCGAGCTGAAGGACCTGCCCGAGGAAGACCGCGGCCGCTACAACACGCTGGCCGGCATGATGATGCTGCTGCTCGGGCGCGTTGCGGTGACCGCCGATCGCGTCGACTGGGAGAGCTGGCGCTTCCAGGTCGTCGAGATGGAAGGCAAGCGGATCGACCGCGTGCTCGCGCACCGGCTCGAGGAAACCTCAACCGACGCGCCGCCCGCGGCCGGGTCCCCCCCACCATGACATCCAACCCAGCGAAACCGCTGTACCGCGAACCGGTGCAGCTCAACGCCCAGCTGCACCGCCACAAGAGGCTCAGGCCGAACCAGGACCATTCGATCCTCGGCAGTTCGCATGCGGCGTACCTGAACGCGGTCGAGTTCGCGCAGGCTGCGCTGTCGTTCCCGATCGTCTTCGTCCCGGCCTCGGCGGCCAATCCGCGCATCTCGCCGGTCGCGATGCTCGGACTGACGCCGAACAGCAACCTGTTCGTCGACGGCGCGCGCTGGGATGCACGCTACATGCCGGCCTTCTTCCGCCGCCTGCCGTACCTGACCGCGCCGCTGCCGGGCACCGACCAGGTCGGCGTCTACATCGACGCGCGGTGGGAAGGGCTCGAACGACACCGAAGGCGAGCCGCTGTTCGACGAGAGCGGCGCGCAGGCGCCGGCGCTGCAGCAGGCGATCGCCTTCCTGCAGGCCTTCGACGAGGAGTCGCGGCGGACCGGACAGCTGTGCGAGCGGCTGCAGGCGCTCGGGCTGTTCACCGACATGAAGGCCGATGCGACGTTGCCCGACGGCGACCACCGCTGTCGGTCGACGGTTTCATGGTCGTCGACGAGAACAAGCTGCGCGAGCTGCCCGATGCCACCGTGCTCGCGCTGCACCGCGACGGCGTGCTGGCCCTGCTGCACTGGCACCTGCTGTCGCTCAACCACGTCGGAGAGCTTGTCAACCGCCACGCCCGGCGGTTCGGCTCGGCCGCCTGACGGCACCCCGATCGCACCCGCGATGAGCGGCCCGGCATTCGAGACGCTGGCGCGCGGCGCGCCGGCGGCCGGCGGCTTCGATGCCGCTGCACTGGTGCAGGCGTTGCTCGATACCGAAGCGGCACTCGTGCACGCGCGCGTCGACGCCGGGTTGACGGTCGACGCGGCGGCTGCGGCGATCGCCGGCGTGTGCAAGGCCGGACTGTTCGATCCGGAGGCCCTGGTCGCCGCCGGCGCATTGCGCGGCAGTGCCGTCGCCGAGCTGGTCGAGCGGCTGCGCGAGACGGTGGCCTTGTTCGATCCGGTAGCCGCCGCCGATGTCCACCGGGGCCTGGCCGACGACGACCTGTTCGAGCTGGCCTGGCGCGTGCTCCTGCGACGCGCACTGGCGGTGCTCGACGACCGGCTGTCGCAGCTCGCCGAGGCAGCGGCCCGGTGCCGCAGCCGGCGCGGCCGCCGTGGCATCCGGGGTCCTGCGCATGCAGCAGCGCATCCGCTGTGCCGGCAGTGCGGCGCTGCGCTGGACCGACCGAGGCGAGGCGGGCGCGCCTGCTGCCATGGCCTGGCGCTGCGCGCAGCGGCTGGAGCTGGCCGATGGCAATGCAGCCGACCCGCCCGACCCCGGCCCGCTCGATGCCGACGATGCACCGGCGCGGCTGGCGTGCGCCGTGTCGGCTGCATGTGCCGATCTCGAACCGGTCGCCGCGGGCCTGCGTGGTCTGGCCGACGCAAACGCCGATCGCATGCTGGCCGCCCGTGCGCAACGCGCCGAGCAGATGGCCCGCGGCGCAGCGCTTGCGCGCGCCGCACCGGCTGGCAGCCTGGGTCGCCTGCAGCGGCCCGCGCGGCAGCCGGTCGTCGGCGGCGGCCGAGATGGTGGCGCTGTTCGATGCGGTCAGCAGCGGCGCCGCAGAACTGGCCGAGATCGCCCGCCGCCTGCAGGGGCCGGCACACGCCCGCTCGGCGGCTGACGAGCGGCCGGCCGCCGCGCTCGCGCCGCGGCAGCGGGCCGCCGCGCCATGGCAGCGCTGGCTCGTCTGAACCCGGTACGGCGACGACTGCCCGCGTCGCGGCATACCGGCGTGCGCCGCATTGCCGCGACAATCGACGCTGAAACGCGCGCAACTGCCGACCCTACACCTTGCTGACCGAACCGACCCGTCAACTGCTGAAGACCTTCCTGACCGGCCTGCTCGCAGCGCTGCCACTGATCGCGACGGTCGCGGTCGTGCGTCTGGGTCCTGCGGCTGCTCTATGCCTGGTTCGGACCCGGCAGCCTGATCGGCCGCATCCTGGTGCGGATCGGCTTCGGCGGCGTGGGCACCGAATTCGTCGCCTACCTGATCGGCATGCTGATCGTGCTGCTGCTGATCTTCGCGCTCGGCATCCTGGTCCAGACCCGGCTGCGCGGCGTGCTGTCGCGCATCTTCAACCGGGTGATGAACCGGATTCCGCTGGTCGGCAAGGTCTACGACATGGCCAAGCGCTTCGTCGCGCTGCTGGCGCAGCGCGACAGCTCGCAGGTGCGTTCGATGAGCCCGGTCTGGCTGCATTTCGGCGGCCCCGGCGGCGCCGCCGTGCTCGGCCTGCTGTCGACGCCTGAGCCGGTGCTCGTCAACGGCGAGGCCTGTCTGGCGGTGCTGGTGCCGACCGCACCGGTGCCGGTCGGCGGCGGGCTGCTGTACGTGCCGCAGCACTGGGTCACGCCGGCGCGGCTCGGCGTCGAGGCGGTGACGAGCATCTATGTCTCGATGGGCATCACCTCGCCGCAGCACCTCGAGCCGGCGGCTGGCGGCAGGCGCGGGTCGAACCGTTGCCGTCCGAGGCTGCGGGCCGTGCGCCCTGATCGGTCGGCGATGCGTGCGGGCCGAGGCTGCGCGTGAGCTGCAGGCGACCGCGCGCGGCCGCAGCCGCCGCTGCGCGCCTGAAGCAGCCGATCCGCCGGCCGCCGGCGATCTGGGCCGATTTCAGCATCGATGTTCGACTTCCTGCCGATCGGCGTCTACCGCAGTTCGCCCGATGGTCTGCAGGTGCGTGCCAACCAGGCGCTGGTGCGGCATGAACCGCTACAGCAGCGAGGCCGAGCTGCTGGCCAGCGTGCGCGATATCGCCACCGAGTGGTATGTCGAGCCCGGGCGCCGCGCCGAATTCATGCGGCTGATGGAGCGCGACGGACGTGTCAGCGGCTTCGTCTCGCGCGTCTACCGCCATCGCACGCGCGAGCTGATCTGGGTCAGCGAGAACGCCCACGTGGTGCGCGACGCGCGCGGTGCGGTCGCCTTCTACGAGGGCACGGTCGAGGAGATCACCGAGCGCGTCGACGCCGAGGCTGCGCTGCGCCGCAGCGAGCGCGACTTCCGCTCGCTCACCTCGCATGTGCCGGGCGTGCTGTACCGGGTGCGCATCACGTCGCAGGGTCGGCGCTGCTACACCTTCGTCAGCGACGGCGTGCGCCAGCTGTATGGCGTGACGCCGGAGCGAGGTGCTGGCCGACGGCGCGCTGCTCGCACGCATGCGCCATCCGGTCGACGCCGAGCGGCTCGCGTCGCAGTGGGAGCGCGCGGTGCGGCTCGAGCTGCCGCTCGACGAGATCTTCCGCATCGTGCTCGCCGACGGCAGCCAGCGCTGGGTGCAGCAGATCTCGTCGGCGGTCGGTCGCGATGGCCACGGCGAGCGTGCGCGTCGGCGTGGTGCTCGACATCACCGAACGCACGCTGGCCGAGGCGCGCCTGCGCGAGCGCGACGCGGTCTGGAAGCTCGCGCTCGAGAGCACCGGCGACGGTCTGTGGGACTGGAATCTCGAGACCGGCGTCGAGACCTTCTCGCCGCGCTTCTGCGAGATGTACGGTCTTCCGGCCGATGCGCACCTCGCGCCTGCAGGCGTCGGACTTCGACCAGCCGCACCCATCCGGACGACCTGGAACGGCTGCAGCGCGACCGCCAGGCCCACCTCGACGGGCCTGACACCCGTCTACGTCAACGAGCACCGGGTGCGCTGCCAGGACGGCAGCTGGAAGTGGATCCTGGCGCGCGGCATGGTGATCGAACGCGATCGCAGCCGGCCGGCCGCACGCCGCATGGTCGGCACCCACACCGACATCAGCGAACGCAAGGACTCCGAGGCGCTGATCTGGCAGCAGGCCAACTTCGACAGCCTGACCGGCCTGCCGAACCGGCGCATGCTGCGCGACCGGCTCGAGCAGCACATCCGCAAGACCGCACCGCGCCGGGCTGCAGCTCGCGCTGCTGTTCATCGACCTCGATCATTTCAAGCAGGTCAACGACAGCGTCGGCCACGACATGGGCGACCAGCTGCTGGTCGCAGGCGGCGCAGCGCATCCGCGCCTGCGTGCGCGAGGTCGATACCGTCGGCCGGCTCGGCGGCGACGAGTTCACCGTCATCCTGTCGGAGATGAGCGACCCCGAGCGGGCCGAGACGATCGCGCAGAAGATCGTCCAGTCGCTGTCCGAGGGATTCCAGCTCGGCACCGAGGTGGCCTTCGTCTCGGCCAGCATCGGCATCACGCTGTATCCCGAACGATGCCACCGACATCGAGGATCTGTTCAAGCATGCCGACCAGGCGCTGTACGTCGCCAAGGACAGCGGCCGCAACCGGGTCAGCCATTTCACGCCGTCGCTCGAGGAGGCGGCGCAGACGCGGCGCATCCTCGCCAACGACCTGCGCGATCGCGCTGCACGAGCAGCAGTTCTTCGTCGTCTACCAGCCGATCGTCGACCTGGCCGAGCGGATCGGTGCGCAAGGCCGAGGCGCTGATCCGCTGGCGGCATCCGCAGCGCGGGCTGGTCAGCCCGACCGACTTCATCCCGATCGCCGAATCGACCGGCCTGATCGTCGACATCGGCGACTGGATCTTCCGGCAGGCGGCGCGCGCAGGTGCGGCACTGGCGCGAGCGCTTCGACCCCGAGTTCCAGATCAGCGTCAACAAGTCGCCGGTGCAGTTCGTCCATGCCCGCGGCAGCCAGCAGGTCTGGTTCGAGCTGCTGCGCGAGCTCGGCCTGCCCGGGCAGAGCCTGGTGCTCGAGATCACCGAAGGCCTGCTGCTCGACCCGGCATCGGGCATCAACGAGCAGCTGCTCGAATTGCGCGACGCCGGCGTCGGCGTCTCGCTCGACGATTTCGGCACCGGCTATTCGTCGCTGTCGTACCTGCAGCGCTACGACATCGACTACCTGAAGATCGACCAGAGCTTCGTGCGCGGACTCGGTCGCCGGGGCCAAGGACCTGGCGCTGTGCAAGGCGATCATCGTGATGGCGCACGAGCTCGGCATGAAGGTGATCGCCGAAGGCGTCGAGACCGGCGACCCAGCGCGACCTGCTGGTGGCCGCCGGCTGCGACTTCGCGCAGGGCTTCCTGTTTTCCGAGCCGGTCCCGGCCGAACAGTTCGAGCAGTGGCTGCAGCGGCGCGGCTGACGCGGGCCGGCGACCGGCGGGACCCGTCCGGGGCCGTCGCTGGGCAGGACGCCGGCGCGCCGAACGCGCCTGCTCAGCGACGCCCGCCGCGACCGCGCCAGAGCGGCTTCTTGCCCTTCAGGTGGCGCTCGATGCCGTCGTTCAGGCGGCTGCGCAGGTCGGTCACGACATCGAGCTGACCGTAGACGCCCGGAAAGCGCAGGTCGAGCCACAGCCACAGCGTGCAGGCGCGCAGGGCCTGCTCCATGCGGTCGAGCCGGCTGTGCTCGTCGACCTCGTCGACGAACCACGGGCTGTCGACCCGGCCGGCCAGCGCGTGCTGCTCGGCCCAGCCGAGAAAGTGCTGCAGCTGCTCGTCGCTGCGCGTATCGACCGGCGCCTGCGAGCAGGTGAAGCGTTCGCGCAGCGACAGCGTGCCGGCGCGCTGGTCGAGCTGCTCGGCGATCGCGATCATCTGCGACAGCTCGGCGACCTCGAAGTGCGCGTCGTCCAGCTGCAGCTGCGCCATGAAGACGCCGAGCACCGCACCGAGCCGGTTCTCGCCCGAGTCGACTGGCGATCGTCTCGACATGCCACCAGTTGGGCGCCACCGCGGCCTTGAAGTCGCGCGGCGCACGCGGCGGCGTGTGCATCAGCTCCTGCAGCGCCTTGGCCGCCTGCGGCTCGGCTTCCTTCAGCACGCCGGCAAAGCCTTCCTCCTGCAGGCCGTAGCGTCCGGCCCGGCCGGCGATCTGGTGCACCTCGGATTCGTCGAGCGCGCGGTCGCCGACGCCGTCGAACTTGGTCAGCGTGCTGAACAGCACGCGGCGGATCGGCAGGTTCAGTCCCATGCCGATCGCGTCGGTGGCGATCAGGACGTCGGCGTGTCCGTGCGCGAAGCGCTCGGCCTCGCGCCGCCGCACCTCGGGCGGCAGTGCGCCGTAGATGACCGAGACGCTGTGGCCTTCGCTGGCGACCTGGTCGCGCAGCATCAGCACGTCGCGGCGGCTGAACGCGACCACCGCATCGCCGGTGCGCAGGCCCGACAGCGGCACCGGCGCCGGCAGCAGCTGCACCGGCTGCTTGCGCTCGAAGCGGCGCACCGCGGCCTGCTCGCCGCACAGGCCGGAGCAGGTTCTCGATCGCCGGCACCGCATGCGCCGAGCAGATGATCGAGCAGCTCCTCGGCCGGCACGCCGACGATCGCCTGCGTCCAGGCCCAGCCGCGCGACGGATCGAACAGCATCTGCGCCTCGTCGATCACCGCCACCTGCGACCGGCGTGCGCGTGCCGAGCATCTCGATCGTGCTCGAGACGAGCCGTCGCATCCGGCGCCGGCACATTCTCCTCGCCGGTCAGCAGCGAGCAGGCGACGCCGCGCGCCTGCAGCCGGTCGCGGCCTTCGAGCGCGAGCAGGCGCAGCGGCGCGAGGTAGCAGCCGCTCGCCGCCTGCGCCAGGCGCTCGAAGGCCGCGTGCGTCTTGCCGCTGTTCGGCGGTCCGACGTACAGCGTGACCTTGCGGCCGAGGCGGCGTGCGATCGGGAAGCTGTCCGGATAGCCCTGGAAGCGCAGCTCGACCGTCAGGTCGTCGAGCGTGTCGAGTTCGTTGACCCGGTTGGCCCAGCGCGTGAAGGCGCGCTCACAGCCGGCGCTCAGCTCGGCCAGCGGGCGCGGCAGTGCGCATTCGGCCTGCAGGCCCGGCAGCAGCGAGTCCATGCGCTGCGGGTTGACCGCCGCGGCGTGCTCGACCAGGGTGTCGAGCCGTTCGCGCAGCGCGTCGGCCAGCGGACAGCCGCGCGCGGCGCCGAGCGCGCGCAGCAGCGCGGCCTCGTCGCCGTCGCGGAAGAAGGCCCAGATCGGCGTCGGCGTCGACCGGCTCCGAGGTAGGCGAGCTCGATCTGCCACGGCTCGGCTGCCGTGCCCGGAGCCGAGCACCAGCGGCTGGTGCTGCAGCCGTTCCCAGGTCTCGCCGCGACGCCGGATGCCGAGCCGGTCCAGCACCGCATGGCGTTCGAGCAGCTGCGCCCGGTCGCCGCGCCGGCTGCCGACCGCTTCGAGGTGCGCGCAGCGCGGCGTCGATCAGCTCCGGCGCGATCCAGCGGCTCGGCCGGGCGCCGCCGGCGGCGCGCTGCAGCAGCACATGGCCCAGGCGATCGAGCAGCTCGTCGCTGCCCGCCTGTGCGTCGGTCGTCGAAGTCGGCCGGCGAGACGACCTGCGGCAGCTTGTAGGCGGTCTGGCGGATGCGCTCGACCTGCTGCGGCGAGTACTGCGGCGGAATGCGGCTGCCGATGGCGTTCGTCGGGAAGGTGCGGCGTGCGGGCGGATTCGATGGAGGACATTGCCGCGAAGTCTATGCGCGCCGCGGCAGGCGCGCCGACTCACAGGCTGGTGCGCAGCGACCAGATCTCGGGAAACAGCACCACGTCGAGCATGCGCGCGCAGGTAGCCGACGCCGCTGGTGCCGCCGGTGCCGCGCTTGAAGCCGATCACGCGCTCGACCGTGGTGACATGCCGGAAGCGCCACTGGCGGAAGGCGTCCTCGAGATCGGTCAGTTCCTCGCCGAGCTCGTACAGGTCCCAGTGCTGCTGCGGCTCGCGGTAGACCGCCAGCCAGGCCGCCTCGACCTGCGGATCGGCCGGATGCGGCTCGGTCCAGTCGCGCGTCGCAGGCTGTGCGCCGGCAGCGCGAAGCCGCGCCGCGCCGAGCAGGCGCAGCGCTCGTCGTACAGCGACGGCGCACGCCACGCCGCCTCGACCTGCGCCAGCAGCTCGGGCCGGTGCGCATGCGGCTTGAGGAGTTCGCCGCGCTTGTTGCCGAGCTTGAATTCGATGCAGCGGTACTGCCAGCTCTGGAAGCCGCTGCTGCGGCTGAGATACGGGCCGGATCGCGCTGTACTCGGGCGGCGTCATCGTCGCCAGCACGTCCCAGGCGTGCACCAGCTGCTCCATGATCCGGCTGACGCGGGCCAGCATCTTGAAGGCAGCCGGCAGCTCGTCGGCCGCCACCGCCGCGATCGCCGCCGACAGCTCGTGCAGCATCAGCTTCATCCACAGTTCGCTGGTCTGGTGCTGGACGATGAACAGCATCTCGTTGTGATCGGGCGACAGCGGCTGCTGCGCGCCGAGCAGGCGGTCGAGCTGCAGGTAGTCGGCATAGCTCATCTCGGCGCTGAAGTCGAGCTGCGCACCGTCGAGCGGATCGGTCGCTGCCGGCCCCGCCGGCGCCCGCTGCCGGACGCGACGCGCTCATGTCACCGCCGCGCGCCGGTTGAAGCGCGGCGCGCGCCATTCGCCGCCGGCCAGCACCGCGTGCAGCTGCTCGACCGCATCCCAGATGTCGACATGGCGCAGGTACAGCGGCGTCAAGCCGAAGCGCAGGAGGTCCGGCGCGCGGAAGTCGCCGATCACGCCGCGTGCGATCAGGGCCTGCATCACCGGGTAGGCATGCGGCATGCGCGAAGCTGACCTGACTGCCGCGCATGCCGCGGATCGCGCGGCGCCGCGAGCTCGAGGCCGAGGCCGGCGCAGCGAGCCTCGACGCGCCGGATGAACAGTTCGCGCGAGCGCCTGCGACTTGGCGCGCAGCGCGTCCATGCCGCCCACCGGCTCGGCCGCCAGCACGCTGTCGACGCCGCATTCGAGCGCCGCCATCGACAGCAGCGCCGGCGTGCCGCACTGGAAGCGTCCGATGCCGGCGGCCGGCCGGTAGGCGGTGCTGAACTCGAACGGGGCGGCGTGGCCCAGCCAGCCGGCCAGCGGCTGGCGACAGCGCTCGACATGGCGCGCGGTGCGCCCACACGAAGGCCGGCGCGCCGGGGCCGCCGTTCAGGTACTTGTAGCCGCAGCCGACCGCGAAATCGGCATCGCGCGCCGTTCAGGTCGACCGGCACGGCGCCGGCGCTGTGCGCCAGGTCCCAGATCGTCAGCACGCCGTGCGCGTGCGCCAGCCGCGTCAGCGCTGCCATGTCGTGCAGCCGCCCGCTGCGGTAGTCGACCTGCGTCAGCACCAGGATGGCCGGTCGGTCGGCCAGCAGCGCCGGCAGGTCGTCGGCGCTCGGCCAGCAGCAGCCGCAGGCCGTGCTGGCGGGCCAGGCTGTCGGCGATGTACAGGTCGGTCGGGAAGTTGCCGCGTTCGGAGACGATCACTGCGCCGCTGCGGCGCATCGGCGCGCGCGATGCTCGATGGCCGCTGCCAGCACCTTGTACAGGTTGACCGAGGTCGAGTCGGCGACCAGCAACTCGCCCGGCGCCGGCGCCGACGAGCCGCGCGATCTTGTCGCCGACGCGGCGCGGCAGATCGATCCAGCCGGCGTCGTTCCAGCTGCGGATCAGGCCGCGGCCCCATTCGTCGGTGATCAGCCGCTGCACGCCGGGCGGCGGTGGCCTTCGGCAGCGCGCCGAGCGAATTGCCGTCGAGGTAGATCGTGCCGGGCGGCAGATCGAACTGCTCGCGCAGCGGCGCCAGCGGATCGGCGGCGTCGCGCTGTAGGCAGTCGTCACGGGTTGTCGGGGATCACCGGCGTCGGCTCCTCGGGGTTCGGCTTCGCGATCGCGTTCGGCCGGTCACGTCGAGCTCGCGCAGCACCGCGCGCACCGGCGACGCATCGGCTTCGACCAGCCTGCAGCGGCAGCGCGATCAGTTCGTAGTCGCCCGGCGGCGACCTCGTCGAGCACCAGGTTCTCGAGCACGCGCAGGTCGAGCGCGAGCAGCCGGTGGTGGCTCGGCAGGTCCTTGCTGGTCGCCGGATCGACCGACTGGCTGTCGATGCCGACCAGCCGCACGCCGCGCTCGGCCAGCCAGTCGATCGTCTCAGGCGCGAAGGCGCTGAAATCTTCCGACCAGGCGGTCGGCGCGCGCGCGCAGCTTCGCACCAGCACGCGCGGCGGCAGGTCGTGCGCGGCGTGCGCCAGGTGTTCGGGACGGATCAGTGCGCCGGCGCCGATCGCGTCGATCACGCGGCAGCGGCCGAGATAGGGTTCGAGGTCGACCTCGCCGATGCGCGCCGCACCGTCGGCATAGTGCAGCGGCGCATCGGCATGGGCGCCCAGGTGCGGCGACAGCGTGATGGCGCTGACATTGACCGGGCAGCCCGGGCCGATGCGCGCCACCCAGCGCTGGCGGTAGGCGGTGTCGCCGGGAAACGGCGGCGTGAGTGCGTGCAGCGGCGGCGAGATGTCCCACAAGCGGGGTGGCGGGCGCGATGCGGCGGGCAGGTGGTTCGACATCCGGCACATTCTCCTCGGGCGGGGATCGTGACGCGGACGGCGACCGCAAGCCCCGCCAGCCGCGCGCCGCCGCCTCAGCCGATCCGGCCGAGCAGCAGGTACTCCATCAGCGCCTTCTGCACGTGCATGCGGTTCTCGGCCTCGTCCCAGACCACCGACTGCGGGCCGTCGATCACGTCGGCCGCGACTTCCTCGCCGCGGTGCGCCGGCAGGCAGTGCATGAACAGCGCATCGGGCTGCGCGGCGGCCATCATCTCGGCGTCGACGCACCAGTCGGCGAAGGCCTTCATGCGCGCCTCGTTCTCGGCCTCGTAGCCCATGCTGGTCCAGACGTCGGTGGTCACCAGGTGCGCGCCGCGGCAGGCGTCGAGCGGATCGTCGAAGGCGCGTGACGCAGGCCTTGTTGCTGACGCCGGCGACCTTGGCATCGATCTCGTAGCCGCTCGGCGTGCTGACGTGCAGCGTGAAGCCGAGGATGTCGGCCGCCTGCAGCCAGGTGTTGGCCATGTTGTTGCCGTCGCCGACCCAGGCCACGGTCTTGCCGGCGATCGAGCCGCGGTGCTCGATGAAGGTGAACACGTCGGCCAGGATCTGGCACGGGTGGTATTCGTTGGTCAGGCCGTTGATCACCGGCACGCGCGAATTGGCGGCGAAGGCCTCGAGCTTGGTCTGCTCGTAGGTGCGGATCATCACCAGGTCGACCATGCGGCTGATCACGCGCGCGCTGTCTTCGACCGGCTCGGAGCGGCCGAGCTGGCTGTCGCTCGGTGGTCAGGTTGACCACCGAGCCGCCCATCTGGTACATGCCGGCCTCGAAGCTGACGCGGGTGCGCGTGCTCGCCTTCTCGAAGATCATCGCCAGCGTGCGGTCGACCAGCGGCGTGTACTTCTCGTAGTTCTTGAAGCGCTGCTTGATGACCGCCGTGCGCGCGAGCAGGTAGGCGTACTCCTCGGCGCGCAGGTCCTTGAACTGCAGGTAGTGCTTGATCAGGCTCATGCCGGGCTTCATGGTCGGCGCTGCGTCAGGCGGTCGGGCTCGGACAGGAAGGTCCTGATCAGCGGCACGAGGATGTCGACGATCTGGCGCGCTTCGTCGTCGCTCAGGATCAGCGGCGGCACCAGCCGCACGACCTTGTCGGCGGTCACGCTCAGCAGCAGTCCGGCCTCGGCGGCGCGGCCGAGCAGTTCGCCGCACGGGCGGTCGAGTTCGATGCCGATCATCAGGCCGGCGCCGCGGATCTCGACCACGCCGTCGACGCCCGGCGAGTTCGCTGCTCGAGCGCCGCTGCGCAGCACGGCTCGCCGACACGTCGGCGGCGCGCTCGAGCAGGCCGTCCTGCTCGATGATGCGCAGCGTCTCGACGCCGGCGCGCATCGCCAGCGGATTGCCGCCGAAGGTGGTGCCGTGGTTGCCGGGGCCGAACACCTTGGCCGCGCGCGGCCCGCACACCATCGCACCGACCGGCACGCCCGAGCCGAGCCCCTTGGCGAGCGGCATCACGTCGGGCTTGATGCCGGCCCACTGGTGCGCGAACCACTTGCCGGTGCGGCCGATGCCGCACTGCACCTCGTCGAGCATCAGCAGCCAGTCGTGCTCGTCGCACAGCCGGCGCACCGCCTGCAGGTAGGCGTTGGTGGTCTGGTTGATGCCGCCTTCGCCCTGGATCACCTCGAGGAAGACCGCGACCACGTTCGGGCCGCGTGTTGGCCACCTCCTCGATCGCCGCGATGTCGTTCAGCGGCACCCGCACGAAGCCTTCGACCAGCGGGCCGAAGCCGGCCTGCACCTTGGCGTTGCCGGTGGCCGACAGGGTGGCGATCGAGCGGCCGTGGAAGGCCTTCTCGTAGACGATGATCTCGGGCCGGTCGATGCCGCGGTCGTGGCCGAACTTGCGCGCGACCTTGATCGCCGCCTCGTTCGCTTCGAGCCCGGTGCTGCAGAAGAAGACGTTGTCGAGGCCCGACAGCTCGCACAGCTTGGCGGCCAGCTGCTCCTGCAGCGGCACGTGGTAGTAGTTCGACGAATGGATCAGCCGGCCGATCTGCTCCTGCAGCGCCGGCACCAGTTCGCGGATGGGCATGGCCGAGCGTGTTGACGGCGATGCCGCCGAGGCCGTCGAGGTACTTCTTGCCCGTCGGTGTCCCAGACCCAGCAGCCCTTGCCGTGCGACAGCGCGATCGGCAGCCGACCATAGGTCGTGCATCACATGCGGTTCGCGCGATCCGGCCATTCGCCTCGGCTGCGCCGGGCTGCATCTTGTCAACTGCGTTCATTCGGCCTCCACGCCGGCTCGACGGGCCGTGCCCGCGCGACGCCGCAAAAAATCGATTCTAAGTCGGCGGCCATCCGGCGCGCATGCAGCGCGACTGCACGCGGTTGCGCGAACCCGTGCTGCCGGCGCGGGTGTCGCGTTCGCCATGCCCCGTCATCGGCCAGTGGCATGCTGCGGCGCAGCATAATCGGTCGTCCATCGCCGCTGCAGGCGATGCCGGCCCGGGATCTGCTTGCCAGCGCTCGCCGCGCCACGCGGCGCATCGCGCCGATGACCGCATGGCCGAAGACTCACCTCCGCCGATCAACGAGTATTTCATCCAGGGCCTGACCACTGGACGGGCGGTCGTTCCGGCCGAGCGACTGGTCCGAACGCCTGGCCGGCGCGATGTCGTCGTTCCGACCCGGCGGCCGCGCGGCCGGCCGGATGGCGCACATCGGCTATTCGCCCTACTGCGTGCCGCGCGTCATCGGCGGCGTCAAGTGCGTGATCGTCGACGAGCGGCTGCGCGAGATCGAGCCGATGGCGTGGGACTTCGTGATGAACTTCGCGCGCGACAACCGGCTGCAGGTGACGCAGGCCTGCCTGATCGAGCCGGCGAGCCGAGCGCTGGCTGACAGCCCGGTGCAGCTGGCACAAACGACAAGGGCCTGCAATGCAGGCCCTCGATCTGTTCCGGTTCCGACCAGATGTCAGGCGGCGGCGGCCGGCGCTCGAGCGCCTTGATCTGGGCCGACAGGCGGCTCTTGTGGCGAGCGGCCTTGTTCTTGTGGAACAGACCCTTGTCGGCGACCGAGTCGATCACCTTCTGGGCCGACGTATACAGCTCGCGAGCCTTGTCCTTGTCACCGGCGGCAACGGCCTTCTGGACATTCTTGATCACCGTGCGAAATCGCGAACGCAGCGCCGTGTTGGCGGCGTTCAGCTTGACGTCCTGGCGCACGCGCTTCAGGCCCGACGCGATGCGGACGGTCTTTTTCTTCGCTTTGGAGGAAGTGGCCATGTTTCTGGATAGGTCTGGTTGGAACCGAGCCCGCGACTATAGCATGCCGCGCTCTTGCCGGCCAGGTCGTGGCGCCGGATGGTGATAATGCGCGCCCCTGACCGACCACGGCGACTCGCTCCGCGCCCTCCGCTCTCGATGAATCTGCTGCGGGCCGCCTCGCTGGTATCGCTGTTCACGCTGGCCTCGCGCATCACCGGCATGGTGCGCGACCAGTTCATCGCGGCGAGTTTCGGCGCTTCGGCGCTGACCGACGCCTTCAACGTCGCCTTCCGCATTCCGAACCTGCTGCGCCGCCTGTTCGCCGAAGGTGCATTTTCGCAGGCCTTCGTGCCGATCCTGGCCGATGCGCGGGCGCGCGAGGGCGATGCAGTGACGCACGCGCTGATCGATGCGGTCGCCACCGTGCTGTTCTGGGCCCTGCTCGTCGACCTGCGTCGATCGGCGTGGTCGGCGCACCGATGCTGGTGTGGCTGATCGCGTCGGGCTCGAGCGCCAGCACGAAGCGGTCGTGATGACGCGCTGGATGTTCCCGTACATCGGCTTCATGTCGCTGGTCGCGCTGTCGGCCGGCATCCTCAACACCTGGCGTCACTTCACGGTGCCGGCTGCCACGCCGGTGCTGCTCAATCTGGCGATGATCGCCGCCGCCTGGTTCGGTGCGCCGCTGCTGCGGCGAGCGCGGCATCGAGCCGATCTATGCGCTGGCCGGCGGTGTGATGCTCGGCGGCGTGCTGCAGCTGGCGGTGCAGGTGCCGGCGCTGCTGCGGCATCGCGCGGCTGCCGCGCATCGGTGTCGCACCCGGTGCGCTTGCGCGCCGCCTGGCGCCATCCGGGCGTGCGGCGTGTGCTGCGCCAGATGGCGCCGGCGCTGCTCGGCGTCTCGGTGGCGCAGATCTCGCTGCTGATCAATACCCAGATCGCGTCGCACCAGGCGACCGGCTCGGTCTCGTGGCTCGGTTATGCCGACCGGCTGATGGAATTTCCGACCGCACTGCTCGGCGTCGCGCTCGGCGTCGTGCTGCTGCCGCAGCTGACCGCGGCGCGCGCGCGCGACGACGCGCGACGCCTACTCGCGCGCTGCTCGACTGGGGCCTGCGGCTGAGCCTGCTGCTGGCGCTGCCGTGTGCGGTCGCGCTGCTCGTCTTCCCGACGCCGCTGGTCAGCGTGCTGTTCCAGTTCGGCGCCTTCAGCGCCGCCGACGTGCGCCAGACGGTGCTGGCGCTGATGGGCTACGGCGTCGGCCTGATCGGCCTGATCGGCGTCAAGGTGCTCGCGCCCGGGCTTCTACGCGCGCCAGGATCTGCGCACGCCGGTGCGGATCGCGGTCGTCGTGCTGGTGCTGACGCAGCTGATGAACCTGGTTTTCGTGCCGCGTTTCGCGCACGCCGGGCTGGCACTGTCGATCGGCATCGCCGCATTGATCAACGCCGGCTGGCTGCTGATCGGGCTGATCCGGCTCGGCGTCTACCGCCCGGCCGCGGCTGGCTCGGCTTCGGCGCGCGCATCGTGCTGGCCTGTGCCCTGATGGGCGCGCGCGCTGGCCTGGGCCGGCGCAGGCGCTGCCGTGGGTCGAGCTGGCAGCCACCAAGCTGCGCCAGGTCGGCTGGCTGGCGCTGTGCCTGGTCGGCGCGGCGCTGCTGTATTTCGGTGCGCTGCAGGCGGTCGGCATCCGCTGGCGCAGCTTCCTGCGGCGCGCCTGAGCGCTCGATCTGCGCGGGGTCGAGCCTCTACACTTCGGCAATGGCGTCTTCCAAGCTGTTCGATCCACCCACCGCGCTGAGCTATTTCAGCGCGCTGGTGGCCGACGACGCCAGCCTGCCGCTGACCGAGGCGGCGCTGGCGATCGCCCACGACGACGCCAGCGCCGGTCGATACCCAGGCGCGTGCTGGCCGAGATCGACGCACTCGCTGCGCGGCTGTTGCGCCGCCTGCCGGCCGACGCGCCGACGCTGCACAAGCTGCGGCTGCTCAACCGCTATTTCTTCAGCGAGCTCGGCTTCGCCGGCAACCTGAACAACTACTACGATCCGGCCAACAGCTACCTGCCGCAGGTGCTCGCGAGCCGGCGCGGCATCCCGATCAGCCTGGCGGTGCTGTACATCGAGATCGCCAACCAGATCGGTCTGCGCGCGCGTGGCGTCTCGTTTCCCGGGCACTTTCTGGTCAAGCTGCGGGTGCAGGGCGGGGCGCAGGCCGGCGAGGTGGTGATCGATCCGCTCAACGGCCGCTCGCTGTCGCGCGAGCAGCTCGACGAGATGCTGCAGCCGTACAAGCGCAGCCACGGGCTGATCGGCGATTTCGACATGCCGCTCGGCCTGTTCCTGCAGGAGGCACCGGCGCGCGACGTGATCGCGCGCATGCTGCGCAACCTGAAGGAGATCCACCGCAGCGACGAAGACTGGCCGCGCCTGCTCGGCGTGATGCACCGGCTGGTGATCCTGCTGCCGGAGGCGGCCGAGGAGCGGCGCGACCGCGGCCTGGTCTGGGCCGAACTCGGCCAGTTCGAAGCCGGCGGCGCAGGATCTGGCCGACTATCTGGACCGGCGGCCCGAGGCCGACGACCGCGACGCGCTCGCTCGAGCGCCTGTCCGAACTGCGCGCGTCCGGCGGCCAGCCGCGGCTGCATTGAGCGCGCCCGACCCGATCCTCGGCGGCGATGACCGCGCGCAGCGAGATGCGGCGCGCGCGGCCTGGCCTGGCTGGCGCTCGCGCTGCTCGCCGCGGCGCGTGCTGTGGCTGCTGTCGCCGGTGCTGACGCCGTTCGTCGTCGCGGCGGTGCTGGCGTATGCGCTGCATCCGGCGGTCGAAGCTGCTGGCGGCGCGGCGCGTGCCGCGCGTGCTCGCGGTCGGCCTGGTCGAGGCGGCCGCCGATCGTCGCGGTGCTGCTGCTGCTGTTCCTGATGGTGCCGATCCTGTCCAAGGAGCTGCCGCTGCTGCGCGAGCAGATTCCGATGCTGGCCGAGCGGATCAATGCCGCGGCCGGTGCCGCTGCTGCGCCAGTGGGGCTTCGAGGTCGCGCTCGACATCGCGAGCATCAAGGCCTTCGTGCTGAAGTACCTGGACGCCAATCTCGAGGAGTGGCTGGCGACCGCGCTCAGTTCGGCGCGCATCGGCGGCAGCATGGTGCTGGCGCTGATCGGCAACCTGATCCTGATCCCGGTGGTGCTGTTCTACCTGCTGCTCGACTGGCCGCGGCTGGTGCAGCGCGTGGTGGCCGCTGATCCCGCCGCGGCTGCTGCCCGGCGTGCAGGACTTCCTGCGCGAGAGCGACGCGCTGCTCGGACAGTACCTGCACGGACAGCTGCTCGTGATGGGGCTGCTGGCGGTCGGCTACAGCGTCGGCCTGGCGCTGTTCGGCTTCGACCTGGCGGTGCCGGTCGGCGTCTTCACCGGCCTGGCCGTCTTCATTCCCTATCTCGGCTTCGGACTCGGCCTGGTGCTGGCGCTGCTGGCCGGCGTGCTGCAGTTCGGCGGCTGGTACGGCGTGATCGCGGTGGCGGTGGTGTACGGCATCGGCCAGGTGGTCGAAAGCTTCTTGCTCACGCCGTACCTGGTCGGCGAGCGCATCGGTCTGAACCCGCTGGCGGTCATCTTCGTGCTGCTCGCGTTCGGCCACCTGTTCGGCTTCATCGGGGTGCTGATCGCGCTGCCGGTCAGCGCGGTGCTGGCGGTGGTGCTGCGCCGCCTGCGCGAGGCCTACCTGACCAGCCCGCTCTACCGCGGTGCCTGACGATGAACCGCTCCGCGCCGACCGCCGCCATCCCGACGATGCGCCAGCTGCCGCTGCCGATCGGCCGGACGCGGCGGCGCGCAGCTTCGAATCCTTCGTCGCCGGGCCGAACGGGCTCGCGGTGGCGCAGCTCGACGAGCTGAGCCGCGCTGCGCCCGGCGCCGGCGCGGCGCCGCCGCCGGTCTATCTGTGGGGCCCGGCGGGCTGCGGCAAGACGCATCTGCTGCAGGTCGTTCGCCGCGCGGCTGCGCGCGCACGGCGAGCGCGGTGGCGCTGGTTCGATGCGGCCGCTGCGCTGCCGTGGCAGCTCGACGACGGCCTGCAGCGTGATCATCCTCGACGCCTGCGACGGCTACGACGCCGCCGCGCCAGCAGGCCGCGTTCGCGCTGTTCGTCGAGGCGCAGCGCGCGCGGCGCGCGGATCGCCGCGGCCGGCCGGCTGCCGCCGGTCGACCTGCCGCTGCGCGACGATCTGCGCACCCGGCTCGGCTGGGGCCATGTGATCGCGCTGCAGCCGCTGTCCGATGCCGATGTCGCCGCGGTGCTGCGCGACGAGGCGCGGCGGCGCGGCCTGGCGCTGTCGCGACGAGGTCGGCGCCTACATCCTGAGCCATTACTCGCGCGACCTGAAAAGCCTGATGGCGCTGCTCGACCGGGCCGATGCCTTCGCGCTCGGCCAGCAGCGTGCGCTGACCGTGCCGCTGCTGCAGGCAGATGCAGGCCGAGCCGGCCGCGCCGGAGTCCGACGCATGACGACGCTGTGCCTGTTCGACCTCGACCACACGCTGCTGCCGCTCGATTCGGACCACGCCTGGGGCGAGTTCCTGATCCAGCTCGGCTGGGTCGAGGAGGCCGCCTTCCGGCGCGGCAACGACGAGTTCTATGCCCACTACCAGGCCGGCACGCTCGACATCGACGCCTACATCCGGTTCGCGACCGAGGCGCTGCGCTGCCGCATCGCGCGAGCGAATGCGACGCGCGCACACGAGCAGTTCATGGAGCAGGTGATCGCGCCGGCGCATCCGGCCGGCGGCGCGCGACCTGGTGCGCAGCCACCAGGACGCCGGCGACTGGGTGGCGCTCGTCACCGCGACCAACGATTTCGTCACCGCGCCGATCGCGCGCGCCTTCGGCATCGACGACGCTGCTCGCGGTCGAACTCGATCACGGTCGCGGACGGCCGACCGACCGGCCTGATCCGCGGCATTCCGACCTTCCGCGAAGGCAAGGTGCCAGCGCGTCGGCGAGTGGCTGCGCAGCCGCGGCGCCGACTGGAGCGATTTCGAGCGGATCAGCGTCTACAGCGATTCGCCGAACGACCTGTCGCTGCTCGAACGCGCGACCGACCCGGTCGCGACCAATCCGTCACCCGAACTCGCGCAGATCGCGCGCGAGCGCGGCTGGCGCATACTGAACCTGTTCACATGATCAAGAAATTCATCGACCGGCTGCTCGGCAAGCCCGCAGCCAAGACCAAGGGGCCGCCGCTCGGCCAAGCGCCTCGAGATCGCGGCCGCCGAGCACGGCATCGACCTGGCGCTGGTCGACGAGCGCGCGATCAAGGTCGTGCAGACGCTGGCCGATGCCGGCCACGAGGCCTACATCGTCGGCGGCGCGGTGCGCGACCTGCTGCTCGGCCTGCGTCCGAAGGATTTCGACGTCGCGACCAACGCGACGCCCGAGCAGGTCAAGGCGCTGTTCCGGCGCGCCTTCATCATCGGCCGGCGCTTTCGCATCGTCCACGTGGTGTACGGCCGTGGCCGCGAGCACGAGGTGATCGAGGTCTCGACCTTCCGTGCGATGATGGATCCGGCGGCGTCCGAGCAGATCGCCGGCAACGAGAAGAGCTTCAAGCGCGGCACCGAGACCGCGACCACGCGCGTCGTCGACGCCGCCGGCCGGGTGCTGCGCGACAACGTCTGGGGGCCGCAGATCGAGGATGCGGCGCGGCGCGATTTCACCGTCAATGCGATGTACTACGACCCGCAGCGCCAGATCGTGGTCGACTACCACGGCGGCCTGCGCGACTCGCGCAAGAAGCTGCTGCGCATGATCGGCGACCCGGCGACGCGCTACCGCGAGGACCCGGTGCGCATCATCCGCGTGGTGCGCTTCGCCGCCAAGCTCGGCTTCGAGATCGAGCCCAAGACGCGCGCGCCGATCCGCGAGATGGCGGCGCTGCTCGAAAGCGTGCCGCCGTCGCGCCTGTTCGACGAGATGTTCAAGCTGCTGCAGACCGGCCATTCGATCGCCAGCCTGGCCGAACTGCGCAAGCAGGGGCTGGACCGCGGTGTCTTTCCGTTGCTCGACGTGGCGCTGTCGGATGCGCCCGCGCAGGTCGAGCAGCGGCGCTTCATCGAGCTGGCACTGGCCGACACCGACCGCCGCGTCAACGAAGGCAAGCCGGTCGCGCCGAGCTTCCTGCTCGCCTGCCTGCTGTGGCACGAGGTGCTCGACGGCTGGCAGCAGCGCAAGGCGCGCGGCGAGCCGCTCGCATCCGGCGCTGCAGCAGGCGATCGATGCCGTGTTCGACGCGCGCGTCGGCGAGATCTCGGGCCGCGGCAAGCTCGGCGCCGACATGCGCGAGATCTGGATGATGCAGCCGCGCTTCGAGCGCCGGGTCGGCAACGGTCCGTTCTCGCTCGTCGAGCAGCCGCGCTTTCGCGCCGGCTTCGACTTCCTGCGCCTGCGCGCCGACGCCGGCGAGGGCGATCCCGCACTGGCCGAGTGGTGGGAGGACTTCTCGCTCGAGACCGACGATGACGCCCGACGCGCGCTGATCGACGATCTGCGCAGCCAGCCGAAGAAGGGCCGCCCGGCGCGACCGGCCGCGAGCGGCGCCGACGCAGCCACGCCGGACGCCGATCCGGATGCGGCGGCGGACGAAGCCGGGTCGCACGACGAGGACGGCTCAGCCGAGGAGTCTGCGAGCGCGAGCCCCGAGCGCAAGCGGCGCCGCCGGCGCCGCAAGCCGGCTGGTGCGCGCGCGTCAGGCGACGGTGCGGCAGCCACCCCGGTCGAGGAAAAGTCGCCGCTCTGAGGCGCGCCATGGCGCAGCCGTGGTGGCCCGGCCCGACCGACGCCTTCATCGGCATCGGTGCCAATCTCGACCGGCCGCGCGAACGCGTGCGGGAGGCCATCGCGGCCTGCCGCGCGATTGCGCAGACGCGAACTGGTCGCGGTTTCGTCGCTCTACCGCAGCGCCCCGGTCGATGCATCGGGCGACGATTACATCAATGCGGTGGCGCATCTGCGCAGTCCGCTCGCGCCGCTCGCATTGCTCGATGCGCTGCAGGCGATCGAGGATCGCCACGGTCGACAGCGGCCATACCGCAACGCGCCGCGCACGCTCGACCTCGACCTGCTGCTGTACGGCCGGCGCTGCATCGGCTCGGACGCGGCTGACGCTGCCGCATCCGCGTCTGTCGGCGCGCGCCTTCGTGCTGCTGCCGCTGCTCGAGCTGGCGCCGGGGCTGCATGCTCCCCGGCATCGGCGTCGGCATCCGGGCAGCTGGCCGCGGTGGCCGATCAGCGCATCGAGCGCCTCACTGGCTGATCTCGCGCGCGCGCTCGACCTCGTACTCGAAGTAGCGCTGGCCGCTGAAGGCGATGGTCGCCATCAGCACGCTGGCGCCGATCATCAGCGCCAGCACGACGCCGATGACCGCGGCCCAGCCGCTGCGCTGCGGTGCCGCCTCGTGCGGGTTGTGGCGCTGCTGCCAGCGCTCGTCGCTCGTCAGCCCGTAGACGATCGCGCTGAGCATGGCGGCGGCCAGCGCAAAGCCGAGCAGCGGGATCAGCAGCCACGACAGCTGGTCGTCGACGCCGAAGGCGCGCACGCGCAGCACGCCGTAGAGTCCGAGCAGCGTCGGCAGCGGGTACAGCCAGCCCCAGGGATCGCGCAGGCCGGCCAGGTAGAAGCGGTGCAGGCCGAGGCCGCCACCGACGAGCGCGATCCAGGTCGCCAGGGTCTTCGATTTGTGGCGTGGCATTCGCGTTCAGTCCGAGTCGGGTGCCGGCGCGGCTGCGCCCAGGCCGAGGCTGCGCTGCATCAGCACCACATCGAGCCAGCGTCCGAACTTCCACCCCGCCGACCGGCATCACGCCACAGGGCTCGAAGCCGAGCGCGCGGTGCAGGGCGATCGAACCGTGGTTGTCCGAGTCGCCGATCACCGCGATCATCTGGCGCGCACCAAGCGCTTCGCAGCGCGCGATCAGCTCGGCCAGCAGCAGCCGGCCGAGTGCCGCGCCCGGATGCTCCTGGCGCCAGATAGATCGAATCTTCGAGAAAATAGCGGTATGCCAGGCGCGGGCGAAAATGGTTGGCGTAGGCGTAGCCAAGCACCTCGCCGCCGCGCTCGGCAACGATCCACGGCAGCCCCTTGCCGGTGACATCGGCATGGCGGCGCGTCATCTCGGCGACATCGGGTGCTTCGGTCTCGAAGGTCCCGGTGCCATGCGCCGACATTCCAGCCGTAGATCGACGCGATGGTCGGCAAGTCATCGGCGCAAGCCGGGCGAATTCTGCAGCGCGGCGCGGCGGCATCGGCTGGGGCGTCATGATGCATCGGGTGGAGGTGGTCGGGTGACAAGCCGAGCAGTTTATAATGCGCGGTTTTCGGCGGCGGCCCGTACCGTGAGCAGTCAGGCGCTGTGCTGCAGATGCACAGCGACCGGCACACGGCAACGGGCGTATCTACGACGCCGTAAGGTGGCCAGGCGGTCACGGGATTCGAGCCGGTTGACCGGCACCGATCCCGCGCCGGGCCGGTTCATGCTCTGCTCGCCCTGAGTGTCTCCTGGTGCGGTGGACGATTTCATCTTTCGAGGAAACATCATGGTCGTGATCCGACTCTCCCGTGGCGGCGCCAAGCGGCGTCCCTTCTACAACATCGTCGTTGCCGATTCGCGCGTGCGCCGCGACGGCCGCTTCATCGAGCGCGTCGGCTTCTACAACCCGGTCGCCTCCGGTGCCGAGCAGCCGCTGCGCGTCGCCTTCGACCGCGTCGAGTACTGGGCCAGCCAGGGCGCACAGCTGTCGCCCACCGTCGCCCGCCTGGTCGGTCAGGCCAAGGCCACAGCCGAGCGCTCCCGCCGCCGCCGCCTGAGCCGCGCGCCCGCCATGACGCGCGGAACCGGGCGCACCGGCCGATCCGCAGGCGCCGGTGGCATGCCGGCCGATGCGATCGAGGTCGGTCGCATCGGTGACGCCTGGGGCGTCAAGGGCTGGTTCCATGTCCAGGCGTTCGCCTCCGATCCGCAGGCGCTGTTCTCGAGCAAGCGCTGGTACCTGAAGGCGCCGCCGGCCGGCGCGGTCAAACGCCCGGGTGGCGCGGCTGCGATGGCCAGCCTGCCACCGCTGCTGAAGATCATCGAGGCCAAGGTGCATGCCGACGGGATCGTCGCCCATGCGCAGGAGATCGACGACCGGCTCGGCGCCGAGGCGCTGCGGGGTGCGCTTGATCTGCATCTCGCGCACCAGCTTTCCGACTGCCGATCCGGACGAGTACTACTGGGTCGACCTGATCGGACTCGAGGTCGTCGAACGCGCGATGGTCGAGCGCCTTGGCGAGGTGGTCGGCCTGATCGATACCGGCCCGCACGCGGTGCTGCGGGTGGCGCCGGTTCCGGGTACCGCGGCCGCCGACGAGATCCTGATCCCGTTCGTCGCGGCCTATGTCGACGCGGTCAGCCTGCAGGAGCGGCGGATCAGCGTCGACTGGGGCGCCGACTACTGAATCCGCGCGTGCGCTTCGACATCGTCACGCTGTTCCCCGAGCTGTTTGCGCCGCACCTGACACACGGCATCACGCGCCGCGCGTTCGACAGCGGGCAGGTCGACGTGCGGCTGTGGCCGTTGCGCGACTTCGCGGACAATGCCTATCGCCGGGTCGACGACCGGCCGTACGGCGGCGGTCCCGGCATGGTGATGCTGGCCGAGCCGCTGGAGCGGGCGATTGCCGCGGTGCGCGCGTCGCGCGCACGCCGAGGGTGCCGCCGGCGCGCCGGTCGTCCATTTCACGCCCACCGGGCGCCGGATCGACCAGCAGCTGGTCCGCGAATGGGCCGCGGGTCCGGGCGCGGTGCTGCTGTGCGGGCGCTACGAAGGCATCGACCAGCGCGTGCTCGACCGCCATGTCGACTTCGAGCTGAGCCTGGGCGATTTCGTGCTGTCCGGGCGGCGAGTTGCCGGCGCTGTGCCTGCTCGACGCGATTGCCCGTCTGCAGCCGGGCGTGCTCGGCGATGCGCAGTCGCATCTGCAGGACAGCTTCTCCGACGGCCTGCTCGACTGCCCGCACTACAGCCGACCTGAGCTGCTGCCGGCAGCGCACGCCGGGCGAGCCGCCGACGCCGGTGCCACCGGTGCTGCTGAGCGGCAACCACCGGGCGATCGCACGCTGGCGACGCGAGCAGTCGCTGCTGCTGAGTGCGCGCCGCCGTCCCGAGCTGATCGCCCAGGCACGCGCCGCAGGGTCGGCTCGATGCCAGCGACGAGAAGTTTCTGCGCGACGCTTGGCATATAATCGAGGGCTTTTCGATCCTCTGCCAAGCAGAATCCCGGCCGCGTGCCGCGCGGATTCACCCCCTCCTCCAACAAGGCTTGGGCACGATCGTTCGGAGTCAACCATGGCCAATGCCACCGGGACGGACCTGATCCGCACCCTCGAGCAGGAAGAGATTTCCCGCCTCAATCCCACCATCCCGCCGTTTGCGCCGGGTGACACGGTGATCGTCAGCGTCAAGGTCGTCGAAGGCACGCGCAAGCGGCTGCAGGCCTATGAAGGTGTGGTGATCGCCAAGCGCAACCGCGGCCTGAACAGCAGCTTCATCGTGCGCAAGATCTCGAGCGGCGAAGGCGTCGAGCGGACCTTCCAGCTGTACAGCCCGCTGATCGCCTCGATCGAAGTCAAGCGCCGTGGCGATGTGCGCCGTGCCAAGCTGTACTACCTGCGCCAGCGCAGTGGCAAGTCGGCGCGGATCAAGGAAAAGCTTTCCTGATCCCGGCTTCGCGCCCGGCGATGACGGTCCGTCGATCCACGTCGTTGGTGTGAACCCGCAGCAAGGCCGCCTCCCCGGGCGGCTTTGTCGTTTCTGGCCGGTCGACGGAGCTGATCATGGCCCTGACATTCGATCCTGAACAGCTGCCGGTCGTCGCGATCGACGCTGACCTGCCGCCGGTTGCGCTCGAGCGCCTGCTGGCCGATGCGCTGACCGACCGCTTCCGCAGTCCGCCCGAGTGGTCGCCCGAGATCTCGGTCGAGCGCCGCTTCGTCGACCGCGCACCGGCGCAGGCGGCGGTGCTGGTGCCGCTGGTGCAGCGCGAGGAACTGATGGTGCTGCTGACGCGCCGCACCGACCACCTGCACGACCATCCGGGACAGGTCAGCTTTCCGGGTGGACGGGTCGATCCGGGCGATCGTCGACGTCGTCGATACCGCACTGCGCGAGGCGCTCGAGGAGATCGGTCTGCACCCGCGCCATGTGCAGGTGCTCGGCCGGATGCCGACCTACACCACCGGTTCGGGCTTTGTCGTGACGCCGGTGGTCGCGCTGGTCGAACCGGACTTCACCCTTGCGCTCGATGCCTTCGAGGTGGCCGACGTGTTCGAGGTCCCGCTGTCGTTCCTGATGACGCCGGCGCACCATCGCTGGCACGAGGTCGAGAGCGAGGGCGTCATGCGACGCTTCCTGTCGATGCCGTGGCAGGGGCCGGGCAGCGACGGCCGCACGCAGCGCTTCTTCATCTGGGGCGCCACCGCCGCGATGCTGCGCAATCTGTACCGCATGCTGGCGAGCTGAGACCCGCGGCGCGGCCCCGGGGCGCGGCTATGATCGCTGCGCATGAGTTTCTTCTCCGTCCTGTTGGCGCTGCTGATCGAACAGCTCAAGCCCCTGCCGCACGGCAATCCGGTGCATGACGGACTGACCGCCTGGATGCGCTGGACGGCGCGCAACTTCGATGCCGGCAAGCCGCACCACGCCGGCATCGTGTGGGCCATCACGGTGCTCGTCCCGGCGCTTGGCGATCTTCATCGTGCACCTGCTGATCGCGCGCTTCAGCCTGCTGCTGGCGCTCGCCTGGTCGGTCGCGGTGCTCTACCTGACGCTCGGCTTTCGCCAGTTCAGCCACTATTTCACCGACATCCGCGACGCGCTCGATCGCGGCGACGAGGCCAGTGCGCGTCGCCTGCTGACCGAGTGGCGCCACCTCGATGCGAGCGAGCTGCCGCGCACCGAACTGCTGCGCCATGTGATCGAGCATTCGCTGCTGGCCGCGCACCGCCATGTCTTCGGCGTCTTCTTCTGCTTCGTGGTGCTGTCGGCGATCGGGCTCGGGCCGGCTGGCGCTGTGCTCTACCGGATGGCCGAATTTGCCAGCCGCTACTGGGGCTTCAAGCACCGCACCATCGGCGAGCCGTCGAACGAGCGCCTGATGCTGCTGTCGCAGCGCCTGTTCAGCCTGATCGACCACCTGCCGGCGCGCCTGACGGCGTTCGGCTTTGCGGTGGTCGGCAACTTCGAGGAGTCGGTCAACGGCTGGCGGCGCGACGCCTGGCTGTGGAAGCATCCCAACGAGGGCATCATCCTGGCCGCCGCAGCCGGCGCGGTCGGGGTGCGGCTCGGCGGCAGCGCTGCACCCGGGGTGACGCCGGATCGTTCGAAGACCTTCGTCAGCGGCACCGTCGGCGACGAGGTCGAATCGGCCGGCTCGACACCGGGCGACCCACCGATGCAGGGCCATCTGCGCAGCGTCGTCGGTCTGGTCTGGCGCTCGATGGTGCTGTGGATGCTGCTGCTCGCGCTGCTGTCGCTGGCGAACCTGACCGGCTGAGCCGGCGGCGCCGGCTTCAGCTCAGCTCGCGCAGGATTTCGCCATAGATCCGGTGCCGCGACGGGCTCAGCTCGCCGCGTTCCAGCGCCGCCAGCACGCCGCAACCGGGCTCGTGCTGATGGCTGCAGTTGTAGAAGCGGCAGGCAGGGGTGTGCGCGCGCGATGTCGGGCATCAGCCGCGGCAGTTCCTGGGCGTCGATCTGGCGCAGGCCGAATTCCTGGAAGCCCGGCGAGTCGATCAGCGCACTGCCGGCAGCGCGATCGATCCAGTGCCACTGGGTGTGCGTGGTCGTGTGGCGGCCCGAATTCAGCGCACGCGAGATCTCGCCGACCTGGGCCCGTGCGCCGGCAACGAGCAGGTTGATCAGGGTGCTCTTGCCGGTGCCGCTCGGACCGAGCACCAGGCTGGCACGGCCGGCCAGCAGCGGCGTCAGGCGGTCCCGCGCCTCGTCGGGGCTGCCCTTCAGGCTCAGTTCGATCACCGGCGTACCGAAGCGCGGTGTACGGCTCGAGGCGTTCGCGCGCGTCGGCGATCGCCGGCAGGTCGGCCTTGTTGAGCAGGATCGACGCGCCGATGCCGGCGCTGGCGGCAGCGATCAGGGCCCGCGCCAGCTGGGACTCGCTGAACACCGGGTCGCTCGCCACCATCACGATGATCTGGTCGAGGTTGGCGGCAAAGGCCTTGGTGCTTCCATTCGTCCTGGCGGAAGAGCAGGTTGCGGCGCGCATCGATCGATTCGATCACGCCCTCGCCGGAGGCTTCGCCGGTCGGCCGCCAGCGCACCCGGTCGCCGACGACGCAGTCGCTCTTCTTGCCGCGCGGGTGGCAGTTCAGGCGCTGCCCGTCGGACGTCTCGACGCTGTAGTGACGGCCGTGCCCGGCGACCACCAGCCCCTCGCGCAGCGCCCCGGTGTCGGACGGGGCTGCCTCGCCGCGGCCGCGACCGTCCGCCGGGGCGCACGAGTCGCTGCTCAACGGACTGCGGCCGACGGCACCGAGCCGACCGGACGGAGCTGGCGCGGATTCGCGCGTGGCAGGGCCGCCAGCCGTTCGACCGCCGGCGGATGCGAATAGTAGAAACGCGCGTAGACCGGATCGGGCGTCAGCGTGGTCGCGTTGTCCTGGTGCAGCTTCAGCAGCGCGCGCGCGAGATCGCCGCCATCGGCCTGGCTGCAGGCATAGGCGTCGGCCTGGAACTCGTCGCGCCGCGACAGTCCGGCCACCAGCGGCGAGACGAAGAAGCCGAAGACCGGCACCACCAGCATGAACAGCAGCAGCGCCAGGGCATCGTTGGGCGCATCGAGCGACGGCTGCACGCCGAGCGCCGCATAGAACCCGAGCTGGCTCGACGCCCAGCCGAGCAGCGCAAAGCCGATCAGGCTCAGCCCGAACATCATCACGATGCGCTTGAGCACGTGCTTGTGGTGGAAATGGCCGAGCTCGTGTGCCAGCACCGCCTCGACCTCGCCCGGCTCGAGCTTGCCGAGCAGGGTGTCGAAGAAGACGACGCGCTTGGCCGCGCCGAGGCCGGTGAAATAGGCGTTGGCATGCGCCGAGCGGCGGCTGCCGTCCATCACGAACAGGCCCTTGGCGGCAAAGCCGCAGCGCTTCATCAGCGCCTCGACGCGCGCTGCCAGCGCCCGGTCGGCCAGCGGCTCGAAGCGGTTGAACAGCGGCGCGATGACGGTCGGATAGGCGACCAGGACCAGCAGATTGAAGGCCATCCAGCTGCCCCACGCCCACAGCCACCAGCCCGGACCGGCCGCGCCCATCAGCCACAGGATCAGCGCCGCGATCGGCAGGCCGATCAGCGCGCCGACCAGCGCCGACTTGACCGCGTCGGCCAGATACAGGCGCCAGCCGACGCGGTTGAAGCCGAAGCGCTGCTCGATGCGAAAGGTGCTGTACAGCTCGAACGGCAGCTCGATTGCGCTGCCGATGGCGACGAAGCAGACGAGCAGCGCCAGCTGATAGCCCATGTCGCCCCAGGCGCCGGGCAGCAGCGGCTGCACCGACTCGAGCAGCCAGCCGTTGAGCGCGTCGAGTCCGCCGAGCAACGTCCAGCCCAGCAGTACCGCCGCACCGACGGCGGCGCTCAGCAGACCGAGCCGCAGCTTGGCGATGCTGTAGTCGGCGGCCTTCTGATGCGACTGCAGGCTGATCGCTTCGCTGAACGGCGCCGGAACCCGGTCGCGGTGGCGCGCGACGTGCCGGATCTGCCGGCTCGCGAGCCAGAAGCGGGCGAGCAGCGACGCGAGCAGCGCGGCAGCGAAGATCAGCGTCAGAACATGGACTTGCATGGGGCGCAAGTGTAGGGCTGCGAGAATGCCCGGGTTGCTGCCCCCTGCCATCCCCATGAACACAAGCGAACTCGCATCGAGCGAACACAACCTGATCTGGATCGACCTCGAGATGACCGGCCTCGATCCCGACACCGACCGGATCATCGAGGTCGCCGTCGTCGTCACCGACCCGCAGATCACGGTCCGGTCGAAGGGCCGGTGCTCGCGATCCACCAGAGCGATGCGGTGCTCGATGCGATGGATGCCTGGAACAAGGGCACGCATGGCCGCAGCGGGCTGATCGATCGCGTCAAGGCGTCGACCATCGACGAGGCGGCCGCGCAGCGCCAGGTGATCGACTTCCTGGCGCGCCATGTGCCGAAGGGCAAGTCGCCGATGTGCGGCAACAGCATCTGCCAGGACCGGCGCTTCCTGGCCCGCACGATGCCCGAGCTCGAGGCCTTCTTCCACTACCGCAATCTCGACGTCAGCACGCTGAAGGAGCTGGCGCGGCGCTGGAAGCCCGAACTGATGGCCGGCTTCAAGAAGGCGCAGGCGCATACCGCGCTGGCCGACATCACCGAATCGATCGACGAACTGCTCTATTACCGCCAGCATCTGCTCGCGGTCTGACGTACCAGCCGCACGATCTCAGGCGGATTAGGGACAAACCCCGATTCGATGTATACTGCGCGCTTCGCCCGGTTCAAAGCAGTGTCTGCAGCCGGGCGTTTCGTTCATCCCCTCTGACCTCCCTACGGTCTTCCCGCGGCGCCATCCGGCCCACCGCGCGGCCTGACCGAAACCCCATGGCCTCGTGCTCTGGACAGGGTCGGCGGCGATGCCGTCGCATTGACTGTTCCCGAGCACCAGCAGCCTCCACGGCGTCGCCGTGGGCTGGTTCGGACCTTCTGCGTTGCGACTTGACCGGCACCGGCCACTTGGCTGGCGCCAGGCGCATGGCGCGTTCCCGCTTGTCGGGTCGCGCAGCGCCGTGCATTGTGAAGAGAAGACCATGAGTTTTGTTTCCCTCGGCCTGCAACCAGGCCCTCCTGAACGCCGTCGAGCAATCCGGCTACACCGAAGCGACCACCGTCCAGCTGCAGGCGATTCCGCCGGCGCTCGCCGGCAAGGACCTGATGGTCTCGGCCAGCACCGGCAGCGGCAAGACCGCCTCGTTCGTCCTGCCGGCGCTCGAGCGCGTGCTCGCAGCGCGCGGCGACAACACCAAGCGGCGCGAGAAGGGCGTCGTCTACGGCCCGCGCGTGCTGGTGCTCGCACCGACGCGCGAACTGGCGATGCAGGTCGCCAAGGCGGCCATCAACTACGGCCGCAATGTGCAGGGCCTGCGCGTCGCGACGGTCGTCGGCGGCGTGCCGTATCCGGCGCAGATCGCTGCGCTGCGCGGTCCGCTCGACATCCTGATCTCGACCCCGGGCCGCCTGATCGACCACCTGCAAAGCGGCCGTGCGGTGCTCGAGAACGTCGAGATGCTGGTGCTCGACGAAGCCGACCGCATGCTCGACATGGGCTTCATCGACGACATCTCGACGATCGCCGACCACATTCCGGCGACCCGCCAGACGGTGATGTACAGCGCCACCTTCGCCGGCCACGTCGGCCGGCTGGCGCAGAACCTGCTGCGCGACCCGCAGCGCATCGACGTCGCGTCGCACACCGACACCCACGCCAACATCGAGCAGCGCCTGCACTGGGCCGACAACGCGACGCACAAGAACGCGATGCTCGACCACATCCTGACCCAGCGCGAGATGGAGCAGGCGCTCGTCTTCACCAGCACCCAGCGTGATGCCGACTGGCTGGCCGATCGCCTGGCCGACATGGGCCACCATGTCGCGTCGCTGCACGGCGGCCATCCGCAGGGCCGGCGCAACCGGGTGCTGCAGGGCCTGCGCAACAAGCAGCTGAAGATCCTGATCGCGACCGACGTGGCGGCGCGCGGCATCGACGTGCCGTCGATCAGCCACGTGATCAACTACGGCCTGCCGATGAAGGCCGAGGACTATGTGCACCGCATCGGCCGCACCGGCCGTGCCGGCCGCAATGGCCTGGCGGTGACGCTGGCCGAGCGCATGGATGTCAGCATGATCCGCCGCATCCAGCAGTTCACGACCCAGGACATCCCGGTCGCGTCGATCGTCGGCCTCGAGCCGAAGAGCCCGCAGCCGAAGATGTTCGCGGCCCGTCCGCAGGGCGACTTCGGCGGTCCGAAGCCGTCCTACAAGGGCAAGAAGCCGTTCGGCGGCGGCGGTTTCGCCGGCCGCCGCGACGACCGTCCGGCGGCTGGACGTGGCGCAGGTCCGTTCCAGCGCAGCGACGAGCGGCGTGAAGGCGCACCGGGCAGCTTCGCCGCGCGTCCTTCGGCACCGGGCGGTCGCGGAGCGTTCGACCGACCGGCGAGCGATCGGCCGGCGCACTTCAGCCCGCGTGGCGACGCGCGTCCGGCCGGCTTCGCGCCGCGCGGAGATGCGCGTCCGGCCGGCAAGGGCGCATTTGCCCGTCCG
The DNA here is from genome assembly GCA_963846675.1 of uncultured beta proteobacterium. Taxonomy (GTDB): domain Bacteria; phylum Pseudomonadota; class Gammaproteobacteria; order Burkholderiales; family Burkholderiaceae_C; genus Ideonella_A. The sequence continues at coordinate 1,036,283 of CAWJWV010000005.1, forward strand.
CAGCGTCCGCGCAGCGGCTTCGGCGAAGCCGCTGAGCGCCTGCCTGCGGCGGCGGCCGGGATTCCGGTGCTGCTGCAGGATCCGAGCTTTGCGCGTCGCGCAGGAGATGCCGATGTCGCCTGATGCTGCCGCCGACCCGGCCCGCGAGCCACAGCTCGCCGGTCGGGTGCAGTCGTTTGCGCTGGCGCTGGCCTATGCCGGGCTGCTGCCGTTCGTCGCCGGTGCGGCGCTGATCTGGATCGTCCGTGCCGATGCGCATGTGCACGTCGGCAGCGCGCTGTCGGCCTATGCGGCGCTGATCGTCTCCTTCCTCGGTGGCATCCACTGGGGCCTGGCGATGCGCAGTCCGGATCCACGCCGCGTCGCGCTACGGCTGGGCCGTCGGGCTGCCCCTGGTCGCATGGATCGCGGTGCTGATGCCCTACCGACGCAGCACTCGTCATCCATGGCGTGATGCTGGTGCTGGCCTATCTGGTCGACCGGCGTGTCTATCCGCAGCCATGGACTGGCGCGCTGGCTGACGCTGCGCTTTCGCCTGAGCGGGGTCGCGGCACTGGCGTGTTTTCTGGCCGCGGCAGGCAGCTGAAACGCCGTGGCGCGGTATTCTCGGCGCAGCGCAGGCCGGGCCCGGCCGCCGCCGCTGCGTCCCGGAGCGGGCGCCTTCTGACACCCGACTTCCGATGATCTCCTACCGCGTCGAACCGCACCGGCCCGAGGCCCACCTGTTCCGGGTCACGCTGCGCGTGCCGTCACCCGCTGCCCGGCAGCGCTTGAGCCTGCCGGTGTGGATACCGGGCAGCTACCTGGTGCGCGAGTTCGCGCGCCACCTGCACGCGCTGCAGGCCAGGCAGCGCGGGCCGCGAGCTCGATGTCGCGCAGCTCGACAAGGCGAGCTGGCAGGTCGATTGCGATCCGGCGGCTCCGCTCGAGCTGAGCTACCTCGTGTACGCCTTCGACGTCTCGGTGCGGGCGGCCTTTCTCGACGCGCAGCGCGGCTTCTTCAACGGCACCAGCCTGTTCCTGCGCGTCGAGGGCCAGCGAGGACGAGCCGCATGCGATGGAGCTGGTCGGGCTGCCGGCCGGCTGGCGCGTCGCGACGGCGATGCGGGCCGATCGAGGTCGACGCGCACGGCGCCGGCCGCTACGTTGCCGACGACTACGACGAACTGGTCGACCATCCGGTCGAGCTGGGCTGTTTCTGGCGCGGCGAGTTCAGCGCACACGGCGTGGCGCACGAGCTCGTCGTCGCCGGTGCCTTGCCGGATTTCGACGCCGAGCGGCTGCTGGCCGACTGCGCCGCGCATCTGCGAAACCGAGATCGCGTTCTGGCATCCGAATCGGCGTCCGCCGTTCGACCGCTACGTCTTCCTGCTGAATGCGCTCGACGATGGCTACGGCGGTCTCGAGCACCGCGCCAGCACCGCGCTGGTCGCCAATCGGCGCGACCTGCCGGCGCGCGGCCAGACCGATGCGAGCGACGGCTACGTGACGCTGCTCGGGCTGATCAGCCACGAATATTTCCACACCTGGAACGTCAAGCGCATGCGGCCGGCCGAGTTCGGCCGCTACGACTACAGCCGCGAGAACTACACCGAGCTGCTGTGGTTCTTCGAAGGCTTCACCTCGTACTACGACGACCTGCTGCTGCTGCGCACCGGCTTGATCGACGCGCCGCGCTACCTCAGGCTGGTCGCCAAGACGGTCAGCGGCGTGCTCGCGTGCGCCCGGGCGCACGGTGCAGAGCGTTGCGCGCAGCAGCTTCGACGCCTGGGTCAAGTACTACCGGCAGGACGAGAACACGCCCAACGCGACGATCAGCTACTACACCAAGGGCGCGCTGGTCGCGCTCGCGCTCGACCTGACGCTGCGCAGCGAGAAGCGCGGCACGCTCGACGAGGTGATGCGGGCGCTGTGGCTGCGCAGCGCCGGCGGGCCGATCGGCGAGACCGACATCGCGCAGGTGCTGCACGATGTCTCCGGCCGATCGTTCGCCGACGAGCTCGCCGCCTGGGTGCACGGCACCGACGACCTGCCGCTGCAGGCGCTGCTCGAAGCGCTTCGGCGTCGCCTGGCAGCTCGATGCCGCGCACGCCTGGCGCAGCGGCTGGGACTGAAGGTCAGCGAGAGCGCGCTGACCGGCGTGCGGCTGGTCCAGGTCTGGCGCGGCGGCGTCGCCGAGGCGGCGGGCTTTGCGCCAGGCGACGAGTTGCTCGGCGTCGACGACTGGCGCCTGCGCCGGCTCGACGATGCGCTGCGGCTGGTCCGGCCGGGCAGCGCCGGCGCGCTGGCTGGTGGCGCGTGATCAGCGGCTGTTCGAGCTGCCGATGGCGCTGCCCGACGCCGATGCGGTGCGCATCGCGCCGGTGCGGCTGGCGCCCGACGCCGCCCCGCAGCCTGCGGCCGCTGCGCTGCAGAAGGCATGGTTCGCCGGCTGAGCGCTTCTGCTCGCGCGGCGCTGCTGCCGCGCCTGCTGATCGGCGCGACGGTTGCGCTGCTGCACCTGCTGCTGGCCGAACACCTGGCCTGGCGACTCGTCAGCCGCCCGATCGATGCGGCGATGCCGCCGCGGCTGCAGGTGGTCTACCTGCACCGGCTCGAACCGGCCGATCCAGCGCCGCCGCCGAAGCCGGTCAAGCTTGGCCGAGCCGCGTTGCCGCCGCCGCCGCCGCTCGCTGCCGTCACACCGGCGCTGCCGCCGGCCGATTGCCGCATCCGCTGCAGCGCCGGTGCTGGCACCGGACGGACCGACCGCCCGACCTGGCGGACGTCGCCGCAGCGCCGACCGGATCGCCGGATGCCGGTGCTGTCGTCGAGCAGCCGCTGCCGGCGGCGATCGAGCGGGTCGTCGAACCGGCGGCACCCGAGGCGGCCGACATGCCGCCTGCGACACCGCCGCCGGTTGCGGCCGGCGCAGCGCAGCCGCCGCCGGCTGTCGAGCAGAGCCGGTTCGATTGGCCGGTCTCGACGCGCCTGAGCTACCGTGCTCGGCGGCAACTACCGCGGCGAGGTGCAGCGGCTCGGCGCAGGTCGAATGGATCAATGCGGCGCCGCACTACCAGGTCAATCTCGACGTCACCGTCGGCCTGCCGTTTGCGCCGCTGTTCACGCGTCAGATGCGCAGCGACGGCCGCATCGTTCCGGGCGGCCTGCAGCCGCAGCGCTATGCCGAGGCAAGCCAGCTCGCATTCCGGGCGCCACAGCATGCCAGCCTGCGCATCGACGCGAGCGGCGTCCATCAGGCGAACGGTCGACACTGGCCAGCACCGGCGGTCGCCGGCCGGATCGCGGTGCAGGACAGCGCCAGCCAGTTCGTCCAGCTGAGCTGGCTGTTCACGACCCGCCCGGAACTGCTGACGCCGGGCAGCCAGATCGAGTTCGACCTGGCACTGCCGCGACGGGTGGTGCGCTGGGTCTACGAGGTCGGCCAGCCGCAGACCATCCACACCCCGTTCGGCGCGGTCGATGCGGTGCACGTGCATCCGCGTGCCGGCACCGAGCGTGCCGGCGACCTGCTGGCACAGGCGTGGTTCGCGCCGCGGCTGGCCCATCTGCCGGTGCGCATCCGCATCGAGCAGTCGGCCGAGGTCTTTCTCGACCTGGTGCTCGAGGCGCGTCCCGAACTGGCCGCCAACTGAGGTCGGCCGGTGCAGCGCGGATCGTCCTTATAGTGCGGCGTTCCTCCACCACCCGAGCCCGATGACGCCATGACCCGAGAATTCATCCTGACCGAAGTGCGCGGCGAGTCCGCCCTGAAGACCGGCCTGATCACGCTGAACCGCCCGAAGCAGCTGAATGCGCTGAACGACGGGCTGATGGACGAACTCGGCGCCGCGCTGCTCGAGTTCGATGCCGACGAGGGCATCGGCTGCATCGTCATCACCGGCAGCGAGAAGGCATTCGCCGCCGGCGCCGACATCGGCGCGATGGCGCAGCTCGACTACATGGACGCCTACAAGCGCGACTTCATCACGCGCAACTGGGAGACCGATGCGCCAGGTCCGCAAGCCGGTGATCGCCGCCGTGTCGGGATTTGCGCTCGGCGGCGGCTGCGAGCTCGCGATGATGTGCGACTTCATCATCGCCGCCGACAACGCGCGTTTCGGCCAGCCCGAGATCAAGCTCGGCATCATCCCCGGCGCCGGCGGCACGCAGCGCCTGCCGCGTGCGGTGTCCAAGGCCAAGGCGATGGACCTGGTGCTGACCGGCCGCATGATGGATGCCGCCGAGGCCGAACGTGCCGGGCTGGTGTCGCGGGTCGTCCCGGCTGCCGAACTGATGCAGTCAGGCCCTGGCCGCGGCGCAGACGATCTGCGAGATGAGCGGCCCGAGCGTGATGATGGCCAAGGAGTGCATCAACCGCGCCTACGAGAGCCCGCTGGCCGACGGCATGCAGTTCGAGCGCCGGATGTTCCATTCGACGTTCGCGACCGCCGACCAGAAGGAGGGCATGGACGCCTTCGTCAACAAGCGCAAGCCGGAGTTCAGGCAGCGCTGACGAGCGCGCGCCGGCGCGATCCGGATCGGCGCGCCGCGGCTCACGGCTGCAGCCAGCGGCTGCGGCCGGGTTCGAAGCTGGCGCGGCGGTGCCCCTCGGGGTGCAGTTCGAGCCAGTCGATCGCGACCACCTCGGCCTCGAGCATCGCGAAATATTCCCGCCGTGCGACGGCCGGCGTCTGCGCCTCGAGCGGCGCGCCCGGCGGCAGCGGCGACAGGTAGTCCTGTGCCGCGCGCGAGGATCGGATGCGCGCCCAGCGCGACGCGACGGCCAGGCCATCCTCGTGCGACCTGCAGCGCAGCCGGCATCGCAGCTGCCAGCTGAGCTGTCGCGACCACATCAGCAGCGTGGCATCGGCGCAGTGGCGCAGCTGCGCCACCTTCTGTGCCCGCGCATCGGTGTAGATCAGCAGTCGGCGCGTGGCGGGGTCGACCTCGCGCAGGATCACGGTGCGCGCGTCGGCATACGGGTTGCCGTCGGCGTCCGACGGCCAGCGGTCGCCAGGCTCGCCTGGCGCCATTCATGGCCTGCGCTCGACGGCGGCCCGCGCGAGTTGCTGCCAGGCGGCAGCCTCGATCTCGGCCAGCGTCTGGAGCCGGCCGGTCCACCTCAGGCTTCCTTGCGCAGCGACGGGAACAGGATCACGTCGCGGATGCTCGGGCTGTCGGTGATCAGCATGATCAGCCGGTCGATGCCGATGCCGCAGCCGCCGGTCGGCGGCATGCCGTATTCGAGCGCGCGGATGAAGTCGGCGTCGTAGTACATCGCTTCCTCGTCGCCGGCGTCCTTGTTGGCGACCTGCGCCTGGAAGCGGGCGGCCTGGTCTTCGGCATCGTTCAGCTCCGAGAAGCCGTTGGCGTATTCGCGCCCGGTGATGAACAGCTCGAAGCGTTCGGTGACCGCCGGATCGGTGTCGGACGCGCGTGCCAGCGGGCTGACCTCGACCGGGTAGTCGATGATGAAGGTCGGGTCCCAGAGCTTTTCCTCGACCACCGCCTCGAACAGACCGAACTGCAGTTCGGGCAGCGTCCAGTGCGCCGGCGGCTCCTCGCCGAGCGACTTCAGGCGCTGGTGCAGCACGCCGCGCATCGGCCGATTCGGCCTCGCTCAGCCCGGCATGCACGACCAGCGACTCGCGCACCGACAGCCGCGTGAACGGCTGGTCCAGGTGCACCTCGCGTGCCGCCGTAGCTGATCGCCGCCGAGCCGGTGGCCGCGCGCGCCGCATGGCGCAGCACCTGCTCGGTGAAATCCATCAGGTCGTGGTGGTTCCAGTACGCCGCGTAGAACTCCATCATCGTGAACTCCGGGTTGTGCCGGACGCTGATGCCTTCGTTGCGGAAGTTGCGGTTGATCTCGAACACCCGCTCGAAGCCGCCGACGATCAGCCGCTTCAGGTACAGCTCGGGCGCAATGCGCAGGAACATCTGCTGGTCGAGCGCGTTGTGGTGCGTCGCGAACGGCTTGGCATTCGCGCCGCCCGGGATCGGATGCAGCATCGGCGTCTCGACCTCGAGAAAGGCGTGCTCGACCATGAACTGCCGGATCGACGCGACCGCCTTGCTGCGCGCGACGAAGCGCGCGCGCGCGTCTTCGTCGGTGATCAGGTCGACATAGCGCTGCCGGTACTTCTGTTCCTGGTCGGTCATGCCGTGGAACTTGTCCGGCAGCGGACGCAGGCTCTTGGTCAGCAGCCGCAGCGAGCCGACCCGCACCGACAGCTCGCCGGTGCGCGTCTTGAACAGCGTTCCCTCGGCGCCGATGATGTCGCCCAGGTCGAGGTGCTTGAAGCGCTCGTAGGCTTCCTCGCCGAGTTCATCGCGCGTCACGAACAGCTGGATCCGGCCGCTGCCGTCCTGCAGCGTGCAGAAGCTCGCCTTGCCCATCACGCGCTTGAGCATCATGCGGCCGGCCAGCCGGACGCGGATCGCCTGCGGTTCGAGTTCCTCGTTCGACTGCGTGCCGTGGCGCTGCAGCAGGTCGAGCGCGTGGTGGCTCGGCTTGAAGTCGTTCGGAAATGCGATGCCTTGCTGGCGGATCGCCTTCAGCTTCTCGCGCCGCTCGGCGATCAACTGGTTGTCGTCTGGGGCTGGAAGATCCATGGAGGTCGGTGCGCAGGACAGCAGGCCGCGATCGGCCGGGGGTCTGCGATTGTAGGTGGCGTGCCGTGCTGGCGGTCAGCGCCGCACGACCAGCCACTTGGGCGTGTGGAAGCGCACGATGCTCCAGTACAGCAGCACGTAGGAGACGACGAACAGCGCACTGAAGCCGAGCAGGAACGGCGTGCTGTCCCAGTACAGCAGCGCCGGGATCACCGACAGCATGCACAGCAGCCACAGATAAGGCGAGGTCATCGAATTGCGGGCCGTCTTCTGCTGCGGCTCGACGAGCCGAGCGTCCAGCGCATCAGCCGCTTGTAGATCAGCATGTGCAGGTGCACGCCGTCCGGGATGCCGGGCGACATGCCGCGCAGGCATTTCTTGCGGTAGATCGAGAACACCGTCTCGACGATCGGATAGGCGCACAGCATGCACCGGGAACCAGGGCGACACCGACGCGTTGCGTGCGACCAGCAGCACGCCCAGCTCGCCGAACAGGAAGCCGAGCAGGTAGGCGCCGCCGTCGCCGAGGAAGATCAGGCCGGCCGGGAAATTCCAGACGAAGAAGCCGAGGATAGCGCCGATGGTGATCAGCGCCGCGGTGACGATGAAGGCGTCGCCGACCTGGAACGCCGACATAGGCCAGCGCCGCCGAACATCATCACCATGCACATCGACGCCAGGCCGTTGAAGCCGTCGATGATGTTGATCGCGTTGGCCACGCCGGTGACCATGAACAGCGTCAGCGCGATCGCGACCGGCATGAAGCCGACCAGCCACTCGCAGGCCGGGCAGGTCGGTGCGCTGGATCAGTGCCGTCGAGCAGCCAGATGCCCAGCGATGCCGACACCGCGGTGAAGAACAGGCGCCGGCGCGGTGAGACCTTCTTGGTCAGGTCCTCGGCCAGGCCGGCAACGAAAGCCGGCATGGCGCAGGCGAGCAGCAGCCACAGCAGCGACCGGCGCGGATCGGCCGCCGATTCGCTCAGCCCGATCCCGGCCACGATGCCCAGCAGGATTGCCACCCCGCCGATTCGCGGCACCGGCCGGGCGTGGAATTTCTGCGGCCCCGACAGGTCGGTGTCGGCCGACGTGGACAGCAACTGGCGCGAGAACTTGACGAGGAACAGGCCGATCAGCAGTGAACTGACGAAAGACAGGATCAGATGGTGCATGTCGGCACAGGCCGCTGTGCGGTCGGGCGGAAAAGCGGGGCCTGCGCCACCGGTGGTGCGGCGCGGGGCCGGTTCGGACATGCTCGGTGGTTCATGGGCGCCTCGGCGCTGCGCCTTTCAGCAGTTCCTCGATCTCGCGCTTGACCGCCGGGTCGGCCACCGGGGCCGCGGGCGCGGCTGCGCCGGCCGGTGGCACGGGTGCGCCGGGCGCCGGCGGCGCCGCGGCGGGCGAGCCGGCGGCGGCCGGGGCGGGTGTCGGCGGCCGGTGCGGCACCCGCCGGCCGACTCATCGTGACCCCGGTCGGTCGGCCGGCGCTGCCGCGGCTCCGGTCACCGGCGCCGGTGGCGCAGCGTTCGGAGACAGCGGCGCGCCCGGAACCAGTGCGCCGCGCGTCGCCGACGCCGGTGGGACGACGGCGCTGATCGGCACCTCGGCTGCGCGCCCGCCGGACGGCCCGGGTGCGTCGGCAGCCGGGCTCGGGGCGGCAGGCGCCGATGGCGCCTCCGGTGCCGGTGCCGGCACGGCCGACAGCGGTGCGATCACGCGTGCCGCACGCAGGTCCTGCGCCCAGCCGCCGAAGCTCTTCTGGATCGCTTCGGTGATCGCCTCGGCCTCGAAATCGTCGTTGATCACATACGGCGTGATCATGATCAGCAGTTCGGTCTGGTCGTTGCTGTCGCTCTGGGTGCGGAACAGCGCGCCGACGCCCGGCATGTCCTTCAGCCACGGGATGCCGGTGTTGGCGTCGCTGGCGGTGCGCGAGATCAGTCCGCCGAGCAGCACGGTCGAGCCGTCGCGCAGCGACAGCTTGGTTTCGATGCGGCGGGTCGAGATCGTCGGCGATGCCGATACGCCGGTGCGCGTCTCGGCCGCCGAACTGACCTCCTGCGACACGTCGAGGTCGAGCCGGTTGCCCGAGTTGATGACCGGACGCACGCGCAGGATCACGCCGGTCGAGCGGTACGAGATCTGGTTCAGCACCGCGGTGCCGCCGAACACCCCGCCGGTCGCGGCCGACTGCTGGCTGGTCACAACCGGCACTTCCTGGCCGACCTGGATCGACGCCGTCTCGCCGTTGCGCGACATCACCTTCGGGTTCGACAGGATGCGCGCCTGGTTGTTGCTGGCCAGCGCATTCAGCTGGGCCAGGATCTGTCCGGCCGCATTGCCGTACGACAGGCTGAAGCCGCTGGTGCCGAGGCCGAGCCGGCCCAGCGTTCCGCCGGTGATCAGGTTGTTGCCGCTGTTGACGCTGCGCGTCGGCACATTCCACTCGATGCCGAGCGTCTGGCTGCCGCCGAGTCGCAGTTCGGCCACCACGACCTCGATCAGCGCCGACTTGACCGGCCGGTCGAGTTCGCGCAGCAGCGACTGGATCTGCTGGTATTCGTCGGCGTTGCTGCCGCGGATGATCAGCGTGTTGGTGGCGCTGTTGACGACGACCCGGTTGCTGCTGCCGCTCGCGCCGGGGCTGGTCGATCGTGCCGCCGGGCCGCCGCGGCCGCCGCCGGTGCCGCGGCCGGCGCCGGCGCCGATCCGAGCACCTCGCTCAGCGTGCGCGCCAGGTCCTGCGCATCGGCATACTTGACCGGGTAGGTATACAGGCCGTTCTGCGTCTGGGCGATGATCGGCCGATCCAGCTCGCGCGACCAGCGCAGCACCAGCTCCATCGCACTCTCGGTGTTGGCGAACGCCATCACGCTGCCGATCACCGGGATCGGGATCAGCACGATCGGCGTGTTGCTCGCCGCACCCGTTCCGACCGCATAGCCCTGTGCCGTCAGGACCTCGACCAGCCGGCTGCTGAACTCGGCGGCGTTCAGGTAGGCCGGTGTCAGGCGACGTGCGATCGTTCCGCGCAGGCGCGGCTGATCGAGCGACCGGATCAGGTCGAGCGCGGTCCGCAGATCGCGCCTGGGTGCCCGACAGCAGCAGACCGTTGCGGACCGCGTCCTCCTGGTAGGTGATGCGGTTGCCGAGCACCTGACGCAGGATCGGGCCGATGTCGGCCACCTTCACCACATCGAGCTCGACATAGTGGAACGCGGTGCGCAGCGCCTCGGGCGTCTGCGGCAGCGTCTTGCCGAAACGCAGCGTCGGCGACGGCGCTGCGCCCGCGCACGTTGGCCGGAACGATGCGGATCAGGCCGTCGAGATCCTGGACCGCGATCTGGTAGCTGTCGAGCAAGGCCACCGCGAGCTCGGCAAGACGGGCGCGCGAGAGCGGGCGCGAGGTCTTGAAGGTGACGACGTCGGTGCGCGCATTGATCGCCGGGTCGATCGAATACGGCCGCTTCAGCACATTGCCGTACAGGATCTGGATGAACATCGGCAGCGGCGTCTGCTCGATCGCCATCGAGACTTCCTCGCTGTCGGCGGCGCCGGGCGCGGACGACACCGCCGGTGCTGCCGGCGCCGCGACGCCCTTCAGGTTCGGCGACGGCATCACCGCCACCGTCGTCTCGGGGACAGCGCGCGGGGCGCCCGCCTCGCTGATCGTGGCCGCCTGTGCCTGCGGACTGCGCTGAAATTCCAGCGGCCCCGGCAGCGTCATGGGGGTCTGCGCACAGGCGCCGAGCAGGATCGCCAGGGCCGGGGTCAGCGCCCGGCCGGCGGACAGCGATGACTTCATCGAGTTCCTATGTAAGAAAGCAGGACCGAGCGCTTGCCGTGGATCAGCGTCACGTCCTCGTCGGTGATCTCGCCGACGACGTAACCGCCTGGCAGCGTGTCACCGGTGCGGAAGTACTCGGGTTCGTTGCGCCCCTGGCGCAGGATGATCAGGCTGCGGTTGCCGCCCGCCGAGGTGGCGCCGATCAGGCGCCAGCTCGGCGGCGTCAGCGGCGGGTCGCGTGGCGGGATCGGCTGGCGCAACTGGAATTCCCACAGCGGCCAGCGCCAGACCTGCTTCGGTGCCAGCTGCGCCGGATCGGCGCACCCGTGCAGCCGGCGCGATCGAGAGCCCGATCGGCGCACCCGATGCGGCCTCGGATGCTGCCGCCGCCGGGCGCGACGCCGCTACCGCGACGGTCGCGACCGGGTCCGGCCCTGCGGCCGGCATGCGATGCCGGTGGTAGCCGAACCAGGCCGCGCCGGCCACGACGGCCAGCGCCAGCAGTGCGCCGAACAGCGGGGCGCGGCGCCGGTCGGCACGGACGTGGATGGCGGGCTGCAGCGGCATCATGTCGTTGCGCTCATGATCCGGCCGCTGCGGCGCGCAGCGCGCGCTCCGGCGGGCGGACGATCTGCTCGACGTCGAGCTCGAAGGTGTTGCTGCGAACCACCAGCCCGTTGACCCGCCAGGTGCGCTGCGGATCACGCGCCAGTCCGTCGACCAGGGCGGTCAGCTCATCGCGCTGGAAGGTGCCGGTGACGACGGCGCGCGCCTTCGCCAGTCCGAGATCGGTCAGGCCGACCTCGGCCACGGACGCGGAAGCAAGCCCCTGGGCGATGCCGGCCGGCTGGGACGCCGAGGCGGCACCCGGGCGGGCGACGTCGCTCGAGAACCTGACGACGCAGCTTTGCACACCAGCGGCCTCGCAGCGCTGGCGGAGCTGGAACAGGAAGCGCGTCTGCAGCAGTTCGACCGGCTCGCTGCTCTGCAGGGCGGCCTCGACCTGGCGGCGCTGCCGGCTGGCGGCGGCCGCGTCGCGCTCGGCCTGCTCGAGCAGGCCGGCGGTACTGCGCAGCGGTCGGATCTCGCTCGCCAGCTGCTGTTCGAGTTCACGCGCCTGCTGCTCGATGGGTTCGCTGAGCAGCCACAGCGCCAGCGCGGCAGCGATGCCGATCAGGGGCAGCAGCAGGCGGCGATCGGACGGCTGGCTCACCGTGGCACATCCTGCGCAAGGGCGGGCCGCCGGAAGCCACTGGCGCGCATCGTGTAGCTGGCCTGCAGCAGGTCGTTGCTCTGCCGCAGCTGCACGCCGTCGATGCCGGGAACGCGCTGCAGCGCCAGCAGCACGCCGGGCAGGTCGATGTCGCCGCCGACGGCGGCCAGTGTCAGCCGCAGGTCGTCGTCGCGCGCCTCGAATTCCTTGATGACGAGCCGATGGGCTTCGAGCGGCACCTCCAGGGCATCGAACAACGCGCCCACCTGCAGGCCGGCGGTCAGGCGGCGATGGTGCGTCAGCCAGGCGCGGTCGGTGCGCTCGGCTGCCTTCAGGCGGGCGATCGCCGCCAGCTCGTCGGTGCCGTCGGGCTGGACGGTGCGCGCCTCGGCGCGCTGCTGCAACCCGACCAGGCTGCCGCCCCAGTAGCCGAGGTGCGCCGCCGCAGCGGCTGCCAGGGTCCAGCTCGCCAGCAGCGCAACCCGTTGCGGTTGCAGCCCGTCGCCGCGCCGCTGCAGGAGGTCGCTCGCCCACGGACGCGACAGCAGATCCGGCGCCGCCATGCGGCGGCTCTGCGGCAGCGCTTCGAATTGCGAAGCGACGATGGCGCCACGCTCGAGCTGCAGGTGGTCGACGCCGCCGTGGACCGCCAGTCGGTGCAGGCCCGAGGTGGTCGGCAGTGGCAGCAGCAGCGGCTCGGCGATGGTGCGCAGCGGCGCCATCGGCAGTCCGCCGGCGAGCAATGCCTCGTCCAGCTCCGACCGGTCAAACAACCACAGCATCAGGCGGCCGCGGTGCAGTGCGGCGCTCGCGCCGGTGGCAGCAAACGGCGCCAGCCGCAATGCCTGCAGGCGTGCAAACGAACGCCGCTCATGCCAGGCCACGCCCTGCGCCGGCACCGAGTCGAAGACGCAGAGTTCGCGCGCCACCACGACCGTGCGCTGCCAACTGCGCCGCCCGGTCGCGCGCAACTCGACGCGACCGGCACCATCAGTTGCCAAACGGTAGACGGGATGGCGCATCGCCTTGCTCTGTTTCCTGCTCGGATGGGCGGTGGTCGACTGCCGGGAAGGTCGAACCAACCTTCGGCGATGCCGATTCGGGCTGACGGGCTATGTAGCGCACTTCGTGCAGTCGCCACGGGCCGCCGGGTCGAGTGGGAGTCAACTCCAGCTCATATTCTAGTTGCCATTCCAGCCCGTCGACCCGGTGGCGAACCCGCAGCGTCGAGCCGACGAATCCACCTCCGATGCGCAGAAAACTGATCGGCCCGCCGTCGCCCTGGCGTGCCGGATCGTAGGCGATGCCGTCGCGGCGGGCATCGATCAGACCTTGCGCGATCGTCGCGTCGATGCCCTGGGCTTGCAGCACCGGCAGCGGCGCGGTCGATTGGTTGAAGCGACCGTCGCCGCGCACGGTGACCGCGTCGCTGCAGCGGTTGCGCTCCCAGCCGGCACGCAGTTCCGGCCAGTTCTTCACCCGCCAGAGCTCGTCGCGGGTGAGCAGCTCGGCGTTGCGCGGCGCCGGCAATGACGCGTCGATGCGGTAGTCGAAGGCTTCGGCCCCGTTCAGCGACTTGAGTTCGTCCTCGTCGACATAGTCGCCGAGGGCACTGACCGCGGCCGGCGCGGCGGCGGCCGCGACACCGCAGCCCAGCAGCAGGCGGGTCAGGACCGCCGGATCGGCCTTGTTCAGGTTGACCAGCCCACGCGCGTCCTGCACCGAAACCTGCTCGCCCGCGCCGACCTCCATCGTCCGGCCGTCGGCATACACGCGCCCGCGCACGCCGTGGTACTGGTTGGCGCGGGCGGTCGAGGTCGCGGTGATCACCTGCAGGCGGGCGGCGGTGGAGATGAAGGCGGACTCGGCCTGCACCCGGTCGCGCAGCAGACGCGAGCTCTGGCCGCCCACGCGCGCCGAGTTGGCGACGGCCACCGCGACCACGGTCAGCCCGGCCAGCACCCACAGCACCAGCACGAGCGCGAAGCCGGCCTGGCGCGGACCGCGATGGCGCTGCCGGCGTGCGCTCATCCGCCGCTCCGGAACGGGTTGCTCGGTGCGCGCGGGCGCACCGGCTCGCCGTGGAAACCGTACCAGCCCACCACGCGCCGGGTGCCGCGTTCGATCACCAGCACCGCACTCGGCAGGTCGGGGGTCTCGGCGTCGCCGCGCACCGTATTCGCCGGCCACACCGGCGAGACCGTGCCGGCTGCATCGCGGTAGCCGAATTCGGTGCGTGCGTCGAAGCGTGCGATCACCGCTTCATCGACGCGCCGGCCGAATTCACCCGGTTCGCTGGCAAACAGTTCGCTGCGTGTCGCATCGTCGGCAGCGACCCGCAGTTCGAACGCAAAACGGCGCACCCCCGAGTCGCTGCCGAAGGGCGGTTCGGTGCTGTAGCCGACCAAGCGCGTCGGGCTGCCGGTGAAGGCCTCGCCCACCGGAGATTCGATCGGCGCCACCAGATTCGCGATCACCGGCGCCAGCGCCCAGCCGCCGGCCCACCGCGCAGCCAGCCCGGCACCGACCTGCTGCGCTGAACGCGCAACCTGGGCGACCTGGAAGATCGCCTGCGAGACGAGCGTCAGCACGAAGCCCATGATGAGCATCGAGACCAGCAGTTCGACCAGCGTCAGGCCACGCTGCCGGCGCCGGTCAACGCGGTGGCTGCGCATCGGATCGCGGTGGCTGGGCGGGGTTGGAAAAGGGCAGGCTGCGGCGCGACTGCGCCTGCTCGCGCCAGCCGGCCAGGTACAGCGCCCGGGCGGCCGGCGCAGCGGACTCGGCCTCGGTGCGCAGCTGCAAGCGGAACAGGCGAACGATGTAGTTGCCTTCGCCTGCACCGGATCGCACCGTCGACTCATCGCCGACCGGCTCGGCGCTCCACGCGACGCGCACCCGACCGATCTCGATCTCGCCCTGCGGCTGCAGCATCGGATTGACCGAACGGATGTATTCGAGCCCGGTCAGCTCGCCGAACAGCGTGCGCTGCTCGCGGTCGAGCCGGCCGATCCGATCGGCGGTCTGACTGATCCAGCCGAACAGGATCACTGCGCCGGTGCTGAAGATCACCATCGCGGCCAGCACCTCGATCAGGCTGAAGCCGTGGCAGCGACGAGGCGCGGTGGCCATCAGGTCGCCGGCTCGCGATCGCTGGTCCGCACCGTGCAGACCGGCCCCTCGACCACCACCACGATCGGGCTGCCACGTTCGGTGCGCAGCGTGGCGAAGCCGGGCCGGCACAGGCCGTTCGGCAGGAATTCGGCGTCGACGACGCGTTCGGCACGCCAGCCGGTCGGCAGTTCGATTCGCAGCAGCGACGCATCGACGGGGTAGGCCCCGGATCCGTCGCCGCCCGCCGCAGCCGCGGCAGCCGATGCACCGTTGCCCGGCATGGGGGAGGATGCGGCAGACGCTGGCAAGGCGGCGTTCGCTGCCGCTGGCGCAGCGAAGCTGGCGCCGCGCATGACCAGCCGCTGGCGGCCCGCCGGCGCAGCAAACACGGCGGCCTGCAGCGTCTCGACCACCGTCGCCACCCGCGAGCGGGTCTGGACCGCATCGTGCCAGCGCTGCATCGACGGCAGCACGAGCGTCGTCAACAGGCCGAGCAGCGTCATGACCACCATCATCTCGAGCAGCGTGAAGCCGGCGCACCCGAGCGGTGCAACTGGTGCCGGCCGGCGCACGCAGGCGTTCACTGCACGATGTCGGCGGCCAGGCCTTCCCCGCCTTCCTTGCCATCGAGTCCGAGGGAAAGGACCGAGAACGGCTGGTTGTTGATGCCCGGCGACCGGTACACATAGGGATTTCCCCAGGGGTCCTGCGGCAGCTTGCCGTCGATGTAGGGCCCCTTCCACTGCGCCTTCAGCTGCTCATCGGCCGGCGCGTCGGTGAGCCACTTCAGGCCTTGCTCAGGCGGCGGCGCGACGCCGATGTCGAGCTGCATGATCCCGACCGCGCTGCGCAGCATCTTGATCTGGGTCTGCGCGGTCTGGACCTTCGAGGAGTCGACCTTGCCGAACAGGCGCGGGCCGACCAGCCCGGCAAGCAGGCCGATGATCACCATCACGACCAGCATCTCGAGCAGTGTGAAGCCGCGTGGATGCGGACGGCTGCGCCGTCGTGCGACGGGTCGGGTGCGACAGGGGGAGCTTGGGAGGGTCACGGCGGGCAGGACGGTGGGTTCAGAGCACATTGGTCAGGCTGGTGATCGCCAGCATCACCGAGATCATGATGCCGCCGAGGACGATCGAGATCAGCAGTATCGCAAGCGGCTCGAGCAGCACCAGGAAGCGCTTCATGCGCAGCTGGCTCTGGGTGGTGTGCATGCGCGCCAGCGATGTCACGGTCTGGCCGAGCGAGCCGGCGCGTTCACCGACCCGGATCAGGTTCAGCCCGGCCGCATCGAGCAGGCCGGCATCGGCCAGCGCCGCACTCAGCGCCTTGCCGCCGCGGACCTCGGCCAGCGCGGCATCGGCGCTGGCGCGCAGCGCACGCCGGCGCAACGTCTGATTGGCCTGCCCGAGCGCGGCGAGCAGGCTGACACGGCTGTTCAAGAGCACCGCGAACAGCGAAGCCCAGCGCGCGATCTCGGCATGCAGCGTCCAGTGACCGAGCACCGGCAGGCGTGCCGCCACCTCCCATGCCGCATGCCGGACGCCGGGCTGACGTGCGGCCCAGACCCCGACGACGATCAGCAGGCCCGCCAGGGCGCCCACCGTCACCTGGTGCTCGGTCAGCCACAGACCGAGGCCGAGCACGACCTGGCTCGCCCACGGCAGGTCGGCCTTCGGGTTATCGAGCACAGCCGCGAAGCGCGGCACGACGAAAATGAACATCACCAGGGTGGCCAGCACGCCACTGCCGATCAGCACCATCGGATAGAGCAGGGCGTTGCGCGCCTCCTGGGCAAACTGGACCTCGGCTTCCAGGTGGGTCGACGCTGCGCGCATGGCAGCGCCGAGCTTGCCGGTGGATTCGCCGGCGCGCACCAGCTGGAGGACGTAGACAGGCAGCTCCATGCCGCTGTCGGCGAGTGCGTCCGAAAAGCGGCTGCCGCCGCGGATCGTGCGCAGCACCTGACTCAGCGGATGCGATGCGCCGTGCGCGTCGGCGAGTGTCGCGACCGTCTCTGCCAGCGGCACACCGGCCTCGAGCAGGGTCGCGATCTCTCCGATCAGCAGCGCCAGGGCATCACCCGCCGGCCGCGCCTGGCGACGCGCGCGGTGCCGCGCCAGCGGTGCGTCACCCGTGCGAGCCGGCGTCAGCGACACCGGCTGCAACTGTCGCTCGAACAATGCCTGTGCCGCCGCCCCCTGGTCCGCGGCAGTGAGTGAGCCACGCTGTCGGGCACCATGACGGTCGACGGCGGTGAATGAAAATTCGGGCATGTGTAACGGGGGAGCTGACTTGCGAAGTGCCCGGATACAAAGGCTGGCGGCAGTGTAGTGGCTGGACTCGGTCACGTTTCGTTGCTCTGGGGCGACCGGACACCCCCGCAATGAAGGGTGAGTGTGTGAAAAGACATCTGTTCTGGGGAAGACCGGCCTTGTCCGCAATGATTTAACTGGCATAAACTCATTGCAACAGTCCGTAAGCTGTTGCCGGTCGGCAATGGGAGAGACTGTCCGTAGAAAGCGGTGGGACTCCTTCCTGATGGGCGAGGGTGGGGCGCCGTGGTCCAAACCAAGCAAAAGGTGATTCAATGAAGACAATGAAGAAACTGCAGGTCGCCGCGGCCGTGGGTCTGCTCCTGGGAGCAGCAGGTGTCGCTCAAAGTGCCACGCTCAACAGCACGGGTACTGTTTTCGCTATTGAGACCATCAAGCCGGACGCTTCCGGGGACCTGAGCAAAGTCCGCGCACCTGCCTACACGTACAGCTACCAGGGCGGCATCACGGTGGGTGGCTCGAGTGTTCAGCACTTCCAGATCGCGTCGACGCTTGTCAACGCCGGAAGGGCGGAGTGGGCCTTCAACGATACGACCGACCCGTTGGTGCCGTTCTTCGACCGCACCGACACGGCAGGTCTGGCGCAGACCACCTTGGCATCGCTGCGCGGCGTCGGCAACGGCAGGCGGGTTGCCGTGGTGTCGACCGACGCCCAGATTCCGCAGGATTCGTTCGGTATCGTCCTGCGCCGGGTCGTTGCTGGCGATGCCATCGCCGGCAGCCCGAACAACGTCAACACGAGCACGACGCGCTCGGTGACCTACATTTTCGAGCTGGTCAACAAGACTGGCAATTCGGTCACCCTGAGTGGGCTTGACCTGACATTCAACACCTCGAAGACGCCGGACGGAACGGTCGGCTTTGCTGCCGCAGACCCGGCCAGCGGTGCCGCGAGTGGCGGCACGGGTTACGCGACCGGTTCGGCGGTCGACACGTTCACCACCGGCAGCGCACGCTACGCCTCGCTGTTCAAACTGACCGACATGGTGAATGCATCCATCGGTCATGATCGGTCAGCCGGCGGTTGCTACGATCCCAAGGCGGAGCGGATTGGCATTCAGGTGTTCTCGGGCGAAGGTGTCGTCCCGACCCTTGGCCCGGAACCCAACCAGACCAACGTGGCCGGTGCCGGCTCGACGACGATCGGTAATTATCTGAGTGCCGCGCGCGCCCTCGATATCATCGTCGGCAAGAACGGCGACCGTCTGATCCAGACCACGAACAGCTTCCAGACCAATCTGGGTTCTTCGCCGGTCAACGGAGTCGGCGGCACGGGTGGCGGGCGGTTCACGTTCAAACCCTCCAATCCTGGCACGGTGGTCAATCCGTTCGGGGGCAGCGGGATCGATGGGGCTGGTAACGCTCTGGGCACGGGTATCGTGAACCTGGCGCCGGCTGCAGGTGCCGCTCCGAATGCAAACCTGAATCCGCCGGTCGACGGCTTCATGGCCTACCGCGCTGGCGTTTCGCGCGATGAACTGAACGCTTCGCTCGGCACGATCACTTTCTCGAACCGCCCGCTGGCAGTTCTCGACCGTCTGCTTGACGTCGACGCCTACCGGTTCGATGCCGGCACCACTCCGACGCCGTCGACCAGCCCGCTTCCGTCTGGAGCGGCCGACATGGGCGACTTCCTGCAGCCCAACGGAGGTCCCGGTGCGCCGGCCAACGTATTCGGCGGTGTCGATGTGGCAACCGGTGCCGCAGCACTCACGATCACGCTGAACTCGAAGCCGAACTTCACCGGCTTCGTGGGCAACACGATCAACAACAACGTCCTGTTCATCGTCAAGGGCGATTGCTCGAGCGCTACTCCGCGGATCAACGCGACTCCTGCCAACTTCGTGCAGGGCGCGCCAGGCGCGTACACGTGGTCGGTGTCGAACACGGATCTGTCCAATGCGGCTGGCGGCACGCTCAGCGGCGGTTGGTCGGTCTGCTACACCGTTCCCGGCAACGTGAACATTCCGGCGACCTTCTTCTCGAACGTCGTCGTGACCCTGAATCGCGACGATGCGACGGAGCAGATCAGCCAGAGCTGCCCGGGCAATCTGGCCTCCATCTATGGTGGGGTGAAGATCGATGTCCGCAACTTCCAGCTGCACCGGGCGCTCCCGAACGCCAATGCGGATCAGCGCAACTGGTTCGGCGTGCTCAGGCTGATCAACAACAGCGAGTCCGAGACGGCGACGGTCGAAGGTCAATTCATCCACCAGGATGGCAAGTACGGTCCGTGGGGTCAGCTGGCGGTTCTCCCGCCGCGGGCATCGCAGTACGTGTTTGCGTCGACGGAAGGTGCAGTTCAGGGCGTCTACGGCCTGCTGTCGAACCCGGTTGCGAATGCGACCAGCGAGGTGAACAACGACAAGCCTCTGACGGAAACCGCTCGCATCCGGATCTCGGCCGATGTGTCGACCTTGCGGGTTCAGAACTACGTCTATCACGCCGCGACCCAGGCTCTGACCGAGGTCTCGAGCGCCCAGGGAGCTGATTTCGTGAACGTCGATTCGGCGAACCGCGATCACATCGACCAGGACGCTCAGTTCGACATCGTGAAGGACGCGGCAACGCTGACCCAGCGCCCGAACCGGCCTTGAACGAGTAGCATCGAGGCACGGGCCTCGACCTTTGAAAGGGGAAGGGAAACCTTCCCCTTTTTTCGTTTATCGGTGCATACGCAGTGTTGAAAATGCTCTATTCGCCACGCAGTCTTGCTTCAGTTCGGACCCTTCGCTGTGTTCTGGCAGTTCTGCTGGTGGTGGCCGCAGGTGCCGTGAGAGCTCAGGCACCATTCCCGCCGCCCCCGCTGCTCGACGCGACATCGTCGCTGCAGGCTGTCCAGGTCCTGGGCGCCTCTCGCGCCGAGCCAACCGGCCACCTGCTGATCGACGCGCCGGTCGCCACCCTGCCGGGCCCGTACCCGGTGCGCATCCGCAGCGACATCCCCGGCACCTCGCACCTCGTGCTCATCCGCGAATCGCTCAATCCGATGACCGGCGCCGCGCTGCCGCAGAAGGTGGTGGTCCATGCCGAGCGCTATGCGCCGGGTGCGGCCGCCGAGGCCGAGGTCGAGATCGTTGCCGATGCCCGGCAATACCTGACGCTGCTGGCCTTTTCGCGCGGACGCTGGTTCGTCGCAGCGCGCGACGTCAAGCTCGGCCGCGCCGCCGATTGATCCCTGGCAGCGGCGGCCCTGCCCGTCTGCGCGCTTCACGCAGAACCTTGATCCGATGACCACCGTCAACACCTCCCGACCTGCAGCGGCCGCCCCGACCGGTGGCGTCCCCGGACCGGCCGCCTTCCTCGCGCGGCTGGTTGCCGACGGGCTGATCTCGCAGGAGTCGGCCGACCGCGCCCGCGTCCTGTCGAACGAGATGGGCATCCACATGCTGCCCGGACTGCTGCGATTGAATGCGATCGCCGAACGGCCGCTGTACCGCGCCTGGGCTCAGTCGCTCGGCTGGCCGCTGGTCGATGATGCCGCGGGCGACCCGGACACCTGGCGTGCCTCGGCGGCGCAGCTGATGCAGGAACTGCACCTCGCCGCCAGCTGGGCCGAGTTGCGCGGGTTGCTCGTCTTCGAGGACGGCGGTGGCTGGTGGCTGGCGGTGCGCGAGGAACTCGCGCCGCAGGCCCGTGAACTGCTCGGCCGCAAGGCGGCGCAGCGCGGCGTGGCTTTGCAACTGGCGGTGATCACGCCGACCCTCTACGACACGCTGAGGCCCCGCCAGCCGATGAGCGACGGCTTTGCCGCCGCATCGGACGATCTCAAGACCTTGCGCGAACTGGCCGAGGAGGGCCCGACGATCGAACTCGTCAATGCGATCCTGTCGCAGGCGGTCACCCAGCGCGCGTCGGACGTCCACATCGAACCCGGCGAATTCGACTTCGCGGTCCGGGTCCGGGTCGACGGCGAGATGCTGCGAGCAGTCGATGCAGCCGCGCGATCGCTTCGACGCGGTGGCCTGCCGGGTCAAGATCCTGGCCAATCTGGACATCGCCGAGCGCCGCCTGCCGCAGGACGGTCGCATCAATGCCCGCGTCAACGGCGAAAGCTTCGACATCCGGGTTTCGGTGCTGCCCGGCTCGAGCGGTGAGTCGATCGTGCTGCGCCTGCTGCGCCAGGAACGCAAGCCGACCCGGCTGCAGGACCTGGGCATGCGAGCCGGCGCAGGCGGCGACCTTCGAGGACTGGTCGCGTCACCCGAATGGCATCGTGCTCGTCACCGGGCCGACCGGCTCGGGCAAGAGCACCACGCTCTATACCGCGCTCGAACTGGCCAACGACCGGACCAAGAAGATCATCACGGTCGAGGATCCGGTCGAATACAAGATCGCCGGCATCACCCAGCTGCAGGTCAATGCCGACATCGGCTTCACCTTTGCCAGCGCGCTGCGGTCGATCCTGCGCCACGATCCGGACGTGATCCTGGTCGGCGAGATCCGCGACGAGGAAACCGCGCGCATCGCGATCCAGTCGTCGCTGACCGGTCACCTGGTCTTCTCGACCCTGCACACCAACAGCGCCATCGGCGCGGTCACGCGGCTGATCGACATGGGCATCGAGCCCTTCCTGATCTCGGCCAGCGTGCGCGGCCTGATGGCGCAGCGCCTGGTGCGCACGCTTGTGCCCGCAGTGCGCGGTCGCCGGAGCTGGAGGACGATGCCGCAACCGCTGCGCTGGTCGCATCCTGGCTCCAGGCTCATCCGGGAAGCCCGGTCACGCTGCGGCGCCCGGTCGGGTGCGCGCATTGCTCGGGGACCGGCTTCTTCGGCCGGGTCGCGATCTACGACCTGATCGACGTCGACCCCGGCATGGCCGCGCTGATCGCCCGCGGGGCCGGCGAGGCCGACCTGCTGCGCCACCTCGGCCGCAGCAAGGACGACGGGCTGCTGCAGGCCGGCATCGGACATGTCGCCGACGGCATCACCACCGTCGGCGAACTGGTCCGTGCCGCCGGCTGAGCGGCGTCGCTCCGGGGTGCCTGCCCCTGGTCGTCGCGCGGGTTCCATGTGCTCGCTGTCCGACCGATGAGCCGGCGCCGCTGCGCCGTGTCGCGCGCTCTCCGGTGTCGCTGAACGAGCCGCCACTGGCACGCGGCGCCTCTGACGGCGGATCGTCCGCCTGCCGCGCGACGCTGCGGCATGGACCGCACTTGCCGCCCGGATCGGTGCCGCGCCGCTACCGACCGGAGATCGACGGCCTGCGCGCGGTCGCGCTGCTGGCGGTGATGCTGTTCCACGCCGGTTTCGAGACCTTCGCGGGTGGCTACGTCGGCGTCGACATCTTTTTCGTGATCAGCGGTTTTCTGATCACCGGCATCCTGCTCGACGAACTGCGCAGCGGCCGCTTTTCCTTCGCCGACTTCATCGAGCGGCGGGCGCGGCGCATCCTGCCGGCGCTGTTCGTGGTGCTGCTGGCCTGCCTGCCGCTGGCCTGGCAGTGGTCGATGCCGATCGAGATGCGCGATTTCTCGGCCGCCCTGCTGTCGGTGATCGGCTTCGTGTCGAACATCTGGTTCTGGCGCAGCAATGGCTATTTCGACTTCCAGGCCGACATCAATCCGCTCCTGCACACCTGGAGCCTGGCGGTCGAGGAGCAGTACTACCTGCTGTTTCCGCTCCTGCTGGGCTTGCTCTGGCGCTTCCGCCGCAGCGCGCCGGTGGTCGCGTTCGTCCTCGCCGGCGTGGTCAGCCTGGTCCTGGCGCAGTGGGGTGCGCACCACGAGCCGACTGCCAACTTCTACCTGCTGCCCACGCGCGGCTGGGAATTTCTGATCGGCGCGTTGCTGGCAGCCGCTCCGAGCGAACCGGCACATCGGGTGTCGGCGCGGGTCGGGCAGGCGCTGGCGCTGGTGGGTGCGGCGCTGATCGGCTATGCGGTGCTGCGCTACGACGCGCACACGCCGTTTCCCGGGCTGGCGGCGCTGCTGCCCACCCTCGGTGCCGCCCTGCTGATCCGGCATGCTTCGGCGTCGACCTGGGTCGGGCGGCTGCTCGCCAGCCGGCTGCTGGTCGGCATCGGACTGGTCAGCTACAGCGCCTATCTGTGGCACCAGCCGCTGTTCGCCTTCGTGCGACAGCGCAATCTCGAGCGTCCGCAGGCACCCCTGCTGCTGGCGCTGATGGCGCTTGCGTTCGCTCTGGCCTGGCTGAGCTGGAAACAGGTCGAGACGCCGTGGCGGGATCGACGCCGGACGCCACGCCGCTGGCTGGTCGTCGGCGCCATCGCCTGCACCGCCGCGCTCGGCGTCTTCGGCGTGGCGGGTGTGCTCAGCAACGGGTATCCCGCGCGTCTGGCAGCGCCGGAGCGCGAATTGATGGCGTATGCCGCCTATGATTTCAAGGCGGTGTACCGCGACGCCGAATGCGTCCTGCGGACCGAGCAGAGCTGGCGCGATTTCGCGGCCGATTGCGCGGCAGCCGATCCGGCGGCAACGCTGGTCTGGGGCGATTCGCACGCGGCCGCGCTGTCGCACGGGCTGAGGCAGGTCGGGGGCGATCTGCACCAATACACCGCCAGCGGCTGCCCGCCGCTGGTCGACGTGCACCGGCTGAGCTTTCCGAACTGTGCCGCGGTCAACGCCCATGTGCTGGCCGAGATCGCCCGGCTCAAGCCGCGACGCATCGTCCTGCATGCCAATTGGCTCCTGCACGCCGATCTTCAGCCTGACACGGCGGCTGCCGGCCACGTTCGCCCGCATCGCCGAGGCGTCACCGGGCAGCGCGGTGACGATCGTCGGCCCGGTCCCGCAGTGGTACCTCGGGCTGCCATCGGCGATGCGCAAGCGCGGGATGGGGCTGCAGCCGGACCAGTACCTCGAGACGCCGGTACATGCCGAACTCGTCGCGTCCGACCTCGCGCTGCAAGCTCTGGCGCAGCGCGCCGGCGTCGGGTTCAGATCGGCACGCCAGGCGCTGTGCGACGGCGCGCGCTGTCCGGTGACGCTGCGCGACCAGGGGCGGATCACCCTGACGGCCTGGGACTACGGGCACCTGACGGCGGCCGGCTCGGTCGAACTGGCGCGACGCCTGGGCCGGTTCGACTGAGGCGCAACGCGCCGGAATTCAGCCGGCGATGCCGGCGGCATCGCGCCGAACTGATCCCGGCAGCCCGTCCGGCTGGACTTGGTACGGCTGGCCGGGAGTTCTGGCAGGCACCGGGAAACTGGCGCTTGCTGCGACAATCACAGGGGAGGCTCTGCCTTTCCGGTTTCTCTTTGGCAGACCATGCGAGTCTTGAAGGGACTTCGCAGCGCCGCCCCCTTGTGCCAGCTGCAGTACCCCAGCCATGTCGTTTCTGAAGAAGTCGATCCACTCCACGTTGCGCAACCTCGGCTATCAGCTGCAGCCGGTTTCAGCGGGGCACCGCTATCCGGTTGAATTCACGGACGTCGAAAAGAAGGCGTTCGACCATGTCCGAGCCCGCAACCTTTCGATGGTGTCCGATGAACGGCTGTTCGCCACCATCCTCGCGTGCAAACATGTGCTCGATCAGGGTATTCCGGGCGACTTCGTCGAATGTGGCGTGTTCCGCGGCGGCAACGCGATTCTGGCGAAGATGATCTTCGATGCCTACCGCAGTGAACGCAAGGTCTGGCTGTTCGATACGTTTCTCGGCATGACCAAGCCGACCCCGGTGGACATAGGTACCTCGACTGGCGAGGACACGCTGGTCGAATACCTGAAAATGGATCGCGGCGACCACAATGAATGGGTCTTTTGCCCGATCGATCAGGTGAAGGCCAATTTCGACGCAGCCGGGTTGCTCGACGACCGCGTGACCTTCGTGCAGGGCGATGTGCTGAAGACTCTGGACCAGCCCTTGCTGCCGGAAGGCATCGCGGTGCTCAGACTCGATACCGACTGGTACGAGTCGACGAAGAAGGAGTTGCAGGTGTTGTATCCGAGGCTGTCGGTCGGTGGCGTGCTGCTGATAGACGACTACGGCCACTTCCAGGGTGCGCAGCGGGCAACCGACGAGTATTTCATCGAGACCGGCGCGCGGCCGCTGCTGAACTACACCGATTACACCGGACGGGTGGCGGTCAAGGTGAGTGCCGCTGCGGCCTGGCCGTCGGGTTCAGGAGACTTCGGCACAGTGCGACTGCCGCCACGATCCGAGTGAAAGCCCCGCCTGCCGGATCGCGATCCACGACCTGATCGACGTCGATCACACCATGGCCGCACTGAGGGCCTTCAGGCCCGATCGCGGCGTCAGCCGCCTACCCGACGGGTAGCCAGCAGCGCGCGAGCGGTCCGGTCGACGCCTTCGGCGTGCGGTGCGTCGATCAGTCGGCCACGGCATGGCCGGCCTGCACCACCTCATCGACTGCCTCGGCAACCCGCTGCACCGTCACGCCGCGGATGCATTCCATCGACGCGCAGCCGCTTGGACGCCCGCACGGCGCACAGGCCACCGGCTCGATCATCACCGCCGCATGCGGCAGTGCCTGCTGCCAGATCGACAGATCGGCGATGCCGGCGGCCAGGCAGACACGCGGCTTGTCGCAACCGGTCGCGATGTGGATCGCCGCCGAATCGTGCGCCACGAGCACGGTGCATGCCTCGATGGCTGCGACGAGTTGCTCCCAGTCGAGTCGGTTGCAGAGGTTGACCGCCGACGGACACGCCATCTCGATCATCCGGCAAACCGATTCGTCGGCCGCGCCGTGACCGAGCAGCACCACCGACCGGCCGGCGCCCGCAAGCCGGCTTGCGAGCGCGCTCCAGTTGCCGGTCGGCCAGCGCTTGTAGGCGGCATGCGCACCGACGTGCAGCGCGACGAAGGTCGGGCCGAGTCCGACCTCCTGTGCCAGCGACCGCCAGCGTTGCCGCGCCTCGTCGGAAAGCGGCAGGTCCGGGCGCAACGGCAGTTCGCCGGCTCGCGGATCGATCGCCGCGAGCAGCCGCCGATGGCGCACCAGCACGTTCGCGTCGAGCGCGATCTCGTCGGCCGCGTGCGTGCGCAGCGGCCCGAAGCCGCCGCTGGCCCAGCCGATGCGGCGCGGGATGCCGCTGCGCCACAGCAGCGGAAGCGAGTTCGGGAAAGTAGTGGTACAGATCGATCGCCAGGTCGTAGCGGACCCGACGGATCGATGCCAGCGCCTGCCGGCTGCTGCGCCAGTGCCGGAGCAGCCGCAGCGGCAGCAGCCGCGTGCTGCGGTTGAGGTACCAATGCTCGACGGTGTGGACTTCATCCACCTCGGGATGCTCGCGGATCACCTCGGCGGCGAGTGGATTGACCAGAAAGCCGAGGGTGGCTTCCGGCCAGGCACGCCGCAGCGCCGGTATCACCCCGCTCGCCAGCACCAGATCGCCGATGTGCGCCTGCATGCAGACCAGGATGCGCCGTGCCGGCAGCGTCTGCCCGAGCCGCTGCGGCGGATCGCGGACCTGCCGCAGGACGCCGTCGACCAGCATCAGCGGCCAGCGCAGCAGCCGGTTGCGCGTGGTGTAGCGGAGTGGCTGCGGCTCGGTCATCGTTTCATCCCGGCGTGGTTCGTGCGGCCGCCGGTGGCGCCTGCAGGGCGAGTCGCCTGCGCAGTGTGACGGCAAAGTCGCCAAAGCTTTTGAGCAGGCGGTCGCCGTGGATGCTGTCCGGTTCGAGCAGGTTGCCTTCGGCCCACTCGTTCCAGGATTTCACCAGCAGCAGTCGCGTCCGGGTGCGCTGCCGCAGCAGCAGTTCGCCGGCCGGTTCGAGATGGGCGCGGAAGCTGTGTGCGTCGAGCCCTTCGAAGACCACGCCGTTGCGTCGGTGGCGCGGCGTGGTGTCCCAGCCGGTCAGGATGGTCGGGACGAGTTCCGGTTCGGGCTGGGGCGCGTCGAGGTAGTCGCGCAGCATGGTGGCGAAATCGAAGCGCTGCGGGCTCGTCTGCACGCCGAGCTTGGTGCGCAGCTTCTCCTTCATGAAATTGACAACCAGCTTCTTGCGGTTGGTCCAGAAGCCGAAGCCGCAGGAACTGGCGTCGAAGCCGTCGGGAATGCGCGAGCGCCACTGGTAGCGGTCGCCGACCAGGTACAGCCCGGGCAGGCCATGCGTCGTGCGCCAGCCGCTGCCAGGTGTCGACGAAGACATCGACGTCCGGAATCTGCTCGGGCCGATAGACGAAGAACAGGGGCTTGCCGTCGATGCGGATGTAGTTGTCGGACTGGAAATGCGGCAGGCAATGCGCGAAGTAGGCCGCGTAGTCGGCCGCGCCGAGGTAGTGCTGCTCGGCCAGCGTGCGCCGCCGCAATTGGTCCTGCCAGCTGTGGTTGGCCCAGGCGATGGCATAGCGGAAGTCGATCCGAGCGCGCAGCACCTGTTGCAGCGGCCGGTCCAGCAGGCGGCGGCCTCCGCCGAGCCAGTAGTCCCAGACCAGGAAGCCGTCCAGCCCGTGGCGCGCCGCCAGCCGGTACTGCGCCTCGAGCACCGCCGGATCGAGCAGGTCATAGCGGCCGAGCGGCGGGACCGGCTGCCGGATGCGGTGGCCCGGGAAACCATGGCACGGGCGCGCTGCATGTGCGTCCATTCGGTGAAACCGGGCTCCCACCAGGCGTCGTTCTCGGGCACGCGGTGAAACTGGGGCAGGTAGAAGGCGAGGGCAAGCAGCTTTGCCGCCGGGTCGTGGGCGGCAGGGGTCATGTCAGCTGGCGGTACAGCGCGAGCGTCGCATCGCGCATCACGTCGACGCTGAACTGCGTGCGCGCCCACGTCCGCGCCGCCGCGCCGAGCCGTTCGCGCAGCGCCGCATCGCGGGCCAGCTGGTCGATGGCATCGGCCAGCGCCGCCTCGTCGCGCGGCCGCGTCACCAGGCTCGTCTCGCCGGCGCGGTTCAGAAAGTTGACGCCGTTCTCGAGCTCGCAGACGATCGTCGGCTTGCCGAATGCCATCGCCTCGGCGCTGGCGATGCCGAACGCCTCCGAGCGCTCGATCGACGGCAGCGCGAACACGTCGCAGCGCTGCAGCGCCGCCACCAGCGTCGGCTGGTCGACTTCGCCGAGGAAGCGCACCCGCTCGGCGATGCCGCGTTCTTCGGCCTGGCGCCGCAGGGCCGGCCCGAGCGGACCGGTGCCGATCATCAGCAGCACCGCGTCCGAACGCGATGGCCGCCATGGCATTGATCAGGTGCGGATAGCCCTTGTACGGAACCTGGCGCCCGACCGACAGCAGCAGCGGTCGGCCGCGCGTCCAGCGCGCGAGATCCTCCAGCACCTGGGGATGCGGATCGGTGTCGTCCAGGCGCGCAAAGTCGATGCCGATCGGGATCTGCACGATCTTGGCGTCGATGGCCACCAGCGCGCAACTGCGGCGAGCTGTCGAGGTGCCTAGGGGTGAAGATCACGATCCGGTCGGCGCGTTGGAGCGCGCGCTGCTGGATGCGGCGGTACAGCGTCATCAGGGCCGGTTTGCCGACCACGTCGCTGTGCCAGGTCATCACGACCGGCGTGTCGCGCGCCGAATCGAGTGCCGCCAGATCGCCCCACGGGTTGGGCGCATGCACATGCAGCAGGTTGGCGCGGCCGGCGGCGAACTCGCGTCGCACGACGCCGCGCAGCGACGGGCTGAGCGCCACCGAGGCCAGCGCTGCCGTACGAGCGGCAGCCGAGCAGGCGATACGGCGCGACCTCCCGCCGCACCGGGCTCGGCGTCGGCGGCTCGCTCGCCACCAGCGTCGCCTCGACCTGCCCGGCCATCGCCCGCAACAGGGTATCGACATGGCTTTCGATGCCGGCATACGGCGGCGGCACATACTTGCCGACGTGCAGCGGGCGCAGGATCGGTGTCGACGGCCGGTTCATGCCGTCGCCACCTTGCCGGCAGCGCCGTGCGCACCCGGCGCGGCCGCGCGCAGCGCCCGCACCGTGGCGTCGGCCGCGCGTTCCCAGCTGTGACTGCGCGCCCGCTGCCGGCCGATGCCGATGCGGCGCTGCCGCTCGGCAGCTGGCAGGGTCGCCGCGATCAGCATCGCGCGCGCCATGGCTGCCGCATCGTCGGGATCGAAGGCCAGGGCGTCCGGACCGGCCAGCGCCGGGCTGACGCCATTGCGCGCAACCAGCGGCAGACAGCCGCACGCCATCGCCTCGAGCACCGGCAGGCCGAAACCTTCGTAGCGCGACGGGAAGAGCAGCGCCTCGGCGCCGCGCAGCGCGGCACGCGCAGCCCCGGCCTGCATCGGACCGGCGAGCACGATGCGCGGCGCGAGCTCGGCCGGCAGTGCCGCCAGCTCGCGCTGCGCCGCCTGTGGCGGCGGGCCGATCAGCACCAGCCGGTGTGGCAGGCGCTGCGCCACCTGGGCAAAGGCGGCGAGCGCCAGCGCCAGGTTCTTGTGCGGCCGCAGGTTGCCGAGCATTGCGAAATACGGCCCGTCGATCGGCGCCCGTTGCGCCGGTGCGTCGGCTTCGAACCAGCCGGGGTCGACACCGAGCGGGATCACCTCGGCCGGTACCCGGGGCGCCCCCACCAGGCGTTCGAACTCGAGTGCGGTGAACTCGGAAATGAACAGGATGCGCGCCGAGCGGCGCCGGATGCTGTCGAAGTACAAGCGGGTGAGCACGCGCTTGGCGGCGCCGTGCCCGCCCAGGCGCGGCGGCAGGGCGAGCTGTGCCAGGTCGTGCAGCGTATTGACCACCGGCTGACCGGGGTACAGCGGATGCGCCAGGCTGGTGGCCCAGAACAGGCCGCTCGGCTGCAGCAGGCGGCGCAGTTGCAGCTGTTCGCGCAGGCTGAACGGCGGCGCGTCGGTCTCGCTCCAGGTGACGCGGTGGCGCGCCAGGTAGTCGTGGCGCTCGCGTTCGCCCCGCCGGATCACGATCCGGATCGATGCGGCGTCGAGCCGGTCCAGGACACGCGGCAGCAGGGCCTGCACATAGGTGCCGATTCCGGTGTCGAAGGCCTTGCGGGCATCGATCGTCAGGCGCAGCGCGCCGGCGTCGGGTTGCGTCATCGGACCCGTACCAGGAAGTTGTAGGCGAAGGCGGCGAACTCCTGGCCAAGCCCGAAGCTGGCGCGCTGCAGCAGCTTCCAGCGCCGCCCATCGATGTCGGGTGCGATGCGCAGCGGCTCCAGCCCCTGTTCGCGCAGGAAGCGGATCGCGCTGGTGCGGGTGTAGAAGCGCAGGTGGGTGCGGTCGAGCACACCGTCGTCGCGGTAGCGGAAATCGCCGCCGAACAGCAGCTCGCCGAGCACCGGCGCATGACGCAGGTTCGGCAACGCGATCAGGACGTGGCCGCCCGGCTGCAGCCAGCGGCGGCAGCGCGCCAGCACCTGCTCGGGCTGCGCGAAGTGCTCGAGCACATGGCTCAGCACGACCAGGTCGAAGCTGGCCGGATCGAAATCGATCCGCTCGTGGTCGAGCACGTCGCCCTCGACCAGCCGGTCGACTCCGTCGCGCCGGCGCGCTTCAGCTGCAGCATCGGGCTGGCGTTCGAGCCCGACCGTGCGGCAGCGCGGATGACGGCGCCGGATTTCCGACAGGTTGGCGCCAGCGCCGCAGCCGACCTCCAGCACATGGTTCGGCTGCAGCCCGTCGAGCAGGTCGATCAGGGCCCGACGCGGTGTGCCGAAATAGGCCGCGAACGCGGCCGGCTCGAGTGCCGGATCGACGCCTTCAGCGGCCATCGCGTCCGCCCCCATCACCGCGTGTTGCAGCCGGGTCGCGCCCGGTCCGGCTCGGCAGCCACTGCGGCAGCTTCCACATCGGCTTGAGCAGCGCGATCAGCCATCCCGCCGCCCCGAAATGCCGGCGCAGCGCGGTCGCGCTCTCGCGATAGCCGCGCCAGGTCGAGTGCAGCCCGGAGGTGCTGACGCCGCCGACCGCCATCTCGGCGACCGTCAGCGGCAGGTAGTGCAGCCGCACGCCGCGCCGCCGCATCAGGCGCAGCATCAGGTCGTAATCGGCGGCGATGCGCATGCGGCTGTCGAACCCCCCGATCTGCTGCAGCATCTCGCGCCGGATGAACAGGCCCGGGTGCGGCACCTGCCAGCCGAGCAGCACCTTCCAGCGTGCCGGCGGTCCGCTGCGCCAGCGCCGCTGCACCCGCATCGGCTCGGCCTCGATCACCATGTCGATGTCGGCATAGACCGCATCCGCGGACGAGTCGACGAACGCCTGGTGCACCTGCGCCAGCACATCGGCGCTGCAGTAGCGGTCGTCGGCGTTGAGAAAGACGACGATCTCGCCGCGAGCCTTGTCCAGCCCCTTGTTCATCGCGTCGTACAAGCCCGCGTCGGGGCCGCTGCAGACGATCCGGTGCGGGTGCGGACGGCGTGCCAGCACGTCGAGCGTGCCGTCGGTCGATTCGCCGTCGATCACCAGGTGCTCGATCTCGGCATGGCTTTGCATGTCGACGCTGCGGCAGGTCGCGTCGATCGACTGCGCGGCATTCCAGGCCACCGTGATGACGCTGATCAGCATCGGCGGACCCCGTGCGCCGGCCGCGCGGTACCGGGGGCTTCAGGCCAGTTCGGCATAGAGCGCGGCGTGCTGGTCGACCGAGCGCTGCCAGGAGAAGGCGCGCGCCCGCTGCAGGCCGGCGGCAATCAGGCCGGCCCGGCGGTGCGGATCGCCGAGCGATGCGATGGCTGCCCCGAGCGCTGCGCTGTCGGCCGGATCGGCCAGCAAGCCAGCGTCGCCGGCGATCTCCGGGATCGATGTGCGGTCGGCTGCGACCACCGGACAACCGAGCGTCATCGCCTCCAGGACCGGCATCCCGAAGCCTTCGAAGCGGCTTGGATAGAGCAGGCAATGGGCATGGCGATAGAGCGTGACGAGTGCGGCACGGCTGACGGTACCCAGGGAAACGACGCGGTCGGTCAGGGCGTGGGCCTGGATCAGCGACTGTTCGGCATGCGAGAACGGCGATCCGGTGCACAGCATCCGACCACCCTGCGCAGCCAGGCCGCAGGCCGCGAAGGCAGCCAGCGCACCGTCGAAATTCTTGTAGTGCTTGCGGCCTCCGACGAACAGCACGAACGGGGTTGCCGCCGCATCGCCGATCCGCGCGAGCGGCTCGCCGACGGCGTCGGCGTCCAGCGTCGGGCCGTGGTGGATGACGCGGATGAGGACGCGCTGCGCGAGGTGCGGAAGCAGCGTCAGCAGGTCGCGACGGGTGGCTTCGGACACGCAGACCAGGGCGTCGGCCCCGGCATATGCCTGCCTGCGTTCGACCTGGGCCAGTCGGGTGCGCAGGCCGCTGCCGAGGTGGCCGAGCTCGAAGCCGAGGTCGTGCACGCTGATCACATTGCGCACGCGGCGCCCGCGTGCCAGGCGCAGGTAGGACGAATGGAACACCCGCGCGTCGCTGCGCACGCGCACCAGTCGCTGCCACGCCGGTGCCTGGCAGCGTGACAGCGTGAATCCCGGCCGTCCCGACATCCGCCGCGTCAGCTCCTGCCAGTACTGGGTGATGCCGCCGTGGCTCTGCAGCGCGAAGATGATGTCGTCGAATTCGAGCGACAGGGTCGAACCGCTCATGATCCGGCTCCGCTCGGCATCGGCAGGGCAGGCTGGGCCGCGCGGTGCCGGCGCTGGCGACGCGCCACGCGCGGGCGCGGCGGCGCATCCGGCACCGCACCGGATGCCGCCAGGCCACCGGTCTGCAGGAGGTAGAACAAGGAGGCCGCATAGAGCAGCGACGACCCGGTGAAGTAGCCGGCACCGCGCACCAGCAGCTCGATCGTGAAACCGACCACGACGGCGCATGCCAGCCGCTGCGCCGCCGGCAGCGGCTGCAGGCCGCGTGCATGCAGCCGCAGTCGCTCGGTCGCACGCAGGGTCGCCAGCAGGTGCAGCAGCGCCAGCGCGATGCCGAGCAACCCGAATTCGGACACCAGCTTGGACAGCGTGAAGCCGCCATCGGTCAGGTTGACATAGGTGTCCATCAGCACATGGATGAGCTCGGCAAACTGCACGTCGGTGCCGCCGATTCCCAGCTGCTGGAAGCCCAGGCCCCAGAACGACGAGCGCTGCAGCGATTCGGCGATCAGCTGCCAACCCTGGACGAAGACCAGCGTCGACAGGTTGTCGCTCTCGGGCGAGAAATCCAGGCGCGAGGCGAAGTAGTAGAGATCCAGGAACGGTGCGGCAGCCAGCACCGCGATCGGCAGCACGACGGCGGCGGTCCGCAGGTTGCAGACCAGCGCGACGAGCAGGGTGCCGGCGAGCAGGGTCATGTTCTGGAGCTGCAGGGCGAGCGCGACGCCGAGCACGATCCAGAACAGCCGCTGCACGCCGCGGGCCCCGATCGCGAAGTACAGCAGGAACGGGACGAATGCGAGCGAGAAGTGCGACGGTTCGGTGAACGGGAAGACCGGTTTTTCGTAAGGCAGGGCCGCCGGTGGCGCGATGCCGAGCAGGCCGCCTGCGGCGACCAGCAGCAGCGCGGCCAGCACGATGCGCAGGGCGCGGTGCAGCTGCGCGGGCGGTGCGCTGTACAGCAGGCCGGCCACCGCGCGGGCGCCGAGCAGGAACACCAGCAGCAGCAGCCACGATGCAGCAAACCGGCCGGTGTCGACCGGCATCCAGGCGGCAGCCATGCTGAAATGCAGGCCGACGGCCAACCAGGCGATCAGGATCGGCTGCCCGAACCGCCACGGTCGGATCGGCCGCTGCGCGTGCAGCCAACCGGCGCCGATGGCGGCGAGCAGGCACACCAGCAGCGCGCCGGAGGCCATCGATGAAGCGCCGAACAGGTACAGCGGAATCGACGGCACGCCGACGACGAGCAGCAGCAGCAGCGCGGCACTGAACGTGCCGAGCCGGTGCAGGCGGGCGCGAGAGGCGCGCGGCATGGGCGCAGCAGCCGGATGCGACAGCGAGCTCATCGGATGTCGGCGGCCGAGGCGGGGGGTGAGGGACTCAGCGACGGCGATCGCGGGGCGGCCGGGCTCCTGCGCGAGCGATGTTCGAGCCTGAACGGCCGTCCGGTCAGCACCGCAGCCAGATTCGATCCGCGCGACAGGAAGACCAGGTATTTCAGCAGCAGCTGAGCGTTGCCACCGAGCAGCCTGAACGCGGCGCGCAGCCCGGCATTGACGATGCGCACCCGACGGTCGTCCGGCTCGAAGGTGAAGGCGTTGATCCGGGCCTCGGGGGGCGTTGTCGAACCGCGCCTCGGCCACAGCCCGGCTGTCTTCAGCCGACGCTGGAAGGCGCCACCGGATTCGAACGGCCGCGCCGGAGTCGGCTCGGCGCAGACCAGCGCCCGACGCATCAGGGGGCTGATCGGCTGCCCGTTGTCCAGGGTTGCGAACGAATAAGGTGTTCCGACCAGCTCGGCATGACCGGCAGCCATCACGGCGGCGCAATAGTCGGCGACCAGCCCATCGAGCAGCCGGTTCGCAGCGCCGACGCCGTGGCGATCCTGGTACTTCGACAGCTGCGCGCCGTCGCGCGGGTTGACGCCGCTGAAGTGGAAGAAGACCAGCCGGTCGGCGCCGGCTGCCAGCGTGCCGCCGTCCTCGCGCAGCGGTCGTTCGTGCAGATTCCAGTACGCGACATTGCAGCCGCGGTGCTTGAGGATGTGCACGCCGTCGAAATAGCTCGGCGCCAGATCGAGCCATTTCTGGTCGACGAAGGTGCCCTCGACCGGATCGCAGAATCCGTGGCTCAGGCACCGATCCTCCCACCAGTCCAGCAGCGCCCGGCCATTCGCGTCGCCCCGGACCGCGATGAAGCCGAGGTTGAAGCTGCCGTGGCGCATCAGGTCGATGTCGGACGGCCGGTGGCCGTCCATCAACGGGGCCAGCGCATGCGGCGTGAGGACGATCGACGCCTGCTGCAGGGCGTCCAGGATCGGCGTCGGTGCGCCGAACAGCCGGATGTCGGGGTCCCAGTAGATCACCGCGTCGTGGCCGCGCGCAAGCAGGCGCTTGAGCAGGGTCGGCTTGAGCGCGGTATTGAGTTCGAGGATGTCGAACTGGTAGGCCAGGCGTTCGAAATCCGGCAGATCGAGGTCTTCGGCCCAGACGATGTCAAGCCCGAGCCGCTGCGCAAGCTGCTCGACCTCGGCCGACCGGCGGTCGACGAGCAGCACGACGAAGCTGGCGGCATCGGCATGCCGGCGCACCGATTCGGCCAGCACCTTGGCGTAGGCGAGGTAGTTCGCGGAGACGATCGTCGTTGCGCAGAGGTTCACGCCGGAGCCGTATCGGAAAGGGTGCAGGTGGATGGGACGGGGCGCCGCAGTCGGGTCAGCGCCCGGGCGCCGCCACGTCGCATGCGAAGTTGTAGGCGTAGCAGACCAGATCGTCGGCACTGCCCAGGCTCAGCCGCGACACCGCCCGCGCGCGCGGACCGTTGATCTCGGGGACCAGGGCGAGCACCCGGTAGCCGGTCGTCTCGAGCAGCTCGCGGATCGTCTCCTTGGCAAAGAAGCGCAGGTGCGTGCGGTCGAGGATGCCCGAATCCGCATACTGCCACCGGCCGCGCGTCAGCAGCTTGAGCGCAACGCTGACGTGGCGCACATTCGGGATCGCGCCGACCAGCCGGCCGCCCGGGCTGAGCAGCGGCCGCAGCCGGCGCAGCACGCTCCACGGATCGACCATGTGCTCGAGCACGTGACTGACGACGAGGGTGTCGATCGAGCCGGGCGCGAACGGCAGCTCATCGCGTTCGATGTCGAGGCACAGCACCTCGTCGACCCGGCCCGATTCGCGCAGTTCGCTTGCGATGTCGGCGCGCAGTTCGATGCCGATGGTGCGCTCGGCGCCGTGCTGGCGCAGGTGGGCGAGCAGCAATCCGCTGCCGCAGCCGATGTCGAGCACCGTGCCGCGGGCTGGTTCGAGCAGCGGCAGCAGTTCATGCCGGAACTGGCCGTAGTAGTCGGTCCGGGGATCGAGTTCGGTATTGATCATGCGGGGTCCCAGACGCCAGTATCGTGGTTGAAGCGCCGGATCAGCCGCGCCGGCGCCCCGGCCAGCATCGAATAGGCAGGGAACGAGCGCGTCACCACCGAGTTGGCGCCGACCACGCAGTGGTCGCCGAGCTCGACACCGGGCAGCACGACCGCGCGATAACCCAGAAAGCACGAGCGGCCGATGCGCACCGGCCCCTTGGAGTGCAGCGGCTGGCGCACCAGCAACCCGGCACGCGGATCGTGCTCGTGGACGTGGTCGGAGATGTAGACATGCTCGCTGAACAGGCAGCCATCGCCGATCTCGATCGAGCGGGTGGCGGTGATGCAGGCGTAGCGGGTGATCGTGACATCGCTGCCGATCCGGATCCGCGGCTGGTAGCTGCGTCCGCCAAAATGGTCGAAGGCAGCGATCCAGCTGTGCTCGCACACCACGACCCGGTCGCCGCATTCGATGTAACGCACGCCCTCGAGCCGACGCGGGTGCTTCATCACCACCTCGCGGCCATGCCGCAGGCCGCGCGGAGGCGAATACAGCAGCCACTTGGCCACGCGCTTGAGCGGGTTCATCGGTTCAGCCGCGACCGGTGGCGTGCAGGAAGTGCAGCAATCCGATGGCCGGTGCAAGCACCAGCAGCGACTGCAACAGCAGCTTCCAGCGGCGCACCGGCACCATGGCGCGGGTGACGGACATGTTGATGGTGAAGTGCAGTGCGATGGCCACCGTGCCACCGATGCGATGCTCGCCGCAATGCCCGACAGTCCGAAGTGCGGCGCGAGCATCAGTGCAGATCCGAAGGTGACGACGGCTTCGAGCACCGGCGTCCACAGGATGCGCCCCTGCAGGCCCAGGCCGACGAGCGTGTTGGAGTAGGGAAGGCCCAGCAGGCGGATCATGTTGCCGAGCAGCAAGAATGGGCAGCAGCAGTGACGTCAGCTCCGCAAGCCGCGGCGGGATCAGCGCGTTGACGACTGGTTGTCCTGCCAATGCATAGGCCGACGACCACCACGGCCGAGATGGCGGCCGAGATCAGGGATGCGCGCGCTAGCGTGCGTTCCGACTGCCGCCGGGCCCGCCGCGCTCGTGCACCACGGCGACATGTGCGGAATCAGCGGGCTCATGGCCGCACCATGGATGCCGAGCAGGACCAGTGCCGCTGCAGTGGCCATCGTGTACGCGGGAAAATTGGCGAAGTCGGTCGTGCTCGCAATCGTGCTGGTGCCACCGTAGATCAGGAAGCGGCGAGCGTCCACAAGCTGATGGGTGCGCATTCGCGCAGAATCGAGCGCAGTCGGACCAGCTGGTGCGCGCGGACCCGGCTCGCGGCCCGAACTCGCGTCGCGTGAGCGCCTCCAGGCGACGAGCAGCCACGGTTCCCCGCAATCGTCACCACGCTCACGACGGCCGCCAGTCCGACCAGCCCGACCGTGCCCGAAAGGGCAACCACGCCGATGCTGGCGGCGACCTTGCTGCCGAGTGCATTGGCGGTCACCGGCAGGTTGCGCTGCAGGCCGAAGAAATAGCCGCCGATGGCGGCCGCCGGTATGAGGGTTGCCTGCCCGATCAGGAACAGCACGAAGCCCGAGCTGGGCGGCCGGCAGGTGATCGGCAGGGATGGCCGGGTAGATCCGTCCCAAGATCAGCGTGCAACGAGAAGCCGAGCACCAGGTAGAGGGCCGCAGCGACGCCGAGGACGACGCAGCGCGGCCGCCATGGTGTGGCGCATGCCGCGACCATCGCGCCGCTCGGCATGCAGCGCGACGTGGCGCGACAGCACGCCCTGGATGCCGAGCGTGAAGGGCGTCGTGTAGACCGCGGTCTGCAGCATGATCGACCAGATCGACAACTCGACTGCACTGATCCGCGCCGCCAGCAGCGCCGGAACGACGAACGCGAACAGTGCGCTGGACGCGCCGGCGAGGATGTTGAGCAGGGCATTGGTTGCCAAACGGGAACGGAGTGCGCCGCCGCACGCCGCGCTCATCGCAGCCATTCGGAATCGACCTCGGTGGCCGGGAGGTCAGCGATCATTGCGGTCGACCGCTCAACTCGACGTCACCATGCGCAGACCGTCGCGCACGCCCTGCCGGAGGCGTTGCGCAGTTTGAGCCGGCAGCAAGGCGTACTGCACCAGCCGGGTACACAGCACGAAGCCGATGGCTACGGCCTTCTGCACGCCGTGCAGGTGCTTGCGCGCGAAATAGATGCGGTTGCGGTTCGAGTAGTAGACCGAGAACGGCGACAGGTCGCCGCCGGTCGACGAACTCACCTTGTGGCGCACGATGCACCCGGGTAGCACCTCCACCACGAGTCCCGCCCGCTTCATGCGCCACAGGAAGTCGGCATCGTCGTAATAGACGAAATACTGCTCGTCCATGCGACCCAGACGCCGGAACACCTCCGCCTTGAACAGCATGAAGCAGGTCGGTGCGTAGTCGATGCGCCGCATCTGGTCGAACTGGCCGTCATCGTGTTGTCCGATGCCCAGGTGGTCGACGTGCATCGTCCAGAGCCGGAAGCGCCCGGCCACGAACCAGATGTGGGTCGGTCGATCGTGGTAGTGGATCTTCGGTGTGACCGCGCTCGCGTTCCCCCGCTCCAGGCCGGTGAGCAGGTCGTCGATCACGCCGGCACCGAAGTCCAGGTCGTTGTTGCTGAGCAGGACGTGACTGCAACCATCAGCCAGGGCGAGTTCGATGCCCTGGTTGTTGCCCTTGGCGACGCCGAGATTGGCGTCGTTGTAGACGATCCTGGCTGCAATCCCGAGCTCACCCGCTCTGCGGCGGCAGATCTCCGAACCGCGCTCGTCCGGGCTGTTGTCGATCACGTACAGACGCAGCGCGCAGCGCCCGCCAGACTGGCGCTGCAGGCTCAGGAAGAAGTCGTCCAGCACCGCGCTACTGTTGTACAGGACGGTGACGATGCCGATCGTCGGAGTGACCGGGGTCGTGAAGGTCGATTGGAACATGGTGGTGGGCAAGGTCGACCGTCGGCTCACTTGCGGCAGGCGATGAACACATCGCCATCGACGATCAACGCGGCATCATCGTTGATCAGCTGGAACTCGGTCTGCAACCCGACCCGCGCCAGCCGCGTGAAGATCGACCGACCGTAGACGCGGTAGGCAAGGATGCCTCCGGACAGCGGGTCACCATGGTATTGCGGCGGCACGAGAAAGCGATCCTCGTCGCCGGAGGTATCGACCAGCCGATGCTCGTCAGGGCAGGTGTCGTCGTACGGCACCGTGAAGACGTAGTGCCCGCCAGGGCGCAGGATACGAGCAATCTCGGCGTGCGCGGCATCGTCATCTCGCACATGCTCCATCACGTCCGAGGTGAGGACCAGGTCGAAGCTGGCGTCGGGCAACCCGATCTTTTCGAGGTTCAGGTTGTAGTGGCCGGGTTCAATCTCGGTATCGAAGGTCTGCTTCGGCCGGAAGCTCGAGACCTGGTAGCTGGCGGATCCGCGCAGCAGCCGCGCGATCGGGCTGAAGCTGTCGCTGTCGAGTATGCGCAACGGCCCGAAGCCCTCCGGGCCCGCGGCGCGGATCGTCGGATGGCGCCGGCCGGTGACGCGGTGCAGGATCTCGAGCATCGCCGCAGCCAGCACGCGGTGGCGCATGGTGGCGCCGCAGGTTGCGCACTGCAGGGTTTCGCGCAGTTCACCGATGCGATGCGATCGACGCACCTCCAGGTCGGGAAAGTCGAAAAACGGTCGGCCAACCGCCTCGCACACATTGCAGTGCAACTCGCGCTGGCGATAGGTTTGCATGTGGCGCCAATTGCGCCGGTCCAGCAACGGCCGCAGGGCAGGGCGTCCGCGCACCAGGTTGAGCATCGCGCGGGCAATGTGTCGGCGATAGGTGAAGTGCGGAAGGACGGCGTCGAGCATGGGGTCAGTAGGTCTTGGTCAGTCGCGCAGGCGCGCCCGCGATCACCGAGCGCGGCGGAAAACTGCGGTTGACCACCGAATTGGCACCCACCACGCAACCCTCACCGAGGTGGACGCCAGGCAGCACCACGCTGCCGAAGCCAATGAAGCAGCCGTCATCGATCAGCACCTCGGCCTCGTCGTCGAGGATCAGCTGGCCCACATTGGCAGACGTCGGACTGAGCCAGTAGGGGTGCGTGACATCGACGATTGCGCACTGCCCGGCGACCGAGACATTGTCGCCGATGCAGACCCGGCGCTTCGCGATCAGCTGCACGTTCTGCTCGATGTAGCAGCCGCTGCCGATCGAAAGGCTCGGATTCGACCGTCCAGGGCGCGCGATCGTTTCCAGGCGAGCGCCACGCCGGATGTGGGTGCGCTCGCCGATCGAGATGAATTCGGGCAGCGAGACCAGCAGCGGCGGGTCGAGCCGGGCGCGCCGACCCACGTGCTGCATCAGCGCACCATAGTACGTTCGGGTGACGATGCGGCGCCAGACCCGACCGACGCGCTGGAGCAGGCGCGCGCAGGAGGCCATCGCATGATTCATTTACCGGCCACGCCGAGTCCGAGGCTTGCGAGTTCCATCTGGACCTCGGCCGAGCGATCCACTTCGACGGACTGCGTCCGCACCCAGTCGCAGAAAGCCCGCAGCCCATCGCGCAGTGACACCATCGGTTCAAAGCCGAGCACCTGACGCGCGCGCGTCAGGTCGGCATGGCAGTGGCGGATGTCGCCGGCGCGGAAGTCGCCGCTGATCTGGATCGCAGACCGGCTGTCGAGCAGCGCGGCCAGCAGCTTGGTGATCTCCAGCACGCTGGTCGGCTGTCCGGATCCGATATTCAACGCATGAAAACCCGATGCCTCGTTCCTCAGGCCGAGCTCGATCGACCGCACCACGTCGCTGACGTGCACGAAATCCCGGCTCTCGTGACCGTCCTCGAAGACATTGATCGGCTCATGCCTGCGCATCCGGTTCGAGAAGATCGACAGGAGGCCTGTGTACGGGTTGCGCAGCGATTGCCGCTCGCCATAGACATTCTGAAAGCGCAGCGCAAGCACCCTGATTCCGAACGACTGCGAGCAGATGCGTCCGATCTCCTCCATCGACTGCTTGCTGGCGGCGTAGATCGACGCCGGCTGCAGCGGAGCATGCTCGGGCGTCGCGATCAATCGGAGAGCCTGCCCTTCCGGCCCCGTCGGCTCCCAGCGACCGGCGGTCAGTGCCGCCGGGCTACGCGAGCCCGGCGAAATCATCTGCCCGTCCAGCAGGTAGGCGCCTTCTCCGTAGACCGACCGGCTGGATGCCAGCACCACAGTGCGCACCTGCCGATGCCGCGTGCCGATCAGCTCGAACAGCAGCCCGGTCGCCACGGTATTGACGTCGACGTAATGCGCGATTTCATACATCGACTGCCCGGTACCGGTCTCGGCGGCCAGATGCACCACCGCCTCCGCGCCGGCCAGCAGGCGGTCGAGCAGCGCGCGGTCGCGCACGTCGCCCACGACCAGTCGGCGGCCGGCAGTAGCGAAAAAACTGGTACGGATCCGCGGCTCTGAATTGGCCCCGTGCACCTGCGGACTCAGGTTGTCGAGCACGGTCACATCGTGCCCGGCCGCGCAAAGGCGTTCGAGCAGCCAGCTGCCAATGAAACCGGCCCCGCCGGTGATCAGTATCTTCACGGTCGGTCGGAGGCCTCAGGTCGCAGCACGGCCAGGCAGCACCTGCCCGCCCGCATCACTCGTTGTAGTCATACGCCCGGAAGCCCGCCATCTTGACCAGGCTGTCGCGCCGGGCCGAGACATAGTCGGCTTCGACCATCTCCTTGACCAGCTCGGGCAGGGTGATGCGCGGCACCCAGCCGAGCTTCTCCCTGGCCTTGGTCGGATCGCCGAGCAGCGTCTCGACCTCGGTCGGACGGTAGTAGCGCGGATCGACGCGCACGATCACGTCGCCCGGCTTGCACTTGGCCTTGAGTTCGCCGCCGATCGGCGTGACCTTCTCGACCGTGCCGACCTCGGATTCGCCTGCGCCGCTGAAGACCAGCGAGATGCCGAGCTCGCGGGCGCTGAACTCGACGAACTGGCGCACGCTGTACTGCACGCCGGTGGCGATCACGAAATCTTCCGGCTGGTCCTGCTGCAGCATCAGCCACTGCATCTCGACATAGTCGCGCGCGTGGCCCCAGTCGCGCAGCGCGCTCATGTTGCCGAGGTACAGGCAGTCCTGCAGTCCGAGCGCGATGCGTGCCATCGCGCGGGTGATCTTGCGCGTGACGAAGGTCTCGCCGCGCAGCGGGCTCTCGTGGTTGAACAGCACGCCGTTGCAGGCGTACAGGCCGTAGGCCTCGCGGTAGTTGACCGTGATCCAGTAGGCGTACATCTTGGCCACCGCATACGGGCTGCGCGGGTAGAAGGGCGTCGTCTCCTTCTGCGGGATCTCCTGCACCAGGCCGTAGAGCTCGGAGGTGCTGGCCTGGTAGAAGCGGGTCTTCTTCTCCATCCCGAGGATGCGGATCGCCTCCAGGATGCGCAACGTGCCGATGCCGTCGGCGTTGGCGGTGTATTCCGGCGTCTCGAAACTGACCGCGACGTGGCTCATCGCCGCCAGGTTGTAGATCTCGTCCGGCTGCACCTGCTGGATGATGCGGATCAGGTTGGTCGAATCGGTCAGGTCGCCATAGTGCAGCTTGAAGCGCGGCTGGTCGGCGTGCGGATCCTGGTACAGGTGGTCGATCCGGTCGGTGTTGAACAGCGAGGCACGGCGCTTGATGCCGTGCACTTCGTAGCCCTTGGCCAGCAGCAACTCGCTCAGGTAGGCGCCGTCCTGACCGGTGACACCGGTGATCAACGCAACTTTGGTGCTCATGAAGACATTCCTGTTGAGGCGCGCGCGCCGGTCGACGGCAGACGGGGCAGCCAACACGTTGTGCCGCGCCTCGGCGGCGTGGGCGCCGCTGGCAGGCGGCAGCGCCGGGAAGATCCCGGCGGCGGACGCGGGCGCAATGATACTGGACGCCCCATCGGGTCCCACCCGCGGGTCCCTCCCGGGTCGCCCCGCGGCTGCGGGCGAGCCGGGCATGGCCGATCCGCGTCCAGGCAGCGATGACGCCGCCACAATCTGCCATCGGGCGGCGGAACCGCACGACGCCGCGCTAGCATTTATCCCTTTCAGCAATGAACCGCAAGGAGTGAGCACATGGCCATGGATGTCGTCGACTACGAGATCAAGGGCAGCGAGATGCAGTTCGTCGAGATCGAGCTCGATCCGCAGGAGGCGGCGGTCGGCGAGGCCGGCAGCATGATGTACATGGATGCCGGCATCCACCTCGACACGGTGTTCGGCGACGGCTCGTCCGGCCAGAGCGGCCTGTTCGGCAAGCTGCTCGGCGCCGGCAAGCGGCTGATCACCGGCGAGTCGCTGTTCACCACCGTCTACACCAACCAGTCGGCGCGCAAGCTGAGGGTCGCCTTCGCCGCGCCCTACCCGGGCAAGATGCTGCCGATGGACCTGCACCGCCTCGGCGGCATGCTGATCTGCCAGAAGGACGCCTTCCTGTGCGCGGCGCGCGGCGTGTCGCTCGGCATCTACCTGCAGCAGAAGCTGTCGGTCGGCTTCTTCGGCGGCGAGGGCTTCATGATGCAGAAGCTCGAAGGCGACGGTCTGGCCTTCGTGCACGCCGGCGGCACGGTGCTGAAGCGCGAGCTGCAGCCCGGCGAGACGCTGCTGATCGACACCGGCTGCGTCGTCGCGTTCACGCCCAACGTCAATTTCGAGATCCAGTACGTCGGCAAGATCAAGACGGCGCTGTTCGGCGGCGAGGGCCTGTTCTTCGCCAAGGTCACCGGGCCCGGGTCGGTGTGGCTGCAGAGCCTGCCGTTCTCGCGCCTGGCGTCGCGCGTCTTCGCGGCCGCGCCGCAGCAGGGCGGCTCGCGCGGCGAGGGTTCGATGCTCGGCGGCTTCGGCGCCGGTGGCCTGCTCGGCGGCGTGCTCGGTGGCGACGATGACTGATCGGCGAGCGGGGTCATGACGCCCGCCGTCGGGGTGAGCCCCTACACTAACGGGTTTGCTTGAAGGGTGTCTGTCTTGGGCGCGTCCATCGATCTGTTATTCCAGCCGTGGCGTGTCCGGACGACGGCCTGGCTTGTCGGTGTGGCCGGCGTCCTGGCAGGCGTGCCGCTGGCGGTCTGCGCCCAGTCCGGCCCGGCTGCGTCCGCACCGGTCGGCATGGCGGCCCCCTCGGCTGCTCCGGCGTCGCCCAAGCCGCCGCTGGGCGGGTCATCGGCTGCCCGACTGCCTGCACCACCCGCCTCGGCCGTGCGAGTGCCGCCCGGCGCCGCTTCGGCGGTCGGCCGCGGCAGTCGCCACGGCAGCGGTGCCGAGTCGGCCGATCTTCGTGCTCAATTCGCTCGACGCGAACATCAGCGTGATCGATCCGCGCAGCCTACGCCGAGATCAAGCGCATCCCGACCGGCAAGGAGCCGCACCACCTGTACCTGACGCCCGGACGAGAAGTCGCTGATCGTCGCCAACGCGATGAGCGATTCGC
The DNA here is from genome assembly GCA_963846675.1 of uncultured beta proteobacterium. GTDB lineage: Bacteria > Pseudomonadota > Gammaproteobacteria > Burkholderiales > Burkholderiaceae_C > Ideonella_A. The sequence continues at coordinate 1,080,647 of CAWJWV010000005.1, forward strand.
TGACCTTCATCGACCCGGTCACGGCCGAGGTGCAGCGCGTCGTGACCGGCATCGTCGATCCCTACCACCTGCGCTTCTCGCCCGACATGAAGTGGTTCGTCACCGCGGCGAACCGGCTCAACCACATCGACATCTACCACTGGCAGGGAGCGACGCCACGCCACGCCGCTCAAGCTGGCGGCGCGCATTCCGGCCGGCAAGACGCCGAGCCACCTGGCGATCGACCGCGCGAGCAGCGTCGTCTACAGCTCGATGCAGGACAGCGACGAACTGATCGCCATCGACCTGGCGACGCAGAAGCTGCGCTGGAAGATCCCGGTCGGCAAGATGCCGGCCGATGTCTTCCTGAGCGCCGGACGACCGGCTGCTGCTGGTCGGCCTGACGGGTGATCGCGTGGTCGAGGTCTACGACGTGAGCCAGGCCGACGCCGCGGCTGGTCAAGCGCATCGAGACCGGCGACGGCGCGCACGCCTTCCGCTCGGCCGGTGACCAGCGCCATGTGTATGTCAGCAACCGGGTGGCCAACACGATCAGCAAGATCGACCTCCAGACGCTGTCGGTGGTCGCCGAGTACCCGGCGCCCGGCGGCCCGGACTGCATCGACGTGCTGGCCGACGGCCGCACGCTGCTGCGTCACCTCGCGCTGGGCGCGCAAGCTGACCTTCATCGACACCGAAACGCGCCAGGTGGTGCGGCAGGTCACGGTCGGACGCTCGCCGCACGGCGTGTGGACGCTCGACCATGCGCCGCGCTGAGCGCAGCCTGCTGCGGGCCGCTGGTCGGGCTGGCTGACAGCCGGCGCGGCCGGCCTGGTCGGCGCGGCAGGCGCGTCGGCTGGCGGCGCCATGTGCAGCGGCAGCGCAGCCGATCGCCCGGTCTACCTGACCTTCGACACCGGCCACATGGGCGTGGCGCCGCTGGTCGCCGAGGTGCTGCAGCGCCAGCAGGTGCAGGTCACCTTCTTCCTCGCCAACGAACGCACGCGCGACGGCGGCGGCAGCCTCGACGACCACTGGGCGCCGTGGTGGAAGGCGCGCGCTGCCGAGGGCCACGTGTTCGGCTCGCACACCTGGGACCACGCGGTACTGGCTCGGCGACACGCCGGGCGGCTTCACGGTGCGGCCGACCGCCGGGCCGGACGCCGGCAAGCTGCTGCAGCTGGACGCGCAGCGACTACTGCGCGGCGCTGCAGCGCCCGGCCGCAGCGGCTGCAGGACGATCACCGGCGTGACGATGGCGCCGCTGTTCCGCGCGCCCGGCGGCAAGACCTCGCCGGCGCTGCTCGAGGCCGCGCGCGCCTGCGGCTGGCACGCATGTCGGCTGGACCGACGGCCGGCTTTCTGGGCGACGAGCTGCCGAGCGAGCGCTGGCCGAACCGGCTGCTGCTCGAGCGCGCGCTGCGCAACATCCGCAGCGGCGACATCCTGCTCGCGCACCTGGGCATCTGGTCGCGCAAGGAGCCGTGGGCGCCGGCGCGTGCTCGAGCCGCTGATCGTCGGGCTGAAGGAGCGCGGCTTCTGCTTCGCGACCCTGCGCGAGCATCCGCGCTACCGGGCCCTGTTCCCGCGCTGAGGCGGCCGCGGAGTCGGCCACGTGCTCGATGCGACGATCGACCGGCTCGGCAGCCGTCTTCGGCGAGCCCAGCAGTGGCTGTTCGAGCAGCTGGTGCAGCCGCTGCTGTTCGGCCTCGGCCTCGGCAACCTGCTCGAGGACGGCTTCGAGGCCACCGGCTGGCTGCTGGTCGGGCTGCTGCAATTGCTGGTGATCGCGGTCGTCTTCGGCGCGCTGCAGCGCTGGCGGCCGGTCGAGCCGCGTGACCGACCGGCGCGCGTCCGCGTCGACATCCTCTACACGCTGGTGCACCGGCTCGGGCGTGTTCCGGCTGGCGCTGTTCTTCGCGATCGACCCGCTGTGCGACGCAGCTGTTCGGCCAGCTGAGCCTGCTCGGCTGGCAGACGCGTGCAGCTCGACGCGCTGGTCGCGCCGCTGCTGCCGGGCGTCACCGACAACGCCTGGTTCGCCTTCCTCGTCTACCTGCTGGTGTTCGACTTCGTCGACTACTGGCTGCACCGCGGCCAGCACCAGCTGCGCTGGTGGTGGGCGCTGCACGCGCTGCACCACAGCCAGCGCCAGATGACGATGTGGAGCGACAACCGCAACCACCTGCTCGACGACCTGATCCGCGACGTCGTGCTGGTGCTGCTGGCGCGCGCTGATCGGCGTGGCGCCGGGGCAGTTCGTCGCGCTGGTCGTGCTGACCCAGCTGGTCGAGAGCCTGTCGCACGCCAACGTGCGCGTCAGCTTCGGCTGGCTCGGCGAGCGGCTGCTGGTCAGCCCGCGCTTCCACCGGCTGCACCACAGCATCGGCCTCGGCCACGAGTCGCGCGGCCGCGGCAGCCTGGGCGGGCACAACTTCGCGGTGCTGTTCCCGATCTGGGACATCGCTGTTCGGCACCGCCAACTTCGACGCAGCGCTATCGACGCCGACCGGCATCCGCGACCAGCTGCCGGATCGACGGCGGCCGCGACTACGGCAGCGGCTTCTGGTCGCAGCAGTGGCGCGGCCTGCTGCGACTGGTCGGCGCCGGCTGAGCCCGGCCTGCGACAGTCGGCGGCCGGTCGCCGGCTGGCTGACTTATCCTTCGCTGTCACCAACTCGACCTGCCGGGGAACGCCGTCGCCATGCAAATCGGACTGATCATCATCGGCGACGAGATCCTCTCCGGGAAGCGCGCCGACAAGCACTTTCCGAAGGTCGTCGAGCTGCTGCAGGCGCGCGGACTGTCGCTCGGCTGGGCGCGCTACGTCGGCGACGACCGCCAGCGCATCACCGCCGACCTGCGCGATGCCTTTGCCGCCGCGCGGGCCGGCGCGCTCGTCTTCTCCTGCGGCGGCATCGGCGCCACGCCCGACGACCACACCCGCCAGTGCGCCGCCGCCGCGCTCGAGCGGCCGCTCGTGCTGCATCCGCAGGCGCGCGAACTGATCATCGAGCGCATGCGCGAGATGGCGGCCGAGCAGGGCACCGACGTTCGAGCCCGATCGGGCCGACAACCTGCACCGGCTGAACATGGGCGTCTTTCCGGAAGGCGCCGAGATCATCCCGAATCCGTACAACCGCATTCCGGGCTTCGCGATCCGCTTCGAGCCGGTCGGCGCCGGGCCGGCCGGGCGGCAGCGTCTGCTTCGTGCCCGGCTTTCCGGTCATGGCCTGGCCGATGATCGAATGGGTGCTCGACACCCACTATGCCGGCGCTGCACGGCGGCGCACACCGATGTCGAACGCTCGGTGATCGTCTTCGGCGCGATGGAGGCGCTGCTGACGCCGCTGATGGAGGCGATCGAGGCCGACATTCGCGGGCGTGCAAGGTGTTCAGCCTGCCGAGCGTCGACCATCCGCAGTGGGGACGCCACATCGAGCTCGGCGTGAAGGGCGCGCGGGCGCTGGTCGACGCCGCCTATCCGGCGCTGCTCGCCGGCCTGCGCGCACCACGGCGCGCAGCCTGGGCCCCGAATTGGTGCGTTGAACGACGGACGCATCGGACGTGGTGCGCGCGCACCGCTTTGGTTACCATCGCGCCGCCTGTTGCCCGCTGTCAGTGCGCAGCAACGGTGCTGGGCATGGATTCTGCTATTTTCCGCCGGGTGCATTTTTCGGGGCACGGTTGCTGATCCGCTGCCCGCAGATGGCATTCGCTCCCTGCATTTCCACCCACGAGAGCATCCGCTAGGAGAGTTTGATGGCCAAGACCGTCGCCGACGTGATGAAGATGGTGAAGGAAAACGAAATCAAGTTCGTCGATTTCCGTTTCACCGACACCCGCGGCAAAGAGCAGCACGTTTCCGTCCCCGTCTCGCATTTCGACGAGGACAAGTTCACGTCGGGCCACGCCTTCGACGGCTCGTCGATCGCCGGCTGGAAGGGCATCGAAGCGTCGGACATGCAGCTGATGCCCGATCCGAACACCGCCAACATCGATCCGTTCTTCGAGGAGCCGACGCTGATCCTGACCTGCGACGTGGTCGATCCGGCCGACGGCAAGCCCTACGAGCGCGATCCGCGCTCGCTCGCCAAGCGCGCCGAGGCCTACATGAAGGCGTCGGGCCTGGGCGACACCGCCTTCTTCGGCCCGGAGCCCGAGTTCTTCGTCTTCGACAGCGTGCGCTGGCAGGTCGACATGTCGGGCTGCTTCGTCAAGATCGAGTCCGAGGAAGCGGCCTGGAACACCGGCAAGGACTACGAGCACGGCAACTCCGGCTTCCGCCCGTCGGTCAAGGGCGGCTACTTCCCGGTTCCGCCGGTCGACAGCGGCCAGGACCTGCGCTCGGAGATGTGCCTGGTGCTCGAGTCGCTCGGCATCCCGGTCGAGGTGCACCACCACGAGGTGGCCAACGCCGGCCAGATGGAGATCGGCACCAGGTTCAGCAGCCTGGTGCAGCGCGCCGACTGGGTGCAGCTGCAGAAGTACGTGATCCACAACGTGGCGCACTCGTACGGCAAGACGGCCACCTTCATGCCCAAGCCGATCGTCGGCGACAACGGCAGCGGCATGCACGTGCACCAGTCGGTCTGGAAGGACGGCAAGAACCTGTTCGCCGGTGACGGCTATGCCGGCCTGTCGGAGTTCGCGCTGTTCTACATCGGCGGCATCATCAAGCACGCCCGCGCGCTGAACGCGATCACCAACCCGGGCACCAACAGCTACAAGCGGCTGGTTCCGGGCTACGAGGCGCCGGTCAAGCTGGCCTATTCGGCGAAGAACCGCTCGGCGTCGATCCGCATCCCGTACGTCGCCAATCCGAAGGGCCGCCGCGTCGAGGCGCGCTTCCCGGATCCGCTGATGAACCCGTACCTCGGCTTCGCGGCGCTGCTGATGGCCGGCCTCGACGGCGTCGAGAACAAGATCCATCCCGGGCGAAGCGGCGACCAAGGACCTGTACCACCTGCCGCCGGAAGAAGACGCGCAGATCCCGACCGTGTGCTCGAGCCTCGAACAGGCGCTCGAGTACCTCGACAAGGGCCGCTGCCTTCCTGACCAAGGGCGGCGTCTTCACCGATTCCTACCTCGACGCCTACATCGACCTGAAGATGCAGGAGGTGCAGCGCTTCCGCATGACCACGCATCCGTGCGAGTTCGACATGTACTACGCGCTCTGATCCGGCTCGCGCCGGCAACTGCAAGGGACGGCTCGGCCGTCCCTTTTTCGTGATCGGGACGCGGCAGGGGTCATGTGCCGGGCGCGCGCCGCGATCCGTCGACGGCATGGGTGACAATCGAGCCGGGTCCTGCACGGCGGTGCAGGGCTGACGGCGGCAGGTTCCGAGCAGGGGAGTCGATGGATGTCGCGGTGGTCCGGATGGCGGTGGCTGATGCTGGCGCTGGCGTGCTGGCGGGTACGGCGGCTTCCGCCGTCGCCGCAGACGCAGGTGCGCAATGTCGTCTACCGCTGTCCCGGCAACCCGGTGCTCTATACCGATGCGATCTCCGACAGGGAGGCCAAGGAGCGCGGCTGCCGCACGATCGAGGGCGCGCCGATCACGGTGCTCCAGTCGGCCCCGCCGCCGCCCGGCGCAGCGCGACGCCGGTGCCCGCCGCCCGCGCTCCGGCACGGCGACGCGCGCGCCGAGCCTGCGCGCGGGTCGAGCCGGGCCAGCAGCGCGCACGCGACACCGACCGGCGCGCCATCCTCGAGGCCGAACTGCGGCGCGACGAGCAGGTGCTGGCCGAGATGCTGCGCGAGTACAACAACGGCCAGCCCGAGCGCCAGGGCAACGAGCGCAACTACCAGAAGTACCTCGACCGGGTGGCCGAGATGAAGATGGCGATCGCGCGCAAGGAGAGCGACGTCGCCGCGCTCAAGCGCGAGCTCTCCAAGCTGCCGCAGTGACGCGACCGGCGCCGGCCGTGCTCAAGCCCGGTTTCGCCAGCACCCTTGCGATCGCCATTCGTGCGCGCGGCGAATCGGCCGCGGCTGCCGCTACCAGGCCTTCGACCACCTGGCGACGATGGTCGCGGTGATCGATGCCGACGGCCGCTGCATCTTCGCCAACGCGCGCCTTCGAGCAGGTGCTCGGCCAGTCGCGGCGCAGCATGCTGCGCGCCAATCTGTTCGACTGGTTCGTCGATCCGCAGCAGATGCGCGACACCGTCGACGCGGTGACGCGCAACCGAGTTCTCGATCAGCCGTCTGGAGGCGCACCTGCGCCGCCCAGGCGCGGGCCGCCATGCGGAGGCGCTGCAGGTGCACGTGACCGTCAACCAGATGGACGGCATGCCGACGCGTGCTCGTCGAGCTGGTCGAGATCCAGCAGCACACGCGCCAGGACCGCGAGGAGCGCGCGCTCGACCAGGTGCAGGCCAACAAGGAGCTGATCCGCAACCTCGCGCACGAGATCAAGAATCCGCTCGGCGGCATCCGCGGTGCGGCGCAGCTGCTCGAGATGGAGGTCGATTCGCGGGAGCTGACCGAATACACCCAGGTCATCATCCACGAGGCCGACCGCCTGCAGGCGCTGGTCGACCGGCTGCTGGCGCCGCACCGCAAGGCGCTGGTGGTCAGCGATGTCAACATCCACGAGGTCTGCGAGCGCGTGCGCTCGCTGATCCTGGCCGAGTTTCCGCGCGGCCTGCGAGGTCGAGCGCGACTACGACATCTCGATCCCCGACTTCCGCGGCGACCGCGAGCAGCTGATCCAGGCGGTGCTCAACATCGTCCACAACGCCACCCAGGCGCTGGCGGCGCGCATCGCGGCCGCCGATGCGCAGATCCTGCTGCGCACCCGCATCGCGCGCCAGATCACGATCGGCAAGCAGCGCTATCGACTGGCACTGGAATTGCATATCGAGGACAACGGCCCGGGTGTGCCGGACGAGATCCGCGATCGCATCTTCTATCCGCTGGTATCGGGTCGCGATGGCGGTTCGGGCCTCGGCCTGACGCTCGCGCAGACCTTCGTCCAGCAGCACCACGGCATGATCGAATGTGACAGCGAGCCGGGCCGAACCGTTTTCAAGATCGTGATTCCGCTGCCGTAGTCCGCGCGTCGAGCATCGACCGGGCCGACGGTGGACAGGGCAACCACTTAGGCAGGCATGAAACCCATCTGGATCGTTGACGACGACCAATCCATCCGCTTCGTGCTCGAGAAGGCGCTGGCGCGCGAGGACCTCGCCGGTGCGCAGCTTCACCAATCCGCGCGACGTGCTGAGCTGCGCTCGACGACGACGAGCCGCAGGTGCTGGTGTCGGACATCCGCATGCCGGGCGGCTCGGGCATCGACCTGCTGGCCAAGGTCAAGCAGCGCCTGCCCGGGCTGCCGGTCATCATCATGACCGCCTACTCCGACCTCGACAGCGCCGTCAGCGCGTTCCAGGGCGGCGCCTTCGAATACCTGCCCAAGCCGTTCGACGTGCCGAAGGCGGTCGAGCTGATCCGGCGCGCGCTCGACGAGAGCATGCGCGAGGAGGTCGGCGACCTGTCGCAGGCGCAGATGCCCGAGATGCTCGGCCAGGCGCCGGCGATGCAGGATGTCTTCCGCGCCATCGGCCGGCTGAGCCAGAGCATCGTCACGGTGCTGATCACCGGCGAATCGGGCTCCGGCAAGGAACTCGTCGCGCATGCGCTGCACAAGCACAGCCCGCGTGCCGGCGGCCCGTTCGTCGCGATCAATACCGCGGCCATTCCGAAGGACCTGCTCGAGAGCGAGCTGTTCGGCCACGAGCGCGGCGCCTTCACCGGCGCGCAGACCACGCGCCGCGGCCGCTTCGAGCAGGCCGACGGCGGCACGCTGTTCCTCGACGAGATCGGCGACATGCCGTTCGACCTGCAGACCCGGCTGCTGCGCGTGCTGAGCGACGGCCAGTTCTATCGCGTCGGCGGCCACAACCCGATGCGCAGCAATGTGCGGGTGATCGCCGCGACCCACCAGAACCTCGAGGACCGGGTCGCGCAGGGCCATTTCCGCGAAGACCTGTTCCACCGCCTGAACGTGATCCGCCTGCGCCTGCCGGCGCTGCGCGAGCGGCGCGAGGACGTGCCGTCGCTGACGCGCTTCTTCCTGCAGAAGAGTGCCAAGGAACTCGGCGTCGAGGCCAAGCGCATCACCGATGCCGCGCTGTCGCGGCTGATGGCGTTCGAGTTTCCCGGCAATGTGCGCCAGCTCGAGAACATCTGCCACTGGCTGACCGTGATGGCGCCGGCGCAGGTGATCGAAGTCAAGGACCTGCCGCCGGAGCTGCAGGCGGCCCAGGCCGCGCGCCGGCTGCCGGCGGCTGCGCCTGCCGACGCGATCGATGCCACTGGGCCGAGACGGCCGGAGAGTCGCTGCTCGCAGCCGGTCGCAGCTGCCCGCTGCCGCCGGCTGGCCGGCGGCGCAGCACGGCCGCGGCGCCGAGCTGGCCAATCCGCGGTCAGTCGGCGGGCGCCTGGCTCGACGACCTGGAGCGCGAGTGCCGCGCGCTGCTGCAGCGCGGCGTCCCCGACGGTCTGGGATACGCTGACGCGCCAGTTCGAGGCCAGGCTGATCCACACCGCGCTCGAGATCACGCGCGGCCGGCGCATCGAGGCGGCACAGAAGCTCGGCATCGGCCGCAACACGATCACGCGCAAGATCCAGGAGCTCGGCGTCGACGACTGACCCGGTCGGCCGGCGCAGCCGATGGTCTGCGCACGGGGCTGGACGCGGACCGATCGCGCCACTGCCGTCAGTCGAGCTCGCAGCACCACCGGCGCATGGTCGCTCGGCCGCTCGTTCCTGCGCGGCAGCTTGTCGATCGTGCAGCTCGACCACGCGCGGTCGCAGCGCCGGGCTGACCAGCACGTGGTCGATGCGCAGCCCCTGGTTGCGCCGGAACGCGAGGTTGCGGTAGTCCCACCAGCTCCAGCTCTTCGGCGGCTGCTCGAACAGGCGGAAGGCGTCGCACAGTCCGGCTGGTCGATCAGCGCGCGGAAATTGCTCGCGTTCCTGCGTCGGTGCAGTGGATCTGGCCGGCCCAGGCGACCGGGTCGTGGACGTCGCGGTCTTCCGGCGCGATGTTGTAGTCGCCGAGCAGCACCAGCTCCGGATGCGTGGCCATCTGTTCGGCGACGAAAGCCGCGCAGGGCGTCGATCCAGCCGAGCTTGTAGGCGAACTTCGGGCTGTCGGGCGCCTGCCCGTTCGGAAAGTAGGCGTTGACGATGCGCATCCCGCCGACGCTCGCGGTCAGCACGCGCGCCTGCGGATCGGCAAAGCCGGGGATGTTGCGCACCGGATCGGTCGGCTTCGGTCCGGCTCAGGATCGCAACGCCGTTGTAGGTCGGCTGGCCGAAGCACAGCGCGTGATAGCCGGCGGCGCGCAGTTCGTGCGTGCGGAAAGCGGTCGTCGACGAGCTTGGTTTCCTGCAGCGCGATCACATCGACCGGATTGGCGGCGAGCCAGTCGAGCAACTGCGGCAGTCGCACGGTCAGCGAGTTGATGTTCCAGGTGGCGATCCGCATCGAGAACCTTTCTCGTTGCGACCATTCTGACCGCAAGCCACGACCCCGGCCGTGCGCCCTGCCGGTCGATCCAGGCCGCATTGGCAGGCGGGCCTTTGTTGTGGATAGTTACAAATATACAATCGACACGCTCCACCACCTGAGCCACGACCGATGCACAACATCCGACATCTCGCTCCGATCCTGGGAATCAGCCTGCTGCTGGGCGCCTGCGCGAACACACCGCCGGAGGCGAAGTACCCGCGCCTCGGGCGGCGCCAGCCACGCCGCCGGCTTCGGCGTCGAACGCCGCGGCCGATGCCGCCGCGCGCGCCGCTGCGCGCGCGCGCGGCCGAGCGCGCAGGCGGCGGCCAATGCCGCAGCGGCCGACGGCACGCATGGCCGGCCCGGGCCGAGCGCACCGTCTATTTCGGCTTCGACGAATACACGATCGATTCGCGGGATGCCGATCTGCTGGGCCAGCATGCGCGCTACCTGAGCGCCGATCCCGATCGTGCCGGTGCGGGTCGAGGGTCATGCCGACGAGCGCGGCAGCACCGAATACAACCTCGCGCTCGGCCAGCGTCGTGCCGAGGCGGTGCGGCGCGCACTCGAGCACGCTCGGGGTGTCCGACGCGCGGATCGAGGCGACCAGCTGGGGCGAAAGCAAGCCGCAGGCGCAGGGCAGCGGCGAGGACGCCTGGGCGCGCAATCGCCGCGCCGAACTGGTCTACTCGACGCGCTGAGCGGCGCCGGCCGGCCGGCGCCGCACCCCCGGCGCGGTCCACCCGTGCGGGTTGCGGCGGGTCCAGGGGCGGGGCTAGTTCTGCCCGAGCGGAATCGCCGCGCCGTCGGCGTCGGGACCGAGTGCGGCGATCAGCACCGCAAGATCGGCTTCCAGCCGGTCGAGCGTCTCCGCGTCGAGGCTGGCCAGCGCCTGCGGCAGCACGCCGGTGAACGGTCCCGGCGCGCGCCGCAGCACCCGGTTGCCGCCCGGGTCGCAGGTGCAGCTGGACCGCCCGCCGGTCGCGCTCGTCCTTGCGCACCTCGACCAGATCCTGGTCGACCAGGGTGCGCACCAGGTTGCTGGCCGTCGGCTGGCGCACGTCCATCGAGCGCGCCAGTTCGTTCACGCCGATGCCGGGCGCGTCGCGGATCACGCTCAGCGCCCACACCTGCGCGCCGCCGACGCCGGCCTGCTTCTCGACCTGCTGGAAGTGGGTCTTGATCGCGTTGAAGACGAGCCTGAACTGACGCAGCACGCGCGCCGCCGATTCCGCCTGCACATCCGCCGGGCTGCCGGTACTGGCGGTCTGGTTGGTTTTCGAGGAGGCCATGGTCGGAAAGCGGAAGGCGGCAGAGCAGAAGGTTCGACCCGGGCGGTCGCAGCCGGTACCGATGCACGGCGACGGCGGGAGATGCGCACAGCTGTCGTCGCATGGCTGAGCCAAGTATATTTGTACAGATGCAATCGATGCAATCGGCAGGCGACAGCCGCGGCCGTCGGCTCTAGACTGCGCCTCCCGAGTCGCATGGCGAGAACGACTGCATGAGCACCGAGCGAGTCCTGTTTGCCTTCATCATCGTGCTGGCGCTGACGCTGAACGTCGGCTTCGTGGTCGGCGACATCGCCGATCATCGAGCACCACAACATCTACGAGCTGTTCGCGGCGCTGGTCGTGTCGCTGTTCGCGACCGTGATGAAGTTCGGTGACCGCTCGCCGCTCGGCTCGACCATGCTGGCCACCAGCCTGGTGGCCGATCTGCAGCTGATCGCGGCGGCGGTCAGCTGGGGCCTCTACGCGGCCGACGGCGCGGCGCTGTCGCCGGCGCAGGGCGCCACGGTCGTCTCGCTCGCGATCGGCGCGATGGTCGCCAACGTGATCTCGGTGGTGCTGCTGATCGTCGAGATGGCCAGCCTGCGGCGATGACGATCGCGGTCTCAGGCACCCGCCACGGCATCTTCCTGCTGCTGCGGCGCCTGCGCCTGCCGCTGGCGGTGCTGATCGGCGTCTACGCGGTGTCGGTGCTCGGCTTCACGCTGGTGCCCGGGATCGATCCGCGACGGCCGGCCGTGGACGATGAGCTTTCTGCACGCGTTCTATTTCGTCAGCTTTCTGGGCACCACGATCGGCCTGGGCGAGATCCCGTATCCGTTCACCGACGTGCAGCGCCTGCTGGGCCACCGGCTCGATCTACGCCACCGTGATCGCCTGGCTGTATGCGATCGGCGCGCTGTTCGGCGTGCTGCAGGATCCGGTGTTTCGCCGCATCGTCCACCGAATCGGGTCGAGCGCAGCGGTGCGTGCGCATCGACGTGCCGTTCTACCTGATCTGCGGCTACGACGACGCCGGCACGCGGGTGGCGCACGAACTGGCCGAGGACGGCACCCGCGATCGTCGTGATCGACGCCGAGCAGAGCCGCGTCGATTCGGTCGAGGTCGACGAGCTGCCGGCGGCCGTGCCGGCGCTGTGCGCCGACGCGAGCGATCCGAAGAGCCTGGAGATCGTCGGTCTGACCCATCCGGCCTGCGTCGGCGTGCTGGCACTGACCGGCGCCGATTTCGTCAACATCAAGATCGCGCTGACCGCACGCCTGCTCAATCCCGAGGTGCCGGTGCTGTGCGCAGCGCGCGACCATGCGGCGCACGGGCGCATGGCGGCCGTGGGCGCCAGGCACATCATCAATCCGTTCGACCACTTCGCCGAACGGGTCGCGATGTCGTTGCGCACGCCGAGCCTGCACGTGATCTACGAGGCCCTGACGACCCAGCGCGGCACCGCGATGGAGGAGGTGCCGCAGCTGCCGCGCGGCCGCTGGGTGCTGTGCGGCAGCGGGCTGTTCACCCGCACGCTCAGGCGCCGGCTCGAGCAGCTCGAGATCGAGACGCTGGTGGTCGCGCCCGAGAACGACGGCAGCATCGACGAGGCGTCGTTCCTGCACGGCGATCCGACCGATCCGGCGGTGCTCGAGCGCGCCGTCGCTGCAGAGCGCGACCGCGCTGGTTGCCGGCACGGCGGTCGACATCGACAACCTGACGATCGCGATCGGCGCGCGGGCGCACAACAAGCGGCTGTTCATCATCGCGCGCCAGACCCAGCGTCGCAACAGCGGTGTCTTCCGCGCCGCGCCGACCGATCTGGTGATGCTCAGCGGCTATGTGATCGCCGCCGAGGTGCTGCGCGTGATCCGCGCGCCGCAGCTTGCCACCTTCCTGCGCCTGGCGCGCAGCGAGGACGAGGCCTGGGCGGCGGCGCTGCTCGAGCGCATGCGCAGCGTGATCGGCGACGAGATCGTCGAGTCCTGGTCGATCGAACTGGCACCGGACGTCGCGCCGTCGCTGTGCGCGGCGATCGACCGCCGGCGAGGCGGTGACGCTGCGCCGGCTGATGACGCGGCTCGACGGCAGCGGACAGCTGATCCATGCCATCCCGTTGCTGCTGCAGACCGGCAAACAGCGTGAACTGATGCCGGCCCTCGACGCGTCGCTGGCCATCGGCGACCGGATCCTGTTCTGCGGCCGTGCGCGTGCGCGATCGATCATGCGCAACGGGCTGGATGCGCCGCCGCTGCCCGAGCGCCGGCTGGCGCGGCTGCGCCGGGCGATCGGCGTCGGGGCGAGCTGAGCCGGCTGTCGGTCTGCCCTCGGCTTCGCCAGGCGCGGTCGTCCTCGACGGCCAGCCTGGGCGACCGGCGCGCCGGCTCGCCAGCTGCTTCCGGCTGGCTCGCCGGCGCGGTGCGCGCGGGTTCGTTGGCCTCGCCGGTCAGGCGCAGCGCGAACGCCGCCAGCGGCGGACCGATGGTCTCGAAGATCGCCACCGCGCCGAGCACGATGGCCGCGATGCGTGCGCCCAGTTCGGGCAGCATGCTGCTGGTCGTGTGGACCAGCCCGATCGCCAGTCCGGCCATCGGCACCAGCAGCAGGCCGGCGCCGATCGACTGCCGCTGCGTGTAGCCGAAGGCGCGACCGCAGCCGTAGATCGACACCATCTTGGCCAGCGAGCGCACCACCACGAAGGCGAGCGCGATGCCGCCGTACTGCCACAGGCTGTCGCAGGTGCAGGTTGGCGCCGGCGAAGGCGAACAGGATGATGTAGAAGATGTCGCCGCCGCCGCCGAATTCGACCAGCGTCAGCCGCGAGCGGCCCTGCATCCAGCGGCAGGCCACGCCGAGGATCAGTGCGGTGAAGAGCGTCGAGACCTTGAGCGCGACCGCCAGACCGAGGGCCAGCATCACCGCGCCGACGACCAGCGCGAAGCGGAAATGCTGCTCGTCGACACGCGTCTGCAGCGCGATGCGCGTCACCACCCAGGCCACCGCGCATGCCGACGACGACGCGCGCCGAACAGCTGGTAGGCCGGCAGCAGCAGCGCCGTCGTCAGGTCGACATCGACGCTGCGCAGCGCCAGTGGCAGCGAAAACGAGAACAGCACGAAGGCGAAGATGTTGTTCATCGCGACCAGCGCCTTGGCGGCGTCGACGGTCGGGCCCTTGGCGCGCAGTTCCTCGGTGACATGGATCAGCACCGCCGGCGACGACGAGACCGCGATCGCACCGGCGATCGCCGCGAGCATCGGATCGACGCCGATCAGCCACATCAGCGCGACGATCGAGACGAAGGTCAGGCTGCTCTCGGCACAGGCTGGTCAGCATCAGCCCGCGGTTGCGGATGATCGTCCACGGATGCAGCATCGTGCCGAGGCGGAACAGGATCAGCCCGAGTGCGACGTCGACCAGCACCCGCGCGGTGGCCAGGTTGTCCTGCGACAGCAGGCCGATGCCGCTCGGCCCGATCAGCAGCCCGAGCGCCATGAAGCCGGTGATGGTCGGTATCCAGCGCAGCCGCGCGGCCAGGATGCCGCCGAGCGTGCCGAATGCGAGCAGCACGCCGAAGGCGATCAGCAGATTCAGTTCGGGCCAACTCCTGCGGCCAGAAGGTCGTGAAGTCGGAGGGTACGGGGTTCATCGCTGTGGGTGGGACTCGCGCGCCACCGGCAGCAGCGCGTCGATCAGGGTTTCGGAGGCGCGGCGGTTCCGCGCTGATCGCCGCGGCTGCGCCGCTGCGGGCCCCGATTTTGCGGCATGGGCCGAGCCGGGGGTCGGCCGCGTCCGCTGCCAGCCTCACCCGTCCGCTGTCGCGATGCAGCAACGCGCCCCCTCAGGGCGCCGTCACATCCGGTGGTGCAGCGGGACCGACGCGCCCCGAAGTCGACGCTTCAGGGGCGGCAGGATGCAGGATCGTTCATGCGCTGTGGCGCGGCTCAGGGCCGTCGCGCGAGCGCCGCATGGACCAGGTCGCGCAGCCGCGAAAAGGTCTCCTCCAGCGGCTGCGCACTCGTGTCGAGCTGCAGTTCGGCCTTCGAGTAGAACGCGGCCCGGCCGGCGAGGATGCCCTTCAGGTCTTCCATGGCCTCGTCGCTGGCTGCCATCGGTCGCAGATCCCCCTGGGCGGCGACGCGCCGCATGTGGTCCTCCGGGCGCGCCTGCAGCCAGACCGTCGTGCAGCGGCCGAGCAGCAGGTTGAACGCAGCCGGGTCCGAAACGATGCCGCCGGGGGTCGCGATCACCGCTTCGCGGATGGGTCGCGGATCGCCTCCTCCAGGGCGCGCCGCTCGTGGCGACGGTAGGCGTTCATGCCGTACAGCGCCTGGATCTCGGAAATGCCGCAGCCGGCGGACTTTCTCGATCTCGCGGCTCAGCTCGACGAAGGCGAATCCCAGCTCGTCGGCCAGCATCTGGCCGAGCGTGGTCTTGCCCGCGCCGCGCAGGCCGATCAGCGCGATGCGCGGGCTGCGGCGCGCAGCTTCGGTCGCCACGGTCGCCGTCGCCGAGCAGATCGGCCAGCACGGTGCGCACCCGGCGCAGCGTCGACTCGTCGCGGTGCTCGAGCAGGCTGCGGATCATCAGCCACTCGGGCGACGAGGTCGTCACGTCGCCGATCAGTTCGGCGACCGGACACTGCAGCGCGTCGGCGACCTGCTGCAGGACCAGGAACGAGGCGTTGCCGATGCCGTACTCGAGGTTGGCGAGGTGGCGCTCGGATACGCCGGCGGCCCCGGCCACCGCCTTGCGCGTCATGCCGCGTCGCGCGCGCACCGCGCGCACCCGCTCGCCGAGCGACGACCAGGCGCGGATTCTTGGCCTCGCGTCCAATCGCCGACCGGCTCGGCGGCCGGCGCTGTCAACCCGCTTCATGAACTATAGTGCTTGACACTGCCGTAGCCCGGATCTAGAGTGCATAAAAGCACAATACTTCATCTGGCTGCTCGGTGACAACGGTCTGTCTCGACCCTGTCACCGAGCCGGCGAGCCATCGACAGCCGTGCCGCCGATGCTGCGTCGCGCACCTGGGAGACCGCCTGCATGTCGCCGACCTCGCCACCCGGAACCGGGGCCCGCTTCAACCTGGCGCAGTACCTGCTCGACTGCAACCGTGGGCGAGCCGCAGCGCACCGCCTACATCGACGACGACCGCGTGCTGAGCCTATGGCGAGCTCGAGCGGCCGCGTGCGCCAGGTGGCCGGCGCACTGCTCGCCGGCGGCGTGCGGCGCGAAGAGCGCGTGTTGCTGCTGATGCACGACTGCACCGACTGGCCGGTCTGCTTCCTTGGTGCGCTGTATGCCGGCATCGTGCCGGTGGCGGTCAACACGCTGCTGACCGCGGACGACTATGCCTACATGCTGCAGCACAGCCGGGCGCAGGCTGGCGCTGGTGTCGGCGACCTTGCTGCCGACGCTGCAGCAGGCGATGGGTCGGTCGATCCACGAGGTGCGGCAGGTCGTCGTGTCGCGCGCCGCTGCCGCGCCGGCGGCGACGGCAGTCGGCTTCGAGCAGTGGCTGGCAGCGTCCGAGCCGCTCGTCGCAGTCCGCGCCGACGCTGGCCGACGATCCCGGCTTCTGGCTCTATTCGTCGGGATCGACCGGCCGCCCGAAAGGGACGGTGCACACCCATGCCAATGCCTGGTGGACCGCCGAGCTGTATGCCAGGCCGGTGCTCGGGCTGACGCAGCAGCGACATCTGCTTTTCGGCCGCCAAGCTGTTCTTCGCCTATGGCCTCGGCAATGCGCTCACCTTTCCGCTCAGCGTCGGCGCCTGCGTCGTGCTGATGGCCGAGCGGCCGACGCCGCAGGCAGTGTTCAGGCGCTGGACCGAGACCAGGCCGACCGTCTTCTTCGGGGCGCCGACCGGCTTTGCCGGCATGCTTGCGTCGCCCGATCTGCCGTCGCGCAGCCAGGTTGCGCTGCGACTGTGTTCGTCGGCTGGCGAGGCGCTGCCGGCCGAGATCGGCCATCGCTTCACCGAGCACTTCGGCGTCGAGATCATCGACGGCATCGGCTCGACCGAGATGCTGCACATCTACCTGTCGAACCGCCCCGGGCAGGGTGCGCTACGGAACCACCGGCTGGCCGGTCGACGGCTACCGCCTCGAACTGCGCGGCGACGACGGCCTGCCGCTGGCCGAGCAGGCCGACGGCTCGATCGAGGTCGGTGACCTGTTCATCGACGGCCCGAGTCGGCGGCGCTGCTGTACTGGGGCAACCGCGACAAGTCTCGCGAGACCTTCCAGGGCCGGTGGACGCGCAGCGGCGACAAGTACCTGCGCAATGCCGACGGCAGCTACACCTATTGCGGACGCAGTGACGACATGCTCAAGGTCAGCGGTGTCTATGTCTCGCCGTTCGAGGTCGAGGCGACGCTGGTGCAGCATCCGGCCGTGCTGGAGGCGGCGGTCATCGGCGTCAGCGACGGTGACGGGCTGACGCGCGCCAAGGCGTACGTGGTGCGCAAGCCGGGTCAGCAGGTCGATGACGACGAGCTGAAGGCCTTCGTCAAGGAGCGGCTCGCGCCGTACAAGTATCCGCGCGTGATCGAGTTCGTCGACGAATTGCCGAAGACCGCCACCGGCAAGATCCAGCGCTTCAAGCTGCGCGAGCGCAGCGCACTCGCATGAGCACGCAGCGCGTCGAGATCGACTGGGACGCCCGGCACGTCGCCATCGAATACCGCTCGGTCGATGCCGAACGAGCCGGTGCTCCGTTGCTCGTCTTCCTGCACGAAGGCCTCGGTTCGGTCGCGATGTGGAAGGATTTTCCCGATCGCCTGTGTGCAGGCGGCAGGCTGCCGCGGACTGGTCTATTCACGCCCGGGCTACGGCCAGTCGACGCCGCGCGCGGTGACCGAATTCTGGCGTCCCGATTTCATGCACCGCCAGGCGCTCGAACTGCTGCCGGCGCTGCTCGAGCGGCTCGGCCACGCCGCCACCCCGATCTGGCTGTTCGGACACAGCGACGGCGGGTCGATCGCGCTGATCCTGGCGGCGCGCCAGCCGGCGCGTGTCGCCGGTCTGGTCGTGCTGGCGCCGCACATCATGGTCGAGCCGCTGTCGGTCGAGAGCATCGCCAAGGCGCGTGACACCTACCTTGGCACCGATCTGCGCAGCGACTGGCGCGCTACCATGCCGACCCCGATTCGGCGTTCTGGGGCTGGAACGACATCTGGCTGGCGTCCGAATTCCGCGACTGGAGCATCGAGGACGAGCTGGCATCGATCCGTTGCCCGGTGCTCGCGATCCAGGGCGTCGACGACGAGTACGGCACACTCGAGCAGATCCGCGGCATCGCACGGCGCGCCCCGCAGGTGCAGACGCTGGAGCTGGCCGACTGCGGGCATTCACCGCATCGCGATCAGCCGGATCGGGTGATCATCGCGGCCACTGAATTCATTCAACGACACAACCAAGGAGACAACCGATGAACAAGCTGCGACTCACCCTGCTCGGCGCTGCCATGGCCGCGCTGCGTCGCGTCCGCACCGGCCTTCGCGCAGCAGGACAAGCCGCTCAAGGTCGGCCTGATGCTGCCCTATACCGGCACCTTCGCGGCGCTCGGCACCGCGATCGAGAACGGCTTCAAGCTGTATGTCGACGAGAAGGGCGGCAAGCTCGGCGGCCGGTCGATCGAGTTCGTCAAGGTCGACGACGAGTCCGATCCGTCGAAGGCGACCGACAACGTCAACAAGCTGATCAAGCGCGACAACGTCGACGTGCTCGTCGGCACGGTCCACTCCGGCGTCGCGATGGCGATGGCCAAGGTCGCCAAGGAGACCGGCACGCTGCTGATCGTGCCGAATGCCGGCGCCGATGCGGTCACCGGCCCGATGTGCGCACCCAACATCTACCGCAGCTCGTTCTCCAACTGGCAGCCCGGCTATGCGATGGGCGAGGTCGCGGCCAAGAAGGGCCACAAGAAGGCGGTCACGATCACCTGGAAATATGCGGCCGGCGACGAGTCGGTGCGCGGCTTCAAGGACGCCTTCGAGAAGGGCGGCGGCAGCGTCGTCAAGGAACTGAACCGTGCCGTTCCCGAACGTCGAGTTCCAGGCGCTGCTGACCGAGATCGCCGCGACACGCCCGGATGTCGTCTACACCTTCTTCGCCGGCGGCGGTGCGGTCAAGTTCGTCAAGGACTACGCCGCGGCCGGGCTGAAGGACAAGATCCCGCTGTACGGCGCCGGCTTCCTGACCGACGGCACGCTCGAGGCGCAGGGCGCGGCTGCCGATGGTCTGCTGACCACGCTGCACTATGCCGACAGCCTCGACAACCCGCGCGACAAGGCATTCCGCCTCGCCTACGCCAAGGCTTACAAGCTGCAGCCCGATGTCTATGCGGTGCAGGGCTACGACGCGGCCCAGATGCTCGCGACCGGCCTGCGGGCGGTGAAGGGCGACCTGGGCAAGATGAAGGACTTCTCGGCCGCGCGTGACGAAGGCCAAGATCGACAGCCCGCGCGGCGCGTTCACGCTGTCCAAGGCGCACAACCCGGTGCAGGACGTGTATCTGCGCCAGGTCTCGGGCAAGGAGAACAAGGTGATCGAGATCGCCAGCCGCAAGCTGGCCGACCCGGGCCGCGGCTGCCGGATGTAATCACCGCCCGGCTTCGCCGCCGATCCACGGCCGCCGCCGCCGCCCGTGCGCGGCGGCGGCCCGCACCTGCCTGACCTCGATGGATCTCGCCACTTTTCTGATCCAGTGCCTGAATGCACTGCAGTACGGTCTGCTGCTGTTCCTGGTCGCTTCCGGGCTTGACGCTGATCTTCGGGATCATGGGCGTGATCAACCTCGCGCATGGCAGCTTCTACATGATCGGCGCGTACATGGCGTACGCGCTCGCGCCGATCGTCGGGTCGACCTTCGGCGGCGGCTTCTTCGCGACGCTGGTCGTCGGCCTGGTGCTCGCGGTGCTGCTCGGCTACCTGCTCGAGTGGGTCTTCTTCAGCTTCCTGTACGAGCGCGAGCACCTGCAGCAGGTGCTGATGACCTACGGCCTGATCCTGGTCTTCGAGGAACTGCGCAGCCTGCTCGTCGGTGACGATGTGCACGGCGTCGCCGCGCCGGACGATCCTGGCCGGCAGCATCGCCGCTCGGCGAGATGATGACCTACCCGGTCTACCGGCTGTTCGTCTCCGGCGTGTGCCTGCTGCTCGCGCTCGGGCATGTACCTCGTCTTCACGCGCACCCGGCTCGGCATGATGATCCGCGCCGGCAGCACCAACCGCGAGATGGTGCAGTCGCTCGGCATCGACATCAAGTTCCTGTACCGCGTCGTGTTCGCCGCCGGCGTCGCGATCGCGGTCTTCGCCGGCATGATCGCGGCGCCGGTCTCGTCGGTCTATCCCGGGCATGGGCAACACGGTGCTGATCATCTCCTTCGTCGTGGTCGTGATCGGCGGCATCGGATCGATCCGCGGCGCACTGCTCGCCGCGCTGCTGATCGGCTTCGTCGACACCTTCGGCAAGGTGCTGCTGCCGCAGGCCTCGGGCGTGCTCGTCTACGTGATGATGGCGCTGATCCTGCTCTGGAAGCCGGACGGCCTGTTCAAGGCCGGGTGATACGCGATGGACCGCAACGCTTCCCTCGTGACGCCGAAGTCGCTCTTCGTGCGTGCTGTGCTTCGCGCGCGCTGGCGCTGTTCCCGTTCGTCGCCGGCGACTACGGCGTCGACCTCGTCAGCAAGATCATGGTCTATGCGGTGCTCGCACTCAGCCTCGAACTGCTGGTCGGCAGCACCGGGCTGATCTGCTTCGGCCAGGCGGCGTTCTTCGGCATCGGCGCCTATGCCTCGGTGATGCTGTCGCCGGCGTACGACCCGGCCGGCCTGTGGTGGCTGCTGCCGGCGTGCGTGCTGGCCGCGGCGGCGTATGCCGCGACTGGTCGGCGCGCTGTCGCTGCGCACCAAGGGGGTCTACTTCATCATGGTCACGCTCGCCTTTGCGCAGATGGCGTACTACGTCTTCCACGACACGCCGTTCGGCGGCGGCACCGACGGCATCTACCTGATGGCGCGTCCGCGGTGGGCCGGGCTGGATCGATCTCGAGGATCCGCAGGTGCTGTACGGCTTCACCCTCGGTTGCCTGGTCGCTGGTGTTCGCGCTGCTCGCGCTGCTGCTGCGCTCGCGCTTCGGACGCGCGCTGGCCGGCATCAAGGCCAACGAGCAGCGCATGCGCGCCACCGGCTTCTCGACCTATCCCTACAAGCTCGCCGCCTTCGTCATCTCCGGGCGGCATCGCCGGTCTGGCGGGCTTCCTGTTCGCGGTCAAGGACGGCTATGTCAATCCGGAGCTGCTCAGCTGGCACCTCTCGGGCGCGGTGCTGATCATGATCATCCTGGGCGGGCTCGGTCACCTGCGCGGCGCGCTGATCGGCGCCTTCGCCTTCACGCTGCTGCAGGAGTTCTTCAAGTCGGAGGCGATCTTCGGCGCATTCGCCAAGCACTGGCACCTCGGGCTCGGCCTGACGATCATCGTCAGCGTGGCGCTGCTGCCGCGCGGCCTGGTCGACGTGCCGCGGCAGATCGGCACGCGCCTGTTCGGCCGCGGCGCTGCCGGCACGTGGCACGGCGGCACGGGGAGGCGGCCGATGAGCGCCACTGAAGTCCTGCTGCGCGGGCGCGACGATCACGCGCCGCTGGGGTGGCCTGACCGCGGTCGACCGGGTCTCGATCGACCTGCGCCGCGGCGAGGTGCATGCGGTGATCGGCACCAACGGCGCCGGCAAGTCGACGCTGATCAACATCCTGTCGGGCGAGATCGCGCCGTCCGAGGGCCGGGTCGAACTGCTCGGACGCGACGTCACCGACTGGACACAGCCGCGCCGCGCGCGCGGCCGGCCTCGGCCGCAGCTACCAGCGCAACACGATCTTTCCCGAGCTTCAGCGTGCTCGGAGAACTGCCGCCTGGCGGCGCAGGCGCGCTGGCAGCGGCCGTGGCACTGGTGGCAGTCGGCCGCGGCGCTGTCCGCGACAGCAGCGGCGCGGCGCGCGATGCGGCCGACCGCGCCGGCCTCGCCGAGCGTGCTCGGACGCACCGGCCGGTCTGCTGTCGCACGGCCAGAAGCGCCAGCTCGAGATCGCGATGTGCCTGGCCACCGATCCGGCGGTGCTGCTGCTCGACGAGCCGCTGGCCGGCATGGGTGCCGAGGAGACCGAGCGCATGCTCGACCTGCTGGCCGCGCTGCGCGAGCGCCACGCGATCCTGCTCGTCGAGCACGACATGGATGCGGTCTTCCGCATCGCCGACCGCATCACGGTGATGGTCAACGGGGCGGTGATCGCATCGGATGTCCCGGACGCGGTGCGCAACAGCGCCGAGGTGCGCAGCGCCTACCTGGGGGCCGAGGGATGAGCGAGCTGATCGTCGACGCGCGCGACATCCACGCCTGGTACGGGTCGAGCCACGTGCTGCACGGCGTCGATCTGCAGATCGAACGCGGCCAGACCGTCGGCCTGCTCGGTCGCAACGGCATGGGCAAGAGCACGCTCATCCGCACCCTGTTCGGCCACGTCGCGCAGCGCTCCGGGCACATCGGGCTGTTCGGCGAGGATGCGTCGCGCTTCCGGCCGCACCAGGTGGCGCGTCTGGGCGTCGGCTATGTGCCCGAAGGGCGCGGCATCTTCCCCAACCTGTCGGTGCGGGAGAACCTGGTGATGGCGGCGCGTCCGGCGCGCGATGGCCGGATCGACTGGTCGCTCGAGCGCGTGCTCGAGACCTTCCCGCGCCTGCGCGAGCGCATCGGCAACCTCGGCTCGCAGCTCTCCGGTGGCGAGCAGCAGATGCTGTCGATCGGGCGCGCGCTGATGACCCATCCCGAACTGATCATCCTCGACGAGGCGACCGAGGGGCTGGCGCCGCTGATCGTGGCCGAGATCTGGCGCGTGATCGGCGAGATCCGCTCGGCCGGCATCGCCACGCTGATCGTCGATCGCGACTACCACAAGGTGCTGGCGCGGTCGGACCGCGCGCTGGTGCTGCAGAAGGGGCAGGTGGTGCTGCAGGGCGCCTCGTCCGATGTCGCGCGCGATCCGCAGCTCGCCGGTTTTCTCGGCGTCTGAGGTTCGCCCGGTGCGCAGGCGGTTGCGCGTCTTGCGGTTACGCTAGCCGCAGCACCACTTCGGGTGTTCGATCGGCATCGCCATGTACCGTTTCTTCCTCTGGCTG
Source organism: uncultured beta proteobacterium (assembly GCA_963846675.1). GTDB lineage: Bacteria > Pseudomonadota > Gammaproteobacteria > Burkholderiales > Burkholderiaceae_C > Ideonella_A. The sequence continues at coordinate 1,103,606 of CAWJWV010000005.1, forward strand.
AAAGACAGCGAGAACCAGCTCTGGGTCAAGCCGGCGATCGGCAGCGTGTCGCGATCGTGCTTCGCGCTGCTCGCGACGCTCGGCAGCCATTTCATGTCGGAGGACGCTCTACCCGAGATCGAGCGCGACACGCTCGACGGCCTGCTGACGGTGATCGCCTCGAGCATGCTCGCGGTGACGACCTTCTCGCTGTCGATCATGGTGTCTGCCTTCGCATCGGCGTCGGCGGCCGCATCGCCGCGTGCGACCGCGCTCGTGATCGGCGACGAGCATGCGCACACCGCCATCGCCAGCTTCATCTCGGCGTTCATCTATTCGATCATCGCCAAGACCGCGCTCGGCATCAGCTACTACGGTCCGGTCGGCCGGTTCATCCTGTTCGTCAGCACGCTGGCGGTGATCCTGTTCCTGATCTACACGCTGATCCGCTGGGTCAAGACGATGTCCTCGCTCGGCCGCATGGGCAACACGATCGAGAAGATCGAGGACGCGGCAGCGCGCGCCATGCAGCAGCACCGCGACCGGCCGACGATGGGGGCCAGGCTTGACGCGCCGTCCGACCCGCACGGGCAGCTGGTGCGCGCGACCGAGGTCGCCTACGTGCGGCACATCGACATCGAAACCCTGCAGGCGATGGCGACCGAACTCGACACCCGGCTGCACCTGCGGGTGCGACCGGGCACGCTGGTCGATCCGGGCACGGTGCTGGCCTGCGTCGAGGGCGATGCGGAAGTCGACGTCGAGCGGATCCGCAACGCCTTCGTGCTCGGCACGGCGCGCACCTTCGACCAGGATCCGCGCTTCGGTCTGATCGTGCTGAGCGAGGTGGCCCAGCGGGCGCTGTCGCCGGCGGTCAACGACCCCGGCACCGCCATCGCGTGTCATGAACTCGATGGCGCGGGTGCTGGTCGACACCCGCCCCGATCCGCAGGCGCCGGCTGGCGACCGACTACGACCGGCTGAGCATGGTGCCGCTGGACGAAGCCGACTTCATCCTCCAGGGCTTCGATCCGATCGCACGCGACGGTGCCTCGATCTGCGAGGTCGGGATGCGGATGCAGAAGCTGCTCGCGACGATCGCCGAGCACGGCGTGCTGGCGTTGCGCGAGCCGGCGCAACGCCAGGCCGCCCTCGCGCTGCGCCGCGCCGCAGCAGGCCCTGACACTGGAGCAGGATCGCAGCGATCTGGAGCGGCTGCATGAGCAGTTGCACGGCGCACCGCTGCCGCCCGGTGGCGGCTGACGTCCGCGCCGGCTGGCCGTCGTCAGTTCTGTGCCGACGGGCGCTGCGCGATGCGGTCGCGCCAGTCCTGCAGGTGGGCCAGTCCCTCGTCGGCCGGGCGGAACTTCATCAGACCCCGGGCGAACTCGATGGCGCAGAAGGCGGTGATGTCGGCGATCGTGAAGCGCTCGCCGGCCATGTAAGGCTGGCGAGCGAGCTCGCCATCGAGCCAGCGGGCGACCGTGCGCATCTTCTCGCCCTGGGACCGGCCGAAGTCGCCGAACTGCGGCTGCTCGAGCGGCGCCAGACCGGGATGGGTGTGGCGGATGCAGTTGGCGATCGACACCCATGAAGTAGAGCTCGATGCGCCGATCGGCCATCTCGATGAAGGCGTGCTCCTCGTAGCCACGGCCGAGCAGGTTCGGCTCGGGGTGCAGGCCTTCCAGGTAGCCGCAGATGGCGCGGGTTTCTCCGAGGATCCGCCCGTCGTCGAGTTCGAGCACCGGCACCTTGGCGAGCGGGCTCTTGGCGCGGTAGGCGTCGCTGCGGTGCTCGTCACGGCCGATTTCGACCGTCACCGGTTCGATGCCCGCGATCGCCTTCTCGGCAATGAACATCGTGACACGGCGCGGGTTCGGCGCGCGGGGTGACAGGTAGAGCTTCAAGGTGCGTCTCCTCGGGTTGACATGACAGCCGCCGGACCTTCGCGGTCGTAGGTCGACGAAGGCATAGCACAGGCCGGTGTCGGCGTCCCGCTGCGGGTCGCGCGCGACTTCCCGCCAGCCCGGCTGCCGATCGCGGAAGGGCGGAAAATGATTGTTGCCGTCGAACTCGGCGTCGATCTCGGTCAGGTACAGCCGGTCCGCCTCGTCGATCGTCTGCGCATAGACCTCGGCACCGCCGATCACCATCATCTCGGCTGCGGCGGTGCTGCCGAGCGCGCGCGCGGCCAGCCAGTCTGCTGCCAGCGCGCACGCTGCCGCCAGGTCGGACGCCGGCTGCAGCAGATCGGGCACCGGCTGCAGATCGCCGCGGCGGGTCAGCACGATGTTGAGTCGCCCCGGCAGCGCCCGGCCGATCGATTCATGCGTGCGCCGCCCCATGATCACCGGCTTGCCCAGCGTGAGGGCGCGAAAGTGGCGCAGGTCGGCCGGCAGGTGCCACGGCATGCTCACGCTGTCGACACCGATCAGGCGTCGGCGATCGACGGCGGCGATCAGCGACAGGGAGGGGCGGACATCGACGATCGGCATCATTCGATTGTGGCAGTGGCGGCGCGGCTCGATCCGGCGGCGGCGGCCCGTCCGGCCCCGATGTGCACCCGCATCGCCTGCTGCGCCGCCGCCGGGTCGCGCGCCTGCAGCGCCTGCATCAGCTCCCGGTGCTCGCCCAGCGACGCGTCGAGTCGCCCCTGGCGGAACAGCGACTGGTGCCGGTTGAGCTTCATCACCTTGCGCAGGTCGGCGACCAGCTGGATGCGCCAGCGGTTGTCGGCCAGTCTCCAGCAGCCGCATGTGAAAGCGCTCGTTGGCGGCGAAGAAGGCGTCATGGTCGCCGAGCCGGGTCTCGAGTTCATCGTGCAGCCGCTGCAGCTCGGCGAGCTGCGCATCGCTGGCGTGCGACGCCACGGCGGCGGCGGCATCGCCTTCGAGCAGCGCCATCAGGTGGAAGACCTCGGCCAGGTCGCGTTCCGACACCTCGGTGACATAGGCGCCGCGGCGCAGCTTCATCGTCACCAGTCCTTCGGCGGCGAGCACCTTCAGCGCTTCGCGCAGCGGCGTGCGGCTGATGCCGTAGGCGGCGGTCAGCGCCTGTTCGTCGATCCAGCTGCCGGGCGCGAGCTGGTGGCTCAGGATCTGCGCTCGCAGCCGTTCGGCGACCTGTTCGTACAGCGCGCGCGCCGGCGGCGAACGGGGCGTTGGAAACGGTCGGCATGACGGACGGCGGCGGGTGCCAGCTGTCTATAATTCAATTTTGAATTATCGCGCCGATTGGTGACTGACGCCGCTCCGATCGAGTCGTCGTTGTCCTGCATCGGGCAGCGGTGACACACTGCACCCTCTTCTCGTGCGCGCAGCATGCGGCTGCGTCGCCGGAGCCGCGTCCTGCCGAAGGATCATCGATGTCTGCCAACTCTGCTCCGCCCAACGATCCGTCGCTGCCCGATTCATCACGTCTCGACGCCTGGCAGCAGGCCGCCGCCAGGTCGGCGCCCGGCGGCGATCTCGGCGCATTGAACTGGACAGACGCCGGAAGGACTGACGGTCAAGCCGCTGTATACCGCGGCCGACCTGCAAGGTCTGCCGCACACCGACACGCTGCCGGGCTTCGCGCCCTACATCCGCGGTCCGCAGGCGACGATGTATGCGGTGCGGCCCTGGACCTGCGCCAGTACGCCGGCTTCTCGACCGCCGAGGAATCGAATGCCTTCTACCGCCGCTCGCTCGCCGCCGGCGGGCAGGGGGTGAGCGTCGCCTTCGACCTGGCCACGCACCGCGGCTACGACAGCGACCATCCGCGCGTCACCGGCGATGTCGGCAAGGCCGGCGTGGCGATCGATTCGGTCGAGGACATGAAGATCCTGTTCGACCAGATCCCGCTCGACAAGGTGAGCGTGTCGATGACGATGAACGGCGCGGTGCTGCCGGTGCTCGCCGGCTATGTGGTGGCGGCCGAGGAGCAGGGGGTCGGCCAGGAGCAGCTGAGCGGAACCATCCAGAACGACATCCTCAAGGAGTTCATGGTCCGCAACACCTACATCTATCCGCCCGAGCCGAGCATGCGGATCATCGGCGACATCATCGGCTACACCGCGCGCCGGATGCCGAAGTTCAATTCGATCAGCATCTCCGGCTACCACATGCAGGAGGCCGGCGCCAACCAGGCGCTGGAACTCGCGTTCACGCTCGCCGACGGCGAGGAGTATGTGAAGACCGCGCTGGCGAGCGGGCTCGATGTCGACGAGTTCGCGCCGCGCCTGAGCTTCTTCTGGGCGATCGGCATGAACTTCTACCTCGAGATCGCCAAGATGCGCGCGGCGCGGCTGCTCTGGCACCGCATCATGAGCGGCTTCGGTGCAAAGAATCCGAAGAGCCTGATGCTGCGCACCCATTGCCAGACCTCGGGCTGGAGCCTGACCGAGCAGGATCCGTACAACAACATCGTTCGCACCACGATCGAGGCGATGGCGGCGGTCTTCGGCGGCACGCAGAGCCTGCACACCAACAGCTTCGACGAGGCGATCGCGCTGCCGACCGAGTTCTCGGCCCGGATCGCCCGCAACACCCAGCTGATCATCCAGGAAGAGACGCACATCACCAACGTGATCGATCCCTGGGCCGGCTCGTACATGATGGAGAAGCTGACCCAGGACATGGCCGACGCGGCGTGGGCGATCATCGAGGAGGTGCGTGCGATGGGCGGCATGACCCGCGCGGTCGACTCGGGCTGGGCCAAGCTCAAGATCGAGGCCAGCGCGGCCGAGAAGCAGGCGCGCATCGACAGCGGCCGCGACGTGATCGTCGGCGTCAACAAGTACCGCTCGCAGACGCAGGACAGGATCGACATCCTCGAGGTCGACAACGTCAAGGTGCGCGAGGGCCAGGTGGCACGCCTCGCCCAGGTGCGCGCCAGCGCGTGACGCGCCGAAGGTGCAGGCGGCGCTCGACGCGCTGACCGCCGCCGCGCCGTGATGGCAGCGGCAACCTGCTCGAGCTGAGCATCGAGGCGATGCGGCTGCGCGCCACGGTGGGCGAGGTGAGCGATGCGCTCGAGAAGGTGTTCGGCCGCCATCGCGCCGACATCCAGAAGGTCAGCGGCGTCTACGCCGCCGCCTACGACAGCGCCGAGGGCTGGGACAAGCTGCAGCAGGAGATCGCCGCCTTCGCCGACGAGGCCGGCCGGCGCCCGCGGGTGATGATCGCCAAGCTGGGTCAGGACGGTCACGACCGCGGCGCCAAGGTGGTGGCCACCGCCTTTGCCGACCTCGGCTTCGACGTCGACATCGGGCCGCTGTTCCAGACGCCCGGAGGAATGCGCGCGCCAGGCGATCGAGAACGACGTGCATGCGGTCGGCGTCTCGACGCTGGCGGCCGGCCACAAGACGCTGGTGCCGGCGATCATCCGCGAGCTGCAAGGCGCAGGGCGCCGACGACATCATCGTCTTCGTCGGCGGCGTGATCCCGGCGCAGGACTACGACTTTCTGTACCAGGCCGGCGTCAAGGGCATCTACGGCCCCGGCACGCCGATTCCGGCCAGCGCCAAGGATGTGCTCGAGCAGATCCGCGCCGCCCAGGCGACGCGTCTGAGGCCCGCTGTCGATGCAGCGTCCGCACCCCACCGGACTGACGCTGGCCCCCGCCGGCGAGGGTGACTTCGAGGCCCTGCTCGCGCTGCGCATGGCGGCGATGCGCGAGAGCCTCGAGCGCGTCGGCCATTTCGATCCGCAGCGGGTTCGCGAGCGGCTCAGCCGCGGCTACCTGCCGGCGCACACCCGCCACATCCTGAAGGACGGCGAGCTGGTCGGCTTCGTCGTCGTCCAGCCGCGCGAGAACCGACTGGCTGCTCGACCACCTGTACATCCACCCGTCGGCGCAGGGGCACGGCATCGGCTCCTGGGTGCTCGAGGCGGTGCTGACGGAGGCCGACGACACGCGGCAAGGCGGTCGCGGTGACCGCACTCAAGCACAGCGCCGCCAACCGCTTCTACCTGCGCCACGACTTCATCCTGAAGGCCGAGGGCGAGTGGGATCTGTACTACCTGCGTCCGGCGCGGCCGCGGCGGCGCGCCGGTGCAGCGCAGCCCGGACTGAGTCGATGTCGCCCGCCGAGACCGACCGTCCCCGACGCGCTCGGACCGCCCGAGCGGCTGCTGCATGCGCAGGTCACCGGCGACGATCCGGTGCGCCAGCCGGCGCGCGATCGCCAAGGCGATCACGCTGCTCGAGTCGACGCGCGCCGACCACCGGCGGCGCGCCGACGCGCTGCTCAATGCCCTGCTGCCGCACAGCGGCGATTCGCTGCGGCTCGGCATCTCGGGCGTTCCCGGCGTCGGCAAGAGCACCTTCATCGAAGCGCTCGGGCTGTACCTGATCGAGCGTGGGCACCGGGTGGCGGTGCTGGCGGTCGATCCGTCGTCGAGCGTGTCGGGCGGATCGATCCTCGGCGACAAGACGCGGATGGAGCGGCTGTCGCTCGACGAGCGCGCCTACATCCGCCCGAGCCCCGCGTCGGGCACGCTCGGCGGCGTCGCCGAGCGCACCCGCGAGGCGATGCTGGTGTGCGAGGCGGCCGGCTACGACATCGTGATCGTCGAGACGGTCGGGGTCGGCCAGAGCGAGATCGCCGTGGCCGGCATGACCGACATGTTCGTGCTGCTGCAGTTGCCCAATGCCGGCGACGACCTGCAGGCGATCAAGAAGGGCGTGATGGAGCTGGCCGACCTGGTCGTGATCAACAAGGCCGACCTGGACCCCGACGCGGCCACGCGCGCGCGCGCGCAGATCACCAGTGCGCTGCGGCTGCTCGGCATGCACGGCCATGCCGATCAGGCCAGCCGACGATGCCGCGTGGCATCCGCAGGTGATCCAGCTGAGCGCGCTGCGCGGCGCCGGCATCGGCGACTTCTGGCACCATGTCGAGCGGTTTCGCGCAGCTGCAGACCGCCAACGGCCGGCTGGCCGCGCGACGCCGCGCAGCAGGCCGAGGCGTGGATGTGGGAGCGCATCGATGCCGCGCCTGAAGTCGGGTTTCCGCTCCGATCCGCCGGTGCGCGCAGCCCTGCCCGACATGCTGGCCGAGGTGCGTGCCGGACGCGTCGCCGCGTCGGTCGCCGCGCGCCGCCTGCTCGAACCTGTTCACGCGCAGCCGCGATCGACGCCGCTGCCGCGCCGACCACACAACGAATCCACAGGGAGAAGACGATCCATGCATGACATCCAGCAGATGCTCGAGGAGAAGCGCGCCAAGGCGCGCCTCGGCGGCGGCGAGAAGCGCATCGCCGCGCAGCACGGCAAGGGCAAGCTGACCGCGCGCGAGCGCATCGAACTGCTGCTCGACGCCGGCACCTTCGAGGAATGGGACATGTTCGTCGAGCACCGCTGCCACGACTTCGGCATGCAGGACAACAAGATTCCGGGCGACGGCGTGATCACCGGCTACGGCATGATCAACGGCCGGCTGGTCTTCGTCTACAGCCAGGACTTCACCGTCTTCGGCGGTGCGCTGTCGGAGGCGCATGCCGAGAAGATCTGCAAGGTGATGGACCAGGCGATGAAGGTCGGCGCGCCGGTGATCGGCCTCAACGACTCGGGCGGCGCGCGCATCCAGGAAGGCGTCGCCTCGCTCGGCGGCTATGCCGAGGTGTTCCAGCGCAACGTGATGGCGTCGGGCGTGGTGCCGCAGATCAGCATGATCATGGGGCCCGTGCGCCGGCGGCGCGGTCTATTCGCCGGCGATGACCGACTTCATCTTCATGGTGCGCGACAGCAGCTACATGTTCGTCACCGGACCCGAGGTGGTGAAGACCGTCACGCACGAGGAGGTCAGCGCCGAGGACCTCGGCGGCGCGAGCTCGCACACCACGCGCAGCGGCGTGGCCGACCTGGCGTTCGACAACGACGTCGACGCGCTGCTGATGCTGCGCCGCTTCTTCAACTACCTGCCGACCAACAACCGCGAGAAGGCGCCGTTCCGGCCGAGCAACGATCCGGCCGACCGGCTCGACTGGTCGCTCGACACGCTGGTTCCGGACAACCCGAACAAGCCCTACGACATCAAGGAGCTGATCGTCAAGGTGGCCGACGAAGGCGAGTTCTTCGAGCTGCAGCCCGACTACGCGAAGAACATCGTGATCGGCTTCTGCCGCATGGAAGGGCAGTCGGTCGGCATCGTCGCCAACCAGCCGCTGGTGCTGGCCGGCTGCCTGGACATCAAGAGCAGCATCAAGGCGGCGCGCTTCGTGCGCTTCTGCGATGCCTTCAACATCCCGGTCGTCACCTTCGTCGACGTGCCCGGCTTCATGCCGGGCACCAGCCAGGAGTACGGCGGCATCATCAAGCACGGCGCCAAGCTGCTGTACGCCTACGCCGAATGCACGGTGCCGAAGATCACCGTCATCACGCGCAAGGCCTACGGCGGCGCCTACGACGTGATGAGCTCCAAGCACCTGCGCGGCGACGTCAACTTCGCCTGGCCGAACGCCGAGATCGCGGTGATGGGCGCCAAGGGCGCGGTCGAGATCATCTTCCGCGAGGACAAGGGCGATCCGGCCAAGCTGGCCGCCAAGGAGGCCGAATACAAGGCGCGTTTCGCCAACCCCTTCGTTGCCGGCGCGCGCGGCTTCATCGACGACGTGATCCAGCCGCACGAGACGCGCAAGCGCATCTGCCGCTCGCTGGTGATGCTGCGCGACAAGAAGCTCGAGAACCCGTGGCGCAAGCACGGCAACATCCCGCTCTGATGCCGGGGCCCCTTCGCGGGTCGATGCGCCTGAACAATCGAGGACAACATGTTTGACAAGATCCTGATCGCCAACCGCGGCGAGATCGCCTGCCGCGTCATCAAGACGGCGCGCAAGATGGGCATCAAGACGGTCGCGGTCTATTCCGATGCCGACCGCGATGCGCGTCATGTCGGACTGGCCGACGAGGCGGTGCACATCGGACCGGCGCCTTCGCGCGAGTCGTATCTGGTGATGGACCGCATCATCGAGGCCTGCAAGCAGACCGGCGCGCAGGCGGTGCATCCGGGCTACGGCTTCCTGAGCGAGAACACCGAATTCGCGCGCCGGGTCGAGGAAGAGGGCATCGTCTTCATCGGCCCGAAGCACAGGTCGATCGCCGCCATGGGCGACAAGATCGCGTCGAAGAAGCTCGCCGACGAGGCCAAGGTCAACACCATCCCCGGCTACAACGCCGCGATCGACACGCCCGAGCAGGCGGTCGAGATCGCCAGGGACATCGGCTACCCGGTGATGATCAAGGCCAGTGCCGGCGGCGGTGGCAAGGGCCTGCGCGTCGCCTTCGACGACAAGCAGGCCTTCGACGGCTTCACCTCGTGCCGCAACGAGGCGCGCAACAGCTTCGGCGACGACCGGGTCTTCATCGAGAAATTCGTCGAGGAGCCGCGCCACATCGAGATCCAGCTGATCGGCGACGCGCACGGCAACATCGTCTACCTGTGGGAGCGCGAGTGCTCGATCCAGCGCCGCCACCAGAAGGTGATCGAGGAGGCGCCGAGCCCGTTTCTCGACGACGCCACGCGCCGCGCCATGGGCGAGCAGGCGGTGCAGCTGGCCAGGGCGGTCGACTACCAGTCGGCCGGCACGGTCGAGTTCGTCGTCGGCAAGGACCGCAGCTTCTATTTCCTGGAGATGAATACCCGGCTGCAGGTCGAGCATCCGGTGACCGAAGGCATCACCGGCGTCGATCTGGTCGAGCTGATGATCCGGGTCGCCGCCGGCGAGCGGCTGCCGTTCGGACAGGCCGATGTCCGGCGCGACGGCTGGGCGATCGAATGCCGGATCAATGCCGAGGATCCGTTTCGCGGCTTCCTGCCGTCGACCGGGCGGCTGGTGCGGTTCGCGCCGCCGGCCGAGACCTGGACCGCCGCCGGCGCGGTGCCCGAGGGCGGCGGCGTGCGGGTCGATACCGGCGTGGTCGAGGGCGGCGAGATCCCGATGTTCTACGACTCGATGATCGCCAAGCTGATCGTCAAGGGCACGCGACCGCAACGAGGCGATCGCGCGCATGCGCTCCGCGCTCGATGCCTTCGCGATCCGCGGCATCAGCTCGAACATCCCGTTCCAGGCGGCGCTGCTCGCGCATCCGCAGCTTCGTCGCCGGCGACTTCAACACCGGCTTCATCGCCGAGCAGTATCCGGACGGCTTCTCGGTCGGACGCGCTGCCGCAGACCGATCCGATGCTGCTGCGCGCGCTGGCGGCGGTGGCCAGCCGCGTCCACCTCGAGCGTTCGGCGCGCATCAGCGGACAGTTGCCCGGCCATGAATTCGATCGTCAAGCCCGAGGCCGTCGTGGTCACGACCGATGCGCAGGGTACGCAGCGAGCAGGTGCCGGTGAAGGTCGAGACCGATGTCAGCGGCGGCTACCGGGTCGAACTCGGCGGCATGGTGCACCAGATCGTCTTCGACACGCCGCTGCGCGAGGTCGTGATCCACGGCCAGGTCGACGGCCGGCCGTTCTGCGCCCAGATCGAGCGCATCGGCGTCGCCTACCGGGTGATCCACAACGGCACCCAGATCGAGGCGCGAGGTGATGTCGCCATTCGCGGCGCAGATGTGGGCGCTGATGCCGTTCAAGGCGCCGCCGGACCTGTCGCGCTTCCTGCTCTCGCCGATGCCGGGACTGCTCGTCGACGTGGCCGTCAAGCCGGGACAGAAGGTGCTCGCCGGTGAGAAACTGGCGGTCATCGAGGCGATGAAGATGGAGAACATCCTGCTCGCGACGCAGGACGGCGTGGTCGCCGAGGTGACCGCGGCAGTGGGCGAGAGCCTGGCGGTGGATCAGGTCATCCTGCGATTCGAAGAGGCGAAACCGACATGACACGACCCTTCAAGGTGCTGGGAATCCAGCAGATCGCGATCGGCGGGCCGAGCAAGGAGCGGCTGCGCGAGCTGTGGGTCGACAAGCTCGGCCTGCAGGTGACCGGCAACTTCGTCAGCGAGCGCGAGAACGTCGACGAGGACATCTGCGCGATGGGCGATCGGGCGCGATGCGGGTCGAGGTCGACCTGATGCAGCCGATCGATCCGAACGGCAAGCCGGCGGTGCACCAGACGCCGCTGAACCACGTCGGTCTGTGGATCGACGACCTGCCGCTGGCGGTCGAGTGGCTGAGCGCGAATGGCGTGCGCTTCGCGCCCGGCGGCATCCGCAAGGGCGCAGCCGGCCACGACATCACCTTCATCCATCCGAAGAGCAACGACCAGTTTCCGATCGCCGGCGAAGGCGTGCTGATCGAACTCGTGCAGGCGCCGCCGGAGGTGATCGCCGCGCTCGGCGGCTGAGACCGGCCGCGGCGTCGCGCTGAGAGTGCTGTCCGTTGCTTCTGGGCGTGCCAGCGCCCGTCGTCCTGCCGATGCTGTTCCTGCTGTCTCCTGCGAAGTCGCTCGACTACGAACGCCCGATTGCGCCGCGACCGGTGCGCCGCCCGGCCTTCGTCGCCGAATCGACCGAGCTGATCGAGATCCTGCGCCAGCGCACCTCCGACGAGGTCGCTGCGCTGATGAAGATCTCGCCCGCGCTGGCCGAGCTCAATGTCGAGCGCTACCGCGCCTGGCGGCCGCGCTTCACCAACCACAACAGCCGCCCGGCGGTGCTCGCCTTCGATGGCGACGTCTATGGCGGCCTCGACGCCGCGACGCTGGACGAGGACGCACTCGACTGGGCCGACCGGCACCTGGTCATCCTGTCCGGGCTGTACGGTGCGCTGCGGCCGCTCGATGCGCTGCAGCCGTACCGGCTCGAGATGGGCACCGCGCTGCCGAACCGGCGTCGGCATCGAACCTGCACGCCTTCTGGGGCGACACGCTGGCCGAGCACCTGAACCGACGCGCCGCCGCGGAGACGGTGCCGGTGATCGTCAACCTGGCGTCGCAGGAATATTTCGGCGGGGTGCGACGGTCGCGCCTGAAGCCGCGCGTGATCGAGTGTGTCTTCGAGGACTGGAACGGCGGCGCTGGAAGATCGTCAGCTTCTTCGCCAAGCGGGCGCGCGGACTGATGGCGCGGTACGCGGTCGCAGCGGCGCATCGAGACGCCGCAGGGACTGGAGGGCTTCGACGCCGAGGGCTATCGTCCATGCGCCTGCAGCGTCGGAGCCGGACCGGCTGGTTTTTCGGCGCAAGGAGAAGCTTCGATGAATCAGCAGACCGGTGTGCAGCGCGTCACCCCCGAGCTTGCGACAGTGGATCGTCGACCAGGCCACCAGCGGACAGCCGCCCGACGCGGTGCTGAAGTCGATGCTCGCCAGCGGCTGGCACGAGGATGTCGCGGTCGCGGCGCTCGAGGACACGCTGCGCGGCTTCCTGAGCGACCACGCGCGGGCCAACGGACTGCCCGAGCCGCGCGTCGGTGCCCGAGCCGATGACGCTCGACCAGGCGACGCTGGCTCGACGCCGGGGACCGCCAGGTGGCGGTGCTGGCCAGCATGCTGCGCGCCGCGCGTCGATCGTCTTCGGTCAGCTGCTGTCCGATGCCGAATGCGACGAACTGATCGCGCTGGCGCGCGCGCGGCTGGCCCGCTCCGAGACGGTCAAGCTCGACAGCGGCGCGAGCGAGGTCAACGAGGCGCGCACCAGCGACGGCATGTTCTTCGGTCGCGGCGAGAATCCGCTGTGCGACCGGATCGAACGGCGCATTGCCGCGCTGACCCAGCTGGCCGCTGCGTCAACGGCGAGGGCCTGCAGGTGCTGCGCTACGGCCCGGGTGCCGAATACCGGCCGCACTACGACTATTTCGATCCCGAGCAGCCCGGCACGCCGGCCATCCTCAAGCGCGGCGGGCAGCGCGTCGCCTCGCTCGTGATGTACCTGAACACCCCGACTCGTGGCGGTGCGACGACCTTCCCGGACGCGCAAGCTCGAGGTCGCGCCGGTCAAGGGCAACGCGGTCTTCTTCAGCTACGACCGACCGCATCCGATGACGCGCAGCCTGCACGGCGGCGCGCCGGTGCTGGAAGGCGAGAAGTGGGTCGCGACCAAGTGGCTGCGTGAGCGGCGTTTCGATTGAGCGGCGGTTGGTCGATCGTCGGTCGATGCCTACGTCGTATCGGCAAACCGGCCGACGCCATCCGGACGGTTTTGCAGGCATCGTGATGGTCTGGCCCGGCGAACCCCGGGTTGCCGATAACCAACCGACCCTTGGGTCGACATGAAGGAAGTCAGGACATGAACAAGTTTCTCGCCACCGCCGCCGCCGCCGCCATGATGATCACCACCGGTGCATTCGCTGCCGGTCACAGCGGTGGCGCAGCCCACGCCGGTGGGACCAGCGAACTGAAGATCGCGCCGGCCACTCCAGCACACGGCCCGGCGGCAGCCGGATCGGCCGCGGCGTCGGGATCGGCCACTGGCAAGATCAATCCGGTGCCGGCCGGTACCGCCAAGAACCAGACCAATGAAGCATCGATGGCTGGCGCCAAGCCGGCGCACGGCCCGGAGGCTGGCGCATCAGCAGCGATGGGCGGCAAGAAGGGCCTGAATGCAATCAACCCGGTACCGGCCGGCACGGCGGCCAACCAGTCGACCGAGCTCAGGATCGCGCCGGCCAAGCCGGCCCACGGCCCGGGTGCTGCCGGCTCCGGCGCCAAGTGAGCCAGCGGCCGGTCCCGGTGACCGGCTGTTAAACGCCAACGGGCCCTGCGGGGCCCGTTTTTCGTTGCAGCGGCGTTCGGCCGCCGTGCCAATCATGCCATCGCTGTCAGGCGGCAGTCCGACAGCAGAACGGGCCCCGCGGGGCCCGTTCTCTGTCCGGCCCCATTCAAGGCCAGGTGCCTCGCGGCGCGTGCAGCGCGTCAGCGCTTGGTCACCAGCCGCGACGGGCCCCGTGCATCGCGCGCTGCGCCGTCCTGGCGCGCCGGCGCGGGCCGGCCGGCACCGGTACCGCTGCCGGCACGCGGTGCGTGCCCGGCATGGGGCGCGCCGGCACGCCGCGCGTCGCCGCCGCGCGAATCGCCGCGTGCAGCGCCACCGGCGTGCGAGCCGCGGTTGCCACCGCCACCGCCGCCGCCGCCACCACTGCGACCGGGACTGCCGCGTCGGGCAGCACCTTCGCCGATCACCATCCGGCCGAGCACGATCGGCTCCGGACGCTCGCTGGCGTGCGGCTCGAAACCGGCGATCGACTGCTTCGGAATCTCGCGCTTGATCAGCTTCTCGATGTCGCGCAGGAAGCCGTTCTCGTCGACGCAGACCAGCGACACCGCCTCGCCCTGCGAGCCGGCGCGGCCGGTGCGGCCGATCCGGTGCACATAGTCCTCCGGGACGTTCGGCAGCTCGTAGTTGACGACGTGCGGCAGCTGGTCGATGTCGATGCCGCGGGCGGCGATGTCGGTCGCCACCAGGCAGGTCAGGTCGCCCGACTTGAAATCGGCCAGCGCCTTGGTGCGCGCGCTCTGGCTCTTGTTGCCGTGGATCGCCATCGCGCTGATGCCCTGCTCGTTCAGGTGATCGACGAGCCGGTTCGCGCCGTGCTTCATGCGCGTGAAGACCAGCACCTGACGCCAGTCGTTCTGCCTTGATCAGGTGGACCAGCAGGTCCTTCTTCTTCTCGCGGCCGACCGGATGCACCAGCTGCTCGATCGCGTCGTTGGTCTGGTTGCGGCGTGCCACCTCGATCAGCGCCGGCTTGTTCAGCAGCCGATCGGCCAGTGCCTTGATCTCGTCGCTGAAGGTCGCGCTGAAGAGCAGGCTCTGCTTCTTCGCCGGGACGATCGCAAGCACCTTCTTGATGTCATGGATGAAGCCCATGTCGAGCATGCGGTCGGCTTCGTCGAGGACGAAGATCTCGATCCGGCTCAGATCGAGCGTGCGCTGGCCGGCATGGTCGAGCAGGCGGCCGGGCGTGGCCACCAGGATGTCGACGCCGCGGCGCAGCTTGTCGATCTGCGGCTGCATGCCGACGCCGCCGAACATCACCATGCTGGTGAGCTTGCTGTACTTGCCGTAGTTGCGCACGCTTTCCTCGACCTGGGCCGCGAGCTCGCGCGTCGGCGTCAGGATCAGCGCGCGGATCGGCGCACGACCGCGCGCATCGCGCTCGGCCGGTTGCGCCATCAGGCGGTGCAGCATCGGCAGCACGAAGCCGGCGGTCTTGCCGGTGCCGGTCTGGGCGCCGCCCATCAGGTCGCCGCCGGTCAGCACCAGCGGAATCGCCTGGGCCTGGATCGGGGTCGGCGTGGTGTATCCCTGCTCGTGCACGGCACGCAGCAAGGGCTCGGCGAGGCCGAGTGATTCAAAGGACATGGGGTTCCAACGGGGATCGGCCCGTCGCTCGCACAGCGGGAGCGCCAGTCGCAGGCAGAAGGTGGTGTGAGCGCAGGGGCTCGAGGTCAGGATGACGTCAAACCGGCGACTGGTGACCGGCTTGGTGCGGCCATTCTACCCGGTGAGGTGAAGCTTCGCCGCATTTCAAGCATGGAAAACCCTCAGTCCGCGGGTTCGGCGTGGTATTTGCCGCAAGTGGATGTTTCAGGCGTGCCCGAGGCCCAACTTTGGCTCGTCCCGGATAATCGAGGGTTTTGCACACCCGGAACAGGCAGGCACCATGGCGCAATATGTATTCACGATGAACCGCGTCGGCAAGATCGTCCCGCCGAAGCGTCAGATCCTCAAGGACATCTCGCTCAGCTTCTTCCCTGGCGCGAAGATCGGCATGCTCGGCGTGAACGGCTCCGGCAAGAGCACCTTGCTGAAGATCATGGCCGGCATCGACAAGGACATCGAGGGCGAGGCGACGCCGATGCCGGGCCTGAAGATCGGCTACCTGCCGCAGGAGCCGGTGATGCAGGACGAGCAGACCGTGCGCGAGGCGGTCGAGCAGGGGATCGGCGGCGTGCTCGCCGCCAAGCAGCGGCTCGAGCAGGTCTATGCCGAGTATGCCGAGCCGGATGCCGATTTCGACAAGCTCGCCACCGAGCAGGCCGAGCTCGAGGCGATCATCGCCGCGGCCGGTTCCGAGAACACCGACCTGCAGCTCGAACTGGCCGCCGACGCGCTGCGGCTGCCGCCGTGGGATGCGGTGATCGGACAGCTGTCGGGCGGCGAGAAGCGCCGTGTCGCGCTGTGCCGGCTGCTGCTGTCCAAGCCCGACATGCTGCTGCTCGACGAGCCGACCAACCACCTCGACGCCGAATCGGTCGACTGGCTCGAGCAGTTCCTGCAGCGCTACAGCGGCACGGTGGTCGCGATCACCCACGACCGCTACTTCCTCGACAACGCGGCCGAGTGGATCCTCGAACTCGACCGCGGCTACGGCATCCCGTACAAGGGCAACTACAGCACCTGGCTGGATCAGAAGGAGGCGCGCCTGGAGCAGGAGCAGCGCACCGAGGATGCGCGCACCCGCGCGATGAAGAAGGAGCTGGAGTGGGTGCGCCAGAACCCGAAGGGTCGCCAGGCCAAGAGCAAGGCGCGCCTGGCACGCTTCGAGGAACTCTCCGACGTCGACTACCAGAAGCGCAACGAGACCAACGAGATCTTCATCCCGGTCGCCGAGCGCCTGGGCCACGAGGTGATCGAGTTCGTCAACGTCAGCAAGAGCTTCGGCGACCGGGTGCTGATCGACGACCTGAGCTTCAAGGTGCCCGCCGGTGCGATCGTCGGCATCATCGGCCCGAACGGCGCCGGCAAGTCGACGCTGTTCAAGCTGATCTCCGGCAAGGAGCAGGCCGACAGCGGCGAGGTCAAGATCGGCAAGACGGTCAAGATGGCGTTCGTCGACCAGAGCCGCGAATCGCTCGAAGGCGACAAGACGGTGTGGCAGGACGTGTCCGGCGGACTCGACAACATCGTCGTCGGCAAGTTCGTGATGCCCAGCCGCGCCTACCTCGGCCGCTTCAACTTCAAGGGCAACGACCAGCAGAAACTGGTCGGCAACCTGTCCGGCGGCGAGCGCGGCCGGCTGCACCTGGCCAAGACGCTGGCGGCAGGCGGCAATGTGCTGTTCCTCGACGAGCCGTCGAACGACCTCGACGTGGAAACCCTGCGCGCGCTCGAGGATGCGCTGCTCGAGTTTGCCGGCAGCGTGATGGTGATCAGCCACGACCGCTGGTTCCTGGACCGCATCGCGACCCACATCCTGGCCGCCGAGGGCGACTCGAAGTGGGTCTTCTTCGACGGCAACTACCAGGAGTACGAGGCCGACAAGCGCAAGCGCCTGGGCGAGGAAGGCGCGCGGCCGAAGCGGGTGCGCTACAAGGCGCTGAAGTAGACGAACCCCCGCATCCGCGGCGGGAGGCGGGTTTTACCGGCTTGTCCCGTCGCGGCGCCGGAGGTTCAATCGGCGGGCCCGGCGCTTGCATGAAGTGCCGGTACCGGTGCGTGCGCCAGCCGCAGCCACCGGTCTGTGAACCCTGGCTGGCGGGTTGGTGGCGAGATGAGTTCGAGTCGGAATGGGCGCGTACCGCGCTGGTGGGCCTCGCTGTGTGTCTGCTGATCGGCGCCCTCGGCACCGGCTGCGCAACGGTGTCGACGCTGGCGCGGTTGCCGTCGGAGCCGGTGACCACGGCAGGCTGCCTCCGGCTCCGGGCCGGGCGCCGCGCCGCGCAAGCCGTCCGATGCGTCGGCTTCCAGGGAAAAGCCGTTCGACGAGGTCGTCAAGGGCGCCGAGCGGCAGGCAGGCTACCTGCCGGTCTGGCGCAAGGACGACAAGGTGTGGATCGAGCTCGCGCCGGGGCAGTTCGATCAGCCGATCCTGCTGTCGGTCAACGTCGCCAGCTCGGTCGGCGAGCGCGGCCTGTATGCGAGTCAGATGGGCCCGTCGTGGCTGGCCGCCTTTCGCAGGATCGGCACCAGACAGGTGCAGCTGGTCGCGCTCAATGCCGAATACAGCGCCGACCGGCCCGGCCATGCGCGCTGCGGTCGAGCAGGCGTTCTCGCACAGCCTGCTCGGCTTCGGCTGCGGTCGTCGGTGCGCCGCATCCGGACAGCGGGGCGGTGCTGATCGACGCGTCGTTCCTGCTCGGCGACATTGCCTCCTATTCGACCGCGCTGGAGCGTGCCTACAAGCTGCCGCTGTCGCTCGACCGCGGCAATTCCTTCTTCGAGAAGATCCGCGTCGACCGAGGACCTGACCGCATTCGCGACGCGGGTGCACTACTGGACGGCGCGCATCCCGGCTGCGGCCGCCAAGTCCGCCTGCCGAAGACGCTGCCCGACCCGCGCAGCCTGTTCGTCGGCTTCGTCTACAACTTCGCCAAGCCGGCCGAGGTGCCGATGGTCGCGCGCGCGCACCGATCCGCGGCTCGGGCACTTCAGCCACGTCGTGACCGACCTCAGCAACGACCTGAAGGCCAATCCGCGCCAGCACCTGGTCAAGCGCTGGCGGCTCGAGAAGCAGGATCCGTCGGCCGAGCGCTCGCGAGCCCCGGCAGCCGATCGTCTTCTGGCTCGACCGCAACATCCCGCCGCAGTACCGGCAAGTCGGTCGAGGAGGGCATCCTCGAGTGGAACAAGGCCTTCGACCGGATCGGCTTCATCGACGCGATCCAGGTGCGGCAGCAGCCCGACGACGCCGACTGGGACAACATGGACGCGCGCCATGCCTCGGTGCGCTGGTTCGTCGGTGCCGACGTCGGCTTCGCCATCGGCCCGAGCCGGTCCGATCCGCGCACCGGCGAGATCTTCGATGCCGACATCGGCATGAGCGACGTCTTCGGCCGCAGCGCGCGCCGGCTGATCGTCGAGGAGGTGGCGCACGCAGCGTCGCGCCGCGACGAGGCGCAACGGCAAGCCGGCGGCAGCTGGTGGGACCACCGGCACGACGAGGCCTGCAGCTATGCGCACCAGGCCGCCGGCGAGATGCACTTCGCGCTCGACATGCTCGAAGCGCGCGGCGACCTGGCGCCCGACAGCGCCGAGGCCGAGGCCTTCGTGCAGGCGGTGATCAAGGACACGATCATGCACGAGGTCGGCCACACGCTCGGGCTGAAGCACAACTTCAAGGGCTCGACGGTGGTGCGCCGCGACCAGCTGCGCGACCGCGACTACACCGAGCAGCACGGCATCTCGGGCTCGGTGATGGACTACAACGCCTACAACCTCGCGCTCAAGGGCGAGCCGCAGGCGGCGCTGAACAACACGCACCATCGGTCCCTACGACTACTGGGCGATCGAATATGCCTACAAGCCGATCGACGAGCCCGGCCTCGACGCCGAACTGCAGCGCATCGCGGCGCGCAGCAGCACCGATCCGCTGCTCGCCTACGCCGATGACAGCGATGCCGATGCCGACGGCGACGGCATCGACCCGCTCGCCAACCGCTTCGACCTCGGCGACGATCCGCTCGATTTCTATCGCAAGCGGCTGCTGCTGTCGCGCGAGCTGTGGCAACGGGTGCAGCAGCGCGGCGCCGCTGCCGGGCGAGGATGCGACGCGCCAGCGGCGCGTCGTGCTGGGCGGGTTCCGCCAGCTCGGCCGGGCGACCGACCTGGTCGGCAAATACGTCGGCGGCATGCACGCGGTGCGTGACCTGCCGGGCACCACCGGGCGGCGTGCCTTCACGCCGGTGGCGCCGGAGAAGCAGCGCGAGGCGCTCGAAGTTCCTGACGCAGGGCATCTTCAGCGCCGACAGCTTCAGCTTCAAGCCGGAGTTCCTGGCCAATCTGGCGCCGGACTACAACGAATGGGACCGCGGCGGGCCGGTCAGCATTCCGGCGGCGGTGCTGCAGGTGCAGTCGGTTGCGCTCGAACGGCTGTTCAGCGCCGGCACCGCGACCCGGGTGCTCGACCTGCCGCTGTACCTGCCGCAGGTCGAACGGCGCCAGCTGCTGACGCTGCCCGAGGTCTATTCGACGGTGCAGGCGGCGGTCTGGAGCGAGCTGAAGACCGGTGGCGACATCGACCGCATGCGCCGCAACCTGCAGCGCGCCCACCTGAAACGGGTGTCATCACCTGCTGACCGATGGCGCGCCGGCGATGCCGCCCGATGCACTGAGCCTGATGCGCATGAATGCGGTCGATCTGCAGCACGATCTGCGCCGCGCCGCCAGGCGCAGTGCGTTGTCGATCGAGGCGCGCGCGCACCTGCGCGACAGCCTGGCCCTGCTCGAACAGGCATTGAATGCGTCGATGACGCGCAGCTGAGCGCGGCGCTGTCGGGCGTCGATCGGGAGTTGCAGCAAGCGCCGACCCGGATGTCCAGGACGCGGCGCCGGCGTCGATTCAGACCGGCGCGGTGCGCCGCAACAGCCAGTCGCGCGCCGGCCCGTCGACCAGTGGCGCGATGCGCTCGCGCACGGTCGCGTGGTAACGGTCGAGCCAGTCGATCTCGTCGGCGCGCAGCAGGCTGCGCTCGATGCAGCGGGTGTCGATCGGACACAGCGTCAGCGTCTCGAATTCGAGAAATTCGCCGAAGGCGTCGCCCTCGGCCGCCTCGGCCGACGACATTGACGACCAGGTTCTCGATCCGCACGCCCCACTGCCCGGGCCGGTACACGCCGGGTTCGATGCTCGTGACCATGCCGGGCTGCATCGCCATCGCAGCGCTCGGGGATGGTGCGCGAGATGCTTTGCGGGCCCTCGTGGACATTCAGGCAGTAGCCGACGCCGTGGCCGGTGCCGTGCCCGAAATCGAGGCCGTGCTGCCACAGCGGCGCGCGCGCGATCGCATCGAGCATCGGCGACAGCGTGCCGCGCGGAAAACGCGTGCGGCTGAGTGCCAGCGTGCCCTTCAGCACCAGCGTGTAGTCGCGACGCTGCGCCGCGCTCGGCTCGCCGATCGGCCAGACACGGGTGATGTCGGTCGTGCCGCCCAGATACTGGCCGCCGGAATCGATCAGCAGCAGTGTGCCGCCGCCGTCGGGCGCGTGCGATCACCGCATGCGACGTCGTCGGTCGCGCGGTAGTGCGGCATCGCACCGTTGGCGCCGAATCCGGCGATGGTCGCGAAGCTCGGACCGATGAAGCCGGGGCGCCGGGCGCGCGCGGCGGTCAGTTCGGCATCGACCGTCAGCTCGGTGATCCGGCCACGCTGCGCCGGATCGGCCAGCGCCTGCTCGAACCAGGCGTAGAACTCGCACATCGCCGCCCCGTCCTGCGCCATCGTGGCGCGGATGTGGTCGATCTCGGGCTCGCTCTTGCGGCTCTTCAGCAAGCGTGCTCGGGTTGATCGCCTCGACCACGCGCGCCGCCGCGGCAATCCGTTCGCGCAACGCCGAGGGTGACCCGACGCGGGTCGATCAGCACGGTGGCGCCAGCCGGCAGGGCGCCGAGGGCGGCACCGATCGAGGCGTAGTCGGCAAGCCGGACACCGTCGGCCAGCAGCACCTGCTCGAGCGCGTGATCGATCTTGCCGGCACCGACGAACAGCGTGACGCGCGTCCGGATCGACCAGCGCGTGGGCCAGGAAGACCGGGTTGTAGCTGACGTCGGCGCCGCGCAGGTTGAGCAGCCAGGCGATGTCGTCGAGGGTCGAGATCAGGTGGTGGGTCGCACCGTGCTGCGGCCATCGCCTGGCGCACCTGCCCGAGCTTGGCGGCGCGCGACAGCGGCGCATGGGGCGGGCGGTGCTCCCAGACCGGCGGCCGCCGGCAGGTCGGGGCGCTCCGGCCAGGCCGCCTGCAGCACGTCGACATCGGTGCGCAGCGCGGCACCGGCAGCGATCGATCACCTGCCGCAACGCCTGCGCGGCCGACAGGCCGATCACATCACCGTCGACGCCGAGCACCGCACCCGGGCCGAGACGCGCTGCCAGCCAGTCCAGGTGGTGGGTCGCTGCGCCGGTCGGGATGCTGCACCAGTTCGATGCCGCTGCCGGCGAGTTCGGCCTCGGCCTGCGTCCAGTAGCGGCTGTCGGCAAACAACGCCGCTTCGTCGAGTGTCAGCGCCAGCGTTCCCATCGACCCGGTGAAGCCCGACAGCCACTGGCGCGCCTGCCAGCGCTCGGGCAGGTACTCGGACAGATGGGGATCGCTCGACGGCACCAGCAGCGCATCCAGGCCGGCGGCCCGCATCGCGTCACGGGCGCGTTCGATGCGCAGTCGAAAGATCGAGGTCCGCTGGTCCATGGCTAGGTCCGGTTGAACTGGGGGTCGTCGCTGGCGCCGACCAGCCGATTCTAGGGATGCAGCGGGTCCGGCGCATGCTGCATTGCGCCGGAGTGGGGCGACAGCAATTTGTTCGCCCCGTCCTACAGCCTGGGGCAGCGCTTCACGCTACAAACCCCCGGTGACTGCACAGTGACACACCCACCGCCACCGCGAGCCCCTCCGCTGCCGAATCGGCGCAACCGGCTCGAAGCCTTCACCCTGCGCGTTCTGACCGTCAATACACACAAGGGATTCTCTTCGTTCAACCGGCGCTTCATCCTGCACGACCTGCGCGAGGCGGTGCGCGAGGTGGCGGCCGACGTCGTCTTCCTGCAGGAGGTGCAGGGCTCGCACCGCATGCACTCGCGTCGCTTCGCCAACTACCCGGAGGCGCCGCACTACGAATTCCTGGCCGACGAGATCTGGGGTGATTTCGCCTATGGGCGCAACGCGGTCTATCCGCATGGCGATCATGGCAATGCCGTGTTGTCCAAATTTCCGATCATCTCGCACGAGAACCGTGACATCTCGGTCCACGGGCCGGAGCGCCGCGGCATGCTGCACTGCGTGCTCGACCTGCCGCACATCGATCGCCGGCTGCACGTCGTGTGCGTGCACCTCGGGCTGCGCGAAGGGCATCGCCGGCGCCAGCTCGACCTGCTCGGCGCCATGATCCGCGACGAGGTGCCGGCCGACGCACCGGTGATGGTGGCCGGCGATTTCAACGACTGGCGCCGGCGCGCCAGCGACATCCTGCGCCGCTGCGGGCTCGACGAGGTCTTCCACAGCGCCAATGGCCGCCTCGCGCGCAGCTTTCCGGCCCGCTTTCCGGTGCTGCAGCTCGACCGCATCTACGTGCGCAATGCGACCCGGCACAAGCCGATCATGCTGCACCGCCACCCGTGGTCGCGCCTGTCGGACCATGCGCCGCTCGCCGCGGAGGTGACGCTGTGAGCCGGCGCTGGGTCGGCGGCAACCAGGTCACGCTGCTCGAGAATGGCGAGGCCTTCTATCCCGCGCGTCTTCGAGGCGATCGGCGCCGCGCGCACCGAGGTGCTGCTCGAGACCTTCATCCTGTTCGACGACAAGGTCGGCCGCGAGCTGCATGCGGTTCTGCTTGCGGCCGCGCAGCGCGGCGTGCAGGTCAGCGTGCTGGTCGACGGCTACGGTTCGCCCGATCTGTCCGAGCAGTTCGTCACGCAGCCTGACCGAGGCCGGCGTGCGGTTCAAGGTCTTCGATCCGATGCCGCGGCTGTTCGGGCTGCGACTGAACGTGCTGCGCCGCATGCACCGCAAGCTGGTCGTCATCGACGGACAGATCGCCTTCATCGGCGGCATCAATTATTCGGCCGATCACCTGGGCGATTTCGGCCCGCAGGCCAAGCAGGACTACGCGGCCGAGGTGCGCGGCCCGATCGTCGGAACCATGCTGCATTTCGCGCGCGCCGCGGCGCGGGTCGCGCAGCCGAGCCGGCGCTGGCTGCGCCGGCGCACCGCGGATCGAGGCACCGCCGCCGGTCGGCGATGCCGAGGTGCTGTTCGTCACGCGCGACAACCGCCACCACCGTGACGACATCGAACGCCATTACCGGCGCGGCGATCCGTTCCGCACGCCAGCGCATCGTGATCGCCAACGCCTATTTCTTCCCCGGCTACCGCTTCATCCGCGAACTGCGCAAGGCGGCCCGGCGCGGCGTCGATGTGACGCTGATCCTGCAGGGCGAGCCCGACATGCCGATCGCGCAAAAGGCCGCCGCCACCCTGTACGAGAACCTGCTGCGCGCCGGCGTCAAGGTGCAGGAATACTGCCGCCGCCCGCTGCACGGCAAGGTCGCGATCGTCGACGACGAGTGGGCGACGATCGGGTCGAGCAACCTCGATCCGCTCAGCCTGTCGCTCAACCTGGAGGCCAACATCGTGGTGCGCGACCGTGCCTTCAACCGGACCCTGGGCGAACGGCTGCAGCACCTGATCGACAACGACTGCCGCGCCATCCGCGCCGAGGAACTCGAGCCATCGAGCCGCTGGACCGTGCTGCGCAACACGCTGGTCTTCCACTTCCTGCGTCATTTCCCGCGCTGGGCGCCGCGCATCCCGAGCATCGCGCGCAGTGCAGCGCCGCATGCGCCTGTGAACCGGTGATGCAGGTCCAGCCGTCATCCCCGGTGCCGCCGCGCGGTACGCAGCCTGCTTCGGGATGGGCGCGCATCCGGTCGATCCGCAACCAGCGCTGGTGGCCGTGGTTCAAGCGCGTTCGTCACCATCGCCTTCTTCGCGCTGGTGGCGTGGCTGATCGTCGACCAGGCGCGTTCGATCGACTGGTCGCAAGGTCGGTGATTCGATGCGTCAGCGAACGCTGGGGAACGCTGGCGCTGGCCGCGCTGCTGGCCGCCACCAGCCACCTGATCTACAGCAGCTTCGACCTGTTCGGACGCCGTGTCACCGGGCACCGGCTGCCGAAACTGCGTGTGATGGCCACCACCTTCGTCAGCTACACCTTCAACCTCAACCTCGGGGCGCTGATCGGCGGCATGGCGTTCCGCTATCGGCTCTATTCACGCCAGGGCATCGGACCGGAGCAGACGACCACCATCCTGGCGACCAGCATGCTGACCAACTGGCTCGGCTATCTGCTGCTCGGCGGGCTGGTGCTGATGGTCGCACCGCCCGCACTGCCCGATGACTGGCCGATCGACGGCGCGCCGCTGCGGCTGATCGGTGCGCTCATGTTCACGGTGGCGCTCGCCTGGCAGTTGGCGTGCATGCTGTCCAGGCGGCGCGAGTGGCAGGTCAGCACGCACACCATCACGCTGCCGGATGCGCGGCTGGCGGCCTTGCAACTGCTTGCCTCGGCCGTCAACTGGGCGGTGATCGCGGGCGTGATCTACGTGCTGTTCGAACAGCGCGTCGATTACGCGAGCGCGCTCGCCACGCTGCTGATCGCCGCGGTCGCGGGCGTGATCGCGCATGTGCCGGCCGGCCTCGGCGTGCTCGAGGCGGTCTTCGTCGGGCTGCTCGGCAGCCGGCTGCCGACCGCCGACATCATCGGTGCCCTGCTGCTCTACCGTGCGATGTACTACCTGCTGCCGCTGCTGGTGGCGGTACCGATGCAGTGGCGGCTGGAGGCCACCGCCGAGCAGGCGAAGCAGCGCCTGGCGACCGGCGCAGGCGCGCCGGCGCGCCCGCGCTGATCTCCACTGCGACCCTGCTCGCCCGCCGTGGCGCTCGGGCGGATCCCGTCTGCGCCATCAGCCGCCGGTCAGCTGCGCAGCTTCCAGCCGGTCCTGAAGATCCAGATCACCATGCCGAGGCCGGCGCCGAGGAAGGCAAGCGTCATCAGCAGGCTGCCAGGCCACCGGCACGTCAGCTGAACCGTAGAAGCTCCAGCGGAAGCCGCTGACCAGGTAGACCACCGGGTTGAGCAGCGCGACACCCTGCCAGAACGGCGGCAGCATGTCGATCGAGTAGAAGGTGCCACCGAGGAAGGTCAGTGGCGTGACGATCAGCAGCGGCACCACCTGCAGCTTCTCGAATCCGTCGGCCCAGATGCCGATGATGAAGCCGATCAGGCTGAAGGTGACCGCGGTCAGGACCAGGAAGGTCAGCATCCACAGCGGGTGCATGACCTGCAACGGGACGAACACGCCGGCGGTCGCCAGGATGATCAGTCCGAGCACGATCGACTTGCTTGCGGCTGCGCCGACGTAGCCGAGCACGGTCTCGATCCAGCTCACCGGCGCCGACAGCAGCTCGTAGATCGTGCCGCTGAACTTCGGAAAGTAGATGCCGAACGACGCATTCGAGATGCTCTGGGTCAGCAGCGACAGCATGATCAATCCCGGCACGATGAAGGCGCCGTATGAGACGCCGTCGATCTCGGGAATGCGGGTGCCGATGGCGGCGCCGAAGACGATGAAATAGAGCGAGGTGGAGATCACCGGCGAGATCACGCTCTGCATCAGCGTGCGCCGGGTGCGTGCCATCTCGAACAGGTAGATGGCACGCACCGCATGCCAGTTGAGTGTCGTCATGCCGGGTCCCGGACGAGTTCAACGAAGATGTCCTCGAGCGAGCTCTGCGTCGTGCGCAGGTCGCGAAAGGCGATGCCCAGTGCATTCAGGGTGTTCAGCAGCTCGCCGATGCCGCTGTGCTCCGCATTCGCGTCGTAGCGATAGGTCAGCTGCAGCCCGTCGTCGGACAGTGCCAGCGCCAGGCCGGCGAGCGGTGGCGGCAGCCCGGCCAGCGGGTGCTGCAGGTCGAGCGTGAGCTGCTTCTCGCCGAAGCGGCGCATCAGATCCGCCTTGCGCTCGACCAGCACGATCCGGCCCTTGTTGATGACCCCGACCCGGTCGGCCATCTGCTCGGCCTCGTCGATGTAGTGGGTGGTCAGGATGATGGTCACGCCGGTGGTGCGCAGCTCGTGCACCAGTTGCCACATCTCGCGCCGCAGCCGGACGTCGACGCCGGCGGTCGGCTCGTCGAGAAACAAGAGCTGCGGTTCGTGCGACAGCGCCTTGGCGATCATCATGCGGCGCTTCATCCCGCCCGACAGCGTGATGATCCGGCTGTCCTTCTTGTCCCACAGCGTCAGGTCGCGCAGGATCTTCTCGATCAGTGCCGGCGCCGGCGGCTTGCCGAACAGGCCGCGGCTGAACGACACGGTGTTGAAGACGGTCTCGAAGGCATCGGTGGTGAGCTCCTGCGGCACCAGCCCGATCATCGACCGGGCAGCCCGGTAGTCACGCACGATGTCGTGTCCGCCGACAAGGACGCTGCCACTGCTGGCGTTGACAATGCCGCACAGGATGCTGATCAGCGTCGTCTTGCCGGCACCGTTCGGACCGAGCAGCGCGAAGATCTCGCCGGGCGCGATCTGCAGGTCGATGTCGCGCAGCGCGGCGTGTCCGCCCGGGTAGGTTTTCGACAGGCCTTCGATGGAGAGGACGGGTTGCATCGACGCGACGATACGCGATCCGCTGCGCAGCCCGGCTGCGCCGGCCGGTGGCGCCGCAGCCGGTCGGCCGACCGCGGTCAACCCAGGGCAGGGCGCGCGGACGCCGGACCGCCCGGCAGCGACGGTGCCCGCTGCTGAAGCCACTCATTGCAGACCTCGCGCAGGGGCAGCCAGCTGGCCGCAAGCACATCGAGCAGCAGCGCGCACTCGGTGTCGCGCTGGGCCCGTCGCAGGCCGTTCTCGGCCGCGCTGGCGCGCGCAGCCACCGCGGCGGCGCCGAGGGCGATGGCGGCCCCGGCCAGCTGGTGCATGTGCTCGGCCAGGGCATGCCGCGCCTGCCCGGGCGGCGGCAACCGGCGCGCCGCGGCGATCGGATCGAATTCATGCAGCAGCGCGGCCAGCGCGGCGGCAAAGCCATCGACATCGCCGCCGAAGCGGGCCTGCGCGAGCGCTGCATCGATGCCGACGAGTTCAGGCAGTTCGACCGGCGCCGGATCAGCCGGTGCGGCCAGTGCGGCCACCGGCAGCATGGCGCCGCGTGCCTGCACGACGTGGCGCTGCAGGATGTCGATCATCTGGGCCGCGTCGATCGGTTTCGTCAGCACATCGTCCATGCCGGCTTCGAGCGAGCGCTTGCGTTCGGTCGCCAGCGCGCCGGCGGTCAGGGCGATCACCGGCAGGTGACCGAGCCCGAGCTCGCCGCGGATGCGCCGTGTGGCCATGTTGCCGTCGAGCAGCGGCATCTGCACGTCCATCAGCACCGCGTCGAATCGCTGTGGCGCGTCGCGCAGCAACGCGATCGCCTGTTCGCCGTCCGGTGCGAGCGTGACCTGGGCTCCCTCGCCGACCAGGATGCGCTGGATCACCTCCTGGTTGATGGCACTGTCGTCGACCACCAGCACCTGCACGCCGGTCAGCCGGACCAGCCCGGCCTGATCGAGTCGGCTGCCGCGTGCGAGGCGACCGCCATCGACCCGGTGCCGTGCCAGCGCCGCGTTGACCGCATTGAACAGCCGCGCGGCATCGACCGGCTTGGCCAGGATCGCGTCCGCCCGACCGGCGGGCTCGATCCGGCGCGGGTCGGCTGCGTCGCCGGGGTCGACGAGCAGGACGATCGGCAGCGCGGCACAACCGGGTTCGCGGCGCACCGCCTCGACCAGCTGCGCCACCTCGCCGCCGCCGGGCAGCGGCGCGTCGAGCAGCAGCGCCTCGATCGGCCGTTCGCCGGTCGCGCGCGTGCGCAGCCGCTGCAGCAGCTCGTCGACCGCGGCGGCCGTGTCGACATCCCAGGCGAGTGCGTGCGCCGCATCGGCGATGCGGTCGCGGGCGGTGGCGTCGGCATCGGCGAGCAGCACCGCGAACGGACGAGGGACCTCGGCCGCCACCTCGTCGCTCGCCAGGGTCAGCGGCAGCCGGATGCGAAACTGGCTGCCCAGACCCGGCGTGCTGCTCGCGTGCACCTCGCCGGCCATCAGCTCGGTCAGCGTCTTGACCATCGACAGCCCCAGTCCGGTGCCGATCGGATGGGCGAGTGCGCGCGAATCCTGCGCGCCGAGCGGCATGAACAGCCGGTCCAGCGTCGCTGCCGCAATCCCGACGCCGCTGTCCTCGACGCTGATCTCGACCGTGATGCCGTCGTCGCCGCGCGCCGTGTGGCTGACGCCCAGGCGCACGTTGCCGCTCTCGGTATAGCGGATCGCGTTGTTCAGCAGGTTGACCACGATCTGCCGGATGCGAGCCCGGTCGCCGTTGACGCGCGTCGGCAGTCCGGCGCCGAGCTCGATCTCGAAGGCCAGCCCGCTGCGCTCGGCCTGCGGCCGCACGCGCTCGGCGGTCTCGGCGATCAGCTGCGACAGGTCGAATGGCTGGACCGCAAGCGACAGCTCGCCGGCTTCCATCTTCGACAGGTCGAGCACGTCCTCGACCACGCCGAGCAGCGATTCGTTCGACTGCTCGAGCTTGTCGACCAGCTCGCGCTGCTTGTCGTCGAGTCGGGTGCGACGCAGCAGGTAGCCGAGCCCGATGGCCGCATTCATGGGCGTGCGCACCGCATGGCTCATGTTCGACAGGAAGGCGCTCTTGGCGGCGTTGGCCGCCTTCGCCTCGCGGGTGGCCAGCCGCAGTTCCTGTTCCATTGCGCGGCGTTCGGTGACATCCTGGAACGCGCCGGCGAGCCGCACCGGCTGGCCGCCCTCGTATTCGGCCGCGCCCGATGCACGCACCCAGCGATGGCGTCCGGAGGCGGTGATGAACGGCAGTTCGAGGTCCCAGCTCTGGTGGCGCTCGATCGCTGCATCCATCGTGGTTCGCAACTCCTGGCGCGCCGCCAGCGGATAGAAGGCAAAGGCCTGCTCCATGCTCGGCTCGTAGTCGTCGTCCACCTCGTGAATGCGGCGCGTCTGTTCCGACCAGCGCACTTCGTTGCTGACCAGATCGAACTCCCAGCTGCCGAGTCCGGCGATCCGGGCGGCGCGCGCATGAAAGCTCTCGCTGCGTCGCAGGCGCCGGTTGCTCGCCTGCAGGGATTCGTTGCGCTGCTGCAGTGATTCGACCATCAGGTCGAAGGCGCGAGAGAACTGGGCGAATTCATCGCGCCCGCGCAGTGCACTGCGCGCTCCGAGGTCACCGCGCTCGACCGCCTGGGCTGCGGCGCGCAGGCGCCCGATCGGCATCAACACCCGGTAGACGATCACCACCGACAGCAGCGCCATCAGTGCCAGCAGGCTGAGCTGTGCGGTCAGCGTGTCGCGGCGCTGTCGCAGGTCCTGGGCGCGGCGCTGCTCGGTCAGCGCATCGGCGCGTGAGAACGCGGTGTCGCTGATCCGGCGCGTCAGGTCGTGCAACAGGTCGCCGATCTCCTCGCGGCGCGTCGCGCCTTCGAGGGCCGACAGGCCATCGAAGACGGCAGGCAGCCGCTCGACCAGTGATTGAAGGGTCGCTCCATCGCTGAGAGACAGGTCTGCGTTGGCGGCGTCGCGCCGCACCGCGCGCGCCAGATCGGCATGCGCCGTGTGCCACCGGCGGGCACCATCGGGCGTCGGCCTGAGCAGGTATTGCTGGCCGTGTTCGAGCAGCCGCGCTGCGTCGCGCGCAATCCGCTGCACATCGGCCTGCTCGGACTGCAGCCCTTCGGACTCGCGCGTGGCCCGGTCGATCTGCACCAGTCGCAGTCCGACAAGGATGAACGCGAGCAGCATGCAGCCGGTCAGCAGGTAGCGCAGTCGCAATCGGAACTCACTCAGGAAAAGGCACGCGCTACGGCTCGGGGCGACCTGAACGGGGCTGCGCGTCGGGGCCGCACCACAGGGCACCGCGCTGTCGTCGGCGCGCCGAACACCGGCTGCCGCGACGACGGGCGGAGAAAACGTCCAGGAGCCGCAGTTTAAGCGCGCATGCGACGAGATCCTGCCACGAGGGACTCGCGCAACACGTTCTTACCTTGTTGTGTTCTGACCGCGCTTGCCAGCAGATGAAGTCGCCGATGTCAATCGCCATTGCCCCGGGTTGCCGATTCGCGGGGCATGCCTAGAATTCCATGCAAATGAAAACTGTTTCACGGTTGTGAAAGATGGGCATCAAGACCGCCGACCGGACGTTCGAGCTGATCGAGCTGTTTGCCCGCGAGCAGACGCCGCTCACGCTGTCGTCGATCGCGGACAAGACCGCCATCCCGGTTTCGTCGGCGCACGCGCTCATCCGTTCGCTGCAGCAGGCAGGCTACCTGTACGAGGTCAGCCGGCACGACGGTTACTACCTGACCAAGCGGCTCGAGCGGATGACTGCGCTGATCGCGGCCGGGGTGTCGCTGCTCGATCGCATCCATCCGTTCCTGTCCCGCCTGTCCGAGGAAATTGCCGAAACGGTGCTGGTCGCGAAGCGCCAGGGCGATGCGGTGACCTACCTCGACGTGGTGGAGAGTCGGCAGAGCGTGCGCTTCTCGCCGCTGGTCGGCGAGACCAAGGCGCTGCACTGCTCGGCCAGCGGCAAGGCGGTACTGGGCACGCTGACCGAGCCCGAACTCGACCGCACGCTGCAGCGGCTGGTGTTGGACCCGCGCACGCCACAGACCATCACCGATCCACAGCGGCTTCGCAGCGAGATCGTCGAACATCGCGCGCTCGGCTGGTACCAGGTGGTGGGCGAGAACATCGCCGACCTGATGGCGATCGCCAGCAGCGTGCGCATCGGCGACGAGTGCTATGTGGTCACCGCCGGTGGACCGATCCAGCGCTTCCGGCCGCTGACCCGGCAGCATGCGGACCGACTGCTGCAGACGTGTCGCCGCATCCAGACGGCACTCGCCTGACGAGCGCCACCCCCTGAAGAACAACGACAACCGGAGATCTGCTTGATCCGAGCCTACCGAAGTCTGAGCGCTGCCCTGCAGCGCATCGACCGCATCGCCGCCGTGCTCGCCTGCGTGCTGTTGTTCGCGCTGATGATGGTCGTCGTCGCCGATGTCTCGTTGCGCTATCTCTTCAATTCGCCGCTCACCTGGTCGTATGAGGTGATCTCGCTGTTCCTGCTGCCCGGGCTGTTCTTCCTGTCGGTCTCGCATGCCCTCGGCGCGCACGCCCACGTCGCGGTCGACCTGGTGCACAACCATGTGGCGGCACGAACCCGACGCCGCTTCGAGCTGGTGTCGATGCTGATCGCCACGGCGGTCTTCGCCTTCATCGCCTGGGTCGGTGCCAGCCAGACGCTGGCCCAGCTGCTGCAGGGCGCGACGCCCACCAGCGGGCTCGAGGTACCGACCTGGCTGTCGACCGCCTTGCTGCCGATCGGCTTCGGTCTGCTGGCGATCCGTTGTGCGCTGATCGCGATCGGCCACCTCGGCACGCTGCTCGGCGGCAGTGAGTGGATCGCGTTGCCGCCCTTGTCGGGTTCCCAGGAGCCCGGCCGATGACCGCCGCGGCCATCGTGCTGCTGATGTTCGGACTGCTGGCGCTCGGCATGCCGGTCGCGTTCTCGCTCGCCGCATCCGGATCGGTCGGTCTCTACCTGGTCGGCGGCTTCGACGCGCTGACCGGGGTGGTATCGACCTCGCCGCTGTCGACCGCCGGCACCTACGAGCTGATCGCGGTGCCGATGTTCATTTTGATGGCCGAGTTCGTGATCCTGAGCGGCGTGGCCGACAGCCTGTTCCGCGCGGCTGCGACCTGGGTCGGACGGGTGCCCGGCGGGCTTGCGATGGCCACCGCGCTCGCCGGCGCGGGGTTCGGCGCGATCTCCGGTTCGAGCACCGCGTCGGCCGCGACGCTCTCGTCGACCACCATTCCCGCCATGCTCAAGCAGGGCTACGAGCCGCAGCTCGCCGGCGGCGTGGTGGCGATTTCCGGCACCTTGGCGATGCTGATTCCGCCCAGCATCGCCCTCGTCCTGTACGGGATCATCGCCGACGTCAGCATCAGCCAGCTGCTGATCGCCGGCGTCATCCCGGGTCTGCTCGTCACCGCCACCATCATGGCCACGGTGTGGTTCCTGGTCTGGCGCGTCCCGGCCCGGGCGCCGGCCGGCAACGCCTACACGCTGCGCGAGAAGGTTTCGTCGCTGCGTGTGGTCGGGCCGATGCTGCTGCTGTTCTTCGCGGTCACCGGGCTGATCTACAGCGGCGTCGCGACGCCGACCGAGGCATCCGGGCTGGGCGCGTTCGGCGCCTTCGCGCTCGCCGTCAAGGCGGGCAGGATCGATCGGGCCTCGCTCGGCAAGGCACTGCTCGGCGCGCTGCATGCGAGCACGATGATCATCATGATCATCGTCTGCGCCAAGATCTTCGGCTACTTCTTCTCGCTCACGCAGGCGACGCAGCAGATCGTCGCCTGGGTCTCGGCGCTCGACGTGTCGCGCTGGGTCGTCATTGCGCTGATCCTGTGCGGCTACATCGTGCTCGGTTTCGTGATGGACCAGATCGCGATCCTGATCCTGACCGTCCCGGTGGTGCTGCCATTGATCACCTCGCTCGGTTTCGATCCGGTGTGGTTCGGCGTGATCATCATCGTCACCGCAGAAGTCGGACTGGTCACGCCGCCGGTCGGGCTGAATGTCTTTGTCGTTGCACGCTACACCGGCCGCCCGCTGGCGGAGGTGTTCGCCGGCGTCTGGCCGCATGTGATCGCGCACCTGATGCTGCTGGCGGTGCTGGTCGCCTTCCCGCAGATCATCCTGTGGCTGCCGTCGACCATGAACCTCTGATGCCTTCGCGCCGCCCCGGGGAAACCCGCCCCGGGCGCTGCGTCCACCCCCGCAACCCACAGGAGACCGTTCGATGAAGAAGCTTTCCCTGCCGATCAGCAGCATCGCCGTCGCAGCACTCGCGTGCCTGGCCGTTCCGGCCGCGGCCCAGAACATCAAGATGAAGATCGCCGACTCGTTTCCGGTCGGCCACTACATCCCCGAATACACGATCAAGCCGATGATCGAGCGCTTCAAGGCCAAGCAGCTGGGCGTCGACATCGAGTACTACCCGGCCGAGCAGCTCGGCAAGTCGAAGGACATGCTGTCGCTGGCGCAGAACGGCGTGGTCGACATCGCCTATGTCGCGCCGGCCTTCGTGACCGACAAGATGCCGCTGTCGGTGGTGGCCGAGCTGCCGCTCGAATTCGACGGCTCGTGCAAGGGCACGCTCGCTTACTGGAACCTGGCCAAGCCGGGCGGGCTGATCGGCAAGAAGGATTTCGAGCCGAACGGGGTGCGGCTGCTGTTCACCGTCGTGCTGCCGCCGTACCAGCTGGTGACGAAGAAGCCGTTCGCCACGCTGAAGGATCTGGAGGGACAGAAGATCCGCACCACCGGGTCGGCCAAGGAGCTGGCGCTGAAGAAGCTCAAGACGGTGCCGATCCAGATCCCGACGCCGGACGTGTACGAGGCGCTGTCGCGTGGCACGATCGACGGCATGCTGTTTCCGTTCAACAGCCTGCCGCCCTACGACCTGCACAAGATCTCCAAGTATTCGACCCATGGCGACAATTTCGGCAGCTTCGTCGCCAACTACCTGATCAGCGAGAAGAAGTGGGCCGCGCTGCCACCGGCGGTGCAGCAGGAGCTGACCGCGCTGGGCGAGGAACTCACCCGCAAGGCGTGCGAACAGATCGAACGCGATGAGGCGCGCGACATCGAGCGGTCCAAGGCCGCCGGCATGCAGCTGGTGACGCTGCCGCCGGCCGACAAGGCCGAACTGAAGGCGACGATGGCAACCGTCGCCAAGGACTGGGCCGACAACCTCGACCGGCGTGGCAAGTCGGGCACCGAGGCGCTGAAGGCGTTCCAGGCCGGACTGCGCTGAGCACCGCGCCATGACGCTGACCGAACCGTTCGGGCTGGCGCAGCTGCCGGCCGATGCGCAGGCGCTGCGCCCGCGCGTGCGCGCCTTCCTCGACAGCCGGCTGCAGCAGATGCCGGCGGACCTGCGGGCGCGTTCCTGGATGGGCTTCGACGCCGGGTTCAGCCGCGCCATGGCGGAGCAGGGCTGGGTCGGGCTGACCCTGCCGCAGGCCCATGGCGGCGCCGGGCTGGATGCGTTCAGCCGCTATGTGCTGGTGGAGGAGATGCTGGCCCGCGGCGCGCCGGTATCGGCGCACTGGATCGCCGACCGACAGAGCGGTCCATTGATCCTGAAATTCGGCACCGAGCGCCAGAAGGCCGACTACCTGCCGCGCATCTGCCGTGCCGAGGCGTTCTTCTGCATCGGCATGAGCGAGCCACAGGCCGGCAGCGACCTGGCCAGCGTGCGCAGCCGCGCGACCCGGGTCGACGGTGGCTGGCGGCTCAGCGGCCAGAAGGTCTGGACCACCAACGCCCACCGCTCGCATTACATGATCGCGCTGGTGCGCACCTCGGGCGAGGCCGACGATCGGCAGCAGGGGCTGTCGCAGTTCGTGATCGACCTGACGCTGCCCGGCATCCAGGTGCGCGCGATCGAGGACCTCGCCGGCGATGCGCATTTCAATGAAGTCTTCTTCGACGACGTGCTGCTGAGCGACGAAGCGCTGATCGGCAGCGAGGGCAGCGGCTGGGCCCAGGTCAACGCCGAACTCGCCTTCGAGCGCAGCGGCCCCGAGCGCATCTATTCGAGCATCGTGCTGTTCGATGCCTGGCTGCAGCACCTGCGACGGCGCATCGCCGACCGACCGGGCAATGCGCAGCCGTGGCTCGCGCTGGCCGGACGGATTGCCTGCGAGCTCGCGGTGCTGCGACAGATGTCGATCTCGCTCACTGCCCGGCTGGCGGCCGGCCACAGTCCGGTCACCGAAGCGGCCCTGGTGAAGGACCTCGGCACGTCGCTCGAGCAGGCCATTCCCGACCTGATTGCCGATGCGATCGGCAGCGACGAAGGGGGTGCTGCCGACGACGAACTGCTGCGCACGCTGGCGTATGCGAGCCGGATCGCACCCACCTATTCACTGCGTGGCGGCACGCGCGAGATCCTGCGCGGCATGATCGCGCGCGGTCTCGGGCTGCGATGATGCGCGGGAGCCCAGCCATGAAACAACTGCTGGCCGATTCGGCACGCAAACTGTTCTCCGACCTCGCCACGCCGCATGCGCTGGCGGCCATCGAGAGCGGCACCGACGACGCCTCGGCGGCGTGGCAGCAGATCGAGCAGGCCGGCTTCGCCGACGCCCTGCTCGACGAGGCCGCCGGCGGCGCCGGACTGACGCTGCACGATGTCTTCGACGTGCTGGTCGCGGCCGGTCGGCACGCGCTGCCGCTGCCGCTCGGCGCGACGATGTGGGTGCGTCGCCTGCTCGCGGACCACGACCTGCCGGCACCGACCGGGGCGTTGACCATCGCCGCCACGCCGCTGCCCGAAGACGGGCCGTTCGAGCTGCGCGCGGTGCCGTTCGGCCGCGTCGCCTCGGCGGTGCTCGTCAACCGCGGCGACGCGTGCTGGCTGCTGCCGACCGACAGCGCCGAGTGCAGCAGCACCGGCGTGCACCGCAGCCTGCAGGCGCACCTGCGCTGGTCGCAGTGGCCGGCGCAGGCACAACCGGTCGGCGCCGCCCGGCCGTGCCTGGAAGCCGGCGCGCTGATCGGATCGGCGCTGCTGGCCGGCGCGCTCGACAGCGCGCTGCAGATGAGCCTCGCCTACGCGGCCGACCGGGTCCAGTTCGGCCGTCCGATCGGCCGCTTCCAGGCGATCCAGCAGCAGCTGGCCGAAGCCGCCGAGCTGACCCAGGCGGCGCTGATGGCCGCCGAGATGGGCGCCGCCGCCGGACTGCCGTGCCACGGCAGCCTGCTGGTCGCGCTGGCCAAGGCGCGCACCAGCGCGGCGGTCGCCCGCTGCGCGGCGACCGCGCACGCGGTGCACGGTGCGATGGGCATCACGGCCGAATACCCGCTCCAGCTCGCGACGCGCCGGCTGCACGAATGGCGCGGCGACTACGGATCCGAGACCCTGTGGCAGCGCCGCATCGGCGCTGCGCTGCTCGCACCCGGGCAGGGCCGAAGCCTCGAATTCATGCTGCACCACCTCGACCCGTCGCACGCGACGACCCACGACCAGGAGCCGGGATGACCGCTTTCCTCCACTACGAACAGACCGGCGCCGTCGTCACGCTGACGATGGACGACCCGGCCAGCCGCAACGCCCTGACCGGCAACAGCGCGGTCGACGAATTCGTCGCCGCCTGCGAGCGCATCAGCGCCGACCTGTCGGTGCGTGCGGTCATCATCACCGGCGCCGGCAAGGTGTTCTCGTCCGGCGGCAACGTCAAGGACATGCGCCGCTTCTGCGGCGACGAGATGTCGCCAAGCGCGATCCGCCAGTGGTACCTGCTCGGCATCCAGCGCCTGACCCAGGCGATCTACAACCTCGAGGTGCCGACGATCGCCGCCGTCAACGGCGCGGCGATCGGTGCCGGCTGCGACCTGGCCTGCATGTGCGACCTGCGCATCGCGTCGGACACGGCCAGCTTCGCCGAAAGCTTCATCCGGGTCGGGTTGATTCCGGGCGATGGCGGGGCCTGGCTGCTGCCGCGCGCGGTCGGCATGGCGCAGGCAATGGAGATGGCCTTCACCGGCGACGCGGTGGCGGCTGACGAGGCCAAGCGCTGCGGCCTGGTGTCGCGCGTGGTCGCACCCGAGGCGTTGCTCGAGACCGCGCACCAGCTGGCCGCCCGCATCGTGCGCAACCCGGGCAACACGCTGCGCATGACCAAGCGCCTGATGCGCGAGGGGCAGCACCTGCGGCTGGACTCGCTGCTGCAGATGTCGGTCGGCTTCCAGGCGATCGCGCACAAGAGCGCCCAGCACCGCGAGGCGATCGATGCCTTCATCGACAAGCGCCAGCCCGAGTTCGGCGATGACTGACGCGGCTGAAGGCGGATCGGGCGGCGGCGCGCTCGACGGCTTGCGCGTGATCGACCTGACGACGGTGCTGATGGGGCCGTTCGCGACCCAGCAGCTGGCCGATTTCGGCGCCGACGTGATCAAGGTCGAGCCGCCGACGGGCGACAACGTGCGCGGCATCGGGCCGATGCGCAACCCGGGCATGGGGCCGATCTTCCTGCACGTCAACCGCAACAAGCGCAGCGTCGTGCTCGACCTGAAGACGGCCGATGGCCTGGCTGCCTTCGACCGCCTGGCCGACAGCGCCGACATCGTGATCTACAACATCCGTCCCCAGGCAATGAAGCGCCTGGGCATCAGCTGGGAGCGCCTGCACGAGCGCAATCCGCGGCTGATCTATGCCGGTCTGTACGGCTATGGCGAGCGCGGACCGTATGCCGGGCGGCCGGCCTACGACGACCTGATCCAGGGAGCGGCGGCGGTACCGTCGCTGATGAGCCGGGCCTCCGGCGGCGAGCCCCGCTACGTGCCGCTTGCCATGGCCGACCGCATCGTCGGCCTGATCGCCGTCAATGCGATCCTGGCTGCCGTCGTCGCGCGTGCGCGCACCGGGCGCGGCCAGCAGATCGAGGTCCCGATGTTCGAATCGATGGCGCAGCTGGTCCTGAGCGACCACCTGGCGGGCCGCAGCTACGAGCCGCCGATCGGTCCGACCGGTTATCCGCGCCTGCTGGTCCACGAGCGCCGGCCGTACCGCACCGCCGACGGCTGGCTGTGCGTGCTGATCTACAACGACCGGCAGTGGATCGCCTTCCTGCGACTGATC
The DNA here is from genome assembly GCA_963846675.1 of uncultured beta proteobacterium. Classification (GTDB taxonomy): domain Bacteria; phylum Pseudomonadota; class Gammaproteobacteria; order Burkholderiales; family Burkholderiaceae_C; genus Ideonella_A. The sequence goes on from CAWJWV010000005.1 coordinate 1,141,659, forward strand.
GGTCGCGAGCACCTGTTCACCGAGGATCCGCGCTTCGCGACCATCGGCGCCCGCACCGAGCACATCAACGAGCTGTATGCGCTGGTCGGTGAGGCGATGGGACAGCGAGGCACCGCCGAATGGCGGCTTCTGCTGGCGCAGGCGGACATTCCGTGCATGCCGCTGCACGACCTGGACAGCCTGGCCGACGACGAGCACCTGCTGGCGACCGGCATGCTGCGCAGCGTCGATCATCCGAGCGAAGGCCGGCTGCGCGAAATCGGCGTGCCGGCGCGGCTGTCGGATACCCCGCCCGCCGAGCGGCAGCGGCCGGCGCCGCGCCTGGGCGAACACAGCCGCGAGGTGCTCGCCGAAGTCGGGTACGACGCCGGGCAGATCGATGCGCTGATCGCGCGTGGCGTCAGCCGCGAACCGAGCGACCGATCCGCCCCTTCACCCGAATCGATTCCAGCACCATGAACGACCTGCTCGCAGCGCGGCCGCTTTCGCTCGGCCACTACTGGGACGACCTGCACCTCGGCGACCGCTTCATCACCACGCGGCGCACCATCACCGAGACCGACCTGGTCAATTTCTGCAACCTGACCTGGTTCAACGAGGAGCTGTTCAGCGCCGCCGACGCTGCCGATGAACGCGCGATCGCCGGCCGGGTGGTGCCCGGCGCGCTGGTCTTCACCTATTCGGAGGGGCTGGTCGTGCCGTCGATCCAGATCACCGGTCTGGCCTTTCTCGAGACCGACCTGCAGATCAAGGGGCCGAGCCGGGTCGGCGACACGCTGCAGGTCGAGGTCGAGGTGACCGAACTGCGCGCCACGTCGAAGCCGGGTCGCGGGCTGATCCGCACCCGCAACCGCACGCGCAACCAGCACGGCGACATCGTGCTCGAGTACTCGCCGCTGCGCCTGCTCGCGCGGCGCGGCTGAGCCGGGGCCGGCCGGCGCGCCGATGCAGGCCGGGACCGACCCCTACCGCAACGAGGTCGCGCTGCTGATGGGCGCGGACGGTGCCGCCTACCGTGCACGCACCGTCTGGTGGCTGATGGTCGGCATCATGCCGATCGTCATGTCGGCCACCGTCATCAATGTCGCGGTGCCCGACCTCAGACGCTGGTTCAGCGCCTCGCATGCCGAGGTGCAGGCGCTGTCGTCGGTGTTCCTGGGCGCGATGACGGTGGCGCTGCTGGCGTCGGCAAGCCTGATCGGTCGGCTCGGCGTGCGCGCCACCTACCGCTGGCTGATCATCGGCTTCGTGGCCAGCTCGCTCGCCGCCGCGCTGCTGCCGCCGCAGGCGATGCCGCTGCTGGTGCTGCTGCGTGCCGTCCAGGGCGTGATCTGCGGTACCGCGCAGGCACTGGCGATGCTGGTCATCATCGGTATCCATCCGGTGCAGCAGCGTGGCCGGGCGGTCGCGCTGTACGGCATCGGCATCAGCCTGTCGCCGACCCTCGGCCCCTTCGTCGGCGGCATCCTGACCAGCCTGACCGGGTGGCAGGCGCTGTTCCTGTTCTCGCTGCCGCTGTGCATCTGGTCGTGGCTGCGCGTGGCTGCGATGCTGCCGCACGGCGCGCCCGATGACCTGCCACGCAGCCTGCGCCTGGCGCCGCTGCTCTGGCTCGGCGTCTTCGTTGGTGCGTTGCTCGCATCGTTTCCGCACTGGCGGCCGTGGCCCTGGCTGGCACTGGCGTGCTGCATGGCTGCGGCCTGCGGCCTGATGCTGTTCGTGCGCGATCAGCGACGCCACCGTCAGCGCCGGATGATCGACTTCGCGATGCTGCGCCTGCCCGGTGTGCGCGCTGCCGCGCTGATCGGCTTTGCGAGCGGAGCCGGGATGTACGGCACCACCTACCTGTTGCCGGTCTACCTGCAGGACCTGGGCGGCTGGGCCGCCTGGCAGGCCGGGCTGCTGCTGCTGCCGGGCGGGCTGCTGCTCGGCGCGGCCATGATGCTCGGCGGCGTGCTGAGCGACCGCTTCTCGATCCGCTGGACGCTGCTGGCCGGCCTGACCGCGTTCCTGCTGTCGAATGCGGCGTTCCTGTGGGCGCTGTACCCGGTTTCGCTCGGTCTGGTGCTTGGATTCACCCTGCTCGGCCGGATCGGCCTCGGACTGACGACGCCGAGCCTGACCGCCGGCGCCACGCGCGTCGCGCCGGACAGCCATGCCTCGACCGTGACGGTGATGATCAACTTCGCGCGCTCGCTGGGCGGGGCGCTCGGCGTCGGCGCGGTCGGGCTGCTGCTCGAGTTCGGCGCGGCAGCGCCGCAGGCGTCGCTGCCGCTGCGGCTCGGCGCGTACTGGAATGCCTTTGCCTTGATGGCACTCGCCTTCGTGCCGGCGCTGCTCGCCTGGCATTGGCTGCGGCCGCACGAGCACGAGCCGGCGCCGGTGCGGCTGGCGGCGTCCCACCCCGATCCGGAGACCTGAAGATGCAAGCCGTTGTCGTCGATCCCCTGCCTTCCGATGCGCCCGACGGTGCCGAGCCGCGCTTGCGCGACGCCGAAGTGCCCGATCCGCTGCTGCTGCCGGGCGATCTGCGGGTGCGGGTGCAGGCCGTCGGCATCAACCCGATCGAGCTCCGGATGCGCCATGCGCGGGCGCCGGCCGACGGTGCGGCGCGCATCCTCGGCTGGGATGCGGCCGGCATCGTCGATGCGGTCGGCGCCGAGGTCACGCAATTCCGTCCCGGCGATGCCGTCTGTTACGCCGGCAGCATCGCGCGCGCGGGCTGCCAGGCGGCGCTGCATTGCGTCGATCAGCGCCTGGTCGCGCGCAAGCCGGCGTCGCTGTCGTTCGCCGCCGCGGCAGCGCTGCCGCTCGCTTCGCTGGCGGCATGGGAGGCGCTGTTCGACCGCATCCGCCTGCCGCGCGCCGACCGCGGCGCCGCCGAGCCGCCCGGGCGCAGCGCCGGCAGCATCCTGATCGTCGGCGGTGCCGGCGGCGTCGGTTCGGTGGCGATCCAGCTCGCCGCCCGGTTGACCCGGCTGCGCGTCATCGCCACCGCATCGCGCGCCGCCTCACGGGCCCATTGCGAGGCCTTCGGCGCCGACCTGGTGATCGACCATGCACAGCCGCTGCGCGCGCAGCTGAAGGCGCTCGGCGTGCGCGGCGTCGAGGCGATCGTCTGCCTGACCGATCCGCTGCCGCTGTTCACGCAGTTCGCCGAGCTGCTGGCGCCGCACGGTCACCTGTGCTGTCTGGTCGAGGCCTCGGGCGACCTGCCGCTGAACCTGCTGCGCGCCAAGAGCGCCAGCTTCAGCTGGGAGGGCATGTTCACCCGCAGCCTGTTCGGCACCGCCGACGTCGCGCGCCAGGGCGAGATCCTGGCCGAGGTCGGGCGGCTGGTCGACGCCGGCGTGCTGCGCACCACGCTGCAGGCCGAACTCGGCGTCATCAGTGCGGCCAATGTGGCGGCGGCACACCAGCGGCTGGCGGGCGGCCAGGTGGTCGGCAAGCTGGTGCTGAACGGCTTCCCGCCCTGATCCGCCGTCGGCGCTGCGTGCGATCATGCGGCGATGAAATCCGCCCTCAACGAACTGGTCGAGCTGCTGCGGGTCGAGCGGCTCGAAGACCGGCTGTTCCGTGGCCTCAGCGGTGATGTGGGCAGCCCGAATGTCTTCGGCGGCCAGGTTCTCGGGCAGGCGCTGATGGCTGCCGCGCTGACGGTCGATCGTTCGCGCAGCGTGCACTCGCTGCATGCCTATTTCCTGCGCCCGGGCGACAAGCGCGCGCCGATCGTCTACGACGTCGAGTGCATCCGCGACGGCGGCAGCTTCACCACCCGCCGTGTGGTCGCGGTCCAGCACGGCGAGCCGATCTTCAATTTCGCGGCGTCGTTCCATGCCGCCGAACCTGGCTTCGAGCACCTCGCAGCCATGCCGCAGGTCGAGCCACCCGATCGGCTGCCGGGTCAGCGCGAGGTCTGGCGCGGTGCCGGCGAGCGGCTCGGGCCGGCGGTCCGGGCCTGGCTGGAGGCGGAGCAGGCGATCGAATTCCGCCCGATCGAGGAGTTCTCGATCGCCGATGCGCCGCCGCAGCGGCCGCCGCGCTTCGATGCGTGGATGCGCGCCGCCGACCGGCTGCCCGACGAGCCGGTGCTGCACCAGGCGATGCTGGCCTATGCGTCCGACTTCGGCCTGTTGCGGCCGGCGCTGCTGCCGCACCGCACCCACCTCTTCGATCGGCGACTGCAGGTTGCCAGCCTGGACCATGCCATGTGGTTCCACGGCGACTTCCGGCTCGACGACTGGCTGCTCTACAGCACCGAATCCCCGTTTGCCGGCGGGGCACGCGGCTTCTGCCGAGGCAGCATCTACCGTGCCGATGGGCGGCTGGTCGCTTCGACCGCGCAGGAAGGGCTGATGCGGATGCGACGGCCGCGCCCGGATGGCGCCGTGACCGGGCCCGCGACGGGCTGAACCGGGTTCGCACGCGGGCGGCACCATGTTCCTGGTCGACCTGGCCCGGGTGCAGCGCTGTCCCGCATGTGGCGTCGAGCTGACGCCCCACGAGCGCTTTGCCGGCGGGCTGTGCCACGACTGGCAATGCCGCCTGCGGCGCGCGCAGGCGCAGCACCGCACCGAACTGGCCGATACGCTGGGAGCGCATGCGCGCGGCGGCTGCGCTGGCGGCCGATGCACCCGAGGCGGCGAACGCGCCGGTGGTCGTCGTGCGCCGCCATGCGGTGCCGCTGGAAGCGGTTCCGCAGCAGCAGCGCGACGATCTGCGGCGGCACCTGCTGTCGCTGCAGGACGAGGTCGCGTCATGCACCGATGGGCCGGACGGCAGCCCGGTCGAGCCGCCCGCCGCCGACGCTGCACCGGTCGGCTCGCTGCTGGCGCAGGTGTGCGCGTGCTGCACCGGTCATTGCTGCCGCCTCGGCAACGGGCGCCATGCCTTTCTCGATGCGCCGGCGATGCGCGCTGCGCAGCAGGCCGCGCCAGGACGGACGTATGCGCAGCTGGTCGACGACTACCTGGCCGCGGTGCCGGCGCTGCACCATGCCGATTCGTGCGCCTTCCATGCCGGTGACGGTTGCACGCTGCCGCGCCCGCGCCGCGCCGCGATCTGCAACGAGTACCTGTGCCCTGCGCTCGAGCAGACCCGGGAGCAGGCGCTGGCGCACGGCATCGCCCGGGTGTTCGTGGTGCGCCACGATGCCCCGACCGACCGGGCGGATGGCGATTTCGCGCCGCCGCTCGCGCCGGATCGTGGAAAAAGCGGGCGCTGAACGCACCATTTGGCGGGCTCGCGACGGCCGGTGAATGGCGAGAATCAGCGGATGGAACTTGTCGACACCGCACGCGTGCCCGCGACCGATGCCGCCGCCTCTGCCGTGCCGATCGAGCCGACCCCGGAGCAACTGGCGGACGAAGCCGCGCAGCAGGCGGCTGCCGAGCGCGAGGTCCAGCTGCAGCGGCTGCTGCAGCGCATGCAGCAGCATGCCGATTTCCCGTCACTGCGCGATTCGATCCGCAGCATCCAGGGGGTTGCGCGGTCCGAATCGGCGCACCTGCGCACGCTGACCGACGAGGTGCTCGGCGACGTGGCGCTCAGCAACAAGCTGCTGCGGATGATCAACACCGCCTACTACAGCTCGGTCGGCGCCGGCACGATCGACAGCCTGGCGCGTGCGGTCTCGCTGATGGGATTCGGTCCGGTGGCGATGCTCGCCAGCTCGCTGACGCTGTTCGACAAGCTGCCGAAAGGCCCCGACGGTGCCCGGGTGCAGCAGGAGTTCGGCCGCGCGCTGCTGGCGGCGATGCTTGCCAACCAGTTCTGCCCGATCCGCCGGCTGGAGGAGAGTGCCTACATCGCGGCGCTGTTCCAGAACCTCGGGACGATGCTTGCCTGGATGCATTTTCCGGCCGAGGCGGCCGAGATCGAGGCACTTGCTGGGCGATGCCGGCCGCAACGACCACGGCGCGCTGCAGGCCGCCTCGCGCAAGGTGCTCGGGGTCTCCTACGACGAACTCGCGACCGAGGTGATGCGGCTGCTGGGGCTGGCCCGAAGACCTGCAGCTGGCGATGCGCAAGCTCGACCCGCCCGATCCGGAAGCACCGGCGGCGAAGGACGACTACCTGCGCATCGTCAGCAGCGCGGCGAACCGGCTCGCGGTCGACCTCGACCAGGTCGACAGCCGTGCCGGCACTCGAGCGCTGCCTGGCGCGCTTCCACGCCGGGCATGCGATCCCGCTCGGCCTGGCCGAGGAGGATCTGGCGCCGATGGTCGAGCGCGCCCGCGCACAGTGGGGCGACCTGGCGCTGGTGCTCGGTTTCGCACGCCTGCAGGCGAAGCCGCAACCGAAGCCGGCTGCGCCGCGCCGTGGCGCAGGCGGCTGCGCCGCCACCGGTGCGCCGTGGCAGCGGCGTGGAGGCGCCCGTCGGCGGCGCTGCCGCCCGCGCGGTTCCGGCTGCCGTGCGCCGGCCGGCGGCGCGCAGCGATCCGCGCATCACGCCGGCGCTGAGCGACGCCCTCGGTGCGCTCAGCCTGCGGGCGATGTCGGACGCACCGATCGCCGATGTGCTGCAGCTGCTGATGACGCAGCTGCGCGAGGCGATGAGTCTGCAGCGGGTGGTGATCTGCCTGCGCGATCCGGCCGAGCGGCGAACTCGTCGGCCGCCACGGCAGCGGCGACCGCGCGGCACAGATTGCCGCCATCTTCCGCGTCCCGATGCAGCCACCGGTCGACCTGTTCGGCCTGCTGTGCGCGCGCAATGCCGATACGCTGATCTCCGATACCACCGATCCGGTGATCGCCAGGCGGCTGCCGGCCTGGTACCGGCAGCAGGTCGGCGCCGCCTGCTTTCTGCTGCTGCCGCTGTCGATCGGCGAGCGCGCGATCGGCCTGATCTACGGCGATCGGGCCGAACCGAACAGCCTGGCGGTCAACGACCACGAGCTGACACTGCTGAAGGCGCTGCGCAATCAGTTGCTGATGGCGATGCGCCTGCGCGGACAGGGCGTGAGCCACCCCGCGGCAGGCGTCGCACAATCTGCGGCTCTCCTATCGACGACACGAGGAACCGAGATGAGCAAGCGCAGCAGGATCGCCGTCATTCCAGGGGACGGCATCGGCAAGGAAGTGATGCCGGAGGCACTCAAGGTGCTCGATGCAGCAGCCAGGCGCTTCGACATCGGGCTGGACCTGACGCCGATCGACTGGGCCAGCTGCGACCATTACCAGGCGACCGGACAGATGATGCCCGACGACTGGAAGGCGCAGCTCGCAAGACTGCGACGCGATCCTGTTCGGTGCGGTCGGCTGGCCGCAGACGGTTCCCGACCACGTCTCGCTGTGGGGTTCGCTGCTCAAGTTCCGGCGCGAGTTCGACCAGTACATCAACCTGCGCCCGGTGCGGCTGTTCGACGGGGTGCCGTGCCCGCTGGCCGGGCGCAAGGCCGGCGACATCGACTATGTGGTGGTGCGCGAGAACACCGAGGGCGAGTACACCAACCTCGGCGGCGTGATGTATGCCGGCACCGAGCGCGAGATCGTGATCCAGGAGTCGGTCTTTTCGCGCTTCGGTGCCGACCGGGTTCTCAAATATGCGTTCGAGCTGGCCCGCTCGCGGCAGCGCAAGCACCTCACGCTGGCGACCAAGAGCAACGGCATCGCGATCAGCATGCCGTGGTGGGATTCGCGCGCCGATGCAGTCGGCGCCGATTATCCGGACGTGACGCTCGACAAGCAGCACATCGACATCCTGAGCGCGCGCTTCGTGCTGCAACCGGGGCGTTTCGATGTCGTCGCGGCGAGCAACCTGTTCGGCGACATCCTGAGCGACCTCGGCCCGGCCACCACCGGCACCATCGGGCTGGCGCCGTCGGCCAACCTGAATCCGGAGCGCAAGTTTCCGTCGCTGTTCGAGCCGGTGCATGGATCGGCGCCGGACATCTACGGCAAGCAGATCGCCAATCCGGTGGCGATGATCTGGTCGGCCGCGCTGATGCTCGATTTTCTCGGTCACCGCGACGCGCACGATGCGATCCTGAAAGCAATCGAGCAGGTGCTGGTATCGGGCCCGCACACCCCGGATCTGGGTGGCAAGGCGGCAACGCACGACATCGGCAGCGCCATCGCCGCGCTGCTCGCCTAGCGAGACACGCCGCAACGGGGCTCGCAGGGCCGGCCGCAACGCCTGCAGGCCAGCCGGCCGCGGCCCGCCTGCCCCGCGACATCCCGGCAACCCAGCGACACGGAGAACTCCCATGGCCAGATTGCCCTTCGTCGATGCCGATACGCCCGGCATCGACAGCGAACTCGTGCGCAGCGTCCAGGTGCGCCGCGGCGGCACCCTGCTCAACCTCGATCGCCAGCTGCTGCACAGCGCACCGGTCGCCAAGGGCTGGAATGCCTACATGGGTGCGATCCGCACCGGCGGCATCCTCGACGGTGGTCTGCGCGAACTGGTGATCCTGCAGGTTGCGCTGTTGAACCGCGCGCCCTTATGAATTCTTCCAGCATGCGCCGGTCGCACGCGAGGAGGGTGTGGCGCAGGCGCAAGATCGATGCGCTGCATGACTGGCGCGAATCGACGCTGTTCAGCGCCGCTCGAGCGCGACGTCCTGGCCTATGCCGAGGCGATGACGCTGCAGGTGCAGGTGCCGCAGCCGCTGTTCGATGCGCTGCGTTCGCATTTCGGCGAACGCGAGGTGGTCGAACTGACCGCCACCGTGGCGGCGTACAACATGGTGTCGCGCTTCCTGGAAGCGCTGCAGATCGAGCCCGAGGCCGGCTGATCCGGCCGCCGCGCCTCGGGTGGAGCTCAGTCGCCGTTGCTGCGCTCGAGCTTGACGCCGGTGTCGGGCAGGTACATCTGGTCGTTGCCGTCGACCTCGACATGGCGGCCATCGGCCAGCTTGTACTCGGCTGCGCCGGTCGGCTCCCACTGGTCCGGCATCGCCGACAGCGTCTCGACGCGCGCCAGGTGTTCGTAGCCGTGGACGACATACGGCTGACCGTCGCTGCCCTTGGCGTTGAAGGTTTCGAGCAGGTGCAGTTTCTTTTCCATGCGGTTCACTCCTTGCCCGTGACGGGCCTGACAGGACCCGGCGGCTGCCGGGGCAGCGCGCGGGGTGGCGTCGGAAGATAGTAGGACGATGGGGGGGCCGTGGCCAGTGCGGGGCGCGCAAGACCGACCCCGACGCCGGGTTGTGCGATCCGAACTGGTGCATCGGCGACAGTCGGCGGTCCGGGGCGCAGGCAGAATCGACCTGCACCCTCGCATTGCCGCACGGCCACCCGACCATGGACTTCGACTGGAACAATCCCTATCCGACGATCCGCAGCCCGCTGATGGCACGCAACGTGGTCGCGACTTCGCACCCGCTGGCGTCGCAGGCGGGTGCACGGATGCTGCTCAAGGGCGGCAATGCGGTCGATGCGGCCATCGCGGCGGCCGCCGCGCTGACCATCGTCGAACCGATCTCGAACGGGCTCGGCAGCGATGCCTTCGCGATCCTGTGGGACGGCAAGGCCTTGCACGGCCTCAATTCGTCCGGCCCGGCCCCGGCCACCTGGACGCCGGACTATTTCCGGCGCCGGCACGGCGGCAAGGTGCCGATGCGCGGCTGGGACTCGGTCACGGTTCCGGGGGCCGTCGCCGGCTGGGTCGCGTTGTCGCAGCGCTTCGGCCGGCTGCCGTTCGCCGATCTGCTCGAGCCGGCGATCGAACTGGCCGAGCGCGGCCACGGTGTGGGCGTGATCGTCAGCCGAGAAGTGGGGCCGCCAGCTGCCGTTGCTGCAGGACCAGCCCGGCTTTGCCGAAACCTTCATGCCGCGCGGGCGTGCACCGCAGCCGGGTGAGCGGTTCCGCTTCGCCGCGGCCGGCCGCACCCTGCGCCGGATTGCGGAAACCGCCGGCGAGGCCTTCTACCGTGGCGACGTCGCCGAGCAGCTGGTGGCCCATGCACGGGCCCATGGCGGCAGCCTGGCGCTGTCGGACCTGGCCAATTTCCAGCCCGAGTGGGTGGGCACGATCTCGAAGCAGTTCGCTGGCCATGAGGTGCACGAGATCCCACCCAATGGGCAGGGGATCGCGGCGCTGATGGCGCTCGGCATGCTCGAGCAGCTCGACCTCGCCGGGCTCGAGGTCGACAGCATCGAGTCCCAGCACCTGCAGATCGAGGCCATGAAACTGGCCTTTGCCGATACCTATCGCTGGGTTGCGGAAGCGGAGTCGATGAAGCAGGTGACGGCGCGCGACCTGCTCGACGATGGTTACCTGAGCCAGCGGGCGCGGCTGATCGATCCGCGCCGCGCCAGCGACTTCCAGCACGGCACGCCGCCCGCCGGCGGCACGATCTACCTGAGCACGGCCGATGAGAGCGGCATGATGGTGAGCTTCATCCAGTCCAACTACATGGGCTTCGGATCGGGTGTGGTCGTTCCTGAAGCCGGCGTCAGTCTGCAGAACCGCGGCTATGGCTTTTCCAGTGTCGACGGGCATCCGAACATCGTGGCGCCCGGCAAGCGTCCGTTCCACACCATCATCCCGGGCTTCCTGATGAAGGACGGCAAGCCGCAGATGAGTTTCGGCGTGATGGGGGGCAACCTGCAGCCGCAGGGCCATCTGCAGACCCTGGTTCGCATGCTGGTGCACAAGCAGCAGCCGCAGGCGGCCTGCGACGCACCGCGCTGGAAGGTCGGGACCGGCCTGTCGGTCGATTTCGAGCCGACCATCGATCCGGCGCTGCTCGCCGGCCTGAAGGCGCTCGGCCATCCCTTCGAGCCGACCACCGACAGCTACATGGACTATGGCAGCGGTCAGTTCATCTGGCGGCTGTCGGATGACCTGGAAGACGGCTATGTGGCGGCGAGCGATTCGCGCCGCGACGGTCAGGCTGTCGGCTACTGAAGCAGCGCAGCGGGCGCCTGCAACAAATTGTTTGCGGCGCGATGGAACCCCGGTCCGGATGGCAGGGTCACTGCATCACCATGGTGCGTGCGACGGATGATCCCTTCGATCTGTGGCGCTTCGTCGAGGCGCAGCAGCTCACCTACGACCAGGCACTGTCGGAGCTGCGCGCCGGGCGCAAGCGCACGCATTGGAGCTGGTTCGTGCTGCCGCAACTGCATGGCCTGGGGTCGAGTGCGATGGCGCAGCGCTATGCCATCGGTTCACTGGACGAGGCCCGCGCCTACCTCGCGCACCCGCTGCTCGGCCCGCGCCTGAAGGCCTGCGTGGCGGCCATCAACCGGCATGCCGGCATCGACGCGGTGCAGATCCTGGGCGGTGTCGACAAGCGCAAGTTTCATTCGTGCATCACGCTGTTCGCGCAGGCGAGCGCGCCGGATCCGGTCTTCACCGAGGCGCTGCAGGCCTTTTTCTCCGGTCGGCCGGACGCGGCGACGCTGGCGTTGCTGGGCGAAGGGGACGGCGCGGCAGCGGACCGCGCCTGACGCGAGGCCGCCGATCGACGTGCCGGCCGTCGGGCGGCGCTGCTGATGGCTGGCGATGGCTGCCCGCGCGCGCCGGCTTCAGGTCGCGGGCGGCGGCTCTGCGATGCCCAGCCGCAGGTCGGCGAGCCAGTCCTGGTAGCCGATTTCCCGCTGCTCGGCCGGTGCGCGCAGCAGGGCCGAAGGGTGCAGGGTCACCAGGACGGGCGTGCCATCGGCGCGCCGCTGCCAGTGTCCGCGTTCCTTCATCACCGCCACCGGGCGGCCGAGCACCGAGCGCGCGGCGGTGGCGCCGAGCGCGATGATGGCCTGCGGCCGTACCAGCGCGATCTCGCGCTCGAGCCAGTCGATGCAGGCGGCGGCTTCGCGCTGGGTCGGCGTCTTGTGGATGCGCCGCTTGCCGCGCAGTTCGAACTTGAAGTGCTTGACGGCATTGGTCACATAGGCGCGTTCGCGGTCGACGCCGATCTCCTCGAGCGCCCGGGCCAGCAGCTGACCGGCCGGGCCGACGAAGGGCTGACCGCGCAGGTCCTCCTGGTCGCCCGGCTGCTCGCCGACGAACATCAGCCGCGCATCGACCGCGCCGGCACCGAAGACGATCTGCGTCGCGTCCCGGTACAGCGGGCAGTTGGTGCAGCCGCTGGCTGCCGCGCGGGTCTGCTCGAGCGCAGCGGCGCGCGCGCCGGCCGGAGCCGACAGGGTCGGGCAGATCGGGCAGGGACGGCGGTCCGGAATCGGCTTGCATGGCCGGATTCGATGCCGGCAGGCGGCGGATGGTTCGCTGCGAGCGTGCTGGGCGGCTGCTCGATCATCGCGCCGCTGCGCTGGTGCGCGCTGGCGCTCAGCGGATCGATCAGCGCGGCCTCCGGCAGGTTCTTCCAGTAGCGCGTCGGCATCTCCTTGCGCATCATCGCGAGCTTGAGCCGCGCCGGGTTGAAGATGCTGCGGTAGTAGGTCAGCCACAGCGATCTCGCCGGCGTCGGCGGCGGGCGCGTCGTCGCGGCTGGCGCCGGGACCGACAGTGCAGTGCGGCGCCGTCCCACGAGACGCTGCGCAGTGGCGTCAGGATGCTCCACTGCATCTGCGCGAAGCGGCGCGCGAAGAACGGCGCGGTGGCCTCGACGATGTGGTGATCGGGCTCGAACCAGGCGACGTGCAGCGGCGCCTGCGTCGTCACCGCGCGTCGATCGGGCGAAAGCGCACGAAGGCCTTCATCTTGTGCTGGTCGCGCGTCACCGCGTGCGCCATCCGGTCGGCCTGGATCCATTGCGGGTCGAGCGGATCGCCGCGCAGCGCCGGCTCGTGCTGCAGCCGCCACAGCAGCTGGTAGAGCAGGGCGAAGCGCGACGGGTCGCTGTGCAGCACGACCGACGCGGCCAGGCGGGCATAGGTGCGCGGCACCGTCAGCGCCGTCGGCTGCGCCGGCCGCCGTCGCGCCGGTCGGCGCGCCTGGCCATCGGCGGGCGCGGCATCGAACAGGTCGGCGCCGTCGCATGCGCCGCCACCTGCCAGCGCAGCCGATCCGGCGTCACCCCTCGCGCGATCAGGCGCCGCGCGGCACGCCGGAAGCCGTCGAGGTCGACCGGCCCGTCGAGCTCGATGATGTGCACACCCATCGAAGCCACGCCCGGCTTCAGGCTCAGAACAGCGAAGCCTGCTGCGGCAGGCGACGCAGCCGCTGCGCCATCACCGCCGGATCGGCCTGCGGCGCCGGCCGGTGATCGGGCAGCACGACGAACGGCAGCACCTTGGCGGGCGACAGGTGCAGGCGTTTCAGGTCGTCGCTGCGCAGCAGGCGCACGCGCCGCGTCTGCAGCATGCGATCGACCGCCTTCACGCCGATGCCCGGCACGCGCAGCAGCATCTCCTTCGGCGCGCGGTTCAGATCGACCGGAAAGCGCTCCGGGTGCGCCATCGCCCAGGCCAGCTTGGGATCGAATTCGAGCGACAGCATGCCGTCGGGCTCGGCGACGATCTCGTCGTGGCCGAAGCCGTAGAAGCGCAGCAGCCAGTCGGCCTGGTACAGCCGGTGCTCGCGCTGCACCGGGGCCGCCTTCAGCGGCAGTGCCCGCGGCGCATCGGGAATCGGGCTGAAGGCCGAGTAGTAGACGCGCTTCAGCCGGTAGGAACCATACAGGTTGGCGCTTGCCCCGAGGATGGTGCGGTCGTCGGTGGCGTCGGCGCCGACGATCATCTGGGTGCTCTGACCGGCCGGCGCGAAGCGGCGCGGCGCCGCGCGGCGCGGCCGGATGCCGGCCTGCGAGGCGGTCGGGGCCGGCCGTGCCGCTTCCCTGGCATCGTCGATGTGGATCCGGATGGTCGCCATCGAGCGGCGGATCGCCGCGCCGTCCTTCTCGGGCGCGAGCTCGTCGAGCGCCTGTTGCGTCGGCAGCTCGACGTTGATGCTCAACCGGTCCGCGTAACGCCCGGCCCTGGCCAGCAGTTCGGGACTCGCCTCGGGGATGGTCTTGAGGTGGATGTAGCCCCGAAAATCATGTTCCTCGCGCAGCACGCGCGCCACCTCGACCACCTGTTCCATCGTGTAGTCGGCGCTGCGGATGATCCCGGAGCTGAGAAAGAGCCCCTCGATGCAGTTGCGGCGGTAGAAGTCGAGCGTCAGCCGGACCACTTCATCGACGCTGAAGCGCGCCCGCGGCACATTGCTGCTGACCCGGTTCACGCAGTACAGGCAGTCGTAGGTGCACCAGTTGGTCAGCAGGATCTTGAGCAGCGAGATGCAGCGGCCATCCGGCGTGTAGCTGTGGCAGATGCCGGATCCTTCGGTCGAGCCGATGCCGCGCCCGCCGAGCGAATGGCGCTTGTCGCTGCCGCTCGACGCGCAGGAGGCGTCGTACTTGGCCGCGTCGGCAAGGATGGCGAGCTTGTTCTGGAGGTCCATGGGTTTTCTTCGTCCTGGACAAATATACAGTGGTTGGCCCGGCGCGGGGCGCGGGCCGCGTTATCCCTGGCCGGGACCGGGGCGTTGCCCAGGCCCGCCCGACTGCCCGATCGGCGCGTGATCGGTTCCAATCCCCCTATGACGACCGACCCTGCATCGATGTCCGCGCCGCTGCGCGCCGCAATCCGGGCTGCCCAGGCCCATGAGACTCCCTGGCCGCGCGATCCGCACGCGGCACCGGCAGCCGGCGAGCTGCCGTGGGGCGTGCACCCGGCAGATCCGCCGCCGTACAACCGGCTGTTCGGTCCGGTTCACGCCCGCGGGCCGCAGTCGGGCGTGGTGTGGCAGCGCGGGCGCGAGCTCGCCGCCTGGGGCGAGCCGGACCGCGCCGACCTGACCTTCAGCGTCGCCAAGACCTACCTCGCGCTGCTCGCCGGCATCGCGCAGCGCGACGGGCTGCTGCCCGACATCGACGCGCCGGTGGTGCAGCGCCTGCCCGGGATCGGCTTCGACAGCGAACACAACCGTCCGATCACCTGGCGCCACCTGCTCGAGCAGACCAGCGAATGGGAGGGCAGCTGTTTCGGTCTGCCCGACACGGTCGACCGCTGGCGCAAGCTGGCTCACGATCCGGCACCTGCTGGCGGTCCGAAGGGCGGTCAGCGACCGCTGCAGCCGCCCGGCAGCTACTGGGAATACAACGACGTGCGGATCAACCAGCTGTCGCTCGCGCTGCTGCACCTGTTCGGCCGGCCGCTGCCCGAGGTCTTCAGGACTGAACTGCTCGGGCCGCTCGGCGGCGGCGCCGGTTTCGAGTGGCGCGGCTACGACGACGCCTGGACGACGCTGGCCGACGGCACGCGCGCCCAGTCGGTGCCGGGCGGAAGCCACTGGGGTGGCGGGGTGTCGATCAGTGCCCGCGACCAGGCGCGCATCGGCCAGCTGGTGCTCGACGGCGGCGGCTCTGGCGGCCGCCAGCTGCTGCCGCGCGACTGGATCGAACAGATGGCGCAGCCGTGCGCGATTGCTCCCTTCTACGGCCGGCTGGCGTGGCTGAATCGCGACCGGACCGCCTTCCCGGCCGCGTCGGCGCAGGCACTGTTCATGCTGGGAGCTGGCGGACACCAGGTGTGGGTCGAGCCGGCGCTGGATGCGGTGATCGTGCTGCGCTGGCTCGATCCGCAGCAGGCCGGTCCGGTGCTCGCCGCCTTTGCCGCCGCGCTCGGCTGACATCGGCCGATCCGCCGATGTCCCGATCGAAGGCGATTGCCCGCCCGCGCACGACCCGCCCGGGTGCAGTAAGGTCGCGCCCATCGTCCAATGAGGAGCGTTCCATGTCCTGGCCATCGATCGCGCCTGCTGCTGCCACGCGGCGCCGGCTGTGCACCGCGGCGCTCGCAGTCGCGTCGGCCCTGGTGCTGATGTCACCCGCACCGGGTGCCCGGGCGCAGGCGAGCGCGCCGCCGGTGCGCGTCGGCTCGAAGATCGACACCGAGGGGTCGTTGCTCGGCCAGCTGATCATCCAGGCCTTGCAGGCCGGCGGCATCCGCACCGAAAACCGGCTCCAGCTCGGCACCACCCAGATCGTGCGCAGCGCGCTGCTTGCCGGCGAGATCGACCTCTATCCCGAGTACACCGGCAACGGCGCCTTCTTCTTCGGCGACGAGAAGCATCCGGCGTGGAAGAACCGGGCCGCCGGACATGCGCGCGTCAAGTCGCTCGACGCCGCGAAGAACCGGCTGGCCTGGCTGGACGCCGCGCCGGCCAACAACACCTGGGCGATCGCGGTGCGGCAGGATCTGGCGCAGCAGCACCAGCTCGCGTCGCTGGCCGACCTGGCGCGCTACCTCGGCGCGGGCGGGCGCTTCAAGCTCGCGGCGTCGGCCGAATTCATCGAGCGGCCGGATGCGCTGCCCGCCTTCCAGCAGGCCTACGGCTTCAGGCTGGCGCAGCCGCAGCTGCTGGCGCTGGCCGGCGGTGATACCGCGGTCACCGTCAAGGCGGCGGCCGAGCAGACCCGCGGCGTCAACGCGGCGATGGCCTACGGCACCGACGGGCCGGTATCGGCACTCGGCCTGGTGATCCTCGACGATCCGAAGGGCGTGCAGCCGGTCTATGCCCCTGCGCCGGTGGTGCGGGCCGAGGTGCTGCAGCGCCAGCCGCGGATCGCCGAGCTGCTGGCGCCGGTCTTCGCGACGCTCGACGGAGCGACCCTGCAGCGGCTGAATGCGCAGATCGCCCTGGAAGGCCAGGATGCGGCCCAGGTCGCCCGCGCGCACCTGATGCGCCACGCCCTGACCCGCTGATGCGCGTCGGCGCGCGCCCGCGCCAGCCGGTGCTCGCGCTGCTGGTGGCTGGCGCACTGGCGGCGCTGCTGCTGCTGTCGTTCATCGGCGTGGCGCCGAACCGGCTGCTGAGCCGCGCGCGCGATCGCGCTGCCGACGCTGCCGGGCGGCTGGCTGCTGCTGACCGGCACCGGCGCACTGCTGCTGGTGGCCTGGTCGGGCCGCCCGGGACGTGGGCTGCATGGCCTGGTCGCGCTCGCGGTGGCGGCGCTGTTCGGCGCTTCGGTCTGGCTGGCCGGTGTCGAGGCGGCCCGTCGCAGCGCGGAGCTGTCGCCGCTGGCGCGGATCTCGCTCGGCGGTGGATTCTGGGTCGCCGTGCTGCTGCTCGGCGCAGCCTGGGCCGACGCGTTGCGCCGCCTCGACCTGCGGCCGGCCCGTCAGGTGCTGGCGCACGCGGCATTCATCGCCGTGCCGCTGGGGCTGCTGGCCGGCGGGGCGCTCGACGCCCTGTCGCTGCTGAAGGAACATGCGAATCGGCGTGACGTCTTCGATGCGGCGCTGGTGCGTCACCTGCAGATCGTCGGCGGTGCGCTGCTGGCCGCCCTGGCGGTCGGCCTGCCGCTCGGCTTGCTCGCCGCGCGTCGGCCGGCTGCGGCGCGGCCGCTGTTTGCGCTGCTCAACCTGGTGCAGACGATCCCGTCGATCGCGCTGTTCGGCCTGCTGATCGGGCCGCTCGCCTGGCTCGGCCAGGCCTGGCCGGCTTCCGGCATCCGCGGCATCGGGCTGCTGCCGGCACTGATCGCACTGACCGCCTATGCGCTGCTGCCGATCGTCCACGGCGTCGTCGTCCGGCCTCGGCCAGGTGCCGGCCGGCGCGCTCGATGCCGCCGTCGGCAGCGGCATGAGCCGGCGCCAGTGCCTGCTGAAGGTCGAGCTGCCGCTGGCGCTGCCGGTGCTGCTGTCGGCGCTGCGACTGACCACGGTGCAGCTGACCGGTCTGGCGGTGGTGGCGGCGCTGATCGGCGCCGGCGGGCTCGGTGCACTCGTCTTCCAGGGGCTGCTCGGCAGTGCGCTCGACCTGGTGCTGCTCGGCGTGCTGCCGGTGCTGGCAATGGCCGCGCTGTTCGACGCCGGCCTGGCCTGGGCGCAGCGCGCGCTGGAGCCGGTGCGGTGATCGAGCTGCGCGACGTCGTCAAGCGCTACGGCGCCACGACGGCACTCGATTGCGTGACGCTGACGGTCGAAGCCGGCAGCGTCACGGTGCTGATCGGCGCGTCCGGGTCGGGCAAGTCGACGCTGCTGCGGCTGGTGAATCGGCTGATCGAGCCGGATGGCGGATCGATCGCCATCGACGGGCACGACATCCGAGCCGGCGATCCGGTCCAATTGCGGCGCCGGATCGGCTATGTGATCCAGTCGATCGGTCTGTTTCCGCACTGGAGCGTGGCGCGCAACATCGCGACCGTGCCCGAGCTGCTCGGCTGGAGCCGCTCGCGCATCGCGGCCCGGGTCGACGAACTGCTCGACCTGCTCGGTCTCGATCCGGCGCGGTTTCGCGACCGCCACCCGCACCAGCTGTCGGGCGGACAGCAGCAGCGGGTCGGCGTCGCACGCGCGCTCGCCGCCGAGCCGGCGCTGCTGCTGATGGACGAGCCCTTCGGTGCGCTCGATCCGGTCACCCGGAAGGCCTTGCAGGCCGAGCTGCGGCGCATTCAGCGCCGGCTCGGCACGACGGTCGTGCTGGTCACGCACGATGTCGACGAAGCCCTGTCGCTCGGCGACCAGCTGGTCCTGCTCGACCACGGTCGCATCGTCCAGGCCGGCCCGCCGCGCCAGCTGCTCACGATGCCGGTCGATCGACGCGTCAGCGACTTCTTCGGCACGGCCCAGCTCGGTCCGCGCCTGTTCGGTCTGCACCGCGTCGGCGCGCTGATGCGCCGTGGCGACAGCGCCGACGGTCCGCCGCTGCCAGCCGATGGCGACCTCAACCAGGCGCTCAGCGCCTTCCTGCAATCCGGCTGCGACCGCCTGCCGGTGGTCGACCGGGACGGCAGCCGGCTCGGCGCACTCCACTGGGCCGACCTGCTGCGCCCGCCGCTGCGCGCTGAAGGTGCTGCGCCTGTTGCGTGATCCGCTGCCCTGGTCCGGCGCCGCGCTGCTGCTGCTGGCGATCGGACTGCCGGTGACCGAGCCGCTGTTCGCGGCGCTGTTCCCGGCGCTCGACCGGCCGCTCTACCGCCAGGACAGCTTCCTGGCACTGCTCGGCGCGCACCTGGCGCTGGTGGCGGCGTCGAGCCTGGTCGCGATCGCCATCGGGTCGGCGGCGGGCTGGTTCGTCACCCGGCCGGCCGGTGCCGAATTCCGGCCGCTGGTCGAGTCGATGCTGACCGCTCGGCCAGACCGTGCCACCGGTCGCGGTGCTCGCGATCGCGGTGCCGCTGATCGGCTTCGGTGCGCTGCCGGCGCTGATCGCGCTCGCCCTGTACGGCGTGCTGCCGGTGCTGCGTGCGCACGATTGCCGGCATCGAATCGGTGCCGCCGGCGCTGCTCGATGCGGCACGCGGGCAGGGGCTGACGCGCTGGCAGCGCTGGCGCCATGTCGAGCTGCCGCTGGCCGCGCCGGTGCTGCTCGCCGGCATCCGCACCTCGGTCACGATCAACATCGGCACCGCCGCGATCGCGTCGACGGTCGGCGCCCGCACGCTCGGCTCGCCGATCATCGTCGGCCTGGCCGGCTTCAACACCGCCTATGTGATCCAGGGCGCGCTGCTGACCGCCGCGCTGGCGCTGGTCGTCGATGCCGCCTTCGCGCGCCTCGGCCGGCGGCTGCAGGGCTGGAAATCATGAGCCTCCTACGGCCGCACGATTGAAGCGGCGGCGCAACCGGACTATGCTGGGGCCGACCATGACCAACCAGTGACGGGCGCCTGCTCATGTCCGGTGGATTCAAGTACGCGTGCTTCATCAGCTACAGCCACGGTGAAGAGGCATTGGTGAAAAACTTCATCGACCAGTTCAAGGCTGCGCTCAAGGCCTACCTCGAGCCGTGGATGGACGAGGAGGTCTTCGTCGACGTCGATCGCCTCAAGGCCGGCTTCAAGTACAACGAGGCGCTGGCCGAGGCCATCTGCCAGAGCGTGTGCATGATCGTCGTCTATTCGCCGGTCTACGAGCGGCGTCCCTACTGCGGGCGTGAATACGAGGCGATGGAGCGGCTCGAGAAGCAGCGCCTGGCGCACCTGGCGGGTGCGGCGGGGGCAGGCTTCAATGGCCTGATCATTCCGGTGGTGCTGCGCGGATTCTCCGCAGCTGCCGCCGCGCATCCAGGCGTCGCGCCAGGCGATCGACTTCTCGCACTTCACGCTGGCCACCCCGACGATGAGCCACAACCCGGAATTCGTCGCCCGGATCGAGGAGATCGCGCAGCAGATCTACCGGCACTTCCGAACCTTCAGCGACAGCGGCGGCGACTGCTGTGGCGACTGCACCGCCTTCAGCCTGCCGGCCGATCACGAGGTCGCGCCGTGGCGTCCACCGCCGCCGTCGGGCAAGCCGTGGCAGCCGACCTTTCCGAACCGCTGACGCCAGCCGCCAGCCGGCGCGCGCGCTGACCGGGCGACGACCATGGACCGTCCGACCGGCTCCGGCAGCGCGATCATCACCTTCTATTCGTACAAGGGCGGTACCGGCCGCACGATGGCGCTGGCCAATACTGCCTGTGTGCTGGCCGAGCGGCTCGCGGCCGGCGAGAAGCTGCTGGTCGTCGACTGGGATCTCGAGGCGCCGGGGCTGCACCAGTACCTGCCGGCGCGCCTGCGTCCGCGCACCGCGGCGCTCGATACCGGGCTCGGATCGCAGCCCGGGCTGATCGACCTGTTCGTCGCCCTGCGCGCTGCGCTGCCCGACGCCGAGCCCGAGACCGAGCAGCAGGCATCCGAGGCCGCGGCGGCAGCGGTCGCGCAGGTGCCGGTGGAGTCATTCATCGGCGACACCGAACTCGACAACGTGCACATCGTGCGCGCTGGCCGCAACGACGACGGCGGCTATTCGCGCCGTGTCAACACCTTCGACTGGGAGGGTCTGTTCCGCCGCGCGCCGCGCATCTACCGCGTCCTGGCCGAACGCTGGAGCGAGCGGTATCGCCACGTGCTGATCGATTCGCGCACCGGCATCTCCGACATCTCCGGCATCTGCACCTCGCTGCTGCCCGAGAAGCTGGTGGTGGTGTTCACGCCGAACCGGCAGAGCTTCACCGGCGTGCGCGAGCTGGTGCAGCGCGCCACCTCGTACCGGCTCGAGTCGGATGACCTGCGCCCGCTGCTCGTCTATCCGCTGCCGTCACGGATCGAGGTCTCGATGGAGCGGCTCAACCGCAGCTGGCGCCACGGCGACATCGACGCCGGCATCGCCGGCTACCAGCCGATGTTCGAAGCACTGCTCAGGGAGTGCTACGCGCTGCCGCAGTGCGACCTGACGCGCTACTTCGACGCGGTGCAGATCCAGCAGTCGGCCGACTGCGCCTACGGCGAGGTGATCTCGGTGCGCGGGCGGGCGAGCGAGCGCCTGTCGCTGGCGAGCAGCTACCGCGTCTTTGCCGACCGGCTGCTCGCGCCCGAGCCACCGTGGGAGGTGGCACGCGAACAGCCGGCCCCCGCCGCCGCGGCGCGGTCCGAACCGGCGGCCGGCGACGAAGTCGCCCGGATCGGCCGTGCCGGCCGCACCACCGGCCCGTCCGGCCACAGGCACGGCCGGCGCCGCAGGGCTTGCGTCGGCGGCAGAGCCGGCGCAGCGCACCCAGGTCTACCTCGGCCATGCGCGCGAAGACCGGGCCGCAGTCAGTGAAATCGCGGAGGCGCTGAAGCAGGCCGGGTACGAGGTGGCGATCGACCGCGATCTGCTGCCCGGCGTCGCCTTCGAGCAGGCGATCGCCAGCGAACTCGACGCATCGGATGTGATCATCGTCTGCTGGTCGCGCGCGTCGGTCGGCTCGCATGTGGTCAAGCTCGAGGCGGGTGAGGGCAGCCGGCGCGGCATCCTGCTGCCGGTGCTGCTCGACGAGACGCTGCCGCCGCTCGAGTTCCGCAGCTTCCATGCGGTCGATCTGTCGCGGCGCAAGCCCGACGGCCTGCACAAGCTGGCCGATGCGGTCGAGCGGATCGCCCAGCGCGCGCCGCCGCAGATCACCTACGGTGCCTCCGAGCGGCTGGACCTGCCGACCAGCGCCGCCTGGCCGCATGTCGAGGGGGCGCGCAGCCGGCCGGCGATCGGCCGCTGGCTGCTGGCCGGTGCGACATCCGTCCTCGTGCTCGGCACCGGACTGTGGCTGGCGCTCGGCGATGCGCCGGCCACCGCCCCGGTCCAGCAGATGCAGCTGCCGATGGCGCTGCCGCCGCTCGGCCAGCAACCGCAGGCGCAGGGTGTCGCGCGGGCGATTGCCGTGCCGAATTTCATCGGTCAGCAGTCGGCCGACGTCGCCAAGATCGCCGCCGCGGTCGGCCTGCCGATCCGGCTGGTCGACGCCGGCGGGCAAGCGCTCATCGACAGCAGCCCGGGTATCGTGATCCGGCAGCGTCCGGCGGCCGGCACCCAGCTCGATGCGCGCCAGCCGGTGCAGCTCACGCTGAGCACGCAGACCGCCGAGGTGCCGAGCATCATCGGCGTGCCGCTCGGCGACGCGCTCGAGCTGCTGGCCAAGCAGGGGCTCGCGCTCGGGCGGTCGGTCCCGGTCTATGCACCGAAGGCGCAAGCCGGGCAGGTGCTCAACCAGACGCCGCAGCCGGGGGCGAGGGTGGCGGCGGGAACGCGGGTGGATGTCGGAGTGGCATCGGCAGAGCCGGCGGCGCAAGGCTACTGACCGCGCGACCGGCACGGCTCGGGGCCCGCCCGAACCGGCGCCGCGCCGCTGGGCCCGACGGTGAATCCCTGCGGCGCCGCCGGTTCGTGCCTCGGCGATCGGAGCGGCGGGCGCACGGTGTGCCAGCTGACGGCACAATCGTGCCGTGCAGTACCCCCCGCGCCACCGGTTCATCGCCCTCGTCCTGATCGCCGCCGGCCTCGCCGCCGCTGCGCCGGCGCTGCGCGCGCAAGCTGCTGGCGCCGGATCGGCGCCACTCGCCGGCGCGGCGACACGCGTGCCGGTGCGCGTGCCGGTCGTCACCGCGCGCATCGATTCGCTCTGGCTCCAGCCTGAGCGCGAAGCCCCCGCGGTGGTGGTGCCGCGCAACCAGTCCAGGCTGGCGGCCGAAGTGGCCGGCGTCGTGCAACGCTGGACCGTCGACGTCGGCGCCCGGGTCGAGCGGGGTCAGATCCTGGCGCAGGTCGATCCGCGCGATGCCGAGTTGTCACGCGAGCGGGCGCGGGCCGCGCTGCAGGCGGTGCAGGCGCGGCTCGATCTGGCCCAGCTGCAGCTGAAGCGGGCCAGGGAGCTGGTCGCCCAGGGCTTTTTCTCGCAGGAAGCACTGGCGCAGCGCGAGACCGAGGCCGCGTTGCTGCGCAGCGAGGTGGCGGCGCAGCGCGCCGCGCTCGCCCTGGCGCAGCGCCAGCTCGACAAGACCACCCTGAAGGCGCCGTTCGCCGGCAGCATCACCGAGCGCCTGGCGCAGACCGGTGAGTCGGTGGCGCCCGGCAGCGTGCTGTATGTGCTGACCGAGACCGGCGCGCCCGAGGTCGACGCGACGATCTCGCCGGCCGATCTTCCGGGCCTGCGCGGTGCCGCCGGTCCGCGCTTCGAACACGCCAACGGCAGCCATGGGCTCGAGCTGCTGCGCATCGGCAGCACCGTCGAGGTGCCGGCGCGCACGCGCAGCGCGCGGCTCGGCTTCGCCGAGCCGGGCCGCGCGCCGCCACCCGGCACGAGCGGCTCGCTGCGCTGGATCGAGCGCCAGCCGCATGTTCCACCGGACCTGATCCAGCGCCGCAACGGCCGGCTCGGCATCTTCGTGCGGCAGGGTGACGGGGCGGCCGCGACCGCCCGGTTCGTGCCGCTGCCCGGTGCACAGGAGGGGCGCGCCAGTGCGCTGCCGGACGGGATCGAGGCCGGCACACCGGTCATCGTGGGCGGGCAGGGCGGGTTGCAGCACGGGCAGGCGATCGAGGTCAGCGTCGGCCGCTGACCGCCGGCCGGCTGCAACCACCCGACATGCGGCTGCTGCGCGCCCTGATCTCCAACCACCCGCTGGCCAACATCGGCTTCGTGGTGGTGATGCTGCTCGGCATCTTCAGCTACCTGACGATGCCGCGCGAGCAGGATCCGGAGATCAACTTCAACTGGGTCAATGTCACCACCGTGCTGCCCGGCGCCAGCGCGGAGGAGGTCGAGCGGCTGGTGACCAATCCGCTCGAGGACGGCATCAAGGGCGTGCCCGACGTGCGCTTCGTGATCTCGAACTCGCGCGAGAACGTCTCGAGCATGCTGATCCGCTTCCGCGAGATCGATGAGCGCACCTTCGACAAGCGCATCGCCGACCTGCGGCGAGAGATCCAGGCCAAGGCGGCGAGCGAGCTGCCCGAGCTTGCGCGCGAGCCGCGCATCATCGAGATCACCACCAGCAACGGCTTCCCCACCGCCTCGTTGCTGCTGCTCGGCCAGGCCGACGACGAGTCGCTGCGCATCAATGCGCGCCGCATCAAGGACGACCTGGAGCGCATCACCGGCGTCGACCAGGTGTTCGCCTCCGGACTGCGCGATCCGGAGATCCTGGTCAGCCCGGATGCGCAGGCGCTGGCCGCACGCGGCCTGCTCGCCACCGATGTCTCCGACAGCCTGAATGCCTGGTGGCGCGACACGAGTGCAGGCACGCTGCGCACCCAGCGTGGTGCCTGGTCGATCAGCGTCAAGGGCGTGCTGATCGATCCGCAGCTGCTGGCCGACCTGCCAGTGATCTCGGCCACGCGGCCGGGCGTCTCGGCGCGGCTGGGCGAGGTGGCGCGCATCGAGCGCGCGCGCGCACCGGCCACCCAGTACGCCTCCTCCGATGGCCGGCCCGCGGTCTCGCTGGCGGTGACCAAGAAGTCGCGCACCAACACGCTCGAGCTGGTCGAGACCTTGCGCGAGCAGGTGCAGCGCCAGAACGAGGTGCTGGCCGGCACCGGACTGCGCCTGGTGCTGAGCGACGACCAGACCGTGCCCACGCGCGAGGCGATCGGCGTGATGCAGACCAACGCGATGGTCGGCATCGCCATGGTGCTGATGGTGTGCTGGCTGTTCCTCGGCTGGCGCATCGGGCTGCTGGTGGCGCTCGGCATCCCGTTCTCGCTGTTCGGCACCTTTGCCATCCTGGGCGCGCTCGAGCACACGGTGAACGTCTCGGTGCTGCTCGGCGTGGTGATCGCGCTCGGCATGCTGGTCGACGACGCGGTGGTGGTCGTGGAGGCGATCTTCTACCGCATGCAGCGCGGCCAGGCGGTCTTCGAAGCCAGCCTGGATGCGATCGCCGAGGTCTGGAAGCCGGTGCTTGCCTCGGTGGCCACCACCATGGCGGCCTTCCTGCCGCTGATGCTGCTGCCCGGCATCATGGGCAAGTTCATGTTCGTGATCCCGTTCGTGGTCACGCTGGCGCTGCTGATCTCGCTGATCGAGGCGTTCTGGATGATGCCGGTGCATGTGTCGGCGATCGGGCTGCGCTTCGACCGGCCGTCGCGCACGCAGCGCTGGCGCGAGCGCTTCAACCGTGCGCTGCGGCTGCGCTACGGCCAGATGCTCGCCTGGGTGCTGCGGCGCCCGAAGCGCTCCGCGCTGGTCAGCATGGCGACGGTGGTGGCGGCGCTGGCGCTGGTGGTCAGCGGCGTCGTGCGGGTGCAGTTCTTTGCCTTCGACCCGATCCGCGCTTTCTACGTCAATGTCGACATGCCACAGGATGCCGCGCTGGAAGACACGCTGGCCGAGACCCAGCGGGTGGAGGCGGCGGTGCGCGGGCGGCTGGAGGGGGTGGGCGCGGCCGACGGCGGCGCCGAGGCGCGCGCGGTGACGAGCACGGCGGGGCTCAAGTTCACCGAGACCGAACCGGTCTATGGCGACCAGTACGGCCAGGTCTTCGTCTCGCTCAACCCGCGCGGCGAGGATGGGCGCGGCACCGTCGAGGTGGTGGAGGCGATGCGCGCCGCGATCGAAGGCCTGCCCGGACCGGGTCGCAAGAGTTTCACCATCCTCTCCGGCGGCCCACCTTCGGGCAAGGCGATCAGCGTCAAGGTGCGCGGCGACGACTTCCAGCTCATCCAGGCCGCGGCCGACGAAATCAAGGCGGTGGTGCGCCAGATCCCGGGCGCGCAGGACGTGCAGGACGACAACCTGCCCGGCCGTGCCCAGTTCGAGCTGCGGCTGGACCGCGACGCCGTCCGCGCTGCCGGCCTGAATCCGGCGCAGGTGGGGCGCATCGTGCGGCTGGCGGTGGACGGCGAGGTGATCGCCTTCACCCGCATCGAGGGCGACAAGATCGAGCTGCGGGTGCGCTCCGACGAGGCGCTGCGGGGGCGCGGTGACCTGCGCGTCGATCCCGCTGCACTGCTGGCCGAGCCGGTGGCGCTGCCGAACGGTCAGGTGACACGCCTGGGGGCGCTGGTGCAGGCCGAGGTCACGCCCGGGCGCGGCTTCATCCGGCACCACAACCTGCGTCGCACCATCACCGTCGAGGCCAACCTCGACAAGGAGGTGACCGACACCCGTGAGGCGAACCAGACGATCAAGGACGCCTGGTCGCAGATCCGCACCCGGCATCCCGGCGTCGATCTGGACTTTTCCGGCGAACTCGAGGACATCGAGGAGAGCCTGGCCGCGATGCAGATGCTGTTCATGCTCGGTGTCGGGCTGATCTACCTGATCCTGGCAGCGCAGTTCGGCAGCTACTTCCAGCCGATGATGATCCTGGTGACGGTGCCGCTGGCGTTCACCGGCGTCGCCTTCGGCCTGGCAATCTCGAACAACCCGTTGTCGCTGTACACGCTGTACGGCGTGATCGCGCTGGCCGGCATCGCGGTCAACTCGGCGATCGTGCTGATCGACGCCGCCAACGACCGCATGCGGCGTGGCATCAGCACCATCCACGCGATCATCCAGGCCTCGCGCCGGCGCGTGGTGCCGATCCTGATCACCACCAGCACCACCATCGGCGGGCTGTTCTCGCTCGCCTTCGGCTTCGGCGGTCAGAGCCTGCTGTGGGGACCGGTCGCGGCGAGCATCGTCTGGGGGCTGGCTTTCTCGACCGTGCTGACGCTGTTCGTGATTCCGCTGCTGTACCTCGGCTTCATGCGGCCGCGGGCGCACCGTGCGCATGGGACGCGACTGCGGCGCTGGATCAGCCGGCGCGGTGCGAAGTCGGCGACCTGAGGGCTGCGCAGACCGGGGTGGGTCAAGCAAATCCTCGACACCGAGACACGGAGGGCCACGGAGGACAGCCTGACGCGTTCGAACTCGTTTTCCGTGTCCTCCGTGCCCTCCGTGCCTCCGTGTTGAAAGGTGCTTGCTGCGCGAACCCCGGCTGTTGTTCGAAGCCAATCTTCAACACGGAGAAACGGAGGACACGGAGGGTCACGGAGGACAACCGTGATGCACGGCGCTACTCAGCCGGTTTGCCCTCCGTGACCTCCGTGCCTTCGGGTCGAAGGATGCTTCTGCGCACAGCCCGTCTGCGCTAGGGGCACTGGACGATGTTGCCGCCGAGCACGCATTGGCCGCCGGGACCGACCAGGTTCGGGCCCATCCGCTGCAGCCGGGTGCCGTCGCTGCTCCAGCAGCCGGCGGCATCGCAGCCGAGGACGACGGTCGGCGGGGCGGCCTTCGGTACCGGCAGCGGCGGCAGCGGTTCCGGCGCCGCAGAACGTGCCGACGGTGGCGGCGAGATCGGCGCGACGCGGACCGGGCCTTCGGCCGTGCGCGCGCCGCTGCGGGCACGCTCACCGGCGCGTGCCGCCGGAGCCGGCGTCGCATCGGGTTCACCCAGGCAGATGCTGGCGGTACGGGTGCGAAGTTCGCGCAGACGCGGATCGATTGAAGTGCCGGGTGCCGAGGCTGCGCGCGGCGGCAGCCGCGCCTCGCGCCGCTGCAACTCGTCGAGTGCGCGCCGGCATTCGGGGGTGGTCGGACCAGCAGCCGCCGCGCCACAGAGCAGCCAAAGACCGGCTGCGCCGACGGCGCGGGAGACGGAGAGGTTCGACATGGGCGGTTCGAGCCGCCGCGAGCGGCAAGGTTCAGAACATTCGCCGACCCGGTCGCAGCCGGCGGACTTCCGTTCACCAACTCGGCGCCGTGGTGGCAGCCCGGCCACCGGGGGCGCATCCCGTGCCCGAGAGGGACGGGTCGGCGCACGCAGCCGGTCAATCGGCGGTGGACGGGCTGCGCCAGAGCGTCCGGTAGGCGCCGCTCGCGGCCGCTGTCTCGACCAGCAGGTGGTGGTCGATCGACCATGCCAGCGGCTCGATCCGCGCTGGCGCGACCGATCCGGACGCGCGACGGGCCAGCGTGACGTGCGGGCGCAGCGGCCGCGCCTCGACCGGCCAGCCGAAGCCGGTGACGACATCGCGCAGCCGCGCATGCAGCGACTCGAGCGGCGCCGGCAGCGCCGCCGGACACAGCGCGGCGATGCCATTGCGCCACAGTTCGACCCGGTCGAACCGCAGCTGCGCGGCTGCCGGCCGGACCGCCTGCAGCTGGCAGATGAATGGCTCGACCTGCGCGCGTTCGACCGAGCCGATGAAGTGCAGCGTCAGGTGCAGACGCAGCGTGGCCTGCGGGCGGGCGTCGGGCGACCAGCGCCAGGCGTCCCGACAGCGCGCCATGGCCGCCGCGACCGCCGGATCGGGCCACAGTGCCAGGAACAAGCGGGCAGGCCGCGCTGTGGCGGTGGCGGGGGCTGCGACCGGGGCGGTCACGCTCCGGGCTGGCAGATCGCCGGCAACACATCGCCGATCGGGCCGCGCAGCACTGCGTCGGCCATCGAATCGAATGGCGTCGGCTGCGCGTTCACGATCACGATCCGCGCCCCCGCCTGCCGGGCGGCCGGCACCAGCCCCGCGGCTGGCCAGACCTGCAGGCTGGTGCCGACGGCCAGCAGCAGGTCGGCCTCTTCCGCGGCCCGCTGCGCCCGCTCGATCACGGCGGGTACGAGGGCCTGTCCGAACGAGATCGTGTCGCTCTTGAGGATGCCGCCGCAGCCGAGGCAATGCGGATCGGGGGTCCCGTTGCGCACCCGTTCCAGCACCGCCGGCATCGGCGTGCGCTGGCCGCACTGCCAGCACATCGCACGCCGCATGGTGCCGTGGACTTCGATCACGCGGGCCGGATCGTGGCCGGCCAGCTGGTGCAGCTCGTCGATGTTCTGGGTCACGACGGCCAGCAGGCGACCGCTGCCTTCAAGCCCGACCAGTGCGCGGTGGGCCCGGTTCGGCCGCGCCGACCAGGCCGGGTGGTCGAGCCGGCTGCGCCAGGCGGCGATGCGCACCTGCGGATCGGCCAGGTAATGCTGCAGCGTCGACTGCTTCTCGGCCGCCGGATTGGTGGTCCAGACCCCGCGCGGACCGCGGAAGTCGGGGATGCCCGAGTCGGTCGAGATGCCGGCACCGGTCAGCGCGACGATGCGGCGCGCAGCACCGATCCAGCCGCCGACCTCGGCGATCCGGGCCGGCGGATCGAGGGCATCGGCGCAGTCGGTGGCGGCGTGCATCGGCATCGGCAAAGCCTAGCGCGAAACCGCGCCGGCCGCGACGCCTGGTGTCGCAGTGCAGCCAATACCAGGTCGGAACCCGTCCTACAGCGCAGCGCGGTTGCAGCCGATCGCCGCGACGGCGCGGTTGCCGGATAACCATGGAAGCGGCGCACAGTGGCGCCGTGCGGCCCGAGTGGCCGCCAATCCGATGAAGGAGACGACCATGATGAATCAGACGGCCAGCAGCACCGGCAGCAGCAGCGATGTGATTTCGTCCGATCGGGTCGAGGGCACCGCGGTCTACAACAATGCGGGCGAGAAGCTCGGCACCATCGACGACCTGATGATCGACAAGCGTTCGGGTCAGGTGCGCTATGCGGTACTCGAGTTCGGCGGCTTCCTCGGCATGGGCACCGATCGTTACCCGCTGCCGTGGAACATGCTGAACTACGACACCGACAAGGAAGGCTATGTCGTGCCGCTCGACAAGGACCGGCTGGAAGGCGCACCGCGCTACCCGCGCGACAATCGTCCGGACTACACGAGCGACTACGGACGCAAGGTCAACGGCTATTACGGCATCGACGGCGGCTGGTGAGACGCTTGGAAGGGTGCATCGCGCGGGCGGTGCGCCGGTGCGCCGCAGCAGCCCCGCTGCGGCGCGCGACCAGTCCCGTTGCCTGGAGATGAGAGATGTCGGTCAAGCGCGAGTGTGAAGTGGTCGGAGACGTCGCCTATCGGGAGGGCGACGGCGTGATGATGCAGGTACCGATCGGGCCGTGCCAGGTCGAGGTGACCGAATCCGATGCGACGCTGTCCTGGGTCGATGGCGACAACCATGGTGCGGCGACCATTTCTCTCTCCGACCATGCGCGCTACCTGAGGACCGGCGTGCTGAAGGAATGCTGAAGCGCGACCGGTCGCGTTTTCCCTCATCCGCGGCGGCCCAGGGCCGCCGCTTTCATTGCCCTGATGAATGCCTGACATCGACTGGCTGCAATGGCCTGCAATGGCCGTGACCGTGGTGGCCGCATGGCTGGTCGCATCGAACCGCGAGTCGCGGCGCAACGCCGGGTTCTGGATCTTTCTGTTCAGCAACCTGCTGTGGATCGCCTGGGGCGTTCATGCCAGCGCCTGGGCGCTGATCGTGCTGCAGGTCTGTCTCGCGACGATGAACATCCGCGGGGCGGTCAAGACCGATCCCTGAGCTTTGCCGGCCATGGCCGCAATGGCTGCGACGGGCTGCGACCGCTGCCGGCACGTCCCCGGCACGTCACGAATCGGGCTGTTCGCCGGATGCAGGAATTGGCCTACCGCCGGTCTGGCGACCGACCGATACGCCGCCCCCGCCGGCCGCCGCACGATCTGTCACCGAAGGATCTCGCAACAGGCGACGTCCGCAACCGACCAGGGACAGTGATGGCCAACAGCAGCATACTCGGCGGCACCCGCGTGCCACAGCGACCCGCCGGCACCGGCACCGATACGCTCGGTCCGAGCGACAGCTCCGACAGCGGCAGTGACATCCAGGGTGAGTCGCCGATGCCGACCTCGCCCGACAATCCGGGCGAGTGGGGCGCGGTGCCGGTCGACCCGGACAGCGACAGCGATGCGCTCGGCACGGGCGAGCGAGCCCAGGCTGCCGGAAGCGCGCCGCGC
Source organism: uncultured beta proteobacterium (assembly GCA_963846675.1). Taxonomy (GTDB): domain Bacteria; phylum Pseudomonadota; class Gammaproteobacteria; order Burkholderiales; family Burkholderiaceae_C; genus Ideonella_A. Next base: position 1,172,534 of record CAWJWV010000005.1, read on the forward strand.
GAAGCCGCCGACATCCTGCCCGACCGCATCGTCGACGATCCGCAGGGGGATCTGCTCGACGACGATCAGCAGGAGATCGACGACCTTGTCGATGCGCTCGCCCTCGATGACCAGGGCGGATCGGCTGCCACCAGCGACCCTGAACAGGTCGCTTCCGACGCCGAAGACCGGGCTGCCAGCGCCCCGTCCGACGACACCGAACAGGCGCCGGGCGCCACCCGCCGCTGATGTCGCGCGCTCCCGTCACCCACGCGACCCCGCCTCGCGTGCGGGCCGCCCTGCGCAAGACCTTCGGCCTGAAGCAACTGCGCCCCGGCCAGGATCAGGTGATCAAGCGCGTGCTCGACGGCCTGTCGACGCTCGCATTGATGCCCACCGGTGCCGGCAAGTCGCTGTGCTATCAGCTGCCGTCGGTTCTGCTCGATGCCCGGACCGTCGTCGTCTCGCCGCTGATCGCGCTGATGAAGGATCAATGCGACGGCCTGCGCGAGCTCGGCATCGATGCAGTGCAGGCGCACAGCGGTCTGAACGCGGCCGAGCGCGACCAGTCGGCGCAGGCGATCGCCGATGGCACGGCCCGCATCGTCTTCACGACCCCCGAGCAGCTCGATCGCCCCGAATTCATCGCTGCGTTGACGGTGCGCCGGATCGGCCTGCTGGTGGTCGACGAAGCGCACTGCATCTCGCAGTGGGGCTTCGATTTCCGTCCCGCCTTCCTGAGCGTCGGTGCGGCCATCGACGCCCTCGGTCGTCCGCCGGTGCTGGCCCTCACCGCCACTGCGACGCAGCAGGTGGTGGACGACGTGACCAAGCTGCTGCGCATCCCGCGGGCCGGGGTCATCGGAACCGATCTGTTCCGTCCCAACCTGCATTACCGCGCCGAGTACTTCACCCGGGCGCAGGACAAGCTGACGCGCCTGGTCGAGCTGGTGGGCACGTCCGAGGGGTCGGGCATCGTCTATGTGGCCACCGTCAAGGCGGCGGAAGAGGTGCATGCAGCGCTGCTTGCTGGCGGCGAATCGGCCGGCCTCTACCATGGCAAGCTGGCGGCTGCACGGCGCCATGAGAGCCAGGATGCCTTCATGGACGGCGAACTGCGGGTGATGGTCGCGACCAACGCCTTCGGGCTCGGGATCGACAAGCCGGACATCCGTTTCGTCGTGCACTACCAGATGCCGGGCGGACTCGATGCCTACTACCAGGAGTCGGGCCGTGCCGGACGCGATGGGCAGCGCGCCGACTGCACGCTGCTCTATGTCGAGGCCGATCGGGCGGTGCAGCAGTTCTTCCTGGCCGGGCGCTATCCCGATCAGGCCGATTTCCGCACCCTGCTCGAGATCCTGCGCAGCCAGCCACCGGCGTCGAGCCACGGCTGGAGCTTCGACGCGATCTGCGAAACCAGCCGATCCAAGCCGCGCAAGTTGTCGGTCGGGCTGAATGTGATGCGCAACGAGGGCCTGGTGCGCATCGGCGGCGATGGCGCGTGGCGACTGTGCGACGACGCGGAAGGTGCCCGGCGGATCGAGGTGCTGGTGCAGCGCAGCCGCGAGAAGGCCGAGCGCGACCTGGCGATGCTCGAGCGCATGGTGGCCTACGCGCAGAGCGGACGCTGTCGGTGGAACCAGCTGCTTGCGCACCTGGAAGATGCGCCGTCGACCGAGCGCTGCCGCACCTGCGACAACTGCCTGCGTCTGGAACGGCATGAAGCCGAGCAGGCACGCACCGAGCAGACCGAACCGTCGACGCCGGCTGCAATCGAATCGGCGGCGCCGATCGTCGTCGATGCGGCGCGCTTTGCCGTCGGGCAGCGGGTACGGACCCGACGGCACGGTGCGGCCGAGGTGGTGGCGGCTGATTCGATCGGCATCACCGTGATGTTGCGCAATGGCGAGACCCGCTGCTTCCAGCCGCAGTTCCTGCAGCCGGTGGCCGAGCGCACGCCCCGCAGCAGCACGCCTGCGTGATGGCCGAGGCAGGGGCGGGCGAAGCGGCGGGCAAGGTCGCGGCATCCGGCCTGCCGCGCAGCCGCGATGTGCTGCTGCTGGTCGACTTCATCAGCCCGCTCGACTTTCCGGGTGCCGAGGAACTGACACCGCATGCACGGGCTGCGGCGCAGGCAACTGCGCGGCTGCGTCGCCGGCTCGATGGCGAGCAGGTCCAGTGCATCTACGCCAATGACAACTACGGCAGCTGGCACGATGACTTCAAGGACCTGTGGGCGCGTTGCGGCGCCATGCGGGGGCCCGCGGGTGAGATCGCGAACCGGCTCAAGCCGCGCAAGCGCGACTGCACCATCCTCAAGCCGCGCCACTCGGCGTTCTACGCCACGCCGCTCGATCTGCTGCTGCGTGAACTCGGTTGCAAGCGCCTGATCGTGACCGGTGTCGCGGCCGACAGCTGCGTGCTGTTCAGCGCCATGGATGCCTATCTGCGCGGATACAAGGTGTGGGTGCCGCAGGACTGCATTGCCGCCGAACAGGACGACAACCGGATCAAGTCGCTCGAGCACATGCAGCGCGTGCTGAAGGCCGATATCCGTCCGTCCGGGGAGTCGCCACGGGCCCGACGCTGAGCGGCTGATCCCTGCTCCTCACAGGTGATCGTCGCGTCGCTGGTTGAAGACCCGCTCCACCACTTCCAGCACCACCCAGGCGAGCAGGGTGCCGATCAGCGCCGTCATCTCGCGACCCAGTCCGCAGGCGACTCCGATCGCCGCCGTCATCCACAACCCCGCTGCGGTGGTCAAGCCGAACACCTCGCCCTCGTCCTTCTGCTTGATGATCGTGCCGGCGCCGAGAAAACCCATGCCGGCGATCACACCCTGCAGCACCCGGCTCAGGTCCGACATCTCCATGCCGGCGAACATCGGCACCATGACGAACAAGGCGCTGCCCATCGCGACCAGCATGTGGGTGCGCAGGCCGGCCGATTTGCCATGGCGCTCCCGGTTGTAACCGAGGATCGCACCGAGCAGCGCGGCGACCAGCAGGCGCACGCTGACGCGGATTGCGTCGCCGATGTCCGACAGGTCGGAAAACTCGCTGCGAAGGGCAGCGATGGCGATCTCGAACTGTTCGCTCAGCATCGTGCAAAGCGGACGGCGGCACGGCAATGGCGGTGGCTGCGCATGTCCGCAATCATGCCAGCGCAGCCGGCCTCGCAGCGCCCCCGCGGCGGCCGACCCGGTCGACCTGGTCGACCGGCGGCGTCCACCATCCGCCCCGCGGCCGCGCACCGCGGCGGCGGCAGCGGGGTGCCGCTTGCCGCAAAAACTGCAGGTCTATTCGGTCTTCGGCGAACCACCGGTTTGCGCCCCGGTGGCCGGCTGGCCAGCGCTGCCCGTCTCCGTCCCGGCGCTGCCCGCGTGCGATTCGCCGGTTGCGTCACCGCCCTGGCTGCCCTGGCCACCCTGGCCACCGGCGCTCGACTGCCGGTTCTTGCGCCACTGCGTGAATTCATCCGAGAATTTCTGGTAGCGCTCGTTGCGCCAGGTACGGTAGTCCTCATCGAGACCGCGCAGCTGTTCTTCGCGCCACTGGTGATAGTCCGGATCGTGGTGCGTCTGCTTGTTTCTGGCGTACTGCCCGCCGAACCCTTCGCTCCATCCTGACAGGCCGCCACCGCCGCCGCCCGCGCCGCCACTTCGCCGGTTCTGCCAGCTTTCCTCACTCTCCGGACCGGCACCGTAGCCGCCATAGCCCGACTGCGAGCCGCCCTGACCGCCGTAGCCGCGCATCGGGTGCCCGGCGCCGCCATGGCGGTTGCGGTCGCCCTGTTCGTCCCAGCCCTGGCCACGCTGCGCGTGCCAGCCACCCCCCGGTTGCCCGCGCTCGAACGAGGGCTCACGCCCGAAGCCTGCATCGTTGTCCCAGCCGCCTCGACCGCCACCGCCGGAGCCGTCACCACGCCAGCCACGGCCGTCAGGCTGGCCGCCGCTGCGCTGAGCTTGCCCGAAGTCGCCCTGGAAACCCATGTCGGCATTCTGCTGCCCCCCATACGGGCCGCGGCCGCCGCCGGACTGGCGCGACGGCATGCCGCGGCCGGAGCCCGCGTCGTGATGGTCCATCTGATCGTCGTCCTGGCTGCTGCGCCAGTCTGCACGCCTTCCTGGATGGTCTTGCATCGCCTCTCCTTTCGACGTCGTTGCTGGAATCCGTTGCCGTGAATCCGCCGGGTCGGCACGGTGCCGGGGTGGCGCCGCCGACGTTGCGGATTCCCGCGATGTCGAGCAATATGCATTCCCGTCGGCGCACGCAGCTGGCACGCGGGGAGCCTCTGCGGGCACCTGCGGTCCGGCGTCGATACACTGCCGACCCCGGCCCACCAGGAACAGGATGAATCGAAACCACCCCGCCGCCGACCCCGCCGCCGGCCCAGCCCCCCGGCCGTCCGAGCCGCCAGCCGCTGACTCGGCAATCCGCCCGGCCGCCGATCCGGATGACTCCGGCGTCGGCGAGGAGGATCCGGGTGCCGCGCTCGACGATCCGGCGGTGCGCGATGCGCTGAGCCACGAAGTCGAACCGGCAGATCGGGCGCGGAGCAACCAGCGCAGCGACCCTTGACGCCAGCGCGCAGTGACGGCGCGCCCGGCGCGGCGCGTCGGCGCATGGCCACCCATGGCCACGCCGGAGCGGTGCGCAGCCGGCGCCAGTCGGGATGAGCGCAAGCGCCTGGTACGACTCCGGCCCGGTGGTGCAGCGCCTGCTCGACGAGGCGCATCGGCTGCTGGCCGGGCTGCCTCTGCTGGCACTGGCGCTGCTCGTGGTCTGGATCGCCTGGCTGATCGGGCGCTGGCTTTCGCAACGCACGCTGCTGGACCGGATGGTCCGCACCAACCCGTTTCTGCGCGATCTGACCCGCACCACCGTGCGCTGGAGCGTCACCGCGCTCGGTGCGCTGGTCGGGCTGGAGATCCTCGATGCGACCGCCATCGTGGGAGCGTTGCTCGGCACGGCCGGGGTGCTCGGCGTGGCGCTCGGCTTTGCCTTCAAGGACATCCTCGAAAACTACCTGGCAGGCATCCTGATGAGCCTGCGTCAGCCCTTCTCGCCGCGCGACCATGTGGTGATCGATGGCAACGAGGGCCTGGTGATCGCACTCAATTCGCGCGCGACCATCCTGATGACGCTCGATGGCAACCACCTGCGGCTGCCGAATGCGCTCGTCTTCCGCAGCGTGACGCTGAACTACACCCGCAACCCGAGCCGGCGCTTCCAGTTCGAGGTCGGCGTCGGCGTTCACGAGGACCTGGTGCGCGCGCAGGCGATCGGCGTTGCCGAACTGGCTGGCCTGCCCGGTGTGATCGGCAAGCCACCGCCACGCGCACTCGTGCTGGCGCTCGGCGACTCTTCGGTGCAGGTGCGTTTCCACGCCTGGGTCGATCAACGCAGCCATGATTTCGGGCTGGTCAAGAGCGAGGCGATCCGCCGCGTCAAGCTCGCGCTCGAGTCAGAAGGAATCGACATGCCGGAGCCTTCGTACCGGGTGCGGATCGACCGCGCTGAGGCCGAACCGGCGCCGCCGGCGCGCGCCGCAGCGCCGGCGCCGGGCGTCCAGACCGCGCCGCCCGATACCCGCGCGCTCGACGACATCGAAGCGCAGATTGCGCGCGATCCGCACCGCGGCCGCGATCTGCTGAATGCGGGCGCGCCGCAAGAGTAGCGTGCGCCTCATCCGGACATCCGCGACGCGTCATTGCCCTGGCCGCAGCCGCCGCCCGCCCCGGCGCCTGGCGCGATCTACAGCAGCACGGCGCTGCCGAGCCCGAGGAACAATCCGAATCCGATCGCGTCGGTCAGCGCGACCAGCACCACCCCGCCGGCGAGGGCGGGGTCGATCTTCAGGCGCGAGAGCAGCATCGGGATGGCGGTCCCGGCAAGTACGCCGAGCATCAGGTTGAGCACGACCGCGGTGGCGAAGACCGCTGCCAGCATCGGCTGGCCGAACCACAGCACGGCCACCGTCGCGACGACCAGCGCCCACAGCAGGCCGTTGAGCGCGCCGACGGCCAGCTCACGCCGCAGCAGGCGCCAGCGGGCGCTGCCATGCACCTGATCGAGTGCGATGGCGCGGATCATCAGCGCCAGGCTCTGCGTTCCTGCAACGCCGCCCATGCTGGCGACGACTGGCATCAGCACCGCGAGCGCGACCAGCTGATCGATCGTCGTCTCGAACAGGCTGATGATCCAGGCCGCAATCAGCGCATTGACCAGGTTGATGCCGAGCCAGATGGCGCGCCGCCGGGTCGCGACGAGGGCCGGTGCGAAGGTGTCGACCGTCTCGTCCAGACCGGTGTTGGCGAGCTGCGAGCGCTCGGCCTGCTCGCGGATCACATCGACCACATCATCGACAGTGATCCGACCGAGCAGCCGGCCATCGCCGTCGACGACCGCCGCCGAAACCAGGTTCTGGTCCTCGAAGCGGCGGGCCACCTCGGCCGCCGACAGGTCGACCGTGATCGGCTCGCGCTCCACCACCATCAGCTCGCGCACCGTGCGCCCCTGGTCGTGCACCAGCAGGTCGGTCAGACCGATGGTGCCGAGGTAGCTGGCATCGTGGTCGGTGACCATCAACGAGCCCAGGTGCTCGGGCAGCTTGCCGTTGGCATCGCGATGGCGTCGCAGCAGGCGGGCCGCGTCGCCGAGCGTGGCATCCGGATGGACCGCGATCGGGTCGATGTCCATCAGGCCGCCGGCGCAGTCGTCCGGATAGCGGCGCAGTTGCTCGAAGCGCTGGCGGCGCCGCGGCTCCATCGCCGCCAGCACCGCTGACAGCACCTCCGGCGGCAGGTCGGCATCGATGTCCGACAGCGCGTCGAGGTCGAGCGGTGCGACGGCCTGGGCCAGCAGCCCGGGATCGGTCTCCTCGATCAGCTGACAGCGCACCTCGCGGTGGGCTTCGACCAGCACCTCGCCGCGGCGCGGCGGATCGATCTGGCGCCACAGTGCGGCGCGGTATTCGGGCGGTTGCGCCTCCAGTGCATCGGCGAGTTCGCTGGCACCGAGGTCGGCGATCAGCGCACGCACCCGTTGTCGACCGGCATCGTCGTCGGATCGGAGCGCTGCCTCGAGCGACTGCAACCACTGCTCCCGTCTTCGTCTCGGATCGATGGCTGCCATCGGGCCGTTCCCTCCGCCTGTTCGTGTTTTCTGCTGCCGACCGGTCCGCGCACGGACCGGGCCGGATCGTGGCTCCCCCCTGACTGAGGCGGGGCGACGCCGAAACGTTCCGCGGCCGGCCGCGCGAGGTCGGCGACGGAACTACCTCGGCGTGACCCGGTCGTTCCGGGGCGCTCGCGTATTCGACCCCTGCGCCGTGCCTGCTTCCCTTGCCACCACCCATGACCCAGCCGAGCGCCAGCCCATGATCGATTTCGCGAGCCTGTCACCCGGGCTGAACGGCGCCTTGTTCGCCCTGGCGGCGCTGGTGATCGGCCTGACCGGCTGGCATCTGGCGGCGGCCGCCGGACGGATCGCCGATCAGACCGGCCTCGGACAGGCGGTGATCGGCGCCGTGCTGCTCGGCGCAGCGACGTCGCTGCCGGGCAGCGTCACCTCACTGATCGCTGCCGCCGACGGGCGCGCCGGCTTTGCGGTCAGCAACGGCCTCGGTGGCATCGCCGCGCAGACCGCGTTCATCGCGCTGGCCGACATCGCCTATCGCAAGGCCAATCTCGAACATGCGGCAGCCTCGCTGCCGAACATCATGCACGGCTCGCTGCTGGTGGTGATGCTGTCGCTGATCCTGCTCGCGATGGCAGCGCCGCCGATCGAATTTTTCGGGGTGCACCCGGTCAGCCCGGTGCTCGTCATCGCCTACCTGGCCGGATTGCGCATGGTGCACCGGGTGCAGCAGCGTCCGATGTGGACGCCGCGTCACACGGTGCACACCCGGCAGGATGTCGCCTCGGCACCGGTTGCACCGCGGCCGCTGGCACCGTTGCTGCTGCGGTTCGCGCTGCTGGCGCTGGCGATCAGCGTCGCCGGCTGGCTGATTGCCCGTACCGGCATGGCGCTGGCCGTCGCCACCGGGCTGTCGGACACGGCCGTCGGCGGTGTGCTGACCGCGGTCGCCACCTCGCTGCCCGAACTGGTGACCGCGATCGCGGCCGTTCGCCAGGGCGCGCTGACGCTGGCGGTGGGCGACATCATCGGTGGCAACGTCTTCGACACGCTGTTCGTCGCCATCGCCGATGTCGCCTATCGCGGCGGCTCGGCGCTGCATGCGGACGGCACCGGTCCGATCCAGATGATCGTTGCCGCATCGCTGCTGCAGACCGGCATCCTGCTGATCGCGCTGATCAGGCGCCAGCAGCGCGGGATTGCCAACATCGGGCTGGACAGCCTCTCGCTGGTGGCGATCTATGGCTTGCTGGTGGCGTTGCTGATGACGTCGTGAACCCATCCGATGCAGACCGATCAAGAAAGCACGGTGCGCATCCTGAGCCGGCGGCTGGGTCTCACCACGCGCGCATGCGCGCTGCCGACGGCCGCACACCGGCACGCCACCGGACGCGGCAGCCCATGCCGTTGGCCGGACATTCATCAAGGAGAGCTGCCATGAACTCGATCCGATCCGCCGGGACTGCAGGGGGGCGACCGGCCATTGCCGGCCACACCCCGGTTGACCGGCTTGCTTCGTTTGCCGGGGTCGACCCGGCACGCTGGCGCCGCGTCAGCCCACCGGCGCACCAGACGGCGCAAGGCCTGGTACCGGCCGCGGCGCGGCTGGCCGCCGGCTGCGCTCTGCTGATGGCCGTCGCGGCATCCGCCCCTGCACAGGCACAGAATGCCCGGCCGCTGTCCCCCCGCACGGCGCTGCCGGCTGCCGCGCCACTCGACACCGGCGTCGGAGGCTGTCGGATCGAACCGGGTGCACTGTGCGTCGAGGCGCGGCTCGGTCGGGCCAGCCTGGCCGGCGCCGATCTCAACCACGCCAACTTCATGCAGGCCGACCTGAGCGGTGCCGATCTGAGTCGGGCCAACCTCAAGGAGGCGCGTCTTCAGGATGCGACGATGGTCGAGGCCCGGCTGCAGGGCGCGACGCTCGACAATGCCGACATGAAGCGGGTTGATCTGCGCAACGCCGAGCTGCAGGGGGCAAGTCTCGATCATGCCAACCTCAGCAGTGCCGATCTGCGCGGCGCCGATCTGACCGGCGCCAGCCTGCGCAACGCCCGCCTGTTCGGTGCCGAGCTGTCACACGCCAAGCTGCGGGGAGCGAACCTGGCGCGGGCCGACCTGCAGGCGGCGAACCTGACCGGTGCGGATCTGACCGGCACCGACCTGCGCGGCGCCAACCTCACCAATGCACGCATCAGCGCCGAGCAGCTGCGCGCTGCGGTGACCGATGGCAGCACCGGTTCCGACGAGGCGAACGACGTGCGCTGAGCCCGGGCCGCGCGGCCGCCAAACGGGCGGGCGCCGGCGGCCGCGCGGCTGCCGGCCGGCGGCCGGCGGGGGGTGCGTCAGCCTGGTGACTTGGTCTTGCGCACTTCGGCTTCGGTCGTCTGCGCAAGCTTCAGGTGGTCCTTCAGCGTCGGCAGCGTCTTGGCTGCGAAGTTCTTCAGCTCCGGGTGCTTCAGCGACTTGGCGGCCTTCTCGAAGTCGCTGACATCCTTCTTGTGGTCGGACACCATCATCTTCATGTAGCGCTTGTCGAATTCCGCACCTTCCAGCTTGGCGAGCTTGTCGATCTCCTTCTGATGCGACTTGTCCGGCTGCTGCGGCAGCGTCAAGCCGAGGGTGCTGGCGAGCGTCATCAGCTCGGCGCTGGCCTTGCCGTGGTCTTCGACCATTTTGCTGCCGAATGACTTGACGCTTGCGGCGGCAGCCTTCTGCTGGGCAAGTTTGCCGAGTTCGACTTCCATCAGGCTGCCCTGGGCCGCCTTCTCTGCGAAGTTGCGGTCGCTGCGCCCGAGCTTGTCGCCCTCCTTGCCCTTGGCGTCGGTCGCCTTGTCGTTGGCCGGCGCTGCCGCGCGTGCCTGGGAACTGGCATTGCCCGAAGCCGCTGCGCTGGCAGCCGCCGATGGCGTGATCGTCATGGGCGACGTGTCGGCGGCACCGGCACCGAATGACGAAAACAGGGTGAGCGCGGCTGCGGCGACGGCTGTCAGAGAACGTAATGGCATCAGTGCTCCTTTCGATGCGCGGGATTGCGCAGTGGCGGCGAACTGGGGCAAATGGCGTACCGGCTTCCCGCGGAGTCGAATCGCCCGGTGGCGCGCATCGAGTCGGCCGCGTCGCAGTGCCGGCGGCAGGACGCCCGGCCGCGCTGCCTCACTCGACGAACAGCAGGCCCGGGTGCTCGAGCGCTTCGCGCACGCGCTGGATGAAGGCCGCGGCCTGGGCGCCATCGACCACCCGGTGGTCGAACGACGACGACAGGTTCATCATCTGGCGAATCACCACCGCACCGCCGCGCACCATCGGCCGGTCGACCATCTTGTTGACGCCCACGATCGCCACCTCGGGGTGGTTGATCACCGGGGTGGTCACGATGCCGCCGAGCTTGCCGAGGCTGGTGACGGTGATCGTCGATCCGGTCAGTTCGTCGCGCACCGCCTTGCCGCTGCGCGCAGCCTGCGCCAGCCGCGCGATCTCGGCCGCGTGCTGCCACAGGTCGCCGGCCTGGGCGTCGCGCAGCACCGGCACCATCAGCCCGGCATCGGTCTGCGTCGCGATGCCCACGTGCACCGAGGCATGGCGCGTCAGCACCCCGGCCTCGTCGTCGAACACCGCATTGACTTCGGGAAAGTCGGGTGCTGCCCGCACGATGGCTCGGATCAGCAGCGGCAGCAACGTCAGCCGGCCGCGTTCGGCTCCATGGCGCTGGTTGAGCTGCAAGCGCAGCGCCTCGAGCTCGGTGACATCGACCTCCTCGACATACGCATAGTGCGGGATGCGGCGTTTCGAATCCTGCATCTTCTGCGCGATGCGGCGACGCAGGCCGATCACGCGCACGGTGTCGGTGGCGCCGGTGGCCGGCGGACGGCGCACTGCAGCCGCAGCTGCGCCGCTGCCGGCTGGTGCGGCCGGAACTGCCGAAGGGCGTGACCCGCTGCGCCCGGTGAACGATTCGAGATCGGCCTGCATGACCCGCCCTGCGGTGCCCGACGGCTCGACCGCGGCGAGGTCGATGCCGAGCTCCCAGGCGCGCGCCCTGACTGCGGGCGAGGCGATCACCTTGCGCGGCGCTGCCGCAGCCGGTGCGGTGACGGCCATCGCGGCCGAGCCGGATGCCCGTGCCGCCGACGGCGTTGCCGCCGGATCGGCCGTCCGTGCCGCCGCCGCCCGCTCGGCTGTCTGTGCCGACGCTGCTGACACCGGCGCTGCCGCTGCCGCGGTCACCGTGGGCGCCGGGGTGTCGCCTGCCGCTGCGGCGGCATCCGGCGCGACCGGCAGGCTGTCATCCGCCGCTGCTGGCGGCGCAGCCATTCCCCCCGCGCTGCCGGCGGTGTCGATGCGGATCAGCTCGGCCCCGACTGCCAGCACCTCGCCGACCTCGCCGCCGAGCGCGGCCACCGTGCCGGCGACCGGTGACGGGATCTCGACCGTCGCCTTGTCGGTCATGACATCGGCGAGCACCTGATCCTCTTCGATCGCATCGCCCGGCTTGACGTGCCAGGCAACCAGTTCGACTTCGGCAATGCCCTCGCCCAGGTCGGGCATCTTGATGATGTGCATGCTCATCGCACGACCTCCGCCACGCCGGTCCGATCGGGGCCTGACGGGTGCCATGGCGACGCGACGGGCCCCGGCATCAGGCCTCCATCACGCGCCGGTAGGCGGCGCCGACGCGCGCCGGCCCGGGAAAGTAATCCCATTCGAGCGCATGCGGGTAGGGCGTGTCCCAGCCGGTGACCCGCTCGATCGGCGCCTCGAGGTGGTAGAAGCAGTGCTCCTGCACCAGTGCCACCAGTTCGGCGCCGAAGCCGCTGGTGCGCGTCGCCTCGTGGACGACGACGCAGCGCCCGGTCTTCTTCACCGATTCGACGAGGGTCGGCAGGTCGAGCGGCCACAGGCTGCGCAGGTCGATGATCTCGGCGTCGATGCCGGTCTCGTCGGCCGCGGCCTGGCTGACGAAGACCATCGTGCCGTAGGTCAGCACCGTGAGGTCGGCGCCGGGGCGGAATACCGCTGCCGACTCGAGCGGCACGCTGTAGTGGCCCTCCGGCACCTCGGCCAGCGCATGCTGCGACCAGGGCACGACCGGCTTGTCGTGATGTCCGTCGAAGGGTCCGTTGTACAGCCGCTTCGGCTCGAGGAAGATGACCGGATCGTCGTTCTCGATCGATGCGATCAGCAGGCCCTTGGCATCGTAGGGGTTGCTCGGCATCACGGTGCGCAGCCCGCAGACATGGGTGAACAGCGCCTCCGGGCTCTGGCTGTGCGTCTGCCCGCCATAGATGCCGCCGCCGCACGGCATGCGGATCGTGATCGACGAGGTGAAGTCGTTTGCCGAGCGGTAACGCAGGCGCGCCGCCTCGGAGACGATCTGGTCCGAGGCGGGGTAGAAGTAGTCGGCAAACTGGACTTCGACCACCGGCCGCAGGCCATAGGCCGCCATGCCGATCGCCGTTCCGACGATGCCCCCTTCGGAGATCGGCGCATCGAAGACGCGCGACTTGCCGTACTTCTGCTGCAGCCCTTCGGTGCAGCGGAAGACGCCGCCGAAGTAGCCGACATCCTGGCCGTAGACCACCACGTTGTCGTCGCGTTCGAGCATCACGTCCATCGCCGAACGCAGCGCCTGGATCATCGTCATGCGCGCCATCGTTCAACGCTCCACCGCGGCGGCCGCGGCTGCGGCGGCCGAACGCTCGGCGCGTGCCTGGCGCAACTGGTCGCGCAGGTGCGGCGGCATCTCCTGGTAGACATCCTCGAACATGGTCTCGAGCGGCGGGGTGTGGCCATCGGCGAGCGATCCGGCCTGCAGGGCCTGCTTGAGAGCCGCTCCGATCTCGGTCTCGAATGCCTTCTGCGTGCGCTGGTGCTCGTCGTCGGACCAGGCATCGATGCGGATCAGGTGCTGCTTGAGCCGATCGATCGGATCGCCGAGCGGAAAGTGCTGCCAGTCGTCGCCCGGCCGGTAGCGCGACGGATCATCGGATGTCGAATGCGCGCCGGCCCGGTAGGTGACCCATTCGATCAGCGTCGGTCCGAGGTTGGCGCGGGCCCGTTCGGCGGCCCACCTCGACGCTGCATGGACGGCCAGGAAGTCATTGCCGTCGACGCGCAGCGAGGCGATGCCGGCACCGACGCCACGCGCGGCAAAGGTGGTCGCCTCGCCGCCGGCAATCGCCTGGAAGGTCGAGATCGCCCACTGGTTGTTGACGACGTTCAGGATCACCGGCGCCCGGTAGACATGGGCAAAGGTGAGCGCGGTGTGGAAGTCCGATTCGGCGGTGGAGCCGTCGCCGATCCAGCCCGACGCGATCCGGGTGTCGCCCTTGATCGCCGATGCCATGGCCCATCCGACCGCCTGGATGTACTGGGTGGCGAGGTTGCCGGAGATCGAGAAGAAGCCGGCGCGCCGGTACGAATACATCACCGGCAGCTGGCGGCCCTTGACCGGATCGCGCTGGTTGCTCAGCAGCTGGCACATCAGCTCGACCATGTCGATGTCCTCACGCACCAGCAGCAGGCCCTGCTGGCGGTAGGTCGGGAAATTCATGTCTCCCGGCTGCAGCGCGAGCGCATGGGCAATGGCGATTGCCTCCTCGCCCAGGCACTGCATGTAGAACGAGATCTTCTTCTGGCGCTGCGCGATCAGCATGCGCGCATCGAAGGCGCGGGTCTTCATCATGGCGCGCAGGCCCTGCTGCAGCTGCTCCTTCGACAGCCTCGGCGCCCATGGACCGACCGCATTGCCCTCCTCGTCGAGCACGCGGATCAGGGTGTGCGCCAGGTCTCCGGTGTCGATCGGCGAGGTGTCGATCGGCGGACGTCGCACATTGCCGGCGGCGGCAATCCGCAGGTAGGAAAAGTCGGTCGGGTTGCCCGGGCGGCCGGTCGGCTCCGGAACATGCAGATGCAGGGGCTGACTGCTCATGCCAAACAGTGTGCCCGCAGGCCGCGCGGCGCGCCAGAGGGTATTCGACAAAGTTGGCCGGGCAGCGCCTCGCGCCGCCGCTGCGACGGTGTAAGCTGGTCCGCAGCCGGTGCGCGAGCGCAGGCCACGGAGCGCGCCCGATGACCTCGATCCGAACCGTCGCCCTTGCCGTCTCGACCATGCTGCTCGGCGCCTGCGCGCCCACGCTGCCGCAGCAGCCGCTGCCGTCCCTGGAAGAGCTCCTGCGCAGCCGCGCCAGCGCCGGACCGCTGCAGCCGACCGACGCGGTGCTGCTCGGCGACAACGATGCCGCCTTTGCTGCCAAGCTCGATGCCATCGAACGCGCGCAGGGCGAGATCGACCTCGCGTACTACATCTTCGCCAGCGACCATTCGTCGTCGCGGCTGGCGCAGGCGCTGATCGATGCCGCGCGGCGCGGCGTGCGCGTGCGGCTGCTGGTCGACTATTTCAGCGGCTATCGCCAGCTCGATCACCTGAGCTGGCTCGAGCAGCAGGGCCGTGAGCGCATCGAGATCCGCCTGTACAACCGTCCGGCGTTGCCGATCGTCAAGGATGCGGCCTACCTGACGCTCGCCTGTGCCGATGTCGGGGTTGCCCGGCCAGCCGTGCGATCGGCAGAAGATCGCTGCCGTCGATGCCCATTTCGACGCAGCCGGTCCGGTGCCGGCCGGCAATCGGCAGTTCGCCGGTTCGGCGGTCTTCCTGTCCGGGCTGTATGGCAAGCATCCGAAGCTGATGGCCTATGCCATCGCGCGCGGACAGGCGATCGACGCCGGCGCGCTGGCCGCTGGCGCCGCCGCGTCCGACGCCGGGCGCAGCGAGCAGTTGAAGCGGCTCGGCAAGCTGTACTTCCGGGCCCGCTATGTCGGGGGCGTCGACGGCATCGCAGCCCGGCTGCAGCTCGCGATGATCCGGCTGGTGGTCGGCGAACAGGTCAATCCGGTCTTCGACGCGATCAACAGCTACCTGCCGCTCACCCGCGACAAGGCCGAGGCAGCGCAGCGCGACTGGGACTACCTGACCGAGTTCCTGCACCACAAGTTCCTGCTGGCCGATCGAAGCACGCTGCTGCTCGGCGGACGCAATGTCGAGGACGCCTACCACCTGCATCCGTCGGCGCTGTCGACGCGCTACACCTTCATGGATACCGATGCGCGGCTGCGCTTTGCGGCGCCGGTGGCCGCGCTGCGCGCGAGCTTCGACCGCCTGTGGACGCTGCCCGGCATGATCGCCACGCTGGCCGATGTGCGCGCCCATGCGCCGAACGACCTGCTCGAGAATTTCGACGCGTTGTCGGCGGCGCAGGAGGCGTGCGATGCCGGACGCGACCTGGCGTGCGTCGACCGCGAGGTCGAGCGGCGCTTTGCCGCGCTGCCGCAACGACTGCAGCGCATCGGTGAGCAGCACCGGGAGCGGCTGGCGCGCCTGGCGACCGACTACCGTGCGTTGCCGGCGCCGACGCCGTTGCGGGTCGACGCCGGCGCCCGCATCCACTACTTCGAGAACCTGCCGCTGGACGGCGATCGGCGCGTCTACGGTGCGCGGCCGGGGCGCGAGATCGCATCCAGCAAGAACATCCACGCGCTGTGGCGGTCGGCGCTGCGCTCGGTCTGCACGGTGCCGTCGCTGCAGCCGCGCGACGTCGTCTTCCACAATGCCTACCTGCTGCTGCCGTCGAGCCTGCTGCGCGAGATCGCGGCGGCGCTCGATGGCAGCCGGCCGTGCCCCGGCGTGCGTCTGCTGCTGGTGACCAACTCGCTGGCGACGACCGACCTGAACATCGTCAACCTGCTGGCGACCTGGCAACTCAAGGCGCTCACCGACCACCTGCAGGCGACCGGTACGCGCCCGGGCGCCGCCACGCTGCGCTACTTCGAATACCAGCCGGTGGCCGGCCCGTCGCAGCGGTCGCTGCACTCGAAGGTGATGCTGTTCGACCGTGACATCTTCATCGGGTCGGCCAATGCCGATGTGCGCAGCCTGATGATGGACACCAACAACGGCGTGCTGATCAGCGCCGCGCCGCGCTTCGCCGAAGCGATGCACGAGCAGGTGCGGCAGCTGATCACCTCGCCGGGGGTGGCCGAGCGCACCACCGAACTCGGCCGTCCGCAGGCCGAACTGGCCTCCGACATGGAGGCGCTGATCGAGCAGATCCTGGACCGCTGGAGCAGCGAGGAGCGCCTGAGCCCGAGCCAGCGCGACGATCTCAGGCGCGAGGTGCGCGCCACCGCGGCCCGGGTCCACGAGCTGACCCGGCGCCTGCTCGGTGGCGACCTCGACGCGGCCGAGGAATTCGACCGCCTGTTCAAGGCCGTCTGAGCCACCGCCCGACCGGCCGGGAATCGCGCCGCTTGCTGCCCTCGGGGACCGGATTCCGGTCCGCCGAAGTCCGGTTGGCGCTGACCGTCACCCTCTGGCAGCGCGGGCTGCTCACTGGCAGTTGAAGCTCGCCGCATCGTCGACCGGGCCACTGCCGTTGTAGCGGGCGACCTTCGGGAACGGGCACAGGGGACGGCCGCGCGTGGCCGACCAGGCAGCGGGCAGGTCGGCATTGGCACCGCCCGGATTGCCTGGGCCGCGCGCCTGCGCCGCGATGCGATCCGGAGCCTGACCCTGTTCGACCCAGGCGACGATCGGCGAGATCAGGTCGAACTGGTCGGTCGACGGCCCGCCGCTGCAGTGCCCCATGCCCGGAACCCGGAACAGGCGCGCGAAATCGGTCGCATCGCCGCCGTTGCGTTCGGCCAGGCTCTGGTACCAGCGCGCCGTGTCGTCGGCGGAGAAGATCGGGTCGTTGACACCATGCACCACGATCAGCTTGCCGCCGCGGTCGCGCACGCTCGACAGATCGGCCGGATTCGGCGGCGTCATGAAGCTCATCGCCGACTCGGCATAGAGCGAGTTGGTGGCGTTGATCTGCGCGACCAGCGTGTCGATGCTGGCCGACAGCGTGAAGGCCGGCCCGTTGAAGCCGGCAGACGGCTCGGGCGGCACCTTGAAGACCTGGCCGACGGCACCTGAATCGAGCACCAGCGGCGCGGTGAACTTCCAGAATGCGAAGCCGGTGGTAGCCAGTCCGTTGTCGTACGGGAAGCTGGCGTAGACCGGGGCGCCGCTGCTGGTCGTGACACCGGCGAAGATCGAGCCGATCGCGGTCTTCTGAGCCGCTGTCAGGCAGCTGCCATCGCGCGCGCCGGTGCAGGTCGGCACGTCGGTCTGCAGGTTGAAGGTCTTCTGGCAGGCCGAGGTGTCGGCCACGATGCCATCGGCCAGGCCGTCGATCGCGTCGCAGCGCGCCAGCACCGCATTCGACACCGTTGCGCGCTCGGCGACGCTGAAGGCGGTCGACAGGTCGGCCGGGTTGCTGGCGACGCCCGCCAGCCGCTGCGCTGCCGCGATGTTCGCGACCGCTGCCTTCGGCAGGTTGAAGCCGGGGGCGAGCGCGACATAGCCGTCGTAGTCGCCGGCCTGACGGGCCGCCGCCACCAGCGTGTGGCGGCCGCCGTTCGAGCAGCCACCGAAGTACGACCGGTCGGGTCCCTTGCCGTAGGCGCTGCGGATCACGCTCTTGGCGACCGGTGTCAGCTTGCCGGCGGCCTGGTAGCCGTAATCGAGGCGCGCCTGCGGATCGATGCCGAAACCCGGGTTCTGTGCCGCGCGATGGCCCGCGTCCGAGCTGAGGACGGCAAAACCCTGCAGCAGCGCACCGGTCCGCGGTCCGCCGCCGAGCGTTCCGGTTGCGGTGGCGACATTGCCGTCGAGTCCGCCGTTGCCCTGGTGGAAGAAGCGGCCGTTCCAGTTCAACGGCAGGCGCATCTCGAAGTTGATCGCATACGCCTGGGCGTCGATCGCGCTGACGCGTTCGTGCATGGCGCCGCTGACCAGGCAGTGTGCCGGCACGTCCTGACCGGCCTGCTTCAGGGCGCCGGCGGCAACCGCGCTGACGGCTGCGATGCGCGTGTCCGGCAGCACCGGCAGGCGCGACTGGAGGTCGCTGCAGCTGCCGGTCAGCGCCGCGGGCGCGGCGGCACCGAGGCGTGGCGGATCGATGCGGTCGTCGCCGCCGCCGCAGGCGGCGAGCAGAAACGCCGCTGCGCCGCTCAAGGCAACCAGACGCGGGCGGTTGATCGGTCCATGGATGGTCGTCATGCGCACTCCCAATCTTTGCAAAGTAGTTAATCTACTTTTGTAGTGCCGGACCGGTGATCGGGCAAACCCTGGGCCGCCCGGGACCGCACGGGGGCCGACAATCGGCTCATGTCGAGCCGCCAACCACCTTCGCCACCACTGACGCCGAAGGGGCGACTTGCCGAGGGCGGACTGCGCGAGCTGCTCGGTTACCAGCTGGCCCAGGCAGCGATCGCGACCGACGAGCTGTTCGACCGGGCCGCCGCCGGGCCCCTGGAACTGCGACGCGTCGAGTTCACGATCCTTCAGTTGCTTAAAGAAAACGAAGGCGTGACGCCGAGCCGGCTGGCGTCGGCACTGGCGCTCACCGCGCCGGCGGTCACGACCTGGCTGGACCGGCTCGAGGCGCGCGGTCTGGTGCAGCGCGTACGCAGCAGCGCCGATGGCCGCGCCCAGATCGTGTCGACCAGCCGCGCCGGGGCTGCGCTGGCGAGCCGGGCGCTGCGTTCGCTGCTGGACGCCGAGCGCGCCGCGCTCGCCGGCTTGAGCGAAGGCGAGCGCCTGCTGATGCTCGAACTGCTGCACAAGGTGGCAGCGGCACGCCCGCGCTGACCGGCTCGGTGCTGCGGGCCGGCGCGCGCGATGCTGCGGATCGGACCGGGCCGGTCCGCGTCGACAGATCCGGGGGCGTGTTCAGGCCGGGTCCGGCGCGTCGATCACGATGGCGCGGAAATCGTTGACATTGGTCAGCGTCGGTCCGGTCACGACCGAGTCGCCGAGCGCCTGGAAGAAGCCATGGCCGTCGTTGTCGTCGAGCGCGGCACGCGGACTGATGCCCGCCGCCCAGGCGCGCGCGATCGTGTCCGGACCGAGCAGTGCCCCGGCGATCTCCTCGGCGCCATCGACGCCATCGGTGTCGCCGGCCAGGGCGTGCACGCCCGGCAGTCCGTCGAGTGCGACGGCGAGCGACAGCAGGAACTCGACGTTGCGTCCGCCGCGACCCTGGCCACGCATCGTCACCGTCGTCTCGCCACCCGACAGCAGCACGCACGGCGCGCGGAAGGGCTGGCCGCGCTGAGCCACCTGGCGGGCAATGCCGGCGAGCGTCTTGCCGACGTCGCGCGCCTCGCCCTCGAGGCTGTCGCCGAGGATGTACGGTGTCAGGCCGGCGTCTTGCGCAACCCGGGCCGCCGCCTCGAGGGCGATCTGCGGCGCGGTGATCATGCGCACCTCGGACCGGGCCAGCCGCGGGTCGCCGGGCTTGACCGACTCGAGCGTGCCGCCTTCGAGGCGCTCGCGCACGCCGGGCGGCAGGGCGATCCGGTAACGGTCGACGATCGCCAGCGCATCGGCACAGGTGGTCGGATCGACAACCGTCGGCCCGGATGCGATGTCGATCGGGTCGTCACCGGGGACATCCGAGATCAGCAGCGTCACCAGCCGCGCCGGATGACAGGCGGCGCCGAGCCGCCCGCCCTTGACCGACGACAGGTGGCGGCGCAGGCAGTTCATCTCGGTGATGGTCGCGCCGCTGCGCAGCAGGGCATTGTTGACCGCCTGCTTGTCCGCCAGCGTCAGGCCGTCGGCCGGCGCCACCAGCAGCGACGATCCGCCGCCCGAGATCAACGCGATCACCAGGTCGTCTTCGGTCAGCCCGGTCACCCGCTCGAGGATGCGCGCGGTGGCGCGCAGGCCGGCGGCATCGGGCACCGGATGCGCGGCCTCGACGATCTCGATCCGCTGGCACGGCACCGCATAGCCGTAGCGGGTCACGACCAGCCCTTCGACCGGCCCTGGCCAGTGGTCCTCGAAGGCGCGTGCCATCGCAGCCGATGCCTTGCCCGCCCCGATCACGACCGTGCGCCCCTTCGGCGGCGCCGGCAGGTGGGGCGCGATGCACCGCGCCGGCTGCGCCGCGGCGATCGCGGCATCGAACAGGCTGCGCAGCAGCGGACGGCGGTCGATCGGAGTCGGTGCAGGCATGGGCGTCCCGGCGTGGCTGAAGATTGGGCAACGGGCGCGTCTGCAGGCGCGCAGGAAATTGTAGGAGCGCCGACCCCCCAGGAGGCGGCTGCTCCTCAGCCGTTGCCCACCTCATGCCCCGCCATGATCTCGAGTGCACGGACGAGCGCCGAGTGATCGAGGTCGGCCATGTCGTTGGCGGCACAGACCTGCATCAACTGGGCCGCACCGGCGGTCTGCGGCAGCGCGATGCCGAGTTCACGCGCGCCCTGCAGCGCCAGGTTGAGATCCTTCTGGTGCAGCCCGATGCGAAAGCCCGGATTGAAGGTGCGCTTGATCATGCGTTCGCCGTGCACCTCGAGGATGCGGCTGGCGGCGAATCCGCCCATCAGCGCCTGGCGCACCTTGGCCGGATCGGCTCCCGCCTTGCTGGCAAACAGCAGCGCCTCGCCGACCGCGGCGATGTTCAGCGCCACGATGATCTGGTTCGCCACCTTGGTGATCTGACCGGCGCCGACCTCGCCGACGTGGGTGATGTTCTTGCCCATCAGTTCGAGCAGCGGCTTGACGCGCTCGAACGACTCGCTGCTGCCGCCGACCATGATGGTCAGGCTGGCGGCCTTGGCGCCGACCTCGCCGCCGCTGACCGGCGCATCGACATAGCCGCAGCCGAGCTCGCCGATGCGGCGGGCAAAGGCCTGCGTCGCGGTCGGCGAGATGCTGCTCATGTCGACCACCAGCTTGCCTTCTGACAGGCCGGCGGCGACCCCTGTCTCGCCGAACAGCACCTTCTCGACATCCGGGGTGTCGGGCAGCATCGGTGAAGATGATGTCGGCCTGGCGCGCCACCTCGGTCGGGTTGTCGCACACCGTCGCGCCGGCATCGGTCAGCGCCGACGGCACCTTGCTGCGGGTGTTGACATGCAGCGAGTGGCCGGCCGCTGCCAGGTGCGCGGCCATCGGCGCGCCCATGATGCCCAGGCCGATGAATCCGAGCTTGCGAGGTGAGGAGGTGGTCATGGCGAATTCCTTGGTTCAGGGTGGATGGCAGGCTGTCGCCTGGCCGCGCGTTGGGGAGCGGCGGCGGGCGGACGGCGGGCGCCTTCGGTGGCGCGCGCGGGTCTTCAGTACTGGGCGGCGAGCGGTCCGCGGCCCGGATCGCGGTACTTGTCGCACAGCGCCTGGCTCTGCATGCGCAGCACGCCGAGGTCGCTGCCGACCGCGACGAAGGTCATGCCCATTTCGAGGTAGTGCCGCGCGTCGGCTTCGACCGGCGACAGGATGCCGCAGGCCTTGCCGGCGGCCCGGGTGGCGGCCAGCACGTCGGCGATCGCCTGCTGGACTTCGGGATGGCCCGGATTGCCGAGGTGGCCATAGCCGGCCGCCAGGTCGGACGGACCGACGAACAGGCAGTCGACACCGTCGACCGCAGCAATCTGACTCGCCGCCACGACGCCGGCGCGATTCTCGATCTGCACGATCACGCCGATGTGGTCGTTGGCGATCTTGAAATAGTCGGTCACCGCGCCGTAGCGGTTGCCGCGCTGCGACACCGAGACGCCGCGCACGCCCTGCGGCGGATAACGGGTGGCGGCCACCGCGGCGGCCGCCTGCTCGGCGTTCTCGACGAACGGGATCAGGAAATTGCTGCAACCGGCGTCGAGCAGCCGCTTGATCAGCACCGTGTCGTTCCAGGGCGGGCGTACCACCGGCGCACTCGGGCTGTCCTTCAGCGCCATCAGCTGCGGGATCAGTGTCAGCACGTCGTTCGGTGCGTGTTCGGCATCGAGCAGCAGCCAGTCGAAGCCGGCGACGCCCAGCACCTCGGTCGCGATCGGGCTGGCCAGCGACAGCCAGCAACCGATCAGGCGGTCACCGGCGAGCAGGCGCTGGCGAAAATGGTTTGGCAGCGCGGAATAGGGCGGGGGCATCTGGTTCATGAAGTGTCTCCGGAAGGGTCAGGGCGCGAAAATTCGTATCGCGCCCAGTGGTCAGTCATCGTACAACCTTATTGGTCGCGTGTCCAGCCTTCCTGTCAGGTCGCGGCTTCGGCCGCGCGGCGGCGCCGTTCCCGGCTGTTGGCGAGGTGCGTGCGCATCGCCGCACGCGCCGCGTCGACGTCCTGGCCCGCGATCGCGTCGCAGGATGCTCTCGTGCTCGGCGTTCGACTCGACCAGGTAGGCGCGCCGCTCGACGCCCATCGCCGGCTGGTTGTCGAGCCGCGCACGCGGGATGCTGGTCGGTCCGAGGCTGCCGAGCAACTGGGCGAAGCGCTCGTTCTGGGTGGCGCGCGCAATCTCGAGATGAAACTGGAAGTCGGCCGCGACGGCGTCCCGGCCGGCAGCCACGCGCGGCGCTGAAATCGTCCAGTGCCGAGCGCATCGCGCGCAGATTCGCTTCCGAACGGCGCTGCGCGGCGAGGGCGGCGGCTTCAGTCTCGACGCCGATCCGCAGTTCGAGCACCGCGATCACGTCGTGCAGCGTGGCCAGCTGGTCCGGCGTGACCTGGAATGGCGCCGCGTCGCCGGCGGACGACGACGAAGGTGCCGATCCCGTGGCGCGTCTCGACCAGCCCGCTGGTCTGCAGTTTCGAGATCGCCTCGCGCACGACAGTCCGGCTGACGCCGAACTCCTCCATCACCGCCGCCTCGGTCGGCAGCTTGTCGCCCGGCGCGATCGCGCCGTCGCGCACGCGCTGCGCGATCGACTCGACGATCGTCATTGCGAGCGATCGCTGCTTGCGCCGCGGGAGGTGGGTCTGGGTGGCTTCCATCGGAACGGCTAGCGGCATACGACAACTGACATCGACCGAAGATAACGCAAGCGGCGCGGCGCGCCCAGCCCCGGGCCGCGCCGGCGCGCCTCAAGCCACCGGCGCAACGAAGGCGATCAGCCGGCCCAGGTTCTGGACGAACTGGGTCGACACGATGCCGAGCGGCCGTTCGGATGCGACGTAGGGCTCGATCTCCGGCACGGCGCGCGGGTCGTACGGCGAGGTGTCGTAGATGTCGCCCACATGCCGGCTGCGGTAGGCGTCGCCCGTATACGGCGTCGACGGTCCGTTGCCGCGGTACGGATTGGTCGACCAGCGGACAGCGGCGACTGCCAGTGGTCCTTGCTCCCGAGCTCTCCGACCAGCGCCAGCGCGTCCGTCTCGCTGACCGCGGGGGTCTTCATCACCGCACCGTCGAACAGGTCGTCGAAGTCGACTTCGCGGATCGAGAAGTAGGTGGGCAGAGGCGCCGCGCCTGCGTGACCTTGAGCGGCGAGCGCGCGACCATCTCGGCGATCGCCGCGTCGCTCATCGAGGCGAGCTGGTCGTAGGTCGAGCGCAGGCTCGCGACGTTGACGCTGCGGCCGGCCGAGTAGTGGCTCGGCGTTGCGCGGTGGTCGTGGTCCACGTAGTAGGCGCCGTTCCAGATGTTCGAGCCGTAGCGGTGCACGAAACGGCCGCGGTTGCTGCCGAGTTCGATGAAGGTCGGATGGGTGCGTCCGGCCAGCAGCGGGTTGTCGGCGATCTGCTGCGCGGTCAGGCGGCACGACTCGAGCCAGGCCAGGGCCTCGGGGATGCGCTGCAGGTAGGCGCGGTCGCCGGTCAGACGGAAGTAGTTGAACAGCTGCTGGATGTTGGTCTGCGTGGTGTGGGTGGCAAGCGCACGCGGCTCGTAGCTGCGCGCGCCAGCCGGTGCGCCGGCCGGGCGGCCGTTGCTGTCCTGCGCCAGGTGCTGCAGCCCCCAGCCGGCCTGCGGCGCCGGCTGCTGCAGGCGGCGCAGGCATTCCATGGCGCGCGTCACCGGCGCGACAAGATCGGTGCGCCCGAGCCCGCGGATGCACAGCAGCAGGAACTTGATGTTCTCGCCGGCGACGTCGTCGTTGAAGGTCACGTGGCGGGTGTAGTCGCCGTCCTCCATGCCGTGGGTCGCGCCGGACGGCAACTGCTGCGGATTCGGCGTCGGCATCGACGCGATCGTCTTGTCCGAGAACGGGAAGCGCTGCGGCCAGCCGCCGTCGGCCACGCCGCCCGAGAACTGCGCGTCGAGCACGAAGGCGATCGCCTTGTCGAGCGCGGCCTTGAAGCGCGCGTCGCGGCGCTCCAGATACATGCGCAGCAGGAACTGCGAACTGACCGCAGTGCCGGCGTCGTCGAAGGTCGCATTGCCGTAGTAGTGCTGGAACTCCTCGAGGCGCCAGCCGTTGATGCCGATCGTCTCGTACCAGTGGCGCAGCGAGGTTTCGCCGGCGAAGTCGTGGATGTAGTTCCAGCCGCCCGCCGGATGCTGGGCCTCGACCAGCGCCAGCGCGGTGCGCTCGGCTGCCGCGTAGAGGCGTTCGTCGCGGGTGGCGTGGTAGGCGTCGAGCAGCGCGTGGCCGACCGAAGGCGTGCCGGGCGGCTGGATCCAGCACATCGTGCGCTTGGCCTCCATCTCGCCCCAGGTCTGCGACAGGTCGGGCAGGTATTGCCAGACATAGCCGCCGCGGTAGGACACGCGGTCGTCCATGAACGAGACCGCGCGCTTGATCGCGTCGGTGGCCTGCGCCTTGGCATCGGGCGTCGCGCCGGCGGCGGGGTCGGTGGTGGAATCGCTGCCGCCGCAGGCGGCAAGCGCCAGCGGGGCCAGGCCGCTCAGCACGAAGGATCTGCGTTTCATCGTTGAACTCCACGGGAAGAAGCGGCGCCGCATCGGCGCGCGCGGAACAGGGCGGGGTGTCGGTCGGGGTCTTGGGCGGACTTGGTCCGTTGACTGGTGCCGTCGACGTAGGACATCGTACAAGATGGTGTCTATTTCCACCTGCCTGGAACCCCGCTTGCGCTGCTGCTGCTGGTGCGCTACTTGCGGGCGCACCCGCGCGCGACAAGAGAATGATCCGATCGTCCTGCCCTGCGCGGACGAGCCGGGCCAGTGGAATCAACAAGCCTCGCCTGCTGAGATCCCCCCGGAATCGGGGGGTGGGCGTCGGTGTCGCAGGGCTGGAGTTCCGCCCGACGGCAAGGCAGCTGGAAATCGCAGCGGCCAGCGCACAGCTTCGCGTTAACCCTAATCGACACCTTCGAGCGCGTCACTATCATTCCGCCATGTGTTGTCAGACAACAGACAACAATTCTCAGGGAAACCATGGCCAAACACGTGACCTCGATCCGATTTCCGCGCCTGCTGCTCACCGGTGCCAACGGCAACCTCGGCCGCGAACTGCGTCCGCGCCTGAAGGCCTATTGCGAGACCCTGCGCCTGAGCCACCGCTCGCCGATCGGCGAAGCGGGCCAGGGCGAGGAGATTGCGATCGGCCGATCTGGCCGACGCCGCTGCCGTCGACGCGATGGTCGCCGGCTGCGATTCGATCGTCCACCTGGGCGGCGTCTCGACCGAGCAGCCTTGGGAGCCGATCCTTGCCGGCAACATCGTCGGCATGCTACAACCTGTACGAAGCGGCGCGGCGTCACAAGGTGCGGCGCATCGTCTTCGCAAGCTCGAACCACGTGACCGGCTTCTATCGCCAGGACGAGGTCGTGAGTCCCAAGGATCCGGTCCGCCCCGACGGGCTCTACGGCCTGTCCAAGGCCTTCGGCGAGAACCTGGCCCAGCTCTACTGGGACCGCTACCGCATCGAGACCGTCAGCCTGCGCATCGGCTCGTCGTATGCGGAGCCGAAGGATCGCCGCATGCTGGCCACCTGGATGAGCTTCGACGACCTCGAGCGTCTGGTGGTCTCGGCGCTGACCGCGCCGGTGGTCGGCCACAGCATCATCTACGGCATGTCCGACAACTCCACCACCTGGTGGGACAACACGCCGGCGCGCCACATCGGCTACCGGCCGCAGGACAGCTCGGACGTGTTCCGCGCCGCGGTCGAGGCGCGCCAGCAGGTGCTCGACACCACCGACCCGACGGTGATCTACCAGGGCGGCGCCTTCGTTCGCGCCGGCCACCCCGACTGATCCGGTCCGCTCCCCGCTTTCCCTTTTCCTTTCGCTTTCTTCGCGGCCCGCAGCGGCTGCGGGGATGCGCTCGCCCTGGTCCGACACGCTACTCCTGGAGACACACATGAACATCCGCCGCAATCTGATCGCCGCCGCGATCGCTGCCGCCACCTTCGCCACCGCCCTCGGTGCCGCCGCCCAGACGATGAAGGCTGCCGACGTGCATCCGGCCGGCTATCCGAACGTCGTCGCGGTCGAGAACATGGGCAAGAAGATCGACGCCGCGACCAACGGCAAGATCAAGTTCCAGATGTTCCCGGGCAGCGTGCTCGGCGGCGAGAAGGAGATGATCGAGCAGACCCAGGTCGGCGCGATCCAGCTGCTGCGCACCTCGATCGGCCCGCTCGGCACGGTCACGCCCGAGGTGAACGTGTTCAACATGCCGTTCGTCTTCCGTGACGTCAAGCACATGCGCGCGGTGATCGACGGCCCGATCGGCCAGGAACTGCTCGACAAGGTCAGCGCCTCCTCGAACCGGCTGATCGGTCTGGCGTGGATGGACGGCGGCGCGCGCAGCCTGTACACCAAGAAGCCGGTCAAGAGCATGGACGATCTGAAGGGCCAGAAGATCCGCATGATGGGCAATCCGCTGTTCGTCGACACGATGAACGCGATGGGCGGCAACGGCATCAGCATGGGCTACGGCGAGGTCTTCACCGCGCTGCAGACCGGCGTGATCGACGGCGCCGAGAACAATCCGCCGACGCTCTTCACCGCCAACCACTTCAAGGCCGGCGCCAAGTACTACACCCAGACCAACCACCTGATCATCCCGGAGATCCTGGTGATGTCCAAGGTGGCGTGGGACAAGCTGTCGAAGGAAGAACAGGCGCTGTTCAAGAAGACCGCACGCGAGGCGCAGATGGAGCAGCGCGACCTGTGGGACAAGGCCGTGGCCGACTACACCGCCAAGCTCAAGGCCGAGGGCGTCGAGTTCATCAACATCGACACCAAGCCCTTCTTCGACGCGACCGCGCCGGTGCGCGCCAAGTACGGCGCGCAGTTCAGCGACCTGATGACGCGCATCGCCGCCGTCAAGTGATCCGCTGAGACGGCTGTCGCCGCCAGGCGGCGGCCGTTGCAAGGCGGTCGATCGAGACCGCGCCGGCTCTGCCGCGCGTCCCGGGCGCCTGCGCCCTGAATTCGAGGATCCATCTTGGACCATCCCTATATCCGCGCGATGGACAGGCTCTACCTGGCCAGCATCTGGATCGCCGGCGCCGCGATCTTCCTGATGTCGCTGATCATCCCGTGGGGCGTCTTCATGCGCTACGTGGTCGGCACCGGCGCGCAGTGGCCCGAGCCGATCGCGATCCTGCTGATGATGTCGTTCACCTTCATCGGTGCGGCTGCGGCCTACCGCGCCGGTTCGCACATCGCGGTGACGATGCTGACCGACGTCCTGCCGGCTGCGCTGAAGCGCTCCGGCTCGGTACTGGTCCACCTGCTGATGCTGCTGGTGTCGTCCTTCGTCGTGTTCTACGGCACGCGCCTGTGCATCGAAACCATGAACCAGTCGATCAGCGAACTGCCGTGGCTGCCGGTGGGCGTGACCTACGCGGCGATTCCGATCGGCAGTGCGATCACGCTGCTGTTCGTGCTCGAACACCTGTTCTTCGGGTCGCAGGCGGAGCGGCCGATCGTCCGCTTCGAAGAACCACATGCCGCCGAGCCGGCGGCCGAGGGAGTGCTCTGATGGATGCGTTGGTATTGCTCGGCAGCTTCGTGCTGCTGATGGTGATCGGGATGCCGATCGCCTACGCCCTCGGGCTGTCGGCGCTGATCGGCGCGCTGTGGATCGACATTCCGCTCGATGCGGCGATGATCCAGCTCGCCTCCGGCGTCAACAAGTTCTCGCTGCTCGCGATCCCGTTCTTCGTGCTCGCCGGCGCGATCATGGCCGAGGGCGGCATGGCGCGCCGTCTGGTCGCCTTCGCCGGCGTCCTGGTCGGCTTCATCCGCGGCGGCTTGTCGCTCGTCAACATCATGGCGAGCACCTTCTTCGGCGCGATCTCCGGGTCGTCGGTCGCCGACACTGCGTCGATCGGCTCGGTGCTGATACCCGAGATGGAGAAGAAGGGCTATCCGCGTGCTTTCGCCACGGCGGTCACGGTCAGCGGATCGATCCAGGCCATCCTGATCCCGCCCAGCCACAACGCGGTGCTGTATTCGCTCGCCGCCGGCGGGTCGGTCTCGATCGCCGCGCTGTTCATGGCCGGCGTGCTGCCGGGGCTGCTGCATGGGCCTCACGCTGGCCACGCTGTGCCTGGTGATCGCGAAGAAGAACAACTATCCCGAAGGGCGAGGTGATCCCGCTGCGCCAGGCGCTGAAGATCTGCGCCGAGGCGATGTGGGGCCTGATGACGATGGTCATCATCCTCGGCGGCATCCTGTCCGGGGTCTTCACCGCCAATGAGTCGGCGGCGGTTGCGGTGGTGTGGGCATTCTTCGTCACGATGTTCATCTACCGCGACTACAAGTGGAGCGACCTGCCCAAGCTGGTGCACCGCACCGTCAAGACGGTGACGATCGTGATGATCCTGATCGGCTTCGCGGCAACCTTCGGCTACCTGATGACGCTGATGCAGATCCCGCTCCAGGTGACCGAGTTCTTCACCAGCATCTCGGACAACAAGTACGTGATCCTGGCACTGATCAACGTCATGCTGCTGATGCTCGGCACGCTGATGGACATGTCGCCGCTGATCCTGATCCTGACGCCGATCCTGCTGCCGGTGGTCACGATGATGGGCGTGGATCCGGTGCACTTCGGCATGATCATGATGGTCAACCTCGGCATGGGGCTGATCACGCCGCCGGTGGGAACGGTGCTGTTCGTCGGCGCGGCGGTTGCCAAGCTGAAGATCGGCGTGGTGGTCAAATCGATGATGCCGTTCTTCACTGCGCTGTTCATCGTGCTGCTGATGGTCACCTACCTGCCGTGGCTGTCGCTGTGGCTGCCGCGTCTGCTGGGTCTCTGAGGGTACCGATGCCTGCGATCCTTCTCACTTTCAGTCCCGCTGCCCGGGTCAACTACTACTCGGACAAGGCGCTGGCCGCGCTGCGCGAACTCGGCGAGGTGCGCCTCAACGAGTCCGATCGGCCGCTCGACGCCGCGGCGCTGATCGAGGCTGCGAGGGATTGCCAGGTGATCGTCAGCGATCGCAGCGCCGCCGGTCCGGCCGAGGTCTTTGCCGGCAGCCCGCGGCTCGCGGTCTTCATGCGCTGTGCCACCGACATCCGCAATGTCGACGTCGCAGCGGCCAGCGAGCACGGCGTCCTCGTGACCCATGCCAGCGCCGGCTTCATGACCGCGGTGTCCGAGTGGGTGCTGGGCGTGCTGATCGACCTGGCGCGCGGCATCAGCGACAGCGTGCTCGCATACCGTGCGGGCATGCAGCCGCCGGTCCGCATGGGCCGCGAACTGCGCGGGTCGACCCTGGGCGTGATCGGTTACGGCCAGATCAGCCACGAGCTCTGCCGCGCGGCGCTGGCGCTCGGCATGCGCGTCGTCGTCACCGATCCGGTGGCACGCGTCGATGACCTCGCAATCAGGCAGACCACCCTGGAAGCGCTGCTGGCCGAATCGGACCATGTCGTCTGCCTGGCGCCGGCTCTGCCCCAGACGGAGAACCTGATGAACGACGCGCGCTTCCGGCTGATGAAGCGCGGCTCGGTGTTCGTCAATGCGTCGCGCGGCAACCTCGTCGACGAGGCCGCGCTGCTGCGCGCGCTCGACGCCGGGCTGATCGCCGGCTGCGCGATGGACGTCGGCCGGGCGCCTGACCAGATGCCGTCGCCCGAGCTGGCGCGCCATCCGCGGGTGATCGCGACACCCCACATCGGCGGTCTGACACCGCCTGCCGCCGATCACCAGGCACTGGAAACCGTGGCCCAGCTTGCCGAGCTGCTGCGCGGCGGCATGCCGAAGGGCGCTGTCAATGCGGATCGGGCGAGCCGCCTCGTCAACCCGGGACTGAAATGAACAAGACCGATCTCGATCGACCGCGGCTGGTCGCCCCGCCGGGGTCATGCGACTGCCACATGCACGTCTTCGACCCGCACTACCCGCTGCGTGGCGGCGCCGACATTCCCGCCGATTCCGGCCTGGACGACTATCTCGCCGTCCGGCAGGTGCTGGGCCTGGAGCGCGTGGTGTTCGTGCAGCCGAACGGCTACGCCTTCGACAACCGGGCGCTGCTCGATGCGCTGCGCCGGGTCGGCAGCAGCGCGCGCGGCGTGGCGGTGGTGAAGCCGGAGGTCGACGAAGCGGAGTTGCAGCGGCTGACGGACCTCGGCGTGCGCGGGGTCCGGTTCCACCTGCTGCCGGGCGGTTCGCTGGGCTGGGACGATCTCGAAGGCGTCGCTGCGAAGATCCGTCCCTTCGGCTGGCATGTGCAGGTGCAGCTCGACGGCTGGCAGCTCGGGCAGCATGCCGAGCGCCTGCGCGCCTTGCCGGTGGACTGCGTGATCGACCACGTCGGCAAGTTTCTCGGCTCCGGTCCGCCGGAGCCCGATGCGCGGGCTTTCAAGGCACTGCTCGGGCTGCTCGACGGCGGGCGCTGCTGGGTCAAGCTGTCGGCGCCGTACGAGTCGTCGCACAGCGGACCGTCCGACTACGACGACGTGGGCCGGCTGGCACGCACGCTGGCAGGCTTGTTTCCCGAACGCTGCGTCTGGGCCAGCAACTGGCCGCACCTGGGGCGTGACCCGGCGCCACCGAACGCCGCGATGCTCGACCTTCTGCTCGCCTGGGCGGACGACGAGGCAACCCGGCGCCGCATCCTGGTCGACAACCCGGCGCGCCTGTACGGCCTCGAGCCCCAGCCTGCGCCGGGGGACGGCGCACCCGTGACCGCCGAGGAGCCGAAATGACTCTGCCTTCCCTCCCCATGGCCATGGGCAGCGCCGGCTGCGTGCCGTTCACGCCCAGCGCGCGCTATCCGGATCCGGCGATCGAGGTGCTCGACGAGCGCTTCCTCAAGCTGCGACTGTTCAGCGCCGGCGTCGAGCAACTGGCCACCGGCCTGCGCTGGGCCGAAGGCCCGGTGTGGTTCGGCGACGGGCGCTACCTGCTGGTGTCGGACATCCCGAACAACCGCATCCTGCGCTGGGACGAGACGAGCGGCGTGACGAGCGTCTTCCGCGCGCCGTCCGAACCACGCCAACGGCCACGCGCGCGACCGCCAGGGCCGGCTGATCGGCTGCGAGCACCACACGCGCCGCATCACGCGCACCGAATACGACGGCCGCATCACGGTGCTGGCCGACCGCTACGAAGGCAGGCGCCTGAATTCGCCGAACGACATCGTCTGCCGCGCGACGGCAGCGTCTGGTTCACCGACCCGAGCTTCGGCATCGGCGGACACTGGGAGGGCGATCCGGCCGAGTCGGAGCTGCCGCATGCGGTGTATCGGCTCGATCCGCCGAGCGGCGAACTGCAGCAGGTGCATCACCGACCTGGCAGGCGCCGAACGGGCTCGCGTTCTCGCCCGACGAATCGATGCTCTACATCGTCGAGAGCCGGGCCGAGCCGAACCGGCTGATCTGGGCCTACGACGTCAGCGCCGACGGCGTGCTGTCGAACCGGCGCGTGCTGATCGACGCCAACGGGCCGGGCGCCTTCGACGGCATCAAGGTCGACCGGCTCGGCAACCTGTGGTGCGGCTTCGGCAGCACCGGCGCGCCGGGAGCGGATGCATCGGCGCTCGACGGCGTGCGCGTCTACGACCCGGCCGGCACGCTGCTCGGCCACATCCACCTGCCCGAGCGCTGCGCCAACCTGTGCTTCGGCGGCGCCAAGAACAACCGGTTGTTCATGGCCGCCAGCCATTCGGTGTATGCGCTGTTCGTCAATGTGCAGGGTGCCGTCTGAGGTGCTGGCGCACCGGCTGTCCCGTTCCTCCCCATCACCCCACGAGATTCCCATGAATACCAACGCGCCGCATCGCCACTTCGCTGATCGCCTCCGTCTTGCTGCTGCCGGCACTTGCCGCTGGCACAGGAGGCCTGGCCGTCGAAGCCGATCAGGATCGTCGTGCCGTTCGCGGTCGGCGGCACCTCCGACGCGCTGGCCCGCCTGCTCGGCGCGAAGCTGCAGGAAGCGCTCAAGCAGACCGTGATCGTCGAGAACAAGGCCGGCGCCGGCGGCATGATCGGTGCCGACCAGGTCGCCAAGTCGGCGCCCGACGGCTACACGCTGCTGCTCGGCACCATCGCCTCGCATGCGATCAACCCGGCGCTGCAGCCGAAGATCCCCTACGACGCGGCCAAGGACTTCGTGCCGGTCTTCTTCGTCGGCAACATCTCCAACGTGCTGCTCGTCGGTGCGAGCCCAGCCGTACAAGTCGGTCAAGGAACTGATCGCCGCGGCCAAGGCCAAGCCCGGCTCGCTGTCGTTCGGCAGCGCCGGCGCCGGCAGCTCGCAGCATCTGTCGGGCGAGAAGTTCAAGCTCGACGCCGGGGTCGACATCGTGCACGTGCCGTACAAGGGCAGCGCACCGGCGACGCAGGACCTGATCGCCGGGCAGATTCCGATGAGCTTCGAGACCGCGCTCGTCGCGCTGCCGCACATCACGAGCGGCAAGGTGCGTGCGCTCGCGGTCACCTCGGCCAAGCGCGCCAAGGTGATGCCCGATGTGCCGACGATCGCCGAGTCGGGGCTGCCCGGCTTCGACGTCGCGTCGTGGCAGGCGATCTTCGCGCCGGCCGGCACGCCGCCGGCGGTCGTCAAGCGCCTCAACGACGAGCTGACGGCGATCGTCGCCCAGACCCAGATCGCCGCGCGCCTGTACACGATGGGGGTCGAGAACGTGCCGATGACGCCGGCACAGTTCAGCGACTTCCAGCGCAAGGAACTCGCGAAGTGGACGAAGATCGTCAAGGACGGCAACCTGAAGCCCGAGTGAGGAAGGCGCGATGAACGAGGTCATCCAGCGCCAGCGCGAGCCGCTGACGATCATCGATGCACGAGCGCGACAACGTCGCGATCGTCGCCAACGACGGCGGCCTGCCGGCCGGCGCGGTGCTGAAGTCGGGCCTCACGCTGCGCGAGCACGTGCCGCAGGGCCACAAGGTGGCGCTGGTCGATCTGCCGCAGGGCACGCCGGTGCGGCGCTACGACGTCACCATCGGCCGCACGCTGCAGGACGTCGCCGCCGGCAGCTGGGTCCACGAGCGGCTGCTCGAGATGCCCGATGCGCGCTCGCTCGACGACCTGCCGATCGCGACCGTGCGGCGCGAGCCGCTGCCGCCGCTCGAGGGCCATACCTTCGAGGGCTACCGCAATCCGGACGGCTCGGTCGGCACGCGCAACATCCTGGCCATCACGACCACGGTGCAGTGCGTGGCCGGCGTGGTCGATTTCGCGGTGCAGCGGATCAAGTCCGAGCTGCTGCCGAAGTATCCGAACGTCGACGACGTGGTCGGGCCTCGAGCACAGCTACGGCTGCGGCGTCGCGATCGATGCACCGGATGCCAAGGTGCCGATCCGCACGCTGCGCAACATCAGCCTGAATCCGAACTTCGGCAACGAGGTGATGGTGGTCAGCCTCGGCTGCGAGAAGCTGCAGCCGCAGCGGCTGCTGCCGCCGGGATCGATCCCGCTGGTCGACGAGCGCAACGTGGCCGACATCGGCGCCACCGCCGAGCCCAAGCTCGACGTGGTGTGCCTGCAGGACGACCAGCACGTCGGCTTCATGTCGATGATCGATTCGATCATGACCACCGCCGAGGAGCACCTGGAGCGGCTGAACGCGCGCCGGCGCGAGACGGTGCCGGCGAGCGAACTGGTGGTCGGCGTGCAGTGCGGCGGCAGCGACGCCTTCAGCGGCGTCACCGCCAATCCGGCGGTCGGCTTCTGCACCGACCTGCTGGTGCGCGCCGGCGCCACCGTGATGTTCAGCGAGGTCACCGAGGTGCGCGACGGCATCGACCAGCTCACCTCGCGCGCCACCACGCCCGAGGTGGCGCGAGGCGATGATCCGCGAGATGGCCTGGTACGACGCCTACCTGAAGCGCGGCGGCGCCGACCGCAGCGCCAACACGACGCCGGGCAACAAGAAGGGCGGGCTGTCGAACATCGTCGAGAAGGCGATGGGATCGATCGTCAAGAGCGGCAGCTCGCCGATCTCGGGCGTGCTGTCGCCGGGCGACAAGCTGACGCAGAAGGGCCTGATCTACGCCGCCACGCCGGCCAGCGACTTCATCTGCGGCACGCTGCAGCTGGCCGCCGGCATGAACCTGCACGTCTTCACCACCGGCCGCGGCACGCCCTACGGCCTGGCCGCGGTGCCGGTGATCAAGGTCGCGACGCGCAGCGACCTGGCGCGCCGCTGGCACGACCTGATGGACATCAACGCCGGCACCATCGCCGACGGCGACGCGACGATCGAGGAGGTCGGCTGGGAGATGTTCCGCCTGATGCTCGACGTCGCGAGCGGCCGCAAGAAGACCTGGGCCGAGCAGTGGAAGCTGCACAACGCGCTGGTGCTGTTCAATCCGGCGCCGGTGACCTGAGGCGATCGGATGGGCGGGGCGCCTGAACGGGTTCGGGCGCTCGGTATCAGCCCGCACCTGGCCGGGCCGGCGCAACCCGCAGGACTCAGGTCGTCGCGGCGCGATGGGGCCGGCACCTGCCGCGAAAACTTCGGAACGGCCGGTACCGGTGACGAGGGTCTCGCAGGCGCGCGCGGGCTCCGGTCGCCGACCTCACTCGCTCAGATAGCCCGGGTGCTCGCGCTGGATCGCCTCGATCGCCGACAGGGTGCCCGACAGGTGGCCGCGCACCGCCTGCTGCGCAGCCTGTGGATCTCGCGCCTCGATCGCATCGACGATCAGGCGGTGGTCGGCCAGGATCGCGCGCAGCTTGCCTGCGGACGGCAGGTGCAGCAGGCGCAGGCGATCGACGTGGCCGCTGTGGCGGCGCACCAGCTCGTACAGGTCCGGCACGCCCGCTGCCTCGTAGAGCAGGCGGTGAAAGCCCCGGTCGGCAGCGATGAAGTCAGGCCCCGATTCGGCATGCGCGAGCGCCGCCTGCACGTCGATCTGGGCCCGCAGCCGGCGCAGCAGTTGCGGATCCGGCGGCGCGGTGGCGATCACCCGCACCGCCTCGGCCTCGATCGAGCGGCGCAGGAAGTGCGCCTGCAGCGCCGCGCCGACGTCGATGCGGCTGACGACGGTCGCATGCTGCGGAAAGATATCGACCAGCCCCTCCTCGCCGAGCCGGATCAGCGCATCCGCACGGGGGCGCGGAGCAATGCCCGTTCATCGCAGAGGCGCAGAGATCGCAGAGGTCGCAGAGAGAAGACTTTTTGCTTGTCCTCTGTGAAGTCTGCTTGCTCTCGAAAGACAAAAACTTCAACACGGAGAAACGGAGAAACGGAGAAACGGAGAAACGGAGAAACGGAGAAACGGAGAGACGGAGAGACGGAGAGACGGAGAGACGGAGAGACGGAGAGACGGAGAGACGGAGAACGGAGAACGGAGAACGGAGAACGGAGAAGACGGACGGCCCCGGCCTCGGAGGCCGTCAAGCTGTCGATCCCTCCGTGATCCTCCGTTTCCTCCGGACCTGCGTGTTGAAAAAGACCCGGCCGAACTCGTTTCTTCGTGGTCCATATCCCCACGCGCTGAAAGGCGAACCGCGGCTGACTCTGCTCTAGACCGACCGGTCTACTATCCTTTGCTCATTCACCCGACCGAAGGATTTCGATGACCGTTCGCCCCGCCGCCACCTCCGCCCTGTTCCAGCCTGCCACCCTCGGCACTTTGCCGCTGCGCAACCGCATCGTGATGGCCCCGCTGACGCGCTCGCGCGCCGGTGACGGCAATGTGCCGTTCGAGTTGAATGCGCGTTACTACGCCCAGCGTGCCAGCGCCGGTCTGATCATTTCCGAGGCAACGCAGATCACGCCCGAGGCGCAGGGCTACCCGAAGACGCCGGGCATCCACAGCGACGAGCAGATCGCCGGCTGGCGGCTGGTCACCGATGCGGTGCACGCGGCCGGCGGCCGCATCTTCGCGCAGTTGTGGCACGTCGGGCGGATTTCGCACCCTGCCACCAGTGGCATGCAGCCGGTCGCTCCGTCGGCCATCGCGGCCGCCGGAGAGATCTACACCGAGCAGGGGATGCAGGCTTTCGTGACGCCGCGGGCGCTCGCGCTGGAGGACATGCCGCGCCTGGTCGACGAATACCGACAGGCGGCGGCAAATGCCAGGGCGGCCGGTTTTGACGGGGTCGAGATCCACGCCGCCAATGGCTATCTGATCGACCAGTTCCTGCGCGACGGCACCAACCTGCGCACCGATGCCTATGGCGGCCCGGTCGAGAATCGCGCCCGGCTGCTGCGCGAAGTGATCGAAGCGGTTCTGACGGTGTGGGAGGCGGGGCGGGTCGGGGTGCGCCTGTCGCCGGTCAATCCGTTCAACGACATCGCCGACCGTGCGCCGCAGGCGACTTTCGAAGCGGTGGTGCGGCAGCTCAACGACCATGGGCTGGCGTACCTGCACCTGGTCGAGGACCGCAGCAGCGACTTCGATTTCGCCCGGCTTCGTGAATTGTTCAATGGCGCCTACATCGCCAACGGCGGCTATGAGCGTGCCAGCGCAATTGACGTGATCGAGCGCGAGCAGGCCGACTTCGTGGCCTTCGGCAAGCTGTTCATCAGCAACCCCGACCTGCCGCAGCGGCTGGCGCAGGACGGTCCGTACAACGAGGCGCGCCCGGATTCTTTCTATGCCGGAGGCGCTGAAGGCTACGACGACTATCCGTCGCTCGCAATGGAACGCATTGGCGGCTGAACCATTGACGCTGTGCCGGCCGGGTCCCGGTCCGGCGCGCGTCGTCCCCGCATCGGAGAACGGCATGAGAGCGATCGCTTCGGATACCCGACAGCACATCCTCGACGCGGCACGTCCGGTGATCGTCGGCAAGGGATTCGCGGCGGTCGGGCTGAGTGAGATCCTGGCCGCGGCCGGGGTTCCGAAGGGTTCGTTCTATCACCACTTCGGCTCCAAGGAGCAGTTCGGCGGGGAACTGCTCGCCGGCTATTTCGAGGCCTACCTGCGCGAGGTCGACGCCACGCTGTCGGCCGACGGCCAGGGCGCGAGCGCGCGGCTGCTCGCGCTGTTCACCCACTGGCACCAGACCCAGTCGGGCGACGACCTGGGCGCGCGCTGCCTGATGGTCAAGCTCAGCGCCGAGGTGTGCGACCTGTCGGAGTCGATGCGCGGCGCGCTCGAGAGCGGCTGTGGCCGCATGCTGGAGCGGCTCGCGCGCTGCATCGACGAGGGGCGGCAGAGCGGCGAACTGGCGGCAGCCGTCGACGCGTCCGATGCGGCCCAGCACCTGTACCACTGGTGGATCGGTGCCACGCTGCTGGCACGGGTGCAGCGCAGCAGCGGCCCGCTCGACGCCGCCCTGCGCGGGACGCGGGGCTGGCTGGCCACGTTGCGCGCTGCGCCGCAGGCAGGCACCTGCGAGGCGGTCCCGAATGCTGCGCTGACAGCGCGCTGAACCGCGTGGACGCGGCGCACCGCACGGTGGCCGCGCACGATCGCACGATCGAACGGCGCCGAACATCCGGATCGAATTCGGGTTTCCGCTAGTACAACGTTATACAAGCGTTCGCTACCATCGCGGCTGCCTTGTGTAACGTTATACAAGCCCCAATCGATTGGAGACCTTCATGTCGCTTCTTTCCCGCAGAGCCGTCCTTCACAGTGCTGCCGTCGGACTGGGTTCGCTTGCCGCCCCCGGGCTGCTGCGCGCCCAGGCCGCCGCCGTCAACCTGCGCATGAGTTCGTCCCTGACCGCCGACGCGAACTCGTCTCACTTCGTCTGGTACCAGCGCTTTGCCAGCAACCTCAAGGGCAGCGTCGGCGATCGCATCGCGCTCTCCTATTTCCCGAACAACCAGCTCGGCAAGGAATCCGATGTCGTCCAGCAGGTCCGGCTCGGCGCGATCGACATGATGGTGTCGGGGACGTCGATATGGGCCACCGCGGTGCCCGAGATCGGCGTTCTGGACATGGGCTACCTGTTCCTGAACGCCGACCATGTCGGCAAGGCGCTCGACGGGGCAGCCGGCGTTGCCCTGTCGAAGATGATGCTCGAGCGGGCCTCGGTGGCAACGCTCGGCTATGCCTACAGCATGGGTGCGCGCAATGTCTACACGAAGGCGACCCTCAAGACGGCCGCCGAACTGCGCGGCGTCAAGGTGCGGGTGCTGCCGGTGCCGAACTTCGTCGCCACGCTCAAGCTGATGGGCGCGGTTGCAACCCCGATCCCGTTCGGCGAGATCTACACCGCGCTGCAGACCGGCGTCGTCGACGGCGTCGAGCAGGATGCGCCGACCGTGCTGTCGGGCAAGTTCTACGAGGTGGCAGGGCACTGCATGCTGACCCAGCACATCTTCAACCCGGTCATGCCGGTGATCAGCAAGCGCGCCCTGGCGCGCATCCCTGCCGATCTGCACAAGCCCTTCCTCGACGCGGCAC
Source organism: uncultured beta proteobacterium (assembly GCA_963846675.1). Classification (GTDB taxonomy): domain Bacteria; phylum Pseudomonadota; class Gammaproteobacteria; order Burkholderiales; family Burkholderiaceae_C; genus Ideonella_A. The sequence continues at coordinate 1,211,175 of CAWJWV010000005.1, forward strand.
GCGAGGCGACGACCTACCAGCGCAGCCAGGCCGCCAGCACCGAAGCCGCGGCATTCGAGCAACTGAAAGCGCTGGGCGTGACGGTGGTGCCGGTCGACCGAGCCGCCTTGGCGAAGGAAGTCTCGCCGCTGTGGGCGGAATTCACCAGGCAGTACCCGGCCACCCGGCCGGTCGTCGACGCCATCCAGTCGACCAAGGCCTGATCATGGCCACGATCGCTGGCCACCCGGCGGTGGCAGGCGCTGCATCGCCGGCGCTGCCCAATCCGCTGTTGCGCATGACCGAAAACCTGCGCCGCCTGGTCGAAGCGAGCGCCGCGCTGGTGCTCGCAGTCGACGTCGTCGTCGTCTTCTGTTCGGTCGTGTGGCGCTATTTCCTGCACGAACCGCTCGACTGGGCCGAGGAGGTCGCGCGTTCGCTGCTGATGCTGCTGGTCTTCCTGGGTGCCACCATCGGGCTGGCGAAAAGCCAGCACATGGGCATCGATACGGTGCGCGGCATGCTTCCCGAACGCGGCCGCGACCATGTGCTGCAGGGCTGCAACTGGATCGTGCTGATCGTCGCCGCGGTGCTGTCGTGGTCAGGCGCCGAGCTGATGCTGTCGAGCCAGGGGCAGATCACGCCGTTCGGCCTGCCCCAGATGCTGCTGGTGGCGCCGGTGCTTGCCGGCGGGCTGCTGTTCATGGTGTTCGCGCTGCGCAACCTGTGCCTCGCACCGACACCGATCGTCCGCAACAGCGGCATCGTGGTGGCGGTGCTGGGCAGCGCGGTGATCGGCGCGCAGGCCGTGTGGCCGACCGTCATGCCGGGTCCCGGCACCTGGATGATGCTGTCGTTCGTGCTGTGCCTGGCGGCCGGGGTGCCGATCGCGTTCTCGCTTGCCTTCAGCTCGGCGGTCTACTTCACGCTCAACCCGACGCTGCCGCTGGTCGTCTATTCGCAGCAGGTCGCTGCCGGCGCCGACCACTTCGTGCTGCTGGCGATTCCGTTCTTCGTGCTGGCCGGGCTCATGATGGAGGTCAACGGCATGTCGGCGCGGCTGATCGAACTGCTGGTGCGCGCCGTCGGCCGCATGCGCGGCGGCATCAACCTGATCATGATCGCCGCCGTCGCCTTCTTCTCGGGCATCTCGGGATCGAAGCTGGCCGATGTGGCGGCGGTCGGGGGCATCATGATGCCGGCGGTGCGCCGCTGCAAGCAGGACGAGAACGAGGCGGCCGGGCTGCTCGCGGCCACCGCGGTGATGGCCGAGACGATTCCGCCCTGCATCAACCTGATCATCTTCGGCTTCGTTGCCAATGTCTCGATCGGTGGCCTGTTCATCGCCGGCCTGGTCCCGGCCGCGGTGCTGGCGCTGGCGCTCGGCGTGCTGGCGGTGATCGTCGGCACGCGTGCCGACCCGGCCCAGGCGTTCCCGAATCAGCGGTCCATGCTGACGCTGATCGGCGGCGCGATGGTCGGCCTGCTGATGATCCTGATGATCGGCAAGGGCGTCACCTCGGGCGTTGCCACCTCGACCGAGGTGTCGGCGTTCGCGGTGGTCTATGCGCTGCTGGTGGGCGGGCTGGCGTTCCGCGAACTCAGCTGGCGCAAGGTGTACAAGCTGTTCGTCGATTCGGCCGCGCTGTCGGGGACGATCCTGTTCATCGTTGCCGCCGCGTCGAGCCTGTCGTATGCACTCACGATCGAGGAGATTCCGCAGGGGCTGGCGGCGGCGATGGTCGACGTCGGTCAGACCCACGGCACCTGGCTGTTCCTCCTGATCTCGATCGCCTTGCTGATCGTGTTCGGTGCGGTGCTCGAAGGCGCTCCGGCGCTGATCATCTTCGGTCCGCTTCTCACGCCGATCGCGATCCAGCTCGGAATGAACCCGCTGCACTACGGCATCGTGCTGGTGATCTCGATGGGTTTCGGCCTGTTCTCGCCGCCGCTCGGGCTGGGCCTGTATGCCACCTGTGCGGTCACCGGCACCCGCATGGCCGATGTGGCGCGCCCGATGGCCAAGTATCTGGCGGTATTGTTCGTCTTCCTGCTGGTGCTGGCCTTCGTCCCGTCGCTGACGCTCTGGCTGCCGGCGCAATTCGGATTCAAGTGAATGACGAAGAACAGCCCTGCCACGCTGGAAGATGTCGCCCGCCGTGCCGGTGTCTCGGTGAGCACCGTCTCCAACATCTTCAACGGACGTGAATCGAGGATGCGGCCGGAGACGCTGGCCCGGGTGCAGCAGGCGATCAAGGACCTCGCCTTCCGACCGAACCAGTCGGCACGCCGCCTGAAGACCGGGCAGATGCCGATGATCGGCCTGCTGGTGCCGTCCATCGCCAACCCGTTCTTCGGTGCGCTCGCGCGCTGGGTCGAGGATGCGGCCATCGCACACGGCCATGGCGTCATCCTGTGCAACACGCAGCGCAGCGCCGAACGCGAGCAGGAGTATGCGCAGGCCTTCGTCGCCCAGGGCGTGCAGGGCGTCATCCTGGGCTCGTCGCTGCAGGCGCAGCAGCACCTGGTGCCGCTGATCGAAGGCGGTCTGGCGGTGGTGAGCTTCGACCGCACCGCGCAGCACGGCGAATTGTCGATGGACTACGTCAGCGTCGACAACCACCGTGCCGGCGCGATGGCCGCCGGCCACCTGCTGGCGCTGGGCCATGTCGAACCGGTCTATGTGTCGGCACCGCTGCGCTCGGTGAACCGCGCGGCGCGGCTGGACGGTGCGCGCGAAGCCTGTCAGCGGGCCGGCGTGCGGCTGCAGGTCCACGTCGGCGGCGATTCGGTCGCCGGCACCGCCGATACCGAAATGGCCGAACTCGGCCGGACCGCCGCCGTTGCGCTGCACGACAGCGGCTGCACCGCGACCGGCTTCATCGCGATGAACGACATGCTGGCGGTCGGCCTGATGGCCGGCCTGCGCCAGTGTGGTCGGCGCATCCCGGAAGACGTGTCGGTCGTCGGCATCGACGACCTGTTCCTGGGCCGCTACCTCAGCCCGTCGCTGAGCACCGTCGCGCAGCCGATGCAGCAGATGGCCTCGGCTGCGGTCGAGCGGCTGCTGCAGCGCATGAAAACCCCTGGCGAGCCGCCGCACGAACTGATCTTCGTGCCCGAGCTCGTCGTTCGCGAATCAACCGCGGCCCATGGCCCGGTCATCCACTCCAGAAGGAAGCAGGCATGAGCAATTCCACCGTCACCACCCTCGTTACCGGCGGTGCCTCGGGCATCGGCGCGGCCCTCGTTCGCGGATGCGCCCGGCGCGGCGACAACGTCGTTTTCACCTACAAGTCGAGCGCCGACGAGGCGAGGTCGCTGGCAGCCGAGCTCGGCGACCAGGTTCTCGCGATGCCGGCCGACGTGACCGATGAAGGCGAGGTCGACCGGGTGTTCGAGCAGGCCCTCGGCCGCTTCGGGCGGATCGACCACGTGGTGGCCAATGCGGGCGGGCTGCTGCAGCGGGTCCGGTGCGTCGACATGAGCCTGGATTTCTGGAACCAGTCGGCGGCCTTGAACCTGACCAGTGCATTCCTGTGCTGCCGCGCCGCGCTGCGCCACATGCTGCCGCGGCGCAGCGGCAGCATCGTCCTGATGTCGTCGCTGGCCGGCCACGATGGCGGCGGACCTGGCGCCAGCCATTACGGCGCGGCCAAGGGCGCGCTGCTGAGCTACACCCGGGGGCTGGCCAAGGAGGTCGGGCCGGACGGGGTGCGCGTCAATGCGCTGGCGCCGGGCCTGATCGCGACCCGTTTTCACGACCAGTTCAACACGCCGGAGGGCCGGCGTGCCGGCGTCGAGCGCACGCCGCTGCGCCGCGAGGGCCAGCCGGAGGATGTCGCCAACGCGGCGCTGTACCTGACCTCCGACGCGGCGTCGTTCATCACCGGCGAGGTGATCGAGGTCAACGGCGGCATGGGCCTGTACTGAGACCGGTCCGGCCGGCGCGCGGCGCTTGCTAGACTGGCCCGCCAGCGGCGCGTGAGCGCCGTCCGTCGCATCCTGCCGAGGCCTCCGATGTCCGATACCCCACCCGCTGTGCTGCTGTCGATCGACGAGGGCATTGCCGACATCCGCTTCAACCGGCCGGCGCGGCTGAATGCGCTCGATGTCGAGGCGGCGCAGGCACTGCACGAGTGCGTGCTGGCGGCAACCGCCGACCCGTCGGTGCGGGTCATCGTGCTGAGCGCCGAAGGGCGCGCCTTCGTCGCCGGTGGCGACCTCGCCTTCATGCGCGCCGCAGGGGCACAGGCCGGTGCGGCGGCGCAGCAGCTGATCGGTCCCATCCATGCCGCCATGCTGCAGCTGGCGGCGGCGCCGCAGCCGGTGATCGCCAGCCTGCAGGGCGCGGTTGCCGGCGCCGGCATGAGCATCGCGCTGCAGGCCGATCTCGCGATCGCCGCCGACGACATGGTGATGAACCTGGCCTATGTGAAGATCGGCAACAGCCCCGACTGCTCGGCCACCTGGTCGCTGCCGCGCCTGGTCGGCCTGCGCAAGGCGATGGAGATCGCGCTGCTGTCGGATCCGATCGCAGCCGACGAGGCGCTGCGGCTCGGCCTCGTCAACCGGGTCGTGCCGCGCGCCGAACTGGCCGGGCAGACGCGGGCACTGGCGCGTCGCCTGGCCGAGTCGGCGCCGCTCGCCCTGGCATCGATCAAGCGTCAGCTGCGCGCCAGCCTGCACAACAGCCTGCAGGAGCAGCTCGACGACGAAGCCGCCACCTTTGCCGCCAATGCCGGCAGCGCCGATTTCGGCGAGGCGCTCGATGCCTTCTTCGGCAAGCGCAAGCCGCGTTTCGAGGGGCGCTGATCGGTCGACCGAGGCCGCATGCCGGAGCTCTGCGGTGAGAGAGCTTGAAGGGCGTGGAAAAGACTTTTCAGCGCAGAGGCGCAGAGGACGCAGAGGAAACCGGATCCGACAAAGGCAGCCGTCGTCCCGACTCGTGACCTTTCTCTGCGACCTCTGCGTTCTCTGCGCCTCTGCGGTGAAAAAATCGGCCCGACTCCGATCAGGCCAGGTGCGCTGCATCGGCGTTGGCCGCGCCTCAGACGGTCACATCGATACCGGTCAGCCAGGCCTCGGCCGCTGCGCGCTGATCCGGGTCGAAGCCGCGGATCTCCAGTCCCGGCAGCAGCGCGCCCTCGATCTCGCTGGCCTTCTTCAGCCACGCCTTGTCGGCCAGCACCGCCACCCGGTCGAAGCGTCGGATCAGCCGCAGCAGCGTGGGAAGGCGGCTCAGTTCGACGCCGATCGCGCCGATCGACGGCAGCTGGAAATCGGTGATCCGGTAGAGCATGCGGCCGTGTTCGACGTCGCGGCTCGCCAGCTCGAAGGCATCGAGCGCTTTGCGCATGTCGTCGCCGTCGAGCCTGCCTTCGAGCTCGATGTCGATCCGATTGGCGCTGTGGGGTGTGATCCTGAACATCGGATGCCTCCTGTCGCGCCGGCCACCGGCCGGTGGTCGGCCTGGGTCGGACCCGAGTCTGGTCCGATACCCCGGGCATGGCAAGTCCCGGCCGACTTCGCGCTCGGGTGAATCGAGCCGGCTAGCGTGCGCGGCGCCGCGCGACGGCGCGCTTCGGGGCGGCTGCCCGTGCCGGCGCTCGTCGCGTCACGTGGCGCGCCGCGTGCCGGCGTCACGGTGGCGGGGCTGCTGCCGGTCGCCTGGTCGAGCCACATCAGGGTCTCGACCTGCGACACGAAGCGCTCGAGGTAGCCCGGCGCGATCGCATCCATCTGCTGCAGGGCGCGCAGTACCAGCGAATGGGAGTTGAGCGGCCCGGGGTTGTCGGGCGTCTTCTGCAGCGACCGGCTGAGCTGGCGGTCGACGCTCAGCCGCGCCCAGACCGCTCGCGAGGCGCGCAGCGCCTTCAGCTCCGGCACCGCGGCCGACATGCGGTCGCGGTCCGGATGCTGCGGCGGGCGTCACGAGCCGCTCGCACAGGCCACGCAGCGGCGCCAGCAGCGCGTCGCGATCGGCCGCCGCCCCGAGCCGCCGCGCCAGGCGGCCGAGGGCGTCGAAGTCGCCTCGCGCATGCAGCTCGTCGAGCTGTCGGGCCGCCTGGGGAAAGCGCTCGCGCAGCGGCCCGATTGCGGCATCCGCCGCGGCGTGGGCGCGTCCGAAGGCCGCGTGACAGTCGGCCAGCGCCCGCTCGAAGCATCGCCCCAGCACCTCGGCCAGCGGACCGTGATGCTGCGCAGCCTGAAGCGCCAGCCGTTCGAGCCGTTGCCAGCGCACCGGATCGGCCTGCGGTGCCCCGGCGGCACGCAGCGCGGCCAGCCGGTCGGCCGCCGTCACGGCCGCGTCGCCCGGTGACGCGGCGTCAGCGCCCGGCGGTGGCAGCACCATTCGGCGACCTCGGCACCGGGGCGATCTCGACCCGCCGGTTGCGGCGCGCGTCCGGCGGCATCGCGGTTCGACGCCACCGGCTGCTCGGGACCGAAGGCGGCGGCGAAGACCGACGCCGCCGGCAGCCCCTCGTCGATCAGCGCGCGCGTCACGGTCAGCGCGCGCTGGGCCGACAGCTCGAGGTTGTCGGCGAACTGCCGGTTGCTGTCGCGCACCGGCCGGTCGTCGGTGAAGCCGCTGACCATCAGCAGTTCGTCGCGCGCGCCGAGGTAGGCGGCCAGCGCCGGCGCCAGGTGCTGCAGCAGCTCGCCGGCCTTCGGGCTGCAGCTGGTCGGAGTTGAGCGAGAACAGCACGCTGCCGCTGATGCCGATGCGGCCGTTGTTCAGCGTCACGCGGCCGCTCGCCAGCGGCCCGGCCAGCGCCTGCTCGAGCGCGCTGCGCCGCTGCTCGGCGGCCTGGCGCTGCTCACCTCGGATTCGAGCGTGCTGACGAGCTCGAGCTGCACGCCGAGCACGATCACCAGCATCAGCACGAAGGCGCCGAGCAGCCCCGACATCAGGTCGCCGAAGACCGCCCAGGCCGGCGCCTCGGCGACGCCGCTGTCGGGCTCGTCCATCAGGCGGCCTCGCGCGGCCGGCGCGCGCCGGGCGGGTCGCCAGCTGCTGCAGGTCCTCGACGATGCGGCTCTGCGACGAGACGCTCAGGTCGACGATCTCGCGCGCCTGCGCCACGTAGTAGGCGAGCTGCTCGTCGCTGCGCGCGGCGTGCTTGTCGAGCGCGGCCTCGATGCGCTGCAGCTGGTCGAGCGTGCCGTGGCTGGCATCGGCGAACAGCTGCACCGCGGTGCCGAAGGATTCGCCGACGCTCGCCACCTCGACCGTGCTGCCGGCGACCTGGGTGGCCGCGTCCGCGATCTTCGCCGCCTCGACCTCGAGCCGCTCGCCGAATGCGTGCCGGCGCGCTCGAGCAGCGTCGCGGCCGACGCGACCAGCGCATCGATCGCCTCGCGCTGCTCGGTGGCGGCACGGTTGACCGCGCCGAGCAGCGTATCGAGCGTGCCCATGATGCGGCTGCGCTCGTCCAGCTGCTCGTTGTCGCGCGCCACGCTGTCGGACAGCTTCTGGCGCAGCAGGTCGATCGCCTCGGCGGCGGCGCGCGGCGCCTGCGCCGCGGTCTCGATCAGCCGCGACATCTCGCCGATCGTTGCGCTGGCATGCGCCTGCGCCTGCAGGTGGATGTCGCGCGCGGTCTGCTCGAGCGTCTGGCAGATCGCCCGTTGCTGCTCGAGGCCTTCACTGCCGGCCTGCTGCCAGCGCTGCTCGAGCGAGCGCGCCAGCGCCTCGAGCGAGCCGGTCCAGCGCGGCCAGCCGCTGCTCGTCGGCCGCCGCCAGGTCGGTCTGCAGCGCCGCATGCGAGCGCTCGACGTTGGCCAGCAGCGTGCCCGAGCGCTGGTCGAGCCCGGCGATGACGCTGTCGAGCGAACGCTGCAGCGTCGACAGGGTGGCGTCCGCATGCTGCTGCTGGGCAGCCAGCGACTGGCGCCAGTGCTGCGCCATGCCATCGGCGGCGCTGCCGAAACGCGCCGCTGCTGCTTCGAGCTGCAGCGCCGCGGTATCGGCGATGCGTGCGTGCAGATCGGCCGCGCGCTGGGCGGTGTCGACCAGCCGCGCGCGGCATCGGCCTGGGCCGCCTCGATGGCGGCGCGTCGATCGATGCGAGCAGCGTGTCGGCTGCCCTGCTGGAAGCGCGTGCCGGCGCTGCTCGAGCGTTGCCTGCAGCCGCTGCGCGAGCGCCTCGCTGCTGCGCTCGTGCTGGGCGAGGGCGCGGGTCCAGGTCTCGGCCACCGAACCGACGCTGCCGTCGAAGCGCGTCGCCAGGCCGTCGAGTTGCTGCTGGACGGCTGCGCCGAGCTGGCGCTGGATGGCCGCACTCTCGCTCGCGATGCCGGCCAGCGTCGCTTCGGCCACCGGCCGGATCGTCTCGCCGGCGCTGCGCGCGCTGTCGGTCAGGCTCTGGCGCAGCGTCCGGTCGACCGACGTGGCCAGCTCGGCGTAGGCGTTGCGGGCATGCTCGTGGAAGCGATCCTGTCCGGCGAGCAGCCGCTCGGTCAGCGCCTCGTCACGCTGCTGCATCGCCTGCACCAGCGATCCGATCTGCCCGACCAGCGCCGGCAGCGCCTGCGCCTGCGCCTGCAGGGTTTCGAGCGTGCGCTCGCGCTGATGGGCGAGCGAGAACGGTCGCAGCGTCGTCGCGATGCGCGCGTCGAGCGAATGCGCCGCCTGCAGCCGCTCGCGCCGCAGCAGCGCCGAGGCCAGACCGAGCATGGCCGAGGCGGCCACACCCGCGACCGAGGTGCCGAAAGCCAGCCCGAGGCCCCTCACCGGCGCGGCGAGTGCGGCGCGGATGGCCGCCAGATCGGTCGTGCTCTCGAGCGCCATCACCGCGCCGTTCAGCGTCACGACCATGCCGACGAAGGTGCCCAGCATGCCGAGCAGGACCAGCAGGCCGACCAGGTAGGGCGTCAGGGCCGGCCCCGGCAGCGCGCTGCGCTCGCCTTCGACGCGCAGCCGCACCGCCTGGCGCAGCGCCGGGTGGCAGCGTCGCCAGCCAGTCGGCGAGCACGGGCAGCCGATCCGGCAGGGCCGCCAGCGCCGCCTGCAGGCGGGTCGTCGCCGGCCGGAAGCGCTGCAGTTCGATCGCACCGATCAGGTAGAACGCCCCGATCAGCAGCGTCATCGTGAGCGCGAGCGCATTGCGGCCGAGGTAGCCGAAGGCGATCCAGCCGATGGCCGCGAGTCCGACGCCGATCGCGGCGCTGGCAAAGAATCTGTTCATGACTGCCTTCCGGCGGTGTGCTGCTGCAGTGCGTCGATCAATCCGTCGATCGGCTGCAGCCGGGTGTCGAGTTCGGCCAGCAGGATGTTCGCGCATCGCGCGCCGGTACTCGGCGGCACGCAGCGGCGCGGCGCGCGTCGCCGGCGCGCGCCTCGCGACGACGTTCGAAGTGCGCTTCGACCAGCACCGCCGCACCACCGAGCAGCGGCCGTTCGCGCGGCGCCAGCGCCTGCTCGAAAGCGGCATCGAGCGCGGCCAGCCGCGCCAGCGGCGGCGACGTGCCGGCCAGCACCGCTCGCACCCGCTCGCGCAGCCCGCGGATGCGATCTTCCATCGCCTGCTGCAGCACCGCATGGCGACGCCGGCCGAAGGAGGGGTCGAAATCGCCATCGGCCGGCGCCGTCACCGCCGTGCGGCGGCACCCGGCCGGCCACGCGGCGCCGGCGTGGCGGCAAAGCCGACATCGTGTTCGATTGCGTGCCCCAGTTCGCGCCGCACCCGCTGCACCTCGTCGAGCAGCGCCGCGTCGCTCTTCGCCAGCCTGCGCCGCCGGCTGCGGGTCGACGTCGGTGGCCAGCGCGGCCGACAGTACCGGCGCGTCGGTCCAGCCGACCCACGCGCTCAGGCGTTCGGCAAAGGTGTGCGGTGAGTCGGCGACGTCGGCAATGCCCAGTCCGGCAAGCGATCGAACCAGCCGCGAACTGTTGAAACTCGGGTGCGAGGGCACCGGCATTGCGCGGTCGGGAGAATTTCGGAGAACCGCGGATTTTACGGGACCGCGTCGCGCGCAGAATGGCCGCTCCCTGCGGATCAACACGGTGGATGCAATGCGTGCAGCGTATTACGAGCGGCCGGGTGCGGCCGATGAGGTGCTGATCGTCGGTGAACTGCCGGATCCGCAGCCCGGGCCGGCGAGGTGCGGGTGAAGGTGCAGTGGTCGGGCGTCAACCCGTCGGACGTCAAGTCGCGCGCCGGATCGCGCGGGCCGACGCTGCCGTGGCCGCGCGTCGTGCCGCACAGCGACGGCGCCGGCGTCATCGATGCGGTCGGCGCAGGCGTCGACCGGGCGCGCATCGGCGAGCGGGTCTGGACCTGGAATGCGGCCTGGGAACGTCCCTTCGGCACCGCCGCCGAACTGGTGGTGCTGCCGCAGCAGCAGGCGGTGCGTGCTGCCCGACGAGGCGCCGAGCGAGGTCGGCGCCTGCCTCGGCATTCCGGCGCTGACCGCGCTGCATGCGGTGCTGACCGACGGCGGCGTGGCCGGGCAGCGGGTGCTCGTCGCCGGCGGGGCCGGTGCGGTCGGCCATTACGCGATCCAGTTCGCGCGCCTGACCGGCGCGGCCGAGGTCATCACCACCGTCAGCGGCGACGCCAAGGCCGCGCTCGCGCGCGCCGCCGGCGCCGACACACGTGATCGACCGGCGGCGCCAGGATGTCGCGCAGGCGGTGCGCGAGCTGACCGCGCGGTGCCGGCGTCGATCGCATCATCGAGGTCGACATCGCGGCCAATGCCGCTGCCGACATCGAGTCGATCCGGCCCGATGGCCAGTGGGTGGTCTACGGCAGCGGCGCGCGCGAGTTCAGCCTGCCGTTCTTCCCGATGATCACCAAGAACATCGGGGTGCGCTTCTTCATCGTCTACAACCTGAGCCGCGTCCGACCGCGAACGCGCCATCGCGCTGCTGCACGACTGGCTGCGCGCCGGCGCGCTGCAGCACAACATCGCGGCGCGCTACCCGCTGGCCGAGAGTCGCCGCCGCGCACCGGGCGGTCGAGCAGGGGACGCAGGCAGGCAAGGTGCTGCTCGAGATCGGCTGAGCGGTCGCTCAGCCAGCGGCCGGCCGGCGGCGCGCCGGTCGGCCGTCAGCCGCCCAGCCGCAGCGCCGCCCGCCTGAGCGCGTCGGCGAAGTCGGCCGCCGCCGGCTTGGCCTGGGTGCCGCGGCGGGCCACGAGGTACAGGTCGAGGTGCACCACCGGATCGGTCAGCATCGCGACGCCGAGCCCCTGGCGCAGGCATTCGTCGAGCGCGAACGACGGGACGACGGCATGGCCGTGTCCGGCCTGGACCATGGCGACGATGGTGCCGATCAGGTTCAGCCGCGGCCGCTCCGCACGCTCGCTGCCGAGGCGGCCGAGGTGGGTCTCGATCAGCACCTGGATCGGGTTGTCGCTCGGCAGGCTGATCAGCGGCAGCCCATGCAGGCTGCTCCAGGGGCGGCTCGGTCCGAGCCCGGCGTGGTGCGCATCGGGCGGCCCGATGCGCATCAGCCGGAAGCGGCACACCGGCTGGCGCACCAGTCCGACGGCCGGCTTGACGAAGAAGCCGAGGCCGATGTCGACGTCGCCGTCGAGCACCTTGCGCCGCACCGACATGACGTCGACATCCGACAGCGCGATCCGCACCTGCGGGTGCGAGCCGGCGAAGCTGCGCACCACGGCGGGCAGCAGCGTCGCCGAGACCATCGGCGTGGCCGCGATGTCCAGGCGCGACCGGACCGCCGCCTCGGCGCCGCCGATCACGGCGTCGAGGGTGCGCAGTTCGCCGATGATGCGTTCGGCCACCGGCTGCAGCCGCCGCCCGGCATCGGTCAGCCGCACCGAGCGGGTGGTGCGCTCGAACAGCCGCGCGCCGACCTGGTCCTCGAGTTCCTTGACCAGCATGCTCACGCCCGAGGCAGACATCGGGATGCGCTCGGCTGCCTTGGCAAAGCTCTGCAGGCGGCAGATTTCGAGAAACGCGTGCAGCTGTCGACTGCTCACATTCATCAGTCTTCCTGACGAATTCATCAGAATGTTCCGTTTGATTCAGTGGCCGGATGGGACTCTAATGGCCCCGACCGCGCTGGCGCGGCCGCATCCGGCGCGTCGGGCACCGGGTTTCGCTTTCAGGTACAGGGGATTGCAATGGATGCTGAACGGGCAGGCGCGACGCAACGCGACGCCGAGGTGGTGATCGTCGGCGGCGGGCCGGTCGGCATGGGGCTGGCAATCGAACTCGGCCAGCGCGGCGTGCGCTGCATCGTCGTCGAACGCTACCCGCAGCCGCAGCCGATTCCGAAGGGCCAGAACCTGACCCAGCGCACGATGGAGCACTTCCATTTCTGGGGTGCCGAGCCGCAGCTGCGCGCTGCGCGGACCATCCCGCCCGAGTACGGCATCGGTGGTCTGACCGCCTACGGCACGCTGCTCGGCGAGCACCACTACGACTGGCTGCAGCGCGACCTGGTCAAGCCGTACTACTACACCGCCAACGAGCGGCTGCCCCAGTATGCGACCGAGGCGGTGCTGCGACGGCGGGCCGCCGAGCTGCCCGCGATCGAGACGCTGTACGGCTGGCAGGCCGAACGGGTGGCGCAGGACGACGACGGTGTCGTGGTGACGGTGCGCGAGCGCGACGGCGGTGCACTGCGCGAGCTGCGGGCGTCCTATGTCGTCGGCTGCGACGGCGCTCGCTCGCTGGTTCGCGAGCAGGCCGGGTTGACGCAGACCCGCACCGATCACGACCGGGTGATGGTGCTGCTCGTGTTCCGCTCGCGTCGAGCTGCACGAGCTGCTCCAGCGCTATCCCGGCAAGTCCTACTACAACGTGCTGCAACCGGAGCTCGAGGGCTACTGGAAGTTTCTCGGGCGGGTCGATCTGGGCAGCACCTGGTTCTTCCATGCGCCGGTGCCGGCCGGCACGACCGCTGACAACTTCGACTTCAAGGCCTTCCTGCACGACGCGATCGGCGCGCCGTTCGAAATCGAGTTCGAGCACATCGGCTTCTGGGACCTGCGCTTCGCCATCGCCGACCGCTACCGCAGCGGCCGCGTCTTCATCGCCGGCGACGCCGCGCACAGCCATCCGCCGTATGGCGGCTATGGCGTGAACTCCGGCCTCGAGGACGCACGCAACCTGGGCTGGAAGCTGGCCGCGACGCTGCAGGGCTGGGGCGGCGAGGCGCTGCTCGACAGCTACGACGCCGAGCGCCGGCCGGTCTTCGCGTCGACGATCGACGATTTCATTGCCAAGGCCGATCGAGACCGACCGGCAGTTTCTCGCAACCCATTCGCCGGAGCGTGACGCGGCGGCGTTCGAGTCCGCCTGGCAGGCACGCGCCAGCGGCGCGGCGGGCGAGGTGCACGCTTTCGAACCGAATTACGAGGGCTCGCCGGTCGTCGACGGCGGCGCGGCTGCCGGCCGCGTCAGCAGCGCCAAGGGCTCGCATCGATTCGACGCGCGCGCCGGACACCACCTGGCGCCGGCGCAGCTGGCTTCGGGCGGCAATGTCTACGACCGATTCGGCAGCGGCTATGCGCTGCTCGCCTTTGGTGCCGCTGCCGATGCGGTGGCGGCTTTTCGCGACGCCGCGCGGCAACTCGCGCTGCCGCTCGACGATCGTCGAAGGGCCACGGCAAGGCGAGGTCGAACGTTATGCGGCGCGCCTGGTGCTGGTCCGACCGGACCAGTTCGTCGCCTGGGCTGGCGAAGACGCCTCGGCCATCGACCTCGATGCGGCGCTGCGACTGCTCGCGCTGGCCAGCGGGCGACCCTCTGCAGCCGCCAGCGCCACGCCGTGACCGGTTCGCCCGCCGTGGCGGCTGCCGCATCGGCCCCACACTCCTTCCAATCGAATCTTCCGAGGTCCTGACATGCACGCCACCCACATCCTTTCGCGCCGCCACCTGCTGGCGATCGCGGCCGCCGCCGCCACGGCCGTGGCCAGCCCGCTCGCACTGGCCCAGGCCAGCGAGACGCCGCTGCGCCTGGTCGTTCCGTTCACACCCGGCACCGGCATCGACCTGATCGCGCGCCAGATCGGCCCGCACCTGTCGAAGCGGCTCGGTCGGCCGGTCGTGGTCGAGAACAAGACCGGCGCGTCCGGCAACATCGGCACGCAGGACGTGGTGCGCTGCCGCGCCCGACGGTTCGACGCTGCTGGTGACCGTCAACACGCTGGTCATGAACCGGGCGCTTTATCCGAATGCCGGCTTCGATCCGGTGAAGGATCTCGCGCCGGTCAGCCTGACGAGCTGGGGGCAGCTGGTGCTGGTCGCCAGCCCGAAGTCGGGCATCAAGAGCGCAGGCGAGCTGGTCGCCAAGGCAAAGGCGCAGCCGGGCGCGCTCAACTACGGTTCGCCGGGCGCCGGGACGCCACACCACCTGGCGATGGAGCTGGTCAAGAACGAAGCCGGCGTCTCGCTGACGCACGTGCCGTACCGCGGCACCGGCCCGGCGCTGACCGATCTGCTGGCCGGCACCATCGATGCGATGTTCCTGCCGATCCACGTCGCGCTGCAGCACGTCAAGGCCGGCAGCCTGCGCGCGCTCGCGATCAGCTCCGAGAAGCCGCATCCGCTGCTGCCCGAGGTGCCGCCGCTGCGCAGCCTGGGCATGGGCGATCTCGATGTCGAGATGTGGTACGGCGTGATGGCACCGGCCAATACACCGCAAGCCGCTGGTCGACCGGCTGAACGCCGAGCTGAAGGAGATCCTGGCGCTGCCCGAGGTCAAGGCCGCGTTCCAGACCCAGGGCATGGACCCGGCGCACAGCTCACCGGCCGAGTTCCAGGCGCTGGTGCGCAAGGATGCCGACCGCTGGGCAAGGCTGATCCAGGCCCAGAAGATCACCGCGAACTGAGGCCTGTCCGGCAGGATCAGTCGACCTTGACGTTCGCCCGCTTGATCACCGCCGCGTACTTGACCGCATCGCGCTCGATGATCTGTGCGAATGCCTGCGGCGAGTTCGGTGCCGGCGTTGCCGCCAGCTGATCCATCGTCTTGCCGAATGCCGGCGACTGGATCGCGGCGACGAAATCCTGGTGCAGTCGGTCGAGGAGCGGCTGGGGTGTACCGGCCGGGGCGAACAAACCGAACCAGGTGCTGATCTCGAAGTCCTTCAGCTCGGCGATGCCCGAACCGGCAACCGTCGGGAGATCGGGAAAGGCCGCGGCCTTGTCGCGCGTCGTGACCACCAGCGCCCTCACCTTGCCCTCGCGGATCCGCGGCGCGGCGGAAGCCAGGTTGTCGAACATGAACTGGGTTTCGCCGCTGAGCAAGGCAAGCTGAGCCGGCGCTGCGCCCCGGTACGGGATGTGCACGGCGAAGGTGCCGGTCCGCTCCTTGAGCAACTCGCCCGCCAGGTGGCCGGCACTGCCATTGCCGCCGGATCCGTAGACCAGCTTGCCGGGATGGCGCTTCAGGTAGGCGACCAGATCGGCCAGCCGGGTGATCTTGTTGTCGGCGGCAAACTGCTCGTTGAGCACGAGCACGTTGGGGACGTTGGCGATCAGCGTGATCGGTGCGAAGTCCTTCACCGCGTCGTAGGGCATCTTCGCGTAGAGCGACGGATTGATCGCGTGCGTGGCCACCGCGCCGAGCAGCACCGCATGGCCATCGGCGGGCGACTTGGCAACCGAGTCGGCGCCGATGTTGCCGCCCGCCCCGGCCTTGTTCTCGACCACGATGGTGCCCAGCGCGGGCCGGGCCGCTTCGGCCAGCGAGCGCGCGGCGATGTCGAGCGGACCGCCGGGCGGATAGGGAACCACCAGCCGGATCGGACGCGTCGGAAAGCTCTGGGCGAACGACGATGCAGCGGCGAGCAGCGTGGTGGCGAGGATGGCTCGGCGAAGGTGACTGGTTGCCACGGCGGTGTCTCCGGTTGCTGACGGGCGGAAAGGGAGGGGCGATCTTAGCGAGCTGGCTGCGGCGGGCGAGGTGGCGCCGCGCTGCCGGCTCCCGGGTCAGTCGAGCGCGCGGCACACCGCCGCGGTGATGTCGGAGCAGCTCGCGCTGCCGCCGAGATCGGAGGGCACCTGTTCGCCGGCGGCAAGCACCGACTCGACCGCCTGCTCGACGCGGCCGGCTGCAGCGGCCAGTTCACCGTCGCCATGCCGCTCGGCCAGCCAGCGCAGCATCAGCGCGCCGGACAGGATGGTCGCAAGCGGGCTGGCACGGTCCTGCCCGGCGATGTCGGGCGCCGAGCCGTGTGCGCCCTGGAACAGCGCGTGGTCGTCGCCGATCTCGGCCGATGCCGCGATGCCCAGGCCACCCACCGTGCCGGCGCCGAGGTCGGAGATGATGTCGCCGAACATGTTCTCGGCGACGATCACGTCGTAGAAGTCGGGCTTCTTGAGCATGTGCACCGTGATCGCGTCGGCATAGGCATGGTCGATCTCGACCTCCGGGTAGCCGGCCGCCACCTCGTTGCAGACCTGCCTGAAGAAGGCATAGCTGCGCAGGATGTTGGCCTTGTCGCACACCGTGACGCGGCGCTTGCCGTCGCGCGGCGCACCGTGGCGCGTGCGCGCCAGATCGAAGCTGAAGCGCGCGATGCGCTCGACCCCCTTGCGCGTCATGACCAGGGTGTCGGTGACGACCTCGCCGCGCAGGTTGACGCCGGCACCGCGGCTCGCATACAGCCCCTCGGTGTTCTCGCGCACGATCACATAGTCGATCTGGCCGGCCTGCCAGTCCGGTCAGCGGCGAGGTGACGCCACGGTACAGCCGGATCGGCCGCACGTTGGCATACAGGTCGAGCCTGAAGCGCAGCTGCAGGTGCAGGTCGTTGCCGACCTCGGTGCCGTCGGGGTAGGTCACGCCGGGCAGGCCGGCGGCGCCGTGCAGGATCGCGTGCGCACTGCGGCAGGCGTCGAAGGTGTCCTGCGGCAGCGCGCTGCCGCGTTGCTGGTAGGTGCCAGCGCCGCCTTCGGCGGACTGGAAGCGCAGCCGCCCGCCGCAGGCCGCGCGCAGCACGGCTGATCGCCGACTGGCAGACCTCGGGGCCGATGCCGTCGCCGTCGATGGTGACGATGTCGTAGGTGGGCATTCGTGGTGTCCTTTGCGTTTCCAGCGAACAAGCTTCAACACGGAGAGACGGAAAGAACGGCGGGCGACGGAGGGCAACAGGGATGTCGATTCCTCCGTGATCCGCCGTTTCCTCCGAACCTCCGTGTTGAACGGGACCTTGGCCGAACTCGTCTCCGCGTGAACGCCGGGGCCGAATCGCCGGGGCTGAAACGCGCTGCGGTCACAAGGCAATCGAAACATTCGCCGCGTCCCGGCACCGCGCGTCGAGACGCATTCATGGGGTCGGCTCGGCGCGCGCCGCCAGCGGCAGCCGCACGATCGCGTCGAGCCCTTCGACGCGGCCGTGCACGGTGCGATTGTCCATCGCGAGGGTGCCGCCGAGGCTGTCGACGATCTCGCGGCAGATCGCCAGGCCGAGTCCGGATCCGCTGAAGCGCCCGCCCGCAGCCGGCCCGCTGGCGAAGGGCTGGAACAGCCGCTCGCGCTGCGCCGCGCCGATGCCCGGGCCGGCATCGGCGATCGTCAGCGCGGCATGGCGGCCGTCGCTGACGAGGCGGATCGGCAAGCGCGCCGCCCGGCGGCGAATGGCGGATCGCGTTGTGCAGCAGGTTGCGCAGCGAGCTCGCGCAGCGCCCATTCGTGCGCGCGCACCGGCGCCGGCGTGGTCTCGATCGAGAAATCGAGCTCGGTCATCAGCGGCGCCAGGTCGAGCGCGACCGCCCGCACGATCGGCGCCCAGTCGACCACCGGCGCGTCGCCCTGCTGGCGCAGCTGTTCGACCTTGGCCAGCGCGAGCATCTGGTTGGCGAGCTCGGTCGCGCGGTCGACCGTGTGGTTGATCTCGAGCAGGGCCTGCGCCGGGTCGACATCGCCGCGGCGTGCCGACTGCACCTGCGTCTTCAGCACCGCCAGCGGCGTGCGCAGTTGGTGCGAGGCGTCGCGCACGAAGCGCTGCTGGTGCGCCAGCAGCCGCTGCAGCCGCTGCATCACGTGGTTGGTGGCCTGGATCAGCGGCAGCACCTCGCGCGGCGCCTGGCCGGCGTTCGATCGGTGTCAGGTCGCCTTCGGGCCGAACCTGGATGCGGTCGCTCAGTTCGCGCACCGGCCGGGTGGCGCGCTGCACGACGACGACCACGACCGCCGCGATCAGCAGCAGCAGCGCCGCCTGGCGCGACAGCGTATCGAGCAGCAGCTGGCGCGCCAGGGTGTCGCGCAGCTCCATCGTCTCGGCCACCTGCACGGTCGCGATGCCCTGGCCGCCGACGCCGGCCACCGGCTGCAGCAGCACCGCCATGCGGACCGGATCGCCGCGGAAGCGGTCGTCGTAGAAATGCACCAGCGCGGCGTAGACGTCCTGCTCGGGCAGATCGCGGCGCGGCGGCGGCAGGTCGTCGAATCCCGACACCATCCGCCGTCGAAGCCGCTGATGCGGAAGTACATGCGGCTGCGGTTGTCGGCCTCGAAGGCCTCGAGCGCCGAGTACGGCACGTCGGCGCGCAAGCGGGTGCCGCGGCCGTTGCCGGGCAGCTCGAGCAGTTCGCCGATCGATCTTGGCGGTCGCGAGCAGCGTGCGGTCGTAGGCGGTATCGGCGGCGGCGCGCGCCTGGCGGTACAGCACGAAGGTGTTGATCGACAGGAACAGGCCGACCGGAAGCAGGATGCCGGCCAGCAGCTGCCGGCGCAGCGACGGGCGCCGGCTCACGGCGCGGCCTTGAGCAGGTAGCCTAGGCCGCGCAGCGTGACGATGGCCACCGGGATGTCGCTCAGCTTCCTGCGCAGCCGGTAGGCGACGACCTCGACCGCCTCCGGCAGCACCTCGGTATCGCCGGGAAAGACGAGTTCGAGCAGCCGCTCCTTGGACGACCGCCTGCCCCGGCCGTGCCAGCAGGGCGCGCAGCAGGGCGGCCTCGCGCGTAGTCAGGTCGAGCGGCCGGCCGTGCAGGTAGACCGCGCCCGATTCACCATCGACCTGCAGCCCGCCGAAACTCGCCGCCGGTGCCGACCCGGCCGCGCTGCCGGCGCGCCGTGCCAGGGCACGCACGCGGGCCTCGAGTTCATCCAGGTCGAACGGCTTGGCCAGGTAGTCGTCGGCGCCGGTGTTCAGCCCGAGCACGCGGTCGCCGACGGTGCCGCGCGCGGTCAGCACCAGCACCGGCGTGCGCAGCCCTTCGGCGCGGGCGCGTGCCAGCACCTCGAGGCCGTCCATGCCGGGCAGGCTGAGGTCGAGCACGCACCACATCGGGGACCGCTGCGCGCCAGCGGTCGAGGGCGCGCGCACCGTCTTCGCACGGTGTGACCTGGATGCCGTGGCGGCTGAAGGCGCGCTGCAGCGATGCCTGCATCGCCGGGTTGTCCTCGACCAGCAGCAGCTTCATCGCAGCGGGGGCTCAGGGCATTCCCTAGGTCGAACGACAGCCGATTGACAGGCTCGGACGCGACGATGGCGGCCGGACAACCCGTTCAATGGAGACAAGATCATGCGTCGTGACACCTTCCTGAAGTCGATGGCCGCGCTGGCCGCCATCGGTGCGCTGCCGTTGACCGCGCGTGCCGCCGGCAACCTGAAGATGATGGTACCCGCCAACCCGGGCGGCGGCTGGGACACGACCGGCCGCGCGATCGGCAAGGCGATCCAGGACGCCGGTCTGGCCTCCTCGGTGACGTACGAGAACAAGGGCGGAGCCGCCGGCGCGATCGGGCTGGCGCAGTTCGTCAATGCGAGCAAGGGCGATCCGAATGCGCTGATGGTGATGGGCGCGGTGATGCTCGGCGGTCTGATCACCGGCAAGCCGCCGGTGTCGATCACGCAGGCGACGCCGATTGCACGCCTGACGACCGAGTACAACGTCTTCGTGCTGCCCGAGAACTCGCCGTTCAAGTCCATGAAGGACGTGGTCGAGGCGATGAAGAAGGATCCGGCCAGCGTCAAGTGGGGCGGCGGATCGCGCGGATCGACCGAGCACATCGCGGCGGCAATGATCGCGCGCGACATCGGCATCGATCCGTCGAAGATCAACTACGTGCCGTTCCGTGGCGGCGGCGAAGCCACGGCGGCGATCCTGGGCGGCAATGTCTCGGTCGGCGGCAGCGGCTACAGCGAGTTCCAGCAGTACATCGATGCCGGCAAGATGAAGGCGATCGGCGTCACCTCGGACGCGCGCGTCAAGGGCATCAATGTGCCGACGCTGAAGGAGCAGGGCATCAATGTCGTGATCGGCAACTGGCGCGGCGTCTACGCCGCGCCTGGCATCTCGCCGGCCGAGCGCAAGGCGCTGACCGACCTGGTCGATCGCTGCCACCAAGACCAAGGCATGGGAGGAGGCGCTCGAGAAGAACAAGTGGACGCCGGCATTGCTTGCGGGCAAGGCGTTCGAGGACTTCGTCGACACCGAGTTCGCGAGCCTGCGTGCGACGATGGTCAAGGCCGGCATGGTCTGACGGACCGCAGCCATGACCCACTCCTCTCGATCGCACATCCACCAGGCGCTGATCGGCGCCGGCGTGCTCGCCGTCGGCGGCCTGCTCGCATTCGGCGCCACATCGCTGCCTGCGGGGGTCGGCTACTCGGGAGTCGGACCGGCGGTGCTGCCATGGTTCGTCTCGGCTGCGCTGATGCTGTGCGGCGTGCTGCTGCTGGTGCAGGCGCTGCGCGGCGGCTACCGCGATCTGGAGGAGGGTTCGGGCGCGCCGCGTGGCGACTGGCGCGGGCTGGCCTGGGTCGGCGCCGGCATCCTGGCCAATGCCACGCTCGTCACCCGCGCCGGCTTCATCCTCAGCTGTGCGCTGTGCTTCGTCCTTGCGGTGCGCGGCCTGCGCCTGTCCGAAGGCAAGCCCGGCGGCGGGCCGCGCCAGGTCGCGATCGACGCCTTCACCGGGCTGGCCATCGCCGCCCCGGCGTTCTGGCTCTTCACCAAGGTGCTCTCGATCAACCTGCCAGGGTTGACCGGAAGCGGCTGGATCTGACCGGGCGAGAACGACATGGGTGACATCCTTTCTGCACTGGCGGGCGGCTTTGCGACCGCCGGGACCCCGATCAACCTGATGTGGGCCTTCATCGGCTGCGCGATCGGCACCGCCATCGGCGTGCTGCCCGGGCTCGGCCCGGCGGTGACGGTGGCCATGCTGCTGCCGATCACCTCGCAGGTCGAGCCGACCGCGTCGATGATCTTCTTTGCCGGCATCTACTACGGTGCGATGTACGGTGGATCGACCACCTCGATCCTGCTCAATACGCCGGGCGAGACCGGCACCATGGTGACTGCGCTCGAAGGCTTCAAGATGGCCAAGAGCGGGCGTGCGGGCGCGGCGCTCGCCACCTCGGCCATCGGCTCCTTCGTCGCCGGCACGGTGGCCACCGTGCTGGTCACCCTGTTCGCGCCGATCGTCGCCCGCTATGCGGTGCTGCTCGGCCCGCCCGAGTATTTCTGCCTGATGCTGCTCGCCTTCACCACCGTCAGCGCGGTGCTCGGCAAGAGCATGCTGCGCGGCCTGACGGCCCTGTTCATCGGCATCGCGATGGGCCTGATCGGCATCGACCAGATCAGCGGTGCGACCCGCTACACCGGCGGCATTCCCGAGTTCTTCGACGGCATCGAGGTGGTGCTGATCGCGGTCGGCCTGTTCGCGGTCGGCGAGGCGCTCTACACCGCCCTCTACGAAGGCGGCTCGTCGACCCAGATGAATGCCGCCGGCAAGGCGCACATGACGCGCAGCGAATGGCGCCGCTCCTGGCCCGCGTGGCTGCGCGGCACCGCGATCGGCTTTCCGTTCGGCACCATCCCGGCCGGCGGATCGGAGATCCCGACCTTCCTCAGCTATGCGACCGAACGCAAGCTGAGCAAGCACAAGGAAGAGTTCGGAACGACGGGCGCGATCGAAGGCGTTGCCGGGCCGGAAGCGGCCAACAACTCGGCCGTCACCGCGACCCTGGTGCCGCTGCTGACGCTCGGCATCCCGACCTCGGTGACGGCGGCGATCCTGCTGTCTGCGCTGCAGAACTACGGCATCAATGCCGGGCCGCAGCTGTTCCAGACCTCGTCGACCCTGGTGTGGGCGCTGATCGCCTCGCTCTACATCGGCAACGTGATGCTGCTGGTGCTGAACCTGCCGCTGGTCGGGCTGTGGGTCAAGCTGCTCAAGATCCCGCGTCCGCAGCTGTATGCCGGCATCCTGATCTTCGCCACCGTCGGCGTCTACGGCATGCGCCAGAGTGCCTTCGACCTGTACCTGATGTTCGGCATCGGGATGGCCGGCGTGCTGATGCGGCGCTTCGACTTTCCGACCGCCCCGGTCATCGTCGGCCTGATCCTCGGGCCGCTGGCGGAAGCCCAGTTGCGCAATGCACTGTCGATCGGCGAAGGAAACTGGTCGGTCTTCCTGCAGCGGCCGATGTCGGCCACGCTGCTCGCGGTGGTCGTGGCGCTGCTCGTGCTGCCGCGGTTGATGGCCCTGCGGCGCCGGCGGCAGGTCTGAGCCATGGCGCCGACACCGCTGCGCGGCAGGCGCGTGCTGGACCTGACCAATGTGCTCGCCGGTCCGTTCGCCTGCCATCAGCTGGCGCACATGGGAGCCGACGTGATCAAGGTCGAGGCACGCGCCGGCGGCGACCTGGCACGCCAGCTCGGCGCCGACGATGGGTTGAACCGCGCCGGCATGGGTGTCTCGTTCCTGGCCCAGAACCCCGGCAAGCGTTCGATCACGCTCGACCTGAAACACCCCGACGGCAAGCAGGTGCTGCGCCGGCTGGTCGCGAGCGCCGATGTGCTGGTCGAGAACTTCCGGCCCGGCGTGATGGACCGGCTCGGTCTCGGTCATGCCGAGCTGACGAAGGACAACCCGAAGCTCGTCTACTGCGCGATCTCGGGCTTCGGCCAGGACGGTCCGCTGCGCGACCTGCCGGCCTACGACCAGATCATCCAGGGCATGTCCGGGATGATGAGCATCACCGGCGCGCCCGACAGTGCGCCGTATCGGGTCGGCTATCCGGTGGCCGACACGATCGGCGGCATGACGGCGGCCTTCGCGATCGCTGCCGCGCTGGCTGACACGACGCGCGAACGCGGCATCTTCATCGACGTGTCGATGCTCGAGGCGGCGATCGCGACCATGGGCTGGGCGGTGTCGAACCACCTGATCGCCGGGCGCGAGCCGCAGCCCGCTCGGCAACGACAACGTGACGGCGAGCCCGTCGGGCACCTTCGCCACCGGCGACGGTCTGCTCAACATCGCGGCCAACAAGCAGGAGCAGTTCGAGGCGCTGTGCCGGGTTGTCGGACACCCCGAGTGGATTGCCGATGCGCGCTTCGCGCGAACGCGCCGCGCCGGCTGCGCCACCGCGCCGAACTGAAGGCGCTGATCGAGCAGGCGATGCAGAGCGGACCGGCCGATGCCTGGTGGCGCCGGCTGAGCGAGGCCGGCGTGCCGGCCGGCCCGGTCTACAGCGTGCCGCAGGCGCTGGCGCACCCGCAGGTCGACACGCGCGGCATGATCGCGGACTTTCGCGGATGCGCCCGGCGTCGGCCGCGACATCCGCGTGCTGCGCACCGGCTTCAAGCTCGACGGCGAGGCCCCTGCCGTGCGAGACGCCACCGCCGCGCCTGGGCGAGCACACCGCAGCCGTGCTGGCCGAGCTCGGCTACACCGGCGACGAGATCACTGCGTTGGCGGCCCGGGGGGTGACATGAGCGACCGGCAGGGCGACGATCCGCGCGTGTCCGACTGGTGGCGCACCTCGATCATCGAGATGTCGCCGGGCGTGATCCGCTACAGCGGCTATCCGATCGAGCAGCTGATCGGGCGCGTCGGCTTCGCGCAGATGATCTGGCTGATGACGCGCGGCGAGTTGCCGAGCGCCGGCCAGGGACGGCTGCTCGAGGCGGCGCTGATGGCGGCGGTCGACCACGGCCCGCAGGCGCCGAGCATCGCGATCGCACGCATGGCCGCGACCTGCGGCGTCGGCCTCAACAATGCGATCGGCATCGGCGGTCAATGTGCTCGGCGATGTGCACGGCGGTGCCGGCGAGCAGGCGGTCGAGCTGTACCTTTCGATCGCCGCGCGGGTCGACGGCGGTGCCGACGCTGGCAGCCGCGGTGCGCGACGGGCTGGACGAATCGATCGCCCGCCATGGCCGCTTCGTGGCCGGCTTCGGACACCGCTTCCATCCGGTCGATCCACGCGCGCCGCGCCTGCTCGAACTGGTCGACGCGGCGGCTGCGGCGGGAGAGGTCGGCGGCCGCTTTGCGACGATCGCGCGCGCGGTCGAGGCCGAGCTCGCCGCGCGCAAGGGCGGAAGGCGCATCCCGATGAACATCGACGGCGCCACCGCCGTCATCTATGCCGAGCTCGGTTTTCCTGCGCCATTGGCGCGCGGCCTGTTCTGTCTGTCACGCTCGGTCGGCATCCTCGCCCACGCCTGGGAGCAGACCCAGCAGGGCGGACGCAACAAGGGTCCGATCCCGCGCGAGTACCTCTGGACTTACGACGGCCCGCCGCAGCGGGACGTGCCGGTGGCGTAGCGGGCGCTCGGGGGGCCGAGGGCGCGGGAGGCACGCAGGGGCATGCGGAGAAAACACGTTTATCGCAGAGGCGCCGAGTGCGCAGAGGGCGCAGAGTTAAAGCCTGGTCTTTTGCTTTCAGAACGTTGTCTTGCGAAGCCTTCTGCCTCGTGTTCCTCCGTAGCTCCGTTCCTCCGTGTGGAGAGGGTCGCTCGTCTGGGGCATGCTTTTGATGTGGACGGCGATCGCCGTGGCCATGCGCCTCATTCATCGGACGCTGCTAGGTGCATCGTTCTCGACACGAAGCACGGCGCACGCAGAGAAGACTACAACTCCCCTCTCTCTCTCTGATGACTCTGCGAATTCTGCGTTGAAAAATCTTCTCCGTGTTCTTCGTGACTCCGTGTCGGAAGAAGCCACACGCGCACATCAGTCCTTCGCCGGGATGTTGCTCAGGTCGGCGTTGGCATCGATCACGATCTTCATCAGGCGCATGAATTCGCGCTGCTCCGACTTGTTCAGCGGCTGCAGCAGGCGTTCCTGGGCCTTCATCATGCGCGGCAGCACCGCGGCAAGCGTTTCAACGCCGCGTCCGGTCGGTGTGACCAGGCGCACCCGCCGATCGGCGGGGGAGACATTGCGCTTGACCAGTCCGCGCGATTCGAGTCGGTCGATCACGCCACCGATGGTCGAGGTGTCGTAGCCGATCGTCGTCGCGAGCGTCTTCTGGTCGATGCCGGGCTGGTTGCAGATCGTGTGCAGTGACGAATACTGCACCGGGGTCAGGCTGGCGTCGCCGACCTCCTGGACGAACAAGGCGACCGCGATCTGGTGCATGCGGCGCGCGGCGTGGCCGGGGAGTCCGCTGAGTTGCAGGTTTTTCCACTTCTCGGTCATGCACGGCCTCGATCAGGGCAAATCCCAATGTAGCATGATGAAGTGGTCAGTATACTGACGATATGCGTGCTGAAGATCAGTGCGACCAGGAGAAATGCGATGCAATTCCATCTCGACGGCTTCCGCCCCGGTGACCCGCAGGTGGCCGATGCGGTCCACGATGCGGCGGGCCATGGCGACTCGATTGCGACCGAGGTCGACGTGCTGATCGTCGGCTGCGGACCGGCCGGCCTGACACTGGCGGCCCAGCTGGCGGCGTTCCCCGATATCCGGACCTGCATCGTCGAGCAGAAGGACGGGCCGCTGCAACTCGGCCAGGCCGACGGCATCGCCTGCCGGACGATGGAGATGTTCGAGGCCTTCGGGTTCAGCGAGCGGGTGCTGAAGGAGGCGTGCTGGATCAACGAGGTCACCTTCTGGAAGCCTGACCGGCAACGGCCCGGACACATCGTCCGCCACGGTCGGATCCAGGATACCGAGGACGGCCTGTCGGAATTCCCGCACGTGGTGCTGAACCAGGCGCGGGTGCACGACTTCTACCTGGAGCGGATGCGCCATTCACCGAGCCGGCTCGAGCCGCACTATGCGCGCCGCGTGGTCGACCTGCAGGTCGACCGCGGTGCCGCCGACCATCCGGTGACGGTACGGATCGAGCGCACCGACGCCGCCCACCAGGGCGAGGTCGAGACCGTGCGTGCGCGCTTCGTCGTCGGCTGCGACGGTGCGCGCAGCGCGGTGCGTCGCTCGATCGGGCTTCAACTGGTCGGCGATTCGGCCAACCATGCCTGGGGCGTGATGGACCTGCTGGCGGTGACCGACTTTCCCGACATCCGCTACAAATCGGCCCTGCAGTCCGAACACGGCAACCTGATCCTGATTCCGCGTGAGGGCGGCTATCTGTTCCGTTTCTATGTCGAGATGGAGCAGCTCGGCGCGGACGAGCGCGTCGCGCAGCGCGGCATCACGGTCGATCATCTGATCGCCGCAGCGCAGCGCATCCTGCATCCGTACACGCTCGAGGTGAAGGAAGTTCCATGGTGGTCGGTCTACGAGATCGGTCAGCGCCTGTGCGACCGCTACGACGATGCGACGGCCGGCGACGAGTCGCAGTTGCCGCGGGTGCTGATCGCCGGCGACGCCTGCCATACCCACAGCCCGAAAGCCGGGCAGGGCATGAACGTCTCGATGCAGGACAGCTTCAATCTGGGCTGGAAGCTGGCCGCCGTGCTGCGCGGCCAGTCCGCTCCCCGGTTGCTGCACACCTACAACGCCGAGCGCCAGGCGGTCGCCCAGGAACTGATCGCCTTCGACCGCGAGTGGGCCCGGATGTGCAGCGACCGGCCCGATGCCGACGGATCGAAGGGCGTCGATCCGAAGGTCTTCCAGAGCTACTTCCAGCAGCATGGCCGCTTCACTGCCGGCATGGGCACGCACTACCGCGCGTCGATCATCTGCGGTGAGGCGACGCACCAGTCGCTGGCCACCGGATTTGCGATCGGCACGCGTTTTCATTCGGCGCCGGTGCTTCGCGTCAGCGATGCGCGACCGCTGCAGCTCGGCCATGTCGCCAAGGCCGACGGCCGCTGGCGGCTCCATGCCTTTGCCGGTGCCGATGATCTGCACAACCAGGACGCCGGCGTGCGCGGGCTGTGCCGCTTCCTCGAGCAGTCCCCCCACTCACCGCTGCGCCGGTACACGCCGGCCGGCCAGGATCCCGACGCGGTATTCGACCTGCGCGCGATCTTTCAGTGCGCGCATCCGGATGTCGCGATCGAGACCTTGCCGGCGCTGCTGCTGCCGCGCAAGGGCCGCCTCGGCCTGGTCGATCACGAAAAGGTGTTCAGCCCCGATCTGAAGGGCGGACCCGACATCTTCGATGCGCGCGGCATCGACCGCAGGCGTGGCGCGCTGGTGGTGGTGCGGCCGGACCAGTATGTGGCGCATGTGCTGCCGCTCGATGCGCACGCCGAGCTGGCCGCCTTCTTCGCCGGGTTCATGCTGCCTGCGGGTGGGTCTTGCCGGATGCCGGTGTGACAGCGAGGCCCTCAGGTCCCGCACCGCATCGTTCGAGCGCCATTCGCGCGGCGTCATCCTCACCGCTGCGGGGCAGGCGGTGCAGCGTCATGCGCAGCGCATCCTGAGCGCCGTCGTCCGGCTGGTGCCGGTGGGTGCCGGCCAGCCATCCGCTGGCGCAGCGGCGCACGCTGCCGTTTGCCAGGCGCTCGGCAACGAATTCGTCTGCCCGTCTGCCCGTCTGCCTGTTTGCAGTGCCTTCGCTGGCGCAGCGGCTGAAGGCCGAGACCGCACAGCTCGACCGCTGGCTGCCCATCGGATCCAGGCGCGCAGCTTCGATGCGTGCCTCTGGTTGCGCCAACAATTGGCGGCGTGATGATTTTTCCAAGCTTCAAAAGGGTCCCGTCGTGCGCAGGTTGCTCAAGGGAAAACCCCCGGAAGGATCATCAACCAAACGATTGTTTTGTTTGCCTGGGATCGCTAGCATGGCGTCGGCGTCTGCATCCGGGCGCCTTCCACAGGAGACGTCAGTGAAGAAGTTACTGTTTGCCACGCTCGTTGCGGCCGGTGCCGTCGCGGCCCACGCGCAGGAGTATCCAAGCCTGAACCTGAAGATGGCGCACCCGCTGGCGCAGACGTTCCCCGGCGCTCAGTGGGACAAGTGGGCGGCCGACGAGATCGAGCGCCGATCGGGAGGCAAGATCAAGATTCAGATCTTCTGGTCCGGCCAGCTCGGAGGAATGACAGAGATCAAGAATCTGGTGAGCACGGGCGCGGTCGACATCGGCGTGTTCGCACAGGCGGTGCATGCGGCCGAGCTGCCGCTGACCTCAGTGGCAGCCGGACTCCTCAATCGCGTATCGGCCGACGCGCGTACCGCGCACGAGCTGGCTGGCGCCACCTATGCGAGCGCGCCCGTCGCACAGGAATTGCAGGCGCAGAACCTGAAGGTGATCAAGTGGACGGTGCCTTCGCCGTACCGGCTGCTGTGCAACAAGCCGGTGAATACCTCGGCCGACCTCAAGGGCCTGAAGGTCCGCGCGGTGGGTGGTGCCTATGTTCCGATCTGGATGGAAGCGCACGGCATCGTGCCGACCCGGGTTCAAGCCACCGAGATTCGCGAGGGCCTTCAGCGCGGCACGCTGGACTGCAACTTCGGCCCGATCGAGTGGACGCCGTTCGCCGATCTGCAGAAGGTTGCGCCGTACCTGTCGGATCTGAACACCGGCTCCTTCACCACTTTCCAGATGTACGTTCCCCAGCGGACCTTCGGCGCCTGGCCCAAGTCGGTGCAGACCCTGTTCACGGAGGTGGCGCAGGAAGCGATGCAGAAGGAGCTGGCCGAGTTGCCGAAGGTGGAAGCCGAGGCCATGCAGAAGTTCAAGGCCACCGGCGGGGCCGTGGTCAAGATGCAGGACCTCGATGCCTTCATCAGCCGCTCGCCAGACATGGTCAACGTGTGGATCGACCGTTCGACCAAGGCCGGTCTGGGAGAGCAGATCAAGCCCCTGATCCCGCTGCAGCGCAAGGCGGCTGAAAGTTTTGCCCAGCGTCAGTGACGCCCGGGCAACGTAATGCTCGCACTGTTCGGATGGGTTGAGCGGGCTGCGATGGCCATCTGCGCCATCGCCATCGTTCTCATGATGGTCGTCGGCACGGTAGACATCCTGTCCGGACTGCTGCTGGGAAGGTTCCTCTCGTACAAGGTTGAACTGTCGGGCACGCTGCTGGCCGCGTCGATCTTCATCGGCAGCTCGGTCGTTCAGCGTCGTGGCGAGCACCTGCGGGTGGACCTGTTCGACGCGAGTACCGGCGCGACGCTGAAGGCGTTCGGCCGGATGCTCGGGCTGCTCTGCGGGCTGCTGGTGTTCAGCGCCATCGCCTGGGGCCTGTGGCAGCAGGCGATCAGCAGCACCCAGATCCGCGAGATTTCTGCAGATACCTCCGGCTTCCTGATCTGGCCCTGGAAGGTCGCTGCCGCCGGCGGCGCCACGCTCACCTGGCTGGTCATCGTCGGACAGCTCGGGCGGGGCTTCGCGACCCGTTTCCACAAGGCCGACCAATGACCGGCGGACTGATCGGTTTCGGCGCGATGCTGGCACTGCTGGCGGCCGGGGTGCCGGTGGCGTATGCCATCGCCACCGTGGCGATCGTCGGCATCTATTTCACCGTGGGCCTGGTCTTCCTGCAGTCGGTCATCCAGACCCTGCCGTACTCCTTCGCCAGCGACTACAACTTCGTGGTGGTGCCACTGTTCGTGCTGATGGGGGCGATCAGTTCCCGCGCCAACATCATCGGCGACCTCTACTTTGCCGCCCAGCGCCTGACCAGTGGCCTGCGCGGCAGCCTGATGATGGCAACCATCGCGGCGCAGGCCATGTTCGCCGCCATCTCGGGTTCGACCACCGTCGCGGCCAGTGTCTTCACCCGGATGGCACTGCCCGAGATGACCCGCTTCGGGTACAGCCCGGGCGTGTCGGCCGGTTGCGTCGCTGCGGGAGGCACCCTGGCCGGGCTGATCCCACCGTCGATCGCAATGGTGCTCTATGCGGTTCTGACGGGAGAGCCGATCGGCAAGCTGCTCATCGCGGGGGTGTTGCCGGGCCTGCTGACCGCGGCCGGCTACCTGGTCGGTATCCGCCTGATGCTGGTCTTCAAGCCTCATTGGGCCCCGCCGCTCCAGCAGAGCTACAGCTGGAGCCAGAAATTCAGCGCGCTCGGAAGAACCTGGAGCGTGCTGCTGCTGATGGGCCTGGTGCTGGGCGGCATCTATGCCGGTGTGTTCCCGCCGTCCGCGGCTGGCGCCGTCGGTGCAGCGGGCGCGCTGGTGATCGCGCTGTCGATGCGTCGCATCGGACGACGTGACATCTGGGACAGCCTGCTCGAAAGTGCGCGCGTGTCCGCCACGCTGTTCCTGATCGTGATGGCCGGCCTGATGTTCAGCCGCTTCCTGCTCATCAGCGGCTTCATGGCCGAACTCAAGAGCCTGGTGCTCGCACTCGAGCTGAGCAGTGGGGCCTTCGTCGCCCTGCTGGTCGTGCTCTACTTGATTCTCGGGTGCTTCGTCGACAGCGTCTCGCTGATGGTGATCACGCTGCCCTTCCTGTACCCGATCGCGCAGGCCCTCGGCCTGGACGGCATCTGGTTCGGCGTGCTGGTCATCAAGCTGATCGAGGTCGCGGCCATCACGCCACCGGTCGGGCTGAATCTGTTTGCCGTATTGGCAGCCGCCCGCGGTCAGTTGACCTCGCGCGAGCTGTTCGCCGGCGTGGTGCCGTTCCTGGCGATGGAGGTCGTGATCCTGGCCCTGCTCATCGCTTTTCCGGCCATCTCCACCTGGCTGCCGCGGTTGATGGACTGAACGGGCGAGGGACGAGATGAGAGCCATCGATGCACTGGACCGAGCCGCCAGCCGCTGGCCGCAGCGTGCCTTCTTGCAGCAGGGGTCGACGCGGGTCACCTACGCCGAAGCCGTGCAGCTGACCGAGCGCATCGCGGCCCGTCTGCAGGCCGAGCAGATTGCGCCCGGGACCCGCGTCGCGTTCCTCTCGCCGAACGACTGGCGCGGACTGATCGCGATGTACGGGATCTGGCGCGCCGGCCTGGTGCTGGTGCCGGTCAACGTGCGCAACAGCGTGTCGATGAACCTCGCCATCCTGCAGCAGCACGCTCCCCAGGCGATGCTCTATCACAGCGAGGTTTCGACCCTCGCCACCGGGCTGCGCGCCGCCCTGCCGCAGCTGCAGGCCTGGGCCTGTCTGGACCGCGCTGACGGGGGCGCGCCAAGCCTGATGGAGTGGATGGCGCCCACCGGCGCTCGTGCCGCCGAAGTGCCGCACGGGCCGCTGGATGCGTGGACGCTTTACTCCACCAGCGGCACCACCGGCGCCTCGAAGGGCGTGATGCACACACACCTCTCGAACTACGTCAGCAGCATGGACATGCTGATGTCGATGCGGGTGCACGAGCCCAAGCGGCACCTGGTGGTCGCGCCGATGACGCACTTCGCCGGCAGCTTCATCCACGCCCTGACATTCGCCGGTTCCACCCACCTGCTGCTCGACAGCACCGACCCGGCGGCCATCCTGGAGGCCATGGCGCGCGAGCAGATCCAGATCCTGTTCCTGCCGCCAACGGTCATCTACGCCCTGCTGGCGCAGCCCGAGCTGAGCACGCACGACTTCAGTCGGCTGGAACACTTCGTCTACGCCGCTGCACCGATGGCCACCGAGAAGCTGCGCGAGGCGCTGGCGGCATTCGGCCCGGTGATGATGAACATGTACGGCCAGGCCGAAGGCATCGGTCCGATCACCTTCCTTGAGCCTTCGGCGCACCTCGTCGATCAGGCGCCGGCCGCGCCGGCCACGCTGCGCTCGATCGGCCATCCGGCCATCAGCCGACAGGTTGGCGTGATGCGTGAAGACGGCAGCCTGTGTACTCCGGGGGAGACCGGTGAGGTGGTCATGCGCGACTGGGTCAGCCGCCACGCCTACCTCGACAACCCTGCGGCGACCGACGCGGCACACCGGCACGGCTGGTACCACACCGGGGACATTGGCGTGCAGGATGCCGAGGGGCGGTTCACGCTGCTCGATCGCAAGAAGGACATGATCGTCAGCGGCGGCTTCAACGTCTATTCCGCTGCGGTGGAGGAGTGCCTGATGGCCCATCCTGCCGTGCTCGAGGCCTGCGTCTTCGGCATCCCGGATGACCGCTGGGGCGAGGCGGTCCACTCCATGGTCGAACTCAAGCCCGGGCAGGATGCGTCGGCCGCGGAGCTGCAGGCGCACGTCCGGCAAGACATGGGCGCGGTGCATGCGCCCAAGCAGATCGAGTTCATGTCGCCGCTGCCGCGCAGCGCCACCGGCAAGGTCCTCAAGCGCGAGCTGCGTGAGCGCTACTGGACTGGCCGCGATCGCCGCATATGAGCCCGTGCCAGGGCCGAGTCGTAATCCCGTGCGAGCTGATCCACACGCTCGCGCACGGTCAGTGCCGCGGTCACGCTCCCCACGCCATGACCGGCGCTCCAGGCGGCTTTCCATGTCGCGATGCTGCCTTCCCCGCGCGGCAGCATGCGGCCCTCACCGTCCATGATGCCCTGCTCGAGCAGCGACGAGCGCAGGAAGTTGGCCGGGATGCCGGTGACCGCGTCAGTTGTGACCACGTCATCCGCGCCGGCCGCGACGAGCGCATCCTTGTAGGCTGGGGCAGCCAGGCTCTCGGGGGTGCTGATGAAGGGCGTTCCGACGTAGGCGAGATCGGCACCGGCGGTCTGCAGCGCCAGCACCTGGGCTCCGGTGGTGATGCTGCCGGCCACTGCAACCGGGCCGCTCCAGAAGCGCCGGACCTCCTCGATGAAGGCGAACGGGTTGAGCCAGCCGGTGTTGCCACCTGCTCCGGCCGTCAGCAGCACCAGGATGTCGGCGCCGGCGTCGACCGCCTTGCGGGCGTGGCGCACGCTGGCCACGTCCGACAGGACCCGACCGCCATAGGCATGCACGCGATCGACCACCGGACGGGGCGATCCCACCGACGCCACGACCCACGGTACCTGGTGCTTCACCACCAGGTCGAGGTCGACCTCGCGGCGGGGATTCGACGGATGCAGGATGAGGTTGGCGGCAACCGGTGCGGCGCTGTCCCGGGTTTGCTCGAGCATGAGCCGCAGCCAATCGTCGAGCTCCCCGGGCGTGCGTGCGTTCAGGGTGGGGAAGGCCCCGCAGACGCCGGCTCGAACCGCCGCCACGACCAGTTCCGGACCGCTGACGAGGAACATGGGGGCAACAACCACCGGCACCGTCCAGGTGCTCGAATCAGGAGGCAAGTGCATGAACAATGATGTCGGCGAATGGCAGGGAGCCCGAGTGTCGCTCGCCTGGCATGAAAACACCGCGGTCGTCCGTTGCTACAACGCGAACGATGGGCTGATGGATGCCGACATGGAGTCGGAGCTGCTCGCCGTGATGGACCGTGTCGAGCGGCGCATCGGCATCCGCGCCGTCGTGCTGACCGGCCGCGATGTGGGCATGTTCATCCGGCACTACGACGTCTCCGTGCTGCAGGCGCGCGCCGAGGCGATGCGTGCCCGGGAAATGTCCTTCAGCCTCGACCGCCCGGTACCGCGCGCGGCCATCCACCAGCTGATCGATCGGATGCAGCGCAGCCCGATCATCTTCATCGCCGCCATCAACGGTACGGCCATGGGCGGCGGTTTCGAGCTCGCCCTGGGCTGCGACCTGCGGGTGGTGCAGCGAGGCGATTACCCGATCGGGCTGCCGGAGATCAGGGCCGGCCTGTTGCCGGGCGCCGGCGGCACCCAGGCTTACGCTGAACTGCTGGGGACCGCGCGCGCGCTGCAGCTGCTGTTGACTGGCCAAGTGCTCGACCCGGAGCAGGCGGTCGCCCTCGGTCTGGCCAGTGCCTGCGTTCCGGATGTGCTGGCGCAGGCACTGGAGATGGCCGCCCGGCTCGATGCGCTGCCAGCCCGCGCTTGCGCCCACATCAAGCGCCTGGTGCGCGGGCGCGCCGGCTGGACCGAGGAGCAGGCGCTGGCGGCCGAACGCACCCTGTTCTGCGACTGCATGGTCGATCCGCAGACGCAGCCGCTGCTGGAGGCGGTCGGCCAGGGCCATCGCCGCATCCAGGACCTGCCGCCGCCTGCACCCCCACGGCCTCAGCCCACACGCACACCGCCATCCGGAACCATGTCATGACCGCCACACCGCAAGTCACACTCGATGTGGCCGAGATCCTGATCCCCGACGTCTTCACCCAGCATGGGACCTACCGCGCCCGCCACGAGGCGGTGGTGTGCGGCGAGGTGCGGCGAAACTGGGGTGACTTCAACGCCAACATGAACCGGGTCGCCAACGCCCTGCTGGCACGCGGCGTCGGCAGGGGAGACATGGTGGCGGTGATCATGGGCAACTCGGTCGAGATGCTCGAGATCATGTTCGGGATCGTCAAGGCCGGAGCCTGCGTGGTGCCCTTGTCCGGCCTGCTGACCGGCCCGCAGATGGCAGCGCTGATCCGGGACAGCGGCGCGCGTGCCGCCTTCGCCACCCCCGACTACATCGAGCGGCTGGGTGTCCATGCCCAGGAGCTGACGAGCCTGGAGGGCGACCTGCGCTTCGCCGCACACGGCCGCGCCGACGGCTGGACCGACTATGCGAATCTGGTGGACGCCGCCTCGGCCGCGACACCGTCCGTCGCCTATCGCAGCGGTGATGACTTCAACATCATCTACAGCTCGGGCACGACCGGCATGCCCAAGGGCATCGTCCAGAGCCACCGAGCCCGCGTGCACTGGGCCGTCTCGAACTCGGTCGAGATGGGATTCACCGACCAGAGCCGCGCGCTGACCACGACCTCGCTCTATTCGAACGGCACCTGGCTGATGATGCTGCCGGTGCTGTTCAGCGGCGGCACCTGCGTGGTGATGCCGTCGTTCAACCCGGGCGAGTTCCTGCGCCGGCTTGACGACGAGCGCGTCTCGCACACGTTCATGGTGCCTGCGCAGTACCTCGCGGTACTGCAGGCACTCGACGGTCCGGCCAAGGCCGACCATCTGCGCCTGCTGCTTTGCGCCGGCTCTCCGCTGCGCCGCGACACCAAGCGCCAGGTGATCGAGCGATTCGGAGACAAGCTGGTCGAGCTGTATGGCTGCAGCGAGGGCATGGCCAGCATGCTCAAGCCGGGGGCACCGGAATCGAAGTTCCACACCGTCGGGACGCCGGTCCTCGGCTTCGAGGTCTGCATCCTCGGCGAGACCGGTCAGGTCCAGCCCGCCGGGGCGCCTGGCGAGATCGCTGGATACGGCGCCGGGATGATGACGCGCTACCACGGCAACCCGACCGCCACCGAGGAGCTGATCTGGCGCGATCCGCGCGGCCGCAGCTTCATTCGTTCCGGCGACATCGGTTACCAGGACGAGGACGGCTACCTGGTGCTGGTCGACCGGAAGAAGGACATGATCATCTCCGGCGGCTTCAATGTCTTTCCGGCCGACGTCGAGGAGGTGATCGGCGGCCATCCCGCGGTGCTCGACGTCGCCGTCATCGGGGTGCCCCATCCCCGTTGGGGCGAGACGCCGATGGCGCTGGTCATCTCCCGTCCGGGTGCCGAGGTGATTCCTGCCGAGGTCATGGCCTGGTGCAACGACCGCTTGGCGAAGCACCAGCGCATCAGCGGGCTCGAGGTACGCGAGGACTTCCCGCGCAACGCGCTCGGCAAGGTGCTCAAGCGTATCCTTCGGGAACCGTACTGGGAGCAGGTGAAAGCCTCTTGAAATCCGATTCACGAGTGGCGCCACGCGCCGCGGGCGGCAAAGGACAATCCAGCACCATGTCGCCCATCGCCAAGCCCGCTGCCGCCCCTGCACCGCCCACCCCGGCCAGCAAACGCAGCCGCGCGGCTGCGCACCGTGCGCCAGTGGCGGATAGAGGGCCGAAGACGAACCGCGATTCGCTGCCGGCCGATCGGCGCGGTGAGTTGGTCGAGCAGGCCATGCGGCTGTTCGGCGCCCGCGGCTACGACAACACCTCGATGCGCGACATCGCGTCCGCTTTCGGCATTCTGCCCGGGTCGCTGTACCACCACTTCGGCTCCAAGGAGGAGCTGTTCGTCGCCGTCTACGGCGCCGGCGTCGACCGGTTCATCGACCAGGTGCAGCGCGCCATCGAAACGCTGACCGAGCCGTGGCAGCGACTGGAGACGGCCTGCGTCACCCATCTGGAGGCGCTGCTGTCGGACGAGAGCCCAGCGGGCATGGTGCTGGCGCACTGGTCTTCGTCCTACACCGACGGCATGCGCGAAGCCCTGGTAGGCGAGCGCGACCGCTACGAGAACGTCTTCGTCGAACTGACGCAAGACGTCGAGCTGGCGCCCGGCGTGAACAGACGCTACTTCCGTCTGGCCTTGCTTGGGGCGCTCAACGGCGCGCTCACCTGGTATCAGCCAGGCGGGCACACGCCTGCCACGGTGGCGCGCCAGCTGCTGGCGGTCTTCCGGCAGGCTCGTTGACGGCGCGCCGGGCAAGGGCGGCGCGCCTGGCGCGCGATCAGCGTTGGAGCACGATGATGGAGCAGGCGGCCTCGTCAAATCCGATCACGCCGCCGCCGTTCTCCGCCACCGCCACGGATGCACCCTGCACCTGTCGCGGCCCGCATTCTCCGCGCAGCTGGGCGATCAGTTCATAGACCATGGACAGGCCCGTGGCTCCCACCGGATGTCCCTTCGAGACCAGTCCGCCGGAGGTGTTGATCGGGACCTGGCCCCCGAGCGACGTTGCGCCGCTGGCCACGAAGGCGCCGCCGCGGCCGACTTCGCACAGGCCCAGCATCTCGGCCTGGTAAATCTCGCTGAACGAGGTGGCGTCGTGCACCTCGGCCAGGTCGATGTCCTCCGGCACGATGTCCGCCATCGCATAGGCACGCTGCGCGGCGATCCGCGAAAGGCCCGGCTCGTCCAGCCGCCGGTACTTGCCACCGCTCAGAACGCTCGCGCCTACGCGCACCGCGCGCGCCTGCACGGCGGCAGGCAGGCTGCGCAGCAAGCGCTCCGAGCAGAGCAGCGCGGCAGCCGCGCCGTCGCCGATTGGCGCACACATCGACCGGGTCAGAGGCCAGCTGACCTCGCGGTCTTCCAGTACCTGCTGCGGACTCACTTCGAACCGGTACTGCGCCTTGGGATTCAGCGCGCCCATGGCGTGGTTCTTCGACGCTGCCAGGGCGATCTGCTCGCGCGTCGTGCCGAAGGTCTTCATGTGATAGGCGGCCTGCATGGCGTAGGTGTCCATGAACAGGGTGCCGCCGGACTCGCCGGGCGCGAACCGCTTGCCGGACTGCTCGCCGGCCTTCGCGTAGTACTCCAGCCACTCATGGCGATCGAGCTGATCGATGCCGCCCTCGAAGATCTCCATGGTTCGCGCGAGATCATCGGGGACGAACGTCTTCTCGACGCCGACCGCGAGCGACAGGTCCACCTGTCCGGACAGGATGTCCTTGTATGCGCCGTGGAAGGCCATCGAGGCGGTCGCGCACCCGCCTTCGACATTGATCATCGGCACGCGTTCAGGGAACAGGCCCTCGCGCACGAGCGGCGTGAAGCACACCTGGCCGCGGATGTTCCGCTGGCCGAAGGTGCCCATGCCGCAGTTGCCGAACCAGCCTTGCTCGATGCGGTCTCCGTCGTCCATCCCCGCGTCGGCCAGCACCTGCAGATAGGCTTCCCGAGTCAGATCCTTGAAGCTGCGGTCGGGCTGTTTGCCGAAGGCGGTGCAGGAGACACCGAGGACATAGACGTTGCTCATCGAAAACTCCGTTGATTGGCGCGAAGGGGCGGCTTCCGGCTGGCAGGAACGCTTCAGCGCAGGCGCAAGGGCAGCGAGGTCGGGCCGCGCATGATCAGTGCATCGATCCATTCCGGCGCCGCGCTGCCGGCTCGCATGTCCGGAAAGCGTTCGACCAGGCGCGAGATGCAGACCTTGCCTTCCAGCCTGGCCAGCGGGGCTCCCAGGCAGAAGTGCACGCCCTGTCCGAATGTCAGGTGGCGGTTCGGCGTGCGGCCGAGGTCCAGCTCATGCGGTCGTTCGAAGCGGCGGGGATCGCGGTTGGCCGCGTTGATCATGGCGAACACCCGCTCGCCCTCGCGCAGTGTCTTGCCGGCCAGTTCGTGGTCCTTGCCGACCACCCGGGCGATGCTGTTGCTGGGACCGTCGTAGCGCAGGAATTCCTCGACCGCGCTGTCGATGAGTGCCGGATCGGCACGCAGCCGCTGCATTTCGCCAGGGTGCTCCAGCAACGCCACGGCCGCCGAGCCGAGCAGGTTGGTGGTGGTCTCGTGTCCGCCGAACAGCAGCAGCATGCAGGTGGCGACGAGCTCATCCTCGCTCAGGCCGCCTTGTGCATCGCGCGCGTCCATCATCTTGCAGATCATGTCGTCGCGGGCGGCGGTGCGGCGCAGCGCAATGGCCTCCCTGAAGTAGCGCGACATCTCATCGGCGCCGTGGCGCGCCCGCCGGTACTTGTCTTCCTCGCCCCGCGCCGAGCCGATGAACAGGCGCAAGGCGTCGGACCACTGCTTGACCAGTCCGAAGTCCTCGCGCGGCACTCCCAGCATGTCGAGGATCACGTAGGCCGGCAGGAGCACGGCCACTTCGTCCATGAAGTCGATTTCGCCTTCGGTGTCCACTTGGTCGAAGATGGCGTCGACCGAGCGCCGGATCTGCGGCTCGAGCGACTGCACCAGCGCCAGCGTGAAGACCGAGTTGAGCAGCTTGCGCAGGCGGGTGTGCTCCGGCGGAGCCTTGAACACCAACCAGTGGTTGAGGTAGCGCATCACGCCGGAGAGGATGTCGCGGCGTTCATCCGGCTGGGCCTCGTAGAAAGGGCGCAGGCGGTCCGACGACATGGCCGGCGACATGGCGACCGCCCGCACATCGTCGTAGCGGGTGATGATCCAGCTGCGCAGCGGCTCGCTCCAGTGGACCGGGTCTTCCGCCTGCAGCCGCTCGTACAGCGGAAAGGGATTGCGCCTCGTTTCCGGATGGGTCGGGTCGTAGGTCAGGGGCATCGAGGCATCGTTCACCACAGGACTCCTTGGGTTCTCGAGGGGCGACCCGGTGCTCACAGGTCGAGTTCCAGCACCGGCGTCAGCGAGCGGGAACAGCAGGGTGTGAACGCATCGTTGCGCTCGTGCTCTTCGGGCAGCATGAACTGGTCGCGGTGGTCGGGGCGGCCGGCGAGCACGCCGGTCAGGCAGGATCCGCAATAGCCCTGCTCGCACGAAACAACCAGCGCCACGTCCGCAGCGCACAACGCCTGGGCTACGGTCTCGTCGCTGCGCACACTGATGTCGCGGCCGGACCGGACCAGCCTGACCACGAATTCGGCATTGGCTTTGTCAAGGGTGACGGCGTCGGGTGGGGCCGCGGCAAACAGCTCGCGCCGCACCCGCGTGCCAGGAATTCCCGCCGCGGCGGCGCCGGCAGCGACGGCGTCCATGAATCCTGCCGGTCCGCAGGTGTAGACCCAGGCCTCGCGGTCATCGACGCCGAACAACCGCGCCGGCTCCGGCGCGCCCTCGTCATCGAACGCCACGTGAACGCGATCGGCCCAGGGCACCTGTACCAGCTCCGGCAGGAAGCCGGCCGCTGTGCGGCTGCGCGCCCGATAGTGGAGGCGGAACGCGCGGCCTCGGGCATGCAGTGCATGGGCCATCGGCAGCAGCGGCGTGATGCCGATGCCCCCGGCCAGCAGCACGACAGGCTCGTCCCCCTCGACCAGTGCGAAATGGTTGCGCGGACCACGTGCGTCCAGCTGGCAGCCGACCTGCGCGTTCCGATGCAGCCACAGCGACCCGCCGCGACCATTCCGATCGCCCAGGACGGCGATGCGCCAGGGCCCCTGGTCGGGCTGTCCGCAGAGCGAGTACTGACGCATCACCTCCCCACCGTCCTGGTCGCGGGTGGCGATATCCACATGGGCGCCGGGCGTCCAGACCGGCAAGGTCTCTTCCGCCGTGGCGGCGTCCAGGCTGAGGAGCACCACGTCATCGGCCAGCCGCTCGCGGCCGACCACACGCAGCGACAGCAGATCGGCGGTCGCGCTCACAGGCTGGGCATCCGCAGGCCGCCGTCGAGCCGGATGGTTTCGCCGTTCATCATCGGGTTGCGCAGCACGGCGAGCACGAAATCGGCGAACTCGGCAGGCTGCCCGCCGCGCTTGGGCCAGGCCGCGTTCTGCAGCAGGCCGTCGAGGACCGCATCGGTGACGTGCGCATCGACCATCGGCGTATGGAACACACCCGGGCAGACCGTGACCACCCGGATACCGAACCGACCAAGCTCGCGCGCCAGCGGCAGTGTCATGCCGGCCACGCCCGCTTTCGAGGCTGCGTAGGCCGCCTGGCCGATCTGGCCGTCGAACGCAGCAATCGAGGCGGTGTTGACGATCACACCGCGCTGCCCGTCGGCGTTCGGCTCCAGGTGCTGCATTTGCTCGGCCGCCAGGCGCAGCACGTTGAACGTGCCCACCAGGTTCACCGCCAGCACGCGCTGGAACAGCTCGAGCGTGTGAATGCCGGAACGCTGCAGCACCCGGCTGTTGTGTCCCACGCCGGCGCAGTTGACAACGATGCGCGGCGGGCCCCAGCGCTCGGCCGCACCGTCCAGCGCCGCTCTCACCGCGTCTTCGTCGGTGATGTCGCAAACGGCGTGGTGCTCCGAATCTCCAGCAGAGGCGGGCTGGCGGTCGAGAACCGTCACGCCCACATTGATCTCGCGCAGTGCCTGGCTCACCGCGAGCCCCAGGCCGGAAGCCCCGCCGGCGACGATGGCCGGTCCTTCAATGTTCAGCATGGAGAAAGCGTAGCAGCCATCCCGAAACCAAACAAGTGTTTGGTTAGAAAACTAGGGTTTCTTTGGAGGCTTCAGCCGCGAACCCAATCGCTTCATCCAGACGCCGCTCAGCAGCACCTTGCCGTGACGTCCTTCGCGTGCAGCCTGCTCGAGTGCACCGACCACCTGCTCGAGGTCGTGGCTCGCCTCCACATCGATGTGCAGCTCGCCGCGGCCCAGCCGCTCGACCAACTCGGCGAGCATCGGCGGGATGAGTGATCGGTTCTGCGGCTCGGCGAACCAACGGGCCAGCCAGAAGCCCTGTACCCGGATGCCCCTGAACACCAGATCGTGGACGTCGATGGCGGCCGGCTCGCCGGTCATCAGCCCGTAGACGATCAGGGTTCCGCCTTCACCGAGGCTGGCCGCCAGCGCACCGCTGGCCCTGCCGCCTAGCGCATCGAGCGCGAGGCGCGGCCGCTGCCCCTGGAGCGTCGGCTCCAGCCGCGACAACAGAGATGGAACACCCGGTTCGGCATCGACGACCCAGTGTTCGTCTGGCCTGGCATCGCGTGCAATAGCACCCGCGCGCCGCACCACGTTCACCAGCCGGAGGCCCTGGCGCGCCGCCTGACGGCGCACCGACTGACCGACCGCGGAGTTGGCCGCGTTCTGGATTACCCAGTCGCCGGCCTGCAAGCGGCTCATCTGCTGCAGCAGGACGCTGGCGGTGGCCGGATTGGCGACGAGCATGGCGGCCTGCTGAGGATCGACAGCCCCGGGCAGCGTCACCACTTGGCGCGCCGCCAGCACCCGTTCGTCGGACCAGTAGCCGCTCGCGCCCAGCGGCACCACCAGTGTGCCGACCTGCAATTCATCCACGTCGGGCGCCGTCTCCAGCACCACCGCCGAACCCTCGTGCCCGGGAACGAACGGCAACGCTGGCTGCCGGCCGTACCGGCCGCTCATCTGCAGCAGGTCAGCCGGATTGACGGTCATGTACAGCATGCCCACCCGAACCTGGCCTGCCTGCAGTGGCCGCCGCGCCGCGCGGGTGATCGCGATGCGGTCGTCGGCCGGCAGCGCGAAATCGGTCGAGCCGACCTCGACGGTCCTTATGGTGCGATCTGCCTGCAGCAGCTCGCGGATCACCTCGGCATCGATCATTCCGGCTCCCGGCCAAACACTTGTTTGGCAGTCTAGCGCAGACGTGCAACCCTGACCGATCAGCCAGCCCTTGGCGCGAGGCCTCGGCTCGACCCGCGGGACGGCCTCTTCGCCCCGGCCGGCACGCCGAAGCCGATCGTGAACCAGTTGCACATCCAGGTGGTCAAGGCGTCCGAGTCGCCATGCGGGCGCAGGTCGGGAGCAAGCCGCTGACCGCCACGCGGAAGCAATTCGCCGCAATGATCAGGACGACCGGACGAATTGGGCCAAAATCGGCGGCAAACCGGGCGCGACCAGCGATCCAGGAGGAGTTGCGATGACTCAAGCCATGACCCCCGGCGCGCTCAAGGGCGTGCGGGTGATCGAGATGGGCCAGCTGATCGCCGGCCCGTTCGCCGGCAAGACGCTGGCCGAATTCGGCGCCGACGTGATCAAGATCGAGCCGCCCGGCGCCGGCGATCCGCTGCGCAACTGGCGCCTGCTGCAAGGACGGCACCTCGGTCTGGTGGCAGGTGCAGTCGCGCAACAAGCGCTCGATCGCGCTCGACCTGCGCAGCCCCGAAGGCCAGGACATCGCGCGCCGGCTGATCGCGCGAGGCCGACGTGCTGATCGAGAACTTCCGGCCCGGCACGCTCGGAAGGCTGGGGCCTGGGCTGCGAGGCGCTGCAGGCGCTCAACCCGGGCCTGGTGATGCTGCGCATCTCGCGGCTACGGCCAGACCGGCCCGTACCGCGACCTGCCCGGCTTCGGCGCGATCGGCGAGGCGATGGGCGGGCTGCGCCACCTGACCGGCGAGCCGGGCCGCGTGCCGGTGCGCGTGCGGCATCTCGATCGGCGACACGCTGGCCGCGCTGCACGGCACGATCGGCATGCTGACGGCGCTGCACCACCGCAAGGTCAACGGCGGCCAGGGCCAGGTGATCGACGTGCGCTGCACGAGGCGGTGTTCAACGTGATGGAAAGCCTGGTGCCCGAGTACAGCGCCTTCGGCGCGGTGCGCGAGGCCGCCGGCAGCGCGCTGCCCGGCATCGCGCCGTCGCAACGCCTACCGCTGCAGCGACGGCTACGTGCTGATCGCCGGCAACGGCGACAGCATCTTCAAGCGGCTGATGCAGGCGATCGGCCGCGACGACCTCGGCAGCGACCCGGCCTGGCCGAGCAACGCCGGCCGCGTGGCGCGGGTGGCCGAGCTCGACGCGGCCATCGAGGCCTGGACCGCGCACGCAGCCGGTGCAGCGAGGTGCTGGACGCGCTGGGCGCGGCGCGCGTGCCGGCCGGCAAGGTCTACACCGCCAAGGACATCGTCGAGGACCCGCACTACCGGGCGCGCGACATGATCCTGCGCCAGCACGACGCGCGACGGCTACGACGCTCGACGTGCCGGGCATCGTGCCCAAGCTGATCGGGCACGCCGGGCACGCATCCGCTCCTCGGCGCCGCGGCTCGGCGACGACACCGATGCGGTGCTGGCCGAGATCGGCTTCGCCGCCGACGACATCGCTGCCCTG
Organism: uncultured beta proteobacterium; assembly: GCA_963846675.1. Classification (GTDB taxonomy): domain Bacteria; phylum Pseudomonadota; class Gammaproteobacteria; order Burkholderiales; family Burkholderiaceae_C; genus Ideonella_A. The sequence continues at coordinate 1,254,550 of CAWJWV010000005.1, forward strand.
CGCAGCTCGAAGGTGGTCGCATGAACACACAGCTCTGGAACGGCGCGCGCCGGCGCATCCACATGCAGGAGGTCGGCACGCGCGACGGCCTGCAGGTCGAGCCGGCCTTCGTGCCGACCGACGACAAGATCGCGCTGGTCGACGCGCTGTCGCGCGCCGGCATGGCCAAGATCGAGGTCACCTCCTTCGTCTCGCCGAAGGCGATCCCCGCGCTGCGCGACGCCGAGAAGGTGCTGCGCGAGATCGAGCGCGTGCCCGGCGTCGTCTACAGCGCGCTGGTGCCCAACGTGCGCGGCGCCGAGCGCGCCATCGACGCGCGCACCGACGAGTTCAACCTCGTGATGTCGGCCACCGAGACGCCACAACCTGGCCAACCTGCGCATGACGCGCGAGCAGTCGTTCGCCGGCACTGGTCGAGGTGGCGACGCATCGCGCGCAGCGCCGGCGCGGCGGTCAACGTCTCGCTGTCGTGCGCCTTCGGCTGCCCGATGGAGGGCGACGTGCCGATGCAGACGGTGCTCGACTGGTGCGCGCGCTACGTCGACGAGACTCGGCGCCAGCGGCGTCACGCTGTGCGACACCACCGGCATGGCCTATCCCGACGCCAGGTCGCCGCGCTGACCGCGGCGTTCCGCGCGCGCTGGCCGCGGCACCGAGCTGACGCTGCACTTCCACAACACGCGCGGCATGGGCCTGGCCAACGTGCTGGCGGCGATCGACGCCGGCGCCGACCGCTTCGACGCCTCGCTCGGCGGCATCGGCGGCTGCCCGTATGCGCCCGGCGCCACCGGCAACGTGTGCAGCGAGGAGATCGTGCACGCGCTCGAACTGATGGGCTACGACACCGGCGTCGACCTCGAGCGGCTGATCGAGGCGTCGAAGCGGCTGCCGGCGCTGATCGGCCACGACATCCCGAGCCAGATCGTCAAGGCCGGACGCCGGCTCGACCTGCATCCGCCACCTGCCGATTTCGACATGATCCGTGAGCGGGCGCTGGCGCGCTCGATCGGCTGAACGCCAGCCCGCACGCATGGGGCTGCACCGAGGCTGACGTGCAGGCGGGCCGCTGTCTGACGTGGGCATGGGCCCAGCGCCCCTGTCCGACGCGCATTGCAGCGCTATGGTCGGTTGGACACGATCCGTGCTTGCATGGATTCACCCCAACCCAACCGACCCACACCGATGGACATCATCCGAATCATCTTCGCCATACTCCTGCCTCCGCTCGGCGTCTTCCTGCAGGAAGGAATCGGCAAGCACTTCTGGATCAACATCATCCTGACGCTGCTCGGCTACATCCCCGGCATCATCCACGCGCTCTACATCATCATCAAGCGTTAGCCGGTGTGCCGGGAGTCGCCGCCTGCGTCTGACGCAGCGCGTCGCCTGTTTCCTACAGGCGGGTCCAGAGCGGCTCTCTACGATGGTGCCAGACGCACTCCCGGTGTCCGGCCTCGGCGCGGCTCGGCTCGGACACCGGCAGAGCGCCATCATCAATCGAGAAGGACGAGCATTCATGCGCAAGCTGATCCTGATGGCCATTGCTGGCTATGCCTGGAAGAAGTTCCGCAACCGTGGCCAGAGCCCCGGCGCGCGGACGATGCACGCGCGGGGCATCCCCAGACGAACCTGCCGAAGCAGCGGTTTGCCAGCACCCCTGCAGTCGCCGATTCCAACAAAACCACCCTTGAAGGGAGTACCACCTGATGAGCACCCAATCCGAATCCGTCAAAGTCCTGAACGACCTGATCGAGACCTGCAAGGATGGCGAATACGGCTTTCAGGCCTGCGCCGAGCAGGCCGATTCGCCGGAGTTGAAGTCGATGCTCGATTCCCGGGCGCGCGAGTGCCGCACCGCGGCCGAGCGGTTGCAGGCCAAGGTGGTCGAACTGGGCGGCAAGCCCGACACGTCGGGCACGGTTGCCGGCTCCATGCACCGTGGCTGGGTTTCGGTGAAGACCGCGCTGACGAGCTACGACGACCTGGCAGTGATGCAGGAATGCGAACGCGGCGAGGACCATGCGCTCGAGAAGTACCGCGAGGCGATCAAGGCCGATCTGCCGGCCGATGTGCGTGCGCTGGTCGACGAGCAGTACCAAGGCGTGAAGCGCAACCATGACATGGTGCGTGCACGGCGCGACGCGCTGAAGGCCGCCAAGGGCTGAGGCAGTCTGCAGCAGCCTGAAGGGCGCACCGACGGCGATCTGCCGGCGGTGCGCCTTTTTCATTTCGTCAGCGCGCACGCGGCTGCAGGTCGGCCATCCGCGTCAGCGGCCCCATCAGCAGGTTGAGGCCGATGGCGCCGAAGGCATGCAGCGCCATCAGTGCGAGTGCGAGGCGGAAGTTGCCACCGAGCGCAACCAGGTAGCCGACGACGATCGGGGTCACGATGCCTGATACGTTGCTGATGGCATTGACGACGCTGCCGGTCAGGCCGACCCGGTTCGATGGCGCGATGTCGCTCACCACCGCCCACACCAGGGTGGCGAAGCCCTTGCCGAAAAACGCCAGCGCCATCATCGCGACGATCCATTGCGGATCGCTCAGCACGGTGCAGGCCGCGAAGGCGCTGCCGGCAATCCCCATCCCCGCGTAGACCGGCCACTTGCGTGCCCGGGTGAGCGAATGCGTGCGTCGCAGCAGCCAGTCCGAGACGACACCCGCGCTGATGCCACCCACGACCCCGGCGACCGCCGGCAGCGCAGACCAGGCGCCCGCTTCGGCGATGGAGTAGCCGAGATCGTGGACAAGGTAGGTTGGAAACCAGGCCACGAAGAACCAGGTGATGGCCACGATGCAGTACTGGGCCGCAACCGATGCGACAAAGATGCGCTGCGCAAACAGCTGGCGCAGATCGTCGAGCAGCGTGCCGGTGTCACTGTGCGCGCGCCGGGCATCGGCAGGTCCGCCCCACAGCGCGCCGCCCGAGCTCAGCAGCCGCCGCTCCTTGGCGCTGAGTCGCCCGTGCTGGGCCGGCGCGCGGAAGTGCGTCAGCCACAACACGGCGACCACCATGCTGAGGATTCCGACCCCGACGAACATGGCGCGCCAGCCGAAACCGTTGGCAAGCAGCCCCATCAGCGGATTGAGCACCGCCAGCGCCAATGGCGCCATGGCGCCATAGACCGCCCCGGCCGTTCCACGTTCGGCCCTCGGAAACCAGGTCGACAGCACCACGCCCGAACTGGCGCCGATCGGCGCCTGGGCAACGCCCATCATCACCCGCGCGAACAGGATCAGTCCCCAGGCGGCGCCGACCAGTGCCGGCGCGCCGGCGGCTGCGACGAGCAGGCTGGTGAGGCTGCTCGCCGCGATGCCGATGCCGATCGCGGCACGCACGCCGACGCGTTCGACGAACAGCCCGCCGGGCACCTGCGCGATCACATAGCTCCACGAGAAGGCCGACAGCAGCCAGCCCATGCCGCGCGCATCGATCGCGAGCGCCGACGACAAGGCGGGTGCCGCCACCGACAGGGCCGACCGCTCACCGATGGCGATCACCAGCGACAGGCAGACGAGTGCGAGCGCGATGAAGCGTTGGCGCTGGTGGATGCCACGGGCAAGGTGCGCGGGCAGGCGACGGAGGTTCATGCGGGAGGAGCGACGGGCGTTGCCCGGCACGATCACCCGCCTGATCGGTGCCGAACCGTGACAAGCGGGCGATTATGCTGCGGCCGCACAATCGGTGCTTTCCCGCTGTCAGCGGGCCCGCTGTGCGGAAGCATGCAACAGGGAGGAGCGCGGCGATGGCCGATGGAGTCGAAGGCAGCTCACCGGTCAAGCCGGTGCTCGACTATCCGTTTTCCGGGCCGCCGGCTCGCGGCCACACGTTCGAGGTGGCACCGGGCGTGCGATGGATCCGGATGCCGCTGCCGTTCCGGCTCGACCACATCAACCTGTGGGCGATCGACGACGGCGCCGGCTGGGCGATCGTCGACACCGGCGTGCGCAACGACGAGACCGCGGCGGTCTGGCGCGAACTGTTCGCCCATGCGCCGGACGAGCGCACGCTGACACGGCTGTTCGTCACCCACATGCACCCCGACCACATCGGCATGGCAGGCTGGTTGACGCGCAAGTTCGGCGTCGAGCTGTGGATCAGCCGGCTCGAGTACCTGTCGTGCCGGGTGGCGGTATCCGACCTCGGGCGCGACGCCCCGGACGATGCGATCCGCTTCTGCCGTGCCGCCGGCTGGAGCGACGCGGCCATCGAACGCTACCGCGCGCGCTTCGGCAATTTCGGCCAGGCGATCCACCAACTGCCCGACAGCTTCCGCCGCCTGACCGACGGCGACGCGCTGCGCATCGGCGCGCACGATCTGGCGGGTGGTGGTCGGCAACGGCCATTCGCCTGAGCATGCCTGCCTGTACTGCCCGGAACTGAAGCTGCTGATCTCGGGCGACCAGGTGCTGCCGCGCATCTCGTCGAATGTGTCGGTGCATCCGTCCGAGCCGCACGCCGATCCGATGGCCGACTGGATGGACTCGATCGACAAGCTGCAGCGCGAGGTGCCGGACGACGTGCTGGTGCTGCCGGCGCACAACGAGCCCTTTCGCGGGCTGCACGCGCGCCTCGAGGCGCTGCGGCGCGGTCAGCGGGTGTCACTGCAGCGCCTGCAGCGCACCCTCAGGGAGCCACGGCGCGTGGTCGACGTCTTCGCCGCGCTGTTCGCGCGCCAGATCGCCGAGACCGACGCCGGCCTGCTCGGCCTGGCGACCGGCGAGGCGGTCGCCTGCCTGAACCACCTGACCCGGCGCGGCGAGGCGTCCCGCGAACTCGACGCCGCCGGCGTCGCCTGGTACCGCGCCACCGCCTGACCAGCGGCCGGCTCAGCCCGCCATCGCGACGATCTGCGCCGCCTGCTGCGCGCCGGCGCTGCGTGCGGTCTCGCGTCCGGCGTCCAGTCGGACCAGCGTCGGGATGCTGCGGATGCCGAAGCGCTGGGCGGTCTGCGGGCTGGCGTCGACGTCAACCTTGGCCAGCAGCGCCCGACCCTTCAACTGGCGCGCCGCCTGGTCGAACTGCGGCGCCATCATCTTGCACGGACCGCACCAACCCGCCCAGAAATCGATCAGCAGCGGCAATTCGGTGCGGCCGGTCACCGAATCGAAGTTGGCATCGGTCAATTCGATCGGCCGGCCGTCGAGCAGCGCGGCGCCGCAGCGCCCGCAGTTCGGATCCTCGGCCAGCCGTGCGGCGGGAATGCGGTTGGCGGCGTCGCAGCGGCTGCAGGCGACTTTCAGCGCGGATGGGGTCATGCGCCGAACATGGGGTTGCGGATCCCGAACTCAAGCCGCCGATCGCCGTGGCGGCGCCGCATTCAAAAGCTCTCGGTGTCGATCTCGGGCAGCGTCGCCGGGGGATAGCGCTCGCCGGCGACGCTGTCCTCGTTGATGAGGCTGTCGAGCCGCGCCAGCATCTCGGGGTTGATGTGGACATCGGCCGCCGAGACGTTCTCCTGCCAGGTGCTCGATGCTGCGTCGTTCCCGGGATCGGGATCACATGCTCGCCGCGCGCGAGCAGCCAGGCCAGCGCAAGCTGTGCCATCGAGCAGTTGGCATCGCGCGCGAGTTCGGCGTAGCGCTCGAGCAACTGCAGGTTGCGCGCGTAGTTGTCCGGCTGGAAGCGCGGCATCGGGCGCCGGATGTCCTTCGCTTCGAGGCTGTCCAGGTCGCGCAGCTTGCCGGTCAGGAAGGCGCGCGCCAGCGGACTGAAGGCGACGAAGGCGATGCCGAGCTCGCGCGTCGCCTCCAGCGTGCCGAGTTCGGCGTTGCGGGTCCAGAGCGAGTATTCGTTCTGCAGCGCGGCGATCGGATGCACCGCGTGGGCCCGGCGCAGCGTCGCGGCCGATACCTCGGACAGGCCGATCGCGCGGATCTTGCCGGCGCGCACCAGGTCGGCCAGCGCGCCGACGCTGTCCTCGATCGGCACCTGCTTGTCCCAGCGGTGCAGGTAGTACAGATCGATCACGTCGGTGCGCAGCCGACGCAGGCTGTCCTCGCAGGTCTTCTTCAGCGTCTGCGGCCGGCCGTCGATCACCCGCTTGCCGTCGACGCCCTGCATGCCGCACTTGCTCGCCAGCGTGAACCGCGAGCGGTGCGGCGACAGCACGCGGCCGACCAGTTCCTCGTTGGCGCCGAAGCCGTACAGCGCGGCGGTGTCGAACAGCGTCACGCCCAGATCGAGCGCGCCGCAGCAGCAGTCGCTCGGCCTGCTCGGGCGGCGGCGGCGTGCCGTAGGCATGGCTCAGGTTCATGCAGCCGAGTCCGATGGCGGAGACGCTGAAGGGGCCGATGCTGCGTTGTTGCATGTGCTGGTTCCGGTGGTGGGCGCGCGCTGGCGCGGGAAAGTCGGTGTGGTTGCGCTGCCGGTCAGGCCGGCTCCATGCCGTTGGCGTGCTTGATCGGCGCGCGGTTTCAGGCGAGCGCACGCGAAGTCGAGCAGCGAACGCACCGTTTCCGGATCGCGCGAAGCGGTCGGCACGCCGGCCGAGAAGGTGGTGATGATCTGGATCTCGTCAGGCAGCGGGCCGAGCACGTCGATGCCGGGCAGGCTCATCAGTTCGCTCAGCTGCTGGAAGCCGAGTTCGATCTCGCCGCTGGCGACCAGGCTGCCGACCGGCACGCCGGGTGGCGCCTGCACGATGCGCGCGGCGATCTGCTCGGCGATGCCCCAGCGCTCGAACAGCCGTGCCAGCTGGACGCCGCTCGGTCCGGTCGAGTAGCCGATGCTGGCGGCGTTCAGGATCGCGCTGCGGAGCTGCCTCGGCCGAGCCGATGTCCGGCTGCGGAGCGCCTTTGCGCACCGCGACCGCGACGCCCGAGCGGACCAGGTCGATCCGGCTGCCGGCGCGCAGATGGCCGTCGGCGATCAACTGGTCGATCGCATTCGACGCCAGCACGACGAGGTCGAACGACTCGCCGGCGCGCACCCGGCGGGCGGCATCGACGCCACCGACCGACTCGATCCGCAGTCGGTGCGGCGAGCGTTGCTGCCACGCCTGGCCCAGGTCGGTCAGCAGCTGGCGCGTCGCCATCGATGAAATGATCGTGATCTCGGATGCCATGGACGACCTCGGTCGGTGCGGCGCCGGCAGCGTGCCGGCCAGCCGGCACTTTAGCGCGGCGCGCCGACCGGTCCACTGCGGTCGAACCAGACGCCAGCGGCGAGCGCGGCCGCGAGCAGCGTGCCGTAAGTGAGTGCAAGCGCGAGCGCCGCAAACAGCCAGTCGGCGAACACCACGTCGGCGTAGCCAGGCGGCGCGTCGAGCGCCGCGCCGTCGGCACCCAGGGCTGGCAGAGGCTGCGGACGAAGAGCAGGAACCGTCCCCAGACCAGCAGGCCGAGACCGAGCCTGATCAGCAGCGCAGGCAGCATCAGCGCCGGGGCCCGTGCATGGGTTCTGGAGGCCCGGAGGAAAGGGTCTTTATCAACCCGGCGGCTTGCGGTGGTCATGCTCCGTCGCCTACGATCGGCGGGCACATCGGGTGCGACAAGGCAGCAATCAGCGTGACGGTTCACCAACTTCGTGCGGTGCTGATCGATATCGAGGGCGTGCTCAGCACGTCAGGCGTCGCGATTCCGCGCTCGATCGACGCGCTGGCCATGCTGCGCGAGCGCAAGCTCGGTCTGCGCTTCCTGACCAACACCACCCGTCAGACGCGGGCCTCGATCGTGCGCCAGCTCAACGGCATCGGATTCGACATCGAAGCCGACGAGGTGGTGACGGGTTCGCTGGCGGCGCGCCAGGTCATCAAGCGGCGCGGACTGCGGCCGTTTCTGCTCGTCCACCCGGCACTGCTGCCCGAGTTCGACGGCATCGTCCGCGAACAGCCGAATGCAGTCGTTGTCGGCGACGCGGCGGAAGGCTTCAGTTACGAGGCCCTGAACCAGGCGATGCGAATCCTGCTCCAGCACCCGTCGGCACCCCTCATCGCGATCGCGCGCAACCGCTACTTCCGTGCCGCCGATGGCATCTTCATGGACGCCGGCCCCTACATCGCCGCCCTCGAATATGCCGCCGACGTGCGTGCCGAGGTGGTCGGCAAGCCGAGTCCGGCCATTTTCCGGACCGCACTGGCCGAACTCGATACCGCTGCCGAGCATGCGGCGATGATCGGCGACGACATCGAAAGCGATGTCGGCGGTGCCCAGGCGGTCGGTCTGCTCGGCGTGCTGGTGCGCACCGGCAAGTACCGTCCCTCCGATGAAGCGGCCACCCGGCCCCGCGCCGACATCATCAGCAACGACTTCTTCTCGGCCGTCGTGAAGCTGCTCGAGCCGTCGGGATGAATCTTGCATGCGAAGCAGCGAACCTCGCGAAAGCGCCAATGCAAACCTTGCCACATCCCACTCCCGGCCAGGACGGGCCTGACCGCTTGACCGCGCTCGCACAGTACGGACAGCGCGCAGCGACCTATGACGCCGAGCTGATGGCCTTCGAGCCGATCCGGCTGCTGGCCATCGACGAGCTGGCGTTGTGCCCCGGGCAGACGGTGATCGACGTCGGCTGCGGTACCGGGCTGAGTCTGGCGCGACTCGGTGCGGCGGTGGGTGCGGGCGGCCGGATCATCGCCGTCGAACAGTGCCCGGAGATGATGGCGCAGGCGAGTCGCCGCATCGGGGCAGGTGCGCAGTGCAACGTCGAACTGCAATGCGCGCCCGCCGAGGACATGTGGATCGACGCGCCGGCCGATGCGGCCCTGCTGCATTTCACGCACGACATCCTGCGCAGCCCGAGCGCGCTGGCGCGCGTTCTGAGTTGCCTGAAGCCGGGTGCGCGGGTCGTGGCCAGCGGGCTGTGCTGGGCGCCGCCGTGGGCGGTCGCGGTCAATCTGTTCGTGTGGGGCGCAGCCCTGCGGTCGGTCTCGTCGCTGCAGGGGCTCGACCAGCCGTGGAGCCTGCTCTCCGAGCGGGTCGATGGTCTGGCGGTGCGCGAGCTGATGCTCGGCTCGGTCTTCGTTGCCGCGGCGACACGTCGCTGAGGTGCTGCGGCGCCGACCGTGCGCCATGCGCACGACGTGCGTGCGGCATGGCATAGGATGCAGCGCTGCCGGCCCGCCGGGCCGTTCCGGACACGATGAAGATGGAAAGCCTGCCTTGACCCGTACCCTGCCGCGTGGCCGACTGGTCGCCAATCTGCAGGCCCAGCTGGCATTCGGATTGTTCGCGATGACGGTGTGCCTGCCCTCGATGCAGGAGTGGGGCGCGATCTTCGGCGCTGGCCAGCCGGCGGTGCAGCTCACGTTCAGTGCCTATGTCGCCGCCTACGGCTGCCTGCAGCTCGCTCTACGGCCCGCTGTCGGATCGGCTCGGACGCAAGCAGGTGCTGCTGTTCGGACTCGGGCTGGCGGCGGCCGGATCGGCGCTGGCAGCACTGTCGCAGCGACCTGGCGACGCTGGTGCTCGCACGGCTGCTGCAGGGTGCCGGGGGCGGCGCCGGCATGGTCGTCGGGCGCGCGCTGGTGCAGGACCTGTTCGGCCCCGGCCGAGCGGACGCGGATGATGGCCTACACCGGGATGACGCTCGGCCTGGTGCCACCGGCCGCGACCCTGATCGGGGGACAGCTGCATGTGCACTTCGGTTGGCGTGCCAGCTTCGTCCTGAGCGTGGTGCTGGCGTTGCTGCTGATCGTGGCCGCCTGGCGCGGTCTGCCCGCGCGGGAGGCCCCTGCGGCCGGACAGCGCCACTGGCTGGCGGCGATGGTCAGCGCCTACGGCCGGCTCGCGCGCGAGCCGGCATTCCTGCTCTATGTGGCCATCCTGTCGATGACGACCTCGACCTTCTATGTCTTTCTGGCCGGAGCGCCGATCGTGCTGGGCGGCTATGGCGTCGGCCCCGCCTCGATCGGCTACTACATCATGTGCATACCGGGTGCCTACATCGTCGGCAACTACCTGACGAGCCGCATCATCCAGCGCAGCGGCGAGCGGCCGATCATGCTGGCCGGACAGGTCTGTGCACGCTCGGCGGGCTGGTGCTGATGCTCGCTCTGGCGCTGTCCGGCATCGACACGCCGCTGGCGCTGGCGCTGCCGCTGATGCTGCTCGGTTTCGGCCACGGCCTGCTGGTGCCCCCGGCGCTCGCCGGAACGGTCGAGCCTGGTACCGGCCCTGGCTGGTGCGGCGGCAGCGGTGGTCGGCGTGATGCAGCAGGTCGGCGGCGCGCTCGGCGGCTATGCGGTCGGGCTGTTCGACCACGATGGCGCGGTCCAGCTCGGCTGGCTGATGCTCGCGCTGGCCAGCATCGGGGCGTTCGCGCAGGCGCTGCTGCACCGACCGTCGAGCCGCGTCGGGCGCTGATGCGTCAGCTGCCGGCGTCTCTCGTGGCGCCAGGCCGGCAGCGTCCAGCCGAACTGCAGCGTCGCCGCCCGCAGGGCGGTGGCGGTGGCGGCGGCGGCGAGCATCGACCAGGCACCCGGCCAGCCGAGCGCGCTCCCGAGCACCGCGACCCAGCCACCGGCGAACGCGCACAGGGCATACGGACGGTGGTCGCTGAAGACGCGCGGGATCTGGTTGCACACGATGTCGCGCAGCACGCCGCCGAAGACCGCGGTGACCATGCCGAGGATGACCGCCACCATGGCCGGCATCTGGTGGGCCAGCGAGATCTGCGTGCCGCTGGCAGCGAACAGACCGAGGCCGACCGCATCCGGCCACTGCATCGCGCGCTCGGTGAGTGCGAAGTGGCGTGCCCGCATGAAGAGCATCGCCGCGATGCACAGGCCGAGCAGACCCCAGATCCAGTCGGCATGCTCGACCCAGTAGAACGGCCGCCGGTCCAGCAGCACGTCACGCAGCGTGCCGCCGCCGAATGCCGCCAGTCCGGCGACGACGCAGACGCCGACCGCGTCGAGGCGCGCACGCGCGGCCTCGAGCAGGCCCGACAGTGCGAAGGCGATCGTCGCTGCGCCCTCGACCAGCGATTGCGCCAGACTGAGCGACAGGGGGCCGGTCACCGGCGCATCCCGGCGCCGCGGTGCACGCGGGCGCCCGACCAGGCCGAGGCACCGTGGCGTTCGGCCCTGACCACTGCGGATGCGTGCGCACCAGCCGCGCGCGCCAGGATCAGGGTGGCGGGGATCGGATCAGCCATCGGAGCATTCCGGTTCGTGTTCACCCACCCGAGGATACGGGGCTGGCGCAGGCCCGGCTGGCAGGTGCATGCCGGCGAGCTGCGCGACCTGGCTGGCGCCGAGCAGCGTCATCGCGTGTTCGAGCTCGCCGAGCAGCATCTGCAGGACCGCATGGGCACCGGCTTCGCCGCCGCAGGCCAGGCCCCAGACCGGGGCGCGACCGACCAGCACCGCGGCGGCACCGAGCGCCAGCGCGCGGGCAATGTCGACGCCACGCGAGAAGCCGCTGTCGACCAGCACCGGCATGCGGGCGCCGATCGCATCGAGCATGCGCGGCAGCATCGTGATCGTCGCCGGTGCCGCGTCGAACTGCCGCCCGCCGTGGTTGGAGACGATGATGCCGTCGACGCCATGGCGCAGCGCAAGCCGCGCATCGTCCGGATGCAGCAGACCCTTGAGCAGCAGCGGACCGTCCCACAGCCGGCGCAGCCAGGCGAGGTCGTGCCAGGCCAGGCTGCGGTCCATCGCGCGCGACAGCAGGATCGCCTGGGCTTCCGGCGACGCCGCCGTGTCCTCGTCCTCGGCCAGGTTGGCGAAGGTCGGCGCACCGGCGCGCGCCAGCCGCAACAGCCAGCCCGGGCGACGCAGCACATCGAAGACCAGCGCGGGCCGGATCCGCAGCGGCACCCCGAACCGGTTGCGCCGATCGCGTTCCCGATTGCCGCCGACCGGCACGTCGACCGTCAGCACGAGCGCGCCGTAGCCGGCCTGGCGGGCACGCCGCACGATCTGCTCGGCGATCGAGCGTTCGCCCATCACGTACAGCTGCAGCCAGGGTGCGGCACCGGAGGTCTGTCGGCGCACCGTCTCCAGACGCGCATTCGACGCAGTCGACAGCAGGTAGGGCAGACCGGCGCGGGCAGCCGCGCCGGCGAGCATCAGGTCGCCATGCGGGCGGACCAGGCCGGCCAGCCCGATCGGCGCCACCGCGAGGGGTGCCGACCAACGCTGGCCGAACAGATCGACCGACAGGTCGATGGCGCGCACGTCGCGCAAAGGCCGCGGCACCAGACAGACCTGCTCCAGCGCCGCTCGGTTGCGCGCCAGCCCCGCCTCGCAACCGGCGCCACCGTCGACATAGTCGAAGACGAAGCGCGGCAGGATGGCGCGCGCACGGGTGCGGTAGTCGTCGACATTGACCAGCATCGGACGGATCGGATCAGGCCAGCGCGTCGATGCCGATCCCGGCATGCCGCACCACGGCCGCGTGTACCTTGATGAGCGGGGTGCGCTCGGGAACGCTGGTCTGCACCTCGCGGCTCGACGGTCCGCACGCCGGCGGCGTGAGGCCACTGTCGGGCCCGGCCCGGTGCACGGGGCGAGTGCGTTCGATCACAACCGGGCTGAAGATCATGGAAGCAGCTGGAGGTGGACATGGGCGCCGCAGGCGGGCAGCCTCGATGGTACGCATTCGGTCCGGTCATGCCCAGGTCGCACGGGCGCCTTGCGCCGGTCCGGGCGGCCGGGCAACATCGGCGTCATGGATACCAGGCCGTCAGCCCGTCCTGCTGCATCGAGCCGATCTCATGGCTGAATTTTTCCGTTCCTCGACGGTGTGGGTGATCGACTTCCGCTTCAAGGGCAAAGCCCGACGCTGGCTCCGGACTTTTCCTGAAACTGTCGACGCCGAAGCGGCGATCGCTGCCGAGCTCGGCCAGTTGTATGGCACGCATGCGCAATTGGTCGAAGTGCGGCGGGCCGGCAACGAAGAGGAGTTGCAGTATCTGCGCGGCGAGACGCCGGGCAACGCATGGTGCCCGACCGGCCGCTGAACCGCAGCGCGCAAGGTGCGGCCGGACCGCGTCCTTGTCCTACGACAAGTGCAATCAAGTGCTGACGCGCCCGCGTGCAGCGGCTGCGGATCATCGCTGCAACGCCCGATCCGCCACCGTCCCAGACACCCGGCGGGTGCGTGCGCGGAGTACCTCATGCGCCCATTGCCTCTCGTTTCGCCCGGCACCCCGGTTCCGCGGATCGTCCCGGTCGCACGGTTTGCGTGAGCCTCTTTTCGTTCGCCCCACCAACGACAACACCAAGGAGTAGACCCATGGCCACCACCACCGCATCGCGCAAGACGAGCAAGCCCGCCAGCGGCAGCGCCGCCAAGGCGCAGGACGCGATCGCCCTGTTGCGCGCCGATCACAAGCTGGTCAGCGAGCTGTTCGACCAGTTCGAGAAGACCCGCTCTGCCGCCAAGAAGAAGTCGCTCGTCGCCCAGATCTGCAACGAACTGACGGTGCATGCGCAGATCGAGGAGGAGATCTTCTATCCGGCGGTCAAGCAGGCACTCAAGGACAAGGAGCTGGTGCCGGAGGCGACGGTCGAGCACGACTCGCTGAAGAACCTGATTTCGCAGGTCGAGGGCGTCGAGCCGGACGGCGAAATGTATGACGCCAAGGTCAAGGTCATGGCCGAGTACGTGAAGCATCACGTCAAGGAGGAGCAGAACGAGATGTTCCCCAAGGTCAAGCAGAGCAAGCTCGACCTGAAGCAGCTCGGTGCCCAGTTGCTCGAGCGCAAGCAGCAGCTGATGGCCGATCCGGGCATGCTCTGAGCGCCGCTCCGGCGACGCCGGATGTCGGCGGTCGCCGGGCCGAGCCGGGCACCGTCACCTGAGCTGGGCCAATCGCCCACGTCCTGACGCCGGCGCGAACGCCGGGCCGGCTCACGCCATGCGTTGCAGCCGGGCCTCTTCCTCGAAGCGCGCATCCTCGATCTCGCGCAGCACGCCGCTCAAGTCGACCGACCCGGTCTGCGGTTCATAGCGCCCGGTCAGGGCCATCCCCGGTTCCAGGCGGCCGCCGGCATAGAGCGACCAGATCTCGGGGCCGTATCGAGTGGTCAGCAGGGCGGGCGCATGCTGGCCGAAAAAGCGCCGCAGGTTGTCGACATCGCGCATCAGCATGCGTGGTGCATGGTTGTTGCCGGCTGCATCCACCGCTTGCGGCAGGTCGATGATCACCGGACCGTCGTCGGCCAGCAGGATGTTGAACTCGGACAGGTCGCCGTGGATGACGCCGGCGCACAGCATGCGCACCACCTCATCGATCAGCGTGGCGTGGTGCTGCTGCGCCGCCGCTTCGTTGAACGGCACATCGTTCAGGCGCGGCGCGGCGTTGCCGTCGCCGTCGGCCACCAGTTCCATCAGCAGCACGCCGTCGTGGAAATTGATCGGCTGCGGCACCCGCACACCGGCTGCCGCCAGCCGGTGCAGGGCATCCACTTCGGCACTCTGCCAGGCGGCCTCCTGCTGCTCGCGTCCGAAACGGGTTCCCTTGGCCATCGCCCGCGCCTGTCGGCTGTTGCGGACCTTGCGGTTTTCGGTGTAGTCGACCGCCTGGCGGAAACTGCGCTGCTGGGCCTCCTTGTAGACCTTGGCGGCGAGCGTCTGGCCACGGCTGTGCACCACGTAGACGTCGGCCTCCTTGCCGCTCTTGAGTTGACGGACGACGGTATCGATCAGGCCTTCGGTGATCAGGGCCTGCAGGCGGGCGGGAGCTTTCATGCTCCGATTCTGGGGCATGGTCCGCACCGGCTGGCGCTCAACGCGCCATGCGCCGAGCGCGCCCTCGCGGCGCGTGCGCGGCTGTGGTTCAATCGGTTGCACAGAACCTGGACCGCCCGGCACGGGTGTTCCGCCGACCGGAGACGCCCCTTCATGCCCGGATTGCAGCCCCACATCGATCCCGACGGCCTGCTCGAATACTCGGTCGTCTACACCGACCGCGCACTCAATCACATGTCGCGCCGCTTCCAGTCGGTGATGCGCGGCATCTCGGACGTGCTGAAGACCGCCTACCAGGCCCGCTCGGCGATCGTGGTTCCGGGCAGCGGCAGTTTCGGCATGGAGGCGGTTGCGCGCCAGTTCGGCAGTGGGCGCAACTGCCTGATCCTGCGCAACGGCTGGTTCAGCTACCGCTGGTCGCAGATCCTCGACATGGGCGCCATCGCGGCGTCGACCACCGTCCTCAAGGCGCGTCGCGCGGCCGATGGTGCGCAGATGCCGTTTGCGCCGGCGCCGATCGACGAGGTGGTGGCGACGATCCGCGCCCAACGCCCGGACCTGGTGTTCGCGCCGCATGTCGAAACTGCCTCCGGAATCATCCTGCCGGATGATTACCTGCGTCGCGTCGGTGACGCGGTGCGCGAGGTCGGCGGCCTGTTCGTGCTCGACTGCATCGCTTCGGGTGCGATCTGGGTCGACATGCAGGCGAGCGGTGTCGATGTGCTGATCAGCGCGCCGCAGAAGGGCTGGAGCGGATCGCCCTGCTGCGCTTTCGTGATGCTCGGTGAGCGCGCGCGTGAGCGCATCGACGCCACCACCAGCAGCAGCTTCGCCGCCGACCTGCGCAAGTGGCTGCAGATCATGGAAACCTACGAGGGGGGTGCCCATGCCTACCACGCGACGCTGCCGACGGATGCGCTGACCCGCAGCCTACGAGGCGATGCAGGAAACCGAGCGCGCCGGACTCGGGCTGATGCGCGAGCGCCAGCAGCAGCTCGGCGACCGGGTCCGCGCGTTGCTGGTGCAACGCGGCTTTGCGAGCGTGGCTGCGGCCGGCTTCCAGGCGCCGGGTGTGGTGGTCAGCTATACCGACGACCCCGCCATCCAGTCGGGTGCGCGTTTCGCCGAGCTCGGACTCCAGACCGCCGCCGGGGTGCCGCTGCAGTGCGATGAGGGAAGCGACTTCCGGACCTTCCGGATCGGCCTGTTCGGCCTCGACAAGCTCGGTGACGTCGATCGGGCAGTCGCCCATCTGGCGCGTGCGCTCGACCGCGTCGGGGAGCGTTGAGCCGCAGATCGCAGCGCGGCGGCGTCCCGCCGACCGCTTTACAAGCCAGCAAGACGCCGGGCCAGGGCGCGGCGTAAGATTCGATTCCTCCACAGGCAGAAAGCGGGATCGGGCGATGCTGCCGCGGCTTCGGACATCGGCGACGGACGCCCGGCACCGGATCGAACCGGCTGCGTGCCCGCGCCTGCATGCCGAGCTGCCGCGCAGTGCCCGCACATCATGAAGAAGACGTTGATCGCAGTGGTGCTGGGGTTGGCCGGTGTGGCCGCTGCCGGCTGGATGATGGTGCGCGAGACGACGCCGGCCGCACCGGAACGCACGGCCGGCGCGGCAGCGTCCGCCGGCGCGGCGTCCCGGCCGGGTGGCGGCGCCCCGGTCAGTGTCTCGACGGTCAAGGCGGTGCAGCGCGACCAGCGCGTCACCCTCGAGGCAACCGGCACCGTGAGTTCGCTCACCACCGTCGACATCAAGCCTCAGGTCAGCAGCACGGTCGACAAGGTGCATGTCAAGGAAGGCCAGTTCGTGCGCCGCGGCGATCTGCTGTTCACGCTCGACAGCCGCGCCGACGCGGTCAATGTCACCAAGGCGCGTGCGCAGCTCGCACGGGACCAGGCGGCGCTGGCCGATGCGCAGCGCCAGCTCGCGCGCAGCCGCGATCTGCTCGCCCAGCAGTTCGTCTCGCAGAGTGCGGTCGACGCAGCCCAGACCCAGGCCGAGACCCAGCAGGCGGTGGTGGCGGCGGGCCGGGCGGCGCTGTCGGCCGCCGAGCTCGGTCTCGGCTATCACCGGATCGTCGCGCCCAGTGCGGGGCGCGTCGGTGCGATCAACGTCTTCCCCGGCAGCCTGGTCCAGCCCAGCGGGACCGCGCTGCTGACCGTCACCCAGCTCGATCCGATCGCGGTCGCCTTCAACCTGCCGCAGCGCAACCTCCAGGACACCTTGCAGGGCCTGCGCGAAGGCGGCCTGCCGGTGATCGCGCAGCTGCCGGAGCGCTCCGACGGCAGCCCCGGCGCGCGGCTCGAAGGCAGGCTGCAGTTCGTCGACAGCGCGGTGGACGCGAATTCCGGCAGTGTGCGCGTCAAGGCGGTGTTCGACAACCCGCAGCAGCACTTGTGGCCGGGCGCCTATGTCAAGGTGGACATCGCGCTGCGCACCCTCGGCGGTGCGATCGTGATTCCGCAGGCGGCGATCGTCACCGGCCAGAAAGCCCGTTCGGTATTCGTCGTCGATGCGGATGACCGGGTCCAGCCGCGGCCGATCGAGCTCGTTCATCCGGTCGGTCCGGAGGCGGTGGTCACCGGTCTGAGCGCCGGTGAGCGCATCGTCGTCGATGGGCGTGAGAACGTGCGTGCCGGCAGCAAGGTCGTCGAGCGCGGTGCACGCGCCGCCGGCGTCCGGTCGGAACGCGGCAGTGCGCCGGCGTCCGGTGCGGCAGGAGTGACACCGTGAACCTGAGCGAGCTGTTCATCCGCCGTCCGGTGATGACGGTGCTGCTGAATCTCGCGATCATCGTCGCCGGCCTGATCGCCTACAGCCGCATTCCGGTGGCCGCGCTGCCGAGCTACAACACGCCGGTCATCAACGTGTCGGCGTCGCTGCCCGGCGCCAGCCCCGAGTCGATGGCCAGCGCGGTCGCGCTGCCGCTGGAAAAGCAGTTCCAGACCATCCCCGGTCTGAGCCTGATCAGTTCGACCAGCACGCTCGGATCGACCTCGGTGACGCTCGAATTCAACGAAGACCGCGACATCGACGAGGCGGCGGTCGATGTCCAGGCCGCGTTGCTGCGCGCCCAGCGCGCGCTGCCGGTCGAGATGACCTCGACGCCGAGCTATCGCAAGGTCAATCCGGCCGACGCGCCGATCCTGTTCCTGGCGCTGACATCGCCGTCGATGAGCCCGTCCGACCTGAACGACTATGCCGAACACCTGATCCAGCCGGCCCTGTCGACGCTCGACGGCATCGCCCAGGTCAATGTCAATGGCTCGAAACGCTACGCGGTGCGCATCCAGGTCGATCCCGGGGCGCTGGCCGCACGCAACATCAGCCTCGACGAACTGAGCGCCGCGCTGCGTTCGGCAAATGCCAACACGCCGGTCGGCACGCTCGAGGGGGCGCGCCAGACCTTGACCCTGACCGCCAACCGCCAGCTCGCCAACGCAGCCGAGTTCGGCGAGCTGATCGTCAGCAACCGCGGCGGCAACCCGGTGCGGCTGCGCGACGTGGCGGATGTCGTCGACAGCTATGAATCGCTCAAGTCGCATGCCGACCTGAGCGGGCAGAGCGCCATCTTCCTGTCGATCCAGCGCCAGCCGGATGCAAACACGGTCGAGGTGGTCGATGCGATCAAGGCCCGGTTGCCGGGATTTCGCGAACAGCTGCCGCAGTCGGTCAACCTGGTGCTGGTGGGCGATCGGTCCGAGTCGATCCGCGAGGCGTTGCACGACGTCACGCTGACGATGTACGGGACGATCGCGCTGGTCGTGCTGGTGATCTTCCTGTTCCTGCGCCGCTTCATGGCGACGGTGATTCCGACGCTGTCACTGCCGGTGTCGTTGATCGGCGCCATCGCGATGCTGTGGGCATTCGGCTACACGCTCGACAACATCTCGCTGCTCGGCCTGACGCTCGCGGTCGGCCTGGTGGTCGACGATGCGATCGTGATGCTCGAGAACATCATGCGCCACGTCGAGGAGGGCATGGCGCCATTCGAGGCGGCGCTCAAGGGCTCGCGCGAGGTCGGCTTCACCATCATCTCGATCTCGAGTTCGCTGATCGCGGTCTTCATCCCGATCTTCTTCATGCCGGGCGTGATCGGGCTGCTGTTCCATGAGTTCGCGGTCATCGTCTCGCTGGCGATCGTTGCGTCGGCCTTCGTTTCCCTGACGCTGGTGCCGATGCTGGCGGGCAAGTTCCTGACCGACGATGCGCACAAGAAGCGGCCCGGCGCGCTGGTGCGTGCATTCGGTCGCGCCTTCGACGCGATGCTCGGTGCCTACACGCGCAGCCTGGACCTGGCGCTGCGGCATCGCCGCATCGTGCTTGGCGTCGCGGTGGCGACCTTCGTCGCGACCGGCCTGCTGTTCGTCGCCATTCCGAAAGGCTTCTTCCCGCAGGAGGACATCGGCCAGATCCGGGTCTCGACCGAGGCCGCCGAGGACACCTCCTACGAGGAGATGGTGCGGCTGCAGGCACGCGTGGTCGAGCTGGTGCGCAACGATCCGAACGTCGCCTCGGTCAACTCCTTCGTCGGCGGCGGCGGCAACACGCAGAACACCGGTCGCATGTTCATCAACCTCAAGCCGCGCAGTGATCGCGCGCCGATGAAGCAGGTGGTGGAGGACATGCGCCGCAAGCTGCGCCAGGTGCCGGGCATCGCGGTCTTCATGCAGCCGGTGCAGAACCTGCGCCTGGGCGGACGCCCGAGCAAGGCGCAATACCAGTACATCCTGCAGAGCGTCGCCGCCGACGAGCTCAGTGACTGGGCGCTCAAGCTGCAGGAGAAACTGCGCGGGGATGCGCTGTTTCGCGATGTCACCAGCGATTCGCAGCTGAAGGGGCTGCAGGCCTCGCTCAAGATCGATCGCGACCGCGCCAACACCCTCGGCATCTCGATCGACAACCTGCGCTCGACGCTGTACAGCGCCTTCGGCGAACGCCAGGTGTCGACCATCTACACCTCGGTCGACAGCTACCAGGTGATCATGGAGCTCAAGGCCGATTCGAGGCGCGACGAGAGCGCCTTCTCGGAAGTCTTCATGCGATCCAATACCGGCGCGCTGGTGCCCTTGAGCAGCTTCGCGACGGTCGAGCGCAGCGTCGGACCGACCTCGGTCAACCACGTCGGCCAGCTGCAGGCCGTCACCGTCTCGTTCAACCTTGCGCCGGGCGCCGCGCTCGGCGCGGCAACGCAGAAGATCGACGCCTATCGCGAGCAGCTCGGCATGCCGGTGTCGATCATCACCCGCTACGGCGGCGAGGCGGCGGTCTTCAAGGATTCGCAGGGCGGACAGGCCATCCTGCTGATCGCGGCGCTGCTCGTCATCTACGTGCTGCTCGGCGTTCTCTATGAAAGCTACATCCACCCGCTGACCATCCTGGCCGGGCTTCCATCGGCGGCGGTCGGCGCGCTGCTCACCTTGCAGTTGTTCGGTCAGGATCTGACGCTGATCGCGACCATCGGCATCCTGCTGCTGATCGGCATCGTCAAGAAGAACGCGATCATGATGATCGACTTCGCGCTCGACGCGCAGCGCAACCACGGAGCGGGCGCCGCCGAGGCGATCCGCGAGGCCTGCATCCTGCGCTTCCGGCCGATCATGATGACGACGCTGGCGGCGATGATGGGTGCGTTGCCGATTGCGCTCGGCCTGGGCGCCGGCGCCGAACTGCGCCAGCCGCTCGGCCTGGCGGTGGTCGGCGGTCTGGTCTTCTCGCAGATGATCACGCTCTACATCACGCCGGTGATCTTCATCGCGCTCGATCGCTTCAGCGGCAAGGGGCCGGTGACGACGCCCGAGCGGGCGCCGACAGCATCGGCGCCGCTGGCCGCGCCGCGCGGCTGACCCGGACGTCGACGCCGTCTGCATCCGAACCGTCCTGGACAGCGTATCAAGGGGGAGGTCGGCAGCGTGCCGGCTCATCCGGCTCGCGCCGCGTATCGCGGCCGACCTTCCAACCTGTCGCAAGGATTGCCATGAATGCCGTTCGCCAATTTCCGATGCTCGCCACCGCCGGCCTGCTTGCCCTGGCCGCCTGGGCGCCGCACGCCGTTGCCGGGCACCTGAACCCGCTCCTGGAGGCCAGTCTCGATGGCCGCGAGGAAGTCGCCGCAGCCGACGCTTCCAAGAAGCCCGGTGATCGCAACGCGCGCGGCCAGGCTTATGTGTTCGGCATCGATGCAGACGCCGCCGATCGCACCACGCTGTGCTACATCCTGAATGACTTCAAGAACCTGGCCGAACTCGACCAGGCTCCGGGCAACGGCCGGGCGGCGCACATCCACAAGGGTGCACGCGGCGAAAATGGTCCGGTGGTGGTGAACCTCGCGTGGCCGCAGGACGGTCAGGCAGCCGACTGCCTGTCGGAAAACACCGCCGGCAAGTTCGTCAACGGCGGCAGTGTCAAGGACATCCTGGCCAATCCGCAGAACTACTACGTGAATGTCCACAACAGCGAGTTCCCGGCCGGCGCGGTGCGTGGCCAGCTGCAGAGCGGCGAAGGCCACGCGCATTCACACGGCGGCAAGGGCCGCTGATGGCGCGCTGATCCGGCCGGGCGGCCGGACCGGGTTGGCGGGCTGGCCTGCCGGTTGACTCCGATCCGATCCGATCCGCTGCGGGCGGGCGGATCGGAGATGATCGGCAGACCAGGACCCCGCCATGTTGCCGTTTCTCGATCCCCGCGCGCGCCAGATCATTGCCCAACCGGGCGCTTTCGCGCTGCGCACGCTGCGGGCGTTCCGGGCCAACCAGGGGTTGCTGCTGGCCGGCGCGGTTGCCTACTACGCGCTGCTTTCGATCGTCCCGCTGTTGATCCTGACGGTGATCGCGCTGTCGCATGTGGTCGCCGAACGCGACCTGCTGCACACCGTCGGCCACTACCTCGAGTGGCTGCTGCCCGGCCACTCGCGTGCCGTGGTGGCCGAGCTGAACCAGTTCCTGCAGCACCGCGAGGTCGTCGGCTGGGTGCTGCTCGGCACCATGCTGTTCTTCAGTTCGCTCGCCTTCACCGTGCTCGAGAACGCGATGTCGGTCATCTTCCATCACCGGGTGGTGATCCGGCGCCGCCATTTTCTGGTTTCGGCGCTGATTCCCTATCTCTACATCCTGTCACTCGGCTTCGGCCTGTTGCTGGTGACGCTGGTCGCCGGGCGTCTGCAGACGGTGGGGGGTCAGCAGGTCGAACTGCTCGGCCGCGGCTGGTCGCTCGACGGCGCCAGCGGTGCGCTGCTCTACCTGCTCGGCTTCGCCGGCGAGGTCTTCGTGCTCACCTCGCTCTACATGGTGATGCCGGTCGGTCGCCTGCGGCTGTCGCATGCGCTGGTCGGGGCTGTCACCGCGGCCCTGCTGTGGGAGCTGTCGCGCCACCTGCTGGTGTGGTACTTCAGCACCCTGTCGCAGATCGGCACCGTCTATGGGTCACTCACCACCGCGATCGCGGTGCTGCTGAGCCTGGAGATCGGTGCCGCACTGCTGCTGCTCGGCGCTCAGGTGATCTCCGAGTACGAGCGCGAGCTGCGCGGCGGCGAGCCGGACGCGAAGCCGACCGGCTTCACGACCGGCCGGTGAGCGCAGCGGCTACAGCACGCCGCAGCTGAAGTTGGCGGCGTCGTCGACGCTGCCGCTGCCCTTGTAGACCGCGACCTTCGGATACGGGCAGAGCGGCCGGGTGCGCGCGGTCAGACCGGCCGTGGCATTGGCCGCGCGCGACGCGATCGGCGTGTTCGCTGCAGTCGTGCCGTCTGGTGCGATGCCTTTCTCGACCCAGTCCGACAGCGCGCTCAACAGGTTGAAGTTGCCGGTACCGGCGCCGCCACCGCAGTGGTCCATGCCCGGCACCAGGTACAGGCGGGCGAACGACTGCACCTTGGCTGCACCCATCTGCGCGTTCATCCGGTTCCACTGCTCGATCGCCAGCGTCACCGGGATCAGCGAATCGGCCGCGCCGTGGTAGGTCAGCAGCTTGCCGCCCCGGTTGGCGAAGGCGCTGTAGTCGCCGCTGATGGCATCGTAGAGCGCGCCTTCCTTGCCGCGCGCGTAGGTGACGTCGTTGTCCCAGTTGAAGCTGTTGAAGCTGTAGTTCGGATCGGCGAACACCGCATAGGTCCAGTGATTGGCCCAGCTGCCCTGCGGCGCGGTCGGCGAGGTCTTCTCGGTCGGGAAGAAATTGCCGCCGATCGCATCGACCGGGTACGGCAGGGCGACCAGCTCGCCGGTGCTGGTGCGGCGGCCGTCGAGCGCGGTGCGCAGGGCCTGCACCTGCGGCGCGGTGAAGCAGGCGGCCGGATCGACACCTGCCGTGCCGCACTGCATCACCGACGGATCGACCTTGCAGCGGCGCGGATCATCGAGAACGCCGTCGACCGCGCTGTCGATCCCGGGCTTGCCCTCGCAGGCGGCGAAGACGCGCTGGCGGAAAGCGGTCTGCAGCGCTTTCGGAACGCCTGCGCCGGGCGTACCCCATTGCGCCAGGGCCGCGTTGGCCTCGGCAGCCAGGGTGCCGGTCCAGTCGTTGGCCGGCGCGCCGGCGACGATGCCGTCGTAGTCGTCCGGATAGCGCTGCATCTCCATGATGCCGTGATGCCCGCTCTGCGAGCAGCCGTTGTAGTACGCGTACTTCGGCGCGTTGCCGTAGTGCGCCCGCGTCAGCTCCTTGCCGACCAGCGTGACGACATGCTGGGCGCGGTGCGCGAAGTCGATCTTCTTCTCGGGATCGAGCGCGAAGCCGGTATCGGCCGCGCGGTGGCCGTTGTCGTGACCGATGCTGGCATAGCCCATTCCCAGGTGGGTGTTGACCGTGCCATAGGCGATGTAGCCGTTCGACCCGCCCGATGCCGTACCGGCGAACTTGTTGTTCCAGGCGGTCTGCAGCGGCATCCAGAGTTCGAACCGGATGTCCGACGTGGCGGTCGGTCGCACCGACCCCGCCACCCGGCAGAAGCCCTGCGTCACGGTGGCCGCTCCGCCGCCGCCATTCGGGCTGGTCCACGGCGCCGCGGTGGTGGCGTCGATGCGCTCGGCGGTATCGATCACCGTCGGCACCGACTGCACGCTTGCCTTGAGCAGGTCGGCGCAGGCCGTTGCCTGGGCGGTGCCGCCGCCGTCGTCATCGCTGCCGCCGCAGCCGGCCAGCAGGGCGGCTGCCGCTGCCATCGTCACCGGTGCCAATCGCAGTCTTCCCATCGTCGTCCTGGTCATCGTCTCGCTCCTCGATCTGGTTGTGCGGGTCCGGTGGCGCGCCCAGCACGCGCCGCGGACGTCGCAACTTAGCACGCACCCGGGCCGAGATCGATCGGGTGGAACCATCACGAGAAGAGATTGCGAAGCGGCTCGTGATCAATCTAAGATGTACGTGGGCCGCCATCACAAGCCGGCCGGGAGACATGGCGATGCACGATCTGGTCATCCGCAACGCGTCGGTCGTCGATGGCACGGGCGCACCGGCGCGTCGCGCCGACGTCGCTGTCGACAACGGCCGCATCGTCGCGGTCGGCCCGGTTTCCGAGCGCGGCGGTGAGGAAGTCGACGCACAGGGGCTGGTGCTGGCCCCCGGCATCATCGATGCCCACACCCACTACGACGCCCAGCTGACCTGGGATTCCAGCGCGTCGCCTTCGCCCGCGCTGGGCGTCACGACGGTGGTGATCGGCAACTGCGGATTCGGCATCGCGCCGGCCACGCCGGACACCCGGGATCTGATCCTGGCCAATCTCTCCGAGGTCGAAGCGATGTCGCTCGACTCGCTCAAGGCGGGCGTCGAGTGGGATTTCGAGACCTTTCCCGAATACCTGGAGACATTGCGGCGCAAGGGCGTGGTGCCCAACGTCGCCTCGTTCGCCTCGCACTCGGCGATCCGTTCGGTCGTGATGAAGGAAGCCGGATCCGAGCGCGCCGCCAGCGCGGAAGAACTGGCCCAGATGGTGCGCATCTTCCGCGAGGCCATGGCCGCCGGCGCGATCGGGCTGGGCTCGTCGACCTTCGAGAACCACAACGGTGCAGGCGGCGTCCCGGTCCCGTCGCGGCTGGCCACCGACGAGGAGTTTCTCGCCTTCGCCGGCGTGATGGCCGAGTTCGACCACGGCCTGACGGTCATCACCTGCGGTGATCGCACCCCGATCGGCTTTCTGGAGAAGCTGGCGCTGACCAGCGGCCGCCCGGCCGTCTACGCACCGCTGCTGCACTACAGCAACCAGCCCGAGCGCGCGGCGCGGATTGCCGGCGAATGCCGGCAGGCACGCGCGCGTGGTGCACCGGTCTACGCACAGGCCTCCTGCCAGCCGCTCAGCATGGATTTCAAGCTCGAGCATGCGTATCCGTTGATGACGGTGCAGCCCTGGCCGGAACTGGCGAACCTCGACCCTGCGGGCTTCAGGCAGGCCATCGCCGCGACGTCGTTCCGTGACCGGATGCGCGCGAGCCTGTCGCACCCCGACGGCGGGCGCATCTTCAACGGTGACTGGAGCCGGGTCGAGGTGACCATCGCTGCGACGCCCGCCAACCAGGCGCTCGAAGGGCGAACGATCGCCGACATCGCCGCCGAGCGAGGGGGCGCCCCGCTCGATGTGTTCCTCGACATCGGGCTGGAGGAAGACCTGGACACCACCTTCACCGCCAAGCTGCTGAACGTGGAGGAAGAGCGCGTCGGCGAACTGCTCGACGACGACGGCAACCTGGTGAGCCTGTCCGATGGTGGCGCGCACCTCACCTTCTTCTGCGATGCCGGCTTCGGCATGCACTTCCTGGGGCACTGGGTGCGCGAACTCGGCCGCTACGACCTGCCTCGCGCGGTGCGCAAGCTCACCCGCGACGTGGCCGACATCTACGGTCTGGAGGATCGGGGCCGGATCGCGGTCGGTGCTTACGCCGACATGATCCTGTTCGATCCGCAGACGATCGGCATCTCCAAGGCGCAGCGGGTGGCCGACCTGCCCGGCGGCGCCACGCGGCTGATGCGCAGCGCGCCCGGCCTGCGCAGCGTGTGGGTGAACGGCACCCGCGTCTTCGACGACGGCGCCTACGTTCGCCTGGCCCGGCCGCCGGGGCAGGTGATCACCCGTTTCAGCCAGTCGCGGCCTTCGGTGGCCATGCCAGTGACCCGGCCCGCATGATCCGGACAACGCAATCAGGAAATCAACCCATCATGGACATGCCAGCAGTTCAGCGGTCGCAACCCGCGACCGATCGCGTCGAGTGGCCGGACCGGATCCATGCCGTCCTGCAGGGCCTGCGAATCCGCCAGGTGGCGTATGTGCCGGACGCCGGGCACGCACGGCTGATCCGGCTGTGCGAACAGGACGCGGGCATGAGCACCACCGTGCTGACGACCGAGGAGGAAGGCATCGCGCTGGCGACCGGGGCCTGGCTCGGCGGCCAGCGCAGCATCGTGCTGATGCAAAGCAGCGGGGTGGGCAACTGCATCAACATGCTGTCGCTGGTACAGGCCTGCCGGGTGCCGCTGGCCATGATCGTCACCATGCGCGGTGAGTGGGGCGAGTTCAACCCGTGGCAGATTCCGATGGGCAGCACCACCGGGCGCAGCCTGGCCCTGGCCGGTGTCGGCGTGCACCGCGTGGAGCGCGAAGAAGACGTCGCCGAGACGGTGCAGGTGGCCGTCGGTGCGGCCTTCGATACCCAGACGGCGGTGGCGGTGCTGCTGTCGCAGCGCATGCTGGGAAGCAAGGAGTGGACGAAATGAGTGCCTCGAGCCACCTCCCGTTGCCGGACCGGCGCCAGGTCGTCGCGACGCTGCTGGCGCAACGTGACCGGATGCTGGTCGTCACCGGCCTCGGCGCACCGACCTACGATGTGGCGGCTGCCGGTGACGATCCGCGCAACTTCTACCTCTGGGGCGCCATGGGTGGCGCGGCCATGGTCGGGCTGGGCCTGGCCATCGCGCAGCCCGACCGTCCGGTGCTCGTCGTCACCGGCGACGGCGAGCAGCTGATGGGCATGGGTTCGCTGGCCACCATCGGCGCGCGCCGGCCGGCCAACCTGTCGATCGTGGTGCTCGACAACGAGCGTTACGGCGAGACCGGCGGGCAGCTCACGCACACCGCCAAGGGGGTCGACCTGGCCGGCGTGGCCAGGGCCTGCGGTTTCGACGAGGTGCTGACCCTGCGTTCGCAGGACGAGCTGCCCGGGCTGGGCAAGCGCCTTCAACAGTGCCGGGGCTGCCTGTTCGCGCTGGTCAAGGTCGACCCCACCGACCTGCCGCGGGTGCTGCCGCCGCGCGACGGCGCGCTCCTCGCGCGCCGGTTCCGCCAGGCAGTGGTCGGCGAATCCCTCTGAACGCGGCGCGTCGACGAAGAACCGCTGAATCAGGCAACTCACCAGGAGACAGACATGGCAAGGATCGGCTTCATCGGGCTCGGGCGCATGGGGCGGCCGATGGCCTCGAATCTGTGCAGGAAGGGCTTCGAGCTGGTGGTGCATGACATCGACCCGGCCGGCATCCGGCAGCTGGTCGAGCTCGGCGCCGTCGAGGCGGCCTCGGCTGCCGATGTGGCGAGGCAGTCCGAGATCGTGTTCACCATGCTGCCGGGCTCGCCCGAGGTGGAAGGGATCGTCCTCGGCAAGGAAGGCCTGATCGCCAACGGCCGGGCCGGCCTGCTGCTGGTCGACATGAGCACCGTCGATCCGCGCACCACCGATCGCATTGCGCAGGCAGCCAGGGACGCCGGCATGTCGGTGGTCGACGCGCCGGTGGGCCGGCTGGCCTCGCATGCCGATCGCGGCGAGTCCCTGTTCATGGTCGGCGGCTCGGCGGACGACTTCGCCCGCGTGCAGCCGATGCTGCAGGCGATGGGCACGACGATCCACCACTGCGGTGCGGTGGGCACCGGCATGCGCACCAAGCTGGTCAACAACTACCTGGCCGTCGTTTCGTGCCAGCTCAATGCCGAGGCGCTGGCACTCTCGCAGCGGTTCGGGCTCGATCTGGAGAAGACGCTGGAGGTGATCCATGGCACCACCGCCACCAACGGACAGCTGAAGATCGCCTGGCCTGCCAAGGTGCTGGCGGGCGACATCGAACCGGGCTTTGCGATCGACCTGGCGCACAAGGACCTGACGCTGATCCTGGCCGCGGCCAACGACCAGCGCGTGCCGATGCCGGTCGCCGCCGCGGCGCGCGAGGCATTCAGCATGGCGCGGGCTGCCAAGTGGGGCCGCAAGGATTTCTCCGCCATGGTCGACGTGCTGTGCGAGCAGGCGAACATCGACAAGCCGCGCCTGTAGCGTCGCGCCGCTCTTGAACCGTGGACGTCCGGCAGATCCAGTCCTTCGTCTCGCTGTACCGGGTGCGCAATGTGACGCGTGCCGCGCTCGAGCTCGGCCTGGTCCAGCCGGCAGTGAGCGCCCACATCGCCAAGCTCGAGGCCGAATTCGGCGTCCGGCTGTTCAATCGCACCCCGCGCGGGATGACGCCCACCGCCGAAGGCGAAACCCTGCACCGGCTGCTGCTGCCGCTGGCGCGCGAGCTCGAGAGCGTGCGCCAGGGCATGTTGGACCTGGGCGGACGGCCCGGCGGCGTGGTTCGTCTGGGTGCGGTGCCGTCGCTGTCGGTCGGCGTGGTGCCGCACTGCCTGGCCGGATTCTGCAAGTCGCATCCGGATGTCAGCGTGCAGCTTGTCGAAGGCTACAGCGCCACGCTGCTGCAGCAGGTCGAGGCCGGCGGCCTGGACCTGGCCGTCATCAACGACCTCCGGCAGCCCGGCGCGCTGGTGGTGCAGCCGCTGGTCGACGAAGAGCTGGTGATCGTCACCGCGGCCGGGTCGGCGCTGCCCGGTTCGACGCGGGTGACGCTCGAGCAGCTCACCCGCATCGACGTCATCGTTCCGAGCCGCGGCCAGGGCCTGCGGGCGCTGCTCGACCGCACGCTGGCGCAGGCCGGCCTGGTGCTCAGGCCGCGGCTCGAATTCGACGCGCTCACACCGACGCTGGAACTGGTGCGCCGCGGCGAGTGGGCGGCGGTTCTTCCGTTGATCGCGGTGGCGCGTGAGCTCGAGGTGGGCGAGTTCAAGATCCATCGGCTGGCCGAGCCGGTCCGGCGCAGCCTGGTGATCGTCCATCATCCGCGACGGCCGCTCAGCCTGGCGGCGCGCCTGCTTGCCGAACAGCTCGGCGACGAGGCCCGCCAGGTGGTGGCGCGAGCGGGAAAAAGCGCTCGCAGCACCCGCCGCGGCGCGCGTGCGCCTGCCGGGCCGGCCTGAGTTGGAGCGCGCCCGGCCCTGATTTGCGGCAGGAAGAGACGGGGAGGCGAGAAGGGCGGCGGCCGGCTGTGTCCGGCGCGGCAGCGCTTTCAGTGCGCCTGCTCGTCCTCGGCGGCATGGCGCCGCGCCCGGCGCACCGTCAGCGTCGCCAGCAGGGCCAGCACCGGCACCGCCAGACTGACCACCAGCTCCGGCTCGAAGCTCACGCCGCTGGCCTTGACGCCCTTGGCCAGGTAGCCGACCAGCCCGGCCGAGTAGTAGACGATGGCTGCGACCGACAGGCCCTCGACCGTCTGCTGCAGCCGCAGCTGCAGCTTGGCGCGCCGGTCCATCGAGGCCAGCAGCGACTGGTTCTGCCGTTCGCGAGCGATGTCCACGCGCGTGCTCAACAGCGCGCTGGCACGCGAGATGCGCTCCGACAGGCCGTGCAGGCGGGCCTCGGCGTTGGCGCAGGTGGCCACTGCCGGCGTGAAGCGGCGCGCCATGAACTCCTCGATCATCTGCAGCCCGGACAGGCGGGATTCGCGCAACTCGGCGATCCGCCGTGTGACCAGCGCGTGGTAGGCACGGCAGGCACCGAACCGGAACTGGCTGGCGGCCAGACCGCTCTCGACCTCGGCTGCCAGCCGGGTCAGCTCATGCAGCAGCGCCTCGTCGTCGCCCTGGCCTTGCGCCAGGCCGTCGGTCAGCAGCGCCAGGGCGCGCTCGATCTCGAGCATGCGCGGTGCCTGTCGGCGCGCGATCGGCAGCGCCAGCAGGGCCAGCGTGCGGTAGGCCTCGATCTCGACCACCCGTTGCAGGGTTCGCCCCGCCTGGCCGGCGGTCAGGCCATGGTCGAGCACCAGACAGCGCGAAAAGCCGTCGTCGTGGATGCGGAAGTCGGTGAACACGTCGGCCGCGCCTTCGGTGATGCGCGAACCGACGACCGCCTGCGCGCCGAAGTGTCCGGCCATTGGCGCTGCCGCGTCGTCGACGTTGGCACCGGCGACGAATTCGACATGCATCGCAGCGATGGTGCGGCCGGGCACGCCGGCCATCCAGTCGGCCAGCAGCAGGCTGGCGGCCGGTTCGGCAAACGGCGCGCTGCCCGCGCCGGGAGCGACGATCAGGTAGCCGGAAAACTCGCCGTGCCGCTCCCACTTCAGGTGCAGCGGGCCGAAACTGCTGCGATGGTGGGTGGCGCCGGCGGGCGGCAGTGGCTGCGCGAAGCGGCGACACAGCGACTCGAGGTGCGCGCGTTCGCGCGGGCGATCGTCGTCGTCGACCAGCACGGCCACATAACTGGCGCGTGCGGGCACCTCGACGTTCTCCGGCGGGCGGGCGTGGACCTCGTCGGCGAGCGCATAGCGCTCTGCATGGTTGTGCGGAAAAGCGGGCATTCGAGACCGGAATCGAGGCAGCGCGGCGGCGCCGGGGCGGGGATGCAGTATGCATCGCGCGTTCGGGTGGCCCGGGCGGAGGGAGCGTCACGACGGCATCCGAAGGAGTCGTTCGCAAGACCCGAGCGACACGCCGTTCGCTGCCGGGCGCTGATGGAGGCGGTGACGGTCCAGCTGGAGGAGCAGGCGGCTTCGAACCTGACCGGACCGTGGCGGCCTGGTGATCGACGCCCGGGCCGATCAGCGCATCGTGCGGACCGGCATCGGCCGCGAGGTCGTGCGGCAGCAGTGCCTGTCGATGAAGGACTGACCGCGGCCAACCTGCTGCTGCCGGCGCTGCCGGGCCCGTGATAGTCTGCGCCGCCCGTCGTCGCGTCGGCACGGCGTGGCATGGCACGGGGCATGGCGCAGGATGGCTTCAGGAGGCGGCAACGGTGGTGGACATGAACAAGGGCGTGCTCAGCTTCGGCTCGACGACGCTGCTGGTTGGTGGGCTGGCGCTGGCGGGCTTGTTGCTCTGGGGGTGGCACACCGGACAGGAACTGCCACTCTGGCCGGCCCTGCTGGTGGTGGCCGTCAACACCGTCGGTGCGGTCAGGCTGGCAATCGAGGTGCGGGCCGCGCGGGCGGCGCGGCAGGCCGGCTCGCGCCAGCCGGCACCGCCACGCCGCGAAGGCAGGCGATGAGCCGTCGCAGCGCGACGGCGCTGTTCTGGCTGGCCGGCCTGGTGATCGGGACCTCAGCTTGCAGCGAGCGTGGCGCGCACGATCCGTTTGCGCTGATGGAAGGGCAGAACATCTACCAGGCTGAATGCGCCGCCTGTCATGGCACGCGGCTCGAGGGCCAGCCCGACTGGCGCATCCGCCGGCCGGATGGCCGGCTGCCCGCGCCGCCGCACGATGCGAGCGGGCACACCTGGCACCACCCCCGCCCCCAGCTGGCCGCCATCGTCAAGGCCGGCATGGTCCCGCCCCACGCCCCGGCCGGCTATGTCTCCGACATGCCGGCGTTCGGAGGCAAGCTCACCGACGCGCAGATCGACAACGTGCTGGCCTGGATCGAGAGCCAGTGGCCGCCCGAGGTGCGCAAGCAGCGGGCGCAGAGGCTCGAGCAGCGCTAGCTGCGCACGCCGGGCCCGGGCGGCCCATGCCACAGCGGATACCGCTCACATCATGGCGGCGGCGGCCTTGATCGCCTCGCGGATGCGGCCGTAGGTGCCGCAGCGGCACATGTTCTCGATCGCATCGATGTCGGCGTCGGACGGGGTGCGGGTGCGCTGCAGCAGGTCCACCGCCGCCATGATCTGGCCCGGTTGGCAGAAGCCGCATTGAGGCACGTCGATGTCGAGCCAGGCCTGCTGCACCGGGTGCAGCGTCGTGCCGTTGGCCAGGCCCTCGATCGTGATCACCTTCTTGCCCTTGACGTCGGATACGCGGGTCGAGCAGGTGGTCACCGCCTTGCCGTTGACCAGGCAGGTGCAGGCCTTGCAGGCATCGACGCCGCAGCCGTATTTCGGGCCGGTGATGCCGAGCTTGTCACGCAACACCCACAGCAGCGCCATGTCGGCGGGGGCGTCGACCGAGACCGACTGGTTGTTGACATTGAGGTTGTAGATGGGCATGGGGAGTCTCCTCAGGCAACGGCCGAAACGGGCAACTGGCCGGCCGGCGTGGGCGTGAACACCGGCCGGGCGTTGAGCGGAAACTTGCGCGGCTTCAGTCCGGTCGCACGCGCATAGGCATTGGCGATCGCGCCGGCCGGTGCCGACATGCCGACCTCTCCCATGCCGGCGATCGGATCGCCGACGTTGGGCATGATGATGACCTCGACCTGCTTGGGGAAGTCGCGCATCCTGGCAAATGGGTACGACGAGTAGCTCTCCTCGCGGATCAGTCCATCGGCGATGGTCAGGCCGGCCTTGAGCACCAGCGAGATCGACTCGGCAAGGCAGCCGTGGCACTGCTGCTCGATGCCCGACGGATTGATCGGCTTGCCGACGTCGATCGCGATGGTCGCCCGCGTCACCTTGCAGTTGGCCGGATCGCGGGCGTCGAGCTCGACGATGCAGGCGGAAAACGAGCGCGACTCCATGTGCACGCCGACTCCCTGCGCAAAGCCGGCCGGCATCGCCTTGCCCCACTGGCCGGCGCCGGCCACCCGCTGCAGCACCGCGCGCGCCCGCGGCAGGCGCAGGAATTCGAGCCGGAATGCGAGCGGGTCCTTGTTCAGCCTGGCGGCGATCTCGTCGACGATGATCTCCTCGACGGTGCGCGCCGGCATGATGTGGACCGAGCGGTACGAGACCGTCGGGAGGTCGATCGCCACCGGAAACAACTGCTTGGAGCTGACCCCGAAGTTGTACGGCGAGGTGACCATCGATCGAAAGAAGAACTGCTCGTACTGCTCATTGCCGATCGTCTGCACCGCACCCGCCGGCGTGGCCGCCGGCCCGGCGGTTT
The DNA here is from genome assembly GCA_963846675.1 of uncultured beta proteobacterium. Lineage (GTDB taxonomy): Bacteria > Pseudomonadota > Gammaproteobacteria > Burkholderiales > Burkholderiaceae_C > Ideonella_A. The sequence continues at coordinate 1,287,244 of CAWJWV010000005.1, forward strand.
CCTTGTTGCCATAGCCGTGGCGTGCATCCAGGCGGACGATGCCGATGTTCTGCTGATAGCTCAGCACATTGCCGGGAGACAATGGGCTCGGCGGATTCAGCGCCGCCCTGACCTTGTGGTACTGCGGCGGTCGGCTGCGGGTATGGCGCACGTCGTCGGTGCGGTGGTACATCAGCTTGCACGGTCGCCCGGTCAGCTTCGAGACCTGCGCCGCCACCTGGACCGGATCCCAGAAAAGCCGGCGGCCGAAGGCGCCTCCGCTCGGAATGCAGTGTGCGGTGACCGCCGCCTCGGGCAGCCCGAGGTCGGCAGCGATCGCCTGCAGGCTGACGATCGGCGATTGCATGCCGGCCCAGATTTCGCAGCGATCCGGACGCACGTCGACGATCGCGCATTCGACTTCGAGCGGACAGTGCGATGCGGCGGCAAATTCGAACTCGGCATCGATCGCGATCGTGCCGGTGGGTGCCGGCAGCAGCGGCAGGATGGCCGCCTTCAGCCGGGCCTGGATGGATGCATCGGACAGGCCCTTGTTCGGTCCGTCGGCCCAGCTGATGTCGAGTGCCCGGCAGGCGTCCCAGGCCTGGCCGAAGGTCTCGGCCATCACCGCCACGCCGGGCGGAAACGAGACGAAGGTGCCGCCTTCAGGAATCACCACGATGGCGATCACGCCCGGCATCGCCATCACCGCCTGGCGGTTGTTGACACTGCGCACCTTGCCGCGGATCTGCGAGGGCATGCGCATCATCGTCGGCATCGCACCCGGAACCGCCACATCCATCGTGAACTTCTTGCGCCCGGTGACGATGTCGAGCGCGTCGAGTTTCGGCGTCGCCTTGCCGATCACCTTGTACTGCGCCGGATCGCTCGGCGCACCGGCGCCTGGCGGCAGTCCCGCCCGGGCCCGCGCCTGCGCAACCAGCGGCTTGATGAACGGCTCGAAGCAGCGCACCGAAGCCGATCCGCCGGTCAGCTGGTTGGCCGCCAGTTCGGGCTGCGCGTCGGCCGAGAGCACCCGGACCTTGCTGAGCGGCACGTTTGCCTCCTCGGCGATCATCATCCCGAGGGCGGTGGCGATGCCGGTGCCCTGGTCCAGGCGCGGCATGTGGAAGGTGTAGACGCCATCCGATCCGAGCGACAGCTTGACCAGCGGCATCGTCGGCGCGCCGGCGGCCAGCAGCGAATCGGCGACATCGGCGAGGTCGGTCGGATCGGCGGGCGTGAGAGGCAGCGGAGCGGCCTGTGCGCTACCCGGGGTGGCCAGGTTGACGCCGATGCCGGCTGCACCCACCACCGGTGCGGAGGCAGCCAGGCTGAGCAGGCTGCGGCGCCGGATCCGTGTCGGGTCGGATTCGTCGCCAGGGGCGGCAGGCCTTGCGATCGGGATGGTCATGGGTTTCTCCTTGTCCAGGGGGCGGTGCGGGGTCTGGCGGTGACATCGAGTCAGGGTCGGGTGGCGCCTATCATGTCCATCGGGGTGGTCTGAAGTTGTCGTTGCAAAGACGTTTGGCGCTAGGGATTTCCCACAGAAACTTTCTGGTCCCGCAACGGAGGACCTTTGACTTCCGATCTCGAAGCGATGGTGCGGAGCAGTGGTTGGGCCGAGGCGCTGCAACCCGAACAACTCGAGCAGGTGCTGCTGCAGACCCACGAGCGACGCGTCGCGGCCGGAACATGTCTGTTCGCGCGGGGTGATGCGGCCGACCACTGGTACGGCGTGATCGACGGCATGCTGAAGATGTCGCTGTCGCAACCTGACGGCCGCCAGTCGACCTTCACCGGCGTCCATGCCGGCGGCTGGGCCGGCGAAGGGTCGCTGCTGCAGCCCGGCTTCTGGCGCTACGACGCGGTGGCAACACGCGACACCCGGGTGGCGTGCATCCCACGCCATGTCTTCGAGCACCTGGTGTCGAACAGCATGGCGTTCAACCATTTCCTGCTGGCGCACCTGAATGCCCGCCTGAGCCTGTTCATCAGCCTGGTCGAGATCGATCGGCTGCTCGGTCCGACCGCGCGCGTCGGCCGCTGCCTGGCGAGCCTGTTCGACCCGGTGCTGTATCCGCGTCAGGGTCGCAGCGTGCGCCTGAGCCAGGAGGAAATCGGTCTGCTGGCGGGCGTTTCGCGGCAACGGACCAACCAGGCATTGCACGCGCTCGAGCGCGACGGGCTGCTGAAGATCGAGTTCGGTTGCGTCACGGTGCACGACCTGCCGGGTCTGCGCAGCTATGTGGACGACGCCGGCCCGCGCTGATCGCGGCCGCCGACGTCAGGCGAGGGCGTTCCAGGGTTGACCGAGCCGGTCGTCAGCCACGGGTCGTGGCTGACGACCAGGGTGGTCGTGACGACCGGATCCCGGCAGTGAAATGCCTGGTGGATCTTTGGCGTGCCCAGCGCAGGCGCACGCCCGAGCGGCGTCACCACTTCGGCGTGCGCTTGTCGATGAAGGCCTGGACTCCCTCGAGGGCGCTGTCGTCCATCATGTTGCACGCCATCGTGTGCGCCGCGTCTAGGTAGGCTGCCTCGATCGGCTTCTCGAGCTGCCGGTAGAACAGCTGCTTGCCGACTGCCAGCGCAAACCGCGGCTTGGCGACGATGCGCGCCACCAGCGCCTCGACGGCCTCGTCGAGCGCGGCCGGCTCGGCAACCCGGTTTACCAGCCCGAGCTCGCAGGCCCGGTCGGCATCGATGAAGTCACCCGTCACCAGCATTTCGAACGCCGCCTTGCGCAGCAGATTGCGCGACAGTGCCACGCTCGGCGTCGAGCAGAACAGGCCGAGGTTGACGCCGCTGACGGCAAAGGTGGTCCCGCGTGCGGCCACCGCCAGATCGCACATCGCCACCAGCTGGCAGCCGGCGGCAGTGGCAATCCCCTGCACTTTGGCGATCACTGGCTGCGGCAGGCGCTGGATCGTCATCATCATCCGGCCGCATTGGGCGAACAGCCGCTCGTAGTAGTCCTGCGCTGGTGCGGCGCGCATTTCCTTCAGGTCATGGCCGGCGCAGAAGGCGCGGCCGGCAGCGCCGATCACCACCACCCGCGCCGCATCGTCGGCGGCGATCCGGTCGAGCGCCCCCTGCAGTGCCTCTAGCATGTCCTCGGACAGGGCATTGAAGGCGGCCGGCCGGTTCAGGGTCAGTGTCACGACGCCGCGCGCGTCGCGCGCGGTCAGTACCAGGGCGGTGTCATTCATCGGTGCTCTCCTGTCCGGCCGGATCGGCGCTGCCGGCCCGCGTGCGCAGCAGGAACTTCTGGATCTTGCCGGTGCTGGTCTTGGGGATTTCCTCGAAACGGATTTCGCGCGGCACCTTGTAGCCGGCCAGCAGCGACTTGCAGTGCGCCACCAGTTCGGTGGCCGTCACGCTGGCGCCGGGTCGGGTCTCGATGTAGGCCAGCGGCGCCTCGCCCCACCTGGGATCGGGCCTGGCGACCACCGCGCAGGCGAGCACGGCCGGGTGGCGGTACAGCGCATCCTCGACCTCGAGCGAGCTGATGTTTTCGCCGCCGCTGATGATGATGTCCTTGCTGCGGTCCTTGATCCTGACGTAACGGTCGGGCTCGATCACGGCCAGGTCGCCGGTGTGAAACCAGCCGCCGGCAAACGCCTGGGCGGTGGCAGCCGGATTCTTCAGGTAGCCCTTCATCACGATGTTGCCGCGGAACATGATCTCGCCCATGCTCTGGCCGTCGGCCGGCAACTCGGCCATGCGCTGCGGATCCATCACCGTCATGCCCTCCTGCAGTGCATAACGAACGCCCTGGCGCCCGTTCAGGCGCGTCTGCTCGGCCAGCTCCGCCTCCTGCCAGCCAGGCTGCTTGACCGCCACCGCCGCCGGGCCGTAGACCTCGGTCAGCCCGTACACGTGCGTGATGTCGAAGCCGATCCGCGCCATGCCCTCGATCATCGATGCCGATGGCGCGGCGCCCGCGACCATGCCGCGCACCGGCTGCGCGATGCCCGCGCGCAAGGCCGGATCGGCCTGCCAGATGAGGTTGTGGACGATGGGGGCGGCGCAATAGTGGTCGGCTCCGTGGACCCGCATCGCGTCCAGGATGGCGGCCGCCTCGACGCGGCGCAGGCAGATGTGGGTGCCGCCGAGCAGCGCCACGGTCCATGGGAAGCACCAGCCGTTGCAGTGGAACATCGGCAGCGTCCACAGGTAGCGTGCGAAGTGCGGCATGGTCCAGGTGGCCGCATTCGAGACCGCATTCAGGTAGGCGCCCCGGTGGTGGGTGACGACGCCCTTCGGATCGCCGGTCGTGCCACTGGTGTAGCTGACGGCGATGGCGTCCCATTCGTCGTCGGGACCGGCCAGCCGGGCCAGCGGCTCGTGCGCTGCCAGCAAAGCCTCGTATTCGTGCGCGCCCAGGCGATCGCCGGCACCGGTGAATTCGCTGTCGACGACGTCGATCACCGTCAGCGTGCGGTGGTGCCTGTCGCGCAGCAGCTGCAGCGCCTCGCCGATCACCGGCGCGAACTCCCGGTCGGTGATCAGCACGCGCGCCTCGCAGTGGTCGATCTGCCAGGCCAGCAGCGATGCGTCGAGTCGGGTGTTGAGCGTATTCAGGACCGCATTGATCGCCGGCACCGCATAGTGCGCCTCGACCATCTCCGGCGTGTTCGACAGCATCACGCTGACGGTGTCGAGCCGACCGACACCGAGCGCGCGCAGCGCCGCAGCCAGCCGTGCCGACCGGTCGCGCGTCTGCGCCCACGAATAGCGGCGCGCGCCGTGCACCACCGCCGGCAGGCCGGCGAAGACCTCGGCACTGCGCTCCACGAAGGCGATCGGGCTCAGCGCCACGAAGTTGGCCGCATTGCGGTCCAGGTGTCGATCGTAGATGGTCATGGGCCGGCCTCCTGCGCTCAGCGGTCCAGCCCGGCCAGGCACAGGTACTTGATCTCGAGAAACTCCTCGATCCCGTACTTCGATCCCTCGCGCCCGAGACCGGATTGCTTGATGCCGCCGAACGGCGCCTCGGCGGTCGAGATCAGCCCGGTGTTGATGCCGACCATGCCCGACTCGAGCCGCTCGGCGACCCGCATGACGCGCCCGATGTCGCGGCTGTAGAAGTAGGCCGCCAGGCCGAACTCGGTGCGGTTGGCGCGTTCGATGACTTCTTCTTCGGTGTCGAAGGCGAAGATCGGCGCCACCGGGCCGAAGGTCTCCTCGTCCGACAGCAGCATCTGATCGGTCGCGCCGCCGAGCACGGTCGGCTCGAAGAAGAGTCCGCCCAGGCGATGTCGCCGGCCGCCCGTCAGCACCCGGGCACCTTTGGACGTGGCATCGGCAATGTGCTGCTCGACCTTGTCGAGTGCGCTCTGCTCGATCAGCGGCCCCTGCGACACGCCGTCCTCGGTGCCCGGTCCGACCTTGAGCTGTTCGACCTTGGCGACCAGCTTGTCGGTGAACGCCTGCAGCACGCCGCGCTGCACATAGATGCGGTTCGCACAGACGCAGGTCTGACCGGTGTTGCGGTACTTGGAGACCATCGTGCCCTCGACCGCGGCGTCGAGGTCGGCATCGTCGAAGACGATGAAGGGTGCGTTGCCACCCAGCTCGAGCGAGAGCTTCTTGATGGTGTCCGCGCTCTGGCGCATCAGTTCGCGTCCGACCTCGGTCGATCCGGTGAACGTCAGCTTGCGCACCAGCGGATTGCGCGTCATCTCGCCGCCGATCTCGCCCGCCGATCCGGTCAGCACCGACAGCAGCCCTTTCGGCACGCCGGCGCGGTCGGCGAGTTCGGCGAAGGCCAGTGCCGAGAACGGCGTCAGCGACGCCGGCTTGACGACCATCGAGCAGCCGGCGGCAAGGGCCGGGCCGGCCTTGCGGGTCAGCATCGCGGTCGGAAAATTCCACGGCGTGATGGCGGCGGTCGTGCCGACCGGCTGCTTGATCGCGATGATGCGCCGGTCGCCGAGCGGCGCCGGGATGGTGTCGCCGTAGATGCGCCGCGCCTCGTCGGCGAACCAGTCGATGAACGATGCCGCGTAGGCGATTTCGCCCTTTGCCTCGGTCAGCGGCTTGCCCTGTTCCGAGGTCATGATCAGCGCCAGGTCGTCGGCGTTGGCCAGCATCAGGTCGTTCAGGCGCCGCAGGACGGCGCCCCGTTCCTTGGCCGGGGTGTCGCGCCAGCGGCGCTGGGCCACATCGGCTGCCTCGATGGCACGGGCGGTTTCGGCGGCGCCGCAGCGCGGCACGCTGCCGAGGCGGCTGCCATCGGCCGGATTGGTCACCTCGGTCGTCTTGCCACTGTCAGCGTCACACCATGCGCCGGCGATGAAGGCCTGCTCGCGCAGCAGCGAGGGATCTCTCAGTTTCAGCATGTTCGGGTCGTCGCGGTTGGGAAACGGGTCCCGTGCGTCACTGCGACGCCGGGGGCGGTCTGACCCAGCCGATGGTAGACGGTCGCAGCAGGCTGTGCGCGTGCTGCGAGTGCGCGTGCGGCCGGGTGGCTTGCAGCTACGTATTTGCAACAATTGCTCCGCAGCAGATCCGGTGCAACACTTGTTTCAGCTGCCCGTCCCGCCATGTCACCGACCGCCATCCAGCAAGTGATCGCAGACCGTTTCGAAAGCCTGAGCCCCGAGCTGCAGCGGGCTGCGCGCTGGGTTTCGCGGCACGGCTCGGCGCTGGCGCTGCATTCGATGCGCGACTCGGCGCGTGCGGCAGAGGTGTCGCCGGCGACGATGACGCGGCTGGCGCGCCGTCTCGGCTTCGACGGCTTCGAGCAGTTGCGCGCGCCATTCCGACGTGAGCTTGCGGGCGGTTCATCCGGCGCCGAGTTCGAGCGCATGCGGGATCAGCGGTGTGCCAGCCGCTCGCCGGGCGACGTGGTGCGATCCCTGGTCGCGCTTCAGCAGGCCAATGTCGCTTCGGTGATCGGACGCAACCAGGCGAGCGACATCGATGCAGCAGCGCTGGGTCTGATCAAGGCGCCCGAGACGTGGTTTCTCGGCATGCGTGCCTGCCACGGCATCGCCTTCTACCTGGGTTATGCCTACGGTCTGCTGCAGCCGAATGGTCGCCTCGTCAGCGGGCCCGGCGGAACCGAACTGGATCAGGTCGCGCGGCTGCGCCGGGACGACGTGCTGGTCGCGGTCAGTCAGGCGCCCTATACCCGGTGCACGGTCGAAGCGGTCGAACTCGCGCGTGGCAACGGAGCCGCGGTGGTGGCGTTGACCGACAGCCCGTTGTCCCCGCTGGCACGCGGTGCCAGGCAGGTGCTGCTGTACGACACCGCGTCGTCGACCCATTTTCACTCGGCGGTCGGGGCCCAGGCGCTGGCCGAGGCGCTGATCGCCGCCGTGGCAGCGCGTGCCGGTGCCGCAGCGCAGGCGCACCTGCGCCGCACCCGCAACCACCTGGAAAACAGCGCCGCCTACTGGGAACGCACCGGCCCGCGCAATGACCTGGCATGAAGGAGACAAGCTCGACATGAAGACCGACCCGATGCGCAGCCACGTGCTGCATCGCTCGCTGCGCCACCACCTGCCGACCGCGGTCGCGGTCGACCGCATCGAGCTGATCGACGCCGACGGGCGGCGCTACATCGATGCGTCCGGTGGTGCCGCGGTGTCGTGCCTCGGCCACGGCCATCCGGATGTGATCGCGGCGATGCATGCGCAGATCGACCGCATCGCGTATGCGCACACCAGTTTCTTCACCACCGATGTCGGCGAGCAGCTCGGCGACCGCCTGATCGCGACCGCGCCGCAAGGCATGAGCCATGCCTATTTCGTGTCCGGCGGATCCGAGGCGGTCGAGGCGGCACTCAAGATGGCGCGTCAGTATTTCGTCGAGATCGGCCAGCCCGAACGGCGGCACTTCATCGCGCGCCGCCAGAGCTACCACGGCAACACGCTGGGCGCACTGGCGGTCGGAGGCAACGAATGGCGGCGGCGCCAGTTCGAGCCGATCCTGATCCCGGTCAGCCATGTGTCCCCCTGCTATGAATACCGCGACCGCCGAGCCGACGAAAGCGCCGAGCAGTACGGAATTCGGCTGGTTCACGAGTTGTCCGACGAGATCGAGCGCCTCGGACCGCGCAGCGTGATCGCCTTCGTGGCCGAGACCGTCGGCGGTGCCACTTCTGGAGCCTTGACCCCGGTGCCGGGCTATCTGCGCGGCGTGCGCGAGGTGTGTGATCGGCACGGCATCCTGCTCATCCTGGACGAGGTGATGTGCGGCATGGGGCGCACCGGTACCTTGCATGCGTGCGAGGCGGAAGGGGTGGTGCCGGACCTGCTGACGATCGCCAAGGGCCTGGGCGGTGGCTATCAGCCGATCGGCGCGGTGCTGGTGCAGGAGCGCATCGTGCGGGCCTTCGCCGATGGCAGCGGCCTGTTCCAGCACGGCCACACCTACCTCGGCCACCCGGTCGCCTGCGCTGCGGCGCTGGCGGTGCAGCAGGTCATCGAGCGCGACCACCTGCTCGCCGCCGTGCAGCGCCAGGGCGAGGGCCTGCAGCAGCGCCTGCGGGCTGCCTTTGCCGAGCATCCGCATGTCGGCGACCTGCGCGGGCGGGGGCTGTTCCGCGGCATCGAGCTGGTTGCCGAACGCGAGCGCAAGACGCCGTTCGATCCGGCGCACCGCCTGCATGCCCGGATCAAGGCGCAGGCGATGGCGCGCGGTCTCATGGTCTATCCGATGGGCGGCACGATCGACGGCCAGCTCGGTGACCATGTGCTGCTTGCGCCCCCGTTCATCGTCGACGATCGGGACCTCGATGCGATCGTCGAGCGCCTTTCGGCGGCCATCGATGCGGCGATTTCAGAAATCCCGTCGGCCGGACGCTTATCCTGAGCACCCGGCCGATTCAAAGCCGGCCCGACCCGGGTCGACATCCTTTCGCTCACCTTCAACAGGAGTCACGCAGATGAAAACATCATTTCTCGCCCCGATCCGGCTTGCACTCGGAGCCGCCGCGCTGGTGCTGGCGGTGCCGCATGGCGCCGCCGTCGCACAGCAGAAGTTCATCACCATCGGTACTGGTGGCGTGACCGGCGTGTACTACGCCGCCGGTGGCGCGATCTGCCGCCTGATGAACAAGGACCGTGCCAAGCACGGCATCCGATGCTCGGTCGAATCGACCGGCGGCTCGGTTTTCAACATCAACACCATCCGCGCCGGCGAACTCGACTTCGGCGTCGCCCAGTCGGACTGGCAGTATCACGCAGTCAATGGCGGCAAGGTGTTCGAGAAGGACGGCAAGTTCGCCGATCTGCGCTCGGTGTTCTCGCTCCATCCCGAGCCGTTCACCGTCCTGGCACGCAAGGAAGCCAACATCCAGAAGTTCGAGGACCTGAAGGGCAAGCGCTTCAACGTCGGCAACCCGGGTTCCGGCACCCGTGCGTCGATGGACGAGCTGCTGTCGGGGATGGGCTGGACCACCGCCAGCTTCGGCCTTGCCTCCGAGCTCAAGGCCGACGAGCACGGCGCCGCCCTGTGCGACAACAAGATCGACGGCTTTTTCTACGGCGTCGGCCATCCGTCGGCCAACATCCAGGATCCGATCACGACCTGCGGCGCCAAGCTGGTGCCGCTGACCGGACCGGCGATCGACAAGCTGGTCAAGGACGCACCGTACTATGCGAAGGTGAGCATCCCGGGCGGCATGTATGCCGGCCATGCGAATCCGGTGCCGACCTACGGCGTGCTGGCGAGCTTCGTGACCTCGAGCAAGGTTGCCGATGCCACCGTGTATGAACTGGTGAAGGCGGTGTTCGAGAATTTCGATGAGTTCAAGAAGCTCCACCCGGCGTTTTCGCACCTCGACCCGAAGAGCATGGTGACCAACGGCATGTCGGCGCCGATCCACGCCGGCGCCATGAAGTACTACAAGGAAAAAGGCTGGCTCTGAACGTCGGCTGATCCGCTGAGTGCGGGCCGCACTTCCCGATCGGGTCGTGCGGCCCGATGTGCGTTGAACCATACCGGGGGCTGACCATGTTCGGCAACAAGAAGCAGGCGGATTCGAGTGCCGTCGACGTCAATCAGCTGGTGGCCGATTCCGACGCCGGCGGCCGCGTCCCGGGGCCGCAGTCGAGCCGGCTGATCCTGGCCGCCTGCCTGGCGTGGAGCATCTTCCAGCTGTGGATTGCCTCGCCGCTGCCGTTCACGCTCGGCATCCTGGTCTTCAACGACACCCAGTCGCGCGCGATCCACCTCGCCTTCGCGGTCTTCCTGGCCTACCTGGTCTTCCCGGCGCTGTCGTCGTCGCCGCGCAGCCGCATACCGATCCAGGACTGGATCCTGGCCATCGTGGGAGCGGCCTGCGCCTCCTACCTGTTCGTCTTCTATCGCGAGCTCTCGACCCGTCCGGGCCAGCCGATCACGCAGGATCTGGTCGTCGGCGTCATCGGCATGGTGCTGCTGCTCGAGGCCACCCGGCGAGCCCTCGGCCTGCCGATGGTGATCGTCGCGCTGGTCTTTCTCGTCTACACCTTCGGCGGGCCGTACATGCCCGACATGATCGCGCACAAGGGGGCCTCGCTGTCGCGCGTGGTGACCCATCACTGGCTGACCACCGAAGGCGTGTTCGGGGTCGCGCTCGGGGTCTCGAGCGGCTTCATCTTCCTGTTCGTGCTGTTCGGATCGCTGCTCGACAAGGCCGGCGCCGGCAACTATTTCATCCAGTCGGCCTTCGCCCTGCTCGGGCACCTGCGCGGCGGGCCGGCCAAGGCGGCGGTCGTGTCGTCGGCCGCCACCGGCATCATCTCGGGGTCGTCGATCGCCAACGTGGTGACCACCGGCACCTTCACGATCCCGCTGATGAAGCGCGTCGGCTATCGGCCCGACCAGGCGGGTGCGGTCGAGGTCTCGAGTTCGGTCAATGGTCAGCTGATGCCGCCGGTGATGGGCGCGGCAGCCTTCCTGATGGTCGAATATGTCGGCATCCCGTACACGCAGGTGATCCAGCACGCCTTCCTGCCGGCGATCATCTCGTACATCGCGCTCTTCTACATCGTTCACCTCGAGGCGCTGAAAGCCGATCTGAAGGGGCTGCCGCGCAACTCGCAGGCGACCGCGCTGCAGCGCCTGGCCTCCTTCGCCTCGACGGTGGCCGGGTTCGTGGTGCTGGCCGGGCTCGTCTACTACGGCATCGGCTGGTTGAAGGTGGCGCTGCCGGAGGCGGCGATCTACCTCGTCGTCGCCGGCCTGCTCGGCGCCTACCTGGCGCTGCTGTGGCTGAGCGCACAGCAACCCGAACTCAAGCTCGACGATCCGGATGCGCCGGTATTCCACCTGCCAGAGACCGGCCCGACGCTGCGCTCGGGGCTGCACTACCTGCTGTCGGTGGTGGTGTTGATCTGGTGCCTGATGATCGAGCAGATGTCGCCGGCACTGTCGGCCTTCTGGGCGACGCTGTTCATGATCTTCGTGATGCTGACGCAGCGTCCGATCATCGCCGCGCTGCGCGGTCGTGGCGACTATGCGGCGGCCGCGGTGCAGGGGTTTCGCGACCTCGTCAACGGCCTGGAAGCCGGCGCGCGCAACATGATCGGCATCGGCGTGGCCACGGCGGCAGCCGGCATCATCGTCGGCACCGTCTCGCTGACCGGCATCGGCCTGGTCATGACCGAGGTGGTCGAACTGCTGTCCGGCGGCAACCTGATGCTGATGCTCGTGCTGGTCGCGGTGGTCAGCCTGATCCTCGGCATGGGCCTGCCGACCACTGCCAACTACATTGTCGTCTCGACCCTGATGGCGCCAGTCGTGGTGGAGCTTGGCGCGCAGAGCGGGCTGATCGTGCCCCTGATCGCGGTGCATCTGTTCGTGTTCTATTTCGGGCTGATGGCCGACGTCACCCCGCCGGTCGGTCTGGCCTCGTTCGCGGCCGCCGCGATCGCGCGCACCGATCCGATCAAGACCGGCGTCACCGCCTTCTTCTACAGCATGCGCACGGCCATCCTGCCGTTCCTGTTCATCTTCAACACCCAGTTGCTGATGATCGGCATCACCGGGCCGTTCCACCTGGCGCTGACGATCGTCAGCGCCACCCTTGCCATGCTGCTGTTCGCCGCCGCCACCCAGGGCTATTTCCTGGCCCGCTCGCGGCTGTGGGAGACGGCGGCGCTGCTGCTCGTCACCTTCACCCTGTTTCGCCCCGGCTTCTGGTGGGACATGGTCCATCCGCCCTACGAGGACGTGGCCCCGACCGAGCTGATGCGGCTGGTCGAGGCGGCGCCGGCGGGCGCCAGCCAGCGGATCTGGATCGAGGGGACCAACATCAATGGCGATGAGATCCGCAAGGGGGTGCTGCTGCCGCTCGGCGAGTCGGCACCGGCGCGCCAGCGGCTGGCGGCAACCGGCCTGACGGTGCTGCCGTTTGCCGGGGAGATGCAGATCGCGCAGGTGCGCTTCGGCTCGCGCGCCGAGAAGCTCGGGATCGAGCAGGGCTTCAAGGTCGTCAGCGTCCAGGTCGAAGCCGATCGCCCGGCCAAGGAGTGGATGTTCCTGCCGGCGCTGGCGCTGCTGGCGCTCATCGTCCTGCTGCAGCGCATGCGCCTGAAGACGCTCGGACGGCCGGTCGCCGCCGGCTCCTGACCGCGCTTGCGCCAGAATGCGCACCTGCGCTCGATCGGCGCAGGCCGTCGGTCGCCGCTGACGGCGCGGCCGGACCGTGCCGCGGCGCGCGGCGCCGGCGAAGCACCGCTCCAGGAGTTGCCATGAAGCAGAATCGAAGCACCGCGCGGATGGACGCCTCCGAGCCCGCCGCATGGCTTGGCGCCGATGCCGAGCCGCTCGACATGGTCTTCATCGACGGATTCGTCGGTCAGACGGTGATCGGCATCGACGAGAGCGAGTTCGTCCTCCCGCAGCCGGTGGTCATCGACCTGGCGCTCGGCCGGCGGTGCGCGCGTGCCGGCGCGAGCGACGCGATTGCCGACACCATCGACTACGGCGTGCTGAGGCAGCGCCTGCAGCGCCTGATGCTCGAGCACCGGACGACGCTGCTCGAAGCACTGGCGGAACGCATCGCCGCCATCGCGATCGACGAATTCGCTGCCGACCGGGTCATGGTCCGGGTCGCCAAGCCGCGCAAGTTCGACGATGTGGAGGCGGTCGGTGTACAGATCGAGCGCCGGCGCGATCGCCGCCCACCGGCCGGCGCAACCGCTTCGGACACGGTGCTGCGGCTGATCGGGCGCGGTACCTTTCCCGGTTCGCGCGACCTCTGAGCCGAGCCGATGAGGTCCGGGATCGACCGCATGCTCGTCGGCGAGGCACTCGTCGGTGACGGCAATGAAGTGGCGCATGTCGACCTGCTGATCGGGCCGCGCGGCTCGCCGGTGGAGGCCGCCTTCGCCGCTGCGCTGACGAGCAACAAGGAGGGCTTCATCTCGCTGCTGGCGGTCATCGAGCCCAATCTGATGACCCGGCCGGCGACGGTGATGTACAACAAGGTCAGGATCCGCGGCGCGCAGCAGGCCGAGCACCTGTTCGGTCCGGCCCAGCAGGCGGTCGCGATGGCGGTGGTCGACAGCGTGGCGGACGGCACGATCGACCCGACCGAGGCCGACGAGCTGTTCATCTGTGTTGGTGTCTTCGTCCACTGGCTGGCCGAAGACGATGCACGCATCCAGGAGTTCAACTACCAGGCGGTCAGGCTGGCGTTGCGGCGTGCCATCGATCGCGAGCCGCGCGCGGTCGAGCTGATCGCACGCAGGGACGCGGCATCGGCCGGCGGCGCGTGAGACGCGCCATGGTCACCGGGCGGGCACGGCCGGATTTGTACAGGCCGGACCGACCATGAGCGCCGCCGAAGACAAACGGGCTGCCACCGCTGACCCGCCGGCCGACGCGCTGCTCCCCCCGTCTTCGCCGCTCGGGCCGCTGCGCGAGCCGGTCTTTCGCATGCTGTGGTTTGCCTGGCTGGCGGCCAACGTGACGATGTGGATGAACGACGTGGCGTCGGCCTGGCTGATGACCTCGCTGACCGACAGCGTGGTGATGGTGGCACTGGTCCAGGCCGCTTCGACCCTGCCGGTCTTCGTGCTCGGATTGCCCAGCGGCGCACTCGCCGACATCGTCGACCGGCGGCGCTATTTCGCCTTCACCCAGCTGTGGGTGGCGGCGATCGCAGTCGTTCTCGGCATCCTGGCCTTCATGGATGGACTGACCGCGCCCGGTGCTGCTCGCGCTGACCTTCGCCAACGGCATCGGCATGGCGATGCGCTGGCCGGTCTTTGCCGCCATCGTGCCGGAGATCGTGAGCCGGGCGCACCTGCCGTCGGCGCTGGCGCTGAACGGCATCGCGATGAACATGTCGCGCGTGATCGGACCGGTGGTCGCCGGCGCGCTGCTCGCCGGCGCCGGCAGTGAATATGTGTTCCTGCTGAACGCGCTGTTGTCGGTGATTGCCTTCATCCTGATCCTGCGCTGGCGCTCGCAGCGCAAGCCCAGTGCCTTGCCCGGGGAGCGCTTCCTCGGCGCGATGCGCGTCGGCCTGCAGCATGTCCAGCAGTCTCCGCGCATGCGCGCCGTGCTCGGCCGGATCTTCCTGTTCTTCCTGCAGACCACCTCGCTCACCGCGCTGCTGCCGCTGATCGCCCGCCAGTTCGGCGGCGGCGCGCCGACCTTCACGCTGCTGCTCGCCGCGATGGGCGTCGGCGCCGTCGTCGTCGCCCTGTTCCTGCTGCCGCTGCTGCGCGGCCGCCTCGGGCGCGATGAACTGGTTCGCTGGGGCACGGCGATCCATGCCGCTGCCTCGATCACCGTCGTCCTGTCGCCCAACCTCTGGCTGGCGGTGCCGGCCATGATGGTGGCCGGCATGATGTGGCTCACGGTTGCCAATTCGCTCACCCTGGCGGCTCAGATGGCGCTGCCGAACTGGGTCCGGGCGCGCGGCATGTCGATCTACCAGATGGCGTTGATGGGCGGCAGTGCCGCCGGCGCCGCGCTGTGGGGTTATGTCGCCGGCCAGTCGAGCGTTGCCACCGCGGTCATCGCGTCGGCGCTGCTCGGCCCGCTGCTGCTGCTGGTGACGCGGCGCCTGGTCGTCGGCACCGCGGTCGACGAAGACCTGACGCCGACGCACGCCGGCTCCCACGCACCGCCGCCGGCGATCGAACTGCACGGCGGGGAAGGGCCGGTGATGGTGACGGTCGAGTACCTGATCGATCCGGCCGGCGCGTCCGCCTTCAAGGCCGTGATGCAGGAAACCCGCCGCGCCCGCCTGCGCCAGGGAGCCCTGTCCTGGGGGCTGTTCTTCGATGCCTCGCAACCCGGTCGCTACATCGAATATTTCGTCGACGAGAACTGGGTCGAGCACCAGCGCCGGCTCGAGCGATTCACCGCCGCCGATGTCGGACTGCGCTCGCGCCGTCTGGCATTTCACCTGGGCGACGAGCCGCCGAGTGTCAGCCGCTACATCGCCGAGACGGTCGAATGAGTTGTCGCGGAATGCCTAGGAGGCCGTCGCGCGCTGGCGTGCCGGCTCGAACTGCCGGCTGGCGAGCCGGTAGTCGGATGCGAAGTGACGATCGCATTCGTCGGCGGCCACCTGCTCGAGGCGGCCTTCGCTGCCGGGCGGCAGACCGATGCTTTCGCGCCGGCTCCAGCACGGCAGTTCCAGAACCAGCCAGGTCAGGCTGCGGGTCTCGACCGGTTCCGGGAAGGATCGTCCGCCCCCGCCGTCGGCATGGGAGCGCATCTCGACGCGGCGTCGCAACTCGAGTCGCAGCAGGCTGCTGCCCTGGCGGCGCAGCAATTGCATTTCGCGCAACCGCATGCGCCGACACGTCACATACGTGAACACCCCGACCAGCGACAACCCCACCACTTCGACCAACACGTTAGCACCCGTCCTGTCTGCACCGATTCCGGCGACCTGCTGATGGCCCCGAAGCACAGTCCGGACCCGTTGCGCCAGAGTAGGACCGGCGGTTGGCGATCGCAATCCGTGCAACCCCGCTCCCCCCTTGCCTCGGGGGGAGCCTGGCGCGCCGGTGTTCAGCCGTAGACCGCGACGAGCTGGTAGCCGAGTGCCGCCAGTCGCCCGCCAGGCGCCCACAGGCGGGCGGCATGGTTGACGGTGCCACCGCCGACGATCACCGACTCGTTGTCGGCGCGCCACCAGCCGTCTGCCGGTTCGGAATCGGGCGACGGCCGCAGCTCGAGCGCCCAGGTGACCGAGCTGCCTGGCGCGGCCTGCCTGAAATGCCCCAGGACCGGTGTCGGTGACACGTCGGCCAGCAGCACCGTCTTCAGTTCGTCATCCAGCCCGTCGCCGTCGACCAGGCGCATGTGGATGCGCGTCGCGTTGCCGCTGCCGCCGCTGCCTGGCATCGGGCCGTCATCCCAGCGCAGGTCGAAATGGCGCAGGAACTGCTTGTCGGAACCGGCACGGTAGCCGTAGCGGGGCAGCGAGCCGGGCGCCGCACGGGCGGGTCCCTGCTGCAGTCCGACCGGCGCGAGCGCCGATCCGCGATCGGCACCGAAGACGCCGAGCGCAACGCCCACGATCCGGCCATGCTGGTGCAGCGTCGCCTGCGCCTGCCGCAAGTTGCGACCCTCGCGCAGCAGCCGGGCCTCGACCTCGACCGGCCCGGCACCGACCGGTCCGACGAAGCTCATTTGCAGTGCGCGCAGCCCGACTTCAGTCGGCCAGTCCGACGCCGACGCCGCGTCGCGCATCGCCTGCACGCCGAGCGCGGCACTCAGGCCGCCGAACGCGGTGCGGCCCTGCAGCCAGTCGTCGCTGACATCGAATGCAACCCGGGCCTGGCCCGGCTGGCACTCGATCCGGCGTCCAGCCAGCAGCCTGGCGAGCGGGATCAGGGGAATGGTTTCGGCAGCCGGCGTGGTCATGAGCGATTATCGGCAGCCCGGCCGCGCCTGCCTGTAGCGCGCGTGACAGGGTCTTGCCACAATGACCGGCCCGATCGCGCCATGAACGACCCCTCCCGCACGCCCGAGTCACCGCCCGACGAGAACCGCCGCCGATTCGGGGCGCCGGCAGCTGGCTGGCGGCGCACCTTCTACGTCGTGATCTTCGAAGCCGATACGCCGGCCGGTCGGCGTTTCGACCTGCTGCTGATCTGGGCCATCATGGCCAGCGTGTGCGTGGTGGTGCTCGACAGCGTCGAGCCGATCCGTGCCCGCTGGGGCGACGCCTTCATGGTTGCGGAGTGGGGTTTCACGCTGCTGTTCACGGCCGAGTACCTGGCGCGCCTGTGGTGCGTGCGACACCCCGCCGTCTATGCACGCAGCCCGTTCGGACTGATCGACCTGATCTCGGTGCTGCCGACCTACATCGCCCTGTTCATTCCCGGGCTGTCGGCATTGATCGACGTGCGCATCCTGCGCCTGCTGCGCATTTTCCGGGTGCTCAAGATGGGTGCCTACATTGCCGAGTTCCAGTCGCTCGGCACCGCCTTGCGCGCGAGCCGTCGCAAGATCCTCGTTTTCCTGTTGTTCATCGCAATGGTCGTGCTGGTGATGGGAACGCTGATGTACGTCATCGAGGGGCCGGAAAACGGGTTCACCAGCATCCCGGTCGGCATCTACTGGGCGATCGTGACGATGACGACGGTCGGATTCGGCGACATCACGCCGCAGACCGATTTCGGCCGCTTCATCGCATCGTGGCAGATGCTGATCGGCTGGGGCATCCTGGCGGTGCCGACCGGGATCGTCGGTGCGGAGTTCGCCGTCCAGCGCATCCGCCCGCCAACCACGCGCACCTGCCCGGAATGCCTGAGCGTCGGACACGAGCTGAGCGCGCGCTACTGCCGCGACTGCGGGGCCCGACTGCCGCCGCCGGCGGCACAATCGGTGCCTTCCTGAATCGACTTCGCCCGTGCTGCCGCCATGACCATCCCCCCGCACAGCCTCGGTGACTACCAGGGCCTGCCGGCGCTCGTGCTGCGCAGTGGCGACGGGGCGCGGGCGACCGTGCTGCTGCACGGTGCCCAGCTGGTGTCGTGGACCACGCCCGACGCGATCGAGCAGCTCTACCTGTCGCCGCAGGCGGTGCTCGACGGTCGACAGCCGGTGCGCGGCGGGGTGCCGGTGATCTTCCCGCAGTTCGACCAGCGCGGCGACCTGCCCAAGCACGGCTTTGCCCGCAACCTGGCCTGGCGTGTCGCTCAGCGTCGAGCAGCGTGGCGAGGATGCGCTCGCGGTGCTGCGGCTGGTCGACGACGATCAGACCCGGGCCCTCTGGCCGCACCGGTTCGTTGCCGAGCTGAGCGTTCGCATCGGCGGCAGTCGCCTCGACGTCGAACTGGCGATCGAGCACCGGGAGCCGGAAGAGGCAGCGCCGCCAGCCACGGCGATGCATTTCACGGCCGCGCTGCATACCTACCTGCAGGTCGATGACGTCAGCCGCACCCGCCTCGAAGGGCTGCATCGGCTGCGCTATTTCGACAAGGTCGCCCAGACCGAGCAGATCGAGACCGAGCCGCAGCTGGTGCCACAGGGCGAGCTCGACCGCATCTATTTCGACGCGGCACGCCCCCTGACCCTGCACGATGCGGGGCGGCAGCTCGCTGATCGCAGCCCACGGTTTCAACGATGTCGTGGTGTGGAATCCGGGTCCGGACCTGGCGGCGCGGCTGCCGGACCTGCCCGACGATGGCTGGCACCACATGCTGTGCGTCGAGGCGGCAGCGATCGGTCGGCCGGTCGAGGTACGGCCCGGGGAATGCTGGATCGCACGCCAGACGATCGATGCCGCCGCGCCGCCCGCCGACGCCGCAGGCGACGCCTGAAGCGCGGCCTCAGCGGCGCTCGACCAGCCGCTTCAGATTCGCCAGCCCGGCTTCGAAGTCGCGCGCCGATCAGGTGGTCGGCTGCCAGCGCAAACCAGCGCATCAGCGGATTGCCGCCGAGGTCGCCATTCATCACCCAGCTGACACGGGTCGTGTCATGACCGATCGGCTCGAGCCGGAAGGCACCGGTCGATGCATTGCCGGACCGATCGAAATGCAGTTCGTACTGCAGCTCGCGGGGCGCTTCGGCGGCGGTGAATGCCATCCGGCCATCGCCCTGCGACTCGCTGTGCCACGCCCAGCCGGCGCCGGCGCCGGAGCGGCGCGCCGCTGTAGCTGGTCTGCATCGCCGGATCACGCCGGTTCCAGGCCGACCAGCGCTGCCCAGCTGCGCGGGTCGGCAAGCAGTGGATAGATTGCCTCGGATGACGCCTGGATCTCGACGCTGCGCATGACCGTGAAGCGGGGCGACAACAGCATCCCGCCGCCGAATGCGATCGCGACAAGCCCGAGCAGCAGGAGTAGCAGGAATCGGATGGGTCGCATGACGCGCTCTCGGTCTGCCTGGCGGGGCTCGGCCAGGGGCGGCGCATCCGCTGGCATGATGGGGGACGAGCAGTGCCAACCTGGCGCTGCAGGCGGATTCGGAGAGTGTAGTGGCTGAACTGGATGTGGATCTGATGGTCATCGGCGCCGGCAGCGGCGGGGTGCGGGCGGCGCGGCTGGCGGCGCAGGGCGGCGCCAGGGTCGCGGTTGCCGAACGGGGGCCGACCGGTGGCACCTGCGTCAATGTCGGCTGCATCCCGAAGAAGCTCTACAGCATCGCCGCCGGCTATGGCGAGGGCTATGAAGAGGCGGTCGGCTTCGGCTGGCAGCCGGTCGAGCGCGGATTCGACTGGTCGCTGCTGAAGCAGCGCCGCGCGGCCGAGATCTCGCGGCTGAACGGGGTCTACGAGCGGCTGCTCGACGGCGCCGGCGCGATGCTGCTGCGCGGCCATGCGGTCGTCGAATCGGCGCATGAGGTGCGTGTCGAATCCGGCGACGGCGGCGCACCGACGCGGGTTCGCGCGCGTCACATCCTGGTGGCCACCGGCAGCCACCCGGTCGACCTCGGCATCCCGGGTTGCGAGCATGCGGTGGTGTCGGACCAGATGTTCGACCTGCCCGAGTTCCCGCGCCGATTGACCGTGGTCGGTGGCGGCTACATCGCCTGCGAGATGGCGTCGATCTTCAACGGCCTGGGCGCCGAGGTGACGCAGCTGATCCGTGGCGAGCGGCTGCTGCGCGGTTTCGACACCGACATCGCCGATTTCATCGCCGACGAGATGCAGAAGAAGGGCGTGCGTCTGTGCTTCGGCCGCAAGCCGGTGGCCATCGGCCACGGTGCGGCCGGGCTGCATGTGCATCTCGACGATGGCTCGATGGTGCCGTCCGACGTCGTTCTGATGGCCACCGGCCGGGCACCGAATACGCGCGGACTCGGGCTGGCCGAAGTCGGTGTCGCGATGCGGCCGAACGGATCGGTGATCGTCGACGAGGTCGGCCAGAGCAACCTCGATTCGATCCATGCCGTCGGCGATGTGACCGACGCCCCGCAGCTGACGCCGGTTGCGCTGGCCCAGGCGATGGTCGTCGTCGACCGCCTGTTCGGCGACGCCCGGCGCCGCTTCGATCCGGCGCTGATTCCGACCGCTGTCTTCACGCATCCGAATATCGGCACCGTCGGATTGAGCGAGCAGGCTGCGCGGGAGCGCCACGGCGAGGTGCGCATCTTCCGCAGCGACTTCCGCCCGCTCAAGCACACGCTGTCGAACAGCGACGAACGCTGCCTGATGAAGCTGGTGGTCGCTGCCGACAGCGACCGCGTGGTCGGACTGCACATGGTCGGCGCCGAAGCCGGGGAGATCGTCCAGGGGTTTGCGGTCGCGCTCGTCATGGGCGCCACCAAGGCGCAGTTCGACGCCACGCTCGGCATCCACCCGACGCTGGCCGAGGAATTTGTCACGATGCGCACGCCCGCGTCCTGAGGCGCCGCCTGCGCCTGCGCCGGCGCAGGCGCGGGCGGCCGGTGTCACGGCGCCGCCTGCGGGCTGCGCAGTGCACGCGTATCGATCCAGGTGATGTGTCCGGTGTGCCGGCGCGCCTCGGCAATCAGCTGGGGTACGCCGCCGGTGCCGTCGCTGTCGGCGCCGTTCCACACGACCAGCACGCGCAGGCGTTCGGCTCCGGCAGCCACCGCGCTGGCCAGCAGCCAGCGGTTGCACCGCTGGTAGCGGTCGCCCGCCGCCGGGTCCGGCAGGATCTGCGGCGGCTGCTCGAGGCGGCGCCGAGCCGCCTGCCAGCGCGCCTGCCAGGCGCTACCGTCGCAGCTGGTGAGGACCGACCGTTCGATGAAGTCGGACTCCGGCTCGGGCAGCAGCACCCGGCAGGCTACGCGGCGGCGCAGGCAGCACTCGATGAACAGCAGGTCGGAGCCGGCGGCGGCCTGGCTCAGCGCGACATCTTCCGCGCCCGCACCGAGGCGGTCGAGTTCGTCGCCGATCCGGCGCTCGACCGCCGTGACCAGGCCGGGCGGAAACCGCGCCATGCGCCGCTGCGGCGCATCCACCCGGTGACCCGAGAACACCAGCACCTGGCGGACGGCGGCCGGCAGGCCGACGGGTGCAGGGTCGGCTTGCATCGGCGGCGCCTTCAGCGGCACCAGCGGTCGAGCGCGGCCAGCAGCTCGCGTGCGGCGGCGGTTTCCGATGGCGTGACGCGGCGAAGGTACGGCAGCAGCACGAGGCGGGCCTGGTCGCGCACCGAGGCCCATTGGTCAGGTGCCGGCTGGCGGTCGTGCAGATCGCCGAGCGCGCGCAGCACGGCCGGCAGCTGGTCCGCCAGCCGGCGCTCGATCAGCGCCTGGATCACCTGCAGCTCGGCGACGCCGGCAATGCTCCAGAAGTCGGGCTGCTCGCGGTTGCGCCGCTGCAGCCAGCCGCTGACCGACGAACAGCGCAGCGCCTCGACACTGGTCTGCGTGCGTTCGTGCAGGAGCAGGTCGAGGCAGGTCTGGGCCGCGATGCGGTTCAGGCCGGGGTAGAAGCTGTCGGTCAGGTCGCCGCCGCGGCGTTCGGCTTCGGCGTAGTGCGCCGCCGACTCGCTCAGCGCGGCGACTGCCGCCGCCGGGTCGGCGCCGCCGGTCGGGTCGGTGGTTTCGCCGAGTTCGCCGATCTCGAGCAGTGCCAGCCGCTTGTAGGCCGATCCGAGCAGGCTGCGCCGTTCGCGCGTCGACTGCACTGCCTCGGCGCGCTTCAGCAGCTCGATCGCCGCGGCAATCTCGATCCGCGCCGGCTGCGGCGGCAACTGCATCGCGGCGCGTGCCCTGGCGTTGGCCAGCTGGTCGAGCGTTTTCAGGCTGGCGCTGCCGTCTTCTGCGGCGAGCGCGCGGGCGAACCAGACGGCCGCCTCCGCCAGCGCGCCGCAGCCAAGGTAGGCGGTGCCGAAGGCGTCGGCAACGGCGCCCATGCGGCCCCACCCGTCGGCATGGCGTGCCGCCAACGCGGCCAGCGCATCGAGCACCGGCCGGCGGTCCTGGTCGCCGAAACGCACATCGAGGGTCAGGTTCTCGAGCGCCAGCGCCAGGTCGGGCGGTGAGGCGATCGCCTGCAGCAGGGGTTCGCCGGGTGTCGCCGCCGGACTCTGCGCATCGCCGACGCGCGCCTGCCAGACCCAGTCCGGGTCGCCATAGCACTGGTACGCCGCCCAGGTGTTGCTGTCAGGAAAGCGCTGCCAGGTCTGCAGGCGGGCCGACCCGACCGCGTCGATGAAGCGGCGTCCGGCGAGCAGGTGCTGGTAGAAACAGGTGGCGAATTCGGCCGCCGGATCGTCGTCGACCGCCCAGCCGGCGGCGATCACGCAGCGCACGCCGCTGCCGATCAGCGCACGCGCCAACCCGGCAGCGAAGGCGACACGGTCGGTCGTCGGCATCCGCAGCAGGGCCTCGTCGGCACCGCGCGCCAGGTGACAGCAGTTGAGAAACACCAGCTCCGGAATGCGCCGCATGGCGCCCACCTCGCGCGGACCGAGCACGCTCTGATGCGACAGCACGACGCCGCCGTCCGGACCCGGTTCGCCATGACCGGCGACATGCAGGGCGCGGTAATCGCGCGCGAGCAGCTGGGTGATGACGCAACGCGCATTCGGTCCGATGCCGTTGGCCGGCGCGACGCAGGCGTGGACCCGGTGCGGCTCGATGCCGCCGGCGGCGCTGAGGGCCCGCACCACCGCCTCGGCCTCGCGGCGCGCGCCGGGCAGGGCGCCATAGCGGCGCAGGTCGACCTCGGGTTCGCCGATCACGAGGATGCAGTCGTCGGCGCTGGCGTCGCGCGGTGTCACATCACCGGGTGGAACCTTGGTCTGCAGCCGGCGCAGCAGCCGGGTGCGGATCGACCACGGCATGCCGCTGTCATCGTCGGCACGGGCGTCGAGCAGCTCCCATGGGATGCCCGCCGTGCCGTCATCGAGCTCGATCACCAGGTCGGTGGCGCGCTCGCTGCTGTTGCCGCCGAGGAAGGTTTCGAGTTCGCTCGGGATGACCAGCCGGAACAGGGCCCGGCCGAGTGCGCGATCCTGGTTCGCGTTGTTGGATGCATCGCCGATCAGCGTGTTCAGCAGCGGCCACTGGGCGCGCGTGGCCCGCACCTCGGAGCGGGCGCGCCGCGTGCTGAGCGTGAAGGCGATGGCCCGGCGGCCGGTGGTGTCGGGCGCCGCGTCGTCGCGCAGCGTCAGCACCGAGAACCAGTCGTAGCGCGACCCTCGGTAGCCGGAGTCGATGGTGCGCCGCTTGGCACCGGTGTCGATGTGCAGTTCCGGATCGAGGGCGAAACTGTCGGAGTCAGCCGATGCCAGCACCTGCAGCGCGTGGAAGGCCTCGGTGGCGCGATCGAGGTAGAGCTCGACCAGGTGCAGGTGGCGCACGCGCGGCCAGGCACCGTCCCCGATCTGCGCCAGCCGCCGGTTCGCCTGCTGCACCCCGAGTGCGATCGCTTTTGCCGCGGTGCCGGTATCGATGCCGAGCCCGCCGCTGCCGATCAGGGTGGCGGCGATCTCGAAATCGCGCTTGTCGCTGCCACCGGCCGCATCCTCGAGGCGTTGCTGTGAATAGCCAATCACCGCCTGGCGCACCGTCAACGAGAGCTCGGCGAACCGGAGCTGGCCTTCGGCACCGAGCCCGACGACGATCGCCGCGGCCGGCCGAGGCAGCTGGCCCGGCAGCAGGGTGTGGAGCAGGCGGTTGCGGAAGATCTGGTGGGTGCCGGGCGCCTCCGGGTAGCGACCGGCGGCCAGCGATTGCGACATCGCTCCGCCGATCTGCCGGTCGACCACCGCCTCGGTGCTCGTCAGTCGGCTGGCGGCATAGTGACCGATCAGCAGCGGCTGATCGAGGTATTTGAGGTTGCGGTTCTGGACCGTGAGCCGCAGCGGCGGGCGTGGCGGCGGCTTGGCGGCGCGCGCCTGACGCGTGGCGCGGGCACCAAAGCCGCTGCGCCGCAGGTCCGCCAGGTCGGGCAAGGCGTCGGGTGGCGGCTCGCTGAAGACGAAGCGCAGTGCGGCGTCGTCGGTGGCGACCGCGCCCGAGCGCGCCGACGGCTCCGGCAGCAGCGGCAGGCGGGCCGTCCGGCCGGTCTCGAGCAATTCGCGGTAGCCGGCGAACAGGTCGGGATCGGCGGTGTGCGAACACAGGTCGTCGTGGGCCACCCCGCGTGCCAGATACATCGGGACGCCGGGCAACCGGCCCGAGGCCCAGCTCACCGTTCCGTCGCCATGCGGCGTGGCGATGAACTGCAGTTCGTTGCGCCAGTTCATCCAGCGGTCTTCGACCACCTGGTGGTCGATCACGGTGGCGGGCTGCTGTCCGGCAACATAGACGGCGAGCGGGGTGTCGCTGGCGGCGGCCGGCAGTGGCAGCGGATGCTCGGCCAGCGCGCGCCAGGTGGCGCGCGCGGGTGCCAGTACATCGCCATCGACGGGGTTGAAGCCGGCGCCGAGCTGTTTGCGCAGGTCGCGCCAGAATGCCGGATCGTGGTGGTCGTGCGGGCCGGCGATGGTGCCAGTGGGCAGCAGCTCTGCGATGCCGGGATAGCGGCGCACGATCTCGATCACGCCGTTGACGCCGCGCGTCAGGTCGAGCAGCGCGAGCCGCGCCTGGGTCGGGTTGAAGCCGGTGAACCAGCGCATCGCCTCGTGCGATCCCGCGTTCGGCGTGCCGAGCATCAGCAGGCGACTGCCCGGCCGTGCCGCCCAGCGTTGCCATGCCGCGCGGCCCACCGGATCGGTCGAGGAGCGCACGGGCGACCAACCCGCCCATCGAATGGGCGACGATGCACAGCGGCACACCGCGCTCTGCGGCCAGCGGCAGCAACTGGTCCAGGCGACGCGCCAGCTGTGCAGCCGCATCGCGGACCGAGCGGCGCCAGTCGTAGGGCAGGGTGTACACCGCGTGGCTGTCGGCGAGGTATTCGAGCAGCGGGGCGTACAGCCCGTCGAGCAGTTCACCGGTCTGGACGCCGGTGGCGCTGATCTCGAGTCTGGCCGAGGCCGCCGAAGAACAGCGTCCGGTGGTCGAGCCAGACCGGCCTGCCATCGACGCCGAGTGAACTGCCGAGCGCGCCCGGCAAGATCAGCGCCATCGGGCGATCGTTGCCGGCGATCCGGCTCGCGCGCAGCGCGGCACGGGAGCGCGGCTCGGTCTCTGGCGACCATGGCGCAAGCGGCCCGAAGCCGGCGTCGGCATCGTCGGCACGCAGCAGCGCGCCGACCAGCCAGCCGAGCGACTCGGCATTCGTGAAGTAGCTGAAGTGGTGCACCTGCGGACCTTGCGCCAGGCGCTGACGTGCGTGTCCGGCTGCGCGCTCGATGCCACCGCTCATCGAGCCGGTGTTGACGATCAGATCGTGGTCCGAACCGTAGAACCAGTCGACGGCGAGCAGCTTGAGCTTGCCCCAGCGCCCCTGCGGATCGAGATCGCCGCTGATCACACTGAGGTCGGCCTGCGTCACCAGCCCGGGCCAATGCAGCAGGCGCGTCAGCGAAGAGCGCGGGCATCATCGCCTCGAGCCCGGGCAGCGAGCGCGGATCGGTCCGCTCCTTGACCACCTTCAGCAGGAAATCGGTCAGGTCGCCGGCCAGCCCGGGTGGGGCGATCATGCCGAGCACCGACAGCCAGCGATCGAGCCGACCGGAAGCGAGCGTGGTGCCGCGCGCCGGGCAGGCAACCCGCACGAAGCGCTCGAGCGTCGGCTGGCGGGAGTCGAGCAACTGCACCAATTGGTCGAGGTCGGTGCGGT
Organism: uncultured beta proteobacterium; assembly: GCA_963846675.1. Classification (GTDB taxonomy): domain Bacteria; phylum Pseudomonadota; class Gammaproteobacteria; order Burkholderiales; family Burkholderiaceae_C; genus Ideonella_A. The sequence continues at coordinate 1,313,291 of CAWJWV010000005.1, forward strand.
CGCCGGCGAACAGCTCCGATGCAACCGCGTCGGCAAGCGGGTCGCCGGCATCTGCGTCGCGCTGGCGCTGCGCCAGCGCGAGCAGTTCGCCGATCAGCCCGCCCCTCGAATGCGATACCAGGTGCAGCCGGGCCCGGTCCGGCAGCAGGCGCAGCAGCTCGACTGCGTTGCTGATCGGGCTGCTGGTGAGCGAGCGGTGCTCGAAGGCGTAGACCCGGTCGCCGAAGCGCTGCGCCAGCTCGCTGCGGGCGCTGGTGGCAGCGCCATCCCACAGGTCGCGAAAGCTGCCGAGCAGACTCGACACCGTACCGTGCAGGAAGATCAGCAGCGGAACGTCAGAAGGCAGGCTGGTGCGGTCACCGGCGATCGGCGTGAAGACCGGCGCCTCGCCATCCAGGCTGATGCGGTACAGACCGGGCGCTCGCCCGAGCCGGGCAGCCTCGAGCCGTCTCCCGAGTTCGGTCGCGGTGATGCCGCTCACGTCGACGCCGAACAGTTCGAGGGCGGTGATCGCCAGCCCGAGCGCGCCGCGGCTCGACGGCCGCCAGCGCATCGGTGCGCCGCTGCGGAAGAAACCGCTCCTCGATCGACCATCCGCCACCGGCGCCGTCACGTCCGACCTGGGGTCGGCCGTGTTCGCGCAGCAGATCGTCGGCCCGGCTCCACAGTGTCGACCCGTCTTCGAACTCGATCCGCACCACGTCGTCATCGGCCGCACCGACGGTGAGCGGTGGTGCTTCGCCGCTGCGCGCGCTGCCAAGCTCGATTCGCTCGCTGCGCCGGATCTTCACCGCAGTGGTCGGAAGCGGTCCCGCTGCCGTCCTGCGCCCGGCCAGGTGCAATCGCAGCGGGATCTCGTCCGCGCTCGAGCTGGCGCGTGCGGTTCGGGATGGCATCGGCAGTTCCTCGTCAGCTGACCGCGATCGGTCGCTCCGTGCGGCGGCGGGCCGGAGCAACGCGGCGCCGGCTCCCGAGCTTAGACCAGCCAGCGGGCGGCGCACTCCCTAGGCAGGGCATGGACTGCCGTTGCGGCACCTGGGTCATTCAGCACCGGGTCTGCCTCGCTGAGAACCGCGGCATCGATCCGGCGCGGAGGGCGTGGCAGGTGTCGGAGCGCTCCTACGGCACGACAGGCCCGGTGCCGATGGGCCCGGCACCGGGCCGTGAATACAGTTCCCTGCAACGAGTTCCGTTTTTTTACGCATTGATGGAGGAGGCCAGATGACCCGCAACATGACCCTGACCGGGCTGCTGATGCTCGCGAGCGTGGCCGCTGCGGTGGCCGCCCCCGAACTTCCGGCCGACATTGCCGGTTGCAGTGTTTCCAGCGGCCACACGATGGCCATCGCACCGGCTCGGCTCGACGAAGCGGCGCCGCGCGTTGTTCCGGTCAAGGGTGCAGAAGTGGAAGCGCCGATTGGCGCGGCCTCCTGTGACGTGACCGAACCCTATCGCCTGCTGCACCACGGGAGCATGAAGCTGGCGCCCGCTTGTGTGACCGGGGAGTCGATCTGACCCGAAAACGAGTCAGAAATAAAAAAACGCGGCCGAGGCCGCGTTTTTTGCATCTGGGGTACGCTTGTTACAGCGGACGGATGTTCGCTGCCTGCAGACCCTTCTGGCCTTGCTTGACTTCGAATTCGACCTTCTGGTTTTCGGTCAGGGTGCGAAAGCCCGTGCCCTGGATGTCACGGAAGTGGGCGAACAGGTCAGCGCCGCCCGCGTCTTGAGCGATGAAGCCGTAGCCCTTGCTCTCGTTGAACCACTTCACGGTACCGGTTTGCGTCGTCATTGATATTCCTAACTCTCTAGCTTCATAGCGGATTAAACACGCGGCACATGCCGCGCATGCAGCAACACTCAAGAACCGATCCGGGGGATTTCTGACGATGCCGACGACCGGGGCCATCGAGAAGGAAAGGGTCCAGACGAAATGTCTTGGGCATGACTGTGCACGGAATGTACACCATGTTTACGGGGCCCTGAGTCGAGGGTTGACACTGTCCTTGTTGCGTGCGGGGCCGGGTGCGGACCGAAAACGCGGCGTTGGCGGTCACCACCATGTCTACCGCGCCTGCGCTGCTGCACAATGAATCCGCTTGCATGCAGGGAGCCGTCGATGAATCCGTCCGAACCGCCATCCCTCGAGTCTGCAGCAGCGCGCTGGAAGCATGACGGCGTGCGCGTCGTGCCTGGCGATCAGCTCGACCCGAATACCGCGCAGACCCCCGGCATGGACCGCCAGGCGGCGATCAATTTCGCGCGCGTCGGCGCGCGCAAGCTGTGGGCCGGCACGGTGCACATCCATGCCAATGCCAAAACCGGGGCCCATCATCACGGGGCACTCGAAAGCGTGATCTACGTCGTGAAGGGGCGTGCGCGGATGCGCTGGGGCGAGGCGCTCGAATTCACCGCCGAGGCCGGTCCGGGCGATTTCATCTACGTGCCGCCCTGGGTGCCGCATCAGGAGATCAATGCCAGCCGCGACCGAGGTGCTGGAATGCGTGCTGGTCCGCAGCGACGGTGAGGCGGTGGCGGTCAACCTCGACATCGAGCCGGTCGAGAAACCGGAGACGGTGCCGTGGGTCGATCCGACCCATCCGGCGCCGTGAGCCGCGTGGTGCCCGAGGTCGAGTTCGCCTTGCGCGGCGAATTCATCGCGCTCGATGCCTTGCTCAAGGCGACCGGCCTGGTGTCCAGCGGCGGCGAGGCCAAACAGCTGATCGGTGCCGGTTTGGTCACGATCGACCAGCGCCCCGAGTCGGCACGATCACGCAAGGTGCGCGCCGGCCAGGTGGTGCGGCTGGGTGACATCCGTGATCCGGATTGCGGCTGCGCCGGACCCCGGATCCCGCTGAGCGCGGCCGGCCGGCTGGCCGGCCGGCGCGTTCATCGACGTGCCGTCAGAAGGCGTATTTCACGCCGACCGAATACAGGTCGGTGTTCGCCCCGCCGCTGCGCGTGTCGAGGCGGTAACGCTCCCATTCGCCGCGGACGGCGAGGTTGCTGTCGATTGCATACTCGACACCTGCGCCGACCTTGGCATTGGTTGCGCGCCCGGCACCACCGACACCGTCGGTACGGCCATTGAAGACACCGACCCGACCGAGGGCCGACCATTGTCCGGTCAGCGGCAGCTTGCCGACTGCATCGAGGTAGACGCCGTCCGCGCCGAGCTGTCCGGCACGGCTGTCGAATCGACCGAGGTCGGCGTAGCCGGCTTCGACCGCTACGTTCGGCGTCAGCTGGTAGCCGCCGTAGACCTTGGCACCAGTGGCCGAACGGTCGGTGGCCGGTGCGCCGCCGATGCGGCCGCCCTTGAAGTGCGACCCGCCGACGCTGCCGCCGACGTACGGGCCCTGGGTCTGCGCCTGGGCGATGCCGGCGGCCGAGCCGAAGGCCAGCACGATGGCGGCGACTGCGCCGCGACGGGTTCGGTTCTGCCTGGCATGCGTGATGGTGACTTTGCATCTGAGTTCCTTTGTTCGAGTGATGCCGGCGTTGCGCGAGGAGCCGCCGCCGGAAGCGACATCATGCATCCTTTGCGGCGACTTGCCACGGCGCCGCGGGTGAAGTTGTGTGGCGCGCGGGTAATGGAGCGGTGACGCGGCGCGGCACAATCCGACACCGCGTTTCCGATTCGTCCGATGCAGCTTCGACCCCCCCATCGTTTCCACCCCGACGCTTGCCGACCGACTGCGCGGTGCCGGGCCATGCCGTGCTCGAGGCGGCGACGCTGTGCCAGCTTGCCGGCGTCGACCTGTCGGCGCTGCGCGACGCTCGAACCGAGCTGGGATGCGCTGCCGCCGGACGAGTATCTGCGCGACGGCGGCCGTTACCGACGCCGCCGCCATGCCTGCTACGTGGTCGAGCCGGCGGGCGCGTCGACGGCAGTGCCGCACCGGGCGCACTGGCAGCCGGTCGAGTACAACGCCTTGCACGGCGGCCTCGAACGCTGGTTCGAGCCGATCGCGCCCGAGGTCGCCGCCGCAGCCGGCTGGTAGCGGGCTGCTGTCGGGCCTGGCCCGGATCGCCAGCGAGGTGAAGGGACCGGCGCGCTGGTATGTCGAGGCACACCAGTTCCGCATCGATACGAGCGACGGCATCGGTCGCCCGACGCCGGAAGGCGCGCATCGCGATGGTGTCGATCTGGTGGCGGTGATCCTGGTGGCGCGCGCACGGCATCAAGGGCGGCGAGACGCGGGTCTTCGATGCCGCAGGGGCCGTCCGGCATGCGCTTCACGCTGACCGAGCCGTGGACGCTGCTGATGCTCGACGATGCGAAGGTCATCCATGAGACGACACCGATCCAGCCGCTCGATCCGGCGCAGCCGGGCTGGCGCGACACGCTGGTGGTCACGCTGCGGCGCAGGCGGATTCCAGGGACCGCCGCGGCCTGATGCCGGCCCGCTGCCCGTCGTCGCGGTCCTGTCAGCTGCTGCGCACGTCGGCCAGCACCTCGCTGCCGAAGTCGGGCCGGCGCAGGAAGTCGACCACCTTGCGCGCGGCGTCGGCTGCCGAGTCGAGGCGGCCCTGCTGCTTCAGGCCGACGAAGTGGGCCTGCTGCGGAAAGCCGCTGCCGTTCGCGCTGCGCAACTGCTGCTGCATGTCGGTATCGATCACGCCCGGCGCGAGCGACACGATGCGGGCACCGTTCGGCCGCTCGCGCCTCGTCGAGCGCGATCGCCCGCGACAGGTTGTCGAGACCCGCCTTGGCGGCGCAGTAGCTGGCCGAGCCGGCCATGGCGTGGCGGCCGAGGCCGGACGAGATGTTCAGGATGCGGCGCGGCACCGCCCAGCTGCGCGTGGCACGCAGAAAGGCCGCACATCAGCAGCAGCGGCGCCTCGAGACCGACCCGCATCGCCCGCGACAACTCCTCGTCGCCAGCCTCGTCGACCGGTCCGATGCGGCTGATCATGCCGGCGTTGTTGATCAGGTCGGCGCTGGCGCCAGGCCCTCGAGTCCGACGCGCCAGCCAGGCGCGCAGTTCGGCGGCCACGGGTCGTGGATCGGACAGATCGCGCGACCATTGCAGCACGGTCGCGCCGCACGCGCGGGCCTGCTCGTCGAGGGTCGGATGCCGGCCGCGGGCGATGCAGAGCAGCGTGGCGCCGGGCTCGAGCAGCTGCTCGGCGATGGCGGCGCCGAGCCCGCGCGACGTGCCGGTGATGATGTGCAGCGATCCGGGTGTCGGCATGGCTCGTGATCACGGTCTGGTGACGGACCGGGCAGCATAGCAACAAGCCGGGTCGCGCCGAGCTTCAGAACGGCGCCGGCGACCTGCACCTGCAGCTCGGTGCCGTCGAGCGGATGGCGGCACCGCAGCGCCTGCGCGTGCAGCATCAGGCGCGGCGCTTCGTCCGGCATCGCCGTACAGCGGATCGCCGACGATCGGATGGCCGATCGCCAGCAGGTGCACGCGCAACTGGTGCGAGCGACCGGTGACCGGCGCCAGTTCAAGGCGCGTCCAGCGCCCGGCCGGATCGTGCGCCAGCACGCGCCAGCGTGTCAACGACGGCTTGCCATGCACCCGGTCGACCTGCTGACGCGGCCGGTTCGGCCAGTCGGCGGCCAGCGGCAGGTCGATCTCGCCGCGGTCGCCGACGCTGGCGCCGACCCGTCCGCGAACCAGCGCCACGTAGCGCTTGTCGACCTGCCGCAACTCGAACAGCCGGCTGAAGCTGACGCTGCGCGTCGGCTCCGCGCGCAAACAGCAGCACGCCCGAGGTCGCCATGTCGAGACGGTGCACGATCCGGGCTTCGGGCCAGCTGCGCCTGGACCTGCTGGACGCAGCTGCCGGCGGCCAGCACGCCGCGTCCCGGCACCGAGGGCTGGCCGGCCGGCTTGCAGACGACGATGCAGGCGGCGTCGAGGTGCAGCAGCTGCAGCGTTGGCATGGACCAGCCATCGGATCGCGACTGGCTGTCGTCCAGGCAGCGGGGGCTCGGGGAAGGACCGAAGTCTGCGATGCTCGGTGCTCCGCTGCCTGCAGCGTCATGCGTCATGCACGCCACCCAGGATGACCGAACGATCGCCACGCATTCGACATTGCCGCCGCACCTCCAGGGCCCGCTCGCCGGCGGCTGCCATGAGCACCGACCTGCTGTGGTGGATGCTGGCGGTGCTGCTGATCGTTGCCGGGCTGGCCGGAACCATCCTGCCCGCATTGCCCGGCACCGCGCTGATCCTGGCCGGCATCGTGCTGGGGGCGTGGATCGACGGCTTCGTCAAGGTCGGCGCCGGCATGCTGACCGCGATCACGCTGCTGGCGGTGATTGCCTGGGTGCTTGACTATGCGTCCGGGCTGCTCGGCGCGCGCAAGGTCGGAGCAAGTCGCCAGGCGGTGATCGGTGCGATGATCGGCACCGTCGCCGGGCTGTTCGCCGGGCTGGTCGGGGTGCTGTTCCTGCCGCTGGTGGGCGCCGCGATCGGCGAGTACATCGCGATCCGGGACCAACGCCGCGCAGTTCACGTCGGCATCGCGACCTGGCTCGGCATCATGGTAGGCCTGCTCGCCAAGGTCGTGATCGGCTTCATGATGATCGGCCTGTTCATCGTCGCGCTGATCTTCGTGAAAACGGCATGCCGATGGCATGCCGTTTGCGCAGGAGCGGCAGCCCGGTTCGCCTGTGCGCGCCGGGCTGCGGTGCTATCGCTGCTGGATGCCGGCGATCGCCCAGGAACGGCTGTCGTCGTTCGGCTTCACCAGGTGCCAGATCTCGTCGAAGTCGCTTGCCGCGGCATCGCGCTCTTCCCGGATCAAGCCATGGAACCGCACGCTGACGACCTGGCGATCGGTTTCCTCGGCGACGTCGAGCACCTCGGCCTCGACCTTGAGCACGTCGGTGTGTTGCGGCGCACTGCCGCGCTCCTGCAGTTCGAGGCGCACCGCCGCGAACATCTCGGGCGTGGTGAAGGAGCGCAGGTCGTTCAGGTCAGCCGCATCGTTGGCGGTCTGCAGGCGGATGAAGATCATCTTGGCGATGCGCTCGAATTCCTGTGCATCGAATCCGGCCGGCAGCGAACGGTCCTGCGGCATGGCCGCAGCGGCCATCGCACCGGCGCCAGCGGCACCGAACGGGGCTGCTGCGCCCGAACCCGATGTCCCCAGCGGCTGCTGCTCGACGCGCCGCTCGAACGGCTGCTGCATCGAGCCCATGCCGGCTGCCTGCAGCCGCGAACCGACCGGTGCCGACCGATTCGACCCGAAGCGCTTCATCAGCAGGCGGATGACGACGATCGCCGCGACCACCATCAGCGCGATCATCATGAAATTGGCCAGTTCCTCGCCCATGCCGAGGTGACTGAACAGCGCCGCCAGCCCGAGGCCGGCGGCCAGTCCGGCAATCGGGCCCATCCACGAGCGCTTGGGCGCGGCGGCGGCCGCGCCAGCGGTCGGCGCGGCGGCGTTGGTCGGCGCATTCTGCTGAGCCCCTTGCGATGGGGGAGGCGTGGTCGGCTTCTGCGCCGGCACGCTGCGCTGCAGTCCTTGCGAGCGCGCGCCGCCGAAGCGCTTGGCCTCGGCATCGGTCGGAACGAGTGCGGCACCGAGGGTGCCGATCACCATCGTGATTGCCATCGTGGCTGCCATCCAGCGGTTTTTCATTGCCATGTGTCCTGTAAAAATCACCCTGTCTCAGAGGGCCGGCGTTCCGGAGGGTCCGGCCGCACGATCCCTACGATAACCGACCCCGATCCCCAGCACCAGACATGGGGCTTGAATGCGCGTCTTCAAGGTGCCGGACGATGCGGAAGCCGACGCGTACCGACGCGCTGCCGGCGCGGGCGACACGGCTGAGCTATCGTGCGAGACCCGCCGCGCACGCCGTCGATCCGACCGGCGTGCCGAGGCGTTACCTCGCCCGTGCGGAGATCTGCGTGCTGAAAGCCTTCGAAAGCCTGGTCCATCCCTACCCGGATCAGGCGCCGGAAACCCCGCCCGGAGACCTTCTTCGCGTTCCTGTGGCGCTGCACCGAAGGGCTGCGGCCGTACATCGCCGCGATGACGCTGCTCACCGCCGGCATCGGAGCGTTCGAGGCGATGCTGTTCAGCATGCTCGGCAGCGTCGTCGACTGGCTCGGCCAGGCCAGTCGCGAGACCTTCTGGCAGACCGAGCGCCGCAACCTGCTGCTGCTCGGCGCCATCCTGCTTGCCAGTCCGCTGCTGATCGCGCTGCAGACGACGTTCAAGCACCAGGCGCTGGCCGCCAATTTTCCGATGCTGCTGCGCTGGAAATTCCACCGCCTGCTGCTGAATCAGAGCATCAGCTTCTACCAGGACGAATTTGCCGGCCGCATCTCGACCAAGGTGATGCAGACCGCGCTGGCGGTGCGCGATGTCTGGATGATCCTGGGTGACATCCTGGTATTCGTCGTCATCTATTTCGTCACGATGGTGGCGGTGGTCGGCGGGTTCGATGCCTGGCTGCTGCTGCCCTTCTTCGGCTGGTTGATCCTGTATGTCGGGGCGATGTTCTATTTCGTGCCGCGCCTCGGACGGGTTGCCAAGGCGCAGGCCGATGCGCGCTCGCTGATGACCGGCCGGATCACCGATGCCTACACGAACATCGCGACCGTCAAGCTGTTCTCGCACACGCAGCGCGAGGCCGGCTTCGTGCGCACCGCCATGCAGGAGTTCATGACCACCGCGCACGGCCAGATGCGGCTGGTCACCGGTTTCGAGATCGTGAACCATGTGTTGAGCATGGCGCTCATCGCGAGCACGGCCGGTGCGACGCTGTGGCTCTGGACGCGTGGTGAGGTCGGTGTCGGCGCCGTCGCCGCCGCCACCGCGATGGCGCTGCGGCTGAATGGCATCTCGCACTGGGTGATGTGGGAATTCGCCTCGCTGTTCGAGCACATCGGGACCGTGCAGGACGGCATCCGGACCCTGAGCCGGCCGCAAACGGTGGTCGACCGGCCGCATGCGGCGCCGCTGCAGGTCGAGCGCGGCGAGATCGAGTTCCGCCGCGTCGGCTTCGGTTATGGCGGCAGCGAGCCTGTCATCGACGATCTGACGCTGCGCATCGAAGCCGGCGAGAAGATCGGCCTGGTCGGACGCTCGGGTGCCGGCAAGTCGACGATCGTCAACCTGCTGCTGCGCTTTCACGACCTCGAATCCGGCCAGATCCTGATCGACGGCCAGGACATCGCCGAGGTGACGCAGGACTCGCTGCGCGAGCAGATCGGCATGGTGACCCAGGACACCTCGCTGCTGCACCGGTCGGTGCGCGACAACATCCTGTACGGAAGGCCGATGGCGTGCGATGCCGAGATGAACGCAGCCGCGCGCCGCGCCGAGGCACACGACTTCATCCTCGGCCTGACCGATCCGAAGGGCCGCGCCGGCTACGAAGCACATGTCGGCGAGCGCGGCGTGAAGCTGTCGGGCGGCCAGCGCCAGCGGGTCGCGATCGCGCGCGTCATGCTCAAGGATGCGCCGATCCTGCTGCTCGACGAAGCGACGAGCGCACTCGACAGCGAAGTCGAGGCGGCGATCCAACGCAGCCTGTATCGGCTGATGGAGGGAAAGACCGTGGTTGCGATCGCACACCGGCTGTCGACCATCGCCGCCATGGACCGGCTGATCGTGCTCGACAAGGGACGGATCGTCGAGGAAGGTGATCATCGCAGCCTGCTTGCCCGGGGCGGGCTGTATGCGCGCCTGTGGGCACACCAGAGCGGCGGTTTTCTCGGCGACGAAACCGATGACGATGCGGGCGACGAAGGCGGGCGCCCGGTTGAATTGATGCCGGCCGCTTAGGCGGCAGCGTCGCCTGGCAATCCGCCAGGCCGGCTTTCTCAGAGCTTGAGCTCGAGGCGCAGGTTCCACTGCGTGCGGGTATCGCTGCGGGTGGTTGTGGCATCGCGCAGCGTGTCGACATCGATGCTGCTGGTGCTCGTGTAGTCGAGCGGCAGCAGGTCGTTGGCGGAAATCCGCAATGCCACGCCCGGACTGAAGGTCCAGACGGCAAACGCCTCGAAGCTGCGTCGCGTGCTGTTGCTGCGCCGCTGCGTCTCGGTCTGCTGGACTTCATAGGCAGGGGTCCAGTTCAGGTTGCCGCCAAGCGAAAGCGGCAGGCTGCGGAACCGGTAATCGGCCCCCAGGTTGGCGGTGGCCGACGGCTGGTCGTCGAGCCGGTTGTCAGGACCCGGGACGCCGTCCACCTGCGAACGGAACAGGCTCAGGTTGCTGCGCAGCGCGACCGCTGGCAGGCTGCTCCAGACGTCGTTCAGGCGCGCCTTGGCCTCGAATTCGATGCCTCGGGTCGTCGCGCCACCGACGTTGCGCGGCTGGCTGACCCAGCGCGGTTGGTTCGACCAGGCAACCGTCTGCTGCGCGGTCACGCTGCGGATCAGGTCGTCGATCTGGCGGTAGAAGAGGTTGGCGCTGAGCAGCCCGCCGCCCACCGGGTGGTGCTCGAAGGCCAGGTCGATGCCGGTGGCCAGTTCCGGGCGAAGGTCGGGATTGCCGATCGCATCCGGGCTGCTCGGACTGTTCGGCCGGGTCGACAGCGAAGGCCGGGCGATCAGCTGGCGCAGCGTCGGCGACTTGTAGCTGCGGGTGAGCGCGATCCGGATCTGGTCGCGGCTGCGCGGCTCGGGGCGCCACAAGGCCTGCAGCAGCGGTGTCCAGACCGCGCTGCGGCGCGCGGCGGCACTCGAGCCGCTGCCGCGCGTCTCGATCGCCTCCCAGCGCAGTCCGGCATACGCCGACCACTGCCGGCTCGGGCTCCATTCATCCTGGACGAACAGCGCCAGGCGCCGCGATTCGGCGTCGAGTTCGTCGGCATAGGCCGGCAGCAGCGGTACCCCATCCTGCAGCGTCGAACGCTGCTCGGTGCGCCGGGTCAGCTCGCCGTCCCAGCCGCCGACCAGGCTGTGCTCGCTGGCGAGCTCGTGCGACAGCTTGCCCAGCGTGGTCAGCGAGCGCTCGCTGATCGACGCGCGCTCGTCGAGTTCGCGGTTGCGCCGTCCCTCCGCATCGAATTCGCTGCGCCGGCTGCCGGACCGGCTGTCGAAGCCGCCGCCGCCCAGGCGCAGGTCGAGGCGACTCGCGCTGCCGATCCGCTGTTGCCACTGGGTGTTGATGCGTGCCACGCCGAACCGGCTGTCGCTGTCGAGCCGGGCCGTGGCGTAGGGGGGCGCATCGCTGCCGACAGCTTGCTCGAGCCGGCGCGTGCCGACACTGGTCGACTGCGATGCGAAGACGAATGGCTGCAGGCTGAGGCTGCTGCCTTCCCCGAGACGCCACTGCAGCCGCGTGCTCAGGTTGACGCCGTCCCGGCGATCGAGGTCGCTGCCGGTCTCGACCTGGCGCAGGCGCGCTTCGCCGCTGACCTGGTCAGTCACGGTGTAGAGGGTGTCGACCGGGTCGAGCCGATTGCGCCGGAATGCCGACAGCGTCAGGTTGTAGCTGCTGCCCGGCGCATCGCCGAGCTGGTCGCTGCGCGTCCAGTTCAGGCTCGGCGACAGGCGGTCCTGCTCGGAGGCGAGCGTCAACTTGACGTCGTTCAGTCGGCGCTGGAGCGCCTCGCGCAGCACGATGTTGATCGTGCCGGCAATGGCGCGGGCGCCGAATTCGGCGCTGGGCGCACGCAGGATCTCGATCCGCTCCACCTGTTCGGGCGGCACCGACTCGAGCGAAAAACCGGCTGGGATCGGCTCGCCGTTGATCAGCAGCTGGGTATAGCCCCCGCCCAGGCCGCGCATGCGCGGCCCGCCGCGTCGCCCGGGGGCACCCCCGGTGGTGACGCCTGGCAGTCGCTTGAGCACCTCGCCGATGTTGCTGTCGCCATGGCGGTCGATCTCCTCGCGTCCGACGATGATCCTGGCGGCGGTCGATTGCCGGCGCTGCTCATCGGTATCGCTGCCGGCCCTGCCGGTGATGCGGACCGGCTGCAGTTCGGTTGCACCTGCCGGCGCGCTGGCCGGCGCAGACGGCGGCGACACAGCGGGCGGCGAATCGCTGGCCGGCTGCGCACTCGCAGCACCGATGCAGCCACCCAGCACCGTCGCACAGGCAACGCGCACCGAGGTGGAACGAATCAGCTGGAGTGGAAATCGGATCAGGCGCATCGGCCGCGCATTGTCGTGGACAGGGCGGGATGATGCCAGCGTCGGCGGCGGCATGCTGCAGGGCACAATCTGCACCCTGGATCCATTCGCAGATGCGTGCCCGGGCGAGCGGCTCGGGCGCGGTGTCGATCAACCGGGAAGCTCCAATGCGGCGAGTCGTGTTCAATCAGAAGGGTGGCGTCGGCAAGTCGACGCTCACCTGCAATCTTGCAGCGGTGAGTGCCCAGCAGGGGTTGCGCACCTTGGTCGTCGACCTGGATCCGCAAGGCAATTCGACGCGTTATCTTCTCGGCGCCGGTGCCGACGCGCCGTTGTCGAATCTGGCCGAGTGGTTCGATCAGACGCTGAAGTTTCTGGCCCGGCCAAAGGCGACGGCCGCGTTCGTCTACCCGACCCGCTTCGAGCGGCTGTCGCTGATGCCGTCGTCGCCGCTGCTCGAGGATCTGCAGAGCAAGCTCGAGTCGCGCCACAAGATCTACAAGCTGCGCGAGGCGCTCGGCGAGATCGGTGGCGATTTCGACCGGATCTACATCGACACGCCACCGGCGCTGAACTTCTATACCCGCTCGGCCCTGATCGCCGCACAGCGCTGCCTGATTCCGTTCGACTGCGACGACTTCTCGCGCCGGGCGCTGTATTCGCTGCTCGAGAATGTGAAGGAGATCCAGGCCGACCACAACCGGGACCTGAAGATCGACGGCATCGTCGTCAACCAGTTCCAGCCGCGGGCCAACCTGCCACAGCGGCTGGTGCAGGAACTGATCGACGAGGGCCTGCCGGTGCTGCAGCCGTACATCAGCGCATCGGTGAAGATCCGCGAGTCGCATGACCAGTCGATGCCGATGATCTACCTCGATCCGCGCCACAAGCTGACGCTCGAACTCGTCGCGCTGCACGACGCGCTGCCGCAATGAGTGAGGCGCCGTCGTCGAGCGGGCCGCTGTGCATCGTGATGAACGTCCGGTCCGGACGACAGGACGAGCGCACGCGGCGCGAGCTGATCGCGCGCACGCTGGAGTCGGCGGGCCGGGAGCACCGGCTGTTCCTCGTCGATCGCCGGGGCAAGGTCATCGACCGCCGCGGCGGAGGCGGTCGCAGCGGCCAAGGCAGTCGGCGGCGTGGTCGTGGCAGCCGGTGGCGACGGCACCATCAACGCGGTGGCCCACGCCGTGCTCGGCAGCGGATGCGCGTTCGGCGTGCTGCCACAAGGTACGTTCAACTACTTCGGCCGTACGCACCGCATCCCGGAAGAAACGGAGGAAGCGCTCGAACTCCTGCTCAGCGCCGCGCCGCAGCCGGTGCAGGTCGGCCGGGTCAACGACCGCATCTTCCTCGTCAATGCCAGTCTCGGTCTCTACCCGCAACTGCTGGAGGACCGGGAGGCGTTCAAGAACCGGTTCGGCCGCAGCCGGTTGATCGCGATCTTCGCCGCCATCTTCACCCTGCTGCGCGACCATCGCCAGCTGCTGCTCGACATCGGCTGGCACTCCGAGCAGCGCGAGCGCATCGGCGCCGACCATGCCAGCGGACAGCGCATCCTGCGCACCCCGACGCTGTTCGTCGGCAACAACCGCCTGCAGCTCGAGCAGATCGGCATCGAGCAGGCGCCGGCGGTGGAGCAGGGCCTGCTGGTGGCGCTCGCGCCGCAGGCGATCAGCACCGCGACGATGTTCGGCCTGGCCCTGCGGGGTGCGCTCGGGCGGCTCGGCGATGCGCAGACCGTGCGCAGTCTGGCGTTCTCGACCCTCCAGGTGGAGCCGGCCAGGCGGCGCTTCGGGCGCAAGCGGTTCAAGCTGGCGACCGATGGCGAGATCGTCTGGATGAAGCCGCCGATGGTCTTCAGCATCGATCCGCAGCCGCTGTGGCTGATCCGGCGCCCGTCGGGAGATGCAGGTTCGGACGCATGACGACGCTGCTGCAGATCTCGGATACGCATTTCGGCACCGAACGGCCGCGCGTGGTCGAAGCGCTGGTCGAGCTGACGCACCGCCTGCGGCCGGACCTGCTGGTGCTGTCGGGTGACATCACGCAGCGCGCCAAGCCGTCGCAGTTTCGTGCGGCGCGCGCCTTTGTGGATCGGCTGCAGGTGCCGCGCGTGCTCGCCATCCCGGGCAACCACGATATTTCGCTGTTCAACCTGGCGTCGCGCCTGTTCGCCCCGCATGCCCGCCAGCGGCGTTATTTCAGCGCCGAGATCACGCCTGAATTCGAGGCGTCCGACCTGCTGGTCCTGACCTTGAACACCACCCGGCGCTACCGGCATGTCGACGGCGAGCTCTCGCGGCGCCAGATCGAGCAGGTGGCGCGCCGCCTCGAGCGCGCGAGTCCGCAGCAGCTGCGCGTGGTCGTCACCCACCAGCCATTGGCGGTCAGCCGGCCAGAGGACGAGCACGACCTGCTGCACGGCCATGCGCGGGCGATTCGGCGCTGGGCCGCCGCCGGCGCCGATCTGCTGCTCAGCGGGCACATCCACCTGCCGGCGGTGCAGGCGCTGCACCTGCGCGAGCCGCGTCTGCCGCGGCCGTTGTGGGGGGTTCAGGCCGGTACCGCCTTGTCGAGCCGGATCCGGCACGAAGCGGACAATTCGGTCAACCTGATCCGCAGCGACGCGCTGACTGCTGACGCGGCACCGCGCCAGGCGCTGGTCGAGCGCTACGACTACCAGCCCGAGAGCAGCCAGTTTGCCAGCGTCGATCGGCATCGGATGAGCTTCGATCCGGCGACGCCGCAGGCTGGCGGCGCGCCGATCTGAGTGCCCGGTTTCTGGCTTCATGTGGCGGCGGTGCTGCTGCTCGCCTGGGGGGTGTCGCTTGGCGTCGCGCGCCTGGCGGGCCGCCTCGACCGGCGCTCCGGCCGCGCTGGCTGGCACGGGCCAGCGCCGCGCGTCGGGCTGGCGCTGGCGTTCGCAGCGCTGGCCGGCGGGACGGTCGTGGTGGTGGTGCTGGCACGCGGCTGGCGCGCCGCCCCGCTGGCGATCGACATCGTCGCAGCCGAGTCGGCGCGCCTGGCCTGGTCACCCATGGCCAGTCTGGCGATGCGATCGGTGACCCTGCTCGGCGATCCGCCTCTGCTTGCGGTGGTCGGGCTGGCAGTCGGCGCTGCCCTGGTGCGCATGCGCCAGTGGCTGCTGCTGGCGGGCTGGGCGATGGCCCTGCTTGGCAACGCCTGGCTGAATCCGGCGCTGAAGGGGCTGTATGCCCGCATCCGGCCAGTGGCCGATCTTGAACTGACCACCTTCGGCGGATACAGTTTTCCGAGCGGCCACACCTCGGGCGCGGTGGTCTGCTTCGGCATGCTGGTCTACCTGTGCTGGCGGTTGGCCCCGCGGCACTGGTTGATGCCGGCACTGTGCGCCGCAGCCACCGTGGTGGTGCTGGTTGGCGCCAGCCGCATCCTGCTGCAGGCGCATTACCTCAGCGACGTGATCGGCGGTGCGGCGTCGGGCGCGGCCTGGCTTGCGCTGACGATCGCCAGTTGCGCCGCGCTGTCGCGCGCTTGTCACAATTAAGCCTGAAATCGCATCGCTGCCGCGCTGCGGCGACAATCCGCGGTCCGAAAAAAACCAACACCTGTTTCTTTCAGTGAATTTTCCTCTCATGTCCCCGTCTTCCGCCGAACTGTCCCCTGCCCGCGTCACCTTTCCGGTCCGTCCCGCCTCGCTGCGCGACGCGAAGCCGATTGCCGAGGCCCATGTCGCGGCCTGGCAGGCTGCTGTGGCCCGGTCCGGGCCGGCCGAAGCCCTGCACGCCCTGTCGATCGAGCGCTGCCAGGCCTATTGGCGCGAGGCCATCAACCTGTGCGAGCCGCAGGTCATCGTCGCAACCGAAAACGACAAGGTGGTCGGCTTCGCCGGTTTCGACCGCTCGCGCGACAAGGGCACCCCGTCGACCAATGGCGAGGTCTGGGCCCTCTACGTCCATCCGCAGCATTGGGGCCGCGGTGTCGGTCTGGCGCTGTGGGATGCCGCGCGCGACGGTCTGCAGGAAGAAGGCTGCATCAAGGTGAGCATCTGGATGCCGATGCGCTTCGAGCGCTCGATGCGCTTCATCGAACTGGCCGGCTTCAAGCGCGAACCGACATCGGCCAAGACGGTCGAGATCGGCGGCGCCCGGGTCGAGGAAATCCGTCTGCACCGGAGCGTTTTCTGACGGTGAGCGGTGGTCCGCAGGCGCTGTTCAGCCGCCTGCCAGATTCGAGCCGTCACTGACGAGCCCGGCCTCGAGGTGGCGTGTGCAGTCGATCAGCTCGGCCCGGTGCGGCGGAACTGCCGAGACGATGCTGAGCGAACCGTTGCGCATGCGCGGCGGCGGCCGCTGACCGGCAGTCGCCGTTGCATGGCGGCTCAGCATGGCCTGCACCACCAGACCATGGCTGACCACTGCCAACGGCCCGCCGAGGCGCTGCTGCAGCTGAAGTAGCGCAACGAATGCCGCCGCGACACGGGCGTGGAACTGCGGCAGTGATTCGCCTTCGGGCGGCGCCTGCTCCATCGCCAGCGGGTCGGAATCGAACCGGTCGTATGGGAGTCCGCGCCAAGCGCCGAAATCGCGTTCCCGCAGCCGTTCGTCGAATCTCACGCACAGATTCGTGGCGGCGCCGAGTCGGGCTGCGGTCTGCTGCGCGCGCGGCAGGTCGCTGCTGACGATGCCCGCCAGCCCGAGCGTCGCCAACCGCTGCCCGAGTGCCGAGGCCTGTGCGAGCCCGCGTTCACTGAGCGGCGTGTCCGCGGGTTGCAGCACGCGGGACACATTCAGGCGGGTTTCGCCGTGGCGAATCAGCAGCAGGCTCATGCAACGGCTCCATCTCGCGGGCGGGTGCGCGCTTCGTGTCGTCCATTCTCTTACCGGCCACCGGCTGCAACGCTGACACCCGGTTGCGGGGTGCGTCCAATGCGCTGCGGGCCGAGTGCGCCTAGGCTTGAACACAACGACAGCAGTCCATTCGAACAGATCCGGAGCCCGATGATGGACACCAACACCCTCCCAGTCCCGACCTGCGACTACGAACTGCGCTTCCAGTCGCTGTTCAGCGAGGGCCGCGCCATGTCGTTCCCGTGCGATCACGGCGGGCATGTACCACTCGACAGCCTGAGCGAGCGCGCGCGCACCAACTACCTGTATGCGCGTGCGGTCGTCGGTCGCGAATTCGCTTTCCCGGTGGTGCGTCCGGCGATGGCAGCCGCACACTGACCGCTCCCCCGGCCGGCCGGCCGCGACGGGTCACCGGGCGTCCGCGATGGCTTCGACCTGTCCGCGCAGTTCGGCCGGGCTGAGGTATCCCCGGCACACAGGTACAAGCTGAGCCGCGGTCTGTCGGAGCAGGATCGGAAAGGCATCGAGCCCCGCACCGCGGGCCTGGACGAACTCCTGCCTTACCGCGTCTCGCATGACCTGGGAGGCATGGGCGGTGGCGAAATCGGTCCGCCTGATCCCGACCTCGGCAGCAATGTCGGCCAGGACGACGGCCTGCGTGATGTCGCGCCCATCAGCGTAGAAAGCCCGCTGGAGGGCGCGGAACATGCGCCATACCGAGCGGGGCCAGATGCTTCGCACCGCCACCACGGCGCGGCTCGCCGGCTCGGTGTCGTAGCGGAAACCGGGGCTGTGCAGTGCGCTGGCACCGGTGCCGCAGAATGCTTCGCCGGTGGCGGCTGCGACATGCTGCCACTCCGCTTCGAGCAGCCCGGCATGGGCTTTCGACAGCGGCGTGGTCGTGAACGGCTGCAGACCCCCCATCAGCAAGGCGAGCTGCAGCGGCGCTGCCGCGCCGGGCTCGCGCAGCAGGGCGTCGACGCTGGCGCTGAAACCATAGCACCAGGTGCACATCGGGTCGGCAACATAGATCAGGTTCATGCTGCGCATTGTCCGCCGCACGGCGGTATCGAAGCTCGGACGGCCGCGCGCGGCGGCGGCTGTGTGCTGCCCGATGGCGGGGCGCCAGCGCGCGCCGGGCCGGCACGGGTCCGCCGGCAGGCATGCCCTACCATCCGCGCCTGACTTCCCTGAAACGGATCCCGTCCATGGCCACCAGCCTGCTCACGCTGCTCGACGACATCGCCACCATCCTCGACGATGTGGCGGTGCTGACCAAGGTTGCCGCCAAGAAGACCGCCGGCGTGCTGGGCGACGACCTGGCGCTGAATGCGCAACAGGTGAGCGGGGTCGCGGCTGACCGGGAGTTGCCGGTCGTCTGGAGTGTCTTCAAGGGGTCGGCGCTGAACAAGCTGATCCTGGTGCCGCTGGCGCTGCTGATCAGTCGTTTTGCACCATGGGCAGTGACGCCGCTGCTGATGGCCGGCGGCCTGTATCTCTGCTACGAGGGATTCGAGAAGCTCGCCCATCGCTTCCTGCACAGCCGGGAGGACGACGAGGCTGCGCATGCGGCACTTTCGCGAGCCGTTGCCGACCCGGCCGTCGACCTGGTCGCATTCGAGAAGGAGAAGATCAAGGGCGCGATCCGGACCGACTTCATCCTGTCGGCCGAGATCATCGCCATCACCCTCGGTGCGGTGCAGGCGTCACCGTTCACGACCCAGCTCGGGGTGCTGGTCACGATCGCCGTGGTGATGACGGTCGGTGTGTACGGACTGGTCGCCGGGATCGTCAAGCTCGACGACCTGGGCCTGTACCTGAGCCGCTCCGCTTCGGCTGCGGCGGCTGCGACCGGGCGGGCGATTCTGCGCATCGCCCCCTACCTGATGAAGGGACTGGCCATCGCCGGTACCGCAGCGATGTTCCTGGTCGGCGGCGGCATCATCGCCCACGGCATCGGACCGCTCGGGCATGCCATCGATGACTTTGCCCAGGCGCAGGCGGGGGCACTGCAATGGCTGCTGCCGATGCTGGCCAACGCCCTGGTCGGACTGGTTGCGGGGGCGCTTGCGGTGCTGGTGATGAAAGTTGTCGGGTCGCTGCGTCGGACCGCGACGGCCTGACCCGGCTGCGCTGACGGTGAGCCTGCTGCTGGCCCCGATGGAGGGGTTGCTCGACGCCAGCCTGCGCGACATCCTGACGCGTTGCGGGGGCATCGACCGCTGTGTCTCGGAATTCATCCGCGTCACCGGCACGCTGCTGCCGGAACGCCTCTTCACGCGCATCGTTCCGGAACTGCGCCATGGCGGGAGAACGCCGGCGGGCGTTCCGGTGCGGGCCCAGCTGCTCGGATCCGATCCGGTCTGCATGGCCGACAACGCGGCGCGGCTGGCCTCGCTCGGCCCGTTCGGCATCGACCTCAATTTCGGTTGTCCGGCCAAGGTGGTGAATCGCCACGGCGGCGGTGCCAGTCTGCTCGACGAGCCCGGGCGACTGGCCGGTATCGCGGCCGCGGTGCGGCAAGCGGTGCCGGCGCCGATGCCGGTCTCGGCCAAGATGCGGCTCGGTGTGCGAGACGGTTCGCGTGCCGTGGAATGTGCGCAGGCCCTGGTCGAGAATGGTGTGGAGGAACTGGTCGTGCATGCGCGCACCCGCCTCGACGGCTATCGCCCGCCCGCCTACTGGGAGCAGGTCGCCGCCGTGCGCGAGGCGGTCGACGTGCCGGTGATCGCGAATGGGGAGATCTGGACGGTCGACCACGCGCGCGCCTGCCGCATGGCCTCGGGCTGCAGCTCGCTGATGCTCGGACGCGGCATGGTCGCCAACCCTGGACTGGCGCTGGAAATCGTCGCCGCCGATCGGGCGGCCGCGGCGGCTGCCGGCGCCGCCGTGCCATGGCCCATGGTGAAGACGCTTCTCGAGGCTTACTGGCAGGTGTTGGCCGGCCATGTCGACGAACGGCACCGGCCCGGGCGGCTCAAGCAGTGGCTGCACCTGCTGCGTCGGCACTATCCGCAGGCCGAGGCGGCCTACGTCGAGGTGCGCACGATCAACTGCGCAGCACGCGTCGCCGCAGCCCTCGGGCTGTCGGCTCCGCCGGCGCGGCGACAATGGCAGCCCTTGACAGTGCCCGAAGGCAATTGGCCGTGAAGACCCATCACATCGAAGTTCAGCGACTCAAGGCCGCGACCAGCGGCAACGGGCTGGTCGAGTTTGCGATCGATGCCCAGATCTCGCCGCGGCCGGTCGCCGGCGATGGCGCGCCGACCAGCGTCCTCAGCCTGACCGAGGCCAATGCGCGCGTGCTGCTGTCGCTGCTGAAGGGTCAGCTCGCCGACGTCGACAAGCGCAAGGCGCGCAGTCAGCGCTGATTCCGGCTGCGTCGGCCTGGCTCAGGTGTGCCAGATGCGAGGCGCGGCCGGGGCCAGCTGCCATGCCGCCGCGCGCCAGGCTCGGTGGATCGCACTGAACAGCTGCATGGCCGGTTCGACCCGGTGGGCAAGCACGCGCACCACGACGAGTCGTTCATCGACGGCCGTGGCGCCGAAACAATCGGCCAGGCTCGAAGTTGCTGCGGCGTCGCGCGCGGCGTCGAGCAGCACCTGGCGCGTGTCGGCAGCGATGCGGTCGCCGCGGGCGAACCACAGTGTGCCGAACACGCGCCGACCGCCCCAGCCGAGCGGCGAGTCGAGCAAGCGGCGATCGGTGCCATCCACCAGCGCCCGGTCGAGCCAGGTCCCCGTGATCTCGATCTGCTGCCGCATGCTGCCGAGGTCGAAGGGTTCGCCGCTGGCCGGCAGGCCGAGGGCGAGCAGGTCCCAGCCGATCATTTCGGCGCCGGCGGAGAGCTCGAATCGCAGCTGGTTTTCGGCTCGGGTCGCGCGGTGGCAGATCGTCTCGAGCGGCAGCCACTCGAGGCGCGCGCCGGTGCCGAGCCGTGCCTGCACCTGCTGGCCTGCGGCCTCGCCCGAGCTGCGATAGTAGCGGGTGGCGCCGGGTGTGGTCAGCAGCGCATGGGTGCCGGCACCGAGCGTCAGTTCGAGCTCGAGCAGATCGCCACTGACGAGCCCGCCTGGCGGATGGACGACGACGTGGTGGCACACCGCCGGGCCTTCTGGGTAGAGACTGGCCAGCACGCGCAGCGGACCCTGGTGGCGGCTGCGCGCCACGGTGGCGCCGTCGCGTTGCACATAGTCGAGTGTCAGCCGGGCGTGCCAGCCCATCGCTGTGACCGGGCGTTCAGCCGGACTCGTCAGCGCAGTTCAGCCAGCAGCGGAGCTGCCGCATCCTTGCCCGACAGCGTCGGCTCCGCGCCATCGAGCGGCCACTCGATCGCCAGCGCCGGGTCGTTCCAGCGCACCGCGCCTTCGCAGTCGGGGGCGTAGAAGTCGGTCGTCTTGTACAGGAAGTCGGCGCTGTCGCTGGTGACCAGGAAGCCGTGCGCCAGGCCGCCCGGGATCCACAGCTGGCGGTGGCTGACGCCGTTGAGTTCGACGCCGACCCAGCGCCCGAAGGTCGGGCTGTCGCGCCGGATGTCGACCGCCACATCGAAGACACTGCCTTGCGTGACGCGCACCAGCTTGCCCTGGGCATGCGGCGCGCGCTGAAAGTGCAGGCCGCGCA
Organism: uncultured beta proteobacterium; assembly: GCA_963846675.1. Taxonomy (GTDB): domain Bacteria; phylum Pseudomonadota; class Gammaproteobacteria; order Burkholderiales; family Burkholderiaceae_C; genus Ideonella_A. The sequence goes on from CAWJWV010000005.1 coordinate 1,334,805, forward strand.
GCACACCCCGGGCCGAGCGCGAATGGTTGTCCTGAACGAACCGGACCGGCGCGCCGACCGCGTCGTCGAACAGCTGCTGGTTGAAGCTCTCGAGGAAGAAGCCGCGCTCGTCGCCGAAGACCTTCGGCTCGAGGATGAGCACGCCATCGATTGCGGTGCGGATGACCTGCATCAGAACACCCGGTCCTCGAGCACCTGCAGCAGGTACTGGCCGTAGCCGTTCTTGCGCAGCGGCTCGGCCAGCGCCTGGAGCTGCGCCGCGTCGATCCAGCCGGCGCGGTAGGCGATCTCCTCCGGGCAGGCGACCTTCAGCCCCTGCCGCTTCTCGAGCGTGGCGATGAACTGGCCGGCCTCGAGCAGGCTGTCGTGGGTGCCGGTATCGAGCCAGGCATAGCCGCGGCCCATGATCTCCACGTCGAGCTGACCCTGCTGCAGGTACTGCGCATTCACGCTCGTGATCTCGAGTTCGCCGCGTGCCGACGGACGGATCGAGGCGGCGATGTCGCACACCTGCTGAGTCGTAGAAGTACAGGCCGGTGACCGCGTAGTTGCTCTTCGGCTGCCTTCGGCTTTTCCTCGATGCTCAGCGCGCGCCGCCGCTCGTCGAACTCGACCACGCCGTAGCGCTCCGGATCGTTGACGTGGTAGGCGAAGACGGTCGCGCCGGTGCTGCGTGCATGCGCGGACTCGAGCAGGCCCTGGAAGCTGTGGCCGTAGAAGAGGTTGTCACCCAGCACCAGCGCGCTCGGCGCATTGCCGATGAAGTCGCGCCCGAGGATGAACGCCTGGGCCAGCCCGTCCGGGCTCGGCTGCACGCAGTAGCTGATGGTGAGACCCCAGCGCGAGCCGTCGCCGAGCAGCGACTCGAAGCGCGGCACGTCCTGCGGGGTGCTGATCAGCAGGATGTCGCGGATGCCGGCCAGCATCAGCGAGGCCAGCGGGTAGTACACCATCGGCTTGTCGTACACCGGCAGCAGCTGCTTGCTGATGGCGAGTGTGGCCGGGTGCAGCCGGGTGCCGGAGCCTCCGGCGAGGATGATGCCTTTGCGGGTCATGGAGGGGGTCCTGTTCGAAGCGGATGCGCGGCACGTTCAGCCGAGCACCTCGGTCAGCATGCGGTCGACGCCGCGGCGCCAGTCGGGCAGGTGCAGCCCGAATGCCTCGCGCAGCCGGCTGGTATCGAGGCGCGAATTGTTCGGCCGCCGTGCCGCGGTGTGGAAGGCGCTGCTCGGCACCGGTCGGATCGCGTCCGGCGCGACCCTGATCGGCACGCCGGCGGCGCGCGCGAAGTCGATCACATGCTGCGCATAGGCATGCCAGCTGGTGTGCCCGGCGGCCACCGCATGGTAGGTACCACCGAGTGCCGGGCGCTGCAGCACGGCGCGCAGCAGGTGCGCGCTCAGGTCGGCCAGCAGATCGGCTCCGGTGGGCGCACCGATCTGATCGTCGATCACCTTCAGTTCGTCGCGCTCCTGGGCCAGGCGCAGCATCGTGCGGGCGAAGTTGCCGCCGCGCGCCGCATAGACCCAGCTGGTGCGCAGGATGAGGTGGCGGCAGCCGCTGGTGCGGATCGCCTCTTCGCCCGCCGAGCTTGCTGGCGCCGTAGACGCCGAGCGGGCCGGTCGGGTCATCCTCGCGCCAGGGCGTGCTGCCGCTGCCGTCGAAGACATAGTCGGTGCTGTAGTGAAGCAGCCAGGCTCCGCTGGCGGCCGCCTCGCGCGCGAGCACGCCGGGCGCGCCGGCATTGATCGCGTGCGCCAGATCGGGCTCGCTCTCGGCACGGTCGACCGCGGTGTGCGCGGCGGCATTGACGATGATCCGCGGCGCCATCGCGCGCACCGTCGCAGCCAGCGAGTCCGGGTCGGAGAAGTCGGCCGCATGCTCGGTGCTGCGGGTGTGCAGGGCGACCACCTCGCCCAATGGCGCGAGTGCGCGCTGCAATTCCCAGCCGACCTGGCCGTTGCAGCCGAACAGCAGGATCTTCATGCGGCGGCGCGGTCGGGCGTCTGGCGGTCGGCGTAGTTGCGCTCGACCCAGTCGCGGTAGGCGCCGCTCTGCACGCGCTGCGACCCAGGCGTGGTTGGCGAGGTACCACTGCACGGTCTTGCGGATGCCGGTCTCGAAGGTCTCGGCCGGCTTCCAGCCGAGTTCGCGCTCGAGCTTGCGGGCATCGATCGCATAGCGGCGGTCGTGGCCCGGCCGGTCGGTGACGTAGGCTGATCAGGCGCGCGTAGCTGCCGGCCGGATCGGGCTGCAGTTCGTCGAGCAGCGCGCACACGGTGTGCACGATCTCGATGTTCGGCTTCTCGTTCCAGCCGCCGACGTTGTAGGTCTCGCCGACGCGGCCGCGCGCCAGCACCTCGCGGATCGCCGCGCAGTGGTCCTTCACGTACAGCCAGTCGCGCACCTGCTGGCCGTCGCCGTACACCGGCAGCGGCTTGCCGGCCAGGGCGTTGACGATCATCAGCGGGATCAGCTTCTCGGGAAAGTGGAACGGCCCGTAGTTGTTGCTGCAGTTGGTGGTCAGCACCGGCAGGCCGTAGGTGTGGTGCCAGGCGCGCACCAGGTGGTCGCTGGCGGCCTTGCTCGCCGAGTACGGGCTGTTCGGCTCGTACAGATGCTGGTCTCGGTGAACGGCGGATCGTCCTGGCCGAGCGAGCCGTAGACCTCGTCGGTCGAGACGTGGTGGAAGCGGAACGCCGCGCGCTCGGTCTCGGCGCAGCGTGCTCCAGAAGCCACGCGCGGCCTCGAGCAGCGTGAAGGTGCCGTTGACATTGGTCTGCACGAAAGTGCCGGGGCCGTGGATGCTGCGGTCGACATGGCTTTCGGCGGCGAAATGCACGACCGCGCGCGGGCGGTGCTCGGCGAACAGCCGGTCGAGCAGCGTCGCGGTCGCAGATGTCGCCGTGCACGAAGACATGGCGCGCATCGCCGTCCAGGCTGGCCAGGCTCTCGCGGTTGCCGGCGTAGGTCAGCGCATCGAGGTTGAGCACCGGCTCGTCGCTTTGCGCGAGCCAGTCGAGGACGAAATTGGCGCCGATGAAGCCGGCGCCGCCGGTGACGAGGATCATGGGATGGATGCGCAGCGGCGAGTCGACCGTGCGGGCAGAGCGAGTTTTCGACCGCCGCATTCTAGGTGCGGCCCTGTCAGGCGCGGTTGATCGGCGGCAACCGCCCACGCGTCGACGCCTGGGTCCGGTGGCTCGCGCAGGCCGTTCCCGGCCCTGCGAAAGCCCGGACAAGCCGCGCGCGCGATAATCGACGGATGAATGATGCTACACAGTCCGGTCGACGGCAGCCCTGCCCGAGACCCTCGCCGCCGCGGTCGCGCCGGCACGTTTCGATACCCTGCCGCTCGATCCCAAGCTGCTGCGTGCGGTCGCCGATTCGGGTTATCTGATGATGACGCCGATCCAGGCCAAGGCGATTCCGATCGTGCTGGCCGGCCGCGACGTGATGGGCGCGGCGCAGACCGGAACCGGCAAGACGGCGGCCTTCTCGATCCCGCTGCTGCAGAAGATGCTGCGCCACGAGACGAGCAGCGTCTCGCCGGCGCGCCACCCGGTGCGTGCGCTGGTGATCGCGCCGACGCGCGAGCTCGCCGACCAGGTCGCCAACAACGTCAAGTCGTATTCCAAGCACACCAAGCTGCGCGCTGCGGTGGTGTTCGGCGGCATCGACATGAAGCCGCAGACCGCCGAGCTGAAGGCCGGCGTCGAGGTGCTGATCGCCACGCCGGGACGCCTGCTCGACCACATCGAGGCCAAGAACTGCGTGCTCAACCAGGTCGAGTACGTCGTGCTCGACGAGGCCGACCGGATGCTCGACATCGGCTTCCTGCCCGATCTGCAGCGCATCCTGAGCTACCTGCCGAAGCAGCGTCAGACGCTGCTGTTCTCGGCCACGTTCTCGCCCGAGATCAAGCGCCTGGCCGAGAGCTATCTGCAGGATCCGGTGCTGGTCGAGGTGGCACGGCCGAATGCGACCGCGACCACCGTCGAGCAGCGCTTCTACACGTGTCGATTCCGACGACAAGCGGGCCGCGGTGCTGAAGCTGATTCGCGACCGTTCGCTGACGCAGGCGCTCGTCTTCGTCAATTCCAAGCTCGGCTGTGCCCGCCTGGCGCGCTCGTTCGAGCGCGACGGCCTGCGCACGACCGCGCTGCACGGCGACAAGTCGCAGGACGAGCGGCTGAAGGCGCTCGATGCCTTCAAGGCCGGCTCGGTCGACGTGATGGTCGCCACCGACGTGGCCGCGCGCGGACTCGACATCGCCGACCTGCCGGCGGTGTTCAACTTCGACGTCCCGTTCAACGCCGAGGACTATGTGCACCGCATCGGCCGCACCGGCCGGGCCGGTGCGTCGGGACTGGCGGTGACGCTGGTCACCCGTGACGATGCGCGGCTGATGGCCGACATCGAGAAGCTGATCAAGAAGAAGGTCGAACTCGAGGCGCTCGAGCTCGACGAGGCGCCGCCACGGCGCGAGCCGCGCGAACGCGGCGCGGCCCGACGCCGAGGAGGTGCCGCGCGCGCCGGCGCGTGCGGCAGCCGTGCGTCCGGTGGCGCCGCCGCAGCGCGCGCCGCGCGACCCGTTCTTCGACCAGCCCTACGTCGCGGCGAGTCGATGCCAGCCCGAGCTGGGAGCAGATCGGCTGCGAGCGCCGGCGGCGCGCGCGCTGTCGCCGAACATCAAGCCGAAGAAGAAGGTGGCGGCGCTGTTCGGCGCCAAGCCGGTCGAATCAAGCCCCGGCCAGCAGTGAGAAGACCGCCGGCACGTCGGCCGGCAGGACGGTCCGGCATCGTTGCGCCAGGCCGCGATGCTGCGGCTGCGCGTGAAGCCGCCGTCCAGCGTCAGCCCGCAGCTGACCGACAAGCCGCGTCGACGGCTGCAGCGTGGCCAGCAGCGCGCCGAGCAGCGCCTGGTTGCGGTAGGGCGTCTCGATCATCAGCTGGGTCTGGCTGGGCGCGACGCGACAGGGCCTCGAGCTCGCGGATGCGCGCGCTGCGCGCGGCCGGCTCGATCGGCAGATAACCGACGAAGGCAAAGCTCTGGCCGTGCAGGCCGCTGGCCGCCAGTGCCAGCAGCAGCGAACTGGCGCCCGGCAGCGCGATCGACCTCGATGCCGAGTTCGTGCGCTGCCTGGACCAGCGCTGCACCCGGATCGGCAACCGCCGGCAGACCGGCCTCGGACAGCAGTCCGATGTCGTTGCCGCCGAGCGCCGGCGCGAGCAGCGCGTTGCCAGCTGCGCGCGGTGCGCGGCTCGCGTGCCGCCCGACCCTTGGCCGGACGCGGCAGTTCGCGCAGGGTGAGCGACTGCAGCGGTGCGGCCAGCGGGACCAGCGCATCGACCCGCTTCAGGAAGGCGCGCGTCGTCTTGGCGTTCTCGCAGACCCAGTGGCCGAGCCGCGCCGCGATGCGGATCACGCCGAGCGGGAGCACCTCGTCGAGCGGCGGCGGCGGGCCTGCGGTCGCGACCCCGAAATCGAGCGCGTTCGGCACCAGGTAAAGGCGCCCGGCAGGTGCCGCGGCTGCATGTCGTGCTGCCGGCCGCCGGCCAGCGGATCGCAGCCGGCCGCACGCAGCAATTCGGCGGTCCGGATCAGCGGCAGGCCGACCAGTGCGGTCGGGTCGTCGGAGCGGATCGCCGCATCAGCGCGATGCCGAGGCCTTCGCACTTGGCGCTGCCGGCACAGTCGTAGGCCGGCTCGAGTTGCAGGTAGCGCTCGATCTCGGCGTCGCTCAGCTCGCGCATCTGCACCTCGACCGTCTCGAGCGCACTGCGCGAGAAGCCGGTGCTGGCGCAGTACGACGGCAACCGCGGTCTGGAATGAAGATCGTCTGGCCGCGCATGGCGCGCAATTGCTCGACCGCCGCCGCATGCGTGCCGGGTTTGCCGATCGTGCGGCCGCTCGAGGTCGGCGACCTGGTCGGATCCGATCACGACCGCGTCCGGGAAGCGGTTTGCCACCGCCTGCGCCTTGGCGAGCGCGAGGCGCTGCGCCAGGCTGGCGGGCGTTTCGCCGGCGTCGGCGGTCTCGTCGACCTCCGGCGCGACGACATCGAAGCGCAGGTTGCAGACGCGCCAGCAGTTCGCGCCGATAGGGCGAGGTCGACGCGAGGATCAGCAGGGGAGGGGCAGCCATCGGCCGATTGTCCGACAGGTGCGGGCGCCGATGCCGCCGCTACACTGGCGGCATGCGAGGAAGAACCTTCGATGCGCGCCACCTCGAGGTGGCGGCATTGGCCGAACGCGGGGTCGAACTCGCGGGCGAACTGCCGCTGGCTGAGCTGAAACGCCTGCTCGAAGGTGCCCATCCCGACGCACCGCCGACGCCGGCGGAGCGGGTCCGCTGGGAGGCGCGCGGCGAGCGCCGGCGCGGCACCGGCGGCGTCGGCCAGGACTGGCTGCACCTGCGTGCCCGCGCACCGCTGCGCATGGTCTGTCAGCGCTGCCTGCAGGCCGTCGAGTACGAGCTCGAGGTCGACAACAGCTTCCGCTTCGTTGCCGATGAGGCGACCGCTGCTGCGCTCGATGCCGAGGCCGAGGAGGATCTGCTGGTGGAGCACGCGCTCGTTCGACCTGCCCGTCCTTGATCGAGGATGAGCTGTTGCTGGCGCTGCCGCTGGTGCCACGTCACGACGCCAGCGTGCCCGCAGCCGCTGACGCGTGCCGCCAGACCCGATCGCTGCGGCGATCGAAGCGATGCCGCAGGCCACGCCGTTTGCCGCGCTGGCCGGACTGAAGGTTCGCAAGACGTCGGACTGACCGGCACGCAGTCACTGCGTGCTAGAATCGCAGGCTTTTCAGCGCCTGTTCACAGGCGCATAACCATTGGGCGCACATTCACCCGCATGTTCGAGCGAGCACGGCGCACAGCCGCGCGCCCGCCTCGCACGATGCTGGCGCCGGGCATGCTGCCCGGGTGCAGCTCCAGGAGAAACCGATGGCCGTTCAGCAAAACAAGAAGTCCCCTTCCAAGCGCGGCATGCACCGCTCGCACAATGCGGTCGCCGCTCCCGGTACTGCGATCGAGCCGACCACCGGCGAGGTGCATCTGCGTCACCACATCAGCCCGACCGGCTTCTACCGTGGCCGCAAGGTCCTGAAGAGCAAGGCGGACGCCTGAGGTCCTGGCTTGTGCGGGCGTTCGGGCCGGCGACGCGTCGATTCGGCGTGACCGGATCGACGGTGTTGGTTGTCTCGTTCGAAGTGCAGCGCGTTTGCCGCGTCGGGCCCGCCGCGGCGGCAAGCGGTCGCTGCGATGAGTGGCGCTGAATCCGGCGCCAGGCCCGGCGCGGCACGCTCCGTCGTCCGCCTGGCGGTCGACTGCATGGGCGGCGACCACGGGCCGGTCGATCACGCTGCCGGCCTGCCAGGCTTTTCTGGCCCGGCATCCAGATGCCGAACTGATCCTGGTCGGTCGACTGGAAGCGCTTGCCGCTGCCGAGGGATGGTCGCGTTGCCGGATCGTCGCGGCAAGCGAGGTCGTCGAGTCGGACGATTCGATCGAGACCGCCTTGCGGCGCAAGAAGGATTCTTCTCTGCGCGTCGCGATCTCGCAGGTCCGGGTCGCGGCCGGTGCGCCCGCGGCGGCCGACGCCTGCGTCTCGGCCGGCAATACCGGTGCGTTGATGGCGCTGTCGCGCTACCTGCTCAAGACGCTGGAGGGCATCGACCGTCCGGCAATCGCCACCGTGCTGCCGAACCGGCGCGACGCCTACACCACCGTGCTCGATCTCGGCGCCAATGTCGATTGCATCGGCCGAGCACCTGCTGCAGTTCGCGGTGATGGGCAGCGCGCTGGTGTCGGCGGTCGAGGGCGTCGAGGCGCCGAGCGTCGGGCTGCTCAACATCGGCGAAGAGATGATCAAGGGCGGCGACACCATCAAGCGCGCCGGCGAACTGCTGCGCGCGGCCGGCGAGCGTGGACTGATCAACTTCCACGGCAATGTGGAGGGTGACGACATCTTCCGTGGCACCACCGCCATCGTCGTGTGCGATGGCTTCGTCGGCAATGTGGCGCTCAAGACCTCCGAAGGCCTGGCCTCGATGCTGTCGGATTTCATTCGCCAGGAATTCACGCGCAACCTGTACTGCAAGTTCGCAGCGCTGGTCGCCCTGCCGGTGCTGCAGGCATTTCAAGTCGCGTGTCGATCACCGGCGCTACAACGGCGCAGCCCTGCTCGGCTTGCGCGGTCTGGTGTTCAAGAGCCACGGTTCGGCCGATGCGTTCGCCTTCGGGCATGCGCTCGATCGCGCTTATGATGCGGCGAAACACCAGTTGCTCGCCCGGGTCCACGACCGGATCAGAGACATCCTGACGGCGATGCCGGAGAGTTCCGGCGCTGCACGCGCCGTGCCTGTCGAGCCGGCCGCGCCGCTCGGCTGATCACCTACCTTCTTCCCGACCCATGGGTTTTGCACGCATCACCGGCACCGGCAGCGTCCTGCCTCGCGAACGCCTGAGCAACCAGCAACTGGTCGATCGGCTGGCTGCACAGGGTGTCGAAACCTCCGACGACTGGATCGTCGAGCGCACCGGCATCCGGGCGCGCCATTTCGCCGGCGCCCGATGAACAGGCCAGCGATCTGGCGGCCGGTGCTGCGCGACGCGCGCTGGAGGCGGCCGGCCGCTCGCCGGCCGATGTCGATCTGATCATCGTTGCGACGTCGACGCCTGACATGGTCTTTCCATCGACCGCCTGCATCGTGCAGAACAAGCTCGGCGTGCACGGTTGCGCCGGCCTTCGATGTGCAGGCGGTGTGCTCCGGCTTCGTCTACGGCCTGACCGTGGCCGACGCGATGATCCGGACCGGCAGCGCGCGTTGTGCGCTCGTGATCGGTGCCGAGGTCTTTTCGCGCATCCTCGACTTCACCGATCGCACGACCTGCGTGCTGTTCGGCGACGGCGCCGGTGCGGTACTGCTCGAGGCCAGCGATCGGCCTGGCATCGTCGCGACCGAACTGCACGCCGACGGGCGCCATGTCGGAGATCCTGTGCACGCCCGGCGGGGTATCGGGCGGCCAGGTGCTGCGGCAGCCCGCTGTTGCGGATGGACGGGCCGGCGGTGTTCAAGATGGCGGTCGGCGTGCTCGAGCAGGTCGCGCGTTCGGTGCTCGGCAAGGCCGGGCGCAGTGCGGCCGAGGTCGACTGGATGATTCCGCACCAGGCCAACATCCGGATCATGCACAGCACCGCCAGGAAGCTGAAGCTGCCGCTCGAACGAGCTCGTCGTCACGCTCGACGAACATGGCAACACGTCGGCGGCGTCGATCCCGCTTGCCCTGGACGTCGCGGTGCGCGACGGCCGGATCGGCGCCGGTGATACCGTGCTGCTCGAAGGAGTCGGCGGCGGGTTCACCTGGGGAGCGGTGCTGCTCGATTTCTGACCGCAGCGCTCGGGTGCGACATCGCTCGCACCGCCCACCGCATCGCCCCTGGAGCGGGCGATGCTGCAAGCCAACCGGAGACCATCATCGCCATGACAGCTTTTGCCTTCGTCTTTCCCGGCCAGGGCTCCCAGTCGGTCGGCATGCTCGACGCGTGGGGCGATCACCCGGCGGTGCGCGACACGCTGGTCGAGGCGTCGGACGCGCTCGGCGAGGATGTCGGCGCCCTGATCGCTGGCGGGCCGAAGGAGCAGCTCGACCTCACCACCAACACCCAGCCGGTGATGCTGACGGCAGGCATTGCCTGCCTGCGCGCCTGGCTCGCCGAGACCGGGCTGCAGCCATCGGTCGTCGCGGGCCACTCGCTGGGCGAATACAGCGCGCTGGTTGCTGCTGGATCGCTGACACTGGCCGACGCGCTGCCGCTGGTGCGCCTGCGGGCGCAGGCCATGCAGGAGGCCGTGCCGGTCGGCGCCGGCGCGATGGCAGCGATCCTCGGGCTGGAGGCGGGTGCCGTTCGCGAAGGCTGTGCCGAGGCGGCGGCGACGAGTGGCGAGGTGGTCGAGGCAGCCAACTTCAACGATCCGAAGCAGGTCGTGATCGCCGGCACCAAGGCCGGCGTGGCCGCGGCGTGCGAACTGCTCAAGGCGCGCGGGGCCAAGCGCGCGCTGCCGCTGGCGGTTTCGGCGCCGTTTCACTCGAGCCTGATGCGTCCGGCGGCCGAGCGTCTGAAGGAGCGGCTGGTCGGCGTTCCCCTGCGCGAGCCGCAGATCGCGCTGATCAACAACATCGACGTCGCGTCGGTCGCAGACACCGGAAGAATCCGCGATGCGCTGTACCGCCAGGCATTTGGCCCGGTACGCTGGGTCGAGATCGATCCAGGCGATGCGGCTGCGCGGGGTGGGCGTGGTGATCGAGTGCGGTCCGGGCAAGGTGCTTGCCGGGATGGTCAAGCGGATCGATCCCGCGCTGGCCAGTGGGGCTGTGCACGATCCGACCTCGCTCGCCGATGCCCGCGCGCTGCTCGCGTGAGCAAAGCGTTGACCGAACCGAGCGCCTGCACCCCGCAGGCGCGGCCATCCCGTCAGCAAGGACCCACAGATGAGTGAAGCATCGACCACCGTGCAGATTGCCCTGGTCACCGGCGCATCGCGCGGCATCGGCCGCGCGATCGCGCTCGAACTCGCCGGCCGCGGACTGACGGTGATCGGCACCGCGACCAGCGACGCTGGCGCCCAGGCGATCAGCGAAGCGTTGGCGGCCGCGGCGCCGGAAGCCACGGGCTACGGCATCCGGCTCGATGTGACCGACGCTGCCGGACTCGATGCAGCGATCGATGCGATCGTCAAGCGGCACGGCGGGCTGCATGTGCTGGTCAACAATGCCGGCATCACCCGTGACAACCTGTCGATGCGGATGAAGGACGACGAGTGGGACGCATGTGCTCGAGACCAATCTGAAGGCGGTCTTTCGCGCCAGTCGGGCGGCGATCCGCCCGATGATGAAGCAGCGCTGCGGCCGCATCGTCAACATCACGTCGGTGGTCGGCGCCAGCGGCAACCCGGGACAGGCCAACTATGCGGCAGCCAAGGCGGGCGTGGCCGGCATGACGCGATCGCTGGCGCGCGAGCTCGGCAGCCGCAACATCACGGTCAACTGCGTTGCACCCGGCTTCATCGAAACCGACATGACGCGCGAACTGTCGGACGAGCAGACCGGCGCGCTGAAGAGCCAGATTCCGCTCGGTCGACTCGGCCAGGCCGGCTGACATCGCGCACGCGGTGGCTTTCCTCGCCTCCGAGCAGGCTGGTTACATCACCGGCGCCGAACTGCACGTCAACGGCGGCATGTTCATGAATTGAGTCAGCGTCAGCGTTCCTGTCCGGATGGCCCGGCCGGACGCCGCAGTGCCCGGGTCGCAGAGGCGAACCGGTGCTGCCTTTAGAATCCCGGGCTGTTTCAGACCACACTCCAGGAGGAGTCATGAGCGATATCGAATCCCGTGTCAAGAAAATCATCGCCGAGCAACTCGGCGTGCCCGAGTCGGACGTCACCAACGAGAAGGCCTTCGTGGCCGATCTGGGCGCCGATTCGCTTGACACGGTCGAACTGGTGATGGCCCTCGAAGACGAGTTCGGGATCGAGATTCCGGACGAAGAGGCCGAAAAGATCACGACGGTTCAGCTCGCGATCGATTACGCGCTGAAGCACCAGAAGGCCTGATGGCAGGCCCGAACAACACCGGAGCTGGAATCAATGAGCCGCAGACGTGTCGTTGTCACCGGGCTCGGTCTCGTCAGTCCGGTGGGTAACACGGTGGCCGACGGCTGGGATGCGCTCGTGCACGGGCGCACCGGCATCGCCAACGTGACGAAGTTCGATGCCTCGAACTTCTCGTGCCGGTTTGCCGGCGAGGTCAAGGACTTCCGGATCGATGACTACATCCCCGCGAAGGAAGCCCGTCACATGGATACCTTCATCCATTACGGGCTGGCCGCCTCGATCCAGGCGGTACGCGATGCCGGGCTGAAGGTCAACGATGAGCTGACCGAGGAGGCGGCCGAACGCATCGGCTGCCTGGTCGGGTCGGGCATCGGCGGCCTGCCGCTGATCGAGGATACGCACGGCGAACTGATGGCCAAGGGGCCGCGGCGGATCACGCCGTTCTTCGTGCCGGCTTCGATCACCAACATGATCTCCGGCCATGTCTCGATCCAGTACGGGTTTCGCGGGCCCGAATCTGGCGATCGTCACCGCGTGCACCACCGGGCTGCACTGCATCGGCGAGGCCGGGCGCATCATCGAGTACGGCGATGCCGACGTGATGATTGCCGGCGGTGCCGAGGCGACGGTTTCGCCGCTCGGCATCGGCGGTTTTGCCGCGGCGCGCGCGTTGTCGACCCGCAACGACGATCCGGCAACCGCTTCGCGGCCGTGGGACCGAGACCGCGACGGCTTCGTGCTCGGCGAAGGCGCCGGCGTGGTGGTGCTCGAGGAATACGAGCATGCGAAGCGGCGCGGCGCGAGGATCTACGCTGAGCTGATCGGTTTCGGCATGGGTGCGGATGCCTTCCACATGACGGCGCCGAACGTCGACGGGCCGAAGCGCTCGATGACGGCGGCGCTGCGCAACGCTTCGATCAACGCCGACCAGGTGCAGTATCTGAACGCGCACGGCACCTCGACCCCGCTCGGCGATCTCAACGAATCGAACGCGATCAAGCTCGCCTTCGGTGACGCGGCAAGCGGCCTGGCGATCAGTTCGACCAAATCGATGACCGGGCATCTGCTCGGCGGTGCCGGTGGCGTCGAGGCGGTGTTCACCGTGCTCGCGCTGCACCACCAGGTGGCTCCGCCGACGATCAACATCTTCAACCAGGATCCCGCCTGTGATCTCGATTTCTGCGCCAACACGGCGCGCGAGATGAAGATCGAGCTATGCGCTGAAGAACAACTTCGGCTTCGGCGGCACCAACGGCAGCCTGGTATTCAAGCGCTCCTGACGTCCGCGCCGACGCCGCTTCGACGAGCTGCTGCTGTGCCTCCACCGAGTCCTGTCGTCGAGTTCGACCTGCCGCGGCGTCACGGGCTGGGCGCACTCGCCGGCGGCCTCGCGACGCTTGGATCGGCCAGCCTGATCGGCTGGTGGTTCGGCGCGGTGCCGGCGATCGACGAGGCCGGACGCATCGCGCTCGCCGCGGCGGCGCTCGCGACCGTCGGTTGTGCACTGGGGAGCGCTCGGCGCGACCCGGCTTGCCGATTGCGTCACGATGGTCGCAACTGGGCACTCGCTTCGGGTGTCGATCCGGCGGCGATCTGGCTCGATGGCGAGATGCGCGTGGTGTTCGATCTCCAGTCTGCGATGCTGCTGCGCTTCGAGCCGGTTGCGGGTCGCTGGCCGGTGCGCGTGCGGTGGCTGGCACTGCGGCGCCACGACCTCGGTGCGCGGTGGCATGAATGGCGCTGCGCCGTTCACGCATCGATCCGTTCCCGGCGTCATGGGGCGCCGTCGAACGGCGCCGAAACGACCGGATGAGCGCCGCCGACGCCGATGCGGCGCTGGTCGAACGCGTCAAGCGCGGGGATGTCAAAGCCTTCGAGATGCTGGTGGTCAAATACCAGCGCCGGATCGAGCGGCTGGTCGGCCGGATGGTGCGCGATGTCGATCTCGTTCCCGATATCGCGCAGGAAACGTTCGTGCGCGCCTACCGGGCGATGCCCCAGTTTCGCGGTGACAGCGCCTTCTACACCTGGCTGTATCGCATCGCGGTCAACACGGCCAAGAAGGCCCTGGTCGAGCTCAAGCGCGATCCGCTGCTGACTGAATCGGCCCGGGCTTCGCGTGACGACGACGATGAAACTTCCCGCACCGAGAACGAACTAAGTGACGGCGAGACACCCGAGTCGGTGCTGGCTGGAAAGCAGGTGGCGTCGGCCGTCAACGCAGCAGTCGAGGCGCTGTCCGACGATCTGCGCCAGGCGATCATGCTGCGCGAGATCGAAGGTCTCAGCTACGAGGAAATCGCCGAGTTGATGAATTGTCCGATCGGCACCGTGCGCTCGCGGATTTTCCGGGCGCGTGAGGCGATTGCATTGCGGCTGCGGCCATTGCTCGACACCCGTGAGGGAGAGCGCTGGTGAATCGCAGCGACCCTGCGCGGGCGGGTGACTCGTCGCGCGCCATTCTGGAGAAAATGATGAAGAACGGTTCTGGTGAGGCGGGGCGCGACGAGCGCCTGTCGGCGCTGGTCGACGGCGAGCTCGATGCGGTTCAAGTCGCCGCGGTGTGCGGGCAGTGGCGTGACGATCCGGACTGTCGCGAACGCTGGCACAGCTACCAGCTGATCGGCGACGTGCTGCGATCGGATGATCTGGCCGCTGCACCAGCGCATGACGCCGACTTCCTGAGTCGGCTGCGGTCACGGCTGGCCGACGAGCCGGTGGTGGTCGCACCGGCGCCGCTGGAGAGCGGGCAGGCACAGCAGGCCCCCCGTACGGGCGTTCGGCGCAGTGGTCGCATGTTCGGATTGGCTGCGGTGGCAGCCGGATTCATGGTCGTCGTCGCCGGCGCGCTCACCTTCACCGGACTGCCCGGCGGCTCTTCGCCCGACGCGGTCCTGGCCCGCTCGGACGCGCCGGCGCGCGCGCCGGGAGCCGGCGGCGCAGCGGCCGAGCTGGAGCCCACGGTGGCCAGTGGCGAGCTGATCCGCGATGCGAACCTCGATCGCTACCTGGCTGCCCACCAGCAATGGACCGGCAGCGTCAAGCTGGGTGGTCATGCCGCCTACCTGCACTCGCCGGTCGACGCAGCGCCGGCACGGTGAGGACCCGGGCCGGATGCTGAACTGCGTGCTGCTCAGGCAAGTCTTGGCGGCGGCACTGACCGGGGCGCTCGGCCTCGGGACGGCCTACGCTGCAGATTCCGACCGAAAGCCGGCGGTCGCCGCTGCCAGTGCGCCGGTTGTCTCCGACCGCGAGGCACGCGAATGGCTGTCGCGGATCCGGCAGGCGCCGGCGAAACGAAGCTTCCAGGGCACGTTCGTCGTGTCCACTGGCGGGGCTCTGTCGAGCGCACGCCTGAGTCACTACCTGGCCCGCGGCAGTCAGTTCGAGATGGTCGAATCGCTCGATGGCCAGGCGCGTCAGGTGTTGCGCCATGACGATCTGATCCAGACGGTCTGGCCGCAGGCGCGGGTCGCGGTGATCGAGGAACGCGACAAGATCGCCGTCTTCCCGGCGCTGTTGCGCGACAGCGATTCGCGGCTGATCGAGTTCTACGAGCTGCGGGTGCTCGGCACCGATCGGGTGGCCGGGCGCACCGCCGATGTGCTGAGCATGACGCCGCGCGACGGCTGGCGCTTCGGCAACCGCCTGTGGTCGGATCGCGAAACCGGGCTGTTGCTGCGTGCCGATGTCCTGAACGCGGACGGCCAGCTGCTCGAGTCGTCGGCTTTTTCGGAGGTCACGATCGGTGTCCGGGCGCGGCCCGAAGCGGTGCTCGACGCGATGAGTCAAGCTCGACGGCTATCGGGTGATCAGACCGACGCTCACCCGGACCGAGCTCGAAGCCGAAGGCTGGGTGCAGCGCGAGCTGGTACCTGGATTCCGGCGCGTCAGCTGCATCCTGCGTCCGCTGCACGGCATCGGCGACAGCGACGCCGCGGCGGCCGCGCCGCAGGTCCTGCAGACCGTCTACACCGACGGGCTGACCCATGTATCGATCTTCATCGAGCCGTTCATTGCGCAGCGTCATCCGAAACCGGTGCTGACGAGCATCGGTGCGACGCACACCCTGATGCTGCGCCAGTGGCGACTGGTGGTTCACCGTCGTCGGCGATGTGCCGACGGCGGCTTTGAAGGCATTTGCCATGTCGGTGGAACGAAAGCGCTGAGACCGGATCGAGACCTTGTCTGATCCGATCGGCGCAACCGTTGCCGATCCGCCCTGTTCGTGGCCTGCACCGTCAGGCCGCCATTGCTGTCCTGAGGCTCTAGCATGTTGATGATTCAGAACGTGGGATTCCTTTCCGCTTCGCCGGTTGCCGCAGGCCGGCTGCGCCAGCTGTTGCTCACCCTGTCGGCCGCGGCGCTGGTGGCACTCGGTGCTGCCGCGCCGGCGCCGGCTGTGGCGCAGTCGCAGGGGCTGCTGCCGGATTTCACCGAACTCGTCGAGCGAGTCGGTCCGGCTGTGGTCAACATCCGCACCACCGAGCGCGCGCGCGCAGACGCGCGGCGGCGGTGCGGCGCCTGAACTCGACGAGGACATGCTCGAGTTCTTCCGTCGCTTCGGCATCCCGATCCCGGGTGCTCCCGGCGCGCCGGGTCAGACGCCACCGCGTCGCGGCAGTCCTTCGCCGGCCGAGCCCGAGCCGCAGCAGCGCGGGGTCGGCTCCGGCTTCGTGCTGAGCGGCCGACGGTTTCGTGATGACCAACGCCCACGTGGTCGAGGGCGCTGACGACGTCTTCGTCACGCTGACCGACAAGCGCGAATTCAAGGCGCGCGTGATCGGCGCCGACAAGCGCACCGACGTGGCGCTGGTCAAGATCGAGGCCGGCCGGCCTGCCGTTCGTCAAGATCGGCGACGTCGGCCGACTGAAGGTCGGCGAGTGGGTGATGGCGATCGGCTCGCCGTTCGGACTCGACAATACCGTCACCGCCGGCATCGTCAGCGCCAAGGCGCGCGAGACTGGCGAGTACCTGCCTTTCATCCAGACCGACGTCGCGATCAACCCGGGCAATTCGGGCGGTCCGCTGATCAACCTGCGCGGTGAGGTCGTCGGCATCAATTCGCAGATCTACAGCCGCTCCGGGCGGCTTCATGGGCATTTCGTTCGCCATCCCGATCGACGAGGCGATCCGTGTCTCCGACCAGTTGCGGATCAACGGGCGTGTCATCCGTGGGCGCATCGGGGTGCAGATTTCGCCGGTCACGAAGGATGTCGCCGAATCGATCGGTCTGGGCAAGGCCGGTGGTGCATTGGTTCAGAGCGTCGAAGCCGGCGGCCCGGCCGACAAGGGCGGCGTCGAGGCCGGTGACATCATCACCAAGGTCGATGGCCGTGCGGTCGACACGTTCCGGTGACCTGCCGCGCATCGTCGGCAACACCAAGCCCGGCCAGAAGGTGACGCTGCAGGTGTATCGGCG
Source organism: uncultured beta proteobacterium (assembly GCA_963846675.1). Classification (GTDB taxonomy): domain Bacteria; phylum Pseudomonadota; class Gammaproteobacteria; order Burkholderiales; family Burkholderiaceae_C; genus Ideonella_A. The sequence continues at coordinate 1,351,848 of CAWJWV010000005.1, forward strand.
CGGTGCCTACAAGGACGTCAACGTGACCGTGGTCGAATTCGATCCGCCGACGGCGACGGCAGGGCGGCGCTCCAACGCGCCTGAGAACGGCAAATCCACTGTGCCGATGAGTGCACTCGGCCTGGCGGTGTCGGATCTGACCGAGGCGCAGAAGCGCGAGCTCAAGCTGAAGTCGGGTGTGCGCGTCGACGCGATCGAAGGGGCGGCAGCGCGGGCCGGACTGCGCGAGGGTGACGTCATCCTGGCGTGGACAATACCGAGATCGTCAGCGCCCAGCAGTTCGGTGCGGCGGTTGCCAAGATCGACAAGAACAAGCCGGTCACGGTGCTGGTCCGGCGCGGCGAATGGGTCAATTACGTGGTGATCCGGCCTGCTGCCCGCTGAAGCCAGGGCGCCGAGGTTGCGCCGTCGAGCACATCGATTCCATCCAGGTTCGACGCGACGGTCCCCGCCCTGACGCGCTGACGCCCTGACGCCCTGGCGGCCTCGCCGGCGCGGCCCTGCAGCCGGTGCCGTCCCGCGCAGTGGTGAGGCTGATTCGCTGACGGGTTGTTGACAAGCTGTTGATAAGTTCGCTGTTGGCGGTCTGCAACGACAACATTTCAGCCGTCATGGCTGCGGTTTGGCGGGGTCTTTTCGCTACAATGGAGGCCCAACAAGCAGTTGCCAAACATTTTGTTGGAAGGCGCGTCACCACTTCGACGTGCCTTTTTTTTAGCCTTTGCCCCGGCGCCGTGCCAGGGTTGCTGCAGCCGCGGCACGCTTCGACGCCCAGTTCGGCGCGGCCGGCATCGTGTGCGGGTATCCCATCCGCAGCGTCCATGAATCACATCCGAAACTTTTCCATCATTGCCCACATCGACCACGGCAAGTCGACACTGGCCGATCGACTGATCCAGCATTGCGGCGGGCTGAGCGACCGCGAGATGGAGGCGCAGGTGCTCGACTCGATGGACATCGAGCGCGAACGCGGGATCACGATCAAGGCGCAGACCGTTGCCCTCGAGTACACCGCGCGTGACGGCAAGGTCTATCAGCTCAACCTCATCGACACCCCGGGCCACGTCGACTTCTCGTACGAGGTCAGCCGGTCGCTGTCGGCATGCGAGGGCGCGCTGCTCGTGGTCGACGCCAGCCAGGGTGTCGAGGCGCAGACCGTCGCCAACTGCTATACCGCGCTCGATCTCGGCGTCGACGTGATCCCGGTGCTGAACAAGATGGACCTGCCGCAGGCCGATCCCGACAACGCCCGGGCCGAGATCGAAGATGTGATCGGCATCGATGCCAGTGCCGCCATCCCGTGCAGCGCCAAGACCGGACTCGGAATCGAGGAGATCCTCGAGGCGGTGGTGGCCCGCGTGCCGGCACCGCGCGGGCGCGTCGACGCGCCGCTGCGCGCCATGATCATCGACTCGTGGTTCGACAACTATGTCGGCGTCGTCATGCTGGTGCGTGTCGTCGACGGCGAGTTGCGGCGCGGCGAGCGCATCCGCATGATGGCCAGCGGCGCGGCGTATGCAGCCGAACAACTCGGTGTGTTCACCCCCAAATCGCTGGCCCGCGAGACGCTGCGTGCCGGCGAGGTCGGGTTCGTGATCGCCGGCATCAAGGAGCTCCAGGCGGCCAAGGTCGGCGATACGATCACGGTCGAGAAGAAGCTGCCGAACAACCTCGGCCCTGCGCTCGAGGCACTGCCCGGTTTCAAGGAGATCCAGCCGCAGGTCTTTGCCGGGCTGTATCCGACCGAGGCGAGCGAGTACGACCAGCTGCGCGATGCGCTGGAAAAACTCAAGCTCAATGATTCGTCCCTGCGCTACGAGGCCGAGGTCAGCCAGGCGCTTGGCTTCGGCTTCCGCTGCGGCTTTCTCGGCCTGCTGCACATGGAAATCGTGCAGGAGCGTCTGGAGCGCGAATTCGACCAGGACCTGATCACCACCGCGCCGAGCGTGATCTATCGGGTGGAGCTGAACGACCAGACCGTGGTCGACGTCGAGAACCCGTCGCGCATGCCCGACCTCGGCCGCATCCACGAGATCCGCGAGCCGATCGTGACGGTGCACCTTTACATGCCGCAGGACTATGTCGGACCGGTGATGACGCTGGCGAACCTGAAGCGCGGCGTGCAGATGAACATGGCCTACCACGGACGCCAGGTGATGCTCACCTACGAGATGCCGCTGGCCGAGATCGTGCTCGACTTCTTCGACAAGCTCAAGAGCGTGTCGCGCGGCTATGCGTCGATGGACTACGAGTTTCTCGAGTACCGGGCCGCCGACGTCGTGAAGGTCGACATTCTGCTCAACGGGGATACGGTCGACGCACTGTCGATCATCGTCCATCGATCGCAGGCGCCAGTACCGCAGTCGCGCTGTCGTGGCCAAGATGCGCGAGCTGATTTCGCGCCAGATGTTCGACGTCGCGATCCAGGCGGCGATCGGGTCCAACATCATCGCGCGTGAGACAATCAAGGCACTGCGCAAGAACGTGCTCGCGAAGTGCTATGGCGGCGACATCAGCCGCAAGCGCAAGCTGCTCGAAAAACAAAAAGCCGGCAAGAAGCGAATGAAGCAGATCGGTTCCGTCGAGGTTCCGCAAGAAGCGTTTCTGGCCATCCTCCAAGTGGACGATTGATGAGTTTGTTGACCGGTTTGCTGTACGGTGCGCTGGCGCTGTACCTTGGTGGGTGGTATCTGGGCAAGTGGAGCGGCAACTTCTCGCTGCTGCTGTTCATCCTGTCGCTGGTCACGATGCTGTACTGGCTGGCCGAACGCTTCGTGTTCGTGCCGCGCCGGCGTGCCGCCGCCGCCGCGCTCGAGCAGCAGGCGGCGCAGCGTGCCGATGAGCTCGCCAAGCGGGGCATCACGCGGGTCGACTCCGACATCACCGAAGCCAGGCGCGCGGCGCTCGCCCAGCCCTGGTGGCTCGACTGGACGGCCGGGCTGTTCCCGGTGATCCTGGCAGTCTTTCTGCTCCGCTCGTTCCTGTTCGAGCCGTTCAAGATCCCGTCGGGCTCGATGATCCCGACGCTGCTGGTCGGCGACCTGATCCTGGTCAACAAATTTCACTACGGCATCCGTCTGCCGGTGATCAACAGCAAGATCGTCGACAACAACGATCCGAAGCGCGGTGACGTGATCGTCTTCCGCTTCCCGTCCGACCCGAGCATCGACTACATCAAGCGCGTGGTCGGCCTGCCGGGCGACGTCGTCAGCTTCCGCAATCAGCGGCTGTCGATCAACGGCCAGGAGGTGCCGCTCAAGCGGCATGCCCGATCCGGGTTTCTACGACGAGAACGTGATGCACTACTTCCCGATGTTCACCGAGACAGCTGAACGGCGTCGAGCATCGGATCCTCGTCAATCCGAAGTTCCAGCCGTTCTACGGTGCCGACGACCAGATCCGCTTCCCGCACCGCGACCAGTGCACCTACAGCATCGACGGCATGACCTGCAAGGTGCCGGCGGGGCACTATTTCGTGATGGGGGACAATCGCGATAATTCGCAGGATTCCCGCTTCTGGGGCTTCGTGCCTGACCGCAACATCGTCGGCAAGGCGTTTTACGTCTGGATGAATTTCGGTGACCTGAAGCGCATCGGCGGCTTCAACTGAGCGCCGTGATCACATGCCTGAAGCTGTTTCTCGACTCGATCCGGCGACCCCTCGCAGCTGTCCTGCGCAGGGCGGCCCGGCCATGACAACGGAGTGTCGTTTGATGATCGCTGCTGCTGCCGGCCCGCGCCGGCGTCAACGTGGCATGGGCCTGTTCGGCCTGCTGTTCTGGCTGGTGCTGGTCGGCGCCGCTGGTGCTGATCGGCCTGAAGGTCTTTCCGACCGTCAACGAGTACCTGACCGTCAAGCGGGCGGTCAACAAGATCGCCGCAAGCAATCCGACGAGCGTGGCCGAAGCGCGCTCGGCGTTCGAATCGATCAAGGCGGTCGAATACTCGATCGTCTCGGTGTCGGGCAAGGACCTGGCGATCACCAAGAACGGCGACGACGTGGTCATCGGCTTCGCGTACAACGTCGAGATCGAACTGATCGCGCCCGTCTACCTGTTGATGAAGTACAAGGGCCAGTCGACGATAGCCCGGTCGAACCGCCTGACTGACGCGTGAACGCTGCACAAGATTCCCTGACTGTTCTCCAGGCCCGCATCGGCTATCGATTCGTCGAAGTCGGCCTGCTCGATCGCGCGCTGACGCATCGAAGCCATGGCGTCGGATCACAACGAGCGACTCGAGTTTCTCGGCGATGCGGTGCTCAGTCTGGCGATCTCGGCCCTGCTCTACGAACGATTTGCCGGCTCCGACGAAGGTGACCTGACGCGCGTGCGCGCCCACCTGGTGCGCGAAGACAGCCTGCACAAGGTGGCGCTGGGGCTTGACCTGCCAGCGGCTTTGCGGCTCGGTGAAGGCGAGGCACGCGGCGGCGGTGCACAGCGCGTGTCGATCCTTGCCGATGCGCTCGAGGCCGTCATCGGCGCGACCTTCCTCGACGGCGGCTTCGACGCCGCCAAGGCGCTGGTCGGTCGCCTGTTCGGTGAAGTGATCCAGACCACCGATGCCTCGGCCTGGGCCAAGGACGCCAAGACCGAACTGCAGGAGTGGCTGCAGGCGCGCAAGTTTGCCGGTACCGAGCTATCGCATCGCCGCCACCCGCGGCCAGGCGCATGCGCAGACCTTCGAGGTCGAATGCGTGGTCCAGGCGCTCAACCTGGTCCAGCGCGGTGAAGGGCGCTCGCGCCGCATCGCCGAGCAGGAAGCCGCGCGTCGCATGCTCGATGCGCTGAACGCGACCGACCGACCGGGCAGTCCGCTGCGGTCCTGACCAGGTGGACACCATGACGCAACCGCCGAGCAAACCCATCCCGCAGGCGGCGGCGCCCGTCACATCAGATGCTGACGCCGGAGCGGCGTTGCGGCTGGGTCGCAATCGTCGGTCGACCGAACGTCGGCAAGTCGACGCTGCTGAATGCGCTGGTCGGCCAGAAGGTCAGCATCACGTCGAACAAGGCGCAGACGACGCGCCATCGCATCAACGGCGTGCGCACGGTCGGACCGATCGCAGTTCGTCTTCATCGACACGCCCGGCTTCCAGACGCGGCATGCGGCCGCACTCAACCGCACGCTCAACCGCACGGTGCAGGGCGTGCTGAACGATGTCGATGTGGTGCTGTTCGTGGTCGAGGCCGGCCGCTTCGGGCTCGACGATGCCAAGGTGCTGTCGCTGCTCGCCCCGGCCGGAGCCGAGCACGCGCCGCCGGTTTTCCTGATCGCGAACAAGCTCGACACGGTGCACCGGCGATCCGAACTCGCTCCGTGGCTGAAAAGCATGCAGGAGCGCCATCCCGTTCGCCGAATTCGTGCCGCTGAGCGCGCACCGCAAGGCCGACATGGAACGCCTGCTCGGCATCGTCGAGCCCTATCTGCCCCAGCAGGACTGGTTCTACGACGGAGAAGCGCTGACCGACCGCAGCGAGCGCTTCCTGGCCAGCGAACTGATCCGCGAGAAGCTGTTCCGGCTGACCGGCGACGAACTGCCCTATACCTCGACCGTGGTGATCGACAAGTTCGAGCAGGAAGGACGCCTGAGCCGGATCGCGGCCAGCATCGTGGTCGAGCGCGACGCGCACAAGGGCATGGTGATCGGCGACAAGGGCGCGCTGCTCAAGCGCATCGGCAGCGAGGCACGGCAGGAGCTCGAGACGCTTGCTCGGCGGCAAGGTCTTCCTCGAACTGTGGGTCAAGGTGCGCAGTGGCTGGGCCGACGACGAGGATCACCTGCGCAGCTACGGCTACGAGTAAGGTGCGCCGCCCGATGCGAGTCCGGGCGGTCGCCGGCGGATGCCGCAGCGGGCCGGATTGAGATGCCAGCGGTCCGGCGTCCTTCGGCGACGCTCTCGGCCTTCGTGCTGCACCAGTACGACTGGAGCGAATCGAGCCTGATCGTCGATCTGTTCACCCGTGAGCAGGGGCGGCTCGTTGTCGTCGCCAAGGGCGCCAAGCGGCCCTATTCGCAGCTGCGCTCGGTGCTGCTGCCGTTCAACCGGATCCAGGTCGGACTCGGCGAACCGACGCGCAGGCGTCGGGCGACGACCAGACCACGCCCGAGGTGCAGACGCTGCGCTCGGCCGAGTGGGCCGGCGGGGCCGGCATGCCGGCCGGGCGCTGCGCTGTTCAGCGGCTTCTATCTGAACGAGTTGCTGATCAAGTTGCTCGCACGCAGCGACCCGCATCCAATGCTGTTCGACGCCTATGCGCCGACGCTGCCGGCGCTTGGCGCTTCCGACGCGGCGTCGGACAGGCGCGCGACGGCGTGCGCGAAGCCGTCGCCGCCGTACGCCCGCGCGCAGCTGCGCGACGAGCCGCGGGGACAGGCGGCGCTGCGCGCCTTCGAGCTGCGGCTGCTGCAGCAGATCGGGCTGTTGCCCGACCTGAGCCTGGTCACTGCGACCCAGCAGCCGGTGCTCGCGAGCGGACGCTACCGCCTGGCGCCCGACGCCGGCATCGTGCGATGCGGCCGCCGATGCGGACCTGACCGGTACCGCGCTCGTCGCGGTCCAGGCCGCCCTGGAGCACGGCAGCATGGCCGCGCTGCAGCAGGCATGCGCTGCTGCGCTGCCGGCCTGGCGCGGCGCGTTGCGCGGCATGCTTCAATACCACCTCGGCGGCTCGGTGCTGCGCACCCGCCGCCTGATGCTCGAACTGCAGTCGCTCGGATGAATTTCCGGGCTGCCGACGGTTGCGCAGCCGATCCGCGGGACGCACTGGACGATTCAGAATGAACCCCTTGATGACCACCGGTCCCAGCCCATCCGATCGCCAGCGCGGCCACACCGCGCTGTCGGTCAACCTGAACAAGGTCGCGTTGCTGCGCAACACGCGCAGCCTCGGCGATCCCGAGCGTGGTGCGTGCGGCGCAGCTGGCGACTCGAGGCCGGTGCCGACGGCATCACGGTGCATCCGCGTCCCGACCAGCGCCACATCCGGCCCGGCGATGTGCACGATCTGGCGCAGTTGCTCACGCAGCACCGCCAGCGCCGAGTTCAACATCGAAGGCAATCCGTTCCACAACCTGATGCCGCTGGTGCGCGAGCTCGCCGCGGCCGGCCGATGCCCGCAGCAGGTGACCTTCGTCCCGGACAGCGTCGAGCAGTCGACCTCCGATCATGGCTGGCAGCTGCCGCCGATGCCGCGCGACTGGCGCCGCTGGTGGCCGAAGCGCGCTCGCTCGGTGCGCGCGTCAGCCTGTTCATGGATCCCGACCCGGCCGCGATGGCCGCGGTGCGCAGGCATCGGCGCCGACCGCGTCGAGCTCTATACCGAGGCCTATGCGCGTGCCCACGGCGCCGCGGGGCAGGCGCGAGCAGCTCGCCATCTATGCCGCCGCGGCCCGGGCTGCGATCGTCGCCGGTCTCGGCGTCAACGCCGGCCACGATCTGAATCGCGACAACCTGAGCCGATTTCCTGCGGCGCGGTGCCGGGGGTGCAGGAGGTGTCGATCGGCCATGCGCTGATTGCCGATGCGATCGAACTCGGCCTGGCGCAGACGGTGCGGGAGTACCTGCTGTGCATCCGGCGCGCAGCCAGCGCGGCGGATCGGACATGATCTACGGCATCGGTACCGATGTCTGCGACATCCGGCGCATCCGTGCCACCTGGCAGCGGCGCGGCGAGCGCTTCGCCGAGCGCGTGCTCGGACCGGATGAGCTGCAGGTCTTCCACGCACCGCCTGGCGCGGGTCGAGGCGCGCGGCATCGGTTACCTGGCGACCCGTTTCTCGGCCAAGGAGGCGTTCTCGAAGGCGATCGGCCTCGGCATGCACATGCCGATGAGCTGGCGTGCCTGCCAGATCGTCAACCTGCCGGGCGGCAAGCCGGTGCTTGCGGCTGAGCGGCGGACTGGCCGACTGGTTCGAGTCGCGTCGGCTGGTCGGCCATGTCGTCGCTCAGCGACGAAACCGATATCGCCACCAGCTTCGTGATCGTCGAAACCCGTTATTCCTGAACCTGGACTGATCCCATGGCCACGCGCAAGCCTGCCGTCGAATCGATCCATTCACCGCTCGTGCTCGACGTCGCCGGCACGGTCGCTGACCGCCGATGACCGGCGTCGCCTGCGCCACCCGCTGACCGGCGGGCTGATCCTGTTCGCGCGCAACTGGCAGGACCGGCGCCAGCTCACCGAGCTCGTCGCAGAGATCAAGTCCGAGCGGCCTGACGTGCTGGTGTGCGTCGACCACGAGGGTGGCCGGGTGCAGCGCTTCTGCAGCGACGGCTTCACGCACCTGCCGCCGATGCGCGTGCTCGGCGAGCGCTGGATGGTCGACGCACTCGATGCCACCGATGCGGCAACCGCAGTCGGCCATGTGCTCGGCGCCGAGTTGCGCGCCTGCGGCGTCGACCTGAGTTTCACGCCGGTGCTCGATCTCGATTTCGGCAGCAGCAGCGTGATCGGCGACCGCGCCTTCCACCGCGATCCGCGCGTCGTCACGATGCTGGCCAAGAGCCTGATGCACGGTCTGCTGCGCGCCGGCATGGCCAACTGCGGCAAGCACTTTCCGGGGCACGGCCATGTCAGGGCCGACAGCCACGTCGCGATCCCGGTCGACAGGCGCAGCCTGAAGGCGTTGCTCGCCGACGATGCACGTCCGTACGAATGGCTCAGCACCAGCACTGACCAGCGTGATGCCCGCGCACGTCGTCTATGCCAAGGTCGACCACCGGCCGGCCGGCTTTTCTGCGCGCTGGCTGAAGGATGTGCTGCGCCATGCAGCTCGGCTTCACCGGCGCGATCTTCAGCGACGACCTCAGCATGGAGGCGGCGCGCCAGATCGACGGCGCCGAGCTGAGCTACACCGAAGCGGCGGTCGAGGCGCTGAATGCCGGCTGCGACATGGTGCTGCTGTGCAACCAGTCGGTCGACGGCGGCGCCGCGGTCGACGAACTGCTCGACGGCCTGGCCGAGGCCGCGCAGCGCGGCCTGTGGCAGGCCGATCCGGACAGCGAGCAGCGCCGCACTCGACCTGTTGCCGCAGACGCCGCCGCTCGGCCTGGGACGAATCTGATGCACCAGCCGGCCTATCAGCACGCGCTCGAGCGACTGCCCTGAGGCGGCGGGTCCGGTCGCCGTCCCGCGGTGCAGCGGGGCGCGCGCCTCGAGGCACGCGCGCGCCGCCGCCAGAAAGAAAAACGCCGCGCTCGGGCGCGGCGTTTCAGTTGCCTCTCCGGCCCGGCGCCAGCGGCGCCGGAACCGATACCGGTCAGTGCTGCGCTGGTGCGCTGCCGCCGGCGTTCTCGAACGGCAGCCGGACCTGCGACAGGTCCTTGCGCGTCTCGACCAGCACCAGCGGACCTTCGTCGACGACGGCCAGCGGCTGCGGCTCACGCGGCACATGGGCCGGCTTGGGCTCGCTGGCCATCGCTGCCTGCACCGCCCGCATCTTGTCTGCATCCGAACTGATCCAGGCCAGGCCGGCCGATTCGGCCAGGGCGCGCAGGTCGTCCGTCGGCAGCACGAAGCTCGCGTCATGCGCCTGAAGCGGCGCCGCTGGTTCGGCCGCAACCGCCGCCTCCGCAGGCGCCGGCGCGATGCGCGTCGGCTCGGGGGCTTCCGGTGTCGGCGGTGCCACGGTCGGCTCGCTCAGCGCAGCGTCCCCGGCACCGCTGTCGGCCAGTGCCTGGTGAACTGCGGCGACATCGGTGACCGGCATCGACGGCTGCATGGCAACCGCGGTGACGACCGGCGTGACGGGCATCGCGTCGCCGGCGTCGGTGCTGCCGGCCTCGTCGCTGCGATCGCGACGGTTGCGCCGACCGCGCCGTCGACCGTCACGGTCGCCGCGATCGTCGTTCGCTTCTTCGGGCTCGCGTTCGGTGGCGGTCGATGCTGCGGTGGACGGGTCACGCGCCCGGTCGACACCCTCAGGCTGACCTGGACCGGCTTCGGCCGGTGAGGGGGCCGCCGCGTCAGCGCCGGTGGTTGCGACCGCGTCGTCGGTTTCCTGGTCGCGATCGCGTCCACGGCCGCCACGGCGACGGCGACGGCCGCCATCGCGCTGCTCACGCGCATCGGCAATGGACTCGCCCGCGTCGGCCGCGGCCACCGGGTCACGCACTGCCGACTGATCGGCACCGGGCTGGGTATCGGCGAATGTCGACACCGGCTCGTCACCTGCCTGCTCGATCAGACCGTTCTGCACCTCGGCTGCCGGTTCGCCTCGTCCGCCGCGCGGTCCGCGCCGTCCGCCTTCGGCACGACCCTCGCGCGGCTCGCGTGGTTCACGTGGCTCACGTGGTTCACGCGCTTCCCGCGCCTCGGTCATGCCGCTGCGCTCGGCCTGCTCCGCCGCCGGCGCTGCATCCGGACGGCCATTCCGACGGCCGCGTCCGTCACGCGGTTCACGCGCTTCCCTCGGCTCGCGCACCTCACGCACCTCGCGCGGCTCGGCGGCAGCGGCCTCGCTGCGTTCCGGACGCGCTCCGCGCTCGTTGCGGCCCCGACCGTCGCGCTCGCCGCGACCACCCCGGCCGCCGCGACCACCGCGTTCGTTGCGATCGCCTCGCTCAGCGCGCTCGCCACGCTCACCCCGGCGGACCGGGGTTTCGGCTGCCACCGGTGCCGCCGCGGCGGGCGTCGGAGCCGGCGCAGTCTCCTCCTCGGGCGTGCCGAAGACGCGCTTGATCCAACCGAAGAAACCACCCCCGGCGGTTGCCGGTGCAGGTGCGGGCGCTGGCGGTGGCGCCGCCACCGGCGCTGCCACCGGAGCCGCCGCCACCGGCTTGGCAACCGGCATCGGTGCCGGCGTTTCCGGCAGGATGCCCTTGATCACCGGCTCCTGCTTGGGCTTGACGCGGTCGTTGCCGTCGCGCCGGCGCGTGATGCCGACTTCTTCCTCGGCATCGTCGATCATCGTGTAGCTCGCCTGCAGGTTTTCCAGGCGCGGATCGTCGTGACGCAGCCGCTCGAGCCGGTAGTTCGGCGTTTCGAGTGCCTTGTTCGGCACCAGCAGCACGGTCACGCGCTGCTTCAGCTCGATCTTGGTGATCTCGGTGCGCTTCTCGTTGAGCAGGAAGCTCGTCACCTCGACCGGTACCTGGACGTGCACCGCTGCGGTGTTGTCCTTCATCGACTCTTCCTGGACCATGCGCAGGATCTGCAGCGCGCTGCGATTCGGTATCGCGGATGTGGCCGGTGCCGTTGCAGCGCGGGCAGGTGATGTGGTTGCCTTCGGACAGCGCCGGGCGCAGCCGCTGGCGGCTCAGCTCGAGCAGGCCGAACTTGCTGATGGTGCTGAACTGGACGCGGGCCCGGTCCTGGCGCAGCGCATCGCGCAGCCGCGTCTCGACCTCGCGCCGGTTCTTCGACTCCTCCATGTCGATGAAGTCGACCACGATCAGCCCGCCGAGGTCGCGCAGACGCATCTGGCGCGCGATCTCGTCGGCGGCTTCGAGGTTGGTGCGGGTTGCGGTCTCCTCGATGTCGCTGCCGCGTGTCGAACGCGCCGAGTTGACGTCGACCGACACCAGCGCCTCGGTGTGGTCGATCACGATCGCGCCGCCCGACGGCAGGTTGACGGTGCGCGAGAACGCGGTCTCGATCTGGTGCTCGATCTGGAAGCGGCTGAACAGCGGCGCATCGTCGCGGTAGCGCTTGACCTTGTGCGCCGTCTCGGGCATCACATGGCTCATGAACTGGTGCGCCTGTTCGTAGATGTCGTCGGTGTCGATCAGGATCTCGCCGATGTCGGCGGTGAAATAGTCGCGGATCGCCCGGATCACCAGCGACGACTCCTGATAGATCAGGAACGCGCCCTTGCCCGCCTTGGACGCGCCGTCGATCGCGTCCCACAGCTTGAGCATGTAGTTGAGGTCCCACTGCAGCTCGGGCGCGGTGCGGCCGATGCCGGCGGTGCGCGCGATCAGGCTCATGCCCTTCGGATATTCGAGCTGGTCGAGGTTCTCCTTCAGTTCCTCGCGGTCCTCGCCCTCGATGCGGCGCGAGACGCCGCCGCCGCGCGGGTTGTTCGGCATCAGCACCAGGTAGCGGCCGGCCAGGCTGATCATCGTCGTCAGCGCCGCGCCCTTGTTGCCGCGCTCTTCCTTCTCGACCTGCACCAGCAGCGCGTCGCCTTCGCGGATCGCGTCCTGGATGCGCGCGCTGCGCACGTCGACGCCTTCGCGGAAATAGTTGCGCGAGATCTCCTTGAACGGCAGAAAGCCGTGGCGATCCTCGCCGTAGTCGACGAAGCAGGCTTCGAGCGAGGGCTCGACCCGCGTCACGACCGCCTTGTAGATGTTGCCCTTGCGCTGCTCGCGGCCCTCGATCTCGGTCTCGAAATCAAGCAGCTTCTGGCCATCGACGATCGCCAGGCGACGCTCTTCGGGCTGCGTCGCATTGATCAGCATGCGTTTCATGTGCACTCCTTACCGCGGCGCCGACAGGCGGCGGCCGCGCAACCATCAGCCGCCGGCGGCAGGACCGCAGGCGACGCTTCGATGCACGAGAAACGTGGAGGAACCGTAAGGAATCGCCCTGGACCGCGGATGAACGGGTGGGTCAGCAGACCGGCCGTTCGGGCAGCGTTGGCGCGTGCGTGGCAGTGGGTTGGGCGGACATCCGGCTGTCGACCCGCCGCAGCGGCCGGTGACAGGCGGCGATTGCGAGGTTGCGCACCCGGCCCGACATGCCGTCTCCGCGCGGCGCGCGGCGCGGCAGGCGCAGCGCAGTGCGCGCGCGATCGGGGAGGGTGCAGCGACATCGACATCCGCTTGGGTTCACTTGACGCAGGCGAAAGCGCGGTGCGGCGGTGACCAGCCGTACAGGCTTGCTTCACCGTGCAGATCGTCTCCCGCCTGGAAGACCTCGTTTCAGGTTCGTTCTTGGTTTTCTCTGCCATGCCGGACACCGCACCGCACGGTCGCTCTCTGGGGACCGTGCCGATCGCGCGCCGGCATGTTGCATCACCGGGTGTCGGGCCTTGCCCGACCGCCGCGCCGCTGTTCGCAGGTGGGACGTAAACTCTGGAAAATCAAACACTTACGACAGCAACGTGGCGCGAATGATTATACCGGCCAATCCGCAGCGGCGGCGGCCGGCCCCCCCGAAGGCGACGCAGCCGGTGCGCGGCGGTGCGGTGGCGGCGCGTCCGATTCTGCCCGCCAGCCGGCCGGCGCCGGCTGGCGCAACCGAGGCGCCTGCACCGGCGGTGCGTCACCTGCTGGTCGATGAGGGGTCCGAGGGCCAGCGCCTCGACAACTACCTGATCGCGCGGCTGAAGGGCGTGCCGAAGACGCACCTGTACCGGGTCATCCGCAGCGGCGAGGTGCGCGTCAACAAGCGGCGGGCCGGCGCCGACACCCGGGTCGCGATCGGCGATTCGATCCGGATCCCGCCGCTGCGGCTGGCCGAGCCGGCCGATCCGACAGCCGCTGCGGCAGTTCCGGCGCGCGAGTTTCCGGTCGTCTACGAGGACGAGCACCTGATCGCGATCGACAAGCCGGCCGGGGTCGCGGTGCATGGCGGCAGCGGCGTCAGCTGGGGCGTGATCGAGCAGTTGCGCCGTGCCCGCCCCGACGCGCGCTTTCTCGAACTGGTGCATCGCCTCGACAAGGAAACCTCCGGCCTGCTGCTGATCGCCAAGCGGCGCCCGGCGCTGCTCGCGCTGCAGGAACAGTTCCGCCAGCGCAGCAGCGAACGGCCGATGGCCAAGGTTTATTCGGCACTGGTCGCCGGCGCCTGGCCTGCCAGCCACAAGGTGATCGACCAGGCCCTGCACAAGTATCTCGACAGCGCCGGCGAGCGCCGGGTGCGCGCGGTCGACGCCGACCATGCGGACGGCGCGCCGCTCGATCACCCTCGTGCGCGTCGCGCGCAGCCTGCCGGGCTTCAGCCTGCTCGAAGTCTCGCTCAAGACCGGCCGCACCCACCAGATCCGGGTTCACCTCGCCGGCGCCGGGCATGTGATCGCCGGCGACGACAAGTATGGGGACTTCACGCTGAACCGGGCGCTGGCGCGCGGCACCGCGGTGGCCGGCTGCCGCTTCGACCGCATGTTCCTGCATGCGCGGCGGTTGCAGCTGGTGCACCCGGCCAGTGGTTCGGAGCTTGAGCTCGAGGCTCCATTGCCGGCAGAATGCGAGGCTTTGCTGCAGGCGCTCGCCGGCGCACCCGCATCTCCATGAGCACAGACACCCTTCCGGCGCGCCGCTTCGACCTGATCGTCTTCGACTGGGACGGCACGCTGTTCGACTCGACCGTGCTCATCACGCGCTGCATCCAGGCGGCGTGCGGCGACCTCGGTGTCGCGTTGCCGAGCGACCGAGATGCCAGCTATGTCATCGGCATGGGGCTGATCGAGGCGCTGCAGCATGCCGCCCCCGGTCTGCCGCGCGAGCGTTACGGCGAACTCGGCGCGCGCTACCGGCACCATTACGTGGCGCGCCAGCACGAGCTGACGCTGTTCGAGGGGGTGCTGAACCTGCTGGCCGAGCTCAAGCGGCGCGGTCATCTGCTTGCGGTGGCGACCGGCAAGTCGCGCGCCGGTCTCGACGACGTGCTCGCGACGGTCCAGCTGCACGGCCTGTTCGACGCCACCCGGACTGCCGACGAAACCGCCTCCAAGCCGCATCCGCGGATGTTGCTCGAACTGATGGACCAGCTCGGCGTCGGTCCTGAGCGCACCCTGATGATCGGCGACACCACGCACGACCTGCAGATGGCCGTGAATGCCGGTACCGCCTGCATCGGCGTCGGCTACGGTGCCCACGAACATGTCGGCTTCGCGGCCCACGGGCCGCTGCACGTCGCACTCAGCGTCGCCGAACTCGCCAGCTGGCTCGGCGACCATGGCTGAGGCCGCCGGCGCGATTGCGATCGGCGCCTCGGATGAGCTGGTCGAGCGAGGCCGGGCGTTGCTGTTCGATGTCGTCCAGCACGGGCAGCGCCTGCGCGCCTTTGTCCTGCGTCATGACGGACGGGTGGTCGGCTATCTGAACCGCTGCCAGCATGTACCGGTCGAGATGGACTGGCTGCCGGGCGAATTCCTCGATGCCGAACGCGAGTACATCATCTGCTCGGTCCACGGCGCGACCTATCGTCCCGACGACGGTCGCTGCGTCGGCGGCCCGTGCGGCCGCTCGCGACTGACTGCCTTGCGCGTCGAGGAGCATGCCGGGCAGGTCCGTTGGTACCCTTCCGAAACAATCCGGCCGGCTCCCCCGGCGGCCACTGAAAGCCTGCCATGAGTCCGTCCGACGCATTTCCGCCCGCTTCTTCGCCACACGATCCGGCCCCGATTCCGCACGATGCCGACGCGCAGCGCCGGACCGGATTCGATTCGGCGGTCGAGCAATTCGCCCGCGAGTACCTGAAGGATCGGCGCAGCGAGCGGCGCTGGCGGGTGTTCTTCCGCATCAGCTGGCTGCTGCTGGTGCTGATGGTCTTCTGGTCGTTGTTCGCGGTGCGCACCAGCAGTGCACCGTCCGGTCGGCACACCGCGCTGGTCGAGATTCGCGGCGAGATTTCCTCCGAGAGCGAGGCAAGTGCCGAACTGCTGGCGGGCGCGCTGCGCAATGCCTTCGAGGACGCCGGCTCGCAGGCCGTGGTGCTGCGCATCAATTCGCCCGGCGGCAGCCCGGTCCAGGCCGGCATCATCAACGACGAGATCCGCCGCCTGAAGGCGCTGCACGGCAAGAAGGTGTATGCGGTCGTCGAGGAGGTCTGCGCCTCGGGCGCCTATTACATCGCAGTGGCCGCCGACGAGATCTACGCCGACAAGGCAAGCATCGTCGGCTCGATCGGCGTGCTGATGGAGGGCTTCGGCTTCACCGGCCTGATGGACAAGCTCGGCGTCGACCGGCGCCTGATCACCGCCGGTGCCAACAAGGCCATGAACGATCCGTTCCAGCCGCTGGACGAGAAGCACCGCGTCTATCTGCAGGCGATGATCGACCAGATCCATCAGCAGTTCATCCGCGTCGTCAAGGAGGGGCGCGGCGATCGGCTGCAGGACAACGGCGAAATCTTCTCGGGCCTGTTCTGGAACGGTGAGGATGCGGTCCGCCTGGGGTTGGTCGACAAGATCGGCAACCTCGACTATGTCGCCCGCGAGGTGGTCAAGGCCGAGGAGGTGATCGACTACACGCCGCGCGAAAATGTGGCCGAGCGCCTGGCCAAGCGCTTCGGTGCCTCGGTCGGGGCCGGCGCGGTGAACGCGCTGCAGGCGCTGGGCGGGCTGCGCTGAGCCCGATCCCGGCAACGCTGACGGCGTTGCGCGCCGGCAGGCTCGCCGGTGTGCAGCGCCTGGATCTGCGCGACTGCGGCCTGACCGAGCTGCCGCGCGAGGTGTTCGACCTGGCCGACAGTCTGCAGGTGCTCGACCTGTCGCGCAACCGCCTGAGCTGCCTGCCCGTCGACCTGCCACGGCTGCACCGGCTTCGCATCCTGTTCTGCTCCGAGAACGACTTCACCGAACTGCCGGCAGTCCTCGGCCGCTGTGCCGAGCTCGAGATGGTCGGTTTCAAGTCGAATCGGATCGAATCGATCGCGCCGGGTGCGCTGCCCCGGCGGCTGCGCTGGCTGATCCTGACCGACAACCGGCTGACCGAGCTGCCGGCCGCGATCGCCGACTGTTCCCGGCTGCAGAAGCTGATGCTGTCCGGCAACCGACTCGAGCAGCTGCCGCCGGAAATCGGCCGCTGCGAGCGGCTCGAACTGGTGCGGCTGTCGGCCAATGCCTTCGCGTCGTCGGCTGCGGCGCTGCCGCCGGAACTGCTCGGTCTGCCGCGGCTCGCCTGGCTGGCCCACGCCGGCAATCCGTTCAGCCTCGAGCGCGAGCGGCAGGCAGCCGCCATCGCGACCGCGCGCGACGCCGACTGGTCGCAGCTGGTGGTGGGTGCCGTGCTCGGTGAAGGCGCTTCCGGCACGATCGTGCGAGCGCTCTGGCGCGCCGCCGATGGGACGGTGCAGCCGGTCGCTCTCAAACTGTTCAAGGGCGCGATGACGAGCGACGGTTTGCCCGGCAGCGAGACCGCTGCCGCGCTGGCGGCCGGCGCCCATCCGAACCTGATCGGCGTCAAGGCCCGGCTGACCGGACACCCCGACGGCCGGCCCGGGCTGGTGCTCGAGCTGGTGCCGCCAACCCACCGTGCGCTGGCCGGTCCGCCGAGCCTGGACAGCTGCAGCCGCGATGTCTATCCCGAAGGGGTGCGTTTCGGCGGTCCGGCGGCGCTGCGCATGGCCGCCGGTGTCACCGCGGCGGTCGATGCGCTGCATGCGCGCGGTGTCGTGCACGGCGATGTCTATGCGCACAACCTGATGGTCGACGACCAGGGCGATGCCCGTCTCGGTGACTTCGGCGCCGCCTCGCTGCTGCCACCACAGGAGCCGGTGCGCAGCGCCGCGCTGCTGCAGATCGAGCAACGCGCGTGCGCGATCCTGCTCGAGGAGCTGGCGGTCCGCTGCGACGACGCAGCGGCCGCACGCCAGCTGCGCGCCGCCGCCGCGGCGCAGACTCAGGCGGCGCTCTCGAGCAGTCCGCGCGTCCGGATGAATTCGATCACCTGATCGAGACCGTCGAGCGTCTTCAGGTTGCACATCACGAACGGCCGCAGGCCTTGCGGGCCGGTGCGCATGCGCGTCGTGTCGGCGCGCATGACCTCCAGATCGGCGCCGACGTAAGGCGCCAGATCAACCTTGTTGATGACGAACAGGTCACTGCGCGTGATGCCGGGGCCGCCCTTGCGCGGGATCTTCTCGCCGGCGGCGACATCGATGACATAGATCGTCAGGTCCGACAGCTCCGGGCTGAAGGTCGCGGCCAGGTTGTCGCCGCCCGATTCGATGAAGACGATGTCGGCGTCGGGAAACTTCTCCAGCATGCGGTCGACCGCCTCGAGGTTGATCGACGCGTCCTCGCGGATGGCGGTGTGCGGGCAGCCTCCGGTCTCCACGCCGACGATGCGCTCGGCGTCCAGCGCCCCGGCGACCGTCAGCAGGCGCTGGTCCTCCTTGGTGTAGATGTCGTTGGTCACGACCACCAGGTCGTAGCGCGTGCGCAGCGCCTTGCACAGCATCTCGACCAGCGTGGTCTTGCCCGATCCGACCGGTCCGCCGATGCCGACCCGCAGCGGCGGCAGCTTCTTGCTGCGCCCGACGATGGAATGAAGTTGGCTCATGCGCCGATTATCCGCGTCGCCACCGAACGGATCAGGACCGGAACAGGCGCGAATACTGCACCTCATGCTGCGCCGACAGGATGGCGAACATCGGCGCATGCGCCTGGCGCTGCGGCTCGCCGCTGGCCAGCGCGAGATCGACCGCAGCCGGGATCGCGTCGACCAGCGTCGCGAGCAGGCGCTGGGCGCCCGCCTGACCGAGCGGCACCGCCTTGATCGCCGCCTGTGCGGCGTTCTCGGCCCAGCCGAAGGCGCAGGCGAGCACCGACTGGCGCGCGTCCGCCCCGGCGAGCACGGCTGCGAGTGCGAAGGCGACCGGCCAGGTCGGCGCGGGTGCCAGCGCGGCCAGTTGTGCCAATCGCGGGTCGATGGCGCAACGGCCGTTGCGCAGCCAGTCGAGCAGCGCGCGCCCCATCTGCTCGCTTTGCAGGCGCAGTTCGAGGGTCTCGCGGGTCTGGCGCAGCCAGGCATTGAGTGCTCCGACTGCGACCGCATCGCCTTCCTGCCACGCGGCATGGGCGGCCGCGACCAGCGCCAGATCGCAGCGCGCCTGGCTCAGCCAGAGCTGATCGAGCAGCCATTCGGTCGCCTGCGCCTCGCTGCCAACGCGTCCCGATTCGACGGCCGACTCGAGCCCTTCCGAATAGCTGAAGCCGCCGACCGGCAGGGCCGGCGATGCCAGCCACATGAGGTGCAGCAACGTTGCGTCAGGCAGCGCGGTGCGCGGGCTCATTCGCCATCGTGCGCGGCGGCCGGCGGCGAGCGGTCGGTGACGGCGTCGTGATCGGGCGCGTGCCGATGTGCCTTTGCATCCGCGTGGCCGTGGGCATGGTCGTGGTCGTGCCCGGTCCCGTGGCCGTGGCCGTGGCCGGCTGCATAGGCACCGGCCTCGGGCTCGAAGGGCGCTGCGCTCTCGCGCACGATCAGGTGCATCCGGCGCAGCATGTCGGCCAGCACATGGTCGGGTTCGAGCTGCAGCCGATCCGGCAGCAGCTGCAGCGCGATGTGGCGGTTGCCGAGGTGGTAGGCAGCGCGCAGCAGATCGAACGCCGAACCGTGGACGCTGCAGTGCGTCACCACCAGCACCGGCTGCTCGGCAGCGATCACACGCACCAGCGTGCCGTCCTCGGCAACCAGCACGTCGCCGCCGCGCACCACGCTGCCGCGCGGCAGGAAGATGCCGAGCCGGCGCCCGCAGCTGTCGGTCGCCTCGAAGCGGCTGCGCTGGCGCAGATCCCAGTCGAGCGTGACGCTCGGGGCGCGCCGGACCAGCACCGGTGCCAGTCCGTGGCCGCCCGGGAGGCAACGGCCGATCGTCACCTGCAGCGGGTCGGTCATGCGTGCTCGCGTTCGAAATCGCTCAGGTAGTCGACCAGGGCACGCACCCCCTCGATCGGCATCGCGTTGTAAATCGACGCACGCATTCCGCCGACCACCCGGTGACCCTTCAACTGGACCAGCCCGCGCTGGTGCGCCCCCTCCAGGAACAGGCCATCCAGGCGCGCATCGCGCAGGCGGAACGGCACATTCATCAGCGAACGGTCACGCGGTTCGATCGGATTGGAGAAGAAGCCGCTGCGGTCGAGGTGGCCGTACAGCAGGTCGGCCTTCTCGCGGTTGCGCGCCGCGATGGCTGTCAGCCCGCCCTGGTCCTTGATCCATTGGAAGACCAGTCCGGCGACATAGATCGCGTAGGTGGGTGGCGTGTTGAGCATCGAGTCGTGCGCCGCCTGCTGCGCATAGTCGAACGCCGACGGGGTGATCGGCATCGCCTGACCGAGCAGGTCGTCGCGCACGATCACGATCGTCAATCCGGCCGGACCGATGTTCTTCTGGGCCCCGGCATAGATCAGCCCATGGCGCGCCACGTCGACCGGGCGCGACAGGATGTTCGAAGACATGTCGGCCACCAGCGGCACGCTGCCGGTATCCGGTGTCCAGTGGTATTCCACCCCGCCAATCGTCTCGTTGGCGCAGATGTGCACATAGGCGGCGTCCGGATCGAGCCGCCATTCGTGCTGCGGCGGAATCCGGGTGAAGCCCGACGCCTCGCCACTGGCCGCCACATTGACCTGGCAGTAGCGCCGTGCCTCGTCGATCGAACGGCGGGTCCACTCGCCGGTATGGACATAGTCCGCAGCCTGCCTGCCGCGCAGCAGGTTCATCGGCACGAACGCGTTCTCGCCGATGCCCCCGCCCTGCAGGAAAAGGGTGCGGTAGTTGTCAGGGATCTGCAGCAGTTCGCGCAGCAGCGCCTGGGTGCGCGCCATGATGTCCATGAACTCGGGGCCGCGGTGGCTCATTTCCATCACCGACATGCCCGACCCCTGCCAGTCGAGCATCTCCTCGGCGGCCTGGCGCAGCACGCTTTCGGGCAGCGCGGCCGGGCCGGCGCTGAAGTTGTATACGCGCGTCATCGAGTCACGGGGTGTGGGGCAGGGACTGCGAGCATACCAACCGGAGCCGGGTATTCTCACGCCGATGTACGCGCAGCATTTCGGACTCGAGCACGAACCGTTCTCGATCGCGCCCGACCCGCGCTATCTCTACCTCGGCGAGCGCCATCGCGAGGCGCTGGCCCACCTGCGCTACGGGCTCGACGGCGGCGGCCTGGTGCTGCTCACTGGCGAGATCGGTTCCGGCAAGACGACGCTGTGCCGCTGCTTTCTCGAGCAGCTGCCGGCCGACTGCATCGTCGCCTACATCTTCAACCCCCAGCTGACGGTGCGCGAGCTGCTCGCGACGATCTGCGACGAATTCGGCGTGCGCTCGGCCGACTACACCAATCGCACGCCATCGATCAAGTCCTTCATCGACCCGCTGAACCGCTTTCTGCTCGAGGCCCACGCTGCCGGATCGATCTGCCTGCTGGTCATCGACGAGGCGCAGGCCTTGTCGACCCATGTGCTGGAGCAGCTGCGGCTGCTGACCAACCTCGAGACGGCGCACCGCAAGCTGCTGCAGATCGTGCTGGTGGGCCAGCCCGAACTGCGCACCCGGCTGGCGGATCCGGCGCTCGAGCAGCTGGCGCAACGCGTGATCGCGCGTTACCACCTCGGTCCGCTGGCCGGCAGCGACATCGGGCGCTACATCGAGCACCGGCTGATGGTGGCCGGGCTGCGCGGGCCGAATCCGTTTCCGACCCGGCTGCTGCCGGACATCGAGCGCCTGAGCGGCGGGATTCCGCGCCGTATCAATCGGTTGTGCGACCGGGCGCTGCTCGGCGCCTTTGCGCAGGGTCGGCACGAGGTGGATCGGGCCACGCTGCGCCAGGCGGCGCGCGAGGTCGGCGGCGGCAGGCCGGCAGCGCCGGTTCGCGGCCATCGCCGCCGGCTGCCTGGTGCGGTGGCGATGGCCGTCGGGCTCGGGGTGGCGCTGAGCCTGGTGGCGGCGTGGTCAGCATGGCGCCCGCAATCCCTGCCGGTGCCGACCGGCGAGATGGCCGCAACCGCAACGAGCCCGGGGATCGGCGCAGCCGCTTCCGGCCCTTCGTTGATCGCGGCCAGCGCAGCGTCGGCTGCCGCAGCACCGATCACGCTGGCTGAACTGCGAACCCACCTGCGCGAGCAGCCGCTCGGCGAGCAGCAGGCCTGGCAGCGTCTGGTCGATGCCTGGCAGCCGGTCGATCTCGGCGCCGACGGTGCCTGCCGTGCGGCCGCCCGGGTGCAGCTCGGCTGCTTTCGCGGCCGTGGCGGCGTCGCCTTGATCCGGCAACTCGATCGGCCCGGCATCCTGCTGCTCGACGAACCTGCCGGTGCGCGGCTGGTGCTGGTCGGTCTCGGCAGCGACGAGGCCTGGCTGCGCATCGACGGTCGCATTCGCCGGCTGCCGCTGATCGACCTGGCGCGCGTCTGGAGTGGCGACTTCGCAACCTTCTGGCGGGTTCCCGAGCCCTTGCTGCGCCCGGCGCCGGCCGATGGCAGCGAACCGCTGGCGCGCTGGATTGCCCAGCGCCTGGGCGGCGCCGAACCGCGCGGCGACGCGCCGGCCCGGATCGATGCCCCGCTGCGCCGCAAGCTGATCGAATTCCAGCGTGCGCAGGGCCTCGAGACCGATGGGGTGCCCGGACCGATGACGCTGATGGCGCTGAATCGGGCCTCCGGCGTGACCGAGCCGCGGCTCGAGGACGGGCGCTGACCGATGTCGTACATCCTTGATGCACTGCGCCGCGCCGAGGCCCAGCGGACGGCCGTGCGACCCGCCGATGTCCGCCGCGTGGCCGAGCCGGTGGTGCCGCCGGACGCCCGCCGTCCGGACCGGCGACGCCGATTCGGCCTGGCGCTGCTCTCGGTAGCCGGGCTGATGCTGGCGGGGATTGCCCTGCTGTTCGGGCTGCGCCAGCCGTCCGATGGGCAAGCGCCGCCGCAGCCGATGCCCGGCATGGCATCGGCTGCGTCGGCCCCGTTGGCGCCAGCCCAGGTACCGGTACCGGTGCCGCGCCCGAGCCGAGCCGCAGCCGACTCCACCGGACGCCACGGCGTCGTCGGTCGAGCCGACGGCGCTCCAACTGCCGCGTCTCGCAGTGATCGCGGTCGAACCGCCAGCGGTGCGGCTGCCACCGCCTGGGCGGGAAATGCCGCCCGGGGCGGCTGCCGCAGCGTCCGCTGCAGTCCGCCCGTCGGCGCCATCGGCCGCTCCCGCGGTCGGCCGCGCAACGTCGGCACCGGACGCCGCCACCGCGGTACCGAGCCGCGATCAGCTGGCGCCGGAACTGCGCCGCACCCTGCCGCCGATCAGCATCGGCGGCACCGTCTACTCAACGGATCCGACGCAGCGGCTGCTGATCGTCGATGGCGAACTCTGGCGCGAGGGCGATCAGGTCCGGCCCGACCTGGTGATCGAGCAGATCCGCCCCCGTGATGCGGTGCTGCGCTACCGCGGTCTGCGGTTCAGCGTCGCGCCCTGAGGAGTCGCAGGCCTCGCAACGGCGCGCGTGCGCAGGATCCCCCAGGCGCGATCGGGGCATGGCCGGGGCTCCATCGGTCCGGAAGGCCTTCCCTGCAGACGAAGGAGGGATCGGGCCTGACGGCCCCAGGGGAGCGAACGCAGGGTCCGGCCAATCCATCGCCGTCCAGCCGCAGCCGGGCGGCCATGGACTGGCGCGGACCCTGCAAATCCCAGCTGTCCGCCCCGGATCAGCCTTCCTGGTGCGCCAGCTCGCGCTCGGGATGCCGGTGCTTGGCCACGGCGGCGATGAAAGCGGCACTGATTGACTGCACGCCACCCTGGCCAGCCGCCAGCACCCCCGGATCGGCCTCGCCGGTGGGCAGCGTCGGACTCACCCCTGCCTTGTCGAGGAGCTTCGACGCCGCCGACCCGAGCAGCAGCAGCGTCTTGCCGTGGTGGTAGGTGTCGCTGACGAAGGCCATCGTCTGCGGCTGCTTCATGAGCCGGGCGATGGCTTCATCGCCGTCCGGCAGCACCAGCGCATCGAACAGCACCGGTGCCGAGTTCTCCAGCGACGCGGTCGCGTGCAGCTTGACCTTGTCGGATGCGACGACCGGCCCGATGCGCGGTGCGACCACCACCGGCACCGCGCCTTCGGCGCGCAGTGCCTGTGCCAGTGCCTCGATCGACTTGCCGACCACGCCTTCGGCGGCGAGGATGCCGATCATGCGGGTGCGGATGCCCCCGTCACCCGGACGGGCTGCCAGCGACAGCATCGGTGAACGCTCCACTTCCGGTTCGGCCGGCTGCTCCAGCACCCGGGGCATGGCCGGCGGCAGCTCCATGCCCAGTCCCTGTGCGACCTGCTGAGCCAGCTCGGGCGAGACGTTCACCAGTCCGGACAACATGCGCTCGCGGATGGCCGGAACCGTCAACTTGCTGAGCTCGAAACGGAAGCCGCCGGCGATGTGCAGTTTCTCGGCCTCGGTCTGGCTTTCGTAGAAGAGCGTCGCCTGGGTGTAGTGGTCGGCAAACTTCTCCGGCTTGCCACGCAGCTTGTCGGCCTGGATCGGTTCCGGGAAGGAGACGAAACCGCGCGAGCCGGCCTGGAACGGGCAGCCGCCGGCAAGCGAGTTCGGTTCGTAGGCGACCCGACCGCGTGCGATCGCCTGCCGGTGCATCCCGTCGCGCTGGTTGTTGTGGACCGCCGCCAGCGGCGCGTTGATCGGGATCTCGTGGAAGTTGGCGCCGCCCAGTCGGCTGATCTGCGTATCGACATACGAGTGGATGCGCCCGGCCAGCAGCGGATCGTTCGAGAAATCGATGCCCGGCACCACGTGTGCGGTGCAGAAGGCCACCTGCTCGGTCTCGGCAAAATAGTTGTCGGGATTGCGATTGAGCACCATCCGCCCGACCGCCGTCACCGGCACCAGTTCCTCCGGGATCAGCTTGGTGGAATCGAGCACGTCGAAGCTGAACTGCTCGGCCTGCTCCTCGGTGAAGATCTGCAGGCACAGTTCCCATTCCGGGTACTCGCCGGCCTCGATCGCGTCCCACAGGTCGCGTCGATGAAAGTCCGGGTCCGCGCCGGCGATCTTCAGGGCCTCGTCCCACACCAACGAATGGGTGCCGAGCTTGGGCTTCCAGTGGAACTTGACGAAGTGCGACTCGCCGGCTGCATTGATCAGCCGGAAGGTGTGCACGCCGAAGCCCTCCATCATCCGGTAGCTGCGGGGAATCGCCCGGTCCGACATGACCCACATCAGCATGTGCGTCGATTCGGGCGAGAGCGAGACGAAATCCCAGAAGGTGTCGTGCGCCGACTGCGCCTGCGGAATCTGGTTGTGCGGCTCGGGCTTGACCGCGTGCACCAGGTCGGGAAACTTCATCGCGTCCTGGATGAAGAAGACCGGGATGTTGTTGCCGACCAGGTCCCAGTTGCCCTCGTCTGAATAGAACTTGACCGCGAAGCCGCGCACATCGCGAGCCGTGTCCATCGATCCGCGCTCCCCGGCGACGGTCGAGAACCGGACGAACACCGGCGTGATCTTGCCGGCCTCGGCAAACGGCGCGGCGCGGGTGTAGCGGGTCAGCGGCTCGTAGGCCTCGAAGAAGCCGTGCGCACCGGCACCGCGTGCGTGGACCACGCGCTCGGGGATCCGCTCATGGTCGAAGTGCGTGATCTTCTCGCGCAGGATGAAGTCCTCGAGCAGCGTCGGTCCGCGCAGCCCGGCCTTGAGCGAATTCTGGTTGTCGGCGACCGGCACGCCCTGGTTGGTCGTCAGCATCTGCCCGCCGGAATCGACCCGCACACGGTCGAGCGATGACGTGGTCGGGTTGGTTCCCGGCGCCGGGCCCTGGCCGACCTTGGCGGAGACGTTGGCCTCGCTCAGGGTGCTGGCGGTGGCCGACGGATCGCTCGGGGCGTGGTGCTCGCCTTCGGGCGGCTGCACCGCGTTGTCGGCGCCGATCTCGCCGGATTTGATGCGGTTGAACGGCATTGCCGCCGACAACTGCTGGGCAGCGTCGGCTTGCACCTGCTGCGCCTGCGGACCGCTCGGCCCGTCGGTCGGGGCGACCGTCTTGCCGGCCTTCTTCTTCGCGGGCACAGGGGCCGCCTTCGGGTCTGACTTGGTCATTCGTACTGCTCCGTTCGTTCGAACATGAAACGGCGAATCGAGCCCAGGGCGCGCTCGCCAGCGAAAGGTCGGTTCGCCATGCCGCCGGCAGGCAAACGCCGCCGGTCTGCAGAACCGGGGAAACACGCGGTTGGCGGTCGGCGCCCGCCACCGCGTCGAGCGGACCGCCTCAGCGCTCGAGTGCGCGCTCGAGCTCGGCCTTGTTCATTTTCGAGCGACCCTCGATGCCTCGATCGCTGGCTTCCTGGCGCAGCTGCGCAACGGTGCGGCCGCCGCCGCCGCTGTGCGAGCGCAGGCCTCCGCGACGGGCAGACGACAGGTCATCGATCGAGGTCCGACTGGCCTTTTCGGCTTCGCCGTGGCGGGCCCGCTCCTTGTTCACCGTCCGGGCGGCTATTTCCTCCGCCACCTTCGCCGGTTTGCCGTGCTCGCGCAGCCCCTGCTTGATGTGGTCGAACTGGCGTTCGCGCTTGGCGCTCCATTGCTGCTGCGGCATGTGGTGCTCCTTCGGACAGTGACCGGCGGCTGCAGACGATTCAAGCCCAGCCGGTCGTGGCAAACCGATCAGCGCGCGCGGCCTCGGCAATCAGCTCCGGATCCTGACCCAGTCGCCTGAGCGGTGTTTCGCCGGCCAGCCAGGCATTCGGCGTCGCCAGCCACTGGGCAAGGACCGCGGGTTCGAATGCCGGCGACAGTTCCTGGAGGACGGCACCGACAGCCGGTCGGATCGACATGTCGTCGAGGTCGAACTGGAACAGTGGCAGGAGCGTCTGGCCTGCGCTTTCAAAGTGGATCACCTGGCGACCGACGATCCAGCGCGCGAGTTGCGACAGCGGCTGGTCGCAACGGCGGCGCAGCAGCACGGCAACCTCCTCCGCGGTCGCAACCCCACCGCTGCCCTGGAACGCCCGCTCGAGTGAGCCCTCGGCGTGGCCGGGCAGAGCGTCGCAGCCCGGATCGAGGGCGGCTGTTCGCGCGACGATCTCGCGTTCGACTGGCGCTGTGGAAGCAAACATCGGGGCAACTCGGCTGGAAAAGGGTGGTCGCATTCGCCTCACGTGCGGGGGAACGGAAGCGCGTTGCCACGGATCATCGCGGGCCCGGCCGGACCGGGCTGTCGGTTCAGGCTGGCAGGCGTTGTAGGCGAAATCCTGCGTGGCGTCCGCGCTGCGCCGCGCGCGATATGCTGCGGTTCGCCGCCGTCGCCCCACGGCGTGGATCGACCTTCTCCGGAGAGACACCCTTGACGATCAGGCTCTACAGCTTCGACACACCGAATGGCCGCAAGATCAGCGTCGCGCTCGAGGAGATGGGGCTGCCCTACGAGGTGCAGGTCGTCGACATCACCCGCGGCGAGCAGCACGATCCGGCGTTCGTCGCCATCAGTCCGAACCACAAGATTCCGGCCATCGTCGATCCGCACGGTCCGGGCGGGCAGCCGATCGGCATCTTCGAGTCCGGAGCCATCCTGCTGTACCTGGCACGCAAGAGCGGTTGTTTCTGGCCGCACGAGGAGCGGGCCCAGATCGCAGTGCTGGAGTGGCTGATGTTCCAGGTCGGCGGATTCGGTCCGGCACCGGGCCAGGTGCACCACTTCATCGCCCTCGAGGACGAGGCGCAGCGCGCCTACGGGCTGCAGCGCCACATGGCGGAGACCCGGCGCCTGTACGACGTGATGAACCGGCGCCTGGCCGAACACGAGCACTTTGCGGGTGAACTGTCGATCGCCGACTTCGCCATCCTGGGCTGGGTCTGGCGGCATCCGCGCCACCGGGTCGACCTGGCCGAGTTCCCGCACGTCGACCGCTGGTACCGCGCCCTGATGCAGCGACCCGGCGTGACGCGGGGTTTCGCGGTCGATCTGCGCGGCCGCTGATCAGTCCTGCCGGGTCGACTTGCGAAAGGTGATGACGCGGTACAGATAGATCCCGACCACGGCGACGATGATCAGCGTCGTCACCGGGTTCATCCATTGTTCGACCGCCTCGTAGCGTGTACCGAGCGCGCGTCCGAGCAGCGCAAGCAGTCCGCTCCACAGCGCCGACCCGATCGCCGACCACAGCAGGAACCGCCACAGTGCCATCCCGGTGACGCCGGCCGGTACCGAGATGACGGTGCGCACGGCTGGCACCATGCGTCCGAGCAATACCGCGCGCGTGCCGTGGCGCTCGAACCAATGGCGCGCGTGGTCGAGTTGCTGCTGTGTCAGGGTGAACCAGCGTCCGTGGCGCTCGACCCAGCGCTCGAGGCGCTGCTGGCTGGCCCAGCGGCCGGCGGCATACCACGGCAGGGTGCCGATCAACGACCCAGCGGTACCGGCGGCGACGACGCCGGCAAAGCTGAGCGAACCCTGCGCCGTGCTGAAGCCGGCGAACGGCATGATCAGTTCGGACGGAAGGGGGGGGAAGATGTTCTCGAGCGCCATCAGGGCCGCGATGCCGAGGTAGCCGTACTGCTCGATGAAATCGATGATCCATTGCGCCATCGGCCGAGTCTGGCGTCAGCGCCCGCACCCGGCAATCCCGACCCGGCGCAGCACGCGGTACGGGTTTTCCTACGTGGTCATCGTGCGGCCTGCGGCGCGTCTCAGAACAGGAAGTAGCGCTGCGCCATCGGCAGCACGGTGGCCGGCTCGCAGCTCGAGCAGCTCGCCGTCGGCGCGCACCTGGTAGGTCTGCGGATCGATCTCCATGCGCGGCAGGTAGTCGTTGTGGACCATCTGCTGCTTGCGCACGCTGCGGCAGGCGCTGCACCGCCGAGACCGTCTTGTGCAGGCCGAGTTCGGGCAATCAGGTTGCCCGCCGCGGCGGGCCGCTGACGAAGGTCAGCGACCCGCTGTGCAGGGCGCCGCCGTGGCTGCCGAACATCGGCCGGTAGTGCACCGGCTGCGGCGTCGGGATGCTGGCGTTCGGGTCGCCCATCGCGGCCGCCGCGATGAAGCCGCCCTTCAGGATCAGCGACGGCTTGACGCCGAAGAAGGCCGGCTTCCACAGCACCAGGTCGGCCCACTTGCCTTCCTCGATGCTGCCGACCTCGTGGCTGATGCCATGCGCGATGGCCGGGTTGATCGTGTACTTGGCGATGTAGCGCTTGACGCGGAAGTTGTCGTTGCGGCTGTCGGCGTCGCAACTGCCCGGCGGAGCGCTGCCCTGCAGCCATCCGCGCTGCACCTTCATCTTGTGCGCGGTCTGCCAGGTGCGCAGGATGACCTCGCCGACGCGGCCCATCGCCTGGCTGTCGCTGCTCATCATGCTGATCGCGCCGAGGTCGTGCAGCACGTCCTCGGCGGCGATGGTTTCGCGCGCGGATGCGGCTTTCGGCAAAGGCCAGGTCCTCGGCGATGCCGGCGTCCAGGTGGTGGCACACCATCAGCATGTCGAGGTGCTCGTCCGGCGGTGTTGACGGTGTACGGCATCGTCGGGTTGGTCGACGAGGGCAGGAAGTTTTCCTCGCCGACGACGCGCAGGATGTCCGGCGCATGGCCGCCGCCGGCGCCTTCGGTGTGGAAGGCGCACAGCGTGCGGCCCTTGGTGGCGCGCGATCGTGTTCTCGACGAAGCCGGATTCGTTGAGCGTGTCGCTGTGGATCGCGACCTGGGTGTCGGTCTCGTCGGCCACGCCCAGGCAGCTGTCGATCGCCGCCGGCGTGGTGCCCCAGTCCTCGTGCAGCTTCAGGCCGATCGCGCCGGCATCGATCTGCTGGCGCAGCGCCTCGGGCAGGCTGGCGTTGCCCTTGCCGAGGAAGCCGAGGTTCATCGGGAAGGCGTCGGCCGCCTGCAGCATGCGCTCGAGGTTGGCCGGCCCGGGCGTGCAGGTGGTGGCGAAGGTGCCGGTGGCCGGCCCGGTGCCGCCGCCGAGCATGGTCGTGATGCCGCTGTACAGCGCCTCGTCGATCTGCTGCGGGCAGATGAAGTGGATGTGGCAGTCGATGCCGCCGGCGGTGACGATCAGTGCCTTCGGCAGCGATCACCTCGGTGCCGGGGCCGATCACGATGTCGACGCCCGGCTGCACGTCGGGATTGCCGGCCTTGCCGATCTTCGCGATGCGGCCGCCGCGCAGGCCGATGTCGGCCTTGACGATGCCCCAGTGGTCGACGATCAGCGCATTGGTGATCACGCAGTCGACCGCGTCGTCCGGCCCCGGACCGTTGCGGCGCTGGCTCTGCCCCATGCCGTCGCGGATCATCTTGCCGCCGCCGAACTTGACCTCTTCGCCGTAGCTGCCGGCGCGCAGCGTGTAGTCGTTCTCGACCTCGATCAGCAGGTCGGTGTCGGCCAGGCGCACCCGGTCGCCGACGGTCGGGCCGAACATCTCGGCGTAGGCGCGGCGGTCGATGGTGGCCATCAGAGCGCTCCCTGCACCAGGCCGCGGAAGCCATAGCACCTGGCGCGTCGCCGGCATAGTCGACCAGTTCGACCGTGCGCTGCTGGCCCGGCTCGAAGCGCACCGCGGTGCCGGAGGCGATGTTCAGCCGCATGCCGCGCGCCGCGTCGCGGTCGAAGGCGAGCGCGCGCGTTGGTTTCGGCGAAGTGGTAGTGCGAGCCGACCTGGATCGGCCGGTCGCCGCTGTTCTCGACCACCAGCGTGGTGCGCGCGCCCGCTGTTGAGCGCGTGGTCGGGTCCGTCGGTCAGCAGTTCACCGGGGATCAGCGGCATCGGTTCGCTTTCGTGTCAGACGGCATGGCGGGGGTGGACATGGCTTGCATCAGCGGATCGGCTGGTGCACGGTGACCAGCTTGGTGCCGTCGGGGAAGGTGGCCTCGACCTGGATCTCGGGGATCAGTCTCGGCGACGCCGTCCATCACGTCGTCGCGGGTGAGCACCGCGCGGCCTTCGCTCATCAGCTCGCGCCACGCTCTTGCCGTCGCGCGCGCCTTCCATGATGGCGGCGCTGATCAGCGCCACCGCTTCCGGGTAGTTGAGCTTCAGGCCGCGCGCCTTGCGCCGCTCGGCCAGCAGGGCGGCGGTGAAGATCAGCAGCTTGTCTTTTTCGCGCGGCGTCAGTTCCATGACGGTGCCAGTAGCAGGACGTGTGCCTGCAATGCCAGCGGCGCGGCCCATGCTGGCATGCGGCTTGCGCCCGGCGCTCCGATGACCGACGCCGCCAGCCCCGACCGCCACCGCCCCGCCTGCGCGCATCGGCCCAGCCATGGTGCGCCGCGAACGCACCGATCCAGTGCAGCGCGTCGTCAAGGTGCGGCGCGACTACAACAGCTGGGTGGCGCGCGAGACGATGGAGGACTACGCGCTGCGCTTCACGCCGCAGCGCTTTCGCAAGTGGTCGCGAATGGCGCGTCGCCAACACCGCCTTCGGCGCCGCCTCGTTCCTGATCCTGGAGGCGGTCGGCGCCACGCTGCTGGTGCAGCTACGGCTTCATCAATGCCTTCTGGGCCATCCTGGCCACCGGGCTGATCATCTTTCTGGCCGGCTGCCGATCAGCGTCTACGCCGCGCGCTACGGCGTCGACATGGACCTGCTGACGCGCGGCGCCGGCTTCGGCTACATCGGCTCGACCTCACCTCGCTGATCTACGCCTCGTTCACCTTCATCTTCTTCGCGCTCGAGGCGGCGATCATGGCCTATGCGCTCGAGCTGGCGCTTCGACATCCCGCCGGCCTGGGGCTACCTGATCTGCGCGCTGGTCGTGATTCCGCTGGTCACGCACGGCGTCTCGACCATCAGCCGGCTGCAGGTCTGGACGCAGCCGCTGTGGCTGGTGATGCTGGTGGTGCCCTTCGTCTACGTGCTGCGTGCGCGATCCCGGTGCGTTCTGCGCGGCATCGCGCACTACGCCGGCGAGCAAGGCGGCCGGCGCGGCGGCTTCGACCTGCACCTGTTCGGTGCCGCGCTGACGGTCGGCATCGCGCTCATCACGCAGATGGGCGAGCAGGCCGACTACCTGCGCTTCATGCCCGGCAGCGCACGCGCGGCCAACCGCGCGCGCGCTGGTGGCGGGCGTGCTGGTCGGCGGGCCCGGGCTGGGTCGTCCTCGGCGTGCTCAAGATGCTGGGCGGCGCGCTGCTGGCCTACCTGGCGATCAGCTACATGGTGCCGGTCGACCGCGCGGTCGACCCGAACCAGATGTACCTGGCGGCCTACGAGTACGTGTTCTCCGAACTACGGCTGGGCGGTGGCGGCGACGGCGCTGTTCGTCGTGATCTCGCAGCTGAAGATCAACGTCACCAACGCCTACGCCGGCTCGCTGGCCTGGAGCAACTTCTTCTCGCGCCTGACGCACAGCCATCCGGGCCGGGTGGTCTGGGTGGTGTTCAACACGCTGATCGCCTTCATGCTGATGGAGATGAACGTGTTCCAGGCGCTCGGCGACGTGCTCGGCCTGTACTCCAACATCGCGATCGCCTGGATGATGGCGGTGGTGGCCGACCTGGTGATCAACAAGCCGCTCGGGCTGGTCGCCGCCGGGCATCGAGTTCAAGCGCGCCCACCTGTACGACATCAACCCGGTCGGCGTCGGCGCGATGGCGCTGGCCTCGGTGCTGTCGATCGCCGCCTACCTGCGGCGCGTTCGGCCGAGCTGGCGCAGGCCTTCTCGGCGCTGATCGCGCTGGGCACGGCGCTGGTCGTCGTCGCCGCTGATCGCCTGGGCGCACGCGCGGCCGCTACTACCTCGCGCGCCAGCCGGAAGCAGCCGAGGCTGCGGCGCCCGCAGGCGTCGAAAGCGCACCTACGCCGGCTGACCGGCTGCGTGATCTGCGAGCGCGAGTACGAGGCCGACGACATGGCGCATTGCCCGGCCTACCGGGGCAGCATCTGCTCGCTGTGCTGCACGCTCGACGCGCGCTGCGACGACCTGTGCAAGCCGCACGCGCGCCTGTCGGCGCAATGGCGCGCCGCCGCTGCGCCGGCTGCTGCCGCAGCGCGCTCTGGCCGCACCTCGACACCGGGCTCGGCCACTTCCTGCTGCTGATGCTGCTGGCCGTGCCGCCGCTGGCCGGGCTGTTCGTCGCGCTCTACCAGCAGGAGCTGGCGCACGCTTGCCGCCAGCAGCCCGCTGGCCGCCGCATGCCGAGACCGCGCTGCGGCTCGGCTTCCTCAAGCTGTTCGCGGCGCTTGCTGGTGATCGCGCGGTCGTCGCCTGGTGGCTGGTGCTGACGCACGCAGAGCCGCAGGTGGCGCAGGAAGAATCGAACCGCCAGACCCACCTGCTGATGCGCGAGATCGAGTCGCACCGGCAGACCGACGAGGCGCTGCAGGACGCCAAGCGCAGCAGGCCGAGCTCGCCAACGCCGGCCAAGAGCCGCTACATCAGCGACCATCAGCCACGAGCTGCGCACGCCGCTGAACAGCATCCTCGGCTATGCGCAGCTGCTGGACGAGGACGCCGGCGATGCCGCCGCACCGGCAGGCAGGCGGTCAGCGTGATCCGGCGCGGCGGCGAGCACCTGCTGTCGCTGATCGAGGGCACGCTCGACATCGCGCGCATCGAGGCCGGCAAGCTCACGCTCGACGTGCGAGCCGATGCAGCTTCGCCGAGTCGCTGCTGCAGATCGCGCAGCATGTTCGAGCTGCAGGCCGCGGCGAAGGGCCTCGCCTTCCGCTTCGAGATCGACCGGCGCTGCCCGAGGTGGTGCGCGCCGACGAGAAGCGGGTGCGCCAGATCCTGATCAACCTGCTGGGCAACGCGGTCAAGTTCACCGCAGCGCGGCGGCGTGACGCTTCCGCGTGCGCCATGCGCGCGAGATGGCGATCTTCGAGATCGAGGACACCGGCCCGGGCATCGCGGCCGACGAGATGGCGCGCATCTTCGAGCCCTTCGCGCGCGGCGCGGCCCGGGCCAGCGGCGCAGCGGCGCGCCGGCGGCACCGGCCTCGGGCCTGACGATCGCCAAGATGCTGACCGACCTGATGGGCGGCGAGATGACGGTGCACAGCACGCCCGCTCGGCGCTGGCAGCGGCAGGCGCTGCACGCCGGTACGGTCTTCCGGATCCGCCTGTTCCTGCCCGAGCTGCGCGGCGGCGCGGCCGCGCGGCGCTGCCGGCGCAGCTGCGCACCGGCTACCGCGGCGCGCGCCGCCGCCTGCTGGTGGTCGACAACGAGGAGGCCGACCGCGAGCTGCTGGTCAGCATGCTGGCGCCGCTCGGCTTCGAGGTGCGCAGGCGGCATCGGGCACGAATGCCTGGCAGCTGCTGCGCGGCTCCAGCCCGACGCGATCCTGATGGACCTGGCGATGCCCGGCATCGACGGCTGGGAGACGATCCGCCGCCTGCGCGCCGAGCGGCTGAGCGATGCGCCGCTCGCCATCGTCTCGGCCAATGCCTTCGACAAGGGGCTCGACAACGACGTCGGCATCGCGCCCGAGGACTTCATCGTCAAGCCGGTGCGCACGGCGAGCTGCTCGACTGGCTGGGCGCGCGCGCTGCAGACTCGACTGGACTCGATGCGCCGGCGCCGGCGGCCGCGATGCCGCGCCGGCGCCGCCTGCGGCGCCGCTGCGTGCTGCCCGGCGCCGCGCAGCTGCAGGCCCTGCGACGAGGTGGTCAGCCTCGGCTACTCCGCGCGGCATCCTGAACGCAGCTCGACGCGCATCGAGGCCGACGATCCGCGCTGCGCCGCCTTCGCCGCCCAGATGCGCGCGCTGGCGCGCCAGTTCCAGTTCGACGCGATGAGCGGCATCCTGCGCCGCGCCGCCGAGCCGGCCACCGGAGCGGCGCAATGATCGATCTCCCGCAGCTGCGTCGGCGACCGATGCCCGCGCTCGACGCCACCGGCATCGATCGGCGCAGGCCGACGTCGTGCTGATCGTCGACGACGTGCCCGACAACCTGTCGGTGCTGCACGATGCGCTCGACGAATCCGGCTACACGGTGCTGGTCGCGACCAACGGCGAGAGCGCGCTGCAGCGCGCCGCGCAGGCGCATGCCCGACATCGTGCTGCTCGACGCGATGATGCCCGGGCATCGACGGCTTCGAGGTCGCGCGCCGCCTGAAGGCCGACGCCGACACCGCGCACATCCCGATCGTCTTCATGACCGGCCTGACCGAGACCGAGCACCTGGTGGCGCGCGCTCGAGGCCGGCGGCGTCGACTACGTGACCAAGCCGATCCGCCCCAGGAGGTGCTGGCGCGCATGACCGTGCACATGCAGGGCGCGCGCCAGGCGCGGCAGGCGCGCAACGCGCTCGACGCCTTCGGCTACGCCAGCATGGTCGGTGCGCGCCGAGCGACGGCCGCCTCATCTGGCAGACGCCGCTGGCGCGCAGCCTGCTCGAGGCGCACTTCGGCAGCTGCGCGAACTGCCGGCGCCGGTCGGCGGACTGGCTGCGCCACGAAGGGCTGCGCCGCCAGCAGGGTCAGCCGCCGCACCCGTTCGCCGTGCACCTGACCGATGCGGCGCAGCGCCCGCGCCGGCTGATCTTCACGCCTGCACGAGAGCCGAGCGACGACGACTGGCTGATCGTGATGCGCGAGGTGTCCGACGCGGCGGTGATCGAGGCGATGAGCGCTGGCCTTCAAGCTCACCGCGCGCGAGGCCGAGGTGCTGTACTGGGTGGTCAAGGGCAAGACCAACCGCGACATCGGCGACATCCTCGGCACCAGCCCGGCGACGGTGAAGAAGCACCTGGAGCGCGTGTACGCGAAGCTCGGCGTCGAGACGCGCACCGCGCCGCCTCGCTGGCGATGAACCGGGTCGCTGCGCTCGGGCAGGCGTGAGACTTTCTCCGTGTTGAAGGTCTTTTTCAGGGCACTACGCCATCTGTCGTATTGGGATTCGGCGGCGCGGTTCATAAGCTCTCGCCATCCCTTCCAACGATCCCACGCAACACCAGGAGCGCCTGCAATGAGTCTGAACCGCCGCACTTTCAACCATGCCCTGAGCGCCGTTGGCCTCGCCGCCGTCACGCTCGGCTACACCGGCGTCGCCAGCGCCGCCGACACGATCAAGGTTGGCATCCTGCACTCGCTGTCTGGAACCATGGCGATCTCCGAGACGGTCCTGAAGGACGTCGCGCTGATGGCGATCGACGAGATCAACGCCAAGGGTGGCGTGATGGGCAAGAAGCTCGAGCCGGTGATCGTCGATCCGGCTTCCAACTGGCCGCTGTTCGCCGAGAAGGCCAAGCAGCTGATCGACCAGGACAAGGTCGCGGCGGTGTTCGGCTGCTGGACCTCGGTGTCGCGCAAGTCGGTGCTGCCGGTGTTCGAGGAGAAGAATGCGCTGCTGTTCTACCCGGTGCAGTACGAAGGCGAGGAGCTGAGCAAGAACGTGTTCTACACCGGCGCCGCGCCGAACCAGCAGGCGATTCCCGCGGTGGAGTACCTGATGAGCAAGGACGGCGGATCGGCCAAGCGCTTCGTGCTGCTCGGCACCGACTATGTCTATCCGCGCACCACCAACAAGATCCTGCGCGCCTTCCTCAAGTCCAAGGGTGTCGCCGACGCCGACATCATGGAGGAGTACACCCCATTCGGCCACGCCGACTACCAGGGCATCATCGCCAAGATCAAGAAGTTCTCGGCCGAGGGCAAGAAGACCGCCGTCGTCTCGACCATCAACGGCGACTCGAACGTGCCGTTCTACAAGGAACTCGGCAACCAGGGTCTGAAGGCAACCGACGTCCCGGTGGTGGCCTTCTCGGTCGGTGAGGAGGAACTGCGCGGCGTCGACACCAAGCCGCTGGTCGGCCACCTGGCGGCGTGGAACTACTTCATGAGCGTGAAGAGCCCGGCCAACACCGCGTTCATCAAGGCGTGGAGCGACTATGCCAAGGCCAAGAACATTCCCGGCCACAAGGACAAGCCGCTGACCAACGATCCGATGGAGGCCACCTACATCGGCATCCACATGTGGAAGCAGGCGGTAGAGAAGGCCAA
Source organism: uncultured beta proteobacterium (assembly GCA_963846675.1). GTDB lineage: Bacteria > Pseudomonadota > Gammaproteobacteria > Burkholderiales > Burkholderiaceae_C > Ideonella_A. The sequence continues at coordinate 1,388,385 of CAWJWV010000005.1, forward strand.
GTCGACCGACACCGACAAGGTGATCGCGGCGATGGCCGGCCAGACCTTCCAGGCGCCGGGCGGCTTCATCTCGACGATGGACAAGGAGAACCACCACCTGCACAAGCCGGTGTTCATCGGCGAGGTCAAGGCCGACGGCCAGTTCAACGTGGTGTGGAAGACCAAGGGACCGATTGCCGCCGATCCGTGGAGCGACTACATCGACGAGAACAAGGGCAAGAAGAACCTGGTTGCCAGGAAGTGAACGCGCCCCGCGTCTCTCGGGTGTGGGGACGCGGTCAACGAAGTCGCAACACATTCTGGCAACGCAGAGGCGCAGAGAACGCAGAGGACGCAAGGCGCGTGCATGACCTGCATGCGTTCTGCGCCGTGTCGGCGAACGAAGTCCCTCGGCGATCTCTGCGTCCTCTGCGCCTCTGCGCTGGAAAGGGGCCTGGTCTGAACTCGATTCCATCATGACGCTGTCTCGTCTACCCCTGCTGGTTCAAGCGCTGTTGCTGATGTTGTTCATCTGCCATCCGCCCGCGGCGTTCGCACTCAGTGCCGACGAGGCGCGTGCCATCGTCATTGGCGACAGTGACGAGCGCATCGCCGCCATCCAGGCGGCGGTGCTGCGCGGTGATGCACAGGCGATGCGGCTGCTGCAGGCGCTGTCGGACAACGAGGTGCAGGTCGCCGGCGACCGGGTCTTCGTCTTGCGCGACGGTCAGGCGCTCGATCCTTCCAGCGGATCGAGCGTCGCGCTGCCAGGCGACGCGGAAGATGTCGTCAACAACAACCGGGTGCGGGGCGAGATCAGGGCCGCGATCGCTTCGATGCAGCTCTTCTCGGTCGAACACGCCGAGCGCGAGGCGGCGGTCGCGATCCTGCGCGATGCACCGGACGAGAGCCGACTGGCCCTGCTCGAGCGCGCCTTGGGCAGCGAGACCGACGAGCGCCTGAAGCAGCAGATCGGACTGCTGCGCGCGGCGATCATGGTCAGCTCACAGGACCGGGCCAAGCGCCTGGCTGCAGCCACCTTGCTCGCCGACAGCGCCGACCCGGCAACCCGCGCGCTGCTCCTCGATCGGCTGCAGCCCGCCGCCGAGACCGATCCCGAGGTGCGCGACGCGCTGCAGTCGGCGCTCGGCTCGCTCGAAACCCGGCTGGCGATCGGCGAAGGGCTCGGCGTGATCTTCACCGGCATCAGCCTGGGATCGATCCTGGTGCTGGTGGCGCTCGGCCTGGCGATCACCTACGGACTGATGGGCGTGATCAACATGGCGCACGGCGAGCTGATGATGATCGGCGCCTATGCCACCTATCTGGTGCAGAACCTGTTCCGCACCTGGTTTCCGGAAGGGTTCGATGGCTACATCCTGGTCGCGATCCCGGTCAGCTTTCTCGTCGCCGCCGGCGTGGGTGCGGTGCTCGAGCGTGGCGTGATCCGCTGGCTGTACGGGCGTCCGCTCGAAACGCTGCTCGCCACCTGGGGCATCAGCCTGGTGCTGATGCAGGCCGTGCGCTCGATCTTCGGAGCCCAGAATGTGCCGGTCGAGAATCCGGGCTGGCTGTCCGGCGGCGTGGCGGTGCTGAGCAACCTGACCCTGCCGTACAACCGGATCGCCATCATCGTCTTCGCGGCACTCGTCTTCGCCGGCCTGGTCTTCATGGTCACGCGCACCCGGCTCGGCCTGTTCGTGCGCGGCGTGACGCAGAACCGCCGCATGGCCGCGTGCATGGGCGTCGACACCGCGCGCATCGACACCTGCGCCTTTGCGCTCGGCTCCGGCATCGCCGGCCTGGCCGGCTGCGGGCTGTCGCAGATCGGCAATGTCGGCCCGGATCTCGGGCAGGGCTACATCGTCGATTCGTTCATGGTCGTCGTGCTCGGCGGAGTCGGTCAGCTGATCGGCACCGTCTATGCGGCGCTCGGCCTGGGCATCGTCAACAAGCTGCTCGAAGGCTGGACCGGCGCGGTGCTGGCCAAGATCTTCGTGCTGGTGCTGATCGTCGTCTTCATCCAGAAACGTCCGCAGGGGCTGTTCGCCATGAAGGGCCGCAGTGCCGAGGCCTGATTCCGTCGCCGTCGAAAGGATCTTCCCCATGAGTGCCGTTTTACCTGGCCGTGCGATCGGCGTGCCGCCTGCGCCGGGCGTCACCGCTGCGACGGCGACCGCGCGGCCGCTGACCCGGCTGCTCGGACCGCGCGGATGGAGTGGCGTGCTCGCCGCCCTGTTCGGCGTGGCTGTGCTGGCGCCGCTGCTCAACCTGGGCATCGCGCACGACAGCCCTCTGCACCTGAGCGACTATGCGCTGCTGCTGGTCGGCAAGATGATGTGCTACGCGATGGTCGCGCTCGCCATCGACCTGATCTGGGGCTTTACCGGCATCCTGTCGCTCGGCCATGGGGTCTTCTTCGCCCTGGGCGGCTATGTGATGGGGATGTACCTGATGCGCCAGATCGGACGCGACGGCAACTACAAGAGCGATCTGCCCGACTTCATGGTGTTCCTCGACTGGAAGGAACTGCCGTGGCACTGGAGCCTGAGCGATTCGTTCTTCGCGACTGCGCTGCTGGTGGTGCTGGTGCCGGGCGTCCTCGCCTTCGTGTTCGGCTACTTCGCCTTCCGGTCACGCATCAAGGGCGTCTATTTCTCCATCATCACGCAGGCCATGACGTTCGCGATGATGCTGCTGTTCTTCCGCAACGAGACCGGCTTCGGCGGCAACAACGGCTTCACCGACTTCAAGCGCATCCTCGGGGTGCCGATCGCGACGCAGGAGATGCGGATGCTGCTGTTCGTCATCACCGGCCTGACGCTGATCGGCTTCTTCCTGTTCGCGCGCTGGCTGGTGGGCAGCAAGTTCGGTCGCGTGCTGCAGGCGATCCGCGACGCCGAGACGCGCGTCATGTTCACCGGCTACGACCCGGTCCGCTACAAGCTGGCGATCTGGGTCATCTCGGCGGTCATGTGCGGCATCGCCGGTGCACTGTATGTGCCGCAGGTCGGCATCATCAATCCGAGCGAGATGTCTCCGGCGGCCAGCATCGAGATGGCGATCTGGGCCGCGGTCGGCGGCCGTGGCACGCTGATCGGACCGATCGTCGGCGCCTTCTTCGTCAATGGCAGCAAGAGCGTGCTGACGCAGGTGGCACCGGAGTTCTGGCTGTACTTCCTGGGCGGGCTGTTCATCTGCGTGACGCTGTTCCTTCCGCAGGGCATCGTCGGCCTGGCTGCGCGTCTGCGCAACCGGCACGGGGAGGGTGCATGACGCCGCAGCTGATGCAGGCCGGCGCGCAGCGCCTGCGACAGGCCAATGAGGCACGGCTGCAGAATGGCAGTTCAGGCGGCCGGGAAGCGAGCTACAGCCGCATCCACCAGCCGGGCGAACTCGATCTCACGCACGGCGCCATCCTCTACCTCGATGACATCACCGTCAGCTTCGACGGCTTCAAGGCCCTGAATGCACTCAGCCTGTCGATCAGTGCCGGCGAACTGCGCTGCATCATCGGACCGAATGGCGCCGGCAAGACGACGATGATGGACGTCATCACCGGCAAGACCCGGCCCGACGCCGGCCGGGCCCATTTCGGTTCGACCATCGACCTGCTGCGCCTGCGCGAGAACGACATCGCGTCGATCGGCATCGGCCGCAAGTTCCAGAAGCCGACCGTGTTCGAGCAGCTGTCGGTGTTCGAGAACCTGGAGCTCGCGCTCAAGGCCGACCGCGGCGTGCGCGCGTCGATGCTGTTCCGGCTCGACAGCGCGCAGCTCGACCGCATTGGCGAGATGCTCCAGCTGATCCACCTCAAGGACAGCGCCCAGCGCACCGCCGGCCTGCTGTCGCACGGCCAGAAACAGTGGCTCGAGATCGGCATGCTGCTGATGCAGGATCCCAAGCTGCTGCTGCTCGACGAGCCAGTGGCCGGCATGACCGACGAGGAGACCGAGCGCACCGCCGAACTCTTCCTCTCGCTCGAAGGCAGCCATTCGCTGGTCGTGGTCGAGCACGACATGAAGTTCATCGGCGAGCTGACGCAGGACAACCCGGCCAAGAAGGTCACCGTGCTGCACGAAGGCAGCGTGCTGGCCGAGGGGACGCTGGCCGCCGTGCAGGCAGATGAGAAGGTGGTGGAGGTCTATCTTGGGCGCTGAGGACAAGACGGAGCGTGCGCGGTGATCAAGGTCGAAGGCATCAACCAGTTCTATGGCGGCTCGCACATCCTGCGGAACTGCGGCTTCGAGGCGGCGCTCGGCGAGATCACGGTCGTGCTCGGCCGCAACGGGGTCGGCAAGACGACGCTGCTCAAGAGCCTGATGGGCGTGGTGCCGGTGAAGACCGGCACGATCCAGCTCGACGGGCAGGATGTGACGGCCGATGTGCCCTATGAGCGGGTGCGCAAGGGCATGGGCTATGTGCCGCAGGGGCGCGAGATCTTCGGCCGTCTCACGGTCGAGGAAAACCTGCGCATGGGCCTGGCCTACAAGCCCGGAAGGACGCCGATACCGGGCGAGCTGTTCGAGCTCTTCCCGGTGCTCAGGCAGATGATCGACCGGCGTGGCGGCGATCTGTCGGGTGGCCAGCAGCAGCAGCTCGCGATTGCGCGCGCGCTCGCCGCCGGCCCGAAGCTGCTGATCCTCGACGAGCCGACCGAAGGCATCCAGCCGAGCATCATCAAGGACATCGGCCGGGTCATCCGCATGCTGGCCGACCGTCGCACGATGGCGATCATCCTGGTCGAGCAGTACTACGACTTCGCCGCCGAGCTGGCGGACCAGTACCTGGTGATGGAGCGTGGCGAGATCATCCGCCGCGGCCGCGGCCGCGACATGGAGGCCGACGGGGTGCGGGCGCTGATGTCGATCTGAGCATCGGTCGGAACGGAGCGGTCCGTGCGGCGTCGGGCCTTGGCGGCGGCAGGCACAGAGCGCATCGGGCCTGAAGGCCCTCCTACAAAAAGGATGCCGCGACGCCGCGTCTCAGTGCCGACGCCGCCCGAGGTAGACCACCGTCGCGACCACCAGCAAGCCGCCGGCGACCTGCACCGGGGCGATCGTCTGCCCGAGGACGGCCCAGGCCAGCACCAGCGCAAAGATCGGCTCGATGTTCATGATCGCCGAGTTGCCGACCACGCCGAGCCTGGGCAGCACGGTGAACATGATGGTGAAGGCGGTGCCATACAGGAACGTCAGAGCCAGCAGCCCGACCCAGCCGGGTGCGGCAGTCGGCAGCGCCAGCCCGCCCTGGGTGGCGACGCCAGCGAGTGCAGCCACGCCGACGATCGCCATCGTGCTGAAGGTCCGCAGGCGGCCGTCGAGATCGCCAGCCTCGTGCTGCGTCAGCACCAGCGCCAGACCGAAGGTTGCGGCGGCGGTGAGCGCGAACGCCACGCCGCTGCCGATGCGGTCCCACTGGGCCGCGGCGCCGAGTCCGGAAGCGGCACCCAGGACATCGAGTGCCAGGGCCAGGCCGAGCAGCATCACCGGCATCGCGCGCAGGACGCGCGGCTCGGGCCGGTGCGCATAGACGATGCGCGCCCAGAGCGCGGTCCACAGCGGATAGGTGTTGAAAGCGAGCAGGGCGAGCGCGACCGGCAGCCGGGCAACCGACGAATACAGGCACAGGCTCTGCACCGCGACGAGCGCACCGATCGCCGGCAGTGCGCGGCGATGCCGAGCGCTCAGCTGCATCGGCACGCGGTAGGCAAACAGCAGTGCACCGACCACCAGCGCGGTGATCGCGCTGCGGAAGGTGACCGCGGTCGCGACATCGACGCCGTGATTGAAGGCCAGCCGTGCGGCGACGTGGTTGCCACCCATCATCAACGCGACCAGCAGCAGCGTCGCGAAGGCGCGGCCAGTCAGTGCCGAAGCCCCGGCAGTGACCGCGTGTGTCACGGCGTGCGCGGAGCCGGGCCCGGATCGGGATTCATCGGTCGCCAGGCGGGGGCCGCAGGCACTGGTGACGGCTTCGGGCGGATCAAGCGAGCTGCGCCAGGCGGCGTTGCTGGCGTTCGGTCAGCCGGGCCAGGTCAGCCAGGTCGGCTGCCGACAGCTTCGGTCCGGGCCGGCGCACCGCGGCCGAGGCGATCACGCCGCGATCGCACATGATCTGCTTGCGCACCGCCAGTCCGATCCCGGGCTGCTGCTCGTAGCGGGCCAGCGGCAGGTAGGCGTCGAAGACATCGTGGGCGCGCTCGACGTCGCCGCGCGCGTGGGCGCGGCACACCTCGACCATCATCTCGGGATAGGCAAAACCGGTCATCGCCCCATCGGCGCCGCGGCTCAATTCCTCCGGCAGGAACAGGCCGCCGCCGTTGCCGGTCAGGATCGAGACCCGGCGCAGCTCGCCCTTGTCGCTGGCCTCTCGCAACGCCGACAGCTTGGCCAGTCCGGGGCAGTCCTCGTGCTTGAGCATGACGCAGCTCGGTACGCTGTCGACGATGCGCCGGATCACCGCCGTTGCCATCTGCACGCCGGTCGACACCGGGTGGTCCTGCAGTACCCACGGCACACGCGGGCCGAGCGTTTCGGCGACCAGCTGGAAATAGCCGACGATCTGCTCGTCGCTGCGCAGCGACGACGGCGGCGCGACCATCACGCCGGCGGCGCCGAGCGCCATCACGTCCTCGGTCAGCTCGCGCATCGGTGCCAGTCCGGGCGAGCGATGCACCGACCACCACCGGAACCCGACCGCCGACGCGCGCCAGCACCTGCCGCACGAAGCGGCGCGCCTCGTCGGCGGACAGCTTGGTTGCCTCGCCCATGATGCCGAGCACCGTCAGGCCGGTCACGCCGCAGTCGAGGTAGAAGTCGACCATCCGGTCGGTGCTCGCCAGGTCGAGCTCGCCACGGTCGGTGAAGGGGGTGACCGCGATCAGGTACACGCCGCGCGCGCTGGCGTCGAGTTCACTCACGATGGGCTCCGGTGGCTGCAAGGCGGCCATTGTCACGGCAAAGCGGGGTCATGCGCCGAGCAGCTCGCCGACCGGATTGAACTCGTCGACCCGATCGCAGACCGTCTTGATCGCCATCAGCAGCGGCGCACCCAGCAGCAGGCCCCAGATGCCCCACAGCCAACCGAAGGCGAGCACGCCGACGAAGATCACGACCGGATTCATGCGGCAGGCGCGGCTCGTCATCAGCGGCGCGATCAGGTTGCCCGAGATCGTGTGGATGACCAGCGAGGCACCGACCAGCTGCACCGCCACATTGAGCTGGCCGAACTGCAGAAACCCGACCAGCGCCAGTGCGCCGGCGACGATCAGCGAGCCGATGTACGGGATCAGGTTGAGCACGCCGGCGACGATGCCCCAGACCAGCGCTCGCTCCAGCCCGAGCGCCCACACCGCCAGGCCGGTCGCGACCCCGACCATCACGCTGGTGTAGATCTGGACCATCAGGTAGCGCTGGATCTGCTGGTTGATCTCGTCGAGCACCTGCACCGTGATCTTCTTGCGCGTGAGCGTCGGTCCGGCGATGTGGACCAGCTTGCGTCGGAAGGTATCGCCGGCGGCAACGATGAAATAGACCAGGAAGATCACCGCCACCGCCTGGGCGATGAATTCGGCCAGGCCGAGCGTCCCCGACCACAGGTAGTCCCGGATGTTGAAGCGCGGCTTCTCGATCTGCACCCGCGTCACGCCCCGGCCGGGGCGCGGTTCACTGCCCGCTTCGGCAGCCTCCTCGAGCTCGCTGGCCGCCCGCTGGACGGTCTCGATCGGGCTGGCCGGTGCGCTGCGGCTCTTGCGCATCGACTGACGCAGCTTCTGCGCCGCAGCCGGCAATGATTCGACCACTTCGGCAACATCGTCGGCCAGCGAGTACCCGGTGGCGCCAATGCCGCCGAGCGCAATCACCAGCAGGATCGAGATGCCGAGCGAGCGCGGCACGTGCCAGCGCTGCATCCGGTCGACGGCCGGCGTCAGGGCGTAGCTGATGATCACGCCGAGCATGATCGGAACGAACACCGCCTTTGCCCAGTACAGCGTGTAGACCGTCGCCAGGACCGCCAGCACGGCGAGCGAGGCGCTGCGCACATCGACCGGCATCTGCAGATGGATGCGCTCGGCTGCGATGGTCGGCGTGTCAGTTGGCGTGGGTGGCAGTTCGGCCTGCGGGTCCTGCATCGAAACGTTCTCCGGGTATCAGCCCGCAGTGTGCGTCATCCGGTGCGCTGCCACACGAGCGTCATCCGTTGCTCCGATACTGGCGATCCCGAGACTGCCGCGCACTTCCGATGCTGATCGTCCACCACCTGACCGATTCACGCTCCCAGCGCGTGCTCTGGCTGCTCGAAGAGCTCGGCCTCGACTACCAGGTGCGGCACCACCGCCGCGATCCGGTCACGCTGCGCGCGCCGCCGGAGTTGCAGGCGGTGCACCCGCTCGGCAAGGCACCGCTGCTGGTCGATGACGCGACCGTTGTCGCCGAATCGGGTGCGATCGTCGAGTACCTGGTCTCGCGCGGCCACGGCTGCGCCTTGCGGCCTGCACCCGGCACGCCCGAGCACCTGCGTTACCAGCACTTCATGCACTATGCCGAGGGCTCCGCCATGCCGCCACTCCTGCTGCACCTGGTGTTCGATCACATCGCGGCGGCGCCGGTGCCGTTCTTCGTCCGGCCGATCGTGCGGCGCATCGTCGCCCAGGTCGAGACGGCGTTCATCTCACCACAGCTGCAACTGCACCTGGACTACCTCGAGTCCGAACTGCACGACGCGCGAATGGTTCGCCGGCGCGCGCTTCAGCGCGGCTGACGTGCAGATGAGTTTTCCGCTCGAGGCGGCCGCGCAACGCGGCGGACTCGATGCCAGCCGCCCGCACCTGCTCGCCTTCCTGCAGCGCATCCACGCCCGCCCGGCCTATCGGCGCGCGCTCGAACGCGGCGGGCCGTACGCCTTCGCGCGCTGATTCAGACGGCGACACCGACGATCACGCTCGACGCGGCAAACCGCGCGGCGACGGCGCATCCGGGGCGCAGATCGAGGCTGCAGGCTTCGGCGTTCGGAATCACCGCCGCCACCTCGGCTCCGTCGGACAGCGTCAGCACGACTTCGGTATCGATGGCGCCGACCGCGGCCCGCCGCACCGTTCCGCCCAGGTGGTTCGGCCCGGATGGATCCGAACCGGCATCGCCGGCAGCGATGCGCACGGCCGATGCCTTGATCAGCGCATAGGCCGGCGTACCGCATGCGAGGCCGAGTTCGATCCGGCTGGCGCGGGTGAGGGTCGCCACGATGTGCCGCCCTGCGCCGATGTCGAGGTCGATCTCGTCATTGATCGATCCCGGGCGCACACCGCAGACGGTGCCGGCAAACTGGTTGCGCGCGCTGGTCCGCAAGGCGATCGGCCCGGGCGGCACCGGACCGGCGCGGTGGTTCAGGCGCCCGACGAATCGGGCGTGCTCGGCCTCGGCGTGCACATACCGCTGCACCAGGTCGCGGCCGCGCGCGGTCAGGCAGGCGCCGCCGCCGCCGCGGCCGCCGGCGCTGCGCTCGACCAGAGCCGCACCGGCGAGTTTGCTCATCTGTTCGATCGCGTCCCACGCCCCCTTGTAGCTCAGACCGGCCAGCCTCGCGCCCTGGGTGATCGAACCGACCTGTCCGATCGCAGCCAGCAGCGCGATGCGGCGTGCTCCGCCGACGCTGCGGCCGGCGATGCGCAGCGACAGCTCGGCCTCCAGCGTCGGCTCGACCGGACCGTCGGCGCCGTCGCGCGCCGCGGCGGCGCATCAGGGTCGCGGCGGCGGGACGACGTCATGGCGAGCTCGGCGATCGCGCCCTGCGCCAGTTCGAACGATCTGTTCGCCGAACCAGGCCAGATCGTCGCGGTCGTGGGTGATCATCAGCATCGGGATGTCGATGCGCCGCAGCAGCGCGTCGAGTTCGGCGCGGGTGCGCTCGCGCAGAGCCGGATCGAGGGCCGAGAACGGCTCGTCGAGCAGCAGCGCACGCGGCGAGCCGACCAGCGCGCGCGCCAGGGCGGTGCGCTGGCGCTGGCCGCCGGACAGCTCGTCCGGCCGCAGCGCCGCCACTTCGCCCAGTTCGAGGCGCTCGAGCCAGTCCTCGACGACACCGCCGCCGCTCCGCGCGGCGCGGGTTGAGCCAGCCGCGCGCCAGTCCGAAGGCGACGTTCTGGCGCACGGTCAGGTGCGGGAACAGCGCATATTCCTGGAACAGGTAGCCGAAGCCCCGGGCGCGTGCCGGCAGGTCGATCCCGCGCGCACTGTCGTAGCAGGTGTCGCCGTCGAAGCGCACGTGGCCGGCATCCGGGCGCAGCAGGCCGGCAATCGCCTGCAGCGTCAGCGTCTTGCCGGCACCCGAGGGACCGAAGATGACGCAGCGCCGGGCGCTGCTGCAGAAGCGCACCGCGCAGCTCGAAACGGCGCCGGCCGTCGCCGATGGACTTGCGGATGTCGACGTCGAACGGCATCGGCTGCCTCAGCGCGCCAGCCGGCCGGGCAGCAGCCAGCCGGCGGCCAGCAGCACCGCGATGCAGGTGACCGAGGTGATCAGGACCAGCGTGGTCGCGAGTTCGTCCTGGCCGGCCTGGACCGCCTCGTAGACGGCAATCGACGAGCGTCTGGGTTCGACCGGGGATGCTGCCGGCCACCATCAGGGTGGCGCCGAATTCGCCGAGGGCGCGCGCGAAGGCAAGCAGCAGGCCGGCCAGGATGCCGCGCCAGGCCAGCGGCAGCGTGACGCGGAAGAACAGCGCCAGTTCGCCCAGACCGAGCACCCGTGCCGCCTGCTCGAGCTGGGGGTCGACCTGCTCGAACGCGGAACGCGCGGCCTTCAGCACCAGCGGAAAGGCGACCACCGAGGCGGCGATGACGGCCCCTTGCCAGGTGAAGATCAGGTTGATGCCGAACTGCTCGTCCAGCCAGCTGCCGAGCCAGCTGCGTCGTCCGAGCAGCACCAGCAGGTAGTAGCCGAGGACGGTCGGTGGCAGCACCATCGGCAGCGTCAGCAGCGCGTCGAGCAGGTCACGTCCGACGAAGCGATGACGCGCCAGCCACCAGGCGATTGCCACGCCGAGCACCAGGTCGATCAGCGTGGCCCATGCCGCCACCTTGAGCGACAGCGCGAGTGCGATCCAGGCCTGCTCCATCGCGTGACCGCGGGTCAGGGAGCGATGAAGCCGTGGCGCGCGAATGTCGCCTGCGCCGGTGGCGATCCGAGGTGCTCGACGAAGCGCCGCGCCAGCGCGGGCTGGCGGCTGGCGGCAAGGGCCGCGGCCGGATAGCGGATCGGCACCGGCGTCGGCAGCGCGAACGCGATCCGCACCCGGTCAGGCAGCAGCCGCGCGTCGCTGGCGTAGACGACACCGGCATCGACCTCGCCGCGCGCGACATAGTCGAGTGCCTGCCGGACATTCTGCGCATAGACCGCCTTCGGCTCGAGCGCCGGCCACAGCCCGGCTGCCTCGAGGGCGGCGACCGCATAGCGCCCGGCCGGCACGCCCGACGGACGACCGATCGCGATCCGGCCGACCGCCGGCGCGCGCAGATCGGCCGCGCTGCGCAGCGCCCCGGCCTGGTCGGCCGGCGTGATCAGCACCAGCGTGTTGGCGGCGATGTCGCGCCGCGAGCCTGCCTGCAGCAACCGCTGCGCGGCCGCGCGGTCCATCGCCACCGCGTCGGCCGAGGCGAAGACATCGACCGGCGCGCCGCGCGCGATCTGCGCCAGCAGCGCATCCGAGGCGGCGACGTTGACCAGCACGCGGACGCCGGGCTGGCCGGCCTCGAAGTCGGCCGCGATCTCGCGCATCGCGCCGGCCAGGCTGGCAGCGGCCGAGACCGTCAGCTCGACCGGCGCTGCATGCAGCCGCAGGGGCGCCAGCGCCATCAGCAGGCTGCCGGCCAGCCACAGGGCGCGGCGGCGAGAGATTGGCGGGGCAGGGGGCATGCGCGCCGGGAGCGGGGTGGTGGCAGGCGGGTGGAGGCGGAAGGCGCAATATAGACCAGTACATGACGCGCCCTCGCAAGCCAGCGGCACGCAGCGGTGACGTCGGTCAGCCGCGGTCGGCACAGCTGCGTTGCAGCGTCCTGAGGTGACTTGCGTACTCGACCGCGTCGGTCCAGCGATCGGCATCGAAGAGGTGTTCGTCGTCGAGCGCGGCGTGGCCGCTGCGCTCGACCTGCACCGCCTGCAACGAACCGCCCAGGTTGCCCTTGACCTGCACGTCGATCGCCAGCAGGTCGACCAGCATCACTTGGGCTGCGGCGCCATCCGGACGGCTTGCCTCGACGCGCAGCACGCACGGGTCGGTGAGCGCCAGGCGCCAGCGGGTGGCGGTCAGCGACAGCTGGTTCATGTGGTTGAGCTGCCCGAGTGTCGAAGCGGCGGCAATGCCGCCGGCCCCTGGTTCGTCGAGTCCGGCATCGAGCGCAGGGTCACCCGCGACGCAGCCCCCGATTGCCAGTACCGAGCCGAGGATCAGGCGCGCGCCGACCGCAGGACCGGATCGGGATCGCTGGCCGCCGTGCAAATGGCTACTGCTTGAGCAGCTTGTCGATTTCAGCCACGTCGGCCATGGTCAGCCGTCCCGATGCCTGGCGCAACCGCAGCGACGCCAGCATCAGGTTGTAGCGCGCCTGGGCCAGATCGCGCCGGGTGGTGTAGAGCTGGGTCTGCGCGTTCAGCACGTCCAGGTTGACACGAACGCCAACCTTGTAGCCGAGCAGCGTCGCCTCGACCGCCAGCAGGCTCGACGCCTCGGCGGCCTCGAGCGCCCGCACCTGGGCCTGTCCCGACTGGACTGCGAGGTAGGCGGTCTGCGTCGCCTGCCACACCGCACGCTGCGCGCCGTCCAGGTCGTGACGGGCCCGGTCCTGCAGCGCCAGCGTCTCGCCGATGCGGTTCTGCACCAGTCCGCCGGTGTAGATCGGCCAGTTGAATTGCACGCCGATGCTCGCGTTGCTGGTCTGGCCGTTGGTGCCGTTGAAGCTCGCCGCGCTGCCGCTCGCATTGGCGGTGCTGAGCGAGGCCACCGCGTCGACCGTCGGCAGCTTGCCGGCGCGCGCCTTGTCGGTCTCGAGCCGAGCCACCTCGAGGGCGAGTTGCGTGCGGCGGACCGCCGGATGGTCGGCCGCGCGCAGCAGCCAGGCCTGGATATCTCCCGGTTCGAGCGCCGGCAGCTCGACCGGAATCGCGAGCTGCTTCGGTTCGACCGCATCGCGGCCGACCAGCTGGTTGAGCACGACCCGCTTGCTCTGCAGGTCGTTTTCGGCCGCGATTTCCTGCGCCGTCGCGAGGTCGGATCGAGCTTGCGCCTCACGGGTGTCGGTGATCGTCGCCGTACCGACCTCGAAATTGCGCTTGGCCGACGCCAGCTGCTCGCTGATCGCCGCCTTGCTGGCGCGCGCGGTGGCCAGTGCGTCCTGCGCCGCGAGTACGTCGAAATAGGCCTGCGACAGGCGGATGATCAGGTCCTGTTCGGCGATGTCGAGTTCGTACGCCGACTGCAGCAGCGCCTGCTCGGCCTGCGCGACGGTGGCCTGGTTGGCGCGGTTGAACAGGCTCTGGCGCCCTGACAGCGCCAGATTGACGCTGTTCGACGAGAGCTGCGAACGACCCGGCGGATCGATCCGGCTCGCGGTTGCGCTGCCAGCGAACGCGGCACTCGGGCGCAGCAGTGCCCGGGCCTGGCCGGCACGGTATGGGGCCGATTCGGCAAGCGATCTGGCGGCGAGGTAGGTCGCATCGTAGTCGTGCGCAGCCTGGTACAGCTCGATCAGGCTCTGGGCGGCGGCGTGTGGGGCTGTGGCGACGAGCCCGCTGCACAGCAGCAGCGCCGCCAGCGGCTTGAGCAGGTGCCGGCGGCCCTCGCCGCGCGGCAGGGCGGCAGACGGACGCGACGGGCGGGGTGCGGGCATGACGGCTTCCTTGTTCGGCATCGTTGTCGGTGGCTGGCCGTCGGAGACGGACCAGATCTCAATATCGGGGCAAGCGTGGGTCGACTTGAGCCGACCAGGCGTCGGTGCCGCCATCGAGGTTGTAGACCGACGCGCAGCGGTTGCGCTCGAGGAAGGCGGCGACCTGCGCGCTGCGGACGCCGTGGTGGCAGATGCAGACGATCGGACGCTCGGGATCGATCTCGGACAACCGCGCCGGGATGCTGTTCATCGGAATCGCCAACTGGCGCGCGCCTGGCACCTCGATCGTGCCGAGCGCGACCTCCCACGGCTCGCGCACGTCGAGCAGCAGCGGCGCCGCGTCACCGGCATGGGCGGCGACGAATTCAGTCAGCGCAGCGACCGACAGGTGCTGCATCAGAAGCTGAAGCGGCTCGGTTCGTCGAAGCCGCGCAGCCGCGGCGCAACCGTGTCGAACAGATCGGTGCTGCGGAAATCGTGTTCGCCGGTGCGGGTCGTCAGGCGTGCCCGCATGATCGGAAGCTGACCGACGACTGCCGCCAGGCGGCCTCCGATCTTCAGTTGTGCCAGCAGCGCCGGCGGCACGTCGGCCACCGATCCCGACAGCAGGATCACGTCAAACGGTCCCTCGGCCGGCAGCCCGCCCGATCCGTCGGCCTCGAGCACGCTGACGTTCATCACGCCGGCATCGGCCAGATTCTGTTGCGCGGTCCGCGCCAGCTCCGGGTCGATCTCGAGCGTGGTGACATGCTGCGCCCGGTGCGCGAGGAGTGCTGCCATGAAGCCCGAACCGGTGCCGATCTCGAGCACGCGCTCGTGCTTGCGGACGTCGAGTTCCTGCAGCAGGCGCGCCTCGACCCGCGGCGGCAGCATGTGCTGAAGCGCCGGGCTGCTACCCGACGGCAGCGGCACCTCGGTGTCCATGAAGGCCATCGAGCGATAGGCGAGCGGAACGAAATCCTCGCGACGGATGACCGCCAGCAGTTCCAGGACGGTCGGATCGAGCACCTCCCACGGGCGGATCTGCTGCTCGATCATGTTGAAGCGGGCTTGTTCGATGTTCATGGCGGAGACCGGATTTCTTGCCGAATTCAGGATTCTAGGAGGCGCGGCGTCTGCGAGCCCGGGCGTCGTGGCGTTCGGCGCATGGAACAGGCCGCTATCATCGCGCCCTTTGCATGCGGAGCGCTTGGTGGACGTCGTGATCCTGTTGAAGGCCGCCGTGATGGGCGTGGTCGAAGGCCTGACCGAATTCCTGCCGATCTCGAGCACCGGCCACCTCATCCTGGCCGGCACGCTGCTCGGCTTCCATGACGAGCGCGGCAAGCTGTTCGAGATCGTCATCCAGTCGGGCGCGATCATGGCGGTGATCTGGGAGTTCCGGGCCCGCATCGCCGCCACATTCGGCGGACTCGGACGCGATCCGAAGGCGGCGCGGCTGCTGATCAACGTGCTGATCGCCTTCCTGCCGATCGCACTGCTCGGCCTGCTCGTCGGCAAGCTGCTGAAGGCGCACCTGTTCAACGCGCCGACGGTCGCCACGACCTTCATCGTCGGCGCCTTCGTCATCATCTGGGCCGAGAAGCGCCAGCATCGCGTGCGGGTCGAATCGGTCGACGACATGACCTGGCTCGATGCGCTGAAGGTCGGCATTGCGCAGTGCTTCGCGCTCGTGCCCGGCACCAGTCGCTCCGGCGCCACCATCATTGGCGGCATGCTGTTCGGCCTGTCGCGCAAGGTGGCGACCGAATTCACCTTCTTCCTGGCCATTCCCACGCTCGGCGTGGCCTCGGTGTACTCGCTCTACAAGGAGCGTGCCCTGCTCTCGGTCGACGACCTGGGCATGTGGATCGTCGGGATGGTGGCGTCGTTCGTCTCGGCCTTCTTCTGCGTGCGCTGGCTGCTGCGCTA
The DNA here is from genome assembly GCA_963846675.1 of uncultured beta proteobacterium. Classification (GTDB taxonomy): domain Bacteria; phylum Pseudomonadota; class Gammaproteobacteria; order Burkholderiales; family Burkholderiaceae_C; genus Ideonella_A. The sequence continues at coordinate 1,404,158 of CAWJWV010000005.1, forward strand.
CATCTCGACCCACAGCTTCATCCCGTTCGCCTACTACCGGATTGCGTTCGGGCTGATCGTGCTGGTCACCTGGTCGACCGGCCTCGTCAACTGGAGCGAGTGAACACCAGGTCCCAGACGCCATGGCCACGCTCGAGGCCACGGTTCTCGAATTTGGTCAGCGGCCGCCATGCGGGGCGCGGCGCGTAGCCGTCGGCACTGTTGACGAGCGACGCCCCGGAGCCCAGCACCGCCAGCATCTGTTCGGCATAGGGTTGCCAGTCGGTCGCACAGTGCAGGTAGCCACCGGGCGCGATTCGCGTCACCAGTTGCCCGATGAAGTCGGGCTGGATCAGCCGCCGCTTGTGGTGGCGCTTCTTCGGCCATGGGTCGGGAAAATAGATGTGCACCCCGGCCAGCGAATCGGGCGCGAGCATGTGCTCGAGCACCTCGACCGCATCGTGCTGGAGCAGGCGCAGGTTGGTCAGTCCGCGCGCCTCGATCTCCTGCAGCAACGCGCCGACGCCCGGCGGATGGACCTCGATGCCGAGGAAATCGGTCTCCGGCATGGCGGCGGCGATCTGGGCGGTCGCCGCACCCATGCCGAAGCCGATCTCGAGCACGACCGGCGCATGCCGGCCGAAGGCGCTTGCCAGATCAAGGGGCTCGGGGCGGTACGGCAGCACCCAGGTCGGGGCCAGCTGCTGCAGGGCACGCTGCTGGCCCGGGCCGATGCGCCCGGCGCGCACCACGTAGCTGCGGATGCTTCGACGCAGCGGAAATTCGGTCGGATTGGTCAAACCTGGGGGCGGCACGGAGGCCGGGTGGTGGACATGGTCTTCACAAGCGGCTGGCATCGGCCCTATGCTGCGCCGACTTCTCGGGGTTGCGGATTGTGCCCGACGCCCCTGCGACCATGACGCTGCACCGTCCGAATCTGCTGTCGTTGGCCGGGCTGCCCGCAAGGGTGGCCGGGGCGCGGCGTGGTGCGTCGTGGTGCTGCCGCTGGTCCGTTCCCGCCGCCACGGTCGCGTGCTGCGCGCTGCTGCTGGCGGGTGCACCCGGCCCGGCGGCCGGCCATGCCGGTCCGGCACCGCCACGTTCCTACTATCCGCCGACCGCTGGCGGCGACAGTGCGACCATGCACCGCGGCCTGCCTGATCCGGTGCTCGCCGCCCTCGGGGCGACCGCGATCCCGCCCGGAGCGGTCGGTCTGTTCGTCCAGGCGGTCGACCAGCCGCTGCCGTTGCTGGCGCTGAATGCAGAGCAGAGGTTCACGCTCGCATCGACCGCCAAGATCGTCACGACGCTGGCCGCGCTCGACCTGCTCGGCCCAGGCTACAGCTGGCGCACCGAGGCCCGACTGGCCGGTGAACTTGTCGAGGGCCACCTCGACGGCGACCTGCTGATCGTCGGCGGCGGCAATGCGCGTCTGCGCAGCGACGACCTGCTGCACTGGTTTGCCCAGCTGCAGGCGCGCGGGCTGCGTTCGATCGGCGGCAACATCGTGCTGGACCGGCTGGCATTCCGGATCGACGAGAAGGACCAGACGTCGGTGCCGCGTCCCGGGCCGGACCGGCCGCACCACAGCTGGCCCGATGCGCTGAGTTTGAACGATGGGGTGCTGCGACTGACGGTCGAACCGGCTTCCGGTCGGCTGGCCGGGCTGGCGTTGCAGCCGCCGGTGGCCGATGTGACGGTGGTCAACGAGGTGCAGATGGGGCGCGGCTGCGTCGCCCAGCCCGCGTGGTCCGGCGAGTCCGGCGCCGAAGGTCGACGCCTGCTGCGCGTCACCGGCCAATGGGGACGCGCCTGCGGCCACGGCAGCCTGCCATTGGCGCTGATGTCCGATGGCGACCTGACCGCGCGCTCGGTCGAGGCACTCTGGCGGCTGGCCGGCGGCGAGCTGGCCGGGCGTGCGATCGAGCGTGCCGTGGGCGATCCCGGTGCCGGCATGACGCCGTCCGGCGCGCGCGGCCGTCATGCGCAGGTCGTCGGCGCGCCGTTCGCCGTGCACCAGTCGGAGCGTCTGCCGCAGCTGATGCGCGACATCAACAAGCGCAGCGACAACATGGCGGCCCGGGCCCTGATGCTGTCGCTGTCGGCCGGTTTCCCGCGCCAGGCGGCAAGCCCGGCGGCGGCGCGCGAGCGCGTCGAACAATGGCTGCGCACGCGGGGCATTGCCGCCGGCGACATCGAGATCGACAGCGGCTCGGGTCTGTCACGCGCGGAACGCGGCAAGCCGCGCGCGATGGTCCAGTTGCTGCGGCAGGCCTGGCACGACCGGCATGCCCGCAGTTTCGTCGATTCGCTGCCGATCGCCGGGGTCGATGGCACGTTCGCCAACCGCTTGCGCGCCGGACCGGCCACCGGTCGCGCCTCGCTCAAGACCGGCAGCCTGCTCGACGTGCGTTCGATCGCCGGCTATGTGCGCGCCCGCAACGGTCGCGTGTATGCAGTGGCCGCACTCGTCAACCATGCCGACGCACCGGCCGGCACGGCGGTGCTCGATGCGCTGGTCGAATGGCTGGTCGAGGTCCCCTGACTCGCCTCAGCGCGCCCGCGGATCGAACTGCAGCCGCAGCCCCTCGTCGACTACCTCGACCGCACGCAGTGCGAGTCCCTGGCGCTCGATGCGCTCGATCTGTGACGGATCGAGCCGGTACACCGGCGCACCGTCGAGCCACTGCGCCAACAGCCGCATCGGCACCCCGCCGGCGCGGCCGAGCAGCGACTCGCCGTCGAGCCGGAACGCATCGACCTGCGGATCGTCCAGGCGCAGGCTGTGGTCGGACGGGTCGAAGCGCACCCGCGAATCGAGCGTCAGCTGCGCCGTCACTGCCTTGCGAAACAGCCGCTCGCCGATGCGCAGGTCGAGGTCGACCCGCATCCGTCCGGCCTCGCGTCGGCTCGTGACGCGCGGATTCGACAGCTCGAGATCGATCACATCGAGCCAGCGGCGCTCGATCGGAAAACGCGCCGCCATGCGCCGGCTCAGCTCGGCGTTGTCGATCACGATGCTGCGCGGTCCGCCCAACGCGGCGCAGCCGGCGAGCAGGACAACGATCAGCAGCCCGGGCAGTCCGCCGCGGCAACCCAGATGTCCTGACAACCAGGCTGGAATGCGCGTCATGCGGCGCGGCGCGGTCGGGGGACTGGAGCGGGTGAAGGGAATCGAACCCTCGTATGAAGCTTGGGAAGCTGCCGTTCTACCATTGAACTACACCCGCATGACGTCGATTCTAGCGGCACCGGGATGGACCGGGCGGGTGGCAGGGGTGGCGGTCCTGCGCCGGTGGCGGAATTTCACTTCGACGGCCCGCACAGCTTGTTCTCGACACTGCCCGGGTTCTTCAGCACGACCGCTTCGATCCACTCGACCGGGTAGTGGTGGTCGGCGCGCGCCGCGGCACCGCGGACTGCGATCTGCTGGGCGAAGGTGCAGGCGATGATCTTCATCGAATGGCCTCCGAAGTTGCGCCGCGATTCGAGCTGCAGGCCGATGTCGTGGCGGCCGTAGCGGGCCTCGGTGACCGCGGTCGACACGAAGCGGATCTTCTCGAGGATTTCTCCGCCATGGTAGATGCGGTGGAAGATCGGGTAGGCATTGCCGACGGCGCCGTCGAGCCGCAGGTGCGACCAGTTCGTGACCGGCGAGGTATTGAAGGTGAACACCTCGCCGATGGCACGCGACAGGTAGCCCGCCTGCTGCGCCAGGCCGCCGCCGAGCGAATGTCCGGTGACGTGGATCAGCGGCTCAGTGCCGTCGCGCCGGAAGCGCTCTTCCAGGGTGTCGATCAGCGCGGGCAGGTGACGGCGCGACAGCCTGTACTGGCGCGGCTCGAAGCCGAGGAAGGCGGTCAGGTTGGAGCCCCAGTCGGGGATCAGCTGCGAGGCACGGTTCTCGGTGCCACGGAAGGCGATCACCGCTTCGGTCAGCCGCCCGTCGGCGGTCTCGAGGACATAGGTTTCGTAGTACAGGCCCGACTCGTCCAGGCACGCCACGACCGGCGGCTGCAGATCGGGCGGCGGCACCCAGCGCTTCCAGCCGCGGCCGCTCGCATCGCGCGGCATGCCGAAGTCGAGCGGCGGTGCTCCGGGTTCGAGGTAGCGGCAGCCCTGGCCGTCGCGTGCCTCGGGCGGCAGATCGCGCCGGTAGACGACTTCGGCGAACAGGGCCATCACGCCGAAACGCTCGGCCATCTCGGTCAGGAAGGCATCGGCCCGGTTGTCAGGCTCGGTGCGGTCGTTGCGGGCGTCGTGCTGCGGCGAGCCCGCATGGAGTGTCACCAGTGCGCCGCAGCCACTGAGCAACAGGGTGGCGCACAGCAGCGACAACAGCCGGCTGCAAACGGATCCGATCGATGCAATCGTCATGTCCGGGACCGGTTGGCGGCGGGACGGACATCATGACGCGGCGGCGTGGTTCTGACCAGCCGGCGGCCTAGACGAGTCCCTGCTTGCTCGCCAGCACCGCCGCCTCGGCCCGGCTCGACACGTTCAGCTTCTTGTAGATCGACTTGATGTGGTCATTGACGGTGAACCACTTGATGCCCATCAGGTTCGCGATCTCCTTGATCGTGAAGCCCTTGCTGAGGTAGGTCAGCACCTCGCTCTCGCGCGGCGTGAGGCGCTCGTGGTCGGGTGGCGCCGCCGCGCGTGACGCTGCGACTGCTGACGAATGCGCTGGCGGTGTTGCCGGTCAGCGGATCCTGGCCGGTGGCGCTGCGGAAGTGATTCAGCAGCCGGCGCGCGATCGCCGGCGACAGCGGCGGCTGGCCGCGCACGATCTTCTGCAGTTCCTCGACCAGCACCTCGAAGCGGTCTTCCTTCAGCAGATAGCCGTCGGCGCCGTGCTGCAGGGTCGGAAACAGGTGCTCGTCGTCGGAATACAGGGTGGTGATGATGCGGGTCGACGGATAGCCGGCCAGCTCGGCCAGCAGTTCGATGCCGTTGCCGTCCGGCAGTTCGAGGTCGAGCAGGATCAGCTTGTAGGGATCCTGCGGCGCCGGGCGTCCGCTGGTCGAGGTCCAGCCGATCAGCTGTCGTGCGGTCTCGAGATCGCCTGCCTCGGCGATCCGCAGTTCGTCGCTGAAGCTTTCCCGCACGACCCGCGCCAGAAAGCTGCGGGCCACCGGGTTGTCCTCGACGATCAAAACCTTCACCGGCATGGGCGCTGACTCCGCGTTTCGATGCCGGATCGTAGCAGGGGCTTCCTGCGCAGGCATTGCGCAGCCTGCGGTCCGGACGCAAATCAGCCGTTCGTCAGCACCAGTTTGCCGCGCACCTCGCGGCTGCCCATGCGCTGGTAGGCGGCCGGCAGTTCGCCCATCGGCAGTTCGCGGTCGATCACCGGCTTGATCTTGCCGGCTTCGTACCAGCGCGCCAGCTCATCGAGGGCACGGGCGCTCGCCTGCGGCTCGCGACGCGCGAAATCGCCCCAGAACACGCCGACCACCGAGGCCCCCTTCAGCAGTGCCAGGTTCAGCGGCAGGGCCGGGATCGATCCCTGTGCAAATCCGATCACGAGGTAGCGGCCGCGCCAGCCGATCGAGCGAAAGACCGGCTCGGCCAGATCGCCGCCGACCGGGTCGTAGACCACATCCGGTCCCTTGCCGTCGGTGAGCTGCTTGATCTGCTCGCGCAAGCCGCCGCGACCGTAGTCGATCGTCTCGTCGGCTCCGAGGCTGCGACAGAAGTCGCATTTCTCGGCGGTCGATGCAGCGGCGATGACCCGCGCACCGACGGCCTTGGCGATCTGGATCGCCGCGGTGCCGACGCCACCGGCGGCACCGAGCACGAGCACGGTCTCGCCGGCCTGCAGCGCAGCGCGGTCGACCAGCGCATGGTGGCTGGTGCCGTAGGTGCACATCAGCGCGGCCGCATCGGAAAACGGCATGCCCTGCGGCAGCTTCATGATCCGGTTCGGCAGCGTGCAGGCATGGGTTGCGAAGCCACCCTGCCCGCCGAAGCTGGCGACCCGGTCTCCAACCTGCCAATCGACGACACCGTCGCCGACCGCGTCGATCTCGCCGGCGTACTCGGAACCGGGCACGAACGGCAGTTCGGGCTTGAACTGGTACTTGTTCTGCACGATCAGCAGATCGGGAAAATTCAGGCTGGCCGCACGAATCGCCACGCGAACCTCGCCCGGTCTGGGTTGCGGGGTCGGCAGCTGCTTCCATTGCAGCGCCTCGGGTCCGGTCGGGTTCTCGCACAGCCAGGCTTGCATGTTGTCTTCCTCGTCGACAGGGGGGTGCGGCGCCTGCCGGCTGCGGCGCGCCACTCGCGGCCATGATAAGCAGCATCCGCAGTCGGGGGCGTCGCCGAAGCGACGCGGTGCTGGTGGCACGGCAGCGCAGTGCCACTGCCTACAATCTCGGCGATGCGCATCCTGATCGCCAACGACGACGGTTATCTCGCTCCCGGCCTTGCCGCGCTGATCGAGGCCTGTCAGGGACTCGGCGAGCTCGACGTGGTGGCGCCGGAACAGAATGCGAGCGGCACGTCGAATTCACTCACGCTGCATCGGCCGCTGTCGGTCTAGACCGCCGCCAACGGCATCCGCTACATCAACGGCACGCCATCGGACTGCGTACACGTGGCGCTGACCGGTCTGCTGCGCGCAGCGCCCCGACCTGGTCGTCTCGGGCATCAACCAGGGCGCCAACATGGGCGACGACACCCTCTATTCCGGCACGGTCGCGGCGGCGATGGAGGGCTATCTGTTCGGCATACCGGCGGTGGCGTTCTCGCAGGTCGAGCGGGGCTGGGAACACCTCGAGTGCGGCTTCCCGCACCGTGCGCCGCATCCTCGAGTCGCTGCTGCCGCAGGTCACCGCCCGGGCATCCGTGGCTGCTCAATGTCAACATCCCGAATCACGCCGAATCCGACGCCCTCGACTGGCGCGTCACGCGCCTCGGTCGGCGCCATGCGAGCGAGCCGGTGATCCTGCAGCAGCAGTCCGCGCGGCGAGACGATGTACTGGATCGGTTCGGCGGGGGTGGCACGCGAGGCCGGCGAGGGCACCGACTTCCATGCCACGGCGCAGGGTCATGTCTCGATCACGCCGCTGCAGGTCGACCTGACCGAGCATGTCAGCCTCGGCCGCTGGCGCGACTGGACTGCCGGGGCGACACGGCTTCGATGAGCGCGCATCCGCCAGCCCGGCGCGGCGGTTTTCCGCTGCGGCTCGATCAGCTCGGCAAGCCGGCGGCTTCACCGCGCGCGGTCGTCGCGCCGGTCGCGCCACCCCCCGCCCAGCCGCCGCCGAGCTGCAAGCCGGTGGCCGCCGCGGTCCGCACGGTGCTGCGGCCGCAGGCTTTGCTGCAGCATGCCGCCACGCTGGCGGCGCGGCCGAATGTGCCTTCCGGCCTGGGTCTCGATTCGGCCGGGGTGCGGCGCCGCATGGTCGAGCGGCTGCGGGTCGGCGGACTGCGCGACGAGCGCGTGATCGAAGCCTTGGCCGAGGTGCCGCGCCATCTGTTCGTCGATACCGCCTTCGTTCCGCAGGCCTACGAGGACACCAGCCTGCCGATCGGGCACGGCCAGACGATCTCGAAGCCGTCGGTCGTGTCGCGCATGGTCGCCCTGCTGATGGAAGGTGCCAGCGCGGGCCGGCAGGGCGGACTCGGGCGGGTGCTCGAGATCGGCACCGGTTGCGGCTACCAGGCCGCGGTGCTGGCGGTCCTGGCGCGCCAGGTGATCTCGATCGAACGCCTGGCCGCGCTGCACCAGAAGGCACGCGACAACCTGGAGCCGCTGCGCGCGCTGCGCGATCGGATCCGGCTCGTGCACGGGGACGGGATGCTGGGACATGCGCCGAACGCCCCCTACGACAGCATCATCTGCGGCTGCCGGCGGGGACACGCTCCCGCAGGCCTGGCTCGACCAGCTCGCGCCGGGCGGGCGCCTGATCGCGCCGGTGCAGGACCGTGGCGGGCGACAGGCGCTGGTCGTGATCGACCATACCGAGCGCGGCCTCGCAGCGCAGCGTGCATGAAAGCGTTCACTTCGTCCCTCTAAAATCCGGTCTCGTTCGCTGATGGTGATCCCCAATTCATGAAGCCCGCTGTACGAAGCCTGATGCCACCGCTCGACCGGAGCCGCTCCGGGACCTCCCGCGGCGCCGGTCGAGCGGATGCCGGTGAACCGCGCGAAGCATTGCCAGTGCGCGCCTGGGCAGGTGCCAGCGGCCACGGCCTGGCCCTGACCGCGCTGCTGCTTGCCGGCTGCTCGACCGGACCGGTGACGCAGGCGCCGGTCGAGACGCGCGGCACCGCGCGCAACGTTCCGGCGGTTGCCGGGTCGGCCCCGGCTTCGGCCTCGGCACCGGTCGTCGCGGTCGACGCGCTCAAGCCGCTGCCGGGCGCGGAGAATTTCGGCAAACCCGGGTATTACGCGGTCAAGCCGGGCGATACGCTGATTCGCATCGGACTCGAGAACGGCCAGAACTGGAAGGACCTGGTGCGCTGGAACAACCTCGAGAATCCGAACGTCATCGAGGTCGGACAGGTGCTGCGCGTGGTGCCGCCGAATACCGACCCGACGCTTGCCGGAACTCGCCCGGTGGCGCTGGCGCGGGTCGAGACACGGCCGCTCGATGCCCCGGCCGCTGCCGCTTCCGGGGCCGCGTCGGGGCCGCTGGCTGCCGCCTCCGTACCGGCGTCCGCGCCAGCGCCGGTGGCCGCGCCGACCGCCCAGGTGCAGCCAGTGCCGATCGCATCGCCGGCGTCTGCGCGCGATGGCGACGAGAATGTCAACTGGGGCTGGCCGGCCAGTGGCAATGTGGTGTCGGCCTTCGACGAAGGTCGCAACAAGGGCCTTGCGATCGCCGGTCGCGCCGGCGACCCGGTCTTTGCGTCTGCCGACGGGCGTGTCGTCTACGCCGGGTCCGGTCTGCGCGGCTATGGCAACCTGGTGATCCTCAAACATAACAACACCTACCTGACGGCGTACGCGCACAATCAGTCCCTGTTGGTGAAGGAGGACCAGACCGTGAAACGCGGGCAGAAGATCGCGGAGATGGGCTCGACCGACGCCGAGCGGGTCCAGCTCCATTTCGAGATCCGCAAGCAGGGCAAGCCGATCGATCCGGCCAAGCTGCTGCCCTCGCGCTGACGTCGATGCGCCGCGCGTCTCGCGATGTCGGATCGTCGCAAGCCGGACCCTGATCCGCCTCTGTTCGAGGCGCCTGCAGAGGACGAAGGCGCGCTCGCGGACCCCGACCCGGAATCGGATCCGGAGGCGCCATCCGGCGCAACCGCCGCGCCGACCGTGCGGGTGGGCGAACTGGCAGGCGCCGATGGCGAAGCGGTCAGCACCCTGCAGGCTTATCTCCGGTTGATCCGCCGCACGCCACTGCTGTCGCCCGAGCAGGAGTTCCAGACCGCGTTGCGGGTTCGCGCCGGGGATTTCGCGGCCCGCCAGTCGATGGTCGAGCACAACCTGCGGCTGGTGGTCAGCATCGCCAAGCGCTACACCGGACGCGGCTTGCCGATGACCGACCTGATCGAGGAAGGCAACCTCGGCCTGATGCACGCGATCGGCAAGTTCGAGCCCGAGCGCGGCTTCCGTTTTTCCACCTATGCCACCTGGTGGATCCGCCAGTCGGTCGAGCGCGCACTGATGCACCAGTCGCGCCTGGTGCGCTTGCCGGTGCACGTCGTGCGCGAACTGAACCATGTGCTGCGCACCCGCCGCCGCCTCGAGGCCGAGGCCGCGCGAGCCGGGCATGCGGACGGCGCGGTGCCGATCGAGCAGGTGGCCACGGCGCTGGGTCGCCCGGCCAGCGACATCGTCGAGATCTTGCGCCATGCCGAATCTCCGGCCTCGCTCGACGCGCCGCTCGAGCGCGGCGCCGACGGTTCGGGTGATTCACTGCTCGACCTGGTCGCCGACGAGGCGATGCTCGATCCGCTCGACCAGGCGCTCGGCCACGAGATCGACCGCCTGCTCGAGAACGGCCTGGACCGGCTGAACGACCGTGAGCGCGAGGTGATGTCCGGTCGTTATGGTTTGCGCGACCGCGAACCCGAGACGCTCGAGGTCCTGGCCGAACGCCTCGGCCTGACGCGTGAGCGGATCCGGCAGATCCAGCAGGAGGCACTGTCCAAGCTGCGGCGCGCGATGATCCGCGACGGCGTCGACCGCGACTCGGTGTTCTGAGCGCCGCGCGTTGCCGGCGATACTTCACTTCCGACTTCGCCGGTCGCTTCCGGTCGCTGCGGCGCAGGAGCGCTTCGGGCCGGGATAATCGCGACATGACGGACAAGCAGGAATGGCTGACGGTCGAGTCGCTCGACCTCGAGGCACAGGGGGTGGCCCACAACGCCGACGGCAAGGTGGTCTTCATCGATGGCGCGCTGCCCGGCGAGCAGGTGCGCGTGCAGGTGAATCGGCGCAAGAATCAGTGGGAACAGGCGTCGCTGGTCGAACTCGGCCGCGAGAGCTCGCAGCGTGTTCGTCCGGCGTGCCCGCACTTCGGCGTGTGCGGCGGCTGCAAGATGCAGCATCTGCATGTCGGCGCCCAGGTCGCGACCAAGCAGCGCGCCCTCGAGGATGCGCTGTGGCACCTCGGCAAGGTACGCCCGCAGCAGGTGCTGCGGCCGATCGAGGGGCCGGCCTGGGGCTACCGCTATCGGGCGCGCCTCTCGGTGCGCCATGTGGTCAAGAAGGGCAAGGTGCTGGTCGGCTTTCACGAGCGCAAGTCGAGCTATGTAGCCGACATGGACAGCTGTGAAGTGCTGCCGCCCCACCTGAGCGCGCTGCTGCTGCCGCTGCGCGAGCTGATCGGCTCGATGGAACAGCGCGACCGGCTGCCGCAGATCGAGGTGGCGGTCGGCGACGCGGTGACCGCGCTGGTGCTGCGGCACCTGGAGCCGCTGGTGGCGGGCGATCTGGCGCGGCTGCGCGAGTTCGGCCGCGTGCATCGCGTCCAGTGGTGGCTGCAGCCGAAGGGGCCCGACACGGTGCATCGGCTCGACGACGAAGGCCCCGCGCTCGCCTACACGCTGCCCGAATTCGGTGTCACGATGCCGTTCAGGCCGACCGATTTCACCCAGGTCAACCACGCTATCAACCGGGTGCTGGTTGCACGCGCGCTGCGCCTGCTCGATGTGCAGCCGGGCGAGCGCGTCATCGACTGGTTCTGCGGCCTCGGCAATTTCACGCTGCCGATCGCGGTGCGCGGCGCAACCGTGCTCGGCATTGAAGGCAGCCCGGTGCTGGTGCAGCGAGCGCGCGAGAATGCAGCCCTGAACGGTCTTTCAGCGCGCACGCAGTTCGATGCGCGCAACCTCTTCGAACTGACCGCACCGGAGCTCATGCAACTTGGCCGCTGCGACAAGTGGCTGGTCGATCCGCCGCGCGAGGGCGCACTCGCGCTGGTCAAGGCGTTGGCCGAACTGCGACAGGATCCGGCCGCCGGCGAGGGCTTCGAGTCGCCCCGGCGCATCGTCTACGTCAGCTGCAACCCGGCCACGCTGGCGCGCGATGCCGGACTGCTGGTGCACCAGGCCGGATACCACTGTGTCGCCGCCGGCGCGGTCAACATGTTTCCGCACACGGCGCATGTAGAGAGCATCGCGGTCTTCGAGCGAGCGTCATCCGACGCCGCAGTGCCGGCTGTCGCTGAATGAAAAACGGGGCCCCGAGGGCCCCGTCGATCAGCGGTGGCTGCAACTCATTCGTTGCTGCCGCCACCGATGCCGAACAACACCAGCAGCGACTGGAACACGTTGTACAAGCTCAGGTAGACGCCGAGCGTGGCGGTGATGTAGTTGGTCTCCTGGCCTTCCTTGACCCGCTTCAGGTCGTACAGGATGAAGGCCGAGAAGATGCCGATGGCGAGCACCGCGAGCGTGATCATGAGCGCGCTCGACTGGATGAAGAAGTTCGCGACGCCGGCGATCAGCAGCATGATCATGCCGATGAAGAGGAACTTGCCCATCGAGCTCAGGTCGCGCTTGATGATCGACGACAACGTGGCCATGCCAAGGAAGATCGCACCGGTGCCGGCAAACGCCATCATGATCAGGCCGGCGCCGTTTGCCATGCCGAGCACGACACCGAGCAGGCGCGACAGCATGACGCCCATGAAGAACGTGAAGGCGAGGAGGATAGGGACGCCGGCTGCCGAATTCTTGGTCTTCTCGATCGCGAAGATGAAGCCGAAGGCACCGACCAGAAAGACGACCAGTCCGATGCCCGGCGACATCATGCTGGCGATGCCGGTGGTCAGGCCGACCCAGGCGCCCAGCACGGTCGGCACCATGGACAGCGCGAGCAGCCAGTAGGTGTTGCGCAGCACGCGATTGCGCTGCTCGACGGACAGGCCGGAACCGGCGTAGCCGCCGTAGGCAGTTTGCAGGTTTGGGTTCATGGGACCTCCAGATGAATGACGATTGCAGCATTGGAGCCGCCGCAGACCATTCTAGTTCCTCAGAACAGTGGCTCGGCGACGCTCCGATGAGGCCAAGATAGGGGCAGATGCACCGCTTTTCAAGCCGCGCAGGCGGGCCGGCGGGTGTCGAAGCCGGACCCCTGCCGACGGCGCGGACGCCCTCTGCGGAGGCGGCTGCAGACTGCGGCTCAGGCGGCCGGCCAATCGGCTTGCTGGGTGGTCGGCTATACTTGACGGGTTTACCCCCAATCAGCCTGCCCGCTCGAAACTCGCGTTGTTTCTTCCGCCGCAATCCCCTCGGGACCCTGCCTGTGACCGCTGCCTGCGGGCGCGGGCAGCGCACCCCGCGGTCGAGCCGGGCACGCTACAACGGAGATCCCCGTGCTGCCCGTCCTGCCCCCCGCTCTACTCGCACTCGCAGACGGCACGGTCTTTCAAGGCTACTCGTTCGGCACCGCCGGACAGACGGTCGGCGAGGTGGTGTTCAACACCGCGCTGACCGGCTACCAGGAAATCCTCACCGACCCGAGCTATTGCCGGCAGATCGTCACCCTGACGTATCCGCACATCGGCAACACCGGTACGAACGAGGAAGATGCTGAGGCTTCGAAGGTCCATGCCGCTGGCCTGATCATCAAGGACCTGCCGATCCTTGCCTCCAACTTCCGTCAGACGGAGAGCCTTGCCGAATACCTGCAGCGCCATCGCACGGTCGCGATCGCAGGCATCGATACCCGTCGGCTGACGCGCTTGCTGCGCACCACCGGCGCGCAGAACGGCTGCATCCGCAGTTTCGAGGTCGGTACCGTCATCGACGATGCGCTGCGCGCCGAGACGGTTGCCGCGGCCCGGGCGGCGCCGTCGATGGCCGGACTCGACCTGGCCAAGGTCGTCAGCACGACTCATGCGCACAGCTGGACCGGCACCGAATGGACGCTCGGCACCGGTCACGGCGAGCAGCAGGATCCGACTTTCCACGTGGTCGCCTTCGACTTCGGGGTGAAGCGCAACATCCTGCGCATGCTCGCCAGCCGCGGTTGCCGCCTGACCGTCGTTCCGGCGCAGACAAGCGCCGAGCAGGCGCTCGAGCTGAAGCCGGACGGCATCTTCCTGGCCAACGGGCCTGGTGATCCGGAGCCCTGCGACTACGCCATTGCGGCAACCCGCACGCTGATCGACAAGGGACTCCCGACCTTCGGCATCTGCCTCGGCCACCAGATACTCGCGCTCGCTTCGGGGGCCCGCACCTACAAGATGAAATTCGGCCACCACGGCGCCAACCACCCGGTCAAGGACCTCGACAGCGGGCGCGTCAGCATCACCAGCCAGAACCACGGCTTCGCGGTCGACGAAAAGGCGCTGCCGGCCAACCTGCGGGCGACCCATGTCAGCCTGTTCGATGGCAGCCTGCAGGGGTTGGCTCGCACCGACCGACCGGCGTTCTGCTTCCAGGGTCACCCGGAAGCCGCGCCAGGACCGCACGACATCGGTTACCTGTTCGATCGCTTCGTCGCCCTGATGGCCGACCGGGCCAAGGAGAGCGTGCATGGCTAAGCGCACCGACCTGCAGAGCGTGCTGATCATCGGCGCGGGGCCGATCATCATCGGCCAGGCCTGCGAATTCGACTACTCCGGTGCCCAGGCCTGCAAGGCGCTGCGCGAGGAGGGCTATCGCGTCGTGCTGGTGAACAGCAATCCGGCGACGATCATGACCGATCCGGACATGGCCGACGCGACCTACATCGAGCCGGTGACCTGGCAGGTGGTGGAGAAGATCATCGCCAAGGAGCGCGCAGCGCATCCGCACGAGAAGATGGCGCTGCTGCCGACGATGGGTGGCCAGACCGCGCTCAACTGCGCGCTCGACCTGCACCGCAACGGCGTGCTCGAGAAGCATGGCGTCGAGATGATCGGCGCCAACGAACATGCGATCGAAAAGGCCGAGGATCGGCTGAAGTTCAAGGACGCAATGACCGGCATCGGACTTGCGTCGGCCAAGAGCGGGATCGCCCATTCGCTCGAGGATGCCTGGGCGGTGCAGAAGCACATCCAGGCCGAGACCGGCGGGGCGGGCTTTCCGATGGTGATCCGCCCGAGTTTCACGCTCGGCGGCACCGGCGGCGGCATCGCCTACAACCCGGAAGAGTTCGAGGAAATCTGCAGGCGCGGACTCGACCTGTCGCCGACCAAGGAACTGCTGATCGAGGAGTCGCTGATCGGCTGGAAGGAATACGAGATGGAGGTGGTCCGCGATCGGGCCGACAACTGCATCATCGTGTGTTCGATCGAGAACCTCGATCCGATGGGCATCCACACCGGCGACTCGATCACGGTCGCGCCGGCGCAGACGCTGACCGACAAGGAATACCAGCTGCTGCGCAACGCGAGCATCGCCATCCTGCGCGAGATCGGGGTCGATACCGGCGGCTCGAACGTGCAGTTCGCGATCAACCCGGTGAACGGCCGGATGGTGGTGATCGAGATGAATCCGCGCGTCAGCCGTTCGTCGGCGCTGGCGTCGAAGGCGACCGGGTTTCCGATCGCCAAGGTGGCAGCCAAGCTGGCGGTCGGCTATACGCTCGACGAGCTGCGCAACGACATCACCGGCGGTGCCACCCCGGCCAGCTTCGAGCCGAGCATCGACTATGTCGTGACCAAGATTCCGCGCTTCGCATTCGAGAAGTTTCCGGCCGCCGATTCTCACCTGACGACCCAGATGAAGTCAGTCGGCGAGGTGATGGCGATGGGCCGCACCTTCCAGGAGAGCTTTCAAAAGGCGCTGCGCGGCCTCGAGACCGGCATCGACGGCCTGACCGAGCGCAGCGACGACCGCGACGAGATCGTCGAGGAGATCGGTGCGGCCGGCCCGGAGCGGATCCTGTATGTGGCCGACGCCTTTCGCATCGGCATGAGCCGCAACGAGATCTTCGATGAAACCGCGATCGATCCGTGGTTCCTGGCCCAGATCGAGCAGTTGGTGGAGATCGAGCAGACGGTCGCCAGGCGGCGCCTGGACGACCTGTCGGTCGACGAACTGCGTTACCTCAAGCAGAAGGGCTTTTCGGACAAGCGTCTGGCCAAGCTGCTCGGTACCAGCCAGCATGCGGTGCGCGAGCGGCGCCACGCACTCGGCCTGCGCCCGGTCTACAAGCGCGTGGACACCTGTGCGGCCGAGTTCGCGACCCAGACGGCCTACCTCTATTCGAGCTACGAGAGCGCCGACGGCGAGTGCGAAGCCGAGCCGACCGAGCGGCGCAAGATCATGGTGCTCGGGGGTGGCCCGAACCGCATCGGGCAGGGCATCGAGTTCGACTATTGCTGCGTGCATGCCGCGCTCGCGATGCGCGAGGATGGCTACGAGACGATCATGGTCAACTGCAACCCCGAGACCGTCTCGACCGACTACGACACCTCGGACCGGCTGTATTTCGAGCCGGTCACGCTCGAGGACGTGCTGGAGATCGTCGACAAGGAAAAGCCGGTCGGCGTGATCGTCCAGTACGGCGGCCAGACGCCGCTCAAGCTCGCCCTCGATCTGGAGCGCGCCGGCGTGCCGATCATCGGCACCTCGCCCGACAGCATCGACATCGCCGAGGACCGCGAGCGCTTTCAGCAACTGCTGCACACGCTCGGCCTGAAGCAGCCGCCGAACCGCACGGCACGCACCGAAGACCAGGCGCTGCAGCTGGCCCACGAGATCGGCTATCCGCTGGTCGTGCGTCCGAGCTATGTGCTCGGTGGGCGCGCGATGGAGATCGTCCACGGCGACAAGGACCTGGAGCGCTACATGCGCGAAGCGGTCAAGGTGAGCGAGAAGTCGCCGGTGCTGCTGGACCGTTTTCTCGACGACGCGGTCGAGGTGGATGTCGACTGCATCGCCGATGGCAGCGACGACGAGTCGGGTGTGATGATCGGCGGCATCATGGAGCACGTCGAGCAGGCGGGCATCCACTCCGGCGACTCGGCCTGTTCGCTGCCGCCGTACACGCTGCCGGCCGCATTGCAGGACGAGTTGCGCCGTCAGACGGTCCTGATGGCACGCGCGCTCAAGGTCAAGGGTCTGATGAACGTCCAGTTCGCGATCCAAGGCGAGGGAGCGGACGCGGTCGTCTACGTTCTGGAGGTCAATCCGCGCGCCTCGCGCACGGTGCCGTTCGTCTCCAAGGCGACCGGGCAGCCGCTGGCCAAGATTGCCGCACGCTGCATGGTCGGGCAGCCGCTGGCGAGCCAGCGCGCGCTCGGCGGCCGTCCCCCGCGCGAGGTGATCCCGCCGTACTTCAGCGTCAAGGAAGCGGTCTTCCCGTTCAACAAGTTCCCGGGTGTCGATCCGATCCTCGGCCCGGAGATGCGCTCCACCGGCGAGGTGATGGGTTCCGGGCGCAGCTTCGGCGAGGCCATGCTCAAGAGCCAGCTCGGCGCCGGGTCACGCCTGCCTGTCAGCGGAACCGTCTGCATCACGGTCAAGGACAGTGACAAGGCGCGAGCGGTGCAGGTGGCGCGGGACCTGGTCGCGCTTGGCTTCTCGATCGTCGCGACCCGCGGCACGGCGGCGGCGATTGCCGACGCCGGCGTGGCGGTGCGTGCCGTCAACAAGGTCAAGGACGGCCGACCGCACATCGTCGACATGCTCAAGGCGGGTGAGATCCAGATGGTCTTCACGACCGTTGACGAGACCCGGACTGCGATCGCCGATTCGCGGCACATCCGCCAGGCCGCCCTGGCCCAGCGGGTGACCTACTACACCAGCATGGCCGGCTGCGAGGCAGCGGTCGAAGGCATGCAGCACCAGGATGACCTGGTCGTCGTCTCGCTGCAGTCGCTTCACACCGAGTTGCACTAAACTGGTGAGCCAGAGCCGCCGCCAGTTTTCACTGGCGGCGGTCTCGTTTTTTGCGTCAGGATCTACAGCATGAATACCATTCCCCTTACTGTTCGAGGTGCCGACAAGCTGAAGGAAGAGCTGCACCGGCTGAAGACCGTCGAACGCCATGCGGTGATTCAGGCTATTTCGGAAGCGCGTGCGCAGGGCGATCTCTCCGAAAACGCGGAGTACGAAGCCGCCAAGGACAAGCAGGGGTTCATCGAGGGGCGGATTCTCGAGATCGAGAGCAAGCTGGCGGCCGCGCAGATCATCGACCCGAAGTCGCTCAACGCCGAGGGGCGCGTCGTGTTCGGCTCCACCGTCACGCTCGAGGACGAGGACAGCGGGGTGAAGGTCAGCTACCAGATCGTCGGCGACGACGAGGCCGACCTGAAGCTCGGACTGGTCTCGATCAGCTCGCCGATCGCACGTGCCCTGATCGGCAAGGAAGCCGGTGACGTGGCCGAGGTGCGCGCGCCAGGCGGCACCAAGAGCTACGAGATCGTCGAGGTCAAGTACGTCTGAGGCGGCTTCGATCGCACAGCGCGTTGCCGGCCTGCTGGCCGGTCTGTGGGCCGGCGCGCTGCTGGCGATCGGCGGCATCGCCGCCCCGGCCGGTTTCGCGAGCGCGCCGGTCGCCGTGGCCGGTCGCATTGCCGGGCGGATGCTGGCCACCGAAGCCCGGGTCGGGCTCATGCTCGGCGTGGTGCTGATCTTGCTCCTGCGGCGCGGCGCGCGCGAACATGCTGCGCGTGAGGGGCGGTCGCTGTTCAGCACCGACCTGATGCTGGTCCTGGGGGCAGTCTTCTGCACCGCTGCCGGCCATTTCGGCTTGCAGCCGATGATCGACGGCGCACGCGCCGGTGCCGCCGGCTTGTCATTCGGCGCGCTGCATGCGCTGTCGGTGGGTTTCTACGGCATCAAGACGCTGCTGGTGCTGGCCCTGGCATGGCGGCTCGGTGCCCGCTGAACGGGCCCGGCGCCACGCGGATCGGGGTCAGTCGGCAGCGGTCTTTTTCAGGCTGCTGACCCGCTTGCGCGCGCGCTTGACCTCACCGCCGGCTGCCAGGCGTTGATTGCCGAGGACCTTGATCTTCTTGACCTGCGGTCGGTGATTGCCGCTGCGCGAGAATTTCAGGATCTTTACCACCTTCGGGCCGGGGCGCCGATCGTCGCGCTCGACCTTCTCCTTCGGCGGCATCGGTCGCCACAGCACGAACAGCTTGCCGATGTGCTGGATGGGAGCCGCATTCAGCCGTTCTGCGAGTTCGCCGAACAGGGTCTCGCGGCTCACGCGGTCGTCGGAGAAGACCCGCACCTTGATCAGTCCATGGGCATTCAGCGCGGCGTCGAGTTCGCTCGCCACCGCGTCGGTCAGGCCGTCGGAGCCGATCATGACGACCGGATCGAGGTGGTGGGCTTCGGAGCGTTTTTCCTTGCGCTGGGCAGGGGTCAGTTGAATCACGGGCATCGCCTATTATCCGCGCTGCATGAAAACCCGGACTCAGAGCAAGAAGGTCAACAAGGCATGGCTGAATGACCACGTCCATGACCCCTATGTCAGGCTGGCCAAGCGCGAGGGTTATCGTGCGCGCGCTGCTTACAAACTGAAGCAGATCGACGAGGAGCTGGGGCTGATCAGGCCTGGCCAGGTGGTGGTCGATC
The DNA here is from genome assembly GCA_963846675.1 of uncultured beta proteobacterium. Lineage (GTDB taxonomy): Bacteria > Pseudomonadota > Gammaproteobacteria > Burkholderiales > Burkholderiaceae_C > Ideonella_A. Next base: position 1,423,067 of record CAWJWV010000005.1, read on the forward strand.
TGGGCGCCGCGCCCGGCGCCTGGAGTCAGTATGTGCGGCGCCGCTTCGCACCCCGCGACGCGGGCGGGGGCGGTGGGGCTGCCGCCGGTCGACTGGACGGCACCATCATTGCGCTCGACCTGCTCGAAGTCGAGCCGATCGAAGGGGTGCAGTTTCTCATCGGCGACTTCCGTGAGGACGCGGTGCTGACCGAGCTCGAGGCGGCGTTGGCGGGGCGGCGCGCCCACCTGGTGCTGTCCGACATGGCGCCCAACCTGTCCGGCATCGAGAGTGCCGATTCGGCCCGCATCGCGCACCTGGTCGAGCTTGCGCTCGATTTCGCCGTCAGGCACCTCGAACCGACGGGTGCGCTGGTGTGCAAGGTCTTCCACGGCAGTGGCTACAGCCAGCTCGTCGCCGCCTTCCGCGAGCGGTTCAAGATCGTGAAGGCGATCAAGCCCAGGGCCTCGCGTGACCGATCGTCGGAAACCTTTCTGGTCGGGATGGCTCTGAAAGGGGTGCGGCCGGACGAAAAGCCGCCGCTGCAGGACCCGGCAAATGGCGGCGATCGGATTTCCTGATCGCAACGGGGTGTATTCCCAGCCGGTCGTCGGGCTTGTCTGTCATAAAATTGACCCCAATTGGGTCCCGTAAAAAGCTCGGCGTGTGGAATCAGCCATCGCGTCGGATGTTTTGACCGGGACAAGGAGCCGCGGTGAACAATCAATGGTTCTCGAAAGTGGCTGTCTGGCTGGTGATCGCGCTGGTGCTGTTCACTGTGTTCAAACAGTTCGATCGAGGTGCGGCGCAGGGAGCGTCGATCGGCTATTCCGACTTCCTCGAGGAGGTGCGCAACAAGCGGATCAAGTCCGTGACGCTGCAGGAGGGGGCCTCCGGCACCGAGATCGTCGCGATCACGAATGACGACAAGCGCTTGCGCAGCACCGCGACCTACCTCGATCGCGGGCTCGTCGGTGACCTGATCAGCAGCGATGTCAAATTCGATGTCAAGCCGCGCGAGGAGCCGTCGATCCTGATGAGCATCCTGGTGTCGTGGGGCCCGATGCTGTTGCTGATCGGGGTCTGGATCTATTTCATGCGCCAGATGCAGGGTGGCGGCAAGGGCGGTGCCTTCAGCTTCGGCAAGAGCAAGGCCCGCATGCTCGACGAGGCCAACAACTCGACCACCTTCGCTGACGTCGCCGGCTGCGACGAGGCCAAGGAAGAGGTCAAGGAACTGGTCGACTTCTTGAAGGATCCGCAGCGCTTCCAGAAGCTCGGGGGTCGGATTCCGCGTGGCGTGCTGCTCGTCGGCCCGCCCGGAACCGGCAAGACGCTGCTCGCCAAGGCGATCGCCGGCGAGGCCAAGGTGCCGTTCTTCAGCATCTCCGGGTCCGATTTCGTCGAGATGTTCGTCGGCGTCGGCGCGGCTCGGGTGCGCGACATGTTCGAGCAGGCGAAGAAGAGCGCGCCGTGCATCATCTTCGTCGACGAGATCGACGCGGTCGGTCGTCACCGTGGCGCTGGGCTGGGCGGCGGCAACGACGAGCGCGAGCAGACGCTGAACCAGATGCTGGTCGAGATGGACGGCTTCGAGACCAACCTCGGCGTGATCGTGATGGCGGCGACCAACCGGCCGGACATCCTCGACCCGGCGCTGCTGCGTCCGGGCCGTTTCGACCGCCAGGTGTATGTGACGCTGCCGGACGTGCGTGGCCGCGAGCAGATCCTGCTGGTACACATGCGCAAGGTGCCGGTCGGTCAGGACATCCGCGCCGACATCCTGGCGCGCGGGACCCCCGGTTTCTCGGGTGCCGACCTGGCCAACCTTGTCAACGAAGCGGCGCTGTTTGCTGCCCGGCGCAACGGTCGTGTCGTCGAGATGGTCGACTTCGAGCGCGCCAAGGACAAGATCATGATGGGCCCGGAGCGCAAGTCGATGATCATGCCCGAGGACGAGCGGCGTAACACCGCCTACCACGAGGCGGGGCACGCGCTGGTGGCACGCCTGATGCCGAAGACCGATCCGGTGCACAAGGTGACCGTGATCCCGCGGGGCCGTGCACTCGGCGTCACGATGCAATTGCCCGAGGGCGACCGCTACAGCATGGACAAGGAGCGGATGTTGTCGACGATCTCGGTGCTGTTCGGCGGTCGGATCGCCGAGGAGGTCTTCATGAACCAGATGACCACTGGCGCCAGCAACGACTTCGAGCGTGCGACCCAGATCTCGCGCGACATGGTGACGCGCTACGGCATGACCGACGAGCTCGGCCCGATGGTCTACGCCGAGAACGAAGGCGAGGTCTTCCTCGGCCGCTCGGTCACCAAGACCACCACCATGTCCGAGGAGACGATGCGCAAGGTCGACATCCAGATCCGGCGCATCATCGACGAGCAGTACACCATTGCGCGCAAGCTGATCGAGGACAACAAGGACAAGATGCACGCCATGGCGCAGGCGCTGCTCGAGTGGGAGACCATCGATGCCGACCAGATCGACGACATCATGAATGGCAAGCCGCCGCGGCCGCCGAAAGACCTGACCCCGAGCAGCGAGCGTCCGCCGAGCGGACCGACTCCAACGGTGGGTACCGACAGCGCACCCGCGGCCGCCTGACCCGCTTCCGTGCGGTGGACACGACGGGGCTTCGGCCCCGTTTTTCTTTGTGCGGCTGCACCGGCAGTCGAAATCGACGACCGCCGGCCGGTGCCGACATGATCTGGCAGACGACACGCTTCGACATCGAGCTTGACCGGCCACGGGTGATGGGCATCGTCAACCTGACGCCGGACTCGTTTTCCGACGGCGGGCGCCTGGGCAGCGTCGATCAGGCCCTGTACCAGTGCACCCGTCTGCTCGATGACGGGGCGGACATGCTCGACATCGGCGGTGAATCGAGCCGGCCGGGCGCCTCCCCGGTACCGGCGAACGAGGAATGGCGACGCGTCGAGCCGGTGCTGCGCCACGCACTGACCCTCGGGTGCCCGGTTTCGCTCGACAGCATGAAGACCGAGGTGATCCGCCGCGCGCTGGACCTGGGTGTCGATGTCGTCAATGACATCCGGGCCTTGCGCGATGAAGGTGCGCTGGATGCAGTGGCGCGCAGCCGGGCCGGCGTGTGCCTGATGCACATGCGGGGAGAGCCGCAATCGATGCAGGCCGAGGAGCCCGACTATCCCGACGTCGTGCTGGCGGTGCGTGAGTTTCTGCTGCAACGGGCGGCGGCGCTGATCGAACGCGGGGTCGATCGGCGGCGCATCGTGCTCGATCCTGGAATCGGCTTCGGCAAGGCAATCAGGCACAATTTCGCGCTGCTGGCGCGGCAACGCGAACTGCTGGCGGCGGGCTATCCGTTGCTCGTCGGCTGGTCGCGCAAATCGTCGCTCGGCAGCGTCACCGGTCGGTCGGTCGACCAGCGCGTGGCAGCGAGCGTGGCGGCCGCACTGGCGGCCGTGCTCAATGGCGCACGCATCGTGCGCGTGCACGATGTCGCGGCAACCGTCGATGCGCTGCAGGTCTGGGCGGCCGCCGGCCTGCCGGGGCCGGCACCAACAACAACCACACTGGACAGGGCGGGATGACGAACAGACGCTATTTCGGAACCGACGGCATCCGCGGCACGGTCGGCACGGCGCCAATCACGCCGGATTTCATGCTCGGACTCGGACACGCGGTTGGGCGGGTGCTCAAGCGCGGCAATCCGCGGCCGACCGTGCTGATCGGCAAGGACACCCGGGTATCCGGCTACATGATCGAATCATCGCTCGAGGCCGGTTTCGCCTCGGCCGGGGTCGATGTGCTGCTGACCGGGCCGTTGCCGACGCCGGGCGTGGCCTACCTGACGCGCGCGCTGCGACTCGACCTGGGGGTCGTGATCAGTGCATCGCACAACCCGTTTGCCGACAACGGCATCAAGTTTTTCTCGGCACGCGGCGAGAAGCTGCCGGATGCCTGGGAGGCAGAGGTCGAGGCGGCCGTCGCAGAGCCGGCCCAGTGGGTCGATTCGCTGCAGCTCGGCAAGGCGCGCCGGCTCGAAGATGCGCAGGGGCGTTATGTCGAGTTCTGCAAGAGCCGGGTCGCGAGCGATCTGACGCTGAAGGGCCTCAGGATCGTCATCGACGCTGCCCACGGCGCCGCCTATCAGGTCGCGCCGAGCGTCCTGCACGAGCTCGGTGCCGAGATCACCTGCGTCGGCTGTGCTCCGGATGGCTTCAACATCAATGCCGGGGTCGGTGCGACCGCGCCGGACGGGCTGCGGCAGGCGGTGCGCGATGCCGGCGCCGACTTCGGCATCGCCCTGGACGGAGATGCCGATCGGCTGCTGATCGTCGACGGCGGGGGCCGTCTGTACAACGGCGACGAGCTGCTGTATGTGCTGGTCGCCGACCGGCTGGCGCGCGGGGTCGCCGTGCCCGGTGCGGTCGGGACGCTGATGACCAACATGGCCGTCGAGGTCGCGCTGCGCGAGCGTGGGGTCGAGTTGGTGCGCGCCAAGGTGGGTGACCGCTACGTGCTGGAAGCGCTGCTCGAGCGCGGCTGGCACCTGGGCGGTGAAGGTTCGGGTCACCTGCTGGCGCTGGACCAGCACACGACCGGTGACGGCATCGTCAGTGCGCTGCTGGTGCTGCAGGCGGTGCGTCGCAGCGGCCGCAGTCTCGCGCAGCTGCTCGAGGGGGTCGATCTGTTCCCGCAGACGCTGATCAATGTCCGACTGCAGCCGGGTCAGGACTGGCGCAGTGACGTGCGGCTGCAGAAGGTGCGGGCCGGTGTCGAGTCCGAACTTGGCGGTGATGGACGGATCCTGATCCGCCCGTCGGGCACCGAGCCGCTGCTGCGCCTGATGGTCGAGGCGCGCGATCCCGAGCAGGCTCGCAGCGCTGCCGAACGGATGGCCGCAGCGCTGGCTGTCGGCTGACGTTCCGGCGACACGCGCCTGCACCGGGGTGAAGCGCGCATGTCGGCTGGTGTCGAGCCAGCCGGTCTGCAGGGCAACAGGGCTTGTCACGCGCTTGTCACAAGGCTTGCCTACAGTTCGCTCCATCGCAGACACCTCGGGCTCGCCCGGAAAGGCTCTTCATGACATTGACCACTGTGCGCACTGCTGCCGCGGCCCTGCTTCTTGCCGGCTCCACCGGTCTGGCCATGGCCCAGGGGGTGACCGGCGCCGGTGCCTCGTTCCCGGCCCCGTTGTATGCGAAATGGGCCGACGCCTACCACAAGGCCACTGGCGTCAAGATCAACTACCAGTCGGTCGGATCGAGCGCGGGCATCAAGCAGATCCGCGGCAAGACGGTCGACTTCGGGGCATCCGATGCCCCGCTGAAGGATGACGAACTCGCCAAGGACGGCCTGGTCCAGTTTCCGACCGTCATCGGTGGTGTCGTGCCGGTGGTCAACATCAAGGGCATCGCGCCGGGTCAGCTCAAGCTGTCGGGCAAGTTGCTCGGCGACATCTACCTGGGCAAGATCACGCGCTGGAACGATCCGGCGCTGACGGCCCTGAATCCAGGTGTTCCCCTGCCGGATGCGGCGATTGCGGTGGTGCGGCGTGCCGACGGTTCCGGGACCAGCTTCATCTTCACCAATTACCTGTCGAAGGTGAATCCGGAGTGGAAGGAGCAGGTCGGCGAAGGCACCGCGGTCAAGTGGCCGACCGGCACCGGAGGCAAGGGCAACGAAGGCGTTGCCACCTTCGTGACGCGGCTGCCGAATTCGATCGGCTACGTCGAGTATGCGTACGTCAAGCAGAACAAGATGACGTACACGCAGCTGGGCAACCAGGCCGGTAACCATGTCTCGCCCGACGAGGCGAGCTTCAAGGCCGCCGCCGCCGGTGCCGACTGGGCCAGGTCCTTCTACCAGGTGCTGACCCACCAGCCGGGCAAGGACGCCTGGCCGCTGACAGGCGCCACCTTCATCCTGATGCACAAGGCGCAGGACAAGCCGGAGCAGGCGATGCAGACGCTCAAGTTCTTCGAGTGGGCCTACACCAGCGGCGATGCGATGGCCGGCGAGCTCGACTACGTCCCATTGCCGGATTCGGTCAAGACGCTGGTGCGCAAGCAGTGGGGTCAGATCAAGGATGGAGCGGGCAAGGTCGTGGCTTCGAAGTAGTCGCCGCCTCGGCGCCTGAATCCTCCGGGCCGCCAAGGGCGGCCCGTCCCGTGTCTGCCGGAGAAATCGTGACCGTTACACTGCGCGCTGCCTCCCGAGACTCCCAGCTGATGCTGCGCAATCCTGAACAACCGGGACCCGCCAAGGTCCGGAAATCGAGTCCGCTGGCCGACGTCGTCTTTTCGGCGTTGTCGCACGGTGCGGCGATCGTCACGCTGGTGCTGCTGGCGGCCATCATCGGCTCGCTGGTCGTCGGTGCCTGGCCGGCCATCAAGGAATTCGGCCTCGGCTTCCTGGTGAATGCCGAGTGGGACCCTGTCCAGGATCGGTATGGCGGCCTGGCGATGATCTACGGCACGCTGGCCACTTCCCTGATCGCGCTCGTGATCGCGGTGCCGGTCAGCTTCGGCATCGCGCTGTTCCTGACTGAACTTTCTCCCGGGTGGCTGCGCCGCCCGCTCGGCATCGCGATCGAGCTGCTGGCGGCGGTGCCGTCGATCGTCTACGGGATGTGGGGTCTGCTCGTCTTCAGTCCGGTGCTGTCGACCTATGTACAGCAGCCGCTGCAGCGCCTGTTCGGCGATGTGCCGGTGCTGCGCGAACTGGTTTCCGGGGCCCCGGTCGGAATCGGCCTGCTCTCGGCCGGCATCATCCTGGCGATCATGATCATTCCGTTCATCGCGGCGGTGATGCGCGACGTCTTCGAGGTCATCCCGGCCCTGCTCAAGGAATCGGCCTACGGGCTCGGCTCGACGACCTGGGAGGTGGTGTTCAAGGTCGTGCTGCCGTATACCAAGACCGGCGTCATCGGCGGCATCATGCTCGGCCTGGGCCGCGCGCTCGGCGAGACGATGGCGGTCACGTTCGTGATCGGCAACTTCAATCAACTCGACAGCCCGTCGCTCTTCGAGGCCGCCAACAGCATCACCTCGGCACTGGCCAACGAGTTCGCCGAGGCGAGTGAGGGATTGCACCAGGCTTCGCTGATCTACCTCGGGTTGGTGCTGTTTTTCATCACCTTTGTCGTGCTGTCATTGTCCAAGCTGCTTCTGATGCAGTTGCGCAAGCGGGAAGGGGCGCGCACATGACCGCAGCGGCGCGTTCGCGCATCTTCACGCTCGAGGGTTCGAGCCGGACCCGCTATCGTCGGCGCAAGGTCGTCAATGCGATCGCGCTGTCGCTGTCACTGGCCGCCATGGCGTTCGGGCTGTTCTGGCTCGGCTGGATCCTGCTGGAGACGTTCCGGCTCGGCTTGAGCGGCCTGACGCTCGCGACCTTCACCGAGATGACGCCGCCGCCGCAGGCGGAGACCGGTGGACTCGCGAATGCGATCGTCGGTTCGCTGATCATGGTGTCGCTGGCGACCCTGGTCGGCACGCCGATCGGCGTGCTGGCCGGCGTCTATCTGGCCGAATACGGCCAGGAGACCCGGCTCGGCGCGCTGACCCGATTCATCAACGACATCCTGCTGTCCGCGCCGTCGATCGTGATCGGCCTGTTCATCTACGCGGTCGTCGTCGCCCAGTTGCGCAGCTATTCGGGTTTCGCCGGCGTGCTCGCGCTCGCGCTGATCGTGATCCCGGTCGTCATCCGCACCACCGAAAACATGCTGGTGCTGATTCCGAATGCGCTGCGCGAGGCCGCCTACGCCCTCGGTACGCCCAAGTGGCGCGTCATCATCGGCATCACGCTGAAGTCGGCGCGTGCCGGTGTGCTGACCGGCGTGCTGCTGGCCTTTGCCCGCATTGCCGGCGAAACCGCGCCACTGCTGTTCACCGCGCTGTCGAATCAATTCTGGACCGCCGACATCAGCGAACCGATGGCGAGCCTGCCGGTGACGATCTTCAAGTTCGCGATGAGCCCGTACGAGAACTGGCAGAAGCTCGCCTGGGCCGGCGTGCTGCTGATCACGCTCGGCGTGCTGGCACTGAACATCATCGCGCGGGTCTTCCTGCGCAACAAATACTGAGCGCCGCCGGCGCGCCAAGCGATGGACAAGACAATCGATCTGCCCGCGAGCGAGACATCGAAGCTTTCGGTGCGAGAACTCAACTTCTATTACGGCAAGTTCCACGCCCTGAAGAACATCAACCTCGACATACCCGAGAAGAAGGTCACCGCCTTCATCGGACCGTCCGGGTGTGGCAAGTCGACCCTGCTGCGCACCTTCAACCGGATGTTCGAGTTGTACCCGGAGCAGCGTGCCGAGGGAAGGATCATGCTCGACGGAGAGAATATCCTCGAGTCGCGGCACGATGTGACGCTGATCCGTGCCAAGGTCGGCATGGTCTTCCAGAAGCCGACGCCGTTTCCGATGTCGATCTATGACAACATCACTTTCGGCGTGCGGCTGTTCGAGAACCTGCCGCGGGTCGAGATGGACGAGCGGGTCGAGTGGGCCTTGCGCAAGGCCGCGCTGTGGAACGAGGTCAAGGACAAGCTGGCGCAGAGCGGGTCGGGCCTGTCCGGCGGCCAGCAGCAGCGGCTGTGCATTGCCCGCGGCATCGCGATCAGGCCCGAGGTGCTGCTGCTCGACGAACCCTGCTCGGCGCTCGATCCGATCTCGACCGGCAAGATCGAGGAACTGATCCACGAGCTGAAGAACGACTACACGGTGGTGATCGTCACCCACAACATGCAGCAGGCGGCGCGCACCTCCGACTACACCGCCTACATGTACCTGGGCGACCTGATCGAATTCGGTCCGACGGCCGAGCTCTTCATGAAGCCGAAGAAGAAGGACACCGAAGACTACATCACAGGCCGCTTCGGCTGATGCCCGGCCCGCGCGCGGAGAGCAACCCATGACGGACAAGCACCTTTCGACCCAGTTCGACGCCGAGCTGAGCGGCATCTCCACCCGCGTGCTCGAAATGGGCGGACTGGTCGAGTCGCAGATAGCCCAGGCCGTCTATGCGCTGACCCACTTCAGCCACGAGACCGCCGGCGAGGTGCTGGCGCGCGAGGAACACGTCAACGCGATGGAGATCGAGATCGATCGGGATCTCTCGACGATCATCGCGCGGCGCCAGCCGACCGCTCGTGACCTGCGGCTGCTGATCGCGATCAGCAAGACGATCGCCAACCTCGAGCGTGTCGGTGACGAGGCGGCGCGGATCGCGCGCACCGTCCAGCGGCTGATCGACACCGGCGTTTCGAGCCGGCTGAGGCTGCCGGTCAGCGACCTGGCCTACGAATCGGAACTGGCGGTGGCGCAGTTGCGCAAGGCGCTCGATGCCTTCGCCCGGCTGGATGTCGATCGCGCGGTCGAGGTGCTGAAGCAGGACGATCAGATCGACCAGGAATTCGAGGGGCTGCTGCGCAAGCTGATCACCTTCATGATGGAGGATCCGCGCACCATCTCGTCGAGCATCGACCTGATATTCGTGGCCAAGGCGATCGAACGGGTCGGCGACCATGCCAAGAATCTGGCCGAGGTGATCATCTACGTGGTGAAGGGTACCGACGTGCGACACAACCCGGTCAGCACGGTCGAGAACATGGTGCGCTGATGCCCGGGTCGGCACGCATCGGGGTGTGGCGCTCATGAGCCGCATCCTCGTCGTCGAGGACGAGGTCGCGATCGCCGAACTGATCGCTATCAATCTGCGTCACGCGGGCCACGATGTGAAGATCGCCGGCACGAGCGAGCAGGCGCGGGATGCGGTCGATGCCGTGCTGCCCGATCTGGTCATCCTCGACTGGATGCTGCCCGGCGGCAGCGGTCTGGCACTGGCGCGGACCTGGCGCGCCGGCAGCCGCACACGCAACCTGCCCCTGATCATGTTGACCGCACGCAGCGAGGAGGCGGACAAGATCTCGGGCCTCGACGCCGGCGCAGACGATTACCTGACCAAGCCGTTCTCCCCGCGCGAGCTGCTGGCGCGCATCCGCGCGGTGCTGCGGCGCAAGGCTCCGGAGGCGCTCGACAGCGCGATCGAAAGCGGCGGCCTGCGGCTCGATCCGGCGACGCGCCGGGTGACGCGCGGGACGGCCGATGTCAGACTCGGCCCGACCGAATTCCGGTTGCTGCATTTCCTGATGACCCATCCGGATCGCGTCCACAGCCGTCCGCAGCTGCTCGATCGCGTCTGGGGCGACCATGTGTTCATCGAGGAGCGCACGGTCGACGTCCATGTAAAGCGGCTGCGCGAGGCGCTCGCGCCGGTCGACTGTGCGCGGCTGATCGAGACCGTGCGTGGCGCCGGCTACCGCTTTGCGCAGCCGGCGCAGGCGCTCGCCGGTTGACGCGTTTTCCGAGGCCTGGCCCGATGGGATGGCTGCTGTCGCGCATCGTGATCATGGCGCTGCTGGTCTTTCTGGGTGCCGAGATCGGCATGCTGGTCGGGCGACGGTGGGGCGTCCCGGCCTTCGGCGCCGCACTGGGGGCAGCAGCGGCGTCGGCGCTGCTGGTCGCGGTCGATGCGGTGCGTGGCCGACGTCTGTTGAACTGGCTCAGCGGTGAGCGCACCGCGTCCGCGCCGCGTGATCCGGGACTGTGGGGCGAGCTCGCCTACCGGATCGAGCGAGGCTTCCGCACGCTCGATCGGCGTGCCGCGGTCGAGAGCTCGCGCCTGGACCAGTTCCTGTCGGCAATCGAGGTTTCTCCGAACGGCGTCCTCGTGCTGGGGCAGGGCGATGTGATCGAATGGTGCAATACCGCCGCGGCCGATCATTTCGGTCTCGATCCGAAGCGCGATCTCCAGCAGCGGATCACCAACCTGGTCCGCGCGCCGGCATTCGTCGCGCACCTGCAGGCGGAGGCAAGCGAGGCGCCAGTCACGTTCCAGGATCCGCGGATGCGCAGCACCCTGCAGGTGCTGGTGCGCGGATTCGGAGATCGCATGAAGCTGGTGCTGTCGCAGGACGTCACCGAACGCGAGCGCAATGAATCGATGCGCCGCGATTTCGTCGCCAATGTGTCGCACGAGATCCGCACTCCGCTGACGGTATTGGCCGGTTTCGTCGAGACCATGGGCAGCCTGCCGTTGACCGAGGTCGAGCGGCGGCGCATCGTCGAGCTGATGGCGCAGCAGACCCTGCGCATGCAGGGCCTGGTTGCCGACCTCCTGACGCTGGCGCAGATCGAAGGCAGTCCGCGACCGGCTGCCGATCGCTGGCTGTCGGTCGTGGCACTGCTCGAACAGGCCGGAGCCGATGCGCTGGCATTGAGTGCCGGACGGCATCGGATCACGCTCCATCCTGGCCAGCCGGCCCAGATCGCCGGTACCGAGAGCGAGCTCGCCAGCGCGGTCTCGAATCTGGTCACGAATGCGGTGCGCTACACGCCGGCCGGCGGAAGCATCGACATCCGGTTCGAGCTGCGCAACGGGATTGGTGGTGTGATCGAGGTATGCGATACCGGCATCGGCATCGCCAAGGAACACCTGTCGCGCGTCACCGAACGTTTCTACCGCGTCGATGGCAGCCGTTCGCGCGAAACCGGCGGCACCGGTCTCGGCCTGTCCATCGTCAAGCATGTCGTGCAGCGCCATGGCGGGCAGCTGGAAATCAGCAGCGAGCCGGGCCAGGGGTCGGTGTTCCGCCTGTCATTTCCATCCGGCCGGGTGCGGGCGGCGCCGGCAGAAGCCGAACCGACGTCGTCGCCGGGCAGCGCTCCGGCGACGCTGCGCAGGATCGTGAACGGCTGACGGCCGACGGGCGACGGCGTCGGGCGCGTACCGCGGCGCACGCACCCGGCTCAGTCGGATCCGACGCGGCGGTAGACGGCGGTCAGTTCGCGCCGCTCGCTGGGGCGGCGGACGCGGGCAACCAGTTGCCAGCCGGGCGGAGCAGCAGTCGGGGCATCGCGTGGTTCCTGCCGGATCAGCCAGGGGCAACGGGTCCCGGACAGCGGGTTGGCGGCATCGACGCGAAAACCGCCAATCTGCTCGACCGCTGCAATGCGGGCCAGCGGTGCGGTGGGCATCGCCACACAGCCGCTGCCGTTCAGGTGGCGCGACAGGCGCTGCACCAACGGGCGTTCGCTGCGCGCATAGTCGAGCAGCGGCAACCACAGGCTCATCAGCAGCAGCCAGCACAGCGCGACGCCGCTGGCCGGCAGGACCATGCTTTTCCACAGCGGGTGGCGATTGCGTCCGGTGCGCCAGAACACCAGCGCCACCCAGGCGATGCTGCCGGCAATGCCGAGTGCCAGCTCGACGGCGGAGAACGTCGCCGCAAAGCCCGGCAACAGCCGAGCCACATTGGCTGCCGGTCGCGCCGGGACGCCGGTCTGGATCGCCAGGTAGATGACCCAGATCGTGACCGCACAGATGCTGAAGAAGAAGACCGAAAACCAGTCGATGGCCGCGCCCGTGCTGCGGCGCAGGGTCGGCAGCGCGAACGCTGCCAGCACCGCCAGCGCCGGCAGGCCGAGCATCAACGTGCGGTCGATGCCGCCCATCGCGATGCTGCCGACCAGCGCCACCGCGGCGCAGCCGAGCGGCACCGCGATGTGGCGGTGATTCCACTGGCGCCGCCAGCGCCAGACCGTCCAGACCGCGAGCGGAAAGGTGGGCCAGGTGAACCAGGCCAGCAGGCGCAGGGTGGCGACGACCTCCGAGCCGTTCGAGATCGGAGCGAGCCGATTGCCCCAGGCGCCGAGCAGCGTGGCGACGCCGGCCGCGAGCAGGATGGCGATGGCGACGTGAATGGCGAAGCGACGCACCAGGGGATAGCCCGAACGCGAGGTGATCACCAGACCCACGATCCCCAGGGCGAGCGCGATCGACGGCGCTCCGCTGGCGGCGAGTGCCGGCAGGGCGAACAACGCGGCGGCCGGCGCGCGCCCGCGGCGGTACGGGCTGGCGGCCAGGGCGTACAGGAACAGCGACGAACTGGCCAGCTGGGCAAGCTCGGGTGTGGTCTCGTGGCCCAGCTGCAGCAGGCCGAGGGTTGCGATCATGGCCAGCAGGGCGCCGTCCGCAACGGCGCGTGCATAGTCGACCGGGTCGGCCTCGCCGCCGAAGGCGAACGGCAGGGGCTGGGCCGCCTCGGTGCGTGCCAGGTGGTAGGTGCTGTACCACGTCATCGCGAGCGACAGCGCCAGCAGCAGCGCGAACGGCAGACGCGCTGCAACGGCCGGCTCGACCAGCGGTGACAACGCCGAGATCGCGGCCGCGCCCACCCAGTAGGGCAGCAGCGCTGCATCGGCGGCGAGTCCGCCGATGCTCGGCGCGAGCCAATGCGACTGGCCCGAGGCGATGCTGGCCATGAAGCCGAAGGCGGTGATGTCGGCATTGCGCCATGGGTCGCGGCCGAACAGACCGGGCAGCACATAGGCAGCGCAGAACAGCAGCAGGGCGATCCGTGGCATCCGCTCGGCCGCGCGTCGGGTCACCAGCGCTGGATTCGGGGTCGTGGTCGCCATCGATCAGGAAGTTGCGGGCAATAAAAAAGGCAGCCGAGGCTGCCTTGATTGTCTGCTGCCGGGAAGGCGATTATTTCTTGATCCCGACGCGCGCAAACTTGTTGCGGAACTTCTCGACCCGGCCGCCGAGCGAGTCGATGCTCTTCTGCGTGCCGGTGTAGAACGGGTGCGACTCGCTGGTCGACTCGAGCTTGAACAGCGGCAGCTTGCGGCCATCTTCCATGTCGATCATCTCCCTCGTCTGCGCGCACGAGCGGGTGACGAACTTGAATCCGTTGGACAGGTCGACGAAACAGACGTCGCGATACGAGGGATGAATGCCTTCTTTCATGGCTGGACCTTGCTGCTTGGGTTGCGGAAGCCACGCCCGACATCCGGGCGCACTTTCCATGAGCGGAAAACCGCGGATTATAGCTTGCGTGCCGCCTCAGCCGCCGCGCCGCATCAGGTCGAAGAACTCGAGGTTGTTCTTCGTCGATTTCATCTTGTCGAGGATGAATTCCATCGCCTCGATCTCGTCCATCGGATACAGCAGCTTGCGCAGGATCCAGGTCTTCTGCAGGATTTCCGGCTTGAGCAGCAGTTCCTCGCGCCGGGTACCGCTCTTGTTGAGCAGGATGGATGGATAGACGCGCTTTTCAGACATCCGGCGATCGAGGTAGATCTCGCAATTGCCGGTGCCCTTGAATTCCTCGTAGATCACCTCGTCCATGCGGCTGCCGGTGTCGATGAGGGCAGTGCCGATGATGGTCAGTGAGCCGCCTTCCTCGATCTTGCGCGCCGCTCCGAAGAAGCGCTTCGGGCGCTGCAGCGCATTCGCGTCGACGCCACCCGTCAGCACCTTGCCCGATGAAGGCAGCACGTTGTTGTAGGCGCGCGCCAGCCGTGTGATCGAGTCGAGCAGGATCACCACGTCCTTCTTCAATTCGACCAGCCGCTTGGCACGTTCGATCACCATCTCTGCGACCTGCACGTGGCGCGCCGCCGGCTCGTCGAAGGTCGAACTGATGACCTCGCCGCGCACCGTGCGCTGCATCTCGGTCACCTCCTCCGGGCGCTCGTCGACCAGCAGCACGATCAGGTGGACGTCGGGATGGTTGGCGACGATCGCATGCGCGAGGTGCTGCATGATCATCGTCTTGCCGCTCTTCGGCTGCGAGACCAGCAGGGCGCGCTGACCCTTGCCGATCGGTGCCACCAGGTCGATGATCCGGCCGGTGATGTTTTCTTCGCCCTTCAGCTCGCGTTCGAGCTTGAACTGCTCCTTCGGGAACAGCGGCGTCAGGTTCTCGAACATGATCTTGTGCTTGGACTCCTCGGGAGTCAGCGCATTCACCCGATCGACCTTGACCAGCGCGAAATAACGCTCACCGTCCTTCGGAACCCGTACCTCGCCCTCGACCATGTCGCCGGTGTGCAGGTTGAAGCGGCGAATCTGGCTCGGGCTCAGGTAGATGTCGTCGGTCGACGCCATGTAGCTGGCCTCGATCGAGCGCAGGAAGCCGAAGCCATCGGGCAGGACCTCGAGCACACCGTCGCCGAACACCTGTTCGCCGGCCTTGGCGCGCTTCTTCATGATCGCGAACATCAACTCCTGCTTGCGCAGGCGCGCGACGTTGTCGATCTCGAGGGCTTCCCCCATCGTGATCAGCTCGGACACATGGAGCGCTTTGAGTTCAGACAAGTGCATGAAAAGCCCGGGGGGGAACGCTGCCGTGCGGCAGTCGGGTCGATCGGGCCCCGCGCCGCATCGCGATGCGCGAAGAGCGCAGCGCAATGGCCGCTGGGGCGAAGCAGGAAAAGACTGGGGTAGGGGGCCGAGCCCACGCCGGGCCGATCAGGCGCTCGACACAGGTGGCGGCAGGCGCTGGCAGGCGTGGGGGCAGAACCTGTCGGGGCCGGCTCGTGACCTTGCCGCCCCGACGATTCGCGGATTATAGATTACCGTCGAGGAATGCGGTCAATTGCGCTTTCGACAGGGCGCCAACCTTGGTTGCCGCGAGCTGCCCGTCCTTGAACAGCATCAGTGTCGGGATGCCGCGGATGCCGAACTTTGCCGGCACGTCGCGGTTTTCGTCGACATTCATCTTGGTGATCTGCAGCCGCCCGTCATAGGTCTTGGAGACCTCGTCGAGGATCGGCGCGATCATCTTGCAAGGGCCGCACCATTCGGCCCAGTAATCGACCAGGACCGGCCGATCGGCTTTCAGGACATCGGTGTCGAACGATGCATCGGTGACGTGTTTGATCAATTCGCTGCTCATGGGAGGCCTTCGGCAAGGAGGTGCCAGCGTCGCTCGGTCGACGCGACATCGACAAGAATTCTGACATATTCGCTCGGTTGCGTTTCGATGCCAGGTCCAGGGTCTTGGCGGCCGTCGCCGCGCCAGACGGGGCAGTGACCCACTGAAGTGGGCTGCGCCAGCGCTGCTTTTCGGACTTTCCGGGTCCGGCGGCTGCGCTCCAATTCAGGCATGAACCTGTCGATTCGACCGTCTGCCGAGGCTGCGCATGCGAAACCAGCGGACCAGGCCGGGACGCGCCGCTTCGGTCGTTTCGAGTTGCGCCGCCTGATCGCCAAGAGTGAGCGCAGCATGGTCTGGCTGGCGCACGACCCCCGCGTCGAGCAGGAGGTGTCGCTCACATTGCCACGCGCGCAGCCATCCGACGCCGTCGCGCTGGACGCCTGGCAGCGCGAGGTCGCGCGCGCTGCGCGCCTGAACCATCCCAACCTGGCCGCGCCAAGCGAGCTGAGCGTGCAGGACCATTGGCCATACCTGTCGGTCGACCGGGCCTACGGTCTGACGCTCGGCGAGTGGCTGACCGCACATCCGCCGGCGTCGATGGCCGAGATGGTGGGCTGGATCTGTCAAGCGCTCGAAGGCCTGGCTTTCGCCCATGAGGCCGGCGTGGTGCACGGGGATCTGCAGTTTCACAGCCTGCTCGTCAGCGAGCACGGGACGGTCCGGCTGACCGGGCTGTCGGCCGGCAGCGAGCCGCTTGCGGCTCAGCCGGCCGTGGCCCGGGTCGCTCGCAGCTCGGCCGTGGCCGTCGATCCGCTGCGCGAACGGCGTGGTCTCGCGGAACGCGACGTGCTTGCCATCGGGCTGATCGCCTATCGCCTGTTCTCCGGACTCGCACCGCTCGAAAGCGACGACGTGTCGGCGGTCATTGCGCGCCTGCCGCCACAAGGTCGCGAGATCGTGCGCCTGCCCTGGACGACGTCGCGCCCGGTCCCCGATGCGCTGCGGGCGATCGTCAACCGGGCGACGGCCGCGCAGGAGCGACAGCGCTACCTGAGTGCACGAACGCTGCTGCGGGCGCTGTCGAACTGGCTCGAGATCGAGCGGGGTGACGGCGGCGATCCGCTGGTATTGCTGGTCGACCGGATGCGATCGATCGGGCACCTGCCGGCGATGCCGGGCGTCAGTCAGCGCATCGCACGCATCGCCGGTTCAGGTTGGCAGCGCAACGATGAACTGGCCCAGCAGGTGATGCAGGACATGGCGCTGAGCTTCGAGCTGCTGCGGCAGGTCAACGCCGGGCTGGCACGCGGACTGCATGCGCCGGTCGACGCGGCGGTCATCACGGTGCGTCGTGCGGTCGCGCTGCTCGGCATGGAAGGGATCCGGCGCGCCGGCCATTCGCTGCGTGAATGGCCTGGGCCATTGAACAGCGGCGGCGCGGCACAGCTGCAGCGCCTGATCGACCAGGTGCAGCTGGCGGGCCAGGTCGCGCTCGCGCTGCGCCCGGCGGGATACGACGCCGAGGTGGTCAGCCTGGTCGTGATGTGGCAGCACCTGGGGCGTCTGCTGATCGCCTACCACTTTCCCGACGAGGCGCACCAGATTCAGCTGCTCATGCGCAGCGCGCCGGCGGCCGGCGCAGCCGATGCTGCGGCGATGTCGGAATCGCAGGCGTCGCTGGCGGTACTCGGCGTCGATCGGGAGGCGGTCGGGGTGGCGGTGGCTCGCCACTGGGGCCTCGGCGAGGAGGTGCAGGCCATGATGCGACGTTGTCCGCCGGATCGCCCGGTGCACAGCCCCGAGGACGATGCCACCGTATTGCGCACGGTGGCGAGCGCTGCCAACGAGGTGGTCGATGCCGCCAACCTGGTCGAACCTGCGGCCCTTGGCACAGCGCTGGCAGCGATCGCGAAGCGGTATTCCCGCGCGCTCGGAGTCGATCAGAAAGCCCTCAAGGAGGCGCTGCAACAGGCCCGTCTGCACTCAGGAGACACACGTGCTGTGTCGCAAGGCATCGCCAACGCGCTGGACCAGGCTCCGGCGAGCCGATCGCTGGCCGACAGCCGGCCCTAGATCTGCATGGCGCAGATTGGCCGGTGGGTGACGAGCCTTACCCCGGCACTGGTCACAACGGTTGGGGCTGCTTCGTTCCCGACCTGACCCGGTTGGCCGCGCTTCCATGCGGGGAGGCCCGTCACCGACGATTGTAGGCCACCGGCGGGATGCTCAACGCAGCTGGAGGGCGTCGTCTCCGTAGCGGACGTTCAAGGGCTCGATCAGCAGCTGCTTCGCACCGGTCTCCACATGACCTGCCAGCGTGGCCGCGACGCCATGCTGCCGCGCGACTTCGAGCGTGCGCTGAGCGTCGCCGGCGGCAACGAAGAGGGCGAAGCCGGCGCCCATGTTGAGCGTGCTGTAGGCCTCGGCGTCATCCTGGCCGGCCTGCTGCTGGATGAAACGAAGCACCTCCGGGACCTCGGGCAGGCGCTCGATCCGGTACGTCAGCGCAGCCGGGTGGCGCAGCAACTTGCGCCAGCCATGGCCGGTGATGTTGGCGCAGTAGTGCGGCGTGACGCCGGCCCGGTGCAGGGCCTCGGTGACGGGTGAATACAGGGTGGTCGGCGCGAGCAGTGCCTCGCCGTAGGAGATGCCGGAGTCGAGCCGGGTCAGGTAGCCATCCGGCAGCCGTTCGGTCAGCTTGCGCGCCAGGCTCAGGCCGTTGGCGTGGATGCCGCTCGATGCCAGCAGCACGATCGCGTCGCCTGGGCCCAGGCGCTCGCCGAGTGTCAGCCGCGACTTCGGGTTGACGAGGCCGGTGCAGCTGGCCGCAAGATCGATCCGGCCATCGGCGACGATGCCGGCCAGCGCCGGGGTCTCGCCACCGCCCCAGGCAATGCCGCAGGCATCGCACGCCTGCTTCCAGCCGTCGACCAGCGCCTTGGCACGGCGCGAATCGGCAAACCAGTCGGACCCGCCGGCCGCCCAGTAGGCCTGGACGACGAGCGGCGTGGCGCCCACCGTGATCAGGTCGTTGACGGCCATCGCAATCGTGTCCTGGGCGATCCCTGCGTAGAAGTCACGACCGGTCAGGCGCGCCATCTCGTCGGCGACCAGCGCCTTCGACCCCAGGCATTCGACGATGCTGGCGAGATAGAACGGTCCGATGTCGATGACATAGGCCGATTCGCCGCGCGAGGCAGCGACCTCCCCGAAGCCGTGCGTGCCGAGGTGGCCGGCGGTGGCAGCGGCGGCGCGCTGCGCGGCGACCTTCAGCGGATCGATCAGGTCGTAGTTGACACCGGCCTGCTCGTAGCTGAGCGGCGGGGCGGTCGGGTTCGGTGCAGCAGCAGACGTCATGGCAGGCAGTGGAGCGAAAAGCGGAATTGATTATCCCGCCTCGTAGAATCGATCCATGTCCTATCTGGTCCTGGCTCGCAAGTACCGTCCGCGCAACTTCTCCGCGATGGTCGGCCAGCAGCACGTCGTGCAGGCGCTCGCCAACGCGCTCGACCCAGCAGCGGCTGCACCATGCCTACCTGTTCACCGGCACCCGCGGCGTCGGCAAGACGACGGTCTCGCGCATCCTTGCCAAATCGCTCAACTGCACCGGTGTCGATGGGCAGGGCGGCATCACCGCCGAGCCGTGCGGCGTGTGCGATGCCTGTCGCGACATCGACGCCGGCCGCTTCGTCGACTATGTCGAGCTCGATGCCGCTTCGAACCGGGGCGTCGAGGAGATCACGCAGCTGCTTGATCAGGCCGTCTACAAGCCGGTGCTCGGTCGCTTCAAGGTCTACATGGTCGACGAGGTCCACATGTTGACCAACCACGCCTTCAACGCGATGCTCAAGACGCTCGAAGAGCCGCCGGAGTATCTGAAGTTCGTGCTCGCCACCACCGATCCACAGAAGGTACCGCCGACGGTGCTGTCGCGCTGCCTGCAGTTCAACCTGCGGCCGATGGCGGTGGCCACGGTGCAGGAGCACCTGTCAGGCGTGCTGGCCGAAGAGGGCATCGCGGCGGAGCCCGCGGCGCTGCGGTTGCTGGCGCGCGCGGCGCGCGGCTCGATGCGCGATGCACTGTCGCTCACCGACCAGGCGATCGCCTTCGGGGCCGGAGCGCTGGACGAGTCCGGGATCCGGCAGATGCTCGGCGCGGTCGACCGTACCCAGGCCGTGCGCCTGCTCGACTCGCTCGCCGCCGCCGACGGAGCGACACTGCTCGCAGCTGTCGACGAGTTGCGTGGGCTCGGCCTGTCGGCTGCGCGGCACGCTCGAGGAGATGGCCGAGTTGCTGCAGCAGATGGCGGTCGCGCAGGCGGTTCCGTCCGCCGCCGACGATCCGGACACGGCTCGATGCACGGCGGCTGGCCGGCTCGTTCGCTCCCGACCACACCGCATTGCTCTACAGCATGTGCCTGCACGGCCGCGCCGAACTGGCGCTCGCGCCGGACGAATACGGCGGTCTGGTGATGGTGCTGCTGCGCATGCTGGCCTTCGGTCCGCCCCGAGTACCCGCCGTCGGAGCGGGTGCCGGGTTGGCGACGCAGGCCCAGGCCGCCGCCGCATCGGCGCCGGCATCGGCCTCCGCGACGCCCGCGCGTGCGGCGATCGCACTGCAGGCACCGCAGGCCGCCAAGGCAGCGGTCGCGCTCGGTGCGCGCGCGCCGGGTCGTCCGGCACCGGCGCGCCGGGTCGAGCCCGACCTGGCGGCGATGGCAACGCCCGCCGGTCCCCCGACTCCAGCGGAGCAGGCCGGCGAGGGCGTCGGCCCGGTCGAGGCGGCCGACGCATCGGCACCGCCGGCCTGGCTGGACGCGCCGGAGCTCGATGCCTTGGCCGCTCCGGTCGCCGGTGCGACAGCGCCGGCCGCCGGGCCGCGTGGACGAGGGCCGGCTTCGACGACGGCAGATGCACCGGCCGCGGCGGCGTCGCCTGCCCGTGCCCGCCTGCAGGCGACCGAGCTCGGGGCACGCTGGGCGGCCGCGGTCGACGCGCTGATCGAGCGCGGCAGCGTCACCGCGCTGGTGCGTGAACTCGCCTGGCAGGCCCAGTGCCTGTCGATCAGCGAAGCCGATCCCGACGGCAATCGACCGGCGCTCTGGCGTCTCCGCGTCGAACGCGAGATGCTGCGTGCGCCGGCGCACTGCGAGCGGCTGCAGAATGCGCTGTCCGAGTGGCTCGGTGCGCCGTTGAAGCTGGAGGCCGAGGCCGGGCGCACCGACGACACGCCGGCCCTGCGCGCGCTGGCCGATCGAGAGCAGCGCCAACTGGAAGCCGAGCAGATCATTGCCGAGGACCCGCTGGTGCGGTCGTTGCTGTCGCAGTACCGGACTGCGCGCATCGTTCCCGGTTCGATCCAGCCCGGCTGAGGCGGCGCCGAGAAGCTGTGCATGGCGGCCAACCCTGATTACCGACGATCCACTGGAGAAGATCCGATGATGAAGAACCAACTGGCCGGGCTGATGAAACAGGCCCAGGCGATGCAGGACAACCTGAAGAAGGCGCAGGACGAGCTGGCGACGATCGAGGTCGAAGGTCAGTCGGGTGCCGGGCTGGTCAAGGTCACCATGACCTGCAAGCACGATGTCCGGCGTGTCCAGATCGACCCCAGCCTGCTCGCCGACGACAAGGACATGCTCGAGGATCTGGTGGCCGCGGCCTTCAATGACGGGATCCGGCGGGCCGAGGAACTGAGTGCCGAGAAAATGGGCAAGCTGACCGCCGGCATGCCGCTGCCGCCGGGGATGAAATTCCCGTTCTGAGCGTGCCTGTCATACCGCCCGCGGACGCGCCCGCTGCTGACGGGCCAGGCTGATGGCCGAGAACGCGCTCGACGGGCTGGTCACGGCCCTGCGGCGACTGCCCGGCATCGGGGTCAAATCGGCGCAACGGATGGCCTTTCACCTGCTCCAGCACGATCGGGACGGTGCCCAGGAGCTGGCCCGCACCTTGCAGGAGGCGGTGGCGCGCATCCGCCATTGCGCGCGCTGTCACACCTTCTCCGAGGCCGAGGTGTGCGCGACCTGCCTCGATCCGGCACGCGACCAGTCCAAGCTGTGCGTGGTCGAGACGCCGGCCGATCAGGCCGCGCTCGAACGCAGTGGCAGTTACCGCGGCCTGTATTTCGTGCTGATGGGGCGCCTGAGTCCGCTCGATGGCATCGGTGCGCATGCCATCGGGCTGCCGCAACTGCTCGAGCGTGCTGAAGCTGGCGGCGTGGACGAGGTCATCGTCGCGACCTCGTTCACTGCCGAAGGCGAGGCGACCGCGCACGTGATCGCCGACGCGCTGAAACCGCGTGGGGTGCGCAGCACGCGGCTGGCACGGGGCGTGCCGATCGGCAGCGAGCTCGAACATGTCGACCTCGGCACGATCGCGCATGCTTTGATGGACCGGCGCTGAGCAAGGCGCCGCACGCGAGCCGGCGCCGGCCGGCGGGCTGCTGCCTGCCGCTCAGTACCTGATCTGCGTGATCGCGCTGCCGCCTGATTTGGCAACGCTGCGCTTGTCACCCGCCTTGGCAGCGGTGCGTTCGGCCTGCGGCTTGCGCTTGCCGGCAATGCGTGTCGACCGGGCCGGGGCGCCCTTGCCGCGGGCAACCGCGACCGGACCTGGCTTGCCGGCGACCGCGCTCGCCGATTGCTTCTGCGGCACCCACACGACGATGGTTTCGCCGGACTTGAAGCGGGCCCCGCTGGAGGTGTTGTTCCACTGTGCGACCTGACTCGCGCTGACCCGGTAGCGGCGCGCGATGGCCGCGACCGTGTCGCGCTTGCCGGCGCGCAGGGCGACCCGCCGCAGTGGCGGCACGTCCGGGGCCAGCGTCATCATCGCGTGGTCGGCCAGGTGCTCGGAAACGTCGGCGCTGCGGTGGCTGGAGCGCGGCACCAGCAAGGTCGAGCCGGCCTTGATCAGCATCCGTGGCGGGATCTTGTTCAGTTCACGCAGCGCGGTCTCGTTCATCCCGTGCTGCTCCGCCACATCCTTGGGCCGCATGGTGCGCGGGGCGACCCACGCGGTCCAGCTTGCCAGCGGTCCCGAATGCGCGCCGTGTCGGCGCACGAATTCGTTGGCGTTGTCGTAGGGCAGCAGGATCTTCGGCGTTCCCGCCGCCAGGATGACCGGCTTGTTCATCTGCGGATTCAGGTTCTTGAAATCCTGCAGGCTCATGCCGGCCAGGCGCGCTGCCAGGTCGACGTCGATGTCGCGTTCAACCGGGATGGCGAGAAAATAGGGATGGTTTTCGAGGGGCGGCAGGGCCAGCCCGAATTGCTGCGGACGGGCGATGATGTTCTTGACCGCCTGCAGCTTGGGCACGTAGTGCTGCGTTTCCAGCGGCATGCGCAGGCTCAGGTAGTCGGTCGGCAGACCGTCGCGCTCATTGCGCGCGATCGCCCGCTGCACGCTGCCTTCGCCCCAGTTGTACGCGGCCAGTGCCAAGCGCCAGTCGCCGAACATGCCGTGCAGACGCTGCAGGTAGTCGAGCGCGGCCCGTGTGGACGCCAGCACGTCGCGCCGGTCGTCGCGGAAGATGTTCTGCGTCAGCTCGAAATACTTGCCGGTCGAGGGGATGAACTGCCACATGCCCGACGCGTTGGCGGTCGACAGCGCCTGTGGATTGAAGGCACTTTCGATGAACGGCAGCAATGCAAGCTCGGTCGGCAGGCCACGCCGCTCGACCTCTTCGACGATGTGGAACAGATAGCGTGTGCCCCGTTCGGTCATGCGTTGCACATAGTCGGGCCGGGTGGCGTACCACTGCTCCCGCTCGCGCACCAGTTCGGTCTCGAGATCGGGGATCGCGAAGCCTCGCCGCACCCTCACCCACAGGTCGATGCGCGCCGAGCGATCCTCGAGGTCGACCTTGCGTTCGGGCCGCAGCGGGTCGATGGCAACCGCCGGCGGCGCCGCGACTTCGAGCGGTGCCGGCGCCGGTGCGGGGACGACCGGTCGAAGCGCGGGCTGCGCCGCGGGCTCGGCGTCAAGACTCGGTCGGGCGATCAGCAGTTCGCCCGGTGTCTGCGCAATCGGCGCCGATGCGGGCGGGATCGCAGCGCACCCCCCGAGCACGAGCGCGATCGGCACGGAGCACCAGCGGATCCAGGCGCGCGGTCGATGCAGCTCGCGGAGGCGGTCGTTGTTCATTCGGATTCAGGTCCTTGATGGTGTGCCCCGGCGGCCACCAAGGGTCGCCGGAGCGCCGCAGGCGGTACCGGGGTGCGTCTTGCGCCCGAGGCACCCTCTGCGAGTGGAAGCGGGCGGGCCGCCGGTCCTCGCTGCATTCGGACGGCGGCGCCATGCTGTCGGTCGCCCACCGCAGACTCACTAGAATCCCCTGCAGCGCATTGCCTGAAGGGGACGCGTCTTCCGGATCCGGGGTCCGCGGCACTCGCCGCTCACGCCCGGCCGGTCGTCGGTGAGGTGAAGGCAGGGGCTGCGATCAATTTCATGACGAAAGGTGGCGCGATTATAGGTTTGGCTGACTGGATGGGAACCCCTTCCGGCCGCTATTTGCTCGATTGGGAGCAGCGCCAGATTGCCTCGCTTGTCGCCGACATGTTCGGCTTTCACGCCTTGCAGCTCGGGTTGCCTGAACTCGGCGGGCTGGATGCGAACCGGATGCCGCACCGCTGGTATGCGCTCGATCCGGCGCGCGAGCGTGCGGCTGTCATGCCGGCTGCTGCCGATGCCGAATGGCAGGGGCAGGGGGTGCAGGTCGAAGCAGGCCGCCGGCTGGCTCGAGTCAGCCTGCAATGCGAATTCGACGCCTTGCCGTTCGACAGCCGCAGCCTCGACCTGGTGCTGCTCCCGCACGCGCTCGAGGTCGCGCGCGATCCGCACCTGGCGCTGAGTGAAGTCGAGCGGGTCCTGATGCCGGAAGGCAAGGTCATCATCGTGGGGTTCAATCCGGCCAGCCTGTGGGGACTGCGCCAGGGCGGTGGTCGCCTGCTCGGTCGCGTCGGCATCCACCCCGCGGCCGGCCTGTTCCTGCCCACCGACGGCGAATTCATCGCTTACAGTCGCCTGCGCGATTGGCTGCGCCTGCTCAGCTTCGAAGTCGAGGCGGGGCGATTCGGCTGTTATCGCCCGGCATTGCGCTCCGAAAAATGGCTGGCCCGATCGGCGTGGGTCGAGTCGCTCGGACAGCGCTGGTGGCCGGTTTTCGGCGCCGTCTATCTGCTGGTTGCAGTCAAGCGTGTGCGTGGCATGCGCCTGGTCGGTCTGGCGCGTGCGCAGAAGAGGGCCAAGCCGGCGTCGGCCGTCGCCGTGCACCCGCGCCGCGATGCGCCGCCGCGCTGAGCCCGATCAGTTCCAAATTCAGGAGGGCATCGATGCCTTGGGTTCTGTATGCCGACGGCGCCTGCGCGCCGTCGAATCCCGGTCCGTCCGGATGGGGTCTGGTGATGATCGCCCCGGATGGTGAAACCGATCATTTCGGCTTCATCGGCCACGGCACCAATCAGATCGCCGAACTGACTGCCGCCATCGAGGGCCTGAGCCGGGTGCCGCTCGGGGAGCAGGTCGAACTCGTCTCCGACAGCCAGTATGTCCTGAAGGGTCTCAGCGAGTGGCGCGCCGGTTGGGAACGGCGCGGTTTCCGCAATTCGAAGGGAGAACCGGTTGCCAACCTGGGGCTGTGGAAGCGGCTGTTTGCCGAGGCGGATGCGCGCGTCGTGAAGACGCGCTGGGTGCGCGGCCATGCCGGCGATCCGTACAACGAGCGCGCTGACGCGCTGGCAAACAAGGCATTGCGTCTGCGCGGCAACAGCGCCAGCTGACTGGTCGTCCAGGCTCGACGCATCGGAAGCCGGACACGATGCCTGCCCGCGTTCGGGCAGCGTCCTACGGCGTCTCGAGGACCACTCCGATAGGGTGCGACTGGCGCGGCGGGCACCATGTCCTGCCGGACCAAGCCCGCTTCGATCGGCGGGCCCGGACCCTGACCCCGGTTCTGCGCATGGCAGGCTTGCCAACCCGGGTCCGAACCTGCATTGCCCGCTGGATACAACTCGAACAGGCCGGCTCGACCGACCGCCCCATTCAGGGCCGCCCTTGTGCGGCCCTTTCCTTTGTCTGCGCCATTCCAATCCTCGCCCGCATGAGGTCGGGCTATAATCGCAGGCTTTTCCCTTGCCACACCCGCAGCCGACGCGTCGGGGTGGCTACGCGCCCGAAGGGCGCGCAACTCACAAGGAGTACCTCCATGCGTCATTATGAGATCGTGCTGCTGATCCATCCGGATCAGAGCGAACAGGTTCCGGCCATGCTGGAACGCTACAAGGGCATCGTCACCGCAGGCGGCGGCGTGGTGCACCGGGTCGAGGACTGGGGTCGGCGGCAGATGGCCTACCTGATCCAGAAACTCGCCAAGGCGCACTATCTGTGCATCAACATCGAGTGCAGCAAGGAAGTGCTGGCCGAGCTCGAGACCGGCTTCCGCTTCAACGACGCGGTGCTGCGCCACCTGACGGTCAAGAAGGACAAGGCCGAGACGACCCCTTCGGTGATGATGAAGACGGTCGACCGCGAAGAGTCGCGCAAGTCCGCGCAGCAGGAAGCCACCGCTGCCTGAGGCGGTGCACGAGGCCGCGAACCCGGAGACGACGCTCGCTGATGCAGCATCCCCGCCGAGCCTGAATCGGTTGGTGCTGTCGGCGCAGCTGGTCGCCAGAGGGTCCTTGCGCTACACGCCGGCCGGTCTGCCTGCCATCGACTTGAGTCTGAAGCACGAGTCGATGTTGACGCAGCAAGGCCAGCTCCGCAGGGTCAGCCTGGAGATCAAGGCACGCGCGATCGGTGACATCACCGATCGGGTAGGCCGGCTGGAACTGGGAGGAGAGCATGCCTTTGGCGGCTTTCTGGGCTCGCAACGCAGCGGCCGCGGCATCGTGTTCCATGTGACCGAGCTGGATTGAATCCGGCTCCCCTGACAACGATTTCAAACGAGGTTTCGATATGCCCCCGCCACGTGGTAAAGGTAAGTTTTCCAAGGATCGCAAGCCCAAGCGCAACCAGCAGTCGCTGCTGTTCCGGCGCAAGCGGTTCTGCCGGTTCACCGTCACCGGTGTCACCGAGATCGACTACAAGGACATCGATACGCTGCGCGACTTCATCGGCGAGAACGGCAAGATCACGCCCGCCCGTCTGACCGGAACGCGCGCCTTCTTCCAGCGCCAGCTGACGACCTGCATCAAGCGGGCGCGCTTCCTGGCGATGCTGCCGTACAGCGACCAGCACAAGACCTGAGGAGTCCGCCATGCAAATCATTCTTCTGGACAAGGTCGCCAACCTCGGCAACCTGGGTGACGTGGTCAAGGTCAAGGACGGCTACGCCCGCAACTACCTGATCCCGAGCCGGATGGCGCGGCGCGCGACGGCCACGGCGATCGCCGAATTCGAGGCACGTCGTGCCGAACTCGAGAAGGCTGCTGCGGACAAGTTCGCCGCCGCTCAGGCGCTCGGCGAAAAGATGAACGGCCGTACTGTTCACATCACGCAGAAGGCGGGCGTCGACGGGCGGTTGTTCGGCTCGGTGACGAACAACGATGTGGCCGAAGCGCTGACCCGGATCGACTTCAAGATCTCGAAGTCGCAGGTCCGCATGCCGTCGGGTCCGCTCAAGACGGTCGGCGAGCACCTGGTGACGGTTGCGCCGCACACCGATGTCGTGGTCGAGGTGAAGGTCGTCGTGGTTGGCGAGTCCGCCTGACACCGCGCTGCGCGGCCACGGCCGCCTGATTGCCCGATCCAGGGGCCGGCTCATGCCGGCCCTTTTTTTCGTCCGGCATCCGCCGATGCGCCAGCCCTGATCCGGTGCCCGCCGGGCCGGATTTCCACTGCATTCCCACAGGCTGCACACAGGGCTGTGCACAGGCGCACGCCGAGTGCGAACGTATAGTCTCCTCCATGGTTGCCGTCTTCACACCCCCCCCGCTGCCGAATTCCCGCAGTGCAGCCAACCCGGGCGATGCGCCCGCCATGCGCCCCGACGACGAGGTGTCCCGGCTGCGCATCCCACCCCATTCGATCGAGGCTGAACAGAGCGTGATCGGCGGTCTGTTGCTCGACAACAGCGCCTGGGACCGGGCCGGCGACCTGCTGGTCGACAGCGACTTCTACCGCTTCGAGCACCGGCTGATCTATGCGGCGGTCGGCTCGCTGATCAATGCCACCAAGCCGGCCGACGTGATCACCGTCTACGAGCAGCTGCAGGGCATCGGCAAGGCCGACGAGTGCGGCGGGCTGGTCTACCTGAACGCCCTCGCGCAGAGCGTGCCGAGCGCCGCCAACCTGCGCCGCTATGCCGAGATCGTGCGCGAGCGCGCGGTGCTGCGCAAGCTCATCGCGGCCAGTGACGAGATCGCGACCCAGGCCTTCAACCCGCAGGGACGGCCGGTCGATCAGATCCTCGACGAGGCCGAGGGCAAGATCTTCCGCATCGGCGAGGAGGGTTCGAAGTCCAAGCAGGGTTTTCAGAGCATGGATGCGCTGGTCGTGCAGTTGCTCGACCGGGTGACCGAACTGCACGACAACGGCGCCGAGGAAGTGACCGGGGTGCGAACCGGCTATTTCGACCTCGACAAGATGACCGCCGGTTTTCAGCCCGGCGATCTGGTCGTCCTGGCAGCGCGACCGTCGATGGGCAAGACGGCCTTCGCGCTCAACATCGCCGAGCACGTCGCGGTGGCCGAAGGGCTGCCGGTGGTGGTGTTCTCGATGGAAATGGGCGCTGCGCAGCTGGCACTGCGGCTCGTCGGCTCGCTCGGCCGGATCGACCAGCAGCACCTTCGCACCGGCTCGCTGAAGGACGACGAATGGGGCCGGCTGTCCGAGGCGGTCGAACGCCTGGGCACGGTCAGCATGTTCATCGACGAGAGTCCGGGACTGTCGCCGGTGGAGGTGCGCGCCCGGGCGCGACGGCAGGCGCGCCAGTGTGGCCAGCTCGGGCTGATCGTGGTCGACTACCTGCAACTGATGAGCGGCAGCGGCGGCAGCAGCGAGGAAAATCGCGCCACCGTGATCGGCGAGATCTCACGCGGACTGAAGGCACTTGCCAAGGAATTGCGCTGCCCGGTGATCGCGCTGTCGCAGTTGAACCGGTCGGTGGAGACTCGCACCGACAAGCGACCGATGATGAGTGACCTGCGCGAATCCGGCGCCATCGAGCAAGATGCCGATGTGATCATGTTCATCTACCGCGACGACTACTACACCAAGGAAGCCTGCAAGGAGCCGGGGGTGGCGGAGATCATCATCGGCAAGCAGCGCAACGGGCCGACTGGAACCGTCAAGCTGTTCTTCAACAAGCCGCTGACCAAGTTCGACAACCTGGCTCCGGGCAGTTTCGGCGACGCCGGCTACTGAGAACCGGCGGCGGCGGCGGCCGATGCCGCCGCATTGATCGCTTGCGGCAAGGCCCGGGACTGTATATATTTACAGTATGAAGCACCGGCGCAGCGTCGATCTGTCGTCCCCGCCCGCGCCGGCAGCGGTACCGACCGCGCGCGGCGCGCGCGCCCCGTCTGCGCCGTCCCAGCGCGCCCACGGGGCGGCCTTGGCCGCCGAACCGGCGACCGTCTCGATCCCGTTGACGGCGCTGAGGGGCCGGGGCACGGCGTGGTCGATCGCGCATCGCTTCAGCACCACGTCCTCCGAGCCGGTCGACGATGGTTGGGGCGACCCTGCCCAGCAGGCGCAGGAGCAGATGCTCGGTCCGCGCACCGAGGTGATCGAACAGCAGGTCGGCACGATCCTGAGCCCGAACGAATCGCCGGACATCACCTTCGACCTGTCGATCAATCCCTACCGCGGCTGCGAGCATGGCTGCATCTATTGCTTCGCGCGGCCGACCCACAGCTACCTGAACCTGTCCCCCGGACTCGACTTCGAAACCCGCATCATCGCCAAGATGAATGCCGCCGAGCGGCTGCGCGAGGCGCTGTCACGCCCGGCCTACCGACCGAAGCTGCTCAATCTCGGCTCGGCCACTGACGCCTACCAGCCGGTCGAGCGCCGGCTCGGCATCACGCGCAGCGTGATCCAGGTTCTCGGCGAATTCCAGCATCCGTTCTCGCTGGTCACCAAATCCGCCGGCGTCGAACGAGACCTCGATCTGCTGGTGCCGATGGCAAGGGCAGGCGCGGTCGCGGTCTACATCTCGCTGACGACCCTCGATCCGGCGCTGGCGCGCATCCTCGAGCCGCGGGCGGCCGCCCCGCACCGGCGGTTGCGGGCAATACAGACCCTGACCCGAGCCGGCGTGCCGGTCGGGGTCAGCATCTCGCCGATGATCCCGTTCATCAACGAGCCCGAGCTCGAGCGGCTGCTCGAGTCCGCGGCCGAGGCCGGCGCGCGGCAGGCGTTCATGACCGTTCTGCGCCTGCCCTGGGAGGTCAATCCGCTGTTCCAGAACTGGCTCGACGCCCATTTTCCGCAGCGGGCGCAACGCGTGATGGCACGCGTGCGCGAGATCCACGGCGGCAAGGACTACGACCCGCGTTTCGATCGACGGCAGCGCGGTCGCGGCGTCTGGGCTGAACTGCTCAACCAGCGCTTCGACAAGGCGTGCGCCCGCTACGGACTGCTGCAGGAGCGGGTGCCGCTCGACCTGTCGCGCTTCACCCGACCTGAGCCGCCACCCACGCAACCCCGGCAGCGCTCGCTGTTCTGAGCCGCAATCCCGACGTGAATGGGGGCTGGCAGGCAACCCGGTCGTCGACGATCACTTGAACAGGTCCTTCACCCGGTCCGACCATGACTTCGAGGTCGGCGAGTGCTTGTCCCCACCATTTCGGAACGATTCGTCGAGTTCCTTCAGCAGCTTGCGCTGGTGCTCGGTCAGCTTGACCGGTGTCTCGACGCTGATGTGGCAGTAGAGGTCACCCGGATAACTCGAGCGCACCCCCTTGATTCCCTTGCCGCGCAGGCGGAAGGTCTTGCCATGCTGCGTTCCTTCAGGCAGCTCGATCTCGGCCTTGCCGCTGAGTGTCGGCACCTCGATGGTTCCGCCGAGCGCCACCGTCGTCAGCGAAACCGGGACGCTGCAATGCAGGTCGTCGCCATCGCGTTCGAAGATCTCGTGCTGCTTGATGCGGATCTCGATGTACAGATCACCCGCCGGGCCGCCATTGGTACCCGGCTCACCGTTGCCGGCCGAGCGGATGCGCATGCCCTCGTTGATGCCGGCCGGAATCTTGACCTCGAGCGTCTTGGTCTTCTTGACCTTGCCCTGCCCGTGGCAGGTGGTGCAAGGCTCGGGAATGATCTTTCCGGTACCACGGCAGTGCGGGCAGGTCTGCTGGATGCTGAAGAAGCCCTGGCGCATGGTGACCTGGCCGGCGCCGGCACAGGTGCTGCACACCTTCGGGCTGGTGCCCGGCTTGGCGCCGCTGCCATGGCAGGTCTCACAGCTCTCCCAGCTCGGGATGCGGATCTGGCTTTCCTTGCCGTGGGCCGCCTCTTCGAGCGTGATCTCCATCGCGTAGGACAGGTCGCTGCCGCGATAGACCTGCTGGCCACCGCGCCGCCCGGCGCCGCCTGCCGCGCCACCGGCACCGAAGATGTCGCCGAAGATGTCGCCGAATGCCTCGGCAAAGCCGCCGAAGCCGTCGGCGCCGGGTCCGCCGCGGCCCATGTTGGGGTCGACGCCGGCATGACCGTACTGGTCGTAAGCGGCCCGTTTCTGCGGGTCGCTCAGCATCTCGTACGCTTCCTTGGCTTCCTTGAATTCTTCCTCGGCCTTCTTGGCACCGTCACCCTGGTTGCGATCCGGGTGGTACTTCATCGCCAGCTTGCGATAGGACTTCTTGATTTCGTCATCCGTCGCATTCTTTGCGACGCCGAGTACGCTGTAGTAATCGCGCTTTGCCATGTCAGAGCCTTTGAAACACAAAGCCCCCGGGCGCCTGCGCGGCGCCCGGGGGTGCTTCGCTGCCGGTCCGCAGCCGCCGGACCGACCGGAAGTCGTCGGTTACTTCTTGTCCTTGACCTCGGTGAACTCGGCATCGACGACATCGTCGTCACCGGCCTTCGAGGCACCGCCGGATGAGTTCCCCGTCCCGGCGGTTCCTGCCTCCGACGAAGCCGCGGCCGCGCCGGCTGCCGCCTGCGCATCCGCATAGACCTTCTCGCCCAGCTTCTGGCTGGCCGTCATCAGCGCCTCGGTCTTCGACTCGATCACCGCCTTGTCATCGCTCTTGAGCGCTTCCTCGGCTTCCTTCAAGGCGGATTCGACCTTTTCCTTGTCGCCGGCGTCGAGCTTGTCGCCATGCTCGGCCAGGCTCTTGCGCACGCTGTGCACCATCGCATCGGCCGAGTTGCGGGCCTGGATCAGTTCCAGCTTCTTCTTGTCGTCGGCCGCATTCACCTCGGCGTCCTTGACCATCTGCTGGATCTCGGCCTCGCTCAGGCCGGAATTGGCCTTGATCGTGATCTTGTTTTCCTTGCCGGTCCCCTTGTCCTTGGCGCCGACGTGCAGGATGCCGTTGGCGTCGATGTCGAAGGTGACCTCGATCTGCGGTGTGCCACGCGGCGACGGCGGGATCCCCTCCAGGTTGAATTCGCCCAGGCTCTTGTTGCCCGACGCCATCTCGCGCTCGCCCTGATAGACCTTGATGGTGACCGCCGGCTGGTTGTCGTCAGCGGTGCTGAAGGTCTGCTGGAACTTGGTCGGGATGGTCGTGTTCTTCTTGATCATCTTCGTCATCACGCCGCCGAGCGTCTCGATGCCGAGGCTGAGCGGGGTGACGTCGAGCAGCAGCACGTCCTTGCGGTCGCCGCCGAGCACCTGTCCCTGGATCGCGGCACCGACGGCCACCGCTTCATCCGGATTCACGTCCTTGCGCGGCTCCTTGCCGAAGAATTCCTTGACCTTCTCCTGCACCTTGGGCATGCGGCTCATGCCGCCGACCAGGATCACGTCGTCGATCTGATCCACCGCGACGCCTGCATCCTTGATCGCAGTGCGGCACGGCGCAATCGTGCGCTCGATCAGGTCTTCGACCAGTGCCTCGAGCTTGGCTCGCGTCAGCTTGATGTTCAGGTGCTTCGGCCCCGAGGCATCGGCGGTGACATACGGCAGGTTGATGTCGGTCTGCGACGAATTCGACAACTCGATCTTCGCCTTCTCGGCGGCTTCCTTCAGACGTTGCAGGGCGAGCACGTCCTTGCCGAGGTCGACACCCTGCTCCTTCTTGAACTCGGAGATGATGTAGTCGATGATCCGCTGGTCGAAGTCCTCGCCGCCGAGGAAGGTGTCGCCGTTGGTCGACAGCACCTCGAACTGCTTTTCGCCGTCGACATCGGCGATCTCGATGATCGACACGTCGAAGGTGCCACCGCCGAGGTCGTAGACCGCGATCTTGCGGTCACCCTTCTCGTTCTTGTCGAGGCCGAACGCGAGCGCGGCCGCAGTCGGCTCGTTGATGATGCGCTTGACGTCGAGTCCGGCAATCCGGCCGGCGTCCTTGGTCGCCTGGCGCTGGGCATCGTTGAAATAGGCCGGTACCGTGATCACCGCTTCGGTCACCGCCTCACCGAGATAGTCCTCGGCGGTCTTCTTCATCTTGCGCAGCACCTCGGCACTCACCTGCGGCGGCGCGAGCTTGTTGCCGCGCGCCTCGACCCAGGCGTCGCCGTTGTCGGCTGCGACGATCTTGTAGGGCATCAGGTCGATGTCCTTCTGCACTTCCTTCTCGGTGAACTTGCGACCGATCAGCCGCTTCACCGCGTACAGCGTGTTGCGCGGATTGGTGACAGCCTGGCGCTTGGCGGAAGCGCCGACGAGGATCTCGCCGTCTTCCTGGTACGCGATGATCGACGGCGTCGTGCGTGCGCCTTCGGAGTTCTCGATCACCCGGGTGGTGTTGCCCTCCATGATCGCGACGCAGGAATTGGTGGTACCCAGGTCGATACCGATGATTTTGCCCATGTTGTGCTCCTTGGCGGAAATTTGCTTTGCGTTAACTTGCGGATGATCTGGCTGGATTTCAAGGGCGCGTGGCGGCCGTCACTTCGGAGCGGACACCGTGACCAGCGCCGGGCGCAACACCCGTTCGGCGATCAGATAGCCCTTCTGCAGCACCATGACGACCGTATTCGGATCCTGCAGCGAGTCGGCCGAGGCCGGCACGACGCTGATGGCCTGGTGCTGATGCGGATCGAAGCGCTCGCCGCGGGCCGGGTTGATCTCGATCACCTTGTTGCGCTCGAGCGCGGCGGTGAGCTGGCGCAGGGTGGCATGCACGCCCTCGATCACCTGTTCACGCGCGGCGTCCGGCATCGCGATCGCGGCCTCGAGGCTGTCCTTGACCGGCAGCAGCGACTCGGCAAACGACTCGAGCGCAAATTTGCGCGCCTTGCTCATCTCCTCGTCGGCGCGGCGACGGGTGTTCTCGGCCTCCGCCTTGGCGCGGAGGTAGGCATCGGCCACCTCGGTGTGGCGAGCCTCGAGTTCGCTGAACTTCTGCTGCCAGTCCGTGCTCGCCTCGGTCGCTTCCTGGCCGGGCGCCGCGCTGGTGTCGGCATGGTTGCCGGGGTTGTCGGGGTTCTCGGGTGTGGACATGTCGGATGGGTTGTTCTGGCGTCTGCGGATCCAGGCCATTTTGGGACCATGCCCCTCATTTCAAGAGGGCATCTGATGGGAGATTTCGGGGTCGACCGCGACCGGCGGCGCCCCTCGGGCGACTCGCAGGCGCGCGGCCGCGGACAGCCGCGGCTCAGCGCTCGGGCTCGGCGCTCGCGCTCCAGCGCTGCCAATCGGCCAGGCGGCGACGGTCGCGCTTGGTCGGGCGCCCCTGCTCGATGCTGCTCGATGGCTCCGGCGCGAGGCGGCGCTGCTCGGCCGCCCGTTCACGCGCCATGATGCTGTCGGGCGTTTCCTGGTAGAGCTGCTGGGCCACCGGTGCCGGACCGCGCACATGGCTGAGCGCGAGCACTTCGACCACCCGCCGTGCCGGCCCCTGCTGCAGTTCGATCCGGTCGCCGACCCGCACATGGCGCGACGGCTTGGCCGGCTGGTCGTTGACGCGCACGCGGTCACTGCCGATGGCCTCGCTCGCCAGGCTGCGCGTCTTGTAGAAACGCGCAGCCCACAGCCACTTGTCCAGGCGGGGCAGCTCGTTGACGTCGGTGTCGCTCATCGGCATCGATTGTCGCGCAGCGGTCGATCGCGTCAAACGGTCGCGCCTCGCGCCTGCGCGCGCTCGCGGCGTGCGCTCAGCGCCTGCACCGACGTCGGTGCATCGTCCGGCCAGCCCTGCAGATGGCGCTGGACCAGATCGCTCAGCGCAGCGATCCACTCGTGCTGGCCGTTCAGGCATTCGATGTAGTGGAAGGTTTCGCCGCCGGCTGCGAGGAATGCCGCGCGCGCCTCGATCGAGATTTCCTCCAGCGTTTCCAGGCAATCGGCCACGAAACCGGGGCATAGCACATCGACCCGTTTCACCCCCTGGCGGGCCAGCTCGACCAGCGTCGGCTCGGTATACGGCTGCAGCCATCGGGCACGCCCGAAGCGGCTCTGGAACGTCACCACCAGCTCGTCGGCAGTGACACCCAGGCGCTCGCCGATCAGCCGCGCGGTCTTCAGGCATTCGCAGTGGTAGGGGTCGCCAAGCAACAGATTGCGGTGCGGCAGGCCGTGAAAGCTCATCAGCAGCTTGTCTGGTCGTCCGTGCTGCGCCCAATGTTGCGACACGCGGCGTGCCACGGCCGCCACATAGCCGGGATCGTCGTGGAAGCGGTTGACGAAGCGGAATTCGGGCAG
Organism: uncultured beta proteobacterium; assembly: GCA_963846675.1. Taxonomy (GTDB): domain Bacteria; phylum Pseudomonadota; class Gammaproteobacteria; order Burkholderiales; family Burkholderiaceae_C; genus Ideonella_A. The sequence continues at coordinate 1,458,546 of CAWJWV010000005.1, forward strand.
GTGCCGGATGCGTGTCGACCAGTGCTGGACCGCGTCGACGACGCTGGCCGTCGTGGTGGCCGAATACTGCGGGTACATCGGCAGCACCAGGATGCGCCGCACCCCCTTCGCGTGCAGTTCGTCGAGCACCGACCCGATCGACGGGTTGCCATAGCGCATCGCATGCCGCACGGTCAGGCGGCGGCCGCGTTCCCCGAGATAGCCGCGCAACAAGGTGGTCTGCCGTTCGGTCCAGACCTTCAGCGGCGACCCTTCGGTCAGCCAGACGCTCGCATACTTCTCGGCCGAGCGCCTGGGGCGCACGCGCAGGATGATGCCGTGCAGGATCAGCCACCAGATCGGGCGCGGAATCTCGACCACGCGCCGGTCGGACAGGAATTCGCCCAGGTAGCGCCTGAGGGCCGCGGCGGTCGGTGCGTCCGGCGTCCCGAGGTTGCACAGCACCACCGCGGTCGGTTCGAGCGCCGCCGGCTGGCCGTGGCTGAATTCGGGTTCGGGTCTGAAGTGGGACATCGGCATGCGTCGGCCGGGCGCGTCGGCTGTCGCGTCCTGAAACGGTCGTTCGGGCGCGGATTATCGATGCCGCTGCGCCGGCGCGCTGCCAGGGGACAATGCCCGATGCCGTTCCGATCCATCCGTGCACTCACGCTCGACCTCGACGACACGCTGTGGCCGGTTGTGCCGACGATCGTCGCAGCCGAGGCCAGCCTGCGCGACTGGCTGGTCCTGCATGCGCCGCTGACGGCCGCCGCCTTCGACGCGGCGGCCATGCGCGAGCTGCGGGCGGCGGTCGAACGCGAGCACCCCGGACTCGCGCACGACCTGAGCCTGCTGCGGCTGAAGACCTTGCAGCGCGCCGTCGCGATGGCTGGCGAGGCCGCGCACCTGGCCGACGCCGCGTTCGAGGTGTTCTTCGAAGCGCGCCAGCGGGTCGAGTTCTACCCGGATGTGCGCGCCGCGCTGCAGCGGCTGGCCGCGCGTTATCCCCTGTATTCGCTCAGCAATGGCAATGCCGATCTGGCGCGGGTCGGGTTGTCCGAACTGTTCCAGGGGTCCTTCAGTGCGCGCGAGATCGGCTGTGCCAAGCCCGATCCGCGCATTTTCGCAGCTGCCTGCCGGCGCCTGAATCTCGAGCCGGCGCAGGTGCTGCACATTGGAGACGATCTCGAGCTCGACATCCGTGGCGCGCGAGCGGCCGGGATGGCGACCGCCTGGGTGCGGCGTGCCGGGTCGGCTGTGCTTGTCGAATCGCCCGACGACGGTCCGGTCGTGCTCGACCTCGACGAACTGGTGCAGCTTCTCGGCTGCTAGCGCAGCCCGCGTGCCATCAAAAAACCCGGCCGGGGCCGGGTTGTTCGATTCAGAGGTTGTCCAGGTAGGTGCGCAGCTTGTCCGAGCGGCTCGGATGCTTCAGCTTGCGGATCGCCTTGGCCTCGATCTGGCGGATCCGCTCACGCGTGACATCGAACTGCTTGCCGACTTCCTCGAGGGTGTGGTCGGTGCTCATTTCGATGCCGAAGCGCATCCGCAGCACCTTGGCCTCACGCGGGGTCAGGCTGTCCAGAATGTCCTTCACCACGTCACGCAGCCCGGCCTGCATCGCAGCCTCGATCGGCGCGGTGTTGTTGGTGTCCTCGATGAAGTCACCCAGGTGCGAGTCGTCGTCGTCGCCGATCGGCGTCTCCATCGAGATCGGCTCCTTGGCGATCTTCATGATCTTGCGGATCTTGTCCTCGGGGATCTCCATCTTCTCGGCCAGCGTCGGCGCGTCCGGCTCGAAGCCGAACTCCTGCAGGTGCTGGCGCGACAACCGGTTCATCTTGTTGATCGTCTCGATCATGTGAACCGGGATGCGGATGGTGCGCGCCTGGTCGGCGATCGAACGGGTGATCGCCTGGCGGATCCACCAGGTCGCGTAGGTCGAGAACTTGTAGCCGCGACGGTATTCGAACTTGTCGACCGCCTTCATCAGGCCGATGTTGCCCTCCTGGATCAGGTCCAGGAACTGCAGGCCACGGTTGGTGTATTTCTTGGCGATCGAGATCACGAGGCGCAGGTTGGCCTCGATCATCTCCTTCTTGGCGTCACGCGAGGCCTTTTCGCCCTCGTTCATGCGCTTGTTGATCGCCTTCAGGTCGGTCAGCGGCACCACCGCGCGCACCTGCTGATCGGACAGCTTCTTCTGCAGCTCCTGCACCGGTGGCAGGTTGCGAGCCAGGATCGTGCTGTACGGCTTGCCCGCAGCGGCTTCCTTCTCGGCCCACTTCAGGTTCAGTGCGTTGGGCGGGAAATTCTTGATGAAGTGATCCTGCGGCATGCCGCACTTGTCGACCAGGATCTTGCGCAGCTCGCGTTCGTAGCGGCGCACGTCGTCGACCTGCGAGCGCAGGATGGCACACAGTTTCTCGATCGTCTTGACCGTGAAGCGGATCGTCATCAGCTCGTTGCTGATTGCCTGCTGCGCGCGCTCATAGGCCGGCGACTGATAACCCTCCTTCTCGAACGCCTTGCGCATCTTCTCGAAGTTGATCCGCAGGCTCTCGAACTTGGCGAGCGCAGCGGTCTTCAGCTCCTCGAGCTTCTTGGTCAGCGCCTTGCTGCCCCCATTGCCGTCGTCGTCGTCGTCCTCGTCGAAGAAGTCGACATCTTCCTCGGCCACATAGTCGTCCGCCTCGTCTTCGCTCACGAAGCCGTCGACGACCTCGGAAATCGTCATCTCGCCGGCGCCGATCCGGTCGGCATAGGCCAGGATCTCGGCGATCGTCGTAGGCGATGCGCTGATGGCCAGCATCATGGCCTGCAGGCCGCCTTCGATCCGCTTGGCGATCTCGATCTCGCCTTCCCGCGTGAGCAACTCGACCGTGCCCATCTCGCGCATGTACATGCGCACCGGGTCGGTGGTGCGGCCGAACTCGCTGTCGACCGTCGACAGGGCGGCCTCGGCCGCTTCCTCGGCCTCTTCCTCGGTCGCCGTGGTGGCGCCGCCGCCGGCGATCAGCAGCGTTGCCGCATCCGGTGCCTGCTCGTAGACCGCGATACCCATGTCGTTGAGCATGGAAACGATCGCCTCGAGGATCTCGGCGTCGACCAGTTTCTCGGGCAGGTGGTCGTTGATCTCCTGATGGGTCAGGAAACCGCGCGTCTTGCCCATCTTGATGAGCGTCTTGAGCTCCTGACGCCGCTTGGCAACCTCTTCTTCGGTCAGTGCCGTCTCGTCGAGGCCGAACTCGCGCATCAGCGCGCGTTCCTTGGCGCGCGAGACCTTCATCCGCAACGGCTTGACCTTGGCCGCCTTGACCTCGCCTTCCTCGACCGCTTCGCTCGGCTCGACGACCTCCAGCGGCTCGGCAATCTCGGTCTCGCCATCCTCCAACTCACCGTCGGTGTCGACGAAATCGTCATCGGCGACTTCGGCCTTTGCCTTGCCGGCTGCGACCTTGCCCTTGGCCGGTGTGCGCTTGCCGGCCTCGGCGACCGCCTTGCCGGTCGATTTGGCTGCCGCCTTCGCAACCTTGGCCGGCTTGGCCGCCTTGGTCGCGGCCTTGCCTTCACCGCCCTTGGCAGCTGGCAACGTCACGCTGTCGGCAGACACGTCGTCGGATGGGTGGGGGGCGCTTTTCTTCGCGGTCATGCGATTCCTTGGATGGTGCTGGAGGCAGAGATGCAGCCTGCCGCGGCCGACCGGCCGGGGCGTGCGACAGCAATCCGCCGGCCGCTGGGGGCAGGCGGAGCAATGCCGTCGCGATACGGGCAAGCATGCATTGACCGGATGGGCCTGACAGTCCTGGCGGGTAAGCGGTGGCCTTTGAGGTGACCCTGTTGCGCAGGGTGGCCGGGGCCCGGAGGTACTGTTCTCACACTTGCTGCTGTTTACTTGCCGCGCGTAGCGAACCTAGCATTATGGTCGATGTGCGGACGGTCGTCAAAGTTTCAAGCCTGAAAACTCGTCGTCCGGCGCACGCCGGCACCTCGGCGGGTTCCCTCAACGCAGCGACTCCGGCGACGCGGGCGGCTGCTCCAGCGCCTTCAGCAACGCCTTGCGCCGCCGCGTCACCGCATGCCACTCGGCGAGTGCACCCGGATCGACTGCTGCGCGGGCGATGAGTTCACTCTGTCGCACTTTCAGTTGTTCGTCCCAGAGCCCATCGACCACCCGGCGCAGGTCGCTGAAGGTGACTTCGTCCTGCAACGCCTCGCGGGGCACGGCGGCCTCCGGCGGCAGCGCCGGGTCGGCGGCTGCCTGCGCCTGTTCGAGTTCGGCCCAGCTCATCGGTCCGTGCTCGGCCAGCTGGCGCTCGAGCCAGCCGAACACCCGGCCGTGTGGCGTCGGGCAACCCGTGCAGCAGCTGGTGATCGTCGACCGTCAGGCGCTCCCACCAGTCGCTGTGCAGCATCAGCATGCGCAGTGCGTGATCGGCGGGTCCGCTCGGCGCACGCCGGGTCGGCGTGCGAAAGGTCGGGCGGCCGGGCCGGGCGGGCGAAGTGGCCGCTGCCCGGATGGCATGCGGTGCGCTGGCGACTGCATTCGCTGCGCGGTGGCCGGTGCCCGACACACTGCCGCGCCAGAGCTCGGCCAGCTCGGCCGCCTCCAGGCCGCCGGCGGTGGCGATCTCGCGCAGCAGCTGGCGTTGCAGCGCGCCGTCGGGCAGGGCAGTCCAGAGCGGGCGCGCCTGCGCCACGAATCGGGCACGACCCTCGGCCTGCCGTCAGGTCGCAGCCGTCGCGCGCCTGTTCGAGCAGCTGTCGCGACAGTGGCACAGCCGCCTCGAGCGCCCGTTCGAAGGCCTCGGCGCCGAGTTGCGCGCACGAAAGAGTCGGGATCGTGCTCGGCGGGCAGGAACAGGAAGCGGATGCTGCGCGTGTCGCTGGCGTGCGGCAGCGCCGCCTCGAGGGCGCGCGCCGCGGCGCGCCGGCCGGCCGCGTCGCCGTCGAAGCTGAACACGACCGCGTCGGTGAAGCGCAGCAGCTTGTGAAGATGGTCGGCGGTGCATGCGGTGCCGAGTGTCGCCACCGCATTGCCGTACCCGGACTGGGCCAGCGCCACCACGTCCATGTAGCCCTCGACCACCAGCGCATGGCCGCGCTGTCGAATCGCGGTGCGTGCCTCGAACAGCCCGTACAGCTCGCGCCCCTTGACGAATACCGGCGTTTCCGGCGAGTTCAGATACTTCGGTTCGCCGGCGCCCAGCACGCGACCGCCGAATCCGATCACTTCGCCCGAGACCGCGCGGATCGGAAACATGATGCGGTCGCGAAATCGGTCGTAACGCTTGGCATCGGCCGCGTCGCCGGAATCGGCATCGTGCACGATCACCATTCCGCTCTCCACCAGCAGCGGGTCGTCGTAGTGCGGGAAAACTCCTGCCAGACTGCGCCACGACGGCGGCGCGTAACCGAGGCCGAAACGCGCCGCGATTTCGCCCGACAGGCCGCGGCCTTTCAGGTAATCGACCGCGTGGGGCGATGCGCGCAGTTCACGCCGGTAATGTTCGGCGGCCTTGAGCAGCACCTCGCCGATACTTGCCTGGCGGGCCCGCTGGGCCGATGAGCGTTCGCGCTCGGCCGGCGCGCGGTCGTCCTCGGGCACGCTCAGGCCGACCTGCTGGGCGAGCTCCTTGACCGCATCGACGAAACCCATCCCGAGGTGACCGGTCAGAAATCCGATCGCATTGCCGCTGGCGCCGCAGCCGAAGCAGTAATAGAACTGCTTGCTCGGGCTGACCGAAAAACTCGGCGACTTTTCGCCGTGAAACGGACACAGCCCCATCAGGTTGGCACCGGTCTTGCGCAGGGCCACATGGCGGCCCACCACATCGACGATGTCGGTGCGGCTGAGCAGTTCCTGGACGAAGGGCGGCGGGATCACGGCAGCAAGTGTAGGGCGCCGCGTTGTCCGAGCCGGCTGGCCGGACGCGGCAGGCCGCGGCGTCGCGCCGGTCGACGCCGACACGCTGGTGGCTGCCGGCGCACCCGCCACGACCGGCCGGAAATGGCGACGCCGCCCGCAGGCGGCGTCGTGGCGTCCGTTCCGACGCACCGGCCGTTGGACCGGCTCAGGCCGTCAGATCGTGAACTCTTCGATCTTGCGGCCGGAGGCGAGGGCAGCCTTCAGCCATTTCGGCTGCAGGCCGCGCCCGCTCCACGACTCGCCCGTCGCCTCGTTGCGGTATTTGGCCGCCACCTTCGAGCCGCTGACGCGTCCGCCGCCGGTGTTGCCTCGCGGCTGGCTCGTCTTGCCGCTGATGTCTGCCAGGGTCAGGCCCTGTTCGCTCATCAAGGCCTTCACCTTCGCGATCGCATCGGCGCGCTCGTTGCGCCGCGTCGCTTCGATCTGGCGCTCCAGTTCGGCCTTCTGGTCAAGCAGTTGCTGCAGCGTTGCCATTTTCAATCCCTTTTGCGTGGTTCAATCTGATCCGACCGCGAATGCGCGGCACGCCGGGATTATACGAAGCCGCAGCCGGGTGAACTGCAGATTATTTATATCCGACGCGGTCGAGCATCTGCTGGACCTTGGTCTGATTCATTCCCGCCGTGCGCACCGGGATCGTCTCGGTCTTGAAGCTGCCGAGTGACTCGAGTGCCGGATTGGAAACCTTCACGCCGGCGACGACCGGCCACTCGTTGTTGCCGTCGGCGAAATAGACCTGCGCCTGCTCGCTTGCCAGATACTCGACGAAGCGGCGGGCGTTCTCGCGATTCGGCGCGTTCTTCGCCACCGCCGCGCCGGCGATATTGACGTGGGTGCCGAAGCTCTGCTGATTCGGGAAAACCACGCCGATTTTCTCCATCACCGCCTTGTCTTCGGGCTTGTTGGAGCGCATCAGGCGCGCCAGGTAATAGCTGTTGGTGAGCGCGATCTTGCACTCGCCGCTGGCGACGGCGCGGATCTGGTCGGTGTCGCCGCCCTTCGGATCGCGCGCCATGTTGGCCACCACGCCCTTGAGCCAGGTCTCGGTCGACGCCTCGCCGAGGTGCGCCATCATCGAGCCGAACAGCGACAGGTTGTAGGGGTGCGAGCCGGATCGGGTGCAGACCTTGCCCTTGTGCTTCGGATCGGCCAGGCTCTCGTAGGTCTGGACATCGGCCTTGTCGACGTCGAGCTTGTTGTAGACGATCACGCGCGCACGGGTCGACAGTCCGACCCATTGCATCCCGTCCGGCGCTGTCCGAGCGCAGGTTGGCGGGAATCGCGGCTGGCGAGCAGCTCGGACCTGATCGGCTGGAACAGGCCGCTTTCCTCGGCGCGCCACAGCCGCGCCGCGTCGACCAGCAGGATCACATCGGCCGGGCTGGCGGTGCCCTCGCTCTGCAGCCGCGACAGGATGCCGGCATCGTCGGCGTCGACCCGGTTGATCTTGATGCCGGTGGCCTTGGTGAAGTTCGAGTACAGCGCCTCGTCGGTCTGGTAGTGGCGGGCCGAGTAGAGGTTGAGCACCTTGTCTTGCGCCTGCGCCTGGGCCGCGATCGGCGCGCCGCCGAATGCGAGTGCGGCACCACAGAGCAGTCCGGTCAGGCAGCGGCGGCGGGAAGGGGTGGCAGAGCGGCTTCGCATGGACATTCCTCGGGTTGCAAAACCCGAAGTATATACAAATGCGAATCATTCTTGATCTTATTGCGCCGCTTTCCCGGTCAGCGGGCGCCGCGTGCGTGATCAGGCCGCCGGCGGCACGTAGCCCGCTGGCTGCTCGGCGCCGCCGCCGAAGAAGAAGTTCTCCATCTGGCGGGCCAGGTACTGGCGCGCCCGCTGGTCGGCCAGGTTGAGCCGGTTCTCGTTGACCAGCATGGTCTGGTGCTTCATCCAGGCCTGCCAGGCTTCCTTGCTGACCTCGTTGTAGATGCGCTTGCCGAGTTCGCCCGGGTAGGGTGCGAAGTCGAGGCCCTCGGCTTCGCGCTTGAGATGGACGCATTGAACGGTACGGGCCACGATCGGTACTCCTTGAGGTTGGGCAGGGCCACCGCGCAGGCCGGCCGCGCTGTCGGCGGTCGGACCGCGCCTGCGGTCCCTATTTGAGCTTCTTGACCAGCACGACGCTGCGCCGGTCCCAGTTGTATTTTCGCTTGCGCGCCTCGGGCAGCCACTGGGCGTCGACCGGGCTGAAGCCGCGCTTGAGGAACCAGTGCATCGTGCGGGTGGTGAGCACGAAGATGCTGTCGAGGCCGGCGGCGCGCGCGCGCTGCTCGATGCGCTTGAGGATGCGCTCGCCGTCGCCCTGGCCCTGCACATGCGGCGAGACGGTCAGTGCCGCCATCTCGCCGGTGCGCGCCTCCGGGTAGGGATAGAGCGCCGCGCAGCCGAAGATCACGCCGTCGTGCTCGATCACGGTGTAGACGCCGATGTCGCGTTCGATCTCGGTGCGGTCGCGCTTGACCAGCGTGCCGTCGCGCTCGAACGGCTCGATCAGCTGCAGGATGCCGCCGATGTCGTCGGGCCCGGCCTCGCGCAGGCTCTCGAGCTTCTCGTCGACGATCATCGTGCCGACGCCGTCGTGCGTGAACGACTCGATCAGCACCGAGCCGTCGACCGAGAACGGCACGATGTGGACCCGCTCGACGCCGCTCTCGCAGGCCTTGACCGCAGTGCTGCAGGTAGAACGCGGTGTCGGTCGGCTGGACCGGGTCGGGCAGCGCGGCAAGCAGCTTCTTGGCTGCGGCCAGCGTCAGTTCCTGGTCGATGTCGCTCTCCGGATCGGCCGGGTCGAGCGGTATGCCGGGCACTTCGGTCAGGTAGATCAGCTTGTCGGCCTGCAGCGCGATCGCCGCGCTGGCGGCCACATCCTCCATGCTCAGGTTGAAGGCCTCGCCGGTGGGCGAGAAGCCGAACGGCGACAGCAGCACCAGCGCGCCGAAGTCGACCGCCTTGCGGATGCCGGCCGCATCGACCTTGCGCACCAGGCCGGTGTGCTGGAAGTCGACGCCGTCGACGATGCCGACCGGCCGCGCGGTGATGAAGTTGCCCGAGACGACGCGGATCTGGCTGCCGGCCATCGGCGTGTTCGGCAGGCCCTGGCGAGAAGGCCGCCTCGATCTCGTAGCGCAGCTGGCCGGCGGCCTCCTGCGCGCAGTCGAGCGCCAGCGCGTCGGTGATGCGCATGCCGTGGCTGAACTTCCAGCTGTGGCCCTTGGCGACCAGCTGTTCCTGCACCTGCGGCCGGAAGCCGTGCACCAGCACGACCTTGATGCCCATCGCGTGGATCAGCGCCAGGTCCTGCGCGAAGGCGGCCAGCTTGCCGGCGGCGATCAGCTCGCCGGCGATCGCGACCACGAAGGTCTTGCCGCGGTGCGCGTGGATGTAGGGCGCCACCGACCGGAACCACGGAACGAAGGTGTGCGGAAAGACCAGGCTCATCGCGGCGCTGCGGGCGGATTTGGAATAATCAGCCGATTTTGCACGAAGCATCCATGAGCCAATCCGGCGCCACCGAGGGTGATCGTCCGAGCAGCGCACTGGCGCGCACGTCGCGTCGCGACCGCGCTGCACCGCGGGATGCGCCGGCCGACCCGGCCGCGCTGCGCGCCCGCCCGGTGCCGGTGGCCAATCCGCTGCCACCGATCACCTTTCCCGAGTCGCTGCCGGTCTCGGCGCGGCGCGACGAGATTTCGCAGGCGATCGCCGACCACCAGGTCGTCATCGTCTGCGGCGAGACCGGATCCGGCAAGACGACCCAGCTGCCGAAGATCGCGCTGCAGCTCGGCCGCGGCCGCGGTGCGGGCGGGTCGGGGCTGATCGGCCACACGCAGCCGCGGCGCATCGCCGCGTCGAGCGTGGCCAAGCGCATCGCGCAGGAACTCGGACACGCCGCTCGGCGAGCATGTCGGCTTCAAGGTGCGCTTCCAGGACCGGCTGTCGCCCGGCGCGAGCGTCAAGCTGATGACCGACGGCATCCTGCTGGCCGAGACGCAGACCGATCCGCTGCTGCGCGCCTACGACACGCTGATCATCGACGAGGCGCACGAGCGCAGCCTGAACATCGACTTCCTGCTCGGCTACCTGCGCCAGATCCTGCCGCGCCGGCCCGACCTGAAGCTGATCGTCACCTCGGCGACGATCGATGCCGACCGCTTCGCCCGCCACTTCGCCTCGGCCCAGGGACCGGCGCCGGTGATCCAGGTGTCGGGCCGCCTCTTCCCGGTCGAGCTGCGCTACCGCCCGTTCGAGGAAAGCCGCGAGTACGGCCTGAACGACGCGATCGTCGATGCGGTCGACGAGCTCTGGCGCGATCGGCACGGCGGCGGCGACGTGCTCGTCTTCCTGCCCGGCGAGCGCGAGATCCGCGACGCCGCCGAGGCGCTGCGCCGGCACCATCCGCCAGGCGTCGACGTGCTGCCGCTGTTCGCGCGCCTGAGCCAGGCCGAGCAGGACCGCATCTTCGAGCCGCACGGCGCGCGGCGCATCGTGCTGGCGACCAACGTGGCCGAGACCTCGCTGACGGTGCCCGGCATCCAGTTCGTGATCGACGCCGGCACCGCGCGCGTCAAGCGCTACAGCTACCGCAACAAGGTCGAGCAGCTGCAGATCGAGCCGGTCAGCCAGGCGGCGGCCAACCAGCGCGCCGGCCGCTGCGGCCGGGTCAGCGACGGCATCTGCATCCGGCTCTACGACGAGAAGGATTTCACCGAGCGGCCGCGCTTCACCGACCCGGAGATCCTGCGCTCGTCGCTGGCCGGCGTGATCCTGCGCATGCGTGCGCTCGGCCTGGGCAGCGTCGAGGACTTTCCGTTCATCGAGGCGCCGCCGCGGCGCGCGATCTCCGACGGCTACCAGCTGCTCAACGAGCTCGGTGCGGTCGACGAGCAGAACGAGCTGACCGCCGATCGGGCGCGAGCTGGCGCGCCTGCCGCTCGATCCGCGCGTCGGCCGCATGATCCTCGAGGCGCGCAGCCGCGAGGCGCTGACCGAGGTGCTGGTGATCGCCAGTGCGATGAGCCTGCAGGACGTGCGCGACCGCCCGCTCGAGCAGCAGCAGGCGGCCGATGCGGCGCACCGCCAGTTCGACGACGAGCGTTCCGAATTCAGCGGCACGGTGCGGCTGTGGAACTGGCTCGGAGGAGCTGCGGCACGGCGCCGCAGCGGCCGGACCCGGCAGTCGAAGCGCCGTTCGAAGCCGCGCCTGTCGCACCGCAAGCAGGAGCAGCTGCTGCGCGAGAACTTCATCTCGCCGCGCCGGGTGCGCGAGTGGCGCGACATCCACTCGCAGCTGCACACCGTGGTCGCCGAACACGGCTGGCGCCTGAACCGGTCGCCGGCCAGCTACGAGCAGCTGCACCTGTCGCTGCTGGCCGGCCTGCTCGGCAACATCGGCTGCAAGAGCGAGGACGACGACTGGTATCTCGGCGCGCGCGGCATCCGCTTCTACCGCCACCCGGGCGCCAACCTGTCGAAGAAGCCCGGGCGCTGGATCGTCGCCGGCGAACTGGTCGAGACGACGCGCCTGTACGGCCGCAACCTGGCCAACATCGATCCGCAATGGCTGCCGCAGGTCGCCGGCCACCTGATCAAGACCCAGCTGCTCGATCCGCACTGGGAGAAGAAGGCCGGCGAGGTGATCGCGCTCGAGCGCGCCACGCTGTACGGCATCGTGATCTACAGCAACCGGCGCGTCAATTTCGGCCGGATCGATCCGGTCGCGGCGCGCGAGATCTTCATCCGCGAGGCGCTGGTCGCCGGCGAATGGGAGACGCGGCTGCCGTTCCTGGCGGCCAACCGCAAGCTGATCGCGCAGGTCGAGGAGCTCGAGCACAAGTCGCGCCGCCAGGACGTGCTGGTCGACGACGAACTGATCCACGCCTTCTACGACGCGCAGCTGCCCGCCGGACATCTGCAGCGGGGCCGACCTCGAACGCTGGTATCGCGGCGAGGTGCAAGCGCCAGCCGAAGCTGCTGCAGCTGAGCCGCGACGAGCTGATGCGCCACGAGGCAGCCGGCATCACGAGCGCGGCCTTTCCGAAGGTGATCCGCCTCGGCGGCGTCGACTGCAGCGCGAGCTATCTGCACGATCCGGGCGATCCGAAGGACGGCGTGACCGTCACGCGTGCCGATCTATGCGCTGAACCAGGTCAGCGACGAGCGCTGCGAATGGCTGGTGCCCGGCATGCTGAAGGACAAGGTGCTCGCGCTCGTCAAGAGCCTGCACCAGCGGCCGCGCTCGCGGCTGGTGCCGCTGCCCGACTATGCCGAGTCGTTCGCCGCCGCGCGTCGGCGAGCGATGCCGGCTTCGGCGCCGGCAGCCTGCTCGATGCGCTGCTGGACGATGTGCGCGCGCGCACCCAGCTCGACGTCAAGCGCGCCGACTTCAAGCTCGAGACGCGTGCCGCCGCACCTGTTCATGAACTTCCGCATCGTCGACGAACACGGTCGACAGCTCGGCAGCGGCCGCAACCTGGCGGCGCTGAAGGCCGAATTCGGCGGCCAGGCGCGGTCGGCCTTCCAGGCGCTGGCGCGGCTGAAGACGCAGCGCCGCACAGCCGAGTCGCAGCAGCCGCGCTGCGGTTGCGCCACGGTGACGGCCACCGCCGGCGCGAGCCGCCGCCGGCCGTCGCCGCCGCCGAGCCGGCGGCGCCGCGAGCGCTACACCGACTGGAGCTTCGGCGAACTGCCCGAGCTGATGGAGGTGCGGCGGGCAACCAGACGCTGGTCGGCTTTCCGGCCCTGATCGATCGCGGCACGCCATGTCGAGATCGAGGTCTTCGACGAGCCCGAGGTGGCCGCGCAGCGGCACCGCGCCGGCCTGCGCCGGCTGGTCGCGCTGCAGCTGCGCGATGCGCTCAAGTACCTCGACAAGAACATCCCCGATCTGGTCGGCATGTCGGTGCTGTACATGCCGCTCGGCAGCGCCGACGAGCTGCAAGAGCCAGATCATCGAGCTGGCGCTCGACCGCGCCTTCCTCGCCGATCCGCTGCCGACCGACGCAGCCGCCTTCGCGCGCCGCATCGAGGAGGGCCGCAGCCGACTCAACCTGATCGCCAGCGAGATCGCGCGCAGCGCCGCACCAGGTGCTGATCGAGCATGCGGCGGCAGCGCGCAAGCTGCGCGATGCGCGCGCGCCGAAGGAGGTTGCCGACGACATCGGCGCCCAGCTGGCGCGGCTGATGCCCAAGCGCTTCCTGGTCGAGACACCGTGGCAGCAGCTGGCCCACCTGCCGCGCTACCTGAAGGCGATCACGCTGCGGCTGGACAAGCTGCGTGCCGATCCGGCGCGCGACAGCCAGCGCATGGCCGAGCTCCGGCCGGTCGAGCAGCGCTACCTGCGGCTGCTCGCCGAGCGCAAGGGCGGCTTCGATGCGCGGCTGATCGAATACCGCTGGCTGCTCGAGGAACTGCGCGTCAGCCTGTTCGCCCAGGAGCTGCGCACGCCGCAGCCGGTCAGCGTGAAGCGGCTCGACAAGGTCTGGAGCCAGATGTCGCGTTGAACCGACGATGCATTCGGTTACAGATCGCTGCTTCGGCTACGATCGCGCTGCTGCAGGACGCACGGTGCGGATTGCGGCGACCCACCGGAGCAAACATGGGCATCATCGGCATGATCGTGATCGGCTTCATCGTCGGGCTGGTCGCCCGCGCGATCCTGCCCGGAACGCAGGCCCTCGGATTCATCCTGACGACGCTGCTCGGCATCGTCGGCTCCTTCGTCGCCGGCTACATCGGTCAGGCGCTCGGCTGGTACCAGGCGGGCGAGGGCGCCGGATTCGTCGGCTCGGTGCTCGGCGCGATGCTGCTGCTGTTCATCGCCGGCAAGTTCAAGGGCGATGGCAGCGGTCGCACCTGAGGGCGTGCCGACCGGTGCAGCCGCCGGCGCAGGTAGAATGCTGCGGTTCGGGGCGTAGCGCAGCCTGGTAGCGCAACTGGTTTGGGACCAGTAGGTCGCGAGTTCGAATCCCGCCGCCCCGACCATCATCATCATCCTCGGCCGACAGGCCCGGCATACGCTGCAGTCGCAGCTGTGACGGTGCGATCGGACCACTCAGCCCGTAGCTCAACTGGATAGAGCACCGACCTTCTAAGTCGGATGTCGGGGGTTCGAGTCCCTCCGGGCTGGCCAGCACCGGCGCTCGCTAGTGCCGGCCGTACTGCCGGTCACCGAACAGCGCCTCGCGCGCGGCGTCGTCGACCAGCGGCTTGCGCTGCTCGGCCAGGACCTCGACACCGCGCTGTACCGCGGGCCGGCCGGCGATCTCGTCGAACCAGCCCTTCAGCGCCGGATAGTCCTTCCAGTCGATGCCCTGGTTCTTCCATGAGCGCAGCCACGGGAAGACCGCGACGTCGGCGATCGAGTAGCCCGACCCGGCGAGGTAGCCATGCCGGGACACCTGCTTGTCCATCACCGCATACAGCCGGCGCGCCTCGTTGGTGTAGCGGGTGACCGCGTAGTCGATCTTCTGCGGCGCATAGACCCGGAAGTGATGGGCCTGGCCGAGCATCGGGCCGACGCCTCCCATCTGGAACATCAGCCACTGCAGCACCTCGTAGCGATCGCGGGTCGATTCCGGCAGCAGGTGCCCGGTCTTGCCGGCCAGGTAGAGCAGGATCGCGCCCGATTCGAAGAGCGAGATCGGCTTGCCGTCGGGGCCGTCGGGATCGACGATCGCCGGAATCTTGTTGTTCGGGCTGATGGCGAGGAAGTCATGGTCGAACTGGTCGCCGGCACCGATGTCCACCGGATGCACCCGGTACGGCAGGCCGCATTCCTCCAGCATGATGTGGACCTTGTGTCCGTTCGGCGTGGCCCACGAATACACTTCGATCATCGCGATGGTCTCCAGGCAGCCGCTTGCGGACGTGTCCGACTCTAGTCCATTTGCATGCTCGATTCGATCCGACGATCTGTTGACCGGCAAGCCGGCGGGCCCGGACTGGCGCGCGGTCTCGGGCTGGGCGAAGGCGCAGCGCCACGTGTTCAAGCAGGTGCCCGAGGCGGACGGTTTTGCGGTCGAGGGTCATCATGGCAGCTTCGCCCTGGCGGCTCGAATGGGGCCCGCCGCAGCGCAGCTACATCGCTGACCCGCGAATTGCGGCTGCGGATCGAGCTCGGCCTGCCGCCCGATCTGCAGATGATGGTGCTGAGCCGGAGCGCTGCTCGAGCGGCTCGAACACCAGACCTTCGAGGATTTCACCCAGGGCACGCAGACCTATGTCGGCAGCGCGCTGCCGGAGGAGATGCGCTGGGTCGCGATGTGGGCGCCAGTGCCGCTGCCGCGGCCAGCGCGAGCTGCGTCAGTCGTTTGCCGCGCTCGGCGTCAATCCGGAGGCCGCTGCGAGCTGGCTCGAAGGCCCGCTGGCCGCGGTGCTGCTGGCGGCGCAGACCGATCTGCTGCAGAACCAGCCGCCGTTCATGCTGATGTGCCAGCGCGGCCGACTGTACCTGCGGATGGAGCTCGAGCGGCCGGATGTCGTCGCGCTCGCGCACGCGCAGCGGATCCACGCCGTCGCAGCGCGCCAGGCGATGCGGGTGGCTGGCCGCTCGGCCGAGACGGCCGATTGGTCGGCCGGCGTCGCGCCGGCGTCCGCCGCGGCTGTCGGCGCCGGGCGCCCCGGCTGAGACGGCGCGGGCCGATCGAGCCTCAGCCGGCCGAACGCGCGATCTGCCAGCCCATCTCCGCCAGCGGCCGGGCCCCGGCTGCGGCCTGGCGCGCCTCGCTGCTCGAGGCGGTGCCTTCGGCGGCGCGCTTGCCGATGCCCTGCAGGATGCCGGCCATCCGGAACAGGTTGTAGGCCAGGTAGAACGACCAGTCGGCAAGCACCGACTCGAGGTCGCTTTGCGCGGTGGTGCGGCCGCTGCGCTCGCAGTAACGCGCGATGTAGCTGCGTTCGTCGGGGATGCCAAGCGCTGCCAGGTCGAGCTCGCCGATGCCCCGGAAGACGTGCGACGGAATGCGCCAGGACATGCAGTGGTAGCTGAAATCGGCCAGCGGGTGGCCAATGGTCGACAGTTCCCAGTCGAGCACCGCGAGCACGCGCGGCTCGGTCGGGTGGAACACCAGGTTGTCGAGCCGGAAGTCGCCATGCACGATCGTGGCTTCGCGTTCGTCGCGCGCGCTGGCCGGGATGTGCGCCGGCAGCCAGCGCATCAGTTCGTCCATCGCAGCGATCGGCTCGGTCACAGAAGCCAGATACTGGCTGCGTCCAGCGGGCGATCTGACGCTCGAAATAATTGCCGGGCCGCCCGTAGTCGGACAGCCCGGCCGCACCGACGTCGATCCGGTGCAGGGCTGCGATGACACGGTTCATCTCGTCGTAGATCGCAGCCCGTCCGGCCCGGTCGAAGCCGGGCAGCGACTGGTCCCACAGCACCCGGCCGTCGATGAACTCCATCAGGTAGAAGGCGCGGCCGATCACTGCCTCGTCCTGGCACAGCAGCAGCATCTTCGGCACCGGCACATCGCTGCCGTGCAGCGCCTGCATGACGCGGAACTCACGCTCGATCGCGTGCGCCGAGGGCAGCAGCTTCGCTGCCGGGGCGGGCTTGGTCCGCATCACGCAGCGGCCGGCGGCGGACTCCAGCAGGTAGGTCGGATTGGACTGTCCGCCCTTGAAGCGCTCGATCCGCAGCGGACCCTGCCAGCCCGGGAGGTGGTTCGACAGGTATCCGGCCAGTGCCGTGGCATCGATGTCGACGGTGGGCAGTTCGGAGTTGGGATTGTTCATGTCGGCAGGCGGGGTGGGTCGGGGTCGGGTTGCAGGGGCGTCGGCATCGGTGTCCGCTGGGCACGTCAACCGACGGCTCATCCGGCGCCGTCGGCGATCGTCATCAGCTTGTCCTTCGACAACACGACCAGCCGGCTCGGCTCGATGCGCACCGCTGCCGCGCGTTCGAATCCCTTGAGCTCCTGATTCACCCGCTGGCGCGACGCGCCGAGCAGTTGCGCCAGGTCCTCCTGCGCCAGCGCCAGGCCGATCCGGATCTCGTCACCGTGCGGTCGTACCGTAGCTGCGTGCAAGCAGCAGGATCTGCTTGGCCAGGCGCGCCGCCAGTGGCTTGGTGGCCAGGTCCTCGATCGCGTCGAACATCAGGCGCAGGCGGCGGCAGTTCAGACGCAGCAGCGCTTCGTAGAGCTCGACGTGGTTTGCCAGCAGGTGATGGAAGTCGGGTTTGCGCACCACCAGCAGGGTGGTCTCGCCGTGTGCGTTCGCATCGTGCGTGCGCGGCAGGCCGTCGAACAAGGCGATGTCGCCGAACCAGACGCCGGGTTCCACATAGGTCAGCGAAATCTGCTTGCCGGCCAGCGAGACCGAGCTGACGCGCACCGCACCGCGGGCAACGCCGATCCATTCGGCCGCCGAGTCGCCACGCGAACTGAGCAGCGCGCCGTCGGCATGGCGACGCACGGTGGCACGCGACAGGATGTCGCCGCGCAGCGCGGCCGACAGGCTGCGAAAACCAGCTGCCGGTCTCGATGTTCCGACGCTCGGCGGTTGTAAGAAGCGACGCATTCATGCTCAGTCTCGGACGTGACAGCCGCTGTTGCGGCGCTTGCAAAGCCCATTGTCGTTCGCTCCGGCGGTGCGCCGGCATCGTCTTGCGCCGCCACTCGCTTTTTGGCGGACAGCGGGCGATCGGCCGCCCTGCACGGCGGCACGGCGCCCGGTAAAAGGCCACCTGTATCTTCATGTTAGAGTTCCCCGCACCCGTCACTGCACCGTCCGAATGCGCCGATTCGTTCCTGCCACCGTCGTTGGTTCCGTGCTGCTCGTGGCAGCTTCCAGCGCGATGGCCCTCGGGATGGGACGGGTGCGGACATCGAGCTTTCTGGGTGATCCGCTCGACCTGTCGGTCGCCCTGTCGGCAGAACCGGCCGACGCGCTGGCCGTCGAGTGCATCCGGGCCGAGGTGCATGCCGGCGACTCGCGCGTTCCCGACGAGATGATCAGGCTGCGCCTGAATCGCCGCAGCGACGGTGCGCCCGACAGCTTGCGTCTGGTCACCGGCATGCGCATCGACGAGCCGATCGCCCGGGTCGACCTGACCCTGAACTGCGGCACGTTGCTGACGCGCCGCTATGTGGTGTTCGTCGATCCGCCGGTGCTCGACCTGGCCGCTGCGGCGGCGTCGGGTGAGATGCCGGGCGCCGTCGCTCGACCGGTCCTGCGCCGTGACGAACCCGCGACACAGGCGCGACCGCGCCGCGATCGGGCCGCTGCCGAGCGCCCGCTGCGCCGGACTGCAGGGAGTGCGCCGGCAAGCAGCGGCAGCACGGTGGCCGCCAGCCGCGCGCCGCGCGACCCGCCGCGCCGTACCGCCCGAGCCGACAGGACTGCCGCCACGGCGCGCAGCGAGCCGGGTTCACGTCTGCAACTCGAATCGGCTGCGGCGCCTGCCGCGGCCCCGGTGGAGCGTCCGGTCGGCGTCGGTGAGGCGGCGCTCGCGGTTCCTGCCGGCGCGGCGCTGGTCGCCGCTGCGACACCCGGCGCCGGCGGGCGCTGCCGTCGGCGCCGGCGGCGGCGAAGGCGCCGCGTCGGCGGCGGTCGGCGGACTGCTCGGTGAACTCGCGGCCAAGGCCGACGCCGATGCGATCGAGCGCATGCGGGTGCTCGAAGCCGATCTGGCACGCGCTGCGCGACAACAACCGCACACTCCAGCAATCGGTCACCGATCTGCGAGCAGCAGCTTGACGAGGCGCGGGGCGACGGCTTCTGGAGCTGGCTCGTCTACGGGCTGGGCGCGTTGCTGCTGGCGCTGCTGGTGGCCGGGCTGCTGGTCTGGCGCAGGCGCAGCCGGTCGCGCGAATCCGACTGGCGCGGCTGCCGCCGACGATTCTCTGTTCGCGTCGGGGTCGAGCCGGGCCGGGACGCCTCGCGCGGGCGACGCCGACGCGTCATCGGCTGCCGCCGCGGCCACGGCCGCCGGCCGGGCTGGCAGCGTCTCGCTGCCCGAGGCGGCCCCTGCGGCGATGCCGCTGCCGTTGCCGGTCGTGCCGGTCGCCGCCGCCCGGGCCGCACGAGGTCACGTCGATCCACGATCCGCGGCGCGAGGTCAGCGTCGAGGAATTGATCGACCTCGAACAGCAGGCCGATTTCTTCGTCGTGCTGGGTCAGGACGATGCGGCCGTCGACCTGCTGCTCGGGCATGTGCAGGGCACCGGTGGTGCCAGTCCGCTGCCCTACCTGAAGCTGCTCGAGATCCACCGCCGGCGCGACGAACGCGAGGCCTACGACCGGATCCGCGATCGCTTCAACCGGCGTTTCGGTGCCATCTGCGCCCGACTGGGATTCGCACAGCGGCCACGACCGCGCGCTCGAGGCCTATCCGACCGTCGTCGCCCAGCTGCAGCGCGCCTGGCCGACAGCCGGCGGCTGCGATGAAGGAGCTCTCGGCCCTGCTGTTCAAGCGCGACGACGGCAGCCAGACCTTCGACCTGCCGGCGTACGCCGAGCTGCTGTTTCTGTATTCGATGGCGCGCGACCTGGCCGAGCACGACGAGCCGGAGGGCGGCGTCGACCTGCTGCTGCCGCTCGACGATGATGCTGCCGGCGTCGGCGCACGGTGCCGCTGCGGGCACCGCGGCCGGCGGCTTTACCAGCCCGGCCGAGGCCGGACTGCCGGATCTGCACTTCGAGCCGACCGATGGTCTGCTCGAGCTGCCCGAGTTGTCGCCAGCCAGAGCGCCGCGCCCGGATGCGCGGACCGACGCCGCGCCGCTCGGCTTCTCGGGTCCGGGGTCGGCAGCGGCATCCGATACCGCGTGGTCGTTCGACCTCCAGCTCGACGAGGATTTCAACCCGCCGAAGCCAGCGCCCGACAAGTCGTGAATCGGCCGGTGGTTGCAGGCGTCGCGCAGCCAGATGGCGGTGCTGCCTGCCGACCGGCGGTCGGTCTGTCGGTGCCTACAGTCCGGACAGCCGGTCGAGCGCCGTGCGCAGCGTCTCGTCCTTCTTGGCGAAGCAGAAACGCGCCATCCGCTGCTCGCGCGCCATCGGCGTAGAAGGCAGACAGCGGGATCGCGGCCACGCCGATCTCGCGCGTCAGCCAGCTGCAGAATTCGACCTCGGGCAGGTCGCTGACGGCGCTGTAGTCCACGCACTGGAAGTAGCTGCCTTCGCTCGGCAGCAGCCGCAGCCGGCTGTCGCTCAGGCCGGCGCGGAACAGGTCGCGCTTGTGCTGGTAGAAGGCGGGCAGCTCGAGGTACGGGCCGCGGGTCGGCCATGTAGCTCGCCAGCGCATGCTGCATCGGCGTGTTGACGGTGAAGACATTGAACTGGTGCACCTTGCGGAATTCGGCGCTGAGCGGCGCCGGTGCCGCCACGTAGCCGATCTTCCAGCCGGTCACGTGGTAGGTCTTGCCGAAGCTCGAGACGATCACGCTGCGCGCGGCCAGTTCGGGCCAGCGGGCGGCGCTCTGGTGCTGCGCGCCGTCGAACACCATGTGCTCGTAGACCTCGTCGGAGATCACGATCACATCGGTCGGGCGCAGCAGCTCGGTCAGCTGCTGCATGTCCTCTGCGCGCCAGACGGTGCCGCTCGGGTTGTGCGGCGAATTGATGATGATGGCGCGGGTGCGCGGCGTCGAGCGCGGCCTGCGATGCGCTCGAAGTCGGGACGGAAGCTGCCCGGCGTCGAGCGGCACGTGCACCGGCTTCGCGCCGGCGAGCACGATGTTCGGCTCGTAGCTGTCGTAGCAGGGGTCGAGCACGATCACTTCGTCGCCGGGATGCACCAGCGCCAGGATCGCGGTCAGGATCGCCTGCGTCGCGCCGGCGGTGATCGTGATCTCGGTCGCCGGATCGTAGCGGCGGCCGTAGAGCGTCTCGATCTTGCGCGCCACCGCTTCGCGCAGGGCCGCCACGCCGGTCATCGGCGGATACTGGTTGTGGCCGGCGCGCATCGCCTCGGTCACCGCGTCGAGCAGGCGCGGGTCGCCCTCGAAATCCGGAAAGCCCTGGCCGAGGTTGACCGCGCCGTGCTGCTGCGCCAGCGCCGACATCACGGTGAAGATCGTGGTGCCGACCTGGGGCAGCCGGCTCGCGACGGCGGGGGTGGAAGAAGTCGCTCATCGGACATGCGGGGTTCAGAGTTGATAGTCGTCCGGGATTGCCGGCGATCGCGCGCATCACGAGGTTGCGCCCGAGGCGGTCGGACAGCATCTCGGCGAACGAATAGACGAAGCTGCGCAGGTAGGCGCCGCGCTTGAATGCGATGCGCGCCACATTCTGGCCGAACAGGTGACCGGCCGGCCGCCAGACCAGCTCGCCGCCCGGCGGATCGTCGCGCACCGCCATCTCGGCCACGATGCCGACGCCCATGCCGAGCCGCACATAGGTCTTGATCACGTCCGAATCGATCGCCTCGAGCACGATGTTCGGCTTCAGCCGGCGCGCCTCGAAGGCCTGATCGACGCGCGTGCGGCCGGTGAAGCTCGGGTGGTAGGTGATCAGCGGATGCAGCACCAGTTCCTCCAGGCTCAGGCGCTCGCTGCGCGCCAGCGGATGGCTGTCCGGCATCACCACCACGTGCTGCCATTCGTAGCACGGCAGCGAGACCAGCTGCGTCGAAGTTCTCGAGCGACTCGGTCGCCAGGCCGATCTCGGCCACCTCGTCGATCACCATCTGCGCGACCTGCTCGGGCGTGCCCTGGTGCAGGCTGACGTTGACCTTGGGAAAGCGCTTGCGCAGCTGCGCCACCGGCGCCGGCAGCACGTAGCGCGCCTGCGTGTGCGTGGTCGCGATCGACAGCGTGCCGGCATCCTGCTTGGAGAACTCGTCGCCGATGCGCTTCAGGTTGTTGACCTCGCTCATGATCAGCTCGATCGAGCGCAGCACCTGCAGACCGGGTTCGGTGACCCGCTTCAGGCGCTTGCCGTGGCGCGCGAAGATCTCGACGCCGAGCTCGTCCTCGAGCTCGAGGATGGCCTTCGAGACGCCCGGCTGCGAGGTGAACAGCGCCTTGGCGGTCTCGGTCAGGTTCAGGTTGCGGCGCACCGCCTCCTGCACGAATCGGAACTGGTGCAGGTTCATGTCAGAGTCGCCGTCCGGCGCTGCGTGTCGCTAGACGACCCAGCCGAGCGATGCGTCGGCCATCGCCGCCACGACCGACGGCATCTCGCCGATCGCCGGCCGCAGCGTCCACTGCGATGTGCGGGTGGCGCTCGCCCAGCCTGCGCAGCAGCGCCGGCAGGTCCTTGCGCACGTGACCGCCGGCGCCAAGGAACAGCGGCACCACATCGACGCGCGCTGCAGCCGGCCGCGGCGAGTTCGTCGCCGGCGCCGAGCCAGGTCAGGCTGCATGAACTCGAGAAAGGCCAGCCGCACCTCCAGCCGCAGCCCGCGTGCGGCCGCGCCGTGTCGCGGACCCGCGCGGCGACCGCCTGGAACGGCACGGCCCAGTTCGGATCGCGCGCGCCATGTGCGAACAGCAGCAGGCCGTGCGGAGCCGGTCGGCCGCTCATCGGTAGCGCACCAGCCAGGCGAAGGCGCCGAGCGACAGCATCAGGAACAGCCCGCTCGGCACGAGCGCGGTCAGCCACGGCGTCCAGTTGCGCAGCAGCCCGAGGTGACCGGCGACATTGTTGAGCAGCACGAAACCGATGCCGAGCATGATGCCGCCGAAGATCTTCAGGCTGATGCCGCCGCCGCGCGCGTGCAGGTAGGCGAACGGCAGCGCGAGCGCCACCATCACCAGGCAGGCGAAGGGATAGAAGGCGCGCTTCCAGAACTGGATCAGGTGCCGTTGCGCGGTCTGCTCGTTGGCCGACAGGTGGCCGATGTAGCGCCACAGCTCGAAGGTCGACATCGTCGCCAGCGGCAGCACCGCGGCCGCCACCACGTCGGACGACAGGCCGCTGCGCCAAGGCAGCGTCGCGCAGTCGTCTCCTCGCGCACCGCGGCATCGCGCGGCGCCGGCGGCCGGCACCGCGCCGGTCGGCCACTGCGTCAGCGTGCACCTCGCCGAGCTGCCACAGCCCGTCGCGGTCGACCGTGCCGCGCTGCGCCGCGATGCGCCGGCGCAGCGAGCCGTCGGACGCGAATTCGAAGATGCGGATGCCTTCGAGTCGACCGTCGCTGCCGGCACTCGCGACGTTGACCGCCACATTGTGCGATGCCGTCCTCACCGTTGCGGCGGTCCTTCAGCCAGGCGCCGACGCCGACCGCCGCCGAAGCTCGCGCGCAGGTCGGCGCCACGCGCCTCGGCATACGGCGCGACGTAGTCGCCGACCAGGAAGGTCAGCAGCGCGAAGCAGCACGCCGAGCCCGGCGAGCAGCGACAGCGCGCGCCCGGGCCCGAGCCCGCCGGTGCGCAGGATCGTGTATTCGGATGCCTGCGCCATGCGCGCGAGCGCATAGATGGTGCCGATCAGCACCGCGATCGGCGCCAGTTCGTACAGGTGGCCCGGCAGTCTCGAGCAGGCTGTAGCCAGCCGCATGCAGCGCGGTGTAGCCGCGCTTGCCGACATCGCCGAGCTCGTCGACGAAGTCGATGAAGAAGAACAGCGACAGGAAGGCCAGCGCGACGAACAGCACCGAACTCAGGATGTCGCGGTAGAACAGCCGCCGCACCGTCCTCATGCGGTGGCTCCGCTGGCCGCGGCACGGCGCCGTGACGCCGGGCCATGTCAGTCGCGATGCCGTTGTCACGCCACCAGATCAGCGCCACGGCCAGCACGAAGGCGCCACCATGGGCGAGCAGCAGCGCGGCGCCGAAGCCGAGCCGTCCGTTCGTCACCCAGGCCTTGCTCAGGTTGATCAGGTTGTAGTAGACGACGAAGGTGAGCAGTGCGAACAGCAGGTTCCAGTTGCTGGCGCGGCGCGGATTGGCATGTGACAGGCCGATGCCGAGCAGCAGCATGTTGGCGGCGGCGAGCAGCAGGCCGACGCGCCATGTCAGCTCACCCGCGAATTCAGGGCTCGGCTGGCGCAGCAGCTCGAGTGTCGGCCGGGCCTTCGGCGGCTGCTGCCGGTCGCGCGGGGCGGCGCTCTCGCCGATGCCGGCACTGTAGGACTCGAAGCGCGAGATCGTCTTGTCGCCGCTGTTCCAGGTTCGACCTCGTTGCGCTGACCACGCTGCAGCACCAGCACCCGCTCGTCGTCGCGTGTCTCGAGGTGCCCGCTGTGCGCGGTCGTGACCGATTCGGTGCGGCCGTTGTTGAGCAGGATGAAGACATTGTTGCCGGTCGCGCTGTCGGGCGTGTCGCGGTCGATGAAGAAGGTGCGGCGGCCGTCGCGCGAGCTCTGGAAGGTGCCCGGCGCGATGCGCGACAGGTCGGAGCGGCTTTCGATAGCGCGCCTGCAGGTCGACCGCCCGCTGGTTGACCCATGGCCACACCAGCAGGGCGAGCAGCGCCGACCACCAGCAGCACCGGCCAGGCGGTGCGCAGCACCGGTCCGACGAAACGCACCAGGCCGGCGCCGCTGGCAAACCAGATCGCCATTTCGCTGTCGCGGTACATGCGGCCGAGCGTGGCGACGATCGCGATGAACAGCGACAGCGCCAGGATCGTCGGCAGGTGGCCGAGCGCGGTGTAGCCGAGCAGCAGCACGACGTCCTCGGGCGAGACGCGGCCGAGCGCGGCCTGGCCGAGCGTGCGGATCAGGAACATCGTCAGCACGATCGTCAGGATGATGACCAACGTCGCACCGAAACTGCGGGCCAGGTCGCGGCGCAAAGTGGAATCGAATAACATCGTCTGCTGCTTGATCCGACGGACATTATGGACTTCAAACACCTGGTCGCTTCGGCGTCTTCCCTTTCGCTCGATCAACGCCGATGCGCTGGTGGTCGTGCTCGATGCCGAGTCGCGCAACCCGGCGCTCGACCCGGCGATCGCCGCGCTCGTCGATGATGCGATCGCCAGCGGTGACCTGCAGCTCAAGTCCGGACGCAGCAGCTATCTTCCATCGCCCGCCGGCCTGAAGGCGCGGCGTCTGGTGGTCGTGGTCGCCGCTGCGGCCGGCGCAGCCGGCCCGGTCAAGGCCTTCCGCGGTGCGCTGGTCCAGCGCGCTCGGCGTGCTGAAGAGCGGTGGTGCCAGGCATGTCGCGGTCGCACTCGGCAGCGCCGGCTGCCGTCGGCGAGGCGCATGCCGAGGCGCTGGCGACCGCGGCCCTGCGACGCCGCCTATCTGTACCGTCACACCAAGCCGAGCGCCGCCAGTGCGCCGGCATTCGCCAAGTTCAGCCTGGTGTGCGAGAAGGCCGATGCACGGTCGGTGCAGCAGGGCCTGCAGCGCGGTGCGGCCATCGGCGCCGGGGTCACGCTGGCGCGCGAGTTCGCCAACATGCCGGGCAACCATTGCACGCCGACCTTCCTCGGCGAGCAGGCGAAGCAGCTCGGCAAGGAGCATGGGCTGACGGTGCAGGTGCTCGACCGCAAGGCGGTCGAGAAGCTCGGCATGGGTGCCTTCGTCGCGGTCGCGCAGGGGTCGGTCGAGCCGCTGCGCTTCATCGTCGCGCGCTACGACGGCGCCGCGCGCAGCCAGGCGCCGGTGGTGCTGGTCGGCAAGGGCATCACCTTCGATACCGGCGGCATCTCGATCAAGCCGGCGGCCGAGATGGACGAGATGAAGTACGAC
Source organism: uncultured beta proteobacterium (assembly GCA_963846675.1). GTDB lineage: Bacteria > Pseudomonadota > Gammaproteobacteria > Burkholderiales > Burkholderiaceae_C > Ideonella_A. Next base: position 1,484,040 of record CAWJWV010000005.1, read on the forward strand.
ATGGGCGGCGCTGCCAGCGTGCTCGGCACCCTGCGCGCGATCGCCGAGCTCAAGCCCAAGCTGAACCTGGTCTGCCTGATCCCGGCGTGCGACAACATGCCCGAGCGGCTCGGCCGTCAAGCCGGGCGATGTGGTGACCAGCATGTCGGGGCAGACGATCGAGATCCTGAATACCGACGCCGAGGGCCGGCTGATCCTGTGCGATGCGCTGACCTACGCCGAACGCTTGAAGCCGGCGGTGGTGGTCGACATCGCGACGCTGACCGGTGCCTGCGTGATCGCGCTCGGCAACCACCACAGCGGCTTGTTCACCGCCGACGACGCAGCTCGCCGAGGCGCTGCTCGCGGCCGGCCGAGCCGCGCTCGACCCGTGCTGGCGCATGCCGCTCGACGACGACTACGACGAGGCACTGAAGAGCAACTTCGCCGACATGGCCAACGTGGGCGGGCGCGCCGGCGGCGCGATCACCGCGGCGCGCTTCCTGGCGCGCTTCACCGGCAAGTATCGCTGGGCCCACCTCGACATCGCCGGCACGGCCTGGAAGGGCGGCGCCGCCAAGGGCGCGACCGGTCGGCCGGTGCCGCTGCTGACGCACTTCGTGCTGTCGCACGCGCAGTGAGCGGCGCCGGCGCCGGCCGCCGATGACCGAGGTCGAGTTCCACTTCAATGTGCCGGACCGGCTCGGCTATGCCTGCCGGCTGCTGCGCAAGGCAAGCGCGCCAGGGGGTCGGGGTGGCGGTGACCGGCCCGCCGGCGCACGCTCGACGCGCTTCGACCGGCTGCTGTGGTCCTTCGGCGAGACCGACTTCGTGGCCCATCTGCGGCTGCCGGCGGGGGCGACGGCCGAACCGCGGCTGCGGCGCAGCCCGGTCTGGCTGGTCGACGATCCGGCGCAGGCCGGCCACCTGCCGGTGCTGGTCAATCTCGGCGACGAGCCTGCTCCGGGGCTCGGCAGCTTTCGAGCGGCTGATCGAGATCGTCAGCACCGACGAGCGCGAGCGCGACGCCGGCCGGCAGCGCTGGCGTCACTACGCGAGCCGCGGCTACCCGATCAAGCGCCACGAGGTGGCTGCATGACGGTGCGGCAACGCCCCGGAATGCGGCGATGACCCGCTCGCCGCCGCCGCAGCGGGTGCCGACGCTGACCGAGGTCGATCGGCCGCTGCCCGCGACAGCCGGCACCGGCCGACGTTCGCCGCTGCTCGATGATGCACTGCGCGCCGAGATCGAGCGCTTGGTCGACGAGCGCCTGCAGCAGGCGCTCGACGCTGCCTGGCAGCAGCTGCGGCCCGCGCGTGCTCGATGCGACGCGGCGCGAACTGGCATCGACCTTGCGTGAGGCGATCGATCGTGCGGTGGCCGATCGCTTGTCCGGTCATCGGACCGAGGGCTAGCCGCGTTCGAGTCATGTGGCCGGTCCGGGATTGATTCGACGCCTCGGCACCTCGGGTTTGCCGCGCTGATGTTGCTGACGATCTCGGTTAAATTGCCGCTGCCCGAAGTGCAGTCCGGTTGCCGAGCGGTCGTGTCCGCGGGCGGGCATTGCACGAGTTCCACACGATCCATTCATCTCGCTTTTCCACGCTCTGGAGGTTTTGCATGCAAGTCAGATTCAATGCGGTGATCGGTGCGCTGTTCGCGATGACCGCAGTCGGCGCGTCGGCGCAGGATGTCGTCGTCGTCAAGATCGGCCATGTCGCGCCGACCAGCGGCGCGATCGCCCACCTCGGCAAGGACAACGAGAACGGCGCGCGCATGGCGATCGACGAACTCAATGCCAAGGGCGTGATGATCGGCGGCAAGAAGGCCAAGTTCGAACTCCTCGCCGAGGACGATGCCGGTGATCCGAAGCAGGGCACCGCTGCGGCGCAGAAGCTGGTCGACTCGAAGGTCAACGGCGTGGTCGGCCACCTCAACTCCGGCACCTCGATCCCGGCTTCGAAGATCTACAGCGACGCCGGCATTCCGCAGATCTCGCCGTCGGCGACCAATCCGAAGTTCACCCGCAACGGCTACAAGACGACCTTCCGCGTCGTGGCCGACGACGTGCACCTCGGCGGCACGCTGGGTCGTTATGCGGTGAACACGCTCAAGGGCAAGTCGATCGCGGTCGTCGACGACCGCACCGCCTACGGGCAGGGCGTGGCCGAGGAATTCTCGAAGGCAGTCAAGGCCGCCGGCGGCAAGGTCGTCGATGCCCAGTTCACGACCGACAAGGCAACCGACTTCACCGCCATCCTGACCGCCATCAAGTCGAAGAAGCCCGACATCGTCTTCTTCGGCGGCATGGACGCGGTGGCCGGCCCGATGCTGCGCCAGATGAAGCAGCTCGGCATCAAGGCCAAGTTCATGGGCGGCGACGGCATCTGCTCGGGCGAACTGCCCAAGCTGGCCGCCGGCGCGATGGACGACGGCCAGGTGGTGTGCGCCGAAGCCGGCGGTGTCGAGGGCGCCGAGAAGCCGGCGCTCGACAAGTTCAAGGCCGACTTCAAGCAGAAGTTCAACGCCGACGTGCAGATCTACGCACCGTATGTCTACGACGCGACCAACGTGATGGTTGCCGCCATGGTCAAGGCCGGCTCGGCCGATCCGGCCAAGTACCTGCCGGAACTGGCCAAGACCACAGGGCCACAAGGGCGTGACCGGCAACATCAGTTTCGACCAGAAGGGCGACATCAAGAACGGCGCGCTGACGCTGTTCACCTACAAGGGCGACAAGCGCGAGCAGATCGCCGTCGTGCGCTGATGCGCTGACCGCATGAAGAAGGGCATCCGCCTGAGCGGATGCCCTTTGTCCTTGTAGCAGGGCCTTCAGGCCCGATCCGGTCTTCAGCCCGGCCGCAAGGCCAAGCGAACACCGCGGCTGACCCCGCCACCGGACCTAAGGGCCCCTCCTGCACGAATTCACCGCAGGACGCGCAGATCAGGCCTCGGTCACGACCGGGATCTTGCCGATCTTCGTCTGCCACTCGCGCGGTCCGGTCTGGTGCACCGACGACGCCGTTCGAGTCGACCGCCACCGTGACCGGCATGTCCCTGACCTCGAACTCGTAGATCGCCTCCATGCCCAGGTCGGCAAAGCCGACCACCTCGGCGTGCTTGATCGCCTTCGACAACCAGGTAGGCGGCACCGCCGACCGCCATCAGGTAGGCGCTCTTGTGCTTGCGGATCGCCTCGATCGCCGGCCGGTCCGCGCTCGGCCTTGCCGATCATGCCGATCAGCCCGGTCTTGTGCGAGCATCATCTCGGTGAACTTGTCCATCCGCGTGGCGGTGGTCGGGCCGGCCGGACCGACCACCTCGTCGCGCACCGGGTCGACCGGGCCGACGTAGTAGATCACCCGGTTGGTGAAATCGACCGGCAGCTGGCTCGCCCCTGGCCAGCATGTCCTGGATCCGCTTGTGCGCGGCGTCGCGGCCGGTCAGCATCCTGCCCGACAGCAGCAGCGTGTCGCCTGGATTCCAGGATGCGACCTGCTCGCGCGTCAGGCGATCGAGGTCGACCTTCTTCGACTTGTTGTAGTCGGGCGCCCAGTTGACCTCGGGCCACAGGTCCAGGCTCGGCGGGTCGATGTAGGCCGGGCCGGAGCCGTCGAGCACGAAGTGCGCATGCCGGGTCGCGGCGCAGTTCGGGATCATCGCCACCGGCTTGCTGGCGGCGTGCGTCGGGTACATCGAGATCTTGACGTCGAGCACCGTCGTCAGACCGCCCAGGCCCTGCGCACCGATGCCGAGCGCATTGATCTTGTCGCACAGCTCGATGCGCAGCTCCTCGGTCTTGCTGCGCGGTCCGCGCTGCTTGAGCTCGTACATGTCGAGCGGCTCCATCAGCGACTCCTTGGCCATCAGCATCGCCTTCTCGGCGGTGCCGCCGATGCCGATGCCGAGCATGCCCGGCGGACACCAGCCGGCACCCATCGTCGGCACCGTCTTCATCACCCAGTCGACCAGGTTGTCGCTCGGATTGAGCATCACGAACTTGCTCTTGTTCTCGCTGCCGCCGCCCTTGGCCGCGACCTGCACGTCGACCGTTCGGCCCGGCACGAGCCGCATGTGCACGACGGCCGGCGTGTTGTCCTTGGTGTTCTTGCGCTCGAACTGCGGGTCGGCCACGATCGACGCGCGCAGCGGGTTGTCCGCATGCGTTGTAGGCGCGGCGCACGCCTTCGTTGATCGCGTCCTCGATGCTGCCGCTGAAGCCCTCGAAGCGCACGTCCATGCCGATCTCGAGGAAGACATTGACGATGCCGGTGTCCTGGCAGATCGGCCGCCGGCCCTCGGCGCACATCTTCGAGTTGGTCAGGATCTGCGCGATCGCATCCTTGGCGGCCGGGCTCTGCTCGCGTTCGTAGGCCCGCGCCAGGTGCGTGATGTAGTCGCTCGGATGGTAGTAGCTGATGTACTGCAGGGCCGCCGCAATCGATTCGACGAGGTCGGCAGCCTGGATGGTGGTCGGCATGGTGTTCGCGCGTGATGACGGTCGGCGCCATTATCCCAGACGCCTTTTTCGGTGCGCGCCGATGCACGCAGGCTGCGTCCCGGCTGCGCTTCGCAGTTGTGGCAACAGGGGCTGGAAGAACACGAATTCGGCCGACGAGGGCAAGTGCGCCCGATCGGACGGTCCGATATTCCCACTATGCTCGGCGGTCCTGCAACCGTGTCGACGGACCGACCATCCCATGAACCTGCTCGCGACGATCGTGTTGCTGCCCCTGCTGGTGGGCACGACCGCCTGCTTCTGGGCCGGGCAGCGCAACACGCCCGGGCGGCGCCGGCTGACGGCGCTGCTCGCCGGACTGGTCACCTTCGCCTCGCTTGCCATCATCGTCAGCCTGGCGCCGGCCATCTTCGCCGGTGGCGTGATCGCCGAGCGGACACGAGTGGGTGCCGGCGATCGGTCTCGATCTCGGCTTCCGGCTCGACGGACTGGCGCTGCTGTTCGCCGGCCTGATCTCGGGCATCGGGCTGCTGATCGTCGTGTATGCCGCCTACTACCTCGGCAACGACGATCCGGCAGGCAAGTTCTATTCGCAGCTGATGCTGTTCATGGCCGCGATGCTCGGCGTCGCGCTGTCCGACAACCTGCTGCTGCTGCTCGTGTTCTGGGAGCTGACGAGTGTCTCGTCGTTCCTGCTGATCGGCTACTGGGGCCAGCGCGAGGAGTCGCGCGCCGGCGCGCGCATGGCGCTCGCGGTGACCGGCGGCGGCGGGCTGGTGATGCTGGCCGGCTTCGTGCTGCTCGGCCAGATCGCCGGCACCTACGACCTGTCGCAGATGGTCGGCCGTGTCGAGGCGATCCAGGCCGATCCGCAGTTCCCGGTCGCGCTGGTGCTGATCCTGATCGGCTGCTTCACCAAGAGCGCGCAGTGGCCGTTCCACTTCTGGCTGCCCGAGGCGATGGCCGCGCCGACGCCGGTGTCGGCCTACCTGCATTCGGCAACCATGGTCAAGGCCGGCATCTTCCTGCTGGCGCGCATGTACCCGGTGCTCGGCGGCAGCGGGTTGTTCGAGGCCATCGTGTCGAGCGTCGGTCTGGTGACGATGCTCTATGCCGCCTTCGTCGCGGTCTTCCGTCACGACCTGAAGGCATTGCTTGCCTATTCGACCATCAGCCACCTCGGGCTGATCGTGTTCCTGATCGGGCTGGCATCGCCGTTGTCGGCGGTGGCGGCGATCTTCCACCTGATGAACCACGCGGTCTTCAAGTGTGCGCTGTTCATGACCGCCGGCATCGTCGACCACGAGACCGGTACCCGCGACATGCGCCGCCTCGGCGGGCTTGCGCGGCTGATGCCGTGGACTGCAACGATGGCCATGATCGCAGCCGCGGCGATGGGCGGCCTGCCGCTGACCAACGGCTTCGTCTCGAAGGAGATGTTCCTGACCGAGGCGCTCGACGCCCAGCGGGCCTTTGCCTGGGGCGCCTGGGTGCCGATCGCGGCAACGCTCGGCAGCATCTGCTCGGTCGCCTATTCGCTGCGCTTCGTGCACGACGTCTTCTTCGGTCGGCCGGCGAGCGACCTGCCGAAGCCGCATCCGCACGAGCCGCCGATCGGCATGCGTGCACCGGCGACGCTGCTCGTCATCGTGTCGGTGTCGTGGTCGGGCTGGTTCCGGCGCTGACCTTCGGTCCGATGGTTCAACTGGCCGCGGCCGCCGTGCTCGGCGCACCGCCGCCCGAGTACCACCTCACGCCCGTGGCACGGTCTGAATCTGCCGCTGCTGCTGAGCGCGATCGCGATCGCCGGCGGTGCGGCGCTGTACTGGCTGCTGCGGCGCGGCGGGTGGCTGCATCGGCACGAGCCGCGCCGCGTCAGCGGTCGCCTGCTGTTCAATGGGGTGGTCGACGGCCTGTTCGTGCTGTCCGCTCGTGTCATCGCCTGGATCGAGAACGGCTCGCTGCAGCGCTACCTCGGCCTGGCTGGTCGGCGCGGCGATCGCGGTCGCGGCCTGGCCGCTGCTGTCGGGCACGGCGCCCGGCACCGGCGGCCGCGAACTGTGGCCGGCGCCGCCAGTCGCCTGGGGCAGTCTGGCTGCTGTTGCTGGCGTGCGGCGCGGCGCTCGTGCTCGGCCATCGGCACCGCTTCCGGGCGGTGGTGCTGACCGGGGTGGTCGGCCTGGTCGCCTCGCTCGGCTTTCGCGGCATTCTCGGCGCCCGACCTGGCGCTGACGCAGCTGTCGGTCGAGGTGGTCTCGACGGTGCTGCTGCTGATGGGGCTGGCGTTGCTGCCACAGACCAGTCCGCGCGAGTCGAGCCGGCTGCGGCGTGGCCGCGATGCGCTGCTGGCGATCACCGGCGGTGCCGGCGTCGGCTGGCTGTGCTGGCTCGTGCTGACGCGCGACCACGCCTCGATCTCGTGGTATTTCCTCGCTCATGCGCTGCCGCTCGGTGGCGGCAGCAACGTCGTCAACGTGATCCTGGTCGACTTCCGCGGCTTCGATACCTTCGGCGAGATCAGCGTGCTCGGCATCGCCGCGGTCGGCGTGCTGGCGCTGCTCGACGGCATGCGCGTGAACCGGCCGCCGGTCGATCCGCAGGGGCGGCCGTGGAGCTTCGCGGTGGAGCCACTGATGCTGCGCCTGGCCGCCCAGCTGATCCTGCCGCTGGCCCTGCTGGTCAGCGTCTACATCTTCTGGCGCGGTCACAACCTGCCCGGCGGCGGCTTCATCGCCGGGCTGATCACCGCGGTGGCGCTGGTGCTGCAGTTCGTGGCGGTCGGCCAGGATCGCGCCGGTGCGCTGCTGCACGGCCGCGTCGACCGCCGGTTCACGCGCTGGGTCGGTAGCGGTCTGGCGATTGCCGGACTGACCGGCGTCGGCGCCTTTGCCTTCGGCCAGCCTTTCCTGACCAGCGCCACTGGCCATCCGACGGTTGCGCTGCTCGGCGAGCTCGCGCTCGCGAGCGCGGCGGTGTTCGACCTCGGCGTCTACATCACGGTCGTCGGCGCAACGATGCTGATGCTGTCGGCACTGGCCGCTGCGAGCAAGGAGCCGCCGGTGCCGACGCCGGTGCGTCGAGCATGATCCTCCCCCCAACCCCTTGCAGCGCCGACCCGGGCGCACCGAACCGATGAGCATGGAGTTTCTGGTCGCCAGCGGCGTCGGCTGGGTCACCGCCTGCGGCATCTACCTGCTGCTGCGCGGGCGCACTTTCAGCGTCGTGCTCGGGCTGAGCCTGCTCGGCTATGCGGTCAACTTCTTCATCTTCACGATGGGACGGCTGTGGCGCGATGCGCCGCCGGTGCTCGGTGAGGCGGTCCGCCACGCCGATCCGCTGCCGCAGGCACTGGTGCTGACGGCGATCGTGATCGGCTTCGCCACCACCGGCTTCATCATCGAGCTGGCCCTGCGCAGCCGCCACGAACAGGACGGCAGCGATCATGTCGACGCCGGGCTGGAGCGGACCACCGGCAGGCCGGAGGACACGCGGTGATCGATTTCCTTGCCCTGCACCTGCCGGTGCTGCCGGTGCTGCTGCCGGCCTTCACCGCCATGCTGCTGCTCGGTGCTCGGCGACCATGGCAGCGACGCGCATGGCGGGCACGGCCTGCGCCGGCTTGCGGCTGGCACGGCCGATCGCGTTCGGATCGACCGCGCTCGGCCTGGTGGTTGCCGCACTGCTCGCCGTCGAGGCCGACCTCGGGCTGCTGCAGGTGTATCGGGTCGGCGGCTGGCCGGCGCCGTTCGGCATCGTGCTCGTGATCGACCGGCTGTCGGCGGCGATGCTGCTGCTGTGCAGTGCCATTGCGCTGCCGGTGCTGGTCTACGCCGGCGGTGGCTGGGACAGCCACGGCCGGCATTTCCATCCGATGTTCCAGTTCCAGCTGATGGGGCTGAACGGCGCCTTCGTCACCGGCGACCTGTTCAACCTGTTCGTCTTCTTCGAGGTGCTGCTGGTCGCGTCGTACGTGCTGATGCTGCACGGCCAGGGGCGGGACCGGTATGCGGTCGGCGTGCACTATGTGACGCTGAACCTGGCGGCCTCGGCGCTGTTCCTGATCGGCGTGGCGCTGATCTACGCGCAGACCGGCACGCTCAACCTGGCCGAGCTCGCGCTGCGCGTGCCGCAGCTGCAGGGCGCGGAGGCGTCGCTGCTGCAGGCGGGCGGCATGCTGCTGCTGGTCGTCTTCGGCTTCAAGGCGGCGCTGGTGCCGCTGTCGATGTGGCTGCCGCAGACCTACGCCACGTCGGCCGCCCCGGTGGCGGCGTTGTTCGCGATCATGACCAAGGTCGGCGTCTATGCGATCTGGCGCGTGCATGGCGTCGTCTTCGGTGACGGCGCCGGCGAGTCGGCGCTGATGGTGCAGCCGCTGCTGCTGCCGCTGGCGCTCGCAACCAGCGTGCTCGGGGTGCTCGGCGCGCTGGCGGCGCGCACGCTGCCGCGGCTGATCGCCTGGCTGACGGTGGTCTCGGTCGGGCACGGTTGCCTCCGGGGTCGGCCTGTTCAGCACCGCAGGCCTGGTCGGCGGCGCTGTTCTACATGGTCAACAGCACCCTGGCACTGGCCGGGCTGTTCCTGCTGGCCGAACTGGTCGCTGCGCAGCGTGGTGTCGCCGGCGGCGACCTGCGCCCGGCGTCGCAGGTGGCGCAGCCGCAGCTGCTCGGACTGATGCTGCTGCTGGCTGCCGCTTCGGTCGCCGGCCTGCCGCCGCTGCCGGGGTTCATCGGCAAGCTGATGATCCTCGAGGCAGCGCTCGGCAGCGCGGCGGTGGTCGCGGTCTGGACGGTCGTGCTTGGCGTCGGCCTGCTGACGCTGGTCGGTCTGGCGCGTGCGGGCAGCATCGTCTTCTGGAGTGCCAGCGACGATGTCGTCGCCGGCACCCAGTCCGGCGCCAGCCCGCGCCTGATCAGCGCCACGCTGCTGCTGCTGTCGGGCAGCGTGCTGATGAGCATCTTCGCCGGCCCGCTGCAGCGCTACAGCACGGCGGCAGCGCAGCAGCTCGTCGACCGCGCCGGCTATGCACGCGCGGTGCTGGGTGACGGTGCCATCGAATTCACCACCCGACCGTACCGCGGGTTGCCGCCCGAGCCGGGCGCAGCCAGGGAGCTCCGCCAATGACCATCGATCGCACCGGCCATCTGCACGCGACACCCCGCTGGTTCGACCGACCGACGCTGTCGGTCCTGCTCGGCGTCGGCTGGCTGCTGCTGCAGCAGTCGGTCTCGCCGCCGAATCTGATCGCCGCCGCCGTGCTCGGCATCGTGCTGCCGCGGCTGGTCCATCCCTTTCTCGGCCCGGTCGTGCGGCCGCGCCGGGTCGGCAAGCTGCTGCGGCTGACGGCAATCGTCACCTGGGACGTGGTCGTGTCGAACCTGGTCGTGGCGCGCATCGTGCTGACGCCGACGCGGCTGCCGCGCCCGGCCTGGATCCGGGTTCCGCTCGATGTGCGCGACCCGCTGGCGCAGGTCTGGCTGGCCAGCATCATCACCAACACGCCAGGCACCGTGTCGTGCAAGATCGACGAGGCGCTGCACGAGATCGTCGTGCACGTACTCGACTGCGACGATCGCGATGCCCTGGTGGCTCAGATCAAGGCGCGCTACGAGGCGCCGGTGAAGGAGATACTCGAATGATCATCGAATGGGCGCTCGACCTGGCCATGGTCGCGGTCGGGATCGCGATGCTGCTCGGCATCTGGCGTCTGGTGCGTGGCCCGGACGCCTGCGACCGGGTGCTCGCCATCGACACCCTGTACATCAACGTCGCCGCGCTGGCGGTGCTGCTCGGCATCCGCCAGCACAGCGACCTGATGTTCGACGTCGCCATGGTGATCGCACTGCTCGGCTTCGTGTCGACCGTCGCGCTGGCGCGCTTCCTGACCCGCGGCGACGTCATCGGATGAGCGAGCTGTCACTCTGGATCCAGATCCCGGTCGCCGCATTGCTGGTGGTCGGCGGCCTGTTCACGCTCGTCGGTGCGATCGGCATGGTGCGCTTCGCCGACTTCTACCAGCGCCTGCACGCGCCGACCAAGGCCACCACGCTCGGCGTCGGAGGCGTGGTGCTTGCCAGCGTGCTGGTGCACCTGGCGCGCGGCGAACCGGCGCTGCGCGAGCTGCTGATCTCGCTGTTCCTGTTCGTCACCGCGCCGGTTTCGGCCAACCTGATGGCCAAGGCGGCGCTGCACCTGCGGGTGCGTGCCGATCCCCCGCCTCCCGAGGACCTGCCGCACGAGTGAGGCGCGGCAGGCGCCGCTCAGCCCGGCCGGTCGCCTTCGATCGCGCCCCGGCGGCCGGGTCGCCACAGCAGCCAGACCAGCGCATAGCCGAGCAGCGCACCGCTGACCGCCAGCACGCCGAGTCCGACGATGAGCGGCGCGCCGGCCTCCTGGATCGATTGCCAGATGCCGGCCAGAAAACCCGGCTGCGTGAGCAATTCCTCGGCCTGGCGCTCGATGCGCAGCGCGCCGGCGTTATCGACCGATTCGCCGAGGATGCGCCGGCCGAGCTTGTAGGCAGCCCAGTAGATCGGCGGGAAGGTGAGCGGATTCGAGACCAGCGTCGACGCGGCGGCGATGGCGACATTTGCACGCAGCGCGATCGCCGCCGCCACCGCGAACAGGAACTGGGCGATCGGCAGCAGGAAGCCGAAGAAGACGCCGATCGCGACCGCGCGCGCGACGCTGGAACGATCGGTGCGCCACAGCTGGTCATTGTCGAAATGGTGCGCGAACGGGCGCAGCCAGCGCGAGGCACGCAGGTGCTCGCGGGTCGGCAGCCAGCGCTTCATGCGCGCAGCCGACATGACGGGCCTCAATGGGCGCGAGCCGTCGAATTCACCATCAGCCGGTCGGTCATCGCGATCGCCAGCGCCGACAGCAGGAAGGCGATGTGGATGATGGTCTGCCACATCAGCACCTTCTCGTTGTAGTTGTCGGCGTTGATGAAGGTCTTGAGCAGGTGGATCGAGCTGATGCCGATGATCGCCGTTGCCAGCTTGACCTTCAGCACCGACGCATTGACGTGATTCAGCCACTCGGGCTGGTCCGGATGATTGTGCAGGTTCATGCGCGAGACGAAGGTCTCATAGCCGCCGACGATCACCATGATGAGCAGGTTGCTGATCATCACGACGTCGATCAGCGCCAGCACGACCAGCATGATCACCGTCTCGTTGAGCGACGGTGATCGGCGCGTCGGACCGGTAGCCGATGCTGGTGACCAGCTTCTCGAGCGCCGTCGAACTGCCGAACGCCGCCTCGACCAGGTGCACCAGCTCGACCCAGAAATGATAGACATAGACGACCTGAGCCAGGATCAGCCCGATGTACAGCGGCAGCTGCAGCCAGCGGCTCGCGAAGATGACGCGCGGAATCAGTCCCGAGCTGGCTGGCGGTGCGGCTCGGATCGGCGTTGGAAGGCGTCATGGAAGAACTGCGGGTCGGGCTTGCGGGAAATTACGGATGTCGGAATTGTAGGTGGCCGGCTATCAACGCAGCGGACGTCGCGTCGGCCGACCGGCGCAGCCAAAGTAAGCCGTTCGTAAGAGCCGCCGCCTAAGTTCCGTCGCAGATCACGAACCGCAATTCGTAAAATCAGGAGACGACCATGTCCGAGACCGCCATCTACCAGCCGCCGCAGGCGCTCGCCGACGCCGCGCATGTTTCCGGCATGGAGGCCTACCAGCGGCTGTGCGCCGAGGCCGAAGCCGACTACGAAGGCTACTGGGCGCGGCTGGCGCGCGAGTTCGTCAGCTGGCAGACCCCGTTCACGCAGGTGCTCGACAGCAGCGATGCGCCGTTCTTCAAGTGGTTCGCCGACGGGCGTCTGAATGTCTCGTACAACTGCCTGGACCGGCAGGTCGAGGCCGGTCTGGGCGACAAGACCGCGATCATCTTCGAGGCCGACGACGCCAAGGTCACGCCGCGTCAGCTACCGCGAGCTGCTCGAGCGCACCTGCCGCATGGCCAATGCGCTCAAGGCGCGCGGCGTGCGCAAGGGCGACCGGGTGGTGATCTACATGTCGATGTCGGTCGAAGGCATCGTCGCGATGCAGGCCTGCGCGCGCATCGGCGCGACCCATTCGGTCGTCTTCGGCGGTTTTTCGGCGCAGAGCCTGCGCGACCGGATCGACGGCGCCGGTGCGGTGATGGTGATCACCGCCGACCAGCAGCTGCGTGGCGGCAAGCAGCTGCCGCTGAAGGCGATCGTCGACGAGGCGATCGGTCTCGGCGGCTGCGAATCGGTGCGCGATGTGGTCGTCTACCGGCGCACCGGCGGCCAGATCGACTGGAATCCGGCGCGCGACCGCTGGATGCACGAGCTGACCGATGCCGCCGAGACCGCCTGCGAGCCCGAGTGGGTCGAGGCCGAGCATCCGCTGTTCCTGCTCTACACCTCGGGCTCGACCGGCAAGCCCAAGGGTGTCCAGCATTCCAGCGGCGGTTACCTGCTGCATGCGGCGCTGACGACCAAGTGGACCTTCGACCTCAAAGCCGACGATGTCTTCTGGTGCACCGCCGACATCGGCTGGGTCACCGGCCACACCTACATCGCCTACGGTCCGCTCGCGCTCGGCGCGACCCAGATCGTGTTCGAGGGCGTGCCGACCTATCCCGACGCCGGCCGCTTCTGGAAGATGATCGAGGCGCACCGCTGCACCGTCTTCTATACCGCGCCGACCGCGATCCGCTCGCTGATCAAGGCGGCCGAGTCGAACCAGGCGGTGCATCCGGATCGCTACGACCTGTCGTCGCTGCGCATCCTCGGCTCGGTCGGCGAGCCGATCAACCCGGCGGCCTGGGAGTGGTATCACAAGCACGTCGGCGGCGGGCGCTGCCCGATCGTCGATACCTTCTGGCAGACCGAGACCGGTGGTCACATGATCACGCCGCTGCCGGGTGCGACGCCGCTGGTGCCGGGTTCGTGCACGCTGCCGTTTCCCGGCATCATGGCCGCGGTGGTCGACGAGACCGGCAAGGACGTGCCGAACGGGCAGGGCGGCATCCTGGTGGTCAAGAAGCCCTGGCCCAGCATGATCCGCACCATCTGGGGCGATCCCGAGCGCTTCAAGACCAGCTACTACCCGGCCGACTTCCAGGGTCGCTACTACCTGGCCGGCGACGGTGCGATCCGCGACGAGAAGACCGGCTATTTCACGATCACCGGCCGCATCGACGACGTGCTGAACGTCTCCGGGCACCGGATGGGGACGATGGAAATCGAGTCGGCGCTGGTCAGCTGCACCGAACTCGTCGCCGAGGCGGCGGTGGTCGGGCGGCCGGACGAAACCACCGGCGAGGCGATCTGCGCCTTCGTGGTGCTGAAGCGCGCGCGTCCGACCGGCGACGAGGCCAAGCAGATCGCCAAGCAGTTGCGCGACTGGGTCGGCCGCGAGATCGGTCCGATCGCCAAACCGAAGGACATCCGCTTCGGCGACAACCTGCCCAAGACCCGGTCGGGCAAGATCATGCGCCGGCTGCTGCGCTCGGTGGCCAAGAACGAGCCGGTGACGCAGGACACCAGCACGCTCGAGAATCCGGCCATCCTGGAGCAGCTCGGCCAGGCCTATTGACCCGGCTGCCGGCCTGATCGGTCCGCCATGAAAAAGGCCCCTCGCGGGGCCTTTTCAGCTTTCGATGCGCCGCCGCAGCGGCGCGGTGATCACTTGGTCGTCATGATCCAGCGCACCAGATCCTTGGCTTCGGCGTCGCTCACCTGCGGATTGGCCGGCATCGGCACCGGGCCCCAGTTGCCGGATCCGCCCTTGATCACCTTGCCGGCCAGCATGTCGACGGCGTCCTTCTGACCCGCGTACTTGCCCGCGATGTCCTTGTAGGACGGGCCGACCAGCTTCTTGTCCACCGCATGGCAGGCCATGCAGTTCTTCTTGGTGGCCAGATCCTGGCTCGCAAGCGCAGGCACCGACAGTCGCGGCAAACAGCGCGGCAACGGCGGTCGAGCGCAGCAGGACGGATTTCATCGATCTTTTCCTTCGAAGTGATGCCCGGAGAGTGGGCTATATTGACTCACGTACCACAACGGACTTTAACCGGTCGGCGTTGACCAGCGGCGTCGTTCCGCCTCGCGACCGGTGCGGGGAATTGACATGTATCTGGTCGCTGATCGGTCTGCTGCTGCTGGCCATGAAGTGGTTCGAATTCGGTCCGGTGGGCCGTCTGGTCGTGGTGGGCGGTGCTGGCGCCGTTCGCCGGCGCGGTGGTCTGGTGGACCTGGGCCGATGCGACCGGCTACTACAAGCGCCGCGAGATGCGCAACCTCGAGGAGCGGCAGAAGCGCCGGCGTGAGCAGAAGATGGACGGCCATCGGCACCGGCTCGGCACGGCGTGGCCGCTGAGCGCGGGCCGCGATCGGCGGCCGTCCGACTGGCTGCGGCCGGCGTGGTCGATCGCCGGCGTCGGTGCGCTGATGACGACCCGCTCGGGCGGCGTCAGCGCAGCCGCCGTTCGACCGGTTGAACCTGAAACGCGACATCGGCGACGACTCCGGCGGCGGTCGAGCGCAACCAGCGGATGCTGCGAGCAGCACCTCGACGGCGCCCGGCCGGTCTGGCTGCAGCAGGTGCACGGCAGCCGGGTGGTGCGCCTGCGCGCCGCGGATGCCGCGCCCGACGCGCCGGTTCACGAGGCCGACGCGAGCATCACCACCGAGCCCGGCATCGCCTGCTTGGTCCAGGTCGCCGACTGCCTGCCGGTGCTGCTGTGCGCCGGCGGTCGGGCGGTCGGCGCGGCGCACGCCGGTTGGCGCGGGCTCGCGTCCGGGGTGGTCGAGGCAACGCTCGCCGCGCTGTGCGAGGCCGCCGACTGCGCGGCCCGACGCGGTCGATGCCTGGCTCGGCGCCTGCATCGGCCCGCGCCAGTTCGAAGTCGGTGCCGACGTGGTGCTGGCCTTCGGCGCCGATCCGCAGAGCGTCCGCGCACCGGCGCCGGGAGCCGCTTCGTCGCCCGCGCCGGCGCGCCCGGCAAATGGCTGGCCGACCTGTCCGGCCTGGCGCACGATCGGCTTGCTCGCGGCCGGTGTCAGCCGGATCCATTCGGTCGCCGACTGCACCTTCGAGGAGCGATCACGGTTCTTTTCGTATCGGCGCGACGGCGTCACCGGCCGGATGGCCGCCGGCATCTGGCTGCGCGAGCCGGCACTGATCCGGCCGGCGCGGCGCCGCGCGCCTGTTCGCGCGCGCGCCGCGCCCGCGCCGCGCATCGGCGCGCCGAGGATGTAGAGCAGCACGCTGACCGGCAGCAGGCCGTACAGCAGCAGCGTGACCACCGCACCGAGCCAGCTGCCGGCCGGACTCGCGATTTCGGCTGCCGCCATCATGGCGACCACATACATCCATCCGATCGCCAGCAAGTACATCAAGTATCCTGTCGAGTGAGCAGCCGGCGCCGATCGCGTCGCGCGGTTGCCGGTATCGTCGAGTCGCGCCGCGTGGGCGGTGCCGTGCATCCGCTCCAAGGCGTAGCAAAACGAGGAGACACATGACATTCCAAGACCGCTGCGGCCCTGCCGGCGTCTGCCCGATGTCGAGAAGACGTCGAAGGCGCTGGCCGATGCCTTCAAATCCATGTCGGGGCTGAACCTGCCGGCTCCGGTGCTGAGCGAGGTTCAGTCGGATTACCTGAAGCAGGCGTCCGAATTGTGGAACCGCTCGCTCGGCCGTCTTGCAGCCCGGCGGCGACGGCATCCGGCGACAGCGGCGCTCCGGTCGCCATCAAGGACCGGCGCTTCTCGAGTGCCGAATGGTCGTCCAGCCGCAGTCGTCCTACATCGCGCAGATGTACCTGCTGAACGCGCGCACGCTGCTGCGCATGGCCGACAGCGTGCAGGGCGACGAGAAGACACGCCAGCGGATCCGCTTTGCGGTGCAGCAGTGGGTCGATGCGGCGGCGCCGAGCAACTTCCTGGCGCTCAATCCCGGAGGCGATCCAGCGTGCGGTGCAGACCAAGGGCGAGAGCCTGAGCCAGGGGCTGCGCCAGTTGATGCACGACCTGCAGCAGGGGCATGTGTCGCAGACCGACGAGACCCAGTTCGAGGTCGGCCGCAACGTCGCCACCACGCCCGGCTCGGTGGTCTACGAGAACGCGCTGTTCCAGCTGATCGAGTACGCGCCGACGACGCCGAAGGTGCACGAGCGGCCGATGCTGTTCGTGCCGCCGTGCATCAACAAGTTCTACATCCTCGACCTGCAGCCGGACAATTCGCTGATCCGCTACACGGTCGATCAGGGGCATCGGCTGTTCGTCGTCAGCTGGCGCAACGCCGACCAGGAGATCGCCGACGTCACCTGGGATCAGTACATCGAGGACGCGCGTGATCAAGGCGATCGGCGTGGCGCAGGAGATCAGCGGGTCGACGCAGGTCAACACGCTCGGCTTCTGCGTCGGCGGGACGATCCTGGCCACCGCGCTGTCGGTGCTGGCGGCGCGCGGCGAACACCCGGCGTCGAGCATGACGCTGCTGACCACCTTCCTCGATTTCAGCAGCACCGGCGTGCTCGACATCTTCATCGACGAGCCGATGGTGCAGCCTGCGCGAGACGACCATCGGCGAGGACAGCGCCAAGCCGGACCCGGGCTGCTCAAGGGCAAGGAGCTGGCGACCACCTTCAGCTTCCTGCGACCGAACGAGCTGGTCTGGAACTACGTGGTCGGCAACTACCTGAAGGGCGAGACACCGCCGCCGTTCGACCTGCTGTACTGGAACAGCGACAGCACCAACCTGCCGGGGCCGATGTACTGCTGGTACCTGCGCAACACCTACCTCGAGAACAAGCTCGCCGAGCCCGGCGCGGCCACGGTGTGCGGCGAGCCGGTCGACCTCGGCAGCATCAAGGCGCCGACCTACATCTACGCCTCGCGCGAGGACCACATCGTTCCGTGGGAAGGCGCCTACCGCAGCACGCAGGTGCTGAAGGGCGAGCTGCGCTTCGTGATGGGCGCCTCCGGCCACATCGCCGGCGTGATCAATCCGCCGGCCAAGAAGAAGCGCAGCCACTGGATTGCCGACTGCGTCGGCGCTGCCGGCGGATGCGTCCGAGTGGCTGGCGCAGGCCAGCGAGCGCCCGGGCAGCTGGTGGCCGGACTGGGCCGAGTGGCTGGCCAGCCATGCCGGCAAGTCCATTCCCGCGCCGAAGACGCCCGGCAACCGCCAGTACCCGCCGATCGAGCCGGCACCCGGACGTTACGTCAAGCAGAAGGCCTGAGCAGCGGGCCCGCTTCACTTCCATCCAGAGCCATCAACAGGAGAATTCCATGTCCGATATCGTGATCGTTGCAGCCACCCGCACCGCCGTCGGCAAGTTCGGTGGCACGCTGGCCAAGGTCCCTGCGGTCGATCTCGGCGCAGCGGTGATCGCCGAGCTGCTCAAGCGAACCGGCGTCAGCGGCGACCAGATCGGCGAGGTGATCCTCGGCCAGGTGCTGACCGCCGGAGCCGGCCAGAACCCGGCCCGCCAGGCGGTGATCAAGAGCGGCCTGCCGCAGGGCGTGCCGGCGATGACGATCAACGTCGTTTGCGGTTCGGGCCTGAAGGCGGTGATGCTGGCGGCGCAGGCGATTCGCGACGGCGACAGCGAGATCGTGATCGCCGGCGGCCAGGAAAGCATGAGCATGAGCCCGCACGTGCTGATGAATTCGCGCGACGGCCAGCGCATGGGCGACTGGAAGATGGTCGACTCGATGATCAACGACGGCCTGTGGGACGTCTACAACCAGTACCACATGGGCATCACGGCCGAGAACGTGGCCAAGAAGTACGGCATCACCCGCGGCGACCAGGACGGCTTCGCGCTCGCTTCGCAGCAGAAGGCCGCGGCGGCGCAGGATGCCGGCGCGCTTCAAGGACGAGATCGTTGCCTACAGCATCCCGCAGCGCAAGGGCGATCCGGTGCGTGTTCGAGACCGACGAATTCATCAACCGCAAGACCAACGCCGACGGCCTCGGCGGCCTGCGCCCGGCCTTCGACAAGGCCGGCAGCGTGACCGCCGGCAATGCCTCGGGCCTGAACGACGGCGCTGCCGCGGTGATGGTGATGACCGCCAAGAAGGCCGAGTCGCTCGGCCTGAAGCCGATGGCGCGCATCGCAAGCTACGCCACCACCGCGCTCGATCCGGCCTTCATGGGCATGGGCCCGGTGCCGGCATCGCAGAAGGCACTGCAGCGCGCCGGCTGGAAGCCGGCCGATCTGGACCTGCTCGAGATCAACGAGGCCTTTGCCGCGCAGGCCTGCGCGGTCAACAAGGAGATGGGCTGGGATACCTCGAAGATCAACGTCAACGGCGGCGCGATCGCGATCGGGCACCCGATCGGTGCGTCCGGCTGCCGGATCCTGGTCTCGTTGTTGCATGAGATGCAGCGCCGCGACGCCACGCAAGGGCATCGCTTCGCTGTGCATCGGCGGCGGCATGGGCGTGGCCCTGACCGTCGAGCGCTGAATTTCGCGGCCCTGCGGGGCCGCTGCGGCGGACACCTGATCGACAGCGGCTGCGGCCGCTGTCGCGCTTTTGTTGCCGCACGAGTTGGAGCAGTGGATGACCAGCAAGTTGGCCTATGTGACCGGAGGCATGGGCGGGATCGGCACCGCGATGTGCCAGCGTCTGCACCAGGACGGTTTCACCGTGATCGCCGGCTGCGGCCCGAACCGCGACCACGCCCGGTGGATCGCCGAGCAGGCCGCGCTCGGCTACCACTTCCGGGCTTCGGTCGGCAACGTCGGCGACTGGGATTCGACCGTCGCCGCGTTCCAGCGCGTCAAGGCCGAATACGGCACCGTCGACGTCCTCGTCAACAACGCCGGCATCACCCGCGACGGCCATGTTCCGCAGGATGAGCCGCAGCGACTGGCACGATGTGATCGAGACCAACCTGACCAGCCTGTTCAATGTCACCAAGCAGGTGATCGACGACATGTGCGAGCAGGGCTGGGGCCGGATCATCAACATCAGCTCGGTCAACGGCGAGAAGGGCCAGTTCGGCCAGACCAACTATTCGGCCGCCAAGGCCGGCATGCACGGCTTCACGATGGCGCTGGCGCAGGAGGTGGCCGATCAAGGGCGTGACCGTCAACACCGTCAGCCCCGGCTACATCGCCACCGAGATGGTGCGGTCGATCCGCCAGGACGTGCTCGACAAGATCGTCGCCGGCATCCCGGTCAAGCGCCTGGGCACGCCGCAGGACATCGCCTCGATCGTGTCCTGGCTCGCGTCCGACGAATCCGGCTTCGCCACCGGTGCCGACTTCTCGATCAATGGCGGCCTGCACATGGGGTGAGGCGTGGGCAGGCTGTGCTGGCCGGTGCCGGCTCACGCCGGATCGGGCGCCTTGGCGTGCCGTTCAGGCCGTCCGTCCGGCCAGCTCGTGCGCCAGTTCACGCAGGGTTTCGTGGCTGCCGCCGGCCGGGCGCAGCACCTGGGCATCGGCATAGCCGTCGAAATTGCGTTCGATCGAGCGCAGGTAGATCGGGTCGTAGTGCTCGACCAGCAGGTCACGCACCACCGTCTCGACCGCACCGCCGCGCGCCTGCGCCTGCCAGCGGTCGATCACCTCGTTGCCGCGCAGGGCACGCAGCGCGTCCAGGCGCTCGCAGAAGGCGTCCAGGTCGTCGACGAAGAAATCGTAGTCCTGCATCAGCAGCTCGACGCGCGCCGTCCAGTTCGAGCTCGAGCCGCCAGCAGCGGCCGCGACGGATCGCGTCGATCAGCGTCTCGCGGCACGCGCAGCGCGCCGACCTTGCTGCTCTCGCTTTCGACCCAGACCGGGCGCGCCGGGTCGAGCCGGCGCAGCACGTCCCAGATCCGCGTGTCGAATGCCTTCTGGCTCGGTTGCACCTCCCCTGGCACCAGCCCGAGCACCGAGCCACGGTGCTCGGCCAGCTGTTCCAGGTCGAGCACCTGGGCGCCGGCCGCGTGCAGCATGCTGCAGCAGCCGGCTCTTGCCGGAACCGGTGGTGCCGCACAGCACGTGCCACTCGAATCGCGGCGCCAGCTCGTCGATCGCGCCGATCAGCGCCTTGCGGAACGCCTGGTAGCCGCCGTCGAGCACGGCGACGCGAAAGCCGATCTGGTCGAGCACCATCGCCAGCGAGCCGCTGCGCTTGCCGCCGCGCCAGCAGTAGACCAGCGGGCGCCACTCGCGCCCGACCGGCGCCAGTTCGCGTTCGAGGTGGTCGGCGATGTTGCGCGCCGCCATCACCGCGCCGCGCTTGCGGGCGTCGAACGGCGAGACCTGCTTGTATTCGGTGCCGACGGCATGGCGCTGCGCATCGTCGAGGGTCGGCCAGTTGACCGCGCCGGGCAGGCGGTCGAGCGCGAATTCGCTCTGCGAGCGCGCGTCGATGATGCGGTCGTAGCCGTCGAGCTCGGCCAGCGCCTGCTCGGCGCTGATGCGGATCAGGCCATTCAGGTGCTCCGGGGCCGGCCGGCTGCGCCGTCCGCGTGCTGCCGCGGGTGCCCATCAGGCCGCGCTGATCACGTCGAGCAGCTCGGATTCGATCTCGAGCTGGGTGCGGTTCTGCTGCAGTGCCGGGCCGTCGATCAGGAAGGTGTCTTCGACGCGCTCGCCGAGCGTCGTGATCTTGGCCAGGTGCAGGTTGATGCGGTAGCGGTTGAGCACCCGCGCGATGCCGTACAGCAGGCCGGCGCGGTCGCTGCTGGTGACGGTCAGCAGCCAGCGCTGGGCGCGCTCGTCGGGTCGCAGCGTGATGCGCGGCGTGATCGGAAACGACTTGACGCGGCGCGAGACCCGGCCCTGGCTCGGCTCGGGCAGCGGGCCGTCGGCGTCGATCGCGCGCGCCAGCTGCGTCTCGACCAGCATGATCAGGTCGCGGTAATGCTGGTAGTGCTGCGCCAGCAGCGGGCTCGTCACCTGGAAGGTGTCGAGCGCATAGCCGTGGCGCGTGGTGTGCACCTTGGCATCCAGGATGTCGAAGCTGCCGGTGTCGAAATAGCCGCAGATGCGCGCGAACAGGTCCTCGCGCTCGGGCGACGACCAGACCAGCACCTGCAGCCCTTCGCCGACCGGCGACAGCCGCACGCGGACGATCGGCTCGCGCGGCGTCGATGCGGCCGTCCAGGCAGCGCACATGCCAGGCGATGTCGCCCGCCTCGTGGCGCGAGAAGTAGCGCGTGTCGAGCTGTGTCCCAGAGCGGCTCCTCGATGCCGGTCGGCAGCGACAGCAGGTTGAGCAGGCGGCGCGCCTCGCTCTTGCGTGCGCTCGCCTGTGCATGCCGGTTCGGCAGCGCGCCGCCGAGCGCGCGCAGCGTCAGCCGGTACAGGTCTTCGAGCAGCTTGCCCTTCCAGGCATTCCAGACCTTCGGGCTGGTGCCGCGGATGTCGGCCACGGTCAGCAGGTACAGCGCGGTCAGGCCGTGCTCGGTGCCGACCAGCCGCGCGAAGTTGTTGATCACGTCCGGATCCGACAGGTCTTCCTTCTGCGCCACCCGCGACATCGTCAGGTGCTCGCGCACCAGGAATTCGATCAGCGCACAGTCCTCGCGCGCGATGCTCGTGGTCGCGGCAGAAGCGCCGCACCTCGGCCGCGCCGAGTTCCGAGTGATCGCCGCCGCGTCCCTTGGCGACATCGTGGAACAGCGCCGCGATGTAGAGCGATCCACGGCTTGTCCCAGTTGGCCGCCAGGTGCGAGCAGAACGGGTATTCGTGCGCATGCTCGGGGATGAAGAAGCGGCGCATGTTGCGCAGCACCATCAGGATGTGCTGGTCGACCGTGTAGACGTGGAACAGGTCGTGCTGCATCTGCCCGACGATGCGCCGGAACACCCACAGGTAGCGGCCGAGCACCGAGGTCTGGTTCATCAGCCGGAAGGCGTGGGTGTGACCCTCGGGCTCCTGCAGGATCTTCATGAAGGTCGCGCGATTGACCGGATCGTGCCGGAACTCGGCATTCATCAGGTCGCGCGCGTTGTACAGCGCGCGCAGCGTGCGCGCCGACAGGCCCTTCACTGCCACCGTCTGCTGGTAGACCAGGAAGGTCTCGAGGATGGCGTGCGGGTCGCGCTGGTACAGGTCGTCGCTGACCACCTCGAGCATGCCGCCGCGCTCGAGAAACTTGTCGTTGATCGGGCGCATCGGCGCGTCCTGCGAGCCGGCGACGCGCTCCTCGATGTTGAGCAGCAGGATCTGGTTGAGCTGGGTCACCGCCTTGGCTGCCCAGTAGTAGCGCTTCATCAGCACTTCGGACTTGCGCTGCCCGGGGGTGGCGAGGTAGCCGAAGCGTTCGGCCACCGCGGTCTGCAGGTCGAATACCAGCCGGTCCTCGCGCCGGTCCGCCACGATGTGCAGCTGCGCGCGGATCAGCCGCAGCAGACCCTCGTTGCGCTGCAGCTGCTTGCACTCGAAGGCGGTGATCAGCCCCTTGGCGCGTCAGCTCGCGCCAGGTGCGGCCGAGGCCGGCGGCGCGTGCCACCCAGATCAGCATCTGCAGGTCGCGCAGGCCGCCCGGGCTTTCCTTGCAGTTCGGCTCGAGCGAGTACGGCGTGTCCTCGAACTTGAGGTGGCGCTGCTGCATCTCGAGCGTCTTGGCGCGCAGGAAGGCGGCCGGGTCGATGCGCCTGGGTGGTCGCCTGGCGGAAGTGGGCGTAGATGCGGCGCGCACCGCACAGGTGGCGCGACTCGAGCATGGCGGTCTGCACCGTGACGTCGCGCTGCGCCTCCTCGACGCATTCAGCGACGGTGCGCACGCTCGAACCGATCTCCAGGCCGATATCCCAGCAGGCGGTGATGAAGGCGCTCGACGGCCGGCGTGAGGTCGGGGTCGCCGGCCACCGATGGCGCGGCGGCCGGCAGCAGCAGCAGCACGTCGATGTCGGAGTGCGGGTACAGCTCGCCGCGGCCGTAGCCGCCGACCGCCACCAGCGCCGCGCTCGTCGGGCATGTCGCTCAGCTTCCACAGCCGATCCAGCGTCTGGTCGACATGCGCCGCGAGCTGGCGGATCAGCATGCCGGCCGCGCGCGAGGTCGGGCGGCCGCGCGAGAAATGGTCGATCAGCGCCGCCTTGCCCTGGCGGAACTGGCTGCGCAGACCGGCCAGGTCGGGCGCATCGACCACCGGCAGCTCGATCACCGGTTCGTCGAACGGCGTCTCGTCACGACGCGCGCAGGTCCGCGCCACCCGGGTGCGCGTCGGTGGTCTTCATCCGCAGGCGCTCAGGCCGGCGCAGCGGCGCTGGCGCCGGCGGCCACGAAGGCCGGCGGCGCCGGCGTGCCGGCCGAGACGGTCAGCACCTCGTAGCCGGTCTCGGTGACGAGCACGGTGTGCTCCCATTGCGCCGACAGGGAACGGTCCTTGGTGACGATGGTCCAGCCGTCACCCATCTCGCGGATCTCGCGCCGGCCGGCATTGATCATCGGCTCGATCGTGAACACCATGCCGGGCACCAGCTTCTCGAGCGTGCCGGGGCGGCCGTAGTGCAGCACCTGCGGCTCCTCGTGGAATTTCTGGCCGATGCCGTGGCCGCAGAATTCGCGCACCACCGAGAAGCCGTTGTTCTCGGCGAAGGTCTGGATCGAGTGGCCGATGTCACCGAGCGAGGCGCCCGGCCGGACCTTGGCGATCCCCTTCCACATCGCGTCGTAGGTGAACTGGCACAGCCGGCGTGCGGCGATCGAGCCCTCGCCGACGATGAACATGCGGCTGGTGTCGCCGTGCCAGCCGTCCTTGATCACCGTCACGTCGATGTTGACGATGTCGCCGTTCTTCAGCGCCCGGTCGTTCGGGATGCCGTGGCAGACCTGGTGGTTGATCGAGGTGCAGATCGACTTCGGATACGGGCGTGTAGCCCGGCGGCGCGTAGTTCAGCGGGGCCGGGATCGCCTGCTGCACATGCACGATGTGGTCGTGGGCGAGCTTGTCGAGCGCCTCGGTGCTGATGCCGGGCTTGACATGCGGTGTCAGCATGTCGAGCACTTCCGAAGCCAGCCGCCCGGCGACGCGCATCGCCTCGATGTCGGCCGCGGTCTTGATGGTGATCGTCATGCCCGAATTATCTCACCCGACCGCTAAAATCGCGGGTTACCCCGGTGGCCGCAGGCCTACCGGTTTCCCTCACCCGCCGCCGTCGCGCCGCGCGCGCTGCGAGCCCTCGTCATCCGGCCTCCCCGCATGTCCAGCCCACAGCACCTGATTCATTTCGAGGGCGGCGACGCGCTGTCCGCCTTTCGCGCGCAGACGCTGCTGCCGCAGGCTGCAGGCGGCATGCCCGGCGGTCACCGCGGTGCATGCGCGCCATGTGCACTGGGTGCGCAGCGATGCCCCGCTCGACGCGGCCGCACTCGGGCGGCTCGAGGGCCTGCTGCGCTACGGCGATCCGTACCAGGGTCCGGCGCCCGGCGCCGACGGGGTGATGGTGCTGGTGGTGGCGCCGCGCCTGGGCACCGTCTCGCCGTGGGCGAGCAAGGCGACCGACATCGCGCACAACTGCGGCCTGCCGGTGCGCCGCATCGAGCGCGTGACCGAATATGCGCTGCAGCTCAAGGGCGGCCTGTTCGGCAAGGCCAGGACGCCCGCGCAGCGACGAGATCGCCGCCGCTGGCCGCGCTGCTGCACGATCGCATGACCGAATCGGTGCTGCTGCAGCGCGAGGCGGCGGCGCAGCTGTTCGACGAGCAGCCGGCGCAGCCGATGCAGCGCGTCGACGTGCTCGGCGGCGGGCGCGCCGCGCTCGAGCACGCCAATGCGCGAGTTCGGCCTGGCCCTGTCGGACGACGAGATCGACTACCTGGTGGCGGCCTTCACCGGGCTGCAGCGCAACCCGAGCGATGTCGAGCTGATGATGTTCGCGCAGGCCAACAGCGAACACTGCCGGCACAAGATCTTCAACGCCCGCTTCACGATCGACGGGCAGGAGCAGCCGCACTCGATGTTCCAGATGATCCGCCACACCCACCAGCAGGCGCCGCAGCACACCGTGGTCGCCTACAGCGACAACGCCTCGGTGATGGAGGGCGGCGAGATCGAGCGCTGGCTGCCCGCATCGCCGGCGGCCGGCGCGCCGCGTATGGCGGCACGGCGCGAGACGGTGCACGTGCTGATGAAGGTCGAGACGCACAACCACCCGACCGCGATCTCGCCGTTCCCGGGTGCCGCCACCGGCGCCGGCGGCGAGATCCGCGACGAAGGCGCGACCGGCCGCGGCTCCAAGCCGAAGGCCGGGCTGACCGGCTTCAGCGTGTCGAACCTGCACCTGCCGGCAGCCGGCCGAGCCGTGGGAGCGCGACCCGGTGGGACGCCCGGAGCACCTGGCCAGCGCGCTGCAGATCATGATCGACGGCCCGATCGGCGGCGCCGCCTTCAACAACGAATTCGGCCGCCCGAATCTGGCCGGCTACTTCCGCGTCTTCGAGCAGGAGGTCGGCGGCGTGCGGCGCGGCTATCACAAGCCGATCATGATCGCCGGCGGCCTGGGCAGCATCTCGGCCAGCCAGACCTCGAAGATCGCCTTCCCGGCCGGCACGCTGCTGGTCCAGCTCGGCGGCCCCGGCATGCGCATCGGCATGGGCGGCGGTGCGGCGAGCTCGATGGCGGCCGGCGCCAACGCCGCCGCGCTCGACTTCGACTCGGTGCAGCGCGGCAACCCGGAGATCGAGCGCCGCGCCCAGGAGGTGATCAACCACTGCTGGTCGCTCGGTGCCGACAACCCGATCCTGGCGATCCACGATGTCGGCGCCGGCGGGCTGTCGAATGCCTTCCCCGAACTGGTCAACGACGCCGGGCGCGGCGCGCGCTTCGACCTGAGCCGGGTGCCGCTCGAGGAGAGCGGCCTGGCGCCGAAGGAAATCTGGTGCAACGAGAGCCAGGAGCGCTATGTGCTGGCGATCGCGCCCGCATCGCTGCCGCGTTCCAGGCGATGTGCGAGCGCGAGCGCTGCCCGTTCGCGGTCGTCGGTCACGCCACCGACGAAGCCGCAGCTGGTGCTCGAGCAGCCCGGCAGCGACGACCGTCCGATCGACATGCCGATGGACGTGCTGCTCGGCAAGCCGCCCAAGATGCACCGCGATGGTCGAGCGGGTGCCGCGCGACGCCGCGGCGCTCGACCTCGGCGATGCGCCGCTGCGAGCGCGTCGCCTTCGACGTGCTGCGCCACCCGACGGTGGCCAGCAAGCGCTTCCTGATCACGATCGGCGACCGCACCGTCGGTGGCCTGAGCCACCGCGATCCGATGGTCGGACCGTGGCAGGTGCCGGTGGCCGACTGCGCGGTCACGCTGGCCGACTACCAGGGCTTTCGCGGCGAGGCGATGAGCCTGGGCGAACGCACGCCGCTGGCGTCGCTCGACGCGCCCGCCTCGGGCCGGATGGCGGTCGGCGAGGCGATCACCAACCTGCTGGCCGCGCCGATCGAGCTGGCGCGCGTCAAGCTGAGCTGCAACTGGATGGCCGCCTGCGGCGAGGCAGGCGAGGACGCGGCGCTGTACGACACGGTGCGCGCGGTCGGCCTGGAGCTGTGCCCGGCGCTCGGCATCAGCGTGCCGGTCGGCAAGGACAGCCTGTCGATGCGCACCCGCTGGAGCGATGCGGACGGGCAGGCGCGGCAGGTGACCGCGCCGGTGTCGCTGATCGTCAGCGCCTTCGCGACGCTGGCCGACGTGCGCGCCACGCTCACGCCGCAGCTGCAGCCGGGCGACACCACGCTGGTGCTGATCGACCTCGGCCAGGGCCGCAAGCGCCTGGCCGGCTCGATGCTGGCGCAGGTGCTCGGCCAGTTCGGCAGCCGCAGCAGCGACGGCGTGCCCGATCTGGACGACCCGCAGCGCTGATCGTCTCCTGGTCGCGGCGGTGAACCAGCTGCGCGCCGACGGCCGGCTGCTCGCCTACCACGACCGCAGCGACGGCGGCCTGTGGGCCAGCGTGTGCGAAATGGCATTTGCCGGCAACCTGGGCGTCAGCCTGAATGTCGACATGCTGGTCACCGAAGGCGACGGCATCAGCGACAGCCGGCCGACTACGGCGACTCGAAGAACTGGGCCACCCAGGTCGGCGCGCGGCGCCATGAACTGACGCTGCGGGCGCTCTTCAACGAGGAGCTCGGCGTCGTGATCCAGGTGCCGACCGCGCAGCGCAACGAGGTGATGGCAACGCTGCGCGAGCACGGCCTGAGCCGGCACAGCCATTTCATCGGCAAGACCAACGAGCGCGGCGGTGGTCGAGGTCTGGCGCGACGCCAAGTCGGTCTTCAGCGCGCCGCTGGCCGATCTGCAAGCGCAGCTGGGACGAGGTCAGCTGGCGCATCGCGCGCGCTGCGCGACAACCCGGCCTGCGCCGATGCCGAGCACGAGGCGGCTGGCACGCAGCGACGACCCCGGCCTGCACCTGGCGCTGATCTTCGATCCGCTGGAAGACGTCGCGGCGCCGTTCATCGGCGGCTCGGCCCGGCCGAAGGTCGCGATCCTGCGCGAGCAGGGCGTCAACAGCCATGTCGAGATGAGCTATGCGCTGGCGCAGGCCGGCTTCGAGACCTTCGACGTGCACATGAGCGACCTGCAGGCCGGCCGCGTCGCAGCTCGACGCGTTCCGGGCCTGGTCGCCTGCGGCGGCTTCAGCTACGGCGACACGCTCGGCGCCGGCCTCGGCTGGGCGCGCTCGATCCTGTTCAACCCGCGGCTGGCCGACCAGTTCAGCGCCTTCTTCCAGCGCGCCGACAGCTTTGCGCTCGGCGTGTGCAACGGCTGCCAGATGATGTCCGGCCTGGCCGAGATCATCCCCGGCGCGCGAGGCCTGGCCGGCCTTCACGCGCAACCGCAGCGAGCAGTTCGAGGCCCGGCTCAGCCTGGTCGAGGTGCTCGACAGCCCGTCGATCTTCTTCGCCGGCATGGCCGGCAGCCGCATGCCGATCGCCGTCGCCCACGGCGAGGGCTATGCCGATTTCTCGCAGCGCGGCGATGCCGACGGCGGTGCAGCGCGCGATGCGCTTCGTCGACCACCACGGCCGCGCCGACCACCGACTACCCGTTCAACCCGAACGGCAGCCCGGACGGCCTGACCTCGGTGACCACCGCCGACGGCCGCTTCAGCGTCCTGATGCCGCACCCGGAGCGGGTGTTCCGCAATGTGCAGATGAGCTGGACGTCGGGGGATCGCTCGCAGGCGAGCCCGTGGCAGCGGATGTTCGGGAATGCGCGGCGCTGGGTGGGGTGACTGTCCGGATGCGGCGCGCAGGCCGCGCGCGGCTATGATCGCCGCGCATCGCACACAGCGGTGCTTGCTCGGGTGGCGGAATCGGTAGACGCAGCGGGCTTAAAACCCGCCACTTACCGCAAGGGGTGTACGGGTTCGAGTCCCGTCCCGAGCACCAGGAACACGTTTCAGGCAGTCTCAAGACGGTCTCACAGATCCGAGCCTCCTCAGCGTTTCACTCGGCGGCCGCCGCAAATCGTTCCGATCGAACCGGCGGCGCCCTGCACGGTGTTCCTGTAGGAGGGCCTTCAGGCCCGATGGGCTGTCCGCATGCCCCCACCAAGGACCGGCGCCGCACGGACCGCCCGTGCCGCTCAGCCGAAGGCGGTCTCGGCTGGCGCTTCTCGGTGGCCGCCGCAAATCGTTCCGATCGAACTGGCGGCGCCCTGCGCGATGTTCCTGTAGGAGGGCCTTCAGGCCCGATGGGCTGTCCGCATGCCACCCACCGAGGACCAGCGCCGCACGGACCGCCCGTGCCGCTCAGCCGAAGGCGGTCTCGGCTGCGCCTCTCGGCGGCCGCCGCAAATCGTTCCGATCGAACTGGCGGCGCCCTGCGCGGTGTTCCTGTAGGAGGGCCTTCAGGCCCGATGGGCTTTCCGCATGCCAGCCACCGAAGACCGGCGCCGCACGGACCGCCCCCGACACGACACTGAAGACGGCCCGCGAGCGCCGTGACCAGGCGCGCAAGCTGATCGCCGACGGCATCGACCCGAGTGCACCCAGCCGCAGGCCGAGAAGGAACGCTGGCGCTCGACTGCCTGCGAGGTCGGCACGCCCGTCGCGGAACGGTTGCCGCGCTCCTGCGGTCGGACAACCGCGACGAGCAGATGGATGCGCTATGGAGCCGCCGATCCTGCGCTCCGACGCTTCCACGCGTCCCGAGCGGTCGTGCGACAGCCGTCGGCCAGGTCATTGCCGACCAGTCTGAATCCGCAAGCCGAGGAAATCGGCGTCGTTGCCCCGACACGACGCTCAAGACCATCAGAGGCGGACGGCGCATGCTGATCGCGGCCATCAAGGCGATCGAAGCGCGCGGCGCCAGCGATACCGCAGGGCGGGTGCTGCAACGCGTGCGAGCCGTTTTCCGCTTCGCCGTCGTTCACGAATACATCGAGACGAATCCGGTGCAGGACCTGCTGCGCGCCGAACTGCTGAGGCCTCGACCGGTCACCCACCGCGCCGCGTTGCCGCAACAGGAGTTGACCGAATTTCTGGCCAAGCTCGCAGCCTACGATGGCTACCCGGGCACGCTCCACGCCTTGCGCTTGTTGATGTTGACGGCAGTGCGCCCCGGCGAACTTCGCGGAGCACGTTGGGCCGAGTTCGATCTGCAAGGCGCGCAATGGCGCATCCCGGCCGAGCGCATGAAGATGCGCACCGAACACCTGGTGCCGCTGAGCCGTCAGGCCTTGGCGGTGCTGGCGACGACGCGCCAACTGTCGGGCAACGATCCGCTGGTTTTTCCGAGCCCGTATTACCCCGGCAAGCCGATCAGCGAAAACACGCTGAACAGCGCGCTGGCGCGGATGGGCTACAAGGGCATCGCGACGGCGCACGGCTTTCGCGCGCTGTTCTCGACCGTCGCCAATGAGTTCGGCCATTCGCCCGATGTGATCGAGCGGCAACTGGCGCATATCGAACGCAATGCGGTGAGGGCGGCCTATCACCGATCGAGCTACCTGAAGGATCGCGCCGCGTTGATGCAGTGGTGGGCGGACTATCTCGATCAGCGGCAAGACGGCGAGAACGTTTCGCCGTTCGTGCAACGCGCGGACATCGCCGATCACGAAGCGCCTATCGGCCTAGATAAACCGCCGTGATCTGCTCGCGCTCGTGCCCGAGCTCGCGGGAGATGGTCAACCTCACTTCTCGATCCACTGCTTTTTGTTCGGGGCTCAGTTGCTTCGAGGTGGGTCCACCGGCTGCCGGTGCTTTCCACCCGGTCAGTTCCTCGTAGCGGGTTTGCGCATACGCGTGCCGCAGCCCGTGCACATGGTCGATGCCGGCCCGCGCGGTCTGCGCCTTGAACCGGTTGAGCTGATCCCGATACGACATCTCGGCGGGGATCAGGCTGCCTTTGCCGGCGAGCGCCCTGGCTTCGTTCAACACGTCTCGCTGCGTCTCACTGGTGATCGGCACGTCCCGCTCCTTGCCGCCCTTGGTCCAGCTGGCCTTGAGGTGCAGCACGTCGCCGCGGTCCGCCCACTCCGGCCGCAGCTTGATGCTCTCCTCGCGCCGCAGTCCGAACGCTGCCTGCAGCCGCAGCGACATCGCCGTGTACGGATCTGACATCTTCGCCAGCTTGTCGCCGTCGAGCTCGGTCGCCTTCGATTCGTTGCTCACGTATCGCCGATCGGCGATGGCATACGCCGCGTTGTCGCGAGCGACGATGTTCTGCTTGTCGATCTTTTCGGCCAGCCATCGCAAGGCGCTCATGCGGTTCTTGAAGGTGCCGGCCGAGATCTGTTCGGCGTGCCAGCGGTTGACCAGGTGCTCGATGTGCTTCGTTCGCAGTCCCTGCGCTCGAAGATGCCGGAATCCGCCGTCGGCCAATTGGTTGGCGACCAGGCTCAGGATGCTTTCGCGGTCGTGCTGCGTCTGGAACGAGCCATCGCGGTTGCGCTGGCCGAGCTGCTTGAAGTCGTGATTGAGGTCGCGCATGCGGTGTGCGTCCTTTCTCGATCCGTTGGTTGTCGTCGATCCAAAATTCGTGTGTGGTGTGAAGCGTTCAGGTAAGTGTTTCTGTCCATCCCGACCGCCGCAGCGACCGAGAATCACGAGGGACGCGGGACACCACTCCCGTTGTGTGCAATGGCTTTACAGCTCGCCGGCGTTGCACCGCCTCTTGGCACCGCGCTTCGTACCTGTAGGCACATCGCGCGCGGGGACCAGTAACCCGGGGTCCACGGGGTGTGCTTCGCACACGTCTGAGGTGATCCGATGTCGGGGATCAGCCGGCTGCCAAGGTCGGGCCATTGGCTGTTGCGGAGAAACGGATGCGGGTCATCGCCGCACCGCACGCAGAGGGCTCAAGGCCCTGAGGATCACAGGCCGCGAAGGGCCGCGTCTCACGCGGATCAGAGCCGCGATTTGCACGTCACTTCGACGCGTCACTGCCGGGAGCACCAGCTTTCGCAAGGCCACTCAAGGTGTTGGCAGCGTCGTCACTGTCAGCGCAGCTTCCAGTGACGACGCCCAGCGCTTTGCAGCGCTGGTTCACTGCCCAGGCTCGATGCTGGGCAGTGGGCGATCTCTTCGCCTCTCGGACTGGCTCAGGCAATGAGCCAGTCATCCGAGGCATCGAGGCCTCGGCTCTCTTGGGGACGTGAGTCCCGTACAAAAACGCCCGTCTGCCTTCGCAGATCGGTACAGCTCTCGGGCTCGCCTGTGCGAGTAGTCTCTCAGTGCAGGTAACGACTGCGGCGCCAGCGAACTGGCCTTCAGCCTGGCAAAGCAGGTGGTGAAGGTCTTGCGGACGCGATGCCCGCGGAAGAACCTTCAGTGTGGCTCGGGCTGCACCTCAATTCAAGGCGCAACCAGGTCAACGAAACATTCGCCCGCGAAATCAATGCCGAAATGCGCACTGTTTCGCAGGCGATCACTGCCAGCGTCAAAGACGACGGCGACAGAACACCGTAATCGCTCGGTGAGATCAAGTCTCACGAGAACTCCAAGGCAGGTAACGACTGCGGCGGCCGACATCGGCGTGTCCCTGTTGTTGCGCCCGCGATGGGCAAGGGGAAGGGGCCCCTGGGAAGAACCACCAGTCTGCGACCGGTCAGTTCACACGGCCCGTCGATATCATGGGGAAATTGGGGGGGATTTCGAGATCAGCTCTGGATCTGCCGGCGCGAGCGCTATCGGGGGTCAGCAATCAGGCGGCTGTCAGCTGGCATTGGACTGGCGAGTCTCGTAGACCCGGAATCGGCCAATAGCGGCTGCACGAGCCTGGCGACTGAACGTTCCCTTCAGCGCGGTTCACCGACATGGCGGTGAGGATGAGGCGTCGATCGAAGGCGGTTCCATCCGCAAAAATTTAGACCGTCTATCGCAGATCGAAAATCACGCTCAAGATGGAAAAGATGAGCCTCCACAAGAACTTGCGCCAACCCACCCAGATCGCGGGGTTGTGATATGCCGAACGGCGACAGAAAATCCGCACTTGTGAATTGACGTTGGGCCTCATAGAACATATGTCAGACTTCCTCACCTTTTTGAATGCAAACTCTGGCGCGCTCAGTGCTGTTTTCTCCGGCGTGGTCACTGTCGCAACCCTCATTTACGCTTGGTTGACTGCGAAGTTGGTTATAGAAACTCGACAAATGAGGATGGCTCAAACAGAGCCTCGAATTCAAGTTACATACCGGGTTCGCGATGAATGGATAAATCTCCTCGACATCTCCGTTAGGAATATTGGCCTGGGTCCGGCCCAAGACATCGGGTTTGAAATGCGCGCCATTTCAGCCAGCAAAGGCGCCGATGCATTGCTGCAGGAGTTGCTGAAGTTAAATTCCTTTAAGCAAGGTCTACGGTATCTGGGCCCGGCACAAGACTTCACGTCCTTTTGGGTTGGCCTGGCGGATGGGGACGGTAGCCAGCTCGATACACAGATCGCAGTAGTCTGCAAGTATAAGAGCGTGCTTGGCGTCTCTTATGAAAGCGAGCACATTCTAGATATATCTGAACTGAAAGGAATTAGCAAGATTGGAAGCCCTCCACTGCACCTAATTGCCAAGCATCTTGAAAAGCTACAAGGAGATATTCATTCACTGGCTACCGGATTCAAAAAGCTCCGGGTGGATACCTATACACAGCAGGATCGCGATGCTGAGCGAGCTGCTATCGAAGAAGAAATTAAGGCCCGGAGAGCGCGCACTCGTGAGACCTAACCATTCGTTCAACCGGAAGCAGTGGGGCATGCCGCCGTTTGGGCCTCCATTTCATTCTGGCCCAAACGTCGCCATACCCCACTGCTTCGGTTAACTCGGACGTTAGGCGTCCCTTTGGAGACTCGATGAATGAATCAAGCCACGACGACTTTTTCGCGGTATACATCAGGGCGCGCAAAGAAGAAGAGCAACGTGAGTTGGACTCCAGTGCAGACCGGCTTTCTGAGTTTACGCATTACGCACTGAAAAAGGGAGTTCAACTCTCTCGTGAAAGCTTTTCTTACACGCCAATCACAGGGCTCCTAGCATCCTCAGCAGGAATCGTCTCAAGGTTGCTCGATGGATTCGAAACTGAACGAGATGGTCTTTATAGCTTTCAAGGATTGATGAATGACGCTGCTTGCAAACCCTCTCAAGGCGGACTCCTGCAAACTGATCAATTCATCCTTTTGGCGCATCCTCACTTCCGGCGCGGCTACCACAGATTGAATAACTACGCGCCGCAGTTTGTTGACTTGTTCTGGCAATTAAATGAACTGGAAGTGTCACGATTTATTGGGTTGGACGAGGACCGCGTTCGGATCAACCTAGACAATAGAATGTATATGGAGTTGGACACGTGGTATGGCGCGCCATTCTCTAAACAAGTTGATAAGATCCCCAATGAGATCGAGTAAGCTCAGGCCACCACTGGACATTGATCCCCGCTATATATCGACGTTCTTCGCGGACTCCTACTGCTTGGATGTCAAATGGTCACAAGACGGCCCCATCAAGACGTTCCAAGCCTTGGAGTTGAAGAACGAATCCGTGAGAATGGATGTAAATGGGGCTACTCTTTATCCTGCCCGCTACGTTCATGCGGAATTTGACATCTCTACCGGGGTGTTTCGGCACTTCGATGGGGCAATTCAGTACTACTCGCAATCAGAGTATTTAATACGTCGGGATTCCGATTTTAACTACAACGGGAAGAATTTGACTCAGATTAAATCCAGATCGCGGAAACTATTCAAGCTGAATGGCAAAGTTCCGGTATCCACTTGGGTTGAATTTTGCTGTCACTTCTTCACAGGCAACCCGCTAGCTTTCGAATATTTTTCGGGTGCCTATCCGGAATATATAAGTGATGCACTACAAAAGATCAGATCACTTCCACCATCGAATTGCGACGCCTAACCATTCGTTCAACCTCGCACGTTAGGCATTCCTTATGACCATCATTTCGTGCGAGAGAACTCGAAGAGAAGTCAGCTGAATTCTTCCGGATGCATTGGCCCCAGCAATGGGGGGAGTTCCCCACTTGGAACGATCCTTGGAGATTGGTTGGTACGATGCCGGGCGGAAACATGCAGGGTGTTTACGCACTACTCAACCAGGCTGAAGAGGTCATCTATTTGGGGGTAGGAGCTTCCTTCAATCGAGGTATATACGAGGGGCATGGTCTAAACGCGCGGACTGCACGCTACACGCGGTTAGCATCTGGTTCGGGTGGCTCGAATATGTCAGAACGGAGATATGTGCCGGCGCCAGAGTGGGCTGCGTCCGATCTTGCGGCTATCCAGACGCTTGGATTTGAACCTAGTCATGCGTACTTGGCTTACGGACTAGAAGCTTTTCTCTTGTCCGGGCTCCGATTCAAATACAATAAGGTTCACTCTGCGAGACTAGGGAATGCCTAACCATTCGTTCAACCGGAAGCACTGGGGTATGACGACGTTTGGGCCATAATGAAATGAAGGCCCGAACGGCGGCATGCCCACTGCTCCGGGTAACTCGCACGTTAAGCCTCGCAGAGAACGCTCCTCATGTCCACCGACCAAGAAGCCGAACGCACGTACAACATCCTCGTTTTTGGCGCCGAGCGGCTGAAGCTGCCCGTACCACCAAAGCCAGTTAGGGCAAGGAACTTCACCTTGAACTTTGAGAAGTACGGGACTCCCCGTCGCTTTCAAGAGTTCGATGGCGTCATCCTCTTCCAAGGCATCTTCGAGCGCTTTGAGGACAAGTCGAACTACATGT
This sequence comes from uncultured beta proteobacterium, assembly GCA_963846675.1. Classification (GTDB taxonomy): domain Bacteria; phylum Pseudomonadota; class Gammaproteobacteria; order Burkholderiales; family Burkholderiaceae_C; genus Ideonella_A. Next base: position 1,519,598 of record CAWJWV010000005.1, read on the forward strand.
CCTCCTTTCTTGCTCACACTTGCGACACTGATGAATTGGACAAGCGGAAGAAAGAAGCCGCTCTTCTGGCAGGGCAAGGAGGCTTCCTGTGCTTCCTGCTTACGCAGCCCTTCATTGATCAGGATGACGGTCGAGACTTTAGCTCAACCGATTTGGCAAAGTTTCACCTGAAGTACCCCAACCTTTATCGCAAGAACTTTTCCAAGCGGGTCGCGCACGTTAGTCCAGGCATGGATGAATTCAAGCGCTTTCTGGATGTTTTCGGCGCGGCAAGCAGCTATTTCGAGATCTATAACGACTCACTTGAGTGTCGTGTCATTGCCAAGGTCGGAAACTCCTCCGTCGGTTTATTGGTCGGGGGCGTGGACTATTTTATTCCCTCGCTGGTGCCAGACGCGCGACCAGAGGTAATCACTGAATTCTTCGAGCTACTCGCGGATGGCCTGACAGCTATTCACAACAAGCTCAACCAAGTCGTTCCTGACTGGGTGGCCGCCTTCAAGTTTCACGAGGAGCTGTCCATTGATGCACAGGTTGCGGCACTCAAATCTCAGGTCGCGCGGTTAGATCAGCGACGCAGTGAACTGGAGCAGTTCAAGGCTGCCCTTGTCCTTACCAGTGGTCCACTTGTTTCTATTGTGGGCCGAATTCTTTCAGTCGCGCTTGGTGTGACAGTCGACGGAACCGACGATCTTCGAGAGGACCTGAAGCTGCTCGATCAAAATAAGGCACCGATTGCGGTGTGCGAGGTCAAGGGTATTAATCGAGGAATCAAGCGTGAAAACATAAATCAAACGGACTCGCACCGTGAGCGATCTGGCTTCCCGCATGAATTTCCAGCAATCCTGATTGCGAACACTGGAATAAAGAACTCCAGGACCGTAGAAGAGAAAGATCAAGAGATCGCGGGCGAACAAGTGAAGCACGCAGTTCAGATGCGGGTCCTAATCGTCCGCACTTTGGATCTCCTTGGTGTCCTTCGATTGGTGCTTTCCGGCGAACTCACAGCTGACGCTGCCCGCGAGTTGTTACTGCGAAATGTTGGCTGGCTGAGAGTGCACGCCAATGAAGTCAAAATTCTCACTGGCGCATGAAAGGGGCATAGCCTAACCATTGCTCAAGCGGAGCGCCAATGGCACAGGCCACCAGGCCCGGGCTGGTGGTACGCGGTACATTTTCACCAGCCCGAGCCTGGCGTCCTGTCGTCGTCGCCCGCTTACCTCAGCCGGGAAACAACCTTAGATAATCGCCTTGCTTACTAGGCGCAAAATCCGCAGGCGGTCTTATGGACAAACATCAAAAAATATCGATCTGGATCTCCATCTTCGCTCTCATTACTTCATTTATCACCGGGTACTTCCAGTACCAGTCGAGGCTGGACACCATCGAAGAGCGGATAAAAATTGAACTGAAATTGGCACATAAAAAAACCGCGTTAAATCCACTCGATTTAAGAATTATTAGCGGAGTGGATGAAAGAAAGGGCCTAGAGGCGGCCATTCTTGTTACAAACATGGGGACCACCACAACTCGAATCACGGAAGTTGGTTACCAAGATTTTGATTTGACTAAACTCGCATTTTATGCGGGCACGAACGATCCGAAGATGTTATCCCCCGGCGAGCAGGCATTGTTCATCGTTCCCGACCTTATTAAAATCGAACACCAACTCGCGGGCAACGTTATGCTGGGCGAAGGAAAGAATGCAAAAATATTTGCCACATCCACCAAGGGCAATCGGTTTGAGGCACTAGCTCTTATTGAGGTGGCAAATTAGTAAGGCTTGCTTGTCCTCATCGCTGTCCCTTCGCGCCCCGGCCCAACATCGGCCAAACTATTCGTTCTATAGGACGTCTGCCAGCTTCGCTAGCTGCCTCCTGTTGACTCGGGCGTTAGGTTGCACACTACTCCAACTTTAACGAAGCGCTCTGAACTAGCACAATTGTGACTTAGCCATTTCCGTCGCTGGCGAGCAGCGCAAGTTGGCGGCAAGTATTGCAACAGGATTCTCGGATATGGAATTACTATTCAGATCTCAATGGACCTGGATCTGTCGCCTGGAGTCATTCGAGGCGCGATAGTGAATTTAATTGGACGTTTTCTGCTCCATGTGCGGCTGGGGCAGAGTACATTAAAGTTGGCTGTGATTCGTGAATTTTGGTGCGAGGATATCCCAGTATGTTCTAGATTACTGGAGGGCAACTTTTGGGGCAACTGTATTCCACATTCTCGGAGGCATTGCTTTTCAAGGCCTAGCGCCCAGAATGCGGTGACCGTCCCGGCACCAGTCCAGGTTCGGTGGCTCCTGTTTGAAATAAATGCAGCAGCGCTGTGGCAGTTTCAACTGTCGTCGATCATGACAACGCCGCACCCAAGGCGCGCCGATCGCCTGTTCGTATGCGGGTCGTTCACACGTCCCTCGAAGGCAGCGACTCCTCGCACCGAAGCCTCGGTGTGAAAGTCTTCCCACGACGCGTTTTCCCGGGCGTCTCGCAGTGACATCCTCGCGCAATGTCAGCAAAGCCCCCGGCAACGCGACGCCGCGGGTCCGCTCGCGTGCTCACCATCACCACGTCTACGTCGTGTTGCTGAGCGAACGCGTCTGGAACGAGCCGAGTTTCCGGCGTGCCAATCCCGATCACGATGTGACGAAGCCCTGCCTTTATGTCGGCATGACGGGGCTCGATCCGGACCTGCGCTTCGACCGGCACAAGGCAGGCATCCAGGCCAATCGGTTCGTTCAGACGTACGGCATCCGGCTCGTGCCAGAACTCTACGAGTGCTTCAACCCGATGCCTTACGAGGCGGCACGGGACATGGAAGTCGAACTGGCCATCGGCCTGCGTGAGCAGGGTTACGGGGTCTGGCAGGCGTAGCTGCGCAGTGAGTGGCTGGTCGGTCCTTCGGTCCCGGGCGTCAGGCGCGCGGCGCCGCGGTACCTCGGTCTCGACCTTGCGCACGCTCAATGCCGCGCTGGCGCGGGCCGGAACAATCCGCTGGAGATTCGCACTCCGAGCGGTCATCCGGGCTGAGTCCACTTGAACACCTGCAGCGTCTTCTGGGACGTCGACAACCCGGCCGGTTATGCCAACCGCAGCGGGGCCTACAAGACCCAGGTCGAACGCACCTTCATCAGCGCCCATCTGCCGCCCGCTCCGGCGCGCGTGCTCGATCTGGCCGGCGGAAGCGGCCGCTTTGCGATTCCGCTGCTGGAGCAGGGCTATCGCGTCACCGTCAACGACATCGACCACGGCAGCTTGCTGCTGCTGGGACAGCGCTGCGAGGGGCGGGCGATCGAGTTGTGCGGCGGCGACTTTCTGGATGCGAAGCTGGTGGGTCGGTTCGACGCGGTGATCGCCATCGAATGTCTTCAGTACTTCGCGCTCGAGCCGCTGTTTTGCAAGGTGCATTCACTGCTCGAGCCCGGCGGTGTCTTCATCTTCAGTGCGATGAATGCCGCGAGCTGGCGCTTCCATGCGCGCCGGGTGGCGCGGCGGGCCCGTGCTGGTGAATGCATCCGCAGCCTGGCCGAGTACCACCGGCTGGCAGCCGATGCCGGGCTCGATGTGTATGCGCTGCGCGGCATGATGTGGACACCGCTGACCGTCACCTCGGACTCGCGCCTGGTGACGCTCTTCGCCCGGGTGGAGGTCGCTCTCGGCCTCGACCGGGTGCATTCGCAAAGCCCCTGGCTGCTGATGGCAGCGCGCCGGCGCCGCTGAACAGGTCTCGTCCGGCCAGAAAGCCACGCTGGCTGCGATCTGCCTGGCGCACGGGAGCAGCGTCACAGGTTCGCATGCCATCGCCAGTCCGATCTGGCGATCCTTGTCCGCGCTGGTTTCCCGCCCCGACAGCAACAGCTCCTTCACGCGCTGCCTGCCGACGACGCGCGGCAGGGTATGCAGGGCGCCGTATAGTCGATGCCATGACGCCCAAACCCATTCCGGACGTCCAGGCGTCGATGCGCCTCAAGCCACACGGTTGTTTGCATCTCGAACATCAAAGGGGAACCACGATGAAAAACAAGATCATTTCGCTCGCCGCCGTCGCGCTGTTTTCCCTGGCGTCTGTTCCGGGAGTGCACGCCCAGAGCGGATCCCGCTACGGCGCCCCGCAAGTGAACATGCACAAGCAGGCGCGCGGACTCGATGTCGTCTTCGATGTCAACGCCAGGTCGGCGGACGCCGACAAACTGCTGACCACCCTGAACGCCGTCAACGGTGTTGCGAAGAACGTCGTCAAGGAAACCGGCGGGAAAGTGGTTTTCGTTTTTCATGGCAAGGAACAACTGGCGTTTGCCAACAAGAACGAGTTCGAATATTCGGAGGTGATGGACAAGTTGTTCGAATTGAAGAAGAAGGGCGTCGAATTCAGGTTTTGCAACAATGCAATGCAGGGAAATGGGCTCGTTCCCGCCGACATGAACGGGCTTGTCACGGTGGTCCCCGCCGGATACCCGGAGCTGGCCCTGCTGGAGTCACAGGGCTATAAATACATGTTCTTCTCGTATTGACCGCTGGATCGGATCCCGGGTTTCTGCAGCCCCCTCACCCCGGCCAGCGAAACCGCGCCGGTTGCTTGGCCAGAAACCGCTCCACCGCCTCCTTGTGGGCAACTGACGCACCGGCCACGCCCTGCCCGGTGGCTTCGAGTTCGAGCAGTGACTCGAGCTCGCTGGCGCTGCCGCCGAGGGCGCGCTTGATCAGGCTGACCGCGGTCGGCGATGCGTCGACGAAGCTGGCCGCGATCTGCTGGGCGCGCGGCAGCAGCGCCTCGGGTTCGTGCAGTTCCATCGCCAGGCCGATCTGGCGCGCCTCGTCGGCGCCGACTTCGCGGCCCGACAGCATCAGCTCCTTGGCGCGCTGCATGCCGACGAAGCGCGGCAGGGTGTGCAGGGCGCCGTAGTCGGGAATCAGGCCGATGCGGATGAACGACATGCAGAAACGCGCCCGCGGCGTGGCGATGATCATGTCGGCAGCCAGCGCCAGGCTGAAGCCGGCGCCGTAGGCGGCGCCGTCGACGGCGGCGATCACCGGCCGGTCGAAACGAAGCAGCGTGCGCAGCAGGTCGTGCAGTTCGTGCATCCGCTCACGCCGGCCCTCGGGCGTGTACTGGATCGTCGCCATGGCGCGCACATCGCCGCCCGAGCAGAACTGCTCACCTGCGCCGGTCAGCACCAGGGCGCGCACCGTGCGGTCCTGCTGCACGTCGGCCAGCGCATCCTGCAACTCGATCCGCAGCGCATCGCCGAGCGCATTGCGGTTGCGCGGGCTGTCGAGCGTGAGCGTCGCGACGCCGTCGACGATGTCGATCCTGACCAGCGGCTGAGATTCGGAATCGGCGGGGCGGGTGGGCTCGGACATGGTGGTTCTCGGCAGTGGATGGGACGGGTGGAGGTGCTTCAGCACGCCAGGCGGCCGACCGCAGGGTCGGGCTCGCCGAGCCAGTGTGTCACTGCCAGACGCAGCGCGGCGAGGTCGCCGCTGCCGAGGTAGCGCACCGGCGCGCTTGGGGCGGCATTTGTCTGCATCGACAGGGTGCTGCAACCGGCCGGCAACGTGACGAGGTCGGCGGTCCGCTCTTCGAACCAGCGTCGGGCCGCCTGTCGCGCCACCGCCTCGGCGGTATCGACCAGCTGCACCTCGCAGCCGAGGGCCCGCGCGATCAGCGGCGCGACCAGTGGATAGTGGGTGCAGCCGAGCACGACGGTATCGACGCTCGGCGCGCAGCAGCAGCGCGCACCAGCGCTCGACCTGCCGGGCCAGTTCCGGAGCGTGCAGTTGGCCGCGTTCGATCGCGTCGGCCAGCCCCGGACATGGCTGAAGGTGGATGTGCATCGCGGGCTGCGGCGCTCGGGCCCGGCCGGCTCGAGCACACGCCGCAGCAGCGCCTGGAAGCGCTCGCTGCGCAGCGTCGCCACGGTGGCCATCACGCCGATGCGGCCATTGCGCGTGGCCGCGAGCGCCGGCTTCAGTCCCGGCTCGACGCCGACGATGGCCAGCGCCGGCCAGCGCCGCCGCAGCTCGGCCACCGCCATGGCAGTGGCGGTGTTGCAGGCGACGACGAGCGCCGCGCGCGCCGGCGTCGACCAGCGCCTGCGCCACCTGCAGGGATCGCCCGGCGATCTCGGCGTCGCTGCGTTCGCCGTATGGCGCCCAGGCGCTGTCGGCGGCATACAGCATCGGCACGTCCGGGCAGCACAGTGCGCAGCGCGCGCAGCACCGACAGGCCGCCGAGGCCGGAGTCGAAGACGCCGAGCGCGGCGGGGCGCTCAGCGGCGTGATCTCGGGCGGCAGAGGTCGGTGGTGGCACGTTGGCAGGGCATTGGCAGTGGGCGATTATCGGCAGCCGCGAGACCGATCCGACCGCTGCCGGCGTCCGCAACCGGCGTCTGCTGAAAAGCACGATCGTTCGCACTGGCGCCTCTAGAATGACCGTCGAATTCACGATCATCCATCGAGCCGAGGAGTGTCACTATGAAAGTGCTGGTTCCCGTCAAGCGCGTCGTCGACTACAACGTCAAGGTGCGCGTCAAGAGCGACGGCAGCGGCGTCGACATCGCCAACGTCAAGATGAGCATGAACCCGTTCGACGAGATCGCGATCGAGGAGGCGGTGCGGCTGCGCGAGAAGGGCGTGGCGACCGAGGTGATCGCGGTGTCGTGCGGCGTGACCGCAGTGCCAGGAGACGCTGCGCACCGCGATGGCGATCGGCGCCGATCGGGCGATCCTGGTCGAGACCGCCGAGGAGCTGCAGCCGCTGGCGGTGGCCAAGCTGCTGAAGGCGCTGGTCGACAAGGAGCAGCCGGGTCTGGTGATCCTGGGCAAGCAGGCGATCGACGACGACTGCAACCAGACCGGCCAGATGCTGGCCGCGCTGGCCAGGCTGCCGCAGGCGACCTTCGCCTCGAAGATCGAGGTGGCCGACGGGTCGGCGCAGCGTCACGCGTGAGGTGGACGGCGGCCTGGAGACGCTCAAGCTCAAGCTGCCGGCGGTGGTGACCACCGACCTGCGCCTGAACGAGCCGCGCTACGTGACGCTGCCCAACATCATGAAGGCGAAGAAGAAGCCGCTCGAGAACATCAAGCCGGCCGACCTCGGGGTGGACATCAAGTCGCACCTCAAGACGCTCAAGGTCAGCGAGCCGCCCAAGCGCAGCGCCGGCATCAAGGTGCCCGACGTCGCCACGCTGGTGGACAAGCTGAAGAACGAAGCCAAGGTGCTCTGAAGAAAGTCTTTTTCAACACGGAGACACGGAGGAAACGGAGGGCCACGGAGGGTACGAGGACGCATCTGAAGGTGAGGTCGACGTGGCGTTGCCAGGTGCCGACACCATCCGTCCTGACTCCTGCTGCGCCCTCCGCGCCCTCCGTCGCCTCCGTGTTGAAGATCTTTCGCCGCACACCGCTGAACCTCGTCTGACCCGTACAAGGATTCCCCACATGACCTCTCTCGTCATCGCCGAACACGACAACGCCTCGCATCAAGGGCGCGACCCTCAACACCGTCACCGCGGCCGTGCAGTGCGGCGGTGATGTGCACATCCTGGTTGCCGGCATCGAATGCCGGCGAGGCCGCCAAGGCGGCGGCGCAGATCGCCGGCGTCACCAAGGTGCTGCACGCCGACGCCGAGGCCTTCGCGCACGGGCTGGCGGAGAACGTGGCCGAGCAGGTGCTCGCGATCGCCAGGACTACAGCCACATCCTGTTCCCGGCCACCGCGGCGGGCAAGAACGTCGCGCCGCGGGTGGCTGCGCTGCTCGACGTGGGCCAGATCTCCGACATCATCAAGGTCGACTCGCCCGACACCTTCGAGCGCCCGATCTACGCCGGCAACGCGATCGCCACCGTGCAGAGCCTGGATGCGATCAAGGTGATCACGGTGCGCACCACCGGCTTCGACGCGGCGGCGGCCAGTGGCGGCTCGGCGGCGGTGGAGAGCCTGCGGCGCGAGCGCCGATTCCGGCCTGTCGAGCTTCCTCGGCAGCGAGATCGCGAAGAACGACCGGCCGGAGCTCACCGCGGCCAAGATCATCGTCAGCGGCGGGCGCGCGCTCGGCAGCAGCGAGAAGTTCACCGAGGTGCTGACGCCGCTGGCCGACAAGCTCGGTGCGGCGCTCGGTGCGAGCCGCGCCGCGGTCGATGCCGGCTATGCGCCGAACGACTGGCAGGTCGGGCAGACCGGCAAGATCGTGGCGCCGCAGCTGTACATCGCATGCGGCATCAGCGGGGCGATCCAGCACCTGGCCGGCATGAAGGACAGCAAGGTGATCGTCGCGATCAACAAGGACGGCGAGGCGCCGATCTTCGGCGTCGCCGACTACGGGCTCGAGGCGGACATCTTCACCGCCGTGCCGGAGCTGGTGAAGGCGCTCTGACCCGCCAGCGCGACCGATCGGGGGCCGGCCGCAGCGCGCTGCCGGCCTTTTTTGTTGCCGGCGCGGCGGCCCGGCGCTGTCCCTGCCGCGACGGTCCAGACTGTCGCGCCTGTTCATACTGGCACCGGTCGCGTGCCTGACGAGGAGCCTCCGTGTCGCTGCCCCCCATTCTGCAGAACCTGCCGTTGCCGATCATCGGCTCACCGCTGTTCATCATCAGCAATCCGCAGCTCGTCATCGAGCAGTGCAAGGCCGGTGTGGTGGGCGTCGATGCCGGCGCTCAATGCACGGCCGGCCGAGCAGCTCGACGAGTGGCTGGCCGAGATCACCGAGGCGCTGGCGGCCCACGACCGCGCCCATCCGGACCGACCGGCGGCGCCGTTTGCGATCAACCAGATCGTGCACAAGAGCAACGACCGGCTCGAGCACGACATGCAGGTGTGCGCCAAGTACAAGGTGCCGATCGTCATCACCTCACTCGGCGCGCGCACCGATGTCAACGATGCGGTGCACGGCTGGGGCGGCATCGTGCTGCACGACATCATCAACGACTTCTTCGCCCGCAAGGCGATCGACAAGGGCGCCGACGGCCTGATCGCCGTGGCCGCCGGGGCCGGCGGACATGCCGGCATCAAGAGCCCGTTCGCGCTGGTGCAGGAGATCCGCGACTGGTTCGACGGTCCGATCGCCCTCAGCGGCTCGATCGCCACCGGCGGTGCGGTGCTGGCGGCGCAGGCCATGGGCGCCGATTTCGCGTACATCGGATCGGCCTTCATCGCCACCGACGAGGCGCGGGCGGCCGATGCCTACAAGCAGATGATCGTCGCAGAGCACGTCGGACGACATCGTCTACAGCAACCTGTTCACCGGGGTGCTCGGCAACTACCTGAAGGCGTCGATCCGCAATGCCGGGCTCGATCCGGATGCCTTGCCGGAAAGCGATCCGAGCAAGATGAGCTTTGGCGGCGGGCGCAAGGCATGGAAGGACATCTGGGGCAGCGGCCAGGGCGTCGGTGCCATCAAGCAGGTGGTTCCGGCGCGCCAGCTGGTGGAGCGCCTGGCCCTCGAATACCGGGCTGCGCGCGAGCGGCTCGGCCTGGCGGGCTGAGGCGCTCCACGGCGGTCTGCCGGGCTGCCGGCGATCAGCCGCCGGGTGGATGCAGCCGTTGCATCTGGACCTCGACCGACGGTCTCACCGTCACCGACCATGATCCCGCCTTCCTGCACCGTCACCTGCAGGCGCATGCCGCGCTGGGCCAGGCCGGCGAGCTCGGCGGCCGACTCCGGTGCGCAGGCGCCAGACGTCGAGGTCCGCGTGCACGGACAAGCTTTCCGGCAATGCCGTTCCACCAGATCGGTGTGCCCGAGCTGAAGGCGATGCACCGTCACCCGCTCGGCACGTCCGCAGGCACGCAGGATGCGCCGGTCGTCGGGCTGACCGACGTCGATCCAGTGGATGATCCGACCGGTCAGGTCCTTGCGCCACAGATCGGGCTCGTCGTTGTCCCACAGGCTCTTGGCGAGCTCGAGCGCGCCGTCACTGGCGTCGGCGGGCACGTTCAGGGCATAGGCGAGCAGGCGCACCATCATCCGTTCGTCGGTCTCGGACGGGTGGCGGGCGATGGTGAGCGCATGATCGCCATAGAAGCCGCGGTCGATGTCGGCAATCTGCAGTTCGGCCTTGTGGATCGTCGCTTTGAGCGCCATCTTCATCATCTCGTTGCGGGGCGCCGATTAGAACCGACAATCCGACCTGGCGCACCTGTCGCGCCTTCCCAGCCACACCACGATGACCCTCAGAAAGACCGACCTCGCAAAGAATCTTGGCAAGAAGATCGAGGGGCAGCGACGTGCCCTGACGATCCCCGGACGTTTCGCGGACGAGGCCGCGCCGGCCACCGGATCGGCGTCAGCAGCGCAAGATCGATGCCGCTGCCGGGTTGGTGCCGTTTGCCTGCAAGCTTGCCGGCGGACCTGGTCGACCAGTCTGCGCGAGCGCGCGGTGGAACATCCGGCGGGCCTCAATTCGCTGGTGAGCCGAATTGCTGCGCAAGGGCCTGGAGTCCTGATTCGGCGCGTTGCGCCGGTGCCGCTCAGCGGGCGATCGCGTGCTGTCTTGGCGGACAGCCCGCGCCGGGTCGTCGATGCCGAAGACCTGTCTGCAGCGACTGGGTCTCGGGCAGGACATAGACGATCGCGCGGTAGTCGGCAAACATCGGTCGGATCTTCGTCTCGTAGAAGGTGACCGGGATGTTGATGCAGCCGTACGAGATCCGGTTGTCGTCGATGGAGGGGGTTGCCAGGCGATGCGGGCGGCGCTCGGATGCCACCTCGTCGATCACCCGGTGCATCGAGACAGCCGCGTCGTAGTCGATCCAGACGATGTCCTTGCCCTTGGCATTGCGGCCGCGCTCGGCCATGAAACGCCCGGCCGGTGTCGTGCGCTCGTGTGGCAAGGACTTCGGACAAAGGCTTGAGACCGATCCCGGGGACCGTGTGGTCGCCGACCGCTGCACCGAGCAGCACCGGCGAGGACCCGTGAAGACGGGCGTTGGCATCGAAGACGTGCACCCGCGCGGCCTTCTTGTCGATGATCACGAACCCGACGCCCATGTTGTCGCCGCTGGAGGCGACCCAGTCAGCGACCAGGCGGGTATCCGGACTGACCGGTGCTGGTTCCGAAATCGGCACCGGCGACAGCGGCCAGCGGCAGCCATGCCAGCGAAACGGTGAGCGGCCGCGTGCGCGAGGCGCGCAGGGCGGTCGCCAGCCGTTGTCCGCCCGAGCACCCGGGTCAGGGCAGGGACGGTACAGCTCGACATCAGTTGCGGTCCGAACGCGAGGTGCGCTCGCGGCCCATGCGCATCGAATCGTTCGAGCCGGTCGAGCTGCCCGAACCCATCGTGCTGCCCGAGCCCATGGTGCTGCCCGTCGAGCCGGTCGATCCCATGGTCGAGCCGGTCGAGCCAGTCGACCCGGTGTTGGCGGCGGCGGCGGTGTTACCCGTGTTGCCGGCGTTGCCGGTGTTGGTGTTCATCGAGCCGCGGTTCGAATTCAGGTTGCTCTGGACGCGGTTCTGGTTCACGCCGACCTCAGGGCCGGTCGCCGTGCCGGTGCTCCTCGACGTCCCGGTGCCGGTGCCCGGCTGGACCGTCTGCGTCACGGTCTCGTCCTTGCGTGCCGGCTGGGCACCCGGGGTGCCGCCCTGGCCCGATCCCGGCTCGACCGTCTGCCGAACCGTTGGCGAGGTGGAGGTGGCCGACTTCGGGTCGGACAGCGAGGTCTGAGCCTGGGCAACGCCGAACCCGCCGATGATGGCGAGGGCGGCCGCGGTCTTGATGAAAAGGGTACGGGTTGCAGTCATGTTTCACTCTCCTGAGCGTTGTCGTGAGCGTGGCCCGTCAACCGGACCGCGGCCGATCTGTGACCGGACAGTGCGACTGTGGACCTCCCATTTCGAACCTGCAGTCAGGCACCTGCTGAGCATGGCGTAGGAGACGGCCGCATCGAGGGCGGCAGGGCGGTTGTTTCCGTCACCGCAGATGCCGGACGCGCGTCGGATCGCGCCTGAAGGCGCTCCTACGCAGCGGTCGGACCACGACCGGTAGGAGGGCCTTCAGGCCCGATACCGCGCAGCCCCGCTCCCCGCCAACCACCCGTTCACATCTCCGCCAGTTCGGCCGGTCGGGTGAACGAGGGGGTGGGCGGTCGCCACAGCGTGGCGCGATTGCGTCCGGACTGCTTGGACGCGTACAGCGCCTGGTCGGCCTGGTCGATCAGGCCCTCGATCGACTGGGCGGCGGCGCTGAGCGAGGCGACGCCGAAGCTGGCGGTGATCGGCATCACCTCGACCGTGACGATGGCCGCACGGGCGGCGGTCTCGATGCGATTGCGCATCAGCTCGGCCACCTCGATCGCCTGCCGACTGCTGGTGGCCGGCAGCACGATGCAGAACTCCTCGCCGCCGTAGCGTCCGAGGACGTCGTTCTCGCGCAGGCATTCGGTCAGCAACCGTGCCACGACCTGGATCACCTGGTCGCCGATCGCGTGGCCGTACAGATCGTTGAACTGCTTGAAGTGGTCGATGTCGACCATCAGGCAGCACAGCGGACTGCGGGTTGCCAGCGAGCTCGTGAACGTATCGCCGGCGAGCTGGAACAGGGCGCGGCGGTTGTAGCAGCTGGTCAGCGGATCGCGCAACGCCAGCCGGCGCAGTTCGTGGTTCTGCTCGGCCACGCGCTGGCGCGACGATTCGAGCTGCTCGAGCGCGCTGCGCAGCTCGGCATTGGCGGTGTGCACCGCGGTGACGTTGTCGAAGGTGATCAGGCAGCCGCGCGCGCGACCGCTGCCGTCGGTGATGGCCGAACTGCTGACCAGCAGATGTGCGGTTCCGCCGTCCGCCAGCGGCAGCTCGATCGGCTCGGCATCGACGGCCGCGCCCGATCTGCAGGGTTCGGGTCCAGGCCGGTGGCACGGCCTGGTCGCCGCTGCCGGCGCGCGCGTTGACCGCGTCGGTCAGCCAGTCGAGCGCGTCGATCGACTGCCCGTTCAGCTCACCGTCGGCCTGCGGATGCAGCTGCCGGAAGGCTCGGTTGGCGAGCACGATGCGGGCGCGCTGATCGACGATGACCAGGCCCTCGGCCAGCGAATCGAAGGCCTTGCGAACACGGTCCGGTACGCTGGCCGACGGGTTCAGGTATTGCATCGCCCGCCGCAGGTAGGCGTAGCTCAGTGCAAAACCGCCGAGCGCCAGCGCGCCCAGCAGTCTGCACCCAGGGGCGATCGAGCAGGCTCAGGAACGAGGACGGGTTCGGCACGAAGCGCAGGTCGACTTCGCCCCACACCTGCTTGCCGGCATAGATCGGGATGCGCAGCCGGTCGGTGTCGTCAGCCGCGGCAACCGACTCGGCAATGGCAGGCGCCGCCTGGCCCCGCTGCAGGGTCAGCAGACCGTCGGTGCGCCGGACGGAGATGGAGGCGATCGTCGGGATCGCGCGCCAGCACCTGCTGGATGGTTCGGTTGAGCAGCCCGGTGTTGCCGGCCTCCAGCAGGGTGCTGATCTGGATCACCAGGTTTTCGGCAATGCGGCGGCGTGCCTCGCGTTCGGACTTGCCGAACTCGGGCACCACGCCGAGCAGCATGTCGGCAACCATCACCAGGCTGACGAGCAGGGCGACCAGACCGAGGCTCAGCCTGGCGATCGGCCCGATGCGCAGCCAGTGCGCGCTTTTCATCGTCGATCTCCCGAAGTGCCGGTCTCGAAGATCCGGTCGACAGCACGCTCGTCGCGAGCCGATTCATGGTCTTCGGCAGAATCCCAGACATCTTCATCTTCTTCGTCCGGAAGCACGGCCAGCAGATCGGCGTGCCGCCAGGCAGGCAGCGACACCATCAGTCCGGTCAGCAGGCTGCCGGCACGCAGTGCCCACCAGATCGTGCCGGCCGACAGGACCAGTCCGCTGGCCGCGGCCGCCTGTCCGAGGTCGAGCGCGCCCTGCGCCTGGTCATCGCTGTCCGAGGCCTGCCGGCTTCGATCGGCGCCGACATCCCGCCCCGGGCCGGATCGCTGCGGCTGCGACAGGTCGAGCAGTTCGAACTCGGCCAGCTCGTTGACATAGTCTTCAGAGGCGATGCGTGCCGCGAGATCGAACTCGGACTGGCTGCCACTGGCGGATCGGCGTGCCGGTGCGCGTTCAGCCACCTCGGTGCGCGGCGCGAGCGCGCGTTCCAGGCCGCGTGCGCCGCCGGCCGAGATGTCGAAGCCGGCGTCGGGCGTCGGGTCAGCGCCGATCCCGGTGCGCCGAGCCAGGCTGCGCGCCGCCGATTGCGCTGACTTCGGCGCCGAGGACTCGCCGGTCGAGGCTTGTGACGACTCGACTCCCGGCAGCGACAGCGTCCCCTGGGTGGCGGTCGGGGCAGCCGACCGAGCCACTCCGGTGTCGCCCTGGCCGGTCTGTGCCGACAGGGCCGTGCGCCGGAAGTCGATCCTGGCGACGATCTCGCCACCGTACGAATGGCCGTCGTAGGCCGCGATGCGGAAATCGGGCGCCTGCGTCGCGTGGGTCGAAACCAGGACGATGCGTCCGGCATCGACGTCGGACTGGCTGAAGCGATCGAGCGCCACACCGGGCGCCGACGTCGATTCAAAACGGGCGTGCGTCACATCCAGGACGACAAAGCTCAGTGCATGCGCCGCATTGTCGGTATCGCGGGCCTGGAGCACCGTCGCGTCGACACGCAGACTGCCGCCGCCCTGCATCGTCAGCGTCGACAGCGAGAGCAATGGCGCATCGTCGACCGGCGTCAGATCGAGCCAGGCGCGCCCGGCGGATGCCAGGCTGCCGTCGGACACGGTGTAGCTGAAGTCGACCTCGCCATCGTCGTCGTCGGCCGGGGTGTAGGTCCAGCTGCCGTCGCCGTTGTCGACCAGCGTTCCGCGGCCGGTGACGATCGTCAGCCCCTGCGCTCGAAGGGCAAGGCTGTCGACGTCGGCGGCCCCGGACAGCAGTTCCTCCTGCGTGATGAGGCGCGGCCCGCTGTCCTCGGCGATCGGCGCGAGCGCGACAGGTCCGCTGGTCGGCGCATCGTTGACCGCAGTCACCTGCACCCCGCGGCCGGCCGGCAAACTGGCCAGCGCGCCGTCGCCCACCGATGAACGTCACGCGGCGGGTCTGCACGCCGGGGTCGTCGCTCGCATTCAGGTAGGCCACCGATCGCAGGGCCGCCTGGTAGTGCGCGACCGACGCGACGCCGGAAAGGCTCAGCACGCCGGTTGCCTCGTCCCAGTCGCCGGTGATGCCGTTCTGATCGATGAAGACCAGGCGGTCTTCGCCGGCGGCAAAGCCGTCGCTGATCGCGACCCGCGCCGACGCCAGGGTCGTGTTGTCCAGATCGGCCAGCGTCAGCGCCGGGTCGATCGCGGTCGGCGCCTGGTTCTCGATGTAGGCGAGCGCTCCGCCGCTGGTCGTGGTGACCGGCGCATCGTTGACCGGCGTGACGCTGACAGTCGGTGAGGGCGATCTGGCTGGTGAGCGCACCGTCGCTGACGCGAGAACGAGACGGTGCGGGTGAGCCCGCTCGGGTCGTCGCTGGTGTTCTGGTAGGCCACCGAACGCAGCGCGGACTGGTAGTCGCCGATCGACGCGATCCCGCTGAGGCTGAGCACACCGGTCGAGGCGTCGAAGTGGCCGCGGATGCCGTTCTGGTCGACGAAGACCAGTCGGTCTTCGCTGCCGGCATGGTTGGCGGTGATCGCGACGGTCGCCGATGCGAGCGTGGTGTTGTCGAGGTCGGTCAGCGTCAGCGACGGATCGATCGCGGTCGGCAGCCTGGTTCTCGGTATACGCCAGCGATCCGCCGCCAGCCGACGACGACGGGCGCGTCGTTGACCGGCGTCACCGTCGACGGCCGCGGCCGCGACATTGCTGTCGAGCGCGCCGTCGTTGACCGTGAACGACACGGTGCGGGTCAGCCCGCTCGGGTCGTCGCTGGTGTTCTGGTAGGCCACCGAGCGCAGTGCGGACTGGTAGTCGGCGATCGACGCGATCCCGCTCAGGCTGAGCACGCCGGTCGACGCGTCGAAGTGGCCGCGGATGCCGTTCTGGTCGACGAAGACCAGTCGGTCTTCGCTGCCGGCATGGTTGGCGGTGATCGCGACGGTCGCCGATGCGAGCGTGGTGTTGTCGAGGTCGGTCAGCGTCAGTGACGGATCGATCGCGGTCGGCAGCCTGATTTTCGGTATAGGCCAGCGATCCGCCGCCAGCCGCGACGACGGGCGCGTCGTTGACCGGCGCGACCGTCGACGGTCGCGGCCGCGACGTTGCTGTCGAGCGCGCCGTCGTTGACCGTGAACGAGACGGTGCGGGTCAGCGCCGCTCGGGTCGTCGCTGGTGTTCTGGTAGGCCACCGAGCGCAGCGCGGCCTGGTAGTCGGCAACCGAGGCGGTGCCGGTCAGGCTCAGCACGCCGGTGGTCGCGTCGAAGTGGCCGCTGATGCCGTTCTGGTCGACGAAGACCAGGCGGTCTTCGCCGCCGGCATGGTTGCGCGGTGATCGCGACGGTCGCCGATGCGAGCGTGGTGTTGTCGAGGTCGGTCAGCGTCAGCGCCGGATCGATCGCGGCGGCGGCCTGGTTCTCGGTATAGGCCAGCGATCCGCCGCCAGCCGTGGCGACGGGTGCGTCGTTGACCGGCGTGACGCCGACGGTCGCGGCACGCGACGTTGCTGTCGAGCGCGCCGTCGTTGACCGGG
This sequence comes from uncultured beta proteobacterium, assembly GCA_963846675.1. Lineage (GTDB taxonomy): Bacteria > Pseudomonadota > Gammaproteobacteria > Burkholderiales > Burkholderiaceae_C > Ideonella_A. The sequence goes on from CAWJWV010000005.1 coordinate 1,536,224, forward strand.
AACGAGACGGTGCGCGTGAGCGCCGCTCGGGTCGTCGCTCGTGTTCTGGTAGGCCACCGAGCGCAGGGCGGCCTGGTAGTCGGCAACCGAGGCGGTGCCGGTCAGGCTCAGCACGCCGGTGGTCGCGTCGAAGTGGCCGCTGATGCCGTTCTGGTCGACGAAGACCAGTCGGTCTTCGCTGCCGGCATGGTTGGCGGTGATCGCGACCGTGGCCGAAGCGAGTGTCGTGTTGTCGAGATCGGCCAGCGTCAGCGCTGGATCGATCGCGGTGGTTGCTGGTTCTCGATGTAGGCGAGCGTTGCCGCCGCTCGTGGCCACGGTCGGTGCATCGTTGACCGGCGCGACGCTGATGGTGCTGGTCGCGATGTTGCTGCCGAGCGCCCGTCGTTGACCGAGAACGACACGGTGCGGGTAAGGGCGCTCGGATCGTCGCTGGTGTTCAGGTAGCGACCGAACGCAGGCGGCCTGGTAGTCGGCGACCGAGGCGGTGCCGGTCAGGGTCAGCACGCCGGTGGCTGCGTCGAAGCTGCCGCTGATGCCGTTCTGGTCGGTGAAGACCAGACGGTCTTCGCCGCTGGCATGAAGTTGCCGGTGATCGCGACCGTGGCCGATGCGAGCGTCGTGTTGTCGAGATCGACCGAGCGTCAGCGCCGGATCGATCGCGGTCGCCGTCTGGTTCTCGGTATAGGCGAGCGATCCGTCGCCAGCCGTGGCGACCGGTGCATCGTTGACCGGCGTGACGCTGACGGTGCTGGTCGCGATGTTGCTGTCGAGCGCGCCGTCGTTGACCGAGAACGACACGGTGCGGGTAAGGCCGCTCGGATCGTCGCTGGTGTTCAGGTAGGCGACCGAACGCAGGGCGGCCTGGTAGTCGGCGACCGAGGCGGTGCCGGTCAGGGTGAGCACGCCGGTTGCTGCATCGAAGCTGCCGCTGATGCCGTTCTGGTCGGTGAAGACCAGACGGTCTTCGCCGCTGGCGAAGTTGCCGGTGATCGCGACCGTGGCCGATGCGAGCGTCGTGTTGTCGAGATCGCCAGCGTGAGCGCCGGATCGATCGCGGTCGCCGTCTGGTTCTCGGTATAGGCGAGCGATCCGCCGCCAGCCGTGACGACCGGTGCATCGTTGACCGGCGCGACGCACGATGGTGCTGGTCGCGACGTTGCTGCCGAGCGCACCGTCATTGACGCGAGAACGACACGGTGCGGGTGAGCCCGCTCGGGTCGTCGCTCGTGTTCTGGTAGGCCACCGAGCGCAGGGCGGCCTGGTAGTCGGCGACCGAGGCGGTGCCGGTCAGGCTCAGCACGCCGCGTGGCGGCATCGAAGCTGCCGCTGATGCCGTTCTGGTCGGCGAAGACGAGGCGGTCTTCGCCGGCGGCAGGTTGCCGGTGATCGCGACCGTTGCCGAGGCCAGCGTCGTGTTGTCGAGATCGCCCAGCGTCAGCGCCGGATCGATTGCGGTGGCAGGCTGGTTCTCGACATAGGCGAGCATGCCGCCGCCAGCCGACACGACCGGCGCATCGTTGACCGGCGCGACGCTGACATCGCGGTGGCCACGATGTTGCTGGTCGAGCGCGCCGTCGTCGACCGGAACGAGACGGTGCGGGTGAGTCCGCTCGGATCGTCGCTCGTGTTCAGGTAGGCGACCGAGCGCAGCGCGGCCTGGTAGTCGGCGACCGAAGCGACACCGCTCAGGCTGAGCACGCCGGTGGCGGCATCGAAGCTGCCGCTGATGCCGTTCTGGTCGGTGAAGACGAGGCGATCTTCGCCGGACGCAAGTTGCCGGTGATCGCAACCGTGGCCGATGCGAGCGTGGCGTTGTCGAGATCGGACAGCGTCAGCGCCGGATCGATCGCGCTCGCCGCCTGGTTCTCGACATAGGCCAGCGACCCGCCGCCAGCCGCGACGACCGGTGCATCGTTGACCGGCGCGACGCTGATGGTGCTGGTCGCGATGTTGCTGCCGAGCGCGCCGTCATTGACGCGAGAACGACACGGTGCGGGTGAGCCCGCTCGGGTCGTCGCTGGTGTTCAGGTAGGCCACCGAGCGCAGGGCGGCCTGGTAGTCGGCGACCGAGGCGGTGCCGGTCAGGCTCAGCACACCGGTGGTTGCATCGAAGCTGCCGCTGATGCCGTTCTGGTCGGCGAAGACGAGGCGATCTTCGCCGGACGCAGGTTGCCGGTGATCGCGACCGTGGCCGATGCGAGCACACTGTCGTCGAGATCGGTCAGGATCAGCGCCGGATCGATCGCGCTCGCCGCCTGGTTCTCGACATAGCCCAGCGATCCGCCGCCAGCCGCGACGACCGGCGCATCGTTGACCGGCGTGACCGTGACGGCCACGGCCGCGACATTGCTGTCGAGCGCGACCGTCGTTGACCGAGAACGAGACGGTGCGGGTCAAGTCCGCTCGGGTCGTCGCTGGTGTTGAGGTAGGCGACCGAGCGCAGCGCGGCCTGGTAGTCGGCGACCGAAGCGACACCGCTCAGGCTGAGCACGCCGGTGGCGGCATCGAAGCTGCCGCTGATGCCGTTCTGGTCGCTGAAGACGAGCCGGTCTTCGCCGCTGGCGTAAGTTGCCGGTGATCGCGACCCGTGGCCGATGCCAGCGTCGAGTCGTCGAGATCGGAAAGCGTCAGCGCCGGATCGATCGCGGTGGCCGTCTGGTTCTCGACGTACGCCAGCGATGCCGCCGCCAGCCGCTGCAACCGGCGCATCGTTGACCGGTGTGACCGTGACGGCCGTGGTTGCGACGTTGCTGTCGAGTGCGACCGTCGTTGACCGAGAACGACACGGTGCGGGTGAGCGCACTCGGGTCGTCGCTCGTGTTGAGGTAGGCCACCGAGCGCAGCGCGGCCTGGTAGTCGGCAACCGAGGCGGAGCCGGTCAGCCTGAGCACCCCGGTCGCGGCGTCGAAGCGGCCGGCGATGCCGTTCTGGTCGCTGAAGACCAGGCGGTCTTCGCCGGCAGCGAGGTTGGCGGTGATCGCGACACGAGCCGAAGCCAGGCGTGGTGTCGTCGATATCGGCCAGCGTCAGCGCCGGATCGATCGCGGTGGCAGCCTGGTTCTCGACATGGGCGAGCATTCCGCCACCACCGACCACGACCGGCGCATCGTTGACCGGCACGACGCTGACAGCGGTGATCGCGACGTTGCTGGTGAGCGCACCGTCATTGACCGAGAACGAGACGGTGCGGGTGAGTCCGCTCGGGTCGTCGCTGGTGTTGAGGTAAACCACCGAACGCAGCGCGGCCTGGTAGTCGGCGATCGAAGCGACGCCGCTCAGGCTGAGCACGCCGGTGGCGGCGTCGAAGCTGGCCGCTGATGCCGTTCTGGTCGGTGAAGACCAGGCGGTCCTCGCCGCCAGCGTAGTTGCCGGTGATCGCGACGCGTGGCCGAGTCCAGCGTCGTGTCGTCGAGCATCGCCCAGCGTCAGCGCCGGGTCGACCACGCTGGCCGCCTGGTTCTCGGTGTAGGTGAGCGAGCCGCCGCCGGCGGTCGCCACCGGCGCGTCGTTGACCGGGGTGACGCTGACGGCGGCGGTTGCGACCTGGCTGCCGAGCGCACCGTCATGGACCGAGAACGAGACGGTGCGGGTCAGCCCGCTCGGGTCGTCGCTGGTGTTGAGGTAGGCAACCGAGCGCAGCGCCGCCTGGTAGTCGGCGACCGAGGCCGGGCCGGTCAGGCTCAGCACGCCGGTGGTCGCGTCGAAGCTGCCGCTGATGCCGTTCTGGTCGGTGAAGACGAGTCGGTCTTCGCGCTGGCAGGTTGCCGGTGATCGCGACCGTGGCCGATGCGAGCGTGGTGTTGTCGAGATCGGCCAGCGTCAGCGCCGGATCGATCGCGGTGGCCGGCTGGTTCTCGGCATACGCCAAGCGTCGCCGCTGCTCGTGGACACCACCGGCGCATCGTTGACCGGTGTGACGCCGATGGTGGCGGTCGCGATGTTGCTGACGAGCGCACCGTCGTTGACCGAGAACGAGACGGTGCGGGTGAGCCCGCTCGGATCGTCGCTGGTGTTGAGGTAGGCCACCGAACGCAGCGCCGCCTGGTAGTCGGCGATCGAGGCGACGCCGCTCAGGCTCAGCACGCCGGTGGCGGCGTCGAAGCGGCCGCTGATGCCGTTCTGGTCGGTGAAGACGAGGCGGTCCTCGCCGGCAGCGAAGTTGCCGGTGATCGCGACCGTGGCCGAGGCGAGCGTGGTGTTGTCGAGATCGGCCAGCGTCAGCGCCGGGTCGATCGCGCTGGCCGGCTGGTTCTCGACATAGGCGAGCATGCCGCCGCTGGTGGTGGCGACCGGCGCATCGTTGACCGGTGTGACGCCGACGTCGCGGCTCGCGATGTTGCTGGCGAGCGCGCCGTCGTTGACCGAGAACGAGACGGTGCGGGTCAGCCCGCTCGGATCGTCGCTGCTGTTGAGGTAGGCGACCGAGCGCAGCGCCGCCTGGTAGTCGGCGACCGAAGCGACACCGCTCAGGCTGAGCACGCCGGAGGCGGCGTCGAAGCTGCCGCTGATGCCGTTCTGGTCGGTGAAGACGAGGCGGTCTTCGCCGCTGGCGTGGTTGCCGGTGATCGCCACCGTCGCCGCTGCCAGCGTGGTGTTGTCGAGATCGGCCAGCGTCAGCGCCGGATCGATCGCGAGTGGCGGCCTGGTTCTCGATGTAGGCGAGCGATGCCGCCGCTGGTGGTGGCGACCGGCGCATCGTTGACCGGCGTGACGCTGACGTTGCGGCTGGCGACGTTGCTCGTCAGCGCGCCGTCGTTGACCGAGAACGAGATCGTGCGCGCGAGCGCGCTCGGATCGTCGCTGGTGTTGAGGTAGGCGACCGAACGCAGCGCGGCCTGGTAGTCGCCGACCGAAGCGCTTCCGCTCAGGCTCAGCACGCCGGTGGCGGCGTCGAAGCTGCCGCTGATGCCGTTCTGGCACTGAAGACGAGCCGGTCCTCACCCGAAGCGAAGTTGCCGCTGATCGCCACCGTTGCCGCCGCCAGCGTGGTGTTGTCGAGATCGGCCAGCGTCAGCGTCGGGTCGATCGCGATCGCCGGCTGGTTCTCGGCATAGGCCAGGCGCTGCCGCCGCCGATGTTCACGACCGGTGCATCGTTGACCGGCGTGACGGTGACGCGTGCGGCTGACGATCGGTGCTCGCCAGCGCGCCGTCGTTGACGGTGAACGAGACCGTGCGAGCGAGGCCACTCGGATCGTCGCTCGTGTTCAGGTAGCCGACCGAGCGCAGCGCGGCCTGGTAGTCGGCGATCGAGGCGGTCCCGATCAGGCTCGAGCACGCCGGTCGCTGCGTCGAAGCTGCCGACGATGCCGTTCTGGTTCGTGAAGACGAGGCGGTCTTCGCCGGCGGCGAAGTTGCCGGTGATCGCGACCGTCGCCGAGGCGAGCGACGCGTTGTCGACATCGGCCAGCGTCAGCGCCGGGTCGACCGGCAGCGGCGGGCTGGTTTTCGATGTAGGCGGCAGCGCCGGCACTGGCTGTGGCAACCGGCGCATCGTTGACCGGCAGTGATGACGATGCTGCGCGTCGCCGGATTGCTGCCGAGCGCGCCGTCGTTGACGGTGAACGAGACGGTGCGCGTCAGCGTGCTCGGATCGTCGCTGGTGTTGCGGTAGCCGACCGAGCGCAGCGCGGCTTCGTAGTTCGCGACGGTGGCCACGCCGCTCAGGCTGAGCACCCCGGTGGCGGCGTCGAAGCTGCCGCTGATGCCGTTCTGGTCGGTGAAGACGAGCCGGTCCTGGCCGGCGGCGAAGTTGACCGAGATGGTCACCCGGGCCGATGCCAGCGTCGCGCTGTCGATATCGCCCAGGGTCAGTGCCGGATCGACCGGTGTGGCAGGCTGGTTCTCGGTATAGGCGAGCGTGCCGCTGCTGGTGCGCAGGACCGGCGCATCGTTGACCGGGGTGATCGTGATCGCGAGCGACTCGGCCAGGGTATCGACACCGCGGCGCGGTGCCGCCGTTGTCGCGCACCGACCAGAGGAGCGTTGCCGCTGCCGTTCGCATCGGCGACGGTGCGGTAGCTCAGCCCGAGCAGCTGCGACCAGCGTCAGTGTCGAGCCGCACGACACCGGTGTGGTGCCGTCGGCGAGCCAGAGGGTGATCGCCGGCGGGATCGCCGTCACCGCGTAGGTCAGCGTCTGGCCGGCTTCGTCGGCGACACCGCCGGGTCCGTAGGTCAGGCCCGCGAGTCCGAGCGTGGTTGCCGACAGGTTCGAGCTGTCTTCGGCCGCCACGATCGCCGCTGGCGCCGCGCTGGTGCGCACCGGCGCATCGTTGACCGGAGTCGACCGTGATCGCCGACGCGGCCGATGCGCTGCTGTAGGCGGTCGATCCGCCGCCGCTCGATGACGCAGGCGATCTGCAGGTTGTCGACCAGCAGCGTCTCGCCCGGACGAGATGCCGAGCGTCGCAAAGCGGATGCGGGTGTTGCCGGCGATGAAGGCGCTGATGTCGGCGCTGAAGCTGCCGGCTGCCGGTGCGCATGCTGCTGGGTGAAGCTGCCGATGCTGGTGTAGCTGGCACCGCCATCGTTCGACACCTGGATGTCGACCCGTCCGCCGCTGCCGGCGTTCAGGTCGCTGAGGTAGTCGAAGCTGAGCGTCGCACTGGTTGCGCCGACAGGTCGACCTGGCGCGACAGGGAGTCGGTCGCGTTGTTGGTCTTGATCTGAAGCTGGCCGCCGACGATGCGGTAGCTGCCGCCGATCGGACTGGCGTCGACGTCGATCCAGGCGTGGCCCAGCGCGCGCTGCCGTCGTTGTTGTCGTAGGCGACGCTGGCTGAACTCGTCGCGCACGGTCGCCAGCGACGTCAGGTCGACTGTGCTCGCCCGGCGTTGCCGGTGCTGCGGTCCCAGGCCTTGAAGCGTGATGCCGGCGCCGACCGTGCCGTTGTAGTCGGCGGCCGGAACGAAGCGGACGAAGGTGGTCGCATCGGCGGCGAGCAGCCGCGCGGCGGCGCGCACTCGGGCGTGCCGAAGCGCGCTCCAGCTGCCGCCGCCGTCGCGCGAGTACTGCCAGCTGCCGTTGCGTGTTGTCGACCGCCGTCACCGCGATGCCGGTCACCGCGCCGGGTCGGCGTCGCTGATGCGCCCGGCGATCAGGGCCGCCACCGCTGGTGCCGGCGTTGCCGATCGGCATCTTCGGCGATGGTGCCGAGCGGATTGGCGCCGCTCAGCACCGGTGCGGTGTTGGCTGCGCCGAACGCTGATCGATGCACTCGCCGTGCTGGCGCTGAATGCGCTGCTGCCGCCGTTGACGCGCGCATCGGCAGTCCCGCCGGCGCTGCCGCTGGTCTGGTCCCAGGCCTGGAAGCGCAGACCACCGACGACACTGCCGCTCCAGTCGGCGGTCGGAACGAAGCGCACCCGCGTGCGCCGCATCGGCCGCGAGCAGGCGCGCGCGCTGGCGTCGGTCGGCGTGCCGAACGCAATCCAGCTCGCGCCGCCGTCGGTCGAGTACTGCCAGCTGCCGTTGCTGTTGTCGACGACGGTGACCGCGATGCCGCGCGCTGCGCCGGCCGCGTCCGGATCGGCTGACCTGGCCGGTCAGCAGGTCGGCTACCAGCGTGCCGGGGTTGGCTTGCCGGGTTGCGGTTGATCGACGGCAGGTCGTTGCTGCCGGTCAGCACCGGCGCATCGTTGCGCGCGACGACATCGACCGATCGGCTGGCGAGGTTGCTGGTGCTGCTGCCGTCGCGCACGCTGAAGGCGATCGTGCGTGTCAGCGTGCTCGGCGCGTCGCTGGTGTTCAGGTAGGCGACCGACCGCAGCGCGGTCTGGTAGTTCGGCGAGCGAGCTGCTGCCGCTGAGCGTCAGCACGCCGGTCGCTGCATCCCAGCTGCCGGTGATGCCGTTCTGGTTGGTGAAGACCAGCTGGTCCTGCCCCGGCACGTGGTTGCTGCCGATGGCGATGGTGGCACCGGTCAGGTTGACGTCGTCGACGTCGCTGATCGCCAGCGTGGCGCTGACCGGCGAGGGCGCCGCATTCTCGACAGGCCGAGCGCGCCGGCCTCGATCGCGGCCAGCACCGGCGGCGTTGTTCAACCGCTGGACCGAGACGTTGTCGATCGCGAAGTTCTGGTCCGGCGACAGGTTGTCGGCGTTGTCGTCTGCCCAACGGAAGAACATCGTCGCACCGACCGCCAATGGTGTCGCGAAGTCGATCCGGCTGCTGACGGCGGTGATCGCGCCGACGTTCGTCGTCGTCGTTGTCAAGCGCCGGCACGCCGATCCATTCGGAGGCGGATGCGCCGCCGGTCAGGCTGTAGAAGAAGGCGTAGCCCGGACGCTCGGTGCTCTCGGTCTTGTTGCCCTCTCCGTTGGCAAGCACCTTCAGGTCATAGCCCAGCTGGATGCTGGCAAGCGGCCCGGCGGTCGCATTGCGCATCGCCAGTTCGATCACCGTGGCTGCGTTGTTGGTCGGGCCGGTGGCGAGCGCGCGATCGTTGACATTGCCGATCGACCCCGCATTGGCGATGCGGTTGGTCGACGCGATGTTGGCGTCGCCCTCCTTCCAGACCAGCAGGGTCTGGTTGCCGACGTTTGCCGCCGCGATGCCGCCGCGTCGATTGGCGTCGCCGGCGCCGTAGGTGGTGACGCTGCCGCACGATCAACATCGCCCGGTAGCCGACCGCCATCTGTCGTGCCGGCGGTGCCGAGCGAAGAGAAATTCTCGAAGTAGCTGCCGGTGAAGATGACCGGCCAGGCATTGACCCGGATCGCTGCGGCTGCGGTGGCGCTGCTGAAGGCGGTGGTGCCGCCGTTGGCGCCCGTGTCGGCAGTTCCGCCGACGCTGCCGGTGGTCTGGTCCCAGGCCCGGAAGGCAAGCCCTGGGGAGACCTGTCCCACCCAGTTGGCATTCGCAACGAAGCGCACGTAGCTGTCCGCATCGGCAGCCAGCAGGCGCGCCACCGCGGTCGTCGGCGTATCGAAGGCGGTCCAGCTGCAGCCCGGCATCGCGGGAGTACTGCCAGCTGCCGTTGGTGTTGTCGACGCCGATCACCGCGATGCCGCTGACGGCGGCCGCATCGGGATCGCTGACATGACCGGCAATCAGATCGGACACCAGCGTGCCGCGATTCACGCTTGCGTTCTGGTTGACGCCGCCAAGGTCGTTGCTGCCGGTCAGCACCGGCGCGTCGTTGACCGGCGTGATCGTGATCGTCCGGCTTTCGGCCAGGCTGTCGACTGCCGCCATTGTCGATGCCGCCGTTGTCGCGCACGGTCCAGGTGAGCAGCGCGCTGCCGTTGGCATCGGCGACCGTGCGGTAGCGTCAGCCCCTGCAGCTGCGGGATGGTCAGGGTCGAATTGACCGGTACCGCGGTCGTGCCGTCGGCCAGCCACAGCGTGATGGTCGGCGGGATCGACGTGATCTGGGCCGACAGCGTCTGGCTCGCCTCGTCCGCGCCGCCACCGGGTGCATAGGTCGGGCCGCCGAAGCCGAGCGAAACCGCGCTCGCAGAGGCGCTGTCCTCGTTGACGACGAGTGCGCCTGGCGCCGCGCTGGTGCGCACCGGTGCATCGTTGATGGCATTGACGGTCAGGCTTGCATCGTCGAAATCGGTGCTGAAGGCGCTCGCCCCGCCGCTGGTCGAGGTGTTGTAGTTCTGGCCATTCGATCCGACGGTGCGGTCCCAGGCGCGGAAGGTGATGGCCGCGGCATGCGTGCCGGCGTGGTTGGCGCTGGGCTGGAAATAAAGCCGCGTCGCTGCGTCGGCGGCGAGCAGCTTGGCGCTGTTGCTGCTGACCGCGCCGAGCGCGGTCCAGTTCCATCCGTTGTCGATCGAGTACCACCAGCTGCCAGCCGACGTGTCGGCAACGATGACCGCGATGCCGAGCTGGGCATCGGTATCGGGGTCGACGACGTTGTCGTTCTGACCCGCAGGCTGTGCATGGTCGACCAATGCGGCCACCAGCGTGCCGACCGCACCAACCGGCGCCGGGCTGTCCTCGTTGATCGCAGCCAGCGCCGGCGAGCGGCTGACATCGAGCGTCGGAGCGGTGTTGTAGACACCGACCAGCGCCAATGCATCGACTTCCTCGCTGCCGCCGGTCAGGCCCAGGTCGGAGCCGCGCATCAGCATCGTCGCGGTTCCCGCCGACGTGGCGTGTCCGGTGGCCGTTACGTCGAGCACGAATACGTCGCGCCCTTCGACCGGCAGGTTGTCGCTGCCGACGTTGGCGGTGCCATTGACCGAGACCAGCATCTGGCCCTGACGCAGGCTGACCCCGCCGAAGCTCGTGTCGTGCTGCACCAGCTCCAGGCCGTAGACCTGCCGGCCGAAGTTGACAGCAGAGGTGGCGTCGCCGTCGACCAGCACCGACAGCGAGCCGCCGGTCGGGCTGCCGGTCATGTCGGTCGGACGGAACAGGGCGATGTCCCGGTCATAGGTGCCTCCGCTGCCGACGAGCAGGAAGTCGCCCGCCTGGAGTGCGGTGCCGCCGATCGTCATCGGCGTCTCGACGAGCGCAAAGTCGCGCACATTGGCTCCGACGAACGGATCGCGCAGCACCAGCGAGAAGCTGCCGCTGGCATAGTCGCCAGGCGTCGTCGGTCGGAAGCGAACGATGTCACGCGCAGTGACCGCCACGCCACCGAGCGTATCGGCGCTCTTGAGCGAGATCAGGATGTCGCCGCGCTGCAGGACGACCGGAACGACGCTGCCGACCGTCATCGGCGAATGCACCACGTGCAGGCCGTTGATGTTCGCGTTGCCGGCGGCAAAGCGGTCGATGTCGAAGACGCCGGTGAAGCTGCCGTTGCTCACGCCGGGACCGAGGGCAAGGTTCGGATTCGACAGCCGTGCAATCTGTCCGTCGTTGTACGTGAGCCCACCGCTGCCGGCCGAGGTCGTCGAGTCGCCGACCGACGACAGCCACAGCGCGGGCACTTCCTGCCCGACGGTCAGGCTGCGCAGCGCCACGGCGCTGGTTCCGTTGGTGGCGCTGCCGTCGCTGGCGGTGAACGCGATCAGGCGGGCGCCCGAGGTCGCGCTGCTGGTCTGGAAAGTGACGCTGCGCAGCGCCGCCTGGTATTGCGCCACGCTTGCATTGCCGCTGAGGGTGAGCACGCCGGTGGCCGCCACCCAGTTGCCGGTGATGGGCATCTGGTTGGCGAAGTTGAGCTGATCTCGACCGCTGACATAGCCGCCGACGATGCTGACGGTGGCGCGGGTCAAGATCGTGCTGTCGACATCGGCGACGCTCAAACTGCCATCGACCGCGAGCGCGGATGCGCCGATCGGATACGCGCGCGTGCTGGTGCTCGTCACGACCACCGGCGCATCGTTCACCGCGACCCCGGTCATGTTCCTGGTGCCGGTCAAGGCCGCGGCAATGCCGTCGCTGACCCGGGTGGCGATCGTGAAGCTGGCAGTCATGTCCGGCGCCGGCGTGAAGACCAGCCCGGCCAGCAGGGCATTGACATCGGCGATCGCACCGCTCGCCGACCAGATCCCGGTGGCGGCGTCGTAGGTCGAGGTCACGCTGCCGGAAGTGCCGGTGTTGAGCCCGCCGACGGCCGGATTCGACAGCGTCAGGGTCGCACTGACGCTGCTGCTGTCGACATCGCCGATGACGATCGGTGTCAACGCGAGCGGCGCATCTTCGGTATAGGCCTGCGCGGCATTCAGGTTGCTCGCGGTCGGCGCGTCGTTGACCGCGGTCAGGTTGATCGTGGCGGTCGCCACCGCGCTGACCGACACACCGTCATCGACGCTGAACGAGACGGTGCGCGATGCGGTCGAGGGGTTTTCGCTCGCATTGACGTACGACACCGACCGCAGTGCCGCCTGGTAGTTGGCGACCGAGGACGAGCCGCTGAGCGTCAGCACGCCGGTCGCCGCATCCCAGAGTCCGCTGATGCCGTTCTGGGTGGTGAAGCCGAGGCTGTCCTGGCCGTTGGCGTAATTCGAGCTGATCGCGACCCACGCGCGGACCAGCATCGCATGGTCGACGTCGACCACCGTCAGCGCGCCGTCGATGGCCGTCGCCGACTGGTTCTCGGTGTAGGCGAGCACGCCCCCGGCGGTCACCACCGGCGCATCGTTCACCGCGCTGACTCGGATCGTCTGAGTCACTGGTGCGCTGGTGCCGCCGTCGCCATCGGCCAGGACGACACGCACGGTGCGGTCGGCGGTCGACGGGTTCTCCGATGTGTTCGAGTAAGTGACGTTGCGCAGCAGCTGCTGGGTCGCGGCAGCGCTCGCGTTGGCGTTGAGCGTGATCACCAACGGTGCCGAGCCGCTCGTTCCGCCGGTGAAGCTGCCGATCACGGTGCCGCCGTGGCTGATGCTGCTGCCGGCGACGCCGATCTGGCCGGCGCCAGTGCCTTCATGGCGGATGCCCAGCCGGTCGTCGGCGCTGGCGTTGACACTCAGGTCGATCGTCAGGCTGCCGGTGTCGAAATCGGCTGAATCGATGTCGGCGACGGTGGCGCCGCCGTCGATCAGCAGCGGGACGGCGTTTTCGACATAGGTGACCGCAGCGCCTGGCAGGGTGACGATCGGCGCCACGCTTGCGACCACGGTACGGCTGGCAGCGAATTCCGAGGTGTCGCCACTGACGGTATCGGTCGCGGTGGCGCTGATCACCTCGCCGGCGGCGACCGGTGCGGCCAAGCTCGTTGCAAAACTCACCTTGCCGGCGGCGTCGGTCGTAACGAGGGTCGAGCCGAGGTAGCTGCGGCCTTCGCCGTGTCCGCTCGGGTCGGCCACCGGGCTCGAGAAGAATTCGAGCCGGTAGCTGCGCGACGCTGCGCTGGCGAAGCTGCCGAACAGCCTGACCTGGCTGCCGTTGGTCGACGCATTGGTGATCGTCGGGAAATTCTGGAAGCCGTTGCTGCCGGTGTCGCTGTCGTCGGCATCGTTGGCGGTGACGCCGTCATCCCCGAGGTCGATGCCGAGATCGGTGTTCGAGTGGATGCGGTTGCCGAGGATCGAGTTGCCGGCGCCGACGGTTACCGTGATGCCCTTGCCGCCATTCCAGGCGATCGTGTTGCCGCCGATCTGGTTGGCATTGACCGGGTTTCCGGCCGAGCCGCTCAGCAGGATGCCCGATCCGATGTTGCCGAGGGCGGTGACGCCGTCGGCGGCGGTGCCGATGCGGTTGTTCTGCACCAGGTTGCCGGTCGCGCCGGCCAGCCCGATCGTGATGCCGTGGCTGTCGTTTCCCGAGATCAGGTTGCCGAGCGCCGCGAGACTGCCGCCGATCAGGTTGTTGCCGACATTGAGCACATAGACGCCGTAGAAACCATTGCCGCGATCGACCAGCCCGGTGACATCGGTGCCGATGTAGTTGGCCTGCAGCACGTTGCCGCCGTTGGTATTGAACCGGATCCCGGGGCCGCTGAACTGGTTGATCGCCAGGCCCTTGATCGTGCTGTTGCCGGCACTGATGTGCAGGCCGATCACGCCGAGCGCGCCGGGGGAGCCGCCGGCCAGGCTGCCGTCGAGTTCGACCACCGGCGTGCCGACAAAGTCGGGTTCGGTCGTCGCGTCGATCACCAGGGAACCGGTGATCGTCGGCAGGGCGCTGGTCGGCCGGATCGTGTGGGCCCCACCGATCAGTGGATCGGTGATGTTGAAGCGGATCGTGTCGGGCGTCGAGGCGTTGGGGCTGTTGTTGGCGGCCAGGATCGCCTCGCGCAGCGAGATGCGTCCGTCGGCGCCCCGGTCGGCCAGCAGTGCAGCGATCGACGAGGTGTTGCCGTCGGCCACGTCGCTCACGGTATCGACCGTCAGCTCGGTCAGCGCCGGCTGCATGTCCCACGCGTAGGCGAACGGCTGGTTCTTGGTCTGCGTGGTGTTGGCGGTCAACTGCACCGGAGCCGCCCAGGTCGAGCCGCTCCAGAGCGTGCTGGTGAGGGCCTTCGATCCCGACTGCGCCATCAGCATCACCGCGTTGCCGGATGGTGCAGCGTCGAGCGATATCGAATTCGGCACGCTGCCGAGCGCGGCGGCGACCTGCTGCGCGCCCCAGCCGCTGCCGGCGGTCCAGCGGTTCACGAGCACATTGTTGTTGCCGGCCTGGGCGTAGGCCGCCACCAGCGCACCGCTGTCATGCTCGAAGGCGACGTCGACGGTGAGGAAGGTGGCATCGGGCGCATTCGACGGCGCCACCAGCTTGTCGGTTGCGTTCCATGCCGCGCCGTCCCAGACTGCGAACCAGGTTCTTGGCGCATTGGTCACGAAGCCGACCGCGATCCGGTTGCTGCCGGGGCTGGCATCGGTCGCAACCTGGGTCCAGTGCACCGAGCTGCTGATGCCGGCCGGGGCGGTCAGGGTCTGCTGCGTGCCCCAGGTGCCGCCGGACCAGCTTCGGTAGTAGGCGTCGGCCGAGGCGCCACTGGCATACACCACCATCGCGTTGCCGCTGGTCTGCTCATAGGCGACGCCGACCACCGGCAGGCTGGCCGACGCGGTGCCGAGTGCCTGGCGGTTGCCCCAGCTGCTGCCGTTCCACACCAGCGCCTGGCTGTTTTTCGAGACATCGCTGACAACCACCACCATCTCGCCGCCGCCGGGTTTGGCGGCAAGGCGTATTTCCAGGGGTTCGGTGCCGGTGTAGGCGGTGACCACCGACTGCGCCGACCAGGCGCTGCCGTTCCAGGTGCGGTAGACGAGCTGGTTGGTGTCGCTCCAGACCACCATCGCATTCCCGCTGACCTCGTCGTAGGCAACGTCAAACGAGTGGTAGGTCGAGGCCGTGGTGGTGCCGCTGATCGGCGCCAGCGACCAGCCGGCGCCGTTCCAGATCTGGGCTTGGATCAGGTTGGCATTGTCGATGCCGACCGCGATGATCTCGTTGCGCGTCGGCGCTTCGGCCGCTTCAATGATTTTCCAGGCGCCGGCGTCGGTGGCGCTGGGACTGCCCGTGGCAGCGTATGCGTTGCCGTCCCAGCGGTTGGTCCGCGGCGTCGGATCCGATGCGCTGTCGCGAAAGATCGCGGTGCCGGGCACGGTCGCGAGCACGCCCTGCCACTCGACCACGCGCAGCGACTCGGCGACCCGGCTCGCCTCGATGGTGCCGGTCGCATATTCGAGGCTCCAGTTGACGCCCGGCAGGGCCGCGCCGCTGACGTCGGTGCTTGCGGCCACGTCGGCGCCGGTCAGCAGCGCGAGCTGCTGCACGAAGGCGCGGCCGGCCACGTCTTCGGCCACCTGGCAGCCGTAGAGCAGCAGGTCGCCGCCGGCGGCCAACGCGTCGCCCCAGCGGGCCACTGCTGCACCGTCGACCGCGAGTCGTGTCATGTCGAGCCGGCCACTGCCGATCTCGATCGCGCCATCGCTCCCGTGCGAAATGATGTGGATCGCAGCCAGGCCGCGCTCGGTCGCCAGCAGCTCGCTGATCTGTGCGACGCCGTCGCCGCCAGCGTCCAGGATCACGATGTCGAACAGGTGGTCGCCGCCGCGCGCGCGTATCAGTTCGTCGGCCAGCGCGATCGCATCCGGTACCCGGCTGTCGACGAAGACCAGCTCGCGCGGCTGCACCAGCGCGGCGTGACTCGTGCGCTCACCCGCGGCAAGCAAGGCCTGCGATCCGGCATCGACCAGCCGGATCTCGGCGCTGGCACCCGAGGGCGCGCCGGCCAAGCCGAGCAGGGCCGCTGCATCGGCCGAATACAGGATGCGTGCCTCGAGCTCCTCGACCAGCAGTTGCTGGCGCGGCCAGTGGGATGAGGCAGGGAAGGCCATGCTGCGTTGCGCTCGGTTCGCCGCTCGGGAGTCGTTCAGTGGATGCCGCGGGCCGCCCGACACGGCGGATGCGGGAGGCATGGCGGGCAGCGCATCAAGGGTTTTCGGCCGGTGCGCGGAAATCTGTAAGGGGCGCAGGCGCACCGTCACACGGCCGTCGGTCGGTGTGGCCTGCCTGCCTGTCCAGTCCGGAATTTCGTTGCGAATCGGGTCGTTTCATGCGGGCCGCCGGTCACGCCCCCTTTGAATGGGGGGGTCCGTGTTCCGGCATGGTGCCGGCTGAGGTGCTTTCCGAAACGCCGAATACCCGCCACGAAACCCGCCATCTTTCGGCAACCGCGCACCCGATCGGTCAGGGCTGCCCTTCGAACACGCGGTCCACACTGCGCTCGTCGCGCGCCGATTCGCTGTCCTCGGCCTGCTCCCAGCGGTCGTCTTCGTCGTCCTCGTCCGGCAGCACGGCCAGCAGGTCGGCATGTCGCCACGCTGGCAGCGATACCATCAACCCTGTCAGCAGGCTGCCGGCGCGCAGCGCCCACCAGACCGTGCCGGCGGTCAGCGCAAGACCGCTGGCCTGCGCGACATCGGCGAACCCGAGGCTGCCCGAGCCTTCCTGATCCGCCTTCGAGCCGCTGTCGGAGAGGCGGCTCTGCAGCGGGCCTTCGGTGTCGGACCGGGTCTGCGCCGCCTGCGCAAGCAGCATGTCGATTCGGGTCGCCTCGATCAGGTAATCGTCGGCCGAGATGCGGACGTCGAAGCCGTCCGGTCGGTTGTCAGCGGGACGCCTTGTCGCGCTGTCGGTCGCGTCCGGCCCGCGTCGGCCGGTAGCAGCCCGGCTGTCGTCGACCGCGGCAGCCGCTCCGAGCGGATCCGCCGATTCGGACTGCGCTGGTACCGATGCGGGCAATGGCCGGCCTGCCGGACCTGCCGCCGCCGCCGCCGTCTCGCGGACGGGATCGGGCGAGCCGAACGCCCGGTCGTCGCCCTGCCACGTCGGGTCGCTTGGCAGCACCTGCAGCGCCATGCTGTGGGTTCCGGGTGCCGCGGCGAGGCCGTTCGTGTCGCGGACGGCGAGTATCGAACGCCGGAAATCGATCTGCGCCTGCGCCGTCTGGCCGGTCACCTCACCGCGATGCACGGTCAGGGTGAACGACGGCTGATCGACCGCGCTGGTGGAGACGAAGACCACCCGGCCCGCGGCGATCTCCGGCTGCGTGAACCGCGTGGTTTCCTGTCCGGGGCGGTCGAGGTATTCGAAACGTCCATGGCGGACCTCGCCCACTGAAAACCAGAGGTCGGCCTGCACCTCGTCGACCGGTGCCCCTGTCTGCAGCCGGGACGGATCGAAGGCGATCGCCTGTTCGCCCTCGATCGTCAGCGGACTGAGGGTCAGGAAGGGCGCAGGTGCCGGCGCTGGCACCGGCGCAGGTGCTGGAGCTGGGGCTGGGGCTGGGGCTGGGGCTGGGGCTGGGGCTGGGGCTGGAGCTGGAGCTGGTTCGGGTGCCGGTGCTGGTGCGGTGCTGGTGCCGGTGCTGGTGCTGGTGCTGGTGCTGGTGCTGGTGCTGGTGCTGGTGCTGGTGCTGGTGCTGGTGCTGGTGCTGGTGCTGGTGCTGGTGCCGGAGCCGGAGCCGGAGCCGGAGCCGGAGCCGGAGCCGGAGCCTGTGTCACCTCGAGTTGCGCCTGGCCAAGTACGGTCGCAGACCCTGCACCGACGCGGTAGCCGAAGTCGACTCGTCCGGCGCCCCCGGCGGCTGGTCGGTAGAACCAGCTTCCGTCCGCGTTGTCGAGCAGCGTGCCCGACCCGCCGGTGATCACCAGACCGAACGCCTGTGGCGCCGGTCCGTCGATGTCGGACGCATTCGCAAGCAGGTCCGCCTGCCCGATCAGCCGCGCAGCGCCGTCCTCGGGGATCGAAGCCAGGATCACCAGCGACGTGACTGGCGTGTCATCGACCGGGAGCAGGTCGAGCGTCGCGCTGCCGACCACGCTGGCGCTGCCATCGATGATGGTGTAGCTGAAGTTGACGCCCGTGTCGTCGTTGGTTGCCGGGGTATAGGTCCAGGTGCCGTCGCCGTTGTCGACCAGGGTGCCCGAGCCCGAGCTGATC
The DNA here is from genome assembly GCA_963846675.1 of uncultured beta proteobacterium. Lineage (GTDB taxonomy): Bacteria > Pseudomonadota > Gammaproteobacteria > Burkholderiales > Burkholderiaceae_C > Ideonella_A. Next base: position 1,554,027 of record CAWJWV010000005.1, read on the forward strand.
GCAAGACCGATGGCGGTCAGCGAGGGACCGTCGACATCGGCCGCATTCGCCAGCAGCTCGGCCTGCGTGATCAGCCGCGACCCGCTGTCCTCGGAAATCGGTGTCAGCGTGACTACGGTGGTCGCCGGCGCATCGTTGACCGGCGTGATGTCGAGCGTGGCGGTGCCCGGAACGCTCAGGCTGCCGTCGGTGATCGGTGTAGCTGAAGCTGACGCCGGTGTCGTCATCGGCTGCCGGCGTGTAGGTCCAGGTCCCGTTGCCGTTGTCGACCAGCGTGCCGGCGCCCGAGCTGATCGCGAGGCCGGTGGCGGTCAGGGACGGGACCGTCCACATCCGAGGCGTTGGCCAGCAGATCGGCCTGCGTGATCAGACGTGACCCGCTGTCTTCGGCGATCGGCACGAGGATCACCGGCGACGTCGTCGGTGCATCGTTGACCGGCGTGATGTCGAGCGTGGCGGTGCCCGGCGCGCTCAGGCTGCCGTCGGTGACGGTGTAGCTGAAGCTGACGCCGGTGTCGTCGTTCGCAGCCGGGGTGTAGGTCCAGGTCCCGTCGCCGTTGTCGATCAAGCGTGCCTGAGCCCGAGCTGATCGCAAGGCCGATAGCGGTCAGGGAGGGACCATCGACATCCGACGCATTCGCCAGCAGCTCGGCCTGCGTGATCAGCCGTGGCCCGCTGTCCTCGGCGATCGGCACGAGCGTGACCGGCGAGGTAGTCGGTGCATCGTTGACCGGCGTGATGTCGAGCGTGGCGGCTCCCGGCACGCTCAGGCTGCCGTCGGTGACGGAGTAGCTGAAGCTGACGCCGGTGTCGTCGTTGGCTGCCGGCGTATAGGTCCAGGTCCCGTTGCCGTTGTCGACCAGCGTTCCCGATCCGAAACTGATGGCGAGGCCGATCGCGGTCAGTGACGGGCCATCGACATCGGCCGCGTTGGCCAGCAGTTCGGCCTGCGTGATCAGCCGCGGCCCGCTGTCCTCGGCGATCGGCACGAGCGTGACCGGCGAAGTAGTCGGTGCATCGTTGACCGGCGTGATGTCGAGCGTGGCGGTGCCCGGAACGCTCAGGCTGCCGTCGGTGATCGTGTAGCTGAAGCTGACGCCGGTGTCGTCGTTGGCTGCCGGCGTATAGGTCCAGGTCCCGTTGCCGTTGTCGAGCAGCGTGCCCGAGCCCGAGCTGATCACGAGGCCGATCGCGGTCAGCGACGGACCATCGACATCGGCCGCATTGGCCAGCAGCTCGGCCTGCGTGATCAGCCGCGGCCCGCTGTCCTCGGCGATCGGCACGAGCGTGACCGGCGAGGTCGTCGGCGCATCGTTGACCGGCGTGATGTCGAGCGTGGCCTGCCCGGCGCGCTCAGGCTGCCGTCGGTGACGTGTAGCTGAAGCTGACGCCGGTGTCGTCGTTCGGCTGCCGGGGTATAGGTCCAGGTCCCGTTGCCGTTGTCGACAAGCGAGCCGGAGCCCGAGCTGATCACGAGGCCGATGGCGGTCAGGGACGGACCGTCGACATCGGCCGCATTGGCCAGCAGCTCGGCCTGCGTGATCAGCCGCGCTCCGCTGTCCTCGGCGATCGGCACGAGCGTGACCGGCGAGGTCGTCGGCGCATCGTTGACCGGCGTGATGTCGAGCGTGGCGCGTGCCCGGCGCGCTCAGGCTGCCGTCGGTGACCGTGTAGCTGAAGCTGACGGCGGTGTCGTCGTTGGCTGCCGGCGTATAGGTCCAGGTGCCGTCGCCGTTGTCGACCAGCGTGCCGGCGCCCGAGCTGATCACAAGGCCGATGGCGGTCAGGCGAGGGACCGTCGACATCCGCCGCATTCGCCAGCAGTTCGGCCTGCGTGATCAGCCGCGGTCCGCTGTCCTCGGCGATCGGCACCAGCGTGACCGGCGACGTCGTCGGCGCATCGTTGACCGGCGTGATGTCGAGCGTGGCGGTGCCCGGCGCGCTCAGGCTGCCGTCGGTGACCGTGTAGCTGAAGCTGACGGCGGTGTCGTCGTTCGCAGCCGGCGTGTAGGTCCAGGTGCCGTCGCCGTTGTCGACCAGCGTGCCCGCGCCCGCAGCTGATCGCAAGGCCGATCGCGGTCAGCGAGGGACCGTCGACATCCGCCGCATTCGCCAGCAGTTCGGCCTGCGTGATCAGCCGCGCTCCGCTGTCCTCGGCGATCGCAGCCAGCGTGACCGGCGAGGTCGTCGGCGCATCGTTGACCGGCGTGATGTCGAGCGTGGCGGTGCCCGGCGCGCTCAGGCTGCCGTCGGTGATCGTGTAGCTGAAGCTGACGGCGGTGTCGTCGTTCGCGGCCGGGGTGTAGGTCCAGGTGCCGTCGCCGTTGTCGACCAGCGTGCCGGCGCCCGAGCTGATCGCGAGGCCGATCGCGGTCAGGGAGGGACCGTCGACATCCGAGGCGTTGGCCAGCAGCTCGGCCTGCGTGATCAGCCGCGGCCCGCTGTCCTCGGCGATCGGCACCAGCGTGACCGGCGAGGTCGTCGGCGCATCGTTGACCGGCGTGATGTCGAGCGTGGCCGTGCCCGGCGCGCTCAGGCTGCCGTCGGTGACCGTGTAGCTGAAGCTGACGCCGGTGTCGTCGTTCGGCGCCGGGGTGTAGGTCCAGGTCCCGTCGCCGTTGTCGACCAGCGTGCCGGCGCCCGAGCTGATCGCGAGGCCGATCGCGGTCAGGGAGGGACCATCGACATCCGACGCGTTGGCCAGCAGCTCGGCCTGCGTGATCAGCCGTGGCCCGCTGTCCTCGGCGATCGGCTGCCAGCGTCGACCGGCGAGCGTCGTCGGCGCGTCGTTGACCGGCGTGATGTCGAGCGTGGCCGTGCCCGGCGCGCTCAGGCTGCCGTCGGTGACGGTGTAGCTGAAGCTGACGCCGGTGTCGTCGTTCGCGGCCGGGGTATAGGTCCAGGTCCCGTTGCCGTTGTCGACCAGCGTGCCGGCGCCCGAGCTGATCGCCAGGCCGGTGGCGGTCAGGGAGGGACCGTCGACATCCGCGGCGTTGGCCAGCAGTTCGGCCTGCGTGATCAGCCGCGCTCCGCTGTCCTCGGCGATCGCCACGAGCGTGACCGGCGAGGTCGTCGGTGCATCGTTGACCGGCGTGATGTCGAGCGTGGCGGTGCCCGGCGCGCTCAGGCTGCCGTCGGTGACGCAGTAGCTGAAGCTGACGCCGGTGTCGTCGTTCGCCGCCGGCGTATAGGTCCAGGTGCCGTCGCCGTTGTCGAGCAGCGTGCCGGAGCCCGAGCTGATCACAAGGCCGGTCGCGGTCAGGGACGGACCATCGACATCCGCGGCATTGGCCAGCAACTCGGCCTGCGTGATCAGCCGCGGTCCGCTGTCCTCGGCGATCGGCAGCGAGCGTGACCGGCCGAGGTGGTCGGCGCATCGTTGACCGGCGTGATGTCGAGCGTGGCGGCTGCCCGGCGCGCTCAGGCTGCCGTCGGTGACGGTGTAGCTGAAGCTGACCGCGGTGTCGTCGTTCGGCTGCCGGGGTGTAGGTCCAGGTGCCGTCGCCGTTGTCGATCAGCGTGCCGGCGCCCGAGCTGATCGCGAGGCCGACCGCAGTCAGCGACGGGCCATCGACATCCGCTGCATTGGCCAGCAACTCCGCTTGCGTGATCAACCGCGACCCGCTGTCCTCGGCGATCGGTGCCAGCGTGACTCGGCGGTCGTCGGTGCATCGTTGACCGGCGTGATGTCGAGCGTGGCACTGCCTGGCGCGCTCAGGCTGCCGTCGGTGACCCAGTAGCTGAAGCCGACGCCGGTGTCGTCGTTCGCAGCTGGGGTATAGGTCCAGGTCCCGTTGCCGTTGTCGAGCAACGCGCCTGAGCCGGAGCTGATCACGAGCCCGATGGCGGTCAGCGACGGACCATCGACATCTGCCGCATTCGCCAGCAGCTCGGCCTGCGTGATCAGCCGCGCTCCGCTGTCTTCGACGATCGCCACGAGCGTGACCGGCGAGGTCGTCGGCGCATCGTTGACCGGCGTGACCGTGACCGTCGCCAGCACGGCAGCGCCTCCAAGGTCTGCGTCGGACGCCGATCTGGATGCCTGGACCAGGAAGCTGCCGCTGCCATGGAAACCGGCGACCGGAGTGAATCTCAGCCCCGCATTCGCCTCGGCGAAGCTGATGAAGCTGCCGGCAACGATTGGTGTCGTCCCATCCTTCTGGAACAGGCTGCCGTTGCTGATCGCCGTGATCTTGAAATGGGTGACCTCCGCGCCATCGGCCGGGTTGCGGGTGATCACCAGACCGGTGCTCGACTGGGTATCCTCGTCGGTCGTCGCGCCGGTGACCGACGGGGTGTCCGCGACCGGACTCACGCTGATCGTGACCGTGGCCGGGGTGGACTGCGCGATGCCGTCGCTGGCCCGGTAGCTGAAGCTGTCGGTACCGTGGAAATCGGCGTTCGGGGTGTAGCTGAACGACCCATCGGCATGGAGCGCCAGCGTGCCGTTGGCAGGTCCGCTGACAAGCGTCGGATCCACCTGCAGTGGCGCGCTGTCGGCATCGCTGTCGTTCGCCAGCACGCCAGGCTGCATCACCGCCAGGACCTGGCTACCGGTCAGCTCGGCTGCATAGATCCTGACCTCGTCGATCCTGCCTTTGAAGGCGCGGCTGCCGTCGCCGGCGGCGCCGATCCGCAGCGCCCCCCAGGCCGAACGGTCGTTCTGGGTGCCGGTACCGGAGCCTTCGAGCCGCCCGTCGACGTAGAGCGACGCCCGCATCACCCCGCCGCCGATGTCGGCCACGCTGACCGCCACATGGTGCCAGCGGCTGGTGTCGCTGAAATCGGATGCCGAGACGATCAGGATCGAATCGGCGCCGTTGGCCGGCACGTCGTAGCCGAGCGAGAACACCAGTCGATTGTTGTAGGTTGCCGAATTGCCGCCGATCGACAGGCTCATCTCGGACGTGGCGGGCGAGGTCGACCCGGCATCGCCGTGGCCGTTGCCACCCGCATAACCCTGCCACAGCAGGTGCTGTGCGCCGCTGGTCGCATCGGCCCGGTACCAGGCCGAGAGCGAGAAAGCAGCCGCCGTGCTGAGCTCCGTGCTGCTGGTCTGCACATGCTGGCCCGCGCCGTCGAACGACAGCCCGGCACCGCCGAGCAGCCCGCCATCCCAGCTCGGGTCGCTTGCATCGGTGCCGGCGGTGCTGCCGCGGGTGCCGCCGTTGCCGAGCGTGCCGCTGCTCGCCGTGGTCTGGCTCGACCCGCCCTCGTTGAAGCCCCACCAGTTCGTCAGGCCGGCGGTCGACGGTGCGATCACCAGCGAGGTGTCCTCGCGGGTCGAATAGGCGTCGACCGATGCAATCGGGGGATCGTTGACATTGGTGATGTTGATCACCTTGGTCACCGGGCTGCTGGTCGCGCCGTCGCCATCGGACAGCAGCAGCCGCAGGGTGCGCGGCACCGTCGACGGGTTGTTCGAGACGTTGCTGTAGGTCAGGTTGCGCAGCAGCGCCTGCACCGCGGCGGGTGTCGCATTGGCATTCAGGCTGATGACCAGCGGCGTCGAGCCGTCGGTGCCGCCGGACAGGTTGCCGATCAGCACGCCGCCGTGGCTGACATCGGTGCCGGCAATGCCGATCTGCCCGGGCGCGGTGCCCTGGTTGCGGATGCCGAGGCGGTCGCTCGCGGTGCCGCTGCCGCGGAAGTCGACGAACAGCACGCCGGTATCGAGATCGATCGAATCGAGGTCGGTCACCGTGGTCCCGACATCGACGAGCACCGCACCGCTGCCCTCGGCATACGCGAGCGCCGGCCCGGGCAGCGTCAGCGTTGGCGGCAGGTTGCCGCCGGCGCTGCGGACCAGCAGCGAAATCGCATCGATGTTCTCGGCCGCGGTGTCGAACTTGGCATCGCCGTCGCCATCGAACACCATCGCGGCGCCAGCCACCGCCGTGCCCGCGCCGGAGGTGGTGGCGCTGAAGCGCATGCGCACCACATCCTGCGGCATTGCGATCAGCGTGCTCGAGCCGCCGCCGACGCCGCTGACCTGCTTGTCGAAGCCGACCAGCAGATCGCCGGCCTGGAAGGCCACGCCGCCGGCGGTGAAGCTGCCCTGGACCAGGTCCAGGCTGTCGATCGAGACGCCGCCGCCGCCGCCGCCCGGGATGCCGACCTGTGCGCCGCTGATCAGCTGGGTGTTGCTGTCGCTTGCGGTGCGGTACCAGTAGATGCTGTTCTGCTGAAGGTTTCCGGTCTGCGTGAACAGCAGGTCGCCGGCCGCCAGCACGGTGCCGCCCACGCTGGTGGCGGTCTCGACCAGCGCGATCTCGCGCGTCGTGTTGGCGCCCGGATCGGTGATGATGTGCCGGAAGTAGCCACTGCCGTAGTCGCCGACGCTGGCCGGTCGGTAGGCGTAGACGCCGCCGGCCGCCGTGCCGATGCTGCTGCTCCAGCCGACAGGCGGCGTGCTCGCGCCGGTGGCGAGGGTTTCTGCAGCGGCGGTGACGAACAGCACGTCACCGGCCTGCAGGCTGATCGACCCTCCGGTGATGCCGGTACCGCTGAGCGTCACCGCGCGTCCGACGCGGTGCAGGCCCACGATGTCGACATCGCTGCCGAAGCCGTCGAAATCGACCACGCTGCTGACCCGCCCGCCGGTGCTGCCGCTGCCGAACGAGAGACCCGGGTCTCCGACGGCCAGCACGCTCGACTGGCTCCAGTTGGCGGCGCCGGGGACGCCGCTGGCGGCGACGTCGCCGCTGGTCGACAGCCACAGGATCACCTGCAGTGGCTCGACATAGACACTGGCCACCTGGGTTGCGGTGCTGAACGGCGTGCTGCCGCCATTGCTGGCGGTGTCGATGTTGGGGGTGCCGCTCGACTGCCCCTCGCTGCGGTCCCAGGCCCGGAACGAGAAGCTTGCGCTGCCGCTGGCGCCAGGATTGGATACGAACCGGATCATGTCCGACGGTGTGGCACCGAGCAGGCGGGCCTGCGCATTGCTGACGCTGCCGACCGCGTTCCAGATCGAGCCCCCGTCGGTCGAGTACTGCCAGGTGCCGATCGAACTGCTGGCGGCTGTGATCGCAACGCCCTCGACCGCACCGGCATCGACATCGGCGATGCGATCCCCGCTGGCGCTGGCGATCAGCGCCGCCACCGTCATGCCGGCCGGAGCGGCTGCATCCTGCAGCCCGTTCGGCAGCGACATCGTGCCGGAGTTGTCGAGCACCGGCGCGTCATTGACCGGATTGACGACCAGGCTGGCGGTATCGGTTGCGTTGCTGTACGCACTGCTGCCGCCATTGACCGTGGTGTTGGCAAGGCCGCCGTTGATGAGGCCGTTGGTCTGGTCCCAGGCGCGGAAGGTGATCGCGCTCGCCAGCGTGCCGTTCCAGTCCGGGTTCGGCTGGAAATAAACGCGTGTATCGGAATCGGCCGCGAGCAGGCGCGCCGCGCCCGGACCGACTCCGCCGAGTGGTTGCCAGCTGCGGCCGCTGTCGGTCGAGTAGTGCCAGGTTCCGTTGGCATTCGCCGCCGCGATGATCGCGATCCCGTATTCGGCCGCGCTGTCGGGGTCGCTCACGTTGTCCAGACCGCCTGCCGGCATGGTCGGATCGACCAGCGCGGAGACGAGTGTCCCGACCGCGCCGATCGGGGCACTGCTGTCCTCGATGATCGCCGCCAGCATCGGGGATCGACTGCTGTCGAGGAACGGTGCGTCGTTGACCGGCGTGACGCTGATCAAACGGCTGGCGGCGCCACTCGTCAGCGTACCGTCGGTGGCCGTGAAAGCCACGCTGCGCGTCGCCGCGCTCGGCGCGTCGTTGGTGTTCGAGTAGACGACCGAACGCAGCGCGGTCCGGTAGTTTGCGATGCTGCTGCTGCCGCTCAGCGTCAGCACGCCGGTGGCGGCATTCCAGCTGCCGCTGATGCCATTCTGGTCGGTGAAGGCGAGGAGGTCGGCGCCGCTCTCGTAGCCGATGTCGATGCAGACCGTCGCGCCGGCCAGCGAGGCGCTGTCGGCATCGCTCAACGCCAGCGCCGGATCGATTGGCGTTGGGACCTGGTTCTCGGCATAGGCAAGCGTGCCGCCCGAGGTCGTCAGCACCGGCGGCGCATTGGCCTTGATCGACACCGCGATCGCGGCCCACTCGCCGGCCCCCGCGCCGACGCTGGCCCAGCTCATCGTCACCGACGCAGCGCCCGGCTCGATGCTGCCTGCGCCGTACGAATCCGCACTGCCGTTGCCGGTGGTGTTCGTCCACAGCGCCGTCTGCGCAGGTCCAACCGTCGCGCCGTCCCGATCCCGCATCGAGACGAGATCGAGCACCAGATCTCCGGCGTTCGACGTCATCACCACCGAGGGTGCGCTGCCGCTTCCGCTCAGGGCGATGGGCGCGCCGAGCGGCGTGAGCTGGTTGACATTCGAGAAACTGACCGCGCCTGCGGTGAAGCGCTTGCTCGTTCCCAGGGACACGTCGACCGCGTGCGTGCCGCTCGCCGGGGCGACGAGATACCACAGTTCGGCGCGCACCTTGTCGCCGGACTCGGTCACCGCCGACAGCAGCGTCAGCGGCGCGCCCCCGTAGCGGACGGACGTGACCGCCTCGTTGTCGGCCAGCGCGACTTCGACCAGCAGCAGCCGATTTGCGCCGGTTCCGACCGTGTGCAAGAAGTTCAGGCTGCTGCCGGTGGTGACGGTCGCGGCAGACGATGCCGGGTCGACCGCAATCGCCAGCGTGCCGGTCCATGCATGCTGGAACGCTGCATCGAACAAGGCATCGGCCGTGATGCGACCGCGCGCATATTCCAGCGCCCAGTCGCCGCCGAATGCCGAGTGACCGGTGAGATCGGTGCTGGCGGCAACGTCGGCGCCGGTCAGGCGCGCGATCTCGTTCACGAAGGCCTGCCCGGCCGCTGTCTGTGCCACCCCGCAGCCGTACAGCAGCAGGTCTGCGCCCGAGGCGAGCGAGCGCCCCCAAGCCGCCACCGCTTCAGCGCTGGCCGCGAGACGCGCCTGATCGAGCCGTGTCGCGCCGATCTCGAGTGCTCCGTCGGCGCCGTGCGAGACGAGGTGAATGGCAGCCAGGTCGCGCTCGGACTCCAGCGCGCGGCCGATCTGTGCCACGCCGTCCTCGTCGGCGGCGAGGATCGCGATGCTGAACATGCGGCCGTCACCGCGGCTGCGCATCAGCTCGTCGGCCAGCCGCCAGGCATCGGGTACGCGGCCGTCGATGAAGATGATCTCGGTCGCGGCCGAGTGCCTGCGCCGCGGCCGCCGGGGCCGCCGGCATCGCTGCCGGCGCCGCACGGTCCGATTCGTCGACCAGGCGGGCATCGACCGCCGGTGCGAGCCACCCCGTGTCGGCCGAATAGAGGATGCGCTGCTCGAGCTCCTCGACCAGCAGCCGGTGGACCGGTTGCGCCGGCCGCTTGCGTTGCATCATCTGGCCAGCTCAGGCGGCAGCCGGCCGGTTCAGTTCGGGTTCTGCGCCGGCGCCTTCGCCAGCGTCGCCGGCAGCGGCAGCGTCCGCCTTGCAGCGCAGCCCGGCCGGCAGCGCGCCGTCGGGGTTCGGCAGTTCGAGGTGGACGCGGAAGGTGTTGCTGGCTGCGTCGACCACCTTGTCGACCATCGTCACGTTGGCATTCACCGGCTGCGAGCCGGGCAGTTCCGGGACCACCCGCACGCTGCCGCCGATGCGGATCTGGTTGTACAGCGCGACCGGTACCACCAGCTGCACCCGCAGCGGATCGACCTTGGCCACGCGCAGCAGCGGCTTGTCGTCGACCCGTTCGCCGGCCGAGACGAAGCGTTCGGCCACCACGCCGGTGAGCGGGCTGCGGATGGTGCGCTGCTCGAGCTGGGCGGCGGCCACCTCGCGCTCCTGGCGCGATACCGTGCGCTGCTCGCGCGCCTGCACCAGCTTCTGCGCCGCCAGGTCGGCCTCGCTGCGCGCCTGGTCGAGCGCCTGCTGCGAAATGAACTTCTGGCGGAACAGGTCTTCGGCGCGCTGCAGCCGCTCCTGGTTGAACTTTGCCGCGGCCATCGCCGCCTGCAGTTCGGCATGCGAGTCGGCGCGCGAGCTCGCCACGCTGAGCGACGCGCGTTCGACCGGTGCGCGCAGCACCGCCAGCACCTGACCCTTGCGCACCGCGTCGCCGCGCTCGACCGACACCTTGTCGATGATGCCGACCACCGGGGTGCCGACATCGGTGACGCGCTCGGCCTCGATCAGGCAGCCGACCGGCTGCGCCGCGGCAGCGAAGGTGGTCGCGCCGAGCAGCGCGGCGCCGATCAGCGTGCTGCGCCACGGCGCGGCGGGGCGTCCGGAGCGATGAGCAGCGATGGAGGGGTGCTTGGGCATGGCTGGAGTGGGGGATGGGATCTGGATGGGGAAGGGGCTCACTCGGCGGCACCGCCGAATCCGAGCTGGCGCTCGCTGCGCTCGTCGTGGTCGATCAGCCGGCGCCGTTCGGTGCGCTGGCGCGCTTCCTCGGCCGCCTGCGGCCAGCGGGCGAGGGCACGCACCAGCAGCGACGGCAGCGCAGCGCCGTGGCGCTGCAGCAACGCGCGCAGCGGCGCCGGCAGGGCGCGCGCGAGCAGCGCGGTGTCGAGCGACAGCATCGTCTCGACCGATCCGGGATCGCCCTGGCGTGCGGCCCGGCCGGCGAGCTGGCGGTCGATGCGGCGGGCGCTGTTGAGCTGGCAGCAGATCACGTGCAGCCCGCCGAGCTCGGCCACGCCGGGGCCGAGCTCGATGTCGGTGCCGCGGCCCGACAGGTTGGTGGTGACGGTGATCGCGCCGCGCTGGCCGGCGCGCGCGACGATGGCGGCCTCATCGCCGTCGTTGCGCGCATGCAGCTGCGGCGTGCGGCAGGCCGCTGCGCGGCGAGCACGGCGGCGAGCGACTGCGCATCGGCGACCGAATCGGTCGCGACCAGCACCGGCCGGCCGGCGGCGTGCAGCTCGGTCACGCGCCGTTGCACCGCCGGCCACAGCGCCGCGTGGTCGGGGTAGAGGCGGGCCGGCCCGACCACGCGCCGGCACGGCCGGCGCAACGCGATGCGCCGCACCGCGGTGCCGTAGGTGGCGATCAGCTCGGTGCGCGCCTCGACCAGCGTGCCGCTCAGCCCGCCGAGCCGCAGATAGCGCGGGAAGAAGCGCTGGTAGGTGAGCTGCGCGAGCGTGGCCATCGAGGGCGATGGTTCGCAGCCTCGCTTCGAGCTCGATGAACTGGTGCAGGCCCTTCGACCAGACCCGGCCTTCGGCGATGCGGCCGGTCGTTTCGTCGATGATCTGCACCTTGCCGTCGCGCACCAGGTAGTGGCGGTCGCGCCGGTACAGGTGCAGCGCGGCGAGTGCGGTTGCGACCGCATGCTCGCGGTGCAGCCGATTGCGCCACGCGGCGGACGCGCCGGCCGCTGCCAGCCGTCCGGCGGCAAGGCTCGAGGCGGTCACGGCCGGTTTCGGTCAGCTGGGCCCGCATGGCGGCGGGGTCGAGCGTGAAGTCGATGTCGGCTTGCAGTGCCGCGCGCGAGCGCGAGCGCCTGGTGGGCATGCTGCACGTCGTCAGCCGGTGCCGGCGCGCTGCGACAGGATCAGCGGCACGCGCGCCTCGTCGATCAGGATCGCGTCGGCTTCGTCGACGATCGCCATGCACAGCCCGCGCAGCATCGGCGGCGCGTGCTGTTCGCGGCCGAGCCGTGCCAGCGGCGCGGCCAGCGCGTCGCGGCGGCGCCGGCCGACCGGGCGCGCTCAGCGCATCGCGCAGGTAGTCGAAGACGAGTTCCTTGGCGGTGACGTAGGTGATGTCGCAGGCATAGGCCGCCAGGCGTTGCGGCGCCGCGTCGGGCTGCACCACGGCGCCGACGCGCAGTCCGAGTGCGGCCGCAAGCGGCTGCAGCTGCTGTGCGTCGCGCGCGACCAGGTAGTCGTTGGCGGTGACCACGTGCACCGGCATGCCGGCCAGCGCCGCGACCGCAGCGGCCAGCGCCGACCGCCAGCGTCTTGCCTTCGCCGGTGGCCATTTCGGCCAGCCGGTTCGTCGAGCACCGTGCGCGCGGCGATCAGCTGGCAGTCGTACGGCACCAGACCGAGGCGCTGCTGCGCAGCGGCAGCGACGAGGCCGAAGGCCTGCGCCAGCGCGCTGCCGTGCAGTCCGTCGCGCTCGCAGCGCGCGCCGTGCGCCGGCAACCGCCGCCGGCAGCGCCTGCGGATCGACCGCCAGCCGCGGCGGCGCGCACCTGCGCCAGCCAGACGCGGTCGTTGCGGCCGGCGAGCCAGCCCGCATGGTCGGCCAGCCGGTCGCCGAGCTGGCGCAGCACGACCTCGCAGCGCCGCGGCAAGCCGCTTCGGCGTGACCGGGCGCTCCGGATAGTCGCCCCACAGCAGGCCGGGCATCGGGATCGATTCGTGCAGCGTCTGCATCGTCTCACGCGCCGGTGTGAAGTGGCGCAGGAACAGCTGCGTCGCGTGCCGATAGGCCTGCATGGCGAGCGGCTCGCTGCCGTGGTCGAAGCGCACCCAGGCGCGCGCGCCGACGCGCTGCAGCGGGCTGCCGGCGAGCGTCAGGTCGACCAGGAATACCGGCTCGAGCGCTGTTCAGCCGCTCCGGGTCGGCCGGATCGGTGGCGATCGAGCCGCCGCCGTGCACCGCCAGCGCAGCGCTCGGCAGCTGGCGCGTGGCGGCCGGCATCTCGCCGCTGCGCCGGGCCGGCAGCACGACGCCGCGGCGCATCGGCGATCCGCACCTCGGCGGCTTCGACGCGGTGCCGCACCAGGTAGGCGTCGGCGCCGGACACCGCGGCGCGCACCCGCAGGTCCTCGGCGCGCCAGCACATGGCCGAAGGTGCGGCCCTGGCGCATCCAGGTGCCGATCAGGTCGTCCTGGCGCGGCATCGACGAGCCGGCCGGCGGCGCCGGCGCGCACCTGCAGCGCGACCGATGCGCTCGTCGGCGCGCGCAATTTCGGCCGTGACGCGCTCGATCTCGAGCTGCTGGTTCTGCGCCGCATTCGGATCGCGCAGCATCTGCAGGAACTGCTCGACCTGCAGGCCTTCGAGCCGGCTCGCGAGCTGCTCGCGCGGCGGACAGCAGTTCCGGGTTTTCGAGCCGCACCAGCAGGTCGCCCGGCTTGACCTGGGCACCGTCGGCGAGCGGCAGCTCGGCGACGAAGCCGTCGACTTCGGGCCGCACCTGCGCCTGCTCGGGCAGCCAGACCACCGCCGGCGCGACGGTCGAGAACGGCAGCGGGACGACGAACAGGGCGACCGCCAGCGCGCCGCCGAGCAGCGCCAGGCGCAGCCGCAGGCGCGCCTGTTCGGCGCCCGGCTGGGCGGCGGCAAAGGCCTGGCGCGACCAGCGCAGCAGCGGCTGCAGCAGCACCGTCAGCACGACATAGACGAGCGCGACCAGGCCGAGCAGCAGCCATTCGCCGCCGAGCCACAGCACCAGCGCGGCCGACAGCACGATGCGGTAGGCCAGCGACAGCGGCGCATAGGCCCACAGCCATTTGCGCTCGCTCGGCGCGTGCGGCGGCAGTTCGCCGCTGCTGCCGAGCAGCAGCCGGCCCAGCTGGCGGCTCCACCAGGCGCCGCTGCGCGTGCCGAGATTCGGCACGTCGAACAGGTCGCACATCACGTGGTAGGCGTCGAAGCGCAGCAGCGGGTTGCCGTTGAACAGCAGCGTCGAGGCGGTGCCGATGAACAGCACCGCGAAGGCGATGTCGTGCACCAGCCCGGGCTGCGTCAGCGTCCAGGCAACGAAGCCGAGCGCCGGCGAGCGAGAGCTCGACGATCAGGCCGGCGGCGCCGACCGCCGCGCGCTGGGTGCGGCGCGCGAAGGCGCCGCCGCCGAGGCATCGACATACGGCGCCGGCACCAGGAACAGCAGACCCATGCCGACCTCGTGCACCTCGCCGCCCCAGCGCCGCACCGCCATCGCGTGCGCCGAGCTCGTGCAGCGCCTTCATCAGCGGATAGACGATCCAGGCGATGGCCAGGTTGGCGCTGCTGAACAGCTGCTGCGAGGCCTGCAGCCGCAGCGCCGGCCATTCCATCGCGGCGGCGATCGCGAAGGCGAGCATCGCCAGCAGCCAGACCGCGAAGGCGGCCGGGGTGAACAGCAGCCGGCCGAGCGGATCGAGGCTCGGCAGCCAGCCGCTCGGGTCGCCGAGCGGTAGCCGGAACGAGAACGGGTTGAGCATCTCGCGCCGGCGCCGCTTGCGGCGCGTGTCGCGCCGCTGCAGCAGCGTCTCGGCGCTGGCGGCGCGTTCCGACTGCAGCAGCTCGTTCTCGTTGAGCTGGCCGAGCAGCGCGAGCACCTCGTCCTGCGACGGCGCGGCGTCGGGATCGTCCTCGAGCAGCGCGTTCCAGACTTCGTGCGCGGTGTGGCGGCCGTCGCAGCGGCCGATGAACTGGTAGGCCGCGGCATTGATGCGGTGCTGGCGGCCGGTGGCGCCATCGGACAGCAGGTACCAGCACTGGTCGCGCCATTGCTGGCGCCGCACCTTGACCTGGGTGCGCAGCTGCGGACGCAGGGCCGCGACGCGGTACCACTGCACGCTGAACAGCGACGCGCTCATGTCGACGCTCCGGCGCCGGCGACCACTACGGCCCCCACGACCACAGCGCCAGGCGCAGCCAGTCGATCGCGCGGTGGGTCCAGATCCAGGCGGTCGAACGGTCGCCGGCCTCGATCGGGCGATGCCCTGCAGGCCGGGACGCAGCAGCGGCGCTGCGGCGAGCAGCCGGGCTTCGACCTCGAAGGCGTTGCGTCCGTCCTGCACCACCGCGACCGGCGTCACGCGCTCGACCACGAAGTCGAGCGGATCGGCCGGCAGCGACGCGAGCGCGAGTCGGCCCGGCTGGCCGGGCTGGATCGCCGCGATGTCGCGTTCGTCGACGCTGACGATCAGCCGGTAGCGTTCGGCCGGGGCGATGGTGATCAGCGCATCGCCGCGCTGCACCGGTGCGCCGAGCCCCTGGCTCAGGTCGCCCTTGATGACGACGCCGTCGATCGGGGCGACCAGGCGGGTGCGCGCGAGCTGCTGGCGCACCAGATCGAGCTGGGCGCGCGCCTCGCCGGCCTTGCCCTGGGTGATCACGAACTGGGCCCGGTCGGCGCGCGCGAGCGCGGCCGCATAGCCGTTCTCGTGCTGCGCCAGCGCACCCTCCCAGCGGCGCTGCTCGAGCAGCAGGTCCTGGTCGGCGAGTTCGACCAGCACATCGCCGGCGTGCACCGTGTCGCCGGGTCGGACGTGCGATCTTCGACAGGTAGCCGTCGAGCGGCGCCGCGATGATGCGCTGCACCGCACCCTCGATGCGGGCCGGTGCACCGACCCGCCAGGTGACCGGAATCGAGCAGCAGCGCCGCCATCAGGATCGCCACGCCGGCGGTGATCGCCTTCGGCAGCGGGTCGTTGCGGCGGGTCAGGCGCTGCCAGCCGCCGCGCAGCGCATCGCCGATGCGCGCGCTCCAGCGCCGCTCGGCATGCTGGCGCAGCGCGATCAGCGGCACCGAGCGCGCAGGCGGCGCTGTCGAGCAGGTCGAGCTGATGCGGGCTCGGCGGTGTCGTGCTGCGCCATTCGGCGAGCAGCGATCCGACGGCGCGGCCGCCCTGCACCAGCGCAACGCTCGCCAGCAGCGAGCCGGTGCGTTCGTGCAGATCGGCGTGCGCGAGCACGATGCGGATCGGATCGGTGCTCGCCACCGGATAGACGACGCGCCGACCCTGGTCGGCTGCCTCCTGCATCGCCGCCGCGATCAGCTTCAGCAGATCCTGCTCGGCCTTGAATTCGGCGCTGTTCGAGACCGCGACCACGTCGACCGCGCCGTCGTCGATGACGCCGAGCGTGACGCGGGTCGCGCCGAGCAGCGGTGCCAGCTCGCTCACCAGGGCCAGCGCGCCTTCGGCCAGCGTCGGCTGGCGCAGCAGGCTGTCCTGCAGGGCCAGCACGCGAGCCGCATCGCGCGCGGGGTCCTGGTCGACGGGCGGCTGCCCGAGCGAGTCACCGATGTGCGCACTGGCGCGGCCGAGGCTTTCGAACAGTGAATTGATGGCGCTGCCGTCGCCCGCATCGACCGCCAGCGCGACCGCGCCGAGCGTGCGGTCGCCCGACACCAGCGGCATCGACAGCAGCCGGTTGTGGCGGGTGTCGGTGCCGCCCGGTCCCGGGGTGACGACGACCGGGCGCGACCGTTGCACCGCTGCCTGGGCGGCCGCGGCCAGCGGCGCGCTGATGGCGCTGCTGCCGGCCGGCCACTCGGCAACCGTCGCCGATGGCGTGCCATCGGTTCCGGCGGTGATGACCAGCCCGCCGGCGACAAGACCCGAGCTTTCGCAGTGGTCTTGCAGCCAGCGTTGGACGCTGGTCTGGTTCATCGAACCCATCGATTGTCCTGTCCGGGTGTGTTGCAAGCTGGTTGTTCCGTTCCGGCGGCCGTCGTCGGCCGAGCGGTCACCGGATGGCGAGCGCCGTCACCAGGGTGTCGACAGTCGTTGCACGCTTATCGGCATGCCGGATCGGTTGCTTGAGAGCTTATGGGCGGGGGCGCCGGCGGACGCGCCGAAAAGGCGGGCGAAACCGGCTCAGTTCGCGTCCCCGGCAGGCATTCGTTGGGTTTCCGGGTCGGCGTTCCGGCGCGCTGACGCACGCGCCGAGCGCGTCAGTCGGGCGCCGGGTGCTGGCGTTCGCGCCAGGCGCGCAGTGCTTCCCGGTGGCGCTCGAGTGCCTGTTCGTGCAGCTCGAAGACGCACGGGTCGCAGCCCTGACCGCAGCAGGCATCCGGGTCGAGCGGCGGGGGTGGCTGCGGCGGCGGGTCGGGGTCGCCCGCCGGCGGGCTGGTGTGGCGCGTTGACATCAGCGGACAGCGGGCGCAGACGCCGGATCGACCGGCGGATGGCCGATCATGCCATCCGGCGGCTAGAAACCGAACCCGGCGCCTGCGCCGAGCAGGGTGGCGACGCCGAGCGCGGCAAAGATGGCGGCGGCGACCGTGTGCACCAGCCGCATCGGGATGCGCGCGGCCAGCCGATCCCCGATCAGCACCGCCGGCACGTCGGCGATGAGCATGCCGAGCGTGGTTCCGATCACCACCAGCAGCGGCGCCGCATAGTGCACGGCCATGGCAACCGTCGCGATCTGCGTCTTGTCGCCCATCTCGGCGAGAAAAAAGGTCAGCAGCGTGGCCCCGAATGCGCCCAGGCGCCGTGCCACCTGGGTCTCGTCCTCCTCGATCCGGTCCGGGATCAGGGTCCAGACCGCCATGCCGATGAACGACAGGCCGAGCAGCCAGCGCAGCAGGCCGGGGCTGACCGCGCTGGTGATCCAGGCGCCGAGCGCCCCTGCCAGACCGTGGTTGACCAGCGTCGCGAGCAGGATGCCGGCGATGATCGGCAGGGGCTTCTTGAAGCGTGCCGCCAGGATGAAGGCGAGCAGCTGGGTCTTGTCGCCGATCTCGGCAAGTGCGACCACGCCGGTCGGGACAAACAGGGCTTCCATGCGGGGGGAGGTTCGGTTGAAGGGACGCCCGCGGCATCGGCCGGCGGCGGTGGCGGTCCGGAACTGGCTGGCCGGCGCGGGCGCCGCGATTATGCCGGGGGGTCGGCACGCCCCGAGCTGCCGCGCGGCCGGGCAAATGCCGATGCCGGATGCGCATCGGCCGCGCATCATCCAGCCCCATGCTGAAGAACCTGTCGCCGTTGCTCTCGCCCGACCTGCTGCACGCGCTCGCCTCGATGGGCCATGGCGACGAGATCGTGCTGGCCGATGCCCATTTTCCGGCGGCCACCATGCGCGGCGACTGATCCGCCTGCCCGGCATCGAGGTCGACGCGGTGCTCGACGCGGTGCTGTCGGTGCTGCCGCTCGACGACTTCGTGGCGCAGCCGGCGTGCACGATGCAGGTGGTCGGTGCGCCGGACGAGGTGCCGCCTGCGGTGCTGCGCTGCACCGAGGTGCTGGCGCGCCACGGTCAGGCCGCCCCCGGCTCGATCGGACGCCATGCCTTCTACGAGCGGGCGGCCCGGGCCTTTGCGATCGTTGCCACCGGTGATGTGCGCACCTACGCCAACATCGTGCTGTGCAAGGGCGTGCTGCGCTGACGGCGGCCGGGCCGGGCCGGGCTGGCCGGGCGATGCGCCCGCATCCGCAGGCCGGCGCTCAGGACTTCCCGTAGCCCATCGACTGCGGCAGCCACAGCACCAGCTGCGGGAAGACGGTCAGCGCGAGCAGCAGCGTCATCAGCATCAGCAGGAACAGCCAGCCCTCGCGCAGCATGTCCTTGATCGGAATGCCGGTCAGCGCATTGGTGACGAACAGCAGCATGCCGAACGGCGGCGTGATCAGGCCGATCATCATGTTGATCACGACCAGCAACGCCGAAGTGCACCAGATCGATGCCGAGCAGACGGGCCGCCGGCAGCAGCATCGGCACGAAGACGAGCAGCATCACCGAGGTGTCGAGAAAGCAGCCGAGGACGAGGAAGATCACATTCACCAGCAGCAGGAACTGCAGCTGCGAAAGCTGCCGGCCGTCGATCCAGCGGGCCAGCGACTGCGGCACGCCTTCGGCGGTGAAGGCATAGTTGAGCAGGAAGGCGCCGGCGATGATGAGCGTGATGACCGCGCTGGACCGGGTCGACTCCACCAGCACCCGTGCCAGCGTGCGCCAGCTGAGCGCCCGGTACACCACCCCGGCCAGCACCAGCGCATGCAGTGCCGCCACCGCAGCCGCTTCGGTGGGCGTGAAGACGCCGGTGTAGATGCCGGTCAGCAGCACGATCGGCAGCGACAGCGGCAGCGCACCGCGCCACAGGATCTGCGGCCAGTCGGCCAGCGCGACCGGCTCCTCGCGCGGCATGCGGCGCCGGGTGGCGATGATCTGCACCGCGATCATCAGCACCAGCGCCATCAGCAGCCCCGGCACGACGCCGCCGAGAAACAGCGCGCCGACCGAGCTGCCCGAGACCAGCGCATAGATCACCAGCGGGATCGACGGCGGAATGATCGGTCCGATGGTGGCGCTGGCGACGACCACCGCCCCGGCGAAACCGGGCGGGTACTCGGGCTTCTTCAGCATCTGCTTGATCGTGACCAGTCCGGGGCCGGCGGCGTCGGCGATCGCACTGCCGCTCATGCCCGAGAAGACGACGCTGACCAGGATGTCGACCTGCGCCAGGCCGCCGCGCAGGCGGCCGACCAGGATGCGGCAGAAATCGAAGATGCGCTCGCTGACCGTGCCGGCATTCATCAGGTTGGCGGCCAGGATGAACAGCGGCACGGCGAGCAGCACGTAGCTGTTGTACAGCCCGTTGAGCACCTGCTCGGCCACCAGCCCCATGTCCTGTCGCTTGACCGCGAGGTAGGCGATGCCGCCTGCCAGCATCGAGAAGCCGATCGGCAAGCGCAGCAGCATGCCGGCGGCCAGCACCCCGAGCAGCACCCACAGCGGCAGCGTCATGACGGCAACTCCGGCTCCTCGGGCGGGTCGCCGCGCAGCAGCCGCCACACCGTCCAGGCATTGCGCACCACCAGGGCGGCGAGCAGCAGCACGAACGGCATGAAGACCACCATGAACGGCAGGTCGAGCACCGGCGTGCCTTCGCGCGCCATGAAGCGCACGTAGTCCCAGCTGCCCGGCAGCGCCCACGCCGCGAGGCCGCCGATCAGCACGCTGCCGAGCAGCAGCATGACGCGCCGGGTGCGCGCGCCGCACAGGTTGTAGACGAGGTCGAACATCACATGCTCACGCTGCAGGCACCATGAAGGCGGCGGCCCAGAGAATCACCCACAGGTACAGGATCACCGCCAGCTCGTCGGTCCACGGCAGCGGCCGATCGAAGCCGAAGCGCGCCACGATCTGGACGATGAAGACCACGAACAGCAGCGCGAACAGGCCGGCGCCGATCGCATCGGCGCCGCGCCGCAACCAGGTCAGCATGGGCTAGCGGGTTGCGTTGATGCGTTCGAGCAGGCCCTTCGGCCAGACCCTTGGCCATAGTCGGACGCGGCGTAGGCGGCCTGCACATGCTTGCGGAAGGCTTCCACATCAGGCGTCGTCACCTGCAGGCCCTGCTTCTTGAAGAAATCGACCAGCTGCGCTTCTTCCTTGATGCGGTTCTCGTTGTTGTAGCTGGCCGCCGCCTGCGCGGCTGCCTTGACCTTGCCCTTCTGCGCCGGGTTCAGCGCGTTCCAGGTCTTGTTCGAGATGGCGATGAAGATGCCGTCGACCAGGTGGCTGGTCATCACGATCTGCTTGGTCACCTCGTAGAACTTGGCTGCGCGCACCGTCGGCAGCGGATTGTCCTGGCCGTCGATGGTGCCGGTCTTCAGGCCGAGGTACACCTCGCCGAAGGCCAGCGGCGTTGCGGTGGCGCCGAGGGCCTCGCCGAGGAACAGCCATTCCTTGCGTGCCGGGCATGCGCAGCTTGACGCCCTTCAGGTCGGCCGGCATCTTGACGTTGCGCGCGTCGCGCAGATTGACCTGGCGCGTGCCGAGGTAGATGGTCGCGAGCGGCGTGACGTCCATCTTGTCGGACACCAGCTTGAACATCTCGTCGCCGATCGGGCCGTTGAAGACCTTCTGCTGGTGCGCCGGGTCGCGCACGATGTAGCCGGCGGTGAAGATCGACATCTCGGGCACCAGCTTGGCGATGTCGAAGGCCGAGATCGACGCCAGTTCGAGGTTGCCGCGCGCCATGGCGGCCGGCTCGGTGCCCTGCTTGAACAGCGACGCGTTGAGGTTGATCTGGACGTCGAATTCGCCCGGAGCGCTCTTGTCGAGCGACTCCTTGAACACCGTCCACATCTTGGCGTGCCAGTCGTCGGGCACGGCCGGCGTCGAGATGCGCAGCACGGTCTGGGCCTGGGCGGCGGGCATGCCGGCAGCAGTCAGCGCGACCGCGGCAGCGGCGGCGAGCAGCGCGCGACGAAGGGGCGAGCGGATCATCGGGTGGTCTCCTGGCGGGTTCGATCGGACGGGTGGGGGTTCAGCGGCTGGGCCATCAATCGCGCGACGGATCGGGTGCGATCGCGCGCAGCCGCTCGGCGAGGGCGCCGAACTGTGGGTTGGTCAGGGCAACCAGCGGCGGGCGCACCCGCAGCCAGCTGCGCTCGCCGGACAGGGCGGCCATGATGCCTTTCAGTGCCGGCGTCAGCGAATAGCCGCCGAGCAGCTCGAGGATCTGCGCGACCCGCTGCAGATCGGCGCTGCAGCCGGGCGCGTCCGGCCGGGTGACCAGCCGATGCACCAGTCGCGGCATGAAGTTGGCCAGCCCGCTGACTGCGCCGGTGCTGCCACGGCGCCCCAGTTCGGGCAGGTCGGGCTCGTTGCCGACATGCACCGTCACCGGCGGCATGAAGGCCTCGGCCAGTGCCACCGAATGGGCGCGGTCGCACTGCGCTGTCCTTGATGCCGACGATGGTGCGCGGATAGCGTTGCGCCAGTTCGGCGATCACCTCGTGCGACAGACCGACACCGGCCACCTGCGGGATGTGATACAGCACGATGCGCAGCCGCGGAGTCGGCCGCGCCGTCGATGACATAGCGGTAGGCGTCGACGATGCCGGCATCGCTGACGCCCTTGAAGAAGAACGGCGGCATCATCAGACAGCCCCAGGCGCCGACCGACAGCGCATGGCGGGTGAGTGCCAGCGTGTCGGGCAGCGCGGCGCAGCTGGTGGAGACCAGGATGTGCGCGGCCGGAATGCCGCCCTCGAGGAGCGCGTCGATCGCGGCGCGCCGTTCGTCGACGCCGAACGACGGACCCTCGCCGGTGGTGCCGAATGGCGTGACCCCACCGCAGCCGGCAGCCAGTAGCGCCCGGGAGTGCGAGACCAGCAGGCGGTGATCGATGTCGAGCCGCGCATCGAGCGGCGTCAGCAGGGCCGGCCAGACCCCGGGCAGGCTGGCATTCGGCGCAGCGCGCGGGTGGCTTGGTTGCGGTTCGGCGGGCGTTTGCGGGTCGGTCACGACATCTCCTTCTCGGCGGGCAGGGGCGGGCGGGGCAGTCCGAGCACGCGCCGGTGCGCGCTCTCGATGTGATGGGTGATGCGGCGGGCGACCTCGACCGGATCGCGCCGCGCTCAGCGCCTCGATGAACCAGAGGTGCTCCTCCATCGCCGGCACCAGCGACTCCGGTGACAGCGTCGAGCTTTCGAGCCGGATCAGCCGCACACGCAGGCTGTTGATGCGGTAGGTATCGGAGATCAGCTCGTTGCCGAGTGCGTCGACCATCAGGTCGTGCAGGCCCCAGTCGACCGTCGTTGCATCGGTCAGCAGCGTGGCGTCGACCGGACCCTGCTGGGCGCGTTGCACGATGCGTTGATGGGCCGCGACGATCGCATTCGAGATCGGCATCGCTGACGGTGGTGCAGAAGCGCATCGCGGCCTCGCGTTCGAGCAGCAGGCGCAGCTGGAAGGCGTTGTTGACGAGCTTGACGTCGACGTGGGCGATCTGCAGCCCGCGCTGCGGCACGGTGCGCAGCAGGCCTTCGGCTTCCAGGCGCGGAATCAGTTCGCGCACCGCACCGAGCGGCATGCCGAGCAGCTGCATCAGCTCGCGCTGCGAGACGAATTGGCCGGGACGCAGGTGGGCCTCGACGATCTGCTGGCGAAAGCTCTCGTAGGCCTGCAGGCGCAGCGACGGCACACTGGAGCGCAGAGCGGAAGCAGTCATGGATGGAGCGGGTTGACCCGTATGGACGCACTGACATGTTAGCTGCAACCTGCGGCCTGTTGATGCCTGGAAACCCTGATGCCTGACCGATCCGACGCCCTGTTTTCGGCCTGCGGGCCTGCTGCCATCCGGCTCGGGCTCGGAGGGGCCCCGCTCGGCAACCTGTTCGCGCCGGTGCCCGACGACGCAGCTGCGGCGCTGCTGGATGCCGCGATCGACAGCGGCTGCCGCAGCTTCGATACCGCGCCCCACTATGGCCATGGCCTGTCCGAGCGGCGCATCGGCGATGCGCTGCGCCGGCTCGACCGCAGCCGGGTGGTGCTGTCGAGCAAGGTCGGGCGGCTGCTGGGCGCGGCGCCGGATGCACCGCGGGTGCAGCACGGCTATGTCGACGGGCTGCCGTTCGCACAACGCTGGGACTACAGCGCCGCCGGCGTCCGGCGCAGCCTGGAGGACAGCCTGCAGCGCTGCGGGCTGGCGCGCATCGACGTGCTGTATGTCCACGACTGCGACGCCGCCACCCACGGCGCCGACGCACCGCGGGTGCTGCGCCAGGTGATCGACGAGACGCTGCCGGCGCTGCAGGCAATGAAGCGCGAGGGGCTGATCGGTGGCTTCGGGCTCGGCGTCAACGATGTGCAGGTGGTGCTCGACGTGCTGCGTGAGCGCGACATCGATGCGCTGCTGATCGCCGGCCGCTACAGCCTGCTCGACCACGGCGCGCTGGCCGAACTGCTGCCGGTGTGCCTGGCGCGCGGCGTGCACGTTGCGCTCGGTGGGGTCTTCAACTCCGGCATCCTGGCCACTGGCGTCGGTGCCGCGGCTGCCGCGCCGCGCTTCGACTACGGTCCGGCCGGACCCGACTGGATCGAACGCACCCGGCGCATCGAGGTCCATGCGGCCGAGCACGGCGTGCCGCTGCGCGCCGCGGCGCTGCAGTTCGTGCTGGCCCATCCGGCGGTCGAGATCGTGATGCTCGGCGCGCGCTCGGCGCCCGAGTGGCGGGACGGGCTCGCGATGCTTCAGCACGCGATCCCGGGCGGGTTCTGGGATGCCCTGCGCGCCGATCGCCTGATCCCCGACGCCGCGCCGCTGCCATGACGATCGACAGCCATTTCCATTGCTGGCAGCTGGCGCGCGCCGACTATGGCTGGCTGACGCCGGCGCTCGGCAGCCTGCATCGCGACGTGTCGGTCGCCGACTGGCGGGCGCTGGCGCAGCCGCTGGGTGTCGAGGGGGGCGTGCTGGTGCAGGCAGCCCCGACCGAAGCCGAGACGCGCTTTCTGCTCGAGCAGGCGGATGCCGAGCCGGCCGTGCTCGGCGTCGTCGGCTGGGCCGATCTGCTGGCCGACGATGCGCCGCAGCGAATCGGCCGGCTGGCCGCGCACCCGAAGCTGAAGGGCCTGCGGCCGATGCTGCACGACCTTGCCGACCCCGGCTGGATCGTGCAGCCGGCGCTGGTGCCGGCGCTCGATGCGATGGCGGCGCATGGCCTGGTCTTCGATGCCCTGATCCGGCCGCTGCACCTGCCGCACCTGCTGACGGTCGCAGCGCGCCATCCGACGCTGTCGATCGTGATCGACCATGCGGGCAAGCCCGATGTCGAGGCTGGTCAATGGGACGACTGGGCCGAGGGCATGGCACGGCTGGCGGACCGAAGGTCGGTCACGTGCAAGCTGAGCGGCCTGCTGACCGAGGCCGGCCCGACGCCCGCGCCCGACGCCGCGCGCCGCTGGGCGCACCATGTGCTCGATGCCTTCGGTCCGCAGCGCGTGCTGTGGGGCAGCGACTGGCCGGTGCTCGAGCGCGCGGCGAGCTACGCCGCCTGGTGGGACGAGACCGCGATGCTCCTGGATCGGTTCAGCGCTCTGGAGCAGGCGCAGGTGCTCGGCGGCACGGCGCGGCGCATCTACCGGCTGTGAGCCGGGCCGGCGCGCGCCGCATCGGCCGGCGAGCCGGTAGGAGGTTGCCGGTCCGGATCTGCCTGCCGTTCCGTCCCGGCGTCGCGGCCGCGTCCGACAGGGAATGTGCAGACGGCTGCCGACAATCGCGGCACTGCAACTTCGAGCCTGCCCTGCGGGAGGCAGCCGCGCGACCACCATGACCCCTACCCGCCGCCGCATCGGCCTCGCCCTCTCGGGTGGCAACGCCCTGGGCGCCTACGCAGCCGGGGCCTGCGAGGCCTTCCTCGAGGCCGACCTGCGGCCCGACATCGTCACCGGCGCTTCCATCGGCGCCGTCACCGGCGCGATCGTCGCCGGCAACCCGCCTGAGCAGGTGGGCGAGCCGGCTGCATGCCTTCTGGGAGCAGGCCGCCGTCGGCAGTGCCTTCGGCCTGGCGCCGGCCGGCGGGCAGCGGCGCGACATCTACAACAAGATGCACGCCCTGCAGACGATCATGACCGGACGGCCGGGCATGTTCACACCGCGACCGAGCGGCTTCCTGTCGATGCTGCCAGGTGCGCCGCCCGACCTCGGCTTGTTCGACGGGCGACCGCTGGTGGCGACGCTGGAGCGTCTGATCGACTTCGACTACCTGAACGCAGCCCATCTGCCGCTGGTGATCGGCGCAGTCGACCTCGAGACCGGCGAGCCGGTGTACTTCGACACCCGGCGCCAGCGCCTCACGCCGCAGCACCTGCTGGCCAGCACCGCCTTCGTGCCCGGCTTTCCGCCGGTCGAGATCGACGGCCGTTGCCTCGGCGATCCGGGCATGTTCTGCAACCTGCCACTCGATCCGCTGCTGAAGTCGCCGCCACCCGGTGACCTGCTGTGCATCGCGGTCGACCTGTTCGACGTCCGCGGCAGCCGGCCGTTGTCGCTCGATTCGGCGCTCGAGCGCACGCAGGACATCGCCTTTGCGTCGCAGTCGCTGCGGGCCATCATCGCCTACGGGGAGGAGCACCGGCTGCGCGCGTTGCTGGCGCGCGCCCGCGACCGCCTGGCCGCCGTCGATGCCAAACGCAAGGGCGGGGCGTTTGACGAGGCGATCGTTCGCGAAGCCCGCGACGGAGAGATCGAGGTGGCCTTGCTGGCCTACCGGCCGCCCGAACACGAGACCGGAGCCAAGGCCATCGAATTCTCGCGCGCCTCGATCCGCGAGCGTTGGCAGGTCGGACGCACCGACATGGCGGCCACCCTCGACATGGTGCGCTCCGGCCAGGCAACGCGGCGCGAGCCGGGCTTCGCGTTCTACGACGGGCGGCGCAACGGCTAGGCGAGCTGTCCCGCCAGCACCGTCGCCACATGCACCGCCTGGCGCTGCGCGCCGTCGGCGATCTGGTGCCGGCAGCTGGTGCCATCGGCAACGATGATCGCGTCGGCGGCGGCACCGCGCACCGCGGGCAGCAACGACAGCTCGGCCATCTGCATCGAGATGTCGTGGTGCTCGGCGTGGTAGCCGAAGCTGCCGGCCATGCCGCAGCATGAGCTGTCGATCAGCTTCGGATCGGCGCCCGGGATCAGGCGCAGCACCTCGAGCACCGGCGGCAAGGCGCCGGCGGCCTTCTGGTGGCAATGTCCGTGGACGAGGATCGGCCGCGTGCTCGCAGCCAGCGACGGCGCAAAGCGGCCGGCGTCGGCCTCGCGGGCGAGGAATTCCTCGAACAGCAGCGCCTTGTCGGCGACCCGCCGCGCGCGTTCGCCCAGGCCCATGGCGAGCATCTCGTCACGCAGCGTCAGCAGGCACGACGGCTCGAGGCCGACGATGGCGAGTCCGGCATCGGCCAGCGGCGTCAGCACGTCGAGCAGTTCGCCGGCGCGCTGCTTTGCCTGCTCGGCCATGCCGGCCGCGAGCAGGGTGCGGCCGCAGCACAGCGCCGGGCGTCCACCGTCCTGGCGCGGCGCGTGCACCTGGTAGCCGGCCGCCTGCAGCACGCGCACCGCGTCGCGTGCATTCTCGGTCTCGAAGGCGCCGTTGAAGGTGTCGACGAACAGCACCACGCCCTTGTCGGCGGCGAGTACCTGCTGGCGCGACACCAGCCCGAGCGAGGGCGCGACCCTGGCGAAGGTGTCGCTGCGCCAGCGCGGCAGGCTGCGGCGCGCCGACACGCCGAGCCAGCGCTCGCTCAGGCGGGCCAGCAGCGGCAGGCGGTTGCGCAGATTGGCCAGCCAGGGCAGCCGCGCGGCCAGCGGCGCATAGTCGGGCAGCCGGCCGATCAGCCGCTCGCGCAGCCGCACGCCGTGGCGAGCCGCTCGCTGGGCAGTGGCCTCGAGCTTCATGCGCGCCATGTCGACCCCGGTCGGACACTCGCGCTTGCAGCCCTTGCAGCCGACGCACAGGTCGAGCGCGGCATCGACCGCATCGCCGGCCAGGTCCTCGCCGGCGCCGAGCTGGCCCGACAAGGCCAGCCGCAGCGTGTTGGCCCGGCCGCGCGTCACGTCGCGCTCGTCGCGCGTCACCCGGTAGCTCGGGCACATGGTGCCGGCATCGAATTTGCGACAGTGGCCGTTGTTGTTGCACATCTCGACCGCCTTGGCCAGGCCGCCGGTGCTGTCGCCGCCGCTGCCGGGCGCGCTCGTGGCCTCGGTGACCGGATCGTTCTGCACATTCCAGGCCGACCAGTCGAAGACCGGCTTCAGCGCGATGGTTCGGTAGCCGGGGGCGAAGCGGAACAGCGACGCATCGTCCATCTTCGGGGTGTCGACGATCTTGCCCGGATTGAGCAGTCCGGTCGGGTCGAAGTGCTGCTTGATGGCGCGCAGCGCATCGTCGAGCGCGGGGCCGAACTGCCAGCGCACCCATTCGCCACGGCACAGGCCGTCGCCGTGCTCGCCGCTGTACGCGCCCTTGTAGCGCCGCACCAGTGCAGCGGCTTCCTCGGCGATGGCGCGCATCCGCGGCGCGCCGTCGCGTCGCATGTCGAGGATCGGACGCACATGCAGCGTGCCGACCGAGGCATGTGCGTACCAGGTGCCGCGCGTGCCGTGGCGGGCGAAGACCTCGGTCAGCGCATCGGTGTAATCAGCCAGGTGCTCGAGCGGGACCGCACAGTCCTCGATGAAACTGACCGGCTTGCCGTCGCCCTTCAGGCTCATCATGATGTTGAGCCCGGCCTTGCGCACCTCCCACAGCGCCTTCTGCGCGCCCTCGTCCGGCATCTGCACCACGCTGGCCGGCAGGCCCAGGTCGCCGATCAGTTCGACCAGCTGGCGCAGCCGATGCAGCAGCGGGGCGCGCTCGTCGCCGCTGAACTCGACCAGCAGGATCGCCGCCGGTGCGCCCGACAGGGCGCTATCGATCACCGGCCGGAAAGCCGGGTTGGCGCGCGCCAGCTCGATCATCGTTCGGTCGACCAGCTCGACCGCGGTCGGACCGAGCGTCACGATGTGCTGGGCCGACTCCATGGCGGCGCGGAAGCTGCAGAAGTTGACCACGCCCAGCACCTTGTGGCGCGGCAGACGGGCCAGCTTCAACTGCAACCGTTCGGTCACCGCAAGCGTGCCTTCGCTGCCGACCAGCAGGTGCGCCAGGTTGACGCTGCCGTCGTCGGTGTACGGCCGCTCGCTCTGCGGGTGGAAGATGTCGAGGTTGTAGCCGGCGACGCGGCGCATCACCTTCGGAAAGTTTGCCTCGATGTCGGTGCGGTGGCGGGTGGCCAGCGCACGCACGAAATCGGCGATGCGGCGTTCGCGCGCACCGAGCCGCGACAGCGGACCGAACGAGGCGCGCGTGCCGTCCGCCAGCCAGGCGTCGATGCCGGTGACGTTGTGCACCATGTTGCCGTAGGCGATGCTGCGCGAACCGCACGAATTGTTGCCGGCCATGCCGCCGAGCGTGGCCTGGGCACTCGTGGACACGTCGACTGGATACCACAGGCCGTGCGGCTTCAGCGCGGCATTCAGGTGATCGAGCACCAGCCCGGGTTCGACCTCCGCATGCAGGCGCTCCGGGTCGACGGCGAGCACGCGGCGCAGGTATTTGCTGTGGTCGATCACCAGCGCGGCGCCGGTGGTCTGACCGCACTGCGATGTGCCGCCGCCGCGTGACAGCAGCGGCACCTGCATCTCGCGCGCGACCTGCATCGCGGCGGCGACGTCGTCGGCGCGGCGCGGCACGAACACCCCGACCGGCATGATCTGGTAGATCGACGCATCGGTGGCGTAGCGCCCGCGCGATGCGGCGTCGACATGCACCTCGCCGCCGGTGGCCACGCGCAGCCGACGCGCCAGCTCGCTGGCGTCGGCCATGGCCGCTGCGCCGGCGGTCTTCAGGTGCACCGATTCGGTGGCGGCATTCATGCCGACGCCCTGGCCAGCGACAGCTCGCCGCTCTTCATCAGGTCGAGCACCGCATCGCGCTTGTTCTGCAGGTGTCCGACCAGCAGCACGCGCATGCCGGGGGCATCGCGGGCGGTGAGTCGCTCGATCATCTGTTCGTGCTCGCGCACCGCGCGCTGCCACTTGCGCTCGTCGAAGTTGGAGCGAAAGCGCAGCGCCTGCAGCCGCGCGTTGACCGTGCGGTAGGTGCGTGCCAGCACCGGGTTGCGCGCGGCGGCATTGATGCAGGTGTGGATGGCCGAATTGAGCTGGTAGTAGGTCGACAGGTCGCGGCGGGTGAAGGCGGCCAGCATCTCGTAGTGCAGCGCCCGGATCTCGGCCAGTTCGGCGTCGGTGATGCGCTCGGCCGCCAGTTCGCCCGACTGGCCTTCGAGACCGCCGATCACCTCGAAGGTGTCGATCACATCCTGCAGCGACAGCTGGGCCGCGACCGCGCCGCGATTGGGCAGCAGTTCGACCAGCCCTTCGGCAGCCAGCATGCGGATCGCCTCGCGCAAGGGCGTGCGCGAGACCTGCAGGGCCTCGCTCAAGGCGCGTTCGTTGAGCTTGGCTCCGGGCGCGATATCCCCCTCGATCAGGCGCTGGCGCAACCGGATCGCGACCTCCTGGTGCAGCGCCTGCCGGGGTATCGAGATGACCTCTGCCATGCGGCTGTGTCCTGATTTGTATGCAAACGAGCTTGCACACTTGGCGGCATTATCGGGCAGAACCAATTGACAAACGAATTTTGTATGCAAAACTGCAGGCATCAGAAGGGGTTTCGATGCTGCACCTTGACCGTCACGCCAGTGGCCGCCACTTTCTCCAGATTCCGGGACCGAGTCCGGTTCCGGATCGCATCCTGCGGGCCATCAGCCTGCCGACGATCGACCACCGCGGCCCTGAGTTCGGTGATCTCGGGCGCACTGTCCTGGCCGGCCTGCAGCAGATCTTCCAGACCCGCCACCCGGTGGTGATCTACCCGGCCTCGGGCACCGGCGCCTGGGAGGCTGCGCTGGTGAACCTGTTTTCCCCCGGCGATGCGCTGCTGATGGTCGAGACCGGGCATTTCGCCAGCCTGTGGCAGAAGATGGCGTTGCGCCTCGGCCTCGAGCCCGAATTCCTGGCCCGCAGCGGCACCTGTGAGGAGACCGGGCTGCCGCTTGCCTGGCGGCACGGGGTCGACGCGGAGCAGGTCGGCGAGCGCCTGCGCGCCGATCGCGAGCACCGGATCAAGGCGGTGTGCGTTGTCCACAACGAGACCTCGACCGGCGCGACGAGCGACATTGCCGCGCTGCGGCGTGCCATCGACGCAGCCGGGCATCCGGCGTTGCTGCTGGTCGACACGATCTCGGGCCTGGCGAGCGCCGAATTCCGGCATGACGAGTGGGGCGTCGATGTCTCGATCAGCGGATCGCAGAAAGGCTTGATGCTGCCGCCCGGCATCAGCTTCAACGCCCTGTCGCCGAAGGCGCTCGAGGCCTCGCGATCGGCCCGCCTGCCGAAGGCCTTCTGGGCCTGGGACGAAATGGTGGAGATGAACCGCAGCGGCTACTTTCCGTACACGCCGAATACCAACCTGCTGTACGGCCTGCATGAAGCGCTCGAGATGCTGCTCGCCGAGGGCCTGCCGGCGGTCTTCGCACGCCATCGGCGCTGGGCCGCCGGGGTGCGCGCCGCCGTCGGCGCCTGGGGCCTGCCGATCCAGTGCGCCGACCCGGCGCTGTATTCGCCGGTGCTGACCGGCGTGATCACGCCGCCGGGTGTGGATGCCGATGCCCTGCGCCAGTTGATCCACGACCGTTTCGACCTCTCGCTCGGCACCGGGCTCGGCCGCCTGAAGGGCCGCATGTTCCGCATCGGACACCTCGGCGACAGCAACGACCTGACGCTGCTCGGCGCACTGGCCGGTGTCGAGATGGGCCTGCGGCTGGCCGGGGTCGAAACCGCCGGCAGCGGGGTCGCCGCCGCCATGGCGCATTTCTCGTCGCAGCCTGTGCCCAGGCCAGCCGCGCCGGCCTGACGCGCGTCCGCGCACCGACCGATCCAGACAACAACCACCACCCGGAGACGCTCGATGATGATCCGACGCACCCTGCTCGGCGCGGCCCTGTTCGCCGCATGCGCGCTGCCGGCCGCGGCACAGACCGAGCTCAAGCTCGGCCATGTCGGCGGTCCGGGCTCGCTGTTTGAACTGTCCGCCAATGAATTTGCGCGACGCGCCAACGAAAAACTCGGCAACAAGGCCAAGGTGGTGGTCTTCGGCTCGAGCCAGCTCGGTGGCGACCGCGAACTGATGCAGAAGCTGCGGCTGGGAACGATCGAGCTGGCGATCCCGTCGTCGGTGATGTCGTCGGAAGTCGATGCCTTCGGCATGTTCGAGATGCCGTACCTGGTGAAGAACCGCGAGCACATGAAGAAGATCGAGGCGGCGGTGGTGTGGCCGTCGCTCGCTCCGTTGGCCGAGGCCAAGGGCTACAAGCTGCTGGCGGTGTGGGAGAACGGCTTCCGCAACATCACCACCAACACCCGCCCGATCGTCAAGCCGGAGGACATGGCCGGCATGAAGCTGCGCGTGCCGCAGGGCAAGTGGCGCGTCAAGATGTTCCAGACCTATGGCGCCAATCCGTCGCCGATGGCCCTGTCCGAGGTCTTCGTCGCGTTGCAGACCGGCGTCATGGATGGCCAGGAAAACCCGCTGACGCAGATCTATTCGTCGAAATTCCAGGAGGTGCAGAAGCACCTGTCGATGACCGGCCACGTCTACACGCCGGCCTACCTCGTCGCCGGCAAGAACAAGTTCGCGGCGTTGCCGGCGGAGGTGCAGACCATCCTTGGCCAGGTTGCCAGGGAGACCCAGGCCTATGTCTACCAGCAGGCGGCCCAGCTCGACGACGACCTGCTGGCCAAGATCAAGGCGGCCGGCGTCAAGGTCAATGAGCCGGACAAGGACGCCTTCATCGTCGCGAGCAAGGGCGTGTACGAGGAATTCGCCAAGGAGGTTCCGGCCGGCGGCAAGCTCGTCGAGCAGGCAATCGCGCTCGGCGCCGGGCTGAAGTAAGCACCCGCCGTGACGACCATGCACAGTCCATTTGCCGTCCAGGGTGACACAGCTTCGGCCGTGGCGCCGCGCGGCACCTGCGCTGCGCTGGCGAGCGGATTCGAGCGCGCGCTGACCGGCTTCGTGATCCTCCTGCTCGCCAGCCTGGCGCTGGTCATCCTGCTCGGGGTGGCCTGCCGCAAGCTGTCGATACCACTGGTCTGGTACGACGAGGGTGCGTCGATCATGCTGGCCTGGATGACCTATTACGGCGCGGCCCTGGCTGCGCTCAAGCGCGCGCACATCGGCTTTCCGGGCCTGGTCAATGCGATGCCGCCGCGGCTGCGGGTGGTGGCGGTGCTGTTCGGCGAGCTGTGCGTGATCGGCTTCTTCGCGCTGCTGACCTACTACGGCTGGCGCGTGCTCGAGATCCTGCAGGGCGACACCATGGTCAGCCTGCCGCAGGTGCCGACCCGCTTCACCCAGTCGGTGATCCCGATCGGCGGGGCGCTGTTCATCGTCGCCCAGCTGCTGAGCCTGCCCGAGGTGCTGCGCCAGGCGCGCGGTCAGGGCATCGCCGACCACGAGATGAAGCCGATCGACGAGGTGCTGAGATGAAGCGCGAGATGGCCGTGGCGGTCGACCGATCGATGGGCCCGCCGATCCTCCACTGCTGCGCCGGGGGTTCCCGATGATCGTCGGTTCGATGTTCGCTGGCCTGGTCGGCCTGATCCTGCTCAACATCCCGATCGCGATCGCGCTCGGCATCGTGGCAATGGCTGCGATGGTGTATTCGGGTGGCATGGACGCGCTGCTCAACTCGGCCATCGTGATGTTCACCGGCGCCACCAGCTTTCCGCTGCTCGCGATTCCGCTGTTCATCCTGGCCGGCGCGATCATGAACACCTCGAGCCTGTCGCGGCGGCTGATCGCGTTCGCTTCGGCGTTGTTCGGCTTCGTCAAGGGCGGACTCGCGATGATCAACATCGCGACCTCGATGTTCTTTGCCGAGATCTCGGGGTCCGCCGTCGCCGATGTGGCCGCGATGGGATCGATCCTGATCCCGGCGATGAAGAAGCGCGGCTATCCGAAGGAGTTCGCCGCTGCCATCACGTCCTCGTCGGCAACGCTCGCGGTGATCATTCCGCCGTCGATTCCGATGATCCTGTATGCGGTGATGGCCGATGCGTCGGTGGTGCAGATCTTCGTCGCCGGCATCGTGCCCGGCGTGCTGTGCGGCGGCTCGATGATGGTGCTGGCGTGGTGGTATGCCCGGCGCCACAACTACCCGGTCGAAGAGGTGTTCCAGTGGTCGAAGGTCAGGTCGACCTTCAAGGACGCGGCCTGGGCCTTCCTGCTGCCGATCATCATCCTGGGCGGGATCTTCGGCGGCGTCGTCACCGCCACCGAGGGTGCGGCGCTGGCGGTGCTGGCCGCCTTGTTCATCGGCGGCGTGATCTACCGCGAGCTGAACTGGAAGCATCTGTATGCGGCGATGGTCGACGGTTCGATCCAGACCGCGACCGTGATGCTGCTGGTGGCTGCATCGGCGCTGCTCGGCGTCTACCTGACCGAGCAGCAGATGCCGCAGCAGCTCGCCACCTGGCTGTCGGGCATCACCGACAACCGCTATGCGGTGCTCGGCATCCTCAATCTGTTCTTTCTGCTGATCGGGCTGTTCCTGCATTCGGCCGCCGCCATCATCCTGGTGGTGCCGATCGTGATGCCGCTGGTCAAGGCGGTCGGCATCGATCCGGTGCACTTCGGGCTGATCGTCACCCTCAACCTGGGCATCGGGCAGCAGACGCCACCGGTGGCCAGCGTGCTGATGGCCTCGTGTTCGATCGCCAAGGCCGACATGTGGAAGGTCACCCGCGTGAACCTGCCGTTCATCGGCCTGCTGGTCGCCACCCTGCTGCTGGTCACCTACGTGCCGGCGGTGCCGATGTTCCTGGTCGATGTGTTCTACCGCTGAGGCTTCCTCATGACCGAGCGTGACGAGATCCTGCTGCGCCGCGACGCCGCCGAAAGGTCGATCGCGACCGTGGTGCTGAACCGCCCCGACAAGCTCAACGCGCTGACCAAGCCGATGTGGCAACGGCTGGCGGCGCTGATGCGCGAGCTGTCCGCCGATGACGAGCTGCGCTGCATCGTGATCCGTGGCGCCGGCGGGCGCGCCTTCGCCCCCGGCAACGACATCGCCGAGTTCGAGACCGAGCGTGCCAACTTCGAACAAGGCAAGGCGTACGGGGCGGTGCTGCACGATGCGCTCGGCGCGATCGCCGACTGCCGGCATCCGGTGGTGGCGTTGATCGAGGGCGTGTGCGTCGGCGGCGGGCTCGAGATCGCGGCGCTGTGCGACATCCGCATCTGCGGTGAGGCCAGCCGTTTCGGCGTGCCGATCAACCGCCTCGGGCTGGTGATGGCGCATGCCGAACTGGCCGCCCTGGTGCAGCTCGCCGGCCGCGCCACGGCGCTCGAGATGCTGCTCGAGGGGCGCGTCTTCGGCGCCGCCGAGGCGCTCGACAAGAAGCTGGTGCACCGGGTGGTGCCCGACTCGCAGGTCGAGATCGAGGCCTATGCTGCGGCGCGTCGCATTGCCAGTGGAGCGCCCCTGGTGGCGCGCTGGCACAAGCAGTTTCTGCGCGAGCTCGATGGCGGCGCGCCGCTGACGCCGGCGCAGCACGACGAGGGCTTCCGCTGCTACGACAGCGAGGACTTCCGCATCGGCTACCGCGCCTTTCTCGACAAGCAGGCGCCCGCGTTCACCGGCCGATGACGATGACCGCAAAGACCGTTCAAGCGCCGACCGGGCCGCTGGCCGGATTGGTCGTGCTCGAGCTGGCGCAGATCATGGCCGGCCCGAGTTGCGGCGCGCTGCTGGCCGACCTGGGCGCAGATGTGATCAAGGTCGAGAAGATGCCGGGCGGCGACGACACCCGTCGCTACGCCGAGCCACAGGTCAACGGCGAGTCGGCGGCGTTCATGATGATGAACCGCAACAAGCGCTCGATCGCCATCGACCTGAAGACCGAAGGCGGCCGCGAGGTGCTGCGCCGACTCGCGGCGCGCGCCGACGTGCTGACCGAAAACTACCGCCGGGGTGCGCTCGACCGCCTCGGGGTCGGCTTCGAGGCACTGCATGCGATCAATCCGGCGTTGATCTACTGCTCGATCTCGGGCTACGGGCGCAGCGGGCCGGCAGCCGACAAGGGCGGCTTCGACCTGATCGCCCAGGGGGTGTCCGGGTTGATGAGCATCACCGGCGAGCCGGGTGGGGCGCCGGTCAAGGTCGGCAGCCCGGTCACCGACATGAATGCCGGCTTGCTGGCCGCCCTCGGCATCGTGTCGGCCTGCGTGCACCGAATGAAGACCGGGCAGGGACAGTTCGTCGACACCTCGCTGATGGAGGCAGGCATCCACCAGACGGCATGGCAGGCGGCAATCTTCTTCGCCACCGGTGTCTCGCCCGGTCCGGGTGGATCGGCACATGTGCTGGCGGCGCCCTATCAGGCCTTCCCGACCGCCGACGGCTGGATCAACATCGGTGGCGCCAACCAGGCCAACTGGGAACGCATTGCGCGCGTGGTCGGAGTGGCCGAACTGATCGGCGATGCGCGCTTCATCGACAACAGCGCGCGCATGGCGCATCGCGAGCTGCTGGCCGACCTGCTGGGCCGGCGCCTGCGCCTGCGCAGCACGCGCGACTGGCTGGCCGACCTCGATGCGGCCGGCATTCCGGCCGGACCGATCCAGTCGATCGGTGAGATGGCCTCCGATCCGCAGACCCTTGCGCGTGAGATGGTGGTCGAGCTGCAGCACCCGGTGGCCGGTCCGACCAAGGCGCTGGGGGTGCCGGTCAAGTTCAGCGCAACCCCCGGCAACATCCGGCGGCCGGCTCCGACCTTCGGGCAGCACACCCGCGAGGTGCTGCTGCAGCACGGCTACACCGGGGCCGAGATCGACGAGCTGGCACAGGCCGGCGCGGTCGGGCTGGACGCCAGCAGCAGGTCCTGACCCGCGGCGCTTCGGCCGCGCGCTGAACGCCGAGCAGGCGCCGAGCGGACGCCGGCACACGCTATGGCAAACTTTGCCGATGACCACGCCGACGCTCGACGCCATCGACCGCAGGATCCTCGAGCAGTTGCAGGTCGATTCGAGCCTGTCGAATGTCGAGCTGGCGCGGCGCGTCCACCTGTCGCCGTCGCCTTGCCTGGCGCGGGTGCGTTCGCTCGAGGCGCGCGGTCTGATACGACGCTATGTCGCACTGCTCGATGCCCAGCGGCTCGGCCTGCACCTGAATGTCTTCATCTCGATCAGCCTGCGCCAGCAGAGCCGGGAGGCGCTGCAGGCCTTCGAGGACCGGATCTGCCTGCGTGACGAGGTGATGGAGTGCTACCTCATGACCGGTGACGCCGACTACCTGCTGCGCATCGCAGTGGTCGACATGCCGGCGCTCGAACGCTTCATACTCGAACACCTGTCACCGATCGCGCAGGTCGAGAAGATCCGATCGAGCTTCGCACTCAAGCAGGTGCGCTACAAGACCGCACTGCCCCTGGTCTGAGCGAACCTTCAACCCAACCATCGAACTCCCATGCCGAAGAGCTACCGGATCCTCATCGTCGACGACAACATCGACGTGGCCGAGCCGCTTGCGATGCTGCTCGAGCTCGAAGGCCATGAACCGCGCTTCGAGACCGACCCGCTGCGCGCCATCTCGACCGCGGCCGAGTTCGAACCGCACGTCATCCTGCTCGACATCGGCTTGCCCGGAATCGATGGCTACGAGGTGGCGGCGCGCCTGCGGGCCCAGCCGCAGAATGCCGAGTGCCGAATCATCGCGCTGTCCGGCCATGGTCCCGATCACGGCCGTGAGCGGGGGCGCGCGGGCCGCATCGAGCGCCACCTGCTCAAGCCGGTGGACATCGGAACCCTGATGCAGGTCGTCGCCGGCGAGCGTTGACGCGCGCTTGCCGCAACGGCCAGCTCGGGCCGCCGCTGCCCGCCTCAGCGCATGTGGATCACCCCGTGATCGCCCATGTCCTGCGGCCGTTCGCCGGTCACCGCGGCCTTGGCCATCTTGAACAGCTGCATCGCCTTGTTCGACTGGGTGTCCCAGAAGTCGGCATGCTCGATCGCGACCCGGACCAGCACCAGGTCGGGGTCGGTCGGTCCCTTCGGGTACCAGGCCTTGGCCATGGCCGAGAACAGCTGCTCCTTCTTCGCCATGTCGTCGACGATGCTGGCACGGCCGGCGACCGAGACGTAGCTGTCCCTGCCCGGATCGGCAAAGGTGACGTTGACTTCCGGGTATTCGGTCAGGTCGGCCACCGCGTCGGTCGAGTGCGACATGAAGAACCACAGGCTGCGGTCCTCGTCGAGCTTGCCGTTCTGCACCGTCATCGGGCGCGAGTGCAGGTGCCCGTTGTGGTGACGGGCGGTGAACATGGCAAACCGGATGTCCTTGATCAGGTCCCAGAGCTGCTCGCGCGCTGCGTTGGGGTCGGTGACTTCGTTCATGACGCTCATGGTGCTTCCTTTCGAATCGGGCGCTGCGTGGGCAGCGAACCCTGATTCAAACCCGGATCGACCGCGGTCGGGGTCGGCCTAACGCGTGCGGTCGTGTCGGACAGCGCGAGGGTCGGCCAGCCGTGGGGTTCGACCCGGTCAGGCGGCGGTGTTCCGGCCGGTCAGGCTGGCCACGGTCGCGACGAGTTCGCGCGGATCGATCGGCTTGGCGACATGCACCTGGTAGCCCGCAATCATCGAGCGGATCCGGTCTTCCGGTCGGGCAAACGCGGTCAGCGCAATCGCCGGTGTCCGTCCGCCTTGCTCGACCGGCAGGCGCCGCACCTCGCGGATCAGCTGGTAGCCGTCGCGTCCGGGCATGCCGATGTCGCTCAGCAGCAGATCGGGCCGCACCCGGGGCAGCATCTCGCTGGCCTCGTCGGCCGACCGGGCGGTGTGCACCGTGGCCCGGCTGTCCTCGAGCAGGTGACGGATCAGGTCGCGCGCATCGGGTTCGTCGTCGACGACCAGGATCGTCAGGCCACCGAGGTCGATGTCGAACAGCGGCGCGCTGCTGCTGCGTCCGCCGGATGCGACCGGACCGGCATGCGGCGCGGTCGCAGCGATCGCCAGGGCCGGCAGCCAGACGGTGAAGGTCGCACCGCGGCCGACGCCTTCGCTGGTCGCGGTGACCTCGCCGCCGTGCAGTTCCACCAGGTGCTTGACGATCGACAGCCCGAGGCCGAGTCCGCCATGGCTGCGGGTGGTCGACGAATCGGCCTGGCGGAAGCGGTCGAACAGGTGCGGCATGAATTCGACTGGAATGCCGCAGCCGCTGTCGCGCACGCTGAGCAGCACCTGGTCGCCGGCGCGCTGCACGCTCATCTCGACGCTGCCGCCATGGGGCGTGAACTTGATGGCATTGCTCAGCAGGTTCCAGACCACCTGTTGAAGCCGGCTCGGGTCGCCCGAGACCGGACCGGCGAGCGGATCGATGGTGATGCGGAAGCGGATGTCGCGCGCTTCGATCGACGGCCGCACCGAGTCGACGGCCGCGTCGAGCACCCGCTGCAGTTCGACCGGCTGCACATCGAGCCGCACCTTGCCGGAGATGATCCGGTTCATGTCGAGCAGGTCGTCGATCAGCCGCGCCTGCGCCGACGCGTTGCGCTCGATCGCCTCGACGCCGCGCATCAGCGTGGCGGCATCGCCCGGCTTGTTCAGCAGCACCTTGGCCCAGCCGAGGATGGCGGTGAGCGGGGTGCGCAGTTCGTGCGACAGGGTGGCGAGGAATTCGTCCTTCAGGCGGCTGACGCGCGCGATGTCGGCGCGGGCCGCGCGCTCGGCCTCGATCAGCCGTTCGCGCTCGATCGCGACCCGGCGGGTCTGGTCGAACAGCCGCGCGTTGTCGATCGCGACCGACGCCTGCGAGGCGATGCCGACGACCAGCCGCTCGGTGCGCTCGGTGAAGACGCCCGGCCTGGAATGACCGAAGAACAGGCCGCCGACCGGCTCGCCGTTGCGCGACGCGACCGGCACGGCCAGGTAGCTGCGCACCGGTGGGTGGTCGCCCGGGATGCCGCGGTGCGGATCCCACTGGCCGTAGCGCGGGTCCTCGCGCACATCGTCGCAGCGCACCGGTGCCTGGCCGGCGAAGGTCGGAGCGAACAGCGGCGTGGCCCGCGGATGGCCGAACTTGTCGAATGCGGAACGTGGTGCGCCGGACAGGGTGTACAGCGTGAAGACGGTTCCGGCGTCATCGGTCTTGAAGTAGAAGAAGGCGCCGATCTCGGCGCCGCTCAGCTCGGTCGCCGCATCGGTGACGGTCTGCAGCAGCGTTTCCAGGTCGAGGTTGGCGGCGATGCTGTTGCCGGTCCGGTTCAGCAGGTCGAGCACGCGGGCTTCGTCGCGCATGGTTTCCTCGATCTGCCGCCGTGCGGTGATGTCGCGGTAGCTCCAGACCCTGCCGACGATGCGCGCGTCTGGCTGCTGCGGGCGAGAATACCGTTCGATCACCCGGCCGTCGACCAGGTTCAGCACGTCCAGCGACTCGCCTTCATTGGTGTCGTAGATGGTCGCGATGCGGCTGCCGAGCCGTTGCGGATCGACGAAATGATGCGCTACCAGGTCGACCAGCTCGGCGTGCGAGGCCCCGATCAGCTTGTCGCGCGACAGTCCCCAGATCTGCAGAAACTTCTCGTTGAAGCTGACCACGCAGCCGTCGCTGCCGGTCACGAGGATGCCGTCGGCCGTCGCCTCCAGCGTCGCCTGCATCAGCGACAGCGAGTCGCTCAGCTCCAGCGTGCGCGCTTCGAGCGCGCGGTTGGCGCGCACCAGTTCCTCCTCGGCGCGCTGGCGCGCGAGATCGATCGCCTCCGCATTGCGCAGTGCCACCGCACGCAGCGACTCCTGCTCGGGATCGGGTGTCTGCGCTTCCATCAGGCGACCCCCAGGCGGCGCGCCGCCAGTGCCGTGCCGCGGACGCGGGCGGTGATCTTGGCAAACGCGACGTCGCGGCTGGTCGAGGTGTCGTCGCAGAACGGCGCAAAGCCGCAGTCGTCGGTCGTGCCGAGTTGTGCCAGCGGGATGTGGGCGGCCGCCTGCAGCACCCGTTCGCAGACCTCCTCCTCGCTCTCGATGCGCGGGTCGATCGGCGACACCACGCCCACGAAGACGCGCTGGTCGGGTCCGACGCAGCGCCGGATCATCTTCAGCACCCGCTGCGGATCGGGCTCGCCGGCCAGGGCGATGTAGAAGTTGCCGGCGCGCAGGCGGAACAGGCTGGGCAGGAGCTCGGCATAGTCGACATCGGCGCTGTGGGTCGAATCCCGGTCCCCGCCCGGGCAGGTGTGCACGCCGATCCGGCGGCGTTCGGCGTCGCTGAATCGCACCAGCGCCTGGTTGTTGAGGTGGATGAAACTGTGCAGCAGGTCGCCGGCCGGGTCGAGCTTGACCGCCAGCCGGCCTTCGGTGAAGTCGATCTGCACGACGTGCGCGCCCTGGGCCAGGCAGCCGCGGATCTCCTTCTCATGTTCGTCGATCAGGTCGGCCAGGAAACGCGAACGCGGGTAGCCGTCGATCTCGTCAGCCGGGTAGGCCAGGCTGAGCGCCGATGGCGAGATCACCGCCTGCTTGACCGGCCGCCGCGCATGGCGCATCGCTTCTTCGAGGTAGCTCTGCGCATAGCGCTTGTAGCGGAACGGACCGGCGCGCAAGCGCGGCATGCGCCGCACGTGGCCGGCCGCAAAGGGGATCGGAAAACCCCCGGCCTCCATGTTCGGCAGGCCGTGCACGCTGTAGGTCCAGAAGTTGTGGAACTTGCGCTGCTCGCCGTCGCTGATCACCGGCGAGCCGGTCGCCTCGAAGCGGGCGATGGTGTCGCGGATCGCTTCGTCGTACAGGCGCTCGAGCGCTGGATCTTCTCCATCGCGGGTGCGCAATGCTTCGATCAGCGCATCCGTGCGGGGGATGCTGCCGATCGGTTCGGTCGGAATGGGCATGGGGCGAAACCTCGTCTGCCCGATTGTGTCCCGGAAAAGCGCGCTGCCGGACAGGTGTCGGCCGGCAGCCGCTTTGTCCAGGTCAGACCGCGCGGGGGAGCGTGTCGGCGGGGCGGGTGAACCGGGCCAGCAGCAGCGCGGCGACCGCGAGTGCGGCGGCCAGTCCGACCAGCTGCAGGTGGCTCACGCCCAGGTCGCCGCCGCCGGGCAGGGCCAGCGCCATGCCGGCGGCGAACAGCAGCAGGCGCGGCGACCCAGCCGGCGCGCGCCGTCGCCGAGGCGGCCGAAGCCGACCAGCCAGCCCTCGAACGCCGAGGCGATCAGCTGGATGCCGACAAAGGCGGTGACCACGACCATCACGATGTCGTAGCGGCTCGCCGCGCAGGATCAGCGCCGGATTGAGCACGAAGAAGAACGGCACGAAATACATCGTGCTGCCCAGGCGCATCGACTGCAGTCCGACCTTGATCGGCGCCGCGCCGGAGATGCCGGCCGCGACGAACGAGGCCAGCGCGACCGGCGGCGTGATGAACGACACCATGCCCCAGTACATCATGAACAGGTGCACCGCCACCGGGTCGAAGCCGGCGGCGACCAGCGGCGGCGCCAGCACGATCGCCAGGAAGATGTAGCAGGCGGTGATCGTCATCCCCATGCCGAAGATGAAGCTGGTCAGCGCGCCCATCACCAGCAGCACGTAGATGTTGTTGCCGGCCAGGTAGACCAGGTCGTTGGCGAGCGTGCCGGCCAGCCCGGTGACCGACAGCGAGCCGATGATCAGACCGACGCCGGCGAGCAGCGCGGCCAGTTCGGCCAGCGACTTGCTGACGCCTTCGAGCAGCGCGAACACGCGCTTGCAGCTCAGCCGATGGCGCGGCCAGATCTGGTTGATCGACCAGCAGCAGCGCAGTCGCGTAGAACGGCGCGATCGCCTCCTGCTGCAGCACCAGCAGCATCCAGACCAGCAGCACGAAGACGAAGATGTACTGCCAGCCTTCGGCGAGCGTCGCCTTGATCGACGGCAGTTCGGCGCGCGGCAGGCCGCGCAGGCCGCGCTTGGCGGCATAGCCGTCGATCTGCACGAACAGGCCGAAATAGAACAGCAGCGACGGCACCAGCGCCGCCAGCACGACGGTCGAATACGGGATGCCGAGGAAGGCTGCCATCACGAAGGCGGTGGCACCCATGATCGGCGGCATCAGCACGCCGCCGGTCGATGCGCAGGCCTCGACGCCGCCGGCGTAGGCCGGCGAGAAGCCGGTGCGCTTCATCGCCGGGATCGTGACGACGCCGGTGGTCAGCACGTTCGACACCACGCTGCCCGAGACCGAACCCATCAGGCCGCTGGCAAAGATCGAGACCTTGGCCGGCCCGCCGCGCACCCGGCCGAACAGCGCGAAGGCGAGGTTGTTGAAGAAGTTGGCCGCGCCGGTGTACTGCAGCACCGCGCCGAACATCACGAAGCCGATCACCAGGGTCGCCGAAGGCGCGCATCGGGATGCCGAGCACGCTCTCGCTGCTCGCGAAGTGATAGGCCGCGGTGGTGTCGAACGGCTGCGGCAGGCCGGAGATCGGGCCGGGCATGTGGCCGGCGAAGACCGGGTAGAGCGAGATCAGCGCGACCACGACGAAGACCGCGGTGCCGCCGGCGCGGCGCGTCGCCTCGAGCAGCAGCAGCCAGCCGACCGCCGCCACCGCAGACCGCCACCGTCGGCGCCATGAACTCCCAGGCCTCGAGCAGGATGCGGTGCGGCATTGAAGGCGAAGTAGCCGAAGACGCGCGACAGGTGGCAGGTACAGCAGCACGTCGTACCAGGGCACGCCGTCACGCCGGGCGCTCTCGGTGGCCGGCAGGAACAGGAAGACCGGGCCGACCAGCAGCGCGCCAGCAGGTACAGGTAGGCGTTGTCGAGCAGCGTGTAGTCGACGAAGAAACCGAGGTTCAGGATCTTGTTGAGCGCCAGCAGGATCGCCGCGACGCCGGTGGCGACGATCACGCCGCGCCAGAAGATCGACAGCGTGCGGTGTCGCTGTTCGGGGTTGGCGGCTGCCGGTGCGGCTTCGGGAACGGTTTCGGTGGTGCTGGTCACGGCGCTGGGCCCGAAATGACATGCCTGGAAGCAAGGGCACGCGATCGAACCGGGAAAACCCCGGTCCGCATCGGTGGTGGACCGGCCCGCGCAGGGCCGGTCAGGCGAGTGGGGCGCGGCTTACCAGTCGGTGACGACCGGATCGAGACCCGGCCTTCTTCAGCGCATTCGGCGCGGGTCTTCATCCAGGCCTGCTCGAACGCCTTGTCGTCGGCATGGCTTGCCGGCAGAGGCCGTCTTCCAGGCGTCGGCGAGCACCTTCTGGCGCTGCGATCAGCTTGTCGTTGTGCGCCTGGTGCTCGGGCTTCCACAGGCCCTTCTCCTTCCAGTAGCGGATCGCGCCCTCGTGGAACGGAATCACCCAGGCGAAGTTCTGCCGCTCGACCGCCCAGCCGACGTTGCCCGGTGCGGCGTCCTTGTAGTCGGCGATAGGTCTCGACCATCGCCTTGGTCATCGCATAGACCGCTGTTGGCGTCCTGCTTGTCGTAGGTCATCAGGATCGGGTACGGATAGGACGCCGACTCGACCTTGTTGTCCTTGTCGAGATCGGCACCTTCGGCGCCCATGAACGGGAAGAAGAACGGCGCGGTCGCGTTCATGCGCTCCCAGCCGGCCTTGTCCTTGTGCGAGATCACCGGATAGACGATGCCGCGCGGCGACTTCGCCAGCTGGTAGGCCTTGCCCGAGATCGACGAGGTGAATGCCGCATCGGCCTGACCGTTGATGACGCCGTCCATCGCCGCGCCGAAGCCGCCGAACTCGACCTTCTTGACGTCGTCCCAGGTCAGGTTGGCGAAGGCGAGCGATCGCGGTGATGTTCTGGTTCAGCGACGGTGCGCCGATGACCCAGGCCACCCGCTTGCCCTTCAGGTCGGCGACGGTCTTGACGCCCGAATCCTTGGCGGCGACCACGGTCAGCACCTGGTCGGAGTTGTTCAGCATCAGGCCACGGATCGGCTGCGGACCCCAGTGCTTGACGCCGAACTCGAAGACGCCTTCCTGCGCCAGGTAGCTGCCGCCGACGCCGTTGGCCGAAAACTGCACCTGGCCCTCGCGCACCGGCAGCGTGCGTGAGACGTCGTTCTTGCCCGGCAGCACGCGCAGGTTGACGCCGTACTTCTGCTTCAGCGCGTTGCCGATCGCGACCGCCTGGTTGTAGCCGCCGGAGCCGACGTCGTAGGCGCTCCAGGCCAGCGTCGACGGCAGCCCGGCGGGGGCCTGGGCATTCTGTGCCGAGGCCATTCCGACGGCCGAGCCGGCCAGGAGCGTGAGTGCTGCGCGTGCAACGTGCAAGTTCAATTTCATCGTGGACCCTTCATCTGGTGGTGCAATGGGTTGGACCTTAGCCGCATCGAACGGTTCGGCGCGCAAGGGTTTTGCCTGACGCAAACCGCACGCCGGCCCCGTCGTCATGCGCGAGGACGGGTCGGCGGTCGACCGGTTTTGCCCGCGCGCCGCGCCAGCCGTGACGGCAGGGCCGTCTCGCGGGGCGCATTCAGCCTCGGTGCACGCACCGTGCCTGTCTCCGATGCGACGAAGACAGGGACATCCATGAGGGATCGGCGCGGCCTGGACG
This sequence comes from uncultured beta proteobacterium, assembly GCA_963846675.1. Lineage (GTDB taxonomy): Bacteria > Pseudomonadota > Gammaproteobacteria > Burkholderiales > Burkholderiaceae_C > Ideonella_A. The sequence continues at coordinate 1,598,630 of CAWJWV010000005.1, forward strand.
GTCAGGCGCCGCCGACCGGCGCCGCAGCAGCCGCGATGAAGGCCGGAACCGGCTGCCGAACGGCAACCGGCCCCAGGGCGGCGTTCACGCCGCCTGCACGTTGATGCGGCGCGGCTGTGCGTGGGCGGCCTTCGGGATGCTCAGGCGCAGCACGCCATGGTTGAACTCGGCCGAGATCTTCTCGGGGTCGAGTTCGCGGCTGAGCGTGAAGGCGCGCCGGTAGCAGGTGCGCTGCACCTCGGCGTGGCTGGCCTCCATGCCGGTCGGCATGGCGAGGCTCAGCGCCGCCTCGATCGTCAGCGTCTCTCCGTCGACCCGGATGTCGAGCTTGTCCTTCGGAACGCCGGGCATGTCGGCATACAGGGTGATGCCGCTGGAATCCTCGACGACATCGACCTGCGGCAGCAGCGCCTGCTCGGTGCGATCGGTCTTCTTGTCCGAGGCATTTGCATTCGCGACCTTGCCGTTGGCGGCGTGGTCGCGGGTGGTGACTTCCTGGTTGGTCATGGTGTTGCTCCTTGCTCCTTTGCTGCTGGTTCGGTTGGGTCACTGGATCTGGATGCGCCGCGGCTGGGCCGATTCACGGCGTTTCACGCTGATGCTCAGCACGCCGTCCCGGTAGCTCGCGTCGACCTTGTCCGGGTCGATGTCGTCAGGCAGGCTGAGGACGCGGCGGAAGCGGCCTTCGAAGCGTTCCTTGATGTGCATGGTCGAGCGAGCGCCGCTGCCACCGGAGTCGGAAACGGGGCTGCCGCCGCTGCCGCCGTTGCTGCCGTTGCCGGAGGGGGTGCTGCGCGCACGCTCGCCCTCGATCGTCAGCACGCCGCGATCGACGCTGACGTCGATCTTCGACGGGTCGACCCCAGGGGCGAAGGCATAGATCTCCACCGAAGTCGGCGTGTGACCGACATTGAGTGCCGGAAAGCTGCGGGCGAAGCCGCGGATGCTGGGCGAGACGGTGTCGAAGGCCTGCTGCATTTCGCGTTGCAGGCGGTCCATCTCGGCGAACAGATCGCTCGGAAACAGGCTGCGATACATGGTCATGACCTCCTCGTCGGGTTGATGGGCCCACCGATCGGCCGGTGCGCCCGGATGAGCCCGAATTGAGGTCGGCGCGCGCGCTTTCAAGGGGCCGTCGGATCGGGATCCCGATGCGCGGCGGCCGAGCGGGCGGACCCGGCCCGGGGGAGTCGCGGCTCAGTGGCTGCGCGCGTCGAAGGCCCTGGCGGCGCGCTCGCGGCCGAGCGCGATCAACTCCTCGGCGCGCCAGAATTCGTGGTACCCGCAGCAGTCGCGCGGGATCTCGATCGTCACGTCGGGGGCGTAGGCCGCGAGCTTGAGCCGCGCGATCGTGTCCTGCATCATCTCCATCGATGCGAACGCGACCTCGAACATGCCGCGCGACGGTTCGACCGGCGTCGCGGTCGGGCGTGACAGCCCGAGGCTGTCGACGAAGGCGCGCACCTTCTGCCGGTAGGCGCCGCCGTTGACGGTGTCGCCGCTCGGTGGCGGCGGCGCCGGCAGCGACTCGCGCGCACCGCTGAGCGTCACCGCCACCGTCAGGTCGGTGGTGTCGTTGAGCGTCGGCGCAATCGGCAGCGGGTTGACGAGCGCGCCGTCGAGCAGGGTGCGGCCGCCGCGCCGGACCGGGGTGAAGACCAGCGGTGTGGCGATCGAGGCGCGAATTGCGTCGAACAGCTTGCCGTCGCGCAGCCAGATTTCCTTGCCGGTCGGCAGTTCGGTGGCGACCGCGGTGTACGACATCGGCGAGCTCGCCGATGTCGCAGTCGCCGATCAGCGTCGCGCAGCACGCCGATGATCCGCTCGCCCTTGAACAGGCCGCCGATTCCGAATGCCGGATCGAGCAGCCGCAGGACGTGGATCCGCTCGAGCGCCAGCACCCACTCGGCATACACCTCGAGCTTGCCGGCGGCGTAGATGCCGCCGACCAGCGCCCCCATCGAGGAGCCGGCGATCGAGCGCACCGAGTAGCCGTTCTCCACCAGCCACTGGATCACGCCGATGTGCGCCAGTCCGCGCGCGCCGCCGCTGCCGAGGACGAGGGAGACGGTGGTGGGTGATGCAGTCATGCGCGCAGCGGTGCCCGGAGGGTCGACACGGCGATTGTGCAGTGCACCGCAACGCCGGCATGCGACGTGCCGGCGCGCCCGGCAGGGTGTGGCCGTCGCGCGCCGGACCGATCAGGCGCGCAGGCGGGCCGAGTCGCGGTTCAGGCGGGTTGCAGCGCCGCCGGCCGTGCCGGCTCGGTGTGCGCCGAGTCGGCATCGAGCGTGGTCGAGCGGCGCAGCTCGCGCGGGCTCGACAGGTCGAAGGCGCGGCCGCGGTGCAGCATGCAGCGGTTGTCCCAGATCACCAGGTCGCCCACCTGCCACTTGTGCGTGTAGATGTGATCGGGATGGGTGGTGTGCTCGAGCAGGTCCATCAGCAGCATGCGCGCCTCGGCGGTGGTCAGGCCCTCGATGTCGCGCGCGTGGACGCCGATGTACAGGTGCTTGCGCCCGGAGCCCGGGTGCGTCTGGACGACCGGCCAGCGCGCCGGCACGATCGCGTCGATCTGCGCCGGGGTGTAGTCGGTGTCCCCGAGCAGGAAGCGCGAGTGCAGCGCAAAGTGCTCGGCCACCAGTCCCTCGAGCATCGCCTTGGTCTCGTCGTCGAGCCGGTCCCAGGCCAGGCGCTGGTCGGCGAACTCGGTATCGCCACCGCGCGCCGGCAGCGTCACCGCGTGCAGCATCGAATACTTGGCGCGCGGACGCTGGAACGAGCTGTCGCTGTGCCACAGCTGGTTGGCAATGTTGGAGACGATCTTGCGCGAGGCGCGCGATGCGATCTGTCCGTCCGGGCCGACGTTCGAGATGTCGGCCAGCTCGTTGTACGCGAAGCGGTGCGGCGCCTCGGCGCCCGGCGCCGTCTTGACGCGCCGGAAGCCCAGGTCGAGCGGACCGAAGCGGGTGGTGAAGGCCATCTGTTCATCGGGCGTGAGCTGCTGGCCGCGCCAGACCAGCATGCCGAAGCGGTCCATCGCCGCGTCGATGGCCTCGACGGTCTGCGGCTCGAGCGGCTGGCGCAGGTCGATGCCGCTGCCGATCGCGCCGAACGACGGCGTCAGGGGGGTGAATTCGAGGCTCATCGGGTTCCTTTGTGGACAGGTCTGGAAATAAGGCGCAGCGGACCGGACTGTCTCCGCTGCGGGTCAGGAGGGGCGGGTCGGGCGGCTGGCTCGCGCCACGCGCCGCCGCCCGGGGGGTGCGGGTGGCGCGCGAGACACCGCCGGTGCGGCAGCCGGCGTGGCGCCGTGCCGCAGGTGCATCGGTTCGAGTCCCGCCACGCCACCGATGTCGGCCGCCAGCGCCTGGGCGGCACGCAGCACCTGCGGCAGCACGACCTGGCGCAGCCGCTCCTCGGGCAGCACGAACGCGGCGCCGCCACAGTTCATGCTGATCACCTCGCCGCTGGCGGTGCGGATCGGCACGGCCACCGCGTGGATGTTCGGATGCCACTCGCCCAGCGATACCGCATGGCCGCTGCGCCGGGCTTCGTCGATCGCTTCGTCCAGGCGTGCGCCGGCGTGCGTCAGCAGCGCCGGGTTGTTGCGCCAGCGGTCGATCAACGCGCGACGGGTCGGTTCGTCGACCGCCGCCAGCCAGGCCCGTCCGAGTGCCGATGCGGCGATCTGCATGCGGGTGCCGACATCGGCGCCGAGCAGCAGCGCCGCCGAGCGTGAACGCGCCGCCTCGATCACCAGCATCTCGTCACCGTCACGGATGCCGATGAAGGCGGAGGCGCCGCTCGCCTCGGCAAGCGCCACCAGGTGCGGGCGGGCGAAGTGACGCACATCGATGGCGCCGAGGAAGGTCTGCGCGAGCCGAACCAGTCCGGCGCCGAGCTCGTACTCGTCGCGGGTCGCCGCCGGCCGGAGGTGGCCGAGGCCGACCAGGGTCGCGATCAGGCGCGACACGGTGGCACGGGGTATTCCGGTGTGCTGCGCAACTTCTCCGTTGCCGAGCGGCCGACGCGCGGCGGCAAAGCAGTCGAGAACGAGAAATCCGCGTTCGAGGGCAGAAACGCTGTCCATCGGAGGAGGTGAGGGGATGCACGAAGTGGCGCCACTGTAGCCAGCGCACGCGCCGGTTGCAAGCTATTTTGAAACTCAATTCCATAAAAGCGTCACTGGTCGGCTGCCGCGATCGCCACCGGATCGGCTCCGGTGCAACAGGGCCGCTGGGCCGCGCGCAAATGACCCGACCGCCTCCCGATCGCGACAGCGCCGCGGTCCGGTTCTCCGACGCGTCCGGCTGGCGCCGGCGCCAGCGCAGGCGCCGGGATGCAACCGTTACTGGCCGACCTTCAAGGTTCCACCACGCCCCAGGCCGCCTTTCACTTCCTGCGCCTTGTAGTTGCGCAGCGAGATCACCATGCTGTTGTAGGCGTCGACGAAGGCGGCGACGGTCGCCTTGCCCTCCGGTGTGCGCGAGAAGCCGCCCAGGCCGCCAGCCGCACCGCCGCCGAAGGCGCCCAGCGCAGCGCCGAAATTGGTCGAGCTCGCATTGCCCTCGGAGACCGCGATCTGCACCGAGGAGCGGATGTCGAACAGCGTCAGCGTCACGACCGATGCCTTGGTTTCCAGCGACCCCGCCATCGTGCCCAGACCCCGTCCGACCAGGCCGCCGAGCGCGCCGACGAGCTTGCCGGTCGGCGAGTCATTGATGATGATGGCCGGCTCCATGAAATAGTCGGCGGCCACGCGCTGGCCGGTCTGCTGATTCGAGCCGGCGCGGAATTCGCCCGAATTGCGTTGCTTGTCGGTGATCGCGGACATCCTGCCGTCGGTGCGCACATTGCCGATCGAGGTGATCACGAAGCAGTTCGATTGCTGCACCGCCAGCCGCAACAAGGGCTCGATGCTCGTCACCTGGGTGGCCCGGCCGAAGCTGGCGTACCACTCCTTGTCACGTCCGTCATCGACGGCCAGGGTCCCGAGTGGCGCACTGCAGCGTTCGAGCGATGCATCGCCGCCGGCACTGGTGCTGCCGGCCGCTGCCCCGGTGGCGGCCATGCTGCTGGTGCCGGTCGAGACCAGCCCCCCGCCCGGGGTCACGCAACCGGCCAGCAATGCCGCGCAGACCGCTGCGCCAGGGCGCCAGCGGCGCGGGTAGGTTCCGATCGTGGACATCATGAAGCCTCCTTCGAAGGCGGTGGAAGAACACGCGCTTCAGCGGCGGTACCAGCCGGCCGGTCCCCAGTACCAGTGATACGGATAGCCCCTGGCCCACCAGCCGTGCCAGGCATGCCGGTGCGCCTCGCGCCAGCGGTGGTAGGCGCGCTCGTCGCGCCTGGCCGACCGGGCCTGCTCGAGCAGTTCGCGCGCCTCTGCGTCACCGCCTGAAGCGGCCAGGCCGAGCCAGCGCTCGGCCTCGATCGGATCGGCGCCCATTTCCTGCAGACCCATCAGGTAGAAGCGGCCGAGGGCCAACTGGGCCCGGGCGTCGCCGCGCTCGCCGGCGCTGCGCATCCACCGGATGGCCTGGTAGCTGTCCTGGCGCACGCCGTCGCCGCGGAAATGCCGCAGACCGAGGTCGTAGGCCGCGCGCGGGTCCTGTTCGGCCATGGCCGCCAGGGCGACGAGCCGACGATCGCCTTCGGGATCGCTGCTCGCTGCCGGATCGAAGCTGGCTGAGTTGCGCGGCCGCTCGGAGCAGCCGGTGTCGTCGCAGATCCGGATCGTTGGTGGCGCGTTCTGGGCCGCTGCCGCAGCGATGAGCGACGGCACCAGCAGGCCCAGCAGCAAGGATCTGGTCGTCATCGGCAGCACGCGGTTGACGAAGCACGGGCGCAGCCGAGGCTGCTCAGTCGCATTGGAGCACCGCCCGGATCGCAGCGCGCACCTGGATGTCGGTCAAGTTAGGGAGACAACGCGCGATTGCCGGCGCGATCGCGGTAGGGACATCAAGGCCATTGCCGTTGCGGCGACGAGCCAGGGCCGCGAGCGTGCGTGCTAACGTCGACGGCTTTGCAGACCGAGCCTGCTCGCATGAACGAACTCGTCCAGCTTGCCCACGCCTTCGCCCGCGAACTCGTCGCCGGACTCGTCATCCTGTTCGGCGCGTGGCTGCTGTCGCATGTGTTGCGGCGGCTGATCGTCACGCTGCACAACGCGAATCACCTGACGTCGATCATGACGCGGCGCCTGCAGACCCTGCGGCGCTGGACGGTGTTGCTCGTCACGCTGCTGCTGCTGATGCAGAGCCTCGGCATATTCGGCAACGCCTGGGGCATCATCACGACCGCGCTGGCGGCGATCGCGGTCGGATTCGTCGCGGTCTGGAGCCTGTTCAGCAACGCAACGGCGGCGCTGATCATCCTGACCTTCCGGCCGTTTCGCATCGGCGACGTGATCGAGCTGGTCGAGCCGGCCGGCGGCGGGATCGGCGGCCGGGTGGTCGACATGAATCTGATGTTCACCACCCTGCGCGAGGAGCCGGCGGCCGATGCGGCGGTTGCCGAGGGCGCGGTGCGCTTCCTGCGCATTCCGAACAACCTGCTGTTCCAGAAGGCGCTGCGCACCCGTCCGGCCGGCGGCCACGACAGCCAGGCGTCCTTCTACACGCGGCTCGACCTGTAGCGCAATCGGGCAGCCGCCCGGTCAGCGCTGCGCCGTGTCGACCGGCCAGGGCAGGCGGCGCTCGATCTCGAGCACCTGTCGGTGCACCTCGGCGCGGGTGCGCTCCATCTTCTCGAGCTTCATCTCGCCAGCGGTCTCGGCGGCGCGCCGGACGATGCGCGGCGTGATCACGACCACCGTCTCGGTCATCGTCGTGCTTTCGTCGGTGTGCGAGAAGGCGCGGCCGACGCCGGGCAGGTCCTTCAGCAGCGGCACGCCGCTGCGGCGCAGGCCGGTCGTGTTCTTGATCAGCCCGCCGATGAAGATCGACTCGCCGTCGTCGCACAGCAGCTGGGTCGTCACCTCGGTGCTCTTCTTCGACGGAATGCCGCCGGTGACGGTGGCCGAGCTGACCTCGGGATGGATGCGCAGCATGACCCGGCCGTGCTGGTCGACCGACGGCGTGACCCGCAGGATCACGCCGGTCTCGAGGAACTGGATGCTCTCGGTCGTGACCTGGTTGATCGTGGTCGTCACCCGGTAGCCGATGCGGTCGCCGATGACCGCCGACGCTTCCTGGTTCTCGAGCGCCAGCAGCTTCGGCGTCGACAGCGTGTGCACCCGGCCGTTGCTCGACAGCGCGCGTCAGGTAGACATCGAGGTTGCGGTTGACGATGTTGAAGAACAGGCCCGAGATGCCGCGCGGCGCCAGCCCGGTGGTGCCGATCGCGTTGTCGCCGCTGGCGCTGAAGATGCGCTGCCAGTCGACGCCGAAGATCTGCGACTTGTCGAGCGTGATCTCGAGGATCTTGGCCTCGATCAGGATCTGCCGGGGCTCCTGGTCGACCTCGCGCAGGATGCGCTGCAGCCGGTCGAGGTAGTCGGGCAGGTCCTCGATCACGAGCGTGTTGCGCTCCTCGAGCGCGGTGATCTTGCCGGCCGCCGACAGGTGCTTGGTCAGGATGTCGGCCACCTGCTTGGTGTTCGAGTACTGCACCTTGAACGAGCGCACCTGCGGTGTTGCGCGCTCGACGCGAGCCGGCTGTCCTTGCGGTCGACGATGAAGTAGTCGTTGCCGCGCATCTCGACCACATAGCCGGCCGCGCTGGCCACGGTGTGGATCGCCTGGCGCGGATCGACGTTGTACAGGCTGATCGAGACCGCGCCGCTGACGCCCTTGCCGAGCAGGATGTTGACGCGTTCGTGGCGCGACAGGATGTCGAAGATCTCGTGCAGCGAGGCATCCTGGAAGCGCAGCGAGATCAGCTTGCCCTGGCGGGTGAGGGCGTCGTCGGGCGCCGGCGGCAAGCGCCCGCGGTCTGCGGCTGTGCCACTGCCGGCACGGCGCCGCCGAGCAGGCCGCCGAGCAGCGCGAGCGTGAGGGCCGAAGGCGGGTCATCGTCTGGGCTGTCCTGCGTTGTTCATGGTGAGGGTGGTCTGCCGGCCCCGGCCTTGGCGAACAGCGCACGGCCGTCTTCGACGCGCAGCAGCCGCCAGCCGTCGATCGCTTCGCCGAGGCTGACGATCGTGCCGTCGACATTGGCGATCGAGTGCGGTGCCGGCGAGCATGACGCCGCGCAGCTCGGGCTGCCAGGGCGGCGGTGCTTCGGCAGGGCCGCCTTCGCGCCCGGTCGCCGCATCGCGCACGACGGGGCCGATCCGGGCCGAGCTGCGGTCGGCGAAACGGGTCGTGGCGCAGGCCGGGCTCGGCATCGGCTGGCGCGCGCGCCGGTACCGCCGCGAGCTGAAACAGACCAGCAGCCAGGCGGCAGCTGCCTGCCACCAGCAGCAGCGCGCTGCGCATGGTTGCGGCGACGATCGATCGGGTCATCGCTTGCTCGACTGCCGCTGGCGGTACGGTAGCGCCAGGCGCAGACGTCAGCGCGACGCGCTGGCCTTCGTCGACCGACTTGAGCGTCAGCCCGGCGACGATCAGCGGATCGACCTCGCGCGCAGCCTCGCGCAGCCAGCTCGAACAGGGCCCGGTAGTCGCCGCGGGCCTCGACGCCGTAGCCGATCTCGTCGAAGCCGGCGAGCGGGCGCTGCGATCGGCGGGCGCACCGCACCGAGGCTGACGCCGTGGCGCTCTGGCGCTGGCATCGAGCGTGGTCATCAGCAGCGGCACACGCGCATCGTCGCCGGCTGCCGCCGATGCCGGCTTCGGCGATGCGGCGCTCGATCACCTCGAGCTCGCGCGTCAGCCGTTCGAGTTCGGCGGCGATCGCGCGGTCGTCGGCGGGCGAGCTGCTGGCAGCTGCTGCGTGGTCGCCGCGAGCGTCCGCAGCTCGACCAGCGGCGCGCGCAGCACGACCCAGATCTGGAACACGGCGATGAAGCAGATCGCGGCCGACGATCAGGCGTGCCAGGCGCGGATCGAGCGCCGCGAAGCGCTGCAGCAGGATGCATTCATCGGGAGGGCTCCGGTCGGGTTCGAGCAGGCCGGTGAGCCGGAAGTCGACCACGTCGATGGTCGAATAGCGGCGCATGCCGCTGTCGGTCAGGCGCAGGTTGGCGATGCCGGGCTGCGCGCCGAGGTCGCGCATGAAGTCGGTCACCGCGGCATGGGTCAGGGCATGGCCGACGATCTCGAAACGGTGCAGCAGCGGCGGCGGCGCGGCGGCGGCCGATGCCGCCGGTGCCGGCGGCTGCCGGTGCCGGCGCGGCGGCGCCGGTCGGGGTCCGCGCGTGCCTCGCGCAGGTAGTCGAGCTCGTCGAACCAGAGGTTCGGGTGGTGCGCCGCGTCGATGGCGCGGAAGACGCAGCGGCCAGGCCGCGCGGTCGCGCAGCGCCTGCAGCGCGCGCGAGCCGTGCTTCGGCGTCGCGCTTGTCGGCATGCAGCGCGCGTCGAGCGCGGTGCGGCGGGCGTTGGCACGGGTTTCTGCCTGACGCAGCGCCGCGACCGCCGGCCGTTCGGCGGCGATGCGCCAGCCGAGCCAGGCGCGTGCCGCGGCGGTGGCCAGCGCCAGCAGCACGCAGCCCGATCGCCGAGCCGGAGCAGGCGCCGGCGCCAGGCGCGGCGTGGCCGCGTAGTCGGCCGGAATCAGTTCGATGTCAGCCATCGCTGCGCAGTCCCTTCAGGCTCAGGCCGCAGGCCAGCGCGATGCCGGCGATCGGCTCGCAGCCGGTCGATCTCGGCCTCGTCCGAGTGCGCTGCCGAAGGCATGGAACGGGTTCAGCACCTCGACCGGCAGTCTCGAGCTGGCGCTGCAGCTCGGTGGCCGATGCCGCGGTAGCGGCCGACGCTGCCGAGCAGGTAGATCCGGTCGATGCCGCGGCCGCGGCTCTGCGACGCGGTGTAGACCAGCGTCTTGTTGATCTCGCCGACCAGCGCGCTGAAGTCCGGGCGCAGCACCTCGGCCAGGGTGCGCGCCAGTTCGGCCGCATCGCCACTCGGCCGCCGAATCGCCGGGTTCGCCGAATCCGTCTGTCCTCGAGCATCCGCACCGCGATCTCGTCGGTGACGTCGAGCATCGCGCGTCAGCCGCTCGAGCAGCGAGCGTTCGCCGATCTCGATCGCGCGGTCGAGGATCAGGCGGCGTCCCCAGACGACGCTCAGGTGGCTGCGCACGCTGCCGAAGTTGATCAGCAGCACGTTCGGATGCGGTTCGCGATCGTCGGCCGCGTTGACGAACGAGACCAGCCGCGCCAGCGCTGCCGGTCCGACATCGAGCGAAACCGCATCGAGACCGGCGCGCTTCGAGCAGCTGCGAGGTGGCGCACCACGTTGTCGCGCGGTGCGACGACGACCAGCGCCTCGCGCCGACCCGGACTCGCCGCCGCCGTGGCGGATCGGGATGAAGTCGATGACCGAGGTCGCGAGCTCGCCCTTCAGCCGCTCGCGCAGTTCGACCGCGATCGCCGCCGCATCGTCGCCGCCCGCCGGAACCGCGTAGTTGACCATCAGGATGCGCAGTTCGTCCGGGCGCAGGCACGAGACGACGCGCCGCCCCTTGAACGCCGCGGCCGCGCATCGCCTGCGCCAGGAAGGCCTTCAGCCGTGGCCGGCTGCCGCAGCAGCTCGTCGCGGCCGACCGGATAGGCGCAGCGACGCGGCCGCGCGCACCTCCGGCTTGTCGGCGCGTGCCGATCGAACTGCACCAGGTTGACCCGGTCGAGCGCCAGGTCGATGCCGATCGGCGCCGTCAGCGGGCGTGGCTGACGTGCCAGGGCCGCGCTCAGGATCTCGAAGCGGACGCATGGTCGGCGGCAGCGATCAGGCCGGCTCGAGCCGGCTCGCCGCGGCGTGGATGCCGAGGTCGGCCGCGCTGCCGGCGTCGACCGTCTCGGTGCAGTCGCCGCCGGCCCGCTTGGCGCGGTACAGCGCCAGGTCGGCGGCGCCGTAGACGCGTCGAGCGGCAACCGCGTGCCGCGCGCGATGCGCACCAGGCCGGCACTGATCGTCGCCTGTCCGGCGCCGTCGTGTGTGGTCTCGCCGGCCAGGCGCTGCAGCACCTCGGTGGCGCGCTGCAGCCGTGTCTCGGCTCCTGGCTCGCGCAGCAGCAGGGCGAACTCGTCGCCGCCCAGACGCACCAGCACGTCGTCCGGGTGCAGTGCGGCGTGGCACGCCTGGGCGACGCCCTGCAGGATGCGGTCGCCGTGAGCGTGGCCATGCACATCGTTGAACAGCTTGAAGCGGTCGATGTCGAACAGGACGAAGGCGCAGTCGAAACCCGCCTGGTGGATGCGTTCGACGTCGGACTCGAAGTTCAGCGACAGGTAGCGCCGGTTGAGCAGCCCGGTCAGCTGGTCCTGCAGCGACAGCCGCTCCATCTCCTCGTGCGAGCGCTCGAGCTCGAAATGCGCGGCGATCTGCTGCTTGCGCGTGCCCACCGAGCGCACCACCAGCGACAGCGAGATCGCCGCCGCGCTGAGCATCAGAAACTGCAGCGCCCACAGCGTCTGGTTCGAAAAGCGCAGCGGTGCGGTCAAGCGTCGAGGCGGTGAACATCAGGTAGATCAGCGACATCACGCCGAGCGCCTCGCGCAGACCCCAAGGCACCATCGGCACGATCATCAGCAGCAGCGCCACGCCGCAGAACAGCGGCGCGCCGAAGCTGTTGGTCTTGTTGCGCAAGCAGCACCAGCGCGGTGCCACTGATCACCAGCAGGGTGATCGCCAGCATGTACAGCTCGCGCAGCCGGCGCGTGGCACCGGTCGACAACAGGATGTGCAGCGACAGTGCGGCCAGCGCGAGAAAGGTGTAGACGTGCGGATCGCTCAGGCCGAGGCGGGCGTGCAGGGCGGTTGCGCCGAGCATCAGCAGCAGCGAGAACAGGCTCAGCATGCGCACACCCTGGCGCGTTTCGCCGAACAGCACGTCCTGCGCATAGTCGGCGACGTCGCGACCCGCGAAGCCGTGTGCGGTCCAGATCGAGCGGATCGTATCGGCCAGTCTCACGGTTTCAGGATTCCAGTCACACGGTTGCGGTGGGTGGCGGCGCAGCGGATGCGAGGGCGCCTGCTGCTCGCACCGGTTATCGGCCACGGCGGCGCAAACTGTTGCAATCGGTTTCGGCGGCCGGACAAGCCGAGCGGTTGCGCGCTCACCGGTAGGTCACGATCAGCTGCGGGTGACGCCACGATTCACCATCGTTGATGGAGGTGAACTCGATGTTGTCGGTCGCCGGGGTGATGCTGCGGATGATCACGCCGAGGTTCGGCGTCATCCCGTCGACCCACTCGCGCGCCAGCGCGGTGAGGTCGAATTCGACCCAGTTCCTGTCCGGAAAGGCGGCCGGCAGCGTCGTCGTCGCCGCCGGCGTGGCGCGGAAGGTGCCGCCCCGGGTCGGAACCCAGGCCTTGCTGCTTTCACTGCTGTTGCCGGTGCGCTCGTTCCAGCTCGCATCGCTGGTCCAGGCCTGGTTGATGATCGCGCTGGCGGTGAGCGTGATCGCGGTGCTGGTCGATCCGCCCGAGGTGTCCTCGTTGTACAGGCGCAGGGTGGCCGACGCGATCGTGCTGCCGGGCGGGATCGATGCCGTGCTGAAGGCGATCAGGGCACGCTGCTCCTTGGTGGCGATGACCGACATGTGGCCGGCGTTGCCGCGGTCCGAATTCGGGCTCGAGCTGTCGATCTCGGTATCTCGGATCGCGATCAGCGTGACCCGCTTGGGAGGACTCGTGCCGCACGGCAGCAGGTAGCTGAGCGCCAGCTTGGGTCGGCGCGTCAGCTCCCGTGGCTCGTCGGCGCTGACATAGCGGAGCGCACCCAGCATGCCGGGCGAGGCGACGAGCCACACGCCGTGGTTGGCGGCGATCCCGTCGAGCCAGGCGGTGGTGGTGTCGGTCAGGTCCCAGTTCTGCCAGCCGATCGTCGCCGGGCTGGCCATGCTGGCGACCGGAGCCAGTGCGTAGCCGCCGCCCGGGACGGGCCAGGCGGTGCTGCCGTCGGAGGTGTTCCAGGTCGCGCCGCTGCCGCTGGTGCCGAGTCCGGTTCCGGCCAGCCATGGGCGGGTGATCAGCTGCGCCGACACGTTGCCGCCGCCGACCGCGAGCTGGGTCTGGTAGAGCGAGAGCTGCGCGCCGGGCTGGAACGAGCCCGTCGTCGCATTCCACAGCGACACCGGCCGGCTGCCCGGCGGCAGCGCCGTCAGCCCGAACTGCAACAGCGGTTGCTGACCGCCGTTGGCCAGACGCAGCGTGGGCTCGCCACCATGATTGGCCGACGGGGCCGATGGAGATACATAGGTATCGCTTGCCGACGCGCTCTCGGGCTGGAGGGTGAACGACTGCAGCGTACCCTGGTACACATGCACCCCCGGGCGCGACAGCGTGACCGTCGCGCCACGGTAGCTGCCGGTTGCGCTCAGCACGACCGGGCTGCCGCTGCTGCGATCGGCCTGCGCGGTGTAGCTCGCCTCGCCGAAGGCCGGGTTCGAGATCGCCGACACCCCGGCCACCGGATACGGTCCGGCGCAGCCGATCTGCTGCAGGCTCTGGTTCGCGTGCTGCAGACCGGCTTCGGCGGCCAGTCGGGCCCGGTCCTGCTCGGCGCGGGCAGCCAGCATCGCGATGCTGTTGCCGCTGTCGCGGTTGGTGCTGAGCGCCACCGAGGCGATCAGCGCCAGCGTGAGCACGACCGGCAGCAGCAGGAAGCCACGGCTGCGGCAAGGCGGCGCGCCGGCGTGCCGTGCGCACCTCATCGGATGCCGCCGCCGATGCGTGCGGTGGCGCTGAGCGTGACCGACTGCGGCTCCCGACGGGTCGGTGGCGGTGACGGAGATCAACGCGAGCGGCCGATCGAGCGGGCCGAAGCCGCTCGGCAGCGCGACCGAAAAGGCGCTGATTCGATCGGCGATGACCCGCGTGCCGCTGCTGCAGGCGGTGTCGGCCGGCGTCGATTCGATACAGTCGGGCGCTGGCGCCGTGCAGGCAGTACATGGTGGCTCCGAACCAGTCGCCACTGCTGTTGGCCGGGGGGTTGGTCAACGGTCGCGGCGAGCTTGCTTCGGCGCGCGCGACGATCTGACCGATCGCGAAGCGCGCCTGGTAGAGCATCTCGTTGCTGTCGCGCGTGATGCGACCGACCTGCAGGCCGTCGCGCGCCAGGGTGGCGAGCGTGCCGAGCAGCAGCGCGGCCAGCGCGCTGGCGATCAGCAGCTCGATCAGCGCCAGCCCGTGCTCGCGCCGGCGGCACTGCCCGGTGGCGGCTACCACCAGCGACCCTTCAGCGTCTCGAGCACGCCGTCGCCGTTCTCGTAGGCGACGCGGATGCGCAGCAGGCCGCTGTCCGCCGCTGCTGGGCGCCGCGCCGTCGACGCGGTACAGGTTGACGATGCGGCGGTCGGTGGCACCGGCCGGGTCGGAAAGTTCGGCCTGCACCGCCGCCGGCAGGTTGCCACCAGCGGCGTAGGTCATTGCATACAGGCTGCCGAACGGCCGCACCAGTACTTCTTCCATCTTGTCGCGCAGCCGCTGCTGGACCTGCATCTCGGCTGGCATGCACCACGCTGCCGCCGATGCCCGACTGCAGGGCGTCGAGCGCCGGCACCAACGCCACCGCGAGCACCGCGGTCGCGACCACCACCTCGACATAGCTGATGCCGCGCGAGCGCCGCGCGGCCGGCGCAGCCCGGATCACGGGTCGAGCCCCCCGATGCGCCCGGTGGGCGGGTCGATCGTGATGCTGCGCGAGCGCCCGGCGTAGGCGAGGTCGATCGAGCTGCCGCTGGCCGGCGCGCCGCGGTCGATCTGCGCCGCGACGCTGCAGGCGCGCACCGCCGCCCCGCTGGCATCGAAGACCAGGCCCGCGTAGGCATTGGCGCCGACCATGATGCGCGCGGTCAGGCCGACGCCACTGGTGTGTGCGCCGTCGCCGATGTCGGCGGCATAGGCACGTTTGGTGAGGGGATCGTCGACCGGGCTGACCGGACCGGTGGTGGTGCAGTCGCGGCGCAGCAGCAGCAGGCGCCCGGCGCTGGTTTCGGCGTCGACCAGCACCGGCTGGCCGCTGCGCATCGCCTCGCTGCGCGCGTAGCGCAGTGCCTGGACGGTGCGTTCGGCGGCGACGGCGAGCCGGCGTGATTCGTCGTAGGAGAGGGTCGGCAGCGCGACCGCGGCCAGGATCGACAGCACCGCCACCGTGATCAGCAGTTCGGCCAGTGTCAGGCCGCGCTGCGCGGCGTATCGGATCAACGCTCGAAGTACGCCACGCTCTTGCTGTCAAGTGCATTGCTGTTGATGATGATCTTGCCGGACACCGTGTCGTAGGCCCATCCACCGGTCGCCGCGGACGGATTGGCCGGGCCGCCGTTGGCCGTGACGAGGAGCGCCGCGCTGTCGGTCACCGGATCGATCGGCATGCGCCTTGCGGATGTACGGGCCGAACTTGTAGGTCGCCTCCTGCTTGGAGCAGGTCTGGCCGGCCTTGTTCGAGTACATCGTCAGGCTCTCGGTGAAGGCCTTGTCGGTCCCGGCTGCGCCGGTTCCGAGGGTACCGGTGCACCCGGTGCCGCCGGTGGTTGCCACACCGCCCGGCCAGGTCGGCGTGCTGCACCTTGTACAGCTCGATCGCGTTGCGCAGCCCGGCCAGGTTGGCATCGAGCGCCGATTCCTGGGTGTCGCGTGTCGCACTGCTGAACTGCGGGATCACGATGGCCGCCAGGATCGCCAGGATGATGACGACGATCAGCAGTTCGACCAGCGTGAAGCCGGCGCGGAGTTTGGAGGGTTGCGGAATGGACATGGACTTTCCTCGATCGGCTGGAACTGCGAACTGGGTTGACAAGTCGGTTATCGAACAATTTGTCACCGGGCTTGAGCGGAAAAAGCGGCGGATTTGCAGCCGATTTACCGCGCTGGCCCGGCGCGCCGCTCAGTGCACCGCGCGGCTGAGCTTGAAGATCGGCAGGATCAGCGAGGCGACGATGATCCCGACCACGCTGCCCATCACCAGCAGCATCACCGGCTCGGCCATGCGGGTGATCAGGCCGATCCGCTTGGTCAGCTCGCGCTCGTAGAAGTCGGCGATCCGGCTCATCACCTTGGCCAGGTTGCCGGTCTCCTCGCCGGTGGTCGACCATCTGCTGCACCAGCGGCGGCATGAAGGCGGCTTCCCGAAAGCCGGCGGCGATGCCGCGGCCCTCGGTGACCTGCAGCCGAAGCGCGTCGATGAAGCGGCAGAAGACGGCGTTGCGCACCAGGTCCTGGCAGGCGCGCAGCGCTTCCACCAGCGGCACGCCGTTGGCCAGCGACAGGCTCATGACGCGCAGCGTCTGCGTCAGGTAGACCTCGACGTAGAGGCTGCGCAAGCAGCGGCAGGCGCAGCTTGAGCGCATCGAGCCAATCTCGCGCAGCGGGCTGGCGCAGCGCCGTCCAGCCGAGCGCGGCGAGCAGCGCCGGCGCCCGCCGAGCACCCACGGCCAATGGTTGAGCAGCAGGTCCGAGCACGCCATCAGCACCAGCGTCGACGCGGCAGCTCGTCGCGGATGCGCTCGAACATCGATCGGCGAAGCGCGGAAAGACGCTGACCAGCACGAAGACGATCGTCGCGCTCGAGAAGAAGATCAGGAAGGCCGGGATACGACAGCGCCGACAGCAGCATGCTGCGCAGGCGCTCGGCTCTTCTCGTCCATCTCGATCAGCTGCTTCAGCACCTCGGGCAGGAAGCCGCCGCGCTCGGCCGCGGACGACCAGGTTGACGTAGGTCAGCGAGAACATCTCGGGGTGCGCGGCGAGCGCGGCCGACAGCGCGCTGCCTTCGAGGATCGACTCGGAAACCGCGCCGATGATCGCGCGCAGCCGCGGCTCGGCGGTCTGCTGGTGCAGGCCCTTCAGCGCCTCGTGCAGGCTGACGCCGGTGTCGAGCAGCAGCGCCAGCCGCTCGGTGAAGAGCATGCGCTCGCGCGCGCCGATGCGGCGCGCCGAATGCAGCCGGATCGACAAGCCGGCGCCGGGCGGCGGCGGGCGCGACCGGCTGGCGCGCGCCGGTGCGGCTGGAGAACTGGAAATCGATGGCCATCGGCTTGCCTGCTTCGGGCGTCGGCGTCAGCCGACGTTGACCACGCGCGAGACTTCCTCGAGCGTCGTGCTGCCCTCGAGCACCCGCTCGAGGCCGTCCCGGAACAGCGAGTGCCGGCCGGCAGTCGCGGAAGTGCTCGGCCAGCTCGTCACGCGTCGGGTTGCGCACCATCACGCGCTGCAGCGCCTCGTCGCCGACCAGCACCTCGTGGATGCCGAGGCGGCCCTTGTAGCCCGAGTCGTAGCAGGCGGTGCAGCCGCGCCCCTTGACCAGGCGGACCGGCTCGCCCTGCGGCCAGCCGTGGCTGCGCGGCGAGCTCGGGCGCGGCGAGGTAGGTCGTCTTGCAGCGCCGGGCAGACATGGCGCACCAGCCGCTGCGCGACGACGCCGGCCAGCGCCGACGCGAGCAGGTAGGGCTCGACGCCCATGTCGACCATGCGCGACAGCGCGCCGATCGCGTCGTTGGTGTGCAGCGTCGACAGCACCAGGTGGCCGGTGAGCGCCGCCTGCACCGCGATCTCGGCGGTCTGCGCGGTCGCGGATCTCGCCGAGCATCACGACGTCCGGGTCCTGCCGCAGCACGTGCTTGAGCATGCTTCGCGAAGGTCAGGCCGATCGCGTCGTTGACCTGGTTCTGGTTGATGATGTCGAGCTGGTACTCGACCGGGTCCTCGATGGTGACGATGTTCGTCTCCATGCTCTTCAGGTAGTTGACCGCCGCATAGAGCGTCGTCGTCTTGCCGCTGCCGGTCGGCCCGGTGACCAGGATCAGGCCGTGGGCGCGGCCGAGCAGCGCCTTGAACGGATCGAGGTTGTGCGCGGCTCATGCCGAGCTTCTCGACGTCGAGGATCGACTGGTTCTTGTCGAGCACGCGCAGCACCACCTTCTCGCCGTTGATGCCGGGCAGCGACGAGAAGCGCAGGTCGACGGTGCGGCCCTGCGTCGCGACCTGGATGCGGCCGTCCTGCGGCAGCCGGCGCTCGGCGATGTCGAGGTTGGCCATCACCTTCAGGCGCGACACGATCGCCGGGTGCAGTTCGACGCGCGGCGTCATCACCTCGTAGAGCACGCCGTCGACGCGGAAGCGCACCCGCGAGCGGCCGCGCGTGATCTCGATGTGGATGTCGCTCGCCTTGTCGCGGATGGCGCGCTGGATCAGGTTGTTGACCAGGTTGATGACCGGGCTGGCGCCGGCCATCTCGTCGATCGTCGTGTAGTCGTCGGGGATCTGGTCGGCGACCAGCGACAGGTCCTCGGTCTCGGCCTCGAACAGGTTGCTCGCGATAGTCGCCGCCGTTGTAGGCCTCGAGCAGGTTCTTCACGATGTCGTCGCGCCGGCACAGCACGATGCGCAGGCGGCAGCCGGTGATCTGGCGGACCTCGTCGAAGACCGGGATCGCCTGCGGATCGGCACTGGCGATCGTCAGCGTGTCGTGCACCTTGAACAGCGGCAGCACCTCGAGACGGCTTGGCGGTGTCGCGGTTCGAGCAGGGCGATCGCTGCCGGCTCGTACAGGCCGGGGCGCACGCGCGACGTACGGCAGGTCGAGCTGGACGCTGAGCGCGCGCAGCACGTCGGCCTCGGGCACCAGCCCCTTGTCGACCAGGATGCGGCCGACGCGCCGGCCGGTCTCGCTCTGCAGCCGCACCGCGTCGGCGAGCTGTTCGGCGGTGATCAGCAGCCGCGCTCGAGCAGGATCTCGCCGAGGCGCGGGCGCGCGCGCGTGACGGTCGGTCGCGCGGCCGCGTGCCGGCGTCGGTCGGCGTCGCTGTCGGCGACCCAGAGCTGGTCGACCGCGCCGGTGGCGACGCAGATCTCGCTCGCCAGCGGCTGCAGGTTGACCAGCTTGAGCCGCCCGCCGATCAGCGACAGCTTCGACTGGGTGTCGAGCATGATCTCGATCGCGCGGCCGTTGAGCGCGCTGACGCGGCCGAGGTCGAGCACGAGCTGGACCTGGTTGGCCGCGATGCACGCCGCCAGCGCGCCGAGCAGCGCCGCGTTGGCCGCCTCGTCGACGAGCGCACGCCGGCGGCGCGACATAGGTCATCGCGCCGATGCGGCTGCGCGTGACGACCTCATCCATGCCGGACTTCGGCTGCGCGCTCGCGCTTGATGTTGAAGCGCGTGAACCATTCGGGCTCGGCTGCGCACAGATCTGCCGGAAGACCGCGACGATCGCCGGATCGAGCTGGCTGCCGGTGCACGCGCTCGATCTCGCGCATCGACTCCTCGTGGCTGCGTCCGGCGCGGTAGGCGCGCGAGCTGGTGATCGAGTCGTAGGTGTCGGCCACCGCGATGATCCGTGCGTGCAGCGGGATGCGCTCGCCCTTCAGGCCGTGCGGATAGCCGGTGCCGTCGAACTTCTCCTGGTGGTGGCGCGCGCCGGGCACCGCGTCCTTCAGGTAGTCGATGTGGCGCAGGATCTCGTAGCTGCGCTCGGGGTGGACCATGATGAACGAGTACTCGTCCTGGCGTCAGCCGCGACGGCTTGCACAGCACCGCGTCGGGAATGCCGATCTTGCCGACATCGTGCAGCAGCGAGCCCCAGAACAGGTTGTTCAGCTCGTCTTCGGGCAGCCCGAGCGCGCGGCCGATCTCCATCGAGATGTGGTGCACCCGCTCGCTGTGGCCGCGGGTGTACGGGTCCTTGGCCTCGACCGCCTCGATCAGCGCCGCGGCGATCTGCTCGGTGAAGGTGCCGAGCTGCTTGACCAGCGTGTAGGTCTGGGTGAGGCTCGACAGCTGGTTGGCCAGCACCTCGGCCAGCCGCCGGTCGCTGTTGCTGAAGTCGGGCTTGTCGGCGTGGTTGAGCAGCACCAGCTGGGCGTTGACCGTGCCGTCGCTGCGCACCGGGCACGACATGCATCTTGTACGGCATGTCGGTGAAGACATAGGCCCGGCGCGGGTCGTCGGCGTCGTTCAGCACCACCGATCTCGCGCGTCGACTGCACGAAGCGGAACAGGTCGCCGCGCATCTCGACCAGCACCAGGTCGAGGTTGTGGATCGGCCGGCTCGGCTGCGCCGACGACAGGCACAGGTTCTCGCCCGGGCAGACGAAGGCGACCACGTCGACGCGCATCTGCTCGGCGCAGCTGTCGAGCAGGCTCTGGAAGACCTCGAGCTTCTGGCCGTGCGGCGCACATGCTGGTCGACACCGTAGATCAGGTGCAGCTCTTCGTAGCGCTCGGCGAGTTCCTCGGTCATGCTGCCGAGCTCGAAGCGCAGCCGGCATTCGTCGACGATCGACGCGGCGACGTCCTCGATCGCTTCGGCCAGGTGGTCGAGCGCCAGCGGCGCGGCGTCGCTGCGTGAAGCGCTCGACCGCCACCGCCAGCCAGCCCAGGCGCGTCGCGCTGCGCGTGTCGACCGGGCAGTACAGCAGCGTGTGCGCGGTCGCCGAGCGGATGCGACGCCAGCCCGCCGCCTTCGAACGGCCAGTCGAAGCCGCTTGCCGCCAGCGAGCGCTCGAGCTGCTCGCGACAGGCGCGCGCCGGCGGCGTCGGAGCTGACCCAGCTGCACGCTCGCCGTCGGCGTCGCAGACCGCGAACGCCAGCTCGCTGCCGGCCGAGCGCGTCAGCCAGCGGTGGTATTTCGCGAGGTCGATCTCGGCGACGAATCGATCAAGCATGGTGCGTTCCGCCGCTGCAGGCGTCGGCCTCGAAATGCCGGGCGAGCCGGACGATCAGCTGGCGCGGACTGACCGGCTTCTCGATGAACTCGACGTTGCCGATCGCCCGCACCCATTCGCGCTCCTCGCGGGCGGTCAGCGACGACATGATCATGATCGGAAAGCGCCGCGCTCGGCAGTTCGCGGTGGATCGCCTGCACCATCTCGCGGCCGTCCATGCGCGGCATCCGGATGTCCGAGACCAGCGCGTCGGGGGCTTCGGCCAGCACGTGCTCGAGCCCGGCCTGGCCGTCGCATTCGGTCGCCACCCGGTAGCCGGCGCGCTCGAGCGTGAACTGCAGCACGCGCAGCATCTGCGGCTCGTCGTCGACGATCAGGATTTTTTTCATGCTGACCTGGGTTCGAGGTAAGGCGCGGTCTGGCGCGTCATCTGGATGCTGAACTGCGGTGCCCTTGCCGGACGTGCTCGCTGACACGTGCAGGCTGCCGTGGTGCAGTTCGACGATCTGCTTGGCCAGGTGCAGTCCGAGTCCATGACCGCTGCGCGCGGCGCGTGCCGCTGTCGCGCGACGCGGTAGTACTTGTCGAAGATCCGTTCGAGGTGTTCCGCCGCGATGCCGATGCCGCTGTCGCGCACCTGGATCAGCAGGCCGTGGTCGCCGTCCTCCTCGGCCGCGAGCGCGACATGACCGCCCTCGACGTTGTACTTGATCGCGTTGCTCAGCAGGTTGTTCAGCGCGATGCGGAACAGGTCCTTGTCGATCGCCACCAGGCCGAGGTTGGGCGGCACCTCGAAGCGGAATTCGATGCCGCGGCCGAGTGCATTCTGGCGCTGCGCCTCGAACGCAGTCGTGCAGCAGGTCGCGCAGGTTGACGCGCTGGCGCGCTCAGCGCGAGCGCGCCGGTCTCGAGCTTGGAGATGTTCAGCAGGTTGTTGATCAGCGCCGGTCATGCGCTCGACCTCGGCATGGATCACGTTGACCGCCTCGACGCGCATCGGCTCGCCGACCGAGTCGCCCGTCCATCAGCAGCTCGCTGTAGGAGGCGAGCGTATTCAGCGGCGTCTTCAGTTCGTGCGAGACGCTGGCGACGAACTCGGCGCCGGCGTTGCGCGCCAGCTGCTCCTGTGTGGTGTCGCGCAACGACGATCAGCGTGCCGAAGACGCTCGACGCGGTCCTGCGGCGAGACGAGCGGATACGAGGCAAGCGTCAGGTGGCGGGCACTGCCGGCTTCGCCCTCGATCGCCAGCTGGGCCTGCGCGCCGCGCGGAGTGGACTGCCCCTCGTGGCGCATGCATGAAGGCGAGCACCTCGCGCTGGCTGGCACCAGGTGTGCGGCGGCTTGCCGACGATCTGCTCCGGCGTGGCACCGAGCAGCGGCTCGAGCTTGCCGTTGGCGAAGGTCGGGATGCAGCTGTCGTCGATCACCACCACGCCCTCGGGCAACGCGTGCAGCATCGCCTCGATCTTGTCCTTGCGGTAGGCGAGCAGCCGGTTCGAGGTCACCGAGGTCATGCGCTCGGCCTCGAGCTCGCGGATGCGCGTCTCGGCGGCGGTCAGGAAGTTGCCGAAGCGGCGCACGAAGTCGTTCAGCTGCAGGCTGTCCGGTTGCAACGCCGGATTCCGGCTGCGGGGTCGCGGCTGATGGTGCGCATCTGCTCGCCGAGCGCGATCAGCGGACTCATCTCGCGTCGCATCAGGAAGTAGAACAGCGGCGCGAGCAGGAAGATCGGCAGCGCAAGCAGTGCGGCGAACGAGAGCTTGCTCGCTGCCGAACCACGGCGCCGCGTCGTAGTAGCCGAGGCGCACGAAGCCGGCCAGGTTGCCGTCGGCCATCACCGGGCCGTAGAACTCGCGGATGCGGCGCGCCGTCGCCGGGCGACTGCAGCTGGTGGTCGCCGACCCAGCCGGCGGCATCGCGCGGCATCACCGCGTCGGGCACCAGCGTGGTCGGCGCCACCACTTCGGCGAGCTTGGCGCCGAGCGGCGGTGACGAGCAGGCCATAGGCAAAGTCGGCGCTGCGCTGGATGCCGAGCAGCGTCTGCAGCAGCCCGGGATGGCCGCTGCGCGGTGCCAGCTGCTCGAACGGCAGGCTCGACAACGCGCGCGACAGGCCGATGCCCTGGGCCCGGATCTGGCGCTCGTGGGACCGGCCCTGCTCGAAGACGATCGCGGCGACGGTCAGGGCGATCACCGCCAGCGTCGCGAAAATCATCAGCAATCCGAGTCGGTCGTTCTTCATTGCAGCCTGCAGGGACGCCGGCACAAGCGCGCGGCGGGTCGGTCGGGCCACCCGCGGCGCGCGCCGACGGCGCGCCCGGCAGGGTCCCGATCACGTCTTCGGCTGCTTCGGACGGATCTTGAGCCGGGCGCCCGGCAGCGGTGTGCCGGCAGACGCGGTTCGAGGAGCGCCCGGATCGGAACGCTTCAACACGGAGGCACGGAGGTCACGGAGGTCACGGGTCAAGGGTCACGGGGTCACGGGGTCACGGGGTCAGGCGGAGGCGGACTGCCTCCTTGACGCAGAGGCGCAGAGGAACAACACGCCAGCGTTGCGCTCTGCGACCTCTGCGGTGAAGGGGTGGGGCTGCTGAGCGAACGCCGGCACATCGTCGCGATCTCGGGCAACGGCGAGTTCGCCTCGAACCAAGCCACACGCGTCCCGGCCAGCGGGGGGCGGGAGGCCAATGACTGGTCTACCGCAACCTGGTCGCCGATTATCGGCGGCAGTGCCGATCGGCCATGACGTCGTCTTCATTGACGAAGACGTCGAACGAGACCTGCTCATTGCTGAGCATTCGAAGGTCGAGATCAAACACTGGCAGCAGATGGGGACGACAGCGCCATTGCGATCGCCACGCCGCCCGAGATGGTGAGGCACAACGCCCACACGATGTCCAGGTTGAGCCAGGCCGCGCGCAGCACCCGCAAGCCGACGTATCGATACACGACCCACGCCGTGGCCAGTCCGGAGAGCATCATCGCGGCCGAATGAATCAGCGAGACGACGACCGCCGTCCCGACGTTCAGGCGCATCAGCGCCATGACACGGTCGTGCCCGAAAGGGCCGCTCGCATTGCCCGCCGTCGCGGTCGGCGCCTCGCACAGCCCCATCCAGAACGGCAGCAGCATCAGCGCTGCGCCATGTGCGGTGGCCATCAGCATCGACCACAGCAGCAGCTGCGTGGGCCGCACGCGCATCATCCAGCGTGGGTGCCGGCGATAGAACAGGCGCGATACGCCGAAAAGCACCACCAGCACGCCGGCGCCAATGCGGATCTCGCGGCTCCAAGTCATCAGCCATGACGCCAGCGCAAAGGGCACCAGCACCAACGCCATCGCCAGAAGATGCCCTGCGCCAAGCGGTACAAAGGTTGCAAGGACCTGCGCACCGCGTTTTGCAGTCAAACCATTGGCCACGGCCAGTGGCCAACCCATCGCCGGATTCAGGCCGTGATACGCACCGACCGCCACCACGCCCAGCCACAGCATCGCAGTGGCTTCATTGAACACGGTTCGCGTGCGATCAGGCCGACGGGTAGCAGAACGAATCGGTCGAGCAGTCGCCGCCTTGCAGCCGGATCTGGTGAGCGCCATAGTCCGCACCGAAGTCGACGGCAAACTCCTTGTCCAGCGTGATGCCCCCGTCCTTGCCGACATTGCACATCACCTGTCGTCCCGGCACGCCCTCGGGATAGAACTGCTTGTCCCAGGCGCTGTAGAGCGAATTCGTGAAGTACACGCGCTTGCCGTCGCGGCTGATCTCGGTCATCTGCGGGCCGCCGCCAAAGGTGGAGCCGTTCGAGTGTTCGGTGCGTCGGACGATGCCGCCGAGGTGCACGCTGCCGGCCAGTTGCGGCGTCATCGGGTCGGTAACATCGTATTGGCGCAACTCGCCCGTGCCCCAGCAGGCGACATAGAGGTAGCGGTCGTCCAGCGACAGATCGATGTCGCTGATCAGCGGGGGCACGGCACCAAAGCCCTTGAGCAGGTCTGGCAACAGCGACGCGTCGGCCTGCTCAGGCGGGATCACAGCGGTCTTCTTGGCGTGGAACTTTCCTCCTTCGCGATACCAGGTCCAGATCGAGCCTTCGAGGTTCGTGGTATCGACGACCACGCCGAGAAAGCCGTACTCGCGGGTCGGGTCGTGCGCCGGGCGCAACTCCAGCGCCATTTGGTGATTGGCACCGAGGTCGATGGTCTGCACATGGCGGCGCGAGCTCAACTCCCAGAAATGAATGCTGTGCCCGTATCGGTTTGCCAGCAGGTCTTCGGCGACGATGCCGTTTTCGAACTGCGGCGGCAGGCCCCACTCGCTGGAGACCATGTAGTCGCGAGGCAGGTTCCACCAGAAGTCATAGTGCAGCTTTTGTGGACCGCGCTCGATCTCCCACTTGCCGAGGACTTCGAAGTTCTCGCAGTCCATCAGGAAGATGCCGGGCGGGCTCTGGGTGCCGTCAGCGCCACCACCGCCGAGCGTGCTGATGTAGATGCCTTCCGGTCCGCAGTGCACGGTGTGTGGGCGCGAATAGCCGGTCTTGCGCAGGATCTCCTCGGGTTCGATCACCTTGGCGATCGTCGGCCGCGTCGGATCGGGCTGTGTATCGACAATGTAGATGCGTGACGAACGGATGCCGGGAATGACGAGATAGCGACGCTTCAGGAATGCATGCCCCGACATCGGCGACAGCGCGGAACTGCACGCGTTCCAGCCGAAGTGGTGAAACTCGTCGCCTTTGTGTGGCATGTCGAGTCGATGCAGCACGCGGCCATAGGTCTTGGAGCCGGGATCGACGTCAACCACGGCCAGGGCGTCGGGGCGCGAGGCGTCGGGCGACAGCAGCGCCGTGTAGGCAATGTGTTCTCGTTCGGCTTCCATCGCCAGGCGAGGCGAGGGGTGGAACGTGGGGTCCGGACGCAGCTTCTCGAACATGGTTGAATCCTCCAGGGTCAGGAGGCGACATGTCGAAGCAAGTGCTCGGCCTTGGGGGCATGCCGCGCGTGGGCCCAAGTGGAGGTCCAAGATGGACCTCTCACACGAGATGTCAATACGCGATATCCCCAGGCCGTGCGCCGCCTCGCAATCGCCCTCGCGGGCGCCCCTGTTGATGGCTACAACTCAGTCACCGAACGGACATGGCCATGTGAGATGCCAGCAAGCTGCCCGTCACGGCCGTCGTCGCCCCAATCGAGCGTCCGGAAACGCGCTCCGATACGGACAACAAGCCAGCGGTGCCGCTCTGCGTTCTCTGCGCCTCTGCGGTGAAAGGTTTCCTGCTCCATGGCCCCCGGTGGCCCTGCGTGACCCCGGGTTGAACAGCGCATTGCCTGCTACAGCGTCGCCAGGTGCGCGCGTGCCTCGGCGGCGCTCTCGAAGATGTGGGGTGCGACGCCGCGCTGGTACAGGGCCTCGCCAAGCTTGGCGCGCAGGAAGGCGCTGGTGGTGTAGCGCGTGACGCGGGTGTAGTGGCGGGTCGCGACGTCGTGGATCATGTCGGTGTAGGCGTCGAGCGCCTCGGGCGCGACCACGAAGTTGTCGTAGTCGACCATTGCCTGCACCTTGTGGCCGAGCGTGACGAGCTGGCCCTCGAGTGCGGCGCGCAAGGCCTCGACGTCGCCGGCATCGCGCACCGTCAGGCCCTCGAAATTGGCGAAGAAGGTGTCCTGCTTCGGATCGAAGGCGAAACGCCCGGCCAGCGGGCGCCTGAGCATGCGCTGGCGCAGCGCCATCGGCTCGGGATCGAAGATCGCCGCGTCCATCAGCGCCAGATCGGGGGCGATCCGCGGCCGGAACGACATGTGCGCGAGGATGTCGCGTTCGAGATCGATGCCCGGCGCGATCTCGATCAGTTCGAGTCCGTCGCTGGCCGAGCCGGAATACGCAGCGCTCGGTGACGTACAGCACCGGCTGGCCGCGCTCGCGCGCGACCGCGTCCGCTGAAGGTCACGTGCTCGACCTCGGCGACGAACTTGCGCACAGCCGCCCTCGCGGCGGATCGACAGCCGCCCGCCATCGATGCCGACCTCGAGTCCGCCGGCGGTGAAGCTGCCGACGAAGACGACCTTCTTGGCGCTCTGGCTGATGTTGATGAAGCCGCCGGCGCCGGCAAAGCGCGGCCCGAACCGGCTGACGTTGAGGTTGCCGCGCGCGTCGGCCTGCGCCAGCCCGAGGAAGGCGACATCGAGCCCGCCACCGTCGTAGAAGTCGAACTGGTACGGCTGGTCGATCACCGCCTGGGTGTTGATCGCGGCGCCGAAATCGAGGCCGCTGGCCGGCAGCCCGCCGATCACGCCCGGCTCGGCCGTCAGCGTCAGCAGGTCGCCGATGCGCTCCTCGGCGGCGACCGCCGAGATGCCCTCGGGCATGCCGATGCCGAGGTTGACGACGCTGTTCGCCTTCAGTTCGAGCGCGGCACGGCGCGCGATGATCTTGCGTTCGTCGAGCGGCAGCGTCCTGGCCGCTCCGGCGGGCACCCGGATCTCGCCGCTGTAGCCGGGGTGGTAGGGCGTGGCAAAGGTCTGCCAGTGATTGTCGGCGCTGCGCGACCACCACGCAGTCGACCAGGATGCCCGGCACCTTGACCTGGCGCGGGTGCAGCGAGCCGCGGTCGGCGATGCGCTCGACCTGCGCGATCACGATGCCGCCGCTGTTGTGCGCCGCGGTGGCGATCGACAGCGATTCGAGCGTCAGCGCCTCGCGTTCCATCGTCAGGTTGCCGTCCGGGTCGGCGGTGGTGGCGCGGATGATCGCCACGTCGATCGCGAACGCCTTGAAGAACAGGCTCTCGCCGCCGCCGAGGTGGGTCAGTTCGACCAGCTCCTCGGTCGTGCGCGCGTTCATGCGCCCGCCGCCGAGGCGCGGATCGACGAAGGTGCCGATGCCGATGCGGCTCAGGTGGCCGGGTCGCCCGGCGGCGATGTCGCGGAACAGGCACGAGATCACGCCCTGCGGCAGGTTGTAGGCCTCGATGCGGTTGTCGATGGCCAGCTTGCCCAGACCCGGCACCAGTCCCCAGTGGCCGCCGATCACCCGCCGCACCAGGCCTTCGTGCGCCAGGTGGTTGAGTCCCTTGCCGCGCCCGTCGCCCTGCCCGGCGGCATAGACGAGCGTGAGGTCGCGCGGCTCAGCACTGTCGAGGAAACGCTCGTTCGAGCGCGATGGCGATCTCCTCGGCAAAGCCGATGCCGACGAAGCCGGATGTCGCGACCGTGTCGCCGCTGAGGATCAGCCGGACCGCGTCGGCGGCGCTCGCGATCTTGTCCTGAACGCCGTTCAATACGGCGTGCAGCCGGGGGTTCTGCATTCGGTGTCTCCTGCTTCGGCGCGCCGCGGGTGCGGGTTCGCGCCAGGCAAGACTACAGCCTGCGCCCTGGATGTGGAATCGCCACCGCGACGGCCTCAGCTGCTGTCGCTGGCGCGCGCCAGTGCATCGGCGAGTTCGTCGCGCAGGCGCCGCAGCGTCGCCAGTTCGTGACCGGGCGCGGCGATGGCGCTCCACAGCATCCCCACCACGCTGTGCGCCAGCGCCTCGACGTCGACCGGCTTGTCGTCGCCGGCCTGTTCGCGTGCCACGACCTCCCACAGGATGTGCTCGATCGGCCCGAGCACCAGCGGGCGCAGCAGGCGCAGCGGCAGGTCGGTGCGCACCTCGCCGCTGGCCTGGCCGCGTGCCAGCAGCGCCATCAACGGCGCGGTATAGCGGCGCTGCAGCGGCTGCAGGCTGTCGTCAGTTCCGGACCCTTGCTGCGGCCCTCGGTCAGCACCAGCGCGCACAGACCGGTGCCGTGGATCAGGAACAGGCGCAGGTGGGTGCGGACGAAGAAGTCGAACTGCGCTGCCACCGGCCCGTCGCAGCGGCATGCCCTGGTTCGATGGCGGCGATGATCTCGTCGTACCAGTCGCCGATGACGCGCACGCACAGTTCGCGCTTGCCGCGGAAATAGGTGAAGACGGTGGCCTCGGAGATGCCCAGGCGCTGCGCGATCTCGATCGTCGTGGCTCGTTCGTAGCCGTGTTCGGCGAAGACCTCGCGGCCGACGCGCAGGATGTCGCGGATGCGCTGCTCGCTCTTGGCGCTGGCCGCGGGACGGCGCGCGACGCGCGGGATGAGATGGGGCGGGACGCATGAATTGAAGTATTACTCAACAACTCGGAGCAACTGCCAATCATCAGGGTAAACACCGAACCGGAGGTGATCCCGGCGGGTTGGCAGGCGAGCGTCTCGACGCGTATAGTTGAGGAATACTCAAAAGCGTCAGGAGGCCCGTTGTGTTCGAATCCACCTTCAGCTTTCCGCTCGGTGACGATGTGGACGCGCTGCGCGATGCGGTGCGTGAATTCGCGCAGGCCGAGATCGCGCCGCGGGCCGCCGAGATCGACCGCGACAACCTGTTTCCGGCCGACCTGTGGAAGAAGCTCGGCGACCTCGGCGCGATGGGCCTGACCGTTTCCGAGGAAGATGGCGGCACCGGCCTCGGCTACCTGGCCCACATCGTCGCGATGGAGGAGATCAGCCGCGCCAGCGCGTCGGTCGGCCTGTCGTACGGCGCCCATTCGAATCTGTGCGTGAACCAGATCAACCGCAACGGCACGCGCCGAGCAGAAGCGCACGCTACCTGCCCAAGCTGATCAGCGGCGAGCATGTCGGCGCGCTGGCGATGAGCGAGCCGGGCGCCGGCTCCGACGTGGTCAGCATGAAGCTGCGCGCCGACCGGCACGGCGACCGCTACGTGCTCAATGGCAGCAAGATGTGGATCACCAACGGCGGCGACGCCGATGTGCTGGTGGTCTACGCCAAGACCGAGCCCGAGCATGGGCGCGCGCGGCATGACCGCCTTCCTGATCGAGAAGGGCTGCAAGGGCTTCAGCGCCGGACCAGCACCTCGACAAGCTCGGCATGCGCGGCTCGAATACCTATCCGCTGTTCTTCGACGACTGCGAGGTGCCGGCCGAGAACGTGCTGGGCGGCGAGGGCAACGGCACCAAGGTGCTGATGAGCGGCCTCGACTACGAGCGCATCGTGCTGTCGGGCGGGCCGCTGGGCATCATGGCGGCGTGTCTGGACGCGGTGGTGCCGTTCGTCCACGAGCGCAAGCAGTTCGGCCAGAGCATCGGCGAATTCCAGCTGATGCAGGGCAAGCTGGCCGACATGTACACGCACCTGCCAGGCCTGCCGGGCCTACGCCTATGCGGTGGCCCAGGCCTGCGATCGCGGCGACCATTCGCGCACGCTGCGCAAGGATGCCGCCGGCGTGATCCTCTACACCGCCGAAAAGGCGACCTGGATGGCCGGCGAGGCGATCCAGGCGCTCGGCGGCGTCGGCTACACCAACGAATACCCGGTCGGGCGGCTGTGGCGCGATGCCAAGCTGTACGAGATCGGTGCCGGCACGTCGGAGATCCGGCGCATGCTGATCGGCCGCGAACTGTTTGCCGAGACCTGAATCCGGTCTTCAACACGGAGGGACGGAGGACACGGAGGACACGGAGGAGAAGATTTTTCAACGCAGAGGCGCAGAGGTCGCAGAGATCGCAGAGTGGATCATTCATTTGGCATGTCTCCGTGCCCTCTGCGCCTCTGCGCCTCTGCGTTGAAATGGATTCCTCCGTGGCCCTCCGTCGCCTCCGTCCCTCCGTGTTGAAAAATTCGCGCCCCGTCGCTCCGCCGCTTCGTCCCTGCAGGAAAGCACACCCATGGCACAGCTGAAATCGAAGATCAATCCACGCTCGGAAGAATCGCGGGCGAATGCGGCGGCGATGCGCGCGCTGGTCGACGACCTGAATGCCAAGCTGGCGAAGATCGCCGAAGGCGGCGGCGAAGCTGCGCGCGCCAAGCACCTGGGGCGCGGCAAGCTGCTGCCGCGCGAGCGGGTGGAGATGCTGCTCGATCCGGACACGCCGTTTCTCGAGCTCGCGCCGCTGGCCGCGCTCGGCATGTACCCCGAGAAGGACGGCAGCGATGCCGCGCCGTGCGCCGGCATCATGGCCGGCATCGGCCGCGTCAACGGCGTCGACTGCATGATCGTCTGCAACGACGCGACGGTCAAGGGCGGCACCTACTACCCGATGACGGTCAAGAAGCACCTGCGCGCGCAGGAGATCGCGCAGCAGAACCGCCTGCCGTGCATCTACCTGGTCGACTGCGGGCGGCGCCAACCTGCCGAACCAGGACGAGGTCTTCCCCGACCGCGACCATTTCGGCCGCATCTTCTACAACCAGGCCAACATGAGCGCGCAGGGCATCCCGCAGATCGCGGTGGTGATGGGCTCGTGCACCGCCGGCGGCGCCTATGTGCCGGCGATGAGCGACGAGATCGATCATCGTCAAGAACCAGGGCACGATCTTTCTCGGCGGCCCGCCGCTGGTGAAGGCGGCGACCGGCGAGGTGGTCAGCGCCGAGGACCTGGGCGGCGGCGATGTGCACACCCGGCTGTCCGGCGTGGCCGACCACCTGGCCGAGAACGACCTGCATGCGCTGGCGCTGGCGCGCGACATCGTCGGCAACCTGAACCGGCAGCAAGCGGCCGAGCATGGCGCTGCGCGAGCCGCGTCCGCCGCGCCTATCCGGCCGAGGAACTGCACGGCGTGATCCCGACCGACACGCGCAAGCCCTACGACGTGCGCGAGATCATCGCGCGCATCGTCGACGGCAGCGAGTTCGACGAGTTCAAGGCACGCTACGGCGCCACGCTGGTCTGCGGCTTCGCGCACATCGAGGGCATGCCGGTCGGCATCATCGCCAACAACGGCATCCTGTTCTCCGAGAGCGCGAACAAGGGCGCGCACTTCATCGAGTTGTGCTGCCAGCGCAAGATCCCGCTGATCTTCCTGCAGAACATCACCGGCTTCATGGTCGGCCGCAAGTACGAGAACGAAGGCATCGCGCGCGCCGGCGCCAAGATGGTGACGGCGGTGGCGACCGCCAGCGTGCCCAAGTTCACCGTCATCATCGGCGGCAGCTTCGGCGCCGGCAACTACGGCATGTGCGGGCGCGCCTACTCGCCGCGCTTCCTGTGGATGTGGCCGAACGCGCGCATCAGCGTGATGGGCGGCGAGCAGGCCGCCGCGGTGCTGGCCACCGTGCGGCGCGACGGCATCGAGGCGCAAGGGCGGCAGCTGGAGCGCCGAGGAGGAAGCAGGCGTTCAAGGCATCCGATCCTGCAGCCAGTACGAGCACCAGGGCCATCCGTACTACGCCACCGCGCGCCTGTGGGACGACGGCGTGATCGATCCGGCCGACACCCGGCGCGTGCTGGCGCTCGGCCTGTCGGCGGCGCTGAATGCGCCGATCCCCGAGCCGAAGTTCGGCATCTTCCGGATGTAGGAGACCCCGATGACCACACAACCGCTGTCTCCATCGACGCTCGAGGTGATCCGGCCTTCGCCGCAGGTGGCCGAGGTCTGGCTGAACCGCCCGGCGCTGCGCAATGCCTTCAACGAGCACATGATCGCCGAACTCGCCGACTGCTTCGCCAGGCTGGGCGATGATCCGCACCTGCGTGTGGTGGTGCTGGGCGGGCGCGGCAAGTCGTTCTGCGCCGGCGCTGACCTGAACTGGATGCGCGCCATGGCCGATTTCAGCTGGGATCAGAACCGCGCCGATGCGCAGGCGCTGGCCGACATGCTGTGGACCGTCAGCGAATGCCCGCTGCCGGTCATCGGCCGCATCCATGGCGACTGTTATGCCGGCGGGGTCGGACTGGCCGCGGTGTGCGACATCCTGGTCGCCGCCGAGCCGGTCGAGTTCTGTCTCAGCGAGGCGCGCCTCGGCCTGCTGCCGGCGACCATCGCGCCGTATGTGGTGCGCGCGCATCGGCGAGCGGGCGGCGCAGCGCTACTTCACGACTGCCGAGCGCTTCGGCGCGGCCGAGGCACTGCGCCTGGGCTTCGTGCACCAGGTCTGCCCGGTCGAGCAGCTCGACGAGCAGGTCGGCCGGCTGGTCGGGACGCTGGCCGCCAACGGCCCGGCCGCGGTCCGCGCGTGCAAGCGGCTGGTCAAGGATGTCGCCGGTGTGCCGATCAGCGCCGAGCTGCGCAGCGAGACGGCGCGCCGCATCGCCGACATCCGCAGCAGCACGGAGGGCCGTGAGGGCATCGCGTCTTTTCTCGACAAGCGCCGTGCGGCGTGGCTTTCTCCGGAGCAGCTGATGTTCAACAAGATCCTGATCGCCAATCGCGGCGAGATCGCCTGCCGCGTCGCCGCGCACCGCGCGCCGCCTCGGCGTGCGCACCGTCGCCGTCTACTCGGACGCCGATGCGCAGGCCGCGCCACGTGCATGCCTGCGACGAGGCGGTGCACGTCGGCGGCAGCGCGCCGCGAGCGACAGCTACCTGCAGTGGCAGCGCATCCTCGACGCCGCGCGAGCCACCGGCGCGCAGGCGGTGCACCCCGGCTACGGCTTCCTGAGCGAGAACGAGGACTTCGCGCGCGCCTGTGCCGACGCCGGGCTGGTCTTCATCGGCCCGCCGGCCGACGCGATCGCCGCGATGGGCAGCAAGGCGGCCGCCAAGTCGCTGATGGAACAAGGCCGGCGTGCCGCTGGTGCCGGGCTATCACGGCGGCGACAACGACCCGGCGCTGCTGCAGCGCCGAGGCCGAGCGCATCGGCTTTCCGGTGCTGATCAAGGCCAGCGCCGGCGGCGGCGGCAGGGCATGCGCCGGGTCGAGCGCAGCCGACGACTTCGCTGCCGCGCTGGCCTCGTGCCAGCGCGAGGCGCAGTCGCAGCTTCGGCAACGACGCATGTGCTGGTCGAGCGCTACGTCACGCGGCCGCGCCACATCGAGATCCAGGTCTTCGGCGACACGCACGGCAACCTGCGTCTACCTGTTCGAGCGCGACTGCTCGGTGCAGCGCCGCCACCAGAAGGTGCTCGAGGAGGCGCCGGCGCCCGGCATGAGCGCGGAGCGGCGCGCCGAGATGGGCGCCGCGGCGGTGGCCGCGGCGCGGGCGGTCGGCTATGTCGGCGCCGGCACGGTCGAGTTCATCGTCGAGCCGAGCGGCCGACGGCGACCTGCGCTTCTATTTCATGGAGATGAACACCCGGCTGCAGGTCGAGCACCCGGTGACCGAGGCGATCACCGGCCACGACCTGGTCGAGTGGCAGCTGCGCGTCGCCTGCGGCGAGCCGCTGCCGCTGCTGCAGGACGAGCTGCAGCATCCGCGGCCACGCGATCGAGGCGCGCATCTGCGCCGAGAACCCCGACGCCGACTTCCTGCCGGCCACCGGCACGCTCGCAGGTGCTGCGCTGGCCGGCGCACGTCGCGTTCGCAGCGCAACCGCCGGCGCATCGAGCTCGAGCCGGCGCCGGTGCGGATCGACGCCGGCGTGCGCGAAGGCGACGCGATCAGCCCGTACTACGACTCGATGATCGCCAAGCTGATCGTCTGGGGCGAGGACCGCGCAGCAGGCGCTGGCGCGGCTCGACGCGGCGCTGCGCGCAGACGCACATCGTCGGCCTGGCGACCAACGTCGCCTTCCTGCGCCGCGTCGTCGGCAGCCGATGCCTTCGCCGAGCGCCGACCTCGACACCGCGCTGATCGAGCGCGAGCGCAGCGCGCTGTTCGACGCGCCCGGGCTGCCGCTCGAGCTGGCCGCGGCCGGCGTCGCCGCGCACGCGCTCGGCAGCGAGGCGGCGCTGCGAGGACGCCGACCCTGGTCGCGCCGCGACGGCTGGCGCATCCACGGCGGCGCGCGCCGCCGCTTCGACCTGCTGGTCGGCGGGACCCACCACACCGCAACGCTCGAGCGCGGCCACGACGGCGCGCTGCGACTCGGCATCGGGCCCGGTGCGGCCGGATCCGGCTCGAGCCGCTGGGACTTCAGCGCGCGCGCGCTCGGCGGCGGCCGCCACGACGTGCAGCTCGGCGATCGGCGCGCAGGTGCTGACGGTGCATGCGCGTCGGCGAGCGGCTGGCGGTCTTCGGCCGCCAGCGGCATGGTCGAACTGCAGGACCACGATCCGATCGCGCACGCCGCCGACGGCGCCGCCGAAGGCGGCCGCCTCACCGCGCCGATGCCGGGCAAGGTGATCGCCCTGCTGGCCAAGGCCGGCGACGCGGTGACGGCCGGCCAGGCGCTGGCGGTGATGGAAGCGATGAAGATGGAACACACGCTGAATGCGCCGCGCGACGGCATCGTCGCCGAACTGCTGTACGCGGTCGGCGACCAGGTGGCCGAAGGCGCCGAACTGCTCAAGCTGGAATGACCGATCGATTCATTCGCCACGCCCCGCGGGCGCGGCGTCTACCGGAGCAGGAGACATGATGAGCAGCAATCGATTGCCCGCGCGCGTGACGCTGGTCGAGGTCGGACCGCGCGACGGACTGCAGAACGAGAAGGCGCCGGTCGCCAGCCGAGGTCAAGATCGAACTGGTGCACCGGCTGCAGGACGCCGGCCTGCGCGAGATCGAGGTCACCAGCTTCGTCAGCCCGAAGTGGGTGCCGCAGATGGCCGACAACGCGCAGGTGATGGCCGGCATCGCGCGCCGGCCCGGCGTGCGCTATTCGGTGCTGACGCCGAACCTGAAGGGCTTCGAGGCCGCGCGCGCCGACCGGCCGGACGAGATCGTGGTCTTCGGCGCCGCCAGCGAGGCCTTCAGCCAGAAGAACATCAACTGCTCGATCGCCGAGATCGATCGAGCGCTTCGCACCGGTGGTCGAGGCCGCGCGCGCGCGCCGGCATCAAGGTGCGCGGCGCGATCTCGTGCGCGGTCGGCTGCCCCTACGAAGGCGAGATCGCACCCGAGCGGGTCGGCATGGTGGCGCGGCTGATGAAGGAGATCGGCGTCGCATCACGTGGGCGTGGCCGACACGATCGGCGTCGGCACGCCGCGCAAGGTGCAGGCCGCGCTCGAGGCGGCGCTTGCGCACTATCCGCTCGACGAGGTCAGCGGGCATTTCCACGACACCTATGGCCAGGCGCTGGCCAACGTCTACGCCAGCCTGGAGGTCGGCATCTCGACCTTCGACGCCAGCGTCTGCCGGCCTCGGCGGCTGCCCGTACGCCAAGGGCGCGACCGGCAATGTCGCGACCGAAGACGTGGTCTTCCTGCTGCACGGCCTGGGCATCGAGACCGGCATCGACCTCGACCGGCTGATCGACGCCGGCGCCTACATCCGCGGCATGCTCGGACAGGCGAACGGCTCGCGGGTGGCGCGGGCGGTGATCGCCAAGCGCGCTGGCTGAGGCCCCGTCGCGGCAGCCGGCGCGGTCGCGCCGCCGCCGCCCCCCTAGACCGTGGGATCCGGGTTCCCCCGGCGCGCGATGCAGCGCAGAATCGTTTTCGACAGCCCGTCGGAACGATGACCGTCAAAGGGGGAAGGCCGATGTCTCCGACGCCAGGTCGGAAGCTGACCCGGGCGCTGGTGCTGCTCGGCTGCGTGATGCTCATGGCATGTTCCAGGTCGCCTCGACCAGGTGAGGTCCTCGACGAGGCACGCCAGGCCGGTCGCGACGCGGCGTCGTTCAGGCACGCAGACGAAGATCACTTCCGCGCCATGGACGGCGGTGTCGCACTCACCCCGCAGGAGGTGGCTGGCCGCAACATGTGGCTGGTGTGGAGCGGCGGCAACGACCGGATGTGGAACCTGATGACCGAGTTCACCTTCGGTGCCTTCGACCTCCTCAAGATCATCAGTTCGCATCCGAGCCAGGGCTATTCACGCAGCAACCGCTGGGCCTACCTCGGCCTCGTCAACGAACCGTGCTTCGAGCCGGCGCGGGGTGCCGATCCGGCGCGTTACGGTCTCTGGCTCGATGCGCGCGGCAGCGGCTGCCAGGCCGATCCGTTCGAGAACGAACAGAAATACCCGGGCGTCGCGATCGGCTCGCGTGGCAAGGACATCGGCAACGGCAGGATCCACCCGGTCGGTTCGTACTACGGTCAGGCAACCGGCATCATCGGCCTGCGACTGTTCCCCAATCCCGCCTTCGACGCCGCGGCCGCCAAGGCCTGGGACGCCGAGCGCTACTACACCGACCCCGCCTACTACAACCGCCGCGACCTGGTGCGGCCGTACCGCGTCGGCATGTCGTGCGGTTTCTGCCATGTCGGCCCAAGTCCGGTCAACCCGCCGGCCGATCCGAACGCCCCTGCCTTCGAACACCTCAGTTCGTCGGTCGGTGCCCAGTACATGTGGGTCGATCGGCTGTTCATCCACAACGCCAACAAGCCCGAAGGGCAGGGCAACTACATGTACCAGCTGGCACGCACTTTCCGTCCGGGCTCGATGGACACCTCGCTGATCTCGACCGATCACATCAACAACCCGCGCACCATGAATGCGGTCTACGACTTCCCGGCCCGGTTGGCGATCAGCAAGCGGCTGTGGCACGAGAAGCTTGCCGGCGGAGAGCTCGACAACAAGCAGCTCAACGACTTCGTGTCGAGCGGACCGCTGACCGAATTCTGGGACGGCCAGCAGAAGATCGTCCGCACGCCGCACATCCTGAAGGATGGTGCCGATTCGGTCGGTCTGCTCGGGGCGCTGAACCGCGTCTACATCAACATCGGTCTGTTCAGCGAGGAGTGGTTCCTGCACTTCAATCCGGTTGCCGGCGGCAAGCTGATCACGCCGATCCGGATTGCCGATGCACAGAAGAATTCGGCCTACTGGCAGGCGACCGAAGCCGGCACGCCGGCCACCGCATTGTTCTTCCTGAAGGCGGCGCGTCCGGATCGCCTGCAGGACGCTCCCGGTGGGGCGGCGCGCCTGGATGCGGATTCGTCGCTGCTGGCGCGCGGCCGGGAGGTCTTTGCCGACACCTGCGCGCGCTGCCATTCGAGCAAGGGCCCGACGCCGCCGAGCGGGCTTCAGCTCGATCCGGCCCGATGCGAGGGCGCCGGCTACCTGCAATGCTTCCAGCGCTGGTGGAAGTGGACCCAGGGCGACGATTACAAGGCGCAGATGCGCACGATCGTGCAGGCACCGGACTTTCTGCAGGACAACTACCTGTCGAGCGAGGCGCGCATCCCGGTCACGCTGCTGCGCACCAACGCCTGCAGTCCGCTCGCCACCAACGCGCTCGGCGGCAACATCTGGGACAACTTCTCCTCGCAGTCGTACAAGGCGCTGCCGTCGGTCGGCACCATCACCGTCAGCCACCCGTTCAGCGGCGAGGACCTGGCCTACCAGATGCCGGGCGGCGGGCGTGGCTACAGCCGCGTCCCGTCGCTGATCAGCATCTGGTCGACCGCGCCGCTGCTGCTGAACAACAGCCTCGGTCCGTTCGACATCGATCCTTCGGTCGAGGCGCGCCTGAAGGTGTTCGATGCGTCGATCGAGCAGCTGCTGTGGCCCGACAGGCGCGAGCAGGATCCGGTGCTCGGCCCGCGTGTCGGCGGCGTGATCGACCGCACCACGCGGCGCAGTGAGGTGGTGGTGCCGACCGGTTTCGTTCCGCCGGCACTGCAGCCCCTGCAGGGCAAGCTGCACCGCTGGCTGCCGTGGCTGGTCCAGGAGGGGGGCGATGTCGTGCTCGGTCCGATTCCGGCCGGGGTGCCGGTCAATCTGATCGCCAACCTGATGCCGCGTGCCGAGGAGCGCAGCCTGCCGGCGATCGCGACCCAGGTGCGCGATGCCGGCGAATTGCTGCTGCGGCTCAAGGCGGGGCTGGCTTCCGCGCCGCCCGATGCCACCGACGCCGATCTGCGCGGTCATTTCGCAAGTCTTGCCGAGCCGATGCTCGCGCTCAACAAGTGCCCCGACTTCGTCGTCAACCGGGGACACTATTTCGGCACCGCGCAGTTCAACGACCAGGCGCGATTGAGCGCGGACGAGAAGGCGTTCGGTACCGAGCCGGTGCTGAGCGACGACGACAAGCGCGCGCTGATCGCATTCGTCAAGACCTTCTGACACGCGCGCCGATCCGATGGCGGATGACGATGTCGAGCCCGATGCCACCGAATGGGACTATGTCGTCGTCGGATCCGGCGCCGGTGGCGGCACGCTGGCGGCTCGGCTGGCGGAGCAGGGCATGCGGGTGTGCGTCCTCGAGGCCGGTGGCGACCCGCGCGACGCATCGCAGCCGCGCTTGCCGGAAGACCATGACGTCCCGGGCTTCCACGCCTTTGCCTGCGAGAACCCGGCGATCAGCTGGAATTTCCGGGTCCGGCACCATGCGGACGACGCACTGCAGGCACGCGATCCGAAATTCGACCCGCTGCTGCGCGGGGTGCTGTACCCGCGTGCCGCGGCCCTGGGTGGCTGCACCGCGCACAACGCGATGATCTGGATGCGGCCT
Organism: uncultured beta proteobacterium; assembly: GCA_963846675.1. GTDB lineage: Bacteria > Pseudomonadota > Gammaproteobacteria > Burkholderiales > Burkholderiaceae_C > Ideonella_A. Next base: position 1,637,588 of record CAWJWV010000005.1, read on the forward strand.
CACGATTCCGACTGGGACCGCATTGCCCGCCTGACCGCCGACCCGAGCTGGAGCGCGGTCGCGATGCAGCGCCATGCCCAGCGCGTGGAGGCTTGCCGACACCGCCCGGTGTGGCGGGCGTTGCGCCACCTCGGCTTCGATCCGACCGGTCACGGCTGGGACGGCTGGCTCGATGTCGAGCGCGCCATTCCGCTCGAGGCCTTGCACGATGTGGCGATGCGGCAGCTGGTCGGTCGCACCAGCCGGCGCTTTGTCGCCGGCTTGCCGAATCCGTTGCTGAGCAGCCTGCGCTGGCTGCGTGGCAAGGGCGATCCGAATGCACGGCCGTTTGGTGGCGGCAGCTTCGAAGGGCTCTGCTACACGCCGCTGTCGACTTCGGCGCAGCGGCGGGTCGGCGCACGTGAGCGGCTGCTGAAGGTCGCAGCCGCCCATCCGGATCGGCTGCGCATCGTGCTCGATGCCCTGGTGACGCGGGTGCTGTTCGACCCCGAGGGTGCGGCCTGCGGAGTGGAGTACCTGCGCGGCAAGCGACTGTACCGGGCCCATGCCGCGCCCGCCGCCGCACCGGGTGGGCGTCGACGCGCGCAAGCCCGACGCGAGGTCGTGCTGTGCGGGGGTGCCTTCAACACACCGCAGCTGCTGATGCTGTCGGGCATCGGTCCGCGGCCGGTGCTGAGCCAGCACGGCATCGCGGTGCGCGTCGATCTGCCCGGCGTCGGTCGCAACCTGCACGACCGCTACGAGATCGCGCTCAACTACCGCATGCGCGAGCCGTGGCGGGTCCTGGCCGGCGCGCGCTTCGAGCGCGGGGACCCGCTGTGGCAGCGCTGGGCGGACGGCGGCGGCGGCATGTATGCGTCGAGCGGGGCTGCGCTCGGCATCGTGCTGCGTTCGTCCCGGGCGGGCGCCGAGCCGGATCTTTTCTGCATGGCGTTGCCGGCCCGCTTTGCCGGCTACTCACCCGGCTTCTCGACCCGTATCCGCGACCAGCCGGATCAGCTCACCTGGGCGGTGCTGAAGGCGCATACCCGCAACCGCAGTGGCCGCGTGGAGCTGCGATCGGCCGATCCGCGCGACCCGCCGCGCATCGAGTTCGACTGCTTCGCACGCGCCGACGACCCCGACGGCGCCGACCTCGCGGCACTGGTGGAGGCGATCCGCTTCGTGCGCGGTCTGGTCGCACCGCTGTTCGCCAGCGGCGTCATCGCCGAGGAAACCGATCCGGGACCGGCGGTCGAGTCCGACCAGCAGCTGGCCGAGTGGGCACGCAGCACCGCCTGGGGCCACCACGCCTGCGGCAGCTGCGCCATCGGTCGAATCGTCGACGGGGGTGTGCTCGATGCGGCTCTGCGTGTGCATGGCGTGCCGCGACTGCGCGTTGCCGACGCGGCGGTCTTTCCGCACATCCCGGGTTTCTTCATCGCATCGGCGGTCTACATGGTCGGCGAGAAGGCTGCCGATCTGCTGCTTGCCGACCCCCTGCCGGCGCGGCCGGCCCACCCGGTGCAACCGGCATGACCGGCCGGCGTCCCGGGCGTACCCACCACCAGACCGAGGAGGATCGCCATGGCCTATCAAGTCGCACAGCTGCTCGACATGACGCAGCAGGAACTCGATGACCTGTTTCGTGCCAGCCCGGCTGGCGACATCCCGGATGGATCGGCGCAGGGGACGGCGATCATCGCGCCCGGAACCCGCTATTCGGAAAAGATCGCCGGCATCATCAACATGTTCGGCTGGCAGGGCAAGGTCTTCGATTCGAAGAAGGGCGTGCTGAAAAACAAGATCCTGCTGTTCGGCTTCGAGGCGATCCTGGCGCGCGTCTACAAGGAAGCAAGCTGGCTCGATGGCAAGGAATGCATCGTGCTCGACTATTCCGAGACCTCGATCCTGGCGCACTACATCCGCGACGAGATCCGGCTCATCAGTCCCGGCCTGTATCTCGGCAAGGTGTACTGGGGCAAGGAGCGGCTGATCGATTTTGCGCTGCAGTTCTGAGTCGCAGTGCCTGCGCCATGACGCCACAGGTGCAGATCACGCTGGTGGCGCCGGTATTGCCAGCCCGCGAGGCGGCGCTGCGCAGCCTGCTGGATTCGATGAATGAGTGCCCCGGCCAGGCCGACCCGCGCAATCGGCTGCTGCCGTTCTCGAGCTTCGAGTGGATTCACTTCGCGCGCCTGGTGCTGCTCGACGATGCGCTGCAGGTCGATCTGGCAGCGCACGGCGTCGCGCCGCTGCCCCTGCCGACCTGCCTGGCGCTGCTCGTCGATGGCGATGGCACGCTGCACGAGTGTCTGCGCGACCTGGCGCTGCGCGCCGATCCGGGGCTGCGCCGACTGTTCCGGCACTGTGCCGACTTCGACGACCGTCACGACCTGCTGGCCTGGATGCGCGCCCGGCAACGGCCGAGCGCCGCGAGCTATGTCAACTGGGTCGGCCGCAGTGTCGCGCAGATCCGCCAGGAGCAGATGCTGCAGCGGGCGCTGGCCGCGCGGGTTGCCCGTGAACCGCTGGCTTCGGCGGCCGACGCGGTGCGACTGCGCGATCGGCTGCTGGACCAGCTCGCCGACGAGCAGCGCGCCGGACGGCTGATCCTGTCGCCGCCCGCACCGACGCCGCTCGGCTGGCGTGCGGGTGAGCTCGCTCACGCGGTGGCGGTTCCGCTGGCGGCCGTGCTGGCAGCTCCGCTGCTGCTGCTGGCGGCACCCGGGCTCGCCTGGCTGCTGCGTCGACGCGAGCAGCAGGATCCGGAACTGCATCCGGTGCCGGACATGGAACTGCTGCGCCAGCTCGAGGCGATCGAGGACCACGAGGTCAGCAACCAGTATTCGGCCATCGGCGCGGTCAAGCCGGGGCGTTTCCGTTCCGCGGTGCTGGGGGTGCTGCTGGTCGCGGTCGACTATGCCTGCCGCCATGTCTTCACCCGCGGGCACCTGGCACGTGTGCAGACGATCCACTTCGCGCGCTGGGTCTTCCTCGACGGCCGCAGCCGGGTGATGTTCGCCAGCAACTACGACGGCAGCCACCAGGGCTACATGGACGACTTCATCAACAAGGTCGCCTGGGGGTTGAACCTGGTGTTCAGCAACGGGGTGGGCTGGCCGCGTACCCGTTGGCTCATCCTCGGCGGAGCGCGTCACGAACAGCGCTTCAAGCGCTACCAGCGGCGCCACCAGGTGCCGACCCAGGTCTGGTACAAGGCCTATCCCGGACTGACGCTGACGGATCTGCGCCGCAACCAGCGCATCCGGGCCGGCTTTGAGCGCGGCCGGCGCATGAGCGAGCAGCAGACGCTCGAATGGCTGGCGCTGCTGTGAACCTGCCGGTCGACCTCGCCGACATCCAGGGACTGCTGCGCTTCGGCTACAGGCACCATGTCGAGTCGTGTTTCCTGCTGCTGCGCGTTGTCGACCCAGCCGCGGCGCGGGCCTGGCTGGCACAGGTCGCGGTGGCCGATGCGCTGGCGCGCGACCCGCCGCCCGCAACCGCGCTGCAGATTGCCTTCAGCAGCGACGGCCTGCGCGCACTGGGAGTCGACGCGGCGCTGGTCGGTCGGTTCGCGAAGGAATTCGTCGCCGGCAGCGTTGACGATGGCGCGCGGGCAAGGCGTCTGGGCGATGTCGGTGCCAACGCACCGATGCACTGGCAGTGGGGGCACGGCGAGCACGTTCCGCACCTGCTGGTCCTGCTGTATGCGCTGCCGGGTCGGCTGGCGGGCCTGCGGCAGCGGATCGAGGCCGAAACCGGTGCCGCCTTCGGATGCATCGGCGCCCTGACGAGCACGCACATGCACGGCTTCGAGCCGTTCGGCTTCCGCGACGGGCTGTCGCAGCCGGAGCCCGACTGGCAGCGCCGGATCGCCGCCGTCGACCAGCAACAGCCGCGATACCGCAACCTGACCAGCCTGGGCGAATTCGTGCTCGGCTATCCGAACGAGTATGGCGCCTGCGCCGACCGCCCGCTGCTCGATCCGGGGCTCGATCGGCGTGCCGGACAGCTGCCGCGTGCCGAGGATGCCCCCGAGCTGGCCGACCTCGGTCGCAATGGCAGCTACCTGGTGCTGCGCCAGCTGCAGCAGGACGTGTGTGGCTTCTGGCAGTTCGTCGACGCCCGCGCCGGTCATGACGAGCAGCTGCGAGAACGAATCGCGGCGGCGATGGTCGGCCGCACGCGCGGCGGAGCGCCCTTGGTGAACGATGGCGCTCGCGCTGGCGATCCTGCGGCAAGCGAGTTCGATTACCGCGGTGATCCGCGCGGCATCCGCTGCCCGCTCGGCGCCCACATCCGGCGCGCCAATCCGCGCACCGGCGACTTGCCGCCGGGTCCGCCGGGCGTCGTTTCCTGGCTCCGCCGCAGCCTCGGTTTCGATCCGGTGGCGCTCGAGCACGACCTGATTGCATCGACCCGCTTCCATCGCCTGCTGCGGCGCGGCCGGGAGTACGGGACGCTGCTGACGATGGAGCAGGCGCTGGCCGGCCCGGCCGGCGAGGTCGAATCGGGCATCCACTTCATCTGCCTCGGGGCCGACATCGCGCGCCAGTTCGAGTTCGTCCAGGGAGCCTGGATCGCGGCGACCCATTTCGACCGGCTGCACGGCGAATCCGATCCGCTCCTCGGCGCCCGACCGGTCGAAGGGACGCGCGACGACGCCGATCGGTTCTCGATGCCGCAGGCAGCCGGTCCGGACCTGCGCCTGCAAGGCCTGCCGCAGTTCGTCAGGGTGCGGGGGTCGGGCTACTTCTTCATGCCCGGCCTGCGCGCGCTGCGCTACCTGGCCGGTGTCGATCCGGTCGAACGGATGCCGCCATGAACTCGAACACCAGCCGTCCGGTGCCGCCGGCCGCCACCGGATCGGCGCTGCGCAACCGGGTCGCCGACACGCTGCTGGCGCTGGTGCAGGCGCAGCGGCGCATCGATCCGTTCGTCCGGCCCGCCTTCGATGCGCTGCTGCGCGATCCGGCAGCGAGGCTGGTGACCGCGCTCATCAACTGGCAGCGCCACGACGAAGGGCTTGGGCTGGCCGAGGAGCGGGCGCTGCCCGACGAGGAAGCCTGCGTTGATTCGATCGTCGCGAGTTTCGAGGAGCAGATGCGCGGTCTGTGGAAGCCGGGCGGATTCGAGCGCGGCGGCAACACCAAGACGCACGGCATGGTGCGCGCCGAGTTCACCGTCCATGACGGACTGCCGGCGGCGCTGCGCCACGGCATCTTCGCGCAGCCGCAGACCTTCCCGGCCTGGGTCCGGCTTGCCGGACCCGGGCCGTATGTCACCCCCGACATCGACGACGTCGGCTTCATGAGCATCGCGGTCAAGCTGATGCGGGTGCCCGGCGTCAAGCTGATGGACGAGGAGCGGCACACCCAGGACCTGTTCGGCGTCTCGACGCCGACCTTCGTCACCGCCGACGTGCGCTCGAATGCCCATCTGCAGCGCACCAGCGTGCAGAACGCGCAGATCTTCCATTTTCTGAACCTGCACCAGCCGCACCTGCTCGACCTGGTCATGCAGGGGCTGTGGACCAAGACCCAGAGCAGTCCTTTCGAGGCGCCTTATTTCAGTTGCGTGCCGTACCTGCTCGGTCCGGGGCAGGCGATGCAGTATTCGTTCTGGCCGACCGATCGTCGCCGCACACCGGTCCCGCGGCTGCCACGGCGCCCGCCGGACGACTACCTGCGCCAGGCGATGATCGCCGCGCTCGGCTCGGGCGATGTCGAACTCGAGTTCCGGATCCAGCTGCAGACCGACGCGTTCCGCATGCCGATCGAAAATGCGGCGGTACTCTGGCCGGAGCGGCTGTCACCGCGCATTCCGGCTGCCACCCTGCGCATGCCGCGCCAGCGCTTCGCCTCCGAGGCGCAGACCGCCTTTGCCCGGCACCTGTCGTACAACCCGTGGCATTGCATCGCCGAGCACCGCCCGCTCGGCAACCAGAGCCGGGCCAGGCGACGCATGTACCTCGCCCTGTCGACGCTGCGGCACCGGATGAACCAGGTGCCTCACCAGGAGCCGACGGGGGACGAGCGGTTCGAATGAGGAGCTGGTGACACCCGGCCCGGCCGTTGCGCTGAGGACTAGCGCCGCTCGGCCTGCGCGGCAGCACCGACCCGCGCAATGGCGGCGCGCGTCAGCAGGCTGGCGACCAGCAGGCCGATCGAGATCCCGATCGCATCGGCGAGCAGATCCCCCCATTCGGCCGACCGCGTCGGCGTCAGCGACTGCAGCCACTCGATGAGTGCGCCGAAACTCAGCAGCGAACCGGCGATGCGCAGCCAGGCGCCGCCGAATCCGAACCAGGCGACCGCAGCCAGGGCGGCAAAACCGGCCGCGTGGTGGAGCTTGTCCCAGCGGGCGATCGGAAATTCGGGCGGCGCCGAGGTCAGCGCCAGCCAGGTGATCACGACCACCAGCAACGCCAGCGTGAGCTGCCAGAAGCGGGTGGTGCGGGGGTGGCCCGCCAGGGCCAGGGTGAGGAACTGCGACACGCGTGAGAGCCTTCAGGGAGCGGGAAATCGGATTGCCAGCCGGTTGGCGCAGCCCGCCCGCGGCAGAGCGCCGGCCATTGGGTCATCGCCAGCAGCCGCACGCCGATGTCAGGAACCGCCTGATTCTAACGGCGCGCCCCCGATTCGCCGCTGGCCGGTCGGCAGCCGCACCAGACTGAGGCAGTTTAGGAATGCGCCTACCAACCGTTTACGAATCGTGCTCTTGGCGCCGAGTGCCCTCGGGCCGAAGATCCCCGAACCCCCTAACTCCCCTGGAGTCCACAATGCGTCTGAAATGTCTTGTCCGGCACCTCGGTGCATCGGTGCTGCTCGCAGTATCCGGTGCAGCGTTTGCGTTGCCAACCACTGTCACCAACCTCGGCCCGCTCGACGAGACCGGAACCCAGTTCGAGCGCTCGTGGGCGCGCTGGTTCGGCGCCGGATCGACTTCCGGTGCGTTTGTCGACAGCTATACCTTCTCGCTGTCTCAAGCGGCCAGCGCGGTCGGCAGCCTGTTCAAGTTCGACTTCGGCTCGCTCGATCTCGCACTGAACAGTGTTTCGTTGAGCAAGGTCAATGGCTCGTCGACAGCAGCAGCGATCGTCGACATGTCGCCGAGCAGCTTCCTGTTCAGTTCCCTCGGCGCCGGTGACTATGTGCTGGACGTCGCCGGCATGCTGACGGTGACACCGACCTTCATCGATGTCGGCGGCGCGTATTACCAGGGAACGATCAAGTCGTTCGCCTCACCGGCTCCGGAGCCGGCGGCGCTGGTCATGGCAATGGCCGGACTGCTTGCGGTCGGCTCGGTCTTCGCGTCGCGGCGCAAGGGCTGATCCGGGCCGGGTGCCGTTCAACCGGCGGCACCCCGGACTGCCCGCAGTCGGATCGGTCCTCGCGTCCCGGCGCAGGGGCTGATCCAGTGGGTGCCGGCCAGCAGGCGGCACCCGGTCGGGCCTTCAGGCGGGGGCAGCTGCCCTCTCGTGCGGCCGGAGCGATCAACCAGCGGATTACGAGGACAGTGAATGCAGCGCTCTACCAGCCCATCCGTTCCGCTGTCAGCGGCACAGGCTCCTCGCCACCGAATCTGGCTCGTCTTCTCTCTCGCCCTGGTCGGCGCAGGGTGCGGCAGTCAGGGCAACCAGGGGGCCGCTGCCGACGGCCAGGTGGCTGCCGTCGTCAACCGCAGTGAACTGACGGTGCACCAGGTCGATCTGCTGCTGCCGAGGGTCAGCCGCCAGCCCGGCGAAGTGGCTGCGGCCACCGGTCGGCGCGCGCTCGGCTCGCTGATCGATCAGGAGCTGGCTGCCCAGGCGGCACGCCATGAAGGATTCGATCGCGAGCCCGCAGTGATCCAGGCCCAGCAGGCCGCGGCGCGCGAAGTGCTTGCCCGCGCCTACCTCGATCGGGTCGCCAGCCAGGCAGCGGGGCCCGATTCGGTCGCAGTCGACGCCTACTTCGACGGCCGCCCCGAGCTGTTCGCCAGGCGCCGGATCTACACGCTGCAGGAATTCATCGTCACCGGCGATGGGGCTGACCGCAATCGCATCCCGGGCCTGTCGCGCGAGTCGCGCAATGTCGAGGAATTCGAGGCCCGCATGGTGTCAGCCGGACTCAAGGTCTCATCGAACCGCTTCGTCCGGGCCGCCGAGGACCTGCCTGCGGACGTGTTGAAGTCGCTCGCCGGCATGGCGCCCGGTCATGCGCTGGTCATCCAGGGCCCCGAGGCAACACGTGCGTTCTTCGTCCTCGACGCGTTGGCCGCACCGGTCGACCGACGCACAGCCGCACCGTCGATCGCACGCCTGCTGGCGGGCGAGGCACAGCGCAAGCTGGTCGCGCAGCAGATCGAAACCCTGCGCCAGGGAGCGACCATCGATTACCGGGGTGCATTTGCCGAAGCCAAGCAGGCTGTTCAGGCACCCGCCGGTACGCCTGGCCTGTAGAGCTGGTGATGGTGACGATTGCACGATCGATGCCGAGTCTGCGGGACCGGCTGCCGTCGCGCACGCCGCCGCTGTCGGGCTGGCTGATTGCCGCCGGCCTGGCCGCGCTGTACACGCCGACCTTCCGCGACTGGGCGAATGGCACCTGGGCCGCCGGCAGCGCTGGCCATGAGCCGCTGATCGTGCTGGTCAGTCTCTGGTTGTTCTTCATGCGACGCGAGCAGTTGGCGCAGTTGGCCAGTCGAGCCACGCCGCGCGTCGGCTCGGTGCTGATGGCTTTCGGTCTGCTGGTGTACGTACTCGGACGTGCTGCCGAGATCGTCAGGCTCGAGCTGTTTTCGATGATCCTGGTTGCGGCTGCGCTGCTGCTGGCGATCGGCGGACCACGCGCGGTGCGATGCGCCTGGTTTCCATTGCTGTTCCTGGCGTTCGCCATTCCGCTGCCGCCCGATGTCGTCGCGGCCGTCACCGGCCCGCTCAAGACGGCCGTTTCGGCAGTCGCTACCCAGCTGCTCTGGTGGGCTGGCCTGCCGATCGGTCGCTCCGGGGTCGTGATCACGATCGGCCAGTACCAGCTGCTGGTGGTCGAGGCCTGTGCCGGCCTGCAGACGATGTTCACGCTCGAGGCGATGGGTCTGCTCTACACCAGCTTGAGCCGCCATTCCGGCTGGCGCAGCGTGCTGCTCGGCGTTCTGGTGATCCCGGTGGCCTTCGTTGCCAACGTCGTTCGGGTGATGGTGCTGGTGCTGGTGACGCATTTCTGGGGTGATGGCGCCGGTCAGGGGTTTCTGCATGGCTTCTCGGGCGTGGTGCTGTTCGTCGTCGCACTGCTGCTGATCATGGGAATCGATGGCCTGATCACCCGTTGGCATGTGCGCAGCCAGAAAACCACATGAACTTCCTCCCCTTGTTCGGCCCGGCACAGTCCGGCGCTGCGCTTCAGACGGACATGCCCGAATCGTCCCGGGTGGGATTCACCCGTCGACATGCCCTGATCTTCGGCTTGTCGATGGGCGCCGCGGCGGTGGCGGGAGAAATGGGCCGGGCACCGGTTCCCGACCCGACTCGGGGCGAGGGCTCCTTGCTCGGGTCGATCTTTCCGGAGCAGTTCGGCGACTGGACGATCGATCGTCAATCCCACTCGATCGTCCGGACCGCATCCGGTCGCGAGCGCATCCTCGAAGCCTACGATCAGCTGCTCGAGAGAACCTTTGTCAATCCCGCCGGTTACCGCGTGATGCTGTCGGTCGCCAGCAGCCACGGCACCACCGCGAGCATGCAGTTGCACATGCCGGAAGTCTGCTACGGCGTCAACGGCTACCGGATATCCGATCCGCAGTCGCAGTTGCTGCCGATCGCCGGTCGGAGCGTGCCGGTTCGCCGGCTGCGTACCGAGATGCCCGGACGCGTCGAACCGGTGACCTACTGGATGGCAGTGGCCGGACGGATTGCAACCGACTTCGGGCCCGAGGGTTACGGCAGCTGGGACTTTCGCCTGCAGCGGCTCGCCTATGCGCTGCGCCGTGAGGCGATGTCAGGCATGCTGGTGCGTGTCTCCTCGATCGATCGAGATCTTCCCCGTGCGTATGCGGTGCAGGCCGATTTTGCGGATGCGATGGTGCGCGCGATCGCAGCGCAGCAGCAACCCAGGGTGGTCGGCGAGGTCGCGTGACCCGGCCAGTGGCTGCATCGGCGGCTGGCTGCAGTGCGCGATCGGTGCCTCATGAAGGCAGGTTGAAAGCCAGTCGGGCCCGTCCTCGCTGCTTTGCCCGCTTCATGGCGACTGACGCCTGCAGCAGCAGCGAGTCGGCCGATGCGCTGTCGTCGGGATAGAGCGCGATGCCGATGCTGGCGTGCAGCGTCATCGACCGTCGCGTGACGTCGATGCGTTGGCCGATGACGTCGAGCATGCGTGCTGCAACCGCCGCCGAGTCGGCACCCCGTGCGAGGCCGTCCAGCACGACGACGAATTCGTCACTGCCGACGCGGGCGACCAGATCTGCGGCACGCACCGAGCGTCCGAGACGATCGCCGACCTCCTGCAGGACCCGATCGCCCGCTGCCGTGCCGATGATCGAGCAGACGACTGCGAAGTGGTCGAGGTCGATGCAGAGCAGGGCCAGGCGGCTCGAGAGGCGGCGGGCATTCGACAGGCGCGCCTGCACGCCAGCCAGCAGATCCGGTCGCGTGCACAGATTGGTGATCCGGTCCGCGCCAGCCAGGCCGACAGACCCCTGTGCGTAGAGCGGCACCGTGGTGCCAGCAAATTGCCGTCCGATCGGCTCCAGCCCGTGGAACCTGTCCGCACGGCTGCGGTGGCTGGGATCCTGCAGTTGAGCCGACATGCCTTGGGCCTCCTGGCGAACCCGCAGTTCTGCAGGCGTTCACCTCATTCTCGGAGGCACGCCAAGCGTCCCGTTGAGGGGCCTCAAAGGGCAGGCGATCGGCCGGCCCGATCATCGCGGCAACGTGGAGAGCCGGTGCCGATGCTGTACCAGATTCAAGATGAGCCTGTGTCGATCGGGCCCAGCCAATTGCGAGCCCGCTGGGCATGGCAACCGGGATCGACCGGAGTCGTGATCGTTCTCCAGCCGACGAGTCGCCTGGGTCCTGCCGGCGTCGCTGTCGTGAGCGTCCTGCGTGAGCGTGGCGGCGCCTGGCTGCGGCTGGCCCTGCTCAAGCGGGGCGAGCGTGCCTATCGCCAGGGCGAGGCGGAAACCGAATTGCTTGCCGAACGGGTGGCGGAAGGTATCGGCTGGCTGCGCGCGCAGCCCTACACGGGCAACCTGCGCATCGGCCTGTTCGGCGAGGGGCAAGCCGCGCCGGTGGCGCTGCGCGTGGCGAGCCGCCACCCGTCGTTGGTATCGGCGCTGGCACTGTGCAGCGGACAGTTCGACATCGCCACGATCGATGTCGCCCGCACCGAGGCACCGACGCTGCTCATTGCGGCCGGTCTCGACGCGCCGGTGATCGAAAACAACCGGCGGGCGCTCAGCAAGCTGCGTTGCCCGCGTCGCCTGGAGATCGTGCCGAATGCGATGCGACGCCTGTCGCAGCCGGGCGCGCTCGACACGGTCGCACACCTGGCTGCCGGCTGGTACGAATCGCACCTCCGCAACGGTCGCCATACCTGAGGCCAGCCCCGCAGCCCACCGGTCCAGCGGTTCGACCATCGAAGGCCTTTCGCCTGCCGCTGCGACAGCCGGCAGCGGGCGCTGCGCTCAGTGCGGCATCTCGCGTGATCCCGGCTCGTCCGGGCCGAGCCCATGCTGGAGGCCATAACGCACCAGCGCAGCCAGGTTGGGCAACTCCAGGCGCTCGAGGATGCGCCGCTTGTGGGTGCTGATCGTCTTCACCGACAGGTGCAGCGCACGCGCGATTTCGGTCGGCCGCTGGCCAGCGACCAGCCGCTTGAGCACATCGAGTTCGCGATTCGACAATTCGCTGTGCCGCGAAGCCTCGGCGCCACCGCTGAGCTGGAGGACCATGCGTTCTGCCAGGTTGGCGCTCACGTAAGGATTGCCTTCGTTGACCTTGCGCACCGCACCGGCGAGCTCCTTGCTGGCGCTGTCCTTGGTGACATAGCCGCTCGCACCGGCCTTGAAGGCGCGCATCGCATACTGTTCTTCCGCGTGCATGCTCAGCACCAGCACCCGCATGCGGGGGTATTCGGGCCGGGCACGGCGCAGGAACTCGAGCCCGTTCATGCCGGGCATCGACAGGTCGACGATGGCGAGATCGAAGCTGTCGTGTCGCATGATCTCGAGTGCCTGCAAGGCCGTCCCCGCTTCGGCGACCGACCATTCGCGGTCTGCCGACTCCAGGATCCGACGCAAGCCTTCCCGCACGACGGCATGGTCGTCGATGATCAGAATCCGGAATGCGGTGGTCGAGCCGATTGAATTGACGATATTCATCGCGAACACGGGTCCCTCCCCGAGGCAGACGGGCCGGCAGCGCAGGTTGCTGGAGTGCTTTCCTGCCGCATGTGCCCAGAAGGTCGCTTGGGTGCGCCCTTGCTGCTACCTCATGCATCAAATCGTAATCCTCCTTTCGGAGTTTGGGTGCAGGGTTGATGCCTCCCCCCCGCGAAACTGGGTAGGTGGAATCTGAGGCGATGTCTCAATTCGAGAACAGTGCCGTGCGGGGTCTTGACAAGCAGCGCGCCGCTTCCTCCATCGTGCACCCCGGCCTGCACGGCGCAGTCCCTGATTTCACGTCGCCTGGGGCTCCTTGCCCGGCAATCCGGGAACGCCCAGTCGATCGGCTGCAGCGCGATGCGAGTGGTCTGGCTTGCTTTGCATCGTGCACAGACAGCAATGCGATACGCCATCGAACGCTTCGTGCATTACTGCTCAATGTTACATCTCTTGCACATGGTCAAGGGCTGGAAACACATTGGTGCACTGACTATGATGAACCGGAGTCGGCGCGGACACATGACTCGTGCGGCAGCGTTCCGAGGTCCTGACATCGAACGCAGCCACAGGGTTCGCCGCTGACTTCCGAACATGTTTCCGATTCAAGTCCCCGCCATGGCGCGCCTTGCTCGGCGCGACCGAACCCGCACCGCCTGGGCGAGCTGGCTGCGCCGACACACGCGTCGCGCAGTGGCCAGCGGATCCCACCCTGAAGCGAGCCGAATCCATCCGTGACGACCGACCCCGGTGTCTCGCTGCGCAAGTTGCTGACCGAACTGCCGGTTGCGGTCGTTCTCAGCACGAATGGAACGATCACGTTCGTCAACCTGGCGGCGCGTGCGCTGTTCGCTGCAGCGGATGAGGCGCAACTGGTGGGCAGCAATCTGCTCGGCCACCTGTCTGCCGGTTCGGTCGCACCCATGAGCGCGCAGTGGGCCAAGCTGTTGTCGGCGGGTGCCCCGGTCGACGCGCTGGGGATCGAGATCGCGCCCTTGCTCGGGCCGCTGCGGCGCGTCGACGCGCTCTCGCTCCGCATCGGGACGGGTGTTGACCAGTCGCTGCTGACCATCCTGTCGGAGATCGACCGACCGCGCCAGGCGCGTCGGGCACGGTTGTTTGCCCGGGTGGATCTGCAGTCTGCCGCGCCTGATCAGCAGGCAGTGAGGACCCGCGAACGGCGGCGGATTGCGGGCGACCTGCACGACGATCTGCAGCAGAAGCTGATCGCCGTCCAGCTGAATCTGAAGTTGCTCGCAGATCGCGTCGGCGATGGCGGCGCAAATGTCGGGGAGCTGGTTGCCGACGCCGAGCAGCTGGTTGCCAGCGCGATCGAGTCGACGATGCGGATCATCGACGACCTGAGGCCGCGCGAGCTGGAAGAACTCGGGTTGTCTGGCGCCCTGCAGGCCATGGTGGCGGCTTTCGGGCGGCGCAGCGGGATCGTCAGCCAGTTCGAGGTCGAACTGGACGGGCAAGCGGCTTTGCCGGCGTTGTCGAGCCAGGTCGAGCTGTGTCTCTATCGGGTCGCGCAGGAGTCGCTGAACAACGTCCAGAAGCACGCGCGGGCTGGTCAGGTCTGGCTGCGGATCGACTGCACCGGCGGCAACACGCTGCTGATGCAGATTCGGGACACCGGGGCCGGGCTGGGTGTCGATGACCGGACCCGCCGATCACGCGGCCTGAATGGCATGCGCGAGCGGGTGCTGGGAGTGGGCGGCACGTTCAGCGTCGAGAGCCGGTCAGGCCCCGGAACCACGATCGAAGTCCGCGTGCCGTTCGATCCACCTGGACCGGCCGACGGCGGCTGACGCCGCGGCCGCGTCTGCGGCGTTTCACTCGGCAGCTTTCAACCCCAGGCTTGACACCGCTCAATGGCGCCGCGTGCGCCGCATCTAGTCTTGGCTCGTCTCAATCCCGAGGCCTGCGAGCCTGACGAGCCATGCTGCTAAGACATTCACTACCTGCAAGATGGCCGGTCGATGACCTGGCCAATGTCGTTGATGAGCCTGCGGATCCGCGTCCGGCAGCACGAGTCGGCGCGGACGTCGCGCTCGGCCACGGGGTCACGATCTTTCACCCCCACCTCGTCAACCTGTACGGCTGCGCCATCGGCGACGACTCGAGGATCGGCACCTTCGTCGAGATCCAGAAAGGCGCCCGCATCGGCGCCCGCTGCAAGATCTCGTCGCACAGCTTCATCTGCGAAGGCGTGCAGATCGACGACGAGGTCTTCATCGGCCACGGCGTGATGTTCACCAACGATCCGCGCCCGCGCGCCACCAATGCGGACGGTCGACTTGCAGGGCGATGACGACTGGACGCTGGTCGGCACCCGCGTCAAGCGCGGCGCGTCGATCGGCAGCAACGCCACCATCCTGTGCGGCATCACGATCGGTGAGGGCGCCCTGGTCGGCGCGGGCGCCGTCGTGACGCATGACGTCCCGGACGACGCCGTCGTCGCGGGCGTGCCGGCGCGCCCGATCGGGCCGAAGTCATGAACCCGATCCACACCGCGTGGACGGTGGGGTCCACACCATCAATTCTTCTGAGCAGCGAGGTTGCAGCATGATCAACATCGGAGTGATCGGCTACGGCTACTGGGGCCCCAACCTGGTCCGCAACTTTGCCGAGACACCGGGGGCACGCCTGGCGGCCGTCGCCGACCTCGACCCGGCCAAGCTGGCGCTGGTGCGACGCCGCTATCCCGGCGTCACGACGACTGACCGACCACCTGCGACCTGCTCGCCGATCCCACCGATCGACGCGGTGGCCATCGCCACGCCGGTCCACACGCACTTCGAGCTGGCGATGGCCGCGCTGCGCGCCGGCAAGCATGTCTGGCTCGAAAAGCCGATGACCGAGACCTCCGAGCAGGCGCGCCAGCTGGTCGACGAGGCGGAGCGACGCAACCTCGTGCTGCTCGTCGACCACACCTTCATCTACACCGGCTCGGTGCGCGAAGATGGGGGAGCTGATCCGCGCCGGCGAGCTCGGCCGCATCTACTACTACGACTCGACGCGCGTCAATCTCGGCCTGTTCCAGCGCGACGTCAGCGTGATCTCCGATCTGGCGGTGCACGACTTCTCGATCCTCGACTACCTGTTCGGCGAGCATCCGGTCGCGGTCTCGGCGAGCGGCACCAACCACTTCCCGGGCACGCCCGAGAACCTGGCCTACGTCACGCTGTTCTACGACTCCGGGATCATCGCGCACGCCAATGTCAGCTGGCTGGCGCCGGTCAAGGTGCGCCAGATCATGGTCGGCGGCAGCAAGAAGATGATCACCTACGACGACCTCGAGCCGAGCGAGAAGCTGAAGGTCTACGACAAGGGCGTCGACTTCACCGACGACCCGGCAGCAGATCCACCAGATGCGCGTCGGCTATCGCACCGGCGACATGTGGGCGCCGCAAGCTCGCGGTGACCGAGGCGCTGCGCGTCGAGGGCGAGCATTTCGTCGACTGCATCCTGACCGGCAGCACGCCGCGCACCGACGGCCGGCTCGGGCTGCGCGTGGTCGAGCTGATCGAGGCCGCCAACAGCTCGATGCGCCGCAAGGGCGAAACCGTCTATCTCGACAAGACCCGGGAGGTGCGTGTCGTGATTCCGTTCGTCGATCTGAAAGCCCAGTACCACAGCATCAAGACCGAGGTCGATGCCGCCATCCTGAAGCGTGCTCGACAGCTGCCAGTTCACGCTCGGCAGCGAAGTGGCCGCATTCGAGACGCGAGTTCGCCGCCTATTGCAGCTCGCCGCACGGCATCGGCGTCAACACCGGCACCAGCGCGCTGCACCTGGCGCTGCTCGCCGCCGGCATCGGCCGCGGCGACGAGGTGATCACGGTCCCGTTCACCTTCGTCGCGACCGTCGTCGGCGATCGACTACACCGGCGCGACGCCGGTGTTCGTCGATATCGATCCGGTGACCTTCACGATGGACCCGGCCAGGCGTCGAGGCGGCGATCACCGCGCGCACCAAGGCCATCATCCCGGTGCACCTGTACGGCCAGCCGGCCGACATGGATCCGATCCTCGAGATCGCGCGCCGCCACGGCCTGGTCGTGATCGAGGATGCCTGCCAGGCGCACGGCGCCGAGTACAAGGGCCGTCGCGTCGGCAGCCTCGGCGACATGGGCTGCTTCAGCTTCTATCCCGGCAAGAACCTCGGTGCCTACGGCGAGGGCGGCATGGTCGACGACCGCCGACCCGGCGTATGCCAAGACGATCCGCATGCTGCGCGACTGGGGCGCCGAGAAGAAGTACCAGCACGTGCTGAAGGGCTACAACATCCGCATGGAAGGCATCCAGGGCGCCGTGCTGCGCGTCAAGCTGCGCTACCTCGAAGCAGTGGACCGAGGCGCGCGCGCGATCGCGGCCGCGCTACGATCGGATGTTCGAGGGCAGCGGCGGTCGCGTCGCCGCGGCAGATGGCGTACGCGCGCCACGTCTATCACATCTATGCGATCCGCACGCCGTCAGCGCCAGGCATGGCAGGACGCTCTGAACGCAGCGCGGCATCCAGACCGGCATCCACTATCCGACCCCGGTGCACATGCTGCCGGCGTTTGCCGGCCTCGGCTACCGCGAGGGCGAGTTTCCGCACGCCGAGGCGGCGGCACGCGAGGTGCTGTCGCTGCCGATGTTTGCGGAGCTGCCGCTTGCGCAGTGCGAACAGGTGGCGCGGGCGGTGCTCGACCTTGCAACCGAGCCGGCCCTGCAGGCGACCCTGGTCGATGTCGTCTGACGGGCGCGGCCCGCGCGCCGCCTCGGCGCGCGGCCGCATCGGGAGGCACCGGCGCGGCCAGCCGCGCGGTGCCTTCAACGGTCTATTGCCTGCCGGTGCCGGTGCCGGTGCCGGTGCCTGGTCGGTGTCGGTGTCGGTGTCGGTGCGGGGCGGCTCGCCGCTGCTGCGACCGGTGCCGGTCACCCGAGTCGATCCGCGACCCCGGGCGCGGGGCGGCTGTCCGGTCAGTGGTTCGATCAGGAAGCCTCGGATCTGCTGATCTTTCCCTGCAACGGCAACGGCATCGAGGCGCTCGACTGCCTCGGCGCGGCCGACCGGCTGCTCGGGTTCGTCTCGGACGGGCCGGTTCGCGAGGCCTATGTCGCGCTCGGTCATCCCATCCTGCCGCGCAGCACCCTCAGCGCGCATCCACTGGCGCGTGTGCTGGCAGTACCGGGCAGCGCGACCACCTTCCTTCAGCGGCAAGCGGTCATCGAAGGCCTCGGCATCGACCGCGACCGGTTTGCCTGCCTGATCCACCCGCGTGCCTGCGTCTCGAGCACGGCGCGGATCGGCCGCAATGTGCTGATCATGGCCGGCGCCGTGATCACCAGCAATGCGGTGATCGGCGACCATGTGTGCATCCTTCCCAACTCGGTCGTGCATCACGACAGCCGGATCGGTGACTGGACGCTGATCGGGTCCAATGTCACCGTCGCCGGCGGCACCGAGATCGGTGCGAACTGCTACATCGGCAGCGGCAGCAGCGTCATGAATGGCCTGCGCATCGGAGACCGCAGCCTGGTCGGGCTCGGATCCTGCGTCATCCGGGATGTACCCTCGGACTGCCGCGTGGCGGGATCGCCGGCTCGCGTGCTGGGCTGAGGCAGACCGAGCGGCGCAGGCCCGCGTCGCCCGACGCGGTGTTACCACCCGGTCCGAGGCCTCTGACCGGGTCTGGTCTGCCAAAGCCAGGACCGATACCGGGGCTGCGGTACGCTCCGGCCGATCTCCGTCCCATTCCCATTCCCATTCCCATTCCCATTCCCATTCCCATGGCCGTGCCCATGTCCGCGACCCGGGAGATCAGCGGCCGCCCTGTGCGAAGACAGGGTGTCGATGGGGCGACCTGCGCGGAGCGCAGTGTGAGCGATTCAGGCACTCGACGGGCAACCCCCGGTCCGGTGCAGGTCGTCATCATGGGGTGAAGACCACATCGACCCAGTAGTTGGCCGATTGCCAGGTCGAGCTTGGGAAGGCCGATGTGGAACCGTATCGGTAGACGCCATTGCCTCCGCTGGCGCCGTTCTGCAGTGCATGAAGCGGGCCGTTGGTCACGCCACTGCCGGCGAAGAAGCCGGTATTCGACGAGTAGCGTCCGTTCGGTGCGTGGTAGGACGCGACATACACGGTGTTGGCCGTCACAGGGACGGGCGTCGCGAAATTGACCTGCTGCCAGCCCGAGGCTGTCTCGGCGGTGAAGGTGGCGGTTGCCAACGCGGTACCGCTGCTCGACCACAGGGTCGCGACGTGGGTGCCGGTATTGGGGGCGCCCTTGTAGAAGCGCACACCCGTCACGATGGCCATTGACGTCGGACCGGAACTTCATGCCCAGCGTGACGCCTGCGACATCGCTCTCGGCAAGTACGGCCGGCGTCGCCGATGCTGGCCAGATCGTGCACGGACATGCGTTTGCAGCGGTGTTGAACGACCAGCTGCTGCTCGACGCTAGTGCATTGCCAGCCAGATCCTTGACGCGCGGATCGGTGGCACCACCACGGACGGTGGCCGTGTAGGTGGTCGAGGTCGCCAGCGGTGAGGCGGGCGTCAGCGTGGCTGTCTGCGAGCCGGCGTCGTAGGCAACGCTGGCGCTCACGACGACGTTCGACGGGTTGCGCAGTTCGATCGTCGATCCATGGATGGTCGCAGGATCGATCGCCTCGCTGAAGACGACCTTCAGCTGGCTCATGATGGGCGCATTCGGTCGCGCCACTGGCCGGGCTTCGGCTGGTGATGGTCGGTGCGGTGGTATCCGCTGTTCCGGTCGTGAAGGTCCAGTCGGTGGTTGCTGCCAGCGCGTTGCCGGCGCGGTCCTTGACCCGCGGATCGCTGCTGCCGCCGCGCACGGTGGCGGTGAAGCTGCTCGAGGCGGTCAGTGGCACCGTCGGGGTCAGCGTCGCGACCTGCGTGGCGGGGTCGTAGCCGACACTGGCTGTGACCGCCGCATTGGATGCATCGCGCAGCTGCACCGTGCTGCCGTTGATCGTGGCAGCGTCCATCGCTTCGCTGAAGGTCACCGTCACCCGGCTCGTCGTCGCCACCGCGCGTTGCTCCTGCCGCCGGACTGCGGCTGGTGACGGTCGGGGGCGTCGAATCGTCGGTCGTGAACACGACGTCGACCCAGTAGTTCGACGACTGCCAGGTCGAGGTCGGGAACGCAAGCGTCGAGCCGTAGGCATAGACGCCATTGCCGCCGCTGACGCCGTTCTGCAGGCGTGCAGCGGCGCGGCGGTGACGCCACCGCTCGCGAAGTGGCCGCAGTTGATCGCGTAGCGTCCGTTCGGCGCCAGATAGGACGCCACATAGACCGTGTTCGCGGTCACCGGCACCGGGCGGCGAGAAGTTGACCTGCTGCCAGCCGGAAGCCGTTTCGCCGGTGAACGTCGCGGTGGCGAGCTGGGTCCCGCTGCTGCTCCACAGCGCTCCGACGTGGGTGCCGGTGTTGCCGGCTCCCTTGTAGAAGCGGATGCCGGTGATGAAGCCGGCGATGTCGGTCCTGAACTTGACCCCCAGGTTGACGCTTGCCGGCGTCGCTGGCGCTGGCCGTGGCGGGTGTCGCCGAGGCCGGCCAGATGGTGCACGGGCAGGCAGTGGCGGCGACCGTCACCGTGACGCCGGCGCACGGCGTCTCGAGGTTTCCGCTGTCGTCGACCGCCCGGCTGCGGATGGTGGCCAGATCCGACGCCCGTGGCGGTCCAGCTGTAGCTCCAGCTGCCCGGCCGGTGGCACGTCGCCAGGTTGCTGCCACCGTCGACCGAGACCTCGACGCCGCCGACCACCCCGCCGCCGCTGTCGCTCGCGGTGCCGCTGATCGTCACCGTGCTGCCGGCGGCGACGGCCGCTGCCGGCCGATGGCGACGTGATGGCGGAGGTCGGTGCGCCGGTGTCGGTCGAAGCCTGCGCCGCCGACAGCCCGTTCTGCAGCGTCGCCGGCTGGGCGCTCATGTCGGCCAACAGATTGACCGTGGCCTGCTGCATGCGCACGTCGGCCGCGGTGCCGCCATTGTCGTGGGTGGCGTCGAGCCCCCACGGACCACTGGACGGTGCCGGCGCCGAAGACCCGCGCGCCACTGCCGTGCCGGTACAGGGTCAGCGAGTGGATCGCGGTGCCGGTCGGCGTAGGTCGACCCGTGGTCCTGCAGCACCGGCGCGTTGGCGACCGTGGTGGTCGACAGGCGCATCAGTCCGGGCGGGCGAAAACCGTTGTCGGCGTCGACGTCCCATTCGTAGCCGAGCGTGCCCGTCGCCGAGCGTCGCGGTGGCGCCGGGCGCCTGCGTCGCCACGCTCGTGTTGCGCCAGAAGCGCATCTTGCCGTCGGCATCCGGTACACGCAGCGCGGTCGTGGCGCCGGCATTGACCATGAACAGGGTGCCGGTCAGTGCGTTCTCCGGTCGGCCGCCGTCGGCCGGCGGGCTGAAGCGCGGGTCGCGCCAGGTGCCGGTCCATGCCGCGCGTCGGATCGATCTTGGCGTTGGCGTGCGTCTCCTTGTAGCTGACCAGCGTGCGGTACGGCGTGTCGGAGCCGTCGATGCTGTTCTCCCAGCGCGTCTTCCAGAACACCTCGTTGCCGCTGAAGAAGGCGAGGTTGACGCCGGCGTCGCGCGCCGCCTCGACATTGGCTGCGCTGCGCGCCGGACCAGTACTCGTCGTGGCCGACCGACAGGAAGACCTTGTGGTTGCGGATCAGGCTGCCGTAGCGGTCGCTGTCGATGCCGCTGTGGTAGCTGACGTCGTAGCCGTTCGCCTCGAGCCAGCGGATCATCGGGTATTCGCTGTGGAACAGCCAGTCCTGGCCGTCGTCGACTGTCACGTGTGCGGAACGGCCGGTTGTAGCTGACCTTGTAGGCGCGCCCCGCCGGCGACCCGTTGTAGAGGCTGTTGCCGCCGTAGTCGTTGTAGGCCTGCCAGGTGGTGTCCGACGTCTGGAACAGGAGGTCCGACGTGCTCGCGTCGTCGCGGACGACGAAGACGATGTGGCTCGCCCCGCCGGTGTCGGGGCGGACCAGCTTCGCGATGTAGATGCCCGAGACGCGCATCGGCGGGCACGCTCCAGCGATCCGGAGACGGCCCAGTTGCCGCAGTCGATCAGTCCGGTCGCGCCTGGCTCAGGCAGGCCGGCTGGGTCTGCGGCAGGGCTCGCGCTCGGCATTGACCGTGGCCACCTTGCGCGCGCCGAGCCCGCCGTAGTAGCCGAGCCGGTAGATGTCGAAGCGGTAGCGCTGGCGGTGGTGTCGACCTTGAACGAGACGGTGCTGCCTCGGTTGACGCTGATCTGGGTGGCGAAGCCCTGGAGGCTGGGATCGCCGGCGCCGCTGACGTCCCATTCGCTGGCCGGGTTGCCGGTCAGGCAGTTCTCGCGCGACGATCGGGTTGGCCGGCGCGGCGCAGCGGGCCGCCGGCCGAGCCGGTGGTGAACGACCAGGTGACGCTCGACGCCAGCGCGATTGCCGGCCACGTCCTTCGACACGCGGATCGATGCCGCCGCCGCGCATCGTGGCGACATAGGTGGTCGGCGGCGCCAGCGGCGCGGCGGGCGTCAGCGTCGCGACCGGGTGGCCGGGTTGTAGCGCGACGCTGGCGGCGACCAGCGCGTTGCGTCGCCTGGTGCGCAGCTCGAAGCTGCCGGTCGAGATGCTGGCCGGGTCCATCGCCTCGCTGAAGGTCGCGGTGACCTGACGCTGGACGTCAGGACGCCGGTCGCGCCGTGCGCCGGCGCGGTGCTCGTCACCGTCGGTGGCGTGCGGTCGACCGACTGTCGCGGTGGTGCTGAACACGACGTCGACCCAGTAGTTCGTGGCGCTGAAGGTCGACGGTCGGGAAGCTGCTGCTCGAGCCGTAGGCGTAGACGCCATTGCCGCCGTTCGACACCGTCGCGCAGCAGGTGGATCGGCGCGTTGTCGACGCCCTGGCTGCGCGAAGAAGTTGCCGTCGGCGGCATAGCGGCCGTTCGGCGCGAAGTAGGACGCGACGTAGATGGTGTTGGCGGTGATCGCGACCGGCGTGGCGAAGTTCACCTGCTGCCAGCCGGATGCCGATCTCGTCGGTGAAGGTCGCGCGTGGCGAGCAGGGCGCCGCTCGCCGTCCACAGGTTGCCGACGTGCGTTCCGGTGTTGCCGGTCCCCTTGTAGAAGCGGATGCCGGTGATGAAGCCGTCGACGTCGGCGCGGAACTTCACGCCGAGCTCGACCGCGTTCGGGTCCGACGTCGGCGGATGACCGGCATCGCACGGCTGTCCAGGCGCCGCACGGGCAGTCCGCGTGCGGCCGCCGGCGCCGCTGGTGAAGGTCCAGCTGACGGTTGCCGCCAGCGGATTGCCGGCCGGATCCTTGACGCGCGGGTCCGATGCCGCCACCGCGCAGGGTGGCGGTGTAGGTCGTGGAGGCGCCAGCGGGGCATTCGGGATCAGGCGTGCGGTGCGGGTCGCCGGCGTCGTAGCTGACGATGCGCGCCACCAGGGCGTTGGCCGCGGTGCGCAGCTCGAAGGTCCCGCCGGTGCAGCGTCGCCGGGTCGATCGCCTCGCTGAAGGTCGCACTCGGCTGCGGCGTTGGTCGCGACGCCGCGTCGCGCCGGCGGCCGGCGTCCGGCGGTGACCGTGGGCGCGGCCGCGTCGACGCCGTAGGTCGCGACATGGCTGCCGGCGTCGGCGGTGAAGACGGCGTATTCGACGCCCTTGATCGACGCTGACGGTGAAGCTGACTGGCGCGCCGCCGCGGGTCAGGCCGGTCAGCAGCCGGTTGCCGCCGCTGCGCAGCGGCAGCATGCCCTGCAGGCCGTTGGCTGCTGCGGCTGCGCGTGATGTTGAAGGCGAGCGCGCTGCCGTTCCAGCTCAGTGCGCCGAACGACGAATCGTTGCGCGCGTCGAGCCAGGTCAGCAGCTGGCGCGCGGAGATGACCGGAACGCCGCGCGCCGAGCGCGGACGCGACGACCGCGTCGGCCTCCTGCGAACGCGTCGAGGTCGGTGTGGGCGTTGACGTTGTAGACGCCGTAGTAGCCCTCCGGGCCGAGCGCGCGGTCGAGCAGGGTGTCGATCGTGAACGGATAGGTCTGGCCCGATTCGTCGGTCATCTGCGTCGCCGCCAGGTAGACGTCGATGAGGCTGCCGTCGAGGCGTCGCGAAGCGCATCGGCATCGCCGAGCCGTTGAACAGTCCGGGCGTGTTCGCCGACCCAGCTCGGCGGCCAGAAGTAGTAGGTGGTGTCGAGCCGGATGCCGTTGCGTCAACTGCACCTCGGCGCCGGTGCTCCAGTCGCTCCAGGCGATGCAGTGGTGGCGCTGGGTCGACCGGCGCCGGCAGGCTCGAGTATTTGGCCGTCCATTGCGGGATCTGCTGCGGCATAGTTCTGCTGCAGCGACGCCGGCGTGTAGTCGGCGCAGCCGGTGTTGATGTGCAGGCCGACCTCGAAGCCGTCGGCGGCGAACTGCGCCGCTGCGCGTTGCTGATCGGCGTGTTCGGTGTAGATGTAGGAGGTGCCGCGCACGCATTCCCAGTTGGCGACCGAGCAGCCGGCGCGGGCTGGCGGCCCGGAACTGGTCGAAGCGCGCGGCGGTGCCGCCGTTGCCGTGGTCGTCGCCGGTCATCACGACGACCGCCTTCTTGCCGTGCGGGAAGTACCAGAAGCGCGGCAGCGGCTTGCTGGCCGCGTTCATGTGGATGATCAGGTTGGCGAGCAGCCGCTGCTGCTCGTCGGCCTGCGGGATCGCCACCTTGTTCGAGATCGATCCAGTCGGGCTGCGGATCGCCGGCGGCGGCGCCGTAGAACTTGTCGTTCGAGCGGATCGGCGGGAAGCCGTCGCGCTCCTGGGCGGCCCAGGCAGGATTGCCCTGGCGGGTCTGGCACGATCGACGCCGCGAGGTCGTAGGTGAAGGCCGCGGCCTGCCCGCTGCCGACGCTGCGCAGCGTGACCGCCGGGTGCGCGGTCGGCGTGGTCGCGTTGCTGTACAGCGTGGCGACGGCGGTCGCGCCGTTCAGGGTGTAGCGGTCGGCGCTCGCCGTGGAACTGCATCGTCTGCGCCGACCATGCCGTTGCCGGGGCTGCGTCGAGGTGTCGACCCGCAGGTAGCCATTGCTCGAGCGTGCGTGCCGGCGGGCGTCAGCCCGAGCAGCGGGCGAGCTGCGGATCGGGCGCCATCGCGATCAGGTTGCCGCCGCCGTTGACCCAGTTGGTCAGGGTCGTGACCTGCGCGGCGGTGAGCGCCATCTTGGCCAGGATCACGACGTCGTAGGCTGCCAGCGCTCGCCGGCGTGACCGCGCCGACGTCGGCGACCGCGAAGGCGTTGAACCCTTCGGTGCGCAGGATCTCGGCGTGGTAGATGCCGAAGTTGCGAGCCGGCGAGGTGACGATCAGGATCGGACCGCCAGGCCCCTGCGCCGGGTCGCCGGCGCGCCGATGCGCCAGGGGTGAACGACGACGCCGGCGCCAGCCGAGTAGCAGCAGCATGGCCGCACAGGCGGAGGACCGTCGAAATCTCGCCGAGGGATGCGCTGCGAGCATGGGCAGGTTCGTCCATCGAGAGTCGACGGGCACAGCGCCCGCTTGCGGAGGTGCGGTTGCTGCGGCAGGCGGAACCGATCGGTCAGGTGCCTGCGTTGGCGGCGACCGTCGCGACGCGCACCTGCCCGTCCTCGCTGCCGGCCAGCGATGCGGTTCGCGGTTTCGAGGGTCGAACTGCAGGGCATTGACTGCACCGCCCGGAAAGACGTCGAGCTGCAGCAGCGTGCGCGTGGCCTTGCGCCAGACATCGAGCGAGCCTCAGTCGGTGCCGCCCGCAAGCACCTTGCCGTTGCGGTTGAAGGCCAGGCAGCGCACCGGCGCGTCGGATTGCCCTGCAGCGCAGCGACCTGCCGGCCGTCGGCCGCGTTCCACAGCAGCACCTTGCCGTCCTCGCCGGCACTGGCCAGCAGGTTGTCGTCGGGCGCGAAGGCCAGCGCGTTCAGTTCGCCGGCGTGGCCGCGCAGCGTCTGCGCCAGCGTCCGGTCGGCCGTGCGCCACAGCAGGATGCGGGCATCGGCGTCACCGCTGGCCAGCCAGTTGCCGTCGTTGCTGAAGCACGAGCGCATTGACGAAATCGGTGTGGCCGGACAGGGCCGCGGTGAGCTTGCCGCTTGCGGTGGCCCAGATCAGCAGACGGGTGCCTTCACCGGCGGTCACGATCCACTTGCCATCGGGCGTGATCGCGATCGCGCGCAGCGGGTTCTCATGGCCGTGCAGCGTCATCAGGCGCTGCCCGGTGCCAACCGACCAGGCCCTGCACGGTGCTGTCGTGGCCCGATCCGAGCAGGGTACCCGCATCGCCGCTGAAGAGCAGGCCGGTCACCGCCGCGCGACCTGCCGGCAGCAGGATGCGCGGTGCGCGCAGCTGGGCATTGACAAGCGAGAACAGACTGAGCGCACCGTCGGAGGTCGCCACGGCGACGGTTCCGTCGGCCGCGACGGCCAGCGCGGTGACGCCCTTGCGAAGCAGGGCCCGGGCCCTGCGCCGGACCGCTAGCGGCGCGGCCGGCTCGTCTGCGGCGAGCACCGCCTTGTCGGTGCCGCTGACTGTCGAGCTGGCGACCGGATCGCTGCCACCGCCGCCGCAGCCGGCGAGCCAGAGCAATGGCAAGCCGGCCGACAGACGCAGCAGGTTGCGACGGGTATCCATGGCATTGCGCATTTCGATGTTCCCCCGACTGGCTCGGCGCGCTACAGGCGCCATACATGAAGGCCGCATTCCTGCAGCGCGGCGGCGTCGTAGGCCGACTTGACGTCGACGAAACAGCCGTTGCGGATCGACTTCCGGCACAGGTCTTCGGGGTCAGCTCGCGGTAGTGGCGGTGCGCGACGGCGGCGATGATGGCGTCCGCACGTGGCAGTTCGTCCCAGCCATGCAGACGCATGCCGAGTTCGGACCAGGCTTCTATCGGATCGGCTTCCGGATCGTGGACGTGGATCTCCGCGCCGTAGCTGCGCAGTTCGTGGATGATGTCCATCACCTTGCTGTTGCGCAGGTCGGCGCAGTCTTCCTTGAACGTGAGGCCGAGCACATTGATGCGCGCGCCCTTCACATAGCTGCCGTTGGCGATCATCTGCTTGATGGTCTGCTCGGCGATGTATTTGCCCATGCCGTCGTTGATGCGGCGGCCGGCCAGGATAACCTGCGGGTGATAGCCGAGCATCTCGGCCTTGTGCGTCAGGTAGTACGGATCGACGCCGATGCAGTGACCACCGACCAGCCCGGGCTTGAAGCGCAGGAAATTCCACTTCGTGCCGGCCGCCTCGAGCACTTCGCCGGTGTCGACGCCGACGCGCCCGAAGATGATGGAGAGCTCGTTCATCAGCGCGATGTTCAGATCGCGCTGGGTGTTCTCGATCACCTTGCAGGCCTCGGCGGCCTTGATGCTGCTGCACCGGAAAACCCCGGGCTTGACGATCGACTCGTAGAGCGCCGCGACGCGCTCCAGGGTCTGCGGCGTATCGCCTGACACCACCTTGATGACGTTGGTCAGACCGTGATCGCGGTCGCCTGGGTTGATCCGCTCCGGGCTGTAGCCGACAAAGAAGTCGTGCTTCCAGCGCCGCCCAGAGGCCTCCTCGAGCGCCGGAATGCAGACTTCCTCGGTCGCGCCGGGATAGACGGTCGACTCGTAGACGACGATGGCACCTGGCTTCAGGTGCGGCGCGATGCTGCGGCTTGCCGAGAGCAACGGACCGAAATCCGGGATGTGGGCGTCATCGACCGGAGTCGGCACCGCCACCAGGATGATGTCGGCATCGGCCAGTTGGCGCGGGTCGCTGGTGTACTCCGCCTGCTGCGCCAGCTTCATCTCGGACGCCGGGATCTCGCGCGACGGGTCACGACCGGAACGGCAGGCCGCCACCTTGTCAGCGACGATGTCGAAGCCGATGGTGCGCTGATGCTTCCCGAACTCGACGACCAGGGGCAGACCGACATAACCGAGTCCGACGACGGCGATGGTTTCCATGGATGGCTTCCGATCAGGTGGTATGGAGCGCGCCGGCGCGGGCGCGTCAGGCGTTCTGGCGCTGAAGTCGCGCCTTGTTCAGCAACGGCAGGACGATTTCGCACTGCTCGAGCGTGCCCAGCGCCTGCAGCACGGCGCGCTGGGGTGTGCTTGAGGCGCCGACGACCAGCACCACTTGACCGACCAGCGTCGCCAGCACCGCCGCCTCCGACGACGGGAGCAGCGCCGGCGCGTCGAATACGACGATGCGGCCCGGCTCGCTCGTCATGATCGAGGTCAGCAGCCGCTGCATCGCCTCGCTGGCGATCAGTTCGCTCGGCAGCGAATGAGGCGTGCCGGCCGGAAGGAGCTCGAGCTTGGCGATGTTGGTCTGCAAGGTGACGTCCGCCAGCTTGAGTTCGGGCTGGATCAGCAGGTCATAGAGGCCGGGCCGCGACGACACCCCGAGCTTGTGCATCAGTCCGGCGTGCTCGGCGTCCGCATCGACGAGCAGGACCGACGAGTCGATCTCGGCCGCGATGCTGAGCGCCAGGTTGAGGGCGCAAAAGGTCTTGCCCTTCGCCTGGGAGGGCACTCGTGACCATGATCAGCGAGCGCCGCGGCGAGCGCGCGCCGCTGCCGCGTGCGTTGGCGATCAGCGGCAGTTTCAGCCGCCGGAAGGTGTTGGCCAGCGTCGAACGCGAGGTGGTACGGGACAGCAGGCCTGCCCGCTCGAGCTGGTCGATGTCGAGCTTGACACCGGCTCTGGCCGAAGCGGCGACGAAGTCGCCGTCCGCGTCCGACCTGCGCAGACCGGGTTCGGGGCGGGTCGCCCCGGCACCGTCCTCGCGGTTCATGAGCGCGATGCCCTGCCAGCTGGGCGGCACTGCGGGTTCGATCTTGACGAGTCGTTTGCCGAGCATGGAGGTCATGTCTGTCCCTTACCACTGGACCGGGGTCGAGGCGAGCCATCCGAGCCAGAGGCCCTGGGCACACAGGAGCAGGCCGAACGCGAAGGTGTAGGCCAGCGCCCTGCGACGGGTTCGGGATGCCAGGGTCGGCGTCACCATCAGGGCAACCGAACCGAGCAGCGGGCGGTCGATCGCGCGACGCAGCTGGTTGGCGTCGTCGAAGGTCGGAGCGACCGATGCGGCCATCTGGGCGGCAAGCACGCCGAGTGCGACCGATGCCAGCACCGCCATGAGGGCGAGATGCAGCCGTGACGGAAAGACCGGAATCAATGAAACCCGCGGCGGCTCGACGACGCGGAACTCGGTCAGTTTCGACGATTCGTCGAGCTTGGCGCCGAGGGCAGCCGACTCACGCCGGGCCACCAGCGTGTCGTAGTTCTTGCGGATGATGTCGTAGTCGCGGTTCAACTGGGCGTGCTCTGCCTCGACCTGCGGCGCCCGGTTGGCCAGCGCACGCACCTGCGCCAGCTGGACCTGCTTGGTGGTCAGTTGCGACTCGAGCGAGGCCACCGCCGCCTCGGCTTCGGCGAGCGAGATCCGCAGCTTCTGATAGATCGGGCTGGTCGCTGCGGCACCGCCACTGGTCGCTGCCCGCTGCTGCGCGAGCAGCGCCAGCCGGTCGGTGCGCGCGTCGCGCGCCTCGCGCTCGAGCCGTCCCAGGGTGCGGCGCCCGGCGATCACGTCCGGATGCGACTCGGTATAGCGTGCCACCAGCTCATCCAGGCCCCGGCGATGCGCATCCAGGCGGCGCTCCGCGTCGAGTTCGCCGGGCAGGGGGTCCGCTGCCGCCTGGGTCGACGGCAGCAGCGGATCCTCGTTGGCGAGCTCGCGTCGATAGGCTTCACGGCTGCGTTCGGCCGCGAGCAGTTCCGCCTGCAGTCGCGACACCTGCTCGGAAGTAGTCGAGACGCGGGTGAAATAGTCCTTGTCGGAAACACCCGAGACGCCGAAGTTGCGGATCCTGAATGCCTTCAGGTTCTCCTCGGCCTCGACCAGCTTGACCTCGTGGGCACGGATCTGCTCCTCGATGAAGCGACCCGCATCCTGCGCATCGCGCCGCTTCTCGCCCGCCGCGGCCGCCACGAACAGGTCGACGGTCGCGGTGACGAGTCGGCGCGCGCGCTCGGGGCTGCTGCCCCGATAGGAGATGTCGTACAGGTTTCCGGTCGCCGTCGGGATGATCTTGATCTGCTTCATCAGCCGCGTGATCATCGCGTCGCGATCCTCGCCGCGTTCGGCACCGATCTGCAACTGCTGCTGGGCGACCAGCCGCTCGACGTTCGGTCGGGAGATCAGCGTGCGCGCCAGCATGCCGACCTGCTGTTCCATGTCGGGCTGGTAGGTCAGGCTGGCCATCATCGGCTTGAGCACGCTCTGGGTGTCGACATACACCCGTGCGCTGGCCTCGTACCGGTTGTCATAGAGCATCAAACCGGCGGCCGCGGTCAGACTCGACACCACCGTCACGAACAGCGCGGTCCATCGGTAGCGCACCGTCGCGTCGACGAACCGTCGGAAGGTGAGAAGCAGATCCTCGAGCGCGTTGTTCACCGTCGTATTCCTTCCAGGTGGCCGCTGCAGCAGTTCATGTCCGGATCGTGCGGCGCTGCACCCGGATGCGGGTTGAGGAAGCTCAACGACCTCGTGGCACCGTGCGGCGCATGCTCCAACCGTCGTCCGAACCGCAGTTCAACGTGGCAGGAAGGCACAACCCGGAGACCACATGAGCGTCGAACTCAGGACCAGCAGCCCCAGGGTCGTAGCGATCGAATCTGCTCACGCGCCGAAGACCGACGGCGCGCGGGAAACGCCCGGCTGGCGCACCCGGCGCCGGCGCGCGCACCTGGTGGCCGCCACCCCGGTCGACCGGGCGGCCATCCAGACCCGGCTCGAATCGATCGAG
The DNA here is from genome assembly GCA_963846675.1 of uncultured beta proteobacterium. GTDB lineage: Bacteria > Pseudomonadota > Gammaproteobacteria > Burkholderiales > Burkholderiaceae_C > Ideonella_A. The sequence continues at coordinate 1,667,759 of CAWJWV010000005.1, forward strand.
GCCGCCGATGCCTGGCTGCCGCGCAACGACTTCATGCAGCAGTTGCGGCGCGAGTCGCGTCGCAGCGAGCGGTCGGGATCGCCACTGTCGTTGATCTGCTTCACGCTGTCGCCGGCTGCGTGTGCGGACTTTTCGGCCCTCGACCGGCTTCTCGAAGCGCTGTACCGCTCCAAGCGCGAGACCGACCTGGTCGGACACGTCGGCGAGGATACGGTGGCACTGCTCTGCGTCGATACCGATGCGCCGGGCTGCGACAGCCTGCTGCGCAAGATCGAGGCGTCGACCGGCAGTCTGCCGTTCGACGCGGAGGCAGCGACCTTTCCCGATGCGCTGTTCGAGAGCCTGGGCCGCGAAGACCTGCGCCTCGCGGGCGGTCGAACCATTCGCATCGAGCGATGCGTCGGGGGCGGCCGCGCCCTACCGGATCAAGCGCGCGCTCGACATCGGGTTGGCGCTGCTGGCGCTGGCGGTGCTGTGGCCGCTGATGCTGGCGGTGGCGATCGCCATCCGGCTCGACTCGAAGGGTCCGATCCTGTTCCGCCAGCAGCGGCTCGGTCGCAATGGGCAGTCGTTCGCATTCCTGAAGTTTCGCTCGATGCGCGTCGACAGCGACGACAGCATCCACCGGGCATTCGTCGCCGCGCTGATCAAGGCCGGCGGCACGCCAGGGGAGGGCGAAGCGGGCGGCAGCGTCAAGTACAAGCTGCAGCACGACCCCCGGATCACCCGAGTCGGACACTTCATCCGGCGCACCAGCATCGACGAGCTGCCGCAACTGTTCAACGTGCTGATCGGCGAGATGAGCATGGTGGGACCTCGTCCGCCGATCGCCTATGAGGCGATGCAGTACCGGCCCTGGCATCTGCGCCGCGTGCTCGCCGTCAAGCCGGGCATCACCGGCCTCTGGCAGGTGGAGGGCCGCAGCCGGGTCACGTTCGACGAGATGGTTCGCATGGACCTGCGCTACATCCGCGAGTGTTCGCTGGTGCTCGATCTGAAGCTGCTGTTGCGCACGGTGGCAGTCGTGCTGCGTTGCGAAGGCGCGGTCTGAGTCCGTGCGTGAATTCATCACCTGGAGAATGTTCAATGAATCTTGACGGTGCGAACATCCTGGTCACCGGAGGTGCCGGTCTGATCGGCTCGACGACCATCGATCTGCTGCTGGCGCAAAGCGATCCGGCCCGGATCGTCGTCCTCGACGACCTGTCACGCGGCATCATCTGCGAACCTCGAACGGGCACTGCGCGATCCGCGCGTCAGCCTGATCCGGGGCGACATCTGCGACCCCGAGACGGTCCGCCGCGCAATGCGTGGGGCCGATGCGGTGCTGCACCTGGCCGCCATTGCGCATCACCGCCTGCGCTGCAGATCCGCGCCGCGCCATGGAGGTGATGTGCGACGGCAGCTTCAACGTGGTCGACAGCGCGCGCGAACTGCAGGTGAGTCGAAGGTGGTCGCGGCCTCCTCGGCCTCGGTCTACGGGATGGCCGAGTGAATTCCCGACCACCGAGGAGCACCATCCTTACGACAACCGCACCTGGTACGGCGCGAGCAAGGTGATGCTCGAGGGCCTGCTGCGGTCCTACCACGCGATGTACGGGCTGCCGTACGTGGCGCATGCGCTACTTCAATGTCTATGGCCCGCGCATGGACATCCACGGCAAGTACACCGAGGTGCTGATCCGCTGGATGGAGCGGATCGCGTCCGGCCAGCCGCCGCTCATCCTCGGCGACGGCCGGCACACGATGGATTTCATCTACATCGACGACATCGCACGAGCGAATCGTGCTCGCGCTGCGCTCGGATCATGTCGACGAGGTGTTCAACGTTGCCAGCGGCGTCGAGACTTCCCTGTACGAACTGGCCGACCGAACTGCTGGCGGTGATGGGATCGAGCCTCGAGCCGATCTACGGCCCGGAGCGCAGTGTCAACGCCGTGCCGCGGCGCCTGGCCTGCACCGCCAAGGCGGAGCGTCTGCTCGGCTTCCGGTCGCGCACCGGTCTCAGGGAAGGCCTGCAGCGGCTGGTCAGGTGGTGGGCCACCGAACGCCAGCTGGCGGACGGCCGCATGATCCCGATCGCACGCCCGGTGATGGGCGAACCCGAAGCCGAGGCCGCGCGCCGCGTGATCCTGAGCGGCTGGACGACGCAGGGACCCGAGGTCGCCGCCTTCGAACGCGAGTTCGCCGAGTATGTCGGCGCGCCGCATGCCTGTGCCGTCTCGAACTGCACGACGGCGCTGCACCTGGCGCTGCTGGTCGCGGGCGTCGGGCCGGGCGACGAGGTCATCACGGTCAGCCATTCCTTCATCGCCACCGCCAACTGCATCCGCTATTGCGGCGCCACGCCGGTCTTCGTCGACATCGATCCGATCACGTTCAACATCGACCCGGCCCTGATCGAGCCGGCGATCACGCGAGCGCACGCGCGCGATCCTGGTCGTGCACCAGATCGGCATGCCGTGCGACCTGGCACGCATCGCCCGCATCGCGCGGACCGCACAGCTGCCGCTGGTCGAGGATGCCGCCTGCGCCATCGGCAGCGAGATCGAATGGGACGGCGAGTGGCAGAAGATCGGCCGCCCGCACGGCGACGTGGCGTGCTTCTCGTTCCATCCGCGCAAGGTGATCAGCACCGGCGACGGCGGCATGATCACCACCCGTCACGCCGACTGGGATCGTCAGTTCCGGCTGCTGCGCCAGCATGCGATGAGCGTGCCCGACACGGTGCGCCACGGCGCCGAGCCAGGTGATCTTCGAGTCGTATCCGGTGGTCGGCTACAACTACCGCATGACCGACATCCAGGCGGCGGTCGGGCGCGAGCAGCTCAAGCGGTTGCCGGAAATCGTGCGCCGAGCGACGTGCGCTCGCGCCGCGACTATGCCGAGCTGCTGGCGCGACAGACCGGCTCTGGGCTGCCGCTCGAGCCGGCATGGGCACGCCGCAACTGGCAGAGCTACTGCGTCCGCCTGCCGGACGGCGTCGACCAGCAAGCGGTCGATGCAGGCACCTGCTCGACGCGGGCGTCAGCACCCGCCGCGGCATCATGTGCAGCCACCGCGAGCCCGCTTGGCAGGCCGAGCGCTTGCGCCATCCGCTCGCGTTTTCCGAAGCCGCCCAGGATCGCTGCATCCTGCTCCCGCTGTACCCGGGCATGACGACCGCGGAGCTGCGGCAGGTGGTGGACGCCTTGATCACCGCCAGTGGCAACAACGCAGCGTGAACCGCCGATGAACTCCGTCGGTGTCCGTCTTGCGCCAGCCTCCGACCAGGGACCGATGCGGCCGAGGTCGACGAGCGGCTACCGGGAGATCCTGAAGTCCTCGGCGGTCATCGGCGGCTCATCGATCATGGTGCTGGCGATCGGGATCCTGCGCACCAAGCTGTTCGCCATGCTGCTGGGTCCGGCCGGCTTCGGCCTGATGGCTGCGCTCACGTCGCTGCACGATCTGGCCCGCAGCGTCGCCGAGCTCGGCATCAGTCGCAGCGGCGTGCGCCAGATCGCCGAGGCGGCCGGTGCGGACGACGGCGATCGCGTGGCGCGCGTCGCGGCGGTCCTGCGACGTGTCACGTTCGTGCTGGGGCTTGCCGGTGCCGTGGTCCTGGCGTTGATGGCCGCACCGGTCGCCCGCGTCAGTTTCGGGGTCGAGGGCCATGCCGGCGATGTCCAGTTGCTCGCCATCGCCACGTTCTGCGGTGTGGTCGCGGGTGGCTATGGGGCACTGCTGCAGGGCTTGCGCCGCATCGGCGACCTGGCCAAGGTCGGGATTCTGAGTGCGGTCATCGGCCTGCTCTTCGGCGTGCCGATTGTCTGGGTGTACGGCGAAGATGGCGTCGTCCTGTCGGTGATCGCGACCGCAGCCACTTCGGCCGTCAGCTCCTGGTGGTACGGCAGGCGGCTCGGGATGGTGGTTCCGTGCCTGACCACGCGCGAGATGGGGGCCGAAGTCGGCCAGCTGCTCCGACTCGGCGCGGCCTTCCTGATCAGCGGACTGCTGATGATGGCGGCTGCCTACTGCGTGCGGATCATCGTGCTGCGCTTCGACGGCATCGACAGCGCCGGCCTGTACCACGCGGGCTGGACGCTGGGCGGGATGTATGTCGGATTCATCCTGCAGGCGATGGGCACCGATTTCTATCCGCGGCTCGTCGCGGCTGCCCAGGACTCTGCGGAATGCAACCGGCGTGTCAACGAACAGGCCCAGGTCAGCGTCCTGCTCGCCGGTCCCGGTGTGATCGCGACGCTCGTCTTCGCTCCGACGATCATGGTGTGGTTCTACAGCAGCAGCTTTGTCGCGGCGTCCGAGTTCCTGCGCTGGGTCTGTGTCGGAATGGCGCTTCGGGTCGTCACCTGGCCGATGGGATTCATCATCGTGGCCAAGAACAGGCAACGCTGCTTCATCCTGGTCGAGGTGGCCTGGACCGTCTTCAATGTCGCTGCATCCTGGCTGCTGGTGGAGCACTTCGGGCTGAACGGCGCCGGTCTTGCCTTCTTCGCCTCCTACGTATTCCACGCGCTGCTGGTGTACCCGATCGTCAGGAAGATGACCGGCTTCAGACTGGATCCCGACAACGCGCGCGCGACCTTCCTCTTCATCGCGATGGTCGGGATGTCCTTCGCTGCCGTCACGCTGATTCCCGGTTCGCTCGGGATGCTGGTCGGCGCGCTGGCTCTGGCGGTCAACTGCTTCTACTCGGCGCGGCGACTGATCGCCCTGGCCGGTGAAGGTGCTACCCCGGCCGTCCTGTCGAGACTGGCCGGCTTGATTCGTTCGATCCGCGTGCGGTGTGGCGGCGCAGGGTCGCCGGCAATCGGGCCACTTGGCAAGGAGAAAACCTCGTGACACTGGACCACCGCTACGTGGTGATCACGCCCGTGCGTGACGAGATCGAGCACGTCGGTCATACGATCGCTGCGATCAGGCGTCAGACGATTCGACCGGTGCGCTGGATCGTCGTCGATGACGGGTCGACCGATGGCACGGCGCAGTACCTGGACGAAGCTGCGGCCGAGCTCGACTGGCTGACGGTCGTCCACCGTGGCGATCGCGGCTACCGGGCGGCCGGTGGCGGGGTGATGGACGCCTTCTACGCGGGGTATCCGGCAATCGAGGGCGATGACTGGGATTTTCTGGTCAAGCTGGACGCGGATCTTTCGTTCGAGCCGGACTACTTCGAGCGCTGCTTCGCGTGCTTCGCGGAGGAGCCCGGTCTCGGCATCGGCGGCGGTCTCATCCATTCGATCGACGCAGGGCGGCGGTCGGTCGATGGAGCAGGTGATCCTCCGTTCCATGTCCGAGGGGCGACCAAGATCTACCGGCGCGCCTGTTGGGCCGAGATCAGTCCGCTGATCCGGGCTCCCGGCTGGGACACCCTCGACGAGGTGCGAGCCAACCAGCATGGATGGTCGACCCGGACCTTCCGCGACATCGTGCTGGTCCAGCACAAGCCCACCGGAGCCGTCGACGGTCGTTGGCACGATGCACTGAAGAACGGGCGCGCCAACTACCTGACGGGCTACCACCCGGCATTCATGCTGGCCAAGTGCGTCAGGCGCCTGATCCGGAGCCCGCTGTCACTCGAATCGTTCGGGCTGCTGAGCGGCTTCATCGGGTGCTATCTGCAGAGAAGGCCGCGGATGGCGGACGCTGACGCGATCCGGTACCTGCGCCGCCAGCAGATCCGATGCCTGACGCTGCGGCGAAGCATCTACCAATGACGGATCTCCCGGACACACCGGCGCGAGCCCACAGCCACCTGCCAAGGAACTGTCACTGATGTGCGGAATCTGCGGAAAAATCAATTTCGACCGCGACGAGCCGGTCGATCCGGGCCTCGTCCGCCGGATGGCCGATGCGATTGCGCACCGGGGCCCGGACGGCTGGGGTCTGCATGTGGTCGGAGAGATCGGACTTGGGCATCGGCGGCTGAGCATCATCGACCTGAGCACCGGCGACCAGCCGATGTGCAACGAGGACGGCTCGGTCTGGGTCGTCTTCAACGGTGAGATCTACAACTTTGCCGAGCAGCGCCGCGATCTCGAGCGCCGCGGCCACCAGTTCAAGTCGACCAGCGACACCGAAGTGATCGTCCACCTGTACGAGGAATTCGGAGACCGCTGCGTCGAACGACTTCAGGGGATGTTCAGCTTCGCCCTGTGGGACCAGTCGCGCAGACGTCTGCTGCTGGCGCGGGACCGGATCGGCATCAAACCGCTGTACTACGCCGCCAACGCCCGTTCGCTGAGCTTCGGGTCGGAGATCAAGTCGATCTTCGCCGATGAAAGCATGGAGCGGACCATCGACCCGACCAGTGTGGACAGGTTCCTGACCTACTACTACATGCCGGGAAGCGAGACGCTGTACGAAGGTGTCAGGAAGCTCGATCCTGGACACTACCTGACGGTCGAGCAGGGCGTTGTGCGCATCACCCGCTATTGGGATCTGGAGTTCGAGGAGCCGATGCCGGCTCCGTCGATGCAGCGTTCGGTCGAGCAGTTGCGGGCACTGCTGGATGAGACGGTGAAGTCGCACATGATCAGCGACGTGCCGGTGGGCGTGCTGCTCAGCGGCGGCGTGGATTCCACTGCCGTTCTGAGCCATGCGAGAAGACACAGTCACGCCCCGCTGCACACGTTCACGATGGGGTTTGCCGGAACCGACGTGCCTGATGAACGGCCGTATGCCCGGCTCGCCGCCGAGCGCATGGGAACGCGTCACGCGGAGATCACCATGTCGGCGCGCGACTTCCGTGATTTTCTGCCACGCTATGCCTGGCACATGGAGGAGCCGGTCTGCGAGCCGCCGGCGATCGCGCTGTATCACCTCGCCGCGACGGCACGGCGCGAGGGGATCAAGGTGCTGCTGTCCGGCGAGGGTGGGGACGAGGCCTTCGCCGGCTACCAGACCTACCGCAATCTGCTCGCTCTGGAGGCATTGAAGGCCCGGCTCGGTCCGGCTCGGCCGATCCTCGGTTGGTCGCTCCGGACGCTGGCGATGTTGGGCTCGCAGCGCGCCAGGCACTACGGCGGCCTGGTGGACCCCGAGCTGGCCGATTACTACTTCAGCCGGGCTTCGACGCCGAACAGCGACTTCAACCGGCTGAAGCAGACGCTGTACCGACCCGCCCTCGCCGGCCGGTTGCGCGGCCTGTGCAGTGATGCACCCACGCAGGCGCTGCATGCCCGGGTGGCGCGCCACGGCATGCTGAACCGGATGCTCTACGTCGACAGCAAGTCGTGGCTTCCGGACGACCTGCTCGTCAAGGCAGACAAGATGACCATGGCGACGTCGGTCGAGCTGAGGGTGCCGCTGCTGGATCACCGGATCCTCGAATTTGCTGCCGGACTTCCGCGGGCGCACAAGGCGAGCGGTTGGTCGCTGAAGCGGGTGCTGCGCGAGGCGCTCAAGGATCAGGTCCCGACCGAGATCCTGACACGCCCGAAGGCGGGATTTCCCGTGCCGTACGGCCGCTGGATGCGCGGCGAGCTGAATGGATATGTGCGCGATACCGTGCTCGCCCGGGGTTCGCTGATCGATCGGTTGTTCGAGCGCCGGCCGGTCGAGCAACTGCTCGACGCGCATCAGCGCACGGGTGCCGGCACCAAGGAAGTGTTCAGCCTGCTGGTGCTCAACCTGTGTCACCAGGCGTTCGACACCCGATCGGGCTTCGCAGCCGTCAGGACTCCGACGTTTGCCCGCCCCGAGGCAGGTGAGGCCACCGGCTTGCGGGAGGCGATCGCGTGAACACCGTCGGCGCCGGCTTCCTGACGGCGGCGACGCTTGCCATCCTGCTGTTGCCGCGTCGCTGGGCCGTGCTGCCCCTGCTGGCGAGCATTACCTGGATGACCGCCGGGCAGGTGCTGATGGTCGGGCCGGCAAACATGACCATCCTGAGGATCGTCATCGGCGTCGGACTCCTGAGGGTGCTGCTGCGCGGTGAACCGGTGGCCGGCGGCACCGTCCTGATCGACCGCCTGGTGGTGCTCTGGGGCGTACTCCTGCTGCTGGTGAGCCCCTTCCACCTTGCTGGCACGGTCGTCTTCCACGCGGGCATGGTCTGGACCGAGGTCGGGGCCTATTTTCTGTTCCGTCGTTTCATCCAGGATCGGCAGGATGCCGTCCGGTCGTTCAAGATCCTGCTTGCGCTGCTGCTCCCGGTGGCTTTCCTGGTGCTGCGGGAGAAGGCAGGGGCCGGCAATCAGTTCGCCCTGCTCGGTGGGGTCAACCTTGACGCGCTGGTTCGGGACGGCACCTTGCGCGCCAGCGGGCCGTTCGCCCATCCCATCCTCGCCGGTGTTGCCGGAGCCGTGGCCATGGCGGGTGGCCTGGCGCTGCTGAATCGCGCACGCTGCTGGGGATTGCTGGGTTGCCTGTCCGGGGCGGTGATCGTGTACGCCAGCGGGTCGAGTGGTCCGATCCTGATGGTCGCCTTCGTGGTGCTGGGACTCGTGAGCTGGCTTGTCCGCGAGCGGATGTCCCTGCTGCGACGGACGCTGGTGCTCGCCGTGCTGTCGCTCGCCGTGGTGATGAAGGCGCCGATCTGGTTTCTCATCGCGCGCATCGACGTGATCGGCGGCAGCGAAAGCTGGTTCAGGGCTCAACTCATCCAGTCGTCGCTCGAACACCTCTCGGAGTGGTGGCTGGTCGGCACCGATTTCACCCGTCACTGGATGGCGACCGGCATCCACGCCAACCAGAGGCACACCGACATCACCAATCACTTCCTGTCGATGGGCATCAAGGGAGGTCTTCCGCTGCTGATCGTGTTCATCTGGGTGATCGTCGCGGGCTTTCGGAGCGTCGGCGTCGCCATTCGAGCCGAGTCGCCGGTCGACGTTCGATCGTCGTTCTTCGTGTGGTCGCTCGGCGCCTTGCTGTTCGGGTTCGTGGCGAACTTCTTTGCGATCACGCTGTTCGATCAATCGGTCCTGCTGTTCTGGATGACGATCGCAGCCATCGCCAGCCTGGCGCACGGACGTGTCCCTGCACCACCCGCGCCGGCAACCGGGGAGGCCGCCGCGCCTGTGCGGGTCAGGCCGCGCACCCCGTTCTACATCCAATCGGTCGAAGCTCGTGAAGTGAGGCGTACATGATCAATGCGACAAGCCGACCGTGCGGGTCGGACACCCCGGCTCTGGACCAGCACCCGAAAGCAGCGGCTCTTACGCCGCAGGCCACGGTATCGGTGGTCATCGTGAGCTGGAACGCGCGCCATCACCTGAGCGGCTGCCTGTCTTCGATCCGCGCCGCCAGGCCAGACTGCCTGCTCGAGGTGATCGTTGTCGACAATGCGTCGACCGACGGTTCTCCCGAGATGGTCGAGCAGGAATTTCCCGAGGCGATGCTGATCCGTGCAGGATCGAATCTGGGTTTCGCGAAGGCCAACAACCTGGCCATGCGTCGCGCCCGGGGCTCGGCGTTCGCGCTGGTCAATTCGGATGCACTGGTGCATCCCGGGTGTCTGGAAGCGCTGCTGGAACACCTGCAACGGCATCCGGAAGTCGGGCTGACGGGTCCACGCGTGCATGGCGGCGATGGCCAGCTGCAACTGACGTGTCGCAATCTGCCAAGCCTGCGCAACACGATCTGCCGCACCTTGGCGCTCGATCGTCTGTCCGACGGCGACGGTCTGCTCGGCGGCTACGAGGTTTCAGCACGCCGGCATGATGAAACCCGCCAGGTCGAGGTCCTCAGTGGCTGCTTCTGCATGGTACGTCGCACGGTGTTCGAGACGGTCGGCGGCATGGACGAGCGGTTCTTCTTCTACGGCGAGGACATCGATTGGTGCAAGCGGATAGCCGATGCCGGATGGAAGATCGCATTCGTCCGGCAGGCGCTGGCAACCCATTTCGGAGGAGGAAGCTCGTCCGGCGCACGGCTTCGGTTCAGTGTCGAGACCCTGCGTGCCGACCTGCAGTACTGGAGGAAGCACGGTGGCGCTGCAGGTGAATGGATGTGCCGGATCCTGCTGGTTGCCCATCATGGCCTCCGGCTGGCAGGACGTGCCGTCTTCGACCTCAGACCGGGTGTCGCGCAAGACCGTTCCGTGAAGCGCAAGGAGCATGCAGCCTGCCTCAAGTGGCTCGTGTTCGGACTCGAGCCCCCGACGCAACCGCGAACCCTGAGCGGAGGCACGGCATGAAAATCCTCGTCTACCCGCACGATCTCGGGATCGGCGGGAGCCAGATCAATGCAGTCGACCTGGCGGCTGGTGCAGCGGCCGCAGGTCACGAGGTGATCGTCTACGGCGTTCCCGGTCCGCTGGTCGACTACATCCGACAGCGCGGACTTCGGTTCATCGCAGCGCGTCCCCTGAAGTACCGGCCGGCTCCATCGCGAATCGCCCAGCTGACCTCGATTGCGCGGGCCGAGCGGATCGATCTGATTCATGCCTACGAATGGCCACCTTGCCTGGACGCATTCCTGGGTGCCGGTCTGCTGCTGGGCGTGCCGGTCCTGTGCACCGTCCTGAGCATGTCGGTGTCGCCGCTCGTTCCCGCCTCGGTGCCGTTGATCATGGGCACGGCTGCACTCGGCGAAGAAGCCTGTCGCTCCCACCGATCCGATGTCTGGGTGCTCGAGCCGCCGATCGACTGCCTCACCGATCACCCGGCGATCGATGGGACGGGGTACCGCTTGCGGCACCAGGTCGGGTCGAACGAACAGCTGATCGTCACGGTATCCCGGCTGGCGATCGACCTCAAGCTCGATGCCCTGGTGCGTGCGATCGATGCCGTCGCTGCACTGGCCGTCCGCTTCCCCGCCCGGTTGCTGATCGTCGGCGGCGGACAGGCTGGCGAAGCGCTGAGCGCCCGCGCCCAGGCGGTGAATCGGGAAGTCGGACGCGAGGTGGTGACCCTGACCGGCCCTGAACTGGATCCGCGTCAGGCCTATGCTGCGGCCGACATCGTGGTCGGGATGGGAAGCTCGGCCCTGCGCGGGCTTGCGATCGGTCGACCGGTCGTGGTGCAGGGCGAGCGCGGATTCTCTGAAGTGTTCGAGCCTCGGACGCTGAACACCTTCATGCACCAGGGATTCCATGGACTCGGTGATGGCGGTCCAGGGGTCGACCGACTGGTCGAGCAATTGCAGCGCCTGCTTCAGGATCCCGGGCTTGCCAGGTCGCTCGGCCGCTACGGTCGCGATGTCGTCAACGGTCGATTCAGCCTCGAGAGGGCGATTCCGCTGCAGCTGGATATCTATGAACGGGTCGTGCATGCCCGCCCCCGAAGACCCCTGTTCGATGCAACGCGTGCCATCGCACGGGCGTTGACCCTCGAGCTTCGCAACCACGATCCGCGAGACAAGCGCCGACAGCACCGCCGCGAATCCGCTTTGATGGCCGCCGCAAGCGGTCGCACCTGGCCGCCTGCATGCCTTTGACGGGAGACGAAATGACGACAAATCCAGCGCTGACCGTGGTTCCGATGCGCAAGACCCGCCCGCTGCGGGTGCTGGTTGCGATCGCATGCTACGGGACCAAGAACCTCGAGCTCGTGCGACACGTCATCGACGGCTGGAAGAAGATGCCGTTCGAGGTCCACATCGTGGTCCTGTCCGACGCGCCCAAGGAGGTGCGCGACGACGTGGAGGTGCTGGTCGGACTGCCGTGTCCGAATCCCTGGTCGTTGCCCTTCGCTCACAAGTCGCTGTTCGCGAAGAACGTGGCCGACTACGACGTCTTTGCGTATTCGGAAGACGACATGGAAGTCCGTGCCGAGCATGTGCAGGCCTTCCTCGAGGTCGGCGCGGGCCTTGCCGACGATGAGGTGGCCGGGTTTCTGCGCTACGAAGTCGACGACCAGGGCGCCTGGTCGTATCCGGATGCCCATGCCCACTTCCACTGGAAGCCCGAGTCGGTGCGCCGTCGGGGAGACAACCTGGTGGCCGAGTTCAGCAACGAGCACGCCGCCTTCTACCTGCTCACGCGACACCAGCTCGAGAGGGCGATCGCATCCGGCGGCTTCCTGCGAGAGCCGTACGAGGGGCGGTACGACATGCTGTGTGCTGCCGCGACCGATCCCTACACGAGCTGCGGATTTCGCAAGGTCGTTTGCGTGTCGCGCCTGCGAGAGTTCTCGATCCATCATCTCAGCGATCGGTACGTGCGCCGCTGGTGCGTTCCCCTCGAAGACCTGATGCATCAGATCCGCGCCCAGCAGGCGATCGTGGATGGAACGCTGCCTGCCTCCCGACTGCTCCCGACCGAATCCCGGATGACCCAGGGCGAGTGGTCGAAGTGCTATTACGAGGAGGCCGATCCGCGGCTGACGGCGCTGGTGTCGAGTTCGGCCCGAACGGTTCTTTCGGTGGGGTGCGGCGCCGGTGAGCAGGAACGAGAGATGCAAGCCGCGGGCTTCAAGGTCACGGCCCTGCTGCTCGATGCGGTGATCGGGGCAACGGCTGTCGAGCGCGGCATCGAGGTCATCTATGGCACCCTCGACGAGGCGATCGACCAGCTTCGGCCGCGGCGCTTCGACTGCGTCGTCATCTCGAACCTGCTGCACCTGGCCCCGGATCCGGATCTGCTGCTCAGCCGGCTGGCGGGTCTGCTCACCGACCAGGGATCGCTGGTCGCGCGCGGCCCCAACTTCGACTCCCTGCGCATCTGGTTGAGGCGGCTGCTTCACCGTGGCGGACTCGAGAAGCTGCGGTCGTTCCGGGAGAGTGGTGTGCACCGGATCGGACCGAGCTCGCTGGCACGACAGCTGAAGAGGTGCGGCATGCAGGTATCGGCCGTTCGTTGGAAGTCGTCCGATCGACGCGTCGATCGCCGTCTCCCGGGGCGACTGGGCGCCGTCGAGTGGACGCTGTGTGCCCGGCGCAAGCTCGATCGACAGGCACAACTCATCACCGCGCAAGCCGTCTGATGGAGATCAAGGACATGTCCCGCAAGGCGATTCTTTTCGTGGTCGAAAACGACTTCTATCCCCACGACATGCGTGTCTACAACGAGTGCACCACCTTGTCGAAACGTTATCGCTGCCATGTCCTGGCGCCTCGCGCGCCCGGGCAGAAACTGTTCGAGGTGATCGGCGCGGCCCGCTGCCTGAGATTCCCGATCTACCATGCCGGATCGGTCCGCTGGATCTTCATCGAGTACCTGATCGCCTGGCTCTGGATGGCACTGCTGGTCCCGGTGATCTCGCTGATCGGCCGCGTCGGCGTGATCCACGTCGCAAATCCACCCGATTTCATCATCCCGACGATCGCATGGTTGCGGCTGTTCGGTGTCAAGATCGTGTACGACATGCACGACGTGTCCTCGGAGACGCTGCGTGCCAAGATCGATCCCGATTCGAGGCTCGGTGTCCTGATTCCGGTGCTGGACCGCCTGGAGTCGGCGAGCATACGGATGGCCGACCTGACCATCGCGACCAACGAGTCCATCCTCGCGCGGGTGCGCAGCAAGATCGGCGACAAGGTCCGCGTGCAGGTAGTCCGCAACAGCAACCGGACCGTCTACCGCTGTGTCGACGACATCGGGAAGGAACCCTGCGCCGACGTCACCACGATCGGCTACTTCGGTGTTCTCGCAGACGACTCGGCTGCCGGTCTCGAGAACATCGTGCAGCTGGCCGCCTCGATGATCGAGCGGGGAGTCCACTGTCGGTTCTCGATTGTCGGCAACGGCCCTGGATTGCCCTCGCTCCAGCACATGGTCACTGCCGCCGGCCTCGATCGGCATTTCGTCTTCCATGGTTTCGTGCCGATGCCGCAGGCCTACGACCTGATCAAGGAATTCGATTTCGGCCTCGTATCGTGGGGCGATCTTCCGAAGAACCACCTGCACACCGCCATGAAGATCATGGACTACATGTGTTGTGCGGTGCCGGTGTGTTCGTTGCAGCTGACCGAGCAGATGCGCTCGACGGGTGGCGTCGGAATCCATGGCGCTTGCTTCCCGGAAATCGCAGAGCGCATCGCGCACCTGCGCGAGACCCCGACGGCCTACGAGGAACTTCGGCGCAGCACGCTGCTCCGCTTCAATGACGTGCTCTGCTGGGAACTGCAGGAGCGTGAACTGTTCGCCGCGTACGGACACCTGATGGAGCCGGCATGATTAGCACACTCGACACAGCGGGCGTGAGCGTCCGGCACGGCGACTCGCTTGGCTTTTCACTGATCGACGAGGCGCATCTGAGCCCCGACTGGGCTAGGTTCGTGGAGACCCATCCGCACGCCACCATCTTTCATCATCCAGCCTGGCTGGCGGTGATGAAGGATCAGTATGGATTCTCCATCGGCGCGCTGTGCCTGCGTGACCGCCGAGGCGAAGTGGTCGCCGGTCTGCCCGTCTGCCGGGTGAACAGTGTCCTGCGTCGGACACGCTGGATCAGCCTGCCATTCTCGGATGAGTGTTCGCCGTTGGTGACCGATGCCGCCATGGAGCAGCCACTCATGATGGGTGCGGTCGAGGCGGCGGCGGCCGCCGGGGCGAATCTCGAGGTGCGGGGCGGTCTGGCCCATTCCTTCGGTCTGAATCGTGTGGTCTCGCATTGGTCTCACGTCACCGCACTCGACCGATCTCCGGATGCGTTGTTCAAGCGACTGAACCAGACGACACGTCGTCGGGTCAGGCGGGCACAGGAATCGGGGCTGGAGCACATCATCCGGCAAGACCCCGAGGCGATGCAGATCTTCTATGACCTGCATCTGAAAACGCGTCGTCGCCAGGGCGTTCCAATCCAGCCGCGGCGTTATTTCGACATCCTGCACCGGCGGGTCATCGACGCGGGCCTGGGGTATGTCTCGCTGGTGCGTGATCGCTCCAACTGGCTCAGCGCATCGGTGATCTGCAGCTTCAACAAGACCGTTCTCTACAAGTACGGCGCATCCGATCCGCAACGCAGCGACCAGAATGCCAATTATTTGATGCTCTGGGAGTCGATGCTTGCCGGCATCAGGGATGGCGCCACCCGCTTCGACTTCGGCAAGACGTCGATGGACAATGCCGGACTGCGGCAGTTCAAGTCGGGATGGGGCTCGGTCGAGACTGATCTGAGCTACCACTACTCGACTCCGACGCGCCAGCCGGGCTCCGAGAAGAGCTTCGCGTTCCGGATGCTCAGCGGGCTGATCCGTCGCAATCCGCCGGTCGTCTGTCGAATCGCCGGAGAGGCGATCTACAAACATTTCGCTGCCTGACGGACCGGAGCATGATCGATCTACGGTTCAAGCATTTTGACGCGCCCTATGTCCGGCCTTTCCTGTCGGAAAACGATCTCGCGATCGAGTTTTCCTCGTTGCACAAGCTCTACTACGGTGGGGTGAGGCCGATACTTCCGATTCCGGCTCGGCAGTTGCTTCAGAAGGTCGTGAACGGGCAGAAGACCTGTCGCGCGAACTTCATCTGGCCCGATCTGGTCGAATTGATGAAACACGACGCGGAGGGGTTCGCGCGATTCACGTCGGCCATCTATCCCCCCGGTCATTCATGCGCAGTCATCCTGACCCACGATGTCGAGACCCAGCGGGGCTACGACTTCATCCCGGAGGTGATCCGCCTCGAGGCCCGGTACGGACTGCGCAGTTCATGGAATCTGGTTGCCTGCAAATACAAGCTGCATCAGCCGATCCTCGACTGCATCCGTGAGAACGGGCATGAGATCGGAATCCATGGCTACAACCATGACGGCACGCTCTACTATTCGCGGCAGCGCTTTCAGCAACGGGCTGTGCCCATCAACCGAGCCCTGGCCGAGCACGGTGCCATCGGTTTCCGCTCGCCCCAGGTTCATCGCAACCTGAGCTGGCTGCAGGACCTCGATATCGACTATGACGCGTCGTGTTTCGATTACGACCCGTACCAGCCGTTCCCCGGGGGAACGGGATCGATCTGGCCATTCATGGCGGGGAAGTTCGTCGAGCTGCCTTACACCGTGCCGCAGGATCACACCCTGTTCCATGCGCTCGGCGTGCGCGATATCGGCATCTGGCTGGCGAAGACCCGGTGGCTCGTTGCAAACCATGGCACCGTACTGACGCTGACGCATCCGGACTATCTGATGGAGCGGGATGGCATGAAGCTGTACGAGGCTTTCCTCGATCACCTGCGGCAGATTCCGCGGGCGTGGCACTGCCTGCCGCGCGAGATGGCGCGCCACTACGCGACCTTGTGACAGACTGACCACGGTCAGCGCCGCCGCAGCCACCGGCGTCGGTGCTGACGCCCGTCTCGTCGGCTCGCACGATACCGGGCGAGGCCGGATGTCCGTGTCCAGGCGCGGTGACGACGTCGCGACAGCCGGTTTGCTTCGCCACTGCACGCGGTGCGCGCCGTCGGGTCACCCCCGCGGCTCAAGGGCCGGCGCCGTTGGCGAGTCGCCTGGTCCGGACCCGATCCAGCACCGCCTCGCACCGGCCACCCGGCCTCTCAGCCATCAATCGGTGACATAGAGCGAATACCTGTACGGCGCGCGCCCCGGCAATTTGACCGACGTCGGCCAGGTCGCCGAGTAGGCGTATTTTCCATAGCGGATGGCGGAGACACGGTCAGCAAAAATGCGCGAGTCGACGGTGTCGGACCACACGGCCAGCCAATAGGGCGTGCCCGCCTTCAAGTCGACAGGCGCCAGCAGTTCGAAACTGTGCCAGCCGGTGCTGTCGACCCTGGTTTGAGCGGTGACGGCGAGCAGCTTGCCGGCATCGCCGCGGTTGTCCGCATAGATCGCGAACTGGTAGGTTCCCTGGACGGCCTTGACCTTGGCACGGATGTGCCGGGCGACACTGCTCACCTGAGCCAGGTGGCGGCCGGCATTGATGTATTCGCCGCGCTGATCGCTCAGGAAATCGGTCGTCACGCCTTCGGTGCGGCTGCCGACGATGAAGACACTCGCCGATGCAGGAGGGGTCGACGGTATCGGCGCAGGCGCAGGCGCAGGCGCAGGCGCAGGCGCGGGCGCAGGCGCGGGTGCGGGTGCGGGTGCGGGTGCGGGTGCGGGTGCAGGTGCCGGTGCAGGTGCCGGTGCAGGTGCCGGTGCAGGTGCAGGTGCAGGTGCAGGTGCAGGTGCAGGTGCAGGTGCAGGTGCAGGTGCAGGTGCAGGTGCAGGTGCAGGTGCAGGTGCAGGTGCAGGTGCGGTGCCGGTGCCGGTGCCGGTCCGGACGTCGCAGCCATTACCACATCGACCCAGTAGTTGCTCGCGTTCCACTGCGAGCTCGGAAACGAGCTGGCGGCGGCGTACTGGTAAACGCCGGCCTGGGCACGCAGCGGCGAGGCTGTGTGCGGCTGATCGAAGTAGCCCGGATCGATTGCATAGCCGCCGACGGGCGCAAGGTAGGAAGCGGTATAGCTCGCACCCGCAACGACCGCGACGGGCGTCTGGAAGGTGGTGGTCTGCCAGCCGCTTGCCGTCTCACCGGTGAAGGTCGCCTGAGCCAGCAATTGCCCTGCAGCAGACCAGAGCGATCCGACGTGCGTACCGGTGTTCGCGACTCCTTTGTAGAAACGCATGCCGGTGATGAATCCATCCACCTCACTCGTGAAGTTCACGCCGAGATTGACCGCGACCGCATCGGTTGCCGATGCGGTGGTCGGCGTCACGGCTGCCGACCAGAGAGAGACGGTGGCGGATGGTGCCGGTGCCGGTGCCGGTGCACGGTGCCGGAGCCGGAGCCGGAGCCGGAGCCGGAGCCGGAGCCGGAGCCGGAGCCGGAGCCGGAGCTGGGGCAGGGGCAGGGGCAGGGGCAGGGGCAGGGGCAGGGGCAGGGGCAGGGGGGCAGGGGCAGGTGCTGGAGCCGGTGCTGGTGCTGGTGCTGGTGCTGGTGCTGGTGCTGGTGCTGGTGCTGGTGCCGGTGCCGGTGCCGGTGCCGGTGCGCTCACCGATATGTCGATGCTGGACAGCGACACGAGTCCGCTGTCATCGGTTGCTCGGGCGCTGAGCGCCTGCGTGCCAGGGGAAGCAGGCGTCCAGGACAGGCGGTACGGCGGAGATGTCACCTTGCCGATGGCCTGCGCACCGACCAGGAATTCGACCGACGTGATCTGACCGTCGTCGCTGGCATTGGCCTCGAGCGTGATGGGGAGGCCGGCCGGGTGCACCGATCCGCTGAGCGGTGCGACGAGACTGACCACGGGCGATCCGCTCGGCGCAAAGGCAATCCTGATCGTCCTGGCGTCGCTGTGCCGCACCGTCAGAAGACCGCTGGCGTCGTCATAGATCCAGCCGTCTCCTGCGGCATCGGTACGGCGCGGCAACGGCACGGACCCGGCCGTGATGCTGCTCGGCAACGATCCGAGCTTGAAGGTCTCGACCGCCGCAGCATCGAAGGTCTGGTAGTCGATCGCCTGGGCGCCGTAGGCGATGCTGGCGACCACCGACGTGGATCGCAGCAGGTGGTTTTCGCGCACCGGCGCCCACTCCGGAATCGCACCCATCGCCAGCATGAAGTGCCGGACATAGTCACCGTGTCCATCGGTGAACCAGAAATCCATGTTGGCAGCCGACTCTGCCGGGCCTTCGTTGACCGTGCCGTTGCCGCGGGTCATGTAGGTTGCCCAGTTCAGGGAGCGAAATGCCTTCTCGCGTGCCGATGCATCACCTGCGGCGGCCGCGTACAGCGCATTGACTGCGGCGAAGCGCGACGTATGGCTCGCCATCTTGAACTGGTAGGCGTATTGCTCGGAGATGACACGTGCACCCAGGTACATGCCCGGGTCACCGTGATCGTCACCACCGAACCGGGTTTCGATGAAGTGGATCAGCGAAGCGACTTTCGGTTGCCAGTCGGGATCGCGATGACGCTGCTCCAGCAGGTAGCGCGCCGTCTGTCCCGGCGCGTACTGGTTCAGGTTGTAGAACGGGTCATTCTGCCTGGGCACATCCTCGAAGTACTGGGACCAGCGTCCATTCGTCATCGGATGAACATTGAGCCAGTTCCAGACCGATTGCCTGGCGGCTGCATAGCCAGCTGTATTTCCGAGCCCCAGCCGGACCAGTTCGTCGAACAGGCGCAGCGCACCGACGACGTGAGCGCTGTAGTCTTCGACAACGTTGCCGGTACGGGCGTCGACCCGGAACGGCCAGGGCGACTGGCTGGCGTTGCCCGGGCGCAGGTGGCGCACCAGTGCGTCGGCACACGCGATGGCTGCGTCGCGGTAGCGAGCATCCCCGGTGATCTTCCAGAAACGCAGATAACCGTCGTGGCCGAGCTCTCCCACCTTGTCAGGCTGGACGATGCCTTCACCCTCCTGCATCGAATCATTGCCATAGGTTGCCGATCCGGCGCGAGCGGTCGACCAGGGTACGTTGGCCCACGCATGCGATGACGGCGTGGTGCCGTGCTGCAGTTGATGATCGAGCAGACCGCGGACGAGGTCGACCACACCCCGGTTGCCGGAGTAGGCGTAGTAAAGCGCGGCCGATTCGGCGAGCATTGCATTCTTGCCGGCAGGATTGTTCGGCCATCCACTGCCCCGGAAGTCGTTCGGGTTGTATTCGGAATGCGTGTAATAGACGGGCAGTCCGTTGTCCGGGTCGATCGGTACCCGGTTGAGCATGAAGTCCCAGGACAGGAATGAAACCCGATCGAAGGCCTTGCTCTGCGGCGTAACCCACGACATCAGTTTCCCATCGGCATCGACCCGCACGCGGTGGGTGTCGAGGGTCTGGTCGAGCTCGACGGTCGCGACCTCGGGTACCGGTCCGGGCACGGGAGTCGGTGCCGGGGCGGGGGTCTCGGCGGAGTTCGGCGCGTCGGTGACCAGCTGCAGTGAAACCGGTGAACTGTTGAACCGGGTTCCGCTGGTCCAGGTTGCCGGCAGCGAATCGAGGCTGGTCGACTCGCTGACGACAGCAGCTTCGCCGCCGGCGGACTGATCCCGGAACCTGATCAATCCGTGCCCGTTGGGCGTCAGGATGGCCACCCAGTAGCGAGCGCCTGCCACCGTGGTCACCCTGAGCGGCAGTCGGACCCAGGTTCCCGCAGTCGGCTGATCGATCGTTGCCGTGGCGAGCAGTTGACCGGGTTGCTGCTCATTGTCCGCATACACGCCCACCTCGATCCGGGTTGCCGTGCTCGAAGGATCGAGGTAGAGCAACAGCGCCGCAGAAATTCCGGATGTCTGCGCCGTGTAAATGAAGGCTTCTGCCAGGCCAGCCGGATTGCCGTCGATCTGCGGTCCGATTCCGGTCGTGCCGAGAAGCAGTCCGGCTGAAGCGGTGACCGCGGCAGTCTGCGCTGAGGCGTCCGCCAGGATCGACTTGGTCGGCTGCGTGGCCGTGCGTTCGCTTCGTGCTGGTGAGTCCAGCGAGTCGCCGCCTCCGCACGCGGTCGCCGCGACGATGCAGGCCAGCGTGGCGATCCGGCGAGACCGGACATGACGGACAGATGAGCGGCTTGGCACGGGCGATCTCCGGATCGGGAGCAGACCGCGCCATGCCTGGCTTGGCGACGCAGACTGCCAAATGGGCAGTATGCAATCGGCCAAATGAGAGAACAAGCCACTGCGACCCCCAGGCGGCGCCGCGGTGGGATCGAAATGACCGTGGCTTGAGTCTGCTCAATCCACGGTCGAATTCGGCTCAGCGAACGGTCAGATTCAAAGGCGCGGGAGGCGCATTTGCAATGGCGGTGTTCGACAGCTCAAAGGCCCCCAGATCGACAGCCGACCCCTGCAGCCGGGGCTGCCTGTCATAGTCGGTCGAGACGCCGGTCAGTGCCAGACCGCGATCGATCAGCGGGCTGTTCGAGAGCAGACGAAAATCGCCGGCGGCGGCGTTCACGAACTTCGGGTCACCGCCATTGAGGCCGCCGACCTCGGCGTATCCGCTCAGGGCCGCATGGCTCGAGATCCTGGCCACGTGGTTGTTGCTGATCACCACGTCGGATCCGGTACGACCGATCGACATCACCTGTCCATAGCTGCTGATCGCCGCGGCCGTGATGAAGCTGTTGTTGAAGATGCGCGCACCACTGAAATCACTCTTCCCTGCGCCGTCGTACAGGTACATCACGAGCTTGTTGGTCGAGCCGACGTTGTACAGCGTGTTGTTGTAGAAGCGGAAGTTCGGGATGCCGATGTTGGCTTGCAGGTTGACGTTGACGAACAGGTTATTGCGGACGTCCCAGTCGCGATAACCGGGCGATCCGTTGTTTTCCGTCATGCAGATCTGACCATCGAAGTTCACGACCCGATTGCCTTCGAAGACGATGTTGCGCGACTCTCCACCGCCAAGGCCGAAGGTCTGGATGACGTCCATGTGCGACGACGATCCGCTCGACAGGGTCACGTCGTGGATGTAGTTCCCCCGGATGATGTTGCCGTTGCCCCAGACACGGAACACGTCGAGGTCCTTGCCCGGTCCGATCTCGTTGTTTTCCACAACGTTGTTCTTGCCGCCGACGATGAACACGGTCAGGTCGTCTCCCGGTCCGGTCGAGGAGTAATACCGGTTGTTTCGGATCGAGCAGCCGGTGATCGTGTTGCTGTCCATTCGGACCACGCCCCACTGCGATCCGGTGTCGTGCATCGTGTTGTTGACGATCTCGCAGTGGCTGCCGCGAATCGTCATCATGTAGCCGTCGTTGGCTGCCGTCATCCGGAAGCCGTCGATCGTCACATGGTCGTGGTCGATGTTGAACGTCTTGGTCACGACGTCGCCCGACGCCTTGAAAGTGATCCGCTTGTCCGCCGACCCGGCGCGCTTGGTCGCCGTCTTTTCAGAATAGCTCCCGGGACCGACGATCGTGGTGTCGCCGCCAACCATGACGCTGGCGGCCTTCGCGATCGTGCGCCACGGTGCCGCAGCAGTACCCGGATTCGCATCGTTGCCGGCGACAGACACGTGATAGGTGGCGGCGTGGGCTGCGGTGCCGAACGCGGTGATGGCGAAGCACAGCGCCGTCTTCTTGATCTGGGTGTGGAAATACGTGATGTTCACATTGAACCTCGATGGAATGATGACTCGACTCGGACAGGCACGAATCACGTTACTGGATCAGCTTGGTCACTTCGTTGGAGTATGAGCTCTCGCGACCGCCGGAGTCGATTGCGGTGACCGCGAAGTAGTGGGTCTTGCCCATTGGCAGACCGCTGGCGGTGAAGGAGGGGTTGGTGATTGCCACGCCACTGCCATACGCCTGCATGTAGGTGCCGGGGGCAGTGCCATGGTAGACGCGGTAGCCGACCACGCCTGGTGCGGGCGAAGCTGACCAGGACAGCTGGGCAGAACCGGTTGTTGCCGGAGCCGGTGCTGGTGCCGGTGCCGGTGCCGGTGCAGGTGCAGGTGCAGGTGCGGGTGCGGGTGCAGGTGCAGGTGCAGGTGCAGGAGCCGGAGTCTGAGTCTGAGTCGGTGCAGAGGTCGCGTCGGTCGTGAAGGCCACGTCGACCCAGTAATTGCTGGCGTTCCACTGCGATGTCGGGAACGCGCTGGCGGCACCGTACGCGTAAGTACCAACCAGCGCCCGCAGCGGAGCCGCCACGTGTGGCTGAGTGAAGTAGCCCTGGTCGATGGCGTAGCGGCCTGCGGGAGCGAGGTACGAAGCCGTGTAGCTTGCACCGGCGACCACCGCGACGGGAACTGCAAATTTCACGCTCTGCCACCCGCTCTCGCTTTCCCCGGTGAACGTGGCTTGCGCCAGCAGTTGCCCGGTAGACGACCAGAGCGAGCCGACATGGGTGCCGAGGTTCGAAGCGCCCTTGTAGAACCGCATGCCGATGACGAAGCCGTCCACGTCGGTGCTGAACCTGACTCCCAGGTTGACCGCGGCCGTCTCCGCGTCCGATGCAAGCGCCGGCTGCGTGCTGTTCGACCAGAGGGACGCGGTCGAGTTGGCGATCGCGACCGGCTCTGCAGCCATCGCCGGGGCCGGAGCGGGGGTTGGAGTGGGAGTGGGTGTGGGAGCCGCGACCTTGCTTCGGTGTCCGAGGGAAGTCGCCGCTTCATCAGCCCCGGCCACAGTGGCGGCATTGTTACCCCCGCCACCGCCGCAGGCCGCCATCAACGCCGCGCCGCTCATCAGCGTTGCGACCATCACGCCACGACGGGCAGATTTCTCAGTTTTCATGAAGGACGGGGATCAGTTCAAATGCTGTTGGAGTTCGGCGTGCATGCGCATCGGCCGATGCCAGGTGGCGTCGGCGATTCGTGGGTGCCGGTGGGGGGCGTCGCTGGCGCTGAGCTGCCAAGCCGATCGGTGATCGGCTGCGACGTCCGCGATTAGTTCATCGCAGACGACCTTGCCTGTAACAGGGAGTTGGAGCGCGTCCCGCAGCTGTGGCGGCTCCGCCGTTGCAGCCGGCATTGCCCTGCAGTCAGTGTCGTCTGGACGCGATACGGGAATGGCTGACAACGAGCCGGTGCCGGCAGGCGGCATCGTGACCGAAGGTTTCGTTACAGAGCGACGATTGGGTTTGTGTCAATCAGGCCGAAATACCGACGTCTCGGAATCTATATTGCACGGCTTTACAGGTCGACGCCGAAACCTCGGCCACGCCATCCCGGATGGCGACTCAGAAACGGTGGCTGATTCCGGCGAAGATCCGGTTTTCCGTGAAGCCGCTGCGGCCGGCTACATTGGTTTCGAACTGCCGACGCTCCACGCCGGTAAGCAGCGTGGTGCCCGGAGCGAGTTGCTGCTGCAGATGAGCACGCAGGCTGTGCTGTTCGCTGGTGTTCCCGCTGCGCGCGCCGATCCCGTCGACACGGGACCAGTTGACGCTGACGGTGGCCGACAGCTGCGGCGTCAGCAGATGGCTGAATTGGGCCGAGACGCCGTACTGCCGCGTGTCCGCCAGGTTGGCGGTCGGGGCGACCGGTCCGCCGAAGTCGATCGCGCGGGCTGACTGCGCATAGACCCCCAGCGACAGCGTCGATCGCCGCCGCAGCAGTGCCGCTCCGGCGTCCAGGCGGGTCTGAAGTTGCGGGTAATTGGCCACCTGATCGATCGGGTCTGCCGTGCCGGGTTCGAGGCCGCGTTGGTCGATCAATTCGTCGACGCGGGTGCGGCGCTGGGCCGGATCCGGCTCCCGCGTCGTCAGCATCGAGTCCAGCAGGACGCGCAGATCGCCGGCCTGCGGCGCACTGTCGAGCGCGATCGGTACCACGCCTGGCTTTCGGCTGAGGCGCAGATTGAGGGCCAGCCACGGCAACCGGTGCCGCAGTTCGACACTGCCACCGATTCCGAAGAAGCGCCGTTCGATCACCGCATCGAGCAGGCTGCGCGGGCCTGGCACCCAGCGCAGCCCGAGGCCGAATGCGCTGCGCGAAATCGCTCCGCGTTGCGACCCGCCTTGGTCGTGACCGATCGACGCCTCCACCCGCAGGCCTTCGGCAACGAGCAGACTGCCGCCGGCTCGCGCACTGGTGAGGTGGTAGCGACCGTCGCCCGAGGTTTCATCGGTATCGGAGTCGGTGCGCGACAGTTCGAGCAGGAGGCCGGTCGGTCGGGGATCGCGGTCATAGCGCACGTTCGAGGTGTGCGTTGTCCGCCGGGCGCCGGATCCGGCGGCGTTGTCGACCAGGGTCAGGTCCGACGTCGCGCGCAGCGTGCTGTCCTGGTCGAGCAGCAGTGTGAACTGCGGACTCAGCCGGGCCAGCACCTCGGTGCGGCGGTCGATCGACGCGGCGTCGCGAAAGACCGGCTGGTAGGGGTCGCTCGGTGCATCGCGCATGCGCAGTTCGCCGTCGAGCGTCAGCAGGCGTTCGACGAGCGTCGCCTTGAACCCGCTCGACAGGTCGAGTGCAAGCCGGTTGCGGCGGCGCGGGCGGGACCCTCCGGTTTCGGCATGAACCGACGCCGACGCGTTCAGGTCGACCTGCAGCCCGTCGCCCTGCCAGCTGGCCCGCACATGCGGAGTGACGGTCAGGAGCAGTTCACCGGACTCCTGTCCGGGCGGCGCCTGCATTGCGTTGTCGGAGGCTGTCAGCACGCCGTCGATGCCCAGGTCGTGCACCGCTGTCTGCAGCTCGGCGTGGGCGTACAGCGGAACCGATGACAGGGAGGCGCAGCACAGAAGCCGGGCAAGCGTGGTCCGCCGGTGGCCCGGCCGCCGGTGGCAAGGCAGGGTCGACCCGGCGCAGGCGGCCGTCACGTGATGGGGCGACGACAAGATGGATCAGAACCAGCTCTGGGGAACGATCACGATGTCTCCAGGCAGCATCACCACGTTGGCCGAGATGTCGCCGCGCCGGAGCAGGTCCTTGAGCCGGATGCGGTATTGGCGGTCGCTCTCGGAGCCGCGCACCAGAACCGCTTCGTTGCCATCGGCGAAGTCCGTGATGCCGCCGACCTGGATCATCACATCGAGCAAGGTCATGTTCTTCCGGTACGGGACTGCCTGCGGCTTGCTGGCTTCGCCGACGATCCGGATCTGATCCGCATACAGGCCCTGGAAGCCGCCGACCATGACGCTGACGACCGGATCACGGATGTACTTCACCAGCGCTTGTTCGATTTCGCGTGCCAGCTGGTGCGGCTCCAGTCCGGCTGCGCGCTGATCGGCCACCAGCGGCATCGCGACAAAGCCGTCCGGCCGCACGGTGACCGTGGACGACAGCTCCGGATTGCGCCACACCACGATCGTCAGCGAGTCGAGCGGTCCGATCCGATAGCGCAATTCAGGCGCTTCGACCAGGGCCGGCGCGGGAGGGCGGGGCATGGTCGAACTGCAGCCTGTCAGTGCGAGCATGAGCGCGCCTGCCAGTGCGGCTGCCCCATGTCGCGTCAGGCGACGCAAACCGTCGGTCGGCCGTTGCCTGCGATGCTGCACGACTTGAATCGGATCTTCATTCACGTGGCGGTCTCCGAGGACGATGTGTTCTGCCGACCCCGCTGCAATCGAGCCAACGCGGCGAAGCCAGTCTGCTGCGGCGCGTAACAAGATGCAAGCGGGAAAGTACGCCGAAGCCTGCTGTCGGCATCCTCGCATCGGGGGGTGAACGGCGCGCCACACGGTAACAACCGCAGCCGTTGCCGGGAACCGCACCGTCAGGCGACTGCTGCCCGAACCCCGAGCGCGTTCGCGTGCCAGCGTGCGCCGCTGCGTCCGGAGCGGTCGGCAGCGCCGCGCCGCCCATGCGCGTCGTCATCCAGCCAGCGGGTGCTGCGCGCCCGCAGCCGCAGCGCGTCCAGGTCGCACAGCTCGATCTCGCGGTTGTCGACCTTGAGGTAACCGGCTTCGGCCAGGGTCGTGAACGAGCGGCTGACGGTTTCATGGGCGATTCCGAGCAAGCTGGCAATTTCGCGCCGACCCATTCGCAGCAGGAAGCGCCGGGTCGACTGCCCCATCTCACCCATGCGGGTCGAGGTCCACAAGAGGAAACGCGCCAGTCTGACCTCCGACGCCACCGCTGCCATCATCTCTGCCGTTTCGGCTGCACGCAGCAGCTGGCGGCTCAGCGCCAGCTGCAGTGCCCGGTCGAGCACCGGATGGCGCCGCCGCAGTTCAGCCAGTTCCTGGATCGGGAGTGCGAACGAGGTGGTGTCCTCGAGTGCGATCGCCGCCACCGGCTGACGTCCGCAGTGCAGGGCCTCGAAGCCGAGCAACTCGCCGGGCTGCGCAAACGACATCACCTGTTCGTAGCCGTCCTCGTGCGTCTTCAGGCATTTCAGGCTGCCGGAGCGGACGACGAACAGATGCTGGGCCGTTGCGCCTTCGTGCAGGAGGGCGGCGTTGGCCCGCACGCGCCACACTGCCAGCGGCAGGTCGTCGACGCTGGCGATCGTTTCGGACGGGTCGACGCCCATCAATCGGACCAGGTCGCGCAGGTGCCCGGGCTCGGCAGTCGGTGTGCGGCCGACGCGTGACTGGGTCGAAGTGCCGGCGTTCAGGCCGGTACGGTCGGATGCGGTGAAGTACTGTGCCACGTGCCCCCCTTGTCGTGCAGGTTGTACGCCGAATGCGGCGACTGACGGATTCAGGATCGCTGCACGGGCGTCGGGGGGCAATCGGTGTCGGATGCATCCAGCGGTAATTGAAATGTCGTGTTACAGGGCAACGTCCTACAGCGGCGTAGGAATCGTCTGATCGTCGCCGGCGTGCACGCCCGTCAGGGCGATGCAGCAGCGGGCTGAGCCCGGTCCGTGTCAGCGAGCACGCGTCCGACCGGGCGACGCTGCTGAAGGGTCATCGATTCGTGCCGGGGGAGGTCCCTGCCCCGCATCTGGGGGGATGGCCTGGCGCCGGACTGGCGCTTCGGCCCCCCTGACCGATCCCGGTATGGCGGCTTCGATCGTCGTGCCGCGATCGTCGCTCGCCACCATCGCCAGGCTGCCGCCAACTGCGCGCAGACGCTCCTGCATCCCGAGCAGGCTCACGCTGGTCAACTCGTCGGCCTGGCTGGCGGCGAGCGGGGCATCGTCATGCACCGTCATCACCATGGCGCCGTCGACGCTGCGCTTCAGGCGCACTTCCACACAGGTGATACCGGGTCGCCGACCGATGTTCGAGAGACAGGCTTCCAGCACCCGGTAGAGGCAGGTGTCGACCGACGCCCGACCACTGCGGTCGACCTCGACCGTGTCGGTGAGCAGCACGCAGCGATGGCCGCTGCATCGCGCAAACTCGCTCAGCAGCGCCTCCAGCGCGGCTTCGATGCCGAGGTCCTCGATCATCGGCGGCTGCAGACCGTTGACCAGACGCCGGGTCGAATCCATGGCCGACAGCGCCACCTCGCTGACCTTGGCCAGCAGTGCGGCCGTGCATTCCTGGTCGGGCGACAGTCGTCCGGCGATCGCATCGAGATCGATCCGGATCGCGGCCAGCGACTGCATCAGCTCGTTGTGCAGTTCCTGGGCGGTGCGGCGACGATCGTCCTCCCGGGCGGCGTCCCAGCCGAGCACGAGCTGCCTCAGCTGCCGTTGCGATCGTGACAAGGCAAGCTGCTGCTGGTGCCGGTCGGTGACGTCGTGCAGCAGCACGAGACGCGAGGCGGGCTGGCGGTTGCCGACCACTGCGACCGAGATGTCGACCAGGCGCGACGATCCGTCGCCCTGGAGGAGCTGCTGGTCGGTTGCCCGCCAGACCGCACCGGGCTGCCGCAGCCGCGCCAGGCCGCGCCGCGAGGCGGTTGCCGATGCGGCGTCGAACAGGGGCAGGAGCGGGCGTCCGAGGAGCGCGGCCTCGTCGGTGCCGAGCAGGGCGCGACCGGCCTCGTTGCAGCAGACGATCCGGCCGCTGCGCAGCAGCAGCGCCGGCTCCGGCAGCTGCCGCAGCCAGGTCCGCAGCGGAATCGCGGCATCGCTGCAGGCACGGCGGCGGATGGGAGCGGGGTTGAGCGGCATGTGTCGCGACGCTACTAGCGTCGTTCCCGGCCCGATTGAGCGGGGTCAGCAGCCCGGCCGCCGGTGTATCCAGACGTTGCAGCCGCTGGCGGACGGCGGCCCGCATGGCCACACCGCATTGCGATGCGGTGAGTCGGCGAACTGGCGTCAGGGCCGCGTCGCCGACTCGTAGGCCTTCAGGTCGAAGCCGGGCTCGGACGCCTGCTCCGGCGTCAGCGGCGTGTTGCGCGCCAGCAGCTTGCGCGCGACCAGGTGATCGGGCGTGCGGTTGGCGGTCTCGACCGCGATCAGGCGGCCGTGGCGGAAGCACAGCACCGCGAGCTGCTTGCTCGCGGCCGATCCGATCAGCACGGTCTGGTCGTGGCCGTCGGCCAGGCCCGCGATCTGCAGCCGCAGGTCGCCCTGTTCGGTCCAGAACCAGGGCAGGGCGGCATAGGCCGCCGGCTTGCCCGTCAGCCGGGCAGCCACGGACTTGGCCTGATCGACCGCGTTCTGTACCGATTCGAGCCGGATCGGCCGCTCCGCATGAGGACTCGCAAAACTCGCCGCGTCACCGATCGCCGAGATGGCCGGGTCACTGGTCAGCAGCTGGGCGTCGACGCGGATGCCGTTCTCGACTTCGAGCCCGGCCTCGGTTGCGAGCTCGGCATTCGGGACCACGCCGATCCCGTACACCACGCGCCCGGCCGGCAGCACCCGCCCGTCGACGGTCTCGACGCCGGTCACCCGACCGTTCTCGCCGACGATGCGCGCCAGCCCCTGGTGGAAGTCGAGCGAGACACCCCAGCCGGCGTGGCCGGCGGTGAACAGGTCGGACATCGGGCGCGAGATGGCGCGTGCCATCGGGCGCTCGCCGATCTCGAGCACATGCACCGAGACGCCCTTGGCGGCGGCCACGGCAGCAAACTCGAGGCCGATGAAGCCGGCGCCGATGACGACCGCATGGCGGATCTCGTCCAGTCCATGGGCAAGCGCATCCGCATCGGCGAGGGTGCGCAGACCGCAGACGCCGGCCAGCTCGATGCCGGGAACCACCGGGACCCGGTTGCGTGCACCGGTGGCCAGCACCAGGTGGTCGTAGCCGAGCGTCGCGCCGGATGCCAGGTGCACCTGGCGCGCGGCGCGGTCGAGGCCGATGGCGCGGTCGTGCAGCCGCTCGATGCGCTGTTCGTCGAAGAATTCGGCTTTCCGGAAGCTCAGCGCCGGCAGGCCGACCTTGCCGAGCAGATAGGCTTTCGACAGCGGGGGCCGCTGGTACGGCAGGCCGGGCTCGTCGCCGACCATCGTGATCTGCCCGGCGTAGCCTTCCTGACGCAGCGAGGCCGCCACCTGGAAACCGGCCTGGCCGCCGCCGATGATCACCACTGAATTCAAACCTTCACTCATCGCCTCTCCATCGCGCATGCTGCTTCAGGCCCCGAGGTCAGCCGGTGCGCGGTCGAGCTGGGCGCGCAGGCTGGTGCACTGCCGTCGGTTGACTCAGGACAACCCGGGCAGTGTAATAGTCGAAGCCAATTGGTCGGGATCTCTCCATTGAAGGTGGGTGCAATGTCGTCTGCAAAGGCTGAATCGGTGGTCGTCATCACCGGAGGTTTCGGCATCCTCGGGCGTGCACTGGCCGATGTGTTGGGCGAACAGGAAGCGTGGCTGGTGCTGGTCGATCGGGCAGCGGTGCCGGCAGAGTTGGTGGCGGCCGATCGCCTGCAACTGCTCGGAGGCGTCGACCTGGGCGATGCCATGGCCGCGCAGGCCGCGTTCGACCGGATCGTCGAACGCCATGGGCGCATCGATGCGCTGGTCAATGTCGCCGGCGGATTCGCCTGGGAACGTGTCGCCGATGGCAGCCTCGAAACCTGGGATCGCATGTATGCGATGAACCTGCGCAGTGCGGTCGCCGCGGCCAAGGCGGCCTTGCCCTACCTGAGCGGCGACGGCCGTGGGCGCATTGTCAATGTCGGCGCATTGGCAGCCCTCAAATCGGCCGCCGGCATGGGTGCGTATGCGGCTGCCAAGGCGGGGGTGATGCGCTTCACGGAGGCGCTGGCCGACGAACTGAAGGAGCGTGGCATCACCGTCAACGCGG
This sequence comes from uncultured beta proteobacterium, assembly GCA_963846675.1. Taxonomy (GTDB): domain Bacteria; phylum Pseudomonadota; class Gammaproteobacteria; order Burkholderiales; family Burkholderiaceae_C; genus Ideonella_A. Next base: position 1,698,069 of record CAWJWV010000005.1, read on the forward strand.
TGCTCCCCAGCATCATCGACACCCCCACCAACCGCGCCGACATGCCGGATGCGCCGCACGATCACTGGGTCACGCCCGCCGCGCTGGCGCGTGTCATTGCGTTCCTGCTGTCCGACGATGCCGCGCCGATCACGGGTGCCTGTCTGCCGGTGGCCGGACGGCTTTGACCTGCAGCGACGCCGCCACGGGCTCGTGCGTGTGCCGAGGCCGCGCGCGTGTGGCATGCCGCTGCGCCCGATCGTTCACCAGCTGAAACCGACCCATGCGGCGGCGTCCTACGGTGCGATCCGGTGCCCGTGTCTAGGATGCATGGCACCGAAACTTGCCGCACGGCAGGCGCGCTCGGCCGGCTGAGCCGGCGCCGCTTGCGCAGTCGTGGCACCAACCAGGGAAACCGCATGCCAGACAATCCGCTGCAACGACTCAGGGAAATCGATCGCGCCCGGCCCAACATCCCGGGTGAGCACTGGCTTGCGCTGGCGGGCGGCCTGGCAATGTGGCTGGGGACGCGGCGCCACCCGACCTTCATCGTTCGCCTGCTGGGCTCGATTGCCGGCACGGCGCTCGTGATCCGGGCCGTCAACGGGCGGCAGGTGCCACGGCCGCTGGAACGCCTGATTCCGTTCCGTCGCGACAGATCGGACTGAGTCGGCCGTGCCGCGGCCTCCGTCCGCTGCATGGCGCGGGCGCGAGGTGCGGTCGTGCCGTTCCGGTTGCGTGGCCGATGCTCGACCGTCGGCCTTAGGGAAATGGCCTGTTTTTCGGGCCCTTCAGGGGCGGCCGGTCATGGTGCAATCCGTCCTGCAGGGCGTGCACCGCCACCAATCGCACCGCGAGCGCGGATGCCGCCCCTGCATTACCCCGATCCGCAGTCGTTGATGCGGCGACGCGTCCGCCGGACGCTCACTCTGGCGGCGCACCGACCGCATCATCGATGGTCCAACCTTCCTTTCCCGCGCTGCGCAGCCTGCACACTCAGCTCGCCTGCAGCTTTGCGCTGCTCGGCGCCATCGTCGCGATCCTGCTGGCAATCGTCCTCGGCAGTCGCTTCGTGCAGCAGGGCCACCAGGCGGCCGGCGCGTCGCTCCAGCTGGTGGCCGCCAATTCGGCCAGTCTGTTGAACGACGGACTCGAGCACCGGCTGCGCGAGGTGACGGCTCTGGCCGATACCCGATCCTTGTGGACGGACGGTCTGCGCTCGCGCCTGGTGAGGGAGACGCTCGAACGCGTCCTTGCCAGCAACCCCTACGATGCCTGGATCGGGGTGACCGATGCCGACGGCATCGTGCGAGCCGCCGGCGGCGATGTGCTGATCGGCGTCGACGTCCGGTCGCGGCCGTGGTTTGCTGCCGGCAGCCAGGGTGGCTTCATCGGCGATGTGCATCCTGCCAAGCTGCTGGCCGCGCTGGTGCCGCCCGGGCGTGACGGCGGGCCGCCGCGTTTCGTCGATTTCTCGGCGCCGATCAGGATCGATGGGCGCCTGATCGGCGTGATCGGCATCCACGGCAGCTGGGAATGGACGCATGCGACCATCGAATCGCTGCTGCCGGCACCGGCGCGCCGTGATTCGCTCGAGGTCTTCGTATTCGACGCGAAGGGCCACATGATCTTCGCCTCCAGCGGCGGCCTGGCGGCCCACGTCGCCGTCGGGCAGACCCTGCCGGCGCGCACCGCGGCCGACACCGCCAGCGTCCCGGTGACCCGATGGCGCGACGGCAATGACTACCTCACCGCCATGGCGCCGGTGATGGCGAGCGGCAGCGCCGCACGCCTCGGCTGGACGGTCGTCGCACGCCAGCCCGAGCGCGTCGCCCACGCCGCTGCCAGCGGTGCCGCGTGGCTCGCGCTGTGGATGGCCATCGCCGCGTCGCTGCTGTCGGCCGGATTCGGCGCCTGGCTTGCCGGGCGCCTGACCCGCCCGCTGCGTGCGATCGCGCGCGACGCCCGCGCGCTGGAAGCCGGCGGCGAGCCCCTGGCGTTGGCTCGGCATCGCGGCAATCTGGAGATCGAGGCACTGGCGCGTGCGCTCGACTCGATGACGCAGCGCCTGCTGCAGGTCAACGAGGGTCTGGAGCACCGGGTGCGGCTGCGTACCCGCGAACTCGAGGCGGCGAATGCGGAACTGGAACGGCTCGCCCACCGCGACGGGCTGACCGGTCTGCTGAACCGGCGTGGCTTCGAGGAGCGAGCTGCCATTGCGGTTGCTTCGGCGATCCGACGCGATGCGCCGCTGTCCCTGCTGGTGATCGATGCGGACCACTTCAAGGGTTTCAACGATCGCCATGGTCACGAGGTCGGCGATCGGGTCCTGCAGGCGATTGCCGATGTGCTGCGCAAGCGCCTGCGCGAGGTCGACATCGTGGCGCGGATCGGTGGCGAGGAGTTCGTGGTCGTCCTCACCGAAACCGGCAGCCTGGGCGCCAGCATGGTTGCGCAGGCGCTCGTGACCGGCGTGCGGCATGCGCCGATCGGTGATGCCGATCCGGTCACCATCAGCTGTGGCGTGGCTGCGATGCACGTTGGCGCGGAAACGCTGGCCGACGCGTTGCGGCGTGCCGACGCCGCCATGTACGTGGCCAAGCAGTCCGGCCGGAATCGTTTCTATGTCGCCGAAGATGAAGCTTGCGAGAGCGCTCTCGGACGGTTGGAGATGGCGGCTCACTGAGTCCATCGCTGGTGCGGGCTGCAGCACCGACTGCACCCGGTGTTGCCGATGCTGATCCGGTACCGCCTGCCAACGTGCCGAGCGGACAGGCATGATGACGGCATGCGCATGCTGCTGTGGATCCGCGATCGATGACCGTCAAGGGCGCGACCCTGGCTGACGTGGCCGCGGCTGCGGGGGTCGATCGCTCCACCGCGTCGCGCGTGCTCAGTGCCGGCACCGACCACCGGATTGGCGCCGCCACCCGTGAACGGGTTCTGGCGGCGGCCAAGGCGCTCGGCTACGAACCCAATCCGCTGGCGCGCGGCCTTCGCATGGCGCGTTCCTACACGCTCGGGATCGCGGTGCCGCAGCTGGAAAACCCGGTCTTCCCCGAGATCATCTTCGGCGCCGAGATTGCGGCCCGGGCGCGCGGCTATGCGCTGCTGATCTCGCACTCGGACGATGCCGGCGGGGACGCCGGTCATTACGGCAAGCTCGCCCGTGTCAGCCGCGTCGACGGCCTGCTGGTGGCCACCCTGGAACACGAGGAAGCGCTGCTGCAGTCGCTTCAGCAGACATCGCTGCCGTATGTGGTGCTGAACCGAAGACTGGACGGCCTGGCCAACCATGTGGTGTTCGACAGCTTCGCTGCGGCCCGGCTTGCCACCGAGCACCTGATCGCGCTCGGGCATCGCCGCATCGCGCACCTGGCCGGGCGTGCCGGCGGCTACAACGCGGTGCGCCGTCTGGCCGGCTACCGGGCTGCGTTGGAGGCAGCCGGTATCGCCTTCGATCCGGCGCTGGTCGTGGCTGCCGGCTATACCTTCGAGGGCGGCGAAGCCGGGATGCGCCAGCTGGTCGAAGGCGGCGCGGCGTTGACCGCCGTGGTCGCAGCCACGGTGCTCACCGCAGCGGGTGCCATGAAGCTGCTGCATGCCCGCGGCATCGCCATCCCCTCGCAGGTGTCGGTGATCGCCATCCACGACGCGGCCATCGCCGACATGCTGCATCCGCAGCTGACAACGGTCCGCCTGCCGCTGCGCGAGATGGGGGAGGTGGCCGCGCGCGGTCTGATCGATCTCCTCGAGCGCCGAATCGATGCGATCGGGCACACCCTGGCGCCCGAGCGGGTGGTCCTGCGCGCCTCCACGGCGGCACCCCGCGCCTGACGGGGCGGGTCGCGAGTCCCGGACGCCGCCGCAGCCCGTCGCCACCACGGGCGCGGGGGTTCCAGTGGCGGTGCCAGTGTCGTGCCCCTGCCGCTCCTCGTGACGGCAGTCCCGGCAAGTTCTGCAGCCCCTCCCGTACAAACCCCACTGCCCGCGTTCAGCACTCCGGGTCACACTCTGCGCAATCGATTGTTCAGGTGAACAGTCCCGCGAGGAGATCCATGCATCCCGTCTCACCGAGCGCCGCTCCCTGGCTGTCCGAGCTGCGCGATATCGTCGGCCCGGAACAGACGCTGAGCAGCTTGCCGGCCCTGTGGGCCTATGCACGCGACCGTCTGCCGTTCGCCACCTACATGGTGCGCGACGGCAACGTTCCGGCCAGCCTGCCGTCGGCCATCGCCTGTCCGGCCGATGTCGACGAGTTGCGCCGGATCATCGAGCTGTCCCGCCGCGAGAAGATCCCGGTGATCCCGTTCGGCGCCGGTTCGGGCGTGCTCGGCGGCACCCTGCCGCTCGACCACGAACTGGTCATCGACCTCAAGCGCATGAACCGGATCCTCGAGCTGAACGAGGTCGACGGCACCGTCACCGTCCAGGCCGGGATGAATGGTGGCCAGTTCGAGAACTGGCTCAACGAACGCGGCTACAGCTGCGGGCACCTGCCGCAGTCGCTCTACATGTCGACCGTCGGCGGCTGGGCCGCCTGCCGGGGCGCGGGTCAGAACTCGACCCGCTACGGCAAGATCGAGGACATCGTGCTCGGCCTGGCGGCACTGCTGCCCGATGGTCGGGAGCTGCGCGTGAGGCCGGTGGCGCGGCGGGCGGTCGGTCCGAGCCTGAAGGACGTGCTGGTCGGCTCGGAAGGCGTGTTTGGCATCATCACCGAACTGACGCTGCGGGTGTGGAAGCTGCCCGAGGCGCGCAGCGGGGTGGTGCTCGGCTTCGAGACGCTCGGTGCCGGCTTCGATTCGCTGCGCGAGATCATGCAGGCCGAACTGCGCCCGGCGGTGGTGCGGCTGTACGACGCCGCCGAGTCCGCCCCGCGCGGCGCCGAGGTCGGCATCGGGACGCAGCGGCCCATCCTTGCCATTCTCGAGTTCTGCGGATCGCCCCGGCTGGCCGCGCTCGAGCGCGAGCTCGCGATGGAGATCGTCGCGGCGCACGGCGGGGTGCAGCTCGGCGACGAGCCGTACGAACACTGGCGGGCCCACCGTTTCGAGTCCTATTCGCCGCAGTGGCAGTCGAAGGACTACTTCATGGACACGGTCGAGGTCACCGCACCGTGGAGCGCACTGCCGGCTTTGCATGAGCGCATCGAACGCGAGCTGCACGCCTTGTTCGGCGACATCCACTTCGGCACGCACTGGTCGCATGTCTATCCTGAAGGCGCGTGCCAGTACATGACGCTGCGCCTGCCGCCGATGGCGCGTGCGGAGGGTCTGCGCCTGCACCGCGCTGCCTGGGATGTGGTGCAGACCGCCTGCCTGGACCTGGGCGGCACCATCAGCCACCACCACGGCGTGGGTGTCTTCCGCAACCCGTGGTTGCGCACCGAGCTCGGCACGGGGCTGGAGTTGCTGCAGGGACTGAAGGACCACCTCGACCCCGACAACCTGTTCGTCCCCGGCAAGCTGGCGCTGCGAGCGCGTGAAGGCGCCGTCAACCTGGAGCACACCCCGTCATGAACGAGCGCGAGCTGTTCCGCTTCTGTGCCTGCTGCCCCAATCCCTGCCGCAAGGACATTCCGGCTTCGATGGACCGGCAGGTCGAGTCCGAGACGCCGTCGGCCCTGTCGCTCATCGCGCTGGCCGTGATCGACGGGCACCTGCCGTATGACGCGGATGCGCGCGCCGCGCTGTCCGCCACCGAGGCGGCCCACGCCTGTCGCCCGGCGTGCCCCTACGGGTTCGACATCGCCGGCGCCGTCGATCGCCTGAACCAGCGCCTGGCTGCATCCGGAGCGGCCCCATGACGCCGGTGGTGCTCGGCATCGACATCGGCGCGGGCAGCCTGAAGACCATGGTCGTCGACGGCCAAGGCCGCGAGTGCGGCAGTGCGTCGAAGGATTTCGCCACTGCCACCCCGCACCCCGGCTGGAGCGAGCAGGATCCGGAGGATTGGTGGCTGGCGCTGTGCGACACCGTGCCGCGGGCACTCGCGGCGGCCGGCCGTACAGCCGCCGACGTGCAGGCGATCGGCTTCAGCGCCGGGGCGCACACGCCGGTCATCTGCGACGAGCACAACCGCGTGCTGCGCCCGGCAATCCTGTGGAACGACCAGCGCAGCGGCGAGGAGGCGCGCGAACTGCAGGCCGCCCACGCCGAACGCATCCTGGCGATCGGCCTGAACAAGGCATCGCCCACCTGGACGCTGCCGCAGCTCAAGTGGTTGAACCGGCACGAGCCGCAGATCGGCCAGCAGGCGCGGCGGGTGTATGTGGCCAAGGACTGGCTGCGCATGCGCCTGACCGGAGACTGGCACACCGATGTGACCGATGCCGTGGGCACCCTGCTGTGGGACCACGGCAATGCCCGCTGGTCCGAGGCGCTGTGCGACATGGCGGGCTGGGATCCGTCCACCCTGCCGCCGGTGGTCAGCCCCACCACGGTGGTCGGCCATGTCACCGAAGCAGCCAGCCGTGACAGCGGCCTGCGCGCCGGCACGGCCGTCATCTGCGGCACATCCGACACCTCGTGCGAGTCGTACGGCGCGGGCTCGGACCGCGCCGGTGCTGGTGTCGTCAAGCTGGCCACCGCCGGCACGGTCAGCATCGTCGGCGACGCGCCGCATGTGCACCCGACGCTGATCAACTACCCGTTCGCCATCCCGGGCCTCTGGTACACGATCAGTGCGACCAACAGCTGTGCGAGCGCGCACCGTTGGCTGCGCGACCGATTCTTCATGCACCCGGGTGCCGACGGCACGTCGGTATTCGCCGAGATGGACGCGCTGGCTGCCGCCGCGCCGCTCGGTGCCGAGGGTCTGCTTTTCCACCCGTACCTGCAAGGCGAGCGCGCGCCGTACTGGGATCCGCTGCTGCGCGCGGATTTCGTCGGCCTGACGATGCGCCATGAACGCGGCCACCTGGTGCGTGCGCTGTACGAAGGCATCGCGATGAGTCTGCGCGACGTGCTGCAGGAGTTCAAGGCGCAGGGCATGGACATGCAGGAGGCGCGCATCGTCGGCGGCGGCTCGCGCAGCGCGGCCTGGCGGCAGATCGTGGCCGACGTGCTCGGGGTTCGCATCGTGCTTCCGGCGGTGACCGACGCCTCCTTCGGCGCGGCCCTGCTGGCCGGCGTGGCCGCCGGCTTCTTCGAGAGCGAAGCCGCGGCCGCCGTCCACGGCCAGGCGAGCCGGGCGGTGCACGAGCCCGATGCCGCAGCGGCGCGACGCTACGACGACCTGTTCGCGCTCTACAAGCAGACACAGGCCAGCCTGTCGGGCATCAATCACCGCCTGCACGACTTTGCAGCAGGACGCTGACCGGCATGGCACAGATCGAACTCCGCCAGATCGAGAAGCGCTTCGGCGACATCACGGTCGTCCATCCGATGGACCTGGTGATACCCGACGGTGAGCTGACCGTCTTCGTGGGCCCCTCCGGCTGCGGCAAGTCCACCACGCTGCGCATGATCGCCGGGCTGGAAGATACCAGCGCCGGCCAGATGCTGATCGGCGGGCGCGACGTGACGCGGCTGGAGCCGAAGGACCGGAACATCGCCATGGTGTTCCAGAACTACGCCCTGTATCCGCACAAGACGGTCTACGAGAACCTCGCCTTCGGCCTGCGCCTGCGCAAGATGGACAAGGCCCAGATCGCCACGCGGGTCAAGTGGGCGGCCGGCATGCTCGGCATGGAGGCGCTGCTCGAGCGCAAGCCACGCCAGCTCTCCGGCGGACAGATGCAGCGCGTCGCCCTGGGCCGCGCGCTGGTGCGCGAGCCCGATGTCTTCCTCCTCGACGAACCGCTGTCCAACCTCGATGCCAAGCTGCGACTGCGCATGCGCGACGAGATCGCGCGCCTGCACCGCGAACTCGAGACCAACATGGTGTACGTCACGCACGACCAGGTCGAGGCCATGACCCTGGGAGACCGCATCGTCATCATGAAGGAGGGCCGCATCCAGCAGGTCGGCACGCCGCTGGAGGTCTACGACCGACCATTCAACCGCTTCGTGGCCGGCTTCATCGGTGCGCCGGAGATGAACCTGGTCGACGCCCGTGTCGACGGTGAGGCGATCCTGGCCTGCGGCCTGCGCCTGCCCGCGCGCACCGGCATTGCCCACGGCGCGACTGTCACATTGGGCGTGCGACCCGAACACATCACGCTCGGCGATGCGCCGCACGCGCTGCCGATGCGGGCGGTGCAGATCGAGCAGATGGGTGCCTACACCCTGGCCGCTTTCGAAGCCGACGGACTGCGCCTGCGCGCCATGCTGGGCCGGGAGCAGAAGGTCGCTTTCGGTGATATCCGCAAGCTGCAGGTGGACCTGCAGCAACTGCATCTGTTTGACCACGCTACCGGCGCGTGCCTGAGCCGGACCAACCCCGATGGAGCATCACATGTCTGAAGACAAGAAGACCGGAGACCTCGTTGCTGCCGCTGGCCAGCGCGTCGATGCGCAGCGCCGCCGCCTGATGGCGGCCGGTGCCGCTGCGGCGGGCACGCTGGCTGCGCCCTGGGTGCATGCGCAGCAGAAGACGATCCGTTTCCTGAACTGCGAACCCAGCCGGGACAGCGTGCGCGCCATGAAGGTGGCGGCCGCCGAATACGAGCGGGTGAGCGGGGTGCGCGTGGTGGTCGACACCGTGCCGCCGGACCAGGTCTACGACAAGCTGCAGGCGTCGATCTCGGCAGGCACTCCCTACGACATCTCGGGCCTGATCTTCGTCGCCCACGTGGTGCTGCTGGCCGAGGCTGGCAAGCTGGTGCCGGTGACCAGGATGGTGAACAAGCACAAGTGGGGCCCGCGGATCCTGTTCCCGGTCAAGGGCGAGCAGTACTGGTACCCGTACGACTACAACTTCGCCTGGATGTACTACCGCAAGGACCTGTACGCCGCCAAGGGCCTGAAGGTGCCGACGACCTGGGACCAGTTCGCCGACAACGCCAAGGCGCTGACCGAGGGCAACAGCTTCGGCGTGACCATCCCGATCGGGTCCAACGGGGCTGGCCAATGGCTGGCGCCGGGCTTCATGTGGGCCGAGGGCGTCAAGCTGCTGGACGACAAGTGGAACCTGACGCTCGACACCCCGCCGATGCGAAAGAAGTTCGCCAGCTACCTGGACTTCATGAAAAAGGTCTCGCCGTCGATGCCGCCGGGCATGTCGCAGGCGCTGTTCGCCACCGTCATCGGCCAGTACTCGGGCGGGCAGACCGCGATGGCGCCGTATGCCGGCCGGATGATGGAGATCCTGGAAGATCGCGCACCCGAACTTGCAGGCAAGACCGGCTTCTTCATGTACCCCGATTCGGGCGGCAAGAACGTGGCGGTGAACCACGGCTACGACGGCTGGGTGGTCGTGAAGACGCCGATGCAGGACGAGGCGCTGAAGTTCATGGACTGGTTCACCGAGAACCAGTACATCAACTTCCTCCACTCCGCGCCGCTGCACTTCCAGCCGCCGCGCCTGGACGTCTACGACGACCGCCGCTGGCGCGCCCACCCGCTGGTCGAGAAGCACGGCGAGCTGGTCGACTTCATGCGCAGCATCCTCACGCGCAACGACGTGGTCATCCGTTCAGTGGACACCGAGGGTCCGTCGCCCGACGTGCGGCCGGGCCGCATGTTCGAGAGCTTCGGCATCATGGAGGCGATCCAGAACCGGCTGATCAAGGACATGCCGGCCGAGGAGGCCACCGAGCAGTGCATCCGCAAGCTCAAGGCATCGCTGACCTGACCGTGGCCTGAGCTGATTCGATGCGCGATTTCACGACGCCGACCGATCGGCTGATCCTGGGCGCCTTTGTGCTGGCGCTGCTGCTGGTCGGCGGACTGATTGCCGTGCCGGTGCTGCACGCGGTGGAGCTCTCCTTCTACAAGGCGGAGTCCTTCATCAGCGTGCGGCAGTGGGTGGGGCTGGCGAACTACAGCCGGGTGCTGGCCGATCCGGCGTTCTGGCATGCCTTCGCGCTCGGGCTCGGTTTCGCGCTGATCGCCATGGGGCTGCAACTGGTGCTCGGCATCGCCTTCGCGCAACTGCTCAACCTGCCGTTTCGCGGGCGCGCGCTCGTGCGCGGCGCGGTCGTCCTGCCGTACCTGCTGCCCACGGTGGTGATTGCGGTCACCACCCACTGGCTGCTTGACGGCGCCTACGGCCTGTTCACCTCGTGGGCGGTGCAGCTCGGGTTCGGCCGGCCCGCCTGGTACGACCACCCGGTCTCGGCCGCGCTGATCGTCATCACCGCCAGCGTCTGGACCTGGACCCCGTTCGTCACCATCACCTTCCTGGCGGGCCTGCAGTCGATCCCGGCCAGCCTCTACGAAGCTGCGCGCGTCGACGGTGCGGGCGCCTGGAAGCGCTTCTGGCATGTCACCGTTCCGATGCTCAAGCCGGTCCTGCTGGTGGTCGTTCTGCTGCGCTCGATCTGGATGTTCAACAAGTTCGACATCGTGTGGTTGATCACCAAGGGGGGGCCGCTGGGTGCCACCGAGCACCTGCCGATCCTCAGCTACCGCAAGGCGTTCAATCAGTTCGACGTGGGCGGTGGCGCGGCGGTGGCGACGCTGTCGTTCCTGGTGCTGTCGGTGATGATCGCGGTGTATTTCTGGTATTTCCCGCTGGATGAGAAGGGAGCGGAGAAATGAGTGAAGCGCTTTTCGCGCGCCTGCCGTTCTGGGCGCGGTCCGGCCTGTGGCTCGGCGTGGGCCTGATGTGCCTGTGGTCACTGTTCCCGATCTACTGGATGGTGGTGTCGAGCCTGCGCACCCCGCGCGACCTGTTCCAGCCGCCGGTCCTGGTCCCGTCACGGATCGACACCCAGTTCGAAAACTACACGACGCTGCTCGAACTGACCGACTACGCGCAGCAGTTCAGGAACAGCGTGGTGGTGGCGCTTGCGGTGGTGGTCATCACGCTGCTGCTGTCGATCGTCATCGCCTACACGGTGACGCGCTACCGGGTGCCGGGCAAGTCGGTGATCGTGGGCAGCATGCTGTACGCCTACATGTTTCCGCCACTTCTGCTGGCGATTCCGATGCTCTCCATCTTTGCCCAGATGGGCCTGGCGGACAACCTGCTGGCGGTCGTGTTCGCGCACTGCACGCTCACGCTGCCGCTGGGGGTTTGGCTGTTCTGGGGCTTCTTCAAGGGCATGCCGTTCGACCTTGAGGAGGCGGCGATGGTGGATGGCTGCACCCGCCTCGGCGCCTTCATCCGCGTGGTGCTGCCGCTGTCGCTGCCGGGCATCGTCACCGTGGCGATCTTCGCCTTCCTGCTGTCATGGACCGACTACGTCTTCAGCTTCGTGCTGGTATCGAGCGACTCCAACAAGACCTTGCCGGTGGGGCTCGCATCGATCCTCGGGACCTTCGACGCGCGCTGGGGTGAACTGATGGCCGGCGCGACGCTGATCGCCGCACCGCTGTTCGTGATCTTCGCCTTCCTCAGCCGCTATTTCATCCAGGGCCTGGCGGCAGGCGCCGTGAAGGGTTGACGCAATGGACTTCGGATTGCAAGGCAAGGTCGCGGTGGTGACCGGCGGCGCGCGCGGCATCGGCTGGTGCGAGGCCCAGGCACTTGGTCGCGAGGGCTGCGTGGTCGCGATCGTCGACCTGGATGCAGCAGCGGCCGCGGTGGCGGTCGAGTCGCTCGGTGGCGAGGGAATTCGCGCCCGCGCTTTCGTCGGTGATGCAGCCGACGAGGCGACCGTGCAGCGACTGGCCGGCGAGATTGCCGCGTCGCTCGGCGGCCTGGACATCCTGGTGAACAACGCCGGCATCGGCGTGAAGCCGGCCTTCACGGTGCAGGAGATGCCGTTTGCCGACTGGCAGCGCATGCTCAGCGTCCACATGGACAGCACCTTCCTGTGGTCGCGCGAGGCGGTTGCCCGGATGGCCATCGGGCGCTGGGGGCGGATCATCAACACGTCGAGCATGAACTTCACCGGTGGCGGCCGCCCAGGTGTCGCGCACTACAGTGCTGCAAAGGCCGGCATCGCCGGCTTCACCCGCACGCTGGCCAAGGAGGCGGGCCCGCAGGGCATCACTGTCAACGCGGTGGCACCCGGCTATGTGGAGACCGAACTGATTGCCGGCTTCACCGACGAGATGCGCGCGCTGCTGGCGCGGCAGAACCCGGTCGGCCGCACCTGCAGGCCCGAAGAGGTGGCGGCCGCGGTGACCTTCCTGTGCTCGAATCAAGCCGCCTTCATCAACGGCGAGCTCCTGTGCATCGATGGTGGACGCCGTGATTTCGCCTGGGAGAACTGAATGACGACACGGATCATCGGCTTTCCTGGCCGCTATGTGCAGGGGCCGGGCGCGCTGGCATCGCTGCCGGCCCTGCTGCTCGACCTGGGCGCGAAGCAGTCGGTGCTGATCAGCGACGACATCGTCCACCGGGCGGTGGGCGAGCGCCTGCCAGCGACACTGCCGCGCCTGCGGTTCGGCGGCGAATGCACCCGCGCCGCAGTGGCCGACCTGTCCGATCAGGCCGCGTCACTGGCATGCGACACCGTGATCGCGCTGGGCGGCGGCAAGACGATCGACACCGCCAAGGGCGTGGCCCGTGCGCTGGGCAGTCGGCTGGTCGTCGTGCCCAGCGTCGCATCCAACGATTCACCCACCTCGCGCCTGATCGTGCTCTACGACGAGGCGCATCGGCTGATCGGCGTGGACTACCTGGCGCGCAATCCGGACCTCGTCCTGGTGGACACCGACATCATCGTGCAGGCGCCCCTGCGCTTCTTTCGCGCCGGCATCGGCGATGCGGTGTCCAAGCGCTACGAGGCGGCCCAATGCGTGCGCTCGGGCGGAAAGAATTTCTTCGGAGGTACGCCGCCCGGCGTGGCCCTGCTGATGGCCGAGCGCTGCCACACGACGCTCCAGCAGCATGGCCCGGCCGCCCTGGAAGCGGTGGCCCGACACCAGACCAGTGCCGATGTGGAGGCGGTGGTCGAAGCCACCGTGCTGCTGAGCGGACTTGCCTTCGAGAGCGGCGGCCTGTCGCTCTCGCATGCGCTGCTGCGCGGGCTGACCGCCATGCCGGCGCTCGCCTCGGCATTGCACGGGGAGATGGTCGCCTACGGCTCGCTCGTGCAGCTCTGCCTGGAGCCGCGCAGTGACGGCGAACGGCGCGACCACGCGGCCTGGCTGGTGAGCCTGGGACTGCCCGTCACCACCGCCGAACTGGGTGCCGAACTGAAGCGCGAGCAGCAGCAGCAGGTCGCCGAATTGACGATGAGCGCACCCTACATCGGCCACTTCGAACGCGCGCTGACGGCGGGCGAGATCGCCCATGCAATGGTCGCCGCCGAGCGGATCGGGCAGGCTGCGCGGGGCTGACCGGCCAGTGCCGTGCGCGCGCAAAGCGAGCGCGGCTTGAAAAGACGAAGGGGTTGGCCGCAGCAGGCCGCAACCCGTGCGGACCCACCAAGGGTCTGGGCGGAACGATCGGCAGGCCGATCTCGATCGCAGGCACCGCCGTGCAGCCGGGCGACCTGATCGTTGGGGACGCCGATGGGGTGGTCGTCATTCCGCGCGCCGGCGCCGAGGCGGAGCTCGACGCCGCCGAGACAAAACTCGCTGCCGAAAAGCAGCGGCTGGAAGAGATTGCGCGCGGCGAGCTGGTTTCGCCGTGGCTCGGCGACGCGTTGCGCAGCGCCGGTCTGCCGGCCCTGCAGGCATGACCGCGCAGCGCCGCCGCCATGATCCCGGGCCTGAAGGTGGCCGAAGGGCCCGACAAGCTTTATGTCAAGTTCCTCGCGGCAGGTCGCCCGCGGCGAGCTGGACTTCGCGATCGTGCCAGGCCCGCCCGATGATCTGGCAATCACCGCCCGTGTCGTCGGCGAGGTGCAGTTCGCCTGGACCGCCGCAGTGCACCGGATCGAGAGCCGCAGGGTGCCGAGCTTCGAAGAACTCTCTCAGCACCCGGTCATCACGATGACCGAGGGTTCCGGGCTGACGCGAGCCTTCGACGCCTGGGCGCAGACCAGGGCCTGCGCATGCAGCGCATCGTGTCGAGCAACAGCTTGATGGCAATCGTGGGGCTGACCATGGCCGACGTGGGAGTGAGCTTTCTGCCGCAGACCTTCATCCGGCCGTGGATCGAGCAAGGCGCACTGGTCACCTTCCGAAGCGAACCACCGTTGCCGAGCCTGCGCTACTGTTTCCTGCATCGCCAGGACGACCGGCGCACGATGATCGCTACCCTGCTGGACTGCGTGATGACCGAGGCGCGGTTCGACATGCCCGCCGGCTTCATCAACCAGGACAGAAATGGTTGATCGACCTGGGGCTGTGCCTTTCGGCAAGGAAGCGCCCAGGCGGTGGCCCAGGAGCTGGGCGTATCCAGGCTCACTCGGATGGCTGACGCACGCCTCGTGCGCTCGGTGTCACGCAAGGCATGCTCGCCCGACAATGCCGCCTGCGAGGGATTCGTGGAGCACTGCCAGTCGCTGGGAAGCGCTGTGTAATCAGTACAAGTCTTCTGCCGCATCTCCTTTCTCGCGGGAGCGGCCGTACTTCATCCGGCGCAGGTAGGTCAGTTCGACCTTCATCTTGTCGATGGTCAGGTGCGCAATCTTCAAGGCCTCATGCGAGCGCCGCACTTCACGCTCAATGCAGTGTTGCGTGCCACGAGGTCTGCGAACGTCTTGGCCATGACTGTGCAAGCCGCGATGATCCCTCGCAACGGGACTTGTCCCGTCAACCCATGTTGCTGCGTCGACTACACCGCCATGCGCGGTTGCCACGTGCGATCTGGGTGCCGTTTTGTCAAGCATCCATCAAGCTGATAGGGTGAAACGCCGTTGACGAGATGGGCATTTGTCAGCAGTCTTGCTGACCGTTCGCAACCTGGAGACACGATGCACTTTCACATCCTGGGTTCCCTGAGGCAATGCTGGACAACCGCAGTCAACTTGCATGCGTTCGACCAGAGGCGCCGCGGACTGCTCGCCACCGCGGCTGTTGCCTTGGCGTTCAGCAGTCTGCCATTCGCTCCAGAAGCGTTGGCAGGGTCGAAGAAGAATGACAGCTGGATCGGCACCTGGTCGACGAGTCCACAGACTCCCACCGCCACCCAGACACTGATCGAGTTCCCGGCCGGAACAACGCTTCGCCAGATCGTCAGGACCAGCATCGACGGCTCGCAGGTTCGGGTACGTCTGTCCAATGAGCTTGGCAACCTCCCACTGGTCATCGGAAGCGCCTCGGTGGGACTGCGCAGCAGCGGAGCAGGCGTGGTATCCGAGACGCTGCAGCGGCTCACATTCGGTGGCCGCGCCAGCGTCACCATTCCGCCGGGAGCACCGATCCTGAGCGACCCTGTGCAGCTGAAGGTGCCGCCGATGTCCGACGTGGCGGTTTCTATCTACCTGCCCGAGGCGTCACGGGCACGACCACCCATCGCGTCGGCCTGCAGACCAACTACCTCGCTCCGGCTGGTGGGGACTATGTCGATTCCATGGTCCTGCCCTCCGCATCGCCGCTCCAAAGCTACTTCTTCCTCACCGGCGTCCAGGTCACTGCCGAAAAGAAGGCGGCCGCGATCGTCACGCTCGGGGATTCGATCACCGATGGAACGAGGTCCACGCCCGACACCAACAGCCGCTGGCCGAACGTTCTGGCCATGAGGCTCCAGGAGACGCGCAAACTCGACCACCTCAGCGTGCTCAACGAAGGGATCTCGGGCAACCGGCTGCTGAGCGCAGGCAGCGGCCCCAACACCCTCGCCCGCTTTGATCGCGACGTCTTGTCGCATCCCGAGGTCGAGTTCCTTACCGTGCTGATCGGTATCAACGACATCGGGAACAGTGCCCGTGGCACGGGGCCGCTGGTCACGGCAGCCGACATCATCACCGGCTACCGCCAGATCATCGCCCGTGCGCATGCGCATGGAATCGCCGTCTACGGCGGGACTCTCACACCCATCGGAGGATCCGGCTACGACTATCCCGTGGCCGAGGCAACCCGCCAGACGGTCAATGAGTGGATCCGCACCAGCGGAGAGTTCGATGCCGTCATCGATTTCGACAAAGCCACCCGCGACCCTGCCAATCCGACGCGGTTCCTGCCGGCGTATGACAGCGGTGACCATCTGCATCCCAACGATGCAGGTTATCGCGCCATGGGGATGCTGATCCCGCTTGAGCTTTTTCGATCGACCAAAACGGTGAGGTAGTCACCGTCGGCCCCCGGACTCGTCATGAACGGCAGCTCAGAGATCCGGGGGATTTGCCAGATTGAGAACGCCGGTCTCAGGATCGTAAAAGGGAAACACCGGCATCAGGCCCATCGGGCACAGCAGTCATTCCGTGGCTTGCGGCGCGGAGCCAGTCGTTGAAAGTCCAACAGGAGTACCAATGATCACTTTGGAAACATGAGCCCCTTGCTGCTGTTGAGTGCGGCGCTCGCAGCAGCCGCACCGGTTCTGGCAAAACCAGAAAAAGGCCGGGAACAGCCGACCGCTACCTGCAGTGATCTCGCCAACAATCCGATGTGGGGTCTGGCGGGCAACCCCGCTGTTGCTGGCGCGACAGCGGTGGTGGTTTCGGCCACTGGGAACGACCAGGCCCACTGCCAAGTCGATTTCTCAGACCTCTCGCTCGAGGGAAAGAAATACGGCTACATGCATGGCCAGACCTCGAAGTTCCGGATCCGCGTCGGTCTTCCCCTCAACCGCATCGATGGCGGCGCGGGCGGTGTGCAGGGCGCATGGAATGGCAAGATCCAGTCGCGCGGCAATGGCGGGTTTGCCGGAGCCGTGAGCAATGTAATGCCGGCAGTCAACCTCGGCTACGTCGGCACCGGGACCGATACCGGACATGACCGGAACCTCACCAACCCGGCCCCCAATCCGAATG
This sequence comes from uncultured beta proteobacterium, assembly GCA_963846675.1. Classification (GTDB taxonomy): domain Bacteria; phylum Pseudomonadota; class Gammaproteobacteria; order Burkholderiales; family Burkholderiaceae_C; genus Ideonella_A. The sequence continues at coordinate 1,714,912 of CAWJWV010000005.1, forward strand.
CACCGCCGGCGACGGTTGAATTGCCGCCGAGCGAGGCCGGGGCGACATTCGGGCTGAACCCCGACGGGACCGTCAACGAAGGCCGGATCAAGGACTGGGCCTGGCGCGGTCAACACCACGCCAACCTGTGGGGCCGACATCTGGCGGAGATGTACTACGGCCGCAAGCATGAGCGCAACTACTTCGTCGGCTGTTCCGACGGGGGGCGCGAGGGCCATGAAATGGCGCAACGTTATGGCGACGAGTTTGACGGCATCGTTTCGATCTCACCCGCTGTTTACTGGGACCGGTGGGGCTTCTCGGCCGGCTGGGGAAATTACGTCGCGAATCAGCTGCTGGGTCAGCGTGGTCTCGTCCCCGCCAAGTTTTCGGATGTGAGCCGGCGCGCGCTGGAGGCGTGCGACCCGATCGATGGCATCGTCGATGGCCTGGTGCAGGAGACTCGCGCCTGCAAGTACAACGCCGCGGCCGCTGTGTGCGGCCAGCCAGGGGCATCGAGCGATCCCGGACTGTGCCTCACGCCTGCTGAAGCGAACGTGGTCAACGCGGTGTGGGACGGTCCGAAGGACTCGCAGGGCAACAAGCTCTGGGTTGGCTGGGAGCGCGGCACGCAGAACATCATTGGCCTGACCGGAGTGACCACCGGCACACCCAATCTGTTCGGGGAGCAGATCAACCGTTACTGGATGCACCGTGATCCGTACTTCGACTGGCGCACGATTGACACGCATGAATTCGAAGCCGAACAACGGGCCATCACGCGGGCGTTCTCCAAGTACATCGGGTCCGACTCGCCCGACCTGCGCAAATTCAAGCGCAACGGCGGCAAGATGATCGTCACCTACGGCAACATGGATCAGGTCATTCCGCCAAACGGCCACTACAACTACATGCAGCGCTTGTTCGACAAGATGGGTGGAGTCGCACGAACTCAGGATTTCTATCGGTACTATGTCTTCCCGAATGCCGTCCACTGCGGTGGTGCGGGCATGGGGGAACGCCTCTTGCTTGATGCCCTGACCGCCTGGGTCGAAGACGGAGTCAAGCCTGACCACCTGGTGGCTCAGGTGAATCCGACACGTACGCGCAAGGTGTGCATGTACCCGAACACGCCGCGCTACATCGGCACCGGCAGCACCGACGACGAGGCGAACTTTGCATGCCAGGTCAATGCAGGTGACGACCCTGCACTGCTCGAACCCGAAGCCAGCATCCTGCAGGGCACGGGTCCGGTCCACAACGACAATGACATCCGGCAGGTGCCCGTCCATCATGGCGGCAAAGGCAAGACCAAGAAGCAGGATGACTGAGCCGGCGTTGACCTCATCACGCTGAAAGCGTGCTCCAAACCGCCGCGCCCGTCGCGGCGGTTTTCTTATCGCGTGTGCCTCGCGCCGCCGGCCGCGGTCTTCAGGCTTGCGACTGACCCCCAGAAGTTGAACGAACTTCAGGCGCTGTAGCGGTAGGCCTGTTCACCGGCGTCGGCACGGTACTCCTCCCACAGCGCTGCAGCGTCACGCCCGGGCGTTCGACTTCCTGGTGCAAGCCGGCGTAGTCGGGCTCGCGGGCAGAAACTTCGGACACGAGTCGGACACGAAGGGCCTGAAAAGACGAAGGGGCTAGCGACTTGCATCGCTAACCCCTTTATTTTTATGGCTCCCCGACCTGGGCTCGAACCAGGGACCTACGGATTAACAGTCCGGCGCTCTACCAACTGAGCTATCGAGGAACTAAGCCTTGCATTATATACACGTTTTCCGGGCCTCTGAGCAAGCCGCTGGCAGATGGTCGAAGGCGGCCGGCGAGATCAGATCGACGCCTCGAGCGACAGCCGCAGCGTGCGGGGAGCGAGCGGGAACAGGTAGGCATGGCCGAACTGGTACGGCGCTTCGCGCCAGGCCCGGCGGTCGAGCAGGTTGTCGACGCCGGCCCGCCAGGTGAGACGGGTTCCGGCAACGGTCTGCAGGTAGCGCAGGCCGGCATCGACGCGCGCGATAGCCCGGGATGTGCAGGCTGTTGTCGGGCAGGACCATGCGCTCGCTTTCGGCAACGACAGCCGGCATCGACGGCCAGCCCCGGCCAGGCCACGAACGCATGGCGGGCGTGAAGCTTGAGCGTGCGCGCGGGAACGTTGGTCGGGCGTTTGCCGTTCAGCGATGGATCGCTGCTGCCTTCACGTCTGCGCATGCAGCCATTGTGCGCCGGCCTGCACGGTCCAGGGTCCGCTGCGCCAGTCGGCGTTCAGCTCGATGCCGCGGTGGCGCGCCTCGCCGTCGACGCGCCGGGTGCAGGTGCCGCCCGGTGTGTCGCTGCTGCAGTTGCTGCCGAAATCGCCGAAGGCCGGTCGGCTGATGTCGAACACCGCCATGCCCCAGCCGATCTCGCGGCCGGGAGCGGTCGTCGATCCCTTCCACGCCGATCTCGGCCTGACGGCTGCGCAGGGCTGGCAGCGTCTGGCCCGAGTTGGTGTAGCGCGCCCGGTTCGGCGCCACCTCGCTTTCGATGCCTTCGCCCCAGCTGGCGTAGACGCGTGCTCCGCGGCTCGATCGCGTAGCTGACGGCGAGCCACGGCGTGGTGAACGACTGCTCGTAGGCGACGGCGCGCGAGCCATTGGTGCGCACGCTGGCGCGGTCGATGCGGCTGTGGCGTGCGCCGATCCAGCCGGTCAGCCGGGAGGTGAGGGACACTGCATCGCGCACGAACAGTTCGGTCGAGCGTTCGTCGCGGTTGGTGTTCTGCTCGGTCAGGCTCGGGTCGGCAGGCGTGACGGCTGTGCCTTGCACGTTGCCCTGACCGACCGGGTTGTCGGCCTGGCGCTGAAGGCGATGCTCGACCCGGTGCCACAGCACGCCGAGCGACAACTGGTGGGCCAGGGAACCGGTTGCGAGCTTGCCGTGCAGCGCGAGCTCGAGCGCGTCCGAGCGCCGACGCTCGTTGTCGCTGCGGAAGTCGTAGAGGTCGTAGCGGCCATCCGGGCAGTAGCGATCGGCATAGTAGACCTTGGTTGCCGCGTCGAAGCAGCCGAACGGGAAGGCAACCCGATCGTCGGATCGCAGCCGCTGGCTCGCCAGGTGGGCGGTGGCGCGCCAGTCGGCGCCGAGCCGTTGCGTCAATGCGCAGCGACGCGGTATCGCCTTCGAGCACGACCGGCTGCGACCACGGCTGGTTGTTCAGGTTGATGCGCGGATCGACCGGCGCCGGGCACGCGGTTGCCGAGCAGGCTGAAGCCCGGCACGCTCGGCTGGCTGCGCCGGCTGGTCTCGACCTCGGCCTCGATCAGCGTCGCGCTGCCCAGGCGCCAGTCGCCGGCCAGCGCCAGCAGGTGCCGTTCGCCGCGCGCGCTGCGCACTTCGGGATCGAGCTTTTCGGCCGCCGCATTCAGCCGCACGCCGAAGGCCTGACCGGCACCGAAGCGCTGGCTCAGGTCGACCGCGCCGAGCAGCGAGCCGTCGCCGCGCCAGCCGATCTCGGCGCTGCGCAGCGGCAGCTCGAGCGGACGCTTGACGACCAGGTTGACCAGCCCGCCCGGCGCGCTGGTGCCGGCCTGCAGTCCGCTGGTGCCCTTCAGCACCTCGATGCGCGCCTTGTTGTCGAGCGGGATCGACGTCTCGGCATTGATCGGCAGGCCGTCGCGGCGGTAGTTGAAGCGGTTGTCGATGACGAAGCCGCGCACCGTCAGGTAGTCCCAGTAGCCTGTCGGTGTTGTAGGCATCGCTGACGGCGGGATCGAGGCGGGTGATGTCGGACAGCCGCTGGGCGCCGATCGCGTCGAGCGCATCGGCGTCGAAGAAGCCGGCGCTGAATGGCAGCTCGGCTGAGCGGCTGATCCCAGCCGCCGAGCGCCGGCACCGGTTCGCTGCGGCTGGTCACGGTGACGGTTTCGAGCCGGGCCGCGGGTGCGGCGGCGCTCGCCACGGTCACTGGTCTGGGCCGCAGCGGCGCTGCACAGCAGTGCGGCGGCGCAGGCGATGGCACGGCGGCCGGGAAGAACGGGATTCAGGGTCATCACGCAGCTCGCAGATCGGACGCAGGTCGGCGACGGCGCTGCGCGATGCCGACGGCGTCGGAATGACGGCGGCGGCGATGCGGCACGAAGCTTCCCTGCGCGAGGATTACCTCAGTCAGGTTCAAAGGGACTTTCTCAGTCGAACGGCCGGCTGGACCGTTCAACACCCCCAGCGAAGATCGCGCACCGGGTGCGCGACGAAGCGATTATCAGCCGATTGGCGCGCCGACTCACGGGCGCCGTGCGATCTCAGCCGTCGACGCCCAGGATGCGGTGCAGCCGCGGGCTGGTCGTCGTGTACTGCAGGTGCGCCGGGCGCTCGGGAAACAGCCGGGCCGCGGCGGCGAAGGCGGCCAGCGTGGCCTCGTGAAAGCCGCACACGATCAGCTTCTTCTTGCCCGGATAGGTATTGACGTCGCCGACCGCGTGGATGCCCGGCGACGCTGGTCTCGAAGCGCTCGGTGTCGACGACGAGCTGCTTGCGCTCGAGCGCCAGTCCCCACTCGGCGATCGGACCCAGGTGCGGACTCAGACCGAGCCGCACCAGCAGCTGGTCGAGCGGCAGCAGGTCGGCGTCTGCGAGTCCGGGCCGATCAGCTGCAGCGCGGTCAGCCGATCACCGTCGTTGCGCGAAGCCGGTCGGCTGGCCGGCAACGAAGCGCGAGCCGCCCGTCGGCGATGCGCGCCGCGATCTCGGCGCTTTGCGCCGGATCGGCCTTGAGCACGTCGCGCCGGTGCACCAGCGTCACGCTGGCCGGTGCGAGCGCCGGATCGGCGACGTCGGTGAGCTGCAGGGCGGCGTCGACCGCCGGCTCCTCGCCGCCGAGGATCACCACATGCTGGCCGGCCAGCTGCGACGGCATCGGGCAGTGCGTGATGCAGCTGCCGACCTTCGAAGGCCTCGAGCCCGTCGAGCTTGAGGCGCCGCGGCTCGAAGGCGCCGACGCCGCCGGCGATGACGACGCAGCGCGCCTCGAACTGCAGCGCCCTGCGCGGTCTCGACGCTGAAGCCGGTCGCCGCTCGCGGCTCGACGCGGCTGACGAGTCTGGCCGAGGTGGATGCCCGGCGCGCATCGGCGCGATCTGGCGCTGCAGCCGCTCGACCAGTTCGCGACCGCTGCACACCGGCATGCCCGGGATGTCGTAGATCGGCTTGTCGGGGTACAGCTCGGCGCATTGGCCGCCGATGTGGGGCAGGGCGTCGATCAGTTCGCAGTGGATTTCCTGCAGCCCGAGCTGGAAGACCTGGAACAGGCCGACCGGACCGGCACCGATGACCACCGCATCGGTGCGGATCATCGGGTCGGCGCGCCGCGGTGCGGCCGGGACGGCGCTCGACTCACCGGATCAGTTCGGACAGCTTGTCGCGTGCGGTCTTTCCATTCGTCGGCGTCGGGCAGCGCGCGGCTTGCGCTTGGTGATGCTCGGCCAGCCGATGTGCGACGAGTTCGGCGTTCAGCTTGATCATGTGCTGCTGGTCGGCCGGCACGTCTTCCTCCGGCATGATCGCGTTGACCGGGCACTCGGGGATGCAGACGGCGCAGTCGATGCACTCGTCCGGGTCGATGGTCAGGAAGTTCGGACCTTCGCGGAAGCAGTCCACCGGGCAGACGTCGACGCAGTCGGTGTACTTGCAGCGGATGCACGATTCGGTGACGACGTGGGTCATGGATCTGGCTCTGGATGCGTGAAGGCGTGCACGCGAATGGTGCGAAGCCCGCGGATTTTAAGGCCTGGGCGGCTCGATGCCGATCGTCTGGTGGTGCGTGCTGCGCCATCGGCGCGCTCGCCGGCGACGCCGCGCACCGCGGCGAGCCGGACCGGATGCGCGCCGGCGCCGACCGTCACGACCGTCGGCCGGCCGGCGTGCAGCATGCTGGCGCCGGCGAGCGAGGCGACCTGGTGGTCGCTGTGCAGCTGATCGGGCCAGCCGGCGCGCGAGACGACGCTGACCGGTGCATCGGCCGGCCAGCCGGCCTCGATCAGGCGGCGCGACAAGGCACCGAGCTGGCGTCCGGCCATGTAGAAGACCTCGGTGTCGGCGGTGCGGGTGGCGCGCAGCGGCGCCCGGCCGCGCGTACCGGTCGGGCGACGGCGACCGCGGTCATCGCGGTGCTCAGGCTGACGCTGCGCCCGCTGCCGCGCCGCGTCAGCGGGCGGCGGGTGGCCGCCGCGGCGGCGATGGCCGCGCTGACGCCGGGGATCACCTCGCAGTCGATGCCGGCCTCGGCGAGCGCCTCGAGTTCTTCCTCGAGGCGGCCGAAGATGCTCGGATCGCCGCCCTTCAGCCGCACCACGACGCCGGCCTCGCGCGCATGCCGGACCAGCAGCGCATTGATGCTGGTCTGGCCGGTGCTGTCGCAGAAGCCGCGCTTGCCGACGTTGATCCAGTGCGGCGTCCGGCGCCAGCTCGCGCAGCGCCGGGATCGGTCAGCGCGTCGTACAGCACGACGTCGGCGCGCGCCAGTGCGCGCGCGCCGCGAACGGTGATCAGGTCGGCTGCGCCGGGGCCGGCGCCGATGAAGATGACTGTGCCCATGCGCCATGCGGTCCTCAGTGGGTGGATGTCACGAGCAGCGCGCCGCTGGTTCGGTTGCTGGCCGGGTCCACGATGATCAAAGAGCCGCCGATCCGGTTGTCGGCATAGGCCTCGACCGGCAGCGGCTGCTGCGTCTCGATCACCACCTGGCCGATGTCGTTGACCGCAAGCTGATGCGCGTCGACCGGGACCGAGGGTGTGGATGTCGAGCTGGCTGTCGATTTGCACGATCCGTGCCTGCGTCCAGCGGTTGCCGTGCCGCACCCAGTACTTGCGGCCGATCTGCGCCGGCTCGGTGTCGAGCCAGGCCAGCGTCGCCGCGAAGCGCTGCGTCTGGCGCACCGTCTGCGGCGTGGCGATCCAGTCGCCGCGCGAGACGTCGAGCTGGCGATCGAGCACGCAGGCCGGCCGACTGGCCGGCCGCGGCGCTGTCGACCACCGCCCCGGCCAGCCGCACCTCGGCGACCACCGCCCGTTCGCCGCTCGGCTGCACCTCGACCGCGTCGCCGGCACGCACCCGGCCGTGGGCGATCCGGCCCCACAGGGTGCGCGGCTGGTTGCCGGTCCCTTCGCCGTCGCGCGCCACATACTGCACCGGAACCAGCAGCGCGCCGTCGCGGCGCTCCTGCGCCGCCGGCAGCTCTTCGAGCAGCTGCAGCAGCGACGGCCCCTGGTACCAGTCGGCCCAGGCGTGCAGCACGCCCTGGGTCGACGCCGGCGCCTGCGTCACGTTGTCGCCGCGCAGCGCCGAGACCGGGATCACGCCGGCCACCGCGATGCCGGCCTGCGCCGCGAAGGCGAGCAGCGCATCGCGGCTGCGCTCGAAGGCGAAGCCGGGATCGGCGACCGCATCGAGCTTGTTGACCGCGAAGACGATGCTCGGCACGCGCAGCAGGTGCGCCAGCAGGGCGTGGCGGCGCGTCTGCGGCAGCAGCGCGATCGTCGGCTGCGTGGACGTCGATCTTGGTGATGTCGACCAGCACCACCGCGGCGTCGCTGCCGGCTGCGGCGGTCACCATGTTGCGGGTGTACTGCTCGTGGCCGGGCGCGTCGGCGATGATGAACTTGCGCGTGCGGGTCGCGAAGTAGCGGTAGGCGACGTCGATCGTGATGCCCTGCTCGCGCTCGGCCTCGAGGCCGTCGGTCAGCAGCGACAGGTCGATCGGCGCACCGGCGGCGCGCTTCTCGAGCACGTCGAGCTGGTCGGCCAGGATGGCGCGGCTGTCGAACAGCAGGCGGCCGATCAGCGTGCTCTTGCCGTCGTCGACGCTGCCGGCGGTCAGGAAGCGCAGCGCGCGGTGGTCGGCCGGCCGGCTCGCTGCGATGGCGCCGCCGTGGCCTTGGTGTGCGACTGCCGCGTCGTCGCGGGTGAGGGTCGCGCTCATCAGAAATATCCTTCCTTCTTGCGCCGCTCCATCGATGCATCCGAGGTGCGGTCGTCCATGCGGGTCGCGCCGCGTTCGCTGACCGTCGACCTTCAGGGTCTCGGCGACGATGTCGACCGGATTGGTCGCCGGGCTTTCGACCGGGCAGGTGCAGGTCATGTCGCCGACGGTGCGAAAGCGCACCGCGGCCGTCTCGATCGTCTCGCCCGGCTCCGGCGGCGTGACCTCGGTCACCGGCACCAGCAGCCCCTTGCGCCGGATCACCTGGCGATCGTGCTTGAAGTACAGGTTCGGCAGCGGGATCTGTTCGCGCGCGATGTAGAGCCAGACGTCGAGCTCGGTCCAGTTGCTGATCGGGAACGCGCGCATGTGTTCGCCGGGTCGGATGCGGGTGTTGAACAGGGTCCACAGCTCGGGCCGCTGCTCCTTCGGCTGCCACTGGCCGAAGCTGTCGCGGTGGCTGAAGATGCGCTCCTTGGCGCGCGCCTTTTCCTCGTCGCGCCGGGCGCCGCCCATCAGCACGTCGAAGCGGTGCTCGTCGATCGCCTCGAGCAGGGCCACGGTCTGGTGTCCGTTGCGCGACTCGAGCGGATGCGCCAGCCGCACCGTGCCGCGCCGGATCGAATCCTCGAGATGGCCGACGACCAGTCGCTCGCCCATCTCGGCGATGCGGCGGTCGCGGAATTCGATCACCTCCGGAAAGTTGTGGCCGGTGTCGACATGCAGCAGCGGAAACGGCAGTCGGCCCTTGTAGCTGCCGTCGGGCTGGCGGGTCTTGAATGCCTTTTCGGCCAGGCGCAGCACGACGCACGAATCCTTGCCGCCCGAGAACAGCAGGGCGGGGCGCTCGAAGGCGGCAACCGTCTCGCGCAGGATGAAGATGGCTTCTTCCTCGAGCCAGTCGAGGTGGGTCTGGTCGAGCTCGGGCAGCAGCTGCTCGACGGTCAGGGGGGCATTCATGCAGGGGCTCCAAGGCGGGATGTCGTCGGTGCGGCGGCGGTCGTCCTTCACGTGCAGGCCGCATTCCTTGGCGTTCTCGTCTTCCCACCACCAGCGGCCGGCGCGGAAATCCTCGCCGACGGCGATCTCGCGGGTGCACGGCGCGCAGCCGATGCTGGGCATGAACTGGTCGTGCAGCGGGTTGTACGGCACCCCGTTGCTCGCGATGTAGTGCCAGACGTCGTTCCAGCTCCAGTCGGCGAGCGGATTGATCTTCTGCCGGCCATGGTCGTCGGACTCGCGGAACGGCACCTCGCCGCGCGCATTCGACTGCTCGCGGCGCAGGCCGGTGACCCAGGCCCGCTGGCCGGCCAGCATGCGCGACAGCGGCTCGAGCTTGCGCATCGCGCAGCACGCCTTGCGCAGCTCGATGCTGCGGTACATCGCATCGCTCGCCGTGTCGACGGACGAACTGGAGCGTCGCCTCGTGCACCGGGCGGAAGACCTCCACCGTCGAGCCGGTAGTGCTGCGCGGATGCGGCGCGATCAGGTCGAGTGTCTGCGGGTGCAGCATGCCGGTGTCGAGCGTGGCCAGTGCGATCGGCAGCCGCTGGCGGGCGATCAGGTCGGTCACGACCATGTCTTCGGCGCCGAGGCTGGTCGACTGCACGATGGCGCCGGCGAACTCCGCCGCCGCGGCGCGCAGCACGGTCGATGGCTGTGGCCCAGGCGCTGCTCGAAGCCCGTCGGTGTGGCGCGCGTAGAGCTCGATCGCGCTCATATCGATGCGCCCGAATCGATGAAGGTCTGCCCGCTCAGCACCGCCAGTTCGTCCGGCGCGCGGGCGAAGATCGGCTCGCGGCTGCGCTACATCGCCCTGGTAGTGGGCGCTGAACCGATGCAGGGCCTGCTCGGCGCTGGCGCGCGACTGGTCGGCACGCAGCACCACGGCGTCGAAGCCGGTGCGGTGCAGCAGCGGCAGCATGTCGACCAGCACCTCGCCGGTGGCGCGGATCTCGCCGCGGTAGCGCAGGCGGCTGCGCAGCACGCGGGCCTGGCTGTAGGCGCGGCCGTCGGTCCACTTCGGAAAGTGCAGCGCGACCAGCGCCAGCCGCGGCAGGTCGGCGTCGATCTCGGTCACGTCGCAGTCGTTCGGCAGCTGCACGCCGACCGGCATGTCGTGCCGGCCAGGCGGCGCGCACGCTGTGCCATTGGGCCAGGCTGAGCAGGCTGTGCGGCGCCGGCGTCAGCGTGACGAACGGGCCGTCCTCGCCGCTGACGGTGTGCCAGCGGTCGGTCTTCGGATTGACGAAGTTCATGCTGCGGATCCTGTCGTGCGAGGCGTTGCGCTCAGTGGCCGAGCGCGGTGGCGCGGCGCACCGCGTTGGCCGCCGACTTGAACGAATCGAGTCCGATGCGGCGCACCGTGTCGACGAAGTGCTCGCCGCTGCTGCGCTGCTCGAGGTAGGTGTCGATCACCGCCTCGAGCACGTCGGGCACCTCGTCGGCTGCGAACGACGGTCCGATCACCTTGCCCGGCACCGGGTCGCGGGTCGAGCGCCGAGCCGTCGGAGCCGCCGAGCGTGACCTGATACCACTCGGCGCCGTCCTTGTCGACGCCGAGGATGCCGATGTGGCCGCTGTGATGGTGGCCGCAGGAATTGATGCAGCCGCTGATGTGCAGGTCGATGTCGCCGATGTCGGCCAGCCGGTCGATGTCGTCGAAGCGCTCGTTGATGGCGGCGGCGATCGGGATCGAGCGTGCGTTGGCGAGCGCGCAGAAATCGCCGCCCGGGCAGGCGATCATGTCGGTCAGCAGGCCGATGTTCGGCGTGGCGAAGCCGGCGTCGCGCGCGGCGCTCCACAGCGCCGGCAGGTCGCTCTCGCGCACCCACGGCAGCACCAGGTTCTGGTCGTGCGAGACCCGCAGCTCGCCGTGGCTGTAGCGGTCGGCCAGGTCGGCCGCGGTGTCCATCTGGCAGGTCGGTGACGTCGCCCGGCGGCTGACCGGCCCGCTTGAGCGACAGCGTCACGGCGCGGTGGCCCGGCACCTTGTGCGCATGGGTGTTGCGCTCGAGCCAGCGCTGGAAGGCCGGCCGGCGCATCGGCCGGCGGCTGCCAGGCCGGTCGCCGGCCGCACGCCTTCGGGCAGCACGAACGAGGCCGCGACGCGGTCGAACTCGGCCTGCGGGATCAGGTGCGCACTGGCCGTCGACGTCGTCCTTCAGGATGTGCTCGAACTCGTCGGCCACATCGTCGATGAAGCGCTGGCCCTCGGCCTTGACCAGGATCTTGATGCGCGCCTTGTACATGTTGTCGCGCCGGCCGTGCTGGTTGTAGACGCGCACGATCGCCTCGATGAACAGCAGGATCTGCTGCCACGGCAGGAACTCGCGGATGACGGTGCCGATCACCGGCGTGCGGCCCATGCCGCCGCCCACCAGCACCTTGAAGCCGACCTCGCCGGCCGTCGTTCTTCAGCAGCTGCAGGCCGATGTCGTGCCAGGCGATCGCGGCGCGGTCCTCGGCGGCACCGGTCACCGCGATCTTGAACTTGCGCGGCAGGAAGGCGAACTCCGGGTGCAGCGTGCTCCACTGGCGCAGGATTTCGCAGTACGGGCCGCGGATCGATCGTCTCGTCGGCGGCGATGCCGGCAAAGCAGTCGCTGGTGATGTTGCGGATGCAGTTGCCGCTGGTCTGGATGCCGTGCATGTCGACCGCGGCCAGCGCATCCATCACGTCGGCGCTGCGTTCGATCGGGATCCAGTTGAACTGCAGGTTCTGGCGCGTCGTGAAATGGCCGTAGCCGCCCTGGCCGGCATGCGGGCCGGCGGTCTGGCGGTCGAATTCGCGCGCGATGCGCGCCAGCGCGCGCAGCTGGCGTCGAGCTCAGCTCGCCGTACGGCACGGCGATGCGCAGCATCGGCGCGTGGCGCTGCACATACCAGCCGTTCTGCAGTCGCAGCGGGCGGAACTCGTCTTCGCCGAGTTCGCCCGACAGCCGGCGCTGCAGCTGGTCGCGGTACTGGGCGGCGCGCTGGTGGACGAAGTGGCGGTCGAAATCGGTGTAGGTGTACATGGAGGGTCCGGGCCGGGATTCAGTGGATGACCTTCAGGCCGGCGGTCACCAGCGAGGCGCACAGCAGCGCCCGCACCAGCGCTTCGGGCATGCGCCGCGTCAGCCTGGCGCCGATCCAGATGCCGGGCATCGAGCCGATCAGCAGCGCGCCGAGCAGGGCCCAGTCGACATGGCCGAGCCAGGCGTGGCCGATGCCGGCGACCAGCGTCAGCGGCACGGCGTGGGCGATGTCGGTGCCGACGATGTGGTGCGCCGGCAGGCGTGGGTAGAGCAGCATCAGCAGCGTCGCGCCGATGGCACCGGCGCCGATCGACGTCAGCGACACCAGCACGCCGAGCACGATGCCGCACAGCAGCGTCAGCGCCGGCTTGCGCGATTCGGGCAGGTGGCGCTCGAGGCGCAGGCCGAGCGCGTGCCAGGCGCGCCGATAGGCGACGACCAGCGCGGTCAGCAGCAGCGCGATGCCGAGCGCGAAAGTCAGCCCGCCGGCCCAGTCCTTGGTCAGGCCGGTGAGGTGCATGAGCGGCGATCGTCGCGAGCGCGGCCGGCAGGCTGCCGGCCAGCAGCGTGCGCGGTGATGCGCCAGTCGACATGACCGGCGCGGTGGTGAGCCACCGAGCCGGTCGACTTGGTCAGCGCGGCGAACCACAGGTCGGTGCCGATGGCGACCGCCGGGTGCAGCTTGAAGACCGACAGCAGCAGCGGCGTCATCAGCGAGCCGCCGCCGACGCCGGTCATGCCGACGATGGCGCCGACGCCGAAGCCGCTGACGATTGCCATGAAGTCCATGAAAGGTCCGAATGCTGGCCAGCGACAGGGGCATCGCCGGCACCATCAGGATCGGACTTTAGGCAGGCTTCTTATATTTGAGAACGACTTATTCGTCGTTTGATTATTCGTCAGCGGTATATGAGATGTCGATGGACGAAAAAAAGCCCGGTGCGGAGCACCGGGCTGAACGTACCGTCGAATCGAAGATTCGCAGGGTACCGAGGAGACCAAGCAAAGGTCACTGCAGAAGACGCTGCAGTCCAGGTTAGGTGCAAGACCCGACCGGTTGGTTCGCCTCGGCTACGTTTTTTTACCGCGGCGATGCCGCGGAGCGGGCCGGTCAGGCCGGGCGCTTGGTCGCCTTGGAGCGCGCCTGGCTGGCCTTGACGGCCGAGTCGGCCATCGTCTGGAAGTTCGATTCGGCGACTTCGGCGGCCTGCTTGCTGGCCTTCTGGACGCGTCTCGTAGGCGTTGTTCGCAGCGGCGACCGCCGACTTGACCAGCGCGACCGCGTTCTCGCTGCCGGCCGGTGCGTTCTTCACGGCGTTGTCGACCGCGGCCATGAAGTTCTTCTGCGAGTCGGCGGCGGTCGCTTCGACGACCTTCGAGACTTCGGCGTTGGTGGTGGCGGCGATGTCATAGACATGCCGGCTGTAGGCGGCGGCCTTTTCGGCAACCGGCTGCAGCAGGCTGGTCTGCAGGGCGATCAGCTCCTGCGCGTCCTTGACCGACAGCGCGGCCTTGGTCGTCTCGGCGGCTTCGCCCATGGCGGCCTTCGCGACCTGCAGGTTCAGCTCGACCAGCTTCTCGATGCCTTCGAAGGCCTTGGTGGTCAGGCCGAACAGGGTTTCGACGTTCGACTTCTGGGTGGCGAGCAATTGTTCAGGGGTGATCATGGTTCTTTCTCCAGCGAGTTACAGGTCAACAAACGGATCGGGTACTGCGAGGTACAGGATTTGTTGCACTGCACCATAGGCCGAAGTATACCGACCTCGGCACGAATTTCAAGTTTTTTGTTGCATTGCAGCAAGTTTTGCAGCGGCGTTGCCGCTCAGGGCGCCGTGACGCCTTCGGCACAATTGGCGCGATGCGGGCCTATCCACTCCAGCCAGTTCGTGCTGCCGCTGCCGCCGGGACACCGTTTCCCGATGGGCAAGTACAGCGCATTGCATGCGCGCGTCGCGGCCGAGCTGCCGGGCATCGAACTGCACGAGGCGCCGCCTGCGAGCGACGGTGAACTGGCCCTGGCGCACACGCCGCGCTACATCGACGCGGTGAGTGCCGGGCTGCTGAGTCCGACCGAGCAGCGCGAGATCGGCTTCCCGTGGAGCGAGCGGATGGTCGAGCGATCGCGGCGCTCGGTCGGCGCGACGATCGCGGCGGCGCGCACTGCGCTCGCATGACGGCGTGGCAGCCAACCTGGCCGGCGGCACCCACCATGCAGGGGCCGACCGGGGCAGCGGCTACTGCGTCTTCAACGATGTCGCGGTCGCCGCGCGACTGATGCAGGCCGAGTCGCACCGGCGCCAGCGGCGGCTGCTGCGCGTGGCGGTGATCGACCTCGACGTGCACCAGGGCAATGGCACGGCAGCGATCTTTCGCGACGATCCCGACCGTCTTCACGCTGTCGTTGCACGGCGCCAACAATTTTCCGTTCCGCAAGGAAGTCGAGCGATCTCGATGTCGAGCTGCCCGATGGCTGCCGTGACGAGGCCTACCTGGCGGCGCTCGATGCGGCCCTCGGGCAGCTGTGGGAGCGCCATCGCGACGGGTTGCCCGGCCTGGTCTTCTACCTGGCCGGCGCCGATCCGCACGAAGGCGATCGCCTCGGCCGGCTGAAGCTGAGCGCCGCCGGCATCGCCGAGCGTGACCGGCGTGTCCTCGATGCCTTGCAGCGCCGCGGCATCCCGGTGGCGCTGTCGATGGCCGGCGGCTACGGCCGCGTGATCGACGACACGGTCGCGATCCAGTTCACCACGTTGTCACTCGCATGCCAGGCGCGGCAGGTCTGGCAGCGGGCCCGGCTGATGGCGGAAACGATGGCCGGCGCGGCTGCCACGGATGGAACAATGGCGCCATGAATCGGCAGTCCGCAGCAGCAACCCGTCCCGCGCCCGAGCCACGCTCGGCCTATGTCCGGTTCCGCCGCCTGGATACCCGCTGGATGGACAACGATGCCTACGGGCACCTGAACAACGTCGTCTACTACAGCCTGTTCGACACCGCGGTCAACGCGATGCTGATCGAGGCCGGCGCGCTCGACCTCCAGCAGGGTGCGGTGATCGGGCTGGTGGTCGAGACGCACTGCAACTTCTTCTCGTCGCTCGCATTCCCGCAGCCGGTCGAGGCCGGGCTGCGTGTCGCGGCGGTCGGCCGCTCGAGCGTGCGCTACGAGATCGGGCTGTTCGGCCCCGGCGATGCCTGCACGGCGGCGAGCGGCCATTTCGTTCATGTGTATGTCGATCGGCACTCGCGGCGGCCGACGGCGCTGCCCGCGGTACTGCAGCAGCTGCTGCTGACGTTGCAACAACAACCCTCAACGGAGACCTCGTGAAATCAATCTGCCGCCGCCCCATCTGTGCTCCGCTGCGCCCCCGGTTGCTGCCATGCATCCGCTGAGCTGCTGCGCCAACCGGTCCGCCGTCGCGCGGTCCACATCGCTGCCGTGGCTGCGCCGCCTGGCCGCAGCGGCGCTGGCGCTGCTGCCGCTCGGCGCACGCGCCGCCGAGTTCGACGGCTCGGCGCTGTCGCCGCTGTGGGGCGTGCCGTTCGCCGGCGTGCTGCTGTCGATCGCGCTGCTGCCGCTGCTGGCGCCGCACTTCTGGCACCACCACTACGGCAAGGTCGTCGGCCGCCTGGGCGCTGGCCTTCCTGCTCCCGTTCGCGGCCGTCTTCGGCGTCGCCGGTCGCCGGCGACGAGCTTCGTGCACGCGCTGCTGGCCGAGTACATCCCGTTCATCATCCTGCTCGACGGCGCTGTTCACGGTCGCCGGCGGCATCTACATCCGCGGCAACCTGCACGGCAGCCCGGCGCTCAACACCGGCGATCCTGGCGATCGGCGCGGTGCTGGCCAGCTTCATGGGCACGACCGGCGCGTCGATGCTGCTGATCCGGCCGCTGATCCGCGCCAACGACAACCGCACGCACACGGCGCACGTGGTCGTGTTCTTCATCTTCATCGTGTCCAACGTCGGCGGCTCGCTGACGCCGCTGGGCGATCCGCCGCTGTTCCTCGGCTTCCTGAAGGGCGTCGACTTCTTCTGGACGGTGCAGCACATCTTCCGCGAGACGCTGTTCCTGGTCGGCTGCGCTGCTGGCGATCTTCTACGTCGCTCGACAGCTGGTACTACCGCACGCGAAGGCGTGCACGCCGGTCGACCCGACGCCCGACTCGCCGACGATCGGCTTCGAGGGCCCGATCAACTTCGTGCTGCTGGCGGGCGTCGTCGGGCTGGTGCTGATGAGCGGCTTCTGGAAGTCGGGCATCGCCTTCAACGTCGCCGGCGCCGACGTCGACCTGCCGGGCCTGGTGCGCGATGTCGGCCTGCTCGCTGCTCGCGCTCGCTCTCGCTGCAGATCACGCCGCAGCGCGCCGCGCGAGCAGAACCAGTTCACCTGGGCGCCGATGGCCGAGGTGGCCAAGCTGTTCGCCGGCATCTTCCTGACCATCATCCCGGTGATCGCGATGCTGCGCGCCGGCGTCGACGGGCCGTTCGGCGCGGTCGTCGTCCGCCGTGACCGGCCCGACGGCCAGCCCGATCCCGGCGATGTATTTCTGGGCCACCGGCGTGCTGCAGCTCGTTCCTCGACAACGCGCCGACCTACCTGGTGTTCTTCAACACCGCCGGCGGCGACCCGCAGGCGCTGATGACGACGCTACGCCACGCACGCTGGCGGCCATCTCGGCCGGCGCGGTGTTCATGGGCGCCAACACCTACATCGGCAACGCGCCCAACCTGATGGTCAAGGCCATCGCCGAGGACCGCGGCGTCACGATGCCGAGCTTCTTCGGCTACATGGCCTGGTCGGTGCGCGATCCTGGTGCCGCTGTTCGTCGTCATGACCTTCATCTGGTTCTGACTGAGACAGGAGCATCCCATGACAAGCCGCAGATCCTGGTCGCCCGCGCCATCTTCCCCGAGACGATCGCCCGCCTGCGCGAGCATTTCGACGTCGAGCCGACAACCCGGCCGACGAGGTCTGGAGCAAGGCCGAACTGATCCGGCGCCTGCAGGGCAAGGCCGGCGCGCTTCACCACCGGCAGCGAGCGCATCGACGCCGAGGTGCTGGCCGCCGCCCGCAGCTGAAGATCTGCGCCAACATGGCGGTCGGCTACAACAACTTCGACGTCGACGCGATGACCGCGCGCGGCGTGCTGGGCACCAACACGCCCGACGTGCTGACCGAGACCACGGCCGACTTCGGCTTCGCGCTGCTGATGGCCACCGCGCGCCGCGTCACCGAGAGCGAGCATTTCCTGCGCGCCGGCAAGTGGACCAAGTGGCGCTACGACATGTTCGCCGGCACCGACGTGCACGGCACCACGCTCGGCATCCTCGGCATGGGCCGCATCGGCCAGGGCATCGCGCGGCGCGGCGCGCATCGGCTTCGGCATGAAGGTGATCTATCACAACCGCTCGCGCCTGACGCCCGAGCTCGAGGCCGAGTGCAAGGCGCGCTACGTCGAGCAAGGACGAGCTGCTGCAGCAGCGCCGACCACCTGGTGCTGGTGCTGCCGTATTCGCCGGCGTCGCACCACGCGATCGGCGCGGCCGAGCTGGCGCTGATGAAGCCGACCGCCACGCCTGATCAACATCGCGCGCGGCGGCATCGTCGACGACGCGGCGCTGGCGCAGGCGCTGCGCGAGCAGCCGCATCGCCGCCGCCGGCCTCGACGTGTTCGAGGGCGAGCCGAAGGTGCATCCCGGATCTGCTCGACGTGCCGAACGTCGTGCTGACGCCGCACATCGCCAGCGCCACCGTGCCGACGCGGCGGGCCATGGCCGACCTGGCGGCCGACAACCTGATCGCCGCGCTCGGCCGCGGCCCGGACGCGGGCCGCCCGCCGACGCCGATCAATCGCCTGCCGGGCTGACGCCGGCGCTCAGTGGCGGCCCGGCGACTGCAGCTGCTGTTGCAGCCAGTGGGCGCTGCGCACCGTGCCGCCGAAGCTGTACAGGTGGATGCCCACGATGTTGTGAGCCGGATGCAGGTCGCAGTGATGCGCCAGCGACAGCAGCTGGTCGAGCGGGTCGGTGTGGGTCGCAAGGCCCGCCATGTTGGCCCCGAGGTGGGGCATCGCACGCAGCGTGTCACTGACGCCGCAGCGCCGGGCGTAGCGCATCAGGACCGCTGGTTCGGCCGGACCGGCGATGCCGACATAGACCGGCACGCCGGGCGCACGGCGGGCCAGGTCGGCGCAGCAGGCCAGGATGCGCGCCGGGGAGAACGAGAACTGGGTGACGATGTAGCTGCCGATCTGCTGCTGGCGGGCGAGCTGCAGCTTGCGCGACAGCGCGGCGTCGAGTGCCTCGGTCGGGATGCCGGTGTGTCCTTCCGGGTAGCCGGCGATGCCGACTTCGCGCACGCCGACCGCCGACAGCACGCCGTCCTCGAGCACGTCGACCGCACCCCGGTAAGGACCGAGCGGCCGCGCCTCGTCGCCGGCGATCAGCAGCACCCGGCGCACGCCGTGCCGCCTGACGGCCGTGTCCAGAAACCCGTTCAGCTCGGCACGGCTGCCGAAGCGCCGTGCGGCGATGTGCGGCACCGGGTCGAGGCCGGCGTGTCGGACGGCGCCGATCGCTTCCAGCGTGTCGGCGAGCGGGCGCGACGCCGGAGCCGGCACATAGATGCCGGTCTGCTTCGGCAGCGCATCGGCCACCGCGCCGACGTGGATGCGCTCGCGCGGTGCGATTTCGAGCGAGGCATTGGCGATCAGCTCTGCCAGCGAGGGGCTTGTCGGGGGCGCGCCGCCGAGCTCGGACGGGGAGGGGTGGGGGGTCGGCGTCATGGCATCGAGCCTTGGTGCAGGTGCGTCACGCGTCAAGCGGGATAACGCCGACACGGAGCTGCCGCCATGCCGCCCTGGCGGCCTCTCTGCGCGGTCCGGGCTGCGACAATCCGGCCATGAAGTCGCTCGGCGTTCCGCATCCTGTCATCCGTCGGCCAGCCGACCGCGATCGTTGCCCGCGGCGCGGCGTGTCGCATCGCTGCCGGCGCGGCGCGCGGCGCCGGTGAGCGACGGGTCGGCCGACGACCGCGGACCGGCCGCTCCGGCCCGCTTCTCGCGACCGTTGCTGGCGCTGATCCTCGGGCAGATCAGCCTGCATGCCTGCATGACCGGCGTGCGCATGGCGGCGCCGCTGCAGGCGCTGCGCCAGGGTCATTCGGAAGCCGCGGTCGGCGCGTTGCTGGCGCTGTTCGCGCTGGCGCCGATCGTGCTGGCACTGCCGGCCGGCCGGATGGCCGATCGGCACGGCTACCACCGTCCGCTGCGCATCGCGATCGCGCTGTCATTCACTCGGCGGCGTGGTCGCGACGGTGAGTGGCGAGTTTGCAGCGGCCTGCGTGGCGGCCCTGCTGACCGGTGCCGGTGCCAACATCGGCCTGATCGCGATCCAGCGCCGTGCCGGGGACATGGCCGGCGTCAGCGTCGAGCGCATCCGCATCTTCAGCTGGCTCGGGCTGGCGCCGGCGCTGTCCAATGTCGTCGGGCCGGTGGTTGCCGGCCTGCTGATCGATGCCTCCGGATTTCGTGCCGCCTTCGCGCTGCTGATGCTGCTGCCGCTGGCCGCGCTGCTGTCTGCACGCGCCGTGCCGCGGACGGTGAGGACGGTGCCGGCTCGCGCGCACGGGGTCGCCGCCGGTGGCGGGCTGCCGCGCCTGCGCTCGTGGGACCTGCTGCGCGCGCCGGGCATGCGACGCCTGATCCTGACCAGCTGGCTGATCACCGCGAGCTGGGACCTGCACGCCTTCATCCTGCCGATCCTCGGCCATGAGCGAGGCATCAGCGCGTCGGCGATCGGCATCTGATCCTGGGTCTGTTTGCGCTGGCGGTGGCGCTGGTGCGGCTGCTGATCCCGGTGCTGGCGCACCGGCTCAGCGAAGCCCAGGTGCTGGCCGGCGCGATGCTGCTCGCGGCGGCGGTGCTGGCCGCCTATCCGTTCGCCGTTGCGGAATGGGCGATGGGCGTGTGTGCCGTGCTGCTCGGCCTGGCGCTCGGGTCGGTGCAGCCGATGATCATGTCCAAGCTGCACCAGATCACGCCGGACGCAGCGCCACGGCGAGGCGATCGCCCTGCGTTCGATGGCGATCAACCTGTCGAGCAGCCTGATGCCGCTGCTGTTCGGCTGCCATGGGAACGGCGGTCGGCGCTGCCGGCCTGTTCTGGCTGGTGGCGCTGGTGGTCGGCGCCGGCAGCCGCGTCGCGCGACGGCTCTGAGCGCTGCCGCGCGGTGCGTCGTCTCAGAAGCGGATCGTGCCGGACGGCGCTGCTGCCGGCGGCGACTCGTCGGCTGCAACCGGCGCTACCGGTGCGGCAGAAGCCGTTGGCGCCGCTGCAGGGGCGGCAAGCGGAACCGGACGTGGCGCCGCCTGGCCCGGCGGCAGCGTCGACTGGCGGGGATAGCCGGCCGCGTCGAGGTAGGCACTCCACTGGTCGGGTGAGAAGCCGCGCAACGACTGACTGCCGATCGTCAACGCCGGCACCTCGCGGCCCCCGGTGAGGCGTTGCAGCAGCTCACCATCACCGTCGGCGACCAGCCGTTCGGCGTAGGGGATGCCGCGCTGGCGCAGCAGCTGGCGACCGGCATCGCAGGCCGCGCAGGTGCGCGATGCATACAGGGTGACCGGGTAGCGGGCGGCGGCGCTGCGCAGTTCGTACGGAAGCGCCGCGGACGGCGCCGGCGCGGCGGCGCCGTCAGCCGCTGGCGCGGTTGCCCGCCCGGGTGTGGCAACCGGCGTCGCAGGCGGCGGCCGATCGGTGTAGGTGGTGCGTCCGTCCGGTCCGACCACCTTGTACTGTGCCGAGGACGTGGCGGGAAGCAGGCACGCCACGGTGAAGGCCAGGCCGGTCAGGCCAGCCGCTGCGAGGTTGCTTCGAGAGGCCATCCTGACCGCCTCCTTCAGCCCATGCCCTGGTGCCGCAGCAGGGCGTCGATGCTCGGCTCGCGGCCGCGGAAGGCCTTGAAGCTGTCCATCGCGGGGCGCGATCCACCGGTCTCGAACACCTGGGTGCGCAGGCGCCGACCGGTGGCCACATCGAGCACCGAGCCACCGCTGCCGGCCTGCTCCTCGAAGGCACCCCAGGCGTCGGCGCTCAGCACCTCGGCCCATTTGTAGCTGTAGTAGCCGGCGCTGTAGCCACCGCCGAAGATGTGCGAGAAGCCGTGCTGGAAGCGGTTGAACGGCGGCGGGGTGAGCACGCTGACCTCGCGCCGGACGTCGTCGAGGACCGCCTGCACATCGGTCTCGCTGCCAGGCGTCGCGTGCAGTCGCATGTCGAACAGCGCGAACTCGACCTGGCGCAGCGTCTGCAGCCCGCTCTGGAAGTTCTTCGCCGCGAGCATCTTGTCGAACAGCTCGCGCGGCAGCGGCTCGCCGCTGTCCACATGCGCGGTCAGGCGCCGCACGACCTCCCATTCCCAGCAGAAGTTCTCCATGAACTGGCTCGGCAGTTCGACCGCGTCCCACTCGACACCGGCGATGCCCGACACCCCGATCTCGTCGACCTGGGTCAGCAGGTGGTGCAGACCGTGTCCGAATTCATGGAACAGCGTCGTGACGTCGTCGTGCGTCAGCAGGGCCGGGCGTTCGCGGCCATCCATTGCCACCGGCGGATGCGAAGTTGCAGACCAGGTGGGCAACCGGCGTCTGCAGCGCACCGGAGACGCCATCCGGCCGGGACCAGCGCGAGCGTTCGTCGTTCATCCAGGCGCCGGGCCGCTTGCCGGTGCGGGCGTACGGATCGAGGTAGAACTGGCCGACCAGCTTGCCGGCGCGCTCGATGCGGAAGAAGCGCACACTCGGGTGCCAGGTCTCCGCGCTGTCGGCACGGATCTCGACCTCGAACATGGTCTCGATGATGCGGAACAGACCCTCGAGCACCTTCGGCTCGGTGAAATACTGCTTGACCAGGTTGTCGCTGAACGCGTAGCGCGCCTCCTTCAGCTTCTCGCTCGCGAAGGCACTGTCCCAGGCCTGCAGGTCTTCGATCCCGAGCTCGCTGCGCGCGAAGTCGCGCAGCTCGGCCAGGTCGCGCTCGGCATGGGGGCGCGCGCGCCGGGCCAGATCGTGCAGGAAGTCGAGCACCTGCTGCGGCGATTCAGCCATCTTCGGCACCAGCGACACCTCGGCATGGCTGCGGTAGCCGAGCAACTGGGCTTCTTCCTGGCGTTGCGCGAGCAGGTCGCGCATCAGCGGCCCGTTGTCGAGTTCGGCCGGGCCGAATTCGCTTGCCCGGGTGACGTGGGCGCGGTACATCCGTTCGCGCAACGAGCGGTTCTGCGCATACTGCATCACCGGCAGGTAGACCGGCATGTGCAGGCTCAGCTGGTGGCCTTCGGCTTGACCGGCGGCCTCGGCCGCGCTGCGCGCTGGCCTGGCGCACATCGTCGGGAACGCCGTCCAGCTCATCGGCGCCGACGACGAGCGCAAAGCTGTCGGTGGCGTCGAGCACATGCTCGGAAAACTGCTGCGCCAGCGCCGCCTGGCTTTCCTGCAACTGCGCGAAGCGCTGCCGGGCGTCGCCTTGCAGCTCGGCACCGGACAGGACGAAGTCGCGCAGCGCGTTCGACAGCGCGCGCCGGCGCGGCAGCGACAAGGCGGCGCCGGCCGGGCTTGCCATCACCGCCTTGTACTTCGCGTACAGGCGCTCGTCGGCGCCGAGGCGGGCGTGGAACTCGGTGATGCGCGGCAGGTTCTCGTTGTAGGCGGCCCGCAGTTCCGGGGTGTCGGCCACGCTGTTCAGGTGACTCACCGCACCCCAGGCACGCCCCAGGCGCTCGGTTGCGACGTCGAGCACCCGCGACAGCGCCTCGTAGTCGGCCGGAAACGCGTCGGCCGTCACCTCGACCAGCGCCGCCTCGGCATCGCGCAGCAGTTCGTCGATGGCCGACGCGACGTGCTCGGGTCGGATGGCGGCGAAGCGGGGCAGCTCTTGGGGCGGAATCAGCAGCGGATTGGACATGGCGTGCGGTCGTTCAGGCAGATACGGAAGCCCGGCGCGCGGCGCGCTCGGCGGCCTCGACGGTATTCATCAGCAGCATCGTGATCGTCATCGGACCGACACCGCCGGGAACCGGCGTGATGGCCGAGGCTATCGCGGAAACACCGGCGAAATCGACGTCGCCGCATAGCTTTCCTTGATCGTCGCGATTCATGCCGACGTCGATCACGACCGCCCCGGGCTTGATCATGTCGGCGGTCAAGGTGTTGCGCCGCCCGACGGCGACGACGACGATGTCGGCCTGCCGGGTGTGCGCCGCGAGGTCGACGGTGGCGCTGTGGCAGATGGTGACGGTCGCGCTCGCCTGCAGCAGCAGCAGCGCCATCGGTTTGCCGACGATGTTGCTGCGCCCGATCACCACCGCATGCTTGCCGCGCGGGTCGCAGCCGATCGACTCGAGCAGCTTCATGCAGCCGTAGGGCGTGCAGGGCCGGAAGCCGCCGCCGAGGTCGGCGTCACCCGGGCGGGCGACCATCAGTGCGCCGGCGCTCGCGATGTGGAAGCCGTCGACATCCTTGGCCGGCGCGATCGCCTCGATCACACGCTGTTCGTCGATGTGATCGCGGCAGCGGCAGCTGCACCAGGATGCCGTGGATCGCCGGGATCGGCGATTCAGCGCGTCGATGCGCGCCAGCAGATCGGCTTCGGACAGGGTCGCCGGATGTGCCTCGAGCACCGAATGCAGTCCGGCTTCGCCGCAGGCCTTGATCTTGTTGCGGACATAGACCTGGCTGGCCGGGTTGTCGCCGACCACGATCACCGCCAGGCCGGGTCGGATGCCGCGCTCAGCGAGCGCGGCTGCGCGCTGCGCGATCGTCGGCGCGCAACTGTGCGGGACAGCGGCCACGCCGTCGATCAACTGGGCAGTCATCTGGATTCGGTCTTCGGAATGGAAAAAGGCCGCTGTCAGCGGCCTCGGATGATGGCGACGACCGGTTTGATCCGGCGCCGGTCAGGTCTTGGCCTGCGCGCCGAGCGCGATCTTCAGCAGGTCGGCGACCGTATTGGCGTTGAGCTTTTCCATGATGTTGGCGCGGTGCGCCTCGACCGTCTTGATGCTGATGCCCAGGTCGTCGGCGATCTGCTTGTTCAGGCGGCCGGCCACGATGCGTTCGAGCACCTGCGACTCGCGCGTCGTCAGGCGCGACAGCAGGGCGTCGCGGCTGGCCGCTTCCTGGTGCTGGCTGAACGAGGACCGCGCCTGGTCGAGCATCTTCTCGACCAGATTCAGCAGTTCGTCTTCCTTGAACGGCTTCTCGATGAAATCGAGCGCACCCTTCTTCATCGTCGTGACCGCCATCGGCACGTCGCCGTGGCCGGTGATGAAGACGATCGGCAGCGGACTGCGACGCTCCATCAGCCGATCCTGCAGCTCGAGTCCGCTCATGCCGTCCATGCGGATGTCGGCGATCAGGCAGGCGACCTCGCGCGGATCGAAGCGGGACAGGAACGATTCGGATGAATCGAAGCACTTGACGCGGTAATCCTTGCCCTCGAGCAACCATTGCAATGAATCTCGCACCGCTTCGTCGTCGTCGACGACGTAGACGGTGCCCTTCTTCGGTATCAAGCTCATGTCGTGACCGCTGGAATGGGAGGAGGGGACGCCTCGAGGCGCGAACTGTCGACCGGCAGCGTGAAGGCAAAGACAGCAGCCCGTTGCCACGTCGCCATTGTAGAGGTTCTGCGCACGGATCCGGCCCCGGTGCGACTCGATGATGGTCCTGCACAGACTCAATCCGATCCCCAGGCCGTCGGCCTTGGTCGAGAAGAAGGCCTCGTAGAGCCGGGCGATCACCTCGTCCTTGATGCCCGGGCCCATGTCGGTGACGCTGAATTCGATCACGCCGCCTTCGTCCGGGCGTGTGGCGCGGGATCACGCGCAGTTCGATGCTGCGCCGCGACGGTGGCAGGCCGGCGGCGTCGATCGCCTCGGCCGCATTCTTCAGCAGGTTCAGCAGCACCTGCTCGATCAGGATCGGGTCGGCCATCAGCGGCGGCAGCCGCTGCGCGACGTAGGTGCGGATCGAGACGTTGCGCCGCTTGCAGCTCGATGCTGGCGAGTTCGACCGCATCCTCGACGATGGTGCCGGCGCGCGTCGGCTGGCGCTGCGGCTCGCTGCGCTTCACGAAGGCGCGGATGCGGTGGATGATCTGGCCGGCCCGCTGCGCCTGGCGCGCGGTCTTGTCGAGCGCGGCGATCAGGTCGGGCTTGGCGATCGCGTCCTTGTTGACGCGCGTGATCATGCCGTTGCAGTAGTTGGTGATCGCGGTCAGCGGCTGGTTCAGTTCATGCGCCACCGAAGACGCCATCTCGCCCATCGTCACCAGCCGGCTCGTCACCTGCGCCTTCTCGGCCTGGGCGGCGGCCTGCGCCTCGGCCATGGCGCCGCGCGGTGACGTCGGTGGCGATCAGCATCTGCGCCAGCCGTCCGTCGGTCCACTGCAGGTAGCGCGCGCGCACGTCGAACCATTTGTTCAGGCCGTCGATGCGCACCTCGCGCGAATCCGACCCGGCGTCGGTGATCTCCTGGGTCGGCAGGCCGCCGAGGTCGTCGACCGCGTCGTCGGAGGTGTCCGAGCAGCGACACGCCGACCTCGCCGCCGGCCATCTGCACGTGACCCTGCCCGTCGGCGCCGAAC
Organism: uncultured beta proteobacterium; assembly: GCA_963846675.1. Lineage (GTDB taxonomy): Bacteria > Pseudomonadota > Gammaproteobacteria > Burkholderiales > Burkholderiaceae_C > Ideonella_A. The sequence continues at coordinate 1,740,505 of CAWJWV010000005.1, forward strand.
CAGAGCCGGTACGAGCGGTTCGCGAACAGCAGTTCGCCCTGCTGGACCGACATCACCGAGACCGCGGCATCCAGGCCTTCGAGCACGGTCGTGAAGCGCTCGTGCGATGCCGACAGCTGGTCGCGGATGCGCTTGGCCTCGGTGATGTTGGTCATCGACGTCATCCAGCCGGTCTGCATTCCCTTCGGATCGATCAGCGGCGAGACGTACATGCGGGAGTCGAACAGCGAGCCGTCCTTGCGCATCACCTTGACCTCGATGCCGCCGGCCGGGCTGCGGCCCTTCAGTTCCTGTTGCAGCAGCCGGGTGTTCTCCTCGTGGCGGTCGGGTGGCCAGTACGGAAAAGGCGGCCGGCCGCCGATCAGTCTCGGCCTCGGAGAAGCCGGTCATGGCGCAGAATGCCGGATTGACATAGGTGATCACGCCGTCCATGTCCATCGCGCGCATGCCGGTCAGCATCGAGTTTTCCATCGCGCGACGGAAGTTCGCCTCCGAGATCAGCGTGTCCTGCATCTGCAGGCGCCGCCGCATGTGGCGCCAGGTGCCGAGCAGCATCCAGACCGTCAGCACGCTGAGCGCGGCGACCATCCAGAACAAGCGTGTTGCTGATCAGGCCGATCGAGGTGCGATGACCGAGCGCCCGCATCGCGATGCCGTTGTTCGCCGGTGCGAGCGGCAGCTCGTGCACGATCGACGCCGGGCGCGGCGCGCCTGGCGACGCCATCACCGTGCCGGCGAGCACCTGATCCTGGGCGTCGACCAGCTTGATCGTGTGGCGCTTCGCGACCTCGGCGGCACGTGGAAGCGCAGCAGGTTTTCGGCCGAGTATTCGGCGATCAGGTCGCCGAGGAAGATGTTGCGGTCGAGCAGCGGAATGTGCACCTGCAGCGATGCGATTCGCCTGCTCGTCGACGATCGGCGCCGAATAGACCGGCTGGCGCCAGGCCTTGGTCGCCAGGAAGGCCGACTCGGGCGGCGTCGGCTGGTCGATGCGTGGCAGCGAATCCGCCAGATCCTCCTGCGCGAAGGTCGAATCGACCGAGAAGCGCGACGCGAGGTAGACGCCCTGCGGCTCGCGTTCGGCATCGATCCAGATCAGCGCGGTCGATCTCGGGCCGTTCGCGCATGAAGCGCCGCCGCCTGGGCCACGAAGCCGTCGCGTGTCGAGCGTGCCGGACACCAGATCGCGCGCGATCCCGATCAGCTGCTCCTGGTTCTCGATCAGGCGCAGCCGGATCTGCTGCTGGGTGATCTCGGTGTCGCGCTGCACCGACTCCTGCTCGCGCTCGAATTCCTCGTTGCGCAAGTACCAGAACGCCGAGATGATGGCCGCCAGAAAAAGCAGCACCGAAACCAGCGGGCCCGAGGGTGGCAAAGCGGTCCTGCCGCGACGGCGACTGCTTGCGCCACCAGCGGCCGAACAGCCGGCGCGGCGCACTCGGCCGGTTCCGGCTGCGCACCGCAGTTCGTCGAAAGGTGGGCATCGCCGCGATTATCGTGGCTGCGTGCGCCGAACTGAATCCAAGCCACGCGATCAATTTCACATTATGAAATGCTGTAGCGCTATTTGAAAAATAGTTGAAGTTGTGGGAAACTTCCGCCCGGTCCGATCCACCCACCAGGAGACAACATGTCCGCCATGCCTGAGCCGTCGAAATCCTTTCCCGGCGCTGCCGCCAACGATTCCGATTCCGCCGAAACCCGCGAGTGGCTCGACGCGCTGTCGGCGGTGATCGGCACCGAGGGAGGCGAGCGCGCCCACTTCCTGCTCGAGCAGCTGATCGATCATGCGCGCCAGGCCGGCATCGACGTGCCGTTCTCGGCCCGCACCGCCTACGTCAACACGATCCCGGCCGACCAGGAGGAGCGCTGCCCCGGCAACCTCGAGATCGAGGAGCGGCTGCGCGCCTACATGCGCTGGAATGCGATGGCGATGGTCGTCAAGGCGAACCGCCTGCACGTCGGACGACGGCGGCGACCTCGGCGGCCACATCTCGAGCTTCGCGTCGCTGGCCACGATGTTCGGCGCCGGCTTCAACCACTTCTGGCATGCCGACGACGGCGACCACGGCGGCGACCTGCTGTACATCCAGGGCCACTCGTCGCCCGGCATCTACGCCCGCGCCTTCATGGAAGGCCGCATCAGCGAGGAGCAGCTGCTCAACTTCCGCCAGGAGGTCGACGGCAAGGGCCTGTCGAGCTATCCGCACCCGAAGCTGATGCCCGAGTTCTGGCAGTTCCCGACCGTCTCGATGGGCCTCGGCCCGCTGATGGCGATCTACCAGGCGCGCTTCCTGAAGTACCTGCATGCACGCGGCATCGCCGACACCGCGCGAGCGCAAGGTCTGGGTCTTCTGCGGCGACGGCGAGATGGACGAGCCGGAATCGCTCGGCGCGATCGGCCTGGCCGCGCGCGAGAAGCTCGACAACCTGATCTTCATCGTCAACTGCAACCTGCAGCGCCTCGACGGCCCGGTGCGCGGCAACGGCAAGATCGTCCAGGAGCTCGAGGGCGAGTTCCGCGGCTCCGGCTGGAACGTGATCAAGCTGCTGTGGGGCGGCTACTGGGATCCGCTGCTGGCGCGCGACAAGGACGGCATCCTGCGCAAGGTGATGATGGACACCGTCGACGGTGACTACCAGGCGATGAAGGCCAACGACGGCGCCTTCGTGCGCAAGCACTTCTTCGGCCAGCATCCCAAGCTGCTCGAGATGGTGTCCAAGCTGACCGACGACGACATCTGGCGCCTGAACCGCGGCGGCCACGATCCGCAGAAGGTCTACGCGGCCTATCACCGCGCGGTCAACACCAAGGGCCAGCCGACGGTCATGCTGATCAAGACCGTCAAGGGCTTCGGCATGGGCAAGAGCGGCGAGGGCAAGAACACCGCGCACCAGACCAAGAAGCTGACCGACGACGACATCAAGAGCTTCCGCGACCGCTTCAACATCCCGGTCAGCGACGAGCAGATCGACAAGGACATCCCGTTCTACAAGCCGGCCGACGACACGCCGGAGATGAAGTACCTGCAGGAGCGGCGCAAGGCGCTCGGCGGCTACCTGCCCAAGCGCCGCCCGCGTGCCGACGAGAGCGCTCGAGGTGCCGCCGCTCGAGACCTTCAAGGCGGTGCTCGAGCCGACCGCCGAAGGCCGCGAGATCTCGACCACCCAGGCCTATGTGCGCTTCCTGACCCAGCTGCTGCGCGACAAGCAGCTCGGTCCGCGCACGGTGCCGATCCTGGTCGACGAGGCGCGCACCTTCGGCATGGAAGGCCTGTTCCGCCAGATCGGCATCTACAACCCCGATGGCCAGAAGTACACCCCGGTCGACAAGGACCAGGTCATGTACTACAAGGAGGACAAGGCCGGCCAGATCCTGCAGGAGGGCATCAACGAGGCCGGCGGCATGGGCAGCTGGATCGCCGCCGCCACCTCGTACTCGACCAACAACCGGGTCATGATCCCGTTCTACGTCTACTACTCGATGTTCGGCTTCCAGCGCATCGGCGACATGGCGTGGGCGGCCGGCGACATGCAGGCGCGCGGCTTCCTGCTCGGCGGCACCTCGGGACGCACCACGCTCAACGGCGAAGGCCTGCAGCACGAGGACGGCCACAGCCACATCCTGGCCGGCACGATCCCGAACTGCATCAGCTACGACCCGACCTTCGCGCACGAGGTCGGCGTGATCCTGCACCACGGCCTGAAGCGCATGGTCGAGAAGCAGGACAACGTCTACTTCTACCTGACGCTGCTCAACGAGAACTACCCGATGCCGGGCCTGAAGGCCGGCACCGAGGAGCAGATCATCAAGGGCATGTACCTGCTCGAAGAGAGCTCGCTCAAGAAGGAGAAGGGCCACGTCAACCTGCTCGGCAGCGGCACCATCCTGCGCGAGTCGATCGCCGCCAAGAAGCTGCTCGAGGAAGACTGGGGCGTCGGCGCGAGCATCTGGAGCTGCCCGAGCTTCAACGAGCTGGCCCGCGACGGCCAGGCCACCGAGCGCTGGAACCTGCTGCACCCGACCGAGCAGCCGAAGGTGTCGTATCGTCGCCGAGCAGCTCAGCCCGCACGACGGTCCGGTGATCGCATCGACCGACTACATGAAGAACTACGCCGAGCAGATCCGCGCCTTCATGCCGAAGGGTCGCACCTACAGGGTGCTCGGCACCGACGGCTACGGTCGCAGCGACTTCCGCACCAAGCTGCGCGAGCACTTCGAGATCAACCGCCACTACATCGTGGTCGCGGCGCTGAAGGCGCTGGCCGACGAAGGCAGCGTCAAGGCGTCGAAGGTGGCCGACGCGATCAAGAAATACGGCATCCAGGCCGACAAGATCAACCCGCTCTACGCATAACAACACACGGAGACTAACAACATGGCGCAGGTGCAAGTCAAGGTTCCGGACATCGGGGATTTCAAGGATGTCGAGATCATCGAGCTGCTGGTCAAGCCGGGTGACACGATCAAGGTCGAGCAGTCGCTGCTGACGGTCGAGAGCGACAAGGCATCGATGGAGATCCCGTCGTCGCATGCGGGCGTGGTCAAGGAGCTGAAGGTCGCCCTGGGCGACAAGATCAGCGAGGGTTCGCTGGTCGCGATCATCGAAGCCGAGGGCGAGGGGGATGCGCCAGCCCCTGCGGCTGCCCCGGCCACCGGCTGCCGCCCCGGCTCCATGCGCAGCGCGGCGGCGCCGGCATCGGCACCGAGCTGCGCCGGCTGCGTCGAGCGGTCCGGTCGAGGTCAAGGTGCCCGACATCGGCGATTTCGACGAGGTCGCGGTGATCGAGGTGATGGTCAAGCCGGGCGACCAGATCGAGCAGGAGCAGAGCCTGATCACCGTCGAGAGCGACAAGGCGTCGATGGAGATCCCGTCGTCGCACGCCGGGACGGTGAAGGAGGTCCGGGTCAAGGTCGGCGACAAGGTGACCGAGGGCTCGGTGGTCGTGATCGTCGAGGGCGCCAGCGGCGCCGCCGCGGCGCCGGCTGCCGCCACGCGCATCGGCTCCTGCCGCGGCTGCTGCGCCGGCATCGGCGCCGGCCCCGGCGCCGTCCGCTGGCGCTGGCGGCGACCGCGTCTCGCCCACGGCCGCACTGCCGGCGCACCAGCCGGCAGCGCCGACCGGCAAGCTGCCGCATGCCTCGCCGTCGGTGCGCAAGCTGGCGCGCGAGCTCGGCGTGCCGCTCGGCGGAGGTCGGCGGCAGCGGGCCGAAAGGACGCGATCACGCACGAGGATGTCGCCGGCTTCGTCAAGTCGGTGATGTCCGGCGCGACGCGAACGCAGGCGCAGGCGGCCAAGGCGCCGGCCGGCGCAGCCGCCGGCGGTGGCGGCGCATTCCCGGGCCTGCTCGCCTGGCCGCAGGTCGACTTCACCAAGTTCGGCGAGATCGAGCGCAAGGAGCTGGGCCGGATCAAGAAGATCAGCGGCGCCAACCTGCACCGCAACTGGGTGGTGATCCCGCACGTCACCAACCACGACGACTGCGACATCACCGAACTCGAAGCGTTCCGGGTCCAGCTGAACAAGGAGAACGAGAAGAGCGGCGTCAAGCTGACGATGCTCGCCTTCATGATCAAGGCGTCGGTCGCGGCGCTGAAGAAGTTTCCCGAGTTCAATGCCTCGCTCGACGGCGACACGCTGGTGCTCAAGAAGTACTTCCACATCGGTTTTGCCGCCGACACGCCGAACGGGCTGGTCGTGCCGGTGATCCGCGATGCCGACAAGAAGGGCGTGATGCAGATCTCGCAGGAGATGGGCGAACTGGCCAAGAAGGCACGCGACGGCAAGCTCGGCCCGGCCGACATGACCGGCGGCTGCTTCTCGATCAGCTCGCTCGGCGGCATCGGCGGGCGCTACTTCACGCCGATCATCAATGCGCCGGAGGTCTCGATCATGGGCGTGTGCAAGAGCGCGATCGAGCCGCGCTGGGACGGCAAGGCGTTCCAGCCGCGCCTGATGCTGCCGCTCAGCCTGAGCTGGGACCACCGGGTCATCGACGGCGCAGCGGCTGCGCGCTTCAATGCCTACTTCGGTCAGATCCTGACCGACTTCCGTCGCGTGATGCTGTAAGGGGAACGACAAGATGGCACTGATCGATATCAAGGTCCCCGACATCGGCGACTTCAAGGACGTCGCGGTGATCGAACTGCTGGTCAAGGCCGGCGACACGATCACGCAGGAGCAAAGCCTGATCACCGTCGAGAGCGACAAGGCGTCGATGGAAATCCCGTCGTCGCACGCCGGCGTGGTCAAGGAGGTCAAGCTCAAGATCGGCGACACGATCAACGAAGGCAGCGTGATCCTGTCGCTCGAGGCGGCCGGCGAGGCGGCTGCCGCCGCACCGGCCAGCGCCGTCCGCTGCTGCCCCGCGCCGCTGCGGCCAGCGCCGTCTGCCGCGCCGGCTCCGGCACCGGCGCGCGAGCTACGGCGGTGGCGCCGATCTCGAGTGCGACCTGCTGGTGCATCGGCGCCGGTCCGGGCGGCTACACGGCCGCCTTCCGCGCCGCCGACCTCGGGCTGAAGACGGTGCTGGTCGAACGTTACGCGACGCTCGGCGGCGTGTGCCTGAACGTCGGCTGCATCCCGTCGAAGGCGCTGCTGCACGTCGCCGCGGTGATGGACGAGGTCAGCCACTTCGATGCGCTGGGCGTCAGCTTCGGCAAGCCGACGGTCGACCTCGGCAAGCTCAAGACGCACAAGGAAAAAGTGGTCGGCAAGCTGACCGGCGGTCTGGCCGCGATGGCCAAGATGCGCAAGGTCACGGTGGTGCAGGGCAATGGCGAGTTCGTCGATCCACACCATGTGGCGGTTGCGATGGCCGATGGCAAGCGCCAGACGATCCGCTTCAAGCAGGCGGTCATCGCTGCCGGCTCCGAAGCGGTGAAGCTGCCGTTCCTGCCGAACGACGATCCGCGCGTCGTCACCTCGACCGGTGCGCTCGAACTGCGCCAGAACCCGAAGCGCATGCTGGTCGTCGGCGGCGGCATCATCGGCCTGGAAATGGGCACCGTCTATTCGTCCACGCTCGGCTCGCGGCTCGATGTGGTCGAGATGCTCGACGGCCTGATGCAGGGTGCCGACCGCGACCTGGTCAAGGTGTGGCAGAAGATGAACGCCAAGCGCTTCGACAACATCATGCTCAAGACCAAGACGGTCGGCGCCGAGGCAACGGCTGACGGCATCCGCGTCAGCTTCGAGGGCGAGGGCGCGCCCAAGGAGCCGCAGCTCTACGACCTGGTGCTGCAGGCGGTCGGCCGCACGCCGAACGGCAAGAAGATCGGCGCCGACAAGGCGGGCGTGATCGTCGGCGATCGGGGCTTCATTCCGGTCGACATCCAGATGCGCACCAACGTGCCGCACATCTTCGCGATCGGCGACGTCGTCGGTCAGCCGATGCTCGCCCACAAGGCGACGCACGAGGCGCATGTCGCGGCCGAGGTGGCGGCCGGCGTGCAGCTCGGCGACGACAAGCTCGCCAAGACTGCGTTCAACGCGCGCGTCATCCCGAGCGTGGCCTACACCGATCCGGAGATCGCCTGGGTCGGTCTCACCGAGGACGAGGCCAAGGCGCAGGGGATCAAGGTCAAGAAGGGCCTGTTTCCCTGGAATGCGTCGGGCCGCGCAATCGCCAATGGTCGTGACGAAGGTTTCACCAAGCTGCTGTTCAGCGAGGAGACGCATGCAATCGTCGGCGGCGGCATCGTCGGCACGCACGCCGGCGACATGATCGGCGAGGTCGCGCTGGCGATCGAGATGGGTGCCGATGGCGTCGACATCGGCAAGACCATCCATCCGCACCCGACGCTCGGCGAGAGCATCGGCCTGGCCGCCGAAGCCTACGAAGGCGCCTGCACCGACCTGCCGCCGGTCAAGCGCTGAACAGCGGTCTGCGCGCGAGCGTGCGCAGCCGCCGGTCGAACGAGAAAGGCCCCGCACTGCGGGGCCTTCTGCCTGGTGCCGCCCGGCGGCGGGCAGTCGAAGCGGATCAGCGGCGCTGGTTGCTCCTGCGCTGCGGCACCGCCGGCGGGGCCGGCGGCAGTCCGGGCGCTGCCGAAGGATTGTTCAGCGGCGTCATCGCCGGCACTGCCGGCAGGCCGGTTCCGCTGGCCGGCGCGGTCGACACCGGCTTGGTGCTGGCGAGTTCCTGGGCCCGGCTGTCGAGCTCGCTGCGGCGGGTCGGCGGGACATCGGGCACCAGCACCGGGCAGCGTGCCGGCGCATCGGCGCCGGCGCTCCAGCCGGAGTCGTCGCCGACACCGGCGTCCGGCCGGGCCAGGCCGAGCGAACTGATCAGGCGTGTTCATCGCCGCCTGGGTCCGCACATAGGCCAGGCCCTGGTCGAAGCGCGCATTGGCGAGTGCGCGTTGTGCGGTGTAGACCTCGTTCTCGGCGTTCAGCAGGTCGAGCAGCCCGCGCTGACCGACCGCATTCTCGAACTGCTGGCGGTAGGCGGTGCGCGCATTGGTGATCGCGGCGGTGTTGCGCTCGAGGTAGCCGATCTGCTCGGTCAGGCGTGCGCGTGTCGTTGAACGCGATCGACCGCGGTCTGGCGCGTGTCGCGGCAGGTCTTGTCGCGCAGGTCGGCAGCCTGGTTGACGAGGTTGACCTGCTGGCGCACGCGCGCCTGGTCGGAGAAGCCGTTGAACAGGTTCCAGCTCATCACGACCTCGGCGGTGGCGGCACGGTCCTGATTGACCACGCCTTCGAAGTTCTTGCCGCCGCCGCCGCGCAGGCGGGCCTCGACGCGCGGCTGGAAGGCGGCTTCACGCACCCCGACGGTGGCGCGAGCGGCGCGCAGCTGTTCGATGCTGGCGCTGATGGCCGGGCTCTGACGGATCGCGGTGCCCGCCGCCTCGGTCGCGTTGTTCGGCACCGACTGCTGCAGCAGCGGCGGCGACGGCAGACTCGGCGGCGGCGATTCACCGACGATGCGCTGGTAGCGAGCCGTCACGTCGTGCAGGTTGGCGAGCTCGGCGGTCAGGTTCGATTCGGCCAGCGCCAGGCGGGCATTCGACTGCTCGAGATCGACGCCGCGGCTGACGCCAGCCTGCACGCGCGAATCGATCTGCAGGGTGGCATACCGGTGCTGGACATAGTTGTCCTCGGCCAGCTCGACCAGGCGCCGGAAGCGCACCACGTCGTAGTAGGCCCGCGCGGCCTCGAGCGCGATCTCCTGCGCCGTCTCGAGCAGCTCGAAGTAGCGGGCGCGCTTCTCGTGGCTCAGCCGGCTCACGTCCTTGGCCGTGGCCAGGCCATCCCACAGCAGCTGCGTGACGCTGAGTTCGATCCCGGTGCGGTTGATCGACTGTGACTCGGGCGTGCGCGACGTGATGCTGGTGCGATCGCGGCCGGCGCTGGCATCGAGGTCGACACGGGGCAGAAAGCCGCCGCGCACCACCGCCACGGCATCGTCGGCGGCACGGTAGGCATTGAAGCGCGCTGCGATCTCGGGGTTGCCCTGGATCGCTTTTTCGACCGTTGCGCGCAATGGATCAACCGTTGGTTGAGCCGCACTCTGCGCCGGCATCTGCGGGGCCGCTTGCATCGGCCTTGCCATTGGCGTCTGGGCGGAAGCGGCGAGCGCGGTGCATGCGAGCGCCGCTGCCAGCGAGATCGTCCTGACTGCCATCCCTGCTCCGTTCGAATGTTGCCGGCTTTGCAAACGTGTCATATTTTGTTCCCGTGAAATGTGATCCGGCGGCGCGCTCAGGCTGCCGCTCGTCGACGTCGATGATCCTTGCCTGGGTACCCGTGCGTCCCCCTCGTCTTCGGCATGCGTACCGCCGATCTTGCTAGGGGAAGTCTGACTTAAATGTAGGACAAGCGCCCATCCCTGTATGTCTGGTGCAACAGTCCCGGCAATTTCGTCGACAGGCTTCGAGAGATACTCCGCGCACTCGCGGAGCCTCCGACGGACTGCCGTTTTTTAACATTTTCTTACAGCCAATGGAACTGCGAATTCCGTGAAAAGCTGGACGTTCGCACGGTCCTGTTGCGGGGACTGGGACAAGGGCCGGAGATGAGCTGGATTGCCGCTGCTGTTCCGGCTCAAGCCCGGGTCCGATGCGCCGATAGTTCCGTATCGACCGCCCCCGGCCTGCTGCTTGTCCGTCGTCGCCTGTTTCATTCATTGCCTGGACCGGATGTGCGGTCGCCGGCGCCCGTACGCGACGCGACCTGCCGCAGCGGTCGCGGCGCGGGCGTTCGCTGCCATCGTGTTCCTCGCCTCGGGTCTTTCGCATGCCTTCGACGGCGCGCGCCTGGCGCAGGCAGCGCAGTCGCTCGGACCGCGCGCGATGGCATCGGTGGCCCCGCTGCAGCAGCTGATTGCACAGGGCGCACGCGCGACCGACGAGAGCCGCGTGCGCGCCACCAACCAGTTCTTCAACGAGGCGATCCAGTTCGTCGACGATGCCGAGGTGTGGGGGATGTCCGACTACTGGGCTTCTCCGCTGCAGGCGCTCGGCAAGGGCATGGGCGACTGCGAGGATTACTCTCTCGCCAAGTACTTCTCGCTCGTCAGCATGGGGATGCCGGTGGCCAAGCTGAGGCTGGTCTATGTGCGAGCCCAGATCGCCGGGCAGAGCCAGGCCCACATGGTGCTGGCCTATTACCCGACACCGGGCGCCGAGCCGCTGATTCTCGACAATCTGATACCCGAGGTCAGGCCGGCGTCGCAGCGGCCCGACCTGTCGCCGGTCTTCAGCTTCAATTCCGATGGCTTGTGGCAGGGGGTGAACGGCGCGACCGCCGGCGATCCGAGCTCGCGCCTGTCCAAATGGCGTGACGTGCTGGCGCGCGCGCGCGCCGAAGGCTTCTGATAGGAACCACGATGTCCCTGATAAGACAAGTCCGGCTGCTGTTGCTGGCAACACTGCTGCTGGCTTTTGCGGGCAGCGTCGGTCTGACGATCCAGTCGGCCCGTGCCACCCTGGCCACGCAGCTCAAGCTGAAGAACAGCGACAACGCCGCCCTGCTGGCGCAGGTGCTCGGCCAGCAGCGAGGCGATGCCGAACTGATGGCGCTGGTCATGTCGGCCCAGTTCGACACCGGCTTCTACCGTTCGATCCGCTTCGTCGCTGCGGACGGAAAGTCGGCTGTTCTCGCGCACCGGAGAACAGCAGCCACTGGTCGCACCGGACTGGTTCGTGCGGCTGTTGCCGATCGCTTCGGTGCCCGGCGTCGCGCAGGTCTCGGATGGCTGGCGCGCGCTCGGATCGGTCGAGGTGGTGAGCCAGACCGCGTATGCCCATGACGACCTGTGGCGCGCCAGCACCGCGTCGGCGGCGGTGCTCGGCGTGCTCGGCATCGTGATGGCGCTGCTGTCGCGGGTGGTGGTGCAGCGCATCCGCCGGTCGCTCGACAAGCACGGTCGAGCAGGCGCAGGCGCTGGTCGACGGGCGCTTCATCACGGTGGCCGAGCCACGCGTGCCGGAACTGCAGCGTCTGACGCAGGCCATGAACACCATGGTCGGGCGGCTCAAGCTGATGTTCGACGCCCAGGCGGCGCAGGTCGAGACGCTGCGCGACCCAGGCCTACACCGACCCGGTCAGCGGCGTGTCCAATCGCAAGCACTTCATCGGCCGGCTGAATGCGGCGCGCCAGAGCGACTATGCCGATCCGAGTGCCGGGCTGGTGCTGCTGCGCCTGCTCGATCTGGCCGAGCTGAACCGGCAGCTCGGCCAGGCCAGCACCGACCGCATGATCCATGCGATCTCGCAGGCGCTGCAGTCGTATTCGGACCGTGTGCAGGGCTGCCATGTCGGACGCCTGAACGGGTCGGACTTCGCGCTCTACCTGCCGGTCGGCGGTCAGGCGCACGAGACCGCGATGGCGGTGGCTGAGTCGATGCGCAAGATACTGCCGCTGTTCGGCAACCATGTCGCGGTGGCGCTCGGCGCGGTCGAGATCGTCCAGGATCGGCCCCTGCGCGAGGTACTCGCCGCGGCCGACGATGCGCTGGCCCGGGCCGAGAGCCGGGGTGCCTTTGCGGTCGAGCTGGCCGAGCCGGCAGCCCGACCTGGACGGTCGCGGCGCCTCGCTCGGCGAGGGGGCCTGGCGCGAAAACCTGCTGGCGGCACTCGATCAGCGGCGCGCCCAGCTGGTGCGCTTTCCGGTCATCGACACCAGCCTGCAGCCGATCCACCTCGAATGTCCGCTGCGCCTGCAGCTCGAGACCGATGGTCGCTTCGAGACCGCAGCCTACTGGTTGCCGCTCGCCCTGCGCACTCGCCTGACCGCCGCGATCGACGAGCTGGCGGTGCGGCTGGCGATCGAGCAGATCGCCACCAGCGATCAGGCGACTGTGCGTCAACCTGTCGCCGGCATCGCTGCTCGACAGCGGCTTCGCGGCGCGCCTGCGCGGCGTGCTGGCGGAGCGGCCGGTGCAGGCGCGCCGCCTGTCGCTCGAGGTCCACGAGAGCGCGGCGGTCGAGCAGTTCGAGCTGGTGCAGGAGCTGTCGCACCAGCTGCGACCGCTCGGCGTGCGCTTCGGGCTCGAGCATGCCGGGCAGCGCCTGAACCAGGTCGAACGGCTGTTCGAGGCCGGACTCGACTACGTCAAGCTCGACGCGGCGGTGATCCACGGCATCGACAGCGACGCTCGCGCGCGCCGGTTTCCTGCGCGGGCTGGTGCTGATGCTGCACGGCCTGTCGCTGCAGGTGATCGCCGAAGGCGTCTGCACCAAGGCCGAATCCGATGCCGCCTGGCAGGCCGGCGTCGATGGCCAGACCGGCCCCTGGGTGAGCGCGTTGCGCGCCGATCTGGTGGGTTGACGCCGAGGCACGGGCGCTCCGGCTTCGCTGCCGTGGCGTGCGGCGGCGGCCGGCCGGAATCGCCGAACGTTCTCTCCTCAGACCTGCGCCAGGCCCCGGGCCACCGGATGGCCTGAGCGCTCGACGTCGCTCATCAATCTCCGGGCCCTCGAACGCAAAACGCCCGGGCATGCCCGGGCGTTGCGAGCACCTGCTGGCACAGCCAGGTGCGGACCGGTTGTCCGCCCACGACCGCCGCAGCGGCCGGTCACGGGCGGCCCGGGTCAGTCGGTGATCAGCTTGCCACTGCGCAGCATGTTCTCGATGATCTGCGTCTCGTTCGAGCGTGCTGCCCGGCAACCAGTTGCGTGCTCAGATTGACGCCGGTCAGAGCGTGATGTACTGGCTGTCGGTTCCGTTGTTGACCGGGTCGATGCGGATCTCGGTGCTCGTGACACCGTTGCTCGTCGTCGTCCGGATGTCCAGGTACTGCAGCAGGTTGCCCACCGTGTCGTCCGAGATGCTCGACGCGTCGGCGCCCTTGCCGCGCGCTTCTCCCTGCAGCAGGTCGCGCAGGTCGAGCACGTCGCCACCGGCGGCCACCGGCCGCACGTCGAAGTCGGTGATCGTGTCGGCGGCGCGCGTCGATGACGAGCTCGCCGGTCCCCTGGTCACCGAAGCGCCAGGCAAAGACATCCGAGCCGGCTCCGCCGGTCAGCCGGTCGTTGCCGGATCCGCCCCACAGCCGGTCGTTGCCAGTCACCGCCGTTGAGCGTGTCGTTGCCGGCGCCGCCGTACAGGTCGTCGTTGCCGCCATTGCCCGTTCAGCACGTCGTTGCCCGCCGGCGCCGACGATGATGTCGTCGCTCGGCCGGCCGTTCAGCGTGTCGGCTGCTGTCGGTGCCGCGGATGAACGGATTCGGCACCGTGATGGTCAGCGTCGAACCGGTGGTGTCACCGTCACGATCGGAGATCACGAAGTCGACCGTCTTCCTGACGCCCTTCCGGCGGCAGCGACGAACTCGGTGCAACCGTGTAGGTGAAGGCGCCGTCTGTCCATGTCGATCACCAGCCGGCTGCCGCTCTGCGTCGTGATCGTCAGCGATTGGCCGCGGTGTCGAAGCTGCCGGTGCTGGTACCGGTGCCGGTCGGGGTGACCGAGCCGGCATTGGCCGGGTCGTAGGTGTAGGTCACACCGTCCGACCGTCAGCGACCGCACGAAGGCCGGGCCGTCCGCACCCGGTCCGGCGGTCAGCGCGCTCTGCACCAGGTTGCCGTCGACCGACGGACGGATCGAATCGGCCAGTGCCTCGTCGAGCTTGTCGAAGCTGTCGACGATCACCGCAGTTGGTGTCGGTGCCGGTGCGTCCGTCGTAGGCGATCGGGTCGAGCGCCGTATCGGCCGTCGACAGTCCGCCGAATCCGAGCGCGAAGCTCGACACCTGCTTGCTGTCGAGGAAGTCGCGCCAGATCGCTTCCTCGGCCGGCTGGATGCCGAGGTCGCCGTTGTTGGTCTGGTTGGTCTGGCCGGTTCCGTTGGTCAGCGGCGAGTCCGACGGGACCGCACCTTCCGGTATCAGCAGGTCCGGATTGGCGGTATTCGGAGTGGTCGATCCGGAACCGAAGGTCGGCTGGCCATCGGACAGGAAGTACGACACATTCTGCGCACCGTCGATCTTGCCGTTGCTGTCGAACAGCTTGATCGCGTCGCCGAGGGCCTCGTCGTAGTTGGTGCCGCCGCTGGCAACCAGCGTTGCCATCAGGGCACGCGCCGCGCCGACCGTCAGCCAGCCGTCGCCACGACCCTGGGCGTTGTTCGAGAACGTCACCAGGCGCACCGCGACATCACCGAGTTCGTCGTAGCGATCGAGCAGCTTGCTGATCGACTGGATGGCCGCCTGCAGCCGGGTGGATTGCCGCAGCCCGGTGTCCGGCCGACTGGCCCATCGATCCCGAGACGTCGAGGATCACCATCACGTTGGTGTCGACGTTGGTGACCGGCGCGGTGAAGGCGAGCGGCTGCGCCTGTCCCGGCGTGTCGTCGGCGATCTGCACCGTCAGCGTCTGCGGCGTCGAGGTGAGGCCGTCCGGGTCGCGCGCCGTCAGCTGGAAGCTGTAGGCGAGCGAATCGACCGGCGCGCCGTTGCCGCCGATGTGGTCGATCGGCTGCAGCAGCGTGAACTGGTACTGGCTCGTCGACGGTGACAGGGTGAGGGTCGCGACGTCGGTGGTACCGGCGCGTCCGACCAGGCTCGATCCATCGGCCGAAGCGGTCCAGACGACGGCCACACCGCCCGAGGTGAAGGTCTGGGTCGGCAGCGCGGCCTGCAGCGTGAACGGTCCGCCTTCCGGATCGCTGATGGTGAGCGTACCGGTGAACTGGGCCACCGGCGGTACCGGCGCGTTCGGTCCCGGGATGCCGCCCGGCAGCGCCTCTTCCGACACCCGCGCGTCGCCGGCGATGGTCAACGTCGGCGGCGTGTCGTCGTCGACGGATCGTGCCGGTGGCCGACGACGAGCCGAGCGCGCCAGTGGCGAGCACGAGCGCGACGCCGTTGGTCGTCGCCGACGTCAGCGTCGCGATCACGGTTTCGTCGTTCTCGTCGATCTTGTCGACGGTCGGGTCGACGATGAAGTCGACCGAGGTCTGGCCGGCCGGGATCGTCACCGTCTTGGTCGCACGGACCGCGTAGTCGACGCCTTCGGTGGCGGTGCCGCCGAGCGTGAAGGTGACGGTGGTGTCGAAGGCCGAGGTCTTGCCGTTGGTGATCGCCATCGTGTAGACCAGGTTGGCGGTGCCGTCTTCGTCGACGATGGCCGGGCCACCGTGATGCCGACAACCGGCTTGTCCGGATCGCTGGTGCCTTCGTCGTCAGGATCACGCCGGTGGCGCTGGCCGAGCCGAGTGCACCCGAGCGCGAGCGCCAGGCCGACGCCGTTGGTGCTGGCGCTGGTCAGCGTCGCGACGACCGTCTCGCGGCCTTCGAAGACCTCGTCGGTCGGTCGGATCGACCTCGAAGCGTGACCGAGGTGCTGCCGGCCGGGATCGTCACCGTCTTGGTGACCGGCGGCTGTAGTCGACGCCTTCGGTGGCGGTGCCGCCGAGGGTGAAGCTGACCGTGGTGTCGAAGGCCGAGGTCTTGCCGTTGACGATCGCCACCGTGTAGACGAGGTTGGCCGCGCCTTCCTCGTCGACCTCGGCCGGCGCCACGCTGATGCCGACGATCGGCTTGTCCGGATTGCTGGTGCCTTCGTCGTCGTCGATCGCGCCGGTGGCGCTCGGCGAGCCGAGTGCGCCCGGGTCGAGTGCCAGCGCCGACGCCGTTGGTGCTGGCGCTGGTCAGCGTCGCGACGACCGTTTCGCGGCCTTCGAAGACCTGGTCGGTGGTCGGATCGACCACGAAGGGACCGAGGTCTGCCGGCCGGGATCGTCACCGTCTTGGCTGACCGCGACGATAGTCGACGCCTTCGGTGGCGGTGCCGCCGAGGGTGAAGGTGACCGTGGTGTCGAAGGCCGAGGTCTTGCCATTGACGATCGCCACCGTGTAGACGAGGTTGGCAGCGCCTTCCTCGTCGACCTCGGCCGGCGCCACGCTGATGCCGATGACCGGCTTGTCCGGATTACCGGTGCCTTGCGTCGTCGATCGGATCGCCGGTGGCGCTGGCCGAGCCGGTGCACCCGAGGCGAGTGCCGAGCGCGACGCCGTTGGTGCTGGCGCCGGTCAGCGTCGCGACGACCGTCTCGCGGCCTTCGAAGACCTCGTCGGTCGATCGGATCGACCTCGAAGGGACCGAGGTCTGCCGGCCGGGATCGTCACCGTCTTGCTGACCGGCGGCGTGTAGTCGACGCCTTCGGTGGCGGTGCCGCCGAGGGTGAAGGTGACGCTGGTGTCGAACTCGGACGTCTTGCCGTTGGCGATCGCGACCGTGTAGACCAGGTTGGCCGCGCCTTCCTCGTCGACCTCGGCCGGGGCGACCGAGATGCCGATGATCGGCAGGTCGGATTCGTTGCCGCGGTCATCGACGATGGTGCCGACGCCGGTCGCCCCGCCAGTCACGTTCGCACTGGTGCTGGTCGCGGTCAGCGCAAAGGTCTCCGGTCCTTCGTAGACCTGGTCCTGGAAGGTCGGGACGTCGACCCGCACGCTCGTCACGCTGGCCGGCACGTTGTAGCTGCCGTCGGCCGTCGGCGATCAGCGTGATGCGCTGGCCGAGTGCCGTCTGGTAGCTCACCACGATCGGCGGCACCAGGTCGTTGTCTTCAGCGGTGTAGAGCGGATCGGCGGTGCTGAGCGAAAGCTTCAGCAGCGTCGGCTCGTCGGAAGCCGGCACCCGCACCGTGAAGCGGCGGCCTGGCCCTCATCGACCGTGACCGAATTGACCGCCAGCGCGCCTCCCACCTTGATCGTCACCGTCGAGACGGTCGACCAGTGCTCCATCGGACAGCGTGTAGCCGAAGTTGACGACGCCGGTGAAGTCGGTGTTCGGCAGGAAGCTCAGCGTGCCGTCGGCGTTCTTGCTCAGCAGGCCGTCGGCAGCTGCACCGATCCGCCGATCGCGATCGGCACACCGTCGATCTCGGTCATCTGCAGCTGCACCTTCGGGGTATCCGGATCGGTGTCGTTGGCGCGCGGGTCGAAGGTGAGGGTGGTGTTTTCCGGACCACGGATCACATCCGCATTGGCCACCGGCGGATCGTTGACCGAGTCGACCGTCAGGTTGACGGTCGCGGTGCTGGTCAGCTGACCGTCGCTGATCGTGTAGTCGAAGGTCGGCGTGCCGTTGTAGCCGGGCGCCGGATGTGAAAGTCAGCGTGCCGTCGGTGTTCAGGCTGACGACGCCGATCGGCAGGTTCTTGACCGCGTCGGTCAGCGCGACCGGATTGCCGGTGCTGATCGGCTGTCCGTTGATCTGCGTCACCGTCAGCGGGTCGTTTTCCGGATCGGTGTCGTTGCGCAGGACAGTGATCACCACCGGGGTGTCTTCGGGCGTCGCGGCCGAATCGTCGATCGCCACCGGACCGTCGTTGACGCCGGTGATGCGGATCGTCAGCGTCGTGCTCGAGACCAGCCCGGACGGGTCGGCCACGGTGTAGACGAAGACATCGTTCTCGACCTGACCGGCCTTGAAGGCCTGCGTCTGCGGCGC
This sequence comes from uncultured beta proteobacterium, assembly GCA_963846675.1. Lineage (GTDB taxonomy): Bacteria > Pseudomonadota > Gammaproteobacteria > Burkholderiales > Burkholderiaceae_C > Ideonella_A. Next base: position 1,758,410 of record CAWJWV010000005.1, read on the forward strand.
CGGGGCATACGAGTAGCTGCCGTCGGCGTTGAGCGTGAGTGTGCCGAAGCTGCCGCTGATCGGCGCACCCGGGGCCACCGAGGTGGCGCCGAACGAGACCCGTGACACCGTCAGCGTGTTGCCGTCCGGGTCGGTGTCGGTGCCCGGCGCGCCGAGGATCACCCCTTCAGCGGCGCTGCGGACCAGCACCGAGTCCTCGTTGGTCGTGCCGGTATCGGGATTGGCAACCGGCGGCTTGTTGACCGCGCCGATGTTGACCGTGACGGTCGTGCTTGCGGTGCCATCCTTGCCGTCGCTGATGGTGTAGCGGAAGGTGTCGGTACCGGTCGCACCGGCATTCGGCGTGTAGACCGGGTTGCCGCTCACCGGATCGATCACGACCGTGCCGCGCGCACCCTGGGTGACGGCGGTGACGGTCAGCGGATCGTTCTCGATGTCGGTGTCGTTGGAGCGCACCGGGATGGTGATCGCGATGTCCTCGAGCGTGCTGACGTTGTCCGGATTGGCGATCGGCGGGTCGTTGACCGGGGTCACGTCGACGTGAACCTTGGCCTGGACCACGGTCAGTCCGTCGGTGATCGTGTAGGTGAAGTCGGCCGGGCCGTTGTAGTCGGGTGTCGGCGTGAACTGCAGCTTGCTGTCCGGCGTGAGCGTGACTCGCGCCGACCACACGTCCGCCGGTGCTGATGGCAACCGGCGGCGATCCGATCGAGACCGGCGTGCCGTTGACCTGCGTGATCCTCAGCACGTCCGGCGATCGGCGTCGGAGTCGTTGGCGAGCACGTCGATCACGATCGGCGTGTCTTCCGGCGTGATCGCCCGGTCGTCGCCGGCGACCGGTGTGTCGTTGACCGGCGTGACGTTGAAGCTGAAGGTGTTCGGCACCGGATCGAAGGCGCCGGCCGAATCGCGCACCGAGAAGGTGAAGCTCGCGTAGTCGTCGCCATTCTCGTCGGCCGCCGGCATGAAGCGCAGGCGGCCGGCATTGACGGCGGCGACGTCGATCACCTGACCGGCGGCGACCGTCGCGCCGTCGAGCGTCAGCGTGCCGCGCACCGGCAGGGTGTCGATGCGAACCGCTGCCAGCGTGTCGCCGATGTCCGGATCGCTGAAGCCGAAGTCGTTGGCCTCGACCACGTAGGCCGTGTCCTCGAGCACGGTGCGCACCGCATCGCGGCCGGCCGGCGGGTCATTGACCGGGTTGACCTGCAGCGTGACGGTGGCAGTGTCGCTGCCGCCGCGGCCGTCGACGATCGTGTAGTCGAAGGTCTGGTTGCCGACGAAGTTCAGGTTCGGCGTGAAGCTCAGTTGCGTCGTGCCGGGTGTGCTGCCGGCAACCATCTGGATGCGTGCCGTTGGCGAGCTGGATCGGCGGCGCGCCGAGCTGATCGGCGTGCCGTTGATCGCGGTGATCGTCAGCGGATCGCCGTCGACGTCGATGTCGTTGGAGCGCGGGTCGAACGAGGTCACCGTGTCTTCGGTGACCTGGATCAGGTCGTTGCGCGCGTCCGGCGGATCGTTGACGTCGTCGACCGAGATGCGGACCGTGCCGACGTCGGTGGCGGTGCCGTCGGAGACGGTGTAGTCGAAGCGCACCGGACCGTTGAACAGCGGCACCGGGGTGAAGGTCAGCGACCGTTGGCCTGCAGCGTCACGTCGCCGATCTTGTTCGGCGTCGGTGCGGTGTCGAACAGCGCGACCGAGCCGCCGACCGTGATCGGCTGACCGTTGATCTGCGTGACGGTGAGCGGATCACCGTCGGGGTCGCTGTCGTTGGACAGCACCGCCACCGTGACCGGCGTGCCTTCCGGCGTGGTGGCGCTGTCGTCGATCGCGACCGGGCCGTCGTTCAGCACCGGTGACGGTGATCGACAGCGTCGTGGTCGAGCTCAGGCTGCCGTCGGTGACGGTGTAGCTGAAGCGGTCGACCTGGCTTTCGCCGTCGTCGAGCCCCTGCGCGGCGGCATTCGGCACATAGCGGTAGCTGCCGTCGGCGTTGAGCGTCAGGCTGCCCCAGTTGCCGGCCAGCGGCGAACCGACCGTGCCGGTCACGCCGTTGAAGCTGACCAGCGAGACGGTCAGCGAGTCGCCGTCGACATCGGTGTCGCGGGCGGCTGCGGTCAGGCCCTGGATCACGCCCTGGGCGGCGGCCGCGCACGAGTGCGGTGTCCTCGTTGGTGGTGTCGACATCGGGTGCCGGCAACCGGCGCATCGTTGACGTCGCCGACATTGACGGTGACCGTTGTCGGCGCCGACATCGCGCCCGACGGATCGCGCACGGAGTAGCTGAAGGTGTCGGTGCCGGCGAAGTCGAGGCCCGGGGTGTAGGTGAAGGTGCCGTTCGGGTTCAGCACCACGCTGCCGTTGGCGGGCTGGGTGAAGTTGGTGTTGATGGTCAGTGCATCACCGTCGACGTCGGAGTCGTTGCTCAGCACCGCGATCACGACCGGCGTGTCCTCCGGGGTGGTGATGTTGTCGGGATTGGCGACCGGCGGATCGTTGACCGGCGTGACGTCGACCACGACCTGGGCGCGTGACCGGCGTCAGGCCGTCGGTGACGGTGTAGTTGAAGTTGGCCGGGCCGTGGTAGTCGGCGGCCGGGGTGAACAGCAGCTGCTGCTTGCCGGCGGCCACCACGAGCTCGACGCTGCCGATGACGGTGCCGGCCGGGCCGTTGACCGCCACCGGGTCGCCACCGACCGTGATCGGCGTGCCGTTGACCGCGTTGATGCGCAGCACGTCGCCGACGATCGGCGTCGGTGTCGTTGGCGAGAACGTCGATCAGGACCGCGGTGTCTTCCGGCGTGGTCGCGACGATCGTCGCCCGCGGCCGGCGAATCGCTGACCGGGGTGACGTTCAGGATGAAGGTGTTCGGGACCGGGTCGAATGCGCCGCCCGAATCCTGCACCGAGAAGGTGAAGCGGCCATACGGCGAGCCGTTCTCGTCCGGTGCCGGGGCGTAGGTCAGCTGCACCGGCGGCGATCTGGGCCGCGCTCACCAGCGCACCGGCGGCGACCGGCGTGCCGCCGAGCAGCAGCGTGCCGGCGGTCGGCAGCGTGTCGATGCGCACCGCGGCCAGCGTGTCGCCGATGTCGGGATCGCTGAAGCCGAAGTTGGCGATCGTCAGCGTGTACGGCGTGTCTTCCGGCGTCGTCTCGACCGCATCGGTGCCGGCCGGCAGGTCGTTGACCGCACGCACGAGGATGTTGACGGTCGAGGTGTCGGTCAGCTCGCCGTCGGAGACGGTGTAGCCGAACTTGAGCTCGCCGTTGAAGTTCAGGTTGGGGCGGAACGACAGCGTGTCCGTCGCGGTTCATCGTCAGCCGGCCTTCGGCCAGCTGGACCGGGGTGTCGATGTCGATCGGCTGGCCGTTGATCTGCGGTGATCGTCAGCGGATCGTTTTCCGGATCGGCGTCGTTGGCGCGCGGATCGAAGGTCAGCACCGTGTCTTCCGGTCCGCTCACCAGATCGGGTTCGGCGATCGGCGGGTCGTTGATCGAGTCGACGGTCAGGTTGACGGTGGCGGTGTCGGTGGCATCGCCGTCGCTGATGGTGTAGGTGAACGACAGCGGACCGTTGAAGCCGGGCTCCGGCGAGAAGCGCAGCGTGCCGTCGGCATTCAGGCGCACCGTGCCGTGCAGGTCGTCGGTCGCCGCATCGGTGATCCGGACCACGTCGCCCGCCAGCGACCGGCTGGCCGTTGATCGCGGTGATCGTCAGCGGATCGTCTTCGACATCACTGTCGTTGCTCAGCACCGCCAGCGTGATCGGGATGTTCTCGGGCGTCACCGCGCGGTCGTCGACCGCGACCGGGCCGTCGTTGACGCCGGTGACGGTCAGCGTCAGCGTGGTGGTCGAGGTCAGTCCGCCGCCATCGGTGACGGTGTAGGTGAAGACGTCGGACTGCGATTCGCCGTCGTCCAGGCGCTTGCGCGCGCGCCGCCGGGGTGTAGGTGTAGCTGCCGTCGGCGCGCAGCACCAGCGTGCCCCAGGTGCCGGCGAGCGGCTGGCCGACCGTGCCCACAGTGGCACCGAAGGCAAACGATTGGACCGACAGCGTGTCGCCTTCCGGATCGGTATCGGCGCCGGGTGCGCCGAGGATGACGCCGTTCAGCGCCGATGCGGCGAGCACCGTGTCCTCGTCGGTGGTGTCGGTGTCGGGATTGGCGATCGGCGCATCGTTGACGCCGCCGACGGTGACCGTGACGGTGGTCGACGAGCTGCCGCCCTTGCCGTCGGTCGATCGTGTAGGTGAAGGTGTCGGTGCCGTTGAAGTCGGTGCCCGGCGTGTAGCGCAGGGTGCCGGGTGTCGGGCCGGCTCGACCGTGCCGCCGTTGTCGGTGGTGCGGGTGAAGCTGCTGATCGTCAGCGGATCGCCATCGACGTCGGTGTCGTTGCGCAGCACCGGAGATCAGCACCGGCGAATCTTCCGGCGTGTTGACCCGGTCCGGATTGGCCACCGGTGCATCGTTGACCGGCGTCACGGTGACGTCGACCGTGCCGCTCACCGGGGTCAGCCCGTCGGTGACGGTGTAGTGAATGCGGCCGGCCCGTTGTAGTCAGGCGCCGGGGTGAAGACGAGCTTGCTGTCGGGCGTCAGCGTGACCGAGCCGATCGGCTCGCCGGCGGCATCGCGCACCGTCGATCGGTGTGGAGCCGACGCGGATCGGGGTGTCGTTGACGGCGATGATCGTCAGCACATCGCCCGGATCGGCGTCGCTGTCGTTGGCGAGCACGTCGATCGTGATCGGCGTGTCTTCCGGCGTGGTCGCCACGTCGTCACCGACCACCGGCGTGTCGCTCAGCGGCGTGACGTTGAAGGTCAGCATATTCGGCTGCGGATCGAACAGGCCGGTCGAGTCCTGGACCGAGAACGTCAGCGAGGCATAGGGCGAGCCGAAATCGTCACGTGCGCCCTGGAAGGTGAGCGCACCGGCGTCGATTGCCGCTACCGTGATCAGCCTGGCCGACGGCCACCGGCACGCCGCCGAGCAGCAGGCTGCCCTTGCCCGGCAGGGTGTCGATGCGCACCGCGGCGAAGCGGTCGGCCGGATTGGGGTCGCTGAAACCGAAGTCGTTGCTCTGGATGACGAGCGCGGTGTCTTCCGGGGTCGTGCGGACCGTGTCGGCGCCCTGGGGCGGCTCGGCATCCTCGACCGGGGTGACGTCGATGAAGACGGTCGACGTCGCGGTTCCGCCATTGCCGTCGTCGACCGTGACCACGAACTGGTCCGGGCCGTTGTAGTCGGGATTCGGGGTGTAGGTCCAGCTGCCGTCCGGGTTGACCGTCACGCGTGCCGTTGGCCGGGTCGGTGCTCTTGGTGTAGACGAGGTTGTCGCGGTCGACGTCGGTGGCACGCACCGCGCCGCTGACCGGCACGTCCTCTTCGGTGGTGGCCCGGTAGTTCGGGCTTTGCGGAATGTGGTTGGGGTCCGGGTCGGGGATCGGCGGTCAGGTCCGGCCCCTGGTCGACGGTGCCCGGCAACCGGCGGATCGTTGACCGGCAGGACGTCGATCGTCACCGTCGCCGGCGCCGACTGTTCGTTCGAGTTGTCGGTGACGAAGAAGACGATGTCGCCCGGATTGCCGTTGAAGTTCGGCGCCGGTGCGAAGACGAGGTTCTCGGCCTCGGCCGGCGTCAGCACGGCGCCGGCGGCGATCGGCGTGCCGTCGCCCTTGTACAGCACGCCACCGGTCGGAACCTGGGTGACGGTGAAGCTGATCAGGAAACCGTCCGAATCACGACCGGTCAGCTGCACCGGCAGCAGCGTGTCCTCGTCGACCTTGAATGCACCGGGGAGGGCCGTCGAGCGTGGCCGGGCTGATCGCCAGCGGCGAGTCGGGCAGCGCTGCGCGGTCGAAGAACACCGTCTGGCCGAATCTCGGCATCGGTCGTGGTTTCGACGATCCGGTCCACCCGCAGCCCGTCCAGCAGCGATCCGCCACCCGCACCGGCCGCCGGTTCGATGTCGATCTCGTCCTTCGGCCCGCCCGCCACCACTGCATCCGGATTCAGCTGGACGATGCCGTCCTGCGAAGTCAGGATCACGTCGCCCTTGACGACCAGATCACCGATCTTCAGCGGCCGCATCTTGCCGTCCGGTCCCTGGATCATCGCCTTTCCCCACAGGCCGGTGACTTTTCCAGAGATGGTTTGGATCATGGTGGGCATTGCTTGACTCCTGTCTTGAAAGGACGCGGGAAAGGCGTTCGAACAAATTGTTTCAGCTCGGCCGGCGGCCGGACCTGTTCTATCTGCTTGTTACATCGGGAATTTCGTGAACCAGTTCACACCGGTCTGCGACTGCCGCCGAATAAGCACGTTGTGACCAAATGTTACTTCGGCATGCGGATTCGTGCTGAGGTATCGACACAACCGGGCCGGAAGTTGAGGCGTTAACCGGCCGAAAGGCGCTCAATCGCGACAAGCGTCACGAAAATCGCCGGTTTATCCGGCGATCGGTAGCTTGGCGCGGCGTGCTGGCGCCGGGTCAGCGCTCGGTCAGCGCGTAGGCGTGCGCCTTCAGCACCGGCTTGAGCAGGTACGACAACACCGTCTTGTTGCCGGTCAGGATGTCGACCTCGGCGGTCATGCCCGGCATGATCGGCATCTTGGCGCTGAAGGCCGGCTTGTCGGTGCGTACCCGCACCAGGTAGAACGCATTGCCGCGTTCGTCGACGATGGTGTCGGGGCTGATGTTCTCGACCGCGGCGTCGAGGCCGCCGTAGATCGAGAAGTCGTAGGCGGTGAACTTGACGGTTGCATGCTGGCCGGGGTGGATGAAGGCGATGTCCTTCGGCTGCACCTTGGCCTCGAGCACCAGCTGGTCGTCGAGCGGGACGATCTCGACGATGTCCTTGCCCGGCGTCACGACGCCGCCGACGGTGTTGGCGAGCAGCCGCTGGACGCGGCCGCGCACCGGGCTCTTGACCTGCGACTTGTCGACCCGGTCGTGCAGCGCCACGGCGCCTTCGTTGAGCGCATTGAGCTTGCCCATCACGTCGGCCATGTCGCGCCGCGCCTCGTTGCGGAAGGCGAGTTCGGTCTCCTGCACCTTGCGCTCGGCTTCGCGGATCGCCGCGTGAACGCGCGAAATCTGGGCGCCCGCCTGTTCGACGTCACCGCGGCTGCGCGACACCTCGCGCTCGAGTCGCAGGATGTCGACCTCGGAGACCGCGCCGCTGGCGAGCAGCGGCTTGGTGCGGTTCAGCTCCTGGCGGTTCAGGTCGAGGCTGCGCTGGGCCGACGACTTGCGCGCCTGCATCTCGCTCAGCTCCTGCTGGCGCTGCTGCACCTGCTGGCGATTGATCGCCAGCATCGTGTTCAGCTCGGACAGCTTGTTCTCGTACAGGCGCCGCTCCTCCTCGATGATGCGCAGCTCCTGCGCGTCCGATGTTCTTGTCGGTCGGCGGCTTGAAGGCGGCGCCCTCGGCGAGCGCGCGCAGGCGCGCCGAGCGCGCCCGCAGCGCAAAGCCCTGGGCAGCGCTTTCGCGCACGCCCGAGGTGGCCCGCGTCTCGTCGATCTTCAGCAGCAGCTGACCTTCCTCGACCACATCGCCTTCGCGCACCAGGATCTCGGAGACCACGCCGCCGTCGAGCGACTGCACGATCTGCAGCTGACGCGACGGAATCACCTTGCCGTCGCCCTTGGTCACTTCCTCGACATGGGCCAGCGAGGCCCAGACGATCAGCAGGACCACCACGCCGAGCGCGGCGCGCACGATCAGCTGCGCACGGTGGGTGCGCTGGCGCGACATCACCGCGTCGGCTTCGAGCTCGAAGCGCGCGAACTGGGCCGCCAGTTCACCATCGGAGCCGCGGCCGAGCAGGCGCCGCGTCAACGGCGACAGCAGCTTGCGGACCGGCTCCATGACGGCGACGAAACCACGGCCGAGCCCACCAGCGGCGCGCGGGCGCGGATCGGCGGCGGCGGATCGCTTCGGATTCGGTTGCTGTTTCATCATGCGGCCCTCGCGATGCGGCCGCTGGCCAGCGCTTCCATGATGCGCTCGCGCGGCCCGTCGGCCACCACCCGCCCGCCGTCGATCACGATCACCCGGGTCACCATCGCGAGCATCGAGGTGCGGTGCGTCACCAGCACCACCGTCTTGTCCTGCGCGAAGCTGGCCATCTTGGCGGTGATCTGACCTTCGGTCGAGAAGTCCATCGCGCTGGTCGGCTCGTCGAGCAGCAGGATCGGCGAGTTGTGCAGCAGCGCGCGCGCGATGCCCACCGCCTGGCGCTGCCCGCCCGACAGCAGCTCGCCGCGTTCGCCCACCGGCATGTCGAAGCCTTCCGGATGGCGGTTCACATGTTCGGCCAGGCCGGCCGTCTCGGCCGCCGCCACCACCGCCGAATCGTCCGCATAGGGCAGACCGAAGGTGATGTTCTCGCGCAGGCTGCCGAAGAACAGCGTCACGTCCTGCGACACGCTCGCGACGTTGCGCCGCACGTCGGCCGGGTCGAGCTGGCGCAGGTCGATGCCGTCGAGCAGCACCGCGCCTTCGGTCGGCTGGTACAGGCCCATGATCAGGCGCTGGATGGTCGACTTGCCCGATCCGACCTTGCCGATCAGCGCCACCCGCTCGCCGGCGGCGATCTTGAAGCTGATGCCGTCGAGCGCCGAGTCCTTGCGGCCGGGGTAGTTGAAGCGCACATTGCGGAACTCGATCTCGCCGCGCAGCTGCGGTCGCTGGATGAAGCTGCTGCCTTCCGGGCGCTCGACCTCGTTGTCCATCATCTTGTTCAGCGACTCGAGCGCGGTGCGCGCACCCTGGTACTGCATCAGCAGGCCGATGATCTGGCTGGCCGGCGCCAGCGAACGCGACGACAGCATGCTGGCCGCGATCAAGCGCACCCATGGTCAGTTCTCGCTGGCTGATCAGGTAGACGCCGATCACGATCATCACGATCCACACCAGCTGGGTGATCGTGTTGGTCAGGTACATCGCGCGCGACGACAGGGCGCGGATCTTGACGTTGGTCGCCGCCAGGAACAGGTTGGTGCGCTCCCAGCGCGCCTGGATCACGCCCTTCGGCGCCCTGCGTCTTGATCGTCTCGATGCCGCCCAGGCTCTCGATCAGCGTACCGTTGCGCAGCGCCGCCGCCTTGTAGGTGGTCTCGGACAGTTCGTGCAGGCGGTGCTGCATCACATAGCCCATCACCAGGATGACGACGAAGGCGATCACCGGCGGCACCGCCAGCCACGGCGAGATCCAGGCCAGCACGCCGATGAACAGCAGGCCGAAGGGCAGGTCGATCAGCGCGGTGACGGTGCCGGAGGCGATGAAGTCGCGCACCTGCTCGAAGCCGCGCAGGTTGGACGCGAAGGATCCGATCGACTGCGGCCGGTTCTCGAGCTTCATGCCGAGCACCTTCTCCATCAGCGTGCCGGAGATCTTGACGTCGATGCGCGCACTCGCCTCATCGACGAAGTGGCTGCGCAGGCCGCGCATGAACAGGTCGGCGGCGATGATCAGCAGCACGCCGATCGACAGCGCCCACAGCGTCTCGACCGCGTTGTTCGGCACCACGCGGTCGTAGACGTTCATCGAGAACAGCGGGATCGCGAGCGCGAACAGATTGATCAGCAGCGCCGCCCACAGCACGTCCTTGTAGACGCCGCGCTGATCGAGCACCGCACTCCAGAACCAGTGCTGGGCCTTGATCTTGCGCACCTCGGGGGTGCGCTGGTCGAAGCGGAAGTGCGGCCGCACGAACAGCGTCACGCCGGTGTAGCGCGCGGCGAGTTGCTCGCGTGTCAGCGTGATCGAACCCTGGCCGGTCTCCGGCAGCAGCAGCCGTGCGGTCTGCCCGTCGTGTTCCCAGCCGAGCAGCACGCAGGCGTGGTTGTCTGCCAGCACCAGGATGACCGGCAGCGTGGCGGCGTCGATCCGGTCCAGTGCGATGCGCTGCAGCTTGGCGGTCATGCCGGCACGGGCGGCGGCGCGCTCGGCCATCTCCAGCGACATGCGGGCATGGCGCCCGCCAGCGAGCGGCAGCCCGGCCGAGAGCGAGGCGCGCGTCGCGGCGATGCCGTGCAGCCGGCACGTCTCGATCAGGCAGTCGAGCAGCGGATCCGGGTGGATCAGGTCCTCGCGCAGCCGGGCACCGCGCTGACCACCGGGGTGGCGTTGACGGTGGCGGCGGCACCGCGCGCCGCTTCGGTTGGCGCCGCCGGCGTGATCGTTGCCGTCACCCGCTGGACAGGCGGCGTGGCGGACGCGGGGGTTGGGACGACAGGAACGATCGGTGTGGCGGAGGAGGCAGTTGACATCTGGAGGGTCCGGGGCTTCAGGCAATATCGGCACAGTGCAGCCTGAATTGACCGCTGCGCCGATCCGCGAAGAAATGTTCGAGCGTTGCGCGCACGGTGCGGAACGCGAGCTGCTCCCACGGGATCTCATGTTCGAGGAACAACCGGGCCTCGATGCGACTCGGGTCCGGGGTCGAAATCGGTATCGAGCAGGCGCGCCCGGTAGTACAGGTGAACCTGGCTGACCCGGGTCACGTTCAGCAGCGTGTACAGCTCCTGCATCTCGACCCGCGCGCCGGCCTCCTCGATCGTCTCGCGCAGGGCGCCGGCGGCGGTCGTCTCGCCGAGTTCCATGAACCCGGCCGGCAGCGTCCAGTAGCCATGACGCGGCTCGATTGCGCGCCGGCACAGCAGCACCTGCTCGCCCCACACCGGCAAGGTGCCGACGACATTGAGCGGATTCTCGTAGTGCACCATGCGGCACACGGTGCAGATCGCGCGCTCGCGGTTGTCGTCCGCAGGCACCTGGTAGAGCACCTTGTTGCCGCAGCTTCGGCAGTGCCGGATCGAACGCGTTTCGAGCATGGCGCCGAGTGTAGCGGTGCCCCTGGCGTGGCATCATCCGGCGCGTTGCCACCGTCCAGGACCGACCGCCATGAGCTTCGTGATACCCGCCCCCGTGGTTGCCAGCGTGCCGGTGCGCGGCAGCGCCGGCGATTCGTTTCCGGTCCACCGCATCTACTGCGTCGGCCGCAATTACGTCGAACACGCCAAGGAGATGGGCTTCACCGGCCGCGAGCCGCCGTTCTTCTTCCTCAAGCCGGCCGATGCGGTGCTGCCGGTGGCCGACGGGCGAGACCGGCACGATGCACTATCCGAGCCTGACCAGGAGCCTGCACCACGAGCTCGAACTGGTGGTGGCCATCGGCACCGGCGGGCGCGACATCCCGGCCGACCGGGCCCTGGCGCATGTCTGGGGCTATGCGGTCGGGCTCGACATGACGCGCCGCGATCTGCAGGGCCAGATGAAGAAGGAGGGCCGGCCGTGGTGCATCGGCAAGGCCTTCGAGGAATCGGCGCCGATCGGTCCGCTGGTGCGCGCGGCCGACTGCCGGATCGACGGCGACACGTCGATCGAGCTGAAGGTCAACGGCCAGACGCGCCAGAAGAGCGAGATCGGCAAGCTGATCTGGAGCATCCCGGAAATCATCGAGCACCTGTCGGCGGCGTGGACGCTGCAACCGGGTGACCTGATCTTCACCGGAACGCCCGAAGGGGTGGCCGCGGTCGTCGCCGGTGACGAGCTCGAGGCATCGATCGACGGCCTCGGCAGCCTGAAGCTGCGGATCGCGCAATAGTCGGCCAACTGCCGCCTCGGCGCTGCGCCGCTGCGGTCAGAGCTTCAGCCGTTCCACGTAGCCGGTCATCTCCAGGTAGCCGCGTCCGACGATCCGGCCATCGGCGTCGCGCAACCGGCTCAGGCCCTCCCAGTAGACGGCGCCGGTGCTGCGCCGGCTGTCGAGTTCCTGGTCGTCGAATTCGGCCTCGACGCTGAAACCGCCGGCCGGTGTCTGCACCGTCCACACCACTGGATAGGACGCCGCCGTGTGCGGGCTGGTCCAGCGCCGGCGCGGTGTGAAGACGACGTCGGCAGAGCTGAAGCTGCGCACCGCGCCGCCAGCCGGGCGCCAGCTGCCACCCGCATGCAACGCGCTGCCATCGGCGCGCCGCACCCTGAAGGCGGTCAGCGCGCTGCCATCGAGCAGGTTGATGCCGATCCAGTCCCAGCCCACCGCCTCCGGGGCGAGCAGGCTGTCGCTCCATTCATGGTCGAGCCAGGCCCGGCCGCGCACCTCGAGCGTGCGCCCTTCGAGCGTCACCTGGCCCCGGGCTGGCTAGCTGCGGCTGGCTGTAGTAGTGGCTGGCCTGGTGCGGCTGCGGGCCCTTGCGCGACAGCCCGGCGTCGCCCTGCAGCAGCAGGGGCTGGGTGGTCGTGAGGGTCAGCTCGAGCGCGAAGCCGGCCTCGGCGCTGCTGCACGATGCGCGGTAGCGGCCGCCGCCGACCGCAGGCTCACGCACCAGCTGCCAGTCGCGCAGCCAGGCGCGGGTGTCGCCGGTGGCGGCGCCGGCGATGTCGAGCACCGCGCGCGCCGCACGCTGGTCGTGGCGCAGGCGGCGCGCCGAGACGTCGCTCAGCGCTGCGTGCGCGAAGATCAGCTGGTGCGCTGCGAACCGGCTCGGGTGGTCGGTGGCGACGCCGGTCGGCGAGCGGAAGAAGGTCAGCTGGAACCCGTAGGCCGGCTCGGCGGATGCCGGGCTGGCGACAGGCTGCAGCCAGCCGGTGGCATACCACCACTCGATGCGGGTGTCGGGATGGGAGCCGTGGTCGAGGGCAAATACCAGCGGGCGCGGTCCGACGCCGCGCGCCGCCGCGGTCTGCGCACGGCCACCTGGCGGGGTGCCTGCGGTGGCCAGCGTGGCGAGGATCAGCGGGCGGCGGCGCATGGCTCGAGCATCGCACAGCAGCCGCGGCAGGCCGTGCGGCAGCTCTGCCACACTGCTGCCATCGCAGGAATCGGGGCCGTCGCCGCATGCTGATCATCCACAACCCGGTGCACCACCTGCACCACGGCCGGCAGGAGATGTTCCGCGGTCGGCTGGTCGACTGCCACGAGGTGCCCGACCGGCTCGAGCAGGTGCTGGCCGAACTGCGCCGGCGTCCGCTCGGCGAGCTGCAGCTGCCGGACGACAGCGGACTCGACGCGGCGCTGGCCGCGGTCCACACGCCGGCCTACCTGCGCTTCCTGGCCGGCGCCTGGAACGAATGGGTCGCGCTCGACCCGGCCCATGCCGCGCTCGACGCGCTGCCGTCGGTGTGGCCGGCGCGCGGCATGCGCCGCGATGTGCTGCCCGATCAACTTCGCGGCCCGCCTCGGGCTGTATTCGTTCGATGCCGGAACGCCGCTGACCGCCGGCAGCTGGACCGCAGCGCGCGCCGGCGCCGCCTGCGCGCTCGAGCGCCGCGCGCGCGGTCGCCGCTGGCCGGACACCGAGCGCGCTCGCGCTGTCGCGCCCGCCCGGCCACCACGCCGGCAGCGACTTCTTCGGCGGCTACTGCTTTCTCAACAACGGCGCGCTGGCGGCGCAGGCCCTGCGCGACGCCGGCCATGCGAAGGTGGCGGTGCTCGACATCGACTACCACCATGGCAACGGGACGCAGGAGATCTTCTACCGGCGCGGCGACGTGCTGACGGTATCGCTGCACGGCGACCCGCGCACCGAATACCCGTTCTTCCTCGGCCATGCCGACGAGACCGGCGCCGGCGCGGGCGCGGGTTGCAACCTCAACCTGCCGCTGCCGCGCGGCACCGGGTTCGAGCGCTGGCGCGCAGGCGCTGCGCCAGGGACTGGCGGCGATCGGCGAGTTCGGGGCCACCGCCCTCGTGGTCGCGGCCGGCGTCGACACCTTCGAGGGCGATCCGATCTCGGGCTTCAGGCTGCGCAGCGCCGACTACCTGCAGATCGGCCACGACATCGCCGAGGCCTGCGCCGGGCAGCCGCTGGTCTGGGTGTTCGAGGGCGGCTATGCGGTGGCCGAGATTGGCGTCAACCTGGCCAACCTGCTGCAGGGCGCGGCCGCGGCGCACTGACGACCGGCCGCTGATCCGGTCAGTCGACCGCCTCGGCGCCGCTCATCAGCGCCACGAAGCGATCGATGCCGATGTTGCCGCCCGACAGCGTGACACCGACGCGCTGCCCGGCAAAGCGCTCGCGGTGCTGCATCAGGGCGGCCAGCGCGCAGGCGCCGGACGGCTCGACGACGAGTTTCATGCGGTCGAACAGGAAGCGCATCGCCTCGACGACGAGCGGGTCGGCAACCGTCAGGATGTCGCTCACCAGCGCCTGGATGACCTCGAAGGGTGCCTTGCCGACCGCCTGCGTCTGCTGGCCGTCGCAGATCGTGCGCGGCACCTCGGCCAGGGCCACGATGCGGCCGGCGCGCAGCGAGCGTTGCACATCGTCGCCGCGCGCCGGTTCGGCGCCGTAGACCTCGATCTGCGGCTGCAGGGCCTTGGCGGCCACCGCACAGCCCGACAGCAGCCCGCCGCCGCCGGTGCAGACGATCAGCGCGTCGAGCGGTCCGTCGGCCCGGGTCTGCTCGATCAGTTCGAGCGCGGTCGTTCCCTGGCCGGCCATCACCGGCAGGTGGTCGAAGGGCGGGATCAGGACGCTGCCGCGCTGCTCGCTCAGGCGCGCAGCGATGGCCAGGCGGTCCTCGGTGTAGCGGTCGTACAGCACCACCTCGGCGCCATAGCCACGGGTGGCCGCGAGCTTGAGCGGCGGCGCATCGTGCGGCATCACGATCGTCGCGCTGCAACCGTGCAACTGCGCCGCCAGCGCGACAGCCTGCGCATGGTTGCCCGACGAGAACGCGACCACGCCACGTGCGCGTTCGGCGTCGCTCAGGCAGTTGACCGCGTTGTAGCCGCCGCGAAACTTGAATGCGCCCATGCGCTGCAGGTTTTCGCACTTGAGCAGCACCTGCATGCCGAGCAGGGCGTCGAGCGTTCGCGAGCGCAGCACCGGCGTGCGGTGCGCGACGCCCTCGAGCCGCTGCGCAGCGGCCTGGATATCGGTGAATTGCAGCATGGGCGATCTTGTACCAGACGCGCCGCATTGGCCGCTGCGGGGCAGGCCGGAGAGCGCCGCGGGGACGAGTCGTCCGCAGCTGGCCGGCGAGAAAAGCAGCTTTCAACGCAGAGGCGCAGAGGACGCAGAGGACGCAGAGGAGACAAGGGGGATGCTGGTTTTTCTCTGCGATCTCTGCGACCTCTGCGCCTCTGCGGTGAAAAAATCGCGTGGATGGATTGCCGATGCGCGCGGCAATCCACTGCAGCGCGAGCACGCTGGCCATCGCCGGCCGGCGGGCTACCAGTCCTCCTTCACCGAACGGGTGATGTCGCGTCCGGCGGCGGCGCGTGCCGACACCAGCGCGGTCAGGCTGCCGGCGGCGAGCACGGCGGCGCACAGCACCGCCAGTCGCGGCCCGGGCAGCACCAGGTCCATGGTCCAGTGGAAGCTCTGCGGATTGACGACCTTGACCAGGATCACGCTGACCGCGATGCCCGAGCAGCAGCCCGAGCAGCGCGCCGATGCCCGACCAGACCGCGCCCTCGGCGCCGACCAGCGTGAGCACCTGGCGCCGCGTCAGGCCGAGGTGCAGCAGCAGTCCGAACTCCTTGCGCCGCGCCAGCACCTGGGCCGAGAAGCTGGCCGCGATGCCGAACAGGCCGATGCCGATCGCGACCGCCTGCAGCCAGTAGGTGACCGCAAAACTGCGGTCGAAGATGCGCAGCGAGCGCTCGCGGATGGCCCCGGCGGAGGCAAATTCGAGCAGCGACTCGGGCGCGCCGCTTTCGCCGGCCGCGGCCTCCTCGACCAGCCGGCGCAGGCCGGCCTGCACCGCGCCGGCGGCTGCATCCGCCCTCAGCCACAGCGCCAGGTCGTTGACGCGGCGGTCGCCGGTCAGCTGCTCGAAGGCGGCGCGGTCGATCATGATCGCGCCGCTCTGGCGTGCGTAGTCGCGCCAGACACCGGCCACCTGGGCCTCGATGCGCCGGCCGTCGGGCAGCGGCAGCATGATCCGGCTGCCCGGGCGGGCACCGTACAGCGATTCCATCGCCTCGCTGACCCACACCGCGACGGCACCCGGGTCGGTCGGCGCGGTTTCGCCGACCAGCGGCAGGCTGCGCTGCGGGTCGTCGAGCGGGCGTGCGATCAGCGCCACCGCCGGACGCTGCGGATCGAACTGCACCTGCGTCACGCGCAGCGTCTCGACCCGTTCGACGCCGGGCAGCGCCGCCGCCGCGCGCGCGATGTCGGCCGGCAGCCAGGCGCTGTCGGCGGCAGCGGTGCCGGCACTGCGCACATACAGGTCGGCCGGCAGCACGCTGTCGAGCCAGGCCGTGACCGAGGTGCGGAAGCTCGCGACCATCACCGTCAGCGCGACCGCCAGCGCGAGGCTGGCGACCACGCCGGCGACCGCGATCGTCGCCCCGTGACGCTGGTGGCGTGCGCGCTGCAGCGCCAGCAGCAGCAGGGGCTGGTGCGTGGCGGGCAGCCGGCGCAGCAAGGCACCGACGGCTTCGGGAACCGCGACGATGCCGCCCAGCAGCAGCAGCGCCACCGCCGCGTAGGCGGCGAGCGGCAGACCGCCGATCGGCGGCGCGAACGCGAGCGCGGCGGCAGTGCCGATCAGCGCGGGGGCCAGCCAGCGGCGGTGGCGTCCATGCCCGCCGACACCGTGGCCCTTGAGCGCCTGCGCCGGTGCGATGCGCTGGGCGGTGCGCGCCGGCAGCCAGCCGCCGCACAGCGCGGCAACGACGCCCAGCGCGGCATAGACGAATGCCGCCGCGGGGCTGAAGTGCAGCGCCGGTGCGATGCCCGGGAAGTAGCCACCGCCGAGGTCGCCGGCGAGCAGGCGCAGCGCCAGCATCGCCAGGGCGGTGCCCAGGCCGACCCCGAGGGCGCTGCCGACGACGCCGAGCAGCGGCCGACTCGGCCAGCACCAGCCGCAGCCGCTCGCGTGCCGACAGCCCGAGCACGCCCAGCAGCGCCAGCTGCGGCAGACGCCGCGCCACCGACAGCGACAGGATCGAGAAGACCAGGAAGGCGCCGGTGAAGAGGGCGACGAGCGCGAGCACCGTCAGGTTGACCCGGTAGGCGCGCGACACGTTGGAGATGCGCTGCGCCGCCTCGCCGGGCAGCGCGGCGCGCACGCCGGCAGGCAGTGACAGGTCACTCAGCAGCGCCTCGCGCGACGCGCCGGGAACCAGCCGCACATCGATGCGCGAAATCCGGCCAAGCCAGCCGAAGTGCTGCTGCGCGCCGGCGATGTCGAGCACCGCCAGCGGCGGGCCGGCCGCGGCGACGCTGCCGCGCACCGGCAGCTCGAGGATGCGGATGCCGGACTGCACGCGCAGTGTCGACAGCGCTGCGCCGGCGCCACCGAGTCGCGCCCGGGCGGCCGCGTTCAGGTACACCGCATCCGGATCGAAGCGCGCAGCGCGGTCGTCGGGGGCATCGTCGGCGAGCCGCGGCAGCAGCTCCGGTGCGATCTGTGCCGCCTGCAGCGCATCGATGCCGAGCACGCGCAGCGGCAGGCGCTCGCCGCCGTCGCCGGGATGGGCGTGCGACTCGAGCTCGACCACCGGGCTCGCCACCGCCACCCGCGGGTCGGCGGCGACCCGGGCATACAGCGCCTCGTCGAAACCCGCCCCCTGCGCGCGCAGTTCGAAATCAGGCTGGCCATTGACGCTGCGGACCGCGGCGCTGAATTCGCTCAGCGCCGAATCGTTGATCAGCTGGACCGAAAAGGCGAGCGCAACGCCGAGCATCACCGCCATCAGCGCGGTCAGGTGGCGCCAGGGCTGGTGTCGCAGCTCGGGCCACGACAGCAAGGCCAGCTGCTGCAGCAGCGGCATCAGGGGCTGACGATCGGCTGCGCGTCGCGGCGGCGCAGCAGCGCGAGGTGGACCGCATACACCATCATCGAGCGTTCACTGGTGCGCAGCCGCCACGGCAGCCCGTCGTGCTCGGTCTCGATCACCAGCCCGGTGTCGATGCCGGCGGCGCGTTCGGGCGACAGGATGCGACGCAGCTCGGGCGCGCTGGCGCCGCCGGCCGGCCCGCGCTGCGAATGCCCACCCAGCCAGTGGGCCGGCGCCGTCGCCTGTGCCGACCAGTCGTAGGGCGAGCTGAACAGCGCCGGCGCGCCGTCGGCCAGGACGCGGCCGGTCTCGCACAGCAGCGCCAGCGGGGACGGCACGCAGTCGATGAGGTTCAGCATCAGCGCGCCGTCGAAGGCGCCATCGGCGAACGGCAGCACGCCGACATCGCAGCACCAGAAGCCGACGCGCTCGGCCGGCAGATCCGGCGCTGCCAGCTCCAGGCGGTCGTGCACGATGCCGACGCGGCGCAGCGGAAAGGTCGCGCGCCCACTGCGCCGCAGGCGCTCGGCGACGCGCAGCATCGAGAAATCCAGATCGACGCCGATGACCAGGTCGGCGCCGCGCCGCGCCGCCTCGAAGCTGCCGCGCCCGACCGAGCAGCCGAGGTCGATCCAGCAGCCGCCGAGCCTCGGGCCGGCCAGCGGCAGGGCGTGGCCGAGCAGCTCGGCGTAGGCACCGCCGGCCTCGGCGCGCGCGTCGGCACCTGCCAGATCGCCCCAGTGCGACCAGCCGTAGATGCCGAGGTGGGTCCGTTCGCGGTCGAACGCCGACCCCGGACCGGCGGCGTCGCCGAGCAGACCCTCGGTGAAGGCGCTCAGGTCGTCGCGGCGCAGCGCGCCGGCCAGCTGGTGCGCCGCCCAGCTGCCGATGTCGGACACGACAACCGGGATGCCGTCGATCACCGGGTGCTCGCAGCGGCACATCGGCTCGCTGCACACCAGCACGCCTTCGCGGATGTCGCCACCTTCTTCGCGCGCGACCTCGCCGAGCAGCAGCCGCGCCGGCGCGCGGCCGGCACTGCGGCAGGCAGGGCAGCGCGGTTGCAGGCGTTCGAGGTGGGCACGCTGCATCGCGTCAGTCGCGACGGGCCGGCGCGGCGCCCGATGAACGCTTCATCCGCCGATCATCACGGTGCTCGAGCAGGGCGGGATGATCTTGCCGGTCGGTCCCGGGATCGGGCCGACGCAGGTGGCAAAGGTGACCAGGTCGCCCATCCGCGCCGCCGGCATCATGCCGATCAGCACCGTCGCCGATCCCTTGGCGACCATGCCCGGACCGCCCGGCACGCACGACGGCATCATGCACGGCTTGGTCATCGAGGTGACCACCGCCGCCTGCAGGTTGTCGATCAGGACCGTGGGCACGCACTTGAGCACGATGTCGATCGGCATCGGCGGATGCGGCATCGGCGTCGGCACCGGCGCGGCCGGATGGATCGGGGCGTGGCAATGCGGCGCATCGTGCATCACCTTGTCGGAGAAGCGGGCGGCGGGCGGCATGGTTGGCTCCGTCAGTTGAGGTGGATCAGCCGGCCCTTGACATGCACCTCGCCGTTGGCGTCCAGGTGCACGTCGGCCTCGCCGCTGATGCACAGCGCGCCGTCGGACTGGAGCGTCATCTGCTCGCGAGCGCGGACCGAAAAGTTCGCGCACTCGACTTCGACATCGCGGGCCGCCTTGAGCGACAGGCGCAGGCTCTCCATCTGCAGCACCGGACCGTCGGCGGTCATCCGCACCCGCAGTTCCACGCTGCCGCCCGGGTTGCGGATCTCCACCAGGTCGTCGTCGCCGCTGGCGGCAATCGACAGGTGCCGCCCGTGCTGCAGGGCGATCGCCGACGGGCGCGCGCCGGTTGGCGGCGCCGGCTGGGCCGGGTCGCTGGCGGTGTCGGCAGCGGGAATGCGGGCTTCGCGGGTGCTCATCGCAGGCCTCCTGGAAACAGGTCAATCAACACGCCCCGGCCGGGCCCGGCCGGGCCGGGTCTGCGAACCAGCGTATCACAGGGGGGCAGGCGGATCGGCGGCTGCGCCCCAGCCCGGTATCGGGGGCCGTGATGAAGTGGCGATCAGGCGGTCCGGCTGCGCGGCGCTGCCAGTCCGGCGCCACAGCCGCAGCTCGCATGCGACCGGTGGCGGCTCGGCAACCGCATGGCGGTCGAGTACGTCGATGCACGCCGAGGCCAGGCTGCGCGCATCGGCCCAGGCGCCGGCGCCGCGGCTGCCCACCGCCGCCGCCCAGCCGTGCAGCGGGGCAAGCAATTCGCGGCCGGCCTCTCCGAACCGGCTGCCGTGCTCGCCGCCTTGGCGCAGCGCCGGCAGCAGCCGATCCGCCAGATCGGTGGCCAGCGCCGGCGATTGCAGCAGGGCGCGCGGACCGAGGCCGAGCAGCGCATGCGCCATCCGCGCGGCGCGGTGCAACCCCGGCACCGCCTCGGTTCCGAAGACCGCGACCAGGGCGGCGGCGTGCAGCGGCGCCAGCAGCGACGCCATCAGCAGGCGGTTCCAGTCGGCCTCGATCGCCAGACAGGCGTCGGCATGTCCGGTCACGAGCTCGACTTCGGTCAGGCTGCGCACCTCGAGGAGGGCGGCACGCAGGGAGCGGGCGTGGCGCGCGAGCAGCGGTTCGTGCCATTGCAGCTGGCGCGCCTCGATGGCATCGAGCTCCGGGACCCCGGCGGCGGCGGCGATCGCCGCTGGAATCCGGTCCGCGGTCAGTCGGCGCAGCAGTTCGGGCGCGACCGGCGCATCGGCGCCACACGCCAGTGCGCGGCGCGCCGCGGCGGCACTTGGCGCCGGGGTGGCCGGCGCGTCGGCCATTTGCCGGTAGGGCGCGAGCAGCGTGCGGGCGTCGGGCAGCGGTGCCAGGGCAACGTCGCCGGTCGGGCCGCGCTGCCAGCAGGCCAGCCACGCTGCCTGCTGCTGCGCCATCCACTGGGCGGTCGGAAGGTGCGGATCGAGGCTGGCCAGGTCGGCCGGGTCGGCCGGGGCAGGCGGTGCGGCGGCGGGCAGGGCGGCCAGCCAGTCCGAGATCAGCGACAGCCCGACACCCCGCCATGGCAGGCGCAGCGCCAGCCGATCCAGCGCCTGCGGTTGTTGCGCCGCCGCCTGCGCCGCCAGCGGATCGGCGGCGGCAAAGGTTCGCCAGGCGTCACGCGCCGCCCCGTGATGGTCGGCAAGCTGGGGCTCGCCCGACTGTGCCGCCAACAGGTTCAGCACACAGCGCGCGCAGCTGCCACTGGCCAGGTCGCTGCGCTCGCGCGCGTCGGCCGCCAGCCGGGCGCCGCTGCACAGCTGGCGTGGCCAGTCGGCTGCGCCGGTGGCCTCGAGGGCCGAGCGGTAACCGATCCGCGACGCCTCGACCGCATGGACGTCTCCGACCGACTCGGCGACCGCCATCGATCCGGCGAGCCGGTCCAGCTCGGCCGCGCGCAGCAGCTCGAATCCGTCGCCACTGCGACGGCGGTAGCCGGCGATGTCGCGTGCATCGTCGGCCAGCGCGCGTTCGCGTCGCAGCGCGAGCAACTGGTGTGCGTGGATTCGCGGCCGCTCGGCCCAGGCCTCGAAGCAGGCATCGAGGCAGCGCCGCTGCGCGTCGAGTACCGGGTCCACCGGCATGCCTCAGGTGCGGCCCGCCCGCGCCGGGCCATCGACGCTGCCTGCCAGCCGTGCCGGGCGGATGCCGAGCGGCGTCAGCTCGAGGCGGCGGTCGGCGCGCGCGGCGGCGGCGTGCGAGTGGGTTGCCAGCAGACAGGCGGCGCCGCTCGCGCGCACCTGTTCGGCGAGCACCGTCAGCACGCGCTCGGCGGTCGACGGGTCGAGGTTGCCGGTCGGCTCGTCGGCGAGGATCAGGCGTGGCCGGTGCACCAGCGCGCGCGCGATGGCGACGCGCTGCAACTGGCCGCCCGACAGCGTCTGCGGCAGCCGCCCGCCCAGGCCGGCCAGACCAACGGCTGCGAGCGCCTGCTCGACCCGCGGTGGGTGGCCGGTGGCTGCCGCGCCACCGATCAGCAGCAGCGGCAGCGCGACGTTCTGCGCCACCGTCAGGTGCGGCAGCACGTGAAAGGCCTGAAAGACGAAGCCGAGGTGGCGCCGCCGGAAATGCGCCTGGGCCGTCTCGTCGAGCCCGTCGACCCGCGTCCCGTCGATCGTTACCGTGCCGGCGTCGACCGGCTCGAGCCCGGCGATGCAGTTGAGCAGCGTCGATTTGCCAACGCCCGATTCGCCGAGCACAGCGACGAACTCGCCGGGCGCGAGGTCGAGATCGACCTGTTCGAAGACCGGGCTGTCGCCGTGGCCCTTGGCGAGTCCGCGCAGCGTCAGCATGTCAGCCCGGCACCGCATCGAGCGCTGCCGCTGCCCGCTGCAGGGCGGCGATGGCATCGGCCTGCGCCGTCGGCCCGTCGCAGGCGACCACCTCGCGCTGCGGCATGGCGCGCAACCAGGTCAGCTGGCGCTTGGCGAGCTGGCGCGTCGCAGCGGTTGCACGCTCGACCAGCGCAAACCTTGCAGCCCCCTCGAGCGGCGCGTCGCCGGTCGCATCGAGTGCCTGCCACGCCTGGCGGTAGCCGACGCAGCGCAGCGCCGGCAGGTCGGGGTGCAGATCACCGCGCCGGCGCAGCGCCCCCACCTCGTCGAGCAGACCGGCATCGAGCATCAACTGGAAGCGCTGCGCCAGGCGCGCGTGCAGCCAGCCGCGGTCGAGCGGTTCGAGCGAGACCAGCGGCGGCGCTGGTGGCCGCGGTTGGCCGTTGCGCCGGTGGTGCGCCGACAGTGGCCGGCCGCTGATGCGGAAGACCTCGAGCGCACGCTGGATGCGCTGGCTGTCGGCCGGCGCCAGGCGTTCCGCCGTCACCGGATCGACCTGCGCCAGCTCGGCATGCAGCGCCGGCCAGCCCAGACGCTGCGCTTGCGCATCGATGGTCGCGCGCACCGCCGGGTCGCTGGCCGGCATCTCGTCGATGCCGTCGAACAGCGCGCGGAAATAGAGCATCGTTCCCCCGACCAGCAGAGGCAGCGCACCGCGCGCGCCGATCGCATCGATGCAGCGGGTCGCCTCGGCCACGAAGCGAGCGGCCGAATAGTGCTCGGCCGGGTCGATCAGATCGATCAGGTGGTGTGGCACGCGACGCCGCTCGTCGACGCCCGGCTTGGCGGTGCCGATGTCCATGCCGCGGTAGACCAGCGCCGAGTCGACGCTCACGATCTCGACCGGCACCGCATGGCGTTCGGCGAAGGCGATGGCGGCGGCGGTCTTGCCCGACCCGGTCGGTCCGGCCAGGCAGATGCAGCGCAGCGCCGGCCCGGCGCTGCTCATCCGGACCTCCGCCGATCGCCCGGCGGCCGCGCCGGTGGGTCGCCGTCGCGCTGGACCCAGGTCCAGGCGACGAGGGCCAGTGCGATGCCGAAGGCGGCGACGCCGAAGCTGAGCGGATAGACCGTGCCATCGAGGCGCTCGCCGAGCCAGAGGCTGACACCGAACGCGGTGGCCATCATCAGGAAGCCGCTCAGCGAGGCCGCGGTGCCGGCCTTGTCGGGGAAGGGCGCCAGAGCGCCGACCTGGCTGCAGGGCTGATGCACGCCGTGGCCGAAGGCGAACAGGCACTGCGGGGCGAACAGTGCCCACACGCTGTGCCAGCCGGCGATGCTGACGCCGGCCATGCCGAGCCCGCCGATCAGGCTGAACCAGGCGCCGCGTCGCGCCGCGCCGAGCAGGCCGTGACGGACGAGCCAGCGCCGGCACGTCACCGTCCCGGCCAGGTAGGCGACCGAGTTGCCCGCCATCAGCAGTCCGTAGCCGATGCGCGAGAGTCCGAGCACGCCGATGTAGACGAACGACGAGGCGCCCAGGATCACGAACAACCCGCCGAAGGTGAGCGACGACACCGCGGCCCAGGCACGGAAGGTCCGGTCCGACAGCACCTCGATCCAGTTGCGCAGCAATGGTCGCAGCTGGGTCGCAGTGGGATCGGGCCGGCGCAGCGTTTCGTCGAAGCGCAGCGCAACCAGCGCGAGCGTGGCCGCCGCGAACAGCGCCGGTACCAGCAGCGCCAGATGCCAGTTGCCCCACTGCGCGATCGCCCCGCCGACCAGCGGGCTGACGATCGCGATCACACCCAGTCCGCCGAGGGCGCGCGCCATCACCCCGGCGCCGGCGTGCGGCTCGAACAGGTCGCGCACGATCGAGCGGCCGCAGGTGACGGCGGCCGCCATCGCGATTCCCTGCGCGATGCGCCAGCCGATCAGTCCCTCGATGGTCATTGCCGCGGCGCCGCCGATGCTGGCCAGGCCATACAGCGCGATGCCGACCAGCAGCACCGGGCGGCGGCCGAAGCGGTCCGACAGCGGGCCGGCGACGAGCTGGGCAAAACCGAAGGCGATCACCAGCGCCGACAGCGTCAGCTGGGTGGCGGCGACGCTCGCGCCGAGGTCGCGCTGCAGCGAGGGCAGCGTGGGCAGGTACAGGTCGGTCGTGAGCGGCTGGATGCCCAGCAGCAGGGTCAGCAGCAGCACGATCACGAGCGGCGCGGGCGCCGAACGGTCCGCCGTCTCGAATGTCGGGGCAGGCATGGGAGTGCGAGCCTATCAGCTTGTCTGCACTAGCATGCGCGATTGCGCACCGCGCGAACCGCCCCTCCCGCCCTGGCCGATGCCCCTCCCGTTGTCCCCTCCATTGTCGATTTCCCGCCGCCGGCTGCTCGCCGGATCCTGTGCCCGCCTGTTCGGCGCCGTGACCCGACGACCGGCTGCGCTGGCCGCAGCCGTGCTCGGCGCCGGCTGCGCGACCGGCGGCGCGCTGCCGCTGCCGCTGTCGCCCGGCGCATTGCCCGGCGAGCACGAGCTGGCACACACGCCATTCTTTCCCGACACCGGTTACCACTGCGGACCGGCCGCCCTGGCCACCGTGCTCGGCGAGCGCGGTCTGCCGGTGCGACCCGACGACCTGGTCGAGCAGGTGTTCCTGCCGGCGCGCCAGGGCAGCCTGCAGGTCGAAATGCTCGGTGCGGCGCGTCGATCCGGTGTCGTTCCTGTGCTGATCCCGGGTGAGCTGCCGGCGCTGCTCGGCGAGCTCGCCGCCGGCAATCCGGTGGTCGTGCTGCAGAACCTCGGCCTGGCGGCGCTGCCGGTCTGGCACTACGCGGTCGCGATCGGCTATTCGCTGCCGCGGCGCGAGCTGGTGCTGCGATCCGGCGCGCAGTCGCGCCAGCGCCTCGACCTCGGGCTGTTCGAAGGGACCTGGGCCGATGGCGGGCGCTGGGCCTTCGTCGTCATGCCGGTCGGGGAATGGCCGGCCACGGCCGAGCCGTCGCAGGTGGTCGAGGCCTGCATCGGCTTCGAACGCAGCGCGCCGCCGGCGCTGGCGATGCGCAGCTACGCCAGTGCGGTGCAGCACTGGCCGGCCGAGCTGGCACTGCGCATCGGCCTCGGCAACACCGCCTATGCCGCTGGCAACCGGGTGCTGGCTGCCGACAGCTTCGAGACCGCGGCGCGGCAGCACCGCAGCGCGGCGGCGTGGATCAATCTCGGGCGTACCCTGCTCGCGGCCGACCTGCCGGAGTCAGCCTGGCGGGTCGCGCTCGAGGCCGAATACCTCGACGATCCGGCGTGGCGCAGCGAAACCACCGCCCTGCTGCGCGACGCGCGTCCGGGCCTGGCCGCCGGTGCGCCGATTCAGATGAATCCTTCGTCGTCGCACAGGTAGCGCCACTGGCCCGGCGGCAGGTCGCCGAGCACGACGCGTCCGATCCGCACCCGTTTCAGACCGAGCACCTGCAAGCCGACCGCCTCGCACATGCGGCGGATCTGGCGCTTGCGACCCTCGCGCAGGACGAAGCGCAGCTGGTCCTCGTTGAGCCATTCGACGCCGGCCGGACGCAGAGCCACGCCGTCGAGTTCCAACCCGTGGCGCAGCAGCGCGAGGCCGTCGTCGGACAGCCGGTTGCCGTCGGCGGACGTGACCCGCACCAGGTACTCCTTCTCGACCTTCGAGTTCTCGCCGACCAGCTGCTTGGCGATGCGCCCGTTCTGGGTCAGCACCAGCAGGCCGACCGAATCGATGTCGAGCCGGCCGGCCGGGACCAGGCTGCGCAGGTGGCGCGGGTCGTAGCGGATGTCCGGCCGCGTCCTCGCTCCAGCGATTTTCCGGCTTGACCAGCACATAGGCCGGTTCGTGGCCGTCCTCGGCCTGGCCGCTGACATAACCGACCGGCTTGTTGATCAGCACCGTCACCTGCTGCGCCTGCTGGATCTGGGCCCGCTGGTCGACGCTGACCTGCTGTCCCGGCATGACGCGCGAGCCGAGTTCGCTGACGACACGGCCGTCGACGCGCACCCATCCCTTGGCGATCCATTCGTCGGCCTCGCGGCGCGAGGCGATGCCGAGTTCGCCCATGTACTTGGACAGCCGCATCGAGCCGGGGGCGGAGGTCGGCGCTTCGTCGCGCGACGAACGATCGCTGCGCGGCCCGGACCGGCCCGGTGCGCCGCTGCCCGCCCCGCCGAAGGCCCGGTTCGGCGCCCGTGGCGCGTCGGCCGGTCCATTCCAGGTCGGCAGCGGCCGGCGCGGCCCGGCCGACGGCCCGTCGCGCGTCGAACCGCCGTGGCGCGCCGGCGGTCGTTCGTCGCGTCGCTGCGCCGGCGCGCCGCGGTTCGACGCCTGGCGGTCGTCGCCACGGCCGGGGTTGGCGCGTTCGTCACGTCGCTGCGCCGGTGCGCCGGTGCGCGACGCCCGCGGGTCGCCGTCGCGCCCGCCCGGCGCGCCGCGGTTCGAAGGCTGGCGATCGTCGAACCGGCCCGGACCGGCGCGTTCGTCGCGTCGCTGCGGCGGTGCGCCGTAGCGCGACGCCCGCGGGTCGCCGTCGCGCCCGCCCGGCGCGCCGCGGTCCGGCGCGCGGCGATCCTCGTCGCGGCCCGGACCCGCCTGTCGCCGCTGCGGCGGCCGATCGTCGTCGCGTGTCGGTCGGGCACCGCCTGCCCGCGGCGCCGGCCGTTCGCGCGCGTCGCGCGGATCGCGTTGCGGACGTGCTTCGCTCGGTCGGCGCGCCGGCGCCGGACCGGGCTCGCGCCGGCGCTGGCGATCATCGTCGGAGCGTCCACCGCGCTGGCCTGCGGGATCGGCGCTGCGTCGCTCGCGTGGCTCCGGGTCGGGCGCGCGTCGCGCGCGTTCCTCGCGTTCGGCCTGGGCCTGGGCGAGGGTGGGGCGCTTGCGAACCCCGCTGCCGGCACCGCGCAGCGGCGGGCGGGCGGGTGCCTGGTCGCGCCGGCGCTCGTGGTCGCCGGCTGCGGGGTGCTTCGGCTTCAGTTTGAGCGTGGCCATGGAGAACTTTCGCCGTTGCCGGCAGGTGGGAAAAGGAAGATTCGGATTCAGGCAGAAACGCGCTCGCGCTCAACGCCGGGTCGGCGTCGGTGGCGCAAACCGGTGCGGCATCGCCTCAGCGGCCGCGCCAGAACATGGCATCCAGCTCACGCAGCGTGATCTGGCGCCAGGTCGGCCGGCCATGGTTGCACTGATCCGAGCGCTCGGTGCGTTCCATGTCGCGCAGCAGGGCATTCATCTCTGCCAGCGTGAGCTGACGGTTGGCACGCACCGCGCCGTGGCATGCCATGGTCGACAGGATCTCGTGCTGGGCCCGCTCGACCGCGCCGCTGGCACCGTACTGCGCGAGTTCGGCCAGCACCTTGCGCGCCAGCTCGACCACGTCGGCACCGACCAGGGCCGCCGGGCGCGATCGGATCGCGAGCATCGTGGGCGACAACAGCGACAACTCGAGCCCCAGGCGCAGCAGCGTCTCGGCGTGCGCCTCGGCGCTCGCGATCTCCTGCGCGGTGGCGGCAAAGCTGGCTGGAATCAGCAGCGGCTGGCTCTCGATGGCGGCGTGTCCCGCGCGCGCCAGCGACGCCTTGAGCGTTTCATACACGATGCGCTCGTGCGCCGCGTGCATGTCGACGATGATCAGTCCCTGCCCGTTCTCGGCCAGGATGTAGATGCCGGCAACCTGCCCGAGCGCGCGTCCGAGCGGCCAGCTGTCGGCGCCGGCGCTGAGGTCCGGCCCGGGCGGCGCCGGTCGCATGCCGCTCGCGTCCGCGGTCGCCGGACCGGCCGCGCCGGGGGCCCGCGCCTCGCCCGGTGTTCCCGCCCCGGCCGGCTCGCGTGCATGAAGCAGTTCCGCCTGGGCGAGTCCGAGGCGACCCTGCTGGCCCGGCCAGGAGGGGCGGTCGGGGCTCGTCCGCCAGACGGCCGACGATCCGGCAGGTGCGGGCTGGCGGTCGGAGTCGCCGGTGGCGGCCTCGAGCCGCGCAGGCGACGACAGCGGCTCGGTCGCGATCGCAGCCGCGGCCGTGCTGCGCGGCGACGCAAGCCCGACCTCGACCGCACGCCGCACCCCCTGATGCACCTCGCGCCCCTCGCGGAACCGCACCTCGATCTTGGTCGGGTGCACATTGACATCGACCCGGTCCGGCGCGATCTCGATGAACAGCAGGTAGGCCGGCTGGCGCGCACCGTGCAGCACGTCCTCATAGGCCGAGCGGACCGCATGCCCGATCAGCTTGTCGCGCACATGGCGCCCGTTGACGAAGACGAACTGGTGATCGGCGCGCGCGCGCGCCGCCTCGGGCAGACCGGCCCGCCCGTGGATTCGCATCACGCCCATGTCGATCTCCACCGGCCGGCTCTGGGCGACGAAGTCGGCACCCAGCAGCTGTTCGATGCGCTGCTCGCCGGTGCCACGGCGCCACTGGTGCACCGGCTTGCCGTCGTGCCAGATGCCGAAGCCGACATCCGGCCGCACCAGCGCATGCCGGCGCACCGCATCGACGCAGTGCGCGAGCTCGGTGGCCACCGTCTTCAGAAACTTGCGCCGCGCCGGGGTGCTGAAGAACAACTCGCGCACCTCGACACTGGTGCCAGTGCTGCGCGCGGCCGCCACCAGCTCGCCGCTGCGCGCTTCGAGGCGCAGCGCATGCGGCGCCTCGCGGGTGCGGCTGGCAATCGAACACTCCGATACCGCCGCGATCGCCGCCAGCGCCTCGCCGCGAAAACCCATCGTCGAGACATGCTCGAGTTCGAGCAGCGAGCCGATCTTGCTCGTCGCGTGACGGCGCAGTGCCAGCGGCAGTTCGTCGGCCGGGATGCCGCAGCCGTCGTCCTCCACCAGCACGGCCCGGATGCCTCCGCCCTGCAGCCGCACCGCGATCTCGGTCGCACCGGCGTCGAGTGCGTTGTCGAGCAGTTCGCGCACCACCGACGCCGGGCGCTCGACCACCTCGCCGGCCGCGATCTGGCTGATCAGTTCGTCGGGCAGTTCGCGGATCGGCCGGCGTGGCGGCAGGGTCATCGGGGCATTCATCCGGCACCATTGTAGAAAGCGGCTTGTCGAGCGTGCTGCGGCAGGCTCTAGGCGAGGGAGGCACGCAGGGATGCAGATTCAACGCAGAGGCACAGAGGGCGCGGAGGAGCGCAGAGAAGTGGACCGGGGTCAGGCCTGCGCGTCAGGGACGAGTCGGGCTTTTCCGTAGGAGCGGTTTCAGCGATCCAAGCGGCGGCCGCCGCACATCGTTTTGATCGAACTGGCGGCGGGCGCTTCGTTTGTAGGAGCGCCTTCAGTCGCGAGGCAGCCTGGGCATGCAACCGGCGTAGCGGCGCGGCACCGTGCGGGCCGCCCGTGCCGCTCAACGAAGGCGGCCCTCACTTCGTTCGCGCTGCCCTGCGGTGCTCGCATCGCCGGCCCGTCGCGTAACTCGTCTTCGTTCGCTGCGCTCTCTGCGACTCGGACAAACGCGACAAGTCAGTTCACGAGGCGCTTCGCGCGGCCGGCGATGCTCCGTTCCTCGGCGCCTTCCATTCGCGTCACGATCGACCCGCACGGCGCCGCGTGGCACGCTCGTCGTTGGTTTGGCAGCAAAAAAACTCGAGCTGAATCAAACACTTGGGATGTGTTCGTTGAGAGGCGCGATCAATGCGCTGGCGCGCCGTCGTCCGGCGCCCGTCACCGACTTTTTTCAGCTCGGAGGTTCGGAGGAAACGGAGGATCATGGCGGAGTCGACATCCCAGCGGCCCTCCGTGGCCCTCCGATCCCTCCGTTTCTTCGTGTTGAAGGTTTTTCCTTGAGAGCGCAGCCATCGACGCGGGCGCGCGCCCCGTCCGACGCCCGCCGCGCCTCAGATCTTGACCGGCTGCGAGCCGAGGCGGCTGCTGCGGCCGGCTTTCCATGCGCCGAAGATCGCGATCAGGCCGGGGATGATGATGATGGCCCAGATGATCTTGTCCAGGTTGGCCTTCACCCACGGGATGTTGCCGAACAGCAGCCCGGCGGAGACCAGCGAGACCACCCACAGCACCGCACCGGCGACGTTGTAGGCGGTGAAACGCGAGCGCGTCATCTCGGCCACACCGGCGACGAACGGTGCGAAGGTGCGGATGAACGGCATGAAGCGCGCCACGATCACGGTGATGCCGCCATAGCGTTCGTAGAAGGCATGCGCCAGGTTGAAGGCGTTGCGGTTGAAGAAGCGCGACTGCGGCCAGCCGAAGACCCGCGGCCCGAAGTAGCGCCCGATGCTGTAGTTCATCTGGTCGCCGAGGATGGCTGCCGCGATCAGCAGGCCCATGGCGATCTGCCAGTCCATCAGCCCGACACCGCACAGCGCGCCGACCACGAACAGCAGCGAATCGCCCGGCAGG
This sequence comes from uncultured beta proteobacterium, assembly GCA_963846675.1. GTDB lineage: Bacteria > Pseudomonadota > Gammaproteobacteria > Burkholderiales > Burkholderiaceae_C > Ideonella_A. The sequence continues at coordinate 1,788,860 of CAWJWV010000005.1, forward strand.
AACGGCATCACGACGACGCCGGTCTCGACGAAGACGATGGCGAACAGCAGCGCGTAGACCCAGCGGCCGTGGTCGGCGACGAACTGCGCCAGGTGCACATCGACGTGCAGGATGAAATCGATCAGGGCGGCTATCAGGTCCATGGGCGGGATTATCCGCGACGGCCCGCACCGGCCGCCTGCGCCCGATCAGCCGGCCGCCTCACCCCTTGAGCTTGCCGTCCTCGCGCTTGGCCTCGGCCATCGCCTCGGGCTCGAGTTCCTCGGCCGCCCGGTTGAGCTTGATGAAGATGCCCCAGGCAGCGAGCAGGATGCCGGCGGCGACCAGTGTGCTGGCGGCGTAGGGCAGGTGCTCGGGAGCCTCGCGCTGGGCCTTGAAGGTGCCAACCAGCCCTTCGATCGCGAGCGCGACGATGACGACCACGAAGAAGCGCGACAGGAAGCGCCGGACCCGCGTCGGCGCGCTGATGTCGGCATCGCGGATCACCTCTTCCTCGGTGATCGTCTCCGAGATCTGCAGCGCGACCACCGCAGCGGCGAGCAGGCCGACCGACTCGATGATGCTCTGCGCCGCATTGTGGTCGAAGCCGCTGACGAAGCCGACCCAGCCGTTGTAGGCGGCGATCACGGTCAGCATCAGGGCGGCGATCGCGAACAGCAGCGCCATCGTGGCGTGCACGAGGCGGTATGAACTCAGGATGAACTTCATCGGACTGCCTTCGGTCGTCGATTGGCCCGGGGCGGGAACGGTCAGCGCGGCGCGGCGCCCATCATGGCACGGGCGGATGGCCCGGGTGGCGCAGCAGCACGACCTCGAGCGCCGCCGGTCCGACCCGCACCCGTCCGGCCTCGATGAAGCCAGAGCCGTGATAGAGGGCAAGGGCCGGCGCATTCATCGCCGGCGTCGACACGCGCAGTGGCCGCCAGGCCAGGTGCTGCAGCGCTGCAGTCACCAGCGCGCGCGCCAGACCGCGCCGCTGACGGTCCGGATCGACGACCAGCGAGATGATGTAGGCCTCGTCGGATGCGCGTTCGGCCGGTTCGAGGCTGAGCCAGCCGCACAGCAGGCCTGCAGCGTCGTGGGCGCCGAAATAGCGCAGCCCGGGTTCGGCGATTTCCTCGAGGCTGGCACGCAGCGGCCGGTTGACGACGCCCAGCAGGGCCGCCTCCTGCTCGGAGGCCGCCAGCAGCACGCGCCGGATCTCGCGCGCGACCGCGGGACAGCCGTTGTCGAGCGGCTCGATCGGAGCCGCCGCGGTGCCGGGGGCGAAGCTCATGCGGTGCGCTGGTTTGGGTTGCGCCGAGCCGCTCGCGCTCACAGCGCCCGGTTGCGCGCGAGCGGCGGGTTCTTGGCGAAATAGCGCTTGATGCCCACGCTCAGCGCCTGCACCAGTTCGGCCTGGTAGCGCGGATCGCTGAGCTTGGCTTCTTCTTCCGGATTCGAGATGAAGGCGGTCTCGACCAGGATCGACGGGATGTCCGGTGCCTTCAGCACCGCGAAGCCGGCCTGCTCGACATCGACCTTGTGCAGCCGCCCGACCTTGCCGATCTGTCCCAGCACCTCGCGTCCGACATGCAGGCTGTCCTTGATCTGGGCGGTGGTGCTCATGTCGAGCAGGGTGCGCAGCACGGTCGCGTCGGTGGCCTTCAGATTCGCTCCGCCGACGACGTCAGCCGCATTCTCGCGGCTGGCCATCCAGCGCGCGGCGGTGCTGGTCGCCCCGCGTTCGCTCAGTGCATAGACCGAGGCGCCGCGCGCCTTGGGGGTGATGAAGGCGTCGGCATGGATCGAGACGAACAGGTCGGCCTGGACCCGGCGCGCCTTGCGCACCCGCTCGTTGAGCGGCACGAAGTAGTCCTCGTCGCGCGTGAGCATGGCGCGCATGTTGGGCAGCTGGTTGATCTTGTCGCGCAGCTGCAGCGCGACCGCGAGCACCACGTCCTTCTCGCGCAGACCGTTCGGGCCGATGGCGCCCGGATCCTCGCCGCCGTGCCCGGGATCGAGTGCAACGATGATCAGCCGGTCGATGCGCCGCTGCAGCGCGCGGGTCGGAGCGGAGTCGGAGGGTGCCGGTGTCTGCTGCACCGTCGAGGCCGGCGGCATGGGCGACGGCAGCGCGGCGATCACCGGCGGCGGCGGCGCGCCTTCGTCCTGGGCCGGCCCCATCTTGCCGATGAATTCGCCGAGCGCATCCTGCACCGACTGGGCCGCCTGCTGTTCGGCCGCTTCCTTGTCCTTGATCAGCGCCAGCAGCGGATCGGGCGGGTCGGTCGGCTTGAGGTCGAAGACCAGGCGGTGCTGATAGGCAGCCACCGGATCGAGCGTGAACAGCTGGGGTGCGATCGGGCGTTTCAGGTCGAGCACCAGCCGGACCACGCGCGGCTGGTTCTGGCCGATGCGGACACCGGCGATGTACGGATCGTCGCTGCGGATCTTGCCGACGATCTCGCGCAGGGCCGGGCTCAGCTCCAGGCCATCGACGTCGATCACCAGCCGTTGCGGGCTTTCGATCATGAAATGGCGCGCCTGCAGCGCGGTGTCGCTCTCGAGCGTGACGCGGGTGTATTCGTCGGCCGGCCAGACCCGGACCGCGACGATGCTCGCGCCGAAGGCGATTTCGGCCGGACCGAGCAGCAGGGCCAGGCTGCCGACCGTGGTCAACGCGGCGCGGCGGCTGATGCCGGCGCTCATGCCAGCAGCTCCACGCCGAGCCGGGTGCGTGCGCTCAGCACGACGCGCCGGGTGTCGTCGTCGCGGATCAGCAGCTCGACGCCGAGGTCGTCGGGCGGCAGCAGATCGCCGGCCTTCTCGGGCCACTCGGCCAGCTTCAGCCCCGGTGCCGCGAAGATGTCGCGAAATCCCGCGTCCTCCCACTCATGCGGATCGCTGAAGCGGTAGAAATCGAAGTGCCACGCCTGCGCCGGCAGGTCGGGATGCGCCGGGTCGGCGGCAAGTGGGTATTCCTCGAGCATCGCGTAGGTCGGGCTCTTGATCGGCCCGGTCACGCCGAGCGCGCGCAGCAGGTGACGGGTGAAGGTGGTCTTGCCTGCACCCAGCGTGCCGTGCAATGTGATGAACGCTAGGCGCACGCCGGGATGCTCGGCAAGCCGGGCCGCGCACGCGGCACATGCGGCCTCGTCGGGCCAGTCGATGGTGCGGGTTTCTAGAATCGTCAAATGCTCAGAGCCTGTTTATATCGCGCATGACTGCGACGGCGATCGATTGCGACGCGCTGCTGCTGCATTTGCGCAACGAGGCCGCGGCGCTCGGATTCTCACAGATCGGGGTCGCCGGTGTCGACCTCGCCTCGGCCGAGCCCGGTCTGCTGGCCTGGCTGGAGGCCGGTTTTCACGGCACGATGGGCTACATGCAGCGCCACGGCCTGCAGCGCGCTCGCCCGGCCGAGCTGCGCCCGGGCACGCTGAGCGTGATCACCGCGCGGCTCGATTATCTGCCGCGCAGCGCCACGGCCGGCGACTGGCGGGCAGTCGAGTGGCGCCGCCTGGACGATCCGGAGCAGGCGGCGCTGTCGCTCTATGCGCGTGGACGGGATTATCACAAGGTGCTGCGCCGGCGCCTGCAGCAGCTGGCCGACCGGCTGCAGGCGCGCGTCGGCGCGGTCGGCCACCGTGTCTTCACCGACTCGGCGCCGGTGCTCGAGGTCGAGCTGGCAAGCCGCAGCGGCATTGGCTGGCGCGGCCGGCACACGCTGGCACTCGACCGCGATGGCGGTTCGATGTTCTTCCTGGGCGAGATCTACATCGACCTCGCACTGCCGCCCACCGCGCCGGTGGCCGACCACTGCGGCAGCTGCCGGGCCTGCATCGACGTGTGTCCGACGGCCGCGATCGTCGCCCCGTACCGGCTCGATGCGCGGCGCTGCATCTCCTACCTGACGATCGAGCACGCGGGCGCGATCCCGGTCGAGCTGCGCAGCGCGATCGGCAACCGCATCTATGGCTGCGACGACTGCCAGCTGGTCTGCCCGTGGAACAAGTTCGCGCGGCGCAGCGCGCTGCCGGACTTCGATGTGCGTGACGACCTGGCCGACCCGACGCTGCTGCAGTTGTGGGGCTGGAGCGAGGCCGACTTCGCGCGCCGGACCGAGGGCAGTGCGATCCGCCGCATCGGCTGGCAGCGCTGGCGGCGCAACCTGGCGGTGGCACTTGGCAACCTGCTGCGCCAGCCGGCAGTCGACCGGCGGGTGTCCGATGCCGCCCGGGCGGCGCTGACGGAAGCGCTGGCAAGCGAGCCGGACCCGCTGGTGCGCGAACATGTCGAGTGGGCCCTTGCGGCCGGCTGAGTCCGCCTGACCCCGTCACCGTTGCCGGGCTCAGCGCCGCGGCAGGTCTTCCTCTCCCTGCGCCGCCACCGCTTCGATCAGCACCACCTGCTGGCTCGTTCCGAGGGCAGGATGTTCGAACGCGCCCTGGCGCAGCACCACCAGTCGCCCCGCGCCGAGCGACCATTCGACGGTTCGCTCGCCACCCCGATCGTCGCTGCGGCGCGGTCGACCGAGCCGTTCGACCAGCAGGGTCCGCAGCGCCCGGTAGACATCCGGATGAAGCGGTGTGCGCGGCGCCAGCGCGACCGCGCCCTGAAGCAGCGTCCAGCTCGCGCTACCCTCGGCTGCGGGCTGGAACTCGACGCGCAGCCAGCGGACGCCGCGGTCGGGCGCGCCGGCGTCGAAGACCCAGAGGTGCCTGCCGGGTCCCTTGGTCGTTGCGGCAGCGATCGGCTCGAAATGGCGTGCCGCCTGGTCGGGCGTGATGCGGAATGTCTCGGGTCTGGCGATCCGGTCGACGATCACCGCGAGCGGCGGCTCGGCGGTCGCGCCGGTCGTGCCGCACGCCGCAATCGGAGCGAAGCATGCGCAGAGCAGGGCGCAGACCCAGCCCGCAATACCAAGTCGCCGGCGGGCGATCATGACCAGCCTAGTGGGCAACCGTTGCCGGCAGCCGCGTTTCCCACAGCGACAGGTACGGCGTCGGGTCGATCAGGTCGCCGCGGCGCTTGTAGGGTGGGTTGTTCTGCGTCAGCGGTCCACTCGAGGAGCCCGAGTAGAGCTCGAAGTGCAGCATCGCGCTCGAGTGCATCTGTCCGACGTGGGCGATCAGTTGCCCGCTCGAGACTTCCGACCCGACGCGCAGACCCGATGCTGTTCCCTTGATTTCGCAATAACGCGCCATGAAGCTGCCGTGGTCGACCTCGATGGCGTAGGTGCCGTGATAGAAATAGTAGGGTCCCCGGGTGATCGTTCCAGCGTGCACTGCGAAGACTGGCGTCCCCTGCGGTGCGATCAGGTCGCAACCGGCGTGCTTGCGCGTGCCGTCGGAGCGGCTGGCGCCGAAGCGCCGGCCGCCGGTGCGGTAGTCGAGCCTGGGCACCTTGTCGAGCGGAAAACAGTACGCGTCGGTGTGCGCGAGCGGCTCCTCCGGCATGTTGCCGCGCACCACCCCCGCCTGGTCGTTGCTGCTCGCGGCCAGTCGCTTGATCGTCGCCTTGCCGGGCTCCACCAGCGCATCGGCATGGCTGAGAAAGGTCGACTGGAAGGCGCGGATCGCCTTGACGGTGCCTGAGGTTGCCGAAACCTTGCCGATCTTGCCGTCGATTCCCCCTGGATCGAGCGCAGGGTTCTGCATTTCGGTGGCGGCCGCCGCGAGCAGTGTCTGCACCACGCGCACATCGTCGGGGTCGTTCTTGGCGCCCTTTTCCCACGGGCCGACCGATTGCAGGACGGTATTTCTCATGCTGGCCTCCTCTGGACGCTGCCACACGATGCGCGGCTGCTGAGCGGGCCGGGTTCGATTGGCGCGTGCCGATCGTAGGCGCGTGGCCGGCACGGGGCAATACGGCGTATGAAGACCGCCGCGCGGTGGCGGCAATGGATCACGGAATGGCGCCCTGCAATGGCTTCGTCCCTAGCCTGAAGTTGCTGCATCCTGCACCATCCTGACTAGACTGGACCGATCCACTTCACGAGCGGGGGCAGCCGATGGCGCTCGAGTTCGAGATCGACCGCAACCCCGGAGCCGGCCGCAGCCTGTTCTCCAAGGCGCGCCCGACCGGACTCAAGCCGACTGCGGTGCATTTCGCCGCAGCGCACCGCAACGAGCGCGAGCTTGACGTCGTGCTCTGGCTGCACGGCTACTACGTGCGCGACCTGAGGTTTCTCTTCCATGGTGATCGGGCACAGGTGGTCGAGCAGGTCGAGGCATCGGGCAAGGGTGTGGTGCTGATCGCGCCGTTTCTGGGCCATACCTACCGCAAGGACGGCAAGGCGGTGGGCAGCTTCAGCGCCTCGGGTCTGGGCGGCAAGGGCTGGGGCGAGCGCTACCTGGACGAAGTCCTGCAGGCACTGTCGGCTTCCGACAAGCGGGGTCCGGACGCCACGTTCCAGGTCCGCAACCTCGTGCTCGCCTGCCACTCGGCTGGCGGCGCCGGCATGCGCGCGCTGGTCGACACGCTCGGCCGCTACCGGGCGCGCCTCAGGCAGTGCTGGGGATTCGACTGCCTTTATGGCCGCCAGGTGCGGCCTGACGATGCGACGTTCTGGCACGCAACGATGCTCGCCAAGGGCGCGGTGCCGTTGTTCATCGTTTATGGGGGGAGCACCATCTGGCAATCGGTCAAGCTCGACCAGATGGCTCGCGGTCGCGCCGATGCGCGCGGCCGCTGGGCCGATCCGCCAACGCATCCGCCGATGACCGATGTGCAGGTCGAGATCGGGCCCAGGTCGACTTTCCAGCTCGATCGCCTGCGGCGTGTCGTCACGCGCCGCCTGACGGCGCCGCTGGGCGGTGGACAGCGCACCGCGTTGCATGTCGAGCAGGTCGCCAGGGACCAGCTGCAGGTGGTGAAATTCGACGACGACGTTCACTACCTGATCGCCCGCGAGGGCTTGCGTGCGCGGCTGGCGGCCCTGCCGTTCTGATGCGAGCGCGGGCGTTCGCGCCTCAGCCGCGCGGATGGTGCTTTGCGTGCAGCTGCTTGAGTCGCTCGCGGGCGACGTGGGTGTAGATCGTGGTGGTCGAGATGTCGGCATGGCCGAGCAGCATCTGCACCGCGCGCAGATCGGCACCGTGGTTCAGCAGGTGGGTCGCAAAGGCATGGCGCAGCGTGTGCGGCGACAGCGGCACCTCGATGCCGGCGCGCCGCGCATGCTGGCGGATCAGCTTCCAGAACATCTGACGCGTCATCGGTCCGCCGCGCGCGGTGACGAACAGCGCGTCGCTGGCCCGGCCGGCGAGGATCACCGACCGTGCTCCGGCCAGGTACCGCATCAGCCAGGCGCGTGCCTCCTCGCCGAACGGCACCAGCCGCTCGCGGCTGCCCTTGCCGGTGATGCGGAGTGCGCCTTCGGTGAGGCCGAGGTGGACCGATGCCAGCCCGACCAGCTCGCTCACCCGCAAGCCACTGGCATACAGCAGCTCGAGCATGGCGCGGTCGCGCAGGCCGAGCGGCGTGTCGACATCCGGCGCGGCGAGCAGGGCTTCGACCTGCGCCTCGCTGAGCGTCTTCGGAACCCGCAGCGCCTGGCGCGCGCCGCCGAGCCGCAGGGTCGGGTCGACGCTGATGCGCCCCTCGCGCAGGGCCCAGCGGAAATAGCGCTTGAAGACCGTCAGCCGGCGATTGCTGCTGCTGGCCTTGCTGCCGGGATGCCGCGCCACCCCGTAGGCGAGCAGGTCGGCTTCGCGCGTGGCGTCGATCGACACCGCCGAGCCGGCGGGTCGGGCGCCCGCATCGGCCGCCTCGCCGCCGCCGCTCAGCCAGCGCGCGTACAGCTCGAGATCGGCACGGTAGGCCGCCAGCGTGTTGGCCGACAGGCCATCCTCGATCCACAGCGTCTCGACGAAGCGGTCGATCGCGCCGGCGCTGGCCGGATCGATCGGAACGGTTGGCGGCCGGTGGGCGGCAGAAGGCAAGGCGATGACGACAGGGGTGCAGCGAATGGCAGCCGATTGTAGGAGCGCCTTCAGGCGCGAAAGCCGCTCCTGCGGCGGCTGCGTGCGCGCCCGACGCGCCCGCGCGATGCGGCGACCCTGCCTTCTACACTCGCCCGATGGATTCGATCTGGCTGCTGCTTCCCGACTTTCTGCTGATCCTGGCCGGCTTCGTGATCTGTCGCGCGACCGCGCTCGATCGAACGGTCTGGGAAGCGGCCGAGCGGCTGGTCTATTACCTGTTGTTCCCGGTGCTGCTGTTCACCTCGATCCTGCGCAGTCCGCTGCAGCCGGCGCAGACGGTCAGTCTGGTGCTCGCCGGCTGGGGTTTGACCCTGGTCGGCATCGCGCTCGCGTTGTCGCTGGGGCGCTGGCCGGGTGTGCCGGCGCGTCAGCACGCGGCCGGAGCCCAGGTGGCGTATCGCTTCAATTCCTTCATCGGCCTGGCACTGGCCGAGCGGCTCGGCGGTGCCCAGGGCCTGGCCTGGATGGCGCTGCTGATCGCGGTCTGCGTGCCGCTGTGCAACGTGGCCGCGGTGTGGCCACTGGCGCGTCATGGCGGGCATGCCTACCACCGCGAGCTGATCCGCAATCCGCTCATCCTGAGCACCCTTGCCGGTCTGGTTGCCAACCTGCTCGGACTGCGCTTCCCGGATTCGGTCGCGACGACGTTGTCGCGCATCGGCGCGGCCGCCCTGCCGATCGGGCTGATGGCCGCTGGCGCCGGACTCCAGCTCGGCGGGCTGAAGGCGGCGCCGCGGCTGGCCGGCGGGCTGCTCGCGATCCGCCATGCCGTGCTGCCGCTGGCCGGGATCGGCCTGGCATTTGCCCTGCGTCTGCCCCCTGCCCAGACTGCGATCCTGATCGCCTTTGCGGCCCTGCCGACCTCGAGCGCGGCCTATGTGCTGGCGGCGCGGATGGGCGGTGACGGCGGCTATGCCGCCGGCCTGGTCACGCTGTCGACCTTGCTCGGCATGTTCGGGATCTGGTTCTGGCTGGCGGTGCTGGCGCGGATGTGACCGCGGCCCAACGCGGCGCGCCGCAAAGTGCTCTCCGTCGCGCAATCGGCCGCGTCGTTGCCTCATTCTGGCGTTAACATTTTGAATCGTACCGGCGGCGCCAGCCGCAGAAAGGCCACTGTGGACGCTACCCTGGGCGAGAAGCCTGTTACCGAGATCGACGCCATCGCCTGGGCCCGCCGGTGGGCGGCGGTCGAGGACGTCGAGCAGATCCGCAGCACCGACTGGGCCAGCACCTACCGGCTGACGGCTGGCACGGATCGCGCCTACCTGAAGGTCGTGCCACCCAATCGGGCGCACCGGCTGACGCACATGGCCGAGATCGCGCAGCGCTTTCCCGACCTCGTTCCGCAGGTGCTCGCGCACGATGCCGGGCGCGGCTGGCTGCTGACGGCCGAGCATGGCGGGCGCGACGCAGCCGAAGATCCCGGACCCGAGCTCGAGGCGGTGCTGGCCGGTCTGGCACGCCTGCAGTCCCGTGCCCGTTCGGATGCGGCGCTGCTGGCCGGACTCGATCGATTCGAGATCGGGGAGATGCCGCAGGCGCTGCTGAGCTTTCTCGAATTCGACGACGGCGGGAGCTCGGCTGCACCGCTCGGCGCGGCCCGTTTCATCGGCGCGCAGGCAGCTCAGCGCTACGCCCGGCTGCTGCGCCCGCGCCTGGGACTGCTCGCCGATCACATCGCACAGGCGGCCTGTCTGCCCGAGACGCTGATCCATGGCGACCTGCATGCCGGCAATGCCGCCCTGCGTGACGATGGCAGTCCGGTGCTGATCGACTGGGACGAATGCGCCGTCGGACCGGCCGGCGGCTGCCTGCACAACCTGTTCGGCGGCGCCACCCTGCCGGCCATTCTGCTGTCGCGCTGGAGCGCCACCGGCGCGCCGCTGGACACGCCGCAGGCCCGCCTGCTGAGCACCTATGTCGGGCAATTGCTGGCCGGTGGCTATGCCGGTCGCGACGAGCTGCTGCGCGGCCTGCCGGGCGCCATGTGCGCCGGGCAGATCCGGTTCATCGTCACCTACGGCGAATTTCCCCACACCCGGGCGCGCCGCCACACCGCCGGCAAGATCAGGCAGTTGCTCGACGACCTGCTGGACCTGTGCGACTGGCTGTGCGCCTCCGATCGCGCCATGGCGCTGTCGTTCGCCGCCGACTATGCGGCCCAGCAGGACTGGTCACGCGCCCAGCGCCTGCTGCAGGACCAGGTGGCACGCAACCCCGACCAGCCCGACCTGCTGGCCCATTTCGGCATGCTGTCGCGCCGGACGGGTGAATTCGAGCTGGCCGAGGAGGCCTGCCTGGAGGCGGTCCGCCTGGGTCCGGGCCACGCGCCATGGCGGCTGGAACTGGCCCGCGTCTACCTCGAAAGCTTCGATCTGCCGGCCTGCCGTGCGACGCTGCAGGCCGCGCTCGAGCTCGATCCGGACAACCAGGAGACGCGGCGCCTGAGCGCGCGCCTGGAAGAGTTCGAGCGTGTCGTGGAGCGCGCACAGGGCGCCGACGGCTGGGCCCAGGTGCGGGTGAGCGCCGACGAGCGCAAGCAGGGGCACCTGCATGCCGACACGATGGCCCTGGTGCTGCACCTGTTCCGTGAGCACGGGGTGGTGCAGATCGACGAGGTCTTCGAGCCCGCCTTCGTTGCCTCGCTGCACCAGACCTTCCTCGACCGGTACAAGACCCAGCTCGACGAGCGCCGACAGGAGAACCACCTGCAGGTCGGCGACCGGCGCTTCATGCTGACGCTCGAGATGGACGATGTATTCGGCGCGCCGGACTTCATCGCTTCGGACATGCTGCTGCCGACGATGAAGCAGATCCTGGGCGACGAATGCATCCTCGGTGCCTACACCTCGGTGATCTCGCTGCCGGGCAGCGAGGACCAGCAGCTTCACAAGGACCACACGCCGCTCTACCCGGAGTCGGGCTGGGAACTCGATCTGCCATCTTTTGCGGCCCAGATCATCCTGCCGCTGGTGCAGATGGACGAATCCACCGGCACCACCCGCTGCTTCAAGGACAGCCAGGGCATTTCCTATGAGGACGCTGCCGAGCTGCCGAGCTTCGATCCGGTCGTGCCGCAGGGCTCATGCCTGCTGATCGACTACGCGACGGTTCACCAGGGCCTGGCCAACCGCTCGGCCCAGGTGCGGCCGATCGTCGCGATGGCCTATTCGCGACCCTGGTTCCGCGACATCTGGAATTACCACCTGCAGCCGCCGATGCGCTTTTCCAGCGCCTATTTCGACAGCGCGCCGGCGGCGGTGCGCAAGCTGATCGCCTGGCGCGAAATCGAACGCCGCACCGTCAGGCAGGAACAGGAGGCGCCCTCGCCCTGAGATGCGGCCCGTCGACTGAGAAAGTGCAACGAATGCGCTGTTGGCTCATTGACATTCTCTTACAAGTCTGACCTACTGGCATGCACCTGCCGAGCGACCGTCCCGCGCGTCGCCCAGCGGTATCCCAACTGATTCATCACACGAAGGAGTTCACGATGCGAGCCTTGACGATCGAGGAAATGCTGCTGGTTTCAGGCGGTGGCCACTGCGCGCCCGAGGGCATGGGCAAGAAGGCCGGCATGGGCAAGGGTGCCAAGGCGGGCAAGGGCGGAAAAGGCGGCAAGGGCGGCAAGGGTGGCAAAGGTGGCAAGGGCGGCAAGGGCAAAAAGACGATGGGCGGCTGCGACTGCTCCTGCTGCCTCAGCTGACCCCGTGTGAGGCGCCCTGATCGGGGGCGTACTTGCTGCGTGCGGGTTGTGGTCGGTCGGTGCCACAGGTCCCCCACGGCGCGCGGTCATTCACCCGACGTGCGCTGCCGCCTCGCCCGGATCTGAACGCTCGCCCAGTGAAGACGGCGCTGGCGCCCCCGAGGGGCGCCAGCGCCGTTGCCGTTGAGGGCCTGCTGACTTCGCTCTACTGGGCGGCCGCCACCTGTGTGCGGGTGGCGTCGGCCTTGCCTTTCTTGACCAGGTCGTAGCGGTCGAGGTTCATCACCTTGTCCCAGGCGGCGACGAAGTCGTTGACGAACTTCTCCTTCGCATCGCTGGCCGCATAGACCTCCGACAGCGCGCGCAATTGCGCATGCGCGCCGAACACCAGATCGGCCGATGTCGCGGTGTAGCGCTGTTCGCCGGTCTTGCGATCGACGCCTTCGTAGACGCCCTTGCCGGATGCCGACGGACGCCAGGCATTGCGCATGTCGAGCAGGTTGACGAAGAAATCGTTCGTCAACTGGCCCGGCTTGTCTGTGAAGCAGCCATGCCTGGTCTGGCCGTGGTTGGCACCGATCACCCGCATGCCGCCCACCAGCACCGCCATCTCGGGCGAGGTCAGGCGCAGCAGGTTGGCGCGGTCGAGCATGCGCCACTCCGGTGCCAGCACGTCTCCTTCGCGGAAGAAGTTGCGCATGCCGTCACCCTCCGGCTCGAGGACCTCGAAGGTTTCGACGTCGGTCTGCTCCTGCGATGCGTCGGTGCGGCCCGGTGCGAACGGCACCCGGACGTCGTGGCCGGCGTCCTTCGCCGCCTTTTCGACGGCGGCACATCCACCGAGCACGATCAGGTCAGCCAGCGAGATCTTCTTGCCGCCGGACTGGCCGCCATTGAATGCCTGCTGCACCTGCCCGAGCTGTTCGATCACCTTGGCGATGCGTTGCGGCTCGTTGATCGCCCAATCCTTCTGCGGAGCCAGCCGGATGCGCGCCCCGTTGGCGCCGCCGCGCTTGTCGGTGCCGCGGAAGCTGGCCGCCGACGACCAGGCGGTGAACACCAGGTCCTGCACCGATGCGCCACACGCCAGCAACTTGCCCTTCAGCGCCGACACATCCTGCTCGTCGACGAGCGGATGGTCGGCCTTGGGCACCGGGTCCTGCCACAGCTGCGACTCCGGCACCCAGGGGCCGAGGTAGCGCTCGCGCGGACCCATGTCCCGGTGCAGCAGCTTGAACCAGGCCTTGGCGAAGGCATCGGCGAGCTGGTCCGGGTTGTCGTGGAAGCGCTTGGAGATCTTGGCGTACTCCGGGTCCATGCGCATCGACAGGTCGGTCGTGAGCATCATCGGACGGTGCCGCTTGTTCGGATCATGGGCGTCGGGAACGGTGCCGTCGGCCTCCGGGTTCTTCGGCCGCCACTGCTTGGCGCCGGCCGGGCTCTCGGTCAGCTCCCACTCGTACTTGAACAGGTTCTCGAGGTAGCCGTTGTCCCATTGGGTCGGGTTGTTGGTCCAGGCGCCTTCCAGCCCGCTGGTGATCGTGTCGCCACCCTTGCCGGAGCCGTGCTTGTTCATCCAGCCGAAGCCCTGGTTCTCGATCGGTGCACCCTCGGGTTCGGGACCGACGTTGCCGGTGGCGGGCGCCGCGCCATGGACCTTGCCGAAGGTGTGGCCACCGACGATCAGTGCCACCGTCTCCTCGTCGTTCATCGCCATGCGGGCGAAGGTCTCGCGGATGTCGCGTGCGGCGGCGAGCGGATCGGGATTGCCGCCCGGGCCTTCCGGGTTGACGTAGATCAGGCCCATCTGCACATTGGCGAGCGGCTTGGCGAGTTCGCGATTGCCGCTGTAGCGTTCGTCACCGAGCCAGGTGTCTTCCGGACCCCAGAAGATGTCCTCCGGCTCCCAGACGTCGGGCCGGCCGAAGCCGAAACCGAAGGTCTTGAATCCCATCGTCTCCATCGCCACGTTGCCGGCGAGCACCAGCAGGTCTGCCCACGACACCGCCTGGCCGTACTTCTGCTTGAGCGGCCACAGCAGCCGGCGCGCCTTGTCGAGGTTGGCGTTGTCGGGCCAGCTGTTGAGTGGCGCGAAACGCTGCTGACCATCGCCGGAGCCACCGCGTCCGTCGTGCATGCGGTAGGTGCCGGCGGCGTGCCAGCTCATGCGGATGAACAGACCGCCATAATGGCCGTAGTCGGCCGGCCACCAGTCCTGCGATTCGGTCATCAGGGCGGCCAGGTCCTTGCGCAGCGCCTCGACGTCGAGCTCCTTGAAGCGCTCGGCGTAAACGAAATCCTCGCCCATCGGATTCGACAGCGCCGAGTGCCGATGCAGCACCGACAGGTCGAGCTGGTTCGGCCACCAGTCCTTGTTGCTCCGCGGACGTCCCGACGTCTTCGGCTTCGGCGTCGGAATGACCGGATTCTCGCTCTCGCTCGTACTGGTGGTGTTTTGCTTGTCTGGCACGGTGATCCTCTCGAAGGGAATGCGGGAAAGGACAGGAATAGTAGGACGGCGGGGAGTGCACTGCAAAGGCCTCCTCTTATCACTGCCATCGGCAGAAACGATCGGGCCGTGCCGCGCGCCCGGGGGCAGGCGATCGGTTCGGCCGGCAGGCCGTGGAAACCCTTAAGTGGATGCCCGGGTCCGGGTGCCCGTGCCTGGATCGGCCGGGCCCGGCACGGCGCTCGCGGCTACCTGAACAGTGCCAGCATGCGCTCGAGTGCGCCGGTGAACGGCACCGCCAGCAGCGGCAGCGTCAGCATGACGCCGAGCAGGCCGACACCGAGCGTGATCGGAAAGCCGATCGCAAAGATCTGCAACTGCTGCGCAACCCGCGAGATGATGCCGAGCACCAGGTTGGTGAACATCAGGATCGCGATCATCGGCAGCGCGATCCACAGCCCGAGCCGGAAGATCTCGGCGCCCGAGCCGGTGCGGCTGCACCGCGTGCAGGAAGGCGAACGGCTCGGGGCCGACTGGAAAGGCGTCGAAGCTCTGCACCACCGCCGCGATCATCAGCAGGTGGCCGTTGATGACGATGAACAGCCAGCCGATGCACACGCCGTAGAAGCGGCTCACCACCGTGGTCTGTCCGCCGCTGGTCGGATCGAAGAAGCCGGCGAAGTTCAGGCCCATCTGCAGGCCGGTCATCTCGCCGGCGAGTTCGATCGCGGTGAAGACCAGCCGCACCACGAAGCCGATCGACGATGCCGATCAGCAGCTGCTGGAGCAGCAGCGGCAGTGCCGCCGGCGAGTCGAGCGCAACCACCGGCATCACCGGCAGCGACGCCTGCGCGCACACCGTGATCAGCATCGCCAGCGCGACGCGCACGCGGATCGGCACCGCCCGCTGGGCGATCACCGGCATGGTGCCGAACAGCGCCAGCACGCGCACGAACGGCCACACGAGCGGGCTGATCCAGGCCCAGATCTGTGCTTCGTCGAAGGTCAGCATGCGGTTTGGCGCAGGAGCAGGCAATGGCGTGGCACGCCGGCGCGGCGTCGGCGCCGAGCCGGCGACGTCAGCCGACGACGCTCGGGATCATCTGCAGCATGCGGCGCAGGTAGTCGACCAGGCTGCCGAGCATCCACGGGCCGGCCATCGCCAGCATCGCGACGGCGGCGACGATCTTCGGCACGAACGACAGCGTCGCCTCGTGGATCTGCGTCGCGGCCTGCACGATGCTGACCAGCAGGCCGACGCCGAGCACCGTCAGCAGCACCGGTGCGGCGATGGTCAGCAGCGTGTACAGGCCTTGCTGGCCGAGCGTCAGGACTTGTTGTGGATCCATGGCGGCGGACGGGGAGGGTGTTGCAGGCGGTCAGGAGGCGAAGCTCGCGGCCAGCGAACCGAGCAGCAGGTTCCAGCCGTCGGCCAGCACGAACAGCATCAGCTTGAACGGCAGCGCCACCAGCACCGGGCTCAGCATCATCATGCCCAGACTCATCAGCACGCTGGCGACGATCATGTCGATGATCAGGAACGGAATGAAGATCAGGAAGCCGATCTGGAATGCGCTCTTGAGCTCGCTCGTGACGAAGGCCGGCACCAGCACCTTGAACGGCACGTCCTCGGACTTGATGGCCGGATCGAGCCGGGCCAGGCCGGCGAACAGCATCACGTCGGACTGGCGCGTCTGCTTCAGCATGAAGGCGCGCATCGGCTGCTCGCCGCGTGCCAGCGCCTCGTCGAAGCCGATGCGGTTCTCGACATACGGCTTGTAGGCCTCGGCGTAGACCTTGTCGATCGGTCGGTCCCATCACGAAGAAGGTCAGGAACAGGCTGAGCCCGACCACCACCTGGTTCGGCGGCGCGGCCTGGGTGCCGATCGCCTGGCGCAGCAGGCTCAGCACGATCACGATGCGGGTGAAGCCGGTCATCAGCAGCAGCAGCGCCGGCAGGAAGCTGAGCGCGGTGAAGAACAGCAGCGTCTGGATCGGCACCGAATAGCTGGTGCCGCCGGCGATTCTGGGCGATGACGAGCGGCAGCCCGGCGCCAGCCGGACGCAGCCGACTGCGCGACTGCTGCCAGCGGCAGCGCCGCCAGCACGATCAGCGGCACAGCCGGCAGCAGACGGTGCAGCCGCAGCCAGCGCGATCATGGCTGCGGCCTCCCGGAGCGGCGCAGCCGCTCGAGCACCTGCGCGAAGGCGGGTGCCGGGCCGGCCGACGGTGCACTGCCGGCCGCCGGTGGCTGCCTGCGGCGGCAGCGTGTGCAGGGTCGAGATGCCGGCGCTGGTCACGCCGAGCACCAGCCAGCGCGCATCCGTCGCCCTGGCCGACCTCGACCGTCACCAGCCGCTGGTTCTGCGAGATCGGCAGGGTGGCGATGTGGCGCATCACGCCGCCGGCCGAGGTCGCGCCGAGCGGGGTGCGCTTGAGCAGCCACAGCGCGAGCGGGATCATCACGATGATCGCGACGAACCACAGCAGCGGTGCGAAGGAGAGCTGGTTCATGTCAGAGCTGCCGGCAGGGCCGTTGCCTCATTGCCGGCTCAGCCGGCGCATGCGCTCGGACGGCGTCACGATGTCGGTCAGGCGGATGCCGAACTTGTCGTTGACGACGACCACCTCGCCTTGCGCGATCAGGTAGCCGTTGACGAGCACGTCCATCGGCTCGCCGGCGAGCGTCTCGAGTTCGACCACCGAGCCCTGGGCGAGCTGCAGGATGTTCTTGATCGGGATCCGGGTGCGGCCGAGCTCGACCGTCAGCTGCACCGGGATGTCCAGGATCATGTTCAGGTCGTTGCCGGCGGTCGCCGGGTGCTGACCCGGCGCCAGATTGGCAAAGGTAGCCGGCGAGACCTGGTCGGCCACTTCCGACGCTTCGCCGCCGGCGCGCGATTCGGCCAGGGCCGACGCCCACTCGGCCGCCATCGCGTCTTCGCCGCGGGCGGCTGCGGATCTTTTCAGATGACATGCTGGGCTCCGAGCCAACCGGCGGTCGAGCTGGTCAGCAGTTGATCGACCTTGATCGCATAGCGGCCGTTGGCGGTGCCGTAGTGGCAGGCGAGGATCGGCACGCCCGCCACCTTGCATTCGATGCCGGGCTGCAGGTCGAGCTCGATGAAGTCGCCCGGCTTGAAGCTGAGCAGCTGCTCGATGGTGGCCGGCGCGTGCGCCAGTTCGGCCACCAGTTCGACCTCGGCCGACTGGATCTGCTGCTTCATCAGGTTGACCCAGCGCCGGTCGGGCTCCAGGCCGTCGCCCTGCAGCGGCGCGTGCAGCACGTCGCGGATCGGCTCGAGCGTGGCGTACGGGATGCAGAAGTGGATGGTGCCGATCGTCTCGCCGATCTCGAGCGTGAACGAGGTCGCCACCACGATCTCGCTGGCGGTGGCGATGTTGACGAACTGCGGCTGCATCTCCGAGCGCTGGTGCTCGAGCTCGATCGGGTAGACGCCGTTCCAGGCGCGCGCGTACTGCTCGTTGATGACGCCGATCAGGCGGGCGATGATGCGCTGCTCGGTGGGCGAGAAGTCGCGCCCCTCGATGCGGGTCTGCAGCTTGCCGTCGCCGCCGAACAGCGCGTCGATGACCGCGAACACCAGCGCCGGGTCGCACACGATCAGCGCATTGCCGCGCAGCGGGCGCATGTCGACGATGTTGAAGCTGGTCGGCACCACGATCTCGCGCAGGAAGGCGCTGTACTTCTGCACCTTGATGCCGCCGATCGAGACCTCGGGCGTGCGGCGGATGAAGTCGGACAGGCCGAGCCGGATGTTGCGTGCGAAGCGCTCGTTGATGATCTCGAGCGTCGGCATGCGGCCGCGCACGATCCGCTCCTGGCTCGAGATGTCGTATTCGCGGATGCCGCCGCTGTCGGCCGCCTCGACCGCTTCGATTTCCGGCGTCGTCGCCGGTGATGCCCTGCAGCAGCGCATCGACCTCGTCCTGGGACAGGATCTGCTGGCTCATCGTTCCGTCCGGCGCGCGGTGATCAGGCGGTGGCTCATTGGATGATGAAGTTGGCGAAATGCACGTGCGTGACCGGGTTGTGCACCGGCGGGCGGCGCTTGCGGCGCTTCTTGCCGTCGTCGGCGGCGGCTCGGCGTCGTCGTCGGCCTCGATCTCGATTCCCATCGGGCGCACCGCCTCGCGCATGATTTCGGCGGCCAGCGCATCCTTGCCGCTGCGCGCGAGCAGCTGCTGCGAGCTCTTGTCGGCCAGCACCAGCAGGATGCTGTTGCGGATCGACGGCATGTAGGCCTTCATCCGGTCGGCAAATTTCGGATCGTCGACCTGCAGCGTGACCGCGACCTGCGCATAACGCTCGACATCGCGGTCGGCCAGGTTGACCACGAACGGATCGAGCGCCAGGTAGGTCGGCGGCTGCGACGTGTCGTGCACCGGTGCGGCAGCCTCGGGCGCGGCACCGCTGGCGGCCGCGACGTTGCGCTTCATCACGAAGAAGCGCACCGGCGCCGCCGGCGACGAGCAGCAGCAGCACGGCGACCGCAATGATCACGAGCTTCTTCGAGCCCTTGCCCTTCGGGGCCGGGCCCGGCGGCGGTTGCGGATGACATCGACACTCCTCGGCGATCGCATCGACCGGACGGCCGATGCTTCTACGCCACGAATTGTCCGAGCCGCATGGCAATGCCCAAGCCGTGAAAAGCGGCGCCTTTACCGGGCAGTGTCGGCGTTGCCGGAGCGGCGCGTCGGGCCCGGTCCGGCGGGTGGCGGTGGCTTGCGCGACCGCTCAGGCCGGTCCGGGCCGCGGCTCGGCTCAGGCATAGAGGTCGAGCCGGCCGGCAGCGGGCGCAAGCCGGCGAACCATCGGCGCGGTTTCCGCCGGATCGGCTGCGCTGCCGTCGCCGCTGCGCCGGTCGGGCCGGCTGCCGTCGCGGCCGGAATCTCGCGCCGGCGCATCGCCGCCGGCCTGACGCGATGGCAGGTCGCCGCGCGAATGTTCGCCGACTCCGCCGCCGGCGAGCGTCAGTCCGGCCTCGCGCATCGCGCTCGCCAGTTCGGGCAGACCGGCTTCGATCAGCGCCCGTGTGGCCGCCGAGTCGGCCCCGAAATCGACCTGCGCCCGATCGCCGTCGAGCGCGATGCGCACCGAGACCGGTCCCATCTCGACCGGATTCAGGTGCAGTTCGGCATGCTGCACGCCGTCGCGCGCCAGCAGGCTGATCTGGGCGCCCAGGGCACTGCGGAACTCGGGTGCCTCGAACGGGGTGGCGAAGGGCAGTTCGAGCGGTGGCGCTGGTGGCGACATCGGTGCAGCCGGTGACGGTTGCGCCATCGGCGCCATCGGCGCCGTTGCGTCGAGGGCGCTGGTGGCCTCGTGCAGGCGCGTCGAGAATGCGCCGGCTTCAGCGTGCACGGCGGACACCGGCGTGCCGGCGACCGCCGCTGCATCGGTCGAACGGCTTGACGCCGCGGTGACGGCCGGCCGGTCGGTCTCTGCTGGCTGCACTGGCGGCCCCTGGCCGGCGGTGCTTGCGCTGCTCGCTGGCGCCGGTGCTGCCGGCACGACCGGCTCGGGCACCGGCAGGGCGGCACCGGAACGCTCGGCGCCGGGCCGCGATCGGCCGGCGTCTGGTACCGAAACGGCTGCCGGCGACGCCGGACCGGCCGTGCCGCCCGCCGGGGGCCGTGGCGCCAGCCCGATCGGCTGGGCCGGGATCGGCGCGCTTGCGAGCGGCGTGGTCGGGACGGCAGCGGTCGGCGGCAGCGGTCCGTCCGCGCTCGAAGGCGGATCGCCGGCCTCCGCGCGCCCGGGATGCCCTCCGTGCGCGGGGTCGCTGTCGCGCTCGATCGGATCGACGGTCAGCATCGACCAGGCGGCGCCAGCGGGTCCGGCCGCCAGTGCGATCTCGAGGTGATCGGCATCGTCGTCCTCGGTGGCACGCTCGGCTGCGCCGTCGCCGAGCGGTTCGCCCGGCTCGCCGCGGCTCGGTGCGGTGGCCGCTGCGGTCGCGCCGCCGACCGACGGGGCGCCGGGGCGCAGCAGGGACGCCGTCGCCGCCGGGGCCGCAGCCGTTGGAGCGGAGGCGACCGGCGCCATCGAGGCCAGGGGCACGGAAGCGAGCGCAGCCGGCGCAGCGGGCGCCGAGGGAGCAGGGGGAGCCACGGCGACAGCCGGGGCGAGGGAAGCGGCCGGCGCCCCCGGCTGCGTGGCCCGATCGGTCCCGACGCGAGGCAACGCGCCCTCGGGGACCGCAATGGACGGCGGCATGGTTGGTGCCGGCTGGTCGGCGCCCGTCTGCGTTGCGGTCGGGGCGGTGGCGGTTTCGGTGTCGCGGGATGCGGTGCCGGGCAACCGGACCGGGGTCGCCGCGGCTGCCGGGTTCGGACCCGATGCAGCGGGCCCATCGAGCTGGGCGCGTTCGGATCGGCCTGCGACAGGCGCTGCCTCGGCGGGCACGGCCACAGCGGTCGTGGCCGGGTTCGCCGCCTCGGATCGACCGGCCGCAGCGGGGTCTGCCGCCAGCGCCGCGCCAGCCGTGGCGGTAGCAGTGGCTGTGGCGGCGGTGTCCGCGTTCGCGACCCGAGTCACGGCCACCAGTGCAGCCGCAGCGGTCGTCCCCGTCGTCGCCGCTGCCGGCAGGCTGGCGGGGGCGTTCGGCAGCGTTGCCAGGGCGGCACTGCGCGACGGCAGCCAGTCGGCGATCCATGTCGCCAGCGCGCTGCCGTCGGCTGCCGAGATTTCGGCGCCGGCAGCGGCGGTCGGAGCCGGCGCCGCTGTGCCCGCAGCGGTCCGGGGTGCCAGATCGGGCAGGCCGTCGCGCCCGGGCCGGCCCGGCAGCATCGAGGCGGCGAGCGCCAGCTGGCCGGCAAAGGCATCGGCTGTGGCGGCTGCATCGTCGGCGAACCGCGCGCCGGCCGACGCTGCAGCCGGCTGCTGGGCGGCACCGGCACGGCCCGCCGCTGCCGATTTGAGGAGGCCGACGCCGCTCACTGGGTGCCGGCGCCGAAGCCGCTGTCGCGCATCCGGCCGGCGCGGGCGGCGAATTCGTCGGTCGACTTCTGGTCGCGCCGCTCCACACCGAGCCGCAGCTCGAGCTGGCGCCGCTCGATCAGCTTGCGCACCGAGGCCACCCGCAGTTCGTGGTCGCGCAGCACGCGCTCGGCCGCGGCGAGCTGCTCGGCGGTGCGCCGGATCACCTGGTCCTGGTGGCTGACCGCCTGGCCGAGCCGCGTCATGAAGCCCTGGTAGCAGTGCACCACCGGCATGGTTCCCTCGGTCCGGAACTGGGTCGACCAGCGCTGTTCGTAGTCGCTGCGGTAGCCGACCAGCTGGTCGGCCTGGCGCGCCGCCATCTCGGCCGCCTGCGCCGCGCGCCGGCATTCGGCCAGGCTGGTGTCGCGTTCTCCTTCGGCCAGGGCAAGCAGTGCGAGCAGGGGTTGCAGGGCAGTCATCGTCGGTCTCGGGTCGGGGCTGTCGTCAATGGGATCACGGCGCCATCAGCGCGCGCAGGAGCTCGACGCTGTCGGGCAGCGGCGCCGCCTCGTGCATGCGCTGCTGCAGCATCCGGTTCATGGCATCGTGCAGGCGCACCGCCATGTCGAGCTCGGGATCGTTGCCCGGCGCATAGGCGCCGAGCTGGATCAGGTCGCGCGCCTTGACGTAGCGCGAGTGCAGCTGGCGGAAGCGCCGCGCCGCATCGAGGTGCGGCGGCATCGCCACATTGGTCATCACGCGCGAGATCGACTTCTCGACATCGATCGCCGGATAGTGGCCGGCCTCGGCCAGCTCGCGCGACAGCACGATGTGGCCGTCGAGGATGCCGCGCGCCGCATCGGCGATCGGGTCCTGCTGGTCGTCGCCCTCGCTCAGCACGGTGTAGAAGGCGGTGATCGAGCCGCCGCCGGGCACCGCGTTGCCGCTGCGTTCGACCAGCTGCGGCAGCTTGGCGAAGCAGCTCGGCGGATAGCCCTTGGTGGCCGGCGGCTCGCCGATCGCCAGCGCGATCTCGCGCTGCGCCATCGCATAGCGGGTGAGCGAGTCCATCAGCAGCAGCACGTGCTGGCCGCGGTCGCGGAAATCCTCGGCGATCGCGGTGGCGTAGTTGGCGCCCTGCATGCGGGTGAGCGGCGGCGCGTCGGCCGGCGCGGCCACCACCACCGAGCGGCGCAGGCCTTCCTCGCCCAGGATGTCCTCGATGAACTCCTTCACCTCGCGGCCGCGCTCGCCGATCAGGCCGACCACGATCACATCGGCCGCGGTGTAGCGCGCCATCATGCCGAGCAGCACCGACTTGCCCACGCCGGTGCCGGCAAACAGGCCGATGCGCTGGCCGCGACCGACGGTGAGCATCGAATTGATCGCGCGCACGCCGGTGTCGAGCGGGCGCCGCACCGGATCGCGGTCCATCGCATTGATCGGCCGCCGGATCAGCGGCGCGCTGCGCGTGCTGCCGAGCGGTCCCTTGCGGTCGATCGGCTCGCCGTGCGAATCGACGACCCGGCCGAGCAGGCCGTCGCCGACCGGCAGGTGCTGGGTGCGATCCTCGTTGCGCCGCCAGGGATGCTGCTGGTTGCCGAGCTTGAGCGGCACCACCGGTGTCGGCCGCGGAATCACCGCCGCGCCGCTGGCCAGGCCGTGGATGTCGCCGGTGGGCATCAGGTAGGCGCGGTCGCCGGAGAAGCCGACCACTTCGGCCTGCACCGGCGGCTGGCCCGGCATGCGCACCTCGCACACCGAACCGACCGGAACCCGCACGCCGGCGGCTTCGAGCACCAGCCCGGAGACCCGCACCAGCACGCCCTGCGCCTCGAACGGCAGCGGCTGCGGCGAGATCCGCTCCAGCCCCTTCAGGTAGCTCGTCCCACCGATCGGCCATGCGCGACAGCGCGATGGCCTGGTTCTCGAACGGCGAGTTGATCATGCGTCGTCGTCCTCGTCGGCTTCGTCGTCGGTGACTGCTTCCTCGTCGTCCCAGCCGGCGGCACAGTCGAGCTCGGCCACCGCGCGCTTCCAGCGCAGTCTGCATCGATGCGTCGACGCTGCCGATGTCCGATTCGACCAGGCAGCCGCCGCGCGCCACCGCGCGCGTCGGCGACGATGCGCCCGCCGCGCGCGGTCAGCACATCGGCGGCGCCTTCGGCGACGATCGGCTGGTCTTCCGGATGCACCCGCAGCGTGATGTGGCGCGCGCTCAGCAGCAGCGTGTCGAGCGCCTCGATCGCGACCCGGCCGACCAGCTCCGGGCTGGGCCTTGCAGCTCGCTGCGCACGATCTGGCGCGCCAGGTTGGTGGCCGGCGCTGGCGAGCGCCTGCGCCATCTGCTGCTGCAATTCGTCGAGCTGCTCGGCGGTGCTCTGCAGCAGGGCGCCGATCTGGCCGGCCACCTGGCGGGCATGGCTCTGCTTGAAGGCCTCGAGCGCGACCAGGCCGTCGCGGTAGCCGTCCTGGTAGGCCTGCTGGCGCGTGGCGTGCAGCAGCGCCTGCATGCTCGTCGGCGGCCGCGGCGGCCGCCGTGCGCCGGGCTCGATGCCGGGCGACGCGGGCGGCGCGACGCGCTGCGCTCGCCGACCGGCGCGCGCCGTGCCGCCATCGAAGGCGCCCGGCGTCCAGGCTGCGAAGTCGTTCAGCTCCTCGCGCGGAATGAAGCGGCTGTAGACCGACGGCTTGCCCTGCGGCGCCGGCACATTGCGGATCGGCCCCTTCGGCGCGGGTCTAGACGAAGTCATCGTCGCCTCCGGATGCGAGCATCAGCTGGCCCTCGTCGGCCAGCCGGCGGGTGATCTTGAGCAGTTCCTTCTGTTCGGCCTCGACCTCGGACAGCCGCACCGGCCCGCGCGACTCGAGGTCTTCGCGCAGCGTCTCGGCGGCGCGGCTCGACATGTTGCGGAACACCTTGTCGCGCATCTCCGGCGTCGCGCCCTTCAGCGCGATGATCAGCGACTCGCTCTGCACTTCCTTCAGCAGCGTCTGGATGCCCTTGTCGTCGAGCTTGATCAGGTCGTCGAAGGTGAACATGCTGTCGGCGATCTTCTGCGCCAGGTCGCCGTCGACCTCGCGGATGAAGTCCATCGCCGCGGTCTCGGCGTTCGAGCCGAGCTGGTTGAGCATCTCGGCCGCGGTCTTGACGCCGCCGCGGCTGCGCCTGGCGCACCGGCGTGCCGCCGGCCAGCACCTTGCTCATCACGTCGTTGAGCTCGACCATCGCCGACGGCTGGATGCCGTCGAGCGTGGCCACGCGCATCAGCACCTCGTTGCGCTGGCGCTCGCCGAAGGCCTTCAGCACCGCGCCGGCATGGTCGCTGTCCAGGTGCACCAGGATCGCCGCGACGATCTGCGGATGCTCGTTGCGCAGCAGTTCGGCGACCGACTGCGCGTCCATCCACTTCAGGCTCTCGATGCCGGAGATGTCGCCGGTCTGCAGGATGCGGTCGATCAGGATCGCCGCCTTCTCGTCGCCGAGGGCGCGCCGCAGCACCGCCTTCACATATTCGTCGTTGTTCGGAACCAGCATGCTCTGGTCGCCGGCAAGCTCGGCAAAGCGCTCGATCACGCTGTCGACCCGCTCGCGCGGGATCGACTTCATGCGTGCGATCGTCTCGCCGAGGGTCTGGACCTCCTTCGGCGTCAGGTGGCGGAAGACCGCGGCGGCTTCCTCTTCGCCGAGCGACATCAGCAGGATCGCCGCGTCCTCGGCACCGGTGGCTTCGCTGGCGCTCATGGCCGGGCTCCGGTGTGGCGATCGTGGGGGGTCGGGGTCATCGCGGGCTCACGCCGGTTCACCGTTGACCCAGCCGCGCACGATGTGGGCGACTGCGGCCGGGTTCTCCCTCGCCATGCTGCGCGCCTGGGCCAGCCGCTCGGCCGTCGGCGGCGCCTCGAGGGCGCGCATCGCGTCGGGTGCCGGCAGCCCCGGCAGGGCCTGTTCGTCGTCGACGACCGCATCGAGCGTGCGCCCGGCCAGCGCCGGCGCCGGCTCGCATCGCAGCCTTCATCGCCGGGCGCAGCAGGCCGAAGATGACGAGCAGCGCGACGAAGGCGAGGGCGGCCGGGATGCCGGCCAGGCGCAGCGCTCGAGCACCTCGGGTTGCTTCCACCACGGGGTGTCGACCTTCTCGACCGATTCGACCCGGAACGGCGCATTGACGACCCGAACCGAGTCGCCGCGCTCCTGGTTGTAGCCGACGCTCTCCTGCACCAGCGCGGTCAGCTTGGCGATCTCGTCGGCGCTGAGCGCGACCGACGTCGGCTTGCCCTTGGCGTCGAGGCCGCTGCGGTGGTTGACCACCACCGCGGCGTTGACGCGCTTGACGCTGCCGGTCGCGTTGCGCGTCACGCGCACCGTCTTGTCGACTTCGTAGTTGGTCACCGCGTCGCGCCGGCTGTTGCCGGCCGGCGGTGCCGCCGGCGGCCTGCAGCGGCTGGGCGGCACCGTTGATCGGCGCGGTCGGCGTGACCGGCGGCACGTTCGATGCGGCGCCCGGCACGCCGGTGGGCAGCGAGCGCCGCCGCCGGCCTGCTCGGTCGTCTGCTGGCTGCGCACCGCGACACTGCCGTCCGGCGCCCTGGTTCGGCTTGAATTCCTCGAAGGTGGCCTCGGTCTGCGAGAAGTCGATCTCGGCGGTGACGCTGGCGCGCAGGTTCTCGCGTCCGACCACCGGCTCGAGCAGCTCGAGGATGCGCTTGGTATAGCCCGACTCGATCTGGTTGACGTACTGCAGCTGCTGCGCGTCGAGCCCGGCGCCCTGCTCGGCACCTTCGGGTGCCGACAGCAGCGCACCGGTCTGGTCGAGCACGCTGACCGCCTTCGGGTTCATCTCCGGCACGCTGCTCGAGATCAGGTGCACGATGCCGGCGATCTGCGCCCGATCGAGCGTGCGGCCCGGGCGCAGCGTCAGCAGCACCGACGCCGACGGCTTCTGCTGCTCGCGGAAGAAGCCGTTCTGGTTCGGCAGCGCGAGGTGCACGCGCGCGCTCTCGACCGCATTCATGGCGGTGATCGAGCGCGTCAGCTCGCCTTCGAGTCCGCGCTGGAAGCTCAGGCGCTCCTGGAACTGGGTCTGGCCGAACTTGGCGTTGTCGAGCAGTTCGAAGCCGACCACCGAGCCCTTGGGCAGACCGGCCGAGGCCAGCTTCAGGCGCACGTCGTGCACCGAGGCCGCCGGCACCAGGATCGCCGCGCCGCCGTCGGCATGCTTGTACGGCACGTTCATCTGCGACAGCTGGGCGATGATCGCGCCGCCGTCCTTGTCGGACAGGTTGGCGTACAGCACCTTGTAGTCGCCCTGGCCGCTCCACAGCGTGAGCGCGGTGACGACCGCGACCAGCGCCGCCGCGCCGGCGCCGAGCATCAGTTTGGACCGGGCCGGCAGCGCGGCGACGCGCGCAGCGAAGCTGTCGGCGGGAACCAGCGGGATCGGGCTGTTGGCGGCTACTGCGGTATCCATGGGGACGGGGGCTGGCGACGGGGCAGGGCGGAGGATTCCGGTGCGCGCGATTATTCGGAGCTCAGCGGCCGCTTCGTTGCGCCGAACAGCCTGCCGAACCTCGGCTTATTCCGCCCCTGCTGGAGGCCATCGCCACCCTACGATCGCCACCATGCCCCGACCGGCGTCGATGCAGTGCGCACCAGATCGGCGCCGCCCGGGCCGACCGCCGGAGCGCCTGATGAATGTTTCCCTCAAACCGTTCGACTTTGCCCAGGCCGTCGCACGCGCCGGACTGCAGACCAACGGACAGCCGCTGCAGCGCGCCAAGGCGGTCGAGGGCGCCGGCTTCCAGCAGGCGCTGACGCAGGCGCTGGGATCGGTCAGCAAGACCCAGAACGAATCGACCGTGCTGCAGCGTGAAGTGCAGATGGACAACCCGAACGTCACGATCGAGCAGACCATGGTCGCGATGCAGAAGGCGCAGATCGGCTTCCAGGCCACGCTGCAGGTGCGCAACAAGCTGGTCCAGGCCTACAGCGACATCATGAACATGCAGGTGTGAGTCGGGCCTGCTGCGGCAGCGGCTGCAGCTCACTCCACCGCCATCAACCGTCGCTTCTTCTGCGTCTGGTCGATGTAGAGCTGCAGCATGCGTTCGGCGGCGGCGGGCAGGCTGCACCAGCTCGCAGCCCATGCGCAGGCCGATCGCATCGGCGTTCATGCGGCTCAGGTGGTGCAGCTGCAGCGTGGCGCCGAAGCGGGTATCGGCATCGAAGTCGAGCACCACGTCGCGCAGCATCGATCCCGGCTCGATGCGGCGGCACGTCGTCGGGCAGCAGCAGCGCACAGCCACCGAGGCTGACGTCGAGGATGCGCAGCGCGAGTTCGATCCGGTCGTCGGCCGGGTGGCGCAGCCGCGCCACCGGCGCGCTGCGCAGCACCGGGCGCACCCGGAAGCTGCTGCGGCGCTGGAAGCGGAACATCTGCGACGGGTAGGCGCAGCTCAGCGCCGACTGGCGACCGCCATGGACCAGCATCAGATCGTGGGCGTCGAACTGCAGCTTGACGTTGTCGAGGTAGCCGACGACGATCGCCTCGTCCGCCTGCACGATCTGCTGCAGGTGCGGATCGCCGGCGCTGGCGCTCAGGCTGATCACGCCGCGCGCGGCGTCGATCGTCCACAGCGTGGCGCCGACGGTGGCACCGTCCGGTCCGTTGATCGCGAGCGGCACCGACGCCGTCGAGCAGGGCGTGCAGCATCGAGCGGATCTGCGCCGGCGCGGTGATGCGGAATTCGTCCAGCCCGCCGTGGCCTTGCGCCAGCGAGTCGAGCGGCATCGGCAGCGTATCCATGGCAGGCCGTCGTGCGCGATCAGTGGACCGTCTTGGGCCGGCCGACCATCAGGTTGTCGAGGTCTTCGAGCCAGGGTTCGGCCAGGCAGCGGATCTCGGCATCGTTGACCAGGATGCGCTGCATGATGCGCGACTTGAGCTGGCTTTCCTCGCTGCCGAGCGGCTGCTGCGAGGCAGCGTGCTTGAGCTGCGAGATCAGCACCGCGCAGGCGCCTTCGAGCTTGACGACCGTCGTCCCAGTTGCCGTTGCGGGCGGCTTCGAGCATGTCGTGGCTGGCGCGCTCGATCGCTTCGTAGTAGTTGAGCAGCTGGATTTGCATGGGTGCGCGGATCGTGGATTCAATCATCACGGGAGGCTTTGTTCGGTCGGGAGGGCCTGTCTTCAGGCGGCAGCGGCGGCCGGCGTGCGTGCATCGGATGCCGGCGCAATGCCGTCCCAGCCTTCGCGCAGCGTCTCGACCAGTCGGCTGCATTCAGCCAGCACGGCATCGTCGCTGCGCAGGTTGGCGAGCGTCAGGCGGTGCACCATGTAGTCGTACAGGTCGTGCAGGTTGGAGGCGATCTCGCCGCCGGCCTTCAGATCGAGAGGCGCCAGCAGACCTTCCTCGACGATGCGCACCGCGTGCGTGATGGCACGGCATTTCTCGGCGATGTCGCGCCGCGCCAGGGCACCGCGCGCGACGGCGATCTGCTTGACCAGCGCCGCGTACAGCAGGCTCACCAGCTTGTGTGGCGAGGCACTGGTGATCGCGGTTGCCGAGTCCACGTCACGGTAGGCCGAAGCGAACGACTGGCGGTTGGCAGCGAAGGTACTGGTGAACATGTGGGAGGCTTGGTTGGCTGCGACTGCAATGCTTTTGTTATCGACCCTCGGGTCTCTTTCTTTACTGCGTTTCAACCGCTTGCAAGGGGC
The DNA here is from genome assembly GCA_963846675.1 of uncultured beta proteobacterium. Classification (GTDB taxonomy): domain Bacteria; phylum Pseudomonadota; class Gammaproteobacteria; order Burkholderiales; family Burkholderiaceae_C; genus Ideonella_A. Next base: position 1,817,645 of record CAWJWV010000005.1, read on the forward strand.
GGCGCGCAGGCTGCGGGAGGCAGCCGGTCACACCCCGACGGGGTCGGTTCGCGGCTGCCGTGTGGGCTCGGTTTCCGACGCCGAAGCGGCTTCGTCGACCAGTCGTTCGAGGGTCGCTTCGAGGTTGGCGACCAGGCGTGGCGTATCGAACAGCACGCCGCCGTCGCGCACCCGTTGCAGGTGCGCCTTCATGACGGCGATGCGCGCCGGGTCGGCTGCCAGCGCAACGGCGGTGTCGGCATAGGAGCGGGCGTCGCCGGCGATCAGCTCGGGCAGGCCGGCGGCGCTCAGCAGGGCCCCGGCCATGCGCGACGCAAAGGTCTGGCCGGACCGGGTCACGATCGGCACGCCCATCCACAGCGCGTCGTTGGCGGTGGTGCCGCCGTTGAACGGATAGGTATCGAGAAACAGGTCGGCCACCAGGTAGCGCGCCAGGTAGTCCTCGGGCTGGGCGCGCGGCGCGAACACCAGCCGGTCCGCCATCCCGCGAAGCTGCGCTTCGCGCTCCAGGTTGGCGCGCGCCCACGGGTTGTCGGCCAGCATCCACAGCACGCTGCCCGGGCTGCGCTCCAGGATGTCCATCCAGGTGCTGAAGATCCCGGGCGTGACCTTGTAGTTGTTGTTGAAGCAGCAGAAGACGAACGCGTTGTCGGGCAAGCCGCAACTCGCCCGCGTGGGTGCCGGCGAGTGGCGGCGCTGGCGGTCGCTCGCCTGGTAGACATCGGGCAGGTACAGCACCGGCTCGGAATAGTGCTGCTGCGCCGATTCCGGGATCAGGAAGCGGTCGGCGATCACATGGTCGATGAACGGCAGTCCGGTGGTGGCGGGCAGGCCGAGCCAGGTGATCTGGATCGGTGCCGGCCGGTACGCCAGCATGTTGGCGCGTGCACCCAGCGTCTGGCCCTGCAGGTCGATCAGGATGTCGATCTCGTGCTGGCGGATCCGTTGCGCCGCCTGCTCGTCGCCGAGTGCATGGATGCGCTCGAAATGATCGACCGCATCGATCACCCGCTGACGCAGCGCCGAGCCATCCTCGCGACTCCAGTCGAAGGCGAAGACCTCGAAGCGATCCCGGTCGTGCAACTCGAGCAGCTCGACGATCAGCATCGCCACCGGGTGCAGGCACAGGTCCGACGAGCAGTAGCCGATGCGGATTTTTCGATGGCCATAGGGCGCCGGCGGCGCCAGCCTCGGCACGTCGAGGGTGAGCTTTTCAGCCACGTAGCGCCGCGCGGCGGCGAGCTGGTCGGCCGGATCCTCGGCCAGGCTGATCATCGCGAGCGTCGAGGTGTGCCGGCGCATCGTGGCCTCGTCGAGGCCCGGCAGCGGTTCGTAGACCGGCCAGGCGCACTGCTTGGCGCGCAGGAAGACCCAGTGGTGGATCACATCGGGCTGCTGCGGCTCGATGTGCAGGCTGCGCGTCAGGCAGGCCAGCGCGTCGGCCAGCCGGCCGCGGTCCTCGTGGTGGCGACCGAGGTTGTTCAGCGCCAGCAGCAGCAGCGGGCGCTGCTCGGGGTTGTCGGCCCGTGCGTGCGACTCGATCCAGCGCCACTGCGCGATCGCCGCATCGTCCTGCCCGAGGCGCTCGTAAGTCAGGCCGAGGTTGAAGCGCGGCTGCAGGAAGTCCGGATCGAGGTGCAGCGCGCGGCTGTAGGCGTCGCGCGCGGCGGCGGCGTCTCCGGCGCTGAACAGCACCACGCCGTGGTTGAACCAGACCAGGTGGTCGTGCGGGGTGCGATTGCGATCGAGCCAGGTGCGGTAGAGGACCGCCGCCAGCGGGAGCTGGTCGGCCTCGGAGAGCTGATTCGCGACCTGGAACAGGTCGAGGATCGCGAGCTGACCGTCCCAGGCACGCATGAGGGCCTGCGCAAACTCGGTGGTCGGGTCGGAGCGCAGGGCGTCGGTCATCGTCGATCGGGGGAAGACTGAATGGGAAGAGCCAGCCGGTCCAAGGGACCCGCTGGCTTCTGCCGGAGCGGTACCGGATCAGGAGAACAGAGTGTCGTACTCGGCTTCGCTGACGAGCGTGCGGACGACGTCCTTCTGGGCGGCGGTCATCGAACCCCGGTTCGTCAGATCGGTCAGCTTGGCATTGTCCATGGCGCCGATCTGGTCCAGGGTCAGCTCCGCGACGTTCGCAGTGCTGATGGCGCCGAGCTGGCTGGTGGTGAGATTGCCGATCTGCGTCACGGTCAGCGAGCGCGTCTGCGAACCGGTCATGTCGGCGATCTGGGTGTCGGCCAGGCGCGTGATATCGGTCAGCCCGGCGATCTGCGAATTCTGCAGCATCGTCACATCGATCGCCTGCAGCTTGGCATCGTCGAGTGCGGTCAGCTGGGCGTTGCTCAGGGTGCGCACCTGCGTCGCGGTCAGGCTCGCAACCTGGGTCTGGTCGATGCCGTTGATGCCGGCACCCAGTCCGGTGATCTGCGCTGCGCTGAGCGAGCCGACCTTGGCCCCCATGTCGACCAGCAGCGCGTCGGTGCCGCCTGACAGCACGGCGTTCAGCTGCGTCGTCGTCAGTTGGGTGATCTGGGCGTTGCTCAGCGTTCCGACCTTGGCACTGGTGACAGTCGTCATGTCGACTGCACCGACCTGGGCGCTCGACAGCGCGCTCAGGTCGTCGCGCTTGGGCAGGATCGCCGCCACCTGGCTGCTGCTCAAGCCCTGGACCTGATCGGTCGTCAGTGCATTGGTCTGGGTATTGGTCAATCCGCCGAGCACTGAGTTGCTCAGTCCGGCAACCTGGCCGGCGCTCAGCTGCTGGATGTCGGCGGCGACCGCGAGATCCCTCACCACGGTCAGCTGGGGGCCGGTCAGCGCGCGCAGCTGGGTCTGCGAGAAGGCGCCGATCTGCTGGTTGGTCAGGCTGCGCAGCTGGTCGGTCGACAGCGCGGCGACCTGGCCGGTAGCGAGCGACTGGACCTGGCTGGTGGATAGGTTGCCGAGCACCGTGCCGAGCTGGCTCGTGCCGAGTGCGCGGACCTGGGTGGCGCTCAGGCCCTGAACCTGGTCCTTACTCAAATACTGGAGCTGGTCGGTCGTCAGTGCGGCGAGCTGGCTGGTCTGCAATGCCTGCAGATCAGCAACCTCAATCGATGCGAGCTGCCCCGGCTTCAGTGCGGCGAGCTGGGTGTTGCTCAGTGCGCTGGCCTGCGCGGTGGTCAAGGCCGCGATCTGGCCATAGGCCATGGCCGCAACCTGGCTGGTGCCGAAGGCGCGGATCTGGCTCGTGCCGAGCGCTGCCACGCCGGCATCGCCGAGATCGAGCACCTGGCTGGTGGTCAACGCCTGGATCTGGGCGTCGCCGAAGTTGGACTTGATCGCATCGACGTCACGCGTCTCGAGCGCATTGACCTGGCCGGCGGTCAGCGCCTTGACCTGCGCCTCGCTCAGGGTGTCGACCTGGTCGTTGGTCAGGCTCCGGATCTGCTCGCTCGTCAAGCTGCGGATCTGCTCGGTGCCGAGCGCGGCAATGCCCGCGGTGCCGAGCGCAACCACCTGTCCGGTGCTCAGTGCCCGGATCTGGTCGGTTCCGAAGCCGGTCTTCAGACTGGCAATGTCGTTCGTCTCGAGGGCCTCTACCTGCGCGGCGGTGAGCGACTTGGCCTGGGCGCCGGTCAGGGCGGCTGCCTGGGCATCGGTCAGGCTTCGCATCTGATCCGTCGTCAGCTTGTCGATCTGGTCGGTCTTGAGTGCCGCGACCGCGTCGGTGGTCAGGGCAGCGACCGCGGCAGTACCCATCGCGCGGAGTTGATCGGAGGTCATCGCACGCGTCTGGGCCGACGTCAGGGCCCCGGCCTGGGTGGCCGACAGTGCGGCTACCTGCGAGGTATTGAGCGAGGCGACCTGCGACGTCGTCAGCGCAGCCACCTGCGCGGTGCCGAGCGTCTGCACCTGGTCGTCGGTCAGCGAGCCGATCTGGTTGGCCTTGATCTTGGAGCCGAGCGCGCTCAGATCCGCGGCTTCGAGTGCCTTGATCTGGTTTGCGCTCAGCGCGCCGACCGACGCGGCGCTCAGGCCGGCTGCCTGGCCGTTGGTGAGGCTGCGGATCTGATCGGTGCTGAGCACCGCGATCTGCTCGGTCTTGAGTGCGGCGACCGCTGCAGTCGTCAAGGCTGCGACCTGATCGTTGCTCAACGCCTGCAGCTGGCCGGCGGTGCCGAGCGCGCGCGCCTGCGAAGTCGTCAGCGCGCCGACCTGACCGGTCGTCAGGGCGCCCACCTGGGCATCGGTGAGCGCGCCGACCTGGCTGCTGGTGAAAGCCCGGATCTGTTCGGTCTTGAGCGACTGGATCTGGTCCGTCGTCAACGCCGCGACCTGGTTGGCCTGCAGGGTCGGCAGCAGTTTTTCGACGCTCGAGTAGGCCATCGCCTGCAGCTGGCCGCTGGTCAGTCCGCGCGCGGCCGACGAGGTGAGCTTGCCGACCTGACCGTCGGTCAGGCTGCTGACCTGTTCTGCGCTCAGCGCCTGGATCTGTGTTCCGTTCAGCGCAGCGATGGCGGCGGTCGAGAGCGCCTTGACCTGATCGGTATTGAGCGCTTGGATCTGGCCGGTGACCCCATCGGTGCTCAGCGCACGAACCTGGGTGGCGGTCAAAGCGCCGATCTGCGAGGTCGAGAGCTGGCCGATCTGATCCGAACCGAGTGCGCCGATCTGGGTGGCGGTCAGGGCTCGCACCGCGTTGGTCGAAAGGGCGGCGATGCGCTCGCCCGTCAGGCTGCCGATGCCATCTGCCGTGGACGCCAGTGCGCGCACCTGCGACGTGGTGAGCGCACCCAACTGGTCGTTCGACAGCGCCTGCAACTGATCCGAACCGAGCGCGCCGATCTGATTCGTTTTCAGCGCCGCGATGGCGCTCGTCGACAGGGCCGAGAGCTGTTCATTCGACAGTGCCGTGAGCCGCGCCGGGTCGAGCGTGCTGACCTGGCTGCCGAGGAACGAACCCACCTGCTGCTCCGACAGGCCCGCCAGCTGACTGTCGGTCAACGCGGTGAGCTGCGTTGCGCTCAAGGCGCGCAGGTTGTCGGTGGTGAGTGCGCCGATCTGATCGACATTGAGCTGGGCGACCTGCGCCGTCGTCATCGCACGCACCTGGCTCAAACCCAGGCTGCTGACCTGCGCAATCGTGAGGTCGGCGATCTGTTCCTGCTTCAGCGCGGCGAACTGGGGACCGCTCAGGTTGCCGATCTGGTCGTTGCCGATCGACTGGATCTGCGCGCTGGTCAGGCCGGCGATCTGCTTGGTGCTCAGGGCCGCGATCTGATCCGAGCCGAAGCGGGCAAGCGTATCGTCGAGCTGCTCGGTCGTCAGACCCTGTACCTGCTTGGAGCCGAGCTGCTGGATCTGATCGTCGGTCAGGCGGGGCAGTGCGTCATTGAGCTGGGCGGTGGACAGCGCCTGGATCTGCGTCCTGCCGAAGTCGGCCAGGCGGCTGTCGATCTGCTCGGCCGACATCGCCTGGGTCTGCTTGGAACCGATCAGCCCAACCTGTGCCCTCGACAGATCGCCCAGCGCTGCACCGAGCTGGCTGGCGCCCAGCGCCTGGATCTGGTCCGCGCCGAAGCTCGAAAGCTTGCTTGCGATCTGCTCGGTCGACAGCGCCTGGACCTGCCGCGATCCGAGCTGCTGCACCTGTGGCGAGGCAAAGCTGGCCAAGGTGTTGTTGAGCTGATCGGCGGTCAAGGCCTGGACCTGCGCGGAGCCGAAGTCGGCCAACTTGCTCTGGATCTGTGCAGTGGACAGCTGCTGAACCTGCCGGGTGTTCAGAGACTGGACCTGCGCAGCACCGAAGCGACTGAGCGTGTCATCGATCTGGGTTTTGCTCAATGCCTGGATCTGCGTCGGGGCGAGCTTGCCGAGCAGCGTGGCGTCGAGCTGCCCGGCGCTCAGCGCCTGGATCTGCTTGGTGCTGATCGTCTTGATCTGGTTGTCGCTGAGTCGCGGCAGCGCGGTGGTGAGCTGGGTGTCGGTCAGCGCCTGCACCTGCGACGACCCGAAGTTGCCCACCAGCGTGGCATCGAGCTGCTCGGTCGTCAGTGACTGCACCTGCTTGGCAGTGAGCGCCTGGACCTGCTTGTCGCTGAAGAAGCCGAGCGTGTCCGCGAGCTGTCCGCTGCTCAGCGCCTGGATCTGGGCGCTGCTCATCTGTTCGCCGGCGCCATCCTCGAGCACCTTGATCTGGGCAGCCGACAGCGACTTGAGTTGCGTGGCGGTCAGTCCCTGGACGTCCGTGCCGTCGAGTGCGTCGAGCTGATCGGTCGACAGAACCTGCAGCTGATCGGTGGTGAAGCCTCCGACCTGGCTCTTGCTGAGCGCCTTCATCTGCCCGGTGGTCAGGCCGGCGCTGGCCGCTGCGGTCGAGATGGCGCCGATCTGGGTGCGGCTGAGGCTGACGATCACGCCTTCGTCGTAGGTGTCACTGTCTGTCAGACCGATCGCCCCGATCTGCTCTGCGTTGAGCTCCTTGATCTGGGCGGTCGACAGCGTCTTGATCGCGTTGGCACCCGCCGATTTGATCTGCTCAGCCGTCAGGCTCTTGATCGTATCGGTCGTATACGAGCTGAAGCTGGTGATCGCGGTCATTCTCTATCCTTCACGGCTGTCGTCTGTGGGTGTCTGGCGGGTCGCACGGGATCCGCGGCGCGGTGGCTGGACTGGTCCTGTGGACTGCGTCGACTCCGCATTCGCATTCTTTTTCGGTCCGGTTCGGCCGAGCTTGAGGTCGTTTTGTCGGCTGCGTCCATTCTGGTCGGAGCGTCAGCAGGCATTCGATCGAGCATCGGGGCCAAAAGCCGGCGTCTTTGGCGACTCCGCGCGGTGGCGTCAGCGCTCGCTCTTGTTCCAGGTCGTGATCTGCTGGGTCACATACTGGTTCAGCGCATTCGAGTTGGAGAGCGTGCGGTCGAGTGCGCTGTACTGCTTCTTCAAACGGGCTTCGACGTCGGCCAGGCGGTCGCCGAGTCGAGACTGGGCCTTCTCGTTCAGGCTCAGCTGCGACTGGATCGCGCGCGCCTTGCCCGGCAGGGTTCCGCTGATGGACAGCAGCGAATCGGCCCAGCTGGTGAGCTTCTTGGCAAAGCCGTTGTTCGACGGATTGGCACTGTCGACCTGCGACAGCGCCTTCGTCAGCTCCGGCAGGTTGGTCAGTGCCTGGTTCAGCTTCGCATCGTTGAGCTTGAGCGAGCCGTCCTTCTGGAATTCGATGCCGATCGAGCTCAGGCTGCCGAAGGTCTTCGACGCGAGGCCGGCTTCGCCGAGTTTGGCGCGCAGCTGGCTCTGGATGCCGGTCGCGGTCGAGTCACCCTGCAGCAGCGCTGCAGTCCGGTTCTCGGCGTCGTAGCGCGTCGCAGCCGACAAGGTCGAGGCGAGGGCGTTGTAGGCGGCGACGAAGCTGGCGAGCGTCGTCTTGATGGCGTCGGTGTTGCGCGCCACGGTGACCGGCACCGGCGTGGCGGTGACCTTGTTCAGGGTCAGCGACAGTCCTTCCACCGATGTGACGGTGTTGCTGGCCGATGAAACCTCGATGCCGTTGATCGTTGCCACCGAATTGGCGGCGGCCTGGGCCAGCGACATCGCCGCCACACCCGATTCGGGGTCGTATGCCAGGCGCGACAGACCTGACGCAGCGGCCGCGTTGCCGTCGTCGTCGGAGACCGTCAGCTTGAAGCCGTTGGTGGCGCCGGGCGTGGTCGACTGCAGGCTGAGCCGCGATCCGTTCGCATCGGTGATCACCGATGCGGTCACGCCGGCGCCGGCCGCATTGATCTTGTCGCGCACCTCGAGCAACGTGCTGGCGGAGGTGTCGATCACGATCGGCGGGATCGCGCTCGCGCCCGGCTTCGGGGTGAAGCCCGGCGGTACGCTGTCGCTCCAGCTGCCGAGCTGCAGGGTGAGCGTGCCGGTCCCGACGACGCTCGCTCGGACTGGCGAACGGTGGTGCGCTGCTGCTGACGATGCTCTGCGTCGAGGCCAGGCTCCTGACCGAGACGCTGTAGCTGCCGGGCGATGCGGCGGTGGTCGACGTGGCGGAGACGGCGGTCGGGTCGCCTGTCGACGCGAGGGTGGCGTTGAAGGTCGCCGCCGAGTGGAGCGGCGCGGCGGCATCGCGGAACGACGCCGACCAGCGACTGGATCTGGCCGAATGCCGACAGCCTGGTCTGCATCTCGGTGGCGGTCGACTGCAGCTTGGTGAGCGGCAGCTTCTCGACATTCATGATCGAGCTGATGATGCCGTTGGCATCGAGCCCGCTGCCGATGCCGAGCGATGAAATGCTGCCTGCCATGGTGATGCTGCCTTGCGTGGGGTGCGTGAAGATGCACGCCCCTTCTCGTCATCGACGCAAGCGCGCCGGACTTGAGCGGGCGCGAGGGGGCGGCCGCGCTGCGGCTGCCCGCCGGTGCCGGGCCGGGTCAGCCCTTGAGCAGCGACAGCACCTGCTGCGGCAGCTGGTTCGCCTGCGCGATCATGGCGGTGCCGGCCTGCTGCAGCACCTGGGCGCGCGACAGGTTGGCGGTCTCCTGGGCGAAGTCGGCATCCTGGATGCGCGAGCGGGCGGCCGACAGGTTCTCCGACGAGGTCGACAGGCTCGACACGGTGGTTTCGAAGCGCGACTGCAGGGCGCCGAGCGAGGCCCGCTGGCTGTTCACCGCCGCCAGCGCGCCGTCGACCAGCGACAAGCGAGCGGGCGGCTGCCTCGGCGGTCGACACGTCGAGCCGGTTCACTGCCTGCAACTGTGCTGCGGCCGGATCGGTCGAGACGAAGAAGTCGGTGTCGTTGACGATGCCCGAGATGCCGAAGGACTTGTCCGAATCGAGCGTCAGTGCACCGGTGACGACCGCACTCGGCGCCTTCGACCGTCAGTTCCGCCGGCAATCGTGATGTCGCTGCTGCCGGCGTTGTTCGCGATCCTGACGTTCTCGCCCGAGGCGTTGGTCAGCGTGATGCCGTCACCCGCGTCGTTGAGCCTGGCGGTGACGCCGGTTTCGCCCGCGCTGTCGTTGATCGCCTTGATGCCGGCCGCCAGGCCTTCGGCGGTCGCTGCCGGTCGAGCGTGAAGCTGACGGTCACCGGGTCCGAGTTGTTCGACGTGATGCCCAGGCTGTACGAGCCGGCGGTGAGCGCGACTCAGGTCGAACTCGGTGCGCGCGCTGGCCGATACACCGGTGGCCGATGTCTGGGCGTTGATCTGCGCCGCGACGATCTTGGCACTCGCTTCGGCCGCCACCGTGATGGTGGCGCTGCCGGACGAGCCGTCGATGGTGAAGGCGCCACCGGCGACCCGGTTGGTGCCGCCGGCACTGGTGCCCGAAGCCTTCGCGCTCTCGGTGCTGCCGGTCATCAGGTCTCCCCTGGCGTCGCTGTTGGCGGCCGCCTGCGAGCCGACGCGGTAGCTGCCGTACTTGCTGGTGTTGAAGTTGGCCGCGGTGGCGGTGATCGTCTCGTTGGCATTCGCGCCGACCTGGAAGGCGGTCGAGCCGAAGCTGCCGTCGAGCAGCTTGCGGCCGTTGAACGAGGTGGTCTCGGCGATGCGGCCGAGTTCGGCGGTGAGCTGGGTGACCTCCTCGTTGAGCGCCTTGCGGTCGCTGGCCGAGTTGGTGCCGTTGGCCGACTGCACCGCGAGTTCGCGGATGCGCTGCAGGATGTCGCTGGTGGCGCCGAGTGCACCTTCGGCGGTCTGCGCCAGCGAGATGCCGTCGTTGGCATTGCGCATCGCCACGTTCAGGCCGCGGATCTGCGAGGTCATGCGGTCGGCGATCGCCAGGCCGGCGGCGTCGTCCTTGGCGCTGTTGACACGCAGACCGGACGACAGACGGGCGATCGACGTGCTGAGCTCGTTCTGCGTCCGGCTGGCATTGCGCTGGGCTGTCAGCGACGAGATGTTCGTATTGATGGTCTGGGCCATGAGGAGATCTCCGTGAATGCCGGACGCGACGGGGGCCGCAGGCGGTTGCGCAACGGAGCCTGAGCGGTCATCCGGGCGATGCATTCGATTGTTCGGAGTTCCCGTGCTGCAGGTCGGGCGATAAGCAATGCGAAGCCGGCCCAGTTCGGCTGCGCAGACGCACGACGGCCCGTGCAAGGCATCCCTTGCACGGGCCGTCGTTGCCGGCTCACGGCGCCGGCGGATCGCCGGCGGCTGAAGTCGGATCGGTGATCAGCGCAGCAGCGACAGCACCTGCTGCGGCAGCTGGTTCGCCTGGGCGATCATCGCGGTGCCGGCCTGCTGCAGCACCTGGGCGCGCGACAGGTTGGCGGTTTCCTGCGCGAAGTCGGCGTCCTGGATGCGCGAGCGGGCGGCCGACAGGTTTTCCGAGGTGGTCGACAGGCTCGACACGGTGGTGGCGAAGCGCGACTGCAGCGCACCGAGCGAGGCGCGCTGGCTGTTGACGGCGGCCAGGGCGCCGTCGACCAGCGCCAGCGAGCGCGCGGCGGCGTCGGCGGTGGAGACGTCGAGCCGGTTCACCGCCTGCAACTGTGCTGCGGCCGGGTCGGTCGCAGCGAAGAAGTCGGTGTCGTTGCCGATGCCGGAGATGCCGAAGGACTTGTCCGAGTCGAGCGTCAGGGCACCGGTGACGACCGCCTCGGCGTCGGCGGCGGTCAGCTCACCGGCGATCGTGATGTCGGTGCTGCCGGTGTTGTTCGCAACCGTGACGTTTTCGCCGGAGGCGTTGGTCAGCGTGATGCCGTCGCCCGCGTCGTTGAGCTTGGCGGTGACGCCGGTTTCGCCCGCCTTGTCGTTGATCGCCTTGATGCCGGCGGCCAGGCCTTCGGCGGTGCTGCCGGTCGAGCGTGAAGCTGACGGTGACCGGGTCCGAGTTGTTCGAGGTGATGTTCAGGCTGTAGGAACCGGCGGCGAGGGCGGTCAGGTCGAACTCGGTGCGCGCGCTGGCCGACACGCCGGTCGCCGACGTCTGGGCGTTGATCTGTGCTGCAACCGTCTTGGCGCTGGCTTCGGCGACGACCGTGATGGTCGCGCTGCCGGAGGCGCCGTCGATGGTGAAGGCGCCACCGGCGACCCGGTTGGCGCCGCCGGCGCTGGTGCCCGAAGCCTTCGCGCTCTCGGTGCTGCCGGTCATCAGGTCGCCCTTGGCGCCGCTGTCGGTCAGCCGCCTGCGAGCCGACGCGGTAGCTGCCGTACTTGCTGGTGCTGAAGTTGGCGGCGGTGGCGGTGATCGTCTCGTTCGCATTCGCGCCGACCTGGAATGTGGTCGAGCCGAACGAGCCGTCGAGCAGCTTGCGGCCGTTGAAGGAGGTGGTCTCGGCGATGCGGCCAAGTTCGGCGGTGAGCTGGGTGACTTCCTCGTTGAGCGCCTTGCGGTCGCTGGCCGAGTTGGTGCCGTTGGCCGACTGGACTGCGAGTTCGCGGATGCGCTGCAGGATGTCGCCGGTGGCGCCGAGGGCGCCTTCGGCGGTCTGCGCCAGCGAGATGCCGTCGTTGGCATTGCGGGTGGCGACGTTCAGGCCGCGGATCTGCGAGGTCATGCGGTCGGCGATCGCCAGGCCGGCGGCGTCGTCCTTGGCGCTGTTGACACGCAGGCCGGACGACAGACGTGCGATCGACGTGCTCAGGTCGTTCTGCGAGCGAGCCATGTTGCGCTGTGCCGTCAGCGAATTCTGATTGGTGTTGATGGTTGAAGCCATGTTGATAACTCCTGGTAGGTTGCTGTGACTTCCGGCATCTGGCGCCGGCATGGCCGCGGCAGGTTCCGCCCGTCTGGTCTCGGTTCCCGCTCTGATCAGGTCGCGGTTTCATCCACGACCCTGCTGCGCCCGGCATTTCTTCATCCTCCGTTCCAGCGACCGGTGCTTGCACACCTGCCTGATGAACATCGGTCGCTTGCTCCGGACCCCGGTTCCGATTTGCCTCGTCCCCGTTGGTGGGGTTATCGGGCGACGGATTTTTCTTCTTGAGGGGGTCGGGAAGAAATTTCCCATGTCAAGTCCGGCCTGGATCGGCCGAGCCCCCGGTCCCGGGGGTGGGGTTGCTCTGTAGGAAGTTCCCTTACAGAGCCGCACGGAAGAACCGGGACTCAAGCGACAGAGATGACCTGATGTTGCAGTCCATCTCGTCTGTTCACAATTCATTTCACGTTGAGACAGATCGCAAACACTGCAACAGCCCGGAACCTGCCGGACCTGAGCCGCTGAAGGAACCGACCATGAACACCGACCAGATCCTGACCGAAATCCGCGAAGCCAACCTGTCGTACCTGATGCTGGCGCAGAGCCTGATCCGGGCCGACCGCGACCAGGCGCTGTTCCGCCTCGGCATCAGCGAGGAAAGCGCGACCGATGATCGCCCTGCTGAGCCCGGCGCAGATGATGAAGATCGCTTCCGGCAACACGCTGCTGTGCCGCTTCCGCATGGACGACGACCTGGTCTGGAGCCTGCTGACCAACCACGGCAAGGGTGCCGCCAACGACACGACGAGCCGCCTGCACGCCAGCATCCTGATGGCCGGCCGCCATCGCGAAGCCGCCTGATCCGCCGCACCGCCCGCCGAGACTCCGGAGACCCGTCATGCGCATCAAGAGCATCCTGACCGAAGCCAGGCAGATCGAGCGTGCCGTCACGCTGATCAACCTCGGAGCCCGCCTGCAGGTGCTCGAGTCGCGAGACCGACCTGTCGTACGAGCGGCTGCTGCGCCTGTACAAGGAAGTGGCCGGCAAGTCGCCGAGCAAGGGCCAGCTGCCGTTCTCGACCGACTGGTTCATGACCTGGCAGCCGAACATCCACGCCAGCCTGTTCCTGAACATCCACGAATACCTGAACAAGGTCGCCGAGCTCGACGAGATCGACACCGTGATCAAGGCCTACCAGCTCTACCAGGAGCAGACGACGGCGCAGGGCCTCGAGGCGCTGCTGTCGGTGACGCGCGCCTGGCGCCTGGTCAAGTTCGTCGACAACGGCATGCTGACGATGACGCCGTGCTCGAAGTGCGGCGGCCACTTCGTGACCCATCCGCACGAGATCGCCAAGCACTATGTGTGCGGCCTGTGCAATCCGCCGGCCCGCGCCGGCAAGGGCAAGGCCGCCGGCGGCATCCGGATGCATTGATCGGCAGGCACCGATCGGCTCAAGTCGGCGCGCACGCGCCGATAGAACTGAGTGCGGGGCGCGGTCGTTCCGGACCGTGCCTGCCGCTTTCGTTTCGTGTGTCTCCTCCTGGCCCATCGCAATGTGGTCTTCGACAACGGGCCTTCGCGGCCCGTTTTTTTTGGCCTGCGATCGCGTCGAGCGGGCCGCCTGCGAGAGCCTCAAGCCGAGCCGCCGCGCGGTCCGATAAAGCTCCAGTCGGCACACCGCACTGGTGTGCGCTTTCCCGGATCCCACACACATGTTCGTTCTCGTTGGCTGGGTACTTGCGCTGGCCTGCATCTTCGGCGTCTACATCGTGCACGGCGGCAACATCGGCGTGATCATGCGCGCGCTGCCGTTCGAGCTGATCACCATCCTCGGCGCGGCGCTCGGCGCCTTCGTGGCCAACAACCAGATGAAGGTGATCAAGGCCTCGATCGCCGGCCTGGGCAAGTGCTTCAAGGGCAGCAAGTACAGCAAGGCGCGCTACATGGAGCTGATGGCGCTGCTGTTCGACATCCTGCAGAAGGCGCGCAAGGAAGGCCTGATGTCGATCGAGGCGGATGTCGAGGACCCGCACAACTCGCCGCTGTTCCAGAAGTACGCGACGGTCGGCAACGACCACCACGTGGTCGAGTTCATCACCGACTACCTGCGCATGATGGTCTCGGGCAACCTCAACGCGCACGAGATCGAGAGCCTGATGGACAGCGAGATCGACACCCACCACCAGGAGCAGCATGCCGCGGTGGCCGCGATCGGCCGCCTGGCCGGCGGCCTGCCGGCCTTCGGCATCGTCGCGGCGGTGCTCGGCGTGGTCAACACGATGGGTTCGGTCGGCCAGCCGCCGGCGGTGCTCGGCGGCATGATCGGCTCGGCGCTGGTCGGCACCTTCCTCGGCATCCTGCTGGCCTACGGCTTCGTCGAGCCGCTCGGCGGCCTGCTCGAGCAGAAGGTCGAGGACGGCTCGAAGGAGCTGCAGTGCATCAAGACGACGCTGCTGGCATCGATGCAGGGCTACGCGCCGCAGGTGGCGATCGAGTTCGGCCGCAAGGTGCTGTATTCGGGCGACCGGCCGACCTTCTCCGAACTCGAAGGCCATGTGAAGGGCAAGAAGTGACGCAGCAGCGAGGCAGCCATGGCCGGTGACGCGAAGAAGCTGCAGCCGATCATCATCAAGCGGGTCAAGAAGGGCGGCCATGCGGCGCATGGCGGCGCCTGGAAGATCGCCTATGCCGACTTCGTGACCGCGATGATGGCGTTCTTCCTGCTGATGTGGCTGCTCGGCTCGACCTCCGAAGGCGACAAGAAGGGCATCGCCGACTTCTTCCAGTCGCCGATGAAGGTGTCGATGCTCGGCGGCGGCAGCGGGTCCGGCGACGCCTCGCACGTCATCAAGGGCGGCGGCACCGACCTGACGCGCCAGCACGGCCAGGTCAAGCGCGGCGACGTCGAGGCGCAGCGCGCCACGGTCAACCTGCTGGCGCTGCGCGAGGAGCAGCGGCGCGCCGAGCTGGCGCGGCTCGAGGAACTCAAGCAGCGGGTCGAGGACGTGCTGGCAGCCAATCCCGAAGCTGGCCGGCGATGCGGTCGCAGATCCGGCTCGACCTGACGCGCGACGGCCTGCGCATCCAGATCGTCGACGAGCAGAGTCGGCCGATGTTCGACAGCGGCAGTGCGATCGTGAAGACGCTACATGCGCGACCTGCTGCAGGAGATCGGCACGCGTGCTGGCCGAGGTGCCGAACCGGCTGACGCTGGAAGGTCACACCGATGCCCAGCCGTTCAGCGGCGGCGCGCGCGGCTACAGCAACTGGGAGCTGTCGAGCGACCGGGCCAATGCGTCGCGGCGCGAACTGGTGGCCGGCGGCCTGCCCGATGCGCGGGTGCTGCGGGTGCAGGGGCTGGCGTCGAGCAACCTGTACCAGCGCGACCGGCCCGACCGACCCGGTGAACCGGCGCATCAGCATCATCGTGATGAACCGCGATGCCGAGAACGGCGTCTTCATGACGGCACCGGAAGCGCCGGCCGAAGCCGGCCTGCCGGCCGGTCCGCCGGTACCGCCGGCGCTGCCGCCGATCGGCAAGATCGCCGCGCTGGGGCCGCCGATCGCGCGCTGAAGCGGGACCGGGCGTCGCGTCCGTCAGGCCGGGGCCCAGAAGACCGCGAAGCGCTGCCCGTCGTCGGTCCAGTGGCGGCCGTCTGCCGAAGCCGGCCTCGCGCAGCAAGCGGCCGAAGCCGTCGAGCGTGTATTTGTATGAACTTTCGGTGTGGATGCGCTCGCCGGCGGCGAAATCGGCGCGCAGCCGCCCGGCCAGCCGACCCGCAACGGGATGCGTGCCTCGAGGTGCATCTCGATGCGCGACTGCTCGGCGTTGTAGATGCCGACATGGCGCCATTCGCGCGGCCGGAAGTCGGTGCCGACCAGCCGGTTCAGGTGCAGCAGCAGGTTCAGGTTGAACGCCGCGGTGACACCCAGCGCATCGTCGTAGGCGGGCTCGAGGATGGTCGCCGGCTTGACCAGGTCGACACCGATCAGCAGCCCGCCGCCGCCGGCCTGCGGCGCGCAGTCCGGCGCAGGAAGTCGCCGCGCCTCGGCGGGCGTGAAGTTGCCGATGCTCGAGCCGGGATAGAAGAAGAGCGGACGGCCGCTCGAGCCAGCCCGTCGGGCAGCGTCAGCGACTCGCTGAAGTCGACGCCGAGGCCGGCCATCTCGATGCTGCGGATGCTCGCGCGCCAGCCGGTCGAGCGCGTCGCGCAGGAAGTCGACCGAGATGTCGACCGCCACATAGCGCTGCGGCTGCAGCGCGTCGAACAGGCTGCCGGCCTTGGCGCAGTTGCCGGCGCCGAGGTCGATCAGCGTGCCGACCGCGCCGATCGGCACGGGCCATGTCGGCGCCTCGGTCGCGAAAGATCGCCGCTTCGGTGCGCGTCGGGTAGTACTCGTCGAGTTCGGTGATCGCCTCGAACAGCCTGGAGCCGAGGCTGTCGTACAGGAACTTGGGCGCGACGCTCGGCCGCTCGGCCGTGCAGCCCGCGCGAGCAGCGCGCCGCTGCACCGCAGCCGGATCTTCGTGGTGCAGCTGGACGAAGCGAGGCGGACGATGGCGGTCGGTCGGTGTCGGGTGGTGCATCGGCGGTCGGCAGTCGTGCGGTGCCTGGGAAGGCGGGGCGGGATGTGCGGCGCCGGCGCGCGGCGTCGGCGGCGGCTGCATCGTAAGGCCGCCCGGGCCCGGCGTGGCCGTGCCGGGCGCATGGGCGACAATCGGCGCCGTCCGGCATCCGGCACGTCCGGGCCGCCAACCGCGACGCCTTCGATGACCGAGCCTGCACCGACTTCCGATCCTGGATCCTGCCCTGGCGCGCCGATGCGCTGCGCGCCAGCTGCACGGCCGGCACATCGTGCTCGGCCTGTCGGGCGGCATCGCCTGCTACAAGAGTGCCGAACTGGTGCGCGAGCTGGTCACGGCCGGCGCCACCGTGCAGGTGGTGATGAGCGAGGCGGCCGAGCACTTCATCACGCCGCTGACGCTGCAGGCGCTGTCGAACCGCAGCGTCTACACCAGCCAGTGGGATGTGCGCGAGCCCAACGCCATGGCGCACATCAACCTGACGCGCGAGGCCGACGCGGTGCTGGTGGCGCCGGCGAGCGCCGACTTCATCGCCAAGCTGGTGCAGGGTCGCGCCGACGACCTGCTGAGCCTGATGTGCCTGGCGCGGCCGATCGAGCGCTGCCCGCTGCTGCTCGCGCCGGCGATGAACCGCGAGATGTGGGCGCATCCGGCCACGCAGCGCAACCTGGCGCAGGTGGTCGCCGATGGCGCGCAGCTGCTCGGCCCCGGCGCGGGCGACCAGGCCTGCGGCGAGGTCGGCGACGGACGCATGCTCGAGCCGGCCGAACTGCTCGCCGACCTGATCGCCTTCTTCCAGCCGCAAGCCTGCTCGCCGGTCGGCGGGTGCTGATCACCGCCGGTCCGACCTACGAGCCGATCGATCCGGTGCGCGGCATCACCAACCGATCGAGCGGCAAGATGGGTTTTGCGATCGCGCGCGCCGCGCGCGAGGCCGGCGCCGCAGGTCACGCTGGTGGCCGGTCCGGTGGCGCTCGCCACGCCGCGCGGCGTGCGCCGCATCGATGTGACGACCGCCTGCGAGATGTACGAGGCGGTGCTGGCCGAGGCGCGCGCGGCACGATGTCTTCATCGCCACCGCGGCGGTGGCCGACTGGCGGCCGGCGCAGTCGGCCGAGCACAAGCTGAAGAAGGGCGGCGGCAAGCTGGCGCCGATCTTCGAACTGACCGAGAACCCCGACATCCTGGCCGCGGTGGCGCAGCTGCCCGTCGAAGCTGGCCGGCCGGCGGCCGTACTGCGTCGGCTTCGCCGCCGAGAGCGAGAACCTGCTGCAGCATGCGCGCGAGAAGCGGCTGCGCAAGCAGGTGCCGCTGATCGTTGCGCAACCTCGGCCCGGCCACCTTCGGCCGCGACGACAACAGCCTGCTGCTGGTCGATGCCGACGGCCAGCGTGAACTGCCGCGCGCCGACAAGCTGACGCTGGCGCGCCAGCTGGTCGCCGAGATCGCTGCGCGGCTGGCGCGCGAGCGCGGCCTGAATCCTCGCCGACGCCGGAGATCCGCTGAATGACGACGATCGACATCCGCCTGCTCGACCCGCGCCTGGCCGAGCAGATGCCCGCGCTATGCCACCCCCGGCAGCGCCGGCCTCGACCTGCGTGCCTGCATCGACGCGCCGCTGCTGCTCGAACCCGGGCAGACGCGTGCTGATCCCGACCGGCTGTCGATCCACATCGCCGACCCGGGACTGGCGGCGATGATCCTGCCGCGCTCCGGCCTCGGCCACAAGCACGGCATCGTGCTCGGCAACCTGGTCGGGCTGATCGATTCGGACTACCAGGGCCCGCTGATGGTCAGCGCCTGGAACCGGGGCACCGCCAGCCTACACGGTGCAGCCGCTCGAGCGCATCGCGCAGCTGGTGATCGTGCCGGTGGTGCAGGCGAGCTTTCGGGTCGTCGATCGGTTCGACAGAGCGACCGCGGCGGCGGCGGGTTCGGATCGACCGGCAGCGCCTAGGCGCGACGCTGCGGGGCGGAGCCGGCGGACCGGTCCCCTGACACCCGCGACCCGGGTCGACCCCGGGATACGCGTCCGGTCTGCTCAGTGCAGGTGTCGTCCGGGCGGCTCGGTCTTCAGCACGCTGACCGCCGGGTCGCCGACGCTGCCGGCCTCGATCTCGTCGCTCGGTGGCGGCGCGCACGTCGCGCACCGTCAGTGCCAGTCGCAGCGCGATGCCGGCCAGCGGGTGGTTGCCGTCGAGCACCACATGCTCCGGATAGACCTCGGTCACGGTGTAGATCGCGTCGGTCGGCATGTCGGGCGTGGTCGCACCGTCGGGCAGGCCGTCGAACTGCATGCCGGGTTCGACGCCATCCGGAAAGATCGAGCGCTGCTCGAAGAACACCAGGTCGCTGTCGTAGTCGCCGAAGGCATGTTCGGGCTCGAGAAACAGTTCGGTCTCGAATCCGGCCTCCTGGTCGATCAGCGCTTCTTCGACCTTGGGCAGCAGGTCGTCGCCGCCGACGAGGAATTCGACCGGGTCGGACAGTTCATCGATCAGCTGGCCCTGGGCATCGTTCAGACGCCACACCAGGCTGACCACGCAGGGTGGGTTGATCAGCATTCCCGGATGATCGCATACCGGGCCAGCTGCGCCGGCGCCGGCACAATCGGCGCATGAAGTCCGTCATCGATCCCGCCCGCCCGACCCCGCTGCTCGGCGGCCTGAGCCCGCAGCAGTTCATGCGCCGCCATTGGCAGAGAAAGCCGTTGCTGGTGCGTCAGGCGGTGCCCGACTCGAGC
Organism: uncultured beta proteobacterium; assembly: GCA_963846675.1. GTDB lineage: Bacteria > Pseudomonadota > Gammaproteobacteria > Burkholderiales > Burkholderiaceae_C > Ideonella_A. The sequence goes on from CAWJWV010000005.1 coordinate 1,836,604, forward strand.
CGCCTGGCTGGACCGCGCGCGGATTGTTCGAGCTGGCGGCGCGCGACGATGTCGAGTCGCGGCTGGTGCGCCAGCTGCGTGGCCGCTGGCAGCTGCACGTCAGGGGCCGTTCGCCCGCACCGCGCTGCCAGCCGCGAGGCAGCCGGGCTGGACGCTGCTGGTGCAGGGGGTCGACCTGCATCTGCCCGCGGCGCACCAGCTGATGTCGCGCTTTCGCTTCCTGCCCGATGCGCGGCTCGACGATGTGATGGTGTCGTATGCGAGCGATGGCGGCGGCGTCGGTCCGCATGTCGATTCCTACGATGTCTTCCTGCTGCAGTTGTCCGGTCGCCGTCGCTGGCGCATCGGCCGCGGTCGCCGAGTCCGCGTCTGCGTGCCGGACCTGCCGCTGAAGATCCTGGCCGATTTCGAAGCCGAGGAGGAGCACCTGCTCGACGCCGGCGACATGCTGTACCTGCCGCCGGGCTGGGGTCACGACGGCATCGCCGAGGGCGAGTGCATGACCGCTTCGATCGGTTTCCGCGCCGCCTCGCAGGATGAATTCGCCCGCGAGGTCCTGCAGCGCAGCATCGATGCGGCGCGCGATGCCGCCGACGATGCCGGCGAGCGCGGCGCGCCACCGTCACCGCTCTACGGCGACCGCGGCCAGCCGCCGACCGACGACGCCGGCCCGGATCCCGGAGGCGATGCAGGCGTTTGCCTTTGCCGCCGGCGGCGCGGCTGGCCGGCGATCAGCGCGCGCTGGCTGCTTCGCTCGGCGAATGGCTGAGCGAGCCCAAGCCGCAGGTCTGGTTCGACGACGGCGCCGCCGCTCGGCCCGGGCTGCGGCGTCGAACTCGACATCCGCACCCGCATGCTGTGGGACCGCTGGCACATCTTCATCAACGGCGAGTCGTACCGGGCGGCCGGACGCGATGCCGACGCTGATGCGCCGCCTGGCCGATCGGCGCCGCCTGTCGGCGGCCGAGCGGCTGCGCCTGGGCGAGCAGGCCGCCGGGTTGCTTGACCGATTGGGCCGAGGCCGGCTGGCTGCATGCGGACTCGACTCGACCAGGAAGGGCCGGAATGACCACGGATCAGCACGATGCCGCATCCGGGCGAAGCGCGCGCGACACCCGCCACTTCGCACGGACGCGGGGAATGCCAGCGCGCCTTGCGCGATGCGCTGGAACTGGCAGCCGGCGCCGGCTGCAAGGAGATGGTCTGGTGCGATCCGGACTATTCGGACTGGCCGATCGGCGAACGGCAGACCATCGAGAGCCTGTCGCGCTGGGCCATGTCGCATCGCAAGCTGACGATCCTGGCGGCGCAGTTTCGATACCATCGAGCGACTGCATCCGCGATTCGTCGCCTGGCGGCGCACCTGGTCGCATGTGGTGCATTGCCGCCAGGTCAGCCGAGGCCGATGCTGCGGCGCTGCCCCAGCCTGCTGCTGGCACCGGGGCTGTTTGCCCTGCGGATGGTCGATCCGGCTGCATTTCCGGGGACGGATCTGCCGGTCGCGCTCCGAAGAGGTGCAGCGACGCGGATGAACTTGATGCGTTTTTACAACGTTCTCACGACTCCTTTCCCGTCACGCGGCTCGGACTCTAGGGTAATTGCCTATCAGGTTTATACTGATTTCCTAGGCACTGGAAAGGCTCGGGCTTTTCCTGCCTGTAAGCGTCGGGGTTCCGCGCCCGGCTTCGTTGTCGGGCTCTGGAACCTGCCTGCCGGTATATCTGTTCGAACCCTTCTGATCTGAGGAAAACTATGAAATCGTCGCTCCTGTTGGCTACCGTGGTTGCTGCTTTCGCTCTGACCGCTTGCAGCAAGAAGGAAGAAGCTGTCGTCACGCCGACGCCGGCTCCGGTCGAGACCCCCGCGGTCACCACCGCTCCGACCGTCGTCGCTCCGACGACCATGGACAGCGCGGCTTCGGCAGTTGCTGGTGCAGCGTCGGATGCCGCTTCGGCTGTTGCCGGTGCTGCCAGCGACGCCGCTTCGGCCGTCAAGTAAGCCATTCGCTGACTGGAAGAAGCCGCCTTCGGGCGGCCTCGAGCCAAAGCCGCCTCCGGGCGGCTTTTCTCATGGGCGGCCGTGCCGCAACGCCAGGCGGGCGCTTCAGCGCAGGCTGAACCAGGCGCGTGCCGAGTGCCGGGTCGGCGACCGGGATCTCATCCGCGGCGACATCGCCGAGCGCACTGCGCCAGCGCCGCACGCGCAAGCGCAGGCGTGTTGTTGCGCTCGCTCAGGTGCGCCGCGACCACGTGGCGCAGTGCCGGATGCGCGGCGCGCGCCAGGATCTGCGCGGCGCACGCGTTGCTCAGGTGCCCGAGCCGGCCGCCGATGCGCGCCTTGAGCGAAGCCGGATAGGCCGACGCGGCGAGCAGGTCGGCGTCGTGGTTGCACTCCAGCAGCAGCGCGTCGCAGCCGCTGCAGGTGCTCGACGATGTGCTCGGTCGAGCAGCCGGCATCGGTCAGCACGCCGAGCCGCGCGTCACCGTCGTCGCACACCAGCTGCAGCGGCTCGCAGGCATCGTGCGGCACCGTGTAGGGCGTCAGGCGCAGGTCGCCGACTTCGATCGCGTCGCCATCGCGCGCGAAGTGCAGCGGCAGGTCGGCCGGCGGCTGGTTCGACAGGTCGTCGAAGAAGGAGACCGGGGCGCGTCGGCCGCTGGATCGCCCGCCAGGTGCCGCGGCTCATCCACAGCGCGATCCGGTGTCGGCGTGCCAGCGCAACCGCGCAGCCGACGTGGTCGCCATGCTCGTGCGTGATGAAGATCGCATCGATCTGCTCGACCGCGGTGCCGGCGCGCGCCAGCCGCTGCGCGAGCTCGCGCTGCGAGAAGCCGCAGTCGATCAGAACGCGGCGTGGTGCGCCCGCCGCTCGTGGCCTCGATCAGGCTGGCGTTGCCGGTGCTGCCGCTGCCCAGGCTGCAGAAGCGCATCAGGCCGCGCCGGGCGTCACTTCAGATCGTCGACCAGCAGCGCGACGATGCGGCGGCCGGCGTCGCCGGTCTCGGGCGCGCCTTGCGAATTCAGCACCTGAACCGTGCTGCTCTCGCCCTGGCCCTTGACCATCACCCGGTAGCGCAGCGGGCCGGTGACCTCGTTCTTGCTGCCGAACAGACGGCCGAGGAAGCCGGGTTGTTCCTTGCCGGCCTGGGCCGGGTCGACATAGCGGACGAAATACACGCCCTGGGCCCGGTCGCGGTCCTCGACCGTGAAGCCGCCGCGATCGAGCGCCAGGCCGACGCGGCGCCAGGCGCGGTCGAATCCGTCGTCGACCTGCAGGCTCGGCGCCGGCTGGTTCGGCAGCAGCCGCGCGCGCGCCGGTGCCGGCTGCGCCGACGCCACTGCCGACCTTGGCCGTCTCTTCCTTGGCACCGAGGTGGACCATCAGGCGCTGCAGCAGCTCGCCCTCGAGCTGCGGATCGGTCGGGCGCGGCTGCCAGACGGTGCTGTCGCGGGTGGTGGTGTTGGTGTAGACCTCCTCCATGCCGCGGTGGCTGATGAAGATCTCGCTGCCGCTCGCGCTGCGTTCGACCCGGGTGCGGAACTTGTCCTTCTCACCGGTCGAATAGAGCGAGTCGAGCACCGAGCCGATCGTCCTGCGGATCAGGTCCTGCGGCAGCTTGGCGCGGTTTTCGGCCCATTCGGTTTCCATCACGCCGGAACGCGGATCGTCGACGGTCAGCTTCAGGCCGCGATCGCGCCAGAAGGTCTGCAGCTGCGGCCACAGCTTCTCGGGCGCCATCGACGTGACGAGCCAGCGCTCGTCGCCCTGGCGCTCGATGCGCAGGTCGGCGCTCGGCACCGGGGCCACGGCGGCAGCGGTGGCTGGCCGCGTCGGCCGGGTGCGGCCTGCTGGAAGGTCGATGCGCTGACGACGCTGCCCGGCTGCGGAGCCCGGTTGTCACGCGCGAGCTGGGTCAGGTCGGGCGGCACCTCGAGGCCCTGGGCGCGGGTGACGGTGCCGCGGTAGTCGATCTTGTCGTCGCCCATCGCCTTCTGCAGCGACGAGCAGGCGCCGAGGCTGGCGAGCAGCGCCGGCGATCACGGTCAGGCGAACGGCGCGCGCGGCGCCGGGATTGAGGGACAGGGACACGTTGACGATCTCCGATGGGGCCGCCGGCGGCGGCGCCCGAGGACTGGAAGGCGCGGCGAGCTGGCGCGCGCCGTTCGAGATTCAGATCAGGCCCGACTCGCGCATCGCCTGCTCGACGCTGGCCGCGCCGGCGTCGGTCAGCGGCAGGATCGGCAGGCGCAGCCCGGCGCCGCACCGGCCGAGCTTGGCGAGCGCCCATTTGGTCGGCGCCGGACTCGGCTCGCAGAACAGCTGCTTGTGCAGCGGCAGCAGCTTCAGGTGCAGTTCGGTCGCCTCGCGCACGCGGCCCTCGATCGCCGCCATGCACAGCTCGTGCATCGCGCGCGGCGCGACGTTGGCGGTGACGCTGACGTTGCCCTTGCCGCCGAGCAGCATCAGCGCGACGGCGGTCGAGTCGTCGCCGGAGTAGATCGAGAAGCTCTGGCGGCGCCTGCTTGATCAGCCACGACGCGCGCTCGATGTTGCCGCTGGCTTCCTTGATGCCGACGATGCCGGGCACCTGCGCCAGCCGCAGCACGGTCTCGACCGACATGTCGGCCACCGTGCGGCCCGGCACGTTGTACAGCATCATCGGCAGGTCGACCGCCTCGGCGATCGCCTTGAAGTGCTGGTAGATGCCTTCCTGCGACGGCTTGTTGTAGTAGGGCACGACCGACAGGCTGCAGTCGGCGCCGACCTTCTGCGCGAAGCGGGCCAGCTCGATCGCCTCGCGCGGTGGAATTGCCGCCGGCGCCGGCCATGACCGGGCACGCGGCCCTTGGCCTGCTCGACCGAGACGCGGATGATCTCGCAGTGCTCGTCGACCGAGACGGTCGGCGATTCGCCGGTGGTGCCGACGACGCCGATGCAGTCGGTGCCTTCGGCGACGTGCCAGTCGATCAGCCGGCGCAGCGCGTCGTAGTCGATGCTGCCGTCGTCGGCATCGGTGTCACCAGCGCAACGATGCTGCCAGTCATGGGTTTCATGCGGGAATCCTCGGGAATCGGCGGATTTTAGCCGGGGTGCGAAGCCGCACCGGCGCGGCCGGCATCACAACGCGAAGCGCGCGATGCGGCGCCGACAGCGGTGCCGCATCGGCGACGTCCGGCTGCGTCAGGCGGACGGCGGCGATGCGCTGCACGTCGCGCTCCGGTGCGCCGAGCAGGCCGTCCTCGTAGGCCAGGATGCGCAGCGCGGCGCAGCGCTCGAGCAGTTCGCCGTGACGCAGCAGGAAGTCCGGATTCGACGGCTTGCCGAGCGCGGCCTGGTCGACGTCGAAGGTCTCGTAGATCAGCAGCCCGCCCGGCGCCAGGCTGTCGAGCAGGATGCGGCCAGCAGCGGACGCCACAGGTAGTTGGTGACGACGACCGCGTCGAATTGGCGGCCGCGCAGCGGCCAGGGGCCGTTCTCGATGTCGGCCACGACCACCGCGGCGACGCCCGGGCACGCCGCGCAGCGGCTCGACCGCCGCCGCGTCGCGGTCGAGCGCGGTCACCGCAGGCCGCGCTGCGCCATCGGCACGCGCGTGCCGGCCGCTGCCGCAGGCCACGTCGAGCACGCTGGCGCCCTCCGGCAGCAGCCGCGGTCCAGCGCGCCACCCAGTCGGACGGCGCGCCGGTCGGTGCGGCGTGCGGCGCGCTCATCCGAAGCAGCTCCAGAGCTGCTGCGCCATCTGCATCAGCATGTCCGGCTGGCGGTAGGCGCCGAAGACGAGCAGCAGCACGCCGACGGCTGCCAGCCGGCCGGCCCAGATCCAGCCGCGGCGGCGCCTGCGGAGCCATCGGCGCGGTCGGGCGCGTGGTGCGGCGGCCGTCATGGTCGTCATGCGGCGGCCGGCGCGAGCCGCACGATCGGCGCCTCGCGCACCGGCAGGTTGACCAGCGCGGCGAAGACGCCGAGCGCGATCGCGATGCACCAGACGATGTCGTAGCTGCCGGTCGGTCGTACAGCACGCCGCCGAGCCAGACGCCGAGGAAGCAGCCGATCTGGTGGCTGAGGAAGACGAAGCCGCCGAGCATCGACAGGTACTGCACGCCGAAGATCTGCGCCACCACCGCATTGGTCGGCGGCACGGTCGACAGCCACAGCAGGCCCATCACGGACGAGAAGATGTAGACGCTCCACGGCGTGAGCGGCACGAGCAGGAAGGCGACGATCGCGACCGAGCGCAGCAGGTAGATGGTCGACAGGATGTGGCGCTTCTGCAGCCGCTGGCCGAGCGATGCCGGCGGCGTAGGTGCCGAACACGTTGAACAGGCCGATCAGCGCCAGCGCGTAGCTCGCCACCTCCGGCGACAGGCCCTTGTCCTTCAGGTAGCTCGGCATGTGCACGCCGATGAACACCACCTGGAAGCCGCAGACGAAGTAGCCGGCCATCAGCCAGCGGAAGCTCGGGTAGCGGAAGGCCTCGCGCAGCGCCTGCACGATGCTCTGCTCGCGGCCCGGCGTGCGGCGCCGCCTGCGCGGCTCGCGCAGGCCGAAGGCCAGCGGCATGATCAGCAGCGACAGGCAGCCGAGCACGAACAGCGCGTTCTGCCAGCCGAAGCCGCCGATCAGCCAGCTCTCGACCGGCACCATCAGGAACTGGCCGAACGAGCCGGCCGCCGCGGCGACGCCCATCGCCCAGCAGCGCTTGTCGGCCGCGACGTTGCGCCCGATCACGCCGTAGACGACGGCGTAGGTGGTGCCGGCCTGCGCCAGCGCCGAGCAGCACGCCGGCGCTGCCGGTGAAGGCCAGGCCCGACGTCGCCAGGCCCATCAGCACCAGGCCCGAGGCCGTACAGCAGGCTGCCGACGATCAGGACCCGGAAGGCGCCGAAGCGGTCGGCGCAGCGCCGGCGAACGGCCCGACCAGGCCCCAGGCCAGGTTCTGGATCGCGATGCGCGAAGGCGAAGGTCTCGCGCGTCCAGCCCGGTCCTGCGTGATCGGCTGCAGCCACAGGCCGAAGCCGTGGCGGATGCCCATCGACAGCGTGACGATCATCGCGCCGCAGACCAGCACCTGGCCCATCGACAGGGTCGGCGGGCGGCGGGACGCGGGCATGGCGGCGCGTGGTCATGCCGCGACTGTATCCAATCGGCGCGCGGTTGCGTGCCGGCGGCCGGCATCGAGCGGCGCTCCCTACAATCCGCCGCCATGGCAAGCAAATCCCCAGGCAAGGCAGGCGGCAATCCGGCGTCCGCATACGCCGAGGCTCGATCCGCGTGCTGAAGGGCCTCGAGCCGGTCAAGCAGCGGCCGGGCATGTACACCCGCACCGACAACCCGCTGCACATCATCCAGGAGGTGCTCGACAACGCCGCCGACGAGGCGCTGGCCGGCCACGGCAAGAAGATCAACGTCACGCTGCACGCCGACGGCTCGGTCAGCGTCGACGACGACGGCCGCGGCATCCCGTTCGGCCTGCACCCCGAGGAAAAGGTGCCGGTGGTCGAGCTCGTCTTCACCCGGCTGCACGCCGGCGGCAAGTTCGACAAGGGCAGCGGCGGCGCCTACAGCTTCTCCGGCGGCCTGCACGGCGTCGGCGTGAGCGTGACCAATGCGCTGTCGAAGCGGCTCGAGGTGCGCGTCTGGCGCGAGGGCCAGGTGGCGCAGCTCGCCTTCGCCGGCGGCGACGTGATCGAGCCGCTGCGCGCTGCGCAAGATCGCGTCGGGCGACCGCGCGCAGCGGCACCACGGTGCGCGCCTGGCCCGATCGCGAAGTACTTCGACAGCGCCGAGCTGCCGCGCGCCGAGCTGATCCACCTGCTGCGCAGCAAGGCGGTGCTGATGCCGGGCGTGACGGTGACGCTGACGCATCGAGAAGACCGGCGAGGCGCAGACCTGGCAGTACCAGGGCGGCCTGCGCGACTACCTGACGCAGACCCTGCACGCCGACCCGGTGATCCCGCTGTTCGAAGGCGCGCACTATGCCGACCGCGGCGAGACCGAGAACTTCGCCGAAGGCGAGGGCGCGGCCTGGTGCGTCGCCTTCACCGAGGACGGCGCGCCGATGCGCGAGAGCTACGTCAACCTGATCCCGACCAGCGCCGGCGGCACCCACGAGGCGGCCTGCGCGACGGCCTGTTCAGCGCGGTCAAGAGCTTCATCGAGCTGCACTCGCTGCTGCCCAAGGGCGTCAAGCTGATGCCCGAGGACGTGTTCTCGCGCGCCAGCTTCGTGCTGTCGGCCAAGGTGCTCGACCCGCAGTTCCAGGGCCAGATCAAGGAGCGGCTGAATTCGCGCGACGCGCTGCGCCTGGTCTCGAGCTTCGTGCGCCGGCGCTGGAGCTGTGGCTGAACCAGCATGTCGAATACGGCCGCAAGCTCGCCGAGCTGGCGATCCGGCGGCGCAGACGCGCCAGCGCGCCGGCCAGAAGGTCGAGAAGCGCAAGGGCTCCGGCGTGGCCGTGCTGCCCGGCAAGCTGACCGATTGCGAGAGCCGCGACCTGGCGCACAACGAGGTGTTCCTGGTCGAGGGCGACTCGGCCGGCGGCAGCGCCAAGATGGGCCGCGACAAGGAGACGCAGGCGATCCTGCCGCTGCGCGGCAAGGTGCTCAACACCTGGGAGGTCGAGCGCGACCGCCTGTTCGCCAACAACGAGATCCACGACATCGCGGTGGCGATCGGCGTCGATCCGCACACCGATGGACGGCGCCGACCTGACCGGCCTGCGCTACGGCAAGGTCTGCATCCTGAGCGACGCCGACGTCGACGGCTCGCACATCCAGGTGCTGCTGCTGACGCTGTTCTTCCGCCACTTCCCGAAGCTGATCGAGGCCGGCCACATCTTCGTCGCCAAGCCGCCGCTGTTCCGCGTCGACGCGCCGGCGCGCGGCAAGAAGCCGGCGGCCAAGATCTACGCGCTCGACGAAGGCGAACTGCATCGCCATCCTCGACAAGCTGCGCAAGGAAGGCGTGCGCGAAGGCGCCTGGACCATCAGCCGCTTCAAGGGCCTGGGCGAGATGAATGCGGAGCAATTGTGGGACACCACGCTCAATCCGGACACGCGCCGCCTGCTGCCGGTCAGCTCGGGCGGCCGGCCATGCGGCGACGGTCGCATCGCTCACCAAGCTGATGGGCAAGGGCGAGGCCGCGGCGCGGCGCGACCTGATGGAACTGCACGGCGACGCTGTCGAGGTCGACATCTGATCGGTCCGACGCGGCGCCGACCGCGTCGCCGCCCGCCCGCCTGCCACCACCTGCCTTGCGAATGCACCAGCCACTGCCCCTGATCCGCCTGCGCCCGACCATGCTGTCGGACCTCGAGTTCGTGCTGTCGGTCGAGCAGGATCCGCTGAACCTGCCGTTCATCACGCCGTGGGACCGGCTGCAGCACGAGGGCGCGGTCCGCTTCCCGGACTTCCGCCACTTCATCGTCGAGGCTGGCAGTCGACTATCGCGGCGGCCGGCTTCGTGATCCTGCAGGGCTGCCGCAACCCGCACCATTCGATCGAACTGAAGCGGCTGGTGCTGCTGCCGGCGCTGCAGCGGCGTCGGGCATCGGCCGGGCGTGCCTGCGCGGGCTGGCCCGGATGGCGTTTCGCGACCTGCACGCGCACCGCTTCTGGCTCGACGTGAAGGCGCTGAACCTGCCGGCGCAGGCGCTCTACCGCAGCGAAGGCTTCGTCGAGGAAGGCCGGCTGCGCGAGAGCGTGCGCAGCGGCGACGGCTACGATTCGCTGATCGTGATGTCGATGCTCGCGAGCGAATATGCGCGCGCGCGACGCCGCCGCGCGCACCTGATCGGCCGCACCGGCGACCGCCTTCCTGCACTGAAAGCTGAATGAACGATACTGCTTGTTCCGGCCGGCGCTGTCCGAGCCGGATTCCGATGTCGATCGGCCTGGCCGACTACGCCGAGCGCGCCTACCTCGAATATGCGCTGAGCGTCGTCAAGGGCCGCGCGCTGCCCGACGTCTGCGACGGCCAGAAGCCGGTGCAGCGCCGCATCCTGTACGCGATGGAGCGCATGGGGCTGGCGTTCACGACCGCCAGCGGCCCGAAGGCGGTCAAGAGCGCGCGCGTCGTCGGCGATGTGCTCGGCCGCTTCCATCCGCACAGCGACCAGGCGGCCTACGACGCGCTGGTGCGCATGGCGCAGGACTTCTCGCAGCGCTATCCGCTGATCGACGGCCAGGGCAACTTCGGCTCGCGCGACGGCGACGGCGCGGCGGCGATGCGCTACACCGAGGCGCGGCTGGCGCCGATCGCGCGGCTGCTGCTCGACGAGATCGACGAGGACACGGTCGACTTCGTCCCCAACTACGACGGCTCGACCAACGAGCCGCGCCAGCTGCCGGCGCGGCTGCCGTTCGTGCTGCTCAACGGCGCGAGCGGCATCGCGGTCGGCCTGGCCACCGAGGTGCCGTCGCACAACCTGCGCGAGATCGCCAGCGCCGCCGTGGCGCTGATCAAGGACAGCGCGCTGTCCGACGACGTGCTGGCCGCGCTGATGCCCGGGGCCCGACTTTCCGGGCGGCGCGCAGATCATCAGCAGCGCCGACGACATCCGCGCCGCCTATGCGAGCGGCCGCGGCAGCCTGAAGGTGCGCGCGCGCTGGAAGATCGAGGAACTGGCGCGCGGCCAGTGGCAGCTGGTCGTGACCGAACTGCCGCCCGGCACCAGCGCGCAGAAGGTGCTCGAGGAGATCGAGGAGCTCAGCAATCCGAAGGTCAAGGCCGGCAAGAAGTCGCTCAGCGCCGAGCAGGTGCAGCTCAAGACCGGGCTGCTCGCGGTGCTCGACACGGTGCGCGACGAATCGAGCAAGGACGCGCCGGTGCGGCTGGTGTTCGAGCCGAAGACCCGCAGCATCGCGCAGCAGGAGCTGATCACCACGCTGCTGGCGCACACCAGCCTGGAAGAGCACGCGCGCCGATCAACCTGACGATGGTCGGCGCCGACGGCCGGCCGACGCAGAAGAGCCTGCGCCAGATCCTGCTCGAGTGGATCGGCTTCCGCACCGCGACGGTCGAGCGGCGCAGCCGGCATCGGCTGGCCAAGGTGCTCGACCGCATCCACGTGCTCGAAGGGCGGCAGCTGGTGCTGCTCAACATCGACGAGGTGATCCGCATCATCCGCGCCAGCGACGAGCCGAAGGCGGCGCTGATCGAGCGCTTCTCGCTCAGCGAGCGCCAGGCCGAGGACATCCTCGAGATCCGGCTGCGCCAGCTGGCGCGGCTGGAGGCGATCAAGATCGAGCAGGAGCTGAGCGAGCTGCGTGCGCCAGCAGGGCAAGCTCGAGGACATCCTGAACAGCCCGGCCACGCTGCGCCGCACCGTGATCGCGCGAGATCGAGGCCGACGCGCAAGCAGCACGGCGATGCGCGCCGCACGCTGATCCAGGCCGAGAAGCGGGCGGTGGCCGAGGTGCGGGTGGTCGACGAGCCGGTGACGGTGGTCGTCAGCCAGAAGGGCTGGGTGCGCGCGCTGAAGGGCCACGAGGTCGAGATCGCCGCGCTGCAGTTCAAGGCCGGCGACCGGCTGCTCGGCGCCTTCCGCTGCCGCAGCGTCGATCCGCTGGTCGTCTTCGGCAGCAACGGCCGCGTCTATTCGACGCCGGTCAGCGGCCTGCCCGGCGGGCGCGGCGACGGCCAGCCGATCACGACGCTGATCGATCTCGAAAGCGGCAGCCAGCCGGCGCACTACCTCGCCGGCGATCCGCAGCAGCTGCTGCTGCTGGCCGGCAGCGGCGGCTTCGGGCTGCTGGCGCAGCTCGGCGACCTGGTCGCGCGCCAGCGCGGCGGCAAGTCCTTCCTGAGCCTCGACGCCGGCGAGCGGCCGCTGGCGCCGGCACCGGTCGGCGACGCCAGCCAGCTCGCCTGCCTGTCGCAGGGCGGGCGGCTGCTGATCTTCGGCATCGACGAGCTCAAGCGCCAGGCCGGCGGCGGTCGCGGTCTGACGCTGATCGACCTCGACGCCGGGCGACGAGCTGATCGCCGCCTGTCCGTTCGACAGCACGCTGGCGGTGCTCGGCACCGGCCGCGGCGGCAAGCCGAAGGAAGAGGTGCTGCGCAACGCCGCGCTCGCCGCCTACCAGGGCAAGCGCGCGCGCAAGGGCAAGTCGATCGGCAACTTCAAGGCGAGCGGGCTGCGCGCGCCGACCTGATCGGCCGGGCGGATCGGGCGTTTGCCCGCGGAGCCGGTGTCCGCACGCAACCGGCGCGCAGGTTGCGGCCGGCGCCGGACGCGGTCAGGCGACCGGCTCGCGCAGCACCTGGATCAGCGCCACCGCCGACCACGACGAACATCGCCAGGCTCCAGAACTCGTACGGCACGCCGAGCAGGTCGACCGCTGCATCGGCGCAGCTCGCGCGTGCCGAGAAGACATCGGGCAGCACGCTGTCGAGCTTCAGCCCGCTGACGATCTTGTCGGCCAGCGTCAGGTTGCACGACGCGGTGGCAGCGGCGACGAAGTGCTGCCACAGCGCGGCGGCGATGCCGGAGCCGGCGAGCAGCAGCGCCGAGCAGCGCGCCGGCGCGCCGCCCGGCGGCAGCCGACCAGCGGCAGTGCCAGCAGGCAGGCGAGCGCGATGGCGACGAAGATCGCGCGCTGCAGCACGCAGTACGGGCACGGCTGCATGTCGTACGACATGCTGCGACACGAGTGCCGCGCCGACCGCGCCCAGGCAGGCGAGGGCACTGCCGGCGAGCAGCAGCGGTGGAAACAGGGGAACGCATGCGCGGTGCGGTGCCTCAGCGCACTTCGGCGATCAGCTCGATCTCGACGCAGGCGCCCATCGGGATCTGCGCCACGCCGAAGGCGCTGCGCGCATGCGCGCCGCGCTCGCCGAAGACCTCGGCGAAGCAGCTCCGAGCAGCCGTTGGTCACCAGGTGCTGCTCGGTGAAGTCGGGGCTGCTGTTGACCAGGCTCATCACCTTGACGATGCGCACCACGTTGTCGAGCCCGCCGGCGGCTGCGTCGAGCGTGCCGAGCAGATCGATGGCGACCGAACGCGCCGCCTGGTAGCCGACCGCGCTCTCGAGGTCGCGGCCGAACTGGCCGACCCACGGCTTGCCGTCGCGCTTGGCGATGTGGCCCGGACAGGAAGACGAGGTTGCCGGTGCGCACGAACGGCACATAGGCGGCGGCCGGAACCGCGACCGGCGGCAGCGTGATGCCGAGCTGCGCCAGGCGGTCGGCGATCGAGGTGGATGGGTTGGACATCGGTTCGATCCCGCCGAATGGGGAGGCGGGACGGCAGTGAGAACAGGTGCCCAAATCCTACACTGCGCCCGATGCTCGCGACCGGTGCGGCCAGCCCGGGCGGTGCGCTGCGCACGGCCATGGCGAGCCGCGCCTGGTCCGCCGGCGGTGCCGCGGCGCTGATCCAGCTGGCGCTGCTGGCGTGGCTGGTCGGCATGGCGATTCAGCTGCAGCAGGCTCGACTGGCCGATGCCGCCACTGCCGCGCTGGTGCTGACGGTCGCGATCGCGGCTGCCCCGCTGGCGCTGCTGGCACGGCGGTGCCGGCGCTGCGCCTGTCCTCGCCAGCGCTGCGGCTGGGCGGCACAGGGCGATGGCCGCTGGCGTCGCTGCTGCTGATCGAGCGCGCTGTCGGCGGGCTGGTGCGCACGCCAACCGGCTCGCCGCCGATCGGCTGGGGCAGCGGCTGCGCGCCGGCGCTCGAGCGGCAGGATCTGCTCGTCACCGGCGTCGTTGCCGGACTGCCGCAGACTGAACGCCACGCGGTGCGCTTCGTCTTCGAGGTGCGAGCAGGCGCAGCCTGCGGCGGGCCGCGCGTCGCGCTGCCGCCGCGGCTCTCGATCGGCTGGTATGCCGGCTGGGGCGAGGCGCGCCGCGACTCACGCCGCGGCAGCTCGGGCTGCGCGCCGGCCAGCGCTGGCGCTTCACGCTGCGGCTGCGCCGACCGCACGGCAACCTGAATCCGCACGGCTTCGACCACGAACTGCATCTGTTCGAGCGCGGCATCGGCGCGACCGGCTATGTGCGCGAACGGCCCGGTCGCGCCACGCCTGCTCGACGACGCGGCCGGCCATCCGGTCGAACGCCTGCGCCACGCGGTGCGCGATGCGATCCGGGCCACGGTCGACGATCCGCGCGCGGCCGGCGTGCTGGCCGCGCTGGCGATCGGCGACCAGTCGGCGATCGACCGCGACGACTGGCAGCTCTTTCGCGACAGCGGCATCGCCCACCTGGTGGCGATCAGCGGCCTGCACGTGACGATGTTCGCCTGGCTGGCCGCCGGCCTGATCGGCTGCGGCTGGCGGCGCAGCGGCGCGCGCACCGCTGTGGCTGCCGGCGCCGCTGGTCGGCCGCTGCGGCGGCGTGGCCGCGGCCGCCGCCTATGCGCTGGTCGCCGGCTGGGGCGTGCCGGCGCAGCGCACGGTGCTGATGCTGGCGCTGGTCGTGCTGCTCGGCAGCATCGGCCGTCGCTGGCCGTGGCCGATGGTGCTGGCTGCGGCGGCGGTCGCGGTCACCGCCTTCGATCCCGTGGGCCCTGCTGCAGCCCGGCTTCTGGCTGTCGTTCGTCGCGGTCGGGCTGCTGTTCGCCAGCCGAGCCCGGTGCACGAGCGCGGCCCGTCGGCGCTGCGCTCGGGCCGGCCAGCGACCGGCTGGCCGCACGCGGTGCGACGCGCTGGCGCGCTGCTGCTGGCAACTGCTGCGCAGCCAGGCGCTGATCACGCGTCGGCCTGGCGCCGCTGACGCTGATCTTCTTCCAGCAGATCTCGCTGGTCGGCATGGTCGCCAACCTGGTCGCGATCCCGCTCGTCACGCTGCGTGATCACGCCGCTGGCGCTGCTCGGCATGTCTGCTGCCGATGCTCTGGCTGCCGGCGGCGGCTGGCGGTGCAGGGGCTGGCAGCGCTGCTGGCCGCCTGCACCGACTGGCCGCTGGGCGGTCTGGACCGTCGGCTGCCGCACCGGCCTGGGCCCAGCTCGCCGGGCTGCTCGGCGCCGCGGTCGCTGCGCTGCCGCTGCCGTGGCGCATCCGCCTGCTGGCGCTGCCGCTTGCGCTGCCGATGCTCGTGCCGGCGCGCGAGCTGCCGCCGGTCGGGCCGCTTCGAACTGGTCGCCGTCGATGTCGGCCAGGGCACCGCGGTGCTGGTGCGCACACGCAGCCGCCTGCTGCTGTTCGACACCGGCCCGCGCTACGGCCCGCGACAGCGATGCCGCCGGGCGCGCCTTGCTGCCGCTGCTGCGCGGGCGCGGCGAGCGCCGCATCGACCGCCTGATCCTGAGCCATCGCGACAGCGACCATGTCGGCGGCGCGCGCACGCTGCTCGACGCGATGCCGGTGACCGACTGGCTCGGCTCGCTCGAGGACGACCATCCGCTGCGCCGGCTCGGCGTCGCCGAACGGGCGCTGCGCCGCCGGCCAGCGCTGGCACTGGGACGGCGTCGATTTCGAGATCCTGCATCCGCTGCCCGGATGCCGACCTGCGCCAGCCGCGCGCCAACGGCCTGTCATGCGTGCTGCGCATCGCCGCCAGCGCGCCGGGCGGCGGTTCGGCGCTGCTGACCGGCGACATCGAGCGCCCGGAGGAACTGGCGCTGGTGGCGCGCGCCGGCGCGGCGCTGCGCAGCAGCGTGCTGCTCGTGCCGCACCACGGCAGCCGCAGCTCGTCGAGCGCCGGAGCTGCTGGCCGCGGTGCAGCCGCGGGTCGGCGTTGTCCAGGCCGGCTACCGCAACCGCTTCGGTCATCCGGCGCCGGCGGTGGTCGAACGCTACCGCACGCGCGGTGTCTCGCTCGTCGAAAGCGCGCACTGCGGCGCCTGGACATTGGCGCGGCGATGCCGCCGTGCGCGAGGCGGTGTGCCAGCGCGAGGTCGCGCGCCGCTACTGGCATGCCGCGCCGCCGGAGTCTGCCGCCGGGCGCTGAAGCGCGGTCGAGCGGCACGCGCCAGCCGGCGTGGCGCCGGCATTTCGTGCTGCGGCAGCGCGATCGCGTGCAATGATGGATGGCGTGTAGACGCGTGCATGCGCAGCCGTCCCGGGCTGCCTTTGTCGGCCGGCCGGCGGTGAATTGGCCTGGATGTTGCTTGCAGGTAAGGCGAGGAGTTTTGCCGATGAAATACAGTTTCGACGAGATGCACGCTGACTCCGCCGCCGGCGAAGCAGGGCATCCGCCCGCATTACCGCACCTACGGCAAATGGCTGGCCGAGCAGAGCGACGACGTGATGCGATCGCAGCGCGAGGAGGCGGAGATGATCTTCCGCCGCGTCGGCATCACCTTCGCGGTCTACGGTGCCAACGACGACGGCCGGTCCGGGCACCGAGCGCCTGATCCCGTTCGACGTGATCCCGCGGGTGATCCCGGCCCACGAATGGACGCTGATCGAAAAGGGATTGCGCCAGCGGGTGACCGCGATGAACCGCTTCATCCACGACGTCTACCACGGCCAGGAGATCCTCAAGGCCGGGATCGTTCCGGCCGAGCAGATCCTGAACAATGCGCAGTTCCGGCCCGAGATGATCGGCGTGGCGGTGGCCCGCGACACCTATTCGCACGTCGCCGGCGTCGACATCGTGCGCGCCGCCAACAGCGACGGCAGCGGCAGCTATTTCGTGCTCGAGGACAACCTGCGGGTGCCCAGCGGGGTGAGCTACATGCTGGAAAACCGCAAGATGATGATGCGGCTGTTTCCGGAGCTGTTCAGCCAGCACCGGATCGAACCGGTGGCGCACTACCCGGACATGCTGCTCGAGACCCTGCGCGCGGTGGCGCCCGCCGCGGCGCTCGACCCGACGGTGGTGGTGCTGACGCCGGGCATGTACAACAGCGCCTATTTCGAGCACGCCTTCCTGGCCCAGCAGATGGGGGTCGAGCTGGTCGAGGGCCAGGACCTGTT
This sequence comes from uncultured beta proteobacterium, assembly GCA_963846675.1. Lineage (GTDB taxonomy): Bacteria > Pseudomonadota > Gammaproteobacteria > Burkholderiales > Burkholderiaceae_C > Ideonella_A. The sequence goes on from CAWJWV010000005.1 coordinate 1,853,468, forward strand.
CGTCAAGGACGATTTCGTCTACATGCGCACGACGCAGGGTCCGAAGCGCGTCGACGTGATCTACCGCCGGCTCGACGACGATTTTCTCGATCCGGAGGTGTTTCGCGCCGATTCGACGCTCGGCTGCGCCGGCCTGATGCGAGCCTACCGCGCCGGCAACGTCAACATCTCGAATGCGCTCGGGACCGGCATCGCCGACGACAAGTCGATCTATCCCTATGTGCCGAAGATGATCGAGTTCTATCTGGGCGAGAAGCCGGTGCTGAACAATGTGCCGACCTACCTGTGCCGGCTCGATTCGGACCTGCGCTACGTGCTCGACCACCTGGAGGAACTGGTCGTCAAGGAGGTGCACGGCGCCGGCGGCTACGGCATGCTGGTCGGCCCGGCGGCGAGCCAGCAGGAGATGGCCGACTTCCGCGCGGCACTGATCGCCGATCCGGCGCGCTACATCGCGCAGCCGACGCTCAGCCTGTCGACCTGCCCGACCTTCGTCGAATCCGGCGTCGCGCCGCGCCACATCGACCTGCGCCCGTTCGTTCTTTCGGGCACCGAGGTGCAGATCGCGCCCGGCGGGCTGACGCGCGTGGCCCTCAAGGAGGGTTCGCTGGTCGTCAATTCCTCGCAGGGTGGCGGTACCAAGGACACCTGGGTGCTGAAGAATTGAGAGCAGGAGCCAACGATGCTGTCTAGGACTGCCGACCATCTGTTCTGGATGGCCCGGTACATGGAGCGGGCTGAGAACACCGCCCGCATGCTCGACGTCAACTACCAGACCTCGCTGCTGCCGCAATCGACGCATGCCTCGGAGATGGGCTGGAAGGGCCTGCTCAGCATCTCCGAACTGAGCGGTGACTTCGCGACCCGCCATGGCGAGGTGACGCCGCGCAGCGTGATGAACTACATGGTGCTCGATTCGAACAACCCGTCGAGCATCCGCAGCTGCCTGAAGGCGGCGCGCGAGAATGCCCGCGCGGTGCGCGGATCGCTGACGACCGAGGTGTGGGAGACGCAGAACCAGACCTGGCTCGAATTCCAGCGCATGGCCGACGACTGCGAGTTTCTCGACGATCCGTCGGACGCCTTCGACTGGGTCAAGTTCAGGTCGCACCTGTCGCGTGGCGTCGTGCTCGGAACGATGCTGCAGGACGAGGCCTTCCACTTCCTGCGCATCGGCAGCTTCCTCGAGCGCGCCGACAACACCGCACGCCTGCTCGACGTCAAGTTCCACGCCCTGCAGAGCGAGAACGTCGACACGACCGAGCCGGTGGCCGGCGGCATGAGCCAGGTCCAGGGTGCATCGGGCGCCGACGCCCTGCCGGAGCAGGACAAGGAGGTCGAGTTCGACTTCTATCACTGGTCGGCGCTGCTGCGTTCGGTGTCCGGTTTCGAGGTCTATCGCAAGGCTTATCGCAACGTGATCCGGCCCGAGAAGGTGGCCGAGCTGATGATCCTGCGCCAGGACATGCCGCGTTCGCTGGCGGCCTGCATGAACGAGGTGCTCGGCGAACCTGAAGGTCGTTGCCAATGCACAGTCGGCGGAGACCCTGAGGCGCGTCGGCCGCCTGTGCGCCGACCTGCAATATGCGCGCATCGACGAGATCCTGGCCACCGGCCTGCATCCCTACCTGACCCAGTTCCTCGAGCGCGTCAACATGCTCGGCGTCGCGATCAGCCGCGACTTCCTGGTTCCGGGCGACGTCTGACCGATGGCACGGCGCATCGCGCGCCGTGCTCGCGCCATCCTGCGCACGAACAACCACGAATTCCGTCCCGGAGTACTGAATGTCCATTCATGTCGCGCTGAACCACGTGACCCACTACCGGTACGACCGGCCGATCAACCTCGGGCCGCAGGTCGTGCGCCTGCGCCCGGCGCCGCATTCGCGCACCCGCATCCTGAGCTATTCGATGCGGGTCGAGCCGGCCACCCACTTCATCAACTGGCAGCAGGATCCGCAGTCGAACTACCTGGCACGACTGGTCTTTCCCGAGAAGACCGAGTCGTTCCGGATCGAGATCGACCTGGTCGCCGAGATGGCGGTGCTCAACCCGTTCGACTTCTTCCTCGAGCCGTCGGCCGAGCACTTTCCGTTCAGTACGCCCCGAGCTGCAGACCGAACTGGCCGCCTACATGGTCAAGGCGCCGGCCACGCCGGCCTTCCAGGCCTACCTCGATGCGGTGCCGCGCGAGAAGACGCCGACCAACGATTTCCTGGTGGCGCTGAACCAGCGGCTGCAGCGCGACATCGGCTACCTGGTGCGGATGGAGCCGGGTGTGCAGACGCCCGAAGAGACGCTCGTCAAGGCGAGTGGATCATGCCGCGACACCGGCTGGCTGCTGGTGCAACTGCTGCGACACCTCGGCCTGGCGGCACGCTTCGTCTCGGGCTATCTGATCCAGCTCAAGAGCGATGTCAAGTCGCTCGATGGTCCGAGCGGCACCGAGATCGACTTCACCGACCTGCACGCCTGGTGCGAGGTCTATCTGCCCGGTGCGGGCTGGATCGGCCTCGATCCGACCTCCGGCCTGCTGGCCGGCGAGGGTCACATCCCGCTGGCTTGTTCACCCGAGCCCTCGTCGGCGGCGCCGGTCAGCGGCGCGATCGAGAAGTGCGAGACGACCTTCGAGCACTCGATGTCGGTGTCGCGCATCTGGGAGGCGCCGCGGGTCACGCTGCCCTACACCGACGCCCAGTGGGCAGCAGATCGAGCAGCTCGGACACCAGGTCGACGCCGATCTGCGTGCCGGCGACGTGCGGCTGACGCAGGGTGGCGAGCCGACCTTCGTCTCGGTCGACGACCGCGAGGGCGCCGAATGGAATACCGAGGCGCTCGGCCCGACCAAGCGGCTGCTCAGCGCCGAGCTGATGGACAAGCTGCGCGCCAAGCTATGGCGAGCGCGGTCTGCTGCACTACGGCCAGGGCAAGTGGTATCCCGGCGAGCAGCTGCCGCGCTGGTCGCTCAACCTGTACTGGCGCAAGGACGGCGAGCCGGTCTGGGCGCATCCCGGAACTGTTTGCCGACGAGAAACGCGACTATGGCGTCACCGACGTCGAGGCGCGTCGCTTCCTGCTCGGCGTCGCGCAGCGACTCGGCGTCGTCGACCAGCACATCTTCCCGGCCTACGAGGACACCTGGTACTACCTGTGGCGCGAGCGTCGGCTGCCGGTCAATGTCGATCCGTTCGATGCCCGGCTGTCCGATCCGCTCGAGCGCGAGCGGCTGCGCAAGGTGTTCACGCAAGGGCTCGACAAGGTCGTCGGCCATGTGCTGCCGCTGGCACGCGATCGCGCGCGATGCAGCCGCGCATTGGCAGACCGGCCCGTGGTTCCTGCGCAGCGAGCGCTGCTACCTGATCCCCGGCGATTCGCCGCTCGGCTACCGGCTGCCGCTCGACTCGCAGCCGTGGGCGGCCGATCAGGACCTGCCGTGGATCCATCCGCCGGATCAGACCCAGGCCTTCGCGCCGCTGCCGCCCTACCAGCGGCTGCGCTTTGCCATGCAGGACGGCGAGGGCGTCCGCACCCCGGGCGATGGCGGCTCGGGCCTGTCGGGCGCGGGGATCGGCGCCGGGCCGCAAGCGTCGCCGGCGCCGGCACCGGCACCGGCACTGGACGGCGGACCGGACTGGAACCGGAACTGCGGCCTCGACCGCGGCCGCAGATGCGGCGCTGCGCCTGCCGCTGCCAGGCGAATCGGCTGCCGGGCGTGGTTCGCACCGCCTTGTGCGCCGAGCCGCGCAACGGTCGGCTGTACCTGTTCATGCCGCCAGCCGATGCGCTCGAGGACTACCTCGAGGTGGTCACCGCGATCGAGGAGACCGCGCTCGAGATGAAGCTGCCGGTGATCCTCGAGGGCTACGAGCCGCCGCGCGATCCGCGCCTGGCGCTGCTGCGCGTCACCCCCGATCCGGGCGTGATCGAGGTCAATGTCCACCCGGCGCACAGCTGGGACGAACTCGTCGAGCAGACCACCCACCTGTACCAGGCTGCGCATGAGACCCGGCTGTCGACCGAGAAGTTCATGCTCGACGGCCGCCACACCGGCACCGGTGGCGGCAACCACTTCGTGCTCGGTGGTGCGACCGTCGCCGACTCGCCGTTCCTGCGTCGCCCCGATCTGCTGGCCAGCATGATCGCGTACTGGCACAACCACCCGGCACTGAGCTACCTGTTTTCCGGCCTGTTCGTCGGGCCGACCAGCCAGGCGCCGCGGGTCGACGAGGCGCGCAACGACTCGGTCTACGAACTCGAGATCGCCTTCGCCGAGCTGCGCCGGCTGACCGCGCCGAGCGAGCCGGAGTGCCCGCCGTGGCTGATCGACCGCATCCTGCGCAACCTGCTGATCGATGTGAGCGGCAACACCCACCGCGCCGAGTTCTGCATCGACAAGCTCTATTCGCCCGACGGGCCGACCGGGCGACTCGGCCTGCTCGAGATGCGCGCCTTCGAGATGCCGCCGCATGCGCGCATGAGCCTGACGCAGCAGTTGCTGATGCGCGCGCTGATCGCGCGCTTCTGGCGCGAGCCGTACCGGCCGGCAGCGCTCAAGCGCTGGAACACCGAGCTGCACGACCGCTTCATGCTGCCGCACTTCATCTGGGAAGACCTGTGCGACGTGATCGAGGAACTCAACGCCTGCGGCTATCCGATGAAGACCGACTGGTTCGCGCCGCACCTGAACTTCCGCTTCCCGCGCCTGGGCGACTTCCAGGCCCGCGGGGCCGAGTTCGAACTGCGGCTCGCGCTGGAGCCGTGGCATGTGATGGGCGAGGAGGGTGCGGTCGGCGGCACGGCGCGCTTCGTCGACTCGTCGGTCGAGCGGGTCCAGGTGCACGCCACCGGTCTGATCGGCGATCGCCACGTGCTGACCTGCAACGGACGGCCGGTGCCGCTGCAGTCGACCGGGCGCATCGGCGAATTCGTCGCCGGCGTGCGCTACCGCGCCTGGCATCCGCCGTCGGCGCTGCATCCGACGATCCAGGTCGACGCACCGCTCACCTTCGACCTGGTCGACACCTGGATGAGCCGATCGATGGGCGGCTGCCAGTACCACGTCGCGCACCCGGGCGGGCGCAGCTACGACACCTTCCCGGTCAATGCCTACGAGGCCGAGGCGCGCCGCCTCGGACGCTTCTTCCGGGTCGGCCACACACCGGGGAAGATGGCGGTCGCGAGCGAGCCGCGCAATCCGAACTTCCCGTTCACGCTCGACCTGCGGCGCGCCCGCGCCTGAGCGTGCGCCGGATCCTGCCCGCTCCAAGCCGAGCAGCGCACGGTCAGGCGCGTGGCGGCGTGGGCCAGCGCGCGCACTCCGATGCTTGAGCGCCTGCTGTCCGGCTACGTCCCGCTGCCGAGGGCGCTACGACGAACTGCTGAACGCGGCGGGACAGCCGCGCCCGCAGTGGGACGCCTTCGTCCGTTCACTGATCGCCCGTGAAGGACAGGGCATCGGCGCCACCCTGTCGCTGATGGACCGCGAGATCCACGAGAGCGGCATCACCTACAACGTCTATGCCGATCCGCAAGGTGCCGACCGGCCCTGGGAGGTCGATCCGCTGCCGATCCTGCTGTCGGGCGCCGAGTGGCAGGAGATCGAGGAAGGCATCGCCCAGCGCGCCCAACTGCTCAACATGGTGCTGGCCGACCTCTACGGGCCGCAGAAGCTGCTGCGCAGCGGCGTCGATGCCGCCGGCGGTGGTGTTCGGTCACAGCGGTTTCCTGCATCCGGCGCAGCATGCCCGACCGCCCGGCGGGGTGCATCTGTTCCACTACGCGGCCGACCTGGCGCGGTCGCCCGACGGCAACTGGTGGGTCGTCGGCGACCGCACGCAGGCGCCGTCGGGGGCCGGCTATGCGCTGGAGAACCGGCTGATCGTCTCGCGCGTCTTCCCGCAGATGTTTCGCGATCTGCATGTGCAGCACCTGGCGTCGTTCTTCGACGCCTGGCGCGAGTCGCTGCGGCGCTGGGCGCCGAAGGGCGACGGCGCGCCGCTGATCGTGCTGCTGACACCGGGCCCGTACAACGAAACCTACTTCGAGCATGCGCTGCTCGCCCGCTACCTCGGGTTTCCGCTCGTCGAGGGCAGCGACCTGACGGTGCGCGACGGCCGGGTCTGGATGAAGACGGTCGAGGGTCTGAAGCGGGTGCACGCGCTGCTGCGGCGCCAGGACGACGACTACTGCGATCCGCTCGAACTGCGCAGCGATTCGGCGCTCGGCGTGCCCGGGCTGACCGACTGTGCGCGGCGCGGCACCGTCCTGCTGGCCAATGCGCTCGGGTCGGGCGTGCTCGAATCCGGCGGCCTGCTCGCCTACCTGCCCGAACTCAGCCGCGCTGCTGCTCGGCGAGCCGCTGAAGCTGCCGTCGGTGGCGACCTGGTGGCTCGGCGAGCCGGCCGCCTTCGCCGACGCCTGGAAGCGACTCGACCGCCTGATGATCAAGCCGCTCGAACGCTCGCAGTCGGAGCCGGCGGTGTTCGGCGCCGACCTGGATGCCGGCCGCGCGCGCCCGACTGCACGCCAAGCATCGCGCTGCGCCCGCAGCGCTACATCGCGCAGGAGTGGGTGCATGTCTCGCAGGCGCCGGTGCTCGAGCGCAGCATCGGTCCGGCTGTCGCGGCGCGAGCAGTTGCGCGCCCGCACGGTCGGCCTGCGCGTCTTCGCGGTGGCCACGCCGGACGGCTACCGGGTCATGCCGGGCGGCCTGGCCCGGGTGGCCGGTGAGGTCGATTCGCGCGTCATCGCGATGCAGCGCGGCGGGCGTTCGAAGGACACCTGGGTGCTGTCGGATACACCGGTCAATGCCTCGTTCAGCCTGCTGACGAGCACCGTCAAGGCCGCCGATCTGGTCAGCCCGAGCGCCAACCTGCCGTCGCGCGCAGCCGAGAACCTGTTCTGGTTCGGCCGCTACGGCGAGCGCTGCGACAACACCGCGCGCCTGCTGCGGGTGGCGATCGACGGCGTCCTCGACGAGCGTTCCGAGCAGGCCGACGCGATCGCGCCGCCGGTGCTGCTGGCGCAGCAGCTCGGACTGATCGAGGCTGACGAGCAGATCGGGCTGCAGCTGCTGCGTGCCGCCACCCATCCCAAGGAGGGCTTGAGCCAGCAGCTGCGCCAGCTGTCGCGCTGTGCCTTCAGCCTGCGCGACCGCATGTCGCTCGACAACTGGCGCAGCCTGAACCAGCTGGTTGCCGATCCGGTCTTCCAGCGCGGCCTGAGTTCGTCGGTCGGCCTGCCGCTGGCGCTGGTCTGGCTCGACCGGGCCGTGACCTCGATGATGACGCTGTCGGGCTTCGTGCTCGACGGCATGACACGCGGTCTCGGCTGGCGCTTCCTGTCGATCGGCCGGCGCGTCGAGCGCCTGGGCGCGCTGTGCAACGGCCTTGCAGGTCGCGATCGACAAGGGGCGCTCGCAGCGGCTGGACTGGCTGCTGGCGCTGAACGATTCGTCGGTGACCTACCGCTCGCGCTACCTGGTCGCGCCCGAGTGGCTGCCGGTGCTCGACCTGCTGCTGCGCGACGAGGCCAATCCGCGCTCGATCGGCTTCCAGCTGAAGGGACTGTCCGAGTTCGTCGACAAGCTCGAGATCCGCCACGGCAGCTTCGCCGGGCAACGATCTGGCGCCTGGCGCGCGCGGCGCTGCGGTCGCTCGACGTGGCCGAACTCGACCCCGAAAGCGAGGCGCTGGCCGCGTTGCTCGAGCAGATCGCGCGCGCGGCGCGTACGGTGTCGGACGAACTCAGCCACAAGTTCTTCTCGCATGCGGTGTCGCGCAGCGTGCTCTCGCTGGCCGCATGACCGGCGCGATGCGACTGACACCGCTGACCGGATGGCCTTCCGGGTCGAACACGAGACGCGCGTATGCCTATACCGCGCCGGTGTCGCAGTCATGGCAGGTGGCACGACTGACGCCGCGCGAGCTGGCCTGGCAGACGCTGCGCTCGCACCGGCTGCAGATCGATCCGCGTCCCGACGAACGCCACGAGGCGGTCGATGGCTTCGGCAACACGGTGCATCACTTCGGGCTGCACACCGCGCACCGCATCCTGCGCGTGGCGATGAGCTGCGAGGTCGAGGTCGCCGCTCGCGCCGCTGCCTGGCTCGGATGCCGCTGAGCTGGGAGCGGGTGCGCGAGGCTGCGCCGGCGCCCGTGCCCCGACGGCGATCTGCTGCCGGCGCAGATGTGCGAGGCGACCCAGTTGCTGCCATGGTCGGAGGCGGCGCGCGTCTATGCCGAGCCATCGCTGCAGCGCGGTCGGGACTGGTTCGACGCCGTCAGCGATCTGATGCACCGCATCCACCGCGATTTCGAGTTCGACCCGCGAGGCGACGACCGTGACCACACGCGTCGACGAGGTGCTCGAACACCGACGCGGCGTGTGCCAGGACTTCGCCCACCTGATGCTGGCCTGCCTGCGCAGCCACGGCCTGCCGGCGCGCTATGTGTCGGGCTACCTGCTGACCGATCCGCCGCCGGGCAGCCGCGGCTGATGGGCGTGGACGCCTCGCACGCCTGGGTCGCGGCCTACGCGCCGCACGTCGGCTGGGTCGAGTTCGATCCGACCAACGACCAGTGCGCCGACGCGCGCTACATCACGCTCGCGTGGGGCGCCGATTTTGCCGATGCGGTGCCGCTGCGCGGGGTCATCCTCGGCGGCGGCAGCCAGCAGCTGAAGGTGTCGGTCAGCGTGATCCCGGTCGAATGAACACCAAGTTCTCGACGCGTCTGGCCGCCCGCCGCGCGGGCGGCCTGACCTCAGCGCCCGGTCGGCTGGCGCCACCGGCACGACGACGATCGCCGCCGGGGCCCCCGGCGTGGCGCGTTCCGGGGCCATGCCGTGTGTCGCCACGGTGGGCAGCGGCAGCAGCGGCACGATCAGCAGCGCGACGATGTTGATGATCTTGATCAGCGGATTGATCGCCGGACCGGCGGTGTCCTTGTAGGGATCGCCGACCGTGTCGCCGGTGACCGCGGCCTTGTGGGCCTCGCTGCCCTTGCCGCCATGGTGGCCGTCCTCGATGTACTTCTTCGCGTTGTCCCAGGCGCCGCCGCCGGTGCACATCGAGATCGCGACGAACAGGCCGGTCACGATGGTGCCCATCAGCAGCCCGCCGAGCGCAGCCGGCCCGAGCAGCAGTCCGACCACGCACCGGAACGACCACCGGCAGCAGGCTCGGGACCACCATCTCCTTGATCGCCGCGGTGGTCAGCATGTCGACCGCGCGGCCGTATTCCGGCTTGGCCGTGCCTTCCATGATGCCCTTGATCTCGCGGAACTGGCGCCGCACCTCGACCACCACCGAGCCGGCTGCGCGGCCGACCGCCTCCATCGCCATCGCACCGAACAGGTAGGGAATCAGGCCGCCGATGAACAGGCCGACGATGACGCGCGGGTCGCTCAGGTCGAAGGCGATGTGCATGCCGCGCCCTTCGAGCGAATGGGTGTAGTCGGCGAACAGCACCAGTGCGGCCAGACCGGCCGAACCGATCGCATAGCCCTTGGTCACCGCCTTGGTGGTATTGCCGACGGCGTCGAGCGGGTCGGTGATGTCGCGCACGCTGGCCGGCATGTCGGCCATCTCGGCGATGCCGCCGGCGTTGTCGGTGATCGGGCCGTAGGCATCGAGGGCCACGACGATGCCGGCCATGCTCAGCATCGCGGTCGCGGCGATGGCAATGCCGTACAGGCCCGCCAGCTGGTAGGCGACCGAGGATCGACAGGCAGACGAACAGCACCGGCCAGGCGGTCGAACGCATCGAGACGCCGAGTCCGGCGATGATGTTGGTGCCGTGGCCGGTGGTCGATGCCTGGGCGATGTGCTGCACCGGCTTGTAGTTGGTGCCGGTGTAGAACTCGGTGATCCAGACCAGTGCCGCAGTCAGCACCAGACCGACCGCGCACGAGCCGAACAGGCGCAGCTGGGTGCCGGCGCCGAGCGCGTCGTCGGGCATCACCATGCGGATGATGAAGTAGAAGCCGATCAGCGAGATCAACGCCCGCGATGATCAGGCCCTTGTACAGCGCCGGCATGACGTTGCGCATGCCGGGCGAGGCCTTGACCGCGCTGACGCCGACGATCGACGCCAGGATCGAGAAGCCGCCGAGTACCAGCGGCAGCACGACCGCCGCCAGCGGCGCGTCGACGACGACGATCGCGCCGAGCGCCATGGTGGCGATCAGCGTCACCGCATAGGTCTCGAACAGGTCGGCCGCCATGCCGGCGCAGTCGCCGACGTTGTCGCCCACGTTGTCGGCGATCACCGCCGGGTTGCGCGGATCGTCCTCCGGGATGCCGGCCTCGACCTTGCCGACCAGGTCGGCGCCGACGTCGGCGCCCTTGGTGAAGATGCCGCCGCCCAGGCGCGCGAAGATCGAGATCAGCGACGAGCCGAAGGCCAGGCCGAGCAGCGGCTTGAGCAGGTCGGACAGTTTGCTGGTCCGGTGTCAGGTTGCCGTTGCCGACCAGGAACCAGAAGAAGATGCTGACGCCGAGCAGGCCGAGTCCGACCACCAGCATGCCGGTGATCGCACCGCCCTTGAAGGCGACATTGAGCGCCGGCGCGATGCCGTGGTTGGCCGCCTGCGCGGTGCGCACGTTGGCGGCTACCGAGACGTTCATGCCGATGAAGCCGCAGGCGCCGGACAGCACCGCGCCGATCACGAAGCCGACTGCCGTCGCGCCGTCGAGGAAGATGCCGATCAGGACCGTCAGCACGACGCCGACGATGGCGATCGTGCGGTACTGGCGCTGGAGGTAGGCCGCGGCTCCCTGCTGGATTGCGCCCGCGATCTCCTGCATCCGCGCATTGCCGGCGCTCTGTCGGAGGATCCAGCGCCGTTGTATGAAGCCGTACAGGACTGCGGCCAGGCCGCAGGCAAGGGCGAAGTAGAGCGCCACGTGCGTGGACATCATAGGGACAGGTTCCTTCCTCGAGAGGGTTGGGGGTGCCCGGTTGTCCGCGCCCGCATCCGGCCGCGCCGGCGGGTCCTTCGCGACACGCTCGCACCGGACGCGGGCGCCGTGCAGCGTTGCAGCACTGCAGGGCAAAGCCACGACAGCGGTTGGCGCCTGACATGGCATCCCGATCCGAGGCGCACGGATTCGCGGGGATTTCTCGGCGTTGCCCTAGGCAGCATGGCGGCCCGAAGCTGCGTCGGATGCTACGGGATGGCCTGTCCGAAGGCAACGCAGCTCGCATGGTGTTTTCCAGCGGTCGTTGCGTGTTGCGCAAGGCGTGTCGCCGCGGTCGGTGGCGCATCCCCCGCCGCATAAAATCGCGCTTTCACCAAGCGCCGCTGAACCACACCATGAGCCTGCACAACGTGACGCCCGGCAAGAATGCGCCGGACCAGTTCAATGTGATCATCGAGATCCCGATGAACGCCGATCCGATCAAGTACGAGGTCGACAAGGAGAGCGGGGCGATGTTCGTCGACCGCTTCATGACCACCGCCATGCACTATCCCTGCAACTACGGCTATGTGCCGCAGACGCTCGCCGGCGATGGCGATCCGGTCGATGTGCTGGTCATCACGCCGTATGCGCTGACACCGGGCGTGGTCGTGACCTGCCGGCCGATCGGCGTGCTCAAGATGCAGGACGAGGCTGGCGACGACGCCAAGCTGCTGGCGGTGCCGATCGACAAGGTCCTGCCGATCTACACCCACTGGCAGAAGCCGGAAGACATCAACCAGATGCGCCTGAAGGCGATCCAGCACTTCTTCGAGCACTACAAGGATCTCGAGGCCGGCAAGTGGGTCAAGGTGCAGGGCTGGGAAGGCCCGGACGCGGCCCGCGCCGAGATCGTTTCGGGCATCGCCGCGTACAAGGCCGGTCCGCCGGCCGCCTAGAGGCGCGCGGTCGCGCGGACCGCGGTCCGGCGGCCGGCGCCGCGGCCCCCGCGAATCGGGGGTGCGCGGGTGCGCGGTCTGCGAGCCGGGCGGCGCCGGCGCGAACTTCTCGGCGCGCCGCGGATCTGCCATGCTCCGTCGCGGTTCTCACCTGTCTGCACGACCATGGTCCTGTCTCGCCTGCGCGCCTTGCTTCTCTGTCTGCCTCTGCTGCACGCCGGCGCCGGCGCTGGCCCAGCCCGCTGCGCCGGCGCACGCGCCGATACCCGCCGGGTCCGGCATCGAGCATGTCACCTCGGTCGAGGGCATCGACGAGTTCAGGCTCGCCAACGGCCTGCAGGTGCTGCTGGTTGCCGACGATTCGAAGCCGACGACGACGGTCAATCTGACCTACCGCGTCGGCTCGCGCCACGAGGGCTATGGCGAGACCGGCATGGCGCACCTGCTCGAGCACCTGCTGTTCAAGGGCACGCCGAACCATCCCGAGGTGTGGTCCGAGTTCACCAAGCGCGGTCTGGCCGCCAACGGAACCACCTGGCTCGACCGCACCAACTACACCGCCCAGTTCTCGGCCAACGACGAGAACCTGCGCTGGTACCTCGGCTGGCAGGCCGACGCGATGGTCAACAGCTTCATCGCGCGCAAGGATCTCGACAGCGAGATGACGGTGGTGCGCAACGAGATGGAGCGCGGCGAGAACAATCCCGGTTCGATGCTGTTCTCGCGCCTGCTGTCGACGATGTTCCTGTGGCACAACTACGGCAACAGCACGATCGGCGCGCGCAGCGATGTCGAGAATGTCGACATTCCGTCGCTGCAGGCGTTCTACCGCCGCTACTACCAGCCCGACAACGCGACGCTGATCATCTCGGGCAAGTTTCGCGCAGGATCGCGATCCTCGGCTGGATCGGCGACAGCTTCGGCAAGATCAAGCGGCCCGAGCGCGCGTTGCCCAGCCTCTACACGCTCGACCCGGTGCAGGATGGCGAACGCGAGGTCACGCTGCGCCGGGTCGGCGGCGTGCCGCTGCTGTACGCCGGCTACCACGTCGTCCCGGCCGCGCACCCCGACTACGCAGCCTTCGAGGTGCTCGATCTGGTGATGGGCGACACCCCGTCGGGACGCCTGCATCGCCGGCTGGTCGAGCGCAACCTGGCCGCATCGACCTTCGCCTTCACCGCCGGACTGAGCGATCCCGGTTTTGCCATCTATGGTGCCCAGCTCGCACCGGCCCAGCAGCCGGAGCCGGCGCAGCAGGCGCTGCTCGAGACACTCGAGTCGGTCCTGGCCGAACCGATCACGCAGGCCGAACTCGACCGTGCCCGCACCAACTGGCTCAACGGCTGGGAACGCGCCTTCACCGACCCGCAGGTGATCGGCATCTCGCTCAGCGAAAGCATCGCGCAGGGTGACTGGCGGCTCTTTTTCCTGATCCGTGACCGCGTCCAGGCACTGACGCTGGCCGATCTGCAGCGCGTTGCCGAGCAGACGCTGGTGCCGGACAACCGCACGCTGGCGCGGTATGTGCCGACCGAGCAGCCGCAGCGCGCGCCGGCTCCGAGCCGGGTCGACATCGCGCAGACGCTGCGCGACTTCAAGCCGCAGCCGGCGGCGGCGCGCGCCGAGGTGTTCGAGGCAACGCCGGCCAACATCGAGCGGCGCACCCAGCGCTTCACGGTGGGCGGGATCGACGCGGCGGTGCTGCCCAAGGGTACCCGCGGCAATGCGGTGCAGGCGGTTCTGACGCTGCGCTTCGGCGATGAAAAGTCGCTGTTCGGACAGGGCGAGGTGGCCGACATGCTCGCCACGCTGATCGACAAGGGGACGGCCACGCTGACGCGCCAGCAGGTGCAGGACCGGCTCGCCGAGCTGAAGACCGATCTGTCGGTCGGTGCCGGCGACGGCCGGGTCACGGTGCGCCTGCAGTCGCGCCGCGAGCAGCTGCCGGATGCGATCCGTCTGGTGGCCGACCTGCTGCGGCGCCCGGCGCTGCCGGCCGATGCCCTGGAGGAGATCCGGCGCCGCTCGCTGTCGGCGGTCGAGGAGCAACGCAAGGAGCCCCGCGCCGTGCTGTCGAATGCCTTGGCGCGCTACGGCAACCCCTATCCGCGAGGTGATGTGCGGTATGCACGCACCTTCGACGAGATCGTGGCCGACATCCAGGGCGGTGACATTGCCTCAGCTGCGCGACTTCCATCGCCGCTTCTACAGCGCACGCGATGGCGAGTTCGCGGCCGTCGGCGATCTCGACGTCGACGCGGTGCGCAGCGCGCTCCAGCAGGGCTTTGCCGACTGGACCGGAGGGATCGAGCACGTGCGGATTCCGAACCCGCTGGTCGAGCGGACGCCGCAGCGGCTGATCCTGAAGACGCCGGACAAGCAGAACGCCACCATGGCGATGCAGCTGCCACTGCCGCTGTCGGACAACGATCCCGACTACCCGGCGCTGATGGTGGCCAACCACCTGCTCGGCGGCGGCGGCAGCTCGCGCCTGTGGACCCGCATCCGCGAAACCGAGGGCCTGTCCTATGACGTTCGGGCCGGCATCGGCTGGAATCCCTTCGAAGCCGAATTCGGAGTGGAGCGCCAGCGCGATCTTCGCGCCGCAGAACCGCGCCAAGGTCGAGGCGGCGGTGCGCGAGGAGATCGAGCGTGCCCTGAAGGACGGCTTCACCGCCGCCGAGCTCGACCGAGGGCCAGCGCGGGTTGCTGAGCTTCCGGCAACTGGGCCGGGCCCAGGATGCCGGGCTGGCGGCGGCGCTCGCCAGCAACCTGTACATCGGCCGCACCTTTCTGCGCAGCGCCGAGGTCGATGCAGCGATCGCTTCGCTGACGCTCGATCAGGTCAATGCGGCGCTGCGCAAGTACCTCAAGCCGGATCGCTTCGTGAGCGGCTATGCCGGCGATTTCAAGGCACTGATGCGCGGAACGGGCGGCGCTCGTTGAGTTCGTCGATGTAGTCGGCGATGCCGGCGCCTTCGCGCTGCAGGTAGTCGCCCACCGCCTGCGCGAACTGCGGGTGGGCGAGCCAGTGCGCCGAGCGGGTCTGCACCGGCAGCAGGCCGCGCGCCATCTTGTGTTCGCCCTGGGCGCCGCCTTCGAAGCGCCGGTAGCGGTTGGCGATGCACCATGCCAGCGGCTGGTAGTAGCAGGCCTCGAAGTGCAGGCAGGACACCGGCTCGACGGCACCCCAGTAGCGGCCATAGGCCACGCCGGTGTCGGGCTCGAGCGCGATCAGCGAGGTCGCGATCCGCTCGCTGACCGCGCCAGGCGGTGAACAGCAGCCAGTGCGGCGCCATGGTGGCCGCCATGCGCGCGAAGAAGTCGCGCGTCAGGTAGGGCGTCGAGTGGTGCTCGCGGTAGGTGCGCACGTAGCAGCGGTAGAAGAAGTCCCAGTCGGCGTCGCCGATCTCATGGCCGTGCTGGCAGCTGAAATGCACGCCGGCCGCTTCGACGCGGCGCCGCTCCTGCTGGATCTTCTTGCGCTTCTCGCGCTGCAGGCTGGCCAGGAAATCGGCGAAGTCGGCATAGCCGGGCTCGCGGTTGGTCCAGTGGAACTGCACCGTGCTGCGCGCCATCCAGCCGTCTGCCGCGCACCTCGTGCACCAGCTCGCGCTCGGCGTCGTCGATGAACAGGGCATGCACCGATGAGGCCCCGCCGTCGCCGGCACAGCTGGCGCATGGCGCGCAGCAGGAGCTGCCGGTGCGCGGCGTCGCGCGCCAGCAGCCGGCTGCCGGGCACCGGCGTGAACGGCACCGCGTTCAGCAGCTTGGGGTAGTAGGCCAGTCCGTGGCGCTGGTAGGCGTCGGCCCAGGCCCAGTCGAAGACATATTCGCCGTACGAGTGGTCCTTCAGGTAGAGCGGACAGGCAGCGAGCAGTTCGCCGTCGCGCTCGACGGCGAGAAACTGCGGCTGCCAGCCTGTCTGCGGCCGTGGCCGATCCACTGCAGTGCAGCGCCGCAAGGTACTCGTGGCGCATGAACGGCGTCGGCTGCGGCGACGCGGCGAGCAGGCGGTTCCACTGTGCGGCGTCGATCGCGTGCCGGATCGGCGTGGACCTTGATGATCGGTTCTTGGCATGCATTCAGATGAGGGGGGCTGACCGGTACGCGGATTCGCGGTCCGGCTGGCGACCGCGCTGCAGGCGGGGGGCCGCGGCGTTGCCCTTAAACTCAAGCGCGTGTCCGGCTTCAGGAGTTCGTCATGAAACAGATCACTGCGATCGTCAAACCGTTCAAGCTGGAAGAGGTCCGCGAGGGTCTGGCCGAGGTCGGCGTCACCGGACTGACGGTGGTCGAGGTCAAGGGTTTCGGCCGACAGAAAGGCCATACCGAGCTGTACCGCGGTGCCGAATATGTGGTCGACTTCCTGCCCAAGGTGAAGGTCGAGGTGGTCGTCAAGGACAGCGACGTCGAGCGCTGCATCGAGGCCATCGTCCGCGCTGCCAAGACCGGCAAGATCGGTGACGGCAAGATCTTCGTCACCAACATCGAGCAGGTGGTGCGGATCCGCACCGGCGAGACCGACGAAGCCGCGATCTGAGCGGCGCGCGCGCCGGACTCAGATCCGCCGGTAGTCGTCCGGTGCCACCGCGCTGGCGCGCCTGCCGGTGCATCCGCTGCAGCAGTTCGGCGCGCGTCGGTCCCGACCTGCAGCAGGTCGCGCTGGGCGGGATCGATGAAGCCGCTGCGCACGGCATGGTCGAGGAAGCTCGATCAGGCCGTCGTAGTAGCCGCCGCTGTTGAGCAGACCGACCGGCTTGTCGTGATAGCCGAGCTGGCGCCAGGTCCAGACCTCGAACAGTTCCTCGAAGGTGCCGATGCCGCCCGGCAGCGCGAGGAAGACATCGGCCGCCTCGGCCATCGCCTGCTTGCGCTGGTGCATCGTCGAGACGACGCGCAGCTCGGTCAGGCCGGCGTGCGCAACCTCCCGGTCGACCAGCGACTGCGGAATCACGCCCAGCACCGGCGCGCCAGCCGCCAGCGCGGCATCGGCGACCACGCCCATCAGCCCGGCACGGCCGCCGCCGTAGACGAGCCGCCAGCCGCGTTCGCCGATCAGTCGGCCGACCTCCGCCGCCGACTCGGCGTGAAGCCCGGACTCGCCATTGCGCGAGCCGCAGTAGACGCAGACCGAGAACAGCGCGTCCGTCATCGGCCGTTTCGGGGCGCCGGGCGATGGTCGATCAGGCGCGTTCCGCAGAGCACGTCGTGGAAGAACTGGCGTTGCGGATGCAGCCGCGCCAGCGCGGCGTAGGCGACGACGCCGACCGAGCAGCACGCCGAAGCTGCTGCCCGCGCCCGCGAGGCCTGACAGCCAGAGCCACAGCAACGCGGGCACAAACCACAGCCAGGCCAGCAGATAGCGCACGAAGGCCCGCAGCCTGGCTGACCGGTCGGCCGGCGGCATCGACGAGCCGGATGTGCCAGGCTTTCATCGCCACCGTCTGGCCGCCACGCGACCAGAACCAGACGAAATAGATGCCGAGCACGAGAACAGGAAGAACTGCAGGCCGTGGCGGCCGGTCAGGGCGTGGCGCTGCTGGGTCAGGGTGCTGAACAGGTAGCCGGCGATCATCACGACGCCGAACAGCAACACGCCCTCGTAGGTGAAGCAGGCCATGCGCCGGATCAGGCCTGGGCGCGTGCAGCGCCGCGTCGGCAGCCGGGTACGGCTGCACGGCGACCGCTGCTCCACCGTCATGGCCGCGGAACCGGCTGCCGCGCGCGCTGCTCGCCGACCGGGACCGCGGCAGCGCCCTGCGGCGCCGCGCTGCGGCAGCAGGGTCGCTCGGTCGACGAAGCCCGGCGTGAGCAGCGATCTTCGGCATGCCGGTCTGCTGGTGCGGCGGCGGCGTCGGCGGCTTCGACACCAGCGTCGTCGAGGCACCCGGGCCCGGCCTTGATCGTGGTCGGCGCAATCGGGCGCGGCTGCGCACTGAAATTCGGATTGGTCACCAGGTTCGACTTCACCGCCGGCGCGTCCGGATCGCTGCGGCGTGCGCTGGCGGGCGGACGGCTTCTGGACGCAGCCGACGCCGACGGCAGCGGCCGCACGCGCGGCGAAACCCTGCTTCTCGTCGTTCGGCAGCGCCTGGTAGTCACCCCAGCGGTCGCCGCGGCCCTCCGGCGCGTGCGCTGCGCCTGCAGGAAACGCAGGCGCGCCTGGCCGCGTTCGGCCGGCGTCATGCGCGCCCAGTCGGCCATGCGATCCTGGATGCGCTGCCGCTGCTCGGGGCTCATCGACGGCAGGCGCTGCGCGATCTCGATCCATTTCTCCTTCTGCGCCTCGTCGAGCTGGGCCCAGTCGCGCTGCAGCGGCGCCAGCGCCCGCTGCTCGGCTGCCGACAGGCTGCGCCAGTCGGCGCTCGACTGCGCCACGGTCGTGTCGCGCGCGCGCTCGCGACGCGACGCTGGCTGCAGCCTGTGCGCTCGCAGCGCCGGCAAGCGCCAGCCCGACGAGCGAGGGCGAGTCGTGCGGTGCAGCCCGGGCATCGGCATGGCTCGACACGGTGCTTCAATTGCGCGGCGTCTTCAGAAATTCGACGAAGCCGGCGTCTCGGTAGGCCGCCGGCGGCAGGTCGTCGCCAAGCAACGCGGCATCGACATCGGCAGCAACTTCGATCTGCTCCTGCCGATGCTCGTACTGGATCAGGAACAGTCCGGCGACCAGCGCCAGCAGCGGCAGCACCGACACCCAGCGCAGCCAGCGCGGTTCGCTGCCACCGAGGAGTGCGAGCGTTGCACCGTGCTGGCGCACGGTGCCGCTGGCCACCGCCGCCGGACGACGGCGTGCGCTGATCGCCTGCTGACGCGCAACCTTCAGCCGCTCACTGACATCGTGCGGGAGGCGCTCGCTGCGCTCGCTCAGCAGCGCAGCGACGCGCAGGCCGAAGCGTGCGTCGACGACGTCACCGGCGACAGGTGCCTGGGAGAAGGGTTGACGGGGGGTCACAGCGTGATACCTCGAAGTTTGAGAGCCTTTGCGAGCGCATGCACTGCACGAGAACAGTGGGTCTTGACGCTGCCTTCGGAGCAGCCCATGACCGCTGCCGTCTCGGCAACGTCGAGTTCCTCCCAATAACGTAACAAGAATGCTTCACGTTGACGCCCGGGCAGCTGTTCGACCTCGGCTTCGATCATCACCATCGATCTGTCCGCGGGCCACGCTGTCGGCCGCGCTCTCCTGGGATGGACCGTCGGCCGACTCGAGCGCCTCCAGGATGTCGAAGTCGCCGCTCGCCGTCGGTGCCGTCGAAATCGGTGAAATTCCTGAACAGCGCGTTGCGCACCTTCTGGCGCCGGAACCAGTCCATCGTGGCGTTCGACAGGATGCGCTGGAACAACAGCGGCAATTCGGCAGGTGGCCGGTCGCCGTAACTGGTGGTCAGGCGGATCATGGCGTCCTGCACGATGTCGAGCGCGGCATCGTCGTCGCGCACCGCATAGCTGGCCCGCTTGAAGGCGCGCTTTTCGACGTTCTTCAGAAAATCCGAAAGTTCTTTGTCCGAAGCCAAAGGGAACTGCCTTGCTCAGGCGCGGTTGACAGCCGGCGTCGATTATTGCATCGGCACGGAGCCGGGCACGGCGCCGTTGCCTGCGCGGGAGGTGCGATAATCCCGGGTTGCACAACAGTCAGAGCACCGGCTCGCCGTCCGACCTGGACGGCGGCATCGGTTGATCACGACGGCTCCGGAGGCGCCCCACGAAGGCGTTCGAAGGGGCACCAATGGTTTTTCGTCAGAGAAATTCACAAAGGTTCGAATATGGACATGTCTGCCGCGGAACTCAAGCGCGCTGCCTCGGCGCAGCCGCCGTCGCCAACCGATGAAATCAACGGCTCCGAAATCCTGGTGCGCTGCCTCCAGGCCGAAGGTGTCAAGTACCTCTGGGGCTACCCGGGTGGCGCCGTGCTGTACATCTACGACGCGCTGTACAAGCAGGAAACGATCGAGCATGTGCTGGTGCGGCACGAGCAGGCTGCGGTACACGCCGCCGACGGCTATGCGCGCGCCACCGGCGACGTCGGTGTGGCACTGGTGACGTCGGGTCCGGGCGTGACCAATGCGGTGACCGGCATTGCCACCGCCTACATGGATTCGATCCCGATGGTGATCGTCACCGGTCAGGTGCCGACCGCGGCGATCGGCCTGGATGCGTTCCAGGAATGCGACACCGTCGGCATCACGCGCCCGATCGTCAAGCACAACTTCCTGGTCAAGGATGTGCGGCAGCTTGCCGGCACCCTGAAGAAGGCCTTCCACATCGCACGCAGCGGGCGCCCCGGTCCGGTGGTGGTCGACATCCCGAAGGATGTCTCGCTCAGCAAGGCCGTCTTCGAATACCCGGACAGCGTCGAGATGCGCTCGTACAACCCGGTGCGCAAGGGCCATGGCGGTCAGATCCGCAAGAGCGTGCAACTGCTGCTCGCGGCCCGGCGGCCCTACATCTATTCGGGTGGCGGCGTCGTGCTGGCCAATGCGGCGGCCGAACTGCGCGAACTGGTCGACCTGCTCGGCTTCCCGTGCACCAGCACGCTGATGGGGCTTGGCGCGATCGCCGGCCAGCGAGCGCGAAGTTTCTCGGCATGCTCGGCATGCACGGCACCTACGAGGCGAACATGACGATGCAGCACTGCGACGTGCTGCTCGCAGTCGGCGCGCGCTTCGACGACCGGGTGATCGGCAATCCGAAGCACTTCGCGGCGGTCGAGCGCAAGATCATCCATGTCGACATCGACCCGTCGTCGATCTCCAAGCGCGTCAAGGTCGACATCCCGATCGTCGGCGACGTGAAGGAGGTGCTGCAGGAACTGATCGCGCAGATCAAGGAGGCGCGGCTGACGCCCGATCGCGACGCGCTCGGCGGCCTGGTGGAACCAGATCGAGGAGTGGCGCCGGCGCGACTGCCTGCAGTACAAGCCGAGCAGCGAGGTCATCAAGCCGCAGTACGTGGTCGAGACGCTGCACCGGCTGACGCGCGGCACCGATGCCTACGTCACCTCGGACGTCGGCCAGCACCAGATGTGGGCGGCGCAGTACTACGGCTTCGAGGAGCCGCGGCGCTGGATCAATTCGGGCGGTCTCGGCACGATGGGAGTCGGTCTGCCCTATGCAATGGGGATCAAGCTGGCGCGCCCGGATGCCGATGTGTTCTGCATCACCGGCGAGGGCTCGATCCAGATGTGCATCCAGGAGCTGTCGACCTGCCTGCAGTACAACACGCCGGTCAAGGTGATCTCGCTCAACAACCGCTACCTCGGCATGGTGCGGCAGTGGCAGCAGATCGACTACGGCAGCCGCTATTCGCACAGCTACATGGACGCGCTGCCCGATTTCGTCAAGCTCGCCGAGGCCTATGGCCACGTCGGTCTGAAGATCGAGCGTCCGTCCGATGTCGAGGGTGCGCTGCGCGAGGCGATCCGGCTCAAGGACCGCACCGTCTTCCTCGACGTGCGCACCGATCCGACCGAGAACGTCTGGCCGATGGTCAAGGCCGGCAGCGGAATCAGCGAGATGCTCCTCGGTTCGGAAGACCTCTGAGCGCATCGCGGTGCCGCGGCGGCTCGCGTTACCGCGCGATCGCAGTGGCGCCGGATCGTTCAGCGCAACCCGTGACCGACCCCTCCCAACCAGAAACCAGATCAACGCGCGCCAACGGCTTCCGGTTACCGCCGGCTGCCTGAAGAGCGTGCGTCACTGAATCCATGAAACACATCATTGCGTTGCTGCTCGAGAACGAGGCCGGTGCCCTGTCGCGCGTGGTCGGACTGTTCTCCGCCCGTGGCTACAACATCGAGAGCCTGACGGTCGCGCCGACCGAGGATCCGTCGCTGTCCCGGATGACGATCGTCACCTCCGGATCCGGACGAGGTGATCGAGCAGATCACCAAGCACCTGAACCGGCTGATCGAGGTGGTCAAGGTCGTCGATCTGACCGAAGGCGTCGTATACCGAACGCGAGCTGATGCTGATCAAGGTGCGCGCGGTCGGCAAGGAGCGCGACGAGATGAAGCGCATGGCCGACATCTTCCGCGGCCGCATCATCGACGTCACCGAGAAGAGCTACACGATCGAGCTGACCGGCGACTCCGGCAAGCTCGACGCGTTCATCGTGGCGATCGACCGCAGCGTCGATTCTCGAGACGGTGCGCACCGGCACCAGCGGCATCGGCCGCGGCGAACGCATCCTCAGGGTCTGACCCTGCACCAGCACCTGCGATGCCGCTCCATGCGGGGCGTGCATCGCCGGCGGACCGGCCACGCCGGATCGCGGCGCAGTCTGATCCGCCAACCACACCACCATTTTTTCTGGAGAACAAGCATGAAGGTCTATTACGACAAGGACGCCGACCTGAGCCTGATCAAGGGCAAGCAGGTCGCGATCATCGGCTACGGTTCGCAGGGCCATGCCCACGCGCAGAACCTGAACGACAGCGGCGTGAAGGTCACCGTCGGCCTGCGCCGCGGCGGCGCGAGCTGGAACAAGGTCGAGAAGGCCGGCCTGAAGGTGGCCGAGGTCGCCGAGGCGGTCAAGACCGCCGACGTCGTGATGATCCTGCTGCCCGACGAGCAGATCGCCACCGTCTACAGCAACGACATCGAGCCGAACATCAAGGAGGGCGCGTCGCTCGCCTTCGCGCACGGCTTCAACGTCCACTACGGCCAGGTCGTGCCGCGCGCCGATCTCGACGTCTGGATGGTCGCGCCGAAGGCGCCCGGCCACACGGTGCGCAACACCTACACCCAGGGCGGCGGCGTGCCGCACCTGATCGCGGTCCATGCCGACAAGTCGGGCAAGGCGCGCGATCTCGCGCTCAGCTATGCGGCGGCCAACGGCGGCGGCAAGGCCGGCATCATCGAGACCAACTTCCGCGAGGAGACCGAGACCGATCTGTTCGGCGAGCAGGCCGTGCTGTGCGGCGGCACGGTCGACCTGATCAAGGCCGGCTTCGAGACGCTGGTCGAGGCCGGCTACGCGCCCGAGATGGCCTATTTCGAGTGCCTGCACGAGCTCAAGCTGATCGTCGACCTGATCTACGAAGGCGGCATCGCCAACATGAACTACTCGATCTCGAACAATGCCGAGTACGGTGAATATGTCACCGGCCCGCGCATCGTCACCGACGAGACCAAGAAGGCGATGCGCGCGGTGCTGAAGGACATCCAGACCGGCGAATACGCCAAGAACTTCATCCTCGAGAACCGCGCCAACGCGCCGACGCTGCTGTCGCGCCGCCGCCTGACCGCCGAGCACGAGATCGAGGTCGTCGGCGAGAAGCTGCGCGCGATGATGCCGTGGATCAAGGCCAACAAGCTGGTCGACAAGAGCCGCAACTGATGATCTCCGGCGCATCGCGGAGCGGCGCACGACGCCCGCCGCGATGGGTCGCGATCCGCCAGGCCGCCCTCCGGGCGGCCTTTCCTTTGGCGCGGCGCAGGGGCCAGGGCGCGCTCCGGTGCTGATGTATCCTCCCGCCCATGAATGACGACACCGCGGACGACGTGCCGGTCCGCCCGCGCCGCAAGGGCATCTACATCCTGCCCAACCTGTTCACGCTGGCGGCGCTGTTCGGCGGCTTCTATGCGATCGTGATGGCGATGAACGGCCGCTTCGAGCAGGCCGCGATCGGCGTCTTCGCCGCCATGGTGCTGGACAGCCTGGACGGCCGCATCGCCCGTCTGACCAAGACGCAGAGCACCTTCGGCGAGCAGATGGACAGCCTGTCGGACATGGTGTCGTTCGGCGCCGCACCGGCGTTGATCGTCTACGAATGGGCGCTCAAGGGTCTGGGCAAGCTGGGCTGGATCGTCGGCCTTCGTCTACTGTGCGTGCGCGGCACTGCGCCTGGCGCGTTTCAACACCAACCTGACCGTCGTCGACAAGCGCTTCTTCCAGGGCCTGCCGAGCCCGGCTGCGGCGGCGCTGGTGGTCGGCTTCATCTGGGTCTTCGACGACCTCGGCTTCCAGGGCGCCCGGGCGGGCGAGTGGCTGGTCTGGATCGCCTTCGCGCTGACGCTGTATGCGGGCCTGACGATGGTCACCAACGTGCCGTTCTACAGCTTCAAGGACCTGAGCCCGAAGCGGTCGGTGCCATTCGTCGTGATCGTGGCGCTGGCACTCGCCATCGCGCTGGTCAACGTGCATCCGCCGCTGGTGCTGTTCGCGGTGTTCTGCGTCTACGGGTTTTCCGGCTATGCGATCTATGCCTGGCGGCGCTCGCGTGGACGACGGGCGAGCGTGATTGCCACTTCGACCGACGAACCCGAGGAAGAGGGTCTGCACCGATGAGCTGCGTCGGGCCTGCTCCGCGCAGGGCGCGTGATACCATCATCGCCATGACCTTCGTCAGCGCAATCCTGCTACCCCTGCTTCCAGAGGCGCCCCGGGCTCGCTGATCGACCACGTCCATCGTCTTCGTTCGTCAAGCCCGCTTGCAGCCGCAGCGGGCTTTTTGTTTTGTGCTTCAGAGGGAGAGCGTCATGAGCAATGGCAACAAACTCGTCATCTTCGATACCACCCTGCGCGACGGCGAGCAGTCGCCCGGGGCCTCGATGACGAAGGACGAGAAGCTGCGCATCGCGCGCCAGCTCGAGCGGCTGAAGGTCGACGTGATCGAGGCCGGCTTTGCCGCCTCGTCGAACGGCGACTTCGAGGCGGTGCGTGCGATCGCGCATGGCGATCAAGGACAGCACGGTGTGTTCGCTGGCGCGCGCCAACGATCGCGACATCGCGCGCGCCGCCGAGGCGCTGCAGGGCGGCAACTCGACCCGCATCCACCTCTTCCTCGCAACCAGCGCGCTGCACATGGAGAAGAAGCTGCGCATGACGCCGGATCAGGTTTACGAGCAGGCCGGCTGTCGACCCGCTTCGCGCGCAACCTCAGCGACGACATCGAGTTCTCGCCCGAGGACGGCTACCGCTCGGATCCGGATTTCCTGTGCCGCGTCCTCGAGCAGGTCATCAAGGAAGGGGCAACCACGATCAACATCCCCGATACCGTCGGCTATGCGGTGCCCGAGCTGTACGGCCGGTTCATCCGCGACCTGCGCGAGCGGATCCCGAATTCGGACAAGGCGGTCTGGTCGGTGCATTGCCACAACGACCTCGGCATGGCGGTGGCCAATTCGCTGGCCGGCGTGATGATCGGCGGAGCGCGCCAGGTCGAGTGCACGATCAACGGACTTGGCGAGCGCGCCGGCAACTGCTCGCTCGAGGAGGTCGTGATGGCGGTGCGCACCCGGCGCGACTACTACGGCCTCGAGCTCGGCGTCGACATCTCGCACATCGTTCCGGCATCGCGCATGGTCTCGCAGACCACCGGCTTCGTCGTCCAGCCGAACAAGGCGGTGGTCGGTGCGAACGCCTTTGCCCACGCCTCGGGCATCCACCAGGACGGCGTGCTCAAGGCGCGCGACACCTACGAGATCATGCGTGCCGAGGATGTCGGCTGGAGCGCGAACAAGATCGTGCTGGGCAAGCTGAGCGGGCGCAATGCGTTCAAGCAGCGTCTGCAGGAACTCGGCATCGAGCTCGAGTCGGAAGCCGAGGTCAATTCGGCGTTCGCCAGGTTCAAGGAACTGGCCGATCGCAAGAGCGAGATCTTCGACGAGGACATCACGGCGCTGGTGATGGACGAGTCGGCGACGGCCGAGCAGCGAGTACTACCGGCTGCTGTCGCTGTCGCAGCGCTCGGAAACCGGCGAGCGCCCGCACGCCACGGTGGCCTTTGCCGCCGGCGACGCCGAACTGCATGCCGAGAGCGACGGCAACGGCCCGGTCGACGCCAGCCTGAAGGCGATCGAGTCGAAGGTCGCAAGTGGCGCCGAAATGCTGCTCTATTCGGTCAATGCGATCACCTCGGGCAGCACAGAATCGCAGGGTGAGGTGACGGTGCGGCTGCAGCACGCCGGTCGGGTGGTCAATGGCGTCGGGTCCGATCCGGACATCGTCGTCGCGTCGGCCAAGGCCTATCTTGCGGCGCTGAACAAGTTGCACAGCAAGGTCGAACGGGTGGCCGCCCAGGGGTGAGTGTAGACGAACGCACGGCGTGCCATCGCTTCACTTGAGGAAGCGTTCGGTAAGTTTCTGATCTTGCGTGCATATTTTCGATTCCTCTACACTCGGTCACAACGAAATTCAGGGGGCGGCGTGCACGCATTGAGCAGGTTCGTATCAACATGTGCGGTCGTCGTCGGTCTGGCGATGACTGCCGCTCCGCAGGCGTGGGCAGGCGCGTCAGGGCAAGAAGGCGGTCGCTTCGAAGGCTGCCCGTCAGGCGCACAAGGTCAGCAAGGTCAAGGTGCGGCCGCGCGCCAGTGTGCGCGCGCGCGCGGTCGATCCGCGCGGTGCGGCGCCGCCGGTGGCTGTCGTTCGGCCAGCGCTACGGCCTGCACCAGACCAACGATGCGCTCGACCTGAAGTCGAGCGTGGCGCTGGTGCTCGACCAGGATACCAACGAGGTGCTGTTCAGCAAGAACCCGCAGGCGGTGCTGCCGATCGCGTCGATCACCAAGCTGATGACCGCGCTGGTGGTCACCGAGGCCGGCCTGCCGGCCGACGAGATCCTGACGGTCACCGACGAAGACATCGATACCGAGAAGTTCAGCCGCTCGCGGCTTGCGCGTCGGCACCCAGCTGACGCCGCGGCGAGATGCTGCACCTGGCGCTGATGTCGAGCGAGAACCGGGCGGCCCATGCGCTCGGCCGCCACTATCCGGGCGGGCTCGGCGGCCTTCGTGGCCGCGATGAACCGCAAGGCGCGCGAACTGCAGATGACCGATACGCGCTTCAACGATCCGACCGGCCTGTCGAGCCAGAACCAGTCGAGCGCTCGCGACCTGGCGACGCTGGTCAAGACCGCCTATCGGCATCCGATCATCCGCGAGCTGTCGATCTCGCCCGAACATTCGGTCAACGTCGGCGACCGCCAGCTGCAATACCGCACGACGAACCGCCTGGTGCTCAATCCGAGCTGGGAAATCGGTCTGCAGAAGACCGGCTACATCTCCGAAGCCGGACGCTGCATGGTGATGCAGGCGAGCCTCGCCGGTCGCAAGCTGATCATGGTCTTTCTCGATTCGGCCGGCAAGTATTCGCGCCTCGGGCGATGCCGAGCGGGTGCGCAAGTGGCTGACCGATGCGTCGCCCGCGGCGTCGCTGAGCCCGAGCCCGCTGCCGGCAGCCAAGCTGACGTCCTGAACCGGTTTGCACGGCCGCAGCGCCGGCGCAATCCTTCCGACGCCCGCCTGATCGCGGGCGTCGGTCCGTCAGCCGCGCCGGGTTCAGCCGATGGCCGAGGGCAGCCGAGATCTCTGCCGCCGTCGTCTTCAGGCGCTCGAGCCACTCTTCCTGCAGGCGGTCGGCGGGGGCGGAGATCGACAGACCGGCCACCAGCCGCCCCTGGTCGTCGAAGATGCCGGCTGCCATGCAGCGCACGCCGAGCTCGAGTTCCTCGTCGTCGCGCGCCGTGCCGCTGACTGGTGACGCGTGCCAGCTCGCGCTCGAGCGCCGGCAGTTCGGTGATGCTGTTGCGGGTGTTGCCGGCCAGGCCGGTGCGCGTCGCATAGGCGCGCACTCGCTGCGGGTCGTCATGCGCCAGGAACAGCTTGCCGACCGAGGTCAGGTGCAGCGGCGCGCGACCGCCGATCGCCCGCACCACCTGCATGCCGGAGCGCTCGCTGTAGCTGCGCTCGATGTAGACGATCTCGTCGCCCTGGCGCATCGACAGGTTGACCGGCTGGTGGGTCAGCTTGTGCAGTTCACGCATCGGTGCAATCGCAGCCTCGCGCACGTCGAGTCGGGCCTTGACCAGGTTGCCGAGTTCGAGCAGGCGCATGCCCAGCCGGTAGCTGCCCGGCTGCGGTCGATCGACGAAGCGGCCGATCGTCAGATCGTTCAGGATGCGGTGGGTGGTGGAGGGATGCAGGCCGGTCTGCTCGCTGATCACCTTCAGGGACACCGGGTCGGGATACGATGCGAGCACGTCGAGCAGCGCAAAACTGCGCTCGAGCACCTGGATCGAGGGTGACTTCGGTTCTTGGCTTTTCATGACCCGAATTCTCGCGCAGAACGTCCGGATTTTGTATGGCGGAACCCCAACCCGCTTCGTGGCTTCAGGTTGGGCTTGAATGCCACCGATATCGACGGATGCACGACGACGACTCTGGCCCTGCCGATGCGCCGCTCTTCGCCGCCGGCGCCGCTCTGGCGGTCGGCTGTCTGCCAGCCTTGCCGGCCGATCTGGCGGCCCGGCTGCAGGCTGGGGGCAGGTCGCCGCTCACGCTGCGACCGCTGGTCGATCTCGAGCAGGGGCTGGCCGGTCCCGATCACGCTCTGGTGTTGCTGGCGGCCGAACTGCCGATGACGGCAACCGAGCTGGTGGCGCTCGCCGCGCGGTGTGCGGTCGTGCTGCATGTAGCGGACGACGCCTCCCGGCAGCGCCGACGGCAGCTGGTCCGCGGCGATCTGCTGCCGGCGTGCAGGACGTGCTGACCCGCGCCGAACTGTCCACTCCGGCCGCGGCGCTGCGGCTGCACGCGGCGGCGTTGCGCCATCGGCTCGGCGGCTCGGGCGCGCCAGGCGTACTCGACCGATCTGTCCACCGGCTTGCCGCACCGCCAGCAGCTGCTCGAGCACATGAGCCAGCTGCTGGCACTGCGCCGGCGCGAGCCGGCACCGATGGCGCTGCTGGTGCTGCGCGTCGGCCTGGCGTGCCGCCGACGCGCAGCAACTCGGCGCCGAGGACGCTGCCGTGCTGCGACGCAAGCTCGCGGTCCGGCTGCGTTCCGGTCTGCGGGCGAGCGATGTCGTCGCCTCGCTCGGTGACGGCGAGTTCGCGGTGCTGCTGACATCGGTCGAGGCCGCGACGGACGTCGAGGTGGTGGTGGCCAAGCTGATCGGGCTGGCACGCCGACCGCTGCTGCTCGGCGGCCAGCCGGTCGGGCTCGACATCAGTGCGGGATCGCGCGCTACCCGGAGGATGGCGACGATGCCGGCGGTCCTGCTGCAGCATGCGCAGCGCCAGGCGCGGTCGGCGGGCGCGCGACGCTGCGACGCCGCCACGCGGTCGGCACGCCGCCAACGACCCGCGCACTGAGCGTGAGCCGCACGGCGCACCGGCGGCGCCGGCGCGAGGCCTTGCCGGAACCGCCTGCGATCGGGCCGGGCCCGGCCCGTAAAATCGCTCGCCTCGATGCGGCCGCTGTGGCCGCTGCGTCGTCCATCCGAAAGCTCCGGCATGAAAGCCTCCGAGATCCGCAGCCAGTTCCTGAGATTCTTCGAATCGAAGGGCCACACCGTCGTGCCGAGCAGCCCGGTGATTCCCGGCGACGATCCGACGCTGCTGTTCACCAATGCCGGGATGAACCAGTTCAAGGACGTCTTCCTCGGCTTCGACAAGCGCCCCTACACCCGCGCGACGACCAGCCAGAAGTGCATCCGTGCCGGCGGCAAGCACAACGACCTCGAGAACGTCGGCTACACCGCGCGCCACCACACCTTCTTCGAGATGCTGGGCAATTTCAGCTTCGGCGACTACTTCAAGCGCGATGCGATCCAGTACGCCTGGGAACTGCTGACCGAGGTCTTCAAGCTGCCGCCCGAGAAGCTGTGGGTGACGGTCTATGCCGAAGACGACGAGGCCTACGAGATCTGGAACAAGACCGATCGGCGTGCCGGCCGAGCGGATCGTGCGCATCGGCGACAACAAGGGCGCGCGCTACGCGTCCGACAACTTCTGGATGATGGGCGACACCGGCCCGTGCGGTCCGTGCACCGAGATCTTCTACGACCACGGCCCGGAGATCGCCGGTGGCCCGCCCGGCTCGCCGGACGAAGACGGCGATCGCTACATCGAGATCTGGAACAACGTCTTCATGCAGTTCAACCGCGACGAAGCGGGCGTGATGCACAAGCTGCCCAAGCCGAGCGTCGATACCGGCATGGGCCTGGAGCGGCTGGCCGCGGTGCTGCAGCATGTGCACAGCAACTACGAGATCGACAGCTTCGTCACGCTGCTCGAGCGCCACCCGCGACGCGGTCGGCCGGCGCACTGGTCGATGCCGCCGGGCGGGCCCAGTTCGACGCCGCCGGTCGCGACAGCCCGTCGCTGAAGGTGATCGCCGACCACATCCGTGCCTGCAGCTTCACGGTGGCCGACGGCGTGATTCCCGGCAATGAAGGTCGCGGCTACGTGCTGCGCCGCATCACCCGGCGTGCCATCCGCCACGGCTACAAGCTGGGCGCGCGCCAGCCGTTCTTCCACCGGCTGGTGGCCACGCTGGTGGCCGAGATGGGCGACGCCTATCCGGAACTGCGCCAGCAGCAGCAGCGCGTGACCGATGTGCTGCGCCAGGAGGAGGAGCGCTTCTTCCAGACCATCGCCAACGGCATGGAGATCCTCGAAGCCGCGCTGGCCGGTGGCGGCCGGGCGGCTCGACGGCGAGATCGCCTTCAAGCTGCACGACACCTACGGCTTTCCGCTCGACCTGACGGCCGATGTCTGCCGCGAGCGCGGCGTCGTCGTCGACAGTGCCGGCTTCGATGCCGCGATGGCGCGCCAGCGCGAGCAGGCCCGGGCGGCCGGCAAGTTCAAGATGGCGGCCGGACTCGAATATGCCGGCGACAGCGACGCATTTCCACGGCTACGAGCAGCTGACGCACGCGTCGGCCCGGGTCGTCGCGCTGTATGTCGACGGCACGCCGGTCGAGCAGGCGGTTGCCGGCGACGATGTCGTGGTCGTGCTCGACCGCACCCCGTTCTATGCCGAGAGCGGCGGCCAGGTCGGCGACACCGGCGAGTTGCGCAATCCCGGCACGCGGGTGCTCGTCGAGGACACGATCAAGGTCCAGGCGGCGGTCGTCGGCCACCAGGGCCGGGTCGTCGAGGGCGTGGTGCGCGTCGGTGACAGCTTCGAGGCCCGGGTCGACGCGCAGCGCCGCGCACGCACGATGCGCAACCACAGCGTCACCCACCTGATGCACAAGGCCCTGCGCGAGGTGCTCGGCGTCGCATGTGCAGCAGAAGGGGTCGCTGGTCGACTGCCGAGCGCACGCGCTTCGACTTCGCGCACAACGCGCCGATGACCGACGACGCAGATCCGCGAGGTCGAGGCCAAGGTCAATGCCGAGATCCTGGCCAATGTCGCGACCGAGACGCGTGTGGTGCCGATCGACGAGGCGCAGAAGCTCGGCGCGGTGATGCTGTTCGGCGAGAAGTACGGCGACGCAGGTGCGCGTGCTCGACATCGGCAGCAGCCGCGAGCTGTGCGGCGGCACGCATGTGCAGCGCACCGGCGACATCGGCCTGTTCAAGGTGGTCGCCGAAAGCGGCGTCGCCGCCGGCATCCGCCGCATCGAGGCGATCACCGGCGACAACGCGCTGGCCTATCTGCAGCAGCTCGAAGTCGACGGTGACCCGGGTTGCCGGCAGCCTGAAGACGGCGCCGGCCGAGATCGCACCGCGGCTCGCCCAGCTGCAGGACCAGCTGCGCCAGCTCGAGAAGGAACTCGTGGCGACCAAGGGCAAGCTGGCGTCGGCGCGCGGCGACGAACTGGTCGCCGCCGCGGTCGACGTCGACGGACTGCGGGTGCTCGCGGCGCGGCTCGATGGTGCGGATGCCCGGACCCTGCGCGATACGCTCGACAAGCTCAAGGACAAGCTCAAGACCGCGGCGATCGTGCTGGCGACGGTCGAGGGCGGACGGGTTCAGCTGGCCGCCGGTGTCACGGCCGACGCATCGGCCGGATCAAGGCCGGCGAGCTCGTCAATTTCGTTGCCCAGCAGGTCGGCGGCAAGGGCGGCGGCAAGGCCGACCTTGCGATGGCCGGTGGCACCGATCCGGCACGGCTCGACGAAGCGCTGGCCTCGGTGCAGCGCTGGGTCGCCGAGCGCGCCTGAGCCGGCGCCACGAGCCGCCGGCGCCGGTGCAACCGCCGAGCTCCGACCTGCCGTGCCGGCCCGGCCGGCGCTCCCGAGGTCGTGCTCGATCCGGTGGCGCTGGTCGGCGCCCTGCTGAACATCGCCGACGGCGCGGCCGTCGGCGTCACCCTCCAGCGCGCCGATGGCCGCTACCTGCAGGTGAATGCCGACGTTCGGCGCCATCATCGGCCGATGCTCCCGGCCAGGTCGACCGGCAGTCGCTGCAGCGAATGGCTTGCGCCGGACAACAGCCGGATTGCTGCAGCAGGCCGAGGCGCGAGCCCTGCAAGCGTGATGGCCCGGCAACCGAACTGCACCGGATCGACAGCGGCAGCGGCGAGCGAACGCTACCGGGTCGTTCGCCAACGCCTGGCAGGCGGCACGCCGAGCGCCGCGCCGGTGCTGTGCTGCATCTGGACCGAGCTGCACCACGAGCGAGCCGCATTCGATGCGCAGCTGCGAGCGCGAGATCGACGCTGGTCGAGCGCGAGCAGCGCGACGTTTCGCTGCTGTCGATCGCGCTCGATGCACCCGGCGGACCGGCGGCGCGCCCGGTCGAGATTGCCGACCCGGTCGGTGACTGGTTGCGGATCCAGGTGCGCGCGACTGGACTCGGTATACCGCCTCTCGGCCGAGCGGCATGCCGTCGTGCTGAGCGGAGCCGGTCTGGCGGTGGCGCACGCGCGGGCCGCGGCGCTGCTGCGGCTGGCGGCGACCGCCTTCCCCGGGGTCGACCTGTCGATCGGCATTGCCAGCTGCCCGCATGACCACGTCCGGTCGCGCCGCACTCGTCGCTGCCGCGGACGAGGCGCTCGAACGCGCCCGCCGACGCCATGACAGACCGGCTCGCGCTGGCCCCGATCCGCTTCGGACCGCTCTGGCTGAACCGCTGCCGTCAGCCGCGCAGGCCGCGGTAGAGCATGTAGCTCGCCAGCGCATACAGCAGCACGGCGAACAGGCGCTTCAGGTGCCGCACCTTCAGCCGGTGCGCGGTGCGCGCGCCGATCGGCGCGGTGGTCACGCTCGCCAGCGAGATCGACGATCAACGCCGGCAGGTACAGATAACCGAGCGTTCCGGGCGGCATGTCGGGCAGCGACCAGCCGGCAATCACATAGCCGATGGTGCCGGCCAGCGCGATCGGAAAGCCGAGCGCGGCCGAGGTCGCGACCGCGTTGTGGATGGCCACGTTGCTGGCGGTCATGAACGGCACCGAGATGAAGGCGCCGCCGGCGCCGACCAGTGCCGACACGACGCCGATCAACCCGCCGGCGGCGACCATGCCGGGCGGCGGCGGCAACTGTCGACTCGGCCGCGGCTTCAGGTCGAGCAGCATCTGGGTGGCCGAGAAGCCGACGAAAGCGGCGAACAGCAGCGCCATCGCGCTCGACGGCAGCCAGCGCGCCAGCTGCGCGCCGAGCAGCGATCCGACGACGATGCCGGGCGCCAGCAGCCGCACGATCGGCCAGCGGACTGCGCCATGCGCATGGTGCGCGCGCACCGACGAGATCGATGTGAAGCAGATCGTCGCGAGCGAGGTGGCGATCGCGATCTTGACGATGCTGTCCGGCGGGAAACTGCTTGAAGGTCAGCAGCAGGGTGATGAACGGCACCAGCATCATGCCGCCACCGACGCCGAGCAGGCCCGGCCAGAAAACCGGTTGCCGATCCGAGCAGCAGCAGCTCGACGATCAGCTGCCATTCCAGACCCAGGGTCATGGCGTCCCCAGCAGGGCCAGTACCGCATCCCATTCGGTCGGCTGCAGCGGCGTGATCGAAAGCCGGTTGCCGCGGCGCAGCACCAGCATTCCGGTCAGCTCGGGGCGGCTGCGCATCTCGGCCAGCGTCAGCAGGCGTGTCTTCTCGACCAGCTCGACATCGACATGCAGCCAGCGCGGCGCTCGCGCCGGTCCGATTCGGGTCGAACCACGGGCTCGCGGAGTCGAACTGGGTGGCGTCAGGGTAGGCGCGGCTTGCCACCCGCGCCAGTCCGGCGACGCCCGGCTCGGGCACATGACGAGTGGTAGAACAGCACGCCATCGCCGACCTGCATCTCGTCGCGCATGAAATTGCGCGCCTGGTAGCTGCGCACGCCGACCCAGGGCACGGTCTGCCGCGGCGCCCGCGCCAGGTCATCGATCGAGCATTCGGAGGGCTCGCTCTTCATCAGCCAGTGACGCATCGGAACGGGCGATCGCCCGTTAGGGCGTGCTGCTGTCTGGAGGAGGAAGGTGTCCGCCGCAAACCGTGGGCCGCATTCCTGAACCCAGGGATTCAGGTGGGCGAGGTCAGCTCGATCTTCGGGTTCATCTGACGCGAGACGATCACACCAACCGAGCGATGTTCCAAGCCCTTGCTCGCGAGAGCATCGGTTCAAGGAAATATAAAACCCACGCAGATGCGACGGACGATGCCATTCTAAGGCCGGCGCGCGGCGCCGTGCGAGTCGACTCAGAACAGCCTTCCGTCCTGCTCCGAGGACATTGTCGATGCGCTGCACCAGCGAGTCGATGTCGATCGCCGCAGCGTCGGCTGCGCCCGGTGCAGCTCCGACGCACGCCGTGGCGGCGACCGGTCGCACCGGCCGCCGGTTGGCGAGCTGGTAGCCGAGGTTGAGCGCGGCCAGCACCGCGATGCGCTCGCGTGCCTTGATCTTGCCGGCTATCGCGGATGCGCGCTCATCTCGCGATCGACCTGCGCCGACCGCGTCGAGCAGCGCCGCCTCGCCGCCGTCCGGGCAGCCGAGCACGTAGCTCTGGCCCATGATCGTCACTTCGATCTGCTTCATGGCGTCGGTTCTCCGTCCGGTGCGCCGGCCGGCTGGGGCCGGTTGCCGGTTCGCTTGCGGCCGCTGCCCCGATCGGCAGTCGATCGAGCAGCGCGTCGATCCGTCCACGCGCTGCACCCAGTCGGGCCCGCAGGCTGTCGCGCTCGCTGCTGACCGCGGCCAGCTGCTGTTCGAGCAGCGCGTTGGTGCGCCTGAGTTCCTGGTGGCGCAGCAGCAGCCGCTCGACGCGGTCGGCGAGATCTTCCAGACTGGACATGGCAGGTCGAATGTCTCCGGGTTCCGCGACCGCAGGTGAGGCCGGTCGATTGTAGGCGGGCATGCGCCAGCGTCGGCGCTGCTAGACTTGCCCGGTTGGTGCTCGCTGCGGCCGTCCGGTCGCGGCAGTTAAACGGGAAGCAGAAGGATCGTCCCGCCGGGATCCGATCCAGCCTGCGCTGCCCCCGCAACGGTCAGCGGACGAGGTCGGGCCTCCAGCCTGGTCTTCCGTCGACGTGTTCATGCCACTGGGACTGCGGTCCTGGGAAGGTCGCGTCGGTCGTTCCGCCAGCCCGGATACCGGCCAACATGCGGCAGCCGGATCGATGCCGGCCGTCATCCGTCGGCGTCTGCGGGGAAGCAGAAGCTGGCACCTGTCCGTTCCGATCGACATGCCTACTCATCTCCCGGCGCCGCGTGCGCCTTCGACGCCACGTCGCCTGTGGCTGCTGGCGTGCGCCAGCCTCCTGTCTGCCGGTGCGACGGCCCAGACCGAACTCGCACCGGTCGTCGTCACCGCGACGCGCGAGGCGCAGCCGCTGTCCGCCATCAACTCCGACCTCATCGTGATCGACGCCCGGCGCATCCGTGACAGCAGCGCCGATTCGTTCGAGGATCTGCTGCGCCGCGAAGCCGGCGTCCAGCTGTCGCGCAACGGCGGGCCCGGGCAGAGCGCGAGCGTGCTGATCCGTGGCTCAGGCGCCGGCAGCAGCGTCGTGCTGATCGACGGCGTGCGCGTCGGATCGGCCACGCTCGGCCAGGCCGCACTCGAGGCGCTCAGTCTGTCGCAGATCGAGCGCATCGAGATCCTGCGCGGTCCGGGTTCCAGCCTGTATGGTGCCGATGCAGTCGGGGGCGTGGTGCAGGTCTTCACCCGCCGCGGCGAAGCCGGGACCCGGGTGACTGCCGAGGTTGCAGTCGGCGGCCACGGGTCGCTGCTTGCTGCCACCTCGCTGAGTGGCGCGAGCCGGCAATTCGACTACAGCATCGGCGCCTCGCACGAGCACAGCGACGGCGTGTCGACCCTGCGTCCCGGCGATCAGTTCGGCAACTTCAACCCCGATCGGGACGGCTTCCGGCGCAATGTGGTGCGTGCCGGCGCGGGCTGGACGCCGGTCGCCGGGCACCGGATCGGCGTGATGCTGCTCGAGAGCCGCAACGATGCGCAGTACGACGCGAGCGAATTCAATCCGCCCAGCTTCGCGCAGGATGCCAGCGGTGACTTCCACAGCCGCCTGCGCAGCCAGGTCGGTGCCCTCGACTACCGGGGGCGCGTCGGCGAGCGCTGGACCACCATGCTGAAACTGGCCCGCAACGACGACGAATCGCATGCCGGTGCGACCCGCATCAACCGCTACATGACCCGACGCGACCAGGCGACCTGGCAGAACGCGATCGACCTGGCGGTCGGGCAGCAGCTGCTGGTTGCTGCCGAGGTGCTCGACGAGCAGGTCGAGGGCACACCGTTCGCTTCGTCGCTGTCGCGCCACAACCGGGCGCTCGTGCTCGGCCACACGGCGCGTTTCGGCAGCCAGGTGCTGCAGGCCGATGTGCGCCATGACGAGAGTTCGGTCCATGGCAGTGTCGATACCGGCCGCCTCGGTTACAGCATCCAGGCCGGGTCCGGTGTGCGGCTGCGGGCGCTCGCCGGCACCACCTTCCGCGCGCCGACGTTCAACGATCTCTATTTTCCCGGCTATGGCGTTGCGAGCGTCACGCCGGAGCGAGGCCGCAGCCTCGAAGTCGGGCTCGACTGGACCGGGCGCAGCGCCGACGCTTCGGTGACGCTGTTTCGCAACCGGATGCGCGATCTGATCGGCTACGAGTCGGACCGCCGCTTCTGCCCGATCGCGCCGGCGTACAACTTCGGTTGTGCGCGCAACATCGAACGCGCCACGCTGCAGGGCGTCCACCTGTCAGCCTCGCAGCGCCTGGGCGCGCTGCAGTTGCGTGCCGCGGTCGACCTGCTGGATGCGACCAATGACCGCACCGGCGAACGCCTGAACCGGCGCGCCGCACACCAGGAGCGGCTGGCGGCCGAGTACCGCGCCGGCGAGGACTGGAGCGTCGCTGCCACGCTGTTGCACCTGGGCGCGCGCCCGGACGGCGGCGCCACGCTGGCCCGCGAGACGACGCTCGACCTGCGCGCGCAATGGCGCATCGCCCGGCACTGGCGGATCGAGGCAAAGCTGCTCAATGCAACCGATCGCGACACCGAGCCGGTGCGCGACTACCAGGGACTCGGCCGCCAGGGCTGGATCGGGGTGCGCTACGACGCACAGTTGCCGTGAAGCGCCGCGGGCAGATCCGGGGATGCTGAGCGCGCGCGCGGCGCGCCGGCTCGCGCTCATGGCCGGTGCCGGGCTGCTGGCAGCCGCGATGGCGCCGGCCCGGGCGGCGCAGCCGCCGTCGACCCCGGTCCGTGACGACCGCGGCGTCGAGGTCCGGCTGGCCGAACCCGCGCGGCGCATCGTCAGCCTGCTGCCGTCGCTGACCGAAACGGTGTGCGCGCTCGGGGCGTGCGATCGGCTGGTCGGGATCGACCGCCATTCCAACCATCCGGTGCAGGTGCTCACGCTGCCTCGGCTGGGCGGCCTCGACGATGCCAGCATCGAGCGCATCGTCGCGCTGCGTCCGGACCTGGTGCTCGCCGCCGTGTCGACGCGCATGCTCGAGCGGCTCGAATCGCTCGGCCTGGCGGTGGCTGCCATCGAGCCGCGCGACAGCGCCGACGTGCGCAGCGCGCTCGATCGGGTCGCGCGGCTGGTCGGATCCCCAGCAGCCGACGCGGTCTGGCAGCGGATCGAACACGACATCGTCAAGGCGCAGGCGCTGCTGGAACCGGCGGCGCGCGGGCTGGGCGTCTATTTCGAGGTCGGCAACGGGCCCTATGCGGCCAGCGCGGCTTCGTTTCCGGGCGAGCTGATGGCGCGCCTGGGTCTGCGCAACATCGTGCCGGCGCGACTCGGTCCCTATCCGCAGCTCAACCCCGAATTCGTCGTCAGCGCCGATCCGGCGCTGATCCTGATCGCCCGCAGCCAGGCCGACGAACTGTCGCAGCGGCCGGGCTGGCGACGCATCCGCGCACTGCGCGAGCAGCGCCTGTGCCGCATCGATCCGGCCGACGGCGACGTGCTGGTGCGCGCCGGGCCGCGCATCGGCGAGGCCGCGCTGCTGCTGGCCGGCTGCGTCAACCGCGCGCTCGCCGCAGCACCGCTCGGACGCGACGCGCGCCGCTGCGATGACGCTGCTGCGGCCGCTGTCGCTGCTGATGCCTGGCCGCGGCGCTGCTGGTGCTGCTGGGCCTGTCGGTCGGCAGCGACGGCTGGGCGCCACCGTGGCAGGGCGGCGCGAGCGCGGGCGCAGCGCAGATCGTGTGGGAGATCCGGCTGCCGCGCACCCTGGGTGCCTGGGCGGCGGGTGCGCTGCTCGGCCTCGGCGGCGCGATCGCGCAGGGGCTGTTCCGCAATCCGCTGGCCGATCCGTATCTGCTCGGCAGCGCGTCCGGGCGCGTCGCTGGCGGTGGCGCTGGCGCTTGCGCTGATCGGGAGCGCGCCGGCCGCCGGCGGGATCGGCGCGCAGCTCGGCCTGACCGGCGCGGCCTTCATCGGCTCGCTCGCCGCCGTGCTGCTGACGCTGGTGCTCGCGCGCGGCATGCAGCAGAGCCTGCGGCTGCTGCTGGCCGGCGTCGTCGTCGGCGTCGTGCTGGGCGCCGTCAAGGAGCTGGTGCTGCTGGCCAGCGCCGCAGATCATGCGGTCGATGCAGGCCTTCATGCTCGGCACGACCGCCTTCGTCGGCAACCCCGGGGTCGCGATGCTGCTCGGGGTGCTCGCGCTGTGCCTGGCGAGCGCGCTCGGCGGCCGGCGCGTGCTCGATGCGCTCACGCTCGGCGAATCGACCGCGCGCAGCCTGGGCGTCGGCCTCGGAGCGGCGCGCGCCGTGCTCGTCGCGGCGATGGCGCTCGCCACCGCGGCCGCGGTCGCGCAGACCGGCCTGATCGCCTTCGTCGGGCTGGTCGCGCCGCACCTGGTGCGCAGCCGCGGCCACGCCTCGCACGGCGCGCTGCTGGTGCTGTCGGCGGCCACCGGCGGTCTGCTGCTGCTCGCCGCCGATGTCGGCGCGCGCTGGCTGATCGCGCCGCAGGAGCTGCCGGTGGGCGTGATCACCGCGGTGCTCGGCGGCAGCTACCTGCTGTGGCTGATGCACGCCCGCGCGGTGCTGCCGACGCGATGAACGGCCCGATCGCTGGACGCCGACTGGCGATCGGTCTCGATCGGCCGGGCCCGGATCCTGGGCCCGGTGCAGCTCGGCCGTCGATGCCGGCTGCTGGACGGCGGTCGTCGGTCCGAACGGCGCCGGCAAGTCGACCCTGCTGCGCAGCCTGGCCGGGCTGCAGCCGGTCGACGGCAGCGGTGCGGCTGCAGCAGCGCGAGCTGCGCGACTGGCCGCGCGCGTGCGCGGGCCCGGATGCTCGCCTGGCTCGGCCAGGGCGAGGCCGGCGAGCACGGCCTGACGGCGCATCGAGATCGTCATGCTCGGCCGCCTGCCGCACCGCCACTGGCTGGCGCCGCCGGGCCGGCCGACGCTGCCGCGGTCGAGGCGGCGATGCGCCGCACCCAGTGCTGGGACTGGCGCGATCGTCCGATCTCGACCGCTCTCCGGCGGCGAGCGCCAGCGCGTGCTGTTGGCGCGCGCGCTGGCGGTGCAGGCGCGGCGTGCTGCTGATGGACGAGCCGCTCAGCCACCTCGATCCGCCGCACCAGGCCGACTGGGTCGAGATGGTGCGCGAACAGGTCCGTGACGGCGTCGGCGTCGTCAGCGTGCTGCATGAACTGAACCTGGCGCTGCAGGCGGATCGGCTGATCGTGGTCGCCGACGGGCGCGTCGTGCACCAGGGCTCACCGCGACCACGGCCAGACGCACGCGGCACTGCAGGCGGTCTTCGAGCACCGGCTGCGGCTGCTGCAGGTCGAAGGGCAGTGGCTGGCGCTGCCGCTGCCGGCACGCGGCTGAAGCGCCTCCAGTCGGCGCGCGCGAGCGCCCGCTCGATGTGCGTGCGCGCCACGGTCGGCTTCGGCACGCGGAACGGAAACCAGCGGCGCACGTCGTCGTCGAGCCCGATGCCGTGCATGTAGTTGTAGAGCGCCTTCTTCAGCACCGCGCCGAGCGCATCGTGGTCGACGCCGGTCGGGTCGACGAAGCCGACGTCGTTCTTCGCGAAGCGTGACCGGCGGCAGCGGCTGCAGCGTCACGCCGTAGTCGTGCGGGGTCCTGGCCGACCGGCGAATGCACGGTGCAGGCGAAGCGGTGGAAGAAGCCGCTGCTGGATGCAGCCGTTGGCGAACAGCTGGCGCACGTATTCGAGCGCGTCGACCGTGTCCTGCACCGTCTGGGTCGGAAAGCCGTACATCAGGTAGGCGTGGACCAGGATGCCGGCGTCGGCGAAGGCGCGGGTCACGCGCGCCACCTGCTCGACCGAGACGCCCTTCTTCATCAGCTTGAGCAGCCGGTCCGACGCCACCTCGAGCCCGCCGGAGATCGCGATGCAGCCGCTGTCGGCGAGCTGCTGGCACAGCTCGGGCGTGAAGGACTTCTCGAAGCGGATGTTGCCCCACCAGGAGACCGGCATGCCGCGCCGCTGCAGCTCGGCGGCCAGCGCCTTCAGCGACTTCGGCGGCGCCGCCTCGTCGACGAAGTGAAAGCCGGTCTGCCCGGTCTCGTCGACGATCGCCTGCGATGCGGTCGACCAGCAGTCTCGGCCGATGGCCGCGTCGTAGCGCGAGATGTAGTCGAGGCTCGACGTCGCAGAAGCTGCACTTCTTCCAGTAGCAGCCGTGCGCCACGGTCAGCTTGTTCCAGCGCCCGTCGCTCCACAGCCGGTGCATCGGGTTGAGCATGTCGAGCAGCGACAGGTAGCGATCCAGCGGCAGCCCGTCCCAGGTCGGCGTGCCGACCTCGGCGAACGGCACGTCGGGCTCGCCCAGGTTGACGTAGCCGCACCTGCGCGCGGGTCGGCTTCGCGCACGAAGGTGCGCACCAGCCGCTGGCGCGAGCGCCTGCCCTGCAGGTGTTCGATCAGCGCCAGCAGCGGGCGCTCGCCGGCGTCGAGCGTGACGAAGTCGAAGTGGTCGAAGACGCGCGGCTCGGCCAGCTCGCGCAGTTCGGTGTTGACGAAGCCGCCGCCGAGCACGGTGACGATCGCCGGGTCGGCGCGCCTTGATCGCCTGCGCGATGCGGAAGGCGGCGTAGACCGCGCCGGGGAACGGCACCGAGACCAGCACCAGGTCGGGCCGGTGCTGCTGCGAGCGCGTGCGAGCGTCAGCTCGCTGCAGCGTCGCGGTCGATCAGGTTCGGCGGCGCGCGCCAGCGCCGTCGGCCAGCGGGTCGAAGCTCGGCTGGCTCTGCGCCAGCGATCTCGGCGTAGCGCACGAACTCGAAGCGCGGATCGACCGCGTCGCGCAGCACGTCGGCGAGGTCGTTCAGGTAGAGCGTGGCGAGGTGGCGCGCGCGGTCCTGCAGGCCGAGCGCGCCGAAGGCCCAGGCCAGCGGGTCGCCGCCGTCGTCGTCGACGTAGACGTCGAGCGATTC
Organism: uncultured beta proteobacterium; assembly: GCA_963846675.1. Classification (GTDB taxonomy): domain Bacteria; phylum Pseudomonadota; class Gammaproteobacteria; order Burkholderiales; family Burkholderiaceae_C; genus Ideonella_A. The sequence goes on from CAWJWV010000005.1 coordinate 1,894,878, forward strand.
GAAGCGCGCGCCCTCGGGCAGGAAGCTGCGCGCGTGCGATGCGGTGCGCCAGCGTCGGATCGCGGCCCTGCAGGAAGGCGATCACCGGCGCCGATCGTCGCGCAGGTAGCGCGTCGAAGCTGGGCGACGAAGCCGGCGACCTGCGCGGCTGCGCGCGCCGGCTCGATGCGCGTCGACCGCGCGCTTCGAGCCGGCGCAGCCCGTCGCGCGACAGCAGCCGCAGCACCAGCGCGAGCGCCAGGTCTTCCTGCTCGGCAGCAACGCCGCGCGAGCGCAGGAAGCCGGTCAGGTAGGCGGTCGACGGATAGGGCGTGTTGAGCTGCGTCATCGGCGGGATGAGCGACAGCACGCGCGGAGATTCGAAAGTCATCGCGAAGGCAGAGTCAACCGGCGATTGTCGGTGATGCCCCTGCGACGCCTTGCAGATGTGGGTTTGCGCAGTGTCGGCGCGAGAACCCGCGTCAGAACGCGACCAGTTCGACCCGCACGCCGCGCTGTTCGAGCGCCTGGCGGGCCTGTTCGGCCGCCGCCGGACTTGCATATGGCCACAGCACGGCGCGCCAGCCGGCTGCGGTGCGCATGACCTCGGCATGGGCCCGGTCGGCGCGCGGTTCGTGTGGCGCATTCATCAGCATCAGGCGCAGCAGCGAGCCGGCCCGGCTGCGCGTCGGCTCGGTTGCCAATGCGTAGACGGTCGAGCCGTCGCCGCCGGCCGATGGCGCGGCAGAAGCAGCCGGTGGCGTCGCCATGGCCGGTGCTTCGGAAACGGCGGCGTCGGCAGGCGGGTCGGTTTCGGTCCTGCTGGCCGCGGCGTCCGCAGCGCCGTCCACGACTTCATCGGACGATTCGGCTGCAGGCTCGGGCGCAACCGCCGCCGGCGCTGCGGCTGACGCGACAGCCGGCGGATCCGAAAGCACAACCTGGCTCGTCAGCGTGGCCGCGAAGGCAAGCGCCACGCCCGCGGTCAGCCCGGCCAGCAACCGACGCAGGTGCTGCCGATTCCAGAAGCGAGCCCCGATCACCGCGGCCTGCGCCCCTTCGGCACCGACCAGCACCCGGATCCGGCGCGGTCCGAGCTCGATCGCTGCGGTGCGCAGAAATCGCCACTGCGCGTCGGCGCCGTCGGATGAGGCGCTGTCGAATCGGCGCAGTGGCCAGGCAGACGGGCCGGGCCGCTCGAGGACACCGTGGCGCCGCGCCAAGGCCGCGATGGCCGACCGGCGCAGCGGCGGGATCAGTGGGTCGTCGAACAGCGGCACGGGCGGCCGGCGCAGCCAACCCGCAGCGCGTGTGCCACCGGCTGCCGCAGCCGGTGCGAACGGCAGCGCAACCAGACCGAGCCCGGTGACGTGACGCGCCTCGATGCGACGGGTGAACCAGCGCCGGTTGTGCCAGGCGACCACCCGCCCGATCAGTTCGCTGTCCGCGGTGCTCGGCTCGATGGGGTGGTTCATGTCGGCCCGAGTGTGCCTGCGCCCGCCGCCGGTGATCGGCCGAAAAGCGGCACGCGCAACGCGCTGTCGCGTGCGGATCCCCCGGTCATCGGTCGGGTCGGCGGGCGCCGCAGCGGCCCATGCCGACCGCCGTCCCGGGTTCAACCCTCGGCTGGCGGCGGCGCACTGCCTGCCGCTGCGATCAGCGGCCTCGGCGCACGCGGTCGCGAGTCGCACCACTGCGACCACGCGCGCAGGCGCCGCACAGCGGCTTGCGCGCCTGGCAGACATAGCGGCCGTGCAGGATCAGCCAGTGGTGGGCATCGACCAGGTAGGCGGGCGGCACCCGCTGCAGCAGCTTCAGCTCGACCTCGAGCGGATTGCTTGCCCGGCGCCAGGCCGGTGCGGTTGCAGACGCGGAAGATGTGGGTGTCGACCGCCATCGTCGCCTCGCCGAAGGCGACGTTCAGCACCACGTTGGCGGTCTTGCGGCCGACGCCCGGCAGCGCCTCGAGTTCGGCACGGCTGCGCGGCACCCGGCCGCCGTGCCGCTCGACCAGGAGTTCGCAGGTCCGGTACAGGTTGGCCGCCTTGTTGCGGTACAGGCCGATGGTCCTCGAGCGCATCGGTCAGCGCCGGCAGACCGAGGGCGAGCATCTGCTGCGGCGTGTTGGCGACCGGAAACAGGCGCCGCGTCGCCTTGTTGACGCCGACATCGGTGGCCTGCGCCGACAGCAGCACCGCGGCCAGCAGCTCGAACACGCTGGTGTATTCGAGCTCGGTCGTCGGCTGCGGATTGGCCGCGCGCAGCGTCGCGAAGAACGGTTCGATGGACGCGATCTTCATGACCCGGATTGTGCCCGCCCGGCATGGGCGGATCGGACCGGAACAGGCTGGCCGATCAGCCGGCGCGCTGCGCGCCGCGCCCGCGCGAGCGCGGCAGCGATGCGCGTCGCTGGACCTGCGGTGCCGGCGCTGACGTCGGTGCGCGACGGCACGTGCGGCGAGGCGGCCGGGCGCTGCGCATCTTCGTCGCCCGCGGCGGCGCCGGTTGCGGCTGCGATAGGCCTCACGCGCGCTTGCCCGGCCTGCGACGGCACTCCAGGCCTGCCAGCCGGTGCGGCCCGGCGTGGCCGACTCGAGGTGGATGCAGTCGACCGGACAGACCGGCAGGCACAGCTCGCAGCCGGTGCAATCGTCGGCGATCACGGTGTGCATGCGCTTGGGCGCGCCGACGATGCAGTCGACCGGGCACGCCTTGATGCACAGGGTGCAGCCGATGCAGGTCGCCTCGTCGATCCAGGCCAGGGTGCGCGGAGCCTTCAGTGCCGCACGCTGGATCGAGCGGCATCGGCGGCGCGGCCGGTCAGCGCGGCCAGGCGCGCGATGCCTTCTGCGCCGCCCGGCGGGCAGCGGTTGATCGGTGCGCCGGCGGCAATCGCCGCTGCGTACGCCGCGCAGTCCGGCTCGCCGCAGCGGGTGCACTGCGTCTGCGGCAGCAGCGGCGTCGATCGCCGCTGCCGACACGCCGACCGGCAGCGCGGCCGTGCGCGCTGCTCAACGGCGTGGCTTGCGCACCGGCTCGACGCTGGTGCTCGACGTGGCCTCACGCTTGCGCGCTGCGGCAGATACCGTTCCGCCAGACACCCGTGCCGAGCGGCGCTGCGGTGTCGCGGCGGGTGCGATCTCGATCGCCGACGACAACGCCTGCGCTGCGACCCGACCGACCGGAATCGCCGACGCTGTCGCGGCGTGCGTTGTGGTAGCGCGCGATGAAGTTGGTGACTTCCGGATAGACCTTCTCGCGCCAGCGACGGCCGGAGAAGATGCCGTAGTGGCCGGCGCCGACCACGTCGTAGTGGAACTGGTCGCTGCTTCGGGATGCCGGTGCACAGACCGTGCGCGGCACGGGTCTGGCCCTGGCCCGAGATGTCGTCGAGTTCGCCTTCGACGGTCAGCAGGCGGTCTCACGGATGTCCTGCGGGCGCACCAGCTGACCGTCGATCTCCCAGGTGCCGTTGACCAGTGCAAAGTCCTGGAACACGGTCTTGATCGTGTCGAGGTAGTACTCGGCCGGCATGTCGAGCACGGCGTTGTACTCGTCGTAGAACTCACGGTGGAATTCGACGCTGTCGTCGTCGCCACGCACCAGGTCGAGGAAGTAGTCGTAGTGCGACTTCAGGTGCCGGTCCGGGTTCATCGAGATGAAGCCGGTGTGCTGCAGGAAGCCGGGATAGACGCGGCGTCCGGCGCCCGGGTAGTTGACCGAGACGCGGTAGATCACGTTGTTCTCGAACCACTCGTGGCTCTTGTTGGTCGCCAGGTTGTTGACCGCCGTCGGGCACAGCCGCGCGTCGATCGGACCGCCCATCATCGTCATCGTGACCGGCGTCTTCTCGCCGTTGCTCGCCATCAGCGAGATCGCAGCCAGCACCGGCACCGTCGGCTGGCAGACCGACATGACATGCACGTCCGGCCCGATGTGGCGGATGAACTCCTGCACATAGCGGACATAGTCGTCAGGTGGAACGGACCGTCGGAAGCCGGCACCATGCGCGCATCGGTCCAGTCGGTGATGTAGACCTTGTGATTGGCCAGCATCGCGCGCACCGTCTCGCGCAGCAGCGTCGAATGGTGGCCCGACAGCGGCGCCACGATCAGCACCGTCGGCTGCGACTTCATCACCTCGAGTGCCGGCAGGTCGTCGGTGAAGCGCTTGAAGCGCAGCAGGCGGCAGAAGGGCTTGTTCAGCGCAACCTGTTCCTGCACCGCCACGTCGGAATCGCCGACATGCACCGATGCGGATGTTGAATTCAGGTTTCTCGTATTCGCGGGTCAGGCGATTCAGCAGGTCGAAGCCGGCCGAAATGCGTGGCGAACCCGGCAAGGTTGCAAACGGCGACAGCTTGTTGCTGTACAGCTTGGCCGATGCGCTGGCAAACTCGGCAAACGGGCTGAGCAGCGCGCGTTGGGTTTCATACCACTGGTAAAGCATGCAGTCTCCTGTTCGGCGTTCGGCGCCCACGGCGGTACGCCTTGAGCACCCGGCACAAGCGCTCGAGACGGATTATGCTGCGCTGCAACATAACTGTCTGTCGCTTCGACGACACCTGTGCGTCATCGCTGACAGACGCGGGGGCCGGGTTGGCGTCAGACAAGCACGCATTTATGGCGCAGTCATCGCCGCACCGCTGCGCATCCAAGCCCGTCGATCAGCTGACCGCCACGATGGCCTTCACCACCGCATCGATGTTGTGCTGGTTGATCGCCGCGATGCAGATCCGACCCGAATCGAGACCATAGATGCCGAATTCGCTGCGCAGCCGCAGCATCTGTTCCTTGCTGAGCCCAGAGTAGCTGAACATGCCCTTCTGCTGCGTGATGTAGCTCATGTCCTGCTGCAGGCCGGCTGCCCGCAGCTTGTCGACCAGCAGTTCGCGCATCTGGCTGATGCGGCTGCGCATCGCGCCGAGCTCGTCCTCCCACATCGCTGCGCAGGGCCGGCGTGCCGAGCACGCGCGCCACCACCTGCGCGCCGTGCGTCGGCGGATTGGAATAGTTGGTGCGGATCACGATCTTGAGCTGGCTCAGCACGCGCGCAGCTTCGTCGCGGTTGCGGCAGACGACGCTCAGCGCACCGACGCGCTCGCCGTACAGCGAAAAGCTCTTGGAGAACGAGGTCGAGACGAAGAAAGTCGATGTCGGCGGCGAGAAACTGGCCGATCACCGCGCCGTCTTCGGCCAGGCCGTCGCCGAAGCCCTGGTAGGCCATGTCGAGGAAGGCGACCAGCGAGCGCGCCTTGACCTCTCGACCACCTGCTGCCACTGCGGCCGGCGAGAGGTCGTAGCCGGTCGGGTTGTGGCAGCAGGCGTGCAGCAGCACGATCGTGCCCGCCTGCGGCGGCTGTCGAGCGCGCCAGCATGGCGTCGAAATCGATGCCGCGGCGCGCGTCGTCGTAGTACGGATAGGTGGCGACCTCGAAAGCCGGCCTCGGAGAAGATGCCGCGGTGGTTTTCCCAGGTCGGGGTGCTGATCAGCACCTGCGCGTTCGGATCGAGGTGGCGCAGGAAATCGGCGCCGACCTTCAGGCCGCCGGTGCCGCCGAGCGCCTGCACGGTCGCGACGCGGCCCTCGGCGACCGCTGCGCTGTCGGCGCCGAAGACCAGCGCCTGGACCGCCTTGTCGTAGGCGGCGATGCCGTCCATCGGCAGGTAGCCGCGCGGCTTGGGCGTCTCGCTGCAGTCTCGGCTTCGGCCTCGCGCCACGCAGCGCAGCAGCGGCAGCTTGCCGTTCTCGTCGGTGTAGACGCCGATGCCGAGGTTGACCTTGGCCGGGTTGGTGTCGGCGTTGAACTGTTCGGTCAGACCCAGAATCGGGTCGCGCGGTGCCATTTCGACGGCGGCGAAAAGCGAAGCCATGGATTTCCTCGGAGGAAGCGATGGGAGACCAGCCGCTGGCAGATGCCCCTGGCTCGGGCCGTGCCGGCGAATTCGGCTAATCTTTGCGGTTGCCCGCCAGCGATGCGGGTCGGTCAAAGCGGAGATTTTATCGTTCATGAGCAAGACCCGGGGCCTTGCCGTCGCCACCAGTGCACCTGCGGCTGACAAGCCGCCGTCCGGAACAGCCGGTTGCGGCGCTGACGCGCCGACGGCCTCGCCTGGCGGCGAGTTCGTCAGCTTTGCCGATTCGCCGTTCCAGCTGTTCCAGCCCTATCCGCCGGCAGGCGACCAGCCGACAGGCGATCGCCGGGCTGGTCGACGGCATCGAGGACGGCCTGAGTTTCCAGACCCTGCTCGGCGTGACCGGGTCCGGCAAGACCTTCACGATGGCCAACGTGATCGCGCAGCAGGGGCGCCCGGCGATCGTCTTCGCGCCCAACAAGACGCTGGCCGCGCAGCTGTACAGCGAATTCCGCGAGTTCTTCCCGAAGAACGCGGTCGAGTATTTCGTCAGCTACTACGACTACTACCAGCCCGAGGCCTACGTTCCGCAGCGCGACCTGTTCATCGAGAAGGACAGCTCGATCAACGAGCACATCGAGCAGATGCGGCTGTCGGCCACCAAGAGCCTGCTCGAGCGGCGCGACGTGGTGATCGTCGCGACGGTCAGCGCGATCTACGGCATCGGCAACCCGGCCGACTACCACCGCATGGTGCTGACGGTGCGGGCCGGCGACCGCATCGGCCAGCGCGACCTGATCGCGCAGCTGATCCGCATGCAGTACCAGCGCAACGAGATCGATTTCTCGCGCGGCACCTTCCGGGTGCGCGGCGACACGATCGACATCTTCCCGGCCGAGCATTCCGAGCTCGCGATCCGCATCGAGCTGTTCGACGACGAGATCGAGACGCTGCAGCTGTTCGATCCGCTGACCGGGCGCATCCGGCAGAAGATCCCGCGCTTCACCGTCTATCCGTCGAGCCACTACGTGATGCCGCGCGACCGCGTCGTCGACGCGATCGAGGCCATCAAGGACGAGCTGCGCGACCGGCTGGCCGAGCTGGTCGGCCGCCGGCAAGCTGGTCGAGGCGCAGCGCCTGGAGCAGCGCACGCGCTTCGACCTCGAGATGATGCAGGAGATCGGCCACTGCAAGGGCATCGAGAACTACACCCGGCACCTGTCGGGCGCGCGGCCCGGCGATCCGCCGTCGACGCTGGTCGACTACCTGCCGCCGGATGCGCTGATGTTCCTCGACGAGAGCCACGTGCTGATCGGCCAGCTCGGCGGCATGTACAACGGCGACCGGGCGCGCAAGACGACGCTGGTCGAGTATGGCTTCCGCCTGCCGAGCGCGCTCGACAACCGGCCGCTCAAGTTCGAGGAGTTCGAGACCAAGATGCGGCAGGTGGTCTTCGTCTCGGCGACGCCGGCTGCCTACGAGAAGGAGCATGCCGGCCAGGTCGTCGAGCAGCTGGTGCGTCCGACCGGCCTGGTCGACCCGGCTGATCGAGGTGCGGCCGGCCAGCCGGCAGGTCGACGACGTGCTGCAGGAGATCCGCGATCGGGTCGACATCGGCGAGCGGGTGCTGATCACGACCCTGACCAAGCGCATGGCCGAGCAGCTGACCGACTACCTGGCGGACAACGGCGTCAAGGTGCGCTACCTGCACAGCGATGTCGACACCGTCGAGCGGGTCGAGATCCTGCGCGACCTGCGGCTGGGAACCTTCGACGTGCTGGTGGGCATCAACCTGCTGCGCGAGGGCCTGGACATCCCCGAGGTCTCGCTGGTGGCGATCCTCGATGCCGACAAGGAGGGTTTTCTGCGCAGTGAGCGCAGCCTGATCCAGACCATCGGCCGGGCGGCGCGCAACCTCAACGGCAAGGCGATCCTGTATGCCGACAGGATCACCGACTCGATGCGGCTGGCGATCGACGAGACCGAGCGCCGGCGGGCGCGTCAGATCGAGCACAACCTGGCCAACGGCATCACCCCGCGCAGCATCAGCAAGCGCATCAAGGAGCTGATCGACGGCGTCTACGGCGACAAGCCGGGCACGCGACGACGCCAAGCTCGGGCCGACGCTGGTGCCGAGGTCGGGGCGCTGAGCGAAAAGGACCTCGGCAAGCGGATCAAGCAGCTCGAGAAGCAGATGTTCGAGCATGCCAAGAACCTCGAGTTCGAGAAGGCGGCGCGCCTGCGCGACCAGCTGGCTGCGCTGCGCGAGCAGGCCTTCGGCGCCCCGGGCGGCGACAACCTGCTGCCGCTCGCCGGCTGAGCGGCCGGCGCCGGAGCCGGCATCCGCCTGCCGGCGAGGCACCGGGCGGGTAAACCCCTCCGGCGGCGCCGCGGAGCACTCCTAGAATGATTTTTGTGCACCTGCACATGGTTGTCGCTCGACCCGTTTACAGTCGGGGCAGCCCTTTCCCGGTTCCAGGAGTTCTGTTCATGGTCCAGTCCCGTCGCGCCGCAGCATCCGATGCGGCAGCGAATGCCGACGCCGAGGCGCCGCTGCCGACCGGGCAGCGGCTGCTGAAGAAATATCCCGAATCGGCGGCTCTACGACACCGAGACCAGCAGCTACATCACGCTGGCCGATGTCAAGCGCATGGTGCTCGAGGCGCAGGACTTCGTCGTGCGCGATGCAAAGACCGGCGAGGACCTGACACGCAGCATCCTGCTGCAGATCATCCTCGAGGAGGAGACCGGCGGCGTGCCGATGTTCTCGTCGACGGCGCTGGCCCAGATCATCCGGTTCTACGGCAATGCGATGCAGGGCATGATGGGGCCTTACCTGGAGAAGAACCTGCAGGCCTTCGCCGAGCTGCAGGCGCGCTTTGCCGAGCAGAGCAAGGGACTGTACGACCCGAAGGTGGTCTCGCCCGAGCTCTGGACCCAGTTCCTGGCCGGCCAGGCGCCGGTGATGCAGAACCTGATGGGCAACTACCTCGAGCAGTCGAAGTCGATGTTCGAGAAGATGCAGGAGCAGATGGGACAGGCGGGGACGCTGTTCCCGGCCTTCAAGCCGCCCAAGCGCTGAGGCGGATCGACCCGCGCACACCGGGTCTTGCCGGCCCGTCGCGACCGCGTCCTGCGCGATCGGCGAAAATCCCTGCATGAATGAACAAATTGCCAGCGCACCGGCCGTCCGGCCGGTCGCTGCGGCGCCGAAGATCGGCTTCGTCTCCCTTGGCTGCCCAAAGGCACTGACCGACTCCGAACTGATCCTGACGCAACTGCGCGCTGAGGGCTACGACACCTCGCCGACCTTCGCCGGCGCCGACATGGTGATCGTCAACACCTGCGGCTTCATCGACGAGGCGGTGCGCGAAAGCCTGGACACCATCGGCGAGGCGCTGGCCGAGAACGGCAAGGTGATCGTCACCGGCTGCCTGGGTGCCAAGACGCTGCCGGGCGAGAACGGCGGCGCTGAAGCCAACCTGGTGCGCCGCATGCATCCGAGCGTGCTCGCCGTCACCGGACCGCATGCCACGCACGAGGTGATGGACGCGGTGCACCGGCACGTGCCGAAACCCCACGATCCGTTCGTCGACCTGGTTCCGCCGCAGGGCATCAAGCTCACACCGCGCCACTACGCCTACCTCAAGATCAGCGAGGGCTGCAACCACCGTTGCACCTTCTGCATCATCCCGAGCATGCGCGGCGACCTGGTGTCGCGCCCGATCGGCGACGTGCTGGGCGAGGCGCAGCGGCTGTTCGAGTCGGGGGTCAAGGAACTGCTCGTGATCAGCCAGGATACGAGCGCCTACGGGGTCGACATCCGCTACCGCACCGGCTTCTGGGACGGCCAGCCGGTCAAGACGCGCATGCTCGACCTGTGTGTGAAGCTCGGCGAGCTCGCTGCGCGCCATGGCGCCTGGGTCCGGCTGCACTACGTCTATCCCTATCCGCATGTGGACGAGATCCTGCCGTTGATGGCCGAGGGCCTGGTGCTGCCTTACCTCGACGTGCCGCTGCAGCATTCGCATCCGGCGGTGCTCAAGCGGATGAAGCGTCCGGCCAGCGGCGAGCGCAACCTCGAACGGATCGAGCGCTGGCGCGAGATCTGCCCGCAGATCGTCATCCGCAGCACCTTCATCGCCGGCTTCCCGGGCGAGACCGAGGCGGAGTTCGCCGATCTGCTCGACTTCGTCCGGGCCGCGCGCATCGACCGCACCGGCTGCTTCGCCTATTCGCCGGTCGACGGCGCCACCGCCAACGACCTGCCCGACGCGCTGCCACAGGCGCTGCGCGAGGAGCGTCGCGCCGCCTTCATGGCGGTGGCCGAGCGGGTTTCGGCCGACAAGCTGCGCCAGCGCATCGGCGCCACGATGCAGGTGCTGATCGACCATGCGCCGGCGCTCGGGCGCAAGGGCGCGGTGGGCCGCAGCTATGCCGATGCGCCCGAGATCGATGGCGTGGTGCGGCTGCAGCCGCCCGAGAAGGCATCGAAGGTCCTGAAGGTGGGCGAGTTCACGCGCGCGCGCATCGTCGGCACCCAGGGCCACGACCTGGTGGCGCAGCCGATCTGACCGGCGGCGGCTGCGCAAGATGACCGACCGCAAGACCACCGGCCTGATCCACCACCCTTATCGGCCGCCGGAGCGCTTCGAAGCGATCGCGCCGCCGGTGCACAAGGCGTCGACGGTCGTCTTCGCCGACAGCGCGGCGCTGCATGCACGCGACTGGAAGCGCCGCGACGGCTACACCTACGGACTGCACGGCACACCGACGACCTACCTGCTCGAGGAGCGGATCGCATCGCTCGAAGGCGGGCTGCAGTGCCTGCTGCTGCCGAGCGGACTGGCGGCGATCGCGCTGGTCGATTTGACGCTGCTCGGAAGCGGCGATCTGGTGGCGATTCCGGACAATGCCTACGGACCCGGCAAGGAACTGGCGCGCCAGGAACTGTCGCGCTGGGGCATCCGCCACGGCCACTACGACCCGCTCGATCCGGCGTCGCTCGATGCGGTGCTGCGCAGCGCGCCCGCAGCGGCCAAGCGGCTGGTCTGGCTCGAGGCGGCCGGTTCGGTGACGATGGAATTTCCCGATCTGCCGGCACTGCTCGAGGTGGCACGCGCGCACGCGGCGATCAGTGCCCTCGACAACACCTGGGGCGCCGGGATCGCCTTCGATGCCTTCGCCATCGACCGCGACGCGGACGGTCGACCGCGCGGCGTCGACATCAGCGTGCAGGCCCTGACCAAGTACCCGTCCGGCGGGGGCGACGTGCTGATGGGATCGGTCACGACGCGCGACGAGCCGCTGCACCTGCGGCTCAAGGGCGGTCACTTCCGCTTCGGCTGGGGCATTGCCGGCAACGATGCCGAGCTGATGCTGCGCTCGTTGCCGTCGCTGGCGGTGCGCTATGCCGCGCACGATCACAGCGCCCGGCGCATTGCCTCCTGGCTGCAGCAGCAGCCGGCGGTTGCGCGCGTGCTGCACCCGGCGTTGGCCGATTCGCCCGGCCATGCGCATTGGCAGGCCCTGTGCGGCGAAGCTGGCGCGGCGGCCGGCCTGTTCTCGATCGTCTTTCACGAGCGCTTCACATTGCACCAGGTCGACGCATTCGTGGATGCGCTGCGGCTGTTCAAGATCGGCTACTCATGGGCCGGTCCGGTCAGCCTGGCGGTGCCGTACAACCTGCGTGCGATGCGCGGTGCCGCGGCACCGGCGGCCGGTCTGGTCCGGCTGTCGATCGGCCTGGAGGCGGCCGACGACCTGATGGCCGATCTGGCGCAGGCGCTCGCCAGGCTGGAATGAGCCGCGCCGCCCGCGGCGCGCGACTGCTGCCGATCGACGCCCTGAAGGTGATTGCGTCGCAGCTGATCGTGCTGCACCACCTGGCGCTCTACGGTCCGATGAGCGACCATGCGGCGACGCTGCTGCCGGCGCTGTTCGACTGGCTGGCCACGCATGCGCGCATCGCGGTTCAGGTCTTTCTCGTCGTCGGCGGTTTTCTGGCCGGGCAGCGGCTGCGGCCCGAGCTCTCGCGACCGGGCATGGCCTTGCTGCCCCAGCTGATCGACCGCTACCTGCGGCTGGCGCTGCCGCTGGCGGCGGCGCTGCTGATGGCGGTCGGCGCTGCCACGCTGGCACGCCAGTGGATGGTCGACGACTCGATCCCGGCTGCACCGGAACCCTGGCAGCTGCTGCTGCACCTGGTGCTGCTGCAGGACCTGGTGGGTGCCGAGGCGCTGTCGGCCGGGGTCTGGTACGTGGCGATCGCGTTCCAGCTGCATGGCTTGCTGCTGCTGAGCCTCGCCCTGGCGCCGCCCATCGACGCCATCGGCAGGGGTGACAGGCCTGGCTGCTCGACCCGGCTGCTGCCGTGGCTGATGACCGGGGCGGTCGCCCTGTCGGCCCATTGGTTCAACCGGGACGACGCGTGGGATGTCGCTGCACCGTACTTCCTGGCCGCCTACGGGCTGGGTGTGCTCGTCGCCTGGCGCAGTCTCGGCCGTTCGGCCCGACTCGCGCTGGCGGCAGCGGTTGCGCTGGTGCTCGCCTCGCTGGCGGTCGAGTGGCGTGATCGCCTCGGCCTGGCCGCCGCCGTTGCGGTCGGCCTGTGGTGGTGGCAGGCGAGGGGCGAGCGCTCGACCAAGGCAGACGCCGTCGGATCGGTCAAACCGGACGGCTGGCCGCTGCGCAGTCTGTCGGCGCTCGCACGATCCAGTTTTTCGCTGTTCCTGGTGCACTTTCCCGTCGCGCTGGTGGTCAATGCGCTGTTTGTCCGACATGTGCCGACGTCGGCGTGGCCACAGGCTGGCGGCGTGCTCCTCGCCTGGCTGCTGAGCATTGCCGCCGGCGAGTGCTTCTACCGTCGCGTCGAGCGGCCGCTGATGCGCTGGATCGACCGGCGACGGGTTGCGCCCGCGGCATCGGTCCGCGCCCTCGGGGTTATCACCGGCGCTCCGGTACCTTGCATACAAGACAATTCCGTCGCAGCCCCGAGTCACCGTGAAGGATCCCCGTGTCCATCCTCACCGCTTCTGACCCGCCCCGACCGCTGCCGACGCAGCCACCGACCGATGTGAGCGCCGTGCTCGAGCGGCTGCGTGACCGGCTCGGGTCGGAGGCCGTGCTGCTCGGTGACCGCATCCCGGAGCGAAACTGCAACGACTGGAGCATGCAGCCACCGACCCGGCCGCTGGCCGTGGTCCGGCCGCTCGACGCGGCCGGTGTCTCGGCTGCCCTCGAGGCCTGCCGGTCGATCCGCGTGCCAGTGGTACCGCAGGGCGGTCTGACCGGTCTGTGCGGTGGCGCCCGACCCGAGGACGGCTGGGTCGTGATCTCGCTCGAGCGCATGGTCGGCATCGAGGAGATCGACCCGGATGCCTGCACGATGACGGTTCGGGCCGGTACGCCGCTCGAACAGGTGCAACGCGCCGCAGCCGAGGCCGGGCTCTATTTCGCGCTTGATCTCGGCGCCCGCGGTTCGTGTGCGATCGGCGGCAACCTGAGCACCAATGCTGGGGGAAACCGCGTCATCCGCTATGGCATGGCGCGCGAACTCGTGCTCGGTCTCGAGTGGGTGCTGCCCGACGGCACGATCGTGACCAGCCTCAACAAGATGCTGAAGAACAATGCCGGCTACGACCTGAAGCACCTGTTCATCGGAAGCGAAGGCACGCTCGGCATCATCACGCGCATCGTGTTGCGGCTGCATTCGCAGCCCGGCTGCACGATGTCGGCGCTGTGCGCCTTGCCCGACTACGACCGGGTCAAGCGCCTGCTGGCCGAGGCCCGGCGGGGCCTCGGCCCGCTGCTGTCGGCGTTCGAGGTGATGTGGTCCGATTACTGGCAGGTCGTCACCGAACGCGTCGGCGTGCGGGCTCCGATCGGCAGCGGTCACAGCCACTATGTGCTGGTCGAGGCGCAGGGCACCGACCCGGCCATCGACGCGCCCCGCTTCGAGCAGTGGCTCGAGGCGCTGCTCGAGCAGGGCCTGATCGCCGATGCCGCGGTGGCCCAGTCGCTCGCCGATACCCAGGCCTTCTGGGGCCTGCGCGATGCCTGCGCCGAATTCCTGCCCACGCTCGGTCCGCACATCAGCTATGACGTCGGGCTGGCGGTGCGCGACATGGACGCGTTCGCCACCCGTTGCAAGTCGGCGCTGGCGGAGTCGATCGCCGGCTGCGAGAGCGTCTACTACGGTCACATCGGCGACGGCAATCTGCACCTGGTGAGCTGGGTTGCGGGGCTCGAGGTGGCGCGCCAGCCCAAGCACCGGATGGACGAGGTGGTGTACGGCTGCGTGCGTGAATTCAAGGGCAGCATTTCGGCCGAGCATGGCATCGGAACGACCAAGAAGCCGTACCTCGGCCATGCCCGCACAGCCGAGGAGATTGCGCTGATGCGCACGCTGAAGGCGGCGCTCGATCCGCACGGGCTGCTCAACCCCGGCAAGGTGATCTGATGGCGTCCGACGCGGTGGCGCACGCACGGCCGGCCGCCGGCTGGCCGACGGCGTGGCCCGTGGGTCCCGCATGAGCGACACCGGGTCGATCGCCGGCGCGGCATTCGACATCGTCTGCCTGGCCAGCTGGAACGCCGATCTGGTGGTGCGCGTCGCCCGCCCGCCCGGGCGCGGCGAGACGCTGATGGCGAGCGGCTTCGAGATCAGCCCGGGCGGCAAGGGCAGCAATGCGGCAGTGGCAGCGGCGCGCCAGGGCGCCCGGGTGGCGCTCGTCGCGCGCATCGGCGATGACGAATTCGGGCGGATGGCGCTGGCGCTGTGGCGCGCCGAAGGCATCGATGTCGGACAGGTCGAGGTCGCCGCCGGCGAGGCCAGCGGCATCGCGCAGATCCAGGTCTACGACGACGGCGACAACAGCATTGCGGTGTATCCGGGCGCCGGTGCCGGGCTCGGCGCGGAGCAGGCACGGGCCGCTTCGCGCCTGCTGCGGGCTTGCAGCGTCGTGATGGCTTCCAACGAAGTCCCGACCGCGCTGACCGGCGAGGCGTTCGCGACGGCGCGCGCCGCCGGCGTCCGCACGCTGCTCAACCCGGCGCCGGCGATGCCGCTGGCTGCAGCCTTGCTCGCCAATGTCGACCTGCTGACGCCGAACGAGCACGAACTGCGCGCGCTTGCCGGGCTGCCCGACGACGCCGACGAGGCCACCGCTGCGCAGGCCCTGCTCGCGCGCGGCGTTGGCGCGGTGATTGTCACGCTCGGGGCCGGCGGATGCCGGCTGTACCGCGCCGGCACCGAGGCCGTCGACGCCGTGCCCGGCCACCCGGTGCGCGTGGTCGACACCATCGGCGCCGGCGACACCTTCACCGGCGCGCTGGCAGCGGCGCTGGCGCGCGGCACCGCACTGCCGCAGGCGTTGCGGCGTGCCAACGCGGCAGCCGGGCTCGCGGTGCAGGGGCGCGGCGCGATCGCCGGCATGCCGGACGTGGCGGCGGTCGACGCGCTGCTTGCCGGCGCATGATCGGCGGCGGTGGCACCATCGGGTGGTTCCCGCCCACCTGAAAGGTCCCCGATGAAGATCCTGTTCTCTCCGTTCTCTCCCTATGTCCGGAAATGCCTCGTCGCCGCCCGGGAGCTCGGCCTGGACGACCGGATCGAGCTGCTGCCCTCACAGGCGCATCCGATCGACCGCGACCGCACGATCATCAAGGACAACCCGCTCGGCAAGGTGCCGACCTTCTTCACCGACGACGGCATGGTGCTGTACGACAGCCGGGTCATCTGCGAATACCTCGACGACATGGCCGACGGGCCGCTGTTTCCGGTGGCCGGGCGCCCGCGCTGGCAGGCGCTGACCTTGCAGTCGCTCGGCGACGGCATCCTCGACGCGGCGCTGCTGGCGCGCTACGAGGAAGCGATCCGGCCCGAGCCGCTGCGCTGGCCCGAGTGGAAGGCCGGGCAGCTCGACAAGATCGAGACCTCGCTGGCCGCGCTCGACGCCGATGTCGCGCGGCTCGCGAAGGCCGTCCCCGACATCGGCACCATCAGCGTCGCCTGCGCACTGTGGTATCTCGATCTGCGCTTTGCCGACATCGGCTGGCGCGAGCGCCATGCCGCGCTGGCCGGCTGGTATGCCGGCGCAAGCCGGCGCGAATCGTTCGCTGCCAGCTGGAGCCTCGGCTGATGCAGCCGGGCTGCGACGGCGCCGTCACTTGACGCGCTGCTTCTCCAGCTTGCGCGCCAGCGTGCGCCGGTGCATGCCCAGGCGGCGCGCGGCCTCGGAGATGTTGAAGTTGGACGCCGCCAGCGCCTCGTGGATGTGCTCCCACTCGAGCGTCTTGATCGAGGTCGTGCGGTCGGTCAGCTCGACCTCGGCGTCGCCCTCGGCGCGCGCGAAGGCGGCCTCGATGTCGTCGGTGTTGGCCGGCTTGGCCAGGTAGTGGCAGGCGCCGAGCTTGATCGCCTCGACCGCGGTGGCGATGCTGGCGTAGCCGGTCAGCACCACGATCAGCATCTGCGGGCGCTGCGCGTGCAGCGTCTGCACGCAGGCCAGGCCCGGAGCTGCCGCCGGCGAGCTTCAGGTCGACCACCGCGTAGGTCGGCCCGGCTGTGCGGCAGCAGCGCCTCCACCTCGGCCAGGCTGGCCGCGCGCGTCACGCTGTAGCCGCGCCGCTCGAACGAGCGCGCCAGCGTGCGCGCGAAGGCGTCGTCGTCTTCGACGATCAGCAGGTGGCGCTCAGTCTGGCTGCTCCACCGCGATTCCCTTCCTCGCTCGTCAGCGCCGCCAGCGGCAGCGTGACCACCACCTCGGCGCCGCCGCCGGGCGGATTGCGCGCCTCGATGCGTGCCGCCGAGCGTGCGCGCCACGTTGACCGACAGGAACAGGCCCAGGCCGCTGCCCGGCCGGCCCTTGCTCGAGTGGTAGGGCTTGCCGAAGTGCGCCAGCATCTCCGGCGCGAAGCCGGGCCCCTGGTCGCGCACGCTGATCGTCAGCCAGTCGACGTCGGACACCACCCGCACCCGCAGCGGCCGATCCGGCGCCGCCTCGGCGGCGTTGTCGAGCAGGTTGCCGATCATCTGCTTGCAGCGCGGTGTCGGACGATGATGCGGCCGTCGTTCAGGCCGCTGCGGTCGTACGAGCAGCGGCTGCGCCGGCCGCGTGCTGCGCCACTGCGCGACCAGGTCGTCGAAGAATGCGCGCAGGCCGGTCTCCTGCCGGCGCTTCGCCGCGCGCCTCGCCGGCCGACAGCAGGATGCCGCTGACGATGCTCTTGCAGCGCTGCAGCTGGGCCTGCATCTCGCCGATCTCGGCGCGCAGCTCGGCATCGTCGGCGAAGGCCGGCATGCGCAGCCAGTCGCCGAGGATCACCGACAGCGTGGCCAGCGGCGTGCCGAGCTCGTGCGCCGCGCCCGAGGCGAGCAGGCCCATGCGCACGATGTGCTCCTCTTCGGCGGCACGCTGGCGCAGGGCGGCCAGCGTGCGCATCGCGCAGCGCGCAGGTTGCGGCCGATGCGGCCGATGAAGATCACCAGCAGCGCCGCGTCGAGCGCGAAGCAGATCAGCAGCCCGGCGATGTAAGGCAGCGAGAAGCTCGGTCCCGACAGCTCCGGCGGATCGAGCGGCCGGTACCAGACCGTCAGCGCCGAGCACGCACAGGCAGGTCAGCGCCGACCATCGTCCAGGTATGGCGCGGCGGCAGCAGCACCGCGCCGACCGCGACCTGCAGCAGGAACAGGAAGATGAACGGGTTGCTGACGCCGCCGCTGAAGTACAGCAGCCCGCTCAGCACCGCGACGTCGACCAGCAGGCCGAAGAACAGCTCGTGGTTGCCGATGACGCGCTGCGCGCCGCGCGAGCGCCACCAGCTGGCCAGGTTGAACAGCGACCAGCGCGGCCAGCAGCAGCAGCATCTCGCCGCAGCGGCAGTCGCGCGCCCATGCCGATGGGCGGCGACCAGGATCGTCACGAGCTGGCCGCCGACCGCGATCCAGCGCAGCTGCATCAGCTGCAGCAGGTTGCTGCGGCCGGCGCGGTGCTCGGGCGCGGCATCCGGTTCGCGACGGCGCGTCAGCACCGGCAGCGCCGTTCACCGCACGCTCCGGCGCCAGCGCCGCCGCCGGCGCCAGTCGGCACGCAGCACGAGGATCGCGGCCGCCGACCACCATCGCCGCCAGCGCGAACCAGGTCAGGGCATAGCCGAGGTGGTTGTTGCTGAAGCTCAGCACGGTCAGGCCCGGCCGCGGCCAGCCGCTCGGCGGCGCGCCGGTGCCGCGCCGGCGCACCGCGTCGATGAAGTACGGCGCGACCGGCTGACCGGTCGGCGCGCCGGGCCGATGCCGCGCGCTGCCGCGATGGCTGCCACGTCGCGCGAATACCAGCGGTCCTGCGGCCGGCTGGTTCGCCTGCAGCAGGCTGCCGCCCGGCTCGCTGAAGCGCAGCAGGCCGACCACGCTGCTGCGCGCCCGGCGGCTCGTCGATCGCGACCGCGCCGCCGCCGGGCTGCGCCGGCGGGACGAAGCCGCGGTTGACCAGCAGCCACCAGCCGTCGTCGGTCAGCAGCGGCGTCAGCAGCCAGTAGCCGCTGCCCAGCACGGTGATGGCCTGCACCCGCGTGGCCCGGTCGTGCGCATAGCGGCCGCGAACCTCGACGCGGCGGTATTCGTCGCGCGCGCGTCGACAGTGCCGGCCAGTCGCGCCGGACCGGGGGCCGGCTGCGGCTCGCCGCTGCGCGCGCGCTCGACGCGCGCCATCAGGTCCTGCTTCCAGGCCAGCCGCTGCAGCTGCCAGACGCCGAGTCCGGCGAGCAAGCGCGGCAAGCAGAGCGGCCGCCAGCGCAATCACCGCCAGCCGCACACCCGGACGGCGCGGCGCCGATCGCCTGCGCGGCCGGCACGGCTCAGCGCATCTCCTGCATCAGCTGTGCATCGTGCGGCGGCATCATGTTGGTGTTGAGGTGGTACATCACCCAGATCGATCCGGCCAGCATGATCACCACGAGCACCGGCGGTGAAGAGCAGCGCCAGCATCGACCAGCCGCCCTCGACCTTGCCGTTCATGTGCAGGAAATAGACCATGTGGACGACGATCTGCACCGCCGCGAAGGCCGAGGATCACGAAGGCGGTCAGTGCCCGACGTGGGCAGCACCTCGGCCATCACCAGCCAGAACGGGATCGCGGTCAGGACCACCGACAGCACGAAGCCGATCACATAGCCGCGCACCGTGGCGTGGTAGCCGAGGTCGTCGTCGTCGTCGTGGTCGTGGTGGCCGTGGCCGGGCCGTGGTCGTGCGTGGTCCGCGCTCATGGCAGGACTCCCATCAGGTAGACGAAGGTGAAGACGCCGATCCAGACCACGTCCAGGAAGTGCCAGAACATCGACAGGCAGATCAGGCGGCGCCGGTTCTCGACGGTCAGGCCGAGCTTGCTCGACCTGGACCATCAGCACGACCAGCCAGATGCATGCCGAAGGTCACGTGCAGGCCGTGCGTGCCGACCAGCGTGAAGAAGGCCGACAGGAAGGCGCTGCGCTGCGGGCCGGCGCCCTACGTGGATCAGGTGCGCGAACTCGTAGAGCTCGAGCGCGAGGAAGCCGAGCGCCGAACAGGCCGGTCATCGCCAGCCAGCCCAGCACGCCCGACTTGCGTTCTGTGCTGCATCGCGATCATCGCCAAGCCGTAGGTGATCGACGACAGCAGCAGCATCGCGGTGTTGGCCGCGACCAGCGGCAGGTCGAACAGCTCGGCGCCGGTCGGGCCGCCGGCGTAGTTGCGGCCGAGCACCGCGTAGACCGCGAACAGCACCGCGAAGATGAGGCAGTCGCTCATCAGGTAGAGCCAGAAGCCGAGCAGCGTGCCGTGCTCGGGGTGATGCGTGCCGTCGTCGTAGAAGACCGGCGCGGCTGCGCCGGCGCTCAGCGTGGAAGAGCTCATGGTGTGCTTCGGATGCGCCTTCAGGACTGGCCGGCCAGCGCCGAGCGTGCGCGCGGCCTCGGTGCGGCTGACCTCGTCGGCCGGGATGTGGAAGTCGCGCTGGTAGTTGAAGGTGTGGACGATCACCGCGATCAGCGTCGGCAGCGAACGACAGGCCGGCCAGCAGCCACATGTGCCAGATCAGCGCGAAGCCGAGCGCGGTGCACAGCATCGCGATCACGAAGCCGGCGGCGGTGTTGGCCGGCATGTGGATCGGCTGGAAGCCCTGCGCCGGACGCTGGTGGCCGCGCTGCTTCATGTCGTACCAGGCATCGATGTCATGCACCACCGGCGTGAAGGCGAAGTTGTAGTCCGGCGGCGGCGACGAGGTCGACCACTCGAGCGTGCGGCCGCCCCACGGGTCGCCGGTGGTGTCGCGCAGCTGGTCGCGGCGCAGGAAGCTGACCACGCAGCTGGATCATGAAGGCGCCGATGCCGAGCGCGATCAGCACCGCACCGAAGCGCCGCGATCTGGAACCAGATCTGCAGCGACGGATCGTCGAAGTGGCTCATGCGGCGCGTCACGCCCATCAGGCCCAGCACGTACAGCGGCATGAAGGCGAGGTAGAAGCCGATGATCCAGAGCCAGAACGACCACTTGCCCCAGTACGAATCGAGCTTGTAGCCGAAGGCCTTCGGGAACCAGAAGTTGATGCCGGCGAACAGGCCGAACAGCACGCCGCCGATGATCACGTTGTGGAAGTGCGCGATCAGGAACAGGCTGTTGTGCAGCACGAAGTCGGCCGGCGGCACCGCCAGCAGCACGCCGGTCATGCCGCCGATCACGAAGGTGACCATGAAGCCGATCGTCCACAGCATCGGCACCTCGAAGCGGATGCGGCCGCGGTACATGGTGAACAGCCAGTTGAAGATCTTGGCACCGGTCGGGATCGAGATGATCATCGTCGTGATGCCGAAGAACGAGTTGACGCTCGCGCCCGAGCCCATGGTGAAGAAGTGGTGCAGCCACACCAGGTAGGACAGGATCGTGATCACGACCGTCGCGTAGACCATCGACGCATAGCCGAACAGGCGCTTGCGGCTGAAGGTCGAGACCACTTCGGAGAAGATGCCGAACACCGGCAGGATCAGGATGTAGACCTCGGGGTGACCCCAGATCCAGATCAGGTTCACGTACATCATGGCGTTGCCGCCAAGGTCGTTGGTGAAGAAGTTGGTGCCGAGGTAGCGGTCGAGCGAGAGCAGCACCAGCACCGCGGTCAGCACCGGGAAGGCAGCGACGATCAGCACGTTGGTGCACAGCGAGGTCCAGGTGAAGATCGGCATCTTCATCAGCGTCATGCCGGGCGCGCGCATCTTGACGATGGTCGCGATCAGGTTGATGCCCGACAGCGACGTGCCGACCCCGGCGATCTGCAGCGCCCAGATGTAGTAGTCGACGCCGACCCCCGGGCTGTGCAGGATGCCCGACAGCGGCGGATAGGCGAGCCAGCCGGTGCGTGCGAATTCGCCGACGAACAGCGACACCATCATCAGGATCGCGCCGCCGGCGGTCATCCAGAAGCTGAAGTTGTTCAGGAACGGGAAGGCGACGTCGCGCGCGCCGATCTGCAGCGGCACGACGTAGTTCATGAAGCCGGTGACGAGCGGCATCGCCACGAAGAAGATCATGATCACGCCGTGGGCGGTGAAGATCTGGTCGTAGTGGTGCGGCGGCAGGAAGCCGGCGTTGTCGCCGAAGGCGACCGCCTGGTGCAGCGCGCATCATGCAGGGCGTCGGCAAAGCCGCGCAGCAGCATCACCAGGCCGAGCACCATGTACATGATGCCGATCTTCTTGTGGTCGATGCTGGTGATCCAGTCGCGCCACAGCGGACCCCAGGCACGGTAGCGGGTCATCACGACCGCGAGCGCGGCGCCGCCGAGGACGACCATCACGAGCGATGCGAGCACGATCGGATCGTGCGGGATCGACTGCCAGGACAGGCGGCCGAAGACGAGCTGGCCGAACGGATTGGATTCAGGCATCTGGGAAGTCGCTGTTCTGTTCTGGGGGCGCGCCGCGCCGTCATCGGGCGGAGGGAGCCGCCGAAGCGGCGCGCCGGTACCGGATCGACATGGCCTTCGTGGCCCGGCACCGGCTTGGTCGTCTCGCGTGCCGCATCCGCCATGGCGTGGCTCATGCACGGCTGTCCCGGTTCGACGCAGCGGTTGACGATGCGGCTGAACAGGTCCGGCGCCACCGCCGGGTAGTAGCGCACCGGCTCGCGCGCGCTCGGCTTGGCGAGTTCACGGTAGGCGGCGCGATCGAGCGCGCCACCACCTTCCTTGGCCTTGGCGACCCACTGCGCGAAGGCGGCATCGCCGACGCCGTGGAACTTGAAGCGCATGCTGCGAGAAACCGTCGCCGCTGAAGTTGGCCGAGAAGCCGTCGTACACGCCGGCCTCGTTGATCACCGCATGCAGCTTGGTCTGCATCGCCGGCATGGCGTAGATCTGACCCGCCAGCGCCGGGATGTAGAACGAGTTCATCACGTCGGATGCGGTGATCGTGAATTCGATCGGCCGGTCGACCGGTGCGGCCAGTTCGTTGACGGTCGCGATGCCGTACTCGGGGTAGATGAACAGCCATTTCCAGTCGAGGGCGACGACCTGCACCTCGAGCGGTCGAACGCTCGAGAGCACCGGCCTGTCGGCATCGAGCCGGTCCAGCGGGCGGTAGGGATCGAGCTGGTGGGTGCTGATCCAGGTGACCGCACCGAGCGCGATCACGATCAGCAGCGGCGCGCCCCAGATCACCAGTTCGAGCTTGGTCGAATGGTCCCAGTCCGGGTCGTGGGGCGCGCTGCGGTTCGATGCCCGGTAGCGCCAGGCAAAGAGGAGCGTCAGCACGATCACCGGCACGATGATCAGCAGCATCAGCACGGTGGAGGTGACGATCAGCTGCGCCTCTTCGCGGGCGATGAACCCCGAGGGCTTCATCACGACCCAGTCGCAGCCGGCAAGTGCGAGCGTCGCGGCGAGCAGGCTGCCGCGGGCCAGGAGGGTGCGGGGCACGGATGCGTGGGACATCGGGACGAGGGATTTGAGGGTAAACGCCAGTTGCGACGAAGCGCAATGTAGCTCCGGTCGGCGTGAATTTCGATAGGACATATTGTCCAAGGGCGCCCCGGCGCGTCGCCGGCTCGCTACCATAGCGGCATGTCCAGCACCGCCCACCCATCCCGGCCCGGTACCGCCGCCATCACCCCAACCGAACTGGAAGTCGGCCGGCTGATGCCGCCGGCTCCGGCCAATGTGGCACCGGGCGACATCGCGGTCGGCGTCGTGATCGGGCGTGCATCCGAATATTTCGACTTCTTCGTTTTCGGCATCGCGTCGGTCCTGGTCTTCCCGGCGGTCTTCTTCCCGTTTGCCGACCGTCTGGACGGCACACTGTACTCGTTCGCGCTGCTTGCGCTGGCCTTCGTCGTGCGCCCGATCGGCACCCTGGTCGGGATGCAGATCCAGCGCCGCTACGGTCGCAGCGCGAAGCTCACGATGGCGCTGTTCCTGCTCGGCTGCTCGACCGCCGGCATGGCGCTGCTGCCAGGCTACCAGTCGATCGGCGCGTGGGCGATCGGCCTGCTGGCCCTGTTCCGCATCGGCCAGGGGCTGGCCCTCGGCGGCTCATGGGACGGACTGCCGTCGCTGCTGGCCTTGAATGCACCCGAGGGCCGCGCGGCTGGTACGCGATGCTCGGCCAGCTCGGTGCGCCGCTCGGCTTCTTCATCGCCTGCAGCCTGTTCGCCTACCTGTGGGGCAATCTGGCCGCAGGCCGACTTCCTCGACTGGGGCTGGCGCTATCCGTTCTTCGCCGCCTTCGCGATCAACGTGGTCGCGCTGTTCGCACGGCTGCGGCTGGTGGTCACGCACGAGTACGACCGCGACCTGAAGGCGCGTGAACTCGAGCCGTGCAGCGTGCGCGAACTGCTCGGGTCGCAGGGCTCGAACGTCGTCCTCGGCGCCTTCACCGCGCTCGCCAGCTATGCGCTGTTCCACCTGGTGACCGTGTTCCCGCTGTCGTGGGTGATGCTCTATTCGGACCAGGTGATCGGCGAATTCCTGGCCCTCGAGATGCTCGGCGCGGTGCTGGCAGCGGCGGCGATGCCGCTGTCGGGCCTGCTTGCCGACCGCATCGGGCGGCGCAGCACGCTCGGTACGCTGGCGGTGCTGATCGGACTGTTCAGCCTGGTCGCGCCGTGGCTGCTCGGTGGCGGCAACCTGGGCCAGAACATCTTCATCCTGGTCGGGTCGGTGCTGCTCGGCTTCTCGTACGGTCAGTCGGCCGGCACCGTCACCGCCAACTTCCTGCCGCGCCTGCGCTACACCGGCGCGGCGCTGACGGCCGACATGGCGTGGCTGATCGGCGCCGCCTTCGCGCCGCTGGTCGCGCTCGGCCTGTCGGCGCGTTTCGGACTGGTGTCGGTCAGCATCTACCTGCTGTCCGGCGTGGTCTGCACGCTGATCGCGCTGCGCATCAACCGGCGGCGCCAGGCGGCCTAGCCTGCGCCGGCGTCGCGGCTGCTGCGCAGCGCCGCCTCACACGAGGTCGGCCTGCCGGTTGGCGCTGTCGGTGCCGGCGTCCGCTCCCTGGCGGATGAAGCTCATCTTGCCGTTCGGTTCGAGCAGCGCCCACCCGACTTCGCCCATCGTGGCGATGCCGGCCAGTCGCATCTCGGACTCGATCTCGCGCCGGGTGATGCGGTCCCGCCGCAGGTTCTTCTCGATCAGCTCGACCGTTGCAGATCAGCACCAGCGCCTCGCCCTCGAGCATGCGTTCGGCGCGCGGAAACAGGTACGACAGCCAGCTCAGGGCGACGCTCCAGAACGCGAAGGTGGCGATCGCGAGGGTCGATCCGACCAGGCTGAAGTCGCTCTGCGTGACCCCCTGCTGCATCAGGTCGCCGAGGACCACCAGCGTGACGAGCTCGAACGGTGTCATCTGTCCGAGCTCGCGCTTGCCGAGCAGTCGCAGCAGCAGGAACATGATCGCGAACATGCCGGTCGCACGCAGGACGATTTCCATCAGGGCAGCACCTGGTAGGCGAGCGGGACCTCGAGCAACGGGCGTTCGCCGTCGAACAGCACGAAGCGACCCTGGCTCGATCCGAAGCGGCTCGGATTGACCTGCTGCTGGATCTGCAGCTCGAAGCGTTGGCCGGCGGCCAGCCGATCGAAGCCGAAACGCAGCAGCCCGTCCGAATGCGACTCGTCCGCCGGAGACGGGCGGATCGAGACGGTCGTCACCTCGCGCCAGATCGAGGGTTCGAAGGCAAGCACGAGCTCGGCGATGTCGGTGCGCGCCTGCACCTCGATCCGGGTCTCGACGAAGCTGCCACTGCGCAGCACCTTCGGAAATTTCATCTCGAGCCGGGCCGCAGGCGCATCGACGCGGTGCGTCTGGCTGGACACGCCGACGCGACCGGACAGTCCGATCGCGAGCACCGTCCCCAGCACGCCCAGCGACAGGATGCTGGAATGTCGGCCCAGCCGGTGCCGCGGGTCGATGTGGATCTCGTCGATGCCATCGGGGCGACGGATTGCGGAGGGGTCGGCTGCGGCCATCGGCGCGCAGTGTATGCCAGCGCGCCAGCGGCGCGGCGAAACGCCCGCCGGCCCGGCGACGCTGCCGAACTGTCCCCACGAACCGGGGACAAGCCTGTGAACAATTGATCGGACAACGGCGACAACCCGCATCGCCACTGGCATTGCGGCCGCTGCCTGTTTGGCGGGCAGTCGGTCAGGGCCCGCAGCCCTGCGGCGGCCGGTCGGGCACCCAGACTGGCCGCTTCACCATCACCGTCTCGAAGGCAGGGCTGGCCAGCCAGTGCTGCAGCCAGCGCTGGGTGGCGGTCCATCCGCCGGCGTTGAACCAGGCCGTGTCGACGGCGGCGAACTGGCGCACGAACGGGAAGATCGCCACGTCGGCCAGGCACGCGGTGGCACCGCCGAGCAGCGCCTGTCGGCGCAGACGCGCTTCGAGCGGCTCGATCAGCACCGCCACCGCCTGCTCGCGCGCGTCGCCGCGGAGCGATGCCGGCGCGCGCTCCGGGTACTTGTAGTGGTCGAGCGCTTGCTTGAAGGGACCATCGTTGGCCGCGATCAGCGCCTGATCGGCCGGATCGTCGAGCCGCCGCAGCCAGCCGTCCGGGTCGTGGCGGCGCAGCGCCCACGCCATGATGGCCAGGCTCTCGTCGATGACGCGGCCATCGGGCAACTGCAGCACCGGCACGGTGGCCTTGGGTGAGGCCTGGAGCAGGGCGGCCGGCTTGTCACGCAGCATCACCTCGCGCAGTTCGACCGCAACGCCGGCATGGTGCAGCGCCATGCGGGCGCGGATCGCATACGGACAGCGGCGGAACGAATAGAGCACCGCCAGCATGGTCGCCGTCCTGCCGGTCGAGCCGGCGCTCACAGCGCGGCGGTTCGGCCCCAGACCAGCAGCAGGTTGTTGGCCGGCATCCCGACCCGCTCGCGCAGCGCCAGCCCGGCGTCGGCGGCGATCCGCTCGACATCCTCGCGCCGGCGCAGGCCCCAGGCGGGATTGCGGCTGGTCAGGTCGAGATCGAATTCGAGGTTGCTCGGCGCGGTGGTGACCCCGTCCTCCAGGTAGGGGCCGTAGGTGATCAGCAGCCCGCGCGGTGTCAGGTGACGTGCGGCCCCGTGCATCAGCCCGGCACTGGCTTCCCAGGCCGAGATGTGGATCAGGTTGGCACAGAAGATCGCGTCGACCGGGCTCGGGATGCCCGGCCAGTCCGGCTGCGCGACGTCGAGCTGCAGCGGCGCGCGGATGCGCTCGCGACCGGCGCACCAGCCGGCGATCGACGGCAGCAGGGCCGGGTCGGCATCGGTCGGCTGCCATTCCCAGCCCGGCAGTCCGGCGCTGAAGGCGGCGGCGTGCTGACCGGTGCCGCTGGCGATCTCGAGCATCAGCCCGCCTGGTGGCAGCAGGCGCTGCAGTTCGGCCAGGATCGGCGCGGCGTTGCGTTCGGCAGCTGGGCTGTGGGCGCGGTCGGAAAGCGTCATCTTCGGGTGCTCTTGCAGGGTCGGAGGCGGTGCCGGGCCGAGCCACCTCGGCAGGTGAGGCACGGTGCGTGCGGGCACGAGCGACTCTAAGCGCATTCGGTCGCGCGGGCGTTCACGGAGAAACGGCTTCGGCCAAGGTCTTTCTTCTACACGGAGGTTTGCAGGGAACGGGGAGAACGGAGGATCACGGACGAATTGACAGCCAGACGGCCCTCCGTGGCCCTGCGTTTCCTCCGTTTCTCCGTGTTGAAGGTCTTGTTTCTTGAGTGGCGCAGAGGTCTCAGAGGAAAGACTGTCTGCGATCCCTGCAATCTCTGCGATCTCACCGACGAGCGGCTCGCGCAGCGCGGCAACCACCCGGTGCGCCAGCCAGAGGTCGGCGCGCGCATCGCCGGGCTCAGCCGCCGGCGTCCGGCAGCGGTGCCGCTGAAACCAGCGTGCCGTCGGAAAAGAAGCGCTCCAGGTTCGCCAGCACGCGCTCGGCCATGGCCTCGCGCGTCTCCTCGGTGGCACTGGCGATGTGCGGCAGCAGCACCACATGGTCCATCGCCATCAGTTCCGCCGGTACCTGCGGTTCGTTCTCGAACACATCGAGCCCGGCGCCGGCGATGCGGCGTTCGGCCAGTGCGCGCACCAGCGCTGTCTCATCGATCACCGAACCGCGCGACACATTGACCAGGAAGCCGCGCGGCCCGAGCGCATCGAGTACCGAAGCGTCGATCAGGTGACGGGTTGCCGCGCCGCCGGCGGTGATGACGACCAGGAAGTCGCACCAGCGTGCCAGCTCGTGCAGCGACGGTTCGTGACGCCACGCGACATCGTCGACCGCGCGCCGGCTGTGGTAGCGGATCTCCATCTCGAAGCCGGTGGCGCGCTGCGCAATGGTCCGTCCGATGCGGCCGAGACCGACGATGCCCAGGCGTGCACCGCTGACCCGCCGCGCCAGCGGAAAGCTGCCGGCGCCCGGCGCGCTCCAGGTGCCGCGCCGCACGAAGCGATCGGCCTCGCTGACGCGACGCGCCACGTCGAGCATCAGCGCGAAGGCCAGGTCGGCGACGCAGTCGTTCAGCACGTCCGGGGTGTAGCCGACCGCGATGCCGCGCTCGGCGGCGGCGGCCAGCGGCAGCTTGTCGAGTCCGACCCCGAAGCTCGAGATGACGCGCAGGTCGGGCAGCAGGGCCAGCGTGTCGGCGCCGACCCCGATGCCGGCCGATGTGACCAGCGCCTCGACGCCAGCTCCGTGCTCGGCCAGCCAGGCCTGCGGATCGGCCTGCCCGGTGAGCCGCACCGTGTCATGGCGTTCGGCCAGCTGGCGCTCGAGAGCCGGCAGCAGGCGTCCGGCCTGCACGATGCGATGACGTTTCACCATGTCGGTCTCCTTCAGTCGATTTTCACGCCGGCCTTGGCAACGACCGCGGCCCAGTTGCGGCGCTCGCGTTCGAAGAAGGTCGAGAAGCCGGCCGGCGACATGGTGTGGACCTCGGCGCCCTGTGAAACCAGCCGCTCGCGCACCTCGGGCGAACGGATGATGCGGGTCACTTCGGCGGAGAGCCGGTTCAACACCGCCGGCGGCGTGCTGGCCGGAACCAGCAGGCCCTGCCAGGTGCCCGATTCGAAGCCCTTGACACCCTGCTCGGCGATCGTCGGCACATCGGCCAGCAGCGGCACGCGGGTCGCCTTCGACACGCCGAGCACCTTCAGCTTGCCCGCCTGCACATGCGGCAGGGTGGCCAGCATGCCGTTCATCAGCACCTGGGTCTGGCCAGCGACGGTGTCGCCGATCGCCTGGGCGCCGCCCTTGTACGGGATGTACTGCCACTTCGCCTGTGTCGCCTGCTCGACCGCGACGCCGGCCAGGTGCGGCGCACTCCCGATGGCCGTGACCGCGAAATTCAGCGGCTGGCGCTGCGACAGCGCGACCAGCTCCTGCAGGTTGTTGGCCGGGACCGACGGGTGCACCACCAGCAGGTGCGGCGAATAGGCAAGCATCGTGACGCCGCGCAGGTCCTTGCCCGGATCGAACGGCAACTGCTTGTAGACCGAGGCGGTGATGGCGAGTGCGCCGACGTCGCACAGCAGCAGGGTGTGGCCGTCATTCGACTTGGCGACCATGTCGGTGCCGGTGTTGCCGTTGGCGCCGGGCTTGTTCTCGACCACCACCGTCTGCTTGAGCGCCTCCGAGAGCGGCTGCGCGATGGCGCGCGCGATGATGTCCGACGATCCGCCGGGCGGGTAGGGGACGACGATGCGGACCGGCTTGGTCGGCCAGGACTGGGCGCCGACGTGTGCGGCGACGAGCGCCAGCGTGGCGCCCAGGATCAGGTTCTTCAGGTGGATCGTCATGTCGCGCTTGGCCTTGTGGAGGAGGGCTTGCAGGCCCGGAAGAAACCGCATTCAGGTTCGAATGGCAATGGCTTGCGCCACCGCGCCTGCTTCAGCGCACCATGCACGGCCGCTTCGGATCGAAGGTCCAGTCCGGAATCAGGTACTGCATCGCCGTCGCGTCGTCGCGCGCGCCCAGACCGTGCCGGAGGTAGAGCTGGTGTGCCTTCTCGACCTCGACCATGTCGAGCTCGATGCCGAGGCCGGGACGGTCCGGCACCTGCACCCGGCCGCCGACGATGCGCAGCGGCTCGCGCGTCAGGCGCTGTCCGTCCTGCCAGATCCAGTGGGTGTCGATGGCGGTCACGCGCCCGGGTGCCGCGGCGCCGACGTGGGTGAACATCGCGAGCGAGACATCGAAGTGGTTGTTCGAATGCGAGCCCCAGGTGAGTCCCCAGTCGCGGCAGGTCTGCGCCACCCGAACCGAGCCGGCCATGGTCCAGAAATGCGGATCGGCGAGCGGGATGTCGACCGACTGCAGCGCCAGCGCATGCGTCATCTGGCGCCAGTCGGTGGCGATCATGTTGGTTGCGGTCGGCAGACCGGTGGCGCGGCGGAATTCGGCCATCACCTCGCGACCGGAAAAACCATCCTCGGCGCCGCACGGATCTTCGGCATAAGCGACCACGCCGCGCATGCGCTGCCCGAGCCGGATCGCATCCTTCAGCAGCCAACCGCCGTTCGGATCGAGCGTCACCCGCGCCTGCGGGAAGCGCTCGTGCAGCGCGACGATCGCATCGACCTCGTCGTCGCCGCGCAGCACGCCGCCCTTCAGCTTGAAATCGTCGAAACCGTAGCGTTCGCGCGCCGCTTCGGCCAACCGCACGATCGCCTGCGGCGTCATCGCTTCCTCGTGGCGCAGGCGCAACCAGTCGTCGTCGGCATCCGGCTCGCTCGCATACGGCAGGTCGGTGCGGCTGCGCGCACCGATGTAGAACAGGTAGCCGAGCATCTCGACCGAGTCACGCTGCTGGCCTTCGCCGAGCAGCGCGGCCACCGGCACCTCCAGGTGCTGGCCGAGCAGGTCGAGCAGCGCCGACTCGACCGCGGTGACCGCATGGATCGTGGTGCGCAGGTCGAAGGTCTGCTGGCCGCGCCCGCCGGCATCCCGGTCGGCGAAGGTGCGCTGCACCTTCTGCAGCAGCTGCTGGTGCGAGCCGATCGGCTGGCCGACAACGAGGGACGCCGCGTCCTCGAGCGTCTGACGGATCTTCTCGCCGCCCGGCACCTCGCCAATGCCGCTGCGCCCGGCGCTGTCGGTCAGAATCAGCAGGTTGCGGGTGAAGAAGGGCCCGTGCGCACCGCTCAGGTTGAGCAGCATGCTGTCGCGCCCGGCTACCGGAATCACGCGCAGCGCGGTGATGCGCGGGGTACTGGTCGTCATCTGGGGGAGGCTCCTGGCTGTCCGCCGATCCGATCGGCGCGGTCCCGGCGCGCCGGGATCAGCCGCGCCCCGCGATCGCCTGCACTCGGCAGGCCACGGCAGGAGCGAGGCCGTTCCTGGCCGCACCGGCCGCAATGGTAGCGCTACCTGCTGTGCGCTGCAAGCGGGCACCGACCCCCGGTTCAGGTGCTGTCGCGTTCGACGATGGCGTGGCCGATGTCGATCCAGCGCGGCTCGACATCACGTCCTTCGGCGCGCTCGACGATGAAGCTCGCGGCCTGTTGCCCGATCGCCTCGCCGTTGACACGCACCGTCGTCAGCGCCGGCTGCAGGTCGGCGGCGAATTCGAGGTCGCCGAAGCCGATGACCGCCAGGTCCTGCGGCACTGCGAATCCGCTGGCGCGGGCCTCGGTCAGCACGCCGAGCGCCAGCAGGTCCGAGCTGCAGAAGACGGCGTCGGGCCGGTCGGCGCTCCCGAGCAGGCCGGCCAGCGCGGTGCGGCCGCTGCGCACCGTGGTGGGCGCCGCGACAGTCACCTCCCGCGGCGCGGGCAGCCCGAGGCGGGCGCTGGCCGCGACGAAGCCGTCGCGCCGGCGCAGCGCGCGGGCATCGTCACCGCTGATCAGCGCCAGTCGACGTCGGCCACGACGATGCAGGAAGTCGGCCACGGCACCGCCGACTTCCTCATGGGAGAAGCCGACCACCATGTCGATCGGCGTCGGTGTCAGGTCCCAGGTCTCGACGATCGGGATCCGCGACGCGAGCAGGCGACGTCGACCGGTCGCCGAATGCATGATGCCGGTCAGGACGATGCCGTCGGGGCGGCGCCCGATGATGGCCTCGAGCAGGTCGTCCTCGCGGCTGCCGTGGTAGCCGGTCTGGCCAAGCATGACCTGGTAGCCATGAGCGGCCAGCGCCTCGGTCAGCGCCTGCACGGTGCGCAGGAAGACCGTGCCCGAGATCGTCGGCACCACCGCCGCGACGAGCCGGCTGCGCCGTGATGCCAGGCCGCCGGCGAGCAGATTGGGCACGTAGCCGGTGCGAGCCACCGCATCGGCCACCTTGCGCCGCACGTCTGCCGACACCTGATCCGGCGAATTGAGCGCGCGCGATGCGGTGATCGGTGCCACCCCGGCCAACCGGGCCACATCGTGCAGCGTGACCGCCCCGCTGCCACGGCGGGGACGGCGGGACGGAGCTGCTTCGGACGGCATGCGCCGATTGTAGGCAGCGTGGCAGCGCTACCACGCCGGCGGCTGTCGGGGGCCCGCCGGCGGGCGCCGCGCCGGAGCGTCAGGACACCGGTTCGCGTCGCTGTTCATGCCGCTCCAGCAGGCGATAGGCCAGCTGGTA
Source organism: uncultured beta proteobacterium (assembly GCA_963846675.1). Lineage (GTDB taxonomy): Bacteria > Pseudomonadota > Gammaproteobacteria > Burkholderiales > Burkholderiaceae_C > Ideonella_A. The sequence goes on from CAWJWV010000005.1 coordinate 1,926,786, forward strand.
CTTGCGGATGTCGGCGACATAGTCGACCGTCTCGCGGCCGACCAGACGGCCGGCGGCCACCTCGACATGGCCCGACCACCGGTTCCGGTCCAGTCCCATCCGGTCGGCCAGGCTGCGCATCTGTGCCACCCTTCCGGGGCCGGCGTTGTAGGCCGCCCAGACGAAGGCCATGCGCTCCTGCGGCGCAATCTCGTCGGATGAAAAGTAGCGGTCGCGCAGATGGGCCAGGTACCTGGCACCGGCGTGCACGTTGTTCTCGGTGCTGTCGACGATATCCGGGATGCCGACATTCGGATCGCGCGCCGTGCTCGGCAGCAGTTGCATCATGCCGACCGCGCCGCGTGCGCTGCGCCGGCCCTGGTCCAGGCCCGACTCGTGATAGGCCTGCGCAAGCAGCGCCAGCGGATCGAAGCGGTACTGCTTCGCGTAGCGTTCGAACAGCGGCCGCACCGCCTCCAGCCGGCGCCGGTCGTCGGGGTGGGTCGGGTCCGAGATCGAATCGCTGCGGCCGAGGTACTGCGTGGCCAGCATGTTGCCCAGCAGCGTTCCCTGCCGCACCCGGGTCAGGAACTGCTGCAGGCTGGCCTGCAGCCCGGTGTTCTGCTGGCGCACCGCCCAGCCGACATGCCCGCCTTCGGTGACCCGCAGCTCATCGTGGATGACGATGTCGGTGTACACCTTGGCCCAGAGGCGCGCCTTGAAGTCGTCCACCACCGTCAGCTCGACGACGCCGGCATTGACGAGTTCGAGCAGGTCTTCGCCGATCAGCATCGAATCGGTCTCGTGGATCTCGACCGGCGCCAGTTGCTGGCGCTCGAGCTCGACATTCAGCTCGCGCAGGTGCTCGGCATAGCTGCTGCCGCGCACCACATGGACCGGCCGACCGGCCAGATCCTGCAGGCTGCGCGGCGCGGCGCTGCCGCGGTGGCTGACGACGACCTCGCTGACCGGCATTGCCTTGGCGGACACCATCGCGACCTGCGCCTCGCGCTCGGGTGTCAGCGTCAGCATCGCCGCGGCGATGTCGCCGTGACCGGCCAGCAGCTCGGGGATCAGCCGGTCGAAGGTGACCGGCAGGAACTGCACCCGGATCCGGTCTTCGGCCCTGTGGATGCCGCGGTTCAGCTGCTTCTCGAATTCCAGCAGCATCCTGGCCTGCAGGCCCTCGATGCGCGCGCCGGACAGGAAGAAATCGCTGTTGCTCGGCACCACCAGGGCCCGCAGCACGCGCCGCTCGCGCATCTCGGCCAGGTCGCCGACGAAGCGCTCGGTCGGCAGGCCGGAAATGCGCCGGGCATCGTCGTGCGGCGCCTGGAGCAGGGCGACCAACCCCCACAGCGCGAGCAGCAGCCCGGCGCCGATGACGGCCAGCGCACGCCCGCGCCGGTGCATCCGCCGACGCACGGTGGTCCATGTCCCGAACGGATGCCAATGTCTGGGTTTGGTCTGCAAGCCCCATGGTGACACTGGCGGGCGGTCGAGGCAAGCCTGGACCGGAGCGCGGCGCACGGACCGGTCTGCGTCCCATCAGAGGCGACGCCGAGGGCCTGTGTCGTGGGGTGCCGAGGGACGCCGGGCGCGCTGCGCGTCGGTGCGTTGCGACACGACTCGGCCGAGCCCCGCCCGGCGTGGCCGATACTCCGACGCGATGGACCTTTCGAATTTGTTGACCGCCGACGACACCGAAATGGCCGTCCGCCTGCTGGCCGCGCTGGTGGCCGGCGCGATGATCGGCTACGAGCGCTCCTACCACGGCCGGCCGGCCGGCTTCCGGACCCACGCGCTGGTCTGCACGGCGTCGTGCCTGCTGATGTTCGTCACCGTCTACGAAGCCCATTGGGTGCGCGGTGCGGCCGAGTCGGTCCGGCTCGACCCTACGCGCATGGCGCAGGGCATCATGACCGGCATCGGCTTCCTCGGCGCGGGGGTCATCATCAAGGAAGGCCTGTCGGTGCGCGGCCTGACCACCTCGGCGTCGATCTGGATCACCGCCGCCATCGGCATCCTGGCCGGCGTCGGTTTCTACTTCCCGCTCGCGCTGTCGGTTGCAATGACGCTGGGCGTGCTCTCGTTGTTCCGCTGGATCGAGGCACGCATGCCGACGCAGGCCTACTATCACTTCGAGGTGCGCTTCACGCGCGAAACCGGCCCGGCCGAGGAGCCGCTGCGCGCACTGATCGAGGGTCACGGCTTCAGCATCGCCAATTTCAGCCATCGGCTGGACGGCGAAGGCCGGGTGCGCCGACACAGCATGGTGCTGCGCACCCCCGATCGCGGCGCCGCATCGCGGCTTGCGAATCGACTCGAGTCCGATGCGTCGGTGCTCGAGTTCCGGATCTCGCCGACCGGGGATTGAGCGACAGGCTGGCGTTCGCGCTTCAGAGCGACTTGCGCTGGACGACGCTGGCGCACGAGCCGTTTCGCCTGCTCGTGCCACGCCACGTCGAGGGCAGCGACTGGGCCGAACTGCTGAACAGCCAGCCCGTTCGTCCGATACGACCCGCGCCTCGTTCGGCGGCCGGCAGGTCGATCGCTTCCTCCGCGGCGGCCGGATGATCGCCGCCATGGCAATCTCGCCGGCATCGACCAGGTTCAGCAGTTGCAGGGACAGGCCCGGAACGACCCGCGTGCGACAGCCGGGAACCTGCTTGTGGAACCTGCCCAGCGCATCCGGCAGCCGCGCGCGTTGCACCGATGCGATCGCGCCGATGTCGAGCACGGCGGTGACGGGCCGTCCGGCGTCGCTCGACCCCAGGTTGCCGTAGAGCCTGAGCAGCCCTGCGCCTGCGCGAGCGTCTGATGTCGCTGGGCGTTGAGCCGCGCCGAGCGACCCGTGCGGTCGAAGATCTGGAAGCCCAGCCCGGCCTCCAGGCGCTGCATCTGCGCACTGACCGCCGCCTGCGTCAGGCCGATGCGGTCGCCTGCTGCAGCGAAGCTTCCTCCTCGTGCCACGGCCAGCAGGGTCTTCAGCTCGCGGATCATCGACAGATTTCCCTTGTGCCTGGATCAAAATCCATTGGTATTCTTTTTCCTCCGGCGGCCTACCATTCGCCGTGCCGACGCAGCCGGGGCCCGGCCAATCCAGGTCGTGCCAGCAATCCCACGTCGACCCCACGAACCATCACCACGACCATGACCATGCAAGCCCCGACCACGAATCCCGCGCCGCTGTCGCCGTTCCACCTCGCATTCCCGGTGCACGACATCGCACTCGCCCGCAGGTTCTACGGCGAGCTGCTCGGCTGCCCCGAGGGCCGCAGCGCAGACGACTGGGTCGACTTCAACTTCTACGGCCACCAGCTCGTTGCGCACCTCGCGCCTGGCGAGACCGGCCGCGCGCAGCGCAACGAGGTCGACGGCCATGGCGTGCCGGTACGGCACTTCGGCATCGTGTTGCCGATGGCCGACTGGGAGGATGCCGCCGCGCGCCTGAAAGCCGGCGGTGTCGAATTCGTGATCGAGCCCTACATCCGCTTCAAGGGCGAACCGGGCGAGCAGGCGACGATGTTCTTCCTGGACCCCTCGGGCAATGCGCTGGAGTTCAAGGCCTTTGCCGACATCGGGATGCTGTTTGCCAAGTGATCGGCCGGCGCCTGGCTGAATGCTGCCCTCCAGGGAGATCGAAGTTCATGGATCATCAACATTTCCGCTCGGTCGCGCTCGAGCATGCCAGCCGCCTGATCAACCACGGTCCGACCGTGCTGGTGACCAGTGCCGACGGTGCGCGCCGCAACCTGATGGCAGCTGCCTGGTCGATGCCGGTCGAGTTCACGCCGCCGCGCGTGGCCATCGTCATCGACAAGCAGACCTACACGCGTGAGCTCGTCATGGCGAGCGGCGCATTCGGCGTGTGCATCCCGGGTGCAAGCTTGGTCGACCTGACCTACGCCGTCGGCAGCACGAGCGGCCGCGACGGCGACAAGTTCGCCCGCCACGGCATCGCGATGAAGACGGGGAGCGTGCTCGGTGTGCCACTGATCGAGACGGGCTGCGCGGCATGGCTCGAATGTCGGCTGATCCGCGAGCCGCACGCCGAGGATGCCTACGACACCTGTTTCGCGGAGGTGGTCGCGGCCGCCGCCGACGAACGCATCTTCGCGAATGGCCACTGGCTCTTCCGCGACGACAACACCCAGCTCCAGACGATCCACCACCTGGGCGGCGGCAACTTCGTGCGCGCTGGGGGCGTGCTGCGGGCAAAGCCGTTGTAGGGACGGCGCCGGCGCGGCGGCTCGCGCCGGCCGCGTTCGCAAGGTCCGCCGATGGCGGCCAGGCGAAGACGGCGACGACAACCTGGTCACCGTCACCCACATCCAGCGGAGTCAGGCAGGCGATTGAACGTCGAGCAAGGCGGCGACGCACCTCAGAGTGCCGATGAAATGCGACCTGAGGTGACCAACCGCAAAGGACTGCGCAGGGGTTCCGCAGCATCACGCTGCGTCCCTGAGCCCAGAGGAGGCCAGCCGCTGATCGGGTCGAGATCTCACAGCCCGGCGACGGAATTCGTTCGCGGTGCGACATGCCGGATGCGGGACATGGAGCGGCTGAACGACTGCACCCGAAGAGCACGAACCGGTGCTGCCGCAGCGGAGCTGGAAGACGTGGCTACAGTGGCGTCTGATCATGCTCGTACACCCCGACTTCTTGCTCCGCGCCACCGTGTCGCCGGCTGAACACCGCTGGGTGGCGTCGCCGCAGCCCGGCGTGGAACGGGTGATGCTGGACCGCCTGGGCGCAGAGCGAGCGCGGGCCGCGAGCCTGGCGCGGTATGCGCCCGCATCGGTCTACCCGGCGCACGGTCACCCGGGCAGCGAGGAGATCCTGGTGTTGTCTGGCACCTTTTCCGACGGCAGTGGCGAATACGGGCCCGGCTGCTACCTGCGCAATCCGCCAGGCTCGGCGCATCAGCCGTCGAGCGCAGACGGCGCACTCATCTTCGTGAAGCTGTCGCATTTGGCGGAGACCGACACGCGCACCGTGCGCGTCGACACGCGCGATCCATCAACCTGGCGGACTGACGGCCGTCACGAGGTTTGCGTGCTGTACGCAGCGGACCGCGAGCAGGTGAGCTTGCTTCGGTTGCCGCCCGGCCACACGTTGCGCCTGGACGCAGCAGGCGGTGCCGAGCTCCTGGTGATCGAAGGCCGGTCGATCGTTGGCACCACCGTACTCGCTGCGCTGGGCTGGCTCAGGCTTCCGCCCGGCGACGCCTCCGAGCTCCATGCGGGCGACGCCGGCACCACGATTTACCTGAAGACGGGTCACCTGACCGGGCTCGCAACGTGACGGCGTGGCATGCCCGCATCGCCATCGTCGGCGGAGGCCTGGCCGGTCTGGTGGCAGCATGGCGGCTCGTGCAGCAAGGCGTGCGCGACGTCGTGCTGTTAGAGGCACGCACCACGCTCGGCGGCCGCATCCTCTCAGTCGACGCCGCGGGAAGGCGTGTGGATATGGCGGGGTCGGCGCTCGATCGCTTCGACCTCGGGGCAAGCTGGTTCTGGCCAGCGTTGCAGCCACAACTCGACCGGCTGATCACCGAACTGGGGCTCCAGCGCCTTGGTCAATTCGAAGACGGCGACATGCTCGTCGAGCGCTCGACGCAGACGCGGCCGCTTCGCACGCAAGCCTGTGCCAGCGAGCCGCCGTCGATGCGGCTGGTGGGCGGCACGGGTGAGCTCGTCGCTGCGTTGCACGCTCGGCTCGATCCGGCCATCGTCCGCACCGGGCAGACGGTGAGGCGGCTGCGTTGCGACGCCGCTCGTGTCGAGTTGACGGTTGACGATTCAGCCGACGAGGCCACGGTCTGGCACGTCGAGCAAGTGCTGCTGGCCCTGCCTCCGCGACTCGCAGCAACCCGCTTGCAGTTCGAGCCAGCGCTGCCGGCCGAGCTTGTGCGCCACTGGCGGGCCACGCCGACCTGGATGGCGCCGCACGCGAAATACGTCGCGGTCTACGACGCGCCGTTCTGGCGCGAGGGGGCCCTCTCCGGCAGTGCCCGCAGCAGCGTCGGCCCGATGGGCGAGATCCATGACGCCTCGATGCCCGGCGGCCATGCCGCGCTGTTCGGCTTCATCGGCGTGCCGGCGCGGATGCGTCGGCAGGTCCCCGACGAGGTGCTTCGCGCCCACTGTCGCGCGCAGCTCGCCCGGCTGTTTGGCAAGCGTGCCGGTTCACCCGTCGGCGAAGCCTTGAAGGACTGGACCGCCGACCCGCTGACCGCGACCGACGACGACCAGGACGCTGCGGGCCACCATGCCGCAGCCCCTTCGAGCAGCGCCGATGATGGCGCATGGCGAGGCCGGCTGGTCGGCATTGGCAGTGAATGGTCAACGCAGTTCCCGGGCTATCTCGCCGGGGCGGTCGATGCCGCCGAACGCGGCCTGCGGGAAGCTCTGGCCGACATCGCACGCCCGACGCAGGAGCCTGCCGGATGAACAACGATACGGTGTTGGGTTGAGGGCCTGCATTGCAACCTGACCGATCAGTGGCGGGGATCGAGACCACCGGTTTGCGCATCGTTGGCTTTGGTGTTCGCCGCACGCTGCGCATTGCAGGCAGCCAGCGGCCGATGACCGCCTTGCTCTAGCGCGAGCGGCAGCCCGCGACCCATCAGCGACATTGGTCGCAGTGAACTCGTCGCTCTGAAGCGGCCGCTCGTCTATATAACGAGGGACCCGGAAGTGCCCGAGCGGCGAAGTCGAACTGAAGCTGCAGGTGCCCGCGCCAGGCCAACGACACCGAATCGATGGCAAAGCTGCACGGCAACCTTGCCCGCGCGATTGCCAATGCCAATGAATGCGCGGCGGCAGATGCCCTCGACGCGTTGATTTATCACAACGAGGCGTTTACACGATCGACCGTCAGTACGGACCGTAAGGGTCGTGTGCGGGATCGCCGGTAGGCATCGTGCCAACGCAGGCAAGTGCTGGTCCCGGAGGGTGAAAACCTCTGGTCGTTGAGCCCGGCAGTCGCCACCCCGCGGAACTAGGTCTTTCCGACACTCGACCTCAACCGCTGCATGGCCTCGGCCAGTTGACGCCGGCTCTCGGTGGCGGCCGCCTCCCCATCGTGGTTACGCAATGCAACGAGGATTCGCTCGTGCGACGGCAGTGATGCGCGGTTGCTCTGCGGCGTCGGGTTCGTGCGCTGCAGGCTGACGGTCAATGCGGCCGAAATGGCGGTGCCGATTGCCGCAAGATATTCGTTGCCGGCGGCTCTCAATACGGCGAAGTGAAAGTCGCGGTCGGCGACGACGAACCGGTCGGCATCGTCGACGTTGTCAACCATGCTTTGCCATGCGGCCTCGATGCCTTTCAAGCCGTCCTTGTTGCGGGACTGGGCGGCCAGCAGGCACGCACCAGGTTCGACGATCAGCCTGACCTCGGTCAGCCGGATCAGGAAGTCCGGATCGGCGTTCGACTGAGCGATCCAGCCCAGCACCTCGGCATCCAGCATGTTCCATCCGTCGCGCGGCGTCACGCAGGTGCCGCGGCGTTGCCGTGCTTCGAGCAGGCCTTTCGATTCCAGCGACTTGATCGCATCGCGCAGCACGGAACGGCTGACATCGAACTCTTCCAGCAAGGTCGCCTCCGGGGGCAGCGTCGATCCCGCGGCATAGACACGGCCCACGACGCGTCGGCCAAGTTCGGCCGCAACCTGGGCGCTCAGGGATCCCGTTCGAATGCCAGACCCAAGGGTTTGCACTGATGATCTCCAATCCATTAAATCTTATTATATGATTTATTCAGGCAACGGACAGTCAGCCCGACATGCGCATCGTAGACGTCAGAACCCACATTCTCTCGACCCCGCTGGACGAGCCCTTCGCGTTTTCAATGGGCTGGGTTCACAGGCGCAGCTCGATGATCGTCGAATTAATCACCGACGACGGCGTGATCGGCTGGGGCGAAGCCCTGTGCCACGGACTGCAGCCGCCGGAGATCGCTGCGACCATCGTGCAGACCGCGCTCAAGCCGCTGCTCATTGGCGCCGACCCGTTCGACGTCGACGCGTTGTGGGAGCGCATGTACAACCGCACCCGACCGTTCGGCCAGAAAGGCGCGGTTCCAAACGCGATCAGCGCGGTCGACATTGCAATCTGGGACTGTCTGGGCAAAGCCCTCGGCAAACCGGTGCACAAGCTGCTGGGTGGCAGCTACCGCACCTCAGTGCAGCCCTACGCGACCGGCTTCTACCGCCGCGAAGGCGGCAACTACCCGGCTGAAGCCATGGCCGAAGCGCGACGTCATCTCGGCAACGGCTTCACGGCGATGAAGCTCAAGATCGGTTTCGGTCTCGAGGAGGACATCGCCTACGTGAACAGCGTACGCGAGGCGGTCGGACCGGACGCCAAACTGATGGTGGACGCCAACCACGCATACAACCTGGGCACCGCACGGCGCCTGCTCAAGGCCATCGAGCCGGCCAGGATCCACTGGTTCGAGGAGCCAATCTCGCCTGAAGACATCGACGGCTATTGCGAGCTGAAAAACCTCACCGACATCCACCTGGCTGCGGGTGAAAACGAGTTCACCAAATTCGGGTTCCGTGACTGGATTTCGCGCAGGGCAGTCGACATCCTGCAGCCCGACCTGTGCTCGGCGGGCGGGTTTACCGAGTGCCGCAAGATTTCCGCCATCGCACAGGCCTGGCATATGCCCATCGTCCCGCATGTCTGGGCCGGGGGCATTGGCCTGGCCGCATCGTTGCAGTTCATCGCGACGCTGCCGCCGGCCCCACTGGCGCTGCACCCGATCGAGCCGATGCTCGAGTACGACCAGTCCACGCATCCGTTCCGCCATGACCTGATCTTCGGCGCCATCTCGATGCGTGACGGTCGAGTGGCGATTCCTGACGGTCCCGGCCTCGGCATAGAAGTGAATCGCGATGTGCTCGAACGCTACCGCTGCACCTGATTCATCCCCCTCGGCTCCTACCGAGCCATCCTTGTTCCGCATTCGTTTCATCAGGAGACACCAATGACCTCAGCAAACTCGCACCGCATGTACAAGAAAACTCTCGTCGCCGTCGGCCTCGTCGCCGGCTTGATGGCCACCGCCTCGGCGCAGACGGTGATGAAGATCAATATCTCGATCGCGCACGACTCGCACCAGGGCACCGGCATCGATGCCTTTGCCAAGGAGGTCGAGAAGCTGACCCAGGGACGCTACAAAATCGAGACGTTCTACGCCGGCTCGCTTGGCGGCGAGCGCGAATCGGTCGAGGCAGTCCAGCTGGGCACCCAGGCGCTGACAATGACGTCGACTGGCCCGCTGCCCAACTTTGTGCCCGAGCTGCGCATATTGGACGTGCCCTTTCTGTTTCGCGACAAGACACACGCCCGCGCCGTGCTTGCCGGCCCGATCGGCCAGGACATGCTGAAGAAATTCGAGCCCAAGGGCTTCAAGGCGCTGGCCTGGGCCGAGAACGGCGTGCGCCACATGACCAACAGCAAGCGCGAAATCAAGTCGCCCGCCGACGTCAAGGGCCTGAAGCTGCGCACGATGGAAAACCCGGTGCACATCACCGCCTTCAAGGACCTGGGCATCCTGCCGACGCCGATGCCTTACGTCGAACTGTTCACCGCGCTCCAGCAGGGCACCGTCGACGGCCAGGAGAACCCGCTGACGGTGATCATGACCAGCAAGTTCGATCAGGTGCAGAAATACCTGACCCTGACCGGCCACATCTACTCGCCATCGGTATTCCTGATGAACAAGGCGATGTTCGAGAAGCTCAGCGATGCCGACAAGAAGGCCTTTGTCGAAGCGGCAAAGGTAGGTTCGGCAGCGAACAATGCGCGCGTCGATCGCGACGACGAGAAGGGTGTGGAGATGCTGCGCAGCCGCGGCATGATCGTGACCGAAAACGTCGACAAGTCCAAGTTCGTCGAGATGATGGCTGGCTCCAGGGCCACCTTCGAGAAGCAGTTCGGCAAGGACAACCTCGACCGCATCGCCAGCTACAAGTGAGTTTGCGCTGTTGCATCGGGCTCCGGCACATCCGATGCCGGGGCACTGAACGAAACTGGATCGCACATGAAGAATCTTCTGCTCGCCGTCGAACGGCGCACCACCGCGGTGTCACTCGCCGGCGCTTGCCTGATGCTGACTATCGCCAGCAGTCTGGGCGTATTCCAGGTCCTCTCGCGGTTCCTGCTGGAGCTGACGGTCGAGTGGACCGAAGTGCTGATCCGCCTCAGCCTGATCTGGATGGTATTTCTCGCAATTCCCTGCGCATTCCGCCGCGGCGCCATGGTCAGTGTTGATCTGTTGCATCGGCGCAGCGGCCCGGAGGGCAAGCTGGTGCTGAGCCTCGTCGCAGCGCTGGCAGCCATGACGCTGATAGGCGTCGTGATCTGGTGGGGATGGGACTACGCCGTGCGCAGCAAAGTTCAATCGATAGCCGGGATGGAAATGTTCTCGATGTTCTGGGCCTACCTGGCAATGCCGGTCGGCGGCGTGTTCAGTGTCCTGGGCATCGTTGCCAACGTGCTCGATCCGCAACATGCCGAACTGGAGACTGCGCAATGACCGGCGCAATGATCCTGGCTATGGTGATGTGCTTTGCACTCACCGTCTCGGTCGCCGTGTCGATTGGCCTGTCGGCCATCCTCGGCATCTACCTCAGCGACGCGCACATGCTCCTTTCCGTCAAGGAGATGTACAACGCGATCAACAAGTTCCCGCTCGCCGCCATCCCCTTCTTCATCCTGGCCGGCAACATCATGGAAACCGGCGGCATATCGCGTCGCCTGGTGGAATTTGCCAAGAGTGTTGTCGGCGGTGTGCAGGGTGGCCTGCCCATGACCTGCGTATTGACCTGCATGATTTTTGCAGCGGTGTCCGGCTCATCGGTAGCCACGACCTTCGCCATCGGGGCCATACTGATTCCAGCACTGGTCAAGCACGGCTACCCGAGGCCATTTGCCGCCGCACTGCAGGCTACATCGGCCGAGCTCGGCGTGATCATCCCGCCGTCGATCCCAATGATCCTGTACGGCGTCAGCGCCGAGGTCTCGATCGGTGAGCTGTTCATTGCAGGCATCGGCCCCGGTTTTCTGGTCGCCGCCGGCCTTGCACTCTTCGTCTGGATCTACTGCAAGATCAAGGGCTGGGGCAAGAACGATGGCGCCGACCGCCAGAAGTTTCTGCCCGCCACGCTGAAGGCTGGCTGGGCGCTGCTGATGCCGGTCATCATCCTGGGCGGTATCTATGGCGGCATCTTCACACCCACCGAGGCGTCTGCCGTCGCGGTGTTCTACGCCCTGTTCGTGGGAACCGTGATCTACCGCGAACTCAAGCTGCGCGACCTGATGGCGATCCTGCGCAAGTCGGCAATCTCCAGCGCGGTGATCATGTTCATCATCGCCAATGCCGGCATGTTCGCCTTCCTGATCACGCGGGCCGGAGTGCCCGACGCGATCGGCACCTGGTTGGTCAGTGTCCTGACTTCGCCGGCCCTTTTTCTACTGGGCATCAATCTGGCGCTTTTTGTCATCGGCATGTTCATCGAGACTAGCGCGGCCATCATCGTGCTGGCGCCAATCCTGGTGCCGGTGGCCGTTCACTTCGGAATCGACCCGGTGCATTTCGGTGTCATCATGATCATCAATCTGGCGCTTGGCATGATCACGCCGCCTTTCGGCGTCAACCTGTTCGCCGCCAGCACGGTGGCAAACATACCGGTGGACCGTATCATCCGTGACCTGATCCCCTTCGTGCTGGTGATCGTTGCCTGCCTGATGGTGGTCAGCTACGTCCCGACTGTGTCACTCGCCATCCGCGACCTCGTCTACGCACGATAAGTGAGGCACAACGTCATGGCCGTCCCACCCTCCAACCCGTCGACCCCTGTGTTGATCGGCGTCGACTGGGGCAGCAGCAATCTGCGCGCTGCCCTGCTCGACGACCAAGGCGATCTGGTCGATAGACGCGAAAGCTCGAACGGCGTCTTCGCCGTCAAGGACGGCGCCTTCAGCGCTGCCTTGTTCAGCCTCTGCGGCGACTGGATAGCCGAGCACCGGGTGCCGATGCTGGCCTGCGGCATGATCGGATCCAGACAAGGCATTGTCGAGGTGCCTTACGTGGCTTGCCCCGCTGACTTGAACCAGTTGGCGCGGTCTCTGGCTTGCGTCGATCTTCACGGAGGACCGGACACGGCCGCCACCGCGACGGGCAAGCTGTTCATCGTGCCCGGGCTCAAGAGCGGATCGAACGCATCCGGATGGGACGTGGTGCGCGGCGAGGAAACGCAGTTGTTCGGCATCCAGGCTGCGCCGGGATCGTTGCACATCTTGCCTGGCACCCATTCAAAGTGGATGACGCTGGGCGCCGCTGGCCGCATCGAAAGCTTCCAGACCTACATGACGGGCGAATTGTTCGAGCTGCTGCGCAACCACAGCAGCCTGGCCCGTGTGATGGTGCAAGCGGTTTGGTCGCCAGATGCCTTCCGGCAAGGGGTCGACGAAGCCATCAACGACGACCTCGAGAACCTGCTGTTCCGGGTGCGAACCGGAGGCTTGATGGACCGCCTGCCCGCACACGCGTTAGCCGACTATCTGTCCGGCATGTTGATCGGCGCCGAAGTCAAGGCGGCCTTGCGCCGCTTCAGCAAGCGCGACCCTCAGCAGGCCATCTCGGTGCTGGGGTCTGCGCAACTGACGCAGCGCTATGCCAGCGCGATGGGCAGCTTCGGCTTGACCACCAGAGAAATCGCCGGCGACGCCGTCTTCGGCGGCCTGCTGTCAGTGGCGCGGGCTGCGGGCCTGGTGCCGCCATCGTCCACCCAGGTTTGAACTTGAACGAAAGAGTCGTCCATGAGCATCGTTGCCATCCTGCGTGGGGTCACGCCCGACACCGTCATCGAGGTCGCCGATTGCCTGGTGGGAAGCGGCATCGAAACGATCGAGGTGCCGTTGAATTCACCACAGGCACTTGAAAGCGTCCGGCTGCTCCATCAACACCTTGCCGGCAAGGCGACGATAGGCGCGGGCACCGTGCTGACCATTGAGCAGGTCGAGGCGGTAGCAAGAGCCGGCGGGGCACTGGTGTTGTCGCCAAACATGAATGTCAACGTCATCCGCCGCACTCGCGAACTGGGCCTGACATCGATTCCAGGCGTCGCCACGGCGACCGAGGCCTTCGCCGCACTGGACGCTGGAGCGACAGCGCTCAAGCTGTTCCCGGCCGACGTGCTGGGCATCGCCTCGCTGAAAGCCTGGCGCAGCGTTATGCCATCCGACGTGCGCATCTATGCGGTTGGCGGCATCGAGGCAAGCAATGCCACGGCGTTCCTCGCCGCGGGCGCGGTCGGCGTTGGTGTCGGTAGCTGGCTCTACAAGCCGGGGCGCAGTCTCGACGAGCTTCGCACGCGGGCTGGTGAACTGGTCAGCAGCGTGGCCGGCATGCTGGCCGGGAGCATCTGAGTTGAAATCCCCACGCTTACTTCTTTCACTGCTTCACGCGGTGGCCATCAGCACCTTCACAGCGGCCGGGCGGTCCCAAGGATGAACATCGCGCTGATCGCCCATGACCGCATGAAGGATGCCCTTGTGGCGCTGGGACAGGAGTTCGCGGCGCAGCTCGGTCGTCATCGGCTGATGGCCACCGGCACGACAGGCAAGCGGTTGCGCGAATGTGCAGGGCTCGGCATCGAGTGCCTGCTCAGCGGGCCACTCGGTGGCGACTTGCAGATCGGTGCGCGCTTGTCCACCGGCGCGGTCGAGCTGGTGATCTTTCTGCGCGATCCGATGACGCCGCAACCTCACGAACCCGACATCAACGCACTGGTCCGGGCCTGCGATGTTCACAACGTTCCTTGCGCGACCAATCCAGCAACTGCCCGAATCCTTCTTGCCAACCTGACCGGCGACGGGGCCTGATGCTGGATATTGCACCCCGCGATGCAATCAAATCAACGACGATCGGCGTCGATGAATGGTCTACGGGTTCTCGTCGAAAACCGCGTCGATGTCCCGTGCGTCGTGGAGCACTCGCACTACGTCGATGCGGTCTTCGATCGGGACATAGAAAATCACGTAGCGGCCGGACGGAAAGCTGCAGGGATACGGAAAGTTCATCTCTCGCGCGTCCTATGAGAGGCTGGGTGGCGATGAGGTTGAACTTCTCGTCCAGCTTGCTGGCACCCTGGCGGCGCGGATGCGATCTCGTCGCATTGAAAGTGCGCGACATTCAGCACGGTGGCCAAGTTGCGCCGCGCGCGGTCATCACTCAGCACAAGACGGGTCGGCCGGTGCTGTTTGAGATCACGCAGCCAACGCGCACAGCGGTGGAAACCTGGATCCGCGAAGCGCGGTTGACCTCGGACGAGCAGTTGTTCCCCAGCGGGTGTTCGGGCAGCCGTTCGTGGTCGACAACAAGCCAGGCGCTGGCGGCAACACCGGCGCAGCCGAAGTGGCGAAATCGGCACCCGACGGCCACACACTGCTGATGGGCGCGGTGGGCACGCATGCCATCAACGCGTCGCTTTATCCGAAGATGCCCTGCGACCATGTGAAGGACTTCGCGCCCATCACGCTGGTTGCCGGCGTGCCCAATGTGCTGGTGCTGAACCCGGCCATGGCGCAGAAGTACGGCATCAACAACGTGGCCGACCTGATCCGCACGGCCAAGGCCGATCCCGGCAAGCTGAGCGTGGCCAACTCGGGCAACGGCACCTCGATCCACCTGGCGGCCAAACTCTTCAAGTGCCAGACCGGCACCTTCATGCTGCACCTGCCGTACCGCGGGTCCGGGCCGGCGTTGATCGACTCCCCGGTCGTTCCATGTCCCTTCGTCTTGCCGACCAGTTGCGCGTGCACTCAACGTCGGTTTCCCCTCACGGCGGGGCGAGGCGTTCAGATGGTCTGAAGGAAGGCCAGCAGTTGCGCCTGCTCGACCGGGGTCAATGCCTGAAAGTGGCGCCGCGATGCGCTGGCTGCGCCGTCGTGCCATTCGATGGCCTGACGCACCGTGGTGGCGCGGCCGTCGTGCAGCAAGGCGGTGCGCACGCGCAGACCCCACAGCGGCGCGGTTCGCATCTCGGTCTGACCGGCGGCGTCCTGCGCGATGCCGTCGCCCAGCTTGCCCATGTCGTGCAGCAACAGATCGGTGTAGAGGTGCAGGGTCTTGTTCGACAGCGCGGCGATCGAATTCGGCGCCGTCGTCAACGTCGGCGTGTGGCATGCCGTGCATTCCGCCTTGGCGAACATGCGCTCGCCGGTGACTGCTGCGGCGTCCTTGCGCAATTGCGGCGGTGGCGCCAGAAAGCGCATGAAATCGGTCGCGTGGTCGATGTCGCTCTTGCCGCTGGCCGGGTCGATGGCGTCTTCCACATCGGCCACCAGGTCGAATCGATCGAGCAGCTCGGTGCGGCCGTTCGGCGCGTTTTCGGTCGGGAACAGCCGGCTCGTCACGCCCATCTCGTTGAGATAGGCGTCACCGGAGAACGCCAGCAGCGTGGCCTGCTGGGCCTTCCAGCCAAAACGGCCGACCCGTCGCTTGCCGCTTGCCACGTCGAGAACACGCGCGACCCGTCCCTTCACGCCATCGGGCTGTCGGCGCTGCGCGTTCAATTCGATGGTCTCGTCGGCGATCGCCTCGATCAGCCCGAGGCCGAACAGCGGCGTCGTCACACGCAGTGCGACCACATTGGCCTGGGGCGGAATGGCTTCGAGCGCGTCGGGATGGATCGCCTGCGATTGCAGCAGCGATCCGCCGAGCGCTGCCAGATCGTCGAACTGTCCGTTGACACTGCGCCCGAAGCGGGTCACCGTCAGCTCGCTGGCGCCGCCGATTCCGCCGGCGCTGTGGCAGGCCGCGCAGGCGTTGTTGTTGAAAATCGGCCCGAGCCCGCCTTCGGCTGTCTCGACCGCAATGAACTCGGCCAGCCCCGTATCGAAGGCGGCGCGGCTGACGGCATCGAGATCGGCCAACGGGTCGCCGAACTGCGCGCCCGAGGCCTGACCATTGCGCTGCATCAGGGCGCGCGTCGCTGCGCTCGGCGGCAACTTGCTGCGCTTCTTGAAGACGCGCTGGGCGGCCGGGTCAGGACTGCGCAAGTTGGCGCCTGCGGTTGCGGTTGCTGTTCGCGTTGTCGCTCTGTGCAAGCGCGGACGCCGCAACGATCGCCGAGAGCAGCGCTGCAACGGCAGCCATCGGTTGGATGCATCGAATCATGTCGGGTTCGTTCGGGCTGTGAAAACGTGGATCGACCGCGGCAGCCACTCAGCTGTGGCGCCAAGCCTGACGCGATCGCTGAGACCTGCGGGGCGATTGTGAAAAGTTCAGGCGGTCCTGGCGCCGCGCCATTCGAGCTTGTCGAGTGCCATCTCCGCCAGATCGAGATCAACCTCGATTTCCTGCAGCACGGCATGGGTCAACGAGCCTTCGTCTTGCAGCCGCGTCAGTTCGCGCCGCTGGGCCAGCAACACGTTCATCGACAACTGGCGTTGCGCGGCAAGATCGCGGCGATGCTCCGCGCTGCTTGCGCTGTCGGTCGGATCCGATGCCGCAACCCGGCTCTCGTACAGGCGCTTCCAGGTGGCCGCCCATTCACGAACCTTGGCCGAAACCGCATTCAGCGGGTCGTCGTCGATCACGCCGAGCGCCACCCGGGCGATGGCCATCTGCACGCACGATGCAGTCAGCGCGCGCGAGTCATCGGCGGCAGCGCGAAACTTCAGGAACGGCATGACCGCACCGCTGAGCAGCAAGCTGGCCGCGATGGTTCCGGCCGCCAGAAAGATCGCCAGGTCGCGGCCGGGCATCGCGCTGCCGGCAGCAGTGAGCAGCGGAATCGCGAGTGCCGCGCTGAGCGCCAGCGAACCTCGAACCCCGCACAGAACGATCACGACCAGCATGATGAAATTCTGTGGTCTGTCGCCGGTGGTTGCGCGGTTGCGGCCCGACCACCAGGCCAGCAGCATCGTCCACAGCAGCCGCAGCGCAAACAGGGTCAGCGTCAGCAGCGCGACGTAGCCGAGCAGTGTCCAGCGGCTGTAGCCGTCGACACGCTGCAGCACCTGCCGCATTTCCAGGCCCAGCATCACGAACACGGCACCATTCAATGTCAGCGTGACGGTGCTCCACAACGCAATGCCGTTGAGCCGGGTGCTGGCGCGCAGATGCTTGCGATCGAGCACGCCGCCGCACAGGCCGGCGGCCACCACGGCGAGTACACCCGACACCTGCAGTTTGTCGCCGGCCAGATAGGCCGCGTAGGGAATCAGCAGCGACAGGATCGTGTCGACCCTGACGCTGTCGGTTGTGCCGGACATCAGGCTGCGCCGCAGCGCATTGGCGACCAGCGCCACGGCCGCGCCGGTGACCAGTCCGCCCGCAGAGACCGTCAACAGCGACAGCGCCGCCTCGCCGACCGAGAACTGCGATGTGACCGCCGCCAGCACCGCCACCTTGAAGGCAACCAGCGCGACCGAGTCGTTGAGCAGGCTTTCGCCGCTGAGCAGGGTTTGCAGGCGCGGCGGCAGCGGAATCTTGCTGATGAAATTGCTGACCGCCACGGTGTCGGTCGACGACAACGCAGCCGCCAACGCGAATGCGACGGCCAGCGGCATGCCGGGCAACAAGGCGTGCAGCCCGTAGCCGATCACCACCACGGTGAGTGCGACCAGGCCGATCGCCAGGCCGAGCACCGGGCGTATCGAGCGCAGCAGTTCACGCTTGGGCACCTGCCAGGCCTCGATGTAGAGCAGCGGCGGCACCAGCATCACGAACAGCAACGGCGTCTGCCCGTGCAGGTCGTCGAGCGCGGCGACCGCCGACAAGGCAACGCCGGCAGCGATCTGCAGTGCGGCCATCGGCACCGGCAAGCGACGACCGAGCGCCTGAAGAATCGCCACCACGCAGATGACGACAAAGGCCAGTTCGATGTATTTCATTGGGAGATTGAGAAACGGATGACCGACAGCTCTGCCGTCGGGATCGTCAGGAAACCGTGAAGCCCTCGACCAGCAGCACGCGCGAGCGCAATGCCCGCATCAGCGAGTCGAGCTGCCGCTCGCTGTCGCAGTAGCAGTGCAGGCCCAGTGAGCCGTCGCAGCGAAGCAGGATCACCCGCCAGCGGTTGGGTGCTGCACCGCTCACGGATGGCGCCCGGTCATTTCATTCATCACGTCGTTCACACGGCGACGAGCACGCGTTGCACCAGCCAGACCGATCCCGCGACCATCCCCAGGTACGAGGCCAGCCGAGTGGTCAGGGTCATCGCACGGCCACCGGCGAGGCGGGTGATCGCCGCCATCAGCGTCGTGGCGAGCAGCGCGACGGCGAGCTGCCCGGCTTCGATGCCGATGTTGAAGCCGGCCAGGCTCGGCAGCTGGTGATCCGAATCGAGTCCGAGGTCGGTCAAGGCCCCGGCGAAACCCAGGCCGTGGATCAGCGCTGCGCCGAAGATCAGCGCCAGCCGCAGCGTTGCAGGCGCTGGCTGCGCTCGGCCCGCCGACCAGCGGTCGAACAGCGCCAGGCCGACGATGGTTGCGGCAATGGCGGGTTCGACGATCGACGCTGGCACGGCCCAGCCGAGCCAGGCGCTGCCGGCCAGCGTGATGAAGTGGCCGACCGTGAAGCAGCTCAGGGCCAGCACCGTCTGGCGCAGGCTCCAGCCGGTGGCGAGCACGACCAGCAGGAACAGCAGGTGATCGAAGCCGCTCAAGACATGCTCGGCACCGAGTGCGACGTGATCGACCAGCACCGACCAGGCGGCTGGCAGGATCTCGCGCTGATCGCGACCCGGCGCCAGCAGCATGCGTTGCTTCTCAGGCCCGCGACTGACGGTGATTTCCTGCGCTTGCTCGGCGCTGCCCTTGCCGAACAGCGACACTTCGAACGTCAGCCCGTCGGTCTGCGAGTCCAGCGCAAAGCGGCCCATCACGACGAGCTGACTGGCGGGTGCGGTCGGTCTGTCGTCGGGTGGCGACAGGTTGAGCATCAGGCCTTCGAGTGGGCGCGCGCCTTGGGCGTCGCTCAAGACCGCGCCGCGTCGAACCTGCGCCTGGATGTCGGCCGCGTGGGCGCGCATCTCGGCAAGCGACAACGCGCCGTCGCCATCGTCGTCGACGCCGGTGAAGCTCGAGACCGGCAGCGACAGCACCATGAACGCGCCATTGCCGACGATGTTCAGCGTGCCGTGTTGCGCGACCATCAGGTGGGCGTTGGCGGCAGGCCAGGCAAACAGGCCGAGCAGTGCTGCTGCCAGCGTCGCGCGCAGCGACGACCAGCGGCCAGGCCGGCCACGCAGCGGTCGAGCCTGGCACGCCGCAGGCGAAGTGATCGAGAGGTTCGGCATGGGAATCAGGCGCAAGCGGTCAGGATCCTGCCGGCGGCGGCGGGCCGCCACCGGTTGTCGTCACGGTGCCCTTCACGCAGCGTTGAAAGTAGGGGTAGGAATCGGTCGCGTAGTAGTGGTAGATGCCGCTCGGAAACTCCGGTGTCACGCCGAACCGGCCGTTGCATTGGTCCAGGTCACCCGAGCCTGCGACATACGTCCAGTCCTGTGCGAAGGTGCCGAGCGCGTAGGTCGTGGTCGACGGCCGGTTGGCGCTGACGGTGCTCACTTTCTGGTAGCTGCCGGTCATCACCTTCAAGGACGATCCGGCCTCGGTGGCCACCGTGTAGCCATGGCGCGCATAGATCGGAAAGCCGTCGGCTGCCCAGCCGATCAAGGTCATCGTCGAGCTGCTGCCGCCTCGCTTGGTGATGAACCCCTCGGGCATGCCGTGATAGTGGTAGCTGCCACCGGGCTGCACATGGGCGTTGTTGCTGTCGGTGCCGAAGCTGAAGCTGCTCTGGCCCAGCGCCTCGATGTTCCAGGCGCCGCTGTTGTCGCCGAGGCTGCACGAGGTGCCGCTGTTGTCGCAGGATCCGCCGGTTCCGGCGTCGATCTTCACGCCGTTCAGAAGGAAAGCGATCACCCCGGCGGGGCCGCCGAGCTGGGTGGCGGTGGTGCTGACGGTCGGCGTCAGCGTGAACGTCGCCGCGACGTTCTGCTCGGCGATCGTATTGGGGTTGGCCGGATTGGGAAACGTGCCGACGCCGTGGTCGGGCACCCCATTGGCAGCCAGCACCCGCGAGTTGCCGGTGCACGACCAGTCGGCCTTGCTGATCAGGTTGACCGATGCCGACAGGTTGAGTGCGCTGAAGCTGTAGTTGCATTCGATACCGGCCGTACTGCCCGCGGCGGTGACGGTCGCCGTTGCGACCGGTGTCACTGAAACCGACGCCGACGCCAGGCCGGTGCCGGCGGCGTTGGTGGCGGTGACGGTGCAGGCGTAGGCGGTGCCGTTGCCGAGGCCGGTCACCAGCACCGGGCTGGTGCTTGCCGATCCGGTGATCGACGTGGTGCCCGACGTGCAGGTCGCGGTGTAGCCGAGGATGGTGGCGCCGCCGTTCGACGTGGGTGAGGTGAAACTGATGCTGGCACTGGTTTCACCGGCTGTCGCGGTGCCGATGGTCGGCGCACCGGCCACTCCGGTGCCGTCGGCACTTCCACCGCAGGCCGTCACGGCAAGCGAGGCCAGGACGGACAATGTGAAGCAGGCTGCTGATGAAGCGGTCGATGGACGGTTGTGGCTCACAGGGGTTCTCGTTGCAAGGTGATGTTTCGATGCGGTGACTCGGACCTGGGCAGCCGTGGCTTGAGCAGATCGTGCGGATCGGCCAATTCAGGATTTCGGCGTGGGCGCCGGGTGGCCGCCGGCTGCCGGGCCGTCCTTCGGCCTGCAGGCCAGGGGCATGTTCTGGGGTGCCCAGCAACTGCCGCTGACACTGCCCTGCGGCGCAGTGAAGCTGCAGGCGGCGCCGCTGGTCAGCGACTTGCATGCGGCAAGTGCTTCCTGTGGCGGTTGCGGTCTTTGGCCACCTGCTCGTTGTCCGCCGTCTGGTCGCCCGGCACTCGCGCCGGCGGGTTGTGCGTGGGCGGCATCGCCGAGGCAGACCGAAAACGTGAATGCGGCGCCGACCAGCGCAAGCGCAGCCGCGAATGAAGTTTTCACACAGCTGGGGTGGAACAGTGCCATCGCGGGTTCTCCTGTTGGGACGGGGCTGATCGGTCAGCGTTGTCCAGGGCAGTCGGCCACTTCGGTCGACCAGGCAAGTCTGTGCGGCGAATGTGGAAGGAAGATGGAAGAGTCTCCACAGTCCGCCCACAAATTGCTGCTCCAATGGCCCATGCGCCTGCGTCTCGTCCACACCCTGTCGCTGATGCTGCTGGCGGCGGTGCTGCTCAGCGTACTTGCCATGGGCGCGGTAACCGCCTGGAACCTGCGCAGCGGCTTTGCAGACTATCTGGCCGCCCGTGATGTCGATCAGCTCGAGCAGTTTGCCGAACTGGTGGCCGATCGTGCCCGCCAGGCCGGCGGCGTCGATGCCATTCTTCAGGGCCGCCTCGACATCCGTGAATTGCTCGACGGCCTTGCCCGACGGCAAGGTCTGGCTGCAAGGACGTCAGGTCCGCCTCGCGGGCCGCCTGATCGACCCGGCCCGCCCGGTCCGCCCCGGCCTTTCGGCGGCGGCCCGCCGCGCGAGGGTCCGGAAGGTTTCGGGTCGCGGGTCGCGGTGGTCGGAATCGATGGTCAGCGACTGCTCGGCCGACCGATGCGGCCTGAGGATGGTCCGTTCATCGACCGGCCGATCCGTCTGGACGGCGCCGTGGTGGCGCTGGCCCGCATGCGCCCGGGTGCGCGCGTGCCCGACTCGGTCGACTCGCGTTTTCTGCGGTCGCAGTACCTCGGCATCATCGGCGTCGCCGTGTTCCTTCTGCTGCTGGCGCTGCTCAGCGCCTGGTCGCTGGCGCGACGCTGGGTGCGGCCCTTGCAGGCGGTTCAGGATGCCACCGCGCGCATCGCCCGCGGCCAGTTCGACGTCCGGGTCGGCAGCAGCAGCAGCCAGCGGCAACGCTGCGCGCAGCGACGAGATCGGCGATGTCGAGCGCAACATCAACCAGATGGCCGAAGGCCTGCAGCGGCTGGAGGGTGCGCGGCGGCGTTGGCTGGCCGACATCTCGCATGAACTGCGCACGCCGTTGACGGTCTTGCGCGGCGAGATCGAGGCGCTGGTCGACGGTGTGCGACCGCTCGATCGCCCGGCCATCGAATCGCTGCGCCAGGACGTGCTGCGGCTGGGCACGCTGGTCGACGATCTGCATCTGCTGGCGATGTCGGACCTGGAGGCCCTGCCTTGCCAGTTCGGTGAATTCGATGCGGCGGCCTTCGTGCGCAATCTGGCCCTGCGCCATGCAGCGCGCGCTGCATCGCAGGGCTTGTCGCTGATCGTCGATATCGAACCGGCAACGCTGCCGGTATGCTGGGACGATGCCCGCATTGAACAGTTGCTGGTCAACCTGCTCGAGAACAGCCTGCGGTACACCGATTCGCCGGGCCGGATTGCACTGGTGATGAGAGGCAACGGTACATCGGTCGCGATCGACCTCGACGACAGCGCACCCGGTGTGCCGCCGGCCGACCGATCGCGGTTGTTCGAGCCCCTGTACCGCGCCGACGCGGCGCGCAGTCGCCACCGCGGTGGCAGCGGGCTCGGTCTGGCCATCTGCGAAGCGATCGTGCGCAGTCACGGCGGCAGCATCGTGGCCGGCGTGTCGACACTCGGCGGCCTGCACATCCACATCGACCTGCCGGCATTGGCCGGCCCAAGCGCATGACCGACAGGCGGCATGTCCTGGTCGTCGAAGACGACACCAAGATCGCGCAGCTGCTGCTCGACTATCTGCGCGCCGAAGGATTCGACGCCAGCGCGGTCGACGACGGCCGGCTGGCGGTGGCTGAAATCGAACAACGGCCGCCCGCCGTGGTCATCCTCGATCTGATGTTGCCCGGCCTCGATGGGGTCGGCGTGTGCCGTGAGGTGCGCCAGTTCAGCGATGTCCCGATCCTGATGCTGACCGCACGCGTCGACGAGGTCGATCGCCTGCTCGGCCTCGATACCGGTGCCGACGACTACGTCTGCAAACCCTTCAGCCCGCGTGAGGTGATGGCCCGGGTGCGTTCCCTGGTGCGACGCAGCGAGGGCCGCGTGCGAACGGCTGCACCGGCCTGGGCCATCGACGAGGATGGCCTGCGGATCGCGTGGCGGGGTCGATGGTTGCCGTTGACCGGGCTCGAATTCCGGATGCTGCGCCTGCTCGTCGGGCGACCGGGCAGGGTGTTCTCCAGGGCGCAACTGCTCGATTGCGTGCACGGCGATCTGCGCGATGTCAGCGATCGCGCAATCGACAGCCATGTGAAGAACCTGCGACGAAAGATCCTGGCCGTCGACCCCGACGATGAATCCATTGCCTCGGTCTACGGTGTCGGCTACCGGTTCGATGCGCCGGAATGAGCCGGTTCGTGCGTGCGCCCGTTCGTTGCGCCCATTCGTTCGCGCCACAGGGCCGCGGCCAGTTGCCGTTCTACCGCGCGCTGTTCACGGCGTCAGCCGATCTCCACAGTTTCGCCACATTGATCACGCAGACTTGAGTTTTCCGGGTCGACACCCTGAGCATCTGGAGTCTGCATGAAACTCAATCAAACCCTGACCCGGTGCGCCGGATTGCTGGTGGCGGCGTCGGCCATGACCGCGGCCTGCGGCGGCTCCGGTGGTACCGGATCAACCAGCGTGGAGACAACAACCGCCACCACGACCACCACGACGCCAACCACGTCGGCAAGTCAACTGGCGGTCGTGCCGGCCAACTTTCTGACGGCCGGGTTGAAGACCGCCGTCAGCACCGTGAGTTGCACCTTGTCAGGTGGCACCACCACCAGCTGCTACCAGATCGTCACCGTCGGCGCTCCGCCCGATCACGCGGTCGGACCGTTCTGTCCGGGCAATGTCTATGCCGACGTCGCCAGCAAGCGCTTGAGCACCGACACCAGCACGGTCGGAATGTGGATCGAGAGTGGCGCCACCCATGGTCTGACCGGCGCGTTCATCGCCAATCTGGCCACGTTTTATGGCAACAGCAACTGGAAGCTGTTCGACTTGGCAAGCGGCAAGGTCAACGTCACCGACACACAGGCCTCGTTCGAGGCTGCTGCTGTGCCCAATGTTCCGTTGGCGCTGAACAACCACTGTGTCGAGGGCCAGATGGCCTACGTTGGCGGCGGCATTTCGCGCACGCTGTTGATTCCTGTCACGCCGGTTGCGCTGTCAAGCGGCACCGCTCCGATCGGCATGAGCGGTGTGGGCGTTGCACTGAATGGCATCGTCATCGATGCGCCCGCACCGGTGGCGAACATCAAGGCGGCGTTCACCATCGCTGCGTTCGACGTCAACGGTGGTCACGTCAATCCGCACACCGGCTATCACTATCACGCTGCGACAGGCAGCTCGCATCAGGTGGAGAGCACCGACGGCCACGCCGCCTTGATCGGCTATGCGCTCGACGGTTATGGGCTCTACGCACTGAAGGACGTCGCCGGCGCCGAATCCGCGGCACTCGACACCTGCCGCGGCCACAGCGACTCGGCCCGCGGATATCACTATCACGTCGCCAGCGCCGGCGAGAACCTGCACATCGCTTGCTTCAAGGGACAACAGGGGTCGTCGAATTGACGCGCCGCCCGTTGCGAGTCGACCGCTGGTCGTGCGCCAGGATGTCATGAACCTGAATCGAATCGCGTTGATCGTCGGGTTGATCTGCATCCTCCTCGGAACGACCGTGTCGATCCTCGGCATCTGGGGCTACATCGGTGACAGCGGGCTGGTCTGGCGATCGCTGTCGACGATCGGAGTGGTCCTGCTCGGCGTCATCCTGGCCGTGGTCATCAACAGCATGACGACTGGAAAAGACTGAGCGGGGTCGCGCAAGCGCGTCGAAACCGCGGTGCGGATGTTCACCGACGCCGCGCGGCTGTGTGACGGGCTCGAAACGGGCCGGGCCGGCGTGATCCAGCAGCAGACACGGACTCAGCTCAGCGCCAGCCGGTCGTAGCTGAACTGTGAACGAACGGGAAAGCCGTCGCCCACTCAATGCGCCCGAGGAGCGCGCCGGCGCCATTGGCCAGTGGGTCTGCGTCCCGCAGCGTCAACCGGCACCGACGCCGAGGATGGCTCCCACGCGCAGCCAAGACCAGTAGGCGGCCACCGTGCCCATGGTGTAGAGCAGCACCGTCCGCGCCTGCTCCAGGCGCGGCAGCTTGCTGACCAGGCGCCACAACAGCCAGGCCGCCAGCACGGCGAGCAGTTGCCCGATCTCCACACCCAGGTTGAAGGTGAGCAGCGCCAGCGTCAGATGCGCCTCGGGCAGCCCGATTTCCTTCAGCGCGCCCGCAAAGCCCAGGCCATGGATGAGTCCAAAGCCAAAGGCTACCAGCGCCGGCCAGCGGCGTGCCAGCGTCTCGCGCCGGTGCAGGGCCTCGCCCGCGACCAGCACGATGGACAAGGCGATCGCCGCTTCCACGGGAGGCGATCGCAACGTCACCCAGCCCAGGGCGCTCAACGCCAGGCTGATGCTGTGCGCCGCGGTGAAGGCCGTGATCGTCCAAACGAGCTTGCGCCGGAAACCGACCAGGAAGAGCAGGCCGAGGACGAACAGCAGATGGTCGAAGCCGTGCAGGATGTGATCGACGCCCAGCGTGATGTAGGTCCATGCGATTTCGGACCAGCCGCGCTGGTCATTGGCGCTGCCGAACAGCTGCACCCCGGCCTGGCCTTTGGTCAGCGTATAGACGCGCATCTGGCCGTCCAGCCAGTGGATCTTGATGATCGCCGCCGAGTAGCGCTGGCCCACGCCATCCACGCTAAGTGAGCCTTTGAGTCCACCTTCCCGGCAACGGAGCTGGTTTTGCTCGGCCACGCAGCCCGCAGGCCATACCGGGGCCAACTCGGTGGCGGCCGGCCGGCTACCGCTGGCCGTCCACTGCCAGTTGAAAGTGCCGCGCGCAACCTCGCGCATTTCCATCTCGGCGATGCTGAGTTCATGCGCGTGGGCATCTGACAGCAGCGCGCAAGCACCCAGCAGTGCAAGTAGCCAGCGCCAAGGCCAGCGCCAAGGCCTGCGCAGCTGCACACCGGGGCTGAAGACGTTCATCACGCAGCCGGCTCGCGCTTGAGCTTGTACTTCTTGCCGCGCTCGCGCACGGCCTGGGTGCGCAGCTCGGCCATCGTGGCATCGGTCCAGTCCTGCAGCACCGCGCTGCGAACGTCCTCGAACACCGCAGCCTTGGCCGGCGTGACGGCGTCGAGCCGAAACACGCGCCAGCCATCGTTGCTCGGCAACGCCCGCCACGCGCCCACCGGGCCACGTTCAAGCGCCGACGCGAACTCGGCGCCGTAGTCCCGAGAAACATCCGCCAGAGACCGACCCCTGAACGCACGCAAGCTGGCTTTGCCTTCTGTGCTGGCGTCGGTGTTCAGCGAACGGGCCAGAGCGCGTGCGCCGGCTTCAGTGTCGCCATCGGGCAGCAGCGCTTGCTGGAAGTCCAAGCGCGCCGGCTCGTCGTATGTGGCGCGCTTGCTGTCGAACCACGCGCGCAGCGTGGCCTCGCTCGCGGGCGGGGGCCTGAGGCCGGCCTCCATCAAGGCCAACATCTTGAAGATCACCCGTTCGCGGATGACGGCATCCCCCTGGTCCACACCCAGCGCCACGCCGTCACGAAATAACACTTCGTTGTCGAGCCAGCGCTGCGTCAAGCCATCGAGTTCCTCAGCATCGGGGTCGCGGTTGCGCGAGCTGCGGAAAGCCTTCTTGGCCTCATCGACAACCGCCGCGTCGACGACGATGGTGCCGGGGTCGCCCTCGCGCGCGACCAGCGTGTAATCGACGGCAAAAAGCAAGGCGCCGAGCGCGGCAAAGTGCAGCAGCGGCTCACGCCACCAGCGGCCCGGGCTTGCTTCACGTTCAAGTTTTGCCATGGAGAGCCTCTGTGCGCCTTCAACGGCGGCCGAGCACTTCGAAAGCCAAGGTGACGAAGCGGCTGTCCCAGCGGTCGGACGTGCCCGCAGGCCGCAGGTCCACGCTGCGCAGCAGCCAGCGCGCAGCCAGGGGAACGGGCACTTGCAAACGCCCTTCGGCATCGGTCTGGCGCCAGATGCCGATCGGGCTCAGGTCGTTGCGCAGTTCCACAGGTTGCCCGGCCAGTGGCTTGCCGTCCCGCAGCACTTGTGCGCGCAGCGTGTCGCCCAGGCGCAGCGGCTGCGGGCTTTCCAGGCGGATGTCCATGCCCAGGCCGGGGATGGCCATCGCATCGGCACCGCCCTTCAGCGGCTGCGTGCCGGTGATCGGGCCGTACTCGATGCGCGCGTGCTTGGTATAGGTTTCCTGCCAGCGCACGCCGCGCGCCTTGAGCGCTGCCCAGCGCTCACGCACCGCCGGCAGTGCGTTGATTTCGCGCAGATAGACATCGACGGTGGGATTGTCGATCTCCACTTCCAACGGCTTCAACTGGGCCCAGCAAGTCAGCGTCGACTTCGCTGCCATCGGCTTGGCCGAGCGCAGCAGCACGGCAGTGGGTTGGTCGGCCACCCAGCGCATCGGCGCAGCGGCCGTGTCGTCGCTCCTGCAGCCCGTGCTGCTCAAAAACTCTTTTGCGATGGTCGTGTCGTGGCGCGGGTACAGATTGCCCGTGCCCAGCGCAAATACGGCTTCGCCGCGCTCGGTAGCCGGCAGCGGCGCGAACCAGCTGTCGTGCGCAAAAACATGATCCGCAGTGGCCAGCAGCAGTGCGAGCACCAGCAACCTGGGCGGGTGACAAGGATGGATAGTCATGCGTCGCGAGCGTCTGGTTGGGGCCCAACTCGTCATCGCGACGTTGCTGGGCAGGCGATACAGGTTCTTGCCGTTGTGCATCGACGGCGACGAATGGTAACGGCAGACATCGGAGCGACGGTGCTCGCGGCAGATGAGCCCAGCCATGCGCAGGGGTGGCCTGCATCTATGATCAGCTCCATCACGTACCGGGCAGAGCCACGCTGTCGCTGCGGAGATGTGGGTGAAGATGGTTGGTCTGAGTGTCAGGGCTCGCAGGTCGGCGTGGCCGACTCGACCAACGTCGGCACCGTCAGCCAGAGGCAGCTGGATGCACGCACCGTCTACAGGCCCGGCGAACTGATCGAATCGACGCCGCGCTTGATGGTCAGCCAGCACATCGGCGAGGGCAAGGCCGACCAGTTCTACCCGCGCGGCTTCAACCTCGACCACGGCACTGACCTGCGTACCACGGTGGACGGCCCGCCGTCCCTCAGCTCGAGGAACTGGTCCGCGCCAAGGTGGCGTCGGGCATGTACACCTCGGCCAGCGAAGTCGTTCGCGAAGCGCTGCGGTTGATGGACGGGCAGAACCGGCTGCGTGCAGCCGGGCTCGAACAGCTTCGTGATGATGTCCGCGAGGGCCTGGTCAGCGGGGGCGTCCCAGTCCTGGAGCGCGGCAAAGGCGAAGCCCGAGGCCCGTGTACGCCTTGCGCGCCGTGTGCGCAAGGCAACCCGGCCGGGACTCCCTGGCATCCTCTCAGTCGCCGCCCACTGGCGGCCTTGGGCATCGTGGACATCTGCGACCACATCGCCGATGACGACATGGCGGCAGCGGATCGCCGGGTTGACGAGCTCGATACCGCGTTCAGCCGGATCGCGACCCAATCGCGGATGGGTCGGGCACGGCCGGAGCTGGCTCCCGACCGTCACGCACGGTGATAGAGCGGAGCTACGGTGCAGGGCAAGCACCGCCTTGCGCCACGATCAGATTTCGAGCGTTGATGACGCCGGTCGAGTCGACGGTCGGCACCGGCGCCCGCGTGAACTGACAGCCATACGTTGGTTGCGCGACCACCGAAGGCGACAGGACGTCGTCCCCGGCTGGCCTCGTGGCTGCCGTTCCTCCCGCCTTCTCCCACTTGATCATGGCGTCGAAGGCCTCGACTTGTTCCTGCACCGTGAAGTCGCAGTGCCCGATGCCGCGGACAGCGCGCGTCACGAGCCGATCGCCGTTACCCTTGGCTTGAGCCCGCTCCCGATGCGTCTGCATCATGCGGAAGGGCACGAAGAGGTCGCCCAGCGTATGCATCGACACCACAGGCACGCTGAACTCGCCATTGATCTTCGGAAACCAGCGCAAGCCATCCCGGCGCAGCCGGTTGGCTTCAGGATCGCCGACGACGTCGATGGCGGCCGCATTGATGGCCTGGCTCGCAGCCTCGTCACCCGTGATCGTGTAGGTGAAGCGGGTTGTGTCAGGACCGTTCTTGTTCAGGATGCCGTTCACCGTGCCATCGCGACCGAAGGTGCCGTAGGCCGAAGCGAACGAGCTACCCGGCCGGGTGAGCGCCAGCCTGAACAGTGGGCGCTGGCCACCGGTCAAGTTCTCGATGATCGACGCATAGCGTTCGCCTGCACCCGCCGTGGGGGTGAACGTGCTAGATACCGTTGGCGAGCCCCACAACGTGTTGTTAACCAGCGCCGAGATGTCGGTCCAGCGTTCGAGCGGATACGCCGGCACACCCGCCACCGCTTGTGCCGTTACTTGCATGGCGGTGAAGGTGTCGTAGAGAGCGAGGTCGCCGGTGACACCACACATCGGTACCGCCCCAGCGTAGCGGATCTTGTTGTTGGCGTGATCCAGTGCTTCCTGCTCGACCGCCGCTGCTGCGACGTGCCCTCCCATCGAGTGACCCGTGATGAAGGTCTTGGTCGGCGCGGTCAGGGTACGCCCCTTGCTGGCCGCAATGCTGTTGAAGGCCAGGGCCAGCGCGTTCGTATCCTCGACGCCCGCGCGCACGTCGTACCAATTCTTGCTGTAGCTCGACGCCGCCCAGGCATAACCGTTGTCAATCAAGTAGCGGCGGATCGACGGGTTCGACACCGTCAGGGTCTCGTGAGTGCCGCGGTAACCGTGCGCGTACATCACCAACTGGCCATTCCAGTTCTTGGGGACCTCGATGCGATAGGCCGCGCCGTTGTGTATGCCCGCGTAGCGGTCGCTCTCGGGTGCTCCGGGCAGTGGCGTGAAGCTGGAGTTCCCGCTCGCGTCGGCTTGGTAGTCAGGGTAGACGCTGGCTGTAGTGAACGCGACGGGAACGCCTTTGCGTTCGTCCTGTGTTCTCGTTTCCTCCGGCGCCGGGACCGAATCGTCTCCACCACCTCCACAGGCGGAGAGCAACGTGAGTGCGGCAAACGCAGCAGCAGCAAGCGAATTGGGGGTGTGGCGCAAGGGAAAACTCCAGTTATCGGATTGCCGCAGCGTGGCAGCGAAGCCGTGGCGCGGTGTCAGGAAGCCGCGGGTCAGTATGCCGCACTCGAGGAGGCATCGAACTGCGTCCTCGATGAGCCGGGCAGCGCCGATCCGGTGCTGCCTTCTGTGACGGCGAAGACGCTGGCCGTGTGCCATGGGCTCGCGAGGTGGAGAGCCCGCACAGTCTCAAGGCTGCGCCTCGCGTCGAGCGCAGACCCGGCGCAGCCTGCACGGCCGCAGCTCAGAGCTTGCGCACCTTGACCGACTTGCCCTTGACCTTGCCCGCGTTCAGGGCCCGGAGCGCATCGGTGGCAATGGAACGGTCGACCGCCACGTAGGTCGAGAACTCGTTGACATTGATCTTTCCGATCAACGCGCCGTCGAAGCCCATCTCCTTGGTCAGCGCGCCCAGCACATCGCCGGGGCGGATCTTTTCCTTGCGGCCGCCGAGGATCTGCAGCGTGACCATCGGCGGGGTGAGCGGCGCGCCGTCGTCGCTGGCCGTGAGCTCGGCCACTGGCTGCCAGGTGCTGTCGATGCCTTGCATGGTGTCGATGCGACCGACGCGCTCCATCTCGTTGCGGCTCACCAGGCTGAAGGCCCAGCCCGCCTCGTCGCCGCGGCCGGTGCGGCCGACGCGGTGCGTGTGCAGTTCGACTTCGGGCGTGATGTCGACGTTGATGACCGCCTCGAGCTGCGCGATGTCCAGCCCGCGCGCGGCCACGTCGGTGGCCACCAGCACGCTGGCGCTGCGGTTGGCGAACTGCACCAGCACCTGATCGCGGTCGCGCTGCTCCAGGTCGCCGTGCAGTTCGAGCGCGACGATGCCCTGCGCCTGCAGCACCGCCACCAGTTCGCGGCAGCGCTGTTTGGTGTTGCAGAAGGCGAGCGTGCTGACGGGCCTGTAGTGGTTGAGCAGCAGTCCGACCGTGTGCAGCCGTGTGTCTTCGGTCACTTCATAGAAGCGCTGGCGGATCTTGCTCGCCGCATGTTGCTCGGTCAGACGCACCTGCTGCGGGTTGCGCATGAAGCGCGTGGCGAGCTTCGTCACGCCCTCGGGGTAGGTGGCCGAGAACAGCAGCGTCTGGCGTTGCGGCGGGCACATTTGCACGATGGCGGCGATGTCTTCGGCAAACCCCATGTCGAGCATGCGATCGGCCTCGTCGAGCACCAGCGTATTGAGCGCGTCGAGCTGCAGCGTCTCGCGCGACAGGTGGTCGAGGATGCGCCCCGGCGTGCCGACGACGATGTGCGCGCCGTGCTCCAGGCTCGCCAGCTGCAGCCGCATGGTGGCGCCGCCGCACACGGTGAGGATCTTGACGTTGTCGTCCGCGCGCGCCAGGCGCCTGAGCTCCTGGGTGACCTGCTCGGCCAGTTCGCGCGTGGGGCACAGCACCAGCGCCTGCACCGCAAAGCGCCGCACATTCAGGTTGGCCAGCAGCGGCAGGCCGAACGATGCCGTCTTGCCGCTGCCGGTCTTGGCCTGCGCGATCAGGTCCTTGCCTGCCAGTGCCAGCGGCAGACTGGCGGCCTGGATCGGCGTCATGCGCTCGTAGCCCAGGCGCTGCAGGTTGGTGAGCACCGCGGGTGGCAGCGGCAGGCTGCTGAATTCGGCGCCGGTGGGCGTGGGTGTTGCAGATTCGGTCATGCCGGATTGTCAGCCCGGCCGGGGTCGGCTGGCGGCGACACGGCCTGATGCGCGCGGACGGCGTTTCGCGCCACCCCATCATTCCCGAGCTCGGCAGCAGGTGGCTTGCAGTTTCGACGCTGGTCCGAGCGCCGTCGTTTGCTCGAATCCGTCAACCGGGTACCGGTTGTCCGACGGTTGCCGATGGCGGCTCTTCGCTCGGCGCCGGCTCCGCCTCGGACAGGGCGGGGCTTGCCGAGCGAGCGGTCATGCCGTCGCGCAGGATGCCCCCCAGGTCGTGCGCCATCGTCTCGAGCAGGCGAGTCTCGCGTTCAGTGAGGCTTCGAGGTTGCGTATCCAGGATGCACAGCGAACCGAAGGCGTGACCCTCACCGTCCCCGAAGGGAGCGCCCGCATAAAAACGCAGGCCCTTGGATTGCAGCGCAGGATTGTTCGCGAACCGTGGATCGCGGGCGATGTCTTCCACCACCAGGGTCTGTCCGCTGGCGACCACGTGGCCGCACATCGACAGCGAGCGCGGGATGATCAGTGACTCGGGTTCGATCGCGGCGGATTCGGACTTGCCCGGGGTGCCGCCCGCGCCGCAGACGAGCTGCTGGTCCTCGTCGATCAGCGTCACCAGTGCGAGCGGCACGTCGAAGATGTCCGCTGCCCGCTTTGCCACGAGATCGAAGTGCGCGCGCGCCGCAGCATCGAACGCCCCGCTCGCACGCAGTGCCCGCAGCCGGTCCAGGTCGCCGTCGGGGATCGGCGCGGGCATGTAAGGGCTGTCGAGTTCGGCGCCGAGGTGGTGGGTCACTCGCTGCAGCGTCTCGTCATAGGAGATTGCGACATCATCGACACCCAGGGATCGTGCAAACTCGACCTCGAGCAGCTCGGGCGGAGCGTTCCAGGCGCTCAGCACGATGTGAAGCCCGGGCCAGCGCCGCCGCAGCTTGCGGCACAGGTAGCGCACCTGGGTCTGGGGTTCCGGACTGAAGTGGGACAGGCAGACGACATTGGCGCCGCGCAGGTCCAGCCTGCCGACGAAGTCGCTGCTGGAAACGTCTGCAGCACGAGGCTCAGCGGCGATCCCCGACAACGACAGGCCGTGCGCCAGCATGCGTGCGGCCTGCATGTCGACTTCCCACTTGCCGCCGATGCAGATCACGCGCGGCGGCCGCACGCCCTCGGGCACGGGGTGCACCTCCCGGAGTTCATCGATGAGCCGGTCGACACCGGTGACCACGCGGTGCCGATGTTCGGCGGTCGAGACATGATCATGGTCCGCACTGGCCAGCCGCAGCGACGGGATCGCGACCTGTTGGTAGAAGGTATCGATGCCTTCCGCCTCGATGCGCTCGGCTGCGAGTTCGACCGCTTCCTCGACGTCTCCGGCCAGCATGCGCTGGTACAGCCGAGTCGGCAGATCGAGCGCGGCCTGGCTGCCCAGCAGCACATCGAAGAACTTCAGCTGCGGCAGGTACCGACCGATCACCAGCAGACAGACGGTCAGCGGCGTCGACATCACCAGCCCCATCGGTCCCCACAGCGACGCCCAGAACGTCGCTGCAACGATCAACGACATCGCCGACAAGCCGGTGCTGGTCCCGTACAACCAGGGCTCGATGATGTTGTTGCTGACCACTTCCAGCAGCACGATCAGTCCCAGGGCCCACAGCACCATGCTCCAGCCCGGATCGACGGCGAACGCCAGCGCGAGTGGAAACACCGCCGAGATCATCGGCCCGAGATAGGGTATGAATCGCAGAACCGCGGCCAGCGCACCCCACAGCGCCGCACCGGGTACGCCGATGAACCACAGACCGGCGGCCATCGGAAGCCCATAGCTCAGGTTGACGACGAGCTGCATGATCAGGTACTTGCTGATCCGTCCGCCGGCCTCGTCCATCGCATCGGTGGTGCGGTGCAGATTGCCCCCGACGAGCCGAAGAAAGCGGTCCCTCAGGTCCTGGCGGTCGAGCAACACCAGAAAGAGGAACACGAGCACGATGCCGGCCTGGGCGAGCGGCCCGCTCACCGCGGCGAGCCATTTGCGCGCCTTCGTCAGCTGCGACGGCGGGGTCTCCACCACCTGAACCCGCTGCGGCACGCCGGCGGACCTCACGACGGGCGTGCTCGGCGACGGCGTCACGTCGAGGCTTTCCTCGACTTCTTCCTTGACCGTGTCGATCGTCTTGACCGCGCCGTCGAGGATCCCGGGTTGATCCAGGCGCTCACGGAAGTTGCGGATCTTGGCCCGGATATTCGACTGGTAGACGGGCAGCTGTGCGCTGAGCGTTCGGACCTGGCTGGTCAGGAAAGCCCCGGTGACCGCGATCGCGCCCAGCGCGAGGCTCACGACAGCGACCACGGCGACCACGCGCGGCAAGCCGCGGCGGCGCAGCCAGACCACCATCGGGTCGAGGACGAAGCCGAGCAGGAACGCCAGCGCCATCGGCATCAGGATGTCGCGGCCGAAGTAGAGGCCTGCGATGATCAGGCCGGTCGACAGCAGACCCATCGCCAGCGGCACGCCCGGAACGGCTCGCTCGATGGCGCCGATGCCCGCAATGGGCGATCCGAGCGGGCTGCTGTCACGCGTCGAATCGGACACTGCCCTGGCGGGGTCTGAACGCGACGACTGGCGCTCGCCGACCTTTGAACCGTTGCCCATTCCGGCCTCCGCCCTGCGATGCCAACGACACGATGTCGGGACGAGGTCCGTTGCCCGACGCATGTGCAATGTACGCCCTGCAGGGGTGACCCCTCCGCTTTGCCCCCGCTGGACCGCCGCACGCCCGGCCCCCAGCCGACCAGCCTCGGATAACCTCCGATGCATGCCCAAGCCCGCGCCCGAGCCCGATGACCTCGCCACCTTCCTGCGCCGCCAGCCGGCCGAAGCGCTCGCATCGATCCTGCTGGAGCTCGCGCTGACGTGCGACCCGGTGAGCGAGCGGCTGGTACGGATGCAGCTGGCCAGCCGGCCGGACAAGCTGGCGGCTGCGTTCCGCAAGCAGCTCGCGGGCTGGAAGCGCGGGCGGCGTTTTCTCGATCGTCGTGCTGCGCGCGAGCTGGCACGCACCCTGGACGCCTGGCTGGAGCAGGTGGCGCACGAGCTGCAGCCGCTCGATCCGCCGGCGGCGCTGGCGCTGTTCGAGGACTGCATCCAGGCGGACACCGTGTTGTTCGAGCGTGCCGACGATTCCGATGGCGCCATCGGCGGCGTCGTCCGCGAGGCGTGCCGCCGCTGGCTGCGGGCAGCCGCGCATTGCGAGGCGCCGCGCTCGAGCTGGCCGGAGCGCCTGATCCGCCTGTACGACGCCGACGAATACGGCGCGCGCGAGCCGCTGCTGCGGGACTGCCGACCGCTGCTCGACGATGCGAGCCTGCGCGACCTGGCAGACCGTTTCCAGGCCAAACTGCAGGCCGCCACGGATCGTCCGCATGACGGGCCAGGGCTGGCCTCCGATGTCTTTCGCCTCTCGGGCGCGCTGTCGTCGCTGTCGGCTGCCCTGCGCGACCCCGACATCCACGTCCGCGGCGTGCTCTGCTACAGCCCGCAGCCCAACGAACTGCAGCGGGAGAAGTTCGTGCGGGATTACCTTGACGCCGGCAGGCCGGCGGACGCGCTGAAGTGGCTGGACGGTGACTGGGGCTGGCACGAACCCACGCGCCTGGGTCTGCTGTCGACCACGCTGGGCCTGCTGGGCCGCAGCGACGAGAGTGCTGCCTTGCGGCAGGCGCTGTTCGAGCACAGCCTGTCGACGCATGACCTGCAGTGCTGGCTCGAGTTGTTGCCGCCCGCTGGCCGGGTACCGGCCCGCGAGCGCGCCCATGCGCTGGCGCTGGCCCACCGCGATGCCGTCACCGCCGCCAGGCTGCTGCTCGAGCTCGACGACCCGCACGGCGCGGAAGAAGCGCTTGCCAGCGCGCAGGCGGTCATCGACGGCCACGACTACCTGCGCCTGGTTCCGCTGGCCAAGGTGCTGCGCGAGCAGGGGTGTGCGCGTGGCGAGACGGCGGTGCTGCGCGCGCTGATGACCGACATCCTCGACCGGGCCAATTCGACCGCCTACGGTCACGCGGCGAAGTACCTCAAGCGGCTGCGCGAGATCGCCGCGGACGGCAAGGCGCTCGATCCGTTGACGCCCCACGCAGACTTCGAGCAGCACCTGCAGGCCAGGCATCCCCGCAAGGCCTCGTTCTGGAGCGAAGTGGCCCGGGTCGCCGGACCGCGATCCAGCGACGACCTGCTCGAACGGTAGCCTGCGCGCTTCACGGTCGGCTCGATGCGCGCGCCGCGGGCGCAGCTGCCTCTCCTGACCGGCGTGGACACGGTGGACCGCCGGGGCAGGGGGTCAGCCCACCCGGCCGAACCAGATCAGCGACAGGAACGCGGCCGTTGCCGTCAGCAGCGCCGCTGCCAGCGTCAGCAGGCCCGCCACCTCGGTTTCGCGCCGGCTCATCTGCAGTTGCGAGCCGAGATGCCGGTACACGCTTCGCAGCATTTCCGCCGTGCCGGCGTGGTGGTATTCGCCGCCGGTCACGCGGGCGACTTCGCGCAGGGTCGGCTCGTCGAGCTTCAGGTAGATGGCCATGCCTTCGTCGGAGTTGACATGGCCGTCGGGCGTGCCCAGGCCGACGACATGGATGCGCACGCCACGGTCCGCGGCCATCCGGGCGGCTTGCAGCGTGTCCACGCCGGTGGTTCGGCGACCGTCGCTCAGCAGGATGATCGCAGCGGCGTCGTGCGAGCCCGGCGCGACCGGTGTGATCGGCCTCGGCTCTGCGAGGCTGTTCTTGTCCCGGCTGTTGTCGCGGCTGCGCGCCGCCGGCGGGGGGCCGAATGTCATGTCTTCGAGCCTGATGCCGTGGTCGGGGAACAGCTCCGACAGGCACAGCACGATGGCACTGCCGATCGCCGTGCCGAACTGCATCTGGAAGGCGTCGATGGTTTTGACAAGCGCGTCCCGGTCGAGCGTCGCCTGCTGCGCCACCTGCGCGGTGCCGGCAAAGGTGACGACCCCGACATCGATGTGCCGGGGCAGGTCGCGCAGGAACATCCTGGCAGCCTCCTGGGCCGCTTCCATGCGGTTCGGCTCGACGTCGGTCACCCGCATGCTGCGCGACACGTCGATGGCCAGCATGATGGTGGTGCGGACCCAGGGCAGTGTCACCGTCACCGCCGGCCGCGCCACTGCCAGCACGAGCAGTGCACAGGCGACCAGGATCAGCGCCGGCGGAACGTGTCGACGCCAGCTGCGACCACCGGCCTCGCGGACCAGGTCCAGGCTGCTCAGGCGCAGGGTCGGCTTGCCCCGCCGGCGCAGCAGCCAGCGATACAGCAGCGGCAGCAGCGGCAGCGCCAGCAGCATCCACAGGAACTGAGGCCACAGGAAGTTCATGCCGGGATCGCTCGCTCGCGGGGTTGGGGCGATCCTAGCGGCAATCCGGCTCGGTCGCCGACGCCACCTGTCACCCCGCGGAGCCGCGACGCAGGTACGCGGGCCGGCAACGAAGGCCTTCCGACCTCAGCCATCGCCGCGATCTTGGCGCCTCTCAAGAAAGAAAACCTTGAACACGGAGAGACGGAGGGAATGGAAGGCCGCGGGTCCGTGTTGAAACAGGGCGGCCCGCCCAGGCACCGCGCCTGACCGCGCGGTCGCGGCTCTCAACGAACACATCCCAAGTGTTTGATTCAGCTCGAGTTTTTTGCTGCCAAACCAACAACGAGCGTGCCACGCGGCGCCGTGCGGGTCGATCGTGACGCGAATGGAAGGCGCCGAGGAGTGGAGCATCGCCGGCCGCGCGAAGCGCCTCGTGAACTGACTTGTCGCGTTTGTCCGAGTCGCAGAGCGCGCAGCGAACGAAGACGAGTTACGCGACGGGCCGGCGA
This sequence comes from uncultured beta proteobacterium, assembly GCA_963846675.1. Classification (GTDB taxonomy): domain Bacteria; phylum Pseudomonadota; class Gammaproteobacteria; order Burkholderiales; family Burkholderiaceae_C; genus Ideonella_A. The sequence goes on from CAWJWV010000005.1 coordinate 1,964,486, forward strand.
TGCGAGCACCGCAGGGCAGCGCGAACGAAGTGAGGGCCGCCTTCGTTGAGCGGCACGGGCGGCCCGCACGGTGCCGCGCCGCTACGCCGGTTGCATGCCCAGGCTGCATCGCGCCTGAAGGCGCTCCTACAAACGAAGCGCCCGCCGCCAGTTCGATCAAAACGATGTGCGGCGGCCGCCGCTTGGATCGCTGAAGCCGCTCCTACAGAACACGGCGGCGTCGATGGCTGCACGGCTGCTCGGCAGCCGCGGAATCGGGACGCTCATCAGCCAGCCCCACGCCCAGACATCTCTGCGACCTCTGCGCCTCTGCGTTGGAAGATGCCTTTCTCCGTGCCCCTCCGTACCCTCCGGTCCTCCGTGTTGGAAAAGGCCCGCTCGGGCAGCGCGACCTCGGATCAATCCACGGGTGACAGGATGTGGATGGCGCGGCTCTCGACCAGGTCCATCGTCCGGGCCGCATAGGCCACCATGTGCGGCGCGACGCCGTGCGCCTTCAGCGCTTCCATGCTCTCCCACTTCTCGATCACGAGCACACAGTCGCTGCCGAAGGGCTGCTGGAATCTGGGGCCGTTTTCCAGGTCGACGGCAGCACCGTATTCGATGCAGCCCGGCTCGGCGCGGACGGTCGGTACGTTGGCCTGTATCGCCTCGACAACGGCTGCTCGCATGCCGGGCTTGGCAGTGATCACGGCAATGACATGGATCATGGCGGGTCCTCGGTTCTTCCTGGGTTCAGTGTCGCACAGGGGCCCCTCTGGCGAGAGCGTCGGCCGGGCCACCTTGGAGTGAGAGGCATCGATTGACTGCAGAATGCCGTCACCGCGTCGTTCGACGCATTTCCAGCAGGCCGGACGGCCAGCCGATCGATGCCCCCGGACCTGCCTGTTGCACCTGCCACACTTGCCCGACCGAGCTCGTGCCGGGAGCTGTTCTGGGCCTTCACGCTGCTGGCGGTGCAGGGTTTCGGCGGAGTGATGGCGATCACCCAGCGTGAGCTGGTCGAACGACGGCGCTGGCTCACGCCGGCCGGCTTTCTCGAGGACTGGGCGGTGGCGCAGGTCCTGCCGGGTCCGAATGTCGCCAACCTGGCGGTGATGCTGGGAGACCGCTACCTGGGCGCCAGAGGCGCCGTCGCGGCGCTGAGCGGTCTGCTCGCGGTGCCGTTCGTGCTGATCGTGGCGCTGGCGATCGGCTACGACAGCGTGCGGCATCTGCCGCAGATCGAAGGTGCGTTGCGCGGCATGGGCGTGGTGGTGGCCGGGTTGATCGTCGCCACCGCGCTGAAGCTGGCGCCTGCGCTGCGTTCGCACCCGGGTGGCCTGGTCTTCTGCATCCTGGTAGGCCTGGCCGGGGTCGTGTGTGTCGTGGTGCTGAAGTGGCCGCTGATGTGGGTGCTGCTGAGTGTCGGTGGGGTGTCGTGCCTGTGGACCTATCGGCGGCTGCGCCAGGCTGCTGCGGTGCGCCCATGATCGTTCCGCTGGCGGTGCACGACTGGCTCGGCCTGTGGCTGCATTTCTCGGCCCTGTCGCTGCTGGCCGTCGGCGGCGGCATGAGCGTGATCCCGGGCATGCACCGCTACCTGGTCGACGAGCATGCCTGGCTGACCGAGCACCAGTTTGCCTCGTCGATCGCCCTCGGCCAGATCGCCCCCGGGCCGAATGTGCTGTTCGTCGCCATGATGGGCTGGCATGTCGGCGTCAACGTCGGAGGGCTGCAGTGGGCGCTGCTCGGCGCGCTGCTGTGCCTCACCGGCATGGTGCTGCCGAGTTCGCTGCTGACACTGTTTGCCACGCGCTGGGCCCATCGCAACCAGCGCCATCCGGGCATCCGGGCCTTCAAGCTGGGCATGACGCCGCTGGTGGTGTCGCTGCTGCTGTCGACCGCCTGGCTGCTGATCGCGCCGCAGGTGCAGGCGGGCGCTTCCTGGCGCTACTGGCTGTTCGGCGTGCTGGCCGCGATCGTCCTGTGGCGAACACGGGTGCCGCTGCTGCTGCTGCTGTTGGCCGGCGCGCTGCTCGGTGCCGCGGGCCTGATCTGACCCACAACGAACATCGGTCGGCCCGGCGGTCGGGAAACGCCAGCGCACGCCGCACGCAGGAAAACCCTGGAGACCGAGACGATGAAGATGCCCCTGCCTCAACACCCTGCGCTGTGGATGGCGCTGCTGCTGACCGGCTGCGCGAGCACCGGCGAACCGGCGCTGGACGAGGCAGCACCGCAGGCAGCCACCTGCCCGCGCGACGTGCCGTCGGCGGCGCGCTGCCTGGCCGGCGTCGATGTCCATGGCGCGCACTACCTGATCGCGATCCCGGCCGAATGGAGCGGTTACCTGGTGCTGCATGCGCACGGCGGTCCGAGCCTGGGCGGACCGACCGCCAGACGAACCGAGGAAGACCTTGCCCGCTGGGCGATCATGGTCAAGGCCGGCCATGCCTGGGCCGGTTCGAGCTTCCGTCAGGGCGGGGTCGAGGTGCGCGCAGCGGCCGAAGACACCGAGCGGCTGCGCCGCATCTTCCGGACCCACGTGGCGATACCGAAGCGCACCATCCTGCACGGCCAGTCGTGGGGAGCCAATGTGGCGGCCAAGGCAGCCGAGATGTTCGGCGCCGTGGGCGGCGGCCGCCAGCCGTATGACGCGGTGCTGCTGACGAGCGGCGTGCTGGCCGGCGGTACGCGCTCGTACGATTTCCGCACCGACCTGCGGGCGGTCTACCAGTACCTGTGCAACAACCACCCGCGCCCGTCCGAGGCGCCGTATCCACTCAACATCGGCCTGCCGGCCGGCGCGAAGATGAGCCAGGCCGACCTGGCCGGGCGCGTCAACGAATGCCTCGGCCTGGACAAGCCGGCTGCGCAGCGCAGCCTCGAGCAGCAGACCAGGGTGCAGACCATCGAGCGCGTGATCAAGCTGCCGGCGAGCTCGATCCAGGGACACATGAACTGGGCCACCTTCCACTTTCAGGACGTGGTGGAGAAGCGCACGGCCGGGGCGAGTCCGTTCGGCAACACCGGCGTGCGCTATGTCGGGTCGGCCGACGATGCGGCGCTGAATGCCGGCGTGGCACGCCATCGGGCCGACCCGGTGGCGCTGCAGCGTCTGGCGGACGATACCGACCTGATCGGCGAGGTGGCGGTGCCGGTGCTGACGACCAAATGGATCGGCGACCCGACCGCGTTCGTCGAGCTCGACGCGCATTACAAGGACGTGATGCAGCGTGGCGGCAGCGCCGACCGGCTGGTGCAGACCTACACCGGCAAGGGCACCCACAGCTACATCAGCGACGCGACCTATCCGACGCTGGTGGCCGCGCTGCTGCAGTGGGTGGAGCACGGCAGCAAGCCGACACCGGCCTCGATCGCGGCGGCTTGTCCGGCGTTCGAGGCGAGGTACGGCGCCGGTTGCAGCTTCGAGCCGATGTATGTGCCGCAACCCCTGGACAGCCGCATTGCGCCGCGCGATCGTCCCTGAGTCAACTCCGGGTATGTGCTACCCGGGAACGGGGGTTGGCGCGGAGGGCGACGGTCGCCAAGATGCAGATCCCGGCGCCCATCCGCGATGGCGTGCCGACCCGAGTCCTGCTTCGCAGTCCAGACCGGCTGCATGCCGGCTTGCCGCGGCCCGTCCCGCCGGGCCGGGACGCGGGTCGTGCTGGCGTGTTCGCGGCCGTCGGGCGTCCGCTCGAGCGGGCGTTGCATTGCCTTTACACATCCGAGGACTACCAAGTGAGCATTTCGAAGTACGCCATGGCTGGAACCTTCGCCGTCGTCATGCTGTCCGGCCCGACGGCCTTTGCCGCCTGCAAGATCGCTACCGAGAACAACCTGGGCGGCCAGGTCGGTGTCCTGCAGGCCAATGACTACCTCCGCTTCTACCCCGAAGGACAGTCGGGCGGACTGCCGGCGCGCAAGGAACGCACGTTCAACGATCCGAGCTGGCACAACAAGATCTCCTCGGTCGAGATGCCCTCGAACTGCAAGGCGGTCTTCTTCATGTCGCCCGGGTCGGCCAAGAAAGGCCATGTCGTGGTCGCGAAGACCACCATGGAGCTTCCGGAAGAGATCAACGACAAGACGCACGGCCTGATCTGCGAGTGCAAGTGAGGCGCTGAGCCGGGCGGGCAGGGCAGCGGCCTCCGCCGCACATCGTTTTGATCGAACTGGCGGCGGGCGCTTCGTTTGTAGGAGCGCCTTCAGGCGCGATGCAGCCTGGGCATGCAACCGGCGTAGCGGCGCGGCACCGTGCGGGCCGCCCGTGCCGCTCGACGAAGGCGGCCCTCACTTCGTTCGCGCTGCCCTGCGGTGCTCGCATCGCCGGCCCGTCGCGTAACTCGTCTTCGTTCGCTGCGCTCTCTGCGACTCGGACAAACGCGACAAGTCAGTTCACGAGGCGCTTCGCGCGGCCGGCGATGCTCCGCTCCTCGGCGCCTTCCATTCGCGTCACGATCGACCCGCACGGCGCCGCGTGGCACGCTCGTTGTTGGTTTGGCAGCAAAAAAACTCGAGCTGAATCAAACACTTGGGATGTGTTCGTTGAGAGCCGCGATCGCGCGGTCAGGCGCGTCTTGCCGGCACCGACCGGGCCACCGGCACCCGACCTCCTGGTCCGGTCACCCTGGTTATGCTCGGCCCCTGCAGCTTCGACCCCGCATCAGCCATGCCGCACGACAGCAACGACTACCATGCACCCGCGATCGAGCGGCTGCGTGAGGACCTGGCACTCGCCCTGCGCGCGGCCGCTCACCACGGCCTGGCCGAAGGCGTTTGCAACCACTTCAGCGTCGAGTTGCCAGACGGCTCCGGACGCTTCCTGCTCAATCCGCGCGGCCTGCTGTGGCACGAAGTGCACGCCGACGACATCGCGATGGTCGATGCCGACGGGGACGTGCTTGCCGGCCGCCACCCGGTCGAGTCGACCGCGATGTTCATCCACGCCGCGGTGCACCGCATCGCCGGCAAGCGCTGCGTGCTGCACACCCACATGCCGCATGCCACCGCGCTGACGCTGACCGTGGACCGTGCCCTCGACACCTCGCTGTCCCAGAATGCGATGCGCTTCGATGGGCGGATCGCGATCGACGCCGACTACAACGGGCTCGCGCTCGATGCGCGCGAAGGCGAACGCATTGCGAACGCCATGCAGGGCAGGGACATCGTCTTTCTCGGCAACCACGGTGTGGTGGTCTGCGGCGAACGGCTTGACCATGCCTACGACGACCTGTACTTCCTCGAGCGCGCCTGTCAGTCGCAGGTGCTGGCGCAGTCGACCGGGCGGCCCCTCGCGCCGGTCGGCGCGGCGCTCGCACGGCGGGTGGGCGAGCAATCCCGCGGCGAGCGGCTGCAGTCGGAGCTCTTCTTCGAGGCGCTGCGCCGAACGCTGTAGGCGGACAGCCGGCGGCCGCTCACCCGTGGTCGCCCACCGTGCTCCGCGAGGCAGCGGTCAATCGGTGGACGGCTCGACGTCAACCCACACAGGCGCATGATCACTGGCGCCTTCGAGGCCGCGCACCGCCTTGTCGACGCCGGCATCCGTGCAGCGCGGCCGCAGGGACGGGCTGGTCAGGATGTGGTCGATGCGCAGCCCGGCGTCGCGTGGCCAGCGGTTGCGCAGATAGCTCCAGTAGGTGTAAAGCGCGGCATCCGGATGCGTCTCGCGCAGCAGGTCGCTCCAGCCCTGTGCCAGCAGCCGTTGCCAGGCGTCGCGGGCGGCGGGGTGCAGCAGGGCGTCGTCGTGCCAGGAGCCGGTCGAATACACATCGGCCGGTGCGTCGGTCGGAACGATGTTGAAGTCGCCGATCAGCAGCACCGGCAGCCCGGTCTCGATCAGCGAGGCGGCATGCGCATTCAGGCGTTCCAGCCAGGCGAGCTTGTAGTCGAACTTCGGCCCGGGCTGCGGATTGCCGTTCGGCGCATACAGGCAGCCGACGATCACCCCGTTGATGGCGGCCTCGAGGTAGCGCGACTGGCGATCCTCCGGATCGCCCGGCAGGGCGCGCCGGATCTCGATCGGCTCGGCATCGCGCGCCAGGATCGCCACCCCGTTCCAGGTCTTCTGGCCATGCACCAGGCTCGCATAGCCGAGCTCGCGCAGCGCCTCGGTCGGGAAACTGTCGGTGGTGGCTTTCAGCTCCTGCAGGCAGACCACGTCCGGCCGCGTGACGTCGAGCCAGGCGCACAGCGGCTGCAGCCGACTGACCACGTTGTTGATGTTGTAGCTGGCAATGCGCATCCGGTTCGCAGAAGCAGGGTGGGGATCTGCAGCATAGGGCAGCTCACTCGCCGCGCAGCGCATCCACCGGATCGAGCCGAGCCGCGCTGCGCGCCGGTAGCACGCCGGCCAGCAGCCCGATCAGGCCACTGCAGCCGACGGCCAGCAGCACATAGGGCAGCGGGGTCGAGACCGGCAGTCCGGGCAACGCGACGCGGATGACCTGCGCCAGTCCGAAGCCGATCGCGACGCCGAGCAGGCTGCCGAGCACCGCCAGCACGACCGCTTCGCCGAGGAACAGCCACAGGATGGTGGCGCGCCGGCCGCCGAGCGCGATCATCAGCCCGATCTCGTGGCTGCGTTCGGCCACCGCGATGGTCATGATCGTGACGATGCCGACCGATCCGACCAGCAGCGAGATGCTGCCGAGCGCGGCCACCGCCATCGTCAGGATGTCGAGGATGTTGGACAGCGTCGCGAGCATCTCCTGCTGGGTGGTGACAGTGAAATCGACGCGCCCGTGGCGCGACTCGAGCACGCCGGTGACGGCCGCCGCGACCGCACTGGCCGATGCGCCGGGCGCATGAGCCAGGTTGATCTCGGTCAGCCCCTCGCGGTTGAACAGTTCGAGCGCGCGCGCCGTCGGCACGAAGGCGGTGTCGTCGAGGTCGAGGCCGAGGAACTGACCTTTCGGCGCGAGCACGCCGATGATGCGAAAGCTCTGGTCTGCCAGCCGCACCCGCTCGCCGAGCGGGTTCGCGCTGCCGAACAGCTCGTGCTTGAGCCTGGGGCCGAGGACGACGAAGCTGCGCGCCGCCCCGGCACCCTCGCCGGGCAGGAACCGGCCGCTGGCGATGCGCATGTCGAAGACATCCAGCGCCGCCGCCGAGACGCCGTAGACGAGCGTGCGGCGCACCCGGCCGCGCGCCTGTGCCTCGGCATTGCCCCAGGCGGTCGGCGCGATGCCGACCACGCCGGGCACCCGCTGCAAGGCCGCCGCATCGTCGAGCGAGAGCGGACGCACCGAAGTCGGCAGCCCGGGCGGACCGCCGCGCGTTCCGGCGCGGCCGGGGGCGATGCCGATCACATGGGTGCCGAACTGCGAGAACTCGCTCAGGACATGGCGGTGGATGCCTTCGCCGATCGATGTCAGCAGGATCACCGCCGCGATGCCGACGGCGATGCCGGCCAGCGTCAGAAAGCTGCGCAGCCGGTGCGCGGTGATCGCGCGCCAGGCGAAGCGGGCGCTGTCGGCGGCCTGCATCAGCGCCTCGCCAGCGCGACAACCGGATCGAGGCGCGCCGCGCGCCGCGCCGGCAGCACGCCGAACACCATGCCGGTGACGAGCGCGGTGCCGAGTCCGGCAAGCACCGCCCAGCCGGGCGGGTAGGCGGGGAAGTTCGGGTAGAGCGCGCGAATGGTCGCTGCACCGCCCAGGCCGCCCGCATAGCCGACCAGCGCGCCGGCGGCCGACAACAGCGCAGCCTCGACCATGAAGACGCTGCGAATGGTCGCCGCGTCGGCGCCGAGCGCCTTCAGCAGTCCGATCTCGCCGCGTCGCTGTGCGACCGACACCAGCATCACGTTCATCACCAGGATGCCGGCCACCGCCAGGCTGATCGCCGCGATGCCGGCCACGCCGAGGGTGAGGGTGCCGATCAGGCGGTCGAAGGTGGCGAGCAGGGCATCCTGCGTCAGCACGGTGACGTCCTGCTCGCCGTCATGGCGGGCCTGGATGACGTCGGCCACCTGGCGCTTGACCGCCTCGATCGCGTCGCGGTTGCGTGCCTCGACCAGGATGCGGAACAGCGAGCCGGTGTTGAACATCGCCAGCGCGCCTGCCACCGGAACGATCGCGAGTTCGTCGGTATTCATGCCGAGCCCGCTGCCGGCGGGTGCGAGCACGCCGATGACACGAAAGCGCCGGTCACCGACGCGAACGAACTGGCCGAGCGCGGACCGGCCGGCGAACAGCTCGGCGCGCAGCGTCGCGCCGATCACCATCACCGGCGAGCCGCGCTCCCAGTCCTCCGCGGGCAGGAAGCGACCCTGCGCAAGCTTCAGCTGGCGCACGTCGATGAACTCGGCGGTGCTGCCGATCACCATGCCCTCGCGCAGCCGCCCGGCCACCGACAGTTCGGATGTGCCGACCGCCAGGGGGGCCACCCGGTGCACGCTCGGAGCGCGCAGCAGCGCACGGGCATCGGCGATCGTCAGGTCGCGCGGCGTGTCGCTGATGAAGCTGCCCGGATTGACGCCGCCGGTTTCGGTGCGGCCGGGCAGGACGATCACCAGGTTGCTGCCGATGGCGCTGAACTCGCGCACCACATAGCGCCGCGCGCCGTCGCCGAGCGCGGTCAGCGTGACCACCGCGGCAACGCCGATCGCCATCGCGAGCACCAGCAGCCCGGTGCGCAGCAGGCTGCCGCGGGCCGCGGCGATTGCGAATCGGAACAGGTCAGCGCCGCGCATCGCCGCTGTCGGCCGTTGCGCCGGGCAAAGCGGCACGTCGTTCGTCGGCCTCGATCGCGCCGTCGCGCATCAGCAGCCGGCGCCGTGCGCGGGCGCCGAGCGCCGCGTCGTGGGTGACGACGAGCAGCGTGACGCCATCCGCATTCAGCTCCTCGAGCAGGCGCAGCACCTCCTCGCCGGTGACCCGGTCCAGGTTGCCGGTCGGCTCGTCGGCGAGCAGCAGGGCCGGGCGCATCACCGTGGCGCGCGCGATCGCCACCCGCTGGCGCTGCCCGCCCGAGAGTTCGTCGGGTCGGTGGCTGGCGCGGTCGGCCAGGCCGAACCCGGCCAGCGCCGCCTGCACCCGCTGCGCGCGCTCACGCACCGGCAGGCCGGCCAGCACCATCGGCAGCGCGATGTTCTCGGCCGCGGTCAGGCGCGGCACCAGGTGGAACGACTGGAAGACGAATCCGATGCGCCGGCTGCGCACGCGCGCCTGCTCGTCGGCCGACAGCGTGGTCACGTCGCGCCCTTCGAGCCGGTAGTGGCCGCCGTCGGGTCGGTCGAGCAGGCCGAGCACATTCAGCAGCGTCGACTTGCCGGACCCCGATGGCCCCATCACCGCGATGTACTCGCCGGCATCGATGCGCAGATCGACCCGGTCCAGCGCGTGCACCGTGCTGTCGCCGAGGTGGAAGCTGCGCTCGACCGCAGCGAGCTCGATCTGCGGGGTTGGCGTGCGGATGCCGGCCGGTGCAACCATCGCGTCACCTGGCACCGGGCGCCGCCTCCTCGACCGCATGTGCGCCCGGGCTCGACGCCGGCTCGGTCGAGCGAGGTCACGATGCGATCGCCGGCCTTCAGCCCGCCGGTGATCTCGACCTGCTCCCAGTTCGACAGGCCGGTCTCGACCTGGCGCTCGACCAGCCGGCTGCCGTCGAACAGCAACACCCGGTTGCCCTGGCGCAGCGCCGAAGTCGGTATGCGCAGCACGTCACGCCGGCTGTCGAGGACCACCTCGACATCGGCGCTGTAGCCGACGAGCAGCGGACCGGTAGCCGTCGGGTCATCGAAAACCGCTTCGATCTCGACCGTGCGTGCCTGCTTCTCGACCGCGCTGACATAGGGCGCGATGCGCCGCACCGTGCCGGCGAAGCTGCGCCCGGGCAGCGCGTCGAGCGAGATCCGCACCGGCTGGCCGGCCTTGATCCTGGGGGCATCGACCTCGTCCATCGGCGCCCTGACGTACAGGCAGGACACGTCGATCAGGTCGATGGCCGGCGGCGTCGGCACGCCCGGCGGCGAAGGGGTGGAATATTCACCGACCTCGCCGACGATCTTGGCCACCGTGCCGTCGAACGGTGCGACCAGCTGGCTGCGCTGCAGCGCGACGCCGACGAGCCTGACTCGCGCCTGCGCCTGCACCACCTCGGCGCGGGCGGTCGCGCAGGCCGCGGCACGCGCCTTCTGCTCGGACCGCACCGTGTCGAGCCGGGCTGCGGAGATGAAGCCGCGTCCGAACAGATCCTGCTGGCGCCGTGCCTCGCGCCGCGCCAGATCGGCCAGGGTGCAGACCTCGACCACGCGGCTGCGCGCGGTGCCGAGTTGCGCGCTGGCGAGTGCCTGGTCGGCCTGCTGGTCCTCGTTCCACAGTCGCATCAGCAGCTGGCCCTTGCGCACCAGGTCGCCTTCGGCGACCGCCAGCCGCTCGATGCGTCCGCCGATGCTGGTCGACAGCCGGGTGCGCTGGCAGGCTTCGATGGTGCCGGCGCGGGTATTGGCGACCGTCGCACCGACATCACCGCGCCCGACGGACGCGACGCGCACCGACACCGGCTCGGGCAGCGTCAGCCAGGCGACGACGAGGCCGATCGCCCCGAGCACCAGGAGCAGGAACAGCGCGCGCCGGACCCAGGCGCGGATGGCGAAGACAGACATCGGACGGCAGGCGTGGGACGTCCGGACAGCTTAGCCGTCGCCGGCCGGCTGCCCATCGGTCGTTGCCCGGAGGCGGCGCCGATCCGCAGCGGCCGGCCGGCCGTTGCGACGGTCGCCCGGACGACCGGCAAGCCCCCGAAATCGGCGATGTGACCGGGTGTCCGGCGCAGCGGCAATCGGCGGTTCGCCACAACGCGGCATCATCGGAGTCCTGCCTCCAGCCGACGATCAGCATGAACGCCGCCACGCCCCCCAGCCAGGACCCTTCCGCCACCCGCATGTCGCTGCGCGACGCACTCGACCACGCGCGGTCGTTGCAGCAGCGCGGCGACTACGACGCCAGCGCGGCGCTGTGCGAGCACATCCTGGGTCAGATCCCGGATCAGCCGAACGCGCTGCAGCTGCTGGCGGGCGTGCTGCACCTGCAGGGCCGCCCGGCCGAGGCTGTCGTGCGGCTGGAGCGGCTGGTCGGACAGCTGCCCGGCGACGCCGGGATCCGGGTCGATCTGGCCAACCTGCTGATCGAGGCCGGCCAGTTCGATGCGGCCTCGCAGCACCTGCAGCAGGCACTCGGGATCGATCCGGCTTCGGCGATCGCCTGGAATAGCCAGGCGGTTGCCTGCCTGCGCACCGGTCGGCTCGACGACTGCGAGGTGGCGCTGATGAGCGGCCTCGAGCTCGAACCCGAGCGCGACGACCTGCTGTGCAACCTCGGTCTGCTGCGCGACCTGCAGGGGCGGACGGACGAGGCGATCGAGCTGCACATCGGCGCCACCGAACGCGAGCCGCAGCAGCCGGCGCGCTGGTCCGGCCTGGCCGAGCTGCTGATGAAGGCCGAGCGATGGAACGATGCCGCCGAAGCCTGGCGCCGACGCCTGTCGGTCGGTGCGCCGAGCGCGGTGGCGTGCAACCGATACGCCTTGGCGCTGCTGCGCTGCGGCGAGCTCGAGGATGGCGAAGCGGCGCTCCGGCAGGGTCTGGAACTCGATCCGCAGGACAGCGAGCTGAACCACAGCCTCGCGCATGCGCTGCAGCTGGCCGGCCGCCACCGCGAATCGATCGAGCTCGCCCAGGCGGTGCTCGCGCGCGAGCCGGACTCGGGGCCCTTGCGCCGGATGATGAGCGAGTCACACCTGGCCCTGGGCGAGCGCGAGGCTGCGGTCGAGCTGCTGCGGCAATGGCAGGCGCTCGACTCGGACGATCCCGAGCCGGGCCGCCTGCTGGCGGTGCTGGAGCCGCCGCCCGAGCCGGGTGTGGACACAGCCGCCGAGCCCGACAGCGCTGCCGACCCCGACCCCGACCCCGACCCCGCGCGGTCGCCGTCGCCGTCGCCGTCGCCGTCGACGCCGCGGCCCAGGGCGGGGCCGATGCCGAGGCAGACGCGGACACTCACCCCGACCCCGACGCGCCGACCGAACCCGAACCCGAACCCGAACCCGATGCCGAAGCTGCGAGCCCCCCGGTCGTTGCCGACGTCGCCCCGGATGCGGGACGGGCCTTGTTGCACGAGCGTGCGCCGCAACTTGTGGCGGCGGCGCTGGCGCGCATGGCCGCTCGGCTGCCGGACGAGCCGGTCGTCCTCGAGGTCGGCTGTCGCAGCAGCGAAGGCGGCGCACTGCTCGATCCGGCGGGCGCTCGCCTGGTCGGCTTCGAGCCGGATACCGACTCGCTCGACCCCGCCGCCGGCAGCGACCTGCACGCCGCGATCGAACAGGGTCGACTGACCGAATTCCTGCTCCGCTCGCCACAGGCGTTCGATGCCATCGTCAGCGCCCGCACCCCATACCGGGCCGGTCACCTGAAGGAATTCATTGCCGCCGCTGCGCAGGCGCTGCGCGAGCGTGGCGTGCTGATCTTCACCCTCGAAGCCGGCGCCGATGCGGCGGACGGACCGGCGCCGCCGGTCGATGCGCGCCCGACCTATTCGCGCGCCCAGGTGCAGCGCGCACTGCAGATCGGCGGCTTCGGTCCGTTGCTGATTGCATCCGATGCGCTGCCCCACGAGCCGCCGTCGCCGGTGCGCGGCTGGATCGTGACCGCCTTGCGGCGGCCGGCCGGCTGAGCGAACCGCGCCCGGATCAGGATCGCCTCACAGCTCGGCGCCGGCCTGCGGGCCGCCGGATCCGGGCGCCGGCACGGCCTGATCGGTTCCGGGAGCCAGCGCGTCGGAGTCAGCGCAGGCGATTCAGCGCCGCGTCGAGTGCCAGCCGGCCGGTGAACCGTCCACCTTCCCAGACCTGCCAGGCGGCCTTGCGCAGACTGAAGCCGGGGCGGTCCTCGAGCGCACGGCGCAGTGCGAGCTGACGGGCTTCAGGGAGCAGCAGGCACAGCGCGACCCAGACCGCCTCCAGGTTGTACGGCGGGCCGCCCGGCCGCAGGCTCACCGGCACCGCCGGCTCGGCTTGCGGCGTGGCCAGTTCCAGCCGGATCTGCTCCAGTGCCGACCTGAGATGGCGGGCCTTGTCGGAAGTCGGCGCCTCGACGTCGTAGGGCGGTGACCATTCCCGTCGCGGCGGCAGCCAGTCGACATGGGTCGCGACGAACAGCAGCTTCGGCGGCGGGCGGTTCGGTCGGGCCCCGGCCTGTTCGCGCAGGGCGGCCAGCGCCTGGCTGTCGAGCGAACGTGCCGGATTGGCGGCGGATACCGTCCACAGGACGATGTCGGCGTCCTGGACGGCCGTCCGGATGGCCGCCATGGCCTTTGCAGACCCGTCCAGGCCGGGTGTATCGACCAGTACCAGGTCCGGCCGATCGGGCGCCTGGAGACGGTACTCGCGTCACACCGGACGTCGCCGGCAGTTCCGAGACGGCGGCATGCAAGTCGCCGAGGAGGGCGTTGATCAGCGACGATTTGCCGGCATTCACCTGGCCAGCGACAACGATGCGCAGCGGCAGGGGCACCGGGGCGGTCGGCGCGCTCTTCGAGCAGCGCCGCCTCCAGCTCCTGGCGGGTGGCGCGCAGCCGACCGCCGTACAGGTCGATCGCTGCACGACCGACGTCGAGCACGAGGTGTCTTGCAGAACTGCCCCTTGACCTGGACCCAGGCGCCGCCGATGGCTTCGCCTTCAAGCCAGCTCCTGCCCTCCTGGATGAGCGCCTGCACGGGACTCGCAAAGGCGCGCGACGCCCGGTAGGCGAACCAGAGCGCCTTGAAGGCCGAGCCGTGCCGGTCGTAGAACGCATTCAGGGTCTGCAGATCGGACACCCGGATCACGTCCGATCCCGGCACGCGCTGCACGATCTGCCGTCGCGCGTCGCGCACGCCGATCTCGAGTGCCAGCAGCAGATCGGGCAGCGTGAAGCGCGCCGATGCGAACTCGTGCCCCGGATGAAGTCGGCGAGCCACGCTCAGGATCACCTCCTCGCCGAGGGTCCGGGTCTGGGCGAGGTCGTTCGGCGGATCCTGCGCGCGCCTGATCGGCCAGCGCCTGGATGTCGTTCCAGGCCTCGCGTTCGAGCGCGGTCCAGGCGATGTCGGGCCGGGCCTGATCGGCGGTGGTGTCGGTACGCGCAGGTGTCCGCCGCGAGCGAAGGATGGCCATTGCCGTCAGTCCGAGCGCCGCGCTGCCCAGGCACCACCACAGGAACCAGCCCCTTTCGAGCAGCGACAGCACGCCGGCGGCGGCCAGGCTGAGGATGGATGCGGCCGCTGCGATGATCGGAGAAAGCTGCCGCCAGTGGGCACGCGCCAGCGCCCACATCACGCTTTCCCGACGCTGCCGCGGATCTCGAACGCCTTCTTCAGGCCCTGCCTGAAGGCGGTCCTGACCTGGTCGGCTTCGACCTCGACATGGTTGCGGCGCGCCTCCATGAAGACGCATGCCGCCCGACCGAGCGCGTAGGTCACCGCGTAGTCCTGGACCGCCGCGATCGGAATGATCCACGGTGCGATCTTGCCGAACTGGCGCAGACCGAACATGGCCCCTTCGCGCAGCACGACCGCGGTGCCGAGCATGCCGATCAGCGAGGTGATCGAAGCCGTGTCCCACTCGACCTGGTAGCGCCGCGCAAGCGACCAGAGCATCGCCGAGTTGACGGCCGGTACCGTCAGCAGGCCGACAAGCGGAATCGCTCCCGCGCCGGCCGATGCCGCCGCGTAGTGGAGCAGGCTGCGGTTGACCTCGGCAGCGAGCTGTTGCGTCGAACTGCGGTGTTTCTGCTCGAAATGGTCGCGGGCCAATTCCTTGACCGCAATCGGCGCGGCTTCGACGATGGCCCGGATCAGGGCATCGCGGCCGTAGTCGGACGGCGTGAAGCCGTCTTCCGGCCGGGTGAAGTCGATCGATGCGAAATACGGTTCGGCACCCTTCAGCGAACCGACCAGGCTGCGCTGGTGCAGCAGCGCCGTGCGCACCGCCCGATAAGCCGGCTCCAGCACCGCCGACGGGTCCGCGAAGTCGAGGTACGGTGCCGGATGGTCGACGCCCGATCCTTCGTAGCGTTCGTGCAGGCAGGTCTGGGCGATGACGATCGGCCAGTCAGGATGCGCATGGCGGATCTGCCGCAGGGCGCGAAGCAGTTCCTGCTGGTTCATGTCCGAAACGCGCATCGTCGCGATCACCAGATGGGCGCGTGCGGCGTTGACGGACATGTCGTCTGCCGGGTCGTATCCGGCCTCGCCGAGTCCCCGGGTGTCGAGAAAGCGCAGCAGGGGCTCGTCGGATGGAAAGTCGTAGATCCTGGCCGTCCGGGTGCAGGAGGCGTAGCCGTTGCCGATCTCGGCGTCGCTCTGACCGGTCAGCTCGGCGATGATCGACGTCTTGCCCGAGCCGGTCTTGCCGAGCAGCCAGATCACCGGCGCCATCGAAAGCGACGCATCCCTGATCCTGGGCAGGGCGGAAGGATCGGCGCCTGCGCCAGGACGCGAGACCCATTTGTCGAGCCAGGGGAGCGCCGAAAGGTCCATGGGAGCAGGCGAGGGTGGCGAGAGTCGATCGGCAGGGCGCGTCGCAGCGCGAGGCGCGTCGGGCTTGCCGGCAAAGCATAGCCGAGGCGGATTGCACCTGAAGCCACGCATCGCGGGCTTGGCCATGCGCGCTGCAAAGGGGTCCGGACGACTGCGGAGCGACCCGAATCGATGCCGGACTGGCGTCGCGGGTCTTCCCGTTCGCCTCAGGCGAGCTGTGCAATACTGTTCATCCATACAGTATCCGGAGCCCAGCAGATGGCCGCCGTCCTGGAATGGGCCGGCGACGATGACCAGGCGCCGGCCCTGTCATCGTTCGAAAGACCGCCGGCGGTTGCCGGCCGGCCGCGCCTCGCCCCGGGTGAATTGCCACCTTCGGTGCGCGCTGCGCTGTGGCGCGGCAGCGAGCTTGGCCTGGCCGTGCAGCGCACGCTCGGCAGCGGCTTTGCCGCGCTCGATGCCGAGCTGCCTGGTGGCGGCTGGCCGTGCCATGCGCTGACCGAGGTGCTGCAGGTGCAGGCGGCGGTGGCCGAATGGCGGCTGCTGGCACCGGCCATGCACGCGGTGGTGGCGCAGCGGCGCGAGGTGGTGGTGGTCGGTCCGCCACGCATGCCGCACCTGCCCGGGCTGCGCCATGCCGGCATCGACGAGCGCCATCTGGTCTGGGTCCAGGTCGAGGCGCCGGCGCAGCGCCTGTGGGTGACCGAACAGCTGGTGAAGGCGAATGCCGCCGGTCTGCTGGTGGCCTGGCTGCCGCAGGCGCGGCAGGAGCAGATCCGCCGCCTGCAGGTGTGCGCGCAGGCGAGCGACGGGCCGGTCTTCCTGTGCCGCCCGGCGGCGGCGCAGCACGAGCCGTCGGCAGCGCCGCTGCGGTTGCAGCTGCAGATCGGACTCGACTGGCAGCTGCAGCTGCGGCTGCTCAAGCGCAAGGGGCCGACGCACGAAGGCGTGATCACGCTCGAATCGATCCCGGGCGGTCTCGAGGCCATCCTGACCCCGCGCCTGCGCCGGCCGAGCGCATTGATCGATGCGCGTCGCGAGCGCGAGCGCCGCCTGGGCCAGCCGCATCCCGGTTCCTTGATCGCGACTGCCGTTCGCAGGCCTTTGCTCACCCCTTGATAAACCAAAACCTCAACACGGAGAGACGGAGGAAACGGAGGGCCACGGAGACGCCGTGAAAACGTGGATTCCTCGTGCTCGTCCGTCTCCGTGTTGAAAAAACCTGCTTCCCAGGAGAACACCAGCGATGTTGTGGGCAGCCCTGCTACCCGAGGCGCCGCCGCCCGAAGCGGCCGATCCGTCCAGCCGCAGCGAGGCGCTGGCGGCACTGGCCGGGTGGTGCCTGCAGTTCACGCCGCGGGTGGCGCTGGTCGAGCCGGATTCGGCGCAGCCGGCGGTGGTGATGGAGGTCGAAGCCAGCCTGCGGCTGTTCGGCGGCAAGCGCCGGCTGGTCGAGCGGGTCCGGCAGGAATGCGCCGACCTCGGCGTGCGTCAGCTGAGCTGGGCGCCGACCAGCCTGGCGGCGGTGGCGCTGGCGCGTGCCGGTCAGTCGAACGGTTTTGCCAGACCGCTGGCGCAGATCCTCGACGGGCTGCCGATCGAGACGCTGTGCGCGGTGGCGGCGCACGCCGCGACGCTGCACCGCATCGGCTGCACCACGCTCGGCGAGGTGCGCGCGCTGCCGCGCGGCGGGCTGGGACGGCGTTTCGATGCGCACCTGCTTGCCGACCTCGACCAGGCCTACGGGCTGCGCCCCGAGGTGCACCAGTGGGCGAGCCTGCCCGAGACCTTCAGCGCCCGACTCGAGCTGATGTCGCGTGTCGAGCTGGCGCCGGCGCTGCTGTTCGGCGCGCGCCGGCTGTTGCTGCTGATGGCCGGCTGGCTGGCGGCGCGCCATGCCGGCGTCACCGCCTACACGCTGCGCTGGCAGCACGACGCGATGCGCTCGCGGTCGGCCGGGCTGGGCGGCGCGCTGACGATCCGCACCGCGCGGCCGACGCGCGACATCGAGCACCTGACGCGGCTGCTCGCCGAGCACCTGGCCAAGGTCGAGCTGCTGGCACCGGTCGGCGACCTGCAACTGCTCGCCGACGAGGTGCGTCGCGCTCGACGAGAAGAGCCTGTCGCTGCTGCCCGAGCCGGTCGATGCCGGCGAGAGCCTGGCGCTGGTGCTCGAGCGCATCTCGGCCCGCCTCGGTCCGGGCAGCGTGCTGCGCCCGGTGGTGCAGGAGGACCACCGACTCGAATGGATGTGCCTGTGGCAGCCGGCGCCGCAGCCGCGGCCGAAGGCCCGGGCGCGCTGCGTCGACCTGGCGCAGCCGACCTTCGTCCTGCCCGAGCCGCTGCGGCTGGCCACGCGTGGCGAGCGCCCGCTGTACCAGGGCGTGCTGCAGCTGCTCGCCGGGCCGCACCGGGTCGAAGGCGGCTGGTGGGACCGCACGCGTGATCGACGGCGCCGGCGACAACGCGCCATGTCGCGCGCGACTACTGGGTCGCGCTGAGCGAGCACGCCGGCGTGCTGTGGGTCTTCCAGACCCGGCTCGCCGACGACGAGAGCGCCTGGTTCCTGCACGGCAGCTTTGCCTGAGCGCGCCAGGGTTGAGCCGTCGTGAAAAACAAAACCATCTTTCACCGCAGAGGCGCAGAGGACGCAGAGGTCGCAGAGAAATACAAGCTTTTTCTCTTCGTGCTCTGCGTGCTCTGCGCCTCTCAAGAAAACGAACTCTCCAACACGGAGGAACGGAGGACACGGAGGGCCACGGAGAGCAATCTACTTGGAATCCTCCGTGGCCCTCCGTGCACTCCGTGGCTCCGTGTTGAAAAAAATCTCTCGAAGTCCGTTTTCTTCGCGAACGCCGGTTCCGGTTTGCCGGGGCTGAATCGCTCTGCGGTGAAAAGGCTATTTGCCGGCCTGGCCCAGGCAGCCGTTTCCTCGCCGCGACGGGGTCTTGCGCGACACCCTATCGCGGCTGAAGCCGCTCCCACAGGATGCCTGCCGCGTTGAAGCATGCATTTACCACCGTTGTCATCGTCGATCCCGGCCTACGCCGAGCTGCGCTGCGTCAGCAACTTCAGCTTCCTGCGCGGCGCCAGCCAGCCCGAGGAACTGGTCGAGCGCGCCGCGCAGCTCGGCTACTCGGCGCTGGCGATCACCGACGAGTGCTCGCTGGCCGGCGTGGTGCGCGCGCACGTCGCGGCCAAGGAGCACGGCCTGAAGCTGCTGATCGGCAGCCAGTTCCAGCATCGAGTCGCCCGAGGCGCCGTTCGTGCTGACGGTGCTGGCCTGCAACCTCAACGGCTACGGCAACCTGTGCCAGTTCATCACCAAGCTGCGCCGCGCCTCGCCCAAGGGCAGCTACCGGCTGGTGCTCGACGACATCCGCGGCGTCGAGCTCGACGATTGCGTGGTGATCGCCTCGCCGCAGCGCATGTCGCAGCCGGCGCAGCTCGAGACGGTGGCGCGCTGGCTGCTGGCGCAGTTTCTCGGCCGCTGCTGGATCGGCGTCGACCTGCTGCGCCTGCTCGACGACGAGATGTGGCTGCACCGGCTGCGCGAGGTCAGCGCGCTGACCGCCATCCCGCTGGTCGCTGCCGGCGATGTGCACTTCCATGTGCGATCGCGCAAGCCGCTGCAGGATGTGCTGACCGCGACCCGGCTCGGCCGGCCGCTGACCGAATGCGGCCTGGAACTGCAGCCGAATGCCGAACGCCACCTGCGCACCCGGTTGCGGCTGGCCCAGACCTACCCGGCCGAGCTGCTGGCCGAGACGCTGCGGGTCGCGGCGCGCTGCAACTTCAGCCTGGATGAGTTGCGCTACCAGTATCCCGACGAGGTGGTGCCGCCCGGCGAGACGCCGGCCTCGTACCTGCGCCGCATCACCTACGAAGGCGCCGGCCGGCGCTGGCCGCATGGCATGCCGGCCAAGGTGCAGCAGCAGATCGAGCACGAACTCGGGCTGATCGCCGAACTGCACTACGAGCACTACTTCCTGACGGTGGCCGACATCGTCGCCTTCGCGCGCTCGCGCCACATCCTGTGCCAGGGCCGCGGCAGCGCGGCCAACAGCGTCGTGTGCTACTGCATCGGCGTGACCGAGGTCGACCCGGCACGCATGAGCGTGCTGTTCGAGCGCTTCATCAGCAAGGAGCGCAACGAGCCGCCCGACATCGACATCGATTTCGAGCACGAGCGGCGCGAGGAGGTGCTGCAGTACCTGTATACCAAGTACGGCCGGGATCGCGCCGCGCTGACCGGCGTGGTGATCAGCTACCGGCCCAAGAGCGCGATCCGCGATGTCGGCAAGGCGCTCGGCTTCAGCCTCGAGACGGTCGACGCCGTCGCCAAGGGGCATCAGTGGTGGGACGGGCGCGAGATCCGCAAGGAGCGGCTGGAGGAGGTCGGCCTGTCGGTCGACGACCTGCAGGTGCGCCAGCTGCTGCAGCTGAGCGCACAGCTGCTCGGCTTTCCGCGCCACCTGAGCCAGCACACCGGCGGCTTCGTGCTGACCAAGGGGCCGCTGTCGCGCATGGTGCCGATCGAGAACGCCGCCATGCCCGACCGCACCGTGATCGAGTGGGACAAGGACGACCTGGATGCGCTCGGCCTGCTCAAGGTCGACTGTCTGGCGCTCGGCATGCTGACCGCGATCCGCAAGTCGCTCGAACTGATCGGCCAGCGCCTGGGCTACCGGTTCGAGATGCAGGACATCCCGGCCGAGGATCCGGTCACCTACGACATGATCTGCAAGGCCGACACGGTGGGCGTGTTCCAGATCGAGAGCCGGGCCCAGATGAGCATGCTGCCGCGCCTGAGGCCGCGCTGCTTCTACGACCTGGTGGTCGAGGTCGCGATCGTGCGGCCCGGCCCGATCGTCGGCGGGATGGTGCATCCGTATCTGGCACGGCGCCAGGGCAAGGAGGCGGTGAGCTACCCGAGCGAGGCGCTGAAGGAGGCGCTCGGCCGCACCCTGGGCGTGCCGGTGTTCCAGGAACAGGTGATGCAGATCTCGATCCTCGCCGCCGGCTTCACCCCGGGCGAGGCCGACGGACTGCGCCGCGCGATGGCGGCCTGGAAGCGCAAGGGCGGGCTCGAGCGGTACTACTCGAAGATCGTCGACGGCATGACCGCGCGCGGCTACGAGGAAAGCTTTGCCCAGGCGATCTTCGAGCAGATCAAGGGCTTCTCGGAATACGGCTTCCCGGAATCGCATGCGGCGTCGTTCGCGCTGCTGGTCTATGCCAGCTGCTGGATCAAGTGCCACCACCCGGCCGAATTCCTGGCCGCGTTGCTCAACTCGCAGCCGCTCGGCTTCTACAGCCCGAGCCAGCTGGTGCAGGACGCCAAGCGCCATGGCGTCGAGGTGCGGCCGGCCGACGTGATGCACAGCCAGGTCGATTGCACGCTCGAAGACCTGCCGCATCCGCCGGCGGTGCGGCTCGGGTTGCGGCTGATCGCCGGACTGAAGGGCGAGTCGGCGCAACGCATCGTCGCCGCGCGCGGCGAGCAGGTCTTCGACAGCGCCGAAGACCTGGCGCGCCGCGCCGGCCTGGATCGCGCCGAGATGACGCTGCTGGCCGGCGCCGATGCGCTGGCCAGCCTGTCCGGCCATCGCCGCCAGCAGGTCTGGGACGCAACCGCGCTGCGCGCGCCGCCGGCGCTGCTGCGCCAGGCGCGCTTCGACGAGGACCTGCTCGAGCTGCCGCCGGCGCCGGAAGGCGAGGAGGTGGTGTTCGACTATGCCGCCACCGGCCTGACGCTGCGCCGCCATCCGCTGGCGATCCTGCGCCCGCAGCTCGATCGGCATCGGTTGCTGACGGCGGCTCAGCTGGAGCAGGTGCCGAACGGCCGAGCGGTGCGCTACGCCGGCATCGTCACCCTGCGCCAGCAGCCCGAGACCGCCAACGGCACCATCTTCGTCTCGCTCGAGGACGAGACCGGCGTGGTGCAGGTGATCTGCTGGAAGTCGCTGCGCGAGAAGCAGCGCCAGGTGCTGCTGGGCGCGCGGCTGCTCGGGGTGTACGGCACCTGGCAGCGCGAGGGGGAGGTGACGAGCCTGATCGCCGGGCGGCTGGTGGATCTGACCGGGCTGCTGGGAAGGTTGCGGACGGGTTCGCGGGATTTCAGGTGATCATGTTGGTACATAGGATCGAAACGCATCGACCTCCGACGCGCGCCGGGATGGCAGGGAACGAGTCGCACCTGGACCGAAACCGTCGATCTCGGCAAACTCTGCAAGAGGCTCCACACCGGAAAGTCAACACGGGATGTTCGACGTCCATCGAATCGTGAGCTCAGGTCCTGTGCTGGGAGCGAGACCGGATCCCGCGGCGGGGCGGGATCGGCCATGAACCAGAGGCGGATCCTGATCGGCGGCCTCTGGTTGATGGCGGTGGGGCTGATGGCGCCGCGCATCGCCGCAGCGCAGGCCGCCGGGCGTGTGCGCCGCATCGGCTGGTTGCGCGTCAGCGGCCATCCTGTCGTGCGACAGACGCTCGTCGAGGCCCTGCGCGAACTGGGCTGGGTCGAGGGACGCAATCTGCTGATCGAGGCGCGTTACGCGCAGGGTCGGCGCGATCTGGCCCCGGCGCTGGCCAGGGAACTGGTTGCCGCCGAGGTCGAACTGATCGTCGCCGAGGCACCGAGCGGGACTCGCGCGGCGATGCAGGCGACGAGCGACCTGCCGATCGTCATGGCCTGGTGGGGCGGTCCTGATCTGGTCGCCTCCGGGATCATCGGCAGCTATGCCCGTCCGGGCGGCAACGTGACCGGCGTCGACATGCGGCTCTCCGCGCTCGATGCCAAGCGGCTCGATCTGCTGCGCCAGGCCCTGCCGAATGCGAGCCGGATCGCGGTGCTGATCCATGATCGAGTGACCTTCGAACCGCAGATGCCGGCGGTACGCGACGTTGCCCGTCGGCTCGGCCTCGATCTCCAGATCTTCGACACCGACAACGACGCCACCCGCTACGACCAGATGCTCGAAGCGATCGCCCGCTCCGGCAGCCAGGCCCTGCTGGTCATGTCCAGCCCGCTGTTCGGCCGCGACAGCAAGCTGATCATCGACGCGGCGGCGCGCACCCGTGTGCCTGCCATCCTGGCACCTTCGCTCGCCGCCAGCGAAGGCGCGCTCATCACCTACGGCACCTTGCCGCGCGAACTCGACCGCCAGGTTGCCAGGCAGGTCGACCGCATCCTGCGTGGCGCCAAGCCAAGCGATCTGCCGGTGGAGCAGCCCGGCCGCTACGAACTGGTGGTCAACCTGGCGACCGCGCGCGCCCTCGGGCTCACGATTCCGCAGACATTGCTGCTGCAGGCCGACAGGATCATCGAATAGGCGCAGGGGTCGCCCCGGAATGGAAGTCGATCCATCCCCGCCGGGCTTTGCAGCGCAAGCCACTTCCTCACGCCCGCGGCGCTCCCTGCTGCGCAGCTACATGAGGTCCTTCGTCGCGGTGGTCGGCATCCCGCTGCTCGGCTACACCGGGGTGGTGGCCTGGCTGGCCGCTGACGAGCATCGCAGTACGCTCGCCGATATCCAGCGCGCCCACGCCGAGGCCGCCGCCTACCGGATCAGCCAGTTCATCCGGGAGATCCAGGGGCAGTTGCGATGGGCCACCCACCTGTCGTGGAAGGAGAGTGATGCCGAGCAGCACCGCATCGATGCCCTGCGACTGCTGCGCGAAGTGCCGGCGATCACCGACCTGACGCTGCTCGACGGTGATGGCCGCGAGCGCCTGTTCCTGTCTCGGGTGAGCATGGATCGCCTGGATGCGAATGCCGACCGCTCGCAGGACGAAGTGGTGCATGCCGCGTTCGGTTCCGGGGTGCATTTCGGGCCGGTCTACTTCCGGCGCGCCAGCGAACCCTACATGACGGTGGCGCAGGCCGGAACCCGGCGCGATGCGGGTGCGGTGCTGGCCGAGGTCGACCTGACATTCACGCGCGACGTCGTGTCGCAGCTGCGGGTGGGCCGCGCCGGCCTGGCTTACGTGGTCGACGGGACCGGGCGCTTGATTGCCCACCCCGACGCGAGCCTGGTGCTGCGCAATACCGACCTGTCGGCGACGATGCGGCTGCTCGATGCCCGACCGGGCGAGACGCTGCATCGGGTCGTGAACGTGCGCGGCGAAGCGGTGCTGCTCGCGCAGGCAGTCGCGCCACCGATGGACTGGCGCGTGCTCGTCGAACTGCCGCTGGCCGAGGCCGAGGAACCGTGGCGCAAGGCGCTCTGGCGATCGCTGGCAATCGCCGCGCTCAGCCTCGCGGTGGCCCTGGCCTTCGCAGTGGTCTTCTCGTGGCGCATGGTCCGGCCGATCCGCGCGCTCACCGCCGGCGCGGCGCGCATCGGCGCCGGCCAGCTCGGCCATCGCATAGCGATCCACAGCGCCGACGAGCTCGAACAACTCGGCCATCAGTTCAACGCGATGGCTGCCGAGCTCGGAAGATCCTATTCGACGCTGGAACGCAAGGTCGAAGCGCGCACACAAGCCCTGGCCGAGGCCAACCGGGCCAAGTCGCGCTTCCTGGCCGCGGCCAGCCACGATCTGCGCCAGCCGCTGCACGCGCTCAACATGCTGGTGGCGCAGCTGCGTGCGGACCCTGCGCCCGGCCAGCGTGAGCGGCTGACAACCCAGGTGGAAAGCGCAGTCGCATCGATCAATGGGCTGCTCGACGGACTGCTCGACATCTCGAAGCTCGACGCCGGCGTGGTGACGGCAACCCGTTCGGACTTTCCCGTGCAGCAGGTGCTCGACAGGGTCGAGGCCACCTTTGCGGACGCCGCGCGCGCGAGGGGGCTGCACCTGCGCGTACGCCCGCACGCCGGCTGGGCGCGCAGCGACCCGGTGCTGCTGGAACGCATCCTCGACAACCTGGTCGGCAACGCGCTGCGATACACGCTGCGCGGCGGCGTGCTCGTCGGGTGCAGGCGGCGCGGCGGCGCGTTGCGCATCGGGGTGCATGACAGCGGAATCGGGATCGCGCCGGACAAGCACCGCGAGATCTTCGGCGAGTTCTACCAGGTCGCGCCGGCCGGGGCGCTGCGCGGCGAAGGGCTCGGCCTCGGTCTGGCGATCGTGGCGCGACTGGGGCATTTGCTCGATCACCCGATCGCTATGGCTTCCCGGCCGGGTCGCGGCTCCTGCTTCAGCGTCACGCTGCCGCTGGCGGCGCCACGGCGGCAGCCGCACGCTCGATCGGCGCCGATCGCGCAGCCGCACGACACCCTCGATGGCGCGCGGCTGCTGGTGGTCGACAACGACGACGCCATCCTCGAGAGCACCGCCGGCCTGATGCGGGCCTGGGGTTGTGTGGTGGTGACCGCGGCATCGGCCGCCAGCGCGCTCGAGCGGCTGGGCGATGTCGAACCGGGCCTCGTGATCGCCGATGTGCACCTCGACGGCGGCGAGGATGGCGCAGACCTCGTCGTGCGCCTGCGCGCGCATTTCGGCCGGGACGTTCCCGCCATCATGGTGTCGGGCGACGTTTCGCAGGCCACACGCGAGCGCCTCGCGGGCCTCGGGCTGCCGCTGCTGGAGAAGCCGGTATCGCCGCTGCGCCTGCGCACCCTGGCCAGCCGGCTGATGCGGGTGACTAGTCGATCCGAGGCAGTGTCAGACCCAGCCGGGTGACCGCGAGCACGGCTTCGGTGCGACTGGCGACGCCGAGTGCCCTCAGGATCGCCGAGACGTGGTTCTTCACCGTTGGCTCGGCCAGATCGAGCGCGCGGCAGATCAGCTTGTTGTTCTTGCCCTGCATCAGGAGCGCAAGCACCTGCAGCTGACGGTCGGTCAGTCCGAGGGTCTGCGGCTCCGTCGGGGTCGCTGCGGTGGTCGGCTCCGTCGGCGCGGCCGCGGCCGAACGCTGCAAGGCGGCCGGCGGCACGTAGATCCCGCCGGCCAGCACCAGGGCCAGCGCGCTCATCAGCACCTCGCGCGTTTCGGCCTTCGGGATGAAACCCTGCGCCCCTTGGTCGAGGGCGCGGCGGATCGTCGTCCCGTCCTTGTCACCGGACAGCATCACGACCGCCACCGCGGGGTGGTGCTCGGCCACGGTCGCCAGCACCTGCAGGCCGTCCTGATCCGGCAGGTGCAGGTCGAGCAGCACCAGGTCGATGTCGGGATGGGCTTCGAGCGCCAGCAGGGCGGCCCGGGCATCGGCCGCCTCCAGCACCAGGGCGTCGGTGCGCAGGCTGATCAACACGCCGCGCATCGCCTCGCGGATCAGGGCGTGATCGTCGACGACGAGAAACTTCATCGTGGCTCAGCTCGGATGGAGCACCTTCGGCCGCAGCCGGAAGGCGGCGCCGCGAGCTTACACGGCCGACGCAGCCGCCGCGCTGCGCGGCCATCCGGACCAGTACCTTCGAACCCCCCACGTCGAGGTCTGACGCGACCTCCGGAGGATTCCCTGCGAAGGCTCGCCCGACCAGTATCGGCGCATGGACGCTTTCGACTGCTGCCCGCCTGTACCGAGGAGTCACTCGTGATCCGGGTCTTCACCCTGCCGTCTTCAATGAATCGACCGATACGCACGGCCGTTCCGGTGGGCACTCTCACGCAGCCCTCCAAGGGTGCGCGCAGTGCCTACCTGGCCGTGCTGACATGGGCCTTCATGTTCTTCAGCGTGCTGCGCGTGATCGCCTATGTCCCGACGATGTGGGCAATACAGGCCAGCGGCGATTCCAGTCGCTTCTGAATCTTTCCGGGCCAGCGGGGGAGTCGAACGGCGGCCCGCACGTGCCTTCATTTGCAGGGAGAACGCGAATGACCCACTCGATCATCCATGCCCATGCCGCGCGATGGCAGAAGCCGCGTTTCGGTGCGGCAATCACCCTGCTGATCGGGCTCCTCGGCGCCGGGTCGACGCCGGCGGCCGATACAGCGCAGCTCGAGCGTGGCCGCTACCTCGTCCAGGGGATTGCGGCATGCGGCACCTGTCACTATCGACGCGACGACAAGGGTGGGCCGATGAAGGAGGGCGGTCTGGCCGGCGGCTCACGCTGGCAGCTGCCCACGGCGACGGTGTACGCGTCGAACATCACACCTGACCGCGAGACCGGCATCGGCACCTGGACCGATGCGCAGATTGCCAACGCGATCCGTAATGGGGTGCGCCCGGACGGCCGCGCGCTTGTGCTCATGCCTACCCGGTACTACCGCGACATCGCTGATGATGACCTGGCGGCGATCGTGGCGTGGCTGCGCGCCCAGCCGGCCGAGCGCAACGCGGTGCCGGCAGCGGAGTTCCGCGGCGAGGCACCCAAGCCGCTGCCGCCGGTCACCGGAGTTCAAACGGCGCCACCGCGCGAAGACCTCGTCCAGTGGGGCGCCTACCTGGCCGGCCCGCTCGGCCACTGCACGCTGTGCCACACGCCACGCGACAGCGCCAACGTCCCCTTGCCGGACCAGATCGGCGCTGGCGGCGTGCGCTACCCGGGACGCCAGGGCGTGGCCGTTTCGCGCAACCTGACACCGGACCCCTCGGGACTCAAGGACTGGACCGATGCCGAGATCGAACGCGCCATCCGCAAGGGTGTGCGCCGCGACGGATCGACCCTGTTGCCGCCGATGGACTACGAGGCCTACGACCGCATCGATGACCACGACATGCGCGCGCTGATCGCCTACCTTCGTTCGCTGCCGCCGCGGCCATTCGGGGGAAGCGCTGCGCTCGTCGAGCGCTGATTCCAGCTTCGAGCGGGACAGCCGGTTGCAGCGGAGAGGGAGACAGACGGCCATGTGCAGCCTGGAGCGAAGATGATTCGGCGGACGAAGACGCGGCCTTGCACACCATGTCGTCGGTGGTCGCGTCCTCGGCCGGGATGTCCTGGGCCGACCCCGCTTTCGCGCCGTCCGCGGTCCCTTGCAGCCAGCTGGCGGCTGCTACGATCCGGCCATGATCGATTGGTCGTCGTGTCCCGATGTCGAGCGCGCTGGCGCGGGTTCAACCTGGGTATTCCGCGGCACGTCGGTGCCGATCGCGGCGCTGTTCGAATACCTCGAGGACGGCGAGGCGCTGAGCGATTTTCTGGAGTGGTTTCCGGACATCTCGCCGCGGCAGGCAGATGCTGTCCTGGCGCATGCTGCGCAAGGCCTGAAAGCACCCTGAGTCCGGCGCGGGCCCGCGGGTGCCGCCCTGGTCGCAGCGGCTGGCGTGCGGCAACTCCGCAGACCCTGCTCTACCGCAAGGTGAGCAGCGAACCGATGCTCTTCATCCGGCTCGGCGTGGTGGTGGCTCGACCCCAACCGGTCGTCGGGGCCCCGCCACGCCGGGGGGCAGTGGCCACGCGCCGGCGCTGCCGACCGAACCGTCAGCGCGAAGCCTCATACGTTCATAGGATTCCCTGCGCCGACGCATTCGCTCAGTATCGGCGCGTCGTGGCAGACGGACCGTCCGGGCCGCGCCGTGTCGGTCACCAGGAGTCGCTCATGGGTCAAATGTTCACCTTCCTGCATTCGCTCCATCGCTGGGTCCCCGTGGTACCGATGCGCGAGCCGGCAAGGTCGACCGGTTCGGGTGCCCGCAAGGCCTACCTGAGCGTGCTCACCTGGGCCTTCACCCTGTTCAGCCTGCTGCGCGTGGTGGCCTATCTCCCGACGATGTGGGCGATCCAGCTCAGTGGCGATTCGAGTCAGCACTCGGTGTGGACCTGGTGCACCTGGCTCGGTGCGCACCTCACGATGGCGGCATGGCTGTACGAGCAGGATGGGCAGCGGATCGGCCGGGCCGCGGTCGTGTGTCTCGGCAATGCCGCCATGTGCGTGATCATCACCGGCCTGATCCTGGTTCATCGCGTCTGACGTCGGCCTGGCCGCGCCGCAGACACGGCCCTGTCGACCGCCGGCGGTCGACCCGGGACGGGAAAACGCCGAACGGCTTCAGGTCTGCAGCCGCTGCGGTGCCGACCAGCATGCGAAGCGCTGGCCGCGCACGAAGGCGCACAGCGTCAGGTCGCAGGCGCGCGCCAGTCGCACCGCGAGCCCGGTCGGTGCGGAAATCGCGCACAGCATCGGGAAACGCGCCACCGCTGCCTTCTGGGCCATCTCGAAACTGGCGCGCGAGGTGACGGCGCAGAAGCCGCTCGCCGCGTCGAGGCCGAGCCGCGCCACCTTGCCGATCAGCTTGTCGAGCGCGTTGTGGCGGCCCGCATCCTCGGCGAAGGCGAGGATGCGGCCCTGCCGGTCGGCAAAGGCGGCACCGTGCGCCGCACCGGTGTGGGCGCCGATCGCTGCAGCCCGGGCAGTCGCGCAAAGGCCACGCGAATCGCCGCTGCGGGAAACGGCTCCCCGGCCGGCAGCGGGGGCGGTGTGCGCAGCGCATCGGCGATGCTGGCCGACGCCGCAGATGCCGCAGCCGCCGAGTCCGACCCCGCGCCGGCGCCGGCCCGCCACCCGGGCGGCCAGGCCGTCGGCCAGTTCGACCGCCACCAGCAGACCGCCGTTGGCAGGCACCGCTTCGATCGATGCGACCTGCCCGGGATGGTCGACGATCCCCTCGCTGAGTGGCGAAACCGAGCGCGAAATCCTCGGCATCGAGCGGCGTGGCCATCATGACGATCGGGTCCTCGCCGCCGAACACGAGCGCAACCGGCACCTCCTCGATCAGCTCGTCCGGCTGCGGATGCAGCGCACCGTGGTCGTAGCGCCAGCCATCGGCACAGGCGAAGCCCTGCGCATAGACATCGGGCAACGGGTCGGACCAGCGGCTGGCGGAGAGGGTGGACACATCGACTCCTGGGTGACGGCGCGGTGGCATGCCGTTGGCGGCCGATGCGCCGGCAAGGCGTGAGGCACGGAGTCCAGTATCGGCCGGGTCGGCGTCAGGGCCGCGCCCGACCTGTCGGACGACGCGCCATGCCGCTGTGCGCTTTCGGCGCGACCGATCGGCAGCACCTTGAGCGACAGCCGCCTTTCGCACACAGTGGCTGACCGCACACCGCCGCCGCAGCCACCATGAAAGACGACGCGCAGCCCACATGCCCACTACGATGGTCCGAGCGGAGGCTGGGGATCGGTGGTCGGCATGAGCCAGATCCTGTTGCGCGAGCGACCGACGCCGGCGGTGCTGCAGACGCTGATGCAGCAGAACAAGCCCGGTGGCCACATGTGCACCTCGTGCGCCTACGGCAAGCCGGCCGATCCGCATGCCTTCGAGTTCTGCGAGAACGGCGCCAAGGCGACGATGTGGGAACTGACCAGCGCGCGCTGCACGCCGGCCTTCTTCGACCGGCACACGGTCACCGAGCTGCAGCGTGGTCGGACCACGACCTGGAGATGCAGGGGCGGCTGACCGAACCACTGCGCTACGAGCCGCAGCTCGACAAGTATGTC
The DNA here is from genome assembly GCA_963846675.1 of uncultured beta proteobacterium. Taxonomy (GTDB): domain Bacteria; phylum Pseudomonadota; class Gammaproteobacteria; order Burkholderiales; family Burkholderiaceae_C; genus Ideonella_A. The sequence continues at coordinate 1,994,321 of CAWJWV010000005.1, forward strand.
CGCACCACCTGGGACCAGGCGTTCGCGGCGATCGGCGGCCGGCTGCGCGAACTCGATCCCCGCTCGACGGTGTTCTATGCATCCGGCCGCGCCAGCCTGGAGACGAGCTACCTTTATGCCCTGTTCGCGCGCCTGTACGGCCACAACAACCTGCCCGACAGCTCGAACATGTGCCACGAGACGACCTCGGTCGGGCTGAAGAAGGTGATCGGGTCACCGGTCGGCACCTGCGTCCTCGACGACTTCGAGTCGTGCGACGCGATCTTCTATTTCGGACAGAACCCGGGCACCAACAGCCCGCGCTTCCTGCATGCGCTGCAGAAGGCAGTGCGACGCGGCTGCAGGATCATCGTCTTCAACCCGGTGCGCGAGAAGGGGCTGATCGAATTCGTCAATCCGCAGGAGCCCGCTGGCGATGATCACCGACCGGCCGACCCGGCTGGCGCACCAGTACCTGCAGGTCCGCCCAGGCGGCGACATCGCCGCGCTCATCGGCCTGGCCAAGCATGTGCTGAGCGTCGATGCCGCGCTCACCGCACGCGGTGAAGGCTCGGTCCTCGACCGGGCGTTCATCGCCGAGCATTGCCATGGTTTCGAGGCCTTCCGCGACCACGCCATGGCCGCCGACTGGGCCGAGATCGAGCACCACAGCGGGCTTGCGCGCGCCGACCTGGAGGCGGCGGCCGATGTCTATGTGGCGGCCGAGCGCACCATCGCGGTCTACGGCATGGGCCTGACGCAGCATGTGCACGGCACGCAGACGCTCGGCCTGCTGGTCAACCTGTTGCTGCTCAAGGGCAACATCGGCCGCCCCGGTAGCGGCATGTCGCCAATCCGCGGCCATTCCAATGTGCAGGGCCAGCGCACGGTCGGTATCTCCGAGAAGCCCGAACTGGTGCCGCTCGACCGGCTGGCCGAACTGTTCGACTTCGAGCCGCCGCGCGACACCGGGCGCACGACGGTCGAAGTCTGCGAGGGTGTGATCGACGGTTCGGTCAGGGCCTTCATCGGGCTGGGCGGCAACTTCGTGCGCGCCATCCCCGACCAAGAGCGGATGGAGGCGGCCTGGCGCGGGCTCGATCTGACGGTGCAGATCGCAACCAAGCTCAACCGCAGCCACCTGATCAATGGCCAGGCGGCCTGGTTGCTGCCATGCCTGGCGCGATCGGAAGAAGACCTGCAGGCCGGCGGAGTCCAGGCGGTGTCGATGGAGGACACCTTCAGCCACATCCACGGATCGATCGGCAGGCGCACGCCGGCCAGCGAGCACCTGTTGTCGGAACTGGCCATCGTCGCCGGGCTCGCCAAGGCGACGCTGCCGTCGAATCCGCGCTGGCGCTGGGACGACTGGACGGCGGACTACGGCCGGGTGCGTGAACTGATCGCACAGACCTATCCGGACGAGTTCCGCGACATGAGCGCGCGCATGTTCCGGCCCGGCGGCTTCTACCGCGGCAATCCGGCGCGCGAGCGACGCTGGCAGACCGACAGCGGCAAGGCCGAATTCACCGTCCCCGAGACCATGACCGCGCTCGGCGTCGGCGATGCGCCGGGGCGGCTGCACCTGGTGACGATGCGGTCCAACGACCAGTTCAACACCACGATCTACGGCCACAGCGACCGACTGCGCGGTCTGGAAGGCAGCCGCTCGATCCTGCTCATCAACCCCGGCGACATGCAGCGCTGCGGTCTGGTCGAAGGGGATGTGGTGGCGCTGGTCGGCGATGCCGGTGACGAGGTGCAGCGCGAGGTCGGCGGCCTGCGCGTGACGCCGTTCTCGCTGCCCGACGGCTGCGTCGGCGGCTACTACCCGGAGATGAACCCGCTGGTGCCGCTTTGGTACCACGACGTGGGCTCCAAGACGCCCGCATCGAAGGGTGTGCCGGTGCGGATCCGGGTCGAGCGCCGGGCCGCCTGAACCGGACCGGGGCTGACTCGAGCCGCCCGCCGCGAGTCCGACCTGCTCAGCGCCCGAGGACGCGCCGGCGCAGCCGCTCGAGCAGCGGCGACGGTGTCGTGGCGCTGGCGTCGAAGGGCTGGGCCAGCGATCCGACCGCGGCGACGATGCGCCGCACATAGTTGCGCGTCTCGGCATAGGGCGGGACGCCGTTGTGGCGTTCCACCGCGCCTTCGCCGGCGTTGTAGGCGGCTGCGACCAGCGCCACGTCGCCTTCGAAATAGGCCAGCAGCCAGCGCAGGTAGCGCACCCCGCCGCGGATGTTCTGCGCCGGATCGAAGGCATTGCGCACGCTGAAGCGCGCGGCCGTGGCGGGAATCAGCTGCATCAGCCCCTGGGCGTTGCGCGGTGACACGGCGGCCGGATTGAAATTGGATTCGGCCTCCATGATGGCCCACACCAACGGGGTCGGTACGCTGTATTCCGATGCCACCTGGTTGACGATGGCAACCACCGGCGGCGGGGCGCGCAACGGCGGTTCCGGCGGCTCGGGGGGGGCGGCGGCCTCGGTCGCGGCCTCGGCAACGACTTCGGCCAGCACCAGCGGCGGGTCCGGCGGCGGCGTGTAGTCCGGGCCATCGGCGGCCGCCTGCAGTCGCAGGCACGCCGGCGTCTGCGCATCCGGTTCGCCCAGCACGCGCAGCAGCGCGGGTGCCTGCTCGACCCCGTGGTTGGCGGCGATGTGCAACAGACCGGCCGCCTCGGCATCGTTTCGTTCGACGCCCCGTCCATTGGCCAGCATCCAGCCGAGATCGAAGGCCGACGCCGCATCGCCGAGGCGCGCCGCATGGCAGTACAGCGCCGCGGCGCGCAGGCCGTCGCGCGGGACACCCTGGCCGTGCTCATGGATCACCGCCTGCTCACGCAGGCGGGCGATCAGCTCGGGGGTCGGCAGCAGGGCCTCGTCGGCGAGCGCCGCTGCGCTGGCGAGCAGGCTGCAGGCGGTGATCACGAGCCGGCGCAGCGCGGGGAGGTCGGGGCGGTACATGGTGGCGGGGGTGGTGCACGCGCCGACCGGCGCGCTTGCCGCCGCTGCGGCGGCCGCGCGCCTGGCCGACTTTCAGGAAACAAGACTTCAACACGGAGAGACGGAGGGAACGGAGGGCCACGGGGATGTCGATTCCTCCGTGATCCTCCGTTTCCTCCGAACCTCCGTGTTGAAAAAATCCTGGCCGAACTCGCTCCTTCGTGAACGCCCGGGGCCGAATGACCGAGGCGTGAAACACGCTGCAGTAGAACAGCGGCGCGTCGCTGTCGGGTTGAGCCGGCGCAACCCGGCGCGCCGTGCGTGCAGTTGCCAGATCGGCGGCGCAGGCTTTCCAGAGCGGTGGCCTACAGTGCGCATCTGCACCGCTGCCTGAACCGGAACCACCCGATGCCTGCTGATCCGTTGCCGAGCCGCCAAGGGTCGCCGCGCCACGCCGCGCGCAAGCGGATGTGGCTGGCCGCGGCGCTGGTCGCCTCGATGGTGCTCGGCACGCTCGCGCCGGCCGCCGTGGCGCTGGCCGGTACCACCAGCGAATGGACATTGCCGGCGCAGGGCCACCCCGGTTCGCGCGAGCGCCGGTACAAGGTCTACCTCCCCGACGGCCTGAGCGGACCGGCTCCGCTGGTGATGGCGCTGCACGGCTGCCGGCAGACGCACGACGATGTGCTGCGCGACTGGGGGCTGACCGCCGCCGCCGACCGGTACCGCTTCATCCTTGTCGCCCCGTTCATCACCAGCTACGACGGGGCGCGCACGACCAACTGCTGGGGCTTCTGGCTCGACCAGCACCGGCACCGGGGACGCGGTGAGCCCGAGGATCTGCACCGGATCGCGCGAGCGGTGGAAGCGCGCCATGCGGTCGATCCGAAGCGGCGCTATGTGACCGGGCTTTCGTCGGGTGGCGCGATGGCGGTCGTGCTGTCGGTCACGCACAACGATTATTTCGCCGCGGCGGCAAGTGCCTCCGGGCTGCCCTATGGCGAGGAGGCTGGCGCGGTCTCGTTTTCCGGCTGCCCCGGTTCGGCCCGCTTTCATCCCGTCGAGCGGATCGTCGCCGACATGCGGCGCGAGCGCCATGCCGGCTACCGGATCCCGCTGCTGGTGCTGCAGAACACGGGCGACTGCACTGTCCTGCCAACGGCCGGCATCCAGCTGCGCGACGCCCAGCTGGCGCTCAACGGCGACGCGGTGCGTGCCACCGAGGCCGCGGCCAGGGCGCGCGACCAGGCCTGCGCGCCGGTGCATCGGCAGGGGTTCGGCTGCCGCCACCTGGCGTATACCGCCGAGGCGCGGGCCGGCAGCCGTTCGATCGTCGAGACGGTCTTCTACGACGGCCCGATCGAGACCCCGGACGGGTCGGATACCGACCACGGCCACTACTGGGTTGGCGGCAGCGAGGGCCGCGACGGGCGCTGGTCGCTGCGCACCGGGCCGAGCTATCCCGACATCGTCTGGGACTTCTTTGCGCGTCATCCGGTCGATGCCCCGGCCGGCCCGGTGCCACCGCCGGTGCCTGCGCCACCGCCGGCCTGCATCGCGGTGCGGGCGGCACCGGGCGGCCATGTGGCGGCCGGCCGGGCGGTGGCCGGCGGCTGGTTTCTGATGCGCGCGCTGTCGAGCGGCGACCGGCGCGACATCGGCTTTGCTTATGACCTGTACTGGTCGACCGTGACGCTGTACCAGGGCAAGGGTGGCCGCTGGTACCTCGAGCGCCCGGCCGGTTGTGGCTGACCACCGGCGTGCCCCACCGGCAGAAAAGTTCTGTAAAGAGCGCGCATCGGGTCATCCGGAATCGCCGATCGACGGTTGTATCGGTTGAACCCTGCCGATGCAGCACCCCTGGAGAGATTGCGATGCCGACCACCCGACTGCTGCTGATTCCCTGCCTGGCGCTGCTGCTCGGCGGCTGCGTCGTGGCACCGTACCCGCACCGGCCGATCCATTCGCAGCCGGTTCCGCTCTACGACGATCCGTACGGCGGCGGGGTGGTGGTCGATGTCGCGCCGCCACCGCCGCGCGTCGAGGTGATTCCGGCGCTGCCGTTCGCGGGTGCAGTCTGGCTCGGTGGGCACTGGGCCTGGCACGGCGGCCGTCATCGCTGGGTGCATGGGCATTGGGACCATCCGCGGCGTGGTCACCAATGGCGCGCCCCCGGCTGGGAGCACCGCGGCGGACGGTGGCATGAGCGGCGTGGCGGCTGGCACCGCGGGCGTTGAACGGCTGCCCAGACCGGGCGGGGTCCTGGTCGTGATGTCAGCCCGGCGCGGCGAGCGGAGTCGCCGCCGCCGGTCGCCGGGCGGCCCGCCTACAGGGGTTCGGCCACGCCGCCGACAAGGGCAGGTGAGACGGCGGCCTTAGTGTCGGCGCGAGGCCCGCACGTCTGCGGGCAGTGCCTTCCGATGCCGAAACTTTTTCCCTTTTCACACACGCTGCGCCGACTGCCGGTGGCCTGGTCATGAGCGAGCACGACGCGGCAAGGTCGGTGCGCAGCGTCGCCGGTCGCCTGCGCGACCAGCTGCTGCGCGTCCCGGGACTGCATGCCACCGTGCTCGCGCTGCGCGGCTACATCACCCACCAGAGCGCCAATCAGGCCGGCAGCGTCGCCTTCTCGGCGGTGCTGGCGATGTTTCCATTGCTGCTGCTGGTGTCGTCCGCAGCGGCCTTCTTCGGCCGCCCCGGCGATGCGGCGGTGCTGGCCGACCGGGTGGTGGCGTATGCGCCGCCGCTGGTGCGCGAGTCGCTCGAACCGGTCGTCGACCAGGTGCTGCGCCAGCGCAGCCAGGCGCTGCTCGCGATCGGCTTCTTCGCCACCCTGTGGACGGCCTCGTCCGGCATGCAGGCGATCCGCACCGCGCTGAACCGCGCCTATGGGGTGCAGGAGATGATGCCGTTCTGGAAGGCGCGCATCAAGGTGACGCTGTTCACGGTCATCGTCGGTGTGGGCACGATCGTCGCGTTCAGCTCGGTGGTGATCATGCCGCATGTGTGGATCCTGCTCGAGTCGAGCATCGACGAAGCCGACCAGCCGCCATGGCTGAACGACAGCGTCCGCTATGCGGTGGCCTGGCTGGTGCTGGTGCCGATGTATGCGCTGCTCTATGGCTGGCTGCCCGATATCCGGCAGCGCGCGCGGACCGTGCTGCCCGGCGCCCTGTTCGGCGCCACCTTGTGGGTCGGCGCGGCCGCGCTGCTGTCGTACACCCTGCGCGGCGCCGGCAAGCTGCTGCTCGTCTACGGCGGCTTCGCGGGCATGGTCGCGACACTGGTCTTCCTCTACATCAGCGCCGCCACGCTGATCTTCGGCGCCGAACTGAACGGCGTGATGCGCAATGGCGTGCACGAGCAGGACGGCGGCGGATAGCGCTGTCGCTCGCGCTGGCGCCGCGGTACCAAGTGGGAGTGTTTCGATCGAATCGGGATCGTCGTCGCAGTCTTTGTTCGTGGGAGGGCCATCAGGCCTGATCGGCTCTGGGCATGCCGCCGCCGTGGCTCGGTGCAAGCGTCCGGGCATACCAACTCGAGCGTCGCCCGTGCGCCGGGCGGGTAGGACTTCATCCATCCTGGGGACCCATCGCTCGATTGGAGATTGACCCGAGGCTGGGCCGGCCCTAGCGTGCTGGACGTCCCTGTAATTTCGCGCAGGCAGAACATGGCACCGACCCCGAAAGGCAAGATCCCGATCGACTACGAGGCGATGAGGGCGGGCTATCCGACCTACCGCAAGCTGCCCGCCCACATCGCTGCGCACATGGACGCCCTGAACAAGAACCTGAAGCCCGGGCAGCCGAAGAACACGCCGTGCTGCTTTCAGATCAGCGAGGCGTTCAACCGCGCCGGGGCCGAACATGAGATCCCGCCCAACAGTTTCCGGCGCCCGAACACGCCGCTCGGAGGCAAGTACTTCATCGGCGCGGTCGACGAACTGGAGTATTTCCTCGCCGCCCGCTACGGCCGCGGCGAGGAGATCCACGAGGGCGCAGGTACGGGCGCGGGACGGCTCGCGGCGATGCAGCGCAGGATCGCCGGTCGCAAGGGCATCCTCTGCTTCCGCAATGCCGGCGCTGGCGCGCACACCGAGCTGTGGGACGGCAGCGACATCGTGCAGAACGGCGCGCCCGCGGCGGACGGTTCGGCGATGAGCACGGGCTACATCTGGGGCCAGCCGCGCGTTCTATTCTGGGAGTTCGCGGGCGAGGACGGGGTCGACCCCGCGCCGGCCTGGCTCCGGGGCTGGTGGGACGTGTGGGACGGCCAGCAGTACTACTACTATTTCTCCGACCAGTACGTGGTCACCTATACGCGGCAGCCGCCGTCCTCGGCGGTTGCATACCCCGCTCGACAGGCCGCCAACGAGGGGACCGTCAGGCTGCTGGCGGGTCCACCGGCCACGGTGCAGTTGCGCTGGAACCCGGCCGGGGACGGCATCACCGAGGAGAACTTCACCTGCATCGGAGCCGCTCCCACCATGATGAATGGCCGGTCGAACCGGTTCGGCAACCTCGTCGCCCGCAAGATGACGAGTTTTCAGAAGAAGGGACGGTAACCTGCGCAGGGCGGCACCGCGCCTGGAGCGGCCGGGCCGGCGCCGCAGGGACCGCCGGTGCCGCGCAGGGGAGGCGCTCTGAAAGGCCCGGTTGCGGCTGCACCCCAGAGGGCGGAATCACGCCTGAAGGCGCTCTTGCAACAGAAAGCGAGCGGCCCGGGAATGCGCAGGGCAGGAGGGACTTCAGGCCCGATGCGGTGATGCCCAGCGGCCACCCATCGCCTGCAGGCGCCCCCGCGGAACATGCCCGCCCTGTGGTGCCCCGCGCCTCAGCCGTTCGCCGCCGCCAGGACGGCGTTGAAGGTCCGGCTCGGACGCATCACCGCTTCGCACTTGGCCTCGTCCACGATGTAGTAGCCGCCGATGTCGACCGGCTTGCCCTGGACCTCGGCCAGCTCCTGGATGATCTTCTGCTCGTTGTCGGCCAGCGACCTGGCCAGCGGCGCGAACTGCGCCTGCAGCTGCGCGTCGTCGGTCTGGGCTGCCAGTTCCTGTGCCCAGTACATCGCCAGGTAGAACTGGCTGCCGCGGTTGTCGAGTTCCCCGGTGCGCGGCGACGGCGACTTGTTGTTGTCGAGCAGTTTGCCGGTCGCGCGGTCGAGCGTTCTGGCCAGCAGCTTGGCGCGTTCATTGCCGGTCTTGATGCCGAGCTCCTCGAGCGAGACCGCCAGCGCCAGGTATTCGCCGAGCGAGTCCCAGCGCAGGTGGTTTTCCTCGACCAGCTGCTTGACGTGCTTGGGCGCCGAACCGCCGGCACCGGTCTCGTACATGCCGCCGCCGGCCATCAGCGGAACGATCGACAGCATCTTGGCGCTGGTGCCAAGCTCCATGATCGGAAACAGGTCGGTCAGGTAGTCGCGCAGGATGTTGCCGGTGACCGAGATGGTGTCGAGCCCGCGCACCACGCGCTCGAGCGTGTAGCGCATCGCGCGCACCTGCGACATGATCTGGATGTCCAGGCCCGAGGTGTCGTGCTCCTTCAGGTAGGTCTCGACCTTCTTGATCACCTCGGCCTCGTGCGGGCGGTACGGGTCGAGCCAGAACACCGCCGGCATGCCCGAGTTGCGCGCCCGCGTCACTGCCAGCTTGACCCAGTCGCGGATCGCCGCATCCTTGACCTGGCACATGCGCCAGATGTCGCCCTGTTCGACGTTCTGCACCAGCAGCACCTCGCCGTTGGCGATGTCGACGATGCGCGCCTGGCCCGCCTCGGGCACCTCGAAGGTCTTGTCGTGCGAGCCGTATTCCTCGGCCTGTTGCGCCATCAGACCGACGTTCGGGACGGTGCCCATCGTGACCGGGTCGAAGTTGCCGTTGGTCTTGCAGAAGTTGATCATCTCCTGGTAGATGCGGGCGAAGGTGCTCTCGGGGATCACCGCCTTGGTGTCCTTCGGACGGCCATCCGGACCCCACATCTTCCCGCCGATGCGGATCATCGCCGGCATCGAGGCGTCGACGATGACGTCGTTCGGCGCGTGCAGGTTGGTGATGCCCTTGGCCGAGTCGACCATCGCCAGTTCCGGACGGTGCTCGTGGCAGGCGTGCAGGTCGCGGATGATCTCCTCACGCTTGGACTCGGGCAGGGTCGCGATCTTGTCGTACAGGTTGACCATGCCGTTGTTGACATTGACGCCGAGATCGTCGAACAGCGCACCGTGCTTCTCGAAGGCCTCCCGGTAGAAGATCCGCACGGCGTGGCCGAAGACGATCGGGTGCGACACCTTCATCATCGTCGCCTTCACGTGCAGCGAGAACATCACGCCGGTGGTGCGGGCGTCCTCCATCTGGTATTCGTAGAAGTCGAGCAGCGCCTGCTTGCTCATGAACATGCTGTCGATGATCTCCCCGTCGAGCAGGGCGACCTTCGGCTTGAGAACCACCGTCCGACCATCGGCGGTGAGCAGTTCCATGCGCACGTCGCGCGCCTTGGCAACCGTCATCGACTTCTCGCCGTGGTAGAAGTCGCCGCCCTTCATCGTGGCGACGTGGGTGCGTGACGCCTGGCTCCATTCACCCATCGAATGCGGATGCTTGCGTGCGAAATTCTTCACCGCCAGCGGGGCGCGGCGGTCCGAGTTGCCTTCGCGCAGCACCGGATTCACCGCACTGCCGAGGATCTTCGAGTAGCGGGCGCGAATCGCCTTCTCCTCGTCGGTCTTCGGGCTCTCGGGAAAGTCGGGCACGTTGTAGCCCTTCGACTGGAGCTCCTTGATCGCGCCGATCAGCTGGTGCACGGATGCACTGATGTTGGGCAGCTTGATGATGTTGGTATCGGGCTGCAAGGTCAGCCGTCCGAGCTCGGCCAGGTTGTCGGGCACCTTCTGGGCGTCGCTCAGGTGGTCGGAAAATTCGCCCAGGATGCGGCCGGCAACCGAGATGTCACTCTTCTCGATCGCGATGCCGGCCGGCGCGGTGAAGGTGCGGATGATCGGCAGGAATGCCGCGGTCGCCAGCATCGGCGCTTCGTCGGTCAGGGTGTAGATGATCTTGGGCTGCTTGGCCGTCATGGATATCCTTCGAGGATGAGTGGTTGATCTCGGCTCGTCTGCGGACCTGCCGCGGCCGGTGCACGGTGGCGCATTGCGCGTTCCATCGGGGCCGTGCCGCGCTGCGGCACCGGGCCGGGCCGGGTGGGCGCCAGCGCCGACCCGCGGTCGCCGAAGCAATTATTGTGCGCCACCGCGGTGCCGGATCCGCCTGCGACCCGGCGCGCAGCGGCCGATCAGCGCCCGGACCAGCTGCCGCGCAGCCGTCCGGCAATGTCGATCGCTGCCAGCGGCGGCAGGGCCGGTGCCACGGCCGCGGCAGCTGCCGGCCGCGGACCGACGCGCTCGAAAGCGCCGTCGGCGTCGGTGATGAAGCGCGTCAGGCCGGCATAGACGTGGCGGTCGCCGGTCTGGCCGGAGACGTAGAAGCGCTGCGGCACGAGCACGTGCAGGTGCTGTCGGGCACGCGTCAGCGCGACATACAGCAGGCGACGCTCTTCCTCGATCTGGGCTGCATCGCCGGTCGCCATGTCCGACGGGATGCAGCCGTCGACGGCGTTGAGCACGCACACCGACTGCCACTCGAGCCCCTTGGCAGCGTGGATGGTCGACAGGATCAGGTAGTCCTCGTCGAGCAGCGGCGGTCCGGCCAGGTCGCTCGTCGCCGCCGGCGGGTCGAGTGCCAGATCGGTCAGGAATTGCTGGCGGCTCGGCGTTGCGCGCGCCAGCCGCGCCAGCTGATCGAGGTCGGCGGCGCGCACCTCGTGGTCATCGTGCAGCCGCTCGAGGTGCGGGCGATACCAGCCGACCGCGGCATCGATGTCGTCCGGCCAGCCCGGCGGCTGCCGACCGAGCCGCGCCATCAGGTCGAGCAGCTGTTGCCAGTCGGCCGCGGCCGTCGCGGGCGGCCTGAAGGCCTGCAGGCCCGCCGCTGGATCGGCCGCGCCGTCGAGCGAGTCGAGCAGGCGCTGCGTCGTCGTCGCACCGATCCCGGGCACCAGCCGCGCCACCCGTGAACCGGCCAGGTGGTTGCGCGGATTCTCGGCCCAGCGCAGCACCGCCAGCACGTCCTTGATGTGGGCCGCTTCCAGGAACTGCAGCCCGCCGAACTTGACGAACGGCACGTTGCGCCGCGCCAGCTCGAGTTCGACCGGCGCGCTGTGGTGCGAGGCGCGGAACAGCACCGCCTGCGCCTTCAGCGCCAATCCTTCCTCGCGCCGCTCGAGCACGCTGTCGACGACCCAGCGCGCCTGCGCACCTTCGTCCTCGACGCTGACGAGCTGGGGCCGTGCCGATGAGACCCGATCGGTCCACAGATTCTTGGCGAAGCGCTGCGCGGCGCGGGCGATGACCGCATTCGACGCCTGCAGGATCGGTTGCGTCGAGCGGTAGTTTCGATCGAGCGTGACGATGCGCGCCGGCGGCTCGAAGCGCTGCGGAAAACCGAGGATGTTGTGTACCTCGGCGGCGCGGAAGCTGTAGATGCTCTGGGCATCGTCGCCGACCACCGTCAGCCCGCGACCGTCAGGTTTCAGTCCGAGCAGGATCGACTCCTGGATCCGGCTCGTATCCTGGTACTCGTCGACCAGCACCTGGTCGAAGCGCGACCGCAGGTGCGCACCGAGCACCGGATCGGCCATCAGCTCGGCCCAGTAGAGCAGCAGGTCGTCGAAATCGAGCAGCTGCTGGCGCTGCTTCCCGGCCAGGTAGGCGTCGAACAGCCGCCCGAGTTCGGCTTCGTGGGCGGCACACCATGGGAAGAAGCCGGCCAGCACCGCGCTCAGCGGGGTGGCGCTGTTGACGGCGCGCGAGTAGATCGCGAGGCAGGTTCCCTTCTGTGGGAAACGCTGGCGCCCGCGCGTCTGCCCGAGCCCGAGCCCGTCGCGTGCCAGTCCCATCAGGTCCTCGGAGTCGCCGCGGTCGGCGATGACGAACGATTCGGCCAGGCCGATGCGCGGCGCATATTCGCGCAGCAGCCGTGCCGAGACGGCGTGGAAGGTGCCGGCCCACGGCAGGGCAGGCGGGCGCTGGTTCGCACCGTAGCCGAGTGCCTGGTGCAGCACCCGCCCGACGCGTGCCTCCATCTCCCTGGCGGCGCGACGCGAGAAGGTCAGCAGCAGGATGCGCTGCGGATCGGCGCCGGCCAGCACCAGGCGCGCCACCCGGCTGGCAAGCGTCAGCGTCTTGCCCGATCCGGCCCCGGCGATGACGAGCAGCGGCGCACCGAGCAGGCCGGGCGCGTCGATGCCGTGCTCGACCGCGGCGCGCTGGTCGGGATTGAGAGCGGCAAACGGATCCGGCCGCTGGGAGGGGGAGGACATCGGAATTGAAGATCGTGCGGTCGCGCCGTGCAGCGGCAGCCGGGCATTTTGACCGAGCCGGCGTACCGGGCCGGCAACCGGTGTGCTGCAGCGAGCCGACCTGGGGCGCGCGCGGCTCGTGCAATCTGCCCTGGCGCGATCCGCGGCCGTCGGACCCGCCTGGAGTTCTCTTCAGTGGATCGTTCCGGCCAGGCGCTGCAGCCATCAGTCCGGCCGATGGCGCGACCACCACCGAGCTGCTGCAACACGCCGACGCGGCGATGTACCGTCTCGATGCGGCGCAGGTAGCCGCGCTGCGGACCCAGGGCGACGCGCAGCAGGTCCAGATCCTGCACGCAGGAGTGAACCAGATCCCGCCCTGGCGGAGCGGCTGGATCGAGCGCACTGGCGCGCAGGCGCTCGCACACCGCATCGAACATCAGGTCCCATTGGACGGGGGTCACGCTGCCCGCGGCGCGCCTGTCACCAGCCTGCGCTGACGACGGGTCGTCGGCCGCCGCACCAGCGTACCGATCCACGGCAGGCGCTGCGCCGGCGGTCGGCCCTCGGACCCGCCCGCCACTGCACGGCGAGCAGAAACACCCGACCAGCGTCAGGACGAAGACGATCAGCAGGATGGCAGGCAGGCTCATGGTGGGTCTTGGCGTCCGAAGTGGTCAGGCGCTCGTGTCGCATCGTGCGCAGTCGGTCCGGGCCTGTCCGTGCGTTGCCGCACACGGTGGCCGACCGCCTCACGGGCAGGCGATGTGCGCGTCGTACATCGCTCGGTCGGCGGCATAGCAGCTGCAGGCAGCAGCTTCCAGGCCGGCCCGGTCCAGCACGGTCAGGGCGCCGCGGTGGTAGGTGATGAGGCCGCTGCGCTGCAGATGACCGGCGGCGACCGTGACGCCGACCCGCCGCACCCCGAGCATGCAGGCCAGAAATTCATGCGTGATCTGAAACTGGTTGGCACGCGCGCGGTCCTGGGTCATCAGCAGCCAGCGTGCCAGGCGTTGCCCGATGCGGTGATAGCGCAGGCAGCCGGCCGAGGCCACCGTCTGTGCCATCAGCACATAGAGGTAGCGGTCGAGCTGGCGTCGCAGCGGCGGACTCTGCACCAGCGCGTGCCTGAAGGCCGCCGCGTCGATGCGCCAGCAGCCGCCGGCTCCCTGCACCAACGCCCGCAAGGGTGCGTTCGCCACGCCCAGCACCTGCTGCGCACCGACCATTCCCTCGCAGCCGACCATGCCGACCTCCAGTCCCGGACGGGCGTCGACCGGCGCCACCAGTGAGACGAAGCCGTCGGTAGGGAAATAGACATGCCGGGTCGGCGTACCCGCTTCGAACAGTACCTCGCTCAACGTCAGTTGCACCGGCTGACATTGCGTGAGAATGCAGGCGCGGGCGCGGCTGGGCAGCCGTTCGATCAGCTGGTTCTGGACAAGGAACAACGATTTCTCCGATGCGCGGACCTGCGCGAGTCTGCCCGGCCCGGCTGCGCCTCACCGTGCTCCAGCGCACATTGCCGCCGCACCGGCAGCTCCGGATGGTCATGCGGCCGATCGTCAGCCGCCCGTCGTCGCCTGCTCAGGTCGCGAGCTGGCCGGGAAGGAGACGGTCGTACTCCTTCTTCACCACGGCATAGCACTCGCAGGTCTTGGCTTCCAGCCCCGGCCGGTCCTGCACCACGATGCGACCGCGGGCATAGCGGATCAGGCCGAGCTTCTGCAACTTCAGCGCCGCCTCGGTGACGCCCTCGCGACGAACGCCGAGCATGTTGGCGATCAGCTCCTGCGTCATCACCAGCTCGCTGCCCGCCAGTCGGTCCAGGCTCAGCAGCAGCCAGCGGCACAGTTGCTGGTCGAGCGTGTGATGCCGGTTGCAGACCGCGGTCTGCGCCATCTGCGTGATCAGCGCCTGCGTGTAGCGCAGGAGCAGGTGCATCACCGGGCCGGGGCGCTCGAACTCGTCCTTCACGGCGCGTGCGCGCAGCCGCCAGCCATCACCGGCACTCTGCACCACGGCACGGCTGGGGGTTGATTCGCCGCCCATGAACAGCGAGATGCCGACCACCCCTTCATTGCCGACCACCGCAATCTCGGCCGAAGCGCCGTCCTCCATCACGTACAGCAGCGAGACGATGGCGGTGGCGGGAAAGTAGATGTGCGCCAACGTCCGGCCCGACTCGTACATCACATGCCCGAGAGGCAGTTCCACCCATTCGAGCAGGGGCTCCCAGCGCTTCCATTCGGTTTCCGGCAGCGAGGCAAGCAGGCGGTTCTGGCGCGGGTCGGACGTGTTTGCCATGTGACCACTATAGGCAGAATCGACGCTCGGCATGTGCGGTATCGCACCGCGCCGCGCCGTGCGCGGCCACCACGCCGGCGGCCGCACCGGCGCCGGCCAGCGGGAAGCGGGAAGCTCACGGCGAGAATTCGAACGCCAGCGACGCGACGGTGCCGACGAAGTACGGTCTGCGCCCGTCGGGCCGCATCCAGGCCACCTCGCCGGTGAACGGCACCGTCACACCGTCGCGGGTCTGGTAGTTCGACCAGATGCCTTCCCACGGTGCCATGACCATCTCCTGCCCCACCATGCCGCCGCGAGCCTCGGCGCGGATCGAGCCGATCAGCCCGGCATCGTCGAACCTGAACAGCAGCGTCAGCGTGATCGGGCCATCGACGATCGTGGCGTTGGCCGAACGTGCGTCGACCGCCTGCCAGCGCACGCCCTGACTGGGCAGCAGCGCGGTCGGGTACCAGACCGATTCGGCAAACCAGCGCATCAATTCGCCACGCGCAATTTCGCCGCCACCCGGTTGCCAGCGCAGCAGGGCGGGGGGGGCAGCCCGGCGCGCAGGGAACGCCGGCGGTCAGCGTGAGCCGAGCACGCCGTTCTCGTCGGACAGCACGATCTCGACACGGCGTTCATCTGGCGTCCGCCGGCGTTGTCCGGCCTGCTTCAATCCAGCCGGGGCCAGCGTCTGCGTCCGCTGGTCCGCCTGCGCCCGACGGAAGTCGCTGCGTGCTTGGTCGAGCATGGCGTGGTCGGGGGGAATGGAACTGCAGGCGGCCATGGTGACGGCCAGCAGGGTGAGGGAGGCGAGGCGGATCGGCTTCATGGCGTGGATGCCTGTTCGGTTTGGAGAATAGGTTTCAGGCGTGCGCGAGAAGGGGAAGCTTGCCCAGCGTCGCGGCACGCTGGCGCTACGCCTCGACGTCGCACTCCAGGTCCTGGACCACGGGCAGGTTCCGGTTTCCGGGCTCGAAGCGGGAGACCAGGCCCGGGTGTCGACCTGCCGGGGTGCGATCAGGTCGGCAACGCTGAACCCCGCCGTGGCCAGGACCGCCGCGTCACCTGCGGCACCCCGGAGCACTGGCTGGGTCTCAAAGCCATGGTCCATGTTGGCTCCTCGGAAAGCTGCGTCGACGGCCTTGCTTCCATGCCAAGCCTCTGAGTCCAGACTGGACCCTGCATCATCCGCGCTCTGTGCGGTGCCGCACGGACACCCGCCGGTCGATCGGCTGCGACAGCCGGGGTGCGGTGCGCCGATGGCCGCCGGGCTCCTGTACATTTTTCCGGTTCGATGATTGGAGCGGCCAGCGAGCTGCAGCGAGACCGCTATGACCGTGCTGGTGGGAACCTGTTCATGGACCGACAAGACGCTGATCGCCTGCAAGCGCTTCTACCCGCTGCGGGGCTGCTCCACCGCCGAAGCACGGCTGCGCTTCTATGCCTCGCAGTTTCCGCTGGTCGAGGTCGATTCGAGCTACTACGCCATGCCGTCGGTCGACAACGCACGGCGCTGGGTCGAACGCACGCCGGCCGACTTCGTGTTCAACATCAAGGCCTTTCGGCTCATGACCAACCACCCGGCGCAGACGCTGGTGCTGCCGGCGGACATGCGGCAGGCGCTGGCCGGTGTGCTGCGCAAGGACCGCATCTTCTACCGCGACCTGCCGCCGGACTGGCGTGACGAGCTGTGGCGGCGCTACCGTGAGGCAATCGAGCCGCTGCGCGAGGCCGGCAAGCTGGGTCTGGTCCATTTCCAGTTTCCGCCCTGGGTGCTGCCGAACCGGGACGGGCTGGCGCACATCAGGCATTGCGTCGAGCAGATGGCAGGCCTGCGGCTGGCGGTCGAATTCCGCAACCAGGCCTGGTTCGACGGGGCTGCGCGCACCGCGTCGACGCTGGCCTTCGAGCGTGAACTGCGCGTGGTGCACACGGTGGTCGACGGGCCGCAGGGCTTCGACAACAGCGTTCCTCCCATCTGGGAGGTGACGCACCCCGAGCTGGCCTATGTGCGGATGCATGGCCGCAATGCGCAGACCTGGAACGTGCAGGGGCAGACTGCCGCCAGCGACCGTTTCAATTACGACTACGACGCCGCCGAGCTGGCCGCACTGGCGACGCACATCGTCGCCCTCGAGCAGCGCCATGCGGTCGCCGTGCACGCGGTGATGAACAACAATTACGAGGATCAGGGGCAGCGCAATGCGCGCACGCTGGCGGCCGAGGTTCGACGCGGGCAGGGCTTGCGGCAGCCGTCCACGTGAGCGGTGCAGCGCGGCTGCCGCCGCGTCGGGATGACGCGCCGATATCATCGCCGACACCGACCCGGCCAACCACCCGCCCAGGCAGTACCGATGTCCCCACCGAACACGCACGCCGGCACGGTCGGAACCCGCTTGCTCCAGCCGCTCGACGAGCGCCGCCGTCTCGAGCTCGAACTGGTCGCCACGCTGGTCGACAACAGCGGCGAAGGCATCATCGTGGTCGATCCGGACGGGCGGTTCCTGATCTTCAACCGCGAGGCCGAACTGCAGCACGGCCATCCGGTCGAACTGGCCGCGGTCGCGCCGGCCGACTGGGCCGCGAGCTTCGGCCTGCTGCGCATCGACGGGACGCCGCTGCCGCGTGACGAGATTCCGCTCTGGCAGGCGCTGCAGGGGCGGCGGGTCGACGATGCGCGCTGGTGTCTGCGGCGCCCGGACGGCAGCGTGCGCACGCTCGAGGGAACGGCAACGCCGATTCGGCGCGCCGACGGAGCGATCGCCGGCGCCATGATCATCACGCGCGACGTCACGCTGCGCGAGCAGGCGCAGCGCTCGCTCACGGCCGCGCTGCACGGCGAGCAGCATGCGCGCGCCGAGGCCGAACGCTCGCTGCGGCTGTTCGATGGCGTCCTCGAGACGGTGCCGGTCGGCCTGTCGTTTCTCGACCGCGACCTGCGCTATGTGCGCATCAACGCGCTGCTCGCCCGTTACAACGGCATCCCGATCGAACAGACCGTGGGTCGCCTGCAGCGCGAGGTGATGCCCGAGGCAGCGCAGCGGCTGGAGCCGATCTACCGCCGGGTGTTCGCGACCGGAGAACCGGTGATCGGCGTGGAGGTGACGCTGCCCGCCACGCAGCGCGCGCCGGCGCGCCAGTTCGAGGTCGGGGTGTTTCCGATCCGCGACGCCCAGAGCCGCGCGTGGCTGGTCGGCACGGCGGTGCGGGAGGTCACCTGGGAACGCCGCATGCAGGCCGAGCAGATCGCGCTGCGTGAGCGCGCCGCGCGTGCCGAGGCGCTGGCCGACAGCCGCGACGCACTGCGCCTGTCCGACGAGATCCTGCGCGCGGTGCCGGATGCCGTGATCCTGTGCGACCTGGAACTGCGCATCACGCGCTGGCAGGGCGGCGCTCAGCGCATCTTCGGCCGCGCCGCCGAAGCGGCCGTCGGATGCCCGCTCGGGCTGATCCAGGGCGAGCCGGCGCAGCCCGGCCTCGCCGATCGCATCCTGCGCGCGCTCGACGCAGGCGACGGGTTTGCCGGCGTGGTCGGCTGCCAGCGGGGCGATGGCAGCGCGCTCGATGTCGAACTGACGGTGACGCGCTTTGCCGACGAGGCGGGTCGGCCGGTGGCGCTGCTGTGCGTGGCGCGCGACGTCACCGAGCGGCTGCGCGCCGACCGCGAACGCGCCCGCCGCGAGCAGACCGAGGCCGACGAGCGGCGCTTCCGCAGCCTGGCCGAGGCCACCAGCGACATCGTCTGGCGCACCGATCGGCACGGCGCGATCCAGGTCGACTCGCCGAGCTGGCGTCGATTCACCGGCCAGTCGCTTGGCGGCTGGCTCGCCAACGAGGGCTGGACCGCGCTCCATCCGGACGATCGCGAGTCTGCTGCGCGCGTCTGGGCCGAGGCGGTCCGCACGCGGTCGACCGTTCTCGATCGAATACCGTCTGCGCCGCCATGACGGGGTCTACGTTCCGATGGCGGTGCGCGGCGCACCGGTCCACGACGACGAGGGTCGCGTGGTGGAGTGGATCGGTGCCAACATCGACATCACCGGCCGCATCGAGCACGAGGCCGAACGCCAGCGCCTGCTCGAATCCGAGCAGCGCGCCCGCGGTCAGGCGGAAGCGGCGCGCCAGCGCATGGCGCTGCTCGACCGCGTCACCGCGCGGCTGGTCGGCGAGACGCGTGGCGCCGAGCAGGTGATGCAGACGCTGGCCGAGATGCTCGTCGAGTCGCTCGGCCACTGGTGCTCGGTGCAGGTGCCGTGCGCCGACGGCCGCATCGCCATCGCAGCGGTGACGCACCGCGACCCGGCGATGGCGGCGATCGCGCGTCGGCATGTCGAACGCTATCCGATCGATCCCGATCTCGATGTCGGCGTGCCGCGGGTGCTGCGCACCGGCCGGTCCGAAGCGGCAGCGGCCGTCAGCGCGGAGCTGCTCGACCGGGTCGCGACCGACCCGGTGCAGCGCGCCGAACTCGACGCCTGGAACCTCGGACCGTACCTCGTCGTGCCACTGAGCGCGCAGGGCCGGGTGGTTGCCGCGCTGTCACTGGTGCGCGATGCGACATCGGCGCCGTTCGACGCCGACGAGCTCGCGCTGCTCGAGGAGATCGGCGTGCGCGCCGGCCTCAGCTTCGAACAGGCGCGGCTGCTGGAGGAGGCCCAGGCCGCACGGGCGCAGGCCGAGGCGGCGAGTCGCGCGCGCGACGAGTTTCTCGCCATGCTCGGGCATGAACTGCGCAATCCGCTGGCGCCGATCGTCACCGCGCTCGAGCTGATGCGGTTGAGAAGCGGGGGCGAACTGGCGCGCGAACGTGCCATCCTCGAGCGCCAGGTGCGCCACATGACCCGGCTGGTCGATGACCTGCTCGATGTCTCGCGCATCGCGCGCGGCAAGATCGAGCTGCGGCGCGAGCGGATCGACCTGGCCGACGTGGTCGCGCGGGCTGCCGAGACGACGCAATCGCTGTTTGCCGAGAAAAACCATCGACTCGAGCTGGCGGTCGCGCGCGGCCTGCTGATCGATGGCGACGGCGCCCGGCTCGAGCAGGTGTTCTGCAACCTGCTCGTCAACGCCGCGAAGTACACGCCGGCCGGCGGGCATGTGCGGGTCGGTGCCGGCCGCGTCGAGGAGCGAGCCTGGATCGAGGTGGTCGACGATGGTGACGGCGTCGATCCGTCGTTGCTGCCGCACGTCTTCGACCTGTTCATCCAGGGCCGGCAGGCGATCGACCGCGCCGGTGGCGGGCTCGGGCTCGGGCTGACGATCGTGCAGCGGATGATCGAGGCGCATGGCGGCCGGGTCTGGCTGCACAGCAATGGCCGGTCGCGTGGCACCACGGTGCGCATCGAACTGCCACTGCTCGCTGGTGCGGCGGCCGAGGCGTCGCCGGCGCCGAGCCCGACGCTGTCGCTGCGTGCGGCGGCCGGTCGGCTGCGGGTGCTCGTCGTCGACGACAACCGCGATGCCGCGACGCTGCTCGCCCAGTCGCTCCAGCAGTCGGGCTTCGAGACCCGCACCGTCCATGACGGACCGTCGGCGCTGGCATTCGCCGCCGACTGGAAGCCGGCCGCGGTGCTGCTCGACATCGGCCTGCCGGCGATGGACGGCTATGAAGTCGCGCGCCGGCTGCGTGCGGCGCATGCCCCGTCACCGCCGTTGCTGGTTGCGGTCACCGGCTACGGGCAGGCAAGCGATCGTGCCCAGGCGGCAGCCGCCGGCTTTTCCCACCATCTGGTGAAGCCGGTCGAAATGCGCGCCGTGCTGGAGATCCTGGCGGCGCTGCCCGACCCCTCGGGCAGCGGCGAGCCAGGCTGCTGACGCCGCCGTGCCGGCCGCCCCGGCCGATCAGGCCAGCGGCGGGAAGAAGCGCTCGCGGCTGAGTTCGACACGGCGTGGTCCATCCACGCCGTCGAGCGCCAGTCGCACCGCCTGTGCCGGCCGCATCGCGCCCCACAGCGCCGACGGCGTTCGCCCGGCGAGCGGCTGATCGTCGAGCGCGATCAGTTCGTCGCCGGGCCGCATCTCGCCGCGCGACGCCGGGCTGCCGGCGAGCACCGATCCGATCCGGATCCGGCGATCGCCGTCCATGCGCAGCCCGAATCCGAACCCGCCGGGCAGCACGGGCGGGCCGTCCGGCCATTCGACGGTCAGCCGGCGCTGGGCCAGGTCGATGTGCAGGCTGCCGGACTCGAACAGTGCGCTGCCGAGTGCCCCCGACCAGCGGTCGAGCACGCCGCGCGGCGGTGCGCCGCTCCGGTATTCGGCCAGCAGCGCCGGTACATGGCGGATCGAGTAGTCGCCGATCCGGATCCGCTGCAGCAGCGCATGGGCGACCTCGATCTCGGCACCGATTCCGCGCAGCGTGGCGAGCGGCAGCACGGTGGCGTCGGCGCGGCGAAGCGCCTGGGCGCGGCGCGGGTAGACGAAGAGTGCGCCGGCATGGCCGGTATCGAGCATGAACTGCTCGGCCGCGCGCGTGCCGAGGGCGAGTGCCACGACCATCGATCCCTGCTCCGGGCTGAGCGGCACCGACAGCGAGGTGCCGACCGGCGCGACCGCCGCCGCGCCGGCGTCGAACTGGACGCTGCCGGCGGCGTAATCGATCCGCACCGTGATGCCGAGGAAGGCCGGCAGGCCGATCACGCCATCGACGCGCTCACCGGTCGACTCGAAATGGAAATCGAGGTCGGTCTCGATCGCGGAGCCGAGGTCCAGGGTCTGGCCGCCGGCCGCAAGCGCCGGCAGACTGACGGGTCGCCCCCGCAGCGCGCCGGATGGGCCGCCGGTGCTCAGGCCCTGGGCGGCGGCCAGGCGGCGCGAGACCAGGTGCTGGCTGGCGCCGGTGGCCACCAGCCAGCGTGAAGGCTGTCCGCGCAGGCTCAGCACGACGCTTGGCAGCCCGCCGATGTCACCGCTGCGCAGCAGCTGCATCGGCAGCGTGACGGCCGGGCCGAGGGGCGCGCGTGGCACCGGCGCGCAGCCCGGCAGCAGCGGCCATGCGGCGCCTGCCAGCGTCAGCCGGCGCCGCAGCGTCGAGACGATGGGCGTGGAGTGGGCGGTCATTCGATCTCCGGCTCGAATGCGGCGCCTCGGCGGCCTTCAGGCGCGGGCGACCAGACGGTCGATCAGCCAGGCGACGGTGTGCTGCTCGGGCTCGAAATAGTGGGTGTGGGCGCCCAGGCCCAGGCACACCTCGAGCTCGCGCGCGGAGTCGAACGGCTGGACGGCGGGCGGCATCGGATCGAAGCCGGCATAGGCGTCGCCGCGACCGAAGGCGGTCGGATCGGTCCCATCCACCATCGGGTGCCCGAGCGCATCGGCGCGTCCGCCCTCGTCGCGGTGCGTGCTCCACAGCCAGCGGCCGATGTAGTCGCCACTGCAGAAGGCATTGATCCAGCGCTGCACGCCGATGTCGCTCGCGCGCGGGCCGCTGACACGCCCATGCCGGCACAGGATCCAGCGGTACAGCGTCGGGAAGCGCGCGGCATAAAGCTGACGCAGCGGGCAGCCGAGCGTGAGCAGGCAGATCGGCGGCAGATCGAGTCCGTCCAGGCGCGGCCGCGCGTCGGCACCGGGCGCATGGTGGCCGTCGCTGCACAGGTAGCGCAGCAGTTCGGCACTGATGACCGAACCCTGGCTGTGCGCGACGATCACCACCCGGTCGCAGCCGCTGGCAGCGACCTCGCGCAGCAGCGCGGCGTAGCGCGAAAAGATGCGCGCGCGCGGAATGCCGGTGCGCGGAAACTCACGGAAGTGGTTGTCGACGTCGAGCGCGATGTCGAGCGGACCGCGCAGCGCCGGCAGGTACTGTGACAGCAGCCGCCCGAAGGCGACCAGGATGGCGACGATGCCGGCGGCGGTCATCACCAGCGGCTGCAGCAGCCGGTCCGACAACCCCGCGACCTCGCGCTGAAGCTCGGCCAGCGCCGCGATGGGGGCGTAGAAGGATGCGGCAACCAGCAGGCCGAGCACCACCCCGAAGCCGACGATCAGGCTGGTGGCGCGGTCGAGGTGGCGAAAGCCGGCGGTCAGCCAGCGTCCGAGGCGGCGCGTGCGGCGATCGCGGTCGGCGCGCGCCTCGGCCGCGGCGCTGTCGCTGCCGGTCCCGCGTTCGGCCGCACGCCGGCTCGCTGCATCGTTCGACTCGTGCAGCAGCAGCTTCATCTCGGCCAGGATGCTCGGCACGAACATCCCGACCAGGTAGGCGAGCAGCAACAGCACGACGAAGGCGAGCAGGGCGAAGCTCGAGGTGGTCTTCTGATACCGCTCCTGCAGGTACGGACGCGCGCTGGTCGATGGCGCGTCGCCGGTGGCGCGCGCGCGCTCGACGCCGGCGCTCGTCCACAGGCAGGCGTCGTCGGCCGGTTGCACCGGTCGCGCCGCCGGCACCACCAGCACCGGCGCGCAGGGGTCGATGGCCGTACAGGTCAGGGTGCGGGTCGGAGCGTCGCCGGTCGGACCCGTGGCGGCCAGCGTCTTCGACGCGGTCGGTACGAACAGGCACGGCGCGAACCGCGTCGTCTCGACCGCGTGACCGAGCGCGCCGCTCAGCATGGCCCAGATCGCCATCGTGGTGGCGAGAAAGGCGCCGATCGACAGGCCCAGGCCGAGCCGCCCGCTCGCAACGCTGGCGCGTGCCTCGTAATCCTGGCGCCATCCCGCGACGCTCCCGCTCAGGTACCACGCGAACAGCAGCACGCCGGCACCGATCCAGGCCCACTTGGTGGCCAGCAACGTGACCTCGACACCGAACAGCGAGGCGCGCGACCACGCTTCGAGATCACCCACCGCCGCGCCGTGGCGGACCTGCTGTGCGACGCTTGCGACCAGCAGCACGCACAGCAACGCCCACATCGCGCGCCCGACCGGGCGCACGAAGGGGAAGCGCTCGTCGGCGATGCGCAGACCGGCCTCGCCGATGGCGGTCGCAACGGCCAGGATCAGCAGCACGCTGGCCCAGGCGATCCAGCCCGGCCGCACCAGCAGCAGCCACAGCGACACGGCGACGAGCGCCAGCGGCAGCGCGCGCGCGGGCCACCCGGAGTCGCGCCAGCGGTAGGCGACGAAACCCAGCGCCGCGACGCCGATCGCGGCTGCTGCGCCAGCGTGCACCAGCGGCAGCTGCGCCGGCGGGACCAGGCGCTGCAATGCGCCCAGCCCGAGCAGCACCAGGCCGAGCAGACCGAGCTGCTGCATCAGCATCGCAAAACCGTTGACGAAGACCCAGTCGAGGCCGATCTGCAGCGCCGCGCAGGCACGCCACGCCTGCGCATTCCAGGCCGGTATCCGGCGCTCGGCAGCGCGTCGCAGCAGCATCGCGCGGCGCGCCTCGTCGACGGTCGAACGGGCGAGCTTGGACAGCCGGAACATCAGCGTGAACGCCTCGGCAACGATGCGCGGCAAGGCGCTCGACAGCCGCGACAGGTCGGCCCAGTACACCTCGTACACGTCGATCTGCACCTCGCCATCGGCGTCGCTGCGGTCGACGCGAACCCGTTCGGTCGCATGGGCTTCGCGCCGGCCACCGTTGCTCAGGTGCTTGCTGAGCAGGAAGTTGCTGATCTGGATTCCGCGGTCGGGCTGCTGCACCGGTGCGGCAGCCATCGGCGCGCTCGGCGTCGGCGCGGTTGGCGCGGCGCTGTGCTGGCGCGCCATCGACTGCAGCATCTCGGTCGGGGTATCGGGTGCGGACCAGTCGGCGCGCTGGAAGTCCGAGCGCAGCGACTGGGCGATCGCCTTCACCGTCGGCCGATCTTTGGCGAGCGGTGTGGCGGTGTGGCCGGCCGGTGGCGCATTGCGCGGGTCGAGCGGATCGACCGGCAGCCGGATCGTCTCGGCCGCGCGTGCGGTGTAGGACGTGCCGTCCGGCGCGGCGGCGACCAGCAGATCGATGACCGCGCGCGCGGTGTCGAGCGGTTTCTGGTCCGCGACGCCGTGCACGACCAGCAGTGCGACTCTGTCTGTCATCCGAGCTCCTCGACCAGGACGGATCGCGCCGATGCACCGTCGGCCGGTCGATTGTGCGCGTCCGGCATGCCATCCGGACGAATCGCATCGTCAGCCGACGGGATGCAGCGTCCGGATGAGGAGCGCGACCGGTGTCGGCGCTGCCGCCCGCCGCGCGGCCTCAGGGCGCTGGTCGCGCGAGGACCTGCGTCCAGACGATGGCCGAATCGTGGCTCGGCTCGACGACGTGCGCCGCGCCCATTTCGCTGTAGCGCGGGTTCATGATGTTGGCGCAGTGGCCAGGGCTGGCGAGCCAGGCGTTGACGACACTGCGCGCCGAGCCCTGCCCGGCGGCGATGTTCTCGCCGATCGCGCGCCAGGCATAGCCGGCGCGGCCGGCACGCTCGCTGACCTGGCTGCCGTCGCTGCCGCGGTGAGCGAATCGATTCTCGCGTGCCAGCGCTCGGCTGTGGGCATGCGCCGCCGACGCCAGCCGATCGGCCCAACCGAGCGGCGGGGCGGGCTCGAACGGCTCGTCGCCGCAGCGGCGCGCGGCGGCACGGGCCTGGTTGGTCAGGCGCAGCACCTCACGCCCCGCCGCCTGCCAGTCGCCCAGTCCGGACGACAGCAGCGGCCTGGCGATCACGATGCGCCAGTGTCTGCCCTCGTGCGAGACGCCGATCTCGGCGTGGGCCGGATCGGTGATGACGGCGCAGTGGCGACGCTCGAGCAGCCGCATCGCATCGGCCGCCGTCTGCGGTCCGCCGAGTTCGATGTAGTCGGTCCGTGCCGCCAGATAGCCGGACCGCTTGAGCGCCGCGGGCAACGACCCGCCGGGCTCGATGCGCAGGCCGGCCAGCCGCGGATCGGGTGCCAGTGGCCCGGCCTGGCGGCCGGTCTCGCCGCCGCAGCCGACGCCCTGGGCCCGGTGGGCATTGATCAGGCCCACCAGTTCCCGGCTGGACGACTGCACCGCAGCGGCCGGTGCCGCGACCGAGGCGAGCAGGACAGCCAGGGCGGGCAGCCCGGACCGCGCCGCCGGAACCGCACGGCACAGGGGAAGGAGTCGGGTGATCATGACCCGGTACGACCGCGCCGCACCGGCTTGGTTCGGTTGCCGTGTCGGCGCCAGCGGAACCCGGGCACGTCGGCGGGATCGATCCAATGCGTCAGTCCACCAGCAACCCACACGGAGGTGATCGATGAGCAAGCAGGAGCGCAGCCAGGAGCCGTTGGCGACCGGGAGCGGGACCCCGCCCGGGCAGCCGCAGGGTGCCAGCACCGGCGGGATCGGGCGCACCGCCGACTCGGCCATCCGCGAGTCGCAGCAGGCGCCGGACCGGGTGGCGGGCATCGAACCGGCAGCCGGCGCCAGTGGCGCGCCGCCCGGACCTTCGAGCGATCGCGAGGCGCTCGACGGAACGCGCGGCGGTCCGACCGCCGTGCCGGAGCAGGGCCCTGACCGTGGCGAGGACCCGCCCGGCCGCGAGGAGGAGAGCCCGGCCGAGTCGCTCGGCCGCGCCATCGGCGCACCGCTCAGCGGCGAGGCTGGCGAGCACGAACCGCGTCGCTGATGGTGGATCGCAGCCGCGTGCAGGGGGGGTCGGCGAGCCCCGGGCGGGTATGCTGGCGTCCGTCGCGACTCCCAGCCTGTTCGATGCCGATCACCGACCCGTCCGTTTCATGCGGCTGTCGTCCGCAGCCGGCATGCCGGACGTTGCCGATGTCCGGCGCCGATGCACCGGTGCCGGCGCACGCCGATGGCGCAGCAGCCTGAGGCGTTCGACGCCGCGGTGCGGCGCCACGATGCGGCCATTGCCGCGCGCGGCCGCAGCATCTGGGTCGGTTCGGAGCCGACCTTCACCGACCGCCATGCCCAGGGCGCGGAATGGATCAGCGCCGCCGTCGGCGGCGACAAGGAAGAGCGGGCGCGCGCCATGCTGCGCTGCCTGTGCGACGGTGCCGTGGTGCCGCTGGTGCTGCGCAGTGTCGGGCGGCGCTATCCGGGCGAAGCGGTGCCGCACTGGAATTTCACGATTTATTGCCGACGCGACGGCAGCGCCGGCTGGACCGGTCCGCCGGATCCGATCGTCGCCTCCCCGGCGGCACGCGCTGCCGCATTGCCCGAGGTGACGGCCTGGGCGGATGCCTTCGAGCGCCGCCTGGCGGCCGACGGCTGGCATGTGCACCGGCCTGTCGGGTCGGGCGCGGACCGGGTGCTGCGGCTGGCGGTGCGCTCGCGTGCGCCGGCGCCAGGCGATTTCCCGATCGACGAGGATGCCCTGATGCGGCCGCCGATCGATGCCCCGGGGCTGCATCCGGGCGGTCTGCGCGACGAACTCGCCGAGTGCGGCATCCTGTTGTTCGCGATCGGCCTGTGCGTGGTCGATGGCCAGCTCACGCCGCGCGCCGACCTGCCGCTGATCGACGAGGTTGCGCGGTTCGAGCGGTTGCTCGCGGCGTTGCAGCAGGCCTGCGCCGACTGTGCCGTTGCGCAGCTGGTGCTGGCCGGCTACCCGCCGCCAGTCGACGACAGCGTGGAGCTGACCAGCGTCACGCCGGATCCGGCGGTGATCGAGGTCAATGCCGCGCCGAGTGCCAGTGCAACCGAATTCCTGGCGCGCAGCCGCCGCATCTATGCCGCAGCAGC
Source organism: uncultured beta proteobacterium (assembly GCA_963846675.1). Lineage (GTDB taxonomy): Bacteria > Pseudomonadota > Gammaproteobacteria > Burkholderiales > Burkholderiaceae_C > Ideonella_A. The sequence goes on from CAWJWV010000005.1 coordinate 2,021,479, forward strand.
CGAGCAGCGGCTTGACCCCTATCGGCTGTATTTCAACGGCATCGTCGCCGACTCGGGCGGTGCCGGTCAGATCACGCTCGGCGGCCCGAGTGCGCTGGCCAGTCCGTTCATCGCCGAGCCGCGCCTGCTGCCGCGGCTGGTCCGTTTCTTCAACCGCCATCCATCGCTGTCCTACCTGTTCAGCCACGACTTCGTCGGCAGCAGCGGTCAGTCGGTGCGTGCCGACGAGCGCGGCATCGACGCCTTCGACGAACTGGTGCTGGCGCTCGAGCTGATCGAGCGCCAGCCGGCGCTCGAGCCGGGTCTGCTGTGGCACAGCCTGGCCTCCTTCCTCGCCGACGCGGCAGGCAACAGCCACCGCGCCGAGCTGAACATCGAGAAGCTGTGGAATCCTTTTCTGCCCGGGCGCGGTCAGCTCGGCCTGGTCGAATTTCGCGCCCTGCGGATGCAGCATTCGCCGGAGCGCGCCACTGCGCTGGCCTGCCTGCTGCGCGCGCTGGTCGCGATGCTGGCCGATCGGCCCTGTGTCGAGCCGCTGATCGACTGGGGGCGCGAACTGCACGAGCGCTTTGCGCTGCCGTATTTTCTGGAACGCGACCTGGCCGAGGTGTTTGCCGAACTCGACGCCGCCGGCCTGGGGCTGGGTGCGGCGATCGAGGCCGCGCTCGAGCGCGACGAGTGTCGCGACTGGGGCGCGGTCGAACTGCCCGGCTGCACGCTCGAGATCCGGCGCGGACTCGAGTTCTGGCCCCTGCTCGGTGATGCGGCAAGCCCGGAGCAGGGCGGTAGCTCGCGGCTGATCGATGCCGGCACCGCGCGCATCGAACTGCGATTGCGGCCGGGCACGGACGCGGCGGCGCTCGACTGGCAGGGCTGGCAGGTGCTCGTCGCCGGGGTCGCGCTGCCGTTGCGGGCCGAATGCGACCACCGTGGCGAGCGGCGCGTCGGCGGGTTGCGCTACCGCAGCTTCGTGCCGACCTGGAGCCTGCACCCGGCGCTCGCGGCCCAGACCCCGGTCCGGCTGCTGCTGCGCCATGCCCAGTCCGGATCGAGCCAGGTCGTGACACTGCATGAATGGCGCGCCGATGGCGGTGCCTACGACGGCCTGCCGCGCGGCCTTGACGACGCGCGGCAGCGCCGTTGCGAGCGGGTGACGGTGCGCCCGGCCGGCGCCGCCGATGAGTTGGCCGCGGAGACGACTGCGTCCCGGCATGCGCTCGGTGGCTACCACCTCGACCTGCGCTGCCTGTGAGCGTGCGCTGCCGCATCAGCCGATGAAGAAGCTGCCCGGGATTCGCCGCCCGTCGTGGGACGCGGTGCTGCTGGTGTGCCGCGACTGTCGCAAGCGCGGCGGCGGGCCGAAGGACTTCAAGCTCAAGCCGGCTCTGCACCAGGCACGCCGGGCGCTGAAGGCGACGCCGTTGCGCGCGCGGGTGGTGGCAAGCAGCTGTCTCGGCCTGTGTCCGAAACAGGCGCTGGCGGTTGCGCTGGCCGGTGGCGCGGGTGGAACCGCAATCGCTGCGGTCGCTTCGGTGGATGAACTCGGGCCGGCGCTGGCGTCGCTCGTCGCCATGTCGGGGCGGAGCAGCTGACCGGGCTGCCGTGACAATCGCGGCTCCGTTGCCGATCCGGACCGTTCGCGTCCGCGCTTTCCCATGTCGTTCGAGCCCCTTCACCTGCTGCTGCTGCTGACCGCCGCCTTCGTCGCCGGAGCGCTCAATGCGGTCGCCGGCGGCGGCAGTTTTCTGACCCTGCCGGCGCTGGTGCTGACCGGCGTGCCCGCGGTCAGCGCCAACGCGACCGGAACCGTTGCCCTGCTGCCCGGCTACCTGTCCGGTGCCGCCGCCTTTCGCGATGTCATGCAGCCGCCGCCCGGTCTGTCGCTGGCCCGGCTCGCCACCCTCAGCGTCATCGGCGGCGCGATCGGTGCGGCGCTGCTGCTCGGAACCGGCGACCAGGCGTTCCGCCGCATCGTGCCGTGGCTGCTGCTGATCGCGACGCTGTTGTTCGCGCTCGGGCCGTGGCTGCTGCGGGTCGGCCGCGGCGGTGTTGCGCAACCGGCGTCCGGCCTCAGGTCGGCGCTCGGCGTGCTGGCGGTGTCGGTGTATGGCGGCTACTTCAACGGTGGCCTGGGCATCCTGCTGCTGGCGCTGTTCGGGCTGCTCGGTCAGACCAACCTGAATGCGATGAACGGGGTGAAGAACCTGGTGTCGGCGCTGCTGACCGCGATCGCGGTCGCCATCTACGCCTGGGGCGGTCTGGTGCTGTGGCCGCAGGCGCTGGTGATGATGGTCGCTGCCACCGCCGGCGGCTGGCTCGGCGCGCGCGGCGCACGCCGCCTGCCGCCGACGGTGTTGCGGGCCGGCATCGTCGCGGTCGGGCTGGTCATGACGCTGCTGTTCTTCCTGCGCACCTGACGAGCGCGGGCATGGGTCAGTCGCAGCCGGTCGGATCGACCAGCGCCGGGTCGAGCAGGCGCACCCGCTCGTCCTGGTAGTAGCCGCCGTATTCGGTGTAGCGCAGGAAGGCACGGCCGCAGGTGCTGCACTGCCACACCTCGCAGCGGTTGGCCGGGTGGAAGGCCGGCGCAATCGGTGCGTCGGGAGACCAGAAATGGGTTGCGGCCGGATGGTGCTCGCGCAGGGTCGGCTCGTCGTCGTCGGTGCGCTGCAGCGTGCCGATGCGCTGCAGGCGCTGGCGGGCGAAGTCGCTGGGCACCGATTCCCAGCCCGGGCGCTGCAGGGGCGCGCACACTGCGCACGGTCCGGCCGCGGCTGCCGCCTGCGCAAGCTGCAGCAGCGCGCTGACGTCGAGCCACGGGACGCTGCTCATTCGAGTGCGAAGAAGCGCAGTTCGACCTGCGACGGACGGCGCACGCCGGTGGCGACGAACAGCCGCTCGTTGACCCAGCGCAGCGCCGCCGATGCCGTCTCCAGCCGGGGACAGCCGCGCATGTAGATGCGGGCCGGGTCGACCGCTTCGCCGCGCAGCAGCGCTGCCATCACCTCCGGCTCGGCGGCGCGCAGCGCGTGGTTGCGCACGTAGATCATGTCGCCGGCGTCGGTCTCGAGGCCATAGCGGGCGTCGAGGATCGACAGGGTCGGGCCGACGATGTGCTGGAAATCGCTGCCGCCGGGCAGCACCCGGGCGGTCCAGCCATTGCCGCGGGCCGTGCCGCCGAGAATCGGGACCACGCGGCGCAGTCCGGTTGGTCCGTCGCCGAGCACCTGGGGTGCGGCAACGTCGACCTGGATGTCGGCGAAATAGGCGAGGTGCGGGGCTGCCAGCGGATCACTCATGGCCGCAGCATAAGGGTTGCAGCCGTCAGGCAGCTGCTTCGTAGCCCGGTTGGTCGGGCATCAGGATGCCGATCACACGGCCGGTGCCGTCGCGCTGCAGCCGCGGCTGCAGCACCGGCAGCACGGTCTGCGCGGCGGCATGCGCGATCAGCGCGTCGGCACCCGCAGCAGCGAACGGCAGCAGCGACTCGACCGTGCGCAGGGTCGCGAATTCGAGCGGGAAGCGGCCGGCACGCTGCTCGGCGAGCGCGGTCCGCGGATCGATCCAGGTCAGCTCGGTGGTCTCGCCGGCGTCGACCTGCGGCAGCTGGTCGCAGGGCGCACGGACGACGAAGAACAGGGTGTCGAAGCGCTTGGGCATGCCAGCCGGCGTGATCCAGCGGCTCCACGGCTGCAGCGCGCTGGTTGCCAGGCGCGCCCCGATGCCGGCGGCAAGTGCCGCCAGCGGCTCGCCGGCGTGCAGACGAGCGCGCAAGGCAGGCCAGCCGTCGGCCGGCGCGGTCTGGTCGGCGTGGCACAGCCAGAGGCCGCATTCCTCGAAGCATTCGCGCAGGGCCGCCACCGCATGGCCGAGCGCCGCATCCTCGACGCCGGTGACCGTGCCGATGCGTCGGGCGAGCTGCTGCGGGCTCTCGTCACAACCCTGCCAGTGGCTGTCGGCATCCGAGGCGTCGACCGCACCACCCGGAAAGACGCAGGCGCCCGGCATGAAGCTCGCTTGTAGCGAGCGACGCACCATCAGCACCTCCAGACCGGACTCGCCGTTGCGCACGATCAACGTGGTCGATGCGCGACGCGGCACGATGGCAGCGGGCGAGGGCGGGGGGCTGGCAGTCATCCGGGCGGCTCCTTGGATCGGTGAAGTCGTCTGCGGGCAAACGGTCGAACCGCTGCGCCGCGGCGGCGCAGCGATTCTGCGCGATGCGCCTGGTGCGCCACCGGCCGGATCATCAGGCGAGGGGTTCCGCAAACGGAACCGCTCACTATCATCATCTTTCCGGGCGCGTCAGCGGCGCTCGATCGTGAGGTCCAGCTTGCCCCGTAGTCTTCCCACGCCGGCCGCCGAATCCGCCGCCCCGGCGCCACCTGCGCGCTTTGCGGCCATTCATTCGGCGCGCGCATTCGAGTCGATTGCCGAACAGATCCGCCACGAACTGATCCATGGCCGGCTGACGGTCGGCAGCCGGCTGCCGCCGGAACGCGCGCTGGCCGGGCAGTTCGGCGTGTCGCGCAACACGCTGCGCGAGGCACTGCGCTCGCTCGAGCATGCCGGACTGGTGCAACTGCGCAAGGGCGCCAGTGGTGGCGCCTTCATCAGCCGGGGCGCAGAGCAGGCGATCGCGACCGGCCTGCTCGACATGTACCACGTCGGCACCATCAGCCCGGCGCAGCTCACGCAGGCGATCGAGTGGTATGCGCCGCTGGCGGTGCGCGAAGCCTGTCTCAGTGCCACCGACGACGACCTGGCCGAGATCGACCGGCACCTGCACGCGGCCGATGCCGCAGGCGAGGATGCAGCCTTGCGCGTCACCAGCACGATCGCCCTGCACCGGGTGCTGGCGCGGCTGGCCGGCAACCCGATCGCGACGGCGGTGCTCAACGGCGTGCTCGACGTGCTCGGGCACCACCTGTCGCTGCACGGGACGGCGGCGGTCGAACTGGCGCATCCGGCGCGGCGGCGCTTCGTGCGTCAGCTTCAGCAGGGCGAAGCCGATGCGGCGGTGGCCGAACTGCAGGCCAGCATCAGGCGTGCCCGGCGCCGCCAGGCGGCGGCAGCAGCTGCCGCTGTGCCTCCCCGGCGCGCCGCGGACCCGACCAGGTCGCCGGCGCGGCGGCGCCACGGCACGGCCAACGCCAGCGCCGCGCGCTGACCTGACAGCGGCGCCGGCGGGGCGCGCGAGCGGCCATACTTGCAAACTGCGCGCCGCCACCGGCTGCGCAGCGTCCGTCGCTTCCGATCCCGCCATGAATCCGACCTCCCCCATCGCCCCCGCCGCCGTGGCGGTCCCGCGCCATGCCGCCTCGCTGATCGTGCTGCGCGATGCGCCGGACGGCATGCAGGTGCTGCTGCTGCGCCGGGCCGACCGGCCGGGCGACCAGAACAGCGGTGCAACCGTCTTTCCGGGCGGCCTGCTCGATGCGGCCGATCGCGGCCACTACGAACGCTGCCACGGCCTCGACGATGGCGCGGCGAGCGCCCGGCTGGCGTTGCCGCGCGACGGGCTGCATTACTACGTCGCCGCGGTGCGCGAGTGCTTCGAGGAGGCCGGGCTGCTGGTCGGAGTCGATGCCGACGGCCGGCCGATCGACCTCGCCCGCGTGCCGGCCGCCGAGCTGTGGGAGCTGCGCAAGTCGCTGCACGCCAACCGCATCGGCATGGCCGAGGTGTGCGAGCGACTCGGTGCCCGGCTGGCGGTCGACCAGCTGGCCTACCTCAGCCACTGGATCACGCCGCTCGGGATGCCGAAGATCTTCGACACCCGGTTCTTCGTCACCCGGCTGCCGGCCGGCCAGCAGGCGCTGCACGACAGCCTGGAAGCCGTCGACCTGCTGTGGCTGACCCCGGCGCAGGCGCTGGACCCGGCGCGCGGGCTCAAGCTGATGAACGTCACCGAGCGCACGCTGCGCCACCTGGCCGCCTTCGACGCTGCGCAACCGGTGATCGACGCAGCCCGGGCAGCCCGGGTCGTGCCGGTGACCCGGCCCCGGGTGGCGGCGTCGGCCGACGGCGCGCGCAGCGTCGTCAACCCCGGGCAGCCTGCTTACGCCGAGATCGGCCGGCTCGATCCGAAGGGGCATGGCCGGGTCTGTGACGAGCTGGTGCCGGGTCGGCCGGTCTGGTTGTCGCCACGCGTGCTGCGCGTGACCGCGCCGAATGGCAGCCTGATGACCGGCCCCGGAACCAACAGTTATTTCATCGGTTCGCCCGGCGGCGACGACTGGGCCCTGCTCGATGCCGGTCCCGACGATGCCGGGCACGTGCAGGCGCTGCTCGCGGCCGCGCCCGGACGCATCAGCCGGCTGATCGTGACCCACACCCACAAGGACCATTCGCCGGCGGTGGCGGCGCTGCAGCGGGCGACCGGGGCGCGGTCGTGCGGCCGGATCGCCGACCATCCCGAATGGCAGGATGGCAGCTTCATTCCCGATCAGGCGCTCGCCGACGGCGAGCGCCTGCCGATCGGCGACGGCGTCACGCTGCGCGTGATCCACACGCCCGGCCATGCGAGCAACCACCTGTGCTTTCTGCTGGAGGAGGAACGGCTGCTGTTCACCGGCGACCACCTGATGCAGGGATCGACGGTCGTCATCAATCCGCCCGACGGCGACATGGCGGTCTACCTGGCGTCGCTCGAGCGGCTGCTGGCCGAGGACCTGGAGTGGCTGGCGCCCGGCCACGGCTTCCTGATCGACGAGCCGCACGCGGTGGTGCGCAAGACGGTTGCCCACCGGCTGGCGCGCGAGGCGATGGTGCTGGCCGATGTGCGGGCGCACGGCCCGGCGGCGGAAGAGTCGATCGTGGCCCGGGTGTACGCGGCGACCGATCGGCGACTGCACCCGGTGGCCTTGCGGTCGCTGCGCGCGCACCTGATCAAGCTGCGCGCCGAAGGGGCCGTCCAGCAGCTCGACGACAGGACCTGGCAGGTTGCGACGGCAGCCCCTCGGGTGGACGGCGCTTGAGCTGACGCAGGGCCGCAACGCCTTGCTTGGGCGTAGGATCCGTGGTGTGCATTCCGGCGTGGGGCTTCGATGACGGTGGTCGACTTCTCGGCGATGCGCCAGCGCATGCTGGCGGAAATCGCGGCACAGACGATCTTTTCCTGTGCGCAGCTCGGCAAGGCGGCGCTCGCGCCGCGCGTGATGCAGGCCATCGGCCAGGTCCCGCGGCACGAGTTCGTGCCGGTCGAGCTGCAGCCGTATGCCTATGCCGACACGCCGCTGCCGATCGGTCATGAGAAGACGATCTCGCAGCCGTTCATCGTGGCGGTGATGACCGACCTGCTCGACCTGCAGCCGACTGACCGCGTGCTCGAGATCGGCACCGGTCTCGGCTACCAGACGGCGGTGCTGGCGGAACTCGCCGAACGCGTCTACAGCGTCGAGCTGATCGAAGCGCTGGCAGCGCAGGCGGCGCGCCGTCTGGCGCGCCAGGGACGCGACAACATCGAAGTGCGTCCTGGCGACGGCCACCTCGGCTGGCCCGAGCAGGCGCCGTTCGACAAGGTGATCGTCACCGCCGCACCGGTGTGCGTGCCGCCGCTGCTGCTGCAGCAACTCAGGCCCGGCGGCCGCATGGTCATTCCGACCGGCCCGACCGACGCCCAGCAGCTGGTGCTGATCGAGAAGAACGCTGCCGGCGCGGCCAGCATGCGGCGGATCTTCGGCGGTCCGCTTCTCGCAGCTCGACGCCGCCGGCTGAGCCACGCCGCGGCCGGCCACGCCGGCCGTCGTCGAATGGTCAGATCGTCATGCCGCCGTCGACGCTGAACGCCTGTCCGGTGGCAAAGCGCGATTCGTCGCTTGCCAGGAAGACGACCACCGGCGCGATCTCCTCGGCGCGCGCGAGCCGGCCCATCGGCTGGCGCGCGATGAACGCCTGGCGCGCTGCCGCCGGATCGGCATAGGAATTGATCCGATCGTCGAGCGACGGGGTGTCGACGGTGCCGGGGCAGACCGCGTTGCAGCGGATGCCGCGCGCCACATAATCGGCCGCCACGCTCTTGGTCAGTCCGAGCACCGCGGCCTTGGTCGTGCCGTAGACGAAGCGGCTCGGCAGCCCCCGGATGCTCGAGCACACGCTGGCCATGTTGATGATGCTGCCGCCACCGGCCTCGAGCATGCGGGGCAGGGCGGCGCGGATGGTGCGGTACTGCGCCCGCACGTTCAGGTCGAAGGCGAAGTCCAGGTCGTCCTCGCTCGCTTCGAGCACGCTGCCGTTGTGCACCACGCCGGCACAGTTGAACAGCACGTCGAGGGCCGGCAAGCCGGCAAACAGCGACTCGATCGCGGCTGCATCGAGCACATCGAGCCGCGCGGTGCGGATGCGCTCGACACCGGCATAGCGCTCGAGCAGGCGCTCGTCGACATCGGTTGCCCACACCATGGCGCCCTCGGCCGCAAGGGCGAGTGCACTGGCGTGGCCGATGCCCTGGCCGGCCGCGGTGACGAGGGCGGTCTTGCCTTGAAGTCTCATGTGTTTCCTCACTGGGTGTTGTCGCGCTGCGACGCCGGCGCACCGCCGCTGCGTGCGCGCCAGGGTTTCGCCGGATGGCCGGGCGCGTTCCGAGCCCGTACTCTGAATTGGTCTGACCACTTGTCCAATCCTCGTCTACCCTGATCCGTCGTCCCGATGCCGCTGCACACCGTCGAGCCCCAGCGCCTGTACCGGCAGATTGCCGACCAGGTGCGCGCGCTGATCGGCACCGGTGAATTCACCGTCGGGGCCCGGCTGCCGGCCGAGCGGGACCTGTCGAAGCAACTCGGCGTCAGCCGCCCGACGGTGCGCGAAGCGCTGATCGCGCTCGAGGTCGAGGGCTGGGTCGAGGTCCGCACCGGCTCCGGTGTCTATGTGCTGGACCGATCGTCACGCGCTGCCGCCCCGGTTGCCGCCGACGAATGGGGCCCGCTGGAGCTGATGCGCGCACGCCGCGTGGTCGAGGGCGAGATCGCCGCGATCGCGGCGCGCACGCGCCGCCGCCGCGACCTCGACGCGATGGCCCGTGCGATCGCTGCGATGCGTGACCAGGCCGATCGCAACGTGGTCCCGCTCGAAGGCGACCGCGCCTTCCACCTGGCGATCGTCGGCGCCTGCGACAACGTCGTGCTGGCCGAGACGGTGCATGGATTCTGGGATTCACGCAAGGGCGTCATCTCGACCCGCCTGGGCAGCCATTTCGAGACCGGCGTGGTGTGGGCGCTCGCCATCGCCGAACACGAGTCGATCCGCGACGCCATCGAAGCCCGCGAAGCCGATACCGCACGCCATGCGATGCACCGTCACATGGACCGCTCGCATGCCCGATTCAGCACCAGCTGGCGCCGCGCAAAACCCGCCGAGGCGGATCTGCCGCCCGATTCCATCCAACCCCAGGAGACAACCACATGACCCGCAAACGCTTCACCCTGAAAACGATCGCCGCCTGCGCGATCATGGCCGGCACGGTCGCGCTGCCAGGCCTCGCCCAGGCGCAGACCAAGCTGAAGTGGGCCCACGTCTACGAGACGTCGGAGCCGTTCCACAAGTACTCGGTCTGGGCTGGCGAGGAGATCAAGAAGCGCACCAACGGAAAGTACGATGTCCAGGTCTTCCCGGCCTCGAGCCTGGGCAAGGAGTCCGACATCAACCAGGGCCTGACGCTCGGCACGGTCGACATCATCCTGACGGGTGCGAGCTTCGCCGGCAACACCTACAAGCCGCTGGCAGTGACGTACTTCCCGTTCATCTTCCGCGACGCCGAGCACCTGCTCAAATACGCCCGCAGCGACGTCTTCGCCGAACTGGCCAAGGGCTACGACGAGAAGAGTGGCAACCACATCACCGCGCTCAACTACTACGGCGCGCGCAACGTCACGTCGAATGCATCGCGCCCGGTGGCCAAGCCGGAGGACATGAAGGGCCTGAAGATCCGCGTGCCCGATGCGCCGGCCTACCTGGCGTTCCCGAAGGCGCTGGGTGCGAACCCGACGCCGATCGCCTTCGCCGAGGTCTACCTCGCGTTGCAGAACAACACCGTCGATGCACAGGAAAACCCGCTGCCGACGATCGAGGCGAAGAAGTTCTACGAGGTGCAGAAGAACATCTCGCTGACCGGCCACATCGTCGACTCGCTGCTGACCGTCGTCGGCGGACCGCTGTGGGGACGCCTCACCGCCGACGAGAAGAAGATCTTCACCGAGGTGATGCAGGAGGCGGCCGAGAAGACCGGGCGCGACATCATCGCCTCCGAGGCGCGCCTGGTGGAGGAGTTCAAGAAGCGCGGCAACAACGTGATCACGGTCGACAAGGCCGCCTTCCGCGAAGCGGTGCTGAAAAACACCAAGCCGACCGATCACGGCTACCGCCAGCAGGACTACGACCGCATCGTGAAGATCCAGTAAAAGGCCTGCAAGGCCCGATCCGGCAGGAGGGCCTTCAGGCCCGATCCGGCGTCGTGCCACGCCGGAAACGCATTCGTACCCGGCGTGCCCCCGTGTTGAAAACGCTTTTCAGACCACCCACCGCATGACCGAACAGAAGATCATCGATGACGAGGGCAACGTCCATCTCGAGGACGAGGCGATCGACTTTTCAGCCACCATCACCGAGGGCTGGTTGTCGCTCGGCATCTTCTGGCTGCTCGGCCTGACGGTTGCCTACCAGTTCGTCACCCGCTATGTGATGAACGACTCGGCCGCCTGGACCGAGGAGATCGCGCGCTACCTGCTGATCGGGGTGGTCTTCATCGGCATCGCGGTCGGGGTGGCGAAGAACAACCAGATCCAGGTCGACTTCTTCTACCGCCACATGCCGAGCACGGTCGGGCGCTGGATGTCGCGTGCGGTCGACGTGGTGCGCACCGTATTCTTCATCGCCGCGGTGGTGATGACGGTGCAGATGATGATGAAGATCGGCGGCAATACCCGCATGACGATCATCGATGCGCCGATGAACCTGGTCTATGGCATGTGCCTGCTCGGCTTCATCTTCATGACCTGGCGCTCGATCCAGGTGCTGCGGCGCCACTGGCAGCGTGGCTACAGCGTGCTCGAGCGTCCGCAGACGACGCTGGCCGACAACTGACCGGCGACGCCGGCTGATCCGTTCCGGCGTCGCGCGCAAGCCGCGCGGCGGCGGTTTTCCTCGATGACAGGCCCACCGACGGACCTCGATGCTCAAAGTCTTCTTCCTCGTCTTCATGGCCGGCGGTGTGCCGGTGGCGATCGCCATGGCGGGCGCGTCGCTCGCCTACATCGTCTTCTCCGACAGCACGCTGCCGCCGTTCGTCGTGATCCACCGCATGATCAGCGGCATCGACAGTTTTCCGCTGCTGGCCGTGCCGTTCTTCATCCTGGCCGGCAACCTGATGAACAACGCCGGCATCACGACCCGCATCTACAACTTCGCGCTGGCGATGGTGGGCTGGCTGCGCGGCGGACTCGGCCATGTGAATGTGCTCGGCTCGGTGATCTTCGCCGGCATGAGCGGAACCGCGATCGCCGACGCCGCCGGACTCGGCACGATCGAGATCAAGGCGATGAAGGAGCACGGCTACTCGGCCGAGTTTGCGGTCGGCGTCACCGCCGCGTCGGCCACCCTGGGTCCGATCATTCCGCCCAGCCTGCCGTTCGTCATCTACGGGATGATGGCCAACGCCTCGGTCGGGGCGCTGTTCCTGGCCGGCATCCTGCCCGGGCTGCTGCTGACGGTGATGATGATGATGACCGTCAGCTACTTCGCCTGGAAGAACAAGTGGGGCGGCGACGTCAAGTTCTCCGGCAGCCGCTTTGCCAAGGCGCTCCTCGAACTCGGGGTGGTGATCGGGTGGCCGCTCGTGCTGTGGCTGCTCGTCAGCAAGCTCGGCACGCCGCCGCAGCTGACGGTGATGTTCGGCCTGGCGGCGCTGTTCGTGCTGGACCGGATCTTCCGCTTCCAGGCGCTGCTGCCGATCATGACGCCGGTGCTGCTGATCGGCGGCATGACGACCGGGTTGTTCACGCCGACCGAAGGCGCGATCGCCGCCTGCATCTGGGCGATGATCCTCGGCTTTGCCTGGTACCGCACGCTCAACTGGCGCATGTTCGTCAAGGTCTGCCTCGACACCGTCGAGACCACCGCCACCGTGCTGTTCATCGTGGCGGCCGCATCGATCTTCGGCTGGATGCTGACCGCCACCGGCGTCACCACCGACATCGCCAGCTGGGTGCTCGGCTTCACCGACCAGGCCTGGGTCTTCCTCGCGCTGGCCAATCTGCTGATGCTGTTCGTCGGCTGCTTCCTCGAGCCGACCGCGGCCATCACGATCCTGGTGCCTATCCTGCTGCCGATCGCGACCCAGCTCGGCGTCGATCCGGTCCACTTCGGCCTGGTGATGGTGCTGAACCTGATGATCGGGCTGCTGCATCCGCCGATGGGCATGGTGCTGTTCGTGCTTGCGCGGGTTGCCGGTCTGAGCTTCGAGCGCACGACGGTCGCCATCCTGCCGTGGCTGGTGCCGCTGCTGATCGCGCTGGTGGTCATCACCTATGTGCCGTCGCTGGTGCTGTGGCTGCCGAGCATGTTCTATTGAGGGCCATCATGAATCCCTTCATCCGCCTCCATCCCGCCGATGACGTGGTCATCGCACGCAGCCAGATCGTCGGTGGTACCGCGATCGAGGGCGTTGTCGCGCGCGGCCTGATCCCGCCCGGCCACAAGATCGCGATGCGACCGATCGCCGCGGGCGCTCCGGTGCGGCGCTACAACCAGATCATCGGCTTTGCCAGCCGGGCGATCGCGCCGGGCGAGCATGTGCACACCCACAACCTCGACATGGGGCCCGACAAGGGCCACTTCGAGCGCGACCATGCCTTCGGTGCCGACGTCAAGCCGGCGCCAGGGCGTCGCGAGGCGAGCTTCATGGGCATCCGGCGTCCCGACGGACGCGTCGCGACGCGCAACTACATCGGCGTGCTGACCAGCGTGAATTGCTCGGCGACCGCGGCGCGCGCCATTGCCGATCACTTCTCCCGCCGCACCAATCCGTCCGCGCTGGCCGATCATCCGAATGTCGACGGGGTGGTCGCACTGACGCATGGCACCGGCTGCGGCATGGACACCGAAGGCGTCGGCATGCGCATCCTCGAGCGCACCCTGACCGGCTATGCCACGCACGCCAATTTCGCCGCGGTGCTCGTCGTCGGGCTCGGCTGCGAGGCGAACCAGATCAACGCCTGGCTGTCGACCGGCAACCTGCGCGAGGGGGAAAACCTGCGTGTGTTCAACATCCAGGACAGCGGCGGCACCCGGCGCACCGTCGACAAGGGCGTGGCACTGATCAACGAGATGCTGCCGCGGGCGAATGCGGTGCGGCGCGAGCCGTGCAGCGTCGAGCACATCACGGTCGGCCTGCAGTGCGGCGGCTCGGATGGCTATTCCGGCATCAGCGCCAACCCGGCGCTCGGAGCCGCGGTCGATCTGCTGGTGGCGCACGGCGGCACCGCGATCCTGTCCGAAACGCCCGAGATCTACGGCGCCGAGCACCTGCTGACGCGGCGCGCGGTCCGGCCCGAGGTGGGTGAGAAGCTGCTGCAGCGCATCCGCTGGTGGGAGCGCTACACCGCGATCAACGAGGGCGAGATGAACAACAACCCGTCGCCCGGCAACAAGGCCGGCGGGCTGACGACGATCCTCGAGAAGTCGCTCGGCGCAGTGGCCAAGGGCGGCACCAGCAACCTCGAGGCGGTCTATGAGTATGCCGAGCCGGTCGACAGCCGCGGCTTCGTCTACATGGACACGCCCGGCTACGACCCGGTCAGCGCGACCGGCCAGGTCGCCGGCGGCGCCAACCTGATCTGCTTCACCACCGGGCGCGGCTCGGCGTACGGCTGCGCGCCGTCGCCATCGCTCAAGCTGTCGACCAACACCGCCCTGTGGCAGCGCCAGGAGGACGACATCGACATCAACTGCGGCGAGATCGTCGACGGCACCACGTCGATCCAGCAGATGGGCCAGCGCATCTTCGAACGCATCATCGCCACCGCCTCGGGCGAGGCGAGCAAGAGCGAGCGCCACGGCTACGGACAGAGTGAATTCGTGCCGTGGCAGGTCGGCGCCGTGATGTAGCCACGCGGCTGCCCGGCCCCCTGCCGCATCCCGATCGCGCACGCCCCGCGCCGACCCATCCGAGGTTTTCCTTCATGCCACGCACCATCTCCGCCGACACCCTCCGATCCCATGTCGCCTCGATCCTCGCCGCCAGCGGCAGTTCGAAGTCCGAAGCGCAGCAGGTCGCCGACAACCTTGTCATGGCCAACCTGAGCGGGCACGATTCGCACGGGGTCGGCATGGTCCCGCGCTACATCGAGGCGGTGGGCGAGGGCGGCCTGGTTCCGAATGCCGGCGTCAAGGTCGAGCTCGACCTCGGCACGATGCTGCGCCTCGATGGCCAGCATGGCTATGGCCAGATCGTCGGCATGCAGGCCATCGAGCACGGCATCGAGCGCGCCAAGGCCCATGGCAGCTGCATCGTGTCGCTCGCCAACTCGCACCACCTCGGCCGGATCGGCCATTTCGCCGAGGCTGCCATCGCGCAGGGTCTGGTCTCGCTGCACTTCGTCAATGTGCTGTCGCGGCCGGTGGTTGCGCCGTGGGGCGGCGGCGACGGGCGCTTCGGCACCAACCCGTGCTGCATCGGCATTCCGCTGCACGCGGCCGAGCCATTCGTGCTCGACTTCGCCACCAGCCGGGTCGCCCAGGGCAAGATGCGCGTCGCCCACAACAAGGGTGAACGCGTGCCCGAAGGCTTCCTGATCGACGAGCACGGCGCACCGACCACCGACCCGGGCGTCGTCGTCGTGCCGCAGAGCGGCGGCCTGTTCGGCGCGCTGATGACATTCGGCGAGCACAAGGGCTACGGGATGGCGGTCGCGTGCGAACTGCTCGGCGGCGCGCTGACCGGCAGCGGCACCTGGCACCGCGAGCCGGATGCGGCGCGCACCATCATCAACGGCATGCTGACGGTGCTGATCGACCCGGTGCGACTCGGCACCCGCGATGCCTTCGATAGTGAGGCCACCGCCTTCGTCGACTGGCTGCGGCGCAGCCCGCCCGGCAGCGGCGTCGATGCGGTGCAGGTCGCCGGCGAGCCGGAACGCAAGGCACGGCTGGCGCGTCAGCGCGACGGCATCTGGCTCGACGACTCGACCTGGGGCGAAATCGTGGCGGCGGCGCGCAAGGTCGGCGCGTCGCTCGACTGAGTACGGAGCACTTCGATGACAGACAAGCTGCACATGGCCGCCACCCTGCCAATCGACCATGACCGCGCGCTGCTGGTCGGTCGTGCCTGGCTGCCCGGACGCGACGGCGGACCGACGCCGGTGCTGCTGCGCGACGGCCAGCTGGTCGACATCGGCGAGCAGGTGCCGACGGTGTCGGCGCTGCTCGAGCGAGACGACCTGGCGACTGCGCTGCGTGCCATGCGCGGCGCGCCGCTCGGAGCCCTTCAGGACTGGCTCGATTCCACCGCCGAGCACGGCGCGTCGCCGTTGCACCGCCACCTGCTGGCGCCGAACGACCTGCAGGTCGTCAAGGCCGCGGGCGTGACCTTCGCGCAGAGCATGGTCGAGCGGGTGATCGAGGAGCAGACGCGCGGCGACGCCGCGCTGCGCCGAGGGCGTGCGGGCCCAGGTGGTCGCCATCGTCGGCGACGATCTTGCCACGCTGCGGCCCGGATCGGAGCAGGCGGCGGCGCTCAAGCAGGTGCTGATCGAGCGCCGCCTGTGGTCGCAGTACCTGGAGGTCGGAATCGGACCGGATGCCGAGATCTTCACCAAGGCAGCGCCGCTGTCGTCGCTCGGCACCGGCGTGCCGATCGGCATCCATCCGGCATCGACCTGGAACAACCCGGAGCCCGAGGTGGTGCTGGCGGTGAATCCGCGCGCCGCCGTGGTCGGCGCGGCGCTCGGCAACGATGTCAACCTGCGCGATTTCGAAGGCCGCAGTGCGTTGCTGCTCGGCAAGGCCAAGGACAACAACGGCGTCCTGCGCGATCGGCCCGTTCATCCGGCTGTTCGACGCGCACTTCGGCATCGACGACGTGCGCCAGGCCGAGATCGCGCTGAACGTGACGGCCTGGATGGCTTCGTGCTCGATGGCAGCAGCTGCGATGGCGCGCATCAGCCGCGATCCGCTCGAGCTCGTCGAGCACGCGATGGGCCGTCACCACCAGTATCCGGACGGCATGATGCTGTTCTGCGGCACGATGTTCGCGCCGATCCAGGACCGCGATGCGCCGGGCGCCGGCTTCACGCACCACGTCGGCGACCGCGTCACGATCGCCAGCGAGCGGCTCGGCGCGCTGGTCAACCGGGTCGAGCATTGCGACCGCATCCCGCACTGGACCTTCGGCATCGGCGCGTTGATCGCGAACCTGGCGGCCCGCGGTCGGCTGTCGCACCCGGCCCCATAGCCGCGCTGTCCGCCTTTGCGTCGTCGCGTGGCCGGCCGGCGGCGCTGCTGGCGGCGCTGCTGGCTGCCGCGCTGGCCGGCTGCGCTCCGCTCGCGCCAATGCCCACCGAGCGGGTGCGCGTGGCGCCGAGCATCGCCGCGCCGGAGCAGATCGCGCGGCTGGTCGACGCCGCCGAGCAGGAGTGGCTGCGCTGGGGCGCCATCCAGGTGCCGGTGCCGGCCGGCGATGCCTTCTGCGCCCTGCTGGCAGACGGCCGCTGCCGCGTGGTTGTCAACGGCTGCGGCCAGGAGCAGAGTGCCCGGCTGTGCCCGGTCGTCGACGAATACTGGGCCGCCGTGCCGCAGGTGCGGCTGCGCCACGGCTGCCGCCGCACCGGTGTGTGCGAAGCCGACTGGCCGGCCGACACCACGGTTGCACCGGACTACACGCCGCCCTGGTCGGCCGCATTCATCAGCGCGATGATGCGGCGGGCGGGTTTCGCGCCGCCGGAGTTTCTGCCCGCGGCTGCTCATGCCGACTATGTGGTCGCGGCGCGCGACGGTTTCATCTCGGCCTTCGATGTGGTCGCTGCGCCGGCGCCGGCGCAGCCCGGCGACCTGGTGTGCGCGGTGCGCGGTGCGGTCGAGCTGACGCCGTTCGAGCTCGATCGCATCGAGGACGGCGCGCGTGCGACGCCGATGCACTGCGACATCGTGGTCCGGGTCGATCGCCAGCGCGGTGTGCTGGAGGCGATCGGCGGCAATGTCCAGCAGACGGTGGCCCGCAGCCTGATCGCGCTCGATCCGCTCGGACGGATTGCGTTCGACCTCAACCCGCAGCGTCGCTGGGTGCTGGTGCTGCGCGTGCGACGCGGCTGGACCTGGACGCCGTCGGACTGAGGCCGGCGATGCGGGAGGCGCGTGGCGTCGGACACAATCCGGGTCTTTGCAGCATGCACCTTTCCCGGAGCCGACCTTGAAACTGAAGATGGCGCAGAACTCGCTGTTTGCGATCCTGTTGCGTTCACCGTGGTGGATCAGCCTGCTGATCGCCGGCGTGCTCGGCCTGCTCGGCTTTGCGCTGCTGCCCGAGCAGTTCCGGGTTGCCGGATCGCTGGCCGGCTTTCCGTTCATCGTGATCGGGCTGATCGCGGCCCGGCGTCAGCGCCACCTGCCGAGTGCCCGACAGATCGAGGCCACGCAGCAGGCGGTGGCGGCGATGGGCTGGCCCGCATTCTCGGCGCTGCTCACACGCGCTTTCGAGCGTGACGGCTGCACCATCCGGTCCGCCAGCCGACCCGGTGTCGATTTCGAAGTCGAACGCCAGGGGCGGGTGATGTTCGTCAGTGCCCGGCGCTGGAAATCCGCCCGCACCGGGCTGGAGGTGCTGCGCGTGCTGCAGCAGGCGCGTGAAACGGCGGATGCCGCCGATGCGTTGCACATCGGCCTCGGACCGGTCAGCGACAACGCCCGGATCTACGCGATCGAGAACAGCATCGAGATCTGGCAGGCGGCCGAACTCGCCCAGGCGCTGCGCGGCATCGCGCTCGACGCGGCCGGCGGCCGCTGAGCCGCACACCAGCCGCGGCGACCGGACCTCGGCGGTACGTGCGGGTGTCCCCCGCCGGGCCGGCCCGTCTGTCGGCGCAGGCTTGAACGTCGGCCCTCGCCGCAGAGGCTGATCGAGCCGGGCTGCAGGCGCAACCCGAGCGGGCTGCGCCCAGCAAAACGGGCAACGCGCCTGGCGGCGGGTTGCCCGTCGTTTCACCACCCGACGCTGCCCACCGCGGTGGGCAGCGTCGGCCGCGTCAGTCTTCCTCGACGAAGGCTTCCTCGCGCTTGCTCTTGATGCTCGGCAACGAGACGATCACCACCAGCAGGGCGGCTGCGATCAGCAGCGAGGCCGACAGCGGACGCGTGACGAAGGTCGACCAGTCGCCGCGCGACAGCAGCAGGGCGCGGCGCAGGTTTTCCTCCATCATCGGTCCCAGGATGAAGCCGAGCAGCAGCGGCGCCGGCTCGGCGCCCAGGCGATAGAACAGGAACGCAACCACGGTGAAGATCGCGACCAGGAACACGTCGAAGGTGTTGTTGCTCACGGTGTAGGCGCCGACGCAGCAGAACACCGAGATGGCGGGGAACAGGAAGCGGTAGGGCACGGTCAGCAGGCGCACCCAGATGCCGATCAGCGGCAGGTTCAGGATGATCAGCATCGCATTGCCGATCCACATCGATGCGATCAGGCCCCAGAACAGTTCCGGGTTGCTGGTCATCACCTGCGGGCCCGGCTGGATGCCCTTGATCGTCATCGCGCCGACCATCAGGGCCATCACCGCGTTGGGCGGGATGCCGAGCGTGAGCATCGGGATGAACGAGGTCTGGGCGCCGGCGTTGTTGGCCGACTCGGGACCGGCAACACCCTGGATCGCACCCTTGCCGAACGGAACGGTCGGATTCGGATTCATCTTCTTCTCGAGCGTGTAGCTGGCGAAGGCAGACAGCAGCGCACCACCGCCCGGCAGGACGCCGAGCAGCGAGCCGAGCGCGGTGCCGCGAACGACCGCCGGCCAGGCGTCCTTGAAGTCCTGCTTGGTCGGCCAGAGGCCCTTCACCTCCTTGGTGAACACCTCGCGGTGCTCCGGCGGCTTCGACAGGTTGTTGACGATCTCGCCGAAGCCGAACAGACCCATCGCGAGGGCGACGATCTGCACCCCGTCGGTCAGTTCGGGCAGGTCGAAGCTGTAGCGCGCGACACCGGAGATGACGTCGGTGTTGATCTGGCCAATCAGCAGGCCGAGCAGGATCATGCCGATGGCCTTGATGAGCGATCCCGATGCGAGCACGACCGCGCCGATCAGGCCGAGCACCATCAGGGCGAAATATTCGGCCGGGCCGAACTTGAACGCCAGTTCGGTCAAGGGCGGCGCGAAGGCGGCGATCACCAGCGTGCCGACGCAGCCGGCAAAGAACGAGCCCAGGCCGGCGGTCGCAAGCGCCGCACCGGCTCGCCCGCTGCGCGCCATCGCATACCCATCGATCGCCGTCACCACCGACGACGCTTCACCCGGCACGTTGATCAGGATCGCGGTCGTCGAGCCGCCGTATTGCGCGCCGTAGTAGATGCCGGCGAGCATGATGAGGGCCGGCGTCGCGTCGAGCGCATAGATCGACGGCAGCAGCATCGCCATCGTGGTGACCGGGCCGAGGCCCGGCAGCACGCCGATCAGCGTGCCGAGCAGGCAGCCGAGGAAGGCGTAGGCGAGGTTGGTGAAGGAAAGCGCCGTCGCAAAGCCGAGCGACAGGTTCTGGATCATGTCCATGTGATGGGCTCCGGGTCAGCCGATGAAACTCGGCCAGACTGGCAGCACCAGTCCGAGCCCGTAGACGAAGATCGCCCACGAGGCAGAGGTCAGGATGAGGGCGTTGATCGCCACCTCACCCCAGTGAAATTCGTCACCCGCCGCGCTGACGATCAGGATCAGCAGCGGCAGGGCGAGAATGATGCCGAGCAACGGCAGCGTGATGCCGAACACCACGATCGCGGTGGTGATCACGATCAGCGGGCGCCAGATGATCTTGCCGAGATTCGGGCCCGGCTTGTCGGTCAGGATCGAGTTGACCACCATCAGCGCACCGACCGCTGCGAGCAGCAGGCCGAGACCGAACGGGAAGTAGCCCGGGCCGGGTCGCGCCGAGTTGCCGAACGAGTAGCTGGTGGCGCCGATGGCAAACCCCAGGCCGGTAGCGATGAACAGCAGTCCGCAAAGAAAATTCTGTTGGTCGGTGATCTGAAATCTTTTTTTCTCGGGCATCTCGTCTCCATGGTTAGGACCTACCCGGCGATCTGCTGCAGCCGGCTCGACGTCAGGGGTTCACATGGATCTGTGGCTTGCGGGTCATGGCGGAACAGGGCCGACGCCTGGCGATGGGACAGGCGCTGGTCGGGCTTCGAGCATGACCCGCAAGACGCGAATCCATCGTGCTGGCAGCGGGCCGGACACCACGTGATGCGGGGCGCTGTATGGTAATTGCTCGGCGTGCGTTGTCAGGTGGGCTAACCCGATGTAGCGACCGAATCGGCTGCAAACAGACGATCTTGTTGTGGCGATGCAGCAATGTCGCCGTGCGCACCCTGTGCAAGTCCTGCGCGGCCGGCGAGGCACAATGCGACGCGCCGTATTCGGCGCGCCGCGCCGAGCGTTGTCGAGGTCCCGATGAACCCTGATTGCGAACCCTCTCCGTGCGCGTCGACCGAGGCCGGGAAGGCCCCGCTGCATGCGGTGCTGACCGAGCGCTACAGCTGCCGCGCCTTTCGGCCCGAAGCGGTGCCGCGCGAGACGATCGACGAGATCCTGCGGTTGGCGCAGCGCACCGCATCCTGGTGCAACTCGCAGCCTTGGCAGTTGATCGTCAACAGCGCGCCCGCGACGAACCGGCTGCGCGAAGCGATGACGGCGCTGCCCGATGCGCCGGAAGGCTACGACATCGAACCCCCGGCCGAATACCGTGGTGTCTACCGCGACCGGCGGCGCGTCTGCGGCTTCGGCCTGTATGAAAGCGTCGGGATCGCGAAAGGCGACCGCGCCGCATCGGCGCGCCAGGCCCGCCGCAACTTCATCTTCTTCGAAGCGCCGCATGTCGCCATCGTCACCACTGATTCAGCGCTCGGCACCTATGGGGTGCTCGACTGCGGGGCCTATATCCAGAACTTCATGCTCGTGGCACGCAGTTTCGGCGTCGCAACCATCGCCCAGGCGGCGCTCGCATCTCGCTCGGATTTCCTGCGCAACTGGTTCGGCGTCGGCGCCGATCGGCACATCGTGTGCGGCATCTCATTCGGGTACGAGGATTCAGCCGATCCGGCGAACCGCTTTCGCACCGAGCGGGCCGCGGTCGAAGACACGGTGCGTTGGGTCGAATGAAGGCCGCGCGGCACCCGTGCGCGATCTGCGCGTGAGAGCCGACGCCCGGATCCGCGAACAGGAACTATAGTGCATCTTTCGGCGGGGTCAGTGGTCCGGATTGGCCGGGCTGTGCCCGGTCCGGGGCTCGGCAACCATTCGATCTCCCTGCGAATCGGCTTGACCCGTCGGTCGCTATGTACTATTCTTCACCTCGCGGTGCAGGACATGCACTATGCTTCCAACGACCGACCGGAGACCCACTGATGAGCGCAGCCGCTGCCCCCCGTGTCGACTATCGCACCGACCCCTCGCAGTACCGTCACTGGACACTGAGCACCGAGGGTGCGGTGGCGCGGCTCGCGCTCGACATCGCCGAGGACGGTGGCATCCGCCCGGGTTACAAGCTCAAGCTGAACAGCTACGACCTGGGCGTCGACATCGAGCTCGCGGATGCGCTGAACCGGGTCCGTTTCGAGCATCCCGGCGTGCGCAGCGTTGTCGTGACCAGCGCCAAGGACCGCATCTTCTGTTCCGGCGCCAACATCTTCATGCTCGGCGTCTCGAGCCACGCCTGGAAGGTGAACTTCTGCAAGTTCACCAACGAGACCCGCAACGGCATCGAGGACTCCTCGCGCCATTCCGGCCTCAAGTTCGTCGCTGCGGTCAATGGTGCGTGCGCCGGCGGTGGTTACGAGCTGGCGCTGGCGTGCGATGACATCGTGCTGGTCGACGACCGCTCGTCGTCGGTCTCGCTGCCGGAAGTGCCGCTGCTCGGGGTGCTCCCCGGCACCGGCGGACTGACCCGGGTGACCGACAAGCGGCGGGTGCGCCACGACCTGGCCGACATCTTCTGCACCAGCGTCGAAGGCGTGCGCGGCCAGAAGGCGGTCGAGTGGCGGCTGGTGGACGCCGCCGTCAAGCCGGCGCAGTTTGCCGCCACCGTGCAGGAACGTGCGTTGGCGCTGGCGGGGCGCAGCGATCGCCCGGCCGACGGCCGCGGTGTCACGCTGAACCGGCTCGAGCGCCAGCGACACCGCCGACGGCTTCGAGTACCGGCACGTCGCGGTCGTGATCGATCGCAGCCGGCGCACCGCCGCCATCACGGTGAAGGCGCCGCAGGGTGAGCAGGCACGCGACCTGGCCGCCATCGAGCAAGCCGGCGCCGACTGGTATCCGCTGGCGATGGCGCGCGAGCTCGACGACGCGATCCTGATGCTGCGCACCAACGAACTCGACATCGGCACCTGGCTGCTCAGGACCGAAGGCGATCCGGCGGCGCTGCTGTCGTCCGACGAGACCCTGCTCGCCCACCGCGAGCACTGGCTGGTGCGCGAGACCATCGGCCTGCTGCGCCGCACCTTCGCGCGCCTGGACGTGTCGTCGCGCAGCCTGTTCGCGCTGATCGAGCCGGGCTCGTGCTTCGCCGGCAGCCTGGCCGAACTTGCCTTCGCCGCCGACCGCGCCTACATGCTGGCGCTGCCCGACGACCCGGAGCGCGCGCCGAGACTGGCGCTGAACGAATTCAATTTCGGCCCGCTGCCGCTGGTCAACGACCAGACCCGACTGGAACGGCGCTTTTATGAGGAAGAGGCGCCGCTCTGCCGCAGCGCGCGCCGCGCAAGGCCGCGCGCTCGATGCCGACGCGGCGCTGCAGCTCGGTCTGGTGACCGCCGCGCCCGACGACATCGACTGGGACGACGAGATCCGGATCGCGATCGAGGAGCGGGCGGCGATGTCACCCGACTCACTCACCGGGCTGGAAGCCAACCTGCGCTTTGCCAGCAAGGAAAACATGAACACCCGCATCTTCGGTCGCCTGACCGCCTGGCAGAACTGGATCTTCCAGCGCCCGAACGCGGTCGGCGAAAAGGGTGCGCTCAAGGTCTATGGCAAGGGTGAGAAAGCCGACTTCGACCTGAATCGCGTCTGATCCGACGGCGCTTTAACGAACCAAGGAATCCCATGTCGACCATCGATTACAGCGAGAAGATCCCGAACAACGTCAATCTGGTCGAGGACCGCACGCTGCAGCGCGCGCTCGAGCAGTGGCAGCCGAACTTCATCAACTGGTGGGACGACGTCGGGCCCGAAGGTTCGCGAGATCACGAGGTCTACCTGCGCACCGCCATCAGCGTCGACCCGAAGGGCTGGGCGCAGTTCGGCCATGTGAAGATGCGCGACTACCGCTGGGGCATCTTCCTGAACCCGGGTGATGCCGACCGGACCATCCACTTCGGCGACAGCAAGGGCGAGAAGGCGTGGCAGGATGTGCCGGGCGAGCACCGCGCCAACCTGCGCCGCATCATCGTGACGCAGGGAGACACCGAGCCCGCGTCGGTCGAGCAGCAGCGCCACCTCGGCCTGACCGCGCCGAGCATGTACGACCTGCGCAACCTGTTCCAGATCAACGTCGAGGAAGGCCGCCACCTGTGGGCGATGGTCTACCTGCTGCAGAAGCATTTCGGCCGCGACGGTCGCGAGGAGGCCAACGAGTTGCTCGTTCGCAGCTCGGGCGATCAGAACAACCCGCGCATCCTGGGCGCCTTCAACGAGAAGACGCCGGACTGGCTGGCGTTCTTCATGTTCACCTATTTCACCGACCGCGACGGCAAGTTCCAGCTGGCGGCGCTGGCCGAGAGCGCGTTCGATCCGCTGGCGCGCACGACCAAGTTCATGCTGACCGAAGAGGCGCACCACATGTTCGTCGGCGAGAGCGGCGTCTCGCGTGTCGTGCAGCGCACCTGCCAGGTGATGAACGAGCTCAAGAGCGACGATCCGAAGGCGGTGCGCGCCGCCGGCGCGATCGACCTCGAGACGGTCCAGCGCTACCTGAACTTCCACTACAGCGTCACGATCGACCTGTTCGGTGCCGATCAGTCGAGCAATGCCGCGACCTTCTACAGTTCGGGCCTGAAGGGTCGCTACGAGGAAGGCAAGCGTGACGATGACCATGTGTTGCGCGGCCAGACCTACAAGGTGCTCGAGGTGCACGACGGCCAGCTGGTCGAGAAGGACGTGCCGATGCTCAATGCGCTCAACGAGGTGCTGCGCGACGACTTCATCAAGGATTCGGTCGCCGGTGTCAACCGCTGGAACAAGGCGATCGAGAAGGCCGGCGTGCCGTTCCGGCTGGTCGTTCCGCACAAGGCGTTCAACCGGCAGATCGGCGCGCTCGCCGGCATCCGGATGTCACCCGATGGCCGGGTGGTGAGCGAGTCGGAATGGCAGGCGCGGCGTGACGAATGGCTGCCGAACGACCAGGACTTCGCCTTCGTCGCCTCGCTGATGGGCCGCGTGGTCGAACCCGGCAAGTTCGCCAACTGGATCGCTCCGCCGGCAATGGGCATCAACAAGCAGCCGATCGACTTCGACTACGTGCGTTTCGGCTGAGCGCTGACGCGGCGCGCCGGACGGCGCGCTGCAGACAAGGAGACAGCATGGACATGGCCGCCGACGTCGCGATCATCAGGCAGCACCTGATCGACCCAGAGATCTGCATCCGCTGCAACACCTGCGAGGCGACCTGCCCGGTAGGCGCGATCACCCACGACGACAACAACTATGTGGTGAAGGCGGACGTGTGCAACGGCTGCATGGACTGCATCTCGCCGTGTCCCACCGGATCGATCGACAACTGGCGCACGGTGCCGATCGCCAGGGCCTATTCGGTCGATGAACAGCTCGGATGGGACGAACTGCCACCCGAGCTGACGCCCGATCAGCTCGAGGCCGAAGGCGTCGCGCCGAACGCGGCGCCGATGGTGCCGGTGCAGGCGGTCGACCCGGAGCACGCAGCCGGCGAGGCGCCATTCATCTCGGCCGCATTCGGCTCTACCACGCCGCCCTGGTCGGCGGCGCATCCGTACACCAACCTGCACGGTCCGAAGTCGCCGGTCACCGCCACGGTGACCGGTAACTTCAACTGCACCGAAGCCGGCTTCGACAGCGAGACCCACCATGTGGTGCTCGACTTCGGCCGCATCCCGTTCCCGGTGCTCGAGGGCCAGTCGATCGCGATCATCCCGCCCGGTGTCGACCGCAACGGCCGGCCGCATGTGGCGCGCCAGTATTCAGTGGCCAGCCCGCGCAATGGCGAGCGTCCGGGCTACAACAACCTGTCGCTGACGGTCAAGCGGGTGTGTGCCGATCACCAGGAACGGCCGGTGCTCGGTGTGGCCTCCAACTATGTGTGCGACCTGAAGGTCGGCGAGACGGTGCAGGTGATCGGACCGTTCGGCCACTCCTTCCTGATGCCGAACCATCCGCGCTCCAACATCGTGATGATCTGCACCGGCACCGGCAGTGCACCGATGCGCGCCATGACCGAATGGCGGCGGCGGTTGCGCAGGTCGGGCAAGTTCGATGGCGGCAAGCTGATGCTGTTCTTTGGCGCCCGCACGCCGCAAGAGCTGCCGTACTTCGGCCCGCTGCAGAACCTGCCGAAGGACTTCATCGACATCAACCTGGCCTTTTCGCGGGTCGCCGGTCAGCCGCGGCGCTATGTGCAGGACGCGATGCGCGAGCGCAGTGCCGATCTGGTGCAGCTGCTGAAGGATCCGGACAGCTACCTCTATGTCTGCGGGTTGAAGGCGATGGAGGAGGGTGTCGTGCTGGCCCTGCGCGACATCGCCGAGGCGGGCGGCCTCGGTTGGGACAAGCTCGGACCGGCGCTCAAGCAGGAAGGCCGGCTGCACCTGGAGACCTACTGATCGGTTGCCCCGGCGTTATGCTGCCGGCATGAAAGTCTGCATCTATGGCGCCGGGGCGATCGGGGGCTTGATCGGAACACGACTCGCGGTTGCCGGGCAGTGCCAGCTGAGCGCCGTTGCCCGCGGCGCGACCCTGCAGGCCCTGCAAGCACACGGCTGGCGACTGCGGCGCGCCGACGGCGCGATCGAGAACGCCGAGGCGCATGCGGCCCGATACCCGGCCGACCTCGGGCCGCAGGATCTGGTGGTGATTGCGGTCAAGGGACCGGCACTGTCGCAGGTGGCCGAGCAGATCGGACCGCTGCTGCATGCCCGGACCCTCGTGCTGCCGGCCATCAACGGCGTGCCGTGGTGGCTGTCGCAGGTGGTCGAGGCGCTGTCGGACGCGCCCTTGAGCAGCGTCGACCCGGACGGACGCATCGCGGCAGCGATTCCGCTGGCGCAGGTGCTCGGCTGTGTCGTGCATGCCAGCGCATCCACGCCCGAGCCTGGCCTGGTGCAGCACAACACCGGCCGGCAACTGATCATCGGCGAGCCGGGTGGCGGCACCTCGGAGCGCGTGACCCGGGTCGCCGCCCTGCTGGAAGGTGCCGGCTTCGAGGTGACCGTCTCACCCCAGATCCGCCAGCCGCTCTGGTACAAGCTGTGGGGCAACATCACGATGAATCCGGTGTCGGCACTGACCGGCGTGCCGGTCGGTGATCTGCTCGCCGATCCGGATGTGCGGGCCTTCTGCTCGGCCGCCATGCGCGAGGTGGCGACGGTCGGAGCCCGCATCGGATGCGAGATCGATCAGAGCCCGGAAGACCGGCATGCGGTGACGCGCAAGCTCGGCAACTTCAAGCCGTCGATGCTGCAGGATGTCGAGTCCGGGCGCGCGATCGAGCTCGATCAGATCGTCGGTGCGGTGCGCGAGATCGCGCAGCGGCTCGGTCTGGCGACACCGAGCGTCGACGCCATCCTCGGGCTGACCCGGGTCTTCGCCCAGGCGCGCGGACTCTATCCGAACCGTCGCCCCTTAACCGGATGATGTGGATCCGCAGGAGGGCCTTCAGGCCCGATACCGCGTGGCCCCACCGCGATCGCGCCTGAAGGCGCTCCTACGCCGGGAACGAGCCCCCCGATGCGCGGCATTCGTAGGAGGGCCTTCAGGCCCGATACCGCGTGGCCCCACCGCGATCGCGCCTGAAGGCGCTCCTACGCCGGGAACGAGCCCCCCGATGCGCGGCATTCGTAGGAGGGCCTTCAGGCCCGATACCGCGTGGCCCCACCGCGATCGCGCCTGAAGGCGCTCCTACACCGGGGACGAGCCCCCCGATGCGCGGCATTCGTAGGAGGGCCTTCAGGCCCGATACCGCGAGGCCCCACCGCGATCGCGCCTGAAGGCGCTCCTACGCCGGGAACGAGCCCCCCGATGCGCGGCATTCGTAGGAGGGCCTTCAGGCCCGATACCGCGAGGCCCCACCGCGATCGCGCCTGAAGGCGCTCCTACACCGGGGACGAGCCCCCCGATGCGCGGCATTCGTAGGAGGGCCTTCAGGCCCGATACCGCGTGGCCGCACCGCGATCGCGCCTGAAGGCGCTCCTACACCGGGGACGAGCCCCCCGATGCGCGGCATTCGTAGGAGGGCCTTCAGGCCCGATACCGCGAGGCCCCACCGCGATCGCGCCTGAAGGCGCTCCTACACCGGGAACGAGCCCCCCGATGCGCGGCATTCGTAGGAGGGCCTTCAGGCCCGATACCGCGTGGCCGCACCGCGATCGCGCCTGAAGGCGCTCCTACACCGGGGACGAGCCCCCGGGTACGCGGCATTCGTAGGAGGGCCTTCAGGCCCGATACCGCGCAGCACCCCGCCGCCGAAGGCCCGCGCTGCACCGACCGCCCATTCTGCCCAGCGAAGGCAACGGAAAGGGTCAGATCCTCGGTGCCAGCACCGCCATCGTCAGCCGTGACACGCAGGTCGGCCGCCCCTGCTCGTCCGACAGGTCGATCTGCCACACCTGGGTGCTGCGGCCGATGTGGATCGGGCGTGCGATGCCGTTGACCCAGCCCGAGCTGACGCTGCGCAGGTGATTGGCATTGATGTCGAGCCCGACGACCCGATGTCCCGACGGCGCCGAATGGGCCGCGCCCGATGAGCCGAGCGTCTCGGCCAGCAGGACCGAGACGCCGCCGTGCAGGATGCCGGCCGGCTGGTGGGTGCGCTCGTCGACCGGCACCCGGCCGCGCACGAAGTCGTCGCCGACTTCGAGAAATTCGATGCCGAGCCGCGCGACAGCGGTGGCGGTGTGGCGTGCGGTCAGAAGCTCGACCGAAATCGGCAGGGTCCAGATCGATGGCATGGGCGGGTCGCGAGAGTGGGCGAAGCCGGAGTGTGCCTCGCGGCGAACGCGTCAGAGCCAGCGCCTGACACGGGTCCGGTAGGCAGCGTAGTCGGCGCCGAAAGCGGCCTCGAGCGCGCGCTCTTCGGCGGCGATCTGGAAGCGATCGATGTAAAGCACGAAGGCTGCCGCGCCGGCCAGCGCCGCCAGGGGTGCGGCCAGGTACACGCCCCAGCCGAGCAGCAGCAGCGCATCGCCGAGGTACATCGGGTTGCGGGTGTGGCGATAGATGCCGTGCTCCACCAGCGCCGATGCCTGGTGCGGACGCATCGGATTGACCGTCGTGCGGGCACGCCGGAACGCGGCGACACCGGCGACGAGGATCACGCAGCCGAGCACGGCCAGGACCGTCGCCGCTCCGAGTCGGAGTTCGCGCGGGAATGGCATCTCGCCGAGCGGTTGCGCCAGCCACCACATGGCGGCAGCGACGACGAGCAGGACGAGGGGGGGCGGGATCCGGGTTTCCAGCGATGGCATGGGGCGGCAGGCGAGCAAAGGGCGGGACGGGGATCTTGGCGCCGCAGCCGGCGCGGCCGCCGGCCGCTCCACCGGCGCGCCGCTGCGCTCCTAGCGGCCGCGGCGCGGCTCGGCCGGCGGTGCGGTGAGGTCGGCCTTGCGGATGCGCACGGCCTTCGGCTTGGTGGGTGCCGGCTCGGTCGCGCCGCCGCCATTGCCAGTGCCGCCAACCGCCGCCGCCAGCGCCGCTTCGGGGGTCAGCGCAGCCGGGTTGTCGTCCTGATCGGCCGCGGCATCGCTGCCGTCGTCCTTGATCACCCGGCTGTACGGCGCCAGCAGCGGCACCAGCTGGCCATAGACCTTGGGATTGCCGGCCACGACTTCGCGCTGGAACAGGTAGTCGGACTCGCCGGTGAAATTGCCGATCAGACCACCGGCCTCGGTGATCATCAGCGAGCCGGCCGCGATGTCCCATGGCTGCAGACCGGTCTCGAAGAAGCCGTCGTACCATCCGGCCGCGACATAGCACAGGTCGAGCGCGGCGGCGCCCGGGCGCCGCACGCCGGCGCAGGCCTGCATCACGCTCTCGAACATCGCGAGGTAGCGCCGGAAGTTGTCGCCCTTGCGGAACGGAAAGCCGGTCCCGATCAGCGAATCGGCCAGGCGGGTGCGCCGCGAGACACGGATGCGCTTGTCGTTCAGGAAGGCGCCCCGTCCCTTGGAGGCATAGAACAGGTCGTTGCGCGACGGGTCGTAGACGACCGCCTGCTGGACCTGGCCGCGCACCGACAGCGCGATCGACACCGCAAAGACCGGCAGGCCGTGAATGAAGTTGGTGGTCCCGTCGAGCGGATCGATGATCCAGAGGTGGTCGCTGGTCTGGCTGCCGTGGGTGCGCCCCGACTCCTCGGCCAGGATGCCGTGGTCCGGGTAGGCCGCGAGCAGGGTCTCGATGATCACCCGTTCGGCTGCATGATCGACCTCGGTGACGAAATCGTTGGCCGACTTGGTCGTGACCTTCAGCAGGTCGAGGTCGAGGCTGGCGCGATTGATCAGGTTGCCCGCGCTGCGGGCCGCCTTGATCGCGATGTTGAGCATGGGATGGAGCGCTTGCGACATGGTGGCAGACCTGCGGCTTGGGACGGGACTCGGCGGGGAAAAGAACGGGCGCGGCGCGGTGGCCCGCGACGGCGCAGCAGTGGGCTGCGGATAATCGGGGATTTTATGTCGGCACCGACCACCGCCCTTGGCGCCGCCGCGGATTTCCCTGCGGCGCGCACCCGCTTCATCCTGGTCGGTACCAGCCACCGCGGCAATGTCGGCGCGGCCGCGCGCGCGATGAAGGTGATGGGCTTCGACGACCTGGTGCTGGTCGCGCCCCGCGACCCCGACGTGGCGCGTTCCGACGAAGCGATCGCGCTGGCCAGTGGCGCCACCGACGTGCTGCAGCGTGCGCGCACCGTGGCCACGCTGGCCGAGGCGGTCGACGGCATCAGCTACCTGTGTGCCACCGCCATGACGCCGCGCGACTTCGGCCCGCCCACGCATGCGCCACGCGAGTGGCTCGGCGACCTCGCAGGCAGCGCGCACAGCGTCGGCTTCGTCTTCGGCTCGGAGCGGCACGGCCTCGGCAACGACGATGTCTACCAGTGTCACGTCGCGCTGAGCATCCCGACGCCGCCGGGATACGGATCGCTCAACCTGGCGCAGGCGGTCCAGCTGATCGCCTACGACTGGCGCTGCGCGCTCGGCAGCTACGACGTGCGGCCGCGCACCGCCGACCCGGTGCTGGCCGACGCCGCCGCTGTGCAGGGACTGCTCGCGCACTGGCGGATCACGCTCGAGGAGATCGGCTTCCTCGACCCGGCCGCGCCGCGCAAGTTGCTGCCACGGCTGAACCAGCTGCTCAACCGCGCCAGCCTGCGCGTCGAAGAGGTGCACATCCTGCGCGGCATCGCGCGCGCCGCGTCGCGCTGTGCGGCAGCGGCCCGGCGGCGCTGAGCAAACCCGCTTCGATTGCACGGTCCGGTGGGCGGCATACACTGCCAGCCCGATTTCCAGTCCGCGGGTCGCGCCCGCGCCCGCGCCATGTTTGATCGCCTCCGGGAACAGATTGCCTGCATCGTCGAACGCGATCCGGCCGCACGTTCGGTGCTCGAGGTGCTGACCTGTTATCCCGGCCTGCATGCGCTGGTGATGCACCGTTGGGCGAACTGGTTCTGGCGCCATGAGTTGCGCTGGCTCGGTCGCTTCACTTCGCACATCGCGCGTTTCCTGACCGGGATCGAGATCCATCCGGGCGCGACGATCGGGCGCCGCGTCTTCATCGACCACGGCATGGGTGTCGTCATCGGCGAGACCGCCGAGATCGGCGACGACTGCACGATCTACCAGGGCGTCACGCTCGGCGGCACGTCGCTCTCACGCGGCTTGAAGCGCCACCCGACGCTCGGCAAGGGCGTCATCATCGGTGCCAACGCGCAGGTGCTCGGCGGCTTCACGGTGGGCGACGGTGCGCGAGTCGGTTCGAGCGCGGTCGTCGTCAAGCCGGTGCCGGCCGGTGCCACCGCAGTCGGCAATCCGGCGCGCGTGCTGCTGGCGCAGGACGATGCCGATCGCGAGGCGACGGCGGCGCGCATGGGCTTCTCGGCCTACGGTGTGACCCAGGGCGACGATCCGGTGTCACAGGCGATGAAGGGGCTGATCGACAACGCCTCCGGCCAGGAACACCAGATCATGATGCTGTGGCAGGCGATCGAGAAACTCGCCGCCCGATCGCGCGAGTTGCCCGGCCAGGATTGCGTGCCGGTCGATGCGCAGACCACCGAGTGCTTCGACGCGGAACGGCTGAACCGGCTCGTCAAGTAGACCCTGGGCGCGCCTGGGCGCGCTGCCGCGGTCAGCGCCGGATCGCGGTCTTCGGGCGGAACACCTTGCTGACCGACGCGTCGGTGTCGAGGTAGGGACCGCCGATCAGGTCGATGCAGTAGGGCACCGCGGCAAAGATGCCGTGCACCGGCGGCTGCGCCCCGGGCAGCCCCTGCAGGGTCTCGGCGATCGATTTCGGCTGGCCGGGCAGGTTGATGATCAGCGCCTTGCCGCGGATCACCGCCACCTGGCGCGACAGGATCGCAGTCGGGACGAAGTGCAGGCTGATCGCGCGCATCTGTTCGCCGAAGCCGGGCATCTGCCTTGTCGGCGACGGCGAGCGTGGCCTCGGGCGTGACGTCGCGCGGTGCCGGACCGGTGCCGCCGGTCGTCAGCACGAGGTCGCAGCGTGCCTCGTCGACCAGCTCGCGCAGGGTGCTGCTGATCGTGTCGAGCTCGTCCGGTATCAGCCGCCGTTCCCAGTCGATCGGGTTGCGCAGCGCGCCGGACAGCCATTGCTGCAGCGCCGGAATGCCCTGGTCCTGATAGACCCCGCTCGAGGCGCGGTCGCTGATCGAGACGACGCCGATGCGAACCCGGTCGAGCGGCTCAGCGGTGGCAGGCCGGAAGTCGGTTCAGCGGTCGGGTGGGTGGGCTGGTTCATCGGTTCGGGATGGGTCGTCGTTGCAGTGGGCGCGCAGGTAGCGGAACAGGTCGCGGTAGGCGCGGCCGCTGCGCTGCTCGGCAGCGATCGCCGCATCCTTGCGGGCCGCCCGGACCAGGCTGCGCAACTGCTGCAGGTCGCTGGCCGGAAACTCGGCCACCCAGCGCGACAGGGCCTCGTCGTCGGCGATCAGTTCGGCGCGCCACTGCTCGGCCTGGTGCAGCGCGAGCGAATCGCGCGCCCGGCCAAGCTGCATCGCGGCCACCGCCTCGCGCAGCGGCTCCGGATCGGCGCCTCGCATCAGCTTGCCGATGTACTGCATCTGGCGTCGCCGGCCCTCGTGGGTGCGGGTGCGCCCGTACTGCGCGTATCGCATCGCGCAGCGTTTCGGGCATCACCAGGCCGTCGAGGCGGTTGTCCGGGCAGGTCGACCAGCGCCTGCCCGAGTGCCTGCAGATCGTGCGATTCCTTCTTGCGCCGGGTCTTGCTCGGGCGGTAGCCGAAGGCATCGAACGCGCCGTCGGACGACGCCGGTTCATCGGGTGCACCGCTCGACTCGCTGTCGATCGGATCACGGGGCAGGGACTGGGACATGGATCGCTTCGACAGGCCGGGGCGGCCGTGCGGATGGGGCTCGGTATCATAGCTTCGCACCGTCGCAGCCCCCGCGGCGGCCCGTACCCGCAGACATCCCGACATGAGCCTCTCATCGAAATCGAGTCCGTCCACCCGTCAGGCCCGCGGCGCCGCAGCCCGGTCGGCGCAGCCCGCCCGGGCTGCGGCGGCCAGCGGCTTCGCGCAGTCGCAGGCAGCAGTTCCAGCGATCTGGTCGAGGCGGCACTCGAGCATGCGCGCAAGCTCGGCGCGAGCGACGCCGGCGTCGAGGTGTCCGAGGGCGTCGGTCTGTCGGTCTCGGTGCGCAAGGGCGAGCTCGAGAATGTCGAGCGCAACCGCGACAAGTCGCTCGGCGTCTCGGTCTACATCGGGCAGCGGCGCGGCAATGCCAGCACCTCCGATTTCTCGCCGCAGGCGATCGAGCAGACGGTGCGCGCCGCCTACGACATCGCGCGCTTCACGGCCGAGGACCCGGCCGCCGGCCTGCCCGACGAGGCCGATCTGGCCACGCGGCGACGATGTCACCCGCGATCTCGACCTGTTCCATCCGTGGGCCATCGATGCCGAGCGGCGCGGCCGAGCTGGCGCGCCGCTGCGAGGATGCCGCGATCAGCACCGACCGGCGCATCACCAATTCCGAAGGCGCCGGCGTCTCGGCCCAGCAGTCGCACTTCTTCGCCGGCAATTCGCGCGGATTTCGCGGCGGCTATGCGAGTTCGCGCCATTCGATTTCGGTGGCGCCGATCGCCTCGCTGCCGGGAAGGAACGGCGACGACATGCAGCGCGACGCCTGGTACAGCTCGATGCGCTCGGCCGACGAACTGGCCGCGCCCGAGGCGGTCGGCCGCTATGCCGCCGAGCGCGCGCTGTCGCGGCTGAAGTTCGCGCAAGATCAAGACCTGCGAGGTGCCGGTGCTGTTCGAGTCGACGCTCGCCGCCGGGCTGCTCGGCGCCTATGTGCAGGCCACCAGCGGCGGCGCGCTGTATCGCAAGTCGAGCTTCCTGCTCGATTCGCTCGGCCAGCAGGTGCTGCCCGATCACATCGACATCGTCGAGGATCCGCATGTGCTGCGCGGCAAGGGCAGTGCACCGTTCGACGACGAAGGCGTGCTGACGCGGCGCGCGCAGCGTCGTCGACGGCGGCGTCGTGCAGGGCTACTTCCTGTCCAGCTATTCGGCGCGCAAGCTCGGCATGCGCACCACCGGCAATGCCGGCGGTTCGCAGAACCTGACCCTGCGCAGCCGGCTCGACCCGGCCCGACGACGACGCTCGACGCGATGCTGCGCAAGCTCGACCGCGGCCTGTTCGTGATCGAACTGATGGGGCAGGGCGTCAACTACGTGACCGGCGACTATTCGCGCGGCGCGGCCGGCTTCTGGGTCGAGAACGGCCGCATCGCGTATCCGGTGCATGAGGTGACGATCGCCGGCAACCTGCGGCGCATGCTGCGCGGCATCCAGGCGATCGGTGCCGATCGCTACACGACCGGCTCCAAGACCATCGGCTCGGTGCTGCTCGAACCGATGAAGGTCGCCGGCAGCTGATTGGGGAAACCCACATGCGGCACGGCCGTCGCCGCTGCCTAGAATCTTTGCATCCCATCACTCTCCAGGAGATCTTCATGGAACGTCGTTCCTTTGTGCGCAGCGCCGGCCTCGCCGGCGTCCTCGCGGCCGGCGCAGCGCCGGCCATCGTGCATGCGCAGGCCGCCATCCGCTGGCGCCTGGCATCGAGCTTCCCGAAGTCGCTCGACACGATCTTCGGCGCCGCCGAGACGATGTCCAAGATGGTCAAGGACATGACCGGCGGCAAGTTCGAGATCAGCGTGCATGCCGGCGGCGAACTGATGCCTCCGTTCGGCGTGGTCGACGGCGTGCAGCAGGCGACCGTCGAGATGGCGCACACCGCGCCGTACTACTTCTTCGGCAAGGACCCGACCTTCGCGCTCGGCTGCGCGATTCCGTTCGGCCTGAACTCGCGCCAGATGACGGCCTGGATGCTCGAAGGCAACGGCATGAAGCTGATGCGCGAGTTCTACACCAACTACAACATCATCAACTTCGTCGGCGGCAACACCGGTGCGCAGATGGGTGGCTGGTGGCGCAAGGAGATCAAGTCGCTGGCCGACGTCAAGGGCGCGAAGTTCCGCGTCGGCGGCTTCGGCGGCAAGGTCTTCGAGCGCATCGGCGGCGTGCCGCAGAACATCCCCGGCGGCGAGATCTACCAGGCGCTCGAGAAGGGCACGATCGACGCGGCCGAGTGGGTCGGTCCGTACGACGACGAGAAGCTCGGCTTCAACAAGGTGGCGCCGTTCTACGCCTACCCGGGCTGGTGGGAAGGCGGCCCGCAGCTCGACTTCTACGTCAACAACAAGGCCTACGACGGCCTGAGCGCCGAGTACAAGGCGATCCTCGAGGCCGCGACGCATCGTACGCCGCCACCGAGATGCAGGCCAAGTACGACGCCCGCAATCCGGCGGCGCTCAAGCGCCTGGTCGGCGGCGGCGCCAAGCTGTTCCGCTTCCCGAAGGACATGATGGACGCGGCCTTCAAGGAATCGATGGCGCTGTACTGCGGAGCTGTCCGACACCAACCCGGCGTGGAAGAAGATCTACGCCGACTATTCGAACTTCCGCCGCGACTCGAACCTCTGGTTCCGCTTCACCGAAGCCGGCTTCGACGACTTCATGCAGCAGCAGCGGCTCTGATCGCCAGCGTCCCGACCGCTCATGCAAAAGCCCCGCTCGCGGGGCTTTTTTGTTGGCCGGTCTTCGTCGGGCGTTGCCGGCTGCGCCGGTGCAGCGTCTGGCAGGGTCGGGATCAGGTGCGGCGGCGCGGCGCGCCAGCGGGCCGTCGGCGGGGGCGGCCGTCCGGCACGACCGGCCCGATCGCCAGGCGCCGGCGCCGGCCCCCGCGGCAGCATTCACTTCTTCTCGCCGTCCTTGCCGATCGACTCCATCAGCCCCTGCATCGGGTCGAACGGCTTGTCCGCGGCGGGTGCGTCCGGATCGGGCTGGCGGCCGTCGATCGCGTCGCGGCCCATGTCGCGCATCATCTGCATGGCCTCGTCGGCATCGATCTTCTGCGCCTTCTCGATGTTGCCCGAGACCAGCTCGGGCTTGCATCACGATCGCGGCCACCATGATCATCTGCAGGATGATGAAGGCGATCGAGCCCTTGTAGATCTGGCGCGGTGGTCACCGCCGGGATGGTCCGGCCGGTGATCCGGTCGACATAGTCGCTCTTGGGCGCGACGCTGCGCAGGTAGAACAGCGCGAAGCCGAACGGCGGCGTCAGGAACGAGGTCTGCAGGTTCATCGCCAGGATGACGCCGAACCAGATCAGGTCGATGCCCATCTTGTCGGCCACCGGCGCCAGGATCGGGATCACGATGAAGGCGATCTCGAAGAAGTCGATGAACATGCCGAGGATGAAGACCAGCAGGTTGACGACGATCAGGAAGCCGAGCTGCCCGCCGGGCAGCTGCGCGAACAGGTGCTCGACCCAGACGTGGCCGTCGGCGGCGTTGAAGGTGAAGCTGAAGACGGTCGAGCCGATCAGGATGAACATCACGAAGGTCGCCAGCTTGGCGGTGTTGTCCAGCGCCTGCTTGCAGCAGCGTGAAGCTCAGCTGGCGGCGCGCCGAGCGCCATGATCAGCGCGCCGAGTGCGCCCATCGCGCCGCCTTCGGTCGGCGTGGCGACGCCGAGGAAGATGGTGCCGAGCACCAGGAAGATCAGCACCAGCGGCGGGATCAGCACGAAGGTCACGCGCTCGGCCAGGCGTGACAGCAGGCCGAGCTTGAACAGGCGGTTCAGCGCCGACAGCGCCAGCGCCAGGAACGAGGCCACCGTCATCGACAGGATGAAGATCTCGTCGCCCGGCGCCGGCAGCTCGCGTCCGATCCACGGATTGATGACCGGCTCGTGGATCTGGCTCCAGCCCCAGCCGGCGGCGGCGCAGATCAGCGAACAGCACCAGCAGCGAACGGTGGCCGCTGGCGCCGTTCGGCTCGCGGTAGATGCGCGCCTCTGCCGGCAGCGCCGGCACCCACTTCGGGCCGGACCAGCGCGACCACCAGCGACGAAAGCCAGGTACAGGCCGACCAGCAGCAGGCCGGGAATCAGCGCGCCGGCGTACATGTCGCCGACCGAGCGGCCGAGCTGGTCGGCCAGCACGATCAGCACCAGCGATGGTGGTATCGCCTGCGCCAGCGTGCCCGACGCGGTGATCGTGCCGGTGGCGATGGTCCGGTTGTAGCCGTTGCGCAGCATGATCGGCAGCGAGATCAGGCCCATCGAGATCACCGCCGCGGCCACCACGCCGGTGGTCGCGGCGAGCAGCGCGCCGACCAGCACCACCGCGATCGCCAGGCCGCCGCGCACCGGGCCGAAGACCTGGCCGACCGTCTCGAGCAGGTCCTCGGCCATGCCGGATCGTTCGAGGATGATCCCCATGAAGGTGAAGAACGGGATCGCCAGCAGCGTGTCGTTCTTCATGATGCCGAACACCCGCAGCGGCAGCGCGCCGAACAGGTTGGTCGGGAACAGCCCGGCCTCCATGCCGATGAAGCCGAACAGCAGGCCGGTGGCGGCCAGGCCGAAGGCGACCGGAATGCCGGTCAGCAGGAAGAACAGCAGGCCGCAGAACATCAGCGGCACGAAGTACTCGGCGATCAGCGTCGATCATCAGCGCGCTCCTTCGGTCTTGCGCCCGGTGGCGGCGAGTTCTTCGACCAGTTCTTCTTCGGCGCGTCTTCTCGTGGCCGTAGCTGAACGGCTCGTCGCGCGCCCCGACCAGGAAGCGCGATGCGCTTGATCAGCTCGGACACGGCCTGCAGCAGCAGGATGCGCGAATCCGACCGGGATCAGCAGGATCACCGGCCAGCGGATCAGCCCGCCGGCGTTCTCGCTCATCTCGCCCGACTGGTAGGCGCGCATGAAGAACGGCCAGGACAGATCGATCAGGATCAGGCACAGCGGGATCAGGAAGACGACGATGCCGATCGCAGTCGATGATCGCGTTGGTGCGCTTGCTCAGGCGGGATGCGATGAAGTCGATCCGCACATGCGCGTTGTGCAGGAAGACGTAGGCCGCGCCGAGCATGAAGACGGCGGCGAACAGGTACCACTGCACCTCGAGGTAGGCGTTCGAGCCGATGTTGAACGCCTTGCGCATGATCGCGTTGCCGGCGCTGATCAGCACCGCGGCCAGCACCAGCCAGCCGACCAGCTTGCCCAGCCGGTGCGTGAACCAGTCGATGACGTCCGAGATCTTCAGCAGGAAGTGCATGCGTGATCTTCTCCTTCGTGATGGGCGCGATTCTAGGCACGCGTCGGCGCACTTCGGCGCGGGGTTTGCCATGACAGGCGAGCCGCCGGCAGGCTGACGCGCCAGGCGCGTGCGGCGCTTCAGTGTCCGGCGCGGGCCGCGGCGAACAGCTTGCTGCTGCGCGTGCCGGTGCGGCAGAACGCCAGCACCGGCGCCGGCAGTTCGTCGAGCAGCGCGGCGAAGGCCTCGATCTCTTCGGGCGACTGGTAGCCCGGGGCCACCGGCAGGAAGCGGTATTCGAGACCGGCGGCCTGCGGCGGCCGCCTCGATCTGCGCACTGGTCGGCTGGTCCGGGCCGCCCTCGAAGTCGGGCCGGTTGTTGATCACGCTGCGGAATCCCTGCGCCGCCGCCCAGGCCATGGCCGCCGGGTCGAGCTGGCCGCACACGGACAGCGACGGGGTCAGGTTCTGGATCGCTGGTGTCGTCATCGCCGCAACTCCTTTCACGGGGCTGATTGCCCGGTCACTTGGTGCAAGGCGCGCTTGACGGCGGCCGACACCTGCGCCATGTCGGCCTTGCCGGCCAGCCGCGACTTGGCGGCGGCCATCACGCGCGCCCATGTCGGCCGGGCCGCTCGCGCCGGTCTCGGCCACGATCGCCGCCACCTCGGCATCGATCTGCGTCGGCGTCCAGCCGCTGCGGCAGGTAGGTCTCGAGTACCGCCAGTTCGGCGCTTTCCTTCTCGACCAGATCCGGCCGGTCGCCGGCAGTGAACTGGGCGATCGAATCCTTGCGCTGCTTGACCAGCTTGTCGATGATCGCGACGACCGCGGCGTCGTCGAGCGTCGATGCGCTCGTCGACCTCCTTCTGCTTGCAGGCGGCGAGCAGGCCGCGGATCGTCAGCAGGCGCGCAGCGTCCTTGGCGCGCATGGCCGACTTCATGTCTTCGGTGATCCGGTCCTTCAAGCTCATCTCGGTTCCTCGTGGCGGTGCAGATCAGGTCGTTCACAAGCAACGAAGCCCGCGTCAGCGGGCTTGTCGGACATCGGTCGCGCCGCCGGTGGCGGGGCGCCGAATCGGGTTCAGTACAGCTTCTTCGGCAGCTGCATGCTCCGCACGCGCTTGAAGTGACGCTTCACGGCGGCAGCCTTCTTGCGCTTGCGTTCGGCCGTCGGCTTCTCGTAGAACTCGCGCGCACGCAGATCGGTCAGCAAACCGAGTTTTTCGATGGTGCGCTTGAAGCGGCGCAGTGCCACGTCGAAGGGCTCGTTTTCTTTGACACGAATCGTAGTCATGTAGCGATTGGTTGGGGTTTGAGTCAGCAAAGACCGCGATTATAGCCCGCTGTACAGGCAGTGGCAATTGTGGCAGCCGCCGCGGCCTTGGGCGAGCCGCCGCCTGTGCGTCCCGATCGACCGTTCAGGCGGCGACGGCCCGCGCGCAGGCAGCAGCGCTTGCCCACGCCCACTGGAAGTTGTAGCCGCCCAGCCAGCCGGTCACATCGACCACCTCGCCGATGAAATGCAGTCCGGGCTGGTGCCGACTCTCCAGGGTGGTCGAGTTCAGTCCGCGTGTGTCGACGCCGCCGGCGGTCACCTCGGCCTTGCGGTAGCCCTCGCTGCCGTTCGGCACCAGCGTCCAGCGCTGCAGCGACTGGGCCAGGCGCCGCAGGTCGCGGTCGCGGCAGTCGGCCAGCGGCTGCTCGGGCGACAGCGCGCCTTCCACCGCCGCCGCCATGGCCGGCACCGGCTGCAACCAGGTCTCGGCCAGCCGGCGCGGCAGCCATTCGCAGCAGCGCAGTGGCCAGCTGCCGACGCGACCCGGCCTTGGCCGCGAGCAGCGCGGCCTCGAGTTCAACCTGCGGGACGAGGTCGAGTTCGATCTTGCCACCCGGGCGCCAGTAGCTCGAGATCTGCAGGATCGCCGGTCCGCTCAGTCCGCGGTGGGTGAACAACAGGTCCTCGACGAATTCGCCCGCAGCAGGGCCACTCCCGGTGCGCACCCGCACCGGCAGCGCAGACACCGGCGAGTCGCGACCAGCGATTGCCATTCGTCGGCGGCGAAGGTCAGCGGCACCAGCGCCGGGCGGGTCTCGACGATGCGATGCCCGAACTGGCGTGCGATGCGGTAGCCGAAATCGCTGGCGCCGATCTTCGGGATCGACAGACCGCCGCTGGCGATGACCAGCCGCCGGCTGCGCACGCTGCCGCGCGTGGTGTCGATCTCATAGCCGTCGGCGACGCTGCGCACCGCGTCCACCGCGCAGCCATGCCAGCGCACGACGCCGCCGGCATCGCATTCGCGCACCAGCATGCGGATCACCTCCTCGGCGCTGTCGTCGCAGAACAGCTGCCCCTTGTGCTTTTCATGAAAGCCGATGCCGGTGGCGCTGCAGCAGGGCGATGAAGTCCTGCGGGGTGTAGCGCGCCAGCGCCGAGCGGCAGAAGTGCGGGTTGGCCGACAGGAAGTTGGCCGGCCCGGTGTCGCGGTTGGTGAAGTTGCAGCGGCCGCCGCCCGAGATGCGGATCTTCTCGCCGATCCGTTCGCATGTGATCGACCAGCAGCACGCGTTGTCCGAGCTGGCCGGCGATCCCGGCGCAGTGCAGGCCGGCGGCGCCGGCGCCGATGATCACAAGGTCGAATTCGGGCATCGGCGCGATCATAGGGGCCGCTGCGCGCCGGCCCGAGGGCGCCGCTCAGTCGGCCGGGTAGCGGCGTCCGACCAGGTAGCGTGCACCGTTCGGGCCGAATTGCTCGATGTGCTCACGGCCGGCGGCCATCGTGAAGACATCGCCGGCGAGGTAGCTGCGCGTCTCGCCGTCGCAGATCAGGCTCAGTTCACCGCCGAGCATCAGTGCGCGGACCTCGAAGGGATGGGCGTGCCGCGCGTTGTGGAGGTCCGCGGGCATCTCGCGTGTCTGGATCTCGACGAAACCCTGCTGCCTGAGGTCGGTTTCGAAGGTCACCAGGTCCTGGTGCGGGATGGCGCGGCTGCGATCAGGGGTGGTCATGGCAGTCTCCGGAAAGCTCGGGCCGAGGTGGTTCCGCGGCAGAGGGGTCACTCGGTCGACGCGCCCGCTGCGTCGAGCGGTGCCTTCAGCAGCGGGAGCACCGCCTTGAACTGCAGGTGCCGGCAGTGCTGCAGCCATTCGAAGGCCACCATGTCCAGGCTGACGATGGTCGCACCGCCGGCGCGCAATCGTTCCAGTGCGAGCTGGTGATCGGATGGGCGGCGTGCGCCGCACGCCTGCGCCACCACCCACACCCGGTGGCCGGCGCGCTGCAGGCCGAGCGCGGTCTGCAACAGGCAGACGTGCGTTTCGCAGCCGGCGACGATCAGGTCGCGGTGCTGGTCGTTGCCGAATGCGGGCAGCGCATCGCGCACCGCATCCAGCAGGCCATCGCCGCAGGCGTCGAAATGCATCTTCGACAGCGTCGATCCGAGCCGCTCGCGCAACCGCGAAACGGTCGGCCCGAGGCGCTCTGGATTCTGCTCGGTGCCGATGACCGGCACCCCCAGGGCGTGCGCGATGTCGGCCATCCGCAGCGCCGTGGCGAGGACCTCGTCGGCGCGGTCGACCACTGGCAGCAGCCGCTGCTGGTAGTCGATCAAGCACCAGCGCGCTGTCGGACAGGCGGATCGCATTCATCGGCTGGGCCCCTCGTGCAGCAAGGCAGGCGACACGCCGGTGCGGCTGCTGAAGCCCCTGGCCGCTGCGTGTCCGGTCAGTCGACTATAGAGCGAATCAACGCCGGCAATCCTGCCCCGGCGGTCACCAAGAGACGAGCTGGGCCAAGGTTCTTTTTCAACCCGGAGGTCCGGAGGGAACGGAGGAGCACGGAGGAATCGACACCCGGCGGCTTTCCGTGGCCCTCCGTTCTTCTCCGTCTCTCCGTCTCTCCGTGTTGAAAGTCATGTTTCTCGAGAGCGATCCAGCGCTGGCACGCCGGCCTCGTCGAAATGACTCATCAGCCGATGGCCCGACCCCCGGTTGGGCGGGCCGACGCGCTGCCCAGCGGCGGGCTTTGCATCGCCTCGAGTGTCTGCCTGAGGCAGGCGACCTGCAACAGCAGCGGTGCCGGCGCCGGTTTCTCGCCGCTGACGACGGCCTGGATGTAGAGCGCGGTGTGGGCGGCGTCGGTCTCGCGCGGCAGCAGCGGCAACTCGGTCAGCACGCCGTCCTGGGCTTCGATCGACAGCTCCGGCCGTGGCGCACCGTCGACGTAGAGCTCGAGGCGCGGCATGCGGCGCGGATCGGCGACCGGTTCGCCCTCGGTTCCGCGCAGCAGCATGGCATTGGCATGGCCGTCGTGCAGGAAGCTGCGCAGGCTGATGCCGTATTCCGGATGGGTGTAGTTGACCACGCGCAGCGAGCGGCCGCCGGCGCAGGGATCGAGCAGCTTGGCCACCGTGTGGCCCGAGTTGCGCAGACCGACGGTCCAGCGCACCTCGAGCAGCCGCGCCAGCGGCGGACACAGCGCATCGGTCGGCATGAAGACCGGCTCGTGGCGCAGCCAGGCGGGCCGGATGTCGTCGGCGTTGCGCGCGACCGGCAGACCG
The DNA here is from genome assembly GCA_963846675.1 of uncultured beta proteobacterium. Taxonomy (GTDB): domain Bacteria; phylum Pseudomonadota; class Gammaproteobacteria; order Burkholderiales; family Burkholderiaceae_C; genus Ideonella_A. The sequence goes on from CAWJWV010000005.1 coordinate 2,064,333, forward strand.
AGCACCTGGAAGATCTCGGCCGTCGTGACGCGGCCCGGATCGCTGCCCGGCCCGTGGACCAGCACCTGAATGCCGTCCTGCGCCAGCAGCAGGGCGAGCAGGGCGGTCAGGTTGGGCAGCTTGCGCGATCCGTTGTACGACGGCAGCACCACGGTCGGACCGGCCTCGGCGATCGGGATGCAGCGCTCGCGCACCGCCTGCAGGAATCCGCTTCAGTTCGGCCTGCGATTCGCCCTTGATCCGCATCGCCATCACGAAGGCGCCGAGCTCGAGGTCGCCGACCTCGCCGTCGAGCACGGCCGACATCAGCCGGTGGGCCTGTTCGGCGTCCAGCGACCGTGCGCCGTCCTTGCCGCGGCCGATCTCCTTCAGGTAGGAGCAATCTTCATGGCCCAGTGTCGCAAGTTTCAAGCCGGTTGCAAGGGCGCGGGTAAGCACTGATCGGCCCAGGGCGATCACGCCGCCTGCTGCTGCAGCCTGATCATCCGCCTGAGCTCGGGGATGCACGAGCCGCAATTCGTACCGCAGTTCGAGTCCCTTCTGCACGGAGGCGAACTGGGCGTCGGCCGGACCCGGGTGCGCGGCCAGCCAGCCATCGATCGCGGTCGCACCGACATTGTTGCAGCTGCAGACCTGACGTCCGCTGGCCTGCACCGCGACCGGTGCCTGGGCGCCCGGGATCAGCAGCGCGCGGCCGAACGCCTGTGCCGGCAGCTGCTGCTGCAGCAGCGGGCGCACCCAGGCCTCGGCGCGCACATCGCCGGCAAGCAGGAAGCCTTCGAGCCGCTGCTCGTCGCCGTCACCGACCAGCCGCATGCTGCGGCGCTGGCCGCGCCGCTTGTCGGCGTAGTGCAGCACGCCGTCGGCGGCCAGGCCGAGGATCTGCTCGATCTGCATCAGCAGCGCCGTCGTCGGCCGGCTCGCCGGCTGCGGCGCGCAGCATCAGCCCGCTGCGCTCGCGTCCGAACGGCACGCAGCTGGCGTAGCCGAAGCGACGCAGCAGCGGGCGCAGCTGCTCGCGCAGCGCCAGCACCTGGTCATCGGGCAGCCAGGCGAGCGCCAGCAGCCGCCACGGCAGTTCGGCCGGGGCGATCCTCACCGCCGAGTGCTTCAGTTCGGGCTGCTTCGAGTGCGGGCAGCAGGCCGGCAGCGTCAGTCGCGTTGATGCCGAGCATCGGCCGGCCCTCGGCATCGCTGCCCGACAGCACCTCCTCGCCCCAGTGCATCGCGACGAAGGTCTGCGACAGCGCCACCTGCGCGCTCGCCTGCACCGGCAGCACGACGCTGCCGCGGCGCGAGGTGATGCGCACCAGGTCGCCTTCGGCCAGGCGCTGGCGCGCGATGTCCTGCGGATGCATCTCGACCACCGGCTCCGGCACGTGGCCGAACAGGCGGCCCAGCGTGCCGGTGCGGCTCATGCCGTGCCACTGGTCGCGCAGCCGGCCGGTGTTGAGCGAGAACGGGAAGCGCGCATCGCGCGGCTCGGCCAGCGGCTCGAACGGCGTGTCGAAGAAGCGCGCCCGGCCGTCGGCGGTGGGGAAGATGCCGTCCTCGTAGAGCCGCTTGCGGCCCTCGGTGGCGCCCGTCCGGGAACGGCCACTGCGCGGGCGCCTGCGCGAGCCGTGCGTAGCTCAGGCCGGTGATGTCGAGGTCGCGGCCGCGCGTGCTTTCGCGGTGCTCGTCCCACAGCGCCTGCGGAGTCGGCATAGGGCAGCAGCACCGGGCCCGGGCGGCGCAGGCCGGCGCGCTCGAGCCGGGCCTGCAGCCGCTGCGCGAAGTCGGTGGCGATCGCCCAGTCGTGGCGCGCGCTGCCCGGGTGCCGGCAGCGCCGGGTTGACGCGGCTGATGCGGCGCTCGCTGTTGGTGACCGTGCCGTCCTTCTCGCCCCAGGTGGTGGCCGGCAGCAGCAGGTCGGCATGGTCGCAGGTGGCGGTGGTCGCGAAGGCCTCCTGCACGACGACGAACTCGGCGCGTTCGAGGGCGCGCCGCACCATCGCCTGGTCGGGCATCGACTGGGCCGGGTTGGTGCAGGCGATCCACAGCGCCTTGATCTCGCCGTCGGCGGCGGCCTGGAACATCTCGATCGCCGTCTTGCCCGGCGTGCGCCGGCACCGAGTCGACGCCCCACAGCGCGGCCACCTCGGCGCGGTGCTGCGGGTCGGCCAGGTCGCGGTGCGCGCTCAGCAGGTTGGCCAGGCCGCCGACCTCGCGCCCGCCCATCGCGTTGGGCTGGCCGGTGAGCGAGAACGGCCCGGCGCCGGCGCGGCCGATCTGCCCGGTCGCCAGGTGCAGGTTGATCAGCGCGGCATTCTTGGCGGTGCCGCTGCTGCTCTGGTTCAGGCCCTGGCAGTACAGCGACAGCGTCGGCAGTCGCGCCGCGCCGGGCGCATCGAGCCCGGCGAACCAGCGCGCCGCGTGCACCAGATCGGCCTCGCGCGATGCCGCACAGGCGCGCCACTTCCTTCGGATTGAAGTCGCGCACCCGGTCGCGCAGCGCCTCGAAGCCGCTGGTGTGGGCGGCGATGTAGGCCGGGTCGGTCAGCCCCTCCCACAGCATCAGGTGCAGCATGCCGTGGAACAGCGCGACGTCGCTGCCGGGCAGGATCTGCAGGAACAGGTCGGCCGATTCGGCGGTCTCGGTGCGGCGCGGATCGGCCACGATGATGCGCAGCGACGGATCGGCGGCGCGCGCATCCTCGATCCGGCGGAACAGGATCGGGTGCGCATACGCCATGTTGGCGCCGGTGATGAACAGCGTGCGCGCCTGGCCGAGGTCCTCGTAGCAGGCCGGCGGCGCATCGGCCCCGAGCGTGGCCTTGTAGCCGGCCACCGCGCTGCTCATGCACAGGCGCGAATTGGTGTCGATGTTGTTGGTGCCGACCAGCCCCTTGGCCAGCTTGTTGAAGGCGTAGTAGTCCTCGGTCAGCAACTGGCCCGAGACATAGAAGCCGACCGCATCGGGGCCGTGCGCCGTCGATGATGCTGCGCGAAGCGATCGGCGGCGTGGTCGAGCGCGGCGTCCCAGGCGATCGGCTGCGGCGCTGCGCCGCGCTGATCGCGCCGCATCGGCTGCAGCAGCCGCGTCTGCAGCGTGACCGGCCGGCTCGCGGTCAGGTGCAGCGTGCTGCCCTTGGTGCACAGGCGGCCGAAGTTGGCCGGATGCTCGGGATCGCCGCGCACGCCGGTGATCTGCTCGGCATCGCTCTCGATGATGACGCCGCAGCCGACGCCGCAGTAGGGGCAGGTGGAACGGGTCTCTGTCATCGATCGGGAAGCGGCGGGCGGTGCGCGGCGCGGGGGTGGAGATGGCATCGGAACGGCGCGTCACGCGGTGTGCGGCGCCTGGACGTCGAAGCTCGTTGTCGCCGAGCGCGCCGGTCGTCGCACCCGGCCCGGCCTTCGGCGGCGCGCAGGTCGAGCGCCAGCGTGGCCAGTTCGTCGCGGTCGAGCTGGACCCGGCCCGGACGCGTCGACCTCGCAGGCGAAGGTCGGCGTGCAGCCGACGTCCTCGCCGCGCGCGCAGCCATCGTCGAGGCCGATCGTCCAGTTGTGCAGCGGGCACGCCACGCTGTCGCCGAAGACGATGCCCTGGCTCAGCGGGCCGCCGCGGTGCGGGCAGCGGTCGAGCAGTGCGAACACCTGGTTCTCGGCCGTTGCGGAAGACCGCCACCGGCAATGCCCCTGTTCACGCTGCACCCGGCGTGCGCCGAGCATCGGGATGTCGTCGACCTTGCAGATCGCGATCCAGTCTCTGTCCATGTCTCTTCTCTCCTTCAATGCTCTCAAGAAACAAGACCATCTTTCACCGCAGGGGCGCAGAGGACGCAGAGTTCGCAGAAAAATTCCGGCTCCACTCTGCGTCTGCTCTCGGCGTCCTCTGCGCCTCTCAGCAAAACGAATGCTGCAACACGGAGGGACGGAGGGCCACGGAGGGCAATCCACTTGAAATCCTCCGTGACCCTCCGTGCACTCCGTGGCTCCGTGTTGAAAGACCTTCCTCGAAGTCCGTTTTCTTCGCGAACGCCGCGGCCGGCTTGCCGGAGCTGAATCGCTCTGCGGTGGTCAGGTGGTCGGCAGCGCGCTGAACTGGCGCGTGTCGACCGCGGCCTTGTCGAACTCGAACCACGGGATCGGGCTCGCCGTCGAGGCTGAACTGCAGCCGCTCCCACAGCGCCTTGCGGCCTTCGGCATCGTCGAGGATGCGCTTCTTCACATGGTCGAGTCCGACCCGGTTCACGTAGTGCACGGTGCGCTCCAGGTACCAGCCTTCCTCGCGGTACAGCTGGCAGAAGGCGCCGGTGTATTCGAGCACCTCCTGCGGCGGTCTTCAGCTTGACGAAGAAGTGCGCCACCTCGGTCTTGATGCCGCCGTTGCCGGCGACGTACATCTCCCAGCCCGAGTCGACGCCGATGATGCCGACGTCCTTGATGCCGGCTTCGGCGCAATTGCGCGGGCAGCCGCTGACCGCGAACTTGACCTTGTGCGGCGCGTACATGCGCCACATCGCGCGCTCCAGGTCCTTGCCCATCTGGGTGCTGTCCTGGGTGCCGAAGCGGCACCACTCGCTGCCGACGCAGGTCTTCACCGTGCGCAGCGCCTTGGCGTAGGCATGGCCGCTCGGCATGCCGATGTCCTTCCAGACATCCGACCAGGTCCTCCTTCTTCACGCCGAGCAGGTCGATGCGCTGGCCGCCGGTCACCTTGACGGTCGGGATCTTGTACTTGTCGACCGCATCGGCGATGCGGCGCAGCTCGTCGGCGGTGGTCTCGCCGCCCCACATGCGCGGGATCACGCTGTAGGTGCCGTCCTTCTGGATGTTGGCGTGGCTGCGCTCGTTGATGAAGCGGCTCTGCGGATCGTCGCGCGCCTCCTTCGGCCAGGTGCTGATCAGGTAGTAGTTGACCGCCGGGCGGCAGCTCGAGCAGCCGTTGGGCGTGCGCCAGCCCAGGCGCTGGTAGACGCTGTCGATCGTCAGCAGGTGCTCGGCCTTGATGACGTCGCGCGCTTCCTGGTGGCTGGCGTCGGTGCAGCCGCACATCGCCTTCTTCTTCGGCGCGGCCGAGTAGTCGCCGCCGGCGGTGAACATCAGCAGCTGCTCGACGAGTCCGGTGCACGATCCGCACGAGGCGCTCGCCTTGGTGTGCTTGCGCACGTCTTCCAGCGTGAACAGGCCCTTCTCCTTGATCGCCTTGCAGACGGTGCCCTTGCTGACGCCGTTGCAGCCGCAGACCTCGTCGGCTGTCGGCCATGGCGGCGGCCTTGTTGTGGCCCTGGTGGCCGGCGTCGCCGATGTTCGATTCGCCGAACATCAGCTTGTCGCGGATGTCGGCCACCGAGCGGCCTTCGCGCAGCAGCTTGAAGTACCAGGCGCCGTCGACCGTGTCGCCGTACATGCAGGCGCCGACCAGCTTGTCGTCCTTCAGCACCAGCTTCTTGTAGACGCCGCCGTAGGGATCGCTCATCACGATCTCCTCGCAGTCGGGGCCGCCGGTGAAGTTGCCGGCCGAGAACAGGTCGATGCCGGTCACCTTGAGCTTGGTGCTGACCTGGCTGCCGGTGTAGCGGCCGATGCCGAATTCGGCCAGGTGCGTCGCGCACACCTTGGCCTGCTCGAACAGCGGCGCCACCAGTCCGTAGGCGATGCCGCGGTGCGCCGCGCACTCGCCGACCGAATAGATGCGCGGGTCGGTGACGGTCTGCATCGTGTCGTTGACCGCGATGCCGCCCGGTTCTCCGGGCCGCAGTGCAGGCCGATCTTCAGCGCCAGTTCGGTGTTCGGCCGGATGCCGGCCGCCATCACGACCAGGTCGGCCGGGATCTCGCTGCCGTCCTTCAGCTGCACCGCCATCACGCGGCCGTCCTGGTCGCCGATCAGCGCCTGCGTCTGCGCGCCGAGCCGGAAGCGCAGCCCGCGCTGCTCGAGCGACTTCTGCAGCAGCCGCGCCGCGACGTCGTCGAGCTGGCGCTCCATCAGCCAGCCGGCGAGGTGGATCACGCGTGACCTGCATGCCGCGCAGCATCAGTCCGTTGGCGGCCTCGAGCCCGAGCAGGCCGCCGCCGATGACGACCGCGTGCTGGTACTTCGGCGCCGCCTCGATCATCGCGTTGGTGTCGGCGATGTCGCGATAGCCGATCACGCCCTGCAGGTCCTTGCCCGGGATCGGCAGCATGAAGGGATTCGAGCCGGTGGCGATCAGCAGCCGGTCGTACTCGACCTCGCTGCCATCGTCGACCTGCACGATGCGCTGCTTGCGATTGACGCCGACCACCTTGCGGCCGACGCGCAGGTCGATGTTGTTCTGCGCGTACCAGTCGAGCGGATTGAGCACGATCTCGTCGAGCGTCTGCTCGCCCGACAGCACCGGCGACAGCAGAATGCGGTTGTAGTTCGGATGCGGCTCGGCGCCGAACACCGTGATGTCGTACAGGTCGGGTGCGATCTTCAGCAGTTCCTCGATCGTGCGCACGCCGGCCATGCCGTTGCCCACCATCACCAGCTTCATCTTCTTCATGGTGCGTTTTCCCGGACACCCGTCAGGGTGCAGTTGGTGCCCTGCAGCAGGCAGGGCAGTTGGGTTCGGATCGGTGCGCGACGTGGCGCTGACGACACCCGGCGCCTGCTGTTCGGTCGGCTGTCGCAGCGCCGCCGCATGAGCGTCGACCTCGACATCGGACAGACGAGCGCACGACCGGCGCGCGCGCGGTCAACGAGGACTTCTGCGCCTGGCGTGACCATGGCGAGGCGAGCGGTCTGGTCGCGGCGCTGGCCGATGGCGTTTCGGCCGGCGGCGGCGGGCGCGAGGCGGCGCGCAGCACGGTGCTGTCGCTCGTCAACGACCATGGTGCGGTGCCCGACACCTGGGAGACGAGCACCGTGCTCGATCGCCTGATCTCGGCGCAGAACGCCTGGCTGGCCGACCACAACCGGCGCCGCCAGGGTGTGCGCCGCGACGGTGCGGCGACGATCGGCCTGTGCACGCTGACCGCGCTGGTGCTGCGCGGCCACGCCTGGACGGTGGCGCACGTCGGCGACAGCCGTGCCTGGTTGTTGCGCGGCCGAGGCCGACGCAGCGATCCAGCTGACGCAGGACCACGCGTTCGACCATCCCGATCAGCGCAGCCGGCTGACGCGCGCGATCGGCCTCGACGACCTGGTGCGCATCGACTACCAGCAGGGCGAGCTGCAGCAGGGCGACATCTTCGTGCTGACCAGCGACGGCGTGCACGGCGTGCTGGGCCGCGCCGACCTGGCGCGCATCGTTGCCACGGCGCTCGTGCCGCGCGGCGGTGCGCAGGCGGCGAGCGAGGCACTGGTGCGCGCCGCGCTCGCCGCCGGCAGCCACGACAACGCGACCGCGCTGGTGGTGCGGGTGCGCGGCCTGGCCACCGCCCGCCTGGGCGACTGGCTGCTGCAGGGCCGCCAGCTGCCGGTGCCGCGGCCGCTCAAGCCGGGCGATCGGCTCGATGGCTTCGCGGTCACCGCGCTGGTCGTCGAACAACGGCGTGCACCGGCTGTACCAGGCGCGCGACCTGGCGACGCAGCGGCTGGTCGCCATCAAGACGCTGCACGAGGCGCGTGCCAGCGACCCGGAGGAGCGCGCCATGCTGGCGCACGAGGCGTGGCTGGCGAGCCGGGTGGCGCCGCACGCCGGCGGCGACCGCGGCGCCGGCGCCGAGGCCGGGCTGGTGCGGGTGCACGAACTGGTCGAGCCGAGCGCCTGCTACACCGTCTACGACTGGCACGCCGGGCGCACGCTCGAGCAGTGGCTGGCCGAGCGGCGTCGCTTCGAGGTGGCCGAGGTCGTCGCGGCGGCGATCGCGCTGAGCAAGGCGCTGGCGCGGCTGCACCGACTCGGGGTGGTGCACCGCGACATCAAGCCGGGCAACCTGCACCTGGGCGACGATGGCCACTGGCGCGTCCTCGATCTCGGTGCGGCGATCTCGGGCAGCGAGCCGAAGTCGCTGCGCACGCTGCGCGCCGGCACACCGAGCTACATGAACCCCGAGCAGTGGTCGCGTGACGAACATGTGCGTGCCGGTGCCGGCAGCGATCTGTACGCGCTCGGTGTCACGCTGTACCAGTGGCTGACCGGTCGCCTGCCGTACGGCGAGGTCGAGCCTTACCAGACGCTGCGCCATCGGCGCGACCCGGCACCGCCATCGCGGGTGCGTCCGGACGTGCCGGTGTGGTTCGATCATGTCGTGCTGAAGGCGATTGCGATCGACCCGGCGCAGCGTTTCGAGACCGCCGAGGAGCTGCTGCTCGCGCTCGAACGCGGCGCCTCGCGCCAGCTCGGCGCGCCGCCCGCCACGCCGCTGATCCAGCGCGACGCCGCCGCGCTGTGGAAGATCGCGTTCGGCGTCTCGCTGCTGTTCAACCTGCTGCTGGTCTACTGGCTGCTGTTCCTGCCGCGCTGACCCGGTCCGGGCGGCGCCACGGCGACTGCATCGGAGGGAGCGGCGCCGGATCATGAGCGCGCCGGTCGACGCTCGAGGCCTGCCGGTGCCGCACCGCGGTCCTCCGGCGCCGAGGCCGGCGTCGTGCCGCGCGCACGGCCCCCCTTCTCGGCCCAGGTGCGGGTCCAGCGGATCTGCACCACGCGCAGCATCACGAGCATGGCCAGCGACAGGACCGCAAAGGAGGCGAAGCCCCACAGGTAGCTGCCGGTGAGCTGCTTCGACTGGCCCATCGCATTCGGCAGGAACCCGCCGCCGAGCGCGCCGATCTCGCCGATCATCGAGCCGGCGACCGCGGTGGTGAGCGGCCAGCGCAGCGGAACGAGCTGGAACAGCGCGCCGTTGCCGGCGCCGAGGGCCGCGAAGCACAGCATGAACAGCAGCGTCGTCACCGTGACCGAGCCGCCGGCGAAGCCGCACGCCAGCAGCGTGACCGCCACCGCGACCAGCACGCCGCTCAGGGTGGTGATGCCGCCCAGCCGGTCGGCGACATAGCCGCCGACGACGCGCACCGCCGATCCCATCAGCGTTGCCAGCATCGTCAGCTGTCCGGCTTCGACCTTGGTGACATTGAACTGGTCGTAGAAGTAGGTCGGCAGGAAGCTGGCCAGCCCGATGAAGCCGCCGAAGGTGATGACGTAGATCAGGCTGAAGGCCCAGCCGTCCTTCTCGAACAGGCACGACACATGTTCGCGCAGGGTCTGGTGCTCGCGGTCCGGTGGTTCCTTGGCGAGGACCCACATCACCGCCATCGGCAGCAGCATCGTGCACGCCGCCAGCCCATAGACCGCGGTCCAGCCGAACTTGACCGCCAGCGGCGGCGCGAACAGCACCGCCAGCACGGTGCCGGAGTTGCCGGCGCCGGCAATGCCCATCGCCAGGCCCTTGTAGCGGGCCGGAAACCAGCCCGAGCCGAGCGACAGCGCCACGCCGAAGCTCGCCCCCGCGATGCCGAGCAACACGCCCATGGCGAGCACATCACCGTAGCTGTCGACCGCGAAATAGCCGTAGGCGAGGGCGGCGATGATCAGGCCCATCTCCACCATCGCCGCGTTCTTGCGCCCGATGTACTGCGACAGCACCCCGAGCGGGAAGCGCATCAGCGCGCCGGCCAGGATCGGTACCGAGACCATGAAGCCCTTCTGGGCCGCGTCGAGGCCGAAGCTTTCGCTGATGAACGGCGCCATCGCGCCGTTCAGCACCCAGACTGCGAAGCAGAAATCGAAATACAGGAACGAGGCGAGCAAGGTCGGCCAGTGGCCGGATTGCATGAAGGTCTTGACGTTCGACATGAAGTGCCTTCCAGGCGTTGAGAACTTCCGCGCGCACGGGCATGGCGCACACGCGTGCCCACTGCATCGTGAGCATGGCCTGCGGTGTGCAGACGATCAGGGCGGGCACAGCGTCACGCCCGACCAGCCTCATGCAGCTACCGTGCCAGCCTCGCGATTGCGGATCCGATCGCGGCAATGCTGGCAGGGGCTTGCATCAGCCGGACCACGCTCACCGAAGGTGTCGCACCCCGCCCTGTCCCTCTCCCATGACCACCGTCCTCCTCGTCAGTCGCACCGATCCCCTGCCAGCGTCCTCGGTCGTGATCTGAGGGCCGCGGGTTTCACTCGGTTGGTGCAACCGCATGGCACAACCTGGTGCGCGAGGCGATGCTGCGCACGCCGGACCTGGTCGTCGCGGATGGGCGGCCTGTGCGCAGGCGGGGATCGGGCCTGAAGGCCCTCCTACCAAGGCGGATCGGAGCGCCGCGGCAGATCGCCCCGGTAGGAGCGCCTTCAGGCGCGATGCGATGCGCGCAGGCGGGGATCGGGCCTGAAGGCCCTCCTACCAAGGCGGATCGCAGCGCCGCGGCAGATCGCCCAGGTAGGAGCGCCTTCAGGCGCGATGCGATGTGCGCGAGCGCGCGATCGGGCCTGAAGGCCCTCCTACCAAGGCGGATCGGAGCGCCGCGGCAGATCGCCCCGGTAGGAGCGCCTTCAGGCGCGATGCGATGCGCGCAGGCGGGGATCGGGCCTGAAGGCCCTCCTACCAAGGCGGATCGGAGCGCCGCGGCAGATCGCCCAGGTAGGAGCGCCTTCAGGCGCGATGCGATGTGCGCGGGCGCGCGATCGGGCCTGAAGGCCCTCCTACCAAGGCGGATCGCAGCGACGCGGCAGATCGCCCAGGTAGGAGCGCCTTCAGGCGCGATGCGATGCGCGCAGGCGGGGATCGGGCCTGAAGGCCCTCCTACCAAGGCGGATCGGAGCGACGCGGCAGATCGCCCCGGTAGGAGCGCCTTCAGGCGCGATGCGATGTGCGCGAGGCGCGATCGGGCCTGAAGGCCCTCCTACCAAGGCGGATCGGAGCGCCGCGGCAGATCGCCCCGGTAGGAGCGCCTTCAGGCGCGATGCGATGCGCGCGGGCGCGCGATCGGGCCTGAAGGCCCTCCTACCAAGGCGGATCGGAGCGCCGCGGCAGATCGCCCAGGTAGGAGCGCCTTCAGGCGCGATGCGATGTGCGCAGGCGGGGATCGGGCCTGAAGGCCCTCCTACCAAGGCGGATCGGAGCGACGCGGCAGATCGCCCAGGCAGGAGCGCCTTCAGGCGCGATGCGATCCCGCGCGGTCAGGCTGCGTCGGGCGCGATTCGCCGATACAGCGCATTCGCCCGCGTCAGGTGCTCGGTCATGGCCTGGGCGGCACCGTCGGCGTCGCCGGCGGCGATGGCGTCGACGATGCGGGTGTGCTCGGACAGGGTCAGGTGCTCGGCGCCGGGGGCGCGCACGATCGAGTGGTAGTACTCGCTGGCCCAGTTGAACGTCGCCTCGACCACGGCGGGAAAGATCGGGTTGCCGCTGATGACCGCAATCTCGCGGTGGAACGCCATGTCGCGGTGCAGGAACAGCTCCGGGTCGTCCATCGCGGCGCGGTGCTCGGCCAGCCGCTGGCGCAGGCGTTCGGCATCGGCCGGGGTCGCGCGCTGCGCCGCCATGCGCGCCAGTCCGACCTCCAGGAACAGCCGCGCCTCCTTCAGGTGCGCCAGCATGTCGGGCTGCATCTTCAGCAGGTACTGCGCCCCTCCGGCGACCTGCGATATCAGCAACTCGGCGGTCGGAACGACCACCCGCGCGCGCTCGCCATGGGTGATCTCGACCATGCCGGAGCGGGCCAGCTCCTGCAGTGCTTCGCGCACCGCCGGGCGTCCGACGCCGTAGAACTCCATCAGGTCGCGTTCCGACGGCAACTGCCCGCCCGGCGGCAGTTCGCCGCTGCGGATGCGCTGCAGCAGCCGATCGAGCACCTCCTGGTAGAGCTTGCGGCGCTGGATCTGTTCGGTGGTCATGAGCTCAGCATACCGTCTGCCCCGCGAACTCAGCCGGGTGTGATCTCGCGACCGGCTCGCACCGCGCCAAAGAAGCTGTCGCCGCCCATCTGGCCGCCCTTCAGCACGAGCTCGAGTCCGTCGCGTGTGGCGTCGGTCGACCAGGCGCGGCACAGCGGGGCGCCCGGGGTCAGGCCGGCGCTGACCGTCAGCGCGGCGATGCCGAGCGAGCCGGCCACCGCACCCGAGCTGTCGCCGCCGGCGACGACGATGCGCGACAGCGCCGGCACGCGTTCCAGCAGCCGCCGCATCACCTCGGCGAGCGAATCGCCGACCCGGGCGGCGGCGTCGCTGCGCGTCAGACCGGCATCGCGGGCGGCCGCATCGAAGCCGGTGACCGCCGGGTCGGCCGGGCCGCTGGCCGAGTGGATGAGCGGGCTGCGGCCGTGGCGCAGCGCCTCGGCGGCGGCGCCGACCACGCGCTCGAGTTCGGCCTCGCGGCCGCGCGCATCGAGCACCGCGCCGATCGCCAGCCGCTCGGTGTGGAAGCCGTGCTGCGCCGCCCATCCGATCTGCGCCGCCGTGACCGGCGAGCAGCTGCCGCTGACCGCGGCAATCGCATCGACCGGCGCCGCCGCTGGCAGCGAAGGCTGTTGCGGCAGCAGGCCGAGCTCGCGCCAGTGCGCGGCCAGCGCATATTCGAGCCCCGACGAGGCGGCGCTGAACAGGCCGGCGCCGCGCTGTTCCCAGACCAGGCGTCCGACTTGTGCCAGCGCGTCGTCGTCGATCACATCGAACAGCACCACCGGTACATCGTCGCCGGCGAGCGCTGCGCAGCGTTCACCGGCGTGTCCCGAGCGCAGCTCGAGCAGGTCGATCAGCTCGATGCGGCGTGCCGTCTGGTGTGCCAGGTGCCGACGCAGATCGGCCTCGCGCATCGGCGTCACCGGGTGGCGCGACATCGTCGGGTGGCGGTCCAGCCGGTGCACCGTGCCGTCGCCCGCGGCATACAGGTTGCCGAACGCCTGGTAGCGGCGCAGGCGCGGCGCGCCGACCACCATCGGCGACCAGCGCCCGGGCATCAGCGCACAGCCGATGTCGATCGCGCGGCCGATCGAGCCGGTCTCGGGCGACGAATCGAAGGTCGAGCAGACCTTGTACTGCAGCAGGGGGGCGCCGAAAGCCGCCAGTGCCGCGAAGGCAGCCGGCAGTTCGGCATCCATCCACTGCGGCGACCGGCTGCGCGCGGTGGTCGCCAGCCCGATGCAGCGCCGGTCGGCGAAACGTTCGCGCCAGCCGGCATCCGGCGGTTGCAGGAACAGCACGGTCGAGATGCCGGCGGCAGTGAACGCCTCGAGCACATCGGTCGAGCCGGTGAAGTCGTCGCCACAGAAGGCGAGCAGCGGGCCATCCGGCCAGCGCGCCGTGTCGGCGTGGCGGTCGTCTGCCATCACCAGAACCCCAGCGCAGCCTGCAGCTCGGCGTGCTGCTGTGCGTGGGCGCGGATCGGCACCCCGGCCACCGCCGCGTCCCACGCCTGGCGCAATGCGCTGACGCCGGCCGCGACACCGCCCGGGTGGCCGAAGATGCCGCCGCCGGCGGCGAAGATCAGATCGGTGGTGCCGACGCGCGGCGTAGGTGGCGGCCGCCACCAGGCCGGTCTGTCCGGAGCTGAAGACCGGCATGGCGTGCATCGGTGCCTCCGGCCACAGCGGCGCCAGCACCGCGCGCGCCGCCTCGATCACGCTGTCGTCGGCCTCGCTGAACTTGTTGGCGCAGTCCGTTGACGTGCAGGTGGTCGGCGCCGGCCAGCCGCCACAGCTGCTGCCAGGGTGCATAGTCCCAGCCGATTGCCGGGCTGCGGCTGAGGTAGCCCCAGCCGTTGCGATGGGCGTGGATCGGCAGCGCCGAATGGCGGCGCAGCTCGCGCAGGCCGACCAGACCGATGCTGTTCAGGCTCGCCATCACGCAGCTGCCGCCGAGGTCGAGCACGCGGTCGTGACGGCGCTTCATCTGGTCCAGGTCGCCGGTCAGGTTGAAGGCATACATCACCTTGCGGCCGAGCCGGTCAGCGCCGGCGTTGACCTCGCGCATCACCGCGTCCACGCGTTCGTCGAACGGGCAGTTCGGCCCGTCGGCCTGCAGTTCGTCGTCCTTGATGAAGTCGATGCCGCCGTCGATCAGCTTGCGCACCTCGGCCGCGGTCTGCTCGGCGTCCAGGCCGACGCTCGGCTTGATGATGGTGCCGATCAGCGGGCCGCTCGGCACGCCGGCCAGCCGGCGCGTGCCGGAGATGCCGAAGGCCGGGCCGGGGCAGGCCTCGGCAAACGCCGCCGGCAGGCGCAGCCCGGTGATCCGCAGGCCCGAGACCTCCCGCAGCTCGAACAGGTTGCCGGCGATCGTCGCGAGCAGGTTCGGCAGCGACGGGCCGATGTTGTCGATCGGCCACGACAGCTCGAGCCGGCAGCGCGTGAAGCGCGCGCCGGCCGGATAGCGCGCCCGGCAGTGACGGCTGGTCGACCGTCTCGATCACTTCGAGGGACTCGACCCGCGCACCGCTGCGCTCCTTGAGCGCAGCGGTTTCGTTGGCGAGCGCCACGAAGGTGCCGCTCGACTGCTCGCCGGCGATCACCTCGGCGGCGCGGCGCGGATCGGTTGGTGTCTCGAGCCAGTAGCTGGCGTGGATGCGCTGGTTCATGCCGACCTGCAGCTGCAGCTCACTTGACGGCCTGGATCGCGGCGATGCGATCGGCGCCAAACTCCTTGGCGAAATTGGCATACGCCGGCGCAACCGCCTTGCGGAAGCTCTCGCCATCGACCTTCTCGACCACTTCCATGCCGTCCTTCTTCAGCTGCGCGATGCCGTTGGCCTCGTCGTCGTTGACCTTCTTGCGCTGGGCGGTGGCGCCGCTCTGCGCTGCTGCGGTGAATACCTTCTTGTCGGCGTCCGACAGCTTGGTCCAGACATTCTGCGACACGATCAGCACCGCCGGTGAATAGACGTGCGAGGTCAGCGACAGGTGCTTCTGGACCTGCGCGAACTTGGACGCGAGGATGACCGGGATCGGATTTTCCTGGCCGTCGACCGTGCCCTGCTGCAGCGCGGTGAAGAGTTCGGGGAAGGCCATCGGCGTCGGCAGCAGGCCGAAGGTCTTGTAGCCGTCCATGTGGACCTTGTTCTCCATCGTGCGCAGCTTCAGGCCGGAAGCGTCGGTTGCCTGCACGATCGGACGCTTGTTGTTGGTCATGTGGCGGAAGCCGTTTTCGGTCCACGCCAGGCCGACCAGGCCCTTGGCCTGCATCTTCTTCAGCAGGTCCTGGCCGATCGGCCCGTCCATCACCTTGCGCGCGTGGTCGTAGTCACGGAACAGGAACGGGATGTCGACCACCTTGGTCTCGGGAACGAAGTTGCCGAGCGGACCGGTCGAGGTGTTGACCAGATCCTGGGTGCCGAGCTGCACCGCCTCGATCATCTCGCGTTCGCCGCCGAGGGCCGACGCCGGGAAGTGCTGGCACTTGTAGCGGCCCTGGGTGCCTTTTTCGACCTCGTCGCAGAAGGCGGTCGCGCCGACCGCATAGTGCGATCCGGCCGGTGGCGTGTAGCCGATCTTCAGCACGGTCTGGGCCTGGACACTGCCGAGGCCGGCGATGGCGAGAAGGGCGGCCAGCGTGCTGCGCGAGAGCGGGGTGGTGCGGATCATGGAATGTTTCTCTGGAATTCGTGGGCTTGGGAGGGTCGGGAAGCGTCAGGTGATGCGACGGATGCTCTCGGCGATCTCGTCGCGGTCGAACACCTGCTTCCAGTCATCGCGCATCAGGCGCGGCTTGCCGAAGGTGATCGCCTTGTTGCAGGCGTCCGAGAACGCGCCCGGGATCTGCTTGAAGATCACCGCCGACAGGATCGTCATGTGTCCGAGCAGGAAGTCGCGCGCGCAGTCGGCCGGCACGCCACGCGCCACCACCTCGTCCATCGCCTCACGCATCACGTCGAGCAGGGTGGCGCAGACGGTTTCGGACAGGCCGGGCTCGAGCAGTGCCATCTGCTCGACCGTCAGCCGGTACGAACGCAGGATCGGCTGGTAGATCGTCTTGGCCACGGCCTCGCCGAGCTCGAAGGCCGATTCCGGTCCCTGCATCAGCGCGCTGGTGATCGACTGCGGCGCGGTCGCACCACCGAAATAGTCGATGGCGTCCGGCGCATGGACCTCGGGGCTGAAGATGGTCGGATGGCAGGGGTGGGCGACGAAATAGACCAGGTCCGCGCGCTGTGGCAGGTGACCCGCGAAAGGAGCCGCCGCATCGAGCGTCATCACCATCGTGCCCGGCTTGAGCTTGGGCTCGATCTGCGCCGCCAGCTTGCCGATCAGCGTGTCCGGTACCGCCAGGATCACCACGTCGACGCCGCCCTCGAGCGCATGGTCGGCGCTGACGCAGTCGATGCCGAGCTCATCGCGCAGGCGGTTCCGACCCGCTTCGCCGGGCTCGACGTGGCGAACCTGGTAGGGCGAGCCCTGGAGGTTTTTCGACAGGCGCACGCCCATCTTGCCGCCGGCGCCGAAAAGTGCAATCGAGGTCATGGTCAGAGAGGCCGGAGCAAGGGTCCGGCGGAGTAGTCATCAGGTGGTGCTATGGTATGACGACATCATGACTTGAGAGAGCGGGTTTACCCGGGAGGTGTGTGATGCTGATTGGTTGGTAGGCGCGGCTTCAGCCGCGACCGGGCGCGGTCAGGCGCCTGCCGCCGGCTGCGCGGCGCATCGGGCCTGAAGGCCCTCCTACAAGACGCGCTGTGTTTTGTAGGAGCGGCTTCAGCCGCGATCAGGCGCGGTCAGGCGACCGCTGCCGCTGCGCGGCGCATCGGGCCTGAAGGCCCTCCTACAAGACGCGCTGTGTTTTGTAGGAGCGGCTTCAGCCGCGATCGGGCGCGGTCACGCGCCCGCCGCCGCTGCGCGGCGCATCGGGCCTGAAGGCCCTCCTACAAGACGCGCTGTGTTTTGTAGGAGCGGCTTCAGCCGCGATCGGGCGCGGTCAGGCGCCTGCCGCCGGCTGCGCGGCGCATCGGGCCTGAAGGCCCTCCTACAAGACGCGCTGTGTTTTGTAGGAGCGGCTTCAGCCGCGATCGGGCGCGGTCAGGCGCCCGCCGCCGCTGCGCGGCGCATCGGGCCTGAAGGCCCTCCTACAAACGCGCTGTGTTTTGTAGGAGCGGCTTCAGCCGCGATCGGGCGCGGTCACGCGACTGCCGCCGGCTGCGCGGCGCATCGGGCCTGAAGGCCCTCCTACAAGACGCGCTGTGTTTTGTAGGAGCGGCTTCAGCCGCGATCGGGCGCGGTCACGCGCCCGCCGCCGCTGCGCGGCGTATCGCCCTCCTACACCACATCCGCCGGCTCAGGCGGGCACGCAGGTGATCTCCCGCAGGCGGGCGAGTGCGGCTTGCAGTTGGCATCGCGCCGCCGGAAGGAGGGCCGCGGCATCGCTCATCCGGTCTTCGCGCGCGCACTGCTCGAGTTCGGCGTAGCACGCGGCGAGCGCCAGGGCGCCGAGCTGTTCGGCGTTCGACCGCGCCGGGTGGGCGGCGTTGCGCAGGGCGGTGGCATCGGTCCGGGCGACGGCGTCGGTCATGCGGGCCAGGTGCTCGTCGGCCGACGCCAGAAACGCCTCCACCACCTGACGCACCAGCGCATCGCCGCGTTGCGGGTCGAAGCTGCGCAGCGCCTCGAGTGCGCTCGGTTCGATCACCGGCCGCACGCCATCGGCCGAAGGCAGCCAGCGCGCCAGCATGCGGTGCAGGGCCGCGATCGAGACCGGCTTCGACAGAAAATCGTTCATCCCGGCAGCCAGGCAGGCCTGCTCGTCGTCGGCCAGTGCATTCGCCGTCAGCGCGATGATCGGGAGCGTGGCGCCGCGCCCGCCGGGGAGGGCGCGGATGGCGGCGGTGGCCTGGTAGCCGTCGGTGCCGGGCATCTGGCAATCCATCAGCACCAGGTCGAAATCGGCCTCGCGCACCGCATCGATCGCCGCCTGGCCGTCGGTTGCGAGCTGCCACTGCACCCCGAGCCGGTCGAGCATCGCCTGCGCCACGCCCTGGTTGATCGGGTTGTCCTCGACCAGCAGCACCCGACCGGCCAGTGGCAAGATCGCCTCGCCCGTCACCGGCTGCCGCGCCGGTTGCTCGCCGAACGCCGCTGCCGGCAGCTCCAGCTCGACATTGAAGCGCGAACCCGAGCCGAGTTCGCTGTCGACCCGGATCGTGCCCTCCATCAGTGCCAGCAGCCGGCGGCAGATCGCCAGCCCCAGGCCCGACCCGCCGTAGCGCCGCGTGGTGGACCCGTCGGCCTGCGAAAAGTGCTCGAAGATCCGCTCGCAGGCAGCCGGCGCGATGCCGATGCCGGTGTCCTCGACGCTGATGCGCAGCGGCACGCGCAGGCCCTCGGCCGCCGCCTCACCATCGTCGAGCCGCTCGACCAGCACCACGATGCGGCCGTGCTCGGTGAACTTGATCGCATTGCCGATCAGGTTGCCGATCACCTGGCGCAGCCGGAATGGATCGCCACGCAGACGCCAGTCCACCCCTTCGGGCACCACCTGCACCGACAGATCGAGCCCCTTGGCGCCAGCCGGCTGGGCGAACATCGCGACGGCCTCGCGCACCGTGTCCAGCAGATCGAAGTCGATCTCCTCGAGCGACAGCTGGCCCGATTCGAGTTTCGAGAATTCGAGGATGTCGTTGATGACGCCGAGCAGGTGCCGTCCCGATGCCTGGACCGACTGCGCCCACTCGCGCTGGCGCGGCGTCAGGCCGCTGTCGATCAGCAGCTCGTTCATGCCGAGCACGCCATTCATCGGGGTGCGGATCTCGTGGCTCATGGTGGCCAGGAAGTCGGTCTTGGCCAGGCTGGCAGCCTCGGCCGATTCCTTGGCCTGGCGCAGCTGATCGGTGCGCGCAGCCACCTCGTGCTCGAGCTGTGCACGCTGGGCGGCGAGCCAGGCGTCGCGTTCGGTGATGTGCTCGAGCATGGCATTGAAGCAACGGCCAAGGCTGTCGAGCTCGCGGATGCCCGAGGGGGCGGCGCGCACCTTGAAATCGCCGTCGACGGCGACCCGGTGCATCAGCAGGTTCAGGTTGTCGAGCGGCCGCAGCAGCGAGCGGTTCAGCCGCCGCAGCAGCCAAGCGCTCGCGGCCAGGGCGAGCGCCGCCGCCAGCAGCACCGCCAGCAGCAGCGCGCCGGTGCGGGCATACAGGGCATCCAGCGACACGGTGAACAGCAGGCGGCCGGCCGAGGCATCTTGTCCCAGCACCGGCTCGATCATCCGGATCCGGTGCAGGCCGGCGCCGCTGGCCGCGGCGGCAGCGTCCAGCGTGCCGGCGGCCTGCCGACCCGGGCGCTCGTAGCGCGCGAACAGCCGGCCATTGCGGTCGTACAGCGCCGCCACCTCGACCTCGGGTGAGTTGGCGAGCGACTGCAGCAGCTCGCTGGCCGAACGCACATCCTCGAACAGCAACGGGGCGGCTGCGTTGTCGGCCACCACGCGCGCCTGCACACGGCTCGAATCGACCAGCGTCCAGTAGCCCATCATGAAGCTGCTGAAGGTGACGAACAGCGCCATGATGACGAGCGCCGCCCCCAGCGCGCTCAGGTTGATCCGGCGCAGCAGCGAGCCGACGCCGGTGGCAGCCCGGTGAACCGGCGGCCGGGCACCGCTGGCGGCCACCACGGCACCGGGTTGCACTCCCGCCCGCCCCACCTGCGGCCGAACGGTAGAACCGTTGATGCTGCCGTCGTACGCTGCCATCGTCCCGCCGAGCTCCTGAGGTGTCGCCGCCAGCGGCGCGTTGCGGCGCCGGTCTGCCCGGAGTGTATCGAGCGCGGCGGCGTGGCGCAGCCGCGGTGTCCGCGACGCCCCGTCGCACGCACCGGCTTGGGTGGCGTTGATCGGACGCAATGCGCGCGACGCCGTGCTGCGCCCCAATCGCGAAACACCTGTCCTCAACCGTGCGTGCGATCCCGCTCGCCCGCTCTCGGAGTGCTCGCGATGAACATCACCATCATCGGCACCGGCTACGTCGGGCTCGTCACCGGCGCCTGTCTGGCCGACATCGGCAACCAGGTCGTCTGCCTCGACGTCGACGCAGCCAAGATCGCGCTGCTGCAACGCGGGCGACGTGCCGATCTACGAACCCGGGCTGCGAGGAGCTGATCGAGAACAACGTCGACGCCGACCGGCTGCTCTTCACGACCGACGTGGAGGCGGCGGTCGCGCACGGCGACGCGCTGTTCATCGCCGTCGGCACGCCGCCCGACGAGGACGGCAGCGCCGACCTGCAGCTACGTGCTGGCGGCGGCGCGCGACATCGGCCGCCACATGCGCGGCTTCAAGGTGGTCGTCGACAAGTCGACCGTGCCGGTCGGCACGGCCGACGGGTCGGCGCGGTGATCCGCGAGGAACTGGCGCTGCGCGGCCTGCGGCGACCCGGGCATCGGCTTTTCGGTCGTCAGCAACCCCGAATTCCTGAAGGAAGGCGCGGCGGTCGACGACTTCATGCGGCCGGACCGCATCGTGCTCGGCGTCGACGACGACGAGGCCGGCCAGCGCGCGCTGGCCGTGATGCGCGAGCTCTACGCCCCGTTCAACCGCAACCACGAGCGCATCGCGCGTGATGGACGTGCGCAGCGCCGAGTTCACCAAGTACGCCGCCAACGCGATGCTGGCCACGCGCATCAGCTTCATGAACGAGCTGGCCAACCTGGCCGACCGCGTGGGCGCGGACATCGAACTGGTGCGCCAGGGCATCGGCTCGGATCCGCGCATCGGCTACAGCTTCCTGTATGCCGGCACCGGCTACGGCGGCAGCTGCTTTCCGAAGGATGTGCAGGCGCTGATGCGCACCGCGCACGCGAGCACGGCCAGTCGCTGCGCGTGCTCGAGGCGGTCGAAGCGGTGAACCACGACCAGAAGCAGCGTGCTGGTGAACAAGATCTTCGCCGAGTTCGGCCAGCGACCTGCGCGAGCGCACGCTTCGCGATCTGGGGCCTGGCCTTCAAGCCCGAATACCGACGACATGCGCGAGGCGCCGAGCCGCGTGCTGATCGGCGCACTGCTGCGCGCCGGCGCGCAGCGTGGTGGCGCACGATCCGGTGGCGCAGGAACGAGGCGAGGCGCGCGCTGCAGGGCGATCTGGCCGATCGGCCCGCAACTGCTCGATCACCTGCAGCTTCGTCGACAAGCCGATGCAGGCGCTGCCCGGCGCCGATGCGCTGGTCGTCGTGACCGAGTGGAAGGCCTACAAGAGCCCCAACCTGACCGCGCTGAAGCGCGATGCTGAAGTCGCCGCTGGTCTTCGACGGGCGCAACCTGTACGAACCGGAGGTGATGCAGGAAGCGGGCTTTCGCTACTTCGCGGTCGGCCGCTCGCTGCGCGGACCGGTGCAGAGCGCCGCCGTCGCCGGATCGGGTCCGGCGCGCGAATTGCTCGAGCACCGCCCGATCGACGCGGCCCGCTCTTCGCCATGAAGATCCCGATCAGCGCGTCCGGCCATGTGGGACCGATCACCGGCGCGTGCCTGGCCGACCGCGCCTGCGTAGGAGGGCCTTCAGGCCCGATGCGATGCGCGCACATCGCCGGCGCGCCGGTCGCGGTGCTTCGGTGTCGCGCCTGAAGGCGCTCCTGCAAAACCGAGGCTCGCATGGGTAGGAGGGCCTTCAGGCCCGATGCAATGCCCGCACATCGCCGGCGCGCCGGTCGGGGTGCTTCGGTATCGCGCCTGAAGGCGCTCCTACAAAACCGAAGCTCGCATGGGGTAGGAGGGCCTTCAGGCCCGATGCGATGCGCGCACATCGCCGGCGCGCCGGTCGCGGTGCTTCGGTATCGCGCCTGAAGGCGCTCCTGCAAAACCGAGGCTCGCACGGGTAGGAGGGCCTTCAGGCCCGATGCGATGCGCACATCGCCGGCGCGCCGGTCGGGTGCTTCGGTATCGCGCCTGAAGGCGCTCCTACAAAAACCGAGGCTCGCATGGGTAGGAGGGCCTTCAGGCCCGATGCGATGCGCGCACATCGCGTGCGCGTCGGTCGCGGTGCTTCGGTATCGCGCCTGAAGGCGCTCCTACACGGCCACGCCGCGCCCTTTGTAGGAGGGCCTTCAGGCCCGATGCAATGCCCGCGCACTGCCTGCGCCAGCGTCAGCCGGCGGGCTCGGCAGGTCCATCCAGCGCCGTATCGAAAAAACAGGCGGGCCGAAGCCCGCCCCAAGGATCACAAGCACTGTCAGGTGATCATCCTGCGTTACGGCGCCGGATCATGAAGCCGATGGCGCCGAGTCCGGCGAGCATCAGGGCATAGGTTTCGGGTTCCGGAACGGCGGTGACGGAGAAGGCGCCGACCACCGGTGCGGAACTCGACTTGTCGAGGTTGATGAAATAAGTCGTCGGGCCGGACAAGACGGGATAGATCGGACCGGTCGAACCATTCCTGGTCAGCGAGAAGAAATCGTCGGCGAGCGTGCCGGTGTCCGTGCCGTACTTGATGAACGACATGCCACCGCCGAAAGTGCTGTCGGTGTCGAGTTCTGCTCCCGACACACCGAGGGCGCTCAGGATGCCCTCGAACCTGAAGCTGCCGGAACCGAGTGAAAAGGAATAACTGGTGTCGGTTCCGAAGAATCCGATGCCATCTGCCACCCGCGTCATCGGGGTTGCAGCCTGCGCACTCCCGATCGCGGCAACTTGAGCCCATGCCAGCACACCGCCCGCCACCATCCGTCCCAGCTTCATCTTCATCATCTGCTCCTGTGTATGGAAACTCGCGAGATTCCCTGGGAGTGATGATTGCGCTGAGGTGGGCGCGGAGATTGAGGTTGGTCAAGGCAGTGCGCTACTGACTGACAGTTTCGACGAAGCGAATGGGGGCAGATCTCAGCCCGCCCCCATTGGCCACGAGGTGCCCTGCGGGCGGTCAGCCGGCGTTGCGACGCCGCAGCATGAAGCCGATGGCACCAAGTCCGGCGAGCATCAGGGCGTAGGTTTCGGGCTCGGGAACCGGCGAAACCGTCAGCGTGCCGAAGACCTGCGAACTCGCACTCGTCTTCGTCAGGTTGACGAAGTAGGTCATCGGTCCGGTCAACGGGGTCGCCAGGACGAAGTTCCCGAAGCTGTTGGCGAACGGAATGCCGCCACCGAAGGTGCTGTCGATGTCGAGCTCGGCGGCAAGGATGTTGCCCGGACCCTGGATCTTCAGCAGGTTGCTGACCGAGCTGAAGCTGCCATTGCCGAGGTCGAACGAGAAGCTCGTGTCCGAGCCCCCGAAGAACCAGACTGCGTCCTGCTGCACCACCTGCATCGGTGCCGCTTGAGCAGTACTCACTGCAAGCAGCTGACTGCAGGCAAGCGCACAACCCGCCACCACATGACCAAATTTGAATTTCATCTTTCCCCCGAAAGCTTGAGTGAAATCACGATCAATGCGATCGCAACCCAGTCTACATCTGGATACAAGCTGTTGCAGCACCCTGTTCGAGTGGTGTGAATGACAGTGTCAAAAGCGAGACGACAGACAACATCGACTGGCCATCCAAGTTAGCGGAGAAAAAGACACCGGACATTGAGTGAACTCAGTCAACCAGACGGATCGCAGTCGCAATCCGAGTCTCAGCCAACGCGGACAGGCGAGCCGAAGCCCGCCAGATAACCAAACCGCTCGGCTGATCAGCCTGCGTTGCGACGGCGCAGCATGAAGCCGATGGCGCCGAGGCCGGCCAGCATCAGGGCATAGGTCTCGGGTTCCGGCACGGCCGTCACCATACCCTGTGCGCCGATCAAGGTGCCCATGCCGGCGCTGGTGGTGCCCGACGCGAACAGCGTGTAGCTGCCAGCCGCGACATTCGAGAAGCTGAAGTCAGGCAGGACACTCTGACTGCGGTACGACACGCCGAGGCTGGTCGACGACAAGGTGATGCTGGAGAGCGGCATCCCGAACAACGAGCCGACGGCGGCCTGGAAGCTGCCGCTGATGTCAGCCAGGGCCGGTACCACGTTGATGGTTCCGACGGCCAGATCGTTGAAGGTGGAATTCGGCGCCTGGTAGGCGCTGCTGAACTGGAAGCTGGTACTGCCTGCCGGGATTGCCGAGGCAGCAGCGGCGGACACGGCCAGCACGGCAGCGGCCAGAATGGGTTTGAGTTTCATCGGAAGGTCTTCAAGAGGTGAGTCGCATCGGACTCGAATGGCGGGTCTAGACGGCTGCAAGCAAAGGGTTGACGCCAGACTTCAGCTTCACACCTCCTTCGATGACCAATGGGCCGCGGCCGATGCGTCCTGCCTGGGTCGTGTCTGCCGACGACCGGTGCAACGCGCTCACCTCGGAACTTGAGGTGAGTTTAGTATCCGAATGTATCGAATACGATCCCCCTGGACGCGGGGGTAGGCCCATTTGTAACAACATCCTGTAACAAGATAGGCGTCCGGCGCGAGGCTGGCACAACCGTCTGACACCCCTCTTGAAGGAGCCCCTTCAGGGGCGATCGGGGCGTCGCCCCGTCGCATCGGGCCTGAAGGCCCTCCTACTGTCACACCGCCTGACGCGCCCGTCTTGTAGGAGCCCCTTCAGGGGCGATCGGGGCTTCGCCCCGTCGGATCGGGCCTGAAGGCCCTCCTACTGTCACACCGCCTGACGCGCCCGTCTTGTAGGAGCCCCTTCAGGGGCGATCGGGGCTTCGCCCCGTCGGATCGGGCCTGAAGGCCCTCCTACTGTCCACACCGCCTGACGCGCCGATCTTGTAGGAGCCCCTTCAGGGGCGATCGGGGCTTCGCCCCGTCGGATCGGGCCTGAAGGCCCTCCTACTGTCCACACCGCCTGACGCGCCCGTCGTGTAGGAGCCCCTTCAGGGGCGATCGGGGCTTCGCCCCGTCGGATCGGGCCTGAAGGCCCTCCTACTGTCACACCGCCTGACGCGCCCGTCTTGTAGGAGCCCCTTCAGGGGCGATCGGGGCTTCGCCCCGTCGGATCGGGCCTGAAGGCCCTCCTACTGTCCACACCGCCTGACGCGCCCGTCTTGTAGGAGCCCCTTCAGGGGCGATCGGGGCTTCGCCCCGTCGGATCGGGCCTGAAGGCCCTCCGACACGCGGCCGCTACCGCGAGTGCAGCAGCAACTGCACGCTGCAGCCGATGGATTCGTTCGAATAGTCGTAGCTCAGCACCGTCGAAGCGTCGCGCTCTTCCTTCGACGCGTGGCAATCGACCGCCACGCTGCGCGTCGGCGCATAGCGCGCGCCGACCGACAGCCGGGTGCTCCGATCGTGTCCGCTCAGTGCCTGGGCGGCCGCGTCATTGATGCCCACGCTGCGTTCGAGCGAGCGCCGCGAATGGCTCATCGAGGCACTGAGCTGCGTCGTGGCGGTGGCGTCGTAGCGCGCGGCGACACTGACTGCGGTCGTGAGGCGGCTGTCGGCGGTCTCGGCACTGCCCGCCGTGCCGAGGTCGTAGAAGCGGCTCTCGGCACCGGTGTCTCGCGTCAGTGTGGTCGTCACCTGCAGCCGGCCGGTCGGCCTGTAGGCCCATGACAGCGCACCGGTGACACCGGAAAACTCGTTCTGGGCACCGCTGCTGCTGGTCTGCTGCCCGAGGCTGAGGCGGGCCGACACGGTGCTCAGTCCGGTCGGACTCCAGGCCGCGCTCAGGTCGACGTCACGGCGACGAAAGCTGTCGGCCACGTAGATGCCGTCGGCGCCGCGCTGGTATTGCGGAAAGCGGCCATTGGTGACCCGCACGCCCGCGCCCAGCGTCAGGATCGAGCTGCGGCGGTAGCGCACGCCGGCCTTGACCGCGGTCTGGCGCAGCTCTCGCGCCCGGTATTCGTCCGCCGAGTAGTCGAGCTGGCGGTGCTGCACCCCGGCCTCGAAGGTGAGCGGTGTGCTGCCGCCGATGCGCGCCACGGCGTCGGTCTGGCGCACCGTCTCGGTATTCTTCACCGTCAGGCGCGGCAGGCCGGTCTCCTGTGCATAGTCGGCCAGGCGCTGTTGTGACGAGTGGGTGAGCGAGCCGGAGATGCGGTTCAGGGTTTCCCAGTCGAGCCCGGCCGTCAGCGCATAGCTCACGTTGTCGAGCTGCGACAGCTCGTTGTAGCGGTTGCTGCGCACCTGGCCGTCGGCGTACAGGCGCTGCCGGCCGAGCTGGAGGTCGGTTCCGGCCAGTGCGCCGGTGCTCAGGTAGGTGTCGGAGCGCCGGTCGCCGCCGTCCGGCGCGCGAAAGACGTTGCTTTCGTGGGTCGCGCCCTGGCTGACGCCGATGTAGCTGCCTTGCGGGGCCGCCAGCCCGACACCGGGAAGGCCGAGCAGTGCGCTGACGGTGGCCGGCACGCCGACCCACACCGCCGCCCGTGCCAGCCGCACCGGCCTTGTTTTTTCTCTGGACATGAAAGGCTCTTCTTGTTCTGGCGATCGGGGTGGCGCGTCAGTAGGCCTTGCTGTCGCGCACCATCAGGCGGATGGTGGCCAGGATGATCTGCAGGTCGAAACCGAGTGACCAGTTGCGCAGGTATTCCAGGTCGTATTCGACCCGCATCTGCATCTTCTCGAGCGTGTCGGTCTCGCCGCGGTGCCCGCTCACCTGGGCCCAGCCGGTGATGCCGGGCTTGACCTTGTGGCGAACCATGTACGCCTTGACGAGCTTGCGAAATTCCTCGTTGTGCGCCACCGCGTGCGGGCGCGGTCCGACGATGCTCATCCGACCCTGCAGCACATTGATGAACTGCGGCAGTTCGTCAAGCGAGGTGCGACGCAGGAAGGCGCCGAAGCGCGTCACCCGGGCATCGCCCTTGGTCGCCTGGCGGACCCGGTTGCCGTCGTCGAGCGTGGTCATCGACCGGAACTTGTAGACCACGATCTCTTCGCCGGCCAGCCCGTTGCGACGCTGCCTGAAGATCACCGGACCCGGCGAGCTGAGCTTGACGCCGGCCGCGATCGCGATCATCAGCGGTGCGATCAGCAGCAGGATGGCCGACGCGAGGACGATGTCGCTGACGCGCTTGACCAGCTCGTTGGTGCCGGTGAAGGGGGTCTCGCAGATCGCGACCATCGGCACCCCGCGCATGTCGAGCAGCCGACCCTGGATGATGCTGATGCCGAAGACATCGGGCACGAAGAACAGGCTGGCCGTCGTGCCCTGCAGTTCCTCGATCAGCTTCATGATGCGCGGCTGTGACCCGAGCGGCAGGGTGATGTAGACGTTGTGCACCCCATGCCGCTCCACGTAGGCGGCCACCTCGGAGATGCGGCCGAGCCGGATGACCGAAGCGTCGTTGCTGACCCGGGCGTCGTGGCGATCATCGAAGTGCCCCAGCACGTCGATCACCTCCTCGCGCGAATCGAGCAGCGCCCGCGCTACCTTCAGCCCGAGCGGTCCGGCGCCGATGATCACCGCGCGCTCGCGCGCCGAGTCCTGGCGCGAGCGGGCACGCAGCAGCAGCCGCCCGATCCACATCGTCGCCCAGTGGGTGAACGGCGTCAGCCCAGCCCAGACGAACAGCACCGTCTCATCGAACAGGCCGAAGCTGCGGGTTGCAAAGGCACACAGGCCCAGGATCACGAGGATGAAGACCCAGTCGCTGAGGATGCCGGCGCCAGCCGGCAGCAGACCCTCGCGGAATCGGTTGCGCCCGGGAAAGCTGAGTGCGAAGACGAGCAGGCACAGCGTCAGGTCGGCGCGCTGCACCGGCATCTCGAACCATTCGTTGACCGCCAGATAGACCAGCACCGACAGCGTCGGCTCGAGCACGCCGGCTGCCAAAGTGGAAACCGATTGGGGACCGCTCAGGAAATTGCGCTTGGAACGCTGGTCTTCCGCCATCGAGCCGGTGTAGGTAAATCGTCGACCGTGCCAGGCAGACATCAGCGGTCCATGCAAGAAAAGTGCCCATGCGGGCGGGTGCGCGCTACGGCTCGCGCTGCGGGGGTGGCCGGCGCCGGCCGGCATGCACCAGCAACAGGCCGGTGCCGAGCAGCATCATCACCACAGTGGCCGGTTCGGGAACCGGCGAAATGGCCGTGGTCCAACGGGCATTTTGCAGCGGCGTGGCCGCGTACAGGGTTTGGTCGATCCAGCTGCGATAGGGTGCAGTCTGAATATAGGCCGACAGCTCCGGAACCTGGAATGTGGCCGAACCGATGCCGAGCAGCACCCCAACCGCACTGCTGGCTGGCGTGCCGAAAAACAGCCCGCCGCCGCTGTCGCCGTTCTGCATGTAGACCGGTCCCTCGGTTACCAGCCAGTTGGTCTGCTGGGATCCCTCGCCCCAGTGGTCGACGACCGTCACCTTCGACACCGTGCCGGCACTCGGCACCGGCCGTGCGCTGGTGAGCGTCATGGTGAGCGGCGCACTGGCATTGACGGACTCGCGCGTGATCCTGGCCTGGTTGAGCAGCGGAAAGCCGTTGGGCGATGCGATCGGTGTCGACAGCAGCAACAAGCCAATGTCGTTGTTGTAGAGGCTGGTGCCCGGCAAGGTGTACTTCTCGGCAACCAGTGCCGAGCCCAGCTCCGACAGGAAGCTCGCGCCGACAGCACCCGCATGGCCCGCGGTGAGCACCCAGTTGGGCGCGATCAGCACGCCGCTGGTGCCGTCGCTGACGCTGCCGAGGTGTGGCAACACGCCCGGCGGGGTGGCCGAAGCTCCGACGAGCGCGTGCGCCGGCACTGCAATCGCTGCAAGGATCGCAAGAAGAGGCAGTTTCATCGCCTATCTCCCAAGAGTGCGCGGGCCCACTCCAGCCGATCATTTGCATCAATTCACCAGGCGTACCCAGATGGCACAACTTGTTACGTCGGGGAGTGATGCTAATCGTGAAGCGAGACCCGGGCCTCCGCCTGAATCGGGGGGTGTGTGGCACAGCAACACAACGGCGGATGGGTCGCGCCGGCCACCTTGCACTTCTTTACAGCTCGGACCTTCAGCCCGGGGGGAGGGGGCCGAACAACCATCTGGTGTTCGCTATCCTGCACGCCTTTTGCCGGGTCTGCCCCGACCCAGAACGTCCTGGTTGATCCATTGTCAATGAACTGCCACATTCCCAACCCGTCCCGTTTCCAGCCGCTTCTGCACTGCGGCCGCAGGCGCAGTGACCCGGCCTGGCTCCGCTGGCTGGGCGCGGCGTCGGCCCGGGCGGCCGTGACACTGGCCACTGCCGTGGTGCTGGCCGCATGCGGTGGCGGCTCGGGTGCCGGCAGTGCGGTGGCCCCCCTCGGCAGCGCAACGCCGGCCGTCGATGCGCCGGCCAAGGCACTGGCCAGCGTCGAGCCGTCGGTGCATCAGTTCAGCGCCAACGGCTGGTACTGGAATCCGAACGAAGGCGGCACCGGCTTCATGTTCGAGGCGCAGGGTACGCGCGGCTTCGTCGGCTTCTTCATGTACGAAGAGGGCACCGGCAAGCCGATCTGGTACGTGGCGGACGGTGCCTTCAGCGTGCGGTCCAGCGGAAGCCATGCCTTCGTCGGCGATCTGCGGCTCTACAGCCAGGGGCAGCCGGTCACCGCGGCCGAATACAAGTCGCCGGTCTCGCAGTCGGTGGGCACGGTGACGATCGAGTTCAGCGGCAGCAACGCGGCGGTGCAACTGCCGGGCGGTCGGCGCATTGCCGGTACGCGCTTCGACTTCAACGGCCTGGCCAGCGTCAGGCAGCCATCGCACCAGCCGCACCAGCCGGAAACCGGCTGGTTCTGGAATCCGGCCGAAGGTGGCCGCGGCTATGCCCTCGAGGTGCAGAACGACAAGGTCTTCATGGCGATGTTCCATTACAACCCGGACGGCACGCCGACCTGGAACGTGGTGGAAGACGACATCAGCAGCGGCATCGCCCGGAGTCCGTTCAAGCTCTATGTCGGTGGGCAGACGCTGACGTCCGCCTACCGTGGCCCATCGAACCATCTGCTGGGTGAATACACACTGAGCTTTCGCAACCCGTGTGCCGGTCAGGTGCAGTTTGCCGGTGGCCCGGTGGTCGGCATCCGTCGCTTCGTGTTCGGGGACCTGCCGGCCGGCAATGAATGCCGCACCGTGGCCGCCGCGGTGGGCGACACGGTGGCGGATGCGCAAGCCGATACGCCGCTGCGCCTGCAGCCGGGCGACGCGATCTTCGGCCGCATCGACCATGCCGGCGACACCGATGCCCACGGCATCACGCTCGCCGCCGGTGCCAGCTACCGGTTCCAGGTCACCGGTGCGGCCAGCAAGACCGGCACCCTGGCCGACCCGCTGCTGGTGGTCTACGACCCGGCGCTGCGCGAAGCGGCCCGCAACAACGATGCGGCGCCAGGTCAGCCGGATGCCGCGCTGACCTTCACCGCGGCCGAGTCCGGGCGCTACATCCTGGTCGCCCGCGCGGCGGACAGCGGCGTCGGCAGCTACGTCCTGAGCGCCGGCGGCATCGCGTCCGGCATGAAGACCGCCGCGTCGGCTGCAGCCGTCAGCAGCTATGCCGGGCCGATGAGCGCGATGGTGGTGGGGCGCGCCAATGGCAGTGCCAACCTCGTGGTCGACAGCGCCGGGCGGATCGGCGGCACGGTGGTGATCGGCGGTACCCCGGGGCCGGCGTCCGGTTCCGTCACCGGCAGCGGCGCCGTCATCTTTTATGCGTCCCAGGCATCCGGCGTCATGACCTTCGAAGGCGTCATCACCGCCACCGGTCAGCTGCTCGGCACCTGGCGCGATGCGCTCGGGTCGGGCGGGATGTTCTTCGGCAGCTCGAGCACGGTCGCGGCTGCGGCCGCGGCGGCGGGCACGGGCACGCCGACCACGACAACCGTTGCCTCGACTACTGCGGCGCCTGCGGCCGTCGCCCAACCGGTGGCCGTCGCAGCCCCGGCCGTCCCCAAGCTGACCGTGCGCGCCCGCGGCACGCTGGCCGGCGGCGTCGGCCCGACCATGGTGGTGCGGCTCGACGGGCAGGTGATCGGCACGGTGGAGGTGCGATCCACCGAGCCGGCTGATTACAGCTTCGAAGCGCCGGGGCTGAAGGCCGGGTCGAAGATCGATGTGGTGTTTACCAACGATGCGGTCATCAACGGCCAGGATCGGAATCTGTATGTCAGCTATCTGAGCGATGGGGTCAGCACGTTGCTGCCGACCGCTCCGGGTTCGACGCTCGATCGCGGCGGCGATGCAAAGGCATTCGACGGCATCGACGTGATCGCAGGGCAGGGCGACATCTGTCTGGAACGCTGCGCTGCGCCTGACCTGGGTCGGACCCGGCGGCATCGGATCCGAATCTGGCGCGCAAGTACGCGGCGTCGCGGCTGCTGCAGCAGGCCACCTTCGGCCCGACGCCGGCCGAGATCGAGCGCCTGGCCGGCATGAGCGATGCCGCCTGGATCGCCGAGCAGATGGCGATGCCGGCGCGGGCCGACTTCGTCAACCATGTGCAGGCGCAGTTCGACCGCGGCGCGGCGTACCGGCCGGGCGGCTCGAGCTACTCGCCGGCGCATGTGGCGCAGAAATTCTGGGCCACTGCCGCCACCGGCCAGGACCAGTTGCGCAAGCGGACTGCCTTCGCGCTGCACCACATCTTCATGGTGTCGCAGGCCGATTCCAACGTCTGGAACCACTCGCGCGCCTATGCCAACTACCTCGACACGCTGAACAAGCACGCCTTCGGCAACTTCCGCGACCTGCTCGAGGACGTGGCGCTGAGCCCGGTGATGGGCATCTACCTCTCGCACATCCGCAACCGCAAGGAAGATGCAGCGACCGGGCGCAACCCGGACGAGAACTTCGCCCGCGAGGTGATGCAGCTGTTCACGATCGGCCTGCACGAGCTGAACCTCGACGGCACGCGAAAAGCTTGCCGGCGGCAAGCCGATCGAGACCTACAGCAATGCCGACGTGATGGCGATGGCCAAGGTCTTCACCGGCTGGAGCTGGGCGTTCCCGGATGCGCAACTCACCGAAAACAATTTCCGCTGGGGCAGCCCGGACTACACGGCCGCCGGCGACACGCGCATCGATCTGCAGCGGATGAAGGCCTACCCCGGCCAGCATTCGACGGCCGAGAAGCGGCTGTTCGCCGGCAAGGCGAACGCGGTGACGATCCCGGCCGGCACCGGCGCACAGGACAGCCTGCGCATCGCGCTCGACGCCTTGTTCAAGCACCCGAACGTCGGCCCGTTCATCGGCCGGCAGCTGATCCAGCGGCTGGTCACGAGCAACCCGAGCCCGGCCTATGTGGCGCGGGTGGCCGCGGTGTTCAACAACAACGGGCAGGGCGTGCGCGGCGACCTCGGCGCGGTGGTGCGCGCCATCCTGCTCGACGCGGAGGCGCGCCAGACGCCGGCGGCCGACTTCGGCAAGCTGCGCGAGCCGGTGCTGCGCGTGACGCACTGGATGCGCGCCTTCGGCGCCACCTCGGCCACCGGCGAGTTCATGATGGCCTATGAGCTGGACTCGCAGAGCCAGCGTGCGCTGCATGCGCCGTCGGTCTTCGGCTACTTCCGGCCCGGCTACGTGCCGCCGAACAGTGCGCTGTCTGCAACCGGCGCCACCGCGCCTGAGCTGCAGATCGTCAACGAGTCGAGCACGGCGGACTGGGTCAATCTGGCCGAAAACATGGCCGGCAGCGGACATGGGCTGGACCGGCAGCGCTCGTGACGTGAGCACGGCGCTCGCCGTCCCAGGCCGCGCTGGCCGCGTCAGGCAATGTCGATGCACTGATCGACAACCTGAACCTGTTGCTGTTTGCCGGCCGCATGCCGCGCGAACTGCGGCTCGACATCCTCCGCGCCGTCGCGGGCGTCGGCGGCAGCACCGAAGCCAGCCACCTGAACCGGGCCCGCGTCGCGCTGTTCGTCGCGCTGGCTTCTCCTGATTACCTGGTGCAACGCTGATCGCCATGAGCCACGCCAACCAATCCCGCCGCAGCTTTCCTTCGCGCCGCAACCGGCCTGTCAGCTGCAGCGGCCGGGCAGGGCGTGCATCGCTTCAGCGCGCCGCTGGCGATGAGCCTGGCCGGCATGGCCGCGCTGGCCAGCCAGAGCTCGAGCGCGGCCAACGACGAGCGGCCCGTACAGGGCGCTGGTGTGCCTGTTCATGGCCGGCGGCAACGATTCGCACAACTGGGTGGTGCCGATCGACGCCACCGGCTATGCCCAGTATGCTGCCGCGCGGCGCGAACTGGCACTGCCGCTGTCGAGCCTGCAGCCGATCACCGCCACCAGCCAGGAAGCCGGCCGCGCCTTCGGCATGCCGGCCGAACTGCAGCCGCTGCGCGCAGTGGTACGAATGCCGGGCGCGCCGCGATCGTGGCCAATGTCGGCCCGCTGAAGCGGCCGATCACCAAGGCCGAATTCCTGGCGGGCACCGACCTGCCGTCCAAGCTGTTCTCGCACAACGACCAGCAATCGACCTGGCAGTCGCTGTCGCCCGAAGGCGCGCGCTCCGGCTGGGGCGGGCGCATGGGCGACATCCTGATGTCGGCCAACCAGCAGCCGATGTTCACCGCCGTCTCGGCGGCCGGCAATGCGGTGTTCCTGTCCGGCGCGAACGTGACCCAGTACCAGGTCGGCGCCGACGGCCCGGTCAAGCCGCGAGCCCTCGGCAGCACGTGGGTGCACGGTTCGACCACGGCCGGCAACGTGCTGTCCAACGTACGCTGGCGGCCAACGGCGACACCGCGCTGCAGGCCGAGTACACCCGGGTGATGCAGCGGTCGATCACCGCCAACGCCACGCTGCAGACCGCACTGGCTTCGGCCAACGTGCCGGCGATCCCGGCGACGGTGATCAGCCCGGACGGCACCGCCACGCTGGACAAGGATTCGCTCGCCAAGCAGCTGCGCATCGTCGCGCAGATGATCGCCGCCGGGCAGACGCTCGGCATGAAGCGCCAGGTCTTCATGGTCTCGATCGGCGGCTTCGACACCCATGCGAACCAGATGCGCGACCAGCCGGTGCTGATGGCGCGGGTGGCGCAGTCGGTCGACTACTTCCTGGCATCGCTCAACACGATGGGCCTGCTCAACAACGTGACGCTGTTCAGCGCCTCGGACTTCGGCCGCACGCTGAGCAGCAACGGCGCCGGCAGTGACCACGGCTGGGGATCGCACCACTTCATCGCCGGTGGCGGCGTCAAAGGCGCAACCATTCATGGGCGCTTCCCGGTGACGGCGCTCGGCACCAACGACGACGTCGGCTCAGGGCGCCTGCTGCCCGGGGTGTCGGTGACCGAACTGGCGGCCAACTTGGGCGGCTGGCTGGGACTGAGCCGGAGCGAGCTGGAGATGGTGTTGCCGGATCTGCCGGCGTTCGGAAGCCGGCTGCCGGCGACTGATGACCGCCTGACCGCTGCCGGAGCTGTAAAAGTCGCCACTTGCTCGCCCTTGTTCAGGGGGTGAGTGGCGGCCAAGATACAGCTTGTTTCAGGTTTGGCTCTATCGTTCGTAGCCGCGGTACTCAGCACTCTGTCGGCAGCATGAACATCACCATCATCGGCACCGGCTATGTCGGACTCGTCACCGGCACCTGCCTCGCAGACATCGGCAACCAGGTGGTCTGCCTCGATCTGGACCAGGCGAAGATCGACCTGCTCAACAGTGGCGGTGTTCCGATCTACGAGCCTGGGCTGCAAGGCCTGATCGAGAACAACGTTGATGCCGAACGACTGAGTTTCACAACCGACGTCGCGGCTGCCATCGCGCACGGCGATGCCCTGTTCATCGCGGTCGGAACCCCGCCCGATGAAGACGGCAGCGCAGATCTGAGCCATGTCCTGTCAGCCGCTCGACAGCATCGGCAAGCACATGACAGGTTTCAAGGTCGTGGTCGACAAGTCGACCGTGCCCGTAGGAACCGCAGAGAAAGTCGCATCGGTCCTGCGTGAGGAACTGGAGCAACGCGGTCTTGCCGGCGGGGACAGATCGGAGGGCTTTTTCGGTCGTCAGCAATCCGGAATTCCTCAAGGAAGGCGCTGCGGTCGAGGATTTCATGCGACCCGATCGCATCGTGCTCGGCGTTGACGATGACGAACCAGGTCAGCGCGCCTTGGCCGTCATGCGCAAGCTCTATGCGCCGTTCAACCGCAACCACGAGCGCACGCGGGTGATGAATGTCCGAAGTGCCGAATTCACTAAGTACGCCGCCAACGCCATGCTGGCGACTCGGATCAGCTTCATGAATGAGCTTGGCGAATCTGGCTGAGAAGGTTGGAGCCGATATCGAGCTGGTGCGGCAAGGGATTGGATCTGATCCGCGGATTGGTTACAGCTTCCTTGTACGCGGGTGCTGGCTACGGCGGAAGCTGTTTCCCGAAGGATGTGCAAGCTCTCGGTCACAGCGCTCGAGAGCACGGATGTCGCTACAGGTCCTGGCGGCCGTCGAAGGCGGTGAACAACGAGCAAAAGCATGTTCTTGCCAAGCAAGGTATTCTTGCGGAGTTCGGCACTGATCTGCGCGAGCGGAGCTTCGCGATATGGGGCTTGGCATTCAAGCCGAATACAGATGACATGCGCGGAGGCGCCCAGCAGAAACCTGATCGCGAGCTTGCTGCGGGCAGGGGCTCGTTTGCGAGTTCATGATCCGGTTGCTAGGAAGGAAGCGTTGAAGGTTCTCTCGTTGGACCTCGCCGACCAGCCTCAGTTGATGGAGCATATGGTGTTTGTCGACAAGCCGGCGGATGCCCTGGATGGGGCCGATGCGCTCGTCATCGTAACGGAATGGAAGGCGTATCGCAGCCCGAATGTGCGCGATATGAAGGCCAGATTGAAGGCGCCGATAATCTTCGATGGGCGCAATCTATATGATCCAGCCGTGATGCAGAAGGCCGGCTTCAAGTATATCGCCATTGGCCGGCCAATGGCCACCGGCAGATAATGTCCCGCCGCGCCGGGTAGGTCGTCAACCCGGATAGGCATGACGAATGCTCAGTGCCGTACTGCCGAAGGCCGACTCGGGGCGAAGACCAATGAGGATCTGTAACCCCTCAATTTGCATATCAGCGGTTAGAGGGACGACTCGTCGTTCGCGAGCATGATGGCTTCGAGCAGGCGGAGATGGGGGCACCGTGCGCGACAGTGGTCCTGCGCCGATCTCGGCCTTGAGCCTGGCCGGTGTTCTGAATGACGCTGGCAGCCTTCTCGATCGTACTTCGGACCCCCCGCGTCAAGATGCTGTCCCCCCGTTAAAACCAGGAATCCGGGAATGGCACTAAGGAAGACGTTGGCACCCCGACGAACGCACGAGTCTTCGATTCATGCACGTTACCGCCTCTGTAATTCACTCAGTGCCGACAGCATTGGGATAAGCGTCTGTCGGTGCCAAGGCAACCCGACCAAAGCCAATACCCAAAATAGTGCTGAAACAAGGAGATGCGGCAGTCCATTCAATGAAACTGCCTGAATCATCGGATCAATGAAGATGGCGTGAAGAAGCGCGAGTGCGCCGAGACTGCCCAACTCCAATACCAGCGCCCCATCTGGTTTCAAGCGCCATACGACGATGCAGCCGAATATGATCCCGTGCGCTGCTGCAGCTACTCCAAGCACCGCCGCGCCCAGCAATGCCTGCCCGGTTAGGAGAACTGCGACACTACAGGCAACCGCGGCCACGCTGGCAAATAGCGCCTCTGCATTCTGGCCTCGTGCAGTGAGAAACTTCGCCCCAGCATAGCCCAGCAAGTGGCCCCAGACGCCGGCAGCCATGCTGGCCAGGATCTGCGAGGTAATGGCGACAGATTCGGCGTTGAATGCGCCGCGTGCGAAGATTGCCGACACAATAAAGGTCGAGTTCGCATAAAGGACGACCGACATTGGAACACCGACATAAGCAAGCGCGCGAACGCTACGGTTCTTGGCACGATCGAAATCTACGGCGACCATTTCGACATGCTCGACAGCCCGGCCAGCCCAAACGGCACTGCGATCAGGATGGTCAAGGTTTCCGTGACAAACCGAGCGCATTCCACCGCGTCGCGCCCCCGCCGATCAAGATGCCACTCGCTTCTCGATGATCCCGTTGATCTGGAACGCTATCGGAATCCAGATCAGGAAACGAAGTGGCTTGATCAGTTCAGAACAGCTGGCCGCAGCCGGCGTGAATCGAACCACGGCATCAAACTCGAAACCCGCATCCCTGACGGCTGCACATTCCTAGATCGGAAATGCGAAGTAGCTGCCGACGAAACCGACGGCGATGAGCAGTGGCTTGTCGTACCAATAGGCGCCAACGGTGCCGATAATCGAGCCGACAGCTTGCGAGGCCGTGTGCGCTAGAGCCACCACGGCGCGGGGCCAGGTCGACGGGACGCGAAGCAGTCCCGACAAGATCGTAGGCAGGCGAATGCAATCGATAGAACGCGAGGCATCGACAAGGCCGTGAGTCTGCTGGATCACGATCGAATCAGGGGCCAACGTGGCCAACCGAAGTGCTGCGCCGAGAAAGATTACAAACGCTCGCCAACACCGAGAAGCAGCAGAGGTATGAGTAAAGAGAGAAAACAGAGAAGAGGCCCGCGCGAGGTCGTTTGGTCGATTGACGGAATAGCGGGGGGCGAAAAGCCCATTGATGATTCGAACAAATCCATGCAGCGGGATCAGAAATGCAGACTGTGCAAGCCGGAAGGCGGCGGCGACGCCCCAGTGCGAACAGCAAGCAAAATCAACCTCTCGCGACCCCAAGAGCTTGCCGAAGATTCCTCTCGACAAGAAGTATCCGGACGACGCGAAACATCAATGAGGCTGAGGAAAGTTCTTCAAGTAGCTCTTAGCGCACGCCACCAAGTCGTAGGAAGCGCGGAAGAAGAGCTCCGGCAGATGCGGTGCGAAGCGCCTCCAGTAGCGCCTCGCTGAATTGAGCGATGTCGTGGGTCGGCGTAGCGAATGGGCAGGTCCGGAGCGAATGTCGGTTCCGTGCTCGCGGAGCACACCTGGCCTCGAGCCCGCAAGCAAGCGCTTCGAGAACATTCATCGGCAGTCCCTCGCGCCTGAGCGTCGGAAATGCGAACGCATCGCTGGCCGCCAGCAGTGCGGGGATTTCATGTCGCGCCACAGGACCAGTGAACTGCACGTCCCTCGCGCAGCGCAGGTCTTCGGCGAGGCCTGACCCTCGGGGAGTTCCTCGCCGCCGCCGATCATCAGTAGCCGGCGGACGCCGAGCGGTGCTCGACAGTGAGAAAGCGCGAAGCGCGACTTCACCCCCTTTCGAGGATGCAGCGGCGGCAAGAGCAACGACCCGAGTGTGCTGATCCCACCCGAAATTCTGGCGCACTTTTGCGCGGGCCTCGTCATCCGGCCGGAAGATCGCCTGATCAATGCCATTGCGGATGAGTTTCACCTTCGACGCGCCCTCGAGCCGACGCCAGAGGCGGCAGCTGAAACTCAGCTTCGAGGCCATCTCCGACGACTGCAATCTTGTCGAAGCGCTTGTAGATGCTTGCGTCCCTGAATAACTGCAGCCTAGGTTGCGGACCGATTTCGCCCATTGGAGGGGCCTCCGAACGCCGACTTCGAGACGGCTTCACTCCGATGATGTACCGTGGGCTGAAATACAAACCGCGCATTCGGCATGAGGTGGCGACTGGCAGCGATTGCAGCACCGGCCGAGCCGATGCTGAGGACGGCACCGAATTCGGTCGCGCAATTCGCATCCAACGCTCGGATCCACGCCACCAGCGCCCGTCGCATCGTTCCGGCCGCGTCCCCTCCAGCGGCAGCACCGTGACGCCTTCGCACTCGAATGGTCCGGAATTCAGGCGCAAGCTTGTGGCGAGGACTGTCACCTGGTGTCCCTGCCGGCGCGAACTCACGGAACAGATCCCACGCGATTGACTGCATGCCTCCGATGCTATGGAACGGGAGCGTGCGCGCGACGCCTAAATTGGCGGCTTCACTGCAACACTTCTCGATACAGAGCTGCCAACGATGCTGACTGCTTCCGAATGTCGAACTCCTCTCGACCAAACAGCGGGCCCGCCTGCCGATCCGCCGCCGCAGCTCTGCGTCCCGCAGACAAAGTCACGATCGCATCGACCATTCCTGGCACATCGCGCTCTTTGACCAACGACGCCAGTTTCCCCGTGTCGGACAACTTCGGGAATGCCGCCGTGATCGGTTCCTATTGTTGCAACCCCGGTGGCGGCAG
The DNA here is from genome assembly GCA_963846675.1 of uncultured beta proteobacterium. Lineage (GTDB taxonomy): Bacteria > Pseudomonadota > Gammaproteobacteria > Burkholderiales > Burkholderiaceae_C > Ideonella_A. The sequence goes on from CAWJWV010000005.1 coordinate 2,103,205, forward strand.
CCTCGAGCAATACCATCCCGAGGCCCTCGGAGTCGCCATTCGAGCCGTCACGCTGGGCAACACCAGCATGCTTGTCCTCTGCAGCAGATTCGAACCTCTGCGTAGGGTCTGGCGCCGAGAAATGTCACGGCATCAGAGACACCAAGGTCGCTGGCCAACTTGCGGAGTGGACGGGCCAACGGCCTCGCCGACGATTGTCAGTTGAGCTTCCGGTACCCTTGCGAAGCATCGCTGAATGCGACGGATCAGGTATGCCGTACCCCTCTTCTCGACCAGCCGCGCCACGTGCAGTTATGGGCCTGATCAGGCCTGAAATCAGGTGGTTGAAAGACATCGACATCCACACCGATAAATGCGGTACCAGCTCGTGTGCTGGATAACCAGCTTCAGCGCCTGTTCGAGGACGAAGTCCGATACGCATAAGAATCTGCTGCAGCGATCCTTATTCTTCGATGGAGCAATGCAAAACGCGTCAGTGTCGCACTTCCCCGAGCGCAGAAGCTTGCTTGCTCGTAGTGACATCGAAACCATGCAGGGTCGTCAGGAATGGCAGATCCAATCCGCGCGCAATAGATTCGGCGTACACCGCGTCCACCGCGAAATGCGCGTGTACAACCGTCTACCTGACGCCTCCGTGCTTCCAGTATGAACGGAGAAACGTTTCCGAGCCCGACCAGCTTCAGCGCTTGCATCGGAGACAGGTCCGGAACGAAATGGGACAGACGCGAGTCGGAAGGGCCTGACAGCAACCTTCCGATAAGGATCGGGTTACAGCCGGAAGCGTCGCCGCCTGTTGGGCGACTGAACGTTTCAGATGGTTTGTAAAGATGCGCTCTGAAAATCAAGGGTGTCATTTCGGACTTGAAGGTTCAGGATTACCGTCGCGCAGGTTTTGCGTGCATGCCGCTAGCACGCCGGAGAGATCCGAAGCAGGGGTGTGAAGTGCTGTTCGCCCAGGATCCCGAAGTTTTCACCCTGCGCCTGTATCCAGAACCAGAATGTTCCCATGAAAAGACCGACGCCCAAATGTACGTGCCGCGTCGATGATCTGAGTACCCAGCGGAGAAAAAGAATCATAAATGCGATCAGTGCCGCGGGTGCTAACATCCCGCTCTGGACCCATGCAATCAAGAAAGCATTGTGAGCGGGGTAATTCGGACTGACACGATTGACATATGCATAATATGGGAACAGCCTTTCCCAGCCCCCAAATCCCAGCCCCAAAATTGGAGAGCGGAGAAACTCGTCATATGCGAATTGCCATATTACCCTCCGAACCAACATTGTCTCGGATGCGTCGGACAAGAACGTGCTGCGACGCATCAATTCGGGCATGAGCGGAAGGGAAGCGACCAAGACGGCCCCCCCGATAAAGATGACGATCGCGCTCTCTAAGCTGACTTTTCTAACGCGAGAGGCACCATAAAGGAATAGCAGCGCAGGCGTTGCGATTGCAAGCATCGCACCGGCCTTGGAACCCGTGAAGAATATCGCGACCCAGTGCACAAGGGCGACGGCTCGCAGGGATCCGAGGCCTGGTCTCGCGGACAGGTTCCAGGCGACCATTCCGCAAAACCCCATTATGGCCGATGCGGTGTTTGCATTGACGAACAGGCCGCCGGACTTACCTGCGTCAAATATATTGTTCGGCGATCCGTCGAATAGTGCGGCGATGACGTTGGGGGATATAAATATCGATGCGAAGGAAGTTCTGATGAACCAGAACTCCAATTCTGGTGCCAACCGGAACAAAATTACCGCAGAAGCCTGTATTCCGGTCGTCCAGAGGGCGAGATGAATGTAAGCGAACGCCTTTCCTTCCTGTTCGGTCGTAAAGGCATATCCAATCAGCGCAGAGCCAAGGAAAGGAGCGAGGTAAACGAGATGCCGGACACCCTGCAGAGGTTCGGGTGACCACAAAATGCTGATTGCGTGAACCGCAAGAAGGGCGATGAAGGCCCTGACCCAACCAAGCTTTGCGAACTCAGGTAGATAACGGTAGGAATAGAGGTGAAGTAGGCTCGCCAGCATGACCAGCGACGGGTATATTCCTGCCACCGGCACGAAGTAGATCTGTGGAATCGAAAAGATGACGACGCTCAAGAACCAGATTCGAACCGGAAGGAATTGACTACCTACAATTATACCTAGCACCACCGCACCGATTGCGACGGCTACCGACCCGATAATCAAGGCTTCAATCATTGGGGTCTGGCGCGCCAGTCGGTTCCGGCGGCTGGAGGCGGTCTCGGTGATGCACGGGCTCCGGTCGGCGGACCTTCTAACCAACGAAAGCGATTGATTATCCCGAATTGCGCACGACCTCAACGGTAGATTGACCGTCTCGAGCACGAAACAAAACCTCCGAAGAGCCGCCTAGAATCGCCGACATCCTGCTAAAAACTTCCGCGGCGGGTCGGGATTCAAACTTGCGGTTGAATATTCCGAAACGGTGTTCCTTGTCTGCTGGATTGTCACCTTGATCCACCAAGCAGTACCAAAATATTCCTCTGATAAATGGCCGACTCGCTGCCAGGAGAAAGTACTGGCCGAGGTATTCTGCCGCGACTTGCTCTGATACGCCGTCTTTACCTGTGTGGGTTGGCCAGCCGAATTCGGTCAGAAAGATTGGAAGCGGGATACCTCCGTTCGCATTTCGCGAAAGCGCTGCCACGTGATCCACCAGCTGCATTGCGCCTTCAGGGGTTTTGCGGTGACGGTCGTTCCAGATATAAGGGTGTATTGAAAGTCCGTCGAAGTACTTTTCGCCGCCCAGGGCGAAGAATCTCTCGAAGAAGCCCTCACGTATACCCTTGTCTGAAATGCCGCCGGTCAGGAGTTGGACACGGGGATCGATATCCTTTAAGGATGGATATACCGCGGCTGCTAGCTTGACATACTCATCGGCCTTTGATGGAGTAGTCCTTCCTGTATGGGCATCCCACTCGTTCCAGAGGTCGTAGTGAAAAACAAGACCCTTGAAGTGTGCAGCGACGAAAGCGGCATATCTCGCGAACGCCTGAATGGCATGGGGGCTGATCGGCTTGTCTCCGTCGTCGTAGTGGGGATTTCCATACGATAGTATGAGCAACGGTGCAATTCCGTGCGTCACCATTGCGTTCACGCGATCGTCGAGCCACTTCGGTATCGCATATTGGCCCCGGCTTTGCTCGACCTGCTTCCAGGGCGCATCCAAGCGAATGGACGTGGCGCCGACCGAACGTGCCAGAGGTACCACCGCCGGTCGATCGTTGATGCTAATCGCGATACCAATCATGCGCTCTGGCGCCGCGATGCCGCTGAAAGCGACGGTTGAAAGCGTGAGCCCGACGACAATCGACATCACTCTCCTGCCGAGGCTGGTTATCCGCATCTTTAGATCAAGCTTTGTGAACGGTTCCGTTGCAGGAAACCATGGCTTCGTACTTTCTGAACTACAACGAGGGGGCAGCGCCGAGCAGCTAGTAGGCAATACGGACGCGCTCCGCTAGGTGAGCCGCCCAAGCACTTTCAACGAGACCTTTCATCCTGGTTCGAAATGCGTCCGCGGAGAAGCGGGCCGCATGCCTGCGGCAAGCTTCTGAAGAAAAGCTTCGGCCTGCGCTTCGAAGTTGTGCACCGCTGCCCGGATTGATGCGGCGCTTGCTCATCGAAAAAAATGCCGGTCTTATCGCAGCCTGAACCTTTACTGTCTCTAGTCGAGCCACCACGACCGTACGCGATAACCGGCGTACCGCAGGCCTGCGCCTCGACCGGCGCAATCCCGAAGTCTTCTTCGGCGGCAAGACCATGGCCTTGGCACGAGTCATGTAGTCGACCAGCTCATGCTTTGCCACGTAGCCAGTCAAAATCACGTTCTTCGGGCAATTCGCTTTGATCCTGGGGAGGTCGGGTCCATCTCCTGACCACGACCAGCGTCTTTTCTGGCATTCCAGCGAAAGCCTCGACCACTAATGGACAAGCTCTAGGGCACCAATCTTGAGGCGCTCAGATAGAACGGTTCTTCCGCGCCACTATCGTCGGAGATCTTCATCGCAATATCTACGTCTACTGGGGGATAGATCACCTCTGAATCGCGTCCGTATGCTTTCCTAATTCGTCTTGCAATGAAGCTGGAGTTCGCCACGAAGTAGTCCACGCCGTGGCTTGTCCTCACATCCCACATCCTAAGATAGTGTAATAGTGCACGCGCTGCGGCGCTTTTAGGGCCGCTGACCAGTCTCGACTCTCTGAGGTACTGATGCTGCAAATCCCATGCGTACCTCATGGGTGTGTGGACATAGCTCACGTGGACCTGATTCGGGACCAGTGACGACCCCTTTGGCCACTGCATGGCTCGACGAGATAACGATGTCAAAGCGCGACATGTCAAACTGTTCAATGGCGATAGGCATCAGGGGCAGATAGCTTCGGTACTTCTTGGAAGCATAAGGCAGGCGCTGGATGAAGGAGGTCTTCGGCGTGCGCCCCCCTAGGAATGCACGCTGTTCGGGCGAAAAAGTCCACCAGCGCGAATAGTTCCGCTTCGGGGAAGACATGTAGCAAGTGTTCGACCACCGTTCTGCACCGGCGTAGACCGTAAACCAGTCGTGGACGATCGCAACTTTCATGGGACATTCATTGGGGAGTTGCAATCGAGCCTCAGCATCTTCTCGGTCCTGACCTCGTAAGTCTGTAACCTCGCGGCAGCAATGCGGTATTCAGCCCTCTGTCAGGGCCGGACAGAGCCTTCTCGATCGCAGCGATAGATTCCGGTTCCGTCGCTGCCAAATACGCAATGTCGCCATACTACTTTCAGCGCGGGTAGGTCAGTGGATACAATCTGACGCCCCGAGGCGAGGTATCGAAGAACTTCATCGGAAACATGCCTGTTGTATAATCGTTGACATGGCAGGGCAACATTGCGACGTCCATGCCCTTAAGGTAAGATGGAAGCTCTTCGTAGCTGCGCGGTCCTACTAAGTGAATATTCTTAATACTCGATATTTCCGAAGTGTCGGTCCACGGGTCACCCTCTCCTACCTTTCCGATGAGAACCAGGTTCCAATCGGGATGCGCAAGCGCGATGAGACGCAGCAGCGCGAAGTCAACCTTGTATCCACTCATTGCGCCGATAAAGCCGATCCTCGGTGTGGGGATGCCCCTTAGGTCGTCTGGGAGGGGCGTTGCGGCATCGAGAGATTTGGAGAAATGATCAAAATCTGCAACGTTGGGGAAGTAATATGTATTCTGATTTAATTCTCGCCGTCTCGTTAGAAGTGCTTCTGCAGTCACGAAGCAGAAATCAATATCGCGCACCAGGTCCGTCTCAGCCTTCTCAATCTCGAGAGTTGCCATCCCTGGGCTGAGATTTTATTTCGTCAACACAATGATAGACGGTCTTCGAAAATCCTGACAACGAGATGAAACGCAGCGTCATCGGATTATATGTCCATAATATATCCCGATGCAGTCCTAGGACGCTGGTCCGAAATGTTAAGCCCGCTTGTGAAAAGCCATCGGTTTACAAAGTCTGCCGCTCTGCCACGCATTGGCAGAACTAATGGCGACCAAACCCACAAGTTCCCTCGGACCTTTCGCGGCATTCTTAACCCACTGAGTAATCTCCTCCAGATTCGGGCGAAGTCCTGCCTCTTCGCGGTGGGCTTTCTGAGTCCGAGCGAGTCCACGTATAGCAACTCGATTTCCACGCCGGGCGAGCTCTGCCGCGACGTGTTGCTTGTTAGTCCAAAACGGGTTGTCCCAGTCGGCTGTCGAAATAATTACGATATCGCTGCTCATTGGTCTAGGCCGGTGCTACATGAAGGGCAGGTAGATGCGCATGCCTCTGAGGGGGGCCGGGCAGAACACTGTTTCCGACTGCTGTCGGGTTGCCGCGCTGCGCAATGGCCACTACCGGGATTGAGCGCCGACGCGCAAGGTTTAGACATTTGTCACATCCGCGACGCGCCAACAAATAAAGATCTTCCTTCTTGGCTCATTCTGTGCACGAAGTCGATCATGAACTCCTCTTGGAGGCGATATTCTTGATCTAAGTCGACACTCTTCATGTCTATGATTTTAGAGACTCGAAACAGCAGCCCATCGGGTATCTTACCTCTTAAACCCTCGGTGATGATCGCTAGGCGGGATTCGACAGGCCCTATGGGAAAGCTGGAGCCGATTCTGATCCAGTAACTCACAATCTCGGTTCGTGGCCCTGCCGCGGTTAGCAGGCGTTTTATCGGTATTTCTCCATGTCCATCTCGGATCGTTGCACTGCTCGACTGGTTTATCTTGAATACCTTGTGCCGAGTAGCAGACTTCAGGTCGGTGTGATCTCTCCTCTGCCCGCTGGTTTGCGCCGTATGCAACAGCTACCATGACTCTGCTTCCATCTGGATGCGCGTAGGTCTTCGTAAAGTTATCGTCGTAAGTGGCCGCAACTGCTTCGTCTTTCCCGTCAGGGACCAGAGTAACGTGGGTTGCCCCATCGTGCACCAGATACCAGTCGCCAACGCGCGCTGGCGCGAGTGAATCTAGTTTGGTCTGAGTCGTGGAGCCAATTCTGGTGGTCTGGCCGCAGAAGCTGAGCGCCAGCCGTCATGAGAACTGTGGTGCCTACTATCCCGGCGATGACTAGCCAAGAATATGGCTTCAGCAGGACTGGTGGTGTGGCTTTGTTCATCGGCCTAGGCTCAGTCGGGAAAAGTCGACCCGGCGAAGCATCCCGTCCAGTGCAATGATCAAGAACAGCGCAGTCAGGAACAGAAGCACCCCTGAAAATGAGTGGACAAATCCCTGTCCGGCTTCGTCTCCGAAATAGAATGTTATCAGCGATAATGTTATAACACGTATCAGATTAGATGCGAAGCTAATCGGTACGATGCAGATTGCCAATATGGCGTTTCTAGTGACTGATTCGTGTCGAATGATGTTCATATACATCAATCCGAGAGATTCAAGTGTAAAGAGTGAATTTAGCCCGGCGCATGCGTCGGCCACCAATAGTTGATACGGTCCAATACTGATAATGACCCCCGCCCGAGAAACTGGATATTCCAAAGCGCGAAGAATCTCAACTGCTCCCCAAGAAACTGCACTCTTGAGTGGCTGAGTCAGCGCATCGATGACAGCACCAGGAAGCGGAATGATGAAAATAAGGAAGAAAAATGCGAACCACATCCTTCGTAGCGTCTTGGCACCACTGACAAGCAAGACCAACCCGGCCAGGAATGGAATCAACGAGGCAGCCGTGGCCAGATGGAAGTCCTGGGAAATTCCAAGGATGTACAGCAATCCGCCGATTCCGAGAGGAAGCCATCCCAGTGGAGTCGGGCAATCGGCGAACTGCTTTTCATTGAAGATCTGCACGCTTCTATAAAGAAAGTACCAGATCGCCATTGCGAGGACGATGGGCCCATGGGAATTCTGGTCCGTCTGCCACGTTGTGTTGGCCAACGACATCACCATCGGCGCATATGCGACCAGCACTGCAGCACCCAGTAATGCCCTTTGTGCGCCGCCTGTCGAAAAATGAGCGACAGTAATACTCCTGACCATGTTTTCCATAGCTAAATTTAAGTAATTCGGCCGTCCGATCTCAAGTATTTCGGTTGAGGCAGGAGGAAGGGTTCGGATGGAAAAGTCCGATCGGCTCTGTCTGTCTTCTACTAAATACAGTCTTCTAGCTGAACTTGTTCAGAACGATACCAATTGTTGCGGCAGCAGAGTTATTGATTGTTGTTGCCAAAACGTGCAGTGCTTGGTGCTCGGTGACGTGTTGACGAGCAACTATGACTGCCGTACCGCATCGATGGGAGATCACCGCCGCGTCCGCTCCATAACTCGCCGCCGGCGTATCGATGATCACCTGATCGAATCGATTGGTCAGCTCCGCCATCAGTCCGCCAAACCAGGTCCCCTCGATCAGCTCGAGCGGATTGGGTGGCTGCACGCCGACCGGCAGCACGAACAGATTGGGTACGCCCTCGACCACCTTGATCGCCCCGACCCCCGCCTTGCCCGGCTGACCGGGTTTGCGACGTGTCAGCAGCCCGGACAGTCCGTGGTCGTTGTTCACCGCAGAAGACCTCGTGCATCCGCGGCCCGCGCAGGTCGCAATCCACGACCAGGGTGCGCTTGCCCAGTTGGGCGAAGGTCACCGCCAGGTTGGCGCAGAAATACGTCTTGCCGTCGCCCGGCGCCGGGCTGACGACGGCGATGGCCTTGCGCTGGCGCAGGTCGGCCTGGCCGTCGACCTGGATGCGCTGCAGGATCTGGCTGCGCATGGCGCGAAAGGCTTCGGCCTTCTGGCTGAATGGCTCGTTCAGCGCCACCAGCTCGGGGCTGAGCTTGCGGCGCTCTTCGCTGGCGTAGGGGTAGCTGAACTGTTCGGACAGGGCCAGCAGGACGTCGTCGTTGGTGGCATGGCCGAGCGCGATGGCGGCTTCGCCGAAACGCACGCCGTGCTGACGTTGGTGCTCGAGGATCTGCTCCACCTGATCGACGGTCAGGTTGCGCGTGTCCTTGATGATCTCGCCAATGCTGCGAACGTCAGCGCCGGTGTTGAATGCGGTCTGCATGGAAGCGGTGCGGTGGGCTGAGCTTGCGAGGGAAGGGCTGGCGGGCGAGAGGCGCGGGGTGGCTGGGTCAGCCCACCTTTACCGGGGTGTCCAGGCGTCGCCCGCTGATCACGCGCTGCTCGTTGGCCGACAGCAGCGGCGTCGCGCCGGCCTTGGCCTTGCGCCACCCCTTGCCATGGATCTTCTTCGGGATGCCCGGCAGCACGCCGATCAGCGGCAGGCCGAGGGTCTCGGTCACGTCGATGGCGGTGCGCACGCGCCGGTCGCTCAATTCCATCATCAGTGCGGCACCGACGGCGAGCAGGCTGCCCAGGAAGATGGCGAGCGCGGTATTGAGCAGGATCTTCGGCGACGATGCCAGATTGGGTGGTGCAGCAGCACTCAGCACATTGACGTTGCTCTGCTGCGCCTGGCTCTCGAGGCTGGTCTGGTTCAGGCGCTGGTTGATCGCCTCGAACGCGCGCTGCGCATTTTCGGCATCGCGCACCAGCACGCTGGCCTCGTCTCGCACCGCCTTCATCCGGAGCACGGTGTTGCGCTGGGCGGTGTAGGCGGCCTGCACATCGGCCAGGCGGCGTGTGTTGACGTTGGCGTTGAGGCCGACGCCGCCGGCCACGCGCTGGCTTTCCTGCTCGATGCGCGCGCGCAGCGAGGCGATGGACGCCTTGGCCTCCTTCACCTGCGGATGGTTGTCGCCCAGGCGCGCGCCCAGCTCCTGCAGCTTGGCCTCGTTGCGGCTCAGGTCGGCCCGCAGGCCGGCGATCAGCGGGTTGTTGATCACCTCCTGGATCTGCGTGCCACCGTCACCGCGCGCCTGCGCGCTGCGGCTGCGTGTCTCGGACGACAAGGCCTGGATCGCGACCAGCTGCGACGACAGCTCGGTGAGGCGCTGGTTCTCGACGTCGAAGCGCTCGTCGGTGGCGATCAGGCCGTTGTCTTTCTGGTAGGCGCTGAGCCGGCCCTGGGCGCGCTCGAGCGTCTCGCGCGCCTCCTTGGCGCGGGTGTCGAAGAAGCTGCTGTACTGCCGCGCCGGATCGACGCGCAGCTCGAGCACGGTCTCGACATAGGCCTGCACGAAGGCATTGGCCAGTCCGGCCGCGAAGCGGGCGTCGGGTGCCGAGTACGAGACGGTGATGACGCTCGATTCGCGTGACGGCCGCACGTCGAGCTGTTTCTGGAAGTTGTCGGCCAGCCACTGCTCGATGCTGCCTTCGCCCTGGGTGGCATCCATCCACTGGCTGCGCACCTCGGGGTTTTCGGTCAGCTTCAGGTTTCTGACGACCTTCAGCGCCACCCGGTCGCTGGTGATGATGTCGACCTGGGTTGCCATCAGCGCGGTGGGCGGCATGCCGGCGTACAGCGAGGCCGAGACCGGATCGGGTTTGAAGTCGACCACCACCGAGGCGCTGGCGGTGTATTTCTTGGGCAGGATCAGGCTGACGCCGACCGCCGTGCCGACGGTCAGCACCAGCACCATCAGCATGATCCGCCAACGTGCCCGCAGGATGGAAAGGAACTGGCCGAAACTCATCGCAAGGTCTCTAGGGGGCAGGGCGGGGCATCAACAGCGTTCTTCAGAACAGGCTTTCCTGGACGTAGATCACGTCGCCGTTGCGCAGCGGATCGGTCAGGCGCGGTTGCAGCACGACCACGCCGCCGCCCGCGTCACGCCGATGGATCTTGACGCCGCGCTCGGTGCCGCGCGGCGTGAGGCCGCCGCCGGTGGCCAGGCCCTGCATCACGGTCATGCTGCGCTCGAGTCGTGCCGCGCCCGGGCGCTGCACCTCGCCGTAGATGTAGAACACCGGCGCACGGTCGACATAGACCACGTCGCCGTTGTAGACGCGCGAATCCTCGGTCGGGTTGGTGCTGCTGAAGATGGCGTTGACGTCGATCTCGGACCGGGTGCTGCTGCCATTGGCGCCGGGGCGCACCAGCGTCACCACGTCAGCGCCGCCGGCATTGACGCCGCCGGCCAGCGCCAGCAGGTCGGTGATGCGCATGCCGGCCAGTTCGAGCGGATAGCGTCCCGGACGATTGACCTGCCCCAGCACGTTGGCCTGGTTGCCGCGCACCTGCATCACCAGCACGCTGACCTGCGGCTGGCGCACGAAACCGCCGCTGCGCAGGCCGTCGGCAATGGCGGCCTCGGCCTGGGCCACGGTGCGGCCGCCCAGGCGCACGCTGCCGAGCAGCGGGTACGAGATCACGCCGGCCTCGGACACGCGGGCTTCCAGGCTGAGGTCGGGGTTCTGGTACACCGAGATCCGCACCACGTCGCCGCCGCCGAGCTGGTATTCGGACGCGGCGGCAGGCGCGGCCTGGTTTGCTGCGGGCGCGGCGGTCTGCGCCAGGGCAGGGGACGCGGCCAGCGCGACGCAGCACGACAGCAGCGCCGCCCGGATGAAACGCACGGCGCCGTGGTTCAGTTGTTCGACCACGGCATCGGCGCTCAGCGCCCCTCGAATCACAGGCTTCATTTCAGCTTCATTCCCTTGGCGATGTCGTCGGCGGTCATGCCGCCGGTGCTGGTGGTGACCGTGCTGGTCGGCACGATGGCCGGCGCGGCGACCGGCGTGACCTGCGCCGCCGGCGCAGTGGCAGCGGCATCGGCCACCGCCGTTGGTTCGAATTTGCCCTTGTAGGCGATCTTGGCCTCCGCCCGCATCGACTTGATGTCGGTTTCGACAAGCTTGCGGCGGGTGTCGATCAGCAGGAAGTTCTCGATCGCCGGGCGCGCCCGTTCAATATCGACCGGTTCGGCGCGCGATGAAGTGAGCACGATCACCTGCAGGCCAGCTGCCGTCGGCACCACGACCGATTGGCCGTCCTTCAGCGCTGCGATGCGCGGCAGCAGCGCCAGCGGGATCTGCTCGGCCGGGCGGATGACCTGGCTGCCCGCATGACGCAGGCCGGAGGCCTTCAGCTGATTGACGAACTCGGGGATGCTGGCGCTCGCCTGCAGGCGGCGCTGCAGATCCGGGATCTGCTCGGCCTTGGCTTCGATGCCGATCTCCTGCAGCGTGTAGATGCGGCGCTCGCGGAACAGCGCCGGGTTGTCGGCGTAGTACTTGTTGATCGCCTCGGGCGACGGTTTGCCGGCACCTTCACCCACCCGGTCGACATAGGCCTTGGCCAGCACCTGGCGGCGCGCGGCCTCGAGCAGCTGCACGGTCTGCGGGTCGCGGTCGAGCTTCAGGTCTTCGGCCTTCTGCAGGGCGAGCTCCTGGTCGATCAGCCGCTCCAGCGTTTCCTTGCTGGCGGCATCGAGCTGTTCGGGGCGCAGACCGGGCTGCTGCTGCAGCACGAAGTTGATCTGGTGCACCGTGATCTCGGACTTGTTGACGCGGGCGGCGGTCTGCGTGGCGGCCGGCGCCTTGCCCTCTCCGCTGCAGGCGGCAAGGAGCAGGGTGGACAGCAGCAGAGCCGACGTGGGGGCGGACGGCATCGTCAGGCGAAGGTGGGAAGGCATCGCGGGATGCTCCTTCAATGAGGGTGGAACGGGTCGGTGGACGGGGGATGAACGAGGCCGGACGAGCGCACTTCAGGTGGCAGCAGCGGGACTGCCTGCCACAAGCTTGCGCCGGCCGGCGGCGCCGACGATCGCCAGGCCGGCGAACATCAGTGCCAGCGACGACGGCTCGGGTACCGGGCTCACGGCCTGGGCGAACTTGACGGCGCCGAGGTAGTAGCTCCTGGCCTGCTCGGTGGCATAGCTGAAGGTGAAGCTGTGGCCGGCCAGCGACGTGCCGGCATCGAACGGAAAGCCGCTGAAAAAGCCGTGGCTGGACGCGGCGCCACCGTCGATGGAAAGGGCGAAATTGCCACCTGTCAGACCTTTGGTGAGGTGCTTGGCATCGAAGAAGTGAAAGCCGAGCAGCTCGACCTTGTTGGTGAAGGTCAGCGTCAGGGTGTCGCCGGCATTGATCTCGTCAGCACCGTAGAACCTGGCGGGCGTGGTGGTGGTGACGAACTTGCCGAATCGGGTATTGCCGATGTTGGTCGGCAGCTGGTTCCTGGTCTTGGTCGACCACTGCCATGCGGTGGTGCTCGTTGCCGGCGCATAGCCCTGCACGCCGAGCCCGCCGTAGCTGGGATACAGATCCTGTCGCACGACGGCCATCGCGCCTGGCGCCCTGGTGGTGGCGCTGGCGACGACGCTGCCGCCGAGCTGGGTCTCGAAACGCAGCGTGCTGCCGCAGATGTCGACATCGCTGCACAGGTCGGTGCCGCTCAGGACCGAACCGATGGTCTTGGGCTGCTTGTCGGGATACACCAGCGTCGCCCCGCCCGACGGGCCGTAGAAGCGCAGCTGTTCCCAGGTCAGTGGTCCCAGGCTGCCGATGCCGGGACCGGACACGACGGCACCCTGCACCAGCTGGCTGGCCGTTGCGAACAAGGCCGCTGCGATCAATCGGGTGCTCATCGGATCTCCGTGCGTTCTGCGCTTGAGTGTAAGGAAAGGTTGCGGTTGGGGTGGGCCCCCATTCGTGGGGCGGCGCAACACCCTCAGGTGTAAGCGGCGGCGGGCTGCGAGAACCTGCCTGCGGGACTGTCTGCAGGGTCAGGAGGCCGGCAAGTCGAAATGCATGGTCCGAATCAGGACCCCCTGGAGTGGGGGTCAAGTGCCGCAGGAAAATGCCGGTCCCCAGGGCTTTTGGTTACCTGAAGTTACACAATCGTCGTTTGAATTGAGCGCGCAGGTAAGGGTGGTGTGGCTGGTTACGATCGCGCAGACCCAGCCGGGACCCCCGGCAAGTCGGGGCGTTCTCGAATGGCTCGGCCGTTGATCCAGTGCAACCGATCACGTGGATCGAGCCTCCACGTGCGCGCGCTCGCGAAACCGCGCGGGTTCGCCGGGATGGCATGGAAGCCTGTGCGCTGGGTCAGCGACTGACAGGACAGGCGCATCGGTCGCGAGAGCGCCCGAACCGCGCCGGGAGCCGGAAGACGTCAGCGGTTCAGATCGTCACACAGCCACTGCCAGTCGGTGGCCCGACCGACCATGTAACTGCCGAACGAAGACTCGTCCTTCAGCCGCAGGTTGCCGGATGCGTAGCCGAATCTCTTCCGCTTGTCCGGGTGGATGTGATAGTGGCCGACGACATTGCCTTGCGCGTTGCAGATGTCGAAGTTCACCCAGATCGAATCGGGATTCGAATTGCTCGGACCTGCCTTCTGCTGGCCTTTGCCGTCGTACTTCAACATGTACACGCCGCTCGAGAGCAGCTTGGCCACGGCGGGTGAGGTCAGCTGGATGGGCGCTTCGATCTTCTCGCCGCGCCTGCGCGCAGCCAGCGTGGCGTCCTTCTTGGGGTCTCCCATGACGGTCCTCCTCGTGCAGTGCCGGTGGATGGAAACGGCGGCGCATCAGGCTGCACCACCCGGCGCTGGCGGAGCCATCTGATCGGCACCGCCGAACTTTCGCAGCAACTTCGCCAGGATGTCAGCGGGTATTCCCTCCAGCCAGGCGTCCTCGGCGGCCGACAGCCTGCCGTCGGGCAGGATGCCTTGCCTGGCAACGAGCAGCAGTCCGTGGCGCTGGTCGTGGGCGATGATCCGCTCCGAGCGGTAGCCGGCGATCGGCTGCTGACCGTCAAGCCGGCGCACCTGCGCGCTGATGAGGTCGACGCCGATCTGCTGCGCAAGCCGGGCTGCGACGCCCAGCAAAAGGGCGCCGGCCGAACGGATGCGCTGCTGCGCGTCGAGCGGCCTGGCAACCACCTCGCAGATGTGGAGCTCGCCCCAGTTGCGCACCTGGACCAGCATGTACGCCCCGATGCCGCGCTCGGTGCAGGCGACCGTCTTCAGCAGGTACCCGAAGCTCTGCATCGTTGCATTGGGGCAACGGTACGGGAACAGCCGGTTGGCACTGTCCGGCCGGTCGAACATCGCAAACGCCTGCGCTTCCATCGCGAGCAGCACCGGCGCATCCGATTCGTCGGCGGCCCGCACGTGCACGCCGGCCGGCGCGTGGATGAATCGTTCCCGACACCAGGCACTCGCCAGCTCGAGCTGGTGTGCGCTCGCACGCGCCTGGGCGGCGAAGTCGGCAGGCGGATCGCTCATGCGGATGTCCTGGACGGAAGCCGCACGCCGGACGGCGCCGCGCCATTCGCGCCGAGAAGGTGTGCAGGCCATGGCCGCGACCTTACGGCGAAATGCTTGCGGGAGGTGGGGCAGCTCTGCGTGGCCCAGGCCGCTGCGGCGCGCGCCCGGCATGTTCGGCCCGGCAGGTCTACCGGGGTGACGTCCGCACCCACATGCAGCGGCCGCGGCCGGCTACGCCGCCGTGCACCCAACTCCGCCAGGATCGGCCTGGTGCATCAGCGCCGGTCAGTGGCAGTGACGGCCGCCGTTCTTGCGATCGTGATGGCATCCATTCTTGTCGAGGCCGCCGCCATGGGCGACAGCCAGAGTCGATGTCGTGCCGAGGATGGTGAGCAAGAGGGCGGCCAGCAGCTTTTTCATTTTCAACTCCGCATTGCCCGGGAGTGACGCCGGACAGTCGCCGTGAGCGGAAGGGGCCATGCGAGAAGCCGTTGACTGCCGGACACGCTTGATCATGACCCCGCCTCTCGGTCTGTTGCACCCTTCATATCGATGCCCGATGCCAGAAAGAACACTGGTTCATTGGATCTACCATTGGAAATCAGCGACCGCCCGATCGTCGCCAGGGTAGGAGGGCCTTCAGGCCCGATCGCGGTCCGCATGATGTGCGGGATCGTGCAGACCCCGGCGCCAGCGCCGCCGTGGTAGCGCCTGAAGGCGCTCCTGCATGGGATCGAACTTCAGGCCCGAGAGCGATCCGCGCGACGTGCGACATCGAGCAAATCGCGGCCTGCGCCCATCGCGCCTGAAGGCGCTCCTACAGGGAATCGGGCGGCCTCGTTGTGCGCCGAAGCGCCGGCGCCGCTGCTCATGTGCGTAGTCACCCGCTGCATACCCTCAGGCGTCGAGTCCGTGCTTGCGCCGACGCCGGTCGCTGTAGGCCCAACCGGTGGCCCCTGAAAAACCGGAACAGACGGAATTGCCCAGGGCGGCCAGCCGACGCGTCAACGGTTGCAGGCGGATGGCTGGCAGGCCGGGGCGGCAAGAGTTGCGCCAGGGAGCGTCGAACCAGACGGGGAGAGCAACAGCAAAAACGGGCCCCGAAGGCCCGTATTTGCTTGCTGTCTGGCGGAGAGAGCGGGATTCGAACCCGCGGAGGGCTGTTAACCCTCACACGCTTTCCAGGCGTGCGACTTAAACCGCTCATCCATCTCTCCGGAGCCCGCGATTCTAGCTGACTGGCTTGCAGGGCGTGACCCTTCGAGCTCGGTCGAGGCTGACGAACTCGAGCGCCTGGCGATGCGTTGCCTCGAGCACCACCTGCGGCGCGGCGCCGGCCTGCGTAGCGCCTCCTTCCAGCGCAGCGCGCACAGGCACCAGCGGTCGCCCGGGCGCAGGCCGCGGAAGCGGTGCTCGGGGCGCGGGGTGGACAGGTCGTTGCCGCGCCCGGCCGAGAAGGCCAGGAACTCGGCCGTCACCTTGACGCACACCACGTGGGTGCCGACGTCGTCGCTGCCGGTGTTGCAGCAGCCGTCGCGGTAGAAGCCGGTCAGCGGGTCGTAGGAGCACGGCAGCAGTTCGGTGCCGAGCACATTCAGGGCCATTGCGGTTTCCTCAGGCGGTGGTGGGGGTCATCGGGACGCGGCGGCGGTGGCCGCGGCGGCGGGGGTGGCCAGCGGTGTCGGGTGCCGCATCAGCGTCATGGCGCTGCCGATCAGCGCCGGCCACCTCGCTCATGTTGCTCGGCACGATCATCGTGTTGTTCTTCTTGGCCAGCTCGCCGAAGGCGTCGACCGCGCGTTCGGCCACCTTCAGCTGCACCGCCTGTTCGCCGCCCGGCTGGCGGATCGCCGCGGCGATCGTGCGGATCGCCTCGGCGGTGGCGTCGGCCACCGCGACGATGGCCGCCGCCTCGCCCTGCGGCGTTGTTGATCTCGGCCTGCTTCTCGCCTTCGGAGCGGGCGATGAAGGCCTCGCGCTCGCCGGTGGCGATGTTGATCTGCTCCTGGCGGCGGCCTTCGGAGGCGGCGATCAGCGCGCGCTTCTCGCGCTCGGCGGTGATCTGCGCCTGCATCGCGCGCAGGATCTCCTCCGGCGGCGTCAGGTCCTTGATCTCGTAGCGCAGCACCTTCACGCCCCAGTTGGCGCCGCCTCGTCGAGCGCCTTGACCACCTGCGGCGTTGATGATGTCGCGCTCCTCGAAGGTCTTGTCGAGCTCCAGCTTGCCGATCACGCTGCGCAGCGAGGTCTGCGCCAGCTGGGTGATGGCCACGATGTAGTTGGACGAGCCGTAGCTGGCGCGCATCGGGTCGGTGACCTGGAAGTACAGGATGCCGTCGACCTGCAGCTGCGTGTTGTCGCGCGTGATGCAGACCTGGCTCGGCACGTCGAGCGGAATTTCCTTCAGGGAGTGCTTGTAGGCGACGCGGTCGACGAAGGGGATCGAGGAAGTTCAGGCCCGGCGTCAGCGTGCGCGTGGTACTTGCCCAGCCGCTCGACCACCCAGGCGTTCTGCTGCGGCACGATCTTGATGGTGCGGACGATGAAGATGACGGCGATGACGGCGACGACGAGTGCGATTTCCATGATGGCCTTGGTTCAGTCGGATTGGGTCGTGGTGCGGATGGCCGACGCCGCTGGCGGATCGATCGGGCTCAGCACCAGCCAGTTGCCTTCGACGCCGCTCACGCGGTGCAGCCCGGGCTGCGCTGCTGCGCCGGCGGCCAGGTGGGCGATCCAGGTGCTGCCGCGGTACCGCACGCGGGCGGTGCCGTCGGGCATCCAGGCGTCGACGCGTGACCGGCTCGCCGATGTCGATGTTGACGTCGCGGTTCGTCGCGCGCCGCCGGCTCGCCGGGGCTGCGCCGGCGCTTCAGGTGCCAGAGCACGGCGGCGCCGCCGCCGACCAGCGCGGCCACCACCACCTGCGCGGTGCCGCCGAAGCCCGAGGTGCGCCGCCACCGCGCCGGCGGCCAGCCCGAGCGCCAGCATCAGCAGGTAGAAGGTGCCGGTGGCGAGTTCGGCGGCCACCGCGATGCCGGCGGCCAGCCACCACCAGAGTGGCCGGGTTCCAGCTCCGATCGTCGTGCTCCTCGTGCCTTCGCGTGCGCCAGGCATGCGGCTGCGCCAGCGCCGTGCGGACCGGCGAGCGCCAGATCCGCCGCGAGTGTAGGCGCAGCCGGCGGCGTCGGCGCTGGCACGGCACCTACACTTCGCGCTGGATCCGTCTTTTTTCCGAACCCTGTCGGCTCCGCCGGCCCGATGCAGGACAGCCCATGCTGCGCTTTCGCTTCCCCATCGTCATCATCGACGAGGATTTCCGCTCCGAGAACACCTCCGGCCTGGGCATCCGCGCGCTGGCCGAGGCCATCGACAAGGAGGGCTTCGAGGTGCTGGGCGTCACCAGCTACGGCGACCTGTCGCAGTTCGCCCAGCAGCAGAGCCGCGCCAGCGCCTTCATCCTGTCGATCGACGACGAGGAGTTCACGGGCGGCCCCGACCTCGACCCGGCGGTGCTGAACCTGCGCAAGTTCATCGAGGAGATCCGCCGCAAGAACGCCGACATCCCGATCTACCTGTACGGCGAGACGCGCACCTCGCAGCACCTGCCGAACGACATCCTGCGCGAGCTGCACGGCTTCATCCACATGTTCGAGGACACGCCGGAGTTCGTGGCGCGCCACATCATCCGCGAGGCCAGAGCTACCTCGACGGCGCTGCAGCCGCCGTTCTTCAAGGCGCTGATGGACTATGCGGAGGACGGCTCGTACTCCTGGCACTGCCCGGGCCACTCCGGCGGCGTGGCCTTCCTGAAGAGCCCGGTCGGCCAGATGTTCCACCAGTTCTTCGGCGAGAACATGCTGCGCGCCGACGTCTGCAACGCGGTCGAGGAACTCGGCCAGCTGCTCGACCACACCGGCCCGGTGGCGCAGAGCGAGCGCAACGCGGCGCGCATCTTCAACGCCGACCACTGCTTCTTCGTCACCAACGGCACCAGCACCAGCAACAAGATGGTCTGGCACCACACGGTGGCGCCGGGCGACGTGGTGGTGGTCGACCGCAACTGCCACAAGTCGATCCTGCACGCGATCATCATGACCGGCGCGATTCCGGTGTTCCTGACGCCCGACGCGCAACCACTTCGGCATCATCGGCCCGATCCCGCAGAGCGAGTTCGAGCCCGAGGCGATCCAGGCGCAAGATCGCCGCCAATCCGCTGCTCAAGGGCGTCGACGCCGAAGACGGTCAAGCCGCGCATCATGACGCTGACGCAGAGCACCTACGACGGCGTGCTCTACAACACCGAGACGATCAAGCACATGCTCGACGGCTACGTCGACACGCTGCACTTCGACGAGGCCTGGCTGCCGCACGCCGCCTTCCACCCGTTCTACGGCAGCTACCACGCGATGGGCAAGAACCGCGCGCGGCCGAAGGAGCCGCTGGTGTTCGCCACCCAGTCGACGCACAAGCTGCTGGCCGGCATCAGCCAGGCCATCCAGGTGCTGGTGCAGGACTCGCAGACGCGCAAGCTCGACCGCCACCTGTTCAACGAGGCCTACCTGATGCACACCGTCGACCAGCCCGCAGTACGCGATCATCGCCAGCTGCGACGTGGCGGCCGCGATGATGGAGGCGCCGGGCGGCACCGCGCTGGTGGAGGAGAGCATCGTCGAGGCGCTGGACTTCCGCCGCGCCATGCGCAAGGTCGAGAAGGACTACGGCCGCAAGGACTGGTGGTTCAAGGTCTGGGGCCCGGAGAAGCTGGCCGACGAGGGCATCGGCACGCGCAGCGACTGGGTGCTCAAGGCGGGCGCGAAGTGGCACGGCTTCGGCAACCTGGCCGAGGGCTTCAACCTGCTCGACCCGATCAAGACCACCATCGTCACGCCGGGCCTGGACGTCTCCGGCAAGTTCGCGCCGACCGGCATCCCGGCCTCGCATCGTCACCAAGTTCCTGGCCGAGCACGGCGTGGTGGTCGAGAAGACCGGCCTGTACCGCTTCTTCATCATGTTCACCATCGGCATCACCAAGGGCCGCTGGAACACGCTGCTGACCGCGCTGCAGCAGTTCAAGGACGACTACGACCGCAACCAGCCGATGTGGCGCATCCTGCCCGAGTTCGTGGCCGCAGTTTCCGCGCTACGAGCGCATGGGCCTGCGCGACCTGTGCCAGGCGATCCATGCGATGTACGCCAAGGGCGACATCGCGCGGCTGACCACCGAGATGTACCTGTCGAACCTCGACCCGGCGATGAAGCCGAGCGACGCCTACGCCTACATCGCGCACCGCCAGACCGAGCGGGTCGAGATCGACGCAGCTCGAAGGCCGCATCACCACCTCGCTGCTCACGCCGTACCCGCCCGGCATCCCGCTGCTGATCCCGGGCGAGCGCTTCAACAAGAAGATCGTCGACTACCTGCGGTTCACGCGCGAGTTCAACAACGCCTTCCCCGGCTTCGAGACCGACGTGCACGGCCTGGTCGAGGCCGACGACATCAACGGCGAGCGGCGCTACTACGTGGACTGCGTGCGTGCGCAGGTCGAGTCATGAGCAACCGCATCCTGTTCGGCTTCCATGCGGTGACGGTGCGGCTGAAGACCGCGCCCAAGTCGGTGCTCGAGGTGCACGTCGACCCGGCGCGGCGCGACCAGCGCATGCGCCAGATGGTCGAGCGCGCCAAGGAGGCCGGCGTGCGCGTGGTCGACAGCGACGACGAGCGGCTGACGCAAGCTGTCGCGGCAATCCGCGCCACCAGGGCGTGGTGGCGCGCGTCGAGCCGGTCGCGCTCGGCCATTCGCTCGACGACCTGCTCGACGCGGTCGAGGCCGAGGGGCGTGGGCCGGCGCTGCTGCTGGTGCTCGACGGCATCACCGATCCGCACAACCTCGGCGCCTGCCTGCGCGTGGCCGACGGGGCCGGCGTGCATGCGGTGATCGCGCCGAAGGACCATGCGGTGGGCATCAATGCGACCGTCGCCAAGGTGGCCAGCGGCGCCGCCGAGACGGTGCCGTACCTGATGGTGACGAACCTGGCGCGCACGCTCGAGGAACTGAAGGAGCGCGACATCCGCATCATCGGCACGACCGACGATGCGCCGGCCTCGCTCTACGACGCCGACCTGAGCGGACCGGTGGCGATCGTCCTCGGCGCCGAAGGCAGCGGCATGCGCGTGCTCACCACCAAGCGCTGCGACGAGCTGGTGCAGCTGCCGATGCGCGGCGCGGTCGAGAGCCTGAACGTGTCGGTCGCATCCGGCATCTGCCTCTACGAGGCGCTGCGTCAAAGGAATGTCAGATGACGGTGATCGCGGTCAGGCACCCGCTGGTGCGCCACAAGGTCGGGTTGCTGCGCGAGGAAGGCATCTCGACCAAGAAATTCCGCGAGCTGACCGAACGAGCTGGCGCGCCTGCTGGCCTACGAGGCCACCGCCGACTTTCCGCTCGAGACGATCAGCATCGCCTGCTGGAGCGGCCCGGCCGAGGTCGAGCAGATCAGCGGCCGCAAGCTGACCGTGGTGCCGATCCTGCGTGCCGGCATCGGCATGCTCGACGGCGTGCTCGACATGGTGCCGAACGCCAAGGTCAGCCTGGTCGGGCTGGCGCGCAACCACGAGACGCTTGCAGCCGGAGCACTATTTCGAGAAGCTTCGTCGGTCATCTCGGCGAACGCACCGCGCTCATCATCGATCCGATGCTCGCCACCGCCGGCTCGATGATCGCGACCATCGACCTGCTGAAGAGCCGCGGCTGCCGCGACATCCGCGCGCTGGTGCTGGTGGCCGCGCCGGAAGGCGTCGCGGCGCTGGAGGCGGCGCACCCCGACGTGCGCTGCTGGACGGCGGCGATCGACAGCCACCTCGACGACTCGGGCTACATCATCCCCGGCCTCGGCGATGCCGGCGACAAGATTTTCGGGACGCGCGAATGACGACCAACCGAACGCCTGCCACACGACCGGCGTCCTGGCCGCCGCGGCGCTGGCCATCGGCGCTGGCCGGCTGCACGCAGGAAAGCCAGAACCAGATCCGGCGCGGCATCCAGAACTGGACCGGCACCAACGGCGTGCTCGAGGTCTACGCCGGCGACAAGCTGGTGCGCCGCTTCCTGCAGATCGACAAGATCAGCACCGCGCTCGGCACCGGCGACTCGTCACCGCGCTCGTACCGCTACGGCTACGGCGTGCTCGACGAGAACCTGAACATGCAGATCGATCCGGGCGAGAAGCGGGTCTATTTCGAGATCAGCGATTTCGGGACGCCGTATATCTTCTTCGAGAATCCGCGCTGAGGTCGTCTCCTGCTCGGTCGGGGCGGTGCGCCGATCGGGCCTGAAGGCCCTCCTACCAGGGGGCACGGAAATCGGTGTAGGAGCGCCTTCAGGCGCGATCAACGCGCGGCGGCGGCGAACGGTGGGCAGGATCCTCAGGCGCGGTGCGCCCATCGGGCCTGAAGGCCCTCCTACAAAGAAGCGTGGGAATCGAGGTAGGAGCGCCTTCAGGCGCGATCAACGCGGGTCGGCGGCGGCGGACGGTGGGCAGGATCCTCGGGCGCGGTGCGCCGCATCGGGCCTGAAGGCCCTCCTACCAAGAAGCGTGGGAATCGAGGTAGGAGCGCCTTCAGGCGCGATCAACGCGGGTCGGCGGCGGCGGACGGTGGGCAGGATCCTCAGGCGCGGTGCGCCGATCGGGCCTGAAGGCCCTCCTACAAGGAGCGTGGGAATCGGGTAGGAGCGCCTTCAGGCGCGATCAACGCGGGTCGGCGGCGGCGGACGGTGGGCAGGATCCTCGGGCGCGGTGCGCCGATCGGGCCTGAAGGCCCTCCTACCAGGGAGCACGGAAATCGGTGTAGGAGCGCCTTCAGGCGCGATCAACGCGCGGCGGCGGACGGTGGGCGCAGCGCGGCGCAGGGGTCGGGGCGATCGGTGCGTGGCGTGATGGCGACGACGGCGTCGAAGGCTGCGGCATCGGCAGGCGCTGCCTCGAGGTAGCCGACCGACAGCACGCGCGATGGATCGACCCGTTGCGCCCGCTGCGAGCCAGCGCGGCACGCCGAGGTCGCGCCGCACGTGGCCGTTGCCGGCGATCAGCACGGCACCCTGGCTGGCCGGTTGCTGCGCCAGGTGCTCGGCCATGACCGCGTCGCGGGCCGCCTGCGCGCGCACCATGCCTGGCAGCAGCGAGGCCGGCAGCGCGCCGCAGTGGCCCGCGTCGATCTCCCGCTGCTGGGCCTGCTGCCAGTCCGGATCGGCGGCGGCTCGACAGACCGAGTGCCTTCGCCCGGTCCGCGCCGAAGCACCGAGGTTGCGGCCTCGCGCACCAGCCGCGAGCGCGCTGGCACGCGGCAGGTTGACCGCGACGCAACGGCAGGTCGTGGTCGAGCGCAAGCTGCACCAGCGGCCGGTAGAGCGCCCAGTCCCAGCCGTTGCCACCGGCGCTGCGCGATCAGGTGGTCGGCGTCGCGCGGGCGTTCGCTGCCGTGCCCGGTCGATGTCGCCCTGGCGCTCGATGTCGAACTGCTCCATCGCGATGCGCCGGGCGCCAGCCGCGCGCCAGCGCACGCTTCAACGCCTGCAGCCGCAGCGCATGACCGGCCGGGTTGTCGTGCACCTCGCCGAGCAGGGCGACGGTGCGGCCGCTGCAGCCGGGACTCCCAGGCGGGACCGGGGTCGACCGGTACGGCACAGCCGCCGGCCAGCACGAGCAGCGCGAGCGCCGCGCCACGCGCGACCATGCGGTGCAGCGCCGATGGCCGGAGCGGGCGGCAGCGGGACAACACGACGAGCGGCATCGGCATCGGCATCTGGCATCGCCGCAGCATAGCGCCGACCCGGTCGCCGGGAGCCACCGCAACCGCCTCAGACCGCAGCGGACCGCAGCCGCAGCCGCATGCCGCATGCCGCATGCCGGCCGATCGCGACGCAGCCAACGACCAACGGACGCAACGACCAACCATGCCGAAGGCAACGGCCGGGACGCGCGCCACGCGACGCGTCTGCTCCGACCACCTGCGGAAGCATCGAGAATGCAGCCCTCTCCCATTTCCCGGATGCGCTCGCCATGCCTCTCGTTCCCGACTGGAAACCGGTTGCCGCCGGACCCGGTGTCATCGTCGCGCCCGACGAGCGGCTCGCCTGGCCGCAGACCGCGGTACTCGGCCTGCAGCATGTGATCGCGATGTTCGGCGCGACGGTGCTGGCGCCGCTGCTGATGGGTTTCGATCCGAACCTCGCGATCCTGATGAGCGGCGTCGGCACGCTGATCTTCTTCTTCGCCGTCGGCGGCCAGGTCCCGAGCTACCTCGGCTCGAGCTTCGCCTTCATCGGCGTGGTGATCGCCGCCAGCGGCTATGCGGGGCAGGGGCCGAATCCGAACCTGGCCGGCGCCCTCGGCGGGATCATCGCCTGTGGCGCGGTGGTGGCGGCGATCGGCGTTGCGGTGGCGGCGGCCGGCACGCGCTGGATCGAGTCGCTGATGCCGCCGGTGGTCACCGGCACGGTGGTGGCGGTGATCGGGCTCAACCTGGCTTCGGTGCCGGTCAAGAACATGGCACCGACCGCCTTCGATGCCTGGATGCAGGCGGCCACCTTCATCAGCGTGGCGCTGGTGGCGGTGTATGCACGCGGCATGGCGCAGCGCCTGCTGATCCTGCTCGGCCTGCTGATCGCGAGCGTCTTCTATGCCGTGCTTGCCAACGGCTTCGGGCTCGGCAAGCCGATCGACTTCAGCGGCGTTGCCGCGGCGGCCTGGTTCGGCGTGCCACGCTTCGCCACGCCGGTCTTCGACGGCGGCGCGATGCTGCTGATCGCGCCGGTGGCGCTGGTGCTGGTGGCCGAGAACCTCGGTCACATCAAGGCGGTGGCGGCGATGACCGGGCGCAACCTCGACCGGTACATGGGGCGCGCCTTCATCGGCGACGGCATCGCGACGATGGTCAGCGGTTCGGCCGGCGGCACCGGGATGACGACCTATGCCGAGAACATCGGCGTGATGGCGGCCACCCGCGTCTATTCGACCGCGATGTTCGTGGTCGCGGCGGTGGTGGCGATCGTGCTCGGCTTCAGCCCCAAGTTCGGCGCACTGATCCAGACCATTCCGCTGGCGGTGATGGGCGGTGTCAGCATCGTGGTGTTCGGGCTGATCGCGGTGGCCGGCGCCAAGATCTGGGTCGAGAACCGGGTCGATTTCAGCGACAGCCGCAACCTGATCGTGGCGGCGATTCCGCTCGTGCTCGGCACCGGCGACTTCACGCTGCGCTTCGGCGCCTTCACGCTCGGCGGCATCGGTACCGCGACCTTCGGCGCGATCCTGCTGCACCTGCTGCTGTCGGGCCGGCGCGCTGCCACGCCGCTGCAGCGCTGAGCGCTGCGTCAGCGCAGGGGCTGCGGCCGGTGCGCGTCGATCCAGCGGCTGGTCGCGATCGCGCCAGCACCAGCAGCAGCGCGCCCCAGCTCAGGCCGCCGTAGCCGACCTGGGCGATGAGCGTGGCGCCGGTCGAGGCGCCGAGCGCCTGCCCGAGGTAGAGGGCGGATGAATTGAGCGCCAGCAGCGCCGCGGTCAGTGCCGGCGCCGCCTCGCTCAGCCGCGCCTGCTGCGCCGAGTTGACGGCGAAGCAGGCCAGCGCCCACGGCACGATCAGCACCGCGGCGGCGCCGACCGAACCGGCCAGCGGCCAGAGCGCGAGCGAGGTGGCGGTCAGCAGCATCGCAAAGGTGGCGGCGCGCCCGGCCCCGATGCGGTCGACCCGGCGCGCCAGCACGATCGTGCCGATCAGGCCGAAGCTGCCGAACCAGCCGAACAGCAGCGCCAGCTCGGTCGGGCTGGCGTGCAGCACGTACTTGGCATACGGCGCGAAGAACGACAGCAGCATGAACTGCCCGGCGCTGACGAGCGCGGTCACCGCGATCATCGCCACCAGCAGCGGCTGGGTGAAGACGCTGCGCCACGCGGCCAGCGACAGCGCGGCCGGCTTGACCCCGTTCGGCATCGCCTGCGCGATCCAGGCAGCGCCGACGAGCGACACCACCGCCACCAGCCCGAATGCGCTGCGCCAGCCGAGGGTGGCCGAGATCCAGGCCGACAGCGGCATGCCGAGCACCGAGGCGACCGACCAGCCGAGGAAGATGAAGGTGATCGCGCGGCCGCGCTGCGCCGGCGGCGCCATGAAGCCGACCGCCGCTGCAGCCTGTGGCGTGAAGACGGCGGCGGCCAGCACCGTCAGCGCGCGCACCGGCAGCAGCGCGGCGTAGCTCGGCATCAGCGCCGACACGGCGTGTCCGATGCCGAACCACAGCAGCGACAGGCTGAGCAGGCGGCGCCGGTCGAGTCCGGAGACGACGCCGGCCAGCAGCGGCGCGGAAACCGCCATCACCATCGCTGCCACCGCGATCAGCTGGCCACCGAGCGCGACCGACACCTGCAGCGAAGCGACGATGTCGTTGAGCCCGCCGGCGACACTCATCACGCCGAAGCCGATCGCGAAGTTGCCGAACAGCAGCGCGCGGCAAGTGGCCGGCAGGCGCGAAGCAAACACCTCGGGGCCGGGCCCGGCGGCGGCGACGGCCCCGCCGGGACGCATCAGCGCTGGACCTTCAGCGCGTCCGGATTGACGATGTTGGTCGGGTTGCCGTTGACGAAGTTGACGATGTTGTCGAAGGCGGCGTTGAAGTAGAGCTCGTAGCTGTCCTGCTCGACATAGCCGATGTGCGGCGTGCACACCGCGTTCTCGAGCCGCAGCAACGGATGGCCCTGCAGGATCGGCTCGGTCTCGAAGACGTCGACCGCGGCCATGCCGGGGCGGCCGCGGTTGAGCGCCGAGACGAGCGCGCCGTCGCTCGATCAGCTCGGCACGCGAGGTGTTGACGATCAGCCCGTTCGGCTTCATGCGCGACAGGTGTTCGAGCTTGACGATGCCGCGCGTGGCGTCGTTCAGCCGCAGGTGCAGCGACAGCACGTCGCATGGCCTCGAAGAACGCTTCGCAGCTCGCTGCGGCCGCATGCCCGTCCTGCCGGGCGCGCTCCCGCGAGGCCTCGCTGCCCCAGACCAGGACCTGCATGCCGAAGGCGCGTGCCATAGCCGGCGACGATCTGGCCGATCTTGCCGTAGCCCCAGATGCCGAGCGTGCGACCGCGCAGCACCATGCCGATGCCGAAGTTCGGCGGCATCGACGCCGACTTCAGCCCCGACTGCTGCCACGCGCCGTGCTTGAGGTTGCCGATGTACTGCGGCAGGCGGCGCATCGCCGCCATGATCAGGGCCCAGGTCAGCTCGGCCGCTGCGACCGGCGAGCCGACGCCTTCGGCGACCGCGATGCCGAGCCGGGTGGCGGCTTCGACGTCGATGTGCGACCCGAGCCTTGCCGGTCTGCGAGATCAGGCGCAGCCGCGGCAGCTTCTCGAGCAGGGCGCGCGGAAACTGGGTGCGCTCGCGGATCAGCACCAGCACCTCGGCATCGCGCAGCCGCACCGCCAGCTGCCCGATGCCCTTGACGGTGTTGGTGAAGACCTTCGCGTTGAACGGATCGAGCTTGCTGGCGCACTGCAGCTTGCGCACAGCGTCCTGGTAATCGTCGAGGATGATGATGTTCACGACACGACGCGGGCACGAAGGCAGGAAGAAGGATGAATCGCAATTGTGCACCGGTCTTCCGGGCGACCCGGCGCAGCCGCGCGCCGCGGCGCGCTGGCCCTAACATCGGGACCTTCCATTTCAGCGGAGCCAGACCCCATGACGATTTCGATGTACTCGGCCAGCGTGCCGGTGTTCGTGCGCATGCTCGGCAACCTGTCGGCATGCATCGACAAGGCCGAGGCGCATGCGGCCGCCAAGGGCTTCGATCCGGCGGTGCTGGCGGCGTCGCCGGCTGGCGCCGGACATGCTGCCGTTGGCCAAGCAGGTGCAGATCGCCTGCGACGCGGCCAAGTTCGGCGCGGCGCGGCTGGCCGGCGAGACCGCGCCGTCGTACGAGGACAACGAGGCGACGCTCGCCGAGCTGAAGGCCCGCATCGACAAGACGGTGAGCTGGCTGCAGCAGCTTCGAGGCGGCGCAGATCGACGGCAGCGAGGACGCGCGAGGTGCAGGTGCCGATGCGCAACCGCGATCCGCTCGAGCTGCAGGGGCAGGCCTACCTGACCGACTTCGTGCTGCCGAACTTCTATTTCCACATCAGCATCGCGTATGCGCTGCTGCGCCACAACGGCGTCGAGCTCGGCAAGGTCGACTACCTCGGGCGACGCTGAAGCCGGCGCGGGGCGCCGGCGGCTCGGCTCAGGGCGCGGGACGATGCGGATCGAAACCGTCGGTGCGCGTGCCGAAGCGCCGGCGCGGGCGCGGCGCATGGTCGCGCACTTCGAAGAAGCGGTTCAGCTCGGCCAGCCGCGCCACCGCGATCGATTCGCAGTGGTCGATCGAGACGCGCGTGAACAGCGCATTGCGCAGGTGCCACAGTTCGCGCAGCGAATGGCGCGGCGTGCACCCGGCTGGCCAGTTCGGTGGCGGCGGCGGGTGCAGGTCGGCCAGTGCGCTGCAGGAAGGCGGCCCGCGCCTGCTCGAGCCGTTCGTCGCCGCGCATCGCGCAGCGGCGCTGTGCGCATCGCGCCGGCGCGCCGTACCGGTGTCGGTCGAATACCAGCCGGTCTGCAGCCAGCGCACGACCGTCGTCAGCGGCGGCAGCAGCGAGCTGATGCGGCCGAGGCGGCGAATCGGCATCGTCGTCGAGCAATGACGGCGGACAGACCTCGAGACGCGAGCGCAGCGCCGATGCAGCGTCGCTGCTGCCGTCGTCTGCCATCGGTCCGGATCCGGGTCGTTGCCGACCTCCGCGCTCGGGCCGGCTGCCGGCCCGGCTTCGCTGCTCGATCACGCTTCCACCACTGCATCGCTCGCTGCCCTCCGTGACGCATCGCCGCGATGCGCGGTGGCCGCAGCGACGCGCTCGCGCGACTGCCCGGCCATGACGGGCGATTGTTCGCGTCCGGTGCCGATGCAAAGCGCCGATAAGGGCGGCGCGCGGCGTACCAGTTCGGGCGCCAGCCGGATGCGCGAGG
Organism: uncultured beta proteobacterium; assembly: GCA_963846675.1. Taxonomy (GTDB): domain Bacteria; phylum Pseudomonadota; class Gammaproteobacteria; order Burkholderiales; family Burkholderiaceae_C; genus Ideonella_A. The sequence goes on from CAWJWV010000005.1 coordinate 2,131,867, forward strand.
TGACGCGGCTGAGCACGGTCTGCGCGCCGGGTGCCGGTGCGGCGCGTCCTGCGCTGCGTGGCGCTGCTGCTCGGCCTGTTCATCGCTGGCAGCCGGCGCCGGAGCGGCCTGGTATGTGCTGCGCGCCACGCCGCAGGTCGATGGCGAACTGCGCATCGCCGGTGCTGCCGGGCGCGGTGCGGATCGAACGCGATGCGCATGCGATCCCGACCATCCATGCCGACACCGCCGAGGCCGGGCTGTGGGCGCTCGGCTTCGTGCATGCGCAGGACCGGCTGTGGCAGCTCGAGATGAACCGGCGCGTCGCGTCCGGCCGGCTGGCCGAGGTATTCGGCGCCGATGCGCTCGGCACCGACCGCTTCCTGCGCGCACTCGGCGTGCGCCGCGCCGCGCAGGCGCAGTGGCAGGCGGCCAGCGCGCCGACGCGGCGCGCGCTCGAGGCCTACAGCGCCGGCATCAATGCCTGGATCACGCACGGCATGCGGGCGCGCCCGCCGGAGTTCGTCGCGCTCGGCATCGAGCCCGAGCCGTGGACGCCGGTCGACAGCCTGGGCTGGGCGATCATGATGGCGTGGGACCTGGGCGGCAACTGGTCGACCGAGCTGCTGCGGATGCGGCTGGCGCAGGATGCTGCCGGTCGAGCGCATCAACCAGCTGCTGCCGCCGTATCCGGGCGAGCGTCCGGCGGTCGAGTACGACTATGCACCGCTGTTTCGCGACGTGCAGGGCAAGCCGCCGGTGATCCGGCAGGCGCTCGGGGTCGAGGCGCGCTCGGGCATCGAGGGGCAGGGGTCGAACAACTGGGTGGTGGCCGGCAGCCGCTCGGTCACCGGTGCGCCGCTGCTCGCCAACGATCCGCACCTGAAGCTGGCGGCGCCTGCGCTGTGGTATCTGGCGCGTCTGCGGGCCGGCGATCTGCAGGTCGCCGGTGGCACCCTGCCCGGCCTGCCGTTCGTCGTGCTCGGCCAGAACCGCGACCTGGCCTGGGGCTTCACCAACACCAATCCCGATGTGCAGGATGTCTACCTCGAGCGGCTGCGCCCGGGCGACGCCGGTCAGTACCAGACGCCCGACGGGTGGGCACCGTTTCGCGTCTTCCGCGAGGTGATCAAGGTCAAGGGCGCGGCCCGACGTCGTGATGCAGGCGCGCGAGACGCGGCACGGGCCGGTGATCTCGGATGCCGGCGGCGCGTCGACCGCCGGGCCTGACCGGCCCGGCGGCCGAGCCGGTGCACGCGCTGGCGCTGCGCTGGACGGCGCTCGATGTCGACAGCGACGCGATCGACGACCGGACTGGCCTTCGATCGGGCGCGCAGCGTCGACGAACTGATCGCGGCTGCGGCCGGCTATGTGGCGCCGATGCAGAACATCGTCGTCGGCGATCGCAGCGGGCGGATCGCGCTGGTGACGGCCGGACGGGTGCCGGTGCGGCACCCCGAGAACCTGCTCAAGGGCCAGGTGCCGGCGCCGGGCTGGGATGCGCGCTACGACTGGATCGGCTAAGTGCCTGCCGGTGCGACGCCGCGCGAGATCGATCCGCCGCGCGGCTTCATCGCGACCGCCAACCAGCGCATCCATGCGCCCGACTACGGCCACTTCATCGGCAGCGAATGGGCGGCCGCCGTACCGGCACCAGCGCATCGAGGCGCTTGCTCGAAGCGCGGCCACGCCACGACCTTGCCAGCCTGCGCAGCGATCCAGGCCGACGAGGTGTCGCTCGCCGTGCGCAGCTTGCTGCCGCGTCTGCAACGGGCGCAGTCGGCCCATCCGCTGGCCGATGCGGCCCGGCGCGAACTGGCGGGCTTCGACGCGACGATGGCGGCGGATCGGGCGGCGCCGCTGATCGTCTGGTCGTGGACGCGCCACCTGACACGGCGCATCTTCGGCGACGACCTCGGACCGCTGTTCGAGCGCAGCTTTTCCGGGCGCAGCTTCCGCCAGGGGCTCGAGGGTGTGCTCGAACGCGACGACGACTGGTGGTGCGACGATCAGCGCACGCCCGCAGGCGCGAGACCTGCACCGACCAGGTCGACGCCGCCTTCGGTGCCGCGCTCGACGAACTGCGGCAGGCCCATGGCAGCGACGTGACGCGCTGGCGCTGGGGCGACGCACACATTGCGCGTGCCGAGCACCGGCCGTTCAGCCGCGTCTCGGCGCTGGCGCGCTGGTTCGAACTGCGCACACCGGTCGGCGGCGACACCTACACCATCAACGTCTCGCGCGTCGGGCTGACGCCCGATCCGCGCACCGGCGAGCTCTACCTGGACGAGCACGGCCCGTCGCTGCGCGCGCTGTACGACATCGCCGAGCCGCGGCAGTCGCGCGTGATGCTGTCGACCGGCCAGTCCGGGCTGTTCTTCTCACGCCACTACCGCGACCTGCTCGAACCGTGGCGGCGCGTCGAGGACCTGCCGCTGTGGAGCGCCCCGGCGGTGGCGACGCTGAGGCTGGTGGCCGATTGAGCGGCGATCAACCCGGAGCCCCGATGACCACGGAGCAGGACCGGCCTGTTGGCCGCGATCCTGTGATCCTTGCGGGGCGCCCTGCAGAAGCGCCTTCTGCCCGATGTGATGTCGGCGTGCCGCGCGGTGATCGCGCCTGAAGGCGCTCCTACAGAATGCGCTGTGGGGCATCGCGTGCAGATGCAGATGTAGGAGGGCCTTCAGGCCCGATGCGGTGCGGGCGTGCCGCGCGGTGATCGCGCCTGAAGGCGCTCCTACAGAATGCGCTCTGGGGCATCGCGTGCACGATGTAGGAGGGCCTTCAGGCCCGATGCGGTGCCGGCGTGCCGCGCGGTGATCGCGCCTGAAGGCGCTCCTACAGAATGCGCCAGGGGCATCGCGTGCACGTGTAGGAGGGCCTTCAGGCCCGATGCGGTGCGGGCGTGCCGCGCGGTGATCGCGCCTGAAGGCGCTCCTACAGAATGCGCCAGGGGCATCGCGTGCAGATGTAGGAGGGCCTTCAGGCCCGATGCGGTGCGGGCGTGCCGCGCGGTGATCGCGCCTGAAGGCGCTCCTACAGAATGCGCTGTGGGGCATCGCGTGCACGTGTAGGAGGGCCTTCAGGCCCGATGCGGTGCGGGCGTGCCGCGCGGTGATCGCGCCTGAAGGCGCTCCTACAGAATGCGCTGTGGGGCATCGCGTGCACGTGTAGGAGGGCCTTCAGGCCCGATGCGGTGCCGGCATGCCGCGCGGTGATCGCGCCTGAAGGCGCTCCTACAGAATGTGCCAGGGGGCATGGCGCACGTCGCGGTGCGGTGCCCGCGACGGTCCGAGCCGCTAGAGCTGTCCGAAACGCAGCTTGCGCTCCCCGGTGTAGCGCCACCACGGGGCGGGGGGTGCACCGCGCATGAAGTCGATGATGGCAAGGAAGGTGTCGAGGACGCAGGGATCCTGGCGCTTGCCGGTGATGCGGGTCAGCCGCTGGTACAGCTCGAAGGCATCATGACGCACGAGTTGCTGTGGCATGTCGATGCCGATCCGGCGCAGGTCGGCGGCAAGCTTCGGGCCGATGTTGGGCAACTGCTCGAGCTGGGTGCAGGCGGCGGCATGCTCGGCCTTGGGGATGCGCAGCACCGTGGCATGGCCACGGCGACCGCGGCCGGCGGGACGGCGCCTCTGCAGCGCGGGGGTGCCTTCTCGATCGATGGTGGCAGCATGCCTCCTCCTGATGAATGCAGACCCGGCCCAGGCCTCGGGCAGCGCCCGCTAGAACGATGCCCCGTTGCGGATCAGGCCGACGGCCAGTCCTTCCAGGGCGAACAGCGGGTCGCCGTCGGCGACCACGATCGGTTCGAAATCGGGATTCTCGGGCAGCAGCTCGATGCCGCTGCGGCTGCGCCGGTAGCGCTTGACGGTGACATCGTCGCCGAGCCGTGCCACCACGATCTGCCCGTTGCGGGCCTCGCTCGCCTGCTGCACCGCGAGCAGGTCGCCGTCGAGGATGCCGGCGTCACGCATGCTCATGCCGCGCACCTTGAGCAGGTAGTCGGGTCGGCGACTGAACAGGCCGGCCTCGACCGTGTAGGTCTGGTCGATGTGCTCCTGGGCCAGGATCGGGCTGCCGGCAGCCACCCGCCCGACGAGCGGCAGGCTCAGCTGCGACAGGCCCGGGATCGGCAGACTGGTCTGTGCCTGGCGCCGCTGTTGCACGGCACGCAGTGTGTCAGACTGCAAGTCGGATGCCGCGCGAGGTGCCGCCGACGAGTTCGATCACGCCCTTGCGGGCAAGCGCCTGCAGATGTTCTTCGGCTGCGTTGGCCGACCGGAAGCCGAGCGCGGTGGCGATCTCGGCCCGCGTCGGCGGGGCGCCGGTGCTTTCGATCGTGCTGCGCACCAGATCGAAGATCTGCTGCTGTCGGTCGGTGAGCTTCGGTGCTGCGAGCATGGGACTCCTCGATACGGTCAACCTGTATTTTTATCCAGTTATCGACAAAATGCAAAGCCTGTCTCGTCGCCTGGTCGTGCTGGGCACCGGTGGAACCATTGCCGGTTCGGCCGGCGACCCGGCGGACCATGTCGGGTACACCGCTGCGCAGCTCGGTGTGACCGAACTGCTCGCCGACATCCCGGGCTTTGATCGCAGCGGGCTCGAGGTCGAGCAGGTGGCCCAGATCGACAGCAAGGACATGGACCACGCGACCCTGCAGCGGCTGGCGCTGCGGGTGCGGCACCACCTCGCGCGCGCCGATGTCGGCGCGGTGCTGATCACGCACGGCACCGATACGCTCGAGGAGACGGCCTGGTTTCTGGATCGGGTGGTCGCGACCGATCGCCCTGTGGTGCTGACGGCGGCCATGCGGCCGGCGACCGCGCTCCATTCCGACGGGCCGCAGAACCTGCTCGATGCCGCGTGCGTGGCGCGGTGGCCGGGAATGGGTGGGGTGGTTGCGGTCGTCGCCGGTCAGGTTTTCGCCGGGCGCGATCTGCGCAAGCTGCATCCATACCGGCTCGATGCCTTCGGGGCCGGTGATGGCGGCGCACTGGCATCGGTCGAGCAGGGCAGGGTGCGCGTGTTCCGGGGCTGGCCGCTCGCCTCGGCGCAACCCGGCGCGCCGCGCGGGGCTGCGCTGCAGGCTGATCCGGCCAGCTGGCCGTGGGTCGAGATCGTGACCAGCCACGCCGGGGCCGATCGGCGCGGCGTCGACGCGCTCGTCAGCGCCGGGGTCGACGGCATCGTGGTTGCGGCGACCGGCAACGGCACCCTGCACCGTGCGCTCGAGGAGGGACTGCGCCGGCCGCAGCGGCCGGGGTGGCGGTGGTGCGGAGCACGCGCTGTGCGGCTGGTGCGCTGGTCGGTGCGGGATCGGATCAGTTGCTCGACGCGACGGCTGCGACCGAGCTGCTGCCAATGGCAGGAGCCGGTGCGCTGACAGCGGTGCAGGCGCGCATCGAGCTCCTGCTGTGGCTGCTGGAGCGCCGCGACCGTGGGCCCGGCGCCGCGTGAGCCGGGCGGGAGCTGGCCGACGGGGGCGTCGGCGAGCGGGTGATGCAGCCGGAACCCGCGGTGATCGGGCCTGAAGGCCCTCCTACATGGGAGATTGTTGCAGGAGCGCCTTCAGGCGCGAGCGGTGCAGCCGAAAGCCCGCGCGGTGATCGGGCCTGAAGGCCCTCCTACATGGGAGATTTTGTAGGAGCGCCTTCAGGCGCGAGCGGTGCAGCCGAAGGCCCGCGCGGTGATCGGGCCTGCAGGCCCTCCCACAAGACCGGCCGTCAGGCGACGGTCAGGTCGACGTCGATGTTGCCGCGGGTGGCGTTCGAATACGGGCACACCTGGTGCGCGGCCTCGACCAGCTTCTCGGCCTGGGCGCGCTCCATGCCGGGAATCGAGACCTTCATCGCGACCTGGATGCCGAAGCCAGCCGGGATCGGGCCGATGCCGACATCGGCGGTGATCGAGGTGGCGGCCGGCAGGCTGATCTTCTGCTGGCTGGCCACATGCTTGAGCGCGCCGATGAAGCACGCCGAGTAGCCGGCTGCGAACAGCTGCTCCGGGTTGGTGCCGCGCGCGCCGTCGCCGCCGAGTTCCTTCGGTGTCGTCAGCGTGACTTCGAGCGCGCCGTCCGAGCTCTTGCTGGTGCCGGAGCGGCCGCCGGTGGAGGTGGCGGTTGCGGTGTAGACCACTTTATCGAGTGCCATCGTCATTCCTTTCAGGTGGGTGGGTAGAACCGGGTCAGCGCGCCGCGGACTGGAGCCGGGTGCGCAAGCTTTGCAAGGTCTCGGTCAACTGGGCGAGCTCGGGCGCTGCGCAGCCGCTCGCGTCGAGCAGCTGCGGTGGCAGCCGGGCGGCCAATGTCCGCAACGCCCGGCCGGCATGGGTGAGCCGCACATGCACCCGACGCTCGTCGTCGCTTGCGCGGCGCCGCTCGATCAACGCCGCAGCTTCCATCCGCTTGAGCAGCGGGGTCAAGGTGCCCGAGTCCAGGAACAGCCGTTCGCCGAGGGCACTGACGATCTGGTCGTCCTTCTCCCACAGCACCAGCAGCACGAGGTACTGCGGATAGGTCAGGCCGAGCGGCTCGAGCAGCGGCTTGTAAAGCCGCGTCATGGCCAGCGAGGTCGAGTAGAGCGCGAAGCACAGCTGGCGGTCGAGGCCGAGCGGCGCGGTGGCGCTGGCCTGGCTGGCGGCGACGACAGCGGGTGTTGACATGCCGCCAGCTTAAGCTGGAATGCGCGATTGAATTGCACACAATATGATGACCGCATCGTTGGCAGGGCCTTGCCCGGCCCCGCGAGCGATCAGCCTTTCTCGTCGGCGAGCGTGTCGATCTCGGTGCTGAGTTCGAGCCAGCGGCCCTCGAGCTGCTCGATCTCTCCGACGATGGATTTCAGACGCCGGCCGGCGTCCGCCAGCTGGTCGGGCGTCTGATCGGCACGCGCCAGCCCGGCCTCGATCGCGTCTCGCTCGCCATGCAGCACACCCAGCCGGTTGTCGATCCGGTTGAACTCCTTGCGCAGCGGCTTGAGCTGGTCGGCGCGCTGCACCCGTGCATCGGCCGCCGCCTTGCGGTCCTGCTTGGTGGCCGCTGCGGCGGGCGCCTGTGCCGCTGCTTCGCGCTTGCCGGTGCGCGCCGGCGCGGCGGCCTTGGCCGCGCCACGTGCGCTGTCGCGCGCCTGGCGTGCCATCTCGCGCGAGTTGTCGAGCAGCCACTGCTGGTAGTCGTCGAGGTCGCCGTCGAAGGGCTCGAGCACGCCGCGGCTGACCAGCCAGAACTCGTCGCACACCTCGCGCAGCAGCGCGCGGTCGTGGCTGACCAGCATGACCGTGCCCTCGAACTCGTTGAGCGCCATCGACAGCGCCTCGCGCGTGGTCAGGTCGAGGTGGTTGGTCGGCTCGTCGAGCAGCAGCAGGTTGGGGCGCTGCCAGACCAGCATCGCCAGCACCAGGCGCGCCTTCTCGCCGCCCGACAGCGAACCGACCGGCTGGTTGACCATGTCGCCGATGAAGCGGAAGGAGCCGAGGAAGTCGCGCAGCTCCTGCTCGCGCCCGGCCGGGCCGACATCGCGCGCCAGCCGGACCATGTGCATCAGCGGCCCGTCGTCGAGCTGCAGCACGTCGAGCTCCTGCTGCGCGAAGTAGCCGATCGACAGACCCTTGCCCTCGGTGATGCCGCCGGCCACCGGCGCGATCTCGTGCGCGATGGTCTTGACCAGCGTCGACTTGCCCTGGCCGTTGGCGCCCAGGATGCCGATGCGCTGGCCGGCCAGCACCGAGCGCTCGATGCCGCGCACGATCGGCACGCCGGCGTAGCCGCACGCCAGCCCCGCGAAGGCGAGCATCGGATTGGGCAGCGAGGCCGGCTCGCGGAACTCGAACTGGAAGTCCGAGCTGGTGAGCACCGGCCCGAGCTTTTCCATCCGCGCCAGCGCCTTGACGCGGCTCTGCGCCTGCTTGGCCTTGCTCGCCTTGGCCTTGAAGCGGTCGATGAACTTCTGCAGGTGCGCCATCCGCTCCTTCTGCTTGTCGAACGCGGCCTGCGCCTGCTCCAGCCGCTCGGCGCGCATCTCCTCGAAGGCGGTGTAGTTGCCGCTGTAGCGGGTCAGCTTGGTCTCGTCGAGGTGCAGCGTGACGCCGGTGATCGCGTCGAGGAATTCGCGGTCGTGGCTGATCACGATCAGCGTGCCGTCGTAGCGCTTGAGCCAGGCCTCGAGCCAGACCAGGGCGTCGAGGTCGAGGTGGTTGGTCGGCTCGTCGAGCAGCATCAGGTCGGCCGGGCACATCAGCGCGCGCGCCAGCTGCAGCCGCATGCGCCAGCCGCCCGAGAAGCTGTTCACCGGCTCGTCGAGCTGGTCGCCGCGAAAGCCCAGGCCCATCAGCAGCGCCTGCGCGCGCGGGCGCGCCTCGAAGCCGCCGGCTTCGCTGATGTCGTGGTGCGCCTCGGCCATGGCATGGCCGTCGTCGGCGGTTTCGGCCGCCACCAGCGCGGCCTGCGCGCGCATCAGCCGGATGTCGCCTTCGAGCACGAAGTCGGTCGCCGGCTGGTCGGTCTCCGGCATCTACTGCGCCACCTCGCGCCATCCGCCAGCGCGGCGGCATCGCGACATCGCCGGCATCGCTCTGCAGCTTGCCGGTCAGCAGCGCGAACAGGCTCGACTTGCCGGCGCCGTTGCGGCCGACCAGGCCGATCTTCTCGCCCGGCTGGAGGGTGACGCTGGCCGATTCGAGCACCACCTTGGTGCCGCGGCGCAGGGTGACATTGCTGACGGTGATCATCGCTGTCCTCCCGGCCGGCGCCGCTGTTGCCAGCGCTGCAGCGCGGCATGCTCGATCAGCAGCACCTGGTCGTCGCCGGCGCTGGTCTCCAGCCAGACGACCTCCAGGCGCTTGAACGCCTCCTCGAAATGGCGCCGCTCGTGGCCGATCTCGAGCACCAGCACGCCGTGCGGCGTCAGGCGTTCCAGCGCGCCGTCGACGATGCGGCGCACCAGGTCCATGCCGTCGGCGCCGCCGGCCAGCGCGAGCGCCGGCTCGTGGCGGTATTCGGCCGGCAGCGCGTCCATGCTGCTGTGCGTTGACGTACGGCGGGTTGCACAGGATCAGGTCGTACTGCGCGTCGAGCGCGCTCGAACAGATCGGACTGGATCAGCCGGATGCGCTCGCCCAGGCGATGCCGCTCGACGTTGATGCGCGCCACCTCGAGCGCGCCGGCGTCGATGTCGGCGGCGTCGACGCGCACCTCCGGATAGGCCATGGCGGCGATCACCGCCAGGCTGCCGTTGCCGGTGCACAGGTCGAGCACGCGCTGCCGTCTGGTCGGACAGGAAGGCGTCCAGCGCGCCGGTCTCTTCGCCGTCGACGAGCAGTTCGGCGATGAAGCGAGCGCGGCACGATGGCGCGCTCGTCGACGTAGAACGGCACGTTCTGCAGCCACGCTTCGCGCGTCAGGTAGGCCGCCGGCAGTGCGGCGTCTCGATGCGCCGCGTGACGAGCTCGACCGCCTTCGCCTCGCTCGGCCGGATCGACCGGCTGCGCGCGCCCGGGCCTCGAGCGTGTCGAAGCCGAGGCCGAGCGCCACAGCACCAGCCAGGCGGCCTCGTCGAAGGCGTTGGTCGTGCCGTGTCCAAACGAAACGCCCGCCTGTTTGAGGCGGGCGGCTTGCGCGGTGATGAGCTCGATCAGGGTCATGTCGGTGTGGCGGGGTCGAGCAGCAGGTGCTCGAGCGTGCGCCGGTAGATGTTCTTCAGCGGCTCGATGTCGGCGACGCGCACGTGCTCGTCGATCTGGTGGATGCTGGCGTTGACCGGGCCGAACTCGACCACCTGCGGGCAGATCTTCGCGATGAAGCGGCCGTCGGAGGTGCCGCCGGTGGTCGACAGCGCGGTGGCGACGCCGGTCTCGGCCTCGATGGCGCGGCGCATCGCTTCGGTCAGCGATGCCCGCCGGCGTCAGGAACGGCTCGCCGCCGAGCGTCCAGTCGATCGAGGTCTCGAGGCCGTGGCGGTCCAGCACGTCCTGCACCCGCGCCTTGAGGGCGTCCGGGCGTCGACGCGGTGCAGAAGCGGAAGTTGAAGTCGACCACCAGCTCGCCCGGGATCACATTGGTCGCGCCGGTGCCGGCATGGATGTTCGAGATCTGCCAGCTGGTCGGCGGGAAGTAGTCGTTGCCGCGGTCCCACTCGATCGCCGCCAGCTCGGCCAGCGCCGGCGCCGCCTGGTGCATCGGGTTGCGCGCCAGGTGCGGATAGGCGATGTGGCCCTGGATGCCCTTGACGCGCGAGCCGTGCCCGACAGCGATGCCGCGACGGCCGTTCTTGATCATGTCGCCGATGCGGTCGACCGAGGTCGGCTCGCCGACGATGCAGCAGTCGATGCGCTCGCCGCGCGCGCTGCAGCCACTCGCACACCGTGACCGTGCCGTCGACCGCCGGGCCTTCCTCGTCGCTGGTGAGCAGGAAGGCGATCGAGCCGGCATGGTCGGGCTGGGCGGCCACGAATTCCTCGCACGCGACGACCATCGCGGCGAGCGAGGTCTTCATGTCGGCGGCGCCGCGGCCGTACAGCATGCCGTCGCGGTGCGTCGGCACGAAGGGATCGCTGTGCCAGGCGTCGAGCGGGCCGGTCGGCACCACGTCGGTGTGGCCGGCGAAGGCGAGCACCGGCGCGGCCGGCGACGCGCCGCGGCGGATCGCCCACAGGTTGCTGACCGGCTGCTCGCCGCTGCCGAAGACGAGCGACTCGCAGTCGAAGCCGAGCGCGCGCAGGCGCTGCGCGAGCAGCGCCTGGCAGCCGGCGTCGCGCGGCGTCACCGAGGCGGCGGCGATCAGCTGCTCGGTCAGTTGCAGGGTGCGATCGGTCATGCGCTCAGATGCGGGGAATCGATGAGGTGCGCACCGCCGGCTCGTCGGGCCGGACGTCGAGCGTGATCTCGGTGAAGCTCGGCTGGTCGTCGGTCTCTTCCTTGGCCGGTGTCTGCAGGCGCGACACCGGCGTCAGGTCGTTCGACAGCCGCCACAGCAGGTTGGTCGGCGAGTCGGCGTAGGCCAGGCCTTCGTCGCGCGTGATGACGCCCGTCGGTGATCAGGCGCGCCAGGTCCTGCTCGAAGGTCTGCGAGCCCTCGGCCATCGACTTCTCCATCGCCTCGCGCACGCCGGTGAAGTCGGCCTTGCTCGATCAGGTCGCTCACCAGCTTGGTGTTGAGCATCACCTCGACCGCCGGCAGCGCGCCCGCCGGCCACCGCGCGCACCAGCCGCTGCGAGACGACCGCGCGCAGGCCGGCCGAGAGGTCGGACAGCAGCGCCGGGCGCGACTTCGGGCGAGTAGAACGACAGGATGCGGCCGAGCGCGTGGTAGCTGTTGTTGGCGTGCATGGTCGCAGACGACCAGGTGGCCCGACAGCGCGTACGAGATGCGCCGAGGTCATGGTCTCGCGGTCGCGGATCTCGCCGATCAGGATGCAGTCGGGCGCCTGGCGCAGCGCGTTCTTCAGCCCGATCTGCAGCGAGTGCGGTGTCGCGGCCCACCTCGCGCTGGTTGACCACCGACTTCTTGTTCGAGAACAGGAATTCGATCGGGTCCTCGATCGTCAGGATGTGACCCGACGAGCTGCGTGTTGCGCTGCTCGAGCATCGCCGCCAGCGTGGTGCTCTTGCCGGTGCCGGTGGCGCCCACCATCAGGATCAGGCCGCGCTTCTCGAGGATCAGGCTGCTCAGGATCGACGGCACCTTCAGGCTGTCGAGCGTCGGGATCTGGTGCGGGATGCAGCGGATCACCGCCGCCACCGTGCCGCGCTGCTTGAAGGCGCTGAAGCGGAAGCTGCCGACGCCGGTCAGGCCGACGCCGATGTTGAGCTCGCCGGTCTCGTCGAGCTCCTCGAGCTGGCGCGGCGTGAGCAGCTCGGCCAGCAGCTGGCGCGGCTGCGACGGCGTCAGCGGCTGGTCGCTCAGCTTCAGGATCTGGCCGTTGATCTTGATCAGGATCGGCGGTCGCGGCCGACAGGTACACGTCGGACGCGCCCTTCTCGGCCATCAGCCGCAGCACCCGCTCCAGATTTCCGCCGCTCATCCGCTTCGCTCCCCGTGGCCAAAGCTGTTCATCTTCGGCCGCAGCGGTCGCTGCATCAGGCGCGCAGCAGGTCGTTGATGCTCGTCTTGGCGCGCGTCTCGGCGGTCACCTGCTTGACGATGACCGCGCAGTACAGGCTGTACTTGCCGTCGGCGCGACGGCAGGTTGCCGCTGACCACGACCGAGCCGGCCGGCACGCGGCCGTAGCTCACCTCGCCGGTGGCGCGGTCGTAGATCTTGGTGCTCTGGCCGATGTACACGCCCATGCTGATGACCGAGTTCTCCTCGACGATCACGCCTTCGACCACCTCGGAGCGCGCGCCGATGAAGCAGTTGTCCTCGATGATGGTCGGGTTGGCCTGCAGCGGCTCGAGCACGCCGCCGATGCCGACGCCGCCCGACAGGTGCACGTTCTTGCCGATCTGCGCGCACGAGCCGACGGTGGCCCAGGTGTCGACCATCGTGCCTTCGTCGACATAGGCGCCGATGTTGACGAACGACGGGCATCAGCACGACGTTCTTGCCGAGGAAGCGAGCCGCGCCGCGCCACCGCCGGCGGCACGATGCGCACGCCCGTGGCGCGGCATTTCGGCTTCGCTCGAGGTGGCTGAACTTGGTCTTGCACCTTGTCGAAGAAGGTCAGCTCGCCGGCATGCATCATCTGGTTGTCGTTCAGGCGGAACGACAGCAGCACCGCCTTCTTGATCCACTGGTTGACCTTCCACTGGCCGACGCCCTCGCGCTCGGCCACGCGCACGCGGCCGCTGTTCAGGTCGGCGATCGTCTGCTCGACCGCATCGCGCACCTCCGGGCTGTTGGTGGCCGTGATGGCCGCGGTTTTCCCAGGCGAGTTCGATGATTTCTTGCGGTGATTGGCTCATGGCTGCGAAAAGGCAAGGGTGGATGGACGGGGCGGCCCGAGGACCGCGAGGCGCGCTGGTGTCAGGCGTGGTCGCGCACGAACGAGACGATGCGGTGCGCGGCTTCCAGGCATTCGGCGGTCTCGGCGACCAGGGCCAGCCGGATCCGGCCCGCGCCCGGGGTTGTCCGCGCCGACCTCGCGCGCCAGCAGGCTGCCCGGCAGCACCGCCACATTGTATTGAGCGAGCAGGCCGCGCGCGAAGGCGACGTCGTCGCCGCCCCAGCGCCCGGGAATGGCCGGCCAGAGGTAGAAGCCGGCGTCGGGCAGCGCCACGTCGAGCACCTGCGCCAGCACCGGCGTGACCTGGGCGAACTTGTCGCGGTACTGCTGCGCGGTTGGCGACCACGTGCGCCTCGTCGTTCCAGGCGGCGATGCTGGCGTGCTGCACGGCCAGGCTCATGGCGCTGCCGTGGTAGGTGCGGTAGAGCAGGAACTGCTTGAGGATGGCCGCATCGCCGGCGACGAAGCCCGAGCGCATGCCCGGCACGTTGGAGCGCTTGGACAGGCTGGTGAAGGCGACCAGGCGGCGGAAGTCGCCGCGCCCGAGCGCGTGCGCCGCCTCGAGCGAGCCGAGCGGCGGCTCGTCGCGGAAGTAGATCTCCGAATAGCACTCGTCGGAGGCGATCACGAAGCCGTGGCGGTCGGACAGCTCGAACAGCATCTTCCATTCCGCCAGCGGCATCACCGCGCCGGTCGGGTTGCCCGGCGAGCAGACATAGAGCAGCTGGGTGCGGGCCCAGGTCGCGTCGGCGATCGCGCCCCAGTCGGACGGCGAAGTTGCGCGCCGGGTCGCTGGGCGCGAAGGCGGTCTCGGCGCCGGCGAGCAGCGCCGCGCCTTCGTAGATCTGATAGAACGGATTCGGGCAGACCACGGTCGCGCCGGCGCGCGTCGGATCGATCACCGTCTGCGCGAAGGCGAACAGCGCCTCGCGCGAGCCGTTGACCGGCAGCACCTGCGTCGCCGGATCGAGCTTGCAGCCGATAGCGGCGCGCCATCCAGTCGGTGAAGGCGCGCCGCAGCGCCGGGTCGCCGGCGGTGGCCGGGTAGACCGACAGGCCCGCCAGGTTGCGCGGTCAGCGCCTGCTCGACCAGCGCCGGCGTCGGATGACGCGGCTCGCCGATGCCCAGGCTGATCGGCTCGTAGGCCGGATTCGGGACGATGTCGCGCGTCAGCGCGCGCAGCCGCTCGAACGGATAGGGATGGAGCTTGCCGAGCAGCGGATTCATGCGCGCGATTATCAGGCGCTCAACCGAGCAGGCCGGTCTGCTGCGTCGGCAGGCTCGGCAGGTGCACCGGCGCCGGCGGCTGCCAGCCCGGCGCGCGGTACTCGGCCACCACGTTGGTGTAGATGCCGCCGCGCACGTACCACTTGGCCAGCGATGCGCACGAAGCGCGGCGCGGTCGCCGCCACGATGTCGTCGAGGATGGTGTTGGTGACCTTCTCGTGGAACGCGCCTTCGTTGCGGTAGCTCCACATGTACATCTTCAGGCTCTTCAGCTCGACGCAGCAGCTGGTCGGCGATCATGTCGATCGTGAAGTGCGCGAAGTCGGGCTGGCCGGTCAGCGGGCAGTGGCAGGTGAACTCGGGGATCTGGAACTGGATCAGGTAGTCGCGCTCGGCGGCCGGGTTGTCGAACACGTCGAGCTGCTTGCTCGGCACCGATGGCGGCGTGGCCGGCTTCACGCGCACGCCGGTGTGCGTGATCGCGGGTTCGGGGGCGGTCTTCTTCTTGGACATGCGAGGGCGCCGGCAGAGCGTGCGGCGGTCAGTTTCAGGGCGGGTCACGCAGGGCTGGCCCGAGGTGGCGCGATGTTATCATCCGGCCTCCCTCGGGCGTCGCCGCAGCGGCACAAAGCCCAATCAAATCAACAGCTTAGCGAAGCCTTTCAGGGCCTGCAGCGGAACCTGCCGCGGCCGCACCGCAACCCCATGCGTCTGAATTCCATCAAGCTGTCCGGCTTCAAGTCGTTCGCCGAACCCACCCACTTCCAGCTGCCCGGCCAGCTGGTCGGCGTGGTCGGGCCCGAACGGCTGCGGCAAGTCGAACATCATGGACGCGGTGCGCTGGGTGCTCGGCGAATCGAAGGCCAGCGAGCTGCGCGGCGAGTCGATGCAGGACGTGATCTTCAACGGCTCGGGCAACCGCAAGCCGGCCAGCCGCGCCAGCGTCGAGCTGGTCTTCGACAACGCGGACGCACCGCGCCGGCGGCCAGTGGAACCAGTTCGCCGAGATCGCCGTCAAGCGCGTGCTGACGCGCGACGGCACCAGCAGCTACTACATCAACAACCAGCCGGTGCGCCGGCGCGACGTGCAGGACGTGTTCCTCGGCACCGGCCTCGGCCCGCGCGCCTACGCCATCATCGGCCAGGGCACGATCAGCCGCATCATCGAGAGCCAAGCCCGAGGAGCTGCGGCTGTTCCTCGAAGAGGCGGCCGGCGTCTCCAAGTACAAGGAGCGCCGCCGCGAGACCGAGAACCGCCTGACGGACACGCGCGAGAACCTGACCCGGGTCGAGGACATCCTGCGCGAGCTCAACGCCAACCTCGACAAGCTCGAGAAGCAGGCCGAGGTGGCGCAGCGCTACCACGCGCTGCAGGCCGACGGGCACGCTCAAGCAGCACCAGCTGTGGTTCCTGAAGCACCGCGACGCGGCCGACCGAGCAGCAGCGCGTCAAGCGCAGGCGGTGCGACGAGGCGACCAACGACGCTCGAGGCGCGCATGGCCGAGCTGCGCCACGTCGAGGCCGAGCTCGAGACCATCCGCCAGGCGCACTACGCGGCCGGCGACGCAGGTGCAACCAGCGCAGGGCAGCGCTGGCCGAGGCCAGCGCCGAGGTCAGCCGGCTCGAGGAGCGACATCCGCTATCGTGGTCGAAGGCCGCCAGCGCGTCGAGCAGCGGCTGGCCGAGCTGAAGGCGCAGACCGCGCAGTGGGCCGACCGCGCAGGCGCAGGCGCAGGCCGAGCTCGAGCAGGTCGGCCGAGCAGATCGCCGCCGCCGAGGAACAGGCCGAGCTGCTGGCCGCGCAGGCCGAGGAGCAGGCGCAGCAGCCTGCCCGAGCTCGAAGAGGCGCTGCGCGCCGCGCAGGCGCGCGCCAACGAGCAGCGCGCGCAGCGTCGACGCAGGTGCAGCAGCAGATCCAGGTGCTGGCCGCCGACAGCGCAACATCGACGAGCAGGCGCGCCAGCTGCAGCCAGCGCCGCGAGCGGCTGGCCGCCGACCAGCAACGCAGCTGGCCGCGCCCGACGAGGCGCGGCTGGCCGACGCTGCAGCAGCAGCTCGGCGCCGGCCGACGAGGCCGCCGAGACTGGCCGACGCCCGGCTGCACGAGCTGCAGGAGCAGGTGCCGCAGCTCGACGAGGACGCGCCGCGCGCAGCAGCAGGCCGTCAACGCCGAAGGCGCGCAAGCAGGCCGACCTGTCGGCGCCGGCTGGAGGCGCTGCAGCGCGCTGCAGGAGAAGGTGCAGACCGACGGCAAGCTCAAGCCCTGGCTGGCCAAGCACGGCCTGGACGGCCTGCAGGGCCTGTGGAGCCGCATCCACATCGAGCCGGGCTGGGAGAGCGCGCTCGAAGCGGCGCTGCGCGAGCGCCTGGGCGCGCTCGAGGTCGGTCGCGCTCGACATGGTGCGCGCCTTCGCCGCCGACGCGCCGCCGGCCAAGCTGGCGTTCTACACGCCGCGCCGCCGGCTGCCGCCGCGCCGAGCATCGCGACCGGCCTGCCGCGCCTGGCGCGACCTGCTGCGCCTGAACGACGCCGGCCAGCAGGCGCTGCTCGCCGACTGGCTGCGACGGCTGTCTACACCGCCGCCGAGCCTCGACGAGGCGCTGGCCGCGCGCGCGCAAGCTGCGCCCGGCGAGGCGATCATGACGTCGCGAGCGGCCATGCGGTCACCGCGCTACAGCGTCAGCTTCTATGCGCCCGACTCCGAGCAGGCCGGCCTGCTGGCGCGCGCGCAGGAGATCGAGAACCTCGAACACGCAGCTGCGCGCGCAGGCGCTGATCGCCGACGAGGCGCGCAGCGCGCTGGTGCGCGCCGAGGCCGCCTACACCGAGGCGTCGCAGCGCCTGGTGCAGGCGCGGCGCGAAGCCGCCGAGACGCAGAGCCGCGCGCACGAGCTGCAGGTCGAGACTGCTGCGCCTGACGCAGCTGGCCGAGCAGACCCGCGCCCGCAGCGAGCAGCTCGCCGGCGACCTGGCCGAGGTCGACGCGCAGCTCGAGGAGCTGCAGGAGCGCCGCGTCGCCGCCGAAGGCGCGCTTCGAGGAACTCGACATGCAGCTGGCCGACAGCCAGGAGCGCCACGCCGCAGCTCGACGAGCGCGTGATCGAGGCCGAGCGCACGCTGGCCGAAGCGCGCGAGCAGCAGCGCGGCCTGGAGCGCCAGGCGCAGGAGGCGCAGTTCTGCGCCGCGCTCGCTGGCCGCGCGCCGCGGCGAGCTGCAGCGCGCGATCGAGACCGCGGCGCAGCAGGCGCGTCGATCGACCAGCAGAGCGTGCAGCGCGCGCAGGAGGAGCTCGACGCGCCTGACCGACGCCGCCGCCGCAGGCCGGCCTGCAGGCCGCGCTGGCGCTGCAAGCTCGAGCGCGAGCAGGCGCTGGCGCGCGCAGCGCAGCGAGTACGACGACCTGACCGCCAAGCTGCGCGCCGCGCGACGAGCGGCGCCTGCAGCTCGAGCGCGAGCCTGCGAGCCGCTGCGCGAGCGCATCACCGAGTTGCAGCTCAAGGAGCAGGCGGCGCAGCTCGGCGGCGCGCAGTACCTCGAGCAGCTGCTGGCCGACGCCCAGGCCGACCTGCGAGGCGCTCGGCGCGCAGATCGACCGCCGACGGCGTGCGCCTGACCGGCCTGCAGGGCGAGATCGACCGCCTGAACCGCGAGATCGCCGCGCTGGGCGCGGTCAACCTGGCCGCGCTCGACGAGCTGACGCCGTCGCGCGAGCGCAAGAGCTTCCTCGATGCGCAGACCGCCGACCTGAACGAGGCGATGACCACGCTCGAAGACGCGATCCACAAGATCGACCTGCGAGACGCGCGAGCTGCTCGGCAGCACCTTCAGACCGTCAACGAGCACTTCGGCCGCATGTTCCCGAGCTGTTCGGCGGCGGCAACGCGCGGCTGGTGATGACCGGCGACGAGATCCTCGACGCCGGCGTGCAGGTGATGGCGCAGCCGCCGGGCAAGAAGAACCAGACCATCCACCTGCTGTCGGGCGGCGAGAAGGCGCTGACCGCGATCGCGCTGGTGTTCGCGATCTTCCAGCTCAACCCGGCGCCGTTCTGCCTGCTCGACGAGGTCGACGCGCCGCTGGACGACGCCAACACCGAGCGCTATGCCAAGCTGGTGACGGCAGATGAGCGCAGGAAACGCAGTTCCTCTTCATCAGCCACAACAAGATCGCGATGGAAATGGCCGAGCAGCTGATCGGCGTGACGATGCAGGAGCAGGGCGTCTCGCGCATCGTCGCGGTCGACATGGAAGCCGCCCACAGCCTGGCCGAGGCCGCCTGACGCATGGACGACCTGACCCTGGCGCTGGCCGCGCTCGGCGGCGATCGCCGTGCTCGGCGTGGTCGCCTACAACAGCTGGCAGATCCGCAAGGCCGGCCCGAAGCGCGGCCGCCGGCCCGCGCCGACCAGCGCGAGCCCGACGCTCGGCGCGCGCCGGCGACCTGCCGCTGGAGCCGGGCTTCCCGGCCGATCCGGTGGTGCGCCTACGAGCACGACACGGCGGCGCCGCCGGACCGAGCGCGCCGACGACCCGACCGCTGCGACGTCGACCGAGCCGGCGACGCCGGTGCCGCCGGCTGCGCACCGCCGCGCCGCGCGCCGGCGCGGCTCGATGCGCTGATCGACGTGCTCGCGCACGCTGCACGCTCGAGTCGCCGGTCACCGGCGAGGCGCGTGCTGGCGCACGCTGCCGCCGACGCGCCGCGCCGGCAGCAAGCCGTTCGCGATCGAAGGCCTGAACGTCGACAGCGGCGACTGGGAAACGCCGGCCGCCGGGCCAGCGCTACAGCGCGTTCCAGGCCGGCGTGCAGCTGGCCAACCGCACCGGCGCGCTCAACGAGATCGAGTACTCCGAGTTCGTGCATGAAGGTGCAGGCCTTCGCCGATGCGCATCGGCGCGCGCGGCCGAGTTTCCCGGACATGCTCGACGAGGTGGCGCGGGCCCGCGAGCTCGACGCCGTTTGCCAGCGCAGCACGACGCGCAGCTGCGGTTCACGCTGCGCGCGCGCGGCGCCGCCTGGAGCCCCGGCTACGTGCAGCAGCACGCCGCGCGGCAGGGCTTCGTCGCCGGGCCGCTGCCCGGGCCGCATGGTGCTGCCGGCGCAGCGACGCCGGCGCGCCGCCGGTCCTGGGGCTGACCTTCGACACGCAGGCCGCGCTGGCCGACGACCCGACCCAGTCGGCGGTGCGCGAGCTGACGCTGAGCTTCGACGTGCCGCAGACCGACGCAGCGACCGAGCCCTTCGCGCCTGGCATGCGCGCGCCCGGGCGCTGGCCGCGGCGATGGACGCGGTGATCGTCGACGACCACGGCCAGCCGCTCGGCCCGCCGGCCTTCGCGTCGATCGGCGCCGAGCTCGAGCACCTGTACGACACGCTGGACGCGCGCGACCTGGCGGCCGGCTCGGCCGCGGCGCGGCGCGTCTTTTCCTGAGCGCGCGGTGGCCGGCCGCGCAAGCCGGTCGGCCGATCCGGCCGAGCGCGTCGGCGCAGCTGCGCGCGCGAGCTGCGCAGCACGCCCACCCCTACTACGTGCTCGACGCGCCGACGATCCCCGACGCCGAGTACGACCGGCTGTTCCACGAGCTGCAGGCGCTCGAGGCGGCGCATCCCGAGCTGCGCAGCGCCGATTCGCCGACCCAGCGCGTCGGCGGCGCGGTGCTCGACGGCCTGCAGCCGGTGCGCCACGCGCGTGCCGATGCTGTCGATCCGCACCGAGACCGACACCTCGCCGGCCGCGGCGCTGCGCTTCGACGCGCGCGTGCGCCGCGAGCTGGGCCTGGCCGACGACGCGATCCGCCGGTCGACTACGTCGGCCGAGCTGAAGTTCGACGGCCTGGCGATCAACCTGCGCTACGAGCACGGCGTGCTGGTGCAGGCGGCCACGCGCGGCGACGGCGAGATCGGCGAGGACGTGACGCAGAACATCCGCACCATCGGCGAGATCCCGCGCCGGCTGCGCGGCGTGGCACGCGCCGGTGCTCGAGGTGCGCGGCGAGGTCTACATGCGGCGCGACGACTTCGAGCGCTCAACGAGCGCCAGCGCGAGGCCGGGCTGCAAGACCTTCGTCAACCCGCGCAATGCCGCCGCCGGCATCGTGCGCCAGCTCGATCCCGGCGTCGCCGCCACGCGGCCGCTGAGCTTCTTCGCCTACGGCCTGGGCGAGCTCGACGGCTGGGACGCCGCCGGACAGCCACGCCGCAGACGCTGCAGGCGCTGGCCGGCTTCGGCATGCCGGTCGGCGGCCGAATCGCGCGCTGGTCGCAGGGCGGCGACGGCGCTGGCCGCCTTCCACCGCGCGCATCGGCGCGCAGCGCGACGCGCTGCCGTTCGACATCGACGGCGTCGTCTACAAGGTCGACTCGCGCGCGCTGCAGCAGCAGCTCGGCTTCATGACGCGCGAGCCGCGCTGGGCGCGTGGCGCACAAGTACCCGGCGCAGGAGCAGCTGACCGCGGCTGAACGACATCGAGATCCAGGTCGGCCGCACCGGCAAGCTGACGCCGGTGGCCAAGCTGGAGCCGGTGTTCGTCGGCGGCACGACGGTCAGCAACGCGACGCTGCACAACCAGGACGAGCTGCGGCGCAAGGACGTGCGCGATCGGCGACACGGTGATCGTGCGCCGCGCCGGCGACGTGATCCCCGAGGTGGTCGGCCGCGTGCCCGGACGCGCGCGAGCGCTACGTGCCCAACTTCCGCATGCCGCGCCAGTGCCCGGTCTGCGGCAGCGACGTGCGGCGCGAAGCCGGGCGAGATCGACTACCGCTGCACCGGCGGCCTGTTCTGCGCCGCGCAGCGCAAGCAGGCGATCCTGCACTTCGCGCGGCCGCCGCGCGATGGACATCGAGGGCCTGGGCGACAAGCTGGTCGACCAGCTGGTCGACGGCGGCCTGATCCGCACCCTGCCCGACCTGTACAAGCTCGGCCTGGCCAAGCTGTCGGCGCTCGACCGCATGGCCGACAAGAGCGCCGCCAAGCTGCGTCGCCGCGCTCGAGAAGAGCAAGCAGACGACGCTGCCGCGCTTTCTGTATCGCGCTCGGCATCCGGCACGTCGGCGAGTCGACCGCGCGGGACCTGGCGCGCCATTTCGGCACGCTCGACCGCATCATGGACGCCAGCGTCGAGCAGCTGCTCGAGGTGCCCGACGTCGGCCCGATCGTCGCGCCAGCATCCGCAGCTTCTTCGAGCAGCCGCACAACCGCGAGGTGGTCGAGCAGCTGCGCGCCGCCGGCATCGCGCTGGGAGGAGGGCGACGGCAGCGCCGACCGCAGCCCGAAGCCGCTGGCCGGCAAGACGTTGGTGCTGACCGGCACGCTGCCGACGCTGACCCGCGACGAGGCCAGGGAGCTGATCGAGGCGCCGGCGGCAAGGTGGCCGGCTCGGTGTCGAAGAAGACCGACTATGTGGTGGCCGGCGCGGAGGCCGGCAGCAAGCTGGACAAGGCGCAGGCGCTCGGCGTGACGGTGCTCGACGAGGCGGGACTGCTGGCGCTGCTCGGCAGCGCGACGACGCGGCTGACAATCGGCGCATGCCAATCGCGCGCCATGACCGTCCGTGAAATCCTCAAGATGGGCGACCCGCGCCTGCTGCGCGTCGCGCAGCCGGTGACCGAGTTCGACACCCCCGAGCTGCACACGCTGATCGCCGACATGTTCGAGACGATGGCGGCGGCCAACGGCGCCGGTCTGGCCGCACCGCAGATCGGTGTCGACCTGGCGCTGGTGATCTTCGGCTTCAAGGAGCAACCCGCGCTACCCGACGCCGAGCCGGTGCCGCCGCACGGTGCTGCTCAATCCGGTCGATCGAGCCGCTGACCGACGAGATGGAGGAGGACTGGGAGGGCTGCCTGTCGGTGCCCGGCCTGCGCGGCGTGGTGCCGCGCCATGCGCGCATCCGCTACCGCGGCTTCGATCTGCAGGGCCAGCCGATCGAGCGCGTGGCCGACGGCTTCCATGCCCGCGTGGTGCAGCACGAGTGCGACCACCTGGTCGGCACGCTGTATCCGATGCGGATCCGCGACTTCAGCCAGTTCGGCTTCACCAGCGTGCTGTTTCCCGAGACTGGCGTCCGGACGATGACGACTGAGTGCGGACCGCCGGCGCGGGATCGCTCGTACGGAATCCGCGCATGCGAGCGCGGTCGGCGGCGCCGGTCGGCTCGACGCGTTGTATCGACGGCCGCTCGACCGGATCGCGCTGGGGCATTCGAGGAACTCGCGATGAATCGTTTCTCGACAGCGCTGCCAGGCAGGCGCTCGCAGCTCGGGCGCGCTGGTCTCGGCCGGTGTGCTGGCCGTCGGCCTGACCGGCGTCGACGCCGGCGCTGGCCCAGGCCACCGAGTGGTCGACCCGGCAGCGCGGTCCGGCCGCGACGCGGTCGGCGATCCGCCGGCACGGGTCGGGCCGGCTGTCGCAGATCGAGGGCAGCGCCTGGCTGATGCATCCCGGCGAGCGGCGAGTGGATCGCCGCGCAGCGCAACCGGCCGCTCACCAGCGGTGACCGCCTGTCGACCGACGCCGGCAGCCGGCTCGAGTGGGAGGTCGGCTCGACCGCGATCCGGCTCGACGGTGCGACCGAGATCGAGATCGACCGGCTCGACGACGAGGCGATCGAGCTCCAGCTGCACGGCGGCAGCCTGGCGCTGCGGGTGCGCAACGCCGAAGCTCGCCAGCGGCATCTCGCTCGGCACCGACGAGGGCCGTTTCACGGTGCTGCGCAGCGGCAGCTACCGGGTCGACCGGCGTGACGACGCGAGCCGGCTGACGGTCTGGTCCGGCCAGGCGCGCTACGAACGCGGCGCGCAACGCGCTGACGGTCCAGCAGGGCCAGCGCGCCGAGTTCTGGATCGATGCCGGCCAGCAGGCGCAGTACAGCCTGGTCAGCGCCGCAGATCGGACCGCTTCAGCGCCTGGACCAGCGAGCTCGATCGCGCCGGCCGACCAGGCGCTCGCCGCGCGTCCACGTCTCGCCCGAGATGACCGGCGCCGACGACCTGGATCGCCACGGCCGCTGGAGCAGCGATCCGGAGTACGGTGCGCTGTGGACGCCCGAACCAGGTGCCGCCCGACTGGGCACCGTATGCATCCGGGCACTGGACCTGGGTCTCGCCCTGGGGCTGGACCTGGGTCGACGATGCGCCGTGGGGCTTCGCGCCGTTCCACTACGGCCGCTGGGTCGTCGTCGGCGACCGCTGGCGCTGGGCGCCGGGGCGCTATGTGGCACGGCCGGTGTATGCGCCGGCGCTGGTCGCCTGGATCGGCGGCACGCCGCAGCCCGCCGCATGCCGGGCGGCCGCGGCGGCGGCGTCAGCTGGATTCCGCTGGCGCCGCGCGAGGCCTATGTGCCGCCCTATCGCTTCAGCCGCGGCCATGTGCGCGACGTCAATGCGCCGCACTTCCACCACCCGCGCGAGGTCGAGCGCGTGATCCAGACGCCGCACGTCGAGCGCGGCGCCGAATACCGCAACCGCAAGTTCCACCACGGCACGACGACGATTCCGCTCGACGACCACGAGCGCCGCCACGGGCCGCATCGGCGGACCGGGGCCGCGACGCGGCGAGCGACCGTTCGAGCGCGAGCGCCGACCGCGACTGCGCCCGGCGATGGCGGTCGGCGGCACCGCCGGCGCTCCGGATCAGGCGTCGCCATGCGCCGGCGCGTGACGCGCAGCGAGCGCGATCGGGCGGCGCGATCCGGAGCGAGCAGGTCGGCCGGCGCGGCGAACGGTCCGCGTGACGGCGCCGGGTGTCGCAGTGGCGCAGCGACGCCGGCGCCGCGCGAGTGGTGGCGGCGGCGTGCGCAGCGACCGCCGCTTCGAGCGGCGCGAGGGCGACGGCTGGCGGCCGCCGGGTCAGCGTCGGGCACGCTGCCGGCAGTCCCGCAGCACGCAGGCGCCTGCCGTGCAGACGCCAGCCGCCGCGCCGCAACTGCAGGCGCCTGTCATGCCGGCGCAGCCGCCGATGCGTGCGCCCGGTCGCCGAGCATGCCGCCGGCCGGCGAACGGACGTGGCCGGTCGACCGGCGATGACCGGCGAGCGGCCGTTCGGACGCGCGGACCGGCCGTCGCATGGAGCGCGGTGAAGCGGCCTGCCGCGCCCGATGCCGGCTGCTCGACCGTGATGCAGGCCGCCAGCGAGTGGCGCACCGCCGCCACGGCTGCCGCCGATGCGGCGCCGCGCCTGTCGAGGCCGCCGAGCGCGCAACCGCCGCGATGCCGGCCGGGACTGACACGCCGGCGCCGATGCGGCGCTCGCGCGTCGCCGCAGCGAGCCGCTCGCGCAACCGCCGCGGCCGACGCCGCGGCAGCAGCAGTGCAGTGCGCCGGCTCAGCGGCGAGGGCTCGGCGCCGCGATCGAGCGCCGCGGCGCTCAGCGCAGCATCGGCCGCAGCACCGGCCCAGACGTTGTCGAGGATCAGCGGGTGCGCGGCCTCGCTCGGATGGATGCGGTCGGGCTGGAAATAGCGCTCGGCATCGGGGACGTCGGCGACGCCGGCGAGCAGGAACGGCAGCAGCGCGCGTGCCTTCGGCCTTTGCGACGTTGGCGAAGATCGCGGCAAACGACTCGGCGATACCGGCGGCCGTAGTTCGGCGGGATCTGCATGCCGGCGATCAGCACCTCGGCGCCGGCGTCGCGCGCGGCGCGTGCCATCGCGCGCAGGTTGTCCTCGGTCATCGTCAGCGGCAGGCCGCGCAGGGCGTCGTTGCCGCCGAGCTCGATCACGACGTGCGTCGGCCGGTGCTCCTTCAACAGCGCCGGCAGCCGCGAACGGCCGCCCGAGGTGGTGTCGCCGCTGACGCTGGCATTGACCACCCGGGCCTCGATGCCGTCGCGCGCGAGCCGCTGCTCGAGCAGCGCCACCCAGCCGCTGCCGCGCCGCAGGCCGTACTCGGCCGACAGGCTGTCGCCGACGATCAGGATCACCGGCGTCGGCGCCGCCGCGCCGGCTTCGGCCGCGAATGACCGCGGGCGCAGCGGCGGCCAGCAGCGACACGGTACATTGCCCGAGCCAGGCGCGCCGGGTCAACGGCGCCAACTTGAAGAAAACCACATTGTCAGACACTCCGTTCATGAACCAACCCATCATCACGGTCGAGGGCGTCACCAAGCAGGTCGAGGACAGCGGCGGTCTGCTGACGATCCTGCGACGATATCGATTTCACGCTCGCCGAGCATCAGTCGGCGGCGATCGTCGGCGCGTCCGGGTCGGGCAAGAGCACGCTGCTGTCGATCCTGGCGGGCTTGGATACGCCGACCCGCGGCAAGGTTCGCCTGGCCGGCAACGATCTGTTCACGCTCGACGAGGACGAGCGCGCCGCGGTGCGGGCGGCCAGCGTCGGTTTCGTGTTCCAGAGCTTCCAGCTGCTCGGCAACCTGAATGCGCTCGAGAACGTGATGCTGCCGCTCGAACTGCAGGGGCGGCGCGATGCGCGCGCGCAGGCGACCGAACTGCTCGAAGCGGGTCGGGCCTCGGCGAGCGGCTCGGCCACTATCCCAAGCTGCTGTCCGGCGGCGAGCAGCAGCGCGTCGCACTGGCGCGCGCCTTCGTGGTGCGGCCGGCGGTGCTGCTCGCCGACGAGCCCACCGGCAGCCTCGATTTCGCGACCGGCGAGCGGGTGATGGAGCTGATGTTCGAGCTCAACCGGGAGGCCGGCACCACGCTGGTGCTGGTCACCCACGACCGCGGCGATCGCCGAGCGCTGCGACCGGCAACTGCACATCGAGGCCGGACGGCTGGTGCCTGAGCTGGAACCGTCGGTGAGGCAGCCACGCAAGTCCGTGCAGCGCAGACGCGGGACGCAGAGGCGCCGAGAACAGCCTTGTCCCCATGCGACCGACTCGCGCCGCGCGGGACGTCTGCGACGGGCGCGCCTTGCTGCAGTTGCCGGCCGAACTTGTAGTCGGTCTTCGCCTTCGCCTTCATGCTGTCGCGGAATTCGGCCAGCTTCATCTGCGACAGCCGCTGCTCGATCTGCGGCTTGACGGCGTCGAACTCCGGAAACTGTGCCGCGCGCGAGTCCTCGTGGCGGATGATGTGGTAGCCGAACTGGGTCTTGACCGGCTCGGCGGTCATCTCGCCCTTCTTCAGCTTGCGTCAGGGCCTGGCCGAATTCGGGGACGTACGGACGCCGGGTTGGCAAAGTCGAGGTCGCCGCCGTTGGCGCCCGATCCCGGATCCTTCGAGTGGGCCTTGGCGAGTTCCTCGAAGCTGCCGCCGGCCTTGATCTTGGCGATCAGCTCCTTGGCCTCGGCTTCGCCCTCGACCAGGATGTGGCGGGCGCGGATCTCGTTGCCGGCGCTGGCCGCCTGCTGCCTTGAACTTGTCGTACTCGGCGCGCATGTCGGCCTCGGTGACCGGGTTCTTCTTCTGGAAGTCCTGGAACAGTTCGCGGATCAGGATGCTCTGACGGGCGAATTCCATCTGCGTCTTGTACTCGGCGTTGCTGCGCCAGTCCGCGGCGCGTCGGCTTCCTGCTCGAAGATCTCGCGCAGGACGATCTCGTCACGCACCTGCGTCTCGAGTTCGGGCGTCATCGGCTGGCCCTGGCGCGGTGGCCTGCTGCATCAGCGCATCGACGCGCGCCTTCGGCACCGCCTTGCCGTTGACGATCGCGATGTTCTGCGCCTGCACCGCGAGCGGGGCGCCGAGAGCGGCGGAGATCAGCAGCACGGCGGCAGCGCTGGCCGGGGTGAAAACTTGTTCATCGGCTGGGACCTTTCAACGGAATGCGGAAAGACGGTGAGATGCGGCGCGGTGCCGCGTGCGTTCCGCCCGTCGGCAGACGGATCGCAGCCGTTCGGCAGAGTCGAGAGCCGCGGGGACGGTGGCTGTCAGCTCTCGCCCGGGGCGCGCGCATCGATCGCCAGCGCATGGATGCCGCGCGCGATCAGCGAGGCGGCGGCATCATAAACGAGCCGATGGCGCGCCACCCGCGACAGGCCGCTGAAGCGCTCGCTGACGATGCGCACCGCGAAATGGCGGCCCTCGCGTGCGCCGGCATGGCCGGCATGCAGGTGGCTGTCGTCGCGCACCTCGATGCCGTCGGGCTGCAGCGCCGCGACCAGCGCCGCCTCGAGATCGGCCGCAGTCGACGCTCATGGCCGAACCTCGCCCGGCGGATCGACCTGCGTCGGCCTCGGGCTTCAGGTGGCGCGTCAGGTAGATGCCCTGTGCCAGCGTGAACAGCAGCATCAGGCCGATGCCGCCGAACAGCTTGAAGTTGACCCAGGTGCGCGGTGCTGAAGCTGTAGGCAACATACAGGTTGAGCACGCCCATCAGGCGCGAAGAAGGCGATCCACGCGAAGTTGAGCCGCTGCCAGACCGACGCCGGCAGGTCGACCTGCTGCCCCATCAGCACCTGCAGCAGGTTCTTGCGGAAGACGACCTGGCTGATCCAGAAGCTCAGGCCCATCACCCAGTAGAGCACGCTCGGCTTCCACTTGATGAAGGTCTCGCTGTGGAACCAGACCGTGGCACCACCGAGCACGACCACCAGCCCGAGGCTCACCCACAGCATGGTGTCGACCTTGCGCCCGCGCGCCACCAGCCACACGATCTGCAGCAGGGTGGCGGCGATCACCACCAGCGTGGCGAGCAGCACCGGCGCCTCCTGCGCGCCGACGACGCCACCCGACACCATGAAGCCGAGGTGGTCGGTGGCGAACGCGGCCGCCCAGTCGCTGTTGCCTTCGGCGTACTTGAAGGTCGCGAAGAACAGGACGATCGGCAGAAAATCGAACAGCAGCTTCATTGGTCGGCGGCCTTGGGGCTTGAAATCGATCGACGCCGAGTTGATGCAGTAGCGCTCGCCGGTCGGTTCCGGACCGTCCGGGAAGACATGCCCGAGGTGCGAGCCGCAGCGGTTGCAGCGCACCTCGATCCGCACCATGCCGTGGCTGCGGTCGACGATCCGCTCGATCACCTCGGCGTTGACCGGCTCGGAAGTAGCTCGGCCAGCCGCAACCGGCGTCGAACTTGGTCGTCGATTCGAACAGCGGCGTGCCGCAGCCGACGCAGTTGTAGCGGCCGTCCTCCCAGTGATCCCAGTAGCGGCCGCTGAAGGCGCGCTCGGTGCCGCCCTGGCGCGCAACCCGGTACTGCTCGGCATCGAGCTGGCTGCGCCACTCGTCGTCGGTCTTGCGCACCGCTCGGTCGCGCGTCGGTTCGTCGTTCATGATCGGGCAGGAAGGGCTGATGGTGGGGGGCCGGGTCCGCTGCAAAGGTCGCGGACGCAGGGTGTCCGCGGAGTCGACGCCGGCAGGTCCGCCAGTGTAAGTGGCCCGCCATGGGCGCGGCGGGTGCAGGGTTGACCATTCGCAGCGACGGGTGCCGGCATCAGGGTAAACCTGCACGGCGGCCGCAAGCGCGCGCTTCCTATCATGCGGTTCCGTCGTCTGCCGACCCCGCCAATGACTCCGAACCTGCCGCACCGCCCCGCCCTGATGGGCCAGATGATGGACATGCCGCTGCTGATCTCGTCGCTGCTGGTGCATGCGGCGCGGCATGCCGGCGACGTCGAGATCGTCTCGAAGCGGGTCGAGGGCGACCTCCATCGCTACACCTACCGCGACGCCGAACGCCGTGCGCGCCAGCTGGCGCAGGCCTGGCCCGGCTCGGCTGCGAGGCGGGCGACCGGGTCGGCACGCTGGCCTGGAATGGCTATCGCCATTTCGAGATCTATTACGCGAGCTCGGGCTCGCAGCTGGTCTGCCACACGATCAATCCGCGCCTGTTCCCGGAGCAGATCGTCTGGATCGCGAGCGACGCCGCCGACCGGGTGCTGTGCTTCGACCTGAATTTCCTGCCGCTGGTCGAGAAGCTGCTGCCACAGCTGCCGAGCGTCGAGCACTACGTGCTGATGACCGACCGGGCCCACATGCCGGCGTCGAGCGCGATCCCGAACCTGCTGTGCTACGAGGAGCTGGTCGACGCCGAGGACGGCGATTACCAGTGGCCGCAGTTCGACGAGCGCACCGCATCGAGCATCTGCTACACGTCAGGCACCACCGGCCATCCGAAGGGTGCGGTGTACAGCCACCGCTCGACGCTGCTGCACAGCTACGGCCTGTCGATGCCGGACGCGATGGGCGTCGGCGGGCGCGACGTGATCCTGCCGGTGGTGCCGATGTTCCATGTCAACGCCTGGGGCGTGCCGTATGCGGCGGCGATGATCGGCGCCAAGCTGGTGTTTCCGGGGCCGCACCTCGACGGCAAGTCGCTGTACGAACTGATGGAGGGCGAGCGCGTCACCTTCAGCGCCGGCGTGCCGACGGTCTGGCTCGGCCTGATCACCCACGCCAAGCAGAACGGCCTGGCATTCAGCACGCTGCGCCGCACGGTGATCGGCGGCTCGGCCTGCCCGCCGGCGATGATGCGAACGCTGCGAGGACGATTTCGATGTCGAGGTGATCCATGCCTGGGGCATGACCGAGATGTCGCCGCTCGGCACGCTGTCGCGATTGAAGGCACAAGCACGAAGGCGCTCGACGCCGAGGCGCGGCACCGCATCCTCGAGAAGCAGGGCAAGGTGATCTTCGGCGTCGACATGGCGATCGTCGACGACGACGGCACGCGAACTGCCGTGGAACGGCACCGATTCGGGCAACCTGGTGGTGCGCGGGCCGTGGGTGATCCAGCAGCTACTTCCAGCGCGAGGAGTCGCCGCTGATCGAGCTGGCCGGCCGGCAGTGGTTTCCGACCGGCGACGTGGCGTCGATCGATGCGGACGCCTACATGCAGATCACCGACCGCAGCAAGGACGTGATCAAGTCCGGCGGCGAATGGATCAGTTCGATCGATCTGGAAAACATCGCGATGGCGCATCCGGCGGTGCACGAGGCGGCGGCGATCGCCTGCCGGCATCCGAAATGGGACGAGCGGCCGTTGCTGGTCGTCGTGCGCAAACCCGGTGCCGAGCTCAGCCGGGAGGAACTGCTGCAGTTCTTCGACGGCCGCATCGCCAAGTGGCAGATCCCCGACGATGTCGCCTTCGTCGACGAGCTGCCGCACACCGCCACCGGCAAGATCCAGAAGCTCAGGCTGCGCGAACAGTTCGCGCAGCACCGCCTGCCCGGGGTGGACTGACCGGTCGCTTCGGCAGCTTCGCTGCGACGCGCACGTCCTGCCGAGACGGGCTGGATCCCGTTCGCGACGCACAGACGCAGGGTTCGCAGGAAGCTTCGGCGGCGCGGCCGGTCGATTACGCTTCCGCCTGATCCGCGGTGCTGTCCCGCGTTCCAGGGCCCGATCCGATTTCACGATGGAACTGTTCACGATCTCGCTGCTGAACGGCATCAGCTATGGGCTGCTGCTGTTCATGCTCAGCTCCGGGCTGACGCTGATCTTCAGCATGATGGGCGTGCTCAACTTCGCCCACGGCAGCTTCTACATGCTGGGTGCCTATGTCGCCTACACGACCACGACGCACCTCGGTTTCTGGCCGGCGCTGCTGGTCGCACCGGCGGTTGCCTTCGCCGCCGGCGCGCTGTTCGAGCGCCACCTGCTGCGCCGCGTACGCGCGTTCGGCCACGTGCCCGAGCTGCTGATCACCTTCGGCCTGTCGTACCTGGTGTTCGAGTTCGTGCAACTGGTGTGGGGACGTGCGGCGGTTGACTACCGGGTGCCGGAGGTGCTCGACGGGCCGTTGTTCACCGTCTTCGGAACCCAGTTTCCGATCTACCGCGGCTTCATGATGCTGGTCGCGCTGGTGATGCTGGGCGCGCTGTGGCTGCTGCTGTCACGCACCCGCATCGGCCTGGTGATCACCGCCGCGCTGACGCACCCCGAGATGGTCGCGGCGCTCGGCCACAACCTGCCGCGTGTGCTGACGCTGGTGTTCGGCGGTGGCACCGCACTGGCCGGACTGGCCGGCGTGATCGGCGGCAATGCGTACGCGACCGAACCCGGCATGGCACATGCCGTCGGACCGATCATCTTCGTGGTCGTCGTCATCGGCGGCCTGGGTTCGCTTGCCGGCGCCTTCGTCGCCTCGCTGCTGATCGGTGTGCTGCAGACCCTCGCGGTGGCGGTCGACCAGTCGGTCGCGAGCGCGCTCGGCGCACTCGGGGTCATCCTCGATCCGGCCGGTCTTGCCTACCCGGTGCTCGATCTGAAGCTGTCGCAGGTGGCGCCGGTCCTGCCGTACCTGTTCCTGGTCCTGATGCTGATCTTCCGCCCGCGAGGCCTGATGGGCACGCGCGAGGGATGACGGCCATGGAAGCTCCCGCAAGCGACACGGCCGCGGCCGCGCTCGGCCGATTTGGCCCGGGTCTGCGCAGCCTCGCCTGGATCGGCTATGCCCTGGTGCTGCTGACCGCGCCGTTGCTCTTCAGCTCGAGCCTGGCACTGACGATGCTCACCCAGATGGGCTACCTGATCGTCATCCTGCTGAGCTACAACCTGCTGCTCGGCCAGGGCGGGATGCTCAGCTTCGGCCATGCGGTCTACGTCGGTCTCGGTTCGTTCTTCGTCGTCCATGCGCTGAACCTGGCCGGTGCCGGCCGGCTGCCGATCCCGGTCACGCTGATGCCGCTGGTCGGCGGGCTGGCCGGCATGGCGGTCGCGGCGCTGCTTGGCTGGGTCACGACCCGGAAGGCGGCGACGCCGTTCGCGATGATCACGCTCGGCGTCGGTGAACTGGTGTTCTCGATGAGCCTGATGTTTCCCGGCTTCTTCGGCGGCGAGGGCGGCATCAGCACCAACCGGGTCATCGGCGCGCCGGTGCTCGGCATCAGCTACGGACCGCAGATCCAGGTCTACTACCTGGTGGCGGCGTACTGTCTGGTCTCGACCGCGGCGCTGTATGCGCTGACGCTGACGCCGCTCGGACGCCTGCTCAACGCGGTGCGTGACAACCCCGAGCGGGTCGCCTTCATCGGCTACAACCCCCAGGTCGTGCGCTACATCGCCTTCATCTTCGCCGGCTTCTTCGCCGGCATCGGCGGCGCGCTGCAGGCGCTCAACTTCGAGAGCGCCACGGCCGAGGCGCTGAGCGGGCTGCGCTCGGGCAGCTACCTGCTGTTCACCTTCCTCGGCGGATCGCTGTATTTCTTCGGACCGATCATCGGCGGGGTGCTGCTGGTGCTGGCGGTGGTGATGTTTTCCGGGATCACCAAGGCGTGGCAGATCTACCTCGGCCTCGGCTTCATGCTGATGGTGATGTTCGCACCGGGCGGCATCGCCAGCCTGGTCATGGCGAACCTGCGGGTTGCATCGTTCGGCCGTCTGCGCGGCCTGCTGCTGCCGTATGCGGCACTGCTCGCTGCCGGTGCGCTGGCGCTGGCCGGCGGCGCGGCGTTGATCGAGATGATCTACCACCTGCAGCTCGACGCGGCGATGGGACGCGACATCGGCGTTCTCGGGCTGCGCCTGGACACCGGTGCACCGGCGCACTGGGTCGGCGTGCTTGCGCTGCTGTCGGTCGGCGGCGTGCTGTTCGAAGCGGCGCGGCGGCGTTTCGCGCGCGCCTGGGGCAGTGTCCAGCAGGCGATCAGGCAGCAGATCAGGACCGGGGAGGCGCGGTGAGCCGGCCGGCGCTGGAATTGCGCGGGGTGCACAAGCGCTTCGGCCGCACCGAGGTCATCCGCGGCGCCAACCTGAGCGTCGCGGCCGGGGAGAGCGTCGCGATCATCGGTCCGAACGGCGCCGGCAAGAGCACGCTGTTCAACCTGATCAGCGGCCGCGTCGGTGCCAGCTCGGGCCAGATCCTGCTCCACGGGCAGTCGATCGACGGCCTGCAGCCGCACCGGATCAACCGCCTCGGGCTGGCGCGCAGCTTCCAGGTCAGCAACCTGTTCCCGCGCCTGAGCGCGTTCGAGAACCTGCGTTGCGCGGTGCTGTGGAGCCTCGGCTACCGCTATTCGTTCTGGCAGCTGCTGTCGCGCCTGCGCGATGCCAACCAGCGTGCCGCCGAGGTGCTCGAGCGGATCGGACTCGGGCGCCGGCGCGACGTGCCTGCGATGAACCTGACCTATGCCGAACAGCGGGCACTCGAGATCGGCATCACGATCGCCGGTGGCGCCGACGTGGTCCTGCTCGACGAGCCGACCGCGGGCATGAGCAGGAGCGAGACCGCGCGTTTCATCGACCTGATCCGCGACATCACCGTCGGCAAGACGCTGCTGACGGTGGAGCACGACATGGGCGTGGTGTTCGGTCTGGCCGACCGGATCGCGGTGCTGGTCCACGGCGAGGTGATCGCCTTCGACACGCCTGACAGGGTGCGCGGCGATCCCGCGCGTCCAGGAGGCGTACCTGGGTTCGGTGCTGGCCGATCAGCAGGCTGCTGCGGCCGGGCGCGGGAGCTGAGGCGATGCTCGAAGCTCGACCGACCTGCATGCCTTCTATGGCCAGAGTCATGTGCTGCATGGCGTCAGCTTGCCAGGTCCAGCCGGGCGAGATCGTGGCACTGCTCGGGCGCAACGGCAGCGGCCGCTCGACCACGGTCAAGACCATCATGGGACTGGTCGAAGGGCGTGGCTCGGTGCGCTGGCACGGGCAGGAGATCCTCGGCTGCAAGGCATTCCAGATCGCGCACACCGGCATCGGCTACGTGCCCGAGAACCGCGACATCTTTCCGACCCTGACGGTGCACCAGAACCTGCTGCTCGGCGAGAAGCGCGGTGCGCGGGCGCCGCGCTGGGGCTGCGACGACATGTACCGCATGTTCCCGCGCCTGAAGGAGCGCCAGCACAACGAGGCCGGGCGTGCTGTCCGGCGGCGAGCAGCAGATGCTGACGCTGTGCCGCACGCTGATGGGCGACCCGGACCTGATCATGATCGACGAGCCGACCGAGGGACTGGCGCCGAAGATCGTCGAGCAGGTCGCCGGCTACCTGCGCGAGCTCAGGCGGCGCGGCATCGCGGTGCTGCTGGTCGAGCAGAAGCTGACGATCGCGCTGCAGGTAGCCGACCGCTGCCTGGTGATGGGTCATGGCCAGGTCGTCTTCGCCGGCAGCCCCGACGAACTGCGCGGCAGCGCCGACATCCGCAGGGAGTGGCTCGAGGTCTGAAGGCGTGATGACGGGTTGCCAGCGCAGAGCGTTTCATTCCCGGCGATTCGGCGCCGGCGTTCACGAAGGAACGGGTTCGACGAAGCCCCTTTCTCGACACGGAGTTCGGAGGCAACGGAGAAGCACGGAGGAAACGACATCCCACGGACCTCCGTGGCCCTCCGTTCCCTCCGGCTCTCCGTGTTGAAGGTTTTGTTTCCCGGGAGGCAAGGGGCAGCATCCCCGAGCTGCCTAGAATCGAACGACCGTTCTGCGACGGCGCCCGTGCGGCGCGACGTCGTGCGACGCCCTCCCAGGAGCCCCGCCATGACCCGCGCAGTGATCGTCTCGACCGCCCGCACCCCGCTCGCCAGGAGCTGGAAGGGTGCCTTCAACCTGACCCATGGCGCGACCCTCGGCGGGTTTGCGGTCAAGGCGGCGGTCGAACGTGCCGGCATCGATGCGGCCGAGATCGAGGATGTGCTGATCGGCTGCGCGACGCCCGAGGGGGCGACCGGCGGCAACATCGCGCGCCAGATCGCCCTGCGGGCCGGGCTGCCGGTCTCGACCGCCGGGCGTGACGGTGAATCGCTTCTGCTCGAGCGGGCTGCAGACGATCGCGATGGCCGCGCACGCGATCATCGCCGGCGAGGCCCGCGTGCTGGTGGCCGGCGGCGTCGAGAGCATCTCGTGCGTGCAGAACGAGGCGAATCGGCACATGCTCCACGACCCCTGGCTGTCCGATCACAAGCCGGAGATCTACTGGAGCATGCTGCGCACCGCCGAGCAGGTCGCCAGCCGCTACGCCATCGACCGCGAGCGGATGGATCGCTACGGTGCGCAGAGCCAGCAGCGCGCCGAGCAGGCGCGCGATGCCGGTCGCTTTGCCGACGAGATCGTCACCTGCACGCGTGGTGGCCGGTGTTGTCGACCCGCAGCTCGGGCATGCGCACGCGCGAGGTGACGATCGACGCCGATGAGGGCATCCGGCCCGGCACCACCTACGACAGCATCAGGAACATCCGCCCGGCGCTGCCGGGCGGCGTGATCTCGGCCGGCAATGCCAGTCAGTTCAGCGATGGCGCCGGTGCCTGCGTGGTGATGGACGAGGTGCTGGCCGAGCAGCGCGGTCTGAAGCCGCTCGGGCGCTTTCTCGGCTTTGCCGTCGCTGGCTGCGAGCCCGACGAAATGGGCATCGGCCCGGTGTTCGCCGTGCCCAGGCTGCTCAAGCGGCTCGGTCTGACGATCGACGACATCGATCTGTTCGAACTCAACGAGGCCTTTGCGGTGCAGGTGCTGTATTGCGCGGACACGCTCGGCATCCCGATGGACAGGCTCAACGTCGATGGCGGCGCGATCGCGCTCGGCCATCCGTACGGCGTGAGCGGGCAGCGGCTGACCGGGCATGCGCTGATCGAAGGGCGCCGCCGCGGTGCCCGGCGGGTCCTGGTGACGATGTGCGTTGGCGGCGGCATGGGTGCTGCCGGCGTCTTCGAGGTGCTCTGACGCCACGCCGACGATGCCTTATCGCGACAGCCTGAACGTCCTGCTCTACCGCTGGCTCGCGGTCGAGGCGCTGACCGAGCGGCCGCGCTTTGCCGAGCATGGCCGCGAGCACCTTCGACGCGGTGCTCGACCTGTGCGAGAAGCTCGCAGCCGACAAGTTCGCGCCCGCCAACCGCATCGCCGATACCGAGGAGCCGTGGTTCGACGGCGAGCGGGTGCACCTGCCGCAAGGCAGCCACGCGGCAGCCCGCGCCTATGCCGAGTCGGGCATGCTCGCCGCCGCCCAGGACCATGCGATCGGCGGCATGCAGCTGCCGTGCGTGATCGAGATGGCGGCCAACACCTTCTTCTCCAAGGCCGCGATCGGCCTCGGCGGCGGGGCGATGCTGACCAGCGGCAACGCCAACCTGCTGATGGCGCACGGCTCGCCGCTGCAGCGCGAGGTGTTCGCGCGCAACGAGTTTTCCGGGCGCTTCTTCGGCACCATGTGCCTGAGCGAGCCGCACGCCGGGTCGAGCCTGTCGGACATCGTGACGCGCGCCACGCCCGATGGTGACGACCATGCCGACGATCCGCTCGGTCCGCGCCATCGGCTGCGCGGCAACAAGATGTGGATCTCCAACGGCGACCACGAGCTG
This sequence comes from uncultured beta proteobacterium, assembly GCA_963846675.1. GTDB lineage: Bacteria > Pseudomonadota > Gammaproteobacteria > Burkholderiales > Burkholderiaceae_C > Ideonella_A. The sequence continues at coordinate 2,168,154 of CAWJWV010000005.1, forward strand.
GCCGAGAACATCGTCCACCTGGTGCTGGCCAAGATCCCCGATGCCGACGGCCGGCTCATTGCCGGGGCGCGCGGCATCTCGCTGTTCATCGTGCCGAAGTACCTGGTCGACAGCGACGGCCGCCTGACCGGTGAGCGCAACGACGTGGCGCTGGCCGGGCTGAACCACAAGCTCGGCTACCGCGGCATTCCGAATGCGCTGCTCAACTTCGGCGAAGGCCGACATCCGGTGCGCGGCGCGGCGGGTGCGATCGGCTACCGGGTCGGGTCGGCCGGCCAGGGGCTGCGCGCCATGTTCCACATGATGAACGAGGCGCGGATCGCGGTCGGGCTCGGTGCGACCATGCTCGGCATGGCCGGCTACGAGGCAAGCCTGGCCTATGCGCGCGAGCGCACCCAGGGCCGCCCGGTCGGTCCGCGAGGCAAGGATCCGCAGCGCGCGCCGGTGCCGATCATCGAACACGCCGACGTCAAGCGCATGCTGCTGGCCCAGAAGAGCTGGTGCGAGGGCGCGCTGGCGTTGTGCCTGTATTGCGCGCGGCTGGTCGACGAACTGCACACCGGCGCCGCCGATGCGGCAGGCGAGGCCGGCGAATTGCTCGAGACTGCTGACGCCGATCGCCAAGAGCTGGCCGAGCGAATGGTGCCTGGAAGCGAACAGCCTGGCGATCCAGGTCCACGGCGGCTACGGCTATACGCGCGACTTTCCGGTCGAGCAGTACTGGCGCGACAACCGCCTGAACATGATCCACGAGGGCACGCACGGCATCCAGGCGCTCGACCTGCTCGGGCGCAAGGTGGTGCAGGACGGCGGACGCGGCCTGGCGCTGCTGCGCCGTCGCATCGAAGGCACCATCGGCGCGGCCGAGGCCGGCCCCTGGGCCGACGAAGCGGCGGCATTGCGGGTCGCGCTGCAGTCGCTGCTGCAGGCCACGCACGGCGCCTGGTCGACCGACGAGCCCGAGCAGGCGCTCGCCAATGCCACGCCGTACCTGCAGGGCTTCGGGCAGGTCGTGCTGGCGTGGATCTGGCTCGACGTGGCGCTGGCGGTGCAGCCACACGCCGATCGCGACCCCGCCGATGCGGTGGCGCAGGGCCAGTTGAGCGCGGCGCGTTATTTCTTCCGCTACGAGCTGCCGAAGGTGCCGGCCTGGTTCGGCGTCGTCGAGCGGCGTGATTCCACCTGCCGCAGCATGCGGCCAGAACAGTTCTGACATGAAGACAAGCACCATCGACAAGGTCGTCTGGCCGACCATCTACGTCGGGTTGGTCATCGGCGCGTTCGGCTTCTCGCTGCGCGACGACAGCACCGCCATCGCCTGGTCGCTGATCGGCGTCGCGGCGGCCCTGATCGTCTGCGGCGGCGTACTGATCGGCGTGCGTTCGAAACGCCGCGACCCGTGAATCACCTCCCCCATTTCCAAGGACCGACATGAGCACACCCGTGCACAAGCTGTTCGACCTCGGCGGCAGGACCGCCCTCGTGACCGGCGGCTCGCGCGGCCTCGGCCTGCAGATCGCCGAGGCGCTCGGCGAGGCCGGCGCGCGCATCCTGCTGACCTCGCGCAAGGCCGCCGATCTCGAGCAGGCGACGTGCCGAGCTGCAGGCCAAGGGCATCGACTGCCGCTGGGTGGCCGCCGATGCGAGCCAGCCCGAGCAGATCCAGCAGGTGGTCGACGAGGCGATGCAGCGCCTCGGCCAGATCGACATCCTGGTCAACAACGCCGGCGCCACCTGGGGTGCGCCGGCCGAGGACTATCCGCTCGAGGCCTGGGACAAGGTGATGAACCTGAACATGCGCAGCATCTTCCTGATGAGCCAGGCGGTCGGCAAGGCCAGCATGATCCCGCGCCGCAGCGGGCGCATCATCAACCTCGCGTCGATCGCCGGCCTGTCGGGATCGAGTCCGATGGTCAAGTTCATCGCCTACGGCACCAGCAAGGGCGCGGTCGTCAACTTCACGCGCACGCTGGCCGAGCGAATGGGGTCCGCTACGGCATCAACGTCAACGCGCTGGCGCCGGGCTTCTTCCCGAGCAAGATGACGCGCGGCGTGATCGAGCGTGTCGGTGCCGACAAGATGGCGGCGGCCGCACCGCTGAACCGGATCGGCGACGACGACGACCTGAAAGGCGCGGCGCTGCTGTTCGCCTCCGACGCCGGCAAGCACATCACCGGGCAGATCCTCGCCGTCGACGGCGGCGTGAGCGCCATCCACCACGGCGGATGACGCCACCATGACCATGCAATTCACCCGCCCGATTCCCTTCGCCGAGATGCTCGGCTTCGAACTCCAGCGCTTCGATTCCGGTCGATGCCGAGATCACGGTCGAGCTTCGCCCCGAGCAGTGCAACAGCTTCGAGGTCGCTCACGGCGGCCTGACGATGACCCTGCTCGACGTGGTGATGGCGCATGCCGCGCGCTCGCCGATGCCGGGCGAGGCCAACGACGACCGCGGCGTCGTCACGATCGAGATGAAGACCAGCTTCCTGCGACCCGGCAAGGGGCTGCTGGTCGGGCCGTGCCAGGGTGCTGCACCGGACCCGCTCGATGGCCTTCTGCGAGGGCACGGTGCAGCACGCCGATGGCGAACTCGTCGCCCATGCGAGCGGCACCTTCAAGTACATGCGCAGTCTCCCGCAAGGGTCCGACTGACCAGGAGCTTCGATGAACAACCAGCAGATCCACCTCGTGTCGCGCCCGCAGGGCGAAGCCACGCGCCGACAACTTCAGGCTGGTCGAGGCGACGCTGCCGGAACTCGCCGACGGCCAGGTGCTGGTGCGACACCACTACCTGAGCCTCGATCCCTACATGCGCGGCCGCATGAACGACAGCAAGAGCTACGCCCAGCCGCAGCCGCTCGATCAGGTGATGATCGGCGGCACGGCGGGCGTGGTCGAGCAGTCGCGCCATCCGGCGTTCGCGGTCGGCGACAACGTCGTCGGCATGGGCGGCTGGCAGCAGTACGCCATCGTCGACGCGGCGCAGCCGGGGTCGCTGCGCAAGGTCGATACCCGCCGCGTTCCGCTGTCGGCCTAGCTCGGCCCGGTCGGCATGCCGGGCGTCACCGCCTGGTACGGACTGACGCGGATCTGCCAGCCGAAGGCCGGCGCGACGATCTCGGTCAGCGCGGCCAGCGGTGCGGTCGGGTCGGTCGTCGGCCAGCTCGCCAAGGCGCGCGGCTGCCGGGTCGTCGGCTTCGCCGGCGGGCCGGAAAAATGCGCCTATGTGCGCGACAAGCTCGGCTTCGACGCGTGCATCGACTACAAGGCGCATCCGGATCCGAAGTCACTCCATGCCGCGCTGCGCGAGGCTGCGCCGGACGGCATCGACGGTCACTTCGAGAATGTCGGCGGCGCCATCCTGGATGCGGTGATGCTGCGGATGAACGATTTCGGCCGCATCGCGCTGTGCGGAATGATCGCCGGCTACGACGGCAGGCCGCTGCCGATGGCCCATCCGGGGTTGATCCTGCAGTCGCGCCTGATGCTGCAGGGCTTCATCGTCAGCGAGCACATGGAAGACTGGCCGGCGGCGCTGAAGGAACTCGGCGAAGGGGTGGCCGGCGGCCGGATCCACTACCGCGAGTCGGTGGCCGACGGACTGGCGAGCGCGCCCGAGGCCTTTCTCGGCCTGCTCAAGGGGCGCAACTTCGGCAAGCAACTGGTGAAGCTGGCCGGATGAGCCGGGCGCCGAAAGCCGGCGATGTCGCCGCGATCGAGGCCTTCTGGCTCGACTACCAGCGCGCCTGCGGGGTGCGCGTCGAGGGCTTCTCGGCCAGTGCCCTCGGTCCGACCGCGGCCGTCGCGGACGAACTGGCCGAGCTGATCGTGAGCGGCGTCAAGCGCGCGCATGCCAGCCTGCTGCGCGACTTCCAGCAGGCACTCGAGGCACTGCCACGGCCGGGCGACCACCTGGTGGTGCTCGACGGCGGCGGACAGCCGCGCGCGATCGTGCGCACCACCCACGTCGAGAAGCGGCATTTCGCCGACATCGACGACACCTTCGCCTTCGACGCCGGCGAGGGCGACCTGAGCCTGCGCTGGTGGCTGGCCGCGCACCGGCAGCAGTTCGCCGAGCAGGGCGAACGCGAAGGCTTCGAGGTCGGCGAGAGCTCGAACTGCTGCTGGAATATTTCGAGCGCGTCTGGCCGCCGGGCGCCGCTGCACCGCACTGAGTCCGCTGTGTGCCGGTCATCGGACCGTTGGCCGCGCCCAACGGCCGGGGTCGGGCGCCCCGGTGCCAGCCTTTATCATCGATTCACCATGTCGATCATTCCGCCCACGCGTGCCCGCAGACTGTTGCAACGACTCCCTGCCGGCGCCGCGGCGGCGGCGGTCGACTCCCTTGCCGCAGTCCGCCCGCGCCGCTGCGCCGCCTGGCTGCAGACGCTCGGCTGGCTGGCTGCCGGTGGCCTGATCGGCGCACCGCTGGCAGCCCAGGAGGTGCGCGACACCGGCGGCATCGTGGTCCGTCCGGCCACTGCACGGCTGAGCATCGACCGGCTCGACCTGCCGCGCGACGAGCATCTGTCACTGGTCGGCACCGGCTATCTGGTCGATGTCGGCGACGGCTTTGCATTCGGCCCGGCGATCTTCGGCGCCGCCTCCGGCGAGCGCGGCGGGCTGTTCTCGATCGGCGCCGAACTCGCCTACCGGCGCCACCTGCTCGGTCCGCTGCGCGCCGAGGCCGGCCTCTATCTCGGCGGCGCCGGCGGCGGTGGTCTGTCGGTCGACGACGGCCTGATGATGCGGCCGCACCTCGACCTGCTGTACGACTTCGGCGCCGTTCAACCTCGGCCTGAGCTGGTCACGTGTGCGCTTTGCGGGCACGCCGATCGGCAGCACGCAGGTCGGGCTGGTGCTGAGCGCCGAACACCGAATTCAGCTACGTGCCGCGAGATCGCATGGGCTTTCCGATGGCCGCGATCGGTCGCCCGGGCGCCGGCTTCGACCGCGTCCAGGGCGTGCTCGGCGTCTATCAGCCGAGCGGCGACAACACCCGTGCCAGCGGTGGGCGACTGCCGGATTCGATCGGCTTCGTCGGCATGCGCGCCGAGCGCGCCTTCAACGGCATCGCCTACTGGGGGCTGGAGGCGAATGTCGGCACCCAGGGCGGCGTCACCGGCTATGCCGAGTATCTCGGCACCGTCGGCGTCGAGACCGGCGTCAGCGGCGACCAGACCTTCTCGCTCGGCTCGCGGGTCGCGCTCGGCATGGCCGGCGGCGGTGACGTGTCCACCGGCGGTGGGCTGATCGGCAAGGCGAGCGATCTACGGCGCGATGCGGCTGTCGCGCGAGCTCGCCACGGTGGTCGAACTCGGCGTGGCGCGCGCACCGCAGGGCAACTTCAAGGCGGTGCAGGCGTCGGCCAACCTGGTCTGGATCTTCGACGACGCCGGCAATGTCTTCTCGCCGTCGCGCACCACCCGCAGCGAATTCTCGGCCGGCATCGAGCATTTCGACGCCGCCCGCGCCGACGGCAGCACGCGCGAGCTGAGCGCGGTCGTGCTCAAGGCCAGCCGCTTCCTCGACCGCAACCTGTATGTCACCGGCCAGGCGCACAGCGCCTTCGACGGCGGTGCCGGCGGCTATGCCGCCGGCCTGTTCGGCGTCGGCTGGCAGACCGCCGTTCGGCGGCAACGGCTGGCCGAGCTGGTACCTCGGGCTCGAGGCGCTGCTCGGCGCCGGCGGCGGTGGTGGTGTCGACGTGCGCGGCGGCGCGCTGGTGCAGCCGAATGCCTACGTCGGCTTCGATGTCGGCCCGTCGAGCTCGCTGCGCATCGGCGTCGGCCAGCTGCGCGCGCAGCGCGGCCGGCGTCGATTCGACCGTGGTCGACATCGCCTACGTCTTCAGCTTCGGGCTGGCCGGGCAGGGCGTCGCGCTGAGCAGCGACGCCACGCCGTCCAGCCGCACGCCGCGGCCCGCGTGCGGTGGTCGTCGGCGGCGGTCCGGCCGGGCTGATGGCGGCCGAGGTGCTGTCGCAGGCCGGCGTCGCAGGTCGATCTGTACGACGCGATGCCGAGCGTCGGCCGCAAGTTCCTGCTGGCCGGCATCGGCGGGCTCAACCTGACGCACAGCGAGCCGCTGCCGCGCTTCGTGCAGCGCTACGGCGAACGCGCCGGCCGAGGTGCGCGCGCTGGCTCGACGGTTTCGATCCGCGACGCGCTGCGGCGCTGGGCGGCGGGGCTCGGCATCGAGACCTTCGTCGGCAGTTCGGGCCGCGTCTTCCCGACCGACATGAAGGCGGCGCCGCTGCTGCGCGCCTGGCTGCAGCGGCTGCGCCGTGCGCGGCGTGCGGCTGCACATGCGGCACCGCTGGGTCGGCTGGCGCGATGGCGATGCCGGCTGCGCCGCCGGCGCTGCGGTTCGCGACACGCGGCCGGCGAGCAGCAGGTCGCGGCCGATGTGGTGGTGCTGGCGCTCGGCGGCGGCAGCTGGCCGCGGCTCGGATCGGACGGCGCCTGGGTGCCGCTGCTGGCGCAGCGCGGCGTCGACGGTGGCGCCGCTGCAGCCGGCCAACTGCGGCTTCGATGTCGCCGTGCGCGCGGCCGGCGGGCGGCGTCGGCTGGAGCGAGCGCTTTCGCGTCGGCGCTGCCGGCCGGCCGCTGAAGACGGTGGCGGCCAGCTGCGCTGCACCGCGACGGCACGCGCGCTGCGCCAGCGTGGCGAATTCGTCTTCACCGACACGCGGCGTCGAAGGCAGCCTGGTCTATGCGCTGTCGGCGCCGCTGCGCGAGGCGATCGCGCGCGACGGCAGTGCGACGTGCTCGACCTCGACCTGCTGCCCGACCATGCGCCGGAGGCGGTGCTTGCCGCCGTGGCGCGCGCCGCGCGGCTCGCGCTCGCTGAGCAGCCATCTGAAGAGCCGGCTGCGCATCGACAGCCTGAAGACGCTGCTGCTGCACGAGCTGCTGACGCCGGCGCAGCTCGCCGATCCGGCCGCGCTCGCCGCCGCGCTCAAGGCGCTGCCGCTGCAGCTGGCCGCGCCGCGGCCGATCGCCGAGGCGATCAGCAGCGCCGGTGGCGTGCGGCTCGAGGCGCTCGACGCAGCAGCTGATGCTCGAACGCCTGCCCGGCGTCTTCTGCGCCGGCGAGATGCTCGACTGGGAGGCGCCGACCGGCGGCTACCTGCTGAGCGCCTGCTTCGCCAGCGGTCGCGCGGCCGGGCAGGGCGCAGTGGCCTGGCTGGCGCGCGAAGGCCGCGCCTGAGGCATTGCGGCATCCGGCGCGGCCGCTGGCGCCGTGACGTCGGCGACTGTGGCTAGTCGTGTGGCGGCGGCGTGCCGTTGAGTGCGAAGTAGCTGCGGATGACCTGGCTGTCGTCGACTGCGCCCTCGCCGCGACCGCTGGTGGCCAGGAACATCTGATGCGCCACCGCAGCGATCGGCAGCGCGGCCTTGGCATCGCGCCCGGCCTCCAGCACGATGCCGAGGTCCTTGACGAAGATGTCGACCGCGCTGCCGCAGGCCGGCTCGGCCTGCAGCATGCGCGGGCCGCGGTCGTTGAGCATCCAGCTCGATGCCGACGAGCCGCCCATGATCTCCAGCAGCACCTTCAGATCGACGCCGACCTTGGCGGCCAGCGCGAAGGCCTCGGCCACCACGGCGATGTGCACGCCGCACAGCAGCTGGTTGACCGTCTTCACCGTCGCGCCCTGACCCGGCTTCGGTCGCCGACATGGAACAGTCGCTGGCCGAGGGCCTCGAAGACCGGCACGGATTTCGGCATAGGTGACGGCATCGGTGGCGGCCATGATGGTCAGCGAGGCCGCCCACCGCGCCGACCACGCCGCCCGAGACCGGCGCATCGACGAAACGTCGGCCGGTCTCCTGCACCCGCGCGGCGATGCGCTGCGACCGCGGCGGGCGGGCAGGTCGCCATCAGGCAGACGATGCGCGTCCGGCGCCAGCGCATGCAGCGCACCGCCGTCGAACAGCACGGTCTCGGCCTGGGCGGCGTTGACCACCATCAGCACGCAGGATCGACGCACCGGTCGCTGCCTCGGCGGCGGTGCCCGACGGCAGGCCGCCGGCGGACTCGAGCGCCTGCAGGGCGGCCCGGTTGACGTCGAAGCCGCGAACCTGGAAGCCGCGCTCGAGCAGGTTGCGGGCCATGGGCAGGCCCATCGAGCCCAGGCCCGACAAAGGCGATCGTGGTCATGAGATTCCTCATTGGATGATTGGCGGGTGCGCGGGCGGTGGAGCTCAGTACACCGTCAGCGCGGGGATGTAGGTCATGGCGATCAGCACCCCGAACGCCACGAGGTAGAACGGCCACAGTTCCTTGACGATGCGGCCGATCGGCTCGCGCGAGATCGCCGCCGAGACGAACAGCGTGGTGCCCATCGGCGGGGTGAACAGGCCGATGCTCAGGTTCACCGCCATCATGATGCCGAGCTGGATCAGATCCAGCCCGATGGCGCTGGCGATGGCGACGAAGGTCGGGCCGAGCAGCAGGATGGCCGCGGGCAGGTCGAGGAACATGCCGACCACCAGCATGATGAGGTTCAGCATCACCAGGATCAGCACCGGCGACTGCAGCACGTCGACTGCCCAGTCGGGCCACCGCCGCCGGCACCGCCTCGACCGTCAGCACGTAGCCGACCAGGTTCGACGCAGCGATGACCAGCATCACCACGCCGGTGGTGACGGCGGTGTGCACCAGGGCGTCGTACATCCGCCGCGGTGTCAGGTCGCGGTACATCAGGAGGCTGATCATCAGGCCGTAGAAGACCGCCATCACGCTCACTTCGGTCGGCGTGGCGATGCCGGCGCGCAGCAGGATGACGATGAACACCGGCATTGCGAGCACCGGCGAGGCGTCCAGCGTGGCCTTCAGGATGCCGCGCAGGCCGATGTTGGTTGCCAGCCGCGGAAAGCCGCGCAGCCGACCGCTGAAGTAGCACACCAGCATGAAGCCGATGCACAGCAGCAGCCCGGGGACGATGCCGGCCAGGAACAGCGACGCGATGGATGCGTTGGACACCGCGGCGTACAGGATCAGCGGGATCGATGGCGGGATCAGGCCGGCAATCACCGACGACGAGGCGGTGGTGGCGGCACAGAATGCCGCCGGATAGCCCTCGCGCTTCTGCCACGGGATCAGCATCGAGCCGAGGGCCGAGGCTTCGGCCACGGCCGACCCGGATACCCCGCCGAAGATCGTCGACCCCACCACCGTGACCTGCGCCATTCCGCCGTGGTATCGGCCGACCAGTGAGGTCGCGAAGTGGATCAGCTTCTTGCCGAGCGCGCCGCCCATCATCAGGTTGCCCGAGAGCACGAAGAAGGGAATGGCCAGCAAGCGGGAAGCTCTGCGTCGGCTGGAAGATCTTCACCACCGCGGTGCTGGCGTCCATCGCGCCAACGGTGATGGCGGCCACGCCCGACGCGATGACCAGTGCATAGCCGACCGGCAGCGCCAGCACCAGCAGCGTGCCGAAGATCAGGATCATCACCAGGGTCACAGTTCTTCCTCGATGTGGTGGACGCGCACGCTCATCGGGTCTTCGACGAGCAGCAGTTGAACCACCGTTGTCAGCGCCGTGATGGCGAGTCCGACGAAGCCGACGATGAGCGCCATGTAGGCCCAGCGTGCGGTGATGCCGGTCACCGGGTAGACCTCGGTGCCGGTGATCTCGATGACGTCAAGCCCGACCCAGGCCAGGTAGAGGAAGGTCATGGCCGCAAGCAGGTGCAGGGCGACGAGCAGCACGCGGCGTCCGCCGCGATTGAGCGCGTCCAGCAGCGCGGTCACCGCGATGTGCTGGCCGCGTTGCGCGGCCAGCACCATGCCGCTCATCACCAGCCACGGAAAGATCAGGCTCGGCAGCTCGGAGGGCCAGCCCAGGCCCTGGCTGGTGAGGTAGCGCACCACGACCTCGGCCATCAGCGCGAGGAACATGAAGACCAGGGTGGTCAGCGCGATCGCGATGCTGCGCGCCAGTCACCAGTCTGTCCACCCACCGTGCGCCGGCTGCGGGCAGACCGCCGCCTGGCGGAGCCGCGGCGGTCTGCGCCGCGGTCATGGCTTGGCAGCCTCTTCGACCACCAGCTTGACCAGTTCCGGGATACTGCTTGGCCCACTTGTCGTACACCGGCTTGGTCTTGTCGACGAAGGCGGTCTTGTCGACTGCGGTGAACTGCACGCCGGCGGCTTCCATCTTCTGGCGCAGGTCGGCCTCGGACGACATCGACATCTGCCGGTTCAGCTTGCCAGCCTCGACCGCGGCCTCGTAGATCGCCTTCTGATCCGCGGCCGACAGTGAACTGAAGACCTTCTTGCTCGCCAGCAGCGGCGTGGTCTCGTACTTGTGGCCGGTCAGCGCGATGTGCTTCTGCACCTCGTGGAGCTTTGACGACCAGATGTTCATCAGCGGATTCTCCTGGCCGTCCATCACACCCTGCTGCAGCGCGATGTACAGCTCGGAGAAGGCCAGCGGCGCCGGGTTCGCGCCGAGCGCGGTGAAGATGTCCATCGTCATCGGATCGGGCGGCGTGCGCAGCTTGATGCCGCTCAGGTCCTCGGGCTTGGTGATCGGGCGCTTGCTGTTGCTGGTGTGGCGGATGCCGTTGTCCCAGATCGCCAGCACGCACCAGGCCCTTCTCTTCGGCCAGCCGGGTCAACTCCTTGCCGAACGGGCCGTCGACCACCTTGTAGGCATGCGGCAGGTCGCGGAACAGGAACGGCAGACCGATCAGCGCGAACTGCGGCACCACGCCGGAGGTAGAGCCCTGCGAGTTGGCGGCGAACGCCAGCGAGCCCAGGCGCATGTTGGTCAGCGACTCGACGTCGTCGCCGAACTGGGCGCTGCCGCCGACTTCGACCTTGACGCGGCCGTCGGTCTTCTGGTTCACCAGCTCGGCGAACTTCAGCGACGCCTCCGCCTTCGGGTTGCCGGGCGCGGCGTTGTGCGACAGGCGCAGGACCTTCTGGGCCCAGGCCGGCGCGGAGGTCAGGACGAGTCCGGCAGCAAGGGCAACGAGCAGTTTCTTCATGGGGTTGTCTCCGTCAGGGTCTTGGTCTGTGATGAAGCCAGGCGGGCAGACCGTCCCGCATCGGGCCTGGCAGGAAGCGGCGCGCACCTTCGTGCATGCCGAATCGTCTGTGTCGAAAGCGAGGTTGCGGCCTAGATCCAGCCCTTGATGCGGGCGCCCAGCGCCTCGCGGCTGATGCCGTAGCGGTCGTGCAGCGTCGGCAGCGCGCCGGCGTCGAGGAAGGCGTCGGGCAGACCGGCGAGCTCGAAGCCGGCCGGCTGCACGCGGTGGCGCAGCAGCGTGCCAGCCACCGCCTCGCCCAGCCCGCCGATCACCGAGTGGTTTTCCGCCACCACCACCAGGCCGGTGCTTGTGGCGCACCGCCTCGACGATCGTCGCCTCGTCGAGCGGCTTGATCGTCGGGCAGTGCAGCACCGCCACCGCCGATCTTGTCGGCCGCCAGGTCCTGCGCCACCTCGAGCGCGCGCATGGTCAGGATGCCGCTCGAGATGATCAGCACGTCGGCGCCGTCGCGCAGCAGCTTGGCCTTGCCGAGCTCGAACCGGTAGCCGTCGATCTCGTCGAGCACCAGCGGCACGTTGCCGCGCAGCAGCCGCATGTAGACCGGGCCCTGGTGCTCGGCGATCTGCGGCACCGCCTGCTCGATGTCGAGCGCGTCGCACGGATCGACGATCGTCAGGCCGGGCATGGCGCGCATCATCGCCAGGTCGTCGGTCGCCTGGTGGCTCGGGCCGTAGCCGGTGGTCAGGCCGGGCAGGGCGCAGCAGATCTTGACGTTGAGGTTCTCCTCGGCGATCACCTGGTGGATGAAATCGTAGGCACGCCGGGTACCGAAGACCGCATAGGTGGTGGCGAAGGGCACCAGCCCTTCCTTGGCCATGCCGCCGGCCGCGGCCATCAGCAGCTGCTCGGCCATGCCCATCTGGTAGAAGCGCTCCGGATAGGCCTGCGCGAACAGGTGCAGGTCGGTGTACTTGGCCAGGTCGGCGGTCAGACCGACGATGTCGGGCCGTGACGCCGCGTACTCGACCAGCGCCTTGCCGAACGGTGCCGCCTTGACGCGCTGTCCGTCCGAGGCGATCGAGGCGATCATCGCCGAGGTCGTCAGGCGCGGCTTCTTGTCTGCCACGGTGTTCATGCGAGTGCTCCTTCGGGCTGGGCCTGGTCGAGGATCTGCAGCGCCTGCTGCCATTCCGGCGGATCGACGCGGATGAAGTGGTTCTTCTCGCGCTGCTCGAGGAAAGGCACGCCCTTGCCCATCAGCGTGTCGAACAGGATCACGCGCGGCTTCGCATCCTTCAGTTCGCGCGCCGCGTCGAAGGCGTGCAGCACCGCCGGCAGGTCGTTGCCGTCGACGCGCTGCACATGCCAGCCGAAGGCGCTCCACTTGTCGGCCAGCGGCTCGAAGCCCATCACCTTCGACGATGCGCCGTCGGCCTGCTGGTTGTTGATGTCGATCAGGCAGATCAGGTTGTCGAGCCGATGGTGCGCCGCACCCATCGCCGCCTCCCAGGTCGATCCCTCGTCGAGCTCGCCATCGGACATCGAGTTGTAGACGAATGCCGGATTGCGCTTGTGCTTGAGTGCCAGCGCCATGCCGACTCCGATCGCCAGCCCCTGGCCGAGCGATCCGCCCGAGATCTCCATGCCCGGCGTGTAGCTCGCCATGCCCGACATCGGCAGGCGGCTGTCGTCGCTGCCGTAGGACTCGAGTTCGCTCTCGGCGATGACGCCGGCCTCGATCAGCGCCGCATAGTGGGCGATCGCATAGTGGCCGTGCGAGAGCAGGAAGCGATCGCGCCCCTCCCACTGCGGGTCATCGGCGCGCAGTGCTCAGCGCGTGGCGGTAGGCGACGGCGAGCACGTCGGCCCAGCCGAGCGCCTGGCCGATGTAGCCCTGGCCCTGCACCTCGCCCATGCGCAGGGCGAATCGGCGGATGCGCCAGGCTGCCTGGAGCAGCGCCGGCAGTTCTGGCATCGGTGGTGGTGGTCATGGTAGTTCCTGCGGATCAGTGGATGAGCATGCCGCCGTTCACGTCGAGCGTGATGCCGGTGCAGTAGAGCGCCAGGTCGCTGGCGAGGAAGACGCAGGCGCCGGCGATGTCGTCGGCCCGGCCCAGGCGGCCGAGCGGGATCGTCTCGGCGATCTCGCTCTTCTTGTCCTCCGATCAGCTTGCCCTTGATGATGTCGGTGCCGATCAGGCCGGGGGTGATGCAGTTGATGCGGATGCCTTCGGGCCCGAACTCGCGCGCCATGGCGCGCGCCAGACCGAGCACGCCGGCCTTGGCCGCCGAATAGTGCGGGCCGCCGAGGATGCCGCCGCCGCGCTGCGCCGAGACCGACGAGATGCAGACGATCGAGCCGCTCTGCTGCGAACGCATCGTCGGCAGCACCGCCTGCGACATGTACAGCGTGCCGCGCAGGCTCACGTCGAGGATGCGGTCGTAGTCGGCACCGCTGATCTCGAGGGTCTTGACGGGCTGGGTGATGCCGGCGTTGTTGACCAGTACGTCGATGCGACCGAAGGCTTTCACCACCGCGGCCGCAGCGGCTTCGCAGGAGGCCTTGTCGGTGACGTCGGCTACCAGGCCGAGGTGGTCCGCGCCGAGGCGGGCGGCGGCACCCGCCGGGTCGGCGCGATCGAGGTCGAGCACCGCGACGCGGGCCCCGTGGGCCGCCATCAGCCGTGCGGTGGCGAATCCGAGCCCGTTCGGGCCGGCGCCGCCGGTGATGACGGCAACCTTGTCTTTGAGCAGCATGAGCGTGATTCCAATCGGCTTCTGTGCAAAGGAAGCAGGGTGCTTGCAGCCGATCTGCACCCCGCCTCGACCAGACGAACTCTAGGAACTCACGGGCAAATCATCAAACGATGAATGTTGTCCAATAGGTGAACCTCATTCATCTAAAAACCAGGGTATACCCATGCGCCGCATGCCTCCGCTGAAAGCCCTCCAGGCGTTCGAGGCAGCCTCCCGGCTTGGCTCGTTCGCGGCCGCGTCCGACGAGCTGCACCTCACGCCGTCGGCCATCAGTCACCAGATCCGCTGGCTCGAACAACGGCTCGGCATTGCCCTCTTCCATCGGGTCCATCGCAGCACCGTGCTGACCGATGCCGGCAGCCGCTATGCCGAGGCGGTGGCCGAGGCCTTCGGCCTGATCGAGGCCGGAACGCGTGCCATCGAACGCACCGGCAAGAGCGACATCCTCACCGTGCACAGCGTGCCGAGCTTTGCGACCCAGTGGCTGATGCCGCGGCTGTCGCGTTTCTCCTCCCTCAACCCCGACATCGACGTGCGACTGAACGCGTCGGTCGGCCTGGTCGATCTGGCTGCTGGCGAAGCCGACTTCGACATCCGCTACGGGACGGTCTTCCCGGAAAACGGCGTCACCGTGCTGTCGTTCCCGGAAGAACCGATCGTCGTCCTGTGCGCACCCGCGCTCGCCAGCGGGCGCCCGGGTATCAGGCGACCGAGCCACCTCGGCGGCTGCACGCTGATCCATTCGGAGGTGAACCTGTACAGCTGGCGCGACTGGCAACGTGACCATCCCGGCGTGGTGCTGGCACTCGAGCGGGGTCCGCGCTTCGACCGCTCGTTCATGGCGATCAGCGCCGCCACCGATGGCATCGGGGTGGCGCTGGAAAGCCGGCTGCTGGTCGAGCGCGAACTCGAGTCGCGCCAGCTGGTGATCCCGTTCGGCTCGGACGGCCCGCGGCTGGTCTGTCATCACCTCAAGTTCCTGACCACCAAGACGCACCTGCCGAAGATGCGCGCCTTCCGCGACTGGCTGTTCGAGGAGCTCGGCCGATCGATGCTGATGCCCGACCGGTGACGCACGCAGGGGGCGCAGCAGGCGATGGTTCGCCGCGCCCGTCCGGCCTGCCGGTCGACCTGCGACGGCGCTGCAGGGTGCGCTGACCGGTCGGCAAAAGGCCGGCCGGGCCGTGTGGCAAACTGCGCCGCTCCCGATCTCGGCCCACCCGGCCCTCGTGTTTTGACAGACAAGATTCTTCTGCAGATCGCCGCCGAACTGAAGGTCCGGCCGGCGCAGGTCCAGGCGGCCGTCGAGCTGCTCGACGGCGGCGCCACGGTGCCGTTCATCGCCCGCTACCGCAAGGAAGCCACCGACGGCCTGGACGACATCCAGCTGCGCGAACTCGAGGCCCGGCTGGCCTACCTGCGCGAGCTGGAAGACCGCCGCGCCGCGGTGCTCAAGAGCATCGAGGAGCAGGGCAAGCTGACGCCCGAGCTGCGCGCCGCGATCGAGGCCGCGCCGACCAAGCAGGAGCTCGAAGACCTGTACCTGCCGTACAAGCCGAAGCGCCGCACCAAGGGCCAGATCGCGCGCGAGGCCGGCATCGAGCCGCTGGCCGACACGCTGTTCGCCGACCCGTCGCTGGACCCGCTCGACGAGGCGCAGGCCTTCGTCGCCGGCCGAAGACGGGCGAGCGGCTGGCCGAGGCGGACTTCGCCGACCGTGCCGGCCGTGCTCGACGGCGTGCGCGACATCCTGTCCGAGCGCTGGGCCGAGGACGCGGCGCTGGTGCGGCAAGCTGCGCGAATGGCTGTGGGCCGAGGGCCTGTTCCAGAGCCAAGCTGATGGCCGGCAAGGACGAGAACGATCCCGACGTCGCCAAGTTCCGCGACTACTTCGACTACGACGAGCCGATCGGCCGCGTGCCCTCGCACCGCGCGCTGGCGGTGTTCCGCGGCCGCGCGCTCGAGATCCTCGACGCCAAGCTGGTGCTGCCGAGTCGAGCCCGAGCCGGGCAAGCCGTCGCTCGCCGAAGGCACGCATCGCGCTGCCACCTGGGCTGGCGCCAGCCAGGCGCGCCCGGCCGACGACCTGATCCGCAAGTGCGTCGCCTGGACCTGGCGGGTCAAGCTCGCGCCTGAGCCTGGAGCGCGACCTGTTCGCCCGCCTGCGCGAAGAGGCCGAGAAGGTCGCGATCAAGGTCTTCGCCGACAACCTGCGCGACCTGCTGCTGGCCGCGCCGGCCGGCCCGCGCGTGGTGATGGGGCTGGACCCCGGCATCCGCACCGGCGTGCAAGGTGGCGGTGGTCGACGCCACCGGCAAGCTGGTCGACACCGCCACCGTCTACCCGCACGAGCCGCGCACGCGACTGGGAAGGCTCGCTGCACACGCTGGCCAGGCTGTGCGCGCAAGCACGGCGTCAACCTGATCGCCATCGGCAACGGCACCGCCAGCCGCGAGACCGACAAGCTGGCCGGCGACCTGATCAAGCGCCTGCAGGCGCTGGCCGGCCCGACGCGCAGCGATCGAGAAGGTGGTGGTCAGCGAGGCCGGCGCCTCGGTCTATTCGGCCAGCGAGTTCGCGCGCAGGAAATGCCCGACCTCGACGTCAGCCTGCGCGGCGCGGTCAGCATCGCGCGCCGCCTGCAGGACCCGCTGGCCGAGCTGGTGAAGATCGATCCGAAGAGCATCGGCGTCGGCCAGTACCAGCACGACGTGAACCAGAGCGAACTGGCGCGCACGCTGGACGCGGTGATCGAGGACTGCGTCAACTCGGTCGGCGTCGACCTGAACACCGCCAGCGCGCCGCTGCTGTCGCGCGTGTCGGGCCTGTCGGCCAGCGTGGCCAAGGCATCGTGCGCTGGCGCGAGGCCAACGGCGCCTTCCGCAACCGCCAGCAGCTGCTCGACGTGAGCGGCCTCGGGCCCAAGACCTTCGAGCAGAGCGCCGGCTTCCTGCGCATCCGCGGCGGCGACAACCCGCTGGACATGACCGGCGTGCACCCGGAGACCTATCCGGTGGTCGAGCAGATCCTGGCGCAGGCCGGCAAGCCCGTGCGCCGAGCTGATGGGCCGCGCCGACGATGCTCACGACGCTGCAAGCCCGAAGCTGTTCGCCAACGAGAAGTTCGGCGTCATCACGGTCAAGGACATCCTCGCCGAGCTGGAGAAGCCCGGCCGCGACCCGCGCCCGGACTTCAAGGTGGCGCGCTTCAACGACGGCGTGGAGGACATCAAGGACCTGCAGCCGGGCATGATGCTCGAAGGCACGGTCAGCAACGTGGCGCAGTTCGGCGCCTTCGTCGACCTGGGCGTGCACCAGGACGGCCTGGTGCACGTGAGCCAGCTGGCCAACAAGTTCGTCACCGACGCGCGCGAGGTCGTCAAGACCGGCGACATCGTCAAGGTCAAGGTGCTGGAGGTCGACCTGGCGCGCAAGCGCATCGCCTGACGATGAAGCTCGACGCCAAGCCGGACCGGCTGGCGGGCGCAGCGGCGACAACGCCTTCCGACCGGCCGCGCGCGGCGAGCGCATGGCGCCGGTGCCCCGCGCGGCGCACCGGCGCCGGCTCCTCGGCGATGGCAGCGGCTTTCGCCAAGCTGCAGCCGAAACGCTGAAGGCCGGCGTCGCCGCGCGCAGCGGATGCGCTGCGTGTCGCGGTGTCGCCTAGGGGTCTTCCCTTGGTTCAACGATTTGCCTGCTTGCGCTGCATCCACCCCGCCAGGGGGCGCGTAAGGAGCCATCAGACGCAACCGGTCGTACCGGCCGTCCAGCCTGCACGCCTGCCGAGGGCGGTGCACTCGAATCGTCACTGTCAGGAGAGGAACACCCATGAAGCAAGACAAGTCCCGCATGCGGCTGCTGCCGCTGGTCGCCGCCCTGTGCGCCGCCACCGGCTTCGGCGTCGCGCATGCATCGAGCCACCGCGAGGCGCCGTTCATCACGACGGCGCCGAAGGTCGACGCAACCGACTTCTACATGTTCAAGAGCTACGCGTCGGGGCGTGACGGCTACGTGACGCTGATCGCGAACTACCAGCCGCTGCAGGATCCGTACGGCGGCCCGAACTATTTCTCGATGGATCCGAACGCGCTGTACGAGATCCACGTCGACAACAACGGCGACGCGAAGGAGGACATCACCTTCGCGTTCCGCTTCAAGAACAACCTGAAGGGCATCACGCTGCCGATCAACGGCAAGAATGTCGCGATTCCGCTGATCCAGGCCGGACAGCTGACGGGCGCCAATGCGGTCGGCAATTCGCCGGTGCTGAACCTGAACGAGCAGTTCTCGATCGAGGTCGTGCGCGGTGATCGCCGCACCGGCACGCGCGCCAAGGTGACCGACGCGGCGGCTTCGACGATCTTCGACAAGCCGGTCGACAACATCGGCACCAAGACGATCCCGGACTACGCCGGCCTACGCCGCGCAAGCACATCTACGACACGGTGATCCCGGGCTGCGCGCAGCCGGGCAAGGTCTTCGTCGGCCAGCGCCAGGATCCGTTCGCCGTCAACCTCGGCACGATCTTCGACCTGGTCAATGCACCGCTGGCGGTGATCACCGATCCGACGCTGATCAATGCGGCGCCGAACACGCTGGCCAACAAGAACGTCACGACGCTCGCGCTCGAGGTGCACCAGAGCTGCCTGACCGCGGGCAGCGAAACGGTGATCGGCGGCTGGACGACGGCCAGCCTGCGCCAGGGCCGACTGCTCGATCCGTCGCCGAAGTCGGGCCACCAGACCACCGACCGCAACGGCGGCGCCTGGACCCAGGTCTCGCGCCTGGGCATGCCGCTGGTCAACGAGGTCGTGATCGGCCTGCCGGACAAGGACAAGTTCAACGGCTCCAAGCCGGTCAACGACGGCGCCAACTTCCTGACCTATGTCACCAACCCGACGCTGCCGCGACTGCTCGAGATCGCGCTTCGCGACGGACGCCGGCGCGATCGCGCCGACCAACGCCGGACGCAATGACCTGGTGACGACCTTCCTGACCGGCATCAAGGGCGTGAACCAGCCGACCAACGTGGCGGCCTCCGAGATGCTGCGCCTGAACACCGCGATCCCGGCGGTGCCGTTCGCGCAGCAGAACCGGCTCGGCATCGTCGGCAACATCCTGGCCAATGGCAACGACAACGCCGGCTATCCGAACGGACGCCGTCCGAAGGACGACGTGGTCGACATCTCGCTGGTCGCGGTTGCCGGTGGCCTGTGCGTGGCCAACGGCGACACCAACAAGTTCGGCTTCGGCGCCGAGTGCAAGCCCTCGGCGGTGCCGCTGGGAGCGACCGCGTTCAACCTGCACGACGCAGTCGACCAGGCGGTCGGTGCCGCTGCTGCCGGTACTTCCCGTACCTGAACACGCCGATCCCGGGCGCCAAGTGAAGGAGGACCGAATGAGGAAGAACCTGTTGATCCTGTTCGCCTCGGCGGCCGTGCTGACCGCCTGCGGCGGCGGTGACGATGCGCGCCAGCGCCGGCACCCGTTCCTGCACCGGCACCTGCGCCGGCGCCGGCTCCGGGCCCATCGGCAACGGTGCCCGATTCGGCCGCGGCCTCGGTGCAGAGCTTCTTCGACTACATCGCGTCGCTGCTCGTCGACGTCCAGCGAGACGGCCACCCCGTTGTCGATCTCCGCCGGCTTCAATGCGGCGGTCAGCGACACCGAGTCGCCGAAGCCGATCGCCCTGATCTGGCGACTGCGCCGCTGATGCGGTGAGCGGCGGCCGGGTCGGAATGACCGGCCGCCGCAGCTGTTTCCATTCCTTTCGATCCCGGGCGGCCCGCCGCCCGGGATCACCCCCGCGATCGTGATGTCATGCCTTGAAGCTGCGCGCCGACGCATCGGCCGTCGGAAGACCCGATACCGCGGCTTGGCTGCTGGCCGGCGCGCTCGGCGCTGCCGCATTCTTCGTCGGCGGCGGTGCTGCCGCCGAACCGCTGCGCCCGCAGTCGGATGCCGAGGTGGTCGAGGTGCTCGGCAGCACCGGGCCGGCACGCGCCGAGGAGCGCGAGATGCGGCGCAAGCTGCGCGCGGAACCCGGCGATGCGGCCGCTCGCGGTCGCGCTGGCGCGCCGCTACCTCGAGCAGGCACGCGCGCAGGGCGAGCCACGCTTTGCCGGGCGGGCGATGGCAGTGCTCACGCACTGGAAGCCGTTCGACCAGGCACCGGCCGACGTGGTGCTGATGATGGCCACGCTGCAGCAGTACCTGCATGATTTCGACACCGCGACGGCGCTGCTCGAGCAACTCGTGCAGCGTGAGCCGGGTCATGCACAGGCCTGGCTGACGCTGGCAACCATCCGCCGCGTCCAGGGGCGCTATGCGGCGTCCGACGCGGCCTGCCAGGCGCTGCTGCAGACCGGCGCGACCCTGCACGGGCAGGCGTGCCGGGCCGAGAACCTCGCGTTGCGCGGCCAGTTCGACCCCGCGCGCAAGCTGTTCGACGCGCTGCTGGCGCAGCCGGCGTCTGGCGCCGCCGACACGCGCCTGGCTGCTCACCAGCGTGGCCGAGCTCGAGACGCGCGCCGGTCGCCGACGTGCCGCCGAGACCGCCTTCCGGGCTGCCCTGGCTGCCGCACCGGACGAGTACACGCGACTCGGCCTATGCCGATTTCCTGCTCGCCGAGCAGCGTGCCGGCGAGGTACCGGCCGCTGCTGCGTGACGAGGTGCGCAGCGATCCGGTGCTGCTGCGCCTGGCCCAGGCCGCCAGCGCGCGGGGGCTGCCCGACGACAGCGCAGCGGAGCTGCGTGCACGCATCCAGCAGGCCGCGCTGCGCCCGCAGGCCAGTACCGGCCATGCGCGCGAGCAGGCGCTGTTCGCACTCGACGTCGAGCGCGATGCGCAGCGAGCGCTGGCGCTGGCGCGTCTGAACCTTGAACCGCAGCGCGAGCCGATCGACCTGCTGCTGCTGGCGCGCGCGGCGCGCGCCGCCGGCGACGATGCCGGCGTGCAGCAGGCTGCACAGCTCGGCGAACAGATCGGATTGCACGATGCACGCCTCGATGCCTTGCGCTGAGTGCGGGGCGCGTCGGCCGTGCGGGCAGGCGCTGCCGCCGCCGTGGCTGCGGTCGCTGCTGCTGCTGCTCCTTCTCCCGCTCCTGCTCCTGCTGGCCCTGCCGGCGCAGGCGCACAAGGCGAGCGACGCCTATCTGCGGCTGGCGGCGATCGACAGCGGCGCGGGTACCGGGCTGCGGGTCGACGTTGCGCTGCGCGACCTGGACGCCGCGCTCGACCTGGATGCGGATGCCGACGGGCGCCTCACCTGGGGCGAGGTGAAGGCGGCCTGGCCGGTCGTCGATGGGCATCTGCGGCGGCATGTCGAGCTGGCCGGCTGCCGGTTCGATCCCGCGCTGTCCGAGCCACTGCTCGAACGTCGCTCCGACGGTGTCTATGCGGTGCTGCGGTACCGCTCCGGATGCACCCTGCCGGCCGAGCCGGTGCTGCGCTACACGCTGCTGGCCGATGTCGACTCGACGCACCGCGGCCTGTTGGTGGTCGAGCGTGCCGGTGCGGCGGGCGAGGTGCGCGTGCTCGATCCGCAGCCGGCCGGCTGCCATGGCGGCTGATGCGTCGACCGCGACCGCACAGGCGGGAAGCGGCGCGGCGCGGTGGCCGTTCGTCGGCGAGGGCATCCGCCACCTGGTCGGCGGCTTCGACCACGTGCTGTTCCTGCTGGTGCTGCTGCTGCCTTCGGTTCTGCGCCGCTCGGCGCACGGCTGGGAGCCGGTCGAGCGACTCGGCCAGGCGGTGTGGCCGGTCGTCGGCATCGTCACCGCCTTCACCGTGGCGCACTCGGTCACGCTCACGCTGGCGGCGCTCGGCTGGGTGCTGCTGCCGCCGGCCTTCATCGAGGCCGCGATCGCGGCCACCATCGCGTTGGCGGCGATCGACAACCTGTGGCCCATCTTCGGCGGTCGGCGCGTGCTGGTGACCTTCCTGTTCGGGCTCATCCACGGCTTCGGCTTCGCCAATGTGCTGGCCGAGATCGAGTTGCCGCCGCTCGACTTTGCCTGGGCGTTGTTCCAGTTCAACCTCGGTCTCGAGATCGGGCAGCTCGCCGTCGTGCTGGTCGCCGTCACCATGCTGTTCCTGGCGCGGCGGCGCGATCGCTACCGCCCGGTCGTGATCGCCGGGGGCAGCACGCTGGCATTCGCCATCGCCGGGCTGTGGTTCATCGAGCGCACGGCCGATATTTCGCTGCTGCCTTTGTAAGTGAATGTTTCAGAGGTGGAACGAACCGCGGTTCCCGACAACCGAATCGCTCTGACGGTTCGGTCCGCATCCGAGCGGACGCCATCCAACTGAAACAAGGAAGCACTGCCATGAACTTTCTGCGCTCGAATCCCCGCCGCTCGCTGGCTGCTGCCATCGTGGCAGGCTCTGCCGTGCTCGCCGGCTGCGGCGCGACCGGCCCGACCTTCCCGTCGGATCCGCCGGTTTCGCAGCCGACCTATGGCGGACAGCCGACCTACGGCGGGCAACCGGCCTACGGCGGCCAGCCGACCTACGGCAGCAACGCGCCGGCGCAGGGGCAGGTCCAGTACGGCCGGGTCGAGAGCGTGGAGGTGGTGCAGGCGGAGAACCAGACCAGCGGGGCCGGCGCGGCACTCGGCGGCGTGCTCGGTGCGGTCGTCGGCCGGCAGATCGGCGAGCGGCAGCGGTCGCGATGCGGCGACGATCGCAGCAGCGGTCGGCGGTGCGCTGGTCGGCAACCAGATCGAGAAGAGCCGCAAGGGCGTGCGTGACTTCGTCCGTGTCACGGTGCGACTGGATCAGGGCGGAACGCGCAGTTTCGATTTCGAGCAGGGCGTGCAGGTGCGGCCGGGCGAGCGGGTGTACGTGCAGAACGACCAGCTGATGCGCTACTGACGCGCCCGGCGATACAATTCCGCGCCTCATTCGGCAAGGACGATGGACAACGCCCCACAGGCCGGCCTGGTCGTGACAGCGCGAACTACCCCTCGCAACGCCGGCAGCAACGCCGGCTTCCGAGGGGTCTAGACCGTCGCGCGTCAGTCCTGTCCGGTTCATCGTCCCATTCAAGCGCGGCCTGTGTCCGCGCTTTTTTCGTTTCTGGAGTCAGCATGGTCTCGATACAGCTTCCCGATGGTTCGCAGCGCCAGTTTCCCGGCCCGGTGACGGTGGCCGAGGTCGCCGCGTCGATCGGGACCGGGCTGGCCAAGGCGGCGCTCGGCGGGCGCGTGGGCAGCGGCGAGGCGGCCCGGCTGGTCGATACGCACCACCTGATCGAGACCGACACCGCGCTGTCGATCGTCACCGACAAGGATCCGGCCGGCCTCGAGCTGATCCGCCATTCGACCGCGCACCTGCTCGCCCATGCGGTCAAGGAGCTGTTTCCCGACGCGCAGGTGACGATCGGCCCGGTGATCGACAACGGCTTCTATCTACGACTTCGCCTACAAGCGCCCGTTCACGCCCGAGGACCTGGCGGCGATCGAGGCCAAGATGACCGAGCTGGCCAGCAAGGACGAGAAGGTCGAGCGCCGCGTGCTGCCGCGCGACGAGGCGGTCGCGCATTTCAAGCGCCAGGGCGAGCACTACAAGGCCGAGATCATCGCCGGCATCCCGCCCGAACAGGATGTGTCGCTGTACCGCGAGGGCGGCTTCGAGGACCTGTGTCGCGGCCCTCACGTGCCGAGCACCGGCCGCCTGAAGCACTTCAAGCTGATGAAGGTGGCCGGCGCCTACTGGCGCGGCGACCACCGCAACGAGATGCTGCAGCGCATCTACGGCACCGCCTGGGCGAGCAAGGACGAACTGCAGCAGTACCTGCACATGCTCGAGGAGGCGGAGAAGCGCGACCACCGCCGTCTCGGCCGTGAACTCGACCTGTTCCACCTCGACGAGCATGCGCCCGGACTGGTGTTCTGGCATCCCAAGGGCTGGACTGTCTGGCAGCAGGTCGAGCAGTACATGCGCGCGGTCTATCGCGACAACGGCTACCTGGAGGTCAAGGGGCCGCAGATCCTCGACCAGACGCTGTGGGAGAAGACCGGCCACTGGGACAAGTACCGCGACAACATGTTCACCACCGAATCGGAAAAGCGCGACTACGCGCTCAAGCCGATGAACTGTCCCGGGCACATCCTGATCTTCAAGCAGGGCATCAAGAGCTACCGCGACCTGCCGCTGCGCTACGGCGAATTCGGCAATTGCCACCGCAACGAGCCGACCGGCGGCCTGCACGGCATCATGCGCGTGCGCGGCTTCACGCAGGACGACGGCCACATCTTCTGCACCGAGGACATGATCCTCGACGAGTGCGTCGCCTACACCGCGCTGCTGCAGCGCGTCTACCGCGACTTCGGCTTCGAGCAGATCATCTACAAGGTGGCGACGCGTCCGGATGCGCGCATCGGCAGCGACGCGATCTGGGACAAGGCCGAGCACGCGCTGATCGAAAGCCTGCGCCGCAGCGGCTGCGAGTTCGAGGTGTCGCCCGGCGAGGGCGCGTTCTACGGCCCGAAGATCGAATACACGTTGAAGGATGCGCTCGGCCGCCAGTGGCAGTGCGGCACGATGCAGGTCGATTTCTCGATGGCCGAGCGGCTGGATGCGGTCTATGTCGCCGAGAGTGGCGAGCGGCTGCACCCGGTGATGCTGCACCGGGCGATCGTCGGCAGCCTCGAGCGTTTCATCGGCATCCTGATCGAGCAGCATGCCGGCGCGCTGCCGGCGTGGCTGGCGCCGCAGCAGGTGAGCGTGCTCAATATCTCCGAGCAGTCCGCCGATTACGCCGCCGAAGTGGCGAAAATGCTTCAAAAACAAGGGCTTAGAGCATCCGCCGATTTGCGCAACGCAAAAATCACCTATAAAATCCGCGAGCATTCGTTGCAGAAGGTCCCGTATATCCTGGTCGTTGGCGACAAGGAGAAGGCAAACGGGACTGTCGCGGTGCGCGCGCGTGGCAACCAGGATCTGGGCGTGATGTCGCTCGCGGAGTTTTCCGATCGGATCTCCGCCGACATCGCTCGTCGTTCCTGACGCTGGCGCTGCGCACCCCGTTATCCGATTGGGCCCCGCTTTGCCTCGGGGTCCGTTGAAAGGTTCCAACCATCGCTACATACGCTGACCGCCGCATTCCCAACGTCGAGCGCAAACACCGCTTGAACCGGGAGATCATGGCCCCCCAGGTACGCTTGAACGGCGTCGAAAACGAGCCGCTCGGCATCGTCAGTCTGAACGATGCGCTGACCATGGCCGGTGAGCTCGACGTCGATCTGGTCGAGATTGCCGCCCAGGCCGATCCGCCGGTCTGCCGGCTGATGGACTACGGCAAGCTGAAGTACCAGGAGCAGAAGAAGGCGGCCGAGGCGAAGGCGAAGCAGAAGATCGTCGAGATCAAGGAAGTCAAGTTTCGTCCGGGTACCGACGAAGGCGACTACCAGATCAAGATGCGCAACCTGCGCCGCTTCATCGGCGAGGACGGCGACAAGGGCAAGGTCACGCTGCGCTACCGCGGCCGCGAGATCACCCACCAGGACATCGGCATGCGGCTGCTCGAGCGCATCCGTGACGATCTGGCCGACATCTCGGTGGTCGAGAACATGCCCAAGCTCGAAGGCCGGCAGATGATCATGGTGCTGGCGCCCAAGAAGCGCTGAGCGTCGCGAGCGAATCAGAGGTTTCGGTCGCCCGGTCTGGTCACCGGGCGGTCGACAGAAGCGGCTGCAGGCCAACAAGACGGCAGTTCCTTGCCGGCGCCTGCAGCAGCAATCAAAGAAGGAGCAGAGATGCCCAAGATGAAGACCAAGAGCGCCGCCAAGAAGCGGTTCCGGGTTCGCCCGGGTGGCACCGTCAAGCGCGGTCAGGCGTACAAGCGCCACATCCTGACGAAGAAGTCCACGAAGAACAAGCGCCACCTGCGTGGCGCCGTCAACGTGCACGAGACCGACATGGGTCGCATGGCGCAGATGCTGCCGTACGCCGGCCTGTGATCGACTGACCACTTCTGAAGGAGACCAACCATGCCTCGCGTCAAACGTGGTGTAACAGCCCGCGCTCGTCACAAGAAAGTTCTCGCACTCGCCAAGGGTTACCGTGGCCGTCGCAAGAACGTGTTCCGCATTGCCAAGCAGGCCGTCATGCGTGCCGGCCAGTATGCGTACCGTGACCGCCGCACCAAGAAGCGCGTCTTCCGCCAGCTCTGGATCGCCCGTATCAACGCGGCGAGCCGGGGCCTGGGCCTGACCTACAGCAAGTTCATGGCCGGCATGAAGAAGGCCTCGATCGAGATCGATCGCAAGGTGCTTGCCGACATGGCCGTCAATGATCCTGCCGCTTTCGGCAGCATCGTCGAGAAGGTGAAGGCCCAGCTGGCTTGACAGCCTGAGAACGCCCGGGGCCTCGGCTCCGGGTCGGTGCAGTGCCGGTGCGCAGCAATGCGCTTCCGGCCGAGCTTTCCAAGGCCGACCTCGTGTGCGGCCTTTTTTGTTTGCAGTCCCGAACGATGAACGATCTCGAACAACTGGTGCTCGATGCGCAGGCCGATTTCGCGCGCACCGAGACGCCTGCCGATCTGGAAAATGCCAAGGCACGCTACCTCGGCAAGTCGGGACGGCTGACCGAGCAGCTCAAGGCGGCTTGCCGCACTGTCGCACGACGAGAAGAAGTCGCGCGGTGCGCTCGATCAACGCCGCCAAGCAGCAGGTCGAGGCCGCGCTGCAGGCACGCCGGCAGGCGCTGGCCGATGCCGAGCTCGACCGCCAGCTGAAGGCCGAGGCGCTCGACGTCACGCTGCCCGGACGGCGGCGCGGCGCCGGCGCGGTGCACCCGATTGCGCGCACGATGCAGCGCATCGAGGCGATCTTCGGCTCGATGGGATTCGACGTCGCCGACGGCCCGGAGATCGAGACCGACTGGTACAGCTTCACCGCACTGAACAACCCGGAGAACCATCCGGCGCGTTCGATGCAGGACACCTTCTACGTCGACGTCAAGGATGCCGAGGGCCGCTGGCTGAACCTGCGCCCGCACACCTCGCCGATGCAGATCCGCTATGCGCAGGCGCATGCGAAGCGCCATGCCGGCCAGCCGACGATGCCCGATATCCGCGTCATCGCGCCGGGCCGCACCTACCGCGTCGACAGCGATGCCACGCACTCGCCGATGTTTCATCAGGTCGAGGGTCTGTGGGTCGGCGAGAACGTCAGCTTCAAGGACCTGAAGGCGATGTACCTCGCCTTCATCCAGGCCTTCTTCGAGACCGACCGAGCTGAAGCTGCGCTTCCGGCCGAGCTATTTCCCGTTCACCGAGCCGAGCGCCGAGATCGACATCATGTTCGAGAGCGGCCCGCTGACCGGCCGCTGGCTCGAGGTGTCGGGCTCCGGTCAGGTCCATCCGCAGGTGATCCGCAACATGGGGCTCGATCCGGAGCGCTACATCGGCTTCGCCTTCGGGTCCGGCATCGACCGGCTCGCGATGCTGCGTTACGGCATCAGCGACCTGCGCCTGTTCTTCGACGGCGACCTGCGCTTCCTGTCGCAGTTCCACTGAGCGCTCGCCCCGGCGCGCCCCGCAACGCAGCGAAAGTCTTCCGTCATGCAATTTCCCGAGTCGTGGTTGCGCGAGTTCTGCAACCCTCCGATCAACAGCCAGCAACTGGCCGACCTGCTGACCATGTCCGGCATGGAGGTCGAGGAACTGCGGCCGGTCGCGCCGGCCTTCGAGCGCGTCGTGGTGGCGCAGGTGCTCGAGGTCGCAGCGTCATCCGAATGCCGACCGGCTGAATGTCTGCACGGTCGACGCCGGCACCGGTGCGCCGCTGCAGATCGTCTGCGGCGCACCGAATGTCGCAGCCGGCATCAAGGTGCCGTGCGCGCTGGTCGGCGCGGTGCTGCCACCAGCCGGTGATGCGGCGTCCGATGCGCCGCCGTTCGAGATCAGGCTCGGCCAGCTGCGCGGCGTCGAGAGCCAGGGCATGCTGTGTTCGGCGCGCGAGCTGCAAGCTGTCCGACGACCACGGCGGGTTGCTGCTGCTCGACGGCGCTGCCCCTGTCGGCGAGGACATCCGGCAGCACCTGCGCCTCGACGATCTGCTGTTCACGCTCAAGCTGACGCCCAACCTGGGCCATGCGCTGAGCGTTTTCGGCATTGCACGCGAGCTGGCGGCACTGACCGGCGCGCCGTTGCGCCAGCCGCCGATCGCGCCGGTCGGTCCGGGCCACGATGACCGGCTGCCGGTCAACGTCGAAGCGTCGGACCTGTGCGGGCGCTTTTCGGGCCGCATCGTGCGCGGCGTCGACACCACCGCGCGGACGCCGGCCTGGATGGTCGAGCGGCTGGCGCGCTGCGGCCAGCGCTCGGTCAGCCCGCTGGTCGACATCTCGAACTACGTGATGTTCGAGTACGGCCAGCCGACGCACATCTTCGACCTCGACAAGATCGACGGCGGGCTTGCAGGTGCGCTGGGCGAAGCCGGGCGAGACGCTGAAGCTGCTCAACGGCAACACGGTCACGCTCGACGAGCAGGTCGGCATCATCGCCGACGACGAGGCGGTCGAGTCGCTCGCCGGCATCATGGGCGGCGACGCAACCGCGGTGTCCGACAGCACGCGCAACATCTACATCGAGGCCGCCTTCTGGTGGCCCGAGGCGGTGGCCGGGCGTTCGCGCCGCTTCAACTTCTCGACCGACGCCGGCCATCGCTTCGAGCGCGGCGTCGATCCGGCGCGCACGGTCGAGGTGATCGAGCGCATCAGCGCGCTGGTGATCGAGGTCTGCGGCGGCCAGGCCGGACCGGTCGACGACCAGACGCTGGCGCTGCCGCAGCGCCAGCCGGTGGCGCTGCGCGTCGCCCGCGCCGCCAAGGTGATCGGCATGCCGATCGGCACCGAGCAGTGCCGCCAGGTGATGCGCAGCCTCGGCCTCGGTTCACCGAGTCGGTCGAGCCGATGGTGGCGACGTGCTGCACGTGACGCCGCCGAGCTGGCGCTTCGATCTGCAGATCGAGGAGGACCTGATCGAGGAGGTGATCCGCGTCATCGGCTTCCCGACGCTGCCCGACACGCCGCCGCTGGCGGCGCTGACGCCGCGCGTCGACAGCGAGCGCCTGCGCGGCGCGCACCGCCTGCGTCGCAGTGTCGCCGACCTCGGCTATGTCGAGACGATCAACTTCAGCTTCGTCGAGGCACGCTGGGAAACCGAGCTGGCCGGCAATGCCGATCCGATCCGGGTGCTGAACCCGATCGCCAGCCCGCTGGCGGTGATGCGGTCGAGCCTGCTCGGCAGCCTGATCCAGGTGCTGCGGACCAACCTGGCGCGCAAGGCGCCGCGGGTGCGGGTCTTCGAGATCGGCCGCGTCTACCGGCGCGATGCATCGGTGGTCGACGGCCCGACCCAGGTCGCCGGCATCGACCAGTCGTTGCGGCTCGGCGGTCTGGCCTTCGGACCGAACAGCCCGGAGCAGTGGGGCGAACGCAGCCGGCCGGTCGACTTCTTCGACGTCAAGGGCGATGTCGAGGCGCTGTTTGCGCCGCACGCAGCCGCGCTTCGTCGCCGCCGAGCATCCGGCGCTGCATCCCGGCCGCTGCGCGCGCATCGAGATCGACGGACGGGCGGTCGGCTGGGTCGGCGAGCTGCATCCGCGCTGGCGCCAGGGCTACGAGCTGCCGAGCGCGCCGGTGCTGTTCGAGCTCGATCTGGCCGGCGCTGACTGGCGGTCGAGCTGCCGGCATTCCAGCCGCTGCCGCGCCAGCAGTCGATCCGGCGCGATCTGGCACTGGTGACGCCCGACGCGGTCAGCCACGACGCGCTGATCGATGCCATCCGCAGCACGCCGAATCCGCTGCTGCGGTCGGTGCAGCTGTTCGACCTCTACAAGCCGGCCGGCGAAGCTGCGGGCGCGCAACGCAGCATGGCGGTGCAGCTCGAACTGCGCGACGACGAGGCGACCCTGACCGACGAGCGCATCGACGCCGCGCTGGCGCAGATCCTCGAGCACGTCGGGTCCCGCCTCGGCGTGCGCCTGAGGAGTTGACGAGCATGGCCGACCCGAACGCTGGCAACGACGACGAACGTGACCCGGATGCGCGCATCGAGCCGCAGCGTGCCCTGCTGCCGAGCATCGAGACGCCGACCCTGACCAAGGCCGAGCTCGCCGACCTGCTGTTCGAGCGGCTCGGCCTGAACAAGCGCGAGTCGAAGGACATGGTCGACGGCTTCTTCGACATCATCCACGCGACGCTGGTGCGGGGCGACGACGTCAAGCTGTCGGGCTTCGGCAACTTCAACATCCGGCGCAAGGCGCCGCGCCCGGGGCGCAACCCGCGCACCGGCGAGGCGATTCCGATCAAGGCGCGCAATGTCGTCACCTTCCACGCCAGCCAGAAGCTCAAGGCTGCGGTGCAGGGTGATCCGGTGCCTGATGAAGACTTCGAGTAAAGTCGAGAACCCTGGTCGAAGAGCTTGATTTCAATGGAGAAATCACTTCCGGCCATTCCCGCCAAGCGCTACTTCACGATCGGTGAGGTGAGCGATCTGTGCGGCGTCAAGCCGTATGTGCTGCGCTACTGGGAGCAGGAGTTCACGCAGCTCAAGCCGATGAAGCGGCGCGGCAATCGGCGCTACTACCAGCACCACGAGGTGCTGCTGATCCGGCGCATCCGCGACCTGCTGTACGACCAGGGCTTCACGATCAGCGGCGCACGCAACCGCCTCGCCGATCCGCAGCCGCGCGACGCGCTGCTGACCGGTCTCGAGGTCATCGAGGGCGACGATCCGGTCGGGCCCGATGCCGAACCGGGCGGCGGACCCGCCGCGCAGCGAGACCGATCGTCAGCGAACGGGGATGACCGGCGAGGCCCTGACGGTGGAGCAGATCCGCGACGAATTGCTGTCGATTCGTGGCCTGCTGCTTGTCTGAGCGCTGCCGCGTTGCGGCTACAATGCGAAGCTTCAGTCGGGGCGTAGCGCAGCCTGGTAGCGCACTTGCATGGGGTGCAAGGGGTCGCGAGTTCGAATCCCGCCGTCCCGACCAATGAAATCAACGGGTTAGCTCTCACAAGGAGCTAGCCCGTTTTCCTTTGTGGCGTTGGGATACCGTTCGGGGTACCTCGCTCGTCCTGGTACCGCACTCCGCGATTGGTATGAGATGAGTTGCGAATTGAGGCTCGGGCGCGTGTGCACTGGCGGCTTGGCGTCTCGCGTGCTTGCCATCGCCTGACCAGGTTCCACGCTGCTTCCGAACCCCATGCGTAGGACAGTCGCGGCGCGGCCGGCGGTCGCACGAGCATGCATCGGCCCGGGGCGGGGCAGAGGAGGGGTGGGACTTCGCTGTGGCAGGGGGTGCCCCCCGTCCCATTGGGCTCATACTGGATTGCCCGTTGCCGGATTCGATGTCAAATAAACAACATCGATCTAAGGTTCGGGCAAAGACAGTCGGGCCGAGGGAGCACCTTAGGGAAGGTCTGCACAAATCGCCATCGATTGTGCTTGGCGGCTCCAGGGGCGGCGGCGAAAATCTGACCTATGAAGCAAGCTGATCTCGGCCTGAACCTGTCCCAGAAGCGCACGCGCAAGCGCGAGTTCCTTGACGAGATGAACAAGGTGTTGCCGTGGGCGGAGCTGGTCGCGCTGATTACGCCGCATGCGCCCGAAGGTCGGCGGGGCCGTCCTCCCTTTGCGGTCGAGACGATGCTGCGCATTCACTTCCTCCAGCAGTGGTTCGGCCTGAGCGATCCGGCGATGGAGGAAGCGCTGCACGATGTGCCGCTGTACCGCGAGTTCGCCGGTCTCGATAGCTGGACCAACCGGCTTCCAGATGAGTCGACGATTCTTCGGTTTCGTCACCTCCTGGAGAAGAACAACCTGGCCGCCGAGATCCTGCGCATCGTCAACGAGTTGCTGACCGCCAAGGGGCTGATGCTGAAGACGGGCACGGTGGTCGATGCCACGCTTATTGCTGCTCCAAGCTCGACCAAGAACCAGCGCGGTGAGCGCGATCCCGAGATGCGCCAGGCGAAGAAAGGGAACCAGTGGTACTTCGGCATGAAAGCGCACATCGGCGCCGATGCCGAGTCGGGCTTGGTGCACACGGTCCGAGGTACGGCGGCCAGCGTCAATGACGTTGTCGAAGCCAATTCCTTGTTGCACGGTCAAGAGTCGGTCGCCTTCGGTGACGCTGGCTATCAGGGTGCGGAGAAGCGTCCGGACGCAGCTGCCGACGTGGACTGGTACGTGGCGATGAAGCCTGGCAAACGAGCGGCGATGAACAAGACCAGTGCGCTGGGTGCCATCCTCGAGGAGCTCGAGTCTGTTAAGGCCAGCATCCGGGCGAAGGTCGAGCATCCGTTCAGAGTCATCAAGCGCCAGTTCGGATACACGAAGGTGCGCTACCGAGGGCTGAAGAAGAACACCGCGCAGCTCATCACCTTGTTCGCGCTGTCCAACATCTGGATGGCACGGGGCAAACTGCAGGCTGCTCGTGGATAAGTGCGGCCGCAACTTGCGAAACGCTCTGCAGGGGCGTCGCGAACGCTCAACAAATCGATGTGGACCTAACGAACAACTCCCGCCTGCCACCCAGGTTCGGGTTGGACAGGCGGATCGATCGGCAGGTCTGGCCGGAATCAATTGATCAGACCTTCCCTAGGGCTCGCGGTCTGCGGCATCGACGCACCTTGTGCTGCCATGCTCGGACGCCAAACTCCGCCGCTTGGTCGATGAACTCGGCCAGATCCTTGACGCGAACGAGAAACGGAGCTTTCGCGCTGCTGCCGACTTGGAATGCGGGAAAGGGTAGTTGACCCTTGCTAGCCCGCCTACGCGCCACGTCGGGCCCGTAGTTGAGGTAGCGCTGCGCCACATCAACGACCGGAATCAGGGGGTCGCGATGGATGGCCAGCAGCATCATCTCGGTACGTGTGAGCGGCTC
>CAWJWV010000006.1:0-46129 GCA_963846675.1 uncultured beta proteobacterium
TTCGTGGACGGAGGCAGGCGGCAGGCGACAACAGGCGAAGACGGGTCGCTGCACGGCGGGCCATGCAGCCGCGCCGCCGGGCAGGGCGGGCAGGGCGTCGCTAGAGCCGCGGCGGACGGCGGCGTTCGCGCAGGTGGGTTCGCGACGCCACCTCGGCGGTACGCTCGCGCAGTTCGGGGTCGGCCGACTGGAGCTCGACCAGCGTGCCATGCAGCAGCTTCTGCGTCAGGCCGCGCGTGAGCGACTCGAGCACCGCGTCGAGATCCTCTCCTCGCGCGAGGCGCCGCCGGGCACGCGCCAGCTCGACCGAGCGCCACTCGTCGGCCTGCGTCTGCAGCGCCTGGATCAGCGGAACGGTGTCGCGCTGCCCGAGCCAGCTGACGAACCCCTGGACACCGGTCTCGATGATCGCCTCTGCCTGCTGCACCGCTGCCTGGCGCTTCTCGCCGGCCGCCTGCACGAGCGCCGACAAATCGTCGAGCGTGTAGAGATAGATGTCCGGCAGCTGCCCGATCTCGGGCTCGATGTCGCGCGGGACGGCCAGGTCGACCATGAAGATGGGCCGGTGCTTGCGCGCCTTGAGTGCACGTTCCACCGCGCCGAGGCCGATGATCGGAACGGAGCTGGCGGTGCACGAGATCACGACGTCGAATTCCGCCAGCCGCTGCGGCAGGTCGGCCAGCCGCATGGTTTGCCCGCCCACGCGCGCGGCGAGCCGCTCGCCGCGTTCCAGCGTCCGGTTCGCGATCACCATCGCGCGCGGCGTGCGGGCAGCGAAGTGCGTGCTCACCAGCTCGATCATCTCGCCGGCGCCGACGAACAGCACCTTGAGCTCGGTCAGGTCCTCGAACAACTGCGCGGCAAGCCGGACCGCGGCAGCCGCCATGCTGATGGAATGGCTGCCGATCTCGGTGCTGCTGCGCACCTCCTTCGCCACGGCGAACGACCGCTGGAACATCTGGTGCAGCGTGCTGCCGAGCGTCCCGGCGCTGTTCGCCTCGCGTACCGCCTGCTTCATCTGCCCCAGGATCTGCGGCTCGCCGAGCACCATCGAGTCGAGACCGCTCGCCACCCGGAACGCGTGCCGCGCCGCGGCGCGGCCCTCGAGCACATACGCGTGCTCACGCAGGGTGCCGCTGCCCACGCCGCCGATGCCGGCCAGCCACTCCACCGCAGGATCGATCATCGAGGGCAACTGCTCTGCCGCCGTCGAGCCGAGATAGAGCTCGGTGCGATTGCAGGTGGAGACGATCGCCACCTCGGGCGCACGGCGCAGCCGCTCGCGTACGCCGATCAGGCTGGGCACCAAGCGTTCGGGCGAGAATGCGAAGCGTCCACGCAGATCGAGTGGCGCGGTGTGATGGTTGAGCCCGAGCGCGATGACACTCATTCGCGTGATTATAAATTTGAGCCTTGTACCCCTTCCACGGCCTCGTTGCTCTCATTTCCAGCCCGGATGGTGCTTCGCGGCGGGTGCCTTCGCTCGGCCGCGCACCGCGATGAGCATCGGCGACGCCTTCTGGCACCTGTTGAATTTCCTGGCGCCGCCGTTGTTCGTCGCGGTCTTCTCGGCTGTCGCCGCCCGCCTCGCATGGCGTGGCGAGTTGAGATCGGTCGGCCTGCGCCGCCTGCTCGTCTGGGCCGCGCTGCCGGCGATCGCTGCGGCGCTGGCCGGGCTGGTGATCACCGGCCGCGACGGTCGGATCGTCACCTATGCGGCCATCGTCGCAGCCAGTTCGCTCGGTCTGTGGATCGCCGGGCTGCGGGGCGGGCGGCGCTGATCAGGGCAACCTTGGCTGAGCCACGGTTCGTCAGCGCGGCTCGCCGGCGTTGGCTGGTGCACCTGCGGTCTTGATGCCGGCCTCTGCGCCAGGGGTTGCGACCGAGCCTGGCGCGCTCCAGCGTGTCGAGAAGCCGCCAGTACAGCTCTGCACGGCGCTCCGTGAGGCCCAGTGCAGCGATCAGCCCGTCGGTCGTCGAAGGCAGGAACGGATTGCGCCGGTCGTAACCCCACAGCTCGATGCGTACCGACGGCCGTGCGCTGGGCCCGCGGGCGTGAAAGCCGAAGGTGTCGGCGACGATCAGCGTATTGGCCGGCACCGCGAAGCAGCGCGCCGGCGGCAGGCCGAGCAGGGGCAGTTCGGCCGCATCGATCCGGAACGATCCGCGGGCACTCAGGCGGTCGGCCTCACGCGCGCGCAGGCTGGTGCGGCCCTCCCAGTCGAGGCGCTCGGGTGTGAGTCGATGCGAGCCGGGCACATAGCAGAAGGCGCCCTCGTCCTCGGCGACGTCGGTCAGGAAGAACCAGGCCTTCATCGTCGGATGGAAGGTGTCGGCGTGCAGCGTCGTCTGCGGATCAGGCTGCCCCGGAAGGACCTGGTTCAGGATCGACTGCAGATAGATCCACGGCGCGCGGTGATAGCCGGCGACGTAGCGGGTCAGCCCGGTCCAGACGGGATGGTCAGTGAGCGCACGCAGCTCGGGCAGCTCGCGCAGCATCGCATCGTCGACCGCGATCCGGCGCGTGATCGTGTCACCCTGCGCCATCTCGCGCGTGGCTGCCGGATGCGCCAGCACGCGCTCGCGCAGACGCTCGAAGACTGGCGGCGGCAGCAGGTCGCGGTGCATGACGAAACCGTCGCGCTCGAAGGCGGCGCGATCGGCGGCACTGACCAGGCGCGCCAGTCGGCTGCGCCGCCGCCAGGTGAGCGCATGCGCCGCACGCAGCCGCCAGCGGTGCAGCCCCAGCGCATTCAGGCGTGGCGATCCGATGATCGGGTTGTCGCAGAACGACTTGGCCGACGTCAGCAGCTGCAGCGCCCACCAGGGGCCGAGCAGCACCCGCCGGAGCAGCCCGATGCTCACCGCGTCGCGCCCGCGCTGATCAGGCGGCCGCCGGCAGATCGACCTCGAGCCGCCGCGCAGCGAGTGCGACCGCGACTCGGTGATCCGGATGTCGATCAGCTGGCCGGTCAGGCGAGCCGACAGCGCACCGGCGGGAAAGTTGACGACCCGGTTGCACTCGGTGCGGCCCATCAGCTCGGCAATGTCGCCGTTGACCTTGCGCGCCGGGCCTTCCACCAGGATGCGCTGCATCGAGCCCACGAGCGACTCGCCGATGCGGCGGGCATTCGCGTCGATGGCCGCCTGGAGCTTCTGCAGGCGCTGCAGCTTGACCGCCTGCGGGGTCGGATCGGCGAGCGCGGCGGCCGGCGTACCCGGCCGCGGGCTGAACACGAAACTGAAGCTGTTGTCGAAGCCGACATCATCGATCAGCTGCATCGTGCGATCGAAGTCGGCATCGGTCTCGCCGGGGAAGCCGACGATGAAGTCGCTCGAGATGCGGATGTCCGGTCGCACCAGCGCGCAGCTTGCGGACCGTGCTCTTGAACTCCATGGCGGTATAGCCGCGCTTCATCGCCATCAGGATGCGGTCGCTGCCGTGCTGCACCGGCAGGTGCACGTGGTCGACCAGCTGCGGCAGGCGCGCATAGGCGTCGATCAGGCGCTGGCCGAACTCGTTCGGGTGGCTGGTGGTGTAGCGGATCCGCTCGATGCCCGGGATCTCGGCCACATGAGTCGAGCAGCAGTGCGAAGTCGGCGATCTCGCCGCCGCTGCCCATCGCGCCGCGGTAGCCGTTGACGTTCTGGCCGAGCAGCGTGACTTCGCGCACGCCTTGCACGGCCAGCTCGGCGACCTCGACCAGCACGTCGTCGAGCGGGCGGGAGACCTCCTCGCCGCGGGTGTACGGCACCACGCAGTAGCTGCAGTACTTGGAGCAGCCTTCCATGATCGAGACGAAGGCGCTCGCGCCCTGGACGCGCGCCGGCGGCAGGTGGTCGAACTTCTCGATCTCGGGAAAGCTGATGTCGACCTGCGGGCGCCGCTCGTCGCGCCGGCGTTCGAGCATCTCGGGCAGGCGGTGCAGTGTCTGCGGGCCGAACACGATGTCGACGTAGGGCGCACGGGCGACGATCGCCTCGCCTTCCTGGCTCGCCACGCAGCCGCCGACGCCGATCAGCACGCCCTTGTCCTTCAGGTGCTTGACACGCCCGAGGTCGCTGAACACCTTCTCCTGCGCCTTCTCGCGCACCGAGCAGGTGTTGAACAGGATCAGGTCGGCCTGCTCGACGTCGCTGGTCTGCTCGTAGCCCTCTGCAGCGTGCAGGACGTCGAGCATCTTGTCCGAGTCGTACTCGTTCATCTGGCAGCCGAAGGTCTTGATGAAGACCCTCGGGCGCGCCGGCGGAGCGCGGACCGCTCTTTGGATCTGTCATGGTCTGCTCCAGGTTTGGGCAATCGGGTCGAAGCGCCAGGTCGATGCCTCGGCAGCATTGCGCGGCCACGGCCGGATCTTCAGTTCCTCGGGCCGGAGCACCCACACGTCACGAACCAGGCCATAGGTATCGAGGGTGTAGTGCACCTGCATCCGCGTGCCGGCCAGCGCACCCGACATCAACAGCAGGTTGTCCTGGCCGCGTATGCGCGCACCGGGCGCCAGCCGCACCGGCCGGCCGTTGAGTGTCGCCTCCGGGGCCTCGACCAGCACCAGTTCGCCGCGCAGTGCCTCCGCCGGAAAGTTCCGCTTGAGCTGCGCCGAGGACACTGTGCTCAGGCACAGCAGCAGGCTCGCGATGGCCAGGCAGCGGGACATGGGTGGTGTTGGGGGCCTGTCCAGCCCGTCGCGAACGAAGCAGGCGATTGTAGAATCTGCACCGGTGGAGCCGCGGATCGGGGGAATGACAGCGCTGCGCACTCGGTCGATAATGATTTTCCGCTGTCCTGGTGAACCGATGCTGCTGACGATCCGCACCCTGAGCTGCCCGCCGCCCGACGATCCGCAGAGCATTCGCGCGGAGTTCGACAACGACGGGAGGCCGCATCGGGCGCAGCCCGCCGTGCAAGCTGATCCTGCCGGATCCGAATCGTCACATCTCGCGCGAGCACGCCGAAGATCCGCTTCCGCGACAACGCCTTCTCGATCAAGGTGGTGTCGAAGGTCAACAGCGTGCTCGTCAACGACGAGGTGGTCGACCCGGGCGAGGCGGTCGGCCTGCATGACGGAGACCAGGTGCTCATCGGCGAATACCTGCTGCGCGCCGACATCGCCGAGTCGCGCGCCGCCGGCCTCGCGCAGCGTCCGGCCGCGCAGGCCCAGTCGACCGCAATCCCTTCGACCTCTTCGACAGCCTCGCGCCGGCGGCAGCCGCATCGGTCGCCACCGCGGCACCGGACTGGTTCCAGCCGCCGCCCCCGAGCCGGTGCGCCAGGCGAGCGCCAACGGATCGCGCGGCGCTCGACGAACTCTTCAAGCCCGAGTCGAATCCGGCCCATTTCGCCGACCTGTTGCAGAACGCCTCGCCACGCGCGGCACCCGGCGGAGGCGCCCCGCATCCGGCAGCGCCGCCGGTCGATCGGCGGCTCGACGAGTTTCCTGGGGCTCGATCCGCTGGCGGCGCTCGACGCGCCCACCGACCCCTTGCGGCGCATCGGCGCCGTCCACCGATCTGCTATCACGGCTCGGTGCTCGATCATGCGCTGGGCCCGGCGCAACCTGTCGTGCCGGAGAAGCCGCCCCTTCCGC
This sequence comes from uncultured beta proteobacterium, assembly GCA_963846675.1. GTDB lineage: Bacteria > Pseudomonadota > Gammaproteobacteria > Burkholderiales > Burkholderiaceae_C > Ideonella_A. Next base: position 5,586 of record CAWJWV010000006.1, read on the forward strand.
AGCCCCGTCGCCTTTCGACGACGACATCTTCAGCGTGCTCGAACGCGAGTTCGGGGCGGCGCCCGCCGCGCCGGCTCCGGGCTCCGGCTCCGGCCCCACCCGCTGCCGTTGCCGGACTGGCCGGTGTCACCTGTGGCAGAGCCGCCCGTCACCGGATCGAGCCGCGAAGCGCACCGCCACCGCCGCCCGCCTCGTCCTCGACATTCCGCGGCGAACGCATTTCCTGCCGATTTCGACGATTTCCTGAATCCAGCCTCGCCACTCGGGGCCGCGGCATTGCCGCGAGCGGCCACCAAGTCGGCCGCCTACCGGCGCCGATTCCTGCTCCAGCCAGCGCGCCATTGCGCCAGATCCGCATGGCTCGCGCCGTCGCCACGTGCAATGCCGCCGGCGACGCCCGTGCCTGCGCCGGAGCATTACCGGCACCGGCACCTGCACCTGCAGAGGCCACCACGCCGGTGGCGGCGGCCACCGCCACGACGGCACCGGAACGGTCGCCGATCCCGCCCGCAAGCCGCTCCTTCGCTGCCGCCGTCGATCGGCCCGGTCGCTGGCGTGCAGCAGGAAGACATGCGGGTCGACGATGCGGTCTCGGCGCAGCGGCTGATGGCCGTACTCGCTGAATCGCTGGGACTCGCGCCCGAGGATCTCGACCAGCAGGACCCCGAGGAGACGATGCGCCTGGTCGGCCAGCTGCTGCGGATGTCGACCGACGGCTTGTTCCGGATGCTCGAGATGCGTTCGCAGCTCAAGAGCGAGCTTCACATCGAAGACCGCACGATGATCGCCTCGCGCGAGAACAATCCGCTCAAGCACGCCGATTCGGCGCACGATGCGATCGCCTATCTGGTCGACCTGCGCCAGCACGGCAATCGCCTGTTCATGCCGCCGGCCAAGGCGGTCGAAGACACGGTCTGGGACATCTGCGCACACGAGATGGCGGTGATGGCGGGAACGCGTGCTGCATTGCTCGCGGCGCTCAAGATGTTTTCGCCCGAGGTGATCGAAGGCCGCATCAAGAAGACCGGCGCGCTCGAGAATGTGCTGCCGGCGCTGCACAAGTCACGGTTGTGGGAGCGCTTTCTCGGCATGTATGCCGAGCTGCAGCACGAGGCCGAGGACCATTTCGATCGCCTGCTCAACCAGGAATTCTCGAAGGCCTATTCCGAGCAGAGCAAGAAGCTGAAGAAGAAGCGATAGAAGCGGCAGACGCCGGTACAAGTCGACACTTGCAGATCGATTCGGCGGCCGGGGGCTTCCCGAGGCAGCCGGTCTGCACCGACACTAGGCACTCCCTGGAGTGCGGAGGAGGATGACGGATGTCGCACCGTTCCCGAGCGTGGGCGGGTCGGCCGGTCGCGGCTTGCGGCAGGCGTTCGCCGCAGCCGTGCGCCCGTCGCGGTGGCCGAGGTGATCGCAGGAGCGTGGCTGATGAGCGAACGCTGCATGATCGTCTGCGCCAGCGACAAGGGCATGGTGCGCTCGAGCAACGAGGATGCGGTCCATGCCGATGCGGGCAGCGGCTTCGCGGTTCTCGCCGATGGCATGGGCGGGTATGCGGCAGGTGAGGTGGCGAGCCGGCTGGCGATCGACGAGATCCGGGCCGAGCTCGAATCGGCGCTGCCGCACCTGGACATCGATTCGGCCGATGCGGCCGGCGCGCTGGCCGAGGACATGCATTTCGCTGCCCGGCGTGCCAACGCCAGCATCCTGAATTCGGCGCGGCGCGTGCCCGAGCACGAGGGCATGGGTGCCACGCTGGTCTTCGCGGTGCTTGCTGCCGGGCGGCATCTTCGTCGGACACCTCGGCGACTCACGCGCCTACCGGCTGCGCGCGGGCGCCTCGAGCAGCTCACGCGCGACCATTGCTGGGTCGACGAGCAGATCTCGCAGGGCACGCTGCAGATCGATGCGCTGCTCGACAAGCGGCTGCGCAACATCGTGACGCGCGCGCTCGGCATCGACGACGAGATCGATCTCGAGCTCAACGACCACGACGTGGCGCCGAACGATGTCTTCCTGCTGTGTTCGGACGGTCTGACCGACATGCTCGACGACAGCGAGATCGAGTCGCTCCTGCAACGGGCCCGGCGACTTCGCGGCCAAACCGGCCCGCTGGTCGAGCGAGGCCAACCGCAAGGGTGGCAAGGACAATGTCTCCGTGATCCTGATGCGCGCACCGGCTGCCGCACGCGAGGGCTGGACTTCCCGCCTGGTGCGCCGCATCCAGGGGGTTGCCGGATCGGGGTCGAACGATGCGACCGCCTGACCCGAAGGGCAGGGACGAGAAGCCGGCACAGGCAGGAGGACCGACATGAGCAGGATGATGGAGGTGGGAACGGTCAAGGGCAAGGATGCCTTTGTCGTCGAGCGGGTCGTCGGCCGGGAGGAGCTCTCCCGGCTGTTCGAATACCGCGTCGATCTGCTGTCCGAGCACGGCGACTACAAGGCCAAGGACATCCTCGGCACCAATGCCTCGCTGAACATCGAGATGCCGGGTGGCGGCGAACCACGCTTTCGCAACGGCTATGTCTCGCGCTTCACCGTGCTGGGCCAGGTCCGGACGCCCGCATTCAAGTCGAACGTCGGCTTTCGCTACCAGCTGGTGCTCAGCCCGTGGACGTGGTTCATGACGCGCACCTCCACCTGCGCCATCTTCCAGAAGAAGACGGTGCTCGACGTGATCAAGGAGGTGTTCAACCGCGTGTCCGAGCTGAAGTCGGTCGAGTACAAGGTGAACCATCCGACCGAGATGCGCGACTACTGCGTGCAGTACCGGGAGACCGACTTCAACTTCGTCAGCCGTCTGATGGAGCAGGAGGGGCTCTACTACTTCTTCAAGCACGAGAACGGCAAGCACACGCTGGTGCTGACCGACGATTCCGGCTGCGCATCAGCCGCTGCCCGAGTCGACCCGAGCTGCGCTTCACCGCCGGCACGCTGCACGATGCCAGCCTGAAGAGCTGGGCGCTGAGTGCCGAGATCCAGTCCGGCGCCTTCGCGATCGACGACTTCGACTACAACAAGCCGAAGACGCCGCTGCTGAAGGTGGCCACCAAGGAGCGCGAGCACAAGAATGCCGGCTTCGAGATGTACGACTATCCGGGCGAGTACGACGATCCCGGGCGCGGTGGCGTGTACGCGCGGATCCGCATGGAGGAACTGCACTGCCAGCACGAGCTGAGCCGCGGATCGGGCTCTGAACGCGGGGTGGTCGGCGGGCTACAAGTTCAAGCTCGCTGGACCATCCGGTCACCGAGCTGAACAAGGAATACCTCGTCGTCTCGCACAGCTTCGTCGCCGACAACAACCTCGCCCAGTCCGGCGGGCGGCGACGGTGCGACCTTCGAGTGCAACTTCTCGGTCATTCCGGCCGCGACCCAGTTCCGGCCGCCGCGCGTCACCCCGCTGCCGTCGATCGCCGGGCCGCAGACGGCGATCGTCGTCGGGCCGCCCGGAGAAGAGATCCACACCGATGCCGCTCGGGCGCGTCAAGGTGCAGTTCCACTGGGACCGCTACAGCACCGGCAGCGACGAGGACTCGTGCTGGATCCGGGTCTCCAATCCGCTGGCGGGCAAGGGATGGGGCGCGATCAACATCCCGCGTGTCGGGCAGGAAGTGATCGTCGACTTCATGGAGGGCGATCCCGATCGCCCGATCGTCACCGGCCGCGTCTACAACGGAGAGAACCAGACGCCCTACGACATGCCGGCCAAGAAGATGTACACCGGCATGAAGACGCGCAGCTATCCGAACGGCGGCAACGACGAGTTCAACGAACTGCGGTTCGACGACACCAAGGGTTCCGAGCAGATCTTCCTGCAGGCGCAGAAGTGGATCGACTTCCGGGTCAAGCACACCTTCAAGGAATGGATCGGCGGCACCTACAACACGTACGCCTGCGGAACGATCTTCCAGAAGACCGACAAGGATCTGCACCAGCTCGTCAAGGGCGACATCAGCATCACGGCCAAGGAAGGCATCATCGATCTGTCAGGCCAAGCAGGACATCAAGCTCGACACCAAGACCTCGCTGTTCCTGCAGGCGAGCCACGGCGCATCACCGGGAAGGCGGACAACATCTATCTCAACGGCGGCAGCCAGATCCACCTGAAGGCCAAGCAGATCTTCGTCACCGGCGAAGTCGGCATCGACCTCAAGGTCGGCGGCAACTTCGTCTCGATCACGCCGGCCGGCGTCTTCATCAAGGGGTCGATGGTCAACATCAACTCCGGCGGCTCGGCACAGGCGGCCGAGAGGCGGTGGATGCCTTCACGCCGGCCGACGACCAAGCTGCCTGCGATCGCGCTCGACCAGCGTCGGCGGCCAGAAATCCGATCCGCCGCAGAAGCGCACCAAGCCCAAGGCCTACAGCGGCCAGGCGAGCGCGTTCAAGGCGGCTGCCGGTTCGGGCGGTCCGTTCGTCCAGCCGTGCGACTGCTGAGCCGCGGCGCCTGAACCATGCCGAACGACACCAAGACACCGGGATCCGTTTCGATCGAGACTCTTCCGCGAGGGCGAGGACCGGCATGTCTATGTCATTCTCGACGGCGCCCAGAACGACAACCTGCTCGATGTGTTCGACGACCACGAGGACCTCGAGCGCGAGTGCCTCTGGTTCGGCCGGCTCGAACCCGACATGCAGGAGGTCGCGCCTTACCTGGTCGAGCTGATCGAGGACGCGCCGTTCACCCAGTGGCTGCTCGACAACGGCTGGGCGCAGAACTGGGGCATCTACCTCGTGAGCGACGAGGACCTGGCAACCGTCTGGCGCCATCTGCGCCAGCACACCCGGGTCTACGATCCGCAGCGGCAACGGCTGTACTTCCGCTTCTACGACCCGCGCGTGCTGAATGCCTTCCTGCCCACCTGCGACAGCGAGCAGCTCACCGACTTCTTCGGTCCGGTGACCTGCTTCGTCGCCGAACTCGAAGGCGGGCAGGGCGCGCTCATGCACTCGCTCGCCGACGGCGAACTGGTGACCGAACCGATCGGCGGCACGGGCGCGGCAGAACCACCGTCCGGCGATGCGCGCATCGCCGAACACGAGGAGCACCGGATGAGCAGCGGAATCGACATGAGCTTCGTGATCGGCAGGCGGCCGGCAGAGGCGCAGGCGCAGGCCCGCGCGCCGGATCGGGCGAGATCTTCCGGGTGCTCGTGCGTCGCGGATCTGTCCGGCCGCGGGTCGCGGCGCGAGGACGGCATCGATGCGCCCACCTTCACGCCGCAGCGCATCGACCTCGACAGCTTCGACCGTGTCTTCGAGCGCCTCGCGCCGCTGCTGCAGGTCGACGCTGCGCGCCGCAGGATGGCAGCACCGGTCGGATGCCGGTCAAGCTCGAGCGGCTCGACGATTTCGAGCCCGACCGGCTGCTGCTCGACCAGCCGGTCTTCGCCCGCCTGCGCGATCTGCGCGCCCGCCTGTCGGATCCGTCGACCTTCGAGCAGGCGGCGGCCGAACTGCGCGCCGGCGATGCCGCCGCCACGGCGCCGCTGCCGGCACTCGCAGCGCAGCCGTCCAGCGGCGAGGACGATTCGGCCACGCTCGAGCGGCTGCTCGGCCGGCCGGCCGGTGCAGCACCGTCGCCGGCGCCCCGCGAGCCGCCCGCTCCGACCGTCGACTCGGCGGTCGACCGGCTGATCCGTGCGGCGGTGGCGCCGCACATCGTCGCCGATCGGTCCGCGCTGCAGCAGCCGCTGGTCGATTCGCTCGACCGCACGATCGGCGCCACCATGCGCGCGCTGCTGCGCGATCCGCACTGGCGCGCGGTCGAGGGCGCCTGGCAGTCGATCGATCGCTTCGTGCGCAGCGTCGAGATGGACGGGCAGGTGCGGCTCGAACTGGTCGATGCGAGCGCGGCCGACCTGCTCGACAGCCTGGTCGCCGCCGAAGGCGATCCCGAAGCGCATGCCGCTCGCCGCGGCCCTGGCCACGCGGCCAGCGCGAGCGCGGCGATCCGGCGTGTGCACTGATCGTGGCGCTGTATCCGTTCGGCGCCGGCGCAGCCGAACTGGCACTGCTGGCTGCGCTCGGCGCGCTCGCGGCCCGGCAGGGCGCGGTGCTGCTCGCCGGCGCCGACCGCGCGCTCGCGCTGATCGACGCGCCGCGGAGTTCGACGGCGTTGCTGCCGAGATGCAGGCCGATGCCGATGCGCAGTCGCGCTGGCGCACGCCTGCGCTCGAGCGCGCTCGCGCCGCACGTCGGCCTGGTCTGGCCGCGCGTGCTGACGCGCCTGCCGTATGGCGCCGAAGACCCAGCCGGTCAGTGCCTTCCAGTTCGAGGAGCTCGCCGACGGTGCCGGACCCGAGGGCCTGCCGTGGCGCGTCGCGGCGCTCGATCTGGCTGCGCTGCTGGCCGCGGCCTTCGTCGAGGACGGCTGGGACCTGCAGCAGGCAGTCGGCGGTCGAGGTCGACGACCTGCCCGGCGTACATCGATCGCAGCGGCGACGAGCCGCGGCTGCAGGCGGTCGCCGAGCTTTACCTGAGCGAGCGCCAGGCGCGTGCGGTGGCGTCGGCCGGCGTGATGCCGCTCGTCAGCGACCGCAGCCAGCCGCGCGCCCGGCTGGGCGTGTGGCGCAGCATCGGGCGTCGAGCAGGCCGCCTGGCGGGCCGCTGGTCCGGTCGCTGAGAGCGCCCCCCCGCACTTGCGGCGTGGCGCCCGCTTCCGGGGCTGGACAGCGGGCGTGCGGGTGTTAGAGTCGTTCACTTCCCGCAGCCTTGGCCCGCTTCGGTGTCTGCGGCTTGGCCGCTCGGCATGGCCGGCACGTTGGAAGATACCGACAACAAGCATGAGCAGAAATCGCGTCGTATGGTCGGAGGGGCTGTTCCTGCGGCCGCAGCATTTCCAGCAGATGGAGCGCTCGGTCGAGATGCTGGTGCAGGCCCGGACCGCCGGCGCGCTGGCTCATGCCTGGGGCTTCAGCAAGCTGGTGCTCGACGAAGAGGCGCTCAAGATCGGCCGGGTGTCGATCCGCCAGGCGTCGGGCGTGCTGCCCGACGGCACGCCGTTCTCGATTCCTGACGAGACGCCCGCGCCGCCGCCGCTCGAGGTGCCCATCGGATCTGAAGGATGCGCTCGTCTATCTGGCCTTGCCGGCGTGGCGCGCCGGCATGCCCGAGTTCGCGGTCGAGGCCAGCGCCCAGTCGGTGCTGGCGCGTTATGTCGGCGTCGACCGGCAGGTCGAGGACGCGGTGCTCGGCTCGCAGGAGGCGGCCGACATGCGCGTCGGCCGGCTCAACCTGCGCTACATGGTCGAAGGTGATCCGCGCGATGCGTTCTGCACCATGGGCCTGGCGCGCGTGGTCGAGCGGCGCAGCACCGGCGTGGTCGTGCTCGACGAGTCCTACATCCCGCCGATGCTCGAGTGCGCGGCCAACCACCACCTGCGCGACTACCTCGACGAGGCGCGCAACCTGGTGCGGCATCGCTCCGAGGCGCTTGCCGGGCGCCTGAACCAGATCCAAGCAGAAGGGCGTCGGCGAGATCTCCGAGTTCCTGATGCTGCAGATCGGCAATCGCTTCGATCCCTGGCTGGCGCACCTGGCCCGGCGCGAGACGCTGCATCCCGAGGCGCTGTACACGGTGCTGCTGCAGCTGGCCGGCGAGCTGGCCACCTTCTCGGCGCGCCGCAGGCGCCGCGCCACCGACTATCCCGCCTACCGTCACGACGACCTGCGCGCCAGCTTCGAGCCGCTGATGGCCGACATCCGCGACCTGCTGACCGAGGTGATCAACCCGAACGCGATCAACATCCCGCTGCAGGAGCGCGCCAAGGGGCTGTACACCGGATCGATCCCCGACCTCGAACTGGTGCGCACCGCGTCGTTCATCCTGGTCGTCAATGCGCAGATGAACAGCGAGGCGCTGCGCCAGCGGCATGCCGCGCGAGATCAAGATCGGCCCGGCCGAGAAGATCCGCGACCTGGTGATGTCGCACCTGCCGGGCATCACGGTGCAGCCGCTGCCGATGGCGCCGCCGAGCCTGCCCTTCTACGCCGGCTACACCTATTTCGAGCTCGACCGGCGCAGCGAATTCTGGAAGCCGCTCGAAGTCGGCAAGCTGCTCGCGCTGCATGTCGCGGGCGATTTCCCGGGCTGCACATGGAACTGTGGGCGCTGCGCGCCTGAAGCCGCCGAGGTTGACCGACGATGTCCGATCCTCTGTTCCCCGATCCGCCGGATTCCGATTCGACGATCATGATCCCGCGTCCCGGCGGGCGGCGTCCGGTGGCGCCGGCGCCGGCGCGCAGGCGGCTGCACCGGCGATGCGGCACCCGTCGCGCCCGTCGGTGCCGAGCCCCCGCCGCAGGTCGGCGTCAATCCGCTGGTCGCCGCGGCTTCGGTGCTGCTGAGCGTCGTCCCCACGATCCGCCGCACGCTGTCGCACCAGAACCCGCTCGCGCTGCGCGACTATCTGCTGCGCGAGATGACCGAGTACGAGGCCACGGCGCGGCGCGCCAACGTCAGTCCCGAGCACATCCTGATCGGCCGCTACGCGCTGTGCACGATGATCGACGAGACGGTGATGGTGATGCCGTGGGGCGCCAATTCCTCGTGGTCGCGCGAGAGCCTGCTCGTCACGCTGCACAAGGAGGGCTTCGGCGGCGAGAAGTTCTTCCTGCTGCTCGACAAGGCGCTCGAGGATCCGCGCCGCAACCTGCCGCTGATCGAGCTGATGTACATCTGCCTCGCGCTCGGCTTCGAGGGCCGCTACCGGGTGATCGACAACGGCCGCTCGCAGCTCGAGGCGCTGCGCGACCGTGTCTACAACGTGATCCGTCGCGAACGCGGCGAGTTCGACCGCGACCTGTCGCCGCACTGGCGCGGCGTGCAGAAGACCGCCAAGCCGCTGGTGCGCCAGGTGCCGCCGTGGATCGTTGCCGCCGGCATGCTGCTGTTCGTGTTCGTCTTCTATTTCGTCTACGTGGTGCTGCTCGCGCGCGACTCGGATCCGGTCTTCGCCAGCGTGGTCTCGATCCGTTCCGATCCGGGCAACCTGCAGCGCGTCAGCGCCGGTCCGGTCGAACCGCCGCCGCCGGTGGTGCCGCGCCTGCGGCCGCTGCTGCGGGCCGAGATCGAGCAGGGCCTGGTCGATGTCGTCGAGGACAACAACGGCACGCGCCTGGTGCTGCGCGGCGACAGCCTGTACCAGAGCGGCAAGGCCGACATCGATCCGCGGCTGCTGCCGCTGCTCGATCGCATCGGCAACGAACTGAACGCGGTGCCGGGCGTGGTCACGGTCACCGGCCATACCGACAACGTGCCCGGCGGTTCGCTGCGCTTTCCGTCCAACTACGAGCTGTCGGTCGGGCGCGCCAAGGGCGTCGCCGACCGGCTGCTGATGTCGCTCAAGGATCCGGCGCGGATCAAGGTCGAAGGTGTCGCCGATTCGCGTCCCGTCGCCCTCAACAACACGCCCGATGGTCGGGCACGCAACCGGCGGGTCGAGATCTTCGTGCGCCGATCGACGTCTGACGTCGTCCGATCCCGACACCGCTGACACCGCACAGGACGCATCTCGATGTGGGCAAAGCTGAAGAGGTTCTTCACCAACCGCTGGGTGCTCACCGCGATCGGGCTGGCGATCCTGGCGCTGCTGATCTGGTTCGCCGGGACCGGCGATCGCCTTCTACGACCGCCGGCCGCTCGACTCCACCGGATCGCGCATCGGGCTGATCGCGCTGATCGTGCTCGGCATCGCCGCCTGGGAAGGGTTCAAGGCCTGGCGCGCCTGGCGCGCCAACAAGCGCATGCTGAACGCGATCAGCGGCAGCGAGGCCGACAACGCCGCGCTGTCGCAGCGCGAGGTGGCCGAGCTGAAGCAGCGCTTCGACCAGGCGATGGCGGTGCTGCGCAAGGCGCGCTTCGACGACAAGACGGGCGGCGGGCGCAACTACCTGTACCAGCTGCCGTGGTACATGTTCATCGGCGCGCCGGGATCGGGCAAGACGACCGCGCTGATCAATTCCGGGCTGCGCTTTCCGCTGGCCGAATCGCTCGGCAAGGATGCGGTCAAGGGCGTCGGCGGCACGCGCAACTGCGACTGGTGGTTCACCGACGAGGCGGTGCTGCTCGATACCGCCGGCCGCTACACCACCCAGACCAGCAACCGCGATGTCGACGCATCGGCGTGGCAGGGCTTTCTCGGGCTGCTGAAGAAGTTCCGGCCGCAGCAGCCGCTCAACGGCGCGATCGTCACGCTCAGCGCGTCCGACCTGTTCGTGCAGTCGCCCGAGGAGCGTGCCGAATACGCGCGCTCGGTGCGCGCCCGCATCCAGGAGCTCTACGCCACGCTCGGCGTGCGCTTCCCGCTCTACCTCGTCGTCACCAAGACCGACCTGCTGGCCGGCTTCACCGAGTTCTACAACGACCTCGGCCGCGAGGCGCGCGCGCAGGTCTGGGGCATGACCTTCCCGTATCAGGAGCAAGGGCGCCGGACAGACGGCGATCACGAGTTCGAGCGCGAGTTCGACCTGCTCGTGGATCGGCTCAACGAGCGCCTGGTGACGCGGATGGAGGAGGAGCGCGACCCGCAGAAGCGGGCCACGATCTTCACCTTCCCGCAGCAGTTCGCCGGACTCAAGGGACTGGTCAAGAACTTCCTCGACGATGTCTTCCAGTCGTCGGCCTTCGCCGAGGAGGCGATGCTGCGCGGCGTCTATTTCACCAGCGGCACGCAGGAGGGGACGCCGTTCGACCGCGTGCTCGGCGCCTGTCGCGCAACTACGGTCTGGAGCGCCAGATCGTCGCGCCGGCCGCGTCGTCCGGCCGCAGCTACTTCCTGACCCGGCTGCTGCGCGAGGTCGTCTTCGCCGAGTCCGATCTCGGCGGGCGCAGCGCGCTGATCGAGCGCCGGCGCAGCCGCATGCTGTTCGCCGGCTATGCGGCGCTCGGCGTGCTGTGCCTGCTGCTGATCGGCGGCTGGACGGTGAGCTTCGTCCGCAACAAGGCGCTGATCGACGAGGTCAGCCGCAAGTGCGGCCGAACTCGACAAGCAGGTCGCGGCGCTGCCCAAGCCGCTGCAGGGTGACGTGCTGGTGCCGTTCCCGGTGCTCAATGCGCTGCGCGACATGCCCACCGGCTATGCCCACCGCGACGACGATGTCCCGCTGACGATGGGGCTCGGCCTGTACCAGGGCGACAAGCTCGGCGTGCCGGCCACGCAGGCCTACCTCGACCTGCTGCGCGATGCCTTCCTGCCGCGCGTGGCCCTGCGGCTCGAAAGCCTGATGCGCCAGGCGACCACGCCCGAGGCACGCTACGAGGTGCTCAAGGTCTACCTGATGCTGTTCGATCCGGCGCACCTCGAGGTGAGCGAGGTGGAGGCGCTGGTCGGCGGCGACTGGCAGCGCAACTTTCCGCGCGAGGTGCAGGCCGCCGAGCACGAGGCGCTGCGCGCGCACCTGCGCGACCGCGCTCGAGCAGAAGCCGCTGCAGATGGCGTTGCCGGTCGACAAGCAGCTCGTCGAGGAGGTGCGCGCGCAGCTGTCCAGCGCGTCGCTCGCCCAGCGCGCCTACGCACGCCTGAAGCGGCTCGGTCCGGGCGAGGGCGTACCCGACTTCCAGGTGGCGCATGCGGCCGGCAGCTCCGGCCCGCTCGTGCTGGCCCGCCGCAGCGGCACGCCGCTGACGCAGAACATCCCGGCGATGTTCACGATCACCGGCTACGACAAGGCCTTCCGCGCCCGTGCGCCGGCGATGGTCAAGCAGCTGGCCGACGAGGAAGCGTGGGTGCTCGGTCCGAAGTTCGCCAACCAGGGCGCCAACCGCGCGGTCACCGCGCTGGCCGACGTCCAGCGGCTGTACCTGGCCGAGTACATCAAGGTCTACGACGAACTGCTGCGCGACCTGATGCTGATGCCGCCGGCCGATCTGCAGGCGAGCATCCGCTCCATCACCCTGCTGTCGGCACCGGACTCGCCGCTGAAGATGCTGCTGGGGGCGATCGCACGCGAGACCAAGCTGGCGACGACCGAGAACCGCTCGGCGGAGGCGACGGCGTCGAAGGGGCTCGACAAGGTGACCACCTCGGTCAAGAACACGGTGGACAAGCTGCTCGGCGAGTCCGGGCAGCGCCACGGTGCCGCAGGCCATGAATCGTCCGGAGGCACAGGTCGACCGCTACTTCGAGCAGCTGCACCGCGCGGTGCTGGCGGCGCCCGGCACGGCCACGCCGCTCGACAACGCCCTGCAGGTGCTGCGCGAGTACGAACTGCAGCTGCGCGCCACCGAGGATGCGATCAAGCGCGGCGCGCCGCCGCCGTCGGATTCGCTGGTGATGGCGCGCATCAAGGGCGAGGCCGACCGCATGCCGCCGCCGCTGAACACGCTGCTCGCCGGGCCTGGTCTCGAGCAGTGCCGGGCAGGCTGCCTCGGGTGCGCAGGCCGGCATCCAGAAGCAGGTGCGTCTCGGAGGTCGGCGCCGCCTGCAAGCAGCTGATCGAAGGCCGTTATCCGTTCGCCAAGAGCCAGCGCGAAGTGCAGCCGGCCGACTTCGCGCGTGTGTTCGGACCCAACGGCGCCTTCGACGGTTTTCTCAAGAGCAAGATGCAGGGGCTCGTACGACCCCTCCGGTCCGGTGTGGCGGCCGATCAAGCTGGCCGAGAACGTCGAGAGCTTCCCGCAGAACACGCTGACCCAGTTCCAGCGCGCTTCGGTGATCCGCGAGGCGTTCTTCCCGACCGGCGCCCCCAATCCGAGCGTCACCGCCGATCTGGTGCTGCTGCGGCTCGACGACGGCGTCGGCGAGGTCCAGGTCAGCGTCGACGGCCAGGTCACGCGCATGACCGGCCGGCGGCGGTTCGGCGATCCGGCTGAACTGGCCGAGCATCAGCGCGGTGCCCAGCATCCGGCTGGCCGCGATGCTCGGCGAGCGGCTCGAGTCGCCACCGAACCTGCCTTCGACGGTCAGTGGGCGCTGTTCCGGCTGGTCGATGCGGCGCGTCGCGAGGGGGGCCCGGCCGAGCGGATGGTGCTGTCGTTCAGCTTCGGCGGCAAGCGCGCGGTCTTCGAGCTGCGATCGCCGAGCGTGCGCAACCCGCTGCAGTTGCCCGAGATCGAACGGTTCAGCTGCCCGGACTGATCACGGCGTGCCGATCGGACTCTACGGAAAGCTCCCGAGCCAGGGCGACTTCGTCAGCCGGCGACTGCCGTGGGAGGTCACCACGGCCTGGGACTGCTGGCTGCAGGACGCCATGCCGCAGGCGCGCGAGAGCACTGGCCGCCGACTGGAACCCGGCCTATCTCGGCGCACCGCTGTGGCGACTGCAGCTCGCGCCCGGCGTGCTCGGTCCGGTCGGGCTGGATCGGCCTGTGGTTCGCGAGCGTCGACCGCGTGGGCCGGCAGTTTCCGCTGCTGCTGCTCGAGCCGCTGGCCGCCGACTGGTCGGGGCGCTATGCGGTGATCGAACAGGACGAGGTCTTCTTCGAGGTCGAGGACGTGGCGCTGCGCGCGCTCGATCCGCGCCTCTCCTTCGATGCCTTCGACCGTTCACTCGAAGGGCTGAGCCTGCTCGCTCCGTGCGCAGGCGTCCGCCGCCGCGTGCCCGGCGCCGAAGTGGCAGGTCGCGCACTGGCCGTGCCGGTCTCCGGATGTGATCCCCGTCGCGCCGATGCCGACGCCGCATCGGTGCTGCGCGCGGCGCAGGCCGCCGGACCCTGCTCGAGCTGCTTCTTCAGCTGGGGCAACGAGCAGCACGATCCGGTGCTGCTCCGCTGCGACGGACTGCCGCCGCCCGGCCGCTTCCGCCATTTCATCGACGGACGCTGGCGCTGATCCGCCGACGGCACCGTCTCCGACATCCTCCACGCGAAAGCCCATGGCCCTACTCGACCTCGAAGCGATGCTGGCACCGGTCAGCGAGGCCATTCCTGCCGGTGAGAACCTCGAGTACAGCGAGGTCGCCGAGCTCGAGCGACTCGCCACCGGCACGCCCGGCAAGCCCGATCCGCAGACGCAGGAACTGGTCGGCGGCGAGGAGCCCGAGTGGCGCAAGGTGCGCGACGCCGGCATCGCGATCTTCGCCCAGACCAAGGACCTGCGCGCGGCGGTGATCCTGATCCGCTCGCTGCTGGCGCTGAACGGGCTGCCGGGCCTGGGCGAAGGCATGACGCTGCTCGCCCGCCTGTGCGAGCAGTACTGGGACACGGTGCATCCGATGCTCGATGCCGACTACGACAACGATCCGGTCGAGCGGCTGAATGCACTTGCCAATCTCGACGACCTCGACAAGATGATCCGCTCGTTGCGCGGCACCCGCATCGTCGAGTCGCGGGAGGCGGGCAGCTACACCGTCCGCGACCTCGAGATCCTGGCCGGGCGCATCGCGCTCCCGGAGGGGCGCAGGCACCACAGAAGGGCCTGCTGCAGGCGGCGTGGCGCACCGGCGATCCGGAGGCCAACCAGGCGCGCCGCCGTGGTGTGGAGGATGCACTGCAGGCGTGCAATACGCTGATCACGCTGTTCCGCGACCGAGTCAACGACTCGCCGAGCATCGACACGCTGCGGCAGATGCTCAAGCGGGTCAAGGACTTCTACGACGAGGTCGCCGACGACGGCGAGCGCGCGGCTGGCGACGCCGATGGAGAGCCGCCGACGGCGGCATGCCGGCGTCGCGTTTCCACCGCGGTAATCGGGGGTGGCGGAAAAGGAATCGGCGCGCTAGGATCACGAGCCGATGCGATAAAGATCCTTGAACAGGTGGCAGTTTTCGTTCGCAGGACCGAGCCCAGCAGCCCGGCCCCGATGTTCATCGACCGTGCAGTGAAGATGTTGCAAGCCGACTTCGCGACCATCGTCAGGGAACTGATGCCGGACTCGCGTGAGCGCATCGAATTGCTCGGAGGCGTTCCGCTCGACGACACCGCTGATTCCTGATCTGCCGGCGCAATGCCGGAGCCGCCTGCGGATATTCACTTCACCAGGAGCATACGATGGCCAGCAGCAGTCAGAAGTTCATTGCACGCAACCGTTCACCACGCGTCCAGATCGAGTACGACGTCGAACTGTACGGATCGAAGAAGAAGATCCAGATCCCGTTCATCATGGGCGTGATGGCCGATCTCTCGGGCAAGCCGGCCGAGCCGCTCGCACCGGTGGCCGACCGCAAGTTTCTCGAGATCGATGTCGACAACTTCGACGATCGCCTGAAGGCCATGAAGCCTCGCACTGCCTTCGCGGTGCCCAACACGCTCACCGGCGAGGGCAACATGAGCGTGGACATCACCTTCGAGAGCATGGACGACTTCACGCCCGAGGCAGTGGCCAAGAAGGTCGGCGCACTCAACAACATGCTCGAGGCGCGCAACCAGCTGAAGGACCTCCTGAGCTACATGGACGGCAAGGTCGGCGCCGAGGATCTGCTCAACAAGGTGCTCAACGATCCGGCGCTGCTGAAATCACTCGCCGGCGGCAAGCCGGCCGAGGAAGCACCGGCCGCCTGACGCCGCGCCGCACCCCCCACCTCCGAAGGATCCAGCTCATGTCGACCCAGCAAGAGACAGTCACAAGCCTCAGGCGCCACTGCGGAGTTCGATGACTTCTCCGCGTTGCTGCAGAAGGAGTTCAAGCCCAAGACCGACCACGCCAAGTCGGCCGTCGAGAGCGCGGTGCACACGCTTGCACAGCAGGCGCTCGCCGACACCAAGCTGGTGTCGAACGATGTCTACAAGACGATCGAGGGCATGATCGCCGCGATCGACAAGAAGCTGACCGAGCAGGTCAACCTGATCATGCACCACGCCGACTTCACCAAGCTCGAAGGAGCCTGGCGTGGCCTGCACCACCTGGTCAACAACACCGAGACCGACGAGACCCTGAAGATCAGGGTGATGAACATCTCGAAGAACGAGCTGCACAAGACGCTCAAGCGCTACAAGGGCACGGCCTGGGACCAGAGCCCGATCTTCAAGAAGGTCTACGAGGAAGAGTTCGGCCAGCTCGGCGGCAGCCCGTACGGCTGCCTGGTGGGTGACTATCACTTCGACCACAGCCCGCCCGATGTGGAACTGCTCGCGGAGATGGCGAAGATCTCGGCGTCTGCCCATGCGCCGTTCATCGCTGGCGCGTCGCCCACGACCATGCAGATGGACTCCTGGGGCGAGCTGTCCAATCCACGCGACCTGACCAAGATCTTCCAGAGCGCCGAGTACGCGGCCTGGCGGTCGCTTCGCGAATCGGACGACTCGCGCTACATCGGTCTCGCCATGCCGCGCTTCCTGGCACGGTTGCCGTATGGCGCCAAGACCAATCCGGTGGAGGGCTTCGATTTCGAGGAAGAGGTCGAGGGCTCCGACCACAACCGCTACGTGTGGGCCAACTCCGCCTATGCGATGGCCACCAACATCACCCGGGCCTTCAAGCTCTACGGCTGGTGCACCACGATCCGCGGCGTGGAATCGGGCGGCGCGGTGGCCAACCTGCCGGTGCACAGCTTCCCCACCGATGACGGCGGCGTCGACATGAAGTGCCCGACCGAGATCGCGATCTCGGACCGGCGCGAGGCCGAGCTTGCCAAGAACGGCTTCATGCCGCTGGTGCACCGCAAGAACAGCGACTTCGCAGCCTTCATCGGTGCACAGTCGCTGCAGAAGCCGGCCGAGTACGACGACCCCGATGCCACGGCAAATGCCAACCTTTCCGCACGTTTGCCTTATCTGTTCGCCAGTTCACGCTTCGCGCACTATTTGAAGTGTATGGTTCGCGACAAGGTTGGTTCATTCGCATCGGCCCAGTCAATGCAGCGCGAGCTGAATGACTGGATCATGAAGTTTGTGGATGGCAGCCCGGAAACGTCGTCGGATGCCATCAAGGCCCAGCGCCCGTTGGCAGACGCCAGAGTCGAGGTCGAGGAAGTGGAAGGCAATCCTGGCATGTATACATCCAAGTTCTTTCTCCGTCCTCACTACCAGCTCGAAGGCATGAATGTGTCGTTGCGGCTGGTCTCGAAGATGCCGTCCAGCAAGGGGGCATAAGGAACCCGGAGGTGTTGCAGCACCTTCGAGGATTTTTAAACGCAAGACAGCAATCAGGAGAGCGCCATGGCAGTGGACATGTTCATGAAGATCACCGGACCGGATATCAAGGCCGAGAGCAAGGACAACTCTCACAAGGACGAGATCGACGTCCTGGCCTGGAGTTTCGGGATGTCGAACTCCGGTTCGGCGCATTTTGCGGGCGGTATCGGCTCCGGAAAGGTGAATGTTCAGGACCTTTCCTTCACGAAGTACGTCGATGCCTCGTCGCCGCTGTTGATGGCGGCGTGCTGCGCCGGAACGCACTACGCGAAAGCCGTGCTGACGGTCCGCAAGGCTGGCGGAACGCCGGTCGAGTACATCGTGATGACGATGGAGGAGTGCCTGGTCAGCGCCGTCAGCACCGGCGGCTCGGGTGGAGAGGATCGGCTGACCGAGAACGTCACGCTGAACTTCGCCAAGTTCAAGGTGGACTACCAGCCGCAGGACGAAAAGGGTGCGAAGAAGGGCGGCGCGATTCCCATGTCGTGGAACATCGCAGCGAACGTCAAGTAGCAGAGGCCTGCTCCCGAATCCGATGATGCGGGAGTCTCGTCAGCTCGAGCAGCCCTGGGCGCCGGAATCGGCATCCAGGGCTGTTTGCTTGCTGCGTTCCACTGAAATGCTGCGGAGGTCCGCACCTTGTCGACTCTCAACCTGACCTTTACCTCGTCCGATCCGATCGGTCAGTTGCCTGCCTTGCAGGACCAGATCCGAAAGCAGCCGCAGCGCTCGGACCTGCGCATTGCCTTGTTCCAGACTTACTGCCTGATGGGCGAGTGGGGCAAGGCGGCGAATCAACTGAACGCCATCGAGGAACTCGACAAGGAAGCCGACTCGCTCGTCAAGACCTACCGCGAAGCGGTGCGGTGCGAGGTCTACCGCAAGCAGGTCTTCGGCGGCCAGCGCGTGCCGCTCATCCTGGGTGATCCGCAGGACTGGATCGCGCTGATGCTCGAGGCGCTCAAGCTCGACGCTGCGGGCCATCATGCGCAGGCGGCAGGGCTTCGGGTGCAGGCGCTCGAGTCTGCGCCCGCGCGGCCGGGCAGTGCCAATGGCGAAGCCTTCGAATGGATCGCCGACGCCGATTCGCGCGTCGGTCCGCTTGTTCGAGATGATCATCAACGGGAAGTACTACTGGGTGCCCATGCAGCGGGTCGAGCGCCTCGAGATCGAAGCGCCTGCCGACCTGCGTGACTTCGTCTGGACCCCGGCCATGCTCACGCTCGTCAACGGTGGCACGAGCGTCGCACTCATGCCCACGCGCTACCCGGGCAGCGAGGGTGCGGCCGAGAGTACGCTGCGCATGGCGCGGGCGACCGAATGGCGCGAGCTGGCGCCTGACTCGTACGCCGGGCTGGGCCAGCGCATGTTCGCCACCGACTCGAGCGACATCTGCACTGCTGGACCTGCGTGACCTGAAGTTCGAGGCCGAGGCCGGTGGCTGAGACACTCGCGCGCGATCGGCTCTATCCCTCGCTGCTCGACCGGCTGATCGACGAGGATCCGAGCCGCAAGACCGAGTCTCGGGACAACCGCGCCTTTTCCACGACGCCGCCTGCGCGAGGCCGTGCTGCGCGACCTCAACTGGTTGTTCAACAGCACGCACAACACCAGCGACCTGGGCGAGTGCCCGGAGATCCGTCGCTCGGTGCTCAACTACGGCCTGCCGGCGGTCTCGGGCCGGCCGGCGTCGAGCGTGGACCTCGACCGAGCTCGCCAAGTCGCTGCGAGAAGCACTGATCTATTTCGAGCCCAGGCTCGTGCCCCACACGGTGCGCGTCTTCGCCGAGCCGCAGAAGGAGGCGTTCACACAACGTGATCAGTTTCAGGATCGAGGCGCAGATGTGGGCCCAGCCGATTCCGCTCGAGATCTTGATGCGGACCGACATGGACCTCGAGAGCGGGCAGACCCGCGTCGTCGAGGACTCCGGGCGCTGACCGCGTCCGGATACCGCAACGTCCTGACACCCTCCGATGGATCCGCGACTCCTCGACTACTACCGCCAGGAACTGCTGCACATCCGGGAAGGCGCGGCCGAGTTCGCCCGCGAGCATCCGAAGATCGCCGCGCGCCTGGCGCTCGACGTGACCACCGCCCAGGGCGAATGCGTCGATCCCTACGTCGAGCGGCTGCTGGAGGGTTTTGCCTTTCTCACCGCGCGGGTGCAGATCCGGCAGGATGCCGAGTACCCGCGCCTGACTCAGCAGCTGCTCGAGATGGTCTATCCGGGCTTCCTGGCGCCCACCCCCTCGATGCTGATCGTGCAGCTCGAGCCCGACCTCAACGACGCGGGACTGGCCGCCGGGATTCGCGATCGAGCGCGGCAGCGTGCTCAACGCGCGGCTGCAGCCGGGCGAACGCACCAGCTGCCGGTTCACGACCAGCCAGGCGTGTGCGGCTGTGGCCGCTGCAGGTCGAGGAGGCGCGCTACCAGTCGCACGTGACCGACGTGCCGGCGCCGGCACTCGTTCCGGGCAGGGCGCGCTCGAACATGCGCGTGCGGTTCAAGGTCACTGCGGCGCTGCGCACCAACCAGCTGGCGCTGGACCGGCTCGACCTCCACCTGGGCGGCGACGAAGGTGTTGCGCACCGGGTCTACGAGCAGCTGTTCGCCAACCTGAGCGCGGTGGTGGTGCAGACCACCGCGCGCCGCAACCCGCGGTTTGCGGTGCTGCCGGCCGAGGCGGTGCAGCCCTGCGGCTTCGACGACGACGAGGCGCTGTTGCCGGTGTCGCCGAGGTCCTTCGGTGGCTACCGGCTGATCAAGGAATATGCCGCCTTCCCGGAGCGTTTCCTGTTCGTTCGCATCGACGGCCTCAACGCCGCGCTCAGGCGCCTCGAGGCCGAGGAGTTCGAGCTCGTCTTCGTGCTCGATCGGGTCGACACCACGCTCGAGAAGACGCTCGATGCGAGCAGCTTCGTGCTCCACTGCACGCCGGCGGTCAACCTGTTCACCAAGCGCGCCGACCGCATCGAGGTGAACCGGCGCGACCATGAACTGCATGTCGATCGCCGACCGCGCCCGGCCGATGGACTACGAGGTGCACAGCATCGTCTCGGTCACCGGCCACGACAGCGAAGGCAGCGCTGAAGCGCGCAGCTTCAGTCCGCTCTACGATCAGTACGACAGCAAGGCCGAGGCAGGGCGCGGCTACTACAGCGTGCGGCGCGTGCCGCGGCTGCTGTCGGAAGTGCAGCGCCAGCGCGGCCCGCGGGCCGGCTACGTGGGCACCGAGTTCTACCTGTCGCTCGTCGATGCCGACGATGCACCTTACCCCGAGCGCATCACCCAGCTGTCGGTCGAGATCGTCAGCTCGAACCGTGACCTGCCGCTGATGCTGTCGATCGGCAGCAAGGACGACTTCGCCTTCGAGGACAGCGCGCCGGTGCAGGGCGTGCGGTGCATCAAGGGGCCCACGCGGCCGGTCGCCCCGGTGCTCGAGGGGCAGACGCCGTGGCGGCTGCTGAGCCATCTGTCGCTCAACTACCTCTCGTTGTGCGACACCGATGCGCAGGCCGGTGCGGCGGCGCTGCGCGAACTGCTGTCGCTGTACGGCATCGACGCCCGCTCCCGGCTGCACAAGCACATCGACGGCGTGACGTCCGTGGCGAGCCGGCAGGCGATCGCCCGGGTGCCGGTGCCCGGGCCGATCGCCTTCGGCCGCGGCACCGAGATCATGCTGACGCTCGACGAGCGGGCCTTCGAAGGCACCGGCGTGATGGTGCTCGCATCGGTGCTCGAACGCTTCTTTGCACGGTACGCAAGCCTGAACAGCTTCACCAAGCTGAGCGTGACATCCCAGACACGCGGAGAACTCAAGCGATGGAAGCCACGGATCGGCCTGCGCGCGATCGCCTGACGCTGCTGCGGGCGCTAGCCGCCGAGCCGCACGAGTACGGCTTCTTCCACGCCGTGCGGCTGATCGAGTGCCACTTTCCGGAACTGCCCCGGATCGGAACCTCGCGCCGCCTGCGCGAGGATCCGGTGCGGCTCGCGCAGGAGCCTTCGCTCGGCTTCGCGCTCGCCACGCTGGCGGCATTCGAGATTCCGGCGGAGGGAAAGCCGCGGCTGCTTTCGCATTTTGCGGGCCTGACCGGTCCGAACGGGCCGCTGCCGCTGCACATCACCGAGTTTGCGCGTGATCGCTTGCGCAACCACGGCGACCGGACCCTCGTCCGCTTCCTGGACATCTTCCACCATCGCTTCTTCGCGATGTTCTACCGGGCCTGGGCGGATGCGCAGCCCACCGTCAGCCTGGATCGGCCCGGGCAGGATCCCTTCGGTGACCGGCTGGGTGCACTGGCCGGCTATGCCGGCGCATCCTTGCAGGCACGGGACGAGGTGCCGGATTTCACGCGTCGTGCACACACCGGCCTGCTGGCCAACCAGGTCCGCAATGCCGAAGGCCTGGCCCGCATCATCGGCAACTTTTTCCGCGTGGGCGCGCGGGTCGAGCAATGGCGGCCGCACTGGATGAAGCTGCCGCCGGACGCCATCACACGCATCGGCGCCGGACGGCCGAATGCGCAACTCGGCGTCACCTCGGTGATCGGCTCGCGTGTCTGGGATTGCCAGAGTCGCTTCCGGATCGTCCTCGGGCCTCTCGATCTCTCCGCCTACAAGCGCTTCCTGCCGGGAGAGCGCAGCCTTGCGCGCCTGAAGGACTGGGTGCGCAGCTACACCGGCTACGAGCTCTCGTGCGAGCTGCAGCTGCAGCTCAAGCGCAGCGAGGTGCCACCCACGCTGCTCGGCCGATCGGGCCAGCTCGGGTGGACCAGCTGGCTCGGGTCGCCACCGACCGATGTGGATGCCGTCGACGATCTGGTGCTGCTCGTCCTGTGAGGAGGGTGGTGCGGCACCGATTTGCAGGTGCTTGCGAGGTTGCCCAAAGCCCCCTGCTTGACTACAGTGCAGACGCGTCGGGCCGTTGGCATGCCGGCTCGGATCAAGACTGCTCGGATTGCAAGACTCCAAGGAGAACCAGCGTGAGTGAAATCAGTCGCGTCGCCCTGTTCGGCAAGCTCAATTCGGTCGCCTACAAGGCAGTGGAAGGCGCCACCGTCTTCTGCAAGTTGCGAGGCAATCCCTATGTCGAACTGGTGCATTGGCTGCACCAGCTGATCCAGGTGCCCGACACCGACCTGCACCGCATCCTGAAGCAGTACGGTGTCGACGCATCCAAGCTGGCGTCGGACATGACGGTCGCACTCGACGCCCTGCCGCGCGGCGCCACCGCGATCTCCGACTTCTCTCCGCTGATCGAGGACGCGACCGAACGCGGCTGGCTGTACGGCACGCTGATGTTCGGCGAAGGCGCGGTGCGCACCGGTCACCTGCTGTTCGGCGCGGTCAAGACGCAGAACCTGCGCAATGCGCTCTATTCGATCAGCGGCGAGTTCCGCAAGGTCAAGGGCGACGACCTGGCCGACAACTTCGCCAAGATCGTCAAGGGCTCGGCCGAGGATGCGCTCGGCGCGCGTGACGGATCGAGCGTGGGCGGCGGCGCGGTGCCGGGCGAAGCGTCGCGGTGCGATGGCGCCGGCGCAGATGGGCAAGCAGGAGGCGCTGAAGAAGTTCACCGTCGACCTGACCGAGCAGGCGCGCAGCGGCAAGATGGACCCGATCGTCGGCCGCGACGACGAGATCCGCCAGGTCGTCGACATCCTGATGCGCCGTCGCCAGAACAACCCGATCCTGATCGGCGAGGCGGGCGTCGGCAAGACGGCGGTGGTCGAAGGCTTCGCCCAGCGCATCGCGCGCGGCGACGTGCCGCCGAGCATGAAGGACGTCGAACTGCGCGCGCTCGATGTCGGGCTGCTGCAGGCCGGTGCGAGCATGAAGGGCGAGTTCGAGCAGCGCCTGCGCTCGGTGATCGACGAGGTGCAGGCGAGCGCCAAGCCGATCATCCTGTTCATCGACGAGACGCACACGCTGGTCGGCGCCGGCGGCGCGGCCGGCACCGGCGACGCAGCCAACCTGCTGAAGCCGGCGCTCGCGCGCGGCACGCTGCGCACGATCGGCGCCACCACCTTCGCCGAGTACAAGAAGCACATCGAGAAGGATCCGGCACTGACCCGGCGCTTCCAGAGCGTGACGGTCGACGAGCCCGACGAGGTCAAGGCGATCCTGATGATGCGCGGCGTCGCCTCCACGATGGAGAAGCACCACAAGGCGCAGATCCTCGACGAGGCGCTCGAGGCCGCGGTCAAGCTGTCGCACCGCTACATCCCGGCGCGCCAGCTGCCCGACAAGTCGGTGAGCCTGCTCGATACCGCGTGCGCACGCGTGGCGGTCAGCCTGCATGCGGTGCCGCCCGAGGTCGACGACTGCCGCAAGCGCATCGAGTCGCTCGAGACCGAGCAGGGCATCATCGGCCGCGAAAAGGCGATCGGCATCGAGGTCGGCGAGCGCGAGGACGGTGTGACGGCGTCGCTCTCCGCCGAACGCGAGCGGCTCGCCGGCACTCGAGAAGCGCTGGGCCGACGAAAAGACGCTCGTCGACGAACTGCTCGCCCTGCGCGCCAAGCTGCGCGACGGCAAGCAGCCGGTCGAGGGCACCGGCAGCGCGCTCGAGGCGAGCGCCGCGACCGTCGCCGGTCTGCCGCAGGTTCGGCGCGAAGCGGCGCCCAGGCGCTCTCGGACGGCGAGCGGGTCGAGGCCGTCGCCAAGCTGAAGGACGTGCAGCAGCGGCTGGCCGACCTGCAGGGCGAGAGCCCGCTGATCCTGCCGACCGTCGACTACCAGGCGGTGGCGAGCGTCGTCGGCGACTGGACCGGCATCCCGGTCGGCCGCATGCAGCGCAACGAGATCGACACCGTGCTCAAGCTGCCGCACCTGCTCGCGCAGCGCGTGATCGGCCAGGACCACGCGATGGAGATGATCGCCAAGCGCATCCAGACCTCGCGCGCCGGGCTCGACAACCCGCAGAAGCCGATCGGTGTCTTCATGCTCGCCGGCACCTCGGGCGTCGGCAAGACCGAGACCGCGATCGCGCTGGCCGAGGCGCTGTACGGCGGCGAGCAGAACCTGATCGTGATCAACATGAGCGAGTACCAGGAGGCGCACACCGTCTCGTCGCTGAAGGGCGCGCCGCCCGGGTATGTGGGCTACGGCGAAGGCGGCGTGCTGACCGAGGCGGTGCGGCGCAAGCCCTATTCGGTGGTGCTGCTCGACGAGGTGGAGAAGGCGCACCCCGACGTGCACGAGCTCTTCTTCCAGGTCTTCGACAAGGGCTTCATGGAAGACGGCGAAGGCCGCAGCATCGACTTCAAGAACACGCTGATCCTGCTCACCACCAATGCCGGCACCGAGCTGATCGCAAGCCTGTGCAAGGATCCGGACCTGATGCCCGACCCCGAGGGCATGGCCAAGGCGCTGCGCGAGCCGCTGCTGAAGATCTTCCCGCCGGCGCTGCTCGGCCGCCTGGTGGCGATTCCGTATTACCCGCTGTCCGACGAGATGCTCGGCAAGATCGTCGCGCTGCAGCTCAACCGGGTCAAGAAGCGGGTCGAGGCGCGCTACAAGATCCCGTTCAACTACGGCGACGATGTCGTCAAGCTCGTCGTCTCGCGCTGCACCGAGAGCGAGTCGGGCGGCCGGATGATCGATGCGATCCTGACCAACACGATGCTGCCCGAGATCTCGCGCGAGTTCCTGACGCGCATGATGGAAGGCAAGCCGATCGAGCGCGTCGAGGTGACGGCGAACGAGGGCGAATTCAGCTACGGCTTCTGAGCGGGCCGCGGTCAGTCGCGCTGGTTTGCTCAGGCGCTGCGTTCGCGGGTCTGGTCCCTGGACGTGGTTCTCTTTCGGGCTCCGTCGGCGCTTCCGGAGCGGCGAGGCCATGACCGCGGTCGATGGCGGGCCGGACCTCAGATCGGGTAGCTCTTCCAGGGCATCCGATCCACCGGCACCTGCGACAGCATCTGCAGCAGCGCCGCATCGCCGTGGTAGTGCGGCGTGCCGTCGTCGTCCTGAGCCCATCAGCACGAGGTCGACGTCGCCGAAGCGGGGCCGCAGATCGGCAATCGCCATGTCGGCCTCGCCGGTGCTGCGGACCAGGTCGAGGTTGACCAGCACGACGACGAACTGACGCTCGTGCATCGAGATGGCGGCGGCCTGGACCTGGCGACCGCTGCGGGCGGGTGCAGACGCTCTCGCAGTCTGCCGGGCCGCGCGGCCCGTCGGCCGCAACGCCCTTGCCGCGCTCGGCTGATCCTTGCGCGTCTGGCGCGTCGACCGTGCCATCGGCCGCCTGCATGCGCGGTGGCTCGGCACACTCCGGGCAGTCCTCGAGCGTCGGAGGCGATCACGTCACGCAGCAGCTGTCGCCTGCACCTCCAGGCGCCGTGTGCGGTCCACGCGTGCGCAGCGCCAGTCGTTCCCGATGCGCACCCGAACGATGGCCGGCATGCCGGGCATCGAGTCGACCGCCAGGCACGCGACCAGCCAGCGCTCATCCTCTTCGGCGGCAGATTGACATTCGTAGGCCCAGGCTGCCATCGTCGTCTCCGGTGCGTTCGGCGCATTGTTGTCGAGGCGCGCGCGTGCGCAAGCGCGCTGCGCGACTCAGCCGCGGGTGGCGCGCCGGCGCACGCAATCGATGTAGGCATCGCCATCGGGCGGGCGGCCGCTGCGCTGCGACTCCCACACCATCTTGCCCGAGGCACTCCATCACCTCGTGCTGCGCATCATGCGCCGAGCCGAGCCGCGCGCGCAGCAGGTCATAGGCCTGCCGGATGCCGCGTGGCTGGTCGATGCCGATCTGCTCCTCGATCGTCAGGTGCATCGACAGGTGCAGGAACGGGTTGGTACGACCGGCCTCGACGTCGTAGACGGCGACCGGTGCGGCATCGACATCGGACAGGTCGGCCTGGTACTCGGGGTGTTCGGAGATCCAGTCGGCCGCCATCGTCTCGAGCGGCGTGGCCACCACGCCCTCGCGCCGCTTGCGCCAGCTTTCGCAGAAGAAGGTCCGGACGTCGTGCTGCGATGGCGTGAACATGAGCGATGGTGTGGTCGGTTGCTGGATTCAGCGCGGCGGCAATGCCGTTGCAGTTGCCGTTGCCGGTGGCGGGCCGATGGCCGCCAGCAGGGTGTCGACGTTGTGCCTGAACAGCTTCAGGTAGGTGTCGGCCTCGCTGCCCGGCGGCGACAGGGCGTCGGCATGCAGTTGTCCGCCGATGCGCACGCCGGCTTCGCGCGCGATGCGCTCGAGCAGCCGGGGGTCGCTGCGGGTCTCGGCCAGCACCGCGCTCGCACGCTGCTCGCGCAACTGGCGCACGATGCGCGCCACTGCTTCGGCCGACGGTTCACTGTCGGTCGACCAGCCCCGCGGCGCGATGAAGGCGATGCCGTAGGCGTCGACGAAGTAGCCGAAGGCATCGTGCCCGGTGACGACGCGGCGGCGCTCGAGCGGGATATGCGCGATGCGACCGCGCGTCTCCCGGTCGAGCGCAACGAGCCGAGCATCGTAGGCTGCCGCCCGGGCGTCGAACGCCGCCGTCTCGGCCGGAAGCGCCGCGCAGAGCGCCGCGCGGATGTTCTCGACATAGCGGCGGGCGTGCGCCAGGTTCTGCCACGCGTGCGGATCGGCGCCGCCGCGCGTCATCCGCGGCTCGATGCCGGCGCTTGCAACGACGACCGTGCCGCGGTAGCCGACGGCGGCGATCAGCCGGTCGATCCAGCCTTCGTAGCGCAGCCCGTTGACCACCACCAGGTCGGCCTGCCCGAGCGCCCGCGCATCCGCCGGCGTGGGCGTGTAGACGTGCGCATCGGCACCCGGCGCGACCAGGCTGCGCACCTCGACCAGCGGACCGCCGACCTCGCGCACCAGATCGGCCAGGATCGAGAAGCTGGCGACGACCCTCAGGCGCCGTGCCGGCGCCGCGGCGCGTCGATGGCATCGGCACGCCGGCCAGCGCCAGCCATGGCAGGGCGAGCGCAAATGTCGTCCTGCGGCGATTCATCAGAGCTCCCGGTGGGCGCGCCGGCCTCGCAGGCGCGCCAGCAGGCTGTCCCGCGTGCCGACCAGCAGCGACGCCAGGTAGAACACGCCGGCGAGCAGGACGATCGCCGGCCCGGACGGCCATTCGAAGTGGAACGACAGCAGCAGTCCGCCGGCGCCGCTCACCATCGCGATCAGGCTGGCCACGCCGGCGAGCCCCCACAGCTCGGCGGCCCAGAAGCGGGCAGCCGTCGCCGGCAGCATCATCAGGCCGACCGCCATCAGCGTGCCGAGCGCCTGGAAACCGGCGACCAGGTTCAGCACCAGCAGCAGCAGGAAGATGCCGTGCACCCAGCCGCCGGCGCGGCCGAGCGAGCGCAGGAAGCCGGGGTCGAAGCACTCGACGACGAGCGGCCGGTACACCAGCGCGAGCAGCAGCAGGCTCAGGCTCGAGATCGCCGCGATCAGGTAGAGCGAGTCGTCGTCGACCGCGAGCACGCTGCCGAACAGCACGTGCATCAGGTCCACGCTGCTGCCGCGGGTGGAGATGATCATCACGCCGGCGGCCAGCGCGATCAGGTAGAACGCGGCGAAGCTCGCATCCTCGCGCTGCGGTGTCATCCGCGCCACCAGGCCGGCCAGGCCGGCCACCAGCAGCGCTGCGACCATGCCGCCGATGCTCATCGCCGACAGCGAGAAGCCGAACAGCACGAACCCGACGGCGGCACCCGGCAGCAGCGCGTGCGCCACCGCGTCGCCCACCAGGCTCATCCGGCGCAGCACGAGCAGCGTGCCGACCGGCCCGCAGCTCAAGCCCAGCGCCAGCGTGGCCACCAGCGCTCGGCGCATGAAGCCGAACTCGGTGAACGGATCGATCAGCAGGGCGGTCAGGCTCATCGGTGGTCGTGCCGCGCGGCGTGTTGGCTGTGACCGTGCGCGTCGAGCGGGGCGGCCGAGCCCTCGGCCAGCGCTGTACCCCCATCGACGCTGGGTGCCAGGCTCGTCGCGGTGGCACCAGGCGGCCGCATCGTCCCAGCGCTCGGCCAGCGCGCGGGCGCGCTGCAGGTTGTCGTTCGTCAGCACGTCGGCGGTCGGGCCGAAGGCGATCGCCTCGCGTGCCAGCAGCAGCGCCTGCGGGAAGTGCCGCCGCACCTGGTCCAGGTCGTGCAGCACCGCCACCACGGTGCGGCCTTCGTGGTGCCAGCGGTGCACGAGCGCGAGCAGATCGGCGGTGGTGCGTGCGTCGATCGCGTTGAACGGCTCGTCGAGCAGGATCAGCGGCGCATCCTGCAGCAGCACGCGCGCGAACAGCACGCGCTGGAACTGCCCGACCGACAACTCGCCCACCAGCCGCCGCTCCAGCCCCGCCATACCGACCTGCGCGATCGCTTCGGCCGCGCGCCGCCGCACCGCTGCGCCCGCACCACCGAAGGGGCCGAGCGCCGGCCAGGCACCGAGCATCACCACGTCGTTCACGCGCAGCGGAAAGCTGCGGTCGATCTGCGTCTGCTGCGGCAGGTAGGCCACCTGCGCGCGCCCTGGAACGCCGAGCCTGATGCGTCCGGTGCTCGGCGCGATGCGCCCCACCATCGCGTCGAGCAGCGAACTCTTGCCGGCGCCGTTCGGGCCGACGATCGCCGTGAGCGTTCCGGCATCGATGCGGCAGTTCAGGTGGTGCACCGCCGGGTGCTGGCGGTGGCTGACGGTCAGGTTCTCGACCAGCACCGCCGGTGCGGCAGACGCCGCGGCCGGGCTGCGCAAGGAGGGGCGGATTGATCGATCATGCTCGCGGCCTCGACCCTCGCAACGGCACGGCAACGGCAACGCAGCGGTTATCGACATCGACGACGGCGTCGCAAAGGAGCGGCGCGGCACCGGTCACCACGTGGAGCGCGTCTCATCGGTTGCCGGCCAGCGCCCACGCCACCGCCGATCCAGACCAGCGCGACCAGTGCCAGTGCCGCGGCGATGCGCCAGGCCGCCGAGGTCATCAGCAGGCTGTCGCGGGGTTCGTCGTGCTCGGTGCGTCATGCGGCGGACCCGATGCAGTCGGCGCAGCGTCCGTGCAGCACCAGGTCGTGTCGCTCGACCCGGCAGCCCTGCGGCGCGAGTTCCTCCATCGGGCCCGGGCAGCCGTGGATCGGCATCACCGCGTCGCACGCCACGCAATGGAAATGATGATGGTGGTGCGGCTGTTCGGCGCAGTTCGCCGGGGGAGTGGGACGCGCCTGCGGGCAGCGTGCCTCGTAGCGCGCGGTCTGCCCGGGCAGCTCGACCCGCACCACCTCGCCGTCCGACTCGAGCGCCTTGACCTGGCGATAGACGGTCGAGAGATTCAGCCCCGGCGCATCGCGGCGCGCCAGTTCGAGGATCTCGGGCGCGTTCAAGGCACGCCCGCTCGCCGCAAGCGAGGCGAAGACGGCGCGGCGCTGGCGGGTCGAGCGTTCCATGCGGCGATCTTAATGCAAACGCATTTGCGTTTGCGTGCGGTGCCGCCGACCGCCCGCGGTGGGGTCCCGTTCGTTACTCGCTCGCGACGGTGGAACGGGCTGGCGCCGGCCGGCCCGGCCGATCGGACGGCGACATGTCGAACGCAGCCGACGCAGGCTCGTCGCCATCGACAGCCCACGTGCGTGATGCCGACACGGCCTGGGCGCGCTCGGCGGCAAACAGCTCCTCGAGCTGCTGGCGTGCCTGCTTGGAGCTCGCGACCAGGCGGGCCTCATCCTTCCAGTGCGGCGCGGCGGCATCGAGCTGCTCCACCGTGTGGCGGCGAAACCGCAGCGCAAGGTTGCGCGCCTGGTGCGCCTCCCAGCCCAGCAGCTCGAGGACGCTGCGCCCGCTCATCAGCGCCGAATCGAGCGTCTCGCGTTCGATCATGTGCAACGCCGAGCGCCCGCAGGGCGAAGAAGTGGCGCACGTTGCGTGCGCGCGCGACGATCTGCAGGCGCGGGAAGTGCTCACGCGCCATCTGGGCGACGCGCAGGCTCTGGTCGACGTCGTCGATGGCCAGCACCAGCACCCGTGCCGACTCGGCGCCGGCGATGCGCATCAGGTCGAGCCGGGTGGCATCGCCATAGAACACGCGCCAGCCGAAGCGGCGCATCGCCTCGATCTGCTCGGCGTCGTGGTCGAGCACCGTCGGCCGGATGCCGTTGGCATACATGAGTCGGCCGACGATCTGGCCGTAGCGGCCGAAGCCGGCGATGATCACCGGAGCGTCCTGCGCTTCGTCGATCTCGGGCATGGTGCGGTCACCGGTGCGCGCCTGGCGCGGCAGCCGGTCCGACCATGCCAGCAGCAGCGGCGTCAGCAGCATGGAGATCGCCACCACCGCGATCAGCAGCGAACTGGTCGCCGGGCTGATCACCGCCGCCTGCGTCGCGGCCTGGAACACGACGAAGCCGAACTCTCCGCCCTGGGCGAGCAGCAGCACGAAGACCGGCCGCTCGCCGCGCGGGATCGCCATCGTGCGGGCCATCAGGCTCAGCACGATCGCCTTGACCGCCAGGAAGCCGACGACCAGCCCCGCCACGAGCAGTGGCCGGGCCAGCAGCACCGCGAAGTCGATCGTCATGCCCACCGCGATGAAGAACAGCCCGAGCAGCAGTCCCTTGAACGGCTCGATGTCGGTCTCGAGCTGGCGCCGGTACTCGCTCTCGGCGAGCAGCACGCCGGCGAGAAAGGCGCCGAGCGCCATCGAGAGACCGACCCACTGCATCAGCGCCGCCGTCGCGACGACCAGCAGCAGGGCGGCGGCGGTGAAGATCTCGGGCGTGCGGCTGCGGGCGATCCAGCGCAGCGTCGGGCGCAGCAGGAGGCGCCCGCCGAGGATGATCGCGAGCACGACGCCGATCGCGCGCGCCGCATCGATCCAGAAGTGCTCGCCGCCGATCGCGCCGCCGGCGCCCGCACCCAGCAGCGGGATCAGCGCCAGGATCGGGATCGCCGCCACGTCCTGCAGCAGCATCACGCTGAGCACGTTCTGCCCGGCGCTGGTCGCCATCAGGTTTCGTTCGGCGAGTGCGGCGAGTCCGATCGCCGTCGAGGAGAGCGCGAGACCGAGCGCACCGACCGTCGCCACCTGCCAGGACACGGCGAGCGGCGGGAGCCAGTGGCCGGCCGCGAGCACCACGCCCGACCATCAGCGCAGCCGATCCGAACAGCTGCAGCGTGCCCCAGCCGAAGATCGGCTTGCGCAGCGCCCACAGGCGGCGCGGCTCGAGCTCGAGCCCGACCAGGAACAGCATCAGCACCACGCCGAACTCGGCGAAGTGCAGGATGTCCTCCGTGTCGGTGACCAGGCGCAGCCCCCAGGGGCCGATCGCCATGCCGGCCGCGAGGTAGCCGATGATCGATCCGAGCCCGAGCAGGCGGGCGAGCGGCACCGCGAGCACCGCTGCCGCCAGGTACACCAGGCTGCCGGTCAGCCACGAGCCCGATTCCATCAGGTGACTCCGGTCTCGTCCCGAACGGTCGGGTTGCGTGCGAACGGCAACGGCATGCGCTGCCCGGCCGGCGTCGCGGCCGGGCGCGCATCGGCCGGCGTCGGGCAGTCGACGCACGCATCCAGCTCCTGCAGTTCGGGCCAGTCCGGATAGCGCTCGAGCAGCTGGGCGAACTGCTGCGCAAGGCGATCGAGCTCGGGCGTCGTCGAGCTGGTGCGCGGCAGTGCTGCACCAGCGGCGGCAGGAAGCGCAGCCCGCACAGCACCGCCGTCTGCTCGTACGGCGGCATGAACGCGTCGAGGAAGTAGCGGTTGTGACCCTCGGGCCGATACGAGGACTCGGAGCTGCCGGTGCTCAGCACCAGCCACAGGTCCTTGCCGCGCAGGGCGTTGCCGCCCGGGCCATAGGCCCAGCCGAAGCCGAGTACGGTGTCGAGCCACAGCTTCATCAACGGCGGCATGCCGTACCAGTGCATCGGGTGCTGCCAGATGATCAGCCGGGCCGACGCCAGCGCGCGCCGCTCGGCGTCGACGTCGATCAGGTAGTCCGGGATAGAGCGCATACAGATCGCGGACCTCGATGCGTCCGCGCACCGGCGGAGAGGCCGCCGCGGCTGCGGCCGCGCGCATCAGGCGCCGGTTCAGGCGCGACTGCTCCATCGACGGATGGGCGACCAGCACCAGGATCTTGTCGTTCATCGGGACACGCCTCGTGAACCGCGCGCGCGTCGGACTGACAGGCGTCGTGTGGCACGTCGGGCGACCCTAACATGAGCCGATCCGGATGCCTGCGGCGAAGCTCGGCGCGCGCACCGGCGGCCTATCATCGTCCGGACCGGGCGTGACGTCGTCGTTGCGCGGCACGCCGGCCTGAACCCCCATCTGTCCGGAGGACGATCCGATGAAGACGTATGCCCACCTGAGCGAACTCGCGTCACTGGTCGGCTCCGAGCTCGGCGACAGCGACTGGCTGACGGTCACCCAGGAGCGCATCGACCTGTTCGCCCAGGCGACCGGCGACCACCAGTGGATCCACGTCGATCCGCAGCGCGCCGCTTCGGGCCCGTTCGGCTGCACCATCGCGCACGGCTTTCTCACGCTCGCCCTGGTGCCCGAGCTGTCGGCATCGGCGATGCAGGTCGGCGATGTCAGGATGAGCGATCAACTACGGGCTCGAACCGGGTGCGCTTCACCGCGCCGGTGCCGGTCGACAGCCGCGCTGCGCGGGCGGCTGAAGCTGCTCGCCTACGAGCCGCTCGACGGCGGCGCGCAGCTCACGGTCGAGGTGCGCATCGAGCGCGAAGGATCCGACAAGCCGGTGTGCATCGCCGAGACCGCTGTCGCGGCGTTACACCTGAGCGCGGCACGGCCCCTCCACGCGGGGTGCTCCGGACCCCCAACCAGAGGGGAGTGCACCAGCGCGCCAGCGGCATACGATCGGCTCCACGGGCGCAGCAGACGACCGTGGGAGAGCCGGATGAAGGTCCTGTTGATCGATGATCACCCGCTGATCCTGGTCGCACTCAAGGAGGTGATCCAGGGGCTCGGCCAGCACCTCACGGTGATCGGCGCGAACAGCGCACGAACCGCGCGCGAGACCCTGCAGAGCGAGCACGACATCGACCTGGTGCTGCTCGATCTCAAGCTCGGCGATGCCGACGGCTTCGACGTGCTGGTCGAGTTTCGCGCCGCCTACCCCGCCATTCCCGTCGTCGTGCTGTCGGCCTCCGACCGCAGCAGCGACGTGATCCGGGCCATCGACCTCGGCGCGATGGGCTTCGTCCCGAAGCGCGCCACCAACGACACGCTGTTCGACGCGCTGCACATGGTGATGTCGGGCGGCATCTACGTGCCGCCGATGCACCTGGGCGGTGCCCAGCCGGCAGCAGCCCGGCGGCGCCCAGCCTGCTGCACCGGCATACCGGTCCGGCCGGCGCGTCGATCCCGCCACCGCGACGGTCGGTGCCGCCGCCTGGCGCAGCGGCTTCCAGCGTGCGCCGGCAGGTCTCGAGGCACTCGGCCTCACGCCGCGCCAGACCGAGGTGCTCGGTCAGCTCCTCCAGGCCAAGCCGAACAAGCTGATCGCGCGCGAGCTGAACCTGTCGGTCGAGACGGTGAAGGACCACGTGGCCGCGGTGCTGCGCGCGCTCAACGTCAGCAGCCGCACGCAGGCGGTCCTCGCGGTCGGCCAGATGTCGCAGGCGCCGGGCGGACTCGGCGCCTGGCGCGACCAGCAGCGCCGTTTCTGATCACGGGCGAGCCGTGATCGACATGACCCCCGCGGTGTCCTCTGCCGGAATGCGCCGGCGCCCTCGAGCCGGCTTCGAGGCGCAGCGTCGGACGACACCGCACCGGAGCAGGTCCGCTGCGCCTTCGACTACATGCCGGCGATCCTTGCAGGCAATCTCGCCGGCATCACCGTCGTGACGCTGCTGTACCAGGAGGCCGGTGCGCTGCTGGCCCTGTGGCTGATCCCGGCCAGTGCGGTGCTGGCCCTGCGCAGCTGGCTGTACCGAAGCTTCCTGGAGCGCAGCCGCGAGGCGATCGACGACTGGCAGCGCTGGCGCCGCTGGTGGAATTCGACCACGCTCGCCTCGGCTGCCCTGTGGGGCTGGAGCGCGTGGCTGCTCTATCCCACTCGGCGACTCGATCCAGCAGACCGCGCTGATCATCGTCATCTACAGCTTCTGCGTTGCGGTCATGCCGGTGCTGGCCACCCAGCCGCGCGTCTACCTGGCCTACGGCGCCCTGTGCTTCGTTCCCGATGGTGCTGCGCATCGGGCTGGTCGGCGATGCGTACAGCCTGCAGCTCGCCGGCGTCCTGCTGCTGATCTTCAGCATGACGACGCTGCTCTCGCGCAACTATCGCCAGGCGCTGCAGCGGGCGATCGATCTGAAGCTGGAGGCGGAGCAACTGCTCGTCGAACTGCGCGACGAGAAGCGGGCCGCCGACGACGCACGGCGCGTGGCCGAGGTGGCGAGCCGCGCCAAGACCCAGTTCTTCGCCGCTGCAAGCCACGACCTGCGCCAACCGCTCGCATGCGATGGGGCTGTTCGCCGAGGCGCTGCGCAGCAAGGTCTACGACCAGGAAGTCACCCAGCTCGTCAACAGCATCAACGAGTCGGTCGACGCGCTCGAGACGCTGTTCTCGGAACTGCTCGACATCACCCGCATCGATGCCGGCGGCGTGCCGGTCGATGCCCAGTCGTTCGAGGTCGAGCAGGTGCTGCGCCGGCTGCGGCTGCACTTCGAACCCGCGGCGTTCGAGAAGGGCCTGGCGCTGCGCATGCGCGGCGGCAGCCATGTCGTCCATGCCGACCCGGTGCTCGTCGAGCGGATCATGCGCAATCTGCTCGCCAACGCGATCCGCTACACCGACGACGGCAGCGTGCTGGTCAGCGCACGCCAGCGGCGCGGCAAGGTGGTGCTGCAGGTCTGGGACACCGGGACCGGGCATTGCCGAGGCCGACCAGGAGCGCATCTTCGACGAGTTCTACCAGGTCGGGGCCTGCGCGCTCGTTCGGCGACGCGGACGACGGCGGTCATCAGCGCAAGGGACTCGGACTCGGACTGGCGATCGTTCGTCGCCTGGCGGATCTCATGAAGGTGCGGGTCGAGCTCGTCTCGCGTCCAGGCCGCGGCACGGTGTTCTCGCTGACCTTGCCGCCGGGGCGGCCGGTCGGCAGGTGCCGCGACCGGCACCCCGCCGCGCCCGATGCCCAACGTCACCTTGCAGGGCCGGCACATCGTGCTGGTGGAGGACGATCCCGCCGTCCGCACCGGTCTCGAGGTGTTGCTCGGCGACTGGCAGGCGCCGCGTCGACAGCTTCGACAGCGTGCGCTGCCGCGCTCCGGTGGGCCGATGCGGCCGCGGCGCGTGGCAGACGCGCGGCCGGCGCTGCTGATCGTCGACTACCGGATCGAGGAGGGCCGTACCGGCGTCGACGCCATCGCCGAGTTGCGCCAGCGGTTCGGCGCATCCGATCCCCGCCATCGTCGTCACCGGCAGCACCATGAGCGGCATCGAGCACGAGGCGGATCGCAACGACTTCCACCTGCTGATCAAGCCGGTCGCGCCGAACAAGCTGCGCGCGATGATCGCCTTCAAGCTGGGCGTCAAGGCCGCCTGAACGCGCGCGCGGACCAGCACCCACCGGCGTCACGCCGGCTGGTAGGCGAGCCGTACGTAGATCGGCGCGAAGGCCTCGGCCTGGGTGATCTCGAGCAGGCGCTCGCGCGCCAGTTCGAGCATGGCGATGAAGGTCACCACCAGCACCGCCGCGCCGCGGTCCGACCTCGAACAGCTCCTCGAACTCGACGAAGCGCCGGCCCTGCAGCCGGCGCAGCACGATGCCCATGTGCTCGCGCACGCTGAGCTGCTCGCGGCTGATCGTGTGGTGCTGCGTCAGCCTGGCGCGCCTCATCAGGTCCGACCAGGCGGCGCGCAGTTCGGCGGCGTCGACGTCGGGCAGGCGCGGCGTCAGCGACTGCTCGATGTGCACCTGCGCGCGCAGGAAGTCGCGGCCGTGCACCGGCAGCGCGTCGAGCCGTGCTGCGGCCAGCTTGATCTGCTCGTACTCGATCAGCCGGCGCACCAGCTCGGCGCGCGGATCCTCGGGCTCGCTGCCGTCGGCCGCTGCTTCGGCGGCAGCAGCATGCGCGACTTGATCTCGATCAGCATCGCCGCCATCAGCAGGTAGTCGCTCGCCAGCTCGAGGTTGGTCTTGCGGATCTGCTCGACGTAGGCCAGGTACTGGCGCGTCACGTCGGCCAGCGGGATGTCGAGGATGTTGAAGTTCTGCCGGCGGATCAGGTACAGCAGCAGGTCGAGCGGGCCTTCGAAGGCCTCGAGAAAGACCTCGAGCGCATCCGGCGGGATGTAGAGGTCCTGCGGCAGCGTGAACAGCGGCTCGCCGTACAGGCGGGCCACCGCCACGTGGTCGACCACGGCCGGTCCGGCGGCTTGCATCGCGTCGTCGGCAGCAGCGCCGGCAGCGGCGGCGAGCAGCTGGCATCGGCCGCGCCGCCGGCGCGCGCCGAGGCGCCGCAGCCGGGCCGACGGGCGGGCGCTCATCGGTCCGTCAGCGGGTGCCGGTCTGGTAGACGTAGGGCTGCTGGGGCACCCGGCCCTCGGCGGTCGCGGCTGGCGGCCTCGGGATCGACGCGGCGGTCCCACAGCAGGGCGCGGCCGGCGCGCTGCTCGGCTTCGAGGGTGGGCCGCTTCTCCTTCAGCTCCTCGAGGAAGGCGGTCATGTCGGACTTGTAGTGCTTCCAGAACAGCGGCATGGCAGTCGGGTCCGGGGCGGGCCTGCGGACGCTGAGTTGATCGAGCGATTTTAGAGGCCGATGCCGCGGCGGTGTTCCGTCCGGCACGCTGTCGAAAGCAGGTCCGCTGCCTATCATCGCGCGATGGTCGAGTTCGAGCTGAAGTTCCAGATCCCGCCGCAGCGCCGTGCGGCGGTGCGCGCCTTCGTGGCGGGCGCAGCCGGCGGCGCCCGCCAGGAGCGGCTGCAGGCGATCTACTTCGATACCGCCGACCGGCGCCTGGCCCGCGCCAGGATGGCGCTGCGGCTGCGCCGCGAGGGCGAGCGCCTGGGTGCAGACGCTCAAGGGCGTCGGCGTCCGACGGCATCGGCCGCGACGAGTCGGAGGTCGAACTCGACGCACGCCGGTGACCAGGAGCCGCGGCTCGATCTGCAGCGCCATGCCGGAACGCCCGTCGGCCAGCGCCTCCTCGATTTGCTCGGCGACGAGCCCGAAGGCGCGCTGCGCTGCAGCTTCCGCAGCGACGTGCAGCGTGTCACGCGGCTGCTGCGCAGCCGCCACGGCACGGTCGAGCTCGCGTTCGACGAGGGCGACCTGCAGGCCGACGGCGAGCGCGTCGCCCTGTGCGAGTTCGAGATCGAGCTGAAGCGCGGCCACCCGCTGGCGGTGATCGACGTGGCCCAGCGCTGGGCGCTGCGCCACGGCTGCTGGCTCGACATGCGCAGCAAGGCCGAACGCGGCGACATGCTCGCGCGCGGCGATGGCGGTCGCCCCGGCGCGCAAGGCCGGCCGACTGGAACTGCAGCCTGGCGACAGTGCGCTGGAGGGGCTGCGGACGGTCATCGCCAACTGCCGCGACCAGATCCTGGCGAATGCCTCGCAGGTGGCGAGCGGCGAGCACGGTGACGAGCATGTGCACCAGCTGCGGATCGGCCTGCGGCGATTGCGCGCCGCGTTGAAGCTCTTCGCCGCCGATCCGCAGGCGCAGGCGCTGGCGCAGCCGCTCGGCGAGCCGGCGCGCGACCTGTTCCGCGCACTCGGCACCATCCGCGACCGCAGCGTGCTGTCAGGCCCGGTGGCCCAGGCCGTCGAGCAGGCGCTGCGCGAGATCGCGCCCGGCGCGCGCTTCGACATGCCCGATGGGCGATCTCCGGCACAGCACTCGTGCCGCAGTCGAGCTGGTCCGCGACGGCGCCAGCCAGCGGTTGCTGATCGACCTGATCGCGGTCACCGTCGCGCCGGCGGCAGAGTCGCGCGAACCGCGCCCGGTGTGCACGACCAGGCGGCACAGTCCCAGCCTCAGCGCCAGCGCGCCGCCGCAGCCGCTGACGACGCCACTGTCGAAGCAGCTGCAGCGGCGGCTCATCGACTGGCTGGATGAGGTGGTCGCCGACGCTGCCCGCTTCGACGAACTCGATGCGACGTCCCGGCACCGGCTGCGCAAGCACATCAAGCGCCTGCGCTACGGTGCCGAGATGGCCTCGGGCCTGCTGGGACGCAAGGCGACGCGCAAGGCGCTGAAGACGCTGCGCGGCGCGCAGGACGCGCTTGGCGAACTGAACGATCTGCAGACGGCGACTGGACAGCTTCGGCGCGGCACGTCAGCGCGATCCCCAGATCTGGTTCGCGCTCGGCTGGCTGCTGGCACGGCGCGATGCCTTGCTCGACGCCGCCTCGCCGGCCATGCGCCAGCTGGCGTCTTCGAAGAAGCGCTGGAAGAAGCTCGGCTGAGCAGCTGACAGCTGACGTGCAGCGCCGGCGCCGGTCGCACCTGCCTGCGGGCGCACCGCGTCATGACACCCGCATCGCTCGGAGCGCGATGTCGTCAGCGCACCCGCATGCCGGGCTGCGCGCCCGTCACCCGGCTCGAGGATGAAGATGCCCGGCTGGCTCTTCTCGTCGGCGTGGCTGGCCGCCAGCACCATGCCTTCGCTCAGGCCGAACTTCATCTTGCGCGCGCGCCAGATTGGCCACCATCACCGTCAGCTTGCCGACCAGCTGCTCGGGCTGGTAGGCGCTGCGAATGCCCGAGAAGACGGTGCGCGTGCGGCCTTCGCCGACGTCGAGCGTCAGCCGCAGCAGCTTGTCGGAGCCGGCGACCGGCTCGCAGTCGACGATCTTCGCGATGCGCAGGTCGATCTTGCCGAAGTCGTCGATGCCGATCTCCGGTGCCAGCGCTTCGCCGCCCGGCGGCGCGACCTGTGCCGGTGCCGGTGCCTCGAGCAGCGCGTCGAGCAGCTTGGGGTCGACGCGCTGCATCAGGTGCTGGTAGCTGCCGATCGCGTGCGCACCCAGCAGGCGGGTCGCGTCGGCAAACTGCAGCGGCTCGACCTTCAGAAAGCCTTCGACCTGCGCGGCCAGCGCCGGCAGCACCGGCTTCAGGTAGATCGTCAGCAGCCGGAAGGCCTCGATGCAGGTGCTGCACACCTGGTGCAGCGCGCGTCGCGTCGTCGGCACTGCTTCGCCAGCTCCCACGGCTTGTTGTGGTCGACATACTCGTTGACCCGGTCGGCGAGCAGCATGATCTCGCGCAGCGCCTTGCCGAACTCGCGCTCGTCGTAGAGCGCGGCGATCGCATCGCACCTGCGACCGCAGGCCGTCGAGCAGCGCCGCCCCGGTCGCATCGAGCTCGTCGCACAGCCGCCCGTCGAAGCGCTTGGTGATGAAGCCGGCGGCGCGGCTCGCGATGTTGATGTACTTGCCGACCAGGTCGCTGTTGACGCGGGCGACGAAGTCGTCGGGGTTGAAGTCGATGTCCTCGACCCGGGCGTTGAGCTTGGCGGCGATGTAGTAGCGCAGCCATTCGGCGTTCATGCCGAGCTCGAGGTAGCGCAGCGGCGAGATGCCGGTGCCGCGGCTCTTGCTCATCTTCTCGCCGCTCACGGTGATGAAGCCGTGCACGAAGATGCGGTCCGGCGTGCTTGCGGCCGCTGAAGTGCAGCATCGCCGGCCAGAACAGGGTGTGGAAGTAGGTGATGTCCTTGCCGATGAAGTGCACCTGCTCGGTCTTCGGATCGGCCATGAAGGCGTCGAAGTCCTCGCCGCGGCGGTCGAACAGGTTCTTCAGCGATGCCAGGTAGCCCACCGGCGCGTCGAGCCAGACGTAGAAATACTTGTCGTCGGTGTCGGGGATGCGGATGCCGAAGTACGGTGCATCGCGGCTGATGTCCCAGTCGGCGAGACCGCCGTGGCCGTGCTCGTCGACCGCGAACCATTCCT
The DNA here is from genome assembly GCA_963846675.1 of uncultured beta proteobacterium. Taxonomy (GTDB): domain Bacteria; phylum Pseudomonadota; class Gammaproteobacteria; order Burkholderiales; family Burkholderiaceae_C; genus Ideonella_A. The sequence goes on from CAWJWV010000006.1 coordinate 45,485, forward strand.
TGATCTTGTTCAGCACCTCGGGCTGCAGCCGCCCGGGCTCGTGCGTCCACTGCTGCAGGAAATCGATGCAGCGGCGCGAACTGAGCAGGAAGAAATGGTGCGCGCTGCTCTTGAGCACCGGCGTGGCGCCGCTCAGTGCCGAATACGGCTTCTTCAGCTCGGTGGGTGAATAGACCGCGCCGCACACCTCGCACGAATCGCCGTACTGGTCCTTGGCGCCGCAGCGCGGGCATTCGCCCTTGATGTAGCGGTCCGGGCAGGAACATCGACTTGACCGGGTCGAAGAACTGCTCGATGGTGCGCTCGGAGATGAGCCCGGTGCGGCGCAGCGCGCAGTAGATGTCCTGCGCCAGGGCGTGGTTCTCGGGCGCATCGGTCGAGTGCCAGTTGTCGAAGGCGATGTGGAAGCCGTCGAGATACTGCTGGCGCCCCGCGGCGATCTCGGCCACGAATTCCTGCGGCGTCTTGCCCACCTTCTCGGCCGCGATCATGATCGGCGCGCCATGGGCATCGTCGGCGCACACGAAGTGCACCGTGTTGCCGCACATCCGCTGGAATCGCACCCAGATGTCGGCCTGGATGTACTCCATCATGTGCCCGATGTGGAACGGCGCGTTCGCGTAGGGCAGGGCGGTCGTGACGAAG
>CAWJWV010000007.1:0-1041310 GCA_963846675.1 uncultured beta proteobacterium
TTCGAACCCCGGACCTGCGGATTATGATTCCGTCGCTCTAACCGACTGAGCTAAAGCGCCTCAAGCCTTGCATTATATCCCGGTTTGCCGAGGCGTCGACGGGAGTCAGTTGCCCCGGCTCGGCTATCGTTGCGGCGACTCCAGCCCCTTCCCATCCGATGTTCAGCTTCTTCAAACGCAAGCCCGCTGCCGAGCCGACAGCGGAGCGCTCCGACCCGCCGGCACCGCTGGCTGCCGATGCGGCGCCCCGCCGTGTGGTCGAGGGGGTCGAGCCATCGGCCGCCGCGCCTCCGGCGACGCAGCCGCCCAGCGCCACCAGCACGGCCGAGGCGATCGAGCGCCAGCGCTGGCAGGACCGTTTGCGCGGTGGTCTGCGCAAGACCGGCAGCGCGATCACGACGGTGTTCACCGGCACCCGCATCGACGACGCCTTGTACGAGGAGCTCGAAGCGGCGCTGTTGATGGCCGACACGGGTGTCAAGGCGACCCAGTTCCTGCTGACCGACCTGCGTCGACGGGTCAAGGAGCACAGGGCGACCGACCCGGCTCGGGTCAAGACGCTGCTCGCCGATGCGATCACCGACCTGCTGCAGCCGCTCGAGCGATCGCTGGTCGTCGGGCGTGATGCACCGACGGTGGTGATGGTCGTCGGTGTCAATGGCGCCGGCAAGACGACGAGCATCGGCAAGCTCACCCGCTACCTGGCCGATCATGGTCAGAAGGTGCTGCTCGCCGCGGCCGACACCTTCCGGGCAGCCGCTCGCGAGCAGCTCGCGGTGTGGGCCGAGCGCTCCGATGCCGGCGCGGTCGGACGTGCCCGACCGGATGCGGCACCGGTCGAATTCGTCAGCCAGGCCGGCGGTGATCCGGCTTCGGTGAGCTTCGATGCGGTGGTCGCCGGGCGAGCCCGCGGCAGTGATGTGGTGATCGCCGACACCGCCGGGCGGCTGCCGACGCAACTGCACCTGATGGAGGAGCTGAAGAAGATCCGGCGCGTCATCGCCAAGGCGCAGGCCGGTGCGCCGCATGAGGTGCTGCTCGTCATCGACGGCAACACCGGTCAGAACGCGCTCAACCAGGTCAAGGCTTTCGACCAGGCGCTGACCCTGACCGGGCTGATCGTCACCAAGCTCGACGGTACCGCCAAGGGCGGGGTGATCGCCGCCATCGCCCTGTGGGCTCGGGAGCGGGCGGCCGCCACGCCGACATCGGGTGCGCTGCCGGTCTATTTCATCGGGGTCGGCGAGCAGCTGGAGGACCTGCAGACCTTCCGGGCGCGCGAATTCGCGACGGCGCTGCTGGGGTGAGTCTTGCGGAGGGGCCTCCTGGCGGCGGCTTCGGGACAGCCCATCGGGCCTGAAGGCCCTCCTACAACCCTCCTGCAACGATAGCGCCAAGGCCGCGCCAGCGACCTGCCGACCGGCGCTCGCGCCCGACCGGTCAGCGAAAGCCGCCGCCCGGTCCGCCGAGGCCCTTCATGCCGGGCATGCCGCCCATGCGCTTCATCATCTTCATCAGGCCGCCGCCCTTCATCTTCTTCATCATGTCGCGCATCTGCTCGAACTGATTCAGCAGGCGGTTGACCTCCTGCACGTGAACGCCGGCGCCGCTGGCGATGCGGCGCTTGCGGGTGGCCTTCAGCAATTCGGGCTTGCGACGCTCGAGCGGCGTCATGGAGCAGATGATGCCCTCCATCCGGCGCACGTCGCGCTCGGCGCGGTCCATGTCGGCCTGGCCGAGCTTGCCCGCCTTGGCGCTGACCTGACTCGGCAACTTGTCGAGCAGGCCGGACAGCCCGCCCATGTTCTTCATCTGCGAGATCTGGCTCAGGAAGTCGTTGAGGTCGAAGCTGTCGCCCGACTTGACCTTCTCGGCCAGCTTCTGCGCCGCGGCCATGTCGACGCCCTGGGTCACCTGCTCGACCAGCGCCACGATGTCACCCATGCCGAGCACCCGTCCGGCGTGGCGTTCGGCGTCGAAGACCTCCAGCCCGTCGATCTTCTCGCTGGTGCCGGCGAACTTGATCGGCGCGCCGGTGATCTGGCGCACCGACAGCGCCGCGCCGCCGCGCGAGTCGCCGTCCATCTTGGTCAGCACGATGCCGGTCAGCGGCAGCGCCTCGCGGAACGCCTTGGCGGTGTTGACCGCATCCTGGCCTTGCATCGCATCAACGACAAACAGCGTCTCGACCGGATTCACCGCCGCATGCAGGGCGCTGATCTCCCGCATCATCGCCTCGTCGATCGCCAGCCGGCCGGCGGTGTCGACGAGCAGCACGTCGAAATAGTGACGCCGCGCGTGGTCGAGCGCCGCCTGCACGATCGCCACCGGCTGGTCGTCCTTGCTCGACGGAAACCATTCAGCGCCGGACTGCCGCGTCACCAGCTTCAACTGCTCGATCGCGGCCGGTCGGTAGACGTCGGCCGAGACCGTCAGCACCTTCTTCCTGCGCTTCTCGATCAGGTGCTTGGCGAGCTTGGCGGTGGTGGTCGTCTTGCCCGCGCCCTGGAGTCCGGCCATCAGGATCACCGCCGGCGGCTGCGCCGCGAGGTTGATGTCGGCCACCCCTTCGCCCATCGTCGCGGCGAGTTCGCGGTTGACGATCGACACCAGCATCTGGCCCGGATTGAGCGAGCCGACGACCTCGGTGCCAAGCGCCTTCTCCTTGACGCGCGCGACGAAGTCGCGCACCACCGGCAGGGCGACGTCGGCTTCGAGCAGCGCCATGCGCACCTCGCGCATCATCTCCTGCACGTTGTCTTCGGTGATGCGGGCCTGGCCGCGCATCGTCTTGACGAGCCGGCTCAGACGGTCGGTGAGATTGGAAGCCATGCTGTGGGGGGCGCCTGCCGCAGAAGGGGCGCGAAAGTACACTCGTCGCATGAGTTTATCGTTCGCTGCCGCCGGTGGCGGCGCTGCGGGTTCCGGGCTGTCGCTGTTCGCGTTGCTCGGCACCGTGTCGCTGTTCGCATTTGCGGCTTATCTGATCGCCGTTGGCTTGCCCGCCGGGCGCACTGCGGCCCTGCGCGGCGCGCTGATGGTCGGCTGGTTGCTGCATGCGCTGGCGATCGTGGTCGACATCACCGGGCTCGGACTGATCGAACAGGGAGCACGGTTCGGTTTTGCACCGGCCCTGTCGGTCACCTCCTGGCTGGTGCTCGCGGTGTACCTGGTCGAGAGTCGTTTTCTGCCGCTCGACGCCTCGCGTCGTGCCCTGGCCGCGATCGGTGCCGCCGCGGTGCTGCTGGCCTGGGTGTTTCCGGGCGAGATGCACCCGAGCGGGATGTCGCGCTGGGCGCCGCTGCACTGGGTGCTCGGCATCGCCTCGTACGGTCTGTTCGGCACCGCGGTGCTGCACGCGACCCTGCTCAACCGCGCCGACCGGCAGATGCGGCTGAAGCTGCGCGAGCCCAGCGGCACTGCGGGCGGCATGCCGCTGCTGAGGCTGGAGCGCCTGACCTTCCGCTTCGTCGAGGCCGGCTTCGTGACGCTCACGGCGGCGGTCGCCCTCGGCTGGTGGTTCGCCTCGCCATGGCGCTGGGATCACAAGGCGATCTTCTCGGTGCTCGGCTGGGCGGTCTTCGCCGGCCTGCTGGCCGGGCGGCGCGCCTTCGGCTGGAGGGGACCGAACGCGACGCGCTGGCTGTATGTCGGTGCGCTGCTGCTGCTGCTTGCTTATGTCGGCTCGCGCTTCGTGATCGAGGTGCTGCTGCAGCGGCCCGCCCTGGCATCATGAACCTGGCCTTCCCGCAGCACCGGCGTCCCCGGCGGCGCGGCAGTCGCTGATGCGCTACCTGCTGCTGGTGCTGTTCATCGTGCTCGTCGTCTGGGCGACACGGCTGCTGCGCCGGCGCGAGCGCCAGCGCCGTCCGCGGCCGCGCCCGGATGGCCAGCCGCACCCCGCTTCCGACGACGACCATGTGATGCTGGCGTGCGCCCATTGCGGGCTCCACCTGCCGCGCAGCGAATCGCTGCCCGGTCGTGGCGGGGTCTACTGCTGCGAGGAGCACCGCGCGATCGTCGAGGCGCGCCGCGATGACGGCGGCTGACCGCCGCGCAAGCCTTCCCTCCGAGCGACGGCGCATCGACCGGCGCGCCACCGGCCGCTCCGGCGATGCGGCGGCGATGCCGGCGGCCGACATGCAACGCCGCCGCAACGACCGGCGCCGTCCGGAAGCCGATGATTCGCGCTTCACGCCCGACTGGGGCAGCGCCGAGCGTGCGGCCGCCGATTCGCAGTTTCTGCAGCGCCGCGTGCGCCACCTGGCGCATCCGCGCCAGACCGCCTTCCAGCGCATCTACCGCGTCTTCCTCGGCGCCCGCGCCGCGATCGGCGTGATCCTGGTCGTGATGCTCGCCTGTCCGGGCTGTTCAGCTATCCTGCCCGGTCCGGTCATCGTCGCCATCAGCATCGGCTACGCCGCCTGGGCCCTGAGCATGTGGCTGCTGCCGCGGCTGCTCGGCCGGGTCGAGTCTCCGCAGGCGCTGGCGCGTCCGCAGAGCCCGCACTGGATCGCGACGATCGGGGTCGATGCGGTGTGCTTCATGGCGCTGCATGTGGCGGCCCCGGCCTCCGGCTTCAACTATGCGGCGCTGCTGGTGCTGCCGGTGCTGATGGCCGGCGTGCTGACGCCGCGCCTGATGGCACTGGCGACCAGCGCGGCGGTGACGCTGCTGCTGCTGTGCACAGGCCTGGCTCGATGTCAATGGCGGTGACGTGGCCAGCCTGCTGACGCAGGCCGGGCTCGCCGGCAGCGGCCTGTTCGTGATCACCATCCTGGCTGGCGAACTGGCCGGCCGGCTGGCGCGCGAGGAGATCGCCGCGCGCGGCAGCCTCGAGCTCGCGCAGCAGCAGGAGCATCTGAACCGGCTGGTGATCGAGGAGATGCAGGATGGCGTGCTGGTGGTCGACCGGCGGGCTCGGGTGCGGGCGGCCAATCCGGCGGCGCGGCGCCTGCTGGCCGGGCAGGGCTGTGCGCGACCGGCGCCGTTCGAGCTGCGCGGCTTCGATCCCTGGAGCGAACTGGTCGCCAGCGCTCGACCGCGCCTTTGCCGATGCGGCGTGGCCCGAGGCCGGGCGCGACGTCGTGCTGCGTTTCGACACCGGACTGAGCCGCACGGTGCGGGTCCGGGTGCGCTTCGCGCGCCGCGGCGAACTGCAGTCGGGCGAGGACTACTGCGTGCTGCTGCTCGAGGATCTGCGCAACATGCAGGCGCGTGTGCGGCAGGAAAAGCTGGCTGCGATGGGGCGGGTCTCGGCCGGCATCGCGCACGAGATCCGCAACCCGCTGGCCGCGATCTCGCAGGCCAATTCGCTGCTCGACGAGGACATGACCGCGCCGGCGCAGCGCCAGCTGACGCGAATGATCGGCGAGAACGTCGAGCGCCTGAAGCGCATCGTCGACGATGTGATGGAAGTCGCCCCCGGCGCGCAGGCGACCGATCCCGGACCGATCGACCTGACCACGCTGGTCGGCTCGATCTGCGACGACTGGGGCGCGGCGCAGACGTCGGACGCGGTGCCGACAGCGTCCTGCGGCTCGATCTGCCGGTCGAGCCGCTGTCCGGCGATCTTCGATCCGGACCATCTGCGGCGGGTGCTCGTCAACCTGCTCGACAACGCGCTGCGCCACGCCAGCCGCGCGCCGGGTGCGATCGTGCTGCGCCTGTTTGCGCCCGACGAGCGGCGCGCGGTGATCAGCGTCGCCAGCGACGGCGAGCCGATCGCGCCGGACGTCGAACGCTACCTGTTCGAGCCGTTCTTCTCGACCCGCAGCCGCGGCACCGGGCTCGGCTTGTACATTTGCCGCGAGTTGTGCGAACGTTACGGCGCGGTGATCGAGTACCGGACCCGCCCGGCGACCGATGCCAATCGCAATGTCTTCTCGGTGATGATCAAGCGCGCCGGCGTTCCGGCCGAAATATCGATCGAACGGCGTGCGTCGGCACGCTGATGGCGATCGACCGATGCCATCCCGTCCGCAGCAACCACAGAGCAGCGACTTGAGCGAACCATCACGGCCCCGATCGACCACAGCGGCAACGCGCTACACGCTGCTGGTGGTCGACGACGAACCCGACCTGCGCACGCTGTACGAGCTGACGCTGCTGCGCGAAGGCTATGCGGTCGAGACCGCCGCGACCGTCGATGAGGCGATGGCCTGGCTGTCGGAACGGCCGTTCAGCGCGATCATCACCGACATGCGCCTGCCCGACGGCACCGGGCTCGACCTGCTGCACCATCTGGAGCAGACCGGGCGCAGTGAGAAGGCGCTGGTGATCACCGCCTACGGCTCGGCCGAGAATGCGGTCGAGGCCCTGAAGGCCGGCGCCTACGACTACCTGACCAAACCGGTCGACCTGAAGCAGTTCAGGATCGCGGTCGCTTCGGCGCTTGGCCGTCCGACCGGCGCGGCGACGCCGGAGGGCGGCGCAGCCGGCATGCCGCGCAGCGGCCGTGCCGTGCCCGGTACGGCAACCAGCGTCGATGCGCTGGCGCGCATGGCCGGCACCTCGACCGCGATGCAGGAGGTGCGCGGACTGGTCAGCAAGGTCGCGCGCAGCATGGCCCCGGTGCTGGTGCATGGGGAATCCGGAACCGGCAAGGAACTGGTGGCGCGCGCGATCCACGAGGTCAGTGCCCGCGCCGCTCAGCCGTTCGTCGCGGTCAACTGCGGCGCCATCCCCGAGCAACTGCTCGAGGCCGAGTTCTTCGGCTACCGCAAGGGCGCATTCACCGGCGCCGCGGAAGACCGCGCCGGCTTCTTCCAGGCCGCCAGCGGTGGCACGCTGTTCCTCGACGAGATCGGCGACCTGCCGCTGGCGATGCAGAGCAAGCTGCTGCGCGCGGTGCAGGAGCGTGCGGTCCGGCCGGTCGGTGCGGTGGCCGAGCAGCTGGTCGATGTGCGCCTGCTCAGCGCCACCCACAAGGATCTGGCGCTCGAAGTCGAGCACGGCCGCTTCCGCCAGGATCTCTACTACCGCCTGAATGTCATCCGCATCCGCGTGCCGCCATTGCGCGAGCGCATGGGTGACCTGCCCGAGATCGCGGCGCGGGTGCTCGAACGGATCGCCCGTGATGCCGGCGACGGCAGCGCACCGCGGCTGCACGACGCCGCGCTTGACCGGCTGTGCAGCCACGGCTTTCCCGGCAATGTGCGGGAACTGGAAAACCTGCTGCACCGTGCGGTCGCGTTGAGCGACGGCGAGGTGATCGATGCGGCGCTGCTCGGCCTGCCCGACGACGCAGCCGAGGCGACTCGACCGGTCCGAGCCGGGCGGGCCGTCGCCGGTCCTCGATCCGCTGCCGATGGCCTCTGGCGCCGCCTCGCAGCCGCTGCCCGGCAATCTCGAGGCCCATCTCGATGCGATCGAGCGCGAGGTGCTGCTGCGCGCGCTGGAACTGCACCGCTACAACCGCACCGCCGCCGGACAGGCACTCGGCCTGTCGCTGCGCCAGATGCGCTACCGGATGGCGCGGCTGCAGATCGGCGGTGAAGGGACGGGTCCGGACCCGCTCGCCTCGCCGGACGCCGGCGGCCGCGGCTGAGGTCGCCGTCGGGCATGCTGCGCGCGACCTGGGACGGCGGCTGGTGGCGCGGCGCGCGCCGCATCGAGTCTCCCAATCACGGGCCGCGCCCGGTCGGTGTCGAGCCGACGCTCATCGTGCTGCACTCGATCAGCCTGCCACCGGGCGTCTACGGCGGCGATGCGATCGAGCGGCTGTTCACCAACCGGCTCGATCCGCAGGCCGATCCGAGCTTCGCAGGCGCTGCGCGGGCTCGAGGTATCGGCCCACTTCGTGATCCGCCGCAACGGCCGGGTCGAGCAGTACGTCGATTGTCGACCGGCGCGCCTGGCATGCCGGCCGTTCGAGCTGGCGCGGCTTCGACAACTGCAACGACCGGTCGATCGGGATCGAACTCGAGGGCCTCGAGGGCAGTCTGTTTGCTGAGGTCCAGTATCCGGTGCTGGAGCAACTGATCCAGCGTCTGGCGCGCCGCCATGCCATCGGCGAAGTGGTCGGCCATGAGCATGTCGCGCCTGGCCGCAAGGCCGATCCCGGGCCCGGCTTCGACTGGCTGCGGCTGGTGCGCGCGCTCGGCTGGCCGCGCAGCCGCTTCGCCCCGTGGGCGACGGGTGAAAGGCCTGGGAGTTACCCTCGTCATTGACCGCGAACGGTCGGTCGATCGGCGCCGGCGCGGGTGTCGGGGCGTGCCGGAAGCGCCGGTTCCCGACAAGCACCGGTGCGGTCTGGCGCGGCATTGCGCAGCGCCGGCCCAGCATCGGCGCGGGTCGGCGCCCGCGGAGCCTGTGCCGGTCGGGGCTGCATCGCCAGTGCGCTGGCTGACGCGATCCTGCGACCTTCGGCCGTGCCCGACAGGGTTGCGCCAAAACGCTAGCGGTAGTGCTTGAAGGGTGGCCGGACCCTAGATATAGTGTGTCCGTGTGCTATCCTCATCCCTGCTTCGGACGGTGCGACGCAGCCCCTGCGCGGGTCGAACAGCGCAGCGCGGGCCGCTCCGGGCGCTGCATTTCGACCGCTGCACCGCCGACCGCCGAAGCCCTCTGAACCCGCACCGCTCGGCCGCCGAGCGGCCGCCTCTTCCATTCCCCTGACCACGGGCCCAGCTCATGCAAATCAACCCATCGACAGCCGCCGCGACCACACCGGCAGCCGGCCGCGGCAAGTCGGCTTCCGCAGCCCAGACGAACTCGGCCTACCAGGGCTACCAGATCATCCGTCGCAATGGCGCGGTGGTCGCGTTCGAGCCGAACAAGATCGCGGTCGCGTTGATGAAGGCATTCCTGGCGGTGCACGGCACCCAGGGCGCGGCGTCGGCGAGCGTGCGCGAGACGGTCGACGGCCTGACCGAATCGGTCGTGCGCGCGCTGCTGCGCTCGCGTCCGGGCGGCGGCACCTTCCACATCGAGGACGTGCAGGACCAGGTCGAGCTCGGCCTGATGCGCGGCGGCCACCACGAGGTCGCCCGGGCCTATGTGCTGTACCGCGAGCGCCGCACGCAGGAGCGCGGCGGGCGCGCCCATGAGGCGCCGCAGCCGGGCGAAGCGCAGCTGTACGGTGACCGATCGCGGCCAGCGCATGCCGCTCGACTGGTCGCGCCTGCACACGATCGTCGCCTCGGCCTGCGAGGACCTGGGGACCGAGGTCAGGCCCGAGCCGATCCTGCAGGAGACCAGGCGCAACCTGTACGACGGGGTGCCGATCGACGAGGTGCACAAGGCAGCGATCCTGGCCGCGCGCACGCTGATCGAGAAGGATCCGGGCTACAACCGCGCCACCGCGCGGCTGCTGCTGCACACCATCCGCAAGGAGATCCTGGGCGAGGACGCGCTGCAGTCGGAGATGGGCACGCGCTATCCGGACTACTTCCCCGGCTTCATCAAGAAGGGCGTGCAGGCCGAACTGCTCGACGAGAAGCTGCTGCAGTTCGACCTGGCGCGGCTCGGCGCCGCGCTCAAGCCCGAACGCGACCTGCAGTTCGACTACCTCGGCCTGCAGACGCTGTACGACCGCTACTTCCTGCACGTCGACGAGCGCCCGCATCGAGATGCCGCAGGCCTTCTACATGCGCGTGGCGATGGGCCTGGCGCTGAGCGAGATCGACCGCGAGGCGCGCGCGATCGAGTTCTACGAGGTGCTGTCGAGCTTCGACTTCATGAGCAGCACGCCGACGCTGTTCAACGCCGGCACGCTGCCGCTCGCAGCTGTCGAGCTGCTACCTGACGACCGTCAGCGACGACCTCGACGGCATCTACGAGGCGCTGAAGGAAAACGCGCTGCTGACCAAGTTCGCCGGCGGCCTGGGCAACGACTGGACCAACGTGCGCGCGCTCGGCTCGCACATCAAGGGCACCAACGGCAAGAGCCAGGGCGTGGTGCCGTTCCTGAAGGTGGTCAACGACACCGCGGTCGCGGTCAACCAGGGCGGCAAGCGCAAGGGCGCGGTGTGCGCCTACCTGGAAACCTGGCACCTCGACATCGAGGAGTTCCTCGAGCTGCGCAAGAACACCGGCGACGACCGCCGCCGCACGCACGACATGAACACCGCCAACTGGATCCCCGACCTGTTCATGCAGCGGGTGATCGACGGCGGCGACTGGACGCTGTTCTCGCCGAGCAACTGCCCCGACCTGCACGACAAGTTCGGCCAGGCCTTCGACGACGCCTACACCGCCTACGAGGACAAGGCGGCGCGCGGCGAGATCAAGCTGTTCAAGACGATGCCGGCGCGCGACCTGTGGCGCAAGATGCTGACGATGCTGTTCGAGACCGGGCATCCCTGGATCACCTTCAAGGATGCCTGCAACGTGCGCTCGCCGCAGCAGCACGTCGGCGTCGTGCATTCGAGCAACCTGTGCACCGAGATCACGCTCAACACCAGCGAGACCGAGATCGCGGTCTGCAACCTCGGCTCGGTCAACCTGGTCCATCACCTGCATCGACGGCCAGATCGACCACGCCAAGCTCAAGCGCACCGTCGCGACCGCGATGCGCATGCTCGACAACGTGATCGACATCAACTACTACGCGGTCAAGAAGGCGCGCGACTCCAACCTGCGCCACCGGCCGGTCGGCCTGGGCATCATGGGCTTCCAGGATGCGCTGTACGAGCTGCGCGTGCCGTATGCGTCGCAGGCGGCGGTCGAGTTCGCCGACCGTTCGATGGAGGCGGTCTGCTACCACGCCTACTGGGCTTCGACCGAGCTGGCCGAGGAGCGCGGCCGCTACTCGAGCTACCGCGGCTCGCTGTGGGACCGCGGCATCCTGCCGCTCGACTCGCTCGACCTGCTGGCGCAAGTCGCGCGGCGGCCATGTCGAGGTCGACCGCAGCATGCACGCTCGACTGGGATGCGCTGCGCCAGCGCATCGGCGCGCACGGCATGCGCAACAGCAACTGCGTGGCGATCGCACCGACCGCGACCATCTCCAACATCATCGGCGTCAGCGCGTCGATCGAACCGTCGTTCGGCAACCTGTCGGTCAAGTCCAACCTGTCGGGCGAGTTCACGCTGCTCAACGAGTACCTGGTGCGCGACCTGAAGCAGCTCGGCCTGTGGGACGACGTGATGGTGATGGACCTGAAGCACTTCGACGGTTCGCTGCGCCGCATCGACCGCGTGCCCGAGGACCTGAAGGAGCTGTACGCCACCGCCTTCGAGATCGAGACGCAGTGGCTGGTCGAGGCCGCGGCACGGCGCCAGAAGTGGATCGACCAGGCGCAGTCGCTGAACATCTACATGGCCGGCGCGTCGGGCAAGAAGCTCGACGAGACCTACAAGCTGGCCTGGCTGCGCGGCCTGAAGACGACCTACTACCTGCGCACGGTGGGCGCCACGCACGCCGAGAAGTCGACCGTGAAGAGCGGTCGGATGAACGCGGTGTCGAGCGGCACAGACAACGACTGCGATGCGCTCGTCGAGCGGCCGCGCCGATGCCTGCCGATGTGCGTCGAGCCGGCCACCGACATGAAGTTCTGCGCGATCGACGACCCGGGCTGCGAAGCCTGTCAGTGAGCAGCATGCAAGCCCGCGATCGAGCTCGGTCGCGGGCCTGTCCGACACCATCGCGGACCCCCTTCCGACAGGCTTCGGAAGGGCGCTGGTTGTCGATGCAAACCAGCAACATCAACGCGCCATGCGTTCACGCCAAAGTCAACATATTGCTTGGTGTTTGATTGCAACACTCCGATAATCGAAGTACATAGGAAAGACACCATGTTGGTCTGGGAAGAAGACACAGAGCCCTTCGACAACGCATACCACGAGCCCCGCGCAAAAGCCGTCCTCAACGAGCCCTGCCCGCGGGATGTCTCCGTCACCGTCTTCGTTCCGCGCCGCCCCCGTTGCGGCTTCGCCAGCCAACCCGTCCAGCCCGTCCGGCAGCAATGGACCGCAGGCAGCAGCCACTTCCGCTGCAGTGGCCGGTCCGGCCGAGCAGCGGCCGCGTCAAGGCCGCCGACAAGCGCATCATCAACGGCCGGACCGACGTCAACCAGCTGGTGCCGTTCAAGTACAAGTGGGCCTGGGAAAAGTACCTCGCCACCTGCGCCAACCACTGGATGCCGCAGGAGGTCAACATGTCGCGCGACATCGCGACCTGGAAGGATCCGAACGGCCTGACCGAAGACGAGCGCCGCATCATCAAGCGCAACCTCGGCTTCTTCGTGACCGCCGATTCGCTGGCCGCCAACAACATCGTGCTCGGCACCTACCGCCACATCACGGCGCCCGAGTGCCGCCAGTTCCTGCTGCGCCAGGCGTTCGAGGAGGCGATCCACACCCACGCCTACCAGTACATCGTCGAATCGCTCGGCCTCGACGAGAGCGAGATCTTCAACGCCTACAACGAGGTCACGTCGATCCGCGACAAGGACGAGTTCCTGATCCCCTTCATCGAGGCGATCATGGATCCGAACTTCCACACCGGCACGCCGAGAACCGACCAGACGCTGCTCAAGAGCCTGATCGTCTTCGCCTGCCTGATGGAAGGCCTGTTCTTCTACGTCGGCTTCACGCAGATCCTCGCGCTCGGGCCGGCAGAACAAGATGACCGGCGCGGCCGAGCAGTACCAGTACATCCTGCGCGACGAGTCGATGCACTGCAACTTCGGCATCGACCTGATCAACCAGATCAAGCTCGAGAACCCGCAACTCTGGACCGCCGAGTTCAAGGCCGAGATCAAGGCGCTGTTCCTGAAGGCGGTCGAGCTCGAATACCGCTACGCCGAAGACACCATGCCGCGCGGCGTGCTCGGCATGAATGCCTCGATGTTCAAGGGCTACCTGCGCTACATCGCCAACCGGCGCGCCACGCAGATCGGCCTCGAAGAGCTGTTCCCGAACGAGGAGAACCCGTTTCCGTGGATGAGCGAAATGATCGACCTGAAGAAGGAACGCAACTTCTTCGAGACCCGCGTCATCGAGTACCAGTCGGGTGGCGCGCTGTCGTGGGATTGACGACCGGACCATTGCGGAATGGTCGTACAAGACAGATCAAGATACTCACCCTGTGATGCAGCGACACAGAAGCGCTGCGGACGGGGTGGACCCGATTCACCGCACCAGGCGCACCCCACGGGGCAAGGCACCGGGTGGTGAATAGCTGTCAGGCATCGGCTTCATGCAGGCGCCAGACAGTGTTTTTTCCACTTGATCAAGGAGAAATCTAATGGCAACTGCAACGAAGAAGGCCGCTGCGGCCAAGAAGGCCCCGGCGAAGAAGGCGCGGCGGCCAAGAAGGCGCCCTGGCCAAGAAGGCTGCGGCGAAGAAGGCGCCCGCGAAGAAGGTCGCTGCCAAGAAGGCCGCGCCGGCGAAGAAGGTCGCAGCCAAGAAGGCGGCACCGGCGAAGAAGGCGGCTGCCAAGAAGGCAGCAGCACCGGCGAAGAAGGCCGCGGCCAAGAAGGCGGCACCGGCGAAGAAGGCTGCGTGCCAAGAAGGTCGCGGCGAAGAAGGCTGCGCCGGCCAAGAAGGCCCCTGCCAAGAAGGCTGCTGCGAAGAAGGCGGCCAAGAAGGCGGCACGCTGCCGCACCTGCGCCTGCCTCCTGCTTCGCCGGCTGCGAAGACGACGCTGAGCCCGCAGGCAGCCTGGCCGTTTCCGACGGGCAGCAAGCCCTGATCGACTGCGCCGATCGATGTGGCGCGACCCGGCTTCGGCCGGGTCTTTTTTTGCTCGCTCGGGCAGCGCGCTCAGAGGCCGAGCGCCGCCCGGTCGATGACGTGGTTCTGGCCGCCGCGCTCGGCGATCTTGAGCGCGCCGAGGCGGTTGCCCAGCTCGGCGCAGCGCGCCAGCGCCCAGCCGCGCTCCAGGCCGTACAGCAGCGCGCCGCGCAAGGCGTCGCCGCAGCCGGTCGGGTCGACCACCGCGGTCGGCCTCGCACCGGCGGCACGTGCGTGCGCTCGCCCTCGATCCCAGACCTCGCAGCCCTCGGCGCCGAGCGTGACGACCAGGCCCTGCACGTGCCGGCGCGACAGCGACTCGAGCGTCTCAGCCGGTGCGGTCGCACAGCATCTTGCCTTCGTAGTCGTTCACGCGCGACCCAGCTCGCCTGCTCGATGAAGTGCGCGCAGCTCGTCGCCGTCGAACATCGGCAGGCCCTGGCCCGGATCGAAGACGAACGGGATGCCGGCCGCGGCGAACTGCTGCGGCATGCTGCAGCATCGCGTCGCGGCCGTCCGGCGCGATGATGCCGATGCGCATGTCGTCGCGCGCCGGCACCGGCGTCTGGTGCGCCTGCTGCATCGCGCCCGGATGGAAGGCGGTGATCTGGTTGTTGTCGCGGTCGGTCATGATGATCGCCTGCGCGGTGTAGCTGTCGTCGACCTCGCGCACGAATGTCGCGTGCTCGATGCCCCAGCCGTGCGAGCCGCTCGCAGGTAGTCGGCGCCGTCGCTGCCGACCGTCGCCATGCAGCACCGGCTGCGCCGCCCAGCGCTGCCAGGCTGTAGGCGATGTTGCCGGCGCAGCCGCCGAACTCGCGCCGCAGCGTCGGCACCAGGAAGACGACGTTCAGGATGTGCAGCTGGTCGGGCAGGATCTGCTCGGCGAAGCGACCCTGGAAGGTCATGATGGTGTCGAAGGCGAGGGAACCGCAGATCAGTGCCGGCATGGCTGCTCCAGGAGGATGAGAATCGGGTCGTGCCGTGCCGCGCTGGCTACGGATAGAAGAGTTCGACGGTGTAGCCCGCCACGACGCGCTCGCCGGTCGGTGAACCGCAGCTGCAGCGGCAGTTCGGCAGCGCGCCGCGACGACCGCCGGCGGCACGACGCCGAAGTCGCGCCGGCAACAGCGCGCGGCGCGCGATCAGCTGGCCTTCGGCGTCGGTCAGGCTCAGCTCGACCGCCGGCAGCGCCAGCGCGATGCCGGCGCGGTTGCGCGATGCGCAGCGTCAGCTGCAGCGCATCCGGCGCGATCCGGCACGCGCGCCAGCGCGCTGTGCTCGATCACCAGATCGTCGATGCCGCGCGGCGCGTGCGATCGTGCAGCCCCAGCGCGCGCAGGCGCTGCCCAGCCAGTCGGCCGCGAGCGGCGAGCTGCGCCGCCAGCTGGTCGCGCCGGTGGTAGCGCGACCTGCGGCCAGCCAGCATCAGCAGCAGGATGAGCGAGCTGCCGATCAGCGCGGCGCGCATCGCCGGGCTGCGCCAGCGCGCATCGCGCTCGGCGTCGGCGCACGAAGCTCGGCCTGGCGGCCGCGGCGGCCGCGCTGCGACTGCGCGGCAGTGCCGGCGGCCGCTGCGTCGCGGCAGCGCGGCACCGGCATCGGCGACACGGCCGTCGGCGCGTCGCCGGATCGGGCACGTCGCGCCGGCAGGCCGGCGTCGCGGCGGCGGCTGCGAGCGCCGGCGGCGGCGTCGCGGCAGGTCGGCTGGCGCTGACGCCGTCGATGCAGGCGTCCGCGCGGCGGCTCGACCAGGCGCTCGCGACCTCGGCGCGACGCGTGCCAGCAGCTGCGTCGATGTCGATCGCGCGCGTCCACGGATCGTCGGCGCCGTCGGTCGGCGGCGACGCGGCGGCTGCCTGCGTCGCGCGGCTGCGGCGGCTGGTCGGTCGAGCGATGTCGAGCGCGTCGAAGACCGTGTCGCAGCGGCCGCAGCGCACCCAGCCGTCCGAGATGCGCAGCTGGTCCTGCACCACCCGGAACATCGTTCCGCAGGCACGGCAGCGGGTGACGAGGCTCATCGGGCGACGGCTGCCGGTCGCAGTCGGCGCGGCCGGCAGCCGCCTGCGCGGTCATCAGGATCCAGCCGTCCTCGCTGTCGCTGACCTCCAGCTGCAGCGTACGGCGCATAGGCCGCCTTCAGCTCGTCGGCCTGGCGCTCCAGGATGCCGGCCAGCACCAGCTGCGCCGCCGGGCGCGACGTGGCCGCACAGCAGCGGCGCCAGCAGCTTGAGCGGCGTGGCCAGGATGTTGGCCAGCACCAGTCGGGTAGCGCGCCGTCGGCCAGGTCGGGCAGGCCGGCGCGCAGCTGCGACGCCGTTGGCCTGCGGCATTGGCCCGCGTCGACTCGACCGCCGCCGGTCGATGTCGACCGCATCGATCGCCGCGCGCGCCGTACATGCGCCGCGCCGATGGCCAGGATGCCCGAGCCGCAGCCGTAGTCGAGCACGCGCGTCCAGCGGCGGCGCCGCGCGGCGCCTGGCCGGCGATCCAGCGCAGGCACATGCGCGTGGTCGGATGCGTGCCGGTGCCGAAGGCCAGGCCCGGGTCGAGCCGGATCACCTGCTGCGCCTCGGCCGGCGGCTCGTGCCAGGTCGGCACGATCCAGAAGCTCGGGCGTGATCTCGACCGGCGCGAACTGCGACTGCGTCAGCCGCACCCAGTCCTGCTCGGGCACCTCGGCCACGCCGCGCAGCTGGCAGCCGCGCGAAGAAGTCCTGCGCCAGCAGCAGCGTCGGCGGCCTCGCTGCGCCGCGCCTCGCTCGTCGAACAGCGCCATCACGCGCGAGCGCTGCCAGCCCGCCTTGCGGCGGCGGCATGCCGGGCTCGCCGAACAGCGCCTGCTCGGCCTCGGTCTCCGCATCGGCATCCTCGACCGAGACCGACAGCGCGCCCAGCTCGTCGTCAGCGCGTCGCACACGGTCTCGACCCGGTCCTCGGGCGCCAGCAGCCGCAGTTCGAACACGTCTGTCGCCTCAGCGCTTGTGCGAGGCCATCCACTCTTCGAGGTAGTGGATGTTGGTGCCGCCTTCGATGAACTTGGCGTCGACCATCAGCTCGCGGTGCAGCGGGATGTTGGTCTGGATGCCTTCGACCACCGTCTCCGACCAGCGCGGTGCGCATGCGCGCCAGCGCCTGCTCGCGCGTGTCGCCGTGCACGATGATCTTGCCGATCATCGAGTCGTAGTTGCGGCGGCACGAAGTAGTTGGTGTAGACGTGCGAGTCGACCCGCACGCCCGGCCCGCCCGGCGCGTGCCAGGTCGTGATGCGGCCCGGCGACGGCGTGAACTTGTACGGGTCCTCGGCGTTGATGCGGCACTCGATCGCATGGCCGCGCATCTCGATCTGGCGCTGCGTGAACGGCAGCTTCTCGCCGGCGGCCACCATGATCTGCGTCTTCACGATGTCGATGCCGGTGACCAGCTCGGTCACCGGATGCTCGACCTGCACGCGGGTGTTCATCTCGATGAAATAGAACTCGCCGTTCTCGTACAGGAACTCGAAGGTGCCGGCGCCGCGGTAGCCGATCTTCTTGCAGGCCGCGGCGCAGCGCTCGCCGATCCTCTCGATCAGCTTGCGCGGGATGCCCGGCGCCGGCGCTTCCTCGATGATCTTCTGGTGGCGGCGCTGCATCGAGCAGTCGCGCTCGCCCAGGTAGACCGCGTTCTTGTGCTTGTCGGCCAGGATCTGGATCTCGATGTGGCGCGGGTTCTGCGAGGAACTTCTCCATGTAGACCGCCGGATTGCCGAAGGCCGCGCCGGCCTCGGCCTCGGTCATCTGCACCGCGTTGACCAGCGCCGCCTCGGTGTGCACCACGCGCATGCCGCGCCCGCCGCCGCCGCCGGCCGCCTTGATGATCACCGGGTAGCCGATCGGCGCGCGCCATGCGCGCGATGATTCCTTCGGGTCGTCCGGCAGCTCGCCTTCGGAGCCCGGCACGCAGGGCACGCCGGCCTTGATCATGGCCTGCTTGGCCGACACCTTGTCGCCCATGATGCGGATCGACTTCGGGCGTCGGGCCGATGAACGGGAAGCCGCTTTTTTCGACCCGCTCGGCGAAGTCGGCGTTCTCGGACAGGAAGCCGTAGCCGGGGTGGATGGCCTCGGCGTCGGTCACCTCGGCGGCCGAGATGATGGCCGGCATGTTGAGGTAGCTCGGCCGACGACGGCGCCGGGCCGATGCAGACCGCCTCGTCGGCCAGCTTGACGTACTTGGCTTCGCGGTCGGCCTCGGAATAGACCATCACCGCCTTGATGCCGAGTCTCGCGGCAGGCGCGCTGGATGCGCAGGGCGATCTCGCCGCGGTTGGCGATCAGAATCTTCTTGAACATAGGGAGCCTCGGCTCAATCGCCCTTGCGGGCTGCTCCGGCCGAACGCGCTGGCTGCGCCGCGGCGGAGGCGTGCGACTTCACTCGATGACGAACAGCGGCTGGCCGTATTCGACCGCCTGGCCGTTCTCGCACAGGATGCGGGTGATCGTGCCGGACTTGTCGGCCTCGATCTCGTTCAGGATCTTCATCGCCTCGATGATGCAGATCGGTCTCGCCTTCCTTGACCGCGCTGCCGACCTCGACGAACGGCTTGCCGCCCGGGCTCGACGAGCGGTAGAAGGTGCCGACCATCGGCGACTTGACGGCGTGGCCGGTGATCTCGGGCTCGGCCGCCGGTGCCGGCGGCGCCGGTGCGGCAGCCGCGACCGGGGCGGGCGCCGCGGCGGCCGCTGCCCGGCCACCGGCTGGGCCGCGCGCAGCCGGCTCCGCCTTGACGATGCGCACCTTGCCTTCGGCTTCGGTGATCTCGAGTTCGGAGATGTTCGACTCCGACACCAGGTCGATCAGGGTCTTGAGTTTGCGCAGGTCCATGAGGTCTCCAGCGGAGTGGGGGAGGCCGAGCGAGTTGCACTGCGCATCGAGCTGGCGCGAACTGCTGTCAAAGACTCGGACGGATTGAATGAGGAGTCGATCTGGCGCTGTCTGTCGAGCCGACGGGAGCGACCGGAACGCGGATTCGGGGCACCTGCATGGCGGGCTGCGGCAGGCGCGAGGGTGTGGAGTTTATGCGCTTTGGGCTCTGTTGCTGGCAATTGCGATGCCGAAGCAGCGGCGTGCGGTCAGCTGAGCTGCGTCACCCAGCGCTCCAGCAGTTGGTTCGTCGACCGCGCCGAGATGCCGCGCCGCGCCGCGGCCGGATGCATCGAACACCACGCTGTACGGCAACTGGCCGCCGGCATTGCCGAGGTCGCGGCTGATCGATACGCCTTCCATGCCAGCCAGTGCGATCGGAAACCCGACCGGCTGCCGCTGCAGGAAGTCGCGCACCGGCTGCGGCTGGTCGACGGCGATGCCGAGCACCTGCCAGCCGCGACGGGCATGGTCGCGGGCAAAGGCATCGAGCAGCGGCATTTCCTTGACGCACGGCGGACACCAGGTGGCCCAGAAATTGACCAGCAAGCGGTCGGCCGCTGCAGGACACGCACATCGCAGTCGGCCCGCCGTCGGGCTGGTCGAAGCCGAGGCGCCAGAACGCCTGTTCGCGGGCAGCGGCGGCGGCGCGGCTTGCCTCGCGCTGCCACTGCCAGCTCGCCGCGCCGATCCCGGCGCCGCCGGCAGCGACCGCGACGGCGGCGCCGAGCCAGCGGCGGCGGCTGGCGCTGACCGGTCGCGTCGGTCATGCCGACTCCTGCTCGATCCGCCGGCGCAGCGCAGCCAGATCGCCGCGCGCGCTGCGCCCCTGGCCATCCGGCTTCAGCGCACCACGCAGGTCGTCGTGGTCGAGGATGCTCAGGTGGACCGTCACCGGTTCACCGAGGACGCGGCTGCGGGTGGAGACGCTCAGCACGTCGATGCTTTCGTTGCGCGGCCCGGCCGTGCTGCCGACTTCGTAGTCGATGCCGCGGTCGATCAGCGCCAGCTCGGCAGCCTTGGCATCGTCGCAGAACAGTTCGAGGTGGACGGCGTTCAGCCGGGTGGCGGTGCCGCGCCAGACCGCGCCGGTCAGGTGCGGGCGGAATTCGGCCAGTCGCTGCATCCACAGCAGCGCGACTTCGCGCAGTGCGGCCAGCTCCTGCGGCTGGGTATCGGCGCAGAAGATCTCGATGTAGGAGCGCACCTCGTCCTCGACCGCATCGTTGCTCGGCAGGTCGACCGTGCGCGTCGCCGGCGCGCCCGAGATCGCGCGCGGCACGGCGCTTGGCGGGACCGTACTCCATGCCTTCCTCGACGACCAGGCGGGCTGCGGCGGCGGCGATCTCGGCGGACAGGCGGGACGTCATCGGTCGATTGTAGGCAGCGCCCGCGCCGTCCCGGTGGGTGCGGAGGGTGGCCTCAAGGCAGGTCGACCGCGCCCATGCGCGACGCGATCGTCGAGGCGCGCGCGTTCACATAAGGCCGAGTTGGGGCGCTTCTCGAAGCGTTTCGGTGCCGGCAGCATGACCGCCAGCCGCGCCGCCTGCCAGCTGCCGAGCTGCGCCGCCGAGGTGCGGAAATAGTGCTGCGCGGCGGCCTCGGCGCCGAACACACCTTCGCCCCATTCGACATGGTTCAGGTAGATCTCGAGGATGCGGCGCTTGTCGAGCACGAGCTCGAGCATCAGCGTGATCACGAACTCCTGGGCCTTGCGCACCAGGTGGCGCTCGGGTCCGAGGAACAGGTTCTTGGCCAGCTGCTGGGTGATGGTCGATCCGCCGACCACCCTGGCCTGCACGCGCCGTGGCGACGGCGCTTCGGCGGCGCGCTCGCGCTGGCGGGTGCTGCGCCGCTCGAGCTGCTCGTTCTGGCGCTCGGCTCGCGCTTCGGCCCGCTGGTTGCGCTCCCAGGCCTTTTCGATCGCATCCCACTCGACCCCGCTGTGGTCGGCGAAACCGGCGTCCTCGGCGGCGATCACCGCGCGCTTGAGGTGGGCCGCAATCCGCGCGTCGGGCACCCATTGCTGGCGCCAGCGCATCTCGCCGCGGTCGCGCAGCAGGCGCCACGCCTCGGAACGCTGGAAGCTGGTGGACTCGGGTCGACGACCGCCATCAGCGCGATCCGGCACAGGAAATACAGCTGCAGGCCGAGCGCTGCAATCAGTGCGAGCAGCAGCAGGCGCAGCAGCGCGCCGCCGGCGCGCCCGATCGCGGCCTTCACGGTGCGGGCGCTGCCAGTCGCTGCCGCAGCCCGGGCGAGCACGTCGGCGGTCGGCGGGCGGATGCCGCGCCAGAGCTCGAACGACTCGGCGGCCTGCTCGACCAGCATGCCCAGGCCGTCGCGGCCGATCGCGCCATGCCGCTGCGCCCAGTGCAGAAAGCCGTCGGCGGCGGCGCCGTACATCATGTCGAGCGCCAGCGTGCCGTCGCGCAGCACCGAGTCGGGGAGCGGTACCGACACTGCGTTCAGGCTGCTGGCGCTGGCGTTGATGACGATGTCGAAGCCGCTGTCGGCACTGTCGAGGCCGCCGGCCAGCAGCTCGACCCGCGTTCGCTGCCGCGCACGCGCGATGGCGCCCGGCAAGCTCGTGCGCCCGACCAGCGGTGCGGTTGACGATCTGCAGCAGCGCCGGCCCGGCTTGCAGCAGCGGCCCGAGCGCACCTGCCGCGGCGCCGCCGGCGCCGAGCAGCAGCAGGCGCCGGCCGCGGATCGGAACACCGGCGTTGACCTCGATGTCACGCACCAGCCCGGCGCCGTCGGTGTTGTCCGCCAGCCAGCCGTCCGGATCGAAGCGCAGGGTATTGGCGGCACGCGCCAGTCCGGCGCGCTGGCTGTGCCGGCTGGCGAGTTCGAACGCCTGGAACTTGAACGGCACGGTCACGTTGCAGCCGCGTGCCGGCCCGGACGTGCCGTCGGCATCGGCGTTCGCGCTGGCGAAGTCACGCAGTGCGGTCGTCGAAGTCGTCGAGCGGACAGAGCAGGCGTCCGTAGTGCAGCGGCTGGCGCGTGGCCTGCGGCAAAGGCGGCGTGGATGAACGGCGACTGGCTGTGGGCGACCGGATGGCCGAGCACCGCATAGCGGTCGATCGGCTCGGGAGGCGAGACAGGGGGCAGGGCGGTTCATGGTTGAGCGGCAACGCTGGTTTGCAGCGATTCATCCCGGGTGAAGCGAAAGCGCGAGGTGATCACCAGTTCGTCGGCCTCGCGGCGCATCGCGCTGCTGAAGGCGCCGAACGGCGCCGCGGCATTGACGATCGCAACCGCATAGCGGTCGAGAACGGACGAACCGGACGAACGCACGACCACGGTGTCGATGACCTGCCCGCGCGCATCGACGGTGACGTTCATCGTCAGATCGCCGTACAGCTTCTGGCCCTGGTGGGTCGGGAAGTTGCGGGTACCGCGGTCCTCGACCTTGCGCCGCAGGTGGTCGTAGTACCGCGCATAGACCGCCTCGCGGGTGGCCGGGCTGATGTAGCGGCGCCGTGGCCTCTCGTTTTCCTGGTTGACGCGCTTCTCGATCTCGGCCAGCAACTGCAGCAGCTGGCGGCGCCGTTCCTCCTCGGCGCGGTCCTGAGGCGAACCGGCATCGCGTGCCGGATCGAGTGCCTGCATGGTTGCCAGCTCGCGCCGCACGACCGCCAGCAACTGCTCCTGGGCCTGCTGCAACTGCTCGATCCGGCGCCGGGTCTCCTGGTCGGCATCGCCGACCTCGAGTTCGTCCGACGCCGGCAGCGGCGAGCGACTGCGACCCTCGCCGGCATCGCCGCCGCCGGTCAGGTTGGCCTGCGCGATCGCCTGCGCCTTCAGTGGCGCCTGTGCCGAGCGCGAATTGACCAGGATCACCTCCAGCGGTGATTCGTCGAACATCCGGTCCGACGCGCGAGGTGTCGGCCAGGCGCAACGACAGCAGGACGGCATGGAGCGCAACCGAGAACAGCAACGCCACCTGCAGCGTCGACAGCCGGTTCCACCTCGTCACGCCCGTGGCACTCCGCGCCGGTTTTCGGACTCAGCCGCCGGCCGCGGCCGGGTCGGCGGCGGGGGTGCTGTCAGCGTCGGTCCCGGCATCGGACACTTCGATCGCCAGCGTCAGCGGCCCGCTCGCGCCGGCCCCGGCGCCGCCGCTGTCGTCATCGCCACCGCCACTGTCTTCATCCTCGACGCTGCTGGCGATCCCGGGCAGGATCAGCGCGTCGTCCAGGCGCGACTGCACGCGCGCCTGCAGGTCGAGGGTGAGCAGGTCGTGACTGGCCACGCGCACCCGCACCAGCGCACCCCGCGGCAGGCTTTCGGCGCCGAGCGCGCGGAAGACCAGCGGCAGCGACTCGGCCCGCACCAGCCCTTCCTTCATCACCGTGGCGTCGAATTCCTCGATCCGGTTCTGCGCCAGATACTGCAGCGTCCAGTAGCGCTCGATGGCCGACTGGAAGGCGTTGTAGGCGCTGTGGGCGGCATCGAAGGCCGAGATGACCGAGAACAGGGCCGCGTCGCGCGGCTTGAACGGCGCTGCCAGGGCCGCGGTCATGCCGTGGCGCGCGCAGGCGATGATCTGCCATTGGTTGACCAGGTCGACATAGCGCCGCAGTGGCGACGTCGCCCAGGTGTAGTGGGCCACGCCCATGCCGGCGTGGGCGGCCGGCTTGACCCCCATGCGCACCTTGATCCCCGGCGCCATGCTGGCCTGGCTGCGGTAGATGCCCGGAACGCCGCACTCGGCGAGCCAGCCGCCCCAGGTGCTGTTGGCGAGGATCATCGCTTCGGCGACGATCAGGTCCAGCGGCGCGCCACGCCGGCGGGGGGTGATCGTGACGACTTCGTCACCCGCCGGTTCGCCATCCGCGCCCTCGAGGCGGAAGCTGTAGTCGGGGCGGTTGAAGTTTTCCGGCTTGCCCCGCACCATCTCGCGCCCCTGCTTGAGCTGGCGCGCCAGCCGGTAGGCGAAGCGCAGCTCGTCGGCGAACGGATAGTCGGCTGGGGCGGAGCCGGTCAGGCTGACCTCGGTGACGCTGGCATCGAGCAGGTCGTGGCGCAGGTTGGCCGCGATGGCGACGCGTTCGATCCGGGTCTGGAACGACTGGATGGCGAGCGTTGCTTCGTCGATCGTCACGTACAGCGAGACGGCCGGGCATTCGCGGCCGGCCTGCAGGGTGTAGGCCTGCACCACCTCGTCGGGCAGCATGGTCAGCTTGTTGCCCGGCACATAGACGGTCGACAGGCGCTCGCGTGCCAGCTTGTCGAGCGGCGAGTCGGGCCCGAAGGCGAGGCCGGGCGCGGCGATGTGCACGCCGAAGACCACCTTGCCGGTGCCCAGACCCTGGATCGACAGGGCATCGTCGATCTCGGTGGTGGTCGAATCGTCGATCGAGAAGGCCTGCGCGCTGGCCAGCGGCAGCTCGTCGCGGATCGCCGGCGCCGGCAGCGCCGGAAAAGCGGTGCCGCGCGGGAAGTTCTCGAACAGGAAGCGCTTCCAGTGGAACTGGTACGGCGAATCGATCGCACCAGCCGAGGTCAGCAGGTCGAGCGCCGCCCGGTGCGACAGCCGCGAGGCCTCGACCACCGCCTTGTACTCGGGCGCGTTCTTGTCCGGCTTGAACAGGATCCGGTACAGCTGCTCGCGAATCGGCTCCGGGCAGCGGCCGTCGACCAGCTGGCGTGCCCAGTCGGCGATCTGCACCGCCTGCTGCTGCTTGCGCTCGATGCCGAGCAGCGCCGCCTTGACCACCTCCTCGGGCGCCTTCTTGAACATGCCCTTGCCGAGGCGGCGGAAATAATGCGGCGCCTCGAACAGGCGGAACAGCATCGCGGCCTGCGTCGCCTGGTCGGCCTTGTCGCTGAAATAGTCGCGCGCCAGTTCGCTGAAGCTGAAATCCGCGTCCGGCGCGAATTCCCAGGCAAGGTCGAGCTCGATCTCCTCGGAGCGCGCCTGTGCAGCGGCGATCAGTTCGGCGGGCTGCGGTGCCTCGAAGCGCAGCAGCGCCTGGGCGGCCTTGACCTTGACGCGCTTGCCCGAATCGAGCTCGACCTGCGAGCGAACTGTCGGTTTCCGACATCACGCGTCCGGCGAGGAATTTTCCGGCTTCTTCGAACAGTGCATACATGCGGTGATTGTCGCCGCTCGCGTTGCCTGCCGATCCGCCGCGACCGCAGTCGGATGCAGCCGGTGCACTGCGCTGCCGCCCTCAGCCCGGGCCGATGTGCCCCGGAAAGACCCACAGCAGGGCGGCCGTCATGACCAGGTAGCGCATGAATTTGCCGATCGCCATGTAGCCCACGCAGGGCCAGAACGGCAGGTCGAGCCAGCCGGCCACCGCGCACAGCGGATCGCCGACCACCGGCAGCCACGACAGCAGGCAGGTCTTGGGGCCGAACTGCTGCAGCCACTTGAGCGCGCGCAGCTTGGCCGGGCCGTGGTGGTAGTGCTCATAGGCCTTCTCGGCGCCGCGGCCCATCCACCAGCTGACCGCGCCGCCGAGCGAATTGCCCGCCGTCGCAACCAGCACCGCCGGCCAGAACATCGACGGATTGAGCTTGACCAACCCGAACACCGCCGGTTCGGAACCGAGCGGCAGCAGCGTGGCCGAGATGAACGAGACGATGAATACCGTGCTCAGCCCGAACTTTGGCAGCGCCAGTGCGGACATCAGGGCAAACAGCTGGACTTCCAACCAGGCGCTCATGGGCGGCGATTATGGTGGGGGCGGGGGCGGTCGGCGGGAGCTCTGCAGATCGCATGGCCATCCGATCCGGGGGTTGTGGCGATGCCCGGCGCACGCGAGCATTGGCGCAGCCTGCATTTCGACAGGCGCGAGCGGGAGCCGAGCCGGCCACATGGATCCAACTGCGCACGTGGAGAGCCACTCGGGGGCGTTGCCGAAACGCAGGGATGCCGGCCAGCCGATCCATCGGTGCAATGGGCAGTCGGCCCAGCGCAAATCGATGCTAAAGCGCGTCGAACGGGCTCAAGACGCCACGCCCGCCCTTGTTCAGCACGTGCGTGTAAATCATCGTGGTACTGACGTCGGCATGGCCGAGCAGTTCCTGCACGGTGCGGATGTCGTACCCGGCCTGCAGCATGTGCGTGGCAAAGGAATGGCGCAGCACGTGGGGAGAGCACGGCTTGCAGATGCCAGCTCGTCGCGCGGCGAGCGAGATGGCCTTCTGAACCGAGCTTTCGTGCAGATGGTGCCGGCGCTCCACACCCGAGCGCGGGTCGATGCTCAGCACCGGGCTCGAATTCAAGAAATTATCGTCGTCGTCTGCGACGTCCGCAGCAGATCGTATTCAACACCAGAGCAGGACTATCGGAAATTTCAGTATTTGCCCTTTGGCAGGATATCGGACGTGGAAGGCGCGCTCGGACTTCTACGCGACTTTGGATGGATGCCTACAGGATTGACTCGAATTGCGCCCTAGCCCGTCATTCCAGCCGACCGCCTTCGGCAGCGGCTGAACTCCAACATTAGAGCGCAATGGCAGCAATGACCGCGAATGAGATACGGCAAGCGCTTTTCATGCGCATCAATCAGGCACAGGTTCACCACGACTTGTTGGTCGCGCTTCAAGATTCCACAGCCGAATCAGACAATCTGATCCGATTCAACCGCAACCTGCGGTTCTTCGCAGGAGTTGAGTCGGCCTTGTATAACTCCACCGTCGTGCTCTTGTACGCGCTTTACGAAACGCGGCAGGACACTGTCAATTTCCGGCAGCTGCTCCAGTTGGCGGTAAATCTAATCCCCGAAGCGGCCATTTCGGAGTATCGAGAACGCCTGGATCAAATCAAACCCATCTGGGTCCGTGTCTGCATCATCCGTAATGAGCTGGTGGGCCACCAGACTCTCGAGCGTGATCGAACTGCGGCGGAACTTAAGGGGAGCTTGAATTTTTCTGATGTGGATACTCTGTTAGTCCATGCGCGCCACCTCCTCTTAGACATCTCTAGTCGGCACTTCGATACACACGTCGATTACTTGGAGAATAGCCGTGATGCGGTGGGAAAGCTGCTCTCCCGTGTGGCGCTCTAACAATTCGTCCGAGCAGACGCCGCTTTGCGGCGCGGCTTAACTCAGGCGTTAGACGCCAAGCCTGCAATCCCGGTTAGAACCCTGACTCACGCGTCAGAAGCCCAGGAGGAACGATGGACGAGAGAACGTTCTTTGAGTATGAAGGTGTCAAGGTCACGAACGCTCGATTCGTTGTTGATGGACAGACATTCGCGATGAGCAATGTCACCTCGGTAAATCCGATTACAGAACCGCCAAAGCGGCTATGGGGAATTCTGATCCTTATGGTCGGAGTAGCCTCACTTTTCGAGAATCCATTCTTCGGAGTGCCGGTTGTCGCTATTGCCGCCTACTTCCTCTTCAAGCAACGCGCGGTGTACCACGTAATGCTACGGACGTCCGGCGGCGAAACGAAGGCATTAACGACACATCAGAAGAACCACTTAGACAGAGTCGTTTCAGCTCTCAACGATGCAATTGTCCACAGAGGCTGAATTAGTGTTGTGGTGGCTAACCCTTCGTTCCAGCCGACCGCCTTCGGCGGCGGCTCAACTCCAACGTTAGTCCTCACAACAAGCACCGAGGGGTGTCTCGCGCATGTGGCAAACCGTACAGTACGTGACAACTGGAGTTACCTTAGTAGCCTTCCTGTGGGCTGGCGCGGTAGTTCTACTACGTATTCGTCTTCGGGAACGCGAGCGCTTGATTTTAAGCGCGAATCCGAGAGATCGGCCAACGCTTGTACGCGACGCCCTGGAGTCGTTTCCTATTCCATCCGAGAAACTTACGCGCGATCAGCAGTACTCTGCACTCTTAGAACAGATGCGACTAAAGGCGGAGCGCTTCAAAGTTACCGCGATGATTGTTGCTCTGGTTGCCCTCTTGTTCGCTGCAGTAACAGCCTACGCAATCTCGCGAGTGTCAGCCGAACTGCCAGCCGTCGGAATCCCTGCTACAGAGGAGAATTGCAATGTACCCGTCAAGAACCGCCCCTTGGATTGCAAGCCGTAGGTTGACTTGGATTCTTTTGCTGCTAGCCGCCTTTCCCGCAGTTGCAGATTGCGAGAAGGAAAAGACTACTGGTGATGCAATACTCTGCCTCGAACGCAAAATTGAGGCGCTCAAGGTTGTCCAATCAACGAGCACCGCCCGGCTAGCGCAGATCGGAAGCGCCGAAACTCAAGCCAACTCAGGGCAGCCAATTGCTTCCATTAGAGCCAACATGGTGGCGTCGTGCCCGTCCGGACATGTCGTAAAGGCGATAAAGCTAAACGTTGGCGGGACTTGCAACAACCAGTGCGAAAATGACGGACGCCCTGTATCGCAGTTAGAGTTAATCTGCACAAAGCAGTGAGGCCTGACCCCTCGGTCAAGCGGACAGCCACCGGAGTACCGGGGGCTACCGCTTGCCTCCAACGTTAAGGCATACTGGCGGCCACTCGCGAGCTCAAATCATTCGGCCGTTGCAGCGCACGGTATAAAGTGGTTTGGGCAGATCACCACTGAGCCTTTTCAAACCGCATGGAATCCTTGATTGAAGTTTGGGTTAGCCGCTTGGCTGCGCCAGAGGACGCAATGACCGACGGTGGTCTAGTATTGGCTGTCGCTGCAGTGGCAACATATGTGTTGCTTCGTTGTGTACCGACTCGCAGGAGCCTACGGGTTGCCACCTTGGTGGGCGAACTGGCGGTCGTGGCCGGATTGATTGGGCTTTTTAGCTTAGTTGGACGAGTATACCTTGATTTTGCAGATCACCAAATTCGGGATTCGGCCGCCAGTGCAAGGGTTGCGATGGCTGCACGGATGGTCCGTCTAGAGACCGCTTGCGGAGGCGCAAACTCAGGCGCCGGTCCTACCAATATCAATGCTGCATTAGCAATCGCCTGCGATACGTTCAAGAGCTCGCAGGTCGAGTATGCAGCACGCGAAGATCCCTCACTTCTCGCGGCGCAATACGCGCAGCTCAGCCAGACGCAGAACCTCGACGCTACTGTGGCCAATCTGTTTAAATCAGCTAGGCTGACAGCACTGGCACTTTCTGACTCGCTCTTGAAGGGACATATGCACGGTTATTACGAGGATCGGCGTCGGCGGCACGCTAATTGGGAACTTGTTTTGATCTGCGCCTTGTCAGTAGCCTGCGGTGCCGGCGTAAAGTGCGGGCGCGCCCTTGCCGATCTCGTCACGAACTGGGGTGAGGCTTAACCCCTCGCTTAAGCCGACCGGCTACGGCATGCGGTAAGCCCGGCGGCAGCACATGCTGTGAGCTGCCCTTGATCTTGATGGGGCTCCAACTCTTGAGAAGATGGAGCCATGAACAGATGCGAAGCGTCGCTGGCCGGCAGGAAACCGGTCACACTGCGTATTCGCTGGAAGGAGCCTGCATGCGCAAGCGAGTCACCGAATCCGATTCAACTCATCCACGATCGCAGGAACCGGCGTGGCTGGATCTGGATGCGCTTGCCACGGTCGAGGTGACGTCCGAAAGCGCCGAGCATCCCATCGAAGCCGCACTGCTGCCCGGCCGAACCGGCGGCTGGCAGGCGGCCGGTGCGGGTGTGCAGACCATCCGCCTGCTGTTCGACCAGCCGCAACGCATCGGCCGGATCGAGCTGACCTTTGCCGGCGATGAAACCGAGCGGACGCAGGAGTACGTGATGCGCTGGCGGCCGGACGGAGACAGCGCCTACCGTGACATCGTCCGCCAGCAGTGGAATTTCGGTTCCCCGGAGGCCCGGGTGGAGCATGAGACGCACCGGGTCGAGCTGTCCGGCCTGACGGCGCTCGAACTGACCATCAATCCGGACCTGGGCGGCCGCGCCGTCCTGGCGACCCTCGAGCGCTTGCGCGTCGGCTGACGCTGCGAGTGCCGGGACCGCCTGAGCCAGCCTGCTGCAAATTCACTCCCGAGCGCCATGAACCCCGACTTTTCCTACGATCCCGTCACGGCCCTCGACGAGTCGAGCGCCAGCGGGCGCACGGCCGAGATCTTTGCCGACATCCGGCACACGATGGGCATCCCGCTGGTGACCTCGATCTGGCGCGGGCTGGCCGGCATGGACCAGAGCCTGGATCAGGTCTGGACGCTGGTCCGCCCGATCCATGCCAGCGGCCTGCCCGAGCAGGCGCTGGCGCGGATGCTGGCTGCAACGGCGCTGCCGCTGCCGGAGCCGTTGCCGCCGCCGGTGCTGGCTTGCGTCGGGCTGACGCAGGGCGACCTGCAAGACATCCACGCGATCGTCGCCGCCTACAACCGGTCGAACGGTCTGAATCTCGCCGCGCTGGCGGCGCTGGTGGCGCCGCCGGTGACAGCTGGCGAGCCCAGCATCACGGTCGCCCGGACGCCAGCCTGGCCGCGCTTGCGGCCGCTGCTGGCGCGCGACGACATCGATGCCCACACCTGGTCGATGATCCGGCAGGTGAATGCCTTCGGTGCTCCGGGCCCGGACGCGGGCATCGCGACGCTGTGGCGCCACCTGGCCCATTGGCCGGAACTGCTCGCGGTCGTGCATTGCGGATTTGCACCGTTGCAGGCGCGAGGCGCGATCGATGCGGCGAGCGCGCAGATGGTCGAACTGGCCCTGGAGGAGGGTGCCGGGATGGCGCACCTGCGTCCGCCGCAACTCGGCCTTGCGCAGCCGGCGCTCGACACCATCACCGGCTATGTCAGGAGCCCCACGCAGGTGGCCCGCATGGTGGTCGTGGGGCATGCGCTGGCGCGATGGCTGGCGCCGCCGGACCGGCTGCGTGAAGCGTCTCTCGGGTGAGGGTGGCGCCAGGGCTGACGACGGAGCGCCATTTCGACGCCGCCGGCACGGCTATACTCCTGCCTCCTTTTTGAGCAGCCACGGCCGTCCGGTCGGGCCTTGAACCAAGCCCACCCGCCTCATGGCTCCGTTGTGCATCGGCCCGATCGAAGTGGCCAACCGGCTGTTCGTCGCGCCCATGGCCGGCGTGACCGACCGCCCGTTCCGCCAGCTGTGCAAGCGGCTCGGCGCCGGCCATGCCGTGAGCGAGATGGTCACCTCGCGGCCCGATCTCTGGCACACGCTCAAGACCAGCCGGCGCGCCAATCACGAGGGTGAGGTGGCGCCGATCGCGGTGCAGATCGCCGGTACCGAGCCGGCCATGATGGCCGAGGCGGCGCTGTACAACATCGACCGCGGCGCCCAGATCATCGACATCAACATGGGCTGCCCGGCAAAGAAGGTCTGCAATGTCTGGGCCGGCTCGGCGCTGATGCAGAACGAGCCGCTTGCGTTGCGCATCATCGATGCGGTGGTGGCGGCCTGCACGCCGCGCGGTATCCCGGTGACGTTGAAGATGCGCACCGGCTGGTGCGCCGGGGCGCGCAATGCGCTGGCGCTGTCGCGCGCCGCCGAAGCGGCCGGCATCGCGTTGATCGTGATTCACGGCCGTACCCGCGAGCAGGGTTATGCCGGACAGGCCGAGCACCAGACGGTGAAGGCGGTCAAGGCCGCGCTGCGCATCCCGGTGGTGGCCAATGGCGACATCGACAGCCCGGAGCAGGCGGCGGCGGTGCTGGCCGAGACGGGTGCCGATGCGGTGATGATCGGGCGCGCGGCGCAGGGGCGGCCGTGGATCTTCCGCGAGATCGGACACTACCTGTCGACCGGCCAGCGGCTCGATCCACCGCCGGTGCTGCAGGCGCGCGACTGGCTGCTCGAGCACCTGGTCGACCACTACAGCCTGTACGGCGAGCATGCCGGCGTGCGCACCGCGCGCAAACACCTGGGATGGGCTGTCCACGACCTGCCCGGGCGGCGCCGCCCTGCGTGCCGAGATGAACCAGCTCGAAAGCAGCGCCGAACAGATGCGGTTGCTCACCGACTGGTGCGCCCGACTCGCCGACCATCACCCTTGCTGGCCCGCACCCGGCGATGCGCGGCCCTTGACCCGACCGACGGCGGCACACGATGCCGCCAACGATGCGCTGCACGGCGCCCCACGATTCCGACTCGCATGAGCAACAAGAAACACATCGAGGACTGCATCCGCGACAACCTCGAGGCCTATTTCGCCGATCTCGACGGCGTCGAACCGACCGCCATGTACGAGATGATCCTCAACGTGGTCGAGAAGCCGCTGCTCGACGTGGTGATGAAACATGCCGACGGCAACCAGAGCCGGGCCGCCGAATGGCTGGGCATCAACCGCAACACCCTGCGCCGCAAGCTGCTCGCGCACCACCTGATCACCTGAGCCGGCGGCTTGTCCCGTTCGTCCGCGCCGGCGCGACCTTTGCGAGTTTTCCGAGATCCCGATGCAAGCCCTGATTTCCGTTTCCGACAAGACCGGCGTCCTCGAATTGGCACGCGCGCTGCATGAACTCGGCGTCGGCCTGCTGTCCACCGGCGGCACCGCCCGGATGCTGCTCGACGCCGGCCTGCCGGTGACCGAGGTGGCCGACCACACCGGCTTCCCCGAGATGCTCGACGGCCGCGTCAAGACGCTGCACCCGAAGATCCACGGCGGGCTGCTGGCACGGCGCGATGTGCCCGAGCACATGGCCGCGCTCGAGCAGCACGGCATCGCGACCATCGACCTGCTGGTGGTCAACCTGTATCCGTTCGAGGCGACGGTGGCCCGGGCCGGCTGCACGCTCGACGAGGCGATCGAGAACATCGACATCGGCGGCCCGGCGATGGTGCGCTCGGCGGCCAAGAACTGGAAGGATGTCGCGGTGCTGACCGATGCCGGCTCAGTACGCCCAGGTGCTCGGCGAGCTGCGCGAGCAGGGGGCGGTCAGCCAGGCCACCCGCTTCAGTCTGTCGGTTGCCGCCTTCAACCGCATCGCCAGCTACGACGCGGCCATCAGCGACTACCTGTCGGCACTGCAGCCGGACGGCAGCCGCAGCGAGTTTCCGGCCCAGAGCAATGGCCGCTTCGTCAAGCTGCAGGACCTGCGCTATGGCGAGAATCCGCACCAGGGTGCGGCGTTCTACCGCGACCTGCATCCGGCACCCGGCTCGCTGGTGACGGCGCGCCAGCTCCAGGGCAAGGAACTGTCGTACAACAACATCGCCGATGCCGATGCGGCCTGGGAATGCGTGCGCAGCTTCGACCCGCAGACCGACGGTGCGGCGTGCGTGATCGTCAAGCATGCCAATCCGTGTGGCGTGGCGCTCGGCGCGGATGCCGCCGCCGCCTACGGCACGGCCTTCGCGACCGATCCGACTTCGGCCTTCGGCGGCATCATCGCCTTCAACGTGCCGGTCGACGCAGCCGCTGCCGAGCGGGTGACCAGGCAGTTCGTCGAGGTGCTGATCGCACCCGCCTACAGCGCCGATGCGCTGAAGATCCTGGCCGCCAAGGCCAACACCCGCGTGCTCGAGATCGCCGTCGATGCGGTGCGTCGTGACGGCGCGAGCGCCTGGCAGCAGGGCCGCAACCAGCACGACGTCAAGCGGGTCGGATCGGGCCTGCTGATCCAGAGTGCCGACAACCGGGTGCTGCGGGCCGACGGAGCTGAAGGTCGTCGACGCAGCGCCAGCCGACACCGGCGCAGCTGGCCGACCTGATGTTTGCCTGGACGGTGGCGAAATACGTCAAGAGCAATGCGATCGTCTTCTGCGGTGATCGCCGCACGCTCGGTGTCGGCGCCGGCCAGATGAGCCGGATCGATTCGGCGCGCATCGCCGGCATCAAGGCCGAAAACGCCGGACTGAGTCTGGCCGGGTCGGTGGTCGCGAGCGATGCCTTCTTTCCGTTCCGCGACGGGCTCGACGTCGTCTGCGATGCCGGCGCGACCGCGGTCATCCAGCCCGGCGGCTCGATGCGCGACGCCGAGGTGATCGCCGCTGCCGACGAGCGCGGCATCGTGATGGTGTTGAGCGGCGTGCGCCACTTCCGCCACTAGATGAACCCGCGCGCGCATCCTCGGCATCGATCCCGGGCTGGTGACGACCGGCTTCGGCGTCATCGATGCCGACGGCCCGCAGCTGCAGTACGTCGCCAGCGGCACGATCCGCACCAGGCGATCCAGATCGGGCAGCTGCCGGCGCGGCTGAAGACTGATCTTCGACGGCGTGCGCGAGGTCAGCGAGCGCTACCAGCCGACCTGCGCGGCGGTCGAGATCGTCTTCGTCAACGTCAATCCGCAGTCGACGCTGCTGCTCGGACAGGCGCGCGGGGCGGCGATCACCGCGCTGGTCGCGGGCGAGCTCGAGGTGTCGGAATACACGGCGCTGCAGATGAAGAAGGCGATCGTCGGCCACGGCCATGCGCGCAAGGAGCAGGTCCAGCAGATGGTGATGCGCCTGCTCGCGCTGCCGGGTCTGCCCGGCAAGGACGCCGCCGATGCGCTCGGCCTGGCGATCTGCCATGCCCATGCCGGCGCGTCGTTTGCTGCGATGGCCAAGGCGGCGACGCTGACGCGGCGCTCGCACGCGCCAGTTCAGGGGCGGACGCACCTATTGAGTCGCTCGGCGGGCCGGCCGGTCCGGTTGCCTACAATTTCGCATTCGATCGCGCCGCGCGCGGTGTGCGCATCCCGACACTTTTCACCCGATCAGGGGCCTCGACATGACAGACGTTTCCGACGAGTCGTCGCTGGCCAAGGATCTCTCCGCGCGACAAGGCCGAGATCCTGGCCCAGGCCTTGCCGTACATCCGCAAGTTCCACGGCAAGACGATCGTCATCAAGTACGGCGGCAACGCCATGACCGATGCCGGGCTGCAGCAGGATTTCGCCGAGGACGTGGTGCTGCTCAAGCTGGTCGGCATGAACCCGGTGGTGGTGCACGGCGGCGGCCCGCAGATCGAGGAGGCGCTGGCCAAGATCGGCAAGAAGGGCACCTTCATCCAGGGCATGCGCGTCACCGACGACGAGACGATGGAGGTCGTCGAGTGGGTGCTCGCCGGTCAGGTGCAGCAGGACATCGTCGGCCTGATCAATGTCGCCGGCGGCAAGGCGGTCGGCCTGACCGGTCGCGACGGCGGACTGATCCGCGCGCGCAAGCTCAAGATGTTCGACCTGAAGGATCCGAGCAAGGAGCACGATGTCGGCTCGGTCGGCGAGATCGAGTCGATCGATCCGAGCGTGGTGCGCGCGCTGCAGGACGACCAGTTCATCCCGGTCATCTCGCCGCTCGGCTTCGGCGCCGACAACGAGAACTACAACATCAATGCCGACGTGGTTGCCGGCAAGCTGGCCGAGGTGCTGAACGCCGAGAAGCTGATGCTGCTGACCAACATCGCCGGGCGTGCTCGACAAGCAGGGCGAGCTGCTGACCAACCTGAGCACGCGCGAGATCGACGAACTGTTCGCCGACGGCACGATCAGCGGCGGCATGCTGCCGAAGATCGCGTCGGCGCTCGACGCGGCGCGCAACGGCGTCAACACGGTGCACATCATCGATGGCCGGGTGCCGCACGCGATGCTGCTCGAGGTGCTGACCGATCAGGCCTACGGCACCATGATCCGCTCGCATTGAGCGCGCGCCCGCCGATCTGCCGCCGCGGCCGGGGACGATGAAGCGGCCGCGGCTGGCGCTGCGCCGGTCCGGCGCAGCCGGCATCGACCCGGCGGCGCGCGCGGCTCGACCTGGCTGTTCGACCTGGACAACACGCTGCACGACGCGTCGCACGCGGCGTTCGCCGACACCGCCGATGCGATGACCGAGTTACATCGCCGACCTGCTCGGGCTGTCGACCGCCGATGCGACCGCGCTGCGCCAGCACTACTGGCAGCGTTACGGCGCCACGCTGCTCGGCATGGTGCGCCACCACGGCGTGAAGGCCGCAGCACTTCCTCGACGAGACGCACCGCCTGCCCGATCTCGAGCAGCGGCTGCGCTGCCGCGCGGCCGACCGCGCCGCGCTGCGCCGGCTGCCGGGCGACAAGTACATCCTGACCAACGGGCCGCGCGGCTATGCGATGCGGGTGCTCGAACGCGCTGCGGCCTGGCGCACCTGCTTCCGCGGCGTCATCACGATCGAGGACATGGTGATGTTCGGCCAGCACCGGCCGAAGCCGGACGCGCGCATGCTGCGCCGGCTGCTGGTGCGCCTGCGCTGCCCGGCGTCGCGCTGCGTGCTGGTCGAGGACACGCTGTCGCACCAGAAATCGGCGCGCCGCCTGGGCATGCGGACGGTCTGGATGCAGGCCTATCTCGGACTGCCGAGCAACCCGGGGCGCGCGCTGGTCGGCGGCGGCCGGCCGGCGTATGTCGACGCCCGGATCAAGCGCATCCGACGCCTGCACGCATTCGCCCGCATGAGCGGGCGCCAGGCGGCAGCGCAGGCCGGATGCCGGCAGCGCCGGCAATCGAACTGGACTGGGGCGGGCACCGGCTGGCGCTGCTGCCCGAGACGGCGGCCTGGCTGCCCGAGCGGCGGCTGCTGCTGGTTGCCGACGTCCACATCGGCAAGGCGCTGGCATTCCGGCGCCTGGGCGTGCCGGTGCCGCACGGCACCACCGGCGAGACGCTGGCGCGGCTGAGCGTCGCTGTTGCGGCGGCTGCCGGTCGAACGGCTGGTCTTCCTCGGCGACCTGCTGCATTCGAAGGCGGCCCAGGCCGAGACGACCCAGGCCGCACTGGGCGCCTGGCGCCGGGTGCATGCGGCGGTCGCGATGACGCTGGTGCGGGGCAACCACGACCGGCACGCGGGCGATCCGCCACCCGGGCTCGGGATCGAACTGGTCGACGAGCCGTGGCGGCTGCCGGCGCCCGGTCCGATGGCGCGCGGCGGTCTGGCCCTGTGCCACCACCCGCAGCGGCTGGCGGACTGGCCGGTTCTGGCCGGGCACCTGCATCCGGCGGTCCTGCTCGGGGCGCGCGCGCGCGACCGGATGCGGCTGCCGTGCTTTCACTTCTCCGCCGGTCTCGGCGTGCTGCCGGCGTTCGGCAGCTTCACCGGCATGCACCCGATCCGGCGTCGAGCCCGGTGATCAGGTGTTCGCGGTGGCCGAGCAGACGCTTCACGCCGTCTGAGGCCGGGACCGCGAGGCAGGGCCTAAACTCGCGCTCCATGTCGACCCTCGAACACCTGATCCACCGGGCCGAAGCGCTCATCACGCGGCTCGAAGCGGTGCTGCCGCAACCGCTCGACCGAACCGGACTGGAGCGCCTCGATCGCCTTCCGCTACCGCAAGCGCAACGGCATCAGCCGACTCGAGCCGGTGCGCCAGGTGGCGTCGATCGGGCTCGACGACCTGAGCGAGGTCGATGCCGCAGAAGGAGCGGCTGGTCCGCAATACCGGGCAATTCGTCGACGGCCATGCCGGCCAACAACGTGCTGCTGACCGGCGCCCGCGGCACCGGCAAGAGTTCGCTGATCAAGGCCTGCCTGAACCAGTATGCCGAGCGTGGCCTGCGGCTGATCGAGGTCGACAAGGCCGACCTGGTCGACCTGCCCGACATCGTCGACCTGGTTGCCGAGCGGCCGGAGCGCTTCATCGTCTTCTGCGACGACCTGAGCTTCGACGAGGGCGAGGCCGGCTACAAGGAATTGAAGTCGATCCTCGACGGCTCGATTTCGCAGGCCGGCGACAACGTGCTGGTCTACGCGACCAGCAACCGGCGCCACCTGTTGCCCGAGTACATGAAGGACAACCTCAGCTACCAGCACACCGAAGACGGCGAGGTGCATCCGGGCGAGGTGATCGAGGAGAAGATCTCGCTGTCGGAGCGCTTCGGGCTGTGGATCAGCTTCTATCCGTTCAGCCAGAAGGAGTACCTGGAGATCATGGCGCAGTGGCTGCGCGGCTTCGGCGTGCCCGAGGACGCGATCGTGGCAGCGCGCCAGGAGGGGCTGGTGTGGGCGCTCGAGCGCGGCTCGCGCTCGGGTCGGGTGGCCTACCAGTTCGCCAAGGACTACGCCGGAAGGCACCACGCGTGAGCAGTGCCGCGCCGCGCCAGCCGGTCGATGTGGCGGTCGGTGTGCTGATCGAGCGCGCGCCCGACGGCACCGAAGGCCGCTTCCTGTTGACATCGCGTCCCGCCGGCAAGGTCTATGCAGGGCACTGGGAATTCCCGGGCGGCAAGCTCGAGGCCGGCGAGTCGGTCGAGCAGGCGCTGCGGCGCGAACTGCAGGAGGAACTCGGCATCGAGATCGGCGCGGCGCTGCCGTGGAAGGTCGAGCTGATGGACTATCCGCATGCGCGGGTGCGGCTGCATTTCTGCAAGGTCTACGAGTGGCGTGGCGAGCTGCAGATGCTCGAGCACCAGGCGATGGCGTGGCAGGACCTGCCGGTCGAGGTGGCGCCGGTGCTGCCGGGCACGATTCCGGTGCTGCAGTGGTTCGCCGCCGAGCGCGGCCATGCGGGGCCGACGCATCGAAGCTGATTACACTGGCCGGATGGATTGGCTCGACGAAATCAGCTGGGATGCAGACGGCCTGGTGCCGGTGATTGCACAGGAACGCGACAGCAAGGACATCCTGATGTTCGCGTTCATGAACCGTGACGCACTGCAGGCGACGCTCGAACGCGGCGAGGCCGTGTACTGGAGCCGTTCGCGCCAGCGCCTGTGGCACAAGGGCGAGGAATCGGGCCATGTGCAGCAGGTGCACGAGGTCCGGCTCGACTGCGACGAGGATGTGCTGCTGCTGACGGTCACGCAGGCTGGCACGCCGCCGATCGCCTGCCACACCGGCCGCCACAGCTGCTTCTACCGACGCCTCGAAGACGGACAGTGGCAAGACGGTCGAGCCGGTGCTCAAGGACCCGCGCCAGATCTACGGATGAAGACGATGACGAGCACCGAAGCCCCGATGGCGTCGCAGGATGTGCTGGAGCGGCTGGCCGACGTGGTGGCGCAGCGCCGCCACGGCGATCCGCAGAGCAGCTACGTGGCGCGGCTGTTCAGCAAGGGCGGCGACGCGATCCTCAAGAAGATCGGCGAGGAGGCGACCGAGACGGTGATGGCCGCCAAGGATGGCGATCCGCAGAAGATCGTCTACGAAATGGCCGACCTGTGGTTTCACTGCCTGCTCGCGCTCGAATCGCATGGCCTGCGCCCGGTCGACGTGCTGACTGAACTGCAGCGCCGCGAGGGACTCTCAGGGCCTGGAGGAGTTTGCCGCCCGCAAGCTCCGCCAGCGCGAGGATCAGGACCGATGAACCAGATGATGCAGTTCGACGACCGGATGCGGTCCCTGAAGCTGATCGGCAACATCAGCTACGCTGCTGCACGCGGTGGTGGCGGTGGCGGCAGTGATTCCCGGGCGTGCAGGCCGAGCATCCTGCTGCTGCTGGTCGCCTTCGTGCTCGACCTGGTCAAGAAGGACGACGCTGCCGGCAGCTGGCAGGAGTCGCACTTCCGCTGGCGCATCCGCAGCGTGCTGTGGGCCGGCGGTCTGTACGTCGTCACCTCGCCGCTGTTCCTGCTGTTCATCCTGCCCGGTCTGCCTGGCCTGGATCGTGGTGTCGATCTGGTTTCTCTACCGCATCGTCCGCGGCTGGGTCGGCCTGTACAACAACGCGCCGATGCCGGATTGACCGCGCGCCGCTGCCTTCACTTCCGATGCCATGACCCACGATCCCGACTGCATCTTCTGCAAGATCGTCGCCGGTACGATTCCGAGCCGCAAGGTCTACGAGGACGACGACCTGCTCGGCTTCCACGACATCGCGCCGTGGGCGCCGGTGCACTTTCTGCTGGTGCCCAAGCAGCACATCGAGTCGCTCGTACGACACCACCCCGGAGGAGCATTCGGCGCTGCTCGGCAAGATGCTCGCGCTGGCGCCCAAGCTGGCGCTCGAGCAGGGTGTGGTCGAACGGCTTCCGCACCTTCGTCAACACCGGCGTCGACGGCCGGCAGGAGGTGCCGCATCTGCATCTGCATGTGATCGGCGGGCCGCGCCCGTGGCTGAAGGGCTGAGCAGCCTCCGGCGAGGTCGGCGCTGAGCGGCAGCATTCGTCCGCGGTGGCGTCAGGGTGTCGGGCGCGTCGCCTAGAATCGGTCCGATAGAGACAGGAGAGAGTCATGGGTTCGTTCAGTGTCTGGCACTGGTTGATCGTGCTGTTGATCGTGGTGCTGGTCTTCGGCACCAAGAAGTTGAAGAACATCGGTTCGGATCTCGGCGGCGCGGTCAAGGGCTTCAAGGACGGCGTCAAGGACGGCGGCTCGGCCAACGTCAGCGAAGGCCAGGATCCGGCCATGCCGCAGAAGGTCACCACCGCGACCAAGCGCAACGATGCCGACACGGTCGATGTCGAAGCCAAGACCAAGGTGTGAGCGGACGCGGTTCGGTATCCCGGTCTGACCGTCGGAAGGCGCGGCGTGGCTGCTGGCGCGACCTGCTCGCATGATTGATTTCGGATTCGACAAGCTCGCCTTGATCGGCGCGGTGGCGCTGATCGTCATCGGCCCCGAGCGCCTGCCGCGGGTGGCGCGCACCGTCGGCCATTTCATCGGCAAGGCGCAGCGCTATGTCGCCGACGTCAAGGCCGAGGTCAACCGCTCGATCGAGCTCGAGGAACTGAAGAAGATGAAGGGCGAGTTCGAGGACGCCGCGCGCAATGTCGAGCGCAGCGTCAACGACGAGATGCGCCAGACCAGTTCCGATTTCGACCAGTTGTGGAAGGATCCGGCCGACAGCGCGAGTTCGTGCGACGCCGATTCGCCGGCCGATCGGCTGGGTGCCGCCGCCGCCGGAATACCGCAATCCGAAGAAGAACTGGCGCCTCAAGCGCGGCGCCACGCCGCAGTGGTACAAGCAGCGCCACGGCGTGCGCAACAAGGCCCAGTCGGGCGCCGCCCGGGTGGCCCGCTTCCGTCCGCCGCAGGCGCGCAATTGACATGCCGGCCCGCTGCCAGACACGCTGACATCCGATGAGTGCCAACGATCCTCGCCCCGATGAACTCGAGGGCAGCGAGCAGCCCTTTGTCTCGCACCTGATCGAACTGCGCGACCGGCTGATCCGCGTCGCGATCGCGATCGGCGTGTGTTTCGCCGCGCTGGCGTTCTGGCCCGGGCCCGGGCGAGCTGTACGACCTGCTCGCCGCGCCGCTGGTCGCCCAGTTGCCGACCGGCGCGACGCTGATCGCGACCAACGTCATCTCGCCGTTCGTCGTGCCGCTGAAGATCACGTTGATGGCGGCCTTCCTGATGGCGCTGCCGGTGGTGCTGTACCAGGTGTGGGCCTTCGTCGCGCCCGGGCTGTACACGCACGAGAAGAAGCTGGTCTTCCCGCTTGTCATCTCGAGCACGCTGCTGTTCTTCATCGGCATCGCGTTCTGCTATTTCTTCGTCTTCGGCCAGGTTTTCCGCTTCATCCAGCAGTTCGCGCCCAAGAGCATCACTGCCGCGCCTGACATCGAGGCCTACCTCGAGCTTCGTGCTGACGATGTTCATCGCCTTCGGTGCTGCGTTCGAGGTGCCGATCGTGGTGATCGTGCTGGCGCGCATGGGCATCGTCGAGATCGAGAAGCTCAAGGCCTTCCGCAGCTATTTCATCGTGCTCGCCTTCATCATCGCGGCGATCATCACGCCGCCGGACGTGGTCTCGCAACTGGCGCTCGCGATCCCGATGGTGCCTGCTGTACGAAGTCGGCATCTGGGCCGCCGGGCTGTTCATGCGGCACACCCAGGCGCCCGAGGACCAGGAATCGGACTGATCCGCGGCCAGAGCCGCGCCGCCGGGCGTCGGCGCCCCGGTTCAGCGGCGCGGCAGTTCGGCGCCGCGGGCGCTGGCCCACCGTGACGCTCAGATCGAGCTTGTCGCTGCCGCGCTGCACCGTGATCACCGCGTTGCGCACGCGGCTTGAGGGCCGCCACCGCAGTCAGCAGCTGCGAGGTGTTCCTGACCTGCGCATCGCCGACATGCGTCACGACATCGCCCGGGCGGATGCCGCCTTCGCCGGCCGGACCGTTCTGCAGCACGCCGGTGATCAGCACGCCCTCCTTGATCGGCAGGTTGAAGGTCTCGGCGATCTCGGGCGTCAGGTCGCGCGGCTCGACGCCGATCCAGCCACGCGTGATCGAGCCGTCCTTGATCAGCCCCTCCATCACCTGGCGCGCGGTGGTGGCCGGGATCGCGAAACCGATGCCCAGGCTGCCGCCGCTGCGCGAGTAGATGGCGGTGTTGATGCCCATCAGGTTGCCCTGAGGCATCGACCAGCGCGCCGCCCGAATTGCCCGGGTTGATCGCCGCATCGGTCTGGATGAAGTTCTCGAAGGTGTTGATGCCGAGCTGGGTGCGGCCGAGCGCGCTGACGATGCCGGCGGTGACGGTCTGGCCGACGCCGAAGGGATTGCCGATCGCCAGCACCACATCACCGACCTCGCAGCGCGTCGGCGTCGCCGAAGGTGATCACCGGCAGGCGGTCGAGGTCGATCTTGAGCACCGCAACATCGGTCTCGGGGTCGCTGCCGACGAGCTTGCGCATTGGCGCGCCGTCCGTCGCTGAGCGCGACTTCGATGTCGTCGGCGCTGTCGATCACGTGGTTGTTGGTCAGCAGATAGCCGTCGGCCGACACGATCACGCCCGATCCGAGCCCGACCTGGGCCTGCGGCCGGCCCTGCTCGCCGAAGAAGAAGTCGAACCAGGGGTCGTTGCCTTGCGGCCGCTGGCTGGCGCGGCTGGCGGTGATGCTGACCACCGCCGGCGTCGCGAGCTTGGCCGCCGGGCTGTAGCTGCTGGTGACGAGCGAGCGCTCGACACCGTTCTGCGGTGCGGTGACGACCGACACCACCTTCGGCATGCCACGCGCGTCGTGGCGGCCGAGCCAGTCGGGCTTGAGCGTCGCAACGACGAACAGGGCAGCCAGGCTGATGGTTACAGCTTGGGAAAAGAGCAGCCAGGTCTTGCGCATGTACAGTCTTTCTATGGCCCACCGCAGCGAACTCGACAGTCATCTCCACACTCTGCTGGAGGTGGGGCGTTTTCGGGATTATGGGCCGAACGGCCTGCAGGTCGAGGGCAAACCCGAGGTGCGCAAGCTGGTGTCGGGCGTGACCGCCAGTCTGGCGTTGATCGACGCTGCGATCGCCGCCGGCGCCGACGCGGTGCTGGTTCACCACGGCCTGTTCTGGCGCGGCCAGGACGGTCGTGTCGTCGGCTGGATGAAGGCACGGTTGGCGCGCCTGCTGGCGCACGACGTCAACCTGTTCGCCTACCACCTGCCGCTCGACGCCCATCCCGAACTGGGCAACAACGCCCAGCTCGGCGCGCGCTTCGGCTGGCATGCGGATGGGCGATTCGGAGAGCAGGATCTCGGCTTCATCGGCGATGCCGGCGCAACGCCCGATCTCGAGACGCTGCGGGCGTCGCTGCACGGCACGCTGAACCGGCCGCCGGTGGTGGCCCGCGGCGACGGCCGTCCGCTGCGCCGCATCGCCTGGTGCACCGGTGGCGCCCAGTCGTATTTCGAGGCGGCCATCGCCGCCGGTGCCGATGCCTTCGTCACCGGTGAGATCTCCGAGCCGCAGGCGCACCTGGCGCGCGAGACCGGTGTCGCCTTCCTCGCCTGCGGTCACCATGCGACCGAACGCTACGGCGCGCCGGCGGTTGCTGCCGCGGTCGCCGG
Source organism: uncultured beta proteobacterium (assembly GCA_963846675.1). Taxonomy (GTDB): domain Bacteria; phylum Pseudomonadota; class Gammaproteobacteria; order Burkholderiales; family Burkholderiaceae_C; genus Ideonella_A. The sequence goes on from CAWJWV010000007.1 coordinate 43,094, forward strand.
GCACTTCGGGCTCGACGCACGAGTTCATCGAACTCCCCAACCCGGCATGACGGCGCTGTCTGCAGCGCCGGCAGGCGCACCCATGCCGATTGCGATCACGATGGGCGACGCCTGCGGCATCGGACCGGAAATCATCGCCCGCCTGTTCGGCTCCGGTCGCGCCGGTGCGGCCTTCGTCGTCGGCGACGTGGCGGTGCTGCGGCGCGCGGTCGGCTGGACCGGCGGGATGCTGCCGGTGGTCGAGCTCGAATCGGTCGCCGAGGTGGCCGCGCTCCCGCCGGGATGCCTGCCGGTGCTGCCTTGCCCCGGTCTGCCGGCCGGTCTGGCGGAGGTCGCGCCGGGCCGGGTCGATGCGCGGGCCGGTGCCGCGGCGGCGGCCTGCATCGAACACGCGGTGCGCCTCGTCCGCGCCGGTCAGGTCGCCGCGATCGTCACCGCACCGATCCACAAGGAGGCGCTGGCGCGTGCCGGCGTGCCGTATCCGGGCCACACCGAGATGCTGCAGCAGCTGGCCGCTGACGGCCTCGGCACTGCGCCGCCGGTGCGGATGATGCTCGCCAACGATGAACTGCGCTGCGTGCTGGTGACGATCCACCTGTCGCTGCGCCGCGCCATCGACAGCCTGAGCACCGAGCTGATCCTCGACACCCTGCGCATCACGCAGCGCAGCGCTGCCGGCTGGGGCATCGCGGCGCCGCGCATCGCGGTGGCCGGGCTTGAATCCGCACGCCGGCGAGGGCGGATTGTTCGGCGACGAGGAGATCCGGATCATCGCCCCGGCGATCGCTGCCGCGCGCGCCGAGGGCATCGATGCCAGCGGGCCGTATGCGCCCGATACCGTCTTCATGCGCGCCCGCAACACGCCTGACCACGCCGGCGAGTTCGATGTCGTCGTCGCGATGACGCACGATCACGGGCTGATCCCGGTCAAGTACCTCGGCGTCGAGCAGGGCGTCAATGTCACGCTCGGGCTGCCCTTCGTGCGCACCAGCCCCGACCATGGCACTGCCTTCGATCTCGCCGGCAGCGGCCGCGCCGATGCGTCGAGTCTGGCTGCGGCCATGCGCATGGCCGAGCGGCTCGCTGCCGCCACCAGCAGGTGATCGCCTCGCCCGGCGCCCTCCGTCAAGGCCAGCCGATGCGGTTGACGGGGCGCCGCCGCGCGGCTGACATCGTCCGAGGTGGCGGAGCCGTCGGCTAGAATCGGAGGCTGTCCGGGTGGGAAGTCACATTCGAGGATCCTCATGAGCGAGCGGCAAGTCGATAGCAGCAAGAGAACCTGGCTGATTGCCTCAAGTTGCGCAGGCGTCGTGGGAGGCGCTGCGGTGGCCGTCCCGTTTGTGAGCAGTTTCCAGCCGTCCGAGCGCGCCCGCGCCGCCGGGGCCGCGGTCGAGGTCGATATCAGTGCCCTCCAGCCGGGTGAAAAACTCACCGTCGAGTGGCGCGGCAAGCCGGTGTGGATCGTCAGGCGCACGCCCGAGCAGCTGGCCGCACTGAACACGATCGAGAACGAACTCGCCGATCCGACGTCGCAGCGCAAGCCCGACGAGCTGACGCCCGAATATGCGCGCAACGCGCACCGCTCGATCAAGCCCGAGATCCTGGTCGCGGTCGGCATCTGCACCCACCTCGGCTGCTCGCCGTCGGATCGCTTCAGTACCGGGCCGCAGCCCTCGCTGCCGGACAACTGGGTCGGCGGCTTCCTGTGCGCCTGTCACGGTTCGACCTTCGACCTGGCCGGGCGCGTCTTCAAGAACAAGCCGGCGCCGGACAACCTCGAGATCCCGCCGCACACCTACCTGTCGCGATACCTCGCTGCTGATCGGCGAGGAGAGGAAGGCCTGACGCCTGACGACGCTGCACCGCAGTTGGCAAACTCGAGATCGCACACCATGGCCGAAATGAAAGTCGCACCGCCCGAACGCACCGATGGGCGAGAAGTTGATGACCTGGGTGGACAACCGCTTCCCGGCGTCCAAGCTGTACAAGGAGCATCTGTCCGAGTACTACGCGCCGAAGAATTTCAACTTCTGGTATTTCTTCGGTTCGCTGGCGATGCTGGTGCTGGTGATCCAGATCGTCACCGGCATCTTCCTGGTGATGCACTACAAGCCCGATGCGGCGCTCGCGTTCGCATCGGTCGAGTACATCATGCGCGACGTGCCCTGGGGCTGGCTGGTGCGCTACATGCACTCGACCGGCGCCTCGGCCTTCTTCGTCGTGGTCTATCTGCACATGTTCCGCGGTCTGATCTACGGCAGCTACCGCAAGCCGCGCGAGCTGATCTGGATCTTCGGCTGCGCGATCTTCCTGTGCCTGATGGCCGAGGCCTTCATGGGCTACCTGCTGCCGTGGGGCCAGATGAGCTACTGGGGCGCGCAGGTGATCGTCAACCTGTTCTCGGCGATCCCGCTCATCGGCCCGGACCTGGCACTGCTGATCCGCGGTGACTACGTGGTCGGCGACGCGACGCTGAACCGATTCTTCGCCTTCCACGTGATCGCGGTGCCGCTGGTGCTGCTCGGGCTGGTGGCTGCGCACATCATCGCGCTGCACGAGGTCGGCTCGAACAACCCGGACGGCGTCGAGATCAAGGCCAACAAGGATGCGCAGGGCCGACCGCTCGACGGCATCCCGTTCCACCCGTACTACACGGTGCACGACATCCTCGGCGTGAGCGTGTTCCTGCTGATCTTCAGCGCGATCATCTTCTTCGCACCCGAACTCGGCGGCTACTTCCTCGAGTACAACAACTTCATCCCGGCCGATCCGCTGAAGACGCCGCTGCACATCGCGCCGGTCTGGTACTTCACGCCGTTCTATTCGATGCTGCGTGCGATCACGAGCGAGATGATGTATGCGCTGATTGCAGTCGTCGCCATCGCTGCGGTGTACGGTGTCGTGAAGGCGCGGGTGGGCCTGCTGCTGAAGGCGCTGTTCGCGGTCGGTGCGGTGGTCGCGATCGCGATGATGCTGTCGATCGATGCCAAGTTCTGGGGCGTCGTCGTGATGGGCGGTGCGGTCGTGATCCTGTTCTTCCTGCCCTGGCTCGACCACAGCCCGGTCAAGTCGATCCGCTACCGTCCGAACTGGCACAAGTACATGTATGCGCTGTTCGTCTTCGTCTTCCTGATCCTCGGCTACCTCGGCGTGCAGCCGCCGTCGCCGGTCGGCGAGCGCGTGTCGCAGATCGGCACCCTGATCTACTTCGGCTTCTTCCTGCTGATGCCGTGGTGGAGCCGGATCGGAACCTTCAAGCCGGTTCCCGAGCGCGTGACCTACGCCGGCCACTGATCGCCGCCGCCTCCCGATGCACCGAATCGAAGTGGTTACGCCGATGTCCATCATGAACAAACTGATCCTCGCGCTGTTGTGGCTGACGCTGTCGGTCGGATTCGCAGGCCGTGCCGCGGCTGCCTCCGAGGGCATCGCCTGGGACAGCTTCCCGGTCGAGAAGGTGACCGACAACGCAGCCCTGCAGAACGGCGCGAAGTTGTTCGTCAACTACTGCCTGAACTGCCACAGTGCGTCGTACATGCGCTACAACCGGCTGCGTGACATCGGGCTGACGGAAGACCAGATCAAGAAGAACCTGATGTTCGCGAGCGACCGGGTCGGTGACACGATGAAGGTGGCGCTCGATCCGGTCCAGGCCAAGGACCTGGTTCGGCGGCGTTCCGCCCGACCTGACGGTGATCTCTCGCTCGCGTTCGTCGCTCGGCAAGGGCACCGGCGCCGACTACCTGTACACCTACCTGCGCACCTACTACCGCGACGACACCAAGCCCACCGGCTGGAACAACCTCGCCTATCCGAATGTCGGCATGCCGCACGCCCTGTGGGAACTGCAGGGCCAGCGCAGTGCGCTGTTCGAGGCGCAGCAGGATCCGCACAATCCGACGCACTCGGTCCAGGTCTTCAAGGGCTATCAGCAACTCACGCCCGGTCTGATGACGCCGGCCCAGTACGACGAGGCGGTCGCCGACCTGGTCGCCTACCTGCAGTGGATGGGCGAGCCGGCGCAGAATCAGCGGGTGCGCCTCGGCGTCTGGGTGCTGCTTTTCCTGACCATCTTCACCTTCATCGCGTGGCGATTGAACGCCGCCTATTGGAAAGACGTCAAATAGTCGTCTGCCATGCCGGGCGCGCACCGCGCTCCGGCTTCCGGCGCAGTGGGCGGCCTGTTTGTGGCGCCCACTGCGTTTTGACTTTTCTGAGCCGCGCGCGGCCGGCCGAATCTTTGTTCTGAGGGAACCTCCGCCATGATGGTGCTTTATTCTGGAACCACCTGCCCGTACTCGCACCGCTGCCGGTTCGTCCTGTTCGAGAAGGGCATGGACTTCGAGATTCGCGATGTCGACCTGTTCGCCAAGCCGGAAGACATCGCGCTGATGAATCCGTACAACGAGGTGCCGATCCTCGTCGAACGCGACCTCATCCTGTACGAGTCGCACATCATCAACGAGTACATCGACGAGCGCTTTCCGCACCCGCAGCTGATGCCGGGCGATCCGGTGGCGCGGGCGCGGGTGCGGCTGTTCCTGCTCAATTTCGAGAAGGAGCTGTTCGCCCATGTCAACCTGCTCGAGTCGCGCGGCATCAAGCCCAACGACAAGCAGCTCGACAAGGCACGGTCGCAGATCCGTGACCGGCTGACGCAGCTGGCACCGATCTTCCTGAAGAACAAGTACATGCTCGGCGACGATTTCTCGATGCTCGACGTCGCGATCGCGCCGCTGCTGTGGCGCCTCGACTACTACGGCATCGACATGTCGAAGAATGCCGTGCCGCTGCTGCGCTATGCCGAGCGGATCTTCTCGCGTCCGGCCTACATCGAGGCGCTGACGCCGTCCGAGAAGGTGATGCGCAAGTGAGCGCGGAGGCCAGGCGATGAAACCTGCAGCCGCCGGCTGGCGGCAACGCCGGCACCTCGACCCGGCCGTACCTGATCCGTGCGCTGCACGAGTGGTGCACCGACAACGGCTTCACGCCGTACATCGCGGTGCATCGTCGACGCCACGGTGCAGGTGCCGATGGAGTACGTGAAGAACAACGAGATCGTCCTGAACGTCGGATTCGAGGCGACGACCGGCATGAAGCTCGGCAATGAGTGGATCGAGTTCAAGGCCCGCTTCGGCGGCAGTCTCGCGCGCGATCCAGGTGCCGATCGACCATGTGATCGCCATCTACGCGCGCGAGAACGGGCAGGGCATGGCGTTTCCGATGCCGGCCGATGCACCGGCGGGTGGCGCATCCGATGCGCCGGCCGCTGAGACGCGGTGCCACCGCACGATCTGGCGGACTGCGGCTGGCGAGCGACGAGTCGCCCGTTGCCGACGAAGGCTTGCCGGCCGAGTCCGCTTCCGACGATGACAAGTCCCCGCCCGATCCGGCACCGCCCGGGGCGCCGCGTCCGGCGCTCAAACGGGTCAAGTGAGGCGATGGCGCCGTCGGGTGCCGTGCGGCTAGAATCGCCTCCTCAGTGCAGCCGTGTCACGGCTTGCTGGCCCTTGTAGCTCAGCTGGTAGAGCAGCGGTTTTGTAAACCGAAGGTCGCGGGTTCGATTCCTGCCGGGGGCACCAACCGAGCTCGATCCGCGGCGTGCCGCTTCAGGGTGCGACCGCGATGCGCGGGCGGCCGAACAGATCGGTCTGAGTTGGGCCGGACGGCGCCGCTTCACGGCTGCTGATCAACACGCCGATGACTGCGGCGACGACGAGAAACGGCACGAACCACATGCCGCCGGCGGGTGCGGTGTCGATCTTCAGTGTCAGCTCGGCGATCTCGGTATCGCTCAGGGCTGCAAGGCGCTGTGCCGCCTGTGCGGCTTCGACGCCGCCGTCGACCAGTGTCGTGTGCAGGCGGGCGCGCTGCGCTTGTGCGAGCGCCGCTGCGCCGGGCTGACTGTGCGTCAGCTGCTGCGCCGGAGCGGCTGCCCGTTCGGTCGCGATCAGGCCTTGGGCGTGGACCGGACTCAGCGCCGCGCTGAGCGCCACGCACAGCGCGACGGCATGGACGAGGGTGGACGGGCGACGGCGCATGACAGGAATCCTCGGACGGCAGGCAGGCGACGATTGTGCACCGGATCGTGCAGCCCGCGGCGGTACCGACGGGTGGCGGTGCGCCGCCAAGCTGCGCATAATGCACCCCCCTGGGCGCGGCCGGACGGGTCAGCGTTGCTGCAGGATCTTGATCCGGACCACCTGGGCGGCGCAGCGATGGTCGGCCAATGCGCCTTCGAGGCGGGGCCGGAGCTGCTTGAGCTTGGCCGCGACCGCTGCGTTGGCCGCCAGCAGCGTCCAGCCGTCGGAGTCGAGCGGGCCGCTGCGCACATGCGGATGCAACAGGGCCGGCAGGACTCGGCAGGACTGCTTCGAGGCAGCGTGCCGACTCGTTCAGGCGGCGGCGCAGGTCGGCCAGCGGCGCGCTGCGCTGCAGCGCGTCGCCGAGCGTGACGGCGTTCGGCACGGCAGGTGCAAGGGGACGGTTCACCAGCAGGAGTTTATCGATGCAGATACTGATCACGCACACCAGCACGAGGGCTTCTGCTGCGCTGCACCTCAGCCGCCTGCAGTTGCTGGCGGCGCTGGTACTCGGGCTGGTCGCCGTCACGCTGCTATCGGGCCTGGCGTACCACTTCGTTTTCCTGAAGGCAGCGCGCGAGGGTTGGCCGGTCGTGAGTCAGCTGGTGCAGGGGGTCGGGCGCGACGAAGTCGCCCAGCGTGACCGCTATCTGCGCGAAAACCTCGACGTGATGGCGCGCAAGGTGGGTGAGTTGCAGGCCCGGCTGATCCAGCTCGAATCGATGGGCGAGCGGGTGTCGGGACTGGCCGGCATCAAGCCGCAGGAACTGCAGCAGCTGGCCAGACCGCCGGGTGCGCCGTCGGCTGGCAAGGGTGGTCCGTATGTACCGCTGCCGCACCCTTCGGCGGTCTCTTCGCTGGCCGAGCTCGACCAGATCGTCGCGGCACTCGAGGCGCGTGCCGACCAGAGCACGGACGTGCTGATCCTGTCCGAATCGCGGCTGTTCGAGCGACGCCTGGCGGCGCTGATGGTGCCGAACAGCCGCCCGGTCGAGGTGGCGGTCGGATCCGGTTTCGGCTTTCGAACCGACCCGTTCACCGGCCGCCCAGCGCTGCACACCGGTCTGGACTTCGCGGCCGACAGCGGGTCGACGATCCGCGCCTCGGCCGGCGGCGTGGTGCAGCAGGTGACCCACCATCCCCAATACGGGCTGATGGTCGAACTCGACCACGGCCGAGGACTCGTCACCCGCTATGCACATGCCTCGAGGGTGGGTGTGAAGGTCGGGGATCTGGTGCGCCGCGACGATCCGATCGCCGAAGTCGGGACGACCGGCCGCTCGACCGGTCCGCACCTGCACTTCGAGGTGCTGGTCGACGGCGTGCAGCAGGATCCGGCCAAGTTTCTGGCTGGCGGGCAGGCGCCCCAGCCGGCGACAGTCTCGAGCGCGGGCAACATCGCGCGTTGAGCCGCGGCGGCCGGGCGAACGCCGGCCGCACACCGGGTTGCGGTGCTGCGGCGGATTCGCACTGACCGCTAAAATCGTCGGTTTGTCGTTGTCGGCGGCCTTCGGCCGACCGCTGCGGTACCCGGCGGATCGCTTGGTCCGCCTGCGGTGGCCTCGGACCGCCGCACCGCGCCTCGAGCTCACGGCTCAGCCCGGCCTGACGGCCGCATACCGAAGATTCCGCATGTTGCCCAAGCTTCTCACCTCGATATTCGGCAGCCGCAACGAGCGTCTGCTGAAGCAGTACCGCCGCACGGTGCAGCAGATCAACGCGCTCGAGCCCGAGTTCGAGGCGCTCGACGATGCGGCAATTGCAGGCGAAGACGATCGAATTCCGCACCCGGCATGCCAACGGCGAGTCGCTCGACGACCTGCTGCCGCAGGCCTTTGCGGTGGTGCGCGAGGGCAGCAAGCGGGTGCTGAAGATGCGCCACTTCGACGTCCAGCTGCTCGGGGGCATGACGCTGCACAACGGCAAGATCGCCGAGATGCGCACCGGCGAGGGCAAGACGCTGATGTCGACCCTGCCGGTGTACCTGAACGCGATCGCGGGCAAGGGCGTTCATGTGGTGACGGTCAACGACTACCTGGCGCAGCGCGACGCCGAGTGGATGGGCCGGCTCTATACCTTCCTCGGCCTGAGCGTCGGGGTCAACCTGCCCAACATGACGCGCGAGCAGAAGCAGGCCGCGTATGGCAGCGACGTCACCTACGGCACCAACAACGAGTTCGGCTTCGACTACCTGCGCGACAACATGGTGCAGGATGTCGCCGAGCGGGTGCAGCGTCAGCTGCACTATTCGATCGTCGACGAGGTCGATTCCATCCTGATCGACGAGGCGCGCACGCCGCTGATCATCAGCGGCCAGGCCGAGGACCACACCGAGATGTACGTCCGCATCAATGCGGTCGTCCCGGGGCTGAAGAAGCAGATCGGCGAGGCCGATCCGCGCACCGGCGAGGGCGTGATCGACGCCGGCGACTTCACCGTCGACGAGAAGACACACCAGGTCTACCTGACCGAGCAGGGCCACGAGAATGCCGAGCGGCTGCTCGCGCAGGCCGGCTTGCTGCCCGAGGGGGCAAGCCTGTACGACGCGGCCAACATCTCGCTGATGCACCACGTGTATGCGGCGCTGCGGGCGAACCACCTGTACAACCGCGATCAGCACTATGTGGTGCAACAGGGCGACAACGGCCTCGAGGTCGTGATCGTCGACGAGTTCACCGGTCGCCTGATGAGCGGCCGCCGCTGGTCCGACGGGCTGCACCAGGCCGTCGAGGCGAAGGAGGGCGTGCCGATCCAGAGCGAGAACCAGACCCTGGCCTCGATCACGTTCCAGAACTACTTCCGCATGTACGGCAAGCTGTCCGGGATGACCGGTACCGCCGATACCGAGGCCTACGAGTTCCAGGAGATCTACGGTCTGGAGACGGTGGTGATTCCGCCGAACCGGCCGACCATCCGCAAGGACGAGCTCGACCTGATCTACAAGACCAGCGCCGAGAAATTCAATGCGGTGATCGACGACATCCGCGAGTGCCGCGGTCGCGGCCAGCCGGTGCTCGTCGGCACCACGTCGATCGAGAACTCGGAGCTGATCTCCGGCCTGTTGACGAAGGCCGATCTGCCGCACAACGTGCTCAACGCCAAGCAGCATGCGCGCGAAGCCGAGATCGTGGCCCAGGCCGGGCGGCCGGGAATGATCACCATCGCGACCAACATGGCCGGTCGCGGCACCGACATCGTGCTGGGCGGCAACGTCGAGAACCAGATCAAGACGATCGACGCCGACCCGACGATCACGCCCGAGGACCGGGCGGCACGCGCCGAGACGCTGCGCTCCGAGTGGCAGGGGCTGCATGAAGCGGTCAAGGCCCAGGGCGGTCTGCGCATCATCGCCACCGAACGTCACGAGTCGCGCCGCATCGACAACCAGTTGCGCGGCCGCTCGGGCCGCCAGGGTGACCCGGGATCCTCGCGTTTCTACCTGTCGCTCGACGATTCGCTGATGCGCATCTTCGCCGGCGACCGGGTGCGCGCGATCATGGACAAGCTGAAGATGCCCGAAGGCGAGGCGATCGAGGCCGGCATCGTCACGCGCAGCATCGAGAGCGCGCAGCGCAAGGTCGAGGCGCGCAATTTCGACATCCGCAAGCAGCTGCTCGAATACGACGACGTCTCCAACGACCAGCGCAAGGTGGTCTACCAGCAGCGCAACGACATCCTCGAGACGACCGACCTGCTGCCGCAGATCGGCAACCTGCGGCGCAGCGCGATGACCGACGTGGTGCGCAACTTCGTGCCGGAGAACAGCGTCGAGGAGCAGTGGGACCTGGATGCCCTGCAGCGCCAGCTGGCCGACGAATGGCAGCTCGAGATCGACCTGAAGGGGCATGTCGAGGACAGCGAATCGCTGACCGACGAGGACCTGGTCGAGCGGGTGGTGCAGGCTGCCGACGCCTCGTTCGCCGACAAGCTCGAGCGGGTCGGCGCCGAGCAGTTCATGCCGTTCATCCGGATGATCCTGCTGCAGTCGATCGACCACCACTGGCGCGAGCACCTCGCCGCACTCGACTACCTGCGCCAGGGCATCCACCTGCGCGGCTATGCACAGAAGAATCCGAAGCAGGAGTACAAGCGCGAGGCCTTCGAGCTGTTCAGCCAGCTGCTCGATTCGGTCAAGGCAGACGTGACCCGGGTCGCTGATGACGGTGCGCATCCAGAGCCAGGACGAGGCGGCACGTGCGGCCGAGGCGATCGAGCAGCGTGCCGCCGCAGCTGGGCAACGTCACCTACACCCATCCGCTCGAGGACGGCAGCGTCGCCACGCAGGGCCCGGACGCGATGCCGGATGGCGAGGTTCCGCAAGGTGGGACGCAATGATCCGTGCCCGTGCGGCAGCGGCAAGAAATACAAGCAATGCCACGGCCGGCTGGCCTGAGGCGTTGCGCCCGAACGGCTCCCTACAATCAGAAATCGTCTTTGACCCGAGGTCCCGCGCCATGCCCGTCAACCTGAGAGCGCCGCTGTCCCGAAGAGCTGCATGCCGTTGCGGGTGTGCGGATCGGCACCACGATGGCCGGCATCCGCAAGGCGGGTCGGCGGGACCTGACGGTGGTCGAGCTCGCCGAAGGCAGCAGCGTGGCCGGTGTCTTCACGCTGAACCGCTTCTGCGCCGCGCCGGTGCAGCTGTGTCGCAGGCACCTGCAGGCCGGTCTGGGCATCCGGGCGCTGCTGATCAATACCGGCAATGCGAATGCGGGCACCGGTGACGATGGCCTGGTGCGCGCGACCTCGACCTGCATCGCGCTGGCTCAGCACCTTGATCTCGCGCCCGAACAGGTGCTGCCGTTCTCGACCGGCGTGATCATGGAGACCCTGCCTTCGGAGCGCATCGAAGCCGGTCTGCCGGCCGCGCTCGCCGACCTGCAGCCCGATCACTGGGCCGACGCGGCAAGCGCGATCATGACCACCGACACGCTGCCGAAGGCGGCGTCACGTCAGCTCCAGATCGGCGGTCGGACCGTCACGATCACCGGCATCAGCAAGGGCGCCGGCATGATCAAGCCGAACATGGCGACCATGCTCGGCTTCATCGCGACCGATGCCGCGATCGACGCCGACGCTGCTGCAGCCGCTGCTCGACGAGGCGGCGAGCCTGAGCTTCAACCGCATCACGATCGACGGTGACACCTCGACCAACGATTCGCTTGGTGCTGATCGCCACCCACCAGGCCGGCAACATGCCGGTCGACCGGCTCGATTCGCCGGATGGCCAGGCGCTGCGCGATGCGGTGGTCGGCGGTGGCGCAGACGCTCGCCCAGGCGATCGTGCGCGACGGCGAAGGTGCAACCAAGTTCATCACGATCGAGGTCGCGGGCGGTCGTGATCCGATGCCGAGGTGCGCAAGGTCGCCTATGCGATCGCCCATTCGCCGCTCGTCAAGACCGCCTTCTTCGCCAGCGATCCGAACCTCGGTCGCATCCTGGCGGCGGTCGGCTACGCCGGCATCGACGACCTCGACCAGGGCCTGATCGACCTGCATCTCGACGATGTGCTGGTCGTGCGCAGCGGCGGTCGCCATCCGGCGTACCGTGAGGAGGACGGCCAACGGGTGATGAAGCAGGCAGAGATCACGGTCAAGGTCGATCTGCACCGCGGGCCGCACCAGACCACGGTCTGGACCTGCGACCTGAGCCACGACTACGTCAGCATCAACGCCGACTACCGCTCCTGAGGCGCTGCCGCCCGGACGCCCGGTGACTCCCTGGCAGCACGGCGTGTCTCCGCTGACCCGCGCCGGGCCGCGCTAAGATCGGCAGGTCCATGCCAGGACGGCTCCTCGAGACCCGGACGGTCGACAGGCGGCCGAGCGCACGAACAGCCTGCTCCGCTGCAACGGAGCAGGCTTTCGGCCTGCGGCCGGACGCCGCTCAGCGTGCGCCGGGTGAGAGCCGGTCGACCGCGTCGGTGATCAGCCCGTCGATGCCGTACCCGATCAGTTCGGCGGCGCGCGATGGCTCGTTGACCGTGTAGACCAGCAGGCGTCGACCCGAGGCTTGCACCCGCTGCACCAGCGCGGCGTCGACCAGGGCATGGTTGATCACCAGGGCTCGGCAACCGAGCCGCTCCAGCAACTCCGGCCAGCCTTCGTGCAGCGCATCGAGCAGCAGCGCCCGCGGCAGTTCGGGCGCTGCCTGTGCCGCCGCCTCGAGCGCGGCGGGCGAAAACGAGCTGAGCACCGGCTGACTGGCGCTGCCCAGCCACGCTGCGCGCGCTGCCCGCGCGACCCGGCTACCCGGTCTCGCCTTCGTCGCCCGGCGTCGGCTTGATCTCGATGTTCAACGCATGGGCGTTGGCGCGGCAAAACGCCGCCACCGCAGCCAGCGAGGCCGGCGGTTCGCCGGCGTGCAGGCGGCCGTGCCAGCTGCCGGCATCCAGGCGCGACAGCTCGCTCCAGTCGAGGTCGGCGGCGCGGCCGTTGCCGCTGGTCGTGCGGTCCAGTTCAGCGTCGTGCAGCAGCATCGGAATGCGATCGCCGGCTGAGCTTGACGTCGCATTCGAACGCACGGTAGCCGTGCGCCGCACCGACCCGGAACGCGGCCAGCGTATTTTCGGGTGCCAGCTTGCCGGCGCCGCGGTGCGCGATCCAGAACGGCAGCGGCCAGTCGGCTGCGCGCGGATCGGTCATCCGATCCGCACCCGGGTTGCGGCGTCGAACCAGTGCAGCCGCTCGGCATCGAACTGCAGCCGCATCGGATCGCCGAGTTGCGGGCTCGGCGAGCATGGCATCCATGCGCACCGTGAATTCGGCACCGGCGACGCTGCCGTGGACCAGGCGTTCGGCGCCGAGCATCTCGACCAGTCCGACCTCGAACGGCCAGCCCGGCTGATCGGGCGCTGCCAGCCGGGCGTGTTCCGGTCGCAGGCCGACGATCAGTGCACCGCTGGCGCGGCGCCGGCGCAGGCAGCGGCAGGGCCTGACCGGCAATGCGTGAAGCTGCGCGCCGTCGGCCGTACCATCGAGCAGGTTCATCGGCGGCGAACCGATGAAGCTGGCGACAAAGGCGGTCGCCGGACGCTGGTAGACCTCGTCGGGGGTGCCGATCTGTTCCATCCGGCCGGCGTTCATCACGATCATGCGCTGCGCCATCGTCATCGCCTCGACCTGGTCGTGGGTCACGAACAGCGAGGTCACGCCGAGCTCGGCATGCAGCTTGCGGATCTCCAGCCGCGTCTGCGCGCGCAGCTTGGCGTCCAGGTTCGACAGCGGCTCGTCGAACAGGAAGGCCTGCGGCTGGCGCACGATGGCGCGACCCATCGCCACCCGCTGACGCTGGCCGCCCGACAGTTCGCGCGGCTTGCGCTGCAGCAGTGCCCCGAGTTGCAGGATCTGCGCGGCACGGTCGACCCGCTGGCGGATCTGGTCGGGCGCGAACCCGGGCGATCTTCAGCCCGTAGGCCATGTTGTCGAACACGTTCATGTGCGGGTAGAGCGCGTAGTTCTGGAACACCATCGCGATGTCGCGCTTGGCCGGTTCGACGTCGTTGACGACCCGTCCGCCGATCGCGATCTCGCCGCCGCTGATCTCCTCCAGGCCGGCGACCATGCGCAGCAGCGTCGACTTGCCGCAGCCCGACGGGCCGACGATGACGATGAATTCGACGATCGGCGATCTCGGCGTCGACGCCGTGGATCACCTGGGTTGACCTTGGTGCCCGAGCGATAGCTCTTGTGCACCTTGCGCAGGGAGATCGAGGCCATGGCGGTTCAGTTCATTTCTCGGTATCGACCAGGCCCTTGACGAACCATTTCTGCATCAGCACGACCACCAGCGCCGGCGGCAGCATCGCCAGCAGCGCGGTGGCCATCACCACGTTCCATTCGTTGGCGGCATCGCCGCCGGCGATCATCCGCTTGATGCCGATCACCACCGGGTACATGTCTTCGCTCGAGGTCGCCAGCAGCGGCCACAGGTACTGGTTCCAGCCGTAGATGAACTGGATCACGAACAGCGCCGCGATCGATGTCTTCGACAGCGGCACCAGGATGTCGATGAAGAAGCGCATCGGGCTGGCGCCGTCCATGCGCGCCGCCTCGACCAGTCTCGTCGGGGACGGTCAGGAAGAACTGGCGGAACAGGAAGGTTGCCGTCGCCGAGGCGATCAGCGGCACCGTCAGGCCGGCGTAGGTGTTGAGCATGCCGAGGTCGGCCACCACCTTGTAGGTCGGCAGGATGCGCACCTCGACCGGCAGCATCAGCGTGATGAAGATGGCCCAGAAGAAGAAGTTGCGCAGCGGAAAGCGGAAGTAGACGATCGCGAACGCCGACAGCAGCGAGATCGAGATCTTGCCGACCGAGATCACCATCGCGGTGACGAAGCTGACCCACAGCATGCGCGCCGCCGGCGCGGTCGATCCGGCGCCGGCGCCGCCGCCGAACAGCGCCGAGCTGAAGCTCTCGAGCAGGTTGCTGCCGGGCAGCATCGGCATCGGCGCCTGCACGATGTCCTGGGCGGTGTGCGATGCCGCCACGAAGGCCAGGTAGAGCGGAAAGGCGACGATCAGCACGCCGAGCAGCATCACCAGGTGGCTCAGCACGCGCAGCGCGCGGTCACGTTCAACCATGATCAGCCTCCGCAGGGCAGGCGGTCCGGGCGTCGGACGGGGCGGCGATCAGTAGTTCACCTTCTTTTCGACGTAGCGGAACTGGATCACGGTCAGCGCAATGACGATCGCCATCAGGACCACCGACTGCGCCGCCGAGCCGCCGAGATCGCCGTTCTTGAAGCCGTCGTTGTAGACCTTGTAGACCAGGATCATCGTGTCCTGGCCGGGACCACCCTGGGTCGTCGCGTCGACGATCGAGAAGGTGTCGAAGAACGCATAGACGATGTTGATCACCAGCAGGAAGAAGGCAGTCGGCGACAGCAGCGGGAACTGGATGCGTCCAGAAGCGGCGCCACGGACCGGCGCCGTCGATCGCCGCTGCCTCGATCAGCGACTTCGGGATCGACTGCAGCCCGGCCAGGAAGAACAGGAAGTTGTACGAGATCTGCTTCCATACCGCCGCGAACACGATCAGCGCGATCGCATGGTCCGAGTTGAGCAGGTAGTTCCAGTCGATGCCGATGCCGGCCAGTGCATAGGCGACGACGCCGAGCGTGGGCGAGAACATGAACAGCCACAGCACGCCGGCCACCGCCGGTGCGACGGCATACGGCACGATCATGAAGGTCTTGTAGAGCAGGGCGGCACGCACGATGCGATCGGCGAAGACCGCCAGCACGAGCGAGATCGCGATGCCGAGGCCGGCCACCAGCAGCGAGAACCAGGCGGTGATCTTGAACGACTCGAGGTACGACGGGTCGGCGAACAGGGCCCGGAAGTTGTCGAGGCCGACCCACTCGGTCGACATGCCGAACGCGTCCTGCAGCTGGAACGACTGCAGCAGCGCCTGGCCGGCTGGCCAGAAGAAGAAGACCGTGATCACCACCACCTGCGGTGCGATCAGCACCCAGGGCAGCCAGCGAGACTTGAACAGGACGCGCTTTTCCATCACTCGGGTCAGGAAGTTGACCTCGCCGTGGCGGCGAGGTCGGGAAGTCGGCCGGCGCCGGCGGCGCCGATCCGTACCGCCGGAGGTTCAGCCCTTGTTGGCCTTCTGGAAGCGCTCGAGCTGCTCGTTGCCACGCTTGACTGCGTCGCCGAGTGCTTCCTTGGCCGACTTGCGGCCGGTCCAGATCTGTTCGGTCTCCTCGTCGATGATGGTGCGGATCTGGTTGTGGTTGCCGAGCCGGATGCCGCGCGACTTGTCGGTGGTCTTGCGGATCATCTGCTGCACCGCCACGTCCGTCCCCGGCTTCTCCTTGTAGAAGCCGGACTTCTCGGTCAGCTCGTAGGCCGCCATCGTGATCGGCAGGTAGCCGGTGCGCATGTGGCTGGCCGACTGGACCTCGGGCCTGGACAGGTGGTTGAAGAAGGCCGCCACACCCTTGTAGGTCTCGGGCTTCTTGCCGGCCAACACCCACAGGCTGGCGCCACCGATGATCGTGTTCTGCGGCGCACCCTCGACATCCGGGTAATACGGCAGGGCCGAGATGCCGTAGGCGAACTTGGCTTCCTTGCTGACGCGTGAATACAGGCCCGACGACGCGGTGATCATCGCGCACTCGCCGGACGGAAAGGTGACGTCGGCCTTGTTGTCACGACCCTTGTAGACGAACAGGCCCTGCTTGGACATGTTGGCCAGGTTCTCGAAATGGCGCACGTGCAGCGGAGAGTCGATCGCCAGCCGCGCGCCGGTGCCGCCGAAGCCGTTGTTCTGGGTGGCGAACAGCACGTTGTGCCAGGTCGAGAAGCTCTCGAGCTGGGTCCAGCTGATCCAGCTGGTGGTGAACGGGCACTTGTGACCGCTCGCCTTCAGCTTGGCCGCCGCCAGCACGACTTCAGGCCAGGTCTTCGGCGCCTTCTCGGGATCGAGACCGGCCGCCTTGAAGGCGTCCTTGTTGTAGTAGAAGATCGTCGTCGAACTGTTGAGCGGGAAGCTCAGCATCTGCCCGTTCGGTGCGGTGTAGTAACCGGCGACGGCCGGGATGTAGGCGCTCGAATCGAACTTCGCACCGCCGCTGCTCATCACATCGCCGACCGGTTTGACCGCGCCCTTGGCCGCCATCATGGTGGCCGTGCCGACTTCGTAGACCTGCAGGATGTCAGGCGCATTTCCGGCGCGGAAGGCCGCCATCGCCGCGGTGAAGGCCTCGCCGTAGGTGCCCTTGTAGGTCGGCACCACCACATAGTCCTTCTGACTGGCATTGAAATCCTTTGCCAGGTCGTTGACCCAGTCGCCGAGCGGGCCGCTCATCGCGTGCCACCACTGGATCTCGGTTTCGGCATGCGCGGGGGCGCCGACGGTCGCGAGCACAACCGCTGTCGCGAGCGCGAGCTTGTTCGTTGTCATCGGATCAGGTTCCTGGTTCAGTTGCGGCTTTGAAGCTCGTTGCCAATGGTAAGGAATGCAGCGCAGTCGTGACAGCCGTGTGCAGCTCTGGAGACGCCGTGCAGCCGACATCCGCGAATGTCCGCTGTCAAGGCATGGAAAACGTCAGCTTTCGGCCCGGCACACCGACCAATCTGCAGGGATCGGCGATTCTGCCTCTCCTCAGGCGCGTGGAGGCTGCGCCTTGTAATCAATCAGGGTAATACCTAGTCTGTTCAGGTCGGGTGGCGCCAGGCATTCAGCCGACGCCGCAACCGGCGGTACACCAAAGGAGAGTCATCATGCATGCATTGAAGATCATGGTCGGAGCTGCAGCGGCTCTGACGGTCGGCGTTGCGGGTGCTCAGGCGATGCACGAAAGCCCCAGGATGTCCGGATCGGCCGAACCGTGGGCCGTCGGCGAGGCGTGGGGCGGCGATTTCGGCACGACCTCGGATGCACAGGGTGCCCACGGACGCGCATTCAGCCAGAGCAGTTCCCCGGCCGAGCGGCCGTTGCTGCCGACGCCGTCGAACGAGGCCTATGACGGGACCGCGATCGAACCCTCGGCCGATGTTTCGAGTGGTGCCCAGGGTCGCGCCTTCGGCGAGCCCGGCCTGACGCGCGAGGAGGTGATGGCCCGGATCGATCCGGCCGGCCCCGACACTGCCGCCGGTTCGCTGCGGCTGAATCAGTACGCTGGCGGCGACTGACGGGTCAGGCAGGCGATTCCGCCGCCGGCTCGGGGTTCGCCTGCTTCACCGACGCCGGTCGGCGGTCTAAGCTGCGTGGCATTGGCCACGAGAGCTTTGCATGAAGTCTGTCGCCGTCGGCATCATCGTCTCGGTCCTGCTCGCGGGTGCGGGCGGGGTCGTCCGGGCGGCGCCTGCGGAATACGGAGCACCTGGCCAGCCGATCCGTCTGCAGGTGGGCTATACGCCTTATTTCAGCGGATCCTGGTCGGCGTTGGTGGTGCGGGGGCGGCAGTTGTTCGAGAAGTACCTGCCGCCCGGCTCGAAGGTCGAATTCGCCGCCTCGATCGACGGCGCCAAGATCGCCGCCGGCCTCGAGGCGAATCAACTGCAGATCGGCTATGTCGACGATGTGGCGGCGGTGCACGCAAGCGCCTCGCGCGCCGTCCGGCTGGTCGCGGTGGCGGGCATTTCGGGCGACCAGTGCAGCGTTCTGCTGGTGCGGGCCGATGCGCCGCGCCTGGGCAGCCCGGCTGCGGCGCTGGACTGGCTCGGCGGACGGGCCATCGCCGCGCCGCTCGACAGCTGCATGGGCCGGTTCGCCAGCCGGATTCTGGAACGCCAGCGGGAGCGCAGCGTGATCCTGGATCGCAATGTCGAGGTGATCACCGCCGGCCTGCGGGCCGGGCGGCTCGATGCCGCGGTGGTCTCCGAACCGAGTGCCTCGCGGCTGATTCGCGAAGGCGTGGCACGGCGGGTCGCCGCCGGCCCGAGCCTGGGACAGCGTGACGGCGTCTTCGTGGCGATGCGCACGGATCTGATCGAACGCCGCCCGGATGTGCTGCAGGCCTGGCTGCGGGCCGAATTCGAGGCCCAGCACCACCTGTCGGACCCGCAGCATGCCAATGAGGTGGTGCAGACCGCGGTGTCGCAGACATCCGGCTTCAGTCCCTCGGACCTGTGGCAGGCGCTGTACGGTGAACATGCCGCACTCGTCGGCGGCGAACCGCAGCGGCGTGTGGCGCTGCCGTTCGCCTTCGACGAACCGGCGCTCGCGACGCTCAGGGATGCAGCGCGCCACGTCCAGTCGCTGGCCGTCAGCAGTGCCGGCCTGCGTCCGGATGCAGTGCTCGACGCGCCGGCGCGCCGCCTGCTCGGCTCGACGCCGGCGCGTGCGATCCGGGCCCAGCCCGCGCCGGCCGAGCAGCGACGCTTTGCGGCTGGCGAACTGTCGATCCATGTCGATCCGCGCGGTTGGGCCGGCGCCGAGATCAAGACCATCCAGCTCGTGCTGCAGGCAGTGGCGGGCGAACTGCTGTCGAAGTTTCCCGGCCGTCCGCTGGCGCCGATCCTGGTCTCGCGATCGATGCGCGCACCGGTTGCACTGTATGACCGCGGACCGGGGGGTGAGTACCGGATCGAGCTGAGCGCGAGCGGCGCCGCACCCGGGCCGTATGTCTACGAGTTCGCGCACGAGTTCTGTCACGTGCTCGCCAACTACGAACGGCATCGCCACCATGCGGTGACACGCAACCACCAGTGGTTCGAAGAGGCGCTGTGCGAGGTGGCGTCGCTCTACACGCTGAAGGCACTGTCGGCGGCGTGGCAGCGCGACGCGCCGTCACCGGAGCTGGCGGCAGCCGCGCCGCGCCTGCGCGAGATCGCGCAGCGCTTCGAGCTCGAATCGCACCGTCGCCTGCCGGCCGGCATGAACCTGGCGCGCTGGTACCAGGACGCCAGCCAGCGGTTGAGCGGCAGCGCCTACGACCGCAACCGCAACGAGATCGTCGCCAACCTGATGCTGCCGCTGTTCGAGGAAAACCCCGACCTGTGGGAGGCGATCGGCTTTCTCAACCTGGACGCGCCGGGGGCCAGCTTCCAGCAGTACCTGCAGAACTGGCTGGACAACGCCCCGCCGCGCTACAAGGACGTGATCCGCTACACCATCTCGCTGTTCTTCGCCCGCGAACCGACTCCGCAACGGGTGCGCGCCGATCTGCCACTGCGTCCGCTCGAGCTGATCGTCACCTTCGGACCGGGCGGGGGGGCCGACGGCATGGCGCGCAAGATCGCCGAACTGCTCGAGCCGGTGATCGGCGTGCCGGTGCTGGTCAGCAACGTGTCGGGAGCCTCGGGCAATGCCGGTCTGACCCGCCTGCTGCTGAGTCCCGACCCTGAACACACCCTGGTGACGCTGATCGCACTGACGGTTTCGGCCTGGGCCGACGGGGTCGGCACCGTCGGCCCCGACGACTTCAAGCTGCTCGGGCTGGTGCAGGATTCGCCGTCGATGCTGTTCGTCGCCTCTGACAGCCCGTTCCGGTCCTTCGCCGATTTTCTCGACGCGGCGCGCGCCCAGCCGGGCCGTCTGCGCGTTGCCACGTCGGGCTTCGGGACGACCGACGACCTGACACTGGCGTATCTCGCAGCCGTCGGCTTCCGGACCCAGAATGCACCATTCGCCAATCCGGAGGCGCGCTACGAGGCGGCGATCGAGCGCCAGACCGATGCGCTGTACGAGGAACCGGGGGATGTCGCACCGATGCTGGCGGTCGGCCGCCTGCGCCCGCTGGTGACGTTCGCGCCGCAGCGTCACCCGGCGTTTCCAGACGTGCCGGTGGCGCGCGAATTCGGCCTGGCCATCGACGACCTGCCGAATTTCCGTGCCCTGGCGATGAATGCGAGCGTGGCGCCGGACAAGGTCGCGGCGCTGGCGCAGGCACTGGCACAGGTGCTGGCCAGTCCGGAGTGGCGCCGCTATTGCGCCGGCACCTACAGCTGCGCCGCACCCCACACCCCGGCCGACGCCGAGCGTCGGGTGCGCGCCATGGTGCAACGGGTGTCGGTCTATCGGGATCAGCTTCCACGCTGATGAGCAGCCGATGCGCCGCATCGCCCTGGCCCTGGTGCTCGCCGTCTGCGGCGGCTGGCTGGGCGCTGCGCCGGTCGCCGGCGGGTCCGAACAGTTCATCTCGATCTTCACCGGACGCGAGATCGCCGGGCCGGCGGGCAGCGTGACCCCGAGCGGTCTGGTCGATTACCTCGAGCTGCTGAATCGCCGCGATGGCGGCGTCAACGGCGTGCGCCTGCGCTGGGAGGAATGCGAAACCGGATTCGACGATGCGCGTGGGGTGCAGTGCTTCGAGCGGGCGGTCGAAAGCGGCGCCGCGCTCGTGCTGCCGCTGTCGAGCGCCATCTCGTACGCGTTGACCGAGCGCAGTCGCAGCCTGCGCGTCCCGATGCTGATGTTCGGCTACGGCCGTGCCGATGCCTCCGACGGCCGGGCCTTCCCCTACGCCTTCCCGATCATCGCCAACCTGCTCAGCCAGGCGTCGGCCCAGATCCGCTTCATCGGTCAGCGCGAGGGCGGAATGCAGCGCTTGCGTGGCAAGCGCATCACCTACCTCTACCTGAATGTCGCCACCGGACGCGAGGCACTCGGCCTGCTGCAGCTGCTTGCCGAGCACCACGGCTTCCAGCTGTCGACGATCGGGGTCGAGATTCCGGGTGCCGAGCAGCAGCCTCATTGGGATCGCATCCGTGCCGACGATCCCGACTGGGTATTGCTGGCCGGGCCCGGTCCGATGACGCCGGCGGCGCTGCAGGCCGCAGCCAGGGCCGGCTTTCCGGCCGAGCGGATCATCGGCTTCGGCCTGAGCGGAGCCGATCACGATGTGCTGCCCGCCGGCCCCGCGGCGCGCGGCTACATCGCGGTGTCGCTCAACCCGTCGGGCATGAACTTCCCGGTCATCCGCGACATCGTGCGCCATGTCCATGCCGGCGACGGCGGCCGGCCGCCGTCCGATCGCCAGATCGTCGGCAGTGCCTCCTACAACCGGGGCGTGATCCAGGGCATCCTGATTGCCGAGGCGATGCGCGCGGCGCAGAAGCGCTTCGGCGCCCGGGTCGCTCAGCGGCGACGAATTGCGCTGGGGGCTCGAACAGCTGGCGCTGGACGAAGCGCGGCTGGGCCAGCTGGGGGCGCTCGAGCTGCTGCCACCGCTCGCGATCTCGTGCGCCGACCACGAGGGCAGCGGCGCGGTCAAGTTCCAGCAATGGCTCGGCCGGCGCTGGAGCGTCATCTCCGACTGGGTCGCCGCCGACGCCTCGATGGTGCGCCTGATGGTCGAAGTCGCGGCCCAGCGCTATGCGGCCAGCCAGCACCTGCCACTGCGCGATTGCAGCGACGAGTGAGGCTCCGTCCGCGGCCGCAGCCGCGCACGCGGCGGCCTGCGCGATGGGCATTCGGGCTAACCCTGAACGCGCCGACACGGTGCGTTAACATCTGTGCCCAAGTGCCGCTGGGGCATCGACCGCTGCCCGGATTTCATGAATGCACCGACTTCCCTGAGCCAGCTCGCGTCGATCGCCGCCCGAGACGTGCCGGCGCACGCCGCCGCGCGGCTGCGCGAAATTCCGTACAACTACACCTCCTTCTCGGATCGCGAGATCGTGATCCGGCTGCTCGGCAGCCGTGCCTGGGAGGTGCTGGATCGGCTGCGCGAGGAGCGGCAGACCGGGCGTTCGGCGCGCATGCTCTATGAGGTGCTCGGCGACATCTGGGTCGTGCAGCGCAATCCGTACCTGCAGGACGACCTGCTCGACAACCCGAAGCGGCGCCGGCTGCTGATCGAGGCGCTGCACCACCGGCTCGGCGAGATCGAGAAGCGGCGTCGACCGGGTGACGATCCGCAGCGCGATGCAATCGTCGGTGAATTGCTGCAGGCTGCCAGCGCCATGGTGGAGCGCTTCGCCGCCCAGTTCGAGGAAGTGGCCGAGTTGCGCCGTCGCTCGACGCGCGTCTTCGGCCGGCTCACCCGCAAGGACAACATCAAGTTCGACGGCTTGTCGCGCGTCTCGCACGTCACCGACGCCACCGACTGGCGGGTCGAATACCCGTTCGTCGTGCTGACGCCCGACAGCGAAGCCGAGATGGCCGGGCTGGTCAAGGCCTGCATCGAGCTCGGACTGACGATCATCCCGCGCGGCGGCGGCACCGGCTATACGGGCGGTGCGATTCCACTGATC
Organism: uncultured beta proteobacterium; assembly: GCA_963846675.1. Lineage (GTDB taxonomy): Bacteria > Pseudomonadota > Gammaproteobacteria > Burkholderiales > Burkholderiaceae_C > Ideonella_A. Next base: position 65,829 of record CAWJWV010000007.1, read on the forward strand.
TGGAACAGCGCGGTGATCAACACCGAGAAGCTCGAGTCCATGAGCGGGGTCGAGTTCATCCGCCTGCCCGGCACCGAGCAGCCGGTGGCGACGATCTGGACCGAGGCGGGCGTGGTCACCCAGCGCGTCGCCGACGTGGCCGACGCCGCCGGACATGTCTTCGCGGTCGACCCCACGTCGGCCGACGCGTCGTGCATCGGCGGCAACATTGCAATGAATGCCGGTGGCAAGAAGGCGGTGCTGTGGGGCACGGCGCTCGACAACCTGGTCTCGTGGCGCATGGTCACACCGCAGGCCAAGTGGCTCGAGGTGACCCGCCTCGACCACAACTTCGGCAAGATCCACGATGCCGAGCGCGCCACCTTCGAGTTGAAGTATTTCGATGCATCGGGCAAGGTGCTGGAGCGCACCGAAAGGCTCGAGATTGCGGGCAGCGTCTTCCGCAAGGAAGGACTCGGCAAGGACGTCACCGACAAGTTTCTGGCCGGCCTGCCGGGCATCCAGAAGGAGGGCTGCGACGGCCTGATCACGAGTGCGCGCTGGATCGTGCACAAGATGCCGGGTCACACCCGCACGGTGTGCCTGGAATTCTTCGGCAATGCCAAGGACGCGGTGCCCAGCATCGTCGACATCAAGGACTACATGTTCGGGCTGGTCAAGGCCGGTGGCCTCGAGATGGAAGGCGGACGGCGCGTGCCGGTGCTGCTGGCCGGGCTCGAGCACCTCGACGACCGCTACCTGAAGGCGGTCGGCTATGCGACCAAGAGCAAGCGCGGCGGGCTGCCGAAGATGGTGCTGATCGGCGACATCGCGGGCGACGATCCGGATGCGGTGGCGCGGGCGACGAGCGAAGTCGTGCGGCTGGCCAACGGCCGCTCTGGCGAGGGATTCGTCGCGGTCAGCGCCGATGCACGCAAGAAGTTCTGGCTCGACCGCAAGCGCACCGCGGCGATCAGTCGCCACACCAATGCCTTCAAGGTCAACGAGGACGTGGTGATCCCGCTGCCGCGCATGGGCGAGTACACCAACGGCATCGAGCGACTGAACATCGAGCTCAGCCTGCGCAACAAGCTGGCGCTGGTCGATGCGCTGGAGACCTTCTTCCTCGAGGGTCGGCTGCCGCTCGGCAAGGGCGACGATGCGGGCGAGATTGCGTCGGCCGAACTGCTCGAGGACCGGGTGCAGCAGGCGCTGGCGCTGCTGCGCGAGGTGCGCGGCCTGTGGCAGCATTGGCTCGGCAATCTCGACGTCGAGCCGGCGCCGGACAGTGCACCCGGCGAAGATCCGCAGCGCAGCTACTTCGAGCGCCTGCAGGACCACAGCCTGCGCGCTTCCTGGAAGACGCAGCTGTGCGCGCCGCTGCAGCGCATCTTCGCCGGCAAGGCGCTGGCGCCCATCGTCGGCGAATGCATGGCGATCCATCAGCGCGTGCTCAAGGGCCGGGTCTGGATCGCGCTCCACATGCACGCCGGTGACGGCAACGTGCACACCAACATCCCGGTCAACAGCGACAACTACGAGATGCTGCAGACCGCCCATGAGGCGGTGGTGCGCATCATGGAACTCGCCCGCAGCCTGAACGGGGTGATCTCGGGTGAACACGGCATCGGCATCACCAAGCTCGAGTTCCTGACCGATGCCGAGCTGGCGCCATTCAGCGAGTACAAGCAGCGCGTCGATCCGGAAGGCCGTTTCAACAAGGGCAAGCTGCTGCGCCATCCGGGGCCGGATGCCGATCCGCACCGGGTGCACGCGGACCTGACGAACGCCTACACCCCGAGCTTCGGCCTGATGGGTCACGAGTCGCTGATCATGCAGCGCAGCGACATCGGCGCCATCTCCGACAGCATCAAGGACTGCCTGCGCTGCGGCAAGTGCAAACCGGCGTGTGCCACCCATGTGCCGCGTGCCAACCTGCTGTACAGCCCGCGCAACAAGATCCTCGCCACTTCGCTGCTGATCGAGGCCTTCCTGTACGAGGAGCAGACGCGGCGTGGCGTGTCGATCAAGCACTGGGAGGAATTCGAGGACGTCGCCGACCACTGCACCGTGTGCCACAAGTGCCTGAGTCCGTGCCCGGTCGACATCGACTTCGGCGATGTCACCATGAACATGCGCAACCTGCTGCGCAAGATGGGACAGAAGAGCTTCCGTCCGGGCAATGCAGCGGCGATGCTGATGCTCAACGCGACCAATCCGCAGACGATCAAGCTGATGCGCAGCGGCATGGTCGATGTCGGATTCAGGCTGCAGCGCTTCGCCAACCAGCTGCTGCGCGCGCCCGCCAAGGCGCAGACCGCCGCCCCGCCCGAGACCCACGGCACGCCGCCGATGCGCGAGCAGGTGATCCACTTCATCAACAAGAAGCTGCCCGGAGGCCTGCCGACCCGGACTGCGCGCGCGCTGCTCGACATCGAGGACAAGAACTACGTTCCGATCATCCGCGACCCGAAGCGCAGCGCCGACAGCGAGGCGGTGTTCTATTTCCCGGGGTGCGGATCCGAACGCCTGTTCTCGCAGGTCGGGCTCGCGACCCAGGCGATGCTGTGGCACGCCGGGGTGCAGACCGTGTTGCCGCCCGGCTACCTCTGCTGCGGCTATCCGCAGCGCGGCAGCGGCCAGTTCGACAAGGCCGACAAGATCATCACCGACAACCGGGTGCTGTTCCATCGTGTGGCCAACACGCTGAATTACCTCGACATCAAGACCGTCGTGGTGAGCTGCGGAACCTGCTACGACCAGTTGCAGGGCTACCAGTTCGAGAAGATCTTCCCGGGCAGCCGGATCATCGACATTCATGAGTTCCTGCTCGAGAAGGGCATCCGGCTGGAGGGGAATGCCGATGCCGGCTATCTGTACCACGACCCTTGCCACACGCCGCTGAAGATGCAGGAGCCGATGAAGACGGTGAAGGCGCTGGTCGGGCACAACGTGATCGAGGCCAAGCGCTGCTGCGGCGAGTCGGGCACCTTCGGCGTGACACGGCCGGACATCGCGACCCAGGTGCGCTACCGCAAGGAGCGGCAGCTGCAGGCCGATGCGGCCACGTTGCGTGCCACGTCCGGGGTCACCGAGAACGGCAAGATCAAGGTCCTGACCTCGTGCCCGAGCTGCCTGCAGGGACTGGCGCGCTACGGCGGCGACCTGGACAACGGGCTGCTGGAGGCCGACTACATCGTGGTCGAAATGGCCAATCGCATCCTGGGCGAGAACTGGATGCCCGACTACGTGGCGCGTGCCAACGACGGCGGCATCGAGCGCGTGCTGGTGTGATGCGGTGCGCCGCGACCGCGGTCAGGGCAGGCGGCGGTACAGCAGTGCCTGGCCGTCGCGCTGGACGAACAGCTGCTGCGGTGGCTCGCCGGTGCCGAATTCGATCTCCAGCGGCGCCTCGCGGATGAAGAAGGTCCGCGCCGTGCCGGGCAGCAGCTGGACTGAGGACCCGCCGGCGGGGTGCAGCCACAGCCGGCCGTCGCGCAACCGGATCGCGAAGGCATCGCTGCGGTCCGGCGTGGCATAGCTGCCGGCCAGCGGCGCCAGCACGGCCGGTGGCAGCAGCATGCGGTTGAAGTCGGCCTCGTCGAGCGCCGGATCGAGCGCCTGCAGCCCCAGGCTGCGCGTCTCGATGAAGGCATTTGGCGAGCACTGCGCCGGCGCGTCGGCGCGCCGGCTCCAGCCACATCGAGGTCGAGAAGCCGGCGGTCGCGCCGTCCTGGTTGAACAGTTCGCGCGTGCCAGCGGGCGCCACGATCATCGACATCTCCCACGCCAGACCGAACGGATGCAGCGGCAGTGCGCTCTCGGTGCGGTGACGCAGGCAGGAGGCGAATGCCTGTGCCAGCGCGGTTTCGCGCACGCCGACGGCGGCCTGCATGAAGCGTGCAACCGACGCGATCGAACCGACCAGACCGACCGCGCCGGCCAGCGCGGCAAACTGCCAGGCCCGGGCCGGCTGGCGCGTCGCGCCGTGCCCGGACGCCATGCGCGAGTTGATCGACAGGGTCGCTGCGAGCGCGCCGCCGACTGCAGCCAGATCGTCACCGGGCGGGATCGGGCGCGCAACGCGCACGTCGTCGAGTCCGAGCGGATCGAGCACCTCGCGCCGCAGCGCGGCATCGAACGACAGGCCGAGCCGGCGTGCCAGCACGAGGGCGAGCAGCCCGTAGCCGAGGTTCGAATACTCGAAGCGCTCGCCGCGTCGGTGGCGGGGCTTCCAGTCGCCCAGAAAGGCGTGCAGCCGCGCCTCGTCATAGCGCGGATAGGGGTCGCCGAGTTCGGACGATTTGAGGTCGAGCGGCAGCCGCGGCAGCCCCGAGCGGTGCGTCGCCAGGTCGATCAGGCGCAGCGGCTGGCCCGCCGTGTCGCGCAGGCGCAGGCCTGCCGGCAGGAGGTCCTCGACCGGGTCGTCGAAGGCGTGACGCTGCTTCAGGACGCCGTCGGCAAGCAGCAGCGCGACGAAGGGTTTGGTCAGCGAGCCGAGCTCGAACAGGGTCGACTCATCGATGGGCATCGGGCTGCCGTTCCGCGCCACGCCGGCGGTGTGCAGGCGCGTACCGTCGGGCCGCACGACCGCTGCGGCCAGGCCGACGCCATCGCGGGCGATTCGCTGCTGCAGGGCGCGATCGATGACGTGGTCCGCCGCTCGCGCCGTCCGACCGCTCGCCACCCAGGGTGCCGCCGCGGCCGCGATCAGCAGCGTGCGTCGGCGCGGTACCCGGATGCGACGGTCGTTCATCGTCGGATCGTAGCCGCCGACCGGCGGTCCGGTGAGCTACGGACTAACCACAATCGGGCCTGGCCATGGGGCGGACCATAATCGTCGGATGTTCCCTGCCGCTGCCACCGACCCCGCCGCTGTCGCGCCGGGCGATTGCGCGCTGTGCCAGGGCAGGGGTGGTGCACCGGTCTGGGCCGATCCGGACTGGCGAGTGATCCGGGTCGACGACACCGACTTCCCCGCCTATTACCGCGTCGTGCTGCTCCGCCATGTGGCCGAATTCAGCCAGCTCGATCGCGCCGGGCGGATGCGCTGCGTCGAGCTCGTCGCTGCGGTCGAGCGCGCCCTGATCGAGACCCTGCAGCCGACCAAGGTGAACCTGGCTGCACTCGGCAACATGGTGCCGCATCTGCATTGGCATGTGGTTGCGCGCTTCGATTGGGACAGCCACTTTCCGCAGCCGATCTGGGGTACGCGCCAGCGGTCGGTCGAGCCGGCGGCGTGGGCGCGGCTGGCGGTCGAGCCGGCGGCACTCGATGCAGCGGTTGCACATGCGCTGGACCAAGTCTGAACCGGATGCGCGCGGCAGCGCTTCCTTTCAATCGATCCATGTCGGCTTCGGCTGTCATGGCAAGTGCCGATGCCGCCACGTGACCGGTGTCTGCAAAATGGGGTCGGCCTGCGCACCGAGCGCCCGATCCTGCTCAACAAGGAGATAGTCTTGATCGCTTTCATGAAACGACGCCACGTCCTGACGCTGGCAGCCGCCGCGCTGATCCCGGCAGCCGCCCAGGCCGACCAGTTCATCAACATCCTGACCGGTGGCACCAGCGGCGTGTACTACCCGCTCGGCGTTGCACTGGGCAAGATCTATGGCGAGAAGATTCCGGGGGTGCGCACCCAGGTGCAGTCGACCAAGGCCTCGGTTGAAAACCTGAACCTGCTGCAGTCGGGCAAGGGCGAACTCGCACTGGCGCTCGGCGACTCGGTCAAGGCGGCCTGGGAAGCCGACGCAGACGTCGGTTTTTCGAAGAAGCTCGACAAGCTGCGCGGGGTCGCCGCCGTCTATCCGAACGTGATCCAGATCGTCGCTTCGCAGCAGAGCGGTGTGAAGACCTTTGCCGACCTGAAGGGCAAAAGCCTGTCGGTCGGTGCGCCCAAGTCCGGCACCGAGGTGAATGCGCGTCAGATCTTCGAGGCGATGGGCCTGTCGTACAAGGACCTCGCCAAGACCGAGTACCTGCCGTTCGGCGAGTCGGTCGAGCTGATCAAGAACCGCCAGCTCGATGCGACGCTGCAGTCGGCCGGACTGGGCGTCTCGTCGATCCGCGATCTGGCCAGTTCGGTGCCGATCACCGTCGTCTCGATCCCGGCCGACGTGGCCAAGAAGATCGGACCGCCGTTTGTCGCGACCACGATCCCTGCCAACACCTACACCGGCCAGACGGCCGACGTGCCGACGCTGGCGGTCATCAACTTCCTGGTGACGCATGCCGGCGTCTCGGACGAAACGGTCTACCAGATGACCAAGCAGCTGTTCGAGAACCTGCCGCAGATGGTGGCCGCCCACAAGGCCGCTTCGGCCATCGACCTGAAGACCGCCTCCGACGGCATGCCGATCCCGCTGCACCCGGGGGCGGCGCGCTACTACAAGGAAAAAGGCCTGACCAAGTAAGCACAGCAACGTGAACGCGAACACCGCCCCCGAGCCGCACGGCGACGCGCTGCTTCAGCAACATGAACCCCTGGCCGGCGGGTTTCCGGCCGGGGCCGAGGGGCGGATGCTCTTCTGGCTGGCGATTGCCTTTTCCGCCTTCCAGATCGCCACCGCCGCGCACGTCATCGATCTGCCGAGCCAGATCGTGCGCGCGGTGCACGTCGGCTTCCTGCTCTCGCTGGTCTTTCCGCTGATGGCGGCGGCACGGCGCGACGTGCTGCCGTTGCGGGCGGTTGCCTGGATCGCGAGCCTGCTCGCCGCCGGCATCGCCGCCTACCAGTGGCTCGAGTACAACGCGCTGATCCTGCGCGCGGGCGAGCCCAACACCACCGACATCGTGGTCGGCGTGACCCTGCTGGTGCTGCTGTTCACCGCCACCTGGCGGGTCATGGGCCCGGCGCTGCCGATCATTTCGGGCACCTTTCTCGCCTACTGCCTGTTCGGCGAATACCTGCCGGCGCCGCTGAACCACCGCGGCTACGACTTCGCCCAGGTGATCGACCACATGACGTTCGGTACCGAGGGTGTCTACGGCATCCCGACCTATGTCTCGTCGAGCTACATCTTCCTCTTCATCCTGTTCGGCGCCTTCCTCGAGAAGGCCGGGATGATCACGCTCTTCACCGACATCGCGCTCGGGCTGTTCGGCAGCCGGCGCGGCGGACCGGCCAAGGTCGCGGTGGTGGCGTCCGGCATGATGGGCACGATCTCAGGATCGGGCGTCGCCAACGTCGTCACGACCGGCCAGTTCACGATCCCGCTGATGATGCGCTTCGGCTACAAGCCGGCCTTCGCCGGTGGCGTGGAGGCAACTGCATCGATGGGCGGCCAGATCATGCCGCCGGTGATGGGTGCGGTCGCCTTCATCATGGCCGAGACGCTCGACGTTCCGTATGCGACCGTCGTCAAGGCTGCGGTGGTGCCGGCGATCCTGTACTTCCTGTCGGCCTTCTGGATGGTGCACCTGGAAGCCGGCCGCGCCGGTCTGGCCGGTCTGCCGGCCGACGAGTTGCCGTCACCGCTGCGCGCGCTGAAGGAACGCTGGTACCTGATCCTGCCGCTCGGCGTGCTGGTTGCACTGCTGTTCTCCGGCTACACACCGCTGTTCGCCGGCACCGTGGGCCTGGCCCTGACGGTGATGCTGATCCTCGGCGGTTCGATCGCGCTCGGCGTCTCGTCGACGGCACTGCGCGTGATCATCTGGATCGGCATCGGACTGGTGGCCGCCTCGTTCCAGCAATTCGGCATGCCGGCACTGACCTGGGGCATCGTGGGACTGATCGCGATCAACCTGTTCCGCAAGGGCGGGCGCGAGACGCTCGCGCTGTGCCGCGACAGCCTGGCCGAGGGCGCCAAGACCGCGCTGCCGGTCGGCATCGCGTGCGCCATCGTCGGCATCATCATCGGCACGATGACGCTCACCGGCGCGGCCAATACCTTCGGCCAGTTCGTCGTCGCCGTCGGCAAGGAAAGCCTGTTCCTGTCGCTGCTGCTGACGATGCTGACCTGCCTGGTGCTCGGCATGGGCATCCCGACCATCCCGAACTACATCATCACCTCGTCGATCGCCGGTCCGGCGCTGCTCGAGCTCGGCGTGCCGCTGCTCGTCAGCCACATGTTCGTGTTCTATTTCGGCATCCTGGCCGACCTGACGCCACCGGTGGCGCTGGCGTGTTTCGCAGCGGCGCCGATCGCCAAGGTGCGCGGCCTCTCGATCTCGATCCAGGCGATCAAGGTCGCCGCGGCCGGTTTCGTGATTCCGTTCATGGCGGTCTATTCGCCGGCGCTGATGCTGCAGCCTGGTGGCGACATGGCCAATGCCTACGGTCTGTTCGCCGCAGCGGCCTACATCATCGTGAAGGCGATCCTGGCCATCGGCCTGTGGGGCTCGGCGGTGATCGGCTACATGATCCGGCCGATGACGATCCTCGAGCGGATGCTCGCGGCGACGGCGGCGATCACGCTGATTGCTGCCGTCCCGATGACCGACCAGATCGGCTTCGCGCTGTCGGCGGTCGCAATCGGCTTCCACTGGTGGCGCAGCCGCCGGATACCGGCGCTGGCCGAGCAGCGCTGAGCGCGCCGGCCGCCGCGGCCGGGCTGGCACCCGGCGCGGCGGCAGCGAGCGGCCGGTGAGCATCTGCGTCGCATCGGCCTGGATCGCGGCGAGTCTGGCCGGCAGCGCGTTCACCCTGTCGTGGACGCATTCGGTCGAGCGCGTCGAATGGCGCGAGCACTGGGTCGTCACATCCGATCGACGGTTGCGGCTTGACCGGGCGCAGGTGCGCGGCTCGGGTGCCGGCATGGAACCGCCTGACGGGGCGGTGCTCCGCGACGGCTGGTGGATCTGGCAGCCGACGCTGCCGGCACAGACGGCGCTGCACCTCGCGGTGTCGGGTGCGACGGTCGATGGCTGGCGGGTGTGCACCGACCGCGATCGCTGCCACGACATCGAGTCGATCGTCGGCGGCGCGCAGCGCATCGATCGGTTGCAGCTCGATGCATCCGGCACCTGCCGGCCGCTGCCTCCTCGCTGACGGCCGGCAACCCTGCACCTACACTGCCGCATGAACGCCGACCTCGTCCGACTCGCGATCTGCCAGGGTCTGCTACTCACCAACAACGTCATCTTCATCGCGATCAACGGTCTGATCGGATTTCGGCTGGCGCCAGTCGGGTGGCTCGCGACCCTGCCGGTGATGGCGTATGTGGTCGGCGGTGCCGCCAGCACGCCACTGGTCGCGCGGGCGCAGGCGAGGTGGGGCCGACGCACCTCGTTCCGAATCGGTTTGGTGGTGGCCCTGCTGTCGGCACTTGGCGGCGCGCTGGCGCTGCACCTGGAGAGCTTCTGGCTGCTGGTCGGCGCCACCGCGGTCGCCGGCTACTACAACGCCAATGGCCAGCTCTACCGCTTCGCCGCGGCCGAGCTGGCGCCAGCTGCCTCACGTGACAAGGCGATCTCGTTCGTCATTGCCGGCGGCCTGATCGGCGCCGTGCTCGGGCCGGCGATCGCCTCGCACACCCGCACCTTGACCGCAACGCCGTTCCTCGGTGCCTACCTCGCCCTCGCCGGGGTCGCCGTGGTTGCCTATCGCGATCATCGGCCGGATCGGCTTCCCGCCTGCGCCGGCGTCCGGCACGGCGGCGCTGCAGGGTCGGCCGCTGATGCAGATCATGCGTCAGCCGCTGTTCATCGTCTCGACGCTGGGCGCCGCACTCGGCTACGGTGTGATGAACCTGCTGATGGCGGCGACGCCGCTGGCGATGCAGGTGTGCAGCCTGCCATTCGCCGACGCGGCGCTGGTGCTGCAGTGGCATGTGGTCGGCATGTATGCGCCCGGCTTTTTCACCGGCGGGCTGATCCGGCGCTTCGGAGCACTGGCGGTGATGGGCTGCGGCGTGGTGCTGAATGCCTTGTGCATCGTCGTCGCGCTGTCGGGGGTCGAGCTGCAGCACTTCACCGTGGCGCTGTTCCTGCTCGGTGTGGGCTGGAATTTCCTGTTCACCGGCGCCACCAGCCTGTCGGTCGATGCCTATCGGCCGGAAGAGAAGGACCGCGCCCAGGGTGCGATCAATTTCTGTGTCTTCGCGGTGATGGCGCTGACCTCGCTTGCCTCCGGAGCGCTGGTGACGACCCGGGGTTGGCAGATGCTCAACCTCGGTTCCCTGCTGCCGGTCGCGGTGCTCGCGGCGGCGCTCGGCTGGCTCGCGTGGCGCGACCGGCGCGTGCGCCGGCCGGCGGTCTGACAGCGATCAGACCGCTGCCAGCGCCTGGTCGAGGTCGGCCTTGAGGTCGTCGATGTGCTCGATGCCGACGCACAGCCGGACCGTCTCCTCGGTCACCCCGGAGGCGGCGAGCTCGGTGTCCGACAGCTGGCGGTGCGTCGTCGATGCCGGATGCGTGGCGAGCGACTTGACGTCGCCGATGTTGACCAGCCGGGTGAACAGCTGCAGGGCATCGAGAAAGCGCTCTCCGCCGGTGCGACCACCGGCGACGCCGAAGGTCAGCAGGCCGGATGCGCGGCCGCCCATCATCGACTGCACCAGGGCGTGATCGGGATGGGCTTCGAGCCCGCCGTAATTGACCCATTCGACCTTGGGATGCGCTTCCAGGTGGCGCGCCACCGCGAGTGCGTTGTCGCAGATGCGGTCCATGCGCAGTGCCAGCGTCTCGATGCCCTGCAGGATCTGCCAGGCGTTGAAGGGCGATATCGCGGCGCCCATGTTGCGCAGCGGAACGACTCGCGCCCGGCCGATGTAGGCAGCCGGCCCGAGTGCCTCGGTGTAGATCACGCCGTGGTAGCTGACATCCGGTTCGTTCAGGCGCCGGAAGCGCTGCTTGTGGTCGGCCCAGGGAAAGCGGCCCGAATCGACGATCATGCCGCCGATGCTGGTGCCGTGGCCGCCGAGGTACTTGGTGAGCGAGTGGACGACGATGTCGGCGCCGTGTTCGAACGGGCGGCACAGGTATGGGCTCGGGACCGTGTTGTCGACGATCAGCGGCACGCCGTGGCGGTGCGCGACCGCCGCGACAGCAGCGATGTCGGTCACATTGCCCGACGGGTTGCCGAGCGATTCGACGAAGATCGCCTTGGTGCGGTCGTCGATCAGCGGTTCGAAGCTGGCCGCATCGCGGCCGTCGGCAAAACGCGTCGTGATGCCGAATTGCGGCAGCGTGTGGGCGAACAGGTTGTAGGTGCCGCCGTACAGCGCGCTGCTGGAGACGATGTTGTCGCCGGCTTCGGCGATGGTCTGGATGGCATACGTGACCGCCGCCTGGCCCGACGCCAGTGCCAGACCGGCGATGCCGCCTTCCAGTGCGGCAACGCGCTCCTCGAGCACCGCCTGGGTCGGATTCATGATCCGGGTGTAGATGTTGCCCTGGACCTTCAGGTCGAACAGGTCGGCGCCGTGCTGCGCGCTGTCGAACGAATAGGCGACCGTCTGGTACAGCGGCACCGCGACCGCGTGCGTCGTCGGCTCGGGCACATACCCGGCGTGCACCGAGCGGGTTTCGAATCGCCATTGGCTGGTATCGCGGCTCATGCGGAGTCCTTGTCGTCGTTGTGCAAGCCTGACAGTCTAGAGGCCAGGGCAGGTGCGCATCGGTCGGCAGGAGCCGGATCGAATCCCCTGCCGCCGCGTCACCTGGGGTGCCTTGGCTAAACTCACCGCTTCCTGTTTCACGAGTAGCCACATGGCCGGCCCGAGACCATCCGATAAAAGACCCGCTGCGCATGCGACCGCGCTGACGGTGCATCAGCAGTCCCGTGTCATCGAGGTGGCATTCTCGGACGGCAGCCAGTTCAGGATCCCGTTCGAGCTGATGCGCGTGTATTCGCCGTCGGCCGAAGTGCAGGGGCATGGGCCCGGTCAGGAGGTGCTGCAGACCGGCAAACGCGAAGTCGGTCTGGTGTCGCTCGAACCGGTCGGCAACTATGCAGTCCAGCCGCTGTTTTCCGACGGACACAGCAGCGGCATCTTCTCCTGGGACTATCTTCATTTTCTCGGCTCGCAGCAGGACGAGCTGTGGCAGCAGTACGAGGCGCGGCTGAAGGACGCCGGCGTCGATCGCGACAGTCCGATGGCCGCGTCGACCGGCTCGGGTTGCGCCAGCCACTCCCACTGAGCGCGCGCCGGAGCCCTGCATGAGCGATACCCATTTCGGTTTCGAGACCGTCGACGAGACCCACAAGGCGCGCCGCGTGCGCGGTGTCTTCGATTCGGTTGCGGCACGTTACGACGTGATGAACGACCTGATGTCGATGGGTCTGCACCGCAGCTGGAAGGCCTATGCGGTGGCGGTCGCCGCCGTGCGCGAAGGCGACCGCGTCCTCGACCTCGCCGGTGGCACCGGTGACCTGGCGCGTGCCTTTGCACGCAAGGTCGGCACCCGTGGTCTGGTGGTGCACACCGACATCAACGAGGCGATGCTGCAGCGCGGGCGCGAGCGCCTCGAGGACGAGGGACTGCTGCTGCCGACCACGCTCTGCGATGCCGAGGTGCTGCCGTTCACCGGCGAAGCCTTCGACCTGGTCAGTGTTGCCTTCGGGCTGCGCAACATGACGCACAAGGACCGCGCGCTGGCCGAGATGAACCGCGTCCTGCGCCCGGGTGGACGGTTGCTGGTGCTCGAGTTCTCCAAGGTCGCGGCGCCGCTCGAGAAGGCCTACGACTGGTATTCGTTCCGGGTCCTGCCGCGCATCGGCAAGCTGGTCGCCGGCGATGCCGAGAGCTATCGCTACCTCGCCGAATCGATCCGGGTCCATCCCGGGCCGGCCGAGCTGAAGGCCATGATGAAGAGCGCCGGATTCGGCCACGTCGATGTGCACACCCTGACCGGCGGCGTGGTCGCCTTGCACGTGGGCATCAAATGCTGATGCCGGGTCTGATGCTGTTCGGTGGCCAGGCCCTGGCGGGCTGGCGTGCCGGCTCGCGGCGTGCCAGGCAGCGCCGGCAGCCGGTCATCGCCTCGCGTGTCGTCGCGCTGCCCGCCGGTGTCGATGCCGGGCACCTGCTGGACGCGGTGCGCGATCAGTTCATCCGACTCCAGGCGGCGTGGGATGCGGCCGATCTGGGCGCGCTCGGTGCACTCACCACGCCGCAGATGCTGGCCGAGATCTGTGCCCAGTTTCCGCCGGCCGGCAGCCCGCCGAACCGCACCGACGTGCTCAGCGTGCAGGCCGAACTGCTCGGCTTCGACGACCTGCAGTCGGCGTGGATCGCGACGATCGAATTCAGCGGCCTGATCCGCGAGTCGCCTGAGCGCGAGGCGACCCCGTTTCGCGAACTCTGGCTGCTGATGCGCGAACGGCACCCGCCCGCGGCCGGCGGCGAACCCGGCTGCACCCCGTGGCGCCTGGCGCGTCAGCAGGCGCTGCTGTAACGCCTGGGATGCCGGCCTGAGACGACCCTGCGCCGCGTGGCGCGCGGCAGGGGGTCGAACTGTGAAGGATCCTCGCGCGACTCAGCTGCGCCCGTAGGTGTCTTCGTAGCGCACGATGTCGTCCTCGCCGAGGTAGCTGCCTGACTGGACCTCGATGATCTCGAGCGGCATCTTGCCCGGGTTGGCGAGGCGATGCACCTGGCCGAGCGGGATGTAGGTGCTCTGGTTCTCGGTCAATGTCAGCACCTGGTCGCCGTTGGTGACCTCGGCCGTACCGCTGACGACGATCCAGTGCTCGGCCCGGTGGTGGTGCTTCTGCAGGCTGAGCGACGCGCCCGGCTTGACCATGATCCGCTTGACCTGGAAGCGCGGACCGGAATCGATGCTGTCGTACCAGCCCCAGGGGCGGTGCACCTGGCGGTGCAGCGTGTGTTCGCTGCGGCCTTCCTGCTGCAGCTGGCCGACGATCTGCTTGACCTCCTGGCTGCGGCTGCGGTCGGCAACCAGCACCGCATCGGGCGTCTCGATCACGATCACATCGTGCAGCCCGACCACGCCGACCAGCCGGCTGGTCGCGTGCACCAGCGTGTTGCTGCTGTCGCGCACCACCGCATCACCGACGCTTGCATTGCCAGTGGCGTCCTTGCCGCTGACCTGCCAAACCGCATCCCACGCGCCGAGGTCCGACCAGCCGGCATCGAGCGGCACCATGCGCAGGTCGAAGTCGCCCGATGCGGGACATTTCTCCATCACCGCATAGTCGACCGACTCGCTCGGGATGCGTGCGAACTCGCTCTTGCCGGGCCGCACGAAGCTGGCGTCGGACTGCCGCACGCCCCAGGCCGCCTGGCTGGCGGCGGCGATGTCGGGGCGGAACTGGGCCAGGGCCTTCAGCCAGACCGAAGCGCGCACCACGAACATGCCGCTGTTCCAGAAGTAGCTGCCGGCGGCGAGGTAGCGTTCGGCGGTGGCGCGATCGGGCTTCTCGACGAACTGAGCCACCTTGTGCGCGCCACCGCCGGTGTCGTCGGCGCGGATGTAGCCGAAGCCGGTTTCCGGCCGATCCGGCGTGATGCCGAGGATCACGATCGCACCGCCGGCGGCGACCCGGATCGCCTGCTGCAGCGCGTCGGTGAAGGCCGCTTCATCGGTCACGGTCTGGTCGGCCGGGGTGACGACGAGCACCGGATCGGCACCGCTCTCGGCGGCGTGCAGCGCCGCCAGCGTCATCGCCGGCGCGGTGTTGCGCCCGGTCGGCTCGAGCAGCACGTGGGTCGAGGCATGGTTGGGCAGCGCGAGCTCGCGCAGTTGCTCGAGCACCAGGAAGCGATGCTCCTCGTTGCCGACCACGCAGGGCGCGCCGATCCCGATGTCGTCGCAGGCAAGCGACGCGAGCCGCCGGGCCGCCTGCTGGAACAGGCTGTGCTCACCGTGCAGTACCAGGAACTGTTTCGGGTACATGGCGCGCGACAGCGGCCACAGGCGCGTGCCGCTGCCGCCGGCAATGATCACCGGCTGGACGAAGATCGGATTCGGGGTCATTCGGGGAACTCGTGTCGAAGAATCGTGGATCGCGCGCTCAGGCGGCCGGTGCAAAGCCATCGGGATTCAGGTGCTGCCAGCGCCAGCTGTCGACGCACATGGTGTCGAGGTCGCGCGTCGCCTGCCAGCCCAGCAGTTCACGCGCCCGGGTCGGATCGGCATAGCAGGCGTCGATGTCGCCCGGACGGCGCGCCACGATGTCGCACGGGACCGGGCGGCCGCTGGCACGTTCGAAGGCGCGCACCAGCTCGAGCACGCTGTAGCCGGTGCCGGTGCCGAGATTGACCGTCAGCGAGCCGGGCTGCTCGAGCAGACGGCGCAGCGCGGCCACATGCCCTTCGGCCAGGTCGACGACGTGGATGTAGTCGCGCACCCCGGTCCCGTCGGGGGTGTCGTAATCGTTGCCGAAGACCTGCAGTCGTGCACGCTTGCCGACCGCGACCTGCGTCACATAGGGCATCAGGTTGTTCGGAATCCCGCGGGGATCCTCGCCGATGCGTCCGCTTGCGTGGGCGCCGACCGGGTTGAAATAGCGCAGCAGCGCGATGCGCCACCGGTCGTCCGAGCGCAGCAGGTCGCGCAGCAGGTTCTCGCCGACCAGCTTGGTCGCGCCGTACGGATTGGTCACCGACAGGGCCGCATCCTCGCTGATCGGCAGGCGTTCGGGCTTGCCGTAGACGGTTGCGCTCGAACTGAAGACGAGCGCCTTGGCGCCGTGCGCCGCCAGGCCCTGGCACACGCTGACCAGCCCGCCGATGTTGTTGGCGTAGTAGGCGAGGGGCTGCTGCATGCTCTCACCGACCGCCTTGTGCGCCGCGAAGTGCACCGCTGCGGCGACCCGGTGGCGGCCGATCGCATCGGCCAGGGCCGGCGCGTCACACACGTCGACCCGCTCGAATACCGGTGCGCGACCACTCAGTTCGCGCAGCCGATTCAGCACCTCGGGCGAACTGTTGGAGAAATTGTCGACGCCGACGACCTCGAACCCGGCCTGTAACAGCGCCAGCCAGGTGTGCGAGCCGATGTAGCCGGTGGCGCCGGTGAGCAGGATCTTGGGCGGATTCATCGGACTGGATTGTGCCAAGGATGGCCGATGCGGTTATTGCAGCGCAGCAACAGGGCCCGCGGTGCAGTGGCGGACGGGGCCGCAGACCGGGCCTGCGCCGGCCTGCGCAGGCCGCCGATGTCAGAATCGCGGCATGCTGAATTCCCTCAAGGCGCTCGCCGTGCCGGCCGCGATGCAGCGGCTGACGCTGCTGCTCAATCATGTGCTGGCTTCCGAGCCGGTGGCCACCGCCCGGCTCAAGCAGCACCGCGGGCGGCGCATCGTGCTGCGGCTGGAGCGCTGGCCGACCCTGCTGCCGGCGGTCCCGCCGCTGGCGTTCACCGTCACGCCGGCCGGCCTGCTCGAATGGGACGAGGGCCGGGTTGCGGATGGCGCAGCGGCCGACCTGCGGGTCGCCGTCGACGCGTCCAATCCGGCCCTGCTGATGGTGCAGGGGCTGGCGGGTCGTCGCCCGCGCATCGACGTCAGCGGGGATGCGGCATTCGCCGGCGACGTCGACTGGCTGCTCGAGAACCTGCGCTGGGACGTGCAGGACGACCTCGCCCGGCTGGTCGGAGACGGGCCGGCGCGCGAACTGGCGCGCTTCGGGGCGATGGTGGCCGAGGCCGTGCGCGCCATGGCGGCGCGTGCCGGCCGGTTCGTGCCTGGCTCCGCCGACCCGCCTCCCCGATGAGGCACATCGCACGCCTGCTGCTGATCGTCTACACGGTTCTGCGATACGGACTGGACGAGCTCGCGCTGTCGAACATCCGCAAGCCGTGGATGCGCGTGCTGCTGAAGGTCATCACCGTCGGCCGGCGACTGGAGGCGCCGCGCGGGATTCGTCTGCGGCTGGCGCTCGAGCGCCTCGGGCCGATCTTCGTCAAGTTCGGCCAGGTCCTGTCGACTCGCCGCGATCTGATTCCGACCGACGTCGCCGACGAACTCGCGCGCCTGCAGGACAACGTGCCGCCATTCCCGGCGGCGCAGGCGCGCATGCTGATCGAGCGTGCCTTCAAGCGCCGCATCGAGGAAGTATTCGCCAGCTTCGAGCCCGAGGCGGTGGCGAGCGCGTCGATCGCGCAGGTGCACTTCGCGACCCTGCACGATGGCCGCGAGGTCGCGGTCAAGGTGCTGCGTCCGGGCATGCTGGCCGTCATCGACGACGACCTGTCGCTGATGCGCACGCTCGCCCGCTGGGTCGAGCGGCTGTCGGCCGACGGCAAGCGGCTGCGCCCGCGCGAGGTCGTCGCCGAGTTCGACAACTACCTGCACGATGAGCTCGACCTGGTGCGCGAAGCCGCCAACGCCGCCCAGTTGCGCCGCAACATGGAGCACCTCCAGCTGGTGATGGTGCCCGAGATGTACTGGGACCTGTGCACCCAGGGCGTGA
Source organism: uncultured beta proteobacterium (assembly GCA_963846675.1). GTDB lineage: Bacteria > Pseudomonadota > Gammaproteobacteria > Burkholderiales > Burkholderiaceae_C > Ideonella_A. The sequence continues at coordinate 83,129 of CAWJWV010000007.1, forward strand.
TCGTGATGGAGAGGATGAAGGGGGTGCCGATCAGCCAGGTGCCGCGCCTGCGCGCCGCCGGCGTCGACATCCCCAAGCTCGCTCGCGACGGCGTCACGATCTTCTTCACCCAGGTCTTCCGGGACGGCTTCTTCCATGCCGACATGCACCCCGGCAACATCCAGGTCAGCCTCGCTCCCGAGACGTTCGGGCGCTACATCGCGCTCGACTTCGGCATCGTCGGCACGCTGACCGAGATCGACAAGGACTACCTGGCGCAGAACTTCATCGCCTTCTTCCGGCGCGACTACAAGCGGGTGGCCGAACTGCACGTCGAGAGCGGCTGGGTGCCGCCGCAGACGCGCGTCGACTCGCTCGAAGGCGCGATCCGCGCGGTCTGCGAGCCGCAGTTCGACCGACCGCTGAAGGACATCTCGCTCGGTCAGGTGCTGCTGCGGCTGTTCCAGACGTCGCGCCGCTTCAATGTCGAGATCCAGCCGCAGCTCGTGCTGCTGCAGAAGACGCTGCTCAATGTCGAGGGGCTGGGGCGCATGCTCGATCCGGAACTCGATCTGTGGGTCACCGCGCGACCGTTCCTGGAGCGCTGGATGGACGAGCAGGTCGGATGGGCCGGGCTGGTCGCGCGCCTGAAGAACGAGGCGCCGCGCTATGTGCAGCTGCTGCCGGAACTGCCGCGCCTGCTCCACCATGCACTGCAGCCGCGTCCGGCGATCGAGGCGCGGCTGCTCGCCGCGCTGCTGGAGGAGCGTCGGCGCAGCAACCGGATCTGGCAGCGCATCGGCGCGCTGTCGGTCGGGTTCGCCGCCGGGGCGCTTGCCATCCTGCTGCTGCTCGGCTGAGCGCGACGCCGGACCCGCGCGCCCGGTCGGCTGCTGCAGCGATGCGGCAATGCGACACGCCCATCTCCGCCGCAACCGCCGGTTATCACCCGCCGTCATAGAATCGCGGGTTCGGTTCTTCCGCCGAAGCACTCCGTCTTCACCTACTCACAGACCGAGAATCTACCGATGCCGATCTACGCCTACCGCTGCGGAACCTGCGGTCACGCGAAGGATGTCCTGCAGAAGGTTTCCGATCCGGTGCTCAGCACCTGCCCGGCCTGCGGCGCCCCGACATTTCAGAAGCAGGTCACCGCGGCCGGTTTTCAGCTCAAGGGATCGGGCTGGTATGTGACCGATTTCCGCGGCGACACCAAGAAGCCGGCCGAGGCCGGCAACGCGGCGGCCGCCGACGGCGCGTCGCCGGCGGCAGCGGCCCCGGAGGCGAAGCCGGCTTCCGCGCCGGCAGCGCCGGCGCCGGCGCCGGCAGGCGACGCAGCCGCCAAGCCGGCTGCGCCGGCGACACCGGCGGCCAAATCCTGAGCCACTGGCACGTCTGGCTGCAACGGGTGCCGTGAAGAAATACCTGATCGCCGGCCTGTTGGTGTGGCTGCCGCTGGCGGTCACGGTCTGGGTGCTGCACGCGGCGCTCGGACTGCTCGACGGCGTTTTCGGTTTCGTGCTGAGCGCCTCGCAGGCGATGCTGCCGGACACGGCGCGGGTGCCGCTCGAGTCGCTGCGCCAGATCCCGGGGCTGGGCGTGCTCGTGATGCTGGCCGGACTGCTGCTGACCGGCGTTTTCGCCACCAACATCGTCGGCCAGTGGTCGTTGCGCCAGGGCGCGCGCGCGCTGCACAAGATCCCGATCGTCAAGTCGATCTACAGCTCGGTCAAGCAGGTTTCGGACACCTTGTTCTCGAGCAGCGGCAATGCCTTTCGCGAAGCGGTGCTGGTGCAGTACCCGCGCCAGGGCTCGTGGACGATCGCCTTCGTCACCGGCCGTCCCGGCGGCGAGACGGCGCAGTACCTGAAGGACGACTACCTGAGCCTTTATGTGCCGACGACGCCGAACCCGACCTCGGGCTTCTTCCTGATGGTGCGTCGCGCCGACGTGATCGAACTCGAGATGAGCGTCGACGAGGCGCTCAAGTACATCATCTCGATGGGGGTCGTCGCCCCGCCGGCGACCCGCCTGGCGCTCGCCGCCGAGCCGGTCCGAAATTGAAGCGGCCGGGTGCGCGGCAGGCGCCCGGCTTCCGGACCGCCGCGCCGGTCCGCCACTGCCACATCCGCAACCATCCGCGGTCCGGCTTGCACGCCCTCGACGGCGCCGCCGCCCGACGCGCAACGAATCTGGAGTCGAAAGCATGAGAACAACCTATTGCGGCCTGGTCAGTGAATCGCTGCTCGGCCAGAGCGTGACCCTGATGGGCTGGGCGCATCGCCGACGTGACCATGGCGGCGTGATCTTCGTCGACCTGCGCGACCGCGAGGGCGTGGTTCAGATCGTCTGCGACCCCGACCGGGCCGAGATGTTTGCGGTAGCCGAGGACGTGCGCAACGAGTTCTGCCTGAAGATCGTCGGCAAGGTGCGGGCCCGTCCGGCCGGCACCGAGAATCCCAACCTGACCAGCGGCAAGGTCGAGGTGTTGTGCCACGAGCTCGAGGTGCTGAACCCGAGCGTGACGCCGCCGTTCCAGCTCGACGACGACAACCTGTCGGAGACGACGCGCCTGACGCACCGCGTGCTCGACCTGCGTCGGCCGGCGATGCAGAAGAACCTCAAGCTCCGCTACCGGGTCGCGATGGAGGTGCGCAGGTTTCTCGACGAGAACGGCTTCATCGACATCGAGACCCCGATGCTGACCAAGAGCACGCCCGAGGGTGCGCGCGACTACCTGGTTCCGAGCCGTGTCAACGAGGGTCAGTTCTTTGCGCTGCCGCAGAGTCCGCAGCTGTTCAAGCAGCTGCTGATGGTCGCCGGCTTCGACCGCTACTACCAGATCACCAAGTGCTTCCGCGACGAGGACCTGCGCGCCGACCGGCAGCCCGAGTTCACGCAGATCGACATCGAGACCTCGTTCCTGACCGAGGAGGAGATCCGCGACATGTTCGAGGGGATGATCCGCAAGGTCTTCCGCTCCACCATCGGTGTCGAGCTGCCGGCCTACCCGGTGATGAAGTATGCGGACGCGATGCACCGCTACGGCTCGGACAAGCCGGACCTGCGCGTGCGGCTCGAGTTCACCGAGCTGACCGATGTCATGGCCGATGTCGACTTCAAGGTCTTCAGCACGCCGGCGACCACGCCGGGCGGGCGGGTTGCCGCGCTGCGCATTCCGAAGGGCGGCGAAATGAGCCGTGGCGAGATCGATGCGTATACCGAATTCGTCAAGATCTACGGCGCCAAGGGCCTGGCGTGGATCAAGGTCAACGACCTGGCCAAGGGCCGCGAGGGCCTGCAGAGCCCGATCGTCAAGAACCTGCACGACCGCGCGCTGACCGAACTGCTCGAGCGCACCGCGGCGCAGGCCGGCGACCTGATCTTCTTCGCCGCCGACAAGGCCAAGGTCGTCAACGACGCGCTCGGCGCGCTGCGGGTGAAGATCGGCCACAGCGAATTCGGTCGCAGCCGCGGCCTGTTCGACGATGTGTGGGCGCCGCTGTGGGTGGTCGACTTCCCGATGTTCGAGTACGACGACGACGCCCAGCGCTGGAACGCGGTGCACCATCCGTTCACCGCGCCGAAGGACGGCCACGAGGACCTGATGGACACCGATCCGGGGGCCTGCGTGTCCAAGGCCTACGACATGGTGCTCAATGGCTGGGAACTCGGCGGCGGCTCGGTGCGGATCCACCGCGCCGATGTGCAGAGCAAGGTGTTCGGCGCGCTGAAGATCGAAGCCGACGAGGCGCAGGCCAAGTTCGGCTTCCTGCTCGATGCGCTGCAGTACGGCGCGCCGCCGCACGGCGGGCTGGCCTTCGGTCTCGACCGCATCGTCACCATGATGGCCAAGGCCGAGAGCATCCGCGACGTGATCGCGTTTCCGAAGACGCAGCGCGCGCAGTGCCTGCTGACCCACGCGCCGAGCGGGGTCGACGAGAAGCAGTTGCGCGAGCTGCACATCCGGCTGCGCAATCCCCAGGCGGTGGCCACCGGCGCCTGAGCCATGGCCGCGCCGCAGGCATCGGCGGCGCGGCCGCCGAAGATCCCGCAAAGCGTGCTGGTGGTGATCCACACCCACGACCTCGAGGTGCTGCTGATCGAGCGCGCGGATCATCCCGGCTTCTGGCAGAGCGTGACCGGTTCCAGGGACCGGGCCGACGAGCCCTTCGAGACCACGGCCCGGCGCGAGGTCTTCGAGGAGACCGGCATCGTGATCGGCACCCCGCTGGTGCCGGCCTCGGCGCTGCGCGACTGGCAGCTCGCCAATGTGTACGAGATCTATCCGGTGTGGCGTCACCGCTACGCGAGTGGCGTGACCCACAACACCGAACATGTGTTCGGGCTGCGTGCGCCGCGCGACATCCCGATCCGGCTGGCGCCGCGCGAGCATTCGGATCACGTCTGGCTCGACTGGCGCGAGGCAGCCGACCGTTGCTTCTCGCCATCGAATGCCGAGGCGATACTGCAGCTGCCGAGATTCCGCTGACAACCCATGCGACCGTTTCCCCACACGCTGCAACCAGGCCAGGGTCTGCGAGTCGCGACCTACAACATCCACAAGGGCGTGCGTGGGGTCGGGCCGCGCAAGCGACTTGAAATCCACAACCTCGGCCTCGGCATCGAGGCGCTCGACGCCGACCTGGTCTTCCTGCAGGAGGTGCGCAGCTTCCATCACCTCGAGGCGCGGCGCTTTGCGCGCACCTCGTTCGGATGGCCCGAGCAGGGGCAGGCGGATTTCCTGGCGCCGGCAGGTTATTCGGTCGCCTACCGCACCAACGCGGTGACGCGCCACGGCGAACACGGCAACGCGCTGCTGTCGCGCTGGCCGCTCGGCGACATCGGACACCATGACGTTTCGGATCACCGCTTCGAGCAGCGCGGGCTGCTGCACGTGCCGGTGCGCTGGGGTGGCGGCATGGTGCATGCGGTGGTCGCCCACCTCGGGCTGAGCCATTCATCGCGGGTGCGCCAGGTCCAGCGGATCGCGGAATTCATCGCTTCGCAGGTGCCGCCCAACGAACCGCTGGTGCTGGCCGGCGACTTCAACGACTGGGGCGAGCGGCTGGACGCGCCGATGCGCGCGATGGGGCTGGCGCGCGCCACCTCGACCGGCGCGCGCCCGAACCTGACCTTCCCGTCGCGCGTGCCGATCTTCTCGCTCGACCGCATCTACACCCGCGGCTTCTCGTGCGGGCAGTGCTTCGTCCCGCGCGGCAAGAGCTGGGCCCGGATGTCGGACCACCTGCCGCTGGTGGCCGAACTGCTGCCGGCCTGATGGCGCAGACCGAGCCTGCGTCGAGCCCGGTCTTGCGCGCCGCGTTGCCGAAGGATGTGCCGTGGTCGAGCCTGCCGCGTCCGGTCTTCTGCGGCGGCAACCAGGTGCGCCTGCTGCAGGGCGGCGACCAGCTCTTCCCGGCCATGCGGCAGGCGATCGACCACGCCCGCCACGAAGTCTGGCTGGCCACCTACATCTTCCACGAAGACGCCGCCGGGCAGGCGCTGGTCGAGTCGCTCGAGGCGGCTGACCGGCGCGGCGTGCGGGTGCGGGTGGTCGTCGACGGCTTCGGCTCGAAGGCCGCACTCGGGCTGCTGCGCTCGCGCATGACCGGTCATTCGGGTCCGGGCATTGCACTCGCGGTCTTCCGGCCGATGCACAAGTGGTGGAACTGGCTGCAGCCGGGACAGCTGCGCCGGCTGCACCAGAAGCTGTGCGTCGTCGACGGCGAGGTGGCCTTCGTCGGCGGCATCAACGTCATCGACGACCGGATCGACCTGCGCCACGGTCACAGCGAGCTGCCACGGCTCGATTACGCGGTCGAACTGCGCGGTCCGGTGGTGGCGCCGGTCGAGCAGGCTGCGCGCGCCCTGTGGACGCGGGCCTGGCTCGGGGGAGATTTCCGCGACGAGCTGCGCGCGCTGGCACGCAGCGGCGAGCCGCTGCTGCGGCTGCGCCGGCTGTTCCGCCAGCTGCGCATGCCGCGCGGAGCCGGGCTGCGCGCGCAGGCCGGTGCGATGGAGCCGATGGTCGCGGCCTTCGTGCTGCGCGACAACCTGCGCCAGCGCCGCACGATCGAACGCAGCTACATCCTTGCGCTGCGCAATGCGCGCGAGCGCATCGACCTGATCTCGCCCTATTTCTACCCGGGATCGGAGTTTCGCCGCACCCTGCGCGAAGCGGCGCGCCGCGGCGTGCGGGTGCGCGTGCTGCTGCAGGGCAAGCTCGACTACCGCATTGCCGGGCTGGCTGCCCAGGCGCTGTACGATGAATTGCTGGCTGCCGGCGTGCGCGTCTACGAATACATGCCGGCCTTCCTGCATGCCAAGATCGCGATCGTCGACGACGACTGGGCGACCGTCGGCAGCTCGAACATCGATCCGCTGTCGCTGCTGCTCAATCTGGAGGCCAACGTGATCGTGCGCGATCGGGATTTCTGCGCCGAACTGGCGCGCCACTTCGACGCAGCGGTTGCCGAGTCACGCGAAGTCGATCCGCTGACCGGGCGCAGTTCGGGCGTCTTCCCGATGCTGCGCCGTGCCTTCGTTGCCTGGCTGGCGCATGTCTACCTGCGCGTGGCCGGCGCCACCGGGCGCTACTGATGCAGGCTGCCGACGACCTCGTCGTGGCCCGGCCGCAGGGCCTGTATTGCCCGCCCGGCGACTTCTACATCGACCCCTGGCGGCCGGTCGACCGGGCGGTCATCACGCACGCGCATGCCGATCATGCGCGCGTCGGCCACACCCGCTACCTGGCAAGCGCGCCGTCCGAGGGCGTGCTGCGCGCGCGACTGGGGGCCGACATCGCGCTGCAGCCGCTGCGCTATGGCGAGGTGGTCGAGCACGCCGGTGTGCGGCTGAGTCTGCATCCGGCCGGCCACGTGCTGGGCTCGGCGCAGCTGCGGATCGAGCACCGGGGCCGGGTCTGGGTCGCTTCGGGCGACTACTTCGCGAGCGGCGCCGGCGCGGACGAATCGAATCCGACCTGTCCCGCCTTCGAGCCGGTGCGCTGCGACTGCTTCATCACCGAGAGCACGTTCGGGCTGCCGATCTACCGCTGGCAGCCTCAGGCCGACACCTTTGCCGAGATCGATGCCTGGTGGGCATCCAATGCCGCCGCCGGCCGGGCCAGCCTGCTGCTCGCCTACAGCTTCGGCAAGGCGCAGCGCATCCTGGCCGGGGTCGATGCATCGATCGGCCCGCTGGTGGTGCATGGCGCGGTTGAACCGTTGAACCAGGCGTACCGCGCCGCCGGGGTCGCGCTGCCGGCGACGCGTCTGCTCGGCGACGTCGACGCGGCCGATCTGCGGCGCGCTCTCGTGATCGCGCCGCCGTCGGTACAGGGCAGCGCCTGGGCACGCCGGCTCGGCGACGCGAGTGACGCGTTTGCCAGCGGATGGATGCAATTGCGCGGTGCGCGGCGCCGGCGTGGCGTCGACCGCGGTTTCGTGCTGTCCGATCATGCCGACTGGCCGGGCCTGCAGCGTTCCATCGCCGCCACCGGCGCCGAACGGATCATCGTCACCCATGGCTATGAGGCGGTGATGGTTCGCTGGCTGCAGCAGCAGGGTCTGCAGGCCGGCAGTTTCAGCACCCGCTACGGCGACACCGACGATGACGACGCGGCGGCGGCGCAGCCTGCTGCGCATGCGCAGGGCGCGCCGGCAGCGGGTTAAGCTCGGCCGTTCGCCGCGCCTGCGCCGCAGGGTCGCGGGTGATCGCCCGCAACGGCGGGTTGCCCGCTTCCGGCCCGAAGGCAACGGCGATGCGGCGGATGGCCTGTGCAATCGCGGCCCCGGCGCCGGGCCGGTGGTTTTCCTGGGGTTTGTTCTCGAGGGGTGATCGATGAAGATATTGCTACCGGTCGATGGATCGCCCGCTTCGATGGCCGCGGTCCGGTACGCCCTGCGGCTGACGGCCAACGGGCTGCAGGCGACCTTCGTGCTTGCCAATGTGCAGGTGCCGCCGTCGCTGTACGAGATCGTGGTGGCGCACGACGCCCAGGTGTTGTCGGATGTGCGCCGCGCCGCCGGCGCCGACCTGCTTGCGCCGGTCGAGGCGCTGCTCGAGGCCGAAGGCGCGGGCTGGGAAAGCGAGGTCGTCGGCGGCGATCCGGGGCATCTGCTGGTCGACCTGGTCGAGAACTATGGCTGCGAGCTGGTGGTGATGGGCAGTGGCCGTGGCGCCCCGGGTTCGGTCGCCTCGGCGGTGCTGCAGCGCTCGCCGGTGCCGGTGACGCTGGTGCACGAGCCCGAGCGTGACAGCCCCGCATCCGAAGCCGATGCGACAGCCGACGAGGCAGCCCGCGGCAGCCCCTGATGCGGCGGTTTTCGGCGCTGTTCCGCGCCCTTGATTCGAGTACCTCGACCGCCGACAAGGTGGCGGCGCTGCGCGACTACCTGGCGCAGGTCGAGCCGGCCGACGCCGCCTGGGCGGTCTATTTCCTGTCCGGCGGCAAGCCGCGCCAGACGGTTCCGAGCGGGCTGCTGCGCAGGCTCGCCTGCGAGCGCGCCGGCATCGACGACTGGCTGTTCGAGGAGTGCTATCAGGCGGTCGGCGACCTCGCCGAGACCATCGCCCTGGTGCTGCCGCCGCCGGCCCGACTGGCCGAACGCGGCCTGGCCGAATGGATCGAACAGTGCCTGCTGCCGCTGCGCGAGGCGACTCCGCAGGCACAGGCTCAAGCCATCACCAGCTACTGGGACGAGCTCGATGCAACCGGTCGTTTTCTGCTCGCCAAGCTGATCGCCGGGGGGTTCCGGGTCGGTGTCAGCAAGCTGCTGGTGCAGCGCGCGCTGGCCGAGCACGCCGCGCTCGATCCGAAGCTCGTTGCCCAGCGCATGATGGGCTACACCGACAAGCAGGCGCGCCCCGACGCGACCGCCTATGCGCGGCTGATCGCCCCGGTCGATGGCGAAGCCTCGGCGGACGGCGGGACGGCCGCGCTGCCGGTTGGCCAGCCATTCCCGTTCTTTCTGGCGCACCCGCTCGACCTGCCGGTGGATGATTTTCCGTCCCGCATCGGTCCGCCGTCGGACTGGCTGGTGGAGTGGAAATACGACGGCATCCGCGCCCAGGTGGTGCGCCAGGGCGGTCAGGTCTGGATCTGGTCGCGCGGCGAGGAATTGATCACCGAACGCTTCCCCGAGATCGTGGCGCTGGCGCGCGACTGGCCCGATGGCAGCATCGTCGACGGCGAGATCGTGGTCTGGAAGGCCGATGCACCGGCCAGCTTCGCCCTGCTGCAGCAGCGCATCGGACGCAAGACGCTGACGAAGAAGATCCTGACCGAGGCGCCGGCCGGCCTGGTCGGATACGACCTGCTCGCGCTGGCCGGGTCCGATCTCCGTGCGCGGCCGCAGTCGGAACGGCGCGCCGAGCTCGAGCGCTTTGCCGCCACCGTCGGGCACGGTCTGATGCTGTCACCGCTGATCGAGGCTGCGAGCTGGGGCGAACTGGCGCGCCTGCGCGAAGGCTCGCGCCAGCGCGGCGTCGAGGGCATGATGCTCAAGCACCGTCAGGCGCACTATGGACAGGGGCGGCGCAAGCAGGCCGGCCTCGACGCCGGCACCTGGTGGAAGTGGAAGATCGATCCGCTCAGCGTCGACGCGGTGCTGATCTATGCCCAGGCCGGACATGGGCGGCGTGCCAGTGTCTACACCGACTACACCTTTGCCGTCTGGAACCGGCGCCCGGTCGATGCGGCCGAGGCCGCGGCGGTTGCCGAGGCGATTGCCGCCCGGCGTCCGCCGCTCGACGGCGGGCTGCAGCTGGTGCCGTTCGCCAAGGCCTACAGCGGCCTCACCGACGCCGAGTTCGCCATCGTCGATCGCGTCATCCGGGCCAATACGGTCGACAAGTTCGGGCCGGTGCGCAGCGTGCGGCCGACCTTGCTGTTCGAGCTCGGCTTCGAGGGAATCAACCGCAGCACGCGCCACAAGAGCGGGATCGCGGTGCGCTTTCCGCGCATGCTGCGCATCCGCGACGACAAGCCGCTGCACGAGGCCGACAGCCTGCCTGAACTCGAGGCGCTGCTGGCGTCGACGGCGCTGCGCACGCGCGCGGTGCCGCCCCCGCTGGTGCCGGAGGAATCCTGACCATGCAGACCGCCCCACCTGGCGCCGATGCGCGCTGGGCGATCGCGATGACCGGACTGGTCTCGCTGGCGGTGGCGATGGGCATCGGCCGCTTCGCCTATACGCCGATCCTGCCGCTGATGCTGCGTGACGGGGTGCTCGACCTGCCGACCGCAAGCTGGCTGGCCAGCGTCAACTACTTCGGTTATCTGGTGGGTGCGCTGGGGTGCACCCTGCAACCGTGGGCTGCCGCGCGCCTGGTGCGCGCCGGCGTCGCACTGCCGGCGCTCGATCCGCCGCGGGTGGTGCGTTACGGCCTGGTCTCGACCATCGCGCTGACGCTCGCGATGGCGTTGCCGTGGCCATCGGCCTGGCCGACGCTGCGTTTCCTGGCCGGCGTGGCGAGCGCGCTGGCGATGGTCTACAGCGTCGGCTGGTGCCTGGCGCGGCTTGCCGGCTGGGGAGCCGCCGGCCTGGGTGCTGCCATCTTCGCCGGCCCGGGGGCCGGGATCGTGCTCAGCGGGCTGGTCTCCGCACTGGTGATCGCAGGCGGTGGGTCGGCCACCGCCGCCTGGCTGGTGTTCGGTGTCATCGCCGCAGCGCTGACGGCGTCGATCTGGCGCATCCTGCTGCCCGCGCCGCGACCCGGCGCCGTGGCCACCGCGACGCCGCCGGCCCCTGCGCCGGGCGGATCGCCGACCGGCTCGCCTGATCACCGGGCCGAGATGGCCCTGCTCGCCTGTGCCTACGGACTGGCCGGTTTCGGCTACATCATCTCGGCCACCTTCCTGCCGGTGATTGCGCGCCAGGCGCTGCCCGGCTCGGCCTGGGTCGATCTGTTCTGGCCCCTGTTCGGTGCGGCGGTGGTCGTTGGTGCCCTGCTGTCGACCCGGCTGCCGCTCGCCGGCGACCTGCGCCGGCTGCTCGCGATCGGCTATGTGATGCAGTCGTGCGGCATCCTGGTCGGCCTGCTGTGGCCAAGCCTGGCCGGCTTCATCGCGGGCAGCGCACTGCTCGGGCTGCCGTTCACCGCCATCACCTTCCTGGCGATGCAGGAGGTGCGGCGACTCGCCGAGCAGCAGGCCGCGAGCCGCTTCGGTCTGCTGACCGCGCTGTACGGCATCGGCCAGATCGCCGGCCCGGCGCTGGTCGGCTGGCTGGTGCGGCACAGCAGCACGCCGGCGCAGGGCTTCGACCGCTCGCTCGGCATCGCCGCCACCGCGCTGCTGGTCGGTGCCGTGCTGTACCTGGTGATGCAGCGCCTGTTTCCGGTGCGGTCGGACAGCGCTGCGGCGGCACGCCCGGCGGCACAAACCTAGAATCGGCCGATGCTTGCACAACGCACCCTGAAGTCGCTGACCCGCGCGATCGGCGTTGGAGTCCACAGCGGGCAACGCGTCGAGATGACCCTCAAGCCGGCGCCAGTGGACACCGGCATCGTGTTTCGCCGCGTCGACCTGCCGCAGGTGGTCGAGATTCCGGTCAGCGCGACCGCGGTCTGCGACACCCGGCTGGCGACTGCGCTGTCGCCCGGCGGCGATCCGGGGGCGCCCAAGGTCAAGACCGTCGAGCACCTGCTGTCGGCGTGTTCCGGCCTCGGCATCGACAACCTGGTGGTCGACATGACCGGCGAGGAAGTGCCGATCCTGGATGGCTCGGCGGCCTCGTTCGTCTACCTGCTGCAGAGCGCCGGCATCGAGCTGCAGCAGGCGCCGAAGCGCTTTCTGCGCGTGACCCGCCCGGTCGAGGTGCGCGAGGGCGAGGGCAAGCGCCTGATGTGGGCGCGGCTCGAGCCGTTCGAGGGCTACAAGCTCACCTTCGAGATCGATTTCGATCACCCGGCGGTCAGTCAGACCGGCCAGCATGTCGTGTTCGACATGGGCAGCGGCCAGTACAAGCGCGAGATCGCGCGCGCCCGCACCTTCGGCTTCACCAAGGATGTCGAAATGATGCGCTCACGCGGGCTCGGCCTCGGCGGCAGCATGGACAACGTGGTGGTGGTCGACGACCACCGGGTGCTCAATGCCGGCGGGCTGCGCTACGACGACGAGTTCGTCAAGCACAAGATGCTCGATGCGATCGGCGACATGTACATCGTCGGTCATCCGCTGATCGCCGCCTACAGCGCCTTCAAGAGCGGGCACGGCCTGAACAACCTGCTGCTGCGGGCATTGCTCGATTCGCCGGATGCGTTCGAGATCGTCAGCTTCGACGACGAATCGAAGGCGCCGCCCGGGCTGGCGGCGCTCGCTCCCGCATGGTGACCAGCGGTGCGCGCCGGCGCTGACCGGCAACGATGGCTGTCTTTCGCATCCTCATCATCATCGGCCTGCTCGGCGGGCTGTACTGTTTCGTGCGCTACGCCTGGACCGGCGACGCGCGCTGGCGCCGCTTCGGGCTGCGCATCACCGGCTGGACGGTGTTCAGCGCGATCGCCTTCTTCATGGTGCTGTTCGTGCAGCGGGTGGTGGAGATGATGGGCACCTGAGTCGGGGTCAGGCGGCAGGCGCCCAGCCGCAGTGGCGCTCGATCCGCGGCAGGTGCTCGTCGAAGTCGCTCAGCGCATGGTCTCCGCCTTCGAGCACGAGCAGGTCGGCACCCGCATGGCGCGCCACCATCTCGCGCCAGTCGAGCACCTCGTCGCCCTTGGCGATGATTGCAAGCGTGCGCGGCTGGTTGGTCAGGGTGGTGGGTGTCATGCGGCGCAGCTGTTCGACATGCTCGGCCCGGAATTCGAACACCTCGTCGCTGTGCCACATCGTGCTGGTGCCGATGCGGTCGGCCAGGTCGCGGGCCGGATCGACCGCCGGGTTGATCAGCACGCAGCGGCAGCCGAGCTCCTCGCCGAGCAGCGCGGCATAGAAGCCGCCGAGCGAGCTGCCGATGACCGCGCTGCGCTCGGCCGGCCAGCCGGCGACGCGCGCGCGCAGCAGCTCCATCGCCTCGGCCGGCGACGCCGGCAGCTGCGGGCAGTCGAACACCACCTGCGGATGGCATGCGGCCAGCCATGCCGCCATGCGGGCCGCCTTGGTCGAGCGCGGCGAGGATCGGAACCCGTGCAGGTAGAGCAGGCGGCTGACCGGCGGCAGTGCGTCGGTGGCCGCGTTCGTGACGGTCGGGCGCTCCACCCGGCGCCTCAGCTGCGCGCCGCCAGCCGCTCGAGCAGCTTGCCGTGGATGCCGCCGAAGCCGCCGTTGCTCATGCACAGGATGTGGTCGCCCGGACGCACCGCCGCGACCACCGCATCCACCAGCCGGTCGATGTCGTCGTCGACGACGACCGGGATGTCGAGCGGCGCCAGCACCTCGCTTGCATTCCAGCCGAGGCCGTTGCTGTGGCAGAAGGCGAGGTCGACCTCTTCCAGCGCCCACGGCAGCTGGGCCTTCATGCTGCCGAGCTTCATGGTGTTGGAGCGCGGTTCGAAGACGGCGACGATGCGCGCATGCGCGTCTTCGCGTGCCGTCTGCAGCGCGTCGAGCTTGCGACGCAGGCCGTTGACGGTGGTGCGGATCGCGGTCGGATGGTGGGCGAAGTCGTCGTAGACCGCGATCGTGTCGACCTCACCGCGCAGTTCGAGCCGGCGCCGCACGCTGTCGAAGCAGCCGAGTGCGGCCGCCGCGGTCTCGGGAACGACACCGACGTGTTCGGCAGCGGCGATCGCCGCCAGCGCATTGAGCTGGTTGTGCTCGCCGAGCAGCCCCCACTCGACGCGTGCGATCTTCAGCGCACCGCGCAGCACGTCGAAGGCCTGCGCCTCGCCGCGGGCGCGCAGTTGACCGGGCGCCTCCTTGCGCGGACCGAAGCGCATCACGTCGCTCCAGCAGCCCATCGAGATCACGCGCTGCAGGGCCTCGTCACGCGCGTTGACGACCAGCCGGCCGGATGCCGGCACGGTGCGCACCAGGTGGTGGAACTGGCGCTCGATGGCGGCCAGGTCGTCGAAGATGTCGGCGTGGTCGAACTCGAGGTTGTTCAGGATCGCGGTCCGCGGCCGGTAATGGACGAACTTGCTGCGCTTGTCGAAGAAGGCGGTGTCGTATTCGTCGGCCTCGATCACGAACGGCCGCGGCGCGGCGCCGTCGCAGCGCCCGAGGCGTGCCGAGACGCCGAAATTGACCGGCACACCGCCGATCAGAAAACCGGGCTCGCAGCCGGCGTGCTCGAGGATCCAGGCCAGCATCGCCGAGGTCGTGGTCTTGCCGTGGGTGCCCGCCACCGCCAGCACGTGGCGCCCCGGCAGCACCTGCTCGGCAAGCCACTGCGGCCCGCTGGTGTAGGGCAGTCCGGCATCGAGGATGGCCTCGAGCAGCGGGTTGCCGCGCGCGACGACATTGCCGACCACGAACACATCCGGGCGCAGTGCGAGCTGGTCGGCCGACCAGCCCTCGATCAATTCGATGCCGAGCGCGCGCAACTGGTCGCTCATCGGCGGATAGACGGCGGCGTCGCAGCCGGTCACGCGGTGGCCGGCTTCCCGCGCCAGCGCCGCCAGCCCGCCCATGAACGTGCCGCAGATACCGAGGATGTGGATGTGCATGGGTTGAATCAGGCAAGCACCATGCCGGCGCATGGCGCCGGCATGGTGGCGTCAGGCGCCGAAGGCTTCGGCCGCCGCGCGCACAGTCGCGTCGATGTCGTCGTCGGTGTGGGCGGCGCTGACGAAGCCGGCCTCGTACATGGCCGGTGCGAGGTAGACGCCGCGCTCGAGCATGGCGTGGAAGAAGCGGTTGAAGCGCTCGCGGTCGGTCGCCATCACGCCGTCGTAGTTCTGCGGCAGCTCGGATGCGAAGAAGAAGCCGAACATCCCGCCTTCGTGATCGGTCGCCAGCGCCACGCCGGCGCTGCGCGCCGCGTCGGCCAGGCCGTCGACCAGCCGGCCCGTGCGGGCGGCAAGCGTGTCGAAGAAGCCGGGGCGCTGGATCTCGCGCAGGGTCGCCAGGCCGCAGGCGGTGGCCACCGGGTTGCCCGACAGGGTGCCGGCCTGGTAGACCGCACCGAGCGGCGCGAGCTGCTCCATGATGGCGCGCGAGGCGCCGAAGGCGGCCAGCGGCATGCCGCCACCGATCACCTTGCCGAAGACGCTGATGTCGGGCCGGAAGCCCGGCAGCGCGGCGGCGTACAGGCTCTGCGCGCCGCCAAGGGCAACCCGGAAACCGGTCATCACCTCGTCGAAGACCAGCAGCGCGCCGTACTGGGTGCACAGCTCGCGCAACCGCTGCATGAACGGCAGCGATGCCCGCACGAAGTTCATGTTGCCGGCGATCGGCTCGATCATCACGCACGCCAGTTCGGGCCCGTGCTCGGCAAAGGCCTGTTCGAGCTGGGCCACGTTGTTGTATTCGAGCACCAGCGTGTGCTGCACCACCTCGGCCGGGACCCCGGCACTGGTCGGGTGCCCGAAGGTCGCGAGCCCCGAGCCGGCCTTGACCAGCAGCGCATCGGCATGGCCGTGGTAGCAGCCCTCGAACTTGATGATCTTGGCGCGTCCGGTGACCCCGCGCGCCAGCCGCAGTGCGCTCATCGCCGCCTCGGTGCCCGAGCTGACCAGGCGCAGCTGCTCGATGCCCGGCACCAGGTCCAGGATGGCCTCGGCCAGCTCGATCTCGCGCGAGCGTGGGGGCGCCGAACGACAGGCCCTGGCGTGCCGCGGCATGCACCGCCTCGAGCACCGCCGGATGGCCATGGCCGAGGATCATCGGCCCCCAGGATCCGATGTAGTCCAGATAGCGTCGGCCGTCGGCGTCGGTCAGCCAGGCGCCCGAGGCGCTGGCGATGAAACGCGGCGTCCCGCCGACGGCACGGAAGGCGCGCACCGGCGAATTGACGCCGCCGGGAATGACGCGCCGGGCACGTTCGAACAGTTCTTCGTTGCGGGTCATCGGGAATGCGGTCAGTGGATCTGGCGCGGTCCGGCCGGCGCGTCGCCGCTGCCGACGGCTGCGCCTTCGGTCTCCTCGTCGTCCTCGTCGGTCGGCAGCGCCCAGAAGAAGCGATCGGGAACGACATTGCCCATGCCGGGACGGAAGCCGGCGTCGAGCGCCTGGTCGAGGAAGGTCAGTGCCTCACCGACCGCGGCCTGCAGTTCGGCGCCGGATGCGAGCAGCGCCGCCAGCGCCGCCGACAGGGTGTCGCCGGCACCGACGAAGCTGACATCGAAGCGCTCGAACTTCTCACCCGTGATCGCACCCTGCGGCGAAGCCAGCACGTTGTCGAGGAAGGCGTCGGGCGACTTGGAACTGGTCACGAGCACACTCGTCACCATCACATAGCGGGTGCCGTGCTCGCCGGCGGCGACCGCGAGTTCACGTGCCGATGGCGGGCGTTCGCTGTCCCAGTCGGGAAGCAGAAAGTCGGTCAGCGTCTGGTGGTTGCCGACCAGCACCTCGGTCTGCGGCAGCACCAGTTCACGAAAGGCGTCGAGGTAGGCCTGCTGCGCGTCTTCCTCGACCCACGACAGGTTCGGCATGTAGGCCACCAGCGGCACGTCGGGGTAGTCGCTCAGCACTTCGGCGACCGCGCTCACCCCTTCGGCCGTGCCCAGGAAGCCGACCTTCCAGGCGCTGATCGTGACGTCCTCGAGGATGCTGCGCGCCTGCTCGACGACGATTTCCGGATCGATCGCATGGTGGTCGAAGATCTCGGCGGTATCGCGGATCACGATCGAGGTGACGACGGGCAGCGCATGCGCTCCCATCGCGGCCACCGTCACGACGTCTCCGGCGACGCCGCCGGCACCGCTCGGCTCGCTGGCATTGAAACTGACCACGCACGCCGGCGCCGGCGAATCCTGGACGGTTTCGTCGGTGGCTTCGGGGGCGGTGGAGGGGCGTTCAGAGCTCATGGAGGGCATCCGGTAAAACAGGTGACGTCAGGCGGCGACGCGCGCCGGGGCTGGCAGGAACGGTGAGCACTGTCGCGCGGGTGTCCGGTGATGCCCCGGGAATCGACCCGACAGGGCATCGCTACAATCCAGAGCCATTGTAGTGACGCGAAGAACGAGAAGTGACCGAGCCTAAAACCTGGATGTGCCTGATCTGCGGCTGGATTTACGACGAAGCCGCCGGCGATCCGGAGCACGGGATCGCCCCCGGCACCGCCTGGGCCGATGTGTCGATGAACTGGACCTGTCCCGAATGCGGCGCGCGCAAGGAGGACTTCGAGATGGTTCAGATCTGAGCCCGATCTGCCGATAGCAGTCGGACGACGGCCGCCCCGGTCGTTGCCGATCCCCCTGCGGATCGCAGCCTGCCGGCGTTGCTGCCGGATCGACGAAGGACAGGTCACGCATGAACCAGCCAGCCGAACGAGACGCCGGGACCGCGCGCGCGCTGAAGGTGCTCGTCGTCGACGACAGCAACACCATCCGGCGCAGCGCGGAGATCTTCCTGAGGCAGGGCGGGCACGAGGTGCTGCTGGCCGAGGACGGCTTCGAAGCCTTGTCCAAGGTGGTCGATCACGAACCCGACCTGGTGTTCTGCGACATCCTGATGCCGCGCCTGGACGGCTACCAGACGTGCGCGATCATCCGCCGCAATCCGCGCTTCGCGCAGCTGCCGGTGATCATGCTGTCGTCGCGTGACGGCCTGTTCGACAAGGCGCGCGGGCGCATGGTCGGCTCGCAGGACTACCTGACCAAGCCGTTCACCAAGGACCAGCTGCTGCAGGCGGTGCAGTCGCACTGCACCGGGGTCACGGCATGAGGAACCGCCGGCCGACACGGGCGACTCCAGCCGCCGACGCGCCGCGGCGCGAAGCCGGAAGCCCCTGATGGCGATCCGCAAGATCCTGCTGGTCGACGATTCGAAGACCGAGCTGCACCACCTGAGCACGCTGCTCGAGCAACGTGGCTTCAGTGTCGCGACCGCCGACAACGGCGACGACGCGCTGCGCGAGCTCGATCTCAACCGGCCCGACCTGGTCCTGATGGATGTCGTGATGCCGGGGCAGAACGGATTTCTGCTGACGCGCCGGATCACGCGCGACCCGCGCTATGCCGACCTGCCGGTGATCATGTGCACCAGCAAGGGCCAGCAGACCGACAAGGTCTGGGGCATGCGCCAGGGCGCGCGCGACTATGTCGTCAAGCCGGTCGACGCGGACGATCTGATCGCGCGGATCCGCCGCTGCGGCTGAGCGGCGCGAGGTTGCCGAGCCATGGCCGAGCGCGCAGCATTGCAGGACCTGCAGGCGCGGCTGGCCGAGCGGCTGCAGGCGGCCGGTGAGCGCCGCCTCGGACGCGCCTGGCTGGCGGTCGAGGCCGGCGGCGCCGGCGTGTTGCTGCCGCTGACCGAGGCGGGCGAGATCGCGCCTTTTCGCGGCTGCCTGCCGGTGCCGCACACGCGGCCGTGGTTCCTCGGCGTGGCCAATCTGCGCGGTCAGCTGCTCGGCGTGGTCGATCTGGGCGCATTCCTCGGCCTGGCCGATGCACCGGCGGCCGGCGGCGGCTTTCTCGTCGCGCTCGATCCGCGTTTCGAGACCGGCTGCGCGCTGCGCATCGATCGGCTGGCGGGTCTGCGCCGAGCGGACGAGCTGGCGGTGCCCGGGGTGCCGGACGGCGCGGCGGCGGCGCGCCCGCTGTTCGCCGGGGACCGGCTGGATGACGTCGCTGCGCCCGGTCGGAGCTGGCAGGAGATCCGGCTCGCCGAGCTCGCCCGAGATCCGCATTTTCTCGACATTGCCGCAACCTGGTAGTGCTTCGCTTACCGTTCACCCTTCGGCCTGCGCCAACGCCCGACCGCGACCCGTGACCGGCCTCCATACTCGAGACTGCATGACCGATTCGTTGCTCCGATGTCCGATGCACCGATGCCGCCCCGTCGGCCGGCGTGAACGCGGCCGGGCGAGGGCCTGACCCATGCATGCCGATGTCGACCTGCCGGCCAATGACGGCGATCCGGACCCCGACGAGGGCGTGTCGCCAGGCGCTGCCGCGCCGGCGGTGCACCGCTACCGTGCACGGCGACTGCCGCTGATCGGCCGCTGGCCGGTGCAGCGGCAGCACCGGCTGTTTGTCGCGATGCTGGTCACCGGGCTGCTCGGGCTGGTGCTGGCGACCGTGATCCATGCGCTCGGCGCTGCGCGTGCCGACGCGCTGACCGAGGCCGCCCAGCGTGCGCTCGGTGCGACGCAGCATGCGGCGCAGGCCGCCGGGCGGCCGCTGTTCGGCAATCCGGCCTCGCTCGACGAACTGCAGCAGGCGGCGCAGCAACTCGGCGCCGCCGAGCGCGACCTGCAGGCGCGGGCGACAACCGTCGAACGGGTGGCGCCGCAGGCACTGGCCCAGGTCCGGAAGGTGCAGGCGCAGCTCACCGCCCTGCTGGGCGAGCGGCCACGCCTGCTGCAGGCGGGCGCGCTGGTGAGCAACATCGATGCGCGTGCTGCCGAACTGCTCGGCGGCGTCGATCAGCTGGTCGCGCTCAAGCTGCAGCAGGGTGGTGCAGCGGCCGAGTTCGCCGCTGCCGGCCAGCTGCTGATGCTGACCCAGCGCATCCCGCGTGACGTCGATCGGCTGATGACACCGGCCGGCGTCAGCCGCGACGCGCTGGTCACGCTGGGCAAGGACCTGAGCGTATTCCGTTCGCTGCTGCAGGCGCTGACCGGCGGTGACCCCGATCTGCGGCTGTCGGCGCCGCGCGACCGGGCCCAGCAGGAGCACCTGCAGGCGCTGCTGCGCCAGTACGACGCGCTGCAGGCGCCGGCGTCGGAGCTGCTCGAGATGCTGCAGCCGCTGGCCAGCGCGCGCGTGGCGCAGAGCGCGGTCGCCGACGCCGCCGCGCCGATGCGCATCGCCGTCCAGCCGCTGCTCGGCTATCCCTCCGGCCGCTCGCTGCTCAGCCTGGTCGCCGGGGCCGTGTCGCTGCTGCTGTTGCTGGGCGGCGGCGCCGGCCTGCTGCGCCTGGCGCGGGTGGCCTGGCACGAGGCAAGCGCGCTGGCCGAATCGCGGCTGGCGGTCGCACACCGCATCGAGCACGATGCGCGGCGCGACAACGATGCCAACCAGCGCGCGATCCTGCGCCTGATGGACGAGATGCAGACGATCGCCGAGGGTGACCTGACGCAGCAGGCCACCGTCAGCGAGGAGATCACCGGCGCGGTGGCCGATTCGCTCAACTACACCATCGAGGAACTGCGCAACCTGGTGGCGCGGGTACAGCGCAGCGCGGCCCGTGTCACCGCGACCACCGACGAGGTCGAGACGACCTCGGTCGAGCTGCTCGCCGCATCGAGCGAGCAGCTGCGCGAGATCCGCGACACCGGCGAGGCGGTGCTGCAGATGGCGGGCCGGATCGTGCAGGTCTCGGCGCAGGCGCAGCAGATGGCGCACGTCGCGCGCCAGTCGCTCGCCGCTGCCGATGGCGGTGCCCGCGCGGTGCGGGCTGCGATCGGCGGCATGCACCGCATCCGCGAGCAGATGCAGGACACCTCCAAGCGCATCAAGCGCCTGGGCGAATCGTCGCAGGAGATCGGCGAGATCACCGAACTGATTTCCGACATCACCGAGCAGACCACCGTGCTTGCGCTCAACGCAGCCGTCCAGGCGGCTTCGGCGGGCGAGGCCGGACGCGGCTTCTCGGTGGTGGCCGAGGAGGTCCAGCGGCTGGCCGAGCGCTCGGCCGACGCGACGCGCCAGATCGCGGCGCTGGTGCGGATGACGCAGACCGATACCCAGGATGCGGTTGCCGCGATGGAGCGCTCGACCCAGGGTGTGGTCGAGGGGACGCGGCTGTCCGACGCCGCCGGTGCCGCGCTCAACGACATCGAGCGCGTGACACGCCAGCTGTCCGAGCTGATCGCGGAGATCTCGCGCCAGGCGTTGCAGGAGGTCGACACCGCCAACCTCGTCGCCACGCACATCCAGCACATCCTTGCCGTCACCGAACAGACCGGCGATGGAACCCGATCGACCGCGCGCATGGTGCGCGAACTGGCGCAGGTCGCCGACGAATTGCGCCAGTCGGTCACGCGCTTCAAGATCGCCTGATCCCTTCCGATGAACCACGACCTCGATCCGACCGCCGCCGCGATGCCTGCAGCCGGTCCGACTGCCGATCCGAGCCCGATCGCCTGGTTGCACGCCGAAGTCGGGCGCAGCCTGGACGGCGCGCACAAGCTGCTGCGCCAGTTCCTGCGCGAGCGCGACTCGCACGCCGGCTCGGATGTCTCGGCGCTGGAGCTGCGCGGTGCACGCAATGCGCGCGCCATGATCCACCAGTGCGCCGGGGCACTTCGACTGGCAGGTGCCGATGCGCCGGCCCGCATGCTCGAGGCGGCCGACGTCGCGCTTGGCGCCGCGCTCGAGCGTCCGGCGCGGCTCGACGCCGCACTGGTCGAGAAAATCGAGCAGGGGTCGTTCGCGGTGGTCGATTTCCTCGGTCGTCAGCTGGCCGGCAAGCCGGTTGCGCCATTGCAGCTGTTTCCCCAGCTGCGTGCGCTGCTCGAGGCTGGCGGCGCCGAGCGCGTCCACCCGGCCGATCTGTGGCCGCATCCCTGGCACTGGCACGACTGGCCGCTCGACGGCGCGGCGTTGCCGCGGCCGGCCGATGCCCGCAGCCTGACCGCCTTCGAGCAGCTCACGCTGGCCAACATCAAGACGCCGAGTCCGCTCATCCTGACGCGCCTCAGCGACCTGTGCGCCGGGCTGGCCGCCGGCGCCGCTGCCGACGCAGCGGTGCGCAGCCTGTGGCAGCTGGCCGCCGCGGTCTTCGAGGCGCTGGCGCACGAACGGCTGCCGTCCGATGTGTTCAGCAAGCGGCTCGCATCGCGCCTGCTCGCGCTGCTGCGGTCGATGCAGCGCGGCGACGGTCGCGTCGATGCGGCGGCGATGCAGCGGCTGGCCCACGACCTGCTGTTCTTCTGCGCCCAGAGCACGCGCGCCCGACGCGGCGCATCCGGCACCGCGGCTGGCCGCCGCGCGTGCCGCGCACGGGCTGGTCGACGCCACGCCGGTCGACTACACCACCAGCACGCTCGGCCGCTTCGATCCGGCGCAGCTGGTTCAGGCACGGCGGCGCGTGCAGAGCGCAAAGCAGGCCTGGTCGTCGGTGGCAGCCGGCGAGCCGCACCACCTGGTGTCGCTCGGCGAGCCGTTCGCTCTCGTCGCCGATTCGCTCGCACTGCTGTTCGATGAGGGAGCGCAGCTCGGCGAGCAGCTGCAGGGCGCGGCCGAAGCGGTGCGGCGCAGCGCCGTCGAGCCGGAGCCGGCGCTCGCGATCGAGGTTGCGACCGCACTGCTGTATGTCGAGGCGGCGCTCGAGGACCTCGACGGCACGCCGCCCGAGCCGGTGCGGCCGGTCACCCGCCTGGCCGAGCGGATTGCCGCGGTGCGGGCCGGGGCGGCCTCGCAGCCGATCGAGCCCTGGATCGCCGGCCTGTACGCGCGCATCGCCGACCGGCAGATGCTCGGCACCGTGGTGCAGGAGCTGCGCGGCTCGATGGCGTCGGCCGAGCAGGCGCTCGACCGGCACTTCCGTGATCCGGCCGACCGCGAGGCCTTGCGCCCGGTCGGCGGCATCCTGCAGTCGATGCGCGGCGTGCTGTCGGTGCTCGGGGTCGAGGCGGCCGCCGACGCGCTGCACGCGATGCAGTTCGAGATCGATGCACTGGCCGGCGGCGCCCCCGCCGCGACCGGTCAGCTGGAACGGATCGCCGGCAACCTCGGCACGCTCGGCTTCCAGATCGATCTGTTCGGGGTGCAGCCGGCGTTGGCGCGTTCGATGTTCCGGTTCGACCCGGCGCGCGGCGTGCTCGAGTCGCAGCTCGGGCAGATCGGCCACACCGCCGGCGACCCGGCGAGCGCCGTGCCCCCCGCCGATCTGCACCTGACCGTGACTGCGCCGCTCGACGTCGTTGCCGCGCCGGGCGACGCCGCGCAGCCGCTGCCGGAACCGCGGCTGACCGGCTCGGCCGCCGATGCCGAGGTGCTCGAGATCTTCACCGAAGAGGCGGGTCAGCTGCTGCTGCAGGCGCACGATGCGCTCGGCGAGTGGCGCAGCGGCGCCGATGCGGGCGCACCGCTGGTGCGCCTGCGGCGCATCTTCCACACCCTCAAGGGCAGTGCGCGGATGGTCGGCGAGTCGGTCTTCGGCGCCGCCGCATGGCAGGCCGAAGAGCGGATCGCCGCCCGGCTCGCATCGGTGGGCGACCCGGGCGTCAGTGTGGCGGCGCATGCAGGCGAGTCGGCAGACCGGATGCTGATCGACTGGACGCGCCAGGCGCTGGAACGGTTCGACGCGGCACTCGGACACGCCGCCGGTGCCGCCGGCGCACCGGACCGGTCCGCCGCGGCGACCGCACCGGTCCGTCATTCACCAGACCTGCCGGCGGCGCTGTCGAGCCAGCCATCGCCGCTCGACAGCGCGCCAGGCGGCCTTGATTTCGACCTCGACCTCGATGTCGACCTCGCATCCGCTCCGGCGCCGGACCGCGTCACGGCGGTGGCCGTCCCGCATCCCGATTCGCAGCCTGCCGCCGCGTCGCGGCCAGTCGACCTCGACCTGGACTTCGAGTTCGACGACGCCACGGATTCAACCGCGCCGCCGGTGCCCGGGTTCCCGCCCGACCTGCCGAGTGCGGCCGACCTCGACCTCGATTTCGATCTCGACCTGGGGTCGGATAGCCGACCCGCGCAGTGCGCCGGCCGAGCCATCGACCGATGCCGGTTCCACGCCGCAGCTGCCCGAGGTCGAGGAACTGCTGTTCGAGCCGTTGTCGGACAGCGGTGGCACGCCCGAGGCGGACAGGTCGGAGGCGACCGACCTGTCATTTCTCGAGTTCGACCTGTCCGAGCAAGCGTCGGACGACGCGGCGCCGCCCGCGCCGCAGCCGGGACCGGAATTCGAGCTGGAGCCGGAGCCGGAGGTCGAACCCGAACCCGAACCCGAACCCGAACCCGAACCCGAACCCGAACCGAACCGGAACCGGAACCGGAACCGGAACCGGAACCGGAACCGGAACCGGAACCGGAGCCGGAGCCGGAGCCGGAGCCGCCACGCTGGCCGGTCGGGACGGCGGCGGACATCGACCTGGCGATCGGCGACGGCACCCCGGTCGCCGAAGCCGCGCCGGCGCTGCCGTCCGACAGCGCCGCTGCGGCGCTGCGCCGGGTCGGTGATCTGCAGGTGCCGACCGAGCTGTTCAACATCTTCCTGAATGAGGCCGACGAGTTGTCGCGCCAGCTCTGCAGCGGCCTGACGGAGTGGTCCGGTCACGGCTGGCAGCCGCTGCCCGACGCCATGGTCGACCATGCCCACGCGCTCGCCGGCAACTCCGCAGTGGTCGGGTTCGATGCCCTGTCGGAGCTGGCGCGCGAGCTCGAGGCCGGCCTGCTGCGTGAGCAGCAGCTCGCCCGCCGCGGCATCGGCGGCGACGCGGCCGACGCCCGGCTGTTCTGCGACGCGGCCGAGGAGATGCGCGGGCTGCTGCACCAGTTTGCGGCCGGATTCCTGCGTCGGCCCGATCCGCAATTGCACGAGCGGCTGCTGCGGCAACGTCATGCAATGGTGGAGCGGCTGGACGCGTCGGACATCGCCGAGACGGCGTTGCCGGCGGATGGTCTCGACACCGACTGGCAGCCGGTCGGTCGCACCGAGTGGCAATCGATCGGACAGACCGAGCCGCAGCCGCTCGAGCTGACCACGTTCGCGACCGGGCCGGCCGCGCTCACCGCGCCGTCGCCGCTCGAGACAGCGGGCGCCGTCGCTGCGCCGATTGCCGGCAGCCAGCGGGTCGGGCCGACCGACCGGGTCGATCCCGAACTGTTTCCGATCTTCGAGGAGGAGGCGCAGGATCTGCTGCCGCAGCTCGCCGCCGCGCTGCGCGGCTGGGCGCGCGGCCACGATCCGGGCGGGGCCGAGGCGGCGATGCGCCACCTGCACACCTTCAAGGGCGGTGCGCGGCTGGCCGGCGCGCTGCACGCTCGGCGAACTGGCACACCGGCTGGAGACGCGGATCGAGGCGATGGCCGCGGGCGCGGAGCATGGCGCTGCGGGTGCGACTCGAGACCCTGCTGGCGGATGCAGACGCGCTGCAGCAGGCCTTCGACGCAGCTGCGCGAGGCCGATCGCCGGCCTATGCCGAGGCCGACGCGCAGGCGCTCGCCCGGGCCACGCAGGCGCGGCGAGCCGGCTCAGCCGGAGCCGGTCGCAGCGGTCGACGAGGCGGCGTCGGCGCCGACCGTGCGCCGTCGGCGCCGCCGGCAGGCGCGCCAGCCGGAACCGCAGATCGACTGGTCGCGCTTCGCGCAGCCAGCGGCGGCGCCGCTCGCTGCAGCCGGCGCGCGGCCAGGCCGGCCAGCCAGGCGTCGGTCAAGGTGCGCGCCGCGCTGCTCGACCGCATGGTCGATCAGGCCGGCGAGGTCAACATGTCGCGCGCCCGGATCGAGGTCGAGATGATCCAGCTGCGCGGCTGCGATCGCCGGACTGGGCGACGATGTCGAGCGGCTGCGCCAGCAGCTGCACGAGATGGAACTGCAGGCCGAGTTGCAGCTCGCCTCGGGAGCCGACAGCGCCACCGCGCAGCGCTTCGATCCGCTCGAGATCGACCGCTTCACCCGGCTGCAGGAGCTGACCCGGATGATGGCCGAGTCGGTCGCCGACGTCGCGGCGGTGCAGCGCGCGCTGAAGCGCAACCTGCAGCGCACCGAGGACGAGCTGGCGAGCGCAGACGCGGCTGACGCGCGACCTGCAGGCCGACCTGCTGCGCACCCGGCTGGTCGAATTCGACACCATCGCCGAGCGGCTGCACCGCGTGGCGCGCCAGGCTGCCAACGAGGCCGGCAAGCTGCTGCAGCTCGAGATCGTCGGCGGCTCGATCGAGCTCGACCGCGGCATGCTCGACCGCCTGACGCCGGCGTTCGAGCACCTGCTGCGCAATGCGGCGATCCATGGCATCGAGTCGCCGGCCGACCGAATCGCCGCCGGCAAGCCGGAGATCGGCAGCGTGCAGCTGCAACTGCACCAGCACGGCAACCAGATCTCGATCGAGCTGCGCGACGATGGCGCGGGACTCGATCTGGTGCGCATCCGGGAGCGCGCGTTCGCGCTCGGCTGGAACTGGATCGAAGGGCAGGAGAGCGAGCTGATCTTCAGCCCCGGCTTCTCGACCGCCGGCACGCTGACCGAACTCGGCCGGCCGCGGGGTCGGACTCGACGTGGTGCGCAACGAGGTGCTCGCGGTCGACGGGCAGATCGAGGTCGCGAGCAGCGCCGGCAGCGGCTGCTGCTTCACGCTCGAGCTGCCGCTGACCACCGCGATGACGCAGGTGCTGATGCTGCGCTGCGGTGACCTGAGCGTGGCGGTGCCGGCAACGCTGGTCGAGCATGTGCGGCGCATCGATGCCGACTGGCTGGCAGCGGCGCGCGCCGACGGCTTCTATCTGTTCGGCGACCTGCACCTGCCGCTGCACTGGCTCGGCGCGCTGCTGCAGCACAGCGCCGACAGCCGCGAGCCAATTCGGCCGCAGCCGTCCGCTGGTGATCGTGCACGCCGGCCGTCAGCGCCTTGCGCTGCTGGTCGACGAGGTGCTCGGGCAGCAGGAGGCGATCGTCAAGCCGGTCGGCCCGCAGCTGTCGCGCCTGCCCGGGCTGGCCGGCATGAGCGTGCTGGCGTCGGGCGCGGTGGCGCTGATCTACAACCCGCTGGCGCTGGCTGCGGCGCACGGCGAGGCGGCGCAGCACTGGAGCAGCGCAGCCGCCGCCGCGCTGCCGGTGCAGCCGAGCGCGGCGCTCGCTGGTGCTGGTGGTCGACGATTCGCTGACCGTGCGGCGCGTGACGCAGCGACTGCTGCTGCGCGAGGGCTATCGCGTCGCGCTGGCCAAGGACGGCGTCGAGGCGCTCGAGCAGATCGGCGACGAGATGCCGCGCCTGATCCTGAGCGACATCGAGATGCCGCGCATGGACGGTTACGAGCTGGTCGAGCGCGCTGCGCGCCGATCCGGCCGCGCTCGGCGATCCCGGTCGTCATGATCACCTCGCGCAGCGCCGACAAGCACCGCGCGCATGCCGAGTCGCTCGGCGTCGTCGGCTACCTCGGCAAGCCCTACGGCGAGCAGCGAACTGCTGGCGATCGTCGCCGGCTACTGCGCGCCGGCGGCCGAGCGCACGACCGCGTAGCGCTGCAGCGTGGCGCGCGCGCGCGGCGTCGTGGTCGACGATCGGCGCCGGATAGTCGCGCCCGATCTCGACTTCCGGCCGCGGCCAGGACCGGTGCGGCGGCGCTGCGCCGGCTGCGTGCAGCGCCCGCGTCGGGCAGGCGCGCCAGCTGCGGCAGGTAGCGGCGGATGAAGCGGCCGTCCGGATCGAAGCGCCGGCTCTGGCTGAGCGGGTTGAAGATGCGGAAGTACGGCTGCG
Organism: uncultured beta proteobacterium; assembly: GCA_963846675.1. Lineage (GTDB taxonomy): Bacteria > Pseudomonadota > Gammaproteobacteria > Burkholderiales > Burkholderiaceae_C > Ideonella_A. Next base: position 110,530 of record CAWJWV010000007.1, read on the forward strand.
CGTCGCAGCCGCTCGAGCTCGCCCACTGCCAGCCGCCATTGTTGGCGGCCAGGTCGTAGTCGTTCAGCCGCTCGGCGAAGTAGCGCTTCGCCGCGGCGCCAGTCGATGCCGAGGTCCTTCACCAGGAAGCTGGCGACGACCATGCGCAGCCGGTTGTGCATGTAGCCGGTCTGGTTGATCTGCGCCATCGCCGCGTCGACCAGCGGATAGCCGGTGCGGCCTTCGCACCAGGCGTCGAACAGCCGGTCGGCAGCGGCGCCGCGTTCCCACTCGATGCGGTCGTACGCCGGCTTGAAGCTGGCGTCGACGACATGCGGATGGTGGTGCAGCACCTGGTGATAGAAGTCGCGCCAGATCAGCTCGGACAGCCAGACCGCCGCGCCGCTCGAGCCGGCCTCGCTGCGCGCCAGCGCCTCGCGTGCCAGGCGCCGGATCGAGATCGTGCCGAAGCGCAGGTGCACCGACAGGTAGCTCGGTCCGCGCACGCCGGGGAAGTTGCGCGCTTCGTCGTAGCCGTCGATGCGCTGCAGGAAGTCGTCGAGCTGCGCCTGCGGCGCCCGCGCTGCCGGGCTGCAGCAGCCCGGCCGGTTCGGTCGGCTCGAAGCCGATCGCCTGCCAGGGTCGGAACGCCGGCATCGACCCCGTCCGGCGGCGCCGCCAGCGCGCCCGCATGGCGCTCGACCGGATAGGCCTTCAGGTAGAACGCATCGACCTTGTCCAGCCAGGCCTTGCGGTACGGGGTGAAGACGCTGTACGGGCTGCCGGCCTGGGTCAGCAGTTCGCTGCGCTCGAAGATCACATGGTCCTTCACCGTGTGCATGGCGCGCGGCCCGGGCCTGCAGCGCCGCCCGCACCGCGGCGTCGCGCTCGAGTGCGGCCGGATCGTCGTCATGGCTTGCCATCACCGCCTCGACCTGCAGCTGCTCGGCCAGCGCGCGCGATCTGCTCGACCGCACGGCCGTGTCGCACCAGCAGCCGCACGCCGGCTTGCGGTTGCAGCCGCGCCAGGTCGGCGTCGAGTTCGACCAGGCTGTCGCGGATGAATTCGACCCGTCGGTCGGCGCGCGGCAGCGGATCGAGGATGTCGGTGTCGAAGACGAAGGCGCACCAGACGCGCCGGGCGATCGTCAGGGCGTGGTGCAGGGCGGCGTTGTCGTCGGCGCGCAGGTCGCGGCGCAGCCAGACGAGTGCGGAATCGAGCGGTTTGTCCATGGCAGCAGTTTGCACGCTCGTGAACTGCGCGGCCGATTACCCGAATAAAATGCGCCGATGGCCGCAGCCGAAGTCAACTTCACCAACCAGTTCCTGATCGCCATGCCGGGCATGGGCGGGGACACGTTCGCCGGCTGCGTGGTCTATCTGTGTGAGCACACCGACAAGGGCGCGCTCGGCCTGGTCATCAACAAGCCGATCGACATCACGCTGAAGAAACCTGTTCGAGAAGGTCGAATTGCCGCTCGACCGCGACGATCTGGCCGACAAGCCGGTCTTCTTCGGCGGCCCGGTGCAGACCGAGCGCGGTTTCGTGCTGCACGAGCATCTGGAGTCGGGCACAAGCGGCTACAGCTCGTCGCTGCAAGATTCCGGGCGGGCTCGAGATGACGACCAGCAAGGACGTGCTCGAGGCGCTGTCGAGCGGCGCCGGCCCGCGCAAGGTGCTGATCACGCTCGGCTACAGCGGCTGGGGCGCCGGGCAGCTCGAAGACGAGATGGGTCGCAACAGCTGGATCAACGTCGACGCGGCGCCCGAGATCATCTTCGACACGCCGGTCGAGCAGCGCTACGACAAGGCCTTGTCGCTGCTCGGCATCGATGCGCGGATGCTGAGCCAGGAAGCCGGCCACGCATGACGCCTGCTGCGGCCCGGGCGTCGAATACCCCGGCGGCGCCTTCGCCGGTCTCCCATCCGCTGTCGTTCCTCGCCTTCGACTACGGCTTGCGCCGGGTCGGCGTCGCCAGCGGCAACAGCCTGACTGCGCAGCGCGCGCCCGCTGCGAACGATTGCCGCCGGCGGTGCGGCCCGCTTCGCCGCCATCGACGCGCTGATCGCCGAATGGCAGCCGTCGGCCCTGGTGGTCGGGGTGCCGTTTCATCCGGACGGCGCCGAGCACGAGAATACCGGGCGGGCACGGCGCTTCGCGCGCCAGCTGCACGGCCGCTTCGGTCTGGTGGTGCACGAGGTCGACGAGCGCTACACCACGACCGAGGCGCTGGCCGACGGCGCCAGCGATGTCGACGCGGCGTCCGCAGCCATCATCCTCGAACAGTTTCTGCGCGCCTTGCCACGGCCGGAGACGGAGAACTGAATGACATCCGACAGCAGTCGCGGCGATCCCGGCCGCGTGCCCATCACCGATGCGCCGGCGCTCGACGCCGAGGTCCTCTACCGCCGCCTGCTCGACGGGGTGCGCGGGCTGCTGAGCGGCGATGCGGTGCTGGTCGGCATCTGGTCCGGCGGCGCCTGGCTGGCCGAGCGGCTGCGCGCGGATCTGCAGCCCGGCGGCGAGCATGGCGTGATCTCGAGCGCATTGCACCGCGACGACTTCGGCTCGCGCGGACTGGCGGCCGGCGTCGATCCGACACGCCTGCCGTTCGAGATCGAGGGTCGGCGGGTGGTGCTGGTCGACGACGTGCTCGACACCGGGCGCACCGTGCGGGCGGTGATCAACGAGCTGTTCGACTTCGGCCGGCCGGCGAGCGTGCAGCTGGCGGTGCTGGTCGACCGGGGCGGGCGCGAGCTGCCGATCCAGCCCGACTTCAGTGCTGCCCGGGTCGACTGCCGGAGGCGCAGCGGCTGTCGCTGGCGCGCGATGACGCCGGGCGGCTGCGTTTCGAGATCCGCTGAGACCCTCCATGCTGTCCAGACGCAACCCCCAGCTCAACGCCAACGGCGAACTGATCCACCTGCTGTCGATCGAGGGGCTGCCACGGGCGGTCATCCACCACATCCTCGATACCGCGGGCAGCTTTCTGAGCGTCAACGACCGCGAGGTCAAGAAGGTGCCGCTGCTGCGCGGCAAGAGCCTGTTCAACCTGTTCTTCGAGAACAGCACGCGCACCCGCACCACCTTCGAGATTGCTGCCAAGCGACTGTCGGCCGACGTCATCAACCTCGACATCGCCCGCTCGTCGACGGCCAAGGGCGAGAGCCTGCTCGACACGATTGCCAACCTGTCGGCGATGCATGCCGACATGTTCGTCGTGCGCCATGCCGAGAGCGGCGCGCCCTATCTGATCGCACAGCATGTCGCACCGCATGTGCATGTCGTCAATGCCGGGGACGGACGTCACGCCCATCCGACCCAGGCGCTGCTCGACATGTACACGATTCGCCACTACAAGAAGGATTTCACCAACCTGACGGTGGCGGTGGTCGGCGACATCGTGCATTCGCGCGTCGCTCGTTCGGACATCCATGCGCTGACCACGCTCGGGGTGCCCGAGATCCGTGCCGTCGGTCCGAAGACGCTGGTGCCGGCGGACTTTCGCGAAATGGGCGTGCGGGTGTGCCACAACCTCGCCGACGGCATCCGCGATGCCGACGTGATCATCATGCTGCGGCTGCAGAACGAGCGCATGAGCGGCGCCATGCTGCCGAGCGCCGGTGAGTTCTTCAAGAGCTTCGGATTGACACCCGAAAAGCTGGCGCTGGCCAGGCCGGATGCCATCGTGATGCACCCGGGGCCGATCAACCGCGGCGTCGAGATCGATTCGGCGGTGGCCGACGGCAGCCAGAGCGTGATCCTGCCGCAGGTGACCTTCGGCATCGCGGTCCGGATGGCGGTGATGTCGATCATCGCCGGCAACAACGCATGAGCGGGAGCGCCGCATGAACCTGCTGATCCGCAACGGGCGGGTGATCGACCCCGCCAGCGGCCGCGACGAGTTTGCCGATGTGGCGATCACCGGCGGGCGCATCGTCGCGATCGGCGCCGCGCTCGATGCCGCGCGCGCCGATCGCACCGTCGATGCCGAGGGCTGTGTCGTCGCGCCCGGGCTGGTCGACCTGGCCGCGCGGCTGCGCGAGCCCGGCCACGAACACGAGGGCATGCTCGAGAGCGAGCTCAACGCCGCCGCCGCGGGCGGCGTCACGAGTCTGGTCTGCCCGCCCGATACCGATCCGGTGCTCGACGAGCCCGGCCTGGTCGAGATGCTCAAGTTCCGCGCCCGCAAGCTCAGCCTGTGCCGGCTGTTCCCGCTCGGCGCACTGACCCGCGGCCTGGCCGGCGAGGTGCTGACCGAGATGGCCGAGCTGACCGAAGCCGGCTGCGTCGGCTTCTCGCAGGCCGAGGTGTCGGTGCCCGACACGCTGGTGCTGCAGCGTGCGATGCTCTATGCATCGACCTTCGGCTACACGGTGTGGCTGCGGCCGCAGGACCGCTGGCTGGGCGACGGCGTCGCGGCCAGCGGCGCGGTGGCGACCCGACTCGGCCTGACCGGCGTGCCGGTGATCGCCGAGACGATCGCGCTGCACACCATCCTCGAACTGGTGCGCAGCACCGGTGCACGTGTCCACCTGTGCCGGCTGTCGAGCGCGGCCGGGGTCGATCTGGTGCGCGCGGCCAAGGCCGAAGGCCTGCCGATCAGTGCCGATGTCAGCATCAATTCGCTGCACCTGACCGACGTCGACATCGGTTATTTCGATCCGGCGATGCGCCTGACGCCGCCGCTGCGCCAGCAGCGCGACCGTGACGCGCTGCGCGCCGGGCTGGCCGACGGCACCATCGATGCGCTGGTGAGCGACCACACGCCGGTCGACGAGGACGCCAAGACCCTGCCGTTCGCCGAGGCCGAGCCCGGCGCCAGCGGACTCGAGCTGCTGCTGAGCCTGGCACTCAAGTGGGGTCACGAGATGCATGCCGATCCGCGCCAGGGCCTGCAGCGTGCGCTGGCCAGCGTCACCTGCGATCCGGTGCGCGTGCTCGGCGACTCGATCGGCCTGCTGGCGGCCAGCGCCGGCCAGCTGGTCGAAGGCGGCGTCGGCGATGTCTGCGTCTTCGATCCGAATGCCTACTGGCGCGTCGAGCCGTCGGTGCTGTGCAGCCAGGGACGGCACACGCCGTTCGCCGGCTACGAACTGCCCGGACGCGTCGTCGCGACGGTGGTCGCCGGCCACCTGGCGCACGAACTGAAGCCTGCGCAGCCGGCACGCTGATGGCGCCGTCGCCGCTGTGGCGCCGGGGGCGCGCGCTGGTGCGGCTCGGCGCGGCCGCGCTGCACCTGCTGCACGGCATCGTGATCGCGCTGCTGCGCTTTCCGTCGCTCGACGACACCGGCCGTGCGGCGCGTGTGCGTGGTGGTCGATCAAGATGCTGCGGCTGATGGGGATCGCGGCTGGCGCACGACGGCACGCCGCGCCCGGGCGCCAAGCTGCTGGTTGCCAATCACATCTCGTGGCTCGACATCCTCGCCATCCACGCCATCTGCCCGGATGCGCGTTTCGTCTCCAAGTCCGACGTGCGCCGCTGGCCACTGATCGGGCTGCTGGTGGCCGCGGCCGGGACGCTGTTCATCGAGCGCGAGCGCAAGCGCGACGCGCTGCGCGTGGTGCACCACATGGCCGAGGCGCTGGCTGCCGGCCAGACAGTGGCAATCTTTCCCGAAGGGACGACCGGCGACGGCAGTGCGCTGCTGCCGTTCCATGCCAATCTGCTGCAGGCCGCGATCGCCGCACAGACACCGGTGCAGCCGGTCGCGCTCGACTACAGCGATGCCGAAGGGGCGTGCAGCCGCGCGGTCAGCTTCGTCGGCGACACCTCGCTGGTCCGCAGTCTGTGGTGGGTCGCCAACGGCGAGGGGGTGCGGGTGCGGGTGCAGGTGCTGGCTTCGCACGGCGTGCGCCACGCCGATCGGCGCCGCATCGCGGCGTTGATCGCCGCCGAGATCGAGCAGGCGCTGCGCGCCTGAACCGCGCAGGCCTCAGGCCTTGCCCTGGCTGGCGACGGCGGCGGCCGCTTTCGCTGCGGCCTCGGCGTCGCCGAGGTAGTAGCTGCGCAGCGGCTTCAGCTCGGCGTCGAGTTCGTAGACCAGCGGGATGCCGTTCGGGATGTTCAGCCCGACGATGTCGTCGTCGCTGATTCCGTCGAGGTACTTGACGAGCGCGCGCATGCTGTTGCCGTGCGCCGCGATCAGCACCCGCTTGCCGCTGCGGATCGTCGGCGCGATCTCGCCATGCCACAGCGGCAGCACGCGCGCCACCGTGTCCTTCAGGCATTCGGTCAGCGGCACGTCGGCCGGATCGAGCTGCTCGTAGCGACGGTCGGTGCGCTCGCTGCGCGCGTCCGACGGATCGAGCGCCGGCGGCGGGGTGTCGTAGCTGCGGCGCCAGACCAGCACCTGCTCGTCACCGTACTGCCGGGCGGTCTCGGCCTTGTTCAGGCCCTGCAGCGCGCCGTAGTGGCGCTCGTTCAGGCGCCATTCGTTGCGCACCGGCAGCCAGCTGCGGTCGAGTTCGTCGAGCGCATGCCACAGGGTCCAGATCGCTCGCTTGAGCACCGAGGTGTAGGCGAGGTCGAAGTCGTAGCCGCCTTCCTTCAGCAGCCGGCCGGCTGCCTTCGCCTGTGCAACCCCGGTGTCGGTCAGCTCGACGTCGGTCCAGCCGGTGAAGCGGTTGTCGAGATTCCAGGTCGATTCACCGTGGCGGATCAGCACGAGTTTGTACATGGCGGGTCGGGGAGAGTAGGAACATGTCGCCGCGCAACCGGCGGGGAGCGCAAGCCGAATTCTATAATCGCGGGTTGCACTGAAACTCCCGGCTTGGTCCGGCTGCGCCTTGTGAAATTCTTCATCGACAACTGGTTCCTGTTCGCGATCGCGCTGCTCTCCGGTGGCCTGCTGCTGTGGCCGATGCTTTCGCGCGGCGGTGGTGGCGGCAAGGTCAGCGCGAGCGAGGCGGTGCGCCTGATCAACCGCGAGCGGGCACTGCTGCTCGATGTCAGCGAGCCGGCCGAGTACGCCAACGGTCATCCGGCCGGGGCGCGCAACGTGCCGCTGTCGAAGCTCGAGACGTCGAGCGAGCTGCCGAAGAACAAGGCCTTGCCGGTGGTGGTGGTGTGCCAGACCGGGTCACGTTCGGCCCGTGGCGTCGCTATCCTGCACAAGCTCGGCTACCAGAAGGCCCAGGCGCTCGGCGGCGGACTCGCTGCCTGGCGCGAGGCCAACCTGCCGGTCGAGAAGACCGCCTGATCGTCTACGCCCGCGCACGCCGGCCGCATCGGCCGCAGGGTGTGCGGCGCCGTCCGTCCCCGCATCCGTGCCAGCCATGCCACCAGTGAAGATCTATACCACCGCCGTCTGTCCGTTCTGCATCCAGGCCAAGCAGCTGCTCAGGCAGCGCGGCGTCGAAGCGCTCGACGAGATCCGGGTCGACCTCGATCCGCCGCAGCGCATCGAGATGATGCAGGTCACCGGTCGCCGCACGGTGCCGCAGATCTTCATCGGGCAGACGCATGTCGGCGGCTGCGACGACCTGGTCGCACTCGACCGCGCCGGCAAGCTGGTGCCGTTGCTCGAAGCTGCGGCCTGACGGCCCGGCGATAATTGCTCCCGGCGCCCGCTGCCGCGATCGGCAGCGGGCGCATCCACATCCACTCCGCAGAGACCCCCGATGGCCGACGACAACCAGAATTCCGCCGACAGCGCCGCCACCAACAGCGACGCGCCGGTGTTCCAGATCCAGCGCCTGTACCTGAAGGACCTGTCGCTCGAGCAGCCGAATTCGCCGCAGATCCTGCTCGAGCAGGCGCAGCCGCAGGTCGACATCAACCTCGGCCTGGGTGCCGAGACGGTGGCCGATTCGATGTACGAGGTCACGGTCACCGCGACGGTGACGACCCGGGTCGGCGAGCGGGTGCTGTTCCTGGTCGAGGCCAAGCAGGCCGGCATCTTCGAGATCCGCAACATCCCGGAAGAGCAACTGCAGCCGATCATCGGCATCGCCTGCCCGAACATCATCTATCCGTACCTGCGCGCGATCGTGTCCGACATCTGCACCCGCGCCGGCTTCCCGCCGGTGGTGCTGTCGGAAATGAATTTCCAGGCGATGTACGAGGCCCAGCAGGCACAGGCGCAGGCGGCTGTCGCCAACGGCACTACCAGCACCAGCATCAACTGACGGCGGCACGACGGCACGCCGTCCGATCCGCAGCCGGCGATGAAGATCAGCGTGCTCGGCGCCGGCGCCTGGGGCACTGCCCTGGCGGTGCAGGCCTGCAGCCGGCACGCGGTCCGGTTGTGGGCACGCGACGCCGAGCAGGTCGCCGCGCATGCGCTCGCTGCGCCGCAATGCGCGCTACCTGAAGGATGCGGTGCTGCCGCCGGCCCTGCAGATCAGCGCCGACCTCGCGACCACCCTGGCCCATGTCGACGGCGACGGCCTGATCGTCGTTGCCACGCCGATGTCCGGTCTGCACGAGATGCTGCGAGCGGTCGAGGCACTGACCTCGGCGGCCACGCCGGTGCTGTGGCTGTGCAAGGGATTCCAGCAGGGCACCGGCATGCTCGGCCACGAGATCGCCGAGCAGCTGGTGCCGGGTCGGCCGGCGGGCATCCTGTCCGGACCGAGCTTCGCGATCGAGGTCGCGCGCGGCCAGCCGACCGCGCTCGTGGTCGCCAGCCGTGCCGACGCGGTGTGCGAACGCGCGGTCGCTGCCTTCCACGGCGACCGGCTTGCGCATCTACACGTCGGACGACCCGGTCGGTGTCGAGGTCGGCGGTGCGGTCAAGAACGTGCTGGCGATCGCGACCGGCATTGCCGACGGGATGCGCAGCCCGGGCGCGCTCGATGACGCCACCGATACCGGCCTCGGGCTGAACGCGCGCGCGGCGCTGGTCACGCGCGGACTGGCCGAGATGACCCGCCTCGGCGTGGCGCTCGGCGCGCGCGGCGAGACCTTCATGGGACTGTCCGGCCTGGGCGATCTGGTGCTGACGGCCACCGGCGCGCTGTCGCGCAACCGCCAGGTCGGTCTGCGGCTGGCGCGCGGGCAGTCGTTGGCGCTGATCCTGGAAGAGCTCGGCCATGTCGCCGAGGGCGTGCACAGCGCGCCGATGGTGCTGCGACGCGCCGGGGCGGTCGGCGTCGACATGCCGATCACCGAGGCCGTGGTGCGGGTGATCGACGGCCGGCTGAGCGCCGGCGCAGGCGCTCGAGGCGCTGATGACGCGCGATGCGCGTCCGGAGTGCTGAGCGCCGGCCCGGGCGGCTCGAGCCGTCAGACGGCACCCTCGTAGCCGCAGCAGCGCCAGGCGTCGAATACCGCCACCGCGACCGCATTGCTCAGGTTCAGGCTGCGCTGATCCGGCCGCATCGGCAAGCGCACGCGCCGCTCGGGGGCAAAGCTGTCGCGCAGACCGACCGGCAGGCCGGCGGTCTCCGAACCGAATACCAGCCAGTCGCCGGGTTGCCAGGCGATCTGCGTGCAGCATCGTCGCACCGCGCGTGGTGAAGGCGAACAGGCGGCCGCCGTCGCGTTGCGCGGTGCGCTGCCAGTGCCGGCCCAGTCGGGATGCCGCTCGACGCGCGCATATTCGTGGTAGTCGAGGCCGGCGCGCTGCAGCAGCCGGTCCTCCATCGAGAAGCCGAGCGGCTCGACCAGGTGCAGCCGACAACCGGTATTGGCGGCGAGCCGGATCACGTTGCCGGTGTTGGGCGGGATCTCGGGATGGACCAGGACGATGTTGAACATCGGCCGATTGTCGGCCGTCGGCGGCCCGCGTCTACTCGGCCCGCGCCAGCGCCCACACCTGCACCCGCACCGCGCCGGCGCCGCGCAGCACGCGCGCCATCTCCGCCGCGGTGGCACCGGTCGTCATCACGTCGTCGACCAGGGTGACCTCGCGTCCGCGCAACTCGGCCAGCCGCAGCGGCTCGACCGCGAACGCATCGCGGACATTGGCGACGCGCTGCCCAAGCGGCAGCGACGACTGCGGCGGCCCGTCGCGCACGCGCAGCAGCAGCTCGGGGCTGGCCGCGAGCGCCGAGCCGGGCGGCCAGACGGCGTGTCAGCTCCCAGGTCTGGTTGTAGCCACGCTCGCGCAGACGGCGGCGACTGACCGGGGCCGGCAGCAGCAAGCCCGCCGCTGGGCACCGGCAGGGCGTGGCAGGCTTCGAGCAGGCGCTCGGTCAGTGCCGCAGCCAGATCGAGCGCCGTGGTGGAACTTGAAGCGTGTGATCACGCCGTCCCATGGCGGTGCGTAGTCGAGCGCTGCGAGCGCGACATCGTGAGGCGGCGGATCGATCAGGCATCGGCCGCAGACCGGTACCGGCGCAGCCAGGGGCAGCGCGCAGCGCCGGCAGCGGTGGCGCCACGCCGCGTGACGTTCGATGCAGCGGCTCGCACAGGCGCGCCCAGCCCCAGCCGTCGCAGATGCCGCATTGCGACGGCCAGCGCGGGCAGGCGCAACGCCGCCGGCATGGCGTCAATATACTGGCCCGCCATGGCACACGCGTTCGATCGATGTCCGGGCGGTGCAGGCCCGGTTGCGCCGCCTGCTGGCGCAGCAGCACGGGGGCGCCGAGGGGCCCTGGCTGCATGGCGAGGTGGCGCGCCGCATGGCGCGAGCGGCTGGTGCTGATCCGGCAGCAGCCGCAGCCGCATCATCGAATGGTGGGGCGGGCTGGGCTGCAGCGATGCGGTGCTGCGCGCGGCCTATCCGCAGGCGCAGCGCATCGTGGTCGAGCCCGATGCGGCATGGGCCGACGCAGACGCGGCGCCGGCGCCAGCCGGGCTGGCTGTCGGCGCGCCGCTGGACCGGCGGCACCGACGCGTCGTCGACGACGACGCGCCGCTGCCGCGCCGGCGGCGCCGAGCTGGTCTGGGCCAACATGGTGCTGCATGCGGTGGCCGATCCGCCGGCGCTGTTCGCGCGCTGGCACGCCGCATTGCAGCCCGAGGGCTTCGTGATGTTCTCGAGCCTCGGGCCCGGACACGCTGCGGCAGTTGCGGCGGATCTACGCCGCGCTCGGCTGGGGGCCGCCGGGTGCCGATTTCGTCGACATGCACGACTTCGGCGACATGCTGGTGCACGCCGGCTTCGCCGACCCGGTGATGGACCAGGAGACGCTGACGCTGACCTGGGCCACGCCGGGCGACCTGCTGCGCGAACTGCGCGGCCTCGGCGGCAATGTCGCGCCCGGCCGACATGCCGGGCTGCGCACGCCGCGCTGGCGGCGCGAGCTCGAGCAGGCGCTGCTCGGATCTGCGCGGTCCGGACGGTCGGCTGCAGCTGAGCTTCGAGGTGGCGTACGGCCACGCCTTCAAGGCTGCGCCGCGTCGTGCCGGCTGCCGATACCAGCCGTGTCAGCCTCGACGAGATGCGCAAACTGGTGCGCGAGCCGCGTCGTCGCGGTCATGAGCCCGACGCGGTGGGCTAAAATTCGAATGGATTCGGCGCGGCAGCGCCGGCACCGAACGGAAGCCAGGGAGCGGACTGTCGATCGGCAGCTGATCCGGCATGCCGAGCTTGTTGGATTCGAGAGCAGTAGCAGCATGTCGGCAACCACCAATCCTGTTGATTTCGGTGTCAGCGTCAGCCTCAGGCCGCTGGCGTTTCGGGCGCGAGACCGGTGATGCCTCGCGGCGAATGGCGCATCGACTGGCTGCTCAAGCGCAACTGTTCGCTGGCGCCGCGCCAGATGCTCGGCGGTGTTCGCCGCGCTGTGCCTGATCTCGCTGGCGGTCGCGACCTGGTGCTGGCTGCAGGGCGCGCGCATCGTGATGTCGTTTGCCTGGCTCGAATTGATTGCGGTCGGTGCGGCGATGCTGCTGTATGCGCGCCATGCCACCGATCGCGAGACGATTGCGCTCGACCGCGATGCGCTGACGGTCGAGCACGCCTGCGGCGGCCGCGTGCGAGCGGGTCGAGTTCCAGCCGGCCTGGGTGCGGGTCGAGCCGCGCTCGGGCGACCACTCGCTGGTCGAGCTGACCGGGCAGGGGCGGCGCATCTTCGTCGGCCGCTTCATCCGCCCCGAGCTGCGGCGCCTGCTGGCCGACGAGCTGCGCGCCGCGCTGCGGCGTCCGAATCCACAGCCGGCGAGCGTCGCCGTCTGAAGCCCCATCCGAACCAGAACTGAACATGATGAAGAAGACGAAAGCGCTGTTGCACCGGGCTGGCCAGTGGGCACCGCAGGCCGGACTGCTGGCTCGGTCTGATGCGTGGCTGCGACCGCCGCGCGTGCGGTGTCGGACCTGCCGGGCGGTCCGGCGGTCAACCAGCTCAACCTGCATCCGCCGGTGACACGCATCGCCGCCGAGCAGCAGTGGCTGCACAACTTCATCCTGATCATCTGCCTGCTGATCTTCGTCGGCGTGTTCGGCGTGATGTTCTATTCGATCCTCAAGCACCGCAAGTCGCAAGGGTGCCAAGTCGGCCAACTTCCACGAGAGCACGACGGTCGAGATCATCTGGACCATCGTGCCGTTCGTCATCGTGATCCTGATGGCGCTGCCGGCCACGCGGGTGGTGGTCGCGATGAAGGACACGAGCGCGTCCGACCTGACGATCAAGGCCACCGGCATCCAGTGGAAGTGGGGCTACGACTACCTGAAGGGCGAGGGCGAGGGCATCTCGTTCATGTCGACGCTCGACACCGCGCACCGCGAGATGTCGAATGCCGGCAAGCCGGCGGGCGACAACTACCTGCTGGCGGTCGACAACCCGCTGGTGGTGCCGGTCGACCGCAAGATCCGCATCATCACGACCGCCAACGACGTGATCCACGCCTGGATGGTGCCGGCCTTCGGCGTCAAGCAGGATGCGATTCCGGGCTTCGTCCGCGACACCTGGTTCCGCGCCGAGCAGATCGGCGACTTCTACGGCCAGTGCGCCGAGCTGTGCGGCAAGGAGCACGCCTACATGCCGATCCACGTCAAGGTGCTGTCGCAGGCCGACTACACCGCCTGGGTCGACGGGCCGGAAGAAGGAGATGGCGGCCGCGGCCGACGATCCGGCCAAGGTCTGGGACCTGGCTGCGCTGGCCTCGCGCGGCGAGAAGGTCTACCAGGCCAACTGCGCCGCCTGCCACCAGGCCAACGGCGCCGGCACGGCCGCCTTCAAGGCGCTCGACAAGTCGCCGATCGTGCTCGACGCCGACAAGGCCAAGCAGTTGCAGATCGTCGTGCACGGCAAGGCCGGGTACCGCGATGCCGGCCTGGAAGCAGCTCAGCGACACCGAGATCGCCGCGGTGATCACCTACACCAAGAACGCCTGGTCGAACAACACCGGCCAGCTGGTCCAGCCGTCCGAAGTGGCCGCCGCCCGCAAGTGACAGTTCAAGAAAAACGCTCCAAGGATTCGCGATGAGTGCAGTGCTCGACCCCCACGGTCACGGTCATAGCGCCGACCACGACGAACATCACCACGCGCCAGCCGGCTGGCGGCGCTGGGTGTATGCGACGAACCACAAGGACATCGGGACGATGTACCTGCTGTTCTCGTTCACGATGCTGATGATCGGCGGCATCCTGGCGATGCTGATCCGCCTGGAGCTGTTCCAGCCGGGCCTGCAGTTCGTCAATCCGCAGCTGTTCAACCAGCTGACGACGATGCACGGGCTGATCATGGTGTTCGGCGCGATCATGCCGGCCTTCGTCGGCTTCGCGAACTGGATGATCCCGCTGCAGATCGGCGCCGGCGACATGGCGTTCGCGCGCATGAACAACTTCAGCTTCTGGCTGATGATTCCGGCCGCGATCATGCTGGTGGGCTCGTTCTTCATGCCCGGCGGCGCGCCGGCCGCCGGCTGGACGCTGTATGCGCCGCTGACGCTGCAGATGGGCCCGTCGATGGATGCCGGCATCTTCGCGATGCACATCATCGGCGCCAGCTCGATCATGGGCTCGATCAACATCATCGTGACGGTGCTCAACATGCGCGCACCCGGCATGACGCTGATGAAGATGCCGATGTTCTGCTGGACCTGGCTGATCACCGCCTACCTGCTGATCGCGGTGATGCCGGTGCTCGCCGGCGCGATCACGATGACGCTGACCGACCGCCACTTCGGCACCAGCTTCTTCAATCCGGCCGGCGGCGGCGACCCGGTGATGTACCAGCACATCTTCTGGTTCTTCGGTCACCCCGAGGTCTACATCATGATCCTGCCGGCGTTCGGCATCATCAGCCAGATCGTCCCGGCGTTCGCCCGCAAGCGGCTGTTCGGCTACACCTCGATGGTCTACGCGACGGCGTCGATCGCGATCCTGTCGTTCATCGTCTGGGCGCACCACATGTTCACCACCGGCATGCCGGTCACCGGCCAGCTGTTCTTCATGTACGCGACGATGCTGATCGCGGTGCCCACCGGCGTGAAGATCTTCAACTGGATCGCGACCATGTGGCGCGGCTCGATGACCTTCGAGACGCCGATGCTGTTCGCGGTCGGCTTCATCTTCGTGTTCACGATCGGCGGCTTCACCGGTCTGATCCTGTCGGCCGCCCCGGTCGACATCCAGTTCCAGGATACCTACTACGTCGTCGCCCACTTCCACTACGTGCTGGTCGCCGGCTCGCTGTATGCGATGTTCGCCGGCGTCTACTACTGGGGCGCCGAAGTGGACCGGCGTGATGTACAGCGAGACGCGCGGCAAGATCCACTTCTGGGGCTCGCTGATCTTCTTCAACGTCACCTTCTTCCCGATGCACTTCCTCGGCATGGCCGGCATGCCGCGTCGCTACGCCGACTACCCGATGCAGTTCGCCGACTTCAACATGATCGCGTCGCTCGGCGCGTTCGGCTTCGGCCTGATGCAGGTGTACTTCTTCCTGTTCGTCGTCGCTGCCGATGATGCGCGGCAAGGGCGAGCCGGCGCCGCAGCGGCCGTGGGAAGGTGCCGAGGGCCTGGAGTGGGAAGTGCCGTCGCCGGCGCCGTTCCACACCTTCGAGGAGCCGCCCAAGCTGAACGCCAACGCGACCCGCATCGTCGGCGCGAGCGCCGGCGCACTGAGGCGATGGTGCCGTGACGACCGATCCCGAGCGCAGGAAGAAGCAGAACCTGCGCCTGGCGCTGATCCTGGCGTCGGTGGCGCTGGCCTTCCTGGTCGGATTCGTCGCCAAGGCGGTGCTGTTCGGCCTGTGAACCGGCGAACCTTCGCCCCCGGATGAAAAGCAACCCTGTCCAGCGCCCGAGCGGGCGGCTGGCCCGCCTGGCGGGTGACAACCGCCGCATGGTCGGCAAGCTGATCGTGATCGCGCTGGCGATGTTCGCCTTCGGCTATGCGCTGGTGCCGATCTACCGCTCGATCTGCGATGCGCTCGGCATCAACGTGCTGTCGCTGGCCGAACTGAACCTGCCGGGTGCGGCCGGCGCGCGCAGCGCGTCGAACACCCAGGTCGATCGCAGCCGCACGATCACGGTCGAGTTCGATGCCAATGCGCGCGGCCCGTGGGACTTCAAGCCGGCGCTGCGCAGCATCGAGGTCCATCCGGGCGAAATGGCGACGGTGATGTACGAGTTCCGCAACCGCCAGCCCCGCGCGATGACGGCGCAGGCGATCCCGAGCTATGCGCCGAAGCAGGCGAGCCCGTATTTCGACAAGCTCGAATGCTTCTGCTTCAACCAGTACACGCTGGCAGCCGGGCGAGAGCAAGCAGTGGCCGGTGGTCTTCGTGATCGATCCGAAGCTGCCGAAGGACGTGACGACGATCACGCTGTCCTATACCTTCTTCGAGGTCGGCGGCGGGGTGCCGCCTGCGCCCGGTTCGGTGGCAGCGGTCGGCAGCGGAGCGGATCGTGATGGTCGACGAAGGCGGGCTGCGCTCGGCGGTGCGACGCAAGGCGTCGTTCGGCCAGACGATGAAGGCGGTGGCGTGGTCGTTCTTCGGGGTGCGCCAGTCGGCCGATCACGCAGCACGACATCGAGCGGCTCAATCCGCTGCACCTGGTGATCGCCGGCGCTGATCGGTGCGGCGCTGTTCATCGGTGCGCTGCTGCTGCTGGTGAGCTGGATCCTGTCGAGCGGCATCGCGGGCTGAGCGGCGTGCGCCGACGGCAAAGAAACGATAGGCCCGGCGCCGCGCAGCGGCGACCGGTACGACACAAGATTTCAGGATTTCAGGATTTCGAGGAGAGAACAACATGTCTGCAGCGGCACATCCCGGGCACACGCCAACCAAGACGCCGTACTACTTCGTTCCGTCGCCGTCGAGCTATCCGGTGCTCGCGTCGGTCGGGCTGTTCTTCGTCATCCTCGGCGCCGGCCAGTGGATCAATGGCGCGGGCTGGGGCGCCTGGTCGCTGGCCTTGCGGGCTGCTGATCTGGGCGTTCGTGATGCAGGCCTGGTTCCGCACCGCGATCGGCGAAAGCGAAAGCGGCCTGTACAGCGACCGCATCGACGTCTCGTTCCGCTGGAGCATGAGCTGGTTCATCTTCTCGGAGGTGATGTTCTTCGCCGCATTCTTCGGCGCCTTGTTCTGGGCCCGGCTGTATGCGGTGCCGAGCCTGGGCAGCCTCGAGAACGCGCTGCTGTGGCCCGACTTCAAGGCGATCTGGCCGAGCGTGCAGGCCGGTGCGACCGCGTCGCCGGCCGGCATCGTCGAGCCGTTCCAGACCATGGGACCGTGGCCGCTGCCGACGATCAATACCGCGCTGCTGCTGACCTCGGGCGTCACCCTGACGATCGCCCACCACGCGCTGCTCGCCGGCCACCGCGCCAAGACGATCGCTGTTCATGTGGGCCACCGTCGCTGCTCGGCCTGATCTTCCTGTTCGTCCAGGGCTACGAATACTCGCCACGCCTACCGCGACCTGAACCTGCAAGCTCGACTCGGGCATCTACGGCTCGACCTTCTTCATGCTGACCGGCTTCCACGGCTTCCACGTGTTCGTCGGCATGCTGATGCTGCTGTTCATCACGCTGCGGCTGCACAAGGGCCACTTCACGCCGGAGCGCCACTTCGGCTTCGAGGGTGCGGCCTGGTACTGGCACTTCGTCGACGTCGTCTGGCTCGGCCTGTACATCATCGTCTACTGGTTCTGAGGCACGGCGTTCGGGCGTCCAGCCGACCGGCCGCGCGCGTGCGCCCGGCCGGCGCCGTGCAGTCGGGCGCCATCCGCAGCGCGGCGACCAGCGGTCAGCGCAGCGGGATGCCGGTCGGCGCGATCCAGCCGAGCTTGTAGCTCAGCAGCAGGCAGCAGCGAACAGCAGCACCGAGAGGCCGACCCGCAGCGCCAGCGCGCGCATCATGTTCGGCGTCTTGACGGCGCGGCTGCCGCTGTCGCGCACCATCGAGACGCCGGCATAGGCCAGCGCGCCCAGGATCACGACGAAGGCGATGCACGATCAGGAATTTCATGCGACGCGAATTATCGGCGCCGCACCCGGCGCTGCGTCGCACCGGCTCGGCCATGCCGCGCCTGGCGGCAGGGTCGTCGAGTGAGCGGCGCGCGCGATCCGCGGCGGCGCCCGACTGGCGGCGCGCCGTGGTGCTGCTGGCGGCGCTGCTCGCGCGTCGCGCTGACCGCGCGCCTCGGCGTCTGGCAGCTCGACCGTGCGGCGCAGAAGCAGCGCCTTGCAGCAGGCGACTCGACACGCGCTCGGCGCTGCCGCTGCTGGCGGCGGCAGCAGCTTGCGACCGACGCCGGCAGCGGCGGCCGCGCAGTATCCAGCGCCGCGATCGTGCTGCGCGGGCGCTGGCTCGCCGCGGCGACCGTCTACCTGGACAACCGGCAGATGAACGGCCGGCCGGGATTCTTCGTGCTGACGCCGCTGCGGCTGGAGCGGACGCCGGCCGGCTGCGCTGGTCTGGGTGCAGCGCGGCTGGGTCGCGCGCGACAACGACGAGCGCACCCGGCTGCCGCGCCGGTCGCCGACGCCGGCCGGACCTGGTCGAGGTGATCGGCCGGGTCGCCCCGCCGCCGGCACGGCTGTTCGAGTTCGCCGCCGACGGCGGCGGACCGATCCGGCAGAATCTCGACCTCGACTGCCAGCGCGCACGAACTCGGGCAGCCGGTGCTGCCGCTGACGGTGCGTGCAGACCGAACCGATCCGGCCGGCGGCCGCGACGGCCTGTTGCGCGACTGGCCGGCACCGGCGGTCGACATCCACAAGCACCACGGTTATGCCTTCCAGTGGTTTGCGCTGTCGGCGCTCGATCGCCGGCCTGACCGTCTGGTTCCAACTGATCCGCCGCGGGCGGCCGATCCCGTGAAAGAGTCCGATTCCCACCCCGCCGCGCCGCTCGCCATGACGGTTCACAGCCATCGATGCACCGCGACCTCGACGCCGATCGGCGCACCGTGGTCGGGCGCTGGAAGATGCTCGCCGTGCTGGCGGTCTGCGCCGCGCCGGTGATCGCCTCGTACTTCACCTACTACCTGGTCCGCCCGAGTCGCGCACGCAACTACAGCGAACTGATCATGCCGCCGCGCGCGATGCCCGCCGCGCTGCCGATCAGCGAGCCTCGACGGCGCGCCGGTTGCGCGCGGCCGAGCCTGCGCGGCCAGTGGCTGCTGGTGACGGTGGCCGACGTCGCGCTGCGACGCGCGCTGCGAGGCGAATCTGGTGCTGATGCGCCAGCTGCGCGAGACGCTCGGGCGCGAGAAGGACCGGGTCGACAAGCTGTGGCTCGTCGCCGACGGCGCGACAGCCGGCGCCGCCGACGCTCGCGGCCAGCGGCGCGACCGCGCTGCGCGTGCCGCGCGCGGCGCTGAGCCGACTGGCTCGACGCCGGCTGCCGGGCAG
The DNA here is from genome assembly GCA_963846675.1 of uncultured beta proteobacterium. Lineage (GTDB taxonomy): Bacteria > Pseudomonadota > Gammaproteobacteria > Burkholderiales > Burkholderiaceae_C > Ideonella_A. Next base: position 129,214 of record CAWJWV010000007.1, read on the forward strand.
GCGCTCGACGATCACCTCTACCTGGTCGATCCGATGGGCCAGTGGATGATGCGCGTACCGGTCGATCCCGATCCGGCCAAGCTCAAGCGCGACCTCGACCGGCTGCTGCGCGCATCGGCGTCGTGGGACCGGGCCGGGCGCTGAGCATGCCGAAGCCGCACGCGGTCGACCTGGTCGCCGCTGCTGCGCCTGCTGCTGCTCGGCACGCTGCTCGCGCTCGGCCCGCTGGCCTGGGTCTGGCTGCGCCACCGCGGCAGCGACCCGGCGCGCCGGCTGCACGCGCTGACGCTGCTGACGCTGTTCCTGACCTTCGACCTGGTGCTGTTCGGCGCCTTCACGCGGCTGACCGATTCCGGCCTCGGCTGCCCGGACTGGCCGGGCTGCTACGGCAGCGCCAGCCCGCTCGGCGCGCAGCCAGCAGATCGATGCGGCCCAGACCGCGATGCCGACCGGTCCGGTGACCCACTCGCAAGGCCTGGATCGAGATGATCCATCGCTACCTGGCCAGCGCGCGTCGGCCTGCTGATCCTGGTGCTGGCGGCGGCGAGCTGGCTGGCGGCCCGGCGCGAGCGGCTGGCGGTGTCGCCGTGGTGGCCGACGCTGACGCTGGTCTGGGTCTGCGTGCAGGGCGCCTTCGGCGCGCTGACGGTGACGATGAAGCTGTACCCGGCGATCGTCACGCTGCACCTGCTCGGCGGCATCGTGCTGCTGATGCTGCTGGCGGTGCAGGCCGAGCGCTACCGGCCGCGACCCTGGGCGCTCGCGCCGCCGCTGCGCCGCGGCGCTGCGGCGCTTGCTCGGCCTGGTGCTGCTGCAGGTGCTGCTCGGCGGCTGGGTCAGCACCAACTACGCGGTGCTGGCCTGCAGCGACTTCCCGACCTGCCAGGGGCAGTGGTGGCCGCCGATGGATTTCGAGCGCGGCTTCACGCTGCTGCGCGCGCTCGGGCAGCGAGCGGCGACGGCGGCTACCTGCCGTTTCCGGCCCTGACCGCGATCCACATGGTGCATCGCATCGGCGCGCTGGTGCGTTCTGCGCCATCGCGCTGCTGGTCTGGCGGCTGCGTGGTCGACGGCAGCACCGACCAGCCGCGCGCTGGGCGTGGCTGCTCGCCGGTGCTGGCCGCCTGGCAGCTCGCCAGCGGCCTGTCGCAATGTGATCCTCGACTGGCCGCTGGTCGCTGCGCTCGCCCACACCGGCGGCGCGGCGGCGCTCGTGGTCGCGCTCAGCGTCGCCTGCGTGCGCGCGCGGCCGGTCGCCGCATGCCGTCGAGCGCGGGCATGCGCATGGCCGCGCATCGGCGGGCGTCGGTCGTCGCCGACCGGCCGAGCTTCCTAGAATGACGGGTCCCGCAGATTCCATGGCCGACTCCCTCAGCTCCCCGCTCACCGCCGCGTCGCGCTTCCCGCGCGTGCGCCAGTACTACGCGCTGACCAAGCCGCGCGTGGTGCAGCTGATCGTCTTCTGCGCCGTCATCGGCATGCTGCTCGCGGTGCCCGGGCTGCCCGACTGGCGCGTGGTGCTCGCCGCGACCGTCGGCATCTGGCTGGTCGCCGCCGCGGCCGCCGCGTTCAACTGCCTGGTCGAGCAGCACATCGACGCGCGCATGGCGCGCACCGCCTGGCGCCCGACCGCCAAGGGCGAGCTGACCAATCGGCTGGACGCTCGCCTTCTCGCTCGCGCTTGTGCGCTGCCGGCAGCGCGATCCTCTACCTCTGGGTCAATCCGCTGACGATGTGGCTGACCTTCGCCACCTTCATCGGCTATGCGATGGTCTATACCGTGCTGCTGAAGCCGTCGACGCCGCAGAACATCGTGATCGGCGGCGCCTCGGGCGCGATGCCGCCGGTGCTCGGCTGGGCGGCGATGCGCGGCGAGGTCGGCCCCGAGGCGCTGATGCTGTGCCTGATCATCTTCCTCTGGACGCCGCCGCACTTCTGGGCGCTGGCGCTGTACCGGGTCGAGGACTACCGCCGCTCCGGGCTGCCGATGCTGCCGGTCACGCACGGCTCGGATTTCACCCGGCTGCAGGTGCTGCTCTACACGCTGGTGCTGTTCGCCGCCACCCTGCTGCCGTTCGTCACCGGCATGAGCGGGCCGATCTACCTGGCCGCGGCGCTGGTGCTCGGCGGCATGTTCTGCGGCTACGGCTGGAAGCTGTGGCGCAACTACTCCGACCAGCTGGCACGCCGCACCTTCCGCTTCTCGATCGTCCACCTGGCGCTGCTGTTCGCCGCGCTGCTGGTCGACCACTACATCGATCCGCTGCTGTGAACCAACCGCCCTCTGCACTGCTGCCGGCGCTGCGTTGCCACGCCGTCGCACGCTGCCTGCGGTCTCGGCGGCGCGCGCTGCTGCCGGACTCGCGGCTGCGAGCGCCTCGGCCTCGGGGCGTCCGCGACCAGCCTTCAAGGCGTCGACATCACCGGCGCCGACTATGCGCAACGGCTCGAGCTGACGCGATATCGACGGCCGCGCGCGCAGCCTGGCCGAGTTCCAGGGCAAGGTGGTGGTGGTGTTCTTCGGCTACACCCAGTGCCCGGATGTCTGCCCGACGACGATGGCCGAGCTGGCGCAGGTGAAGCGAGTCGCTCGGCGCCGACGGCGGCAACGCGTGCAGGGCATCTTCGTCACGGTCGATCCGCGAGCGCGACACGCCGCAGGTGCTGAAGAGCTACATGGCCAGCTTCGATCCGAGCTTCATCGCGCTGCGCGGCACGCCGGAGCAGACCGCCGCGGTGGCGAAGGATTTCAAGGTCTTCTTCGCCAAGGTGCCGGGCAAGCGCGACGACAGCTACACGATGGACCACACCGCCGGCTCCTACGTCTTCGATCCGGCCGGCCGGCTGCGGCTGTTCGTGCGCCACGGCAGCGGCAGCGAGGCGCTGACGAGCGATCTGAAGGCGCTGCTGCGCAGCGGCCTGAGCGGCGCGGAGCCGCGAAAAAACCCGGCAGGCGCTGGCGCGCCGGCCGGGTTCGTATCGGCGCAGCCGGTCAGGCCGATGCCGCCAGCGCCTTGCGCATCTTCTTCATCGCCGCGACCTCGATCTGGCGGATCCGCTCGGCGCTGACGCCGTATTCGCCGGCCAGCTCGTGCAGCGTCATGCCGCCGCTGTTGTCGTCGTTGACCTTCAGCCAGCGCTCCTCGACGATGCGGCGGCTGCGATCGTCGAGCACGTCGAGCGCCATCGAGATGCCGTCGCTCGCCAGCCAGTCGCGGTGCTGGGCCTCGATCACCTCGGTCGGCTCGCTGCTGCTGTCGGTCAGGTAGGCGATCGGGCCGTAACGCCTCCTCGCCGTCGTCGCTCTGCGGCTCGAGCGCCACGTCGCCGCCCGACAGCCGGGTTTCCATCTCCAGCACTTCTTCGCGCTTGACGTTCAGCAGGCTCGGCGACGTTGTCGACCTCGGACTGCGTCAGCGTGCTGCGGTGCGTCTCGGCATCGATCGCATCGCTCTTCATGTTCTGCTTCAGCGAGCGCAGGTTGAAGAACAGCTTGCGCTGGGCCTTGGTCGTCGCGACCTTGACCATGCGCCAGTTCTTCAGGATGTATTCGTGGATCTCGGCCTTGATCCAGTGCATCGCGTAGCTGACCAGCCGCACGCCCTGTTCCGGGTCGAAGCGCTTGACGGCCTTCATCAGGCCGACATTGCCCTCCTGGATCAGGTCGCCCTGCGGCAGTCCGTAACCGAGGTACTGGCGCGAGATCGACACCACCAGCCGCAGGTGCGACAGCACCAGCTGCCCGGCGGCCTGGATGTCTTCGGCTTCACGCCAGCGGCGGCCGAGGCTGGTCTCCTGCTCGGGCGTCAGCATCGGGATGCGGTTGACCGCGCTGATGTAGGCGTCCAGATTGCCGAGCGACGGCACCATCGCCCACGGATCGCGCAGCGCGAGCGCGGTCGATGAGACCGGCGGGTAGAAGCAGTTGACAGGTTCATGGTAGTCATTGACAAACGAACCTCCTTCGAGTTCCCTGATTTTAGCACTCGACAGGTTGAGAGTGCTGATCGGCGCTCCAGGGTTCCCGCCTGCGATCAACGGCGCAGCACCGACAGCCAGTCCCGCTGCGCTGCGTCGAGCGCCTCGTCCGGTGTCAGAACCGAGTAGGCGCAGCGAAGTCCGGATCTCGGGCTCGGCTTCCGGCAGCGGTGTCTCGCAGCAGCTGCCCGAGCAGCTCGCGCGCGCGCGCCACCGCTTCGGCATAGCAGCGCGAAGATCGACGCCACCGTGACATGGCGCGACTGCGTCTTCCATCCAGCAGTCGTAGTCGGTCGCGATGCCGACGGTCGCGTAGCAGATCTGCGCCTCGCGGGCCAGGAAGACCTCGGGAACATTGGTCATGCCGACCAGCTGACAGCCGACCTGGCGCATGAACAGGCTCTCGGCCCGGGTGCCCAGGCGCGGCCCCTCGACGCAGGCGTAGGTGACGTCGCGGTGCAGCCGATGGCCGCAGCGCCGCCGCCTGCGCGGCGACCCAGCCGGCCAGGTTGGCGCTGACCGGGCGTGCGGTCGAGACGTGAGCTGCCACGCCGCCGCCGAAGAAGCTGGACTCGCGCCGCCCGCGGGTCCAGTCGAAATACTGGCTCGGAATCGCGAAGTGGCCGGGCTCGATCTCCTCGGCCAGGCTGCCGACGGCCGAGAAGCCGAGGATCTGGGTCGCACCGGCGCGCTTGAGCGCGAAGATGTTGGCGCGGTAGTTGACCTCGTGCGGCAGCAGCCGGTGGCCGGCGCCGTGGCGGGCGAGAAACAGCAGCGGCTGCCCGCCGATGCGACCGCGCAGCAGCGCGCCCGACGGGTCGCCGAACGGCGTCGTGTCGGTCAGCGTCTGCGTCGATCTGCATGCCCGGCAGGTCGTAGATGCCGGTACCGCCGATGATCGCCAGCATGGGGGGGACTCCTGTCTGAGTCGCCGAGCCTTGGGCCGGAAAAGCCGGCATTCTGCGCCTGCCGATCGCGCTGCTCAGGCGAGCCAGCCGGGCGGCAGGCGATGCCAGGTCGGCGGGCTCGTCGATGTCGGACAGCGGCGCCAGTTCGGCATGCCGCAGCCCGAGCCGGCGCAGCCGCGTTCGCGTCTGGTCCATCACCTGCGACGTGCTCCACGGCATGGCATCGAACAGCTGCGGCGCCGGCCGGCGCAGGCCGATCAGCGTGTAGCCGCCGTCGAGTGCCGGACCGACTACCGCATCGTGGCGTGCCAGTGCCGTGGCGGCGGCGCGCAGGTAGTGGCGATCGACGCCCGGTGCGTCGGTGCCGATCAGCAGCATCGGCAGCGCATCGGCGGCCGCGAGTCCGGCTTCGAATGCGCGCGCCATCCGGCTACCGAGGTCGCCTTCGCCCTGGCTGCGGCGCTCGATCCGCGGCGCCAGGCGTGGCAAAGGCCGGATGCCCGGGATCGGGTGCGGCCCACACTTCGACCGGGCCGAGTGCCGCCGCATCGGCTTCGGCAGCGGCGTGCGCGAGCAGCCGCGCGGCCAGACGTGCCGAGCCGTCGGCCCCGAGGCGCGGGATCAGCCGCGTCTTGGCAAATCCGGCCAGCGGTGCCTTGGCGAAGACGACGATCCGGGTCGTGGTGATGTCGGCGCCGTTCACCGGTAGGCCCGCGCCAGTTCGTCGGCCGCAGGCGCCGCGCCAGTAGCGCCAGCGCAGCCGCCACATCAGCCAGATCGTGCGCCAGACGCCGCGCGACTCCCAGCGCCGGCCAGAAGTGACCGAGCCGTTCGCGCAGCCGCAGCGGCCGACCGTGCGCCAGCTGCAGCAGCCGCTTCGAGAGCTCGATGTCCTCCATCAGCGGCTGGTCGGGAAAGCCGGCGACCTGCTGGAAGCTGTCGCGCCGGATGAACATCGCCTGGTCGCCGGTGGCGATCCCGGTCCAGGCCGAGCGCAGGTTCATCAGCCGCGCGACCACCGCCAGCATCGGCGATCGACCCTCGATGCGCACGTCGAAGCGGCCCCAGCGAGCGCTCGGATGCTGCGCGAGCTGGCCGGCCAGCCGGGCGATCGCCCCCTCCGGCAGCCGGGTGTCGGCGTGCACGAACCACAGCACGTCGCCACCGGCGCAGGCGGCGCCGGCATTGAGCTGCACCCCGCGCCCCGGCGGCGACCGGACCAGGCGGTCGATCCGGCTGTCACACCGAGCGATCGTGTCGTCGCTGCTGCCGCCGTCGACGACGATCAGCTCGATGCCGCCCGGGAACGCCGCACCCGCGCTGGCGCGCTGCCGGTTCAGCGCGTCGAGCGTGGCGACGATGCCGGCGGCCTCGTTCAGCACCGGCACGATGATGGAAAGCGATGCCGTCATTCGGTGTAGCGGGTCGAAGCTGCGTCGAGCAGTTCGTCGAGCACGCGCAGCACTTCTGACACGCTGACCGGCTTGGTCAGGTAGCGCATCGCGCCGGCGGCAAGCGCGGTCTCGATCTGCGCCGGCAGCGCGTCGGCCGACACGACGACCAGCGGCACCGCGCCGATGGCAGGATCGGCCTTGATCCGGCGCAGCAGGTCGAGGCCTTCGATGTCGGGCAGGTTCATGTCGAGCAGGATGATGTCGGGCGTCTCGCGTGCCAGCTCGGCGCGTGCCTGCGCGCCGGTCATCGAGATCGTCATCCGCACCTGCGGGCGCTGCGCGACGATGCCGCGCATGACCTCGACATTGGTTTCGTTGTCCTCGATGTAATGAACCACGCGACGGTGGTAGTCGCTGGCGAGCGCCAGATCCGGCGCCAGCTCGTCGCGCACGGTATCGACGCTGCTGGCCATCGGCAGGGCGAGGGTGAAGGTCGACCCCGCGCCGGGCTGGCTGCGGACGTGCAGATCGCCGCCCATGCATTCGGCCAGTCGCTTGCTGATCACCAGCCCGATGCCGGTTCCCTCGAGCCCGGAGCGCTCGCGTCCCAGGCGGTTGAAGGGCTGGAACAGGCCGGCCAGCTGGTCGTCGCTCATCCCGAGTCCGCTGTCGCGCACCGAGACCTCCACCCGTTGGCCGGTCGCGCGCGTGCCGATCTCGATCTTGCCGTAGTCGATGTTGTACTTGATCGCATTCGACATCAGGTTGAGCAGGATCTGACGAACGCGCGTGACGTCGCCGACCACCGCCGGCGCCGACGCGCCGAAGCTGCGCCGGATGACGATGCCGCGGCGCACCGCATCGGCCTGCGACCAGCCCGAGCGAAGCCTCGATCAGCGCCTCCAGGTCGATGTTGACGGCCTGCAGGCGCAGATTGCCCGACTCGATGCGCGACAGGTCGAGCACATCGTTGATCATGTCGAGCAGGTGCCAGCCCGCCTGCTGGATCTGCGCCACCCAGGTTCGCTGCACCTCGGGCAGCGGGTGCCTGGCATCGAGCTCCAGCAGCTGGGCGAAGCCGAGCATCGCATTCAGCGGCGTGCGCAGCTCGTGACTCATGCGCGACAGGAATTCGTTCTTCGCGAGGTTGGCGCTCTCGGCCCGCTCGCGGGCATGCTCGGCCTCGACGCGGCGCAGCTGGTCGGTGATGTCCTCCATCACGCCGACCAGCCGGCGCGGCGCGCCATCCGCATCGCGCAGCAGCGTCAGGCTGGCGCGCACGCGCACGATCTCGCCATCCTTGCGCACCACACGCGACTCGCCACGGTGCATCGGGAGCTCGCCACCGAGCAGCCGGGCCGTCAGGCGCCGGTCGCGGTGCGATGTCGTCCGGGTGCAGGAAGTCGTGGCGGTTCATCCGCAGCAGCTCGGCGCGGAGTAGCCGGTCAGCCGGCAGAACTGCGGATTGATGTTCTGCAGCTGCCCATCGAGGTCGGCATAGGCGACGCCGATCGGCACATCGTTGAAGATGTTGCGAAATCGCTGCTCGCTCTCGCGCATCGCCGCTTCGGCCTGCTCGCGCTCGCGCACTTCCGCGGTCAGCGCGGAAGTGCGCTCGGCGACCGCGGCCTCGATGCGCCGCGCCCGCCCGGTCATGCCGAGCAGCAGCGCCCCGAGCATCGCTGCCAGCGCGAGTCCGACGCCCGTGACGAGCAGCGGGTTGCCGAGCGTGCGGCGTGCCGCGGTCCCCGAATCGCTTGCGATGCGAAGCCACCATTCACGCTCGGCAAAGGCAATCCGGCGCTCGAAATCGAACGGGTAGGGGCGCTCGGCGCAGCCCGGCGCGCCGGCCAGCGGGGCCGCGGTGGTCGACGGATCCGATCGGTCGAGCAGGCAGATCGCCAATCCCGCGGGCAGCCCGGCAAAGGCGTTTGCCAGCACGTCGTCGATGCGAAGCGTCGCGGAGACAACGCCGCGCGGCTGCGCCACGCGCGCGCCATCCGCGGCGGCGACGCGGTCGAACACCGTCCGATAGACCACGATTCCGAGACGGCGCTCGTCAGGCCGGTCCTGCGAGAGCCGGAATCCCGCCGTGGCCACCGGGCGCCGGGTTGCAATGCTGTGTTCGATCGCCTCCCGTGCGGCCGCGATCGAGACCGCATTGACCCCGAGCGCCGATGCATTGGCGAGCTGCGGCTCGATGTACTGGATCGCGAATAGCGAATCGGACGCCGGCGCCGTGCCGTCGCGGTCGCGGTCGCGCAGTTCGAGGTCGGCCGCTGTGCCGTTCGCCAGCCGGGGTGACCAGCCGAGCGCCTGGATGTGGTTTGTCCGGGTCAGCCAGGTCTCGGACGCACGGCGCCATTCGTCGCGGGTGACGTCCTCGGACGCGATGATCACGCCGTGCATCGCATCGAGTGCGAACAGCGGGCGCTGCAGGTGGTGCTCCAGCGATGCGGCGGCGGCCATCACGTCGCGCTCGAAACGCGCCTGTGCGCGCGCCTCGTCGAAGCGGCCGACCTCCACCGCGGTGATGCTCAGCAGCGCGAGCAGGGTCAGCAGGCTGACGCCGATGACCGCCCGGCGGGCGGCCCATTCACTGCGTGGCCGGCCGATGAAGGTGAGCGCGATCGGCGCCACCAGCAGCACGCCGAGCATCTCGCCACTCCACCAGGCCAGTGCATCCGGCAGCAGATCGGCGGTCGCGATCGCCCCGGTCGCGTGCCGCGCGGCCAGCGCCGCGACGCTGCCGGCCGCGGTCGCGACCACTGCGCCGAGGAGGAAGAAGAGTGCGATCTCGCGCGGCTCCGACAGGGTCATCGGCTGCCGGACGCGGCGCCTGACGAGCCAGGCGCCGAGGCCTGCCTGCAGCACGGCCGCGCCGCCGAGCGCGATCGCGAGTGCCGGCCCGGCCGGCTCGCCGCGCAGGTGCGGCAGCGCCAGCTGCAGCGCGATCGAACCGAGCAGCACGCCGAGCAGCGCACTGCGGCCGAATACGATGGCGCAGGCGAGTGCGATGCCCGCTGCCGGATCGAGCGGCAGCGGGTGGCGCAGCGGCTCGGTGGCCAGGCCGTAGCCGAGCCCGGTCAGCGCGATCACGGCGGCAGTGCGCCAGCAGCGCCGCCACTGCCGGCCACGGCGGCCGGCGGGCACCGCCCGGGTCGGTGTCGGTGCGCATGCGTGCGCCGGCCGCCGGCTGCTGCGTCAGACGTTGAACAGGAAGTTCAGCACGTCGCCGTCCTTGACGACATAGTCCTTGCCTTCGGCGCGCATCTTGCCCGCCTCCTTGGCACCTTGTTCACCGCCGTGGCCGATGTAGTCGTCGTAGCGCGATCGTCTGGGCGCGGATGAACCCGCGCTCGAAATCGGTGTGGATCACGCCGGCCGCCTGCGGTGCGGTGGCGCCGACCGGTACCGTCCAGGCGCGCACCTCCTTGACGCCGGCGGTGAAATAGGTCTGCAGACCGAGCAGCCCGAAGGCGGCGCGGATCAGCCGGTTCAGACCCGGTTCGTCCTGGCCCATCTCCTGCAGGAACATCAGCCGGTCGTCGTCCTCCATGTCGGCCAGTTCGGCCTCGGTCTTGGCGCAGATCGCGACCACCGGGGCATTCTGACGCTGCGCGAAACCGCGCAGCTGGTCGAGGTAGGGGTTGTTCTCGAAGCCGCTCTCGTCGACGTTGGCGACGAACATCGCCGGCTTGGCGGTGATGAAGCCGAACGACTTGATCAGCGCCTGCTCGTCGCGGCTCAGCTCGACGCTGCGCACCGGCAGTGCCTGGTCGAGCGCCGCGCGGCACTTCTGCAGCACGTCGACCAGCCGCGCGGCTTCCTTGTCGTTGCCCGACTTGGCGGCCTTCAGCGAGCGCTGCAGCGTCTTTTCGACCGTGGACGAGGTCGGCCAGGCACAGTTCGGTCTGGATCACCTCGATGTCGGAGATCGGGTCGACCTTGCCGGCGACGTGGATCACGTTCTCGTCGTCGAAGCAGCGCACGACATTGATGATCGCATCGGTTTCGCGGATGTGCGCCAGAAACTGGTTGCCGAGTCCCTCGCCCTTGCTCGCGCCGGCGACCAGACCGGCGATGTCGACGAATTCGACGATCGCCGGCACGATGCGCTCGGGCTTGACGATGCCGGCCAGCGCCTGCAGCCGCGGGTCGGGCAACTCGACGATGCCGACATTCGGCTCTATCGTGCAGAAGGGATAGTTCTCGGCGGCGATGCCGGCCTTGGTCAGCGCGTTGAAGAGAGTGGACTTGCCGACATTGGGCAGACCCACGATGCCGCATTGGAGGCTCATGGAAGCTTTCGCATGGGAGAAGGGCGGAAGGCGATTTTAGGCCGCACCCCTACACTCGGAACCGACGCACAGGAGGCAGCGACATGTCCGGACTGATTCGACTGGTGCCACGCGAACAAGGATCTCGGCGGCGGCTTGACGGTGCGCCGGCTGCTGCCCGGCCGCCGAGCGGCAGGCGGTCGGGCCCGTTCGTCTTCTTCGATCATTTCGGTCCGATCACCGCCCGGCCTGAGGACGACCACGACGTGCGGCCGCATCCGCACATCGGCCTGGCAACCGTCACCTACCTGTTCGACGGCGCGATGATGCACCGCGATTCGACCGGCGTCGAGCAGCGCATCGAGCCCGGCGCGATCAACTGGATGATCGCCGGGCGCGGCATCGTGCATTCCGAGCGCACGCCCGACGATCTGCGCGCCCAGCCGCGCCGTGTGCACGGACTGCAGCTGTGGGCGGCGCTGCCCGAGGCGCACGAGGAGGACGAGCCGGCTTTCGAGCATGTCGCCGCCGAGGCCATCCCGCACCTGCAGGTCGGTCAGGCGCAGGTGCGGGTGCTGATCGGCGAGGCGTTCGGGCTGGTCTCGCCGGTGCGCACGCTGTCGCACACGCTCTACCTCGACCTGCACCTGCCGGCCGGCGGATCGATGGTGCTGACCGCGCAGGCGGCCGAGCGCGCGCTCTACGCGGTCGACCACGGCTTCAGCGTCGACGGGATCGACATCGAACCGCACACGCTGGTCGTGCTCGAACCCGGCAGCACGCCCGGTCTGCGCAGCGAGCAGGGCGCGCGCATCGTCCTGATCGGCGGCACGCCACTCGGCCACGCCACATCTGGTGGAATTTCGTCCACAGCAAGCTGAGGCGGATCCACGCCGCCCAGGACGACTGGGGTGCGCAACGCTTCGGCAAGGTGCCGGGCGAGCACGAGTTCATCCCGCTGCCGGCGGTCGAACGCTGAATGACGACGCCGTGCGATGTCGAGGTGCGGGGAGCAGGCGCCGTCGGTGCAGCGCTCGCGCTGTCACTGTCGCGGCTCGGGCTGGCGGTGCGGCTGGTCGGTGCGGCAGCGCCGCCGCGGGCTGCCGGCGATGTGCGGGCCTATGCGCTGAACCCGGCATCGGTGGCACTGCTGCGCAGCCTGCGGGTCTGGGACGCACTGCCGGCCGACGCGCGCACGCCGGTGCGCGAGATGGCGGTGCACGGCGACGCGCCAGGGCGCACGACTCGAATTTTCGGCCTGGCAGCAGCGGCTGTCCGAACTGGCCTGGATCGTCGATGCTGCCGCGCTCGAGGTCGCGCTCGGCGATGCGCTGCGCTATGCGCCCCACATCGAGCGGGTCGATGCCGCGAGCGCCGGCTCCGGCAGCGCCGCCGCGCTGACCGCGCTGTGCGAGGGGCGCGAATCCGCGCGGCGCGGCGATCTCGGCGTCGAGGTCGACCGCATCGGCTACGGCCAGCGTGCGATCGCGGCGCGCCTGGTGGCCGGCCATCCGCACCAGGGCCGCGCCTTGCAATGGTTCCGCGCCCCGGACGTGCTGGCGCTGCTGCCGTTCGACCGCCCGCAGCCGGGCAACTCGTATGCGCTGGTCTGGTCGATGCCCGAGCGTCAAGGCAGCCCGAGCTGATCGACGCTCGATGCCGACGCCTTCGAGCAGCGGCTGCTCGAGGCGGTGGCCGGCGGCGGCTTCGATCCGGGCGGACTGCGGCTGGCGTCGGACGCGGGTCGGCTGGCCGCTCGGGCGCGCGCTGGCGCGCGCCTGGTGCGGCCCGGGCTGGGTGCTGGTCGGCGATGCGCGCACGTGGTGCATCCGCTGGCCGGGCAGGGACTGAACCTCGGCCTGGCCGACGTGGCGACGCTGGCGCGCGTGATCGGCGAGCGCGAGCCGTGGCGCGGCCTCGGTGACGAGAAGCTGCTGCGCCGCTATGCGCGCGAGCGCGCCGCGCCGACCTGGGCGATGCTGCAGGTGACCGACGGGCTGCTCAACCTGTTCGCCCACCCCTCCGGCGCTGGTGCGCGAGGCACGCAACCGCGGCCTCGGTCTGGTCGAGCGGATCGGTCCGGCCAAGCGCTGGCTGGCCGGGCGCGCGCTCGGCGGCTGATGCCGCCGCCGCGCCGATCCCCTGCGGCGGCGGTGCGGCGCGGCAAAACCGCGACAATCGGCGTCTGCCGGTGGGCTGCCGGCGCTGTCATCGAAAGGTTCGAACATGTCGCTGCCGCATGCCCGTCTTCTGTCGTCGCTCGCCTGTGCGGTCGCGCTGCTGTCCGCTGCCGGCCCGGTGCTGGCGCAGGAGGCGGTGATCCGCAAGAACATCGCCGAGCGGTTGCCGGACTTCCCGAAGATCGACGAGATCCGCAAGACGCCGATCGCCGGGCTGTACGAACTGACCGTCGGCGGCAATGTCTTCTATTCGGACGAGCAGGGCCACCACCTGATCGACGGCGTGCTGGTCGACACCAGGACGCGCTCCAACCTGACCGAGGCACGCCTCGACAAGGTCAATGCCATCGACGTCGCGGCGCTGCCGCAGAAGGATGCCATCGTCGTCAAGCAGGGCAACGGCAGCCGCAAGCTGGTCGTCTTCGCCGATCCGAACTGCAGCTTCTGCAAGCGCTTCGAGAAGGATCTGCTGCAGGCCAAGGACGTGACGGTCCTGACCTATCTGTATCCGATCCTCGGTCCGGATTCGACCGAAAAGAGCCGCAACATCTGGTGCGCCAAGGACAGCGCCAAGGCCTGGCGGGCCTGGATGATCGATGGTGTCGCACCGCCCAAGGCCGGCGCCGACTGCGATGCCTCGGTGCTGCAGCGCAACACCGAACTCGGGCGCAGGCACCGCGTCACCGGCACGCCGGCGCTGGTCTTCGAGGACGGCAAGCGGGTGCCCGGCGTGATGCCGCTCGATGCGCTCGAGCGCCAGCTCGTCCGAGCCGTCAGCCAGGGCTGACGCCCAACGCGGCGCTGCAGGCGAGCGCCGGCCGGTTGTGCCGGCCCGGGCTGCAAAAGCTCCATAAACTGCGTGCATGACCTTCGACGCAGATTCCGGCAGGCGGCCGGGCCTGTCCGCCGCCGACCGTGAGGCCATCCAGCCGCCGCTGCTGAGCCGCGAGCGCGCCATCCTCGAGTTCAACCGGCGCGTGCTGGCGCAGGCGCAGCGCGACGATGTGCCGATGCTCGAGCGGCTGCGCTACGTCTGCATCGTCTCGTCCAACATGGACGAGTTCTTCGAGGTCCGCTTTGCCGACTACCTCGAGGCAGCGCGCCAGCCGGGCGCGCCGGTTTCGAGCCAGCGATCTGGCGTCGGTCGCCGGCCGACGCGCACGCACTGGTCGATGCGCAGTACGCGGTCTTCAACGACGAGGTGATGCCGCTGCTGCAGCGGCGCGGCGATCGCAGATCCTCAACCATGCCGACCGCACCGCCGAGCAGCGCGCCTGGGTCGACCAGTTCTTCCAGCGCCAGGTGCGGCCGCTGCTGGTGCCGGTCGGCCTCGATCCGGCGCATCCGTTCCCGCAGGTCGCCAACAAGTCGCTCAACTTCATCGCCCGGCTCGGCGGGCGCGATGCCTTCGGACGCGCCAACACGATCGCGATCGTCAAGGTGCCACGGGTGCTGCCGCGGGTGATCCGGCTGCCCGACGAACTGTCCGGTGGGCGGCAGGCCTTCGTGCTGCTGACCAGCGTGATCCGGGCTCATCTCGGCGAACTGTTTCCCGGGCGCGAGGTCGAGGCGTTCTCGCAGTTCCGCGTCACCCGCGATTCGGATCTCGAGGTCGACGAGGCCGAGGTGGCCAACCTGCGCCAGGCACTGCGCTTCGGGCTGACGACACGCCACTATGGTCAGGCGATCCGGATCGAGGTCGTGAGCACCTGTCCGATCGAGCTGTCGCGAGTTCCTGCTGCACCAGTTCGGGCTCACCGAGGCGGCGCTCTACCGGGTCAACGGTCCGGTCAACCTCGGCCGCCTGAACCAGTTGATCGACCAGGTCGACGACCGCGGCGTTGCGGCGGCGCGCCGCCGCTGCGCTTCGAGGCGCACGATCCGGTCTGGCCGACCGCGACGCTGCCGGTCGGCGCGTCGATCCTCGAGCGGCTGCAGCAGCGGCGACGTGCTGCTGCACCAGCCGTTCGAGTCGTTCGATCCGGTGGTGCAGTTCCTGCGCGAGGCGGTGCACGATCCCGACGTGCTCGCGATCAAGCAGACGATCTACCGCACCGGCAGCGAATCGCCGCTGATGGACCTGCTGATCGACGCGGCGCGACGCGGCAAGGAGGTGATGGCGGTGGTCGAGCTGAAGGCGCGCTTCGACGAGGAGGCCAACATCAACTGGGCCGAGCGGCTCGAGGCGGTCGGCGCCCAGGTCGTCTACGGCATCGTCGGGCTGAAGACCCATGCCAAGCTGCTGCTGGTGACGCGCCGCGAGGACGGGCCGCGCGGCCGGCGGCTGCGCCGCTACTGCCACTTCTCGACCGGCAACTACAACCCGAAGACCGCGCGGCTGTACACCGACGTCGGCATGCTGACCGCCAACGGCGACCTGACCGCCGATGCCGACGCGGTCTTCCAGCAGCTCGCCAGCCTGGGCAAGACGCGTCCGCTGCGCGCGCTGCTGCAGGCGCCGTTCACGCTGCACCGGCGGCTGCTGCAGCACATCGCGCAGGTCGAGCAGGCGGCGCTGGCCGGGCGGCGCGCGCGCATCGTCGTCAAGATCAACGCGCTGACCGACGTGGCGCTGATCGAGGCGCTGATCCGCGCCAGCCAGGCCGGCGTATCGATCGACCTGGTCGTGCGCGGCGCCTGCGTGCTGCCGCCCGGGCTGCCCGGCCGGACCGACCGGATCCGGGTGCGCTCGGTGGTCGGCCGCTTTCTCGAGCACACGCGGGTGTTCTATTTCTGCTGGGGCGACGGCGACGACGAGCAGACGCTCTACCTGTCGAGCGCCGACTGGATGAGCCGCAACATGTTCCGCCGCATCGAGGTCGCGTGGCCGGTGCGCGATCCGCTGCTGCGCCAGCGCGTCATCGACGAATGCCTGGTGCCGTACCTGCACGACCGGCGCGATGCCTGGGAGCAGCAGTCCGACGGCAGCTACCGGCGCATCGGTACCGGACGGACCGGGCGCCCAGCAGGCGCTGATGCACCGCTACTGACTGCACCCGGCGGCGCCTGCGGCAACGAGGAGACCGAAATGGACCTGATCCTGTGGCGCCATGCCGAAGCGCATCCGCAACGCGACGGGCAGACCGACCTCGAACGCGCGCTGACCGCCAAGGGCGAGCGCCAGGCCGAACGGATGGCCGAGTGGCTGAACCGTCGGCTCGCCGACTCGACCCGCATCCTGGTCAGCCCGGCGCTGCGCACCCAGCAGACCGCGCGCGCGCTCGGCGCGGCCGTTCCAGACGGTGCCGGCGCTGGCGCCCGATCGTGCGCGTCGACCAGCTGCTGCACGCTGCGCGCTGGCCCGACTCCGGCGAGCCGGTGCTCATCGTCGGCCATCAGCCGACGCTCGGTCTGGTGGCGGCGCGGCTGCTTGCCGGCGTCGATCGGCCGTGGGCGGTCAGGAAGGGCGCGGTGTGGTGGTTGCGCCGCCGCGACGCGCGACGGCTGCCGACGAGGTCACGCTGCAGGCGGTGCAAAGTCCGGATCTGCTGTGATGCGGCGGCCGCACTGGGCGGCGAACGCCGGGTGCATGACAATCGGCTGATCCCCGCCGCACAAACCGCTCGAGCCCACCCGCCACGATGAGCAGTCCGCCCGACCGACGACGAAGGCACCCGGCTGCAGCCGACACCGCCGCAGCGGACGGCGGCGTCGGCAACGCCCGGCGCCCGCCGCGATCCGCCGACCGGACCGAGCGCGCAGCGGGGTTGCACACCGACAGCGGCGATCCGCACGCACCGACGCTCAGCGCCGAGTCGCTCGCCGCTGGCCGGCAGGGGGTCGGCAATGCGCTGCCGATCGGCAGCTACCTCGGCGAATTCGAGCTGACCGAGGTGATCGGCGAAGGCGGTTTCGGTATCGTCTACCTCGCGACCGACCACACGCTGCAGCGCCGCGTCGCGCTCAAGGAATACATGCCGTCGTCGCTGGCCGAGCGCACCAGCGGCATGCAGGTCAGCAGCCTGTCGCCGGAGGACGAGGAAACCTTCCGCAAGGGGCTCGAGAGCTTCGTCAACGAAGCCCGTCTGCTGGCGCAGTTCGACCATCCGTCGCTGGTCAAGGTGCATCGCTTCTGGGAAGCCAACGGCACGGCCTACATGGTGATGCCGTTCTACCAGGGCCCGACGCTGAAGCAGACGCTGCGCGAGATGGGGCAGCCGCCCGACGAGGCCTGGCTGCGCACGCTGCTCGAACCCGCTGACCGAGGTGCTGGCGGTGATCCATGCCCAGCAGTGCTACCACCGCGACATCGCGCCCGACAACATCCTGCTGCTGTCGGGCAGCAACCGGCCGCTGCTGCTCGACTTCGGCGCTGCGCGGCGCGTCATCGGCGACGCCAACCAGGCATTGACGGTGATCCTCAAGCCCGGCTATGCCCCGCTCGAGCAGTATGCCGAGGTGCCGGGCATGCAGCAGGGACCGTGGACCGATGTCTATGCCCTGGCCGCGGTGGTGTATTTCGCGATCACCGGCAAGAAGCCGCCGGCCGCGGTCGGCCGCCTGCTCAACGATCAGTATGTGCCGCTCGGCCAGACGCCGCATGCCGCCCGCTACAGCGCTGCCTTCCTCGATGCCATCGACAAGGCGCTCGCGGTCCGGCCCGAGCACCGCACCCAGGACATCCAGGCGTTCCGGGCGGCGCTCGGATTCGGTGCACTGCCGCGCGACGAGGCGGCAGGCGGGACCGGGCCCGCGGCGGTCGCGCCGCAGCGCGCTGCGGCAGCGTCGTCGGCGGCCGCGGCGGCGCGCGGCGCGGCGGCAGCGCCGGCGCGGCACGCGGCCTGGCCATCGGCGCCGGCATGACCGTGCTGGTGCTGGCTGCTGCGGCCTGGTGGTGGTTCGGCCAGCCGCCAGCGCCGGTCGCAAGCCCGCCGGCGACGGCACCGGCGGCGGCCACTGGTGCAACCCCTGTCCCGCCGCCCAGCGTGGCGGTGGCGCCCGCGCCGGCGCCGGCTCCCGCACCCGCCGGTGCTGGCGCCGGCAGCGCCGTTCAGCGTCATCGGCGAATTCGAGCGCATCGTGCGCCAGCAGACGCCCGGCTTCGACGTCGAGGCGCGGCTGTCGAAGGCCGACCTGCGGATCGACCGGGACGAGCTCGTCGTCAGCATCAGTTCATCGCGCGACGGCTTCTTCTATGTGCTGACCCTCGCGCCCGATGGCCTGCTGGTGCAGTACTTTCCGAACCAGCAGGCGCCGACGAACCGCATCACGGCCGGTCAGTCGCTGACGCTGCCGCCGACGAGCGCGCGATCCGCGCACCGGCCGGACGGCGGTCGCGCTGATGCTGACCGATCCGCCCGGGACGCGGGCGGCTGCTGGCCATCGTCTCGAAGTATCCGCGCGACTTCAGCGCGCTCGGGGACCGGCGGATCGCCCACTACAACGAGTACCCGACCGGTCCGGCGGCCGAAACGATGGCCAGCCGGCAGCCCGGCGGCGGCGCCGCTGTACCTGGGACGGCCGGTCTGCCCGGCGGGCGACGCCTGCGCCGACGAATACGGCGCCGACCTGGTCGAGTTCAGCGCGATCCGCTAGCCGCCGGCGCGAGGCGCGCCGCGGCGCCGATGGTCGAGAAGATCGACGCCGGCATGTCGCGCGCGAAGCGCTGCGCCAGGTCGCGCAGCCGCTGCGCATCGATTCCGATCAGCTGCGCACTGAAGGCGCGGCTGTCCGGCGTGTGCATCAGAAAGGCCTGGGTCTCGTTGACCATCAGTTCCTCGTTGCGCCGGGTCGTAGCCGAGCTCGGTCAGGAAGCGCCGCAAATGCGCCCGGTCGGCGTCGGCCAGGCTGCTGCCAGAAGATCCAGCTGTGCTCGCGATAGGCCGGGTTGGTGAAGAACTCGCCGTGACTCAGTTCGTGACGCAGGATCGCCTCGCGGCGCGCGCGCGTCGACCGTCTCGTCGACCTGCGGTCGCCGGATTGTCGCGCTGCAGCGCGCTGAAGCTGACGATCGCCTGGTGCCGCGGGTTGGCCACCAGCCGATCGCGCTCCTCGATCAGCAGCCCGGCCGCGAGCAGCAGGTTGCCGAGCCGCAACTCGGCCGGATTGAGCCGCACCTGCTGGCTGACCGCGAGGGTGAAAAACCGGGCCACCGCCTCGGCCGGATAGTCGTGGCCGAAGTAGAAGGTCTCGGCAGTCGCGCCGGCTGCGCTGGATGAAGCGCGCCAGCCCGTCGTCGCTGAGCACGCGGTCGCGTGGGGCCTGGTGCTTTCTCGATCAGTGCGGCCAGCCGGTTCAGTGCCTGGCCCTGGGCCGCCAGGGTCGGAAACTCGATCACCAGGATGGCGGGGTTTTCGGCCAGCCGTGCCACCTGCCAGTCGTCCGATCGCCAGCCGAGCATGGCGTCATAGCCGGCGGTCGCGATCGGGGTCGGGGTCGGCGCACGCTCGAACGGCGGCGCGGCGGCCGTGCCGGCCGTCGGTGCGGCGGCGTGCGTCAACAGTGGGTGCGCGCGCCGACCAGAGCCAGGCCGCACCGACCAGCAGCGCGCCGAGCAGCACCCCGCTGCCGGCAATCCATGCACTGCGACGACGTCGCCGCAGCGCCGCCGGGCCGGAAGGCGGCGGTCTGCGCGACCGGTCGCCGCGGCTCACCGCATTCGACCTGCCGCTTGCGCGTCAGGACGCCGACGTCAACCGCGCACCGTCACGATCGTGACGCGGCGATTTTCCGGCGCATCGGCACGCGCGCGATTCATCGGCTCGCTCGATCCCTTGCCGAGGGCCTCCAGGCGCTGGCTCAGGATGCCGTGCTTGCTGACCAGGTACTGCGCCACCGATTCGGCGCGCTGCTGCGACAGCACCAGGTTGCTGGCCGCATCACCGCGCGGATCGGCATGGCCTTCGACCTTGAATGTGAAGCCGGCCAGCGCATCGGACTGCAGCGCACGTGCCAGCACATCGAGCGTGGTCATGGTCTCGGAGGTCAGGTCGGACGAATTGGTCGCGAAGGTGATCAGCAGGCTGGCCTTGCCGGCGGCCGGCTTGGGCGCGGCCGAGCGGCCGGTCTCGGCCGCCGGCGTGGCAGGACGGAAGCCGCGCGTCTTGGCGCCGGCCGCGCCCTCCGGGCCGTCGATCGCCAGGGCGTCGATCAGCGCCGATTCGGTGACCTGGGAACCCTTCAGGATCACGTCCTGGGCCAGGGCGCCGGTCGTCCAGGCGCCGACCAGCAGGCAGGTGCCGAGCAGGGCAGTCAGGGTGCGGTTCATCGGGAGCCTCATCGTCGGATGGTGGACACGCTGAAATTGTGGACCGCAGGCGCCGCCTGCGCCAAGCCCATGCCGGCGCCGCGGCAGCCGTGGCGGCCGATTGCGCGACACCCGTCACGCGATCGGCTGCTGCCGCGGTCCGTCGCAGCGCCGGTCATGGCGCGAGCTCGCGTTGCTCGAACAGGTAGTCGCCACCGGCCTGGTGGCCGGCCGACGCTGCCGACCCGTAGAGCGGGTCGCTGCGGCAGCTCGCGCGCGACCGCGAAGCGCACCCGCTCGAACACATTGCCGCCGACCTGCCAGTTGGAGACCTGCTCGAGGTTGCGCATCAGGCTGAAGGCAAACGGCGAATGCCCGTTCTTGCCTTCGTCGAAGACCGGCTCGTTGCCGCCCGAAGACATGACGACGACCGTCTTGCGCGACAGCAGCTGCTGCGGGTCGACGCTGCCGGGCCGGGCGCGGATGCGCTCGTCGACCAGCGATCCCGAGTAGCAGCTGTCCGAGATCAGCGCCACCTGCGAAGCACCGATCCGGCCGATCAGGCGCGAGATGTCGGCATTCGACATCCAGGTCTCGGGCCGGTTCGGGTTGGCGTCCGCCAGCTGCCAGTAGCCGAGTCCGGTCTCCTTCACCAGCTCGCCGTGACCGGCGTAGTAGACGACGACCGAATCGCTGGGATCGAGCTCGATCGCCAGCCGGTTCAGCGTGCGAACGACCGACTGCCGGCTGGCATTCTCGAGCACGACGGTCTCGTAGCCGAGCGTCGATCTCGAGCAGACTGGCCGACGCTGCGCGCATCCTTGACCGCGTTGTCGAGCTGCGGGATGCGGCGGTCGGCATAGTCGTCGACGCCGATCACGATCGCGATCTTGCGCGCGATCTGCGGCAGTGCGGCGGTGCGCACGCGCCGGCTGAAGAACGTCAGCGGTGCCGACTCGGGCAGCGGGTGCCCCGACACCCTCGCGGGGCGGCGCCGCCGGGATGGCGGCGACCGCCGCTGTCCGGTTCCGCGGCGCGGCGCCTGCGGGGCCGGAGCGGGTACCGTGGCCACTGGTGGCGCCGGCGGCTGACGCCGGCGCGGCGATCCGGACGGCCGCTCTGCTGCCTGAGCTGGCGCTTCAGGTCCTCGGTGATCAGGCAGGTGCCGTTGTCGACCTCCTGCACGCTGGTGCAGGCCGGCAGGTCGGCCAGCGTCGGATCCTGCTCGAGGCGGCGGATCGCCTCGGCGAACAGCGCCTTCTTGTAGCGGTCGCGCGCGGCAAGCAGGCCGGCGAGCGATTCCTGCGACATGTCGGCCACCGGCATCGGCGCGGAACAGCGCGCCCTGGGTCAGGTAGCTGCCGCGCAGCGCCTGGATGACATCGAAGACGCGGTTTTCGGTCGGCCCCGACCAGCCCGGGGCTGGCGTGACCGCCTGCATCGAATGGCCGAGCGCAGCCCGGCTGCTGTCCTCGGCCAGCGCCGATGTCGACGGCGCCGACATCCAGTGCGGTCGCATTCGACGCGGCCTGCACGAAGCGGTAGTTGCTGGCCGACAGGCCGGTGCCGTTGATCGCATACAGCCCTGGCGGCGAGTCGGTGGTCGCCGGCGTCTCGAAGCGCAGCGTGCCGCTGGTAGCGCCGGCCTGGGTCTCGCCACCGACAAAGCCGTCGACGCGGCCGGTCAGCGCCGGCAGCGGCGCGCCGACCAGCTTGCGCTGCGGGTCGGCGCTGTAGGTCAGCGTGGCCGGCGTGATCGACGCCTGCGCCTGCAGCGGCGTGGCCGGCAGGCGGTAGTTGGCGGCCAGCCCGCCGTTCGCGCCGTTGCCGAGCTGCAGTTCGACCGTCACCGGCTTGTCGGTGCCGACATCCGGGTCGTGCAAAACGGCCGTGAGGCGTGCGTCGCCAGCGTTTCGCTGCCGACCAGGCCGCCGAGCGCGCCGCCGCTGACCGTGGCGACGGTCGATGCGTCGTAGACCTTGTTGGCGGCGCTGACCGCCTCGACCGTCAGCGGGCGCGGGGTGATGTCGGCGCGTGCGTTGCCAACCGGGGCCAGCCGGTAGTTGCGCGCCAGGCCGCCGTCGCCGCCATCGACGAGGCCGACCGGATCGACACTGACGAGCTTGGCGGTGCCGACATCCTTGGTGTCGAAGCGGCCGCTGGCGCTGGTACCCAGGGTCTCGCTGCCGACCAGGCCGGTCAGCGCGCCGAGCGTGACGTCGGCCTGCGTCGTCCATCGTAGACCTTGTTGGCGGCACTCACGCTGCCGGCGCTGACGCTGCGCGGCGTGATGTCCGCGTCGCCGTGGCCGTCGGCGCGACCCGGTAGTTCGCTGCCCGTCCGGTCCCGTCGCGCAGGCTGATCGCATCGACCGTCACCGTCTTGCCGGTGCCCGCATCCTTGCTGTCGAAGCGGGCGCTGCCGACGCTCGACCTGCAGCGTCTGACCGCCGACCAGGCCGGCCAGCGTGCCGGTGCTGCCGAGCGTCGCGACGGGTTGCCGTCGTAGACCTTGCTGTCGGCGCGCACGCCAGCCAGCGTCAGCGGTGCGCGGCACGATGGTACCGGGCCCGCTGGCCAGCGTCGGCAGCCGGTAGTTGTTGAGGTCGGTCGCGCCCAGCCGGCTGCGAAGTTCGACCGCGCCAGCGTTGCGCTGACCGTGCGGCTGCCGGCATTCGGGCTGTCGTAGCGGCCGCTCGGTCTGCGTCACGCTCGCGCTGTCGCCGGCGACGAAGCCGACTCAGGCCGTAGTTGGCCGGGGCCAGCGTCGCGGCGTCGGTGCCGTCGTAGACCTTGGTCGGATTGCCGGTGATGCCGACGAGCACCGCCTGCAGGTCGGCGCGGGCCACGCGTCAGCACGCCGTCGCGGTACTGGATGTCGTAGTTGCGCGGGTCGAAGCTGCCGCCGCGCGCATTGCTCGGCACGATCGGGTACGGGCTGCCGGCGACCGGTGCGGTGCTGGCCGCGCCCGGCGCTGCCGCAGCGTGACGCGGCCGACGGTCTCGCCGGCCTGCAGGCCGGCGGCGCTGAATTCGCTGCCGTCGAAGATCAGCGTCTGACCGAAGGTCTTGCGCGGCATCGTTGGCGCGCACCGTCAGGGGTGCCGGCGTGATCGAGGCGGTCGGATTGGGCGGTGCCACGAAGCGGTAGTTGCTTGCCAGCCCGCCGCCGCTGCCGTCGCCGAGTACGACCTCGACTGCCACCGGCTTGCCGGTGCCGACATCCTTGGTGTCGAACAGGCCGCTGCGCGCTGGTGGTCAGCGTTTCGCGCCGACCAGCCCGGTCAGCGGGCCGAGCGTCACCGAGGCGCTGCGATCGCCGTCGTAGCGCTTGTCGGCCACCGACAGCGAGTTCGCCAGCAGCGGCCGCGGCGTGATGTCGGCGCGTGGCGTCGGCGTGACGACCGGGGCGAGGTAGTTGCCCGTCAGGCCGCCGCCGCTGCCGTTGCTCAGCGTGACGCTCGAGCGTCGACCGGCTTGGCGCTGCCGACGTCCTGGTGTCGAACAGGCCGGTGACGGAGGTGGCGAGCGTCTCGCCGCCGACCAGGTTGCCGAGGCCGCTGAAGCTGACCGCCGCATCGCGGCTGCCGTCGTAGACCTTGTCCGCCACGCTGACGCCGTCCAGTGTCAGCTGGCCGGCGCAGGATGTCGGCGGTCGTGGTGACGCCCGCCGGGCTGGCGTAGTTGCTCGGCCAGTCCGCCGCCGCCGCCATCGGCGAGCAGTCGCGGTGACGGTGACGATCTTGGCGGTGCCGGCATCCTTGGTGTCGAAACGCCCGCTCGCGGTGGCGTTCAGCGTCTCGCCCGCCACCAGGCCGTTCAGGCTGGCGAAGTCCGACCTGCGCGATGCGGTTGCCGTCGTAGACCTTGTTCTGCGCCGTGACGCCGCCGAGCGTGAGCGGCCGTGGGGTGATGTCGCCGAGCAGGTTGCTGACCAGCGTGTAGCCGAAGACCGGCCGCCCGTGGTGTCGCGAAAGCTCACCGCCGCCGGCGCGACGGCGATCGGCTTGCCGCTGCCGACGTTCAGGCGATCGGCAAAGCTGCCGTTGCTGCCGGCCACCAGCGTCGCACTGTCGCCGTCGCGCTGACCGGCGAAGACCGGGCTGGCGCCGCTCAGCGGGCCGATCGCCAGTGCTGCCGTCGTAGGTCTTCTGCAGCCGGCCGCCGCTGATCGTGACGTCCTGCGCGTCGGAATAGAGCAGGCCGTTGCCGGCCGCAGCCGGCGTCGATGCCGCCGAATCGTCGCGTTGTACTGCTTGAAGTCGTAGGGCAGACCGCCGGGCTGCAGCAGGGTCGGGTTGCTGGCCGTAGATCAGCCAGCGCCCGAACGGCGTCAGCAAGCGCGCGCGGACCGGCGTTGTTGACGAAGCGGCCGGCATTGGGCCGGTCAGGCCGGCGATGACGATCGCGTCGCCGGTGGCATTCGACGTCAGCGTTGCGCCGGGAAGCAGGGAAACATCGTCGCCGCGCAGCGTGATCTGGCTCTGCGACTGTGACCGGAATGCCGACCTGCAGCGGCGAATTGGCCACCAGCTCGACCGGCCCGGCCGCATCGATGGACACCCCGCCGCTCAGCAGCAGCGACGGTGCGGAACCGCCCTGGTGGCGGCCGGTGACGGCCGATCGGAGGCACCGTTGCTGGTGCGCAGCAGGCCACCGTAGTCGCCGCTGATGCGCACGCCGTGGTTGTCCGTCCGGTGGCTCGGATGCGAAGACGCGGGTGTTGGTGCCGTCGATCGTCAGCGCTGCCGCCGGGTTGAGCGTCGGCGGCAGCACCTCCAGCGTCGTGTTCGAGGTGATGGTGACGCCGGCGCCCGGGCCGCGACCCTCGATCGCCAGCCGCTCGGTTGCGGTCAGCGACGAGCCGAAGAGCTGCGTGCCGTCGAACCCACCGTTGCTGGTATGCTGCGTGGCTGCCGTCCAGCCCGATGACGCGGGCGCCGATCGAGGTCGACGACAGGTAGATGCCGGCGTAGCCCGCCTCCGCGACCGCCGAACTGGTGCCGCGCAGGGTGACGCTGCCGCTGCCGGCGTTCAGGCTCGAGCGGGTGAGGGCGACGCCGTCGCCGAAACCGTCGAAGGGTGTATCGAACCCGGCGCCGGCTGCGCTGATGTTGCCGCCGCCGGTCGAGATCGTCGAACCGGTGATCGACCACCTGGCCGCCCGCGCCGGCGCCGTTCGCGCGCAGGTCGACCGACAGCGGTTCGCCCAGCGCCTCGATGGTGCTGCCGCCGATCCGGATGTTGCGATGGGCCTGCAGCGTCAGGCTGACCGGTCGCGGCGTGACCGGCCTGATCGACGCGCTGCTGAGGAAGATGTCGCCCGGCTCGGGCTCGCCAGAGGCGAAATCCCCGGTGGCGACGATCACGCTGCTGCCGCCGGCCAGCACCTTCTCGATCGTCTGCGCCTGCAGCGACGCGCTGTTGGTGGTCGATTCGAAGCGCACCGGGTCACTGCCGGACTGCGGGGTGCTGTCGACGGTTTCGCTGCTGATGTAGATGTCGCCCGGATCGAGCAGCCAGCTGCCGGCGCGGCCGGCCGGCGCCGACGCGTCGACGCCGGCCGGGCGGACGTCGATCCAGCCGCCTGAGGTCTCGATGAAGCCACCGTCACCGCCAGCCCGGCCCGCCGCGCGCGCTGAAGCGGCCGTAGGCCCGGGTGGCGTCGTCGCTCCACAGCACGATGCGTCCGCCGTTGCCAACGCCGCTCGCATCGGCCGACACGGTGACGCCGGATCCGACGAACAACGCCTGCGCATTCGGTCAGCGCCGGATCGCGCCCGCGCTCGCCGCCGCCAATGTGGATGCTGCCGCCGGCCGCGCCGGAGGCATCGAGCCGGGCCGCATCGGTCAGGCCGATGCGGCGGCCGAGCAGCGTCAGCGAACCGCCGGCGCCGCTGTCACCGGTTGCGAGCAGCTCGCCGCGCACGCTGGCGGTGCCGTCGCGACCGGCGTCGAGCGTCAGCCGGCCGCCGCTGTCTCCGGAGGCACTGGTCACGCTGCCGGCACCGGTCTCGAGCGACGTGGAAGCCTGCAGCACGACCTCGCCGGCGGCATTGCGGCCCAGGCTGTCGGCGCGCACCACGCCTTGCTGGTTGACGACCGCGCCGTGGACGTCGATGCGCCCGCCGGCGGCGGCCAGCGTGCCGAGGTTGAGCGCCGCATCGGCCGGCGCAGTCACGCGCAGCCGCAGGTGCGGCGAGCCGGTATCGATGAGGTCGATGCTGCGCCCGGCGGCGAGCAGCACCTGCCCACCGGGAGCCTCGATCAGGTGTTCGTTGCTGACGCTGCCGCCGAGCAGCGCGATGTGGCCGCCGAGGCTGCTGCGCAGCTCGCCGCGGTTGACGATGCCGGCCGGCGCATCGGCACCGGCGGCGGCGAAGTTGAAGCGGCCATTCAGCCAGTCGACGTCGTTCAGGCGCAGCGTCGAGGTGACCAGGCTGCCGACATCGACGCGCGCGCCGTGGCCGAACAGCACGCCGTGCGGATTCAGCAGCCAGACTGCCGCCATTGCTCGACAGGCTGCCGAGGATGGCCGACGGGTCGTTGCCGACGACGCGGTTGAGCACCTTGCTGGCCGCATCGGGCTGCGCGAAATGCACGCCGTTGCCGGCACCGATCGAGAAGCTGTTCCAGTTGAGGATGCTGTTGGCCGAGTTGGTGACCGTCATCCGGTTGCCGTCGACGATCGCCGACGCCTGGCCGTGCACCACGGCAAGCCCGCTCGGAAGAACGGCTCTGGGCCTGCGCCGGTGCTGGTTCGAGCAGCGGCAGCGACAGCAGCGATGCGCCGGCCAGCGCCAGCGCCAGCGGGCGCGGCGCAACGGCGTGCGGCGCGGTGCCGGGTGGTCGCACGGGTCGAACGGAGGGAGCGGCGATCGGGTGCAGTCATGCTCGACATCCTCGTTGACGCTGCCGGCGCGTGCGCCGCCGGCTGGCTAGAAGCTGTAGCTGAGCGCGACGTGCGCGCGTGCATCGTGGCGGTCGGTGCGGATTGCCGGCCCGCAGCGCGTAGGCGACGTCCAGGCGGGCCTGCAACCGTCCCGAGCCGTAGCGCACGCCGACGCCGACCGAGCCGAGTCGGCATTCGCTGTCGTTGGAGCGACACGGCGTGCCAAGGCGGTTGCGGACCCAGCCGACGTCGGCGAAGCCGATCGCGCGCAGCGTGCCGCTGGCCATGCCGATGAGCGTCGCCAGCTCCGGGCTGACCAGCTCGAGCGCGGCGGCGATGCCCCGGTCGCCGGTGATCTCGCGCTCTTCGTAGCCGCGCACCGACGAGGCACCACCGATGCCGAACTGCTCGCCCGGCACCAGCGCGTCGGCGCGTGGCCTGACCGATCAGCCGGCCTTGCAGCTGCCATGTCTTCGGCCACCGCGCAGCGCGCCGAACAGCCCGAAGCGCAGCGTCGTGTAGCGCGGCTCGGATCCCGGCCGCAGCTTGCGGAACTGCGCGTCGTCGCTGGTCGCGGCCGCCGAGCTGCAGGTTGTGCTGCAGCGCCGATCGACGCACCGTAGCGGTTCTCGCCCCCCTTGTGCAGCACATACTCGATCGCCAGCGGCTGCACCGAGACGCTCTCGCCGGCGATTGCCGCAGGCACCGGGCGGCAGGCCGGCGATGCTGCAGCTGTTGATGTAGTCACGGTTGTCGAGGCCGACGATCATGCGGTGGTCGAACTCGCCGAAGCGCGGCAGGTACTTGCTCGCGCGCAGACCGTAGATGCGGCCGCGGCCGGAGAACTGCAGCGGCACCGGCTGCGGTCGCGCTGGTGCCGCCGTCGACGTCCGAATAGGCCGCGTAGGCATCGAGTCGCCATCGCCCGCGCGTACAGCGGAATGCGGTAGTTGGCGCTGACGACGGTGACCGCATCGATCTTCTTCGGGCGCCACCTGCAGCTGCAGCGCCAGCACGTGGTCGCGACCGAACAGCGCCGCATGCTGGTAGCCGAGATTGGCGCGCCAGCGCCCGGTGGCCGCGTTGCCGGTGTTGTCCAGGCCGATGCTGAAACGGCTGGCCGGCTGCTCGGTGACGGCGATGCTGGCCTCGACCTGGCCGGCCTGCGCGCCCGGCTGCAGCAGCACCTCGATCTGCTTGGCCGGGTTCTCGTTGGCGAGCTGGATCTGGGTGTCGATCTCGCGCACCCGCGGCGTCTGGCCGATCAGCGAGCGACGGCAGGCTGGCGCGGATGTTGGCGCTCGTCGAAGCGGCGGTTGCCGCTCGACGTTGATCGGCCGAGATGCGGCCCTCGATGACGTTGATCGTGACCGTTGCCGTCGCGCGCCGCCTGCTCGGGAACGAAGGCGACCACCGCGCCGTAGCCGGCCTCGCGGTAGCGCGCCTGCAGCGCTGCGGCCGCACGCCTGCAGCTCCTCGACGCTGCGACTGCCCTTGTAGCGGCGCGAGCGTGGCGTCGATCTCGGCCGGGGTCAGCAAGCGTGTTGCCGCTGACCGTGAAGGACTGGACGGTCGATCGCGCGGCGGTGCGGTCTGGGCCAGTGCCGGCATGGCGGCGGCTCCGATCAGCAGGGCAGACAGCTGGGTGACACATGGCACGCGTGAACGGTTGGTCCATCAGGGCTCCTGACATCGGGTGGCGCATGCGGTCAGCGGGTGGTTCGAAGACCCTGCTCGAGCGCCGACCATAGCCGGGTTGCCACAGCGCAGGCAAGCCCCTGCCTTGCGGAGCCGAGTCGCGGCGTGACGCCGTGGCGCACGCCGTGTCGGCGCCCCGCGCCCGGCTGCCGATCAGCCCTGCAGCGACAGGCTCAGGGCATCGCACGCGCGACCAGGCCGCCGCCTCCTGCTGCAGCAGGAACAGCGTGCGCGGATGGGTCTCGGTCCAGCCCGGCTCGACAGCTCAGGCGGCGCGCGGCGGCCGTCGCGCTGCAGGGTGAGCGCGTGCGGATCGACATGCGCCGCGCGCGTGGCACTTGATGATCGCCAGCCGCAGACACAGGGCCTGCCAGGCAAAGACCGGATCGGCCAGGTTCGCCTCGACCTTGCGCAGCCCGCCGCGCTGGGCCGAGCAGCAGCTCGGCCAGCCGGCGCTGCTGCGACTGCGAGAAGCCGGCGGCGTCGACATGGGCCAGCAGGTAGGCACTGTGTCGATGGTGGTCGTGGTGCGACACCATCATGCCGATCTCGTGCAGCGCGGCGACCCATCGCAGGTCGCGTCGTGCGTCGGCACCGGCCAGGTCCCGGCGCAATCGAATCGAACAGCGCCGCGGCGACCGCCGCTACCCGATCGGCCTGCGCGACGTCGACCTGGAAGCGCTGCTGCATCTCGGCCACCGACGCATCGCGGATGTCGTGGCTCGGTGCACCGCCGCGCGCCGCGCCGGCGGCGGCGTCGAGCCGCTCGGTCAGGTCGAAGATCACGCCCTGGCGCAGCGCGCCGCGCGCCGGCTGCAGCGCCTCGATGCCGAAATGGGTGGCCAGCGTGTACAGGATCGACAGGCCGCCGGCGATGACCGCGCGCCGGTCTTCCTTCAGACCCGGCCAGCGTCGAGCTTGTCGATCCGGCCGGCGCGCACGCACTGATCGATCAGCCAGCGCAGGCCGTCGGGCGTGATCGTGCCATCGGTGATGCCCGTTCGCTGCCAGCAGCTGCGAGACGGCGCCGACCGTCCCGGACGAGCCGAGTGCCTCGCGCCAGTGCTGCGGGCGCGAACGGCTCGAGCGCCTCCTCGAGTTCGGCGCCGGCGGCCACCTGCGCGGCCCGGAACGCCTGCTCGGTGAGGCGTCCGTCGCCGAAGTAGGCCATCGACAGGCTGACGCTGCCGACCTGGAACGATTCGGCGCGCAGCGGCCGGCGCGCGATGCCGAGGATCATCTCGGTCGAGCGACCGCCGATGTCGATCACCAGCCGCGGCTGGTCCGATGCCTGCAGCATCGCCACGCCGGCATAGATCAGGCGGGCTTCCTCGCGGCCGGAGATCACCTCGATCGGATGGCCGAGCACCGGCTCGGCGCGCGCCAGGAAGGCGTCGCGGTTGCTCGCCTCGCGCAGCGTCTGGGTGGCCACCGCGCGCACCTGTTGCGGCGGTGAAGCCCTCCAGCCGCTGCGCAAAACGCTCGCAGGCAGGCCAGGCCTCGTTCGGCCGCCTCGTCGCGACAGCAGGCCGTGCTGATCGAGACCGGCGCCCAGCCGCACCGTCTCCTTCAGGTAGTCGATGCGCCGATAGCGCCCCTGCTTGAACTGGGCGATCTCGAGCCGGAAGCTGTTCGATCCGATGTCGATCGCAGCCAGCTGGTCGGGCCAGCGCGAGGGGGCCGGAGGCGGCCGGGTGGCGGTCGTGGACATGGCGGCGATTGTCGGTGCAAATCGTGCGCCTCCGGCGCCGGGCGCCGTTTCATGCTCGAATGCGGGCGCGCCGCCGGTTCCTCGCCGTGGCGCGTGCGTCTGTCATCAACTCCCTCTGAATGGTTCAACCGATGTCTCGCAACGATTTCGACAGCCTGCTTCCCGGGCCGCGCGTTCACGCGCCGCAGCTTCGTCCGGACCACCGTCGGCAGCGGCTTTGCTGCAGCCGTGCTGCCGGTGACGGCGCAGGCGATCCACACCGATGCCGATCGGGCTCGACGTCGGCGAGGTGACTGATCCCGGTCGGTGACTTCAAGCTGCCGGTCTATCGCGCCGCTCCGGCCGGGCGCAGCCGGGCTGCCGGTCGTGCTGGTGGTTTCCGAGATCTTCGGCGTGCACGAGCACATCGCCGACGTGGCGCGCCGCTTTGCCAAACTCGGCTACCTGGCGATCGCTCCCGAGCTGTTCGTCCGCCAGGGCGATGCCCAGAGCTACGGCGAGATCGCCCGGCTGATGGCCGAGGTGGTCAGCAAGACGCCCGACGCCCAGGTGATGACCGATCTCGACGCCACCGTCGCCTGGGCCAAGGCGCAACGGCGGCGACACCAGCCGGCTCGGCATCACCGGCTTCTGCTGGGGCGGGCGCATCACCTGGCTGTATGCAGCGCACACAGCCGGCGCTGAAGGCCGGGGTGGCCTGGTACGGCCGCCTGGTGGGTGAGCTCGACGCCGCTGCAGCCGGTCCATCCGGTGGCGCTCGCCGGCACGCGTGCAGGCGCCGGTGCTCGGCCTGTACGGCGCGGCCGACGCCGGCATTCCGCTCGAGACGGTGGAGACGATGAAGGCGGCGCTGGCCGACGGCAGTGCGGCGGCGCGGCAGTCGCGAGTTCGTCGTCTATCCGGACGCGCCGCATGCCTTCCATGCCGACTACCGCCCGAGCTACCGCAAGGCGGCGGCCGAGGATGGCTGGAAGCGCTGCCTCGACTGGTTCAGGCAGAACGGCGTCGCCTGACGCCGTCGCCGTGGCGGCGGGCCGCGCCGCCGGTTTCAGCGCACCACCAGCACCGGAATCGTCGAGTGGGTCAGCACCTTCTGGGTTTCGCTGCCGAGCAGCAGCGCGGTGACGCCGCGCCGCCCGTGCGAAGCCATCACGATCAGGTCGCACTGGTGGGTGCGCGCGTGGTCGATGATCGCCTCCCAGGGATGGAGCGCCTCGACGGTGAAGCCCTCGCACGGCACTTCGCACTCCTGGCATGCGCTCGACCACGGCCTCGACCCGCTTGTGCGCGATCCGCTCCTGGGCGTCGAAGAACTCCTGCGGCGGCGTCGGCTGCATCTCCGAGATCGCGCTGTAGGGAAACGGCTCCTTGACGCGATGGCGTCGATCCGGCCGCCGAGCGCCCGCGCCAGTCCGAGGGCGGTGTCGACCGCTTTCGTCGTGATGTCCGAACCATCGGTCGGGATGAGGATGCGTTTGAACATGGGACCTCCTGATGGTCCTGCCGGATGCAGAACCCGCCCACCAGTGTGCACCGCGAGCGGCGCAGCGCCAAACCGCGTCCCTTGTCCGACCCGGATGCGCAGCGAACGGTGTCTGCGCGTCAGCCGGTCGCCACCGGGCGCGCCGGATCGGATGACCACTCGCTCCAGGAACCGGGATACAGGCGTCCGCCGTCGAGTCCGGCAATCTCCATCGCGAGCAGGTTGTGACAGGCGGTGACGCCCGATCCGCACTGGTGCACGATGTCGGCCGCCGCGCCCCCACCGAGCAGCGGAGCGAATTCAGCGCGCAGTTGGTCGGGTGACTTGAAGCAGCCGTCGGGCCGCAGGTTGGCAGCGAACGGGCGATTCAGCGCCCCCGGGATGTGCCCGGCGACCGCATCGAGCGGCTCGACCTCGCCGCGGAAGCGCTCGGGCGCCCGGGCATCGATCAGCCGCCATCGACCAAGGCCGGCGAGCAGGGCGTCGGCTTCGATCGTCGGCATGGCGGCCGCCGAGCACGGATAAGGCGGACCCGGCACGGGCGGAGTCGTCTCCTGCGCGAGCGTGCCGCCGGCCGCCTGCCACGCCGGGTAGCCACCGTCGAGCACCGACACCCGGCGGTGGCCGAGCCAGCGCAGCAGCCACCAGGCCCGCGCCGCCATGACGGCGCGCTGCCGGTCGACGATCACGACCGACGTGTCCGGGTCGATGCCGCAGCGACCGACGGTGGCCGCGAAGCTGGCCCTGTCAGGCAGCGGATGACGGCCGCGAAAGCGACCATCCGGCGCGTGCTTCGGTCCCGACAGCTCGTGTTCCAGGTGCAGGTAGCGGGCGCCCGGTATGTGGCCGGCCCGGTGTGCGCGCGCGCCGGCGTCGCCATCGGCGAGGTCGAACGACACATCGAGCACGACCGGCGGCGCAGACGCGCGCAGCGCCTCGACCAGCGCCGCCGCGCCGATCAGCGGCGCAGCCCCGGGTGGGGCGTGACCGGCCATCAGCCGCGCGCCCCCATGGTGCGCCGGTACCACTCGTGGAACTGCTGCATGCCGTCCTCCATCGGGCTCTGGTACGGGCCGACCTCGTCGTCGCCGCGGTCGAGCAGCGCCTTGCGGCCGGCATCCATGCGCAGCGCGATCTCGTCGTCCTCGGCGCAGGTTTCCCAGTAGGCGGCCTGTTCGGCGTCGACCAGGTCGCGCTCGAAGGCGGCGATCTCCTCCGGGTAGAAGAACTCGACCAGGTTGAGCGTCTTTCGCGGCCCCTGCGGATACAGCGTCGAGACCACCAGCACGTGCGGATACCACTCGACCATCACGGTCGGGTAGTAGGTCAGCCAGATCGCGCCGTGCCTGGGCGCACTGCCGCCGCGGAACCTGAGGAGTTCCTCGTGCCAGCGCCGATAGGCCGCCGAGCCGGCCTTGGCGAGCTCGTTGTTGGTGCCCACCGTCTGCACCGAATGCTGGGCGCCGAATTCCCAGCGCAGGTCGTCGCAGGTGACGAACTGGCCGAGCCCGGGGTGGAACGGCGCGACGTGGTAGTCCTCGAGGTAGACCTCGATGAAGGTCTTCCAGTTGTAGTCGCACTCGTGCACCTTGGCGTGGTCGAAGACGAAGCCGCTGAAGTCGAGCTCGGCGCGCGGGCCGAGCCGCGCCAGGTCGGCCGCGACGTCGCGCGCGCCCGGCCGGCGCTCGAACACCATGCCGTTCCAGCGTCTGGGTCGGATAGTTGCGCAGGTTCAGGCACGGATCGTCGGCGAAATGCGGCGCGCCGACCAGCTGGCCGTGCAGGTCGTAGGTCCAGCGGTGCAGCGGGCAGACGATGTGCTCGCGGGTGTTGCCGCGCCCGCGCAGCATCAGCGCCTGGCGGTGCCGGCAGACGTTGGAGATCAGCTCGACGCCGTTGCGCGTGCGCACCAGCGCCCGGCCCTCGCCCTCGTGCACCAGCGTGTGGTGGTCGCCGATCTCGGGCACCGCGAGTTCGTGCCCGAGATAGCGCGGAGCGGACTCGAAGATGCGCTCCATCTCGTGCGCGTAGATGTCCGCGTCGAAATAGGTGCTTACCGAAAGTTGCGAGCGACTGCGCGCAAGTGCGTCCAGGCTGATGCTCAGGTCGGACATGATCTCCAGGGATCTCCAAAGCCGTGTCGAACCGCCGCCCCTCGCCGGATGCCCGGGAGACCCGCCCGGATACCCGGCCGAGGATGGGCCGACTCCACCCGGCGGCGCCGGCGTGCCCGCGCTGAGAATGCGAACCGGCGCTGCGGTTCCGGATGGACCGAACCACCGCGCGCTGGCGTGTGCTGCTGCACGTGGCGGCGGCGCACCCGCAGCGCGGAGGGCCGCGGATTGTACCCGGCCGCATGCACGCAATACCCGGCCGCGCGGGATTCGCCCGCGCAACCGGCATCCGGACGAGGCTGACTACAATCGCGGGTTTATCCCGTGACATGGCAAACAGCAGCTCCGAACCCGCCGCAGCCGCGCCCGCCGCATCGTATGAAGATGCGCTGGCCGAGCTGGAGCGCCTGGTCGCCGCGATGGAGGGCGGCCAGATGCCGCTCGACCGGCTGCTCGATGCCTACCGCCGCGGCGCCCAGTTGCTGGCGCAGTGCCGCAGCCAGCTCGACGCGGTCGAGCAGCAGGTCAAGCTGCTCGAAGACGGGCAGCTCAAGCCGTGGAGCGGCGCGTGAACGCGCGGCGCACGCGATGCACGGTCCGGCACCCAGGCGCTGACGTCGGCCTTCGAGGCCTGGGTGCGCATGCGCAGCTCGCCGCCGTCGAGGCCGCGCTGCAGCGCTGGGTGCCCGAGTCAGCGCGCCGGCCGGACTCGGCGTGGCGATGCGCTACGGCGTGCTCGACGGCGGCAAGCGGCTGCGCCCGCTGCTCGTGATGGCCGCCGCCGCGGCGGTCGACGGCGAGCCCGAGGCGGCCCTGCGCGCCAGTTGCGCGGTCGAACTGATCCACGCCTATTCGCTGGTCCACGACGACATGCCGTGCATGGACAACGACGTGCTGCGCCGCGGCAAGCCGACGGTGCATGTGCGCTACGGCGAGGCGCAGGCGATGCTGGCCGGCGACGCGATGCAGGCGCTGGCCTTCGAGGTGCTGACGCCCGAAGACGGCGTCGAGCCGGCGCTGCAGGCCCGGCTGTGCGGCCTGCTGGCGCGCGCTGCCGGCCATGCCGGCATGGCCGGCGGGCAGGCGATCGACCTGGCCAGCGTCGGCAAGCCGCTCGACGAGGCGACGCTGCGCGACATGCACCACCGCAAGACCGGCGCGCTGCTGCAGGCCAGCGTGCTGATGGGCGCGGCCTGCGGCGACGCCGTCGCCGGCCGCCTGCGACGCGCTCGGCGCGCTACGGCGACGGCGATCGGCCTGGCCTTCCAGGTGGTCGACGACGTGCTCGACGTCACGCAGGCGTCGGACACGCTCGGCAAGACCGCCGGCAAGGACGTCGATTCCAACAAGCCGACCTATGTCAGCGTGCTCGGCCTCGATGCCGCGATGCGGCATGCCTGGGAGTTGCGCGACGAGGCGCAGGCGGCGCTCGCCGCCAGCGGCCTGGCCGACACCGGCTGGCTCGAGCGCCTGGCCGACAAGGTCGTGGAGAGAGACAGTTGACGATGAGCTATCCCTTGCTCGAGACCATCGACAGCCCGGCCGATGTGCGCCGGCTCGACCGCCACCAGCTCCAGCAGCTGGCGACCGAGCTGCGCGGCTTCCTGCTGCACAGCATCGCGCAGACCGGCGGCCACCTGTCGTCGAACCTCGGCACGGTCGAGCTGACGGTCGCGCTGCACCATGTCTTCAACACGCCGCACGACCGGCTGGTCTGGGATGTCGGCCACCAGACCTACCCGCACAAGATCCTGACCGGCCGGCGCGGCCGGATGGGCACGCTGCGCCAGCTCGGCGGCATCAGCGGCTTTCCGCGCCGCGACGAGAGCGAGTACGACGCCTTCGGCACCGCCCATTCGTCGACCTCGATCTCGGCCGCGCTCGGCATGGCGCTGGCCGCCAAGCTGAAGGGCGAGGATCGCAAGGCGGTCGCGATCATCGGCGACGGCGCGATGACCGCCGGCATGGCCTTCGAGGCGCTGAACAACGCCGGCATCACGCATGCCAGCGGCCAGGCCGACCTGCTGGTGGTGCTCAACGACAACGACATGTCGATCTCGCCGCCGGTCGGCGCGCTCAACCGCTACCTGGCGCGGCTGCTGAGCGGCAAGTTCTACGCGGCCGCGCGCGACACCGCCAAGACGGTGCTGAAGAATGCGCCGCCGCTGCTCGAACTGGCGCGCCGGCTCGAGGAGCATGCCAAGGGCATGGTCGTGCCGGGCACGATCTTCGAGGAATTCGGCTTCAACTATGTCGGCCCGATCGACGGCCACGACCTCGATTCGCTGGTGCCGACGCTGCAGAACCTGCGCCAGATGAAGGGGCCGCAGTTCCTGCACGTCGTGACCAAGAAGGGCTACGGCTACAAGCTGGCCGAGGCCGATCCGGTCAAGTACCACGCCGCGTCGGGCAAGTTCGATCCGGCGCTCGGCTTTCCGCCGAGCAAGCCCGGCAAGCCGACCTTCACCCAGGTCTTCGGCAACTGGCTGTGCGACATGGCCGAGCAGGACCAGCGCCTGATCGGCATCACGCCGGCGATGCGCGAGGGCTCGGGCATGGTCGAGTTCGAGCGCCGCTTCCCGACCCGCTACCACGATGTCGGCATCGCCGAGCAGCATGCGGTGACCTTCGCCGCCGGCCTGGCCTGCGAAGGCCTGAAGCCGGTGGTCGCGATCTATTCGACCTTCCTGCAGCGTGCCTACGACCAGCTGATCCACGACGTGGCGCTGCAGAAGCTGCCGGTGGTGTTCGCGCTCGATCGCGGCGGCATCGTCGGCGCCGACGGTGCCGACCCATGCCGGCGCCTACGACCTCGCCTACCTGCGCTGCATTCCGCAATGTCAGCGTCGTCGACGCCGGCCGACGAGAACGAATGCCGGCGGCTGCTGACCACCGCCTTCGAGCAGGACCATCCGGTCGCGGTGCGCTACCCGCGCGGCGCCGGCGCCGGCGTCGAGGTCGAGCGCACGCTGGACGGCCTGCCGTTCGGCCGCGGCGAGGTGCGCCGCACGCGCAGCGCCGAGGCCGGACTGGGTGCGCCGCGCATCGCGATCCTGGCCTTCGGCACGCTGCTGTATCCGGCGCTCGAGGCGGCCGAACGGATCGACGCCACCGTGGCCAACATGCGCTTCGTCAAGCCGCTCGACGTCGAACTGGTGCTGCGAGCTGGCACGGCGACCACGACGCGCTGGTGACGGTCGAGGAGGGCTGCCGCAACGGCGGCGCCGGCAGTGCGGTGCTCGAGGCGCTGGCCGATGCGGGCGTCGAGACGCCGACGCTGGTGCTCGGCCTGCCCGACGACTTCATCGAGCACGGCGATCCGGCCAAGCTGCTGGCCGGCTGCGGCCTCGATGCCGCCGGCATCGAGCGCTCGATCCGCAAGCGATTCGGTCCCGCGACCGGCGCTCGTCAGCCCGGTCGTGCGCACCGCGGTCAACCACTGAGCCGGTCAACCCGCGGTCGGCTGCGCTGAAGCCCTGCGCACGCCCGGTCGTTCGATCGGTGTCATGCTCGGGGCTGCATGCAACGCCCGAGCCCTTCCAGCATCCCCATGAGCAACCTGAAAGACGTCCTGCACATCCCCGACACCCAGAGCGAGCGCGACGAGCGCCACCTGGCGATCCAGCGCGTCGGGATCAAGGACGTGCGCTATCCGATGGCGCTGCGCCTGGGCGATGCGGTGCTGCAGACGGTCGCCCAGTGGGATCTCGATGTCGCGCTGCCGGCCGAGCAGAAGGGCACCCACATGAGCCGCTTCGTCGCCTGGCTCGACGAGCTGGTCGAGCCGCTCGATGCGCCGGTGCTGCGCAGCCGCATGGCCGGCATGCTCGACCGGCTGCACGCCGACAGCGGCCGGATCGAGGCGCGGTTTCCGTTCTTCCTGCGCAAGCGTGCACCGGTGTCGGGAGTCGAAAGCCTGCTCGAGTACCAGGGCCGCTGGATCGTCGAGGCGCGCACCGAGGCGGCCAGCGGTGCGACGTCGATCGCGGTCTGGGCCGAGGCCGTGGTGCCGGTCAAGAGCCTGTGCCCGTGCTCGAAGGAGATCTCGGACTACGGCGCGCACAACCAGCGCTCGCCACGTCACCGTGCGCGTCGAACTGCTCGACGAGCTGCCGTGGACCGAACTGGTGCGCTTCGCCGAGGACAGCGCGTCGAGCGAGATCTGGCCGATGCTCAAGCGCGCCGACGAGAAGTGGGTCACCGAGCGCGCCTACGAGAACCCGAAGTTCGTCGAGGACCTGGTCCGCGATGTCGCGCTGCGCCTGAACGCCGATCCGCGCGATCGGCCGCTACAGCGTCGACGTCGAGAACTTCGAGTCGATCCACGCCCATTCGGCCTACGCGCGCATCGAGCGCGGCTGAATCGACGGGAACACCGGCGCAGCAACCGGATCCATCCTCCAGTCGGCGCCGTTGCGCCGTCAGGAGATGACATGTACGGATTCAGCACCGAACTCGAACTGGCCTTCGACCCGGCGATCGAACGGGTCACCGCGGCGCTCAAGGAGCAGGGCTTCGGCGTCCTGAGCGACATCGACGTGCAGCATGCGATGCACGAGAAGCTCGGCGAGTCGATGCGGCCCTATCGCATCCTGGGCGCCTGCAACCCGCCGCTGGCCTTCAAGGCCCTGCAGGCGGACATCCACATCGGCCTGCTGCTGCCGTGCAACGTCGTCGTGCGCCAGCTCAGCGACGAGCGCGTCAGCGTCGATTTCGTCGATCCGCTGGTGATGATGCAGATGGTCGACAAGCCCGAGGTGCGCAAGGTCGCCGAGGATGCCGAACAGCGCCTGCGCAAGGCCTGCGAGAGCCTGAAGAACGGCTGAACGGCTGAACGGCGGGCCGGGCAGTTCCCGGCCGCGCCGCCGGTGTCCTGCCGTCAGCCCTGCGGGCTCTCCGTCATGCGCCGGCAATAGGCCTGCATGTGTTCAGGCAGATCGTCCGGGCAGACGCCGCACTGGCGGTTGCCTGGCACCGCCCAGTCGATGAACTTCGGATACGGCAGATCGAGTTCGGCCATGATCTGCCTGAATTCCTCCAGCGGACGACCGTTGCCCAGTCGAGGGTTGCGCGCCTTCTCCTGCGCGATCGTCGATACGCGGCGATTCTTGTAATCGTGTGCCGGATAGACCAGCGTGTCGTCCGGCAGCGTGAACAGCTTGCCGGTCACGCTGTGGTACAGGGCGTCGGCATCGCCGTTCTGGAAGTCGGTGCGGCCGCAGCCCTCGATCAGCAGCGCATCGCCGCTGAACAGCCGGTCCTCGCCAGTCGGTAGGCGAAGTGGCCGTCGGTGTGTCCCGGCGTGTGCAGCGGATCGATGCGGATCGATCCGACTTCGAACGGCTTGCCGTCCTCGATGCCGGTGTCGACGCAGGGCAGCCGGTCGATCGCCGGCGCCGCGATCCGGCTGCCGACCTTCTGCTTCAGGTGCAGCGCGGCCGTGATGTGGTCGGCATGGATGTGGGTGTCGAGCGTGTAGGCGAGCGTCAGACCGAGCGAGGCGATCAGTTCGAGGTCGCGGTCCATCGAATTGACGACCGGATCGATCAGCAGCGCCTGGCCGGTATCCGGGCAGGCGAGCAGGTAGGTGTAGGTGTTGGACAGCGTCTCTTCGAGCTGACGGAAGATCATTGAGAAGCGCTCCTCTCGATGGATGTGAATGAGATCTGACGCTGACAGGCTGCCCCGGGCTCAGCGCACCCGCAGCCGCGCCGGACCGGCCTCGATGGTGCCGATCGCCGCCGCCTGCGCAAAACCCTGTTCGGTGAAGCAGCGCAGCACCGCGTCGACGCTGTCCGGGCGTGCACGAGACCAGCAGGCCGCCGCTGGTCTGCGGATCGGTCAGCAGCGCCAGGTCGGTGTCGGCAAAACCGGCCGGCAGGTCGACTTCGCCGCCGTAGGCGGTCCAGTTGCGGCCGGAGGCGCCGGTGACCATGCCCTGTCCGGCCAGTTCGCGCACGCCGTCGAGCAGCGGCACCGTCGCCCAGTCGATCGCCACCGTGCAGCCGGCGCCGCGCGCGAGCTCGAGGCTGTGGCCGGCCAGGCCGAAGCCGGTGATGTCGGTCAGCGCATGCACGCCGTCCATCGCCGACAGCGCGATGCCCGGCTTGTTCAGCCGCGTCGTGTTGTCGATCATCTGCGCATAGCCGGCTGCCGACAGCGCATCCTTCTTCAGTGCGGCCGACAGCACGCCCACGCCGATCGGCTTGCCGAGCACGAGCACGTCGCCGGCGCGCGCATCGGCATTGCGCTTGACCCGCTTCGGATGCACCAGACCCATCACCACCAGACCGTAGATCGGCTCGACCGAGTCGATGGTGTGGCCGCCGGCGATCGGGATGCCGGCTTCGGTGCAGATGCTCTCGCCGCCTTTCAGGATCAGGCCGATGGTCTCGAGCGGCAGCACGTTGATCGGCATGCCGACCAGCGCCAGCGCCATGATCGGCGTGCCGCCCATCGCGTAGACGTCGCTGATCGCATTGGTCGCGGCGATGCGGCCGAAGTCGAACGGATCGTCGACGATCGGCATGAAGAAGTCGGTCGTCGCGATCAGCGCCTGCTCGTCGTTGAGCTGGTAGACCGCGGCGTCGTCGGCGGTCTCGATGCCGACCAGCAGTTCCTTCGGGATCGGCATGCCGCGCGTGCCCTTGAGGATCTCGGACAGCACGCCGGGCGCGATCTTGCAGCCGCAGCCGCCGCCATGCGAGAGCGAGCTCAGACGTGGAACGGTCGCGGCAGCGAGGGTGGGTGCATTCATGGGGTGGTCTCCAGTAGTTCGTCGATCAGCGCGCGCAGGCGCCGCTGTTCCTCGGCCGGCTCGAACAGGTCGGCGCGCGCCAGCGTCTGCTCGCGCAGCTGCGCCAGGAACGGCCGCTCGTCGGCGGCCCGTTCGATCAGGCCGGCCAGCTGCTCGATCGTCGCCGAGCTCGAACAGCCCCGCATGATCCGCGCCGAGCATCCCGACGTTACCCGAGATCCGCGAGGCCAGCACCGCGCAGCCGCTTTGCGCCGCTTCCAGGATGACGTGCGCGCCGCCTTCCATGCGGCTGGTGTTGACGAGCAGCTGCGAGTGGCGGATGTGCTGGCGCGTCGCCGCGTGCGGCAGCCCGCCGAGCCAGCGCAGTGCCGGCGCAGCCGCGCACGCCTCGCGCACCGCCGCGCCGAGCGCCGGATCGAGCGCGTCGCCGATCAGCGTGAAGCGGATGTCGCGGCGCCGTGCCAGCCGCTGCGCGGCGCGCGCAGCAGGGTGCGCGGGATCCTTCTCGTCGCGCAGGTGGGCCACGCAGATCACCCGCAGCCCGCTCGCCGGCAGCGGCCGGCGCTCAGGCGCCGCGCCGACTGGTAGATGACCGCGGTCTTGCGCGTGCAGGTCGGGACCGAGCATCTCGAGCCCCTGTGGCTGCAGCACGACCAGCCGATCGGCGATCCGCAGCGATTGCTGCGCCGCGGCGTCGGTCGCGATGTCGCGGTACAGGTCGGTGCCGGTCAGCACGACGATGCACGGGCGGCGCGGGTGGGCGGCGCGGAAGGCAGCCACCGCCGGCGCCGTGCGGCGTGCATGCAGCGCGATCAGCAGGTCGCAGGGCTCGCCGTCCCAGCCGGTGGCAATGCCGATGTCACAATGGCCCTTCAGCATGCGTGCCCAGCGCGAGGCGGTCTGCCAGTTGCCGTTGTTGGCCTCGGCCAGCGCCGGGCTGCAGATCAGCACGCGCGGCAGCATGCGCGGCGTCGGACGGGTCGGGTGCGACGAATCGCGCGAGGGGGTGTGCTTGAAGGACATCGGGACGGCAGAGATCCATGCGCCAGGGATGCGCAGCGCCGGACGCGACCTGCTGTCGCTGGCGTTGATGGATGCGCGGAATCATACGTTGCGCTGGATCGGCGTCCTCGAGCGCGGCGCTCGCGCCTTCGGGTTGGCGGGTTCCGCAGCTGCCGGAGGTCAATCCGCCGCTGTGGGAGCTCGGCCACATCGGCTGGTTCCAGGAATACTGGATCGCGCGCAATGTGCAGCGCAACCGCGGCGCCGGCGTGCGACCCGACCGCGCCGCGGCTGGCCTCGATCGAGCCCTCGGCCGATCGCTGGTACGACTCGAGCCATGTCGCGCACGCGACGCGCTGGGAGCTCGACCTGCCGGATCTGCAGGCGATCAAGCAGTACCTGGTCGACACGATCGAGACCACGCTCGAGCTGCTGGCCAACGCCGGTCCGGATGACGACTCGCTTTATTTCTACCGGCTCGCGCTGCTGCACGAGGACATGCACGGCGAGGCCTGCGCGATCGCTGGCCCAGACGCTCGGCATCGGACTCGGCGACGGTGCCGATCTGCTGCTGCCGCAGCCGGCCCAGGCGGCGCGCGAGCCGCTGCTGTTTCCGGCCAGTCGCTGGACGCTCGGCTCGCCCGACGTCGGCTTCGTTTTCGACAACGAGCGCCGTCCGCACACGCTGCAGGTGCCCGAATACGAGATCGATGCCCAGCCGGTGAGCTGGGCCCAGTTCTGCGAATTCGTCGAGGACGGCGGCTACGACGAGGCGCGCTGGTGGAGCCCCGCCGGGCGCGAGTGGCTGCAGCGCGAGCAGCGCCGCACGCCGCGCCATGTGTCGCAGATGCGGCACGGCGTGCTGCAGCAGCGCTTCGGCCGCAGCGTGCGGGTGCCGCTCGGCCAGCCGGTGGTTCACGTCAGCTTTCACGAGGCGCAGGCCTGGTGCGAGTGGGCCGGACGGCGCCTGCCGAGCGAGGTCGAGTGGGAGCAGGCGGCGCACCGCGGCGCGTCGCGCGGCTTCCGCTGGGGCGAGGTGTGGGAGTGGACCGCCACCACCTTCCAGCCCTATCCCGGCTTCGAAGCGCATCCGTACCGCGATTATTCCGCAGCCGTGGTTCGGCACCCACCGCGTGCTGCGTGGCGCTTCCGCCGCCACCCGCGGGCGCCTGCGCGATCCGAAATACCGCAACTACTACCGGCCTGAACGCGACGACATGTTCTGCGGTTTTCGCAGCTGTTCCCCCTGATGCCGCGCGCCGGCCGGCGCCGCTTCGTCACATCGCGAAACAGGCGTTGCGGTGCAACCGCTAAGCTGCCCGGATTGCCTCCCTGTTCCCGACCCAGACTGAATGGCCAGATACAAACCCGTCGCCTTTGAACCCAGCGGTTACAAGCGCCGCCGCCGTGGGCTTCCACGCTGGCTGGTGCTGCTGCTGACCGGCATCGCGCTCGGCGTTGCCGGCGTGCTCTTCGTGCAGACCCGCTACCTGCCGCCGCGCCTGTCCGCCGCCGAATCGTCTCGCCTGAGCGCCGATCTGACGCAGGCAATGAACGACCGCGCCGCCTTGCGCAGCGAACTCGACGCGACCACCGACCGGCTGCGCGGTGCGGTGGTCGCGAAGACCGCCCTCGACGAGGAGCTTGGTGCCAGCCGCAAGACGATCGACGGCCTGCGGGAGGACATCGCATCGGTGCTGGCGGCGCTGCCGCCGGATCCGCGCGGTGGCGCGGTCGAGGTGCGCGCCGGGCGCTTCAGTGTCGATGCAGGTCAGCTGGTGTATGACGTGACGCTCACGCGCGACGGGCGGCAGGGCAAGACGCTCAGCGGCGTCATGCAGCTCGTCGTGGCGGGGCAGTCGGGCAACGCCCTGAGCTCGAGCATCAACCTGAAGCCGGTGCCGATCTCGGTCGGGCAGTACCAGAGTCTGCGCGGCAGCCTGCCGCTGCCGGCCGACTTCAAGCCCAGGCAGGCGACCATCCGGCTGCTCGACCGTCCGGACGGTCGCCAACTCGGCATGCGCGTGCTGCTCGTCGAATGAGCGGCCTGCAAGACGCCATCGCGCGGGGCGGGCGGATCGTGCTGAGGATCGCCCTGATGCTGGCAGGACTGCTGTTGTTCGGCCTCGCCCTCGCGGCCGGCGCTGTGCTCGCGCTGCTCGCCTACGCGATCGTGCGCCTGCGCGGGCGCCGTCCGGGTGGACTGCACTTCGCGTGGCGCGGGCCGATCGGTGGCGCGGCGCGGCGCTGGCGCAGCGCGACGCCTGCGGCGCGCACCGCGTCGGCGGATGTGGTCGACGTCGAGGTGCGCGAGATCGAGGCGTCGCCGGCTTCAGACCCTCAGCGCCTGGGCGAGCGGTAGCTCCACCACGGCAACACGCGGCGCAGCGACAGCACCTCGCCGCCGCGGTGGCTGCGGTAGCCGGCGATCCGCTCCAGCTGGTCACGCCAGGCTGCGCCGGCCAGCAGGCCGAGCAGGCGGTTCAGGTGGGGGTGGGCCAGGGCGGGCGCGCGGGCGACCAGAAAATACTGCTCCTCGGCCAGGGCGATGAAGTCGAGCCCGCGAGCGCGTGCAGCCGCTTCGATGCCGAAGGCGATGTCGGCGCGACCACTTGCGACGGCTTCGGCAGCCGCATGGTGCGACGCTTCGGACAGGTCCGGCGTCGCCCCCCATGCGGGATCGAGACGGGCCGCCGACAGCAGCTCGTCGAGCACGATGCGCGTACCGCTGCC
This sequence comes from uncultured beta proteobacterium, assembly GCA_963846675.1. Taxonomy (GTDB): domain Bacteria; phylum Pseudomonadota; class Gammaproteobacteria; order Burkholderiales; family Burkholderiaceae_C; genus Ideonella_A. The sequence continues at coordinate 173,529 of CAWJWV010000007.1, forward strand.
GCCGATGCGGCCGCACAGGCGGATGCCCGGCCGCCCCAGATCGCCCAGACCGGCGATGCCCAGCGGATTGCCGGTCGCCACGATCAGGCCCTGTGTGCGCCGGGCGAAGCCGATCAGCTTGTGGCGACCGGGCTGCAGCATCGGCCGGTAGGTCTGCGCAGTCGGCGATCGACGCGGTGCGTCGACCAGCGCGTGGAAGCCGGCCAGCAGGCAGCGCCCCTCGTTCAGTGCCGCCAGCGCATCGACGCTGCCGGTGAACTGGATGTCGAGCAGCGAGGTGTTGCCTCGCGCTGCGCGAGCTCGCGCAGCCGCGGCAGCGCGTCGTCGTGGCTGGCGCACATCGTGATCACCCCGGCGCTGTCGTCGAAGGCGAACGCGAAGGCGCGCTCGAGTTCGCCGCGCAGGGCATCGATCTGCGGCGCCAGCCGTGCCTGGGCGCGCCGCTCGGCCCACAGCAGCTTTTCGCCGAACGGCGACAGTGCCGCTGCCCGACCCTTGGCCCAGTCGACCAGCGTCTGGCCGAGTTCGGTTCTCCCAGCGCCTGAGCTCGCCCCACACGTGGCGGTACGACAGCCCGAGTTGCTGCGCGGCGCCGGCGATCGACCCGTGGTCGCGCAGTGCGCCCAGCATCGCCAGCAGCGGGTGGTGCAGCAGCGCGCCGTCGTCGGCCTGGTGTTCGGTGTCGAGACGGTAGGCGAGTCGGACCCGGTGCATCGGAGGTGCGGAACTGGCGCCGGCGCGAGGGAATGCCGCGTCGTGTCGTGTTCCTATGAAGGCTACTACATATGGTCAGCCCATCTGCGCGACCGGACAATCGGCGCGCCCGGTCCCCGGCGGTCCCGCAAACGGCCTGCCACCTTTCCTGCCATTCGATGACCGCCTTTTCCGACAGCCTGGTCACCGCCGCACGCTTGATCAGCGATGCCGATCCGGTGCTGCTGCGCACGGTGGCGCTGTCGCTGGCGGTCAGCGGCGCGGCCTGCCTGTGCGCTGCCGGCTTCGGCCTGTTCGGCGGCGCCTGGCTGGCGGTGGCGCGCTTTCCGGGCCATCGGCTGGCGGTGCTGGCTGCTGAACACGCTGCTGGCGCTGCCGTCGGTCGTCGTCGGGCTCGTCGTCTACCTGCTGCTGTCGCGCAGCGGTCCGCTCGGTTCGCTCGGGCTGCTGTTCACGCCCACCGCGATGGTGATCGCGCAGACGATCCTGGTGCTGCCGGTGATCGCCGCGCTGTCGCGCCAGCTCGTCGGCGACAGCCTGCGCGACGGCGGCGACCAGCTGCGCTCGATGGGGGCCGGGCCGCTGCTGTGCGCGCTGCTGATGCTGCGTGCACGACCGCTGGGCGGTCGTCACGGTGCTGCTGATCGCCTTCGGCCGCGCCATCGCCGAGGTCGGGCGCGGTGATGATCGTCGGCGGCAACATCGACGGCGTGACGCGCGTCATGACGACCGCGATCGCGCTCGAGACGAGCAAGGGCGACCTGCCGCTGGCGATGGCGCTCGGGCTGGTGCTGCTCGCGCGTCGTCGGCCTGGTCAACGGCGCGGTCGGCACTGATCCAGCGCGGCCAGGGATCGGCACTGGCCGGGGTGCGCTGATGGACGGGTCGGCATCTGAACTGCTGCGCCTCGAGCAGGTCTCGGTGCGCTTCGGCGCCGTGCAGGCGCTGCACGACATCGACCTCTCGATCCGCGCCGGCGAGCGGGTCGCACTGATCGGCGCCAACGGCTGCGGCAAGACGACGCTGCTGCGCGTGCTGCACGGCGTGGTGGCGCACAGCGGACGGCGTCTGCGTGCACCGTCCGACGGGCGGCGGCGAGCCGGTTCAGAGCATGGTCTACCAGCGCCCGTTCATGCTGCGCCTGAGCGTGCTGAACAACCTGCGCCTGGCGCTCTGGCTGCGCCGGCGTGCCGCGCGCGCACTGGCACGAACGTGCCGGCCAGGCGCTGCAGCGCGTCGGCCTGGCCGGGCTGGCCGACCGACCGGCGCGCGCCCTGTCCGGCGGGCAGCAGCAGCGTCTCGCGCTGGCGCGCGCCTGGATCGCTGCGGCCCGACATCCTGTTTCTCGACGAGCCGACCGCCAGTCTCGATCCGCACGCCAAGAAGGAGGTCGAGGCGCTGCTCGCCGGTTTCGCCGCCGAGGCGACCACGCTCGTCATGAGCACGCACAACCTCGGCCAGGTGAAGCGGCTGGCCAGCCGCGTCGATCTACCTCGAAGCCGGCCGCATCCGCGCCGATCAGCCGACCGCACAATTCTTTGCCGGGCACGACGCCGCTGACAGCGTCGGCATCGTTCCTGAAAGGAGAACTGACATGGGAATACCGCCTGAACGCTCGGCGTGCGTCCGGCTCGCGCTGAGCGCCTTGCTGCTGCTGCCGCGGCCTGCGCACTGCGGGCCCAGCCGGCGCCGTTCATCGTCGTGGCCTCGACCACCTCGACCGAGCAGTCGGGCCTGTTCGCCCACCTGCTGCCGGCCTTCCGCAAGGACAGCGGGATCGAGGTGCGGGTGGTCGCGCTCGGCACCGGCCAGGCGATCGACATGGCGCGCCGCGGCGATGCCGATCTGCTGCTCGTGCACGACAAGGCGGCCGAGCTGAAGTTCGTTGCCGACGGCTTCGGACTGGCGCGCAGCGACGTGATGTACAACGATTTCGTGCTGGTCGGCCCGAAGCGCCGATCCGGCGCGCGTGGCCGGGCACCGACATCGCGCGGGCGCTGGCCCGCCTGGCCGACGGGCAGGCGCCATTCGTCTCGCGCGGCGACCGCAGCGGCACCCACGCGGCCGAACTGCGCTACTGGAAGGAGGCCGGCATCGCCGATCCGGCCGAACGCGTCAGCCGGCTACAAGGCGTGCGGCTGCGGCATGGGACCGGCACTGAACATCGCGGCGAGCACCGGCGCCTACGTGCTGACCGACCGCGCGCACCTGGCTCAGCTTCCAGCAACCGCGGCCGACCTGGCGGTGCTGGTCGAAGGCGACAGGCGGCTGTTCAACCAGTACGGCGTGATCGTGGTCGATCCGAAGCGCCATCCGCATGTCAGGCACGCGCAGGCGCAGGCCTTTGCCGACTGGCTGACCGGCCCGCGGGGCCAGGCCGCGATCGCCGCCTACCGCATCGCCGGTCAGCAGCTGTTCTTCCCCAACGCCGCGCGCTGAGTCCGGGCGCGGCGGCGCTGCAGCGTCTACGATTGCGGATCCGCGCGTCACGCGACATCAACCTCATCCCGGGATCGCAACCATGTACAGCTTCGACTACCAGCGTCCGTCCGATCGCGCCGCCGCCGCGGCCCAGTTCGAGGGCGATGCCCGTTACCTGGCCGGCGGGCAGAGCCTGGTGCAGGCGATGAAACTGCGGCTGTCGTCGAGCGAGCGGCTGATCGACCTCGGCGCGATCGCCGATCTGCGCGGGCATCCGGTGCCGACGCCGATGGCGGCGTGACGATCGGCGCGATGTGCCGGCATGCCGAGGTGGCCGCGTCGGCCGAGGTGCGGGCCGCGATTCCGGCGCTGGCCGAACTCGCCGGCTGGATCGGCGACCCGATGGTGCGCAACATGGGCACGCTCGGCGGCTCGATCGCCAATGCCGATCCGGCGGCGTGCTACCCGGCCGCGGTGCTCGCGCTCGGCGCGACGGTGCATACCGACCGCCGCGACATCGCCGGCGAGGATTTCTTCACCGGCATCTTCGAGACCGCGCTCGAAGCCGGGCGAACTGATCACCGCCGTCAGCTTTCCGCGGCCGCAGCGCGCCGCCTACTGCAAGCTCAAGCAGCCGGCGTCGCGCTTCCCGCTCGTCGGTGTCTTCGTCTGCCAGCGCGACGACGGCGTGCGGGTCGCGGTCACCGGCGCCAAGGCGAGCGTCTTCCGCGCCGGCGCGATCGAGCAGGCGCTCGAGCGCAGCTTCACGCCCGAGGCAGCCAAGGCGGTGGTGATCGCGCAGCCGACGGCATCAACGCCGACCTGCATGCGCTCGGCCGAATACCGCGCGGCGATGATCAGCGTGCTGCGGCGCGTGCGGTGGCCGCCGCGCTCGGCGCGCTGAACGCGGCAGGTCCGGATGGACGGTCCGGCCGTGCCGTCGCCACCGTTGCCGGCGTCGGTCGATGCGGTGATCGACGCTGCTCGCGCGCGAGCACTATGTCTGCGACCGCCGGCTGGCGGTGGCGCTGTTCCTGAGCCTGCAGCTGCGCCGGCCGCTGTTCCTCGAGGGCGAACCCGGGGTCGGCAAGACCGAGCTCGCCAAGGCGCTGGCGCGCGGCATCGGCGCGATGCTGCTGCGCATCCAGTGCTACGAAGGGCTCGACATCGCGCAGACGGCCTACGAATGGAATGTGGCGCGCCAGATGATCGAGATCCGGCTGGCCGAGGCGAGCCATGCGCTCGGCGCCGCGCCGACCGCGAGCGGCTCGGCCAGACGCTGTACAGCCGCTCGATGCTGATCGAGCGCCCGCTGCTGCAGGCGCTGACGCAGCCGGTCTCGCCGGTGCTGCTGATCGACGAGCTCGACCGCGCCGACGAGCCCTTCGATGCCTACCTGCTCGAGGTGCTGGCCGAGAACCAGCTCACGATCCCCGAGCTCGGCACGGTGCGCGCGGCAGCACCGCCGTTCACGCTGATCACGAGCAACCGCACGCGCGAGGTCCACGATGCGCTGCGGCGCCGCTGCCTGTATCACTGGGTCGACTTTCCGAGCCTGGAGCGCGAGCTCGAGATCGTGCGCCTGAAGGCGCCCGGTGCGTCGCAGGCGCTGTCGCGCCAGGTGGTCGAGTTCGTGCAGCGCATGCGCGCGCTCGACCTGTTCAAGGCGCCGGGCGTGGCCGAGACGATCGACTGGATGCAGGCGCTGGTCGCGCTCGACGCGACCGGCCTGGAGCCGCCCGTCGTCGACGACACGCTCGGCGTGCTGCTCAAGCACCAGGACGACATCGAGCGGCTGCAAGACGGCGAAGCGGCGCGGCTGCTCGACGCGATGCGCGCCGGTTCGCCGAGCGGCTGAGCCGGCACCGGCCCGCCACCGCCATGCTGAGCGAACACATCGTGCGGTTCTCGCGCGCGCTGCATGCGGCCGGGATGCCGATCGGTCCGGATCGGGTGCTGGCGGCGATCGCTGCGCTCGAACAGGTCGGGTATCGAGCGTCGCGACGATGTGCGTGCCGCGCTGGCCGCGGTGATGCTCGACCGCCACGAGCAGCGCGATCTGTTCGATCCGCTGTTCGACGCGCTGTGGGGCGGCGCCGCCGGGCCGTTGCCCGCCAGCGGCGGCGATGCGCCGGCGTCCGCCGCTGCGCGAGCCGCCGGGGCGAACCGGCTGGCGCAGGCGCTGGCCACCGTGCGCAGTCCGCCCGCGCCGCGATCGGCCGAGGTGCCGGAGCGCGCCGGCGCAGGCGCATTCGGCGCACGAGCGGCTGCAGCGCGCCGATTTCGCCACCATGACAGCGGACGAATTCCGGCGCGCGCAGTGGCTGGCGGCGCAGATCGAGCTGCCGGTCGAGCCGGTGCGCCGGCGCCGCCACCAGGCCAGCCCGGGGCGCCGCCCGGGGGCGCGCATCGACCTGCGCGCCACCCTGCAGCGCAGTGCCCGCACGCCGCACACCGTGGTGCCGGTCTGGAGCCGGCCGCGCATCGAGCCGCCGCCGCTGGTCGTGCTGATCGACATCTCGGCATCGATGGGGCGTTACGCGCGCATCCTGCTGCACTACGTCCACGGGCTGATGCAGCGCCACCGGCGGGTGCACGTCCTGACCTTCGGCACCCGTCTGACCGACATCACGCGCAGCCTGCGACGAGCGCGATCCCGGACCAGGCGCTCGCGCAGAGCCGATGCCGAAGTGGCCGACTGGAGCGGCGGCACGCGCATCGGCGCCTGCCTGGGCGACTTCAACCGCCGCTGGGCGCGCCGGCTGCTCGGCGGCAATGCCGCGCTGCTGCTGGTCAGCGACGGGCTCGACCGCGACCCGTCGGGCCGGCTCGGCGACGAGGCGGCGCGGCTGGCGCGGCGTCGCGCACCAGTTCGTCTGGCTCAATCCGCTGCTGCGCTATGCCGGCTTCGAGCCGCGCGCCGCCGGCGTGCGCGCGCTGCTGCCGCACGTCGACCGGATGCTGCCGGTGCACAACCTGGCGAGCCTGGCCGACCTGGCCGCGCGCGATCGGTCAGACATCGATCCTCCAAGCCCGACTCGCGGAGCACCCGCGCGATGGACAGCCTCGACCTGCAGGTACTTGAACAGGCACGCGCCTGGTTTGCCGCCGGCCACCCGGTCTGGCTCGTCACCGTGATCGAGACCTGGGGCTCGGCGCCGCGACCGCCCGGTGCGCTGCTTGCGCTGCGCGACGACGGGCTGGTCGTCGGATCGGTTTCCGGCGGTTGCGTCGAGGACGACCTGATCGAGCGCGTGCGCCACGGCGAACGGGTCGACAAGCCGTCGCTGATCGTCTACGGCGTCAGCAAGGAGGAGGCGGCGCGCTTCGGGCTGCCGTGCGGCGGCAACCTGCGGCTGGTGCAGGAGCCGCTGGCCTCGACCGACTGGATCGACGAGGTGCTCGCGCGCACCGCACGCCACGAACTGGTAGCGCGCACGCTCGACATCGACAGCGGGGCGGTCGGCGTCGAGGCGGCGCGGCGCGGCGATCGCTTCGAATTCGACGGCCGACGCCTGCGCGCGCTGTTCGGTCCGCGCTGGCGGATGCTGATCATCGGCGCCGGACAGCTCTCGCGCGTGCTTGCGCAGATGGCGCTGGCGCTCGATTTCGAGGTCATCTGCTGCGACCCGCGCGAGGAATACCACCTGACCTGGGACATCCCGGGGACCACCTTCAGCCGCGCGATGCCGGACGACCTGGTCGCCGAACTGCAGCTCGATCCGCACAGTGCGGTGGTGGCGGTGACGCACGACCCGAAGCTCGACGACCTGGCGCTGCTCGAGGCGCTCAAGTCGCCGGCGTTCTACGTCGGCGCGCTCGGTTCGCGCAGCAACACCGCGGCGCGCAAGGAGCGGCTGGCGCTGTTCGACCTGTCGCCGGTCGAGATCGACCGGCTGCACGGTCCGATCGGCCTCGACATCGGCAGCCGCACGCCGGCCGAGATCGCGGTCTCGATCCTGGCCGAGGTGGTGGCGGTCAGGAACGGCGTGGCGTTGATGCAGAAGAAGCAGGGTTCGGCGGTACCGACACCACGCGCCATGCATGGGACGCAGGACGTCGGGTCAGCCTAGCGCCGGGTTCGCCACGATTCTGCGGCCGCAAACCGTCGCATCAGAGGCGAATTTCAGAATCGTCTGCTTGCCCTGCCGTTCCGGCGATGGTAAAAACATCTCATTACAACTAGGGGTCTGCCTATGCGAGTTCTCGATCAGCATGAAGTCGGGCAGGTCAGCGGTGGCGCCGCCAGGTGGCAGAAAGTGCCTGAGGACCACCGGGCGATTCCCGGCTCCGACGCCGACGCCTCAGCTGCCCGGCAACCGCACCGGCTGGTGCCGTGGCTACGGCAACATGAAGGACGGCATTGCCCGCCACGAGGGAGCGGTCTGCGACGATCTGCTCTCCTGACGGCGTGCGGCTGGAGGACCGTGGGGAAGACGGTCTTCCGTGATCCTCCGTTCCCTCCGTCCGTGTTGAAAAAAAGGCCTTGGCCGGACCCGTTGCCGCGTGACCGGCGACCGCGCCGGTCCGGTCAGGCGTTGCTCGTCGCGCGCACTTCTTCCAGCGTCGTGATGCCGGCGAGCATCTTGTCGATGCCGTCCTGGCGCAGGGTGCGCATGCCCTCGGCCATGGCGGTGGCCTGAAGCTCCTCGGCGCGCGCGCCGGTCTGGATCAGCCGGCGCAGCGCGCGCGAGATCACCATCAGCTCGTGCAGGCCGGCGCGACCCTTGAAGCCGGTGTCGCCGCAGCGCTTGCAGCCCGGGCTGTGGTGGTGCATCAGCGCGCCGTCCTTGCCGTGGCGCTCCAGCCAGTCGTCGAGCACCTGCTTGCGCGACAGCGGCGCCTCGCCGTGGCCGAAGGCGTGCATGTAGTCGTCGAGCCACTCCTCGATCTGCTGGCGGGTCGCCGGCTCGGCTGACCCGGCAGCCGCTGCACAGCCGGCGCACCAGCCGCTGCGCCAGCACCGCCAGCAGTGAATCGGCGAAGTTGAACGGGTCCATGCCCATGTCGAGCAGGCGGGTCACGGTCTCGGGTGCGCTGTTGGTGTGCAGCGTCGACATCACCAGGTGACCGGTCAGCGAGGCCTCGACCGCCATGTTGGCGGTCTCCTTGTCGCGGATTTCGCCGACCATGATCACGTCCGGATCGGCGCGCAGGAAGGCGCGCAGCGCCTTCGCGAAGGTCCAGTCGATCTTCGGATTGACCTGCACCTGGCGCAGCCCGGGCTGGGTGATTTCGACCGGATCCTCGGCGGTCCAGATCTTGCGCTCGGGCACGTTGATGTAGCTCAGCACCGAGTGCAGCGTGGTCGTCTTGCCGGAGCCGGTCGGGCCGACGCACAGCACCATGCCGTAGGGCCGCTCGACCGCCAGCTTGAGCTCGCGCAGGTTGTAGGCGTGACAGCCCGAGGTCGTCGACCGGCATCGGCTTGGCCGATGCCAGGATCCGCATCACGATGTCTTCGAGGTTGTGGTTGGTCGGGATCGTCGCGACGCGCAGCTCGAGCCGGTGCTGCGGCATGAACTTGGCGAAGTTGATCTTGCCGTCCTGCGGCTTGCGGCGCTCCGAGATGTCGAGGTCGCACATGATCTTGATGCGCGCCACCAGCGCCGCCCGGTAGCCCGACGGCAGTTCGAGGTAGGTGCTGAGCACGCCGTCCTTGCGGAAGCGGATGCGCAGCTTCTCCTTGCCCGGATAGCTCTCGATGTGGATGTCGCTGACGCCGTCGCGGCTGGCCTCGACGATCATGTTGTTGATCAGCCGCACCAGCGAGTTGTCCGACTGCTCGATCTGGCGGTCGTCCTCGAACGCCGCCGCTGCTCTGCTCGACCTCCTTCTCGAGCGTCTCGACGAGCTGGTCGGTGACCTTGCTGTTGTCGATCGCCTCCTCGTGGACCGGCAGCGGCGTCACCGCCGGCTGAACTGACCGGTGCGCGCGTATTCGCGCCGGATCGCCTGCTCGATGCCGTGGCTCTGCGCCAGCACCGGCACCACCTTCACCTGGGCGAAGAACTCGGCCTCGTCGACCGCATTGCGGCGGCGCGCCGGATCGTCGATCGCGACCACCAGGCGACCGTCGCGCAGCAGCAGCGGCAGCACCTGCAGGCGCTGCGCGACCTGGAAGCTGAGCGTCTGCAGCGCCGGCAGCTCGACCGGGAAGGCTTCCAGGTCGACCAGCGGATAGCCCATCTTGCGCGCCAGCGCGGTCTGCAGGTCCTCGCGCGAGACGATCTTCATGCGCACCAGCAGCTCGCCGAGCGGCACGCTGCGGTCGGTCTTCTGCTGCGCCAGCGCCTCTTCGAGCTGCGCCTCGCTGATCATGCCGAGCGAGGTCAGCGCCTCGCCGATGCGGATGATCGGCATCTTGGCCTGCTGCTCGATCGCCTCGAGCAGCTGCTCGGGCGTCACCACCTTGCGCGACAGCAGGATGTCGCCGAGCTTCTGCGTGCGCAGCTGCTGCTGCTGGTCGACCGCCTGGTCGACCTGCTCGCTGGTCGCGGCATGCTGCTCGACGAGCAGTTCGCCGATGCGCTCGCCGATCTCGAAATCCTTGTAGCCGGCGAGCGGGAAGAACAGCCGCGTCACCTTGCCGCTGTCGTCGAACGGCGGAAACAGGAACAGGCCGTACGGGCTCTCGACGTGGCCGATGGTTTCGCCCGAGTAGACCGTGCCGTCGTGCAGGTTGACGCGGTAGTTCGAGCGCGGCCGCTGCGCCAGCAGCCTGGCGTGCGGATCGCTGCTGTCTTCGGCCAGCGGCGCCAGCGGCGCCATCAGCAGCACGCTGCGGAACTGGTCGAAGCGCAGCGGCATGCGTGGTTCGGGCCGGCGGAATCTGCACGTGCAGCACCGATTCCTCGGGGACGAAGAAGGTCAGCCGGCCGCGCGTGCGGGTGCGGTTGACGCCTTCGATCTCGCACGGCTGCGACTGCATCTGCTTTTCCGCGCCGGGATAGCAGGCGAACGGCGGCGTCGGCCAGCGAAACGGCTCACGGCCGAGCTTGTCCCTGCCTGGTGCCTCGGGCAGACCCGCGGCCGGCAGGATCGCCCCGACCGCGGCGGGCGGCACCAACGGTGTCACGTTGGGCGCCGATTTCGGATCGACGACCTCCCACTGCACCACATTCGATTGATTCGACGTCATCTCGCTCCCGGTCCTTCCACGGCCGCGCCCGGTCGCAAGGTTCCCGCCTGGTTGTCGGACCGGCCAGAGGTGGGGCCCGCGGTCCTGATGATAGGCGGCACGCGCGCGCCAGAACCTGGAATAAGCGGGCGCAAGGCAGGCAGTTCGGCGCATCGCCGGCCGTGGCACGGCCTTGCAGCCCGTGGCGCATCGGCGTGGCGTGGATGGGCGACAGCTTCATGCCGTGCTCCCGGGAACGGCTGCAGCGCGCCGGGCGATACTGTGCCACCGCAGCCGCCTGCCCGCCATGACCGAGTCGACCCTGCCCACCGCCGAACGCCGCTGGCAATTCTGGATCGATCGCGGCGGCACCTTCACCGACGTCATCGGCCGTGCGCCGGACGGCCGGCTGCTGACGCACAAGCTGCTGAGCGACGACCCGGAGCGCTACCGCGACGCGGCCGTGGCCGGCATCCGCCACCTGCTCGGTCTGCGCGCCGGACGAGCCGGTCACGCCGGAGCGGGTCGAGTGCGTCAAGATGGGCACCACCGTCGCGACCAATGCACTGCTCGAGCGCAAGGGCGAACCGACGCTGCTCGTCACCACGCGCGGCCTGCGCGACGCCCTGCGCATCGCCTACCAGGATCGGCCGCGGCTGTTCGACCGCCACATCGTGCTGCCGGAGCTGCTGTACAGCCGTGTCATCGAGGCGCACGAGCGCGTCGCGCGTCGACGGCGACGTGATCGTGCCGCTCGACGAGGCGCACCTGCGCGAGCGACTGTGGGCGGCGCACGACGCCGGCCTGCGCAGCGCGGCCATCGTCTTCATGCACGGCTGGCGCCATGTCGCGCACGAGCAGGCGGCCGAGCGGATCGCGCGCGAGGTCGGCTTCGAGCAGGTGAGCGTCTCGCACCGCGTCAGCCCGCTGATGAAGTTCGTCAGCCGCGGCGACACCACCGTGGTCGATGCCTACCTGTCGCCGATCCTGCGCCGCTACGTCGAGCAGGTTGCCGCCGAGATGCCGGGCGTGAAGCTCTATTTCATGCAGTCGTCAGGCGGGCTGGCCGACGCGCAGGCGTTCCAGGGCAAGGACGCGATCCTGTCCGGCCCGGCGGGCGGCATCGTCGGCATGGTGCGCACCGCCGAGCTCGGACTGCGCGACGACGGCGGCGGCGGGCGCCGCCGATCAGCCGGTGCGCGTGATCGGCTTCGACATGGGCGGCACCTCGACCGACGTCAGCCACTACGCCGGCGAGTTCGAGCGCGCCTTCGAGACGCGGGTCGCCGGCGTGCGCATGCGCGCACCGATGATGAGCATCCACACGGTGGCCGCCGGCGGCGGCTCGATCCTCGGCTTCGACGGCGCGCGGTTGCGCGCCGGGCCGCACAGCGCCGGCGCCGATCCGGGCCCGGCGTGCTACCGGCGCGGCGGTCCGCTGACAGTGACCGATGCCAACGTGATGCTCGGCAAGATCCAGCCGGCGCATTTTCCGCACGTCTTCGGCGCGGCGGCGGATGCGCCGCTCGACCGCGATGTGGTCGTCGCGGTTTCGAGGCCCTTGCGCAGCGGATCGCCGCGGCCACCGGTGTCGAGCGGCAGCCCGGAAGCGACCGCCGAGGGCTTTCTGCAGATCGCCGTCGGTTCGATGGCCAATGCGATCAAGAAGATCTCGGTCGCGCGCGGCTACGACGTGACGCGCTACACGCTGCAGTGCTTCGGAGGTGCCGGCGGTCAGCATGCCTGTCTGGTGGCCGATGCGCTCGGCATCGACCGCATCTTCGTGCACCCGCTGGCCGGCGTGCTGTCGGCCTATGGCATGGGGCTGGCCGACCAGAGCGTGATCCGCGAGGCCTCGGTCGAGGCGCCGCTCGACGAGTCCGGCGCCGCAGCGCTCGACAGCCGGCTCGATGCGCTGGCCGACGAGGCGCTGCGCGCGCTGCTCGAGCAGGGCCTGCCGTCGCACGGCACGCGCGGTGCAGCGGCGCGTGCACCTGCGCTACCAGGGCAGCGACAGCGCGCTGATCGTCGATGCCGCGCCGGCTGTCGCAGCTGCGTGCCGCCTTCGAGCGCGCCCATCGGCAGCGCTATGGCTTCGTGATGGCCGGCCGCCCGCTGGTCGTCGAGGCGATCTCGGTCGAGGCGGTGGTCGCCGGCGACGCTGCCGGCCGAGACGGCGCATCCGCTGGCGCGCGCCGCAGCCGGCGCCGGTGCTCGAGACGGTCGCGGTGCACAGCGGCGGGCAGCTGGCATCGGGCGGCGCTGGTCGCGCGCGAGCAGGCGACACCGGGCAGCTTCGTCGACGGTCCGGCGGTGATCGTCGAGCGCAATGCGACCACCGTGGTCGAGCCCGGCTGGCGCGCCGCGTCACCGCGCTTCGACCACCTGCTGCTCGAGCGCCGGGTGCCGCGCCCGGCGCGGCTGGCGATGGGCACCGCGGGTCGACCCGGTGATGCTCGAGGTGTTCAACAACCTGTTCATGAACATCGCCGAGCAGATGGGGCTGCAGCTGCAGAACACCGCCCATTCGGTCAACATCAAGGAGCGGCTCGATTTCTCGTGCGCGCTGTTCGATGCCGATGGCAGCCTGATCGCCAATGCGCCGCACATGCCGGTGCACCTCGGCTCGATGAGCGAATCGGTGCGCACCGTGATCGCGCGCAATGCCGGTGCAGATCCGGGCCGGCGACGTGTTCGCGCTCAACGACCCCTATCACGGCGGCACGCACCTGCCCGACGTCACGGTGGTCACGCCGGTCTTCGACGCGGCCGGCAGCCGCATCCTGTTCTTCGTCGGCTCGCGCGGCCACCATGCCGACATCGGCGGCATGACGCCGGGGTCGATGCCGCCGTTCTCGACCCGCATCGAGCAGGAGGGCGTGCAGATCGACAATTTCCGGCTGGTCGACGCCGGCCGGCTGCGCGAGGACGAGATCCTGGCGCTGCTGCGCAGCGGCGAGCTATCCGGCGCGCAATCCGCAGCAGAACCTGGCCGACCTGAAGGCGCAGATCGCCGCCAACGAACGCGGCGCGCAGGAGCTGCACCGCATGGTCGGCGCAGTACGGCCTCGAGGTCGTGCACGCCTACATGCAGCATGTGCAGGACAACGCCGAGGAGTCGGTGCGGCGCGTCATCACCCGGCTGAAGGACGGCGCCTTCTCGCTGCCGCTCGACAACGGTGCGCGCATCGAGGTCGCGATCAGCGTCGACGCACGGCAGCGCAGCGCGGTGCATCGATTTCAGCGGCAGCTCGACGCAGCTGGACAACAACTTCAATGCGCCGACCGCGGTCTGCATCGCCGCGGTGCTGTATGTCTTTCGCACCCTGGTCGACGACGAGATTCCGCTCAACGCCGGCTGCCTGAAGCCGCTCGAGATCGTCATTCCGGAGCGATCGATGCTCAATCCGCAGCCGCCGGCGTCGGTCGTCGCCGGCAACGTCGAGACCTCGACCTGCATCACCAATGCGCTTTACGGCGCACTCGGCGTGCTCGCCTCGGGCCAGTGCACGATGAACAACTTCACCTTCGGCAATGCGCGGCTACCAGTACTACGAGACGTCGCCGGCGGCACCGGCGCCGGCATCGTGACCGACGAGGCTGGCACGCCAGCCGGCGGCTTCGACGGCACCAGCGCGGTCCAGGCGCACATGACCAATTCGCGCCTGACCGATCCGGAGGTGCTCGAATTCCGCTTTCCGGTGCGCCTGGACAGCCACACGATCCGGCGCGGGTCGGGCGGCGCCGGCCGCTGGCGCGGCGGCGACGGGGCGGTGCGGCGCATCCGCTTTCTCGAGCCGATGACCGCATCGATCCTGTCCAACGGCCGTCGCCACGGCTCGTTCGGTCTGGCCGGCGGCGCGCCGGGTGCGGTCGGCATCAACCGGGTCGAGCGCGCTGACGGACGGCAGCGAGATCGCTCGAGCACATCGACTCGGTCGAGATGCAGCCGGGCGACGTGTTCGTGATCGAGACGCCGGGCGGCGGCGGCTGGGGCGACCGCCCGGCGAACGCGACCCGCAGGCGATCGGCATGAGGCGGCGCCACGCACCGCGAACGGCATCGCCACGAGCACAGCGGCTGGCTGCGCGCGGCGGTGCTGGGCGCCAACGACGGCATCGTGTCGACCGCCAGCCTGCTGGTCGGCATCGCCGCCTCGGGGGCGTCGCGGCCGGTGCTGCTGCTGACCGGCGTGGCTGCGCTGGTCGCCGGTGCGATGTCGATGGCGGCGGGCGAATATGTATCGGTCAGCTCGCAGTCCGACACCGAGCGGGCCGACCTGGCCAAGGAGCGCGAGGAACTGGCCGCGCCTGGCGACCATGAGCGCGAGGAACTGGCGCAGATCTATGTCGGGCGCGGCCTCGACGCCGACCTGGCCGACGAGGTCGCGCGCCAGCTGATGGATGCACGATGCGCTGGGCGCGCATGCGCGCGACGAACTCGGCATCAACGAGATCGTCGTGGCGCGTCCGGTGCAGGCGGCGCTGACCTCGGCCGCCGCCTTTGCCATCGGCGCGGCGCTGCCGCTGGCGATGGTCGCGCTGCTGCCGGGTGCATCGATCGTCGGCTGGCTGGCTGCGACCTCGCTGCTGTTCCTGGTCGGGCTCGGCGTGCTGGCCGCACGCGTCGGTGGCGCGCCGCCACTGCGGGCAGCCGCGCGGGTCGTGTTCTGGGGGGCGGCGGCGATGGCGGCAACCGCCTGGTCGGCAGCTGGTTCGGCTCGTCCGGCGAGGACGGCGGTGCGACGACTGAAAGAATCGAGGCGCTGTGCCGGTCGACTCGATCCGGGTCACGGCGCTACTTCAGTCCACCCCGCAGACGAGATCGGAGCCGATCCATGCCCCGCAACAAACTGCTGCTGATCGTCGCGGTGCTCGTCGTCGTCGGCCTGTTCTTCGGCTTCGATCTCGGCCGTTTTCTGAGCCTGGACTACCTCAAGCAGAGCCAGCAGTCGTTCGCCGAGCTGTACGCAGCGTGAACCGGTGCTGGTGATCGCCGCCTATTTCGCGATCTACGTCGCCGTCACCGCGCTGTCGCTGCCCGGGGCGGCGATCATGACGCTGGCCGGCGGAGCGCTGTTCGGCCTGCTGGTCGGCACGCTGATCGTCTCGTTTGCTTCGAGCATCGGCGCGACGCTGGCCTTCCTGGTCTCGCGCTACATCCTGCGCGACACGGTGCAGCGGCGCTTCGGCAGCCGACTCGAACGAGATCGACGCGCGGCATCGAACGCGACGGCGCGTTCTACCTGGTGACGCTGCGGCTGGTGCCGCTGCTGCCTTTCTTCGTCATCAACCTGGTCGCCGGTCTGACGCGGATGAAGGTCGGCGTGTTCTACCTGGCCAGCCAGCTCGGCATGCTGGCCGGCACGATCGTCTACGTCAATGCCGGCACCCAGCTGGCCGAGATCGAGTCGCTGTCGGGCATCCTGTCGCCCGGGCTGATCGGCTCGTTCGTGCTGCTCGGGCATCTTCCCGCTGATCGCCAGGAAGCTGGTCGATGGCTGGCAGGCACGCCGTGTCTATGCGCGCTGGAAGGATGTCAGGCCGGCGCGCTTCGAGCGCAACATGGTCGTCATCGGCGCCGGTGCGGCCGGACTGGTGACCTCCTACATCGCCGCGGTCGTGAAGGCCAAGGTGACGCTGATCGAATCGCACAAGATGGGCGGCGACTGCCTGAACTATGGCTGCGTGCCGAGCAAGGCGCTGATCCGCAGCGCGACCCTGGTGTCGCAGATCCGCGATTCGGCTTCCTACGGCGTCGCCGGGGCCGACGTGACGGTCGACTTCGCCGCGGTGATGGAGCGCATCGCCGGCGTCGTCAAGGCGATCGAGCCACACGACTCGGTCGAGCGCTACGACGGCCTCGGCGTCGAGGTGCGCAAGGGCCGGGCGCGCATCGTCAACGCCATGGACGCGTCGAGATCGAGGCCGAGAACGGCACCCGGCAGCAGCTGACCACGCGCAACATCGTCATCGCGACCGGCGCCGCACCGTTCGTTCCGCCGCTGCCGGGGCTCGAAGAGGCCGGCTGCCTGACCAGCGACACGCTGTGGGAGCTGCGCGAACTGCCGCGCCGGCTGGTCGTGCTCGGCGGCGGACCGATCGGCTGCGAGCTCGCACAGAGCTTCGCGCGCCTTGGCTCGGAGGTGACGCAGGTCGAGATGGCAGCCGCGCGTCATGGGAAGCGAGGATCCCGAAGTCAGCGAATTCGCCCGTGCCGCGCTCGAGCGCGACGGCGTGCGGGTGCTGACGCAGCACAAGGCGCTGCGCTGCGAAACCGAAACGGACGCCGACGGCAAGCGGCACTGGCTGGTGGTCGAGGCCGATGGCGCCGAGCAGCGGCTGCCGTTCGACCGGCTGCTGTGTGCGGTCGGCCGGGTGGCGCGGCTCGACGGCTACGGTCTCGATGACCTCGGCATCGCGCACGCCCGCACGGTCGAGACCAACCCCTATCTGCAGACCAACTACCCGAACATCCTGGCCGCCGGCGATGTCGCAGGACCGTTCCAGTTCACCCACACCGCGGCGCACCAGGCCTGGTATGCCGCGGTGAACGGCCTGTTCGGACGGTTCTGGAGATTCAAGGCCGACTACTCGGTCGTGCCGTGGACCACCTTCCTCGACCCCGAGGTCGCGCGCGTCGGCCTGAACGAGCAGGATGCGAAGGAAAGACGCATCGCGTACGAGGTCACCCGCTATCGAGCTCGAGGAACTCGACCGCGCCATCGCCGAGGGCGCGACACGCGGCTGCGTCAAGGTGCTGACAGTGCCTGGCAAGGACCGCATCCTGGGCGTGACCATCGTCGGTGCGCACGCCGGCGAGCTGATCGCCGAGTACGTGCTCGCGATGAAGCACGGCCTCGGGCTGAACAAGATCCTCGGCACGATCCACACCTACCCGACCATGGCCGAGGCCAACAAGTACGCCGCCGGCGAATGGAAGCGCGCCCACCAGCCGAAGCGGCTGCTCGAATGGGTCGCCCGTTACCACGCCTGGGAGCGTGGCTGATGGGACGGCTCATGCGGCAGCCCGTGCGCGCCGGCTGGTGGCGGTTCCTGCTTGCGGCGCTGCTGCTCGCCGGCCTGGCGCGCCCGGCGGCGGCGCAGTTCGATCACGCCTATGCCGGCTGGAACACGCTGCTCGGCAAGCACGTGCAGTGGCTGCCCGATGGCGGCGCCAGCCAGGTCGACTACGCCGGCTTCCGGCGCGAGCGGCCGGCTTTCCGGCAGGTCCTGGGCACGCTGTCGGCGGTCACGCCGGCGCAGTTCGCAGGCTGGACGCGTGCGCAGCAGATGGCCTTTCTGGTCAATGCCTACAACGCCTTCACGGTCGAGCTGATCCTCGGCGGGCCGGCCGATCTGAAGTCGATCAAGGACCTCGGGTCGTTCCTGCAGTCGCCGTGGAAGAACGAGTTCTTCCGGCTCCTCGGCGACAAGCGCCACCTCGATTGGGTCGAGCACGAGCGGCTGCGGCCGGACTACCGCGACCCGCGGATCCACTTTGCGGTCAACTGCGCGAGCATCGGTTGCCCTGCCTTGCGTGACGAGGCCTACGTCGCGGGCCGGCTCGATGCCCAGCTCGACGATCAGACGATGCGCTTTCTCGGCGATCGCAGCCGCAACCGGGTGCGCAACGGCCGGCTCGAGGTCAGCTCGATCTTCAAGTGGTATCGGGAGGACTTCGAGCGCGGCGATCTCGGCCTGAAACGGCTGCCTGATCTGTTTGCGCGCCATGCCGAACGGCTGAGCGACGACCCGGCCACGCTGGCGCAGCTGCGCGCCGGTACGCTGACCATCGAATTCCTCGACTACGACTGGACGCTCAATGACCGCCGACGCTGAGACGCGGCGGGCAGCCAGGCTGGCGAAAACGCTGCTGGCCTGCTTCGGCGGCATCGGGATGGCAGTGGCGGCAGCGCCGCCGTTGCTGCCCGATCCGATCCCGGCCGATGCGCGTGGCGCCGGCAGCGGCTGGTCGATCGAGACCGTGCCGGGGCAGACCCTCCCGGTCACCGGCTTTCGCCGCGTCGACACCGAAGCGCGGGCCGGCATTGCGCATCGAGGCTGACGGCTCGTACGGCAACCTCGTCTACCCACTGCCGCGGCTGGCCGCCGGCCGGATCGGCTGGCGCTGGCGGATCGAACGCTTCAATCCGGCGCGCCGACCTGCGTCGCAAGGACGGCGACGACACCAGCGTCAAGGTCTGCCTGCTGTTCGACCATGCCGCTCGATCGGGTGCCGTTCCTCGAGCGCAAGCTGCTGCAGGTGGCGCGCGCCAACACCGGCCGCGACCTGCCGGCGGCGACGATGTGCTACGTCTGGGATGCCAGCCTGCCGGTCGGCACGGTGCTCGACAACGCCTACTCGCGGCGGGTGCGCTATCTGGTGCTGCGCGGGCGTGCCGACGCCGCCGCCGGGTGGGTCGCCGAGCAGCGCGACATCGGAGCCGATTTTGTGCGGCTGTTCGGCGACGAGGCGCAGGGTCGGGTGCCGCCGTTGCAGGCGGTGGCGATCGGCGCCGATGCCGACAACACCGGCGAACGCAGCATCGCGCATGTGGCCGACGTCGAACTCTCGCCCGGCACGCGCCGGTGATGACGACCGCCGCGCCGATGCAGCGCGCCGGGATGCCGGGTTTGAAGCGCCTGCTGCTGCTCGGCGGCGGCCACGCCCATGTCCATGTGCTGCGCGAACTGGCGGCTCGCCGCTGCCGGACGGCGTGGTGACGCTGGTCTCGCCGCACCCGCGCCAGCTCTATTCGGGCATGGTTCCGGGGCTGGTGGCCGGCCACTACCGGGTCGATGAATGCGCGATCGCGCTGCAGCCGCTGGCCGATGCGGCCGGCGTGCAGTTCGTCCAGGCGCGGGCGGTCGACCTCGATCCGGCATCGCGACGGGTGCGCCTGGGCGACGGCAACGACATCGGCTACGACGTGCTGTCGATCGATACCGGCCCGGTGATGCCCGACGAGGCGATCCCCGGCGCGCGCGCACACGCCTGGCCGGTGCGGCCGATCGAAGGCTTCGTCGCGCGCTGGCAGCAGCGCCTGGCGCAGCCCGGACCGCCGCCCGCTGCGGTGGTGGTGATCGGCGGCGGCGCGGCTGGAATCGAACTGGCCATGGCGCTGCGCTGGCGGCTTGCGCCGACTGGCGAGGTGACGCTGCTGACCGGCGGCAGCGGCATCCTGCCGGGACAGGCGCATCGGCTGCAGCAGCGCATGCTGCGCGCGCTCGCGCGTGCCGGTGTGCAGGTGGTCGACGCGGCCTGCCGCGAGATCATGGCCGATGCGGTGCGGCTGCCGGACGGGTCGTTGCTCGCATGCGACCTGCCGCTGCTCGCCATCGGTGCCGCGGCAGCGCGCTGGCTGGCCGAGAGCGGACTCGCCTGCGACGAGCACGGTTTCGTGCTGACCGGACCGACCCTGCAGAGCCGCTCGCACCCGGAGGTCTTCGTCGTCGGCGATGCCGCCTCACGCACCGACGTGTCGCGCCCGAAGAGCGGCGTCTACGCGGTGCGCGCCGGCCCGCCGCTGGCCGACAACCTGCGTCGCCACCTGGCCGGTGCGGCGCTGCGCGAGCACCGGCCGCAGCGTCACAGCCTGGCCTGCTCGCCTGCGGCGCGCCGCCATGCGATCGCGAGCTGGAATGGCTGGTCGATCGAAGGCGACTGGGTCTGGCGCTGGAAGGACCGCATCGACCGCGGATTCGTCGAGCGCTACACGCTCGGCGCGGCGCGCGGCTGAAGCCGCCGCGGCGGCCGCGTCACTCGCGCGGCCGGAAGGTGATCAGCATGCTCGACGGTACCCGGCCGTCGGTGTCGCGCGGCAGCATCTCGGTGCGCTCGATCGCGCGCTGCACCGCCTGGTCCCATTCCTTGTTGCCGCTGCCGCGCACCAGCTTCTGGCTGAGGATGCGGCCGTCCGGTGCGAGGCGTACCAGTACCTCGGCCTCCGGGTTGTCGGCAAGCTGTTCGACGAAGACGATGTTCGGCTTGATGCGCGCCTTGACGCGCCCGGCGTAGCCGTCCGACGGGGCGGCGGTGCGCGCCGCGTTGCCCCGCGAGCCCACCTCGCCCTCGGCACCGCCGGCCTGGCTCAGCATGCGGCGCACGGCGGCCTCGCGGGCTTCGGCCAGTCGCTTGGCCTCGGCTTCCTCGCGCTGCTTCTCGAGCCGCGCCTCGCGCTGCTCCTCTTCCTTGCGCTTCTTCTCGGCCTCGGCCTCGGCCTTGGCCAGGCGGGCCTTCTCGGCCTTCGCCTTTTCCTTGGCCAGGCGTTCGTCCTCGGCCTTTTCGCGTGCCTTGGCGTCGGCTTCGGCCTTCGCCTGGACCTTTGCCAGCTCGGCCTTCTTGGCGGCCTCCTTGCGCTCGGTCTCCTTGCGCGCCGTCTCCTCCTTGCGCAGCCGTTCCTGTTCGAGCTTGCGTTCCTCGCGCTTGGCCTTCTCGATCGCGATCTTCGGATCGGGCAGCTCCTTGCGCTCGGGTTCGGGTTCCGGCTCGGGTGCCGGCTTGGGCGGCGGGGGTGGCGGCGCGCTTGACGGGCTCCGGCTTGGGCTCGGGCTCCGGTCTTGGCGCCGGCTCCGGCTTCGGCGCCGGTGGGGGTGGCTCGGGTGCGGCGGCCTTGGGTGCGGCGACCTGCGGTACCGCTGCCCACAGCTCGGCCTGCAGCCCTTCCGGGTTGCTCGCTCGCCAGTTGACGCCGATGGCCAGCCCGATGACGAGCAGGACGTGCACGAGCAGGCGAGCGCCAGCCCGCGGCCCATGCCGCCCGGCGGGCGCGGCTTCAACGGATCGTGGTCGGCCTTCATCGCAGCGTGCGCCTCCTCAAGCGCCAGCCGACTTGACTGCCAGGCCGACGCGCAGCACGCCGGCGCGCTGCAGGCTGTCCATCACCTTCACCACCGCTTCGTACTTGACGCTGCGGTCGGCCGAGATGACGACCGGACGTGTGTCGTCGCCGGCCTGCAGATCGCGCACCCGTCGCCGGCAGGCTGCGCAGGGGCAGGGTCTGCGGGCGTGGCGTCGCCGCTGACGCGCAGCCGCAGCGCCTCGTCGGGCGCCACGATGATCTCGATCACCCGCTCGGGCTGCTGCTTGCTCTTGCCGACCGACGGCAGGTCGACCAGGCCGGTGGTGATCAGCGGTGCGCTGACCATGAAGATGATCAGCAGCACCAGCATGACGTCGATGAACGGCACCATGTTGATCTCGCTGATGGTGCGCCGGCGACCGCGGCCGCGTCCGCTGACGGCCGGCATCAGCGGACCCCGATCGCGCCGGCGCGCGCGGCGCCGGCCTGGTGGCCGACATTGCGCTGCAGGATGTTGGAGAACTCCTCGATGAAGGTCTCGAACTGGGTCGCGATGCGGTCGATGTCGCGCGAGAAGCGGTTGTAGGCAATCACCGCCGGGATGGCCGCGAACAGCCCGATCGCGGTCGCGACGAGCGCCTCGGCGATGCCCGGCGCGACCGTCGCGAGCGTGACCTGCTGCAGGTTCGACAGCCCGACGAAGGCATGCATGATGCCCCACACCGTGCCGAACAGGCCGACGTACGGGCTGACCGATCCGACCGAGGCCAGGAACGACATGTTCGATTCGATCGTGTCGAGTTCGCGCTGCAGGCTGGCGCGCATGGCACGCCGCGCGCCGTCGAGCAGGGCACCGGCGTCGCTGACGCGCCGCTCGCGCAGCTTGAGGAATTCGCGCATGCCGGAGGCGAAGATGCGCTCCATCGACGCGCCGGTGGGCCGCTCGGTGGCGTCGCGCGTAGAGGTCGGTGAGGTTCTTGCCGGCCCAGAATTCGCGCTCGAAGCCGTCGCTGCCGGCGCGCACCCGGCGCAGCCCGAACAGCTTGCCGAAGATCACGGTCCAGCTGGCGAGCGAGGTCAGCAGCAGGCCGACCATCACCAGCTGCACCACCAGGCTGGCTTCGCAGCACGAGTTTGAAGATCGACAGGTCTTGGTTCATTCGAGGGCTTCGAGGAGGTCGGTGGGAATGCGGCACGGGCCGGAAGGTTCCGGCGTCGACGCAGGCGATGCGGATGCGTGCCTTCGGCCAGCAGCGTCGACGCCGCGCCGTCGGCGTCGATGCGCCAGGCCTGCTGCTCGAGCGTCAGTCCGACCCGGCCGCCGAAGCGGCCCTGCACGCTGACCTCGAGCTCGTCGTCGAGCCGCGCCGGCAGCAGGTAGCGCACGTCGGTCTCGGCGACGATGAACATCACGCCGCGTTCGCTCGCGCAGCTGCTGCTGGGAGAAGCCGGCCGCGCGCAGCCATTCGGTGCGCGCACGTTCGAAGAACTTGAGGTAGTTGGCGTAGAAGACGACGCCGCCGGCGTCGGTGTCTTCCCAGTAGACGCGCAGGCGCCAGCGGAAATCGGTCGTCAGGCTCATGTCGGCGGCGGTCAGCGGCGCACCATCTGCGGCAGCACCTGCGCCGAGCCGCTCGACCGCCTCGTGCAGCTGCTCGAGCGAGCTGGCGAACGAGAAGCCGCACGAAGCGCGCGGTGTCGTGGCGCCCGAAGTCGCGGCCCGGCGTGATCGCCAGGTGCGCCCGCTGCATCAGCTCGAAGGCGAAGTCCCAGCTGCCGCCGAGCCCGGGGTCGGCGTAGCGGCTGCAGTCGGCCCAGGCGTAGAACGCGCCGTCGGGCATCACCGGCACCGGCAGGCCGAGCGCCTCGAGCGCCGGCACGAGGAAGTCGCGACGGCGCGCGGAATTCGCCGCGCCGACGTTCGTACTCGGCGATCGACTCGGCTTCGAAGCAGGCCAGCGCGGCATGCTGGGCGAGCGTCGACGGGCAGATGTAGAGGTTCTGCGCCAGCTGTCTCGACCGCCGGCACCAGCGCCGGCGGCAGCACCAGCCAGCCGAGCCGCCAGCCGGTCATGCTGAAGTATTTCGAGAAGCTGTTGATCGAGATCACGTCGTCGCCGTGGCCCTGGCCGTGCGACCAGCGCGCTGTGGCCGTAGCGGTCGTCGAAGCTCAGGCCGAGGTAGATCTCGTCGACCAGCGTGAAGCCGCCGCGCGCGCGCACCACATCGACGATGCGCGCCATCTCGGCCGGATCGATCGAGGTGCCGGTCGGGTTCGACGGCGAGGCCAGCAGCACGCCGCGCGTCGCCGGCCCCCAGGCCGCGGCGACCGCGTCGCCGCATCGAGCTGGAAGCGCTCGGCCGGCGCCGGCCGGCAGCAGCCGCGGCGATGCCGTCGGCGGCGGCGACGAAATGCCGGTTGCACGGATAGCTCGGGTCGGGCATCAGCACCTCGTCGCCCGCGCTCGACCAGCGCCAGGCAGGCCAGCTGCAGCGCCGCCGACGCGCCGGCGGTGACGACGATGCGCGCCGGCGTCGATCGCGAGCCCGAAGCGCTCGCGGTACCAGCCGCTGATGCCTCGCGCAGCGCGGGCAGGCCGGTCGCATCGGTGTACTGGCTGCGGCCGCTGCTCGATCGCCAGCGATCGCGGCCCGCCGCACCAGCGCCGGCGCGGTGAAGTCGGGTTCGCCGATGTTCAGGAAGATCATCGGCGAGCCGCCCCGGCGCGGATCGCAGGCCGGGCCGCGCGCCAGCTCGCGCGCCGCCTTGGCGCACTCCATCACGTAGAACGGCTCGATGTGGCCGAGACGACCCGCCAGCTTCATGCGACTGCGATCGGACGGTTCAGCGGCGCCGCGCGGCGCCACCGGAACGCGCCGCGTCGACCTCGACCTGCCGCAGGTCGGCGGCCACCTTGTCGAGCACGCCGTTGACGTACTTGTGGCCGTCGGTGCCGCCGTAGCTCTTGGCCAGCTCGACCGCCTCGTTGATCGCGACCTTGTACGGGATGTCGATGCAGTGCGTCAGCTCGTAGGCACCGAGCATCAGGATGGCGTGCTCGACCGGCGACAGGTCCTTGGTCGGACGGTCGACATGGCGCGCCAGCACGGCGTCGAGGTCGGCGGCCTCGCGGATGCAGCCGTGCAGCAGGGCATCGAAATGCGCGGTGTCGCAGCCGCTGTAGGCCTCGAGCTCGCGCATGTGGGCGTCGATCACGCCGGCATCGCTGCCGCCGACCAGCCATTCGTACAGACCCTGCAGCGCGGCCTCGCGCGAGCGCCGGCGTGGCGACTTGCCGCCGGGCGGCGCGCCGCGCCGTGCACCGGCCGCACCGCCGCGGCGTGCCGGCGGCGAACCGGCGTCGGCTTGATCGGACTTGGGCGTTTCACTCACGACAGGTCTTCCATCAGGTTCGCCATCTCGACCGCGACGCGCGCCGCGTCGCGGCCCTTGTCCTCGGCGCGCGCCCAGGCCTGCGCCTCGTTCTCGACGGTCAGGATCGCATTGGCGATCGGCACGCGGTGATCGAGCGAGACGCGCGTCACCGCGGCGCCGCTCTCGTTGGCGACCAGCTCGAAGTGATAGGTCTCGCCGCGGATGATGCAGCCGAGCGCGATCAGCGCGTCGTAGTCGTCGCGGTCGGCGAGCGCGGCCAGCGCGACGCCGACCTCGAGCGCGCCCGGCACCTGCACATGCCGGATGTGCTCGGCGACGACGCCGAGCGCCGCCAGTTCGGCCAGGCAGCTCTGCGCCAGCTTGTCGGTGATCGCCGCATTGAAGCGCGCCTGCACCATCGCCGATGCGCAGGTCGCGCCCGTTCAGCTCGGCCGAGCGGCCCTGGTCAGCACCTTGCATCGGATCGCCTTGCGGAAAGGACCGCGCAGCGGTCGGGATGTGGATCATCGGACATGTCAGCTGCCGGACGGCTCGAAGCCGACGACCTCGAGCCCGTAGCCGACCATGCTCGGCATGCGACGCGGGCTGCCGAGCAGCGTCATGCGGGTGACGCCGAGTTCGCGCAGGATCTGCGCGCCGATGCCGTAGGTGCGCAGGTCCATCTGGCCACGCCGGCGCACGCCTGGCGGCATCGGCGGCATGCAGGCGCTGGTCGAGCTCGGCGGCACTCTCGCCGCAGTTGAGCAGGACCGCGACGCCGGCGGGCGCGCTCTGCAGCGCGGCAAGCGCCTTCGGCAGCGGCCACGAATGGCTGCAGGCGCCGGTGTCGAGCAGATCGAGCACCGACAGCGGTTCGTGCACCCGCACCAGCACCTCGTCGCCGGCGTTCCAGCGTCCCTTGCGTCAGCGCCAGGTGCAGGCCGCCGGTGCGGTCGCGGAAGGTGATGCAGTCGAACTCGCCCTGGGCGGTGCCGAGCCGGCGCTCGCCGACGCGCTCGATCAGCGTCTCGTTGCGGCTGCGGTATTCGATCAAGCGAGGCGATCGTGCCGATCTTCAGCCCGTGCTGCTCGGCGAAGACTTCGAGATCGGGCAGGCGCGCCATCTCGCCGTCGTCGCGCATGATCTCGCAGATCACCGACGACGGGCTCAGCCCGGCCATCGCGGCCAGGTCGCAGCCGGCCTCGGTGTGGCCGGCGCGCATCAGCACGCCGCCGTCCTGCGCCTGCAGCGGAAAGATGTGGCCGGGCTGGACCAGGTCCTCGGCTTGCGCGTCGCGCGCCACCGCGGCCTGCACGGTGCGCGCCCGGTCGGCCGCCGAGATGCCGGTGCGTGACGCCGGTGGCGGCCTCGATCGAGACCGTGAAGGCGGTGCCGTGCTGGGTGCCGTTGCGCAGCGCCATCGGCGGCAGGCGCAGGCGCTCGCAGCGTTCGCGCGTCAGGGTCAGGCAGATCAGGCCGCGGCCGAACCGCGCCATGAAGTTGATCGCCTCGGGCGTGACGTGGTCGGCGGCCAGCACCAGGTCGCCTTCGTTCTCGCGGTCTTCCTCGTCGACGAGGATCACCATGCGGCCGGCGGCGAGCTCGGCCACGAGTTCAGGAACGGGAGAAATCGGCATGACGGGATTGTAGGTGGCGGGTGCGGCGACCCCGGCGCCAGGCCGGCGCCGTCACCTGCAGCGGCAGCAGGCAGAGCCGCCTCAGCGTCCGGTCGCGAGCATGCGCTCGACGTAGCGCGCGATCTGGTCGACCTCGAGGTTGACGCGCTGTCCGGCCGCCAGGCCGCCGAGCGTGGTGTGGGCCAGGGTGTGCGGAATCAGGTTGATGCTGAACTCGCAGGCGCGTTCGGCCTGCGCGCCAGTCGCAGATCGGTGACGCGGTTGACCGTCAGGCTGACCCCGTTGACGGTGATCGAACCCTTGTAGGCAATGAAGCGCGCCAGTTCGCGCGCCACCTGCAGCCGCAGCTCCCACGATTCGCCGACCGGCGCGAAATGACTCGACCGTGCCGATGCCGTCGACATGACCGCTGACCAGGTGACCGCCGAGGCGGTCGTTGGCGCGCAGGGCCTTCTCGAGGTTGACCGGCCCGGGCGCGTCGAGGCCGGCGGTTCTCGACAGGCTCTCGGCCGAGATGTCGAAGTCGAAGCGGTCGGTGCCGCGATCGAAGCGCGGTGACGGTCATGCAGGCGCCGTTGATCGCGATGCTGTCGCCGAGCCCGACATCGTCCAGGTAGCCGGGCGGGGTCTGCGACCTGCAGCCGGCGACCTGAGCGGTCCGACGGCTCGCCTGCGGCGCGCGTCGGCAGGCGCGACGCGCGTGATGCGGCCGATGCCGCTGATGATTCCGGTGAACATCGGGCGATTGTCGCCGCTCGGCCGCACACTCGACCGGTCGTGCACGTCCGGCGCCTCGGTTCAGGCCGCTGGCCGGGCCAGCAGCCGCAGGTCGTCGCCGATCGGCGTGATCGACGGTGAAGCGCAGCCGCGGCGCGTCGGCGAGTCTGGTCAGCGGGCCGAACTCGGCCAGGCCGCGACCGGCGCCGATCAGCATCGGTGCGAGGTAGACCAGGTATTCGTCGACCAGCCCCTCGCGCAGCAGCGAGCCGTTGAGCCGGTGACCGGCCTCGACGTGCAGTTCGTTGATGCCGCGCCGCGCCAGGTCGGCCAGCACGGCCGGCAGATCGACCTTGCCGCGCTCGCCCGGCAGCAGCGCGATCTCGGCGCCGCGTCGCTGCAGCGCCTCGAGGCGTGCCGGATCGGGCTGCGCGGCATAGATCAGCACCGGCCCGGCGCGTCCAGGATGCGCGCCGCCGGCGGGATGTCGAGACGCGAGTCGACGATCACGCGCAGCGGCTGGCGCGGCGTCTCGACCAGCCGCACATCCAGCCGCGGATCGTCTTCCAGCACGGTGCCGGCGCCGGTCAGCAGCGCACCGGCGCGGCGCCGCCAGCGATGACCGTCGGTGCGCGCGGCCTCGCCGGTGATCCATTGGCTGATGCCGTTGTCGAGCGCGCTGCGGCCGTCGAGCGAGCCGGCGATCTTCATCCGCAGCCACGGTCGGCCGCGTTCGATGCGCGAGAAGAAGCCGATGTTGAGTTCGCGCGCGGCGTCGGCGAGTTCACCCGGCGGCAGCGCCTGTGCGTCGATGCCGGCTGCGCGCAGCCGCGCCGCGCCGCGGCCGGCCACCTGCTCGAACGGATCCTCCACCGCGTAGACGACGCGCGCGATGCCGGCGTCGATCAGCGCGTCGCAGCACGGCGGCGTGCGGCCGTGGTGGGCACACGGCTCGAGGGTGACGACCGCGGTTGCGCCGCGGATGCTGGCTCGCCGCGCTGCCAGCGCATCGCGCAGCGCCATCACCTCGGCATGCGGCCCGCCGGCCTGCTGGGTGTGGCCGCGACCGATGACGCGGCCGTCGGCCGTGGCGAGCACGCAGCCGACGCGCGGATTGGGTTCGCTCAGTCCGATGGACAGGGCCGCGAGGTCGAGCGCCTCGCGCATCAGGGCTTCGATCGACATCGGCGGTGGCAGCAGGTTCAGGGATGATGCGGCACTGTAACGGCGTCGGCCGCGGCGTTCCGGCAGGCCGGACACGCCCGCGTGCCGGCGACGATCAGGTAGTTCTGTTCGACCAGCGCCTCGTCGACGCGCGCGCTGGATCTCGGGCGCCTCGGCGGCGCGGTCGATCGCGCCGCTGGCGTCGCTGTCGGCCGAATGGCGACAGACGCGGTAGCGTGCCGGCGCCGTGTCCGATCGTCCATCCGATCGGGGTGAACGACAGCCGGCCCGTACCAGTGCGGGCGGCGTCTGCCGGACGGCCGGATCGGCGGCGCACGGCGCAGTGGTAGCGCACGAAGCGGTCGCCGATCTCGCGCCAGCCCGGTGAGCCCGTGGTCGGACGGCGTCGCTGCGGCGCCGACCGCGATACGGGCGCGGCGCCGCGTCGGGCCGAGATCGACCAGCCGGACGGCTTCGCCGACGCAGTCGGCCGCGGCGGGACTGCCGTCCGGCTGCTGCAGCGCGACCTCGGCGCGCAGCGGGTCGCCGCCGGCTCCGGCGGCGATCCGCACCCGCCCGGCAAGCAGCAGCCCGGCCTGCGGCGATGCAGCCGGAGAGGTCGGTGCCGCGAGCTGCGCCGGCGCCACCTCGACCGGGCACGCTGCAGCGCGCGACGATGCGCGCACTCCGGTTGTCGAACAGCCAGGCGCGGGTGTCGGCGCGGCGCGGGCTTGAAGAGGCTGCGTCCGTCGCCGAGATCGATCGCATCGCGCGGGATCGCCGCATGGCGGCCGTCGACCGGGCCGGTGTGGCGGCTGGCGCGCGCGACCGTCAGCGGCAGCGCCAGGGCAGCCGACTGTGACTGCGAGCGCGCTCGATCACGCGCGATGCGCTGTTCGACGCCGGTCGCGTCGGCCCAGCGCACGTCGACTCGACCTCGGCCAGCGCGGCACCATCGCCGACCGCGCAGCGTCGCCGTCGATGCCGGTAGCGGGTGTCGGCCGCGGCGAACTCGCCGCTGGTGGCGTCGCTGCCGGGCCAGTCGCTGCCCGACTCTGCCAGGCGCTGGCCGGCGCCGCGCGCGCGCACGCAGCTGTTCGAGCCGGTGCTGCGCCAGCCGGCCGGCTTCGGCCTGCTGGCGTGCCAGGTCCGATGCCCTGGCGCAGCTGCAGCTGCATCTGCGCCGCCCCGAGCCAGCCGATGGCGACGATCAGGAAGCCGATCAGCACCTCGAGCAGGGTGGCACCGCGCTGCCTGGCGCGCGCATCGGCGGCAGAGCAACCGACTCCGTTCAACCGTCATCGCGCCAGCTCCCCGGGACCCGGACCCAGGTTCCGGCGCGGGTGCGCAGCCGCGCGATCAGCGCCGCGTCGTGGCTCAGCGTCGGTGCACCGTCGGTGCTGAACGACTGCCGACACGATCGCCGCACCGTTCAGCGTGCCGACCCGTCGGGGCCGGCACCGGACCAGTGCAGATTGCGCGCATGCACCAGGCCGTGGATGATGACCGCGCCGTCGAGCCGCAGGTCGCCGTCGACGACCAGCACCACCGGACGCGATGGCGCTGCCGAACTCGCAGCGGACCGGCCAGGCGCAGGTCGCCGATCGACCGCAATGCGCGCCACATCGGCCTCGGCATCGAGCTGCTCGCGCAGCCGCGTGCGCGCACGTCGGCTGCTGCCGCTGCACGACACGCGTTGCACGCCCGGCTGCTGCTTCCATCGGGCGATCGGCGGACCGAAGTGGCGCTGGAACAGCTGCTCCGGGGACAGCGCGGCCAAGCGCCGCGTCGCCGCCGATGCGCTCGCCCGACAAGGCGGCACCGGCGACACTCGTGCTGCGCAGGCAGGCGCATCGATCGCGCCGCCGGCATGGACCGCGAGCCCGCCCGAGGCCGCGTCGCGCGTTGTGCACGGTCAGCGCGGCAGCGGCCGGTGCGCTGACGTTGCCGCGCGCCGTCAGCGTCGCTGCCGGCGGCGTGGCGATGACCGGCAGCAGCGCCAGCGTCTGGCGCACGGCGGCGCTCGCATCGGCACGCTCGGCCGCATCGCCGACGCACGGCCGGCCGGCATCGCTGCAGCCGGTGACCGAGATCCGCGAGCGTGGCCGGCGTGCGGCCGTCGAGCAGCCTGACGCTGAAGGTCGGAGCCGCTTCGCCGGCCTCGGCGCCGGCTGCGTCGCCGAGCGCCGGAGCGGCGTCGGCCGGACAGGCACAGCGCCAGCCATGCTGCACTGCGCGCGCACATCAGCACCGGCGTGGCCGACGCGACGCCGCGCTCGCGCAGCGTCGACATCGACATCGCCGCTGGCGCCATCGGCCGCGAAGTGGAGGAAGCGATTGCTGGAAGCTGGCTGCGCTGTCGGCGCTCGACGGCGCGGCAGTCGTCGCCGAGTCGGCGGCCCGAATTCAGCAGCGCCTGCATCCATGCCGAGTCCGGCTTCGGCAGCCTCGAAGGCGACGCCGTGCTGGAACTGGAGCGAGGCGCTGCGGATTTCGTTGAGCACGCTGCGCTGGGCCCAGGCCGCGGCCAGCAGCGACGCCATCAGCAACAGCAGCAGGATCGGTAGCGTCGCAAGACCGCTGCCGCGGCGCGCCTTGGCCGGGCGCGTCATGGGCAGGCTCCGACGACCGCATCGTTGCGCACCCATGCGCTGGTGCGCACCGAACGCCGCAGTGCCGGATCGGTCGGCGACTCGCCGCTGATCTCGACCGTCAGGTGACTCACGCGGACCCGCGGCGGGCAGGCGACCGGCGTCGGCGTCGGCCGGACACGGTCGCTCGCACAGTCCCGGCTGCTCGACCTCGACCGTGTGCGGGGTGATCTGCAGCGCGGTGATGCGCACGCTCGCCGCATCGGTCAGCGTCTGCCAGCCGCCGCCGAGCAGCACGTCGACGGCGTGGTTGCGCAGGCGATAGCCGAATTCCTCGTTCGGCGTCGACGCGATGGTTCTCGGTCGCGTCGCGCGAATAGCGCAGCCGCACGAAGTCGGAGGTCGTGCTGGCAGGAGCCAGTTCCTGGTACGGATTGGCGCGAGCCGGTGTGTCCTCGAGGCGCAGGCCGCTCTCGGCATCGCCCCAGTGGCCGGCCCGTCGCAGATCGCGTGCCAAGGCGAGCGCAGCGCTGCGCAGATCCTGCGTCAGCCGCGCCTGCCGTGTCAGATCACGGTTCTCGAGCAGGTGGGTGGTGAGCAATGCCAGCCCCTGCCAGACCAGAAACAGGCCGAGTGCGAGCGCGACCAGCAGTTCGACCAGTGACAGCCCGCGCTGCCGGTGCGTGCCGCCGGCACATCATCCGCCCCAGCAGCGCTGGTTGCTGCGCCGCGTCGTTGCGGGTCTCGGCATCCGGTCCGGACGAGCGCTGCGTATCGGCGCCCGAGACCTCCAGGCGCAGCAGGCGGCAGGCCGCGTCGCCGGCCTGCGCCCCCTGGGCCAGCGCCGTCAGCACATAGCCGCTGGCGGTCGGCGGCGAGGCATCGAGCCGATAGCGTCCGCCGGCCAGCGTCTGCGCCGATGCCGAGCTGCGTCGAGCGTCGCGATAGCGTGGATGCAGAGCTGCGATGGCGCTGCTGCAGCAGCTGGACCTGCGCCAGCGCGGCCAGCGCGTCGGCGCGGTGCATGCGCTGCACGATCGCACGCCAGCCCGGCAATGCAAGCGTGGCGAGCAGGGCGGTCGAGTCGCGACCACGATCATGAGCTCGACGAGCGTGAAGCCGCTGCGCTGCCGGCGCACGCGCCGATGCCTTCAGCATGGCGCCAGACCCGCGACCGTGCCGACGGCGAACACGAGCGCACCCGACCGAGGATGTTGACGACGTGGGTGATGCCGTCGCCCCGCGGCGTCGACGATGCGCACGCTGCCGGCCGGACTGGCGGTGCCGAGCAGCGGGTCGAACAGCATCGATCCGACATTCGCCTGCACCGTGACCCGCTCGTCGCTTGCGGCCAGTGGCTGGTCTTGAGCAGCTGGGCCGCATCGCTGCAACTGGCCCGACCATCGTCGGTGCAACGGCAGTGGTCGCGCTGACCGGTGTGGACGATCGTGCAACTGCCGCCGGCGACCGGATGGATGCTGTAGCGCAGCGCCTCGTTGCGCGCGAGCGCCTGGCTGCGCGTCCATTGCAGGTCGCTCGCGACCTCGTCGGCGGCACCGCGCAGGCGCTGGCGATCGAACAGTCCGGCCAGGCTCGGCAGCGCGAGCGTGCAGCCGAGCGCGATCAGCACGACGACGATCATCGCCTCGATCAGCGTGACGCCGCGCGTTCGGCGCCGGCCGGCAAGCGGTTCGCAGCCTGCGGTGACGCGGCGGTGACAAAGCGGGAATCGGGCGCGCGGTGCGCTGGATCGGATCTGGCATCGCATCCTCCCGGCTGGGATGCGATCGACTGTAGGAGGCCAGGAAGCGGTCGGCTTCCCCCAGGCGAGGGCCGCTGGAGAGGGGCTGGTGGCGCTAACCGTGCGCGCCGCGTTCCGCCGGTCGACCGACTCGCCGGGTCGACTTCGGACGTTTCAGATGTCGCGGATCAGCTGCCGGAACTCGTCGACATCCTCGAAGCGGCGATAGACCGATGCGAAGCGCACGTAGGCGATCTTGTCGATCCGCTTGAGTTCGCGCATCACCAGTTCGCCGAGCTTGCTCGACGCCACCTCGCGCGCGCCGCTGTTGAGCAGCTTGTCCTGGATGCGCTCGATCGCCGCATCGATCTGCTCGACGCTGACCGGGCGCTTGCGCAGCGCGAGCGACATCGACGCGCGCATCTTGGCTGGCGTCGAATTCGGCGCGCGTGCCGTCCTTCTTGATCACGCCGGGCAGCGCGATCTCGGCCCGCTCGTAGGTGGTGAAGCGCTTGTCGCACGACTGGCAGCGGCGGCGCCGCCGCACCACGTCGCCTTCGTCGGACTCGCGGGTCTCGACGACCTGGGTCTCCAGATGGCTGCAGAACGGGCAGCGCATCGGTCAGGCTCCTCGATCGCGGCACGACCCTGGAGCCGGCCGCTCACCGGTAGACCGGGAAGTCGCGCGTCAGCGCGGCCACCTTCTCGCGCACCGCGGCGATGTTGGCCTCGTCGTGCGGACGGTCGAGCACGTCGGCGATCAGGTTCGCGGTCTGCGCGCGCCTGCTCCTCCTTGAAGCCGCGCGTCGTCATCGCCGGCGTGCCGAGCCGGATGCCGCTGGTCACCATCGGCTTCTGCGGATCGTTCGGGATGCCGTTCTTGTTGCAGGTCATGTGGGCCTGGCCGAGGACCGCCTCGGCTTCCTTGCCGGTCAGGCCCTTCGGGCGCAGGTCGACCAGCATCACGTGGCTCTCGGTGCGGCCGCTGACGATGCGCAGGCCGCGCTCGATCAGCGTCTCGGCCAGCACCACCGCGTTGCGCGCCACCTGCTGCTGATAGACGCGGAATTCCGGCGCCAGCGCCTCCTTGAACGCGACCGCCTTGGCCGCGATCACGTGCATCAGCGGGCCGCCCTGGATGCCGGGGAAGATCGCGCTGTTGATCTTCTTCGCGATGTCTTCGCGGTTGCTGATCGACGATGCCGCCGCGCGGGCCGCGCAGGCTCTTGTGGGTGGTCGAGGTCACGACATCGGCGAACGGCACCGGATTCGGGTAGACGCCGCCGGCGATCAGGCCGGCGTAGTGCGCCATGTCGACCATGAAGTAGGCGCCGACATCCTTGGCCACCTTGGCGAAGCGCTCGAAGTCGATGCGCAGGCTGTAGGCCGACGCGCCGGCGATGATCAGCTTCGGCTTGTGCTCGTGCGCCAGCCGCTCCATCTGCTCGTAGTCGATCACCTCGTCGGCATCGAGCCCGTAGCTGACGACCTTGAACCACTTGCCGCTCATGTTCAGCGCCATGCCGTGCGTCAGGTGGCCGCCTTCGGCCAGGCTCATGCCCATGATCGTGTCGCCGGGCTGCAGCAGGCCGAAGAACACCGCCTGGTTGGCCTGCGAGCCCGAATTGGCCTGCACGTTGGCGTGTTCGGCGCCGAACAGCTGTCTTCAGGCGGTCGATCGCCAGCTGCTCGGCGACGTCGACGTATTCGCAGCCGCCGTAGTAGCGCTTGCCGGGGTAGCCCTCGGCATACTTGTTGGTCAGCTGGCTGCCCTGCGCGGCCATCACCGCCGGCGAGGCGTAGTTCTCCGATGCGATCAGCTCGATGTGCGCTTCCTGGCGCTCGGTTCTCGTGCTGGATCGCGGCCCAGAGTTCGGGGTCGACGCTGCGCGATGGTGGAGGTGGAGCGGTCAAACATTCGGCAGTCCTCTTCGATAGAAGACCCATGGCAGCGCGTGCGGTGCAGCGGCACGCGGACGAGGTCGGCGTGCACATGCCACGGGCTGCCCAGGCGAACGGCAATCACGGCGCCGCAGGGCGGTCGCCGACCGTGCTCCCCAGTGGTTCACCACCTCCGGTCCGCAGGACCTCATCGCCAGTCGCACAGTGCCGCGAGTGTAGCCGCTCGGCCTGCGCGGACGCGCTGCCGGGTCGGCGCGACGCTGCGTCGCGCCGGTCGATTCAGCTGCTCAGCGCGACCCGCTCGGCCGGGCTCGCAACCGGCGGCTGCGGCGGCTGCGCGGGCTTCTTCTGCGCCGTCGGCTGCGCGGCGGTATCGGCGCTGGTGTTCATCGCCACCGTGCGGCCGCCGGCCACCATGCGCAGACGTGACTGCTCGGCCAGCACCTTGGCGGCGTAGCCGCCGTCGTGCGGCAGGTTGGCCGCGCCGACGTAGTAGCTGCAGCCCGGCTTCGAGGCTGCCGGCGCGCTGCGATGCATTCCTTCAGCACCTGCACGCCGACGCGGAGGTTGGTCACCGGGTCGAAGGCCGCGAGCGTGCCGCCGAAGGCCTCGTACTTGTCGTCGTGGATGCGCGTCATCACCTGCATCAGACCCTGCGCACCGACCGAACTCTGGGCGAACGGGTTGAAGCTCGACTCGATCGCCATGATCGCCAGGATCAGCGTCGGCTCGAGGCCGACCTGACCGCCGACGTGCCAGGCTTCCTTCACCAGGCGGCTGATCGGCTCGGGAGCCACGCGGTAGCGGCGCGAGATCCAGTGGGCGACCGCAGCCTGCTGGCGGGTCAGCTGCTTCGGATCGACCGCGGTGGCGCGCATGATGCGCCGACGGCTCGCTCAACTGCTGCGGCAACCAGTTCGGCCGGGTCCTGGCGGGCCTCGTGGCGCTGCTGCAGCCAGCCGAACAACTGCACCTCGACCTGGTGGCGCACACCGTCGCGGCTGGCGCCGAAGATCACCAGCGCCACCAGGATCAGGCCGACCAGGGCCAGCGTGTTGTGGCTGACTTCGAGCAGGCCGTGGCCGACGTCGCGCGCGAAGACGGTCGCGGAACCGGCAGCGTTCGATCGCAACGTGCGCAAGCGCGTCGCGAGGGTACTCAGTGCAGTCATGTGTTTCCTGTAAGTTCCGCTGTGCGCGGAATCGCGAGCCTCAGGCCCCGCGGCGGCTTCAGTGGTAACGACCATAATTCGGTCGCCTGCGTCGTGGCGGGAAAGTCCTGAGCGCGCAGCCGATCTCCGGGCTGCACGCGCACGAGTCCCCTGACCCGTCGTCCAAGCCAGGCGGGCGACGGGTTTTCCCTAGGACTCATCAAAAGGAACGCGATTCTAGGAAGCTCCTTCATTCCACGTCAAGAATATGGAATTAGTCTCTTAACTACTATTTGTTATGAAGTACCGCGATCTGCGGGACTTCATCGCCGGGCTGGAGCGCGCTCGGCGAGCTGCGCCGCATCGCCGCAGCCGGTGTCTCCGCAGCTCGAGATGACGGCCCTCGCCGACCAGGTGCTGCGCCGCGGCGGTCCGGCGCTGCTGTTCGAGCAGCCGATCGGTCACACCATTCCGGTGCTGGCCAACCTGTTCGGCACCACCGCGGCGGGTCGCGCTCGGCATGGGTGCGCAGGACCTGGCCGATCTGCGGGATATCGGCACGCGTGCTGGCCAGCCTGAAGGAGCCCGAGCCGCCGCGCGGCCTGAAGGATGCCGGCCGGCTGCTGCAGATGGTCAAGTCGCTGTGGGACATGAAGCCGGCCGACGGTGCGCCAGGCGCCGTGCCAGCAGACGGTGCTCGAGGCGCCGAGGTCGATCTCGGCCGGCTGCCGGTGCAGACCTGCTGGCCCGGCGATGCCGGGCCGCTGATCACCTGGGGCCTGGTCGTCACCCGCGGCCCGCAGGGCGGGCCGACGGCGCGCGCGGCGCCAGAACCTGGGCATCTACCGCCAGCAGGTGATCGGCCGCAACCAGGTCATCATGCGCTGGCTCGCGCATCGCGGCGGCGCGCTCGATTTCCGCGACTTCGCGCTGGCCAGGCCGGGCCAGGCGTTCCCGATCGTGGTCGCGCTCGGCGCCGATCCGGCGACCATCCTCGGCGCGGTGACGCCGGTGCCCGACAGCCTGTCCGAATACCAGTTCGCCGGCCTGCTGCGCGGCAGCCGCACCGAGGTCGTCGACACCGCGGCCGGCGATGCCGGCGTGATGCTGCAGGTGCCGGCGAGCGCCGAGATCGTGCTCGAAGGCCGCATCCCGCCGGCCGAGCCGGGCTTTCGCGGCACCAGCGAACACGGCGTCGCGCTGAGCGAGCAGGGCGGCTACCTGCATGCGCTGGAAGGCCCGTTCGGCGACCACACCGGCTACTACAACGAGCAGGACTGGTTTCCGGTCTTCGAGATCGACCCGCCTCACGCACCGCACGCGATCCGATCTACCACTCGACCTACACCGGCAAGCCGCCCGACGAGCCGGCGGTGCTCGGCGTCGCGCTGAACGAGGTCTTCGTGCCGATCCTGCAGAAGCAGTTTCCGGAGATCGTCGACTTCTACCTGCCGCCCGAAGGCTGCAGCTACCGGATGGCGATCGTCAGCATCCGCAAGAGCTATCCCGGCCATGCCAAGCGGCTGATGTTCGGCATCTGGAGCTTCCTGCGCCAGTTCATGTACACCAAGTTCATCGTCGTCACCGACGACGATGTCGACATCCGCGACTGGCAGGAAGTGATCTGGGCCATCACGACGCGGATGGATCCGGTGCGCGACACCGCTGCTGGTCGAGAACACGCCGATCGACTACCTCGACTTCGCTTCGCCGGTCAGCGGGCTCGGCGGCAAGATGGGGCTCGATGCAACCAACAAGTGGCCGGGCGAGACCGCGCGCGAGTGGGGCCGCCCGATCGCGATGGATCCGGATGTCAGCCGCAGGGTGCAGGCGCTGATCGACTCGGTGCTGCGCGAGCGGCCGTGACCGATCGGCCGCTTCCGCCGGCACAGCGAGGGCCGGCGCGGCCTCAGCGCGCGGCGCCGGCGCCGGCGGCGGCTTGGCGCAATCCGCTGGCTGCCCGGACGGATTGCTGCGCAGCAACTCGAGCAGCGTCGTGGTCGGTCGGCCGGTTTCGGGCAGGCCGCGCCGCCGTTCCTCGCTGCGTATCGCCTGACGCGTCATCGGTCCGTCGTAACCGTCGACGTCGAGCGCGCAGTCGCCGCCATCGCGCAGCAGGGTCTGCAGTGCAAGCAGCCCGGTGCGCGACAGGGCGCGGGTGGGATCGTCGATCGGCCAGCGTCCGACCACGCCCGCTTCACCGCGCAGGGCGTTGGCAAGCAGGCCGATCGCCAGCGCGTAGGCATCGGCCCGGTTGTACTGCCAGAGCGCCCGAAAATTGGCTGTGACCAGCCAGACCGGACCCTTCGCGCCCGCCGGCGCGAGCAGGGCGGCGCTGGTCGCATGACCGAGCCCTGGCCACTCGGCCAGCGCGCTGCCGAGCGGTCGGCCATCGACACGGCGCACGCCGAGTGCGTCCCATTGCGCCAGCCGCCGACAGCGGCCGACCCGACTGCGACGACGACAGGCAGGCGTGCTCGCCCTGGCTGCTGTTCATCGTGCGCGCCACCAGATCGGGTGCGCTGACCTCGATGCCCCACGGAATCGAATCGTTCCAGCCCAGGGCACGCAGGTAGCGGGCGGTGGTGGCAAGTGCATCGGGCATGCTCGCGACGGTGTCGATCAGGCCGTCCCCGTCGCCGTCGGCCATGTGGTCCAGGTGCGTTGCCGGCATGAACTGCGTCATGCCGAATGCGCCTGCCCAGGAGCCGGTGAAGCGGTCCGGCTGCACCGCGCGCTGCTGCAGAAGGCGCAGCGCGGCAAAAAACTGGGCCCGCCGGTCGGCGCTCTCCAGCCGCAGGCAGGCGCGGCTGAGCGTGGCGTCGACGACCCGATAGCGCCCCTGCAGAACGGCCGAAGTCGCTCTCGACGCCGAGCACTGCGACGAGTACCGCCGGGTCGACGCGGAAGCGCTCGGCGATCCGCTGCAACGCCGTCTGCTCGCGTTGCAGGATCTCGCCAGCCGCTGGCAACCCGCTGCGGATGGACCAGTCGATCCAGGTAGTCCCAGATCGGCAGTTCGAATTCGGGCTGGCTGCCGTCGCACGATCGATCGGCGGGCGCAGGTCCTGCGCCGACCGGGTGTGCTCGACGAAGGTCTCGACGCTGATGTCCGGGTGGCGCGGCAGTTCGGCCCGCAGTGCATCGATGCACTGCGGAAAGTCGGTCGGCGGCGTCTGGGCCTGCGCAGCAATGAACGGCAACAGCAGCGCCGCGCCGGCGAGCAATCGGGCCATGGGGAATGAGCGGGACATGCGGCCAGTGTAGGTTCGTACCAGGCAACCCCAGGCCGACAGGTGCCCGGGTGCCGCAGACTCGCGCTGCGCCGGACCGCTGCGCCGTCTGCCGATCGCTGCCGCCGAGCGGGTGCAAGAAGTCCCTGAGATGGACATGTCTGTTGCCGCCGCCGGTGCAATCGGCTACTGTCGGCGTGTCTGCACCGCAGACAAATCCGATGGCGCAGTCTCTGCGCGTCAGGGGCCCTCGACCCAATACCTCGGGAGCTCCAAAACGGTGGCTTCGGTCACCACGCCCCTTCCCGGCGTCAAGCCTGGAAGGGGTTTCTCGTTGTGGAATGTCTCCCCGCGCGAAACCGCTGGTCACACACGCGTGCATCTGGCGCCCTCAGGCACCGCTCGAACAGGGGGAGCCAGCCGCAGCAGAGGATTCCCATTGCAGCCGGTTGCGCCGATCATCGGGCGTCGGCGGTCGGCAGCAGGGGCGTGGGAATGCATTTCGATGAACGCAGCGAAGGCGAGTACCGGATCTTCGTCGGTGCGCTCGAGTCGAGGCATGGCGACGGCTACATCGCAGCACTGATCGTCAACCGGCATCGCCTGCCTGGTTCGCCGCACGAAGTCTTCCGCGACGAGAGCCTGGCCTGCGGTCACCGCTGGCCGACGGCCGATGCCGCCCTGTCGTTCGCGCTCAGCCGCGGGCAGCAGCTGGTGCGCAGCGAGTGATCCGGCCGGCTGGCCGTTGACAACCCGGCCCGCGCATGCGCGTGGCTCGAGCGCCGATCAGACCGCGACCGGCGCCTTGATCGGCGCGTGGTGGCGGTAGTCGATCGAGCTCGAAGTCCTCGGGGTCGTAGTCGAACAGCGACGCCGGACGGCGCCTGATCTTCATCGTCGGGTAGGGATACGGTTCGCGTGCAAGCTGCAGCGCGATCTGTTCGCGGTGGTTGTCGTAGATGTGGCAGTCGCCGCCGGTCCAGATGAAGTCGCCGAGCTCGAGGTCGCACTGCTGCGCCACCATCTGCGTCAGCAGCGCATAGCTGGCGATGTTGAACGGCACGCCCGAGGAAGACGTCGGCGCTGCGCTGGTACAGCTGGCAGCTGAGCCGACCACGTCCGCCGGGCCGGCGAAGGCGGCGCGACATAGAACTGGAACAGCGCGTGGCACGGCATCAGCGCCATCTTCGACAGCTCGCCGACATTCCAGGCGCTCACGATCATGCGGCGCGAATCCGGATTGGTCTGCAGCGTGCTGCACCACCTCGGCGATCTGGTCGATGTGCCGGCCGTCGGCGGTCGGCCAGCTGCGCCACTGCACGCCGTAGACCGGACCGAGGTCGCCGTCGGCGCGCGGCCCACTCGTCCCAGATCGTCACGCCGCGATCCTGCAGCCAGCGCGCATTGCGAATCGCCGCGCAGAAACCACAGCAGCTCGAGGATGATCGACTTGAGGTGCACCTTCTTGGTCGTGACCAGCGGAAAGCCCTGGTTCAGGTCGAAGCGCATCTGGTAGCCGAAGACGCTGGTCGTGCCGGTGCCGGTGCGGTCGCGACTTGGCGACGCCTGCGCTCAGCACATGGCGCGCGAAATCCTCGTACTGCCGCGGTGCGCCGCTCGGGCGCGCCGACTCGGCAGTGACGGGATGAAGGGAGGCGTCCGGCATTGGCATCAAGATCAGAAACAGGAATGGGCGCGAAAGCGCCCATTGTCGTCGGTCCCGCACACCGGGCCGGCCGCAGCCGCCCGGCGCGCCGGGCGTCAGCCCTGCGGTTCGGCCAGGTAGATCTCGACCCGGCGGTTCTTTGCCCGGCCGGCGTCGGAGCTGTTGTCGGCGATCGGCTGGTACGAACCACGCCCATCGGTGCTGGATGCGCTGCGGCCGACACGCCGCGCGAGGCCAGGTAGTCGCGCACGCTTTGCGCACGGTCGACCGACAGCGGGTTGTTGACGGCATCGCTGCCGGTGCTGTCGGTGTGACCGACGATCTGGACGCGCGTGTTCATGTCGCCGCGCAGGCTGTCCGCGAACGGATCGAGCACCCGGCGCATCTCGCGGCTTGACCGTTGCGCTGTTGGTGTCGAAGCTGATCTCGTTCGGGATGTTCAGCTTCAGCTGGTTGTCGGCGGTGCGGCTGACCTCGACGCCGGTGCCGCGTGTGGCCTGTTCCATGGCCATGCGACGGTCTTCCATGCGCTTGGACCAGATGTTGCCGACCACGGCGCCGAGCGCGCCACCAGCGACCGCGCCGGTGCCGGCGCTGCCGCCGGTGGCCTTGCCGATGGCCGCACCGGCCACTGCGCCGATGCCGGCGCCGGTGGCGGTGCCCTGCTGGCGGGGCGACATCTCGGCGCAGCCGGCGAGCACGATGGCGCCCGACGGCGAGGCCGAGCAGCGCGATGCGGGAAGGATGGAAGCGGTACTTGTTCATGGAGAGCTCCTTTGCTGTGATCCTGGGGGCCGGCGCGCGGGCGCGGCCGGAGACATCCGTTCTGGTTTGTTCTTGAATGACCAGCAGCGTTCAGTCTTGCCCGGCCGTCGGCGGGTGTCTGTCGGTCAGCCACAACCGGAGTTGTGGGGTTTTCCTTACAGATCGTCGCGCAGGCCACCGTCGCTGAACTGCAGGTCGGCCAGCCGCGCATACAGCCCGCCAGCCGCGACCAGCTGCGCGTGGCTGCCGGATTCGACGATCTGCCCGGCCTCCATCACGACGATGCGATCGGCCCGCTGCACGGTCGACAGGCGGTGCGCGATGACCAGCGTGGTGCGGTGCTGCATCGCGGCCTCGAGCGCCGCCTGCACCATGCGCTCGCTCTCGGCGTCGAGCGCGCTGGTGGCCTCGTCGAGCAGCAGCAGCGGCGGGTTCTTCAGCATCGCCCGCGCGATGCTGATGCGCTGGCGTTGCCCGCCCGACAGGCGCACGCCGCGTTCGCCGAGAAAGGTGCGGTAGCCGTCGGGCAGGGCGCGGATGAAGGCGTCGGCATGCGCGGCGCGTGCGGCGGCGATCGACCTCGTCGTCGCTCGCATCGGGCCGGCCGTAGCGGATGTTCTCCATCGCGTCGGCCGAGAAGACGACGCTGTCCTGCGGCACGATGCCGATGCGCTGCGCAGCGCCTCGAGCGAGGCATCGCGCACCGGCACGCCGTCGATCGAGATCGACCCCGCGCCGGCATCGTAGAAGCGCAGCAGCAACTGGAACACGGTGCTCTTGCCGGCGCCGCTCGGCCCGACCAGCGCCACCGTCTCGCCCGGCCGCACATGCAGGCTGAAGTCGATGCAGCGCCGGCTGCTGCGGTCGCGACGGATAACGGAAGTCGACGCCCTCGAGTCGCACTTCGGAGCCGCCGCTCGTCACCGGCAGGTCGCGCGCGTCCGGGCGCTCGACGATCGGCGAGCGTGCGCCGAGCAGTTCGATCAGCCGCTCGGTCGCACCGGCGGCGCGCAGCAGGTCGCCGTAGACCTCGGCCAGCACCGCCACGCCGCTGACCAGGATGATCACGTAGACGACGGTCTGGCCCAGGTGGCCGGCGCTGATGTCGCCGCGCAGCACCGCCTGCGTGCCCTGGTACAGCCCCCACAGCAGGGCGGCGAAGGTGGCGATGATGACGAAGCCGACCAGCAGCGAGCGCATGCGGGTGCGGCTGATCGCGGTCTGGAATGCGCGCTCGGTCGATTCCGAGAAGCGTCGCGCCTCGCGCGGCTCCTGGGTGTAGCTCTGCACCACCGGGATGGCATTCAGCACCTCGGAGGCGATCGCGCTCGAATCGGCGACCCGGTCCTGGCTGGCGCGGCTGAGGCGGCGCACCCGGCGACCGAAATACAGCGTCGGCAGCACCACCAGCACCAGCATGCCCGAGCACCTGCGCCATCACCACCGGGTTGGTGACGATCAGCATCAGCCATCGCGCCGATCGACATCACCGTGTTGCGCAGGCCCATGCTCAGGCTCGATCCGACGACGGTCTGCACCAGCGTGGTGTCGGTGGTCAGGCGCGACAGCACCTCGCCGGTCTGCGTGGTCTCGAAGAACTCCGGGCTCTGCGTGACCACATGCCGC
Organism: uncultured beta proteobacterium; assembly: GCA_963846675.1. Classification (GTDB taxonomy): domain Bacteria; phylum Pseudomonadota; class Gammaproteobacteria; order Burkholderiales; family Burkholderiaceae_C; genus Ideonella_A. Next base: position 216,157 of record CAWJWV010000007.1, read on the forward strand.
GTAGACCGCGTTGCGCAGGTCGGCGGTGATGCGCTCGCCGAGCCAGCTCACCATGTAGAAGCGCGCGGCCGAGAAGATGCCGAGCGCGGCACCGACCGCGAACAGCGCCAGAAAGTGCTCGCGCATCGCCAGCAGGCGCTCGCCGGGGTCGGCTGCGACCAGGCCGTCGTCGATCAGCGACTTGAGCGCGACCGGAAAGACCAGCGTGCTGACCGCGGCCATCACCAGGAACAGCACCGCCAGCGCGATCCGGCCCCGGTAGGGCCGCAGGAACGGCAGCAGTCCGGCGAGCGCGCGCGTGTTGCCCGCCGGCGTGCGCAGCGTGCTCGCCGACGCCGCCGGCGGCCGCCGCGCGCCGCGCCGGGGCGCCGCGTTCAGCGCCGGTTCACTCAATGCGCTCGATGCGGTCGAGCACCGCGCCGGTGCTGGCGCTCGATGCGTTCTTGGCGAACTTGGCGAGCACGCCGCGCAGGTAGCGCGGCGACGGTGCGCTTCCAGGCGGCGCGGCGGCGCGCCAGCTCGTCGTCGCCGACAGCAACGCTCGAGCGTCAGCGTGTGCGCATCGATCGTGATCGATGTCGCCCTCCTGCACCAGCGCGATCGTGCCGCCGGCATAGGCCTCGGGTGCGACATGGCCGACCACCATGCCCCAGGTGCCGCCCGAGAAGCGGCCATCGGTGATCAGGCCGACGCTCTCGCCGAGCCCCTGACCGATCAGTGCGCCGGTCGGCGCCAGCATCTCGGGCATGCCCGGCCCGCCTTTCGGGCCGAGGTAGCGCAGCACCATCACGTCGCCGGCCTTGATCTTCTGCGCCATGATCGCCGCGAGCGCCGACTGCTCGTCGTCGAAGACCCGCGCCGGCCCGGTGATGGTCGGGTTCTTCAGGCCGGTGATCTTGGCCACGCAGCCTTCGGGCGCCAGGTTGCCCTTCAGGATCGCGAGGTGACCCTGCTCGTACATCGGCTGGTCGATGCGGGCGGATCACCTGCTGATCGGCGCGCGGCGACGTCGGGGATGTCGGCCAGGTTCTCGGCCACCGTCTTGCCGGTGATGGTCATGCAGTCGCCGTGCAGCAGCCCGGCCGCCAGCAGCGTCTTCATCACCTGCGGAATGCCGCCGGCGCGGTGCAGGTCGACCGCCAGGTACTGGCCCGACGGCTTCAGGTCGCACAGCACCGGGATCTTCTTGCGCATGCGCTCGAAGTCGTCGATCGTCCATTCGACGCCGGCGGTGTGCGCGATCGCCAGGAAGTGCAGCACCGCGTTGGTCGATCCGCCGGTGGCCATGATGACCGCCACCGCATTCTCGATCGACCTGCTTGGTGACGATGTCGCGCGGCTTGAGGTCGCGCTTGACCGCCTCGACCAGCACCCGTGCCGCCTGCTTGCGCATTGCGCGACGATCTCGTCGTGCACATTGGCCATGGTCGACGAATACGGCAGGCTCATGCCGAGCGCCTCGAACGCCGAACTCATCGTGTTGGCGGTGTACATGCCGCCGCACGAGCCGGTGCCGGGAATGGCACGCCGCTCGATCTGGCAGAAATCCTCTTCGTTCATCTTGCCGGCGGTGAACTGGCCGACCGCCTCGAAGACGCTGACGATGTTCAGGTCCTGATCCTTGTAGCGGCCCGGGCAGGATGGTGCCGCCGTAGACGTAGATCGCCGGCACATTGGCGCGCAGCATGCCCATCATGCCGCCGGGCATGTTCTTGTCGCAGCCGCCGATGACGAGCACGCCGTCCATCCACTGGCCGCCGACACAGGTCTCGACGCAGTCGGCGATCACCTCGCGCGAGACCAGGCTGTACTTCATGCCCTCGGTGCCCATCGCCATGCCGTCGGAGATCGTCGGCGTGCCGAAGACCTGGGCGTTGCCGCCGGCAGCATCGGATGCCGTCGATCGCCGCGTCGGCGAGCTTCTGCAGGCCCGAGTTGCACGGCGTGATCGTCGAGTGGCCGTTGGCCACGCCGATCATCGGCTTCTTGAAGTCGGCCTCCTGGTAGCCCATCGCGTAGTACATCGAGCGGTTCGGGGCGCGGGCGACGCCCTCGGTGATGTTCTTCGAGCGGCGGTTGATTTCCATGGTGCTGAGCGGCTGAGGTGAACGGGGTGGCGCCACGGCGGCGCGGCACGGCGGCTCGCGGCGGGCGAGGGCAGATGATATCTGCCCCTTTATGATCTGTCGCTTTCCCGCCTGCCGGCGCGGCCGGCCTCCCGCATGCTTGTTCATCCTCAATTCGATCCGGTCGCGCTGCAGCTCGGCCCGGTCGCGATCCACTGGTACGGCCTGACCTACCTGGTCGCGTTCGGCCTGTTCCTGTGGCTGGCCGCGCTGCGCGTGCGCCAGCCGCAGTATGCGGCCGCCGGCTGGCAGCGCAGCGATGTCGAGGATCTGCTGTTCTACGGCGTGCGTCGGCGTGGTGATCGGCGGTCGTCTCGGCTATGTGCTGTTCTACAAGCCCGGCTACTACGCCGCCAACCCGCTCGAGGTCGTTTGCGGTCTGGAAGGGCGGCATGGCATTCCACGGCGGCCTGCTCGGCGTGCTCGGCGCGATGGCGTTGTATGCGCGCATGCGCGGACGGCGCTTTCTCGAGGTGACCGATCTGATCGCACCCTGCATTCCGGTCGGTCTGGCCTCCGGGCGCATCGGCAACTTCATCAACGGCGAGCTGTGGGGCCGCGCGGCCGATCCGTCGCTGCCGTGGGCGATGATCTTCCCGCAGTCGGGCAGCAACCTGGCGCGCCATCCGTCGCAGCTGTACCAGTTCGCGCTCGAGGGCCTGCTGCTGTTCGTCGTGCTGTGGCTGTACGCGCGCAAGCCGCGCAAGCTCGGCCAGGTGTCGGGCGCATTCCTCGCCGGCTACGGGCTGCTGCGTTTCATCGCCGAATATTTCCGCGAGCCCGACAGCTTCCTCGGCCTGCTCGGCCTCGGCCTGAGCATGGGCCAGTGGCTGAGCCTGCCGATGTTCGCCGCCGGCGTTGCCATGTGGCTGATCGCGACCCGCCGCTCCCCTGCACCTGCGGTCGCGCGATGAGACAGATCTTCCTCGACACCGAGACCACCGGCCTCAGCCCGGAAGCCGGCGACCGCGTCATCGAGATCGGCTGCATCGAGATGGTCAACCGGCGGTTGACCGGCAACAACCTGCACCTCTACGTCAATCCGCAGCGCCCGAGCCACGAGGATGCGCTCAAGGTGCACGGCCTGACCGACGCAGTTCCTGGCCGACAAGCCGCTGTTCGGCGCGATTGCCGACCAGCTGCTCGAGTTCGTCGCCGGCGCCGAGATCGTGATCCACAACGCCGCCTTCGACGTCGGCTTCCTCGAACGCCGAGCTGAAGCGCCTCGGCCGGCCGCCATTCGCCAGCCAGGTGGGCAGGGTCAGCGACAGCCTGCTGATGGCGCGCGAGCAGTTTCCAGGCAAGTCGAATTCGCTCGACGCGCTGTGCCGCCGCCTCGAGGTCGACAACAGCAACCGCACGCTGCACGGCGCGCTGCTCGACGCCGGACTGCTGGCCGAGGTCTACGTGCGCATGACGCGCGGCCAGAATTCGCTGGCGATCGACGCGGCCGATGCGGTCGATGGCGCGCTGGCCATTGCGCCGGTCGACTTCTCGGTCTACCGCCTGCGCGTCATCGAGCCCGACGCCGACGAACTCGCCGCGCACGAGGCGCTGCTCGGCGAGATCGACAAGGCGAGCTCGGGCAAGACGCGCTGGCGCGTCGCTTGTGGCATAATCACGCGCTTCGCAGGGCGATGAACATTGCCTCGCAACCCGGAATTCCGGGCGGTTAACTCAGCGGTAGAGTGCCACCTTCACACGGTGGAAGTCGCAGGTTCGAACCCTGCACCGCCCACCAGAACTTGGTCCGTAGCCGACTGCGGAAAATGAAAGCCCCAGGTTGAATCGACAGCCCGGGGCTTTTTCGTTTCCGCGTCGTTTCTGGATTGGTCGATTGGTTGGACCGACTCCCGGCACTGCGTCGGGTGCGGTGCAAGCGACGAGCGGACCGACCGCCATCATTGGCCTTGCGGCGCGCAGGATAAGTAGTTTCACCCGGTTACGGCCGCTGCGCTGACCGAAAATACCGCCTGACCCTCCCTTCGTTGCCGCTGTGCGGCATCTCCGTCCCCACATCCCGGATCAGCCGCCATGAAGAAGATTGTTTCTTGCCACCGCCCTTGCCCTGAGCGCATCCGCTGCGCTGGCCGAGTACCCCGACAAACCGGTCACGATCGTCGTGCCGTTCGCGGCCGGCGGTCCCACCGACAAGGTGGCCCGCGACCTGGCCGAGTCGCTGCGCAAGCCGCTCGGCGGCCAGTCCATCGTGGTCGAGAACGTCACCGGTGCCGGTGGCACCCTCGGCGCTGCCAAGGTCGCAAAGGCGAAGAACGACGGCTACACGCTGCTGCTGGCGCACATCGGCATCTCGACCGCCCCGGCGTTGTACCGCACGCTGTCGTTCAAGCCGCTCGAGGACTTCGAGTACCTCGGCATGATCAACGAAGTGCCGATGACGCTGGTCGGACGACCGACGCTGCCGGCGAACAACTTCGCCGAGCTCAAGACCTGGATGGAGGCCAACAAGGGCAAGATCAACCTGGCCAACGCCGGTTCGGGCGCCGCGTCGCACCTGTGCGGGCTGCTGTTCCAGCAGGCGATGCAGATCGACATGACGACCGTGCCGTACAAGGGCACCGCGCCGGCGATCACCGATCTGATCGGCGGCCAGGTCGACCTGATGTGCGACCAGACCACCAACACCATCGACCTACATCGAGTCGAACAAGATCAAGGCCTTCGCGGTGACCACGCCGAAGCGCCTGACGACCCCGGCTGCTGGCCAAGCTGCCGACGCTCGAGGAATCCGGCCTGAAGGGCTTCAATGTCAGCATCTGGCACGGCCTGTATGCACCCAAGGGAACGCCCGAAGGCCGTGCGTCGACAAGGTCAACGCTGCACTCGGGTCGCGCTGAAGGACCCGGAGTTCATCAAGCGCCAGGAGGCGCTCGGCGCCGTCGTGGTCACCGACAACCGTGTCGATCCGGTCGCTCACAAGAAGTTCGTCGAGGCCGAGATCAACAAGTGGGGCCCGGTCATCAAGGCGTCGGGCCAGTACGCCGACTGATCGACCATCCCGACTCCGGCTGAAGGGCCGGGCAGCGCGCCGCATGCGGCGTGGCTGCCCGGCCTTTTTCCTTTCCTCGCCGGCTTCGGTCAGCTCCAGCTGACTGCGGCGATGTCGTTGGCAAAGATCGGCGAGCTGTTCCACAGGCCGCGCAGCCCCTTCCTGAACACCGCCACCTGGGCCGGATTCCAGATGTAGGCGTTGACCGAATCGGTCGCGAGCTGGCGCTGGATGTCGCTGAACAGGCGTGCCTTGTTCTTCGGATCACTGGTGGCCGCGAGCTGCGCAACCATGTCGCGGAACTTGGCGTTGTCGTAGCCGAAGTAGTAGTCCGGGTTGGCGTAGGCGGTCGCGTAGTCGAGCGGCTCGACGTGGTTGATGATCGTCAGGTCGAAGTTGCCCTTGAACGGGCCGCTCAGCCACTGCGCCCATTCGACGTTCTCGATCTTGGCGTTGATGCCGACCTTGGCCAGCTGCGCCGCGACGATCTCGCCGCCCTTGCGCGCATACGGCGGTGGCGGCAGCGTCAGCGTGAGGTTCAGCGGCGTCGTGACGCCGGCCTCGCGCAGCAGCGCCTTGGCCTTCTCGACGTCGTGCGGGTACATCCCGGTCAGGTCGAGGTAGCCGGCGTCGGTCGGCGCGAAGTGGCTGCCGATCGGCTTGCCGAGACCTTCCTGCGCGCCGTCGATGAAGGCCTGGCGGTCGATCGCGTGCGCGATCGCGCGCCGCACGCGCACGTCGTTGAGCGGCGGCTTCTTGTTGTTGATCGAGAGGATGCCCTTGCCGGCGGTGCTGCCGACCTCGACCGTGAAGCGCTTGTCGGACCTGAACTGCGGCAGCGCCTGGTAGGCGGCGAAGCGCGGCATGCCGTCGATGTCGCCGGCGAGCAGCGCCGCCACCTGCGCCGCCGGATCGTTGATGAAGCGGAAGGTGACGCGACGGATCTTCACGTTGGCGGCGTTGCGGTAGCCGTCCCACTTGACCAGCGTGACCGACGAGCCCTTGTTCCAGCTGTCGAGCTTGTACGGCCCGGTGCCGATCGGTTTGGTCGGCCGTGGTCGCGGCGCTGTTCGGGTGCAGGATCACCGCGGTGTTCTCGCCGAGGCGGAACGGCAGCAGCGCATCGGCCTTGTCGAGCACCAGGATGACGGTGTGCGGATCCTCGATCGCGATGCTCGAGATGTTGTCGAACACCGCCTTGCGCGCCTTGTTGGTGCTGTCCGGCGCCTTGGCGCGCTCGAAGCTGAACTTGACCGCGTTGGCGTCGAACGCCGCGCCGTCGGAGATAGGTGATGCCCTTCTTCAGCTTGAAGGTGTAGGTGCGGCCGTCCGGCGCCATCGTCCAGCTTTCGGCCAGCAGCGGCGTCACCGAGCCGTCGACGTTGATCCTGGTCAGGCCTTCGAGGATGTTGTAGTGGACGATCTCGCCGATCGCTGCCGCCGGCGCGACGGTCGGGTCGAGCCCGGGCGGCTCGAGCACCATGCCGAGCGTCAGCGTGTCCTTGCGCGACTGGGCGAGCGCGAGCGGCAGCGCACCGGCCAGCGGGGCAGCGGCGAGCAGCGCATTCAGCGTGCGACGGGAAATCGTCATCGATCTTCTCCTCGGTGGTTCGACGAAACGATCGCGCGATTCTGCCTGCTGCGCCGCGCCGCCCGCCTCGGTGCCGGCGCCGATGCCCGGCACCGCGGCCAGCAGGCGGCGCGTGTAGGGATGTCGCGGCGCGCGGAACAGCTGCGCCGGGCTGCCCTGCTCGACGATGCGGCCCTGGTGCAGCACGATCACCTCGTCGCAGACCAGGTCGACCACCGCCAGGTCGTGGCTGATGAAGCAGGTAGGTGACGCCGAAGCGATCCTGCAGGTCCTGCATCAGGTTGAGCACCTGCGCCTGCACGCTGACACGTCGAGCGCGCTGACCGGCTCGTCGGCGACGATCAGCTTCGGCCGCGTGATCAGCGCGCGCGCGATCGCGATGCGCTGGCGCTGGCCGCCGCTGAATTCGTGCGGGTACTTGCGCCAGGTCGGCGGCTGCGCAGGCCGACGGCGTCGAGCGCCTGCGCGCGCCCGCTCGCGTTGCTCGGCTGCGGTCGGCGCCCTGCAGCAGCGCAAGCGGCTCGGCCACCGTCTGCAGCACGGTGCGGCGCGGATCGAGGCTGCCGAACGGATCCTGGAACACCATCTGGAAGTCGGCGCGCGCCGCGCCGCAGCGCGGCCGGCGTCGAGCGCGGTGCAGGTCGACGCCGTCGAGCAGCACGCGCCCGGCGGTCGGCGCATCGAGCGCCATCACCAGCCGCGCCAGCGTGCTCTTGCCCGAGCCCGATTCACCGACCACGCCCAGGCTGCGCCCGGCATGCAGCGTGAAGCTGACGCCGGCCAGCGCCTGCACCTCGGGCGGCGGCGCGAGCAGGCTTTCGCGCGGCAGCCGGTAGCGGCGTGTCCAGGTCCTCGACCTGCAGCAGCGGTCGGTCATGCGGCCGCTGCCAGCGCGCACGGCGTCGACGCCGCAGGCAGCGCGGCGTCGATGGCTCCGGGTCCGACCGCGCACCGGCGCGCGGCGGCGCGGCCGCGGCAGGCGTCGATGACGCAGCTCGCAGCGGTCGGCGAACGGGCAGCCGGGCGGCATCTCGGCGAGCTCCGGCACGCGGCCGGCGATGGTCGCCAGCCGGGTGCCGCGCGGCCAGCGCCCAGCCGCGGCCGGGCGGCGAACAGGCCGCGCGTGTACGGATGCGCGAGCCGCGCGAAGACTGCGCGCGGTCGGCCCGCTCTCGACCACCGTGCCGCCGTACATCACCAGCATGCGCTGCACGGCGTCGGCCATCACGCCGAGGTCGTGGCTGATCAGCAGCAGCGCCATGCCGACCGTCGGCCGACCAGCTCGTGGATCAGGTCGAGCACCTCGCGCTGGATCGTCACGTCGAGCGCGGTGGTCGGCTCGTCGGCGATCAGCAGGTCGGGCCCGCAGGCCAGCGCGATCGCGATCACCACGCGCTGGCGCTGGCCGCCCGAGAGCTGGTGCGGATAGGCGTCGAGCCGGCTGCGCGCCTGCGGCAGGTGCACCCGCTCGAGCAGGCGCAGGGCCTCGGCGCGCGCCGCGCCGCGCGACAGCCCGCGGTGCAGCCGCAGCGGCTCGGCGATCTGGTCGCCGATCGTGTGCAGCGGATTGAGCGCGGTCATCGGCTCCTGGAACACCATGCCGATGCGGTGGCCGCGCAGCCGGCACAGCGCCGGCTCGTCGAGCCCGGTCAGTTCCTGGCCGTCGAAGCGGATCGATGCCGGCGACCCGCGCGCCGTCGGGCAGCAGGCCCATCAGCGCCAGCGCGGTGATGCTCTTGCCGCAGCCCGATTCGCCGATCAGGCCCAGCGTCTGGCCGCGCTCGAGCGCGAAGCGATACGCCGCGCAGCGCATCGGCCGGGCCGCGCTGCGGTCTGCAGCGCGACGCGCAGGTCGGTGACTTCGAGCAGGGGCATCGGGCGCAGGCTTCATTCGACGCAGTGGCGCGAGACGCATCACCGGCTGCGCGCCAGGCGCGGGTCGAGCAGGTCGCGCAGGCCGTCGCCGATCAGGTTCAGGCCGAGCACGCTCAGCATGATCGCCACGCCCGGGATAGACCGCCAGCAGCGGCGCCTGGAACATCTGCGTCTGCGCCTCGTTGAGCATGCGGCCCCAGCTCGGCTGCGGCGGCTGGGTGCCCAGGCCCGAGGTACGACAGCGCCGCCTCGGCCAGGATCGCGGTGGCGAAGCTGATCGTCGCCTGCACGATCAGCGGGCTGGCGATGTTCGGCAGCACGTGGTCGACGCGTGATCGCGCAGCGGCCCCTTGCCGACGCGCGCGCGCGGCGGTGACGAAGTCGCGCGCCCAGATCGCGTTGGCGGCGCCGCGCGTGATGCGCGCGAACACCGGGATGTTGAAGATGCCGATCGCGACGATGCTCATCACCAGGCCCGGCGCCGTAGATCGCGGTCAGCATGATCGCGCTCAGCAGCGCCGGAAAGGCGAAGGTGAAGTCGCTCGCGCGCATGATCGCCTCGTCGAGCCAGCCGCGGCCGCGCGCGTGCGAGGCCGATGCGACGCAGCCGAGCGAGACGCCGATCACGAGGCCGATGCCGACCGCGATCAGCCCGACCACGATGCTGTTCTGCGCGCCGACGAGCAGCTGGCTCGCGATGTCGCGGCCCAGGCTGTCGGTGCCGAGCCAGTGCGCGGCGCTGGGCGGCTGCAGCTCGCGCCGGGATGTCGATCTCGGCTACGCGGGTACGGCGTCCAGACCAGCGACAGCAGCGCCGCAGCGGCCAGCAGCGCGGTCAGCAGCGCACCGATCAGGAAGCTCGGGTGGCGCCAGCGCGCGCCGCGAGGCCGCGTCGCGGCGGCGTCGCCGCCGGCAATGGCGCGACCGGGACGGCGGATGCGGTGCTGGCGATCGGATCGTCGTTCATGCGCGGCGCAGCCGCGGATCGATCGACCGCGTACAGCACGTCGACGACGAAGTTGACGAGCACCACGATGCCGGCGAGCAGCATCACGACGTCGCGCACGACGATCAGGTCGCGGTTGCTGATCGCCTGGAACACCAGCCGGCCGAGGCCGGGCAGCACGAAGACGTTCTCGACCACGATGGTGCCGGTGATCAGGTTGGCGAACTGCAGGCCCGGCCACCGTCAGCACCGGGATCATCGCGTTGCGCAGCACGTGCCGCCACAGCGCCTGGCGCCGGCTCAGGCCCTTGGCGCGCGCGGTGCGCACGAAGTCCTCGCGCATCACCTCGAGCACCGCCGAGCGGGTGACGCGCGTCAGGATCGCCGCCTGCACCAGCGCCAGCGCGATCGCCGGCAGGATCAGCGCCGCCAGGCCGGCGCCGAGTCCGCCGCCCTCGTCTTCGGTCCAGCCCGGAAAGCCGCCGGCGCTGACCCATTGCAGGTGCACCGCGAACAGCAGGATCAGCAGGATCGCGAACCAGAAGTTGGGAATCGCGATGCCGAGCTGGCTGGCCGCCATCACGCCGACGTCGCCCGGCCGGTTGTGGCGCGACGCGGCATAGACGCCGAGCGCCGAGCGCGAGCACGGTGGTGATCGCCATCGCCAGCAGCGCCAGCGGCAGCGTCACGCGCAGCCGCTCGGCGATCAGCTCGGCGGTCGGCGTGTCGTAGCTGATGCTGCGCGCGGTCTCGCCGCGCAGCAGCCCGCCGACCCAGTCGGCGTAGCGCGCCAGCGGCCGGGCGGTCGAGGCCGAGCTTCTGCGTTCAGCGCGGCCAGCGATTCGGCGGTCGCCGAGTCGCCGAGGATCACTTCGGCCGCGTTGCCCGGCAGCAGCTCGAGCACCGCGAAGACGACCACCGATGCGACCGCCAGCGTCGCCAGCAGCGTGGCGAAGCGCTTGAGCAGGAACGGGCCGTACGACGACATGTGCGAAATATGATGCCTGACCCGCAACCACCGGCCGGTCACGCCGCCGTCGCGACGCGAGCCGGCCAACCGAGGAGCCGTGCATGCGACTGAAGGACAAGGTGGCGATCGTCACCGGGGGTGGGTCGGGGTTCGGCGCCGGCATCGTGCGCCGTTCGTTGCCGAAGGCGCGCAGGTGGTGATCGCCGACATCAACCTGGAGGCGCGCGCTCGACGTCGCCGCCGCCTGCGGCGCGGCGGCGCGCGCGGTGCGGGTCGATGTCACCGATGCCGCCGACGTGCGGCTGATGATGGAGACCGCCGAGCTGCACTTCGGCCGCATCGACATCGTGGTCAACAACGCCGGCGTGACGCACCTGCCGCAGCCGCTCGAGGAGGTCGGCGAGGCCGATTTCGACCGCATCGTCGCGGTCAACATGAAGGCGATCTACCTGGCGATGCGCGAGGTCGTGCCGCGCATGAAGGCCAATGCGCCCGGCGCCGAACGGCATCCGTGGCGTGGTGCTGAACATCGCGAGCACCGCCGGCGTCAGCCCGCGCCCGCGGCTGGCCTGGTACAACGCGAGCAAGGGCTGGGTGATCACCGCCACGCGGGCCAGCGCGGTCGAACTCGCGCCGGCTGGCATCCGCGTCGTCGGCGCTCAATCCGGTGGCCGGCGAGACGCCGCTGCTGGCGTCGTTCCTCGGCGAGGACACGCCCGAGATGCGCGCGAGGTTTCTCGCGACCATCCCGCTCGGCCGCTTCTCGACGCCCGAGGACCTCGGCCATGCCGCCGCCTTCCTGTGCAGCGACGAGGCGTCGATGATCACCGGCGTGTGCATGGAGGTCGACGGCGGGCGCTGCATCTGACAGCGTGCACCGCGCAGCGGCACGAAGGGCGCCACGCCCCACCTTGTGGACCGGTCCGTAGCGCCTGCACAATCGAGTCGTCACCTGAACGAGCACGCCATGGAACAGACGCTGATCGAACTGCTGGACCGCGGCACCGATGCCGCTGCGGCGCTGTCCGCGCCGGGACGGGCGCCGCTGTCGCATTGCGCGCCTTGCGCCGCCTGGTCCACGCCACGGTCGAGCGGCTGAACGCGCTCGGCATCGGCCGCAACGACCGCGTCGCGATCGTGCTCGACAACGGCCCGGAGATGGCGACCTGCTTCGTCGCCTGCGCCTGCGGCGTCACCGCGGCGCCGCTCAATCCGGCCTACCGCGCCGACGAGTTCGAGTTCTACCTGTCCGACCTGAACGCCAAGGCGCTGATCGTCGGCACGCGGCAGCGCGTCGCCGGCGATCGCGGTGGCCGAGCAAGCTCGGCGTGCGCGTGCTCGATCTGGTGGTCGAGCCGGGTGCGGCCGCCGGCGACTTCACGCTCGACGCGCGCGGCCGGCGCCGCCGCGCAGCGCCGGCGCCGCTGCAGCCGGGGCTTGCGCCGGCCGACGACATCTCGATGGTGCTGCACACCTCGGGCACCACCTCGCGGCCGAAGATCGTGCCGCTGTCGCAGCGCAACCTCGTGCGCCTCGGCGCGGCACATCCGCGACACGCTGCAGTTCACGCGCAGCCGACTGCGGCCTGAACATCATGCCGCTGTTCCACATCCACGGGCTGATCGCCGGCGTGCTGGCGCCGCTGTCGGCCGGCTCGCAGGTGTTCTGCACGCCGGGCTTCAACGCGCTGCAAGTTCTTCGGCTGGATGGACGAGGCGCACGCCCACCTGGTACACCGCGGTGCCGACGATGCACCAGGCGATCGTCGCGCGCGCCGCGCGCAACGCCGACGTGATCGCGCGCCACCCGCTGCGCTTCATGCGCTCGTCGTCCTCGTCGATGCCGCCGCAGGTGATCCGCGAGCTCGAGGACGGTGTTCGGCGCGCCGCTGATCGAGGCCTACGGCATGACCGAGGCGACGCACCAGATGGCGTCGCAACCCGCTGCCGCCGGCGCGCGCGCAAGCCCGGCACGGTCGGCATCGCGGCCGGCCCCGAGATCGCGATCATGGACGAAGACGGCGAGCTGCTGCCGCGCCGGCGCGACCGGCGAGATCGTGATCCGCGGCCCGAACGTGACCGCCGGCTACGAGAACAACCCGAAGGCCAACGCCGAGGCCTTCGCCGACGGCTGGTTCCGCACCGGCGACCAGGGCATGATCGACGCCGACGGCTACATCAGCATCACCGGCCGCCTGAAGGAGATCATCAACCGCGGCGGCGAGAAGATCAGCCCGCGCGAGGTCGACGAGATCCTGATGGACCATCCGGCGGTGGCGCAGGTGGTGTGCTTCGGCATGCCGCACGCCAAGCTCGGCGAGGAGGTCGCCGCGGTGGTGGTGCTGCGCGAGGGCACGAGCGCGACCGAGCGCGAGCTGCAGGACTTCGTCGCCGAGCGCGCCGCCGACTTCAAGGTGCCGAAGAAGATCCTGTTCATGGACGAGATCCCGAAGGGCGCCACCGGCAAGCTGCAGCGCATCGGCCTGGCGGCCAAGCTCGGCCTGTGACGGGGAGCATCCGCGTGAAGATCGCAGTGGTCGGCGCCGGCGCGATCGGCGGCTATCTCGGCGCCAGGCTCGCGCTGGCCGGCGAGGATGTCACCTTCATCGCGCGCAACCGCAACCTGGCCGCGATCAATGCGCAGCGGCTTCCGGCTGCATCCTGCGAAGACGGCCGCGAGGAGCATGCGCCGGCGGTGCGCGCGGTGCAGTCGATGCGCCGAGGCCGGTCCGCAGGATGCGGTGCTGATCACGCTCAAGGCGCACCAGTTGCGCGACGTGCTGCCCGACCTGCGCGCGCTGTTCGGCCCCGACACCACCGTCGTCACGATGATCAACGGCGTGCCGTGGTGGTATTTCCATGCGCTGCCGGGGCCGTTCGAAGGGCGCCGGCTGGAGAGCGTCGATCCCGGTGGCGTGCATCGGCGCGTCGATCGAGCCCGAGCGCATCATCGGCAGCGTCGTCTATCCGGCCGCCGAACTCGTCGAGCCGGGCGTCGTGCGCGTGATCGAGGGCAACCGCTTCAGCCTCGGCGAGCTCGACGGCAGCCGCAGCGAGCGCGTCGAGGCGCTGTCACAGGCGCTGATGAAGGCCGGCTTCAAGGCGCCGGTCAGCCGCGACATCCGCAGCGAGATCTGGCTCAAGCTGTGGGGCAACCTGAGCTTCAACCCGATCAGCGCGCTCACCCATGCGACGCTGCAGGACATCTGCCGCGATCCGCTGGCGCGCGAACTGGCCGCCAGCATGATGCGCGAGGCGCAGGCGATCGGCGAGAAGCTCGGCGTGCAGTTCAAGGTCTCGCTCGACAAGCGCATCGCCGGCGCCGAGGCGGTCGGCGCGCACAAGACCTCGATGCTGCAGGATGTCGAGAACGGCCGCGCGCTCGAGCTCGCGGCGCTGGTCGGATCGGTGGTCGAGCTGGGCCGCATCACCGGCGTGGCGACGCCGCACATCGATGCGATCCATGCGGCGGCGCGTCTGCTGGACCGGACGCTGCAGGAGGCGCGGGGCAGGCTGGTGGTGGCAATGGATCGCCGGTGATGTCAGCCGAGGGGTTTCTCCTCCGAGGGTTCTGGTGCAGCCTGGTCGGGAACCTTCGGCACATCGGAGGCATGGTGCTCCATGGGGGTCTTCTTGCCAGGCTGTGGCGTCTGGTCGGCACCTGGAGCCACTTCTTCGCCACGATGCTTCTTCTCTTGCTGCACCTTCTTGTCGTGAGCAACATTCCGGGGATCGGTCATGGGTCGTCTTTCAGGAGTTGTCTCGCATCCTGGGGGCAAAGCAGTCGCCGCCGCATAGGACAAGCGGACGTTTGCGCCTGAAATCGACCCATTCGGCGCACCCTCCGATCGATGTCAACGCGCCGCTCCGCCCCCCACCTCCTGATCGATCTCGATCCGCAGTCCCCGGGTTCCGGGTGCCACCGGCGCCGACTCGCCGCTCAGGTCGCCCGCCTGCGGCTGGGCCTGCCCGCTCTTGCTGACGCGCGCCGCGCACGACCACCTGCCGATGGTCCGAGATGCGCGCCGTCGGCGCCATCGCCAGGCTGTCGTCGAGCGTGAATTCGAGCGGCAGGTCGCGCACCTGCTTGCGCAGCACCGCCAGCGGCATGCGCGATCCGTCGGCCGGTCGGGCGACGATGAAGACGGTGTCGTCGGGTGCGGCCCGCGCCTGCAGCGCCGGCGCCAGGCTGAGCGTGCCCCTGACCGCGGCGGCCGCCAGCTGCGTCGTGGCGTTGTCGGCCGCCGACGCGCTGGCGGTCGAGGCTGCGCCGCTGGCCGGCAGGCCGCCGAGCTCGCGCGCCTGCGCGATGCTGGCATTGACCTGCGCCAGGAAGCCGCTGTCGGGCGGCAGCGCGTTGCGCACCTGTTCCCACTGGCGCACCGCGGTCGCATAGTCGCGGCGGTCGAAGGCCGCGCTGCCCGACAGGGCGAGCGCCTTCAGGTTGCTCGGCTCGATCGCGAGCGCGCGCTGCACGAGCTGCGTCGGCTCGCCGGTCAGCGTCGCCGTTGTTCTGGGCCGCCAGCGCGTCGGCCAGATCGGCCATCAGCCCGGCGTCCTGCGGCGCGAGCGCGAGGGCGCGCCGGAACGCGGCCGATCGCTTCGTCAGGCTCGGCCCATCACCGTGTAGGCGCGCGCCAGCATGGTCCAGCCGACGACGTCGTCCGGGCTCTCCTCCAGGCGTTCGGCGAGCCGCTCGACCATCTCGCGCACCTGCTCCTCGGTCACCGGTGCGCGCCGGGTCGCCGGCCGGCGCCTGCGCGACTGGCGCCGGCGCGGCGTCGTGCAGCGCCAGGCCGGGCGAGCCGGTCATGCCGTAGCCGATCGCCGCCAGGGCGACGATGCTGCCGAGCACGCCGGCCCACAGTCGCTTCGACGGCCGGGCGCGGTGCAGCGGGTTCGGCCGTGGCGCGGCTCGCTGCGCGGCGCTGCGGCCTGACGCGCGGCGCGGCCGGTGCCTCGGTCCATGCACCAGCGCGACCAGTTCGCGCTCGAGCGGCGCGCGCGCCTGCGCATAGGCCTCGCGCTCGAGGCTGCCGTCGCGGTGCAGCTGCTGCAGTTGCTGCAGCTTGGCGCGCAGCGTTTCGATCGTGGGATTCATCGGGATCAGGATTGCGGCCGCGCCGGCTGCGGCGCGGCGGCGGCTCGGCGTTCGGGTCGTCGGCCGGAACGAGGAAAGGGATCGGCGTCGGTCTCGAAGGCGTCGTCGGCGAGCCGCGAACGCCGCCGCAGCACGATCACCAGCACCGACCAGGCCGAGCACCAGCAGCACGCCGGGTGCGAACCACAGCACCGCGGTGGTGGCCTTGAGCGGCGGGCGGTACAGCACGAAGTCGCCGTAGCGCGCGGTCATGTAGTCGAGGATCTCGCTGCTGGCTCTGGCCTTGCTGCAGCATCTCGCGCACCTGGCGCCGCAGGTCGACCGCGAGGTCGGCATTCGAGTCGGCGATGGTCTGGTTCTGGCACACCAGGCAGCGCAGCTCGGCGGCGATCTCGGTCATGCGCTTCTCGAGCACCGGATCGGCCGCAGCCGGGGCGGCTTCGTCGGCCCACGCCGGAGCAGCCAGCATCAGCATCAGCGCGGCCGCGACGAGCACGCTGAACCGCAGGGCCGCCGTTGCAGACGTAGGCGGCCGATCGATCGCAGGGCGTGCGCATCCGGGCCCGATGAGGATCGCATCACGTCTCCTCCTGCAGCTTGCGCAGCAGCGGCACGATCTGCTCGGCTCACCGTGTCGGGCAGCAGCGGGCCGATGTGCTTGAAGCGGATCACGCCCTTGCGGTCGATGACGAAGGTCTCGGGAACGCCGTAGACGCCGAAGTCGATGCCGGTGCGGCCGTCGAGGTCGACCAGCACCGCGGCGAACGGATTGCCGAGCTCGCGCCAGCCAGCGCGTCGCGTCCTCGGTCTTGTCCTTGTAGTTCAGGCCGATAGACCGGCGCGAGCTTGCGCTCGGCCAGCTCGGTCACCAGCGGGTGCTCGACCCGGCACGGTCCGCACCACGAGGCGAAGACATTGAGCACCCAGACCTTGCCGAGCAGGTCGTCGCGGCCGATGCGCCGATCGGGCTCGGCCGAGCGTCGGCAGGCTGAAGGCCGGCGCCGGCTTGCCGATCAGCGGCGACGGCACCTCGCGCGGATTCAGGCGCAGGCCGATCAGCAGGAAGACCAGCAGCAGGGCGAAGATGCCGAGCGGAATCAGGAAGCGCAGGCTTTTTTTCATTCACCAGTCGGGCCTGACGGCCGGGTCATGCGCGGGCCGCGGCCGGCGGCAGGTCGCTCGCGGTCGAGCGGGCGCGGGCGCGGTAGCGCCGGTCGGTGATGGCGAGCACGCCGCCGAGCGCCATCAGCAGGCAGCCGCCCCAGATCCAGCCGACGAAGGGCTTGACGTAGACGCGCACGATCCAGGCGCCGCCGTCGACCGCTTCGCCGAGCGAGACATACAGGTCGCGCGTGATGCCGCTGTCGATCGCCGCCTCGGTCATCGGCATGCGCTGCACGGTGTAGATGCGCTTCTCGGGGTACAGGTCGAGCAGCTTGCGTTCGCCGCGGCTGACTTCGACATGGCCGCGCGCGGCCTGGTAGTTCGGTCCGCGCCCGTCGGTGACGCCGCGGAAGGTGAAGACCAGTCCGGCGGCGGTGGTGGTGTCGCCGACATTCATCTTCACGTCGCGCTCGACCTCGTGGGTCCGGACCATCGTGACGCCGACGATGAAGACCGCCACGCCGAGGTGCGCGACCATCATGCCGACCATCGCGCGCGGGATCTGGCGCAGGCGGTGCAGCATGCTGGCGCGCACGCCGCCGGCCGGGCGGATCCGGTCCCAGACATCGACCGCCAGCGCGGCGACGATCCAGAACGCCATCAGCAGCCCGAACGCCGACAGCGCGCTCAGGCTGCCGCCGGCCCACGCCGCGCCGAGCGCCGCCAGCACCGCGACCACGGCCGCCCAGCGCAGCCGCTGCGCCAGCTCGGGCAGCTCGGCCTGCTTCCAGCGCGTCAGCGGACCGATGCCCATCAGGAAGACGAGCGGCGCCATCAGCGGCACGAAGACGGTGTCGAAGTAGGGCGGCCCGACCGAGATCTTGCCCAGGCCCAGCGCATCGAGGATCAGCGGATACAAGCGTGCCGAGCAGCACCGCGGCCATCGCCACCACCAGCAGCACGTTGTTGGCCAGCAGCATCGTCTCGCGCGAGATCGAGCGCGAAGCGCGCGCCGAGACCGACGCTCGGCGCGCGCCAGGCATACAGCGCCAGCGAGGCGCCGACGACGAGGGCGAGGAAGACCAGGATGAACAGGCCGCGCGTCGGGTCGCTGGCGAACGAATGCACCGACGACAGCACGCCCGAGCGGACCAGGAAGGTGCCGAGCAGCGACAGCGAGAAGGCGAGGATCGCGAGCAGCACCGTCCACGACTTGAAGCTGCCGCGCTTCTCGGTCACCGCGATCGAGTGGATCAGTGCGGTGCCGACCAGCCACGGCATGAACGACGCGTTCTCGACCGGATCCCAGAACCACCAGCCGCCCCAGCCGAGCTCGTAGTAGGCCCACCAGCTGCCGAGCGCGATGCCGACGGTCAGGAAGGCCCAGGCGACCGTCGTCCAGGGCCGCGTCCAGCGCGCCCATTGCGCATCGAGGTTGCCGCCGATCAGCGCCGCGACCGCGAAGGCGAAGGCGACCGAGAAGCCGACATAGCCCATGTACAGCATCGGCGGATGGAAGATCATCCCCGGGTCCTGCAGCAGCGGGTTGAGGTCGCGCCCGTCGACCGGCGCCGGCAACAGGCGGTCGAACGGATTCGACGTCATCAGCACGAACAGCAGGAAGCCGACGCTGAGCAGCCCCATCACCGCCAGGATGCGCGCCAGCACCGGCAGCGGCAGGTGGCGGCTGAACTGCGCCACCGCGATCGCCCAGCCGGTCTGCATCAGCAGCCACAGCAGCATCGAACCTTCATGGCTGCCCCAGCTGGCGGCGAGCCTGAAGTGCAGCGGCAATGCGCTGTTCGAGTTCGACGCGACGTTCAGCACCGAGAAATCGTTGCCGGCAAACGAGGCCAGCAGGCACAGGAAGGCCAGTCCGACCAGCGCGAACAGCGCCCGTGCGGTCGGCCGGGCCAGCGCCATCCAGTCGGCGCGTCCGGTCTGCGCGCCGACCAGCGGCAGCGTGCCCTGCGCCAGGCTGACGCCGAGCGCCAGCCAGAGCGCGAGGTGACCGAGCTCCGGAATCATCGCGCCGCTCCGGTCGAGCTGCCGGCGCTCGGCACCACCGTCTCGCCCAGCCCCGCCTTGCCCTGCTGCGCGCGCTTCAGCGCCTCGGCGGCCTCGGGCGGCATGTAGTTCTCGTCGTGCTTGGCGAGCACTTCGCTGGCGACGAAGACGCCGCCCTGCAGCTGGCCCTGCGCCACCACGCCCTTGCCCTCCTTGAACAGGTCCGGCAGGATGCCTTCGTAGCGCACCGGAATCGTCTTGCGCGGTGTCGGTGACGACGAAGCTGACCTGCAGTCCGTCGCGCTTGACGCTGCCTTCCTCGACCATGCCGCCGAGGCGGAAGGTGCGCGCCGCCGGCGCCTCGTCGGCCGCGATCTGCGACGGCGAATAGAAGAACACCAGGTTGCTCTGGAAGGCATTCAGCACCAGCGCCGCGATCGCCGCGACGCCGAGCACGATGCCGCCGGCGATCGCCAGCCGCTTGTGTCGGGTCTTCATCGTTCAATCCTCATCGGTAGGGCTCGAGCGCTGCGGCGCGGGCGCGCGCATGGCGGCGCGCGGCCAGCCAGCGGCTCGAGCAGCATCGCCGCCGCGGTGACTGCGTACGAGCCCCAGACATAGAGCCCGTAGCCGCCCATGGCGAAGAATTCGGATGCACTGCCCCAGTTCATGCCGCCTCCTGCCGCAGTTCGCGCACCCACTGCGCGCCGTGCTCGCGCTCGAGTATCTGCGCCCGCGTGCGGGCGAACACGACCGCGAAGGCATAGGCCCAGAAGGCGAGCGTCATCAGCAGCATCGCGGTCAGCATCGTCGACGCCATCTTCGGTGCCGAGCCGACGCCGATCGTCGCGCCCTGGTGCAGCGTGTTCCACCAGCGCACCGAGAAATAGATGATCGGCACGTTGATGCTGCCGATCACCGCCAGCAGCGCGCCGGCCTGGTCGGCGCGGCGCGGGTCGTCGATCGCGTTGACCAGCGCCATGTAGCCGAGGTACAGGAAGAGCAGGATCAGCTCGGACGTCAGCCGCGCATCCCAGACCCACCAGGTGCCCCAGGTCGGCTTGCCCCACAGCGCGCCGGTCCACAGCGCGAGGAAGGTGAACATCGCGCCGGTCGGCGCGATCGCATTGGCGAGCATCGACGCCAGCCGGGCGTTGAAGGCCCAGCCGATCGCGGCCCAGAAGGCGAGCGCGAGGTACAGCACCATCGACATCCAGGCCGCCGGCACGTGGATGAAGATGATGCGGTACGACTCGCCCTGGGTCGCATCGGTCGGCGCGATGAAGAAGCCGGTGTACAGGCCGGCCAGCGGCGGCGCCGAGCGCAGCCGCCCACAGCCACGGCGACAGGCTGCCGGCCAGCGCATAGAAGCGCGACGGCGCGGCGAAGGTGAAGAGGCGGATGCGGCGGATCATGGTGACAGGGCGTCGGAGGCTTCATTCGGTGGCGATGCGCAGCGCCGCGGCGGTGGCCCACGGCACGACCAGCACGGCTGAAGATCAGCAGCGCGCCGAGCAGCGAGTAGTGGCCCTGCGCGTCGAGCCCGGCCTCGATCGCGGCGACCGCGCCGCTGCCGAAGATCAGCGCCGGGATGCACAGCGGAACGATCAGCAGGATCAGCAGCACGCCGCTGCTGCGCAGGCCGAGCGTCAGCGCCGCGCCGAGCCCGCCGAGCAGGCTCAGCACCGGCGTGCCGAGCAGCAGGCCGACCACCAGCGCGGCGATCGCATCGGCGCGCATGTCGAACAGCAGGCCGAACAGCGGCGCCGCGAGCACCAGCGGCAGGCCGGTCAGCAGCCAGTGCGCCAGCGCCTTGGCGGCGGCGATCAGCAGGCTCGACTGGCTGCTGCAGCAGCATCTGCTCGAGCGAGCCGTCGGCGTGGTCGCCGGCATAGAGCTGCGTCACCGACAGCATCGCGGCGAGCAGCGCGCACACCCACACCACGCCGGGCGCGATCTGCGCGCAGCGTCTGCGTCTCGGGGCCGACACCGAGCGGAAACAGGCTGACCGCGACGGCGAAGAAGGCGAGCGGCAGCAGGGCATCGACGCGCCGGCGCGCCGCCAGCCGCAGGTCGCGCACCACCAGCGCGCCGAACAGCGACGCCGGCGGCGCTCGCGGCGCCGGCTGCGACCGGGCGCGCCGGCAGCGGCGCGGGGCCAGGCTGCGGCTCATGCGGCGCCGGCGCCGCCGCGGCGCGGCGTGCAGCGGCCGTGCCGGCGCGATGGGCGTCGAGCTGCAGCACGATCGGCTGCGGGATCGCGCAGCGTCAGCGGCAGGTGGCTGGTCAGCGCGACGCAGCCGCCGCGCCGCGCCTGCGCCGTCAGCAGGCCGTCGAGCGCGACGATGCCGTCCTGGTCGAGCGCGTCGTAGGGTTCGTCGAGCACCCACAGCCCGGGCTCGGCATCGGCGCGCCAGGTCGAGCGCGAGGCGCGCCAGCGCGACCCGGCGTCGCTGGCCCTGCGACAGGGTGCGCACCGGCGCGTTGCGGCGGTTCGCCGATGCCGAGCGTCTGCAGCGCCGCAGCCAGTGCCGGCGTGTCGGCCGGCCGGCCGTGGATGCGGGCCAGAAAGCCGCAGCGCCTCGAGCGCGGTCAGGTCGTCCTTCAGCGCATTGGCATGGCCGATGTGGACCAGCCGACCGCGGAACTCGGCCCCGGCCTCGCCGCCGCGCAGGCTGGCGCCGCGCCAGCGGATCGTGCCGGCCGCCGGCGTCCGACAGGCCGGTCAGCAGCCGCAGCAGGCTGGTCTTGCCGCGGCCGTTGGCGCCGCGGATCCACAGCACCTGGCCGGCGTCGAGCGCGAGATCGAGCTGCCTCGAACAGCAGTCGCTCGCCGCGCCGGCAGGCCAGCCCGGCGGCACTCAGCGACGGCGTCGTCGGCAGCGGCGGGAAGTCGGGAGGCATCGTGATGGCGGGCAAGGGGGCCGGTGCGGCCGTACTGAAACACCGCTGAGCCGCGAAAGACGGTTCGGCGCGGACCCGGGTTGCGGGCAACCCGCAAGCATACCCGGGGCGGGCGCGACGCCCGGCGATGCGGGTTATCGGGTCCGGTTGCAACGCGGCGGCACGACAGCCGGCGCCGCCGGCCTGCCAGGCGGTCGGCCCGGGCCGGAGGGGCTCGCCTAGAATCGCCGCTTTTCCAACCGCTATATCCGGGAGTGGTCGTGTCCTCGTCCGCACAAGAAATTTCGCCAGGCGACGGGTCCGGCCAGCATGCAGTCGGCCGCCGAGGCCGAACTCGCCGGCGTTGCTGGTGCAGGCGCTGAACCTCGAGGTGGCGCCCGCCGAGATCGACCCGTCGGCGCCGCTGTACGGGGACGGTCTGGGGCTCGACTCGATCGACATCCTCGAGGTCGCGCTCGAGGTGTCGCGCCGCTACGGCTTCGAGCTGCGCTCCGACGACGAGCACAACAAGCACATCTTCGCCTCGCTGCGCAGCCTGGCCGCGCACGTCGCGGCGCACCGCACCCGCTGAAGACCCGGCCATGCCACGCTGGCGCCTCGCGCTCGGGTTGCTCGCGCTGGCTGCCTACGTCGCTGCGTCGCACTGGCTGACGGTGCACGCCGCGGCCGAGCGCTGGTCGCTGGCCGCCTTCGCCGCGCCGCTGTGGATTGCGGCGGCGCTGGTCGGCGCTGCGGGCGCGTTCGCGTTCCGCGGGCTGGTCGGGCTGCGGCCGCGGTCGCGCTGCTGATCGCGCTGTCGTCGCCAACGGCGGACTCGGTGACATCCAGCACCTGTACCTGCTGCAGCACGCCGGCATCCACGCTGCTGCTCGGGCTGTGTGTTCGCGCGCAGCCTGCGCGGCGGGCGCACGCCGGCGATCACCGCGGTGGCCGCGCGGGTGCACCGCAGCCTGAGCGCCGCCGATGCGCGACTACTGCCGCAAGGTGACCGCGGTCGTGGGTGGTCTATTTCGTGGCGATGACGCTGCTGTCGCTCGCGGTGTATCGCGCTGTTCAGCCTGGCGGCCTGGTCGACGCTGGCCAACATCGTGACGCCGCTCGCGATCGGCGCGCTGTTCGTCGGCGAGTTCGTGCTGCGCTACCGGTTGCACCCTGAGTTCGAGCGCGCCAGCCTGCTCGATGCGGCACGGGCCTACCAGCAGGGAGCGTCGCGATGACTGCATCCGCACGCCCGAGCGGCTGCCGCTGCTCGGCGCATGCCGATCTCGATGCGCACGCTGGCCTGGCGCGACGGCACGCCCGGTCAGCGTGCGCCAGTTTCTGGCCGACGTCGAGCGCCAGGCCGGCCTGCTGCCCGGTCGCGGCGCGCTGCTGAACCTGTGCACCGATCGCTACCGCTTTGCGGTCGGTTTCGGCGCCGCGCTGTGCCGCGGCCAGGTCCACCTGATGCCGCCCAACGTGCTGCCCGACACGCTGGCGCAGCTCGGCGCGCGGCGGCGAGCGCTGCATGCGCTGACCGACGAGCCGGTCGATCTGCCGGCGTCGATCGCTTCGCTGCCGGTGCCGCTCGAGCCGGCACCGCCGCGCCCGGTCGAGATCCCGGCCTTCGACCGCGGCCAGCTGGCCGCGACGCTGCTGACGTCGGGTTCGACCGGCGTGCCGCAGCCGCATGCCAAGAGCTGGGGCCAGCTGACGCTCAACGTCGCCGCGGCGGCGCGCCGCCTGGCCGAGCTGCTCGCAGCGTCCCGACCTGCGCGGCCTGAACATCGTCGCCACCGTGCCGGCACAGCACAGCTACGGCTTCGAATCGACGGTGCTGCTCGGCCTGCTCGGCGGCGCCGCCTTCGATGCCGGGCGGCCGTACTTCCCGGCCGACATCGCGCGCTCGCTGGCCGCGCTGCCGCGTCCGCGCGCGCTGGTGACGACGCCGTTCCACCTCAAGATGCTGCTGCAGTCGGAGCGTCGAGCTGCCGCCGGTCGACCTGGTGCTGAGCGCGACCGCGCCGCTGTCGCCGCAGCTGGCGCAGCAGGCCGAGCGGCTGCTCGGCGGGCCGCTGATCGAGATCTACGGCTGCACCGAAGCCGGCCAGGTGGCGACCCGGCGCACCGTCGAAGGCGAGCTGTGGCAGACCTTCGATACGCTCACGCTGAGCCGACTCGCCGGTGGCGACGATGCGGGCGATCGCTTCATGGTGCAGGGCGGTCATGTGACCGAGCCGACGCCGCTGGCCGACATCCTGCAGCTCGAGACCGCGCAGCGTTTCCGGCTGCTCGGCCGTGCCAACGACCTGATCCATGTCGCCGGCAAGCGCAGCTCGCTCGGCCACCTGAATTTCCAGCTCAACAGCATCCCCGGTGTCGTCGACGGCGCCTTCTGGCTGCCCGAGCAGGTGGCCGACGGCGTGGTGCGGCCGATCGCCTTCGTGGTCGCGCCGACGCTCGACCGGCGCGCAGATCACCGCCGCGCTGCGCGAGCGGCTGGAGGCGGTGTTCGTGCCGCGCCGCATCGTCCACGTCGACGGCGCTGCCGCGCGAAGCCACCGGCAAGCTGACCGTGCGCGCGCTGCGCGAACTGGCGCGGATGCACGGCGCGGCCGGCGCCTCGACGTGACGGCGCCGGCAGATGCCGCCGGCCGCCGGATCAGCGTCGTGCACCGGGTCGCGCCCGACCATCCGGCTTTCGCCGGCCACTTTCCCGGGCCATCCGATCTGGCCCGGCGTGCTGCTGCTGGCCGAGGTCTTCGAGGCGCTGCTGAGCGATGCCGGAGCTGGCGGCTGCGCTTCGGCAGCGTGCCCGAGCTGCAGTCGGTCAAGTTCCTGGCGCCGGTCGGCTCCGGGGACCGAACTGCTGATCGTGCTGCAGCCGGTGCGGTGCCGGCAGCGATTTCGAGGTCCGCGCCGGCGCGGTGCTGGTGGCCAGGGGGCGCCTGCGCGCCGTCGCGCACGGATGAGCGCAGCCGACGGTCCGGGCGGGGCCGGTCGGCCGGCAGCCGGCTGGGAGCAGGTGCCCGAGCGCAGCAATGTGCTCGCACTGCGCCTGATGAGCTGGATCGCGCTGCGCTGCGGACGCCGCGTTGCGCGCGTGCTGCTGCATCCGATCACGCTGTATTTCGTGCTGTTCGCACCCACCGCACGGCGCCATGCGCGGCGCTTTCTCGGTCGTGCGCTCGGCCGGCCGGCCGGCTGGCGCGATGTCTACCGCAACGTCCACGCCTTCACCTCCGTCATCCTGGACCGGGTCTATCTGCTGTCGGATCGGCTCGACCTGTTTCGCATCGAGGTGCACGGCGAAGCGCTGATCGACGAGACGCTGGCCGGCGGCGCCGGTGCCTTCCTGGTCGGCGCGCATGCCGGCAGCTTCGAGGTGCTGCGCAGCGTCGGCGCGCAGCGGGCCGGACTGCGCATCGCGATGGTCATGTACCCGGACAACGCGCGCAAGATCAACCAGGCCCTGCAGGCGATCGCGCCCGGCTACCAGCCGCAGATCATCGCGCTCGGACGCAGCGAGTCGATGCTCGCGGTGCGCGACTGGCTGGACGGCGGCGGACTGGCCGGCGTGCTGGCCGATCGCGCGCTGCCCGGCGAATCGGCGCGCGCCAGCCGGGTCGAGGTCGACTTCCTCGGCCAGCCGGCGCGGCTTCAGCGACGCGCCGTTCCGCCTCGCCGCGCTGCTGCGGCGCCGGGTGATCTTCATGATCGGCATCTACCGTCGGCGGCGCCCGCTACGATGTGCACTTCGCGCCGCTGGCCGATTTCAGCCAGCGCATCAGCCGACCCGGCCGAGCGCGAGGCGCAGCGTCCGCGCGGCGGTGCTCGAATATGCGCGGCTGCTCGAGCAGCTCTGCCGTGCGCATCCCTACAACTGGTTCAACTTCCATGATTTCTGGCGTGAAGATGCGGCCTGATGCGGCGCACTGGCGGCGCCTGGCCGCGCGCTGGCTGGCCGGCATGCTGGCTGGCGCTGGGCGTGCTGCCGGCCTCGGCATTCGAACTGCCGGCGCTGATGGCGCTGCTGGCGCAGCAGCGCAGCGGCGAGGCGACGCTTCACCGAGCAGCGCCATGTGCGCGGCCTCGACGCGCCGCTGACGTCGAGCGGCCGTCTGAGCTTCCAGGCGCCGGACCGCTTCGTGCGCCGCACGCTCGAGCCGCGCCCCGAGACGATGGCGGTCGACGGCAACCGCGTGACGCTGACGCGCTCCGGCCGCAGCCGCAGCTTCAGCCTCGATGCGACGCCCGAGCTGGTCGGCCTGGTCGAGGCGATGCGCGCCACGCTGACCGGCAACGAGGCGGTGCTGCGGCGCCATTTCGAGCCCCAGCTGGTCGGCGATGCCGGCGCAGTGGACGCTGTTGCTGACGCCGCTCGAGCCGCGCCTGGCGGCGCAGCTGCGTCAGATCCGGATCGCCGGCCGGCGCGGGCAGCTCGAGCGCGTCGAGATGGACATGACCGATGGCGACCGCTCGGTGATGACGGTGAGCCGCGCAGCGTGCCAGCTCGCCGGCGCCGACCGCCTCGCGTCCGTGAACATCGACCAGGCGCCGTCGCTCGCCGCGGGGCGGGCTGGTGGTGGTGCTGTGGCTGCTCGCGCTCGCGCTGGGCGTGCTGCTGATCGCCGCCAGCCGCTTCAGCGCCGACCTGTCGGCCTTCCTGCCGGCCAGCCCCGATCCGCGCCAGCAGGTGCTGATCGAGCAGCTGCACAGCGGCATCGCCGCGCGCACGCTGCTGGTCGCGATCGACGGTGGCGATGCGGCGCAGCGCGCCGCAGGCATCGCGCCGCCTGGCCGGCGCCCTGCGCGCCAGCGGGCATTTCGAGCAGGTGCGCAACGGCGACTTCAGCGGCGACTGGCGGCCGCATCGGCAGCTGGCTGTTCGAGCACCGCTACCAGCTGAGCCCGGCGGTCGCAGCCGGAGCGCTTCACGGTCGACGGGCTGCGCGACGCGCTCGGCGAGACGCTGTCGCTGCTCGGCACGCCGGCCGGCGCCGTCGTCAAGGCCACCGCTCGACCGCGATCCGACCGGCGAGACCCAGCGCATCGTCGAGGCGCTGGTGCCGGCCCAGGCGCCGCGCACCGAGCAGGGCGTCTGGGTGGCGCGCGACGCGCCGCGTGCGCTGCTGCTCGCCGACGCTGCGCACGCCCGGCGACGATCTCGACGCGCAGGCGGCCGCGCTCGACGCAGTGCGCACCGCCTTTGCCGCGTCGGCCGCCGCCGGCCTGCAACTGCAGCTGAGCGGCGCGCCGCTCTTCGCGGTCGACAGCCGCGCGCGCATCGAGCGCGAGGTCGGCCAGCTGGCGATCGGCGGCGCCGTGGTGATCGGCGGCCTGCTGCTGTTCGCCTTCGGCAGCCTGCGCGCGCTTGGCGTGGCGCTGCTGCCGGTGGCCACCGGCATCGTCGCCGGCATCGCTGCCGTCGGCACGGTGTTCGGCGACGTGCACGGCATCACGCTCGCCTTCGGCAGCACGCTGATCGGCGAGATCGGTCGACTACGCGATCTACTACCTGATCCAGGCGCGCGGCGCGGCGGCGGCCGGGCGTCCGGCTGGCGGCGCTGGCGGGATCTGAACTGGCCGACCGTGCGGCTCGGACTGCTGACCTCGGTCTGCGGCTTCGCGGCGCTGCTGTTCTCGGGCTTTCCCGGGCTGGCGCAGCTCGGGCTGTTCTCGATCGCCGGGCTTGACCGGTGCTGCGCTGACGACGCGCTTCGTGCTGCCGGTGCTGGTGCCGGACGGTGCCTCGGGCCAGGGCCTGCGTCGCCACCTGGCTCGGCTGGCGAGCGTCGCGGTGGTGGTCCTGCCGCGCTTGCGCGTCGCGTGGCTGCTGCTCGGTGTGCTGGCGCTGGCGGTGCTGGTGCACGGCTGGGGCGATCTGTGGCGCGGCGACCTGGCCTCGCTCAGTCCGGTGCCGCCCGCCGCGCAGCAGCTCGATGCCCACCTGCGCGCCGACCTGGGTGCGAGCGACGCCGCCACGCTGGTGGTGGCGAGCGGCGCCGACATCGAATCGGCGCTGCGCGCCGCCGAGGCGGCCATGCCGCGGCTGGAGGCGCTGGTCGAACAGGGGGTGCTCGCCGGCTTCGAGTCGCCGGCACGGCTGCTGCCGAGCCTGGCGCTGCAGCGCGAGCGGCTGGCTGCACTGCCGCCGCCGGCGCTGCTGCGCGAGCGGCTGGCCGCGGCCACCGCCGGCGGGCCGCTGCCGGCGCAGCGGCTCGAGCCTTTCATCGCCGCGGTCGAGGCGGCGCGGCAGCGCCGCCGATCGAGCCGCCAGCCTGCGCGGCAGCCCGGTCGCGCCGCTGGTGGACGCGCTGCTGTTCGAGCGCGCCGCCGGCGGCTGGACGGCGCTGCTGCCGCTGCAGCCCGGCGCCGACACGCCGATCGCCGCGCCGGTGCGGGCGGCACTGCAGGATCTGGCCGCCACGCACGACGTGCAGGTGGTCGACATCAAGCACGAGCTCGACCGCCTGTATGCGCACTACCTCGACGAGGCGCTGCTGCAGGCGCTGCTCGGGGGTCTCGGCGGTGGTCGCCCTGCTCGCCTGGCATCTGCGCTCGCTGCGCCGGCTCGGCCGCGTCTGCCTGCCGCTCGTGCTGGCGGTCGTGCTCACGCTGGGCGGCGCTGGCGTTGCTCGACGTCGCGCTCGGCATCCTGCACCTGGTCGGGCTGCTGCTGGTGATCGCGGTCGGCTCGAATTACGGCCT
The DNA here is from genome assembly GCA_963846675.1 of uncultured beta proteobacterium. Classification (GTDB taxonomy): domain Bacteria; phylum Pseudomonadota; class Gammaproteobacteria; order Burkholderiales; family Burkholderiaceae_C; genus Ideonella_A. The sequence continues at coordinate 244,480 of CAWJWV010000007.1, forward strand.
GTTCTTCGACCAGCTGCGCAGCGACGGCCGTGCCGATCCGGATACGCTCGCCTCGCTGCTGCTGGCCAACCTGACGACCGTCGCCTCGTTCGGACTGATCGCGCTGTCGGAGATCCCGGCGCTGTCGGCGATCGGCCGGGTGGTGGCTCCTGGTGCGCTGCTGGCGCTGCTGCTGGCCGCGGCGCTGGCGCGGGTCGAGCGCGCCGGCACGACCGCTGCGCCCTGACGCCGCGCGTCCGGGTCGACGCTTGTGGGAAAATTCGGGGCCGCCCCGCTCCGCCTCCCGCTGCCGGGGGTCTCGTTGTTCCGCATGGCCACTGTTCCCGTCCCGCCAGCCGCCGGCTGGCCGATGCCCGGTCTCGATCAAGGCCAGCGTCGGCATCCATCTGCTCGCCGCCGGTGCGGTCGTTGCCGCGCCCGGACTCGCCGGCTGGGCGCTTGCCGGCGTCGCCGTCGATCACCTGGCGCTCGCGGCCGCCGGGCTGCTGCCGCGCAGCCGCCTGCTCGGCCCCAACCTGACCCGGCTCGATGCCGGCGCGCGCGGCGCGCGGCGAGATCGCGCTGACGATCGACGACGGTCCGGATCCGCAGGTCACGCCGGCGCTGCTCGACGTGCTCGATTCACTCGGCATCCGCGGCCACCTTCTTCTGCATCGCCGAGCGAGCGCAGCGCCATCCCGAGCTGACCCGGCGCATCGCCGCGCGCGGCCATTCGGTGCAGAACCACAGCCACCACCACCGCCTCAATTTCTCGCTGTTCGGGCCGCGCGCATCGCCGCCGAGATGGCCGATGCGCAGCAGATCCTGGCCGACCTCACCGGCCGCGCGGCCGGGCTGGTTCCGGGCCCCGGCCGGCTTGCGCAATCCGTTCCTCGATCCGGTGCTGCACCGCCTCGGGCTGCGGCCTGGCGAGCTGGACGCGGCGCGGCTTCGATACCCGCGAAACCGATCCGCAGCGTGTGCTGTCCCGGCTGACGCGCGGCCTGGCGGGCGGCGACATCCTGCTGCTGCACGACGGCCATGCCGCGCGCAGCGCGCGCAGCGGCCGACCGGTGCTGTTCGACGTGCTGCCGCAGCTGGCCGCCGCGGCGCGCGCGGCCGGGCTGCGCTGGGTGACGCTCGACCCGGTGCCGGAGGCGGTGCCGCTCGCCGCCGCGGGAGTCGCCCGGTGACTGCGCCGGATCGGGTGTTCGAGCCGGGCACCGACCGGCCTGCCGCGTCGCAGCGCCGTTGCGCCGATCGCGCCTGGCGCTCATTGCGCGACGCGGCGTCGCAGCCGTACCGCGCGGCGGGCCGCTTCGCCTGGCATTTCGCGCGCGGCAAGCTCGGCTGGGATCCGGTCTTCCGCAGCCTGCTCGAGCGCGGCGACATCGCGCCCGGAGCGCGCGTCGTCGACATCGGCTGCGGCCAGGGCCTGCTGGCAAGCCTGGTCGGCGCGGCTGGCGACTGCGCTGCCGCCGGCCGCTGGCCGACGGGCTGGGCCGCGGCGCCGGCCGATGCCCGCTACACCGGCATCGAGCTGATGCCGCGCGACGTGGAGCGGGCCCGCCGCGCGCTGGCCGGGCTGGCCGGCCGGCCGGAGTTCATCTGCGCCGACATGACGCAGGCGGCGTTGCCGCCGTGCGACGTGGTCGTCATCCTCGACGTGCTGCACTATGTCGACCATGCCGCCCAGCAGGCGCTTGCTGCAGCGGGTGCATGCGGCGCTTGTCCGACGGCGGTCGGCTGCTGCTGCGCATCGGCGACCAGCGCGCCCGGCGCGGCTTCGTCGCCAGCCAGTGGATCGACCGCATCGTCACCGCGCTGCGCGGCCATCGCGTGGCGCCGACCTTCTGCCGCTCGCTCGCCGAGTGGTGCGGGCTGCTGCAGCAGCTCGGCTTCGCCTCGGTGACCAGCGTGCCGATGCACCGCGGAACGCCGTTCGCCAACGTGCTGCTGGTGGCCGAGCGATGAAGGCACCGCTCGCGATCAGCGCCTGTACCCTGGTCAGCGCGATCGGCAGCGGCCGTGCCGCAAGCTGGCGCACCCTGGCGCGAAGGCCGCAGCGGCCTGCGCCGCCAGCGCTTCGAGACGCGCGACGCTCGACAGCTGGCTCGGCCTGGTCGACGGTGTCGACGAGCAGCGCGCTGCCCGGTCGAACTGGCCGACTACGACTGCCGCAACAACCGCCTGGCCTGGCTGGCGCTGCACAGCGACGGCTTCGCCGACGCGGTGGCCGGCGCGGTGGCGCGCCACGGCGCGGAACGCATCGGCGTCTTCATCGGCACCAGCACCTCGGGCATCCTGCAGACCGAGCTCGCCTATCGGCGCCGCGATCCGGCCAGCCGGCGCGCTGCCGGCCGACTTCCGTTACGCGCAGACGCACAACTGCTATTCGGTCGCCGACTTCACGCGCCGCGCGCTCGGGCTGCACGGGCCGGCGGCGGTGGTCTCGACCGCCTGCTCGTCGAGCGCCAAGGTGTATGCCAACGCGGCGCGCATGATCGAGCTCGGCCTGATCGACGCGGCGGTGGTCGGCGGCGTCGACAGCATGTGCCTGACGACGCTGTACGGCTTCAATTCGCTCGAGCTGCTGTCGCCCGAGATCTGCCGGCCCTGGGATGCCGGCCGGCGCGGCCTCTCGCTCGGCGAGGGCGCGGCCTTCAGCCTGCTCGAGCGCGAGACGGCCGGCGGCGCCGCGGCCTGGCTGCTCGGCGTCGGCGAGAGCAGCGACGGCCACCACATGAGCAGCCCGCATCCCGCAGGGCGCCGGCGCCATCGCCGCGATGCGCGGCGCGCTTGCAGCAGGCCGGCCTCGCCGCCGGCGCGGTCGACTACGTCAACCTGCACGGCACCGCGACGCCGACCAACGACAGCGCCGAGGACCTGGCGGTGCTGCAGGTGTTCGGCGAGCGGGTTGCCGTGCAGTTCGACCAAGGGCGCGACCGGCCACACGCTGGGCGCCGCCGGCGCGGTCGAGGCGGCGATCGCGGTGCTGGCGCTGCAGCACCAGGCGATTCCGGCCGGCGCCAACCGGGTCACGCCCGATCCGCAGCTGCGCTGCCACTACGTCGACCGAGCCGCGGCCGGCGCGGCTGCGCGTGGTGGCGAGCAATTCCTTCGGCTTCGGCGGCACCAATGCCTGCCTGCTGCTCGGGGCCGCCGCATGACGCGCGTCGCTGGCGTTGCGGCTGCAGCTGCGCTCGGTCGGACTGGTCGGCCCCGGGTTCGGCAGACTGGGACGTCCGCGCGCGCCGCGCTCGCCGATCCGGCCGGTCGGTGGCGGTCGCAGCCGACCGTGCTGCCGGCGCCGCAGCGGCTGCCGCCGGCCGAGCGGCGCCGCGCCGGCGAGATCATCAAGCTGTCGATCGCGGTCGCCGAGCAGGCCTGCGACGCGGCGGCGCTCGATCCGGCGACGCTTGCGACGGTGTTCAGTGCGTCGACCGGCGACGGCAGCAACTGCCATGCGCTGTGCGAGGTGCTGGCCGGCGCCGACCGGCTGGTCTCGCCGACCCGCTTCACCAATTCGGTCCACAACGCGCCGGCCGGTTACTGGCACATCGCGACCGCCTCGCAGGCGCCGTCGACCAGCCTGTGCGCCCACGACGCCAGCTTCGGCGCCGGGCTGCTCGAGGCGGCGGTGCAATGCATCGCCGAGCAGCGGCCGGTGCTGCTCGTCGCGCCGATGCCGGCTATCCGGAGCCGATGCGCACGGTGCGGCCGATCGCCGACACCTTCGGCGTCGCGCTGCTGCTCGCCCCGCCGTCGCCCGGCCCGGCGCTGGCCGATCTCGAGCTGCGGCTCGGCGCCGGCGCCGCTCGACGCGCTGCGACGATGCCGGCGCTCGAGGCGCTGCGCAGCGGCGTGCCGGCAGCGCGCTGCCTGCCGCTGCTGCAGGCGCTCGCGCGCGGCAGGCCGGCCGCGGCTGGCGATCGAGTACCTCGAGCCGAACAGCCTGCAGCTGGCGCTGGCGCCGCGCGCCGGTGCGGCCCGACGTGAGCGTTGCCGGGCCCCGAAGCGCGCCGCCGCAGCTCGACGCCGCCGGCATCGCCGCGCGCATCCCGCACGCCGGCCGCATGTGCCTGCTCGACCGGTTGCTGCGGTGGGATGCCGGCACGGTGCACTGCAGCGCCACCGGCCATCGCGCGACCGACCATCCGCTGCGCAGCGCGAGCGGGCTGCTGGCGCCGTGCGCGGTCGAATATGCGGCGCAGGCGATGGCGCTGCACGGCGCGCTGCTGGCGCCCGCCGAGGCAGCCGCCGCGCGGCGGCTATCTCGCCGCGCTGCGCGATGTGCGCTTCGGCGTGACCGCGCTGCACGACATCGAGGGCGACCTGCAGGTGCACGCGCAGCGCCTGGCCGGTGATGCGAGCCTGGTGTCGTATCGCTTCCATGTCGATGCGACCGACGGCCGCAGGCTGGCCGAAGGCCGGGCCACGGTGCTGCTGGATCCGGCCGGGAGCGGGCGGTGAGCCCGCCCGGGCCGGGCATCGAGGGTCGGCGCGCCCTCGTCACCGGCGCGCAGCGGCGAGATCGGCAGCGCCATCGCGCGCCGGCTGGCAGCGGCCGGCGCGCGGCTGCTGCTGCACGCCAATTCGCGGCCGCAGCGAATCGAGGCGCTGGCCGACGAGATCCGCGCCGCCGGCGGCAGCGCCGATTGCTGCGTCTTCGACCTGACCGACGGCGCCGCCAGCCGCGCGGCGTGCGAGCGCATGCTGGACGACGGCGCGGTGCAGCTGATCGTCAACAACGCCGGCATGCACGACGATGCGGTCTTTCCCGGCATGCGGCCGGCGCAGTGGCACCGCGTGATCGATGTCTCGCTCGAACGGCTTCTACAACGTCACCCAGCCGCTGCTGCTGCCGATGCTGCGCACCCGCTGGGGCCGCATCATCAACATCTCGTCGGTGGCCGGGCTGATCGGCAACCGCGGCCAGGTCAACTACGCGGCGGCCAAGGGCGCGATCAACAGCGCCACGCGCGCGCTCTCGCTCGAGGTGGCGAGCCGCGGCGTCACGGTCAATGCGATCGCGCCCGGCATCATCGCCTCGCCGATGGCCGACCAGGCCTTCGATGCCGAGTCGATCAAGCGGCTGGTGCCCGGTGCAGCGCGCCGGACGCGCCGACGAGGTGGCCGCGCTGGCCGCTTTCCTGGCCGGCCCCGATGCGGCCTACATCACCGGCCAGGTGATCTCGGTCAACGGCGGGATGTGCTGACGTCCGACTGCGCAGGCCCGGACGCAGGCGCAGCACCATCCGGCGCGCACCGATGCCGCTGCGGTAGTAGTCCGGATCGAGCCCGGTTTCGACGAAGCCGAGCCGCCGGTACAGCGCCAGCGCGCCGAAGTTGTCGATCCGCAGCTCGACCTTGATCGCGCCGAGGCCCGCCACGCGCGCCGACGCGAGCAGCCAGTCGAGCAGGGCTTGGCGATGCCGCGCCGCCGCTGCGCCGGCTGCACCGCGAGCAGCACCAGGTGTCCGTCGTCGTCACCGAACTGCATCAGCGCGAAGCCGGCCAGCCGGCCGCCGACTCGGCGACCACGGCGCTCACCTCGGGATCGCCGATCAACGCGCGCGATGCGCGGCGGCGTGTAGCGCCAGCCGAGCCCGGTCTCGATCAGCGTGCGCGACATGCGCGGCGATCGCGTCGACGTCGCCATGCGCCGCAGGCCTGAGGGTCAGGGCGGGCGCTGGTTCATCGCGGTCGAACGATTCTGCCGTCGATCATCGCGTGCTGCCGAAAACCCGCCCCTGTGGGCACTGCGCTTGCATTAGAGTCCGCGCACCGCGCCGGACCGAATGAGCGATCCGGATCCTGGTGCGAGAACCGCGCCTTCGCCGGTCGCTGACGTCCGCTTGCGACGCTGCGGCGGCCGGAGCGAAGGCGAATTTGTCCTGAATCCGTGTGCGACCGATGCGTGTGAGGGCTTCTTGCTACGTTTCATCCTGACCCGCGTCAGCCTGATCATCCCGACCTTCTTCGGGATGACGCTGCTCGCCTTCTTGCTGATCCGGCTGGTGCCGGGCGACCCGATCGAGACGATGGCCGGCGAGCGCGGCATCGACGCCGAGCGCCATGCCGCAGCTGCGCCAGGAATTCGGCTTCGACCAGCCGCTGCTGGTGCAGTACGGCATCTACATCGCGCCGCGTGCTGCAGGGCGACCTCGGCAAGTCGATCGTCACCCGCGCGCCGGTGCTCGACGAGTTCCTGGCGCTGTTTCCGGCCACCGTCGAGCTCGGCGTGTGCGCGATCGCCTTCGCGCTGCTGCTCGGCATCCCGGCCGGCATCCTGGCGGCGGTCAAGCGCAACTCGCTGCTCGACCACGGCGTGATGGGCGTGTCGCTGACCGGCTATTCGATGCCGATCTTCTGGTGGGGCCTGCTGCTGATCCTGCTGTTCTCGGTGCAGCTCGACCTGACGCCGGTCTCGGGCCGGATCTCGGTGATGCACTACATCGAGCCGGTCACCGGCTTCCTGCTGATCGACAGCCTGCTCGCGGGCGACGAGGGCGCCTTCGGGTCGACGCTCGCCGCACCTGGTCGCTGCCGACGATCGTGCTCGGCACCAATCCGCTCGCGGTGATCGCGCGCATGACGCGCTCGGCGATGCTCGAGGTGCTCGGCGAGGACTACATCCGCACCGCGCGCGCCAAGGGCCTGCCGCCGCTGCGCGTGGTCGGCCTGCATGCGCTGCGCAATGCGCTGATCCCGGTGGTCACGGTGATCGGCCTGCAGGTCGGCGTGCTGTTCACCGGCGCGATCCTGACCGAGACGATCTTCTCCTGGCCGGGCGTCGGCAAGTGGCTGATCGAGGCGATCGGCCGGCGCGACTATCCGGTGCTGCAGGGCGGCATGCTGCTGCTCGGCGTCGATGGTGATGATCGTCAACCTGCTGGTCGACATCACCTACGGCATCATCAATCCGCGCATCCGGGTCAGCCGATGAGCACCGTCCTGCCAGCGTGCCGATGCCGCGCCCGAGCTGCCGCCGCCGCAGCCGCTGCGCGAGTTCTGGAGCGACTTCAGCGCCAACCGGGGCGCGCGTCGCCGGCCTGGTGATCGTCGTCGGCGTGCTGCTGCTGGCGCTGTTCGCGCCGTGGCTCGCACCCTATCCGCCCGACCTGACCGACACCGTCGGTGTTCCTGCAGCCGCCGATCTGGCAGGCCGGCGGCTCGGCGGCTCATCCGCTCGGCACCGACGCGATCGGGCGCGACATGCTGTCGCGGCTGATCCACGGCGCGCGGCTGTCGCTGGTGATCGGCGTCGCGGTGGTCGCGCTGTCGGTGCTGGTCGGCACCGTGCTCGGCCTGACCGCCGGCTTCTTCCGCGGCGTCTTCGAGATCGCGATGATGCGCGCGATGGACATCATCCTGACGCTGCCGAGCCTGCTGCTGGCCATCGTCATCGTGGCGATCCTCGGCCCCGGGCTGATCAACGCGATGCTGGCGGTGGCGATCGTCGTGCTGCCGCACTATGTGCGGATCACGCGCGCCGCGGTGATCGCCGAGACCTCGAAGGACTATGTGACCGCGGCGCGCATGAACGGCGCCGGCAACCTGCGGCTGATGTTCAGCGAGGTGCTGCCCAACTGCGCCGCGCCGCTGATCGTGCAGGCCTCGCTGGGCATCTCGACCGCCATCCTCGATGCCGCCGCGCTCGGCTTCCTCGGCCTCGGCGCGCAGCCGCCGTCGCCCGAATGGGGAACCATGCTGGCCGATGCGCGCGAGTTCGTGCTGCGCGCCTGGTGGGTCGTGACCTTTCCGGGCCTGATGATCCTGATCACGGTGCTGTCGTTCAACCTGCTCGGCGACGGCCTGCGCGATGCGCTCGACCCGCAAGCTGAAGACGCTGAACCACCGATGACACGATGCCGCTGCTCGAGATCGACAACCTGTCCGTCGAGTTCCCGGCGCAGCCACGGCGTCCTGCACGCGGTCGACGGCGTGAGCCTGACGCTCGAGGCCGGCGAGGTGCTCGGCATCGTCGGCGAATCCGGCTCGGGCAAGAGCGTGACCATGATGGCGCTGATGGGCCTGATCGGCTACCCGGGCCGCGTGCAGCGCCGACCGGCTGCGCTTCGACGGCCACGACCTGCTCGAGCTGTCGCGGCAAGCGGCGCAGCCGAGCTGATCGGCAAGGACGTGGCGATGATCTTCCAGGATCCGACGACCAGCCTGAACCCGTGCTTCACGATCGGCTTCCAGCTGGCCGAGACGCTGCGGCTGCACCTCGGCATGGACCGCGACGCGGCGCGCCAGCGCGCGATCGAGCTGCTCGAGCAGGTCGGCATCCCGGCGCCGCACAGCCGGCTCGAAGGCCTTTCCGCACCAGCTGTCGGGCGGCATGAACCAGCGCGTGATGATCGCGATGGCGATCGCCTGCAACCCGCAAGCTGCTGATCGCCGACGAGCCGACCACCGCGCTCGACGTCACGATCCAGGCGCAGATCCTCGACCTGCTGCGCAACCTGCAGCGCGAGCGCGGCATGGCGCTGGTGCTGATCACGCCACAACATGGGCGTGGTGTCGCGAGATGGCGCAGCGCGTGGCGGTGATGTATGCCGGCCAGGTGGTGGAGCAGCGCGGCGCCGCAGGCGCTGTTCAACGCGCCGCAGCATCCCTACACCGAGGCGCTGCTGGCCGCGCTGCCCGAGCGCAGCGACGGCGCGGACCCGGCTGGCGACCATCCCGGGCATGGTGCCCGGCCTGCACGACCGGCCGCCGGGCTGCCTGTTCGCGCCGCGCTGCGCCTATGCCACCGCGCACTGCCGCGCCGAGCGACCGGCGCTGCGGCGCTGGCAGGACGGCCAGGTGCGCTGCCACTATCCGCTGGCGACCGATCCGCAGCCGACGCGGCGCGACGCGCCGCTGCCGGTGGAGGCATGCATGAGCGAGCGTCCGGTGGTGCGGGCGCAGCGAGCTGACGCAGGCCTACCGCATCAGCCGCGGTCCTGTTCCGCGCGCCGGCGCAGCTGCAGGCGGTCGGCGGCGTGTCAGCTTCGAGCTGGCTGCCGGCCGGACGCTGGCGGTGGTCGGCGAATCGGGCTGCGGCAAGTCGACGCTGGCGCGCATGGTCGCGCTGATCGAGACGCCGACCGGCGGCTCGCTCGAACTCGACGGGCGTCGACGTGGTGCAGGCCAGCGGCCGAGCAGCGCCGCGCGCTGCGCCGCTCGGTGCAGCTGGTGTTCCAGAACCCGTACGGCTCGCTCAATCCGCGCAAGAAGATCGGCGCCATCCTGCGAGGCGCCGCTCGAGATCAACAGCCGAGCTGAGCGCGGCCGAGCGCGACGAGCGCTCGCGCGCGATGCTGGCGCGCGTCGGCCTGCGTCCCGAGCACCACGAGCGCTATCCGCACATGTTCTCCGGCGGCCAGCGCCAGCGCATCGCGATCGCGCGCGCGCTGATGCTCGACCCGGCGCTGGTCGTCGCCGACGAGCCGGTGTCGGCGCTCGACGTCTCGATCCAGGCCCAGGTGCTGAACCTGCTGGCCGACCTGCAGGACGAGCTCGGGCTGGCCTACCTGTTCATCTCGCACGACCTCGGCGTGGTGCGCCACATCGCGCACGACGTGCTGGTGATGTACCTCGGCCATGCGGTCGAGCAGGGCGCCGAAGCGGCTGCATCTTCGAGCGCCCGCTGCATCCCTACACGCAGGCGCTGCTCGCGTCGACGCCGGGCCTGGCCGGATCCGGCGCGGCGCGCGAGCGCATCGTGCTGAAGGGCGAGCTGCCGTCGCCGCTCGATCCGCCGCGCGGCTGCGTGTTCGTGACGCGCTGCCCGCATGCCACCGAACTGTGCCGGCCGAGCGGCCGCCGCCGCGCCAGCTCGATCAGCGCATCGTCGCCTGCCACCACGCCGAGCGCCTTACCCCGGCTCGTGCCCTGAGCGCGGCCACGTCGTTGCAACCCCGAAGGAGAGTCTGGATGATTGATTCACTGTCCGTTCGCCGCCGACCGTCGGCTCGCGCGTGCCCGGCAAGCCGCACTCGCCGTCGCCCTGCTCGGCTCGCTCGCGGCGCTGCCCGCAGCCGCCAAGACGCTGGTCTACTGCTCCGAAGGCAGCCCCGAGAACTTCTACCCCGGCGTCAACACCACCGGCACCTCGTTCGACGCCAACAGCCAGATCTACAGCCGGCTGGTCGACTTCGAGCCGGGCGGCACCAAGGTCGTGCCGGGTCTGGCCGAGCGCTGGACCATCTCGCCCGACGGCAAGGAATACACCTTCATCCTGCGCAAGGGCGTCAAGTGGCACAACACGCGCGCCTTCAAGCCGACGCGTGACTTCAACGCCGACGACGTGATCTTCATGATCGAGCGGCAGTGGAAGGAAGACCACCCGTACTTCAAGGTCACGAGCACCAACCACGCCTACTTCAACGTCATGGGCATGCACAAGCTGCTGAAGTCGGTCGAGAAGGTCGACGACCACACCGTCAAGATGACGCTCGACAAGCCCGAGGCGCCGTTCCTGTCGAGCTTCGCGATGGAGTTCGCCGGCGTGCAGTCGAAGGAATATGCCGACGCGATGCTCAAGGCCGGCACGCCCGAGAAGATCGACCAGGACCCGATCGGCACCGGCCCGTTCTACCTGGTGCAGTACCAGAAGGACGCGATCGTGCGCTACAAGGCGCACCCGCACTACTGGGCCGGCAAGGCCAAGATCGACGACCTGGTGTTCGCGATCACGCCGGACGCATCGGTGCGCTGGGCCAAGCTGCAGAAGGGCGAGTGCCATGTGATGCCGTATCCGAACCCGGCCGACCTGCCGGCGATGCGCGCCGACGCCAAGGTCACGGTGCTCGAGCAGCCGGGCCTGAACGTCGGCTACCTGGCCTACAACACGACCAAGAAGCCGTTCGACGACGTGCGCGTGCGCAAGGCGATCAACATGGCGATCGACAAGAAGGCGATCGTCGATGCGGTCTACCTCGGCACCGGCATCCCGGCCAAGAATCCGATCCCGCCGACGCATGTGGTCGTACAACGACGCGGTCAAGGACGAGCCGTTCGATCCGGCGGCGCCAAGAAGCTGCTGGCCGAGGCCGGCCATCCGAACGGCTTCGAGACCGACCTGTGGGCGATGCCGGTGCAGCGCCCCTACAACCCGAACGCCAAGCGCATCGCCGAGCTGATGCAGGCCGACCTGGCCAAGGTCGGCGTCAAGGCCGAGATCAAGAGCTTCGAGTGGGGCGAGTACCGCAAGCGGATGCAGACCGGCGAGCACCAGACCGGCATGCTCGGCTGGACCGGTGACAACGGCGACCCGGACAACTTCCTGCACACGCTGCTCGGCTGCGACGCGGCCAAGACCAACGGCTCGAACGTCGCCAAGTGGTGCCACCAGCCGTTCGAGGATCTGGTGATCAAGGCCAAGACGACCAACGACCAGGCCGAGCGCACGCAAGCTGTACTCGCAGGCGCAGCTGATCTTCAAGGAACAGGCGCCCTGGTTCACGATCGCCCATGCGGTGCAGCTGAAGCCGATCCGCAAGGAAGTCGTCGACTTCAAGCTGAGCCCGTTCGGCCGCCACACCTTCTACGGTGTCGACCTGAAGTGAGCGGTTGCGGCGCGCCGGGTGCGCGCCGCCCTTCGCGTGACGGTGCAAGCGTCGCCAAGGCGGTAGGAGGGCCTTCAGGCCCGATGCAGCCTGCGCCCGCTGCGCTCGCACCGGAGGGGCCACGCCAGGGTTAGCGCTGGAACGGCGGCTGCCGGTCGCCTTGCGCCACATCAGCCCCGGCAGCCGCAGCACGAATTCGAGCATCAGCCGCAGGTGCATCCAGCTCAGCAGCGCGTTGTCGCGACCGTAGCGGAAGTGCGAGACGCCGCCTTCGTCGGCGCGTCAGGTAGCGCACCGGCGCATCGCGGTTGATCGGCTTGACGCCGCGCCAGGCCAGGCGCACCACCGCTTCGGTGTCGAAGTCGAAGCGGCGCATCCAGGGCTGGCGCTGCATCACCGTCGATCAGCGCGTCGACCGGGTAGACGCGAAAGCCGTACAGCGAATCGGCGATGCCGGCGCCGAGCGTCTCGAGGTCGGTCCACCAGTTGGAGATGCGGCGGCCGCGCACCCGCAGCAGCGGCGCGCTGGCGTCGAAGACCGGGCGCCCCAGGATCATCGCCTCCGGCCGTTCGATCGATGCCTGCATGAACTCGCCGATCAGCGCCGCCGGATGCTGGCCGTCGGCATCCATCGTCAGCGCGTGGCGTGTAGCCGGCGCGCGCGCGCCGCCTGCAGGCCGTGCAGCAGCGGCCGCGCCCTTGCCCTGGTTGTGCGGCAGCACCATCACGCGCAGGCCGGCTCGGTTTCGGCCAGGCGCTGCACCGCCTCGGCCGAACCGTCGGTGCTGCCGTCGATCACGACCCAGACCGGATTCCATTGCGCGCAGGCGTCGCGCACCGTCTCGAGCAGCTTTGCGCCGGTGTTGTAGCTCGGGATCAGGACCAGGTGGCTGGCCGATGCAGCCCGGTTGGCGGTGCTGGTGACCGGGCCGAACGACCGCGGCGCAGTCATGCCGACCAGGTCTTCGGAGTGCGGCCCTTCGCGCTGCGGCGCCGCCGGCGCGCCGCTGCGCACATTGGCGGCGAAATAGCGCTCCGAGCCGCTGCTGCTGTGCATGGACATCGGCCGCCGGGGCGAAGCGCTCGCCGAGCCGGACCGTGAAGCGATCGGCAGCGGCGGCAGGCGCCACAGCGGCCAGCCCTTGCCGAGGTAGGGCGAGTCGGTGTCGATGAAGACGGTCTGGATCGGCGCGTCGGCCAGCTTGGAGATCAGCGGCGCCGCGCTGGTGAAGGGATTGACCGGCCGTTGCGTGGTGCGCGTGCCTTCGGGAAAGATCACCAGCTGACCGCCGTCGCGCAGGTCCTGCACCGCCAGCCGCACCATGCACAGCGCCGAGTCGTTGCGGATGTAGCGTGCCAGCCGCGCGCCGGCGCCGAGGAAGATGTTGCGCATCAGCTCGGCCTTCATGATGCAGGCGCCGCGCGGCAGGCGCGCGACCAGGATCAGCGCGTCGAGCATGCTCGGGTGGTTGGCGGCGATGATCAGGCCGGGTTCGTCGCGCAGCCGGTCGAGCACCGCCGAGTCGAGCCGCAGCATGCCGCTCAGGCCGGCCATGCGACCAGAACATGCGGTAGGTGCGGCGGATCAGCTGGCGTCCGATCGCCGCGCCGCTGCGCGCCGGCAGCAGCGGGTGGAGCAGCACCGCGACCAGGTTGGCGACCAGCGACATCAGCGCCGAGCGCGAGCAGCAGCGCAAGCAGCAGGGCGGTGGCGGCGAGGTGGCGGAGCGGCTGCATCGGGTGTCGTCAGTCGTCGACCGTCACCAGCCGCGTCGAGCGCGCCAAGACCCACGACACCGCGATGCCGATCGACACGGTGGCGCGTTGCGCGCAGCAGCGGGCTGTCGGCGAAGCGGGCGCCGCCGAGGTGGTCGAGACGCGCAAAGGCACCCAGCCAGCGGTCGCCGTCGCGGCGCGATGCGGCGAGCGTGAACTGCGCGCCGGCATAGCCGGCTGGCGCCCGGTAGGCCGGGCCGCGCCGCGGTCGCCTCGCCGCGCCGGCGACGTCGTAGAAGTAGCCGTTGAAGCGTCGGCTGCCGTACAGCACGCCGGCCTGCAGGCCGAGCTGCCAGGCGCCGATGCGGTGGCAGGTCGAGGTTCAGGTTCGGACTCGCGACCCAGCCGATGCCGCGCGGTTCGGATTCGAGCGTCACCGCGGCGCGCAGCGGCGCGCGCAGGTCGAGCTTCCAGCCGGCGCCGTCGGCGAGCCGCAGGTTCAGGTTCGGACCGATCTCGACCGTCGGCGCCAGGTCGGACATGCCCTCGCGGGCGCGGTTGTCGTCGCTGCGCGTCGGCGCACTGGCGGCGGCACTCAGGTCGAACTCGACCCGCTCGCGATTCGAACAGCAGCGCGCGCGCGCCGTCGCGGTCGGCCTGCAGGATCTCGCCGCGGTAGACGATGTAGGGGACCGGCAGCAGCCAGTTGCGCGACTGGTCGGCGCCGCGGTAGTGCGGCATGCGCAGGCCGGCGACGCCGGCGCCGAGTTCCCACAGCGGGCGTTCGGCCGCGCCGGCGCCGCCTGCCGACGAGCACCGCCAGCAGCGCGACCAGCCGGCGCGCCGCCGGACGATCGCGCTGCGGCGGCGGCGGTCGGAGGCGGTGCGGCGCGCTCATCCGGCCTCGACCGCGCTGCCGCGCTCGGCCGCGCGCTCCAGGCTCAGGTTGCGCCGGCGCAGGCGCCAGCCCGCAGGCTGCGCGGCAGGTGGCGCAGCGAGATCAGGTAGTAGATCGCCTTCAGCACCCACAGCGAGGGCTGGATCGGGCTGCGGCCGTACAGGTCGCCGGCCAGCAGTGACAGCAGCGCCTCCTGCACGCGCAGCGGGTTCTGCGGGTACATGAAGAGCTGGCGGATGGTCGGGTTGGTGACGCGCAGGATGAACCACGAGAACTCGTCCGGCCCCTTGCGCGCCAGCGCCTCGTAGCGGCGGCGCGCGCGCTGCGCGCTCGCTGCGGGCTGGTCGAGCCGGGTCGCCACCACCTCGACCCCGTCGAAGGCATTGCGCATCGCGAGGTAGACGCCCGACGAGAACATCGGGTCGATGAAGGTGTAGGCGTCGCCGAGCAGCAGGTAGCGGTCGCCGCAGGCGTGGTCGCTGCTGTACGAGTAGTTGCCGGTGGCATGCACCTGGTCGTCGACCAGCGTCGCGCCGCGCAGCCGCTCGGCCAGTTCGGGGCACATCGCGATCGTGTCGGCGAAGAATTCGCGCAGCGGCTTGTCGCGCGACTTCAGGTAGTGCGGCCAGCACACCACGCCGACGCTGGTGGTGCCGTCGGCCAGCGGGATGAACCAGAACCAGCCGTGGCGGAACCACATCACGCTGATGTTGCCCTCGCGCTTGCCGTCGAGCCGGCGCGCGCCGCGGTAAGTGGCCGAACAGCGCCGAGCTGTTGTGGCGCGGGTTCTTGTGCTTGCAGCGCAGCTTGTTGGCGAGCAGCGTGTCGCGGCCCGGAGGCATCGACGACGAAGCGGGCGCGCCAGCGGCGCCGGCCGCTCGACGGTCTCGGCCTCCACGTCGGCGCCGTCGGCATCGAACGCGACGTCGCGCACGCGGCAGCCCTCGAGCGCCGTTGCGCCGCGCGCCGCGGCGTTGCGGAACAGCAGCTCGTCGAGCTCGGAGCGCCGCACCTGCCACGCATACGGCTGGCTCTTGTCCCAGGCGTCGGCGAACTCGAGGTAGCTGCGGTGCGCATGGTCGGGCGAGACGAACTCGATGCCCCACTTGGGCATGCCGATCGCCTCGACCTGCTCGCGCACGCCGAGCCGCTCGAACAGCTCGACATTGCTCGGCAGCAGCGACTCGCCGATGTGAAAGCGCGGATGCGTCGCCTTCTCGAGCAGCACCACGTTGCGCCCCTGCTGCGCAAGCAGCGCGGCGATGGTCGAGCCGGCCGGGCCGCCGCCGATCACGACCACGTCGCAGTGCGTCGGCTCGGCGTCGCCGCGTCCGAGCCGGGCCAGTTCACCACGCCGCTCCGGCGCTGCGTGCCGATTCATGCCGCCGCTCCGGCCGGCTTGACCGCGGTGTATTCGGAGAAGATGCCGAGCTGGCGGCTGCGCTGCACCGACGACGAATCCGGCCGCACGCAGTTCGGCGAGCACCGCCTCGCCCGGCATGCAGGCCTCGATCGTGTCCCAGTAGTAGCGCCACAGCTCGGCGGTGTCGCGGCGCCGCGCAACCACCCGGGCGATCAGCGGCACGACCGCGCGCATGTAGCGCCTTGAGCAGCGCGGTGCCGAGCGGCGCCGTCGGGTTTGCTGATCTCGAGGATCAGCAGCCGGCCGCCGGGACGCAGCACGCGGTGGAATTCGGCGAAGGCGGCGCGCACGTCGGAGATGTGGCGCAGCGCATAGCCCATCGAGACGAAATCGCAGCTCGCGTCGGCGCGCGGCAGCGCCTCGGCACGGCCGGCCACCAGCTCGACACCGGGCAGGTCGACCTCGCCCATCATGCCCGGGCTCGGATCGACGCCGACCAGGCTGCCGCTGCTCGCCGATCAGCTTGCAGCGCCTCGCGCGCGACCAGCCCGGTGCCGATGCCGACGTCGAGCACATCGGCGCCCGCGCGCAAGCCCGGCGCGCTGCAGTGCGGTGCGCCGGTACCAGGGGCCGCTGCCGAGCGCCAGCACGCGCTCGATGCGGTCGTAGTCGGCGGCGGTCGCGTCGAAGATGCGCCGCAGGTAGCGGGCGTGCTCGGCCTCGTCGCGGTAGTAGTCGGTCAGCGGCGGGTGCGGGAGCAGGGCGTCTGCCTCGGGAGCAGGGGTGCGACGGGACGGGTCCATGGCCGCAATTATCGCAACTCCTGGAGCACCGGGCGGCCTGCCGCGGGTTTGCCACAATCGACGCCATGGACCAGATCGATGCATGCGTGATCGGCGCCGGCGTCGTCGGACTGGCGGTCGGCCGTGCGCTGGCGCGCGCCGGGCTCGAGACGATCGTGCTCGAGCGGCCGATGCGATCGGCACCGCGACCAGTTCGCGCAACAGCGAGGTCATCCACGCCGGCATCTACTACCCGGCCGGCTCGCTCAAGGCGCGGCTGTGCGTGGCCGGCAAGTGGCAGCTGTACCACCACTGCGACGAGCACGGCGTGCCGCACCGGCGCTGCGGCAAGCTGATCGTCGCGAGCGACGAGTCGCAGCTGCGCCGAGCTGCGCGCGATCGAGCAGCGCGCGCGCGCCAATGGCGTCGACGACCTGCAGTGGCTGACGCAGGCGCGAGATGAATGCGCTCGAGCCGGCGCTGCGCGGCGTCGCGGCGCTGCTGTCGCCGTCGACCGGCATCATCGACAGCCATGCGCTGATGCTGTCGCTGCAGGGCGGGCTCGAAGCCGCACGGCGGCATGCTGGCGGTGTGCTCGCCGGTGCTCGCGATGCACAGCGACGGCGACGGTCATGTGCTGCAGGTCGGCGGCGAGACGCCGACCGAGCTGCGCGCGCGCATCGTCGTCAATGCCGCCGGGTTGTGGGCACCGGCGCTGGCCGCGACCGCACGATGGGCTGCGGCGCACGGCGCTGCCGCAGGCGCGCTTCGCCAAGGGCAACTATTTCGCGCTCGCCGGCCGTGCGCCGTTCGAGCGCCTGGTCTATCCGATCCCGCAGCCGGGCGGGCTCGGCGTGCACCTGACGCTCGACCTCGGCGGCCAGGCGCGCTTCGGCCCGGACGTGCAGTGGCTCGACCAGGTGGACACGCCCGAGGCAGATCGACTACCGCGTCGATCCGGCGCGCGCGGATGCCTTCTACGCCGAGATCCGCCGCTACTGGCCGGCGCTGCCCGACGGCGCACTGCAGCCGGCGTACAGCGGCGTGCGGCCCAAGCTGCGGCTGCCGGGGGAGGCGTCGGAAGCGTCAGCCACGATCTTCTGATCGACGGGCCGCAGGCGCATCGGCGTGCCGGGGCTCGTCAACCTGTTCGGCATCGAGTCACCGGGCCTGACCGCCTGTCTGGCGATCGCGGACGAGGTGGTGACGCGGCTGCTCGCCGATCGCTGACCGCGACGCGCGGGCGGCTACACGCTGGCCTGGTGCTGCGCCGGGACGGCCTGCCAGCGCCCGTCGATCAGGCACTCGTGCGGCCCGAACTGCGCCTTGTACGCCATCTTCGGACTCTGCTCGATCCAGTAGCCGAGGTAGACATGCTGCAGCCGCAGCTGGCGCGTCTGCTCGATCTGCCACAGCACGCTGTAGGTGCCGTAGCTCGTGTGCGGCTCGGGCTCGTAGAAGGTGTAGACCGCCGACAGGCCGTCGCTCAGCACATCGAGGATCGACACCATCTTGAGCGCGCCCGGCGCGTCGCTGCCGTCGGCCGGTGGCTCGCGGAATTCGACCAGCCGCGAATTGACGCGGCTCTGCAGCAGGAACTGGGTGTACTGGTCGACGCTGTCGTGGTCCATGCCGCCGCCGGCGTGGCGCCCGCTCTGGTAGCGCAGGTAGAGCTGGTAGTGCTCGGGGACGAAGCCCAGGCGCAGCACGCGCGCCTGCAGACGTCTGGTGCGCCTTCCAGGCGCGGCGCTGGCTGCGCGTCGGCTCGAAGCGTCGCCACCGGCACGCGCAGCGGCACGCAGGCACGGCAGCCGTCGCAGTACGGCCGGTAGGTGAACATGCCGCTGCGCCGGAAGCCGTTGCCGACCAGGCCCGAATAGGCATCGGCATGGATCAGGTGGCTCGGCGTCGCGACCTGCGAGCGCGCCATCCGGCCGGCCAGGTAGCTGCACGGATAGGGCGCCGTGGCGTAGAACTGCAGCGAGGCGAGGGGAAGCTCTTTCGGATAGGTCACGGGCCGAGTCCTGAGGCAGGGTCGGGCTGCGCAGCGCGTGCTCCGGTGCCTGCGCGGCCGGGACGTCCGCCGGCGCCGGTGCGAGCAGCTGCTGCCACATGGCCGGATGATAGGTCCAGTCGACCGGCGCCGGCTGCGCCGACGCGCTGCCGCAGCTCGCGCTCGAATTCGGCGCGCGGCATCTCGCGCGCACCGAGCGACGCCAGGTGGCCGGTATTCTGCTGGCAGTCGATCAGGTCGATGCCGTGGCTGCGGCAGAAGCACACCAGCGCGGCCAGCGCGATCTTCGAGGCATCGGTGCGCCGCGCGAACATCGACTCGCCGAAGAACATGCGGCCGAGATTGACGCCGTACAGCCCGCCGACGAGTTCGCCGTCGATCCAGGTCTCGACGCTGTGCACCGCGCCGAGCGCGGTGCCAGTGCGCATAGGCGCGCGACCATCTGCGGGACGATCCAGGTGCCGTCCTGACCGTCGCGCGGCGCCCCGGCGCAGGCGCGGATCACGCGCTTCGAAGGCGCTGTCGATGCGGATCTCGCAGCCCGGCGTGCGCACAAAGCGGGTGATCGTCTTGCGCAGCGATCGCGACGAGCCTGAATTCAGCGGTGCGCAGCACCATGCGCGGATCGGGCGACCACCACAGCACCGGCTGGCCCTCGCCGTACCACGGGAAGATGCCGTGGCTGTAGGCCTCGCGCAGCCGCTGCGGCGACAGCCCGCCGCCGGCGGCGAGCAGCCCGGGCGCTTCCGAGTCGCGCGGCAGGGCAGTCGCGGTATCCGGCAGCGGATCGCTGTCGTCGTGCAGCCAGGTGATCATCGCTCGCGATGCAAGGGTTCCGCATCCCGCCAGTGTCGGGCATTTCGCCACCTCCTGCCGGGGTGGGCCCTCATCGGAACGCCCCTGCGACCACCCGGCGGGGTGCCGTCGCCGAGGCCGCCCGAAGCGGGATGGCCGGGACCGGGTGCGCTGCCGATACTGACGCCATCGCGACGCGCGAGGCGTCGGCAATCACCCGATGGAGGACCGACGATGACGAGCCAGCTTCTGCCACTGCGGGCCCGACTCGACCGACCGAGCCGCACATCCGATGCGACGCGAACGGCTGCAGCGCGCCGGTCGCACGGCGCGGCGCGCCGCGGCCGCCGGTCGACGCCGCCGACGCCGCGCTGATCGCGCACTGGCCACGGCTGGCGCAGCGCGCCTGCGGCTGCGACGAACTGATCGAGATGGGGCTGGACGCCGGTGATGCGATCGCGACCAGCGGCTGGTTCGACTCGACCTGGGAGCTGGCGCAGGGCCTCGAGATCAGCGAGGTGCAGCTGGCCGAACTGCCGCTCGACGGCTGGCTGCAGTTCTACCTCGCCAGCTGAGCCTGCAGCGCATCAGCTGCGCCGTGCCACCGGCAGCGCCGGCTCGGATCAGCCCGATCGCCAGGCGGTGCCGATCAGGATCACGGCGCAGCCGATCAGCATCGCGCCGGTGACCTGCTCGCCGAGGAAGATCGCGCCCCAGGCGATCGCAAAGGCCGGGATCAGAAACGTCACCGTGATCGCATTCGCCGGACCGACGTTGGCGATCAGCCGAAAGTACAGCACATAGGCGAAGCCGGTGCAGAACACCGCCAGCGCGGCCAGGCTGGCCCAGGCACCGGCGCCGGGTGTGACTCGAAGGCCACAGCCACCAGGTCGGCAGTGCGAGCGCGATGGCGGCCGACAGCTGACTGCCGGTGGCCACCGCCATCGGCGCCACGCCGCTCAGATAGCGCTTCGCGAAGTTGGCCGAGAAGCCGTAGGCGAGCGCGGAGGCGATGCAGGCCAGCACCGCCAGCAGCGTCTGCACCCCGCTGCCGTCGCTCGACAGATCGGACTTGCTCCACACCAGCCCGAACACGCCGGCAAAGCCGATGCACCAGACCGAGCACGCGCGCAGCCGCCGAGTCGCTCGCCCAGCCACAGCCAGGCGATGAGTGCGCCGAACAGCGGCGCCGCGGCATTGAAGATGCTGCTCAGGCCGGCGCTGATCGTCAGCACCGCATAGCTGAAGCCGAGAAACGGCAGCGCCGAATTGGTGATGCCGAGCAGCAGGATCGGCCGCCAGTTGCGCGAGCAGGCGCGCGCACCTCGCGCCGATACACCAGCAGCGGCAGCAGCGCCAGCGCGGCGCCGGCGACCCGCAGCCCGGACAACGCGACTGCGCCGAACGGTTCGGCGCCGATGCGGGTGAACAGGAAGGACGCGCCCCAGAGCGCCGCCAGCACAACCAGTTCGATCAGGTCGCGCGGCTTCATCGAGCGCCAGCACGGCCTGCGCCGGCACCGCCGCGTCGGCGCGTTCGAGGCGCAGCAGCGCCCGCTTGCGATCGACGCCGCCGGCATAGCCGGTCAGCGCACCGCTGCTGCCGATCACGCGGTGACACGGCACGATGACCGAGACCGGGTTGCGGCCGATGGCGGCGCCGACCGCGCGCACCGCCGTCGGCGCACCGACTGCTGCGGCGATGTCCGCATAGCTGCGGGTCCGGCCGGCGCCGATGCCGCAGCAGCGCTTGCCAGACCGCGCGCTGGAATGGTGTGCCGTGCAGATCGAGCGCGGCGCTGAAACGCGGTCGGTGCGCCACCGAAATAGGCGCCGAGTTCGGCAACCGTGCGCTCGAGCAGCGGATCGTCATCGACTTCAGGAGCCGTCAGCAAGCCCGGGTGGTCCTTCTGGCCGCAGAACCAGGCACCGGCCAACCCGTGCTCGCTGCGCGCGAGCAGCATCTCGCCGAGCGGGGATGCCCAGCGCCGCTGGTGCGTCAGGTGGCGGGTCAGCGTCAGCATCGAGGTCTTCATGGTGTCGCTTCGTTCCTGATGGTCGCCAGGCTGTTCCACAGCCGCAGCACCGCATAGCTGCGCCACGGTCGCCAGGCCTGGGATGCGGCGTCGGCAGCGCGCCGCTGCAGCGGTGGGCGAGCGCAGCGTCGCGCCGACCGGCCCGAGCCGCCCAAGCCGCTGCAGCGCGTTGTGCACCGCGACGTCGCCGGGCGGAAAGGCATCCGGCCAGCCGAGCGCGCGCATCGCGATGTAGTGCGCGGTCCACGGCCCGATGCCGGGCAGCTCGCACAGGGCGGCGATCAGCGGCGGCGCCGCTGCACCGGCCGTCAGCAAGCGGCTGCAGCGTCGGACCAGCGCGCGGCCAGTGCCGTGATCGCCGTGGCGCGGCTGCGGATGATGCCGAGGCCGGCGATCGCGTCGACGCCGAGCGCCGCCAGCCGCTCGGGGCGCGGAAACCCGCGCGGTCAGATCGGGCCAGGGCGTCTGCGACCGCGGCACCGTGCGCCGCGACCAGCCGGCACGCGATCGTGCGCGCTGCCGCGACGCTGACCTGCTGACCGAGGACGGCACGCACCGCCAGTTCGAAGCGATCGATGCTGCCCGGCAGGCGCAGGCCCGGCGCGCCGGGCAGGTCGTGCAGCGCCGCGTCGATCAGCGCCGGCTGCGCGTCGAGGTCGAACCAGCGCCGCACGGCGGCGAGCAGCGGCGGCGCTGTGCGCCAGCAGCGACGGCGAAAAGCTGAGCACGAGCCGCGGCGCAGCCGGCGTCGAAGCCGATCTGCAGCCAGCCGGCCGGGCTGTCGGCGACAGTCAGGCAGGGCGCCAGCGCGCAGCGTGCGGCGCACGCCGGTCGCCTCGACCGCTTCGATGCCCGGGATCGCGCGCTGGCCGATGAAGGCGAGCAGCCGCTGTCGGTCGAACGGCTCGCGGAAGCCGAGCCGCACCGCTGATGCCGTCGGCCGCCTCGGCCGCCGCCGGGCCGCCATCGGCGCGCAGCCGCGCCGGTGGCATGCGGTAGCGCTCGGCGAAGGCCGCATTGAAGCGCCGCAGGCTGCCGAAGCCGCTGGCCAGCGCCACCTGCGCGACCGGCAGTGCGCTGTCGGTCAGCAGCTGCTTGGCGAGCAGCAGGCGCCGCGTCTGCAGGTACTGCAGGGGCGTGACGCCATGCTCGGCGAGGAAGATGCGGCGCAGGTGGCGCTCGCTGATGCCCAGCCGCCGCGCCAGGCGCCGCGCCGCCGGTCGCATCGGCATCGGCGCTGCAATGGTCGAGCAGCGATCGCCGCCTGCCGGGCCAGCGTGCGCGACGCGTCCATCACGCTCCAGGCCATGCCCGTCCCGGGCGCGAGTTCGGGGCGGCATTTCAGGCACGGCCGGAACGACGCCGCCTCGGCGCGCGCCGCGCTGTCGAAGAAGCGGCAGTTCTCGCGCCGCGGCGCGCGCACCCGGCAGATCGGCCGGCAATAGATGCCGGTGCTGCGCACGCCGACGAACAGGCTGCCCGTCGAAGCGCGCGTCGCGCGCCAGCAGGGCGAGGTAGCGGCCATCGTCGTCGCTGCCCGGATCGTCGCCGCGCTGCAGCAGCACGTCGTCGACCGGGGCGGGGTGGGCGGGGCTGCGGTCCATGCGACCGATTATGGACAGCCGCCGCGATCCCGGCTCGCCGTTTCCGGACATCTCGCTCGGCCGCGCGAGAAGGCGCTCGAGGGGCGCTCCGTACAATGCCCGGCACTCCCAACCACCGGCTCACCCATGGACGTCCAAGCATCGAACTTCAAGGCCTATGACATTCGCGGGATCGTCGGCAAGGGCATCGACGAGGCCTTCGCCGAGCACCTCGGACGCGCGTTCGGCACCGAGGCGGTCAAGGCCGGCGAGAAGGCAGTGGCGGTCGGGCGCGACGGACGCCTGTCCGGTCCCGGGCTGGTGGCGGCGCTGATGCGCGGGCTGGCATCGACCGGGCTCGACGTGGTCGACCTCGGCGCGGTCACCACGCCGATGCTCTACTACGTGGCCGCGACGCGCGGCCGGCGCGGCTGCCACAGCGGCATCCAGGTCACCGGCAGCCACAACCCGAAGGACTACAACGGCTTCAAGATGGTGCTGGCCGGCCGCGCGATCTACGGCGAGGAGATCCAGGGGCTGCGCCGGCGCATGGAGGCCGAGGACTATGTCAGCGGCGAGGGCCGCATCGGCGAGATGGACATCGGCGAGGAATACCTGCACCGCATCGTCAACGACTGCAAGCTCAAGCGGCCGCTGAAGATCGTCGTCGACTCCGGCAACGGCATCCCGGGCGCGTCTGCGCCGGGCATCCTGCGCGCGCTCGGCTGCGAGGTGATCGAGCTCTATTCGGAGGTCGACGGCGACTTCCCGAACCACCATCCCGGATCCGAGCAAGCCGGAAAACCTGGTCGAGCTGATCCGCACCGTCAAGCGCCGCAAGGCCGACCTCGGACTCGCCTTCGACGGCGACGGCGACCGCCTCGGGCGTCGTCACGCCCGACGGCAACATCATCTATCCGGATCGCCAGCTGATGCTGCTCGCGACCGACGTGCTCAAGCGCAACCCGGGCGCCTCGATCATCTACGACGTCAAGTGCACCCAGCGCCTGGCGCCGGTGATCCGCAAGGCCGGCGGCAAGCCGGTGATGTACAAGACCGGCCATTCGCTGATCAAGGCCAAGCTCAAGCAGACCAAGTCGCCGCTGGCCGGCGAGATGAGCGGCCACATCTTCTTCCGCGAGCGCTGGTACGGCTTCGACGACGCGACCTACACCGCGGCGCGCCTGCTCGAGATCCTGTCGCGCAGCAAGGATCCGGGCAAGGTGCTGAATGCGCTGCCGACCAGCTTCAGCACGCCCGAGCTGAACGTCGCGTGCGCCGAGGGCGAGGCGCCGCGCGTCGTCGAGCAGTTGCTGCAGACCGCGCGCTTCCCGGATGCCGAGCAGATCATCACGATCGACGGCCTGCGTGCCGATTTCAAGGACGGCTTCGGCCTGATCCGCTCGTCGAATACGACGCCGGTGCTCGTGATGCGCTTCGAGGGTCACAACCCGAAGGCGCTGCGAGCGGATCCAGGACGCGTTCATGCAGGCGCTGCTGGCGGTCAAGCCGGACGCGCAGATCGGCGCCGCGGCGCACTGAGCGCGCGGCCGCGCGCATGATGCGGCACACCGGCGTCAGGCTGCGCAGAGGGCCCGCATGCGCGTGCTGATCGTCAAGCTGTCGTCGCTCGGCGATGTGGTGCATGCGCTGCCGGTGCTGCACGACCTGCATGCGGCCCGGCCCGGACATCGTCGTCGACTGGGTAGTCGAGCCAGCCTTCGCGCCGCTGCTGCAGCGGGTGCGCGGCGTTGCCGACGTGATCGAGTGCCCGCTGCGGCGCTGGCGCAAGGCCTGGTGGACCGCGGCCGGTGCGGCACGAGTGGCGCGCCTTGCGCGAACGCCTGCAGGCGCGGCCGTACGACGCGGTGATCGACCTGCAGGGTCTGACCAAGTCGGTGCTGGTGGCCCGGCTGGCGCGCGGCACGAGCTACGGCCTGGCCAACCGCACCGATGGCTCGAGCTGGGAGCCGCCGGCGCGCTGGCTGGTCGACCATGCCGATCGAGGTGCCGCGCCGCAGCCATGCGGTCGATCGCTCGCGCGCGCTGGTCGGCGCAGGTGCTCGGCGTGCCGGTCGACGGGCCGGTCCGGTTCGGTCTGCAGCCTTCGCAGCCGGTCGAGCAGGTCGGAGCGCCGCTGATGGTGTTCGTGCACGGCACCTCGCGCGACGACAAGCTGTGGCCGGAGGCCGACTGGATCGCGCTCGGCCGCCGCCTGGTCGCCGCCGGCTGGCGGATCGCCTTGCCGCACGCCGGCGCCGATCGAACTGGCGCGGGCGCAGCCGCATCGCCGCGGCGATCGGACCGGCGTGCCGCGTCTGGCCGGCACTGCGGCTGGACCAGCTGGTCGACGCGATGGCCGGCGCGCAGGGCGTGATCGGCGTCGACAGCGGCCTGAGCCACATCGCCGTCGCGCTCGGGCTGCCGCACCTGCAGCTCTACAACTTCCCGACCGCCTGGCGCACCGGCCCGCAGGCTGCGCACGGCCACCGCCACCAGCGCTCGATCGAGGCTGCGGGCGCGGCTGCGTCGCCGACGCTGGAAGCGGTCTGGCAGGCCTGGCAGGATGTGCACGCCGCGGCGCCGGCCCGGTGATGACGCCGATCGAGCCGACCGCGTGGCGCCGCGCACTGGCGCGCGTCGCCTACGGCACGCTGATGCGGGCCCTGCTGCCGCTGCTGCTGCTGAAGATCTGGTGGCGCGGACGCGTCGAACCGGTGTACCGGCACGCGATCGGCGAACGCTTCGGCGTGGCGGCGCCGGACGGCACCGGCCGCCTGTGGCTGCATGCGGTTTCGCTCGGCGAGACGCGCGCCGCGGCGGCGCTGGTCGGCGGCGCTGCGCGCAGCAGCGTCCGGACCTGCGGCTGCTGCTGACCCACGGCACCGCGACCGGCCGCGAAGCCGGTCGGGCGCTGCTGCGGCCGGGCGACATCCAGCAATGGCTGCCGTGGGATACGCCGGGCGCGGTGCGCCGCTTTCTGCGCCGCCACCAGCCGTGCGCCGGGGTGCTGATGGAGACCGAGACCTGGCCGGCGCTGCTGCATGCAGCCGCGCGAGCGGGGCGTGCCGATGCTGCTCGCGAATGCGCGACTGAGTCGCGAAGAGCCTGGCCGGCCAGCAGCGCCTGCCGGCGCTGATGCGCCCGGCGATGGGCGCGCTGACGCTGGCGCTGGCCCAGACCGAGGCCGATGCGCAGCGCCTGCGCGGCGGCCGGCGTGACGGCGGTCGAGGTGTGCGGCAACCTCAAGTACGACATGACGCCCGATGCCGGCGCTGCTGGCGCGCGGACGCGCCTGGCGGGCCGCGCTCGGCGCGGCCGGTCGTGCTGGCGGCAAGCACGCGCGAGGGCGAGGAGGGCGCCCTGCTCGCTGCCTGGCAGCCGGCGCTGGCCGCAATGGCTGGCGCCCGGCGCCCGCTGCTGCTGCTGGTGCCGCGCCATCCGCAGCGCTTCGACGAGGTGGCCCGGCTGGTCGCGGCCGCCGGTCTGCAGCTGGCGCGGCGCAGCGACTGGCCGACCGGTGCCGATCCGGCGACCGGCGCCGGCGCCGCCGACGTCTGGCTCGGCGATTCGCTCGGCGAACTGCCGCTGTATTACGCCTGCGCCGACGTGGCGCTGCTCGGCGGCAGCTTCGGCGGCTTCGGCGGCCAGAACCTGATCGAAGCCGCCGCCTGCGGCTGTCCGCTGCTGATCGGCCCGAGCACCTACAACTTCGCCGAT
Organism: uncultured beta proteobacterium; assembly: GCA_963846675.1. Lineage (GTDB taxonomy): Bacteria > Pseudomonadota > Gammaproteobacteria > Burkholderiales > Burkholderiaceae_C > Ideonella_A. Next base: position 270,926 of record CAWJWV010000007.1, read on the forward strand.
GCGGCCGAGCGCGCGATCGAGGCGGGCGCCGCGCTGCGCGTGTCCGACCTGCCGGCCGCCGTCGATGCCGCGCTGGCGCTGATCGGCGATGCCCGGCGGCTGCGCGACCAGGCCGATGCAGCGCTGCGTTTCGCGGCTGCGCACCGCGGCGCCGCCGCGCGCATGGCCGCCGCCATCGTGCGCCACCTGCCGCCGCCCGGTTGACGCCGCGCCGGCGCCCGGCTGGCAGCAACCCCGGGACACGGTTCGCGCGCGCCGAGGGCAGACCGGTCTTCAACCCGCCGGGTACAATCCGCGCCGGTGACCGAGCTGCGGCACGACCGGATCCGTTGCGCGGGCCGAGGTTGAAGCGCCATCCGGTGGCGCGATCCGGAGTTGCCGTGGCCGGCCGTCGGGTCGGACGACCCCTGACGCCCCGGCCAGTCCGCTGCGCACCGGTGTCGATCTCGAACCGGCCGGCCGTCTGCGGGGCGGCTCGTTCCGATGCGGGGACGCCTGTGGCGCTCGCTCGGCGCCGCGCTGGGCATGGCCGGCCTGCGTCGCCGGGGCGGCTTGCAGTCTGCTGTGCCAGCCATCCGCTGCAGGGGCGGCGCAGTTGTGGACCCGCTGCGGCCGATGAGGCGGCGCGCTGGCTGACGGCCCGGCGCTGGTTTGCCAACTGAAGTCAGATCCCAATCTTTACATGAATCATCCCGCTCCCGGCCGGCGCGCGCGCCGCCTCATGCTGCTCGCCGCGGCGCTGGTGATCGCACCGCTGCGTCTACCTGGCGGTGCTGGTCGTCACGACGCCCGGCGTCGAGCAGCTGCGGCAGGCGAGCAGCGCGCGGCCGAGCGTGATCGTCTCGTCCGACGGCGAGGTGATCGGCCGCTTCGCGACCGATTACCAGGCGCCGATCGCGCTCGACGCGGTGGCGCCGTCGGTGGTCGCAGGCGCTGATCGCGACCGAAGACCACCGTTTCTACGAGCACAGCGGACTCGACCTGTGGCGCATCCTCGGTTCGGCCTGGCAGACGCTCAAGGGCGACCTGCAGGGCGGATCGACGCTCACCCAGCAGCTCGCACGCAACCTGTTCCCGACCGAGATCGGCAACCGGCGCAACCTCAACCGCAAGCTGCGCGAGGCGATCACCGCGATCCGCCTCGAGCGCCACAGCGACAAGCGCGAGATCCTCGAGGCCTATCTCAACACCGCGCCATTCCTCTACAACGTGCGCGGCTTCGAGATGGCTGCGCAGACCTACTTCGGTCGCTCGGCATCCGAGCTCGACCCGGCGCAGGCGGCGACGCTGGTCGGCATGCTCAAGGGCAGCTACCGCTACAACCCGGTGCGCCATCCGGAGCGTGCGCTGGAGCGGCGCAATGTCGTGCTGGCCCAGATGGTCAAGCGCGGCGTGCTCGACGAGCGTGAGTACGCGCGGCTGAAGGCGCGCCCGCTCGGGCTCGATTTCCGCCGCCCGGAAGACGGCGAGATCGGCCAGGCACGGCACTTCGTCGAGCACATGCGCGAGCGCATCATCGACTGGGCCGATCAGCGCGACCTCGATCTCGACCGCGACGGCCTGGTGATCCACACCACGCTCGACAGCCGGCTGCAGCAGGCTGCGCAGCAGGCGGTGGCGCGCCAGATGGCCGACCTGCAGCGGCTGGCCGGGCGCGAATGGAGCCAGGCGCGACTCGTCTCGGGCAAGCCTGAAGCAGGCCGCGGCGCGAGCAGCCGTTCGCGCATTTCTGGCAGGAGACATCCGGACCTGGCCGAGCAGGTGCTGCGCGACAGCCCGCAATTTGCCGCGGCGCGCCAGTCGGGCCTGGGCGAGCGCGAGGCACTCGCCAGGCTGCAGGCCGACGCCGCGCTGGTGCAGCGGCTGCGCGACGAGCGCACCCGGCTGTCGGCCGGCTTCATCGCGATCGATCCCGACCAGCGGCGCGGTCCGGGCCTGGGTCGGCAGCCCGGATTTCGGCAGCGACCAGTTCGACCATGTGGCGCAGGCGCGGCGCCAGCCGGGGTCGACCTTCAAGCCCTTCGTCTACGGCGCGGCGATCGCCAAGGGCATTTCGACCGCCCAGACCTACCTCGACGGCGAGGTCGAGATCGACCTCGGTCGGCGGCCAGGTCTGGCGTCCGACCGACATGGGCGGCGCGAGCGGCCTGCCGATGACGCTGCGCGAGGGTCTGGAACAGTCGAAGAACTCGATCACCGCGCAGGTGATGCAGGAGGTCGGACGCGGCTGCGGTGGTGCGCTTCGCGCGCGCGGCCGGCGTGCGCGACTCGACGCTCGACGCGGTGCCGTCGCTTGCGCTCGGCACCAGCCCGGTCACGCTGCTCGAGATGGCCACCGCCTATTCGACGCTCGCCGCGCTCGGCCAATACCGCGAACCGCTGCTGATCACCCACATCACCGACCGCGACGGCAGCGTGCTGGCGCGCTTCGACGCCGACCGCGCCGGAGGAATTCAGCATCGAGCGCGACGTTGCCGAACAGCTGGTCGACGTGATGCGCGGCGTGATCGACCGTGGCACCGGCAGCGCACTGCGCAACGAGTTCGGCGTGCGCGGCGATCTGGCCGGCAAGACCGGCACGACGCAGAACAACAGCGACGGCTGGTTCATCGCGATGAATCCAGATCTGGTGGCCGGCGCCTGGGTCGGCTTCAACGACCAGCGCGTCACGATCCGCAGCAACTACTGGGGGCAGGGCGCGCACAATGCGCTGCGCATCGTCGGCGACTTCATGCGCCAGGGGCAGCGCTCGAAGCTGCTGGCGCTCGAGCGCAGCTTTCCGGTCGTGCGTGCGGCCCGAGCCCGAGCCGCAAGCCGAACCCGAAGTCGAGGTGGAGACCGACCCGGTGCGCCGCCAGTGGGACATCGAGCAGAACCCGGCCAATGCGCTATTGCGGCGCGATCCTGCGCCGCCGGCGGTGCCGGTGCTGCCGATGTCGAGCACCGATCGCTGGCGCCCCGACGACCGGCGCTGAGCCGGACGCGTCGTCGCAGTGGCGGCGCGACCGACCCTAGCGGCTCCAGCCTGTCCTTCAGCCCGGTGATCTTGTTGAAGACCGGGCGTTGCGGCGCGTGGTCGACGCGGTCGGCGACGAAATAGCCGTGGCGCTCGAACTGCAGCCGGTCTTCCGGCTGCGCCGTCGGCAGCCGACGGCTCGACATAGGCGTGCACGACGCGCTTGCTGTCGTGGGTTCAGCGCCGCCAGGAAGTCGCGCCCGCCGGCATCGGGCTGCTCCTCGGTGAACAGTCGCTCGTACAGCCGCATCTCGACCGGCAGCGCGTCGTGCACGCCGACCCAGCCGATCGTGCCCTTGACCTTGATCCGGTCGGCGCCCGGTGTGCCGCTGCGGGTGTCCGGGAGAACGCGGGCAAGCACGCGCTCGACGCGACCGTCAGCGCCGTTCTCGACAGCCGGTGCATTCGACGATCACGCCGTACTTCAGGCGCACCTTGTTGCCGGGGAAGAGGCGGAAGAAGCCCTTCGGCGGCTCGGCGGCGAAGTCGTCGCGCTCGATCCACAGTTCGGGGCCGAGCTCGAAGCGGCGCAGGCCGAGTTCCGGCCGCTGCGGATGCGCCGGCGCGCTGCACAGCTTCGGTGGCCGCGCCGCCGAAGACCTCGTCCCAGTTGGTCAGCACCAGTCGCAACGGGTCGAGCACGGCCATCGCGCGCGGTGCCTTGCCTTCGAGGTCGTCGCGCAGCGCGGCGTCGAGGCTGGCATGGTCGGTCCAGCCGCCGGCCTTGCTGGTGCCGGCGCGTTCGCACAGCAGCGCGGATCGATTCGGGCGTGTAGCCGCGCCGGCGCAGGCCGACCAGCGTCGGCATGCGCGGATCGTCCCAGCCGCTGACGATGCCCTGTTCGACCAGCTGGCGCAGCTTGCGCTTGCTCGTCACGACGTAGGTGACGTTCAGGCGCGCGAACTCGTACTGGTGCGGTCGCGGGCGGTCGAGCAGGCCGAGGTCGCACAGCCGATCGAGCAGCCAGTCGTAGAACGGGCGCTGGTCCTCGAACTCGAGCGTGCAGATGCTGTGCGTGACGTGCTCGAGCGCATCCTCGATCGGATGCGCGAAGGTGTACATCGGATAGATGCACCAGCGCGTGCCGGTGTTGTGGTGTTCGGCGTGCTTGATGCGGTAGATCGCCGGGTCGCGCAGGTTGATGTTCGGGCTCGCCATGTCGATCTTCGCGCGCAGCACCATCGCGCCGTCGGCGTGCCGGCCGTCGCGCATCTCGCGCAGCCGCTGCAGGTTGTCGGCCGGGCTGCGGTCGCGAAACGGGCTGTCGGTGCCGGGCGTGTTGAAGTCGCCGCGGGCCGCGCGCATCTGCTCGGGCGACTGCTCGTCGACGTAGGCCAGTCCCGACTCGACCAGCGCCTCGGCGGCGCGGTACATGAAGTCGAAATAGTTGCTCGCGTAGTAGAGGTGGCTGGTCGGCCGACCGGCGTGGCTCGCCTCCCAGCCGTAGCCGAGCCAGCGCACCGAATCGATGATGCCGTCGACGTATTCCTGCTCCTCCTTTTCCGGATTCGTGTCGTCGAAGCGCAGGTGGCAGACGCCGCCGTAGTCGGCCGCCAGGCCGAAATTCAGCGTGATGCTCTTGGCGTGGCCGATGTGCAGGTAGCCGTTCGGCTCGGGCGGGAAACGGGTGCGGATGCGGGCCGCGTCGGGCGCGCCACCGGCATGGTGGGCGGCGTCGCCGGGCGTGCCGGCGTACGGCCGCCCGGCATTGATTCCCTGCGCCAGGTCGCGTTCGATGATCTGGCGCAGGAAATTGCTGCTCTTGGACTCTTCCGTCGGGCTGGGCTCGGATCTCGGCGCGTTCATGCTGCGGAGGGCGGCCGCAGATCGGCCGTCGTGAGGATGAGCCGGATTCTATCGACCGCCATCCGCCCCGGCGGGTGGCGCCGCTCGCGGCGGCCAGGCCGCTTCACGTCTCTTTACGCAATCGTCCGGGATTTCGGTCAACCTGCAGGCGGGGTCGGAACGTTGCTCAGCCAGGCCCGTCATCCGTGACGGGCATCAGGAGACTTCGATGAATGCAATCTGGAGAGGGCTGGCGGTCGCGGCGCTCGGGCTCGGTGCCAGCGTCGCGCAGGCAGGCGGGATCAATTGGTCGATCGGCATCAACCTGCCGCCGGTCGCGACCGTGATCTCCAACGATCCGTATCACCGTCCGTACTACGAGCCGGCGCCGGTCTATGCACCGCCGCCGGTCGTACTACCGGCCGGCCCCGGTCTACCATGTGCGCCGCCGCCGGTGGTGTACCGGCCGGTGCCGATCGCCGTGGCGCCGGCGTATGTCGTGGAACCGCACTGGGCGCCGCCGCGGCATGAATGGCGCCATCACCGCGGGCATGGTCAGGGCAATGGCTACGGCGGCCATGGCGGTCACCGCTGGCGTGACCGGGACGATTATCGGCGCGGCCACGGCCACTGAGCCCGCCAACGCCGCGCGGGCCCGCTCGGCGGCGTGACGCCCGCCGGCGCCGACAACCGGTCGGCGCCTCCGGCTCGGCGCGAGGCGCCGTTGCGCCGGCGACGATGCTGCCGCCACCGGCGGCAAGGCACCATTGCCGCCGCCGCTGCAGCGGCGGCTATAGTCGCTGCCACCCCACGCCGGCTCCGATTGATGATCCAAGCGTTTTCAGCTGCTCTGCAGCCGCGGCCCGCGGCCTCGTGCCCGCGGTGGAGTGGGTCGGTGCGCGGCCACGGCGCGGTGATGGCGGCGGTCGCGCTGGCGGTGCTGGTCGGCTGTGCCAGCAGTCCGTTGCCGCCGCAGCGGCCGCTGCCGACCGAGCCGTTGCCAGCGTCCCGGATCGAGACGCCGCCCGCCGCTTCGGCCAGCGCGCCGCTACCCACCCCGGAACCGGCGCCGGCGCCGGCAGCCTCGGCGGTGCCGTTGCCGATCAGCGCGGCGGAGTCGCCGCCAGCCCTGCTGCCCGCTCCGCCGTCAGCCGGTGACGCCCGTGTCGCGGCACGCTTTCCGCCGCCACCGGTCGTCTATCGCACCCCCGGTCTCGCACCCGGGCGCGACCGCTACACGACCGACGCTGAACTGCAGACCGCGCTGCGTGCGCTGGTGCGCGACGGTGCGCCCGGCCAGCGCGACGGCGCGGTTGCTGGTGACCGGCCGCTCCCAGCTCGGCACGCCGATCGAGGCCTTGCTGTTCACCGAAGGCTCCGACATCGAGTCCGGAGGCGATCCGCGGCCTCACGGCGTCCCACCGTGCTGCTGATCGCCGGCCAGCATGGGGACGAACCGGCCGGTACCGAGGCGCTGCTGATCGCTGCGCAGCAACTCGCCAGCGGTGCACTGCGACCGCTGCTGCGACAGGTCAACGTGATCGTCGTGCCGCGCGCCAACCCGGACGGCGCGGCGCGTGGACGGCGCAGCACCGCCAACGGCATCGACATGAACCGCGACCACCTGCTGCTGCGCACGCCGGAGGCGCGCGCCCTGGCGCGGCTGGTCGTCGACTACCGGCCGATGGTCGTCGTCGATTCGCACGAGTTTCCGGCCGTCGGCGGCTGGCGCGACAGCTTCGGCGTGGTGCGGCGGCAGGATGTGCTGCTGCAGTATGCGATGACGCCCAATCTGGCCGAGTTCGTCACCCGTGCAGCGCGAGGAGTGGTTCCGCGAGCCGCTCGTCGCTGCGCTCGGCCGGGCCCGGCTTGCAAGCCGAGTGGTACCACCGCCTGACGGAAGAACCGTCGGGCCCGGTCGTCGCGATGGGCGGGCCGCGGCCGGACACCAGCCGCAATGTCAACGGCCTGCGCCATGCGGTCAGCCTGCTGATCGAGACGCGCGGCGCCGACCTCGGCCGCACCGACCTGCAGCGCCGGGTGCACGGCCAGATCGTCGCGGTGACCAGCATCCTGCAACAGCGCGGCGGTGCGCGCGCGGCCGACCTGCACAAGCTGCGCGGCTTCGTCGACAGCGATGTCGCCGCCCAGGCCTGCAAGGGCGAACGGTGGTGATCGAGGCGGCGCCGACGCCGAGCGAATACGAGCTGACCGCGATCGATCCGGCCACCGGGGCGGATCGTTCGCTGATCGTCAACTGGCAGTCGGCGCTGGCGCTGCGGCCGCTGCGCACGCGCAGCCGGCCGTGCGGCTACTGGCTGGCGCCGGACCAGATCGATGCGGTGCTGCGGCTGCGCGCGCTCGGGGTGGAAGTCCAGCAGTTGCCGGAGCGCACCAGCCTGCGCGGCGAGACGCTACCGCGTGCTGACCGATGCCTGGCGCAAGGGCGCCGCTGCGGCGCGACAACGCCGACGACGGCATCGGCGCAGCCGGTGCCGGTCGAGGTGCAGCCGGCGCTGATCGACGCCGAACCGGGCAGCTATTTCGTCGCCGCTGACGCAGCCGCTATGCAGCGCTCGCGGTGGCGGCGCTCGAGCCCGACTCGCCGAGCAGCTATCTCGCGCATGGCCTGATCGACCGCGCCAGCGCCGTCGCGCGCGCGATTGCAATGCCGGCTTTGTCCCCGGTGCGTCCGTAGGCGCATTGCCGCGGCTGCAACCGGCAGCGTGCGGTCGAGCCGGCCGGCGCGCCGGGCTTGTGCGCTCAGCGCCGTCGCCGGCCCCCCAGCAGGGTGCCGAGCACGCCGCGGATGATCTCGCGGCCGACCGTGCTGCCCATCGTGCGCATCACCGACTCGGGCCATCGTCTCGGCCAGGCCTTCGCGCCGGCCGCCACGCGGACCGGTCGAGCCGAACAGCACATCCTTCAGGCCGTCCCAGCGTCGTCCCCGCGCTGTCGGACGGCAGCGCTCCGGCCGCGCGCGCCGGGGGCGCTGCCGGTCTCGGGCGGCGCGGCGCTGGCGCGCGCCCGCAGCTTTTCATAGGCCGACTCGCGGTCGACCGCCTGGTCGTATACGGCCGGCGACGAGCGAGCCGGTGAGCAGCGCTCGCCGCTGCTCGGCGTTGATCGGTCCGATCTGGCTGCCCGGCGGCATGCACGAAGACGCGCTCGGTGATGCTCGGCCGGCCTTTCGCGTCGAGCAGGCTGACCAGTGCCTCGCCGACCGCCAGCTCGGTGATCGCCGCCTCGATGTCGAGTCCGGGCTTGGGGCGCATCGTGCTGGCCGCCGCCTTGACCGCCTTCTGGTCGCGCGGCGTGAAGGCGCGCAGCGCATGCTGGACCCGGTTGCCGAGTTGTCCCAGCACGCGTGTCGGGGATGTCGAGCGGGTTCTGGGTCACGAAGTAGACGCCGACGCCCTTGCTGCGCACCAGCCGCACGACCAGTTCGATCCGTTCGACCAGCGCCGCCGGCGCCTCCTTGAACAGCAGGTGCGCCTCGTCGAAGAAGAAGACGAGCTTGGGCTTGTCCATGTCGCCGACCTCGGGCAGCTGCTCGAACAGCTCGCTCAGCATCCACAGCAGGAAGGTCGCGTACAGCCGCGGGCTGTTCATCAGCCGGTCGGCGGCGAGGATGTTGACCACGCCGCGGCCGTCGACCGTCTGCATGAAGTCGGCGATGTCGAGCATCGGCTCGCCGAAGAACCGGTCGCCGCCCTGTTCCTCGATCTGCAGCAGGCCGCGCTGGATCGCACCGACGCTGGCGGCGCTGACGTTGCCGTAGCTGCCGGTGTACTGCGAGGCGTTCTCGGCCACGTGCTGCAGCATCGCGCGCAGGTCCTTCAGGTCGAGCAGCAGCAGGCCGTTGTCGTCGGCGACCTTGAAGACCAGGCTCAGCACGCCCTGCTGGGTGTCGTTGAGCGCCAGCATGCGCGACAGCAGCAGCGGTCCCATGTCGCTGATCGTCGCGCGCACCGGATGGCCGGACTCGCCGAAGACATCCCACAGCGTGGTCGGGCAGGCGACCGGCTCGGGCAGCGGCAGGCCGCGCTCGCCGAGCACCGCGGCCAGCTTCGGCGAGACGCTGCCGGCCTGGCTGATGCCGGTCAGGTCGCCCTTGACGTCGGCCATGAAGACCGGCACGCCGATGCGGCTGAATTGCTCGGCCAGCGTCTGCAGCGTGATCGTCTTGCCGGTACCGGTGGCGCCGGTGATCAGCCCGTGTCGATTGGCCAGCGCCGGCAGCAAGCGCACATTCGATGCTGCCGTGTCGGGCGATCACGAGGGGGTCGGCCATGGCATCTCCTGGGCGGCACGTAAAATCGCAGTCTATCGAAGACCCCTGCGCTTCCGGCCATGCCGCCGCGGCGCGCAAACTGACAAGAAAGACGGAGCCACCCGATGGCCGGACATTCCAAGTGGGCCAACATCCAGCACCGTAAAGGGCGGCAGGACGAGAAGCGGGGCAAGATCTGGACCCGCATCATCCGCGAGATCATCGTCGCGGCGCGCCAGGGCGGCGGTGACCCGAAGGAGAATCCGCGCCTGCGCCTGGCGATGGACAAGGCGCGCGCGGCCAACATGCCGGCCGACACGATCAAGAAGAACATCGACAAGGCGACCGGCAACCTCGAGGGCGTCAGCTACGAGGAGGTGCGCTACGAGGGCTACGGCATCGGCGGCGCGGCGGTCATCGTCGACTGCATGACCGACAACCGGGTGCGCACCGTGGCCGAGGTGCGCCATGCCTTCTCCAAATACGGCGGCAATCTCGGCACCGAGGGCTCGGTCTCGTTCCAGTTCAGGCACTGCGGCCAGTTCCTGTTCGCGCCCGGTACCGACGAGGACCAGGTGATGGAGATCGCGCTCGAGGCCGGCGCCGACGACGTGTTGACCGGCGAAGACGGGGTGATCGAGGTGCTGAGCACGCCGATTGCCTTCGAGGCGGTGCAGCAGGCCTTCGAGGCCGCCGGCCTCGTGCCCGAGGTGGCCGAGGTCACGATGCGCGCCGAGAATACGATCGAACTGACTGGCGACGACGCGCAGCGGATGCAGAAGCTGCTCGACGTGCTCGAGGATCTCGACGACGCTCAGCAGGTCCACCACAACGCAGAACTCGATCTATGAACACGCCAGCGACCGTTCGGAGAACGGCATGAATGTCCTGGTGATCGGCAGCGGCGGTCGCGAACACGCGATCGCCTGGAAGCTGCTCCAGTCGGCGCGCGTCAAGACCGTCTACGTCGCGCCTGGCAACGGCGGCACCGCGCTCGACGAGCGGCTGAAGAACGTGCCGCTGACCGACTTCGACGCGCTGGCCGATTTCGCCGTCGCCGAGAAGATCGCCTGACCGTCGTCGGCCCCGAGACGCCGCTGGCCGGCGGCGTCGTCGACGTCTTCCGCGCCCGCGGCCTGCGCATCTTCGGGCCGACCCGGGCTGCCGCGCAGCTCGAGAGCTCGAAGGATTTCGCCAAGGCGTTCATGCAGCGCCACGGCATCCCGACCGCGCACTACCAGAGCTTCACCGATGCGGCGCAGGCGCATGCCCATGTCGATGCGCACGGCGCGCCGATCGTGATCAAGGCCGACGGCCTGGCGGCCGGCAAGGGCGTCGTCGTCGCGACGACGACTCGACGAGGCGCACCAGGCGATCGACTGGATGCTGGCCGCCGATCCGGCCGGCAACCGGCTCGGCGTGCAGCACAACGACGTGCCGCGGGTCGTGATCGAGGAGTTTCTCGAGGGCGAGGAGGCGAGCTTCATCGTCATGTGCGACGGCAGGCATGTCGTCACGCTGGCCACCAGCCAGGACCACAAGCGCCTGCTCGACAACGACCAGGGGCCGAATACCGGCGGCATGGGCGCCTATTCGCCGGCGCCGGTGGTGACGCCCAACGTGCACGCCAAGGTGATGCACGAGATCATCATGCCGACCGTCAACGGCATGGCGCGTGACGGCGAGCCGTTCACCGGCTTCCTCTACGCCGGCCTGATGATCGACGCCAAGGGCCAGCCGCGCACGGTCGAGTTCAACTGCCGGATGGGCGACCCCGAGACGCAGCCGATCATGATGCGGCTCAAGAGCGACCTGTTCGAGATCCTGCTGCACGCGACCGACGGCACGCTCGACAAGGTCGAGCCCGAGTGGGACCGCCGCATCGCGCTCGGCGTGGTGGTGGCCGCGGCCGGCTATCCGCTCGATCCGCGCAAGGGCGACCCGGTCAGCGGCCTGCCGCCGCCGGCGCCCGACGTGATGGTCTTCCATGCCGGAACCGCGCTCGACGGCGGTCGGCTGTCGACCGCCGGCGGCCGCGTGCTGTGCGTGACCGTGCTCGGCGACTCGTTCAGGCTCGCGCAGCAGCGCGCCTACGAGGTGCTGCAGGACATCCGCGTGCCCGGCGCGCAGTACCGCAGCGACATCGGCCACCGCGCGATCAAGCGCTGAACGGCATGCGCCGGTGATCGATACCGCGGCGGTGCGCCGCTACCTGCTCGACCTGCAGCAACGCATCGTCGCGACCTTCGAGGCGCGAGGAGGGTCGCGCCTTCGTGCGCGACGGCTGGACGCGCCCGGCCGGCGGCCGGCTCGAGGGCGACGGGCTGTCGCAGCTGATCGAGGACGGCGAACTGCTCGAGCGCGGCGGCTGCAACTTCTCGCACGTGCTCGGCAGCACGCTGCCGCCGTCGGCGACGCAGCACCGGCCCGAACTCGCCGGATCGTCGTTCGAGGCGATGGGTGTGTCGCTGGTGATGCACCCGCGCAATCCGCACGTGCCCGACGGTGCACATGAATGTGCGGATGTTCGCCGCCCGTCCGCCGGATGCCGAGCCGGTGGTCTGGTTCGGCGGCGGCATGGACCTGACGCCCTACTACGGCTAGGTCGAGGATGCGCAGCCACTTCCACCGCGTCAACCGCGATGCGCTGGCACCGTTCGGCGACGACCTGTATCCGCGCTTCAAGCGCTGGTGCGACGACTATTTCTTCCTGAAGCACCGCAACGAGGCGCGCGGCATCGGCGGCATCTTCTTCGACGATTTCAACGAGTTCGGCTTCGAGCGCAGCTTCGAGATGCTGCGCGCGGTCGGGCGATGCGTTCATCCCGGCCTACCTGCCGATCGTGCAGCGGCGCCGCGCACCAGCCGTACGGCGAGGCCGAGCGCGATTTCCAGGCCTACCGGCGCGGCCGCTATGTCGAGTTCAACCTCGTCTTCGACCGCGGCACGCTGTTCGGCCTGCAGTCGGGCGGGCGCACCGAAAGCATCCTGATGTCGATGCCGCCGCTGGTGCGCTGGCGCTACGACTGGCACCCGCAGCCGGGCACGCCGGAGGCCCGGCTCTACACCGAGTTCCTGCCGCCGCGCGACTGGCTCGGCGAGCGGCTCGGACGCGTGACCGGCCTCGAACGCAGCAACCGTGGCCGCATCCGACAGCCGGTCGGATCGCGCGCGCCGCATCGGCCTGTTCGGCGGCAGCTTCGATCCGGTGCACCTCGGCCACCTGGCGCTCGCGCGCAGCGCGCTCGCCGACCTCGGCCTCGACGAGCTGCGCTTCGTGCCGGCCGGCCAGCCGTGGCAGAAGGCGCGCCGGCTGGCGCCGGCCGCGCACCGCGTCGCGATGCTCGAACTGCGCGCTCGCCGATCCGGCAATCCGGCGATCCGCGGTTCTCGATCGAGACCTGCGAACTCGAACGCAGCGGTCCGAGCTACACGATCGACACGATCGAGCAACTGCAGCAGCGCGAGCCCGGGCAGCGCTGGTTTCTGCTGATCGGCCAGGACCAGCATGCCGGGCTGCACAGCTGGCACCGCTGGCGCGAACTGCTGGCGCGGGTCGAACTCGCGGTGGCGGTCGCGACCGCGTCGACCGCTTGCAGCCGGTGCGATCCCGAGGTCCTTGCATTCGGCCACCATGCCCTGCAGATGCCGCCGTCGATCCGGTTTCGTCGACCCGGCTGCGCGACCGCATGGCGCAGGACCTGCCGATCGCCGGTCTGGTGCCCGCCGCGGTGGCAGGCTATATTGACTCCCACGGCCTGTACCGCTCAGGCGCAGCCGATCCCGAACCCTCCAGGAGCTGAATGGACATCCGCAAACTCCAACGTGCCATCGTCGACGGACTCGAAGACGTCAAGGGCCAGAACATCGCCGTCTTCAACACCGAGCACCTGTCGCCGCTGTTCGAGCGCGTGATCATCGCGTCCGGCACCAGCAACCGGCAGACCAAGGCGCTCGCGGCGAGCGTGCGCGATGCGGTCAAGGCGAGCGGCCACGGCGTGCTGCGGATCGAGGGCGAGGCCAACGGCGAGTGGATCATCGTCGACTGCGGCGCGGCCGTCGTCCACCTGATGCAGCCGACGATCCGCGAGTACTACCACCTCGAGGAGATCTGGGGCGACAAGCCGGTCAAGATGAAGATCGACAACGCGCCCAGGCGGCTGGTCAAGGCGTCGCCGGTCGACGGCGAGGACGACGAGGACGCCGACGCGCCGCGCGCCGCGCGCGCCCCGCGCGCACGCAAGGCGGCTGCCGATCGACGTCGGCCCGGTCGGCCGCGCAGAAGGCGCCGGCCGGCGAAGAAGCCGTCTGCCGCCAAGAAGGCCGCGCCGGCGCGCAAGACCGCGTCGGCGAAGACGTCGGCGCCGGCCAGGAAAACCGCCGCAGCCAAGACGCCGGCCAGGAAGACCGGTCCGGCGCAGCTGACGAGGCGGCGCCGTCGGCGCGCAAGACGGTGCGCTGCGCAGCGCGCCGGTGCGCACCATCAAGATCGGCGAACCGAGCGCGCGCAAGACGGCTGCGCGCAAGACCCGCGCGCCAGCGCGCCGGCGTCACCCGGACCACCGGCGTCAAGCGCAGCGCCGGCCGCCAAGACCGCCGCGCGGCCGGCGGCCAAGAAGGCAGCGCGCCGCACGTGAAGCTGCTGCTGGTCGCGGTCGGCCAGCGGCAACCGGCGTGGGCCGACCAGGCCTACGCCGAATTCGCCAAGCGCTTTCCGCCCGAGCTGCGGCTCGAGCTGAAGGCGGTCAAGGCCGAGCCGCGCAGCGGCGGCAAGACCGCCGAGCAGCTGATGCAGGCCGAGGCGCAGCGCATCGAGGCGGCGCTGCCCAAGGGCGTGCGCCGCGTCGTGCTCGACGAGACCGGCAGCCGCGTCACCACGCTGCAGCTCGCCGAACGGCTGCAGCACTGGATGGGCGAGGGTCGCGACGTCGCGCTGCTGATCGGCGGACCCGACGGGCTGGCCGAGCCGCTCAAGCAGGGCGCCGACGAGCGGCTGCGCCTGTCCGACCTGACGCTGCCGCATGCCTTTGCGCGTGTGCTGCTGGCCGAGGCGCTGTACCGGGCCTGGAGCGTCACGGTCTCGCATCCTTACCATCGCGAGTAGCGCGCCGGGGCCGTCGGCGCCGCCTGCGCAGGAGAGTCCCGCGTGCCCCATCCGTTCATCTACCTGGCGTCGCAGAGCCCGCGCCGCGTCCAGCTGCTCGATCAGATCGGCGTCAGCCACCGCCTGCTGCTGCCGGACCGCGACGAGAATGTCGAGCAGCTCGAGGAGCCGCGCAGCCGGCGAGCTGCCGCTCGCCTACGTGCAGCGCGTCGCCAGGCTCAAGCTCGACGCGGCACGGCGGCGCCTGGCCCGGCGCCGGCTGCCGGTCGCGCCGATCCTGTGCGCCGACACCACCGTCGCGCTCGGTCGGCGCATGCTCGGCAAGCCGGCGCATCCGCGAGGAGGCGCGCGAGATGCTCGCTGCGCTGGCCGGGCGCAGCCACCGGGTGCTGACCGCGGTGGCGGTCAGCGCCGGCACCGCAGTCGCTGCTCGCGACGAGCGTCACGCCGGGTCGAGTTCAGGCCACTGTCGGCGCTCGAGATCGATGCCTATGTCGACAGCGGCGAACCGCAGGGCAAGGCTGGCGCCTATGCGATCCAGGGCCGCGCCGGCGAGCTGGGTCAAGCGCATCGACGGCAGCTACAGCGGCGTGATGGGACTGCCGCTGCACGATGCGGCGCTGTTGCTGCGTCGCGCCGGCCTGCGCATCTGAGCGCGTCACCGCGGCGTGGGCCGGCCGCGGCCGCACCGGCCGGGGTCGCATACCATCGCGTGCCATGCAGGACATCTTGATCAACTGGACACCGCAGGAAACGCGCGTTGCGGTGGTCGAGAGCGGGGCGGTGCAGGACCTGTACATCGAGCGCACGCTCGAGCGCGGTCTGGTGGGCAACATCTACTCCGGACGGGTCGCACGCGTGCTGCCCGGCATGCAGTCGGCGTTCATCGACATCGGGCTCGAACGGGCAGCCTTCCTGCACGTCGCCGACGTGATCGTCAACGGCGGCAACGGCGTGAGGAGCGACCACGCCCACGGCCAATGGCCAGCAGCCGATCGAGCGCCTGGTCTTCGAAGGGCCAGACGCTGACCGTGCAGGTGATCAAGGATCCGATCGGCAGCAAGGGTGCGCGCGTCTCGACCCAGATCAGCATCGCCGGTCGGCTGCTGGTCTTCCTGCCGCAGGACGACCACATCGGCATCTCGCAGAAGATCGGTTCGCAGGAGCTGCGCGAGCAGCTGCGCGCGCGCATGACCGAGCTGGTGCGCACCGCGCGACGGCAGCCCGAGCGGCGGCTTCATCCTGCGCACCAACGCCGAGGATGCGAGCGATGCCGAACTGGCCGACGACATCGCCTACCTGCGCAAGACCTGGGCCTCGATCCGCGAGCGACAGCTTCAAGGCGGCGCCCGGCAGCCTGCTGTACCAGGACCGCAGCCTGGTCGAGCGCGTGCTGCGCGACCTGAGCAACGACGAGACGCAGACCGTGCGCATCGACTCGCGCCTGCAGTACGAGGCGCTGCTCGCCTTCGGCGAGGTCTATACGCCGCGTTCGGTGCACAAGCTCGTGCTGTACGAGGGCGAGCGTCCGATCTTCGACCTGTACAACATCGACGAGGAGATCGGACGCGCGCTGGCGCGCCGGGTCGACCTGAAGTCGGGCGGCTACCTGATCATCGACCAGACCGAGGCGCTGACCACCGTCGACGTCAATACCGGCGGCTACGTCGGCGCGCGCAACTTCGACGAGACGATCTTCCGCACCAACCTCGAGGCGACGCAGGCGATCGCGCGCCAGCTGCGCCTGCGCAACCTCGGCGGCATCATCATCATCGACTTCATCGACATGACGCGCGAGGAGCATCGCACGGCGGTGCTTGCCGAATTGCGGCGCCAGCTCGCGCGCGACCGCACCCGCATCACCGTCAGCGGCTTCACCCACCTCGGCCTGGTCGAGATGACGCGCAAGCGCACCCGCGAGTCGCTTGCGCACATGCTGTGCGAGCCGTGTCCGACCTGCCAGGCCAAGGGCCAGGTCAAGACCGCGCGCAGCGTCTGCTACGACATCCTGCGCGAGATCCTGCGCGAGGCGCGCCAGTTCAATCCCAGGGAATTCCGCATCGTCGCGGCGCCGGCGGTGGTCGAGATGCTGCTCGACGAGGAAAACCAGCACCTGACCGGCCTGTCGGACTTCATCGGCAAGCCGATCTCGCTGCAGGCCGAGCCGACCGGGTCGCCCGAGGCCTACGACATCGTGCTGCTGTAGCTGCTGCCGGCCGAAGATTTTCTGGCCGCATGTAGGACCGCACCGACGGCGGCTCAGGCCGCCCGCCTGGAACCGCTGGCGGCGCATTCGGAACTAACGGCCACCACCAACGCAAAGGATTTTCATGTCCGGCAACGACACCAGTGCAATCTTCGAGCGTCTGAAGGAGGACCATGATCGCCACCGCAAGCTGCTCGACCAGCTGATGAGCGCGAGCAGCAAGGACGCGCAGCACGCCCGCTTGTTCGAGGAACTCACCAAGGAGCTGAAGGCGCACGCCGCGGCCGAGGAACAGGCGCTGTACTCGACCATGCTGCGCAAGCCGCCGACCACCGCCGACACGCGTCACTCGGTCGCCGAGCACCACGAGATCGAGGAGATGCTCAACGACATCGCCGCCACCGATCCCGGTTCACCCGACTGGACGAGCAAGTTCAAGGCGCTCGATCACCGCTATCGGCATCACATCGACGAAGAGGAGGAAGAGCATTTTCCGGAATTCGCCGAGTACCTGGACGACGACGACATGCGGTGGATGCGCTCGGTATTCGATCGGCGCAAGGAGCAGGAAAAGGCCGAGGCGGAGGTGACGCCGGAGAAGATGGACGAAGCCAAGGAATGAGCTGCCGGCCGGGCTTCAAATTTGGTCGGAGCACCGGTACGGTCGCAGGAGGTCCTTCAGGCCCGATCGGCTGTCTGCATGCCACCGCCGGCGCTTAGCGCCGCTGGCAGTCCCTCTATCAATTCCCCCTCGAGTACCACCCGCCGCGGCTGGCGCGTCGGATCGGCGAGCCGCTGCAGCAGCAGCTCGACCGCGGTGCGGCCGATCTCGTAGGTCGGCTGCGCGATCAGCGTGATGCCGAGCTGCGGCAGGGTGTTCCAGTCGTTGGCGTCGAAGCCGGCCAGCTTGATGTCGCGCGGCACCTGCAGGCCGGCCTGCTGGATGGCGCGCAGCGCGCCGAGCATCAGCAGGCCGTTGGTCGCGATCAGCGCGTCCGGCCGCTCGCCGGTGCGCAGCAGCTCACGCATCGCGGCGCTGCCCGCCTCGACGCCGGGTGCCGCGCTGCGGATCTGCGCTTCCAGCCCGGCCTCCCGCAGCGCTGCCTCGATGCCGGCGCGGCGTGCGCGCGCGGTGGTACTGCTCGTGCCGGTGATCGCGGCAATGCGGCGATGGCCACTGGCGATCAGGCTGCGCGTCAGCCGCTGCGCAGCGGCCTCGTTGTCGAGCAGCACCACGTCGGCCGGCGTGGTATCGAGCGCGCGGTCGAGCATCACCACCGGATACGGCCACTGGGCGGCGCGGAAGCGGCCGAGCAGGTCGCTCGTCGGCGACAGGATGACCCCGCTCGCCTGCTCGTCGGCCATCAGCTCCAGATAGGCACTCTCCTTGGCCGGATCCTCGTCGGCGTTGCACAGCATCAGGCGCAGTCCGTTGCGGTAGGCCAGGTCCTCGACGGCCCGGCTGACGTCGGTGAAGAACGGGTTGCGGATGTCCGACACGATCAGTCCGATCAGCGACGCGCGCCGCTGGCGCAGCCGGCGCGCCGCCAGGTTGGGCCGGTAGCCGAGCGCGTCGATCGCCTGCTGCACGCGCGCGCGCAGCGCCGGACTGACCGCGTCCGGGTCGGACAGCACGCGCGACACGGTCATGGTCGAAACCGCAGCCTGCTCGGCAACTTCCTTGATGCTGGGCACGACTCCCTTTCTTTGTGATATCGATATCAAAATTCTGAGGCATAAAAAGCCGGTCCTTCTGCGGCATGTTGGACAGCGAGCTCAGTGTTTACCCTTGGAATTGGTTAAATCCGGGTGACAAGTTGAACAACAACTCTTCTAATACCTGTTATCGATAACAAAGCTGCTGGAGTTTGCATGAGCCTTCCCGTCGAAGTGCGTCTCGGGGCCGCCCCGCACAACCGCGAAGACGCGGTTCGCGCGGCTGGCGCGATGCTGGTGCAGGCCGGCTTCGTCGAGCCGCCCTATGTGGACAGCCTGATGCAGCGCGAACGCGTCGGCGGCACTTTCCTCGGTCAGGGGGTGGCGATCCCGCATGGCATGGTCGAGGACAAGGGCCTGGTCAGACGCACCGGTCTGGCGGTGCTCCAGGTGCCCGCCGGCGTGCGCTGGGGCGACGATGCCAACCAGGCGCGGCTGGTGGTGGCGATCGCCGCCGCATCCGACCAGCACATCGATGTGCTGCGCCGCCTGACGCGGCTGATGGGCGACGCCAGCCGCATCGAACAGCTGGCGAGCACGCGCGATCCGCACGACATCATCCGCGCCCTGACCAGCGACGCCGCGCCCGGCCAGGGTCCGGCGCCGCTGGAGGATTTCGAGTTCGGCCATGCGCTCGCGCTGAACTATCCGAACGGTCTGCATGCCCGGCCCGCTGCACAGTGGGCTCAGCTGGCCAACCGCTACCAGTCGCAGATCCACGTCCGTTGCGGTGATGCGGTCGCCGATGCGCGCAATGTCGCCTCGCTGCTGACGCTCGGTGCCGGCCGGGGCGCGAACCTGCGCCTGTCGGCGCGCGGTCCGGATGCACCGGCGGCGCTGGCCGCGTTGCGCGTGCTCGTGACCCGCCTGGGCGACGAGGAAACGCGTCAGGCCGAGCTCGCTGCCGCCCGGCACCAGCAGGCGCAGGGGCTCGGCCGGGTCCTCGGCGACTGGCAGCCCGACGCGCGCCAGACGCACACCGGAATCGCCGCCAGCCCGGGGCTGGTCATCGGGACGCTGGTGCCGGCCGAGCAGCGCACGATCGAGGTCGAGGATCGCCACCGCGGCGTCGCGGGTGAGGCCGCGGCGCTCGATCAGGCCCTGGTGGCTGCGGCGGCGCAGCTCGGGCAGCTCGCCGCAGCCGCCCGGCACGGCGGGTCGCGCCGACGCCGCCGGCATCTATGTCGCGCATGGCGAATTGCTGCGCGATGCCGACCTGCTGCGCGAGGTCAGCCGGCTGGTGGTGCAGGGCCACGGCGCCGCCTGGGCCTGGCGCCATTGCGTCGGCGAGCGCGCCACCGCCCAGGCGGCGCTGGCCGACGCCACGCTTGCGGCCCGTTCGGCCGACTTGCGCGACATCGGCGACCGGGTGCTGAGGCATCTGCTGGGTCGCGGCGACGAGTCGGCCGGTTCGGCCGACTGGCCCGACGATGCCATCCTCTTTGCCGACGACCTGTCGCCGTCGGTCACCGCCCAGATCGACACCAGCAAGGTGCGCGGCTTCTGCACTGCGCGCGGCGGCCCGACCGCGCACACCGCGATCCTGGCACGCGCCCTCGGCCTGCCGGCGGTGGTCGCCAGCGGCCCCGCGCTGCTCGGGGTCCAGCCGGGCGTGAAGGCGATCCTCGACGGCTATCGCGGTCGCCTGTATGTCGCGCCGAGCGAGACGGCGCTGCGCCAGGCCGGCGAGATGATGGCCAGGCTGCAGGCGCGCCAGGATGCCGAACGCAGCGCGCGACTCGAGCCGGCGCAGACCACCGACGGGCATCGGATCGAGATCGGCGCCAACGTCAATCGCGCCGACCAGGCGCTGGCCGCACTCGACGCCGGTGCCGAGGGCGTCGGCCTGATGCGCACCGAATTCCTGTTTCTCGAGCGCGACCACGCGCCCGACGAGCAGGAGCAGTACCAGGTCTACCGCGCGATGGTCGAGGCGCTGGCGGGGCGGCCGCTGATCGTGCGCACGCTCGACATCGGCGGCGACAAGCAGGTGCCGCACCTGGACCTGCCGGTCGAGGACAACCCCTTCCTCGGCGTGCGCGGCGCGCGCCTGTGCCTGCGCCGCGACGACCTGCTGCTGCCGCAGCTGCGCGCGCTGTACCGTGCCGCGCGGCACGGCCCGCTGAAGGTGATGTTCCCGATGATCAGCACGGTCGAGGAGCTGCGCGAACTGCGGGCCCGGATGGAAGCGGTGCGCGTCGAGCTCGACGCACCGGCGGTGCCGGTCGGCATCATGATCGAGGTGCCTTCGGCCGCGCTGATCGCGGACCGGCTGGCCGAATACGCCGACTTCTTCTCGATCGGCACCAACGACCTGACCCAGTACACGCTGGCGGTCGACCGCCAGCACCCGGATCTGGCCGGCATGGCCGACAGCCTGCATCCGTCGGTGCTGCGGCTGATCGAGCGCACCGTGGCCGGTGCCCGTCGCCACGGACGCTGGGTCGGCGTGTGCGGCGGGCTGGCCGGCGAGCCGCTCGGCGCGGCGCTGCTGGCCGGCCTCGGCGTCGACGAGCTGAGCATGAGCACCGGCGACATCGGAACCGTCAAGGCGCTGCTGCGGCGTCACTCCATCGCCGAACTGCGTGCCCTTGCCACCCGCGCCCTCGACGTCGACGATGCCGATGCGGTGCGCGCGATCGGCGCCGCGCTGCGCAGCGGCGACGAGCCGGAGGCGCGATCGTGAGTCGCGCCGTCACGAACCGGTCCGGCGAGCGCGCGCCGCGCGTCTGGACAATCACCCTCAATCCGGCGATCGACCACACCGTGCGGGTGGCCGAGCTGCGGCCAGGCGAGGTGCACCGGGTCGAGATGGAGCAGCTCGAGGCCGGCGGCAAGGGCGTCGGCGTGGCATCGGTCCTCGCTGCGCAACAGGTGCCGGTATCGGCCAGCGGCTGGCTCGGCGCCGACAACGCCGCCCTGTTCGAAAGGACCTTTGCCGAGCGCGGCATCGCCGATGCGATGCTGCGCGTGCCCGGCCGCACCCGCACCAACATCAAGATCGCGGATGTCGCCGGCGGCCACACGACCGACCTCAACCTGCCGGGCATCGCGCTCGATGCCACCGCCTGGGCCGATGCCGAGACCGGTCTGCTGGCGCTGCTCGGCGCGCAGGTACGGCGCGGCGACTGGTGCGTCCTTGCCGGCAGCCTGCCGCCGGGTATCGGCGTGGCGACGCTCGAGCGTTTCGCACGCACCCTGGTCGCGTGCGGTGCACAGCTGCTGGTCGATACCGGTGGCGCGCTGCTCGGCACGCTGCTCGATCAGCTGCGCGACGGCGCCGCGCTGCCGGCGCTGATCAAGCCGAACCGCGCCGAGCTCGAGGAGCTCGTCGGCCATCCGCTGGACCGCGTCGATGCCATCGCCGCTGCGGCCGTCGCGCTGCAGCGTGGCGGCGTGCGCGACGTGATCGTCTCGCTCGGCGGCGACGGCGCGGTGATCGCCAGCGCCGTCGGCTGCTGGCATGCGCTGCCGCCACGCGTGCCGGTCGTCACCACCGTCGGCGCCGGCGATGCGCTGGTCGCCGGCACCGTCGCCGCGCTGCGTGATGGCGTCGCCATGCCGGACGCGGCCGTCTTCGGCATGGCCTGCGCTGCGGCGCGCATTCAGCAGGTTGCGGCGGCGCTGCCGCCACGCAACGAGATCGACCGCCTGGCCGCGGCGATCCGCCTGCAGCCGATCAACCTCGGCTGATTCCGGAACATCGACAGGACCCCACCCCATGGCACAACTCATCGCGATCGCCGCCAGCCAGGCCGGCCCGGCCCATGCCTTCATGCTCGGCGAGGCACTCGAAGCGGCCGCGCGCCAGCTCGGTCACACCCTGCAGCTCCAGATCCGCAGCAGCTACGGCACGCAGGGCGACCTGACCCCGGATCAGCTGTCGCTCGCCGACGCGGTGATCGTCGCCGCCGACGCCGCCATCGACCGCGCCGGGCTGCCGGTCGGACGCGTCCATGAAGTCGCCCCGGACGCGGTCTTCGAAGATGCGGCGGGTGTGCTGCGGGCTGCGCTCGCTGCCTGCGGCGCGACGGTGCTCGCCGCGCCGGCCATGCCGGTTCCGGTCGGCGCGCCGGCCGCTGCCGCATCTGCGGCCACCGGCAGCACGGCGCTGAAGGTCGTCGCGATCACCTCGTGCCCGACCGGCGTCGCCCACACCTTCATGGCCGCCGAGGCGTTGCAGCAAGGTGCGCAGGCGCTCGGCTACACGATCAAGGTCGAGACGCAGGGTTCGGTCGGTGCGCAGAACACGCTGACAGCGGCCGAGATCGCGGCCGCCGACCTGGTCGTGATCGCCGCCGATACCCAGGTCGATCGCTCGCGCTTTGCCGGCAAGCGCCTGCATGCCACCAGCACCAAGGCAGCAATCCGGGACGCCGCGGCGCTGTTCGCGCAGGCGCGCGAACAGGCGCAGGTGTGGGGCGCGGCCGCCGGGTCGCCGGCTGCAACCGCGGCTGCCGCCGCGCTTGCCAAACCGAAGGCGGCCGGCGCCGGCGCCGGCATCTACAAGCACCTGATGACCGGTGTCTCGTTCATGCTGCCATTCGTCGTCGCCGGCGGCCTGCTGATCGCGGTCGCGTTTGCGCTGGGCGGCATCTACGTCTACGAGGACCAGTACCAGGGCACGCTCGGCTGGACGCTGTTCCAGGTCGGCGCCAAGGCCGGCTTTGCGCTGATGGTGCCGGCGCTCGCCGGCTACATTGCCTTCTCGATCGCCGACCGGCCGGGCATCGCGCCCGGCATGATCGGCGGGCTGCTGGCGACTACCGTCGGCGCCGGCTTTCTCGGCGGCATCGCCGCCGGCTTCATCGCCGGCTATTCGGTGGCATGGATGAACCGCGTCATCCGGTTGCCGCGCACGCTGGAGGGCCTGAAGCCGGTGCTGCTGCTGCCGCTGCTCGGCTCGGCGGTGGTCGGCGTGCTGATGATGATGGTCATCGGCGCCCCGGTCGCGGCGGTGATGTCGGGGCTGACCGAATGGCTCAAAGGCATGCAGACCGAGAGCGCGATGCTGCTCGGCATCACGCTCGGCGCGATGATGGCGTTCGACATGGGCGGTCCGGTCAACAAGGCGGCCTATGTCTTCTCGACCTCGCTGATCGCCAGCGGCGTGGCCACCCCGATGGCCGCCGCAATGGCCGCCGGCATGGTGCCGCCGCTCGGCATCGCGCTCGCCTGCTGGGTCTTTCGCAGCCGCTTCAGCGACGAGGAGCGCGAGGCCTCGAAAGCCGCCGGCGTGCTCGGCCTGGCCTTCATCACCGAAGGCGCGATCCCGTTCGTCGCGCGCGATCCGCTGCGCGTGATTCCGGCCTGCATGCTCGGCGCGGCGGCTGCCGGCGGACTGTCGATGATGTGGAACATCGGCCTGCAGGCGCCGCATGGCGGCGTCTTCGTGCTGGCGATCCCGAATGCGGTCAATCATGTGCTGCTGTATGCGCTCTCGATCGCGGTTGGCGCGGCGATCACCTGCGTTGCGCTCGGCGTGCTGAAGAAGCGTTTGCCGATGGCGCCGGCGGCCTGAGTCGAGGCCTGCTGCCGCCTTGTGGCGGAGCATCGACGGCGCGACAATGCGTGGCCGCGCCCGCACCGGCGCGGCATGGCGTCGGTGTCGCAGTATGTCCACGGGGAGAACATCATGTTGGCCACCGCCAGGGTGACAACGATGCTGCCGGTCGTCGATCTGCAGCGCGCACGCGAGTTCTACGAGGGCCGGCTCGGCCTGCGACCGGTCGGGCTGAAGGCCGACGGCAAGTTCGTGTACGAGGCCGGCAGCCAGTCGCAGCTCGCACTGTTTCCGAAGGAGGGCGGCACCAAGGCCGACCACACCGCGGTCAGTTTCGAGGTGCCCGACATCGTCGCGGCGATCGCGGCCCTCGAGGGCCGGGGCGTTGCCTTCGAGGACTACGATTTCCCAGGCCTGAAGACGGTCGATCATGTGGCCGTGGTCGGGACCGAGAAGGCCGCCTGGTTCAAGGACACCGAAGGCAACTACCTCTGTCTGCACCAGGACCTGTCCTGAGGGCGGACCGGCCGGGACGGCCGGGTTGCGTCGTCGGCGCCGGGACGCGCAGCCCGTTGCGGGCGGCTCGCCTTGCTGTCGGCGCGCTTGTCGCCAGGGTTGCATCCTCGGCGCCGCCAGATCGTCTATGGTCGCGGCCAGTCGCCGCATGCCTCGGCGATCAACCGCCGGTCCAGCCGGCGTGTCAGGAGAGGTTCGCATGATTCCGTTGCCGCAAGATGCCGGCCGCCCCGCGGCCGGCAATCCGTTCAAGGATGCGCTCGCGCGCGGTCAGGCGCAAATCGGGCTGTGGCTGTCGATGGCCGGGGCCTATTCATCCGAGATCTGCGGCACCGCCGGTTTCCAGTGGCTGCTGGTCGACAACGAGCACGCCCCGAACGACGTGCGCAGCACGCTGGCGCAGCTGCAGGCGCTGGCCGCTCATCCGGCGCATCCGGTGGTGCGCTCGGTCAGCGGCGATGGCGCGCTGATCAAGCAGCTGCTCGACATCGGCGCGCAGACGCTGCTGGTGCCGATGATCGATACGCCGCAGCAGGCGGCCGCGGTGGTGTCGGCGACGCGCTATCCGCCGCACGGCGTGCGCGGCGTCGGATACGCGATCGCCCGCGCCTCGCGCTGGAATGCCCGCAGCGACTATGTCCGGCATGCCAACGCCGAGGTCTGCCTGCTGGTGCAGGCCGAGACGACGACCGCGCTCGCCAACCTCGCCGCGATCTGCGATGTCGACGGCGTCGACGGCGTCTTCATCGGCCCGGCCGACCTCGCCGCCTCGATGGGGCACCTCGGTCATTCCGACCATCCCGAGGTGCAGGCGGCGGTCGACCGGGCGATCCGCACCATCGTCGCCAGCGGCAAGGCGGCGGGTACGCTGACCGGCGATCCGGCGCTGGCACGCCACTACCTCGAACTCGGCGCCACCTTCGTGGCAGTCGGACTCGACGTGTCCCTGCTCGCGCAGGCGACGCGCCAGCTGGCCGGGCAGTTCGGGCTCGGGCCGAGCGCCTGAGCGGCGGCCGGCGCCATCGGGCCTGAAGGCCCTCCTACCTGCCAGGCGGCCATTCGGCAGGAGCCCCTTCAGGGGCGATGAGCCGGGCCGCTCATCGAGCCGCACGGCGCCACCAACGCCATCGGGCCTGAAGGCCCTCCTGCCTGCCAGGCGGCTTCGGTAGGAGCCCCTTCAGGGGCGATACCCCGGGCCGGTCACCGATCCTGCGCGCACCCCTCGATCCGCCACCATGCCGGCAGCAGCCGCCGCACCCGCGGCTGCGCGTAGCGGTCGTCGATCAGCCACACCACGCCGCGGTCGTCGGGCGTGCGGATCACCCGGCCGGCCGCCTGCACCACCTTCTGCAGTCCGGGATAGAGGTAGGTGTAGTCGTGGCCGTGCTCGGCACCGAAGCAGCGTTCGATGTCGTTCGCGGATCTGCTGGTTGACCGGATTGACCTGCGGCAGCCCGAGGGTGGCGACGAAGGCGCCGATCAGCCGCGTGCCCGGCAGGTCGATCGCCTCGGCAAAGGCGCCGCCCAGGACCGCGAAGCCGATGCCGCTGACCGTCGGCTGACGAAGCGGGCCAGGAAGTCGCTGCGGGCGGCCTCGCTCATCGGCCCGATCCTGGCGCCACTGCGGCAGCGCCGGGGCGCGCTGCGCAAGCCGGTCGGCGACCTGCTGCAGGTAGTCGTAGCTGCTGAAGAAGGCCAGGTAGTTGCCCGGGCAGCGGTCGAACTGGGCGCTCGATCAGTCCGGCGATCGGTTCGATCGAATCGCGCGCGCCGGCCCGTAGCGGGTGGAAATCGCCGCCGCGATCCGCACCTGCAGCTGCCCGCTCGAAAACGGCGAAGCGACCTCGACCTCGCAGCGCATCGTCGGGCAGGCCGAGCAGGTCGCGGTGGTAATGCGTCGGCTGCAGCGTGGCCGAGAACAGCACCACGCTGTCGGCACTGCGCCAGCGCGGCTTCAGGAAGGGCGCCGGCACCACGTTGCGGATCGCACCAGGCGCTGCTGTCGCGCTGCATCGGCGCAGCTGTGGTCGATCAGCGAGTGGTCGCCCCGGCTGTCGTTCAGGCGCAGGAAGTGCAGCAGGTCGAACCAGACACGCAGCAGCGCCGGATCGGGCTCGCTGCGCGGCTGCGTCGGCGGGCGCTCGGCAACCTGCTCGCCGATCGCGGTGGCGAGCGACTGCAGCGCGGCGAGCAGCCGCACCGGCAGCTCGTCGTGCACCGTCGTGATCGGACTGCGCGGCGTCGTCGAGTGCGTGCCAGCTGCGCACGAGGCGCGTCAGCACCGGTCGCAGCGCCGGCGGCGAGGCGGGGCGGCGAGCGCCTGCAGGGTCTGCCAGCCGCAGCTCGGCGCTGTACATCGCGCGCGCCCGGTCGACCAGGTTGTGCGCCTCGTCGACCAGCACCCCGACCCGCCAGCCATCGCCGAGCGTCAGCCCGTGCAGCAGCGCGCCGGCATCGAAATAGTGGTTGTAGTCGCCGACCACCACATCGGCCCAGCGCACCAGTTCCTGCCCGAGGTAATAGGGACAGACCTGGTGTTCGAGCGCGATGGTGCGCAGCGCTGCACGGTCAAGCCCGTCGGACGGTTGCAGCGCCCGGCCCGCGCCGCCGGCAGCCGGTCGTAGAAGCCGCGCGCCAGCGGGCACGACTCGCCGTGGCAGGCCTTGCCGGGGTGCTCGCAGGCCTTGTCGCGCGCCACCAGCTCGAGCACGCGCAGCGGCAGCCCGGGTGCGCCGCGGCGCAGGGCGGCCAGCGCATCGAGCGCGAGCGCGCGGCCGGGCGTCTTGGCGGTCAGGAAGAACAGCTTGTCCAGGCGCCGCTGCGGCCACGCCTTGAGCATCGGAAACAGCGTGCCGATCGTCTTGCCGATGCCGGTCGGCGCCTGTGCGATCAGGCAGCGGCCGTTCAGCGCCGTCCGGTACACCGCTTCGGACAGTTCGCGCTGGCCGGCGCGGAACTGCGGATGCGCAAAGCGCAGGGCGGTCAAGGCGGCGTCGCGGGCGCTGCGGTGCGACCAGTTCCTGCGCCGCCCAGGCGGCAAAGCGCCGGCACTGATCGACCAGGAAGGCCTCGAGCTCGGCCGCGCTGCACGGCTCGACCAGCATCGTCTCGCTCTGGTCGGCGACATCGAAGATAGACCAGCGCCACGTCGATGTGCGCCAGGCCGCGTGCGCGGCACAGCAGGGCCGCATAGACCTTGGCCTGGGCCCAGTGCAGGGCACGCCGGTTGTGCGGCATCGCGTCGAGGTCGCCGCGGTAGGTCTTGACCTCGTCGAGCCGGTTCGCGTCGCGGGTCGTAGCCGTCGGCCCGGCCGCGCAGCAGCAGGTTCTCGCATTCGCCGCCGAGCGTCAGCTCGGCTTCGTAGCCGGGGCCGCGCCGCGATGCGACCAGCTGATGGCCGGCCATGCCTTCGGCGCGGTGGCCGACGGGGTGAAGCGCAGGTCGAGGTCACCCTGGCGGGCGGTGAACTCGCACAAGGCGCGCACCGCCACCGCAAAGCGGGTGACGGCGGTCGGATCGGTCGTGGCAGATGGACATCGGCAGGCAGCGGTCCCGATTGTCGCAGCCGACGGCCTCCGCACCGGGCCTGCTGCAGAATCGGGATCCCTGCACGCCGGCTGTCCGGCCAACCCGAGCCGATCGCCGATGTCCGACCTCCACCAGATCGAGATCCCGCCCTCGTTCATCGCCTTGCACGTCGATCCCGGCAAGCTGCGCCCGAATGCGTCGCGGGCGGTGATCGGCGCGCGCTACGAGCTGTGCGAGGACCTCGCCACCCTGCTCACCGAGCGTGCACGCACGATGCTGTTCGACCTCGGGGTGACCGAACGCGACGTGC
Organism: uncultured beta proteobacterium; assembly: GCA_963846675.1. Taxonomy (GTDB): domain Bacteria; phylum Pseudomonadota; class Gammaproteobacteria; order Burkholderiales; family Burkholderiaceae_C; genus Ideonella_A. The sequence continues at coordinate 298,885 of CAWJWV010000007.1, forward strand.
TGGAGCGCTGTCACCGTGGCCTGCTGACACCTGAATCGGCACTCAGCGTCGGCGAAGCCGGCTGGGTGGTGCGCCGGCTGGCCGAACTGCTCGAATGGCCGGACTGGCAGCCGCCGGCCGCCACCCTGTAGAAGGGCCTTCAGGCCCGATCCGCCGACCCGCGAACCGCGCGGGAGCCGGACCGCCGGTCGCCGCGTCGAGCACGGCACCCAGCCGCTCCAGCATCCCGCGGTGCAACGCCACCACCTCGCCGGGATCGAAGCGTCGCTCGGCCAACCGCTCGCCGATGTGCGGAAATTCGTCCTCGATCGACGCCAGCTGCACCACGCAGCCAAGCCCGGCGTAGTCGGCGAGCAGCGGATTGGCGGTGCAGACGATCAGCTTGCCGGCCGACAGGTAGTCGAACAGCTTGGACGGGAAGTTGCTCCGGTTGAAGGCCGAATCGGTGGCATTGAGCAGCAGCACCGCGGCGGCGCGCTGACGCAGCTCGTCGAGCTCGCGCCTCCGACACGAAGCCGTGGAAGCGCGCCGCGGATGACCCTCGCACCAGCCACGCACGACCGCGGTTTCTTCCTTGCCGCCGCGGCCGCAGATGTGCAGCTGCCAGCCCTACGGGCAGCTGTCGATGTAGCGGCGCAGTTCGTCGAAGCCGAAGCCGCGCGAGAAGTTGCCGCTGAACAGGATCTCCGGCTGCCATGCCGGGCGAGGCGGCGATGCGGCCGACGTCGGCGTGATTGAAGTAGCCGTGGATCACCTGCGCCGGCGGATCCGCTGCCGAGGGCCGCCATGCGTTCGAGCAGACCGGGGTTGACGGCGATCACCGCCGCGCAATCGCGGTAGACCGCCCGCTCGATCGCCCGGTACAGCGGGCCGTTGTAGTGGCGGGCGAGGTAGAAGCCGTCTTCGTAGTCGAGCACGAAGCGCAGGCCGTGGCGGCGCCGCGCCCACAGCACCGGCAGCGCGCGCTCGGGGTCGTAGTTGTAGATCGATCGCCAGGTCGATGCCGGGCCTGGTGTCGCGCCAGCCAGCGCTGGCGTGGTGCGCGGCCAGCGCAGCGCCGCATCGGTGTCAGCCGGCCGAGCGCCCAGGTCGGGCTGTGGTGCACCGTGACCCGCTCGTCGATCGGTTCGACCAGTTCCGGAAATCGGCCCTTGGCATACGAGCTCGAGACGATCTCGACCTGATGGCCGAGCGCAGCCAGGTAGGCCGCCAGGTTGAGCACCTTCTTGCGGCCGGCCGGCGACAGGTAGCGCTGGTTGCCGCGCACCGCGATGCAGTGCTCGGTGATGCACTGCGCGAGCAGGGCGATGCGCATCGGCCGGTGTGCGGTCGCGGCCGTCAGCGCGCCGCCGATGGCGAGCTCGCCAGCAGCCCGAGCAGCGCCTCGAAGTGCTGCGCCAGCGTGTACGGATAGCGGATGTGGCGACCCGGATCGTCGAGCAGGGCGAGCGTGCCGGCATCGAAGCGCTCGAGCGCGAGCGCCAGCGCCGCGCGCAGCGCCGGCACGCTGCGCTCGAAGCGCAGGCAGGCATCGTCCGGACAGCACCTCGGCCGCGCCGACATTGCGCGAGAACAGCACCGGCGTTCCGCACAGCACCGCCTCCGGTCCGACCAGTCCGAAGGCCTCGTAGTGCGAAGCGAGGATGACCGCATCGGCGGCCGCATACAGCGCCGGCATGTCGCTGCCGGAAGCCGAGGTTGAGCACGCGCGGCGCGTCGAGCGGCGCCTTGCCGGCAACCGCCAGCCGGATGCGCGGATCGGCCGCCGTCGAGCGCCTGCACGATCAGCTCGCCGCCCTTGCGCACATGGTCGTTGGACGGGAACAGCAGCAGCAGCTCGTGCGGCGCGATGCCGAGCGAGTGGCGCAGTTCGTCGCGTCGGCTGCGCGCGGCGAGCGAGAAGGCGTCGGCGTCGATCGGCGGATACAGCGTCACCACCTTGTCCGGCGCGATGCCGTAGAGCCCGGTCACCTCGGCGGCGACCATCGCCGAATGGCAGACCACGTGGCGCGCCCGCTCATAGACCGACTGTTCGCGCGCGATCGTCGCGCGGTCGGCCAGGCCGGGGCGTCGGCGGCCGCGTCCCAGCAGGTGGGCCCGGTGGGTGCCGCCGACGACGCTCAGTTCGGCGCCGGGTGCGCGCGAGACGGCGATCGTCGGCCAGCCGGCACGCACGCGTTCGATTGCATGCGCGCTCGAACAGGTGCGTATTCAGCCGCGAGAACGGCGTGCGATCGGGCACCACGACGAACTCGACACCCGGCGGCGGTGGACCCGGCCACTCGAGCCGGCGCGTGACGACCCGGCACGGCAGCGCGCGGGCGCTGGCCCAGCCGATCAGGTCGAGCACGTGGCGTTCCATGCCGCCGCCCGGGCGGATCGTGTGGAAGATCAGGTTGAGACCGGGCAGCGCAGGCATGGGGCGGCGATTCCGCGCGCCGCATCGGCAGGCGCATGGCCGGCAGCGGCCGGCGCAAAAGGGCGCCGAGTGTATCATCCGCCCGCCCGGGAAACGCCTTCTCCTTCATGAACCTGCCTGCAGCATCCGCACCCCGGCGCATCCTGGTCATCCGCCTGCAGCATCACGGCGACGTGCTGCTGACCACGCCGCTGTTCAGCGCGCTGCGGCGCCGCTTCCCGGGGGTCGAGGTGGATGCCATGGTGTATGCAGAGACGGTCCCGATGCTCGCGGCCAATCCCGACCTGACGCGCGTCTGGGCGCTGCCGCGGCGCGGCCAGGCCGGACGCGGGCTGCAGCGCCTGGCCGGCCTGGCCGGGCTGCTGCGCGATGTCCGGCGGCGCCGCTACGACTGGGTCCTGCACCTGAACGATCAGTGGCAAGGCGCGGCGGTCGCGGCAGCCAGTGGCGCGCCGCTTCGCTTCAGTCACGAGATGCGCAAGCGCGACCGCTGGCTGTGGCGGGCGATCTTTCCGCGCCGCGCCCCGATCGATCATTCCGGTCACATGGTCGAGGCCAACCTGTCGGTTCTCGCTGCGCTCGGGATCGAGGTGCAGGCACAGGATGCGGTGTGCACGATGGCCTATGCGCCGGCTGACGCGCAGATCGTGCGCGAGCGGCTGGCCGCGGCCGGCCTGGACGGCGCCTATGTGCTGGTGCATCCGACCTCGCGCTGGTTTTTCAAGTGCTGGGAGGACGACCGCTTTGCCGAGGTGATCGGTGCCATCGTGCGTTCCGGCCGGCGCGTGGTGTTGACGGCCGCACCGGACCGGCGCGAGCTCGACCTGATCGATGCGCTGCTCGCGCGCCTGGTCGATCCGGGCGTGGTCTCGCTGGCCGGCCTGCTGACGCTGCCGCAGCTTGCAGCAGCGATCGCCGGCGCCGATCTGTTCGTCGGCGTCGATTCGGTGCCGATGCACATGGCGGCGGCGCTGCAGGTGCCGGTGGTGGCGCTGTTCGGTCCGACCCACGTGCACAACTGGCGCCCGTGGAGCGCGCAGGCCGAGGTGATCGACGCCGCCGCCTACGGTCCGCTGATCGCGCCGAACGACGTCGATACCTCGACCACCGAGCGCCTTCTGAAGAACATCCCGGTGCAGCCGGTGCTCGACGCGGTGTGGCGCCAGCTCGAGCGCGCGCCGGTGCGCAAGGCCTCGGCTGCATGACGCGGCCCGCGGGTTTCGGTCATCGTCTCGACCTACAACCGCACCGATGCGCTGGCAGCCGTGCTCCACGGGTTGTCGCAGCAGACAGGCGTCGGGCGCGCTGACTGGGAGATCGTGATCGCCGACGACGGGTCGCGGCCGGATACCGCCGCGCTCGTGGCGCAGCTGGCCGGCCACTGCGGCTGTCCGGTGATCCACGTCTGGCACGAGGATGCCGGATTCCGGCTGTCGGCGATCCGCAACCTGAGCGCGCTGGCGGCCGGCGGCGACTGGCTGGTCTTTCTGGATGGCGACTGCGTCCCGTTCCCGGACTTCGTGCGGCGCCAGCGGCAGCTCGCCGAGCCGGGCTGGTTCGTCGCCGGCAACCGCATCCTGCTCGACCCGGCGCTGACCGAGGCGCTTTGCGCCGACCCGACCGCTGCCCGACAGGCCGTGCGCCAGCCGTGGTGGCGCTGGCTCGGCGTGCGCGCGCGCGGACGCTGCAACGTCTGGCTGCCCGGGTTGCGCCTGCCGCTCGGCGCGCTGCGCAAGGCGCGCGCACGCAGCTGGCGCGTGCTCAAGGGCTGCAACATCGGTGTCTGGCGCAACGACTTGCTGGCGGTCAACGGCTTCGATGAGGCTTTCGCGGGTTGGGGCCGCGAGGACTCGGACTTCGCGATCCGCCTCATCCGCCGCGGTGTGCGTTTGAAGGACGGGCGCTTTGCGGTCCCGGTGCTGCACCTGTGGCATCGCGAGAACGACCGCTCGAAGCTGGCCGCCAACGACGACCGTCTGGCCGCGCTGCTCGCCGGCGATCGGATGCGGGCTCAGCAGGGGGTGGATGGGCACGACGCTGCGCAGGTGGCTGCGGCCACGCGCCGGCTCGGCGTTGCGCCGGCCGGTTGAGCAAGCACCCCGCCGACGCCCGGCTCAATCCTTGCCGTGCCGCCTCACCTCGAGCGCGCGCGCATATTTGAGGTACGAACCCAGCCCCTTGCCGAGCGAGAGCGTGAGCCCGTCGAGCCCGGCCAGAAAGCCGCGCTTGGCGATGTAGTGCTTGATGAAGGCACTGCCGCCGTGCACGATCGGCGCCCAGGGCGCGATCGGCCGGTCGCTCGCCGCCAGGTCTTCGCCCATCGTGACCGGATACTGGCAGGCGCGGCGGAACAGGTCCGGGTAGTCGCGGAACGAGTAGTGCGTGATGTGCAGCTCGAGCCGGCGGATGCGCTCGGCCCGGATGCGCGTGTGCGCGAGCACCGGCGGAAATGCAGCGCGGCCGCGATGGAAGATGCGGCAGACGTGATCCGGATACTGCCCGGCGTACGGCGAGGCCCGCTGGCCGATGTGGTTGCGCCGGCGCGTCTCGAAGGCGTCGCAGCCCTGCACCTCCAGGTCGGTGCGGCGCAGGTAGTCGACCAGGTCCGGCTCCAGGCGCTCGTCGGCATCGAGGTTGACGATCCAGTCATGGCGGCAATGCGGCAGGCCATGGGTGCGCTGCGGCCCGTCGCCGAGAAAGGCCTGGTCGATCACGCATGCGCCTTCGGCGCGGGCGATCTCGGCCGTGCGGTCGGTGCTCAGCGAATCGACGACCACGATGTCGTCGCACACCTGGCGCAACGACGCGATGCAGTCGCGGATGTGCCGCTCTTCGTTGTAGGTGATGATCAGGCCGCTCAGGCGAGGCGTGGCCATGCGCTGCCAGGCTCAGCCGCGTGCCGGCGCGGACTCGCGCGGCAGCCGGCCCATCAGGTAGAACTCGTCGTTCGGCCGCATCGAGGTCAGGTTGGCCATGCGGTTCGACAGCGCGAACAGCGCGGTGATCGCGCCGATGTCCCAGACGTCCTCGAGGTTGAAGCCGTGCGCTGCCAGCGCCTTGAAGTCGGCGTCGCCGATCGACGCCGAATCGAGCGCAACCTTGAGCGCGAAATCGAGCATCGCGTGCTGGCGCGGCGAGATGTCGGCCTTGCGGTGGTTGACCGCGATCTGGTCGGCCAGCAGCGGATGCTTCTCGTAGACGCGCAGGATCGCGCCGTGCGCGACGACGCAGTACAGGCAGCGGTTGGCGCCGCTGGTGGCGACCACGATCATCTCCTTCTCGCCCTTGCTCAGCCCGGACGGGCGCAGCATCAGCGCGTCGTGGTAGGCGATGAAGGCACGGAATTCGTCCGGCCGGCGGGCCAGCGTGAGGAAGACATTCGGCACGAAGCCGGCCTTCTGCTGCACCTCGAGCAACTCGGGCGCGGATGTCTTCCGGCACCTCGTCGAGGGTCGGTACGGTAAAGCGGCTGATCGGCAGGCTCATGTCCAGGCTCCGGTTGAATGTGCAGTGCTCACGCAGCGCCCGCCGTCGCCGGCGCTGGCGCCGGCTCGACGCCGCGCGCGCCGTGCGCCGAGCCGAACTGCAGCGCGTGCAGGCGCGCATACAGTCCGCCGTGGGCGAGCAGTTCGGCATGGCTGCCCTGTTCGACGATGCGTCCGTCCTGCATCGCGACGATGCGGTCGGCGCGTTCGATCGTCGACAGCCGGTGCGCGATCACCAGGCTGGTGCGACCGCGCATCAGCGTCTCGAGCGCCTGCTGCACCAGCCGCTCGGATTCGGAATCGAGCGCCGAGGTGGCTTCGTCGAGGATCAGCACCGGCGCGTCCTTGTAGATCGCGCGCGCGATCGCCAGGCGCTGGCGCTGGCCGCCCGACAGCTGGCTGCCGTTGTGGCCGATCGGCGTGTCGATGCCTTGCGGCAGCGCGTCGACGTGGTCGAGCAGGTTGGCGCCCTGCAGCGCCCGGCGCACCCGCTCGCGGTCGAACGAGAGCGTGCCGGTGGCTTCGTCGCGCACCTCGGTGCCGAGCGCCACGTTGGCGGCCACGCTGTCGTTGAACAGCACCACGTCCTGGCTGACGAGCGCGAACTGGCGCCGCAGCGCGACCACGTTCCACTGCTCGAGCGCAACGCCGTCGAGCAGCACCTCGCCCTCGCTCGGGTCGATGAAGCGCGGCAGCAGGTTGACCAGCGTCGACTTGCCGGCGCCCGACGGGCCGACCAGCGCGACCGTCTCGCCGGCGCGCAGTTCCAGATCGACACCGGCCAGCGCGGCGGCGCTGCTGCCCGGGTAGCGCAAGCTCGACGCCGCGCAGTTCGAGGTGGCCCTTCGAGCGGCCCGGGTCGTGCGGTCCGCTGCGTTCGACCGGGCTCTCCTCGATCAGCCGCAGCGCACGCTCGAGCGCCGCCAGGCCGCGCGTGATCGGGCCGGCGATCTCCGACAGGTGCTTCATCGGACTGATCAGCATCAGCATGCCGGTCACGAAGGCGACGAAGCCGCCGACCGACGGACCGCCCTGGCGCGCCTGCCACAGCGCGGCGACGATCACCGCCGACATGCGCAAAGGCGGCCAGCATCTGCGTGATCGGCGTCATCGACGCGCCGGCCACGGTGCCCTTGATCGAGAGCCGGCGCAGCGACTCGCTGACCTGGCGGAAGCGCTGGGTCTGCGTTGCCTTGGCGCCGTGCAGCCGCACGATGCGCCAGGCGAGCACGTTCTCCTCGACCACGTAGGCGAGTTCGTCGGTGGCGGCCTGGCCGGCCACGGTCAGGCGGTGCAGGCGCCGGCTGAGCGTGCGCATCACCAGCGCGATGGCCGGGATCAGCACCGCCACGAAGATCGTCAGCTGCCAGTTCAGCCACAGCAGGTAGCCGAGCAGCGCGACCAGCATCAGCGAGTCGCGGATCAGCGTCTGCAGCGAATAGACGAGCTGGTTGGTGCCGGCCTGCACTTCGTAGGCCAGGGTGTTGGTCAGGCTGCTCGCGGTCGACTGGGTGAACAGCGTCGGCGCGGCATCGAGCAGGCGCTCGAACATCGCGGTGCGCAGCCTGAGCATGCCGTGGTTGGCGGTCCACGACAGGCCGTACTGGGCCGCGAAGCCGGCTGCGCTGCGCACCGTGAAGATGCCGATCACGACCGGCGGCACCAGCCACAGCGGCAGCTCGTTGCTGTCGAAGCCGCTGTCGAGCAGCGGCTGCATCAGGGCCGGGATCAGCGGCTCGGTCAGCGCCGCCACCAACGATCCGCCGAGCACCATCAGCACCCCGAGGCGTGCGCCGGCGAAATACGGCCACAGGCGGCGCAGACGGACGAGGAAGCTCGGACTGTTCATTGCCGGTCATTATCGGTGCCTGCGCCATGGCGCCGCAGGCGCAGCGGCCGCTACCTACAATCGCGACCGAAGCAGCTGGCCGCTGCGGCGCATCGATGGCACGGCCTGGTCTGCGGGTCGAACGGTCCGTATCCCAGGATGCGAACGCGCGCAAAACAGCCGGTCAAGGAACCTTGCAACCAGAATGGGATCACTTCAACGATGCTGACGAGACGATGCGTGACCGCTGGAATGGCCGGGCTGGCCCTGCTGGCCGGGTATGGACCGGCCGCGGCCCAGTTCCGGGTCGAGATTTCCGGGGTCGGCGCGACCCAGCTGCCGATCGCGATCGCCAGATTCCGCGACGAGGACAAGACCAACCAGGTGCTGTCGTCGATCATCCGCGCCGACCTCGAGCGCAGCGGCGTCTTCGCCGGCCAGGATGTCAACACGGTGATCGACGAGACGGTGCAGCCGGTGATCTCCGAGTGGCGCGCTCGCTCGGTCGATGCGCTGGTCACCGGCTCGGTCACGCGACTGGCCGACGGCCGCTTCGACGTGCGCTTCAAGCTGTGGGATATCGTCAAGGGCACCGAGATCGGCGGTCAGAGCACCGCGGTCGTGGCGGCCGACCTGCGCCTGGCCGCGCACCGCATCGCCGACTACATCTACGAGAAGCTGACCGGCGAGAAGGGCGTCTTCGCGACCCGCATGGCCTACGTGACCAAGGGCGGCGGGCGCTACACGCTGCGCGTGGCCGATGCCGACGGCGAGGCGGCGCAGGTGGCGCTGAACAGCCCCGAGCCGATCATCTCGCCGGCCTGGTCGCCCGACGGGCGCGAGCTCGCCTATGTCTCGTTCGAGCAGCAGAAGGCGGTCATCTACGTGCAGGATGTGTCGAGCGGCCAGCGGCGCAAGATCGCCGACTTCCGCGGCTCGAACAGCGCACCGGCGTGGTCGCTCGACGGCCAGAATCTGGCCGTCACGCTGTCGCGCGACGGCGGCTCGCAGCTGTTCCTGATCGGCCGCAACGGCGAGAACGCACGCCGCCTGACCACCAGCTCGGCGATCGACACCGAGCCCGCCTTCGCCCCCGACGGTCGCATCTATTTCGTCAGCGACCGCGGCGGCGGCCCGCAGGTCTATCGCATGCCGGCCGGTGGCGGCGCGCCCGAGCGCGTCACCTTCGCCGGCAGCTACAACGTCAGCCCGACGGTCAGCGCCGACGGCCGCTACCTGGCCTATGTGTCGCAGCAGGGCAACTCGTTCCGGCTGCAGGTGCTCGACCTGGTCGCCGGCGGCGCGCCGCGCGCGATCACCGACACGACCAGCGACGAGAGCCCGAGCTTCGCGCCGAACGGCAAGCTGATCGTCTATGCGACGCGGGCCGCAGGGGCGCGACGTGCTGATGACGACCACCGTCGACGGCAAGATCAAGGCGCGCCTGCTGTCGTCGAGCGCCGACGTGCGCGAACCCGCGTGGGGCCCGTACGGCCGCTGAGCCGCGCGCGCCTGCTGCGGCCGATGCCGCCGCAGGTCCTGCGCCGCGCGCCTTCCTTTCTTTTCGACAACCAGGAGTTCCGCCATGAAGCACCACTTCCAAGCTCGCCGCTGCCTTGGCCGCTGCCACCGTGCTGTTCGCCGGCTGCGCATCCGACGTCAAGCTCGACACGCCGGTGCCGGTCGAGAGTCGCACCACAACCGGTTCCGGCGCAGGGCACCGGCGGTGCCGGTCCGGCCGGCGGCACCGGCGGCGCCGGGCAGTCGGGCGTCGCCAGCGTCGACCTGAACCGCTCCGGTGCCGGTGCCGGTTCCTCGGCCGCCGGGCAGGACCTGCCGCGCGTCGTCTATTTCGACTACGACAGCTTCGTGGTGAAGGACGAATTCCGCCCAGTGGTCGACGCCAACGCGCGCGCGCTCGCCACCGATCGCACCCGCCGGGTGCAGGTCGAGGGTCATACCGACGAGCGCGGTGGCCGCGAGTACAACCTCGCACTGGGACAGAAGCGCGCCGAGGCGGTGGCGCGCGCGTTGACCCTGCTCGGCGCCGGCGAGAAGCAGATCGAGGCGGTCAGCTACGGCGAGGAGCGCCCGGCGGTCACCGGCACCGACGAGCAGGCGCTTGCCCGCAATCGCCGCGCTGAGCTGAACCTGCGCTGATGCAGCGCGCCCCGGTGGCGGCGACCTGTCGTCCTACCCCGGGGCCGCCGCGTTGCTGAACGACGAGGATTCCTCGCGGAGTGACGACATGAGATCGATAACGACATCCGCGCGCGTGCCATCCTGGCAGTTGCGCGCGGTCGCTGCGGGCCTGCTGCTGGCGCTGTCTGCGCTGGTGCAGCCGGCGCACGCCGGCCTGTTCGACGACGAGGAGGCGCGCCGCGCCATCCTCGACCTGCGCTCGCGCGTCGACCAGACCAATGAGCAGAGTCGCAGGCGCGATGCCGATCTGTCGGCCCAGATCACGGCGCAGCAGGCGGCACTGACCGATCAGCTGGCGCAACTGCGGCGCAGCCTGCTGGAACTCAACAACGAGATCGAGACGCTGCGCAGCGACAACGCGCGCCTGCGCGGTCAGAACGAGCAGCTCACACGCGATCTGGCCGAGGTGCAGCGCAACGCAGAAGGACATCCGGCAGGGCGTCGACGAGCGGCTGCGCCAGTTCGAGCCGCAGACGGTGACGGTCGAGGGCCGCGAGGTCCAGGTCGACCCGGAAGAGAAGAAGGCCTACGAGGCCGCGATGGCGCAGATCCGTGCCAGCGACTTCGCCGGTGCCGCCACCTCGCTGGCGCAGTTCCAGCAGCGCTGGCCGACCAGCGGCTACAAGGAGTCGGTGCTACTACTGGCTCGGCAATGCGCAGTATGCGCGGCGCGACTGCAAGGCCGCGATGACGAGCTTCGAGCAGTCTGATCCGCGTGGCGCCGCAGCATCCGCGTGCGCCTGAAGCGATGCTGTCGATTGCCAACTGCCACGGCGAGCTCAAGGACGCCAAGGCCGCCAAGAAGACGCTCGAGGACCTGGTCAGGACCTATCCGAAGAGCGAAGCCGCGGTCGCTGCGCGCGAGCGGCTGGTGGCGATGAAATGATGGCGTGAGCTGGACACCCCGGCGACCGGCGGCCTCCCTGCAGGAGCCCCTTCAGGGGCGAAGCGGCGTGCGCCGCGCTCCGGTCGGGGCGTGAGCCCTCCTGCAAATCCCGTCACGGGGGCCGCATGTCCCGTTGCCCCGGCTCCTGCGCCGGGACGCCCTAAAATTTCGGCATGACCCTGTCCGAATTCGAGGCGCTGCAGACCCAGGTGCTGGCTGCCGCCTTCGGGCTGGCGGTCATCTTCGGCGTGATCGCCCAGCGCAGCCATTTCTGCACCATGGGTGCGCTGTCGGACATCGTCAACATGGGCGACTGGACGCGCATGCGCATGTGGGTGCTGTCGGTCGGCGTGGCGGTGATCGGCTTCAATGCGATGGCCGCGCTCGGCTGGATCGACGCCGATGACAGCTTCTACACCACGCCGCAGCTGACCGCGCTGTCTTCGCTCGTCGGCGGCACCCTGTTCGGCTTCGGCATGGTGCTCGCGTCGGGCTGCGGCAGCAAGACGCTGCTGCGCATCGGCGGCGGCAGCCTGAAGTCGGTGGTCGTCTTTGCGGTGCTCGGCATCAGCGCCTTTGCCACGTTGCGCGGACTGACCGCGGTGTGGCGCGTCGAGACGGTCGACAGCGTCGTCCTCGACCCTGCCGACCGGCCAGGATCTGCCGAGCCTGGCGCGGCTGCTGTTCGGTGCCGATGCGCCTCGCCGCGGCCATCGTGCTCGGCCTGCTGGTCGGCGGCTCCTGCATCGCCTGGGTGCTGGCGCGGCCTGAAGGGTCGCAGCGCCGAGGTCTGGATCGGCGGTGCCGGCATCGGCGCGGTGATCGTCGCGGTCTGGTGGGTTTCGGGCGTGCTCGGGCATGTGAGCGAACATCCGGAAACGCTCGAGGAGACCTTCGTCGGCGACCGCCTCGCGGCGCATGGAATCGCTCAGCTTCGTCGCGCCGGCGGCGCAGCTGCTCGACTGGTTGATCTACTACAGCGACGGCACCAAGCGGCTGACGCTCGGCGCGGTGACGACGCTCGGCGTGGTGGCCGGATCGCTCGCCCATGCGCTGGCCACACGCAGCTTCCGCTGGGAAGGTTTTCGCGATGCCCGCGATACCGGCAACCACCTGGTCGGCGCGGTGCTGATGGGCATCGGCGGCGTGACCGCACTCGGCTGCACGATCGGGCAGGGCATCTCGGGCCTGTCGACCCTGAGCATCGGCAGCATGCTGGCGGTGGCCGGCATCGTCGCCGGCGGTGTTGCCGGCCTGCGCTGGCAGACATGGCAGATCGAACGGGACGCTCGAATGAGCGGGCCCGATCGGGCCCTGACGCCACCGCCGGTCGTGCTGCCGACGCCGGCGCGGCCGACCTGCGAGCGCCGCTTCGGCGGCCTGCGGCGGCTCTACGGCGAGGCCGGCTACCAGCGCGTGCGCGCGGCGCGCATCGCGGTCGTCGGGCTCGGCGGCGTCGGTTCGTGGAGCGTCGAGGCGCTGGCGCGCAGCGGCGTCGCGCGGCTGGTGCTGATCGACCTCGACCATGTCTCCGAATCGAACATCAACCGCCAGATCCAGGCGCTCGGCGCGACGCTCGGCCAGTCCAAGGTGGTCGCGCTGCAGCAGCGCATCGCCGACATCCATCCCGGCTGCGCGGTGCACGGCATCGAGGAATTCGTCGATGCCGACAACTGGCCGGCGCTGCTCGGCGGCGAGCCGGTCGACGCGGTGATCGACGCCTGCGACCAGCTGCGCGCCAAGGCGGCGATCGCCGCCTGGGGGCTGGCCACCGGCACGCCGGTGATCACGGTCGGCGCCGCCGGCGGCAAGCAGCTGCCGCAGGCGGTCGAGGTGGCCGATCTGTCCGAGACCAGCCACGACCCGCTGCTCGCCTCGCTGCGCCAGCGCCTGCGCCAGCGCCACGGCGCGCCGCGCGGCAAGACCGGATCGCAGCAATCCGCCGATCGGCGTGCGCTGCGTCTTCTCGCGCGAGCCGGTGCGCCTGCCCGAGGTCTGCGCCGCCGACCTGCCGACCGCCGGCGGCGATGCGCAGCCGTCGAGCAGCGCGTCGCCGATGCGATCGACGGCAGCCTCAACTGCCACGGCTACGGCTCGGCCGTCGCGGTGACGGCGAGCTTCGGGCTGGTCGCTGCCAACGAGGCGCTGCTGCGGTGATGCAGGACCGCTCGGCGCTGAACATGCCGCCGCGGCGTGCGACGCGACGCGGGCACGGCGCTGCACCAGTCGAGGCGACCGGCACGGCACTGTCGCCGCACGGGGATGACGGGGCCGCCGCGTGTCGCGAACGACGCTCGTCGGGAGCCGCCGCCGGGTTATACTCTTAGGCTTTTCGGGGGTCGTTAGCTCAGTTGGTAGAGCAGCGGACTTTTAATCCGTAGGTCGCGTGTTCGAGTCACGCACGACCCACCACCGAATGCCGGCTTGCGCTACCATGCGCACCGGTGTCGGGCTCTTAGCTCAGTTGGTAGAGCAGCGGACTCTTAATCCGTAGGTCGAGTGTTCGAGTCACTCAGGGCCCACCAGAAATTCTCGAGGGATCAGGCACCGGCGTCGCGAGGCGTTCGGTGCTTTTTTCCGATTGCAGGCAGCGGGACCGTTGGCATGCGGACGGGGAAAATCGGAAGCGCAGGCGTCGCCGGATCGATGGGGGCGGGAGAGCTGGATTCCTGCTGGGGTCACAAGATCTCGTTCATCAGGTAGTAGGCGTTGTCCTTGAACTTGTGCCAGATCCCGCGCTTGCGCCAGGCCTCCAGTTCGATCTCGGTGCAGTGCGGCGCGTACTTCTCGAACACCGCATCGAGCCGCGGCCGCGGTGGCCGCGTCCGAGATGCCCAGCGTGATCTCGTCGTTGGTCTCGAACGAGCGGTCGTCGAAGTTGCTCGAGCCGATCGCGCTCCATACGCCGTCGATGGTCATCACCTTCTGGTGCAGCAGCGTGTGCGGATACTCGAACAGACGCACGCCGCAGCGCAGCAGCTTCTCGAAGTTGCGGTGCCCGGCATGCTGCACCATCGGGTTGTCCGAGCCGCCGGTGGACGGCATCATGCACGCGCACGTCGACGCCGCGCGTCACCGCCTGCGCCGAAGGCATCGATCGCCTCGGGCTCGGGAATGAAATAGGGATTCTGGATCCAGATGCGCTTGCGCGCCAGGCAGATGGCGGTGTGGTGCAGGATCTTCACCGCCGGCGCCGAGCCTTCGGGCTTGACGTAGGCGGCGTGGATCAGCACGTCGCCGGCGGGCTGCGAGCGCCGGGAAGACATCGTCGCCGACGAATAGCTCGCCGGTCTCGCCGGCCCAGTTCTCGCTGAATGCCGCCTGCACGCTGTGCACGATGGGCCCGTGCAGGTGCACGCTCAGGTCGGCGAAGTGCTCGCCGTCCTGGGCGTCGCCGAGCCAGCTGTCGACGATGCAGTGGCCGCCGACGAAGGCTTCGCGGCCGTCGATCACGCACCAGCTTGCGGTGGTCGCGGTCGTTCAGCACGCCAGATGTTGCGCATGGCCCATTCGTGGAAGAACTCGACTCGGCAGCCGGCATCGCGCATGCGCTGCACCACGGCCTCGCCGACCTCCTTGGAGCCGATCGGCGTCGAGCAGCACGCGCACCTGTCGGCCGGCGCGGGCACGCTCGCACAACGCATTGGCCAGACGCTGGCCGAGCACGCCATCCTTCCACAGGAACGTCTCGAAGTGCACCGACTGCTGCGCCGTTGCGATGCGCTCAATCAGGACGTCGAAGAACGCGCCGTTTTCCAGCACTGCCACCGAGTTGCCCGGCACCACGGTACTCAAGGTCAGCCCGGCAAGCGAGTGGATCAGCTGATCGATCGGCGCGGCGCTTTCGATCTTGAGCTTGGGATCGTGGTGGCGCCGGATCGACCAGATGATGATCCCCATCAGCACGACGCCGAGCAGCGCGCCTGCGGAAATGTAGCCAGCGATTTCGATCCAGGTCATGACATTCATGGTGGATTTCCGCTCGGAGATCCAGGCGGGGTCGAACGGAATGCAGGAACGTCCGCGCGCTTTTTTTAGGCAGCACACGAGCGCACAGGCTGCGGCGCGGGCGCCATCAGCAGCCTGCGCTGATGGGCTTGTACACCCAACTCGGTCGGCGCGGGCCGCCCGGCGCGATGGCGGGATCGAAAAGCGCCCATGGCCTCGGAAGCACCGGCGTCGGGAGGCGGTCGATGCCATTGCCTCGGACACATTGCAGGCGTTCGGCGTTCCTTGCCAGACAACGACCGGGGAACCGTACGCCAATCACGCGTCGACGCCTCGAAGCCCGCCCACGGCATCGCGAAGGCGTGGCAGCTGGCGGTCCTTGGTGACCAGAACGAACAGCAGGAGCGAGCGACCCGTGACTGGATAAGGTGGTCGAAGTCGAAGACGGTCGGCTCGGCGCGCGCCGGATGTTCGTGTCGACAGACAGAGGGATGGACACCCTGCCAATCGCCGATCGCCGACCAGGTTGCCGCTCCAGCTCCGCAGGGTCGTGCGGTGCACTCGCCGACCGCAGGTCACCACGTTGAGTCATCAGGCAGAGGCTCGACAGGACGGTCGAGACCATCTTGTCGAAGTAGCGCAACTCGCCAGGCATCGCATGTTCAGCCGAACGACGTGAGGGCGCGCGTCGCAGAACCTTCGCATGCCCCGTCAGAGCTGCTGGCGCCGATCTGCAGTTACGCTGTCATGCCGGGCACATCCGCTGTCGATCAGGGCAGCGGCTCTCCTGCGCGAAAGAGGCTCCGCCAGTACCCATGACCTACGATGTTTCCGGCTACCACCTGCTGCTCGTCGCGATCGGGCTGGTCATCACCATGGCCTACTGGATGCCGCGCTTCATCACGGGGCGGGAGCCGGCGGCTTCGGCGCTGCTGATCGTTCTGGGGTTTGCGGCATTCGGCCTGTTCGGGGATGTCGTGGATCCGCTGGTCAAGCCCAAGCTGTGGGAGATCCTGAGCGAGATCTGCGTGGTGGTGGGCCTGTTCGGCGTCGGACTGCGGATCGACAAGCTGTGGGCCGGCGCGCCGTGGCGGCTGACGGTCGGGCTGCTGGCGATCTCGATGCCGATCTGCATCGCCGCGGTGGCGCTCGCCGGCTGGGCCTTCGCATCCATGACGCTTGCCGGAGCGCTGTTGCTGGGGGCGGTGCTGGCGCCGACCGATCCGGTGCTGGCGAGCGACGTGCAGGTCGGTCCGCCGCTCGAAGGTGGCGAGCATCCGGTGCGCTTCGTGCTGACCACCGAGGCCGGGCTCAATGACGGGCTCGCCTTTCCCTTCGTGTACCTCGCGATGGCCATTGCGGCGGCCGGGCAGCTTGATCTGCAGGTGATCGGGCACTGGCTGGTGTGGGACGTCGCCTATCGCATCAGCGTCGGCACGCTGTCCGGCATCGTGCTCGGCTGGCTGTTCGGACGGATCATGTTCGATTGGCCGCGCGGGAATGCGCTCGCGGCCACCGAGTCGGCGCTGATCGCGTTTGCCGGGGTGCTGGTGGTGTACGGCGTGACTGAAGCCATCGAGGGCTACGGCTTCATCGCTGCCTTCGTCTCCGGCGTGACGCTGCGGCGCCAGGAGTCGCACCACCGCTTCCACGCCAAGCTGCATGACTTCGTCCAGTCGGTCGAGCAGGTGCTGACCGCGGTGCTGCTGGTGTCGCTCGGCGCGGTGCTTCCCCAGCTGTGGCCGCACCTGACGTGGTCGGGCGTGGGCATCGGCCTGGGGCTGATCCTGATCGTGCGTCCGCTGGCGGCGTGGCTGGTGCTGGACAGGCGGTCGTGCGCCACGGCGCGTGAGCGGGCGGTCATCGCGTTCTACGGCATCCGGGGCATCGGCTCGATCTACTACGTCGCCTATGCCACCAGCCACATGCAGATGGCCGACAACGGCTCGCTGTGGGCAACGGTCGCCTTCACGATCCTGGCCTCGACGGTGATCCATGGCTTCACCGCAGGATTCGCGGTCGAGCGAGCGACGCAGCCGCAGGGGCCGGAGTGACTGCGCTCGCTGAGACCTCAGGCTCGAATGCTGCGCGATCTGGCGGGGAGCGTCGGTGGGGCAGGCGTCTGACGTCGAATAGCGGGCACAGCCACGCCAACAGCGGCCGACGCCACTGCTCAGGGCCACATCGATTGCCACTTCCGACCGGTGCCCGGTGCGGCACCGACGACAGCGAAGGCGTCGATCGCGGTGATGTCCCGCGGCGTGGTGTGAGTCATCAACCTGGACAGGCTGAGATACACATGCTCAGTGCGGCACTGCCGACAGCCGAGTGGGGCGAGTACCGCTGAGGGTCTGCAGGCCTTCAAGCTGCATGTATCGCCGGTTGAGCGACCACTCGTCGTTCTGCTCGAGCATCATGGCTCCGACCAGGCGGGTGATGGCCGCGTCGCTGGGGAAGATGCCCACGACATTGGTCCTGCGCTTGATCCCGGCGTTCAGCCGCAGGCACTGGTTGGAGTACTTGCGTCTCGAATATGATGGCTCTCACGGAGTGACGAATCTTCCGCCGCCTGAGCATGGGTGCCACTCTGTATAACCCAGGAGACACTTATGACCACATCCGTGCCCGCGCGCGTCCGTCTCGAGTCTGCCCGCCTCAAGCTCGCCCTCGCATCCGCCGTCTTGCTCCTCGCTGCCTGCGGCGGCGGAGATGATGACAAGCCGGCTTATCCACACGCCGATGAGCCGATCGGCACCGTACGCCAAATTTACGACGGCGCTCTGACGCCCGACATGGCGGTGAACACCTTCCGTAACATCGATCGGTTGTTCCCGACGCGTTCCATTGCCCCCGGGCCGAATCCATATCCGATGCCCAAAGCGGCCAAGCAACTCGAGCAGGTGCGCTTCGCGGCAGGTGGACGCAACTACGACTTGTACGACTACTTGGCCGTGAACCGCGTGTCGGGTCTGCTGATCCTCAAGGACGGTCAGATCGTTCATGAGACGTACCAGTACGGCAACACGGAGAAGACGCGCTGGATGTCGATGTCCGTTGCCAAGTCGATCACGTCGACGTTGATCGGTGCGGCCGTCAAAGACGGTTTCATCACGAGCATCAATGATCCCGTGACCAAATACGTACCGACTCTCGTCGGCAGTGCCTATGACGGCGTGAGCGTCCGCCAGATCATGATGATGACGTCGGGTGTGCGCTGGAACGAGACCTACACCGACCCGGCATCCGATCGACGTCAGTTGCTGGAAGCACAAATCGCGCAGCAGCCGGGATCGGCGATGAAGCTGATGGCAAGTCTCCCACGTGCCGCGTCGCCGGGGTCGGTCAACAACTACAGCACGGGCGAGACGCAGGTGGCCGGTGAGATCGTGATCGGTGCGACCAGGCGGCCGCTCGCCCAGTACTTGAGCGAGAAGATCTGGTCGAAATTTTCCATGGAGTCAGAGGCCAACTGGTGGCTCGATTCCCCGAATGGTATCGAGATCAGCGGGAGTGGCCTCAGCGCCACGTTGCGCGACTACGGGCGCTTCGGGCTGTTCATCATGAACGACGGCGTCATCGACGGGCAGTCGATCTTGCCGGCCGGGTGGGTAGACGATGCTGGCTCGCCGAAGACGCTCACGACAGGTGCTCCGCTCAACTACGGCTACTTCTGGTGGATCGCAGGCGGCAACTCGCGCGCGGACGGCGCGTTCTACGCCACCGGTATTCACGGCCAGAACGTTTACGTCAACCGCAAAGAGAAGGTCGTGATCGTCACCTGGGGTGCGCAGTCCAAGCCGAGCGGGCAAGGGGTGATCAGCAACACGTTCTTCTTCGATGCCGTAGTTGACGCCCTCAAGCAGTAACGGTCGGCTCTTCCGCTCCGACGCATGGAATCAGTCGACCCTGCAAAACCTCTGCAGGAATGCCAGCTTCCGGGGGTGAATGCCGATGGCCGTAACTCCCGGGAAGCAAACCAATTCGAGCGTGCCGAGCGCATCCATCGTCAGCGGCCGAAGGACAAGCACAAGCTGTGCGCCCTGCACGCGCCGGAGGCTGACCTGCCCCCTTCCAGCCATACCAGCCTAAGGAAGGTCTGATCAATTCAAACCCGGGGCGATTCGGTCGCAAGGCGTGAGGCAGCATCGGGTAACCGCCTCAGTCCTCCTTCAGCACCGTCCCCGCCAGAATGATTTCGGCCGCGCCATCGATGTCGCGGGTCAAGGCCAGTCGCGCTGCCGCGCCGTCGCGCGCGCGCAGCGCTTCGAGCAGGTCACGGTGCGCCTCGATGGTCGGCGAGTCCGGCTCCTGCTGGGACTGGGTGCTGCGCAGAACCAGGCCGATGACCGGTGCCAGTCGCAGCCAGATGCCTTCGATCATGTGACTCAGCGGCGGCATGCCAGCCGCCTGATAGGCGCTGAAGTGGAAGCGCTGGTTCAGCCGGATGAGTTGATTGACATCCGGCTCGGGCAGCGTCTGTTCCTGCTCGAAGGCCTGCTCCAGGGCGGCCAGTTGCTCGAGCTGCCGGTCGTCGATCCGCGCCGCCGCGCGCTCCACCGCCAATCCTTCCACCACCAGCCGGATCGCCCGCAGGTCCTCGAACAGCGAGCGGGTCATCACCGGCACGCGAACCGACTTGTTCGGCAGCAGTTCGAGCGCCTCCTCGGCGGCCAGCTTGCCGATCGCCTCTCGCACCGGCATGGCGCTGGTACCGAGCGCCGAGGCGACGCCGGCGATGGTCAGGCGTTCACCCGGCTGCAGCTGGCCGGAGACGATCAGCTGGCGCAGGTCGTGATAGACCTTGACCGCCAGGGTCTGGTGAACGATGGGCGCCATTCGCTCTGCCGAGCCCTTGAAGATGCTCATCCGGGGCGGTCCTTCCAGAGCCGGGGTGGCTGACGCGGGTACGGGTTGATTTTGCATGGTGCGGCCCGTGCTCGCCGAGAGAGCCGGACAGCAAGGGTTTTCCCGCGATCCTAACCCATCACATATATTTGATCATATCGACTGTGGTCAGCGGTCGGTCGCGGCGCAACTGGCGCGCCCCTGGCGGCGCCGGTGGCCGCCAGGAGGCAGGCGAAATGGGTTCCATGACAATGCTGGGAGATGCGGCCACGCCGGTCGACGGCTCCGTCCAACAGGCGATGTGGCGCGACATGCTGCGCATCCGCATGTTCGAGGAGACCAGCACCCGCCTCTTTGCCGAAGGCCACATCAAGGGGACCGCGCACAGCTACGTCGGCCAGGAAGCGATCGCGGTCGGCGTGTGCACTGCCCTCGAGGCGCAGGACTATATCGGCAGCTATCACCGGGGACATGGTCACTGCATCGCCAAAGGCGCCGACCTGCGACTCATGATGGCCGAATTGCTGGGCAAGGCGACCGGCTACTGCGGAGGGTTGGGCGGATCGATGCACATCGCCGATCTGTCGCTCGGCATCCTGGGCGCCAACGGCATCGTCGGGGCCACCATGCCGCTGTGCACCGGCGCTGCCTTGTCGGCCCTCCTGCGCCAGCAGGGGCAGGTGGCGGTCGCGTTCTTCGGCGACGGCGCCAGCAACCAGGGCGTCTTTCACGAGGCGATGAACCTGGCAGCGGTGTGGAAGCTGCCGATGGTCTTCGTGTGCGAGAACAACGGCTACGCGCTGACAACCCCCTATCGCAACGGCACCGCCGGACCGTCGATCGCGGGCCGCGCCGCTGCCTACGGCGTCGAAGGCTGCGAGGTCGACGGCAACGATGTGGAGGCGGTGCTGCGCGCGGCCCGGTCTGCGGTGAGCAAGGCACGCGCCGGGCAGGGTCCGACCCTGATCGAGGCCCGCACCTATCGCTGGGGCCAGCATTCGATGCGCGCCAACCTGCCGGAGCCGCGCACCGACGACGAGATCGCCGCCTGGAAGGCACGCGATCCGCTGGTCCTGATGCAGGCGCTGCTGCTCGAGCGCGAGCTCTGCGACGAAGCGGCCCTGGCACAGGTGCGCGCCGAGGTCGAGGCCGAGGTCGAGGCGGCGGTGGCCTTCGCCAAGGCGAGTCCGGCGCCGACGCTGGCGCAGGCCCAGGCGGCCGTCTGTGCACCGCCGATCGAATGCACCGAGCCGATCGGGCGCAGCGAGCGCAAGCTCGGGTTCGTGGAGGCCATCAACGAAGCCCTGGCGCAGGAGATGAGTGCGGATTCGGACGTCGTCCTGCTCGGTGAGGACATCGGCGCCGCCGGCGGCATCTTCCAGGCCACGAAGGGGCTGATGGCGCGTTTCGGCCCGGAACGGGTGCGTGACACGCCGATCTCGGAGGCCACTTTCGTCGGCTGTGCCGTTGGCGCGGCGCTGACCGGGCTGCGGCCGGTGGTCGAGATCCAGATCTTCGATTTCGTCACCATGACGATGGACATGATCGTCAACCAGGCGGCGAAATTCCGCTTCATGATGGGCGGCAAGCCGACCGTGCCGATGGTGATCCGTGGCCCGCAGGGCGGCGGCATCCGCATGGCGGCACAGCACAGCCAGTCGCTCGAGGCCTGGTTCGCCCACGTGCCCGGCCTGGTGGTGGTCGGCCCGTCGACGCCGCGCGATGCCAAGGGCCTGTTGATCTCGGCCATCCGCGACAACAACCCGGTCATCTTCCTCGAGAGCAAGCTGCTGTACACCGCTGCGCCGGAGGAGGTTCCGGAGGAGGCCTACGCGATTCCGCTCGGCAAGGGCGAGGTCAAGCGCGAGGGCTCGGACGTGACGGTGGTCGCGACCATGGCAATGGTGCCGCGGGCGCTGGCCGCCGCCCGCCAGCTGGCGGGTGAAGGCATCTCGGTCGAGGTGATCGATCCGCGCACCTTCCGGCCGCTCGACGAGGAGCTGATCCTGCAGTCGGTGCGCAAGACCCACCGATTGGTGATCGCCCATGAAGCCTGCGTGCAGTACGGCTTCGGTGCCGAAGTGGCTGCGCTGGTGGTCGACAAGGCCTTCGACTGGCTCGACGCCCCGATCGCGCGGGTCGGCGCACCCGGCCTGCCGATGCCCTACAACGACGAACTCGAGCGTCAGACGATCCCCAGCCAGCAGCGCATCGCCGACGCGATCCGGGAACTGGTGCGATGAACATCCTGATGCCCGAGAGCGGCAGCCTGGTCCGATGGCACTGTGCCGAAGGCGGGAGCGTCCGGGCGGGTGCGGTGCTCTGCGAGGTCGAGACCGACAAGACGGTGATGGAGGTCGAAGCGCCTGAATCGGGCGTGCTCACCCGCATCCTGGTGCAAGAGGGGCAGACCGACATCGAGGCCGGCGTCGCGATCGCGGTGATCGCGGCGGCCGTCGCCGCTCAGGCCGATCCGCCATCCGCACCGGCGCGCCCGATGATTGCAGCGCCAGCGCCAGAACCGTCCGGCAACGGCCGAATCTTCAGCTCGCCGCTGGCACGGCGACTGGCGCGCGAGGCCCGGATCGACCTGGCCCGCATCCAGGGCTCCGGTCCGGGTGGGCGGATCGTCGAGCGCGATGTGGCGCGGGTCCCGGCCGCACGACCGGCAATGCGCGGTGACGTGGCCGGCGACTACAGCGGCTGCGCGCACGAGGCGATACCCATCGACGCCATGCGCCGCACCATCGCCCAGCGGTTGCTGGCATCCAAGCAGACCATCCCGCACTTCTACCTGTCGTGCGACGTGCGGGCCGACGCGCTGCTGTCGTTGCGTGCCCGATTGAAGGATGAGGACGGCCCGGTTCCGACGCTCAACGACTTCTTCGTCAAGGCGCATGCGATGGCGCTGCTCGAGGTCGCCGAAGCCAATGTGGTCTGGGCCGACGACTCGATACTGGCTTTCCGGCAGGTCGACGTCGGCGTGGCCGTCGCGGTCGACGGCGGGCTGTATACGCCGGTGGTCCGGCAGGCGCAGGCCCGGTCGGTATTCGAGGTCTCGCGCGAGGTCAGAGAACTCGCCGGGCGTGCGCGCCGGCGTGAACTGCGACCGTCCGAGTACCAGGGCGGTGTCAGCACCGTGTCCAACCTGGGCAGGCTCGGTGTCCAGTCCTTCAGCGCCGTCATCAACCCGCCCCAGTCCAGCATCCTGGCCGTCGGTGCCTGCGGGCCGCGCATCGGCGTGGTCGACGGCGCGCCGGCGGTGGTGCAGCAGATGACCGTGACGCTCTCATGCGATCACCGGGTCATCGACGGCGCGGTCGGTGCGCGCTGCCTGGCTGCCTTCAGACGCTGGATCGAGGCGCCCGAGCAGTTTCTTTCCTGAGCCGGGCGCACGGATCGGGCCAGGCCAACACTTCAAGCGAAAGGCGGGTCGTCATGAGAAACGGAAGGGGTCGGGTCGCGGTCGTCACTGGCGGGGGCAGCGGAATCGGCGAGGCCTGCGCCCGCGAACTCGCGGCGCGCGAATGGCGCGTGGTCGTCACCGATGTCGATGGAGCAGCCGCTGAACGCGTCGCTGCGCAGTTGCAGGCGCAGTCCATGCCGCTGGATGTCTCGGACGCCGATCGCCTGGAACAGGCGGCCGCCGAGTGCGAGGAAAGGTTCGGGCCGGTGGCCGCGCTGGTGACCAGCGCCGGCATCCTGCAGCCGCCGTTCAAGCCCGAGGAGATGCCGCTCGAGCTGTTCGATCGGGTGATGGCGGTCAACTTCCGTGGCACCTACCTGGCCTCGGTGGCGTTCGGCCGCCGCATGGCGACGCGTGGCGAAGGCAGCATCCTGACCATCGGCTCGGTCACCTCGCTGCGGGCGTCGCCCCTGCACGCCTACGGCCCCTCCAAGGCAGCCGTGGTGCAGATGGTCCAGTGCCTGGCGGCCGAATGGGGCCGCTCGGGCGTGCGTGTGAATGCCATCTCGCCCGGCTTCGTGAGCACGCCCGCGCTGATGGCGGCCATCGAACGCGGGCAGCGCAGCCAGGCCACGCTGATGGAAGGCAGCGCGATGGGGCGAATGATCGATCCGGCCGAGGTCGCACGCGCTGCCGCCTTCCTGCTCTCCGATGAGGCGTCGGCCATCTCCGGGGTGAACCTGCCGGTCGACGCGGGCTGGCTGGTCGGCTCGCACATGACCACCTGGGACGGGGTGCGCGATGCCCGCTGAGGCAGCGGCCTGCCCTGCAGCCGATCCGAAGGAGATGCGATGACCACGAGCAGGGAGCCGGTGTGGGACCTGTCCGGACAGACGGTGCTGGTCACCGGCGCCGCAGGCGGCATCGGCCGTGAGACGGCACGCCTGTGTGCCGCCGCCGGAGCGCGGCTGGTGCTGGCCGATGCGGTGCCGGTCGAGCAGACCCGGTCGGTCAACGGGCCGCGCGGGCACGATGCGCAGGTGTTCCAGTGCGACACCAGCAACCGGGCCCAGGTCGAGCAGATGGCGGCGCGCATCGGGCCGGTGAATGCGCTGGCCGATACCGCCGGCATCTGCCCGCACGACGACTGGATGGGCGATGACTTCGATGCCGCATTCGATCGGGTGCTGGACGTGAACCTGCGCGGTCCGATCAACCTGGTGCGCGCCTTCCTGCCCGCGATGATCGATCGCCGCTACGGCCGCATCGCCCTGTGCGGCTCGGTCGCCGGCTGGACCGGCGGCCTGCGCGCAAGTCCGCACTACGCCGCCGCCAAGGGCGGCGTGCATGCGCTGGTGCGCTGGTTCGCGCAGCGCGCCACGCCGCATCAGGTGTGCGTCAACGGGGTGGCGCCGGGGCCGGTCGAGACCGCCATGACGCAGGGGCTGGGGTACATGCCGCAGGACTACCCGACCGGTCGGCTCGCCAGACCCGAGGAGATCGCGGCGGTCCTGACCTTCCTCTGCTCGCCGGCGGCCAGCTACCTGGCCGGGACCATCGTCGACGCCAACGGCGGCGTGCACATGCGCTGACCCGCCGCGCGCGGCCGCTCAGGCCGCCGCGCCCAGGCCCTGCAGGTAGCTGCGGCAGTGGTGGGCGAACAGCAACTTGTCGGTGCCGACGGTGAACAGCCGCACGCCCAGTTCCTGCCAACGCGCGATCTGCTCGCGGACGGCCGGCAGGGCGGGCGAGAACACCGGCATGATCACCGGCACGCCGGCATCGCGCGCCTGCCGGGCCATGCCGGCCAGGGCTGCCATCACCTCGGGGTGGGTGAAGTCGCCCTGGTGGCCCATGGCCACCGAGAGATCGAACGGGCCGAGCAGCACCGCCAGCAGACCATCGACCGCGAGGATGGCGTCGAAGGCGGCCACCCCCTCGGGTGATTCGATCAGCGCGATCACGCCGGTCTCGGCGTTGGCGCGCTCGGCATGCGCCGGCCAGTCGAGCGTGAGGTGATCGGTGGCGCGCACGCACGGGCAGGCGCCGCGTCGACCCCGCGGCGGGTAGCTGGCGGCCGCGACTGCGGCCTTCGCCTCGGCGGCGCTGCCGATGCCCGGCACCACCACCCCGGCCGCACCGCAGTCGAGCGCCTTCATGATCATCCACGGCTCCTTGCCCGGCACGCGCAGCAGCGGCACCAGGCCGCCCGCGTCGCAGGCGCGGACCAGGTTCTCGGCCGTCTCCAGACCGAAGTAGCCATGCTCGGTGTCGACGATCGTGAAGTCGAAACCGGTCGCCGCGAGGATGTCGATCACCTCGGGCGAGGCCAGCTGTGACCAGGTGCCATGGCGCGGCTGGTTGCCAGCCAGCAGGTCGGCAAAACGCTTCTTCATCGGTCGTCGTCCCATTCGCCGTGGTGCACGGCAGCCTGTCCATGGACGGGCGTCGGCAGGCCTTCCATGCGCGCCTTCAGCTGCAGCGCGAGCAGCTGCGAGAAGAAGCGGGCCTGGCGCAGATTCCCGCCTTGAAACCACAGACCGGGCTGCGCGGTCGGCTTCCACATGTTACGCAGCTCGCCTTCCCATGGGCCCGGGTCGCGCTGGGTGTCCGAGCCGATGCCCCAGCAGCGGCCGACACGGCGCGCCACTTCCGGCGAGACCAGATCGGCCACCCACTGGCTCATCGAGCCGAAGCCGGTCGCATAGACCACCAGATCGGCCGGCAGCACGCGTCCGTCGGTCAGCACCACCGCGTTCTCCTGCAGCGAGGCGATCCCGACGCCCGAGGCCAGCTTGACGCGGCCGTCGGCGATGAGTTCGGAGGCGCCGACATCGATGTAGTAGCCCGAGCCGCGGCGCAGGTATTTCAGGTGCAGGCCGGAGCCGTCTTCGCCGAAGTCGAGTCGAAACCCGGCAGCTGTCAGCCGGGCATAGAACTCGGCGTCCTGCCTGGCGATGTCCTGGTACAGCGGACGGGCACGCTGTGCCAGCAGGGCGGCCGGGTACGACTCGTTGAGCAGGTCGGCCCGGTCGACATCGATGCCGGACTCGATCGCCTGCTCCGAATACAGCGGCGCGAGCACCCGGTCGATGAAGGTGTCGGACCGGATGACCAGTGTCGACGAGCGCTGCACCATGGTGACATCGGCGCCGCATTCCCACAGGTCGGCGCAGATGTCGTGGGCGGAGTTGTTGGCGCCCAGCACCACGCAGCGCTTGCTTGCGTAGCGGGCGCCGTGGTGATAAGCCGACGAATGCATCTGCTCGCCGGCGAAGTGCTCGGCGCCGGGCAGGCTCGGCATGCTCGGGTAGCCGGACACGCCAAGCGCGAAGACCACGTGCGTCGGCCGCAGCGTCAGTCGCTCGCCTTCGCGTTCCACCTCGACGCTCCAGCTGCCGCCGGCCCCGTCAGGGCGCGCAGTCAGGCAGGTGGTGCTGCCCCAGAAATCGATCTCCATCACGTGCGCATACATCTCGAGCCAGTCGCCGAGCTTGTCCTTGGGCGAGAAAATCGGCCAGTCGTCGGGAAAGGGCAGGTAGGGCAGGTGGTCGTACCAGACCGGGTCGTGCAGGCACAGCTGGTGATAGCGATTGCGCCAGCCGTCTCCCGGGCGGGGATTCTTGTCGATCACCAGCGTCGGTACGTCCAGGCGCCGCAGCCGCGCGGCCAGCGCCAGCCCGCCCTGGCCGCCGCCGATCACCAGGCAGTACGGCTGATCCTCGATGCCGAAGCGCTGCCGGTGATCGGTGCGCCGGTCCAGCCAGCTGCGTCGGCCCGGTCGGGCGCCGTGCTCGGTACCGCGTTCACGCCGACGACCCTTGCGCTCCTCGAAGCCGCGCAGCTCATTGAGCGTGGTCAGCAGGGTCCAGCAGCGCCCCTCCCTGAGCCGCACCACCCCCCGGCCGCGGCCGAGGGCGGTGCTGAAGGTGAAGAAGGCCTCGACCACGCCGTCCTGGATGCGCGGCTGGCCATCGATGCGCCAGTCCGACGGTGCCGTCTCGCCCAGGCGCGCCTCGAGCATGGCGCGGATCTGCGCCTGGCCATCCAGGGTCGTGATGTTCCAGGTGAAAGCGACCATGTCGCGCCAGTAGCTGGCATCCGCGAACAGCGACAGTGCAGACGAAATGTCGCCCCGAGCCAGGTACGCCGAGAAGGCCTCCAGCCAAGCCGTGATTTGCCCGGCAGGATCGGGTGCGGCGCGGGCGGATCCCGCCGCTGCATCGTGATCGCTGCGATGTGCTGCTGCCATGGTGGGTCTCTTCGCAATGGGCTGTAGCAGCCTGTGGTTCGACGTCTGGCGCTTCAAAGCCTCGGTGTTTTCACCGAGTAAGACCGTATTACGGCGCGAAACGCATCGAGGTTTGATGTCAATCACATATATTTGATCATAACCACCGACGCATTTGTCGGTCGGTGGTGTCGAGCAGGCTCGCGGACGCGGTCCGCACCATCAGGAAAGGGTACGAAGATGAAGAATGTTCTGACCGCCGTTGCTGCGGCCGTGATGCT
Organism: uncultured beta proteobacterium; assembly: GCA_963846675.1. Lineage (GTDB taxonomy): Bacteria > Pseudomonadota > Gammaproteobacteria > Burkholderiales > Burkholderiaceae_C > Ideonella_A. Next base: position 326,416 of record CAWJWV010000007.1, read on the forward strand.
GTGGACCATTCAGCCGGGCGAAGCGCAGGCGCAGGCGCAGAAGCCGCTCGATGTCGCCAGCACCTTCCCCAAGAACCTGACCTACCTCGGTGAAGGTGCCGAAAACCTGGCCAAGATGCTCGAGGAAGTGTCGGGCGGCAAGCTGCAGATGAAGGTGCATGGCGCCGGCAGCCTGGTGCCCGCGCTGGAGGTCTTCAATGCCGTCAGCTCGGGTGCCGTGCCGGCCGGCTGGGACTGGGTCGGCTACTGGGCCGGAACGGTGCCGGTCGCGGGCCTGATGGGCGCGCTGCCCTTCGGTCCCAACAGCGAGGTCTTCCTCGGCTGGATGTGGGAAGGGGGCGGCCTCGAAATCCTGCAGCGCGCCTACGACAAGTACAACGTCAAGGTCCTGCCGTGTCACCTGACGGCGCCCGAGGCCGGCGGCTGGTTCAAGAAGCCGATCGAGAAGGCAGAGGACTTCAAGGGCCTGAAGATGCGCATCTCGGGCCTGGGTGGCAAGGTGATCAACAAGCTCGGCGCCTCCTCGCAGCTGATCCCGGGTGGCGAGATCTTCGTGGCCCTCGAGCGCGGCCGGATCGACGCCACCGAGTTCTCGCTGCCTGCGGTCGACAAGGCACTGGGCTTCGACAAGATCGCCAAGTACTACTACTTTCCGGGCTGGCACCAGCAGGCAAGCTGGAACTCGCTGATCATCAACATGGAAGTCTGGAAGAAGTACAACGCCACCGAGCAGAAGCAGTTCATGGCGGCGTGCAAGGCGAATGTGGTCTGGTCGATGGCGGTGGCCGCCAAGGCGCAGGGCGCAGTCCTCAACGAATTCCGCAGCAAGGGGGTCGAGGTGCGTCGCTTCCCGGCGCCGGTGCTGACCGCGCTGCGCAAGGCTTCGGACGAGGTGATCGCCGAGGAGGCCAAGAACGATGCCCTGTTCAAGGAGGCGCACGATTCGCTGAGCGCTTATTCGAAGCTCGCGAACCAGTGGATCACCCTCCAGACCATGCCGACCGAGTGAGCAGGACGACCGGCCCATGACCTCGAGTCCCAATGCCCTCGAACGTGCCGGCCAGGCGCTCATCCAGGTGAGCGCGTGGCCGGGTCGGGCCGGTTCCTGGCTCATCGTCCCCATGATGTTCGGTGTGCTGCTGGCCGTGATCTATGCGGCCATGCGCCTGCAGTCGCTGTTCGGTTGGGGATTCTCCATTCCGCTGTTCGGGAATGACCTGACGGTGATCGATCTCGGCGAACTGCAGTGGCACCTGTTCGCAGTGATGGTGATGCTGTCGGGTGCCTTTACCTATGCCGAGAACGCCCATGTGCGGGTCGACCTGGTCTACTCGCGCATCTCGCCACGTTCGCGGGCGGTGGTCGATCTGGTGGGCGATGCGCTGTTTCTGCTGCCCTTCTGCGCCATCGTCGGCTGGCTCTCGCTGCGCTTCGTTGCGCTGGCCTTCAACTCGGGCGAGCAGTCCGACTATGGCGGGTTGACCGATCGCTACCTGGTCAAGTCGCTGCTGCCGATCGGGCTCGGCCTGCTGTTCTTCGCGGGGCTGGGCCGGATCATCCGCAACATCGGATTCCTGCTCAATCCGGCCAGTCGCCGGCACGCGGTGACACAGGGCGACCTCCATGGGTGACAGCCTGCTGCCGATCCTGATGATCGTGATGCTCATCGGCGGCATCTTCAGTGGCTACCCGGTCGCCTTCCTGCTCGCCGGGCTGGGTGTCATCTTCACCTTCCTGGGTGACATCAACGTGCTGTTCCTGGGCACGACCGTCTCGCGCATCTTCACCGGCACCCTGGCCAACTGGCTGCTGCTGGCGGTGCCGCTGTTCGTCTTCATGGGGCTGATGCTGGAGAAATCCGGCGCGGCCAAGAAGCTGCTGCTTTCGCTCGAGCGGCTGTTCGCCGGACGGCGTGGCGGCCTGGCGATCTCGGTTGCCGCGCTCGGCATCATCATGGCGGCCTCCACCGGCATCGTGGGGGCTTCGGTGGTGCTGCTGGGCGTGATGGCGCTGCCGGTGATGCTCAAGCAGAAATACGACAAGGGCCTGGCGGCCGGCATCGTCTGCGCCTCGGGCACGCTCGGGATCCTGATCCCGCCGTCGATCATGCTGGTGCTGATCGGCGACATCATGCAGATCTCGGTCGGCGACCTGTTCATGGGCGCGCTCACCCCGGGGCTGCTGCTGGGGGCGCTGTACATCCTCTACATCCTCGGCGTGGCCTTCTTCGCGCCGCACAAGGCGCCGGTGGGCGTGGTCGATATAGACGACACGCGTCCGCTGTGGCTGGCGCTGATGCAGGATCTGCTGGCGCCGGTGCTGCTGATCTGCTGCGTGCTCGGCTCGATCATCATCGGCCTGGCGACGCCCACCGAGGCGGCTGCGATCGGTGCCATCGGCACCCTCGTGCTGGCTGCGTTTGCGGGTAAGTTGAACTTCGCCAACCTGCGCGATGTGGTGCTCGAGACCGGCAAGTCGACCGGCATGATCATGTTCGTCGCCATTGGCGCCAGCTGCTTCTCGGTCATCTTCAAGCAGGTCGGGGGCGACACGATGATCGAGCATGCGGTGCAGGCCCTTTCCGGCGACAGCGCCTGGGGCACCTTGGCGGTGGTGATGGGGCTGATCTTCGTGCTCGGATTCTTCCTCGAGTGGATCGAGATCAGCTTCATCGTGCTGCCGCTGTTCGCGCCGATCATCGCCAAGCTCGATTTCCAGATGGGCATGTCGGCCGCCGAGCAGATGACCTGGTTCGCCATCCTGCTGTCGGTCAACCTGCAGACGAGCTTCCTGACGCCACCATTCGGCTACGCCCTGTTCTACCTCAAGGGCATCGCGCCGCCCGAGCTCAGCATGCAGGACATCATGAAGGCCATCATTCCCTTCGTGATCGTGCAGCTGATCGGCCTCAGCCTGGTGGTCGCCTTCCCCAGCCTGGTGCTGTGGCTGCCACGAATGCTGGTGAACTGATCCCCGACGCAAGGAGTCCCCGTGTCCAGCCAGACCTCCCGCCTGAGTGGCTTCCACAAGCTGACGCTCGAACAGCGCCTGGCGGCGTTGCAGACTGCCAGCGGCATCGGCGCAGACGAGATGCAGGCTTTGCGCGACTCGAGCGCGCTGCCGTTCGAACTGATCGAGCGCATGGTGGAGAACGCCGTCGGCGGCTTCACCGTGCCGCTCGGGATCGCCACCAACATGGTGGTCGACGGCCGCGAGCTGCTGGTTCCGATGGCAACCGAGGAAAGTTCAGTGATCGCCGCGGTGGGCAATGCGGCCCGGCAATGCCGTTCCACCGGAGGCTTCAGCACCTCGATCAGCGGTACCGAGATGATCGCGCAGATCCAGCTGGTCAAGCTGGCCGACCCGTGGAGCGCGCGTGCCCGGGTGCTCGAACGCGAGGCCGAGATCGGCGCGATCTGCAACGGCTGCGATCCGGTGCTGGTCAGGCTCGGCGGCGGCTTTCGCGGCCTGGAGGTGCGGATCATCGACGCGCGCACCGGGCCGATGGTGGTGGTCCACATCGTGGTCGACACGCTCGACGCAATGGGCGCGAATGCGGTCAATACGATGGCCGAGACGCTGGCGCCGCAGCTGGCCGAATGGACCGGCGGGCGCAGCCTGCTGCGCATCCTGTCCAACCTGGCCGACCGGCGCCTGGCCCGCGCCCGCGCGGTCTGGGCCAAGGACGAGATCGGCGGCGCCGAGGTGGTCGAGGCGATCGTGCTGGCAGCCGATTTCGCCGACCACGACCCGTACCGGGCCGCCACCCACAACAAGGGCATCATGAACGGCGTGTCGGCCCTGACGCTGGCCACCGGCAACGACACCCGGGCGATCGAGGCAGGCGCGCATGCCTATGCCGCGCGCGACGGGCGCTACCGGGCGCTCAGCCGCTACGAGATCACCGGCGCTGGCGACCTGTCCGGCAGCATCGAGCTGCCGATGGCGCTCGGCCTGGTCGGCGGAGCGACCAAGGTGCACCCCACCGCCAAGGCCTGCGTCGCCATGCTCGGCCTGAAGAGCGCGGCCGAGCTGTCGCGGCTGGCGGCGGCGGTCGGCCTGGCCCAGAACTTCGCCGCCCTGAAGGCGCTTGCCACCGTCGGCATCCAGCGCGGCCACATGACGCTGCATGCGCAGAATGTGGCGATCGCGGCCGGCGCCCAGGGTCAGGAGATCGACGAGCTGGCACGCCGCCTGGCGCAGACCGGCACGGTGCGGCAGGACGTGGCAGAGCAGTTGCTGGTGCAGATGCGGGGCGGCTGAGGGAGCTGCACCACGGGCGCTGTCGCGGAATTTTTGTAGGAGGGCCTTCAGCGATCCAAGCGGCGGCCGCCGCACATCGTTTTGATCGAACTGGCGGCGGGCGCTTCGTTTGTAGGAGCGCCTTCAGGCGCGATGCAGCCTGGGCATGCAACCGGCGTAGCGGCGCGGCACCGTGCGGGCCGCCCGTGCCGCTCAACGAAGGCGGCCCTCACTTCGTTCGCGCTGCCCTGCAGTGCTCGCATCGCCGGCCCGTCGCGTAACTCGTCTTCGTTCGCTGCGCTCTCTGCGACGCGGACAAACGCGACAAGTCAGTTCACGAGGCGCTTCGCGCGGCCGGCGATGCTCCGCTCTTCGGCGCCTTCCATTCACGTCACGATCGACCCGTGCGACGCCGTGGGATGCGCTCGATGCTCGTCAAGAAAACTCCTGCGCAATCAAGCACTTGGAAAGAGCTTGTTGACAGGCCCGATCGCCGCGTCCGCCGCGCTGCGTTGGCCGCTCGATCTGCCCGGCCTGGCGGCCGGGATCGGGCCTGAAGGCCCTCCTGCAACACCGGATGAGTCAGTCGCCGGCGAGCACCTGCTCGCCCAGCCGCACCAGGCTTCGGTCGCTGTCGGCCGGGCCCAGCAGCGAGATGCCGAGCGGCGCGTCGCTGCGGCGGGCCAGCGGCAGCGTCAGCTGCGCGAAGCCGGCCAGCGAGGCGATGCACTGGATCTCCATCGCCGCGTGGCGCAGGCTGTCCAGGCTGTCCTCGTCGGCGCTCAGCAGCGGCGCCACGTCGGGCATGGTGGGCAGCAGCAGCACGCCGTCATTGCCGAGGAGGTCGGCCAGGCGCTGACGGAAGGTGCTGCGGTATTGCGCCGAACTCGCTGCCCTGGCTTCGCTCACCGTCCGGGCAAAGGCCATGCGCTGGGCCACGCCGGGGCCGAGCGGCGGATCGAAGTGTTCGATCAGCGCGCCGTTCGCCGCCCAGGCCTCGCGGCCCTGGATGTGGCGCAGGTGGTCGTAGGCGATCTTCAGCCCGCCTTCCGGTGCGATGCGCACCGGCTGCGCGGTGCCGAGCACCGACTCGATCCGCGCCCGTGCCGGTGCCAGCGCCTGCGCCACCTCCGGCGCCAGCACCTCCCAGACATCGGCGGGCAGCAGCAGGCGCGGGCGCTGGGCCAGCGGCCGCGCATCGTCGCCCAGCAGGACGCCCGCCACCCGGGCAAAGGTCGCCATGTCGCGCGCGAACCAGCCGCAGGTATCGAGGCTGGGCGCCAGCGGCAGGCAGGCATGCAGGCTGACCCGGCCATGGGTCGGGCGCAGCCCGATCAGGCCGCAGTGGCTGGCCGGCCCGCGCACCGAGCCGGCGGTATCGGTTCCGAGCGCAAAGTCGCACAGGCCGGCCGATACCGCCGAGGCCGAGCCGGACGACGAGCCGCCGGCCAGCCGCTGCGGCGCCGCGCCGTTCAGTGGGGTGCCGAAGTGCGCATTGCGGCCGGTCATGGAAAACGCGAGTTCCTCGGTGATGGTCTTGCCGACGAAGCGCGCGCCGGCATCCAGCAGCAGTTGCACCGTCGGTGCGGTCGAGGTCTTGACCCCTGACATCGCCAGCAGAAAGGGTTGGCCGCCGCTGGTGGGGTAACCCGCCACGTCGAACAGGTCCTTGACGCCGAAGCTCAGGCCTGCCAGCGGACCGGCGTCCTGGTGCGGTACCGGGCTGTCCGGGTAGGGCATGAAGGCGCGTGCGCTGTCGGTGACGAGTGGCATGTGGAATCTGCTACATGGTTGCGGTGAGACCGCCGTCGACCACCAGGGTCTGGCCGGTGATGAAGCCCGCCTCGCGCGACGCCAGGAAGGCCACCGCGGCGGCGATGTCCTGCGGCTCGCCCCAGCGCCCGGCTGGCGTGCGCTGCTCGAGCCACTGTCCGAACGAGCTGCCATCCTCGCGCAGCCCGCTGGTGAACTCGGTTCGCACATAGCCGGGGGCGACGGCATTCACCGTCACGCCGGCAGGCGCGAGTTCGGCCGACCACTGCCGCACCGTGGCGTGCAGGGCCGCCTTGGCGGCGGTATAGGCGGTGACGCGTTCACGCCCGAGCAGCGCAGTGATCGAGCCGGTGAAGATCACCCGGCCGTGGCCGCGGCGCACCATGTGGGCGGCGGCATGCCGGGCGAGTGCCCACTGCGCGGTCAGGTTGGTGAAGATGATGCGCTCGAAATCGGCCAGCTCGAATTCGAGCAGCGGCGCGCGGTGCTGGATCGCCGCATTGGCAAACACGATGTCGAGCTTGCCCAGGCGCGCTTCCAGCGCATCCACCGTGCGCAGCGCGGCCGGCACATCGGCGGCGTCGAAGGCGCAGGCATCGGCCGCCAGGCCCTGCTGGCGCGCTGCCGCGGCGGCGGCCTGCGCGCTGTCCTCGCTGCGGCCGTGGAACACCACGTGTGCGCCCTGGCCCGCCAGCGCCATCGCGGCAGCATGGCCGATGCCGCGCGTCGACCCGGTGACCAGCGCCGTCAGGCCGTGCAGATCGAACAGACGGGCGGGCGTCATGCTGCCCTTGTCAGAAGCCAACCGCGCCGGCGCCTTTGAGCGCCAGCAACTGCCGGGCCTCGTCCGGGGTGGCGATCTCCAGGTTCAACGCCTCCAGCACGGTGCGGATGCGCTGCACCTGCTCGGCACTCGACTTGGCGAGCTGGCCCGGGCCCATCCACAGCGAGTCTTCCAGGCCGACGCGCACATGCGACCCCATCGCCGCGCCGATCGTGGCGAGCGGAATCTGGTTGCGCCCGGCGCCCAGGATGGACCACTGGTAGTCGTCGCCGAACAGCCGGTCGGCGGTGCGGCGCATGTGGGCCAGATCCTCCGGATGCGGGCCGATGCCGCCCAGGATGCCGAACACCGATTGCACGAACAGCGGGCCCTTCGCGATGCCGCGATCGCGGAAGTGGGCCAGGTTGTACAGGTGGCTGATGTCGTAGCACTCGAACTCGAAACGGGTGCCGTTGTCGGTGCCGCGGCGCAGGATCGCCTCGATGTCCTTGTAGGTGTTCTTGAAGATCAGGTCACGGCTGTTCTCCAGGTGCTGGCGCTCCCAGTCGTGCTTCAAGTCCTTGAAGCGGTCCAGCATGGGAAACAGGCCGAAATTCATCGAGCCCATGTTCAGCGAGGCAACCTCGGGCTTGAAACGCATCGCCGGGCGCATGCGGTCTTCCACCGTCATGTGCGGACTGCCGCCGGTGGTGAGGTTGATCACCGCCGAGGTCTCGGCCTTGATGCGTTCGAGGAAGGGCACGAAGAGCTCGGGATCCTGCGACGGCCGGCCGTCCTTCGGATCGCGTGCATGCAGGTGCAGGATCGCGGCGCCGGCCTTGGCCGCCTCGATCGCGGCGTCGGCGATCTCGTCGGCGGTGACCGGCAGGTGCGGCGACATGCTCGGCGTGTGGATGGCACCGGTGGGTGCGCAGGTGATGATGACCTTGCGCGTCTTGCTCATGGCTCGTGTCCTTGGCTGGGGTTGGGCCGGGGCGATTCCGGCTGAGGATCTTCGGCTTCGCGTTTGTGGCGCGCCAGCTGCATCAACCGGCGGTCGCGCCAGGTGCGGCGCTCGGCCAGCTGCGCCTGCGGCAGCAGGCGGCGGCGTTCGTCATGCAGGCGCGTCACCAGCTCCGGCGTCCAGGGCTCGGTCGAGACCTGCTCGGCTGCGATCGACCGATAGACCTCGCCGTAGCGTCCGCAGTAGTCGGCCAGGCCGGCCGGGGCATTCAAGTCGATGGTCTCGAACGGTCCCATGAACGACCAGCGCAGGCCCAGGCCGTCGCGGATCGTCACATCGAGGTCGTCGACATCGACGAAGCCCTGGTCGACCAGGCGGAAGGCCTCGCGCAGCAGCGCGCCCTGCAGTCGATTCAGGATGAATCCCTCGAGCTCGCGCCGCACCGTCACCGGCTTCTGCCCGATGCGTTCCATCAATGCACGACAGCGTTCGACCGCCGCCGGATCGGTCCAGGGTGCGCCGCACAGCTCGACCACCGGAATCAGATACGGCGGATTGACCGGGTGCACCACCAGGCAGCGGCTGCGCCCGGCCAGGGTCTCGGTGAAGGCCGAGGCGGGGATGGTCGAGGTCGAGCTGCCGAGCGTCGCCTCGGGCGGGGCAAGGGCGTCCAGGCGGGCGAAGATCTCGCGCTTGAGCTCGAGCCGCTCGGGCAGGTTTTCCTGCACATGATCGACGCCTTCGAGCGCCGCGGCCAGGTCGGCCACCGGCTGGATCCGGGCCACCAGCGCCGGCACATCGTCGAGCAGGCCGGCGGTGCGCAGTTCGGCCGCCAGGCTGGCGACCATGTCGACGGCGCCCTCGAGCGCCGCCGCATCGCCGTCCCACAGCCGCACCTCGCAGCCACCGCGCGCGAACACCAGCGCCCATGCCTGGCCGATCAGGCCGGAACCGATCACGGCGACCCTGGCAGGTGTTGTCATCGTCGCTCCTTCAGCTCAATGCCTGGGTGTGGCCATCGACGACCAGTTCCTGGCCGGTGATGCTGCGCGCCAGATCGCTGCAGGCGAACAGCACCGTGTTGGCGATGTCCTCGGCCGTCACCATGCGGCCGAGGGCCGACTGCTGCTCGTAGTCCTGCGCCACGTCGGCCAACGGCTTGTTCTGTGAGGCCGCCTTGGCGGCGATCACTGCCCGGATGCGCGGGCCGTCGACGGCGCCGGGCAGCACCGCGTTGACGCGAATGCCTTCCCTGCCGAGTTCGAGCGAAATCGACTTGGTGAATCCGACGACGGCCCACTTGGAGGCCGAATACGCCGAGCGCCCGGGCATGCCGAGGTGGCCGGCTGCCGAGGACAGGTTGACGATGCACGCGCCGTGGCCCTTGCGCAGGCGCGGCAGGGCGTGCTTGACGCAGCTGAACTGGCTCAGCAGATTCACCTCGAGCGTGCGCCTCACCTCGGCGAGCTCGAGTTGGTCGACCGTCCCGGTGGGGCCGGCGATGCCGGCGTTGTTGATCAGCACATCCAGCCCACCGAGCGTCGCATCACAGGTTTCGAGCAGGCGTACCACCGAGGCCTCGTCCGATACGTCGGCAACGCACGCCTGCAGACCCGGCAGTTCCGACCTGACCCGCTCGACGGCGTCGGCGTCGAGGTCAGCGACCAGCACCCGCGCTCCGGATTCGACGAAGCCCCGCGCGATCTGCAGACCGATGCCGCCGGCGCCGGCGGTGATCAGTATCCGTCTCCCCGCCAGCGAGGGATCCTTGAACATGGAATGCCTTTCGAAGCCGACGACCGTGCAGGATGATATTGGATATCTGATCACATCCAAGCGCGGACGAACCCGGAGGCGTCGCCGCGGCCGGCATTTCTGGCCCGCGCCCGTCCTGGTCGTCCGGGGTGTCGTCCGGCCTACTTCAGTCCGGCGCAGTTGGCATAGAACGTGACCGGGGCGGCCCAGTCGCTGAAGATGCCCAGCACACCGACCTCCTTGGCCAGCACGTCGATCACGCGGTACAGGTCGCCCTCGCGCCGGATCGCACTGTCGAAGGTCTGGTAGTAGAAGCCGTTGTTGCCGTCGGCCAGGATGCCCGAGCGCTCGAGCGACCAGGTGATCAGGTCCAGCCCGGCGGCGCGGGCGTCGCGTGCGGCCTGCGACGCAAGCAGGTTGCCATTGGCGTCGGCAGAGATCAGCGCGAAGATCGGCGGCGCCCAGATGCGGATGCCCTGTTTGCGCATGGCACGCAACTCGGCCGCACCGGGCAGCTCGGCCACCGATCCCGCGTCGTCCAGGTAACACCGCCTGGCGGCCGAACGCAGGCTCGGCGTTCACCCAGTACAGCACGTCGTTGCGGTCGAACGACTGCGGCCAGACGTCGCGCGCCGGTACGCGCGCCTGCTTGTACTCGTCGATCATCTTCTGCGCGTAGTCCTGCTGGGTGAAGCCATCGAACGGCATCGTCACGGCCGGGCTCTTCAGCTCGGGCGTCATCTTGACGCCGAGCCGCTTGAACAGCTCGATGCTCTCGCGGTGCGTCATCAGCGTGCCGCTGGTCGGACCCGAATACAGGTCGGTGCGGAACGCGGCGGTACCGGCGAGGTATTCGGCAACGCTGCGCGCACGCGGATTGGCCGCGTCCATCTTGCCGCGCAGCGTCCTGAACTCGGCCAGCGTGATCTCGCTGGTGCGGCATTCGGCGCTGGCGGGGGAGACCAGTCGGCCGGCGGCGTCGAACGACGCCGGCGTGAACGGCTTGATGCAGGTGGCTGCCAGCGGCGTGGACAGGATGTTGGTGGTGGTGTGCAGGTCGTTCTGCGCATGGCGGCAGACCAGCTGCTTGTCCTTGGTGAAGGTCACGTCGCACTCGATCACGCCGGCGCCCATGCGGGCCGCGGCCTCGTAGGATTCGACGGTGTGCTCGGGAAACTGCAGCGGTGCTCCGCGGTGGCCGATCGAGAAGTCGCTGCGCTCATAGTGCTTGCGCTTCGCGGCGCACTGCTGCAACTGCTGCTTGAGCGGTCCGTCGGTCATCTCGCTGACCAGGAAGAACGGACGCGGTCCGAGCTGCACCGCGGCCTTGCGGCCGGCGTCGTCGTCATCGTGGTCGCGGCCGGCACTGGCGTGACCGGGCAGCAGGCCGATCAGCAACGTCAAGGCAAAGGCAGAAAGCGTGCGGTGCATGGAATCTCCTGTTGAGGTCGGACGGAGCTTGATCGCCGCAGCTGACGGCGGCATGACGGCGGCACCGCGGCGACCGTGCCGACTGCGCCGCGGCCGGCCTCAGAACCGGGTCACAGCATACGGCGTCGGATCGACCAGTGGATGGGCGCCTTCGATCAGCTCGGCGATCAGCCGACCGCACACCGCGCCGAGGGTGAACCCCTGGTGGGCGTGGCCGAAGTTGAACCAGAGATTGCGGTGGCGCGGTGCCGCGCCGAGGATCGGCAGCATGTCCGCGGTGCAGGGACGGTTGCCGAGCCAGGGTATCGGCTCGACCGGGTGCGGCAGGTCCAGCAGCTCGCGCGCCGCACGCGTCGCACGCTCCATCGGCACCGCGCTCGCCGGTGCGCCGAGCCGGGCGAATTCGGCACCCGTGGTGAGGCGGATGCCCTGGCGCATCGGCACCAGCACGAGACCGCGCTCGGCATCGAGCATCGGCGCCTGGAGCGGGCCCCCGCCGGTGAAATGACGGTGGTAGCCCCGCTTGACGAACAAGGGCAGCCGGTAACCCAGGCGTGAGGCGATCGCGCCCGACCAGGCACCCAGCGCCAGCACCGCGTGCCGCGCCCGGATGACGCCCGATTCGCTCTGCACCTGCCAGCCACCGCCATGTGCTTCGAGGGTCGCCGCCTCGCCGCGGACCAGCCGCCCGCCGAGCTGCTGGAAGTGCTGCGCGTACGCCGTCACCAGCGCGCCCGGGTCGGTCACGCTCAGCGGGTCGGGCCAGTGGATGGCGCCGACCAGCGGCAGCCGCAGCGCCGGTTCCGCGCGCGCGAGGTCGTCACGGCCGAGCATGGCGTGACGCACCCCGAAGCGCTGCTGCAGCGCAATCGCCTGGCGGGCCGCGGCGTCGAAGGCGCGTGCACTGCGGAACACCGCGTGGTAGCCGCATCGGCGCACCAGTGCCTGCGCGCCGCAGTCGGCCACCAATCGCTCATGCTCGGACGCCGCGTGCGCGATGAGCGCGCTGTGGGCGCGAATCGCCACCTCATGCCGAGCCGGCGTCGACGCCTTCCAGTAGCGCAACAGGGGCGACACCAGTCCCGGCAGCGCGGTCGGCTGGTAATGCAGCGCCGTGCTGCGCCGCAGCAGCGCTGCTCCCAGCGTGGCCCAGTCGCGCGGAAAAGGGTAGGGCACCAGGGCCTCGGACTGGATGATGCCGGCGTTGCCGTGCGACGCCTCGCGCCCCGGGTCACCGCGATCGAGCAGACAGACCGAATGGCCGCGACGGGCCAGCTGTATCGCACTGCCGACGCCGATCATGCCGGCGCCGAGGACGAGGATGTCGGTGTCCACGGAGGTTCTGATCCTGATCGATGCGTCGCCCGCATGCCGGCGCGCGGGCCGGACGGCTGGTGAGTGTGCTGCCGGACCAGGCACTGTGCCAGCAAAGCGCGAGCGCACCCGCCGCTGCCCTGTCGGCTCACCGAATCGAACGCGAAAATCAAAACTATGCTCCAATTGGATTCCAGGAGGATTCCAGATGGATGCTGAAAAGCGCAACGGCAGCGTTCTCGAACGGCAGCGAGCCGGCGAGACGGAAAAGATGACCATCAATGTCGGCGTGGTCGATCTCGGCCAGGTCGACCTGCTGGTCCAGGAGGGTTTCTATTCGAACCGCTCGGATCTGGTCCGCACCGCCATCCGCAACCAGCTCGCGCTGCACGCCGATGCGGTGCGGCAGACGGTGGCGCGTCGCACGCTCACCGTCGGGTTGCAGCATTTCAGCCGTGACGACCTCGAGGCGGCGGTCGCCGCCGGCCGCCGGCTCCAGGTGCAGGTGGTGGGCCTGGCCCGCATCGCCGACGACGTGACCCCCGAACTGGCAGCCCAGGCGATCGAATCCGTCACCGTGCTGGGCGCCTTCCAGGCCAGACCGGCGGTGCGGCAGGCCCTGGCCGGCCGCATCCGCTGACGCAGTCAATCAACATAAAAGACACCCCCATGAAAAACCTCTTCAATTCCCGGGCTCCGGCCTTCAATGCCGAAGCGATCAACGCGACCATCCAGCGCGCGCTTGCCTCGGCCGGGCTCGATACCGAGTCGGGTCCGATGCGCGGCGTGACCGAGACCATCCGCCGCGCGCTCGGATCGCCGCCGCCGCTGGCGCCGGCTGCCGCGCCGTTCGACCCCGATTCGGTGATCGACGTGGTGGCACGCGAGGTGTCGGCCGATCCGCGCATTGCCGATCCGGCCGCCCCGGCCCCGGCAACGAGCCCCGGCATGGCACGGCAGCAGCCGGGCCGATTCGAGGCGCACCACCACGCCAATGCCGCCGGCAGGCTGGCCTACAAGCTGTATGTGCCGGCCGGCCCGAGCAAGGCGCCGCGCGCCATGGTGGTGATGCTGCATGGCTGCACCCAGTCGGCCGACGACTTCGCTGCCGGCACGCGCATGAACCGCCTCGCCGACGAACACGGCTTCCTGGTCGTCTACCCGGAGCAGGCGGCCCAAGCCAATGCGTCCAGGTGCTGGAACTGGTTCCGGCCCGAAGACCAGCTGCGTGATGCCGGCGAGCCTTCGCTGATCGCCGGCATCGTCGGCGAGGTCGCCCGCCGGCACGAAGTCGACGCGCGCCGCATCTTCGTCGCCGGCCTGTCGGCAGGGGCGGCGATGGCGCTGGTCCTCGCTGAAACCTACCCCGAAGTGTTCGCCGGCGCGGGCGTCCATTCCGGACTGCCGTACGGCAGCGCGCACGACATCCCGTCGGCCATGGCAGCGATGAAGGGCGGACGCAGCGGCATGCCGGGGCTGATGAACCTGCCCGGCGAAGCACGCGCCCCGCGCAAGGCGGTCCAGGCGGTGCCGCTGATCGTCTTTCACGGCGACCGGGATCACACGGTGCAGCAGACCAACGGGAACTCGATCGTGCAGCAGGCTGAACAGGCGCACCGCGCGCTGGCGGGACACGGTCCGCTGCGCGAGCGCACCCACCAGGGCGCCGCGCCGGGCGGCCGCCGTTTCACCCGCACTGTGCATGCGGACACCACCGGCCAGAGCTGGATCGAGAGCTGGACGCTGCATGGCGCCGGTCACGCGTGGTCGGGCGGCGACCCGGCCGGCAGCTACACCGACGCCCAGGGTCCGGATGCTTCGGCGGAGATGATCCGATTCTTCCTGGCCCTGCCGCGGGCGGGTTCGGCCTGAGCGGTTGTCGGGTCGGCCGCTGCATCGAGCGCCGACCCGATATCGGCGCCCCGCGGTCGGGCCGCTCCGTCCGCCCTGAAAATACCTGCTTCGGACGCCACGTCCGCGCACACGGGATACGAGCATGCTGGGCTGGTTATTCAGGAAGAAGAAGGGCAACGAGGCGACTGCGCCGGTGGCCACGCCCAACCCGCCACCGGTGGTGCGGGCGCCCCGGCCGGTGGTGGATCGAAGCGCCGACCTCGAGGCAGCGCGCGGCGACGACGACGCGCTGCTGGCGCTGGCACGCAGCCCGGGCGTGCCGTTGCCGACCAAGCTGGCGGCCGTGCAGGCGCTGTCCGGCGAGGCGGCGCTCGCGCAGGCCGAACGCGAGTTTCGCAACCACGACCGCCGCGTCCACCAGCTTGCCAAGCAGCGCCTGCGGGCCGAGTCGACAGCGCGCAAGGCGCGTGAGCAGGCGTCCCGGCTCGTCGAGTCGGCGCGACGGCTGCTCGACGAGCCGCAGGTCGGCGTCAACCGCATCGTCGAACTCGAACGCGACTGGCAGGCACTCGACGTCAGCGTCATCGATGGCGCCGATCGCGAGGCCTTTGCCAGCCTCACCAACCGGCTGGCGGCCGGAATCCGCGACCGCGCCGACCTCGATCTGCTTCGCCGGCGTTGGCAGGCGCAGGCCGTGGAGGCGCTGCGCCAGCTGCGCGCCACGTGCAGCGCCGCGGCCGAGGGCACGCAGGCGAGGGAGTCGCTGTCCGCTGCAGTGGCCGCGGGACGCGACGTCGAGGAACGCGTGCCACCCGGCGCGGCGACCGAGTCGGCCACTGCCCACGTGTTGGCCGAGTTGAAGCAGGCGGTCGCGGTCGCGCTGGCACTCGACGAGCACCTGGCCGTGCTCGACCGCCTGCTGGCCGTACCGGCCGATGGCATGCCGAGCGGCGGCGCCTCGTCTGCTGCGCGCACCGAGCCGCTCCAGGATGGGGGCGGCGCCGGCGCTGGCGCCGAACCAGCCGAACCAGCCGAACGCAGCCGAAGCAGCCGAAGCAGCCGAAGCAGCCGAAGCAGCCGACGGCGAGGCGGACCCTCGCGCTGCAGCCGGCGCAGCGGCTGACCCATCTGCAGCCAGCGCGCCGGCTGCGCCGGAGGACGATCCGCAGCGGCAGTGGCAGGCCCTCGCCCCACTGCCCGATTCGCAGCTGGCCGCGCTGCTCGCAGCCCGCCATGCCGGCTGGCAGCGGGCGCGCGAGACAGCCCGTCACGACCGGCAGTCACGCCGCCGCGAAGAGACCCGCGAGCGCCAGCGCGAACGGCATGGCGAGCAGCTCGGCGCACTGGCCGAAGCGATCGCGCGCAGCGAAGCGGCGCTGGATGACGGGCACCTGGTCGATGCACAGCGCGAGTTGAGCCGGATCGACGACGACCTGCACGGGTCCGAAGCGCCCGAACCCTTGCTGACCCGCCTGCAGGCCGCCCGCGCAAGACTGGCGCAGCTGCGTGGCTGGCAGCAGTGGGCCGGCAGCCATGCGCGCGATGAACTCGTGCTGCAGGCGCAGGCGCTGGCCATTGCCACGATCGGCGGCGCTGCCGAAGCCGCGCCTTCTGGCGCAACCGAGGGCGGCGAGGCCGCCGACGCGTCCGCGGTCGCGGACAGCGAGGCGGTCGAATCCGGCGCCGACCCGAGCAGCGAGGCCGTGCTCGAGCAGGCGCGTCGTGAGGCGGCGGCCGAGGTTGCCCGTCTGTCGCTGCGCCAGCGCGCCGAGGTCATCGACACCCTGCGTGCGCGTTGGAAGGAGCTGGATCGCGTCGGCAGTCCGGGCGGGCAGGCACTGTGGCGGCGTTTCGATGCGGCCCTGAAGCAGGCCTACGAACCGGTGGCGGCGCAGGCGGCAGCGCAGCGCGCGGCGCGCCACGCCAACCTGGCGGCGCGGCTGCAACTGCTCGAGACACTCGACGCCCTGCAGCTTGCTGATGCACCGGAGCCGGCGTCCGGCGCGGCGCCGGGCGCCGATGCGGATGCGGGCACGAACCTGGAAAGGGACACCGATGCGGGTGCCGGTGTCGGTGCTGACGGGCAGCCGCCGGCGGAACGGCCGGTACCAGCCGACGCGCGCCGGCTCGCCGACGCGCTGGCGCGCTTTCACGCCGAATGGCGCAAGCTCGGGCCGGTCCAGCACACCGTGCCGCGCGCCGAGCAGGCGGCGCTCAGCGCGCGCCTGCAGGCGGCGCTCGAGCGTACCGAAGCGCCGCTGCAGGCGGCACGCAGCCGGGCGCGGGCCGAGCGCGCAGCGCTGGTGGCGCGCGCCCGTGCGCTGGTCGCTGAAGCGCCGCAGCGCGGCCGTGAGGTGGTCGACGAGGTGCGCGCACTGCAGGCCGAGTGGCAGCAGCACGCCCGGTCGCTGCCGCTGGCGCGCGCCGATGAACAGGCGCTGTGGAATGATTTCAAGGCCGCCACCGACGCCGTCTTCGCGGCGCGCCAGGCGACATTCGATGCCCGCGAAGCCGAGTTCGAGGCCCATGCCAGCGAGCGGATGGCATTGATCGATCGCCTGCGGGTGAATCCGGACGACAGTCCGGCGACGCAGCGCCGCACGCTGGCAGAGGTCGACGCTGCCTGGCAGCGCTGCGGGCCGGCACCGCGTGCGCGCGCCGCGGCGCTCGACCAGGCCTACCGGGCGGCGCGTGACGCATTGGTCCAGTGGCTGGACCAGGCGGCGCAACGCGACTGGCAGGCCGGCTGTGATGCGCTCGATGCCAAGCTGGCACTGTGCCGGGCGCGCGAAGAGGCCGCGTCTGCCGGCGCCATGTCCGAGGGCAGGGATGGTTCTGCGACGCTGGCCGAAACCTGGCACGCGCTGCCGGCACTGCCGGCGCCGTTCGAGGACGCCTTGCGTCGACGCGCCGGGCTGGCTGCGGCGTCCGACGCCGATCGGTCGCCGCCGGTCGACGACCTGCTGCTGCAGATCGAGACCGCCTGGGATCTGCCGACCCCGCCGCCGTTCGAGGCGGCGCGGCGCGAGCGCAAGCTGCTGGCGATGAAGGCGGCGCTGGAGGGGCGACGCGGCAGCCCCGCGGACGCCTTGACGCCCGAAGCGGCGCTGGCGCGGCTGCTCGGGCGCGGCGGTCTCGATGCCGGGCAAGGCGAGCGGCTGGCGCAGGTGCTCGCGCGCTGGCGGCAGCAAGGGTCGAAGCGCCGGGGCTGAAGCCTGCAGCGCTGCCCCCCGGCTGCACGAACCGACGTCGCTCTCGAGGGACAGAGATCCTGCAACCCGGAGAGACGGAGGGAACGGAGGGCCACGGAGGGCCGACGGGATGTCGATTCCTCCGTGATCCTCCGTTCCCTTCAAGCGCCGTGTCGGGAAAAAGACTTCTGGTTGACTCGTGCTTCCGGGGCTGAACGCTCTGCGGTCGACAGCAGGTGGATCCGTGACACCGGTCATCCACAGACCTGATGACGCCGCCGAACCATCGCGCGCGTAAAAGCGTAAAAAAGTCACCCGCTGATCGGTCTCGTGCCTCGCCCGCAGCCCTGAAGCGGGCGCCATCGATGCCGCGCCACCTCACCATCCCTGCCAGGGGAGTCGCCATGAAACCATTCGTTGCTGCAGCCCGGGTCGTCACGGCGGCCCTTCTTTTCATCCTGACCCTGTTCGCCAACCCGGCGTCCGCACAGTCGGCCAGGGAACTGATCGTCGGCGCGTGGACCCTGGTCTCGGCGGACAGCGTGCGGCCTGACGGCAGCAAGGTCGCGATGTTCGGGCCGAATCCCAGGGGCATCCTGATCTTCTCGGGCAGTGGCCAGTTCGCACTGATCCAGACCAGCGCCGAACTGCCGCCGATTGCGGCCAGGAGCCGAGATCACGGCACGCCCGAGGAGTACAAGGCCATCGTGCAAGGCTCGATCGCCTATTTCGGCAGCTATTCCCTGAACGAGTCCGACAACACCATCAGCCTCAAGCTCGATGGCAGTACCTTCGCCAACCTCATGGCGTCGGGTGATCAGAAACGGATCATCACCTCGCTCACCCGGGACGAGCTCAGATTCAGCAATCCGCGAACCCCCTCAGGCGCGAACCTGGAGGTGGAGTGGCGGCGGGCCCGGTAGCGTCGGTCTGCCGATGATGCAGCGGGGCCGTCGGTCGGAGCCCGCCGGAGTGGCCGGTCCGGCCCGGAACATCCTGCATGATGCGGCATGACAGCAGGAAGAAGCAGCCGGTTGGTCGGCATCGCGGGGGTGGTGGCGCTCCTTGCGCTTGCCGGCTACTGGTATGGGTCGCCCTACCTGGCGCTGCGCCAGATCGCGGCCGCGGCCGAGGCGAAGGATGGCGCCACCTTCAACGACCATGTCGACTACCCGCGGCTGCGCGAGAACCTCAAGGGGCAGCTGTCGGCGCGAATGACCGCAGCGCTGCCGAAGGCCGATTCCGGCAACGTCTTCGCCGGCATCGGCGCCATGATCGGCATGGGACTCGTCAATCAGGTGGTCGACGCCATGGTGCGCCCGCAGTTCGTGATGGCGGCGATGCAGCACGGCAGCATGCCCGCGACGGGCGGGCAGGCCGATCCGGACCCGTCCGCGCCGTCGCGTTCCAGGATCGAGTGGCGCATCGAGCGCCAGGGCGTGGATCGGATCGTTGGCTACGCGATCGACCCCGACCCGTCGCGATCACCAGCGCTGGAACAGGCCGGCTTCGTCTTCGAGCGCAGCGGCTTCGCGCACTGGCGGCTGACCGAGGTCCAGCTGCCCGACACGCCGTAGCCGCTGTCCGGGCCCTCTGTCCTGCCGACGGCCGACCCGCTCGAGCGGATCGCCGGGCCTGCCGCGCCAGGCCTGCGCTAGGACCCCGGTTCACCGAGGTATTTGCGCTTGAGCTCGGGCCACTCGCCGCTGTTGACGATGCGCAGGATCTCCTGGCCGATCGGCTCGCGCAGCGCGCTGCCGCTGCGCACCGCGAACGCATAGGCCTGGTTCTCGAACGTGCCCGGCAGCAGGCGCAGGCCGCCTTCGGCAAGCTCGTTGTTGCGGTAGCGCAAGATCGGCTCGTCGTAGACCACCGCCTCGGCCTTGCCCTGTTGCACCGCCTGCATCGCGCTGCGCACGTCGGCGAATTCGGTACTGCGGATGCGCTCGCTCTTCAGCCAGCCCTGGCTGACGGTGCCGCCGACGGTCGCCACATTGACGCGGCGCAGGTCCTGCGGCCCGCCGATGCTGCCCCGCAGGCTGCCGACCGTCAGGGCGCTGGTGATGGCGGCGGTGAAGCCCGATACGATGATCAGTCCGGCGAACATCCAGACGATCCCGACCAGCCGGCCACCCAGCGTGACCGGCGCCTTGTCACCATAGCCGACGGTCGTCATCGTGACCGCTGCCCACCAGAAGCTGTTGCCCAGCCCGGCGGCAGGCCTGCCGCCGAACTGCTCGGCATTGCGGTGCCGCTCGAACAGCCACAGCACCGCACCGGCCAGCAGCAGCAGCGCCGCCAGGCCGAGTACCACGCTTGCGAATTCCCACGAGAACAAGCGTTCGACGACCGCCCAGATGCCGCTGCTGCCCTCGTCCGGAACTGCGATCGCCAGACCGGTCTGGTAGAACGGATGCGTGAAGTCGACCCGCTCCTCGCGTTCGGCCGTCATCGTGATCGCGCCGACAGCCACATCGACCTGCCCGGCCTCGAGACTGCCCAGCACCTGCTGGAACGGCATCGGCACCAGTTCGAAGCGCCGGCCCAGTGCCTGCGCGATCTGGCTCCACAGGTCGATGCTGATGCCGCGCCAGCTCCCATCGGCTTCGTGGACCACGAACGGCGGCACCTCGCTGATCGCCACGCGCAGCGGCGCGTCGGATCCGGACTGCGGCGCTGCGGGCGGAGCGGGCCCGGCCGACTGGGCCGACAGGGTCATCGGCAGCATCGCCAGGGTCATCAGCAGCGCAAGCAGCCCTTTTCGCATGAACATTCCTCCAAATGCTTTTGGTGAGGGTAGCAAGCTGCCAAGACCGAGCGGAATGGTGCGTTACTCGAAGGCGATCGCATGACGCGCACAATCGGGTACGGACCCGCGTTCGTGAGGAGGCAGTCAGTGGTTGAACCAGGTGCAGCTTGTCCATCGACTCGCGCGTCGGCGTGTCTGCTCGCGATGACGGTGGCCTCGAATGGGCGGGTCGACGCGCGCGAGATCGCCGAGCTCGGCCGCCTCGACGCGTTTCAACGGCTCGGCATCGGCCGACCCGACCTGCTGGCGCTGGCCCATCAGGAGATCATCGATGTCGGCGCCCAGCTCGCCGATCACGGATCGCTGCGGCCGGAGGACCACGCAAGGCTGCATGGATGGCTGGCCGAGATCGACGATCCGGGCCGGCAACTGCTGCTGTGCCGGCTGGCCTCGGCGGTCGTCCGCGCCGATGGTCGCATCTCGCTCGGCGAGCGCTGGCTGTGCCGCACCATGCTCGACCGCTGGCAGCTCACGCCGATGATGGTCGCGCACGCGATCATGCGCGACCCGGGGCCGTCTCACTGAAGCGGCCAGCGACCCCGGGCCCGGGTCGCTCCAAGGTGCCGTGGCACAGTCACTGACCGCCTCGGTCCATCATCAAGCCATGCCTTCGCCCAGGAAGAGTCTCCCGCCCGCCGCGATCCGACAGCTCAGCGAGTTCGACCGACCGGCGCTGGAGCGGCATTTTCTGACCCTCGGGCCGGACGACCGGCGCCTGCGGTTCGGCATCGCCCTGTCCGACCGAGCCATGCGCGGCCTGGTCGAGCGCATCGAATTCGGGCGCGACGCGGTGTTCGGCGCGATCGATGCCGACCTCGAGCTCGTCGCCGCCGCCCACCTGGCCTACAACCAGGTCGATGGCGAGCTCGGCGTGTCGGTCCTGCCGGGCCACCGCGGCCGAGGGCTCGGTTCAGCCTTGTTTGCGCGTGCCCACACCCGCGCCCGCAACCTCGGACTGCGGGTGCTGTTCGTCCACTGCCTGGCCGAGAACGCCGCAATGATGCACATCGCGCAGCGCGAAGGGATGCGGGTCGTCACGGTCGACGGAGAGGTGGATGCCTTCCTGGATCTCGAGCCCGCCGATGTCGCCAGCCGGATCGGCGAGGCCTTCGAACAGGCGATCGGCCTGTTCGACCTGGCGTTGAAAAACCAGCTCGCCACGCCGCTGGTGATCGCCCGAGCGCTGGCGCTGGCGCAGGCGCAGGCGCAGAAATCGCCTGCCGGTTCGGACACGCTGCCCGGACCGGCCGGCTGAGCGGCGCCAGGCGCCGCGATCTCACTCCGGCAGCACCGCAATCTCTTTCGTGAACTGCGCCCAGCGGGTGTGCTCGCCGCGCAGGAAGGCGTCGACCTGCTCCGGGCTCATGCCGGCCTCGGCGATCGGACCGATGGTCGCGATGCGATCGGCGACATCGCGGTCGGCGAGCACCGTGTTCAGATCGCGGTTCAGGCGCTGGATCGCTGCGGCCGGCGTCCCGGTCGGCGCGACGATGGCAAACCAGCCGACCATCTCCAGGCCGGGCAGCTTCTCGGCCAGCGCCGGCACCTGGTCGAAGCCGGGCAGACGCCTGGCCGAGGTCACCGCCAGGTAGCGCAACCGGCCCTGCTGGACCAGGGCAGCGGTCGATGCGACGTCGGCAACGATCGCGTCGACATGGCCGCCCATCAGGTTCTGTGCCGATACGCCGGTCGATGCATACGACACCAGGTTGGCCTCGGCACCGGTGCGGTGGTTGATCAGCCGGGCGATCATGCCGCCGAAGGTGCGTGGTCCTTCGTTGCCGAGGCTGAGCTTGCCCGCCTCTGCCTTCGAGCGTGCGACCAGCTCGTCCAGGCTGCGCAGCGGCGAGTCGGCCCGCACCACGACCGCGAACGGGCTGCGCGCCACGAAGGCCACCGGAACGAAATCCTTCTGCGGGTCGTAGGGCAGGCTCTTGAACAGGTAGGCGTTGGTCACCAGCGCCGCGGTGGTCGCGAAATAGAAGGTCTGCCCATCCGCCGGGGCCCGCGCAGCGGTCTGGGCACCGATCACATTCTGTCCGCCCGGCTTGTTCTCGATCACCACCGGCTGGCCCCACTGCCGGGTCAGGCGTTCCGACAGCAGCCGCGCCACATTGTCGGGACCGGATCCGGGCGGCTGCGAGAGCACGAACCGGACCGGCTTGTCGGGCCAGGCCTGGGCCTGCGATGCGAGCGGTGCGAGCAGCGTGCCGAGCACGAGGGCGGCGGTGCCGAGGTGTCTGATCATCGGTGGGTCTCCTGTCGGGGTGGATGGGGTCGGTCGCTCGCGCGTCGTCATCGGTTCGACGTTCTGCTCGGCGCCTGTGGCGGGTCGGTCTGGTGCCGCTTTCAGGTCAACTGCCGCGCCGCGTCCTGCAGCAGGGCGTCGATCTGCTGCGCGGTCGATGCGACCCCGTAGACGCAGTGGTCGGGCCGCACCAGCGCAGCGCAGGCCTCGGCGCGCCGGAACCAGCTGGCGGCGACGCCGTCGAGCTCGTGCCAGTCGGCGCCGAGCTCGATGCAGCGCAGATCGGCCAATGCCGGCGGCAGCGCATGCGCCGCCGGTGCCGGCTGGCCGGCAGCCAGAACCAGGCGCCAGCCGGTGCCGGCCACCTCGTCGGCATCGAAGCGCCGGCGCCTGCCGTCGTCGCTGCGCACCAGCCACGGCTGCGGAAAGAGCGTGCCGTTGGCGCGTTGCCCGTCGGCGGCGATCAGCCCGTTCTGCAGCGGCGGAATCACATCCTGGCGCGGCGTGTCACGCACCTGCCCGCCAGCCTCGGCAAGAAGGCGTTCGTCACGTTCGCGGGCGCGCACCGGATCGCGTTCACAGATCAGCGCGCCGATCTGCTTGATGCGTGCGGTCAGCTCGCACACATGGGCACGCCGCTCCTCGCCATAGCTGTCGAGCAGTCGGTCGGCAGCCGCACCCTCGACCTCGCCCTTGACGACGGCGGCCAGCTTCCATGCCAGGTTGGCGGCATCGCGGATGCCCTGGCACATGCCCTGGCCGAGGAAGGGGGGCTGCTGGTGCGCGGCATCGCCGGCGATGAAGACGCGGCCGGCGCGCCAGCGCTGGGCCACCAGTGCATGGAAACGATAGGACGCCTGCCGCCACAGCGTGCCATCGGCCGGCGTCAGCCACGGTGCGAGCAGTTCCCAGGTGCGCTCGGGGGTTGCGGCGAGGGCCGGATCCTCGCCCGGCTTGAGCGAGATCTCCCAGCGCCGGTGTCGGCCCGGTCCGATCACCAGCGTCGCCGGACGTTGCGGATCGCAGTACTGCACGCTGGTGAGCGGCAGCCTGGCGAGCCCGGTGTCGTTGACGAGCACGTCGACGACCAGCCACGGCTCGTCGAACTGCAGGTCATCGAGGTCGATCCCCGCCGCCTCGCGCACCAGGCTGCGTGCGCCGTCACAACCGATCAGGTGGCGCGCCCGGACGCAAGACGTCGTGCCGTCGGCTTCGCGCAGCGACAGGCGCACCGCGTGCTCGTCGGCTTCGACGCCGGTCACCTCGACGCCGAGCCGGACCTGGACAGTCGGCAGCGCCGCAACCCGCCGGCGCAGCGCCGCTTCGACCGGCGGCTGGGTGAAGACATTCGACGGCGTGTAGCCGAGCGGGTAGGGCGGCTCGATCATCGTCAGCCGCTTGATCAGGCGGCCGTCGGCGCCCAGGTATTCCGACGGGGTGAACGGCTCGACATGCTGCAGCACCTCGTCGACGATGCCGATCTGCTGGAAGATGCGCAGGATCTCGTGATCCAGCGAGATCGCGCGCGGCTTGTCGTAGACCTCGGTGCTGCGGTCGCCGACCCAGCAGCGCAGCCCGGCCTGGCCGAGCAGCGCGGCCAGCACCGCGCCGGTCGGGCCGAAGCCGACCACCGCCACGTCGTGGACGTCGCGTTCAACAGGGGTAACCATCCCGGACTCCCAGCGCGGCCGGACTATTCGTCCCGCACCGGATTGGCCAGCGTGCCGATGCCCTCGATCTCGACCTCGAAGCGGTCGCCTGCCTTCATCCAGACCGGCGGCGTGCGCGCCTGGCCGACGCCGGCCGGCGTTCCCATCACGATCACGTCGCCCGGCTCGAGCGTCAGCACCTCGGTCAGCAGCGCGATCGTCTCGTCGACGGGGAAGATCATGTCGGTGGTGTTGGCGTCCTGCATCACCTGGCCGTTCAGCCGGCCCTGGATCTTCAGGCCGGCCGCACCCGGCGGCAGCTCGTCGGCGCTGACAAGGTGCGGGCCGAAGCCGCCGGTCGCATCGAAGTTCTTGCCGATGGTCCACTGCGGCGTTCGCTTCTGGTAGTCGCGCAGCGAGCCGTCGTTGAAGCAGCTGTAGCCGAAGACGAGGTCGAGCGCCTTCCCCTTCGGCACATGCTTGCCGCGCCGGCCGATCACCACCGCCAGCTCGGCCTCGAAGTCGAACCGCTCCGAGACCCGCGGGCGCAGCAGCGGCTGGCCATGCGCCAGCAGCGAGGTCGGGCCGCGGAAGAAGAACCACGGGTAGTCGGGCTTGTCGCGCCCGCCTTCCTTGGCGTGGTCGAAATAGTTCAGGCCCAGGCAGATCACCTTGCCCGGCTCGGGCACCAGCGGCGCCAGCGTCAGTCCGTCGAGCGGCTGGCGTTGCGCGCCTGAATCGATCGCCGCCCGGCCGGCTGCGCCGAGGTCGACGCCCTGTCGCAGCGCGGCGCGCAGGTCGCACGGCGTGCCGGGCCGCGCGTCGGCCAGGTCGATCGCCGCAGCGCCGTCGATCACGGCCAGTCGCGGTTGCGCGTCGCGCAGGTAGGTGGTGAATCTCATGATCAGGTCTCCGACTGGAAATGGATTGCGCGCTGGGCCTGCTTCAGGCGTTGGCTCGGTGGTTGTGAAATGCCCCACTGATCGACCCGGCCCGGCGGCCAGGTCCAGTCCGACGGGCCGCGGGCCGAATAGCTGTCGTCGATCTGCTGCACGTCGGCGGTGTACTCGATCACCACGTCGTCCGGGCCGATGAAATAGTTGAACGCGTTGTTGCCCGGGCCGTGCCGGCCGGGGCCCCATTCGATGCCGTGGCCGGCATCGCGCAGCCGCCCCCCGCCGCGCATCACCGACTCGACGTCGGGCATCAGGAAGGCGATGTGATTGAGGGCGTCGTTGTCGGTGTCGCCGAGCGCGATGCTGTGGTGGTCGGCATTGCAGTTGAGAAAGGCCATGATCCGGGTCCGATCGGACAGGCGGAAGTCGAGCGCGCGCTCGAAGAAGGCCTGGGTCGACGCCACGTCGTGGCTGTTCAGCACCACATGCGCAAGCCGGACCGGGCGGTCCGGCGCTTCATGGGCATCGGCATGCAGCGCATCGCCATGCACCACCCGCAGAACGCGTCCGTCACGGTCGCGCAGCGTCACGCCGATGCCGCCGCCCGGTTCGTCGACCGGACCCGGCGCGCGCAGCACGGTTGCGCCAGCGGCGGCCGCGGCGTCGGCGATCGCCGTCAGCGCCTCGGCACTGCGCGCCTGCAGGGTGACGTCGCGCAGCGCCGCCTGCGGTCCGGGGTGCAGCGACAGCACATGGTGTGCGGCACCGGTGGCGCGCAGCCAGACGCTGCCGTGCTCGCGCGCCACCTCGCTCAGACGCCAGGTGTCGACATAGAAGCGTGCGCTGGCGGCGACGTCCGGGACGATCAGCGCGACGCTGCGCAGGGCGGCGATGTGGCGCGAGCTCATGTCGAGGCTCCAGCCGGAAATGGGTGGGGGGTGGTCATCACGATGGCCAGTCTCGGTCCTGGCTCCTCATCCAGCAAGCGCATATCGGATATACGCCCAATCCAGCGCGTGGATAGTCGGTCCGACCTGCGGGGGGCCGGCGCCGGCCGGATTGCATGCTCGCCCCCGGCTACCAGAGCGGACTTGGCTTGGCGAAGTCGGCCGTGCGCCCGACCAGTTCGCGCATTTCCTTCAGCAGCGGACGCGAGTCGTCGCGCCGGCGTTGGAAGGTGTAGACGAGTGCGGGCAGCGCCGGGCGCACCGGCAGTTCGACCACCGCGCCGCGCTCGGCCATCTGGTGCAGCCAGCCGTTCGGGAACAGGCCGACGCCGACGCCGGCGGCGATCAGGCTGGCAATGGCGGCCAGGTTGTTGCACGTGATGCGCCGGCCCACCTCGACATTGTTGTGTGCCAGCCAGTGCTCGAGCATGCGCGTCGGGCCGGCCGCCGGCGGCATCGTCACCAGCGCGGTTTCCTGCAACAGGCGGGCGCTGATCGTGCGATGGCCGCCGGCGATGGCCGGCGCGGCAGCCCACGCGAAGCGCACCTCGGCAATCGCGTCGCTCGCGATGCGGCTGCGCGACGAGTAGCCCGCCACCACCGCGAAGTCCAGTTCGCCGGCCTCCAGTCGCTGCTCGAGCACGGCGCCCAGATCGACATGGGGTTCGAGCACCAGCTCCGGATGGATGGTGCGGGTGAGCGCGACCAGATCGGGCAGCCAGGTGAGGGCGGCCAGCTCGCCGACGCCGAATCGGCAATGACCGTGCACGCCACTGCCATCGCCGACCAGGGTCCGCATCTCGTCGGCCAGGCCGAGCATGCGCCGGGCCAGCGGAAGCAGCGATTCGCCGGCTTCGGTCAGGACGGCGCGATGACCGCTGCGGTCGAACAAGGCGGCGCCGAGCTGCAGTTCGAGCTCGGCGATGCGCTTCGACAGCGACGACTGCGACAGGTGCAGGCGATCGGCGGCAAGCAGGAAGCTGGCGGCGCTGGCCGCCCAGTAGAAGGCCTCGATCTGCTTCAGGGTCATGTTCGATGGGCGAAGAATCCGAAGCGGATTGAATCACCTCATCGCATGCGGCGCCGGCCGCGACAGCGTCGGCGTGCGCCGACCCCGCCTCAGCGCGGCTTGGCCGCGTTCATCGTCCAGTAAGTCCCGTACTGGCTGGTGGGCGAGGCGACGCATGCCACCGCGACCTCGCGGAAAGCCGGGCTCATGATGTTGGCGCAGTGGCCGTCGCTCGCCATCCAGCCATCGACCACCGACTTGATCGACGAATAGCCGGCGGCGATGTTCTCGCCGAGGGTGGACCAGCGGTAGCCGGTCGCATCGATGCGGTTGACCATCGAGCGGCCGTCCAGGCTGGTGTGCGAGAAATAGTTGGAGGCCGCCATGTCGCTCGAATGGCCGGTCGCGGCCTGGTCGAGGAGGCCGTTCCAGACCAGCGGCTCGGCCGCTGCGAATTGCCCGGCCGAGCCACAGCTCGCTCCGCTGGCGCGGTACTGGTTCAGGAGCGCCAGCAGGCTGGCCTGGTAGTCGGGCAGATTGCATGAGGCCAGCGGTGCAGGGGTGGCCACGGGCACCGGCGCCGGTGCCGCTACCGGTGCCGGAGCGGGAGCCGGGGCCGGGGCCGGAGCAGGCGCAGGAGCAGGAGCAGGAGCAGGAGCAGGAGCAGGAGCAGGAGCAGGAGCAGGAGCAGGAGCAGGAGCAGGAGCAGGAGCAGGAGCAGGAGCAGGAGCCGGTGTCGGCTTCGGTCGCTTGGCGCGGCCGAGCGCGACCGCGTCGGTGACGCGTCCGCCTTCTTCGGCCTCGGCCACCACCGCGTCGGGCAACGGTGCGACGCCGTGCGCCGTGGCGCCGTCGTCGCTTGTTCCGCCACCGCCGCAGCCGACCGCGAGCAGCGCTGCCGCGAGGCTCGCCAGGATCGGGCGCAGCGCCGGGATGGTGTTCGGGACGGACTTGACGGGATGCTTCACGGGCAGGCTCGGTTGACAAAACCCGCGAGGCTATCGAAGTCGTCTGCTGCAGTGCGTCAATTTTGGTGAGTGGTGGTAAGCAGGCCCTGTCGCGTCGGCAGACGCCCGACCTGTCGCAAAAGCGAACGAGCTTGTTCGCAATTAATCGCTTTTAACAAGGCGGTCACAGACCCAGAATCGGCTCGAGGAGACGACATCACCATGACACTGAATCGCTCGAGATCGACCCGCCGCGCCTTCGGCCTGCTGGGCGCCGGCCTGTTGACGCTTTCGGTCCAGGCCCAGGCCCAGGCCCAGACGCCATGGACGCCGACGCAGCCGATCACCATCCTGGTCGGCTTCGCACCCGGCGGCAGCGCCGACCAGATCGCGCGCCAGCTGGCCAGCGCGTCCAAGGGGATCATCCCGGTGCCGGTGATCGTCCACAACCGTCCCGGTGCGGCCGGCGCGATCGCCGCCCAGGCGGCGGCCGAAGCCAGGCCTGATGGTTACACCCTGTTCGTCGGCGGTGGCAGCGAGACAACGTCGGTCGGCAACTTCAAGTCGCTTCCCTACGATCCACGCAAGTCGTTCACCGCCGTGATCAAGGTCTCGCGTGCACCGAGCCTGCTGGCGGTGCGCGGCGAATCCAGATTCGCCGACATGAAGTCGCTGCTGGCCGAAGCCAGGCAGGGCGCCGAGAAGGTGTCGTACGCATCCACCGGCGAGGGCGGCATCTTCCACGCCACCGGTACGGTGTGGGAGAAGCTCGCCGGCATCAAGCTGCTGCACGTGCCATACAAGGGCGCGGCCGATTCGATGCTCGCGCTGATGGGCGGACAGGTCGACAGTGCCTTCGGCGCCTACGAGGAAATGAAACCGATGATCGAGGCCGGCAAGGTCCGGCCGCTGGCGGTGTTCTCGCGCAGCCGCCTTCCGGCACTCCCCAACGTGCCCACCATGACCGAGCTCGGGCGTGCCGGTCGCACTCGACAACATGAAGGGGCTGATGGCGCCGGCGGGGTTGCCGCTGCCGGTGCGGGACTACCTGCACGATGCGTTCCTGAAGGCGATGCAGACCGCCGAGTGGAAGGACTACGTCGCCCGGTCCGGGCTGACGCAGGACTATGCCGACGGTCCGGCGTTCCAGAAGGAGATCGCCGAGGCCTATGAACTGATCGGCAGGACGCTCGCCCGATGAGCCCGGTCGAGCCGATCCGCGCCGGCGACCGCGGTCGGTTTCGTCGGCCTCGGGTCGATGGGCGGCGGCATGGCGCGCTGCCTGCTGCGCAAGCGGCTGGCGGGTGCAGGTGCATGCACGCCGTCCCGAGGTGATGCAGGCGCTGGTTGCAGGCCGGCGGCGAGGCGGCCGAATCGCTGGCTGCGCTCGGCCGCGCCTGCCGGCTGGTGCTGCTGAGCCTGCCCGATGCCGCCGCCGTGGAGGCCGTGTTGTTCGGGCCGGGCGGGCTGGCCGGATCGATGCGCGCCGGCAGCTGCGTCATCGACACCAGCACGATCGCCGCCAGCTCGAGTCGCGAGATCGGCGCGCGCCTGGCAGCGCACGGCATCCACCTGCTCGATGCACCGGTCAGCGGCGGCCAGCAGGGCGGCCGAACTCGGCACACTGAGCTGCATGGTCGGCGGCGAGGCCGACGTGCTGACGGCCTTCGGTCCGGCCCTCGACGCCTTCTGCAAGCACGGTCACGCACGTCGGCAGCATCGGGGCCGGCCAGACCGTCAAGGCGTGCAACCAGGTGGCGGTTGCCGGCGCCCTGATGGGCGTGGCGGAGGCACTCACGCTGGCCCGCCTTCAGGGCGTCGATCCGGCGCGTGATGCGCGAGGTGCTGCTCGGCGGCGCGGCCCGCAGCTTCTCGCTCGAGAAGCACGCGCCGCGCATCGTCGGCGGGCAGTTCGCGCCGGGCTTCCGGGCCCGGCTGATGCGCAAGGATCTGCGCCTGGCGCTCGATACCGCGCAGTCCGCCTCGGCAACGCTGCCCGCGGCGCAGCTCGCCGAGCGGCTGCTCGACGAGCTGTGTGCGGGCGGGCGCGGCGACTGGGACTGGTGCGCACTCGCGCTGCGGGTGCAGGAGATATCCGGCCTGTCGATACCCGGGTCGCCCGTTGCGCCGCTGGCTGCTGCCGACCTCGGCTGAACCGAGCCATGTCCGTCTCGACCGTCGATCCGGCCGCAGCCGATACCTGCACTGCAGCGTCGACATCCGCCACGCTGCGGCCGGTCGGACCCGCGCGCCTGAACTCCATCCTGTGCCTGGACGACTTCGAGTCCGCGGCGCGACGCCACCTGCCCGCGTCGGTGTTCGGCTACCTGGCCGGCGCCGCCGAGACGAACCGGTCGCTGCGCGCCAACCGCGAGGCCTTCGGGCAGTACGACTTCGTGCCGCGCGTGCTGGTCGATGTCAGCCGGCGCGACACCGGCGTGCACGCCTGTTCGGCCGCCGCTACAGCGCGCCGTTCGGCATCGCGCCGATGGGGCTGGCGGCGCTGTCGGCCTACCGCGGCGACCTGGTGCTGGCACGGGCCGCCGCGCGCGACAACCTGCCGATGGTGATGAGCGGCTCGTCGCTGATCCGCCTCGAGGAGGTCGTCGCGGGTCAATCCCGACGCCTGGTTCCAGGCCTACCTGCCGGGCGACGACGCCGGCATCCAGGCGCTGCTCGAGCGGGTGCAGGCGGCCGGCTACCGCACCCTGGTGATCACGCTCGACACGCCGGTCGCGGCCAACCGCGAGAACAATGTGCGGGCCGGCTTCTCGATCCCGCTGCGTCCGGCGTGCGCGACTGGCGTGGCAGGGACTGACCCATCCGCGCTGGCTGTTCGGCACCTTCCTGCGCACGCTGGCGCTGCACGGCATGCCGCATTTCGAGAACAGCTACGCGCACCGCGGCGCGCCCATCCTGTCGCCCCACGTCGAGCGCGATCTGTCCGATCGCGGTCACCTCGGCTGGCGCCACTTCCGCATGATCCGCCAGCGCTGGCCGGGTGAACTGGTGGTCAAGGGCGTGCTCGATCCGCGCGACGCGCGCCAGGCGGTGGCCGATGGCGCGGACGGCATCATCGTGTCCAACCACGGCGGCCGCCAGCTCGATGGCGCGGTCGCGCCGCTGCGCGATGCTGCCGCGCATCGTCGAGGCCTGCCCCGACGTGCCGGTGATGATCGACAGCGGCATCCGCCGCGGCAGCGACGTGCTGAAGGCGCTGGCGCTCGGCGCCCGCTTCGTCTTCGTCGGCCGGCCGTTCGCCTATCGCTGCCTCGGTGGCCGGCGAAGCCGGCGTGCTCAGGGCGTTCGAGTTGCTGCGTGCAGAGGTATCGCGCAACATGGGGCTGCTCGGCGTCACCGCCCTCGAGCAGCTCGACGCCTCCTACCTGGCCGGCAACCCGGCCCAACCCCTCGCCCGTGACATCCCATGATCGGACTGCAGATCCTTCCCCGCACCCGCTGCATCGACGCCGCCCGTGTCGATGCCTTCCGCACCCTGCCGGTCGCCAACGTCAGCGACTGCATGAGCCGCATGAGCGCCGGCGGCGCCCGGCTGCGCCCGATGCACAAGGCCGGCCGCCTGGCCGGTCCGGCGCTGACGGTCAAGACCCGCCCGGGCGACAACCTGATGATCCACCAGGCACTCGAGATGGCGGTTGCCCGGCGACGTGATCGTGGTCGATGGGGGCGGTGACCTCACCAATGCGCTGATCGGCGAGCTGATGACGACCTATGCGCGCACGCGCGGCGTCGCCGGCTTCGTCATCCACGGCGCGATCCGCGATGTCGACGTGATCGGTGCCGGCGAGCTCCCGGTGTACGCCGCGGGCGTGACGCACCGCGGTCCCTACAAGGACGGTCCGGGCGAGATCAACGTGCCGATCGCGATCGACGGCATGGTGATCGAACCGGGCGACCTGATCCTCGGCGATGCCGACGGCGTGCTGTGCGTGCCGCTGGCGCAGGCCGATTCGATCCTGGCGGCCGCGCGCGCCAAGCTCGAAGCCGAGAAGAAGATGATGAGCGACATCCAGGCCGGCCGGCTCGACCAGGGCTGGATCGAGGCCACGCTGCAGCGCATCGGCTGCGAGCGGCCGCAACGCCAGGCATAGCCGGCGCGGCGGCTGGTTCAGGCGTCGAAAGTCGCCACCCCGCTGGGGCTGCGATCGACGTCATCCGGGCACAGTTCGGCGAGCACGCTGCGCAGTTCGGCCAGGCGCGGCGGCTTGGCGACGATCCGGTCGACGTGGGAGGGGTGCTCGCCATCTTCGTTCATCCGCTGGCCCCATCCGGTCAGCATCACCACCGGAGCCTGACTGACCGCCTTGGCGGCGCGCGCGACCTGCAGGCCATCGACATGCGGCATGCCCAGATCGGTGAGCACCAGGTCGAAACCGCCGTCCGTGCCGCGCGCCGACAGGCGTTCGATCGCAGCCGCACCACCGGCGGCGGTCTCGACCTGGTGGCCGTCGTCACGCAGCATCTCCGACAGCGATCGCAGCAGC
Organism: uncultured beta proteobacterium; assembly: GCA_963846675.1. Classification (GTDB taxonomy): domain Bacteria; phylum Pseudomonadota; class Gammaproteobacteria; order Burkholderiales; family Burkholderiaceae_C; genus Ideonella_A. Next base: position 358,713 of record CAWJWV010000007.1, read on the forward strand.
AGCGGATCGTCGTCGACGACCAGCACGCGCAGCGAACGCGCCGGCCGCTGCGGCGCCGGCGCTGGCGGCGCCGCGATCACGATGTCGTCGCGGGCCGGAAAGCGCAGCCGTACGCTCGTCCCATGTCCGGGGCTGCTCACGATGTCGACCTCGCCGCCGTGTCGCTGCATCGTGCCGTAGACCATCGCCAGCCCGAGGCCGGTACCGCGCTCGCCCTTGGTGGTGAAGAACGGTTCCATGCACCGCCTCAGCGTCAGGTCGTCCATGCCGAGGCCGCTGTCGATCAGTTCGAGCGTGACCCGGCCGGCGCCGTCGACCGACGAATCGTGCAGGGTGCGAACCGTGATGCGTCCGCCACGCGGCATGGCGTCGACCGCATTGAAGATCAGGTTGGTCAGCGCCTCGCGGATCTCGGCCTCGACCGCATGGACGCAGGGCAGGCCGAGGGTGAAGTCGCGCACGATGTCGACCGCCACACCGGCCCGTTGCGGCATGTCGCGCCAGCGCGCCCGCGTCAGCTCGATGGCTTGTCCGGCCAGTTCCGCCAGATCGACCGGGTGGCGCACGATGGTCTGGTCGTGCGGCCGGTAGAACTCGCGCATGCGCGCGACCGTCTGGGCCACATCCTCGATGGCACGCAGGATCACCGTCAGGCGCTCGCGGCCACGCGGGCTCAGCCCGCGCTCGTTCTCCAGCAGCGCTTCCGCATACAGTGCCGCCGGTGACACTGCGTTGTTGATGTCGTGCGCGATGCCGCTGGCCATCTCGCCCAGTGCGCGCAGCCGCTCCTGTTGCAGCACGCCCTGCTGGGTGCGCCGCAGGCGGTCGTAGGCGCACTGCAGCGCGTGGTGGAGCTGGGCCTGCTGGGCGGCCAGCGCGACGTGTCCGCTGAGCTGCTTCAGAAACTCGCAGTCGGCGTGACCGAAGCCATCGGCCGACGTGCGCCCCACCAGCAGCACGCCGAACTGGTGGGCTTCGACCTGCAGGGGTGCCAGCACCACGCTGTGCAGGCCGGCGCCAGCGAAGTGCTGTTGCAGCGCCGGATCGCCGATCCGCGTGTCCGCCTCGTACACCAGCGCGCCGCCAAGGGCCTGCGCGATGCGGCCGCTGGCGCTGCCGAGACAGGTGCCCTCTGACAAGCCGGCGCATTGCGCCAGCTCATGCGCGGTCGCCGCCACGTGCCGGATGCGCAGCGAACACGCCCCCTGACCCTGTTCGGCAACCGCCACGAAGGCGGCCGGCATCTGGCGCGCGAGTTGCTCGCAGACCGCCCGGTGGATGCTGTCGAGATCGTCGCGTTCACCGATCGCATGCGTGATCTGCTGCAACAGCTCCATGCGCGCAAGCTGGCTCTCGATGCGGCGCTGCACGCCGCGGATCTCGCTGACATCGGTCATTCCGCCGACGATGCGGACCGGGCTGCCATCGGTATCACGCACCAGCCGCACCCGCACCATCACATCGAGCCAGCGTCCGTCCGCATGTTGATAGCGGTACTCGATGGCGCTCGTCTGGACGCTGCCAGCGATGAAGTCGGTCAACGCGGCCCCGACACGCGAGCGGTCGTCGGGGTGGACATGCCGGAGCCATCCGTCGATCGGCGGGTCGGTGATGTCGGGCTCGCGTCCGAACAGGCGCTGATAGCCGTCGATCCACCACAGTTCGCCGCTGACCAGGTTCCACTCGGCGATCGCGTCCAGCGAGGCCTCGGCGAGGAGTCTGAAGCGGGCCAGGTTCTGCGTTGCCGCGCGTTCGGCCGCCTTGCGCTGGCTGATTTCCTGGATCGCACCCTGTGCACCCACGATCCCGCCGGCGCGATCGAACTGGGGTTCTCCGATGCTGCGCACCCAGCGCCGCTCGCCGCCAGCGGTGACGATCTCGAGCTCGACATCGAAGGCAATGCCGTCGCGGACACAAGCCTCGAAGGCGGTCCTGAACGTGTCTCGGCCAGGCGGGACATAGAAGGCGGTGGCGGTGCCGAGGTCGGGTGAAAAGCCGGCCGGCATGCCATGGATGCGGGCCACGCCGGGCGACCAGTTCAGCTTGGCAGCCTGGACGTCGAACGACCAGCCGCCGACGCCCGCGGTGCGCCCGGCGATGTCGAGCAGCGAGCGGCTGCGCAGCAGTTCGGCCTCTGCCGCATGGCGCCGGCTGATGTCGCGTGCAATGCCATAGATGCCCGCCATCCCGTGTCCGCCGGCCATCGGCATGTTGGTCACCTCGACCCGGATCTGCCGCCCGTCGCGGTGCAACACGATGGTTTCGTAGCAGACCGGCTTGCCGGTGCGGGCGTGGGCCAGCTGGGTGCGCGTGAAGGCCAGCATGTCGGGCGCGATCGCCTGTGCCAGCGGACAGCCGAGGGCGTCGGATTCGGACCGGCCGGTCAACACCGAGAAGGCCGGATTCACCTCGACGAAGCAATCATCGGCATCGATCAGGAACACCGCATCCGGATGATGCTCGAACAGCGAGCGGTAACGCTGCTGCCGGTCGAGCAGCTTGCGCGCCGTCTCGTGCAGTTCGCTGACATCGTGCAGCGAGATCAGCCGGGCCGGGATGCCTTCCCACTCGAATGCGCTGGCCCGCATATGGACCAGGCGCGGGTTGGATCCGGCGCGCAGGAGTTCGATCTCCACCGGACCCTGCGCGAGCAGGGCATGGCCGAACGGCAGGCCGACCAGTTCGGTCGGCGGGCGGCCGAACATCGTGCACGCCTCGCGGTTGGCGAACAGGATCGCGGCGCCGTCGTCCTCGGCCACCACGAGCACGCCGTCGGCCATCTGTTCGATCAGGCGCTGCTGGCGCTGCTCGCTGCGGCGCAGGGCCGCCGCCGCCTGCTGCTCCCGCAGCAGGTGGTCGATCCGGGCCAGCAGCTCGCGCGGCGGCATCGGCAAGGCGAGGCAGCCGCCTGCGCCGGACTCGAAGCTGGCCACTTGCGTCTGCGAGTCGACCGGCCGATCCGAGGTGTGCAGCAGCGCGATCGACGAGACGGTCGGTTCGGCGCGCAGGCGCTGCGCGAAGGCGATGCCGTCCAGGTCCGGCCGGTGCAAGCCGATCAGCGCGATGTCGGGCTGCTCGCGCAGCGCCAGCGTCCATGCGGCCTCGGCGTCACCGGCGGTGACAACGCGATGACCGGCCGATTCGAGCACCCGCGCAAGGGCGCTTCGGGCATCGGCATCGGCATCGACGATGAGCAGTCCACCCATGGGTCACACCGCGACGCAGCGCCCTGTGGCCACGGGGCTATCCCCGGGCCGGATCGACCAGGCCATGACGCACGCAATACAGCGCCAGGCCGACGCTGTCGTCGATGCCGACGCGCTCCATGATGCGCGAGCGGTGCACGTCGACGGTCTTCGGACTCAGGCCGAGTTCGAACGCGATCTCCTTGCTCGCCAGGCCGCGACCGATCATCACCAGGATCTGCAGCTGCCGCTCGGTCAGCAGTTCCTCCGGTGCCCGCTCGGTGGCGCGCAGCAGCCGCTCCGAGATCTGCTGGGAATAGAACACCTGGCCCGCCATCACCGCATGCACCGCCTGGGCGAGGTCGATCGGGGAACCTTCCTTCATCAGATAGGCCGCAGCCCCGAGCTTGTAGGCGCGCCGGATGAAGTCGGGCGAGTCGTGCATCGAGACCACGATCACCGGGATCGACCCGCCCAGTTGGGACAGCGCGGTCAGGCCGTCCATGCCGCGCATCGTGATGTCGGTGACGATCAGATCGGGCGCCGCCTGCGCCACCAGTGTCAGCAGTTCCTCGCCGCTGCAGGCTTCACCGACGATCGTCATGCCGGGGATGCGCTCGAGCAGCATCCTCAGGCCGGAGCGGACCAGGTCATGGTCGTCGGCCAGGACGGTGCGGATCAGGCTGGTGCTTCTTGCGGTCATGTCGGCGCTCAGGAAGGCAGGGACAGCCGCAGGAGCGTGCCCTGCTGCGGTCGGGAACGAAATCGCAGACGGCCGCCGAAGAGCTCGACGCGCTCGATCATGCCGTGCAGACCGAGGTTTTGCCGGCTCAGTCCGCCGGCCAGCGTGGCGGCCGGATCGAAACCGATGCCATCGTCGGCGACGGCCATGCAGAGCAGTCCGCACTCGCGGTAGTGCAGCCGCACCAGCACGGTCGACGCGCGCGAGTGCCGCACCGCATTCGTCAGCGCCTCCTGCAGCACGCGCATCGCCACCGCATGGGCCGGGGTCGGCTGCGCCGGCTGTGCACCGCGCCGGCGCACGCTGCCGCGCAACCCGCTGCCGTCGAGCTGCTGTTGCAGCATCGCCTGTGCCGCCGCGGTGAGGCCGAGCATCTCGAGCTGCGCGGGGCGCAGCAGGAAGGACATCGACTTGACCTCGTCGATGGCCTGGCGCGACAGCGACAGCACACGCTCCAGCGCCTGCCGGGTGGCCGCCGGGTCGGTATCCATCGCCGCCTGGACGTGGATCGCGATACCGGTCAGCTGCTGGCCGAGGCTGTCGTGCAGCTCGCGCGCCACCGCACTTCGCTCGCGCTCCTGCGCATCGATCAGCCGCGCCGAAAGCAGCCTCAGGCGTGCATTGGCTGCGCCCAGGGCGCGCTCCGCCTCGCGCCGTGCCTGCTCGCGCGCGCGTTCGCGCAGCACCCGGTCGATCACCGACGGCAGCAGGCGCAGCTTGTCCTTCGGGACGTAGTCCTTGGCGCCGGCGCGGAACAGATCGACGACTGCGGTTTCGCCGATGGCGCGGGTCACGACCACGAGCGAGGGCGGATCGGCACGCTCGCCGACGATCGCCAGCGCTGCCTCGGCGGAAAATCCCGGCATCGAGTAATCGCAGAAGACCAGCGGGGTTGCCGACAGCAGGGCCCGTCGCAGCGAGGCAGCGTTGTCGACATGCTCGATCACCACCGCCAGGCCGGCGCGCTCGAGCGTCAGCCCGACCAGTTCGACATCGGCGGGATCGTCGTCGACCACGACGATGCGCAGCGGAGAGGCCTGGCTCATGGGCCGACCTCGCGCCCGGCTGCACGCCGGGCGTGCAGCCGTCGATCCTTGGCGTGGCCGACCACCGGTTCGTTCATCGTGATTCGAGCCGCACCGTGCAGCAAGCCTTCCGAGCGCCGATTCTCGCAGCCTGGCGGGCGCGGCCTTAGGCATTTCGCCTAAGGCAGCGCGCGGCACAGGCTTGCGGCGCAGCGCGAGACGCGGGTCACAGTGGCCACGCCAACGTCACCCTGCGCCTGCCGGCGAACGAATCCAAGCCATGAAGCCATCCGAGATCAGCCGCCAGCATGTGGTCGATCTGATCGGCACCCTGCTGTCCGACCAGCACCGCCTGCCGCAGGGCGAGGCGAGCGTCAGCGTGCGACGCTATGGCGGTGGCGACGGCCAGGCCACGGCCATGATCGCCTTCGTGCGGCTCAATGCCTGGCGGCCCGACGTGCTGCTGCAGAGCGCCCGGATCGAGCGCCAGCTTCGTCAGGCGGTGCACCGCCTGACCGGCATCCGCATCGGCTATGTGTTCTGGCGCGTCAGCAGCAGCGTCGTGACGCCGGCCGATGTGGGAGAACGCCTGCCGGTGCGCGCTGCCGCGCCGCGGGTGGCGCATCTGCAGCAGGTCGCCCGGCAGGCCGGCGCCTTGTCACCGGTCGATGCGCCCGTCACCGACTGGACCGACCTGGCCGAGACCCTGCCGATGGAGCACTGAGCGCAACCGCGACGCCGGCCTTGCTCAGCGGCCTGCCGCATCCGTGCCGAGCAGCGCCGCATGGCGGAATGCGTCCTTCAGGTGCGCCCGCAGCTGGGCATCGTCCCACGGCTTGGTCAGGAAGCGGTAGATGGCGCCGCGGTTGATGGCATCGGTGATCGTCGCCAGGTCGGTGTAGCCGGACAGCACCAGCCGCACGATCTGCGGATACAGGACCCTGACCTTGCTCAGGAATTCGGTGCCGGACATCGCCGGCATGCGCTGGTCGGACAGGATGACCTCGACCGATTGGCGCGCCAGCACCGCAAACGCCTCGTCTGCGCCCGAGGCGGTGAGGATCAGATAGCCTTCGTTGCGCAGGCAGCGGGTCAACGCCCGCAGCACGTTGGGCTCGTCGTCGACGAGCAGCAGGGTCGGGCGCCGGTCGGTCCCGACTTCGGGCGGCGGCCGGAAGGCCGCGACGAAGGACGCGATCCCGTCCGGCGTCAGCGGCTCGGCGACCCGGAATCCCTGGACGGTGTCGCACAGGTTGCGCTTCAGGTAGCCGAGTTCCTCGTCGCGCTCGACCCCCTCGGCGACGACCTGCAGGCGCAGGTGGTGTGCCAGCGAGATCAGGCTGAGCGTGATGGCCGCGTTGTCGCTGTCGTGATCGATGCCGCGCACGAAGCTGCGGTCGATCTTGATGGCGTGCACCGGCAGCTTGCGCAGGTAGGCCAGGCTCGAATAGCCGGTACCGAAGTCGTCGATCGACAGGCGCACGCCGAGCTCGCGCAGCGAGTGCAGGGTCTGCATCGTCATCTCCGCCATGTCCATCAGCACCGACTCGGTGAGCTCGAGTTCCAGCCGGCTGGCCGGCAGTCCGGTCTGGCGCAGGATCTCCTCCACGCGCGCGGCAAAACCCGCCCGGCGCAGCTGCAGGTTGGAGACATTGACCGCGACGACGCAGTCGAGCAGCCCGCATTCGAGCCAGCGGTGCTGCTGGCGACACGCCTCGATCAGCACCCAGTCGCCGAGTGCAAAGATCTGCCCGGTCTCCTCGGCCAGCGGGATGAATTCGGCCGGCATCACCTCGCCGCGGGTCGGATGGCGCCAGCGCACCAGCGCCTCGACACCGACGATCCGGCCGGAGCGCAGGTCGAGCTGGGGCTGGTAGCGCAGGCACAGCTCGCCGGCGCCGATCGCATGCTCGAGTTCATCGCGCATGGCACGCCGCCGGCCCACCTGCGCGCCCAGTTCGCTGCTGTAGATGCACGAGCCTTTCGGCCCCGCCTGCTGGAGGGCGAAGTTGGCGTGACGCAGCATCAGCTCGGCGTCGCCGGAGGTGGCGTCCCCGTATGCCAGGCCCGTCCGGCCGCCGCCGGCGACGTCGAGCTCGCCGATCCGGTACGGGTGGTCGAGGGCGGCGCGGATGCGCTCGGCCAGCACCACCGCATCGTCGGCATGGGGCAGGTCGGGCAGCAGGGCAACGAACTCGTCGCTGCCGGTGCGGCTCAGGGTGTCGCCATCGCGCAGGCAGCGCCCGATCCGGGTCGACGCGGCGAGCAGCACCTGGTCCCCCACCGCGTGGCCGAGTGCCACGTTGAGCTCGCGCAGGCCGTCGAGCCCGATGCACAGCATCGCGACCGCGCGCACGCGCCGGTTCGACAGTCCCAGCGCCTGGCGTGTCCGATCGATCAGCAGGGTGCGATCGGGCAGGCCGGTCATCGGATCGTGGGTGGCGCGGCGCAGCAGCGCTGCCTCGTTGCGCAGGCTGCCGCTGACGTCATGCTGCAGTCCGATGTAGTGGGTGACACGACCGGTCGCATCGCGGACCGGGCTGACGGCGAGCTCGTTCCAGAACAGCGTGCCGTCCTTGCGGTAGTTGCGGATCACCGCCTTGGCCGGCCTGCCTTCGCTGATCGCCTGGCGCACCGTCCGGATGCCGGGCTGGTCCTGGTCATGCTCCTGCAGGAAGCGGCAGTTGCGCCCGAGCAACTCATCGATCCGGTAGCCGGTCAGCTCGGCGATCGCCGGATTGGCATAGACGATCGGCTGGTCCGGTGCCCGGACGTCGACGATGGTGATGCCGTCCAGGCTGGCGTCCATCGCGGTGTGGGCGAACGACGGGATCTGCGGCCCGGAGGGCGGGGCGAGCGTTCGCAGCCAGACCAGGCGTGCCGGCTGCCGGTTCCAGCGCGTCTCGACTCCGCGCAGCTCGATGCGTGCACCGTCGGCCAGCACGCAGGCGCCATCGCGGCCGGCCAGATCGGCATCTGCGATGGTGGAGATGGCCGATCGCAGCGCGGCCGGCAGTTCGCCGTCGGTACGGCCGGTGAGCAGCCGGCGCGCGCCCGGGCTGGCGCACACCACCGCGGCGCGCGCGTCCAGCACGAGCAGCGCGCCCCTGTCCGTGCTCGACCAGCGCCTGCAGGCCTGCATCGTGGCCGTCCCCCGTCGCAACCGGTGCCTGGGTGATCGTCGGCTCGCCGGGGCTCACCCGGCCTCCCCCGGCTCGATGGCGCTGGGCGGCTGCAGCGGCAGCCAGACGCGAAAGCAGGTGCCGCGCCCGACGGTGCTCTCGACCTTGATCGTTCCGCCGTGGTCGCGCACGATGCCGTACGACAACGACAGGCCGAGCCCGGTACCCTGGCCGACCGGCTTGGTGGTGAAGAACGGCTCGAAGATCCGATCCAGATACTGCGCCGGGATGCCGTGGCCGTTGTCCTCGATCTCGATGCGCGCGCCGTCCCCATCGGGCAGCGCACGCACCACGATTTCGCCGTTCTCCTCGATCGCATGGGCGGCATTGACCAGCAGGTTGATCAGCACCTGACCGATGCGCGGTGCCCGACAGACCACCGGCGGCAGGGCGGCCAGCTCGGTGCGGACGACCGCCTTGTACTTGAGTTCGTTGCGACACATCGTCAGCGCGCTCTCGACACATTGGTGCAGGTCGGTTGCGACGGCCTGCCCGCCATCGTCGGCGCGCGAGAAGTCCTTCAGCGAGGCAACGATCTGGCGCACCCGGTCGATACCGTCCTGCGATTCGGCGACCAGCGCCACGATGTCCTCGGTCAGGAAATCGATGTCGATCTGGTCGCGCAGGCGCTGCAGTTCGGCCGCCATCGATCCGCTCTCGTAGGCGCGGATCAGCCGCAGCAGGTCGTTGATGTAGCCCGACAGCGTCACGATGTTCGACATCACGTAGCCGATCGGGTTGTTGATCTCGTGCGCCACCCCCGCTGCCAGCTGGCCGATCGCAGCGAGCTTCTCCGACTGCAGCAGCTGCCGCTGGGCCTGCTGAAGCCGGGCCTGCAGTTCGTGCGTGCTGCGGTCGTTGCGCTCGTCGCCCGGCGCGTCGTAGGCCGGCAGGGCCAGTCCGGCGGCGCTCACAGCGCGCTCCCGCACAGCTGCGCGGCGGTCGCTTCGAGCCGCTCGTCGCTGCAGACGGTGATCCAGAAGAAGTCGCCGGTCATCGACTCGATGCGGCGCAGGTGCGCGATCTTCGCCAGGTCGACGGTCTGTCCGGTCGACAGCAGCAGCATGCCGTTCGATGAATGCAGGTCCTGCGCCAGCACCATGCCCGGGCGCAGGCTGTCGCTCGACAGCAGCACCTTGCGCGCCGGCGCGGTGACCGGTTGGTGGTGCGCCGCCAGCATCGCATCGACGACGCGCGGGTCGTACAGGCTGCCGCGGAACTGGCGCAGGCGGCGGAACGCCTGTTCCGGAGTGAACGGCGTGACCGTGATCGCTCCGGCCAGCAGGTGCTCGAAATCGGCAGCCACGCGCAGCATGCGCGCACCGAGCGCGATCGCTTCACCGGCAGCCCGTCCCGGGATGCCGCTGCCGTCGTGGTTCTCGTTGACCTGTCCGAGCAACTGGGCCGCACCGCGCAGCGATTGCAGTCCCATCAGCACGCTCTCGCCGATCTGCGGATGGCCGGCGACGCGGCGCCGGTCCTCCCCCGCCAGCTCATCGAGGGGTGTCCTGACCAGGCGGTCGGGCAGGCTCAGCTTGCCGATGTCGTGCAGCAGCGCGGCAAAGACCGCGTCGTTGCAGGCGTCGGCGGTGAGGCCGAGTACCGGCGCCATGCTGCGCAGGTGCCTGACGATCGCCTGCGGACTGTGGGCGGTGCGGCCGACCCGTGCCCCGATCAGACTCGACAGCAGGCGCACCGTGCTGCCGAATTCGGACTTCAGACGCTCGCTGGCGCTGGCCAGCCGGGACAGCGTCGATTCGAGCTCCGCAGTGCGTTCGCGCACGCGCTCCTCGAGCCCGGCGTTGAGCAGGCGCAGCTGCTCGTTCTGCGCCTCGGCCAGCTTGCGCAGGGCATCCCGCTCGCGCACCAGTGCGCGCCGCGACAGGCCCTCCTGCAGCACCTGGTTGAGCATCACGTCATCCCAGGGCTTGCTCAGGTAGCGGAAGATCTCGCCGTCGTTGACCGCGGAGACCGCCGATGCGATGTCGGCGTAGCCGGTCAGCAGCACCCGGACCGCATCGGGTGCGAGTTCGCGTGAGACCCGCAGCACCTCGGCACCGCTGATGCCCGGCATGCGCATGTCGCACACGATGGCGTCGACCGGCTGCTGGCGCAGCAGCTCCAGCGCCTGCTCGCCGCCGTTGGCGGTCTCGATCCGATAGCCGTGGCCACGCAGCGAGCGGCGCAGCGAGCTCAGGACATGGGGCTCGTCGTCGACGATCAACAGGCGCGGGGCGTCGGTGTCGCGCACCGCGGCAGGGGCGGGCGTGATCGGCTGGTTCATGGAAGGAGCGGCGAGGAGTGGAAGCAGAAGAACCCGGTGGACGCCAAGGCGCCCGACCGGCAGGGTGCGCAGCAGCGCTGGCTTCAGTGGCGCACGCTGACCAGGGGCAGCGAGATCGCGAACGCGGCGCCGTCGCCGAGCCGGGACTCGGCCCGCACCACGCCGCCATGTCGCTCGACGATGCGCTTGACATTGGCCAGTCCCATGCCGGTCCCTTCGAACTCGTCGGCGCGGTGCAGCCGCTGGAACGGCTCGAACAGTCGATCCGCGTAGTCGGGGTTGAAGCCGGCCCCGTTGTCGCGCACCCAGATCTCGCACTGCTTGCCGCTGCGGCCGACGTCGACATCGATCCGCGCATGGCCGCAGGGCCGGGTGTACTTGACCGCATTCGACAACAGGTTGACGAACACCTGCAGCAGCAGATCGGGATCGCCGAGCACGATCGGCATCGGACGGATCACCCATTCGATCCGGCGTCCGGCGTTGACCGGTTCGCTGCAGACCATTTCCCTGGCCCGGTCGACGATGCAATCGAGCGCCACATCGCGCTTGTGCATCGGCGCATCGCCGAGGCGGGCGAAGGCGAGCAGGTTGCGGATCAGGCCATCGGCGCGGTCCCCGGCGTCGACGATGCGCTGCAGGTAGCCGCGCTCGCGGTCGCCGAACGGCTTGTCCGCCGCCTCGAGCACGAAGCGGGCGAAGCCCTGCATGATGTGGATCGGGGCCCGCAGGTCGTGGGCGATGCGCGCGGCGAAGGCATCGAGTTCGCGGTTCGCGGTTTGCAGCTTGTCGGCGTTGTGCATCACCTCCTGCAGCAGCTCGCGGTTCTGCACCCGCAGCCGCCGCACCTCGAGTGCCCGGCTGATGACCGGCGTGATCGCGCTGAGCCGGAACGGCTTGAGCACATAGTCGAGCGCTCCCACCTTCATGGCCGCCACCGCGGTATCGACGCTGCCATGGCCGGTCATCAGGACCGTGACGAGATCCGGATCGGCCTCGGCGGCGCGCTTCATCAGGGCGATGCCGTCGATGCCAGGCATCTTCAGATCGCTCAGCAGCACATCGAAGCTCTGCTTGTTCAGCAGCTCGATCGCCTCGGCCGGATCGGAACGGCCGGTCACTTCGTAGCCGATGTCGCCGAGCAGGCCGCACAAGGCCTCGAGCTGAGGCAGCTCGTCGTCGACGACCAGCAGCGAGGGGAGCTTGGGCACGGGCAGCAGCGAGACTTCGTGTGCGGCATTATCGAGCAGCGGTGACGACGACGCGTCAGGCGCCATTGCCCACCATCTGGCAACACTGGGACCGATGCTTGCGTACATGTCAACTCCATGGCAGCGGTGGTGCGGGTCCCGCTGCAGTGGGCCATCCGGTATGGGGCCCTGGCAGCGATGGTGAAGCCTGGGCGACGGCCGGGCCTAGGGCAAATGCCTAGGCGGGCAGCAGGCATTTGTCCGGGTGGCTCCCGTGTGGATGCCGCACAGTCCGACTCTCAGTGATGCGCCGCTGCAGCCGAAGCCCTGGCTGCACCTTCCGAGTCGAGCCCTGCCCGCATCCCGTATGAACCATTCGACCCGCTCGTCCGAAGGCCCGAAGACCGAGGCAGCGTCGCGCGGGCAGCAACGGGGCCGGGGGCGCCGGCGCGCTGCCGTTCGAATCGGCGCCTGTGCGGTGATGGGCATCGGCGGCCTGCTCCTGATCCTGGTCGGCGGCTCACGCGTCGAGCTGTCCGCAGCGGGCTGGCTGGGCGGCATCCTGCTGCTGGCCTGCATCGGCTCGGGCGTCACGTTCGGTGTGCGCGTGCGACGTCGCATCGCGCGCCGGTCGCGCGCACTGGCGCTGCTGACGATGGATGGCCCGCATCCGGTCGTCAGTGTCGATGCCGATGGCGAGGTTCGCCATGCCAATCGTTCGGCGCTGGCACTCTGGTCATCGCTGCCCGACGCCGATGCCGCCTGCCGCCAGGTGATCGGCGCCGCCCTGGCTGCCGCCGAGACGCAGCGGGATCGGCCGGAGATCCGTACCGATGTCCAGCTGGCCGACCGGTGGTTCACGGTCGCCGTGGTCGCGCTCGACCCGGGTCAGGGCTTCAACCTCTATGCAACCGACATCACCGAGCGGCGCCAGGCCAGGCTGCGGCTGCAGGCGCAGCTGGCGCGCTTCGCCCTGCTCAATCGCATCACGCGCGCCATCAGCGAACGGCTCGAGCTCGATGGGGTGCTGGCCGGTGTGGTGGACAGCGTCGTGAAGGAGCTGCCGGCCGATTTCTGCATGGTCACGCTCGGTCCGGTGCACGCGGCGGAGCAGGCGCTGCGCCACGCCGCGCATGCCACCGATTTCGCAGCCGGCGCTGCCCTGGTCGATGGAGACTGTCGATTCGCGGTCGGCAAGGAAGCGCTTGTCGCGGCGCAGCTGACCGGCCTTTCATACCATCCGGACCTCGCTTCGATGAAGGCGCCCTGGGCGCGCCGGCTCTGCCAGAGCGGCCTGCAGAGTGCCACCATCGGTCCGCTGGTGGTCAAGGACGTGGGAATCGGGACGCTGCTGGTGGCGCGGCGGAGCCTGAATGCATTCGACATGGACGAGTGCCTGTTCCTGCAACAGCTCGCCGATCACGTCAGGCTGGCGGCACGGCAGGGTCGCCTGTACGACGAACTTCGCACTGCCTATGCCGATCTTCAGCAGAGCCGGCAGGTGGTGCTGCAGCAGGAGCGGCTGAGCGCGCTTGGCGAGATGGCCACCGGCGTGGCGCACGACATCAACAATGCGATCTCGCCGGTTGCGCTTTACTGCGAGGCGCTGCTGGAGGGCGAGACGGCGCTGAGCGAGCGGGCGCGGCGCTATCTGAGCGTCATCCAGCGCGCGATCGATGATGTGGCCGAGACGATCGCCCGCATGCGCGAATTTTCGCGCGAAGGCGAAGCGGGCGCCCGGCTGCAGACCCTGCAGCTGGCGGCGGTCGTCCGCGAGTCGGGCCAGCAGGCGCTCGCGCTCCGGCCGGCTTCGGTGCACGGGCGGTCCGCGATCGACCTGCAGCTGCACCTGCAGCCCGAGCTGCCTGCGGTGCCAGTGGCGACCGACGAGCTGCGCGAGGCACTGTCGCAGCTGATCGAGAATGCGCTGGATGCCATGCCCGACGGCGGCACCCTGACCCTGCGGGCAACCCGGCTGCAGCGCGACGAAGGCCGCGGTGAAGTGGAAGTCGTGGTGGAAGACAACGGCATCGGCATGGACGAGGCGACTCGCCTGCACTGCCTGGAACCCTTCTATTCGACCAAGGGCGAACGCGGCGCCGGAATGGGACTGGCGGCGGTCTACGGACTGACGCGCCGCAGCGGCATGCGCATCCAGATCGAGAGCACGCCGGGGGTCGGAACGCAGGTGAGGCTGTTCATCCCGACGTCATCCTGATGCCTCACGGGACGTTGCGGCCTCCTGGCGCTCGTCGGGGCGCTGCCCGGCCGCACAGCGGGTCAGCGCCTGCCGGATCGCAGCGATCCGAGGCGGCTTGCTCAGCAATTCGTCGACATGGTCCGGCCGGTCGCCATCGTCGTGCATGCGGCGGCCCCAACCGGTCAGCATCAGCACTGGCGTCGATGGGCTGACTGCCTTGACCGCTTCGGCAACGCGCCGACCGTCGACCTGCGGCATTCCAAGGTCGGTGATGACTGCATCAAACGAAGCGGCCGCCGCGGCAAATGCCTCGATTCCGGCCCGTCCGCCGGCAGCGGCATGCACCTGGTGCCCCTCGTCGGTCAGCACATCGGCCAGCGAGCGCAGCATCACCGGATCGTCGTCGATCAGCAGCAGCCGCAGTGGCAGCCGCGCCCGCTCCGGCCCGGGTTCATCGCCGGGGCAGGGCAGGGTCGCAGGCTGCGCCGGAAAGCACAGCCGCATGCGGGTGCCGTGACCGGGTTCGCTCTCGACCTCGATCTCGGCGCCATGGCGGCGCATCGTCAACGCGACCATGGCCAGCCCGAGGCCGGTGCCGCTCTCGCCCTTGGTGGTGAAATACGGCTGCAGGCAGCGCTGCCGGTCGACCTCGTCCATTCCGATGCCGCTGTCGCCGACTTCGATGCACGCCAGCGCCGGTGCCCCGGCCGCTGCCGGTCTGCGCAACGTGCGCAGGGTCAGGGTGCCGCCGCCCGGCATCGCATCCAGCGCATTCAGAACCAGGTTGGTCAGCGCTTCGCGCACCTCGCTTTCGGCAATCGGAATTGGGGTCAGCGTCGGATCGAAATGCCGCACGAGGTCGATCGGCCGGTCCTTCAGGCGCGGCAGCGTGAGCTGGACGACCTGCTCGACCAGCACGTCGAGCGAGGTCGGCGTGCGCCGCAGGACGGCATCGGGCCGCGAGAAGCTGCGGATGCGCGCCACCGACTCCGCCACATCGCCGATCGCGAGGCGGATGGTCTCGAGCTGGCTGCGCGCGCGCGGGCTCAGCGCCGATTCCGATTCGAGCAGCGAATCGGCATAGAGCGTGATCGGCGAGATGGCATTGTTGATGTCGTGAGCGATCCCGCCGGCCATCTGGGCCACCGCCCGCAGGCGCTCCTGGTCGATGGCCGCGTCCTGGGAACGCTTCAGATCGTCATAGGCGACCTGCAGGGCGGAGTGCAGGCGCGCCTCGTGCGCAGCAAGTGCGGTGTGTTCCGCGAGCTGCTGCAGAAACTCGCAATCGCCGCTGACAAAGCCGTTGACCTGGTCGCGCGCGGTGAGCAGCACGCCGAAGATGCGGTTTTCGAACGCCAGCGGTGCGAGCACCAGGCTGCCCAGGCCGGCAGCGTGCAACTGCTGCGGAAAAGCGAATTCCAGTTGCGCCAGGTCGGGTTCGTACACCAGGGCCCCGTCGAGTGCCCGACGCATGCCGTTCGCGCCGACTGGCACGCGCGTATCCATCGCCAGCCCGGCGGCGGCGGCCCGCTGCCGGTGGACCGAACCACAGCCGCTGATGCGCAGTTCGTCCGCGGCTTCGTCGTAGAGCGCGAGCGCGCACAGCGCAGCCGGCATGTCGCGTTCGACCGAGGTGCACAGCACCTCGAAGATGCCCTGCAGATTCTGATGGGCGCCGATGGCGCGGGTGATCTGCTGCAGCAGTGACAACCAGAACAGCTTGTTGCGCAGACGCAGTTCGTTGGTCTTGCGCTCGGTGACATCGCGCTGGACGGCGACGAAATGCGTCAGTTCGCCGCCCTGGTCGGCCACCGGAACGATCTCGAGTTCGAGCCAGAACGGCTCTCCGTCCCTGGTGTAGTTGATGATTTCCTCGCGCACCGGTTCCCGGCGGACCATCGCTGCGCGCATCCGGTCCAATGCCTTCCGATCGGTCAGTGGTCCCTGCAACAGGCGCGGCGAATGTCCGATGACTTCGTCGCAGCCATAGCCGGTGTGGCGTGCGAAGGCCGGATTGGCGTACACGATCCGCGGCCCGGGTGCATCGATGCAGCCGGCTTCGGTGATCAGCACCATGTCGTTGATGCGGTCGATGCTCGCCTCGAGCAGGCGCATCCGCTCCTCGGCTGCGCGGCGCGGGCCGATGTCGCGCACATAGAGCGACAGCCCGTCGTGCGTCGGATGGGCGCTGACCTCGATCCAGCTGTCGATCGGCGCCGGACAGTGGGCCTCGAAGGTCGAGGCGACCTGTTCCGAAACGACCCGCTCGTATTCGGACTGGAAGCGGCTGCCGACCAGCGCCGGAAACTCGGCCCACAGCTCACGGCCGATCAGCTCGTCGCGGCGGCGCCCCACCAGCGATTCAGCGCGTGGATTGACGTAGGTGATACGCCATTGGCGGTCAACGGTGAGGAAGGCGTCGCCGATGCTCTCGAGCGTGCTGCTCAGCCGCTGATTGAGATCGATCACCGCCAGCTCGGCCTGCTTGCGGGCGTCGATGTGCTGGAATGCACCCTGCACGCGCACGATCCGGCCGCTGTCGTCGCGCACCGCCTCGCCGATCACGCGGACCCAGCGTCGCCCGGACTCGTCCAGCACCTGCGCCTCGACATCGAAACGCGTGCCGTGCTCGATGCATTGCGCATAGGCTCCCCGCACCATCGGCTGGTGCTCTGGCACATAGCAAGCGAGCGCCTCCTCGACCGTCAGGGCGAAGGGCGGCTTCTCCCCGACCTGCGCCATCTCGTTCGACCATTGGAGCGCCATCGTCGATGCACCGACCGACCAGCCGCCGATCTGCGCCACCCGCCCGGCCATTTCGAGCAGCGACTGGCTCTCCTGCAGGGCCTGCTCGGCGGTGCGGCGCGCGGTGACGTTCTCGAAGATCCCGACCAGGTGCAGCGGACGGTCGTGTTCGTCGTGCACGACCGTGACACTGGCACGCACCCAGACCGCCTCGCCACTGCGGTGGAGGAACCGCTTCTCGCTGACGAAGTGGCGCGGCGCCCCGGACATCGCCTTGGCGATGTCCTGCGTGCAGCGGGGACGATCGTCGGGGTGGGTCAGGCGGATCAGGTCGGTGCGGTGCAGCTCGGACAGGGTGTATCCGAGCATGTTGCAGAAGGCCGGATTGGCTTCCAGGAAGCGGCCATCGAGCGTGCCGATGGCCACCCCGGTGGCGGCCTGAGCAAACAAGGCGGCCACCCTGCCGGTCACTGTCGCGCTGGGCGCGGATCAGCGCATTGCGTTCGGTGACGTCCTTGATGATCCCGTAGACGCCGATGACCCGACCGTCGACGACGATCGGCAGGTTTTTTACATCGGCCTCGAAGTGCCCGCCGTCCTTGCGGACCCCGACCGTCTCATAGCGCACCGCCTCACCGGCCATCGTCCTCCGGAACTGCGCCAGGGTGGGCGGCACCCATTCAGGCGCAACGACCTGAGAACAACCCAGCAGGGCGATCTCGTCGCTGGAATAGCCGGTCAGCTGCTCGAAGGCCTTGTTGGCCGAAGTGAAGCTGCCATCCGGACGAACCGAATAGACCGGATCCGGATTCTGTTCGAACAGCGAACGATAGCGCTGCTCGCCTTCGGAAAGCCGGTGCCGCGCCTCGCGGTCGGCGGTGACGTCCTGCAGCGTGACCAGGTTCGCTGCACCGCCGGGCCGGTCGACCAGCGAGGCGCGCATCATCGCGTGGCGCCTTCGTGTTGCGCCGCCGGACTCGATTTCGATCTCGACCGGCTCGAGCGCGGATTGCGCAATCTGGGCTTGGTGAGCAAATGGCTTGCCCGGCAGCCGGTGCACGCTCATGCCATACAGGTTGGCCGCCGCCGGGTTGGCCAGCAGGATCTCGCCGGTTGCGGGCTCGACCAGCAGCATCGCCTCGGATGCGCGCTCGAAGATCCGGGTCAGCTGCGCGCGCTGGATGCGCTGGGCGTCCGCCGCCAGCTTCTGGCGCAGCAGCCCGGCCACGTGCGCCAGCTGGCGGCCAGACGGCAGCTGCCGCAGCAGAAAACCGTCGGCGATCTCGTCGAGTGGCTGCGCTGGCACGTCGCAAGCGGCGTCGTCCAGCGCGATCAGCAGCGTGCCGGTCAGGGCAGGCCCGGCGCGGGCGCGCCGGATCGCCTCGGCCGCAGGCGCGTTGACCAGACTGCTCTCGACGATGAGCAGATCGGGTGGCCTGTCGAGGGCCATTTCCAGGGCCTCGGCCACCCCCGCGGTGCCGGCTACCTCATACCGGGCCTCCCGCAGCAGTGGGCCGAGGGAGTTTTGCGAACATTGCCGCTGAACGAGCACGATTCGCTGGGTCATCGTTGCATTCTTTCGACTGCCGGTGCACAGGGCGCCACCGCGAGGGCCACCCACTTCTTCGTTCCAACTGGTTGTACCAGCCCGGACTCGGTGCGATGTAGGAAGATACCGCGACCCCGGATGCCGGCGTCACGGATCGTAGCTGGTCGTCATCGTCATGACATCGCCGTACCGGCCGACGCGCAGGCTCGACTGGCTCCGGGGCACTTGGCCGTGGACGGGATGGATCTGATGGCTGCGACCGGATGGCAGGTTGCTGGCAATCGGCGAACCCGGGATGCCGCCGCCCCAGGTGACCCGCCGGATCCGGTCGATGAACAAATTGCAGGGATCGGATCACCGCCGTACGTTCGCCTGGCCAAGCGACGGATGCCGATGCGGTCGCCGGACTCCGTGCTGGCGCCGGGTGGACGGTAGAACCATTGGTGCGGCCGCCGGCCGCGGTGTCCGCCACGACGGCCAGACGGCACAGGTCGATCGCCGGGCCGATGCGGCCAGTTCGGTCAGCCCGACTTCGCCGTCCAGGTGAGGGCCGGGGCAGCAGGCCGGGGACGTCGGCAAGTCCGCGCGCATCGGTGGTGGCGAGCGCCTGGTTGCTGCGCCGCTCCGGCGCCCCTTCGCCGGCTGCGGTCATGCAGCCAGTATCGACCGCACACACCGGACCTCGCTAGGCCAGATGCCTATCCACCACAGGGCAAGACCCTCAAGCGCAGCGGTCGTGCGGTCGATCGCGGGCGCAGGTCGGTGCGTTGGGCGGCGAACTGGAGGGAAATCGATCGCGCCGGCCGTCGGCGCTTTGCCCAGGGCCGGCTAGGCAATCGACCTAGTGGCGCGGGTCGTGGCCTGCCTATCGTTGGTCCTGTGCAGAGATGCACCGCGGACCGATGCCGATACCGGACGGCCGCGAGTCATTCCACCTTCCGCCACCCAGTCACCGAGGTCCATCCATGAACCCGATCCACTCGAATCGCAAGCTCTCCTTCATCAGCCGGCTGACCGTCTGCGCCTCGCTGGCGCTGTGCGCCGCCCAGGGCGCCGTGGCGGCAACCGCCACCGCGCAGGGAGGCGCGACGGTGGTGGTGCCGATCGAGATTGCGAAGGTCAGCGACCTCAGCTTCGGCCAGTTCTCGGCCGTCGGTGCCGGCACGATCTCGATCGCCACCGACGGTGCGCGTGCAAAGACGGGTGGGGTGGTGCTGTTGCAGGGCGCCCAGGGCAACGCCGCCAGCTTCGACGTGACCGGCCATGCCGGCGCGACCTATGCCATCACGCTGCCGTCCTCGGCGCTGTCGGTGACCGGACCCGGAGCGGCGATGTCGATGGACGGCTTCGTCAGCGATCCGGCAGGTACCGGCGTACTGTCGTCGGGCGCGCAGACGATCAAGGTCGGCGCCACCCTGCATGTGGCGACCGCGCAGACCGACGGCGCCTATTCAGCCAGCCTCCCGGTCAGCGTCGAATACAACTGACGCGGTGGCGCAGACCGGCTGCGGTTCGATGCGCGCCAGGCCATGGCCGTGGCTGGCGCGCCGGCGCGGCCGGCCGCTGACGTGGCTGGCGCTCGGCCTGCTGCTGTGGGTGCCGCACGCCGGCGCAGCGGAACTTGCCGTCGTCAATACCGACGGCCTCTCCTTCGGCCGCTTCGCAGCCGGATCGGGTGGCGCGGTGCAGATCGGACCGAGCGGGCTGCGCAGCGCATCCGGCGGCGTGGTGCTGCTCTCGTCGGCCAGCGGTGGTGCGGCGCGCTTCGACATCTCCGGTGATCCGCACCGGACCTATGCCATCGGCCTGCCCGCCGATGGCGAGGTCAGCCTGGTCGATGCCGCCGGCCGGCAGATGCCTTTGACCCATTTCACCAGCCAGCCGTCGGCGTTCGGGACGCTCGATGCGTCAGGCCGCCAGACGCTGGCCGTCGGCGCGCGCCTGCAGGTCGGCGCGGTCCAACCCAGCGGAACCTACAGCGCAAGCTTCACCATCCATGTCGATTACAACTGACCGCCGCCACCCGCGTGCGCCATCCCCGGTCGCGCGGCTGCGCGCCCTGCTGCTGCCGCTGCTGATCGGACTGTTCGCTGCCATGTTCCTGTCGCAGCATCCGGCGGTCGCGTCCGATCTGATGCTGTACCCGACGCGCATCGTGTTCGAGAAGAACCAGCGTGCGGCCCAGCTCGAACTGGTGAACCGGGCCGATTCGGCGCAGACCTACCGGATCGAGCTCGTCAGGCGGCGCATGACACCGCACGGCGATTTCACCGCCGCCGAGCCGGCGCTGCCCGACGAGCGATTTGCCGATGGCATGCTGCGCTTCTCGCCGCGCCAGGTGACGCTGGCGCCGGGCGAATCGCAGGTGGTGCGGGTGCAGCTGCGCCGGCCGGCGGGACTCGAGCCGGCGGAGTATCGATCGCACCTGATGTTCTCGCCGGTCACCGCACCCGAGGGGCCGTCGGCGCCGGGTCCGGCGGTCCAGCCGCAGGGCCTCGACATCAACCTCGTACCCCGTTTTGCGGTCTCGATCCCGGTGATCGTCCGCCATGGCCAGCTCGACGCCTCGGCTGATCTGGCCGACCTCAGCCTGTCGCGCGACGCCCCGGCCGGGCCGCCGATCCTGGCGTTCGAGATCCGCCGTCAGGGCAGCCGTTCGATCTATGCCGATGTGACGGTGCTGCATGTCGATGCCGGCGGCCGCGAGCACCGCCTGGCGCGTGCCGGCGGCGTCGCCGTCTACACACCGAATGCGGCGCGGCATGTGCGCATGGCGCTGCCGACGCTGCCGGAGCGAAGCGGCGGCAGCCTGCGGGTGGTGCTGAATGACGGATCGGAGACCGACCGCCGGCAGCTGGCCGTGGCCAGCCTGCCACTGGACTGAGCGCAAGCCACGCGCCCGCGCGATGAGCGCATGTGCATCGGTGCGTCCGCGCCTCGATCTTCCGCCCCGACGTCGGCCACGCCAGCGCATTCCGCTCGGGCGCGTGGCCTGCACGGCCATGCTGGCGGTCGGGCTTGCGGGCGCGCTGGCACCGGGACGCGCGTCGGCGACAGAGCCGCCGCAGGCGGTCACCACGGATGATGCCGATCTGCTGCTGCTCGAGGTCAGGCTCGACCGGCAGGCGGTCGGCGGCACGCTCGCCGCCCTGCCGCGCGGCGCCGATCTGCTGCTGCCCTTGGGAGAGCTGGCGCGGCTGCTGACGATCGGCATCCGCAGCGACCCGCTCGCCGGCACCGCGACCGGCTTCATCATCGATGAGCGACGGCGCTTTGCGCTCGACCTGTCGCAGGCCACGGTCCGGATCGGTCCGGCGCTGCGGCCGCTGCCGATGGACCAGGTCGTGCGGCGTGACGACGACCTCTACGTCAGCCGCGAGCTGATCGAGGAGTGGCTGCCGCTGCGCCTGCGCCTGGACCGTGCGGCGTCGAGCCTCGAGGTGACCGCACTCGAGCCACTGCCGCTGCAGCGAAGACTCGGGCGCGAGCGCCGATCCCCGAGGGCGTGGGGTTCGCCGGAGGAAGATGGCTTCGACGGCGAATCGGTGCCGGCGCCGTACCGCCTGTGGGACTGGCCGGTGGTCGATCTGGCGCTCGGCGTCGATCTCTCCCGCACCGCACGCGGCGCCGCGAACACCGCGCGTGCCGATGCCTACTTCGCCGGCGATCTGCTCGGACTGCAGGCGACCGGCTACCTGAATGCCGGCGCGACCCTGGCCGGTTCGGGCGGGCCCGGCTCCGGTCGGCCGGCGGATCCGGCGCCCCAGCTGCGGCTCACCCTCGGGCGTGACGATCCGGACGGCGGCCTGTTCGGTCCGCTGCGGGCGCGCTCGTTCGCGATCGGCGACGTGTCGGTGAGCGGCATGCCGAATGTGGCACGCGGGGCGCCGCCGGGAACCGGCTTCACGCTGTCGAATGCGCCGCTCGACCGGGCGACCGGATTCGCCCAGCACACCCTGCGCGGCGACCTGCCGCCAGGCTGGGACGTCGAGCTGTTCGTCAACGAGGCCCTGTTCGGCTACCAGCCGCCGCGCGCCGATGGTCGCTATGCCTTCGCGGACATCCCGCTCTGGTACGGCGCCAACGAGTTCCGGCTGGTCTTCCACGGACCGCAAGGACAGCTGCGCATCGAGCACCAGATGCTGCTGCTCGACCAGTCGCTGGTCCGGCCGGGCGAGCTGGTGTACCGACTGGAGGCGGGTGACGTGCCGCGGCAGGGTGTGCGATCGCATGCGCGGGCCGAGTACGGCATCACGCGCGACATCACCCTGAGCTCCGGGCTGCAGACGCTGACGCACGCCGGCAGCGATCGCCCGTATGTCGACGCCGGGCTGCGCATGCAGGCGCTGTCGTCGTTCATCAGTGCGCAGGTCGTGGGCTCGGGGAGCGGATCGTTGCTCGATCTGTCGTGGCGGTCGCGGCTGGCCGGGGTGCGCTGGTCGTACGGCCGGACCCAGCGCAGCCCGGGCTTCAGCAGCCCGGATTTCATGGCCGCCGCCGATCCGGTCCGCAGCGTCGACCGCCTGCGTGCCGATGCGCTGCTCCCGCTCGGCGCCTGGCTCAGGCTGCCGGTCGGGATCGAGGTGAAGCGGCAGCAGCTGCAGTCCGGCGCGGTCGCCCTCGAAGCCGCACTGAGGGTGTCGGCCGCCTGGCGCGGCATCTTCATGACCCAGCAATTCGATCGGCGCACCGCCCCGGGTCTCGCGGCGACCCGCGGCAGCACCCAGCTCAGCGCCCGGCTGGGTGGCGTGTCGCTGCGCGGCGGGGTGGCGTATGCGGTGGACGACGGCTGGCGCGTCACCGACGGTGCGGGGACGGCAGAGTACCGCCTGGGCGACGGGCTGCAGCTGGCCGCCACGGTTGCGCATTCGGTCGACACCGCCCAAACCCGGCTGGCGATCGGATTCACCAAGAGCATCGGCCGCTACGGGCTGCGGCTGGTGGCCGGTCACGGCAGCCAAGGGGAACGCAGCCTGGCGCTGCAGCTGCTGGTCTCGATGGCACACCAGCCGCGCGAGCAGCGCTGGACCTTCGATGCCCGCCCGCGCGCCGGCCTCGGCGCGGTGGCGGCGCGCGCCTTCCTGGATCGGAATGCAAACGGCGTCGAAGATGCAGGTGACCAGCCGCTGCCCGGCGTCGGCTTCCTGGTCGACGGCGGGCGCCACCCGGCACGGACCGACGACGCCGGCAACGCCACCCTGGATCGCCTGGCCACGCGCCGCCATGTCGACCTCAGGATCGACCTGGCCACCCTCGAGGATCCACAGCTGCTGCCGGCACGGAAGGGAGTGCGCCTGGTGCCGCGCCCCGGACGCATCCAGCCACTCGACTTCGCGGTCGCGCTCGGTGGCGAGATCGACGGCACGGTTTTCGCCCGTGGCGCGACCGGACGGCAGGGCGTCGGTGGGGTGACGGTCGACTTGCTGGCCGACGACGACAGCATCGCCGCGTCCACGGTGAGCGCCATCGACGGCTTCTATGTGCTCGAGGGTGTGCTGCCCGGGCGTTATCGGCTGCGCCTGGCGGCAGCGGGCCCGCGGCCGGCGCAGGCCGTCGCCGGCCCGCTGCCCGCGGTCACCATGGACGCCTCGGCCCAGACCGTCGCCGGGGTCGACCTCGAATGGGTGGTGGACCGTCCGTCCGGGCCGGAAGGGCTGAAGTGATCGATCGGGTCGAGATCTCTTTCAACACGGAGTCACGGAGGGCACGGAGAACACGGAGGGAACGGGGGGTAGGGGGGGAACGGAGCAGGGAAGCTTTCAGCGCAGAGGCGCAGAGGTTGCAGAGGCCCGCAGAGGAAAAGACTTCTTTCTCGTTCTCTGCGACCTCTGCGCCTCCGTGGTGGGAATGTCTTTCTCCGTGGCCCTCCGTGTCCTCCGTTTTTCCGTGTTGAAATCTTGAGATCACCGCTTTCAGCACGAGGTCACGGGGAGCAAGCAAGAAATCTTTCATCGCAAGGGCGCAGAGGTCGCACAGGAAACACCATTTGCTCGTTCTCCGCGACCTCTGCGACCTCTGCGCCTCTGCGTTGGAAGAATTTCGCCGTGGCCCTCTGAATCCTCCGTGACGCCATGTTGAAAGAACGCTGAAACCCCGCTCCCTAGAATGCGCCGATGGACCTGCGCGGCGTCGACCTGAACCTGCTGGTGATCTTCGACGCGCTCGCCGAGCGGCGCAGCGTCACCAAGGCTGCGGATGCACTCGGCATCAGCCAGCCGGCAACCAGCGCCGCCCTGGGACGGCTTCGCAGGCTGCTCGGCGATGCGCTGTTCGTGCGTGCCGGCGCCGAGATGCAGCCGACGCCGCGCGCGGCGCAGCTGGTGGCGCCGGTGCGCCAGATGCTGGAGGTGGTGCGCAGCGAGATCCTGCAGGCGCAGGCCTTCGACCCGGCCACGACGCGGCGGCGCTTCGTGCTGCTGACACCCGACATCGGCGAGATCAATTTTCTGCCGCGCCTGCTGGTGCACCTCGATGCGGCGGCGCCGGGTGTGGACCTGACCGCACTGTCGATGCCGCGCCATGCCGCCGCCGAGGCGCTCGAGTCGGGCGCTGCCGAACTGGCGGTCGGCTACTACCCCGACCTGCACCGGGCCGGCTTCTTCCAGCAGCGGCTGTTCCGCAACGACCATGTCTGCATCGTCCGGCGCGACCACCCCGAGATCGGCGAGCGGCTGACGCTGCGCCAGTTTCTGGCGGCCAGCCATGCGGTGGTGCGGCCGGAGGGGCGCGAGCATGTCTTCGAGCAGTACCTGCAGGGGCGCGGCCTGCAGCGCCGGGTGCGCCTGGAGGTGTCGCATTTCATGAGCCTGCTGCCGATCATCTCGACCAGCGACCTCCTGGCCACCGTGCCGCGCGACCTGGCCCAGGTGTGCGTCCGCCACGGCAGCGTGCGCATCGTCGAGATCCCGATGAAGGCACCGGTGATCGAGGTACACCAGTTCTGGCACCGGCGCTTCCAGCAGGATGCCGCGCATGGATGGCTGCGCGCGGTGGTCTACGGGCTCTTCAGCGGGGGCTGAAACGGAACCTCTCTGTCTCTCTCGACATGAGCGAGCGAGGGCCGCGGGGAAATGCATTTTTCACCGCAGAGGCGCAGAGGGCGCAGAGGTCGCAGAGAACCAGCCGAAGGTCTTTCCTCCGTGCCCTCCGTGCCCTCCGTGACTCCGGGTCGAGAGTGCCTTGCGCGATCATCATTTTCTCAACACGGAGAAACGGAGGGCACGGAGGCCACGGAGAAATACGTTTTCAACGCAGAGGCGCAGAGGTCGCAGAGGTCGCAGACAACAAAGAAGTCTTTTCCTCTGCGCTCTCTGCGCCTCTGCGTTGAAAGATTTTTTCCTCCGCGTCCTCCGTCCCCTCCGTGACTCCGTGTTGAAAGTGTGTTGCCCGAGCTCTCGACACGGAGGAAAGACGGCGTTCCGCAGGGCCGCAGGGCCGCAGTTCAGCCGTGCGTCAGACCCGCTGCCTGGATGCCGGCGATGCAGATCGCCTCGTCCTCGTCGCCGGTACCGCCGCTCGCGCCGGCGGCGCCGATGACACGGCCCTGCGCGTCCTTGATCAGCACGGCGCCGGTCTGCGGGATGAACTTGCCCTTGCCGGTCGAGGCCAGGGCGCCGAAGAAGGCCGGCAGGTCCTTGGCGCGATCGGTCAGCACCCGCGAAGCCGCTCCCATGGCGATCGACGCCCACGCCTTGCCGGTTGCGATGTCGATCCGGAACATGCTTGCCCCGTCCTGGCGTTGCGCGCTGCGCGTGTGGCCGGAGGCATCGAGCACGACGACGGCCATCGGCTTGTAGCCGGCTTCAGCAGACTGCTTGAGCGCGGCGGCGATGATCTGGTTGGCTTGGTCGAGGGTGATGTCCATGGTGATCAGAAGGGGTAGTGGCGATCGGAAGTCCGGATTGTGATCCAGCGCCTCGGAGAAGGCGTCGATCCCGGCTGTATCGCCGTGGGTCGCGTCGCTCAATCCGGCGCACGGGCATTCATGATCGGGATGCGCTCCTCGATGCGCCGCAGCAGCGCCCACAGCTGGTCGAGTTCCTCGACACTGAAACTGGCGGTCAGCAGCTGCTGGCGCTTGCGGGCCGACAGGCGCAGCTTGCGCCAGACATCGAGTCCTTCCGGTGTCAGGCTGGCGATGGCGGCACGGCCGCGCCGCTGGGTCTGCTCGATCGACACCAGGCCTCGTTGCTGCAGCAGCTTCAGGCTCTTGCTGGCCGCGGCGTAGTCGAGATCGGCCATTTCCGAAACCTCTCGCACGATGCGGGTGGTGCTGGTCCCGATGGCCATCATGGCGCGCCATTCCGACATGCCCATGCCGAACTGGCTGCGATAGTGATTCGACGCACCGTTACCCAGCCGGTTCGCAATGCCCATGATGTAGGCCGCGAGGTAACGATTGACCTCGGCACCGTGCGCGGAGGCCGCAGAGGGGCGTCGTTCGATGCGCGGCGGTGGGGCAGCCGCCACGGCGGTCGGCTCGGTGCTGTCGGTTCTGCGGGGTCTCATCGGCGCAGCTCGAGGTCGGGAGGCGATCATGATAGAGGCGGATCGGCCGCAGCCCGGCGCCCGGCGGCGAACCGCGGGCGGGCCGGCACGCCTGATCAGCGCGAGTGCGAAGGCGCGGGCGCGGTTCGGTCAAGGCCGATCGAGCCGGCGCCGAATGCCACGATCATCAGCAGGCCGCCGGTGATCGCGATGTTCTTCAGGAACATCAGCTGCTGCATGTACTGCTGTGCCTCGGGCATCGCCCAGAAGGCGTGGAACAGCACACTCGCGACCAGCGTGAAGATTGCCAGCGCCAGTGCCGCCCAGCGCGCCTGCCAGCCGACGATCAGCGCGATGCCGGCCAGCAGCTCGAGCAGGCCCGCCGCGACCGCCAGTGCAGACGCGAGCGGCAGCCCGCTGCTCGCGATGTAGCCGGCCGTGCCACTGATGTCGGCCAGCTTGCCGAAGCCGGACACGACGAAGATCAGGGCGAGCAGGATGCGCGCAAGCAGTGCGAGCGGATTCTTGAGGGAGTCGAGCATGATGGCGTTTGCATGGGTTGATGACCTGTCGGCGGGTGCCGAAGTCCGGTGCGGTGAGCATAGACAGGACAGGCCGCGCGCTCGACCGCGTGCGCTGTCGGCAGCGTTCAAACCCTTTGATGGTCATGCCGGCCCGGGCGCGAAAGCGCGCCCTGCCGAGCGCTCAACCGCCCATCGGCGTCAGGACGTAGTCGCGTGCTGCCGGCTTGTGGCAGGCAATGCAGCCGGCCGGCTTGCCGGAGGCCTCGACCGTGCCGTCCGCACTGCGCTTGAGCCAGTACCAGTCGTTGTTCGACGCATCGAAGCCGGCCACCTTGTACATCACCGTCACCGCCGCCAGCGACCGGTCGGGCATGTAGTTTTCCTTGACCAGGATCGATCCCGCCGGCAGCCGCGCCGAGCCGCCGCGCAGCGCGTCGAAGGCGGCGTCGTTGACGTAGGTGGTCAGGAAGGCGCCGTGCGGCTGGCTTCCGGGGTACATCCTGCCCTTCCCGGGAAAGAGCTTGTAGCTGGCTGCGTAATTGACCTTTTGCAGGTGGTTCCAGAGCGCTGTCGCATCGGCTGGCGGCATGGCCGCGCTGGCGCTCGTTCCCGGCATGCCGGGCAGGTGTTCGCGCATCTGGGAACAGCTGGCGGCAGCAAGCGCGGCGCCCAGGGTGGCGGCCAGGATCAGTCTTCGATGAAGCGAGGTCATCGTCGTCTCCGGTGGGGCAGGGCATACGCGTCGCAGGCGGATCCGGCCACGCAGGCGACCTCGGCCGGCCGCGCCTGCCGTTGTGGTGAAGACGACCATAGCGCGCCAGTGGGGCCCTGCGCGGCTTCGACCCTCCCGGCCGAGCAGCTATTGCGGCCGAGGCGCGGCCGCGAAGGCCCCGGCCGGCGTCCTACGGACTTGTCAGTCGCCGTCCGACAGCCCCCCCGGAAGGCAGGCCGCACGATCGACCGCCATCGCATCCGGCCGCGGGCGTCGGGGCACCACCAGGAAGACCCATGAAACGACTACCTCCGGCCCGCGCGCCGCTCGATCGCCGCGGCTTCATCGCCGGAATCGCTGCCGGAGCCGGCGGTATGACGCTCGCGGGTTGCGGCGGCGGCGGCGACGACAAGCAAGGGAGTGGGGCGCCGGTGGTGCCGAACCTGCCGCCATCGACCACCGGCGTGCGCCAGGTGCTGTCGCGCCCGGCACTGCCCGACCCGGCGAGCTCCGGGATCGACCACATCGTGCTGGTCACGATGGAGAACCGATCCTTCGATCACTTCCTGGGCTGGGTGCGCGACAGCGAGGGCCTGCCGCCCGGCATCCGGCTGTCGGACGCATTCGGCGACGTGCACCCGATGTTTCCACTCGCCACCGCCGCAGGCTATGGCTTTGCCAGCTGCGGCTGGGCCGATCCGGACCACAGCTACCAGGGCGGCCGCACGCACCTGGCGGACGGACGCCGGAATGGCTGGCTGCTGACCCCGGACACCTCGAAGACGCGCGGTGACCGCTTGCCGATCGGTTATTTCCGCGAGCAGGACCTCGATTTCTACCGGGTCGCGGCAGCCGAGTACACGGTGTGCGACTACTACTTCAGCGGCATCCTGTCCGAGACCTACCCGAATCGGCTCTACCTGCACAGCGGTCAGACCGATCGGCTCGACAACTCGGTCCTGACCTCGTCGCTGCCGACGATCTGGGATCGTCTGGCCGCGCGCTCGGTGAGCGCGGCGTACTACTACCACGACGTCCCGTTCACCGCGTTGTACGGTACCCGCTACACCGCGCTGACCCAGCCGATCGAGCAGTTTCATGCGCAGGCGGCGGCCGGCACGCTGCCCGCCTTCTCGATGGTCGATCCGCGCTTCGGCGGGGCGGCCAAGGGAACTTCGAATGACGACCATCCGCATTCCGATGTCCGCAACGGCCAGGCATTCCTGGGCCGGGTCTACGAGGCACTGCGCAGCGGCCCGGGCTGGGATCGCACGCTGATGATCGTCGTCTATGACGAATGGGGTGGCTTCTTCGACCATGTCGAGCCGCATCGGCGGGTCGTCTCGGCGGAGGAGGCGACCCTCGGCAACGACGGACGACTCGGCTTTCGCGTGCCGTGCCTGCTGCTCGGACCGCGCGTCCGGCGGGGTTCGGTGTCTCGCTTCCCGTTCGACCCGTCCTCGATCCACCAGCTGCTGGCAATGGCGCTTCGGACTTGATCCGCTGGGCGTGCGGGGCAACGATCCGGCGACGGTCAACCTGGCGCACGCGCTCGCATTCGACCGCGCCGCACGCACCGACCGGGTGGCGCTGCCGCAGGGCGTCGAACATCCCGAATCCGAATGTCCGGGCATCCTGGCGGCGCCGCCGACCGGCGGTGATCGCAGGGCGCTCGGCACCTCACCGGTCGAAGTGGCCGTCGGCGAACTGCCGGGCGGCAAGTTCCACGATGTGTGGCTGAAGGCGCGGGCGAACGGATTCTTCCGCTGACCGGGCGGCCGGTGGTGCGCTTCGGGAGGTTCGCGCCCGCACGCGAGCGGGTCGCGTCGGCCGGTCAGCAGTTCCAGGGCTCGACCCGTCCGGTCGCGATGGCGTAGCGCTCGATCGCTTCGGCGCAGCGTGCGCCGTCGACCTGCCCCTGCTCGCGCAGCGCGGTCAGCGCCGCCAGCACGATCTGGTGCCGGTCGACCTCGAAGAAGCTGCGCAGCGCGGCCCGCGTGTCGCTGCGGCCGAAGCCGTCGGTGCCGAGCGCGGTGAACGGGGCGCACAGGTGGCTGGCGACCAGTTGCGGCCAGGCGCGAACATAGTCGGTGGCCGCGACCATCGGCGCAGTCGCCGGCCAGGCACTGCTGCAGGTGGCTGGTCGCGCGGCGCATCGAGCGGATGCAGCCGGTTGCTGCGCTCGATCTCGCGCGCATCGCGTGCCAGTTCGCTGAAGCTGGTCGCGCTCCAGACCTCGGCGTCGACCTGCCAGTCGGCGGCGAGCAGCTCGGCCGCCGCGATCACCTCGCGCAGGATCGGTCCCTGAACCGACCAGCCGCACCGCCGGCCGGCTTGTCGCTGGCCGCGGCGCGCAAGCGGTACAGGCCCTTGACGATGTCGGCCTCGACGCCGGCCGGCAGCGACGGCTGGGCATAGTTCTCGTTCATCAGCGTGACGTAGTAGAAGACGTCGCGCTGCTGCTCGAGCATCTCGCGCATGCCGTGGTCGAGGATGACCGCGAATTCGCCCGCGAAGCAGGGGTCGTAGGCGCGGCAGTTCGGCACCGCGGCGGCCTGCAGCAGGCTGCTGCCGTCCTGGTGCTGCAGGCCCTCGCCGCCGAGCGTGGTGCGGCCGGCGGTGGCACCGAGCAGGAAGCCGCGCGAGCGCTGGTCGGCGGCGGCCCAGATCAGGTCGCCGATGCGCTGGAAGCCGAACATCGAGTAGTAGATGTAGAACGGCAGCATCGCCTGGCCATGCACCGAGTAGCTGGTCGCCGCCGCGGTCCAGCTGCTGATCGCGCTCGCCTCGCTGATGCCTTCCTCCAGGATCTGGCCGTCGGTCGCCTCGCGGTAGCTGAGGATGCGAGCCGATGTCCTCGGGCTCGTAGGTCTGGCCGGCGCTCGAATAGATGCCGACCTGCTTGAACAGGTTGGCCATGCCGAAGGTGCGCGCCTCGTCGGCGACGATCGGCACGACGCGCGGGCCGAGCTGCTTGTCCTTCAGCAGGTTGGTCAGCATGCGCACGAAGGCCATCGTCGTGCTCATCTCCTTGCCGTCGGCCTGGATCGCGAAGTCGCCGTAGCCGGGCCAGTGCCGGCACCGGCACCGCATCGGCGCGGCGTGATGCGCGCCGGCATGCTGCCGCCGAGTGCGGCGCGGCGCTCGTGCAGGTAGCGCATCTCCGGGCTGTCGTCGGCCGGCTTGTACGAAGTCGAGCGCTGCGGCCTGCTCGTCGGTCAGCGGCAGGTTGAAGCGATTGCGGAAGGCGATCAGGTCGGCGCGCTCGAGCTTCTTCTGCTGGTGCGTGGTCATGCGGCCCTGGCCGGCGCCGCCCATGCCGTAGCCCTTCTTGGTCTGCGCCAGGATGACGGTCGGCTGGCCGCTGCTGCGCTGCGCCTCGGCGTAGGCGGCGTGGATCTTGACCAGGTCGTGGCCGCCGCGCTTCAGGTGGTCGATCTGCTCGTCGGTCAGCCCCTGGGCGAGCGCGGCCAGCTGCGGGTTCTGGCCGAAGAAGTGATCCCGGTTGTAGCGCCCGTCCTTGGCGGCGAAGGTCTGGAACTGGCCGTCGACGGTGCTGGCGAAGGCCTTGCGCGAGCGCGCCGTCGGTGTCGCGCGCGAACAGGCCGTCCCAGTCGGATCCCCAGACCAGCTTGATGACGCGCCAGCCGGCGCCGGCGAACAGCGCCTCGAGCTCGTCGATGATGCGGCTGTTGCCGCGCACCGGGCCGTCGAGCCGCTGCAGGTTGCAGTTGACGACCCAGATCAGGTTGTCGAGCTGCTCGCGCGCGGCCAGCGTCAGCGCCGACATGCTCTCGGGCTCGTCCATCTCGCCGTCGCCGAACACGCCCCACACCTTGCGCGCCGCTGGTATCGAGCAGGCCGCGGTGCTGCAGGTAGCGCATGAAGCGCGCCTGGAAGATCGAGCTGATCGGACCGATCCCCATCGAGCCGGTCGGGAACTGCCAGAAGTCGGGCATCAGCCAGGGATGCGGATAGCTGCACAGTCCCTGCGCGCCCTGCGCCGCGGCGGTCAGCTCCTGCCGGTAGTGCGCCAGGTCGGTTCTCGCTCAGCCGGCCTTCGAGGAAGGCGCGCGCATAGACGCCGGGGGCCGAGTGCGGCTGGAAGAAGACCAGGTCGCCGCCCTGGCCGCTGCCATCACCGGCGCGGAAGAAGTGGTTGAAGCCGACCTCGAACAGGTCGGCTGCACTGGCGTAGCTGGCGATGTGGCCGCCGAGCTCGCCGTAGGCCTGGTTGGCGCGCACCACCATCGCCAGCGCATTCCAGCGCATGATCGACGCCAGCCGCTCCTCGATCGCGAGGTCGCCCGGGAAGGCCGGCTGGCGCTCGACCGGGATGGTGTTGACGTACGGCGTGCCGCGCGCCGGCTGCCAGCCGATGCGCCGGGCGCCGCGCCTGCAGCGAGAGCATGTCCATCAGCTCGCGCACGCGCTCCGGGCCGGCGCTGGCGAGCACCGCCTCGAGCGCCTCGCGCCACTCGGCGCTTTCTTCGGGGTCGGTGTCCTGGCCGGGGGTGATGCCGAGCTGGCGGTGGATCGATTGGTCGTTCATGCGCTGTCTCCTCGAGCCGGCAACTCTAGCGCGGGCAGGCGGGCAGATGGCGCTGAATGAGGGGGTGCGGCCAGCGGGGCGCGGCAGGAAATGCCTCAACCCAGTAGGGCCGCCGCATATTCGGCTGGAGCTTGTGTTGAACTCCTCGGTGCTACACGCGCGGGAGCTGCCCGCGCCGAGCGTGCCACACGGACAGTACCGCGAGCTCGTCGTTCGTGAGTCGGTAGTACACGAAGTAGCCGATGCGCTCCAGGTGCAGCCGCCGCGTCGCGGTGACGCGATCGCTGATGATCCGGGAGCCGATGCCAGGCTGCTGGAGCAGCAGCTCGAATGCAGCTTTGAGCTCCTGGCGCAACGCGCCGGGCGCTGATTGCCGGTTCTCTCGCCACCATGCGTCTGCGCGCTCGATCTCGGCAACTGCGCGCGCCGAGATGCGCAACCGAACCGTCACAGCTTTGCGATGCGGTCAAGCCGGGCGAACAGCTCTTCGGCAGAGATGGTCTGGCCCTGTTCGACTTCCGCCATCGCCTGGAGAAGTCCGGCCTCCTCATCTGCGGTGAGCTGCACCTCGTCATCCGCCTCGGGTGTGAGCACGGTGACGCTGGCCCCTTCCGGCAGGTCCACGCCGTCGACCACGACCTTCCCGGCGACAACAGTTCCGATGGCGACTCGCATCGTTCGATGGTACTCCGTCGTCCATCGCAGAGCGAGCCGCGATGCGATTGCTCGAGGTGCGCGATCGCGGCTCTCAACGAACACATCCCATGTGCTTGATTCAGCCCGAGTTTTTTTGCTGCCGAACCAACAACGAGCGTGCCACGCGGCGCCGTGCGGGTCGATCGTGACGCGAATGGAAGGCGCCGAGATGGTATGGACGCCTCTCGCCCGACGTTGTTCAGGTTCGCCGCAAACATCGCTCCAGCAGCCAGGGCGTGGCAGAGAGGGAGCCGGTGGAGCCTCGCGTCCCACGGCATCGAGTGCCAAAGTGGAGGTCTTCTTCAACCACTTGAGGACGGAGGCCCACCATGAATGCTACGACCTACGCCGTCGACACGGCAAAGAACGTGATGCAGCTGCATTGGGTCGACGCTGGCACCGGCGAGATCTCGCGGCGCAAACTCAGCCGTGCCAAATTCGTTGAGTTCTTCAGCGTGCTCAAGCCAGCCCGCATCGTCATGGAGGCTTGCGGCGGGGCCCACCACTGGGCGCGCAGCCTTGGCGCCATGGGTCACGAGATCGAGCTGCTGCCCGCGCGCCAGGTGCGCGCCTTCGTGCGCGGCAATAAGGACGACGCTGCCGATGCGCGAGCGATCTGGCTGGCCAGTCAACAAGACGATATTCGACGCGTGTGCGTCAAGACCGAGCAGCAACAGGCCGTCTTGTCGCTGCACCGTTTCCGAGCGCATTGGGTGAGCATGACGAACGGCGACCATCAATGCGCTGCGCGGGTTGCTCTACGAATTCGGGGTGGTGCTGCCTCAAGGCAAGGTGCTTGGGCTTGAAGGTGCTGGTAGCACGACGCGTCGGAGTTCGATGCTCTGCTGCCCGAGCTGATGCAGCGGCTGCTCGATCAGCAGTTGGCGGCACTGCGTCAGATGGAGCAAGAAGTGACCGTCCATCGAAGCCGAGCTGGCGGCGGTGCAGAAGAGCGATGCCAATGCCCAGCGGCTGCGCCGCGTGCCCGGCGTTGGGCTGCTCGGAGCCACAGGCGCTGGCAGCGGCGCTGGGCGACGGCAGCGGCTGGCGCAATGGGCGTGAATTCGCCTGTAGCCTCGGGTTAACGCCAAAGCACAGTGGTACCGGCGGCAAGGTGACGATGGGCGGTATCAACAAGCGACGGCGATCCATATCTGCGCACGCTGCTGGTCAGCGGAGCGCGCTCATTGGCCAACGCGCCCAGTGCGCCTGAGTGGGTACGACAGCTGATGCAACGCAGACCTGCCGAATGTCGCAGTGGTGGCGCTGGCCAACAAGCTGGCTCGAACAGCCTGGGCGCTGGTGGCGCATCAGCGCGACGTTCGAGCGGCAGTGGGTATCCAGGTCGCCAAGCGTCGGGCAGCGAACCTGAGGCTGCGCTCGTTATCGATTTCACGGGGAAACGCCGCCCAGCAGAGTGCGCGAGCGAGTAAGCAAGTGATGGCAAAGCGGTCAAGACCGTGGGTCGGTAAGGCTGCTGCGCTGCCTAGGGAGCGGCTTCGGCTGAACCCGTCGACCGAGATGAGCCCCGACTTCGCGACTGACCATCAAGGCCAGCAGCGCCTGCCCGCGATGCGGTCATGCGACAACTGCATCTACAGGCCGGATATGAGACCGCAGTTGATCCGCCACGTCAAAACTTGCAAAACTCGCTTGCCACACGGGAGACGTCCATATAAGGAGCGGAGCATCGCCGGCCGCGCGAAGCGCCTCGTGAACTGACTTGTCGCGTTTGTTCGAGTCGCAGAGAGCGCAGCGAACGAAGACGAGTTACGCGACGGGCCGGCGATGCGAGCACCGCAGGGCAGCGCGAACGAAGTGAGGGCCGCCTTCGTTGAGCGGCACGGGCGGCCCGCACGGTGCCGCGCCGCTACGCCGGTTGCATGCCCAGGCTGCATCGCGCCTAAAGGCGCTCCTACAAACGAAGCGCCCGCCGCCAGTTCGATCAACACGATGTGCGGCGGCCGCCGCTTGGATCGCTGAAGCCGCTCCCACAGAGCGCCTACAGATTGACCTCCGTGGCCCTCCGTGCCGTTGCTCCGTGTTTCTCAAGTGGGGCCGCCAGAGATCGTGTCCCTGTGCAACGCCACTTCGGCAAAACCAGCCGCGCGGGCCTTGCGCCCGCGCGGTTCACCGCATCACTTGCGCAGCTTGGCCAGCTCGGCCTGCGTCTCGTTCCACAGCGGCTGGCCGACGTTGGCGGCGATCGAGGTGTTGATCGCGCCGAGCTTCTCGCGCATGCGGCTGGCTTCGGCCGGCGGTCAGCTCGTTGATCTGCATGCCCTTGGCCTTCAGGTCGGCGAGCGCCTTGGCGCCTTCGTCGCGCGTGTCCTTGCGCTCGAAGTCGCGTGCCTTGACGGCGGCGTCGAGCAGCACCTTCTGCTCGTCCTTCGACAGGCCGTCCCACCACTTCTTGCTGGCCAGCACGATCCACGGGCTGTAGACGTGGTTGGTCACGCTCAGGTACTTCTGCACCTCGTAGAACTTGCTCGACAGGATGGTGTTGAACGGGTTCTCCTGGCCGTCGACGGTCTTGGTCTCGAGCGCGCTGAACAGCTCGGAGAACGGCAGCGGGATGGCATTCGCGCCGAGCGTCTTGAAGGTGTTGAGGAAGACCTCGTTCTGCATCACGCGCAGCTTGATGCCGTCCATGTCTTCCAGCTTGGCGACCGGGCGCTTGTTGTTGGTCAGGTTGCGAAAGCCGTTTTCCCAGTAGACCAGGCCGACCAGGCCCTTCTCCTCGAGCTTGTCCATCACCTTCTGGCCGACCGGGCCGTCGAGCACCGCGTCGGCTTCCTTGACGTTGTTGAACAGGAACGGCGTGTCCCACAGCGCCATTTCCTTGGTGATGCCGACCAGCGTGGCGGTCGAGCCGACCATCATCTCCTGCGCGCCGCCGATCAGCGCCTGCTGCATCTGGGTGTCCGGGCCGAGGGCGGCGGCACCGATGGCGCGCGATCTTGATCTTGTCGCCCGAGGCCTTGTCGACCTCGTCGGCGAAGACCTTGGCGGCGCGGCCCTGGTTGCTCTGCTCGTTCAGGCCGTAGCCGAAGCGGATCAGGCGCGGCTTGATGTCCTGCGCGTAGGTGCTGCCGACCGCGCCGAGCGCGAGGGCGGCCAGCGTGGCGAGGACGGTGCGACGAAGTGCGGTGTGCATGGGAAGTCTCCGAGTTGAGGTGAAGGGAAGGGAAGGGAAAGCGGCGCGCCGGATGCTCAGCGCATCCAGGCCACCGGCGCGGTGACGATCTGCGGGAAAGACGATGAACAGCGCCAGGATCAGCCACATAGGTGATCAGGAACGGGCTGACGCCCTTGACGACGCTGTGCATCGGGATGCGGCCGACGCTGCCGACCACGTTGAGCACGGTGCCCACCGGCGGCGTGATCAGGCCGATGCGCGCCGTTGAGCACGAACATCAGGCCGAAGTAGACCGGGTCGATGCCGGCCTTGACCGCGATCGGCAGCATCACCGGCGCGAAGATCAGGATCGTCGGCGTCAGGTCGAGCGAGGTGCCGATCAGCACCAGCACGATCATCATCGCGGCCATCAGCACGCGCGGGTTCTCGACCAGCGGACCGAGCCAGCCGGCGAGCACGCCGGGCAGGTCGGCCAGCGTGATCATGTAGCTCGCGACCGCGGCGCCGGCGGCCAGGAACAGCACGATCGACGGTGGTCTTGGCGGCGCGCACCAGCACGTCGCGGATGTCCGCGACAGCTTCATCTCGCGGTGCACCAGCAGCGCGACGGCGAGCGCATAGAAGGCGGCGACGACGGCCGCCTCGGTCGGCGTGAAGACGCCGGTCTTCATGCCGCCGATGATGATCACCGGCATCAGCAGCGCCCAGAAGGCCTTGCCGGTGGCGCGCAGGCGCTCCTTGCAGCGGCAGCGGCGCGCCGCCGGGCAGGTCGATGCGGCGCAGCACCCATTTCCAGGCCACGATCAGGCCCAGGCCCATGATCAGGCCCGGGCACGATGCCCGACAGGAACAGCAGCGAGATCGAGGTGTTGGTGGTGACGCCGTAGATGATGAACGGCATCGACGGCGGGATGATCGGCGCGATGATGCCGCCGGAGGCGATCAGCCCGGCCGAGGTGTTGACCGGGTAGCCGTGCTGGCGCATCATCGGCAGCAGGATGGTGGCCAGCGCGGCGGTGTCGGCCAGCGCCGAGCCGCTCATGCTGGCCATCAGCACCGCCGCGCCGATCGCCACGAAGCCGAGACCGCCGCGCACATGGCCGACCCAGGCCTGCGCCATCGTGATGATGCGCCGGCTGATGCCGCCGGCATTCATCAGCTCGCCGGCGAGGATGAAGAACGGCACCGCCAGCAGCGGGAAGCTGTCGATGCCGGCCACCAGGTTCTGCGCCAGCAGCTGGGTGTCCCAGAAGTCGAGCACCCACGCCATCGCGGCGCCGGTGAGCACCAGCGCAAGCGCCATGTTCATGCCGATGCCCATCAGCAGCAGCATGCCGCCCATGAACACGACGAATGCGAGACCTTCGGAACTCATGGCGTTCACTCCGCTTCGACGACGTGGTGGCCGAGATCGAGCGGCCGGTTGCGGATCAGTTCGATGCAGCGCCATCACGCCGATCGCGCTGGAACACAGCAGCGCCGGCAGCGGCAGCAGCGCCGTCGGATAGCCGAGCACCACCGAGTGGCTGCCCAGGCCGACGATGACCTGCTGCCAGGCGCCGACCGCCAGCGCCACGCAGGCGCCGATCACCAGCAGGCGGATCAGCACCGTCAGCGCCTGCAGCACGAGCCGGGCGGTCGCGCAGCGCGGCGAGCAGGGCGGTGAAGGTCATGTGCTCGCCGCGCGGATAGGCCGCGGCCGCGCCGATGAAGACCATCCACACGAACAGCAGCCGCGACAGCTCCTCGCTCGCCGCGACGCCGGTGCCGAAGCCGTAGCGCAGCACGACGTTGACGAAGACGGCCAGCGCCATCACGGCCAGGCAGGCGGCCATCAGGTTCTCGATCAGGCGGATCGCGCGCTCGCCGGCGCCGCCCGTTCGGACTGGGGATGTCATGCCTGCTCCTTGTTCCAGGCGACAACCTGGCTCTTCAGCGTATCGATCGGTTCGGCGGCGTCGACCTCGAGCACGCCGCGGCTCGCCGAGCGGGCTCTCCAGCGTGTCGAACTGGCTGTCGACCAGGTTGCCGCCGAAGTAATGGCCGCCGGCGCGCCGCTCGACCCGCTGGCGCGCCAGTTCACGGTCCAGCCGCAGGTGCACGAAGCGCAGGCCGGGATCGGCGGCGCGCAGGCGGTCGCGGTAGGCCTGCTTGAGCGCCGAGCAGGTCAGCACCACGCCGTCGGCCTGCGAGCGCAGCTGGTGCGCCAGTGCATCGAGCCAGCCGGCCCGGTCTGCGTCGGTGAGGGCGGTGCCGGCGCGCATGCTGGCGACGTTCTCGGGCGGATGGAACTCGTCGCCCTCGATCAGCGGCCGGCCGAGCGCCTGCGCCACCGCAGCCCCGAGACTCGATTTGCCGCAACCGGCGACACCCATGATGACGATGGAATTCATTGGGACAGCCCTGTCCGAAACAAGCGATGGCCTGCGCCGGACATGCGGGATAATGGTCTCTTGAACGAGGTGGAATCGATCGGATTGCCGTCTCGGCTATCGGATCGATCATTGGACAGCGCTATCCTACTTGGCTGCGCTGCCGGTCGCATTGGGGTTTGTACTGATGAACAAGACTTCGACATCGACTTCGCGCGGCCGCGCCAGCGGACGCCTCACGCTCGACGACGTGGCCCGCCTGGCCGGCGTCAGCGCGATCACCGCATCGCGCGCGCTGCGCGGCACGCGGGCGGTCGATCCGGTGCTGGTCGAGCGGGTGCTGACCGCGGCACGCCAGCTCAACTACGTGCCCGATCCGGCAGCACGCGCGCTGGCGTCGGCGCGCAGCTCGCATGTGGCGGTGCTGATCCCGCTGCTGTCGAATGCGCTGTTCGTCGAACTGCTCGAGGCGGTGCAGCGCGAGCTGCAGCCGGCCGGCTTCCAGATGCTGATCGGCGTCACCCGCTACGAGCCCGAGCAGGAGGAGGAGCTGCTGCGCAGCTACCTGGCGCATCGGCCGGCCGGCCTGCTCGTCACCGGCTTCGACCGCACCCGCGAGGCGCGCCGCCTGATCGCCGACAGCGGCGTGCCCTGCGTGCACCTGATGGAAACCGCCGAGGCGGCCGACACCTACAGCGTCGGCCTGTCGCAGCAGCGCGCGGCGCATGCCCTGACCGCCCACCTGGTGCAGCGGGACGGCGTCGCATCGCCTATGTGGCGGGCCAGCTCGACGCCCGCGTGATGCAGCGCCGCCAGGGCTACGAGCAGGCGCTGCGCGAAGCCGGCCTGTACGACCAGCGCCTGGAACTGTTCGACCCGTCGCCGACCTCGATCGGCCTCGGCGGCGACCTGTTCGACCAGGTGCTCGAGCGCCATCCCGATGTCGACGCGATCTTCTTCTGCAACGACGACCTGGCGCAGGGCGCGCTGCTGCGCGCGCTGCGCCGCGGCATCGAGGTGCCGAAGCAGCTGTCGGTGGCCGGCTTCAACGACCTGTCAGGCAGCGACCAGATGCTGCCCACGCTCACCACGGTGCGCACCCCGCGCGCCGAGATCGGCACCGCCGCGGCCGCGATGCTGCTGGCGCTGATCCGCGGCGAGGCGGTGGAGCAGCCGGCGGTGGATCTCGGGTTCGAGCTGGTGGTGCGGGAGAGCAGCTGATCGCGCTGCGCGGTGATGTCGGAGCGGATCGGCGGGCGAAGCAGTGCGCTGCAGTCCCCTGAAGCGCGCGCCGGCTTCTCAGGCATGGCGCGCCGCACTCCTGTGGACGAAGCGCGCCGTGGCTTTGTGGGAGCGCCTTCAGGCGCGATGCAGCCTTGGCACGCCACCACCGGCGCAGCTCAGCGCCACCCGAACCACCCGCACCGCGAAGCGAAGCCGGTCGCCGCTGGCGCGTCGACTCCCCTGCGGTGCTCGAATCGCCGGCCCGTCGCGTAACTCGTCTCCGTTCGCTGCGCTCTCTGCGACTCGAACAAACGCGACAAGTCAGTCCACGATGCGCTTCGCGCGGCCGGCGATCCTGCGCTCCTCGGCGCCTTCCATTCGCGGCGCGGGTGGTCCGTGTGGCGCTGCGTGAGGCGCTCGTTGTCGTTGTCGAATGTCCTGGTCCAGCTCTCTGCTTGAGATCGTGCAGCGGATCGGAGGCGAAGCAGCGCGTCGCAGCGTGTTGGGAGGGCGCGCCGGCACCTTTGGAGTCGTGCGCCCGTGTGGAACGAGCGCGCCGAATCCCTGTGGGAGCGCCTTCAGGCGCGATGCGACCGCCGCATGCACTCCACAGGCCGGCCTCTGTGGCCCTGCGCGGGGCGCCCTGTCGACAATGTTCGAGGCCGATCGCCCTCACACCCGCTGCGCCGCCCGCGGCATCGCCGATTCGACCCCGCGCGTGACCTCGGCAATCCGCTCGCGCAGCCCCTGCGCCGACACCGGATCGTGCAGCTCGAGCCCGGCCAGCAGCGGTGCCGCGGCGAGCGGCGCATGGTCGATGCACAGCAGCCGCCAGTGCCAGGGCAGTGCGGCATCGCACGCGGTGTCGAGCAGCA
Organism: uncultured beta proteobacterium; assembly: GCA_963846675.1. Lineage (GTDB taxonomy): Bacteria > Pseudomonadota > Gammaproteobacteria > Burkholderiales > Burkholderiaceae_C > Ideonella_A. Next base: position 399,396 of record CAWJWV010000007.1, read on the forward strand.
GCCGCAGGCTGCGATGCGGCGGCGTCGAACTCGTCGAGCGCTCCCTGCCGAACCAGCCAGCAGCCGAGCCCGAGCCAGGCGCGCAACCGGGCCGGCTCGCCGATGTAGAGGCCGCAGCGGATCGAGACCTGCAGCCGCTCCCAGCGCTGCCGCTGCATCCGCTGCAGCCGGCTGACGGCGCACCTCATGCTGCGCCGGCTCGGCCGCTGCCGCTGCCGGGAAGGTCGCGGTCCACCGGCAACTCGACCAGCAGCAGGCGGCACTTCGAGTGGGAGCGGGGCGCATCACGCCACCAGGCCGCAGCGCTGGTGCGGCAGATTGCCGCCGCCGCCGCATGCAGTGCCGGCGCGGTGTCAGCCTCGTCCAGCCACTCGGCACGGCTGCGCGCCAGGATCGCCTCGCCATGCGCGCGCAGCAGCGCCGACTGCAGCGTCTGCAGCAACGCGCGCTGCTCGCTGCGGTAACGGGTGAAGCGCTGCTGCGCATCGGCCAGCGCGCGGGCCAGCACCGCGTTCTCGGCGCTCAGTGCTGCCACGGCAGCAGCGTCCGGCGCGCCAGCGTCCCGATTCACGTCGGCACCTCGGTGGAATTCGATCGCCGGACAACCGCGGCCGGCTGCTGCGGTGCGCCGCGACGGGTGGTGGAGAGGGGTGTGCATGAAGAGGCTCCGGGGTGCTGCCGACATGCGCTGCACATCGGCCGTTAGTGCACTTTAATGCGAACAATTCTGATTTGCAACCGGATTCGCTCCCGATTCGGGGAATGGCTGCGGGAACCACATTTCCTGGGCGACGGGCGCGCCAGTTGCCGGCACCGTGCCGAAGGGCTCCATGGCAATCCAGTGTGGTTGCTGGCAGCCGGCGGCTTCTCTTCAGTTCTCGCCCAGGAGGAGTCAACGGTGTCGATTGGAAAGGGAATGCTCGCCGGTTTCGTGGCCACCCTCGTGTTGTCCGCCCTGATGGTCATGAAGTCGATGATGGGCGATATGCCCGCACTCGACCTGCCGAAGATGCTGGCCGGCATGATGGGCTCGCCCGACGCGCCGATGCTCGGCTGGATCGTGCATTTCATCATCGGCATCGTGCTCTACGGCATCGCGATCGCACTGCTCGGACATCGCCTGAGCGCCAAGCCCATCGTCAGTGGCCTGTACCTCGGGATCGGCGGCTGGCCGGTGATGATGATCCTGCTGATGCCGATGGCCGGCGCCGGCGTGTTCGCGATCACGATGGGCCTGATGGCGCCGATCATGACGCTGATGCTGCACCTGATCTTCGGAGCGGTGCTGGGCGCTACCTACGGCAAGCTGGTCGGCCACGACCACCCTGCCGCTGCGCGGCGGGCGCATGCCTGAGCCGGGCGCTACAGCATGGTGTGAATGCGCCGCAGGGTTGGTCCGCACCTGTGGCGCGCCACGCAGGCGGCCTTGGTCTTGAGGTGCCCGATTGGCTCGCAATCTCACCAGGCTACGGCTGCCGCGGTGCCTTGGTGATAGCGAAGCTGCCAGCCAAGCTCCGTGTGCAGCCAAACCGATGAACGTAGCGTGTGGTTGGCCAAACCGCCGCCCGGTTGAACGTGCGCGGACCGATACGTTAGCAGTGCGACCTCCGGCACGAGCTCGGTAACCGTGAAGCCTGCCGACGCGGTGGCGTCGTGCCCCTCGACTTGCGACAGGTGGTCGACGACGGTCTTCCTTGTGTAAGCGCGTCCTGAGCGTCCGACCTCTTCGAAGTCCGGGTGCAGAAGCTGTTCCAGACGTTCACGGCTGCAGCGCACGCCTGGATGGTGCAGCTCAACTTCTAAGCGCTGCAGTGGATCAAGAAGGGTGGTCACGGATTCCCTTTGCGCCGCCACTGCCGAGCTCGGGCCCCAACGTCGGAGTTAACCGGCGTGACGCGGTATGCGGCCCTGGCCGTGCGGTGCAGGATGAACGACAGCGCCGCGCGGCCAGGGCCGCATGCCGTGGCACGTCCGGGGTTGAGCGACTTGTTAGGGCGCGCCCTTCTGGTATGAGATGAGTTCGCGCGTGTAGCGATTGAATCCGTCATCCCGGTCATGTCTGACGTCTGCGCGCAGGTCCGGCGAGTACCAGAAGATGTCGGTTTGCCTGCCGCTGCGCCCTCTGGAGTTCCTGAAATAGCCGCGGTGTTCAATCTTGTATGCCATGTACTTTCCAGCAGGGACGACCACCTCTTCATAGGCCAGCACTACTACATCTTGCTTTGTGTTGCCAGTTACACCGTCGGGACGCTTCCAGTCAGCCGTCGAAGTTCCACTTTCTACCTACTTCAAGCGGCCAACGGCGCCAGGGTTTGTCCGACACCTCATACGCACCGCCAACCAAGCTTCTCTCGATCGGTGCAGTCGTCGAGCCGTTCGAGAACTGCAACACGCCGTCGACTTCGACGACAGTTCGCACCAGCCGGCTCTCTTCCAAATTTGTTCGAGTATCGACCTGTCGCCACTCCCAAGACTCCCCACGGGCAAACGTGTTTGCCGCTGGCAAGTCTGCCGTTTGCGCAAACCCAAGCGGAGGCAAAAGCATCAGGGTGCTCAGGACGACTCGCCGACTGAATGTGAACATTCATACTCTCCTGAAGTACGGCAATGTTGGCGTTGCCGGTGCGCCCTAGACAGAATGGCTACCCAATGAAGGGCGGCCCGTCCCCTGCAAACACGTAGGCTGCATGCGCAAGGCATGCAGAGCTACGCCAATGCACCCGGCCGCTGGCGGCCGGGTCGTTGTCAAACTGCAAGGAGACGGGCCATGGAGACTGCTGCAAGCATCCTGTATGTCGGACTTGATGTCCACAAGGAAAGTATTCACATCGCCACTGCCGCGGCGCGACGCGACGCGACGCGACGCCGAGATTCGCCACATCGGGCAGTTCGGCGGCGAACTGATCGCGCTGGATAAGTCCCTGCATGGGCTGATCGCGCGTGGACTGTTGCACGTCGTCTACGAGGCCGGGCCGTGCGGCTTCGTCATCTGGCGCCACCTGACCGCCAAGGGCATCGCATGCGAGGTCGTCGCGCCATCGTCCATCTCGCGCGCTGCAGGCGAGCGCATCAAGACCGACCGTCGCGACTCCCTGCTGCTCGCACGCCTGTCCCGCTCGGGTGACCTGAAGGCCGTGCGCGTGCCCGATATCGCCGACGAGGCGTTCCGCGACCTGGTGCGTGCCCGCGAGGACGCGGTGCGCGAGCAGCGCAACGCCCGCCATCGTCTGAAGGCCCTGCTGCTGCGCAACGGCATCGGCTACGAGGGCAAGGCCTCGTGGACCTCGGCCCACCTGCGCTGGCTGGCCCGGCTGAAGCTGCCTCAGCCGGCTCAGCAGATCGGCTTCCAGGAGTATCTGCACAGCATCGGCGAGTCGGCCGCGCGCATCGTCCGGCTCGAGCAAGCGCTGCGCGATCAACTGCCCACCTGGCGCTGACGCCGATCGTGCAGGCATTGCAGGCCCTGCGCGGCGTGCAGCTGTTCGCGGCCATCACCATCGTGGCCGAGTTGCAGGACTTCTTGCGCTTCGCTCACCCGCGCCAGCTCATGGCGTACCTTGGCCTGGTGCCCGGCGAACACAGCTCGGGTGGCAAGCGCCGCCAGGGCGCCATCACCAAAGCCGGCAACAGCGCCGCGCGGCGCATGCTGGTGGAGGTGGCCTGGCACTACCGGCACGACGCTCGAGTCAGCCCCGTCATTGCCAAGCGGCACGACCAGATGCCCAAGGCGGTCACCGACATCGCCTGGGCCGCCAAGCTGCGCTTGACGGCCAAGTACAAGCGCCTGGCTGCGCGCTGGGTGATGAAGACCAAGGCGGTGGTAGCCGTGACCCGTGGACTGGCCGGCTTCGTGTGGGCCATCGGCCAGCAGGTGCAGACCACCGGCTGGGCCGGCATTCCTGATGAGATCCCCGTGGCCACCGCGCCGAACTGATCGCCTCGCATGCGTTGGTCTCACTACCGCGCAGGCCGCTGATCTCAGCCCCTAGAGCGCAGGCAGCCCCGCGACGAATACTTGTCTTGAAGGTAACCAACCCTCGAATATCAGCCTGAACAACCGTCGCACATCCGCCATGGGGTCGCAGCAACAGGCTCCGTCGCGTTCCCCTTCCGGCCATCGGTTCTTCATTCATCTGTTGTTGACGCAGAGGGATGTTTGCGTGCTCTTGACAGAGTTAAGCCATATCAACGTTTGAGCTAAGCGGGCGACGACCGCAAGCGCCAGGCCCGGGCTGGCGAACATGATCGCGTACCGCCAGACCGGGCCTGGTGGCCTGCCGCTGGCGCTCCGCTTGAACGAATACGAAGGGACTTCCCCAATCCTGAGACGGTGTCGAGGCACCAAGATTGACGAGCGGAATGTCAATCTGAAAATGGAAAGGGGAAGTCCATGACGGAGATTACACGGGCGCTGATTGCGCGGGTAGGGGTGGATCTGTCGAAGCGGGTTTATCAGGTCCATGCCGTCGACAGATCGGGGCGGGTCGTGTTGACCCGTGCGCTGACGGTCGAACGCTTTTTTGGCTGGTGCGCCGAGTTGTCCCCCGGCTGCGTCGTGGCGATGGAGACCTGCGCAGGCGCCCACCACGTCGCGCGCCGCCTGCTGGGCATGGGGCTGGATGCCCGGCTGGTCGCCGGCCACTTCGTCAGCCCCTACCGCATGGCCGGCAAGAGCGGCAAGAACGACGCCAACGACGCGGCTGCGATCTGCGAAGCGGCCGGGCGGCCTCACATGCGCTTCGTGCCCGTCAAGACCGCCGAGCAGCAAGGACAGCTCAGCGTGCATCGGTTGCGCGAGGGCTACAAGGAGGAGCGCACCGCACTGATCAACCGCATCCGCGGATTGCTCGCCGAGTTCGGGATCGTGGTCGCACAGAGCCCTGATGCCTTGCGCCGGGTGCTGGCCGACCTGATTGAAGATGCCACCAACGAACTGCCCGGCGTCGCCCGGATGGCCCTGCAGCGCGCACACCTGCACTGGATCGACATCGAGCTGCAGATCGCCTGGTGCGACGAGCGCATCGCCAACCATGTACGGGCCGATGCGCGCGCGACGCAGGCGGCGCAGTTGCTGGGCGTGGGGCCGGTGACCGCCTCGGCGCTGGTGGCCACGGTAGGCGACTTCGCTCAGTTCAAGAACGCCCGACAGTTCGGCGCGTGGCTCGGCCTGGTGCCCAGCCAGAACTCCACCGGTGGCAAGGCCCGCCTGGGTCGCATCACCAAACGCGGCGACGACTACCTGCGCACCTTGCTGATCCAGGGCGCCAAGTCGGCGGTGATGAGTGCCGGCAAACGCACTGACCGCATCAGCCAGTGGCTGGTGCAGTTGAAGGAGCGCATCGGCTGGCAGAAGACGGTGGTGGCGCTGGCCAACAAGAACGCCCGCATCGTGTGGGCGGTACTCACCCGAGGCCAGGCCTTCGATCCCGATCATGTGCCCACGGCGCCGACTCAACGCGAAGCGTTGGCTGCCGCAGGCTGACGACTTATTCGACTTCCTCACCCGGACGTGCGTTCGAAGATATCCACCACAGGTCAGACCGGCAGCAGGTGAACTCGGTAACCCTTGCGTGGCAGGCATCAACCCTGTCCACGGTGAACGAATGGAGCCCTGCTGAGCGGTTCGTATCTGGGGCCCCGGTGCCAGACACCGGAACAAGCCCGCCTGTAGATGTGCAGTCTGTTCCTCGATGGTGGCTGGATTCATGCGCATGAACCGAGGTCGGGTCAGGAATGAAAAGAGGTAATCAAGAAATGAATTAGCTCAAATCGACCGAGATGAATCGCGGGGAAGTCCCTGTAGAGGGGTTAGGGACCGCCACAGTAGTACTGATCTAGACAGCAAGGCCATGGTTGGCGGAGACAAATGGACGTCAGAACGGCGAGAACTCACGGAGTATTCATAGCGACGGGTCTGGCTACATGGAGGCTGGCGTGGTCAACCTGACTATCAGTTGACGTGCACATGAACGGAATTTCGAGGTTTCTCAGACGCTACCGTGCTAGAGAAATCATCAGACAGGCTTGTGAACCAGCCAAGTCAGCAATGCCACACGCACAACGCGGACAGCTATTCGGCTCGTGAAGAGGCTTTCCCATGTCTCCGACGCGTAGGCAGGGCTGCGCGAGCAACGCGAAAGAAGCACTCACCGAGTTCCTTGACCGACGATCACTGCTCTCACGAGCACAGCCCGGCAACTGCAGATAGCGCAGAGCACTGCCAGCGCGAGGATGCGCCGACGCTGCCAGCGAAAGTACGGATGTCACGTCCCAGGCCTCACTCGATGAGCGATCTAGGTCTAACGTGAAATTAACAGGCGCTCGCGCCGGCCTTCGGTCGGAGTAAGCCAAGCTTTACCAGCGTCCGGTTGAATGACGGGTTAGTCGGGTACCGCGGCGCCAGGAGAGGAAATCATGTTTGCAAGACTCGCAAAATCTCGCAATTTGCTATGAACTGAGTTCAATTTTTCGCTGCTTGTAGTGGAATGCCTTCTGAAGTCGCTGGAAGAATCTTTTCAGTTCTTCATCAGTTCCATCTCAATTTCGTCGTAATCGATCTCAAATTCATCGAAAAGATCCGAAATTTTATTTTTAAGATCCTTGAGACGGACCTCCAAAATCGGCGATTGAATCAGCAGCAAGCGAAAGCCGTTCGAGAAGAATTGTACACTGCAATCAGCCGTTGCTGACCATCCACGACCCATATTCGTCTTCAGACGTTTCGAGTAGAACTTTGGTATTCCAGCCTCGCAGAAACTATCAATCAACTGTTGCTTCTGGGCTGATCCGAGACAGGACCGCGCTGCCACTCTGGGATCCGTACCTGTCCCTTCGCTTGTAGATTTGTCGAGAGCGACTCTTGCAAATCATCTTCATTGGCAATTTCTTTTCGGTGGAGAGCGTGGCGGGTGGGACTGTGACGCTTAACTGCAAATCGAGATCTGAGACTTGCGACGCCGGTTGATCAATCGTGGCGCAATGTTTCGTATGTACCGGAAAGGCTGAGTCTCGAGCTCTCCAAGGCTCGGTGTGCGCCTGCGTAAATATCATTTTGCAACGCAGCGGCGGATACCCGGAAAAATTCAACCCATGCGCTGCCTTCAACGAAACGAGCTTATGAATGCTCGGCGTTCGAGAATGCAATCGTTCAGCTCCATCAGCACGCGGCGAGACGAGCGCTCTGAGACGTGGGTGCTCCTGCATTCCTATCAATCTAACGTCGAAGCTCAGCGGAACGGGGCGACTGGCGCTCGCTCGATGTCCGGCTGCAGCGACCTGTTGGGCATCGTGCGAGCTGCGCAATGCCACTTCTCGGCGGAGGAGGTCCTTCGCAGTGGCGAAGCGCTCGGTCTCCAGGTTGTTAAGCCAGAAGGACGCGCCGGATGTGTGGGGAAATGGAATGACACGGCGTTTGCCCCACTGCAGAATGCGGCCGACGAACGAGGCCAACTCGGCCTTCTCGGTGGTTGCACCGCTCAGACGATAGAAATACTTGGAGCGGCAACCCTCCGAGAAGGACGATTACCTTGGGATCACAAAGCGCGATCTGACGCTCGAGCAATGGACGACAGCTTATTGATCATTGCTACTGAAGGCTTCTCGTCCTCGCGGCGAACGCCGGGCTTGCGGCGGTTCGCCACGATCTCTGTCTGTCCGGGGAAGCACTTCACGACCGCCGAACTCTGAACGTACACGCGCGAACTGCTCTGGCGACAACACCGCATTCTGCGAACACAGCGCGAATCTCTTGCCCGGCGGCCCTTGGAACGGCTTGCCAGTCTGATACTCCGTTAGGCCCGGCGCTTGACCGATGAGCATGATGGGTCTTTGCCGGAGACCGCTGATGATGGGCCGCGGTTGAACGTCGTTCGTCGCTCGTCGCGAGCGTCGAGGCACTTGTTGTTGAGGATGCGCTTCGCACCTTCGGCAACGCACCAAGGTCAGTATCGAACTGCTCAAACGGATTCACATTTCCCTCCAAGACCGTGAAATGGCGCCCAACGTGAAATGGACCGACAGGAGTTTCGGTGCCCGGTCGGGCTATGACAATCCCCGAAGTCCGGGTCGGGGCGCAAGTGCCTGTCAGCGCTCACATTTCTGCACCATCACGGCAAACGTTCTGAGATGGCGCGACTAAAAATCGGGCGACGGCTTGGTCCGCCCGGCTGAGCAATTGAAGTCGGAGGACCGGGAGGTTTGCCGTTCGTCGTCAATGGCGGCGTCCTGACCGCCGCTTCCGGCGAAGAGGGTCGCGATCGCATCCCAGCCAGCCGGCCCAGTGCACTTTCGTCAGCGCCGTTACGGCATCCGACCTGCCACTCGCGGTCTCTTCCATCCAGACCGCGGACAACGAGCCTGCCCCGCAGCGCCACACGAACCCCCCGCGCCGCGAATGGAAGCCGCCGAGGAGCGCAGGATCGCCGGCCGCGCGCAGCGCTTCGTGGACTGACTCGTCGCGACTGTTCGAGTGCAGTGAGCGCAGCGAACGAAGCGAGTTTCGCGACGGGCCGGCGATCCGAGCACCGCAGGGGAGTCGACGCGCCAGCGGCGACCGGCTTCGCTTCGCGGCGCGGGGGGTTCGTGTGGCGCTGCGTTGCGCCGGTGGTGGCGTGCGGAGCGTGCATCGCGCCTGAAGGCGCTCCTACGGGGCTGGGGCTCCCACGGAGCTGAGGCTTTCGCAAAGCTGGGGCTCCCACAAAGCTGCGGGGACACCGGCCGAGGGCGAGCCAAGACGCGCGGGAAATCCCTCCCTCGGATTTAGTTCACAACTGAACCATTCACCGCTAACCTACATCCGCTTCCCCGTGTTCCGGCCGATCGGCCGCAGCGGGGTGGCCGGAGACGTCATGGATATCGTGTGCATCGGGGGCGGGCCGGCGGGGCTGTACTTCGCCTTGCTGATGAAGCAGCAGGACCCGCGGCACCGCGTTCGCGTGGTCGAGCGCAACCGGGCCTACGACACCTTCGGCTGGGGCGTGGTGTTTTCCGACCAGACGCTCGGCAACATGCAGCTGGCCGATCCGAAGAGCGCGGCCGAGGTGCTGGGCGCGTTCAACCACTGGGACGATATCGAGGTCCACATCCGCGGCCACCGGGTGCGCTCGGGCGGGCACGGCTTCTGCGGCATCGGGCGCAAGCGGCTGCTCAACATCCTGCAGCGGCGCTGCGAGGAGGTGGGCGTCGAGCTGGTGTTCGAGACCGATGTGGCGGACGACTCGCAGTATCCGGAAGCCGACCTGATCATCGCCTGCGACGGCCTGAACAGCCGCATCCGCACCCGCCATGCCGAGCACTACCAGCCCGACATCGACGTGCGGCACTGCCGCTTCGTCTGGCTCGGCACGCACAAGCTGTTCGAGGCCTTCACCTTCGCCTTCGAGCAGACCGAGCATGGCTGGTTCCAGGCGCATGCCTACCGCTTCGACGACGAGACCTCGACCTTCATCGTCGAGACGCCCGAAGACGTCTGGCTCAAGGCCGGCCTCGACACGATGGAGAAGGAGGAGGCGATCGCCTTCTGCGAGAAGCTGTTCGCCAAGTACCTCGACGGCCATGCGCTGATGTCGAATGCCACGCCACCTGCGCGGCTCGGCGCAGTGGATCAAGTTTCCGCGCATCGTGTGCGGCCGCTGGGTGCACCACAACGGCCGCGCGCCGGTGGTGCTGATGGGCGACGCGGCGCACACCGCGCATTTCTCGATCGGCTCCGGCACCAAGCTGGCGATCGAGGATGCGATCGAGCTGGCGCGCTGCATCGGGCAGTCGCCCGACGACCTGGCCGGCTGCACTGCAGCGCTACGAGGACCTGCGCAGCGTCGAGGTGCTGCGGATCCAGAACGCGGCGCGCAACTCGACCGAATGGTTCGAGCATGTCGACCGCTATGTCGAACCTGCCGCCGCAGCAGTTCGCCTATTCGCTGCTGACGCGCAGCCAGCGCATCAGCCACGAGAACCTGCGCCTGCGCGACAAGCACTATGTGGAGCAGTTCGAGGACTGGATCGCCGGACCAGGCCGGCGCGCCGCGCAGCGGCAATCGCGCTCCGGTGCCGCCGATGTTCACGCCGTTCACGGTGCGTCGGCGTGACGCTGAAGAACCGCGTCGTCGTGTCGCCGATGGCGCAGTACTCCTGCGTCGACGGCGTGCCGGCCGACTACCACCTGGTGCACCTCGGCGCGCGCGCGATGGGCGGCGCCGGGCTGGTCTTCGCCGAGATGACCTGCCCGTCGCCGGACGCGCGCATCACCCCCGGCTGCCCGGGGCTGTGGAACGACGCAGCAGCGCGACGGCTGGAAGCGCATCGTCGATTTCATCCACGCCAACAGCGACGCCAAGGTGGCGCTGCAGCTCGGCCACGCCGGCGCCAAGGGGTCGACGCGGCTGGCCTGGGAGGGCATCGACCTGCCGCTCGACGACGGCAACTGGCCGCTGCTCTCGGCCTCGCCGCAGCAGTACCTCGACGGCGTCAGCCAGTGGTCGCATGCGATGACGCGCGCCGACATGGACCGGGTGCGCGACGAGTTCGTGCGCCGCCACCCGGCGCGCGGCCGAGGCCGGCTTCGACTGGCTCGAACTGCACTGCGCCCACGGCTATCTGCTGTCGTCGTTCATCTCGCCGCTGACCAATCAGCGCACCGACGACTACGGCGGCACGCTCGAGCAACCGGCTGCGCTATCCGCTCGAGGTCTTCGCCGCGGTGCGCGCGGCCTGGCCGCGCGAGCGGCCGATGTCGGTGCGCATCTCGGCCAGCGACTGGGTCGAGGGCGGCATCACGCCCGACGATGCGGTGCAGATCGCGCGTGCCTTCAAGGCCGCCGGCGCGGACCTGATCGACTGCTCGTCGGGCCAGGTCAGCAAGCAGGAGCGGCCGGTGTTCGGCCGCATGTTCCAGACCCCGTTCGCCGACCGGGTGCGCAACGAGGCCGGCATCGCGACGATCGCGGTCGGCGCGATCACCGAGGCCGATCATGTCAACAGCATCATCGCCGCCGGCCGTGCCGACCTGTGCGCGGTGGCGCGCCCGCACCTGGCCAATCCGGCCTGGACGCTGATGGAGGCGGCGCAGCATCGGCTATGTCGATGTGGGCTGGCCGAAGCAGTACCGCGCCGCCAAGGACCAGCTCGAACGCAACCTCGAGCGCGAACGCGCCGCGGCGTGCGGCCGCCGGTGCGGTCTCGCCACTGGCGCAGGCCAACGCCGCGCTCGGCATCTGAGCGCGATGACCCGCGACGACGCCTCCCATGCGCTGCTCAGCGATGCGCAGGAACTCGGCCACGAGGCCCGCGCCGGCAGCGGCGACCACGCGGTGCTGCGGCTGTGGCTGCGCATGCTCGCCAGCACGACGCAGATCGAGGCCGAGATCCGGCGCCGGCTGCGCGAGCGCTTCTCGATCTCGCTGGCGCGCTTCGACTACATGGCGCAGCTGTACCGCTATCGACGACGGGCTGAAGATGCGCGCGCTGTCGCGCTACCTGATGGTCACCGGCGGCAATGTCACCGGCCTGACCGACGAGCTCGAACGCGACGGCCTGGTCGATGCGCAGCGACAGCCCGGACGACCGGCGCACCTTCATCGTGCGGCTCACCCCAAGGGCCGCAGCGCCTTCGAGGCGATGGCGAGCGAGCACGAGGCGCTGGCTGCTCGAGCTGTTCGCCGGCCTCGACGCCCGCACCATCGAGCAGCTCCACACCCACCTCGGCACGCTGCGCGTGCACCTGGTCCGCAACGAACAGACCCTCCGGGACAAGGCATGACCGCATCCAACTCCGACGGCAACGACCGCATCGATCCGGCGCTGCTGCGCGGCAACCGCAAGCCGCTCGGCGACTACGCGCCGAGCATTTCCGCTGGCAGGTCGACGCCGGCGTGGCGACGCTCACGCTGAACCGGCCCGAACGCAAGAATCCGCTGACCTTCGATTCCTATGCCGAGCTGCGCGACCTGTTCGCGCGGCTGCGGCTACGCCGACGATGTGCACGTGGTGGTGATCGCCGGGGCCGGCGACAACTTCTGCTCGGGCGGCGACGTGCACGAGATCATCGGCCCGCTGGTGCGGCTGAAGGCGCCCGAGCTGCTGATGTTCACCCGCATGACCGGCGAGCTGGTGCGCAAGGCGATGCGCACCTGCCCGCAGCCGATCGTCGCCGCGATCGACGGCGTCTGCGCCGGCGCCGGCGCGATCATCGCGATGGCCTCCGACCTGCGGCTGGGCACCGCGCGCAGCAAGACCGCCTTCCTGTTCAACCGCGTCGGCCTGGCCGGCTGCGACATGGGCGCCTGCGCGATGCTGCCGCGCATCGTCGGCCAGGGCCGCGCCAGCGAGCTGCTCTATACCGGCCGCTCGCTCGGCGGCGAGGAGGGCGAGCGCTGGGGCTTCTTCAACCGGCTGTGCGCGCCCGAGGCGCTGCTCGCCGAGGCGCAGGCGCTGGCGCGCGAGCTGTGCCGCCGGCCCGACCTTCGCCAACGGCATCACCAAGACGATGCTGCACCAGGAGTGGGCGATGACGATCGAGCAGGCGATCGAGGCCGAGGCGCAGGCGCAGGCGCTGTGCATGCTGACCGGCGACTTCACCCGCGCCTACGAGGCCTTCGTCGCCAAGTCGAAGCCGCGTCTTCGAGGGCAACTGAGGCGGACGCGATGAGCGATACCGCCTACCTCGACTGGCCGTTCTTCGAGCCGCAGCATCGCGAGCTGGCGCAGCGAGCTCGACGCGCTGGGCGAGCGAGCACCTCGCCGCACGCCCACGGCGCCGATGTCGACGCCGAATGCCGCGCCCTGGTGCGCTCGCTCGGCGACGGCCGGCTGGCTGCGCCATGCGGTGGCCGGCACCGCGCACGGCGGCGCACGCGCGAGGTGATCGACACCCGCGCGGTCTGCCTGATCCGCGAGACGCTGGCGCGGCATTCGGGCCTGGCCGATTTCGCGTTCGCGATGCAGGGGCTGGGCTCGGGCGCGATCAGCCTCGACGGCACGACCGCAGCAGCGCGAGCGCTACCTGCCGCGCGTGGCGCGCGGCGAGGCGATCGCCGCCTTCGCGCTGTCCGAGCCGGAGGCCGGATCGGACGTCGCGGCGATGGAGTGCGCGGCGCGCATCGACGGCGACCACGCGGTGCTCGACGGCGAGAAGACCTGGATCTCGAACGGCGGCATCGCCGACTTCTACGTCGTGTTCGCGCGCAGCGGCGAGGCGCCGGGCGCGCGCGGCATCTCGGCCTTCATCGTCGATGCCGACACGCCCGGCCTGCGAGATCGCCGAGCGCATCGAGGTGATCGCGCCGCATCCGCTGGCGCGGCTGCGCTTCGACGGCTGCCGCATCCCGCTGTCGCAGCGGCTCGGCGAGCCGGGCGACGGCTTCAAGCTCGCGATGCGCACGCTCGACATCTTCCGCACCTCGGTGGCCGCCGCCGCGCTCGGCTTTGCGCGCCGCGCGCTCGACGAGGCGCTGCAGCGCGCCACCACGCGGCGCATGTTCGCCGGCGTGCTGGCCGACTTCCAGCTGACCCAGGCCAAGCTGGCCGCAGATGGCGCTGACGATCGACAGCGCCGCGCTGCTGACCTACCGCGCCGCCTGGCAGCGCGACCAGGGCCGCAACGTGACGCGCGAGGCGGCGATGGCCAAGCTCGCCGCCACCGAGGGCGCGCAGCAGGTGATCGATGCCGCGGTGCAGATCTTCGGCGGGCTCGGCGTGGTGAGCGACCAGCCGGTCGAGCGGCTGTACCGCGAGATCCGCGCGCTGCGCATCTACGAAGGCGCCACCGAGGTGCAGCAGCTGATCATCGCGCGCGAGCTGCTGAAGGACGTGGCGCGATGACGGCGCGCGCTTCGAGCGCGAGCGGCTGGTGCGCTTTTCCGACTGCGACCCGGCCGGCATCGTCTTCTACCCGCAGTATTTCGTGATGCTCAACGGGCTGGTCGAGGACTGGTTCAACGAGCAGCTCGGCATCGACTATGCGGGCCTCGTCGCCGAGCGGCGCATCGGCCTGCCGACGCGCCGGCTCGAGGTCGACTTCACCGCCGTCAGCCGGCTCGGCGACCGCGATCGTGCTCGCGCTGCAGGTCGAGCGCCTCGGCGGCGCCTCGCTCGCGCTCGCGCTGCGCTGCCGCGGCCGCGACGACGGCGTGCAGCGCATGGCGATGCGCCAGGTGCTCGTCACCACCTCGCTCGACAGCCACCGCGCGGTCGAGCTGCCGGCCGACCTGCGCAGCGCGATCGAGCGCTGGCACGGCAGCGCTGCTGCCTGAACCGAACCCGACACCCAAGGAGCTTTCCATGCAAGTCCTGCTTCCCCCCGGCTGGCCGCGGCCGAAGGGCTATGCCAACGGCGTCGTCGCGAGCGGCCGCCAGGTCTTCATCGCCGGCATGATCGGCTGGGACGCGCACGGCCAGTTCCACAGCGACGATTTCGCGGCCCAGGCCTTCCAGGCGCTGCAGCAACATCGTGGCGGTGCTGCGCGAGGCCGGTGGCCGGCCCGAGCACATCGTGCGCATGACCTGGTACGTGACCGACAAGCGCGAGTACCTGGCCGCCGCGCAGCGAGGTCGGGCATCGCCTTCCGCGAGCTGATCGGATCGTTCAACGCCGCGATGACCGCGGTCGAGGTCAGCGCGCTGATCGAGGACCGCGCCAAGGTCGAGATCGAGGCCACCGCGGTGATTCCGGAGTGAGGCCGCATGACCGCCGCCAGCCGCCCACGTCGACACCTTCGCCCGCGACCGGCTGCCGCCGCTCGATCAGCAGCCCGAGTACCTGTTCGAGCTGCCCGAGCTGCAGCTGCCGAGCGGCTGAACTGCGCCAGCGAACTGCTCGATCGCCATGTGGCGCGAAGGGCGCGGCGACCGCACCTGCCTGCTCGCGCCCGGCGGCGTGCGCTGGAGCTATGCCGAGCTGCAGCAGCACGCCAACCGCATCGCCAACGTGCTGGTGCACGAGATGGGGCTGGTGCCCGGCAACCGGGTGCTGCTGCGCGCGCTGCAACAAGCCGATGCTCGTCGCCTGCTGGTTCGCGGTGATGAAGGCCGGCGGCATCGCGGTGGCGACGATGCCGCTGCTGCGCGCCAAGGAACTCGGCCAGATCATCGACAAGGCGGCGATCAGCCACGCGCTGTGCGACGCAGTCGCTGCGCGGCGAGCTCGAGCGGGCGATCGCAGACGCATCCGCAGCTCGGCGCAGCTGCGCTGCTTCGGCAGCAGCGCCGCCGACGGGCTCGAGGCGCTGATGCAGCGTCAGCCGGACCGGTTCGACAACGTCGACACCGCGGCCGACGACTGCTGCGCTGTTCGGCTTCACCTCCGGCACCACCGGCCAGCCGAAGGCGACGATGCATTTCCACCGCGACCTGATCGCGGTCTGCCACTGCTTCCCGCCGCATGTGCTGCGCGCCACGCCCGACGACATCTTCATCGGCAGCCCGCCGCTGGCCTTCACCTTCGGCCTCGGCGGGCTGACGCTGTTTCCGATGCACATCGGCGCGGCGACCGTGCTGCTCGAGAAGGCGTCGCCGGAGGCGCTGGTCGATGCGATCGCCGAGTTCGGCGCCACGGTGCTGTTCACCGCGCCGACCTCGTACCGCGCGATGGCCGAGCCGGCGCGCGCGCGCCGCATCTCGGCGCCGCTCGGCGGCACGCTGCGCAAGTGCGTCTCGGCCGGCGAGGCGCTGCCGGCGGCCACCCGCGCGCTGTGGCGCGACGCCACCGGCATCGAGCTGATCGACGGCATCGGCTCGACCGAGATGCTGCACATCTTCATCGCCGCCGACGAAGCGCATGCGCGCGACCCGGCGCGACCGGCACCGCGGTGCCCGGCTACCGCGCCTGCGTGCTCGATGACGACGGCCGGCCGGCGCCGCGCCGGGCGCCATCGGCCGGCTGGCGGTGAAGGGGCCGACCGGCTGCCGCTACCTCGACGATCCGCGCCAGGCGCAGTACGTGAGCGACGGCTGGAACTTCACCGGCGACGCCTACCTGGTCGACGCCGACGGCTATTTCGTCTACCAGTCGCGCACCGACGACATGATCGTCTCGGCCGGCTACAACATCGCCGCGCCCGAGGTCGAGCAGGCGCTGCTCGAGCATCCGGCGGTGGCCGAATGCGCGGTGATCGGCGTGCGCCGACGAACAGCGCGGCCAGATCGTCAAGGCCTTCGTGGTGCTGCGACCGGGCCACGCGCCGGCGAGGCGCTGGTGCGTGAACTGCAGGAGCACGTCAAGGCGAGCGTGGCGCCGTACAAGTATCCGCGCGCGGTCGAGTTCCGCGACAGCCTGCCGCGCACCGAGACCGGCAAGCTGCAGCGCTTCCGGCTGCGCGGGCCGGGTTGAGGCGCTGCGTTTTTGCAAGAAATCTTTTTACCGCAGAGGCGCAGAGGACGCAGAGGTCGCAGAGAAATTTGATCGCAAGTCTGCGTGCTCTGCGTCCTCGGCGCCTCTGCGGTGGAAAAAGAATGTGATCCGCCTCACCCCGTCAGCCATTTCGGCGCCATTCGAAAACCGGAAGCAGTCGTTCTGTATCATCCCGCGACCGATGTAGAAGGGTTGCGGATGGCGCAGTCGAGACAGAAAAAATCTTCCTCCGCGCCCGCGGGCCTGCGCAAGACCCCGAGCGGCATCCGCGGTCTGGACGAGATCACGCTCGGCGGACTGCCGGTCGGCCGCCCGACGCTGGTATGCGGCAGCGCCGGCGCCGGCAAGACCATGCTGGCGCTCGAGTTCCTGCTGCGCGGCGCGACCGAGTTCGGCGAGCCCGGCGTGTGCATGATGTTCGAGGAGACCGCCGAGGAGCTTGCGACCAACATGCGTTCGCTCGGCTTCGACCTCGATCTGCTGCAGGCGCAGCAGAAGATCGCGGTCGACTATGTCCACATCGAGCGCAGCGAGATCCACGAGACCGGCGAATACGATCTGGAGGCGCTGTTCATCCGCCTCGGCCATGCGGTCGACAGCATCGGCGCCAAGCGGGTGGTGCTCGATACGCTGGAGGCGCTGTTTGCCGGCCTGCCCAACGAGGCGATCCTGCGTGCCGAACTGCGTCGCCTGTTCCGCTGGCTGAAGGACCGCGGGCTGACCGCGATCATCACCGGCGAGCGCGGCGAATCGACGCTCACCCGCTACGGGCTGGAGGAATATGTCGCCGACTGCGTGATCGTGCTCGAGCACCGCAGCGACCACCAGTCGGCGACCCGGCTGCTGCGCATCGTCAAGTACCGCGGTTCGGCGCACGGCACCAACGAGTATCCGTTCCTGATCGGCCCGACCGGCATCTCGGTGATGCCGATCACCTCGATGCGGCTGGAGCACCATGCCCCGACCCGGCGCATCGGCACCGGCATCCCCTCGCTCGACGAGATGCTCGGCGGCAAGGGCTATTACCGCGGCGTCGAGCGTGCTGGTGTCGGGCGCCGCCGGAACCGGCAAGAGCAGCGTGGCGATGGTCTTTGCCGCCGCCGCCTGCGCGCCGTGGCGAGCGTGCGCTGGTGTTCTCGTACGAGGAGTCGGCCCCGCAGCTGGTGCGCAACATGCGCTCGATCGGCGTCGATCTGCAGCCCTGGCTCGACCAGGGGCTGCTGCGCATCGACGCCACCCGGCCGACCATGCAGGGGCTCGAGCAGCACCTGGTGCAGATGCACGACGCGGTGCTGGATTTCGAACCGGCGGTGGTGGTGGTCGATCCGATCAGCAACCTGAGCTTCGAGCCCGACGAGCGCCTGAAGGCGGCGCTGATGCGGCTGATCGATTTTCTGAAGAGCCAAGGAACTCACTGCCCTGTTCACGAACCTCAGCAAGGACGCCGGCGTGAACCTGGCCGTCACGCCGATGGGCATTTCGTCGCTGATGGATGCCTGGCTGCTGATGTCGAACCTCGAGGGCAACGGTGAACGGACTCGAACGCTGCAGATCGTCAAGTCGCGTGGCATGGCGCATTCGAACCAGGTGCGCGAATTCGTCATCAGCGATGACGGTGTCGATCTGGTCGACGTGTTCGTGCTCGGCGACCGCGTCGTGACCGGCGCGGCGCGGGTGGCGCACCAGTCACGCGCGCGTGGTGATGCCGAGGTATCGAAGATCGACCTGCAGCGGGCGCAGCGCCGCCAGCGCAGTCGGCGCGAGATGATCACCGCACGCATCGCCGAGATGCAATCCGAGTTGCTCGACGCCGTCGCTGAAGACGAACTGCTTGCGCTGCGTGGGCGGCAAGCCGAGCCGGCGGCGGCTGCCCCGCGGGCCGGGCGTGGCAAGAGGACACCAAAATGAAGAACTCGTCTGCCCGATCGGCATCGGCGGCGGCTGCCAAGAGCGCCGCGCCGGCCGCCTTGCCGGCTGCATCGGTTGCCAGGACGAAGGCCGAATGGCAGCTGCGGCTGTATGTGGCGGGCCAGACCGCCCGCTCCGCTGCCGCCCTGGCCAACCTGAGAAAGATGTGCGAGACGCATCTTGCCGGCCGCTACGAGATCGAGGTGGTCGACCTGCTCGTCAATCCGAAGCTGGCCGCCGGCGACCAGATCCTCGCGGTGCCGACGCTGGTGCGCCTGCTGCCCGAGCCGATGAAGAAGATCATCGGCACGCTGTCCGACGTGGAGCGCGTGCTGGTCGGCCTCGACATGCATCCGCTCGAGTGAGCCGCCGGCCCGATGACGGCAGCCGCCGATCGACCTTATCAGCTGAAGCTGTACATCAGCGGCAACGGCTCGCGCTCGGCGCGGGCCATCGTCAACGTGCGCCGCATCTGCGAGCAGCACCTGGCCGGACGCTACCACCTCGAGGTGATCGACATCACGCTGCATCCGGGGCGTGCCCGTGCCGAGCAGCTGGTTGCCGTGCCGACGCTCATCAAGACTCAAACCGCTGCCGATGCGCCGCTTCATCGGCGACATGTCGCGCACCGAGGCGATCCTGGCCGGCATGGACCTGGGCACGTCGGCGGTGACGCTGCCTGACGCCGGCTGATCGATGTCACGCGCCGACTCGATGCCGGGACATGCGCAAGCCGCGCCCGGCCACGACGACCTCGAGCAGCTGCGGCGTGACAACGCCGATCTGCGGAATCGGCTCGCCGACGCCGAGGAGACGCTGCACGCGCTGCGCAACGGCGAGATCGACGCCATCATCGTCGGCGACGACATCTATACGCTGGAAGGCGCCGAGGCGGCATCGAACCGCTTGCGCAGCGATGTGCTCGCGCAGATGGAGGATGCGGTCGTCGCGCTCGACGCCGAGCAGCACGTGATCCACGTCAACCCGGCCGCCGAGCGCCAGTATGGTCTGGAGGCGTCGCAGGCGCTCGGGCTGCCGCGAGACAACCTGTACCGGCTCGAATGGCTCGAGCCCGACGACGAAGCACAGGCCCGGCACTGCCTGCTCGAAGTCGGCCACTGGCGCGGCCGGCAGCGCCACATCACCCGCGACGCGAAGACGCTGCTGGTCGAGGTCACGCTGAGCCGGCTGCACGACCCGCGCGCGGCGGCTGACGGCAGCCTGCAGGTGATCCGCGATGTGTCGACGCGCGCCGCCGCCGAGGCCGCACTGCGCGACAGCCGCGCGCGGCTCGATTTCGCACTGGAATCAGCGCGCATCGGCGAATGGGAGATCGACCTGGCCACCGGCGCGGCGCGGCGTTCGCTGCAGCACGACCTGTGCTTCGGCTATGCCGAGCCGGTTGCCGACTGGAACCGGGAGATCTTTCTCGAACACCTGCACCCGGACGACCGGCAGTGGGTGGCCGACCTGTTCGTGCGCACGCTCGCCGCAGCGCAGCCAGATGCATTTCGACTGCCGTGTCGTCTGGCCCGACGCCAGCGTGCACTGGATCGAGATGCACGGCAGCGTGCTCGACGACGGCGGCCGCCCGGGACGGATGCTCGGCACGGTGACCGACATCACCGAACGCAAGCGGATCGAGGCGGTGCTGCGCGATGCCGACCACCGCAAGGACGAATTCCTCGCCACGCTGGCGCACGAGCTGCGCAATCCGCTCGCACCGATCCGCAACTCGCTGCACATCATCCGGCTGTCGAAGGCCGAGGCGGTGCACGACAAGGCGCACGCGGTGATCGAACGCCAGCTCGACCAGCTGGTGCACCTGGTCGACGACCTGCTCGACGTCAGCCGCATCAGCCAGGGCAAGATCGAGCTGCGCCGCCAGCTGATCGACATGGCCGCGGTGGTCGACAATGCGGTCGATACCAGCCGGCCGCTGATCGATGCCAAGCGTCACCGGCTGACGATCCGCATGCCGGTCCAGCCGTTGATCGTCGATGCCGACATGACGCGTCTGACGCAGGTGATCTCGAACCTGCTGAACAACGCAGCCAAGTACACCCCGGACGAGGGTTGCATCACGCTCGAGGCGACGCGCACGGACGGCATCGTGGTGATCAGCGTGACGCGACACCGGCATCGGCATCCCGGCCGACATGCTGCCGCGCGTGTTCGACATGTTCACCCAGATCAACCGCACGCTCGAACGGTCGCAGGGCGGGCTCGGGCATCGGGCTGGCGCTGGTCAAGCGGCTGGTCGAGATGCACGGCGGCAGCGTCGAGCGGCCACAGCGCCGGCGAGAACCGGGGCGCGACGATCACGCTGCGCCTGCCGGCGGCCGAGTTGCCGGCCGGGCCGGATGCGGCGGCGCCGCCGGACGTCGCCGCCGCAGGTACGGACAGCGCGCCGGTGCTGGTCGTCGACGACAACAGCGATGTCGCCGACAGCCTGTCGGAACTGCTGCGCCTGGTCGGCTACCGCACCGTTGTCGGTCGCAACGGCAAGCAGGCGCTCGAGCTGGCGGAGCGGGAGCGCCCGCACATCGCGCTGCTCGACATCGGCCTGCCCGACATCAGCGGTCACGAGGTCGCGCGCCGGCTGCGCCGCCGAGCCCTGGGCGCAGCAGATGGTGCTGATCGCACTCACCGGCTGGGGCCAGGACGACGACCGGCGACGATCGTTCGAGGCCGGTTTCGACGAGCACCTGGTCAAGCCGGTCGACCTGCAGCGGCTGATGCAGCTGATGCAGCGCGTGGGCAGCGGCACCCAGGGCAGCTGACGGCGGCGCCGACCCGCTTCGCCGGCCTGATCACCGCAGCCCGGTGGCGGCGGCCCGCTGCTGCAGCAGGTCGACAAACGCCTCGGCTGCCGGTGACAGCGCCTTGTTCGGCAGGCTGTAGATGCACACCGCGCGAAAGAACTCGGGTTCGACCAGCGGGCGGGTGGCAAGTCCCCAGGCAGCGATCAGCGGCGCGGCGTAGGAGGGGCAGGCGGTGACGCCGAGACCGGCCGAGACCATGGCGAGCGCGGTCGTCATGTAGGCGACCTCGTGCACCGGCTCGAGCCGGCATTCGATCGACGCGGCGACCAGCTCGGGTTCGAGCCGCCGCATGAAGTCACGCGTCGGCGCGATCAGCGGCGCCCCGCCCAGATCACTCCAGCGGACGCTGCGCCGGCGCATCAGGGCATGCCCGGGCGGCGTCACGAGCAGGTGGCGGTCACGCATCAGCGTCTGCTGCCGCAGGCTCGATCCGGCCGGCGAATCCGGACCGATCGCCAGTTCGACCTCGGCGTCGAGCACGCGCTCGAGCAGGTGGTCGGACGGCATGTCGGCGAGCCGCACCTCGACATCCGGGTAGCGCGCCCCGAACTGCGCGATCAGCGGCGGGATCAGTGTGCACGCCATCAGCTGCGGCGCAGCGATGCGCAGCAGACCCTTCTTCTTGTCACGCAGCCGGCCGACGCTGTGGACCGCGTCGTCGAGTTCGTGCAGCACGCGGTTCACATAGGGCTGGAAGTCGCGCCCGGCGTCGGACAGGTCGACGCGCCGGGTGTGGCGATCGAACAGCCGCACCCCGAGCTCGGTCTCGAGCTCGCGCACCAGCACGCTGATCGCCGCCTGGGTCAGGTGCAGCCTGCGAGCCGCCAGGGTGAAGCTGCCGAGTTCGGCCACGGCGGCAAAGGCGCGCAGCTGGCGCAGGCTCAGATTCATGAGCGAAATCTATGAGTCGATAAGAAATGTTCGTTGGCACTATAAGTCGTCCGGGCGTCCAATCGCGCTTCCGCCCCGCCAGCCGTCCGTCGCCATCACATGCACGATCACTCCGCGCGCACCGATGTGGATCCGTTGCCCGCCGTGGCGATCAACGGGCTGCACCATTTCGCCTGGCGCTGCCGGGACTGCGAAGAGACCCGTGCCTTCTACGAAGACCTGCTCGGACTGCCGCTGGTGCACGTGATCAGCGCCGACCATGTGCCGAGCACCGGCGAATACTGCCCGTACGTGCACATCTTCTTCCGCATGGCCGACGGATCGCACATCGCCTTCTTCGACCTCGGCGACGACGTGGCAGCCGCAGCCGTCGCCGAATACACCGGCCTGGGTCAATCACCTTGCGCTGCGCGTCGCGGGTGTGGACGACCTGCTCGCCGCCAAGGCGCGCCTGCAGGCCGCAGGCGTCGAGGTGGTCGGCGTCACCGATCACCACATCATCCAGTCGATCTACTTCTTCGATCCGAACGGCATCCGGCTCGAGCTGACGACGCCAACCGCCAGCGCGGCCGAGATGGCCGGTCACGCGCAACGGGCGCATGCCGAGGTGGCGCGCTGGACCCGCGCCAAGCAGCAGCGTCGCGCGGCCATGCGGGCGGGCGACCACCCATGAGCGGGCCGCGCCTGATCGAAATCGACGTCAGGCCGGGCGCCGCGCTCGAGAGTCAGTCCGGCCTGCAGATGCTGCGTCCGCGCATCTACGGCGCCTGCGCCGATGCCGCACGGCGGCCGGCGCCGGGTGGCCGCGATCGTGATGCACCCGACCAGCAACTTCATGGGTCATTACCTGCTCGCGCCGCTGGCCGCGCGCGGCGTCACCTGCCTCGGGCTCAATTCGCGCTATGCCGGCAACGACACGCTGCTGCTGATGGAGCGGGTGATCCAGGACCTGGGCGCCGGCGTGCAGCATCTGCGCGCGGCCGGCTACGAGCGCGTGGTGCTGATCGGCAACTCGGGCGGCGCGGCGCTCGCGAGCTTCTACCAGGCGCAGGCCGAGCGGCTCGACATCGAGACGCTGCCCGACGGCGATCCGGCGCACCTGGTGCCGGGCGATCTGCCGCCGGTCGACGGCATCGCCCTGAGCGCCGCGCACCTGGGGCCGTTCCACGGCTGATGCTCGACTGGATCGATCCGTCGGTGCTCGACGAGCACGACCCGCTCGCGGTCGATCCGGCGCTCGACCTGTACGACCCGCGCATCGCTGCATCCCGTTCGACGCCGGCTTCCTGGCCGCGTTCAAGGCCGCCCAGCGTGCACGACGCGATCGCATCGAGGAGTGGGCGCTGGCGCGGCTGCGCCGGCTGCGCGCGTCGCCGGGAGCGCCGCGCGACCAGGTCTTCGTCATCTACCGCACGCATGCCGACCCGCGCTGCCTCGACCTGAGCCTGGACGCGCAACGACCGCGTGCCGGGCAGCGTGTGGGGCGATGCGCGCACGGTGAACTAGGCCGCCAACGCGATGGGGCGGGTGACGTCGCCTGAGCGGGTTTCTGTCACAGTGGTCCTCGCGCTCGCGCGCCGACGGGCCGCTCAACCTCGCCCGCACCTCGGTGCCGGTGCTGCTGCTGACGCACACCGCCGACCAGTCGACCTTTCCGAGCACGCGCGATGCCTGGCTGCGGGCCGCCGCCGGGCGCATCCGCAACCTCGATCTGGTCGGCGGCGACCACTACCTGGCCGGCCAGCCCGCATTGGTCGGACAGGCCGCCGATGCAATCGCCGAGTGGGCGCTGGCGATCTGAGATGGCGGATGAAACCTACCGCTTCGCGCCGCCGTACGAGCTGCCGGTCTACCCATTCATCGCGCCGCCCGAACTGGTTTCGGGCGAGCTGCGCCGGCATCCGGTGGTGATCGTCGGCGCCGGGCCGTCGGGTCTGACGCTCGCCTGCGACCTGGCCTTGCGCGGCGTGCCGGCGCTGCTGCTCGACGAGGACGACACCGTCGGCGTGCGCGGCGCCTCGTCGCGCGGCATCTGCCAGGCGCAGAAGAGCCTGGAGATCTTCGACCGGCTCGGCCTCGCCGAGCGCATCGTCGACAAGGGCGTGCGCTGGTCGGTCGGTCGCACCTTTTCCGGTGACAGCGAGGTCTACGGCTTCAACCTGGGGGCCGACAGCGTCTCGGAGCAACCGCCGTTCGTCAACCTGCAGCAGTTCCACCTCGAGCGCATGCTGGTCGAGCGCCTCGGCGAGATCGGCGTCGCCGAGCTGCGCTGGAAGAGCCGGGTCGTCGCGGTCGAGGCGCATCGCCGACCAGGTGCGTGCTGACCATCGACACGCCCGGCCGGCAGCTACCGGATCGAGACCGACTGGCTGGTCGACGCCAGCGGCGCCCACAGCGCGATCCGCAGCCAGCTCGGCTTCGAGGCGCACGCTGCGCGCAGCACCGACCGCTGGTGCATCAGCGACGTGCGCTTCTCCAAGCCGCTGCCGACCGAGCGCTGGACCTGGGTCGACGCGCCCGTTCAACGACGGGCGCGGCGTCTGGCAGCACCTGATGGCCGACGACGTCTGGCGCATCGACTACCAGATGGCCGACGATGCCGACCCCGAGCAGGTGGCACGGCCCGAGGTGGCGGGCTCGCGCCTGCGCGCGTCAGCTCGGGCCCGGGGTCGATTTCGAGTTCGTCTGGATCGGCGCCTACCAGTACCGGCACCACCTGCTCGAGCGATTCCGCAGCGGCCGCGTCTTCTTCATCGGCGACGCGGCGCATGTGGTCAGCCCGTTCGGCGCGCGCGGCGGCAACTCAGGCATCCAGGATGCCGCCAACCTCGGCTGGAAGCTGGCGCTGGTGCTGGCTGGACGGGCCGGGCCGGCGCTGCTCGACAGCTACCACGCCGAACGCCATCCGGCCGCGCAGCAGAACCTGGCAGTCACCCGCCGCACCGCGCGCTTCATGGCGCCGCGTTCGGCGATCGAGCAGGTGCTGCGACGCGCGGTGATCGCACTCGCCCGTCACCATGCGTTCGCACGCGGGCTGGTCGATACCGGCCGCATGTCGGTCGCCAATCCGTACCCGCCGGCGCCTTGTCTGCCGGATGGCGCAACCAGCGTGCAGAACCTGCGGCTGACGCACGCCGACGGCCGCAGTGGCCGACTGATGCACCTGCTGCGCGACGGCACCCGCCTGCTCGGGCTGTGGTTCGATCCCGATCCGGCCGACGTCGATGCGGTGCGCAAGGCGCTCGCACCGCTGCCGGTGACCCTGCACGCGGTGGGTGGCGCCACCGCGCTGCCCACCCTGATCGACGCCGACCGCCACCTGGCCGCTCACCTTGGCGCCCGGCCCGGCATGCTGTGCCTGATCCGACCCGATGCCTACCTCGCCGCCCGGCTCGACCCGGTGCAGGCGGCGGACGCGGCCGCCAGGGTGCTGGCGCTGCTCGGCGCGGCGCCGGGCGGCGCGCAGAATATCGAGACCCCCTGACATGGAGACGACAGGCTCATGAATCCATCCGAACTGATCGCGATCGACACCCACACCCATGCCGAGGTGTCGTGCTGGAATCCGTTCGACAGGTACGGCGAGGAATACGACCGTGCGGCGGACAAGTACTTTCGCTCGAGCAGCCGGCCGACGATTGCCGAATCGATCGCCTTCTACCGGGAAAAGAAGATCGGCTTCGTGATGTTCACCGTCGACGCCGAGACCCAGCTCGGCCGGCGCCGCATCCCGAACGAGGAGATCGCCGAGGCGGCGCAGCAGAACAGCGACATCATGATCGCTTTCGGCAGCATCGATCCGCACAAGGGCCGGATGGGCGGGCGCGAGGCGCGCAAGCTGGTCGAGGAGTACGGCGTGCGCGGTTTCAAGTTCCACCCGACGGTGCAGGGCTTCGAGCCGGCCGACAAGATGGCATGGCCGATCTACGAGGTGATCGCCGAGCACAAGCTGCCGGCGGTCTTCCACACCGGTCATTCGGGCATCGGCAGCGGCATGCGCTGCGGTGGCGGCCTGCGCCTGCAGAACTCGAACCCGATGCTGCTCGAGGACGTGGCGATCGCCTTTCCCGACATGCAGATCATCTGTGCGCACCCGAGCTGGCCGTGGCAGGACGAGGCGTTGTCGCTGGCGCTGCACAAGCCGAACATCTGGATCGACCTGTCCGGCTGGAGCCCGAAGTATTTTCCGCCGCAGCTGGTCCAGTACTGCAACACGCTGCTGAAGGACCGGATCCTGTTCGGCAGCGACTTTCCCCTCATCAAGCCTGATCGCTGGATGAAGGAATTCGAGGAAGCCGGCTTCAAGGACGACGTGAAGCCGCTGATCCTGAAGGAAAACGCGATGCGCCTGCTCGGGCTGACCAGCCGGCGCCGGCCGCCGCCTCCTGACATTGCAAGGTCCCACCATGACACTGAACTTCGAACCCGCGGGCGGCATGCTCGCCAGCCTCGACCTGCTGAAGGTCGAGATCGCCGGCACGGTCGGCCATGTGCGGCTGAACCGGCCGGCCAAGCGCAACGCGATCAACGACACGATGATCCTGCAGCTGCAGACCTGCTTCCAGAGCTGGCCGTCGAGCGTGCAGGCGGTGATCCTGAGCGGCGAGGGCGATCATTTCTGCGCCGGCCTGGATCTGTCCGAGCTGTCCGAGCGCAGCGTCGCCGATGCGGTGCTGCATTCCCGCATGTGGCATGCGGCGATGGACACGATCGCGCTCGGCAGGGTGCCGGTGATCGCGGTGCTGCACGGCGCGGTGGTCGGCGGCGGGCTGGAGATCGCGAGCTCTGCGCATGTGCGGGTGGCCGAGCGCAGCGCCTACTACGGCCTGCCCGAGGGCCAGCGCGGCATCTTCGTCGGCGGTGGCGGATCGGTGCGCGTGCCGCGGCTGGTCGGCGTCGCCTGCATGACCGACATGATGCTGACCGGTGCCGTGGTCGACGCCGAGGAGGGGCGGCGCATCGGCCTGTCGCGCTACCTGGTCGACGATGGCCAGGGTTTTGCCAAGGCATGCGAGCTGGCCACCAAGGTCGCGTCGAATGCGCCGCTGTCGAACTTTGCGGTCATCCAGGCGCTGCCGCGCATCGCCGACCTGTCGCCGTCGGACGGCCTGTTCGTCGAATCGCTGATGGCAGCGATCGCGCAGGGCGACGAGGCCGCCAAGCAGCGCATCCGCGACTTCCTCGAGAAGCGCGCCGGCAAGGTGGAGCGGCAATGAGCGTCGCAGCACCGTTTCGGGACACCCGCGTCGGCGGCTGCCTGGATGCGATGGTCGAGCGTCGGGCCGACGGCGTCGAGGTCATCCGTTCGACCGAGCCGCTCGGCGACGTATCCGCTGCGGCTGACCGACCGGCTCGAGCACTGGGCCGCGCAGGCGCCCGATCGCACGCTGGTGGCGCGCCGTGCCGCTGGCCACGGCGAGTGGATCCGCATCAGCTACCGCGAGATGCTCGACCGCGCGCGCCGCATCGGCCAGGCGCTGGTCGAACGCGGCCTGTCGCCGGATCGGCCGGTCGCGATCCTGTCCGACAACGACCTCGAGCACCTCTCGCTCGCACTCGGCGCCATGTGGGCAGGGGTGCCGTACGCGCCCGATCTCGGCCGCCTATTCGCTGATGTCGACCGACCACGGCAAGCTGCGCCACATCGTCGGACGGGTCACGCCCGGGCTGGTCTTCGCCGGCGATGCACGCTATGCCGCCGCCATCGAAGCGGTGGTCGGCGCCGATGTCGAGGTGGTGCTGACCGAGGGCGAGCTGCCGGGTCGCCAGGTCACGCCGTTCTCGCAGCTGCTCGCCACCGAGCCGGGTGCGCAGGTCGACGCCGCGCACGCGGCGGTCGGCCCGGACACCATCGCCAAGTTCCTGTTCACCTCCGGTTCGACCAAGCAGCCCAAGGGGGTCGATCAACACCCAGCGCATGCTGTGCGCCAACCAGCAGATGCTGCAGCAGTCGCTGGCCTTCCTGGCCGACGAGCCGCCGGTGCTGGTCGACTGGCTGCCGTGGAACCACACCTTCGGCGGCAACCACAACGTCGGCATCACGGTCTACAACGGCGGCACGCTCTACATCGACGAAGGCAAGCCGACGCCGAAGGGCATCGCGCTCACGCTGCGCAACCTGCGCGAGATCTCGCCCACGATCTACTTCAACGTGCCGAAGGGCTTCGAGGAGATCGCCTCGGCGATGGAAAACGACGCCGCGCTGCGCCAGTCGCTGTTCAGGCAGGTCAAGGCCTTCATGTTCGCCGGCGCCGGGCTGTCGCAGGCGGTGTGGGACCAGATCGATCGGCTGGCGGTGCAGACGGTGGGCGAGAAGATCCCGATGTTCACCGGCCTCGGCATGACCGAGACCGCGCCGTCGTGCACCTTCGCGGTCCGCGCCGAGGAGGTGAAATCGGGCCGCATCGGCCTGCCGTGCCCGGGCGTCGAGGTCAAGCTGGTGCGCGACGGTGACGGCGCCAGTACGCCAAGAACGAGATCCGCTTCCGCGGCCCGAATGTGATGCCGGGCTACTGGCGCGAGCCCGAGCTGACCCGCGGAGGCGTTCGATGACGAGGGCTTCTACCGCACCGGTGACGCCGCGCACTGGGTCGATCCGCAGCAGCCCGCAGCTCGGCCTGTTCTTCGACGGCCGGATCGCGGAGGATTTCAAGCTCGACACCGGCACCTTCGTCAGCGTCGGTCCACTGCGTGCCAGGGTGGTGGCCGAGGGCGCGCCGTGCGTGCAGGATGCGGTGGTGGCCGGCATCAACCGCTCCGAGATCGGGGTGCTGGTGCTGCCGCGCCTGGACGAATGCCGCCGGCTCGCGGCATTGCCCGATGGCACCCCGGCGGCCGAGGTGCTGGCGCACCCTCGGGTACAGGCGTTCTTCCAGGACATGGTCGACCGGCTGTGGCGCAGCGGCAGCGGCAGCGCGAGCCGGGTGGCGCGCGCGCACCTGCTGCTCGAGCCGCCGTCGATCGACAAGGGCGAGGTCACCGACAAGGGATCGATCAACCAGCGTGCGGTGCTGAGCCACCGTGCGTCGCTGGTCGATGCGATGTTCGACGGCGACGGCATCGATCCGAAGGTCCTCCGGCCGCGTCGCTGAGGTCGGCCCGCCGTGGCGCGGCGTCGGACCGACGGTCGGCGTGCTGTCCGACGCGAGCGACGGCGGGTCCGCCTATCATCGTCCGCGAAGCTGCCGCCTTGCGGCCGGTCCCTTGCCACTTTCGAGCCACGCCATCCCATGGAACTGTCCAATCACTCGCTGCCCGAATTGTTTCGCCAGCTCGGCTTGCCGGCCGACGATGCCTCGATCGAGCAGTTCATCCAGACCCATCGCCCGATCTCGGCCGGCAGTGCGGTCGCCGAGGCACCGTTCTGGACCGAGTCGCAGTCACAGTTCCTGCGCGACGAGATCCGCGAGGATGCCGATTGGGCGCCGGTGGTCGATCAGCTCGGCGTGCTGCTGAGCCACCAGGCTTCCGAGCCGCGCTGAGAAGCGCCGGTGAATCCCCTGGCGACCGAGTCGATGCCGTCGAGGTGGCACCCCTCCGAGCTGTCCTGGGTGCGGTGAAAATGCTGGATTGCAGTTCCGCCGGGCGCGTCCCTGCCTCTCTCCCATGAGCTTTCTCGAGGAATCGTCACCCGCCTCGGCCGATCTGCTGTCGCGCTTGCAGGATGTCTGCGAGAACGCCACCGTGGCGCTGTTCGTGATGGACCATCGGCAGCACTGCATCTACATGAACCGCTCGGCCGAGGAGCTGACCGGGTTCACGCTGCAGGAAGTCCAGGGCGCCGCGCTGCACGAATTCGTGCACCACCACCATCCCGACGGCCGTCCGTATCCGTTGAAGGATTGCCCGATCGACCGGGCCGCGCCGGCCAACATGCGCGAAAAGGGCGAAGAGGTGTTCGTCCACAAGGACGGCACCTTCTACCCCGTCACCTTCACCGCCAGTCCGATCCGTCGCGGCGGCCAGGTGATCGGCACGGTGATCGAGGTGCAGGATGCGCGGCCGCGCCTGCAGCAGGAGGCCGAGCACGAGGCGATGCGCGAGATCGGCCACCTGGTGCTGCAGGAGCTCGAGGTCGACAAGATCGTCGAGATGGTGACCGACACGGCCACCCGGCTGAGCGGGGCCCAGTTCGGCGCCTTCTTCTACAACCAGTACGACGCCCAGGGCGAGCGCTACATGCTGTACCGGCTGGCGGGCGTGTCGGCCGACAAGTTCTCGCAGTTTCCGATGCCGCGCGCCACGCCGCTGTTCGGACCGACCTTCGCCGGCGAACGGACGCTGCGCATCGCCGATGTGCTGGCCGATCCACGCTACGGCAAGATGGGGCCGCACCACGGCATGCCGCCCGGTCACCTGCCGGTGCGGTCGTACCTGGCGGTGCCGGTCCGGTTCGGCACCGGCGAGGTGGTCGGCGGACTGTTCTTCGGCCACGAGTTGCCGGACGTCTTCACCGCCCATCACGAGCGGCTGCTCGAAGGCATGGCGGCGCAGGCGGCGATCGGACTCAACAAGGCCCGTCTGTTCGAGGAGGTCAATCGCGCACGCCAGCGGGCCGAGCAGGAGGCCGAGGAAAAGCAGCGGCTGTATCACGAGGCGGCCGAGGCGAACCGGCTGAAGGATCAGTTCCTGGCCACCGTCTCGCACGAATTGCGCACACCGCTCACCTCGATCCTGGGCTGGGCCAAGCTGCTGGCCACCGGCCGCCTGGCGCCCGAGCTCGCCGAGCGGGCGGTGGTCACGATCGACCGCAATGCGCGGGCGCAGGCGCAGATCGTCGAGGACCTGCTGGACATCTCGCGCATCGTCAGTGGCAAGCTGCGACTGAACGTGCAGCAGTTCACGCCGGTGCAGGCGGTCGAGGCGGCGATCGAGGCGATGCGGCCGGCCGCCATGGCCAAGGACATCCGGCTTCAGTTGCTGATCGATCCGGCCGCTGGGCCGATCACCGGCGACCCCCAGCGGCTGCAGCAGATCATCTGGAACCTGGTGTCGAATGCGGTCAAGTTCACCCCCAAGGGCGGACGCATTTCGGTCACCCTGGAGCGGATCAATTCGCATGTCGAGATTTCGGTGCGCGACAACGGCGCCGGCATCGCGCCGCAGCACCTGCCGCAGATCTTCGAGCGCTTCACCCAGGTCGACGCCTCGTCCACCCGCCAGCACGGCGGACTCGGACTCGGACTGGCGATCGTGCGTGAACTGGTCGAACTGCATGGCGGCAATGTCTGGGCCGGCAGCGACGGCATCGGCCTCGGCTCGACCTTCACCGTCTGCCTGCCGCTCGCGCCGCTGAAGGCCTCCGCGGCGCCGCTGCTGTGCGAGCCGCGCGTGCACCCGGCCAGCCACCACCGAGGCACCGGCAGGCGACCCGCAGCGGTTCGGACTCGCCGGCTGCACCATCCTGCTGGTCGAAGACGACGACGACGCGCGCCAGATGCTGGCCACGGTGCTGGAAAGCGGTGGCGCCACGGTCGAGCCCGCGGCATCGGCCGAGCAGGGTCTGATCCTGGCGGCGGCGTTGCAGCCGGACATCGTGGTGAGCGACATCGGCATGCCCGGTCAGGATGGCTATGCCTTCATCCAGGCGCTGCGCGCCCAGGAACGCGATGCCGGGCGGCCGAGTGCGCCGGCCATCGCGCTGACCGCCTATGCGCGGGTCGAGGACCGCATGCGCGCGCTCGAGTACGGCTTCCAGATGCACCTGCCGAAACCGGTGGAACCGGTCGAGCTGCTGGCGGTGGTGTCGAGCATGAAGGCCTGGCGCCAGTCGCCGGGCTGAACCACCGGGTCGGCGGTGCCGCGGCCCTGCAGAGTCGGTCGCCGTACCCGCCTATCATCGCGTCCAGGCTGGCGCGTGCTGGCGAACGAGACCACCGAACCGATGCACCTGGGCGCCGCGGATCGATCCGACAACTGGCAAATCCCCGGCTGGTGCCGCGGAGGCCTCGACCGCGCGGCCCGACGGGTCGGCTGCTGGTTGCACGGCTGGCTGATGGTGGCGCTGCTGCTGAGCGGCTGGGGGACGGCGCACGGCGCTGAACCGCGCCTCGCGGCGCTGCTCGAAGACCCGCTTGAACGCCCGCGCTTCGAGGCGGTCGGTGGCAACGGCATTCCGCGCAACGTGGTGGCGAGCCTGGCGCAGGACCGCAGCGGGTTCATCTGGATCGGCACCGGCAACGGGCTGGTCCGCTATGACGGTCACCGCTTCAGGCCGGTCGAGCGCGAGAGCAGCGACCCGACGCAGCGCAACCTCGGCTGGGTGAAGGTGATGCTTGCCGGCCG
Source organism: uncultured beta proteobacterium (assembly GCA_963846675.1). GTDB lineage: Bacteria > Pseudomonadota > Gammaproteobacteria > Burkholderiales > Burkholderiaceae_C > Ideonella_A. Next base: position 431,646 of record CAWJWV010000007.1, read on the forward strand.
GGACGGGCGGATGTGGATCGGTACCGAGCAGGACGGACTGGCGATGCACGATCCGCGCGACGGGCAGGTGCTGCTGTTCCGCGGTGGCGGGGCGCATGACGCCCCGGCGCCGACCATCCTGGCGCTGGCCGAAGACCGGCTTGGCGGCATCTGGGTCGGCGGCCTCGGCGGCGGACTGGCCCGTTTCGATCCGGTCACGCGCCGCTTCACCACCCACCGGCAGCGGCCGGTCGCGGGGGGTCTGCCGGACGATCGGATCGGCGCGCTGATGATCGATCGCGAGGGCGATCTGTGGATCGGCAGCTGGAACGGACTGGCACGCCACCGGCCCGGAAGCGAAGGCTTCGAGCCGGTGGCGCTGGATGACCAAGCCCGCAGCGGCGACGCGGCGCCGAATGTCGTGGCCTTGCACCAGGCAACCGACGGACGGATCTGGATCGGCCTGGCCGATGGCGGACTGGCCGTCATCGATCCGATCAGCCTGCAGGTGCGGCAGCTCGACCGGCGCCTGGAGGCCGATCCGGCGCCGCGGGCAGCGATCCGCGCCTTCGTCGAGGCGCCGGGTCGCACGATGTGGGCCGGCAGCAGTGCCGGCATCGAGCTCTATGGCGTCGCCGACGGTCGGCTGCAGCAGCGCCTGCGCCACCACCTGCGCGACCGGACCGGGTTGAGCGCGGACGAGGTGACCTCGTTGCTGCTCGATCGCGCGGGAATGATCTGGGTCGGCGGTCTGGGCCTCGGTCTGCAGCGCCATGATCCCGACCACCGGGGGGTGAGGGTGCGGGGACCCGACCTGCGGCCCGGCGGGCTGCTGCCGACGGTCGATGTGCGCAGCCTGCTGCAGCTCGACGACGGCTCGATCCTGGCATCGGCGCGCCATGTCGGCATCGTCGCGCTCGATCGCCGCTTGCGCAGCACCGGGATGCTGCTGGCGCACCAGCGCCTCGGCGAACTGGCGCGCGGTGCGACCGAGCCCGATGAAGCGATGATCCAGCGCGCCGATGGATCGATCTGGTTCGGGACGACCGCTGCGGTGGTGCGGTTCGACGCTGGCACGCGAACGCCGCAGCTGTGGCCGCACGATGCCGGCGCCACCCACGATCTGCACGAATCACTCGACGGTGCACTGTGGATCGCCACCCAGGACGGGCTGCAGGTGCTGCGTCCGGGAACCCGCCAGTTCGAGCGCATCCTGCTGCGCGACGGTGCTGTGCTGACCGGCCCGGTGTACAAGGTGGCCGAAGCGGCTGATGGGCGCCTGTGGATCGGATCCTCGCGCGGGCTGTTCACGCTCGATACGGCGGTGGGTGCGCGCCTGCACGAGGTCGACGCCGAACGCGCGGTCGACGGGTTGGCCAATTCGGTGGTGGTGGGCCTGCTGATCGGCCGCGACGGCACGCTGTGGATCGATACCGCCGTCGCCGGTCTGCACCGGATGCTCAGCTTCGACGGCCGCCATGCGCGCTTCGAGCGCATCAGCGAGCGCCACGGCGTCGTCAATCGCCCGTTCGGCGCGAACCTGCTGCAGGACGGCCGCGGGCGCATCTGGACCCACATGCATGTCTACGATCCGGCGCTCGACCGCCTGCATGAGCTGACTGCGGCCGACGGGGTCGACATCGGGACCGGATGGTTCGGATCGGCGCTCAAGACCGCTGATGGACGGTTGCTGTTCGGCGGCAGCGCAGGGGTGCTGGTGGTCGAGCCGGAGCGCTTCGATGTCTCGGACTACGAGCCGCCGCTGGTCGTTTCGGAGCTGCGCATCGACAAGATTCCGCAGCCGTCGCAGCAGGTCGGGAGCGGGCTGCGGATCGGCCCCGGCCAGCGCAGCTTCAGCGTCGAGTTCGTCGCCCTGGATTACACCGATCCGCAGCGCACCCGCTACGCCCATCGCCTCGATGGTTTCGATGCCGACTGGGTCGAGAGCGGCAGCGACTTCCGGATCGCGAGCTATGGCAACCTCGATCCGGGCGACTACCTGTTGCGGGTGCGGGCAGGGGACCGCAGCGGCGTCTGGAACGAGGACGAGCTGTCGATTCCGGTGCGGGTCGAGCCGGCGTGGTGGCAGCATCCGGGCCTGCGCCTGCTCGGGCTGCTGGTGCTGCTGGCGCTGCTGGTGGCCCTCGAGCGGTGGCGCACGCGCGCCCTGCGGCGCGGCAAGCTGGCGCTCGAGCACAAGGTCGAGCAACGGACCGCCGAACTGCAGCGCGTCGCTGCGGCGCTGCAGCAGGAGAGTGCTGCGCGCGACGAGGCGAGCATGACCGATTCGCTCAGCGGGCTGCGCAACCGGCGCTTCGTGATGCGCTTCATCGAGGACGATACCCGGCTGGTCGTGCGCCGTCACGAGGGCCATGCCGGACTCGACCGGCTGCCGGAGGATGCGGACCTGATCTTCTTCCTGCTCGACATCGATCATTTCAAGCAGATCAACGACCAGCACGGCCATGCCGCCGGGGATGCGGTGATCGGGCAGATGCGCGAGCGGCTCGAGCGGGTGTTTCGCGACACCGACTACCTGGTGCGCTGGGGCGGCGAGGAGTTTCTGATCGTCGCCCGCGCCACCTCGCGGGCGCATGCGGCCTCACTGGCCGAGCGGGTGCTCAATGCGGTGGCGACCCAGCCGTTCGCACTCGACGATGGCAGCTTCCTGTACAAGACCTGCTCGATCGGCTTCTCCTGCTTCCCGCTCTCGCCGCAGCATCCGCGCGCGCTCGACTGGGCGGCATCGGTCGATACCGCCGACGCCGCCCTGTATGCGGTCAAGCGCGCCGGGCGCAACGGCTGGCTCGGGCTGGTCAGGGCCCATGCCGACACCTCCGACGAACTGATCGCACGGGCCAGGCAACCACTCGACCAATGGCTGGCGAGCGGACAGCTCGAGATGGCGGTATCGCCGCGCCACGCCAACTGGAGCGGGCGCAGCGAAGCGGTGTAGCCGCGCCTGCGCATCCGTTTGCGTCAAGCTTTGCCGGCGCCCGGCGGGGAGCTCGCCAGGGCGTTGGATGAAGCGACTGTGCCGGCAACGTGCGGTTACGGAATCGCGGCGCAACTGAGCGCTGTACCCCACGCCCCCTGAAGGAGGGGAAGCCTCGTCACGCAATCAGCTTCAGCCCCGGCGGCAGCGCATCGCCGTAGACGCTGCGCTCGTCAGCGGCATCCAGCACCACCACCGCGCGCACTCGGACGGCCCAACTCGGGGGCGCGCCGATTGCCTGCAGGCGGGCCGCGACGCGTTCGCACACCTCGGCCGGCAGGTCACGGCTGCGGTCGCCACTCAGGCGAGCCAGGTTCGATGCTGCGGCAGCGGCACCGTCGACCCGCTTCCAGTCGAGCATGAGCAGCGCCTCGACCCAGCCGACTGCGGTTGCCATCGGCACCACCTCGTGCGCGCTGCCGTACTGCGGCACGCGGGTGCCGATGCGGCCGATCGCCCACAGCGTCCACGGATCGATGCGCGCCGGATCGCCCCCTTTCGGATGCCGGACGCGCTCGATCAGCCAGTCGCCGATCTCGACCTTGTGCGGCGCCGGGATGCGCTCGAGCGAGGCACCGACGCGCAGCATGTCGTCCCAGCCGCCCTTCACCAGGCGGGGCGGGCGCTCGCCCAGTCCGGCTTCGCCGCCGCGCAGGTTGAAGGCGAAATCCTGCAGCAGCCGCGTGCTGGCGCTGCGCATCGAGGCCGCCGGCCACGCGCCGCCACAAGCGTCCACCATTCGGCACAGACCTGTGCATCGTGGCCGTGCTGGACGCCTTGCTCGAACAGCGGCCACAGCTGGTCGATGCGCCAGTCGTCGAGCGGATCACCGTAGCCCGGGCGCAGGCACCAGCCGGCCAGGCTCAGCCACAGCCGCTCGTGATCGGCCGAGCGGCGGCGTCCGCGCGCGCGCTGCAGCAGCTGCGTCGAACAGCGGGCGCAGCAGCGCGGTGGTCCATTGCTCGCGGTGGCCGAGCAGCGCCTCGAGCCGGGCGCGCAACTGCTTGACGAGCTTGGGACCGGCGCTGCGGTCGCGCGCGCCGAATACCGATTCGATCGCCGCCACCGCGGCGTCGAATTGCGGCGGCAGCGCCGCACCGCCGGTAATGGCGTCGCCGTCGCGGAGCTGGAATTCGAGCCGCCAGCGGCGGGCCGGATCGTCGGCGGCGATGCAGGCGACCTCGAGCGTGCCGAGTTCGGTCAGCTGCGCCACCAGGCCGACCTCGATCTCGCGCGGCTTCGCGCGCCGGCATCGCGGATCACCGTCGCGATCGGCGGCAGCGGTTCGGCATCGAGGTGGCGCAGGTCGACCAGGGCACCGGCGCGGTTGAACGCCGCGTCGGTACCGCCGGCGGTGGTCGCAGCGAGGTGGAAGCGCACCGGCGCACCGGTGCGCAGCGCGAAGGCGCGACCGTCGAGCCGCACCTCGTGGCCGGGCTGGCTGCCGTGCGGCAGCAGGCACACCGCCGGACGCGCGTCGGCGTCGGAAGCCGGGTCGTCGAGCTGCAGGAAGTAGCTGCGCGCCGAGCCGGCCGCGATGCGTCGGCGCCTGACCGCGCCGGGCCAGCGCATGCGCCACCGCGCCGCGTGCCACCGCCGCGTCCGGATCGTCGTTGTCGAGCCGGTGCAGCGGCGCACCGCGCCAGTCGGCCAGCACCGCATGCAGCCGCTGCACGATTGCCGCGGCGCGGAACACGCCGCCGTTGAGCAGCAGCGCGTCCGGCTGCGCCGGCGTCGGCATGCAGCTGCAGGAAGGCGGCGATGTGGCGAGTCACCGCCGGATCGCTTGCATACGGCAGGCCGAACGAAACCAGCGCGCTGGAGCGCCCGCGCGAGTGGCCGCGCATCCGCCGCCACCCGCGGGAAGAAGCCGTCGACGATGCTCGCGCGCACCGCGTCGCGCTGCAGTTCGACCGAGCGCGCGCCGCCGACCAGCCTGGCGCCGCCGCCGAGCAGCGTCACGCTCGCGCTCGGCGCGGCGCCGTCGGCGAGCAGGCGTTCCTTGACCGCACGGCAGCGCTCGATCAGCTGCGCCAGCCGGCCGGCATTCAGGCGTCCGCCTGCGCCGCCGCCGGCCAGCCCGGCTTCCACCTGGTGCGCGATCGCCAGGTCCATGTTGTCGCCACCGAGCATCAGGTGACGACCGACCGCGACGCGCTCGAAGCGCGGCCCGGTGGCATCGGCATGGTCGATGCGCACCAGGCTCAGGTCGGTGGTGCCGCCGCCGACGTCGCACACCAGCACCAGCCGGCTGCCGGCGAGGTCATCGCGCCAGCGTGGTCGCGATGCCGCCACAGCCAGTCGTGAGAGCGCGCCTGCGGCTCCTCGAGCAGGCGCAGCTCGGGCAGTCCGGCCTCGCGCGCCGCCTGCAGCGTGAGCGCGCGCGCCGCATCGTCGAATGACGCCGGCACCGTCAGCACGATCTCCTGGTCTTCGAGCGGTGCCCCTGGGTGCTGCTGGTTCCAGGCCGCGCGCACGTGCGCGAGGTAGCTCGCGCTGGCCGCCACCGGCGACACCTTGGCGCACGTCTTCGGCGCCGCCCCACGGCAGGATCGCCGCCTGGCGGTCGACCGCCGCATGCGACAGCCAGCTCTTGGCGCTCGCCACCAGCCGCCCCGGCACCTGGGCGCCGAGCGAGCGCGCCAGTTCGCCGATCACGACCGGCGCCGGCTCGGCTTCCACCGTGGCCGACCACGGCAGCGCCAGCTCGCCGGCGGCGAGTTCGCCGTCGGCGGCGTGATAGCGCATCGACGGCAGCAGCGCGCGCGCCTCGACCTCGCCCGGCGCGACCAGCTGCTCGATCCGGAACAGCTGCACCGCCGCGGCATCGACCGCGCCGCGCGCCGGCGCCCAGGCGACCACCGTGTGCGTGGTGCCGAGGTCGATGCCGACGCTGAACGCCGGCGTGGCGCGGCGCGCGCTCAATGCATCGGCTCGCGCGGGCTGCCGCGGGTGTCGAACTCGACCTTCCAGCGCTCGCCGCCGTCGCGCGGCATGGCCTCGATCTCGAGCGTGCCGACCCCGCTGACGCCGGCATGCAGCCGCACCGCGACGACCTCGCCCGGCGTGCGGCCGTCGGCCGGCAGCGTCGCGCCGATCGAATCGAGCTCGACCAGCTCATCCGGATGCCACCAGTCGAGCAGGGTGCCGACGCGGTCGTCGCGCCGCGTCGACGAGGCGAAGAAGCGGAAGTGCACCGGCTCGCCGACCACCAGCCCGAGCTCCATCTCGGCCGGCTCGGCGGCGCTGCCTTCTTCGATGCCGAACGGCGCCACGCACAGCGCCTGGATCGGCGGCTCGACGCCCGGCACCGCCGGCATCGCCGACTCGACCGCCACGTAGTAGGCGAAGGCGGTGCCGCCGCGGATGCGCACGCCGCGGCCGTGGCGCACATGGCCGTAGTAGGCGGCGCCGCGCGCCACCGCGAGGTCGAGGTCGGCGCCTTCGAGCGCACGCGCCGGCGCTGCGCCGGCGCCCGCCAGCCAGCCGGTTCAGCGTGTCGAGCAGGCGCTGCGCGAGCTGCGGCGACTTGAACACGCCGCCGTTGAACAGCACCGCGGTCGGCGCCAGGAACGCTGCCGCGGCGCCGGCATCGGATCCGGCCGCGGCGGCGGCGCCGGCCTGGCGGCCGAGGAAGGCCGCCAGGTGGCGCGTGATCGCCGCATCCTGCGCGTACGGCAGGCCGAGCTGCGCCAGGCCGGCGCGCACCCGCGTCTGCGGCCGCGCATCGGCATCGACCGCCGGGAAGAAGCCGTCGAGCACGGTCGCGCTCACCTCGTCGCGCGTCAGCTCGGTGCGGATCGATCCGCCGATCAGCTTGCTGCCGCGGCTGGCGACGACGATCGGCTCGGCCGGCGGCGCGTCCGGCGCTCAGCAGCCGTTCCTTGGCATGGCGGCAGGCGAGCGTGAGCGAGCGCATCTGGTACGGATCGAGCCGGCTGCCCTGGCTCGCCAGCTTGGCGGCCACGCGGTGCGCCAGCGCCAGGTCCATGTTGTCGCCGCCGAGCAGGATGTGCTCGCCGACCGCGATGCGCTCGAGCTCGAGCTCGCCGTCGCGCTCGTGCACCGCGATCAGCGAGAAGTCGCTGGTGCCGCCGCCGACGTCGACCACCAGGATCACGTCGCCCGGACGCACCTGCTCGCGCCAGGCGCCGTCGCTGCGCCTGGATCCAGCTGTAGAGCGCCGACTGCGGCTCCTCGAGCAGGTTGAGCGTGCCGCAGCCGGCCGCGCGCGCCGCCTCGACCGTCAGCTCGCGCGCCGCCGGGTCGAACGACGCCGGCACGGTGACGGTGACGTCCTGCTCGGCGAACGGCGCATCCGGATGCGCCTGGTCCCAGGCCTGGCGCAGATGGCGCAGGTAGCGCATCGAGGCGTCGAGCGGCGAGACGCGCAGCACCTCGGGCGGCGCGTCGGGCGGCAGGATCGCGCCGCGCCGGTCGACGCCCGGGTGGCACAGCCAGCTCTTGGCGCTCGACACCAGCCGCAGCGGCGTTGCGGCGCCGCGCGCGCGCGCGAAATCGCCGACGATCGAGTCATCGTCGGCCGCCCACGGCAGCGCCAGCTCGCCGGCGGCGAATTCGTCCGGCGTGCGGCAGGTACAGGAACGACGCCAGCAGCGGACGGCTCTCGACCGAGCCGGGTGCGCTCAGCTGCGGCGATCGGCAGCAGCTCGTGGACGCGTGCATCGCGCGGCGCTGGCGCCGATGTCGACGCTGGCCAGCGCGCAGTGGGTGGTGCCGAGGTCGATGCCGATCGCAAAGCGCGGCGTGCGGTGGCGGCGTGTCGGCGTCGCTCACAGCTCGACCTCGGCCTGGCGCGACGATGCGCGCATCGTGCGATTCGGCCAGCTGCGGCAGGCGCACCTCGGTGACGCGCCAGCCGCGGTGGCTCAGGTGACCGCGGTACGGCGGCTGGCCGACCACGTTGCCGGTCAGGCGCACCGCAGCCGGGTCGAAGCCGGCCTGCAGCGTGACCGGGCTGCCTTCTTCCTCGCTGCGGACCGGCGCGATGCTGAAATGTTCGCGCAGCACCTTGGCGCAGCCTTCGTGGACGACGCGCGCGGCGGCACCGATCTGCGCATCGTCGTAGCCGGACAGGTCCTCGCCGACGAAGTCGATCAGCCGCGCATCGCGCTGCAGCAGCGCCAGCAGCTGCAGCGCCGCGTCGGTCGGCACGCGCTGCAGGACCGGCGCGGGCGGCGGGGGAGGCGGTGCGGTTGCCGGTGCCGCCGCCGCGGTTGCGGCCCGCAGCGCCTGGTAGCGCGCGGCCAGGCCGGCATCGCCGAGCAGCGAGAAGAAGGCGCCGAAGGCGAGCGGAATGCGGCGCAGCAGCGACGGTGCGGCTGCCGACGACGGCGGATTCGAAGGGGAGGCGGGCATCGGTTCTGTGGCTCCTGGGCGGGGCGATTCGAGCGGCCGGCCGGACGCGAGCAGCAGTCGGCCCGGGCCCGTCCCTGGCCTGGCGAGGTGCTGGCACCGATGTCCTGCGGACCGGTGGGTGCGCGACGCAGCCGTCGCGCTGCGCCGAGGCCACGACCGACGCCGCACGGGCCGGATGGGCGCTCGATGGGAGGCTGGATTGTAGTGGGCGGACACGGGCCGGTCGGGCATGCGCGCGGCACGCCGCACCAACGGCGGCGCAGCGATCAGAACCGGTCCGGCAGCGGCTTGCGCAGTTCGATCATGCGCTGGCGGATCTCGACATAGCCGCCGATCTGCAGTTCCTTCATCACCCGGCTGACCATCGGTCGGGTGCAGCCGAGCACGTCGGCGATCTGCTGGTGCGTCAGCGGTCCGGCACGGCGGCTGCCGTCGGGCTGCGCGATCGCGCGGGTGTTGAGCAGCCAGGCGATGCGTCCGTAGACATCGTTCAGCGCGATCGCGCGCAGGCTGAGCGTGGCGGCGCGGGCGCGCCGGATCACCTTGGCGATGAGTTCGAACGCGAAGCCGGGATGCTCGGCGACGAACTGTTCGAGCGTCGGGCGGGTCACGATCGCGCACCAGCTCGATTCGACGGCCTCGACGCTGGCCGAACGCGGTCCGCCGTCGAGGCCCATCTCGCCCAGGAATTCACCCGGCAGGTATTCGCCATAGACGATGCGGCGGCTCTCGTCATCGGTGGTCGAGTAGGCGCACAGCCGCCCGGACAGGATGATGTAGAGCGTCGAGCCGGGCTCACCCTCCTGGATCAGGAGACGGCCTTTCGGGAAGCGCCGCATCTCGCAGCGCTCGGCCAGACGCCGCAGGGCATCGCCGAGAGGGACGTTGTTCAGGTCGGGTCGGTCCGCTGGCGGCGACGTGGTGCGCAGGCTCATGAAGGCTGCTGTCGCGGCGTCGGGGCCGTGGCAGCAGCGCATCATAGGCGCAGCTCCTGGCAGCAAGGCCGCGCCGACCGGCGCCGCGGCGCTTCAGGCCCGCAGCAGGCTGGCCAGTGGCGGCAGGCGGGCGACGCGGCGCACCAGCGCCCCGATGCTCGGTGCACCGACCTTCTCCCGGATGCAGCCGATGTGGGTGCGCACGGTGCTCAGCGCCACCCCCTGCACCGCGGCGATGTCGGTCGGCCGGGTGCCTTCACACAGTTCCTTCAGCACGCGCGACTCGGCATGGGTCAGCCGATGCTGGCGCGCGAATGCGTCGGCGCTCAGTTCCTCGCACACCTTGCGCTTGCCGAAGATCAGCATCGCGCCAACCGGCTGCGCGGTCGGCTCGCCGATCGGCACGACGGCGATCGTCACCGGTTCTCCCGAACCGTCGTCGAGCGTGAGCAGGCGCTGCAGACCCTTGTGCCAGGCGCCGACCAGCGCGCTGCGCAGCTGGACCAGGTCCTTCGGATCGCGCGCACCGAGCGTCTCGTCGGTCAGGCGCAGCGGATGATCGGTGGCCAGTTCGCGCCGCGCGACCCGGTTTGCGAAGGCGACATGCTCTCCGGCGACCACGAAGACGAGACCATAGTCGACGAGGTCCAGCATGCGCGCATAGATGCGCGCACTCGGACTGCCCGCATCGCGCAGGAGCGTGACGCAGGGGTCGGCACGGGTGGACTGCAGATCCAGGGTGATCGACGGTGCTTGCATGGAACGTTCCTCCTGAGCGCCCCGGAGCGGATGGACCGGGGCGACCTGCTCAGGATAGGTTTGCAAGGCCTGTCGAGGTGGTGAATCGGTGCTGCGCCTTGTGTGCGAAATTCACCTTTTTCCGAGCGCGCATGGCGCCGCGCAGGCCGGAGCGGGGGCGGCCTGGAGCGCGGCGGCGTTGCCGCGCGTCGTTGCGGTTGCAAGCGTTCGACTCATCTTGGTCGTAGCGGTCGACGGCGGCATCCCTCCGACTGCCGATGCGGCCCGGTCGGAAGCGCGCTGTGACGCGCTGCCGGAGTGCCTTCGCCGCGCTGTGTCGCCGCCGGGTTCCGGCTCGGGGCGCACGGCGAAGGTCGGAACTGGGGGTCTGGCCGACCGCTCCTGTGGCGACCGGGTCGGACCATGCGGCGTGATCATCGACAATCGGCGCCACCAAGGAAAGGATTCGATCGATGTTCCGGTTGCGCCAGACCCTGGATGCACGCGTTCTGGCGCCGTTGATGGTCTTCCTGGCCGGGCTGGCGCTGGCTGCCGCCGCCGGCGTGTGGGTGCAGCACACGACCAGGCTCGCCGCCGGCGCCGAATTCGAGCGCGCGGTCGAGCGGGCAGCCCGCGAGATCGAGCGCCGCTTTCGCACGCCGGTGTACGGGTTGAACGGGGCGCGCGGCACCTACGCCGCCAGCGGACAACTCGATCGGGCGGCGTTTGCCGCCTATGTCGAGTCGCGCGACCTGGGGCGCGAGTTTCCGGGCGTGCGCGGATTCGGACTGATCGAGCCGGTTGCGCGCGAGGATCTGCCGGGCTACCTGGACACGGTGCGGGCCGACGGAGCGCCTGGTTTCCGGATGCACAGCATCGATGCCGGCGAGCCCGATCACCACTACCTGATCCGGTACATCGAGCCGCAGGCCGACAACCTGGGGGCGGCCGGGCTCGACATCGGTTCCGAACGGCAGCGGCGCGAGGCCGCGCTGCAGGCGATCGATTCCGGCGAGGCGGTGATCACCGGGCCGATCACGCTGGTGCAGGACAATCGCCGCACGCCGGGCGTGCTGCTGTTCGTCCCGGTTTACCGCCCCGGGCCGCCGATGCGCCATGCGCGTGAGCGCAACGAGCGCCTGAGCGGGCTCCTGTTTGCGCCGATCGTGATCGACGAACTGCTGGCCGGGCTGCCCGATGTGGCGCTCGGCCAGGCCCGTGTGCGCCTGTTCGACGAGGCGGTCGCCGATTCGGCCGGCGTGCGCATCTTCGACTCGGCCGGCATGGAGGCAGCCGATCCGGCGCCGAGCCGCTTCAGCGATCGCCAGGCGCTGCCGGTGCCGGGTCGCATGCTGGTGATGCAGATCAGCAGCACGCCGCTGTTCGATGCGGCATCGGCGTCGCCGCTGCCCTGGATGGTCCTGGCTGGCGGTACGCTGGCTGCCGCGCTGCTGGCGCTGCTGCTGCAGCAGCAGGTGAGCGGGCGCGCCCGCGCCGAGGCACTGGCACGGCGCATGACGGCCGATCTCGACCGGCTGGCGCTGGTGGCGCGCCGGACCTCGAATGCGGTCGTGATCACCGACGCGAAGCGCACGATCACCTGGGTCAACGATGCATTCGAGCGCATCACCGGCCACGCCGCTGCGGGTGCGGTCGGTTCGCCGCTCGCGCTGCTGCAGTTCGACGCCAGCGATGCGCAGACACTGGCCCGCCTGGATGCGGCGCTCGCCGACGGCACGCCGTTCGACGGTGTGCTGCTGAGCCAGCGCCGCGATGGCCTGCCGTACTGGAGCGAGACCGAGCTCCAGCCGCTGCGCGATGGCGCGGGCGCGCTGAGCGGCTTCATCCTGATCGAGTCCGACATCAGCGAGCGCAAGATCGCCGAGGGTGAGCGCCAGCGCATGGAAGCCGACCTGCGGCGCAACAACGAGCTGCTGACCAGCGTCCTCGAGAACCTGCCGTGCGGCCTGAGCGTGTTCGACCGCGAACCTGAACCTGGTGATCGCCAACAGCCAGCTTCGCGCTCCTGCTCGAGCTTCCGGCCCAGCTGCTCGACCGGGAGGTGGTGCGGTTCGAGGACGTGATCCGCTTCAATGCCGAACGTGGCGAGTACGGCGCCGGCGATGTCGACGCGATCGTCAGTCGTGTCGATCGAGCGCGCGCGGCACCACAACCTGCCGCACCGTTTCGAGCGTGAGCGACCGAACGGCGCGCTGCTCGAGGTGCGCGGTGCGCCGATGCCGAGCGGCGGCTTCGTCACCACCTACAGCGACATCAGCTCGCGGCGCGAGGCCGAGGCCGAGGTCAAGCGCAGCGCGGCGCTGATGCGCGGCGCGATCGACGCGATCGGCGAGGCCTTCGTGCTCTACGACGCCGAGGACCGGCTCGTCTTCTGCAACGACAAGTACCGCGAGATCTATCGGCCCTCGGCCGGCGTTGCTGGTCCCGGGAACGCGCTTCGAGGACATCATCCGCGACGGTGTGCACACCGGGCGCATTCCGGCGGCGGTCGGCCGGATCGAGGAATGGGTGGGCGAGCGGCTGGCGGCATTCCGGGTCGCGAATGCAACCTACATCCAGCAGCTCGATGACGGCCGCACGCTGCGCGTGGTCGACCGCAAGCTGCCCGACGGCCACACGGTGGGCTTCCGGATCGACATCACCGAGCTGGTGCGTGCGACCGAGACCGCGCAGGCGGCATCGCGCGCCAAGAGCCAGTTCCTGGCCAATACCAGCCACGAGATCCGCACGCCGATGAATGCGATCCTCGGCATGCTGGCGCTGCTGCGCAAGACCGACCTGACGCTCGCGCCAGGCCGACTATGCCGCCAAGACCGAAGGCGCCGCTCGATCGTTGCTCGGGCTGCTCAACGACATCCTCGATTTCTCCAAGGTCGAGGCGGGCAAGATGACGCTCGATCCGCATCCGTTCCGCACCGACCAGCTGCTGCGCGACCTGTCGGTGATCCTGTCGGCGCACATCGGCAGCAAGCGCGTCGAGGTGCTGTTCGACATCGATCCAACACTGCCGCGCCAGCTGGTCGGCGACGCGATGCGGCTCAACCAGGTGCTGATCAACCTCGGCAGCAACGCCATCAAGTTCACCGCCGCCGGCGAGGTGGTGGTGGCGGTGCGCGTGCTGGCGATCGATGCACACCAGGCCGAGGTGCAGTTCGCGGTCCGCGATACCGGCATCGGCATCGCCCCGGAGAGCCAGGCGCGCATCTTCAGCGGCTTCACCCAGGGTGAGGCGTCGACGACGCGCCGCTTCGGCGGCACCGGTCTGGGCGTGAGCATCAGCCAGCGGCTGGTCGCGCTGATGGGGGGCGAGCTCCGGATCGACAGCGCGCTCGGCCAGGGCAGCTGCTTCCAGTTCCAGCATCAGCCTGCCACTGGCGGCGGTCAGCCCGGGTGCCGATGCGGCACGGCCGGCCAAACCGCGCATCGCCTTGCGTGCGCTTGGTGATCGACGACAACGCGACCGCGCGCGACGTGCTGGCGCGCATGGGCCACTCGCTCGGATGGGAGGTCGAGGTGGCCGACAGTGGCGCACGTGGGATCGAGATGCTGCGCGCCGCGTCGAGCCAGCGGCGCGACTACCAGGCGGTCTTCGTCGACTGGCAGATGCCGGGACTCGACGGCTGGCAGACCAGCCGCCGGATCCGCGAGCTCGGCCTGCAGCGCCAGGTTCCGGTGGTCGTGATGGTGACCGCGCACGGGCGCGAGATGATGGCCACCCGCGACGCGACCGAGCAGAGCCTGGTCGATCGCTTCCTGGTCAAGCCGGTGACCGCGTCGATGCTGTTCGATGCGGTGGTCGACGCTCGTTCCGAGCAGGCCCGGCCGCATCCGTCGACCCGCCGCGGCGCACCGCCCCAGCGTCGTCTCGACGGCCTGAGGCTGCTGGTGGTCGAGGACAACCTGAACAACCAGCAGATCGCGCGTGAGCTGCTCGGCGGCCGAGGGTGCCGTCGGTCCAGCTTGCCGGCGACGGACAGCAGGGTGTGGAGGCGGTTGCAGCCGCCCACCCGCCGTTCGATCTGGTCCTGATGGACCTGCAGATGCCGGTGCTCGACGGCTTTGCCGCCACCAGCCGCATCCGCCAGGATCTGCGCCTGCCGAACCTGCCGATCGTCGCCATGACGGCCAATGCGATGGCCTCGGACCGCGAGGCCTGCATCGCGGTCGGCATGAACGACCATGTCGGCAAGCCGTTCGACCTCGATCACCTGGTGGGTGTGATCCGGCTGCACGCCGGACGTTCGCGCCTCGCGGCAGACGACATCGGCGCCGCCACGCTGGCGGCCGACGTGCTCGATGCCGCCGCCGGCGCCGGCATCGACATCGCGGCGGCAATTGCCCGGCTCGGTGGTCGCCACGACCTGTACGGGCGGATGCTGCGTGCCTTCGTCAACGACCTGGCTGGCATGCACGCCCAGCTCGAACCCGGCCGGGATGCCGAAGCGCTCGCGGTGGGGTCGCTGCAGCGCTTGCTGCACACCTTGAAGGGACTGGCCGCGACCTTCGGTGCGACCGCCCTGGCCGCGCGTGCCGCGCAGGCCGAGCGCACGCTCGCCGGCGACCGATCACCGAATGGTGCCCGCCAGATCGCGGCGTCGATGCGCGCCGAGATCGAGCGCGCCAGTCCCGGCATCCTGCAGCTGATGCACACCATGCAGCAGGCCGGCGCGCAGGCCAGGCCGGTCGTTCCGACGCTGCCCGAGCGCGAGGCGGTGCGGCGCGCGCTGCGTGAACTTGCCGAGCTGCTGCGCAATTCGGACATGGATGCCACGCTGGTGCACGCCGACCTGCGCCGCACGCTCGCCGGCGCGCGTGACGAGACACTCGATGCGCTCGACGAGTCGATCGCCGGACTCGATTTCGAGCAGGCGCTGGTGCATTGCGGCGAGCTGATCGAGGCGTATCAGGAATGAACCGGGCCAGCCGACCGAACACCATGGCAGGGTGTGCCCGGTGAGTGCTGCCGCGATGTCCGACCGGGCGCCGGGCGGCGCCGGCTTTTCGCAGCGCCTGCCGCGGGTGCTGATCGTCGACGACCAGCCGGCCAACATCCACCTGCTGTACCAGGCCTTCGCGCCCGACCACCAGGTCTTCATGGCCACCAGCGCCGCGCAGGCGCTGGCCCTGTGTGCCAGCCGCCGCCCCGACGTCGTGCTGCTGGACGTGGTGCTGCCCGACATGAGCGGTCACGAGGTGTGCCGGCGCCTGCGCGGCGACGAGGCGACGCGCCACATCCCGGTGATCTTCATCACTGCGCACGACGGCGAGGACGCCGAAACCTTCGGGCTGGATGTCGGCGCGGTCGACTTCATCTCCAAGCCGGTCAGCGCGCGCGTCGTGCGGGCGCGGGTGCGCACCCAGCTGCTGCTCAAGGCGCAGGCCGATCTGCTGCGCCAGTGGGCCTATGTCGATGCGCTGACCGGGGTGCACAACCGGCGTCATTTCGACGAGCAGTTCGTCGCCGAATGGCGGCGCACGACGCGCAACGGCGGTGTCTTGAGCGTGGTGCTGATCGACGTCGATCATTTCAAGCTCTACAACGACCGCCATGGTCACGCGGCCGGCGACCGCTGCCTGCGTCGCATCGCTGCGACGCTCCGATGCCGGGCTGCGCCGGCCGGCCGACCTGGTGGCGCGCTTCGACGGCGAGGAATTCGCCTTCCTGCTGCCGGAGACGCCCTTGTCGGGTGCGCGTGCGCTCGCGCAGCAGATGCGAACCGCGGTGCGGTCGCACCGGATCGATCATGCGGACGCGCCGGGCGGGATCGTCACCCTCAGCATCGGTGCATGCAGCCGCGCCGGGCGCAGCGGCGGCCATGCGGCGCAACTGCTCGCGCAGGCCGATGCCCAGCTCTCCCTGGCCAAGACCGGCGGACGTGACCGCGTCTGCGGCGCCGGCTTCGTGGCGCCGGCCTGACGCTGCATCGACGCCTGCGGGCAGGCCGGGTTTCCAGGGCGGCCGTGCCCGGTTCAGGGTCCCGGCCGCGCCACCGGGCGCCTGCTTCAGGCGCCGCGGTTGCCGGCCAGCCGCGCGTTCTGCGGGAACAGCGCCTTGCGCGCCTCGTCGTCGACGTCGGCCTTGAAGGCATGGCGCGCCTTCAACGCCTCGGCACGCTGGGCCGCCGGGCGGGCATTGATCTCGTCGAGCAGGCGCTTGACCTCGGGCAGCTTGTCCCAGGCATCGGCGCCGAGGATGAACGGCACTGCGCGCGCCCAGCCCCAGACCGCCATGTCGACCAGCGTGTACTCGTCGCCGAGCATGTAGCGGTGCCGGGCCAGCTGGGCGTCGAGGATGCGCCAGTGGCGCATCGCTTCGAAGTCGTAGCGGTTGACCGCATAGTCCTTCGGTTCGGGTGCGAAGTGCTTGAAGTGCACCGCCTGGCCGGAGTAGGGGCCGATGCCGGTGGCGACGAACATCAGCCAGGACAGCATCTGGCCGCGCGCCGCAGGGGTGTCCGGCGGCAGGAAGCGGCCGGTCTTCTCGGCCAGGTAGAGCAGGATCGCATTGCTGTCGAAGACGGTCACCTCACCGTCGACCAGCGCTGGCGTCTTGGCATTCGGATTGATGGCCAGGAACCAGGGTTGGTGCTGGTCGCCCTTGCGGGTATCGACCGGCGCCAGCTCGTATTCGAGGCCGCATTCCTCCAGGAACAGCGCGACCTTGAGCGGATTCGGCGACGGATGGTAGTAGAGCTTGATCATCGGGCAGGGGACCGGAAGTGACGGGAAGTTCGGTGCGATGATGCACCGGCGGGCGGGTGATTGCGCCGAACCACCGAGCCGGCGCCCGCCGGCCCGCCAGCGGGCTCATTCGGCTGCGGGTTCGACGGCAGCGAGCAGGCGCACCGCCTGCGCGAGTGTCCGCGGCAGGGCGTCCGCGCCGTCGCCGAGCGGGTATTGGTTGCCGGCGGGCAGCAGGTGCATCCGCATGCCGAGCATCTCGAGCGGCTGGTCGGCCTGCACCGAATCGATGTTCGACTGCATCTGCCGGCCGTCGAGCAGCGTCACCGATGCCCTTGCCGATCACCTCGAGGCCGCGGCCGAGTTCGATCACCAGCCCGGTGTCCTCGTCGATGCCGAGTCCGAGCAGCTCGGGGCGCTCGGCAACGACCGACAGCAGCCGCCCGAGGCGACGACGTTCGGAGAAGTGCTGGTCGATGATCGCCTGCGGCACCAGGCCGATGCCGGTGTCGAGTCGTGCCGCGTCCTTCTTCGGCCGCCGCGGCGTGCTGCCCTCGGCCAGCATGTGACGCGACAGCACCGCCGCACCGGCGCTGGTACCGGCGACGCAGGCGCCGCGTTCGCTCGAATGCGCGCCGCACTGCGCGCTCGAATGCACTGCCGCCGATGCTGGCCATCAGGCGGCGCTGGTCGCCGCCGGACATGAAGATGCCGTCGGCGGCCACCAGCATCGCCGCGCCGGTCGGATCGTTCGCCTGTTCCGGGGTGCGCGCGTCGACGACCTCGATCTGCCGCACCCCGAGTTGCTCGAACGCGCGTCGGTAGGACGCACCGGCCGCCGCCGGATCGATGCTGGCCGCGGTCAGCAGCACGATGCGTGCATCGGTGCCGCCACTCAGCTCGATGAAGCGTTGCAGGATCTGCGCCGTCGGCGCCGCGGTCCTCGGCGCCGCCGATGGCGATCAGCCGCCCCGCGCTCGGTAACGGGCTGGCCTGGGCCAGCGAGGAGACGGTTACAGCCGCCACGGACAGGAGGAAGGAGATGAGGAAATGTCGTGGAAAGTAATTACTCATTGACACGATTGTGACGGGCGAACACAGCGAATCAACCCGTGATAACCGCAGTCTGGACTGGAAACGGCCTGGCCGGGGTCAGGCCGACAGGGCCATTGCGGATTGCGCTTGGCTCAGCCCAGGCGCAGGGGAACGAAGATGCGGTGTCCATCGCGCAGCAGCAGCAGCGCCACCTGCTTCGGCGCGCCGGCGACGGCGCTGCGCAGCGGGTCGACCGACCCGACGCGGCGCCCGTTCACCGCCAGCAGCACGTCACCCGCCTCGACCCCGGCAGCGCGTGCAGCCCCGGCCACCTGCTCGATCACCAGCCCCTGGCCGACGCCGATCGCCTCGCTGGCACGCCGCTCGGCGTCGCTGAGGGCGCGCAGCGCCAGGCCAAGCTTGCCGTCTTCGACGATCCGGCCGCTGCCGCCGCCTGTTGCCGGTCCGGCTCGCATGCCGCGGAAGAATTGGAAGAACGGGTCGTTCTCGACGCCCGGCGGCAGATCGCCCTGCATCCCGGCTTCGGCCACATGGGTGCCTTCGACTGTCAGTCCGACCACCGCCGGGCCGCCCTGGCGCACGATGGCCCGGTGGTCGGGCGCGCCCGCGCCGAGCCGGGCCACCGGTGGTGGCGCCGGCACCGTGGCGGCTGCCGTCACCGGTGTACGACGGCGTAGGAGCGAACCGACAGTCGGATGCGTTGGCTGCCGATGCTGGGTCGCCGGACCGCATGTGACCATCGTTTGCATGCACCGACCACGCCTGCACCCATGAGCACGAGCAATGCGGGAGGCGCCTCCCGTCCGCAACGACACCGTGCGCGCTGGATCGGTCTGGGTCTGGTTGGCGCCCTGGTGGTCGGGGTCGGTGTGTCGGAAGCGCTGGGTTGGCCGTATCTGGCCGGACCGATGCAGTCGACCCTGACCCGTCTGCTCGACCGGCCGGTGCGCTTCGACAACCTCGCAGACACCGGCGCGCAGGCCCCCGGGCCGGCTGCGTCCGCGCCCGAGGGGACCGAGCGGGCCGATGGGGTGCGCATCCGGCTGCTCGGGCGCATCGAAGTCAGTGCCCAGCGCATCGAGGTGGCTGCTCCCGACTGGAGCGAGGGTCCGCCGCTGATCGTCGGCGACAACGCCAGCGTGGTGCTGCGCTACTCGGATCTCTGGCGCGCCTGGCGCGGCGCGCCAATCACGGTGCGTCGACTGGCGGCTGATCGGCTGGCCGTCGCGCTGGTGCGCAAGTCGGACGGCCGTGCTTCGTGGCAGTTCGGTGAACCCAAGCCCGACCAGGAGCCGGGACAGCTGCCGAAGATCGAACTGCTCCAGGTGCGCGACGGCCACCTGCAGCTTGACGACGAACAGCTCGACAGCAAACTGGAAGCGCGCTATACGCTGACCGACCGCTCGCCGGGCAGCGCTGCCAGCGCGCCGGCCGGGCCTGCGTCGCAGTCAGCCTCCGACCCAGCGGACGCGCCGCCGGACGGTCTGCGGTTGACCGCCACCGGGCGCTACCGTGGTCTGCCACTCAAGCTCGAGGCGAGTTCGCCCGGCGTGCTGGCGCTCGCATCCGAGGCCGCCGGCGGGCCCGAGTTCCCGTTCAAGATCGACGGCAGTGTCGGCTACGCCCGGTTCGACTTCGACGGAACGGTGCGCGACGTGCGCGAGCTGTCAGCCCTGAAGGGCCGTTACTCGCTGGCCGGGCGTTCGCTGGCGGCGGTCGGCGACGTGATCGGCGTCACGCTGCCGACGACGCCCGCCTTCAGCGTTCGCGGCACCCTCGTCAAGGACGGCGAGAGCTGGAGTACCCAGGTCGACGAGGCGAAGATCGGCCAGAGCGTGCTGAACGCCGAGCTGCGCTACGACCGGGCCGCCGGCAAGAAGCCGCTGCTTGCCGGGCGGGTCGGCGGCGCGCGGCTGCTGCTCGCCGACCTCGGTCCGGCGGTCGGAACCAAGCCCGCCGTCGATGTGTCCGAGCCGGAGCCCGCGCGCAAGCGGGTCACCAAGGCGTCCGGACGCGTGCTGCCGGCGCGCGAATTCGACCTGCCGTCGCTGCGTGCCATGAATGCCGATGTCCGTCTGGCCTTCGACAAGCTCGACCTCGGCACGCCGCGCCTCGAGCCACTGACGCCCTTGCGCGCCCACCTGGTGCTGCAGGACGGGGTGCTGAAGATCAATGACATCGATGCCCGCACCGCGTCCGGCAGCGTCAGCGGAAAGGTCAGCCTGGACGGACGCGAATCGCTGGCGCTCTGGCAGGCCGACATCGGCTGGAAGGGCATCCGGCTCGAGCAGTGGCTCAACCTCAAGCGGTCCGGGTCGCAGCCGCCCTACCTTTCCGGCAGCCTCGAAGGCCGGGCGCGGCTGCAGGGAAGGGGCCGCTCGACGGCACAGATCCTGGCGGCGATGGATGGCGATTTCACGACCCGGGTCCACAACGGCAGCGTTTCTCACCTGATCGTCGAAGGTGCGGGCATCGACCTGGCGCAGGCAGTCGGCGTGTGGTTCAAGGGTGACGAACCGTTGCGCATGAGCTGCGCGCTGGTCGACCTGAAGATCAAGGACGGCATCGCCCGGCCGCAGGCGATGGTGATCGACACCGTCGACTCGGTGATCTGGGTCGATGGTTCGATCTCGCTCGCCGACGAATCGCTGTCGCTCAAGGCCGTCACCTCGCCGAAGGACTTCAGTCCGCTGTCGCTGCGCACGCCGGTGCTGGTCGGCGGCACCCTGGGCTCTCCGGCCATCTCGCTGGCCCCCGAACCGCTCGCCGGCAAGGCGATCGCCGCCGGGCTGCTGTCGCTGCTCAATCCGCTGGCTGCGTTGCTGCCGTTGATGGACCTCGGGACCGGCGACGATCGGACCCAGGGTTGCCACGCGCTCGCCTCGCGGGCCGCCGAGCGAAAGGGTCGGTCCTGAGCCGTCGCGATGATCAGCTGGTTACAGGGAAGGCGGCATTTGGCGATCTGCAGCGGTTGACGGTGTAACTAAGTTACATCAAAATCGGCGGGTCCGATCAACCGCGGCCGTTTGCGCCGCCCCGCCGCCATGCATTCGTCCGTCCAACTCGTCACCGACCGCATTCGCGAGCGCAGCAGCGGACTGCGCTCGGCCTATCTGAAACGCGTCGACGCGCTGTCCGGGCGCGACCGCGGGCCGGAACGCCTCGGGTGTGCCAATGTCGCGCATGCCTTTGCCGCCATGCCGGGCGACGACCGCCTGCGCATCGTGGCCCAGCGTGCACCGAACATCGGCATCGTCAATGCCTACAACGACATGCTGTCGGCGCACCAGCCCTACGAAACCTTTCCGGCGCTGATCCGCGAGCAGGCGCGTGCCCTCGGTGCGACGGCACAGGTCGCCGGGGGGGTGCCGGCCATGTGCGATGGGGTGACGCAGGGCTTTCCAGGCATGGAGCTGAGCCTGTTCTCGCGCGACACGATCGCGATGGCAACCGCGGTCTCGCTCAGCCACGATGTCTTCGATGCCGCGCTGCTGCTCGGGGTGTGCGACAAGATCGTCCCCGGGCTGCTGATCGGCGCCCTGCATTTCGGCCACCTGCCGTGTGTCTTCGTCCCGGCCGGACCGATGAGCACCGGTTTGTCGAACACCGAGAAGTCGAAGGTGCGCGAACGCTACGCACAGGGCCAGGTCGGGCGCGAGGAGTTGCTCGAGGCCGAGTCGGCTGCCTACCATGGCCCGGGGACCTGCACCTTCTACGGCACGGCCAACAGCAACCAGATGCTGCTCGAGGCGATGGGCCTGCACGTACCGGGAGCGGCCTTCATCCACCCGCATGCCCAGCTGCGCGAGGCGCTGACGCGCGAGGCGGTGCACTGCGTCCTGAACCTGACCGCGTCGGCCGGCGGCGCAAGCGCCTTCCTGCCAATCGGCCGCCTGGTCGACGAGAAGGTGATCGTCAATGCCATGGTGGCGTTGCTGGCAACCGGCGGCTCGACCAATCACCTGATCCACTGGGTGGCGGTGGCGCGCGCGGCCGGCATCCTCATCGACTGGAGCGATTTCGCCGAGTTGTCGCATGTCACGCCGCTGCTGGCCCGCGTCTATCCGAACGGCAGCGCCGACGTGAATCAGTTCCAGAGTGCCGGCGGCCCCGGATTCGTGATCCGCGAGCTGCTCGATGCCGGTTACATGCACCGGGATGTGCGCACCGTTGCCGGTCGTGACCTCGGTGCCTACGGCGAGCTGCCGCAACTGGCCGGCGCCGAGTCGGGCGCAGCGCCACGCATCAGCTGGCAGCGGCTGCCGGCGCAGAGCAACGACAGCTCGGTCGTGCGAACCGCTGCCGAGCCGTTCAGCCCGCACGGCGGACTGCAGTTGCTGACCGGCAACCTGGGCCGTTCGGTGATCAAGGTGTCGTCGGTCCCGGCCGACCGCCATGTCGTCGAGGCACCGGCCCTGGTATTCGAGACCCAGGAGGCGCTGCTCCAGGCATTCAAGGACGGTCGGCTCGAGCGCGATTTCATCGCCGTGGTGCGCTTCCAGGGGCCGCGCGCCAACGGCATGCCCGAGTTGCACAAGCTGACGCCGCCGCTGGCGGTGCTGCAGGGCAAGGGTTTCCGCGTCGCTCTGGTGACCGACGGCCGCATGAGCGGCGCGTCGGGCAGGGTGCCAGCCGCAATCCACGTCAGCCCCGAGGTGCTGGCCGGCGGGCCGCTCGGCCTTGTGCGCGATGGTGACGTGATCCGTCTGGACGCCACCGCTGGCGTTCTCGAGGCCAAGGTCGACCCCGCCGAGTGGGCCGCCCGCGAGATGGCGCAGTTGCCCGACAGCCAGGCCGAGATCAACGCCCATGGGCTCGGTCGTGAGCTGTTCGGCGGACTGCGCCGCAATGTGCTGACGGCCGAAGAAGGCGCGATCACCTGGCTCTGAGGCCAGCTCGCCTGTCATTTCCCCCTCATCGACGGATTGAAACATGAAGACACTTGCCCTTGCCGAATACGGACCGGTCATCCCGGTGATCGTGCTGAACCGCCACGAGGATGCGGTGCCGCTCGCGCGTGCGCTGGTTGCCGGTGGCGTGAAGGTGCTGGAGATCACGCTGCGCACGCCAGTCGCGTTGAAATGCATCGAGGCGATTGCCGGTGCGGTGCCGGAGGCAGTGGTCGGCGCCGGCACCGTGCGCAGCCCCGCCGATGCACGTGCTGCGCTCAATGCCGGCTGCCGCTTCGCGGTCAGCCCCGGCTACACGAGCGAAGTCGGCAGCGCCTGCCGCGACCTCGGCCTGCCGCTGTTGCCCGGCGTGGCAACCGCCAGCGAGATCATGCTGGCGCAGCGCGACGGACTCGATTTCCTGAAATTCTTTCCTGCCACCGCAGCCGGCGGACTGCCGCTGCTGAAGGCATTCGCCGGACCCTTTCCGGATGTCGCGTTCTGCCCGACCGGTGGCATCACGCCGCAGACCGCGCCCCAGTTTCTGGCACTGCCGAATGTCAGGGTGTGCGGCGGGAGCTGGCTCACGCCGCAGTCGCTGATCGACGCCCGCGACTGGACTGCAATCACCGCCCTGGCGCGCGAGGCGAGCCGGCTCCGACCCGACACGGCCTGATCCGGAACCCGGATGTCGGCAGCCTCATGGCCTGCCGCCGGTTTCCTGCCAGGGGTCGTGGCTGCCGACGTGCCACAGATGGCCCTCGTTGTCGCGGCAGCTGAACCCGCGCCCCCCATGGTCGGTGTCGTGGATCTCCATCACGATCTGCGCGCCGGCCGACCGGGCGCGTTCGTAGACCGCGTCGACCCCGGACACGACCAGGTACGGGCACTCGGTCTCGAAACCGCCGACCTCGTCCGGCTGGCGTTGCAGCAGGTCGACCGGCGATTCATCGCGGGGTACCGACGACAACATCAGCATGCCGCCGTCGAGGACGAGCTGGGCGTGTGCAATGCCGCCAGCGGCGTCCGGGAATACCGCATGGCGCTCGAATCCGAAGACGTCGCACAGCCAGTCGATCGCCGCCGGGGCCTCGCGGTAGCGCAGACACGGGATGACACTGGAGCGGGTCGGTTGCTGGGTCGTCATGGTGCTCTCCTTCGGCCCGGACGGCGGACCGTCGAGGCCATCGTAACCAAAGCCTGCGCGGCGACGCTCCGGGAAAGCCTCGAGGAACCGGCGGCCGCCGCTCGGCTCACAGCCCGCGCTGCCGACGCCATCTGGCACCGGGGTGCCGGATTCAGCTGCTGGCAACGTTGTAGTTCAGGGCCAGCCGCCCGCCGTCGATCGTCAGCACGCTGCCGGTCATGTAGCTGGCGGCCGGGCTGAGCAGAAAGGCCACCGCATCGGCAACCTCCGCCGGCTCGCCGAGCCGGCCGAGCGGAGTCCGGCCGAGCACCATGCGACGTGCCGCCTCATTGCCCATCACCGCGTTGATGGCCAACTCGGTCGCGATCGTTCCCGGAGCGACGGCATTGACGCGGATGCCGGAACCCGCGAGCGCCACCGCCATGACGCGGGTGAGCTGGTGGATGCCGCTCTTGCTGACGTTGTAGGCGGCGATGTCCGGGCTGGCAAGCAGGCCGCTGACCGATCCCATGTTGACGATCGCCCCGCCGCCGCGTTCGGCCATCAGACGCGCGACCGCCTGCCCGACCCGGAATGCGCCACCGAGGTTGACGTCGAGCACCTGCTGCCAGTCGTCCCAGCTGGTCTGCAGGAACGGCGCCGAGCGCACGATACCGGCGTTGTTGACCAGTCCGTCGATGGTGCCGGTGACGCCCAGGGTGGCCGCGATCGCGGCCTGCACCTGATCGCCGCGCGCCACGTCGCAGGCGACGAAGAATGCGCGCGCGCCGGCCTGGTTGAGACGGCCGGCCAGGGCCTCGCCGCGTGCGCTGTCGACATCCCACAGCACCACCCGGGCCCGGCTGTGCGCCAGCCGTTCGGCGCAGGCCGCACCGATTCCCTGCGCGGCGCCGGTGACGACGATCGCCTGGTCGTCGAAATCGTAGTGAACTGCTGCAGCCATGCCGTCTCCCGGTGGGTTGTGGGGCCCGGCGCACCGGAGCGTCGAGTTTAGCCAGCCGGACGGCCTGCGCCGCCGGATGCAGAGCCGCGACCGGTGTGGGGTGATCGGCGCATCGACCACAATGGCTGCGACGCTGCGCCGGCTTCTCGCCCTGCCGATGCCGGCGTCGTTTCGTGTCGAAGGAGCCTGCGATGTCCGATCCGATCTGCGAGCGCGGTGCTGTCCGCCTGCGCCGCGCCGCCGCGCCGCTGGTCGCGACGGTCTGGCTGCTGGGCGGGTGTGCGGCCATCGATCCGGTCGGCCGCCTGCCGCCGGGCAGCAGCAGCGACGAGGTGGCGCGCGCACTCGGGTCGCCGAGCGCGGTGCATGCGCTGCCGACGCCGGCGGCCGATCCACCGCACCTGCTGGTCGATCCGAGCGGCCAGGCGACGCGGCGGCTCGAATACACCGGCGGCACCTACGGCACCGCGACCTACATGTTCGACCTCGACGCGGGTGGTCAGGTCCTCGCCCGTGCCCAGGTGCGAACGCCGGCGCGCTTCAACGCGATCGGTGCCGGCATGGACCGCGAGCAGGTTCTGCGCACCATCGGCCGTCCGTCGACCGTCTGGCACCTCGCCTTCCAGTCGCAGCATGTCTGGGCCTACCGTTTCGAAAGCCCGTTCTGCCAGTGGTTCCAGGTCGGTGTCGGCTACGACGGACGGGTCGTCGACACCGCTTACGGGCCCGATCCGCTGTGCGAGACGGACCGGTTGGACTAGCATCGCGCCCCCGAGCAGCGCCGGCGATGGAGGACGACGACATGGATGAACAGGCAGCAGCGCAGGTCGTGGTGCACGGCATCACCAATTGCGACAGCGTCAAACGCGCCCGCCGGTGGCTGGCGGACCAGGGGATCGCGCACCGCTTCCACGATTTCCGCAAGAGTGGGGTCCCGCCGGAGGCGCTGGCGGACTGGATGGCCGAACTGGGCTGGGAGCGGCTGCTGAATCGGCAGGGAACGACCTGGCGCAAGCTCGACGAGGCGCGCAAGGGGTCGATCCAGGATGCCGCCAGCGCGGCCGAACTGATGCGTGACCAGCCGGGCATCATCCGGCGGCCGGTGGTGCGCTGGCCTGACGGTGAGTTCACCGTCGGCTTCGACAGCAGCCTGTTCGCCCACCGCGGGCAGGCCAGGGTCGACCTGTCCGGCCGCTGACCCGGGATACCCTCCCGGCGCTCGAGCCCGTCACCGGTCGCGCCGATGTCTACGGCTAAGCGATCAGCTGGCGCAGCACGTAGGGCAGGATGCCGCCGTGCTGGTAGTACTCGACCTCGATCGCGGTATCGATGCGCAGCTTGAGCGGCGATCCTGCGCTGCGAGCCGTCGGCGCGCGTGGATGACCAGGCTGGCCTGCTGCTGCGGCTCGATCTCGTCGGCCAGGACGATGTCGTAGCGTTCGTCGCCGCCGATCTCGAGCGATTCCCAGCTGTCGGCCGGCCCTGAACTGCAGCGGCAGCACGCCCATGCCGATCAGGTTGCTGCGGTGGATGCGTTCGAAGCTGCGCGCGACGACGGCCCTGATGCCGAGCAGCGCCGTGCCCTTGGCCGCCCAGTCGCGCGACGAGCCGGTGCCGTACTCCTCGCCGGCGAAGATCACCGTCGGCGTGCCCTCGGCGATGTACTTCATCGCCGCGTCGTAGATCGACATCTTCTCGCCCGACGGCTGGAACAGGGTCACACCGCCTTCCTCGCGCGACCCGTCGGCGGCGGGCGGGATCATCAGGTTCTTGATCCGCACGTTGGCGAAGGTGCCGCGCATCATCACGTCGTGGTTGCCGCGCCGCGATCCGTATGAATTGAAGTCGGTCTTCGAGACGCCGTTGTCGATCAGCCAGCGGCCGGCCGGTGACGACTCCTTGATCGATCCGGCCGGCGAGATGTGGTCGGTGGTGATCGAATCGCCGAACAGCGCCATCGCACGGGCGCCGCGGATCGCCGCCGCAGGTGGTTTCGGCTGGCATCGTGAAGCCGTCGAAGAAGGGCGGCTTCGCGATGTAGGTCGATTCCGGCCAGTCATAGACCTGGCCGGTGACCCCTTCGATCTGCTGCCACAACTGGCCGGGTTCCTGTGCCACCTTGTCGTAGTTGGCCTTGAAGCGGCCGGCGTCCATCGCATGCTTCATCAATGCATGGATCTCGTCGCTGGTCGGCCAGATGTCGCCGAGGTAGACCTTGCGTCCGCCGTGCCCGGTGCCGACCGGCTCGGTCATCAGGTCGCGCTGGATGGTGCCGGCAATCGCATAGGCGACGACGAGCGGCGGGCTGGCCAGAAAGTTGGCCTTCAGGTTGGGATGGATGCGCGCCTCGAAATTGCGGTTGCCCGACAGCACCGCGGCGCACACCAGGTCGCCGCTGGCGATCGCCTCGTTGATTTCCGGCGCCAGGTCGCCGGCGTTGCCGATGCAGGTGGTGCAGCCGTAGCCGGCCAGGTAGAAGCCGAGCTTCTCGAGGTAGGTGAGCAGCCCGGCCTTGTCGAGGTATTCGGTGACGATGCGCGAGCCGGGCGCAAGCGAGGTCTTGATGTGCGGCGCAACGCTCAGTCCGGCCTCGAAGGCCTTCTTGGCCAGCAGCCCGGCAGCCAGCAGCACGCCCGGATTGGAGGTGTTCGTGCACGAGGTGATCGCGGCGATCAGCACGTCGCCGTTCGCGATGCGCAGCCCGGAGGGCGTGGTCACCGCATGGTCGAGCCGCTCCGCGGGCTGGTTGAAGCCGTTCTGCGCCGGCGGGAGCGAGAACAACGAGGCGAACTGGCGCTTGACCTGGCCGAGCTCGATCCGGTCCTGCGGGCGCTTCGGGCCGGCCAGGCTCGGCGCGACGCTGCCGAGATCGAGCGTCACGACCTGCGAGTAGTCGATCTCGCCGGCGCGCGGAATGCCGAACATCTCCTGGGCCCGGAAGTAGGCCTCGAAGGCCTCGATCTCCTCGTCGCTGCGCCCGGTGCCGCGGAAGTAGTCGATGGTGCGTTCGTCGACCGGGAAGAAGCCCATCGTGGCGCCGTATTCGGGCGCCATGTTGCCGATCGTCGCGCGATCCGGCACCGCCAGGCTGGCCGTGCCTTCGCCGAAGAATTCGACGAACTTGCCGACCACCTTGTGGCGGCGCAGGATCTCGGTCACGGTGAGCACCAGGTCGGTCGCGGTCACGCCCTCGCGCAGACGCCCGCGCAGCTCGAAACCGACCACGTCCGGCGTCAGGAAGTAGACCGGCTGACCGAGCATGCCGGCCTCGGCCTCGATGCCGCCGACGCCCCAGCCGACCACGCCGATGCCGTTGATCATGGTGGTGTGGCTGTCAGTGCCGACGAGCGAATCCGGGTAGTACAGCGGATGGCCCTGCGGGCCCGCGGCCGGACTGCGGTGCACCCCGCGCGCCAGGTGCTCGAGGTTGACCTGGTGCACGATGCCGAAGCCGGGCGGAACGACCCGGAAGGTGTCGAATGCCTGCATGCCCCACTTCATGAACTGGTAGCGCTCCTGGTTGCGCTTGAACTCGAGCTTCATGTTCAGGTCGAGCGCATCGCTGGTGCCGTAGTGGTCGACCATCACGCTGTGGTCGACCACCAGATCGACCGGCACCAGCGGCTCGATCGCCTTCGGATCGCGGCCCATCTCGGCGGCGACATTGCGCATCGCCGCCAGATCGACGAGCAAGCGGCACGCCGGTGAAATCCTGCAGCACGACGCGGGCGACGACGAACGGGATCTCCTCGCTGCGCGTCGCATCCGGTTGCCAGTCCGGCGAGCTGCTCGACGTGCTCCGGCGTGACCTTGATGCCGTCGCAGTTGCGCAGCACCGACTCGAGCACGATGCGCAGCGAGACCGGCAGTCGCCTGACGTTGGGATGGGTCGCCGCCAGCTGCGGCAGCGAATAGAACGCGCCGGTGCGGCCCGACGCGGTCCGGAAGGTCTTCAGGGTTGCAGCAAAGGGGTGTTGCGGCGTTGCGGCAGGCGGCGCTGCCGTCTGCGTTGCCTTGGACGTTGCCATGCGGACTCCTTGCGAGGATTTGGAAACGATTGTGCTACGGCCCGGCGCCGGGCAGGGACAGCGCCTTCGATGCGCTATCGTTCTGACGATGAGCAGCCCGAGTTTCTACTGGCACGACTACGAAACCTTCGGTCGTTCGCCGCGCCGCGACCGGCCGGCACAGTTTGCCGGCGTGCGCACCGATGCCGAGCTGAACGAGATCGGCAGCCCGCGGATGCTGTATTGCCGTCCGGCGCCGGACTACCTGCCCGAGCCCGAAGCCTGCCTGCTGACCGGCATCCTGCCGCAGCGCTGCCTGGCCGAGGGCGTCGCCGAGCATGAATTCGCCGCCGCGATCGAATCCGAACTGGCGCAGCCGGGGACGATCGGCGTCGGCTACAACAGCATCCGCTTCGACGACGAGGTGACGCGCTTCCTGTTCTGGCGCAACCTGATCGATCCGTATGCCCGCGAGTGGCAGAACGACTGCGGACGCTGGGACCTGCTCGACGTGCTGCGCTGCTGCCACGCGCTGCGCCCGGACGGCATCGTCTGGCCGACGCCATGCGGACGGCAAGCCGTCGTTCAAGCTCGAGCACCTGACGGCGGCCAACGGCCTGGCCCATGCCGCCGCCCACGACGCGCTGTCGGACGTGCGAGCGACGATCGCATTGGCGCGACTGGTCCGACAGGCGCAGCCGCGGCTGTGGGACTTCTGTCTGCGGCTGCGCAGCAAGCACGCGGTGATCGCGCGAGATCGACGCGGCGCGCGACCGGCGCGAACCGTTCCTGCACGTCTCCGGGCATGTACGGCGTCGACTGCGGGTGCCTGGCGATGGTGTGGCCGCTCGCCACGCACCCGACCAACCGCAACGAGCTGATCGTCTGGGACCTGGCACACGATCCGGCCGCAGCTCGCCGACCTCGACAGCGCCGAGATCCGGCTGCGCCTGTTCAGCCGCAGCGACGAACTGCCGCCCGGTGTCGAGCGGCTGCCGATCAAGACCATCCACCTGAATCGCTCGCCGATCGTGATCGGGCAGCTGGCGCACCCTCGCGCGCCGAGCGGGCGGCGCACTGGAAGATCGACCTCGATGCGGTGCATCGGCACGCCGCAGTCCGCGGCACGTCACGTGCCCGCGCTCGAGGCCATCTGGCCGAGCGTCTACCAGCGGCCGGCGGACGACGCAGCGGCTGCCGATGTCGACGAGGATCTGTACGGCGGCTTGCTCGGCGACGACGATCGCCGCCTGCTGCAGCGTCTGCGCGAGGCGACGCCGCAGCAGCTGGCGCAGCCGGCGCCGGCGTTCGACGACCGCCGACTCGACGAGTTGCTGTTCCGCTACCGGGCACGCAACTTTCCCGATACCCTGACCGACGCCGAGCGCGGGCGCTGGGAGCAGCACCGTGCCGAACGGCTGCTGCAGGGGATGGGCGGCGCACCGGCGCTGGAGCAGTGGCTGGCCCACATCGATTCGCTGATCGACGCCAACGACGACGAGCGCAGCCAGCACATCCTCGGAGAACTGGTCGAATACGCCACCGGGATCGCGCCCGAGGCGCCGTGACACGTGACGCTGCAGCGCCGCGTGGCGCCCGCTGATCTGGAACGGTGCAGCCCGGGCCAGACCGGTGCGCCACTTGCAGCAGCTGACATCCGTTTGGTGCATTGCGCCTGGCCGGATCGACCTGACTCGAGCGCACCATGCTGGAACGCATGTTGCTTATCGGTGCCGATTCGTCTTGATCGGTGCGCGTTGCACCGGAACGAATCCGGAGCATCTCTCATGGATCAGGTCAAGCAGGGCACCGACGCCCTGTTCATCTTGCTGGGCGCGATCATGGTGCTGGCGATGCACGCCGGCTTCGCCTTCCTCGAACTCGGCACGGTGCGGCAGAAAAACCAGGTCAATGCGCTGGTCAAGATCCTGGTCGATTTCTCGGTCTCGACCCTGGCGTACTTCTTCGTCGGCTACACCGTTGCCTACGGCGTCGATTTCTTCAGCGGTGCCGCTGTGCTGGCCGAGCGCAACGGCTACGACCTGGTCAAGTTCTTCTTCCTGCTCACCTTTGCCGCCGCGATACCGGCGATCGTCTCGGGCGGCATCGCCGAACGGGCGCGCTTCGGTCCCCAGCTGTTCGCCACTGCGGTCATCGTCGGCGCTGGTCTACCCGCTCTACGAAGGAGCTGTCTGGGGCGGGCGCTTCGGCGTGCAGGGCTGGATCCATGCACTCACCGGCGCCGATTTCCACGATTTCGCCGGCAGCGTGGTGGTGCATGCGGTCGGTGGCTGGATTGCCCTCGGCGCGGTGCTGCTGCTCGGGCCGCGCTTGAACCGCTACCGCAAGGACGGCGCGATGAGCGCCCACCCGCCGTCGAGCATCCCGTTCCTGGCGCTGGGCGCATGGATCCTGGCGGTGGGCTGGTTCGGCTTCAACGTCATGAGCGCGCAGACGATCGACAAGATCTCGGGACTGGTCGCGGTCAATTCGCTGATGGCGATGGTCGGCGGCACGCTGGCGGCGGTGCTGATCGGTCGCAACGATCCGGGCTTTGCCTACAACGGCCCGCTGGCTGGGCTGGTGGCGGTGTGCGCCGGATCGGATGTGATGCATCCGCTCGGTTCGCTCGTCGTCGGAGCGGTCGGCGGTGCGATCTTCGTCGTCATGTTCACCCTGACGCAGAACCGCTGGAAGATCGACGACGTGCTCGGCGTGTGGCCGTTGCACGGCCTGTGCGGCACCTGGGGCGGCATCGCCTGCGGCATCTTCGGGTCGACCACCTTCGGCGGTCTCGGCGGGGTCTCGTTCACTGCCCAGCTGCTCGGCACCGCCCTCGGCGTGGCCTGGGCCCTGCTCGGCGGGCTTGTGGTCTACGGCGCGATCCGGCTCGTCACGCCACTGCGCCTGACGCAGGAACAGGAGTACGACGGCGCCGACCTGTCGGTGCACCGCATCGGCGCCACGCCGGAACGGGAAGCGGCGTGGTGAATGCTGAGCCGGCGCTCCGGGATCAAACCCTTTTCATCGCAGAGGCGCAGAGGACGCAGAGTTCGCAGAGAACCAATCAAAAGTCGCGCGCCCCGCTTCTTGTGGCCAGCAAAACATCAAGGTCTTCCTCTGCGATCTCTGCGCTCCTCTGCGCCCCTGCGTCGAAAAAGTATTTGCAATAGCAAGAAAAAACCCGCCAGGATCGCTCCAGGCGGGTTTGGCGTCAGCTGAGGATCGGCCTCAGGCGGTGACGCCCTTGGCGGTCTCGACGTACTCGTCGATCTGGTCGAAGTTCATGTAGCGGTAGATCTTCGCCGCCGTCGGCGTTGACCACGCCCATGTCGGCGTGGTACTCGTCGACGGTCGGGATGCGGCCGAGCTTGGAGGCGATCGCCGCCAGTTCGGCCGAGGCGAGGAAGACGTTCGAGTTCTTGCCCAGCCGGTTCGGGAAGTTGCGCGTGCTGGTCGAGACCACGGTCGCGCCTTCGCGCACCTGCGCCTGGTTGCCCATGCACAGGCTGCAGCCCGGCATCTCCATGCGCGCGCCGGCGGCGCCGAAGGTGCCGTAGTGGCCTTCCTTGGTCAGCTCCTGGGCGTCCATCTTGGTCGGCGGCGCGATCCACAGCTTGACCGGGATGTCGCGCTTGCCTTCGAGCAGCTTCGACGCGGCGCGGAAGTGGCCGATGTTGGTCATGCACGAGCCGATGAAGACCTCGTCGATCTTGGTGCCGGCCACTTCGCTCAGCAGCTTGGCGTCGTCCGGATCGTTCGGGCAGCACAGCACCGGCTCCTTCAGCTCGTCGAGGTCGATCTCGATCACCGCGTGGTACTCGGCGTCGGCGTCGGCCTCGAGCAGCTGCGGGTCGGCCAGCCAGGCCTCGACCGCCTCGATCCGGCGCTGCAGCGTGCGCTTGTCCTGGTAGCCGTCGGCGATCATGTTCTTCATCAGCACGACGTTGCTGGTGAGGTACTCCTTGATCGGCTCCGGGTTGAGCTTGACGGTGCAGCCGGCGGCGCTGCGCTCGGCCGAGGCATCCGACAGCTCGAACGCCTGCTCGACCTTCAGGTCCGGCAGACCCTCGATCTCGAGGATGCGGCCCGAGAAGACATTCTTCTTGCCGGCCTTGGCGACCGTCAGCAGCCCGGCCTTGATCGCATACAGCGGAATCGCGTGCACCAGGTCGCGCAGCGTGACGCCCGGCTGCATCGTGCCCTTGAAGCGCACCAGCACCGATTCGGGCATGTCCAGCGGCATCACGCCGGTGGCCGCGCCGAAGGCGACCAGGCCGGAGCCGGCCGGGAAGCTGATGCCGATCGGGAAGCGGGTGTGCGAATCGCCGCCGGTGCCCACGGTGTCGGGCAGCAGCAGGCGGTTCAGCCAGCGAGTGGATGATGCCGTCGCCCGGGCGCAGCGAGACGCCGCCGCGGTTGCTGATGAAATCGGGCAGCTCGCGGTGCGTCTTGACGTCGACCGGCTTCGGATAGGCCGCGGTGTGGCAGAAGCTCTGCATCACCAGGTCGGCCGAGAAGCCGAGGCAGGCCAGGTCCTTCAGCTCGTCGCGCGTCATCGGGCCGGTGGTGTCCTGGCTGCCGACGGTGGTCATCTTCGGCTCGCAGTAGGTGCCCGGACGCACGCCCTGGCCTTCGGGCAGGCCGACGGCGCGGCCGACCATCTTCTGCGCCAGCGTGAAGCCGGCCTTGCTCTCGACCGGCGCCTGCGGCAGGCGGAACGGGTCGAGGCCGGCAGGCCGAGGAACTCGCGCGCCTTGGCTGGTCAGCGAGCGGCCGATGATCAGGTTGATGCGGCCACCGGCGCGCACCTCGTCGAACAGCACGTCGCTCTTGAGCTTGAACTCGGCAACGGTCTCGCCGTCACGCACGATCCTGCCCTCGTACGGCAGGATGTCGACCACGTCGCCCATCTCGAGCCGGCTGACGTCGACCTCGATCGGCAGCGCGCCGGAGTCTTCCTGGGTGTTGAAGAAGATCGGCGCGATCTTGCCGCCGAGCGTGACGCCGCCGAAGCGCTTGTTCGGCACGTACGGGATGTCCTCGCCGGTGGCCCAGATCACGCTGTTGGTCGCGCTCTTGCGGCTCGAGCCGGTGCCGACCACGTCGCCGACGTAGGCCACCAGGTGGCCCTTCTTCTTCAGCTCGTCGATGAAGCGCGATCGGGCCGCGCTTGCCGTCCTCTTCGGGCTCGAAGGCCGCGCCCTGGCGGGTGTTCTTCAGCATCGCCAGGTAGTGCAGCGGGATGTCCGGGCGGCTCCAGGCATCCGGCGCCGGCGACAGGTCGTCGGTGTTGGTCTCGCCGGGCACCTTGAAGACGCGTGACGGTGATCTTCGTCGGCACCTCGGGGCGGCTGGTGAACCACTCGGCGTCGGCCCAGCTGCTGGATGACGTCGCTTCGCGATGCGCGTTGCCGGCCTTCGCCTTCTCGGCCACGTCGTGGAAGAAGTCGAACATCAGCAGCGTCTTCTTCAGCCCGGCGGCCGCGACTCGGCGCCACCTCGGCGTCGTCCAGCAGCTCGATCAGCGGCTTGACGTTGTAGCCGCCGACCATGGTGCCGAGCAGTTCGGTCGCCTTGGCGCGCGGAGATCAGCGTCGACCTCGATGTCGCCGTGCGCGACGGCGGCGAGGAACGACGCCTTGACCTTGGCCGCATCGTCGACGCCCGGCGGCACGCGGTGCGTCAGCAGCTCGAGCAGGAAGCTCTCCTCGCCGGCCGGCGGCGCCTTGATCAGCTCGATCAGCTCGGCGACCTGCGCGGCGTCGAGCGCGCAGGGGCGGAATGCCGAGCGCGGCGCGTTCGGCGGCATGTTGGCGATAGGCTTGCAGCATGGTGTTCTCCAGGATGAGGGCAGGGGGTTCGGGTCGGCCGTTGGGCGGCGGCCGGCGCGGGTTCAGGGTGTGCCGGGCTCGATGACCTTCAGGCCCTTGAAGTAGTCGCGGAAGAAGACGGCGTCGCGGGTGATCAGGCCTTCGCACTGAAGCATCGCGTGTGCCCCGACCAGAAAATCCGAGATGGTGCGCGGACGTGCGGCTTGCGAGGTCCGTGCCACGCTGCGCGAAGCGACGCTGCATCTCGCCGGCACGCAGCGCCGCGCGCTGGTCGATCGGATCGAAGCGGATGCCCATGTCGTCGAGCACGTCGACCAACGCGCGCACCGTCGCCGAGCACGGCGGTCAGTTCGGCCAGCACGACCGGGCTGACGACCACCGGCACCGCGGCCGAGCGCAAGCCGCAGGCAGGCCTCGGCGGCATCCGCGTCGCGCACCGTCGCCGAGCAGATCGACCAGGACCGCCGTATCGATCGGCAACCGTCACGCGGTGTCCGATCCGCCGCGTGCGGCCGCGCAGGCTGCGCGTCAGCTGCTCGCTGCTGGTGCTCGCCGGCCAGCTTGAAGCGGCCTCGCGCACGCGAGATCGCATCGTCGACGTTCTTGCGCAGGATGATCCGGCCACCATCGAGCTCGACGCTCAAGCGTGCTGCCCTTGGTCAGTCCGAGTGCATCACGCACCGCCTTCGGCAGGGTGATCTGGCCCACGCTCGGCAACGCTGACTTCCATCGGGTATCTGCCCGAAAAGTATGCAGGGATTGTACATACCTTGCGGCGACATACCGCATCGCCGCGCGCAGGATGTCGCGCGTGCAAGCTCCGACCGCGCTGACCGGTCGGGTACGGCGCGCCGGCGCGGCGCGCCTCGCCGCTCAGTCGACGCAGCGCGTTGCCTGACGCACGCCGCCGGATTCGCCGCCGGAGCGCTGGCGACCGGCGACGGCGGCGCCGACACCGCCGAGGTGGCCAGCCGGCAGCGCCGGCGGCAGCGTGGCACCGCCAGGCGCGCCACCGGCCGAGCCGGCGGCGCCGTCGAGCTGGCGGCGGCGCTGGCCGATGTACCGGTGCGGGTCGTGGCAGCCGGAGGGAGCCGATGCTGCCGCGGCCGGATGCCGTCGACGGCGACGTACCGGTGCAGCGGGGTCGACTGGCAGCGGGCAGCTGTCGCCGGTGTCGCGGTCGACGCGGCCGTCATGACAGACTGGGCGAATGGTCGGCGCCGCCGGCATTGGCGAGCATCGGCGTCGCCAGGATGCGCCACCAGCAGCGGGTGGCGATGCCGAGCCCGGATGCACTGCCGCTGCCGGAGCGTCGACGGCGCCGCCGCCGATGCGGCTGCTGCCACCGCCTGCGCATGCCGTTGGAACGGATTGGTGCAGGCATCGACCATGCGCTGACCGAGCCGTGCGTCCATCAGCATCGACTTGACCGGGATCTGCAGCCAGACGACGCCCGGCGCTGGCGTCGGTCAGCCGCACCGCGCCGGTCGATGTCTCTTCCGGCACCATGTCGTAGGTCGTCTTGCGGAACTTGACGCTGGAACGCGCCGGCGCGGCGGGCGTGCGGCTCGATCAGCACCCACTGGTCGAACTCGCAGTCGGACGACGCCGGTCTGCACCGAGCTGCGCGAGTTCGAGCTGCGTCGGCGACAGCGACACCTCGGGTTCCGGCGCGGCAGCGACCGGTTGCGGCGGCGCTGTCGAACCCGCCCTGAGGCGCTCGGCGACGCGGCGCTTCGACGCCGACTTGCTGCCGCGCGACGGCTTCGACGTTCGACTTGGCACCTGGCTTGGCGCT
Organism: uncultured beta proteobacterium; assembly: GCA_963846675.1. GTDB lineage: Bacteria > Pseudomonadota > Gammaproteobacteria > Burkholderiales > Burkholderiaceae_C > Ideonella_A. The sequence continues at coordinate 468,048 of CAWJWV010000007.1, forward strand.
CGACTTGGCGCTCGACTTGGCCGTGGCGGACGCGGCCTTCTTCGACTCGGGTTTCGGCCGCGCCAGCGGCAGGTTGAGCGGCGAGCAGCGCAGCGCGCAGGCGACCGCTGCGGCGAGGATATCCAGTCTCATGGAACAGCTACTCCGGGATCCGGCGCGCGACCGCGCCCGGCGCACCTGCCCGGTGCTGTCGCCATTGTCGCGGATCGGCACGCGCACGCCATCGGGCAATGACCTCAGATCAGCGCTGCCGAACCAGTCCTGTTCGATTTCCTCGGGCAATTGCAAGCCGCCGGCATAGGACGTGCGGTGGGCGCGCTCGATCACCTGCCAGAAGTAGCGGTAGCTGGCGCGGTCGTGCAGCGTGTCGTCGTGGCGGATCGGCGCCCAGTCGGCCGCCTGGGCAGCCCGGATGATCTCGATCGCCTGGTCGACCTCGGCCGCGCTCGGCGTGAAGGCCTCGACGATCGGCTCGATCTGCGCCGGATGGATGCTCCACATCCGGGTGTAGCCGAACTGACGCGCCGCCTGGCTGGCCGCTTCCTGCAGCGCCGAGGCTGCGCTTGAACTCGGTCACCACGCAGTGCGACGGCACCTTGCCGCTGGCATGGCAGGCGGCCGCGATCTCGAGCTTGGCACGCACCACCAGCGGGTGCGAGAACTGGCCGGCGACGCTCATCGCCGCCTGCGGGATCGCACCGCGGTGCGCCGAGACGAAGTCCATCAGGCCGAACGACAGCGACTCGATGCGCGGATGCGCGGCCAGCGCGAACACCTCGCGCAGCGCGCCGTGGGTCTCGACCAGCGCGTGCAGCGGTATCTCGCGCTGCAGCCCCGCCTGCGCCGCCGCCGCATCGATCGACGCCGACGGCGCGCTGCAGATCGGCCAGGCCGCGCACCTTGGGCAGCATCAGGTAGGCGACGCGCCCGCCGGCCGCGCCGACCACCGTCTCGACCACCTGCTCGAACGCCGGATGATCGACCGGCAGCACGCGCGCGCCGACGCGTCCGTGCCGGTTCTGCGCCGACATGACCAGCTCGGCGATCAGCTGCGCATGCTCGGCCTCGCCGCCGACCGGCGCGCCGTCCTCGTTGTCGAGCGTGACATCGAAGACCGGGCCCATCTGGGCCTGCAGTTCCAGGCTCTTGCGCATGCGCGCCTCGACGCCGGAGTAGTGGTCGCACACCGGCAGCAGGCGCACCAGCTCGCCGGCATCGAACAGCGCCTGGCGCGGGTGCAGCGGCGAAGCTCATCGCGATGCGCCCGGATGCCGGGTCAGAGCAGGTGCTTGACGCCGTCCTGCTCTTCCTGCAGTTCGGCCAGCGTCTTGTCGATGCACTGCTGCGAGAAGGCGTCGATCTCGAGCCCCTCGACCAGCTTGTACTCGCCGCCTTCGCAGGTGACCGGGAAGCCGAACATCACGTCCTTCGGGATGCCGTACTGGCCGTCGCTCGGGATGCCCATCGTGACCCAGGCGCCGTTGGTGCCGAGCGCCCAGTCGCGCATGTGGTCGATCGCCGCATTGGCCGCCGACGCGGCCGACGAGACGCCGCGCGCCGCGATGATCGCCGCGCCGCGCTTGCCGACCGTGGGCAGGAACACGTCCTTGTTCCAGACCTGGTCGTTGATCATGTCCTTGACCGACTTGCCGTCGATCGTCGCGAAGCGGTAGTCGGCATACATGGTCGGCGAGTGGTTGCCCCACACCGCCAGCTTCTCGATGCTCGACACCGGCTTGCCGGTCTTGGCGGCGATCTGGCTCAGCGCGCGGTTGTGGTCCAGGCGCAGCATGGCGGTGAAGTTCTTGCGCGGCAGGTCGGGCGCGCTCTTCATCGCGATGTAGGCATTGGTGTTGGCCGGGTTGCCGACCACCAGCACGCGCACATCGCGCGAGGCGACCGCGTTCAGGGCCTTGCCCTGGGCGGTGAAGATCTGGGCGTTGGCCGACAGCAGGTCCTTGCGCTCCATGCCCGGTCCGCGCGGACGCGCGCCGACGAGCAGCGCGTAGTCGGTGTCCTTGAACGCGGTCATCGGATCGCTGTGCGCTTCCATGCCGGCGAGCAGCGGGAAGGCGCAGTCCTCGAGTTCCATCATCACGCCCTTGAGCGCGTTCTGCGCCTTCTCGTCCGGGATCTCGAGCAGTTGCAGGATCACCGGCTGGTCCTTGCCGAGCATCTCGCCCGAGGCGATGCGAAACAGCAGGGCGTAGCCGATCTGGCCGGCAGCGCCGGTGACGGCGACACGAACGGGGGTCTTGCTCATCTGAATTCTCCAGGGAAGGCGGGCAAAGCGGAATGGGGAGGCAGGGCGGCGGCGGGCGGCGTCACGCGGCATCGACCGACCGATCGCGATGGCACGCGGCACCGGGCTCGGGCGCGCACCGCCAGAGCCTGCAAGTGTAGTGCGCCAGGGCGGCGGCGGCGCGCGCAGTCTAGGGGTCGACCCGGGGTTCGTCAATCAATCTTCTGTCTTATAGAAGACAACTGATTGCCCCTGATCGGTGGACTGGCGACGCTGCCTGTGCTGCAATCGGGCCATGCGATCGAACGGACCGGTGTCGAGCCACGTCCCTGCATCGGAGTCCGTCACCGCGCCGGGCGCCGGGTCGGCTCTCGAGCGCGTCCCGGCGGCGGACGGGCCGTCGTTCAGCCCGCTGTATCGGCAGATCAAGGCGCTGATGATGGGCAGCCTGCAGGCCGGCGAGTGGCGCCCGGGCGATGCGATTCCGAGCGAACTCGATCTGGCCGCGCGGTTCAAGGTCAGCCAGGGCACGGTGCGCAAGGCGATCGACGAACTGGCGGCCGAGAACCTGCTGGTGCGGCGCCAGGGCAAGGGCACCTTCGTCGCGACCCATTCCGAGCAGCAGGCGCAGTACCGCTTCCTGCGCCTGGCGCCCGACGACGGCGAGATCGAGCCGGCGCAGCGCCGTTTCATCGACTGTCGCCGCCTGCGCGCGCCGGCCGACGTCGCGCGTGCCTTCGGACTGAAGGCCGGCGATGCCGCGGTGCAGGTGCGGCGCGTGCTGTCGTTTCGCGGTCGACCGGTCGTCTACGACGACATCTGGCTGCCCGGCAAGCTGTTCAGGGGCCTGAGCGCCGAGCGCCTGAGCGACTACCGCGGCCCGATGTACGCGCTGTTCGAGACCGAATTCGGCGTCCACATGGTGCGCGCCGAGGAAAAGATCCGCGCCGTCGCTGCCGATGCGGATGCAGCCGAGCTGCTCGGCGTTGCTCGCCGGCTGTCCGCTGCTCAGCGTCGAGCGGCTGTCGCTGCACCTGGGGCGACCGACCGGTCGAACTGCGGCGCGGCCTGTACCGCACCGAGGCTCGCACCACTACCGCAACGAACTGAACTGAACCGGTGCGGACTGCGCAGGCGCCGCGGCGTCTTGCTGCGATGCAATAAACTCCTTTGGTTGGATCACCACTCACAAGAAGGCCACGCATGGCAGATATCCCGAAGCAACGTCCTGTCTACCGCAACATCGACATCGCCCAGATCGGCGGCTACCGGCTGCCTCCGTCGGGCGTGGTGTCGATCCTGCACCGCGTCAGCGGCGTCGTGATGTTCCTGCTGCTGCCGTTCATCATCTGGATGTTCGACACCAGCATCAGTTCCGAGATCTCGTTCGAGCGCTTCACCGAGCGTCTTCGGTGCCGGGGTGTTCGGCCTGCCGGGCTTCGTCTTCAAGCTCGTCGCGCTGCTGCTGATCTGGTCGTTCCTGCACCACCTGATCGCCGGTGTGCGCCATCTGTGGATGGACGTGACGCATGCGACCGATCTCAAGTTCGGCCGCACCAGCGCACTCGCGACGCTCGCGATCAGCCTGCTGCTGACGCTCGCACTGGCTTCAAGCTGTTCTTCTGAGGTGACACTGATGGCACAGAGTTTCGGTTCCAAGCGCATCGTCGTCGGCGCCCACTACGGGCTGCGCGACTGGCTGTCGCAGCGCGTCACCGCGCTGCTGATGACGCTGTTCACGCTCGTCGTGGTCGTGCAGGTGCTGCTGCCCGGCGAGATGGGCTACTACAAATGGTCGGCGATCTTCGCGTCGCAATGGATGAAGGCGCTGACCTTCGTCGTCATCGTCTCGCTGCTGCACCACGTCTGGGTCGGCATGCGTGACGTGTGGATGGACTATGTCAAGCCGGTCGGGCATCCGCCTGGCGCTGCAGATCTTCACGATCGCGTGGCTGGTCGGGTGTGCGGGCTGGGCGATCCAGGTGCTGTGGAGGCTGTGATGCAGGTGGGTACATCCGTTAGCAAGAGAAGATTCGACGTCGTCATCGTCGGGGCCGGCGGCTCCGGGCATGCGCGCCTCGCTGCAGCTGGCGCGCGCCGGCCTGAACGTGGCGGTGCTGTCCAAGGTGTTTCCGACCCGCTCGCACACGGTGGCGGCGCAGGGCGGCATCGGCGCCTCGCTCGGCAACATGAGCGAGGACAACTGGCACTACCACTTCTTCGACACCGTCAAGGGCAGCGACTGGCTCGGCGACCAGGACGCGATCGAGTTCATGTGCCGCGAGGCGCCGAAGGTCGTCTACGAGCTCGAGCACTTCGGCATGCCGTTCGACCGCAACCCCGACGGCACGATCTACCAGCGTCCGTTCGGCGGCCACACCGCCAACTACGGCGAGAAGCCGGTGCAGCGCGCCTGCGCCGCGGCCGACCGCACCGGCCACGCGATGCTGCACACGCTGTACCAGCAGAACGTCAGCGTCGCGCACCAACTTCTTCGTCGAGTGGATGGCGCTCGACCTGATCCGCGACGCCGAGGGCGACGTGGTCGGCGTGACCGCGCTCGAGATGGAGACCGGCGAGCTGCACATGCTGGAGGCCAAGACGGTGCTGCTGGCCACCGGCGGTGCCGGGCGCATCTTCGCCGCCTCGACCAACGCCTTCATCAACACCGGCGACGGGCTGGGCATGGCGGCGCGCGCCGGCATTCCGCTCGAGGACATGGAGTTCTGGCAGTTCCACCCGACCGGCGTGGCCGGTGCCGGCGTGCTGCTGACCGAAGGCTGCCGCGGCGAGGGCGCGATCCTGCGCAACAGCGCCGGCGAGCGCTTCATGGAGCGCTACGCGCCGACGCTGAAGGACCTGGCGCCGCGCGACTTCGTGTCGCGCTGCATGGACCAGGAGATCAAGGAAGGGCGCGGCTGCGGTCCGAACAAGGACTACATCCACCTCGACATGACGCACCTCGGCGGCGAGACGATCATGAAGCGGCTGCCGAGCGTGTTCGAGATCGGCCACAACTTCGCCAACGTCGACATCACCAAGGAGCCGATCCCGGTGGTGCCGACGATCCACTACCAGATGGGCGGCATCCCGACCAACATCCACGGCCAGGTGGTGATGCCGAAGGACGGCAACCCGAATGCGGTCGTCAACGGCCTGTATGCGGTCGGCGAATGCTCGTGCGTGAGCGTGCACGGCGCGAACCGGCTCGGCACCAACTCGCTGCTCGACCTGCTGGTGTTCGGCCGCGCAGCCGGCAACCACATCGTCGAAGCCGGCGCTGAAGGGCCGTTCGCACAAGGCACTGCCGGCCGACGCCGCCGATCCTTCACGCAGGCGCGCCTGGCGCGCCTCGAGGCCAGCACGTCGGGCGAGTATGCGCAGGACGTCGCCAACGACATCCGCTCCGCCATGCAGACGCACGCGAGCGTGTTCCGCACCCAGGCGGCGATGGACGCGGGCGTGGCCAAGATCAAGGAGCTCGCCATGCGGGTGGCCGGCATCCACCTGGCCGACAAGTCGAAGGTGTTCAACACCGCGCGCATCGAGGCGCTCGAGGTCGACAACCTGATCGAGTCGGCGATGGCCACGATGATCTCGGCGGCGGCCCGGCACGAGAGCCGCGGCGCGCACACGGTCGACGACTACGCCGACACGCCCGAGCATCCGAACGGCCGCAATGATGCCGAGTGGATGAAGCACACGCTGTGGTACAGCGAAGGGAACCGGCTCGACTACAAGCCCGTCAACCTGAAGCCGCTGTCGGTCGAATCGATCCCGCCGAAAGTCCGCACCTTCTGAACCAGCGGCGGCCGCCGCCGCGTGCGCCGGCCGTCCGATCTCGAGAGAGTTCCATGACCAAGCGAGTTTTCAAGATCTACCGCTACGATCCCGACACCGACGCGAAGCCGCGCATGCAGACGATCGAGGTCGAGCTCGACGGCAGCGAGCGCATGCTGCTCGACGCGCTGATGAAGCTGAAGAAGGTCGACCCGACCCTGAGCTTCCGGCGCTCGTGCCGCGAAGGCGTGTGCGGTTCGGACGCGATGAACATCAACGGCAAGAACGGCCTGGCCTGCCTGACCAACATGCGCACGCTGCCGGGCGTGGTGACGCTCAAGCCGCTGCCCGGGCTGCCGGTGGTGCGCGACCTGATCGTCGACATGACGCAGTTCTTCAAGCAGTACAACTCGATCAAGCCCTACCTGGTCAACGACAACGTGCCGCCCGAGAAGGAGCGGCTGCAGTCGCCCGAGGAGCGCGACGAGCTGAACGGCCTGTACGAGTGCATCCTGTGCGCGAGCTGCTCGACCAGCTGCCCGAGCTTCTGGTGGAACCCGGACAAGTTCGTCGGCCCGGCCGGCCTGCTGCAGGCCTATCGCTTCATCGCCGACAGCCGCGACCAGGACACCGAGGCGCGACTGGACAACCTCGAGGATCCGTACCGGCTGTTCCGCTGCCACACGATCATGAACTGCGTCGATGTCTGCCCGAAGAGCCTGAATCCGACCAAGGCGATCGGCAAGATCAAGGAGATGATGGTCCGCCGGGCCGTCTGAACGACGAATGAACGAGCTGATCGACGAACGTGCGATGAGCAAGCTGCGCTGGCGCTGCCGGCGCGGCCTGCTCGAGAACGATCTGTTCGTCGAGCGGTTCTTCGACCGCCACGGTGCCGGGCTGACCGCACGGCCAGGCGCGCGGCTTGCAGGTGCTGATGGACCTGTCAGACAACGATCTGCTCGACCTGCTGCTGCGGCGGACCGAGCCCGACGGCGAGCTGCTCGAGCCGGCCGTCGTCGAGGTGCTGCATCTGATGCGCAAGCCGGCCGGGACGGTCGGCCCGGCCATCTGAAGCGGCACGGATCGCCGTGACGCCCTTTTCTTCAATGTCTCAACAGGAACGCCCATGACACCGTCCGACGTCAAAGCCACCCTCTCGTTCTCCGATGGCAGCCCGAGCATGGAGATGCCGATCCTGAAAGGGACCATCGGCCCGGACGTGATCGACATCCGCAAGCTGTATGGCCAGACCGGCAAGTTCACCTACGACCCGGGCTTCCTGTCGACCGCCTCGTGCGATTCGCGCATCACCTACATCGACGGCGACAAGGGCGAGCTGCTGTACCGCGGCTATCCGATCGAGCAGCTCGCCACGCAGTGCGACTACCTCGAGACCTGCTACCTGCTGCTGAACGGCGAGCTGCCGAACCAGCAGCAGAACAAGGACTTCAGCAAGCTCGTGACCAACCACACGATGGTCAACGAGCAGATGCAGTTCTTCCTGCGCGGCTTCCGGCGCGATGCGCACCCGATGGCGGTCATGACCGGCCTGGTCGGCGGCATGTCGGCCTTCTATCACGACAGCACCGACATCAACAATCCGACGCATCGCGAGATCTCGGCGATCCGGCTGATCGCCAAGATGCCGACGCTGGTCGCGATGGCCTACAAGTACGGACTCGGCCAGCCGTACATCTATCCGAAGAACGAGCTGTCGTACTCGGCCAACTTCCTGCGCATGATGTTCGGTACGCCGTGCGAGGAATACGTGCCGAACGACGTGCTGGTGCGCGCGATCGACCGCATCTTCATCCTGCACGCCGACCACGAGCAGAACGCCTCGACCTCGACCGTGCGGCTGTGCGGCAGCTCGGGCACCAATCCGTTCGCGGCGATCGCTGCCGGCGTGGCCTGCCTGTGGGGCCCGGCGCACGGCGGCGCCAACGAGGCGGCGCTGAACATGCTGCAGGACATCCAGCGCGAGGGCGGCGTCGAGAAGATCGGCGAGTTCATCAAGCAGGTCAAGGACAAGAACTCGAACGTCAAGCTGATGGGCTTCGGTCACCGGGTCTACAAGAACTACGATCCGCGCGCCAAGCTGATGCGCGAGACCTGCCACGAGGTGCTGAATGCGCTCGGCCTGCACAACGATCCGCTGTTCAAGCTGGCGATGGCGCTCGAGAAGATCGCGCTGGAGGACGAATATTTCGTCGCCCGCAAGCTGTACCCGAACGTCGACTTCTATTCGGGCATCGTGCAGCGCGCGATCGGCATTCCGGTCAGCCTGTTCACCGCCATCTTCGCGCTGGCGCGCACCGTCGGCTGGATCGCCCAGCTCAACGAGATGATCAGCGACCCGGAGTACAAGATCGGCCGTCCGCGCCAGCTGTTCAGCGGCGCAACCGCGCGCAACGTGACGCCGATCGGCGAGCGCTGATCCGCTGCCGCCGCCCGCAGCAGGAGCCCCGCAACCGTGCGGGGCTTTTTTTCGGCCGTGCCGCGCAACACCCCGGCGACATGGCAGCCGGTCGGTCGGCCTAAAATACGGGGTTGATCCGGAATCGACCTTCCTTGCCAGGGCACCGACGATGAGCCGCACGCTTTACGACAAGATCTGGGACGAGCACGTCGTCCACACCGAGGACGACGGCACGTCGCTGCTGTACATCGACCGCCACCTGGTCCATGAAGTGACCAGCCCGCAGGCGTTCGAGGGCCTGGACCAGGCACGTCGCAAGGTCTGGCGCATCAGCGCCAACCTGGCGGTGAGCGACCACAACGTGCCGACCACCGATCGCTCGCAGGGCATCGCCGACCCGGTCTCGCGGCTGCAGGTCGACACGCTCGACGCCAACTGCGACCGCTTCGGCATCACGCAGTTCAAGATGAACGACAAGCGCCAGGGCATCGTGCACGTGATCGGCCCGGAGCAGGGCGCGACGCTGCCGGGCATGACGGTGGTCTGCGGCGATTCGCACACCTCCACCCACGGCGCCTTCGGCGCGCTGGCGCACGGCATCGGCACCAGCGAGGTCGAACACGTGCTGGCCACGCAGACGCTGCTGGCGCGCAAGGCGAAGAACATGCTGGTGCGTGTCGACGGCCGGCTGGCGCCGGGTTGCGGCGCCAAGGACATCGTGCTGGCGATCATCGGCCGCATCGGCACCGCCGGCGGCACCGGCTACACGATCGAGTTCGGCGGCTCGGCGATCCGCTGCGCTGAGCATGGAAGGTCGCATGACGGTGTGCAACATGGCGATCGAGGCGGGCGCGCGCGCCGGCCTGGTCGCCGTCGACGACACGACGATCGCCTATGTGAAGGGCCGGCCGTTCTCGCCGCGCGGCGCCGAGTTCGAGCAGGCCGCGGCCTACTGGCGCACGCTGCACTCGGATCCGGATGCGCACTGGGACGCAGTGGTCGAGATCGACGCCAGCCGGATCCGGCCGCAGGTCACCTGGGGCACGTCGCCCGAGATGGTGCTGAGCATCGACGACCGGGTGCCCGATCCGGATCGCGAGAAGGATGCGACGCAGCGCGACGCGATCGAGCGGGCGCTGAAGTACATGGCGCTGCCGCCGAACAAGCCGATCGCCGACATCATGCTCGACAAGATCTTCATCGGCTCGTGCACCAATTCGCGCATCGAGGACATGCGCGAGGCCGCGGCGGTGGTGCAGCGGCTGGGCCGCAAGATCGCGCCGAACATCCGGCTCGCGATGGTCGTTCCGGGCTCCGGCCTGGTCAAGGAGCAGGCCGAGCGCGAGGGCCTGGATCGCATCTTCAAGGCGGCCGGCTTCGAATGGCGCGAGCCGGGCTGCTCGATGTGCCTGGCGATGAATGCCGACCGGCTGGAGCCGGGCGAGCGCTGTGCGTCGACCTCGAACCGCAACTTCGAGGGGCGCCAGGGTGCCGGTGGCCGCACCCACCTGGTCAGCCCGGCGATGGCGGCGGCGGCCGCGATCGAGGGCCATTTCGTCGACGTGGCGCGTCTCGCCTGAGCGGCCGTTCACAAGGACACACCCGATGCAAGCCTTCCGCCTCCACACCGGCCTGGTCGCGCCGATGGACCGTGAGAATGTCGATACCGACGCGATCATTCCGAAGCAGTTCCTGAAGTCGATCAAGAAGACCGGCTTCGGCCAGAACCTGTTCGACGAGTGGCGCTACCTCGATCCGGGCTTCCCGGGCCAGGATCCGGCCAGCGCGCAAGCCGAATCCCGATTTCGTGCTGAACCAGCCGCGCTACGCCGGCGCGTCGGTGCTGCTGGCGCGCAAGAATTTCGGCTGCGGCTCGTCGCGCGAGCATGCGCCGTGGGCGCTCGACCAGTACGGCTTCCGCGCCCTGATCGCGCCGAGCTTTGCCGACATCTTCTTCAACAACTGCTTCAAGAACGGCCTGCTGCCGATCGTGCTGCCCGAAGCCGAGGTGACGCCGGCTGTTCGACGAGGTGGCCGCATTCCCCGGCTACCGGCTGACGATCGATCTGGAGCGCCAGGTGGTCGTCAAGCCCGATGGGGTCGAACTGCCGTTCGAGGTCCAGCCGTTTCGCAAGTACTGCCTGCTCAACGGCTTCGACGACATCGCGCTGACGCTGCGCCATGCCGACAAGATCAAGGCCTTCGAGACCGAGCGGCTGCTGCGCCGGCCGTGGCTTGCCAACCGCGTCTGACCCGATGACGTCGTCCGGCCAGCGTGCCGGTCCATCCCGGTCCGGACCGTCGTCCGGCCGTTACTGAAGAGAGTCGTTTCCATGAAGATCGCCATCCTGCCGGGTGACGGCATCGGCGTCGAGATCGTGGCCGAGGCGGTCAAGGTGCTCGGCTGCCTCGACCTGAGGTTCGAGACTCGAAAGCGCCGAGGTCGGCGGCGCCGCCTACCTGGCGCACGGCCATCCGCTGCCCGAGGCGACGCTCGCGCTCGCCAAGGCGGCCGATGCGGTGCTGTTCGGCGCCGTCGGCGACTGGCAGTTCGACAAGCTCGAGCGCGCGCTGCGCCCCGAGCAGGCGATCCTCGGCCTGCGCAAGAACCTCGAACTGTTCGCCAATTTCCGCCCGGCGATCTGCTACGAGGAACTGACCGCCGCGTCGAGCCTGAAGCCCGAGCTGGTGTCGGGACTCGACATCCTGATCATCCGCGAACTGACCGGCGACATCTACTTCGGCCAGCCGCGCGGTCGCCGCGCCTCGCCCGACGGCGCCTTCGCCGGCGCCGAGGAGGCGTTCGACACGATGCGCTACACCCGGCCCGAGATCGAGCGCATCGCGCATGTGGCATTCCAGGCCGCGCGCAAGCGGCGCGGCAAGCTGCTCAGCGTCGACAAGGCGAATGTGCTCGAGACCTTCCAGTTCTGGCGCGACGTCGTGACCGAGGTGCACGCGCAGTATCCGGATGTCGAACTCGAGCACATGTATGTCGACAATGCCGCGATGCAGCTCGTCAAGGAGCCCAAGCGGCTCGACGTCGTCGTCACCGGCAACATGTTCGGCGACATCCTGAGCGACGAGGCGGCGATGCTGACCGGCTCGATCGGCATGCTGCCCTCGGCCTCGCTGAACGCGCGCGGCCAGGGTCTGTACGAGCCGAGCCACGGCTCGGCGCCCGACATCGCCGGCAAGGGCATCGCCAATCCGCTGGCGACGATCCTGAGCGCGGCGATGATGCTGCGCTTCAGCCTGGACCAGGAAGCCGCGGCGGCGCGCATCGAGGCCGCGGTCAAGTCGGTCCTCGCCAGCGGGCTGCGCACCGGCGACATCCACAGCGACGGGGACGCGCAAGGTCGGCACGCGCGAGATGGGCGACGCGGTCGTGGCGGCGCTGAAAGCCGGCTCGTGACAGCGGCACGACAGCAACCGATGGCCCCGGCGCGCGGGCCCGATGGCGCGCCGCATCCAAACTTCAGACGAGAGTGATCATGGCAAGCAGATTGGTCGGCCTGGTGGGCTGGCGCGGGATGGTGGGCTCGGTCCTGATGGACCGCATGCAGCAGGAGGGCGACTTCGAACTGATCGAGCCGCTGTTCTTCAGCACCAGCGCCGCCGGCGGCAAGGCGCCGGCGATGGCGAAGAACGAGACGCGGCTGCAGGATGCGTACGACATCGCGGCGCTGCAGCGCTGCGAGATCGTCATCACCGCACAGGGCGGCGACTACACCAGCGAGGTCTATCCCGAAGCTGCGCGCAGCGGGCTGGAACGGCCACTGGATCGATGCCGCCTCGACGCTGCGCATGAACAGCGATTCGGTGATCGTGCTCGATCCGGTCAACCTGCCGGTGATCAAGGATGCACTGGCTGCCGGCGGGCGCAACTGGATCGGCGGCAACTGCACCGTCAGCTGCATGCTGATGGGCGTCGGCGCGCTGTACAAGGCCGGGCTGGTCGAGTGGATGAGCACGCAGACCTACCAGGCGGCTTCCGGTGGCGGCGCGCAGCACATGCGCGAACTGCTGACCCAGTACGGCAGCCTGCACGCCTCGGTCAAGGAGCTGCTGGCCGATCCGAAGAGCGCGATCCTCGACATCGACCGGCGCATCGCCGAGACGCAGCGCGGCTTTGGCGAGGCCGAGACCGCCAACTTCGGCGTGCCGCTCGGCGGCTCGCTGATCCCCTGGATCGACAAGGACCTCGGCGGCGGCCGCTCCCACGACGATGCGCTGTGGGGGGTGTCGAAGGAAGAATGGAAGGGCGGTGCCGAGACCAACAAGATCCTCGGCCAGGGCGAAGGCTTCGCGACGCCGGCGGTGCCGGTCGACGGTTTCTGCGTGCGCATCGGCGCGATGCGCTGCCACAGCCAGGCGCTGACGTTCAAGCTCAAGAAGGATGTCCCGATGGCCGATATCGAGGCCATGATCGCGGCGGACAACGCCTGGGTGAAGCTGGTGCCGAATACGCGCGAGGACACGGTGCGGGGGCTGACGCCGGTGGCGGTGACCGGAACGCTGACGATTCCGGTCGGCCGTCTGCGCAAGCTCGCGATGGGTCCGGATTACCTGGGTGCCTTCACGGTCGGTGATCAGTTGCTGTGGGGTGCGGCCGAACCGCTGCGCCGCATGATGCGCATCCTGATCGAGGCCTGACGCGCGCCGGCGTCGCCCGGACCGTGGCGGCGCGCTGCAGCGCCCGGGCGGAGTCTGCAGGAGCCCGGCAGTTGGAGCTTTGCGACTCAGCTTGTCGGTCTATGTCATTGATGCTATTGTTTTTTGCGCCTTACGGCCGGGCCGCGGAGCGGCCGTCGGACGGGTGCTCCGGCGCGCTTCAGGAGATCGCTTGAACAACTATCGGCCAGAACATCGGCAGACCGTTTTGGCCGGCGGCATTGCCGCCGCGCTGCTGCTCATTGCAGCGGTGCCCGAAGCCGCAGCGTTGACACTCGGGCGTGCGGTCGTGCAGTCCACGCTCGGCGAGCGCATGCGCGCCGAAATCGAATTCGAGTCGCTCACCGCGCCCGAGGCCGAGAGCCTGCGTGCTTCGACTGGCATCGCCGGACGAGTACCGCCAGGCCGGGGTCCAGTTCAATCCGTCGCTCGGCGGTGCGCGCGTGGTGCTGCAGCGGATCGCCAATCGCCGCGCCTCGCTGCTGATCACCACCGATCGGCCGATCCAGGAGCCGTTCGTCGACGTGGTGCTCGAGATCAACTGGAGCGGCGGCCGACTGGTCCGCAGCTACACGCTGCTGGTGGATCCGCCCGGCATGGCGCGTCCGGCCCGACCGCCGAGCCTGACGCCCTATGCCAGCCCGCTCGGTCTGGCCGGGCAGACGCTGCCCTCGACTGCCGCGCCGCCACCGGTACCGGCACCGGCACGCGTCGCCGGTCGCGCCGCCGCCGCTGATCGCCGCCGCGCCGCCGCTGCCTGCCGATCGCGGCCGTGCCGGTGCCGCTCCGGCGCCCACGGCGCCGCCGGCAGCGGCGCCGGTTGCCACGGCGCGGACCGCCGCCGGTCGGCGCACCGCCGGCGCCGCCGCTGATCGACGATCCCTACCGTGTCCGCACCGGCGACACCCTGTCCGAGGTCGCACAGCGCGGTACCCGCCCGGCCGGCATCTCGCTCGACCGGCTCGTGCTGGCGATGTACCGGGACAACCCGGACGCCTTCGTCGACGGCAACATCCACAAGCTGAAGAAGGGCGTCGTGCTGTCGGCCGCCAAGCCGTCGACGATCGATTCGATCACCGATGACGAGGCGCGTCGGGTGATCAAGGCGCAGAGCGCCGATTTCGACGCCTACCGTGCGCAGCTGGCGCAGGCGCCGAGCGAGCGCCCGGCCGACAGCACGCGCCGCAGCGCCGGTGCGGTCGAGACCCAGGTCGACGACAAGCGCCGCAGCGGCGCGGCGCCGGCCGATGTGCTGACGCTGAGCAAGCCGGGCGCGGCTTCGGCTGCAGCATCGGATGCCGATGCGCGCGCTGCCGCCCAGCGCGAGCGCGAGCAGGCCGCCGCCCGGGTGGCCGAACTGCAGAAGAACGTGCAGGACCTGGCGCGCCTGTCGGGCAGCGTCGCCTCGCAGCCCGCGTCGGCTGCCGCACCGGCGCCGACCGTCGGCAGCACGGCATCCAGTGCCAGCGCGGGTGCCGGTGCCGGTGTCGGTGCAGGGGCCGGTGCCGGTGCCGGTGCCGGTGCCGGGCGCAGGGCGCCGGGGCAGGGGCAGGGGCAGGCAGCGCGGGCGTTGCCGATGCGCCGCCGGCCGGCGCCAGCGGAGCGGCGAGCGCGCCGGTCGTCGTCGCGGCGATTCCTGCCGCGCCGCGGATCGCACCGCCGCCGGCTGTCGTCGCCGACGAGCCGGGGGCTGTTCGACGGCCTGCTCGACGACAACCTGCCGGCGGTCGGCCTGGGCGCGGCGCTGCTGGCACTGCTGGCCGGCTTCGGCATCTTCCGCCTGACTGCGCCGGCGCCGCGAGGAGGCACCGCAGACTTCGTTCCTCGAGAGCCGTCTGAAGCCGGATTCGTTCTTCGCCGCCAGCGGCGGCGAGCGCGTCGACACCAGCCTGGCCGAGCCGGCCGACGAGGCGACCTCGTCGATGATGAACTATTCGCTGAGCCAGCTCGATGCGATCGGCGACGTCGATCCGGTTGCCGAGGCCGATGTCTACCTCGCCTATGGCCGCGACATGCAGGCCGAGGAAATCCTCAAGGAGGCGATGCGCACCAGCCCCGAGCGGCTGGCAATCCGCACCAAGCTGCTCGAGGTGTATGCCAAGCGGCGCGACACCCAGGCCTTCGAGCTGCTGGCGCTCGAGCTGTTCTCGCTGACCCACGGGGTCGGTGACGACTGGGCGCGCACGCGCCAGCTCGGCCACCAGATCGATCCGGACAATGCCTTGTATGCCGAGGGTGAGGCCGGCAGCGACGCGGCACCGGTCGACGCCCTCCCGGCGCAGCCCGCGGTCGAGGCACCGCCAGCCAGCGAGCCCGACCTCGACATCGCCGCCACCATGCCGATGCCGGTGGTGCCGGCCGGACAGGCGGCGCCCGCGCCGCATGCCGCGCTCGACTTCGACCTCGACCTCGATCTGGACCTGGGCGCCGAGCATCCCGCGCCGCCGGCCCGACCGGTTGCTGCGGCCGCGCAGCCGACGCCACCGGTGCCGCCGGCCGGGCCGCCAACGGCCGTCGACGATCCCAACCTGCTCGACTTCAGCACCTCCGGCTTCGACCTGCCGTCAGCGTCGCCGGCGGTGCCGAAGCCGGCCTCGACCGCGCCTGCACCCGCCACGCCGTCGCCCGATCCGGTGCCGTTCAGCATGTCGGCTTTCTCGCTCGACCTCGACCTCGGCGAGCCGTCGCAGCTCTCGGCCGGCCCGAGCATGCTGCCGCCGATCGAGGATCCCGCTGCTCGCACCGACGGCCCGCCGTCGGACTTCGATCCGGATGCGGCGGCGGACGACGGCGATCCGCTCGAGCGCAAGCTCGAGCTGGCCGACGAGTTCCGCCAGATCGGCGACCTCGATGGCGCGCGCGATCTGCTGCTCGAGGTGATCGAGTCGGCCGACGGTGCGCTCAAGGTCAAGGCGCAGGCGATGCTGGCCGATCTGTCGTGAGGCGCGCGCAGCCGATGCCGGATCCTTTGCGCCGGTGAGGCTCGCGCTCGGCGTCAGCTACCTCGGCAGCGCCTACCACGGCTGGCAGAGCCAGGCCGGGTGTGCCGACGGTGCAGGATGCGCTCGAAGCGCGCGCTCGGCGAGTTCGCCGGCAACCGCCTGCCGCTGCGCACGCTGTGCGCCGGCCGCACCGACACCGGTGTGCACGGGCTGAATCAGGTGGTGCACCTCGACACCGACCTCGACCGGCGCGAGTTCTCCTGGATCCGCGGCGTGCAACCGCTACCTGCCGTCCGACATCGCGGTGCAGTGGTGCCGGCGCGTGCCGGACGATTTCCACGCCCGCTACAGCGCGCGCGGCCGGCGCTACGTCTACCTGCTGCTCGAGAGCGCGGTGCGACCGTCGATTGACAGCGGTCGCGTCGGCTGGGTCTTCGCGCCCGCTGGATGGCGACGCGATGCGTGCCGGCGCGGCGCTGCTGATCGGCGAGCACGATTTCAGCGCCTTTCGATCGGCCGAGTGCCAGGCGCTGTCGCCGATCAAGCAGTTGCGCGAGATCACCGATCAGCCGCCATGGCAGCTACTGGCGCTTCGATTTCGAGGCCAGCGCCTTCCTGCACCACATGGTGCGCAACCTGCTCGGCTGCCTGGTCGCTGTCGGCGCCGGCAAACGTGCGCCGGGCTGGGTCGGCGAGGTGCTCGCCGGACGCGATCGCGAGCCGGGCGGCACCGACCTTTCCCGCGTCGGGGCTGTACTTTGTCGGTCCGCATTACGATGCGCCGATGCAACTCCCGACCCATACCGCGCCGATGGATGAACTGCCAGGCGCCTTGTCGACCGCGCGCCTGCCATGAGCCGGCGCACCCGGATCAAGATCTGCGGACTGACCCGCGAAGCCGATGTCGACGCGGCGGTCGACGCCGGGGCCGACGCGATCGGGCTGGTGTTCTATCCGAACAGCCCGCGCTGCGTCAGCCTGGCGCGTGCGCAGCAGCTGGCGCGCCGGCTGCCGCCGTTCGTCACACCGGTCGGCCTGTTCGTCAATGCGTCGGCCGACGATGTGGCACGCGCGCTGCGATGCGCTGCCGCAGCTGCTGCTGCAGTTTCATGGCGACGAGGCGCCGGCCGATTGCCGCCACCACGGCCGGCCGTATCTGCGGGCCGCCCGGATGGCACCGGGATTCGATTTGCTAGACTTCGCGACTCGTTTTTCGGATGCCGCCGGCCTGCTGCTCGATACCCACGTCGATGGCTACGGCGGCAGTGGAAAGGTATTCGATTGGTCACTCATCCCCGCAGGCCTGGCCTGTCCGGTCGTTTTGTCTGGTGGCTTGCATGCCGCAAATGTGGCCGACGGCATTCTTCAGGTACGGCCCTGGGCCGTTGACGTGAGTTCCGGTGTCGAGGCGGCGAAGGGGATCAAGGATCCCGCCGCGATCCGCCGGTTCTGTGATGCGGTGCGGCAGGCCGATGCGCGACTGGACGAAACCAGCGCCGGCACTGCCGACTGACCTGAAGGTAAGCACAAGATGTCGATTTATCAGCAACCCGATGCAAGCGGGCATTTCGGACCCTATGGCGGCAGTTTCGTCGCCGAGACCCTGGTCCATGCGCTCGATGAACTCAAGGCCGCCTGGGCCGAGGCGCAGGCCGATCCGGCCTTCATGGCCGAGTTCCGGTCCGAGCTGGCGCATTTCGTCGGCCGGCCGAGCCCGATCTACCACGCTGCACGGCTGAGCCGCGAACTCGGCGGCGCGCAGATCTACCTCAAGCGCGAGGACCTCAACCACACCGGCGCGCACAAGGTCAACAACACCATCGGCCAGGCGATGCTGGCGCGCCGCATGGGCAAGCCGCGGGTGATCGCCGAGACCGGTGCCGGCCAGCACGGCGTGGCGACCGCGACGATTGCCGCCCGCTACGGCATGGAATGCGTGGTCTACATGGGCAGCGAGGACGTCAAGCGCCAGTCGCCCAACGTCTACCGCATGAACCTGCTCGGCGCGCGGGTGGTGCCGGTCGAGTCCGGCAGCCGCACGCTCAAGGATGCGCTCAACGAGGCGCTGCGCGACTGGGTCACCAACGTCGAGAACACCTTCTACATCATCGGCACGGTGGCCGGTCCGCATCCGTATCCGGCGATGGTGCGCGATTTCCAGCGCGTGATCGGCGACGAGTGCCTGGTGCAGATGCCCGAGATGATCGGCCGCCAGCCCGACATGGTGATCGCCTGCGTCGGCGGCGGCAGCAACGCGATGGGCATCTTCTATCCGTACATCGATCTGCCGGCGACGCGGCTGATCGGCATCGAGGCGGCCGGGCGCGGCCTCGACAGCGGCGCCCACGCCGCCTCGCTGCAGCGCGGCACGCCGGGCGTGCTGCACGGCAACCGCACCTACCTGCTGCAGGACGAGGACGGCCAGATCACCGAGACCCATTCGATCTCGGCCGGGCTCGACTATCCCGGGCGTCGGTCCCGAGCATGCCTACCTGAAGGACATCGGCCGCGCCGAGTATGTCGGCATCACCGACGACGAGGCGCTGCACGCCTTCCACCACCTGTGCCGCACCGAGGGCATCATCCCGGCGCTCGAATCGTCGCATGCGGTGGCCTACGCGATGAAGGTGGCGCCGACGATGCGCGCCGACCAGCACCTGCTGGTCAACCTGTCCGGCCGTGGCGACAAGGACATCGGCACCGTGGCCGATCTGTCGGGCGCGGAATTCTTCTGCCGCCCGTCGTGCCGTGGCCAGACCGTCAAGGGTCCGGTGTCGAGCCGGGAATCGGCATGAACGCTGCAAGCGACAGCAGTTCCGCATGAGCCGGGTCGCATCGCGGTCCGCTTCGCCGAGCTGCAGGCGGCCGGCCGCAAGGCCCTGATCCCGTTCGTCATGGCGGGCGATCCGTTCGCCGATGCGACGCCGCAGATCATGCAGGCGATGGCCGACGCCGGCGCCGACGTGATCGAGGTCGGCGTGCCGTTCTCCGATCCGATGGCCGACGGCCCGGTGATCCAGCAGGCCGGCGAACGGGCGCTGACGCGCGCGCATCGGGCTGCGCCAGGTGCTCGCAGATGGTGCGCAGCTTCCGCACCGGCAACGACCGCACGCCGGTCGTGCTGATGGGCTATGCCAATCCGATCGAGCGCCATGGCGTCGACCGCTTCATCGGCGATGCGCGTGCCGCCGGCGTCGACGGCGTGCTGGTGGTCGACTATCCGCCGGAGGAGTGCGAAGGTTTCGCGCGCGGTCTGCGCGAGCACGGACTCGATCCGATCTTCCTGCTTGCGCCGACCTCGACCGACGCGCGCATGCGCCAGGTCGGCCGCATCGCCAGCGGCTATGTCTACTATGTCTCGCTGAAGGGCGTGACCGGCGCCGGGCATCTCGATACCGCCGCCGTGGCACGCGATGATTCCGCGCATCCGCGCCCATGTGAAGGTGCCGGTCGGGTGTCGGCTTCGGCATCCGCGACGCGGCCACGGCGCGTGCGGTGGCCGACGTCTCGGATGCGGTCGTGATCGGCTCGGCGCTGGTGCAGCTGCTGCAGACCCAGCTCGCGCGACGAGGTCGCCCGCAGCGCCGGCGACTTCATCGCCGAGATCCGTCGCGCGCTCGACGCCTGAGCGCACCCGGACAACGCAAGGAGAGCACCATGAGCTGGCTCGAAAAACTGCTGCCGCCGAAGATGCAGCCGACCGACCCGAGCGGGCGGCGCACGGTGCCGGAAGGGCTGTGGATCAAGTGCCCGTCGTGCGAGACGGTGCTCTACAAGAGCGACCTCGAGCAGAACATCAATGTCTGCCCGAAGTGCGCGCACCACCACCGCATCGGCGCGCGCGCACGGCTCGATGCCTTTCTCGACGCGCGAGGGACGCTTCGAGATCGGCCACGAGGTGCTGCCGGTCGATCGCACTCAAATTCCGCGACAGCAGGAAGTATCCCGAGCGGCTGAAGGATGCGCTCGAGAGCACCGGCGAGACCGACGCGCTGGTCGTGATGGGCGGCGCGCTGCACAGCATCGCGGTGGTGGCCGCCTGCTTCGAATTCGACTTCATGGGCGGCTCGATGGGATCGGTGGTCGGCGAGCGCTTCGTGCGCGGCGTCGAGACCGCGCTCGAGCAGAAGACGCCGTTCATCTGCTTCACCGCCACCGGCGGCGCGCGCATGCAGGAGGGCCTGCTCAGCCTGATGCAGATGGCCAAGACCAACGCGGCGCTGACGCGGCTGGCCAAGGCGCGGCTGCCGTATGTGAGCGTGTTGACCGACCCGACGATGGGTGGCGTGTCGGCGAGCTTTGCCTTCGTCGGCGACGTGGTGATCGCCGAGCCGAAGGCGCTGATCGGCTTTGCCGGCCCGCGCGTGATCGAGAACACGGTGCGCGAGAAGCTGCCCGAGGGGTTCCAGCGCGCCGAGTTCCTGCTCGGCACCGGTGCGATCGACATGATCGTCGACCGGCGCGAACTGCGCGCCACGATCGCGCGCCAGCTCGCGATGCTGCAGCGCCTGAGCACCGACGCAGTCGCCTGAGGCCGTCCCGGCCACCCGATGTTCAGCGCCGAGCGCCCGGCATCCGCATGACCACGCCTTCCCGGATGCAACCGCCACGCACGCTCGACGACTGGCTGGCGCATTGCGACCGGTCTGCATTTCGCGTCGATGGACCTGTCGCTCGAGCGCACGGTCGAGGTCCGGCGCCGCCTCGGCATCGAGTTCGGCGTGCCGCTGGTCATCGTCGCCGGCACCAACGGCAAGGGATCGACCTGCGCGATGCTCGAATCGATCGCGCTGGCAGGCCGGCTATCGCGTCGGTCTGTACCAGAAGCCCGAGCTGGTGCACTTCGAGGAGCGCTGCCGCATCGGCGGGCAGCCGGTCGCTGCCGACGGCGCTGCTGCCGCATTTCGAGGCGGTCGAGGCGGCGCGCGGCGAGATCACGCTGACCAAGTTCGAGTTCACCACGCTGGCGATCGCGCGTGCTGCTGTCGCAGGCCGAGCTCGACCTGGTGATCCTCGAGGTCGGTCTGGGCGGCCGCTACGACGCGGTCAATGCCTTCGACGCCGATTGCGCGGTGATCACCAGCATCGCGCTCGATCACATGGAATTCCTCGGCCCGGACCGCGAATCGATCGGCTTCGACAAGGCGCACATCATGCGGCCGGGCCGGCCGGTGGTGGTCAGCGATCCGGAGCCGCCGCGCAGCGTGATCGACCATGCGGCCGCGGTCGGCGCCGACCTGTGGCTGCGTCGGCCGCGATTTCCGCACCAGCGGCGATCAGCAGCAGTGGAACTGGCGCGGCCGGCGCCAGCGCTTCAGCGGCCTGGCCTATCCGGCGTTGCGCGGCGCCAACCAGCTGCTCAATGCGGCCGGTGCGCTGGCGGTCTTCGAGGCGCTGCGCGAGCGGCTGCCGATCACCGCCCAGGCGGTGCGCAGCGGGCTGGCGACGGTCGACCTGCCGGGGCGGTTCCAGATCGTTCCCGGCCAGCCGACGCTGGTGCTCGATGTCGCGCACAACCCGCATGCGGTCGCGACGCTCGCGCACAACCTCGACCAGATGGGCTTCTATCCCGCGCACCCATGTCGTGTTCGGCGTGATGGCCGACAAGGACATCGCGTCGATGCTGACCCGGCTGGCGCCGCTGGTCGACCATTGGCATTTCACCGACCTGCCGAGCACGCGTGCGGCGCGGCGCCGGCGACTGGCGGCGCTGCACGCATCGCTGCAGCTGAAGGGCCCCGGACCGGTGACGTGTTGCATGCCATGCCGACCCGCAGCAGGCGCTCGATGCGGCGATCGCCGCCGCCGACCCGGCTGATAGAATCGTCGTCCTCGGATCCTTCCTGACGCTGGGAGGCATTCTGCGCAACGGCCTGCCGAAACTGGCGGCACGACACGTCGGCTGACGGCCCGACCGCGGCAGCTCCGGCGCGGCTTGCAGCCGTTTCTGCGCGCGGGTCGGGTCGGCCGTCCTGCCGTGCGCAAGCTCTCGAATCCACCTGGAATCGGCACTGCATGGGCCTGTTGTCTTCGATCTTCTCGCGTGCCAAACCCGCTGCCGACGCCGGCGCCGGACACCGATCCGGCCGACAGCGTCGCGCGTGCCCGCAGCCGTGCCCGCCAGCGCCTGCTCGGCGCGGTGGTGCTGGTCGGCGTCGGCATCATCGGCTTTCCGCTGCTGTTCGAGACGCAGCCGCGGCCGATCCCGGTCGACGTGCCGATCGAGATTCCGGCACGCGAGGCTGCGGCCCCGTTGCGTCAGCCTGAGCAGCGCGCGACCGGCAGCGTCGGCGGCGCGCCTGCCCAGGCACGCGCCGGTGATCACCGAGACCGCCGCCGAGGCCGGACTGCGTCGGACGACCGCCCCGGCTGCCACCGATGCCGGACGCGCGGCGGCCGGCACGCCGAGAAGACCGCCGAGCCCGAGAAGCGGCCGATGCAGCACCTGCCCGCAGCGAGCGACAAGGCGCCCGACGCCGGCCCCGGCCGCCGGCCCCGGTCGGCGGTCGAGCCGGCGCCGACCGAAGGTCGCCGCCGCCGGGCCCGATCGCAGCGAGCGGCGCGCGCACGCGCGCTGCTCGAAGGCAAGGTGGCGCCCAAGGAGACGCCGCATCGGTCGCGCGCTACATCGTGCAGATCGGCGCCTTCGCCGATCCGGCACTGGCGCGTGCAACCCGGCTCAAGGTCGAGCGGCTCGGCCTGGTCACCTATACCCATGTCGCCACGCACGCCGCAGGGCGAGCGCACGCGGGTGCGGGTCGGCCCGGTCGCAAGCCGCGAGGAGGCCGAGAAGATGGCTGCCCGCATCAAGGCCGCCGGACTGCCGACCGCCATCCTGACCCTGTGATCGCGGCGTGCAGCGCCGATCTCTTCGCCGAGCTGAACGGCGTCGACGTCGCGCTGCTCGGCGCCTTGCCGATCTCGGTGCTGCTCGGGCTGCTGCGCGGGCTCGTGTTCGAGGTGATGTCGCTCGCCGGCTGGCTGGTCGCCTATGTCGCCGCCTACCTCTATGCGCCGCAGCTGCCGCCGCTGTGGTCGGCGCAGGCGCTGCCGGTCGATCCGGTGACCGGCGCCGCGGCGATGCCGCTGGTCGCGTTCGGGCTGGTCTTCGCCGGCGTGCTGATCGTCTGGACCCTGCTGTCGCACCTGGTCGCGCATGCTGGTGCGGGCCACGCCGCTGAGCGGTCTCGACCGGCTGCTCGGCGGCGCCTTCGGTTGCGCGCGCGGCGCTGCTGATGCTGATCGCGCGTGGCCGTGATCGTCGCGCTCACGCCGTGGGCACGCTCGGCGGCGTGGCAGGAATCGGCGCGTCGTGCCGAAGCTGCAGACGCGCGATCGTCGCGGTCAAGCCTTTGCTGCCGCCGGGAATTGGTCGCTGGATGGCGCGCTGAAGCGGCTGCGCGCGAGACAATACGCCTCTTGAACCAAGGATCAATCCATGTGCGGCATCGTTGGAGTGATCTCCAAGTCGCCGGTCAACCAGTTGATCTACGACGCGCTGCTGCTGCTGCAGCACCGCGGCCAGGACGCCGCCGGCATCGTCACGATGCAGGGCACGCGCTGCTTCATGCACAAGGCGCGCGGCATGGTGCGCGATGTCTTCCGCACCCGCAACATGCGGGCGCTGCCGGGCGACGTCGGCCTCGGCCAGGTCCGCTATCCGACCGCCGGCAACGCCTACAGCGAGGAAGAGGCGCAGCCGTTCTACGTCAACGCGCCGTTCGGCATCGTGCTGGTGCACAACGGCAACCTGACCAACGCGCAGGCGCTGCGCGCCGAACTCGAGGACGTCGATCGGCGCCACATCAACACCGACAGCGACACCGAGGTGCTGATCAACGTGCTGGCGCACGAGCTGCAGCGCAGCGTGCGCGATCTGCCGCTGACGCCGGACGACGATCTTCAACGCGGTGACCGCGGTGCACCGGCGCATCAAGGGCTCGTACGCGGTGATCGCGCTGATCGCCGGCCACGGGCTGCTCGCCTTCCGCGATCCGTTCGGCATCCGTCCGCTGTGCTTCGGCGAACTGCAGACCGCCGACGGCGCCGAGGTGATGGTGGCCAGCGAGTCGGTCGCGCTCGAAGGCACCGGCCATCCGATGACGCGCGATGTCGCGCCCGGGCGAGGCGATCTTCATCGATCTCGCCGGCAAGGTCCATGCGCGCCAGTGCGCCGAGCAGCCGACGCTGCAATCCGTGCCTGTTCGAGTTCGTCTACCTGGCGCGGCCGGATTCGGTGATGGACGGCATCTCGGTCTACCAGGCGCGCCTGAACATGGGCGAGACGCTGGCCCAGCGGCTGATCTCGACGATCCGTCCGAACGAGATCGACGTCGTGATCCCGATCCCCGAGTCGAGCCGGCCGTCGGCGATGCAGCTGGCGCAGAAGATCGGCAAGCCGTATCGCGAGGGCTTCGTCAAGAACCGCTACGTCGGCCGCACCTTCATCATGCCGGGGCAGGGCATGCGCAAGAAATCGGTGCGCCAGAAGCTGAATGCGATCGCGAGCGAGTTCAAGGGCCGCAACGTGCTGCTGGTCGACGACTCGATCGTGCGCGGCACGACCAGCAAGGAGATCGTGCAGATGGCGCGCGAGGCCGGTGCGCGCAAGGTCTACCTGGCTTCGGCGGCGCCGCCGGTGCGTCATCCGAACGTCTACGGCATCGACATGCCGACCAAGGACGAACTGATCGCGCACGATCGCAGCATCGAGGAGATCCGCGCCTTCATCGGTGCCGATGCGCTGATCTACCAGGACATCGCTGCGATGAAGCGTGTCGTGGTCGGCGCTCAATCCGAAGCTCGACGGCTTCGAGGCCTCGTGCTTCGACGGCCACTACATCACCGGCGACGTCAGCGCCACCGACTTCGACCGGATCGCCGCGCAGCGCAAGACGCAGGGCGAGGACGACGAGGCGATCGCCGATGCGCGCGGCCGGCTCGCACTGCAGGGTGCGGAGGAGCGGTCGTGAGCAACGAGCGCCGATCGACCATCCCGCGCACCGATCTGCCGTCGACGCTGCGGCCCGACACGCTGGCGGTGCGCGAGGGGCTGCCGCGCAGCCCGTGGGGCGAAAACTCCGAGGCGCTGTTCCTGACCAGCAGCTTCGTGCAGCCCGATGCGGCAAGCGCGGCGGCGCGCTTTGCCAACGAGGAAGAGGCCTTCACCTACTCGCGCTTCACCAACCCGACGGTGATGATGTTCGAGCGCCGGCTGGCCGCGCTCGAAGCGCACCGAGGCCTGCATCGCGACCGCCAGCGGCATGAGCGCGATCCTGCTGACCGGCATGGCGCTGCTCAAGGCCGGTGACCATGTGATCTGTTCGCGCAGCGTCTTCGGTTCGACCATCATGCTGCTCGGACGCGAGTTCGCCAAGTTCGGCGTCGAGACCAGCTTCGTCTCGCAGACCGATGTCGAGCAGTGGCGTGCCGCGGTGCGGCCGAATACGCGGCTGCTGTTCGCCGAATCGCCGACCAATCCGCTGACCGAGGTGTGCGACATCCGCGCCCTGTCGGCGATCGCGCAGGGAGGCCGGTGCACTGCTCGCGGTCGACAACTGCTTCTGCTCGCCGGCACTGCAGCGCCCGGTCGACTACGGCGCCGACCTCGTCATCCATTCCGGAACCAAGTACCTCGACGGCCAGGGTCGCGTGCTCGCCGGCGCGGTCTGCGGCCCCGAGTCGCTGATCGAGGAGAAGTTCGTTCCGGTGATGCGCAGCGCCGGCATGAGCCTGTCGCCGTTCAACGCCTGGGTCGTGTTGAAGGGTCTCGAGACGCTTGTCGATCCGCATGGCCGCGCAGAGCGAGCGTGCACTGACGCTGGCGCACTGGCTCGAGCAGCAGCCGATGGTCGAGCGGGTGTTCTACCCCGGCCTGGCCTCGCATCCGCAGCATGCGCTGGCGATGGCGCAGCAGTCGGGCTGCGGCGGCGCGGTGGTGACGTTCATCGTCAAGGGACAGGCCGACGGCGGCGCGGCGGTGGCGCGGCGCAACGCCTTCCATGTGATCGACAGCACGCGCGTGATGTCGATCACCGCCAACCTCGGCGACACCAAGACCACGATCACCCACCCGGGCAGCACGTCGCACGGCCGTCTGACCGAGGAGCAGCGCCAGGCCGCCGGCATCACGCAGGGCCTGATCCGCGTCGCGGTCGGGCTCGAGGACGTGCACGACCTGCAGGACGACCTGGCGCGCGGGCTCGACACGCTTGCACGACACTCCGAATGACGCCAGGTACCGCACCCGCTTCGCGCCGTCGCCGACCGGCTTCATCCACCTCGGCAACATCCGCTCGGCGCTGTATCCCGTGGGCCTTCGCGCGCGCCAACGGCGGCGTCTTCGTCCTGCGCATCGAGGACACCGACGTCGAGCGCTCGTCGCAGGCCGCGGTCGACGTGATCCTGCAGAGCATGCAGTGGCTCGGGCCTGACGCCCGACGAAGGCCCGTACTACCAGATGCAGCGGATGGAGCGCTACCAGCAGGTGCTGGCGCAGATGCTGCGACAGCGGGCTGGCCTACCGCTGCTACATGACGCGTGGCCGAGCTCGACGCGCTGCGCGAGCGGCAGATGGCCGCCAAGCAGAAGCCGCGCTACGACGGCACCTGGCGCCCCGAGCCGGGCAAGACGCTGCCGCCGGTGCCGGACGGCGTGCAGCCGGTGATCCGCTTCCGCAATCCGCTCGGCGGCTCGGTGGTCTGGGACGACAAGGTCAAGGGCCGCATCGAGATCAGCAACGACGAGCTCGACGACCTGGTGATCGCCCGGCCGGCCGGCGACGGCACGGCTGGGCACGCCGACCTACAACTTCTGCGTCGTCGTCGACGACATCGACATGGCGATCACGCACGTGATCCGCGGCGACGACCATGTCAACAACACGCCGCGCCAGATCAACATCCTGCGCGCGCTCGGCGCCGAGCCGCCGGTGTATGCGCACCTGCCGACCGTGCTCAACGAGCAGGGCGAGAAGATGAGCAAGCGCCACGGCGCCAAGCCGGTGACGCAGTACCGCGACGAAGGCTACCTGGCCGATGCGGTGGTCAACTACCTGGCGCGCCTCGGCTGGAGCCACGGCGACGACGAGATCTTCTCGCGCGAGCAGTTGCTTGCAGTGGTTCGACCTCGACCACCTCGGGCAGCAGCGCCGGCGCAGTTCGACGAGGCCAAGCTGCGCTGGGTCAATTCGCAGCACCTGAAGGCCATGCGCCGACGACGCCGCTGGCGCCGCTGGTGGTCGAGCAGCTGCAGCGCCGCGGCATGGCGTCGACGCGCCAGGCGCCGTGGCTCGAGCCGGCGATCGCGCCTGTTCAAGGACCGCTGCGCCACCACGGTCGAGCTGGCCGACTGGCTGCGATGCTCGTCGCGCCGGTGCAGCCCGTCGCGCCGAGGACCTGGCCGCAGCACGTCGACCGACGCGCGTGCGCCCGGCGCTCGGCGACGCTGGCCGATCGACTGCTCGAGGCTGCCCGTGGGACAAGGCCGGCATCGCCGCTGCGATCAAGCAGATGCTGCGCGAGCACGGCCTGAAGATGCCGCAGCTCGCGACGGCGGTGCGCGTGCTGGTGTGCGGACGCGCGCAGACGCCGTCGGTCGATGCGGTGCTGGCGCTGTTCGATCGCGAAAAAGTCGTCGCTGCGCTTGCGAAAGCTTGAAAAATGAGGCTATACTCTTGGCTCGCTTGAACAGCGCGACGCATGCTTGAAAGGCTCGACAACGGGCATCTGCTCAGGCTGCACAGGGGGTATAGCTCAGCTGGGAGAGCGCTTGCATGGCATGCAAGAGGTCAGCGGTTCGATCCCGCTTACCTCCACCAGTCGGGCGCTGTTCGAGCGATGCTTTGAAAGATTTGTCCCCTTCGTCTAGAGGCCTAGGACACCACCCTTTCACGGTGATTACAGGGGTTCGAATCCCCTAGGGGACGCCAGTTCGCTTGGCAGGTTAGACGGCATGCTTTGCGCTCGACGCATCGCGGGTCGAATGGAGTGGTAGTTCAGTTGGTTAGAATACCGGCCTGTCACGCCGGGGGTCGCGGGTTCGAGTCCCGTCCACTCCGCCAACATCAAAGAGAGAACGGGCCTTCGCGGCCCGTTTTTTTTGGTCCACGGTTCTGCGTCGTGGCCATGCTGATCGCTGCGCGGTTGTCGGACGCGGGATCGACCGATCGACCGATCGACCGGTCGATCGGGTCCGACGCGAGATGCGCTGCATGCACCGCCTCGTCGTGGCGGCGCTGGGGCCGGCGCCAGGCCTGCCCGGTCGGTCGGGCATGCTTCATGGGGCCGACGCGATGCACGGCATCCGGGAGAATCGTGGCGCTTGTCCGCTGCCGACGCACCGCACCCCGCTGCGCTCCGAGAATGAACACCATCGCCCGCCGTCCACCGCCATTCCTCAGCGCAGCCAGCGCTGCCAGCGACTTGCTTCGCAGCCTGGACTGGTCGCAGACGCCCCTCGGCCCCGCGCAGGCCTGGCCGGCGGCCGTGGGCACGCTGGTGGAGGTGATGCTGGCGTCCAACCAGCCCATGTTCCTGACCTGGGGCGCGCAGCGCACGCTGGTCTACAACGACGCCTACTCCGCCATCCTCGGCAGCAAGCATCCGGCTGCCATGGGCCAGGACTTTCTCGCGGTATGGGACGAGATCCGCTCCGACCTGGTGCCGATCGTCGAGCAGGCCTATCGCGGTGAGCCGGTGCAGATGGATGACATCGAACTGGTGATGTCGCGTCACGGCAGCCCGGAAGAAACCCACTTCTCCTTCTTCTACTCGCCGGTGCGCGACGAGTCAGGCACCGTCGGCGGCCTGTTCTGCGCCTGCACGGAAATCACGGCCCAGGTGCTGGCCGAGCGTCGCCTGCGCGAGAGCGAGGCCCGGCTGCGCGACGTGCTGAGCAACATGGAGGAGGGCTTCGCCTTGTTCGATGGCGACTTCCGCGTCGTGGATGTCAACAGTGAAGCCGCGCGCCAGGACGGCCGCAGCCGCCAGGAAGTGCTCGGTTGCTGTCTGTGGGAGCTCCATCCCGGCATGGAGTTCTCGCCGATCGGCGACATGTACCGGACCGTGCTGCAGACCCGGGAGGCGGGCCTGCTGGAGTTTCCCTACCGGTGGCCCAATGGCGCGGATGCGTGGCTGGAGGTGCGGGCCTACCCGGCCGGCGACGGGCTGGCGGTCTTCTTCCGCGACGTCAGCGAACGGCGTCGGATTGCCGAATTGGCCGCCGCATCCGCTGAGAGGCTGCGGCTGGCGCTGGATGCCGGTGCGATCGTCGGCACCTGGGTGTGGGACGTGCCCGGCAATCGATTCGTCGCCGATGCCCGTTTCGCCCGCTCGTTCGGACTGGACAGCGCGCTGTGCCAGTCGGGGTTGCCGCTCGAGTGGGTCATGCAGTCGATCCACCCCGACGATCGCCAGCATGTCAGCACGGTCGATCGGCGAGGCGCTCCAGCAGGGCGGCCAGTACCGTTGCGAATACCGGGTGCGGCCGCAGGAAGGCGGCTATCGCTGGATCGAGGCCAACGGACATGTGGAGCTGAGCCCCGAGGGCCAACCCCTGCGTTTTCCGGGCGTGCTGCTCGACATCGAGGAGCGCCGCCGCGCCGAAGCCGAGCGCGACCAGGCGACGGCGTTGCTGCGCACCTTCATCGAGGCAGTGCCGGGTGTGGTCTATGCGAAGGACGCGCAGGGCCGGATGCTGGTGGCCAACCGCGGCACGGCGGAATTGATCGGCAAGCCGCCGGAGGAATTCCTCGGCCGGACCGATGCCGAGTTTCTGGCCGACCCGGCGCAGGCCGCGGCTGTGATGGCCAACGACCGACGCATCATGGCGTCGGGTCTGACCGAGCAGATCGAGGAGGAGGTGCGCCGGCCCGGACGGCGCGCCAGCCTATTGGCTGTCGACCAAGGCCCCGCTGCGTGATGCCAGTGGCCGGGTGGTCGGGTTGATCGGCGCGTCGGTCGACATTTCCGAGCGCAAGCGCGAGCAGGAGCGGGCCCGTGTCGAAGCCGAGATGCTCGACCTGCTGAACCGCACCGGCGCCCGGCTGGCTGCGGAGCTCGACCTCGACAAGCTGATCCAGAGCGTCACCGACGCTGCGACCCAGCTGACCGGTGCCCGTTTCGGCGCCTTCTTCACCAACACCGTCGACGACCCGGCGGCAGCGTGCGTGCTGCAGGCCGTGTGCGGCGCACCCCGCGAGGCGTTCGATCACCACGGTGACGGCTTTCCGACGCCGCTGTTCAAGCCGAGCGCTTCGCGTCGCCCCGCCGGTGCGGATCGCCGACGTGCTGCAGGATCTGCGTGATGGCCAGCTTGATCCGCCTGACCGATGGCAGGCCGACCCGCTGCCGGTGCGCAGCTACCTCTCGGTATCGGTGGTGTCGCGTACCGGCGAAGTGATCGGCGGACTTTTCTTCGGCCATCCGGAGCCGGGTGTGTTCAGCGAGCGTGCGGAGCGGCTGGCGACCGGCATCGCTGCGCAGGCCGCCGTCGCGATCGACAACGCACAGCTGTACGCGCAGGCGCAGCGTGCGGCGGCCGAGCGCAAGCAGTTGCTGGAAAGCGAACGCGCCGCCCGCACCGAGGCCGAGCGCGCCAGCACGCTGAAGGACGAATTCCTGGCGACGCTGTCGCACGAACTGCGCACGCCGCTCAGCGCGATCCTGGGATGGGTTCACATCCTGCGCCGCAAGTGCGGAGGTGGCGACGCGACCCTCCTGAAAGGCGTGGAGGTGATCGAACGCAGCACGCGGGTGCAGACCCAGCTGATCGAGGATCTGCTCGACATGAGCCGCATCCTGTCAGGCAAGCTGCGGCTGGACCGGCAGCCGGTGGCCCCGATCACATTCGTCCAGGCGGCGGTGGATGCCGTGCAACCGGCGGCAGGCGCGGCGGGGGTGCGCATCGAGCTCGACATGGCAGACTCGGCCTGCAGCGTCGAAGGCGACAGCGGCCGACTCCAGCAGGTGATGTGGAACCTGCTGGTCAACGCCGTCAAGTTCAGCGCCGATGGCGGCGTGGTGCGGGTGCGCATGACCATGCAGGAAGGCTGGGCGCGGATCCAGGTCAGCGACCGCGGCATCGGCATCTCGCCCGACTTCCTGCCCCATGTCTTCGATCGGTTCCGCCAGGCCGACGGCTCGACCACGCGCCGCTTCGGCGGCCTCGGCCTGGGCCTGTCGATCGTCCGTCGTCTCGTGGCGCTGCACGGCGGCTCGGTGCAGGCAGACAGCGCAGGCCCCGGCCAGGGCGCCACCTTCACCGTCAACCTGCCCTTGCAGACGGAACGGCCCGTCGCGGACCGCGCCGTCCCTCAGCGGACGCAAGCCCAAACCGACGGTGGCGAGATCGACCTGGCGGGGTTGCGGGTGCTGGTGGTCGACGATGAGCCCGACGTGCTGGACCTTCTGGCCCGGGTGTTGCATGACGCCCGGGCCGACGTGATCACCGCGCCAGACGCCGCCACGGCACTGGCCGCGTTCGAGTCGACGTGCCCGCAGATGCTGATTTCCGACATCGGCATGCCTCAGACCGACGGCTACCAGTTGCTGCGCGACATCCGACGGCTGGGGAGCCCGGGCGAGCAGGTCTGCGCGATCGCACTGACCGCCTTTGCGCGGCCGGAAGACCGTCGCAAGGCGCTGGAATGCGGCTTCGACCTGTACCTGAGCAAGCCGATCGAGCCAGCCGATCTGATCATGCGGGTGGCGGGACTGGCGGCGCAATGCAGGGCCTGAACCGGTTCGCCGTTGGAACAGGGCGGTAGCGACCTGCGGCCCGGAACCTGGCGGCTGTCGGCCGGGCCATCGACATGGCAGAATCCCACCGCAGCCGGAGATGCCCCGAGGACGAGGGAACGACGCAGGACGCTGCGGGGCTTCGTTGACTGGCCGGGGGCGCAGCCACTTCCGAAACCTGGGGAGCGACCGATGAACGAGACTGCCGGCGGCATCGTCCGCGAACAAGGTGAGTACGAGAGTCGTCCTCCGGACGGTCCGCCGCCGCGACCGAGCCACCGCGCCTGGCTGCTGCGTGCGGTCGGCTTGGGCGCCGCCCTGCTGGTGTATGGGCTGCTCGGCAACTCGGAACTGCCTCGCGACGGACGCATCGTGGCCGCTGTCGCCACGCTGATGGCAATCTGGTGGATGACCGAGGCGATCCCGCTGTCGGTCACATCGCTGCTGCCGATCATCCTGTTCCCGCTGCTCACCGACCGCACGGTGACACAGGCCACCGCGCCGTACGCCAATCCGATCGTCTTCCTGTTCCTGGGCGGTTTCCTGCTCGCGATTGCGATGCAGAAGGTCAACCTGCATCGGCGCATCGCGCTGCTGACCTTGCGCTCCGTCGGCACGCACCCGCGCCAGATCATCCTGGGCATGATGATCTCGACGGCATTCCTGTCGATGTGGGTGTCCAATACCGCCACCACGCTGATGATGCTGCCGATCGCGCTGAGCGTGCTGGCACTGGTGGCAGAGAACAGCGACCGCGCCAAGGGCGTCGTGGTCGATGTGCGTGCCGGCCTGGCCGCAGGGCACAAGGTCAGCGATCTGATCCATGACAAGAACGTCCGGATCTTCGGCGTCGGTCTGGTGCTGGCGATCGCCTGGTCGGCGTCGATCGGCGGCCTGGGTACGCTGCTGGGCAGCCCGCCGAATGCCATCGTCGCCGGCTACATCAGCAAGGAGCTGGGCAAGGAAGTGGGCTTCGCGCAGTGGATGATGCTCGGCCTGCCGATCGTGGTGTGCTTCATCGCCCTGGCCTGGCTGCTGATCACGCGGGTGCTGTTTCGTTTCGAGCTCGACGAGGTGCCGGGCGGCAGACAGATGATCGAAGACGAGATTGCGGAACTGGGATCGCTGAGCCGCGGCGAGAAGAGTGTCCGTCTGGTCTTCCTGCTGGCTGCGTTCTGCTGGATCGTGCCCAGCCTGTTGTCGACCATCGGCGATCTGGGTGCGACGATGCCATGGTTGCGCCTGTTCAACGACACGGTGGTGGCCCTGTCCGCCGGATTGCTGCTGTTCCTGCTGCCCGGCTCGACAGCAGGTCGTGCCGTGCTCGATTGGAAGGATGCCGAGGAAGGTCTTCCCTGGGGAGTGCTGCTGCTATTCGGCGGGGGTCTTTCGCTGGCGGCATCGGTGGCAGCCAGTGGGCTGGACAAGTGGTTCGGCCAGCAGGTGGTCGGTCTGGGCGTGTTGCCGATCGTGGCGCTGATCGCCGCGGTCACCCTGATCGTTCTCTTCCTCACCGAGATCACCAGCAACACCGCCACCGCCGCCACCTTCATTCCGATCCTGGGCGGCGTGGCGGTCGGCATCGGAATCGATCCGATGACGCTGCTGATTCCGGCCGCGCTTGCCGCGACCTGTGCCTTCATGCTGCCAGTGGGAACACCGCCAAACGCGATCGTCTTCGGCACCGGTGCCGTCAGCATCGCGGAGATGGCGCGCGGCGGGCTGCTGCTCAACCTGGTGGGGGTGGTGCTGATCACGATGTTCACCGTGTTGCTCGGTCCCTGGGCGCTCGGATTGATCATCCGCTGAGTGACGCGACGCCGGCGCGCGCCACCCGATGCCGGCTTCGGACGGGGGTGTCAGACCGGATGGCCAGCCCGGTCCGCCTGCGCCGCACGGCGAGGACTGCTGGTGCGCACCGGACGCGTCGCCCGGGTTGTCAGCCTGCGCGGCAGCAGCACCGTGTAGTCGAGGTCGAGAACGACACTCGGGTGGTGCACCATGCGGTGGTCGTTCGAAATCAGCGCTGCGGGCACCGCCGCAGGGGCCTGGTTCTTCAGTCCGACGAGCCTCAGGCGCAGTGCACCGACATCCGACCGGCCGGGCAGCTTCCACTTCTCAAGCACCTCGGTGAACGCATAGAGCGTGTCGCCGGCCCGCGTCGGCGCGACGTGGCGTCCGGCATTGATCGCCGCAATGGCGAGTGTGTTCTCGAGCCCGTCATACGCGAGTGCGTGGCAGACCGAGATCACATGGCCGCCGTAGACCAGCCGGGCGCCGATCGGTGTCCTGCCCATCGTCAGGGCGTCGAAGTGCGGCCGGGCATTGTTCTGGTAGAGCCGGGTGGCCAGCATGTGATCGGCTTCCTCGATCGTGACACCGCCCGGGTGATCGATTCGCTCGCCGGCCACATGGTCATCCCACAGATGCTGCGAGCCCGTCGCCTCACACCATTCGGCCAGCGCCGAGGGTGAGTCCAGGCGCGCTGCGGCGATCAGCTTGTCGACCGGCACCACCGAGGCCAGTGCCGGTACCAGACGTTCATCGACGACCGCATCGGGATCGCGCTTGTTGACCATCACCCAGCGCACCCAGCTCAGAACCGCACTGTCATCTTCTCGGTAGCAGGTGGAACGCACCCAGACCACGCCGGCGCGGCGCTGGGTGTTTTCCTTCAGGCCGATCACCACGCTTTCGCAGCGAAGCGTGTCGCCCGCGAAGATCGGCGCCAGGAAGCGCAGTTCGGCGTAGCCGAGGTTGGCGACCGCATTCAGCGAGATCTCGGGAACGGTCTTGCCGAACGCCAGGTTGAAGACCAGCAGGCTGTCGAGCGGTCGGGCGTCGAATCCGAGTTCGCGCGCCGCGGTGACGGACGAGGGTGCCGCATAACGCGAACCGGTCAGCGCCAGATAGACGGCGGTTTCGCCGTCGCTCACCGTGCGTGGCGTACCGTGACGGATCACCTGACCGAGGCGGAAGTCCTCGAAGAAATTGCCGCCCAGCCGCCGGTGGGCGTCGACGGCCGTGCGAGCGGGTGCTTTCATGACAAACCAGTCCCATGCGCGGCGATGAAAGCCGAATCCTCGACCCTGCGCAGGTCCTTCGACAGATCCGCAGTCATGGCGCCCTCGGTGATGGCAGGCCGCAACCGAAAGGCGGTCCGCTCAACTGAACGCAGGAACTCTAAGCAGGGGCAGGCGAGCCGACAATCGCAATTAGTTTGCGCATTGTGAAGAGGCGGTTGTCAGTTGGATGGGCTCGCCACCCGCCGGCTCCGCGTCCCATTGCCTGCCGGTGGCGCTTCGTCGGGGTTGGCGATCAATTGCCCCATCAGCTGTGCCAGCCGCGCCGATGCAGGTGACAACGACTGGCCACGCAGCGTGATCAGTGCCACCTGCCGCACCATCGTCGGATTCACGATGCGCAAGACATAGGTGTTGTCATCGATCACCGGCGGCAGCACGACTCTCGGCAGGATTGCCGCTCCCAGTCCGGCGCTGGCCATCGAGATCAGCGTCTGCGCCTGCGTGAACTCATAGCGGGTCTCGACGGTGAGATGTCGCTCGCGCATGGTCTCCTCGAGCACCCCGCGCAGGGCCGTGGCCGCATTCAGCACCAGCAACGGCATGTTGGTCAGCGTCGAGAACCCGATCGTGTCCTTGCTGGTGGTGATGAAGCGCTTGGGAACGAGCGCATACAGCGGATCCTCGAGCAGGACATCGAAGTGGAATTCAGAGGTCTCGATCACCGGCCCGATCCCGAAGTCGACCTCGTGCTTGCGGATGCTCTCGAACAGCGCCTCCGAGGTGAGTTCGCGCACGAAGACCTCGATGCCGGGGTGTTCCTTCTCGAACGCGGCCAGCACGCGTGCCAGCCGGGTTGCCGCGACGGTCGGCGAACACGACAGCGAGACCCTGCCGCGCCGGACGTCGGCCGATTCCTGGATCTTGCGCAGTCCCGACTCGACCTCCATCAACGCACGTCGAGCGCAGTCGAGCAACTGCTCACCCTCGACCGTCAGACGCACGCTGCGCGTGGTGCGGTGGAACAGCGGCACGCCGAGCTGCTCCTCGAGCTGGCGGATCTGCGCGCTGACCGCCGAGGTCGAGCGAAACGACATCTCGGCCGCAGTGCGAAAACTGCTGTGCTCGCCGACCAGCAGAAAGGCCTGCAGCAGCTTCAGGTTCACGTTGCCCAGGGGCGTGGCGGCGGGCTTCATCGGCACGACCTTGCTGTTCGGGTGATCCGGATGAGCGCGTGCGCGGCAGGCCGTGGGGCAATCCGTCCCGTCCGACCGAGCACGTCGAAGGCCCGTCCGATTGTGCAGCCGGGTCGCACAATCATACCGAGTACCCCGCGGGGCGGGAAGATGGCGGTGTCAGCCCGAGACCTGGTTCAGGCCGGCCGAAGCGCCGTGCGGCTGGCACGCCGTTCCGGTCGGGCCGGCAGGACGAGGGTGGCCGGCCGGCACGACCGCGCGCTGATCGACATCGACGAACCGGCGCTGCCCGAGCAACGCCAGCGCGTTGTCGAGTTCGTCGCGCAGGATGTCGATCGTGCGGGTCACGCCCGCCGTGCCGCCGCTGGCCAGGCCCCACAGGAAGGCCCGGCCGATCATGCATGCCGACGCGCCGAGCGCGCGCGCAATCAGGATGTCGGTGCCGCGCCGGATGCCGCTGTCCAGGATCACTTCGGCACGACCGTCGACCGCCTCTGCCACCGCGGGCAGCGCCGCCACCGAGGCGGGTACCTGGTCGAGCTGGCGACCGCCATGGTTGGAGACGATCACGCCGTCGCACCCGATCTCGACGGCGCGCCGGGCGTCGTCGGGGTGCAGCACGCCCTTGACGACGACCGGGCCGTTCCATTTGTCGCGGATCCGGGCGATGTCGTCCCAGTCGACGCTCGGGTCGAAAAGCGTTCCGACCAGTTTCGCGATGCTCGTGAAGCCCTCGGGCTCGGAGCCGACGAAGTTGCCGAACCTCACGTTCGAGCGCATCAGACCGTAGAGCCAGCCCGGGTGGCTGGCCACGTCGAGGATCGTGCCCGGGCGCGGGCGCAGCGGCACGGTGAAGGCATTGCGCACATCGCGGTCGCGCTTGCCCTGGATCGGCAGGTCGAGCGTCACGCACAGCACGCGGTAGCCGCTGCGTGCCGCGCGCTCGAGCAGCGCGTCGGTGAGTGCGCGGTCCTTCATGATGTAGAGCTGGAACCAGCGGTCTCCGCCCGGTACCTCGCGCGCGACCTCCTCGATCGACGCCACCGAATTGGTCGACAGGCAGAACGGGATGCCGGCAGCCAGTGCGGCGTTGGCAGCCGACACCTCGCCGCCGGGCGAGAACATGCCTGCCAGGCCGGTCGGCGCCAGGATCAGCGGCAGGCGCGCGTCCCTGCCCACGATGCGGGTGACCAGCGATCGATCGCTCACGTTCACGCCCACGCGCGGCATCAGGTGCCAGTCGGCAAACGCCTGCTGGTTCTCGCGCAGGGTGCGTTCGTCGCCGGCCGCACCGTCGATGAAGTCGAACACGACGCGCGGCAGGCGCCTGCGTGCGAGTTGACGCAGGTCCTCGATCGACGCCGCTCGAGCCAGCTTGCTCATCGGTCAGTCCGCCTCGAAGGGTGGGCAGATCGGGGACCTGTCCCGATCAGCTGTTGATCAGTCGCGGCAGCCACAGTGCGATCGAAGGGAAGAACAGCAGCAGCAGCAGGAAGATGACCTGAAGCACCATGAACTGCCCCATCCCTGCATAGATCGTCTTCAGGTCCCACTGGGGCACCACGTTCTTGAGGAAGTAGGCCGACATCGCCACCGGTGGACTGAGGAAGGCGGTCTGAAGGTTGACGGCCAGCGCGGCGCCGAACCACAGCAGCAGCTCACCTTTTCCGAGGCCGAGCTCGAGCGTCTGCACCACAGGCAGGAAGATCGGCACGAACACCAGGATGATCGCCGGCCATTCGAACGGCCAACCGAGCAGGAAGATGAGCCCCATGATCACCATCAGCTTGCCCATGTCGGGCAGCGGAATCTGGTTGACCGCATCGGTGATCAGCACGGCCGCACCGAGCCGGGTGAAGATCGCGCCGAACACGTTGGACGCCACGGCGAGCATGAGCACCATGCTGGAAGTCACCACGGTCGCGATGGCCGCCTTCTTCAGCGCTTCGGGCGTCAGCCGGCCGTAGGCCAGCGCCAGCAGGGTCGCACCCAGTGCGCCGCATGACGCGGCCTCGGTGGCCGTCGCCAGGCCGGCCAGGATGGTGCCGAGCGTGACGAGGATCAGTGCGGCGAGCGGCACCACACCGACCAGGAATTCCCGTACCAGCAGACGGAGGTCGGTGATGCGATCCTCGCGCGGGAGCGGCGGGCCGAGCTTGGGATTGATGAAGCTGCGGATCAGGCAGTAGGCCATGTAGATCATGGCCAGCATGAAGCCCGGGCCCATGCAGGCGGCATACAGCGCATTGACCGGCACCCCCATCACCGGGCCGAGAACCACCAGCATGACGCTCGGCGGGATCAGGATCCCGAGGGTGCCACCGGCGGCAATCGCCCCGGCCGCCAGCTTGTTGTCGTAGCCCGCCTTGAGGATCATCGGCGCGGCCATGATCCCGAGCACCGCGACCGACGCGCCGACGATTCCGGTGGCCATCGCGAAGATCATGGCGGTGATCAGAACCGCGATGTAGAGCGAGCCACGAATCGGCGCCAGCAGGTGACGCACCGCCTCGAACAGCCGGGTCATCAGTCCCGCCTGTTCGACCATGAACCCCATGAAGATGAAGAGCGGGACGGCAGGAAGGATGTCATCCTTCATGAAGCCCCAGGTCTGCAGGTAGGCCAGGTTGAACGTCAGGTCGACCCCGAGCCCGATGGAGCCGAAGACGAGTGCGATGAACAGCAGCGTGAAGGAGATCGGAAAGCCGACGAAGATGATGCTGATCATCGCGCCCAGCATCAACAGCCCGAGCAATTGGTTGGGTGTCATGGTGGCGTTCCGTCAGATCTCGACTTTCTCGCGGCGGACCAGCTCGGTGCCGGTGCTTGCTGCGTACAACGACTTCAGGAATTCCGAGATTCCCTGAATGAACAGGAGCGCGGCGGCCAGGGGAATGACACCCCGGTAGGGCCAGACGATCGGCTGCCACAGGCTGAGCGTGGACCGCTCGCCGATCGACCAGGCATACAGGAAATCGTCGATGGAGATCATGAACAGCACCACCATGACGGGGAGGAACAGGAGCAGGTACGAGACCGAATCGATGATGCCCTTGGTGCGGTCGGAGAAGCGGTCCCAGAAGATGTCGGTGCGCACATGCGCCCCTTCGCGCAGCGTGTAGGCGGCGCCGAGCATGAACAGCGAGCCGTAGGTCATGACCGTCGTGTCCGCGGCCCATACCGTGGGCTGTCCCCAGGCGTAGCGCATCACCACCTCGACCACGTTGGCCAGGATCAGCGGTATCAGCAGGAGCATCACCACATAGATGGTCGCGCCCGTGAATTTATCGATGGCCCGGATGAGGCGCAGCGCCAAGCTTGGAAACATCTGGTTCTCCTTCACCGGACAGCGCCCGCGGCCAGTGCCCGGCATGGCCGGACACAGGCTCACGGGCGCCAGTGGCCTTCTTTACTTCTTCTCGGGCCAGTAGTGGTCGGCAGCGACGTTGTACGGAATGGTGATGGTCCGACGCGTCGGAACCACCTGGGCTGCATAGGCGCGCTGCGATTCAAGCGCCTTCTTGAAGAACGGATTCTTCGCGGCTTCCGCCGCAGCGATCGCATCCCAGCTCTCGAGGACCTTCCTGGCGATGTCCTCCGGGGTGCGGTGGACGGTCACGCCGTGCTTGTCCCTCATGTCGGCCAGGGCCTGGGCATCCGCCTTGTTGCGGTGGTAGATCGAGCGCAGCGTGGCTTCGATCGACGCCGACTGGATGATCGCCTGCTGGTCGGCAGGCAGCCCCTTCCACACATCGCCATTGATGAGCAGCTCGACCACCGTGGCCGGCTCGTGCAGCGACTGCGGATAG
Source organism: uncultured beta proteobacterium (assembly GCA_963846675.1). Lineage (GTDB taxonomy): Bacteria > Pseudomonadota > Gammaproteobacteria > Burkholderiales > Burkholderiaceae_C > Ideonella_A. The sequence goes on from CAWJWV010000007.1 coordinate 507,873, forward strand.
AAGTTCTTCCAGATCGTCTGGAAGCCGATCATCGAGTCCTCGGCCGCACCCACGAATTCGGCGCAGTCGATCACGCCGCGTTCACCGGCCGGAACGATCTCGCCGCCAGGCATGTTGACGGTGGCCATGCCGGACTTGGAGAACACCTCCGCCGTGATGCCGGTCTGCCGGCACTTGCGTCCCTTCAGATCAGCCCAGTTGGCGACCGGCTTCTTGAACCAGCCGAGGGCCTGGCGATCGCTGGCGGTCAGGGGAAACACCACCACGTTGGCCTTGAGCTCGTTCTGGTAGAACTCCCGGTTCAGCGCCAGTCCGCCGCCCTCATAGATCCAGCCCATGTAGTCGATCACGTCCATGCCGAACGGGCCGCCAGGGGCCGGCCCGAACAGCGTCGCGGCCTTGTTCTTGCCGAGCCAGTAGGCCGGCGCCGAATAGCCGCCGTCGATGATCTTCTTGTTGACGGCGTCGAGCACCTCGAAGGCCGGAACGACCGAGCCGGACGGGAGGATCTCGATCTTCAGGCGTCCACCCGAGAGTGCCGACACCCGCTCGGAGAAATATTCCAGGCTGGCCTGATACAGCCCCTGGGCCGGGAAGGCCGACTGCACCCTCAGCTTGGTCTGCGCCGCCGCCTGACCGGGCAGGGCGCCCATCACCGCGACCAGCGCCGCGCAGGCGCCGGCCAGGTAGGACCGTGACAGTTTCATGAGTGTTTCTCCGAGCAGATGGCGACCACGAGTCGCCTGGTTGGCGAAATGATTCCGGACACGACGAGCTCATCGATCGACGCCAGGCCCGGGGTCCGGATTGAAGACACAGGGTGCCGCCTTGGTTCGACCCGCAGGATGGAACTCGACGACCACGGTCACCTCAGAACATCAAGACTGATCACGCCCTGTCCCGAGAGCTGCACGGATGAGGTCTGGCCCGTCCCCGCCGGTCGTCTCGGAGGAGCACTCTAAGCAAGCCGAGCTATAGCGACTATCGAATTTATCTGAGCGATTGTGAAGATTCAGAGCGCAATCCGGATGGCACGTCAGTCGACCGAGTGGCACCATCCGGGATCCCCCGGGGTGACGCGTCTGGTCACTTGTCGAGCGCTGGCGTAATCCCTTATCTGCCGATCAGCCGTCATCGGCGGCACTTCTGGCCGGCGTGCTGAATGCGGTCCGGGCGTTCGGCCGCCGGCCTGCGGGACTCGCCCGGGGCGCCGGAGGGTGGCTGCCGGACGCGAACCCAGGCGCCGTCGACGCGCCGGAATGTGCAGCTATTCTTGACAATCAGGCAAATAAATTCGTTTGCCCACTACAGCGTCGTCATCCTAGAGTTCGCGCCGTGGACCGAGCAGTGAGCCTGCCGTTCCGCTCCGCGGCACCCTCTTGGCCGCGAACTCTGGAGAAGGGCTTGCAGGATTCGAACTTTCATGGCGGTGCGGCCGCCGATGCCGATGCACTTGCCGGCATCCGCGTACTCGACATCGCGACCTTCGTCGCCGCACCCTTCTGCGGCACGATCCTTGCCGATTTCGGTGCCGAGGTCATCAAGATCGAACAACCCCGGTCCGGCGACTCGTTGCGCCAGTTCGGCACCATCACCGAGTGCGGAGACAGTCTGGTGTGGCTCAGCGAGGCACGCAACAAGAAGACGGTCACGCTCGACCTGCGCAAGCCGGACGGGGCAGCACTGTTCAGGAAGCTGGTCGCCAAGTCCGATGTCGTGCTCGAGAACTTTCGCCCCGGCACGCTCGAGAAATGGGGCCTCGGATTCGACGCACTTTCCGAGATCAATCCCGGCCTGGTGATGTTGCGCATCAGCGCCTATGGCCAGGACGGTCCGAGGAGTGGCGAGCCTGGGTTTGCGCGCATCGCCCATGCGTTCTCGGGGCTCTCGTGGCTGGCGGGTGAAGCCGACGGCCCGCCGGTGGTGCCCGGATCCACCTCGATGGCCGACTACGCGTCGGGCATGTGGGGCGCGATCGGCGTGCTGATGGCGCTGCGGTCGCGTGACAAGACGGGGCGTGGACAGGTCATCGACCTGGGTCTGTACGAGTCGGTGTTTCGTCTGCTCGACGAGATCGTTCCTGCCTATGCCAAGTACGGAACGGTGCGTTCGCGCATGGGTGCGGACACGATCAATGTCGTCCCGCACAGTCACTACCAGACCGGCACCGGCGAATGGGTCGCGCTGGCGTGCACCAGCGACAAGATGTTCGAGCGGCTGGCGCTGGCGATGAATCGGCCCGAACTGGTCGAGCTCTATCCGACCAGTGCGATCCGCGTCCAGAACCGCCACGCCGTGAATGCGATCGTCGCCGAATGGATCGGCAGGCACAGCCTTGCCGAGGTGATCGACAAGACGCGTGCGGACGGCGTGCCATGTGCCGAGATCTACTCGATCCGCGAGATATTCGAGGAGCCTCAGTACGCAGCGCGTGGCAACCTGATGCACGTCGAGGATCCCCGGGTTGGCGAACTGGTGCTGCCGGCGGCCATTCCCAAGATGTCGCGCACACCGCCCAGGTTCCGCCACACCGGGCGATCGCTCGGTGCCGACAACGATGAGGTCTACCGCGAGCTGCTCGGCGTGGGCGACAGCGAGCTCAAGGGCTATGCCGCCGCCGGCGTCGTCTGAGGAGGCGCTCGAGATGGAGTCGACCGAGCCGCGCCTGCGGGCGCTTTCCTCGATGCTCCGGCTGGATGGGCGCACCGCGCTGGTGACCGGAGCGGGTGGCGGCACCGGGCGTGCGATCGCGCTCGCGCTGGCCGAGGCCGGCGCGCGCGTCGTGCTGGTCGGCCGGACGCGATCGACCCTCGAGGAAACGGCGGCGGCGTTCGACGGCGCGGCACCGGCAGCGGTTGTCACCCCGTGCGACGTGACCGACTCGGCTGCGGTGCGCTCGCTGATCGGCGGGCTCGACCGGCTCGACATCGTCGTCAACAATGCCGGCACCAATGTTCCGGAGCCGATGGTCGACGTCAGCGACGAGAACCTGGATGCCCTGATCACACTGAATGTGCGTGCCGTCTTCGTGGTGGCGCAGGCGAGCGTGCAGAAGATGCTGCAGCACCCGGCTCGTCACGAACGCGGCGGTGCGGTGATCAACATCTCCTCGCAGATGGGCCACGTCGGCGCGCCGGATCGGACCGTCTATTGCATGACCAAGCATGCGGTCGAGGGACTCACCAAGGCGATGGCGGTGGAGCTCGCGCCGCGCAGGATCCGGGTCAATGCCCTGGCACCGACCTTCGTCGACACACCGCTGATCCGTCGCATCGTCGACACGCCGGACAAGCGCGCGACGCTGCTGGCGCGCATCCCGATGGGCCGGATGGCAAGTGAGCGGGAGATCGCGCTGGCTGCGGTCTATCTCGCGTCGGATGCCGCCGCGATGGTGACCGGCACCAGCCTGCTGGTCGACGGCGGCTGGACCGCCCAGTAACCCGACCCGCTCCATCTTCCTGTTCGTCACCCCATCGCCGCTGAAGGAAATGCCATGCTGCTGAACAACCAGGTCGCGATCATCACCGGCGCAGCGTCGCTGCGTGGGATCGGCTGGGCGACCGCCAAGCGCTTTGCCGACGAAGGCGCGCGCGTTGCACTGCTCGACCTCGATGCCGACGCCGCCGCACAGGCGGCCCGCGAGATCGGGCCCGGGCACCGCGGCTTTGCCTGCGACGTTCGCGATGCCGAGCGTTGCGAGGCGGTGGTCAAGCGCATCCTCGAAGAGCTGGGCCAGGTCGACATCCTGGTCAACAATGCCGGCGTCAGCCAGCGCCACCGCCTGCTGGACAGCACGCCGCAGGACTATGACCTGGTGATGGACGTCAGTGTGCGTGGCGCCTACAACATGTCGCGCGCAGTCGTTCCGCACATGCGGACACGGCGCAGCGGGGCGATCGTCTGCATGGGCTCGGTGGCCGCGCAGCGCGGCGGCGGTGTGCTCGGCGGGCCGCACTACGCTGCGGCCAAGGGTGCGGTGCAGACGCTGGCCAAGGCCATGGCGCGTGAGCTGGCCCCCGACGGCATCCGTTCGAATGCGGTTGCTCCCGGACTGGTCGACACCGATCTGCTGGTCGGCAAGATCGACGACGCGGGCAAGCGCACGGTTGCCGAAGGCACGCCGCTCGGCCGCCTGGCGGTGCCGCTGGACATCGCGAATGCCTGTCTCTATCTGGCCAGCGACCTGTCGAGCTACGTGACCGGCATCGTGCTCGACGTCAATGGCGGTCTGCACATCCACTGATTCGAAGGAGGACCATGATGGCCGAACCAAAGGGCTACATCCTTGCCGAGCTCGACGTCACCGATGCAGCGTATTTTCATGGTGAGTACATGCCGCGTGTGCGCCCGGTACTCGACAAATACGATGCGAAGTTTCTGATTGCCACCGACGAGCCCGAGGTTCTCGAGGGCGAGCGGGTGGTCAAGCGCGTCGTCTTCATCGAATTCGAGACCCATGCGCGTGCCAGGGAGTTCTACCATTCGAAGGACTACCAGGATGTCATCGGCTACCGTTTTCGGTCCGCCCGTTGCCACCTCTACCTGATGGAGGGCGTGGCGCCCGCAGCCTAGCCTGCCTGTTCGCGCGCGCCAGCCTGCGTGTTCGGGTTTGGCGTCGCGCCAGTACGACCCAGGAATCCGCGATGTCAGCAACCACCACCCAGCCCCGCCGCGAACGGCTGCAGCGCTCCGAACTGGCCGTGCCGGCCACTTCGGATCGATTCTTTGCCAAGGCCTGTGACGGCGATGCCGACGTCGTCTTCATCGACCTCGAGGACGCGGTGGCGATCCGGCTCAAGGACGAGGCGCGCGGGCGGGCGGTGGCCGCCATCAACGGCCTCGACTGGCGCGACAAGACGCTGGCGCTGCGCATCAACGGGCTCGACACGGCGTGGGCGCTGCGCGACCTGGTCGACGTCGTCGGGCAGTGTCCGCGCCTGGACATGGTGCTGCTTCCGAAGGCCGGTAGCGCATTCGATGTGCGCTTCGTCGACCATGTGCTGACACTGATCGAACGCGAGCAGCGGCGCGACAAGCGGGTCGGGATCGAGGTGCTGATCGAATCGTCGCAGGGCGTTGCGCATGCCGAGGAGATCGCTGCCGCCTGCGATCGCCTCGAGGCAATGATTTTCGGCATCGGCGACTACACCGTCGACATGCGCACCAACGATGTCGACTTCGGCACGCCGAGTGAGCGTTACGCGGTGCTGACCGGTTTGCAGGCCGACGGCACGCGCCAGCGCCACTGGAACGACCAATGGCACTTCGCGATGGCGCGGATCGCCAATGCGTGCCGCGCCTGCGGCGTGCGTGCGATCGACGGTCCTTTCACCAACTTCGGCGATCCGGATGGCTACCGCGCTTCGGCGATCCGCGCCGCTGCGCTCGGCTTCGAGGGCAAGTGGGCGATTCACCCGTCGCAGGTCGCCATCGCCAACGAAGTCTTCTCGACCAGCCCCGAGCAGACGGCCTGGGCGGAGCGTGTGCTGGGCCTGCTCGATGCGGCCGCGGCCGAGGGACGCGGAGCGGTCAACGACGGCGGCGTGCTGGTCGACCTCGCGCATGCGAAACAGGCACGCCTGATTCAGCACCGCGCGGCGCTGATCGCACGCCGTTCGGTGTCCGGATGATGGGAGAGCGGATGCGCGAGATGGCGCGCGTTCCCGATCGATTGCGCTGCCAGGCGCCGCAACAGGAGAGATCAGATGAGGACGGACAAAGTCGCATTCGTCACTGGAGGCGCGGTCGGCATCGGCGGTGCCGTTTGCCAGCGACTGGCGCAGGACGGCATGACGGTGGTGGTGGCCGATATCGACCTCGACAAGGCCGAGCAGACCGCGCAGCAGATCCGTGCCGGCGCAGGCCAGGCGCTCGCGCTGCAGATCGACGTCGGGTCGCCTGAATCGATTGCGCAGGCCTTCGAGCGGGTCTCGCGCGAGTTCGGCCGCTGCGACATCCTGGTCAACAACGCCGGCATCGCGAAGGTGTTCCCGTTCGTCGAGTTTCCGCTCGACAACTGGGTCGCCACCATGAACATCAACGTGACCGGCGTGCTGCTGTGCAGTCAGCATGCGGCGCGGCTGATGATTCCGCGTGGATGGGGCCGCATCATCAGCATCGCATCGGTGGCCGGAATGCGGGCGGTTGGCAAGGGGCGCACCGCCTATGGCACATCCAAGGCCGCGGTGATCGGCCTGACGCGTCAGATGGCCGCCGAGCTGACCGAGCACGGCGTGACCGCGAATGCGATTGCCCCGGGGCCGGTCGACACGCCGATGACCGAGGTGCTGCACAGCGAGGCGTTCCGCCGCGAATACACCTCGGCCATTCCGGCCAACCGCTATGGCCGCACCAACGAGATCGCTGCCGCGGCTGCGTACCTGGCCTCGGACGCGGCCGCCTACGTCAGCGGCATCGTGCTGCCGGTCGACGGCGGGTTCGTGGCAACCGGCGCGCGCGGCATCTGACCGTGGCCACCCCCTCGACCGCTTCCCCGATGAGCCCGGATTCCTACGACATCGTCATCGTCGGCGCCGGTTCGGCCGGCTGCGTGATGGCCAACCGCCTGTCGGCCGACCCGTCCCGGCGTGTGCTGCTGCTCGAAGCGGGTATCGACCACAACAACATCTGGACCAAGGTTCCGGCCGGCGTGCCGCGGGTCGTCGCCGATCCGAAGATCAGCTGGTGTTACGAATCGGAACCCGAGCCCGGGCTGAACAACCGCCGCCTGGCATGGCCCCGCGGCAAGCTGGTGGGCGGGACCAGCTGCATCAACGGGCATGTCTACATGCGCGGCACCCGCGAGGACTTCGACGGCTGGCGGGATGCAGGCAATCCCGGCTGGGGCTGGGACGACGTGCTGCCGCATTTCAAGCGCACCGAGAGCCACTTTCGCGGGGAGTCCGAGCTGCATGGCGCGGGGGGTGAACTGCGCGTCTCGCCGGTGCACGAGCCGCACCCGGCGTCGCAGGCCTTCGTCCAGGCCGCGCGCAACATCGGCATCGATTCCAACGACGACTTCAACGGCGTGACGCAGGAAGGCGTCGGCTACGTCGAACTGATGGTCGGCGACGGGGTTCGCTCTTCGACATCGCGCGTCTTCCTCGACCCGGTGCGCCAGCGGCCCAACCTGGTGGTGCAGGCCAATGCGCTGGCCGAGCGCGTGTTGTTCGACGGCCGGCGCGCGCGCGGTGTGCGTTTTAGCGTCAACGGCGTCTCGCGCGAGGTCGCGGCGCGCGAGGTGGTGATCTGTGCCGGCGCGATCGGCAGCCCGCAGCTCCTGATGCTGTCGGGAATCGGCCCGGCCGAGCATCTGCGCAGCCATGGCATCGATGTCGTGCTGGATGCCCCGGGCGTCGGTCGCAACCTGCACGACCATGTCTATGTGCACTACCTGGCCGGTGTCGACCCGTCGTTCTCGATCAACCAGAAGATCTCGCGCAACTGGCGGATGATTCCCGACGTGCTGCGCTACGCCGTCAGCCGGCGCGGCCTGCTGAATTCGGCCGCCGCCCAGGTGGGCCTGTTCGCCCGCTCGCACGTCAACGGGGATCGGATCGACCTGCAGATCCAGATGCGTCCGTTCAGCATGCTCGGCGCCGGCGGCATGTACCGCGCCGATACCTATCCGGCAGTCACCGCATCGTGCGGGCTGCTGCAGCCGTACTCCACCGGCGAACTGACGCTGGCGTCGTCCGATCCGGCGCAGCGGCCGCGCATGGTCGCCAATTTTCTGACCGACGAACGCGACATTGCGCCGATTCTGGTGGGACTGCGGATGATCCGGCGCATCTTCGCGACCGCTCCGCTGGCCGAGCATTTCGAGCGCGAGGTGATGCCGGGAGCGCAGAAGACCAGCGACGAAGACCTGATCGGCTACCTGCGGGAAACCGCGAACTCGATGTACCACCCCGCCGGCTCGTGCCGCATGGGCAGCGACGATGGCGCGGTCGTCGATCCGCGGCTGAGCGTGCGCGGCGTGTCGGGTCTGCGCGTGGCCGATGCATCGATCATGCCCAGGGTGACATCGGGCAATACCAATGCACCGACGATCATGATTGCCGACAAGGCCGCGTCGATGATCAATCAGGACTGGCGCCGCGCCTGACCGGTCCGTATCTCAACCCCAGGAACATCGGAAGGACAGCATGAAGACCTACAACCATTTCATCGACGGACGCTACGTCGAGCCGATCAGCGGCCGTTGGTTCGACAGCGTCGATCCCTATCGCGGCGAGGCGTGGGCCAAGATTCCCCAGGGCTGTGCCCAGGATGTCGACCGCGCGGTCGCAGCGGCCAGGCGGGCCATGGAGGAGGGTCCGTGGTCGAAGATGACGGCCACCGAGCGCGGCAAGATGATGCTGCGGCTGGCCGATCTGGTGACCCGGAACGCCGATCGCCTGGCCGAGATCGAGGTGCGCGACAACGGCAAGCTGATGGCCGAGATGCGTGGCCAGGTCAACTACCACCCCGAGTGGTGGCGCTACTTCGGCGGCCTGGCCGACAAGATCGAAGGCCGCGTGATGCCGATCGACAAGCCCGACATCTTCGCCTACTCGCGTCAGGAACCGATCGGCGTGGTCGCCGCGCTGACGGCATGGAACTCGCCACTGCTGTTCATCGCCTGGAAGTGTGCACCGGCGATTGCGGCCGGCTGCTCGGTGGTGATCAAGCCCTCCGAATTCACCTCGGCATCGACACTCGAGTTTGCCGAGCTGACGCGCGAGGCGGGCTTTCCGGATGGCGTGTTCAACGTCGTTGCCGGTTTCGGGCAGGAGGCCGGGTCGGCCCTGGTCGACCATCCCGATGTGGCGAAGATCACCTTCACCGGCTCCGATGCGACCGGCGCGCGCATCTATGCGCAGGCCGCCAGGACGATGAAGCGGGTCACGCTCGAGCTGGGAGGCAAGTCGCCGAATATCGTGTTCGACGATTGCGACCTCGAGCAGGCGGCGGCCGGCGCGATCTCCGGCATCTTCGCAGCCACCGGGCAGACCTGCATCGCCGGCTCGCGCCTGCTGGTGCAGAACTCGATCCGTGAGGAGTTCACCCGCCGGGTGGCCGAGATCGGCGCCACCGCGCGCAAGGGCGATCCGATGCTGGCACAGACCAACATCGGGCCGATCACCACCCCAGCCCAGTACCGCAAGGTGCTCGACTACATCGACATTGCCAAGTCCGAGGGTGCGCGTTGCATCCTCGGCGGCGGCCCGGCCGAGTCGCCGGACCTGCCGGGCGGACAGTTCGTCGAGCCGACGATCTTCGTCGACGTCGACCCTGGCATGCGGATCGCGCGCGAGGAAGTGTTCGGCCCGGTGCTGTCGGTGATCGGATTCGATGACGAGGCCGATGCGGTGCGGATCGCCAACGACACGATCTACGGCCTGGCGGCCGGTGTGTGGACCAGCGACATCGGCCGCGCGATGCGGATGTCGGCGGCGTTGAAGGCCGGCACGGTGTGGGTCAACACCTACCGCGCGGTCAGCTACATGATGCCGTTCGGCGGCGTCAAGCACTCCGGCATCGGCCGCGAAAGCGGCATTGCGGCGATCGACGCGTACCTCGAGACCAAGAGCGTCTGGATCTCGTATGCCAAGGGGGCGCCGTCGAATCCGTTCGTGATGCGCTGACGACGCCGTCAGCGTGCGGCACGACGGCGCGCCCGCTGTCGAAGCCGATCGGCTGACGGCTGCAGGATCGGCCGGCCGGTCCGGACGCGTCGGCCGGTACGATGCCGGTTCCGTTGCCTGCCGTCCTGCCGATGCCCATGAGCTCGATCGATCCGCCCGCCTCTTCGGGACCCGAGCGGCCGGCCCCGACACGCGCGCAGGCGCTGGCCTTCTGGCTGCGCCTCGGCTTCATCAGCTTCGGTGGACCGGCCGGGCAGATTGCGGTCATGCACGAGGAACTGGTCGTGCGACGGCGCTGGATCTCGGAAGCGCGCTTCCTGCACGCGCTCAACTACTGCATGCTGCTGCCCGGTCCGGAGGCGCAGCAGCTTGCCACCTACATCGGCTGGCTGATGCACCGCACCTGGGGCGGTCTGGTTGCCGGGGGCCTGTTCGTGCTGCCGTCGCTGTTCATCCTGATCGCGCTGTCGTGGATCTACCTGGCCTTCGGCGATGTGCCGCTCATCGCGGGCCTGTTCATGGGCATCAAGCCGGCTGTGACCGCACTCGTCGTGCATGCCGCCTGGCGGATCGGCTCGCGCACGCTCAGGAATGGCTGGTTGTGGGGCATTGCGGTGGCGGCCTTCGCCGCGATCTTCCTGCTGCAGGTGCCATTTCCGCTGATCGTCCTGGTCGCCGCCGTGACCGGCTTCGTCGGCGGCCGGTTCGCGCCGGATCGATTCCAGGCCGGCGGCGCCCATGCCAGTGGCGGTACCGGTTCCGGTCCTGCCTTCATCGATGACCAGACGGCGCTGCCAGAGCACGCCCGCTTCAGCTGGCGGCGCTTCGCCACCATGCTGCTGGTCTTCCTCGGCCTCTGGGCCGGTGCGCTGGCTCTGCTCGTGATCGGCGGCGGGTGGCACGCGGTGCTGACGCAGATGGCCTGGTTCTTCACCAAGGCTGCGCTGCTGACATTCGGGGGTGCCTATGCGGTGCTGCCGTATGTCTACCAGGGCGCGGTCGATCACCACCAGTGGTTGACCGGCCCGCAGATGATCGACGGGCTGGCGCTCGGCGAGACCACGCCCGGCCCGTTGATCATGGTGGTCTCCTTCGTCGGCTTCGTGGGTGGCTGGAGCCGCGCGATCCTCGGCCCGGACGCGTTATTTCTCGGTGGCGCGCTGGCCGCCGGCGTCGTCACCTTCTTCACCTTCCTGCCGTCGTTCTGCTTCATCCTGCTCGGCGCGCCGTTCATCGAGACGACGCACGGCAACCTGAAGTTCACCGCGCCGCTCACCGGCATCACCGCGGCGGTTGTCGGCGTCATCGTCAATCTGGCGGTGTTCTTCGCGTTTCATGTGCTCTGGCCACGGGGTCTGGACGGTCCGTTCGATGCGGCGTCCGCGGTCATCGGCATCACCGCCGGCGTCGCGCTGTTCCGCTTCAGGCTCGGCGTGATCACGGTCATTGCCGGCAGTGCGCTGGCCGGGCTCGGCTGGCGGCTGCTCGGGTCCGCAGGCTGAGCCGCTTTTCGTGCGCCGCATCGGGCAGGCTGCCCGACAATGGCAGGCCGTCATCGACCGGAAAATGGCCATGTGGCATTACGACGCCCCCCTGCGCGACATGCAGTTCGTCATCGAGCATGTGCTCGACGCACCCGCTTCCTGGTCGGGCTGCCCGGCGCTGGCCGATTGCGACCTCGGCACCGCGAGTCAGGTGCTCGAGCAGGCCGCGCGCTTTGCCTCGGAGGTGCTGGCGCCGACCAACGGCGCGGGAGACCTCGAGGGCTGCACGCTGCGCGGCGACGGCAGCGTCTCGACGCCGAGCGGCTATCGGGACGCCTATCGCGCCTTCGTCGACGGCGGCTGGCCCGCGCTGAGCGGCGATCCGCAGTGGGGCGGCCAGGGTCTGCCGCTGCTGCTCGAAGCCGCCCTGATCGAGATGCTCAATGCGTGCAACCAGGCCTGGACGATGTATCCGGGATTGCTCCATGGCGCTTGCGAATCGATCAAGGCCCATGCCAGCGACGAGTTGAAGCGCTGCTATCTGCCGCGACTGGCGAGCGGCGAATGGCTGGCCGCGATGGCACTGACCGAACCGCAGGCCGGCACCGACCTCGGCCAGGTGCGCACCCGCGCCGAGCCACAGCCCGACGGGACGCTGCGCATCACCGGCAGCAAGATCTTCATCTCCGGCGGTGAGCACGACCTGACGGACAACATCGTGCACCTGGTGCTGTGTCGCCTGGCGGATGCGCCGCCGGGGACCCGTGGTCTGTCGCTCGCGCTGGTGCCGAAACGGCTGCCCGACGGATCGCGCAACGCCATGCACTGCGACGGCATCGAGAAGAAGATGGGCATCAAGGGCAGCGCCACCTGCGCGATGCGGTATGAAGGCGCGACCGGCTGGCTGGTGGGGGAACCGAACCGCGGCCTTGCCGCAATGTTCGTCATGATGAACTCGGCGCGCCTGCATGTGGGGTTGCAGGGCCTCGGGCAGCTCGAGATGGCGGGCCAGAACGCGCTGCGTCATGCACGCGAGCGCGTGCAGATGAAGCCGCCGTTGCGGCCTGCAGGGTCTCCGGCGGCAGCCGCCGATCCGATCGCCAGGCACCCCGCGATGCGCCGCATCCTGCTGCGCCTGCAGGCCCTGACCGAGGGCGGCCGCGTGCTCGCTTACCGCGCTGCGCAGCTGATCGACGAGGCGCATGGGGCGGCCGATGCGGCGCAGCGCCAGCGCGCCGACGGACTCGCCGCGCTGCTCACGCCGATCGTCAAGGCCTTCCTCACCGACCAGGGTTTTCACGGCGCAGTGGCCGCACAGCAGGTGTTCGGCGGCTACGGCTATATCCATGAATATGGCATCGAGCAGAGCGTGCGCGACGCGCGCATCGCGATGATCTACGAGGGGACCAACGAGATCCAGGCGATCGACCTGCTGGTGCGCAAGGTCCTCGGCAACGGCGCAGGCGCGTTCGACGGGCTGCTCCAGGACCTGTCCACCGAAGCCGATCGCTGCAGCCTCGATGCGGCGCTGGCGCCGTTCGGGCAGGCGCTGCGGATCCAGGTCGCCGCGGCGCAGCAGGCCACGCAGGCGCTGCGCACCGATCGCGACAGCGATCCGGAGCGTCCCCTGCGGGTTGCCGACGATTTCCTGATGGCCATGGGCCTGCTGCTGCTCGGCTGGGCCTGGACCGCGAGCGCTCGCGCGGCGCGCGGTCGGGACGACGATGACTGGCGGCAGCGCAAGCTGGCCGTCTGCCGCTACGGCATCGAATGGGTGCTGCCGGAGGCGACGCTGCACTGGCAGCGCGTCATGCAGGCCGAACTGGCGCTGCCGGACTTGCCTGCCAGCTAGGACGACGCCACGCGCCTCCGGGATCCCTGGCAGTTGCCGGCTCAGGCCCTGCGCTCGGCGTCCCGGACCAGCTTGCGTGCCAGGCTCCAGCGGTGAACCTCGCTCGGGCCGTCATAGATCCGGAAGGCGCGCATGTCCATGAAGATCTGCATCACCGGCGTTTCCGCGGTGACGCCCATGCCGCCGAGTATCTGCACGCAGCGATCGACGACGCGCCACTGCGCCTCGGAGCAGACGACCTTGGCGCGGCTCGATTCGAAGCCGCCTTTTTCGCCCTGGTCGAGCAGCCAGGCGGTGTGCCAGATGTGCAGCCGCGCGGTGTGCAGATCCATGTCGTTGTCGGCCAGCATGAAGCCGACGCCTTCGTGTTCGGCCAGCGGCTTGCCGAAGGCGTGGCGGCGTCGCGCGTAGTCGATGGCGATGTCGTGTGCGCGCCGCGCCTGGCCGAGCCAGCGCATGCAGTGCGTCAGGCGTGCCGGCGCCAGTCGCACCTGGGCGTAGCGGAATCCCTGGCCGACCTCGCCCAGCACATCGCTGGCCGGAATGCGCAGGTCGTCGAAGCTGAGCACCCCATGCCCGCCGGCGAAGCAGGCATCCATCGTGTCCATGCTGCGCTCAAGCCGGATGCCGGGGCGGTCCATGTCGGTCAGGAACATGGTGGCCGAGCCATCTTCCATGCGCGCCATGATGATCAGGTAGCTCGCCCCATCGGCACCGGTTGCGAGCCACTTGCGGCCGTTGATCAGATAATCGTCGCCGTCGCGCAGCGCACTCGTCGTGAGCATCCCCGGATCGGCGCCGGCGCCGCCGGGTTCGGTCATGGCGAAGCAGGACCGGGTCTGCCCCTGTACCTGAGGGCGCAGCCATCGCTCCTTCTGCGCCGACGTCGCGACTTCCTCGAGCAGATGGATGTTGCCTTCATCGGGCGCGTGGATGTTCAGCGCCGTCGGGCCGAGCCAGGAGTAGCCGGCCTCCTCGAACACCACCGCCTTGGCGATGTGGCTCAGGCCCAGCCCGCCCATCTCGCGCGATGCGTGCGGCGTGAGCAGGCCTTCCTCGCGCGCCAGCTCGATCAGCCTGCGCCGCAGCTCGGGGTCGGGCCCGTGCGGCCTGCGCGGCACCTCGGCTTCCAGGGGAAGCACCTTGTCGGCGATGAAGTTGCGCGTTCGCTCGCGCAACTCGCGCAGTTCGGGCGTGAGTTGGAAGTCCATGGCAGTCCCGGTGGTTCGAGTGGGAAATGGACGGCGGGCCAGGGTCCGCTGACGCGCCGATGTCGACCGGGCCCGGCAGTCATATCGCTGCCTTGCACGGCGCCGTGCATTTCGCGTCAGACGCACCGATGACTGCGTCGTCCTTCGCCGGATTCTGCCGGATCGAAGCCGGTAGCCTGGCCGGATGCCCGCATACCGTCGGCGTTGGAGCGACGGTGCGCGTTTCGCGCAGTCTCGCCGGCCGGCGTGGCTGCCCCTTCAGCTGACCTGCGTCAGCAGCGGCTTGCCGGTGAAATGCGCCTGGGCATTCTCGAGAAAGCGCAGTACCGACGCATGAATCGCCTGCGGAGAGATGCCTGCAATGTGCGGCGTCAGCACCGCGTTGTCGAATTCGAGCAGTTGCGCTGGCGGCGCCGGCTCGCCCTCGTAGACATCGAGGGCGGCAGCCCAGATCGTGCGGTCGCGCAGTGCGCGGGCGACCGCGTCGGTGTCGACCAGGGTGCCGCGCGCGACATTGACCAGCACGCCGTCCGGCCCGAGTGCGTCCAGCACCTCGGAGCCGACGATGTGATGGGTCTGGCTGCCGCCGGGCGCGGCGATGATCAGGAAGTCGCACCAGCCGGCGAGGCTCACGATGTCATCGAACCAGCGCAGGCCGGTCTCGTCGCGTCGGGTCCGACTGTGATAGCCGATCTCCATGTCGAAGCCGCCGGCCCGCCGGGCGATCTGGCGCCCGATCGCGCCGAGCCCGAAGATGCCCATCCTGCGGCCGGAGACATGCGGCGGCCGCGGGATGTCATCACGCCACAGGCCGTTGCGAACGCCGCTGTTCAGGAACGGAATGCGCCGGATCGCCGCGAGCAGGATCGCCATGGCGTGATCGGCGACCGCCGCATCGTTGGTGCCGGCTGCATTGCACACCGGGATGGCGCGATCGCGCGCGTGGGCGAGCGCGACATTCTCGAAGCCGACGCCCAGCGTGCAGATCAGTTCGAGCGCCGGCAGCGAATCGATTTCCGACGCCAGCAGCCCGTTGGTGCCGTTTGTCAGGACCACCCGCACCTCGTGGCCACGCCGGGCGATCTGCGCCGAACCATTGGAGCGGTCGACGCCCAGCCCCTCGTTGGGGGCATAGATCATGTCGTAGCTGCGGGCAACCAGGGCGCGGTGTTCGTCGGACAGGTAGACGAGGACAAGGAGAACGGGCTTCATGCTTCGATCCGGATAGGAGGGGGTGCGCTCCCGAGGCGCATGCAGGGCGACGCTGCGGTGGCGATCAGTCGACGCGGGCGCCGGACAGCCGCACCAGCTTGCCCCACTTGTCGATCTCGCTGGTCAGGATCTTCCTGAACTCCTCCGGCGAGTTGCCGACCGGTGTCGAGCCCTGGTCGGCCAGCGTCTTGCGCACCGACGGGTCCTGCAGGACCTGTCGGATGGCGGCGTTCAGCTTGTTCACGATCTCGGGCGACGTGCCCGTGGGTGCGAAGACGCCGTTCCACAGCACCACCTCGTAGCCGGGCAGCACCTCGCCGATGGCCGGCACATTGGGCAGCCGGCTCGAACGCGACGGGGTCGTCACGCCGAGTGGTCGCAGCTTGCCGGATTCGATGTGGCCCAGCACCTCGACCAGCGGAGAGAAGACCGCCTGGATCTGACCCGCCAGCAGATCCAGGTTGGCCGGTGCGCCGCCCTTGTAGGGGACATGCTGCATGTTGCCGCCTGCCAGGCTGTTGAACAGGGCACCCGAGAGGTGCTGCGAGGTGCCGTTGCCGGCCGAGCCGAAATTGACCGGCGTCGACTTCTGAGCAACCAGGTCGACGAATTCCTTCAGCGTCTTGGCTGGCATGTCGTTGTTGACCATCAGCACGTTCGGGATCAGCGCCACCTGCGACACCGGGATCAGGTCCTTCTGCAGGTCGAAACCCATGTCCTTGTAGAGCGTGACGTTGGTCGCGACCGTGCTCGTGTGCAACAGCAGCGTGTGGCCATCGGGCGTGGCGCGAGCGGCATGAGCCGCTCCGATGTTGCCGCCGGCACCGGCCTTGTTCTCGACCACGACACGCTGGCCGAGCACGCCGCCGAGTTTGTCGGCCAGCAGGCGGGCGGTGGTGTCGGTGCTGCCGCCGGGCGCAAGCGGCACCACCAGCGTGATCGGCCGTTCCGGCCAGCTGGTCTGTGCGGCGGCAGGAAGGACCATCGCCGACAGCGCGGCGGCGGCGACGGCTTTGAGGAAGGTGCGCTTCATGGGTTTGTCTCCGGTTGTGATTGTTTGACTGGGACGCTCAGCGCTGGCCGTCGCCGGCTTCGATCTGGTCGGCGCGCAGGCCGCCCAGCCGCTCGTGCACCCGGCCGCCGGTGGCCATCACCAGCGTGTAGAACAGTTCGTTCGGTCGCGGTCCGTCGACCACGCCGACATCGATGCTGTTGAAATGGCTGCGCACATAGCAGGCTTCGATGTGGTGCAGCGGCACCTGCAGACGCGTGCCGGCCGCGGCCACGACCTTGGCCGCGGGAACGATGGACTTCGCCTTCGGCAGAAAGGAGCGCATCGGCCAGCCGCCGGCAATGTGCCAGATCGCGCCATGCTCGAGCTCGCCATCGAGCCCGACGATCGCGCCCTTGCCGTAGGCCTGGATCCGGTCGGCGCCGCCCAGTGCATCGATCAGTTCCGGGACCAGCTCGTTGGCCATCTCGGTCGCTGCCTTGACGAACGGCTGCAGGTCCTCGACATAGCGTCCGGCATACGGGTTTTCGAGCACGACCGAGATCGAGCCCATCGTCAGGGGCTTGTCTGCCGGAGGTCCGCCTTCATGGTGGACCGTCTCGATGTTCAGCAGCTTCTTGCGGATCTTGATGAGCGACATGGTTTCTCCTGGAAGTCGTGGGGGAGGGCGGGAATCGAACCGATCAGGCGTCCGGCGACGCGCCGAACTGCACGCCTGCCCACTGCTCGAAGTGACGGATCGGAAAGACGTTGTCCTTGTCGCCGTCGCCCTGGGTGATCGCGAAGGCGAGAAACTGCCGCGCCGCAGGACTCACGAGCATCGGTGCGCCGATCTTCTCGGCTTCGTCGATGCACATCCGGATGTCCTTGTGCAGCAGCTCGGTGGTGAAGCGGACCGGGAAGCTGCGGTCGAGCACGCATTGCGGAATGCGTTCCAGGGTCGCGAAGGACCGGCCGCTCGACGCGTTGATGACGTCGAGCATGGTCCGGGCGTCCAGACCTGCCTTGACGCCGTAGACCAGCGCCTCGCAGCTCGCCACCATGCTGGTTGCATACAGCGTGTTGTTGATGATCTTCAGCGTCTGGCCGAGGCTTGGGTCCGCCCCGAGGTAGAAGATCTTGTTGCCGAGCACGCGCAGCAGCGGTTCGACTTCCTGGTAGGCCTCGTCCGGGCCGGCCGGCATCACTGCCAGCGCGCCTTTTTCGGCATTCGCCGTTCCGCCGCTGACCGGCGCGCCGACCAGCACGATGCCGCTCGACCCGAGCAATGCCTCGATCTCCTTGGTGACCGACGGTCCGGTGGTCGACAGATCGACCACGATGCGCACCTTGCCGCCGCGCGCCACTTCGGCCGCAACCTCGGCCACGATGCGCGGCAGCGGCAGGCACAGCAGCACGATCTCGACCTGCGAGGCCAGCTCGCCGGCACTGGCGGCGGCTTGTGCACCCTGGGCGACCAGCGCCGCCTGCGCGGTGGCGCTGCGATCGTGAACGACCAGCGAATGACCCGCGGCGAGCAGCCGGGCGCCGAAATGCTTGCCGATGTTGCCGAGGCCGATCAGTCCGATGTGCATGGTGGTTTCGATGGGGCGAGCCGAAGCCTGGCTCTGCCCAGGGGCAGGACCGATGCGTCGGACTCGGCGGGTGGGTGGGAGCGTCAGCTGGGGGCCGGGCTGGAGCGGATCCGTCGCCTGGAACCGCTGGCCGGGTGCCTGTGCCGGCAATCTAGCGCGGCGGGTGCAGGCTGTCGCGTGCGAAAAGTGGGGTGGGGAATGCAGTCAGGCTAATCGCCGCGCTGCCCGGCCTGCCGCTTGAGGACCTCGACGAACTTGTCGGCGTGTGACCGTCCGAGGTCGAATACCGAGCGCACGATGCTCGGTTCGAGGACGATGTCCTCGACCAGGGGCAGCACCTGCAGGTCATTCCAGCCCATGCCGACAGCGGTGAATTCGTCGACGATCGCGACGCCGGCGCCGGCGCGCGCCAGCGAACACGCGGTGTCGCTCTGGTGCACATGGATCCGGGTATCGAGCTCGACCCCCGCCTTCTGGGCCGCTGCCGCCACCAGCTGCCCGAACGGGATGCCCGGGTCATGCGAAATCACCGGGTGGCGTGCCAGATCGGCCAGCCGCACCTCGGGCAGCAGCGTCAGTTCGTGCCCGAGCGGAACCACGCACACCATGCGTCCGCGCGCGAATCGCTCGACCTGCAGGTTGGGATGGTCGATCGGGTGCACCGAGACGGCCAGGTCGACCGCATTGCTGAGCACCTCCTGCGGCATGCTGTTGAGCAGGGTGCCGCGAAAGTTGACCCGGATGGCTGGATAGCGGGTGACGAATTCGGCGATCGCAGCCGACATCATGCCGCGCGACAGGCTCGGGCTGACGGCGATCTTGAGCGTGCCCGAAGGCCCCTGCGCGAGCGCGCGCGCAAAGCGGTCGACCTCGACCGCGCGTTGGTAGAACTCGTCGACCTCGCGGAACAGCGCCTCGCCTTCCGGCGTCGGAACCAGCTTTCCCTTGATCCGGTTGAACAGCGACAGCCCGAGGGTCTGCTCGGTGTGCGCGACGATCCGGCTCATCGCCGGCTGCGACGCCGACAGCAGTTGCGCCGCGCCCTTGATCGAGCCGGTCAGCATCACGGCACGGAACACTTCCATCTGGCGCAGGCGAAATCTCATTCGGCGAGGGTATCCGAGCTGCAAGCAGCGTCGACGCGGCCGCTGCCGCGCTGCGTCCGCTCCCGAATCTCCTGGCAGACTGGCCGCCGGGCGCAGAGAATGCCGGGTGGCGCAGGCGCCTGCAGGCGCCGACGAGGTTGCCTGGATGGCGGCCCGACCGCGCCACCCCGGGCAGCACAGGAGAATCTGATGGCACGCGACCAGGACACGGGTGAATCCGAAACCTTCGACTACCTGATCGTCGGCGCCGGCGCGGCAGGGTCGATCCTCGCCAACCGCCTGGGGGCAGATGCCGGCGTCACCGTTTGCGTGCTGGAGGCCGGTCCGACCGACTGGCATCCGTTCCTGCACATCCCGGCCGGATTCATCAAGGTGCTCTTCAACCCGGCGTTCACCTGGCAGTTCTCGACCGAGCCGACTGGCAACACCAGCGGGCGCCCGATCCCGATTCCACAGGGACGCACGCTCGGCGGGTCGACCGCGATCAACGGCCTGGTCTACAACCGCGGCTTGCGGTCCGACTATGACAAGTGGTCCGCTGCCGGCAACCGGGGCTGGTCGTTCGCCGAGGTGCTGCCCTATTTCAAGCGCACCGAACGCCGGATCGGCTCCGGTGACGACCGCTTTCGTGGGCGCAGCGGAGAAATGGCCATCACCGATACCGACTGGATGCATCCGATCTGCGAGGCGTTCATCGACGCCGCCCAGGGCCTGGGAATGCCGCGCAATCCCGACTACAACGGCGCCTTCCAGGAGGGTGTCGGCTACTTTCAACGCAACATCCTGAACGGCTGGCGGCTGACGACGGCGCGAACCTTCCTTCGCCCCGCGCTCCGGCGCGGCAATGTCGAGGTGCGCACCAATGCCCAGGTGACGTCGGTTCTGCTCGAGGGTCGGCGCGCCGTCGGCGTGGGCTATCAGCGCGGCGGTGCGCACGGGCAGCACAAGACCGTGCGGGCGCGCCGCGAGGTGATCCTGAGTGGCGGCGCCATCAATACGCCGAAGCTGCTGCAGCTTTCGGGCATCGGGCCGGCCGCGTTGCTGGGTGGACTGGGGGTGCCGGTGGCGCACGATCTGCCGGGCGTGGGGGAGAACCTGCGCGACCATTACTCGATCCGCTTCGTGGGTCAGGTGCGCGACAGTCCGACGATGAACGAGCTGTCCGCAGGTCTGCCACTGCAGGGCCAGATCGCGCGCTGGCTGCTGCGCCGGCCGAACATCCTGGCACTCAGCCCTTCACTCGTGCACTGGTTCTGGAAGTCGAGCGACGGGCTGGCCGAGCCCGACCTTCAGGGCGTCTTCACGCCGGCCAGCTACCGCGCCGGCTATGTCGGGGTGCTCGATCAGTTTCCGGGCATGACATGCGGGGTCTGGCAGCACCGGCCGCACAGCAGCGGGCATGTGCGTGCCATCTCCGCCAGCCCTTTCGAGAGCCCGGTCGTGCAGCCGAACTACCTCGACGACGAGCGTGACCAGGCGGTTCTGCTGGGGGGCATGAAGCTCGCGCGCCAGTTGCTGCAACGGCCCGAGCTGGCGCGTTTTTTTGCCGGCGAAGCCCTGCCCGGCGCCGCGATCCAGAGCGACGACGAACTGCTCGACTTTGCCCGCCGCTACGGGGTGTCGTCCTACCATGTGAGCGGCAGCGCACGCATGGGGCCGGCTTCGGACCCGATGGCGGTGGTCGACGACCAGCTGCGGGTGCATGGCATCGAGCGGCTGCGCGTGGTCGATGCCTCGATCATGCCGAACATCCCCTCGGCCAACACCTGCGCGGCCACCATGATGATCGCCGAAAAGGCAGCCGACATGATCCGCGGCCGCCCGCCCGAGCCTGCAGCAGCGCTCGACGCCGAGGTTCAGCCACCCGCCGTCACCACCACCTCCGCCGGCGTGCGCCGACCGGCCCACGCGTGAGGATCGACACCACCGGGCGCTTGGCGACGGGCCGACCCGTTGCTCCTCGACGAACGCCAGCCGGCGGTCGGTGAAACCGTGCCAGCCCTGAAATACCTCGGCGGCTATCCCGCCACGCTGCTGGCGCCGGTCGAGGCACTGATTGCGCAGGGCCGGCTCGGCCAGGTGGTCGCCGAACGCTATCCGCACGGCCACGAGGTGCGCAGTGACCGCGCGCTGGTCGACTATGTGGCCGCGCTGAAACGCGAATTCATGCGCAGTGCGCCGCCATTGGCCAAGGTCGCTTACGACCCGCGGCTGGAGGTACTGCACCAGGCCCTGGGCATGCACAGCGCGGTGTCGCGCGTGCAGGGCAACCAGCTCAAGGCCAAGTGCGAGATCCGCGTCGCCAGCCTGTTCAAGCTGGCGCCCGCGCCGTTCCTGAAGATGATCGTGGTGCACGAGCTTGCACACCTCAGGCAGCGCGCGCACGACAAGGCCTTCTATGCCCTGTGCCGGCACATGGAGCCGGCCTACCACCAGCTCGAATTCGACACCCGGCTGTGGCTGACGGCGCGTGAGATCGAGCTGGCGGCGGTACCCGGGCCGGGCACTGCGGACGGGGCGCCCGATCCGGGTCAGCCGGGCCGGCGGTAGCCCGAGTCGATCCAGGCCGCCGCGCTGGCCGCACTGAGCCGGAAGTCCGCCGCAACCCGCTGCTGGGCCTGCTGCTCGCCGTCGCCGTCGACTGCGGTCAGCACCGCGTAGGGGTCGTCGTCATCCGGCACGATGTCGAGCGCAACGCGGACCCGGCCTGCGGCGGTCTCCACTTCGATCTGCTTGTGCAGCAGTGCATGCAGATGCTGCTCGTGGCGGCGCACCACTTCGGCTGCGGTCTTGACCAGGGTGTTGAAGGCCGGTGTGTCGAGCGGCTTCGGATTCTTCTTGTCACGCCCCATCGTCCAGGGTCCGACCAGCGCCGGCTCGGCCTCGCCGTCGGGCGTCATCTCGACCGCCCAGCCGTCGTCGTCCTCGTTCTTGATCACGCGCGCGGTCCAGCCATTGTCGCGCCACAGACGCGGCTCCTTGACGGTGCCGGCATCGTCTTCATCGGTTTCGCTCGGGTTGCTCATGGACAAATCTTAAGGCCCGGTCTCCGACCCGGAACAGGTTCACGGTGCGGCGGCTGGCTGGTCGGGTGGAACCGGCGGCCCGTCTGCCTCGCGCCGCCCGGCGTCGCGCGCCCGCTCCAGCATGAAGTCGATGAAGACCGAGGCGGCGCGCGTCTGATGCCGGTTCGGCATGTACAGCATGTACAGCCGGGTGCCGAAGATGCTCAGCCGCCAACCGTGGAGCGCGGTCGACGACATCGCCGCGATCGACGTCGCTCCTGCACGACATAGTCGGGCAGCATGCCGATGCCCAGGCCGGCGAGCACCGCCTGGCGCAGAAACAGGTAGTTCTCGGAAATCAGCGTCGGCACCACGATCACCTCGTGCCGTTCGGTTCCCGAGGTAGGCGGTCACGCGCAGATGCCGGCTGACCGACCGCGGACGCGATCAGCGGCACCGTGCGCAGGGTCTCCAGGTCGGCCGGCATGCCGTTCGCCTCGGCATAGTCGCGCGATGCGCAGACCACGTAGTGCATCGGGCCCATGTCGCGCGCCACCAGGTTCTGCGGCGGCTCGGAGATGACCCGCACGGCGATGTCGACTTCGTCGCGGATCAGGTCCTCGACCCGGTTCTCGAACACGACGTCGAGCACGATGCCCGGGTACTCGCGCTTGAAGTCGAGCAGCCATGGCGACATCACGATCTGGCCATAGCCGCTCGGCACGCTCAGGCGCACGCGGCCCTGCAGGCCCTGACCCAGCGTCGCGATCGACTCGCGCGCCGCCAGCAGCTCGTTGCGGATGGTCTTGCCGTGCTCGTACAGGCGCAGACCCGACCTCGGTGGCCTCGGCGCGCCGCGTGGTGCGCCGCACCAGCTGCTGCCCGAGCGAGCGCTCGAGCTGGTTCAGGTGGTAGCTCACGTTGGCGCGCGTCATCTTCAGCCGGCGCGCAGCTTCGCTGAGGTTGCCCGCATCCAGGATTTCGACCAGCAGCGTCAGTGAGTTGAATGTCCATGGCATCGCCTACCCCGTGGAAACCCGCCCATTCGTCAAATGACACTTGACACTATGTCAACGAACTGGTGCAATTGTCAAAACGGGCGCGACGTTCAACAATGCGCTTCATCGAACGAGACAGGAGACAAGCATGACCCGGACACCGATTCCAGACCCGTCACGCTCACGCCTGCACGGCAAGGTGCTGGTCGATCGCGATCGACAACCCACCGGTCAACGCGCTCGGCGTCGACGTGCGCCGCGGTCTGCTCGAGGCGATCGAAGCCGCGCAGCGCGATACCGCGGTGGCCGCGCGTGCTGATCGTCGGCGCCGGGCGCAACTTCATCGCCGGTGCCGACATCCGCGAATTCGGCAAGACACCGCAGCCGCCGGCGCTGCCCGAGGTCTGCAACCGCATCGAGGCGAGCGAGAAGCCGGTGATCGCCGCGGTGCATGGCGCCGCGCTCGGCGGCGGCCTCGAGGTGGCGCTGGCCGCGCACTATCGGCTGGCGCTGAACGGCGTCAAGCTCGGCCTGCCCGAAGTGCAGCTCGGCCTGCTGCCGGGCGCCGGCGGCACCCAGCGCGCGCCGCGCCTGATCGGCGCCGGCCCGGCGCTCGAGCTGATGCTGAGCGGGCGCCAGGTCGGCGCCGAGGAAGCGCTGTCGCTCGGCCTGGTCGATCGGGTCGGACGCAGCGACGACATCCTGGCCGAAGGCCTGGCCTATGCGCAGGAACTGCTCGCCGCCGGCGCGCCGGTGCGCCGCACCCGCGACGCGCAGGGCCTGGCCGATGTCGCTGCGAGCCGCGCCGCGATCGACGCCGCGCGCGCCGACGTCGCTGCGAAGAGCCGCGGCCTGTTCTCGCCGCGTCAGGATCGTCGAGGCGGTCGAGGCCGCGCTCGACCGGCCGTTCGACGAAGGCCTGCGCATCGAGCGCGCATCGTTCCTGCAGTGCATCGACAGCCCGCAACGCGCCGGCCTGATCCACGCCTTCTTCGCCGAGCGCGAGGTGGCCAAGGTCCCCGAGGCGAAGGCGGCGCAGCCGCGCCCGCTGGCGTCGGCCGGCGTCATCGGCGGCGGCACGATGGGCGCAGGCATCGCGGTGTCGATGCTCGATGCCGGCATGCAGGTGACGATGGTCGAGCGCGACGCGCAGAGCCTGGCCCGCGGCCGGGCCAATGTCGAGAAGGTCTACGACGGCCTGGTGGCGAAGGGCCGCCTCGGCGCCGAAGCGAAGGCCGCGCTGCTGGCGCGCTTCAATGGCGCCACCGGCTACGACGCGCTGGGCGATGTCGACATCGTGGTCGAGGCGGTCTTCGAGGACATGGCGGTGAAGAAGGCGGTCTTCGCCGAACTCGACCGTGTCTGCAAGCCCGGCGCGGTGCTGGCCACCAACACCTCGTACCTCGACATCGACGAGATCGCCGCCAGCATCTCGCGGCCGCAGGATGTGGTGGGCCTGCACTTCTTCTCGCCGGCCAACATCATGAAGCTGCTCGAGATCGTGGTGCCGAAGCAGGTGGCGCCGACGTGGTGGCCACCGGCTTCGAGCTGGCGAAGAAGCTGCGCAAGGTGGCGGTGCGTGCCGGCGTCTGCGACGGCTTCATCGGCAACCGCATCCTGGCGGTCTATCGCCAGGCGGCCGACCACATGATGGAAGACGGCGCCTCGCCCTACCAGATCGACGAGGCGCTGCGCGAGTTCGGCTATCCGATGGGGCCGTTCCAGGTGGCCGACCTGGCCGGCGGCGACATCGGCTGGGCCACGCGCAAGCGCCGCGCACCGACGCGCGATCCGCGCGCCCGCTATGTGCGAGATCGCCGACCGGATCTGCGAGCGCGGCTGGTTCGGACAGAAGACCGGACGCGGCTACTACGTCTATGCCAAGGGTTCGCGCAGCGGCGCGCCCGATCCCGAGGTGCTCGCCATCGTCGATGCCGAGCGCGAGCGCGCCGGCATCACGCCGCGCAGCTTCAGCAACGAGGAGATCGTGCGCCGCTACCTGGCCGCGATGGTCAATGAAGGCGCCAATGTCGTGCACGAGGGCATCGCGCTGCGGCCGCTCGACGTCGACGTGACCTTCATCGCGGGCTACGGCTTTCCGCGCCACCGCGGCGGCCCGATGAAGTACGCCGACATGGTCGGCCTGCGCCAGGTGCTGGACGACATCCGCGAATTCGCGAAGGAAGACCCGATCTTCTGGCAGCCGTCGCCGCTGCTGGTCGACCTGGTCGAGCGCGGCCAGGACTTCGACAGCCTGAACCGGGCCGACTGAACCACCCGATCCACCTTCGGCGCCCGCCCGTGCAGGCGGCGGCCGTACCCAACCTCATACCAGGAGATTCGCGATGCGCGAAGCCGTGATCGTCTCGACCGCCCGTACCCCGCTGACCAAGGCGCACCGTGGCGAATTCAACATCACCCCGGGCCCGACGCTGGCCGCCTTCGCGGTGCGCGCCGCGGTCGAGCGCTCCGGCCTGGACCCGGAGCTGATCGAGGACGCCATCCTCGGCTGCGGCTATCCGGAAGGCACGACCGGCCGCAACGTCGCGCGCCAGGCGATCGTCCGCGCCGGTCTGCCGATCAGCATCGCCGGCACCACGGTGAACCGCTTCTGCGCCTCCGGCCTGCAGGCGATCGCGATCGCCGCCGGGCGCATCGTCGTCGACGGCGCGCCGGCGATGATCGCCGGCGGCGTCGAGAGCATCTCGCAGATCCGCGGCCGCAGCGCCGGCGACGGCGGCGACATCACGCTCGATCCGTGGATCGTCGAGCACAAGCCCGAGCTGTACCTGTCGATGATCGAGACGGCCGATATCGTCGCCTCGCGCTACGGCATCGACCGCGAGGCGCAGGACCGCTTCTCGGCCGAGAGCCAGCGCAAGACCGAGGCGGCGCAGGATGCGGGTCGCTACCGCGAGGAGATCGTCGCCGTCACCACCACGATGGCGGTGACCGACAAGGAAACCAAGGCGGTGACGCAGCGCACCGCCACCATCGATGTCGATACCTGCAACCGGCGCGGCACCACCTACGAGGCACTGGCCAAGCTGGCAGCCGGTCAACGGCGCCGACAAGTTCGTCACCGCCGGCAATGCGTCGCAGCTGTCCGACGGCGCGTCGGCCTGCGTGATGGTCGAGGCCCGCGAGGCCGAGCGGCTCGGCCTGAAGCCGCTCGGTGCCTTCCGCGGCATGGCGGTCGCCGGCTGCGAGCCCGACGAGATGGGCATCGGCCCGGTCTTCGCGGTGCCCAAGCTGCTGGCCCGCCACGGCCTGAAGGTCGACGACATCGGCCTGTGGGAACTCAACGAGGCCTTTGCATCGCAGGCGATCTACTGCCAGCAGCGCCTGGGCATCCCGGACGAGCGGCTCAATGTCGACGGCGGCGCGATCTCGATCGGCCATCCGTTCGGCATGACGGGCGCGCGGCTGGCCGGCCATGTGCTGATCGAAGGGCGGCGCCGCGGCGTCAAGTACGCGGTGGTGACGATGTGCATCGCCGGCGGCATGGGCGCCGCCGGCCTGTTCGAGATCTACTGAGGAGTCGCAGCATGGACCTGAACTTCACGCGCCGAAGAAGAAGCCTTCCGCACCGAGGTGCGCGAGTTCCTGGCCGAGCAGCTGCCGCAGCGACTGGCCGACAAGGTGCGCAGCGGCAGACACCTCGCCAAGGCCGACATGGAGGAATGGCACGCCATCCTGAACCAGCGCGGCTGGCTGGCCAACCACTGGCCCGAGCAGTACGGCGGCCCCGGCTGGAGCGCGGTGCAGAAGTTCATCTTCGAGAACGAGTGCGCGCTCGCGCATGCGCCGCGCATCGTGCCGTTCGGCGTCAACATGCTCGGCCCGGTGCTGATCAAGTACGGCAACGAGGCGCAGAAGCAGCACTGGCTGCCGCGCATCCTGGACGGCTCCGACTGGTGGTGCCAGGGCTACTCCGAGCCGGGCGCCGGCTCCGACCTGGCCTCGGTCAAGACCACCGCGGTGCGCGGCAGCGACGCGCAGGGCGATCACTACCTCGTCAACGGCCAGAAGACCTGGACCACGCTCGGCCAGCACGCCAACATGATCTTCTGCCTGGTGCGCACCAACCGCGAGGCCAAGAAGCAGCAGGGCATCAGCTTCCTGCTGGTCGACATGGACGTCGCCCGGCGTCGAGGTGCGGCCGATCATCACGCTCGACGGCGAGCACGAGGTCAACGAGGTCTTCTTCACCGACGTGCGGGTGCCGGCCGAGAACCTGGTCGGCGAGGAGAACATGGGCTGGACCTGCGCCAAGTACCTGCTGACCTACGAGCGCACCAACATCGCCGGCGTCGGCTTCTCGGTGGCCGCGCTCGAGCGGCTGAAGAAGGCGGCCGACCGAGGTGAAGAAGAACGGCCGGCCGCTGTCCGACGACCCGTATTTCGCGGCGCGCCTGGCGCACGTCGAGATCGAGCTCGAGAACATGAAGACGACCAACCTGCGCGTCATCGCGGCGGTGGCCGGCGGCGGCGTTCCCGGGGCCGAGAGCTCGATGCTGAAGATCCGCGGCACCGAGATCCGGCAGGAGATCTCGTCGCTGCTGCGGCGCGCGATGGGGCCGTATGCGCAGCCGTTCGTCGCCGAGGCGCTGGAAGACGGCTTCGACGGCGAACCGGTCGGCCCGGCCGAGGCCGCCAGCGCGGCAACGCAGTACTTCAACAACCGCAAGCTGTCGATCTTCGGCGGCTCCAACGAGATCCAGAGGAACATCATCTCCAAGATGATCCTCGGGCTGTGAAGAGGAAAACCGCATGAACTTCCAGCACACCGATGACCGCCGCATGCTGGCCGACAGCCTGAACCGCTTCGTCGCCGAGCAATATGCATTCGAGACGCGCGACCGCATCGCCGGCTCGCCCGAGGGCTGCAGCCCCGACCTGTGGCGCCAGTTCGCCGACCTCGGCGTGATCGGCGCGCTGTTCAGCGAGGACGACGGCGGCTTCGCCGGCGGCGGCTTCGACATCTCGGTGGTGTTCGAGGCACTCGGCCGCGGACTGGTGGTCGAGCCCTTCCTCGGCGCCGTGCTTGCCGGCAGCGCCATCGCCCACGCCGGCAGCCCGGAGCAGAAGGCGCTGCTCGCCGAGGTCATCGGCGGCACGCAGATCGCGGCGTTCGCACACGGCGAGCCCGAGGCTCACCATGCGCTCGACCATGTGCAGACGCGCGCCGAGCGCGTCGACGGGCAATGGCGGCTCGACGGCGTCAAGGCGGTGGTCCAGCACGCCGAGCAGGCAGACTTCTTCGTGGTGTCGGCCCGCACGTCGGGTGCGCTCGACGAAGCGGCCGGCATCTCGCTGTTCCTGGTGCCGGCCGGCACCGCCGGCGTGTCGCTGCGCGGCTATCCGAACATCGACGGCGGCCGCGCTGCGGAACTCACGCTGGCCGGCGTGACGCTCGGCGCCGATGCACTGATCGGTGCCGAGGGCGAGGCCGGCGCGACGATCGAGCACAGCGTCGGCAAGGGCGTGCTGGCGCTGTGCGCCGAAGCCGTCGGCGCGATGGACGTGGCCAAGGATGCGACGCTCGACTACCTGCGCACCCGCAAGCAGTTCGGCGTGGCGATCGGCAGCTTCCAGGCGCTGCAGCACCGCATGGCCGACCTGCTGCTGGAGATCGAGCAGGCCCGCTCGGCGGTGATCAACGCCGCCGCCGCGCTCGACGCCGATCGCGTCGACCCGCGAACGCGCGCTGTCGGCGGCCAAGGTGACCATCGGCCGCATCGGCACGCGGGTGGCCGAGGAATGCATCCAGCTGCACGGCGGCATCGGCATGACCTGGGAACTGCCGCTCCCCCACTACGCCAAGCGCCTGGTGATGATCGATCACCAGCTCGGCGACGAAGACCACCACCTGGCGCGCTTCATCGCGCTCGGCCGGAACCACTGAAAGGAAGCGTCATGAAGATACTGGTACGCAGTCAAGCGCGTCGTCGACTACAACGTCAAGGTGCGCGTCAAGAGCGACGGCAGCGGCGTGGACATCGCCAACGTCAAGATGAGCATGAACCCGTTCGACGAGATCGCGATCGAGGAGGCGGTGCGGCTGCGCGAGAAGGGCGTGGCCACCGAGGTGATCGCGGTGTCGTGCGGCGTGACGCAGTGCCAGGAGACGCTGCGCACCGCGATGGCGATCGGCGCCGACCGGGCGATCCTGGTCGAGACCGCCGAGGAACTGCAGCCGCTGGCGGTGGCCAAGCTGCTCAAGGCGCTGGTCGACAAGGAGCAGCCCGGGCCTGGTGATCCTCGGCAAGCAGGCGATCGACGACGACTGCAACCAGACCGGCCAGATGCTGGCCGCGCTGGCCGAGGCTGCCGCAGGCGACCTTCGCCTCGAAGATCGAGGTGGCCGACGGCTCGGCGCAGCGTCACGCGCGAGGTCGACGGCGGCCTGGAGACGCTCAAGCTCAAGCTGCCGGCGGTGGTGACCACCGACCTGCGCCTGAACGAGCCGCGCTACGTGACGCTGCCCAACATCATGAAGGCGAAGAAGAAGCCGCTCGAGAACATCAAGCCGGCCGACCTCGGGGTGGACATCAAGTCGCACCTCAAGACGCTCAAGGTCAGCGAGCCGCCCAAGCGCAGCGCCGGCATCAAGGTGCCCGACGTCGCCACGCTGGTGGACAAGCTGAAGAACGAAGCCAAGGTGCTCTGAAGGAAGTCTTCTTCAACACGCGATGACACGGAGGAAACGGAGGGCCACGGAGGGTACGAGGACCATCTGAAGGTGAGGTCGACGTGGCGTTGCCAGGTGCCGACACCATCCGTCCTGACTCCGTGGCCCTCCGCGCCCTCCGTCCCTCCGCGTTGAAGATCTTTCGCCGCACACCGCTGAACCTCGTCTGACCCGTACAAGGATTCCCCACATGACCTCTCTCGTCATCGCCGAACACGACAACGCCTCGCATCAAGGGCGCGACCCTCAACACCGTCACCGCCGCCGTGCAGTGCGGCGGTGATGTGCACGTGCTCGTCGCCGGCTCGAATGCCGGCGAGGCCGCCAAGGCGGCGGCGCAGATCGCCGGCGTCACCAAGGTGCTGCACGCCGACGCCGAGGCCTTGGCGCACGGCGCTGGCGGAGAACGTGGCCGCGCAGGTGCTCGCGATCGCCAAGGACTACAGCCACATCCTGTTCCCGGCCACCGCCGCGGGCAAGAACGTCGCGCCGCGGGTGGCCGCGCTGCTCGACGTGGGCCAGATCTCCGACATCATCAAGGTCGACTCGCCCGACACCTTCGAGCGCCCGATCTACGCCGGCAACGCGATCGCCACCGTGCAGAGCATCGATGCGATCAAGGTGATCACGGTGCGCACCACCGGCTTCGACGCGGCGGCGGCCAGCGGCGGCTCGGCGGCGGTGGAGAGCCTGCGGCGCGAGCGCCGATTCCGGCCTGTCGAGCTTCGTCGGCAGCGAGATCGCGAAGAACGACCGGCCCGAGCTCACCGCGGCCAAGATCATCGTCAGCGGCGGGCGCGCGCTCGGCAGCAGCGAGAAGTTCACCGAGGTGCTGACGCCGCTGGCCGACAAGCTCGGTGCGGCGCTCGGCGCGAGCCGCGCCGCGGTCGATGCCGGCTATGCGCCGAACGACTGGCAGGTCGGGCAGACCGGCAAGATCGTGGCGCCGCAGCTGTACATCGCGTGCGGCATCAGCGGCGCGATCCAGCACCTGGCCGGCATGAAGGACAGCAAGGTGATCGTCGCGATCAACAAGGACGGCGAGGCGCCGATCTTCGGCGTCGCCGACTACGGGCTCGAGGCGGACATCTTCACCGCCGTGCCCGAACTCGTTGCAGCCCTCTGAACTCCATCCACCACCACCCGTCCCACCCGACTCGCCGACCGACCACCCCCATCTTCCGGAGACCTGCATGACCTCGACCACCGCCTCCAAAGCCCGCTTCAACTGGGAAGACCCGTTCCTGCTCGACACGCAGCTCACCGACGAGGAACGCATGGTGCGCGAAGCCGCCAGCGCCTACTGCCAGGACCGGCTCGCGCCGCGCGTGGTCCAGGCGTTCCGCAACCACACCACCGATCCGGCGATCTTTCGCGAGATGGGCGAACTCGGCCTGCTCGGTCCGACCATTCCGGAGCAGTACGGCGGCCCGGGGCTGAACTATGTGTGCCTACGGCCTGATCGCCCGCGAGGTCGAGCGGATCGACTCCGGCTACCGCTCGATGATGAGCGTGCAGTCGTCGCTGGTCATGGTGCCGATCTTCGAGTTCGGCAACGAGGCGACCAAGCAGAAGTACCTGCCCAAGCTGGCAACCGGTGAGTGGATCGGCTGCTTCGGCCTGACCGAACCCGACCACGGTTCCGACCCCGGCAGCATGGTGACGCGGGCGCGCAAGGTGGCCGGCGGCTACAGCCTGACCGGCAACAAGATGTGGATCAGCAACTCGCCGATCGCCGATGTCTTCGTCATCTGGGCCAAGGACGACGAAGGCCAGATCCGCGGCTTCGTGCTCGACAAGGGCGCCAAGGGCCTGTCGGCACCGGTCATCGAGGGCAAGGTGGGCCTGTGCGCGAGCATCACCGGCGAGGTGGTGATGGACAACGTCTTCTGTCCGGAGGAGAACGCCTTCCCCGAGGTGCGCGGCCTGAAGGGTCCGTTCACCTGCCTGAACAGCGCCCGCTACGGCATCGCCTGGGGCGCACTCGGCGCTGCCGAGGACTGCTACCAGCGCGCGCGCCAGTACGTGCTCGACCGCAAGCAGTTCGGCCGGCCGCTGGCGGCCAATCAGCTGGTGCAGAAGAAGCTGGCCGACATGCTGACCGAGATCACGCTCGGCCTGCAGGGCTGCCTGCGGCTCGGCCGCATGCGCGAGGAGGGCAGCGCGGCGGTCGAACTGACGTCGATCGTCAAGCGCAACTCCTGCGGCAAGTCGCTCGACATCGCGCGCCTGGCGCGCGACATGATGGGCGGCAACGGCATCTCCGACGAGTTCGGCGTCGCGCGGCATCTGGTCAACCTCGAGGTGGTGAACACCTACGAGGGAACGCATGACGTCCATGCGCTGATCCTCGGCCGGGCGATCACCGGCATCGCGGCGTTCTCCTGAAGCACGCGACGCACCGCACCCCGGAGACCGACATGGCCGCTGCCACCCCTGCGCACTTCCGGCACTGGCCGCCGTTGGTTCCGCACCACCTGACGCTGCCGCAGACCAACGTCTTCCACAACGCCGAGGTGTCGGCGGCGCGTTATCCGGACAAGCCGTTCATCGTCTTCTACGACACGGCGGTCAGCTTCGCCGACTTCAAGGACGAGGCCGAGCGCATGGCCGGCTTCCTGCAGCACGAGTGCGGCGTGAAGGCCGGTGACCGGGTGCTGCTGTACATGCAGAACAGCCCGCAATGGGTGCTTGCCTTCTACGCCATCCTGCGCGCCAACGCGGTGGTGGTGCCGGTCAATCCGATGAACCGGACCGACGAACTGCGCCACTATGTGGAGGACTGCCAGGCCGACGACGGCCTTCGTCGCGCAGGATCTGCTGCCGCAGATGCAGCCGCTGCTGCGCCCGGCAGGCGCGGCGCGGGTCTGCAGCACCTGGTCGTGGCCACCTACAGCGACTACCTCAGGCAGCCGACCGACCTGCGCGTGCCCGACTTCGTCGCCGCGGCGCGCGATGTGCCGCGACGCGCCCGGCGTGATGCCGCTGGAGCGACGCGCTGGCGCGCGGCCTGCAACCCGGACCGCTGACCGCCGGACCCGACGATCCGTGCGTCATGCCCTATACCTCGGGCACCACCGGCGCGCCCAAGGGCTGCGTGCACACCCACCGCAGCGTGATGAGCACGCTGGTCGGCGGCACGGTCTGGTTCTCGCGCACGCAGGACGCGGTCTATCCTGTCGGCGCTGCCGTTCTTCCACGTCACCGGGCTGTCGGGCAGCATGAACGGGCCGCTGTACGCCGGCGCCACGATCGTGGTGCTGCCGCGCTGGGACCGCGAGGCCGCGGCCGTCTGCATCCAGCGCTACGGCGTGACGACCTGGCAGACGATCACCGCGATGCTGGTCGATTTCCTGGCCCAGCCCGAGCTGTCGGCCTACGACCTGTCCAGCCTGCAGGTCATCCGCGGCGGCGGCGCCGCCATGCCCGAGGCGGTGGCGCAGCGGCTGCAGGAACTGGTCGGACTGCCGTATCGTCGAGGGCTACGGCATGTCCGAGACGATGGCCGCCACCCACATCAACCCGCCGCACCGGCCCAAGCCGCAGTGCCTGGGCGTGCCCGGTGTTCGACGTCGATTCGCGCATCATCGATCCCGACACGCTGCGCGAGCTGCCCGCCGGGCGAGAGCGGCGAGATCGTGGTCCACGGACCGCAGGTGATGCAGGGCTACTGGAACAACCCCGAGGCGACGCAGGCCAGCTTCGTCGAGATCGACGGCAAGCGCTTCCTGCGCACCGGCGACCTGGCCTATCGTCGACGCCGACGGCTACTTACTTCATGACCGACCGGCTCAAGCGCATGATCAATGCGTCCGGCTACAAGGTCTGGCCGGCCGAGGTCGAGGCGCTGATGTACCGCCACCCGGCGATCCAGGAGGCCTGCGTGATCGCCGCGCGCCGACGCGCGGCGCGGCGAGACGGTGAAGGCGCTGGTGGTGCTGCAAGCCCGGCCACGCGGCGACCGAGCAGCAGATCATCGACTGGGCCCATCGAGCACATGGCCGCCTACAAGAGCCCGCGCATCGTGCAGATCGTCGATTCACTGCCCAAGTCGGGATCGGGCAAGGTGATGTGGCGCGAGCTGCAGGAACAGGAAAACCAGGCCGCTGCCGCACCGCGGTGACGTCGGCCCTGCCCATTGACGAACCCGGCCCCGCCGGGGCCTCCAAGGAGACAGACGATGACCCAGAACACCCTCTCCCGCCGTGCGCTGCTGGCCGCCGGCTGCGCCGCTGCGCTGCTGGCACCGCTGGCCGCCCACAGCCAGGCTATCCGAACCGGCCGATCACGCTGATCGTGCCGTGGCCGGCCGGCGGCTCGACCGACCGCCACATGCGCGTGCTGGCCGAGATCGCCGGCAAGCACCTGGGCCAGAACGTCATCGATCGAGAACAAGCCAGGCGCCGGCGGCACGCTCGGTCCGGGCCAGATGGGTCTGACCGCCAAGCCCGACGGCTACACGATCGCCCAGTTTCCGATGGGCATGCTGCGCATGCCGCACATGCAGAAGACGCTGTGGCACCCGCTCGAACGACTTCACCTACATCATCGGCGTCTCGGGCTACACCTTCGGCTTCACGGTGCGCGCCGACTCGCCGTACAAGACCTTCAACGACTACATCGAGGCCGCGCGCAAGGCGCCCGGCAAGATCGACTACGGCTCGACCGGCATCGGCACCAGCCCGCACCTGCTGATGGAGGAGCTGTCCGAGACCGCCAAGGTCGAGCTGAACCACGTGCCGTTCAAGGGCAATGCCGACCTGCAGCAGGCGCTGCTCGGCGGCCACGTGATGGCGCAGAGCGATGCCACCGGCTGGGACAAGTTCGTCGACAACGGCCAGATGCGCCTGCTGCTCACCTTCGGCGAACAGCGCACCAAGCGCTGGCCGACGGTGCCGACGGCCAAGGAACTCGGCTATGGCGTGGTCTCGCAGTCGCCGTACGGCCTGGTCGGTCCCAAGGGCATGGACCCGGCGGTGGTGAAGACACTGCACGACGCCTTCAAGAAGGCGATGGACGATCCCCGAAGCACATGGAGGTGCTCGAGCAGCTCAACCAGGCGGTCTGGTATCGCAGCGGCGACGACTATGCCAAGTGGGCCGCCGCCCAGTTCGTCAAGGACAAGGCGATGATCGAGAAGCTCGGTCTGTCTGCGAAGTGATCGCACCAGCGCACCCGCATTTCTCCAGAGACGAGCATGATGACCCACCCGAACCGACGCGCCTTCACCCTGGCCATGGCCGCCACGCTGGCAGCGCCGGCCGCCTTCGCCCAGGCCTGGCCGTCGAAGCCGATCCGCCTCGATCGTTCCTTACCCGCCGGGCGGCTTCACCGACGTGACCGGCGCGCCTGATCGCCCAGAAACTGCAGGAGCGGCTGGGCCAGACGGTGCTGATCGACAACAAGGCCGGCGCCAACGGCACCATCGGCGTCGCCGACCTGGCGCGCTCGGCGCCCGACGGCCATACCTTCGGCATCGTGATCGCCGCGCATGCCGCCAATCCGTCGCTCTATGCCAAGCTGCCCTACGATCCGAACGACCTGACGGCGGTGTCGCTGATCGGCGTCTCGCCGCTGGTGGCAGCGGTCAACAAGGACACGCCGTTCAAGACGGCACGCGAGCTCGTCGACTACGCCAAGCGCAACCCCGGCAAGCTCAGCTTCGGCTCGAGCGGCAACGGCGCGGCGGCGCACCTGACGACCGAGCTGCTGAAGTCGATGACGCAGACCGACATGGTCCACATTCCCTACAAGGGCGCGGCGGCTGCCTTGCAGGACCTGATGGGCGGGCAGATCCAGCTGCTGTTCGACGCCGCGTCCGGGTCTGATCGACCCCGGCAAGGCGGGGCAGGTGCGGCTGATCGGTGTCGCGGCCGAACGCCGGCTGCCGATGCTGCCGGACGTGCCGACCTTCATCGAGCAGGGCATCACCGGCTTCACCGGCAGCACCTGGGCCGGCATGCTGGCGCCGGCGCGCACGCCGCCGGCCATCGTCAAGCGGGTGTCGGAGGAGGTGGCGCGCATCGTCCGCCTGGACGACGTCCGGGCACGGCTCGAGGGCATGGGCACGCTGCCCGCTGGCAGCACCCCGAGGAGTTCGCCGCCTTCATCGACGCCGAGGCTGCCAAATGGGGCAAGGTGATCCGCGATGCGAAGGTGAAGCTGGACTGAAGCGGTCGGCATCGAGGCCGGCCGGAGGGCCCGGCCCGCTCACCTGTCGGACCCGACGCCAGCGCCCTGTCGGCGGCCGCCGCGTTCTGCGCGAGCGC
Source organism: uncultured beta proteobacterium (assembly GCA_963846675.1). GTDB lineage: Bacteria > Pseudomonadota > Gammaproteobacteria > Burkholderiales > Burkholderiaceae_C > Ideonella_A. Next base: position 543,919 of record CAWJWV010000007.1, read on the forward strand.
ATCGTGATGCGGTCCGCGACGGGTCGTTCGGGCATCCGGGTTGCCGTTTCGCTGCATCCTCGAGCCGGCCGCCTGCCCATGACGTACCCCGCCCCCTCACCGCGCGCAACACGACTTCCTGCCCACGACCGCTGGCGCCTGCCGGCAGCTGCGGCCCGGCGCAGGGTCGGGTGCCCGGGTGAGGTGGGGCGTTGATCGGCGTGGTGGTGCCGGCACACGATGAAGCCCAGCTGATCGGTGCCTGCCTGAGCAGCATCGCGCGTGCCGCAAGTGCGCCGGCGCTGCGTGGTGAAGCAGTGCGGGTGGTGGTCGTGCTCGACAGCTGCAGCGACGACACCGGCGCCATCGCGCGCTGCCACGGGGCGGTGGTGCACAGCACCGCAGCAAGGAATGTCGGCATTGCGCGCGAACTGGGTGCCCGCGACTGCCTGGACGCCGGTGTGCGCTGGCTGGCCTTCACCGACGCCGACAGCCGGGTCGAGCCCGACTGGCTGGCGGCCCAGCTCGCGCTCGCCGACGCCGGCTACGACGCGGTCTGCGGCACCGTCGGCATCGATGACTGGCTCGGTCATCCCAGTGCGGTGCAGCACAGCTACCTGGCACGTTATACCGACGCAGACGGGCACCGCCATGTCCATGGCGCCAACCTCGGTCTGACCGCGGCCGCCTACCTTCGCGTCGGTGGTTTTGCCGCCGCTCGCCTGCCATGAGGATGTCGCGCTGGTCGAGGCGCTGCTGGCTGCGGGGACCACGGTGGCCTGGTCGGCGCGACCGCGGGTGATCACCAGCGCCCGCCGCGACTTCCGGGCCGCCGGCGGGTTCGGAGCCCTGCTGTCGCGCATTGCCGATCAGGTGGCCGCGCCCTCGGCGGCAGCTGCCGGGGCCGCCGGATGACAGCAACGCCGGCGCTCGATGTCGCGGCGGCCTTGCGGCAACTGGTCGATTCCGGCGCCGACCGGCTGCCCCTGCCCGGATGCGGACGGACGCTCGAACGCTGGCGCGCGCTGGCCGACGTGGCCGCCCGCGACCTGAGCCTGGTCAAGCTGTTCGAAGGCCACACCGATGCACTGTCGATCATGGCCGAACTCGGGCATGCGGCCGAGGTGCCGGACGGCAGCACCTGGGGCATGTGGGCGGCCGAGGCGCCGGCGATGCGCGTGATCGCCTCGCCGCAGCCGGACGGCGGCTGGCGCCTGGACGGCATCAAGTCGTGGTGCTCGGGCGCGCCGCTGCTCAGCCATGCCTTGCTGACGGTGTGGATGGCCGACGGCAGCGGTCCGTGGCTGGCGCGGGTGGCGTTGCGCCAGCCCGGCGTCACGATCGACAGCAATCCGTGGCAGGCGGTCGGCATGGCCGACAGCCAGAGCGCAGACGTGCACTTCCGGAATGCGGCGGCAGACGGCATCGGCGGCGCTGGCGATTATCTGAACCGACCCGGCTTCTGGCAGGGCGGTGCCGGCATCGCCGCCTGCTGGTATGGCGGCACGCTCGGCAGTGGCCGCTGCGCTGCGGCAGTCGGTTGCGCGCGCGGCCGGCGACGCTGCCGCCGCCGGCAGCGCCGATGCGGTGCTGCTGCGCAGCGCCGCGCTCGGCCGCGTCGACGTCGCCCTTGCCCAGACGGCGGCGCTGCTGCGCAGCACGGCGGGATGGATCGACGCCCATCCGGACGCGGATGCGCGCTCGCTGGCCGTGCGGGTGCGGCTGTCGGCCGACGCGACCGCGCGCTGCGTGCTCGATGAAGTCGGGCGCGCACTCGGCCCGGCTCCCTTCTGCCGCGACCGCGAGCTGGCACGGCGTTTCGCGGACCTGCCGATCTTCATCCGCCAGAGCGGTGCCGACCGCGACGCGATCGGGCTCGGCAGCTGGCTGGCCAGTTTCGACCAGGAAGACCCATGGCGGCTGTAGCCGGCGATCGTCGGATCGAGGCCGACGGCACCGCCGAGGCGGACTGGCAGCGCTGGCTGACGCGGCACCTGCCACCGGCGGTCGCGCTGGACGAACTGGTGCCGCCGCAGGCGCGCGCCGTCGTCGTGGCGCCGCACCCGGACGACGAGGTGCTCGCCTTCGGCGGACTGCTGGCGATGCTCGCGCGCCAGGGACGCCGGATCGAGATCGTTGCCGTGACCGACGGTGATGCCAGCCACCCCGGTTCGCCGCTCTGGCCGCCCCGCGAACTGGCTCGTGCGCGACGCGCCGAGTCGATCGAAGGGCTTGCGTCGACTCGGGCTTGCGGCACCGACGATGCACCGGCTGGCCTGCCGCGACGGCAAGGTCGGGCATCACCTCCGACGCATCAGCACCGCGCTGACCGCGCTGCTCGCGCCCGGTGATCGGGTCTTCACCACCTGGGCAAGCGACGGTCATCCCGACCACGAGGCCACCGCGCGGGCAGTCGAGGTGGCGTGCGTCGATGCCGGCGCGCAGGCGATCCAGGCGCCGGTCTGGATGTGGCACTGGGCCGCACCGGGCGATCCGCGCGTGCCGTGGCATCGGTTGCGCCGACTGCCCCTGAGCAGCGAGGCAATGGCGCGCAAGCAAGCGGCGATCGCGGCGCACCGGACGCAACTGACACCCCAGCACGATGGCCGCACTGCCGTCCTGTCGCCCCCGCGGCTGCAGCGGCTGATGCGTCCGGATGAATACTGCTTCGTCGAGCCCCTGCCATGACCGATGCCGGCCCGGCTCATGCGACCCCGTTTCATGCCATGTTCGCCACCAGCGACGACCCGTGGGGTTTTCGCACCCGCTGGTACGAGGCGCGCAAGCGCGATCTCACCCTGGCCTGCCTGCCGGCGCAACGCTACCGCCGCGCCTTCGAACCCGGATGTGCCAACGGTGAACTGGCAGCGGCACTGGCGACGCGCTGCGAACGCGTCGTCGCCAGCGACGGCGTCGATTCAGCAGTGCGGCTGGCGCGCCGGCGCGTCGCGTCGCTTGGCCAGGTCGAGGTGCTTCAGGGCTGGGTACCGCGTGACTGGCCGGAGGGCCGGTTCGACCTGATCGTGCTGTCCGAATTCGGCTTCTACCTGTCCGAACCCGATCTCGATGCGCTGATCGAACGCACCCTGGCATCGCTCGAACCCGGCGGGACGGTGCTCGCCTGCCACTGGCGCCATGCCGTCGACGGCTTCGCTGCAACCGGCAACTCGGTCCATGCGCGATTGCGCGCACGCATCGCCCTGCCGCAACTGGTGGCCCATGCCGAGCCCGACCTGCTGCTCGACGTGTGGTGCGACGATGCCCGATCCGTCGCCGAGCGGGAGGGGATTGTCTGAATGCGTCAGCTCATCAGCCGGTCTGCTTCAGGGTCTGCATCAGCAGATGGCCGAGTTCTGCGCGGCGCGCTGGCGTCATGCGCGGCTTGATCGAGGCGATCGAAATGGCCGCGAAGGGAACGCCCCCGGCCGGGATCACCGCCCCGACGCCTGCCACGCCCTGAGTGACGGTATCCACCATTTCCGCGTAACCGGTTCGGCGTGTGCGGGCCACGACCTTGTCGAGCCATTCCGGCGTCAGGCCGGCGGCCTCGAAGGCCTGCGCATGTTGCCTGCGGATGCGCGCCAGGTCGTCGTCGCTGGCTGCGGCCAGCAGCGCCATGCCACCGACGCCGATGCCGAGCGGCCGGATGTCCCCGACCCGGGTACTGAAGATCTTGACCGGGAAAGCACCGTCTTCCCGCCGCAGACAGACGGTGAAGTCGCCCTGCCTGACGAGCAAGAAGACCGTGTCTTCCGAGACCCTGGCCAGCCGCTGCAGCAGACCATCGTATGAGGCGACCAGCGGCGCCCGGCTGAGCGACGCGAAGCCCAGCTGCATGGCTTCGAGACCGAGCCGATAGCGCCGCTTGCCGGCGTCCCGGTCGGCGAAGTGTTCTTCGACCAGGCAGGTCAGCAGCCGGTGTGCGGTGGACCGCTCGAGCCTGGTCGCCGCGACCACCTCGTTGACGGTCACGCCTTCTTCGTGATGGCGCCCCAGGACCCGAAGAACCTCGAGCGCGCGTCGCATGTTCTGCGCCCCCGGGGTTTCACCTGTTTTGCTCACCATATGGGCACCGTTCACACGACATCTTGTGATGTGAGCATATCGCGTCGACCATGCACTCGACCATCTTGCAAGGAGACCTTCGATGCCCGAATCCAATCTGCTGATCGAGCAGTTCGGCGCGGTGCGCCGCATCTGGCTGAACCGGCCCGCGGCCCGCAACGCGCAAAGCCAGCAGCTGCTGGACGAGCTCGATGCAGCGTTTGAACAGGCCCGGGTCGACGACGCGGTCCGGGTCGTCGTGCTCGGCGCCAAGGGCCAGCATTTCTCGGCAGGGCACGACCTGAAACAGGCCCAGGCCGAGCGCGCCGAGTTCACCGTCGAAGAGCGCTGGGCCTTCGAGGAGAAACACTATTTCGGCCACTGCATGCGGATCTGGGACTTCCCGAAGCCGACGGTGGTGCAGGTGCAGGGCGCCTGCGTCGCGGCCGGCTTCATGCTGGCCAACATGTGCGACCTGATGGTGGCCGCCGAAGACGCCTTCTTCTCGGATCCGGTTACCCACACCATGGGTGCGGCGGCGACCGAGGTCCTGATCCATCCGTGGGTGATGGGTCTGCGCCAGGCGAAGGAGATGCTGTTCACCGGGGGGCGGTTCAGCGCGGCCGAGGCAAAGGCGATGGGGATGGTCAACCGGGTCGTGCCCAACGCCAGTCTCGACGAGGAAACGATGGCACTGGCCCAGAAGGTGGCCCAGGCGCCGCCGTTCGCGATGCGCATCGTCAAGAAGTCACTGAACCGCTCGGTCGACGTGCAGGGCATGCGCGATGCGCTGTCGGCCCACTTCGACCTGCACCAGCTCAGCCACCAGAGCGATGAGTACCGGCAGACCAAGGAAGCGGGTCTGGCCAGCGCGATCGCACGCGGGGCAAAGGCATGAGGCACCGGCTTGCGCCGTTGCTGGAGCCGCGCTCGATTGCCTTCGTCGGCGCCAGCAACAATGCCGGCCGCATCGGCGGCATGCCGATCGACCTGCTGCGCCATTTCAATTTCGCCGGACCGGTCTATCCAGTCAATCCCAAGTACCAGGAGGTCTTCGGATACCGCTGTTATCCGGACATCGAGTCCCTGCCGGAGGCGCCGGACCTGGTGGTGCTGGCGATTGCGGCCGACGAAGTGACGCCGATGCTGCAGCGCTGCCACGTCAGGGGAATCCCGGCTGCCATCGTCTACGCAGCCGGCTTTGCGGAGGCCGGCGGGTCGGGCGCGGCGCTGCAGTCGACGCTGGAGGAGTTTGTCGAGCGCAGCGGGATGGCGGTTGCAGGGCCGAACTGCATGGGCCTGGCCAACCTCAACCTGCACGCGTACACCGCATTCGCATCGATCTTCAAGCACGTGCCGGTCCAGACCGCACCCGGCCGCACGAGCGTGATCACGCAGAGCGGCAATGTCTGCTCGGCGCTGTTCGGCCTGCTGCGCAAGCGCGGTGTTCCGGTCAGTCATTTCATCAACACCGGCAACGAGGCCTGCCTCGAGTTCTCGGAGTACCTCGAGTTCATGGCCCGCGATGGCCAGACCGACTGCGTCGTCGGCTATGTGGAGCAGTTGCGCAGCGGTGCGCGCTTCACCGAGGCGGCACTCGCCTTCGCGAAGGCGCGCAAACCCCTGGTCATCTACAAGGCCGGCGAAACCGAGAAGGGATCGGAGGCGGTGCGCTCGCACACCTCGGCGCTGGCCGGCGACATGGCGCTGTACAAGGCGGCGTTCGAGCAGCTGAACGTGATCCGAGGCACCGATTTCGCCCAGATGGCGGACCTGGCCTACCTGAGCGGCTTTCGTGAGCGCATCGGCGGGCGTCGGGTTGCGATCATCACGATGTCCGGCGCGATCGGCGCCATCCTGGCTGACAAGCTGATCGGTGCCGGACTCGATGTGCCGACATTGTCCGATGCGCTCCAGCAGACGCTGCGTGCCGGAATCCCGGACTACGGCATGGTGTCGAACCCGGTGGATGTGACCGGCAACATCGTCAACTCACCCGAGTTCGTGCGCGCCATCTTTTCTGCGCTGGCGAAGACCGACCAGGTCGACGTGGTGATCGTCGCTGCGCCGGGATACCTGCTGGATCGGATGGCTGAGCCGCTGACCGAGACCTGTGCCGCGCACCAGCGGCTTTTCGTCGCGCTGGATACCGGCGCCGCGCAGTGCCGCGCGCAACTGTCGGCCGCCGGCATCCCGGTCTTCGACGACATCGGACGCGCGATGCAGGCGCTGGCGCCGTTCTGCCACTGGCTGGCGCGCCAGGCCGAGGTGGAGCGATGGGCCGCATTGCGCGCCGGACCGATGCGCGCCGGCCCGGCTGCCGATCTGCCGCCACGGCTGAATGAATACGATGCGAAGCGACGGCTCGCCGAGTACGGCGTGCCGGTGCCTGCAGAGCGTCCGGCGGCGAACGCCGATGCCGCGGTCGATGCAGCGCGCGAGATCGGTTATCCGGTCGCCTTGAAGATCCTGAGCGCGGATATCGCGCACAAGACCGAAGCCGGCGGTGTGCGGCTGGCCATCGCCGACGAGGCGGGTCTGCGCAGCGCGTGCGGCGAGGTACTGGAGTCGGCCCGCCGCCATGCTCCGCAGGCCCGGATCGACGGCGTGCTCATCCAGCAGATGGCCAGTGCCGGTGTCGTCGAACTGATCGCCGGCGTCAACCATGACCCGGTGTTCGGACCAGCCATGACAGTGGGCCTGGGCGGCGTGCTGACCGAGCTGTATCGGGATGCCAGCCACCGGCTGTTGCCGGTCGATGCCGACCTGGCGCTCGTCATGTTGCGCGAGCTGAAGGCGTGGCCGCTGCTGGACGGATTCCGCGGCCGACCGAAGGCCGATGTGGACGCCGCCTGCTCGGCGATCGCCGCCTTGTCCAGCGCCTCTCAGGCGTGGGGTGAGCAGGCGCGGGAAATCGAGATCAATCCATTGCAGGTGCGGGCACGGGGCGAGGGCGCGGTCGCGCTGGACGCCCTGGTGATCGTGCGTGACTCAGCTTGAAACCAGGAGACAGAAAATGAAATCGTTGCTCAACTTGTCCGCGCTCGTACTGGCGGCGGTGTCCGTGCTTGCCCCCGCATCGGCCCTCGCCCAGGATGTCTATCCGAACAAGCCGATCCGCATGGTGGTGCCGTTTCCGCCCGGTGGCGTCGCCGACCTGTTGGCGCGCGCACTGGCCGACAAGCTTGCTCCGCGACTGGGCCAGCCGGTGGTGGTCGAGAACAAGGCCGGCGCAGGCACCGTGCTGGCTTCCGACCTGGTTGCGCGCGCCCCGGCCGACGGCTACACCCTGCTGCTTGCGGCATCATCGCTCGGCACCGCTCCCCTGATCTACGACAAGGTCGGCTACGACGCGATCAGGAGTTTCGTGCCGATCACACAGGTCGCATCGGTGGTTCACGTGCTGGTGGTCAATCCGACCCTGGAGGTGAACTCGGTCAAGGGCCTGATCGCCCACGCCAAGGCCAACCCCGGCAAACTGAACTACGGTTCGACCGGAACCGGCACCTCGACCCATCTCGAAGGTGAGCTCTTCAAGAGCATGGCCAATGTCTTCATGGTGCACATCCCGTACCGTGGCAGCGGACCGGCGCTGGTCGACCTGATGGCCGGCGAAGTGACCGTCATGTTCGATGCACTCGGCTCGTCCGGTCCCCACATCAAGTCGGGCAAGTTGCGTGCACTGGCGGTGACGACGGCCAAGCGCTCGCAGTCGATACCGGAGCTGCCCACGGTCTCGGAATCCGGCCTGCCGGGTTTCGAAGCCATGCCCTGGCTCGGGCTGCTGGCACCGGCTGGCACACCACAGGCGGTGGTGGATCGCATCCACCGTGAGGTCTCGAAGGTGCTGGAAGAAACCGACACCAAGGAGCGTTACCGGTCATGGGGCTTCGACATCATTGGCAATACGCCGGCCGAGTTCAGCAGCTTCCTGGTCCGTGACATCGAGCAATGGAAGAAGGTGATCACCAGCGCCAGGATCAAGGCCGACTGACGCCATGCGGTTCACGCTCACCGATGAACAGCGCCTGCTGCAGTCGAGCGCCCTCGACTGGCTGGCCGACCACTACGACTTCCGGTCGCGCCGGGCAAGCCTCCATCGTGATGGAGGCTCGCCGGCGGTCTGGTCGGCCTTTGCCGATCTGGGCTGGCTGGGTCTGCCGCTGCCGGAGGAAGTGGGAGGGTTCGGCGGCGGCGCGATGGAATCAGGCCTGCTGATGCAGGCCCTGGGGCGCCACCTGGTGGTCGAGCCCTTCCACGCCTGCATCCTGCAGGCCGCGCGCCTGCTGGCATTGACCGGAACGCCACGGCAACAGGCCGAATGGCTGCCGTCGGTGATCGATGGGTCGAAGCGCCTGGCGCTGGCCCATGCCGAACCCGGCGACGTGCTGGCCGTGTCGCCACGACGAACCGTTGCGCGGCGTGCAGCCGATGGCTGGCACATTCGCGGTGAGAAGCGGCTCGTGACCGGTGCGTCGGGTGCCGCGCGCCTGCTGATCTCGGCGCGCCAGGACGACAGCGATCAGCACTGCCTGTTCCTGATTTCCCCGGAGCAGGCGGGGGTCACCCTCGACGCGCATGCGACCAGCGATGGCGCGCATGCCGCCGACCTTCACCTCGATCTGACGGTCGCGGCACAGGCCCTGGTCGGCGACGCATCGGCGACCGTCGATGAGGCGCTTCAACGGGTCCTGGCTGAAGGCACCGTGGCACAGGGCTGGGAAGCCACCGGCGCGATGCAGGCGGTGCTGGATCAGACCACCCAGTACGCCGTGCAACGCCGACAGTTCGGCCAGACGCTCTCATCCTTCCAGGTGATCCAGCACCGGCTGGCCGAGATGGCGGTGCTCTGCGTCGAGGCCCAGGCGGCCTGCGAGCTGGCGACGATGCGGATGATGCAGGAACCCCGGCTCGCCTCCGACATGGCTGCGCTGGTGAAGAACAAGGTCGGGCGGGCGGCGCGCCAGGTCTCGCAGGATGCGGTGCAGCTGCACGGCGCAATGGGGGTGTGCGAAGAACTGCCGGTCGCCGCCACGTTCCGGATGCTGCACGCCTTCGCACAGAGAGGCGGGGATCCCGCATCCCAGGCGCACAGCCTGGGTGCGAGCCTGCTGGCAAGCGGCGCGCATGCCAACAGCCGGACGCTGGAGGCCTGCCCATGAATCTCGAACTCGATGCCGTCGAACGGTCGTTTCGTGACGAGGTGCGCAGCTTCATCGCGGACCACCTGACGCAGGACATGAAGCGTGGTCAGCGCGGCACGACAGCCATGTACCCCGAGCCTGACGTCTCGGGACCGTGGCAGCGGGTGCTGCAGGCCAGGGGCTGGCTGGTCCCGTTGTGGCCCACCGAGTGGGGCGGGACCGGCTGGACTCCTGTGCAGCGTTTCATCTTCGAGACCGAGTGCGCGCTGGCAGGCGCACCGCTCGTGCATCCGATGGGGGTTCGCCTGGTCGGGCCGGTCATCCTGCGGTTCGGCACCGACGCGCAGAAGCGCGAACACCTTCCGCGCATCCTGTCGAGCACCGACTACTGGTGCCAGGGTTTCTCGGAGCCGAATGCCGGTTCGGACCTGGCAGCCTTGAAGCTGCGGGCCGATGCCGACGGCGACGACTACGTCCTCAACGGAACGAAGATCTGGACCACCCATGCCCACCATGCCAACCGCATGTTTGCGCTGGTCCGTACCAGCAGCGTGGGCAAGCGCCAGCAGGGAATCAGCTTTCTGTTGATCGACATGCACAGCCCGGGCATCACGGTGCGTCCGATCGATACCATCGGCGGCGACCACGATGTCAACGAAGTGCGTTTCGAAGAGGTTCGCGTGCCCCGCACCAACCGGCTCGGCGAGGAAAACGGCGGCTGGGAATGCGCCAAATACCTGCTCGAATTCGAACGCGGTGCAGGCATCTTCAGCCCGCGGCTGAGGGCCCAGTTGCAACGGGTTGCGCAGGCCGTGACCCAGGCGCAATCGCAGGGGAGCTGCATCGAGGGCCTGCAGCGCCGCTTCGGCGAGGTGGTCTCCGACCTCGACACCTTCGAATGGCTGGAGCTCAAAACGATGGCCGGCATGGTGCCGGGCGCGACGCCCGGTCCGGTGGCCTCCATCCTCAAGCTCCGGGCGAGCCGCCTGAAGCAGACCATCGCCGAACTCGGCGTCGATGCGCTCGGCGAAGCCGGCCTGCGCTGGCGCGCCGGTCCGACCACCGCGTCCGCGGGCGAAGCCCGTCTCGAGGACTTGCTGCTGCCCGAGTACTGCAACAGCCGGGCCTTCACCATCTTTGGCGGGACTGCCGAAATCCAGCTGGGTCTGATCGCACGGACGATGCTCGGCATCTAGCTCGCGCATCGACTGGCGCCGTCCTGCGCCTGCATCGCCAGGCTCGCGGCCCGGCTGCCGGCGCAAGGTGGGCCGCGCGAAAGAATAGCCGTTGAAGATCAACGGCTTCGACCGATCGGCGTACCACGTGGGCGACTCTACGGCGGCATGCCAGTCGTGTCTGGCCGAAATTCGAACCCAAGACAGCGAAGTTTCAGCCTTGCCGTTCGTGGCAGCAGGTTCCGAAAGAATCCGGGTCCGTCGAATCAACCGCTCAAGCACCCATTGCGGCGTCGATCGCTCGCAGACCTTCGAATGCCCCGCACGCCAAGCCCACGTCGAGTCGAGTGGGGACCGAGTATTCGCGCAGGTTGATGCGAACGAGGCGGCCGTGGTGGTCGTGGATCATCTGTTCGCTGAACTGGCGCACCGATGGGATGTGGACTCCCGCGCCAAGCTCGACAACCACTGGACGTCTGACACGTTCCAGCCAACTGGCTAAGCGAGCCTCCTGCCGGGCCATCCGGTCTTCGAGGCAAGCAGCGTCGCCGAACATCAGGATGTTGGGCCGAGCAACCGCTGCGCATCGGGGGCAGCGGGGCACCTCGCCGATCCATCGGCACGCATCCGGGTCGATCAACGGGTGCACGTCGTCGGCTGCCCAGATCGCATCGTCACAGGGCTGGCTGCACTGCAGCCAGTGAATCGACCCGTGGCACTCCGTAACCACGTTTCCCGAAAAGCCGGCCCGCTGAAACTGTCCGTCCACGTTGCTGGTGAAGATCGCGCTGCCGAAAGACATGCTGCGCGACCATCGTCGCAGAATTTCAAAGCCAGGGTGTGGGACGGTATCGCGATACATCGATAGGCGATGGCCGTAGAAGCCCCAGGCCAAGGCTGGGTCCCGCACGAACGTGCTCGGCGAAGCAACTTGCATGAAATTGAGCCTCGCTCGGCCCAATGCCGGGTAAGCCTTCCAGAAACCCGCGTCACCCCGAAAGTCCGGCAGGCCCGAATCGACGCCCATGCCTGCGCCGGCAGCGATGACGAGGGCATCCGCGCCGCCGATCAGGTCAGCGGCGTGCGAGATCGCGTCGGTATCAGCGCGACCCATCGATGCCCCTGGCGAGTATTCGGAGCGTCCGGAGACTCACGGCCCGCTCCATGGAGCCGACTGCGTCACCACTCGATGACCCTCTGCGCCCACGGCGCTCACTGTCGTGCCTTCAAGCGCAGCAAGGATTTCCCTGGCCTTCGCGTAACCCAGCCGGAGGTGGCCCTGGACAAAGGATACGGAGGCGTTCTGATGCTCGATGCTCGAGCGCCGGGCGGACTCAACGAGATCTTGGTCTGTCTTGTCATGGGGTGCTCATGAAGGGTTGGTGGCGTGGTCGAGAGACTCGGAATTCTGCGCTGATGAAGAACCCCTGCGATCTTGCCCGATCCGGACATGTCGGCCCGGGACAGGTCACGCTTGCTCATCGTCGGCTTCGACGCGTCCCCGCTGGGCAGGATTGGCGGTCCAACATGCAGGACAACCAACAGCGCCAGTACGCAACCGAACACCAGGAGTGCGTGCTGCACCGAACGACTGGCGCCTGTCCAGAAGCTCCCGGGGTCACCGACTGCCACCGTCGCAGCTTCTTTTTCCGCAGCGATGCGTGAGCGTAATGCGGCGGTTCCTGACCGGCGTGCGTGGGTGCGGACGTTTGGCGCATCCACCTCTGCCTGGATCGGATCACCTGCGCCCGGCTCGGCAGCTTGCACGTCCTCGGCAAACGTCCCTGTAGACGCAGTGCTGATGGCGCCAGCGCTGTTCCGGCGGGCGACTTGGCGGTGCAGTTCCACCTGCGACGATGCGGCGCTGCCCATCGAAAACAGGTGCTTGCTGCCGCTCTGTCAAGACTCCGGCAAGCGACGCCGGCCAGCGCGAGTAAGCCCCTCAACAATCGAGTCGGTGCTCAACTTTCCGTGCGAGATGACGAAACGCCTGTGTGAAGCCCGTTACCAATGCATGGAGAACGCGTCGATCCGCCGCCGTACAGCTGCCCTTCGAGCCACGGCCCCTCGAGTCCTTCGAGCCCGGCCAGGACACCGCATCTTCGGTGCGACCGATGGATGAGGGGGTTTCGAACTGTGACTCACGGGACGATTCGCTTCCAGTTCATTGGCCTTTGCTGTCTCCTCCACGCTGGCAGTCAACGCTGTTGCACCTGCCGGAAGTACCAATGCTGGATAGCCTGTTGCGTCTGAGTGCATTCGTCTACCACAGTGCAAATGTGCTGCTGCTCGACCTCCATATTGCAGCGCTTCACTGGCGCATGGCACTGCGGGCTCGAAAGATTCGTCGCGTGGAAGAGCAGCTGAACTATTTGAGGGAAGAGCACGCAGGATCTTGCCGGCAGTGGCCTGCCCGTGGTCAGGGAAAAGCCGGGGCGATCGTCGACGGCGGCGAGGACAAGTGATCGGCCTCCGGTTTCTCCGACGGATGCGTCCCGATGCATCAAGTCCCGGCCCTCGAACATGGGCGGCTTTTTATCCGCTGATCCGAGATCCGAAAGCCGCGCGTCATGATGGAATTGCCTTCTTTGCCCTGTCGAGGCGGGCCCGCGAGACTATCTGCGAACGCGCGGCGAGAGCGCGCGGCGCCGGACTGTGTACGGAGGTACCCGATTCAGTCCGGCGGCGGTTTAGAGGCGAATCATCGATGCACTGGCGCCAGTGCAGTCGGGTGTGGAAGGGTCAGAAAGCCCTTCAATTGCCAGGCCTCCAGCCCAGTGAGACCTCTTTGGTGTGGCTCGACGAACCCGCTTTGTCGCTGTCCTGGGTATCTCAAGCAATCCAGTGAGCATCCGATAACCTCACCAGATTCGCCCAGCTTGCGACGTGTGGCCCGGCCGCCAGGCGCGATGACGCAGAGCGGCGCAATCGGGTGGGGAGCAAGACCGAGAACACAGCACCAAGCCAGGCACGCCATTGGGGACTGACATGCACGAACGATCAACGACCTGGAAGCGGGGGACCCAGTTGCCATGGCCTTCGAGGGCTTCGACGCTGTGTCGAAATCCGATTGCTTCATGTGGTCGTCTGTGGACGATGGTGATGCTGGGGTTCGTTTCGATTGCGCTGCTTGCTGCCACGCAGGCTGCAGTGGCGGCAACTGCGGTCCCGGCCCTGCGAGCTCGGGTGAACGACTATGCGGGCATGCTGAGTCTCACCGAACAGGGGCGCATCGAGCGCAGGCTGGCCGAGTTCGAAAAACAGACCACGCACCAGATCGGCGTGCTGACCATTGCCAGCCTGGGTGGGGAGGACATCGCAGCCTATTCGTTCCGCGTCGCGAAGACCTGGGGCCTGGGCCAGCGCGCCCATGACAACGGCATTCTGATCGTCGTGTCGACGGAAGATCGACGCATCCGCATCGAAGTCGGGCGCGGCATGGAGGCCTATATCAGCAATGACCTTGCCAAATCCATCATCGATCTGAAAATCGGCCCTGCATTCAGGCAGGGCCAGAGCGCCAAGGGTCTCGAGGACGGACTGGACTTGTTGATGGCAGCCGCGCGGCACTCACGCATCGAGCCCAAAGCAACGCGTTGACAAACTTTCACGGATCGCAACGCTGGGATTCATTAAAGACGGTGGACGACTACAGGAGGAGCTACTGCAGAGATGGCGCGGGAATCGGTCCTGAGTGCGTTCTTGTACGCCGGGACAAACATGCAAAACTTGATGGCTTTCCGTTTGTGATCCACAGGTCGAGGATTGAGTCTGCGTCGCGTCGAATCAACCGCTCAAGCCCCCATTTCGGCGGCGTCGATTGCTCGTAGACCTTCGAATGCCCCGCACGCCAAGCCCACCTCAAGTGGAGTGGGGACCGGGTATTCGCGCGGGTTGATGCGGACGAGGCGGCCGCTGTGGTCGTGGGGTGATCTGTTCGCTGAATGTCCCACCTATGGGATGTGGACTCCGCGCCGATGTCGACAACCACTGGACGTTCGACCCGTTCCAGCCAACTGACCAGGCGTGTCGTCCTGTTGACGAACAACAGTGTGTCGGTGTTCGCGCCGAATGTTGTTTGAATCCGCGTGGCGCCGTCCTCGCACGCGATGGAGAACGATTGCACCCGGCTGAACGGATGGGCCAGGATCTTGAAAGGCCAAGCGGCTGAATCGGCTCGATGGGCGCGCATGCAGGGCCGCGCTGCGGTCCAACGATTAGCGCCGCGGCGCTGTCGAAGAAGGGGTTCGAAGAGCGGGTAGCGGAGCGGAATGGATCCATGGCAAATGCACGACTTGGACGAGGAAGTTGGACATTTCCTCGAAGTGCACTTCGCCAAAAAAGAAAGTCCTTATGAATCAAGGACTTGGAAACGAGTGGTGGAGAGGAGGAGGATCGAACTCCCGACCTTCGCATTGCGAACGCGACGCTCTCCCAGCTGAGCTACCCCCCCACTGCGGGCGCAAGTGTAGCAAATCTCGGCCATCCCTCTGGCGTGGCCGCGCCCGCCGGGTTAGAAACCGGGGCTGCCAACCATCGACGGGAGATTGCATGACAGACTGGGACGACGCCTGGCTCGAGCGCCAGTACAACAACCGCGCGAATGTGCCTGAGCATCCGGAGATCCTGGCGCGTTGGGCCGAGACCTCGGCGCTGGCGCGCAGCCGAATGACGTGCGAACTGCGATGTCGCCTATGGCGACAGCCCGGCCGAGACGCTCGACATCTTTCCGGCGGCGCAGTCGGGTTCGCCGGTGCTGGTCTTCATCCACGGCGGCTATTGGCGCTCGCTCGACAAGGACGATCATTCCTTCGTTGCACCGGCTTTCGTCAAGGCCGGCGCCGCGGTGGTGGTGCCGAACTACGGGCTGTGCCCGGCTGTCGACATCGCGACGATTGCGGTTCAGATGGTGCGCGCGCTGGTCTGGACCTGGCGCAATGCGGCGCGGTTCGGCGGCGACCCGCAGCGCATCGCGGTGGTCGGGCACTCCGCCGGCGGTCACCTGGCGACGATGCTGCTGTGCTGCGACTGGCGCAGCCAGGGCGCTGATCTGCCGGCGGCCCTGGTCACTGCCGCGCTGTCGATCTCGGGGCTGTACGACCTCGATCCGGTGCGACGGATCGGCTTCCTGCAGGACGACCTCCGCCTCGACGCGGCGCAGGTGCGCCGGCTCAGTCCGATCCATCTTCCGGCGCCCGCCGGCCCGCTGATGACCGCGGTCGGCGCCGACGAGAGCGACGAGTTCCGGCGCCAGAACCGGCTGATGGAGGAAGCCTGGGGGCCGTTCGTGGTGCCGCAGGTGATGGAGGTGCCCGCGACCAACCACTTCACCGTGCTGCACGCGCTGGTCGAGGCCGGGCAGCCGCTGCACCAGCTCGCGCTCGAGCTGCTCGGGCTTCCGGTTGCGGAAGCGGCTGCCGAGCCAGCGCCGAGCCCGGCACAAGGTCAGCCGGCCGCGTCCAGGTAGAACCAGCGGCCGCCCTCGCGCACGAAGCGGCTGACCTCGTGCAACCGGTGCGCGCGGCCGTCGAGCTTGCTGCGTGCAATGAATTCGACCCGCGCGTGGTCGGCGTCGTCGGCGTGGTGCGCCCGCACCTCGAGCCCGAGCCAGCGCAGACCGACGGGATCGGCCTCGAGGGCTGGTGGGCGGGTCTCTGGATGCCAGGTGGCCATCAGGTACTCGCCGAGCTGCAGCACGAACGCGCTGTAGCGTGAGCGCATCAGGCTTTCTGCGTCGGGTGCCTGCAGCGCTTGCGGTCCCGCATGCCAGCGCCCGCAGCAGGCGTCGTAGTGCCGGGCCGGGTCGCACGGGCAGGGGGCAGGTCGGGCAGTCGGGTGCTGCAGCTGGGCCATCGCGACATGGTGCCACGGCGGCGCGCGCCAATGGGCGGCGGCGCCTGTCGCACCGCTGCCACGGAACGCCCGGCACGGTTCTGGCTCCATCGAGGGCATGAACCTACCGAGCTGGATTCCTTCCCCACTGGCAGCCTGGCTGCCGACCCTGGGCGCTGCGTTGATCGCGGTGCTGATCGCCGAGATCATCTACCGCATCGGCGTGCGGATCGCACAGCGTGCGACGCGTTCGACGCCGATGGCCGCTGCCATCGTCCGTGCGATCCGTTCTCCGGCGCACCTGCTGCTGATCCTGCTGCTGCTCAACCCGGTGTGGCAGAACGCGCCGCCGGCGCTGACCTGGCTGCCGGCGGTGGAGCGCATCACCGGGCTGCTGCTGATCGCTGCGCTGACCTGGCTGCTCGCCTGTGCGGTACGCGGTGCGACCGCGGCGGTCAAGGAGGCGAATCCGGTCACCGGATCGGACAACCTCGACGCGCGGCGCATCCAGACCCAGGCGCAGGTGCTGTCGCGGCTGGTGCTGCGGGCTGATCGTGCTGATCGGTGCCTCGCTGATGCTGATGAGCTTTCCGGCGGTGCGCCAGGTCGGCGCCAGCCTGCTGGCCTCGGCGGGCGTGGTCGGCATCGTCGCCGGCTTCGCGGCGCGCCCGGTGCTCGGCAACCTGATCGCCGGGCTGCAGATCGGGCTGTCGCAGCCGATCCGGATCGACGATGTGGTGATCGTCGAGAACGAGTGGGGCGTGATCGAGGAGATCACCGGCACCTATGTGGTGGTGCGGATCTGGGATCAGCGGCGCCTGATCGTCCCGCTGCAGTACTGGATCGAGAAACCGTTCCAGAACTGGACCCGCAAGACCTCCGAGCTGATCGGCACCGTCTTCCTCTGGGTCGACTACCGTATGCCGCTGCAGCCGCTGCGCGAGGCGCTGCAGCAGGCGGTCGAGATGTCGGAACACTGGGACAAGCGTTTTGCCCTGCTGCAGGTGGTGGAGACCGACCAGCGCGCGATGCAGTTGCGCTGCCTGGTGACCTCGGCGTCGGCGCCGGCCGGCTGGGACCTGCGCTGCCATGTCCGCGAGTTTCTGATCGATTTCATGCAGCGCGAATACCCGCAGTACCTGCCGCGCGAACGGGCCGAGGTAACGCTCGAGCAGCGTGCGGCACCGGCTCCGGCGCCGACCGCGCACAGCGAGGTCTCGCCGCGCCAGTCGGCCGGCGGCGCGGCCGAGATGCAGACGCCGAAGACGCCGAAAAGTCCCGACCCCGGCTGAGACGGCAGCCGGAGGACTGCACTCAGGGCTGGATGCGCAGCGACAGGTCGACCGCGCGGACGTCCTTGGTCAGCTTGCCGATCGAGATCCGATCGACACCGGTGGCCGCAATGGCACGGATCGAATCCAGGTCGACACCGCCCGACACCTCGAGCAGCGCGCGCCCGGCGGTGAGCGAGACCGCGCGTGCCATGTCGTCGAGCGAGAAATCGTCGATCAGCACGCTGGTTGCACCGGCGTCGAGCGCCTGCGCCAGCTCGTCGAGGTCCTCGACCTCGATCTGGATGGCCACGCCCGAATCCAGCGCGTTTGCCGCCTCGAGCGCGGCGCGGATGCTGCCGGCGGCGGCGATGTGGTTTTCCTTGATCAGGATGCCGTCCCACAGCGCCATGCGTTGATTCTGGCCGCCGCCGACGCGCACCGCATACTTCTGCGCCTGGCGCAGACCGGGCAGCGTCTTGCGCGTGTCCAGCACCGCGCAGCCATTCGGATTCGGCGACACACCGGCGATCGCGTCGACATAGCGCCGGGTGGTCCCGGCCACGCCGGAAAGCATCTGCAGGAAGTTCAGCGCCGGGCGCTCGGCGCTGAGCAGGGCGCGTGCGTCGGCCCGGATCGCGCAGACGATGGCGCCGCTGCCGATGCCGTCGCCCTCGGCGATCTTCCAGTCGATGGCGGCGGCGGGATCGAGCGCCCGGACGCAGGCGTCGAACCATGCGCTGCCGCAGAGCACGGCGGCCTCCTTGGCGATCACCCGTGCCTCGACGCGCCGTCCCGCCGGAACCAGCTGTGCAGTCCAGTCGGCGCAGCCGATGTCTTCCATCAGTGCATCGCGCACATTGCGCTGCAGCGCGAGTTCCAGGGTTTCGTTGAGCTCGAAGTTCATGGCAGTCTGCGCGCCGCAGCGCGCTCGGTCGGTCGGTCGAATCGATCGGATACCCCGGTGGTGCCTGAACGGTGCGGGGGTGGCGACGGCTGGCGATGATAGCGACGGATGTCCCCCACCCGCTGTCGGACCGCGCCGACACGCAGGCGCGGACTTGGACGATTGTTGGCCGCGTTCTTCGGCGCGACCCTGCGGCATCGATCACTGAAGGAGTGCGACATGTCACCGATCACCCGTTTCACCAGCGTCGCCACCCTGTGCGTCTCGGCGCTTGCCCTGACCGCCTGTTCCGGCATGACCCAGCGCGACAAGGCCACCGCTGCCGGCGCCGCGATCGGCGGCGTGGCCGGATCGGTGCTGTCGGATGGCGGTGCCCTCGGCACCGTCGGCGGCGCCGCAGTCGGGGGGCTGGTCGGCAATGAAGTCGGCAAGCGCAAGGAGGAAAAGCGCTGAAAATGGCTCCTGAGCGTCCGGGCTGATCCCGGGCGGCAGACAGCAGAAGGCCCCGCATGGCGGGGCCTTTTGTCGTGTCCGTGCGCCACCGGTGTGCACCCTTGCCAAAGGTTCCGGTGCGGACGTGTCAGGCGGGCCGGGTGCCGGCGCAAGCCATCGCACGGTGGCGCCCCCGGCAGGAATCGAACCTGCATCTGAGACTTAGGAGGTCCCCGTTCTATCCATTGAACTACGGCGGCCGGCGCAGCCGCGGATTCTCGCACGACCTCGCGCGAGAAGCCGCGCTGACCGCCGCCTCACTGCCAGCGCCAGGTCCAGATCAGATCGAGCGAATTTTCGTGCCCGGCCTGCGCCCGCAGCGTGAAGCGCTGGGCGATCCGGTAGATCAGCTGCCAGCTGCCGGCGGTGGCATTCAGACCGCGCTCGTAGCCGACATAGACGCGATCGGACAATCTGCTTGCCGACGGCTGACGACAGTGCCGCGCAGATCGCCGTCTTCGCCCTGGCGCAGCGAGAACTCGTCGAGCCCGAGCGCGCGCGATGACCTTGTCGGTCGTGCTCTCGCCTTCGCCGGACAGCAGCGCCAGTGCAGCGCGCTGCATCAGCGCGGTCTCGGCGCGGCCGAGGCCCTCGGTGCGGCGGCCCAGCACCAGCAGGGCGAGCTTGTCGATCTCCGACATCTCGGGCTCGGAGAACAGGCGAACGCGCAGATTCGAGACGTTGCCGCCCACCATCACGCCGACCCGGTCGTCGAGGCCGTCGCGCATCGCGGTGATGTCGAGCCGCGGGTTGTCGACCGGGCCGATGAAGGTGACGGTGCCGCGCTCGATCTTCAGGTTCTGTCCATAGGCCTTGAAGGTGCCTTCGTGCGGTGCGCACCGTGCCGTTGACGGCGAGCTTGCCGCCCGGTGAGGTGACGTGCAGTTCGCCGCGCAGGCCGGTATTCAGGCCGCGCCCCTTCAGCCGCAGCTCATTGCCGAGGTCGACGCGCAGGTCGAGGGCCAGCGCGCGCGCCGCGGCCGACTGCTTGGGCGGATCTTTCGGCGCCGGCTTTTCGTCCCCGCTGCGTGACTTGACCTCGATGACCTTGCCGTCGGGCCCACGTTCGGCACGGATCACGGTCACGTCGTCGGACAGGGTCGGCGCGCCGCCGCGCGTGAAATCGATCAGTCCTTCGTCGACCGTGAACTTGCCGTCGAGCGCGATCTTCTCGGCGCCCAGTCGCAGCCGGCCCTGGCCGCTCGCGACGATGCGACGGTCGACGCGGCCGAGCAGCTGGAACTTGTCGGCGTTCAGCGACAGCGTTGCCTGCGGGGTCGCGCCGAGCATCGCGTTGCCGGTCAGCGAGACGGTGCCCGATCCGGCGCGCGCGGTGAAGGTCTCGATGCGCGCGGTCTCGCCCTTCAGAGTGACCGCGATCCGGCCGTCGGTGACGTTGACGCCCTCGACGAAGTTGCGCACGCTGATCTCGTTGCCGCGCACCGTGCCGGTGATCTCGGGCGCGCCGAGGCGGCCGCCGAAGCTGGCGCTGGCGAGCAGGTTGCCGCCGAGGCGCCAGCCGGTCGGCAGCCACGGGCCCCAGGTGCCGAGGCTCTCGACGCGCAGTTCGACCACCGCCCTGGATCGGCGTCTGTGCGATCCGGCCAGGCGGTCGGCGAGCCGGTGCGCGCGACGATGGCGCCGGCCGCGACGCCGAGCGTCGATCCGGCCAGTGCCTGGGTGAAGTTCCAGACGCCGTCGCGCGCATCGACCGCCAGGCGCAGGTCGCTCAGCCCGAGCTGCTGGACAGCGCCGAATTCATCGGTCACCGACAGGTCGCCGCCGCGCCGCTCGATCACGATGTCGGCACGCAGGGCCGGGGTGCTGCGAACCATGAAGCGCCCACCGATGCGCAGGTCGCCGCCCCAGCCGAAGTCGGGCTGGAAACGCGCCAGCAGCGGCGCCACGGCGATCGGATCGAGCTCGGCTTCGACATCGACCCGCGGTGGCGCTGCCGCACGCCCGGCGGCACGCCGGCGCGCCGCCCTGCAGCTCGAGGCGGCTCCAGCGCAGCGTGGCGATCGTCGGGCCGGCCTGCAGCTCGATCCGTCCCGGCTGCATCGCTGAGGGTCGGCGCAGCGCCGGCCCAGCGCGCGTCAGCGCCAGGTCGTCGCTGCGCACGCGCGATGGCCGCCTGGGGATCGGTGCCGCTGCGCAGCCGCAGCTCGTCGATGCGGCCGCGCCAGCCACTCGCCGAGGGCGCTGCGCCGCGCGCGCTGACGCCGGTCGCATCGAGCAGGCCGCCACTCGCGCGCAGCCGCACGCTGGTCGGCGCCGCTGCCGCCGGTCGGAACGGCCGCCGTTCTTGCGGACCGCAGCGCCTGCGGCCGGTGTCGCGCCGGTCAGCTTGTCGGTCCATTCCGGCGGCAGCACCTTGCTCTCGGCCGCGAGCATCGAGCCGATGCTCGCGCGCGGTGCCCGCCAGCTCGGATGGTGCGCGTTCTCGACCGACGCACCGGCGGCCGCCAGCCCGGTCAGGTCGGCCTTCAGGTCGAGCGGCGAATCGGCGCTGGTGCCGAGCTGCCAGTCGACGTCGCCGCGGTCGAGCCGCAGGTCGGGCAGCGCAGTGCGGCCGCCTTCAGACGGCCCTCGCTGCGCACGGCCGGCCAGCGGCCGGCGACCTGCGCCGAACCGATCAGGCTGCCGCCGAGCGGGCGTGCCTCGGCGGCGCCGGCGTCGGTCTTCCCGACGGTCGTGGCGGCACTGGCCTGGCTGCTGCGAGCGGCCGGCGCGGGCGTGGCTGCCAGGCCGAACTGACGCGCCAATGCGGCAAATTCACCCAGTCGCGGCGCATCGATGGTCAGTTCGAGCCGATCGGCCGCCGGCTGGTCGGCGCGGGTGCGCAGCGCGGCATCGATCCGGTTGCCGCCGCTGCGCAGGGCAAGGTCGGCCTTGGCGATGCCCGGTCCCGGGCACTGCACCGTCGACGTTCAGCCCCGCCTTGCCTTCGAGGGCCAGCCCGGCGACGCTGCTCGGTTCGATCGTCAGACCGACCGTTCCGCGCAGCTGGGCGAGCTGGGCGTGCACCGCGTCGAGCGCGCTGCGCACCGGATCGGAGGCGGTTCGTGCGGCGCCCTTCGGTGCGCTCGCCGCTTCGGCACCGGGCAGCCACTGCAGCGCGACATCCGCCTTCGCATTGATCCGGCTCGCGCCGCGGCGCCAGGGCGCGTCGGACGGAGCCAGGGACCCAGGGACGCGGATCGAAGTCCTGCAGCTTCGCCTGCGCATCGACCCGCAGCGGTGCGCTGGCATCGGCGCGCTCGACCGAGCCGTCGACGCTGCACGCTGGCGTCGCCCGACTCGAGCTGCGCCCGATCGATCGTCAGCGCCAGTGCCCCGGCCGGGCCGAGGCGCGCGCCCAGCGTCGAGATCGATCTTCAGCGGCTGCGACACCGCACCGTCGACGGTGCGCGCGCGTGCGCCACTGCCGGCGCGCTGCCGGGCCTGCTGCGGCACTGCCGCGGCGCGGTCTCGATGCGGCCGTCGAGCTGCGCCTTGGCAGCCAGCCGGGTCACGCCGCTGGCGGACGCGCTGGCTGCCGGGGCCGAGGCTGGTGCCGAAGCGGCGGCCGCTGGCGGCTGGCAGTTCGCCGGTCAAGCGTCACCGGTCCGGACAGGTTCATCACCGGCGCGCGCGCATCGAGCCGCGCCGGCAGCAACTGGTCGAGGACCGCCTCGACGCTGAAGCGGCCATGGTCGAAACTCGCCGCTGCCGCTGATCTGGCCGGCCGGCTGCGCATCCGATCCGAGGCGCGCCTCGAAGCGCCGGATCGTGGCCACCTGCGGCGCATCCGGACGTGCCTGCACGTCGAGCTGCAGCGAACGCAGCGGCAGCTGCTGCGCGTTCCACGGTGCCGGCGGCGGAATTGGTCAGCTGCAGCTCGACCCGCGCCGGCTTGTCGAGCCCTTGCGACTCGACCTGTGCGCTGCCACTCAGCGACGGTCTTGGGCGCGGCACTGCTGAACAGCGCGAGGTCGAGTCCGTCGGTGGTGGCCTGCAGATCGGCGAGCGGCCACGGCTCGAACGGCTGCAGCACCGCGTCGGCCTGCAGCAGCTGCTTGCCGCCGGCGCTGGCGCCGGCCTTGCAGCGACGGCCGCGCCAGCGGGCCGCTCAGCTCGAGCGACGCAGCCCAGTCGTCGAGCGGTCCCGGCGCCGCCGGCGTGGGTGCTGCCGTCGCTGGCTGCACGGCCGGCGGACCGAGCTTGAAGCGGCCGTCGAGCGCCATCTCGCCGCTGCTGCCGACGCTGAGCCGGCCGCTGACGCGCAGCCGGTCCCATTCGACATTGGTCGAGTTCGATCCGGTGCCGCGCGCCGGCATCGGACCGCGAGTTCGATGCGCCCGCGCAGATCACGCACCGGCTTGTCGCCGAGCGCTGCGGTGCGGAATTCGCCCAGGCTCAGCTGCGTCGATCTTCAGCGCCAGCGGCAGCTTCAGGTCGGCCGGCGGCGTCAGCGGCGGCTCTTCCTGCGGGTCGGCGGTCGGCGGGATCAGCTCGGCCGCGCGTCGCCTGCAGGCGGTCGAAATTGACCGCAGCCCACTGACCGTCGATCGGCGAGCGCGCGACGCGCAGACCCTTCCAGGACGGCTCGATCAGGATCAGCCGGCCGTCGGGCGGCAGTTCGAGTTCGACCCGCTCGGCCGAAAAGTCGCCGAGCAGCGATCCGCTCGGGCGGGTGACGGTCAGCCCCGGCACCTGCTGCAGCAGCCAGGCGCTGCCGGACTCCGATCGCAGACCGAGCCACAGCGCCGATCGGCAGCGCGATCGCCAGCAGCAAGCAGCAGCCCGAGCAGCCACAGCAGCGACGGTGCGCGGCCGGATGCCGCGTCGCGGCGCCGCGGCGCCGGCTCGGGCGTCGGTGCGGCGGTTGGATCGGTGCTGATGACCGGAACTCCTCGATTCAGAATGCGACGCCGACGCTCAGATGGAAGCGGATCTCGCGCAAGTTCCTCGGCCCAGGCCAGGTCGAGCCGCAGCGGTCCGATCGGGCTGCGGTAGCGCACGCCGGTGCCGTAGCCGAACACCGGACGCAATCCGCCCCAATCGTCGGCGGCATGGCCGGCATCGGCAAACAGCGCCCACCAGACCTGCGGCAGCTTGCGCGTGACCGGCCGCGCCACCTCGGCGCTGGCCGTCATCAGCACCCGGCCGCTGGTGACCGCGCCGTTGACACAGCGGACCGAGGCTGCGGTAGGCATAGCCGCGCACCGAATCGTCGCCACCGGCGCGGAACAGCAGGGTGTCGGGGATGCCGACCGCGTCGGCGGCGAAGACCTGCCCGAGTTCGAGCCGGGCGCTGCCGAACCAGCTGCCGCCGAGCGGCCGGAAGCCGGTGACGCGGCCCTTGAGCCGGGCGAAGCTGCCGTTCGTCGGCCGCGATCGGCCCAGGCATAGCCGACGCGCGGTCTCGACGTTGGCCGCCCAGCCCCGGGTCGGCAGCAGGTTGTCGTCGAGGTTGCGCCAGATCCAGTGGTAGTTGCCGGACACGGCGCGGTTGCGCTCCTCGACGCCGGCGGTGGTGGTGTTGGCCTGCTGCACCTCGGCGAAGACCTGGCGGTCGATGCGCTCGGTCTCGACCGCCCGGCCGATGCGCAGCCGCGCCGCCTGCAGCCGGGTGCCGGCGGTCTCCTCGCTGAGCAGGCCGGCGCCGATCAGGTTGCGCCAGCCGCCCTGCGAGCGGGTGCGAACTGAGGTCGCCCTGCCACGACTGGTTGACGCGGCCGAGCTCGATCTTGTTCTTGGCGATCCACTGGGTGCCGAAGAACAGCCGGTTGAAGACGCGCCGGTGGGTGTGCTCGAGCGTGATGCGCTCGCCGGTCTGGTCGGCATAGCCGATGCCGACGGTGGCCTGCTGCAGCGGCGCTTCGCGCACCCGGGCGGTCACCGGCACCGCCTCGGCCAGCGCCGGATCGGGCTCGATCGAGACCACCGCGCCTTCGAACAGGCCGCTGCGCTGCAGCCGCTCCTGGGTGTCGAGCAGCGCCTTCTCGCTGTAGCGCTCGCCGCGCTTGAAGGTGGTGAGGTTGCGCACGTCCGATTCGCTGGTAGCGCTCCAGCCCTTCGATCCGGATCTCGCCGAAGCGGAACAGCGGTCCGCTGTCGGCCAGGCCATACAGCTGCGCGCGGTTGCGGTCGGCCTCGATGCGTGCCGAGGTGGTGGTCCAGTCGGCGGCCGGATAGCCGTCGACGCGCAGCACGTTCAGTGCGGTGTTCTTGGCACCGTCCCAGGCCGACTGGGTGAACGGCTCGCCGGTCTTGAGCGGCCACTTGCTCGCGCAGTTCGGCGATCTGGCGCTGCGCGGTTCGCGTCCTGCGCCTGCGCCGCCTGCTTGATCGGGCCCTGCGTCTCGAGCTCGACGCCGGCGATCGTGGTGCGCGGCCCGGGATCGAGCTCGACCAGCACCTGGGGCAGGCCGTCGTTGCCGATGCCGTCGCGGCGCGCCGTGGCCTGGGCGTTGAAGTAGCCCTGCGTCTCGACCAGGCTGCGCGCCTGCGCCGGCGCGCCGGCAATCAGGCGGTCGAGCTCGGGGCCGGTGATGCGCATCGTCTTCGGGCGCACGCTGGAAGCGCGCCAGGTCGAGAAATTCGGTCAGCAGTTCGCTTCTGCGCGCGACGGCGCCTTGACCTCGCAGCTGGTACATGTCGCGCAGCGGCCGGCTGCTTCGCCGGCCGGCTTCGCTTCATCCTTCTTGCTCCACGGCAGCGACGAGCAGCCGCCAAGCGCCAGCAGCGGCGCCGGCGACGAGCGAGCAGACGGGCGACGCGGCTCATTTGCTCAGCGTGCGCATCGCGTCTTCCAGGCCCTGCAGGGTCAGCGGAAACATGCGCTGGTTCATCAGCTGCTGCACCAGCGCGATGCTCTGCCGGTACTGCCACACGCCCTGCGGCTCGGGGTTGATCCAGGCGAACTTCGGGAAGGCGTGCGTCAGGCGCTGCAGCCACTCGGCGCCGGCTTCCTCGTTGTTGTATTCGACGCTGCCGCCGGGCTGCAGGATCTCGTACGGGCTCATCGTCGCGTCGCCGACGAAGATCAGCTTGTAGTCCTTGTTGTACTTGCGGATGATGTCCCAGGTGGCGAACTTCTCGCTGAAGCGGCGCCGGTTGTTCTTCCACATGAAGTCGTAGACGCAGTTGTGGAAGTAGTAGAACTCGAGGTGCTTGAACTCGGTCTTGGCGGCCGAGAACATCTCCTCGACGCGGTGGATGTGCTCGTCCATCGTGCCGCCGACGTCCATCAGCAGCAGCACCTTGACGTTGTTGTGGCGCTCCGGGACCATCTTGATGTCGAGGTAGCCGGCATTGGCCGCGGTGCGGCGGATGGTGTCGTCGAGGTCGAGTTCGTCGGCCGGGCCCTCGCGCGCGAACTGCGCAGCCGGCGCAGCGCGATCTTGATGTTGCGCGTGCCGAGTTCGAGGCTGTCGTCGTAGTCCTTGTAGGCGCGCTGGTCCCAGACCTTGACCGCGCTGCGGTTGCGGCCCTTGTCCTGGCCGATGCGGATGCCCTGCGGGTTGTAGCCGTAGGCGCCGAACGGGCGAGGTGCCGCCGGTGCCGATCATCTTGCTGCCGCCCTCGTGGCGCTCCTTCTGCTCCTCGAAGCGCTTCTTCAGCGTCTCCATCAGCTCGTCCCAGCCCATCTTCTCGATCTTGGCCTTCTCCTCCGGGCTGAGTTCGAGCTCGAGCTTCTTGCGCAGCCAGTCGAGCGGGATGTCCTTGCTGAAGTCGGCCAGCATCTCGACGCCCTTGAAGTAGGCGGCGAAGGCGCGGTCGAACTTGTCGTAGTGCTTCTCGTCCTTCACCAGCGCGGTGCGCGCGAGGTAGTAGAAGTCGTCGACCGACGGGCCGTCGCCGTCGTCCGACCACGCCGGCCTTCAGCGCCTCGAGCAGCATCAGGTACTCCTTGACGGACACCGGCAGCTTGGCCGCGCGCAGGGTGTAGAAGAAGTCGATCAGCATCGGCCGTCGGCTCCGCTCGCTCGATGGCAGTCAGGCTCGGCGTGCGCGGCCGTGTCCGCGCAGCTGCCAGCGCAGGTGCGCCCTGCACCGCCGGCCATTCGCCGGCGATCGATGCTGTACATGCACGGTGTCGCGCAGGCGTGCCGTCGCGGCGCGAGCTGGTGGCTGCGCAGCACGCCGTCCATGCTTGGCGCCCAGGCGCTCGATGCGCGCGCTGCGACGCGAAGTTGAAGTTGTCGGTGCGCAGCCGACCGCGATGCAGCCCAGCGCGCTCGAACGCATGCGTCAGCAGCAGCAGCTTGCAGGTCGGTGTTGACGTGCGGTGCGCTGGCAGCGCCGCGGCATACCAGGTGTGCCGATCTCGACGCCGCTGGTTACGGCGGCGTCGATGTTCGTGGTAGCTCGTGCATGCCGAGCACGGTACGCCGGCGTCGTCGAGCACGGCGAACGGCAGCATGCGTGCCGGCGGCGTCGCAGCGCGAGCCGACGCTCGATCTCGGCCTGCATCCGTCCGGCGCCGGCACCGCGGTGTACCAGAGCCGCCACAGCTCGCCGTCGCGCACCGCCAGGCGCAGCGCATCGGCGTGTCGGGGCTCGAGCGGCACCAGCGACGCATGGGCGCCGCGCAGCTCGGCTGGCGCCGCGAAGCTCATCGCGGAC
This sequence comes from uncultured beta proteobacterium, assembly GCA_963846675.1. GTDB lineage: Bacteria > Pseudomonadota > Gammaproteobacteria > Burkholderiales > Burkholderiaceae_C > Ideonella_A. The sequence continues at coordinate 571,376 of CAWJWV010000007.1, forward strand.
CGAGCGTGACGCGTCTCGGCCTGCAGGCCTGTGCGCCGGGCGGTCCGCTTGCCGCGCGCGCTCAGCGGTTGTGCCGCTGCATGAAGACGAGCTTCTCGAACAGGCGTCACGTCCTGCTCGTTCTTCAGCAGCGCGCCGACCAGCGGCGGCACCGCGACCTTGTCGTCCTTGCTCTGCAGCACCTCGAGCGGAATGTCCTCGGCCACCAGCAGCTTCAGCCAGTCGAGCAGTTCGCGAGGTCGACGGCTTCTTCTTCAGGCCCGGCAGGTTGCGCACGTCGTAGAAGGTCTTCATGCGCCGCGCCGAGCAGCTCCTTGCTTGCAGGTCCGGGGAAGTGCACGTCGACGATGCTGCTGCATCGTCTCGGCGTCGGGGAACTGGATGTAGTGGAAGAAGCAGCGGCGCAGGAAGGCGTCGGGCAGTTCCTTCTCGTTGTTCGAGGTGATGAAGACCAGCGGCCGGTGCTTCGGCGCGCACCAGTCTCGCGCGTCTCGTAGACATAGAACTCCATGCGGTCGATCTCGCGCAGCAGGTCGTTCGGGAACTCGATGTCGGCCTTGTCGATCTCGTCGATCAGCAGCACCACCGGCTGGTCGGCCGTGAAGGCCTGCCACAGCACGCCCTTGACGATGTAGTTGTGGATGTCGCGCACCCGCTCGGAGCCTTCGATGCCGGCCAGCTGGCTGTCGCGCAGGCGGCTCACCGCGTCGTATTCGTACAGGCCCTGCTGCGCCTTGGTGGTGCTCTTGATGTGCCACTGCAGCAGCGGCATGCCGAGCGCGCTGGCCACTTCCTCGGCCAGCATCGTCTTGCCGGTGCCGGGCTCGCCCTTGACCAGCAGCGGGCGCTGCAGCGTGATCGCGGCGTTGACCGCGAGCATCAGGTCGTCGGTGGCGACGTAGTTCTCGGAGCCTTGGAATTTCATGGATTGCTCGTGCGGAAAGCGGTGGCCGGGCCAGTATAAGGGGGCCCCTATAATCGAAGGTTGTCCCCAAGGCCCGCCAAGACCTTCATGAACAAACTCCTGCTGCTCGGCCGCTGCCGCACTCTGTCTCCAGGCCTTCGTGCCCGCCGCGTCGGCGCAGGACGCCAAGGCCGGCGAAACGAAGGCCGCCATGTGCATCGGCTGCCACGGCATCCCGGGCTACCAGGCGAGCTTCCCGGAGGTGCACAAGGTGCCGATGATCTCGGGCCAGAGCGCCAAGTACATCGAGGCCGCGCTCGGCCGCCTACCGCAAGGGCGACCGCAAGCACCCGACCATGCACGGCGATCGCGCAGAGCCTGAGCGACCAGGACATCGCCGACCTGGCCGCCTTCTACGCCGGCCATGGCGACGCCGAAGGCCGCGCCGGCCGAGCCGTCGAGGCAGCCGTCGCCGCAGGTGGCCGCGCTGCTGAAGAAGGCCAACTGCGCGTCCTGCCACGGCGCCAACTACAGCAAGCCGATCGACCCGACCTATCCCAAGATCGCCGGCCAGCATGCCGACTACCTGTATGTCGCGCTGAAGGCCTACCGCACCTCGGGCAATCCGCACGCATCGGGCGCAACAACGCGATCATGGCCGGCATGGCCAAGCTGTACACGCTGGCCGAACTGAAGCAGCTGTCCGACTACCTCGGCTCGATCGACGGCGAACTCAAGACCGTGCCGCAGTCGCGCTTCCGCTGACGCGTGCATTGCCTGTCCAACCCGGCCGCTGCCCTGCAGCGGCTTTTTTGTGTCCGGTCGGCGCGGCTCGAGTCGCCAGCGCGCGCTGCCGATAATCCGGCACCGACCATGCTGAAGAAAGTCCGTGTCGACGAGGCGCGTCTGGGCATGCACCTGCATGCCCTGGACGGGTCGTGGCTCGACCATCCGTTCTGGCGCAGCCAGTTCGTGCTGCGCGATCCCGGCCGACCTGGTCGCGGCTGCGCGGCAGCGGTGTGCAGGCGATCTGGATCGACACCGCCAAGGGGCTCGACGTGGCATCGCCGGCAGCGCCGCTGCCCAGCCCGCGCGCTGCCGCAGCCGCGCCCACGGGCGGGCGATTGCCGCCGGTCGCTGCGGACCGCCCGCCGTCGCGGTCGGCTGCCAGCAGCGCGGACGCGGCACCGACGACCGGCTTCGCCGACGAGGCGCAGCGCGCCGCTGCGCTGGTCGGGCAGGCGCGTGGCATCGTCACCGGACTGTTCCGCGAGGCGCGCATGGGCAAGGCGCTCGACGTCAGCGGCTGCGCCGAACTCGTCGACGAGGTCACCTCGTCGGTGTGGCGCAATCCGGACGCGATGCTCAGCCTGGTGCGGCTGAAGTCGCACGACGACTACACCTACATGCATTCGGTCGCGGTGTGCGCGCTGATGATCGCGCTGGCGCGCCAGCTCGACCTCGGCGCCGATGCGGCGCGCGAGGCCGGCATGGCCGGTCTGCTGCACGACATGGGCAAGGTCGCGATGCCGCACGAGGTGCTGTCCAAGCCGGGCAAGCTGACCGACGACGAATTCCAGCTCATGCGCAGCCATCCGGAGCGCGGCCATGCCCTGCTGCTGGGCCGCGTCGGCGGTTCGATCCAGCCGCTCGACCGGGTCAGCGATGGCGTGCTCGACGTCTGCCTGCACCACCATGAGCGCATCGACGGCAAGGGCTATCCGCACGGTCTGGCCGGCGACGCAGATCTCGCTGCTGGCGCGGATGGGCGCGGTGTGCGACGTGTACGACGCGATCACCTCGAACCGTCCGTACAAGGCCGCGTGGGATCCGTCCGAATCGATCGGCCGGATGGCTTCATGGCGTGCCGGGCACTTCGACGAGGCGATCTTCCAGGCCTTCGTGCGCAGCCTGGGCATCTATCCGATCGGCTCGCTGGTGCGACTCGAATCGCAACGCCTGGCGGTGGTGATCGAGCAGAACCCGCAGGCGATCACGCGGCCGCGGGTGCGCGTGTTCTTCTCGGCGCGCACCGGCCTGCCGGTGCCGCTCGAGGTGCTCGATCTGTCGGCCGCCGGCTGCGCCGACCGGATCACCGGTCGCGAATCGAACCGGGAGTGGAAGTTCTCGCACCTCGACAGCCTGTGGGCCGGCGCCGATCTGCTGCGCAAACTGGGCCGCGCCTGAGCGCAGCCGGATCGCCGATGCCGCGCTGCACATCGGTTTCTGGAACATGGGCGGCCATGCGGACCCGAAATTCCAGGAGCTCGCCGCCGCACCGACAATGGGACGAGTGGCGCTGGATCAGTGTCAGGTAAGCTCGGCTGCGCCGGCGGCTGGCCCGCGGCCGCGCTGCGACCTGGCGTGACGGCGACGATGGGCTCGCCCCGGGCAACGCGCCGATGGCAACAGCACCAGCGCCGACATCGCCGAGCGGCCGCCCGCGAGCCGACGACCGGCCGCCGATCCTTCCGCGCGAGCGGCATCACCTTCGGATTCTGCTGATGACCACCATCGACTTCGACGCCATCTCGCGGGAACGCCTGCCGGCCCTGCTGCAGGCAATGCCCAAGGCCGAGTTGCACATCCACATCGAGGGTTCGCTCGAACCCGAGCTGATCTTCGAGCTGGCGCCGCGCAACCGGGTCAAGCTCGCCTATCCGAATGTCGAGGCGCTGCGCGCGGCCTATGCGTTCAGCGACCTGCAGAGCTTCCTCGACATCTACTACGCCGGCGCCAGCGTGCTGCTGCACGAGCAGGATTTCTTCGACATGGCGATGGCGTATTTCCGCCGCGCCAAGGCCGACAACGTGGTGCATGCCGAGCTGTTCTTCGATCCGCAGACGCATACCGACGCGCGGCGTGCCGTTCGAGACCGTGATCGACGGCCTGAGCCGCGCCTGCGCCGTGGCGCGCACCGAGCTCGGCGTCAGCGCGCTGCTGATCATGTGCTTCCTGCGCCACCTGAGCGAGGAGGCCGCCTTCGAGACGCTCGAGCAGGCGCTGCCGTACCGCGAGCATTTCGTCGGCGTCGGTCTGGACAGCAGCGAAGCCGGCCATCCGCCGGAGAAGTTCGCGCGCGTCTTCGCGCGCTGCCGCGAGCTCGGACTGCGACTGGTCGCGCACGCCGGCGAGGAGGGGCCGCCGGCCTACATCTGGAGCGCGATCGATACGCTCGCAGGTCGAACGCATCGACCACGGCGTGCGCAGCATCGAGGATCCGGCGCTGATGGCGCGGCTGGCCGAGTCGAGGATTGCCGCTGACGGTGTGTCCGCTGTCGAACGTCAAGCTGTGCGTCTACCGCTCGCTCGAGGAGCATCAGCTGCCGGCGCTGCTGGACGCCGGGCTGGTGGTGACGATCAATTCCGACGATCCGGCCTATTTCGGCGGCTATGTGAACCAGAACTTCGTCGCGACCTTCGGCGCGCTGCCGCAGTCTCGGCGCACGCGAGGCCTATCAGCTGGCACGCAACAGCCTGCAGGCCAGCTTCACCGACGACCGCGCGCGACAGCCGTGGCTGGACCGGCTGGACGCGGTGTTTGCCGAGGCAGCGGGCGCGGGTTGACGCGGCGCGTGCAGCGCCGGGCATCGTTTCAGCCGACCGAGTGGCGGCAGGGCGGGACGCTGCGGCTGATGGCTCGCCGCCGCGGCCTTGCGGTACAGCACGAGCGCCAGGGTGGCCACGGCGGCGGTCAACGCAATCGTGCCGCTGCCGACCGCCCAGACCGCCCACGCCAGCCACGGCGCAGCGCTGCTGACGCCCGGCCAGCAGGCCCTGCGTCAGGTCGAGCGCGAACTGCAGCAAGGCCTGCCAGCCGGGCAGCCACCGGTCGAGCTCGTCGGCAAAGGGGATCTGCGCAATCAGCGGCTTCAGTTCGGCGAGTCGATCCGGCTCCAGCGACAGCAGCGCATGCACTCCCCAGCTGACGAGCGACCAGATGCCGATGCCGATCAGCGCCACCATCCAGATTCCGATCATCATGGCGTGTCCTCTCCTTCGAGTCTCACAGCCGCTACTGTAGAAGACGGCGCCGGAGCGCGGCGGGCATACTCGCGCCATGCTGCCCGAACTCGCATCGACACGATCGACGACCTGCGCGCGCTCGAAGCCGCGGCGCAGCGCCTCGAGACCCGCTGCGGCGACGGCACGACCGTCTGGCACGCCTGGGGTGACGGGCCGCCGCTGCTGCTGCTGCACGGCGGCTCCGGCAGCTGGACGCATTGGGTGCGCAACATCGCGGCGCTGGTCGGCGCCGGCCGGCGCGTCTTCGCGCCGGACCTGCCGGGATTCGGCGCCTCGGCCAAGCCGCCGCGCGGCGCCGACGCCGATGCGGTCGCGCCGTGGATCGAGCAGCGGACTGGCCGAACTGCTCGGTGATGCGCCGTGTGACATCGTCGCATTCTCGTTCGGCGGCATCGTCGCGAGCTTTCTGGTCGCCGATCATCCGCAGCGGGCACGCCAGCTGGTGCTGGTCGGCGCGCCGGCGCTGAGCGTCGAGCCGGTGTCGCGCCTCGGCCTGCGCTCGTGGGCGCACCTGCCGCCGGGCGCGGAGCGCGATGCACTGCATCGCCACAACCTGGGGCGCATGATGCTGGCGCGTGAGAGCTCGGTGAGCGAACTGGCGATCCGGCTGCACGACGAGAACCTGGTGCGCGACCGGATGCCGCGGCGTCGGCTGGCCAACACCGACATCGGGCGCCGGCTGCTGCCGCGCATCGACTGTCCGCTGGCGGGAATCTGGGGTGCCGAGGACGTGCTGTACCGCGGCCGGATCGACCTGATCGGCCAGGCGCTGCGCGCAGGCGCCGGATTTCCGCTCGCTGGCGCTGCTGCCGGGTGCCGGCCACTGGGTCCAGTTCGAGGATCGCTGTCGACCTTCAACCGCGCTGCTGATCGATGCGCTGGCCGGCTGGCGCCGCGATTCAGTCGGCCAATGCCGCGGCCAGCCCGGCCGCGCCGGTCGCCGAAGGCATAGGCGTCCATGCCGAGCGCGCCGTAGCGTGACGCTGGCGTGCAGCCGCTGCGGCGGCGGCGTGTCGGGCCCGTCGCCACCGGCGCCGGCGGCGACGAACCACGGCAGCAGGTGCTCGTCGGTCGGGTGCATGTCGACCGCATGCGGCGCGCGCCGGCGGTAGTCGAACAGCGCGTCCCAGTCGCGCTGCGCGCGCTGCGCTCGGCGAACCAGTCGCGGAAGGCGGCGCTCTCGGCAATCTCGGGCTGGTCGACGTCGACCGCGCAGCGCCGCCGGCAAAGCACGCCGGCGCAGGTTGTGCGTGATGCTGCCGCTGCCGAGCACCAGCACGCTTCGGCCGCGCAGCGGCGCCAGCGCTGCGGCCGAGCGCGAACTGCGCCTGCGGCGGATCGCTCGGCCACGAAGGCCAGCGGCAGCACCGGCACGTCGGCGTCGGGGAACAGGTAGCGCAGCGCCGTCCAGGCGCCGTGGTCGAGCCCGCCCTGGTCGAGCGCGGTGCGCGCGCGATGCCGGCCGCCTCGAGCAGCCGCGGCCACGCGCGGCGCCAGCGCCGGCGCGCCGGGCGCGTCGTAGCGCAGCTCGAACAGCCGCGGGTCGAAGTTGCCGAAGTCGTGGACCGCCTGCGTGGCGCTGCGCCGCCAGCAGCACCGGCGCGCGGGCCGCGGTGTGCGCCGAGATCGTGACGATCGCCTCCGGCCGGCCGAAGCGCTCGCGCCGACCGCCGGCCCGAGCGCCTGCATGAAGCGCGCCGGCCGCGCCGGGCTCGAGCGCGATCATCGGCGAGCCGTGGGAGACGAACAGCGAGGGCAGGGCAGGGTCGTGGGTCATGCCGCCGATTGACGCACGCTGCGCCGGGCACGTGCTTCTGCGGTTTTGCACGCAGCCTGCAACCGGGCCGTCACGGCGTGCGGCGCAGACCCTGTCGCGCGCTCGGCCGTGTCGCATCGTGTAAGGTTCGGCCGATGAAGCGATCGTCGGCCAGTGCGCCCGCGAGTGGCGCGTGTCTCGATCTGGCGGCTGGCCGGGCGCCAGCTGCTGCGCGACTTCCGCGCCGGCGAGCTGCGCCTGCTGATGGTCGCGGTGACGCTGGCCGTGGCGCGCGCTGACCGCGGTCGGCTTCTTCGCCGACCGCATCAACAGGCGGCCTGGCGCGCGACGCGCGGCAGCTGCTCGGCGGCGACGCGATCGTCGCCAGCGACCAGCCGACGCCGGCCGACGTTCGTCGAACGCGCGCGCGCGCTCGGCCTGCGCGACCGCGACCACGCGTCAGCTTTCCCGAGCATGGGCCGCGCCGACGAGCGCAAGGGCGGCGCGACCCGGCTGGTCGGCGGTCAAGGCGGTCAGCGACGGCTATCCGCTGCGCGGCCGGCTGCGCTGCGCGACGCGCCGGGCGGCCGGCGCGCGCGGCGGCCGGCGCGCCGCAGGCCGGGCACGGTCTGGGTCGATCCGGCGCTGCTCGACTCGCTCGGGCTGAAGCTCGGCGACCCGCTGCTGCTCGGCGATGCGACGCTTGCGCATCGCGCGCATCATCGTGCATCGAGCCCGACCGCGGCGCCGGCTTCATGAGCTTCGCGCCGCGCGTGATGCTCAACGCAGGCCGACCTGCCGGCGACCGGCCTGATCCAGCCGGCCAGCCGCGTCAGCTACCGGCTCGCGGTGGCGTCGCCCGGCCAACGACGACGCGGCGGTGCGGCGCTTCGCCGACTGGGCCGAGGCGCAGATCAAGGTCGCGGCGGGCTGCGCGGCGTGCGCGTCGAGTCGCTGGCGTCCGGCCGCCCCGAGATGCGCAGACGCTCGACCGGGCCGAGAAGTTCCTCAACCTGGTCGCGCTGCTGGCGGCGCTGCTGGCGGCGGTGGCGGTGGCGATCGCCTCGCGCGACTTCGCCAGCCGCCACCTCGACGACTGCGCCATGCTGCGCGTGCTCGGCCGCTCGCAGCGGCACATCGCGCTGCAGTACCTGATCGAGTTCGGCGCTGGTCGGCCTGCTCGCCAGCCTGGCCGGCGTGGCGCTCGGCTTCGCGGTGCACCACGTCTTCGTCTGGCTGCTCGCCGGGCTGGTCGACGCGGCGCTGCCGGCCGCCAGCGCTCTGGCCGGCGCTGTTCGGCGTCGGCGTCGGCCTGACGCTGCTGCTCGGCTTCGGCCTGCCGCCGGTGCTGCAGCTGGCGCGGGTGCCGCCGCTGCGCGTGATCCGGCGCGACGTCGGCGCGCTCAAGCCGGCCTCGCTGGCCGTGCTCGGCGCCGGCGCGCTCGGCTTCGTCGCGCTGCTGCTGGCGGTCTCGATCGACCTCAAGCTCGGCCTGATCGCGGTCGGCGGCTTCGCCGGTCGCGGTCGGCGTGTTCGCGCTGCTGACCTGGGTCGCGGTGCGCGCTGCTGCGCCGCGCGGTGCCCGAGGCGCGCGCGCCGCGCTGGCTGGTGCTGGCGACGCGCCAGATCGCCGCCCGGCCGGCCTTCGCGGTGCTGCAGGTCTCGGCGCTCAGCGTCGGCCTGCTGGCGCTGGTGCTGCTGGTGCTGCTGCGCACCGACCTGATCAGCAGCTGGCGCCAGGCGACGCCGCCCGACGCGCCGAACCGCTTCGTCATCAACGTGCAGCCCGACCAGGCCGAGGCCTTCCGGCAGCCGGCTCGAGGCGAGCGGGCGTGGCGCGCTACGACTGGTATCCCGATGATCCGCGGCCGGCTGCTGGCGATCAACGGCAAGCCGGTCGCGCCCGACGATCTGCGACGACGAGCGCGCCAAGCGCCTGGTCGAGCGCGAGTTCAACCTCAGCCACGCGGCCGAGCATGCCGCCGCACAACGCAGGTCGTCGGCGGGCGCTGGGTGGCCGAGGAGCCGGGCGCGATCAGCGTCGAGGAGGGGCTGGCCGACGACGCTCGGCCTGAAGCTCGGCGACCGGCTGCGCTTCGACGTCGCCGGGCAGCGCCGTCGAGGGCCGCATCACCAGCCTGCGCAAGGTCGACTGGGGCTCGATGCGGGTCAACTTCTTCGTCATGTTCCCGACCGCGCCGACTGGCCGACGTGCCGGTCAGCTACATCGCCGCCTTCAGGCGCCGACCGCCGGCGCGCGCAGCCGGCGCAGACGCCGGGCTTCGACAACGCGCTCAGCCGCGAATTTCCGAACATCACCAACGTCGACGTCTCGGCCTCGATCGCCCAGGTGCAGCGCGTGCTCGACCAGGTGATCCGCGCGGTCGAGTTCCTGTTCGGCTTCACGCTGGCCGCCGGGCTGGTGGTGCTGTTCGCCGCGATCACCGCCACGCGCGAGGCGCGGGCGCGCGAGTTCGCGGTGATGCGCGCGCTCGGCGCCAGCGGCACGCCTGCTGGCGCAGGTGCAGCGCGCCGAGCTGCTCGGCGTCGGCGCGCTGGCCGGCGTGCTGGCGTCGCTGGCGGCGATCGCGGTCGGCTGGGCGCTGGCGCGCTACGTCTTCGAGTTCGAGCTGGAATGCCTCGCCGTGGGTGCCGCTGGCCGGCGGCTGCCGCCGGCGCGCTGCTGGCGCTCGCCGCCGGCTGGTGGGGCCTGCGCGAGGTGCTGCGCCGCCCGGTGGTGGCGACGCTGCGCACGGCCGCGCAGTAGCGGTCCGTGGTGCAGCGCCGGCGCACGGCATACTCCGTCCTGCATGGACCATCTGGCCTCACGACCGCTGCGGGTGCTGCACCTCGAAGACAGCGAACTCGATCACGAGCTGATGCTGGCGCAGCTGCGCGCGCGGCGGTCATCGAGCCCGACGCGCTGCGCGTCGACACCGAGGCGCGACTTCCTGCGGCGCCCTGACGCAGCGCTGGGACGCGATCATCTCCGACTACAACCTGCCCGGCTTCTCGGGCCTGGTGGCGCTCGACCTGTGGCGCGCCAGCGGCGCGCGACGTGCCGTTCATCCTGGTCTCGGGCGAGATCGGCGAGGACACCGCGGTCGAGGCGATGCGCAACGGCGCCACCGACTACCTGCTGAAGAACAACCTGGCGCGGCTGGCGCCGGCGCTGCTGCACGCGGTCGACGCCGGCGCAGATGCGGCGCGCACGCGAGCGCGCCGACCTGCGAGCTCGATCGCCTCGAAGCAGCGCCTGCACGAGCTCGCCCAGCACCTGCAGACCAGCATCGAGCTCGAGCGCAGCGGCGATCGCGCGCGAGATCCACGACGACGTCGGCGGCTCGCTGACCGCGGTCAAGTTCGACCTGGCCTGGATGATCCGCCACGCCGAGCTCGGCCGAGATGCGCGCGCGTGCCGAGTCGGCGCTCGAGACGGTGATGCTCGCGCGCTCGAGTCGAGCCAGCGCATCATGCACAACCTGCGCCCGGCGATCCTCGAGCAGGGGCTGGTCGCGGCGCTGCAGTGGATGGCCGCGCGCTTCGAGCGCCGCACCGGCGTGCGCGTGCCTGCTGCGCACGCCGACGAACGCTGCCGGCGCTGCCGGCCGGCGTGCCGCTGGTCGCCTACCGCACCGCGCAGGAGGCGCTGACCAACATCAGCAAGCATGCGCAGGCGACGCGGGTCGAGATCGACCTGGCGCATCGCCGGCGGCGTGCTGTCGCTCGAGATCAGCGACAACGGCCGCGGCCTGCAGCCAGCAGCGACCTCGGCAAGGAGCGCTCGTTCGGCATCCGCGGCCTGCACGAGCGCGCCCGCACCGTCGGCGGCTGGGTCGACCTGAGCAGCGGCGGCGGCGGCACGACGCTGATCCTGTCGATTCCGCTCGGCGACGGCGCGACAGCCGCGCGAGCCGGTTCCCGACCTGAGCCTGCTCGGCAGCCACGACCTCGATCCGACCGGCTGGGGAGACGATCGATGATCCGCGTCCTGCTCTGCGACGACCATGCGCTGATCCGGCGCGGCATCCGCGACACGCTGTCGGACGCGCCCGACATCGAGGTCGTCGGCGAGGCCGGCGACTACGGCGAGCTGCGCAGCCTGCTGCGCGAGACGACCTGCGACGTGCTGGTGCTCGACATCAACCTGCCCGGCCGCAGCGGCCTCGACGTGCTGCATGTGCTGAAGGACGAGGGCAGCGCGCTGCAAGGTGCTGGTCGTCTCGATGTATCCGGAGGACCAGTACGCGATCCGCGCCCTGCGCGCCGGCGCCTTCGGCTACGTCAACAAGGGCGGCGACCCGGCGCTGATCGTCGCGGCGGTGCGCACCGTGGCGCAGGGCCGCAAGTACGTGACGCCCGAGATCGCGCAGATGCTGGTCGAGAGCCTGACCACGCCGATCGACCAGGTGCGCGCACGAGAAGCTCTCCGACCGCGAGCTGCAGACGCTGGTGATGATCGCCTCCGGCAAGCGGCTGTCCGACATCGCCGAGCAGCTGATGCTCAGCCCGAAGACGGTCAGCGTCTACCGGGCCCGCGTGCTCGAGAAGCTCGGCCTGACCAACAATTCCGAGATGACGGTCTACGCGATCCGGCACGGGCTGGTCGGCGAGGAATGAGCAAGGCCTTCACGCGCGAATCCGATGCGGCCGACGACGACGACGACGACGACCGGCGCCGCGCCGCGCCGCTTGCCGGTCGGCAGCAAGAACTACCTGACGCCGGCCGGCTACGCGCGGCTGCGCGCCGAGCTGCTCGAGCTGCTCGATGTCGAGCGTCCGAAGGTGGTCGAGGTCGTCTCGTGGGCGGCGAAGAACGGCGACCGCAGCGAGAACGGCGACTACCTGTACGGCAAGAAGCGGCTGCGCGAGATCGACCGCCGCATCCGCTTCCTGACCCGGCGGCTCGACATCGCCGAGGTGGTCGATCCGTCGCTGCACCATGGCGGCGACCAGATCTTCTTCGGCGCGACGGTCGAATACGAGAACCAGCATGGCGAGCGGCGCACGCATCACGATCAAGGGCATCGACGAGGCCGACAGCAGCCAGGGCGAGGTGAGCTGGATCTCGCCGATCGCGCGCGCGCTGCTCAAGGCGCGCGTCGGCGACGAGGTGTCGCTGCACACGCCCGGCGGGCTCGAGACGATCGAGGTGCTCGCGGTCAGCTATCCCGCGCCGCGGCCGCGACTGATCCGCGCGCGCAGGTCGTCAGGGCCTGATCCGCGACACCCGCTGCACCGCCGGCGAGCGGCGCAGCTTGCGCATCACGTCGGCCAGGTGCAGCCGGTCGCGCACCGCCACCAGCAGCTTGAGTTCGGCGCTTTCGGCCGCCGTGATCCTCGCCCATGTCGATGTGCGTGATGTCGGCCTCGGCTGCTGCGACGGCCTGCGCGATCTGCGCCAGCACGCCCTTGCCGCTGCGCACCAGCACCGCGACGCCGGTCTCGAAGGCGCGGCTCGGCTGCTCGGCCCAGTCGACCTGCATGAAGCTGTCGCTGTCGCGCTCGATCAGCCGCTTGCCGACCGCACAGTCGGCGGTGTGCACCACCAGCCCCTCGCCGCGGCCGAGGTGGCCGACCAGCGCATCGCCCGGTATCGGCCGGCAGCAGGTGCCGAGCTGCATCGTCGCGCCCTCGGTGCCGTCGATCACGACCAGCGCCTGCGTCGGCAGGCTGTCGTCGGTCGCATAGCGGCCCAGTCGTCAGCGTCACCGCATCGGGCTTGTCGCCGCGCTCGGTCAGCAGGCCGGCCAGTCGCTTGGCGACGATCGTCGCGATCTTGCGGCCGAGCCCGATGTCGGTCAGCAGTTCGTCGCGGCTGCGGTTGCCGGTCCAGCGGATCAGCTGCTGCCACAGCGCCTGCGAGTCGGCGGCATCGTCGCCGGGCAGCGTCAGGCCCTTCGGCGCGCAGCGCCTGCGCCAGCATCTTGACGCCGAGCTCCTGCGACTCCTCCTGCTCCATCGTCTTCAGGTAGTGGCGGATGCGCGAGCGGGCGCGCCCGGTGCGCACGAAGTTGAGCCAGGCCGGATTCGGCCGCGCATTCGGCGCGCTGATGACCTCGACCACGTCGCCGCTGTGCAGCTCGGTGCGCAGCGCGACCGGCTCGCCGTTGACGCGGCAGGCCACGCAGTGGTCGCCGACATCGGAGTGGATCGCGTAGGCGAAATCGACCGGCGTCGCGCCGCGCGGCAGCGCCAGGATCTTCGACTTGGGCGTGAAGACGTAGACCGCGTCGGGAAACAGGTCGATCCGCACGTGCTCGAGGAACTCGCCCGAGTCGCGCGTGTCGTGCTGGATGTCCATCAGCGACTGCAGCCACATCGCGCCCAGCCGCTGCGCCTCCTGGCCCTGCTGGTCGTCGTGCTTGCCCTTGTACATCCAGTGCGCCGCGATGCCGCTCTCGGCCACCGCGTGCATCTGCTCGGTCCGGATCTGGAACTCGATCGCGGTGCCGAGCGGGCTGACCAGCGTGGTGTGCAGCGACTGGTAGCCGTTGGCCTTCGGGAATCGCGATGTAGTCCTTGAAGCGGCCCGGCATCGGCTTGTAGAGCTGGTGCAGGACGCCGAGCGCGAGGTAGCAGTCGCTCAGCTCCTCGACCACGATGCGGAAGCCGAAGATGTCGCTCACCTGGGCGAACGACAGGTGCTTCTCGCGCATCTTGCGGTAGATCGAGAACAGCGTCTTCTCGCGCCCGTAGACGCCGACCGACCTGCTTGTGCCTGGCGAAGGTCTTCTCGACCTCGCGCTGGATGCGCTCGACCATGTCGCGCCGATTGCCGCGCGCGCGGTCGATCGCCTTGCTCAGCGCCGCATGGCGCCACGGGCCGCAGGAACTGGAACGACAGCTCCTGCAGTTCGCGGTAGATCTGGTTCAGGCCGAGGCGGTGCGCGATCGGCGCATAGATGTCGAGCGTCTCGCGGGCGATGCGGGCGCGCTTGTCGGGCGCCATCGCCTCCATCGTGCGCATGTTGTGCAGCCGGTCCGACAGCTTGATCAGGATCACGCGCACGTCGCGCGCCATCGCCAGCAGCATCTTGCGGAAGCTCTCGGCCTGGCCTTCCTCGCGGGTCGAGAACTGCAGCTTGTCGAGCTTGGTCAGGCCGTCGACCAGATCGGCGGTCGGCGCGCCGAAGCGCTCGATCAGCTCCGGCTTGGTGATGCCGCAGTCCTCCATCGCGTCGTGCATCAGCGCGGCCATGATCGCCTGCGCGTCGAGCCGCCAGTTGGCGCACAGCCCGGCAACGGCGATCGGATGCGTGATGTAGGGCTCGCCGCTGGCGCGGAACTGGCCGAGGTGGGCCTCGTCGGCGAAGCGGTAGGCCTCGCGCACGCGGCGCAGGTCGGCGGCGCTCAGGTAGCCGAGGCGGTCGGCGAGGTCGGCGAAGGAGCGTGACCTCGGCCGGCGGATCGGCCGGGCGCGCCGCCGCCGGCCAGGCTGCGCGCGGCCGCGGTCGCGAGCGCGCGCACGTCGCGAAAAGCGGTTGAAATTCGGGCCACCATGGCGCAAATTTAGCGCGGATCGCCGGCTTCGGACCGGAGCGGTGCGGCATGCCCGGACGTACGCACGGCCGATCACGCGCGCAACCATGAAAAACGGCCCCGCAGGGCCGTTTGCGATCGACGTGCGCAGCCGTTCAGATCGGCACCTTGCGCAGCATCTCGATGCCGATCTCGCCGGCGGCGATCTCGCGCAGCGCGGTCACGCCGGGCTTGTTGCGGGTCTCGATCTTCGGCGTGTGGCCCTGGCTCAGCATGCGCGCGCGGTAGGTGGCGGCGAGCACGAGCTGGAAGCGGTTCGGGATCTTGGTCAGGCAGTCTTCGACCGTGATGCGGGCCATGGGGCGGGTCCTTGGTAGAAGCGGAGATTCAGATCAGATCGAGGGCAGCAAAGACAGCCGATTTGCTGCGCTGCTGCGAGACGTACTTGAGGCGCTGCGAATGCACGACCGTCTTGAGGTCGAACAGCGCGGTCTCGAACAGGGCGTTGATTATAACGAAGTCGAAATGGCGGGCCTTGGCGACCTCGATGCGCGCATTGGCCAGCCGCTGGGCGATCACCTCGGCGCCGTCCTCGCCGCGCCGGTTCAGCCGCTGCTCGAGCTCCTCGTAGCTCGGCGGCAGGATGAAGATCAGCACCGCGTTCGGGAACAGCGTCTTGATCTGCAGCGCGCCCTGCCAGTCGATCTCGAGCACCACGTCGTGGCCGACGGTCACCCGCTGCTCGATCGCCGCGCGCGAGGTGCCGTACAGGTTGCCGTGCACCTCGGCCCACTCGAGAAACTCGCCGGCCGCGATCTTGGCGCGGAAGCCGGCCTCGTCGATGAAGTGGTACTCGCGGCCGTCCTTTTCCTGGCCGCGCGGCGGCCGGGTGGTGTGCGAGATCGACACCGTCAGGTGCGCGTCGAGCTCGAGCAAGGCCTTCACCAGCGTCGACTTGCCGGCGCCGCTCGGCGCCGCGATGACGAACAGATTGCCGGGATAGTCCATCCTTGCCTTCGTCTCCAGGGTCGCACGGATCGGCCGTGCGAAGGACCGAAGTATCGCCGCTGCCGCGCACCGGGCGAGGACGCTCGTCGGGCGCGACGGGACGGTTTCGGGCAAAGGGTAAACCCTGATTGCATGTAATTCGTCCGTAACTAATATTAGCTTCAATTGATATTTGGCGACGTGCCGGTGCCGATCGGCGCCGCCTGCCGCAAGCGAGGAGATCGGGTGACAGCGAGAAAACGAGCGCGCGCGGCCGCCTGCTCAAGGCGCCGGAGAACTTCCTGACCGGCGAGGGCGTGCAGCGCGTCTTCGCCGGAGGCGCGCAGCGGGCGGCGCGACTTCATCCGCGGCGCCTTTGCCGCCGCCGGGGCGGCGGCCGCAGCGCCGCTCGCGCAGGCCGACGGGCAACCCGGTGCCGGTCGGCGGCGGCGATCCGAACATCCTCGAACTGCCGGCGCACACCCGCGGTCTCGGCCAGCCGGTCGTGACCGACGGCTACGGCACGCCCGTCGCAAGTACGAGGCCAACGTGCAGCGGCGCCAGAGCCCGGGGCTGACGCAGACCGCGCAGGCGTCGGTTTCGTTCGCGCCGCTGCAGTCGCTGTTCGGCATCGTCACGCCGAGCGGCCTGCATTTCGAGCGCCATCACCAGGGCTGGTGGGACATCGATCCGTCCAAGCACCGGCTGATGATCAACGGCTCCGATCCGGCGCTGGTGAAGACGCCGAGGGTGTTCACGATGGACGAGCTGATGCGGCTGCCGTCGGTGTCGCGCTTCCACTTCATCGAGTGCGGCGCCAACACCGGCATGGAGTGGGGCAACGTGGCGGTGCCGACCTGCCAGTACAGCCACGGCATGCTCAGCTGCAGCGAGTTCACCGGCGTGCCGCTGCGCACGCTGTTCGAGATGTGCGGCGTCGACTACAAGCGCGGTCGCTATGTGCTCGGCCGAGGGCGCCGACGGCTCGTCGATGACGCGCACCATCCCGATGGAGCTGGTCGAGAACGGCGAGGTGTTCGTCGCCTACGGCCAGAACGGCGAGATGCTGCGGCCCGAGAACGGCTATCCGCTGCGCCTGGTGGTGCCCGGCGTGCAGGGCGTGAGCTGGGTCAAGTACCTGCGCCGCATCGAGGTCGGCGACCAGCCCTACGGCACGCAAGGACGAGGCGATCCACTATGTCGACCTGATGCCCGACGGCCTGCACCGCCAGTACACCAGCATCCAGGAGTGCAAGAGCGTCGTCACGACGCCGTCGGGCGGGCAGGTGCTGCTCGACACGGGCTACTACAACATCAGCGGGCTGGCCTGGTCGGGCCGCGGCAAGGTCACGCGGGTCGATGTGTCGGTCGACGGCGGGCGCAACTGGCGCCAGGCGCGGCTCGAGTCGCCGGTGCTGTCGAAGTGCCTGACGCGCTTCAACCTCGACTGGGTCTGGGACGGCAAGCCGACGCTGGTGCAGAGCCGCGCCACCGACGAGACCGGCTATGTGCAGCCCGAGCGGCGCCAGCTGCGCGCGGTGCGCGGCACGCGCTCGATCTATCACAACAACGCGATCCAGACCTGGCTGGTGCAGGAAAGCGGCGAGGTGAAGAATGTCCAGCTGTCGTGAGCGGCTGGTCCGGCTGGCGCTGGCCGCCGCGGCCTGCCTGAGCGTGGCCGGTGCGGCGCAGGCGCGTGAGCCGCTGTATCCGCAGCATCGGCCGGCCGGCGACGCCGAAGGAGATCGCGGCCTGGGACATCGACGTGCGGCCCGACTTCAAGGGCCTGCCGCAAGGGCTCGGGTTCGGTCAGCGAGGGCATGCAGGTGTGGGAAAGCCAGTGCGCCTCGTGCCACGGCATCTTCGGCGAGAGCAACCAGTTCTTCAGCCCGCTGGTCGGCGGCACGACCAAGCGAGGACATCACGACCGGCCACGTCGCGCGCCTCAACGATCCGGCGTATCCCGGGCCGCACCACGCTGATGAAGGTGCCGACGCTCTCGACGCTGTGGGACTACATCAACCGCGCGATGCCGTGGAACGAGCCGAAGTCGCTCAAGACCGACGAGGTGTACGCGGTCACCGCCTACCTGCTGAACCTGGGCGGCATCGTCGCCGGACGACTTCACGCTGTCGCGACCGCAATATCGCCGAGGTGCAGCAGCGCATGCCGAATCGCAACGGCATGACGACCGCGCACGCGATGTGGCCGGGCGCGGCGTTCGGCAACCGCAAGCCCGACGTGCAGGGCAGCGGCCTGCATGAAGGACTGCGCCGGCGTGACGCCGGTGGTCGCGTCCGAGCTGCCCGACTTCGCGCGCGATGCGCATGGCAACCTGGCCGAGCAGAACCGCCTGGTCGGCGCGCAGCGCGGCGCCAACACGCAGCGTCCGGCACCGGCTTCGCTGTCGGACGCGCGCGCGCCGACCAGCTCGGCGCTGGCGCAAGCCGGCTGCCGCCGGCGCGCAGCCTGGCTCTGCAGCCGGCCGCGGGCAATGACCATGCCGCCGCCATCGCGCTGCTGAGCAAATACAGTTGCACCGCCTGCCACGGCATCGACCAATGCCATCGTCGGGCCATCGATGCGCGACATCGCCGGCAAGTACAGCGGTCGCGGCCGATGCGCACGCCTACCTGGCTGGCAAGATCAGGGCGGGGGATCCGGCGTCTGGGGCCAGATCCCGATGCCCCCGCAGTCGCTCTCGGAAGCCGAGGCGCGCGGCGATTGCACAATGGCTGGTCGACGGCGCCAAGCAAGTGACGCCGCGAGCCGGCACCGAGCCCACCGATCGTCGGTCTACCGTCGGTCATCACGGATATTCAATGAAGGAGTCTCTCATGCACACTCGTCGAGACATGCTCACCCATTCGGCCCAGGTGGCCGCGATGCTGGCATCGATCGGCATGCTGCCCTCGCTGGCCCAGGCGCAGGCGCAGCCGCCGGCTTCAACGACGCCGCATTCGAGGCCAAGACCATGGCCGATCTGATGAAGGCGCTCGGCGGTCGGCGCGCCGACCGAGAGCAAGGACGTCACGCTCACCGCGCCCGACATCGCCGAGAACGGCGCGGTCGTGCCGGTCGGCGTGGCGACCACGCTGCCGGGCGTCAAGCGGCTGCTGATGCTGGTCGAGAAGAACCCGGCGGTGCTGGCGGCGCATGTTCGACGTCACCGATGCGGTCGATCCGGACTTCTCGACCCGCGTCAAGATGGGCCAGTCGTCGAACGTCTACGCGGTCGCGATGATGAACGACGGCAAGGCGCTGTTCGCGCAGAAGGAAGTCAAGGTCACGCTCGGCGGCTGCGGCGGCTGATCGCTCCGGCAGACCCCTCACAGACAAGGAGTTAGAACATGGCAGATCCGATGCGCATCCGCGCCCAGGCGGCCGGCGACAAGGCGAAGGTCCGGGTCCTGATGGCCCATGAAATGGAAACCGGACAGCGCAAGGACGCGTCCGGCAAGCTGATTCCGGCCTGGTACATCCAGCAGGTCTCGGCGCGGCTGAACGGCAAGCCGGTGATGACCGCGCAGTGGGGCCCGGCGGTCTCGAAGAATCCGTTCCTGCAGTTCCAGGTACGGGCGCCAAGGCCGGCGACAAGATCTCGATCACGTGGGTCGACAACAAGGGAGAGACGCGCACCGACGAGGCGACGGTGAGCTGACGAGCGGCGGCGCCGTCTGGCGGGCCGGCGCCGACACGAGCAAGAGCGAGGAGAGCGGAGACCAGCATGAAGAAGTCCGATCTGATCGCCGGCGTGCTGGTGGCCGGATGTGCGGCTGCATCCGCCCAGCCGAAATCGACCGCCGAGGGCATCGCCGAATACCGCAAGATGCTCGAGGATGGCAATCCGGCCGAGCTGTACGAGGCCAAGGGCGAGGAACTCTGGAAGCAGAAGCGCGGCCCGAAGAAGGCCTCGCTCGAGCACTGCGATCTCGGCAAGGGTCCGGGCGTGGTGCGCGGCGCGTTCGTCGAACTGCCGCGCTACTTTCCCGACACCGGCGCGGTCCAGGATCTCGAGTCGCGGCTGCTGACCTGCATGGAGAGGCTGCAGGGCTTCGATGCCGAGGAGATCGCCAAGACGCCGTTCGGTCGCGGCGAGATGGCCAATGTCGAGGCGATCACCGCCTGGGTCGCGAGCCAGTCGCGCGGCCTGAAGTTCGCGCTGCCACAGGCCTATCCGCTCGAGACCGCGATGTACGAGGTCGGCAAGCGGGCATTCTTCTATCGCGCCGGTCCGTACGACTTCTCGTGCGCCACCTGCCACGGCAGCGGCCGGCAAGCGCATCCGGCTGCAGGACCTGCCCGACCTGACGACCAATCCGGGCGATGGCGTCGGCTTTGCCGCCTGGCCGGCCTATCGGGTCAGCAACGGCCAGCTGTGGACGATGCAGCACCGTCTGAACGACTGCTTCCGCCAGCAGCGCTTCCCGTATCCCGGCTTCGGATCCGACGTGACGATCGCGCTCGGCGTTTACATGGGCGTGAATGCCAAGGGCGCCGAATCGATCGCCCCGGCGATCAAGCGCTGACACAGGGAGACGAGGATGCAGAACAAGACGATGGCTCGGCTCGCTGCCGCTGCCGGCGCCTTGCTGGTTGCCGGCTGCGCGCCGTTTCTGCCGACCCCGAACAACCCGGATGCGATGCTCGACCGGGTGATGAAGACCTCATTCACCGACCGCGGGATCGCCAAGGTCGATCGCCTGGAGCAGAACGACTCGCAACGACGCTGTGTTCGCAGGCGCTCGGCAAGCCGTTGCCGGACCATGTCGCCAAGATGATCGAGACAGCCAATCTGAAGGCAGTCCGTCCGCCCAGCGACGGCCGCTACATCGGCGACTGGAAGGCCGGCGAGAAGCTCGCGCAGAACGGCGCCGGCATGACCTGGCGCGAGACGTCGACCGATCCGTCGGAGAACGGCGGCAACTGCTACAACTGCCACCAGCTGAGCAAGGAAGAGATCTCGTTCGGCACCATCGGCCCCAGCCTGTACAACTACGGCAAGCTGCGTGGTGTCGCCGATCCGGCCGAGCGCGGCGTCACGCCCGATCGTCGAATACACCTGGGGCAAGCTGTACAACCCCAAGGCCTACAGCGCGTGCTCGGAGATGCCGCGCTTCGGCCACGCCGGCATCCTGAACGAGAACCAGCTGCGCGACCTGATGGCGCTGCTGCTCGACCCGAAGTCGCCGGTCAACCAGTGACCGGACGCCTCGACGGCCCGGACGGCGGGTGCCGCCCGGTGCCCCATCCACCCATCCCACAGCATGAATCTCTCCAAGCGCGATCTTCTGCAGGCGCTCGGCGCCGCATCGGTGGCCGGACTGGCACTCGGCCGTTACGCCGATGCCGATGCCGCCACCGCCCAGCAGGGGCTGTACGACCTGCCGCGATTCGGCAACGTGTCGCTGATGCACATGACCGACTGCCACGCGCAGCTGAAGCCGGTCTACTTCCGCGAGCCGAGCGTGAACATCGGCATCGACGACATGAAGGGTCGGCTGCCGCACCTGGTCGGCGAGTCGCTGCTCAAGACGGCCGGATGCGCCCCGGACCGCCGGTGGCCCATGCGCTGACCTACCTCGACTTCGAGCAGGCCGCGCGGCGCTACGGCAAGCTCGGCGGCTTTGCCCATCTGTCGACGCTGGTCAAGCAGGTGCGCGCGAGCCGCCCCGGTTCGCTGCTGCTCGACGGCGGCGACACCTGGCAGGGGTCGGCGACTGCGCTGTGGACCGACGGCGCAGGACATGGTCGACGCGTGCAAGCTGCTCGGCGTCGACGTGATGACCGGCCATTGGGAGTTCACCTACGGCATGGAGCGGGTCAAGGAGGTCATCGAGAAGGATTTCGCCGGCAAGATCGATTTCGTCGCGCAGAACGTCAAGACCACCGATTTCGGCGATCCGGTCTTCAAGCCCTACGTGATGCGCGAGATCAACGGCGTCCCGGTGCGCGATCATCGGCCAGGCCTTCCCGTACACGCCGATCGCCAACCCGCGCTATTTCGTCGCCGACTGGAGCTTCGGCATCCAGGACGAGAACATGCAGAAGATGGTCGACGAGGCACGCGGCAAGGGCGCGCAGGTGGTCGTCGTGCTGTCGCACAACGGCATGGACGTCGACCTGAAGATGGCCAGCCGGGTGCGCGGCATCGATGCGATCTTCGGCGGCCATACCCACGACGGCGTGCCGGTCGCGGTGCCGGTGGCCAACGCCGGCGGCAAGACGCTGGTGACCAATGCCGGCAGCAACGGCAAGTTTCTCGGCGTGATGGATTTCGACGTCAAGGGCGGCAAGGTGGCCGACTTCCGCTACCGCCTGCTGCCGGTCTTCTCGAACCAGCTCGCGCCGATCCGGAGATGGATGCGCTGATCACGCGGGTGCGCGCGCCCTACGAGGCCAAGCTGGCCGAGAAGCTGGCCGTCACCGACGGCCTGCTGTACCGGCGCGGCAACTTCAACGGCACCTGGGACCAGCTGATCTGCGACGCGCTGATGGAGGTGCAGGGCGCCGAGATCGCCTTCTCGCCCGGCTTCCGCTGGGGCACGTCGCTGCTGCCCGGCGACGTCATCACGCGCGAGCTGATGATGGACCAGCTCGCGATCACCTATCCGTACGCCACGGTGACCGACATGAGCGGCACGACCATCAAGACCGTGCTCGAGGATGTGGCCGACAACCTGTTCAATCCGGATCCGTACTACCAGCAGGGCGGCGACATGGTCCGGGTCGGCGGCCTGACCTACACCTGCGACCCGACGGCGACGATGGGCAACCGCATCAGCGACATGCGGCTGGCCGGCAAGCCGATCGAGGCCGACCGGACCTACAAGGTGGCCGGCTGGGCGCCGGTGGCGGAGGAGGCGCGCGACGCCCCCGGCACCCAGCCGGTGTGGGACGTGGTGGAGAGCTGGCTGAAGGCGCAGAATGGGCGCATCGCACCGCGAAAGCTGAACACGCCCAAGCTGATCGGTCTCGGCGCCAACCCGGGCCTTGCCTGACATGCCGGCGTGGACGCAGGCGGCCGACCCGGTATCGCGGACGGCGCCGTTGCCGGTCCGGCGCGCCTGCGCCCGGACCGTTCCTTTGCGCGTGACCCCAGGAGATTGCTTTCCATGCGATTCGCCAATCTGCTCGCCGGTCTGACCTTGGCTGCTGCCGTCAGCTGTGCCTACGCACAGGACAATGTGGTCTACCACATCAACGACATGGCTGAACAGGCGCTCGGTGGCCTGCGCAATGTCAAGAACCACCTCGACACCGACCCGACCGCCAAGATCACGGTCGTGACGCATGCCAATGGGGTCGACTTCCTGATGTTCGATGCCAAGGACAAGAACGGCAATCCGTACGAGATCGCGGTGCAGCAACTCGTCGCGCGCGGCGTCAAGTTCGAGGTCTGCGAGATCACGCTGAAGAACCGCAACCTCAAGCGCGAGCAGTTCATCCAGGAGGCCGGCTTCACGCCGTCGGGCGTGGTGCGGCTGGCCAAGCTGCAGACCCAGGGCTTCGCCTACATCAAGCCCTGACCCGGCCGGGAGCGCGACTCGATGATTCCGCGCCGCCCCGATCCGACGCGACGGTTGCCGGCCCGTGCACCGCTGCCACTGAGCCGCCGCGGTGTGCTGGGTGCGCTGGCCGCG
This sequence comes from uncultured beta proteobacterium, assembly GCA_963846675.1. Lineage (GTDB taxonomy): Bacteria > Pseudomonadota > Gammaproteobacteria > Burkholderiales > Burkholderiaceae_C > Ideonella_A. The sequence continues at coordinate 594,174 of CAWJWV010000007.1, forward strand.
GCCTGCCTTGCCAGCCCGGTGCTGCACGCGGCCGAGGCGGCCCGGCCGGTGCGCGCCGTCGAGGTCGCGCCCGGCATCCACGCGGTGCTGGGCGAGAATGCACTCGGCACGCCCGCCAACCGCAATTTCATCTCGAACGCCGGCTTCGTCATCACCAGCGACGGCGTGGTCGTGATCGACGCACTCGGCTCGCCGGCGCTGGCCCAGGAGCTGATCGCCGAGATCCGCACGCCTGACGCCGCTGCCGATCCGCGCATGTCATCGTCACGCATTACCACGCCGATCACGTCTACGGCCTGCAGGCGTTCAAGGCGGTCGGCGCGACCGTCATCGCGCATCCGTCGGGCCGGCTGTACCTCAACTCCGACACCGCCCGCCTGCGGCTGCAGGCGAGCCGCGACGAGCTCGCACCCTGGATCGACGCCGACACCGACGCTGGTCGCGGCCGACCGCTGGCTCGATGCGCCGGTCGACCGATCTGCAGGTCGGCAGCACCGAGCTGCGCATCGTCCACGTCGGGCCGGCGCACACGCCCGAGGACCTGGTGATCCTGGTCCGCGGAAGCGGCGTGCTGTTCGCCGGCGACCTGGTCTTCCGCAGCCGCATCCCGTTCGTCGGCCAGGCCGACAGCCGCAGCTGGATCGCTTCGCTCGACCGGCTGATCGCCCTCGAGCCGAGCATCCTGGTGCCCGGCCATGGCCCGGTGTCGCGTGCCCCGCTCGACGACCTTGCAGCTGACGCGCGACTACCTGCTGCACCTGCGAACCACCATGGGCGAGGCCGCGGCGAAGCTCGAGCCCTTCGACGAGGCCTACGACAAGGCCGACTGGTCGCGCTTCGCGCACCTGCCGCTGTTTCGTGCCGCCAACCGCATGAATGCGTACAACACCTACCTGCTGATGGAGCAGCAAGGCCTGCGCTGAGCCGCCACTGGAAAGATCGCCGGCGCCGAATAAAATGGGCGTGAGGACCCGATCGATCGGGGTGAACGATGGACCAAGCCAGCCGAAGCAGCGAAGATCAGGTCTTCGATGCCGTCGCCGAACTCTTCTCGCTGCTGTCGACGCCGATCCGGCTGAAGATCATCAGCGCCGTCTGCCAGGGTGAGAAGAACGTGTCGCGAGTTGCTGGCCCAGATCGACACCACGCAGCCCAACATGTCGCAGCACCTGTCGACGCTGTACCGCAGCGGGGTGCTGGCCAAGCGGCGCGAAGGGACCCAGATGTATTACCGGCTGCAGAGCGAGCGGGTGGCCACCCTGTGTCGCGCCGTCTGCACCCAGGTTGCGATCGAACTCGATCCGGACAGCGAGGTCGGTTCGACCGAGCGGCTGGTGCCCGGCGCCACGCGTTGAGGCCCATTGGCCGACCGTAGGAAAACGACCACGTTCGATCGCGCGGCGCGGCTGTCGACAGGACGCATCGGCGCCGCGAGGATGTCGTCAGGGCGTCCATCCGGACGCTGCCGGAGCAGCAATGGCGAATCCCTGGATGCGAAAGAACCCGTGGCTCAGCATGTGGATGAGCGCTGCCAACCAGACCATGGGCGCTGCGCAGGGCACTGCCAAGGCAGCTGCGCGGCGCCAGGTGGCGGGCGTTCAGTCCGAGGCGGTCCGCCAGGTGATGGACTTCTGGGCCCCGGCCAGTGCGCCGGCAAAACGTCGCAAGGCACGTCGGCGCTAGCCGCCGCACCTTCTTCAACGAACGATCCTGAACGGGAACCTGCATGCAAGTCCTTTTGAACACCGATCACCACATTGAAGGCCGCGAGGCACTGGCGCACCACCTGGACCAGGTCGTCAAGGACGCGATGCATCGTTTCGGCGAGCATGTGACCCGGGTCGAAGCACATCTGGCCGATGTCAACGCCCACAAGTCAGCTGACGACGACATCCAGTGCACCATGGAGGCGCGGTTGGCCGGCTTTGATCCGGTCGTCGTCAAGGATCACGCACCGACCGTGCACCAGGCCATCAGCGGGGCAGCAGGCAAGCTGCAGCGCGCCGTGTCGTCGTTTCTCGAGAAGCACGATCGCAAGCGGGGCGGCCCGTCACTGGCCGAGGTGGTGCTCGATCAACCCGGGTCGAGCGGCGGCTGACCCGGCCGGAGGGTGCGGGCGGACCGGGCCGCGTCGGCTGTCAACTCGACGCTTCCGCGGTTGCAAATTCGCGCAGGTAGGCACGGATGCGTCGGGCATTTGCACCCAGATCGCTGCGGCCGACCCGGGACGCCGAGCGCACATCGAGCCGGCTGCCCTGGCTGGTCGCGGTGACGCGGATCACGATGTCGTCCTTGAAGCCGAACATCAGTGAATGGGCGGTGGCCTCGATGCGGCCATCACGCGGCGCCACGGACACGAGCTCCCAGTCCATCGCCTGCGCCGCACGCAGCGCGCGCTCGAAGGTCGGGGTCGACGCGGTCGCGATCTCGAAGGTCTCGATGTCCGGATAAGCGGCGGCCTGCAGACGCGCCGAGTCGGCCGGGAAATCGCTTCCGTTCGGTGCCAGACGGCGCAGCGGTTCGATGACGACGAATGCGGGCGGATTGCCACGATCGGTGCTGATGTCATGGATCGGTGGCAGTTCGCGCGCCTGGCGGTACAGCATCCAGGGCGGCAGGGCAACCGCCGTGCCGATCACAAGGGCACCGACCGCAGCGGCGGTGCCGGTGCCGCGTCGTCGCGCCGCCAGCAGCAGCAACAAGGCCAGCAGGGCGAGCGCAGTCACCGCGGACGCGGTGACGACGGTCCAGCGCAAGGCGGTCATTGCCGTGCCGAGCGTGAGCAGCTGATGACGGTACGCCGGCCCGATCAGCAGGGCGAGCAAGCCGCAGATCAGCGCGCCCGGCAGCGCCGTGCGCGCGATGGCGCGACCGATGCGCGCGCTCGGACTCGGTTCGATCGTGGGGCGGTTGCGGCGGTGCAGGTGCATGACGGCTCAGGTTGCGAATCCGGCGCCATGGTGCCAGATCCGCCACAGTCGACGGCACCGAACGTCAGCGCGTGGCCGCGCTCGGCGCTGGCGCCGACCAGGGCTCGGGCACCTGGTTGCGAATCGGCGCGATGGTCTGGAGGTAGGCATGGATCGATGCCAGGTCATGGTCGGTCATCTGCCCGTACACCGGCCACGGCATCGGCGGCAGGATCTGTCGTCCGCGCCCCATGTGGCGACCGGTGCGCAGCGCCGCGATGAAGTCGCGCTGGCTCCAGTCGCCGATGCCGGTTTCCCGGTCCGGCGTCAGGTTGGCCGTGAAGCTGACCCCCCACGGCCCGGCGTGTGCGGTGTTGGTCGCCGAAGCGACGGCCAGCCACGGACCTTTCGGCAAGGGCGGCGGCGGTGGCATCCGCAGTTGCTGCGGATGCCCCGACAGCGCCAGCGTCATGTCGGGCTCGGGCCCGTTCGGTCCGGGCCTGAACGGCGTGTGGCAGTCGTGGCAGCCCGATGTGGCCACCAGATAGCCTCCGCGAGCCGCATCGCCGCTGACGGGTCGGGATGGCACCGTTCCGAGCTCGGCCAAGGTCGGCGCGGCCGCCGGCTGAGCGCCCCTCGCTTCACCGGCGTCTGCATCCGGTGGCAGCGCCAGCCCGGTGGCGAGGGTGGCGCAGACGCTGGCAGCAACGGTCAGGGCCAGGGTGCTGCGGTCCGGTTTCGAGGTCATGGCGTGGTCTCCTTGCGTGTCGAGAGGTGGTGGTCGATCCAGTGCCCGATCAGTGCGATCGCGGCCATGTCGGGCTCGGTGGTGCCGATCGGCGGCATCCGCTGCTGCGGATTGCGTGTCGACAGGCGTTGCATCAGCACACTGGCGGCCGCGTTACCCGGGCGGATGAGCGGTGCCGCCTGGTCGGACGGGTCCGGACGGAACCGCCCCGGTCGATCGATCAGCGACTGCAGCACCCGGTCGCGGCCGTGGTCCGGATCGGACCCGGTCCGTTGCGCCAGGACCAGCTTGACCGGCGCCGGAGCACCGGTGTCGTTGTGACAGTGGCCGCAGTTGGCATGCAGATAGCCAAGCGCGCTGCGTTCGGCTGCGGTGGGTGCCGCGATCCGCGGGGGCTTGTCCAGCAGGTGCCCGGGCAGCCCGCGCAGCCAGCCGCGGCGAACCAGCTCGCGCAGGTCGACAGGACTGACATCGGTCTCGGCATGGGGAGCGCCCGGATCGCGATCGGCCGACAGTTGCAGCGTTCCGACCCCGAGAACCGGTGTGGCCGCCCCTTCGTGGCAGGCGCGGCAGTCGACCTGGCCGGGCACCCGGTAGCGCCCGTGCGGCGCGGCGTCGACCGTCAGCGTGGCGCCGTTGGCAGGCGCCAGGCGAGCCTCGTGGCCGTCGTCCTGCCAGATGTAGGTCGCATAGCGCCATGCACCGTCCGGCAACCGTTCGATGTAGCGGGTCTCGACCGCGCGGCCATGAGCGAATTCCTTCCAGAGCCGGGTTCCGGGTGGAAAGTCCCAGGCGTCCGGGCGTGTCGCATCGATCGCGTGGCCGGCCGGCAGCGCCAGCCAGCGCCGCTTGCTGGCGCCGTCCGACCACAGCGGGTACTGCGGTGTGAAAGCCAGATGCTCGGGATCGATCTCCTGCGTGCCGGGGCGGTACAGTCCGGTTGCCTCCAGCGTCTGCGGCAAAGGCGCAACGGCGGCAGCGGCCGTCGACGCCGAGCCGGGTATCGGCAGGCCAAGCGCCAGCGCAGCAACCAGACCATGAAGGCGACGATGGATCCGCGTGCCGCAGGTTGCGGTGGCGTGTTGGCGGAACGGGGTGAGGGCCGGCATGGCGGAGGCGCAAGTCGAGCTGCAATGGGTGCAGTCTGGTGCGGCGGTGCCGGCGCAGCATCGCCCGAGGGAGCCATCGGAACGCCTTCGGAGGGCCATCCCGGGATGGCCCGGCCAGGGCCATCGGGTGTCGCGAAGCGCGGCGCGGAACTGGCCGCGAACGGCGGCGCGTCAGTACCCGGGCGCGCTGCCCGGATCGATGTGGCGACCCCCAGCCTGCGCGCGCGACAGCAGTTCCAGGCTCGGAACCAGATCGAGCAGCGCGGCAAGTGCGGCACCGCCCCGCAGGGCGCGCAGGCTGCGCAGTTCGGTCAGGCCGTCGCGCCGGTGGTCGAAAGTCAGAAAGCCGAGTTGCCAGTCCGCGAACTGGTGGCCGTTGGCGGCGCAATGGCCACGGTGCAGGATCTGGATCGCGCGGTGCCGCGGGTCGCGCGACAGGCGCCCGAACAGGGCGTCGATGGACGCCGCAGGCCCCTGCACCAGTTGGGCGAAGCTCTCACCGTCGAATACCAGCAGCCCGGTGACGTGATCGCGCTGGTTGTTGACCCGCGACACCCGTGTGATGGTGGCGACATCGCGCGCGCTCGAGTCAACGGCCAGTCGGCTGACGTAAAGCAGGCTGGCGCACGGCGCCGAATCAGAAGCATCCACCGGCGCAATCTTATCCGCCGTGGCTGGAAGACGTCCGCACCGGCCCGGATGGCCCGTGGTCAGACTTCGGGCGGTACCGGGCGCCCCTCGTCGACATCGTCGGGGACGGTCGGCTGGACCGGACCCTGATCGGGCTCGACCGGCAGCAGTCCGGGTTCGGCATCGCCCTCTGGTTCGGCATGTGCGCGATGCGCATGGTGCGGCGGCTTGTTCGGCAGGTGGTTCACCATCGGATGTCCTCGTCGAGACGTCGATCTTCCATCAAGTCGACACCGGCGTCACGCTGCCGCGATCGCTCAGTCGGCCTGGCGACGAGCGGCGATCCGGGCGAGCGCGGCACGTGCCTGCAGTTCGCTGTCGAGCGAACGCTGGAGCGGCGTTCGGCACAGTCCGGCCTGCGCATAGCGCAGGTTTTCGTACAGCTCGGAAGTTGCCGGAAACATGCCGAGCACCGCATCGAGCGCGGGATGGTCCTCCAGCCGGTCGAGCTCTTCGACCAGGTGGCGCACCACCGACTGGTACTGGTCCGCACCGCCGGCGCGCACGCCGACTTCGAGCCGCTCGAGCAATTGCGCCAAGGTCACCAGGACCCGCAGGCGTTCGGGAATCTGGAGCGTGTGAGCCGTCTGCATGAGTGTGTGGGCTGTGGGCTGCGGGAGACAGTCCCGCCTTCACAGGCTACATGGGGCCCGGATCAGCCTTGTCAAGTGCGCAGGGCGGATGCGTCAGCGCAGCACGAGGACCGGCACCTCGGCGGTGCGGAGCAGCGTCGTCGTCGTGCTGCCGACGATCAGGTGCCGGATGCGCGAGTGGCCATAGGCGCCAATGACGAGCAGGCTTGCCCCATGTGCCTTGACGACGGCCGGCAGCGCCGTCTCCGGGTCGCCAGGCACCAGTTCGGCGGTGACCGCGAAACCGGCCTCGCGCAGGCGATGGCATGCCTGCTCCAGCTGCGCGCGCGCTGGCGGCACATCCGCACCCGCCATCGCGAGCAGCAGCGGCAGCCCGGCCAGCAGCGGGCTGCGGGCGACCATGTCGACCGCCTTGCTCGCAGTGGTGCTGCCGTCATAGGCGATGACGCAGTGCCGCGGCGGCGCGAAGCCGCTACCGGTGGCGACGAGCACCGGGCGCGAGACCGAGCGGATGACGCGCTCGACATGGTGGTCCAGGTGCAGCCTGGCGGTGCCGGCCGGCGCACGGTAGTGCTCGCCGAGCACGAACAGGCGCGCGTCGGCCTCCATGTCTCCCACCGTATCCACCAGATCGCCGTGGCGCAGCCGCACCGCGACCCGGGTCAGGTCGGCCGCCTCGGCACGCTGCTGTGCCGCGGCCAGGATCTGGCGCGCCGACTGCTGCGCCAACCGCGCCTGCTGCTCGTCGAGCTCGCTGAGGGACTGCAGCAGCGACTGCTGGGCACCGAGGCCGATCGCACCGCTGTAGTCGCCCACCGCCGACCGCTCGGGGTGACGCTGGATGACGTGCAGAAAGCACAGTGGCGTTTCCAGCCGTTGCGCGGCCCAGATCGACCAGTCGACGACCGCCGTGGTGTTGGCAATGCCGTCGACGCAGGCGATGACCTGGTTCATGTCCCATGCTCCTCGGTGTTGGTTCATCGTGCTGTCGGTGGCGCAGCATCTGCGCTGCACGTTACAGCATCAATCCGGACTTGCGCGGGTGCCGCCTGCGTCCGACCAGCCTGCCGCAGGCGCATCGATTGCTACCGGATCACGAAAAGGAGTTCACCTGATGATTCCGTTCATGATGTCGTCGGTTGCCGGCCGAACCGCAAATGCATTGCTCGCCGCGTCGATCGAAATTCCGCCGCCGATGCCGGATACCGTCCCGATGCCGCCCACCCCGGATACCCCGCCGGCCGGTCCGGAGCCGACGCCGCCCGAGATCGAGGAGCCGCCGCTCCAACCCGGCGAGCCGATCCGGGAGCCGCACACCCCGCCCCCGATGGCCGGCGCCGCCAACCGGGTGCACTGATGCCGCCGCTCGGCCGGCGCTGCGCCGCGGTCGGACGGTACGCCGGGTCATGCAAACCGCATGCGCCGTCGGAGGGTCGATGCTGAACGCGGCCGAAGTCCTGCCGACGCTGCGGGCTCGCAGCGTCAGCGACATCGTCTGGCACCACGCGCCGACGCTGCTGGCGTTGCTTGGTCCGGATGTCCGCCTGCGTGGTGCCAATCCGGCCTGGAGAAACCTGCTCGGCTACGAACCGGCGCGGCTGGTCGGGCGCCGGATGTCCGAACTCGTGCACCCGGATGACCTGGGCGCGTTGCTGGCCGGGCTCGAGTCCGCAGGCGGCCGCCAGGAGCTTGTCGTGCGCATCCGCCATGATGGCGAGCGTCACTGGCGGGCCTTCATCTGGCTGATCGCCGTCGATGGCGCCGATACGCGTCTTGATCGGCCGGGCCAGCACCGACGCCGAGGGCGGTGCCGAGGCGGATCGAACGGCCTTGCAGCAGGCGCAGCGCCTGCAGGCGATCAGCCGGCTGAGCAGCGGCATGTCGCACGAATTCAACAACCTGCTGCAGTCGCTGCGTCACGCGCTCGAACTGATCCGGCGCCAGCCGGCCGATTCAACACGGGTCCGCGCGCTGGCCGAGAACGCGCTGCGCATCGTCGGCAGCGGGACCCGGATGACCGCCCACCTGATGGACTTTTCCGGGCTGCAGCGCGGCCCGCAGCGGCCGGTCCGGGTGGCCGACCTGGCGGCGCTGCGCGAGCCGCTGCAGCGCCGGCTCGGGCCTGCGATCGGCGTCAGTTTCGAGGGTCTGCACGACGCCGGTTGGGTGATGGCCGAACCGCACCGCCTGCAGACGGCGCTGTTGAACCTGGCGGTCAATGCCGGTGAGTCGATGCCTGCCGGCGGGCGCCTGTTGCTGCGCTGTGAGCGCGTCAACCTGGAACGTGATGCCGAACTGTCGAGCGGAGCCTATCTGAGCTTCTCGGTGAGCGACGAAGGCCACGGGATGAGCGCTGCAGTGCGCGAGCGCGCCTTTGAACCGTTTTTCACGACCAAGGCGATCGGCGCCGGACCCGGTCTCGGCCTGGCCCAGGTCTACGGCTTCGCTCACTACAGCGGCGGCAGCGTGCGCATCCGGTCGACGCCGCCGACGGGCACCCGCATCAGCCTGCTGCTGCCTGCGATCGGGGCGCCGGACGGGGATCCTGAGAGTCGTCCCGACTGAAGCCGATGTGGTCGACCCAGCCCGGGGCCTCGGCAGCCGGGCGCCGGTGTCACCTGGCTGCCCGGTTCGTCACACCGCTCAGGCCTGGCTGTCGGACGCGGCATCCATCTGGTTCTGGCCCCCCTCGCCCTCCCACGTCTGCAAGCGTTCGGGCAGTGCAACCGGATTCTCGATCCGGCGCTGCCGATGGGTTCGACTGCATGCCATCCAGCTCACGCACAGCAGGGTGCCGAGGATGAGCAGGCTGGAAAAACGGTTCGAGCCGCGTGACTGACGTGTCTCGTGCATGTTCGGGATTCCGGGTCGCGGATGTTCGATGATAAGCCGGACGAGGCAGGCGTCATACCTTTGCAAAGCGTGGAAAATGTCCGCATGCCGACCACTCGACGGATTGCCCAAGCCGCGCGCTGCAACCGCGTTCCCGGGGTCGGCCGCCCCTCCATCCCGATCGCTGCGCGCCAAGCCCACGCGTCGCAAGCAGAAAGCAGCTCCCGATGATCCACGTCCTGATCGTCGATGACGATGTCGACTCCACCTTGTCGCTGAAGGCGCTGGTCGCCGACGAACACTTCACGGTGGCGGTCGCACACACGCTGCGCGACGCGCGGCGCCAGATCGCGCTGCAACAGCCGGAAATCGTGCTGCTCGATCTGCAGCTGCCGGATGGCAACGGCATGGACCTGTTCTCCGACCAGCAGCTGATGTCGAGCTCAGAGGTGGTGCTGATCACCGGCCATGCCAGCCTCGAGACCTCGATCAAGGCGTTGCGCCTCGGAGCCGCCGACTACCTCGTCAAGCCGATCAATCCGAACCATCTGCGCGCGGTGCTGTCGCGCTTCATGAAGCCGGCCGAGCTGAAGGCCGAGGTGGCGCACCTGAGCGCGAAAGTGGCGCCTGACGGGCATTTCGGCCACCTGTGGGGTCGGGCCGACTCGATGCTGCGCGTCTATGAAGAGATCTCGCGGGTGGCGGCGACCGGTGTCACGGTCTTCATCACCGGCGAAAGCGGCAGCGGCAAGGAGGTCGTCGCGCAGACGGTGCACGACCTCAGCCGGCGCCGCGCGCGGCCTTTTCTCGCGGTCAATTGCGGTGCGATCTCGCCCAATCTGATCGAAAGCGAAATCTTCGGCCACGAGAAGGGCAGCTTCACCGGCGCCGACCGCCAGCACCAGGGTTTCTTCGAGCGCGCCAGCGGCGGCACGCTGTTTCTCGACGAGATCACCGAGATGCCGATGGATCTGCAGGTCAAGCTGCTGCGGGTGCTCGAGACCGGGCGTTTCATGCGCGTCGGCTCGACCCAGCCGCAGGATGCCGATGTGCGCATCATCGCGGCGACGAATCGGGTTCCGGAGGATGCGGTGCGGATCGGCAAGCTGCGCGAGGACCTGCTGTATCGGTTGAACGTTTTCCCGATCGAGCTGCCGCCGCTGCGCGAGCGGCTGCTCGACGTGCCGCTGCTGGCGCAGCATTTCCTGACCGCGGTGAGTCGAGCAAGAGGGCATGGACAAGCGATTCAGCCCGCGGGCGATCGACCAGCTCGGTCACTACCACTGGCCTGGCAACGTGCGCGAACTCCGCAACGTCGTCCAGCGGGCCTATGTGATGGCGGTCGGCGAGGTGATCGACGACTGCCTGCTGCCGCGCAGCGCGGCGGCTGCCGGCACGTCAGCTGCCGCCGAGGCCGGACCCGATGCCGTGGTGCTGCCGATCGGCACCTCGATGGCAGCGGCCGAACGGATGCTGATCCTGGCCACGCTGCGGCATTTCCGGCACCACAAGGAACGCACCGCCGCTACCCTCGGGATCAGCCTGAAAACCCTGTACAACCGGCTGAAGGAATATGCCGCAGGCGACACCGAGGCGGCGCAGATCGACGCGACGGACATGGACAAGCCCTGAGCCGTTGGGTCATGGCTGCTGCGGGGGTCGTCCGTCGCTCACGCTCAGCGCGAGACGGCACCGGTACAGGTCAGTTCAGGCGACGGACCGGAGCAGGTCAGGCGATTGCGCGGTCGATGGGCGCGGCTGTTGCGACAGCCAGCGGTCGATGCGGGCAAGGGTGTGAAACAGCAGGAATGGCTTCAACCAGACCTCGTCGAATCCGGAGCCTGTCGGGTCGAAGTCGCGATCGGCGGTGACGGCGATCGCCGGAATCCGGGCGCAGCCCGGCAGACCACGCAACCGGCGCAACAGATCGGCGCCATGACAGTCCGGCAGGTGCAGGTCGAGCAGCAGCAGCGCCGGCGCCCGCGCGGCGGCGATTTCACAGGCTTCGCTGCCGCGCGTGGCCGTCAACAGGTTGAACTGCGGACGGTATTCGAACAGCGCCTGCATCAGCAGCACGTTGACAGGTTCATCCTCGACGTACAGGACGGGGATGCGCGCTGATTCTTCTTCTGAGATTGGATGCATGGAGGCTTGCATTTCACATTACGGCAGTTGACTGGTCATGTGGCAAATGCCGTGCCTATTGGCGGTGGAGGGAACCTTGTCCGCCTTCGGCACCTCGATTGCTATTCCCTTCCACTACCAGCAGAAGCACCATGGACGATTCCCAGGATCACAGTTTCGGGGTTTTCAAGCCGGTCGGGCACCTCGTGGCGTCGTTTGCCGAACCCGCCATGGCCGAACGCGCCTTCGAGTCCCTCGGGCAGCGGCAGATCGATCGTTCCAAGGTGCGGCGCTTCACCGACCAGGAAATGCTGACCCGGATCGATGCCGACATCGAGGACGCCGGCCTGCTGGCGTCGCTGGGACAGGAGATGAACCTGATCAAGGCGCACCGCGCACTGGCCGAGCGCGGCTACCATTGGCTGGTGATTCCGGCCGACGACCGCGACCAGGCGGCGCAGATCGCCGAGGGCCTGGCCGCCTGCGGTGCCGAGCGTGCGCAGTACTACACCCGCTTCATCATCGAGGAGATGATCGAGCACCCGGGCGACGAGCGGCAGGTGGCCGAATCACCCGACCGGCAGCTCGATTCGCAGACCGTGTCCGGGACCGAAGCCGAACGCGCCCGCATGCGTTCCGGGGACCAGGACGAGACCGGACGCTGACGCCGAAGGAGTCGATGCGATGGCCAACCCCGACCAGACCGCACGCGAGCAGCGTCGCATCCAGCAGCGCCAGGATCGCAGCGATGCGCAGGCCGACCTGCAGGCACCGGCCGGCGACGCCCGGTCGAAGGCGATGCAGGCCGGCGCGCGCGATCAGCCGGTGGACTTTCCGGCGCAGCACCTCGAGAAGTCAGGAAGCGAGGCACAGCTCGATCTCGCGCCGCGCTTCATGGCACCCGACTACCGAGGCAGCGGCAAGCTGCAGGGTTTTGCTGCCCTGGTGACCGGCGCCGACTCGGGCATCGGTCGTGCGGTGGCGGTGCTGTTCGCCCGCGAGGGTGCGGACGTCGCGGTTGCGTTTCTCTCGTCGACCGAAGACGCGCACGAGACGAAGCGCTGCGTCGAAGCAGAGGGCCGCGCCTGCCTGCTGCTGCAGGGCGACGTGCGCGATCCCGCCTGGTGCCGCTCGGCCGTGGAGCGCACGGTCGAGCGCTTCGGCCGACTCGATGTGCTGGTCAACAACGCCGCCTTCCAGGAACACGCCGATTCGATCGAGGACATCGATGACGAGCGCCTGATGATGACCGTCGACACCAACATCGGCGGCTATTTCCGGATGGCACGGGCAGCCGTGCCGCACCTGAAGCCCGGCGCCTCGATCATCAATACCGGCTCGGTGACCGGGCTTCGCGGCAGCGCAAACCTGCTGGATTACTCGGCCACCAAGGGAGCGATCCATGCCTTCACCAAGTCGTTGGCCAGCAACCTGCTCGAGCGCGGCATCCGCGTCAATGCGGTCGCGCCAGGTCCGGTCTGGACGCCGCTCAACCCGGCCGATCGGCCGGCCGACAAGGTCGCCACGTTCGGCCAGGGCAGCGACATCGGCCGGGCGGCGCAGCCCGAGGAGCTGTCGCCGGCTTATGTCTTTCTCGCCTCGCCGGTGTGCGCCGGTTACATCACCGGCCTGGTGTTGCCGGTGACCGGCAGCGTCGATGCAATCTGATGCGCTGCCGCCTGGCGCCGATCCTGACCTCCAACCACGACTTCGCATGAGCAACGAACGCAGGCAGGCCGACAGTCTGGGTGGCGTCGATGTGGCCGCGGGCGCCTTGTGGGGCGCCGCAGACCGAGCGTGCGATCGGCAACTTCGCCATCGGCGGCGAACGCATGCCGATCGGGCTGATCCATGCCATCGCGCGCATCAAGGGCTGCTGCGCGGTCGTCAACGGGCGGCTCGGCCGGCTCGATGCAGCACTGGCCGATGCGATCGATGCGGCGGCGCAGCAGGTCTGCAGCGGCCGCCACGACGAGGCGTTTCCGCTTTCGGTGTGGCAGTCGGGATCGGGCACGCAGAGTCACATGAACGTCAACGAGGTGCTCGCCACGCTCGCTGCCCAGTTGCTTGACGGGCGGCGCGTTCACCCCAACGACGAGGTCAACCTGGGCCAGTCGTCGAACGACATCGTTCCGAGCTGCCATGCACCTGTCGGCGCTGTCGGCATTGCACGACCACCTGTTTCCTGCACTCGAGGCGTTGTGCGCCTCGCTGGCCGGCAAGGCAGCCCAGTTCGATGGGTTGATCAAGCTCGGACGCACCCATCTGCAGGATGCCGTGCCGTTGACGGTCGGACAGGAATTCGGCGCCTGGCGCAGCCAGCTGCTGCTCGCACGCGCGGCGATCGAATCGGCACTGCCTGGCCTGCATGCGCTGGCGGTCGGCGGGACGGCGGTCGGAACCGGTCTGAACACGCATGCCGATTTCGGCGCATGGGTGTGCCGCGAGTTGTCGGCACGGACCGGTTTCGATCTGGTCTGCGCGGTCGATCGCTTCGCGGCCCTGGCCGGGCACGAGTCGCTGGTGGCGTTGCACGGTGCGCTCAAGGTGCTTGCAGTGGCACTCAACAAGATGGCCAACGACATCCGGCTGCTCGGCTCGGGGCCGCGCGCGGGGCTCGGCGAGCTGCTGTTGCCCGCCAACGAACCCGGCAGTTCGATCATGCCGGGCAAGGTCAATCCGACCCAGTGCGAATCGCTGTCGATGGTCGCTGCACAGGTGATCGGCAATGATGCGGCGCTCACCTTCGGCGCAGCCAACGGCCACCTGCAGCTCAATACCTACAAGCCGCTGATCGCCGCCAACCTGTTGCGCAGCGTGCGCCTGCTGGCCGATGGAATGGATTCGTTCGAGCGCCGGTGCGTGCGCGGCCTCGACGTCGACCAGCGGCGCATTGGCGAATTGCTGTCCGACTCGCTGATGCTCGTGACCGCACTCACGCCGCACATCGGCTACGACCGCGCGGCGGCGATTGCGCACCAGGCGCATGCCGAGCGACTGACGCTGCGTGAGGCCGCGGTGGCACTTGGCATCGACGCTGCCGACTTCGACCGCTGGGTCCGTCCCGACACCATGATCGGCAGCATCGACACCGCACCGACCTGATCCCTCGCACTGTAACGCCTGGCGCCTGTCGGTTGTGCGACGATGCAGGTGTCAACCCATTCACCACCCCCGGAAAGGCAGACCCCGATGACAACCAATCCCTCTGACTCCACAGGCGCCGGCAGCTCGACGCCGTTCCCGTCCGCATCCAGCGGCACCGGCACTGGCAGCGCGACCCCGTTTCCGACCGCGGCCGACAGCGATTCGGCAGCAGCTGGCGGAAGCAGCCAGGCTTCGGACATGTTGAGTCGCTTCGTCGCCGGGGCGCACCAGGCGATCGACCGGCTTGCCGGTCAGGCCGCGCCGCGCCTGGATCGCCTGAACCAGGGCGTCCACAGCGCCAGCACGCGGCTGCGCGAACGCGCGGGTCAGGCCGGTGCCATGAGCGAAGACGTTGGTGAGACCCTGCGAAGCACCGTGCGTGATCGGCCACTGGCGGCAATCGGTACCGCCTTCGCAGTTGGCTTCCTGCTGGCCCGGCTGATGCGCTGAACGTCGGCTGGTGCCGCCTATCCGCCCGCTGCGGCAGGCGGGTATCGATTTCCTCCGCTGGTTGCGGACAGGTGTGAGCGCAACGACCGGATCTGGGCCTGATGACGCTGAACCCGCTCGTGTGCTTCGGTCAGCACCGCGTGCAGTTCGGGTGACAGGTCGTCGCTGAGTGCGTCTTCCAGGCGGACGAGGACATCCCGCTCGCCCTGCTCACACGCGGCGAGCAGCGCATGGTCGTCGGTCGGACCGCTGGCGCGGTGGCCGGCGTTGACCGCACTGGCACCTGGGTTGTCGCCGGGCCGGTCCGGCACTGGTGAGTCGCCGAGCGCGCTGGCGTGGGACAGTCTGACCACGACTTGCGCAAATTCCTCGGCGCGCCAGGCAAACAGCTGCCTGAGTTCGACCCTTTGCGCGTGCAGGGCACAGTCCCTGAACTGCTGCTCACCGCTTCGACATGCATCGACCAGCTCTTGCAGCGTCGGCGCAAACGGACCGTACGGCTTCATCAAAATTCCTTCGCCAGCATGGGGGACGACCGCTTCAAGCAGGCGGCGTGCCCACCATCACGCCGAGTCGGCTGGCCGGCGCCGCGCAGTGTCGAGCGCGCGCTGCAGCGTGTCGATCAGGGCGTCAGGCGAGCTTGGTTTGCGCAACAGCGGAAATTCTCGCGCCCGCGCGATCGCGGTCGAATAGCCGCTGATCAGGACGACCGGCAGCTCGGGCGAGCGCTCGCGCAGCATGCGCGCCAGATCGACGCCGTCGAGCGGACCCGACATCACGATGTCGGACAGCACGATGTCGCAGTCCGCGTCGGTGGCGAGCAACTGCAGCGCAGCTTCGGCGCTGTCGGCGCGCAGCACGCTGAACCCGTAGTTCTCGAGCAGCGCGGCAGTGACATCCCCCAGCTCCTCGATGTCCTCGACCAGCAGCAGTCGTCCACGACTGCCTGGTGGAGGCAGATCATCGGGTGCAGTGGGCGGCACTGCCGGCAGGACCGGCGGCGCGATTCCGCGCGCCGGCAGCAGCAGAGTGACTGCGGTACCGAGACCCGGCGTGCTCGCAAGCCGGGCCATCCCTCCAGCAGCGAGGCAGAACTGCCGTACCTGGGTCAGCCCCAGGCCGCATGCATCGGTACCGGGCCGGCTGGTGAAATAGGCGTCGAAGGCGTGCGCCACGGTCTGTTCGTCCATGCCAATACCGTCGTCGCTGACGCAGACCGCGACATAGTCGCCGGCCGGCAGATCCTCGCAGTCGTCGGCGGTTGCGTTGCGCGCATCGATCCATACCCGCCCGCCATGCGGCATTGCGCCGTGCGCATTCAGCAGCAGGCCGAGCAATGCCAGTTCAAGACGGTTGACATCGGTCAGCGGTGCCCGGGTATCGGTGGCGACAGTGATCACGATTTCGATCCGCTTGCCGACCGCGATTCGCATCAGTTCATGCATGCCCCTCAGCGTCGCGTCGAGATCGATCACCGGCAAGTCGAGACCACGCCCGTTGGCCAGCTCCAGCACCTGCTGGATCAGCCGCGTCGCGCCCTCGACCGAGCGGAAGGTGGCGGCCACTGCAGCCCGCCCCGACGGCTCGACGACCAGCCGCTGCAGCAGGTGTGCGCTGTTGCTGATCACGCCGAGCAGGTTGTTCAGCTCATGACCGATTCCGCTGCTCAGGCGCCCGAGCAGTTCGTGGTGCTCACGTCGCTCGAGTGCCTGCTGCGCCAAGGCGAGCTGGCTGCGCAGGTGCGCATTGTCCTGGCGGGCCAAGGTCAGTTCGAGATCGGCCGCCCGTTGCCGATCACCGGCCCGGGCTGCTGCCGCCTGCGCGGCTGCAACCTGATCACCGTCGGCGGATCGGGTCGGCGTCGCGCGGCTGCCATTCGGCTCCTTCGATGCCAGCCGGCGCCGGATGGCGAATGCCGATCCGAACCGCCGCGCAAGCAGCCACGCGCCCAGCGCGATCAGTCCGCCAAGGGCTGCCAAGCTCCCCAGCCAGGTCACGGCAGGCGACAGCCGATCCATCCGGTGGTCGCCCGTCGGGCTGTCCCGACCCTCCGTGGTACGCGCCGCGGGGCGCGCATCGTCGCTGACCGGCGGCACCGCGTCATGGCGCAGATTGGCCAGCAGGCGGTCCTCGCCCGCGTGCAGGGTTGATCCCACCGGCGGCGAAAGGCGGGCTCGTCCTCGGTCGATGGTCTGCGCAAGGTCCGTATCGGTGGTGATGCTGCGTCGCGACTGCGCAGGCAAGGGCCGGGACCCTGCATCGGGTCCCTCGGCGGCAAGCGAGGCGGCTGCGATCGCTGGCAGCAGCCAGGTGGTGAAAAGCACCGAGGCAAGGGTGGGCATGGGCGGACAGGTCGGCGCTGGGGTGATCGGCAGGCGCTGCGCCGTGGCGGTCAGCGCGCCGGCGTCGGGCCGGCGCGGCCGATCCATTTCATCACTTGATCGGCGCCGAGCGGCGAGCCGCTCGGCGCTCGGCCGGCGTGTCCGGACGGGCCCTGACCGCATCCGGCGGCAGTGTGTCGTCGGCTGGTTCCGCCAGCGGAACCGGCGACGCGTGAACCACCGGAACGGCTTCGCCTGTCGCGGCTGGCGGGACCGGCCGCGCCGCCTCGGGAAGTGCGGAAGCCGACGGCTCGGCCTCGGCTGCCGCGCTGCGCGCAGCGACCGCTGGCTCCTCCTCGGCGGCCTCGAGCAGGGCCAGCACTGCGGGCCAGTCGACCGGCGCCTGCTCGAGCCTTGGCAGCAACTGCGATTCCTCATGCCGGATGTGCTGCACGGTGTGCTCGCAGACCACCTCGAACAGGGCCGCGAAACCGTCATCACCGCAGCCCAGCGACTGCAGGCGATCGAGCAGTCCGTCGAGTGCCGCATGCTCGATGTCGGCACGTTCGACCGGCTGCATCCGGTCGGTGCTCGCGCGCAGCGCCGGATACAGGTACTCGCGCTCCAGGCGGCCGTGCTGGCGCAACCGGGCGACCGTCTGCTGGACCAGCCGATCGGCCTGCTGCGCATCGCGCGGCAGGCTCAGCCGGTCGAACTCGCGCCAGGCGCTTCTGAACATGCGGTGCTCGGCCTTGATGCGGCGCAGCACGGCGGCGCGTGCTTCGAGCGCATGCGGGCTCGGAGCGGGATGGGTGGCGGAGGAAAAGGACATCGGTATCCTGGTTCAGGCGGCGCGGCCGCAACAAGTCGAAGGTGTCGCCGGGTACCGATCATGACAGGCCGGTCGGGGGCGCGACGCGCCGCAAGTTCGGTACGAATTGCCGCAACCGCCGCCGTTTTTCGGTCAGCTGCCGGCGCTCCGGCGGTTGCAACATGCCAATCCAGCGACGAGCGGCTGGTTCGGCACAGTGCTTGCAATTCCCGCTCCCATGGCATCGATCCGGCGCCCCCGGATCTGCTCCCGACCGATCGAATTGCAATACGAAAGGCGCTGCATGACGACGTTGAGTTTCCGGGCAGTGACCGACCATCGCCATGCGCAGGCTTTGTCGCCGCGCTTCCAGCATGCGGTGCGACTGCTGCAGATGTCATCGACCGACTTCGCGGCCACGGTGCGCGATGTGATGGGCCGCAATCCGTTTCTGGAGGCCACGGACGCCGATGAGGCAGGCGATGGCGAAGGACCGTCCGAGGCCGATCCCTCAGCGCACGATGACGAGCGCAACGGCGGCCTCGATGGCGAGCTGGCCTACCGCGATGACGGCCCGCTGGAGATCGGCTCGGTCGGCCCGTCGGCCACCGCAGGCGCCGGCGGCGACGACGGTTCGCTGGGTGAGCTCGATACGATGCCGGTCGAGGAGTCTCTCAGCGCGCACCTGCACGGACAGCTCAACGTCCTGCCGCTCGAGTGGCGTGACCTGGTGCTGGCGCGGGCAATCGTCGAATCGCTCGATGACGACGGCTACCTGCGCACCCCGCTGGTCGAACTGCTCGACGTCGTCCCGCTCGAACCGGCGGCGACGCTCGACGAACTGGTGATCGCGTTGCGTCGGGTGCAGGCACTCGAACCGGCGGGCGTCGCGGCGCGCGATGTCGGTGAATGTCTGCGGCTGCAGCTGCCGTCGATCGAATGTCCGGAGGTGCGGGCGCTGGCTCGCCGGATCGTCGAAGACCATCTTCAGCTGCTGGCCGCGCGCGACATCAGCAAGCTGTCTCGCTTGCTCGATGCGTCGGTCGAGCGCATCCAGGCGGCGTGCGAGCGCATCCGCCGCCTCGATCCGCGACCCGGCTGGCGCTACGGATCCTCGCGCATCGCCTATGTGGTGCCGGACGTGATCGTGCGCAAGGTCCGCGGGCGTTGGCAGGTCCAGCTGAATCCGGCCGCGGTGCCGAAGGTGCGGTTGAACCGCACCTATGCCGATCTGTTCCAGCGTCACCGCAGCAAGTCGCATCGCGAGCTCGCCGGGCACCTGCAGGAGGCGCAGTGGACGCTGCGCAACCTGGAGCAGCGTTTTGCGACCATCGTCGATGTCGCGGCCGCGATCGTGCAGCCGTCAGCAGCATTTTCTGGAGTTCGGCGCGATGGCGATGAAGCCGCTCGGACTGCGCGAGATCGCCGACGAACTCGGCATCCATGAATCGACCGTGTCGCGCGTCACGAACAAGAAGTACATCGCGACGCCGAGCGGGGTGTTCGAGCTCAAGCATTTCTTTTCACGCGCGATGCTCAGCGCCAACGGCAGTGCCTGCTCGGGCACGGCGATCCGCAGCCTGATCGGCGAGATGATCGAGGCCGAACGACCGGATGCGCCGCTGTCGGATGCCGAGATCACACGCCAGCTTGCGCAGCAGGGTCTGATCGTGGCGCGGCGCACGGTGACCAAATACCGCCAGATGCTGCGCATCGAGTCGGTCGAGCGCCGGCGTTCGCTCCATTCGATGCCCGGGCCGGGACCGGCTGGCAGGCTGAATCCCGAGCAACGCGAAGCCGCTTGAGGCACAGCGCGCCGGCAGAGCCGGCCCGCAGTCCGACGAGGCTGGCTCGCCGCGTCAGCTTGCCATCGAGCGGCACTGGTCCGCGCAGTCGCGGCATGCCCGCGCGCATTCGCGGCAATGGTCGGCCTGGTGCTGGCCGCATTCCTCTGCACAGGCGTTGCACACTTCGGCGCACGCGCGGCACAGCGCCCGCGCATGGTCGCTGTCGCGCGCCATGAAGCCGGCGGACAGGCGGCACAGCGCGGCACAGTCGATGTCGAGCGCGATGCAGCCGGCCATGGCGGTGACATCGGGCTCCTGCAGGCAGGCCGCGGCACAGCGATCGCACGCATCGGCGCACCGGCTGCACGCCTGGATGCAGGCGTCGAGGACTTCTTGAGACATCGGGATCTCCTGGTCGGTGGCTGGGATCGATCGAGTGGCAAGGCGCGTTCCGTTTTGCACCGCGACCGGCGAGTGCGACCTCCGAGCCGGTATGCTTGACGGCAGGAGATACCAGATGACCGAACCGTCCGACGCGCTTCCGCCTGCATCCAGCGCGCCAGCTCAGGCCGGGTGCGGCGTGCCGTTTCCGGTGGTCGGTATCGGCGCATCAGCCGGTGGCCTGAATGCGCTGAACCGCTTGTTCGAGCCGATGCCGCGGCGCAGCGGAATGGCATTCGTCGTGATCCTGCACCTGTCCCCGCACCACGAGAGCCTTGCCGACGCGATTCTGCAGCGGGTGACCGCGATACCGGTCCTGCAGGTGACGAGCGATGTGCAGATCGAGCCGGACCACGTCTACCTGATTCCGCCGTCGAAGCAGCTGCTGATGGACGGATGGCTGGATCCGCGTCAGCGAGCTCGAGCGTCCGCCCGGCGTGCACCTGGCCATCGATCTGTTCTTCCGCAGCCTGGGCGATGCCCACCGCGAGCGGGCGGTTGCAATCGTGCTGTCCGGCACCGGCTCCGACGGCAGCCAGGGTCTGCGCCGCATCAAGGAGAGCGGCGGCGTGACGCTGGTGCAGAGTCCGGACGATGCCGAGCACGACGTGATGCCGCTGAATGCGATGGCCACCGGTGTCGCCGACTTCGTGCTGCCAGCGGCCGAGATGGCGCGACAAGCTGGTCGAACTGTGGCAGAACGCGCAGCAGATCGAGCTGCCGGATCCGCCCGACGATCTGCGGGTGGGTGCCGCCGCCCGCCTGCGCGAGCGCGACGCGGCGCTGAGGGCGTTCCAGGACGTGATGGCCTTGCTGCTCGATGCAACCGGTCATGATTTCCGACGCTACAAGCGGGCCACCGTGCTGCGGCGCCTCGAGCGCCGGATGCAGGTCTGTCGCAAGGCGACGCTGCCGGCCTACCTGCGCTACCTCCAGCTCAACCCGCCCGAGGCGCGCCTGCTGCTGCAGGACATGCTGATCAGCGTCACCAACTTCTTCCGCGATCCGGAGGCGTTCGACGCGCTCGAGGGCGTGGTCGCGGCGGTGATCGGCAGCCCGCGCGAACCCTCGGGTCATGTCCGTGCCTGGGTCGCCGGCTGCGCCACCGGCGAAGAGGCCTATTCGGTGGCGATGGTGCTGCATCGAGCAGGCGCTGGCGATGAACGGCCGGCCGCTGGTGCAGGTCTTCGCGACCGATGTCGACGAACGGGCCATCACGACCGCGCGCGCCGGCCGTTATGCCGATTCGATCAGTGCCGACGTGCTGCCGCAGCCGGCTGAAGCAGTTCTTTCACCGCGAAACCGATCACTACCGGATCGGCAAGACGGTGCGCGAGCGGGTCACCTTTTCGTTGCACAACGTGCTGCGCGACCCGCCGTTCTCGCGCCTGGACGTGGTGTGCTGCCGCAACCTGCTGATCTACCTGGACCGCGAGGCGCAGCGCCAGCTGCTCGAGACCTTCCACTATTCGCTGCTGCCGAACGGCATCCTGATGCTGGGTGCCTCGGAGACCGCCGACGTGGCCGACGACCTGTTCATGCCGCTCGACAAGAAGAACCGGCTGTTCCGACCGATCGCCGGCGACCGTCGGACGGCATCGCCAGATGTCGACCGCGATCGCACGCGAACTGCAGTCGCTCTCGGTCGATCGCGGACTGGTCGGTTCCGGGGCGCGAAAGACTGCTCGCCGATATCCACGATCAGCTGGTCGACGAATACGCGCCGCCAAGCGTGCTGATCGACGGCATCGCAACGGATCCTGCACCGCAGTGTCGGCGCGTCGCGCTACCTGCTGCAGCGATCCGGCGACCTCGCTCGGCGCCGATCACCGAAATCGTGCTGCCGCCGTTGCGCAAGCCACTGCGGGCGGCGCTGCAGCAGGTGCTCGAATCCGCAACCGCCTGCGAGGCCGAGCGGGTCAGGATCGACTGGGAGCAGCGGCCGGCCGACGTGCACATGCTGGTGCGTCCGCTGCGACATCCGCAGGCCGGACCGAACTGGGTGCTGGTGATCTTCATCGAGGCCGAAGCCGCACCGCCGATCGCCGGCGGTGACGACCACGCCGGATGCCGAGCCCGGCCAGGATGAACTGCGCCAGACCCGCGAGGACTTGCTGCATTCGATCAGCTCGGGATCGAGACCTCGAGCGAGGAGCTGCGTGCGGCCAACGAGGAGCTGCAGTCGCTGAACGAGGAGCTGCGTTCGGCGACCGAGGAACTCGAGACCAGCAAGGAAGAACTGCAGTCGGTCAACGAGGAGCTGACGACCGTCAACTACGAGCTCAAGGCGCGCGTCGACGAGACCGCCAAGATCAACGACGACCTGAAGAACCTGATCGCCGCCAACGACATCGCGACGATCTTCGTCGATGCCGAGTCTGCGCATCAAGCGCTTCACGCCGCGCGCGGCGGCGGTCTTCAACATCATCGCCGAGCGACGCCGGACGCTCGCTGCTCGACATCACGCACCGGCTCGACTACGCCGACCTGGCCGAGGACGCGCGCGAGGTGTTCGCCAGCCTGCGCACCATCGAGCGCGAGGTGCGCAGCGCACGACGGTCGCTGGTATCTGGTGCGCCTGCTGCCGTACCGCACGCTCGAGGACCGGATCGAGGGCGCGGTGCTCAACTTCATCGACATCAGCGAGCGCCGCCGTGCCGAGGAACGGCTGCGCGCCGGCGAGGCGCGGATCCGGCTGGTCGCCGAGACGACCCAGGATTTCGCGATCATCACGCTCGATCCGGCCGGCCTGATCACGAGCTGGAACAAGGGCGCCGAGCAGATGTTCGGCTACGCCGAGCCGATGGCGATCGGCCAGCATGTCAGCCTGATCTTCACGCCCGGCGACCGGCAGCAGGGCGCACCCGAGGACGAGCTGCGCCGCGCCGCCGAGCAGGGCCGGGCGACCGACGAGCGCTGGCATCTGCGCAGCGACGGCATCGCTGGTCTACTGCAGCGGCGTGATGACCGCACTGCCGGGCGCCAGCGGCGAAGGCTTCGCCAAGATCGCGCGCGACCTGACCGCGACCAAGCGGGCGCAGGAGCAGCGCGAGGCGCTGCTGCAGTCGGAGCAGTCGCTGCGGGTGCAGCTCGAGGCGGCCAATCGGCAGAAGGACGAGTTCCTGGCCGTGATGTCGCACGAGCTGAAGAATCCGCTGAACCTGATCGCGCTCAATGCCGACCTGCTGCAGCGCCTGCCCGAGACGCGCGATGCGTGCCGTCGGTGGTGCGGATCGCCGAGACGATCCGCAGCCAGCGTCGCCAGCCAGGCGCAGATCATCAACGACCTGCTCGACCTGTCGCGCATGCAGACCGGCAAGCTGTCGTTGCGCCGGCAGCCGGTCGAGTGGGGCGAGATCGTCGTCGCGCATCGTCGATGCGGTGCGAGCCGATGCCGCGCCGAAGGAGGTCGAGCTGACGCTGCGAGCGGATCGAACAGGCCGTGCCATGTCGATGCCGATCCGGTGCGACTCGAGCAGATCGTCTGGAATCTGGTCAGCAATGCGCTGAAGTTCACGCCGTCCGGCGGCAGGGTCGAGTTGCAGCTCGACGTCGAGGGTGACGAGGCCCGGCTGCAGGTCGTCGACAGCGGCGAAGGCATCGACCCGAAATTCATGGACCGGCTGTTCGACATGTTCAGCCAGGCCGATTCGGGCGTCTCGCGGCGCGAGGGCGGGCTCGGCATCGGCCTGGCGCTGACCAAGCGGCTGATCGACCTGCACGGCGGCCGCCTGGAGGTCGAGTCGCCGGGCCGCGGGCTCGGCGCAACCTTCACCGTGGTGCTGCCCCGACTCGGCGGCAGCGGCGACGCGCGCGCCGGATCACATGCGTGCGGCGTTCGGCGCTGGCCGGACTGCGGCTGCTGCTGGCCGACGACCAGCCCGACACGCTGCGAGACCTTCGCGATGCTGCTGCGAGCTCGAGGGCGCGCACGGCGGTGCTCGCGAGCAGCGGCGAAGAGGTGCTCGAACTGATCGCGCAGCGAGTCGCTTCGACCTGCTGATCTCGGACCTGGCGATGCCCGGGCATGGATGGCTACACCCTGCTGGCGCCGGCTGCGCGAGGCCGGGCTGCACGGTGCCGGCGATCGCGGTATCCGGTATCGGCCTGACCGGCAACCGCAAGCGCGCGCTCGACGCCGGCTTCGAGGAGATGATCAGCAAGCCGGTCGATCTCGACGCGCTGCTGGCTGCGATCGTCCAGGGTGCGCGCCGGCTGAGCGATGCGCTCGCGGCTCAGATGAGGCTGGCCAGCAGTTCGCGCACGCCGTCCCAGATCACCTGCACGCCAAGACACAGCAGGATGAAGGCGGTCAGGCGCAGGAAGACCACCAGACCCGGCTTCGCCGAGCGGTCGCAGCAGTTGCAGCGCGTAGCGGAAGGCGAGGTACATCAGCACGCCGATCGCCGCACGAGCGCGAGCACGCCGCCGCCAAAGCGCGCCAGCGACAGCGGCACGCGCGCGTCGTGCAGCGTGACGCCGACCGTGATCGCCGCGGCGATCGAGGCCGGGCCACAGCTGATCGGAAAGGTCAGCGGATAGAACGCCTGGTTGCGTGCGTGTTCGGGCGTGAACGATTCGGCCAGCGCCTGGCGCGCATCGTTGGTCGAGTGGCTGGTGTTGAGCAGCCGCCAGGCGTTCGACGCCAGCAGCAGTCCGCCGCCGACGCGCACGATCGGCAGCGAGATGCCGAAGATGTCGAGCACGTACGAGCCGACCAGCATCGCACCGACCATCAGCACCACCATGTTGCGGGCGATGCGCCGCGCCAGGATGGCGCGGGTGCGGTTCGACGCGCCTTCGGTCAGGCTGAGAAAGATCGGCGCGGTGGCAGCCGGATTCAGGATCGGCAGCAGCGCCGCCAGCACGAACAGGAGGCTCTTGCCGAAGGCCAGCAGCAGGGAAGGGAGGTCGATGGCCATGCAGGGTCGAGGGCGCGCGGCCGGGTTGCCGCTGCCCCGATGGTAAAGGCAGGGCCACCGCGTGCCCGGCAGCGCCGGCGGACGGCCAGGCTGCGAAGGCGCGGGCGTCTGGCCGACGCCCTGCCTCCCGGCGGCGCGGTTCAGCCGCGCCGCTGACGCTGCTGCTGCAGCAGCGCAGAAGCGTCGACCACCGCCAGGGCGGTCATGTTGACGATGCGCCGCACCGTCGCTGACGGCGCGAGCACGTGCACCGGCAGCGCGGCACCGAGCAGGATGCCGCCGACGGCGATGCCGTTGCCGGCGGCGATGCGCAGCAGGTTGTAGCTGATGTTGGCCGCATCGACGTTGGGCATGATGAGCACGTTCGCCTCACCGCCGAATTGCACATCCGGTGCCACGCGTTCGAGCACGTCGCTCGACAGCGCCGCATCGGCACGGATCTCGCCGATGATCGCCAGCTCGGGCGCCTGCTGCTTGGCCAGCTTGGCGGCCAGTCGCATCTTCTCGGCCGATGGCGCGTCGGAGGCGCCGAAGTTCGAGTGCGACAGCATGGCGATGCGCGGCTCGACGCCGAAACGCCGCACCTCGTCGGCTGCCAGCAGGGCGATCTCGGCCAGCTGTTCGGCGGTCGGATCGCGGTTGATCTGGGTGTCGCAGATGAACAGCTGACGCTGCGGCAGCAGCAGCATCTGCATCGTGGCCATCGTCTTGACGCCTTCGCGCATGCCGATCACGTCGCGAATCGGGTCGATGTGGCTGTCGTAGCGCCAGGCGGTGCCGCACAGCAGTGCGTCGGTCTGGCCGGTCTTGAGCAGCACCGATCCGAGCAGCGTTCCGTGCTCGCGCACTGCCGAGCGGGCATATTCGTTCGAGATGCTGGCGCCGACGCTGCGCCGGTAGTCATCGGCGAACTTGCCGAGCATCGCCGGGTCGTGGCTGTCGACGATGTCGCAATCGACGCCCGGTTTCAGGCGCAGGCCGAACTCTGCGATGCGGGCCGTGATCTGCTTGGTCCGACCGAGCAGCATCGGGCGAGCCAGCTTCTCGTCGACGACGATCTGCGCCGCGCGCAGCACGCGCTCGTTGTCGCCTTCGGCATACGCCACGCGGCACAGCCGCTTGGTACCGGCGGCCTTGGCGGCGGCAAAGACCGGCTGCATCGCACTGCCGGTCTGGTAGACGAACTGGCGCAGGCGCTCACGGTAGGCATCCATGTCGCCGAGCGGGCGCTGCGCGACACCGCTGTCGGCGGCGGCCTGCGCCACCGCCGGCGCCACGAACTCGATCAGGCGCGGGTCGAATGGCTTCGGGATCAGGTACTCGGCGCCGAAGCGCAGCCCCCGCGCACCATAGGCCTGCGCCACCACGTCGGGAATCTCGGCGTGCGCCAGCTCGGCGATGGCGCGCACGGCGGCGAGCTTCATCTCCTCGTTGATCGTGGTCGCGCCGCAGTCGAGCGCACCACGGAAGATGAACGGGAAGCACAGCACGTTGTTGACCTGGTTCGGATAGTCCGAACGGCCGGTGCCGATGATCGCGTCCGGGCGGACCGCGAGCGCCTGCTCGGGCAGGATCTCCGGATCCGGATTGGCCATCGCCAGGATGATCGGATCGCGCTCCATCGACTCGACCATCTCGGCCTTGAGCACGCCGGCCGACGACAGGCCGAGGAACACGTCCGCGCCGCGGCAGGCATCGGCCAGGGTGCGCGCCGTCGGTCTCGACCGCATAGCGCGCCTTGCTTTCATCGAGGCCGGTGCGCTCGCTGTGCACCACGCCCTTGCTGTCGCAGACCAGGATGTTGCCGGGCGCCAGGCCGAGGCTGACCAGCAGGTCGAGGCAGGCGATGGCGGCCGCACCGGCGCCCGAGCAGACCAGCCGGACTTCGCCGGTTTCCTTGCCGACCAGGCGCAATGCATTCAGCACCGCGGCCGCCGCGACGATCGCCGTGCCGTGCTGGTCGTCGTGGAAGACCGGGATCTTCATGCGCTCGCGCAGCTTCTTCTCGATGTAGAAGCACTCCGGTGCCTTGATGTCCTCGAGGTTGATGCCGCCGAAGGTCGGCTCCATGCGCGCGATCGTGTCGATCAGTGCGTCCGGATCGCTTTCGGCCAGTTCGATGTCGAACACATCGATGCCGGCGAATTTCTTGAACAGACAGCCCTTGCCCTCCATCACCGGCTTGCTGGCGAGCGGTCCGATGTTGCCCAGGCCGAGCACGGCCGTGCCGTTGGTGATCACCGCCACCAGGTTGGCACGCGAGGTCAGTTCGTCGACCTGCGACGGATCGTCGAAGATCGCCATGCAGGCGTCGGCGACGCCGGGCGAGTAGGCCAGCGCGAGGTCGCGCTGGGTGGCCATCGCCTTGGTCGGCGTGACCGAGATCTTGCCCGGCTTGGGAAAGCGGTGGTAGGCGAGGGCGGCTTCGCGCAGGTCGTCTCGGCTCATGTCGGATCCTTTCGTTGTTGTGAAACGCTCAGGCGTCGGCGCCGAGCGTGCGTCGCACGATGGCGACGAATTCCTGCGGTCGGTCGGCGTGCACCCAGTGGCCCGCGCCGGCGATCACCTCGATGCGCACGTCGTCGAACATCGGCGCGAATTCGCGACCGTCGGCATGCGTGACATAGGCAGAATCGGCGCCGGCGATGACCGTCAGCGGCGCGCCGCAGCGGCGTGCGCGCAAGGCATCCGGAAAGCTGCGCAGCACCGGCATGGCGGCAGCGATCGCCTCCAGATTGATCCGCCACGCCAGGCCCTCGGGCCGGCTGACGAGGTTCTGCGCCAGAAAACCGGCGACCGACGGATCCGGCAGCCGGTCCTGCAGCACGCGCTGCACCTCGCTGCGGCTGCCGGCACGCGCGGGGTCGATGGCGCGCATCACCTCGACATAGGCGCCGAGCGTGTCGGCATAGCCGATCGGTGCAATGTCGGCAACGATCAAGCCGGCCGATCGCATCCGGTGCGGCGAGTGCGAGCGCCATCGCGACCTTGCCGCCCATGCTGTGGCCGAGCAGCGGCCGGCTGCGCCAGTGCGCGCGCCTGCGATGTACCCGTGCACGTCGTCGGCCATCACCGGATAGTCCATCTCGTCGGCCCACGGCGACTCGCCGTGGTTGCGCAGGTCGAGTGCGTGGACCTCGAAACGGTCGGCGAGTGCGCGGGCAATGCCGCGCCAGTTGGTCGCCGAGCCGAACAGCCCGTGCAGCACGACGAGCGGCGGCCCGTGTCCGGTGACGACCGCGTTCAGATCGAGGGCCATGGAGCTGGGAGGGAGCGCGGCGCGCCCAGGAGCGGGTACGCCGGTGCGGCGTGCGGCGGGCTGGCCGACCACGGCCGCATGCGGCAACCGATGGCATCGGCCTCGAGGGTTTGGTCGGACCGGAAAGGTCCCCTTGACATCAGCGCCCGCAGCAGCATCGGTCAGATCGGCAGCGCCCCACATGCACGCAGTTCCGGAAGGCGGGTTGCCCGGAACCGGCCTCGGATCGAGCCGGCTTGCACATGTCGGTGGCGGTGCCGCTTGTCTCCGTCTTGTTGGAATGTCGAACAGCATAGCGATCGTACTGCTGCTGCGGGGGCGAGGAATCCCGGGAGCGCGGGATTGCGTGGCATCACCAGCTGCTGCAGACTGTCTGGCAGTGACCCAGGTGCATTCCAGGTCAAGCCGCAGCGCGCATCAGTTCGGCGATGAGATCCGGATCGCCGAAGGCGCCGGACTTGGAAATCACCGAAAGACCGTCCCACCGACCTCCGCACAGCCTGGACCGGGGAATGCCGGGGCTGTACTCGGCACCGACCTCCAGGTGCCCGGCGCCGAGTGCGCTGCACACGCTGAGCAAGGTCGCGCCACCGGTCACCAGCAGCGTCGCCGGGCGCCGGGTCAGCGGCAGCAGTTCGCGCAGCGATCGGCTGATCGCCGCGGCCGCATCGGCAGCCAGGGTCGACCGCGGCAGATCGAAGCTCAACAGGCAGGCGCCGGTCAGCTCGAACGCGCGCGCAATCCGCGCCGCGGTTTCAGGCGCATCGGCACTGGCCACGACGCGACGCGCCGGGACGGCGGCGGTTGCCCGTTCAGCCTGCACGGCCGTCACCGCGTGATCGGTTCCGACGATGGCCAGCAGCGGCGCCTGGACGGCGCGGATGCGCGGCGTCGGCTGTCCGGCCAATGCCTGGGCCAGGCCGGCCGAGCCGCACCACAGCACCGGCCGCCCGAGCCGAGCGCCCGAGCGGACGAGGGCCTCGAGCTCCTGGTCGCTGCCGGCGTCGCACAGCACCACATCTGCGCTGTCGCGGGTGCTCGGCAGGCAGGCGAGCGGGTCGAAAGCGGCAGCATGACGCACGGACAGGCCGAGCTGACGCAGCAGCGCGCCCGGATCGACCTCAACCGTGCGTTCCGATCCGTCGGTCGCGCGCACGATCTGCCGGCCGTCGCGCATCACCCGCCCCTGGCCGGGAAAGGCGGGCGCCAGGATGCAGGTCCTGAAATGACCGTGGCGCAGCGACTCGGCCAGTTCGACTGCCCAGTGACCGCGCAGCAGGCTGTCGATCTTCTTGAACGCGATCTCGGCTCCGGCCAGACCCTCGAGCACCTGCGCCGTGACCCGCAAGGCCGATGCCGCATCTCCATCGCGCGTCGCCAGATCGACAGCGGCCTGCTGGCAGTGCCGGTCAGGCCCAGGCCCCAGGAAGACCGGAATCGGCCCGAAGCGGCCGGAAAAGCAGGCGGCGCTGTCCAGGGCGCCGGTCAGGTCATCGGCGACGAGGTAGAGCTGGTTCATGGGCAAGGTCCGTCGGGCAGCAGGTCGACGGTCGTTACCTTCAGCCCCAGATCGCGCAACCGGGCCAGCTGCTGCGGATCGGCGCGGCTGTCGGTGATCAGTTCGTGCACCGCGGTGACGTCGCAGATCCTGGCGAAGACGGCCGGCCGGAACTTGCTCGAGTCGGCCAGCAGGACGACGCGCCGTGCCGCCCCGATGATGGCGCGCTTGATCGAGGCGATCTCGATCGACGTCTCGGTCAGCGCGCGATCGCAGATGGCATGCACGCCGATGAACGCCACGTCGGCGTGCAGTTCGCCGACCAGCCGCTGGGCTGGCTCGCCGATCAACGTCATCGAACCGCGCCGCACGCTGCCGCCGAGGACCACGACATGGATGCGGTCCGAGCCGGCCAGCAGCTGGCCGATGCCGAGGTCGTTGGTCACTGCGGTCAGCGCGATGCGCCGTTCGACGGCCTGCTTCGCCGCGCACAGGACGGTCGAGCCGCTGTCGAAGATCACGCTGTCGCCGGCCGCCAGCGACCGCGCGGCAGCGCGTCCGATCGCCTGCTTCTCGGCCCTGGACACCTGCGCCGCAACCGCCGCAGCCGGTTCGAAGGTGGAATGCGTGGCGCCCGGCATGATGGCGCCGCCGTGGGTGCGGCGCACGTGGCCGTCTCCTTCCAGCCGCTCCAGATCGCGTCGCACCGTCGAAGTCGAGATCCTCAGGGTCTCGGCCAGCTCCTGGATCGATGCGCCGCCGCGCGTCAACAGGAACTCCAGCACCCGATCACGGCGCTGGGCCGGGATCAGATCGGCACGCCCGTGCATCGGCAGCCGGCCTTGCGCATGCGGCGTCAGCCGTGCCACGGACCGACCGGTCCGCAGCAGCCTGGCCGATCGGTGACCGCTTCACGGGTCGACGGGCAGCCGCTCGTCACGCTCGGCCACCTGCCAGCTGGATGGCGTAATCGACCGCCTCGACCAGACTCACCGGACTGGCAATGCCCTTGCCGGCGATGTCGAACGCCGTGCCATGATCGACCGATGTGCGCACGATCGGCAGCCCGAGCGTCACGTTGACGCCGCTGAGCGAGTCCCAGGTGCCGGTGGCCGGATCGACGTGGAAGCCGAGCAGCTTGACCGGGATGTGGCCCTGGTCGTGGTACATCGCGACGACCGCGTCGTACTGACCGGCGCGCAGCTTGACGAAGATCGTGTCGCCCGGCACCGGGCCGTGCACATCGTGGCCCTCGGCCTTCAGCGCCGCCAGCGTCGGCGTGGTGACGTCGATGTCCTCGCGGCCGAACAGGCCGCCCTCGCCCGCGTGCGGGTTCAGCGCCGCCACCGCGATCCGCGGCTCGGCCATGCCCAGCCGGCGCAACGCGGCGCTCGTCAGCTCGACCACCCGGCGCACCCGCTCGGGCGTCACGCGGCCCGGCACGTTGCTCAGCGCGGTGTGGGTCGAGACATGACTGACCCGCATGTTGCCGTGCGCCAGCATCATCACCGAATCGCGTGCGCCGGTCAGCTCGGCGAGCAGTTCGGTGTGGCCGCTGAAATGGTGGCCGGCGGCGTTCAGCGCCTCCTTGTTCAGTGGTGCCGTGCAGATGGCATCGATCTCGCCGCTCATCGCCAGCCGCACCGCGATGTCGATCGCGTTGTAGGCCAGACGGCCCGCCTCGAGCGACACCACGCCGGGCTCGATCGGCGATCGGGCCGGACCGGCTTCGACGAAGCCGAGTGCCGGCCAGGGGGTGCCGTGGTCGGCAGCGACGTGGCGGATGCCACTGTCTGAAATCCCGAGGGACTCGGCAGTCCGACGGTAGGTCTGCCCGCAGCCGATGACCAGCAGCTGCAGTTCGCCGGCATCGATGCGGGGCCGCAGCTGCTCTGCGGCCTTCAGGATGATCTCGGGCCCGATGCCGGCCGGGTCTCCCATCGTGATCGCGATGCGCGATGCGTGCATTGGCGTGTCCTCAGCGACTTTGAATTGTCACTTTACACCAAATACTTCCAAAAAAGTGCAGTCTTTGTCATGTGGCGGCCGTGTCAACCCCGCACCTCGAACAGGTAGACGCCGCGCGCACCCACGGCAATCAGGCGCTCGGCGCCGACCCAGGCACAGCCCGACAGCGGTCCGTCCACCTGCAGTGCCATCTGCCGCGTGCCGTCGGGCAGGCTCCAGACGAGGATGGCGCCATCGATCGCAACCGACGCCAGCCGCCGGCCATGCGGCGCAATCGCGAGGCCGGTTACCTCATTCCGGTGCCCGGTGAGCACACGCCGCTCGGCACCCGCTGCCGCATCCCAGATCCGCAGCGTCCGGTCGCGTGATCCAGAGATCAGAAATCTTCCGTCTGGCGTGTGTGCACAGTGGTTGACACCGGCTTCATGTCCGACAAGCTCGCGCATCGAGAGCCACTCGGTCGCCGGCTCGGCCTCGATCGGGTGGGGATCGGTCAGCCACGCCTCCCACAGTGCTTCATCGACGCAGAGATCCCAGCGCTTGAGCGTCGCGTCGGACGACGCGCTGACGAGCCAGCGGCCGCACGGGCTGAAGCTGCAGGCATTGATCCACTGGCGGTGCGCCTTCCAGGCGAGCTTGCGCGAGCGGGTGCCCAGATCCCAGACCCGCACCGTGCGGTCGTTGGACACGCTGGCCAGCAGTCGGCCGTCGGGGCTGAACGCGCAGCCGTTGACCAGGTCCCGGTGGCCCGCCATGACGGCCAGCCGTTCGCCGGTTGCGGCCTGCCAGACGGCGACGCTGCGATCGGCCGACGCGGTGGCCAGGCGAGCACCATCGGGGCTCACCGCGCACGCGCGGACGCCGGCATCGTGGGCCTTCCAGGACGCACGCGCCTTGCCGCCGGCAACGTCCCACAGCACGATGCGTCGATCCTCTCCGCCGGTGAAGGCATGCCGTCCGTCCGGCGCGCCGGTGCAGGCGTCGACGAATCCCGCATGGTGCCGCGAGCTGTTCGGCTCGGCGCGAAGGCCCAGACGCCACAGGCGCGCCGTTCCGTCGTTGCTGGCGGAAACCACCAGGCCAGCGGTCGAGGACAGCACGCAGTCGTGCACCCAATCGGCATGCCCGCTCAGCGTCTGCAGCAGTTCGGGTCCGTCGCACGCCCACACCCGCACCACACCGTCAGCCGAAGCGGTAACGATGTAGCGGCCGTCTTCGCTGTAGGAGCAGGCCACCGCTGCGTGGCCGTGCGCGACGACGGCGGTGTGTTCCCGGGTCGACCAGTCCCACACGCGCAGGCTGCGGTCGCTGCTCACGCTCGCGACGTACCGCCCGTCCGGGCTGACCGCACAGCCATTGACGGCCGCGGTGTGCCCTTGCAGAACCGCCAGTGCCTGCCCGCTGTCGAGGTCCCAGACGATGATCGTCTGATCGGCGGAGGCCGATGCGGCGATTCGCCCGTCTGCGCTCATCGCGCAGCCGAGCACGGCGGCCCAGTGGCCTTGTTCATTGGTTGGCCGCAGCCAGCCGCTGTCGTTTTCGGCCCAGGCGCGCGCCAGCGTATGGACGATCTCGCCGGTTGTGACATCCCACAGCTTGAGCGTCTCGTCGCGCGAGGCCGACAGGAGCCAGCGCCCGTCGGCACTCAGCGAGCAGTCGGTCACCTCGTCGGTATGGCCCGCCAGCCGTGCCAGCACCGTGTCGTCGACCAGATCCCAGACCCACAGGCGGCGGTCGCCAGTGGCCGCCGCGAGGCGCCTGCCATCCGCCGACAGGTCGAGCGCGCGGACATCCGAGCGCGCGCGGCTGTCGTGTGCGCTGGTGGCGACATGAGAGACTTCCTTGCCGGTGCCGGTGTTCCACAGGGTGACCTGGTTGTCGGTCGACGCGGTGGCGACGAGCAGACCATCGGCAGAGATGGCACACGCGCGGACGGCACCGCGACGGCTGCCCAGGGTGCGCACGAGCGCCGGGTGGGGCGCGTCGGGAAGCCGGCTGATCGGCACCAGCCGCGGCTCGGTGCCGCCGTCGACGCCGCTTCCGCGCGGCATGCGGGCGAGCAACGTGGCCCGCACGTCGGCAGCCGACTGGCACTCGCTGAACAGGTGCACGCTCTGACCATAGATCTGGCACAGCGTCGCGACGGCCGCATCGTTCGGAAAGGACTCGCGCGCAAGCCGGAGGTCCTCCTCGACGCCGAAGGTCGTTCCGAGACAGGTCTTGGTCGAGATCCACTGCAGATCGAGCGCAGTGCAGCGCATGTCGTCGGCCATGCCCGCGGCCTGGAGGTGGTGGAAGAGGTGGGTCCAGGCGTAGGGTTGCGCAGCCGGCAGTGCCGCCCAGCCTGCAGCCGGGCGGATGGCATCGACCAGCGCGCGATGCAACCGCGTGATGTCCTCTCCGAGGCGGTCCAGCAGGAAGCGGCGGACCACATCGTGCATGCGCACGACCCGCGTCGACAGGTCGAGTGCCAGCACCAGCGACAGCCGAGCCAGCCGTTCGCATGCCGCCTCGGCGTCGAACTCATCGAGCCCACCGGTGCGCATCCACAGGGCGGCTATCGTGGCCAAGGGGATGTCGACATCTTCCGGAAAAACCGCCAGCTCGTCGAAGCGGGCCCTTTCCGCACTGGTCAGCTGAGCAAAACTCAATCCCAGCGTGCTCGCCACCGCTGCGTGCCGGGAGGCGGCGTCCCCGGCGTCGAAGAAGGTGAGGCCGCGTTTGTCGAGCGCCCGGTTCACGTACGCGATCGCCTGGGCCAGCGGCTCACGCTGGTGGAGCACGCGCTCGCACAAGGCACCGTTGACCAGCTTGAGCAGCAGCGGCCATTCACCCAACCGCTGCGCCAGCGCACCGTAGGCGGGGTCGGATGGAAGCCCGTGTCCGAGCAGCTGGCGCGCTTCGTCGACCGACATGGCGTCGACTTCGACCCGCCGCGCCGCGGCTGGCAGCACATCGACGATGCGGGTGGTGATCAGCCGCGCGCAGCGCTCGCCGCCCTGGAGAAACGGCCGGACGTGCGCAGCATCCCAGGCGTCGTCGATCACGATCAGCAGTTCGCGGTCCGCCAGCAGTTCGGCGAAGGCCGACACCGCCGCATCCAGCCCCGCGAAGCCCGGACGCTGACCGGTCAGGGTGAAGATCAGGTCCTCGATCCGGCCGGTCAGGTCGCCGGGCTGTTCGCCGAGGGTGATCCAGAGGATGCCGTCGTCGAATGCGTTCTGGATGCGTTCGTCGTGACACAGCGCGCGGGCCAAAGCGGTTTTCCCGAAGCCGCCGGCGCCGCGCAGACCGGTCGTGATGGCGATCGGCTCCTCGCGCTCGCGATCGAGCAACTGGGCGAGCAGGCGCTCGGTCTGATGCGGACGGGCAACGAAGTCCGGTGGCAGGTCCTCCACCATGAAGGGCACGCGCACCGGCTGCGGTCGCTGGTGCAGGTCGGCGACGAACTTGCGCCACTCGTGTTCGAGGTCGTAGAAATGGGCACTGCGCATCCAGCGCGGCAGCGTTGCGAAGTCCAGCGCCGGGTCAGCCTTCACCGGATACACCGTCACGCCGCGCTGCCGTGCGTAGCGCCATTCGCGACGCACCATCGCCGAGCCGAGGGCCGCCGGTGTCATCAGCAGGACCAGGTACTCGACCCGGTCGATGGCTGCGGTGATCTGCTGCCACCAGTCGCGCCCACCTTCCATGCCCTCCCGGTCACGCCACAGCGGCACATCCTCTTCGATCAGCCGCGCGCGAAGCGCACGCGCCAGCGCTTCCCCGTCACTGCGGGCGTAGGACAGAAAAACCCGGGGGCTGACCGACATGGTGTCGGGAGGTGGTGAATCCCCGAAACTCTACTCCAGGTGCTGCACCCGGAAACGCCCTGTCGCGGCGTGAACGATCAAACCGGGGCTGAGATCAATGGACCCAGCGCGAAACCAGGGCCCAAATCGGAAGACGGGTGATCGCGATGGATGCGTGCACCCATGGGCTGCTCGCCGGCAACGATCGACCCGGCTGCCGCTGCGCTCGATCAGCGCACCCAGTGCCGGTTTTCCAGGACCTCGGCAATCCGACGCGCCGCGCGCAGTGCCCCGTCGGTCTCCACCGGTCGGTAGCGCACCGGCGCCTGCATCTGCGCCAGCGCGCGGCGCGCGAGGGTCGGCGCATCGGTCTCGGCGTAGTCCACCGAATTGTCGGCTTCGTAGTTGAAGAGCCGCCGGCGCACATGGACGCACTGCTCGAAGTGGTTGCGCAGCGGAAAGCTCAGGAAGGGTCGCCGGGTGGCCACCAGTTCCATCGTGGTGGAGAGCCCGCCCTGCACCAGGGCGAGGTCGCTGCACGCCAGGTGCTCGAACAGGTTGTGCACGTAGGGCCGCACCTCGAGCCCGTCCAGCTGCGGAAAGTCGCTCGCGCTCAGGCGCGGGCCGGCCACCATCACCATGCGCAGTTCGGGCACTTCGCGCTTCATCAGGGGGAAGGCCTGCGCGATGCGCTGCAGCAGCGGCTTGCCCACGCCGGTGCCGCCCACCGCGGCGATGACGACGCGCTCGCCAGGGCGGTAGCCGTGACGCGCCCGCAGCTGCTCGGTGTCGGCCAGGGACCGCGGGTCGAAGGGCAGCGCATAGCCGCAGTAGCAGAAGTTCCTGTCCGTCCATTCGCGGATGCCGGGCAGGCCGGGACCGAAGGTCTGCTCGGGAACGTCGTCACGGTTGCCGACGAAGATCGCGGCGTCGCGCACATACGGGTAGCGCCCGACGTGCTCGATGTCGTCGGCATTGCGGTCGGCGCAGAGAAAGGCCTCCCGCTCGTCGCGCGGGTTCATCGGGAGGCAGCCGATGAAGTCGGTCAGGAAGACGAACGGCTGGCGCTTGAGCTCGGGGTTCTCGTGGTACTGGTAATCGACGTCCCAGGCCTCGTCACCGATGACGAGGTCGTAGTGCGTCGCGTCCATCAGCTCGAAGAACACCAGCGCATTGCGCGCCATCACCTCGTCCATGGTGCGCAAGGCGAAGAAGGCCGAGAGGTCGTGTTCGCCGGCCATGCCCTCGAAGTGCCGGCTCTCGTTGGCCAGCCGGCTGCAGATGGGGTGCAGGGTTTCCCCCTCGCGCTCGAGGTAGGTGGCGGCAGGGTGGGTGGTGAACCAGTCGATCTGCAGATCGGGCTGCAGCGCACGCAGGTTGCGCGCGATGGCCAGGTCGCGCTGCGCGTGGCCCAGGCCGATCGGACTGCAGATGAAGAGTGCGCGGCGCGGGCGCGCCATTCCGCGTGTCCAGGTACGGTGCGACGGCGCGCCGGCCACGAAGTCGCGCACCGCCCGCCCGAAGAGCACGGGGTCGCGCACCGCGGTGACGTGGCCGCCAGCGGCAATCGTCAGCAGGCGGGCACCAGGCACCAGTTCGTGGATCTCCTGCCCGCGCGCGTGCAGCACGCGCCTGTCGTTGTCGCCGTGGATGACCAGCGTGGGGCAGCGCACCCGGCGCGCCTCGTCACGCACATCGTTGTTCAGCCAGCCCCGGTAGCACCAGCTCAGCACCTCGCTGCTGGTGGCCCAGCCGAATCGCACACCGTCCTCATAAGGCTTGGTCGAGTGCGGTTCATTGAAGATCTGCTGCATGAAGCCGTCGATGTAACCGGGCCAGTCCTGCGCCATGGAGGCGAACTCGGCCTCGACACGTGCCGCCACCGTGGCATCGCTGGTCATCGAGCGCGCAAAGCCGCCGGCCGTGATGACGTGTGTGACGCGTTCGGGCTGCTCGGCCGCCGTGCGCAGGACTGTCATCGCCGCGGCCGAGATGCCGATCAGCGCGACGCGGTTGGCGCCGGCTGCATCCAGCACGGCCTGGAAGTCGCCGACGTACAGGTCCAGCGCATAGTGCTGCTGGCCCTGCGGACGGTCTGAACGGCCGTTGCCGCGCGGGTCCATGGTGACGACGCGGAAGTGCTGCGACAGCCAGGGCACGACGGCTTTCAGCAGTTCGGCATGGACGATCTGGAATGGCGGCGCAAAGGCGAGGAAGGGGCCCTCGGTGCCCCAGACCGCGTACCAGATCCGCACCCCGTCGCGGTCGACGAAGCCCTGGCTGGCGGGCTCGACGGTGTGATACGGCACCTCGTCGGCGGACGCCAGCCGGCCGGCCTCGGCAAGCTCACCGGCGATGCGTCCGAATCGCTCCGGCCACTGCGTGCTCATCGTTTGCTCCTGTCGAGGGTCGTCTTGCGGCGCGCTTCTGGCGACGGCGCTGGCGCCATCACCCGCGCATCCAGGTCGCGCAGCAGGGCTTCGATGGCGTCGAGCGTGGCGTCGTGGCGCGCCGTTTCTCCGCCGGCGCCGATCAGTTGCGAGAACTCCATCCCGAGCCAGAACTCGGACAGCAGCGTGGCGATGGCCTCGGCGCTGAAAGGCGGCGGCAGATCGACCCGGTAGGCCTGCATCGCCTCGCGCACTCCGTTCAGCACCAGTTGCTTCCAGGCCTGGATGCGCGGCAGGAACTGCTCGCGCAGATCGGCGTTGGACAGGCTCGCCGCCCACAGTTCGGCCTGCACGCGGACGAAGCCCGAGGCCAGGTCGCTCTCGTAGAAGCGGCGCGCCTGCGCCCACTTGTCGGCGAATCCGCCGTCAGCGCCGTAGAGCTGCTGCTGCCGCTCCAGCAACTGGCGATTGGCCTGGTCCAGCACGGCGATCACCAGGCGGTCCTTGCCGCCGAAGTAGTAGCTGATGAGCGCGTGGTTGACGCCTGCATCCCTGGCAATGTCGCGCACGCTCAGGGAAGCGTAGCCGCGCGACGCAAGGCACTGGAAGGCCGCCTCGAGGATGCGACTGCGCGTGTCCGGACTGGCGTCCTGCTTCGACACCCCGCTGTCAGTGGTCGGTTGCATCAATCTCCCTAACCACGTGGTTTATCCACATGGTTAAGTTTGAAGCGTCGCCGGTCACGCGTCAAGTGGGGCCTGTGCGATCTCGCGTGACAGCCTGAAAGACCTGCGGGCCTCACTCCAGGTTCTGCACCTGCTCGCGCATCTGCTCGATCGCGACCTTCATTTCGACCGCGATGCTGGTCAGCTCGATCGAGGCGGCCTTCGATGCCAGCGTGTTGGCTTCGCGCAGCAGTTCCTGGATCAGGAAGTCGAGCCGCTTGCCGACTTCGCCGCCGGCCTTCAGGAGCCGGGCGATCTCCTGCAGGTGGGCGCGCAGTCGCGCCAGTTCCTCGGCGACGTCGATGCGGATGGCATAGGCTGCGGCCTCATTGAGGGCGCGTTCCTGCAGCGCCGACTGCGAGATCGTCTGGGCCGCGCCGGTGGTCTCGAGCGCCTCGCGCCAGCGGTCGAGAAACTTCTGCTGCTGACGCTGCACGACCGCGGGCACCAGCGGCTCGGCCTGGTCGGCGAGTTCGCGCAGGCGCGACGACGCGTTCGAGCAGCACCGCGACGAGCTTCTCGCCCTCGCGCTGGCGCGCCTGCCTGCAGTTCGCCGATGGCGTGCCGCGCAACGTCGAGCGCGACCTCGTCCAGGCGTTCGGTGCTGGTGCCGCTCTTGCACCAGTGCAGCACCTCGTTGACCGACAGCGGCGCAGCGCGCGGCAGCCAGGACTGCACCGAGTCCTGCAGCTGCGCCAGGCGACCGAGCTGTGCGACCTGCGGCTGCGGCCACGCCTGGTCGGTCTCGCTGCGCGTGGACAGACGCAGCTCGATCTTGCCGCGTCTGAAGGTTGAACCAATCAGATCGCGCAGCGCCGGTTCGAGCATGCGCAGCTCGTCGGGCAGGCGGAATGCAAGGTCGAGGAAGCGTCCGTTGACCGATCGCAGTTCGACGGCGACGGAGGCCGCCGGGCCCTCGTCGGCAAGCGCCTTCGGCAGGCGGCTGTCGGCAGCGCCGCTGGTGGCGCTGGCATAACCGGTCATGCTGTAGACTGGCATCACGACTCGCAATCAAAATCCGATTATGTCAAAGCCCAGACCTGCCTCGTTGCCGCCGGGCACCGTGGTAGGTGGGTACCAGATCGTGAAGCGGCTCGCATCGGGCGGTTTCGGCGTGGTCTACCTGGCCGAAGATCCGGAGCGCCGCATGGTGGCGCTGAAGGAATACATACCGGCCTCGCTGGCCGAGCGCACGGCCGGGCGAACTGGTACCGCGGGTTGCGCCGGAAAAGCAGCCCCTGTATCGCCTCGGTCTGAAGAGCTTCTTCGAGGAAGGTCGCTCGCTGGCGCAGATCTCGCATCCGAGCGTCGTCAGCGTGCTCAATTTCTTCCGCGAGAACGAGACCGTCTACATGGTGATGAACTACCTGCAGGGCGATACGCTGCAGGATTTCATCGTCACTGCGCGCGACCTCAAGCGCGACAAGGTGTTTCGCGAGTCGACGATCCGCTCGCTGTTCGACGAGATGCTGCGCGGTCTGCGCATCGTGCACCAGCACAAGATGCTGCACCTGGACATCAAGCCGGCCAATGTCTTCATCACCAACGACAACAAGGCGGTGTTGCTCGACTTCGGTGCCGCGCGCGAGGTGCTGAGCAAGCAGGGCGATTTCATCCGCCCGATGTACACGCCCGGCTTTGCCGCTCCCGAGATGTATCGACGTGATGGTTCGCTCGGCCCCTGGACCGACATCTATGCGATCGGCGCCTGCCTCTATGCCTGCATGCAGGGCTACCCGCCCTACGACGCGCCGCAGCGCATCGAGAAGGACCGGCTGGCGCTGAACCTGTCGCGCTTGCGCAATGTGTATTCGGACAACCTGATCGAGGTGACCGAGTGGTGCATGTCGCTCGATCCGCTGGCGCGACCGCAGAGCGTGTTCGCCTTGCAGAAGGAGCTCGCGCGCGAGACCGAGCGTCGCTATACCAAGCTCAGCTTCAGCGAGCGCCTGAAGCTCGGTGTCGAGACCCTGACCCACGGGGCCAAGGCCTGACCCATCGAGCCTCGATCGAGCGCCATGAAGTTCAGCGTCTACCAGGTCAGCCGCAAGGGCGGGCGCGAGAAGAACGAGGACCGCGTCGGCTACAGCTACACGCGCGAAGCCGGGCTGTTCGCGGTGGCCGACGGCATGGGCGGGCACCCGCAGGGCGAGGTCGCAGCGCAGCTCGCGCTGCAGACGCTGTCGGCACGCTTCGACCGCGAATGCCGGCCGCGGCTGGACGACCCGCAGGCATTCCTGCAGCAGGCGATCATCGCCGGCCATCATCAGCTGCAGGCCTACGGTGAGCGCCGTGCCATGCCCGACACGCCGCGCACCACCGTGGTCGCCTGCGTGCTGCAGGACGACTGCGCCCACTGGGCCCATTGCGGTGATTCGCGGCTGTACCTGGTGCGCGACGGGCCGGCTGGTGCAGCGCACGCGCGACCATTCGTTCGCCGAGCTGGCGCGCTCGCGGCCGGATGCGGTGCAGCCGGAGCGCTACAACCGCAACGTGCTGTTCACCTGCCTGGGCAGCCCGGGCCTGCCGGTGGTCGATCTGGCCGGCCCGATCCGGCTGCAGGCCGGGCGATCGGCTGCTGCTGTGCTCGGACGGGCTGTGGGGCGTCGTGTCCGACGACGAGCTGGTCGAGCAGCTGTGCAGCGCGCCGCTCGATGCGGCGGTTCCGGCGCTGGCGCGGCTCGCGCTGAAGCAGGGCGGCGCACGCTGCGACAATGTCACCGCGCTCGCGATCGAATGGGAGGCCGGCAATGCCGTGGCCACCGCCGAGCCCGATCCCGACGCGATGCTTTCCGATCCGCGCTAGCCGCCCGCGCGGCTGGTGCCGTCGCCACCCCCTGAGAGGCCATGCCCATGAATCCAGTTCGCACGCAGGGTCGTGCCGCCGACGCCTTGCGTCCGGTGCGCCTGCAACGCCACTTCACCCGCCATGCCGAGGGATCGGTGCTGGTCTCGTTCGGCGACACGCAGGTGCTGTGCACCGCGTCGGTCGAGGAGCGCGTGCCGCCGCATCGCCGCGGCAGCGGCGCCGGCTGGGTGACTGCCGAGTACGGCATGCTGCCGCGCGCCACCCACACCCGCGGCGATCGGGAGGCCGCGCGCGGCAAGCAGAGCGGCCGCACCCAGGAGATCCAGCGCCTGATCGGGCGCTCGCTGCGCTGCGTGTTCGATCTCGACCGGCTCGGCGAGCGCACGATCGCGCTCGACTGCGACGTGCTGCAGGCCGACGGCGGCACCCGCACCGCCGCCATCACCGGCGCCTATGTCGCCGCGCACGATGCGGTCACGTGGCTGATCGCGCAGGGCCGCCTCGAGCGCTCGCCGATCCGCGATGCGGTGGCTGCGATTTCGGTCGGCATCGTCGATGGCGTGCCGCTGCTCGATCTCGAGTATGTCGAGGATGCGGCGTGCGATACCGACATGAATGTGGTCATGACCGGCAGCGGCGGCCTGGTCGAGGTGCAGGGCACGGCCGAAGGCGCACCCTTCAGCCGCGCGCAACTGGACCGCATGCTGGCCTCGCCGCAGCACGGGATCGACCAGCTGATCGAGGCGCAGCGCCGCGCGCTCGCCGAGTGACCGGCTTCGAGGGGGCGGCGCGGTGAAGCTGGTCCTGGCATCCAACAACGCGCACAAGCTGGCCGAGCTGTCGGCGCTGCTCGGCGAGCTCGCGGTCGAACTGGTCACGCAGGGCCGCCTCGACATCGGCGAGGCCGAGGAGCCGCACCACACCTTCGTCGAGAACGCGCTCGCCAAGGCGCGCCATGCAGCGGCCCAATCCGGGCTGCCGGCGCTGGCCGACGATTCCGGCCTGTGCGTCGACGCCCTCGGCGGCGCGCCGGGCGTGCTGTCGGCGCGCTATGCGACGCTGTTCGGGCGAGCCCAGGAGCGATGCCGACAACAACCGGGTGCTGCTCGAACGCATGGCCGGCCAGGCACGGCGGTCGGCGCGCTTCGTCGGGGTGCTGGTGGCGCTGCGCAGCGCCGACGATCCGGAGCCGCTGGTCGCGATGGGCCGCTGGCACGGCGAACTGCTCGAGGCGCCGCGCGGCGCGCACGGCTTCGGCTACGACCCACTGCTGCACATCGCCGAATTCGGCTGCAGCGTGGCCGAACTCGGCAGCGAGCTGAAGAACCGCCACAGCCACCGCGCGCTCGCCGCGCGTCAGATGCTCGGCCTGATGCGCGAGGTCTGGCGTGTCTGAGCAGCCCCTGCCGTGGCCGTCGCCGCGGCCGGCCGGTTCCGCCGTCGGCGGGGTGGAAGCGGCGGCTGGAACGCTGCCGCACCTGATGCGGCCCGGCACGCTGACACTCGAGGCGCTGCCGCCGCTGTCGCTCTACGTGCACCTGCCGTGGTGCCTGAAGAAATGCCCGTACTGCGACTTCAATTCGCATGAGTGGGGTGCGCGCGCCGGCACCGGCGACGCGCTGCCGCAGCAGCGCTACCTCGATGCCCTGCGCGTCGACCTCGAAAGCTCGCTGCCGCTGATCTGGGGACGTCGGGTGCACAGCATCTTCATCGGCGGCGGCACGCCGAGCCTGTTCGAACCGGCGGCGATCGACCGGTTGCTGGCCGACATCCGCGCCCGGGTCCCGCCTCGAGCCCGACTGCGAGATCACGCTCGAGGCCAATCCCGGCACCTTCGAGCGCGATCGATTCCGCGGTTATCGGGATGCCGGCGTGAACCGGCTGTCGATCGGCGTGCAGAGCTTCGACGACGACAAGCTGCGCGCGCTCGGCCGCGTTCACGACGCCGCCCAGGCGCGCGCCGCGCTGAGCGAGGCCGCGGCCTGCTTCGAGACCTGGAACCTCGACCTGATGTACGCGCTGCCCGGGCAGACGCTCGACCAGTGCGCCGCCGACCTGCGAGCAGGCGCTCGACGCTGCAGCCGCCGCATCTGTCGATCTATCACCTGACGCTGGAGCCGAACACGCTGTTCGCCAGCCGGCCGCCGGCAGGCGCGGACGCGCTGCCCGACGACGATCTGGCCTTCGAGATGCTCGATCTGATCAGCGAGCGCACCGCACGCGCACGGACTCGAGCGCTACGAGGTCTCGGCGTTTGCACGCAGCGGCCATCGCTGCGCCCACAACCTCAACTACTGGCAGTTCGGCGACTACCTCGGCATCGGCGCCGGCGCGCACGGCAAGCTGAGCTTTGCGCACCGGGTGATCCGGCAGGTGCGCTACCGCGACCCGCTCGGCTACATGGCGCAGGCCGAGGCCGGCACGCCGGTCGCGCAGCAGCACGAGGTCGCGCGCGCCGACCTGCCGTTCGAGTTCATGCTGAACGCGCTGCGGCTGAAGGACGGTTTTCGACTCGACGATTTCAGCCGCCGCACCGGACTGCCGCTGACCGCGATCGCCGCGCCGCTCGATGCGGCCGAGCGCGCAGGGTCTGCTGGAACGCGATTTCCAGCGCGCCTGGCCGACCGCGCGCGGCTTCGACTGGCTGAGCGATCTGCAGGCGCTGTTCCTGCCCGACAGCCGCCGGCCCGCCGGCGCGGCGCTGACGCGCCGCGGCGACAGCATCCGGAGAAGGCGCCGACGCACGGTGCAGTTCGGCGCTTCGCGCGACTGGGGCGCTGCTAGACTGCCGCCGAACGGCCTGGAGCCGCCTCCCTTGACGCAGATGACGCCATCTTCTTCGCTTTCGGCGGGTCTCGCAGCGGCCGCACCGCCGGCGGATGGAGCATCGGCGTCGGCGCTCGACGGGCTCGATCTGCAGCCGGCCTTGCAGTTGCTGATCCAGTCGGGTCATGAACTGCCGGCGAACCTCGAATCGGGCTCGACGTGCCTGGCTGCAGGCGGTGATCCAGGGTCTGTGCGAGATCTCGAGCCGCGATGCACTGACCGGCCTGTCGAACCGGCGCCAGTTCGAATTTGCGCTGGCCCGCGAGGTCGATCGGGTGGCACGTGCCGGCGAGCCGGC
Source organism: uncultured beta proteobacterium (assembly GCA_963846675.1). GTDB lineage: Bacteria > Pseudomonadota > Gammaproteobacteria > Burkholderiales > Burkholderiaceae_C > Ideonella_A. The sequence continues at coordinate 638,622 of CAWJWV010000007.1, forward strand.
GCTGCTGCTGCTGGCCGACATCGATCACTTCAAGACGGTCAACGACGAGCACGGGCACAACGCCGGCGACATGGTGATCAAGGCGGTGGCGCAGGCGCTGCAGGATTGCGTGCGGCCGATGGATACGGTGGCGCGGCTCGGCGGCGAAGAGTTCGCGGTGATCCTGCCGAACTGCCCACCGGCATTCGGATTCGCCGTCGCCGAGCGGATCCGCGCCAAGGTCAGCAACACCGTGATCGGCGTCGCGCCGGGCGTCGAGGTCAGGGTGACGATCAGCCTCGGCGGCGCCTTTGCGCCGCAGTGGGTCCGCTCGTCGCCGCTGCTGTGGATCGAGCGCGCCGATCAGCAGCTGTACCGCGCCAAGGCCGAGCGGGCGCGACCGCGCCTGCCTCGAGCAGGCTACGGTCATGCAGGTCAGTGCCGAAGAGAAGAGCTTGTTGTTTGCGATTTCGCAGTTCCAGGATATCGAATGAGTTCCGTCAAGACCGGTTCCCGCCCCGTGCCGGCGCCTGCCGGCGTCGCCCGCGCCCGCATCATCGCCGTCACCAGCGGCAAGGGCGGCGTCGGCAAGACCTTCATGTCGGCCAATCTCGCCGCCGCGCTGGCGCGCCGCGGCGAACGCGTGCTGGTGCTCGATGCCGATCTCGGCATGGCCAATCTCGACGTCGTGCTGAACCTGTTCCCCAAGGTCACGCTGCACGATGTCTTCACCGGCAAGTGCACGCTCGACGAGGCGCTGCTGCCGGCGCCGGGCGGCTTCGACGCCTTGCTGGCCGGCTCGGGGCTGGTCGAATACTCGCGTCTGACCGCCGAGATCCGCGATCAGCTGCTCGACGTGATCCGCCAGGTCTCGCCGCGCTACGACCACATCCTGCTCGATACCGGCGCCGGCATTTCCGACGTCGTGCTGTATACCGCGTCGCTGGCCGACGACATCCTGATCGTCGCCACGCCCGAGCCGACTTCGCTGACCGATGCCTACGCGACGATCAAGGTGCTGGCCGCGCAGCAGCAGCGGCGCGTCATCAAGCTCGTCGTCAACCAGGTCAGCCGGGCCGGCGAAGGGCGCGTCATCCGCGGCCAGCTGCAGCAGGTGGTCGACCGCTATGTCTCGCCGATGCTGCGAGGCGATGCCGATGGCGCGGTGCAGACGGTCAAGCTGGCGCTGCTCGGCGAGATCCCGCTCGACCCGGCGGTGCGCGAGGCGATCCAGAAGCGCCAGTTGCTGATGGAGATGATGCCCGGCTGCGCCTGCGCGCGGGCGGTGCAGGCGATCGCCGAGAAGCTGCGTCGGCCTGAGCGGGGCTGCAGCCGGCCTCGGTCGCCGCTCGCTGGCTGGCGGGCTTCGAGCGCCGGGCTGAGCAGCACCAGCAGGCGCCGTGGCCGCCGTCGGCCGGCCGCGCCTGCACGAAGGCGATCACCTCGCTGCGCTGGACCAGCCAGTTCCTGACCTTCGACTTCAGCACCGGCTCGCGCCCCGGCGAGCCGTTGCCCTTGCCGTGGATCACACGCACGCAGCGCACGCCGCGCCGCACCGACTGGCGCAGAAACTGAGCCAGCGCCTCGCGCGCCTCGTCGCGCCGCAGGCCGTGCAGATCGAGCTCGGCCTGGATCGCCCAGACGCCGCGGCGCAGCTTGCGCACCGTCTGCGGCCCGATGTCGTCGCGGCGATACGACAGGCTGTCGTCGGTCTCGAGCAGCGACTCGACATCGAATTCATCCGAGATCGCCTCCTGCAGCACCGCCGCCTCGTCGCGCTCGCGCTGGCGCGGGATCGCCTCCGGCAGCGTCGCGCGGCAGCGGCGGCGCCGGGGCGCGGCGCAGCGGCAGCACGACGCCGACGCTGCGGCTGAACAGCTGGCGCTCGTGCTCGGCGCGCGGCCTGACGCGTCGCGCTCCTCGGCCTCGCGCGCCAGTCGCTGCTGCGCGCGCGTCGGCCAGCGCCTGCCGCAGCGCGCCGAGGTCGGCCAGCCCGGCCGGCCGGCTGCGCGCGCTGCCGCCGCGGCGCGCGGCCGTTCACAGCAGCCCCCGCTCGGCGAACGAGACCACCTCGGCGTGCGCGACCACCAGGTGGTCGAGCACGCGCACGTCGACCATGGCCAGGGCGCTCTTCAGCGTCTGCGTCAGGTATTCGTCGGCGCGCGACGGTTCGGCCGCGCCGGACGGGTGGTTGTGCAGCAGGATCACCGCGGCTGCCTGCAGTTCGAGGGCGCGCTTGAGCACCTCGCGCGGATAGACGCTGGTCTGGGTCAGGGTGCCGCGAAACATCACCTCCCAGCGCGATCAGCCGGTGCTGGGCGTCGAGGAACATCAGCGCGAACACCTCGTGTCCGAGGTGCGCCAGGCACAGCCGCGCATAGTCCTTGACCTGCGCCGGCGATTCGAAGAGCGGCCGCTCGCGCCAGCTGGCGCAGCAGCGATCGGCGCGCCAGCTCGAGCACCGCGGCCAGTTCGGCCCGCTTGGCGGGACCGAGGCCCTTGACACGGCGCAGGTCGCCCGGGCTGGCCCGCAGCAGACCGCCGAGGCCGCCGAAGGCCTGCAGGACCTGCTCGGCCAGCTGCAGCACGCCGACGCCCTTCAGGCCGGTGCGCAGCAGCAGCGCGATCAGTTCGACATCGGCGAGCGCACCGGGTCCGAGCGCGAGCAGGCGTTCGCGCGGGCGGGCATCGGCAGGCAGGTTCTTGAGCACGGCAGGTCAGGATAAGCGGCGCCGCCGGTGCCGCAGAAGCACGCCGAGTGGCACCCGGTGTGGGGGTCTTTGGGCCTCGATCTTAAAATTGGCAGTCCATCCAAGCAGGATCTGCACCTTGAATCTCGTTGAAGCCGGCTCGTTCCTGACGCTGCACTACCGACTCGCCGGTCCCGACGGTGCCGATCTGATCAACACCTTCGACGACAAGCCGGCCACGCTGTCGCTCGGCACCGGCGAGCTGGCGCCGGCGGTCGAGGCGCGTCTGCTCGGGCTGGCCGAGGGCAGCCGCGAGCGCTTCGAGCTGGCACCCGGCGAAGCCTTCGGGCCGCGCAATCCGGATCTGCTGCAGCGCGTCAGCCGCAGCCTGCTGCGCGAATTCGGCGATCCGCAGGCCGAGTATGCGGTCGGTGATGTGGTGCAGTTTCCCGCCCCCGACGGCCAGCGCCGGCTATGCCGGGGTGGTACGCGAAGTCGGCCGACGACTGGCTGCTGTTCGATTTCAACCATCCGCTGGCCGGTCAGCCGGTCAGCTTCGAAGTCCACCTGATCGGAGTGCTGTGATGTCGCCGTCCATCGAGGAGGTCTTGCTTGCCGAGCCGCGCGGATTCTGCGCCGGTGTCGATCGGGCCATCGAGATCGTCGAGCGCGCGCTGACCAAGTTCGGCGCGCCGATCTACGTGCGCCACGAGATCGTCCACAACACCTATGTGGTCAACGACCTGAAGGCCAAGGGCGCGATCTTCATCGAGGACCTGGCCGACGTGCCGCCCGGCGCCACGCTGGTCTTCAGCGCCCACGGCGTCAGCCAGGCGGTGCGGCGCGAGGCCGCGGAACGCGGCTTCTCGGTCTTCGACGCCACCTGCCCGCTGGTCACCAAGGTGCACGTCGAGGTCGCCAAGCTGCAACCGCGAAGGCTACGAATTCATCATGATCGGCCACAAGGGGCACCCCGAGGTCGAAGGCACGATGGGCCAGCTGAGCGAGGGCATCCACCTGGTCGAGGATGTGGCCGATGTCGAGCGGCTGCAGCCGGCGCAGACCGAACGCCTGGCGGTCGTGACGCAGACCACCCTGTCGGTCGACGACGCGGCCGAGATCCTGGCCGCCGTCAAGCGACGCTTTCCGTCGGTGCGCGAGCAGAAGCAGCAGGACATCTGCTATGCAACCCAGAACCGGCAGGATGCGGTCAAGGTGCTGGCGCCGCAGGTCGACGTGCTGATCGTCGTCGGCAGCCCGACCAGTTCGAACAGCAACCGCTTGCGCGAACTGGCCGAGCGCCTCGGCACCGACGCCTACATGGTCGATTCGCCCGACGACCTGAAGACCGAGTGGTTCGAAGGCAAGCGCCAGGTCGGACTGACCGCCGGCGCATCGGCGCCCGACATCCTCGTCGAGCAGGTGATCGACCGCCTGCGCGCGCTCGGCGCCGTCTCGCTGCGGCGCATGCCCGGGCGTGATCGAGACGATCGAGTTCCCGTTGCCGAAAGGTCTGAAGCTCGGCTGAACGGCTCGTCGACGCCGCGAGCGACCGGATGGCCCTGGTGGCGATGCGAAACGACGCCAATGCGATTGCAAATGCGAACGGTTTGCAGTTACCATTCGCGCCGTGCCGCTTCGAATCCCTTCTTTCCCTTCTTGCCACCCGATTGCGCGCGACGACGATGGCTCGTCATTGCGCAGTCCATCCCGTCCGGCGCGGCGCTGCGCCTTGTCCGACCTCAACCCTCGCTACCGGAGCACCGCATGAAGGGCGATCCCAAGGTCATCGAACATGCTCAACGCGCAGCTGAAGAACGAGCTGACCGCCATCAACCAGTACTTCCTGCACTACCGGATGCTCAAGCACTGGGGTTTCGACAGGCTGGCGAAGAAGGAATACGACGAATCGATCGGCGAGATGAAGCACGCCGACCGGCTGATGGAGCGCATCTTCATGCTCGACGGCCTGCCCAACCTGCAGGACCTGGGCAAGCTGCTGATCGGCGAGGACGTGCCGGAGATCCTCGAGCTGCGACCTGCAGGTCGAGACCGGCGCGCAGGCCACGATCAAGGACGGCGATCGCGCACTGCGAATCGGTGCGCGACTATGTCTCGCGCGACCTGCTGCAGGACATCCTCGACGACACCGAGGAACACATCGACTTCCTTGAAACCCAGATCGATCTGCTCGGCAAGGTCGGGCTCGAGAACTATCTGCAGTCGCAGATGGGCGAGCCGAGCTGACGCCACGCCGGACCGATCGTTCGCCGCCGCCGCCACCGCCACGGAGCCCCGATGATCGTCTGCGTTTGCGCCCGCGTTTCGGACCGCCAGATCCGCGAAGCCGCCGCCAATGGCGCCCACAGCCTGGAATGCCTGCAGGTCGGACTCGGCGTGGCGATGCGTTGCGGCAACTGCGCCGACTGCGCACGCGAGGTGCTGGGCGACGCCTGCACGCGCGATGGCGCCGGTCAGCCGGCCGCCGCAGCCGATGCGCTGGCAGCCTCAGCTGCGGGCAGCCTGAGGCAGCGCCGGCGCTGTCGGCGCCGCAGCGGCTGCCTACAATCGGCGCCTCCCCGGATTTCTCGGCGCCGCTGCGCGCAGCGCCCGCCAATGCTCGACATCAGCCAGTTGCGCAAGGACCTCGACAGCGTGATCGCCGCGCTCGAGCGGCGCAAGTCACCGCAGCCGTTTCTCGACGTCGACCGCTTCCGTACGCTGGAAGGCGAGCGGCGCCGGCTGCAGACCGCGACCGAGGAACTGCAGGCGCGCCGCAACAGCCTGTCCAGGCAGGTCGGCATGCGCAAGGGCAAGGGCGAGGATGCGAGCGACCTGCTGGCCGAGGTCGGCGGCATCGGCGAGCAGATGAAGGCGTCGGCCGACAGCCTGGACGTGATCCAGGCCGAGCTGTCGACGCTGCTGATGGGCCTGCCCAACCTGCCGCACCCGAGCGTCCCGGACGGTGCCGACGAGCGCGGCAATGTGCGAGGTCCGGCGCTGGGGCGAGCCGCGTCACTTCGACTTCGCGGTTCGCGACCATGTCGACCTCGGCGCGCCGCTCGGCCTCGATTTCGACACCGGCGCCAGGCTGTCCGGTTCGCGCTTCAGCTTCCTGCGCGGGCCGGTGGCACGCCTGCACCGTGCGCTCGCCCAGTTCATGCTCGATCTGCAGACCGAGCGGCACGGCTATGTCGAGTGCCATACGCCCTACATCGTCAACCGCGAGGTGCTCGAGGGCACCGGACAGCTGCCCAAGTTCCGCGACGACATGTTCTGGGTCTCGCGCGGCGGCGACGAGGACTCGCCCGAGCAGTACCTGATCTCGACGTCCGAGATCCCGCTGACCAATTCGGTGCGCGAACAGGTGCTGGCCGAGGCGGCGCTGCCGATCCGCCTGACCGCGCACAGCCCGTGTTTCCGCTCCGAGGCCGGCAGCGCCGGACGTGACACGCGCGGCATGATCCGCCAGCACCAGTTCGACAAGGTCGAGCTGGTGCAGATCGTCCACCCGGAGCGCTCGTACGATGCGCTCGAGGAAATGCTCGGCCATGCCGAGGCGGTGCTGCAGTGCGCTCGAGCTGCCTTATCGCGTGGTGTTGCTGTGCGCCGGCGACATGGGATTCGGCTCGACCAAGACCTACGATCTCGAGGTCTGGTTGCCGGCGCAGCAGACCTATCGCGAGATCAGTTCGGTCAGCAATTGCGAGGCGTTCCAGGCGCGCCGCATGCAGACGCGTTACAAGAGTGCGCAGGGTCGCAACGAGCTGGTCCACACGCTCAACGGCTCGGGGCTCGCGGTCGGCCGGACGCTGGTGGCGGTGCTCGAGAACGGCCAGCGCGCCGACGGCTCGATCGACGATCCCGGCGGCGCTGCAGCCCTATCTGGGCGGCAAGACCGTGCTGGAGGCCTGAACCATGATCGATATGCACCGCGACTGCTGACCAGCTGCTGCGCGCGCGCGAGCAGGCGCGGCTGCTGCCGCTGCCGTCGGCGCAGGGCGATTTCACGCTCGAGCAGGCGTACGCGGTGGCCGAGCTGACGCGGGCGCAGCGGATCGCCGCCGGCGAGCGCCCGCTCGGCTACAAGATCGGCTTCACCAACCGCAGCATCTGGCCACGCTACAACGTCTTCGCGCCGATCTGGGCACCGGTGTGGGACAGCACGGCGCGACTGCTCGAAGGCGCGACCGCGAGCGTGCTCGCTCGCCGGTCTGGTGCAGCCGCGCATCGAGCCCGAGATCGTCTTCGGCTTCGCGCGCGCACCGCAGCCGGGCATCAGCGCGTCCGAGCTGCTCGATTGCCTCGACTGGGTCGCGCACGGCGTCGAGATCGTGCAGACCCACTTCGAGGGCTGGCGCTTCACCGCCGCCGACTCGGTCGCCGATTTCGGGCTGCACGGCCGGCTGGTCGTCGGCCCGCGCGTTGCGGTGTCGGGTTTCGACTCGCTGGGCGACGAGCTCGCCGGGCTGCAGCTCGAACTGTTCCGCGACGGCCGAGCCCGTCGACCGCGGGCAGGGCAGCCTGGTGCTCGATTCGCCGCTTGCAGGCGCTGCACCTGTGGCTGCAGGCGATGGCGGTGCAGTCGCCGCATTGGCAGGTGCAGGCGGGCGACATCGTCACCACCGGCACGTTCACCGACGCCTGGCCGATCGCAGGCCGGCGAGCAGTGGCAGACCCGCCTGTCGGATGCCCGGCTCAGCGGACTTGCACTTCGATTCGAGGATTGATGCACGGGTCGCGTCGAACCGACTGCGCAATGGGCTAGAATCGCGGGCTGCACAGCGACCAACGTGCAACAGCACACCAGGAGAGGTGGCAGAGTGGTCGAATGTACCTGACTCGAAATCAGGCGTACCGCAAGGTACCGTGGGTTCGAATCCCACCCTCTCCGCCAGACAGCAAGCAAATACGGGCCCTCGCGGCCCGTTTTTTGTTTCTGCCGTCGGACTGCGGGGGAGCGGTTGCGCGATGTGCGGACCCGGCCATGAACGCTGAACCATTCGACCTCCGCGGAGGCTGTGGCCTGGGCGCCGCTGGGCCGGACGGCGACGCAGGCGACCGCACCGGACCGACCCCCCCGTTCATCTATCTTTACCGCCGAAGCATCCGCTGTTCACCGCAACGCACGAGCATGGGAACCCAAGGCGCCGCACGGGCGGCCGCCGACCGTTCCAGTCAGTCCACCAAGGAAACCCCATGTCCGACCTTCGTACCCCCTCCCTGTTCGGTGCCGCCCTGCGGCCGCTGCGTTCGCTGACCGGCGGCGCCCTGATCGCCTGCGCCGCTGCACTGGCTGCGCAGCCGGCGCTTGCCCAGTCCGGCGCGACGCCGCCGCATGCCGACCAGCAATCGCATCGCCAGCACAAGCACCACGGGCATGCCCGTGGCGAAGGCGGTGCGCACCATGGCGCGCATGATGTTCGGTGGATCGGCGCGCCACGTCGAGCGCATGCTCGACGCAGCCGGCGCAACCGAGGCGCAGCGCACCCAGATCCGGCAGATCATGACGACCGCTGCCCCGAGCATGAAACAGCTGCGTGAGCAGGGCCGGGTGCTGCGCGAACGCACGCAGCAGGTGATGACGGCGCCGGTGATCGATGCCAATGCGGCCGAGCAGTTGCGCCTGCAGATGGTGACGCACCACGATGCGGTCCTGAAGCAGCGGCTGGCTGTCATGCTCGACGTGGCCCAGCAGCTCAGCCCCGAGCAGCGTGCCAAGATCGGCGAGACTGATGGCTCAGCGCAAGCTGCGCATGCAGCAGCGGCACGAGCGCCAGCAACCGGCGACCGACGCCGCGAAATCGAACTCCTGACCGCTGTCCGGTCGCTTCGACCTGCGACCGCCGCGGCTGCCAGGCCGGGGCGGTCGCTCTTGTTCTTTCCAGGCCGCAACCGCAAGGGCTTGCCCGATGACTGCTTCCCGTGTGCTGATGATCGACGACGATGTCCGCCTGTCGACAATGGTCGGCGACTATCTGCGCCATTCGGGTTTCGAGGTCGACGCGGCGCCATCGCTGGCGGCAGGCCGCGAGCGGATCGCCGCTGTGAGCTATGACGCCCTGCTGCTCGACCTGATGCTGCCCGATGGCGACGGCCTCGATCTGTGTCGCGAGCTGCGCGTCGAATCCGCGCACCCGCGCGATGCCGTTGCTGATGCTGACCGCGCGCGGCGAACCGCTCGACCGGATCGTCGGACTCGAACTCGGCGCCGACGACTACCTGCCCAAACCGTTCGAACCGCGCGAACTGCTGGCGCGCGTGAAGGCACTGCTGCGGCGAGCCCAGCCGCGCCTGGCCGGCGACGAGGTGCTGCGGTTCGGCCGACTCGAGATCGACCTCGGCGCCCGCGTGGCGCGGCTCGACGGCAAGCCGTGCGAGCTGACCGGCCACCAGTTCGAATTGCTGGTGGTGCTCGCGCAGAGCCCCGGGCGGGTGCTGTCGCGCGACCAGATCATGGACTCGCTCAAGGGGCATCCGCTCGAGGCCTTCGACCGCTCGATCGACGTCCACATCTCGCGCATCCGTGCCGCCATCGAAGACGATCCGAAGATGCCACGGCGGGTGCTGACGGTGCGCGGCGCCGGTTATGTGTTCGCGCGCAAGCAGGACGCCGACGAGTCGCGCTGACGCGCGCGCGCAGGAGCGAATCGCGGTGCGATTCCCGACCCTCAAGACGCTGACCCTGCGCATCTACCTGACGGTGGTGGCGGTGCTGCTGCTGTTCGCCGCGCGTGTCGGGCTGGCTGTTCCAGCGCCACATCGACGAGGAGCGGGTGCGCGCCGAGTCGATGGTGTCGGATCGCATGAGCGCCTGGGCCGACCTGATCCAGCGCTCGCTGCCCGGGCGCGGATGCGCCGGTCGAGGAACAGCGCATCGCGCTGCACGACTGGGCGAGCCGGCTGCGCCTGCCGCTGGCGCTCGATTCGCGAGACGGTGACCGCATCGCCGCATCCGATGCCTTCCTGCGCCGCGAGGGCCGGCAGCGCGCCTTCGCCATGGCACTCGAGGACGGTCGCACGCTGTGGGTGATGCGCCCGGGTCGTCGGCGCGGCTGCGCCGGACGAGGCGAGCAACGCAGCACCGACCTCGCGGCTGGCGCAGCGCCGAACCGGAGAGACGCGACCGCGGACCGCCGACGCGCCTGCACCGCCGCCCGAGCCGATCTGCGGCTGTGGTCCGGCGGCATCGGCTGGGCGGTGCTGCTGGTGCTGCTGTTCTTTGCGGTCGCCGGTGCGTCGTGGCCGGTGGCGCGCGCACTGACGCGGCGCCTGGCCGCACTGAAGCAGGGCGTCGAGCGCTTCGGTTCCGGCCAGCTCAGCCAGCGCGTCGAGATCGGCGGCCATGACGAGGTGGCGGCGGTCGCCGAGCAGCTTCAACCAGGCGGCGGCGCGGGTCGAGGCGCTGGTGCGCTCGCACCAGAGCCTGCTTGGCCAATGCCAGCCACGAGCTGCGCTCGCCGCTGGCGCGGCTGAAGATGGCGATCGACGATGCTCGACGGCGCACCGCCGGCCCAGCGCGAGGCCGCTGCAGCGCGAGATCGATACCAACATCGCCGAGCTCGACGCGCTGGTCGAGGAGGTGCTGCTGGCCAGCCGGCTCGATGCGGCGGCCGACGAGCCGGCGCAGCGATCCGGTCGACCTGCTGGCGCTGGCGGCCGAGGAGGCGGCGCGCGTCGATGCGCCAGGTGCAGGGCCGGGCCGACGCTGCAGGTGCGCGGTGACGAGCGGCTGCTGCGCCGCGCGCTGCGCAACCTGCTCGAGAATGCGCGCCGCTATGGCGGCGGCGCAGATCGAGGTGCAGCTCGAGCGGGTCGCGGCGGGCGCGGTCGAGCTGCAGGTGTGCGACCGCGGCCCGGGCGTTCCCGAGGCGGCGCGCGAGCGGATCTTCGAGCCGTTCTACCGCCTGCCCGGGACACGCCGAGCAGGCCGGTGGCGTCGGTCTCGGCCTGAGCCTGGTGCGCCAGATCGCGCAGCGCCACGGCGGCAGCGTGCGCTGCGAGGCACGCGCCGGCGGCGGCAGCTGCTTCATCCTGTCGCTGCCGGCGAGGCGGCGTCGCTGATGCGTTCGCCGCAGCGTCCAGTTCATCAGCGCCGATCAGGCCCACTGCCGCGACGCCGAGCCCGCACCGTCGCCGCGATCCAGAAGCCGCGCGCACCGCGCAGCGCCGCGGGCAGCACCTGCCAGGGATCGAAGGCGAGCAGGTAGCCGCCGCCCAGCCCGACGCCCCACAGCGCGACGACGAAGATGAGCATCGGCAGGGTCGTGATGCGCCAGGCGCGCAGCACGAAGGCCGCGACGCCCTGCATCGCATCGGCGAAGTGGAATACCGCCACCCAGCGCCAGCAGCGGCAGCGCCGCGGCGAGCGACGCGCGGGTTGTCGGTGTAGATCTGCACCACGCCGCAGCGGCCGAGGAAGATCGCGGCGCCGAACAGCGCCGCGATCGCGAGGCCGATCTGCAGCCCGTGCCAGCCGATGCGTCGCGCCGCGTCGAGGTCGGCGGCGCCGATGCGCTGGGCGACCAGCGTTGCGGTGGCGTTGCCGAGCGCCAGCGGCATCATGAACATCAGCGCCACCAGGTTGGCCGCGATCTGGTGACCGGCCACCGCATCGACGCCGAGCCGGGCGATGAAGATCGCCATGAAGCTGAAACCGGTGACCTCGACCAGGATCGTCAGCCCCATCGGCACGCCGAGCCGCAGCTGGGTCGGCGATCGCGGCGCGGTCCGGCGGCTGCAGCAGGGGCCTGCGGCCCGGCGCCAGCGGCGCAGTCGAAGCGGCGCGTAGAACGGATCGCGGCGCAGCAGCCAGCGCCGCGCCGAGCAGCTGCGCCCACATCGCGATCGCGGTGGCGATGCCGCAGCCGACGACGCCGAGCGCCGGCAGCCCGAGCGCCGGCACGCCGAAGACCAGCGCCATCGTCAGCGGAATCTTGAGCGCCAGTCCGGCCGAGCTGCAGCGCCATCACCGCCTTCGGCCGCGAGACCGCCGTGCTGAAGCCGCGGAAGGCGGCGAACAGCAGCGACGCCGGCAGCGCGACCGCCAGCGCGAGCAGATGGCCGCGCGCCTTGGCGGCGACCGCCGGCGTGGCCTGTGCGAGCAGCAAGAACGGCTGCGGCATGGCCAGCAGCGTCGCTGCCGAGCAGGCTCAGGCCGAGCGCGATCCAGATCGCCTGGTGCAGCTGGTGGCCGGCCGCCGTGCTAGCCGGCGTGCGCCGAAGGCCTGACCGGCGATCGGCGCCACCGCGATCACGATGCCCATCAGGCCGATGAAGACCGTGATGTAGGCGGCCGCACCGACCGCGAGCGCCGCCAGGTCGGCGGCCGAATGGCGCGCCACGAGCAGGGTATCGACGGTACCGAAGGCGACCACCGAGATCTGGCCGATGAAGACCGGCCAGGCCAGCGGCGCGATCTGGCGCGCGCTGGCTGCGAGCGGGTCGATCGCGCCGCTGCCGGCCTGGCGCAGCCGGTTCGGTCGCGGCGACGGTCGCCAGCGGCCGGTCCGCCGGCGCGCTGACTCATCGTGGCGGTCATCGGCGCGGCTCGGCCGTTCGGCGAAGCTGGTCGGGTCCGGATGATCGGTGCCGCTGGCGCGGCGCGCGCGCTCGGCATAGCGGTTGAAGCGCCAGGCAGTGCCTTCGCGCGTGATGCGGCGCCAGGTGGCGCGCTTCTCGGCCGGCGTCATCGACGGCCAGTGCTGCACCTCGGCAAAGCTGCGGCCGCAGCCCTTGCAGATCGCGTCGCCCTGGCTGGTCGAGCAGATCGCGATGCACGGCGCATCGGGCGTGGTCGCGTACCAGGCGAGCCAGGCCGTCGCGCGCGCGCTCCGGCATCGTCGCCTCGTCGCATTCGGGCTCGTGGTAGTAGACCATCAGCGCATAGACCTCGGCCAGCGCGCGCACCTCGCGCGCAGGCGGTGATGCCGTCTGGCGACGGGCTGCGCTCGCGCCACCAGTTGATCGCCGACTCGATGTCGGTGATGTGGATGCCTGCCATCGGTGCGCGCGCCCAGCCGATTCAGCCCTGCTGCGCCGCGACCAGCGCGCGCAGCGCGGCGTCGAGCGCGGCCGGATCGCTCGCCAGCGTGCGCACCGGCGCGCCGTCGAGCGCGGCCGCGCCTTCGGTCTTCAGGCGCTCGACCCAGGCGCCGGCCTCGCGGCCGTCGGCCAGGCCGTCGCTTTGCAGCAGCACCTCGCCGTCGCCGCCGACGAGCTTGAAATAGAAGCGGCCGTCGCTCTCGCGGTATTGCTTGAAGCTCGGCAGTGCAGCGGCCTTGGCTGCGGCGGCGGCCGGCGCGGCCGGTGCGCGCCGGCGCCGCCAGCATCGGACGCAGCCCGACCGCGCGCCGCAGGCTTTCGAGAAAGGGCCTGGCGACCGCGCGCGCCTTGGCCGCGCCGGCCTGCAGGATCTCCTCGATGCGCTCCGGATGCGCCATCAGCTGCTCGTAGCTGTGCGCGCATCGGGCCGATCTGCTGTCTCGATGACCCCGACCAGCCGCTGCTTGGCCGTCGCCCCAGCCCAGACCGTCGCGCAGGTCGGCGCGGAAGCTCTCACGCTCGCTGCGGCGTCGGCAAAGGCATCGTGGATCGCGACCAGCGCGCTGCCTTCGCGGTTCCTTGGCTTCGCCCGGCGCGCGCGAGTCGGTGACGATGCGCGCGACCGCATCCTTCAGCGCCCGCGGCCCGCCTTCGAACAGCGGGATGATGTTGTCGTAGCTCTTCGACATCTTGCGCCCGTCCAGGCCGGGCAGCAGCGCCACCGCCTCCTCGATGTCGGCCTGCGGCAGCACGAACAGGTCGTGACCGTGGCCGAACAGGTGGTTGAAGCGCTGCGCGACGTCGCGCGCCATCTCGATGTGCTGCGCCTGGTCGCGGCCGACCGGAACCCGGTGCGCATTGAACAGCAGGATGTCGGCCGCCATCAGGATCGGGTAGCTGTACAGCCCCATCGTGATGCCGGCGTCCGGATCCTCGCCGGCCTCGAGGTTGGCGTCGAGCGCGGCCTTGTAGGCGTGGGCGCGGTTCATCTGCCCCTTGGCGGTGACGCAGGTCAGCAGCCAGGTCAGTTCGGGCGTCTCGGGGATGTCGCTCTGGCGATAGAAGCACACCCGCTGCGGATCGAGTCCGGCGGCCAGCCAGGTGGCGGCGATCTCGAGCCGCGAGCGCTCGATGCGCACCGGATCGTCGCACTTGATCAGCGCGTGGTAGTCGGCCAGGAAGAAGAAGCTCTGGACATCCGGCTCGCGGCTGGCCGCGACGGCCGGACGGATCGCGCCGACATAGTTGCCCAGGTGCGGGCGTGCCGGTGGTCGTGATGCCGGTCAGGACTCGTTGTTTTCATGGAGGGCTCATCACGCAGGTGGAGGGCGGCGAGCGCCGCGCACCGATGGGCGCTCGTTGCAGCAGGCCCGCTGGGCGGGCAGGGGAGCGAATTCTAGGAGAGGAGGGCATCCAGTGCCGGCGGCTCGGTCGCGGACCTACACTTGCGGCCGATGAAACGGATCGTGGTGCTGATTTCCGGGCGCGGCTCGAACATGCTGGCGCTTGCCGACGCCTGCGCCGCCGAGCGATGGCCGGCTCAGATCGTGGCGGTGATCTCCAATCGCGCCGATGCGCGCTGGCCTGGCCGCAGCCGCGCGCGCGGCCTTCGCACCGCGGTGGTCGACCACCGCGCGCATCCGGATCGGCATTCGTTCGACGCCGCGCTGGCGGCAGCGATCGATCACCGCGCGCCCGATCTGATCGTGCTGGCCGGCTTCATGCGCATCCTGACGCCCGGCTTCGTCGAGCGCTATGCCGGCCGACTGGTCAACATCCACCCGTCGCTGCTGCCGGCGTTCGGCGGCCTGCACACCCATCGGCGGGCGCTCGAAGCCGGCTGCAAGCTGGCCGGTGCGACGGTGCACCTCGTGACGGCCGACCTCGACCACGGACCGATCATCGCGCAGGCCATGGTGCCGGTGCAGCCGCGACGACGACGAAGCCTCGCTGGCGCGGCGCGTGCTCGAAGCCGAGCACCGCATGCTGCCGCGCGCGGTCCGCTGGCTGGTGCAGGACGAACTGGTGATCGAGGGTGTCCGCATCGTCGCACCCGAACGAGTCGCAGCTGTTCGGCTGAAGCCGGTCGCAGGCGGGCGCGCCGTGGCGGCGCGGATAATCAGTCGCGATGCATCCGAATGCCCTGCTCGAAATGGCGACCGAACTGCTGCACCGCGTGCTGCAGTTCAGCGCCCCGGCCGACAAGGTCGTTTCCGAATTTTTCCGCCAGCACCGTGACCTCGGCCCGCGCGAACGCCATACGCTGGCCGAGACGACCTACGACGGTGCTGCGCCGCAAGCCGCAGCTGCAGCACCTGGCGCAGTCCGGCCGCGGCGAGATCGAGCGGCGGCTGGCGATGCTCGGCTGGCAGGGCAACGAGGCGTTCCTGCGCGCCGCGCTCGACGCCGTCCGAGCAGCAGTGGCTGGCCCAGGTCGGCTGCCATCGACCCGGCCAGCCTGCCCGAGAAGCTGCGCCACAACCTGCCGGAGTGGCTCGCCGACCGCACTGCAGACCGAACTCGGCGACGAATTCTGGCCGCTGGTCGACAGCCTGAACCGGCAGGCGCCGCTCGACCTGCGTGTCAATGCGCTCAAGATGCAAGCGCGAGCAGGCGCAGGCCGCGCTCAAGGCAGCCGGCATCGATGCATCGCCGACGCCGCACTCGCCCTGGGGGCTGCGCATCGACGGCAAGCCGGCGCTGAACCGGCTGCCGCTGTTCATCGATGGCTCGGTCGAGGTGCAGGACGAGGGCAGCCAGTTGCTGGCGTTGCTGACCGATGCCAAGCGCGGCGAGATGGTGGTCGATTTCTGCGCCGGTGCCGGCGGCAAGACGCTGGCGCTCGGCGCGTCGATGCGCAGCACCGGTCGGCTGTATGCCTTCGACACGTCGGGCCATCGACTGGCGGCGATGAAGCCGCGGCTGGCGCGCAGCGGACTGTCGAATGTGCACCCGGTGCAGATCGCACACGAGCGCGACGACCGGATCAAGCGGCTGGCCGGCAAGATCGACCGGGTGCTGGTCGACGCGCCGTGCTCCGGACTCGGCACGCTGCGCCGCAATCCGGATCTGAAATGGCGCCAGTCGCCGCAGTCGATCGCCGAGATGGCGGCCAAGCAGCTCGCCATCCTGGTCAGCGCGGCGCGGCTGCTCAAGCCGGGTGGCCGGCTGGTCTACGCCACCTGCAGCCTGCTGCGCGACGAGAACGAGGCCATCGCCAGCGCATTCGAGGCCGCGCTGCGGGACCAGACCAGCCCTCGACATTCGAGCCGCTGCCGGCGGCCGATCTGCTGGACAAGGCGCATGTGGCGACTGCCGGAAGCACTGGTGCGCGACCGCTACCTGCGCCTGTGGCCGCATCGGCACGCCACCGACGGCTTCTTCGCGGCGGTCTGGCAGCGCCGCTGACAGTGACGCGCCGTCGGTATGCAGTTTTGCTGCACTGCAACAATAACCTTGGAAAAGGCCGCTTATTCAAGGGGTGGAAAGCGAGCGCCTGTCCTACAATTCGATGTTGCCCCGAATTGGGTCAATTGAACTCAACAGGAACTCGATTCGACGATGACGACTGCGACGATGCTGTGGGATGCCCTGGTCGACTGGCTGGCCAACGGTTTGCTCGACGCCAGCTGGTGGCAGGTTGCGCTCGTCGCGCTGGTGATGACGCACATCACCATCGCCGCGGTCACGATCTTCCTGCACCGTGCGCAGGCGCACCGTTCGCTCGAACTGCACGCGCTGCCGGCGCACTTCTTCCGCTTCTGGCTGTGGCTGACCACCGGCATGGTGACCAAGGAGTGGGTCGCGATCCACCGCAAGCACCACGCCAAGTGCGAGACCGACGACGATCCGCACAGCCCGGTCGCCAAGGGCATCAAGACCGTGCTGCTGACCGGCAGCGAGCTGTACCGCAGCGAGGCCAAGAACGCCGAGACGCTCGCGAAGTTCGGCCACAACACGCCGGACGACTGGATCGAGCGCAATCTGTACACGCGCTACAGCTGGCAGGGCGTGGGCGTGATGCTGCTGATCGACGTCGCGCTGTTCGGCGCGATCGGCGTCACCGTGTGGGCGGTCCAGATGCTGTGGATCCCGATCACCGCCGCCGGCATCATCAACGGCATCGGTCACTGGTGGGGTTACCGCAACTTCGAGGCCGCCGATGCGTCGACCAACATCTCGCCGTGGGGCATCCTGATCGGCGGCGAGGAACTGCACAACAACCACCACACCTATCCGACGTCGGCCAAGCTGTCGGTCAAGCCGCACGAGTTCGACATCGGCTGGGCCTACATCCGCGGCCTCGAACTGCTCGGTCTGGCCAAGGTGCGCAAGACCGCGCCGATGCTGCGTCTGGGTGCGGTGAAGTCGGTCGCCGACGGTCACACGCTCGACGCCATCATCGCCAACCGCTACGAGGTGATGGCGCGCTATGCCCGCAACCTGCGCCGTGCCTGCCGCGCCGAGATCGCCCGCCTGAAGGCCGAGGGCGCGGGTGCCAACCACGCGCATGCTTGCCAATCTGCAGCTGGCCAAGCGCTGGCTGCACCGTGACGAGGACAAGATCCCGCACGCGGCACGGGCCCATGTGGCTGCAGCGGTCGAGCACAGCCCGCGGCTGGCGCAGCTGGTGGCGATGCGCGAGGAACTGCGCTCGCTCTGGACCCGCACCAACGTGTCGGCCGAGCAGCTGGTGCTCGATCTGCAGGCCTGGTGCAAGCGTGCCGAGGACAGCGGCATCGCGGCGCTGCAGGAATTCGCGCTCAAGCTGCGCGCGGCCCAGCCGGCGTGACGCTGCCGCGGCCGCCGCCTCGTGCGACGCGCCTGCCTTGAACAACGGGAGCCTCTGGCTCCCGTTTTTCGTCTGGGGCACGGACGGGCCCTCGTTCTGTGCGCCGCCGCGGATCTGCGCCGCATTGCCAGCGCCGCCGGCGCTCTCGCCCCCCGTGGGCCGGTGGTGCGCTCGGGGCGGGGCCAGCAATCTGCCGGTGCCACAGCGTGTGTCGTCGAGCAGAGCCGCAGGCTCCGAAATCCGCGTGACCACGGCAAAAAAAATCCGGCACGTCCGGTCCTCGTGAGGACCGGCTGGTGCCGGATCGACATCGGCATCCGGCTTGGGCCGGTGCCGCAGTCAGCTTCAGTTGCGCACGACGAGCTCGTTGCGCACGCTCTTCACGCCATTGACGCCGTGGGCGATCTTGTGAGCCATTTCCTTCTCGGCTGCGTTCTTGGCGAAGCCGGACAGCATCACGGTTCCGTTCAACGTCTCGACATTGATCGCCGCGGCATCGACCTGCTTGTTCTCGACCATGCGCGCCTTGATCTGGGTCGTGATGGTTGCGTCGTCGACATACTGGCCGACGGACGACTGGTCACGCATGACGGCGCAGCCAGGCAGGGTCAGCAGGGCGGTGGCGGAAGCCAGTGCGATGAGGGTTGATTTGATCAGCATGGTTGTTGTCCTTCGGGGTGGGTAAAAAAAACGGTCGGCGCACGCGGCGCCGTCCGGACGGTCTGGGCGTCAGGCCTGGACTGCAATCCGCTCGGCGACGTCATGACGCCGCTCAGCGATGCGGTACGCCTCAACGACGCTGATCGTTGCGATGATCCGAGCGGTGCGAAAAGAGCGACCAGACCAGCGCCACCGTGGCACCGACCGCGGCCGCGATCAGGACCGACTTCAGCGGCTCGTCGCGGATGTAGCCGACGGTGTGGTCGGAGGCCCGGTGGGCCTGGGCCCGTACCAGCGCCGAACGGGCACGCGCCATTTCGATGCTGCGCCGAGCGAGAGACTCGGCGCTGGCACCGATCCGCTCGATGGCTGGAACAGCGGTGTGGCGAGCGGCCTCGACGGCATGCGACAGGCTGTCGAAGGTGTCGTTCGCGATCTGGCGCGAGCGCTCGGCGCCCTCGGACTGAGATGGGCGGCCGAACGGTCGGCGGCTTCGCTCAGGTGATGATCATTGCTGGATTTCATGCAGCCTCCTTGCTTGGGTTTGAGGGTACTGGATGCAGCCGCCGGCAGCGGCC
This sequence comes from uncultured beta proteobacterium, assembly GCA_963846675.1. Classification (GTDB taxonomy): domain Bacteria; phylum Pseudomonadota; class Gammaproteobacteria; order Burkholderiales; family Burkholderiaceae_C; genus Ideonella_A. The sequence goes on from CAWJWV010000007.1 coordinate 657,365, forward strand.
ACACCGGACGTCAGGTGCCGCGCTTGATCAGCCCGTACAGGAAGCTGGCGATGGCGAGCACGGCGAAGATGACGAACAGGATCTTCGCGATACCCGCCGCACCTGCGGCGATGCCGCCGAAGCCGAACAGGGCCGCAATGATCGCGATGACAAAAAAGACGACTGCGTAGTGCAACATGCGTGTTCTCCTCCGATCACGTGGTGCAACAAGGTTAAACCCCGGATGCCGGAAGGGCGATGGGAGCTGCGGCACTTCACTCTGTCGGCGGTCGATTGCCCTGTGCCGTAGGACATCACTGACCGCCGGCGCGCAGCCATCGAATCGGCCCGCACATCGTCTCGGGCCTGCGGCTTCAAATCGGAACCGACGCCTCGGCGTCGGTGCGACTCGGCAGCGTGGCACCGATGCGCGTCCCCTGTCCAGGTGCCGATTCGAGCGTCATCCGGCCGCCTTCGGCTTCGACCCGGAAACGCATGCCGAGCAGTCCATGCGACGCGGTGTGGCGCAATGCCGACGGGTCGAAGCCGCGGCCGTTGTCACGCACCTCGATCGCCGCTCCCTCCGGCCGTGCCGTCAACGAGATGTGCACCTCGGTTGCCTTCGCGTACTTCGCGATGTTGGTGCAGGCCTCCTGCACCAGGCGGTAGACCGTCAGTTCGGCCGACGGGCGTCAGGCGCACCGGCTCGAACCGGGTCTCGACCTTGAGGTCGGCTGCCTCTGCAAATTCGCGTGCCTGGATCTCGAGCGCGGCAACGAGTCCGAGGTTGGACAACGACGACGGCCGCAGGTCCTCGATGATGCGGCGCTTCATCGCGATGCCGCTGTTCAGCGTCTCGTTGAGGTGGGTCATGCGGGCTGCAGCCTCGGGCGACATCTCGGGTATGCCGCGACTTCAGCCGCGCCACGTCGAGCTTGGCGGCGGTCAGCAGGGCGCCGAGTTCGTCGTGCAGATCGCGCGCCAGACGGCTGCGCTCGTCTTCGCGGGCGGTCTGCAGGTGACGTGCGAGTTCGGTCAGTTGCTGGGTGCGTTCGACCGCAAGCGCCTCGAGCTGATCGCGCTCCTGCTGCAGAGCGCGTCGCTGATCGCCGCGCAGGGCCTCGGTGGCCAGCGCGCTGGCGCAGGTACATGACGAAGGCCAGGATGCTCAGCAGCGTCATCGCCGCCACACCGATCCGGCCCAGCCGCAGCGTGGCGTAGATCGAGTCGCGTTCGTCGGCGATCCGGTCGACCTCGCGCTCGAGCAGTTGGCTGCGAGGTGCTGCGGATCGCCTCCATCTGCTCGCGGCCGATGTCGGTCAGCAGCAGCTCGAGCGCCCGATCGGCCTGTCCCTCCTTGACCATCGTCAGCGATGCCTGCATTTCCGAGACCTTGCGGTTGATGCTCGTCTGCAGCTCGGCTGAACAGCTCGCGGCTCTCCGGATCCTTGCTGTAGTAGGCCTCCAGCGGCTCGAGCAACTGGCGCAGCTCGCGAATCGAGTCGTTGTACGGCTCGAGGTATTCGTCGCGCCCGGTCAGCATGTAGCCGCGCTGACCGGTCTCGGCATCGACCATCAGGCGCAGCAGTTCGAGGTTGCGGATGCGCACCAGCCCCATGTGCTCGAGCTCGTCGAGCGAAGCGGTTGCGGCCCGGTGCGACACCTCGCTGATGACGAGCAGCAGCACGGCGATGACCGCGACGAGCGGAAAGGTGTAGCGGGCTGTCGCTGAGCAGCCGGAAGACTTTCATGCCATGGGCGCGACGCGGGCCGACACCGCCCGGGGTGTGGGCGCTGTCCGTGCCAGTCGGTTCCAGCGACAACGGCGACGGCGCCGTCGTCGGCTCACCGGGCCGCACCGGATCCGGCCTCGCGGTCGAGCGCATGGCTGACGCAGTAGTTCACCAGCAGAGTCGATCTCGTTCGATTTGTCGAATACCCGGTCGGCCCCGAGTTCCAGGCACTTGCGGCGCATGTCGGCGGTCGCGTAGTTGCTGAGCACGACGACCTTGGTGCGGGTGGTGCGCAGGTGAGACGAGGCCAGCACGCCGAGCCCGGAGCCGCTCTTGAGAAAGATGTCGACGATCACCAGGTCGCAGGCGGAGGCATTGACGCTCAGCCAGACCACCGCGGCGGCTTCGTCCTCGGCCGTGCCAACCACCTCGACAGGGGCCAGTTCCTCGAGCGTCGCGACCAGGTTCTCCCGTATCACCGGGCTGTCTTCAACGATATAGGTCTTCAGGTTTGCCATCAACTGCGCCGGATGAGGACGAGGCCGGATACGCGGATCGACACTCCGGTAGGAAGTGTCAGCGGTTGTACTGTTTCATTCTGTCGGCGCGGCGATCCCTGCTGCGTAGGAGGCCTCCTACGGACGGATCGGCGCTGGATGACCCGACCGGATGAGCAGTTCACCGGCTTCACGAGCACCGCGCAATCTGCTCAGCTGCCATCGCGTGGTCCGGTGCGACGCACCTCCACCGAGACGTCCATCCCCTGGTAAGCGTCGGCGTCGCCGTACCAGCTGCCGGAGACCGGTGCAGCCTGATTCGGGTCGCGCGCCACGGCGACCCGGATCAGCTGCGTACCGCCGAGCAGGTTGTTGGTCGGATCGAACGGAACCCATCCGGCACCCGGCAGGTAGGCCTGCATCCAGGCATGGGTGGCTCCGGCGCCGACGGTGGGTACCGGGGCATCGGCCGGTGCGGTGGCCAGGGCCGATGGCGCCACCCGCACGGGGGCCGGGGGCCCGGCGTCGGCTGCACCCCCGACATGCTCAACGGCATCGAGCGCAGGGTCGTACAGGTAGCCGGAGACAAACCGGGTGGCGATGCCCAGCCGCCGCGCCGCCTCCATCATCAGCAACGCGAAATCGCGGCAACTGCCGCTGCCGTGCTCGAGCGTTTCGAGCGGCGACTGGGTGCCTTCCTCGTCGCGCGACGCGTAGCTGAAACGCTCGCCGGATCGTCCGGTTCATCTCGACCAGCACTGCGCGGGTGTGGGTCGGTCCCTGCGGACTCAGAAACTGGCGCGACCAGGCAGTCAGCTTGCCCTGCGGATCGTCGTAATGCGGCCGCAGGTAGTGCTCGAGATCGAAACGGTCGGCCAGTGAATAGGCAAACGGGTACAGCTCGGCCGACGGCGCCAGCGGCAGCTCGAGGTTGTAGGAATGAGCATGTTCGATCGTGAACGAACAGGTGATGCTGAGCCGTTCGGCCCGGTCCAGCGGCTGCACCAGCGCCACCGAATTCGAATACGGGTCCTGGATCATCCGGATCGAGGCGGCCGGGCTGACCTCCAGGTCGGTCGCGAGCACCCGCAGATCGTGGCTGTCACGCGGTCGGAAGATCACCCGGTGCTCGCCGAAGCGCACCGGCTCGGATAGCGGTAGACCGTCGTGTGGACGATGTCGTAGCGAATCGGCATCGGGGGCCGGGGCCGGGCTCAGACCGCCAGCAGATCGACTTCGAACTGCAGGGTGGCATTGGGCGGAATCACGCCGCCAGCGCCGCGCGCGCCGTAGCCCAGTGCGGGCGGGATGATGAGCAGGCGGGTGCCACCGACCTTCATGCCTTGCACGCCTTCGTCCCAGCCGCCGATCACCATCCCGGCGCCCAGATTGAAACGGAACGGGCTGCCGCGGTCCTTGCTGCTGTCGAACTTGCTGCCGCGCTCGCCGTCGTTGTAGAGCCAGCCGGTGTAGTGGACCTGGACCGACTGGCCGACCTTGGCCTCGGCACCGTCACCGAGCTTCGTATCCTCGTACTGCAGTCCGGAGTCTGTCGTGATCATGTGAATTTTCCTGGATGAGCGCCGCCGATCAGCCTCGGCGGCGCGGAACGAAGCCCCGATCGTATCGGCTTTGCAGACCACGCCGGTCAGGCGGTGACGGCGTGCATGCGCGACCAGCGCGCAATGGCCTCGCTGAGCCAGTCGGTCGCAATCGACCCCGACATGGTGCAGGCCGAGGCTGGCCCCGGCCGCGCGCAGCACCTCGAGCGGGCGGCCGCTGTCGATCGGCGACGCGCCGTTCTGTTTCGAGAGCTTCTGGCCGTCGGCGGCAAGCACCAGCGGCGTGTGCAGGTAGCGTGGTCGCGCCAGTCCGAGCGCGCGCTGCAGGCGGATCTGGCGCGCGGTGTTGTCGGCCAGGTCTTCGCCGCGCACGACATCGCGTGATGCCCTGCGCCGCGTCGTCGACCACCACCGCAAGCTGGTAGGCCCAGGTGCCGTCACGGCGCAGCAGCACGAAATCGCCCACGGTGGCGCAGACATCCTGTTGCTGCAGCCCGAGTCGTCGATCGTGCCATTCGACGCAGGCTGGCTCGTCGGCTGCGGCACAACGCAGCCGCACCGCGCACCCCGCCTCGGTGCCGAGGTCGTCGCGGTTGCGGCAGGTGCCGGGGTATGGCCACTCGGCATGGCGCTCGCGTTGCCGGCCGAGCCGCTGCCAATGGGCGGCGATGCGGCTGCGGCTGCAGTTGCAGCGATAGACCGCGCCGGCTTCGAACAGGCGCTGCAGGGCTGCCCGGTAGACGCCATCGCGCGTCGACTGGACCAGCGGGGCCTCGTCCGACACGCAGTCCGCATGCGGCGAGCTGGCCGAGGATGAGGCGGTCGATGCCGTGCGACGCAGCGCGGCCGGTCGACGTCCTCGATCCGCACCAGCCAGCGGTCCGCCATGCGCCCGGGCATCGAGCCAGCTCGCCAGCGCAGCGACCATCGAGCCGGCGTGCAGCGGTCCGGTCGGCGAAGGCGCGAAGCGGCCCCGGTAGGGTCGTGGCGTGCCCTGGACCATCGCGCATCTGCCGGACGCTGCGCCCGGCTCAGTCGACCAGCGCCTGGCCTGCGCTGCCATGTCGCTCGATCAGCGCGCGGCGTGTGGCCGGGCTGGTCGAGCTGCTCGAGCCACCAGCGCAGCGCCAGCCCGGTATGCGCCTGGCGGCCGCGGCGTCCCGCCGGTCTGTCGCCAGGCATAGCCGAGGCTGGCGCTGCCGGCGCCGCGCTCGGTCGCCTTGCAGACCAGCCGCCCGGCGGCGATGTGTTCGCGCGCCAGCGGCTCGGGCAGGTGACCGCAGCCGAGGCCGCGGATCTGCGCCTCGATCTTGGCGGCGGTGCTCGGCACCGTCAGCACGTCCTGCCCGGCCAGCAGGTTGACGCTCAGCGGCGCCGATCCGCTGCGCCGAATCGGCGACGGCAACCGCCCGATGACGCATCAGTTCATCGTCGGTGATCGGCTCCGGCGCCTGAGCCAGCGGATGGTGCGGTGCGACCGCGAAGACGAATGGCATGTCGCCGATCGGTCGCATCTGGAAGCCGCTGTGGGCGGCGCGGTCGGCGCGCATCGAGACGCCGATCGCGAGGTCGGCCTGACCCGAGGTCAGCGCCTCCCAGGTGCCGGCGAGCACCTCGGTGCGCAGACGCAGGCGGGTTGCCGGTCCGCGCGGCAGCGCTGCTGCCGGCGTGCCGGCGACCGTCGTGCGGCACGACGGTCAGCGCATAGAACGCCTCGCACAGATCGAGCACGGTGGCGCGCGAGATCACGCCGTCGACCGCGATCGTCAGCTGGGTTTCCCAGCCGGTCGCGACGCGCTTGACGCGGTGCGACACGGCCTCGATCTGCTCGAGCAGGCGGCGACCTTCGTGCAGCAGCTCGCGGCCGGCGGCGGTGAACTCGGCCTGGCGCGACCGGCGGTCGAACAGCAGCACGTCGAGCGATTCCTCGAGCTGGCGCACGCTGTAGGTCAGTGCCGACGGCACCTTGCCGAGTTCGCGCGCGGCTGCGGCAAAGCTGCCGGTGCGCGCGATCGCATCGATCATCAGGAGCGCATCGGGGGTCAGGACCTTGTGTGACATGTCGGCAGCGGCAAGCGCGTGGGCACCGGATATTCATCTTATTTGAATGCGAACGGCGGCGCTGCGCGTGCGGTGCAGGATCGAAGGGCGACGGATGGCGGTGGGTGCTCGACCATGTCGCCTGCGCGACGCGTCAGCCGGTCGGCCTGAGCTCGGCGTCGATCGCGACGCGCTCGTCGAAGACGAAGCAGTCGCCTTCGAAATGGCGCGCGCCGACCTGCTCGAAGTAGGCCAGGATGCCGCCATCGAGCTGCAGCACGTTTTCGAATGCCGGCCTCGGCAAGAAAGATCGCCGCCTTCTCGCAGCGGATGCCGCCGGTGCAGTAGCTGACGACCGTCTTGCCCTCGAACGCTCGCGCGCTGGCCGAGCGCGGCTCCGGGCAGCTCGCTGAAGCGGGTCAGTCCGCAGGTCGACCGCGCTGCGGAAGCGCCCCTGCTCGACCTCGAAGCGGTTGCGGGTGTCGAGCAGCAGCAGTTCGCGACCGTCGTCGTCGCGGCCGGCGTCGAGCCAGCGGGCCAGCGTTGCAGGGTCGACCGCCGGGGCACGTCCGGCCACCGGTCGGATCGACGGATGATTCATCCGGATGATCTCGCGCTTGCACTTGACGAGCAGGCGTCGAAACGGCACCTGCTGTCGACCAGCTTTCCTTGGCATCGCAGGTCGGCGAAGCGCGCTGTCGGTGCGCAGCCACGCCGAGCCAGCCGCGCAGCGCGGCCGGTGCGCCGGCCAGGAACAGGTTGATGCCCTCGGCGGCAAGCAGCACCGTTCCCTTCAGCTGCGCCGCGGCCGCGGCCGCGTGCGATGCGCGAGCGCAGTCCGGCGATGTCGTCGAGCTCGACGAACCGGTAGGCGCTGATGTTGAGGATCGGTTGCACCGACCGATTCTAGAAGGCGGCGCCGGGCCGCTCCCTACAATCCCGGAATGCCCTTCGTCCACCTGCGCACCCACACCGAATACTCGATCGTCGACGGCAGCCTGCGGTCGACGACGCGGTGCGCGCAGCGGCCGCCGATGGTCAGGTCGCGATGGCGATCACCGATCTGTCGAATCTGTTCGGTGCGGTCAAGTTCTACGGTGCTGCGCGCAAGGCCGGCGTCAAGCCGCTGATCGGCGCCGACGTCTGGCTGGCTCCGGAGCCGGGATCACGGCGTGCCGACCTGCCGCCGAGCCGGCTGCTGCTGCTGGTGCAGTCGAGCCAGGGCTATCTGAACCTGTGCGAGCTGCTGTCGCGCGGCTGGCTGCATGGCGTCGCGGCCGCGCCGCGCGGCCAGCCGGTGCTGCAGTGGGACTGGCTGGAGCAGTTCAACGACGGCCTGATCGCGCTTTCCGGCGCCGATCTCGGGGCGATCGGGCAGGCGTTGCTGGCGCAGGACGCTGCGCGCGCGGTCGAGCTGGCGCGGCGCCTGGACTCGATCTTCGAGAGGCGCTTCTACATCGAACTGCAGCGCGCCGGCCTTGCCAACCAGGAGGCCTATGTGCGTGCGGCCGTGCCGCTGGCCGCCGAGCTCGACCTGCCGGTCGTCGCGACGCATCCGGTGCAGTTCCTCGAACCGGACGATTTCGAGGCCCACGAGGCGCGGGTCTGCATCGCCGAAGGCGAGACGCTCGACCAATCCGAAGCGGGTGCGGCGCTTCGGTCGCGAGCAGTTCCTGCGCAGCCAGCCGCAGATGGAGGCGGCCTTCGCCGACCTGCCGAGCGCGCTCGAGAACACGCTGCAGATCGCGCGGCGCTGCAACCTGAGCCTGGTCCTCGGCAAGCCGCAGCTGCCGGATTTTCCGACGCCGCTGCGCGACGGCGTGCCGATGCCGATGGCCGACTACTTCCGGCTCGTCTCGCACCAGGGACTCGAACAGCGGCTCGAGCTGCTGTACCCGGAGCCCGCCGAGCGCGAGCGAGAGCGCCCGCGCTATGTCGAACGGCTCGAATTCGAGATCGGGACGATCCTGAAGATGGGATTCCCGGGCTACTTCCTGATCGTTGCCGACTTCATCAACTGGGCGTACCGCAACGGCTGCCCGGTCGGTCCGGGACGCGGGCTCGGGTGCCGGATCGCTGGTGGCCTATGCGCTGAACATCACCGGCCTCGATCCGCTGCGCTACAACCTGCTGTTCGAGCGCTTCCTGAATCCGGAGCGGGTTTCGATGCCGGACTTCGACATCGACTTCTGCCAGGCCAACCGCGACCGGGTGATCGACTATGTCAAGCAGCGCTACGGCCGCGACGCGGTGAGCCAGATCGCGACCTTCGGCACCATGGCCGCCAAGGCGGCGCTGCGCGATGTCGGCCGGGTGCTCGGCATGGGCTATGGCCATGTCGATTCGATCGCCAAGCTGGTGCCGGCGCCGCCGGGCAAGGCGGTGACGCTGGCGCGCGTTCCGGAGATGCCCGATCCGGGCCTCATCTATGCGCGCAAGGAGGCGCCCGAGATCGAGCAGCGCGAAGCGGCCGAGGAGGAGGTGGCCGAGTTGCTGTCGCTCGCAGCGCGGGTCGAGGGACTGACACGCAACATCGGCATGCACGCCGGCGGCGTGCTGATCGCGCCCGGCAAGATCACCGATTTCTGCCCGCTCTATCTGCAGCCCGGCAGCGACAGTGCGGTCAGCCAGTTCGACAAGGACGACGTCGAGGCGATCGGGCTGGTCAAGTTCGACTTTCTCGGCCTGGCGACGCTGACCATCCTCGAGATCGCCAAGGAGTTCATCGTCGCGCGGCGTCCGGCGCTGAAGGATTTCTCGTACGAGACGCTGCCGCTCGACGATGCGCGGGTCTACCGCCTGTTTTCCGAAGGTCGCACCGAGTCGGTGTTCCAGTTCGAAAGCGGCGGCATGCAGCGCATGCTGCGCGAGGCCAAGCCGAGCCGGCTCGAGGACCTGATTGCGCTGAACGCGATGTTCCGTCCCGGGCCGATGGAGAACATCCCGAGCTTCTGCGCGCGCAAGCACGGCCGGAGGAGGTCAGCTATCCGCACCCGTTGCTCGAGGCGGTGCTCGGCGAGACCTACGGCATCATGGTCTACCAGGAGCAGGTGATGCAGGCCGCGCAGGTGCTCGGCGGCTATTCGCTCGGCGGCGCCGACCTGCTGCGCCGCGCGATGGGCAAGAAGAAGGCCGAGGAGATGGCGCGGCACCGCGAGATCTTCCGCAGCGGCGCGGCCGAGAAGGGGATCGGACCGGCGGTCGCCGACGAGGTCTTCGACCTGATGGAGAAGTTCGCCGGCTACGGCTTCAACAAGTCGCACGCCGCCGCCTACTCGCTGCTCGCCTATCACACCGCCTGGATCAAGGTCCATTGCACGGCCGAGTTCTTCGCCGCCAACCTGACGGTCGAGTCGGACGACACCGACAAGCTGCGCGTGCTGTGGAACGATGCCAGGGGCTTCGGCGTCGAGCTGCTCGCGCCCGACGTCAACCAGGGCGTGCACCGCTTCGAGCCGGTCGACGACAAGACGATCCGCTACGGCCTGGGCGCGATCAAGGGCACCGGCGCCGGCGCGATCCAGGCCATCGTGGCCGCGCGCAGCGAGGGCGGGCCGTTCACCAGCCTGTTCGACTTCTGCGCCCGCGTCGATCGCCAGCGCATCAACAAGCGTGTCGTCGAGGCGCTGATCAAGGCCGGCGCCTTCGACGCGCTGCATCCGGACCGGGCTCGCACGCTGGCCAGCGTCGGACTGGCATTCGAGTGGGCCGATACGCAGGCGGCCAACGCGGACCAGGGCGGGCTGTTCGACTTCGGCCCGACGATGCGGCAAGCCATGCCGCGTCGACGCTCGAGCCGCCGCTGGTCGAGGCACCCGGCTGGAGCATTCGCGAACGCCTCGGCCTCGAGAAGGCGGCGCTCGGCTTCTTCCTGTCGGGACACCTGTTCGACCAGAGCGCCGACGAGGTGCGGCGCTTTGCCAAGCGCCGCATCGCCGACCTGATCGACAGCCGCGAGCCGCAACTGCTGGCCGGCATCGTCACCGACCTGCGCATCGTCAATGGCCAGCGTGGACGGGTTGCGATCTTCCGCCTCGACGACAAGTCGGAATCGATCGAGTCGGTGGTGGCCGAGGACCTGCTCAACCAGAGCAAGGAACTGCTGCGCGACGACGAACTGATCATCGTCCAGGGCAAGGTGCAGCCGGACCGCTTTTCCGGCGGCGTGCGGCTCAACATCTCGCAGGTCTGGGATCTGGCCGAAGCGCGCTGCCGCTTCGGCAAGCACCTGCGGATCGAGATCGGTGCGCGGCCGCCCGCCGTCGAGCGGCTGCTGCAGGAGTTTCCGGCGCGGCGCAGCGCCGGCGAGCATGGCGAATCGGTGCAAGGGCTCGGCGTGCGCGTGGTGCTGCGCCGCGACCGCGCGCGCGCCGAGATCGACCTGGGCGACGACGGGCGTTTCTTCCCGAGCGACGAGGCACTCGGGCGCTGGCGCGAGGCGAGCGGCGGCCGGGCCCAGGTGGTTTACGAAATTTCACCGGCCGGCGGCTGAATGGCTGCGGAACGCGGTCGGCGCCGTGCGGCTCGAACGCGTTGACAGTGAACGTGCCGACAACCCCGAGGGATCAGGATCATGAGAAGAATGTTGTGCAGTGCGGCCCTGGCAGCCGCTGCCCTCGCGTCACCGGCGTTTGCCGCCGACGTCGGCGTGACGATCGGCTTCGACCAGCCCGGTGTCTATGGCCGTATCGACATCGGCCGGGCGCCGGCGCCGCCGGTGCTGCTCTATCCGCAGCCGATCGTCATCGCGCCGTCGCCGGTCACGGTGCATCGGCAGCCGATCTACCTGCATGTGCCGCCGGGTCACGCGCGCAACTGGAGTCGCCATTGCGGCCGTTACCAGGCATGCGGCCAGCCGGTCTACTTTGTCCAGGATGGCTGGTACCGCAACGTCTATACCCCGGCGTATCAGGGTCATGGCCATGTCGACAAGCATGAGCGCAAGCACCTGAAGGAGCACGAGAAGGCGCACCGCAAGTACGAAAAGGAGCAGCGCAAGGCCGATAAGCATCAGGGCAAGCACCACCGCAAGCACGATCGATTGATCCAGGGGGTGGTGCCAGGGCCGGCGCGCCGACCAGATCCCGATCTACTTGCGGGCGGTCTTGCTGTCGGACGCCTTGCCGGGCGCAGGCTTGTCGGCCGCCGGGGCGGCCGCATACGGCGCACCATTGACGGTCAGGCCGGCCTCCGAGTAGCGGTCGGCGTTGCCCGACCCGACACCCTTGACGCGCTCGATCATGTCGGGCCAGTCCTTGAAGGGCGCCTTCTTGCGTTCGTCGAGCATGCGCGTCGACATCGACGGCCCGATGCCCTTGACGCCCTCGAGCGTGGCCTGATCGGCCTTGTTGATGTCGACGGCGCCGCCATGCGGCGGCGCTGAACAGGCTGGTTCCGATGGCCAGGAGTACGGCCAGTGTGGGCTTGATCATGATGGCTTCCTTGGTCGGTGGGTTGCTGAGACACCGGTGCGCACGGATCTGCTGCACCGGCCCGACCAGTGGACCTCAAGCCGTGCTGCGCAGCCACCCTCCGTAGCGGGCAACGCCGTCCCCCACGGTGGCGAACTGCATGGTCGCAACCGACTGCGCGCAGGCGCGACATGTCGGCCTGCGGTGTGGCACTGGTACTTGCCGACCAGTGCATCCGGAAAGTCGATGTACTGGATCAGACCGGCCTGCACCAGCTCGGGCAGGCTCAGTGCGGGCTCGCCGCGCTCGGCGCGGAAGCCGTTGACGGTCGCCATCGCAACGTCGTTGAACGGCTGCGCGCGGCCGGTGCCGAGGTTGAAGATGCCGCTCGCCTGCGGGTGCTGCAGGAACCACAGGTTGACCGCGACGACGTCGTCGACATGGATGAAGTCACGCGACTGCTGGCCCGGGCGCGTAGCCGCCGTACTCGCCGAACAGCTTGACGTGGCCGGTCTCGCGCATCTGGTTGAAGTGGTGGAACGCCACCGACGCCATGCGGCCCTTGTGCTGCTCGCGCGGACCGTAGACGTTGAAATAGCGGAAGCCGACGACCTGCGCCGAGGCGCTGCCGAGCATGCGGCGCACGACGTTGTCGAACAGCAGCTTGGAATAGCCGTAGACATTGAGCGGGCGCTCGAACTCGCGGCTCTTCGCGAAACTCGCTGCTGCCGCCATAGGTGGCGGCCGACGAGGCGTAGAGCAGCCGCACGCCCTGCGCCTGGCAGGCGTCGAGCAGGTTCTTCGAGCAGCGGTAGTTGTTGTCGAGCATGAAGCGGCCGTTGTGCTCCATCGTGTCGGAGCACGCGCCCTGGTGCAGCACCGCGTCGACCTGTGCCGAATTCGCCCGCCGCAAAGCGGGCGTAGAACTCGTCCTTGTCGAAGTAGTCGCTCAGCTGCGCACCGAGCAGGTTGCGGTACTTCGGCCCGTCGGTCAGGTCATCGACTGCGATCACGTCGTCGATGCCGATGGCATTCAGTCCGTGGACCAGGTTGCTGCCGATCATGCCGGCGGCGCCGGTGACTACCACTTTCATGTCGTTCCTTTCGTCCGGCGCGCGTCGAACGCGGCCGCGGTCAGTGCGTGAACAGTTCGTCGTAGCCGACGCTGGCAGTGCCGAACTTGCCGACCACGATGCCGCCGGCCTTGTTGGCAAGCGGCATCGCTTCGCGCAGGGCGAGTCCGCTCGCGAGCAGCGCTGCCAGTGTGGCGATCACCGTGTCGCCGGCGCCGGTGACGTCGAAGACTTCGCGGGCCTGGGCTGGCACCTGGGTGTGGCGCAACGCGCCGTCCGGCGCATCGAACAGCGACATGCCGTCCTCCGAGCGCGTCAGCAGCAGCCCTTCCAGTCCGAGCTCGCTGCGCAGCGCATGCGCGCGGCGGTGCAGGTCGGTTTCGTCGGACCAGTCGCCGATCACCTGCGCCAGTTCGGCCTGGTTCGGCGTGATGACGGTGGCGCCGGCATAGCGCCGATAGTCGCGCCCTTCGGGTCGATCAGCACCGGGATGCCGGCGCCGCGGGCCAGTTCGATCATGCGCGGGATGTGCGTCAGACCGCCCTTGCCGTAGTCGGAGAACAGCACCGCCTGGTGGTCGGGCAGCGCGCGTTCGTAGTCGCCGAGCATGCCGGCCAGCACCTCGTGGTCGGGCGTGTTCTCGAAGTCGACCCGGATCAGCTGCTGGGCGCGGCCGATGACGCGCAGCTTGACGATCGTGTAGAGCTGCGGATCCTCGCCGAGCAGGGTGGTGACGCCCTGCTGTTCGAGCAGCTGGCGCAGCCGACGCGCCGGTTCGTCGACGCCGACCACCGTCATCAGCGTCGCCTGCGCGCCGAGCGTCTGCACGTTGAGCGCGACGTTGGCAGCACCGCCCAGGCGCTCCTCCTCGCGCGAGACGCGAACCACCGGGACCGGTGCCTCGGGCGAGATCCGGTCGACGGCGCCGAACCAGTAGCGGTCGAGCATCGCGTCGCCGACGACGAGCACGCGAGCCGCGGCGAGTCGTTCGCGCGTCAGGTGCGGCAGCTTCGTCATCCGAGGTCCTCGAGCAGTCTGGGCGGGTAGCTGTCCCAGCTCAGACAGCCGGGACATTGCCAGAAATAGTGCTGCGCCTCGAAGCCGCAGGCCGCGCAGCGATAGCGCTGCAGCGGGCGCGCCGCGCGCGCCAGCGCCTGGTCGATCAGACTCCTGATCGGCTGCGTCGAGGCGGCGTCTGCGCACCCAGGCGCAGCAGGGCGCGAGCGCTCGACAGGGTCGGGTGCCGCCGCAGGTGCTCGCGCAGGCGCTGACGCTGCGCCGCTTCGCCCGGGTCGAGCACCGCCAGCGCCTGCAGCAGCGGCAGTGCGGGCTCGCGTTCGACCAGCCCGCTCAAGGTGGCCAGCGCGGTCGCCGACTGACCGATCTGGCGTGCGCTGTCGGCAAACTCGACCGCCACCAGCGCGAACACCGCCGGATGCGCCACCAGCAGCCCGCCCCAGTCCTGCAGGGCCTGGGCGTGGTCGCCACGCTGGCGCGCCCGTTGACCCGCCAGCATCAGTGGCGCGCGCAGCCAGCGGCGCCGCTTCGCGGGCGCGCCGCAGCGCATCGTCGGCTTCGCCGGGCGAGCCTGGCGCGCATCGGCCTCGAGCGCCAGTTCGCACCAGTAGTGCGCAATGCGCGAGGCGTACGAGCCGGTGCCGCTGCGCTCGAGCTTGTGCGCGACGTCGACCGCGGCACGCCAGCTGCGCGAGCGCTCGTGCAGCGTCAGCAGCGCGAGTCGTGGCTTCGGTGTCGAAGCTGCTGCCTTCCAGCGCATGCCAGGCCTCCTCGGCGCGATCGAGCAGTCCGGCCGCCATGAAATCCTGCGCCAGCGCATGCTGCGCGCGTTCGCGGTCGGTGCGCGGCAGGTCGCCGCGACTCAGCAGGTGCTCATGCACCCGCACCGCGCGTTCGTATTCGCCGCGGCGCCGGAACAGGTTGCCGAGCGCGAAGTGCAGTTCGGAGGTGTCGGGATCCTGCTGCACCGCCTCGATGAAGGCGTCGATCGCCTTGTCCTGCTGCTCGTTGAGCAGCAGGTTCAGGCCCTTGAAATAGGCTCGCGGCGAATCGCGCCGCTCGCGCCGCCATTGGCGCAGGTCCAGGCGCGACGCCAGCCAGCCGATGCCGAAGGCGAATGGCAGGCCGAGCAGCAGCCACGTCGGGTCAAAGTCCATCGCGCGGCGGATGTGGGTCGGGCTCGGCCGGCTGGGTCGGCGCGGCGCCGGTCTCGGCACCGACCGCCGCGGCCGGGACGACGGCGCGGCGCGCGACGCGCCGATGCTTCCACCAGCTCGGCACCATCGCAAAAACGCCGAAGCGCGCAGCCGAGCGCAAACGCGGTCAGCACGATGAAGACCATCGGCGCACGCGATTCGTAGCCGAAGAACCAGCGCACGCCGGCATCCTGCTGGTTGTTCAGCGCAAATGCGAACAGCGTGAAGAACACCAGGGCTCGCGAGAGCCAGATCAATAGCCGCATGAGCCCTCCTGGGTCGATTCTAGGCGTGCGCTCACAAGCCTTCAGCGCGGAGTCGGCGCGCACCGCATCGACCTGCGTCGTGCGCTCGTCGACCGCCTCGCGCAGCGCCTTGCCCGGCTTGAAGTGGGGCACGAGCTTCTCGGGGATCAGCACCTGGTCGCCGGAACGCGGGTTGCGTCCCATGCGCGGCGGACGGCGGTTGATCGCAAAGCTGCCGAAGCCGCGGATCTCGATGCGGTGACCGCGCGCCAGCGAATCCGACATCGCGTCGAGGATGGTCTTGATCGCGAATTCGGTGTCGCGCAGGGTCAGCTGACTGAAGCGCTCGCCCAGCAGAGCCACGAGGTCGGAACGGGTCATCGGTCGGATCGTCCTGTCGATGGTGAAGCAAAGACGGCCATCGCGCCGCGAGGCGGGATGGCCGTCGATGGGCACCGGCCGCTGGAACGCCGCCGGTGCACGCGGAGCAACGATCAGTTGTTCTGATTGTCGAGCTTGGCGCGCAGCAGCGCACCCAGGCTGGTCGTGCCGGCGGTTTCGCGCTCGTTCGTCTGCGACAGGCGCTGCATCGCTTCCTGCTGGTCGGCGTTGTCCTTGGCCTTGATCGACAACTGGATCGAACGCGTCTTGCGGTCGACGTTGATGATCACGGCTGCTGACTTCGTCGCCTTCCTTCAGCACGTTGCGCGCATCCTCGACGCGGTCACGGCTGATCTCGGAAGCACGCAGGTAGCCGGTGACGTCCTCGTTGAGCTGGATCTCGGCGCCACGCGCGTCGACCGTCTTGACCTTGCCGTTGACGATCGAGCCGCGGTCGTTGACCGTGGTGAAGGTCGTGAACGGATCGCTGTCGAGCTGCTTGATGCCGAGCGAGATGCGCTCGCGCTCGACGTCGACGGCCAGCACGATGGCTTCGACTTCCTGGCCCTTCTTGAAGTTGCGCACCGCAGCCTCGCCCGGCTCGTGCCAGGACAGGTCGGACAGGTGCACCAGGCCGTCGATGCCGGCCGCCAGGCCGACGAAGACGCCGAAGTCGGTGATCGACTTGACCGGGCCCTTGACGCGGTCGCCGCGCTGCACCGTGGCCGAGAACTCTTCCCACGGATTGGCCTTGCACTGCTTCATGCCGAGGCTGATGCGGCGCTTGTCCTCGTCGATCTCGAGCACCATGACCTCGACTTCTTCGCCGAGCGACACGATCTTGCTCGGCGCGACGTTCTTGTTGGTCCAGTCCATCTCGGAGACGTGGACCAGGCCTTCGATGCCCGGCTCGATCTCGACGAACGCGCCGTAGTCGGCGATGTTGGTGATCTTGCCGAACAGGCGCGTGCCGTTCGGGTAGCGACGCGACACACCGTGCCACGGATCGTCGCCCAGCTGCTTGATGCCGAGCGAGACGCGGTTCTTCTCGGCGTCGAACTTCAGGACCTTGGCCTGCAGTTCCTGGCCGACCTGGACCACCTCGCTCGGGTGACGCACGCGGCGCCAGGCCATGTCGGTGATGTGCAGCAGGCCGTCGATGCCGCCGAGGTCGACGAATGCACCGTATTCGGTGATGTTCTTGACCACGCCGTCGACGATCGCGCCTTCATGCAGCGTCTCGAGCAGCTTGGCGCGTTCTTCGCCCATCGAAGCCTCGACCACCGCACGACGCGACAACACGACGTTGTTGCGCTTGCGGTCGAGCTTGATGACCTTGAACTCCATGGTCTTGCCCTCGAACGGGCTCATGTCCTTGACCGGCCGGGTGTCGAGCAGCGAGCCGGGCAGGAAGGCGCGGATGCCGTTGACCAGTACCGTCAGGCCGCCCTTGACCTTGCCGTTGACCGTGCCGGTGACGAAGTCGCCCGACTCGAGCGAGGTCTCGAGCGACATCCACGACGCCAGGCGCTTGGCCTTGTCGCGCGACAGGATGGTGTCGCCGTAGCCGTTCTCGATCGCATCGATCGCGACCGATACGAAATCGCCGACCTGGACTTCGAGCTCGCCCTGGTCGTTCTTGAACTCTTCGATCGGAACGTAGGCTTCGGACTTCAGGCCGGCGTTGACCACCACGAAGCTGTGCTCGACACGGACGACTTCGGCCGAGATGACCTCGCCGGCGCGCATGTCCGAGCTTTTCAGCGACTCTTCGAACAGAGCGGCAAACGATTCCATGCCTTCGTTGGTGGCGGTTGCGGTTTGTGACATTGGGTGTTTCCGGTGTGATCGCCGCGCAGGGCCGACCGCGGGGTTGTGGTTGCAATTCACCGCTGCTTCGGCGTGCCCGGACGGGAAGGGGCACTGGAGGGGAAGCAGCGGACCGATTCGACCGTCATGCCGCGGAGCACTTCGCCGCAGACGCGGCGTGAGCCTCTCAGGCGAACGGTCTGCGCTGCTCCCAGGCCTGCAGCACCACATCGACCGATTCATCGATCGACAGTGCCGAGTTGTCCAGCAGCAACGCACCTTCGGCTGGTTTGAGAGGCGATGCGCTGCGGGTCTTGTCCCGCAGATCACGGGCCTCTAGGCCCGCTCGAAGGTCGTCGATATTAGCCGAAATCCCCTTGGAAATCAATTGCTTATGGCGCCTCTCGGCCCGCGTGGCGGCGCTCGCGGTGAGAAAGACCTTGAGGTCGGCGTCGGGGAAGATCATCGTGCCCATGTCGCGACCATCGGCCACCAGCCCTGGCACGCGCCGGAAGGCCAGCTGCAGACGCCGCAGCGCGTCGCGCACCGGGGCGATGCTCGAGATCCGCGAGGCCAGCGCTCCGACCTCCTCGGCGCGCAGCTGCTCGGTCACCTCGTCGCCCTCGAGCAGGATGTGCCCGTCCTCGAAGCGCAGGTCGACCACGCCGGCCAGTTCGGCCAGCGCTCGCTTCGTCGTCGGCCGCGATGCCGGCGCGCATTGCGGCCAGCGCGGTGGCGCGGTACACCGCGCCCGAGTCGAGGAAGTGATAGCCCAGGGCGCGCGCCACCGCGCTGGCCACCGTGCCCTTGCCGGAAGCGGTCGGTCCGTCGATCGTCAGCACCGGGATCCGATCGACCGGCGTGTGCACGACGCTGAACAGGGTTTCGAAGTAGTCGGGAAAGGTCTTGCCGACGCAGCGCGGATCGAGGATGCGCATCGGCAGCCCGCCCCCGGGCTTGCCCGCTGCCGCGCGCCGCGCAGCGGATTGAAGGCCGCCAGCGCCAGGCACATCGCCATCCGGTGATCGTCGTAGGTGGCGAAGGCGGCGGCGCGCCACTGGGCGGGCGGCGCGATCTCGAGGAAGTCGGCGCCCTCGGTCGACCTGTGCGCCGAGCTTGCGCAGCTCGCTCGCACATGGCCGCGATGCCGATCGGTCTCCTTGACGCGCCAGCTCGCGATGTTGTCGAGCCGGGTCGTGCCGTCGGCGAACAGCGCCATCACCGCCAGCGTCATGGCGGCGTCCGGGATGTGGTTGCAGTCGAGCCGGATCGGTCGCAGCGGGAATGCGCCGCGCCGGACCTCGATCCAGCCCGGCGCCGCTGCGAGACGTCGGCGCCCATCGGCCTGCGCCGCCTCGACGAAGCGGATGTCGCCCTGGATCGAGTCGGTGCCGACGCCCTTCGATGCGCAGCGGCGCGCTGTCCGCGGCGATCGCGCCGAGCGCGATGAAGTACGACGCCGACGACGCATCGGCCTCGACATGCAGTTCGCCAGGCGAACGGTAGGCGCTGTGCTGCGGAATCGTGAAGCGCTGCCAGCCGTCGCGCTCGACGTCGATGCCGAAGCGCTGCAGCAGCTTGAGCGTGATCTCGATGTACGGCTTGGAGATCAGTTCGCCGTCGACCTCGATCACCCGCGCGCCAGCGGTCGCTCACCAGCGGCAGCGCCAGCAGCAGCGCGGTCAGAAACTGGCTCGACACATCGCCGCGCACGCGGATCGGTGTCGCCGCGTCGAGCCCGAGCCGGTCGGGATGCAGGCGCAGCGGCGGAAAGCCTTCGTTGCCGAGGTAGTCGATGCGGCAGCCGAGCTGGCGCAGGGCGTCGACCAGGTCGCCGATCGGCCGCTCGTGCATGCGGGCGACGCCGCGCAGGTCGAAGCTGCCATGCTGGGTGGCCGCGAGCAGCGCAAGGGCGGCGGTGAGCGGGCGCATCGCGGTGCCGGCGTTGCCGAGAAACAGCTCGGCCCGGGTCTGCCTGAGCTGGCCGCCGAGGCCGTCGATGCGCACGCTGCCGGGGCGTTCCTCGACGCCGCAGCCGAGCGCGCGCAGCGCATCGAGCATGACACGGGTGTCGTCCGAATCGAGCAGGTCGTGGACCCGGGTGCTGCCGGCGGACAGGCCGGCCAGCAGCAGCACCCGGTTGGAGATGCTCTTCGAGCCGGGCAGGCGCACGCATGCCGCCGGCACCGTGCAGCGGCGGCAGGTCGATGAATCGGGTCTCGAACATCAGGTTTCGCCGGTCACGCGCGCGGCGGCCGGTTTCCAGTGGCGGCGCGCGTCCGATGCGGCCCGGATCAGGCCTTCGAGCGCTTCCTGGTTGCCGCCGCGGATCACATGCTCGAGCGCGTCGAGCGCCTGCCGGAAGCGCATCGACTGGCGCAGCACTTCTTCGCGGTTGGTCCACAGGATGTCGCGCCAGACATCCGGATCGCTCGCGGCAATGCGGGTGAAATCGCGAAAACCGGGGCCGCCCATCTGCAGGTAGTCGGCACCGGCAGGCTGGCCCGCGACACCGTTGAAATAGGCGAAGGCGAGCAGGTGCGGCAGGTGGCTGACGGCGGCGAAGGTGGCGTCGTGCGTCTCGGGCGACATCTGGCGCACGCTCGCGCCGAGTGCCTGCCACAGCGCCTGGGCCTGCTCGAGGCGGGTCGGGTCGGTCTGGCTGATCGGCGTCAGGATCAACTGGCGCCCGACGAACAGCGTCGCATCGGCGTTGGCGATGCCCGCCGCCTCCTTGCCGGCGATCGGGTGCGCCGGAACGAAATTGGCCAGCCGCTCGCGCAGCACGCGGCGCGCGGCGTCGACCACATCGCGCTTGGTGCTGCCGACATCCATCAGCAGCGCCTGCGGATCGAGCACATCCCGCAGCGCGCGCAGCACGCCTTCGCTGGCCGCGACCGGCACCGCGATCAGCACCAGGTCGGCACCGC
Organism: uncultured beta proteobacterium; assembly: GCA_963846675.1. Lineage (GTDB taxonomy): Bacteria > Pseudomonadota > Gammaproteobacteria > Burkholderiales > Burkholderiaceae_C > Ideonella_A. The sequence continues at coordinate 677,238 of CAWJWV010000007.1, forward strand.
GGACGGCTTGCTTCGATGGAGCCTGCGATGCTGTCGATCGCGCCCCGCTGCCGCGCGTGCTCCAGCTCCGTCGCCGACGTGCCGTAGCCGACGATGTGCTGCGCAACCGCGTGCTGGCGCAGGGCCAGCGCGAACGAGCCGCCGATCAGGCCGCAGCCGATCACGGCCGCGCGACGCAGGCCGGGACTGGCGGCGGGGAAGGTCGCATGTGCGTTCAACGCTGGTCCTTCAGTGGCTGTCGATCGGGTAGGTCCCGAGCAACTTGAAGAAGGCGCAATTGGCGCGCAGCTCCTGCAGCGCGAGTCCGACGGCGGGCTGCTCCGGGTGGCCCTGCAGATCGATGTAGAAATAGTATTCCCACTGCCCGGATCGGGCCGGGCGCGATTCGAAGCGGGTCATCGACACGCCGTGCTGCTTGAGCGGCGCCAGCAGGTCGTGCACCGCGCCAGGCCGGTTCGGCACCGACACGATCAGGCTGGTGCAGTCGTGCCCCGACGGCCGCGGCTGGGGATGCTTGTGCGGATGCGCGACGATTGCGAACCGGGTCCGGTTGTGCGCATCGTCCTGGATCGCCGGTGCAATCACGTGCAGGCCGAATTCGCTCGCGGCGCGCGTGCTCGCGATGCCGGCCATGGCACTGTCGAGGCTGGCCATGCGAGCCCCTTCGGCATTGCTCGACACCGGGCGCCGCTCGGCCTGGGGCAGGTGCAGGCTGAGCCAGGCATGGCATTGGGCAAGCGCCTGCGGATGGGCGCACACCGCGCTGATCGCAGTCGAGCGAATTGTCGCGCCGCAGCAGGTTGTGGCGCACATAGAGACTGGTCTCGCCGATGATTGTCAGCGGCGTGGTCAGGAACAGGTCGAGCGAGCGCGTCACGACGCCCTCGCTCGAATTCTCGACCGGGACCACGCCGAAATCGGCCGCGCCGCCACTGGTCGACTGGAAGACCTCGTCGGCATTGACGCACGGCACCTTGACGATCGAGGAGCCGAAGAAGCCGAGTGCCGCCTCCTCGCTGAAGGTGCCGGCCGGTCCGAGGTAGGCGACCCGGCTCGGTGTCTCGAGCGCCCGGCAGGCCGACATGATCTCGCGCCAGATCGGCGCGACGCTGTCGCGCAGCAGCGGACCGTCGTTGCGCTGCTTCAGGTTGTCGATCACCTGCGCTTCGCGCTCCGGACGGAAGGCAACCGATCCCTCCTGCTTCTTCAGCTCGCCGACCTCGTGTGCCAGGCGGGCACGGCGGTTCAGCAGCGCAAGCAGTTCGAGGTCGACGACATCGATCAGGGAACGCAGGGCGAGCAGGTCGGGTTGGATCGAAGGGTTCGCGTCGGCCATGTTCGGTCAGTTCGTTCGGCGCCGCGGGGCGCAGGGCTGGGGCGGTGGTTCAGGCGTCGCTGGCAGGTCCGGCTTCGTCGTCGGCCGCAGCCTCGGGATTGGCGTCGTTCTCGACGATGCGCTGCAGGCCGATCAGCTTCGACTTCGGGTCGAGCGCGATCAGCGTGACTCCCTGGGTCGCGCGGCCGAGCTCACGGATCTCGGCGACGCGGGTGCGCACCAGCACGCCCTTGTCGGTGATCAGCATGATCTCGTCGTCCGGGCGCACCAGCGTCGCCGCCACCACGCGTGCCGTTGCGCTCGGTCTGCTGGATCGCGATCATGCCCTTGGTGCCCCGGCCGTGGCGGGTGTATTCGACGATGCTGGTGCGCTTGCCGTAGCCGTTTTCGGTCGCGGTCAGCACGCTCTGCTGCCTCGTCCTCGGCAACCAGCATGGCGATCACGCCCTGGCCCTCGTCGAGCATCATGCCGCGCACGCCGCGCGCATTGCGGCCCATCGGCCGCACATCGTCCTCGTCGAAGCGCACCGCCTTGCCGCCGTCGCTGAACAGCATCACGTCGTGCTGACCGTCGGTCAGCGCCGCGCCGATCAGGAAGTCGCCCTCGTCCAGGTCGACCGCGATGATGCCGGCCTTGCGCGGATTGCTGAACTCGTCGAGCGGGGTCTTCTTGACCACGCCCTGGCCGGTCGCCATGAAGACGATAGCGGTCGGCCGGGAAGGTGCGCGCGTCGCCGGTCAGCGGCAGCACGACATTGACCTTCTCGCCCGGCTGCAGCGGAAACATGTTGACGATCGGCTTGCCGCGCGAGTTGCGCGAGCCCTGCGGCACCTCCCAGACCTTCAGCCAGTAGACGCGGCCGCGGTTGGTGAAGCACAGGATGTAGTCGTGGGTGTTGGCGATGAACAGCTGGTCGATCCAGTCGTCTTCCTTGGTCTGCGTCGCCTGCTTGCCGCGCCCGCCGCGCTTCTGCGCCCGGTACTCGGCCAGCGGCTGGCTCTTGATGTAGCCGGTGTGCGAGAGCGTCACGACCATGTCGGTCGGCGTGATCAGGTCCTCGGTGCCGAGATCCTGGGCATTCAGCACGATCTCGCTGCGGCGTGCGCCGAGCTTGGTCTGGCCGAACTCCTGCTTGATCGCGGCGAGCTCGTCCGAGATGATCGTCGTCACGCGCGACGGGGTGGCCAGGATGTCGAGCAGGTCGGCGATGACCGCCATCACGTCCTTGTATTCACTCAGGATCTTGTCCTGCTCGAGCCCGGTCAGGCGCTGCAGGCGCATCTGCAGGATCTCGCCGGCCTGGTCGTCGCTCAGGCGGTACAGGCCGTCATCCTGCAGCCCGTAGCTGGCGATGCAGACCCTCGGGACGGAACGCCGCGCGGCCGCCCGGCGTCTGGCCCTCGGCGCGCGCGAGCATCTCGCGCACCATCGACGAATCCCAGCTCTTGCTCATCAGCGCGGTCTTGGCGACCGGCGGCGTCGGCGAGCTCTTGATCGTCTCGATGAACTCGTCGATGTTGGCCAGCGCGACCGCCAGGCCTTCCAGCACATGGCCGCGCTCGCGTGCCTTGCGCAGCTCGTACACCGTGCGGCGCGTCACCACCTCGCGGCGGTGCTCGAGGAAGATCGCGATCAGATCCTTCAGGTTGCACAGCTTGGGCTGGTTGTCGATCAGCGCAACCATGTTCATGCCGAACGTGTCCTGCAGCTGCGTCTGCTTGTACAGGTTGTTCAGCACCACCTCGGGCACCTCGCCGCGCTTGAGCTCGATCACCACCCGCATGCCCGACTTGTCGGACTCGTCCTGGATGTGGCTGATGCCCTCCAGCTTCTTCTCGTGCACCAGCTCGGCCATGCGCTCGAGCAGGTTCTTCTTGTTGACCTGGTACGGGATCTCGTCGACGATGATCGCCTGGCGCTGACCACGGTCGATGTCCTCGAAATGCGCCTTGGCGCGCATCACCACGCGGCCGCGTCCGGTGCGGTAGCCATCGCGCACGCCGGCGGTGCCGTAGATGATGCCGGCGGTCGGGAAGTCCGGCGCCGGGATGATCTCGATCAGCTCGTCGACGCTCGCCTCGCGGATTGCTGCAGCAGGTGCTGGCAGGCGTCGATCACCTCGTTCAGGTTGTGCGGCGGGATGTTGGTCGCCATGCCGACGGCGATTCCGCCCGAGCCGTTGACCAGCAGGTTCGGCAGCCGCGACGGCATCACCAGCGGTTCCTTCTCGCTGCCGTCGTAGTTGGGGCCGAAATCGACGGTTTCCTTGTCGAGATCGGCGAGCATCTCGTGCGCGATCTTCGACAGCCGGATCTCGGTGTAGCGCATCGCCGCGGCGTTGTCGCCGTCGACCGAGCCGAAATTGCCCTGGCCGTCGACCAGCATGTGGCGCATCGAGAAATCCTGCGCCATGCGCACGATCGTGTCGTAGACCGACTGGTCGCCGTGCGGGTGGTATTTACCGATCACGTCGCCGACGATGCGGGCCGACTTCTTGTACGGCCGGTTCCAGTCGTTGTTCAACTCGTGCATCGCGAACAGCGCGCGCCGGTGCACCGGCTTGAGGCCGTCGCGCGCGTCGGGCAGCGCGCGCCCGACGATCACGCTCATCGCGTAATCGAGGTAGGAGCGCCGCATCTCCTCCTCGAGGCTGATCGGCAGGGTCTCTTTGGCGAACTGTGTCATTCCGATGCGATCCGGGCGCCGCACGGGGCGCCCTCTGAGAAGCCAAGCTGATGATTCTAAGTGGCGCGCCGTTGTGGTGGATGCGCAACATTGGCGCCGGCTCGGCCGGCTGGCGCCTCCGAAAACGGGTTCGCGCAAAGCCCTATGGCACAATCTGGCGAGTGGTAAGCACCTGCGAAAGCAAGGGTTTGCCAGTATTTTCCGGATCCTGTTCGGACGTTTTGCAGAACCTACTGCGCTTTCCCTCGAGAGGAGAACCATGAAGAAACTGAACAATGTGGCGTCGATCTTCGCAACCGCTGCTCTCGCCGTTGCCAGCTCGGGCGCCTTCGCCCAGGCCAAGACCATCGACAACTGGGTGAACAGCAACGGCATCGTCTGGAAGAACGGCACCAACGAGCTTTGCTGGCGCGATTCGTTCTGGACTCCTGCCACCGCTGCCGCCGAGTGCGACGGCGCGCTGAAGGTCGCCGCTCCGGCCGGCCCCGGCTCCTGCCCCGGCCCCGGCCCCGGCGCCTGCTCCGGCCCCGGCTCCCGCGCCGGCCCCGGCTCCGGCCCCGGCACCGGCACCGGCCCCGGTCGTGGTTGCTCCGACGAGCGAGAAGGTCACCTTCGCCGCCGACGCATTCTTCGACTTCGACAAGTCGGTGCTGAAGCCCGAAGGCCGCGCCAAGCTCGACGATCTGGTCAGCAAGATGCAGGGGATCAACCTCGAGGTGATCATTGCAGTCGGCCACACCGACTACATCGGCAGCGACGCCTACAACCAGCGCCTGTCGGTCCGCCGTGCCGAAGCCGTCAAGGTCGTATCTGGTCGGCAAGGGTGTCGAGCGCAACCGCGTCTACACCGAAGGCAAGGGCGAGAAGCAGCCGATCGCCGACAACCGCACCGCCGAAGGCCGCGCCAAGAACCGCCGCGTCGAGATCGAAGTGGTCGGTACCCGCAAGCGCTGATACACGCCGGTTTCTCGAAGGAACTGAAACCCCGCTTCGGCGGGGTTTTTTATTGGCTGCGGTTGCTCGCGGTTGTGCCGGTTGTGCGGCCTGCTGTCGGCGGATTGCTGGAGCCGCGTCCGCGTCGCGGAGCGACCGCGTCGTCGGCCGGCGCTCGCTGCAGGATCCGCATCGGATGGAGCACTGCGTGCGGCGACTCGCATCTGCTCCGGATGCGGTCGTGTCATACCGACCGTCGGCAGCAACCGCAGCATGGCAGAACGAAAAAACCCGCCGGGCGCAGACGCCGGGCGGGTCGTTGGCGGAAAGCCGCGCTGCGGTTCAGCGCAGCTTGGTTTCCTTGTACATCACATGCTTGCGTGCCTTCGGATCGAATTTCATGATCTCGATCTTTTCCGGCATCGTCTTCTTGTTCTTGTCGGTCGTATAGAAATGACCGGTGCCGGCAGAAGATTCCAGCTTCACTTTTTCGCGTCCACCTTTGGCCATGTCAGCTCCTTGATTCCGGGTTGTCGATGGATCAGAGTTCGCCGCGGGCGCGCAGGTCGGCGACGACCTGCTCGATGCCGACCTTGTCGATCAGACGCAGCGCAGCATTCGAGATGCGCAGGCGCACCCAGCGATTCTCGGTTTCGAGCCAGAACCGGCGGTATTGCAGGTTCGGCAGAAAGCGACGCTTGGTCTTGTTGTTGGCGTGGGAAACATGGTTTCCCACCATCGGGCCTTTGCCCGTGACTTGACAGACGCGTGCCATCACGCTGCTCCCATCTGCAAATTCTGATGTAAATCGGAGTGCCCGGCGCATCATCTGCCGCAGGTTGGTGCGCGAACGAACGTGCTCGAGCAAAGACTGTCGATTATAGCCCGCGCTGCGTGACTGGCTCCAAGCGCCGCGTTCACTGCTCCAGAAAGCGCTGCGCGTCGAGCGCAGCCATGCAGCCGGTTCCGGCGCTGGTGATCGCCTGCCGGTAGACATGGTCCTGCACGTCGCCGGCGGCGAAGACGCCCGGCCACGCTGGTCTGCGTCGCCATGCCGGACAGGCCGCTGCGGGTGACGATGTAGCCGTCCTTCATCTCGAGCTGACCGGTGAAGATGTCGGTGTTGGGCTGATGGCCGATGGCGATGAAGCAGCCGTTGACGGCCAGGTCGCGAGGTGCTGTCGTCGCGCGTGCTGCGCAGCCGCACGCCGGTCACGCCGCTGCGTGTCGCCCAGCACCTCGTCCAGCGTGTTGAACAGGTGCAGCTCCACGTTGCCGGTCTCGGCCTTGGCCATCAGCTTGTCGACCAGGATCGCCTCGGCGCGGAACTTGTCGCGCCGGTGGATCAGGTGCACCTTGCTCGCGATGCCCGACAGGTACAGCGCCTCCTCGACCGCGGTGTTGCCGCCGCCGACGACGCACACCTCCTGGCCCGCGGTAGAAGAAGCCGTCGCAGGTGGCGCAGCCGCTGACACCGCGCCCCATGAACTGCTGCTCCGACGGCAGACCCAGGTACTTGGCCGAGGCGCCGGTCGCGATGATCAGCGCATCGCAGGTGTAGGTGCCCGAGTCGCCGGTCAGCGTGAACGGGCGGCGGCTGAAGTCGACCTGGTTGATGTGGTCGAAGACGATCTGGGTGTTGAAGCGCTCGGCATGGTGCTGGAAGCGCTCCATCAGGTCAGGACCCATGCACGCCGTCGACATCGGCCGGCCAGTTGTCGACGTCGGTGGTCGTCATCAGCTGTCCGCCCTGCGCGATGCCGGTGACCAGCATCGGCTGCAGGTTGGCGCGCGCGGCATAGATGGCCGCGCTGTAGCCGGCCGGGCCGGAGCCGAGGATCAGGACGCGCGAATGGACTGGGGTGGTGCTCATGGACGATCGGACCGCGCCCTGGGCGCAGGCGGAAACCTTCGATGTGCGGAGTTTCCCACGCCGCGGCGCGGCGCCGTGATGCGAGGCCGGACGATGGCGCCGATAGCCTGCGCGCGGCAGCGGGTTATAAGATCCGGCCACAGCCGAGAGGGATCTGCCATGGCCATGCTTTCCAATCTCGACCTGATCCGTCGGGTGCCGCTGTTCTCGATGCTGACCAACGAGCAGGCGCAGGGCATCGCCGACAGCGTCGTCAAGCGGCGCATGCGGCGCGGTGAACTGGTGATCGAGGCCGGTCGCAAGTCGAATGCGCTGTTCATCCTGCTGACCGGCCGGGCGCGCGTGATCGCCGCCGATGCACGCGGGCGCGAGGTGATCCTGGCGGTGCTGCAGGCCGGCGACTATGTCGGCGAGATGAGCCTGATCGACAACGAGCCGCATTCGGCCACCGTGCGCACCGAGGTGCAGTCCGACATGCTGGTGCTCGGCCGGGCCGAGTTCGCGCGCTGCCTGCCCGAGAACTCGAGCCTGTCGTACGCGATCATGCGCGGCCTGGTGCAGCGGCTGCGCAACGCCGACCGGCAGATCGAGTCGCTGGCGCTGCTCGATGTCTACGGGCGCGTGGCGCGCAGCTGCTCGACATGGCGGTGACCGCTCGGCGACGAGACAGGTGATCCGCAGCAAGGTGTCGCGCCAGGATCTGGCCAAGGTGGTCGGCGCATCGCGCGAGATGGTCAGCCGGGTGATGAAGGATCTCGAGGAGCGCGGCATGGTGCATACCCGCGAGGACGGCTCGGTCGTCATCACCGACCGGCTGACCTGAGCGCGGCAGGCCGCATCAGCGGTCGGCCGTCGGGCCGATCCGCGACAATGGCGGCATGACATTCCCGCTCGGCTCGCTGCGCTCCGATCCCGCTGGCGCGACCGCACCTTCGCCGACGCGTTCGGCGCGCGCATCGCGCAAGACGCGTCGCCGCCGAACCGGCGCCGCCGCCGGCGCCGCACTGGCGCGACGCAGGCCGCGGTGCTGATCGGCGGCGTGCTGTGCCTGCTCGGCTTCATCGCGCTGCTGACCTACAGCCCGTCCGATCCGGCCTTCTCGACTTCGGGCAGCCGCTTCGAGCCGGTGCAGAACAAGGCCGGCGATGATCGGCGCCTGGTTCTCCGACTTCGGCCTGTTCCTGTTCGGTCATTCGGTCTGGTGGCTGCTGCTGATCGGCATCGCGCATCTGGCTCGGCGCGCTGGCCCGGCTGCTGCGGTCCTCGCACCAGCCGGCGCTGCCGCCGGCGGCGCCGCTGCGCTGGCCGTTCTGGCTCGGCGTGGTCCTGCTGCTGTGCGCCAGCAGCGCACTCGAGTGGACCCGTCTGTATCACTGGGAGGCGCAGCTGCCGGGCGGCCAGGCCGGCGGCGCGCTCGGCGCAGGTGCTCGGTTCGCTCAGCCAGCGCGGCCTCGGCTTCGCCGGCTCGGGCGTGCTGTGGATCGCGGTCGGCGTGGCCGCGCTGGCGATGGCGTTCCGCTTCTCGTGGCCGCAGCTGGCCGAGCGGGTCGGCGCGGCGATCGACGGCTGGTGGCAGCAGCGCGGTCGAGCGGCGCGAGCGCGCCGAGGACCTGCGCGCTGGGCGAGCGTGCGCTGCGCGAGCGCGAGAAGGTGGTCGACAACGCACAGCAGCAGTGGACCGTCGAGCATGTGCCGGTGGTGATCGAGCCGCCGCCGCCGCCGGCGCGTGCGCAGCGAGCGCGTCGCCAAGGAGAAGCAGACGCCGCTGTTCACCGAGCTGTCCGACAACCGGCTGCCGCAGGTCGATCTGCTCGATGCCGCGCCGGCGCAGCGGGTCGAGTCGGTCACGCCCGAGACGGTCGAGATGACCTCGCGCCTGATCGAGAAGAAGCTGAAGGATTTCGGCGTCGAGGTGCGGGTGGTCGCGGCGTCGCCGGGCCCGGTGATCACCCGCTACGAGATCGAGCCGGCCACCGGCGTCAAGGGCTCGCAGGTCGTCAATCTGGCCAAGGACCTGGCGCGCTCGCTGAGCCTGGTCAGCATCCGGGTGGTCGAGATCATCCCCGGCAAGACGACGATGGCGCTCGAGCTGCCGAATGCCAAGCGCCAGATGATCCGGCTGTCCGAGATCCTCGGCTCGCGAGATCTACAACGATGCCACCTCGCAGCTGACGATGGGCCTGGGCAAGGACATCGTCGGCAATCCGGTGGTCGCCGACCTGGCCAAGATGCCGCACTGCCTGGTGGCCGGCACCACCGGCTCGGGCAAGTCGGTCGGCATCAACGCGATGATCCTGAGCCTGCTCTACAAGGCCGAGGCGCGCGATGTGCGGCTGATCCTGATCGATCCGAAGATGCTCGAGATGAGCGTCTACGAAGGCATCCCGCACCTGCTGGCGCCGGTCGTCACCGACATGAAGCAGGCGGCCAACGCGCTCAACTGGGGCGTCGGCGAGATGGAGCGGCGCTACAAGCTGATGAGCAAGCTGGGCGTGCGCAACCTGGCCGGCTACAACAAGAAGATCGCCGAGGCGATCGAGCGCGGCGAGACGCATCGGCAATCCGTTCAGCCTGACGCCCGAGGAACCCGAGCCGCTCGAGCGGCTGCCGTATGTGGTGATCGTGATCGACGAACTGGCCGACCTGATGATGGTGGTCGGCAAGAAGATCGAGGAACTGATCGCCCGGCTGGCGCAGAAGGCGCGCGCCGCCGGCATCCACCTGATCCTCGCCACGCAGCGCCCGAGCGTCGACGTGATCACCGGCCTGATCAAGGCCAACATCCCGACCCGCCTGAGCTTCCAGGTCAGCAGCAAGATCGACAGCCGCACCATCCTCGACCAGATGGGCGCCGAGGCGCTGCTCGGCCAGGGCGACATGCTCTACCTGCACGCCCGGCGGCGGCGTGCCGGTGCGGGTGCACGGCGCCTTCGTCAGCGACGACGAGGTGCACCGGGTCGTCAACTACCTGAAGGCGCAGGGCGAGCCGGACTACATCGAGGGCATCCTCGAAGGCGGCACGCTCGACGGCGACGGCGAGGTCGTCGACCGCCGACCTGCCCGGCGGCGGCGGCGGCGAGTCCGATCCGATGTACGACCAGGCGGTGGCGATCGTGCTGCAGCACCGGCGCGCGTCGATCTCGCTGGTGCAGCGCCACCTGCGCATCGGTTACAACCGCGCCGCCCGGCTGCTGGAACAAATGGAGAAATCGGGTGTCGTATCGGCGATGGCGACCAATGGCAACCGGGACATCCTCGTTCCGGCGCGGGCCGAATGACCGATCGAGGATACTGAACCGATGAAGCGTCTTCTGGCTGCCACCCTGATCGGCCTCAGTGCCTTTGGCGCGCGCGCCGATGCGGTCGACTCGCTGCAGGCAGTTCGTGCGCGAGGTCAAGACCGGCAGTGCCGGCTTCACGCAGACCGTCACTTCACCCGACGGCGCGAAGAAGAAGACCTCCAGCGGCAGCTTCGAGTTCTGCGCGCCCGAACCGCTTTCGCTTCGCCTACCAGAAGCCGTTCGAGCAGCTGATCGTCGCCGACGGGCAGAAGGTCTGGATCTACGACGCCGATCTGAACCAGGCCAGTTCGCGCAAGTTCACGCAGGCGCTCGGCGCGACCCCGGCGGCGTTGCTTGCCGGCGGCAACCTCGAACAGGATTTCGACCTGTCGGCGCTGCCCGACCGCGACGGCCTCGAGTGGGTGCAGGCGATGCCCAAGGTGCGCGACAGCGGCATCAACCTGGTCAAGGTCGGCTTTCGCGAGCGGCAGATCGCGGCGGTCGAGATCGTCGACAGCTTCGGCCAGCGCTCGCTGCTGCAGTTCTCGGACTTCGCGCCGAATGCGCCGATCGCCGCCGAGCGCTTCCGCTTCGTGCCGCCGAAGGGCGCCGACGTGATCGAGCAGTAGCGGCCGGCAGGCGGCGCGGTGCGCCGTCCGGCGCCGGCGCGACAATGCGCGCCATGAGCCCGACCCAGTTGTCCCTCGACGCCGCCGATGCGTCGATCCCGCACGCGACCGCCCGCGGCATCAGCCGGCGCACCGCTGGCCGAGCGGCTGCGCCCGCAGACGCTCGACGAGGTGATCGGCCAGCAGCACCTGCTCGGCCCCGGCAAGCCGCTGCGCGCCGCCTTCGATTCGCGGCGCCTGCATTCGATGATCCTGTGGGGCCCGCCGGGCGTCGGCAAGACCACGCTGGCGCGCCTGATGGCCGATGGCTTCGATGCCCAGTTCATCACGATGTCGGCGGTGCTCGGCGGCGTCAAGGACATCCGCGAGGCGGTCGAGCGGGCGCAGGCGGCGCAGGCGGCGGGCCGGCGCACGGTGCTGTTCGTCGACGAGGTGCACCGCTTCAACAAGGCGCAGCAGGACGCCTTCCTGCCGCATGTCGAGTCGGGTCTGCTGACCTTCATCGGCGCGACCACCGAGAACCCGTCGTTCGAGGTCAACTCGGCGCTGCTGTCGCGCGCCAGCGTGCACGTGCTGAAGTCGCTCGACGACGCCGAACTCGGCGCGCTGCTCGAGCGCGCCCGGTCGACTGCTCGACGCGCCGCCGCTCGAGGCAGCGGCGCGCGACCGCCTGATCGCCTATGCCGATGGCGATGCGCGGCGCCTGCTCAATGCCTACGAGAACCTGGTGCGGATGCGTGCAGGCTGAATGCGCCGGACGCAGCCGCGATCGACGAGGCGCAGCTCGAGCATGCGCTGGGCGAGCAGCTGCGCCGCTACGACAAGGGCGGCGAGCAGTTCTACGACACGATCTCGGCGCTGCACAAGGCGGTGCGCGGCAGCGATCCGGATGCCTCGCTGTACTGGTTCGCGCGCATGCTCGACGGCGGCGTCGATCCGCGCTACGCGGCGCGCCGGCTGGTGCGGATCGCCAGCGAGGACATCGGCCTGGCCGATCCGCGCGCGCTGCGCATCGCGCTCGATGCTGCCGAGACCTACGAGCGGCTCGGCTCGCCCGAGGGCGAGCTCGCGCTGGCCGAGGCGGTGGTCTACCTGGCGGTGGCGCCGAAGTCGAATGCGGTCTACACCGCCTTCAAGAGCGCCCAGGCGCTGGTGCGAGCAGGGCGGCAGCCGGCCGGTGCCGCTGCGCCTGCGCAATGCGCCGACCCGGCTGATGAAGGACCTCGACCACGGCCGCGGCTACCGCTACGCCCACGACGAGGAGGGCGGCTTCGCGGCCGGCGAAAGCTACTGGCCCGACGACATGGCAGCCGGTCGAGCTGTACCGGCCGGTCGACCGCGGGTCTGGAGATCCGCATCGGCGAGAAGCTCGCGCAGCTGCGCCGGCGCAACGACGCCGGCTGACGCAAGCGCTGAGCGCGTCGCACGACCGCGTGCGGTCAGCGGGGTATACCCGCCCCCGTTCGCGCTGGTGGCGCTGGCTAGAATTTGCGCACCGTGCAGCGCGGCCTCGTGCTGCCGTGCATTGCGTCATCTGGCGGGGTTCTTGCTCGTTCGATTCAGCGCTCAGCACCACCGGCGGCCCGTCCGCCTCAGCCGTACCCAGGAGACCCCGCATGGACATTTTTCTTCAGCAGATCATCAACGGTCTGGTGCTCGGCAGCATGTATGCGCTGGTCGCGCTCGGCTACACGATGGTCTACGGCATCATCAACCTGATCAACTTCGCGCACGGCGACGTGCTGATGGTCGGCGCACTGACCAGCTGGACGGTGGTGGTGGCGCTCGGTGACAGCGGCTTGCCAGGCTGGCTGATCCTGCTGCTCTCGCTGCTGTGTCGCGATCGTCGTGCTGCGTCGATCCTCAACTTCACGATCGAGAAGCTCGCCTACCGCCCGCTGCGCAACGCGCCACGGCTCGCGCCGCTGATCACCGCCATGGGCATGAGCCTGCTGCTGCAGACGCTGGCGATGATCATCTGGAAGCCCAATCCCAAGCCATATCCGTCGCTGCTGCCGATCGAGCCGTATCGAGATCGGCGGGGCGGTGATCAGCGTCACCCAGTGCCTGATCCTGGGCATCACCGTGGTCGTGCTGTCGGGCTGATGTACCTCGTCAACCGCACCAAGCTCGGCCGCGCGATGCGCGCCACCGCTGAGAATCCGCGCGTCGCCGCGCTGATGGGCGTCAAGCCCGACATGGTGATCTCGGCCACCTTCATCATCGGCGCCGTCGCTGGCCGCGGTGGCCGGCGTGATGTGGGCCGCCAACTACGGCACGGTGCAGCATGCGATGGGCTTCCTGCCCGGCCTGAAGGCATTCACCGCGGCAGTGCTCGGCGGCATCGGCAACCTGGCCGGCGCGGTGGTCGGCGGCGTTGCTGCTCGGGCTGGTCGAGGCGCTCGGCGCCGGCTATCTCGGTCAGCTGACCGGCGGCGTGCTCGGCAGCCACTATGCCGACATCTTCGCCTTCATCGCGCTGATCCTGGTGCTGACGCTGCGACCCTCGGGGCTGCTCGGCGAGCGCGTGGCCGATCGGGCCTGAGCGCGAGCCCAGTCATGAAGAACAAGCTGTTCGTCTTCTTCGTCGCTGCGCTGCTGCTCACCGCGCTGCCGCTGTTCGCCGGCCAGTTCGGCCAGGGCTGGGTGCGCATCCTCGCGCTGGCGCTGCTGTACGTGCTGCTGGCGCTCGGGCTGAACATCGTGGTCGGCTATGCCGGTCTGCTCGACCTCGGCTATGTCGCCTTCTATGCGGTCGGCGCCTACATGTACGCGCTGCTCGCCTCGCCGCACCTGGCCGAGAATTTCGAATGGATCGCGGCGCTGTTCCCGAACGGCCTGCATTCGCCGTTCCTGGTCGTGGTGCCGCTGGCGGCGGGGCTGGCGGCGCTCACCGGCGTGCTGCTCGGCATGCCGGTGCTCAAGCTGCGCGGCGACTACCTGGCGATCGTCACGCTCGGCTTCGGCGAGATCATCCGGGTCTTCCTGAACAACCTCGAGCACCCGGTCAACATCACCAACGGCCCGCGCGGCCTGGACCGCATCGACTCGATGCACATCCTCGGCTTCAATGTCGGCCGCGGCATCGAGATCGGTCCGCTCGAGGTGCCGTCGGTGACGCTGTACTACTACATGTTCCTGGCCCTGGTCGTCCTCAGCGTGATCATCTGCCACCGCCTCGAGCGGTCGCGCATCGGCCGCGGCTGGATGGCGATCCGCGAGGACGAGGTCGCGGCCAAGGCGATGGGCATCAACACGCGCAACCTGAAGCTGCTCGCCTTCGGCATGGGCGCGACCTTCGGCGGCGTCTCCGGCACCGATGTTCGCGGCCTTCCAGGGCTTCGTTTCGCCGGAGTCGTTCAGCCTGATGGAGAGCATCATGATCGTCGCGATGGTCGTGCTCGGCGGCATCGGCCACCTGCCGGGCGTGATCCTCGGGGCGGTGCTGCTGTCGGCGCTGCCCGAGGTCCTGCGCTATGTGGCCGGGCCGCTGCAGCAGCTGACCGGCGGCCGGCTCGACGCCTCGATCCTGCGCCAGCTGCTGATCGCCTCGGCGATGATCGGCATCATGCTGCTGCGCCCGCGCGGGCTGTGGCCAGCGCCCGAGCACGGCAAGGCGGCGTCGACCCCGAGCGCTCTGAGGACACCGCATGAAACCGATCATTCTCCGGGTGCAGGGCGTGTCCAAGCGCTTCGGCGGTCTGCAGGCGCTGTCCGATGTCGGCGTCACGATCGAGCAGGGTCAGGTCTACGGCCTGATCGGGCCGAACGGCGCCGGCAAGACGACCTTCTTCAATGTGCTGACCGGGCTCTACACGCCCGACTCCGGCAGCTTCGAGCTCGGCGGACAGGCCTACAAGCCGCACGCGGTGCACGAGGTCGCGAAGGCCGGGATCGCGCGCACCTTCCAGAACATCCGGCTGTTCGCCGACATGACCGCGCTCGAGAACGTGATGGTCGGGCGTCATGTGCGCACCCGCTCGGGGCTCGGCGGCGCGATCTTCCGCACCGCGCGCTTCAAGGCCGAGGAGAAGGCGATCGCCGAGCGGGCGCAGGAACTGCTCGACTATGTCGGCATCGGCCACTTCGCTCCCTACAAGGCGCGCACCCTGAGCTACGGCGACCAGCGCCGGCTCGAGATCGCGCGTGCGCTGGCGACCGATCCGAAGCTGATCGCGCTCGACGAGCCCGCCGCCGGCATGAATGCGACCGAGAAGACCGTGCTGCGCGAACTGATCGACCGGATCCGCAACGACAACCGCACCATCCTGCTGATCGAGCACGACGTGAAGCTGGTGATGGGTCTGTGCGACCGTGTCACCGTGCTCGATTACGGCAAGCAGATCGCCGAGGGCACGCCGGCCGAGGTGCAGCGCGATCCGAAGGTGATCGAGGCCTATCTCGGTGCCGGCCATGCGCCGCACTGAACCCCTGTGCGCCGACGCGCCGAACCCGATCCTGCAAGCATCCCGATGACCCAACCCCCCAACCTGCTGCAAGGTGACCGGGCTGAAGGTCGCCTACGGCGGCATCCAGGCCGTCAAGGGCATCTCGTTCGACGTCCGCGAGGGTGAGCTGGTCAGCCTGATCGGCGCCAACGGCGCCGGCAAGACCACCACCCTGAAGGCCGTCACCGGCCTGCAGCATGTCGCCGACGGCGACATCGAATACCTCGGACGCTCGATCCGCGGCCAGGGCGCGTGGGACCTGGTCCGGCAGGGCCTGGTGATGGTGCCGGAGGGACGCGGCACCTTCGCCCGGATGACGATCACCGAAAACCTGCAGATGGGCGCGTTCGTGCGCAAGGACAAGGAGATCGACGCCGACATGGACACCGTGTTCGGCATCTTTCCGCGCCTGAAGGAGCGTCGCCACCAGCTTGCCGGGACCATGTCCGGCGGCGAGCAGCAGATGCTCGCGATGGGCCGTGCCTTGATGGCGCGGCCCAAGCTGCTGCTGCTCGACGAGCCGTCGATGGGTCTGTCGCCGATCATGGTCGACAAGATCTTCGAAGTCGTCGCCGACATCCACCGGCGCGGCGTCACGGTGCTGCTCGTCGAGCAGAATGCAAGCCGCGCCCTGCAGCTCGCCAGCCGTGGCTATGTGATGGAGTCGGGCGAGATCACGATGTCCGGCGAGGGGCGGCAACTGCTCGCCGATCCGAAGGTGCGGGCTGCCTACCTCGGCGAATAGCGTGCGGGGCAGGGCAGGCCGCGGCGCCGGGGGAATGCGGCGTTCCGGCGCACGTCAGGGGGCGACATGAAGATCAAGAACCACCGCGACTTCTGGGCCGGTCTGCTGTTCCTGGTGATCGGTGTCGCTTTTGCGATCGTCGCTTCGGGGCTCGCGCTCGGCAGCAGTGCGGAGCCGGGCCCGGGCTTCTTTCCGCTTCTGCTGAGCCTGTCTGATGACCCTGCTCGGTTGCCTGATCGTCTTCAAGTCGCTCACCTTCGAGACCGACGACGGCGGTCCGATCGGCCCGGTCGCCTGGCGCCCGCTGCTCACGCTCGTCGGATCGATGGCGATCTTCGCGCTGGTGGCGCCGGTGATCGGGCTGCTGCTGACGCTGCCGGCCATGGCGTATGCGATCGGTCGCGCCAGCGGCGGCCTGCGCCATTGGCTGGTGACCGGCTTCGTCACCGCCGTCCTCGGCTGGCTGGTGTTCGGCGTCGGCTTCGGCCGTGCCGTTGCCGATGCTGCCGCAGCTGCCGGGCTGAGCGCGGCGGAGGCGGGTGGTGACGCTGCTCGACAACCTGGTACTCGGCTTCGAGGTCGCGCTGCGCGCACCGCTGCTCCTGCAGCGCTGGCCGCCGGCGTGCTCGGCCTGCTC
The DNA here is from genome assembly GCA_963846675.1 of uncultured beta proteobacterium. GTDB lineage: Bacteria > Pseudomonadota > Gammaproteobacteria > Burkholderiales > Burkholderiaceae_C > Ideonella_A. The sequence continues at coordinate 693,806 of CAWJWV010000007.1, forward strand.
AGCGCAGCGCTGCCGCGGATCTCGATCGCCGCCTTGCTCGCGTTGATGCTGCCGGTCGTGCAGGCGCTCGATGGGGCAGCCGGGCTGATCCTGCTGCCGGATTCTTCTGCGCCGCGCATCACGGCCGCGAACCACCGCGGGCGCGCGGTGCCGCGGTCGAGCCGGTGCTGCGACCGATCCCTTCGCCGGCGACATCGGCGCCGCCCTGCTGATTGCTGCACTGCATCGGCGGGCTCGCGGTGGCCCTGCTCGCGCCGCCGCTGACCGAACTCGCCTATCACTTCGGCCCGGCCGAATATGTGGCGCTGATGCTGTTCGGCCTGGTGGCGGCGATCGTGCTGGCCGCCGGTTCGGTGAGCAAGGCGCTGGCGATGCTGGTTGCCGGAATGCTGCTGGCCCAGCTCGGCGCGATCGGCTGCCGGTGCCGGCGGACTGGCCGGTGAACTGCAGGCGCTCGGTGTCACGATCGACCTGATTCCGATCGCCCTCGGCAGCGCCACGCTGGCCGCGATCGTTTCGGTTCTGGCATCGCCGACTCGACGCGACACGGTTGCCACGTCGGATGGCGCAGTCACGCCCGCGGCGCCGCGGCGTGGTGCGCTGGCGCGCTGCCGTGCGCGCATCGGTCGTCGGTTCACTGCTCGGGGTGCTGCCCGGAGCGACCCGCGCGCTCGCGCCGCTGGCGGCCGATGCGCTCGAGCGTGAGCTGCGGCCGCTGGTGCTGCAGCGACAGCGGCGCCCGTCCGATCGATCCGGACGCCGCCCATGCGGCGACGGCAGCGGCAGCGCGCAGCGGCTTCGTTCCGCTGCTCGCGCTCGGCGTGCCGCTCGAACGGCGCCTTCGCGCTTGCTGGCCGCGACGCTGCTCGTGCACGGCCAGCCGCTCGGCCCGCAGCTGATGACGGGCGCGCCCGAGCTGTTCTGGGGCGTGATCGCGTCGCTGCTCATCGTCGCGCCGCTGCTGTATCGTGCTTGCGCGGCCGCTGTCGGCGGCTCGCGCGCCGGCTGGCGGCACTGCCGGATCCGGCGCATGCCGTGCTGCTGACCGGGTTCGTCTGCATCGCGCCTGACTCGCCACCGGCGATCGCTTCGACATCTGGCTGACAGCCGGCTTCGTGCTGCTCGGACTACCTGCTGTTCAAGCTCGGCTGCCCGATCGCGCCGCTGCTGCTCGGCCTCGTGCTCGGTCCGGTGCTCGAGGCCAACCTGCGCCATGCGCTGCGGCTGTCCGACGGCGACTGGAGCGTCTTCGTCACGCGCCCGCTGGCTGCCGGACTGCTCGTTGCGGCCGCGGCACTGGTGGCGGTGCTGCTGCTGCCGTCGGTCCGCTCGCGCCGCTCGGCGCGTCTTCGGCGGCAGCCGGTGACGCGCCCGGCCGGACCACCGCTCGGCAGCCGGTCTCGCGCTCGCACTGGCCGGATCGATTGCCTTTTCCGGCAAGGCGATCATCGTCAAGCTCGCCTACCGGTACGGCGTCGATGCGGTGACGCTGATCATGTACCGCATGCTGTTTGCGCTGCCGCTGTTCGTGCTGCTGAGCTGGCATGCCGGTCGCGGCCGACCGACGCTCGCAGCGCGCGACTGGCGGGTCGTGATCGGTCTCGGCTTCACCGGCTACTACCTGGCGAGCTTCCTCGATTTCAGCGGCCTGCAGTACATCAGCGCGAGCCTGGAGCGGCTGATCCTCTACCTCAACCCGACGCTGGTGCTGGCGATCAGCGTCGCTGCTGTTCGGTGCCCGCACCAGCCGGCGCCAGCTGTTCGCGCTGGCGCTGAGCTATGCCGGCGTGGTGCTGGTGTTCGGCCACGAGCTGACGCTGGCCGGCGCCGACGCGGCGCTCGGCGCGCTGCTCGTCTTCGGCAGCGCGGTCAGCTATGCGGTCTACCTGTGCTTCAGCGGTGCCGAGGTCAAGCGGCTCGGCGCGCTGCGCCTGACCGGCCTGGCGACCACGGTCGCCTGCCTGCTGTGCATCGCGCAGTTCGTGCTGCTGCGGCCGTTGTCTGCGGCGCTGGTCGCACCGGAGGTGATCGGCTGTCGATCGCTGAATGCGGTGCTGTGCACCTTCGCGCCGGTGCTGATGGTGATGATGGCGGTCGAGCGCATCGGCGCGACGGTGACCGCGCAATCCGGTATGGTCGGGCCGCTGTCGACGATCGTGCTGGGCGTCTGGCTGCTCGACGAGCCGTTCACCGGCTGGGTGCTGGCCGGGTCGGCGCTCGTGCTGTGCGGCATCTGGCTGCTCGCGCGCGCGCGCTGAGCCGCTGATCTTCAATACAACTGGAGCAAGTGATGGATCTGGGTATCAAGGGCAAGTGGGCGCTGGTGTGCGCTGCGAGCAAGGGCCTCGGCAAGGGCTGCGCGGCGGCGCTGGTCGCCGAAGGGCGTCAATGTGGTGATCACCGCACGCGGTGCCGAGGCGCTGCGAGGCGACGGCCGCCGAACTGCGCGCGCTCGGCGGCGGCGAGGTGCGGGCGGTGGCCGGCGACATCACGACGCCCGAGGGCCGCGCGGCGGCGCTGGCCGCCTGCCCGCAGGTCGACATCCTGATCAACAACGCCGGCGGCCCGCCGCCCGGCGATTTCCGCGACTGGGACCGCGACGCCTGGATCAAGGCGCTCGACGCCAACATGCTGACGCCGATCGAGCTGATCAAGGCGGTCGTCGATCCGATGATGGAGCGCGGCTTCGGGCGCATCGTCAACATCACCTCGGGCGCGGTGAAGGCGCCGATCGACATCCTCGGCCTGAGCAACGGCGCGCGCAGCGGCCTGACCGGCTTCGTCGCCGGGCTGTCGCGCAAGACCGTCGCCAACGGTGTGACGATCAACAGCCTGCTGCCGGGTCCGTTCGACACCGACCGGCTGCGCCGCGACCGCTGCCGGCGCCGCCAAGGCGAGCGGCCAGTCGGTCGAGGCGAGTGCTGGCGCAGCGCGCCGAAGCTGAACCCGGCCGGCCGCTTCGGCACCAAGGAGGAGTTCGGCGCCGCCTGTGCCTTCCTGTGCAGCGCGCACGCCGGCTACATCACCGGCCAGAACTGCTGCTCGACGGCGGCGCCTACCCCGGCACGTTCTGACGCCGCTGGCCGCGGCTTCAGCGGTCCTGCCGTGCGGCTGGTCACGACGATGCCGGCGGCGATCAGCGCGAAGGCCGCCAGGTGGTACCACTGCGGCGGCTAGCCCGAGCAGCAGCGCCGACAGCAGCGCCGGCGAAGACCGGCGTCAGGTTGGCGAAGAAGGCGGCAGTCGCCGGCCCGGCCGCGGCCACGCCCTTGCCCCAGCAGTAGTAGGCGATGAGCGACGGGCCGATCGCGACGAAGGCGATCGCCGGCGACCACCGAGCCGCTCCACGGCGGCGCCGTGCCCGTCAGCGCGATCTCGACGCCGGACGCCGCGCCGGCCCAGAGCAGACCGAAGCCGATCTGCACCAGCAGGAATTCGGCCCAGTTCCAGGCCGGCCGCGCGCTCGCCGCGCATCGATTCGGGCGGGCCGCGCCAGCATCCAGCTGTAGAGCGCCCAGGCGATGGTCGCCAGCAGCATCCAGCAGATCGCCGGCTCACCAGCCGGACCGCGGCCAGCGTCGCCAGTTCGCCACGCGACAGGACCAGCAGCACGCCGCCGAGCGACAGCGCCGCGCCGATGAGCTGGCCGCGCCGCGGACGCACCCGTAGACCAGCGCAGCCGATCGCCAGCATCCAGACCGGCAGCTGGCGGCGATCAGCGTGATGTTCAGCGGCGTCGAGGTGTGCAGGCCAGGTACTGCAGCGCGTTGTAGCTGCCGACACCGGTCAGCCCGAGCCAGCGACAGGTACCAGCGCCGCTCGCCAGATCGCGCGCCGGCTCGCGCAGCACGCGCCAGCCCAGCGGCAGCAGCAGCAGCAGCGCGAGCAGCCAGCGCAGCGGCATTCAGCGTCAGCGGTTCGACCTGGCCGACCATCGCACGGCCGACCACGGCATTGCCGGCCCACATCAGCGGCGGCACCGTCATCAGCAGCGCAAGCCGCCAGTCGAGGCGGCTGGCTCATCGGTCGCCGTCGGCCAGTCCGGCATCGCATGACCGCAGTTCCAGCACTGCTCGAACGGGCCGTCGATGATTTCGTGACAGCCCGGACAGGCCCAGCGACTGCGAGCGCGGATGGCGGAACGCCTCGAGCAGCGGTGCCGGCGCGCTGCCATTCGTCGTCGTCCTCGACCCACAGTTCGGGCTGCGCCTGATCGGGCGGCAATTCGCCGGCGATGCTGCCGGCGAACACCCGCTGCACGGTGGTCTGGATGCCGGCCTGGCACAGCCAGTCGGCCCACAGGGTGGCGAGTGCGAGGTTGGGGGCGATGATCAGGCGGCGCATGCAGGAACGGACGGGTCGTCGAGCCGGGCGGGAAGGGGATCGCATGCCCGACCGGTGCAGGCGGCACCGAACGCTGGCACGATACAGGACTTCGGCCAGTCCGATTCCATCCAGCACCCCCAGGAGCCCTCAATGTCATGTCCGCATCCATCCCAGCCCGCGCCATCGCGATCCAGCAGCACGGCGGCCCCGAGGCGATGGAATTGGTCGAACGCAGCGTCGGCGAGCCGGGAGCCGGGCGAGATCCGGATCCGCCACCATGCCTGCGGTCTGAACTTCATCGACACCTACCAGCGCTCCGGTCTGTACCAGCTGCCGATGCCGCTCGTCGCTCGGCATGGAAGCGGCCGGTGTCGTCGAGGCGGTCGGCGACGGCGTGACGCACCTGCAGCCCGGCGACCGCGCCGCCTATGCCAGCCAGCCACCGGGCGCCTACTGCGATGTGCGCGTGATGCCGGCCAGGTGCGTGGTGCAAGCTGCCCGACGAGATCTCGTTCGAGACCGGCGCGGCGATGATGCTGAAGGGGCTGACGACGCAGTACCTGCTGAAGAAGACGCTGCCGGCGGCCGGTCTGCAGCGCGGTGACTTCATCCTGTTCCATGCCGCCGCCGGCGGCGTCGGCCTGATCGCCTGCCAGTGGGCACGCGAGCTCGGTCTGCAGCTGATCGGCACCGCCGGATCGGATGCCAAGTGTCAGCTCGCGCTCGAGCATGGCGCGGCGCATGCGATCAACTACAACACGCGAGGACTTCGTCGCGCGCGTCAAGGAGATCACCGGCGGCAAGGGGCTGAAGGTGGTCTACGACTCGGTCGGCGCCGACACCTTCGCCCGCTCGCTCGACTGCCTGCAGCCGTTCGGCCTGGCGGTCAACTTCGGCAATGCCTCCGGCAACGCGCCGCCGGTCGACGCTCGGCATGCTGGCCGCCAAGGGCTCGCTCTATGTGACGCGACCGACCCTGTTCACCCACCTCGCCACGCGCGAGAGCACGCAGGCGATGGCCGACGACCTGTTCGCCGTGGTGCGCAGCGGCGCGGTCAAGATCCGCATCGACCAGCGCTTTGCGCTCGAGCGAGGCGGCGCAGGCACACCGCGAACTCGAGGCGCGCAAGACGACCGGCTGCACGATCCTGCTACCCTGAGGCGGCCCTGCTGCAGGAGGGCCTTCGGTCCGATCGCCCGGGACGGCGCGTTGCGGAATCGGCCCCGCAGGAAGGCCTTCAGGCGCGCTCGATCGACCCTGGAGGGCCTCCTGCCAGAACGGCCCGGCGGGCCGCCCGGCACGCTCACCGGCTCTTCATCACGCGCCGGATCTCGTCGACGATCAGCAGCACCGCGCCGACGCTGATCGCGCTGTCGGCCACGTTGAACGACGGGAAGTACCAGCCGCCCCAGTGGAACTGGAGGAAGTCGACCACGTAGCCGTGCAGCATGCGGTCGATCACGTTGCCGATCGCGCCGCCGAGGATCAGCGCCAGCGCCCAGCAGAACAGCTGCTGCCCGCCGTGCGACTTGCAGCATCCAGACGATGAAGATCGCCGCAGCGACGCCGAGGCCGATGAAGAACCAGCGCTGCCAGCCGGCTGCACCGGCCAGGAAGCAGAACGCCGCGCCGGTGTTGTGCACCCGCACGAGGTTGAAGAAGCGAGGTGACGTGGCGCTGTCTCGCCGAACTGGAAGTCGCCCAGGATCAGCACCTTGGTGAACTGGTCGGCGATGATGATGATCAGCGCGATGCCGAGCCACGGCAGCAGCGAACTGCCCTTGTTGCTTGCCTGCCATGCTCAGGCGATCGTCGCGGTCTTCACCGGCGCCGAACAGGTTGCTGGTGCAGCGGCCGCAGATCGTCGGATGCGCCGGGTCGTGGCCGACGTCGTCGCGGTAGTGCCAGCAGCGCTCGCACTTGGGCGCCGACGACGGCGCCACGCTGACCGCCAGGCCGCTGCCGGACGCGCCGCATGTTCGGCGCGCGAGGTGATGAACACGAACCGCAGGTCGTCGCCCAGGCTGGCCAGCAGCGCGTGGTCGTCGGCGTCGGCGGCGATCGTCGACCTCGGCCTGCAGCGACGAGCCGACCGCGCCGGCGGCGCGCACCGCCTCGATCTCCTTGTTGACCGCGTCGCGGATCCCGCGGATGCGCTCCCACTTGGCGAGCAGCGCCTCGTCGCGCCAGCCGCTGGTATCGACATAGGTCTCGGTGAAGATCGACGCCGTGCCGCCGGCCGAAGACCGTCCACGCTTCCTCGGCGGTGAAGCTCAGGAACGGCGCCATCCAGCGCAGCATCGCCTGCGTGATGTGCCACAGCGCGGTCTGCGCGCTGCGCCGCGCGTGCGCTGTCGGCGCGGTGGTGTAGAGCCGGTCCTTCAGGACGTCGAGGTAGAACGCGCCCAGGTCTTCGCTGCAGTAGATCTGCAGCTTGGCGACCACCGGGTGGAACTCGTAGACCTCGTAGTGCGCCAGGATCTCGGCCTGCAACTGCGCGGCGCGCGCCAGCGCGTAGCGGTCGATCTCGAGCATCTCGGCCAGCGGCACCGCGTCGCGCGCGAGTCGAAGTCGCGAGGTGTTGGCCAGCAGGAAGCGCAGCGTGTTGCGGATGCGCCGGTAGGCGTCGACCACGCGCGCCAGGATCTTGTCGTCGCCGGCGATGTCGCCCGAGTAGTCGCTGGCGGCGACCCACAGGCGGATGATCTCGGCGCCGAGCTTCTTGCTGACCTCCTGCGGCTCGATGCCGTTGCCGAGCGACTTGCTCATCTTGCGGCCCTGGCTGTCGACGGTGAAGCCGTGCGTCAGCAGGCCGCGGTACGGCGCGCGGCCGTACAGCGCGCAGGCGATCAGCAGCGAGGAGTGGAACCAGCCGCGGTGCTGGTCGTGGCCTTCGAGGTACAGGTCGGCCTCCGGGCCGTCTCGTGGTGCCCGTCGGGATGCGTGGCCGCGCAGCACGTGCCAGAAGGTCGAGCCCGAGTCGAACCAGACCTCGAGGATGTCGCTGCTCTTGGTGTAGTGCGCGCGCATCCTCGGCGCCGAGGATCTGCTTCGGCGCGTCGACGCGGCTCCAGGCCTCGATGCCGCCGGCTTCGACGATGTCGGCCGCCTGGTCGAGGATCTCCATCGTGCGCGGATGCAGCTCGCCGCTGTCCTTGTGCAGGAAGAACGGCAGCGGCACGCCCCAGCTGCGCTGGCGGCTGATGCACCAGTCGGGCCGGTTGGCGATCATGTCGCGCAGGCGCGCCTGGCCGTTCTCCGGGATAGAAGCCGGTCTCCTCGATCGCGTCGAGCGCCATCTGGCGCAGCGTTTGCGGCGCCTTGTCCTTGGTGAAGACGCCTTCGCCCTCGTCCATGCGGATGAACCACTGCGCCGCGGCGCGGTAGATCACCGGCGTCTTGTGGCGCCAGCAGTGCGGGTAGCTGTGGCGTGATGGCTTCGGTGGCGAACAGGCGGCCGGCCTCGCGCAGCGCCTCGATGATCTGCGGCACCGCCTTCCAGATGTTCTGGCCGCCGAACAGCGGGAAGTCCGGCGCGTAGGCGCCGTTGCCCTGCACCGGGTTCAGGATGTCGTCGTACGCCAGGCCGTGCGCGACGCAGGAGTTGAAGTCGTCCACGCCGTAGGCCGGCGAGGAATGGACGATGCCGGTGCCGTCGTCGGCGGTGGCGTAGTCGGCCAGGTAGACCGGGCGAAGCGGTCGTAGCCGGCGTCGACGTGCGCCAGCGGATGCTGGAAGTCGAGGCCGCCGAGCTTCTCGCCCGGCGTCGTCGCGAGCACCTGGCCGGTCAGCCCGTAGCGCTCCAGGCACGTCTCGACCAGCGAGCGCGGCCAGCACCAGCAGGCCGCGCTCGGTGTCGACCAGCGCGTAGTCGAGCGTCGGGATTCAGGTTCGAGCGCCTGGTTGGCCGGGATGGTCCAGGCGGTGGTGGTCCAGATGACGGCGAAGGCGTCCTTGCCGAGCGCCGGTCAGGCCGAAGGCGCTGGCCAGCCGGTCGGGCTCGGCGCACAGGAAGCCGACGTCGAGCGTCTGGCTCTTCTTGTCGGCGTACTCGATCTCGAACTCGGCCAGCGACGAGCCGCAGTCGAAGCACCAGTAGACCGGCTTCAGGCCGCGGTAGACGAAGCCGCGCTCGATCACGCGCTTGAAGGCGCGGATCTCGCCGGCCTCGTTGGCGAAGTCCATCGTCTCGTACGGATGGTCCCAGTCGCCGAGCACGCCCAGGCGCTTGAAGTCGGCCATCTGCTGGCGCGATCTGCTCGGTGGCGTAGGCGCGGCTCTTCGCCTGCATCTCGTCGCGGCTCAGGTTGCGGCCGTGCTTCTTCTCGATCGCGTTCTCGATCGGCAGGCCGTGGCAGTCCCAGCCCGGCACGTAGCGCGCGTCGAAGCCCTTCGAGCTGGCGCGCCTTGACGATCATGTCCTTCAGGATCTTGTTGACCGCGTGGCCCATGTGGATCTGGCCGTTGGCATACGGCGGGCCGTCGTGCAGCACGAACATCGGCGCGCCGCGGCGCGCGTCGCGCAGCTGCTTGTAGCGGCCCTGCTCGTCCCACTCCTTGACCCAGCCCGGCTCGCGCTTGGGCAGGTCGCCGCGCATCGGGAAGGGCGTGTCGGGCAGGTTCAGCGTGTTGCGGTAGTCGGTTCGGCTCGGCGCGACGTCGGCATCGGCGCCGGCACCGGCGGGTCGGGTATCAGCCATGGCGTGTTCCTGGGGCGGCGTGCCGCTGCAGCATCGGGCGGCACAGATCCGGAGAAGGCGGGAGGTAGCGACAGCGCTGGACCGGAGCCGGTCGGCATGTCCCGTGCGGGCGGCAGCGCCGTGTCCGGCGGGTGCCGCCGTCAAATTCGATCGCGCGTGGTCTGGCGCCGCGTGGCCGATGGCCGGCACGGCGCATGAGCGCCGCGAAGTGCGGATTGGCGGGGCAGGACCATCGGCTGATTCTAGCCGCTGGCCCGAGCCTTCAGCGGTGCGCGGCGAACCACGCCCGCGCATCGCGCTCATCGCCGCGATGCCGTCGCGCAGCGCATCGACGACGCGTAGCGCAGCTCGTCGTGCAGCTTGTGCAGCAGTTCCACGCGGATGCAGCTACCGTAGCCGCCCTCGCGCGCCGAGCTCGGCCGGCCAGTCGAGGCAGTGGGTCTCGAGCAGCACCCGGCCGGCATCCTCGACCGTCGGGCCGCACGCCCAGGTTGGCCACGCCGCGCAGCGGCTGCGTCGCCAGGCCGAGCACCCGCACCGACGAAGATGCCGCTGGCAGCCGGCTTCCAGTGCGCGAAGCGCAGGTTCAGGGTCGGAAAGCCGAGCTCGCGGCCGAGCTTGCGGCCATGCACCACATGGCCGCTGATGGTGTACGGCCGGCCGAGCAGCGCCGCACGCCTGCGCCATGTCGCCGGCGGCCAGCGCCTCGCGCACCGCCGAACTGCACACGCGCAGCCCGTGCACCTCGTAGCTGTTCATGCGCGCCACGTCGAAGCCGTGCGCGTCGCCGGCCGCGTCGAGCATCGCGTAGTCGCCGGCGCGCCGCGCGCCGAAGCGGAAGTCGTCGCCGACCAGCACGTACCGCGCTGCAGCCCGTCGACCAGCACCTGCTGGATGAAGTCCTCGGGCGACAGCGACGCCAGGCGCTGCGTCGAAGCGCAGCACCACCACCTGGTCGATGCCGCAGCGCTCGAGCTCGCCGAGCTTGTCGCGCAGCGTCGCGATGCGCGCCGGCGCCAGCTCGGGCCGGCCGGCCAGAGCCGGCGAAGTAGTCGCGCGGATGCGGCTCGAAGGTCAGCACGCAGCTGGGCAGGCCGCGGTGCCGCGCCTCGTTGTTCAGCAGCGCGAGCATGGCCTGGTGGCCGCGGTGCACGCCGTCGAAATTGCCGATCGTCAGCGCGCAGGCGGCGCGATCCGATCGGCGCGCGCGGAAGCCGCGGAAGAAGTCGCATGGTCAGCGATTATCGGCGCTGGCGCCGGCTGTTCTGCCATGCCCCGGCAGGCCGAGTGCCAGGCGCTGCGACGTCGTCGAGCCAGGCCCAGCTCGCCGGGCGCCAGGTCGGCGCGGCAGCGCGACGCCGCCGATGGCGCTGCGGTGCAGCGTCTCGACCCGGTTGCCGACCGCCGCCAGCATGCGCTTGACCTGGTGGTACTTGCCTTCGGTCAGCGTCAGGCGCAGCGTGCATTCGCCGGTGGCTTCGCAGGCCGCGGCGCGCACCGTCGCCGGATCGTCGATCAGCTTGACGCCGGCCAGCAGGCGCTCGATCTGCGTGCGCGTCGACCGGGTGCTTGCAGCCGACCTCGTAGACCTTGGGCACATGGTGGCGCGGCGAGGTCAGGCGGTGGATCAGCGCGCCATCGTCGGTCAGCAGCAGCAGCCCGGTGGTGTCGGCATCGAGCCGGCCGACCGGCTGCACGCCGCGCGTGCGCAGCGGCGGCGGCAGCAGGCTCAGCACGCTCGGATGGTGCTTGGGCTTTTGCGAGCATTCGTAGCCGGCCGGCTTGTTCAGCATCAGCAGCGCCTGCAGGTGCACCTCCCAGGGCTGGCCGCGCACCTGCAACTGCAGCCGATGCGGGTCGAACTCGGCATCCGGATCGTCGATGCGGCCGCCCGTCGTGCGCTGACCAGGCCGGCCAGCACCAGCGCGTCGCAGTCGCGCCGGGTGCCGAAACCTTGCGAGAACAGGATCTGGTTGATGCGCATCGGCGGGCTGTCGTGCCGCTCATCGCTTCAGTCCTGCAGCTCGAGCATCGACGATGTGGTTGTCGACCGCCGGCCAGACCCGGCCGACGAGGCGCTCGCCGATTGAAGCGGCCGACGACCGGGCGCGGCGCCGGCATCGACCAGCACCAGCCGCGATGTCGAGACGCCGCCACGCCGGCATCGATGCCCGGCGGCGGTTCGCGGCCGTCCAGGCTGATCTCGTCGCGCGGAATGCCGAAATAGCCGCGCGGGCGACTCAGCAGCACCACCGCCTTGGCATCGCGTTCGTTGCTCGCAACGCGTTCGGGTCGCAGGTGGACCAGCGACGACGAGCGCGGAAACGGCGACCGGTAGAGGTGGGTGGTCGCAAAGCCGGGCGCGCTGATCGACGAACTCGAGCGGCGTGACGCGAGTCGGTCTGCGAACGGTCCCCAGCGCGCCGTCCGCGCCGATCGTCTGGCTCGAGCAGTGCGCCGCCGCGGCGCTCGCCGCTGGCCGGATCGACCGCGAAGACCTCGACCCGCGCACCGACCAGCGGCAGGTTGTTGGCAAAGCCGCCGCTGTCGGCGCGGTTGTCGAGCCCGGATCCGAAGACCTGACCGTCGAGCATGCACCACCGGCTCCGGCACGATGGCGAGTCGTCGACGGTGCGCGTGCCGGTGATGAAGCGCCAGGTCTCGGCAAAGGCCGCGGCGCCGTACGACGACCTCGCGGTGATCGGCGCCGGCAGCACGACGTTGGTCGCGCCCTTCAGCGCCGGCCCGTCGTAGGCCGATGCCGGTCGGCTGGCCCTTGGCGCCGATCCATTCACCGGTCGGCTGCGCGAACTTGTCGTTGTTGTCGGAACGGATGGTCAGCCAGCGCACGCCCGGGTCGACCTCGCTGCCGGCAGCGTCGCGTCGGCCGGTTCAGCCGCTGCAGGAACGGCCCGGCGCCGTTGAACTCGTTGCCCGGTCGATTGGCCGGGTCGAAGCGCACGCCGTGGTTGGGGGTGCCGCCGAGCACCGCGTGCGAGACCTTGGCGGCTGCTGCGCTGCCGCCGCTGGCGATCAGGTTTCGCACCGCATACCCGCCGCGCGAATTGGCCACCAGCACCAGCTGACGTGCCCCGGTGCTGCTGCAGCACCCGGTCGACCGGCGCTCGCCAGGTGGCGTCGCTGGTCTTCGCGTCGAGCTGCGTCCGGGCTGGGCGATCGCATCGTCGTCGCGGGCGAGCGGGTAGGGCATGTCGATCGCATACAGGCGGTCGCGCGGCCAGCCGTTGCTCTCGAAGCGCCAGACGGTGGTCTGCCACAGCGCCGCGCTGTCGCCGTTGCCGTGCACGAACAGGATCGGCGGCGTCGCGGCTGCCGGTGTGCTGCCGAACAGCGATGGCAGGCGGGGCAGCAGCGGGCTGCAGCCACCGAGCAGCAGCAGGCTGCCGAGCAGCAGCAGGCGGCGCCTCGAGGCGGGTCGAGCGGTTGGGTGTGTCATGGCGTGGGCGTCGGTGAACGGCTGCCGGGGAGCAGGCGCGCAGTGTGGCAGAGCCCGGGCCGGTCGCGCGTCAGACCGGACGGGCGTCGGCGAGGTCGCGCAGCGCCGGCAGGTAGGGCAGGCCGGGGCGGTCGAGGGTGGTGGCTGCGCGCACGCCGCGCACCACCGCGCGCGCCGTGACCTCGGCGGCGAGCGCGCCGATCAGCCCGAGCTGCGCTGCGTCGACCGACGCGTCGACGCGACCGGTCGCGAGGGCAAACAGGGTGTCGCCGTCGCTCGGCGTGTGCACCGGGTTGATGCTGCGCGCCAGACCGTCGTGCGCCATCTGCGCGACCTTGGTCGCCTGCGCCTTGGTCAGCCGGGCGTCGGTGGCGACGACGCCGATCGTCGTGGCCGCGCCGATCGTCGGTCCGCACGGCGTGGCGCCGCGTTGCAGGCTCGCCATCGTGTCGCGCAGGGTGCGGCCATCGGCGCCGCGTGCGCCGGCGATCAGCCGTCCGGTCGCCGGGTCGATCACATCGCCGACGGCGTTGACGACGACCAGCGCCGCCACGGTGATGCCGTCCGACGCGCACCGAGGCCTGGCCGAGACCGCCGCGCATCGCGTGCTCGGCACCGAACAGCTTGCCGATGCTGGCGCCACAGCCGGCGCCGAGATTGCCCTCGGCGGCAGCGTCGGCGCCGCTGCGCGCCAGCGCATCGTCGCAGGCGGCATGACCGGCCGCGCGCGTCCGGGCGGATCCGCGCATCGCCGATCCACAGGTCGAACAGGATGGCCGCCGGGACGATCGGCACCAGCGCCGGGCCGACCGCCACCCCGATGCCGCGCGCCTCCAGCCAGCGCATCACGCCGCCGGCGGCGTCGAGGCCGAAGCCGCTGCCGCCGGACAGCAGCACCGCGTGCACCTGCTCGACGCTGTTCAGCGGCGACAGCAGATCGGTCTCGCGGGTGCCGGGGGCCGCACCGCGCACGTCGACGCCACCGACCGCGCCGCGCTCGGCGAGCACGACGGTGCAACCGGTCGGTCGGCGCGCATCGTCGTGGTGACCGACGCGCAGCCCGGCGACGTCGATCAGACCACCGTGCATCGGCGCGCGTTCAGGCGAAGACGCCGGCCTTGTCCTGCATCCGGCGCGACACCTCGCCGAGGTGGAACAGGCCGTCGCCGAATGCCATCTCGATCATCGTCAGGCGCTTGAAGTAGTGGCTGCCCGCATATTCGTCTGTCACGCCGATGCCGCCGTGCAGCTGGATGCACTGCTGGCCGACGAAGCGCACCGACTGGCAGATCTGCACCTTGGCCTGGGCGATCGCGCGCCGCCGCTGCGGCGCCGGATCGCGCCATCTTGAGGTTGGCGTAGTAGCTCATCGAGCGGCCGAGCTCGAGCTGCATCTTGACGTCGGCGATGCGATGGCGCAGCGCCTGGAAGCTCGCGATCGTGACGCCGAACTGCTTGCGCGTGTTCATGTACTCGACCGTCAGCGCAACCAGCTTCTCCATCACGCCCGACCGCCTCGGCGCACAGCGCGGCGATGCCGGCGTCGACCGCCTGCTCGAGCGTGGCCAGGCCATCGCGGCGTGATCAGCGTGGCCGGGGCGCCGTCGAGCTTGACTTCGGCCGCGCGCGCGCCGTCCTGGGTCGGATAGCCGCGCACACCGACGCCGCTGGCCGCGCGTCTCGACCAGCAGCAGCGCGATGCCGTCGGCCGCATCGTCGGCGCCCGCGATGCGCGCCGGCACGATGAAGGCATCGGCCTCGTCGCCGGCCGGCACCACGCTCTTGCGCGCCGTCGATCTGCCAGCGGCCGTCGCGCTGGCTGGCGCGGGTGGTGACGTGGTCGAGCCGGTAGCGCGCCGCCTGCTCCTGGTGCGCCAGCACGACCAGCGCCGAGCCGTCGGCGATCTTCGGCAGCCACTGCGACTGCAGCTCGGTCGGCGCGGCCGACAGCAGGGTCGGCGCGATCAGCGCGCCCTGCGCGAACGGCGCATTCACCAGCCCGCGGCCGAGCGCCTCGCTGACCACCATCGCCTCGACCGCGCCGAAGCCCATGCCGCCGTGCGCCTCCGGCACCGCCAGCCCGGTCAGGCCGAGGTCGACCAGTTCGGCGTAGACCTCGCGCGTCGCGCCACCCGCCTTGGCGATGCGCATGCCGGCGCTCGAACGGGAAGCCCTTTTCGACCCAGCGCTCGACCGCATCCTTCAGCGACAGCTGGTCTTCGGTGAATTCGAAATCCATTCGGTTCTCCGTTCGTCGTCAGCTGCCGAGCACCGTGGCGGCGACGATGTTGCGCTGCACCTCGTTCGAGCCACCGTAGATCGTCGTCTTGCGCAGGTTGAAGTAGGTGCCGGCCAGCGGCGCGGCATGCGCCGCGCCGACCTGATCGCCCTGCCAGCCGGCCTCCATCGCCTCGGCGATGAACGGCCGGGCGAACGGCCCGGCGGCGAGCATCATCAGCTCGCTGTAGCGCTGCTGGATCTCGCTGCCGCGGATCTTCAGCAGGCCCGGCGACGTCGAGCGACTGCTTGCCGCTCTTCTCGGCCGACAGCACGCGCAGCACCATCATCTCGAGCGCGACGATCTCGACCTCGAGGCGGGCGATCTCGTCGCGGAAGCGGCCGTCGTCGTGCGGTCCGTCGAGCAGGCCCTCGGCACGTGCGATGCGCTTCAGCCGCTCGAGCTCGCGCTTGGAGCGGTTCACGTCGGCGATGTTGGTGCGCTCGTGCGCGAGCAGGTGCTTGGCGTAGGTCCAGCCCTTGTTCTCCTCGCCGACCAGGTTCTCGGCCGGCACCTCGACATCGTCGAACCAGACCTCGTTCACCTCGTGGCCGCCGTCGAGCATGATGATCGGCTTGACCGAGACGCCCTTGCTCTTCATGTCGATCAGCAGGAAGCTGATGCCGGTCTGCGGCTTGCCTTCGTTGCTGGTGCGCACCAGGCAGAAGATCCAGTCGCCGTACTGGCCGAGCGTGGTCCAGGTCTTCTGGCCGTTGACGATGTACTTGTCGCCGCGCCGCTCGGCCTTGCACTTCACCGATGCCAGGTCGGAGCCGGCGCCCGGCTCGCTGTAGCCCTGGCTCCACCAGACTTCGCCGCTCATGATGCCGGGCAGGTGGCGCTGCTGCTGCTCGGGCGTGCCGAAGGCCATGATCACCGGCGCCACCATCACCGGCCCGAACGGCGCCACGCGCGGCGCGCCGGCCAGCGCGCATTCCTCCTCGAAGATGTGGCGCTGGATCACGTTCCAGCCCGGGCCGCCGAACTGCTTCGGCCAGCCCCAGCCGTGCCAGCCCTTGGCACCCAGGATCTTGGCCCAGCGCTGCATGTCGTCACGCGTCAGGTGCAGCGCGTTGTGCACCTTGTGGCTGATGTCCTTCGGCAGGTTCGCCGCGACCCAGGCGCGGATCTCGTCGCGAAAGGCCTGTTCCTCGGCGGTGAAATTCAGATCCATCGGTCGCTCCTCTGAGGTCCGCCGGCAGGTGGGCGACGGCAACCACCTTCGGTTTTAGCACGCCCGTTCGCAGGAACTGTCGCTACCGTGACGGGCCGCGCCGGCTTGCCGGGAGCGCCTGCGGGTATCTCCCGAGGACTGCGCCGATTGCCCCGCCCCCAGACTGGAGCCCGGATGGGCGAGCGCGCGGGTCAGTCCCGGAAGTTGTCGAACGACAGCGGCACGTCCGGCACCTCCTTGCGCAGCAGCGCGATCGCCTGCTGCAGGTCGTCGCGCTTGGCGCCGGTGATGCGCACCGTGTCGCCCTGGATCGACGCCTGCACCTTGAGCTTGCTCTGCTTGACCAGCGTCTGGATCTTCTTGGCGGTGTCGCTGTCGATGCCGCTCTTGACCGTCAGCACCTGCTTGACCTTGTCGCCGCCGATCTTCTCGACCTTGGCGCTGCGGTCGAGAAAGCGCACGTCGACGCTGCGCTTGGTCAGCTTGGCCAGCAGCACGTCGGTCACCTGGTCGATCTGGAAATCGCTGTCGCCGTAGATCGTCAGCTCCTTGTCCTTGAGCTCGACGCGCGCCGAAGTGCCCTTGAAGTCGAAGCGGGTGCCGATCTCCTTGGCGGTCTGGTCGACGGCATTCTTCACCTCGACGAGGTTGGGGTCGAGCATGGCGTCGAAGCTGGGCATGGGATGGGTCTCCGCGGAAAAGGCAGGGCATCGGCGGCGGGCGGCTGACCCGGCGCGCCATGGATGGGCGAAAATTCTGCCATGCAAACAGAAACAGGCGTGAGCCTGAAACCGTACAACAGCTTCGGATTGCCGGCGGTGGCGCAGACGCTGGTGCGCATCCGCAGCGATGCCGACGTGCGCCGCGTCGTCGACGATCCGGAGATGGGCCGCGCGCCCAAGTTCATCCTCGGTGGCGGCAGCAACATCATCCTGACGCGCGACATGCCGCAGACGGTGCTCAAGGTCGAGGTGCCCGGCGTGCGGCTGGTCGAGGAGCGCGCCGACGCCTGGATCGTCGAGGCCGGCGCCGGTGAGTCGTGGCACGACGTGGTGATGTGGACGCTCGAGCATGGCTTTCCCGGGCTCGAGAACCTGGCGCTGATCCCGGGCACCGTCGGCGCGTCGCCGGTGCAGAACATCGGTGCCTACGGGCTCGAACTGCGCGATCGCTTCGAGTCGCTCGACGGCGTCGATCTGCGCACCGGCCTGACCGTCACGATCGGCCCCGAGATGTGCGCCTTCGGCTACCGCGACAGCGTCTTCAAGCATTCGCTGGCCGGCCGGGTCGTGATCACGCGGGTGCGCTTTCGCCTGCCCAGGCCGTGGCGGCCGGTGCTCGGCTACCTGGAACTCGAACGCAAGGTGGCCGAGACCGGCATCACCGAGCCGACGCGCGCGCCAGGTTGCCGACTGGGTGATCGCGATCCGGCGCCACAAGCTGCCCGACCCGCAGCAGATCGGCAATGCCGGCAGCTTCTTCAAGAACCCGCTCGTCACGCCGGAGCAGTGCCGCGACATCATCGGCCGCGACCCGGAGATCGTGCATTACCCGCTGCCCGACGGCCAGGTCAAGCTGGCCGCCGGCTGGATGATCGACGCCTGCGGCTGGAAGGGCAAGTCGGTCGGCCGCGCCGGCGTCTACGACAAGCAGGCGCTGGTGCTGGTCAACCGCGGCGGCGCCATCGGCTCGGAGGTGATGACGCTGGCGCGCGCGATCCAGGAGAGCGTCTACGGCCGCTTCGGCATCCGGCTCGAGCCCGAGCCGGTGGTGCTGTGAGCCTGCCCGCTCCGGGGTCTGCCGTCGCGGCGTGACCGACCACCGTTCTGATACCATCGCGCCATGAGCCAGAACGCCGATCCCCAGGAACTCGCCAAGTTCAGCGAACTGGCCCACCGCTGGTGGGACCCGGACAGCGAATTCCGCCCGCTGCACCAGATCAACCCGCTGCGCCTCGAGTGGATCGACCAGCAGGCGCGGCTGTCCGGCAAGCGCGTGCTCGACGTCGGCTGCGGCGGCGGCATCCTGTCGGATTCGATGGCGCGCAAGGGCGCCAAGGTGCTCGGCATCGACCTCGCCGACCAAGGCGCTGCAGGTGGCCCGGCTGCATGCGCTCGAAGCCGGTACGCCCGATGTCGAGTACCGCGCGGTGGCGGTCGAGGCGCTGGCGGACGAGATGCCGGGGCAGTTCGACGTCGTCACCTGCATGGAGATGCTCGAGCACGTGCCCGACCCCGGCTCGGTGGTGAATGCCTGCGCCACGCTGTGCAAGCCCGGCGGCTGGGTCTTCTTCTCGACCATCTCGCGCAACCCGAAGAGCTTCCTGTTCGCGATCGTCGGTGCCGAGTACCTGCTGAAGCTGCTGCCGAAGGGCACGCACGAGTACGCGCGCTTCATCCGGCCGAGCGAGCTGGCCGCGTGCCTGTCGCGCCGCCGGACTCGAACTGCAGGGCCAGCCGCGGTCTCGAATACAACCCGCTGACGCGGCGCTACTGGCTGTCCGACGACACCAGCGTCAACTACATGCTGGCCACGCGCCGGCCGTCATGAGCGCGCCGGCGCTGGCGGCGGCGCACGACCGCCACGGCAGGCCGGTGCTGCCGGGCTCGCGCATCCAGGCGGTGCTGTTCGACCTCGACGGTACGCTGGTCGACAGCGCACCCGATCTGGCCGGCGCGGCCAACGACATGCGGCTCGAGCGCGGCCTGCGCAGCGGCGCCGTATGCGCAGCTGCGCCCGGTGGTCGGAACCGGCGCCCGCGGCATGCTCGGCGCCGCCTTCGGCATCACGCCGGCGGATCGAGCATTCGAAGCGATGCGTGACGAATTCCTGCGCCGCTACGAAGCGCGCATGACGCAGCTGACGCAGGTCTTCGAGCCGGTCTGGCCGTTGCTCGAACAGCTCGACGCGCGCGGCATCCGCTGGGGCATCGTCACCAACAAGGCGACCCGCTTCGCGCAGCCGCTGGTCGCCGCGCTGGAACTGGCCGCACGCAGCGCGGTGCTGATCGCCGGCGACACCACGGCGCATGCGAAACCGCATCCCGAGCCGCTGCTCGAGGCAGCGCGCCGCCTGGAAGTCGACCCGGCCGCCTGCATCTACGTCGGCGACGACCTGCGCGACGTCCAGGCCGGCCGCGCCGCCGGCATGCCGACCGCGGTGGCGGGCTGGGGCTACCTCGGCACCGGCGACGCGATCGACCGCTGGGGCGCCGATCACATGCTCGCAATCCCACGGACACTCTTGAAGCTGCCCGGATGGCCTAAACTACGCAGCTCTGGGGCCGACCTGGCTTCGACGCGGGTACGGATTTGGAACAGGGCATGCCGAGCACCAGTCAGCTCGTAAATCCATCTGGAAACAAAGTAACTGCGAACGACTCTACGTACGCTCTCGCCGCTTAAAACCGGTGAGCTTCGCAACGGTTGGCCGATGGGCCGGGTCTGAGGGGCAACCCGAAGGCTGCGAAGTCATACACATTGGCTCGTCCCCTCTTGGGTCACTCACCTGGGGATCAAATCAAGTGACTCGGGGTCGACACAGCGTGCTGCTGCGCGGTGTTGATCCTTAAAACCAAATCAGTCAGCTAAGCATGTAGAACTGCCTGATGATGGCTTGCGGACGGGGGTTCGATTCCCCCCGGCTCCACCAGAATAGGGTTTTCAGGACGTCTCACGACGTCTCACTTCGTCTCAAGCTCTACGGAAAGGCCTAGTCAAATCAACGACTTAGGCCTTTTTTCTTGCCAGAGGGGGATCAGTTCGTCTCAAGCCGTCTCATGACGTCTCACGCCCACATTCCGGATAACTGGCCGCTCTCCGGTCAAGTTACCCGGGAGTTATCCGGTCATGGCGGCGAAGAACATCCTCTCTGGCAAGGCCATCAAGGCTGCCATCAAGTCGGCGGGTGGTAGCGGCAAACCTCAGACGCTGAGCGACGGCGGCGGGCTGTCCCTGATCTGTCGACCCGGCCTGATCAGATCACACCTAATGGTATCTTTTAGAGTACTATTGTGATTGAGCTTCGGACCTACTTCGACGGTGGACGGCCGCTCGCCATTTGATGAGTGGGTTGTCGTCGCTCAGAGACGTGCAGGCCAGGGCACGCATCAGAGCCAGGCTGGTGCGGGTCCAGGCCGGAAAGTTTGGTGACTTCAAGCCGCTGCAGGATGGCGTGCAGGAACTGCGGATAGACCATGGCCCCGGCTACAGGGTCTATGTGAGCCGTCAAGGTCTGGTCGTCGTCCTGCTGCTGTGCGGAAGCGACAAATCGAAACAGTCTGCGCAGATCAAGCAGGCGGGGCTTATCTGGCCGATTGGCGCAAGCGAGGTGAACCGTGAATGCACGAGACAAGAGTTACGACGACAGCCTGAGCGCCGCCCTGCGTGATCCGATCGAGGCCGCGGCGTTTCTGGAGGCTGTCATCGAAATGGAAGATCCGACAGCCCTGCTGCTGGCGCTGCGCCAGGTTGCCAGAGCGCACGGCATGGCCGAGGTCGCCAAGCGAGCCGAAGTCGGCGAAAAGACCTTGTTCAAGGCGCTGTCGGAGAACGGCAATCCGACCATCGCCACCTTGCACAAGGTGCTGCATGCGGTCGGGTTGAAGCTCAGCGTCACGCCAGCTTGAGCCAGTGAGACCGCATGAGACTGTGTGAGTTGCAGGGGGACGGTTAACGGCCCAAGTAGACCGCGCCGTGGGCCGGGTCTGAGGGGCAACCCGAAGGCTGCGAAGTCATACACATTGGCTCGTCCCCTCTTGGGTCACTCACCTGGGGATCAAATCAAGTGACTCGGGGTCGACACAGCGTGCTGCTGCGCGGTGTTGATCCTTAGGCCTCTTTTCTTGCCAGAGGGGGATCAGTTCGTCTCAAGCCGTCTCATGACGCACGAGGCCGAGAACGATGTGCTCGCCTTCATGACCTTCCCCAGAGCCCACTGGGCGCAGATCTACAGCACCAACCCGCTGGAGCGGCTGAACGCCGAGATCAAGCGCAGGACCAATGTCGTGGGCATCTTCCCCAACGACGCGGCCATCACCCGCCTGGTAGGAGCCATGATGCTCGAGCAGAACGACGAGTGGTCGCTCAACCGCCGGTACATGCAGCTTGAAGGCCTGCAAACTCTCAGCGATACTCGCCCCACTCGGCTGTCGGCAGTGCCGCGCTGAGCATGTGTACCTCAGCCTGTCCGGGTTGACGACTTACACCACGCCGCGGGACATCACCCAGGTGACGACTGCGACGCCAGCGAACTGGCCTTAAGCCTGCGGAGCAGGTCGTGAAGGTCCTGCGGACGCGATGCCCGCGGAAGAGCCTTCAGTGTCGCTCGGGCTGCACCTCAATTCAAGGCGCAACCAGGTCAACGAATCATTTGCCCGCGAAATCGATACCGACATGCGGCCTGTTTCGCAGGCGATTACTGGCCGCGCCAAATTCGACGGCGACAGAACACCGTCATCGCACGGTGAGATCAAGTCTCACGAGAACTCCAAGGCAGGTAACGACTGCGGTGGCCGACATCGGCGTGTCCTGGTTGATGCGCCCGCGATGGGCAAGGGGAAGGGGCCCCTGGGAAGAACTCCCAGTTTGCGACTGACCGAAACACCTCTCAGCCCGAAATCATGGGGCCGGCCTCGCGCAGCACCGCGGTCTCTGCGAGAAACGACCTGAGCCCGCGTGCGTTGCGCGATGTCGCGCAAGAGGGCGATGCCCCCGTCCAGCAGCGCAGCCGGCTCAGATCGAGCGCTGATTCACGCGCTTCGACAGTTCCTTGGCATTCTCCCTGCGCTCGCTGTAGCGATCGACCAGGTACGGTGACAGGTCACGTGTCAGAAGCGTGAACTTCATCAGCTCTTCCATCACGTCGACGAGGCGCTCGTAGTAGGCCGAAGGTTTCATGCGCCCGGCGTCGTCGAACTCCATGAAGGCCTTGGCTACGGACGACTGGTTCGGGATCGTGATCATGCGCATCCAGCGGCCCAGAACGCGCAACTGGTTCACCGCGTTGAACGACTGCGAGCCGCCCGAAACTTCCATCACTGCCAGGGTCTTGCCCTGTGTCGGTCGAACCGCGCCGACGCTGAGCGGAATCCAGTCGATCTGCGCTTTCATGATCCCGGTCATCGCACCATGTCGCTCCGGCGAAGTCCAGACCATGCCTTCGGCCCAGGCCGCAGCCTCGCGAAGTTCTTGCACCTTGGGGTGGGTCTCCGGCGCGGAATCTGGCAAGGGCAGGCCTTCCGGATCGAACACCCGCACCTCGCCGCCCATCGCGATCAGCAGACGCGCCGCTTCGAGCGTCAGGAGCTTGCTGTACGAGCGTGCGCGCAGCGAGCCGTAGAGCAGCAAGAAGCGCGGGGCGTGGGTCGATGCGCCGGCGCCGGCGAAGCGCGTGCCGGTGGGTGGATCGAACAGCGCGCCGACGACCGCGGTGTCGATATTCGGCAGGCTCAGGTCAAGGAGCGACACGGCGACCTGTCCTTTTCCCGTCGGCATCGATCACCGGTTCGCCGTCTTCCTTGGCAAAGGGAGCGAGTTGCGGCGACGGCATGATGTCGAGCACTGCTCCGAAGGACGGCACAAGCGGGTGCCCAGCGGCGTCACGACGATGGGCCGGTTCATCAGGATCGGGTGCGCGACCATGAAGTCGATGCAGTTGGTCGTCCGTCCACTTCGGGTCCTCGAGTTTCAGCTCGTCGCAGGGTGTCCCCTTTCGGCGCAGAACGTCGCGCACGGGCACCCCCATCGCCGTGATGAGTTCAAGCAGCCGGGCGCGACCCGGTGGGGTCTTGAGATACTCGACGATGACCGGCTCGACACCGCTGTTGCGGATCAACGCCAGCACATTGCGGGAGGTGCCGCAGGCCGGGTTGTGGAAGATCGTGATGGTCATGCTGATGCTGCCTTGAGTGCCACTGCGGCGCCATTTTGCCGGTTGACGAACCACACCAGCGACAGCATGACCGGCACTTCCACCAGTACACCCACCACGGTGGCCAGGGCCGCACCCGAGTTCAGGCCGAACAGCGAGATCGCCACGGCCACCGCCAGTTCGAAGAAGTTGGAGGTGCCGATCAGGCAGGCCGGACCGGCGATGTCATGCGGCAGCTTCAGGAGTTTTGCGCCGACCCAGCCCACGGCAAAGATGCCGTAGGTCTGCAAGACCAGCGGCAGCGCGATCATCGCGATGACCAGTGGCTGTTCGACGATGGTGCGGGCCTGGAAGCCGAACAGCAGGACCACGGTGGCGATCAGGCCGACGACAGACCAGGGTTTGAGCCGGGCCACCAACGCGCCTACCGCCTGCGGCGAGCGTTGCTGCAGCAGATGGCGGGTGGCCATGCCCGCCAGCAATGGCAGTACGACGTACAGCACCGTGGCGATTACCAGCGTCTGCCACGGCACGCTGATGTCGGTGACACCCAGCAGAAAGGCCGCGATCGGTGCGAATGCGACCACCATGATCAGGTCGTTCACCGACACTTGCACCAGCGTGTAGTTGGCGTCGCCCTTCACCAGTTGGCTCCAGACAAAGACCATGGCCGTGCAGGGCGCCACGCCGAGCAGGATCATGCCGGCGATGTACTCGCTGGCCGACTGGGGGTCGACCCAGGGCGCGAACACGAACTGGAAGAACAACACGCCCAGCGCCGCCATCGTGAACGGCTTGATGAGCCAGTTGACCACCAGCGTCAGCATCAGCCCACCCGGCCGCTTGCCAACGTTCTTCACCGATGTCCAGTCGATCTGGATCATCATCGGATAGATCATCACCCAGATGAAGACGGCGACGATCAGGTTGACGTGCGCGAACTCGACGGCCGCGATGGTCTGGAAGGCGGTGGGCATGGCCAGCCCCAGGCCGACGCCGACCAGGATGCCCAGGCCGACCCAGACGGTGAGGAAGCGCTCGAAGAGTCCCATGTCCTGGCGTCTTTCTCAGCGCGTGCCGATGGCGTTGATCTCGCGCTGCATCGACAGGCTGTTCAGTGTCGCCAGCGGCAGGGCCAGCATCAGCTCGATGCGCCGCTTGCGCGTGATCGCGGTGTCCACAAAGGCCCTGGCCTTTTGCGCGTCGGTGCCTTCCACCGCGACCGGGTCGGGCAGGCCCCAGTGGGCGGTCATTGGCTGGCCGGGCCAGACGGGGCAGACTTCGCCCGCCGCGTTGTCGCAGACCGTGAATGCGAAGTCGAGCGCGGGGGCACCGGGCTGCGCGAACTCGTCCCAGCTCTTGCTGCGAAAGCCATCGGTCGGAATGCGCCAGGTGGACAGGGACTGCAGCGCGAAGGGGTTGACCGTGCCGCTAGGATGGCTGCCCGCCGACCACGCCTTGAACCGCCCGGCGCCCAGGTGGTTCATCAGCCCCTCGGCAATGATGGAGCGCGCGGAATTGCCGGTGCAGATGAAGAGAACGTTGTAATTCTTGTCGCTCACGACGGACCTCAGCAGCAAGAACTGCAGGAATTGACCGGAATTCCGCTGGGCTTGCCGCGTGGTGTCGGTGCGCAGCAGGCCGCAGCGTCTTGGCCCCCGGCCACTTCGGCCTGGGCTGGAGCACAACAGGCGGAGCCTGTCGGGGCCTGCGCGGCGGCCTCGTTGAAAAGCGGGATGTTGGCCAGGGTGTGGAAGTGCTCCCACGCGATACCTTGCGGGTCGGTAACCCAGTGCTTCTCGCTGCGGGCATAGCAGCAGCTCGTCTCGCCTTCATCCAGCAGCGCCATGTCAGCGGCGACGGCACGCGCTTTCATCGTGGCGAGTTCGCCGGAGTCGTCGGTCTGGATGCCCAGGTGGTCGATGCCTGGTTTCGTGCCGCGCGTAGAAATCGCGAAATTGACCGGCGGGTCTTCGAGCATCCACTTGGCATAGTCCCCTTCGCGGCGAGCCGGTTCGGCGGCGAACAGCTTGGAATAAAAGCCGACGCTCTTGGCCAGTTCGTCGACGTGCAGGTGGACATGAAAGCGTTTCATGGTGATCTCCGGGTCAACAGGTGGTGCAGCCAGGTGGCGCAATGACATCGCATGGCGCCCCTTGGCAGCAGTGCGCGGTGAGGTAGGCCAGCAGATCGTTCATCTGCGCGATGGACGGGCGGTAAATGAGGTTGCGGCCCTCGCGTTCCTGAGTCACAAGGCCGGCGTGCATCAATTCCTTCAAATGGAAGGACAGGGTCGATCCCGGCACGTCCAGCGTGGCGGACAGTGCGCCGGGGGTCATGCCCTGAGGGGCGGCGCCGATCAAGGCGCGGAAGATGCGCAGGCGCATGCCCTGGGCCATGGCTGCGAGGGCGACGACGGCGGCTTTTTCTTCCATAGTTCTATTTTGTTGGAATTATGGACACGCGTCAAGCTATGCCGAACATCACAAAGTCAGCAGACTACGGTCAGCACGTCGAGTAGCAGGTTTGTGCGCGTAACTTTAGGAGGAGTGGGACTCCATGGGGTCGATTTGAGCCCGCCGTAGGTGGCGGCAGCGGACGTTTGGGCTGCGGGAGCGCACAGGCCCGACATCCGGGTTGGCAGTTCGTCGCATAGCCGACGCTCGGCCCAGCGTCGGAGATCACGGCGATTGTCAGCTTGGCGGCGGAGAGCGTGAGTACGCGAGTCGGCGACGGCGGGCAGCAACCGCTGCAAATTGAACGGCCGCGGATCGAGTCTGTAGATTCCCTTTGGGTCGCATGCTGGAATCCAAAAAACTGAGCATCCATGCGGGCCACAGGTCAGAGCATGAGTGACCCCGGCACCAGGATCGAAACCCCGACTGTTTTCAGTCGGGGTTTTTTTTGCCGCAATGAAAAAGCCCTGACCGAGTCCGGTCAGGGCTGTTCGGGTTCGCCGGGTGCGGCGAAGGGGCTTGCTGTCAGTGCTTGCCGTGGCCGGCATCCTTGACATTTTCCTTGACGTCACCGACCTTCTTCTGCGTCTGGCCTTCGACTTCGCGGGCCTTGCCCTTGACTTCGTGTTCGGTGCTGCCAGTCATTTCGCCGGCCTTCGACTCGGCCTTGCCGGCGACTTCCTTCGCCTTGCCCTTGACCTGATCCTTGTTCATCTGCGTCTCCTTGATGACTACGCGAGAGCCCGCGCAGTTGCTAAGTTACTCGCCCGCCAGCGGCGGACCAGGGGACGATGCCGCATCTGCGAGTCGGCTGCTTCCTACCCCGCACGGGCCGGCGTCGCTTCGCCCGGCGGCGCCGAATCGGCATGCTCCCAGACGAACATTTCCAGGTGCCGCTTGAGGGTGTCGAGCACGCCCAGACCAGCAAATCCGACGTCCCGTCGGGCGCCGATCAACTCGATGTGGAAGTGACCGTAGTCGGGCGGCGTGGCATGCATTTCCTCGAGCGTGCCCGGATGGCGCGACCCGACACTGTGCCCGAGCGGAATCGATGGATGGTGCTGGTTCAGGAACATCGGCGCCCGCTCGCCGAGGCTGCCCTGCAAGGCACGCGCAATCGCCTCCACGTGGGGCGCGTCGTCGGGATCGTCATCCGGCGACGCGTAGTAGATCGTGACGAACCAGTCACCGATCTCGTAGCGCGGTTGCGGCTGGGGGCTCGGGTTCTCGCCCGCCGGCAAGCTGAGGGTCGAAGCGTAGAGGATGGGTGGCATGCCCCTGTGATCGCGCTGCGTGTCTGCCGTTCACTGCTGGCATGCGGATCGACGGTGCGCGGCGGATCGGTGGCGCGCGGTGGCTGGATGGCTGGCAATGCATCGTGGTTTCCCTCATGGATGGCGGTGTCGATTCGGGTTGCAGATCCGCCTGCAACCTCCCCAACATAGCCAGCCTGATCCGGTTCGGCATTCCCTCGAACGCAGGCTCTTTCCACAGCGTCGGCGGTGTTGTCAGCCGCAGCGTGCTGTGGTAGCGAGCAGCCTGCCCTGGCCGCGGCAGCGTTTGGCGTCAGTGTGCGACGGCTTGCGCGCCCCACAATTCCTTCAGACGCGCTTCGCGTCCGCAGGAGAATCGGTAGTATTTGTAGCGCAGCGGATTCTTCAGGTAGTAGTCCTGGTGGTACTGCTCAGCCGGGTAGAAGGTGGTTGCCGCGACGATCTCGGTGACGATCGGACCCGGGAACGGCTTGGCCTTCTCGAGCGCCGCCTTCGACGCCTGCGCCTGAGCCAGCTGCTCGGCACCGAGCGTGAAGATCGCCGTGCGGTAGGGTGTCCCGGCGTCGCAGAACTGGCGGTCGCTGGTGGTCGGATCGATCGTGCGCCAGAAGTGGTCGATCAGCTGACGATAGCTGACCCGCCCCGGGTCGTAGACGATCTCGACGGCCTCGGCATGCCCGGTGCGCTTGGATGCCACCTGCTCGTAGGTCGGATCGACCACCGAACCGCCGATGTAGCCCGAGGTGGTCGACAGCACGCCGTCGATGCGATCGAAATCGGCTTCGACGCACCAGAAGCAGCCACCGGCGACGATGGCGCGGGCACTTGCTCCGGTCGCGGCCGTGACATCCGCAGCACCGGCGACGCCGGCGCCGGCTGCGGCAAGCAGCAGCACCAGCTGCGCTGCAGACGGTGCGCCAGCGTCGGCTGGTTCACGATGTCGCCGGCACGAATTCGAGTGCCACGCCGTTGTTGCAATAGCGCTTGCCGGTCGGCTCGGGGCCGTCGCTGAACACATGGCCCTGGTGGCCGCCGCAGTGCGCGCAGTGGTATTCGGTGCGCGGGAACAGCAGCTTGTAGTCGGTGCGGGTCTCGATCGCGTCGGGCAGCGCGGTGTAGAAGCTCGGCCAGCCGGTGCCGCTGTCGAACTTCATCTCGGAGGTGAACAGCGGGATTGCGGCAACCGGCGCACACATACCGGCCGGTGCGCTTCTCGTCGTTCAGCGGGCTGCTGAAAGGGCGCTCGGTGCCCTCGCGCCGCAGCACGTCGAACTGGGCGGGCGTCAGCCGCTTGCGCCACTCGGCTTCGCTGCGGCGGACCTGGCGCGCTGCCGGCAGCACCGATGCCTGCTCGCGCCGGACGTCGACGACAGCGCCGGCGTCGAGGCCCAACGGCCGACAACATGCCGATCCAGTTGCGTCGCGTCATCATCGTGTCTCCTGTCGATCGGCCGGTCCGTGCGCCCGCCGCTGAACATCGGTCGGAGCTGGCGCAGAAGTCTTTCAAGCCGGACCAGGTGTCGATCGCCATCAGTGCTTGTCGGCCTCCGAGGTGAAGGCATCGGCGAAGTAGGCCTCGTCGGGCAGCCCGCAGCGCGCGATGAAGTCGGCTTGCGCCGCGTCGACCATCGCCGGCGCACCGCAGGCATAGACATCGAAATCCTGACAGTTCAGGCAGGTCGTGCATCACGGCCTGGTGGACGAAGCCGGTCCGGCCGGCCCACGCATCGTCCGGCCGCGGCGTCGGACAGCACCGGCACATAGCTCAGCTGCGGCAGGCGCTGCGCCGCGTCGAGCGCCCAGTCGTGCTGGTACAGGTCGGCCCGACCGCCGGCAGCCCCAGTACAGGCGCGACCGGCTGGCCCATGCCGTCGTGCTCGATCTGCTCGATCAGCGCCTTGATCGGCGCGAAGCCGGTGCCGGATGCCAGCAGCACGATCGGCCGGGTGCGGTCCTCGCGCAGGAAGAAGCTGCCGAACGGCCCCTCGATGCGCAGGATGTCGCGCTCCTTCAGCGCGCTGAAGACATGGTCGGTGAACTTGCCGCCCGGCATGTGGCGCAGGTGCAGCTCGATGGCCGGCTGGCCGTTGGCGAGCAGTTCGCGCTGGCGGTGCGGCGCATTGGCGATCGAATAGCTGCGGCGGTCGCCGTCGCGCAGGATGAACTCGACATACTGGCCGGCCTTGTACTGGAAGGCATCGTTGGCCGGCAACTGCATCGTCAGCACCGCGACATCGGCGGCCGGCCGCTCGATCCGCGCCACCCGCGTCGGCAGCTTGCGCACCGGAAACTCGCCCAGTCCCGGCACGGTGCGCGCCTCGATCACCACGTCGGTCTGCGCCGCGGCACGGCAGGTCAGCATCAGACCGGCTTCTTCCTCGGCGTCGCTCAGCGCCTTGGCCTGGTGGGTGCCGTGGATGACGCGGCCTTCGAGCAGCCGGCACTTGCACGAGCCGCAGGCGCCGTCCTTGCAGCCGTACGGCAGGCCGATGCCCTGGCGGATCGCGGCCAGCAGGATCGGCTCGTCGCGGTCGACCTGAAAGGTGCGGCCGCTCGGCTGGACGGTGACGGAGAAGCTCATTCGTGAACGTCTCGCAAGGGGCCGGCAGCGCCGGGCGATTGCCCGCTGTGCCTAAACTCGGCTCCGATTCTGCCCGCTGCGCGGCGGCCGTGCCAGACCGGTCGACCCGGCAGGCGCCGGCGCGGTTCCCTCGCATCCCTGCATCGCCCATCCCCATGCCGCTCCATCCGCCCCGCGCCTGTCGCCGTCCCACGCCTGCTGATCGTCGGCTGCGGCGACGTCGGCATGCGCGTGCTGCGCCTGCTGGCCGGACGCTGGCGGGTGCTGGCGCTGACGTCGAGCCCGCAGCGGCGTGACGAGCTGCGCGCCGCCGGCGCCGTGCCGCTGTTCGGCGACCTCGACGATCCGGCAACGCTCGGCCGTCTGGCGGCGCTCGCCGATGCGGTGCTGCACCTGGCGCCACCGCCGCCGCGCGGCGCCGTCGACTCGCGCACCCGGCACCTGCTGCAGGCGCTGGCGCGCCGGCGCGCGTGCGCTGCATCGTCTACGGCAGCACCAGCGGCGTGTACGGCGATGCGGGCGGGGCGCGGATCGACGAGACCCGCACGCCTGCGCCGCGCGACCGACCGTGCGCGGCGCCGGGTCGACGCCGAGCAGGCAGCTGCGCGCTCACGGCCGCCGCTTCGGCGTGCGCGTCTCGCTGCTGCGGATCCCGGGCATCTACGCGCGCGACCGGCGGCGGCCATCCGCGCGAGCGGCTGCTGCTTGGCAGGCCGGTGCTGCACGCGGCCGAGGATGTCTACACCAACCACATCCATGCCGACGACCTGGCGCGCGCCTGCGTCGCGGCGCTGCAGCGCGGCCTGCCGCAGCGCGCAGTCAATGTCTGTGACGACAGCGAGCTGCTGATGGGCGACTATTTCGACCTGGCCGCCGATCTGTGCGGGCTGCCGCGCCCGCCGCGGGTCGATCGCGGCGCAGATGGCGGCGCAGGTGTCGCCGATGGCGCTCAGCTTCATGAGCGAGTCGCGCCGGCTCGACAACACCGCATGAAGTGCGAACTCGGGCTGCGCCTGCGCTACCCGACCGTGCGCGAGGGCCTGTGAGCGCGCGGCTCAGATGCCGCGCGCGCGGCGCAGCGTATGGCTGCGGTCGGTGGCCTGCACCGTGATCGTGCTGCGGCGTGCCGTCGCGCACGATCTCGAGCTGGACCTCGCGATTCGGGCGACTCGCCGCGCCACAGCGTCTTGTAGAGCATCTCGAGCGCCTGCACCGGCACACCGTCGATCGCGACGATCTGGTCGCCCGGCAGCAGGCCGGCCGCGTCGGCCGGTCCGTCGCGTGGTCACGCGCACCACCCGCACCACGCCCTCGAGCTCGACGCAGTTGACGCCGAGCCAGGCGCGCCGGCTGGCCGCCGACGCGCCGTGCGTCGCGCAGTTCGGCCAGGATCGGCCGCAGCAGGTCGACCGGCACGAACATGTTGCCGGCAGCCGGCGGCTGTCCCGGGCCGCGCGGCATCGCTGACGACCAGCGAGCCGATGCCGAGCAGTTCGCCGTCGGCATTGAACAGCGCCGGCGCCGGAGTGGTCGCCGCGCGGCGGCACGGTGAACAGTGCGCGTGTCGATGTGGTATTCCCAGTAACCGGTGAACGGCCGGCGCGACACCAGGCGGGCCAGGCTCAGGTCGCCGGCGCGGCCGCCGCTGGCGATCATCAACGGATCATCCGGCGTCACCGCCGTCGACGCGGCCGAACGGCACGGCCGGTCGCGGCAGCGGCGCCAGCGCCTGTACCAGGCCGAAACCGGACGCCTGGTCGTAGGCGGTGACGCTGCCTGGAAAGATGCGCCCGTCGTCGAGCTCGATCACCACCTGCTCGGCCTCCAGGATCAGATAGCCGATCGTCAGGATCAGGCCGCCGTCGTCGTCGATCAGCACGCCCGAACCGCTGCGCTGGCGCCCCAGCGGTGCGGTTCGACATCGCGTCGTCGACCGCGACGCTGCGCAGCCCGACCACCGCCGATTGGGCACGCGCCAGGGCCCGGATCTGCGCCTGCAGCCGCGCGTCGAGCTCGCTCGGCGGATCGGCGAGCGCGATTGCGCGCGGGCGGAGCGCCGCCTGCAGCAATGCCGCCGCGGCGACCAGCGCGCGCCAACGCGCCTGCACAGCCTGCGCCCGAACTTGCACCATGACCGTCCTCCGTCTGGCCGGCGCCAGCGTCCGACGATCCAGCATGCCGCAGCCCGCACGCCGACACGCGCGCAGGGGTTTCGACGCCGGTGCCGTCTCAGCGGCGACGGCCGAACGGCGCCTGGCCGCGCCAGTAGCGGATCATCAGGTAGCCGCCGAGCATGCCGCCGAGGTGGGCGAAGTGCGCAATGCCCGAGCGCGTTCCGGTGACGCCGAGGAACAGTTCGAGCCCGCCGTAGATCGCGACGAAGACCTTGGCCTTCATCGGAATCGGCGGGATCAGCGGCACGATCATCCGGTTCGGAAACATCATGCCGAAGGCGAGCAGCAGGCCGAACAGCCCGCCCGACGCGCCCACCGTCGGGTAGATCGACCCGGTCAGCTGCGGCGGTGATCAGCTGGGAGGCCGCAGCCGCGAGCACGCTGGCGAAATAGAACTGCAGGTAGCGCCGCGGCCCCCACAGGCGCTCGAGTTCGGCAGCCGAACATCCACAGCCCGAGCATGTTGAAGAACAGGTGCCCGAGGCCGCCGTGCAGGAAGGAATAGGTGACCACCTGCCACGGCATGAAGCCGCCGCCGAACGGCCACAGCGCGAACAGTCCGATCAGCCAGCGCCCGACGAAGAAATCGAGACAGAACAGGGCGACGTTGGCGAGCAGCAGGGCCTGGGTGATCGGTGACAGCGGGGGCATGCGGGTCCAGTCGGCGGGTCGTTGCAAAAGGGCGTGAGCCGGGCGCGAAGCGTACCCGCAAATCGCATTCCGGCCGGGCCGACGCGGCTGCGAGGCATGGCATACTTCCTCGCTCCGGGTGGCCTCTGTGGCGAAATTGGTAGACGCGCGGGACTCAAAATCCCGTTCCGCAAGGAGTGTCGGTTCGATTCCGACCGGAGGCACCAACCATCCGCCGAACGCCTTTCAGCGCTGCAGCGCATCCAGATCACTCCATGGCCAAGCGCCTGCCAGCCCCAGCCCGAGTACGCGACGATCGAAGATGTCATCGGCCGCACGCCGCTGGTCAGGCTGGTGCGGTCTGCCGGGGCGCGAGATCGCCGAGCGCGGCAACGTGGTTCTCGGCAAGCTCGAGGGCAACAACCCGGCCGGATCGGTCAAGGATCGGCCGGCGATCAGCATGATCCGGCGCGCCGAGGAGCGCGGCGAGATCAAGCCGGGCGATACGCTGATCGAGGCGACATCGGGCAACACCGGCATCGCGCTGGCCATGGCCGCGGCGATCCGTGGCTATCGCATGCTGCTGATCATGCCGGAGGACCTGTCGATCGAGCGTGCGCAGACGATGAAGGCCTTCGGCGCCGAACTGCTGCTGACGCCGCGCTCGGGCGGCATGGAATATGCGCGCGACCTGGCCGAGCAGATGCAGAAGGACGGCAAGGGCCGGGTGCTCGACCAGTTTGCCAACCACGACAACCCGCGCGTGCACTACGAGACCACCGGCCCGGAGATCTGGAACGACACCGCACGGCCGGGTGACGCACTTCGTCAGCGCGATGGGCACCACCGGCACCATCACCGGTGCCGGTCAGCTATCTGAAGGAGCAGCAAGCCGGCGCTGCGCGTGGTCGGCGCCCAGCCGAGCGAGGGCTCGCGCATTCCGGGCATCCGCAAATGGCCCGAGGCGTATCTGCCGAAGATCTACGATCCGCACGCAGGTCGACGAACTGGTCTATGTCAGCCAGTCCGACGCCGAGGAGATGGCGCGGCGTCTGGCGCGCGAGGAAGGCATCTTTGCCGGCATCTCGGCGGCTGGCGCGTGCTGGGTCGCGCTGCGAGATCGCCCGGCAGGTGGAGAACGCGACCATCGTCTTCATCGTCTGCGACCGCGGCGACCGCTACCTGTCGACCGGCGTCTTTCCCGCCTGAGCGCGGCCCGGAGCATCGGATGAATCCTACAGGTTCTGCCCGCAGTGCGCCGCAGCCGCTCGCGATGCTCGCGCGCGAGGAGGACGGCGGGCCGAAGCTGCGCCTGCGCTGCGCCGGCCTGCGAATGGACGCACTGGAACAATCCGACGCCGGTGCTCGCCGCCGTGATCGAGAAGGTCGACGAAGACGGGCAGATCCTGCTGGCGCGCAACGCGGCCTGGCCGGGGCGCGTGTTCGCGCTGATCACCGGCTTCATGGAGGCCGGCGAGAGCCCGACCGAGGGCATCGCGCGCGAGGTGCTCGAGGAGACCGCGCTGATGGCCGAACGGATCGAGCTGATCGGCGTCTACGATTTCCAGCGCATGAACCAGGTCATCATCGCCTACCATGTGGTCGCGCGCGGCGAGGTGAGGCTGTCGCCCGAACTGGTCGAATACAAGCTGTTCACGCCCGCACGAAGTGCGTGTGCTGGCCGGCCGGCACCGGCTATGCACTGGCCGACTGGCTGACCGCGCGCGGCCACGCGCCGCAATGGCGCGAGCCGCTGCTGCGACCGGCCGCGAGCGATGATTGACGCACCGGCAGCGGCCGCGTGCCGCCGCCGTTCGCCTGCAGAGGATCCGAGATGGAAGCCCAGAAAGAAATCGATACCCGCGGCCTGAACTGCCCGCTGCCGATCCTCAAGGCCAAGAAGGCGCTCGCCGACATGAACAGCGGCGACGTGCTGAAGGTGATTGCCACCGACCCCGGCTCGATGCGCGACTTCCAGGCCTTTGCGCGCCAGACCGGCAACGAGCTGGTCGAGCAGACGAGCCAGAGCGACGAGTTCGTCCACTACCTGCGGCGGCGCTGAAGCGCGCCGACGGCTGCGGCTGGGTCCGGGGCAGCGGCGTCGCGGCGCTCGCCGAGGCGTGACTCAGAGCTTGAGCGCCTTCAGGTAGTCCCGGAACGACGCCCCGAGCTGCGGGATGGTCCAGCGCGAGTTCGACATTGGCCTGCAGAAAGCCTTCCTTGCTGCCGCAGTCGTAGCGCCGGCCGTCGTAGCGGTAGGCGTAGACCTTCTCCTGCTTCATCAGCGCGGCGATGCCGTCGGTGAGCTGGATCTCGCCGCCGACGCCGCGCGGCACATTCAGGATCTTCGTCGAACACCGCCGGCGTCAGGACGTAGCGGCCGGCCACACCGAGGTTCGACGGCGCATCTTCCGGCGCCGGCTTCTCGACGAACTGGTTCAGGTCCATCAGCCGGTCGTTGACCATCCTGCCCGCGACCATGCCGTAGCGCCGCGTCTGTTCGCTGCGGCACTTCCTGCACCGCGACGATCGACGCCTGCAGTTCGTCGAACTGTTCGCACCATCTGCGCCAGCACCGGCGGCTTGCCGACCATCAGGTCGTCGGCGAGCAGCACCGCGAACGGCTGGTTGCCGACCACGCACTGCCGCACTGCACCGCATGGCCGAGGCCGAGCGCCTTCGGCTGGCGGATGTAGATGCAGTCCATGTCGTCGGGCTTGATCGAGCGGACCATCTCGAGCAGGTCGTGTCTTGCCCGCCGCCTCGAGCTCGGACTCGAGTTCGTAGGCGGTGTCGAAGTGGTCCGGAATCGCCCGCTTGTTGCGGCCGTTGACGAAGATCATCTGGCGGATGCCCGCCGCATAGGCTTCCTCGACCGCGTACTGGATCAGCGGCTTGTCGACCACCGGCAGCATTTCCTTGGGCTGCGCCTTGGTCGCCGGGATGAACCGGGTGCCGAGGCCGGCCACCGGGAAGATCGCTTTCGTCACGCGCATGTGCATGGCTCGTCCGCAGTGTTCGTTCAGATCATTCTGGCATGCGCGCTCCGCGCTCACGGCTTGCGACGACCTCAATGCAGCGTGCGCCGCCCCCTGTTCGAGGGACGGGTCGGCCTCAGTGCGACGCCGCCAGCCGCTCGGCCTGTTCCGACAGCCGCGCGCGCGTCGCGCTGAAGTCGGCCACGCGCTGACGCTCCTGCTCGACCACCGCCGCCGGCGCGCGCGCGACGAAGCTCTGGTTGCCGAGCTTGGCATCGGCCTTGGCGATCTCGGCGCCGAGGCGGTCGATCTCCTTGCGCAGCCGCTCGAGTTCGGCGCCGACGTCGATCTCGACATGCAGCGCCATGCGCAGTTCGCCGTGCACCGCGGTCGGCGCATTGCGGCTGGCCTGCGACGAACTCGGCCTCGGCGTCGAAGCGGCGCAGCTCGGACAGCTTGGCCAGCGTCTTCAGCACCGGCCCGGCCTGGTCGACGAACGCCGGGTCGCCGTGGACCATCAGCGGCACGCGCTCGGCCGGCGACAGGTTCATCTCGCTGCGCAGGTTGCGGCAGGCGCCGACGACCGCCTTCAGCTGCGCCACCCAGGCATCGGCGTCGGCATCGATGCGATCGAGCTGCGGCAGCGGGTAGTCGGCGCTCGACGATGCCGGCGCCGGACCGGCATCGGCGCGGCCGGCCACCGGCGCCACGCGCTCCCACAGCTCGGCGGTGATGAACGGCGTGATCGGGTGCAGCAGCCGCAGCACCGCCTCGAGCGTGCGGATCAGCGTGCGACGGGTCGCGCGCTGCTGCGACTCGCTCGCCGGTCTGGATCTGCACCTTGGCGATCTCGAGGTACCAGTCGCAGTATTCGTCCCACACGAACTGGTAGATCGACTGGGCCACGGTGTCGATCCGGTACTCGGCGAAGCCTTTCTCGACCGCCGCTTCGACCCGCTGCAGTTCGTTGCTGATCCACTTGTCGGCCGGGCTGAAGCTCGAGGTAGCCGTGGAATGGCTGGCCGGGCGCGCATTCGGCCTTGGTGTGCGACTCCAGGCCGCAATCCTGGCCTTCGCAATTCATCAGCACGAAGCGGGTCGCGTTCCAGAGCTTGTTGCAGAAGTTGCGGTAGCCCTCGCAGCGCTTGGTGTCGAAGTTGATGTTGCGGCCCAGGCTGGCATAGCTCGCCATCGTGAAGCGCAGCGCGTCGGCGCCGTAGGCCGGCATGCCGTTCGGAAACTCCTTCTTCACCCGCGCCG
The DNA here is from genome assembly GCA_963846675.1 of uncultured beta proteobacterium. Lineage (GTDB taxonomy): Bacteria > Pseudomonadota > Gammaproteobacteria > Burkholderiales > Burkholderiaceae_C > Ideonella_A. Next base: position 729,965 of record CAWJWV010000007.1, read on the forward strand.
CGACCTTCGGCGCCGTCTCCGGCTTGCGCAGACCGACCGTGCTCTTGCGCACCAGCGTGTCGAGGTCGACACCCTCGATCAGGTCGACCGGATCGAGCACGTTCCCTTCGGACTTGCTCATCTTCTTGCCTTCGCTGTCGCGCACCATGCCGTGGATGTAGACGGTGCGAAACGGAACCCGGCCGGTGAAGTGCGTCGTCATCATGATCATCCGGGCGACCCAGAAGAAGATGATCTCGTAGCCGGTGACGAGCACGCTCGACGGCAGGAACAGCTCCATCTCCTTGGTCTGCTCGGGCCAGCCGAGGGTCGAGAACGGCACCAGCGCCGACGAATACCAGGTGTCGAGCACGTCCGGATCGCGCGTCAGTTCGCCGTCGTAGCCGGCAGCCTGCGCCTTGGCGCGGGCCTCGACCTCGTTGCGCGCGACGAAGATCTCGCCGCCGCTGCCGTACCAGGCCGGAATCTGATGACCCCACCAGAGCTGGCGGCTGATGCACCAGTCCTGGATGTTGTTCATCCACTGCTCGTAGGTGTTGACCCAGTTCTCGGGCACGAAGCTTCACCTCGCCGGAAGCCACCGCGTCGATCGCCTTGGCCGCGATGCTGCTGCCGTCCGGTCCCGGCTTGCCGACGGCGACGAACCACTGGTCGGTCAGCATCGGCTCGACGATCTGCCCGGTGCGCGCGCAGCGCGGCACCATCAGCTTGTGCTTCCTGGTCTCGACCAGCAGGCCGTGCGCGTCGAGGTCGGCGACGATGCGCTTGCGCGCCTCGAAGCGGTCCAGGCCCTGGTAGGCCGCCGGCGCGTTCTCGTTGATCTTGGCGTCGAGCGTGAGCACGCCGATGATCGGCAGCCCGTGGCGCTGGCCGACGGCATGGTCGTTGGCGTCGTGCGCCGGCGTGACCTTGACCACGCCGGTGCCGAATTCGCGGTCGACATAGGCATCGGCGATCACCGGTATCTCGCGCCCGACCAGCGGCAACGTGACCTGCTTGCCGATCAGCGCGGTGTAGCGCTCGTCTTCGGGATGCACCATCACCGCGACGTCGCCGAGCATGGTCTCGGGCCGGGTGGTCGCGACGACGACATCGCCGCTGCCATCGGCCAGCGGGTAGCGGATGTGCCACAGGAAGCCGTCTTCCTCCTCGCTTTCGACCTCGAGGTCGGAGACAGCCGACTTGAGCACCGGGTCCCAGCTCACCAGCCGCTTGCCGCGGTAGATCAGTCCCTGCTCGTGCAGCTGGACGAAGGTGTCGGTGACGATCGTCGACAGCTTGCTCGTCCATCGTGAAGTATTCGTGCCCCCAGTCGACGCTGGCACCGAGGCGGCGCATCTGCTGCGTGATCGTCGAGCCGGACTGCTCCTTCCACTCCCACACCTTGGCGACGAAATTCTTGCGCCCCAGGTCGTGGCGGCTGATCTGCTGCTGCTCGAGCTGGCGCTCGACGACGATCTGGGTCGCGATGCCGGCGTGGTCGGTGCCCGGCACCCACAGCGTGTTGTGGCCGAGCATGCGGTGGTAGCGCGTCAGCGCATCCATGATCGTCTGGTTGAACGCATGCCCCATGTGCAGCGTGCCGGTGACATTCGGCGGCGGCAGCTGGATCGAGAACGACGGTTTCGAGCCGTCGAGCGTCGGCGCGTAGACGCCGCTGTGCTCCCACAACGGTGCCCAGCGGGCCTCGATCGCGGCGGGTTCGAAGGATTTGGCGAGTTCTGGCATCGGGAGACCGGGTCGGGCAGGGCTGCAGCGGAGCCGGAATTGTAGGTGCCCGGTCGCGGCTGGTCGCGCGCCGGCGACGGACGGCAAAAAGCCCGGCAGCGCGAGCTGCCGGGCTCTGGGTGCCGCGCCGGTCGACGCTGCCGACCGGAAACGCCGGCTCAGTTGCGTGCGACGGTGATCGGCTCGATGTCGACGCGGCGGTTCTGCCTGCCGCACTGGATCATCTCGGCGCGCGTCGGCAGCTGGCAATCGGTGACCAGCTGGCTCGATCCGACCCCGCGCGCGGTCAGCCGGTCGGCGGCGATGCCCTTGGCCACCAGGTATTGCTTGACCGCTTCGGCGCGCTGCCGCGACAGCCGCATGTTGATGCTCGGCGGTGCCGAGCTGGTCGGTGTGACCGGTGATCACGACCTGGTTGATCTGCGGATTGGCCTGCAGCGCGCTTGCGAATGCGTCGAGCTCGGGCTGCGGCGGGATGACGCGCGCGCTGTTCAGCGCGAACAGGCTGCTCGCCTCGAGCGTCATGCGCTGCGGCGGCGGTGGAGCCGGCGGGGGCGGCGGCGGCGGCGGGGCCACCGGCGGCGGCGGCGGCGGTGCCATCAAGATCGGCGGCGGCGGGGGCGCGCTCGACAAGCGTGCCGGCGGCTGCGTCTGCGCCGCATCGAATGCCCACATCAGACCGAGGCTGAAGTAGTTGTTGCTGCCGCGCTTGAAGCCCCAGCGTCGGAGTCGCGCATGTAGCCCTCGACCCGCCGGAAATCGGCCTGCAGGCCGAGGTTGGGCGTGAACATCCACTGCAGGCCGAGGCCGGCGCTCAGATAGGGCGAGGTGCCGGAACGGTCGCCGAGCACGTGGGTGCGCTTGTCGCGCTGCGCGCCCAGACCGATCGAGACGAACGGCCGGATCTCGCTGCGGCTGAACAGGTACAGCGCATCGACGCCGAACAGCGTCTGCTCGATCTTGTTGCCGCCGTTCGGAGCGCCGCGCATGGCTGATTGCGAACTGCAGGTCCCACTCCTCGGCCACCGGCATGCCGTAGCGCAGACCGACCGCCGGTCCCTTGCCGGCGACGCCGAAATCGTTGTCGGCGTCGAAGACCGACAGCTGCGGCATCACATAGGCCGAGCTGTCGAGGCCGTTCATCTGCGCCTGGGCGGCGCCGGCGGCGCCGATCAGGCCGGCCGCGATCATCGACGCCGACAGGACGCGCATCCTGCTTTGCATGGTGGTTCTCCCTGGACTGCTTGTTGTTCGGGTGCCCGACTCCGGTGGCGCAGCGCGCAGCGGTGCCGCAGTCGGCGGCCCGATGGTGCGGTGCGTCGTCCGGCGGTGTCAAGCCGGTGTTGCAGGGCCGCATCGCCGGCCGCGCGCGCCTCACATCAGCAGGTGTTCGCCGGCGTTGTCGCCGCCCAGGATCACGTAGTTGACCTTGCGGATGTCGGCCAGCGAGGTGCCGCCGGCAGTAGCTGATCGAGCTCTGCACGTCCTCGCGCATCTCGCGCAGCGTATCGGCCAGCCGGCCCTTGATCGGCTCGAGGATGCGCTTGCCCTCGACGTGCTTGTATTCGCCCTTGTTGAAGTCGCTGGCGCTGCCGAAGTACTCCTTGTACTGCACGCCGTCGACCTCGACCGTGCGCCCCGGCGATTCCTCGTGGCCGGCGAACAGCGCACCGATCATCACCATCGAGGCGCCGAAGCGGATGCTCTTGGCGATGTCGCCGTGGTCGCGGATGCCGCCGTCGGCGATGATCGGCTTGCTCGCGACGCGCGCGCACCACTTGAGCGCGCTCAGCTGCCAGCCGCCGGTGCCGAAGCCGGTCTTGAGCTTGGTGATGCAGACCTTGCCGGGGCCGACGCCGACCTTGGTCGCATCGGCGCCCCAGTTCTCGAGGTCGATCACCGCTTCCGGCGTGGCGACGTTGCCGGCGATCACGAAGGTGTCGGGCAGCCTCGCCTTGATGTGCGTCGATCATCCGGTGCACCGTCTCGGCGTGACCGTGCGCGATGTCGATCGTGATGTAGTCGGCGCCGACGCCTTCGGCCGCCAGGCGGTCGATCATCCGGTAGTCGTCCGGCTTGACGCCGGCGCTGATCGAGACGAACAGGTCCTTGTCGCGCATCCGCTTCGCATAGGCGACGCTGTCGAGGTCGAAGCGGTGCATCACGTAGAAGTAGCCGTTGGCCGCCAGCCATTCGCTGATCGGCTCGTCGACCACCGTCTTCATGTTGGCCGGCACCACCGGCAGCTCGAAGCGGCGCGATCCGAACTGGATCGAGGCATCGCATTCGCTGCGGCTCTCGACGCGGCATTTGCGCGGCAGCAGCAGGACGTTGTCGTAGTCGAATATCTCCAATTCGGAACCCTCCGGGCAATGGATGCCACGCGTTGGGCAGTGCGTGGTCGAGGGCTGCCGGCCGCCCGCGGATGCGTGCGTGCGGCCCGGTGCCGGACTGTATACCGGCGTGCGGCCTGCGCCTGCGCCGGCTGCCGCCGGGCTTGTCGAGCGGCTTGGCCGACAATCACGGCATGCATCCCGTCCCTTGCCGAACGGCCCGGCGCGAATCGCTCCGCCGGCCCCCGATCCCGACCGCGACCGGCCTGCTGCGCGGCCTCAACCCCGAGCAGCTCGCCGCGGTGACGCTGCCGCCGCGCTCGGCGCTGATCCTGGCCGGTGCCGGCTCGGGCAAGACGCGGGTGCTGACCACGCGCATCGCCTGGCTGATCCAGACCGGGCAGCTGTCGCCCGGCGGCGGTGATGGCGGTGACCTTCACCAACAAGGCGGCCAAGGAGATGCTGACCCGGCTGGGCGCGATGCTGCCGCTGCCGGTGCGCGGCATGTGGATCGGCACCTTCCACGGCCTGTGCAACCGCTTCCTGCGCGCGCACTGGAAGCTGGCCGGCGCTGCCGCAGGGCTTCCAGATCCTCGACACCGCCGATCAGCAGTCGGCGGTCAAGCGCATCGTCAAGGCGATGAAGCTCGACGAGGAGCGCTTCGTGCCCGAAGCAGGTCGGCCTGGTTCATTGCCGGCGCCAAGGAGGACGGACTGCGCCCGGGCGACGTCGAGATCCGCGACGAGCAGAGCCGCACGCTGGCGGCGGTCTACCAGGCCTACCAGGACCAGTGCGAGCGCGAAGGGCGTGGTCGACTTTGCCGAGCTGCTGCTGCGCACCTACGAGCTGATGCGCGACAACCAGGCGCTGCGCGAGCACTACCAGCGCCGCTTCCGGCACATCCTGGTCGACGAGTTCCAGGACACCAACAAGCTGCAGTACGCCTGGCTGAAGATGTTCGCCGGCCCGGGCAGCGCAGGCGGCGCCGCGGTGATGGCGGTCGGCGACGACGACCAGAGCATCTATGCCTTCCGCGGCGCGCAGGTCGGCAACATGGCGTCGTTCGAGCGCGAGTTCCGCGTCGACCAGGTGATCAAGCTCGAGCGCAACTACCGCTCGTACGGCCACATCCTCGACAGCGCCAATGCGCTGATCGCGCACAACTCGCGCCGGCTGGGCAAGAACCTGCGCACCGAGGCCGGGCAGGGCGAGCCGGTGCGCATCTTCGAGTCGACCAGCGACTTCGCCGAGACGCAGTGGCTGATCGAGGAGGCGCAGCTAGCTGCACCGCGACGGCATCGCGCGGCGCGACATCGCGGTGCTGTACCGCAGCAATGCGCAGAGCCGGGTGATCGAGAGCGGCCTGTTCAACGCCGGCATCCCGTACAAGGTCTACGGCGGCCTGCGCTTCTTCGAGCGCGCCGAGGTCAAGCATGCGCTGTCGTACCTGCGGCTGATCGAGAACCCGAACGACGACACCAGCTTCCTGCGGGTGGTCAACTTTCCGGCGCGCGGCATCGGTGCGCGCACGCTCGAGCAGTTGCAGGATGCGGCCCGCGCCAGCGGGCGCAGCCTGGCGCAGAGCGTCGGCGCCGTCGGCGGCAAGGGCGGCGCGCAACCTGCAGGCCTTCGTCGCGCTGATCGACTCGATGCGCGAACGCCACGCGCGGCATGACGCTGCGCGAGATCATCGAGCAGATGCTGCAGGCCTCGGGGCTGGTCGACTTCTACCGCAGCGACAAGGAAGGCCGCGACCGGATCGAGAACCTGGACGAACTGGTCAATGCGGCCGAGGCCTTCGTGACGCAGGAAGGTTTCGGCAAGGATGCGGTGGCGCTGCCGGTCGATGAATTCTCGGCGGCGCTGCGGATGCCGAGCTGACCAAGGTGCTCGGCGGCATCGGCGCGGATGCCGCGGCGATGCCGGCCGGACCCGGGCGGATCGCCGCCGGCAGCCGACTGCGGTGGCGGCGGTCGACCTGGCGCCCGATGCCGAGACCGGCGAGATCATGTCGCCGCTGGCCGCCTTCCTGACCCATGCCTCGCTCGAGGCCGGCGACAACCAGGCGCAGGCCGGCCAGGATGCGCTGCAGCTGATGTCGGTGCACGCGGCCAAGGGGCTCGAGTTCGATGCGGTCTTCATCACCGGACTGGAGGAGGGCCTGTTCCCGCACGAGAACAGCCAGTCCGATCTCGACGGCCTGGAGGAGGAGCGGCGGCTGATGTACGTCGCGATCACGCGCGCGCGCAAGCGCCTGTACATCAGCCACAGCCAGACCCGGATGCTGCACGGCCAGACGCGCTACCACGTCAAGAGCCGCTTCATCGACGAGCTGCCGGAAGAGTCGCTCAAGTGGATCACGCCGCGCAACCAGGGTTTCGGCTCCGGATTTCCAGCGCGACTACCAGGCGGCGTGGGCGCGCGGCAGTGGCAGCGGCTCGATGGTCGGCGCCGGGCGCAGCGCGGCGCGCCCGCACCACCGCCGCTGGTGCCGAAGGCGCCGTCGCACGGGCTGCGCACGGGGCAGGGCGTGTTCCACAACAAGTTCGGCGAAGGCGTGGTCGATCACGCTCGAAGGGCATGGCGCGGATGCGCGCGCCCAGGTCAATTTCGGCCGCCACGGCATGAAGTGGCTGGCGCTGTCGATCGCCAAGCTGACGCCGATCGACTGATCCTTCTCCCGGACAGCGCCGGCGCGCTGCGGGCGCCGGTCTTTCCTGGCGGGACGGTGTCTCGAGAACGATGCCGGCGTTTGCACGGCACATCGGCAGCAGCGCGCCGGCGCTGCCACCGGGCGGTCAGACGGTGACCTGATCGAAGCCGCGTAGGCGTCGCGCAGCCAGACCTTGACGCGCTGCCGGTCCATCATGCCGAGCCCGGTGGTCGTCCTTGTCGGCGGCCTGGCTCGCGGCCCAGAAGCTGCTGCTGCTGGCGTCGATCTTCTGGGCCACCGCCTCGTTGAGGTGCTTGATCGAGATCGTCTGTGCGCCGAGCGACTGTGCCCGCTGCAGCGCAGGCGACTCGTCGAGCAGGCGGAAGTCGTCGCCGCGCAGCTGGTTGCGCACGAGCACGTGGCGCACCCGGTCGCCGAAGGCGTCGAGCAGCTTGCCGAGCAGGTCGACCGAATCGCGCCCGTTGTCGAGCACATGCCAGTAGGTGAGGCCGATGCCGTTCTCCTCGGCCAGTTCGAGCACGCCGGATTCGTCGATCCAGCGCAGCAGCGGCGCGTGGGTCTGCGCCGCCAGGTCGACCAGCACGCGCCGCTCGGGCTCCTCGACCGCGGCCTCGATGATGTGGTCGAGCATCTCGTAGCGGTCGACCTGCACCGGCGAGGCGTAGTCGGCATAGAAGCGCAGCAGCGCGCCGTGCGAGCGGTCGGTGTCGAAGCCGATGAACGGGATCGAGCGGTCGATCATGTACTGCGCCAGCAGCCGGGCCACCATCGATTTGCCGACGCCGCCTTTTTCTCCGCCGATGAGGTGGATCTGTGCCATCGAATGTCTGGTTGCGGGTTGGATGGGAAGGCTCAGCCGCGGCCGACGAACGGCATGCTGGTCGCCATGATCGTCATGAACTGCACGTTGGCCGACAGCGGCAGGCTCGCCATGTGGACCACCGCATCGGCGACGTGGCGCACGTCCATGCGCGGCTCGACCATCGTCTGACCATTGGCCTGCAGGATGCCGGCGGCCATGCGCTCGGTCATCTCGGTGGCCGCATTGCCGATGTCGATCTGGCCGCAGGCGATGTCGAAGGCGCGGCCGTCGAGCGAGATCGCCTTGGTGAGTCCGGTGATCGCGTGCTTGGTGGCGCTGTAGGGGGCACTCAGCGGTCGCGGCGCGTGCGCCGAGATCGAGCCGTTGTTGATGATGCGCCCGCCGCGCGGATCCTGTCGGCGCATCAGGCCGAATGCCTCGCGCGAGCAGATGAAGACCGCGTTCAGGTTGATGTCGACGACCGAGCGCCACTGCTCGACGCTCAGCTCGTCGATGTGCACGGCGGCGCGCCGGTGCCGGCGTTGTTGAACAGCAGGTCGAGCCGGCCGAAGCGCGACTCGATCTGCTCGAACACCTGGCGCACCGCCGCCTTCGTCGGTCACATCGGCCGGCATCGGGTGCAGCCGGGCGCCGAGTTCGGCCGATTCGGCCGCGGCCGCGGCGCAGGTCTGCTCGAGCGCTTCGGCGCGTCGGCCGAGCAGCACCACCTGGTAGCCGGCGCGCGCCAGCGCGAGCGCGCTGGCCCGGCCGATGCCGCTGCCGGCGCCGGTGACCAGCGCGACCTTGTTTGTCTGCATCGAAGTGCTCCTCAGTTCAGTGGGTCGGGAAGGGTCGGGCTCGGGCAGCGGCTCGGTCTCGCGTGCCGGGCCGGAAGCTGTCGGCGTAGGTGAAGTACAGCGAGGCGTAGAACGCGGTCGAGAACATCAGCCCGGCCGGCATCGCCGCCAGGGCCAGCAGCCGCGGCTCACCCAGCAGGGCGACCAGCGCATTGGCCAGCACCGAGAACAGCACGCATCAGCGCCAGCCAGCCGAGCCCGTAGACGAGCATCGCGCCGCGGTTGCGCCAGACGGCCAGGGTGCTGATGAACAGCGATTGGGCCAGCGCCCTGGCCCTGCCAGTGCACCAGCGCCGGTGCATGCCAGAACGGAACGGCGATCAGCGCGGTCAGGGTCAGGCGCAGCACCATGGCCCAGAACAGCCGGGAGTCGCCGAGCATCGGCCCGAGCACCTGCGGATCGGCTGGCTGATCGGTCGTCATCGCGGCCTGGATCGCCTCGAGGCGGCCGGCGTCGACCGCGTCGGAGATCAGCATCACCACGATGTTGGCCGCGGCATAGGCCGCCAGCAGCCACAGCATCGAGCTGCGGCTGTGCCGGCGGGCCGCGCAGCCCTTCGACGAACACGCGCGGGCCGGCACGCCGGCCGTCGAGCGCGTCGCGCGAGGCGATCATGAAGCCGAGCGACACCAGCGGCAGCGCTCATCAGCAGCAGCAGCACGCCGATGCCGGGCAGCATCATCAGCAGCAGGGCGCCGAACAGGAAGGTCGCGAGCAGGAAGGTGGTCGACAGCGGCTGGCGCAGGTAGATCTGGAAGCCGCGGCGAACCCAGACGAAGCCCTGGCGGGCGGCAACGGTGTGCAGTCTCATGGTCGGGTGGTCAGCCGCGCTCGAAGTGCCAGGGCGACTCGACGCGGCAGCGCAGCACCCGCTCGAAATGGCGCGGGTCGTGGGCCTTGAGCATGCTGGCGTCGCGCGGCAGGTGCAGGTCCCACAGGCGCGAGATCCAGAAGCGCAGCGCCGCCGCACGCATCATCGCCGGCAGCAGCCGCAGCTCGTTGGCGCGTCAGGCTGCGCACCGCGTCGTAGGCGGCGACGAAGGCCTGCGCACGCGGCTCCTCGAGCGCGCCGGTGGCCAGGTCGATGCACCAGTCGTTCAGGCACACCGCGATGTCGAAGACGAAGCGGTCGACGCCGGCGAAGTAGAAGTCGAAGAAGCCGCCGAGCTGATCGCGCCCGTCGGCGTCGTCGAACATCACGTTGTCGCGGAACAGGTCGGCGTGGATCGGCCCGGTCGGGCAGGCCGGCGTAGGCCGCCGATGCCGCCACCTGCTGCTGGAAGGCCAGTTCGGACTCGATCAGCTCGCGCTGCTGCCGGCGTCGAGGAACGGCACGATCACCGGCACCGTCTCGTTCCACCAGGCGCAGCCCGCGCAGGTTCGGCTGCGCCAGCTCGAAATCGACGCCCGGCCAGGTGCATGCGCGCCAGCATGTCGCCGACGATCGCAGCATGGCGCGATGTCCGGCGCCAGGTGGTGCCGTCCCGGCAGGCGGTTGACGAGCGCCGCCGGCTTGCCGAGCAGGCGTGTGCAGGATCGTGCCCTGCGCGTCGGCCTGCGGATCGGGCACCGGAATGCCGTGCGTGGCCAGGTGCTTCATCAGGTGCAGGTAGAACGGCAGCTGCTCGAAGCTGCAGCCGCTCGAACAGCGTCAGCACATAGCGGCCGCGGCGTCGTGTCGGCAAAATAGTTGGTGTTCTCGATGCCGCCGCTGCAGCCCTGCAGCGCGGTCAGTTCGCCGATGTCCGAGGCGGGCGACGAAGGCATGCGCCGTGTCGAACGGCACCTCGGTGAATACGGCCATCGGGTCGACGCGGCGCCGATCAGAATGCCATCACGCGCCAGACCCGCTTGCCGGCAGCGCCGCGCGAGCCGGTCAGGCCCTCGGACACGTCGCGTGCGCCGTCCTCGGTGATGATCTCGTAGCCCCGCGTCGGTGCCGACCTTCGGCGTGACGACGATGCGCGTGGTGCGGCCGCGCACGCGCAATTCCTCGATCCGCGACCCGTCGTCCTCGATCACGCTCAGCGCTGCACGTTCGGCTCGCCGCGCAGTTCGCGCTCGAGCGGGACGAGTTCGGTCGGCGGCGGCGCCGCGGGCGCGGCAGTCTGCGCCAGAACCGGACCACAGCACAGGGTCAGCAGGAGGAGGTGTCAGGCGCGTCATGCGGTCATTTTATCGGTGCCGGCGACCGGCCGGCGCCATGCGTCGTCATGCGACCTGCCGGCCGCCGTCCTGAGCGGTGCCCGTTGCGCGTCGCGCCGGCGCCGCACGACCGGAGATGCGCGCCGAGCCCGCACAATGCCGGCATGAGCGCTTCCGATTCCCCTCGCACCCTGCTGCTGGTCGACGGTTCCAGCTATCTGTACCGGGCCTACCACGCGCTGCCCGACCTGCGCAGCCCGGACGGCTTCCCGACCGGCGCGCTGCACGGCATGGTCGCGATGATGCAGCGCCTGCGCGATCAGTACCCGTCCGAACTGGCGGCCTGCGTCTTCGATGCCAAGGGCCCGACCTTCCGCGACGACTGGTACCCGCAGTACAAGGCGCAGCGCGCGCCGATGCCCGATGCGCTGGTCGAGCAGATCGGCCCGATCCACGAGGTGGTGCGGCTGCTCGGCTGGCCGGTGCTCGAGGTGCCGGGCGTCGAGGCCGACGACGTGATCGGCACGCTGTGCCGGCTCGGCGCCGAGCAGGGACGTTCGGTCGTCGTCTCGACCGGCGACAAGGACCTGGCGCAGCTCGTGACGCCGCAGGTGACGCTGATCAACACCATGAGCAACGAGCGGCTCGACGTGGCCGGCGTGCTGGCCAAGTTCGGCGTGCCGCCGGAGCGCATCGTCGACTACCTGACGCTGGTGGGCGACGCGGTCGACAACATCCCGGGCGTGGCCAAGGTGGGCCCGAAGACCGCCGCCAAGTGGATCGACGAGCACGGTTCGCTCGACGGCGTGATCGCCGCCGCCGCCGGCATCAAGGGCGTGGCCGGCGAGAACCTGCGCGCGGTGCTCGACTGGCTGCCGACCGCGCGCAAGCTGGTGACGGTGCGCACCGACTGCGAGCTGGCCGAGCATCTGGCCGGCTGGCCGGCGCTCGACGCGCTGGCGCTGCGGCCGATCGACGGGCCGGCGCTGCTCGAGTTCTACGCCCGCTACGGCTTCAAGACCTTGCGGCGCGACCTGGAGACGCGGCTGAGGCCGGCGGCGCCGCGTCGGCGCCCGCGCTGCCGGCCGCCGCCGCCGCCGGCCGATCCGGTCGAGCGCCGCTTCGAGACCGTGCTGACGCCCGAGGCGCTCGAGCCGTGGATCGACCGCATCAGCGCCGCCGAGCTGACCGCGATCGACACCGAGACCGATTCGCTCGACGCGATGCAGGCGCGGCTGGTCGGCATCTCGCTCAGCGTCGCGCCCGGGGCAGGCGGCCTACATCCCGATCGGCCACGGCTATGCGGGTGCGCCCGACCAGCTCGGCCAGTCGTTCGTGCTCGAGCGCATGCGCAAGTGGCTGGAGGATCCGCTGGCGGCCAAGGTCGGGCCAGAACGTCAAGTACGACCTGCATGTGTTCGCCAACGCCGGCGTCGCGGTGCAGGGCTACTGCCACGACACGATGCTGCAGAGCTACGTGCTCGAGGCGCACCGGCCGCACGGCCTGGAAAGCCTGGCCGACCGCCACCTCGGGCGCAAGGGCCTGAGCTACACCGACCTGTGCGGCAAGGGTGCGCAGCAGATCCCGTTCGCGCAGGTCGACATCGAGCGCGCCGCCGACTATTGCTGCGAGGACAGCGAGATGTGCCTGCACGTGCACCGCACGCTGTGGCCGCAGCTCGAGGCCGAGCCGGCGATGCGCGACCTGTACCAGCGCATCGAGATGCCGGTGGCGCTGCTGCTGCAGCGCATCGAGCGCACCGGCGTGCTGGTCGACCCGGCGGTGCTGGCGGCGCAGAGCCGGCAGCTCGGCGAACGCATCGTCAAGCTCGAGCAGGAGGCCTACGAACTGGCCGGCCAGCCGTTCAACATGGGCTCGCCCAAGCAGATCGGCGACATCCTGTTCGGCCAGCTCGGGCTGCCGGTGCGCAAGAAGACCGCGTCGGGCGCGCCGTCGACCGACGAGGACGTGCTGACCGAGCTGGCGGCCGACTATCCGCTGCCGGCCCGGCTGCTCGAGCACCGGTCGCTGTCCAAGCTCAAGGGCACCTACACCGACAAGCTGCCGCAGATGATCAACCGCGCCACCGGCCGGGTGCACACCACCTATGCGCAGGCGGTGGCGGTGACCGGACGGCTGGCGAGCAACGAGCCGAACCTGCAGAACATCCCGATCCGCACCGCCGAAGGCCGGCGCGTGCGCGAAGCCTTCATCGCGCCGCCCGGCCACCGCATCGTCAGCGCCGACTATTCGCAGATCGAGCTGCGCATCATGGCGCACATCAGCGAGGATCCGGGCCTGCTGCGCGCCTTCGCCGAAGGCATGGACGTGCACCGCGCCACCGCGAGCGAGGTGTTCTCGATCGCGCCGGACGCGGTCACGCTCCGAGCAGCGGCGCTACGCCAAGACGATCAACTTCGGCCTGATCTACGGCATGGGCGCGTTCGGCCTGGCGCAGAGCCTCGGCATCGAGCGCAGCGCGGCGGCCACCTACATCGAGCGCTATTTCGAGCGCTTCGCCGGCGTCAAGCGCTACATGGACGAGACGCGGGCGTCGGCGCGCGCCAAGGGCTACGTGGAGACGCTGTTCGGGCGTCGCATCTACCTGCCCGAGATCAACGGCGGCAGCGGGCCGCGCCGCAGCGGCGCCGAGCGCCAGGCGATCAATGCGCCGATGCAGGGCACGGCGGCCGACCTGATCAAGCTGGCGATGATCGCGGTGCAGCGTGCGACTCGACGACGAGCGGCGCGCCACCCGCATCGTGATGCAGGTGCACGACGAACTGGTGTGCGAGGTGCCGCGAGGACGAGCTCGACTGGGCGCGCGAGGCGCTGCCGCGCCTGATGGCGTCGGTGGCGAGCCTGAAGGTGCCGCTGCTGGCCGAGGTCGGCGTCGGTGCCGAACTGGGACCAGGCGCACTGAGGGCCGGTCGGCGGTCCGGCCTCGGCGGTGGCGAAGCAGCTGGGCGCAGACCACGTGAGGCGCACGCCGCGTGGCCCCGCCGCCGGAGCGGTGGCAGCGCCGCGAGCCGTGGTTCAATGCCGGGGTTCGGCGCGCTGGCGGTCCGGCAGTCGGCCTGCGGATTCCGGCGGAGGTGATGGCACACACGATGATGACGACTTCGATCCGGCGTTCTCGATTGCAACCAGGGCTTTGCCGCGACTGCTGCTCGGCCTGGCCGGCAGCTGGGCTGCGCGCAGACCAGCCTGGTGCCGCCGGATGCGCGCGCGAATGGCATTACCGGGTGGTGCCGGGCGACACGCTGATCGGCATCGCCGCCGCCTACCTGATCGATCCCGCGGGCTGGCGCCGCCTGCAGCAGCACAACCGGATCGAGGATCCGCGCCGGCTGCAGCCGGGGCAGGTGCGTGCGGATCCCGTACGACTGGCTGCGGCGCGAGCCGGTGGCGGCCGAGGTGGTCTTCGTCCAGGGCGACGCGAGCGTGCGGCGGCGGGCAGCGCCACCGCCGAGCCGGTACGGCCGGCACCGTCGGTGCGCCCGGCCGATCTGCTGCGCACCGGGCCGCAGGCGTCGGCCACCCTGCGCTTTGCCGACGGCTCGCGGCTGCTGATCAGCCCGCGACAGCGAGGTGCTGGTCGAGCGACTGCTGGTCTACGGCCGCAGCGCCATCGTCGATCACCGGGCTGCGGCTGCAGCGCGGCGGGGTCGACGCGCAGGTGCAGCCGGCGCGCGGCAGCGCGCCGGCGTTCGAGATCCGGACGCCGGCGATCAACCTCGGCGTGCGCGGCACCGAATTCCGCGCCCGCGTCGTCGACGGCGATGCCGGCAGGTCGATCGTCGAGGTGCTCGAGGGGCGGGTGGCGGCGGCGTCGCCGGACGGCTGCCGTCGCCGGCACGGTGTCGGTCGATGCGGGCTACGGCACGCATGCGCTGCCGCAGCAGCCGGTCGCGCCACCGCGGCCACTGTTGCCGGCGCCGGCGGTGCTGCCCACTGCCACCAGCGCTGGCAACGGACTGCGCCGCTGCGTCCTGAACTGGCAGCCGGTCGAAGGTGCAGTCGGCTACCGGGCGCAGATCTTCGCCGACGCACAGGCCAGCAGCGCTGCTGCACGATGCGATGCTGACCGCGGCCGCCGGCGCAGCTGGCCGATCGAGCCGTCGCTGCCGACGGCCGCTATCTGCTGCGGGTGCGGGCGATCGACGCCGCCGGCCTGGAAGGGCGCGAACGCGACGTGCCGTTCACGGTGGCGATGCAGCCGTCCGCGCCGCGATCCGAACTGCCGCGCGACGGTGCGGTGATCGGCGGCGACAGCGGTCAACCTGCGCTGGAGCCTGCAGCCCGATGCGCTGCGCTACCGGCTGCAGCTCGGCGCCGTCGCGCGATCTCGACCGACCTGCTGCGCGACCGGGTCGTCGTCGGCAACGACACCGCGCTCGCGCTGCCGCCGGGCGTCTACCACTGGCGGGTGGCGGCCATGGCCGGTGGCGCGCCGAGGCCGCGCAGCGCAACGGTCCGTTCGGGCCGGCCCAGGTGTTCGAGCTGCGTGCCATGCCGCCGCTGCCCGAGCTCGAGCCGGTGCAGTTCAGCCCGGCGCAACCTGCTGCTGCGCTGGCGTCCGACCGCCGCCGGGCAGGGCCTGCAGGTCCAGCTGGCGAGCGATCCGGCAGTTCGAGCAGGTCGTGTTCGATCAGCGCACCTGGGGTGCGCAGATGCAGCTGCCGCGCCCGCCCGCCGGCGTGTACCACCTGCGGATGCGATCGTGGATCGGCGATGCGAGTGCAGGCGAATTCGGTCCGGCGCAACGCCTCGAGGTACCGGGCGTGCCGTTCTGGGGGCGCTGGTGAGGCGCTGCAGCAACGCGTCGCGGCCGGGGCCGGCCGGCTGGGGACGGCGCATCGGCGGCTGCGCCGCCTGATGCGTGGGCCGCCCGCTTCGCAGGCGGCGCCGCCATCGGTGCTCGCGCGCGCCGGCCCGCTCGGTCTGTCGTGGCTGCCCCTGCTGTCGCTCGCATGCGCCGGGCTGCTGTGGATCAGTCCGCTGCACCAGCGGCTGACCGACGTGCTGCACGATGTCGGTGTGCGGACGCTCGCCCAGCCGGCGCGCTACGACGACGTGGTGCTGGTCGACATCGACGACGCATCGCTGCGCAGCCTGCGGCCGCAACTCGGCGGCTGGCCCTATTCGCGCGACAGTTTTGCACTCCTGATCAGCTACCTGCGCGAGTTGGGCGCGAGCCGCATCGTGTTGAATCTGGTGCTGTCGGAGCCGCGCGATGGTGATTCGTTGCTGGCGCAGACGCTGACCGGGCGCGCCGATGTCGTGCTGGCGGCGGTCGGGAAGACGCGGGACGACGGCGCGGCATTGCCGTTCGATCCGCTGCGCAATCGGGTCGCGCTGCGCGGTCGGATGCGGCGGTTCCGGCCTTCCAGTGGGCCGGCGTCGTGATGCCATCGGACGAACTGCTCGCCGCGCAGGCGGGCTCAGGCGGTGCCGGAGCCATCGGCGTGGTGTCGGCGCCGCTCGATCCGGATGGCTACCTGCGCCGCATGGCGCTGCTGCACCGGGCCGACGGGCTGACCTTTGCCTCGATGGTGCTGGCGCCGCATCTGCTGCCGGACGGCGCCGGTCGGGCGGTCGCGCTGCAGGCCGATCAGCATGCGGTGGGGCTCGGCGCCTTGCGCTGGCCCGTCGACTCCAGCGGCCGCGCGACGGTGCTGCTGCCGATCAATGCGGACGCCGTGCCGCGGGTCGGATTCGAGGGCCTGATGTCGGCCGCACTCGGTCTGCGCGACGGATCCGGGCTGGCGCCGGCCCTGGCCGGACGGACGGTCTTCATCGGCAGCAGCGCCTTCCTGTCCGATGACGTGATGACGCCGCTCGGTCGAATGTCGGGCTCGACCCTGCTGGCGTGTGCGCACGCGGCACTCGCACGGGGGCTGGTGCTCGCCCCGGCCCGTGCCTGGATGACGTGGCTGCTGGCTGCACTCGCGCTGCTGCCGTCGATCGCGATCTGGCTGCGCCGCCGGCCGGCGCTGCGCCACGACGGCCCCGCATCGCTGCTCGTGCTGGCGCTGCTCGTTGCGGCCTGGCTCGCGGTGCCGGCATTGGCCCGGATCGAGATCGAGCCGCTGCTGCCGCTGGCGATCGCCCTGACCGGTCTGGTGGCTGCAGCGGTGCTGCAACTGCACTGGCACAGCCAGGCGCATCGGCAGCTCAGCATCGAGCGCGCGATGGCCGACGCAGCGAATCAGGCGAAGAGCGAATTCCTGGCCAATGTCAGTCACGAGATCCGCACGCCGATGAATGCACTGCTGGGCGTTGCCGAACTGCTGCAGCGCACGCCGCTCAACTTCGAGCAGCAGCGCTATGTGGCGGTCTTCCAGCGCTCCGGGCAGACCCTGTTCGAACTGATCAACGACCTGCTCGACCTGTCGAAGATCGAGGCTGGTCGGCTCGAGCTGGATCCGCGTCCGTTTTCGCTGCACAGCCTGCTCGTCGAGCAGCACGAACTGCTCCGGTTGAAGGCGGCCGACAAGGGTCTGACGCTCGACTGGCACAGCGCGGACGATCTGCCCCCGGTGGTGCACGGCGATCGCCGCCGACTGGCCCAGGTGCTGACCAATCTGGTCGGCAACGCGATCAAGTTCACCGAGCGCGGCCAGGTCAGCGTGACCGTCGCACCCGAGGCTGGCCGGGTCCGCTTCGAGATCCGCGACACCGGCATCGGCATCGACCGGTCTCAGCAGGAACGCATCTTCCTGCCGTTCACCCAGGCCGACGGGAGCGCGACGCGAGCCCATGGCGGAACCGGCCTCGGATTGTCGATCGCGAACAAGCTGGTCCGGCAGATGGGCGGCGAGATCACGCTGCGCAGCGAACCCGGCGCCGGGGCGAGCTTCAGCTTCAGCATCGCGCTGCCGCCGGCGACGCTCGATGCGCCGCGGCACGCCGCCGCGGACCTGCCGGAGGACGCGGCCGCTGATCCGCCAGCACCGTCCGAAGCCAGCGGTGCCGCCCAACCTCTGCCGGCTTCGGGCTCCGGATGACGAGGTTGCCGACGATGCGCCGTTCCGCGTCCTGCTGACCGAGGACAACGAGGTCAACGTCCTGATGGTCGAGGCGATGCTGGCCGGCAGCGGCTGCGTGCTCGACATCGCGGCCAATGGCGAGGCGGCACTGTCCAAGTTCCAGGTCGGGCGCTATGACCTGATCCTGATGGATGTGCAGATGCCCGGCATCGACGGCCACCAGGCGACGCGTGAGATTCGCCGCATCGAGGCCGCGGCGCGCAGCAAACCGGTGCCAGTGATCGCGCTCACTGCCCACGCCTTCGAGCGCGACGTGCAACGCAGTCTGGAGGCCGGCTGCAATGCGCACCTCACCAAGCCGGTGTCGCGCGAGCACTTGCTGGCCGCGGTCAACGCCTTTCGCACCGCTGATCGCTGAAGCGTCGGTCGGCAAGCCGCCGCATCGCCGGCACGCGGGAAGGGCGAACAGGCTCCTCCGCATCCGTTGCCGGGTCTGCCGGGTGCATCCGCAGTCAGCCATTCCGAGTTGGTCGGGCCGGGTGCCCGCGGCAATCGCAAGGATCAGGGAAAGTCTGGACAAACATCGCTCCCCAGCGGTTCACATCACTCATATGATGAGTACATGAATCGATCCCGCTCAAACCGATGAGGCAGCAATCCGTGCCGAAGGCGGATGCACCGATCGCGCGGCGCAAGCTCGGTCAGGAGGTGCTCGAGCGGCTGCTGGCGCGGGTTCACGCCGGCGAGTTCCAGGTCGGGTCGCTGCTGCCGTCGGAACGTGAACTGATGCAGCATTACGCGGTCGGCCGACCTGCAGTGCGCGAAGCCCTGCAGTCGCTCGCGCGGATGGGGTTCGTCGCCATCGTGCACGGCGAAGGCGCCCGGGTGCTGCCGCTGTCGGCCGACAGCGTGATCGATCAGATCTCCGACAGCGCCTTGCACCTGTTCGCCGGGTCGAGTGACCTGCTCGACCAGCTGAGACAAGCGCGACTGGCCTTCGAAGTCTCGATGGCGCGCCAGGCTGCCGCCAGGGTTACGCCCGAGCACCTCGCCCCGCTGGGCCAGGCGCTGCAGGCGCACCGCGACAGCCTGCACGACCCGGATCGCTTTCTGGCGACCGACATGGCATTCCACCACGCGATCGCCGCCATGTCCGGCAACGCGATCTACGGCGCGGTATCGCAGGCGATGCTGCAATGGCTCGAGCGCTTTCACCACGAAGCGGTGCGTGCGCCCGGCGCCGAGCAGGTGACGCTCGACGAGCACATCGCGATCTATCAATGCATCGCCGCTGGCGACGTCGATGGCGCAGGCGAGGCGGTGATCCGCCACCTGCGCCGCGCCGATCGGCAGTACCGCACCGACCGTCCCTCGGTCGACGCCTGACACACCTCCATCCGCAGGAACGCCATGAGCACCGCCACCTGGCTTGAAGTCGCCCTCAACGGTCCGTGGTCGCGCGAGCGACAACCGCTGATGCCGATCCGTGCCGACGACATCGTCGAAGCCGCCCTGGCGTGTGCCGACGAAGGTGCGTCGATCATCCATTTCCACGCCTACGATCCGGCGACCGGACGCCAGCGCGACGACTACGACATCTATGCGCCGATCATCGAGCGCATCCGCACGCGCACCGACCTGATCTGCTACGGCACGCTGCCGTTTGCGGGCAGCATCGATGCACCGAGCCCGCTGACGGCGCAGCAGCGCTATGTCGCGGTCGACCAGCTGGTGCGCGCCGGGCTGATCGAGTGGTCGGTCGTCGACCCGGGCTCGACCAATATCTCGCACCACGCCGACATCGTCTCGGGCAAGCCGGGCTTCGTCTATGCCAATCCGGAAAGCCATGTGCGCCACGGCCTGGAACTGGCGCAGCGCCACGGCATCACGCCGTCGTACGCGATCTACGAACCCGGTTTCATGCGGCTCGGCGCCGCGCTGCATCGCGCCTACGAAGGCGCGCCGGTACCGATCTACCGGCTGATGTTCTCGCAGCACATCGCCTTCGGGTTCCCGCCGGCCGACTGGGCGCTCGACGCCTACCTGCGCCTGCTCGAGATCGAGCATCCCGGCGCGCCCTGGATGGTCGCGGGGCTCGGGGTCGAGCTGGGTGAACTGATGGAAGTCGCCACGTCGCGCGGCGGCCACGTACGGGTGGGACTCGAGGACGCGCCATTCGGCTGCCGCGAGAACAATGTGCAGCTGGTGCAAACGGCGCGCCGGCGCATCGAGCAGGCGGGCGGCCGTCCGGCATCGCCGCGGGAGGTGCGCGAGCGGCTTGCTGCGGGCGCCCGGCCGCGCGTGGCGCGTCCGGAGGCAGCATGAGCTCATTCGATCAGCGTCACCGCAGCCGCGCGCTGCTCGACGGGCCCGATCGCGCGGTGGCGCGCTCGATGATGAAGGCGGTGGGCTTCAACGACGAGGCGCTCGCACGGCCACAGATCGGCGTCGCGCATTGCTGGATCGGCACCATGCCCTGCAACTGGACGCACCGCGAACTGGCCGCGCGTGTGATGGAGGGCATCCGCGACGCTGGCGCCACGCCGATCGAGATCAACACGGTGGCGATCAACGATGCGATCACCACCGGCCACGAGGGCATGAAGACATCGCTGGTCAGTCGCGAGCTGATCGCCGACTCGGTCGAACTGGTCGCTCGCGGACATGGCCTGGATGCGCTGGTCGTGATCGCCGGCTGCGACAAGACGATCCCCGCGATGGCGATGGCGCTCGGCCGGCTCGACCTGCCGGGCCTGCTCTGCTACAGCGGCTCGATTGCCGCCGGAGCGTGCCGGCGCGAGGGTCGCTATGCCGGCCGGGCACTGACCGTGCAGGATGTCTACGAAGCGGTGGGCGCCTTCAACGCCGGTCAGATTTCCGCCGATGAACTGAAGGATGTCGAGGACCATGCGTGCCCCGGTGCGGGCGCCTGCGGCGGCCAGTTCACCGCCAACACGATGGCCACCGCATGCGAGATGCTCGGTTTGTCGCCGATGGGCAGCAACGGCATCCCGGCTGTCGATCCGGCCAGGCAGGACGCGGCGTTCGCCAGCGGCCGGCTGGTCGTCGATCTGTTGCGCGACGGCGTGACGCCGCGCTCGCTGGTGACACGGCGCAGTTTCGAAAATGCGATCGCCGGCGTGATGGCCAGTGGCGGATCGAGCAATGCGGTCCTGCACCTGCTGGCCATGGCGCACGAATTCGGCGTCGCGCTCGAGCTCGACGACTTCGATCGGGTATCGCGGCGCACGCCGGTCTGGGCCGACCTGCGCCCGTGGGGACGCTATACCGCACCCGAAATGCACGCCGCCGGCGGCATGCCGGTGATTGGCAAGCGACTGGCCGCCGCCGGGTTGCTCCATCCCGACGAGCGTACCGTCACCGGCCGCACGATCGGCGAGGAGATCACACGTGCCGTCGAGCCGGCCGGACAGCCTGTCGTCCGGCCACTGGCCGAGCCGCTGAAACCGGATGGGGGCCTGGGTGTGCTGCGCGGCAACCTTGCGCCGGGTGGCTGCATCATCAAGCTGTCGGGCCAGAAGCGCTCGCAGCACCGCGGGCCGGCGCGTGTCTTCGAATGCGAGGAGGACGCGTTTGCCGCCATCAAGGCGGGATCGATCGTCGCCGGTGACGTGATGGTGCTGCGCAACGAAGGCCCGAGGGGCGGCCCGGGCATGCGCGAGATGCAGCTGGTCACCGGCGCGCTGCAAGGCTCGGGTCTCGGCGAGACCGTGGCCCTGGTCACCGATGGCCGCTTCTCGGGTGCCACCCATGGCTTCGTCATCGGTCATCTCGTGCCCGAAGCCGCCGACGGCGGGCCGATCGCGGTGCTGCGCGACGGCGACATCGTCTGCATCGATGCCAGCCAGCGCCGGCTCGACATCGAATTGCCGGTCGACGAGCTGACTGCCCGGTTGGCCGCCTGGCGGCCCGGACCCCCACCGCGCGCCGCCACCGGCGTGCTCGGCAAATACGCGCGGCTGGTGGGTAATGCCTCGCACGGCGCAGTCACCAACGCCGCGCCGGCGCCGGCGACCGTTCGCTGAGATCTCTTCCCGTTTTTCGCCGTTCTTGCGAATGGCGGCGGGCGACGCTTCGACAACCCCAGGAGACAGACCATGACCACCTCGACCCTTTCGCTGATCACAGCCGCAGCGGCTGCGATGGCGGCGCTTGCAGCACCATTGGCACAGGCCAGCGACTACAAGGAGCGATCGATCCGCATCAGCCATGTGGTGCCGAAGGAGCACCCGTTCCAGATCGGTGTCGAACGCTTCGGCGAGGTGGTTGCCAGGAAGACCGGCGGCAAGATGAAGGTGCGCGGTTATCCCGATGGCGTGCTGGGCGCCGAATTGCAATCGATCTCCGCCGCGCAGGGGGGCGTGATCGAGATGACACTGGTCTCGTCCGCGGCCGCCGCGTCGGTGCAGCGCGAATTCGGCGTGTATGACCTGCCGTTCCTCTTCAACGACTTCCGCGAGGTCGACGAGGTGCTGGATGGCCCGACCGCCCGTGGGCTGCTCGAGCGCCTGCCGGAGAAAAACCTGATCGGCCTGTGCTACTTCGAGAACGGCTTCCGCCACCTCACCAACGGGCGTCGCCCGGTGGCAAGGCTCGAAGACTTCAAGGGCTTGAAGATCCGCACGATCCAGAACGCGGTGTTCGTCGACGTCTTCAACACGCTCGGTGCCAACGCCACGCCGATGCCGTTCACCGAGGTCTATACCGCGCTCGAATCGAGGGCGATCGACGGCCAGGAAACGCCCTACACCAACATCCATGGCAACCGCTTCTACGAAGTGCAGAAGCACGTGAGCAATACCGGCCACATCTACGGCGGGGCGGTGATGCTGGTGAGCAAGAAGTTCTGGGACACGCTCAGCGGTGACGAGCGCACCGTCATGCGCGAGGCCTGCACCGAGGCGCGCGATCACCAGCGCCGCTTCAACCGCGAACAGGATCCGAAGCTGCTGGCCGATCTGAAGGCCAAGGGCATGACCTATACCGAGATCACGCCGGCCGAGCGGGCGCGCCTGCGCGAGCACCTCAAGCCGGTCTACGAGAAATACGCCAAGACGCTGGGCGAGGACTTCGTGAAGGCGACGTTTGCCGACGTGGAAGCGGCCCGGGCGCGGGCGACGCGCTGAGGTCGACGGCGGCCGCACCGTGACGAGCAGGTCGACCGGTCATGTGACCGTATTCGAGCATGGTCCCTGTGCGCAACGGGCCGAGCCCGTTGCGGCGGTGCGCATCGCCGCAGTCGATCAAGCCAGCCTGCGCCTCGCGGCTGCGCCGGTGCAGCCGCGTCAAAGCACCACATTGCTCGTCAGGTCGACGGTACCGATCGTCATGCGCGGTTGCAGGGGAGCGCTGCCGCCGCCACCGGTGGCGGTCGCACCGAAGACCGCCATGGCGCCGACGAGCGCCTGCGCTTCCGCATCGTTGAGCATGCTCCCGTCACTGAAGCGAAACGCCTCGGCATGGTAGGCCGTGCCGAGGTACCAGTTCTGGAACACCATCTTGTCAGCCGTGCCGGCGATCGACATCTCGAGGTTGTTGGTGGCCCGGGCGAAACGCAGGTCGGCCCGCGTCAGTGAGGCTTCCAGCATGACGACATCGGCCACCCCGGCGGTGGCGTCGTTTTCCTGAACCAGGTCAACGCCTGAGCCGCGTCCGAACAGGTAGGTGTCTGCGCCGGCGCCGCCGACGAGCGTGTCATTGCCGCCGGCTCCGTCGAGCGTGTCAGCACCAGCCAGCCCGGTCAGCAGGTTCGCGCCTGCATTGCCGGTCAGGCGATTGGCGAGCGCATTGCCGGTGCCCTTGATCCTGGAGCTACCGGTCAGCGTCAGATTTTCTACGTGGTCGCCGAGCGTCCAGGCCACGGCGGCCAGCACGGTGTCGATCCCCTGGCCGGCTGCCTCGACCACGCTGTCTCCGATGATGCCGACCAGGTAGCTGTCGTTGCCGGTTCCGCCGACCAGGGTGTCGTTGCCCGCAGCGCCGTCGAGCGTGTCGTCTCCTGCGCCGCCTTCGAGTCGGTTGTTGCCGCTGTTGCCGATCAAGAGATTGGCCAGCTCGTTGCCATGGCCATTCAGCGCCGAGGTGCCCGATAGCGTGAGGTTCTCGACGTTGGCCGCAAGCGTGTACGACGCGCCGCTCGTGACGTGGTCGGTGCCTTCTCCGATTGCCTCGATGATCTGATCCTGGGCATGGTCGACCTTGTAGCTGTCGTCGCCGGCGCCGCCGGCCATCGTGTCGGCGCCGGCGCCGCCGTCGATCAGGTTGGCGCCCGGGTTGCCCTCGAGCCGGTTGGCGAAGGTGTTTCCGGTCGCGTTGATGGCTGCAGTTCCGGTCAGCTTGAGAACCTCGATGTGATTGCCGAGGACGTAGCTGACACTGCTTGAAATCGTGTCGTAACCACGGTTCGCGTCTTCAAGGACCGCATCGCCGGCGGCGTCGACGACACAGTGGTCGTCACCGTCTCCGCCGCGCATCTGGTCGCTGCCGGGACCACCGTCAAGCTGGTCGTTGCCATTGCCACCGAGCAAGGTGTCGTTGCCCGCGAGCCCGAAGATCCGGTCGTCACGGTCGCCGCCGACGAGCGAGTCGTCGCCCGGAGAGCCGCTGATGCCGGTGATTTCCTCCAGCAAGGTCGCTGCGTTCCAGGTCGTTCCGTCGGCAAAGCGCACCGTGTCGATTTCAGGCGCTTCGTCATCGCGGCCGATGATCAGCGCATCGGTGCCTCCGGCAAACTGCAGCGTCAGCATGTCGTACAGATGGAGTGCGGGGTGGTCGACCACCGCGATCGTCACATCGGCCGGTGCAATGCCGCTGCCAAAGACGAGCGTATCGGCTGCGCCGTGTCCGTCGACGAGAAGGTCGACGCCGTCGCCGCGATCGTATCGGTAGGTGTCGCTGCCGTTGCCGCCGTACAGCGTGTCGTTGCCCGGCCCCCCGCGCAGGTCGTCGGCGCCGTCGGATCCGTCGATCAGGTCGTCGCCGGCGAGCCCGGACAGCAGGTCGGGCCCGGCGGCGCCCAGCAGCACATCGGACGCGGTGGTCGCGCGGTCCGGCTCGGCACGCTGCTGGCGCAGCGCCAGCAGCTCGGCCGGCAGGCTCGGCCCGTCGGCGATATCGATCGCGGTGAGCGATCCGGCGAGGTGGGGCGTTGTCGCGTCGGCGTAGAAGCCGATCCAGGTGAGCGAGTCGGCGGGTGAAGCAGCGATGCCGATCCGCAGGCTGGTGCCGTCGCGTGTCAGTTGCAGATCGGACGCGGCGATACCGGTGCCCATGGACACACGGCGCTCCCAGAAGCTGGTCAAGGGAACGGCATGGACGCGATCCGCACCCGAGCCGCGGCCAAATGCGATCGTCGCGTAGCTGTGCTGCTCGAGGGAGATCGTGTCGTCGCCAGGTCCGCCGTCAACCAGGTCGCGGCCGGAGCGGGAAGTGAGATCGTCGTTGCCGCTGCCGCCGAGAAGCGTGTCGGCATCGGACGCCAGGTCGGACCGGGAGTCCTCGATCTGGTCGTCACCCGCCCCACCGTCGATCCAATTGAACTCGCTGTTGCCGATCAGGCGATTCGGTCCGGCATCGCCGCGCAGGCCGGATGGACCGCCGAAAGTCTGCAGCACCAGGTTCTCCACATTGGGAAAATCGGCCAGATCGAAGACCCGGTTTGCGCCCCGGACCTCAACCGTGTCGATGCCTTCGCCTGGCAGTTCGACGACCGTGTCGCGCGTGATGTCGTTCCAGTCGATGTCGTACCAGTCGTTGCCGCGTCCGCCGATCAACGTGTCCGGACCCCAACTGTCGTAGTGGAATGTATTGCGCCGTGACCAGAAGCCTGTGGCTGCGTGGAAGGTGTCGTCGCCGTCGAGCCCTTCGAGGCGGTCCGGGTTGCTGCTGCCGATCAGGACGTTCGGCCCCGCGTTGCCGATGCCGTGGTCCGCGGCGCCAGTCAGCGCGAGGTCGAGCCATCCCGGGGCAAGCGTGAAATCGAGGCTGCTCACGACGCTGCCGCCAGTGCCGATCAGTACGTCGCCCGGGTGGTCGACATGGAAAATCGAGTTGGCGGCGTAGGCTGATCATGGTGTCGGCACCGCCGGCGCCATCGAGGATGCTGCCCGATAGCGACACGCTGGCGACGGTGATCACGTTGTCCGCCGTGTTGCCGGTCAGGCTGATTCCTCGGAACCAGCGCGGCGCCGAGGTCAGGTTCTCGATGTGATCGGGCAGCACGTAGTCCGACTCGGACAGGACGGTGTCGATCCCCTGGTCGGCAAGCTCGATCACCGTGTCGTGGTGCTGATCGATGCGATAGACATCATCGCCGGCGCCGCCGCGCAGGGTGTCGTGCTCCGGCCAGCCCATCGAGGTGATTGTTGCCGGCGTTGCCGACGATCAGGTTGTCGAGTGCATTGCCGGTGCCGCTCAGGTTGAGGAAGCCGGTGAGCGTCAGGTTCTCGACTTCGGCCGGCAAGGCATAGCTCACGCTGCTGGTGACGCTGTCGATTCCCTGGCCGGGTGCTTCGGTGATCGTGTCGCCGGCGCTGTCTACCTCGTAGCGGTCGTTGGCACCCGTTCCGATCACTGCATTGGCGGTGCCGCCTTGCGTGCGTGCCTGAATCGCAAATGAATTCCATTCCGACCCGTCAGCGAAGAGGATGCGCTCGATCGACGAGGAGCCATGGTGGTTGACGATTCGGGTCTGGGCGATCGTCTGTCCAATGGTGAGGACGAGATCCGGCCCATCCGCGAACAGCCCGACATTGCCGAGGCCGATCCCGGCACCGAGGACGATCGCGTCGCTGCCGTCGGTGTCGTTGATGCGATCGAAGCCGCTCGCCGCATCGATCAGGTAGCTGTCATCGCCGGCGCCGCCGAGCAGCTCGTCGTCGCCGCTTCCGCCGTCGAGGCTGTCGTTGCCACCGTCGCCTTGCAGAGTGTCCGCACCTGCGCCGCCGTTGAGACGGTCGTGGCCGTCCTGGCCGGTGGTGTAGCCCGAGTCGCCGTAAAGATGGTCGGCGCCGCTGCCTCCGATCAGCGTGTCGTCGCCTTCGTTGCCGTACAACTGGTCGTCGCCTGAGGCCCCGGAGATGCTGTCGTTGCCCCGGTTGCCTCGCACATGATCATTGCCTCCCCTGGCATCGATCACATCGCTCCAGCTGTGACCATGGATGGAGGGATCGTCACCATCACCGATCTGGTTGATCGGCAAGCGTGCGTACACGTCCGCCACCGACCAGGTGACGCCGTCGGCGAAGTGAAAGGACTCGATCGTCGAGGAATGACCCGGTGCCTCGAAGAACCCCTCGACGATCAACGGTCCCTGGCCGGCGACGGTGCCCAATCTCAGGTCGTCGTGAACAAGGGCGCTGGCGCTCTTGTTCAGGCCGACCACAACTTCGCTCGAAGCGATCGGGAGATGCAGGCGATCGACCGCCGAACGGTCTCCGGTGTGCTCGTAGACGGTGGTCGGGCGCCAGTGCGTGAGCTGGTATCGGTCACTGCCGGCGCCGCCCGACATGTAGAGACCATCGAGCAAGGAATCGTCGCCATCGTCCCCGAACAGGTGGTCACCGCCGCCGCCGGCAATCAGGGTGTCGTTGCCTGCGTCGCCCGACAAGGTATCGTTGCCGGCTCCTCCGTCAAGCCAGTCGTTGCCGATCTGACCCTCGATCCGATCATTGTCGGCATCGCCGAGGAGGGTGTCGTCGCCCCAGTCGCCGTACAGCGTGTCCTGGCCCGCCCCACCATTGATCAGGTCGTTGCCGTCCAGACCATTGACGTGATCGTTTCCTGCCAGCGCGTCGATCTGGTCGTTTCCGGTGGTGCCGGTGCAGGTGTCGTCACCGGCGGTCGGCTGGCTGGCGAGGTTGGCGGAGATATCGGCTGCGCTCCACTGGGTGCCATCGTCGAACGCCAGTCGCTCGATGCGCTCGCCGGCGAACTGCCCGGTCACCTTGACTTGCTGACCGGCGTCGCCGCGCAGGCGCACGATCAGATCTTCGCCGCTGCGCAGCAGCACCAGGTCGGCGCCGGTGAGCGAGCCGCGGATTTCGAGTGTGTCGTTGCCTGCACCCGGTTCCTCGACGATCGTCTCGGCATCGCGCCCTGCAGCCCACAGATAGGTGTCGTCGCCTGCGCCGCCGACGAGGAGGTCGTTGCCGAAGCTGCCGTCAAGCCGGTCATCGAAGCGGGTGCCAATCATGGTGTCGTCACCGATGTCCCCTTCGAAACCGAGCGCGGCAAGCTGCGCGAAGCTCAGCTCGCTGCCGTCTTCGAACCGAAAGGCGTCGATCGACGGCGACTGGCTGGACGCGTCGAATTCCCCGAGCCTGATCGAGTCAGCTGCATCGGGGCCGATCCGGATCTGGAATCCGCTGCTGCCGCCGCTGTTCATCAGGCGCAGGTCGCCTGCGACGATCGAGGGGCCGAAGCTGATCCGGTTGACATGTTCAGGTCCGATCAGACCGCGTGCCACGCTCGTATCGACGATCGTGTCTGATCCGTCGCCGAGCCGGTACAGATACAGGTTGCCGCCGCCACTGGCTTGCAGCCGGTCATCGCCGCGCCCACCTGCGAGGGTTGCCCGGGCCGCGCTGGTTGTCAGGACATCGGCGCTGCGACCACCGATCGCCTGTTCACGGCCGTCGCCGTCCAGAAAGGTCGCAGGCGTCAGCGACAGCTCGCGAATCAGGCTGCGGGTGTCGAAGCTCGCCCCGTCCGCAAAGTCGTAGCGGGTGGAGGTGTCAGCGGCGCCTCGATCGACGAGCAGTGCGTCGCCGGACGCCGTCGAGAACTGGAGATCGCCGTTCGAGAGCACGGCAACCTGCACCGCCTGCGACGCAATCCGTTCGAAGACGATGCGGTTGCTGCCCTGGTGGTCGATGATCGACTCGGCTTCACCGCGACTGTTGAGCGGATTCGCGCCGATCAGATAGACATCGTTGCCGGCGCCGCCTCGCATCAGATCCGTTCCGTCTCCACCGATCAGCACATCATCGCCGTCGCCGCCGATCAGCAGATCGTCGTCATCGCCTCCGTACAGCACGTCGGAACCGCCGTCGCCGTACAGGCTGTCACTGCCAGCGCCGCCGTAGAGCAGGTCGTCTCCGTGCTCGTGCTGGTTGGCGACGGGGCCATCGCCGATGAGCTGGTCGTTGCCGGTTCCCCCGAGCAGGGTATCGTCCAGTTCGCCGCCGATCAGTGTGTCATTGCCATCGCCGCCGTAGAGTTCATCTCGCCCGCCCTGGCCCGCAACGAGGGCTTCGGTCGCGGTGTCGCCCCACAGCATGTCGCTGCCGGCGCCTCCAAGCAAGGTGTCGTCGCGGCCCCCGCCCTCGAGGTAATCGTCGGCTGAGCCAGCATCGAGATGGTCGTCGCCGTGGTGGCTGCCCGCCACCTTCGACGGTGACGCGTCGCCGAACAGGGAGTCATGGCCTTCGCCGCCGAGCAGCGTATCGCTGCCGCCCCCTCCGATCAGTTCGTCCGCTCCGTCGCCGCCATCGAGTTCGTCGTCGCCATGAAACTGCCACGGGGTGAGCCGTGCGTCGGATTCGTCGCCCCACAGCCGGTCGTCGCCGGTGCCGCCATAGATCCGATCTGAACCACCCTGGCCGATGAGCGAGTCGTTGCCGCCACCGCCGTCGATGAAGTCGGCTCCATGCAGCGACGCGCTCACCGTCTCGACATATCCAGCCAGATCGATGCCGTCACCGGCAATCGTGTCGTTGCCGTCGTCGCCGAACAGCATGTCTGCGCCACCGAGGCCGGTGATGTCATCGTCATCCGCTCCGCCATCGACCGTGTCGTCTCCGGAGCCAGCATGGATGCGGTCGTTGCCGCTGCCGCCGTCGATCAGGTTACCGGCATCTCCGGCGAGCCAGGTTGCGTCGGCGCCGAGCAGCCTGTGGACATCGACGCCATTCGCGTCGACGCCGGTACCGAAGGCGACCCAGCCAAAACCGCGGGCCAACTCGGGGCCGTGCGCGATCCACGGTGGGGTTGCCGGACTGAGCGGATAGGCGAGGTTGCCCGTGCCGGAGCCATGGATCAGGTCGTTCCCCGAACCGCCGATGAGTGTGTCGGCGCCGAGGTGGCCGAACAGCAGATCGTCGCCATCGCCGCCGTCGATCAGATCGGCGGCGGCGTGTCCCGCAAGTCCGTCGTTGCCGCCAGCGCCGCGGATGTGGCTGGCGACATTGGCACTGCTGATGAGGTCCATGGCGCCGGGCGCGAGGCCGACGCTCGCGTAGTTGTCGTCATGGAAGACATAGTTCGAGCCGCCGACCTGCTTGACGAAGTCTCCGTCATAGGGATGCAGTGCGACCGGCACCGGCGCGAGATCGCCAAGCGTGATACCGAGGCCACCGTTGCGCCAGTCGCGAATGGTGATGCTGCTCTGGCCGAAGCTCAAGGTGAGTCGACTGGACGCCGAGCTTGCCGGTGCAAGGGTGTAGCGCACCGATCCATCGGGCGATCGCCACACGTCCGGGGCGATCTTCAAGGCGTCGGAGCCGGTGATGGTTCCGATCGGTGCGATGTTGATGAGGCCGGACAGGCCGGTGTCATCGATCGTGTCGTGACCGAGCGCGTTGTCGAACAGATAGCGGTCGAATCCCGGACCGCCGCGGAGCTGATCCGATCCTGGCCCGCCGTGCAGTTCGTCGTCGCCCGGACCGCCGACCAGCGAATCGTTGCCCGGGCCGCCGCGCAGCGTGTCGGCGCCGGCTCCGCCCAGCAGCGCATCCGCCCCCGCGCCGCCATCGAGCAGATCGTTGCCATCGTTGCCTTCGAGCCAGTCTCCAGCCAGGTCGCCACGCAACGTGTCGGCTCCATCCCCGCCGTACAAAGAAGCCCGCGTGGGTTCTGCGACCAGGGCGTCGGGACCGTCGGAGCCGAAGCGGACATCGGTGCCGGGCGCAGACTGATCGCCAGTCACGACGATTTCACCGCTGCGCATGTCCTGGTATCGAGCCCGAGTGGTCAAGGAGGGGAGGTGCCTCGATGTGATTGCGCCCTCCAGATTGCCCAGATTGCGGACCGTGATCGCCTCGAGCATCGACGACCGGTCGACCATCCAGTGATCGGAGTAGGCCTGCTCGCCGTCGGCGCGCTGGGCGGGTGTCAGCGCCTGGTCGTGGACCCAGCGCAGGTGGAGCGCCGGATTTTCATAGGCCAGCACCGCGTCGAGCACCCCTTCATGGCCCTTCGCTGCGGTCAGCCTGAGCGGCGTGAGATTTTCCAGTGAAACCAGGGAAGATAAGTCGGACTGGCCAGATTGCTCTCTCCCGGACTCGGGACCTTTGATGAAGACCCGTCCTGCAAGCGCTGCGTATGCCGCGCTCGTCTGCACGGCGTCGATCCCGTTGTACAAGGCGTCTCGATTTCTGTTCCCGGCGGGC
This sequence comes from uncultured beta proteobacterium, assembly GCA_963846675.1. GTDB lineage: Bacteria > Pseudomonadota > Gammaproteobacteria > Burkholderiales > Burkholderiaceae_C > Ideonella_A. The sequence goes on from CAWJWV010000007.1 coordinate 760,908, forward strand.
ATCGGCGACCGATTGAGGCCAAGCGCAGATTCGAGTGCATCGACGATATTTTCCAGTGACCGGTTCTCGCCCGATGCGGCAGTGCGGAGAATTCGATTGAACGCCGACAGGTCGAGGGTGGGATCCAGTTTGTTCAGCAGCGCGTGGACGGCGAGGGAATCGGTTATCTGTCGTTGGTCGTGATTCCAGGAAAAGTTCTTGGGATCGGGGACGTCGGTTTTGTACTGATTTTCGATAGGGATCAGAACGCCGTGCCCGGGGTAGCCGCCCATGCCCGCAATGAGGTCTGTCCGCTCGGTGTCGACGAGGCTCTCACTGGACACGACGTTGATTATGTTCGACCCCGGACGGGGCGCAAAGACCGCTGGCCCTGCGGGTCTGGCTGCTCCGAGCAATTCAAAGAGTCTCTCGACTCCTGGTTTGGCTGCGAAGCCTGGTGCATTGAAGGCATAAGCTTCACTTGTCAGTGACGGAAAGAGTGCAGCAAAGGCGATGGCAAGATGGCCACCTAAGGACGAGCCTGCGACGGTGATCTTGCCGTTGGGATGTTGCTGCAAAAGCTCGTAGAGCTCGCCACTTGCAGGAGCATAGGTGGCGGCCGAAAGGTATAGAGGATGCGCGGCAGTATGGTAAATTAAAGAGTGTTCAAGGGGGGCGTACGGCTTCTCCAAGAGGTTGCTCAAGCGGTATTGCTTGACTGGAACCCCTCAGGAGCCGAGATGCGTTAGCCCCAGTTGTACATTGCGACGATTTGCTCGGTTGCCATGCCGAATGTGATCATCGTGAAATCGTCGTCGAGATCGCCGGGATCACTGAATGTCGCTGCTGGGTTCCCCGGAGAGCGATATGAACATCCTCGTTCGACCTTATCGATGAACACGGTGCCGTCAAAGCTCGTTTGATGATCCGTGGATGTTGGGCCTGCCAGTTTCGAAGTGTCGACGAAACGCACTGCCTGCGCGGATGCGAAGCCGGCGGATCGCGTCGTTGAGAGTTTTCAAGCGGTCGTAGGGATCGTCCTTGACTCGCGAGAATTCGCTATAGGCAGCTAGTGCAATTTCCGAAGCAGCCTGGGCTGTCGACGTGGCCATGGTTTATTCCTGATCGGGTGATTGATAAAGACCTTGCTACAAAGCTAGGTGTCTTGACGGAGGTAAGGGGATTGTCCGGACACATGTGTGAATCTCAGGGTCAGGCGATGGGATTCCGCCTCCAGCTCGCATATATCTTATTTCCTCTCCAAGAACCTTTCCATCAGCCGCCTGACGATCTGCACAGAGTAGCTTGGCGACTTTTGGGAGATGCCGTTAAGCACGTCTAGTTCGATGCATCTCATGGACAATTGGGGCCTTAGGTCATGGTGTTGGATTCCCATAAGGCCTCGACTTGCCCGGGCAAAGTCCAATGGTCGGGCCATCTATATATTCAGCAGGTGCGTGCGCTCGTCGTAAACTTTAATCCCAACATTCTTGCCCCCATCTTCCGCGCATAACGCATCGATCCGCCGATCCCAATACCTGACCTCCAGTTCCAGGTAGGCCAAGTAGCCAATCAACAGGGCGATTCCGGCGGTGAATGCGATGATCAGGCCCAATAGAGGTCTTTTTGAAATTCATGAGAATCGGTTCGATTTACATCGGATGGTTCGACGAGAGGTTTCGCTCAATCCAGGGTCGATAGCTGGCCTGATGCACCACTCACGGTGTCGGCTGAGCGCGGCGAGATGGGGTGGCACGGCCAGGGGTAGGTGCTGCCACCGGTGCCGGTGCGCAAGGCGGAAGCCGGTGCGACGGTGTTGCCGTGTATCGCAGTCTTGAGAACCTGGTCGTATCCATGAATGCCGCTTTCAACGCTGAATCGCAGCGCCGTAGCACGCGCAGCCGCTCTGAGCCGAGTCGAGCGATCAAGGCATACCTCGAGCACGCGCTGGGCGATGCATTCGACATCAAAGAAGCCGACCAGGCGACCGTTGAAATCATCGCGTATCACCTCGCGCACCGGAGCGGTATCGGATGCGATGACCGGGGCTCCGCAGGCCATCGCCTCGAGCAGTGACCAGCTCAGTACGAATGGATAGCTGAGATAGACATGTGCTGCGCTGATCTGCAGCAGCTTGACGTACTGCGCATAGGGCACACGTCCGGAAAAGTGGGTGCGAGTCGGGTCGAGCTTGACTTCACGCAGCATCTTTTCTCGCCAGTGCTGGGCATCGGGCGGTCGGCGACCGTAGCTGACATCGTCGCCGCCGACGATCACCGCCTGGACCCGAGGATCGCGCTGCTGGACCTTTGCCAAGGCGCGCATGAAGCTGTGGAACCCGCGATACGGTTCGAGGTTGCGGGCCACATAAGTGATCACGGGGTCGCCTGCCTTGAGCACGGTTCCACGGGGCATGCGGATGCAAGCGCCCGCGTCAGGACCGAGCTGGTGGCAGGGGATGCCTTCATGCCAGACCTGGATCTTCGGCTGGAACAACTCCGGATGCCGGCTCAACTGCCAGCGTGTTGGCGTGACGCCCGTATCGCACTGCGTCAGGTTCAGCGTGTGCAGTGCATTCCAGGTCCGGATCCGCGCGCGGTCGTCGAAGGTCGCGGGATGTTCGGGATCAAAGCCGAGATCGGCGCCATTTGCGTCGTAGTACCACTCACAGAGATGGATCAGCCGCGCGTCGGGAAACACGTCCTTCAGATACAAGGTCTCGCCCCATCCGGGGTGGGCGATGACCAGGTCGGGGACGAAGCCTGATCGCCGCAGGTCGAGCATCGCCCGGGCCGCGGCCTGGCCGTGCAGCGTGGCCAGTTCCATCTGTCGGAGGTAGGGATGCTGCTGCAAACGCGGCTGGCGTGCGAGCGAGTACCTCGTCAGTCCATCGAATGCGGCCAGCCCGGGGCAGGTGTCGCGGCCGAGCGCGCGGACTTCCCAGCCGGGTCTTGTCATCCAGTTGCGAACCAGGTGGCCGAATTGGCCCGGGAAGTTCTGATGGACCACGAGCAGCCTCATCTCATCGCTCCCGCAGGCTTTCGCCTGCCCGCTGCTGCAGCGGGCTCAGCAGGTAGTCGATGACGCGCCGGCGGCCGATCTTAACTTCGGCGGTCAGGTTCATGCCCGGTGTCAGGCGCACCTGCCTGCCCTCGATGTCGATGCTGTGCTGCGCCAATTGCAGCCGGGCTGGAAAGACGGCCGAGCCGGCTCGGCCATCGCCGCTGTCGGCTGGCTGCATCACCGCGTCCGCGGTCACCCACTGCACGCTGGCCGGTACCGTCCCATAGCGCGTGTAGCTGAAGGTCTCGAGCTTGACCTCGGCGCTCTGGCCGGTGCGGATGAAGCCGATGTCCTTGTTCTCGATCACGACCTCGGCAACGAGCGGTTCGTCGCCAGCATCGGGGACGATCACCATCAGTGGCTGGGCCGGCATCACGACGCCGCCGGCGGTGTGGACCGCCAGCTGTTGAACGGTACCGGCTACCGGCGCATTCAAGCGGGTCTGCTGATGGCGCTGGTCGGCCTTGCTGCGCTCCTGGGCCAGTTCGGCAAGCCTGAGGCGGGCCTGCGCGGCGCGTTCGTGCCAGATGCGCCTGATCTCGGCACGGTAGGCGGCCTTGCCGCGCGCCGCCTCGGCAAGCGCGGCTTCGGTTTCGCGACTGCGCGAGCGCATCGTCGTCAGGTCGCGCTCGAGCTCGATCCGTTCGCGCGCCCGATCCTGACCGGCATGACCCGAGACGAAGCCCTGGCGCGTCAGCTGTTCGAAGTCGGCATCGCGACGCTGGACGAGCGGAAGGGTGGCCTCGAGTTTGGCCACGACGTCGCGGGCGGTCGTCAGTTCCGCCGCGCGACGGCGCTGCTCGGCGTCGTGTCGCTCGAGTCGTGCCCGGTGTTCGAGCCATTCGGCCTCGAGCTGGGCTTCGAGGGAGGCGCGGTCGATGCCTTCCCAATCTTCATCGCGCGATGCGCTCACGCGCGGTCGCCGCGGTGAATCGAATACGTCGAGCAGCGCCTGCGCCCGCAGTGCGGCGCTGAGGGCGGCGCGTCGCTCCTCGGTCAAGCGGGTCGTATCGGCACCGGTTTCGGTCGGATCGAACTCGATCAGCAGTTGGCCCCGCTCGACGCGGTCACCGTCGCGGACAAGAATCGAGCGGACCACGCCGGCAGCCGGCGGCTGCACCGTCTTGCTGCGGTCGCCGACGACGATGCGGCCCGACGCGACCGCGACAACGTCGAGCCGTCCGATGCAGGCCCAGCCGAGCGCGATCGTGAAGAGGGCGCAGAGGAGGCACGCCGCAAGTCTCGGTGCGGGGTGGGGCGGCGTTTCCTGCAGACTCATGACCGGCGCCAGGAACGCGCGTTCGTCGGCGCTGCGCTGGGGTGTATCGACCGCCCGCCGGTCATGCCAGGACTGGCCGAGCACCGCTCGCCAGCGCTGGAGCAGGGTTGACGGGCGGCCGACGGCAGCCGCATTGCCAGGGGCATGTTTCATGTTGCGGCTCCCGGTTCACGGGCGGTGAACAATCCCTGCTGCAGCCGCCACAACTGCGCGTACAGCCCGCCGCGGTCGATCAACTGGTCGTGGCTCGCGGCATCGACGAGTCGTCCGCGATCGATCACCACCACGCGATCGGCATGGCGCACCGAGCTGAGACGGTGCGCGATGATGATGACGGTACGGCCGCGGCAGATCGCCGCCATGTTGCGCGCGATCGCGGCCTCGCTCTCATAGTCGAGCGCGCTGGTGGCCTCGTCGAAGATCAGGACCCGCGGGTTGCCGAACAATGCCCTGGCAATCGCGATGCGCTGGCGCTGTCCGCCAGACAGGCTGGCGCCCTGTTCCCCGACCAGTGTGTCGTAGCCTTCCGGCAGTTCGGCAATGAACTCGGCCGCGCCGGCCAGTTCGGCAGCACGCATCACCTGCTCGATCGGCGCTCCCGGATCGGCGATCGCGATGTTGTCGCGCACGCTGCGGTTGAACAGCCAGCTGTCCTGCAGCACGACGCCGATCTGGCGCCGCAGTTGCGAGGCATCGATGAGGTTGACGTCGACACCGTCGATCAGCACCCGGCCTTGCTCGGGGGTGTGCAGCCGTTGCACGAGCCGTGGTCAGCGTGCTCTTGCCTGAGCCCGAGCGGCCGACGATGCCGATCACCTCACCGGCGCCGATGTCGAGGTCGATGCCATCCAGCGCACGCGGAGCGTCCGGCCGGTAGCGGAAGCTGACCTGCTCGAACCGGATGCGACCGTGGAGGGCCGGCAACTGGGCCGCCGTGCGGGCTGGAAGTTCGGTGCGTGCGTTCAGGATGTCGCCCAGCCGCTGCATCGAGATGCCGGTCTGCTGGAAGTCGGTCCACATCTGGGCGATGCGCATGATCGGCTGCGCAACGCGCGCCGCGAACATGTTGAACGCGACGAACATGCCGACGGTCAATTCGCCGCGCATCACCAGGTGCGCGCCGTACCAGAGCGTTGCCGCGCCGATCAGCTTGCCGATCAGGCTCACGCTCTCGTGCGCAGCGCCGGCCCAGATGCCGGCACGGAAGCTGGCGCTGACGTAGGCGGCGAGCTGTTCGTCCCAACGCCGTGCGAGCTGGGGTTCGAGTGCCGAAGCCTTGACGGTCTGGATGCCGGTGATGGTTTCGACCAGCAGGGCCTGGTTTTCCGCGCCCCGTGCAAACTTTTCGTTCAACCGTGAGCGCAGCACCGGCACGACCGCGAGGCTGAGCGCGACATACAGCGGCAGGCTGGCCAGCACGATCAGTGTCAGCGGCAGGCTGTAGGCCAGCATCACGGCGATGAAGATCACCGAGAAGGCGACATCGAGCAGCAGCGTCAACGCATTGCCGGTCAGGAAGCTGCGGATGTGTTCGAGCTCTCGCACCCGGGCCACCGAGTCGCCGACCCGCCGCGCCTGGAAATACGACAGCGGCAGGTTCAGCAGGTGGCGAAACAGCCGGGCGCCGAGTTCGACATCGATGCGACTGGTCGTGTGGCTGAAGACATAGGACCGCAGCAGCGTCAGCAGGCTCTCGAACAGCACCACGATCGCCAGCCCGACGACCAGCACGTCGAGCGTGGCCAGACCGCGGTGCACCAGCACCTTGTCCATCACGACCTGGAAGAACAGCGGCGAGACGAGCGCGAACAACTGCAGGAACAGCGACAGCAAGAGCACCTCGCCGAGCAGGCGGCGGTGGCGCACGATCGCCGGGATGAACCAGCTGAAGTCGAACCGGGAGAGCTCGCCGACCAGCGAGGCGCGGCTGCTGACCAGGACCAGCTCGCCGCTCCAGCGACCAGCGAAAGCGTCGAGCGGCTCGATCCGCGGTGCAGTCTGGCCGGCGCGCGTGAACTCCTGGAGCAACACCCGGTCTGCGTCGGCTTGCGCCACGACGACGGTTGCGCCGTCCGCGAGCCGTGCGAGCGCGGGCAACGGCACCAGCGCAAGGCGTTGCGGTGTGCTCTTGATCTGCCGGGCACGCAGGCCGAGTCGGCGGGCGGCGAGCAACAGGTCGTCAGGGGTGAGCGGCACCCCGGGTGACAGACCGAGCTCGTGGCGCAACGAGGCCGGATCGGCTGCGACGTGGTGCAGCCTCGCGACCAGGCACAGGGCCCGCAGATCGGCGGCTTCGCAGGCGGGTGGCTCGTTGGGCGAAGTGTGCGCTGACGGCCTGGCGGGATGGGATGATGGGTTCGTCACTTGGTTGCAGCAGACGGCGCATCGCTGTCGCCGCTGTTGCCCTCCCGCCGATGTGAAGTTGCAGCCAGTCTAGGCAGCGCCGGGCTGCGCGACTCCCCCTCAGAGGAGGGAACGCGGCGGGTTCCGGGGAGGGGCCCGCGACGCGTGCCGGCCGGCTCGACCAGGGCGCTGCGCATCGACTTGACAGGGCTCGGTGTTACAGTGCACGCCGTAATTCGTGGTCCTTCCCGTCCCCTTTTCTGGCAACAGCAAAGGCGGGTCGCAATCCGCCAACCGGTCAAGCCGAGCCGCGGAAGGTTCTTACAACCCACTATCGCGCCGGAAGCCGGTGCACGAGGTGAGCGAAAATGATGCAGGAATACAGGGCGGATTCGTACCTGTTCGGTGGCAATGCGCCCTACGTCGAAGAGATGTACGAGGCCTACCTCGACAACCCGGGCTCGGTCCCCGACAACTGGCGGGCCTACTTCGACGCGCTGCAGAACGTGCCGGCGGTCGACGGCTCCGACAATCGCGATGTGGCCCATGCGCCGGTCGTCGCCTCCTTCGCGCAGCGCGCCAAGGCGAACGCCTTCGGCAACAAGGCCAGCGGTGCCGATCTGGCGGTCGCACGCAAGCAGGTCCACGTCCAGTCGCTGATCGCAGCCTACCGCTTCCTCGGCGCGCGCTGGGCGAGTCTGGATCCGCTCAAGCGACTCGAGCGCCCGCGCATCCCCGAACTCGAGCCGGCGTTCTACGACCTGAGCGAGTCCGACATGGACATCTCGTTCAGCGCCACCAACACCTACTTCACGACCGCGGAGCAGATGACGCTGCGCGAGATCGTGCAGGCGCTGCGCGAAACCTATTGCGGATCGATCGGCGCGGAGTACATGCACTGCACCGATCCGACCGAGAAGCGCTGGTGGCAGCAGCGCCTGGAGAGCATCCGCTCCAAGGGCACGTTCACCAACGCGCAGAAGGTGCACATCCTCAACCGCCTGACCGCTGCCGAAGGCCTCGAGCGCTACCTGCACACCAAGTATGTCGGCCAGAAGCGCTTCTCGCTCGAAGGCGGCGAGAGCTTCATCGCATCGCATGGACGAACTGGTGCAGCGCGGCGGAGTGAGCGGCGTGCAGGAGATCGTGATCGGCATGGCGCACCGCGGCCGGCTGAACGTGCTGGTCAACACGCTCGGCAAGTCGCCGGCGGAGCTGTTCTCCGAGTTCGACCACAGCGCGCCCGAGCACCTGCCGTCCGGGCGACGTGAAATACCACCAGGGCTTCTCGAGCGACGTCAGCACGCCGGGCGGCCCGATGCACCTGAGCCTGGCATTCAACCCGTCGCACCTCGAGATCGTCAACCCGGTCGTCGAGGGCTCGGTGCAAGGCACGGCTGGACCGGCGCGGCGATGCGCGCGGCTCGTCGGTGCTGCCGATCATCGTGCACGGTGACGCGGCATTCGCCGGCCAGGGCGTGGTGATGGAGACGCTGGCGCTGGCGCAGACGCGCGGTTACTACACCGGCGGCACGGTGCATGTGGTGATCAACAACCAGATCGGCTTCACCACCAGCGACCCGCGCGACACGCGTTCGACGCTGTACTGCACCGACGTGGTCAAGATGGTCGAGGCGCCGGTGCTGCACGTCAACGGCGACGATCCGGAGGCGGTGGTGCTGGCCACCCAGCTGGTGCTCGACTACCGGCAGGAGTTCAACAAGGATGTCGTGATCGACATCGTCTGCTTCCGCAAGCTCGGTCACAACGAGCAGGACACGCCGGCGCTGACCCAGCCGCTGATGTACAAGAAGATCGCGCAGCACCAGGGCACGCGCCGCCTGTACGGCGAGAAGCTGGTGGCGCAGGGCGTGCTGCCGCACGACGGTCCGGACCAGATGGTCAAGGAGTTCCGCGCCGCGATGGACGCCGGCAAGCACGCGACCGATCCGGTGCTGACCAACTACAAGAGCAAGTACGCGGTCGACTGGGCGCCGTTCCTCGGCAAGAAGTGGACCGATGCGGCCGACACCGCGCTGCCGCTGGCCGAGATCAAGCGGCTGGCCGAACGCATCACCACGCTGCCGGAAAACTTCAAGGCCCATCCGCTGGTCGAGAAGGTGCTGGCCGATCGGGCTGCGATGGGCCGTGGCGAGATCAATGTCGACTGGGGCATGGGCGAGCACCTGGCCTTTGCCTCGCTCGTGGCCAGCGGCTATTCGGTGCGCCTGTCGGGCGAGGACTGCGGCCGCGGCACCTTCACCCACCGCCATTCGGTGCTGCACGACCAGAACCGCGAGCGCTGGGACGAGGGCACGCTACATCCCGCTGCAGCACGTGGCCGAAGGTCAGGCGCCGTTCGTGGTGATCGACTCGCTGCTGTCCGAGGAAGCGGTGCTCGGCTTCGAGTACGGCTACGCCGCGGCCGAGCCGAATACGCTGGTGATCTGGGAGGCGCAGTTCGGCGACTTCGCCAACGGCGCGCAGGTGGTGATCGACCAGTTCATCGCCTCGGGCGAGGTCAAGTGGGGCCGCGTGAACGGCCTCACGCTGATGCTGCCGCACGGCTACGAAGGGCAGGGCCCGGAGCACAGTTCGGCGCGCCTGGAGCGCTTCATGCAGCTGGCTGCCGACAACAACATGCAGATCGTGCAGCCGACCACGGCGAGCCAGATCTTCCATGTGCTGCGGCGCCAGATGGTGCGCATGTTCCGCAAGCCGCTGGTGCTGATGACGCCGAAGTCGCTGCTGCGCCACAAGGACGCCGGCTCGCCGCTGACCGAGTTCACGCGCGGCGAATTCCGCACCGTGCTGCCGGAGAACAACCCGGAGCTGGTGGCCGACAAGGTCAAGCGCGTGATCGCGTGCTCGGGCAAGGTCTACTACGACCTGGTCAAGAAGCGCGAGGAAAAGAAGGCCACCGATGTGGCGATCATCCGCGTCGAGCAGCTCTATCCGTTCCCGCACAAGGCCTTCGCGGCCGAGATGAAGCGCTATCCGAACGCGACCGACATCATCTGGTGCCAGGACGAGCCGCAGAACCAGGGTGCCTGGTTCTTCGTCCAGCACTACATCCACGAGAACATGGCCGACGGCCAGCGCCTCGGCTATGCCGGCCGTCCGGCGTCGGCTTCGCCGGCGGTGGGCTATGTGCACCTGCACCAGGAGCAGCAGAAGGCGTTGCTCGAGCAGGCCTTCGGCAAGCTCAAGGGCTTCGTCCTCACCAAGTAACGCGTCCGGCGCCGCGTGCCTGCGACCAGTCATCGTCCGCGCTGCCGGCCGCTGCGCCGACCGACGTGACGACCGACCACACCGCGTGTGGTCGCCTCCAATCCCGAAAGAAATCTGATGGCTATCGTTGAAGTCAAGGTCCCTGAACTGTCCGAGTCGGTGGCCGAAGCCACGCTCGATCGAGTGGAAGAAGAAGCCCGGCGAACTGGTCCAGATCGACGAGATCCTGGTCGAGATCGAGACCGACAAGGTCGTGCTCGAGGTGCCGGCACCGGCGGCCGGCGTGATGGCGCAGCTGGTCAAGAACGACGGCGAGCAGTGCGTCAGCGGCGAGGTGATCGCCAAGATCGATACCGAGGGTGCCGAGGCGGTCAGCCCGCTGCCGGTCAAGCCGGTTCCGGTCACCACGCCGCCGGCCGACGCGCCGGCTGCAGCACCGCGCCGGCCGCTGGCGGATCGAAGTCCGATGTGGCGATGCCAGCCGCCGCCAAGCTGCTGGCCGACAACCAGATGAGCCGCGGCATCGGTTGCCGGCACCGGCAAGGATGGCCGCGTCACCAAGGGCGACGTGCTGTCGGCGATCGAATCGGCGGCGCCGCCAAGGCAGCCGCGCGGCCGGCACCGGCGCCGGCATCGACGTCGCTGCCGAAGGTGGCACCGCCGCCGCTGCCGCGACCCCTGGCCAAGGCGGCTGCGTCGACGCTGGCCGCGCTGTCGAACCGTCCCGAGCAGCGCGTGCCGATGAGCCGGCTGCGCGCGCGCGTCGCCGAGCGGCTGCTGCAGTCGCAGTCGACCAACGCGATCCTGACCACCTTCAACGAGGTCAACATGGCGCCGGTGATGGAGATGCGCAAGCGTTTCCAGGACAAGTTCGAGAAGGAGCACGGCGTCAAGATCGGCTTCATGAGCTTCTTCGTGAAGGCAGCGGTGGCCGCGCTCAAGCGCTATCCGATCATCAACGCGTCGGTCGACGGCAACGACATCGTCTACCACGGCTATTTCGACATCGGCATCGCGGTCGGCTCGCCGCGCGGGCTGGTGGTGCCGATCCTGCGCAACGCCGACCAGATGAGCTTTGCCGAGATCGAGAAGAAGATCGCCGAGTTCGGCCAGAAGGCGCGCGACGGCAAGCTCTCGCTCGACGACCTGACCGGCGGCACGTTCTCGATCAGCAACGGCGGCACCTTCGGCTCGATGCTGTCGACGCCGATCATCAACCCGCCGCAGTCGGCCATCCTCGGCGTGCACGCGACCAAGGAGCGCGCGGTGGTCGAGAACGGCCAGGTCGTGGTGCGGCCGATGAACTACCTGGCGCATGAGCTACGACCACCGGATCATCGACGGCCGTGAGGCGGTGCTCGGACTGGTGGCGATGAAGGAAGCGCTGGAGGATCCGGCGCGGCTGCTGTTCGACATCTGATCTCCGGGTCGTCGGGCGGAGCAGTCGCAGGCGCGACGCTGCCGGCCGAGCGCTGTGGCCGGTCTGCGGCGTCGATCCGACGCCGCGTGTCGGGTTGTCGATCAGAGCGCGCGCCGTCCAAGCCCTGTAGTCGGCATGAGCGACAAGGTAGGAACACATGAGCAAACAATTCGACGTGGTCGTCATCGGCGGCGGCCCGGGCGGGTACATCGCGGCGATCCGCGCGGCGCAGCTCGGCTTCAACGTCGCGTGCATCGACGAATGGAAGAACGCCAAGGGCGGCCCGGCGCCGGGCGGCACCTGCACCAATGTCGGCTGCATTCCGAGCAAGGCGCTGCTGCAGTCGAGCGAGCACTACGAGCACGCCGGCCACCACTTCGCCGATCACGGCATCGGCGTGGGCGAGCTGAGCCTCGATCTGGCCAGGATGCTGGGGCGCAAGGACGGCGTCGTCAAGCAGAACAACGACGGCATCCTGTACCTCTTCAAGAAGAACAAGGTCGCGTTTTTCCACGGTCGTGGCTCCTTCGCCTCGGCCGCGGATGGCAGCTACCAGATCAAGGTGGCCGGGCGCGAACGAGGAGACGCTGTCGACCAGGCACGTGATCGTCGCCACCGGGTCGAATGCGCGCGCCTTGCCGGGCGCCGACTTCGACGAGACGCGCGTGCTCAGCAACGACGGCGCGCTGCGCATCGGCGCGGTGCCGAAGAAGCTTGGCGTGATCGGCTCCGGCGTGATCGGTCTCGAGATGGGTTCGGTCTGGCGCCGCCTCGGAGCCGAGGTGACGGTGCTCGAGGCGCTGCCGACCTTTCTCGGTGCGGTCGACGAGCAGATCGCCAAGGAGGCGCACAAGGCGTTCATCAAGCAGGGGCTGAAGATCGAGCTCGGCGTCAAGATCGGCAAGGTCGAGGTCGGTGCCGATTCGGTTCGCGTGGCCTACGACGATGCCAAGGGCGGCGCGCAGTCGCTCGAGGTGGAGCGCCTGATCGTCTCGATCGGTCGGGTTCCGAACACGATCGGGCTGAACGCCGAGGCGGTCGGCCTGAAGCTCGACGAGCGCGGCGCGATCGTCGTCGACGACGACTGCCGCACCAACCTGCCGAATGTCTGGGCCGTCGGCGACGTGGTGCGCGGGCCGATGCTCGCGCACAAGGCCGAGGAGGAGGGCGTGGCGGTGGCCGAGCGCATCGCCGGCCAGCATGGCCATGTCAACTTCAACACCATCCCGTGGGTGATCTACACCAGCCCGGAAATCGCCTGGGTCGGACAGACCGAGCAGCAGCTCAAGGCAGCCGGGCGGGCCTACAAGGCCGGCACCTTCCCGTTCCTGGCCAACGGCCGGGCCCGGGCACTCGGCGACACGACCGGCATGGTCAAGTTCCTGGCCGATGCCAAGAGCGACGAGATCCTCGGCGTGCACATCGTCGGCCCGATGGCGAGCGAGCTGATCTCCGAGGCGGTCGTCGCGATGGAATTCAAGGCCTCGGCCGAGGACATCGCGCGCATCTGCCACGCCCATCCGTCGCTCAGCGAAGCGACCAAGGAAGCGGCCCTGGCGGTCGACAAGCGGACGCTGAACTTCTGATGCGCCCCGAACGGGGCATGCACCGGTGAGCGTCCGTGAGCTGTACGCGGCCACGCTCGCCGAGCGCGGCTATCGCAGCGATCCGGCGCAGCTGCGGGCGGTCGAGGCGCTGGCGCGCTGCGAGACCGAATGGGCCGACTACAAGGCGCGTCGGCGCAACCGGCTGAGCAAGCTGCTGGTGCGTCCGCCGATTCCGCGCGGCGTCTACATGTACGGCGGCGTCGGGCGCGGCAAGAGCTTCCTGATGGACTGCTTCTTCAATGCCGTGCCGCTGCAGCGCAAGACGCGGCTGCACTTTCACGAGTTCATGCGCGAGGTGCATCGCGAACTGGCCGATCTGCGCGGAACGCGCCGACCCGCTGCACGTGCTGGGCGAGCGCATCTCGCGGCGCTTCCGGCTGATCTGCTTCGACGAGTTTCATGTCGCCGACGTGACCGACGCGATGATCCTGTACCGGCTGCTCGAATCGATGTTCGAACACCGCGTCAGCATCGTCACCACCTCGAATTTTCATCCCGACGGTCTGTACCCGAACGGCCTGCACCGCGACCGCATCCTGCCGGCGATCGAGCTGCTCAAGCAGCACCTCGAGGTGGTCAATGTCGATGCCGGCATCGATTACCGGGCCCAGACGCTGGCACAGGTCGAGACTTACCTCGTGCCGCCTGGCGACGCTGCCGATGGGCAGCTCGAGCAGGCCTTCGAGCGGCTGGCCGAGGCGCGCGACGAGGATCCGGTGATCCGCATCGAACAGCGCGAACTGCAGGCACGCCGGCGTGCCGGCGGCGTGGTGTGGTTCGATTTCCGCGAACTGTGCGTCAAGCCGCGATCGCAGAACGACTTTCTCGAGCTCGCGACGCAGTTCCATACCATGCTGCTGTCGGATGTGCCGCAGATGCAGGTGCGTCACGCGTCGGAGGCGCGGCGCTTCACCTGGCTGGTCGACGTGCTCTACGATCGACGCGTCAAGCTGCTGATGTCGGCCCAGGTGGCGCCGGAGCAGCTCTATGCGGAGGGTCCGATGGCGCATGAATTTCCGCGTACCGTGTCACGGCTGCGCGAAATGCAGTCGGCCGAGTATCTGGCGCTCGGCCACCGCGATGTGGACACCGGTCTGACATGAGCGGCCGGATGACACCGCGATCATGGCGCCCGTGCGCGGTCGGCTGGTTGCTGGCTGGGGTGCTGGGGGCGGCCGCCGCGGCTGAAGGCGAGGCCGCTGACGCTGCTGCGCTGCAGCGCCAGCGCATCGACGAGCAGCGCGCCGCGGCCGACTCCGCCTGGCAGGCGCAGCGCCTGCGCTGCAGCCAGCGCTTCGCGGTCACGGCCTGCATCAATGCGGCCGAAGCGACGCACCGGCAGCAGATCAACGCGCTCGACCGTGAGCTCGACCGGCTCGAGACCGAAGACCGCCGCGCCCGCGCTGCCGCGCGGCTCGAGATCATCCGGCGCAAGACCGAGGCAATGGCCGCTGCACCGGTCCCGGCGCCGGCCGAGCCGGCCCAGCCGGAGTCGACCGCCGCGGCGGCCGAGGCGGTCATCCGGCCCGGTTCGGCCGCGGCGGCGCGCGATGGCAATCCCGATCCGGATGCCGCCCGCCGGCGCGCCCAGGCCGAACGCGATGCGGCGGCTCGGGCCGCGACGGCACAGCAGCGGCAGGCCGACGCCGAGCGCCGGCGGGTCGAACGCGAACAGCGCCGTGCCACCCGCGGCGCGGGCGCGGCGCCCTTGCCGCTGCCGTCGGCGCAGACGCCAGCCGCGGCGGCGTCCGGCCCGGTTCGCTGAGACTCAGCCGAGCGGTTCGATCCGGATCAGCGCGAGCGACAGGTTGTCGCCGGCACCGCGGGCGCGTTCGCGCGCCTTGTCGACCAGCATCTCGCCGGCCTCGCGCGGCGGCAGGGCATGCGCGATCGATCCGAGCTCGATCGGCGAGAAGTAGTGCCACAGACCGTCGCTGCATGCCATCACGCTGTCGCCGATCTCGAGTCGGCCGAGATCGTGCAGCGTCAACGGCGGATCCTTCAGCGTGCCGAGGCAGCCGGTCAGCAGGTTCGACTGCGGGTGCGAATTCGCCTCTTCCTCGGTGATCTCGCCATCGTCGATCAGGCGCTGGACATACGAATGGTCGGCGCTGCGGAAGACCATCTCGGCGCCGCGGAAGTGATAGATGCGCGAATCGCCGGCGTGTACCGCGACGCAGCCGAGCGACGGCTCGATCAGAAAGGCCGCGGCGGTGCTGTGCGGCTCCTCCTCGGCGGTGATGGCGGTGAGCTTGATCATCAGGTGGGCCTCGAGCACCAGCTGCCTGAGCAGCGTGGCGCCGTCGTCGGTGCCTGGGACGAAGCGGTCGAACAGCTGCTGGGCGGTCAGGATCACCTGATCGGCGGCCTTGCGCCCGCCGCTCTTGCCGCCCATGCCGTCGGCCAGGACCGCCAGCGCGCAGCCGGCGATCCGCTGGTGCCTGATCACCACGACCTGGTCCTGCTGGTAGGCGCGGTCTCCGCGATGCAGCGCGGTTGCTGCTGAGAGACGGTGCCCGCTGGTCGCAATGCTCATGCGCAAAACTATAATCGCAGCCGACCAGCCGAAACGCTGTCTCGCGGCCGCATTGAGCGGTCGACGACCGGGCCGCGCGGCCCTCGACGTAGCGGCAATGGACCACAACCTGCACTCCCTGACGCGCCAGCTGATCGAACTGCGGATCGAGCATGCCGATCTGGACAACCTGATCGACCAGGTCGTCCTGGCCCATCCCGACGACGAGCTGTCGCTGCGCCGTCTGAAGAAGCGCCGCTTGCTGCTGCGCGATCGGATCTCGAGCCTGGAGGCCGATCTCGAGCCTCCCGAGCCGGCGTGAATGCCGATCCGGCGCCGGTCGACATGCAGCTGGGCATCGAGGTTGCCGAGCCGCCGCCGTCCGGAACGGCCGCGGCCGCCGGCCACGGACCTCTGCATGCGGCGGTCCTGCAGGCCTTTGCCGAGTGCGGCCCGCTGGCCCAGGCGGATGCGCGTTTCCGTTCGCGCGCAGTCCAGCTCGAGATGGCCTGCGCGGTCGCCGACGCGATCGAGCGTCGCCAGGTACTGGTCGCCGAGGCAGGTACCGGTGTGGGCAAGACCTACGCCTACCTGGTTCCGGCACTGCTCTCGGGCGGCCGGGCACTGATCAGCACCGCGACCAAGAGCCTGCAGGATCAGCTCTTTCTGCGTGATCTGCCGCGCCTGCGCGATGCGTTGCAGGTGCCGGTCACGGTTGCCCTGCTGAAGGGGCGGGCCAGCTATCTGTGCCTGCACCGCATGCAGCAGGCGCGGCATGCGCCTTCGTTCGACGACCGCTGGGCGCTGCGCACCCTGACCAAGGTCGAGGAATGGTCGCGCCGCACCCGTACCGGCGACCTGGCCGAGCTCGACGGCCTCGACGAGCGCAGCAGCGTCATTCCGTTGGTGACCTCGTCGCGTGACAACTGCCTCGGCGCCGAGTGTCCCGAACACCGCCAGTGCCATGTGCTGAAAGCGCGACGCGATGCGATGGCAGCCGATCTGGTGGTCGTCAACCACCACCTGTTCTTCGCCGACATGGCGCTGCGCGACACCGGTGTGGCCGAACTGCTGCCGAGCGTCGATGTGGCGGTCTTCGACGAGGCGCACCAGCTGGCCGATGCGGGGGTCCAGTTTCTCGGCGCCACCCTCGGCAGCGGACAGCTGATCGACCTGGCGCGCGACCTGCTGGCAGCCGGATTGCAACTGGCGCGCGGCCTGCGCGACTGGACGGCGCTGGCGGCAGCCTGCGACCGGGCTGCGCGCGAGCTGCGCCTTGCCTGCGCAGGATCGCTTGGCGAAGTGCGCGGCAGCCTCAAGTTGCGCTGGGAGGAACGCGCCGGAGCGATCGACTTCGTCACCGCGCTGGCCGAACTCGAACGTTGCCTGGCCGACGCGCAGCAGGCGCTGCTCGATGTCGATGAGCTCGGACCGGACTTCGCCAAGCTCGCCGAGCGGGCGCAGCACCTGGCGACCCTGGCGCGCGACTTCGCCCGCGAACCCGAGCCAGGGATGGTTCGCTGGATCGACCTGTCGCCGCACCAGTCGCGGCTGGTCGAATCGCCGCTCGACATCCGCGATGCATTGGCGCAGCAGATGCGCAGCTCGAACAAGGCGTGGATCTTCACCTCGGCAACGCTCGGCGATGACGAGCGGATGAGCTGGTTCACCGAATCGGCAGGGCTCGACGATGCAACCTGCCTGCGCGTGGGCAGCCCCTTCGACTATGCGAATCACGCGCGGCTGTACATCCCGCGCGGATTTCCGAAGCCGAATCAGCCTGAACACGCGCCCGCAGTGGCCGAGCTGGCGGCGCGTTGTGCGCTCGCACTCGGCGGGCGCTGCTTCGTGCTGACCACGACCTTGCGTGCACTGCGCCAGATCGGCGACGCGTTGACCCGGCAGTTCGCAGCGCTGGGTGCAGACATCCAGGTCCTGATCCAGGGCCAGGTCCCGAAACGCCAGCTGCTCGAACGTTTCCTGCGCCAGCCGCGTTCGGTGCTGGTCGGCTCGCAGAGTTTCTGGGAGGGCATCGATGTGCCGGGGGAGGCGCTGCAATGTGTCCTGATCGACAAGCTGCCGTTCCCGCCGCCGAACGATCCGTTGGTCGAAGCACGGGTGCGGCGACTCGAAAGCGAAGGACGCAATGCGTTTGCCGATTATTTCGTCGCCGAGGCCGCGGTTTCGCTCAAGCAGGGGGCCGGGCGACTGATCCGCAGCGAGACCGATCGCGGCCTGCTCGTGGTCTGCGATCCACGCATGGCGGGCATGAATTACGGGCGGCGGTTGCGGGCAGCGCTGCCGCCGATGGCCGTCATCACCAGCGAGGCCGACGCGCTCGACTGGCTGGAGCAGCTGGCAGGGCCCGACCCGGCAGACCTCGACAGCGCCTGGCCGGCCGCCTGGTAGCAGGCGACCGGCTGCCGGATCAGCTCACCAGAGCTTCCACCACGGCCGCTTGACTTGCGGCTGCTGCTGCAGGCGACTGCCCGGCTCGAGAAGCCGGGTGCTCGGGAAATTGCGGCTCAGCACCCGCTTGGCGTCGTCCCGCAGGTCGTGCATGCCGAGCTCGTCGTAGCCTCGGACCATGATCGACAACGCTTCCTCGGTCGCAGGCGATTGCTGGAAATCCTGCACCGTCTGCTGCGCGCGGTTGATCGCGGCGACATAGGCGCCGCGTCGCAGGTAGTAGCGCGCCACGTGCACCTCGTAGGTGGCGAGCGCATTGACGATGTAGTCCATGCGCAGCCGTGCGTCCTCGGCGTAGCGCGACTGCGGAAACTGTTCGACCAGCTGCTTGAAGGCCTGGTACGAGTCGCGTGATGCTTGCTGGTCGCGCTCCGACAGGTCCTGGCGCGCCAGGCTTCCGAGCATCCCGAGGTCGTCGTTGAAATTGATCAGGCCCTGCAGGTACAGCGCGTAGTCGAGCGCCGGACTGGTCGGATGCAGCTTGATGAAGCGTTCGAGGATGGCCAGCGCCTGCGCCTTCTCGTTGGTGCGGTACATCACGAAGGCGCGTTCGAGCTGGGCCTGCTGTGACAGCAGGGTACCGGTGGCACGTCCCTCGAGCCGCTCGAACAGCGTACCGGCACGCGTGAAGTTGCCGGCATTCATCTCGTCACGGGCCTCCGAATACAATTTCTCGGGCGTCCAGTTGGCGGTTTCGTCGACCGGTGCACTGGCGCAGCCACCCAGCACGAGGGCCGCGCCGAGAGCGGCGCCGGAGCCGATCGCTCGCCAGCCGAGCGGGGCCTTGAGCCGGGTCGAGGGTTGCATCGGGTGCTTCAGGTGCATGGGCCGCAACGTGGCCAGCGGCGCACGTCATCCTTCAGGAAAATGATCACAGA
This sequence comes from uncultured beta proteobacterium, assembly GCA_963846675.1. Classification (GTDB taxonomy): domain Bacteria; phylum Pseudomonadota; class Gammaproteobacteria; order Burkholderiales; family Burkholderiaceae_C; genus Ideonella_A. The sequence goes on from CAWJWV010000007.1 coordinate 779,692, forward strand.
TTATAGGGTTGGGCCCCACGCGGATCCGCTGCCGGCAGAGGCTGTCGACGCTGACGACGACGATGGATCGATGCTTCCGACGCAGGCCGCTGATGCCGGGTCGGCGGCTGGCCAGACGGTGTTCGAGCGGCGCGCCGGCCGGGTCGAAGCCGACCTTCACGGACAGCGGCTCGACCGCATGCTGGTCGTGCTGGCGCCGGAGTTTTCACGCAATCACCTGCAGTCGCTGATCGGCGCCGGCCATGTGCGGGTGGATGGAATGGCGGCGTCAAGCGCTTCGCGCAGGCTGCGGGCTGGCCAATCGGTCGAATTCGAGCTCGTTCCCACCGACGAGAGCCGCGCCTTTCGTGCCGAGCCGCTGCCGCTGCAGATCGTGCATGAGGACGACGCGCTGCTGGTGGTCGACAAGGCGGCCGGCATGGTCGTTCATCCGGCAGCGGGCAACTGGTCCGGCACGCTGCTCAACGCGCTGCTGGCCCACCATCCCGGTGCGGCGTCGCTGCCCCGGGCCGGCATCGTGCATCGGCTGGACAAGGACACGTCGGGCCTGATGGTTGTCGGCAAGACGCTGGCGGCGGTCACCGCGCTGAGCCGGGCCATCGCGGCGCGCGAGGTGCACCGCCAGTATCTGGCGCTCGCCCACGGCGCGTTCCCGCGCGGAGGCGTGCGCATCGAGGCGCCGATCGCCCGTGATCCACGCTCGCGGGTCCGGATGGCCATCGTGCCTGGTGGGCGCGCCGCTCGCACCGACGTCGAACTGGTCGCCACCGACGGCCAGGCGAGCGCATTGCGCTGCACCTTGCACACCGGCCGCACCCACCAGATCCGCGTCCACCTGGCCTCGCGCGGCCATCCGCTGGTCGCCGACGCGGTGTACGGAGGGGTGCCGCGATGGGATCTGCAGCGCCAGGCTCTTCATGCGGCACGGCTGGCCTTCCGCCATCCGGTGGACGGCAGTGCATGCACATTCGAGGCGGCGCTGCCGCCGGATCTGCAGAGCGCCTGGGATGAGCTGCTGGCGGTGTGCGGGCAGGGCTCTGCGGGCAAGTCCTGAGGGCGGAGCCGGCCGCGCCGGTGACCACGCGTCGAATCCGCGGTTACACTAGGCGTTGCAGGGCTTCTCGGCGGCAGGTTCACGACAGCGTGGCTCACGCCATGACGTGCCCCCAGGCCGCCACAACGCCAGCGTCTTCACGACACGCCGGCGTCGCCGCCAGGACCGTGGCGTCAGGCGTTCCCAGCCCGCATCGAGAAAGAGAACCGGGCCCGAGCGGGCCCCCGAGCGCGATCGGTGGATCGCCGATCGGCCTGGGCCCGAGGGCCGACACGCTTGCCAGCAAGGACACCGGCCGTAGCGCCCTGTTCCGTTCATCTGAGGATGGCCGATAGCCAATGAACACCCAGGATGCCAAACGCGTCCTCGAGACGGCACTCATCTGTGCCCGCGAGCCGATGCCGCTGCGCGAGCTGCGTCAGCTGTTCGAAGAGCAGGTGAATGCAGACAGCCTGCGCATGCTGCTCGATGAGCTGTCGCTCGACTGGAAGGGGCGCGGTGTCGAACTGGTGGCGGTCGCCAGCGGCTGGCGCTTCCAGAGCCGGCCGGAGATGCGCGAGTACCTCGACCGGCTCAATCCCGAGAAGCCGCCGCGCTACTCGCGGGCGGTTCTGGAGACGCTGGCGATCATCGCGTATCGGCAGCCGGTCACGCGTGGCGACATCGAGGACATCCGTGGTGTCACGGTCGCCAGTCAGATCATCAGGCAGCTCGAGGACCGTGGCTGGATCGAGGCAATCGGTTATCGCGAGGCACCCGGGCGGCCGGCCCTGCTCGCGACGACGCGTCAGTTTCTCGATGACCTCGGTCTCGCCAGCCTCGATCAGTTGCCGCTGTCCGAAGCCGGCGGCGTGACGACGGCCGACGTCCAGGCGCGGCTTGCGCTCGATGGCGTCGAGGCCGAAGCGCTGCCCGTCGCGCCGGGCGCAGCGCCCGAGAGCGACGAAGCGGCTGCGGTCGCGTCGTCAGAACAACCACCCGAAGATCCCCACACCGCGGCACAAGCCGTCCCGATGGAACCTCAAGCATGACAGAAGACGTCGACAAGTCCGATGCGCAGATCCCGCCGGGAGCGCAATCCGAGAAGCCGGCTCCGGCTCGCCGCAAGCGTGCGGCCAAGACCGCGGCGCCGGTAGACGACGCCGCAGGTGAGACCCTGGTCGTCGCTCCGGCCGCCGACGAGCTGCCGGCTGCGGTCGCGCCGGTCAGGCCGCCGCGCAAGCGCCGGGTTGCCGTCGCGGCCGAGCAAATCGGCGACGAGCTTGCCCAACGGCTGCCCGACCTCGGTGCGGATGGTGCGCAACCGTCGGCAGCCGATCCGTCGGCCGATGCATCCGCCGAACCGGTCGGATCAGCGGCTGCCGGCAACCCGGACCGTGCCGACGACCCAGGCGAGGCATCGCCCGACGAGGGCGCGTCCGGGGAGGCGCCGTCTGTCGATGAGGCCGGCGGTCGTGGTCGCCGTCGGCGCCGCGATCGCGGCCCCCGCGGCGAGCCTGACGCCGCCGTGTCCGCGGCCGACGCCGTTCGTTCGCCGGCAGCGGGTTCGGATGACGAGGATGACGAGGACGAAACGGGTGACGCGGCCTCCGGTGCACGCCCGGAGCCGACCGATCCGTCCGAGGTTTTCGCGCAGGTGGTTTCCGGCGAATACGACGCCGGCAACGAGGAGATACCGGAACCGCCGCCACCGCACAAGCGGGTGTTGCTGCCCGAGCCGGATGCGCCCAAGCTGCAGAAGGTTCTCGCACAGTCGGGCATCGGCTCGCGGCGCGACATGGAAACCCTGATCCAGGAAGGCCAGGTCACCGTCAACGGCGAGCCGGCCCACATCGGTCAGCGGATCTCGTTCGGCGACCGGATCGCGGTCAAGGGCAAGCCGATCCGGGTGCGCATCGTCCCGCCGCCGCCGCGCATCATCGCCTACCACAAGCCGGCCGGCGAGGTGGTCACGCACGACGACCCGCAGAACCGTCCGACCGTCTTCAGGCGCCTGCCGCGGTTGCAGCAAGGCAAGTGGCAGTCGGTGGGCCGGCTCGACCTGAACACCGAGGGACTGCTGCTGTTCACCAACTCGGGTGAACTTGCCAACCAGCTGATGCATCCGCGCTTCGGGGTCGAGCGCGAGTATGCGGTGCGCGTGCTCGGCAAGCTCGACGATGCCGATCGTGCCCAGCTGCTCGAGGGGGTCAGCATCGACGGCCAGACCGCGTCCTTCCGCTCGATCGAGGACGGCGGCGGCGAGGGTGCCAACCACTGGTATCGGGTCGTCATCACCGAAGGCCGCAATCGCGAGGTGCGCAAGTTGTTCGACGCGGTCGAACTGACCGTCAGCCGGCTGATCCGGATCCGTTATGGCACCGTCGTGCTGCCGCGCGGACTCAAGCGCGGCGTCTGGGTCGACCTCGATCCGGCCGACGTGCGAGCGATCCGCCAGCTCGCCGGGGGCGCGCGCAACGAGGTGCGTCCCCAGTCGCCGGCGCAGGATCCGGCTGGCCGGTCGGGCCGCGGGCGCAACAAGGCCCGGGGTAACGACCGGGCGGAGCGGGGCGAGCGTGCGCCGCAGCAGGGACGGGGCCCGCAGCATGAACGCGGGCCGCAAGAGCGCGGCCCGCAGCAAGAGCGTGGACCGCAGCCGGAACGGGGTCAGTCACGGCCGAATCCGCGCGCCGAGGCCGGCAACGACCGGGAACGTGATCGTTCCGACGACCTCGACGACGATTTCGATCCGTCGCGCATCCCGAATCCGCTCGAGCAGACCTTCGACAAGCGCTTCGTGCAGAACCCGCGCACCCCGGCCGGCGGACGCGGCTTCGGCCGCGGTGGCGGCGGGTTCGGCGCCGGGGGCAGTGCGCCGCACGCAGGCGCCGCGCAAACCGGGGAGTCCACGCGAACCCGATCCGCTGCAGACCTCGGTCGGCTACATCGGTGCCGACGCCTTCCATCGCAAGAATCGCGGCGGGAGCGGCGGCGGAAGCGGCGGCGGCGGCGGCAACCGGGGCGGCGGTTTCGGCGGCGGGAACCGTGGTGGCGGTGGTGGTGGCGGCGGTGGCGGCGGTGGCCGGCGCGGTCGCTGAAGCCGGCGCCTTACAATCATGAGCTTTGCCGAATTGAATTCAGGAGAACAACATGGCGGTTGAACGCACGCTCTCGATCATCAAGCCCGATGCCGTCGCGAAGAATGTGATCGGGCAGATCTACAGCCGTTTCGAGGGCGCGGGTCTGAAGGTCATCGCGGCCAGGATGGCCCATCTTTCGCGCGGCGAGGCCGAGGCCTTCTATTCGGTCCACAAGGCGCGGCCGTTCTTCAAGGACCTGGTCGACTTCATGATCTCGGGCCCGGTGATGATCCAGGTGCTCGAGGGCGAAGGCGCGATCGCGAAGAACCGCGACCTGATGGGTGCGACCGATCCGAAGAAGGCCGACAAGGGCACGATCCGCGCCGATTTCGCCGACAGCATCGATGCCAACGCGGTTCACGGTTCGGATGGCGTCGAGACCGCAGCCAGCGAAGTCGCGTTCTTCTTCCCCGGCGATGAACGTTTACAGTCGTTGAACTGAACGCTGCAACTCCTTCCGTCTCCTCCAACCTCGTTGCAAGGGACCCGAACCAGCGCCGGCATGAACGCAGTCAATCTGCTCGATTTCGACCTCGACGGCCTGGCGCACTGGTGCGCCGGGCTTGGAGAGAAGCGTTTTCGGGCGACTCAGCTGTTTCGCTGGATCCATCAGCGTGGCGCATCCGATTTCGCGCAGATGACCGACCTGGCTCGGTCGCTGCGCGAGAAGCTCGGCGGCGCTCGCCTGCGTGCAGCCGCTCGAGGTCGCGAGCGAGCAGGCATCGACCGACGGCACGATCAAGTGGCTGTTCTCGGTCGGGGCCGGCGATGCGGTCGAGACCGTCTTCATCCCGGAGGACGACCGCGGCACCTTGTGCATCTCGTCGCAGGCGGGCTGCGCCGTCGGCTGCCGTTTCTGCTCGACCGGGCACCAGGGCTTCAGCCGCAATCTGACGACCGGCGAAATCGTGGCTCAGCTGTGGTTTGCCGAACACCACCTGCGCCAGCGCCTGCAAGGTGCCGGCCGGCCAGCGCGTGATCACCAATGTCGTGATGATGGGCATGGGTGAGCCGCTGCAGAACTATGCGGCGCTGCTGCCGGCGTTGCGCGTGATGCTCGACGATCACGGCTACGGGCTGTCGCGCCGCCGGGTCACGGTGTCGACTTCCGGCGTGGTGCCGATGATCGACCGGTTGCGTGACGATTGCCCGGTCGCGCTCGCGGTGTCGCTGCATGCGCCGAACGATGCGCTGCGCGACGAACTGGTGCCGCTGAACCGCAAATACCCGCTGGTCGAACTGCTCGCGGCTTGCCACCGTTATCTCGACAGGGCACCGCGTGACTTCATCACCTTCGAATACTGCATGCTCGACGGCGTCAACGACAGCGCCGAGCATGCGCAGGAACTGCTTGCACTGACGCGCGGACGCGCCGCTGACGGTTCACCGGTCGAGGCGGTGTCGTGCAAGTTCAACCTGATCCCGTTCAACCCGTTTCCGGCCTCGGGCCTGCTGCGTTCGCCACCTGCGGCGCGTGCAGGCCTTCGCCCGGCATCTGCAGGACGGCGGTGTCGTGACGACGGTTCGCAAGACGCGCGGCGATGACATCGACGCAGCCTGCGGTCAGCTCGCCGGCGAAGTGCAGGACCGGACCCGGCTGCGCGAACGCAGCGTCGCGGCGCGCGCCGATCCGGATCCATCCGCGCCCGCCGGCGCCGGCCGATGCGCTGCCGGAGGAACGTCGATGAGTTCGCGCCGTGCATGGGCAGCCATGGTCGTGCTGGCTGGCGCTGTTCTCGCTGGCTGCGCCGCGCGTCGGACCCTCGGCCGTGCCGGGTGCGACGCCCGACCGGATCACCGCCTCCGACGAACCCGAACACACGCGCCGGGCGCGCGTCAGGCTCGAGCTGGCAAGCGCCTATTTCGGGCGCGGGCAGACGGTGACCGCGCTCGATCAGGTCAAGCAGGCGATCACGGCCGATCCGCAGATGGGTCCGGCGCACAACCTGCGCGGCCTGATCTACTCGGACCTCGGCGACACCGCTCTGGCCGAGGAAAGTTTCCAGCGGGCGCTCGCCCTCGATCCAGCCGATGCCGACGCGATGCAGAACTACGGCTGGCACCTGTGCCAGCAAAGGCGCTTCGGACAGGCGGATCGACTGTTCCAGCAGGCGCTCGAAGTACCGCGCTACCGCGATGGCGCGCGCACGTTGCTCGCGCGGGGCGTCTGTCTGGCGCGTGCCGGCGACCTCGCCGGTGCCGAGCCGGTGCTGCAACGTGCCTACGAGCTCGAGCCGGGCAGCGCGGCGGCTGCGGTCAACCTGTCCGAGGTGCTCTACCAGCGCGGCCAGTTCGAGAGTGCGCGCTTCATCATGCGCCGGGTCAATGGTCGCCCCGACGTCAGCAATGCGCAGACGCTCTGGCTCGGCGCGAAGATCGAGAACAAGCTCGGCAATGCACAGGCGGCGCGTGCGATGGGCGATCAGCTGGCGGCGCGCTTTCCCGAATCGCCAGAGGCCAGGGGCTATCAGCGGAGAAGGTTCGATGAATGAATTGAACCCGGCAGCCGGCAGCGAAGTCGCCAGCCCGGCCGGACCCGGCGGGCGCGGCGCGGGCCGGATGCTGCGCGAAGCGCGCGAGGCGCAAGGCCTGTCGATCGAGGCGCTGGCGGCGACCGATGAAGGTCACGGTGCACAAGCTCGAACTGCTCGAGTCGGATCGCCATGACGAGTTGCCTGACGCGACGTTCGCGCGTGCGCTCGCGCAGTCGGTCTGCCGGACGCTGAAGGTCGATCCGGCCCCGGTGCTCGAACAGCTGCCGCGGGCGGCGGGCAGCCGGATCGAGCATGTCAGCGAGGGTCTGAACGAGCCGTTCCGCGATCACCCGTCGCGCCTCGATCCGATGGCCTGGCTGGCCGGCCTGCGCTCGCTGTGGGCTCCCGCACTGCTGCTCGTGCTGGCCGGGGCGATCTACTTCATTCCGCTCGGCTTCCTGCGCTCGACCGTCTCGACGATCGGCCAGGTCGTCGATTCGGTCCGCAGCGGCAGTGGGGATGCCGGTCGCACCACCGAGACGGTGACGATGCCGCCGACCGAGATCATCGTGCAGGACGGCATCGCGACGGTGCAAGGCACAAACGCATCGCGTTCCGGCGTTGCCGCACCGGCGGCCGCGCCGTTTGCCGCGGCGCCGGCGCCGGTCGCGGTGGCACCGGCAGCGGTACCGACACCGGCCGGGCCGGGGGCGGGCACGGTCGAGTTGCGTGCCAGCGCCAAGTCGTGGGTCGAGGTGAAGGATGGCCGCAACCGGATGCTGCTGTCGCGCAGTCTGCAGCCGGACGAAACCGTGATGCTCGACGGCGCCATGCCGATCCGGGTCAAGATCGGGAATGCGGCGGTCACCGAGCTGCGCTACCGCGGCGAACTGATCGACCTCGCGCCGATGACGACGAAAACATTGCGCGGGTACAACTGAAGTGATGCCAGACCAGCAAACGTCGACGGCTCCGGGGATCTGCAGCGCCCCCGAGGCGATCGACGCACACATCGAACCGGCGCTGCCGCGCTCTCGCGATCGCCTGCAGGCCCGCGTGCTGCTGGGGCGGCCGGATCGTCACCATCGGCGGCGATGCGCCGGTGCGTGTGCAGTCGATGACCAACACCGACACGGTCGATGTGATCGGGACCGCGATCCAGGTCAGGCAGCTCGCCCAGGCCGGATCCGAGCTGGTGCGGATCACCGTCAACACGCCCGAAGCGGCTGCGGCGGTACCGCACATCCGCGATCAGCTCGATCGGATGGGGATCGATGTCCCGCTGGTCGGCGACTTCCACTACAACGGGCATCGGCTGCTGACCGATCACCCGGCGTGTGCCGAGGCGCTGTCGAAATACCGCATCAATCCGGGCAATGTCGGCAAGGGCGAGAAGGGCGACCGTCAGTTTGCCCAGATGATCGAGATCGCGGCGCGTCTGGACAAGGTGGTGCGCATCGGCGTCAACTGGGGCAGTCTCGATCAGGAACTGCTGGCGCGGATGATGGACGACAACGCCCGGCTGGCCGAGCCGCATGAGCCGCAGCAGATCATGTACCGCGCGATCGTCAGTTCGGCGATCGAATCGGCGCGCGATGCCCAGGCGATCGGTCTGCCGGCCCACCAGATCATCCTGTCGTGCAAGATGAGCGGCGTGCAGGATCTGGTCAGCGTCTACCAGGCACTGGCACGCCGCTGTCACCATGCGCTGCACCTCGGGCTGACCGAAGCCGGCATGGGAACCAAGGGAACGGTCGCCTCGACCGCTGCGCTGGCGCTGCTGCTGCAGCAGGGCATCGGCGACACCATCCGCGTCTCGCTCACGCCGCAACCGGGTGAGGCGCGCACGCAGGAGGTCGTCGTCGCGCTCGAGATCCTGCAGTCGCTCGGACTGCGCGCGTTCAACCCGAGCGTGACCGCGTGTCCCGGCTGCGGCCGCACCACCAGCACCACCTTCCAGGAACTGGCCAAGCAGATCGACGACTTCCTGCGCGCGCAGATGCCGGTCTGGCGCGACGCGCTACCCGGGCGTCGAGAAGCTCAAGGTGGCGGTGATGGGCTGCATCGTGAACGGCCCCGGCGAAAGCAAGCATGCCGACATCGGCATCAGCCTGCCCGGAACCGGCGAATCGCCGGCGGCGCCGGTGTTCATCGACGGCCAGAAGGCGCTGACCTTGCGCGGTGACAATATCGTGTCCGACTTCCACGCACTGGTCGCGTCGTACATCGACAAGCGCTTCGGCTCGCCATCCGCCGCGGCTGCAAGCCCGACCGAGACGCCCTGAGAACCCGCCGCCCGGTGCGGCACCAACGGGCCCGCTCGAGTGTGCCGGCGCCCGCAACCTTTCCCTATCCACCTGGACCATGGCTGAACCGTTGAAGGCCGTCAAAGGCATGAGCGACATCCTGCCGCCCGAATCGGCGCGCTGGGAGTGGCTCGAGGGTCGCATCCGCGAACTGATGCAGCGTTACGGCTATGCCAACGTGCGCACGCCGATCGTCGAACCGACCGCGCTGTTCGTGCGCGGTCTCGGCGAGGTGACCGACATCGTCGAGAAGGAGATGTATTCCTTCGAGGACTCGATGAACGGCGACCGGCTGAGTCTGCGACCGGAGAACACCGCCGGCGTCGTGCGTGCGATCAACGAGGCCAATCTGCTGCGCGAAGGCGGGCGGCGCCTGTTCTACATCGGTCCGATGTTCCGCCACGAGCGACCGCAGAAAGGGCGCTCGCGCCAGTTCCACCAGTTCGGCGCCGAGGCGCATCGGCTACGCCGGGCCGGATGTCGACGCCGAGCTGATCCTGATGCTGCGCGCGCTGTGGCGCGGACTCGGCCTGCACGAGGGTGTCCGATGTCCGGCTGGAGCTGAACAGCCTTGGCCAGCCGGCCGAGCGACATGACGCACCGGACCGCGCTGATCGCTTACTTCGAGGCGCACGTCGATCGACTCGACGACGATGCACGGCGCCGGCTGCACAGCAATCCGCTGCGCATCCTCGACAGCAAGAATCCGGCGATGCAGTCGGTGATCGAGGGCGCGCCGCGCCTGCCTGACTTTCTCGGCGCCGAATCGCTGGCGCACTTCGACGCGGTGCGCGCCGTGCTCGACCGGGCTGGGCTGCCATACCGGATCAATCCCGCGCCTGGTGCGCGGCATGGACTATTACAACCTGACCGTGTTCGAATGGGTCACCGATCGGCTCGGCGCCCAGGGCACGGTGTGCGGCGGCGGTCGCTACGACGGGCTGATCGAGCAGCTCGGCGGCAAGCCGGCGCCGGCGGTCGGTTTCGGACTCGGCCTCGAGCGCCTGCTGCTGCTGCTCGATGAACTCGGACTGGCGCCGCAGCCGGTGCCGCCGCAGGTGTATGCAGTCGTACCCGGACCGGCCGTGCTGGCCGACGCACTGGCCGCGCTCGAGGCGCTGCGCGCCGCCGGCGTGACGGTGCAGATGAATGCCGGCTTCGGCGCCATGAAGACGCAGTTCAAGCGCGCCGATGCCAGCGGCGCGCGTCATGCGCTGATCTTCGGCGACGATGAAGTCGCGCGCGGCGAGGTCGCTCTCAAGCACCTGCGCGATCCGGCGCTGCCGCAGCGCAGCCTGGCGCTGGTCGCCGTCGCCGACTGGGCCGGCGAACTCCTCAACGCATAATCGCGCCTTTGCGCAACGTTCCCCTTGCCATGGCTACGCAACTCGACCTCGAAGAACAAGAACAGCTCGATCAGATCAAGGCCTTCTGGAAGCAGTACGGCAACCTGATCACCTGGCTGCTGATCGCGGTGCTCGGCGGCTTTGCGGCCTGGAACGGCTGGAACTGGTGGCAGCGCGAGCAGGCGGCGAGTGCCGCCGGCATGTACGACGAGTCTCGAGCGCGCCGCCGACGCCGGTGACGCAGCAGACGACCGGGCGCGTCTTCGACGACCTGAAGTCGCGTTATCCGCGCACCACCTATGCGCAGCAGGGCGGTCTGCTGGCGGCGCGGTGCAGTACGAGAAGGGCAACGCCGACGCAGCGCGGGCGGCGCTGGCCTGGGTCGCCGAAGGGCGCGAGCGACGACGAGTACCGCACGCCTGGCCCGGCTGCGCCTGGCCGGGCTGCTGTTCGAGGCCGGCCAGCACGATGCGGCGCTCAAGCAGCTCGAAGGCGGCGTCGCTGCCGGGTTTCGAAGGCGCTGTTCGCCGACCGCCGTGGCGACATCCTGGCGGCGCAGAACAAGCCGACCGAGGCCACCGCCGCCTATCAGCAGGCGTACAAGGGGCTCGACGCCGAGTCTCGGTTATCGACGCCTCGTCGAGGCCAAGCTGATGGCGCTCGGTGCGTCGCCGGAGGTTGCACAGTGAGCCGCGCCGCTCACCTGCGCCTGCCGTCCGCGCTCGCGCGCGCTTCGCTGCTGGTCGGTGCGCTGTGCTGCTCGGTGGCTGTGCGCGTTCGGCCCGGACAGGCCGAAGCCGGCGCCGCTCGAGGCGATCGCCAGCCCGATCGCTGGCGGCGCTGGCCTGGCAGCAACGCGTCGGGCAAGATCGATTTTCCGCTCGCGATCGCAGTCAACGGCGGCGTGCTTACCGTCGCCGGCGGCGATGGCAGCGTGCTGGCGCTGCAGGCCGACAGCGGGCGCGAGTTGTGGCGCGCCAGCGTCGGCGCTCGCCTGAGCGCGGGCGTCGGCAGCGACGGTCGGCGCGCCGCGGTCGTCACGCGCAACGGCGAACTCGTCGTGCTCGAAGCAGGCCGGCAGCTGTGGCGCAAGCAGATCGGCGTGCGTGTCCACACCGAGCCGCTGGTCGCTGGCGAGCGCGTCTTCGTGCTCGGGTCAGCGACCGCAGCGTGCAGGCGTTCGATGCCGTCGATGGACGTCGGCTGTGGGAAGTCAAGCGCTCGGGCGATCCCCTGACGCTGGCCCAGCGCGGCGTGATCACCGCCTACCAGGACACCTTGCTGGTCGGCCAGGGTCCGCGGCTGGTCGGGCTCGATCCGAACGATGGCCAGGTGCGCTGGGAGGTGGCGCTGGCGACGCCGCGCGGCGCCAACGAGATCGACCGCCTGGCCGATCTGGTCGGTCCGGCGGTCCGCGTCGGCGAGCGGGTCTGCGCACGGGCCTTCCAGGCAGCGGTGGCGTGCGCCAACGCCGAGCGTGGTGCCGTCGGCTGGTCGCGCAACGTCGGCGGCACCGATGGCATCGCGGCCGATGACCAGTTGGTTGCTGCGGCGGACGCGTCGGATCGCTGTCGGGCTGGAATGCCGCCTCCGGCGAGGTCGTCTGGTCGAGCGAGAAGCTGATGTACCGCGAACTCGGCACGCCGCTGCTCGTCGGCGACTGGCTGGTGGTCGGCGACACGGCCGGCACCGTGCATTTCCTGTCCAAGCAGACCGGCGCGCCGGTGCTGCGGCTGTCGACCGACGGCAGCGGCATCGTCGGTCAGCCGGTGCTCGCTGGCGGTCTGGTCGTCGTCGCGACGCGTGCCGGCGGGCTGCTACGCGCTGCGTGCGGCCCCGGCGGCGCGCTGATCCGGAGCCGACCCGCCCGATGAAACCCGTCATCGCCATCGTCGGTCGACCGAACGTCGGCAAGTCGACGCTGTTCAACCGGATGACGAAGAGCCGCGACGCGATCGTCGCCGATTTTTCCGGGCTGACGCGCGACCGCCACTACGGTGACGGCCGTCTCGGCGACCGCGAGTTCATCGTCGTCGATACCGGCGGCTTCGAGCCCGACAGCACCACCGGCATCGTGAAGGAGATGGCCAAGCAGACGCGGCAGGCGGTCGCCGAAGCCGATGCGGTGATCTTCGTCGTCGATGTGCGCGCCGGCGTTGTCGGCGCAGGACCACGACATCGCGCGCTACCTGCGCAGCGTCGGCAAGACCGGTGATCCTGGCTGCCAACAAGGCCGAGGGCATGGTCGATTCGCCGCTGCTGGCCGAATTCCACGAACTCGGCATCGGCGAGCCGCATCCGGTCTCGTCGGCGCACGGGCAGGGCATCCGCAGCCTGATCGATGCGGCGCTCGCCGACTTCGAGTTCGCGCGACGACGCTCGATGAGATCGATGCAGAGAAGTCCGCCGATCCGGCTGGCGGTGGCCGGGCGGCCGAATGTCGGCAAGAGCACGCTGATCAATACCTGGCTTGGCGAGGAGCGGCTGGTCGCGTTCGACATGCCGGGCACGACGCGCGACGCGATCACGGTGCCGTTCGAGCGCAACGGTCAGCGCTTCCAGTTGATCGACACCGCCGGCCTGCGGCGCAAGGGCAAGGTCTTCGAGGCGATCGAGAAGTTCTCGGTCGTCAAGACCCTGCAGGCGATCGCCGATGCCAATGTCGTGCTGCTGCTGCTCGATGCGACGCAGGGCGTCAGCGACCAGGACGCGCACATCGCCGGCTACATCCTCGACAGCGGACGCGCCGTCGTGATCGCCGTCAACAAGTGGGATGCGGTCGATGCCTACCAGACGCGAGCTGCTGCAGCGCTCGATCGAGCAGCGGCTGGCCTTTCTCGAAGTTCGCGCCGGTGCTGAACATCTCGGCGATCCGGCGCCAGGGTCTCGGGCCGGTCTGGAAGGCGATCGCCGACGCGCATGCATCGGCCAATTGCAAGATGACGACGCCGGTGCTGACGCGCCTGATCCAGGAGGCGGTCGAGCTGCAGGCGCCGAAGCGTTCCGGCATGTTCCGCCCGAAGCTGCGCTACGCGCACCAGGGCGGGATGAATCCGCCGATGGTCGTGGTGCACGGCAATTCGCTCGAAGCACGTGACCGATGTCTACAAGCGCTTTCTCGAGACCCGGATCCGCGCCCATTTCAAGCTGACCGGCACCCCGCTGCGCATCGAGATGCGATCGGGTAGCAACCCGTTCGCCGCGCCGCGATAGCTGACTCGGCAGCCGCGCGGGAACCCCTGTGGTACCGTAACGATCGGATCGTCATGTCTTCAACACGGAGAATATCGTGAGCAACAAAGGTCAACTTCTTCAGGATCCTTTCCTGAATCTGCTTCGCAAGGAGCATGTCCCGGTCTCCATCTACCTCGTCAACGGCATCAAGCTGCAGGGGCACATCGAATCGTTCGATCAGTATGTGGTGCTGCTGCGCAATACCGTCACGCAGATGGTCTACAAGCATGCCATCTCGACCGTCGTGCCGAGCCGGGCGGTCAACTTCAGCGCCAACGAAGCGCCGGAGCAGCCCTCCTGAATCGCGTCATGCCTGATCCGCAGCCGCACGGCGTCCGGATTGAACCGCTCCGACACCGTGGCCGGGGACTCGCCCGCGGGCGAGCGCCGGCGCGATGACGCGTCGCGCCGCGCGCGCCATCCTGGTCGGCGTGCAGTTCGGCGGGCGCGCCGGCTTCGACGAGACGCTCGACGAGCTCGCACTGCTGGCCGAATCGGCCGGCGACGAACCGGTGGCCCGCGTGATCGCGCGCCGCAAGGCGCCCGATCCGGCGCTGTTCATCGGGTCCGGCAAGGCCGACGAGATCAAGGCGCTGGTGCTGGCGCATCAGGCCGAAGCGGTGCTGTTCGACCAGGCGCTGTCGCCTGCGCAGCAGCGCAACCTCGAGCGCCACCTCGGCGTGGCCGTTGCCGATCGAACCATGCTGATCCTCGAGATCTTCGGCGAACGCGCGCCAAGAGCCACGAGGGCAAGCTGCAGGTCGAGCTGGCACGTCTGCAATACCTGGCGACCCGGCTGGTGCGCCGCTGGAGCCACCTCGAGCGCCAGCGCGGCGGTATCGGCGGCCGCGGCGGGCCGGGTGAGGCGCAGATCGAACTCGATCGCCGGATGATCGACGAGCGCATCAAGTCGGTGAAGCAGCGCCTGCAGCAAGGTCAAGAAGCAGCGCAGCACGCAGCGTCGTGCGCGCGAGCGCAACCAGACCTTCCGCATCTCGCTGGTCGGCTACACCAACGCCGGCAAGTCGACCCTGTTCAATCTGCTGGTCCATGCGCAGAGCTTACGCTGCCGACCAGTTGTTCGCAACGCTCGATACCACCACCCGCCAGCTGCACGTCGATGGCGCAGGCCGCTCGGTGTCGCTGTCGGACACGGTCGGGTTCATCCGCGAGCTGCCGCACAAGCTGGTCGAGGCATTCGAGGCGACGCTGCAGGAGGCCACCGATGCCGATCTGTTGCTGCATGTGGTCGACGCAGCGAGCCCGACCCGGATCGAGCAGATCGCCGAGGTGCAGCGCGTGCTGCGCGAGATCGGTGCCGCCGAGGTGCCTCAGCTGCTGGTCTTCAACAAGGCCGACCGGCTCGATGCAATCCGAGCTGCCACGCGAGCGCATGCGATGTGTTCGAGCTCGAAGTCGGGATTGCGCGTGCCGCGGGTGTTCATCAGTGCCGAGACCGGCACCGGCATCGACGAGCTGCGCCGCCTGATCGGCTGTGCCGTCGCGGGCGACCCGAGCTGCGGTCTCGACCGCCTGCCGAGTCGGCGGTCGGTCGATGCCGCACCCGCTCCGGCACGACCAGCCCGCGGGCGTCCCACGACGACGCCGCCGACGCCGAAGAAAGTTACCCATCAATCTGCCGTATGACGACCCGATCTCCTTTCGATGAAGCCGCGCCGCGGACTCCAGCGGCGCGACGTGAGCTGCTGCTCGCTGCGCACCGGCTCGGCCGCGCGCTGTTGCGATGCCGGCGCGGCGCGCATCGGCCTGAGGCGCGCGTCGCCGGCTGACGGCTTGAGCCTGAGCAACGGCAACCGCGGCGACGGGCCGCCCGATCTCGACGAACTGTGGCGTGATTTCAACCGCAAGCTGAGTGGCCTGTTCGGCAACAAGGGTGGACGCGGGCCGAATGCACCCCGCGGCAGTGGAGGCGATGGCGGCGGCGGCGGTCCGGGCTTCCAGCCCGACATGAAAAGCGCCGGGATCGGTCTCGGCCTGATCGGCGGCGTGGTCGTGCTGATCTGGCTCGGCAGCGGCATCTTCATCGTCGAGGAAGGTCAGCAGGCGGTCGTCACCTCGTTCGGCAAGTACAGCCACACGGCCGACGCCGGCATCCAGTGGCGCCTGCCCTATCCCGTTCCAGGCTCACGAGACCGTGTCGGTGACGCAATTGCGCTCGGTCGAGGTCGGCCGCAGCGCGGTCGTGCAGTCGACCGGCATCCGCGATTCGTCGATGCTGACGCAGGACGAAAACATCGTCGACATCCGCTTCACCGTGCAGTACCGGCTGAAGGATGCGCGCGACTATGTCTTCGAGAACCGCAATCCTGACGATGCGGTGGTCCAGGCGGCCGAATCGGCGGTGCGCGAGATCGTCGGCAAGAGCGTGATGGATTCGGTGCTGTACGAGCAGCGCGATGCGATCGCCGCCGACCTGGTCAAGTCGATCCAGGAGCAGCTCGACCGCCTGAAGGCAGGCATCCTGGTCGCCAACGTGAACGTGCAGAGCGTCCAGGCGCCCGAGCAGGTGCAGGCGGCCTTCGACGATGCCTTCAAGGCCGGCGCCGACCGCGAGCGGCTGAAGAACGAGGGCCAGGCCTATGCCAACGACGTGATCCCGAAGGCGCAGGGTACGGCCGCGCGGCTGCGCGAGGAGGCCGAGGCCTACAAGGCGCGAGTCGTCGCGCAGGCCGAAGGCGATGCCAATCGCTTCTCGAGCGTGCTGACCGAGTACCAGAAGGCACCGGCGGTAACGCGCGACCGGATGTACCTCGACACGATGCAGCAGATCTACAGCAACGTCAGCAAGGTGCTGGTCGACAGCCGCAACAACTCCAACCTGCTGTACCTGCCGCTCGACAAGCTGCTGTCCTCGTCGGGCCAGCCGGCCTCCGATGCGGCGGCGCCGGCGCCGGTCGAACCAGCCAGGGCAGCGTGCCCGCTGCCGCGGTCGACGTGCGCTCGCGCGACGGCCAGCGCAGTCGCGACCGTGACGGTCGCTGAATCCCGGAGTCTTCTGAGTCATGAATCGCATAGGCCTGATCGTTACCGGCGCGTTGATCGTGCTGATGTTGGCATTCTCGACCCTGTTCATCGTCGACCAGCGGCAGTACGCCGTGATCTACGCGCTCGGCGAGATCAAGAAGGTGGTGACCGAACCCGGCTTGAATTTCAAGCTGCCGCCGCCGTTCCAGAACGTCGTCTTCCTCGATCGGCGCGTCCAGACCCTGGACAGCCCGGAGACGCGTCCGATCTTCACGGCCGAGAAGAAGGCGCTGGTGATCGACTGGCTGATCAAGTGGCGGATCGACGATCCGCGCCAGTTCATCCGCAACAACGGCGTCGACATCCGCAACCTCGAGAATCGCGCTGAGCCCGGTGGTGCAGGCCGCTTTCAACGAAGAGGTCACCAAGCGCACGGTGCAGGAGATGCTCGCCACCGACCGTGACCGGGTGATGCAGGGTGTGCGCGAGCGACTGGCCGACGAAGCCAAGTCGTTCGGTATCCAGATCGTCGACGTGCGCATCAAGCGGGTCGACTTCTCGGCCAACATCACCGATTCGATCTATCGCCGCATGGAGTCCGAGCGCAAGCGCGTTGCCAACGAACTGCGTTCGACCGGCGCAGCCGAGAGCGAGAAGATCCGCGCCGATGCCGACCGGCAGCGCGATGTGATCGTCGCCGAGGCCTACCGGGACGCACAGAAGGTCAAGGGCGAGGGCGATGCGCAGGCGGCGGCGCTGTATGCCGAGGCGTTCGGCCGCGATCCGCAGTTCGCCAAGTTCTATCGCAGCCTCGAGGCCTATCGAGCCAGTTTCCGCAACAAGTCCGACGTGTCGTGCGTCGACCCCAGCAGCGAGTTCTTCCGGGCCATGCGCGGTGGCGCTGCCACCCCGGCTCCGGCTGCCGGCCAGTAGGCGTCGGAGCCGGCGCCGGTGGGAGACCTGCTGCTTGCTGCGCTGGCACTGATGCTGGTGGTCGAGGGCCTGCTTCCGTTCTTCAATCCTGCGGCGTGGCGGCGCGTCTTCGAGCGTGCCGTTCGCATGAGCGATGGACAGATCCGTTTCGTCGGACTGTCCAGCATGCTGGCCGGGGTCGTGATGCTGCTGCTGTTCTGGAACTAGACTCGCCGACGCAGCCCGCGGTCACCGGCCGGCGGCATGCCGGGTCCGCGCCGGTACAATGCCGTTTTTAATCCTTGTCGAATCACATGTCGTCTGCTTGGCTGTTGCCCGAGCACATCTCGGATGTGCTTCCCGCGCAGGCGAGACACATCGAGGAACTGCGGCGCGGCCTGATCGATGGTGCGCGCCGCTGCGGATACGAGCTGGTGATTCCGCCATTGCTCGAGCACCTCGAATCGCTGCTGTCGGGAACCGGTCACGAGCTCGATCTGCAGACCTTCAAGCTGGCCGACCAGCTGAGCGGCCGCACGCTCGGCGTGCGCGCCGACACCACGCCGCAGGTCGCCCGCATCGATGCCCACCTGCTGAACCGGCAGGGCCTGGCCCGCTTGTGCTACTGCGGTCCGGTGCTGCACACCCGGCCGTCCGGGCCTGAGTGCGAGCCGCGAGCCGCTGCAGTTCGGCGCCGAGATCTACGGCCATGGCGGCATCGAAGCCGAGATCGAGGTGATCGACCTGGCGCTCGACGGCCTGGCCTTGGCCGGGCATCGGCGAGCTCGCGCTCGATCTCGGCGACACCCGCATCGTGCGCGCGCTGCTCGGCGGCGTTGCGGTCGATGCGGTCGCGGCTGTCCGAGCGTCGTCGCGGCACTGGCCGCCAAGGATGCGGCCGCGCTCGAGGATGCGCGTGCGCGGTTTCCCGGACGAGTCGCGCGGCGGGCTGCGGCAACTGCTCGGCCTGTACGGCGCGACCCGAGGTGCTCGAGCGTGCGCGCGAACGTGCTGCCGGCGCGGCCCGAACTGCGGCGCGCACTCGACGATCTGGCCGCTCTGGCCGAGCACGTCGCCGCGGGTGCATCCGCAGGTGCAGCTCGGCGTCGATCTGGCCGATCTCGGTGGCTATGCCTACTACAGCGGGTCGCGTTTCGCGGTCTATGCGCCGGGCTCCAGCGATGCGCTGCTGCGCGGCGGACGCTACGACGAGGTCGGCGCGATCTTCGGTCGCAACCGGCCGGCGGTCGGCTTCAGCCTGGACGTCAAGTCGATCGCGACGCTTGCTGCCCACGCGCCGCCTGGCGGCAGCGATCCGGGCGCCATGGGGCGACGATCCGGCGCTGCGCGCCGCGGTGCGGCGCCTGCGCGAGCAGGGCGAGACGGTGGTGTGCATCCTGCCCGGCCATGAACACGAGGGCCAGGAATTCGACTGCGACCGTGAGCTGGTCGCCAGTCGCCGGCCAATGGGCGGTGCGCGCCCTGTGAACGCCGCGCATCGGCATCCGCTTCACCCAACAGGCCAATCAGCTTCGGACACTCGAGATATGCAGCAAGTCAAGCAATCGGCAGCGGGCCGCAATGTCGTCGTCGTCGGCACCCAGTGGGGCGACGAGGGCAAGGGCAAGGTGGTCGACTGGCTGACCGATCACGCCCAGGGCGTGGTGCGCTTCCAGGGCGGCCACAACGCCGGCCACACGCTGGTGATCAAGGGCGTGAAGACCGCGCTGCAGCTGATTCCGTCGGGGATCATGCGCGAGGGCGTCGCGTGCTACATCGGCAACGGGGTGGTGGTCGACCCGACCCATCTGCTGGGCGAGATCGAGCGCCTGGAGGCGATCGGCCTCGACGTGCGCTCGCGCCTGTTCATCAGCGAGTCGTGCCCGCTGATCATGCCGTTCCACGTCGCGGTCGACAAGGCGCGCGAGGCGCTGCGCGAGACCAGCGGCGCCGGCAAGATCGGCACCACCGGCAAGGGCATCGGCCCGGCCTATGAAGACAAGGTGGCGCGCCGCGCGCTGCGGGTGCAGGATCTGAAGCACCCGCAGCGCTTCGAGAAGAAGCTGCGCGAACTGCTGGCGCTGCACAACGAGGCGCTGACCGGATCATCTGCAGCGCCGAAGCGCTCGAATTCGAGCCGATCTTCGAACATGCGATGAAGGTCGCCGAGCAGCTCAAGCCGATGCTGGCCGATGTCGGCTACCGGCTCCACAGCGCGCACCGCGACGGCGCCAACCTGCTGTTCGAAGGCGCACAGGGCACGCTGCTCGACATCGATCACGGCACCTATCCGTTCGTCACCTCGAGCAACTGCGTGGCCGGCAATGCCGCGGCCGGTGCCGGCGTGGGGCCGGACCTGCTGCACTACGTGCTCGGCATCACCAAGGCCTACACGACGCGCGTCGGCAGCGGGCCGTTCCCGACCGAACTGCCGATGGACGAGCCGGGCAGCGTCGGCCACCACCTGTCGACGGTCGGCCAGGAGCGCGGCACCGTGACCGGACGGCCGCGGCGCTGCGGCTGGCTCGATGCCGCGCTGCTCAAGCGCTCGATCATCATCAACGGCGTCAGCGGCGCTGTGCATCACCAAGCTCGACGTGCTCGACGGCCTGCCCGAGATCAAGGTCTGCGTCGGCTACGAACTCGACGGGCGACGCATCGACATCCTGCCGCTCGATGCCGACGAGATCGATGCCTGCAAGCCGATCTACGAGACCTTTCCGGGCTGGTCGGAAGTGACCGCCGGCCTGACCGAGTGGGATGCGCTGCCGCTGAATGCGCGCCGCTATCTCGAGACGGTGCAGCGCTACATCGGCGCGCCGATCGCGATGGTGTCGACCGGCCCCGACCGCGACCACACGATCCTGCTGCGCCATCCGTATCGCGCCTGACCATTCCTGACCGCCCATCCTCGCACGAGGAACTTCAATGCTGACCGACGACGGCAAACACCTGTATGTCTCCTGGGACGAATACCACCTGCTGATCGAACGTCTGGCGCTGAAGGTGCATGCGCTCGGGCTGGGAGTTCGACCAGATCCTGTGTCTGGCGCGCGGCGGCATGCGCCCGGGTGACGTGTTGTCGCGCGTGTTCGACAAGCCGCTGGCGATCATGTCGACGAGCAGCTACCGCGCCGAGGCCGGCACGATCCAGGGCCGGCTCGACATGGCCAAGTACATCACGATGCCGACGCGGCGAACTTGCCGGCCGGGTGCTGCTGGTCGACGACCTGGCCGATTCGGGTGTCACGCTGCGCGCGGTGGTCGATCGCCTGCGCGGCATGCCGTCGATCGCCGAACTGCGCTCGGCGGTGATCTGGACCAAGGGCGTCTCGACCTACACGCCCGACTACTACGTCGAGCTGCTGCCCGACGAGCCCGTGGATCCATCAGCCGTTCGAGGACTACGACGACACTGCGCCCCGAAGGACTGGCACGCAAGTTCGTCATCTGAGTAGCCGCGAACGCATCGAGCGCGCGGCGATCGACGTCCACCGTTCAAGGCGATGCGCGCAGCGCATGCGCGCCGACGGCCGCCGACCGGGCAAACAAAAGCCGGCTGTCACATGCGTGAGAGCCGGTTCTGTTCGCGGATCTGCATCGACACTCGCATCAGAGCTTGCTGTCTCTTCACTTGTCTGCTATCTTTGGTGCCCAGGAGAGGACTCGAACCTCCACGGAGTTACCCGCTAGTACCTGAAACTAGTGCGTCTACCAATTCCGCCACCTGGGCATCTCAGGAAACCGAGATTCTATCATCAAAAAAACAGACTTCACAAGTAGTTCGCACCGCATCGGCCGATCTGCTGAACGAGGTCGAAGGCACCGTCCAAGGACATCGCGATGGCCATGGCTTCGTCGTGCGCGACGATGGCCAGCCCGACCTGTACCTGGCGCCGCAGGAGATGCGTGCCGTGCTGCATCGCGATCGCGTCAAGGCGCGCGTCATCCGGGTCGATCGGCGGGGCCGGCCCGAGGCGCGCGTGCTCGAGATCCTCGAGCGGCGCAAGACGCCGATCATCGGACGCCTGCTCAACGAGAGCGGCGTCTGGCTGGTGGCACCGGAGGATCGGCGCTACGGCCAGGACATCCTGGTGCCGAAGAACGCCACCGCCAATGCGACCGCCGGGCAGGTCGTGGCGATCGAACTGACCGAGCCGCCATCGATGTATTCGCAGCCGGTCGGTCGTGTCACCGAGGTGCTCGGCGAAATCGACGATCCCGGCATGGAGATCGAGATCGCGGTGCGCAAGTACGAGGTGCCGCATCGCTTCGAGCCCGAGACGCTGGCCCAGGCGGCGAGCCTGCCCGACAAGCTGCGCGCGGCCGACCTGCGCCACCGCATCGACCTGCGCGACGTCGCCGCTGGTCACGATCGACGGCGAGGACGCGCGCGACTTCGACGACGCGGTCTACTGCGAGCCGATCACGACCGGCCGCTCGAAGACGCCGAATGCCTGGCGGCTGGTGGTCGCGATTGCCGACGTCAGCCACTACGTCAAGCCGGGCGAGCCGCTCGACGAGGATGCCTACGAGCGCGCGACCTCGGTCTACTTCCCGCGCCGCGTGATTCCGATGCTGCCCGAGAAGCTGTCGAACGGCCTGTGTTCGCTCAATCCGGACGAGGACCGGCTGGCGATGGTGTGCGACATGATCGTCGACGGCAACGGCGTCGATCGATGCCTACCAGTTCTTTCCGGCGGTGATCCGCTCGCATGCGCGCTTCACCTACACCGAGGTGGCGGCGATCCTGATCAATACCCGCGGCCCGGAGGCGGCGCGGCGCGCCGAGCGGGTGCAGGATCTGCTGCACCTGAACGATGTCTACCGCGCGCTGCTGAAGGAGCGCACTCGGCGCGGCGCGGTCGACTTCGAGACCACCGAGACGCAGATCGTGTGCGACGAGAACGGCCGGATCGAGAAGATCGTTCCGCGCACGCGCACCGAGGCGCACAAGCTGATCGAGGAGTCGATGCTCGCGGCCAATGTCTGCGCGGCCGATTTCATCGCGCTCGCACAAGCATCCGAGCGCTGTACCGGGTGCACGAGGGGCCGACGCCCGAGAAGACCGACGCTGCTGCAGAACTATCTGCGCTCGCTCGGCCTCGGACTGGGCGTCAGCGACGATCCGACGCCGGGTGAATTCCAGGCGATCGCCGCGGCGACCAAGGACCGCGTCGATGCGATGCAGATCCACACCATGCTGCTGCGCTCGATGCAGCAGGCGATCTACACCGCCGACCAACAGCGGCCACTTCGGTCTGGCGTACCAGGCCTATACCCACTTCACGAGCCCGATCCGGCGCTATCCGGATCTGCTGGTGCACCGCGTCATCAAGGCGCTGCTGGCCGGCAAGCGCTACCACCTCGCGACTGGCCACGGTCAAGACGCCGGCGCCGCAGCGGCGCGCCGCGCCAGCGCAGCGCGAATGCCAAGCCGGCGCAGACGACGGTCGAGCACGCAGGCCTGGGAGGCTGCCGGCGCCCATTGCAGCGCCAACGAGCGGCGCGCCGACGAGGCGTCGCGCGATGTCGAGGCCTGGCTCAAGTGCCGCTACATGCGCGAGCACCTCGGCGAGGAATTCTCCGGCACCGTCAGTGCCGCGACCAGCTTCGGCCTGTTCGTGCAGCTCGACAGCCTGTATGTCGAAGGGCTGGTGCACATCACCGAACTCGGCGGCGAATACTTCCGCTTCGACGAGGTGCGCCAGGAGCTGCGCGGCGAACGCACCGGCGTGCGCTATGCGATCGGATCGCGGGTGCGGGTGCAGGTCAGCCGAGTCGATCTCGACGGCCGCAAGATCGATTTCCGCATGGTGCGCGACGCCGAGCGAGGATGCAGCGCTGGCGCGCGCCCGGCGCGATCGCAACCAGACCGCGGTGGCCGAACTGGCAGCGTCAAGGAAGGCGATCGTGCGGTCAAGCGGCCACCAAGCGGCTCGGGCCGCGCGGTGCCGCCAAGCCGGCGGACGCGCCGACGCATCCGGTGCAGGCGGCCAAGGCGGCCGCCCGCAAGGCGCCGACAGGGCGGCGGCAGCAAGCGGCGCTGACGCCGCCGGCGCGGCGTCAGCGTCAGCGGCGCCTGCGCGCGCCATCAGCTCGATCAGGTCGGCCGCGCGCAGCACGGCCCGACCGCTGCGCTCGGCCGCGGCGCCATGCCACCAGACGGCGCGCGACGCGCTGTCGAACGCGCATTGCATCGCGGATCGCCGGATCGCCCGATCCGGCACCGGATGCGCTGCTCCAGGCGCCGGCCAGCCAGCCGGCGAGCACATCGCCGGTGC
This sequence comes from uncultured beta proteobacterium, assembly GCA_963846675.1. Classification (GTDB taxonomy): domain Bacteria; phylum Pseudomonadota; class Gammaproteobacteria; order Burkholderiales; family Burkholderiaceae_C; genus Ideonella_A. The sequence goes on from CAWJWV010000007.1 coordinate 803,406, forward strand.
CGGCGGTCGCCAGTGCGGCATTGCCGCTCGGGTTGATGCGCGGCACCTGATGCGGGCGCGGCGATCACGCTGCCGGAGCCCTTCAGCACGACCACCGCACCGGTCTGTGCGCACAGCGCGCGGGCGGCGCCGAGGCGGTCGGACTGGACCGCCTGCGGCATCGCTGCCGAGCAGCCGGGCGGCCTCGAGCGGGTGCGGGGTCAGCACGCTGGCCAGGCCGCGCGCTGCGCGCCGCTGCAGCAGGACGAGCAGGGACGGGTCGCGCGCGATTGCATTCAGCGCGTCGGCGTCGAGCACCAGGCGCGCCGCCTGTTCGCAGCAGGCGCGGCAGCAACGGTCGCGATCGCCAGCGCCGCCGCCGCAGCCGCAGACGACCGTTGCCTGCTGCAGGGCGGCGTCGTCGAAGCCGTCGCAGATCAGCGGCGCCACATCAGCTCCGGTCGCAGCGCATCGAGCAGGCCGGCGTGCGGATCGAGCGGTACCACGAACACCCTGCCAGCGCCCGCGGCGTGGGCCGCCCGCGCGCACAGCAGCGCAGCGCCGAGCATGCCGTGGGCACCGGCGACCGCGATCACGTCGCCGAAGCTGCCTTTGTGCTGCGCGTGCAGCCGCGCCGGCCGTGGCACCGCCGTCGCCCGCCTGCAGCCAGGCATCGGGCGCCAGCTGGTCGGCGGCGGCGCCGAGCGGGTCGAGCCAGACCGTGCCGGCGTGGTCGCGCCCGTCGGCCGGTGAACAGGCCCGGCTTCAGCGTCAGCAGCGACAGCGTGTGGCTGGCGCGGACCGCGACCTCGCCGAGGCGCCGCCCGGTATCGGGATCGATGCCGGTCGGCAGGTCGACCGCGAGCACCGGGCAGGCGAGGCGGTTCAGAAGCGTCGATCGTCTCGGCCAGCTGGCCGGCGGTGCACGGGCGCTGCCGAGGCCGAGCAGCGCGTCGATGGCCAGCGCCTCGGCATTCAGCGCCTGCGCCTGCGGCGGCCGGGGTTCGACCGTCAGCCCGGCTGCATGGGCGCGCCGCAAGGCGGCTGCCGCATCGGTCGGCAGGCGTGCCGCGTCGCCGGTCAGCGTCAGGTGCACCCGCCGCCCCTGCGCATGCAGTCGCGTCGCTGCCTCGATGCCGTCGCCGCCGTTGTTGCCCGGACCGGCGGCGATCCAGATCCGATCGGCGTGCGGCGCAATCGCCAGCGCCAGCCGCGCCAGCGACAGGCCGGCGCGCTCCATCAGCGTCGCTGCCGTGACCGGCAGCGCCGCCTGCGTGGCAGCTTCGAGGGCGCGGGTGGCATGGCTGGCGTGCAGGCGGTGGGAGCGGTGGACGGGCAGGATCCGGTGCATGCCCGATTGAAGCATGTCCGGCGCCGGCCGGAGCGACTCAGTTGCGCAGCCGCTCGATGCCAAGCCCTTCCGGGTCGATGCTGGCCGGACGCCCGCCGACCAGGTCGGCGAGCAGCCGGGCCGACCCGTTGGCCATCGCCCAGCCGCTCGATCCATGGCCGAGGTTGAGCCAGACGCCCGGTGACGCCGCTGGCGCCGATCACCGGCGGCCCGTCGGGCAGCATCGGTCGCGCACCTTTCCAGAACTGGGCCTGCGCCGATGCGAGCCGAGCCGGGGAACCAGTCGTCGAGCACATGGCGCAGTGTTGCCAGCGCGGCCGGGTTGCTGCGGTCCAGCGAGCCGCCGATCTCGGCGCTGCCCGCCACGCGCAGGCGGTTGCCGATCCGGCTGATCGAGACCTTGTAGCGTTCGTCCATGACGCCCGAGCTCGGCCCCGGCGTCCGCCTCGCCATGAACCTCGCGCATCGGTGCGGTGATCGAGTAGCCGTGCACCGCGAGCAGCGGCAGCTTCAGACCGAGCGGTGCGAGCAGCCGGCGCGAGTCGAGGGCGGCGCAGACGACCACAGCGTCGAATTCGTCGGCCTGCGGTACCGGCGGCCGGGCTGCCGCACCGGCCTGCGGCGGTCGCGGCGCCCAATGCAGCACCGGCCGTGGCCCGCCGGCGATCGCCGTCACGTCGGCGTGGAAGCAGAAACGCGCGCCGAGCGTCTCGGCCTCACGCCGCAGCACCTGCGCGAACTGGCGGCAGTTGGCGACCTCGTCGTCGACGACGTGGATGCCCGCGTGCAGCGGCGTCGCCGGATTCAGGCCCGGTTCGACACGGCGGCAGCCTTCGGCATCGAGCAGTTCGTGGCGCACGCCGAGGTCGGCGAGCAGCTTCAGACCAGGCCGGGCGAGTTCCAGGTCCTCGGCGCGCCGCAGCAGCACCAGGTAACCCTGGCCGCGTTCGACGTCGAGGTGCAGCAGTCGCGTCAGCATCAGGCGGCGATTGCGCCCGGCGTGCGCCAGGCGGTGCATGCGGCCGCGGTTGCGCTCGTAGGTCTCGAGTCTGCAGCTGCGCCACCATTGCCACAGCCAGCGGCTGCCGCCCGGGCCGAGGCGTCCGCCGATGCGCAGCGGCGCATGCCGGCTCAGGCAGTGGCGCAACAGCTTGCCGGGCATGCCGGGCGCTGCCCAGGGCGTGACATAGCCGGGCGCGAGCACGCCGGCATTGGCGAAGCTGCCTTCGGCGGCGACGCTGCCGCAGCGTTCGAATACGCGTGACCTGGTGGCCGTCGTGGGCGAGCTCGAACGCAGTCGTGACGCCGACGATGCCGGCGCCGATCACGGCGACCCGCATTCAGGCGGACCGGCCGGAGTCTCGGCCGAGCGCCGCCTCGATCGCGAGCGACGCGTCGAGCACTTCGTCGTCGGCCAGCGCGCGCTGCCAGACCATCAGGCCGACCGGCAGCTGCCCCGGCGCGTGGCACGGCAGCGACAGCGCGCAGCCGTCGAGCAGGTTGATCACCGACGGATTGCGCAGCAGCAGTGCGTTGTGGCGGAAGAAGGTCGCGTCGTCGTCGCGCAGCGCGGCGATCGGCGGCGCCACGATCGGCACCGTCGGGCTCAGCATCACGTCGTGGCGACGCAGCCGGTTCGACATCCGGGCGATCCAGTCGGCACGCGCGTGCAGCAGGTCGATGTAGTCGGCAGCGCTCATCGCTGCGCCGCGCCGGATGCGCTGCGGCCACGCGCGGGTCGTATTCGTGCTCTCGCGCTCTCCAGGTGGTGCCGGTGCCAGGCCCAGGCCTCGACCGGCGCGAAGCCGCCGCCGGCGGTGATGCTGCCGCGATCTCGCCGAGCTCGGGCAGCTCGATCGGCTCGATCCGCGCACCGGCCGCGCGACAGTCGCGCCAGCGCGCGCATCGAATGCCGATGGCCACCGCGGGCTCGAGTTCGTCGAGCATCAGCGTCTGCGGCACGCCGATGCGCAGCGCCGGCGAGCGGCCGGCCGGCCAGCATCGACCGGCCGCGCGGCGATGATGCCGTGCAGCAGCGACCGCGTCGCGCACCGAGCGGGTGATCGCGCAGACGGTATCGAGCGTGGTCGACAGCGGGATCGGCCCCGTCGGCCGGCGTCAGCCGGGCGGTGTTCTTGAAGCCGACCAGACCTTGCAGCGCGGCCGGGATGCGGATCGACCCGCCGGTGTCGGAGCCGAGCGCCGCCCACGCGGCGCCGGTGGCGACCGAGACCGCGCCGCCCGAGGTCGATCCGCCCGGGAATGCGCGGCGTCGGGTCATCCGCGCTGCGCGCCGGATTGACCGGCGTGCCGTGGTGCGGATTGATGCCGACCCCCGAGAACGCGAACTCGCTCTGGTTGGTGTGGCCGATCAGCGCCGCGCCGGCGCTGCGCAGCCGCTGCACCGCGCGTGCAGTCGGCGCTGCGCCGGTGGCGCATCGGCGAGCAGGCGCGAGCCGGAGGTGGTGCGCTGCCCCTGGACATCGAACAGCGCCTTGACGCTGACGGCAAGACCGCCGAGCGGCGGCAGCGGCCCGCCGGCTGCGCCGCAGCGCATCGACCGCCGCGGCCTCGGCGCGGGCGCTGGCATCGAACAGCGTCGAGGAAGGCGTGTTCGCATGCCGGGCTGCGGGCCGCGCCGAGCGCCGCTTCGAGCAGGGTCGCTGGCATCGGTGCGCCGGCGGCGATCGCGTCGACGCGCCTCGATCAGGTCGGCAAAGGGGGAGGGTACAGGGAACATGCTAGACTCGACGGGTTTATCCGAGACAGGAGCGCAACGCTTCTTGCTCGGATCGACAAAATCGCAAACCCGGCTGCTGAAAGGTGTCGCGGCAGGCGGGGCGAGAGCCCCGGTCGACCCGCGATTCAGGCCGGATTTTAGAACCAACCTTTGGAGTCTCCATGTCTGTCACGATGCGTGAAATGCTGGAAGCGGGTGTCCATTTCGGACACCAGACCCGCTTCTGGAACCCCAAGATGGCCCCGTACATCTACGGCCATCGCAACAAGATCCACATCATCAACCTCGAGAAGACGCAGCCGCTCTTCAACGATGCGATGAAGTTCGTGCGCCAGCTGTCAGCCAAGCGCGGCACCATCCTGATGGTCGGCACCAAGCGCCAGGCGCGCGACGTGATCGCCCTGGAAGCGCAGCGCGCCGGCATGCCGTTCGTCGACCAGCGCTGGCTCGGCGGCATGCTGACCAACTTCAAGACCGTCAAGGGCTCGATCAAGCGCCTGAAGGACATGAAGGCGCAGATCGAGGCCGGCACCGAGATCCGGATCAAGAAGGAAGCGCTGATGTTCCAGCGCGAGCTCGAGAAGCTCGAGAAGGACATCGGCGGCATCCAGGACATGAACGCGCTGCCCGACGCGCTGTTCGTGATCGACGTCGGCTATCACAAGATCGCGATCGCCGAGGCCAACAAGCTCGGCATCCCGGTGGTCGGCGATCGTCGACTCGAACCACTCGCCGCTCGGCATCGACTATGTGATCCCGGGCAACGACGACTCGGCCAAGGCGGTCGCGCTGTACGCCCGTGCGGTCGCTGACGCCGTGCTCGAAGGCAAGGCCAACGCCGGCGCCGATCTGGTGCAGGCGGTGGCGGCCGAAGGCGACGAGTTCGTCGAAGTCGACGAGAACGCCTGACGCGTCCGGCCCTGCTCGCCCGCTCCGGGCGAGACGCAAAAGGGGCTGCTTCAGCCCCTTTTTCAATGCCCCGCACCTGATCAACCGGGCCGGCCGCGACCCGCGGCCCGCCGACCCAGACAACGGAGAAAAGAGATGCCCGCAATCACCGCCAGCATGGTCGCCGCGCTGCGTGCCAAGACCGACGCGCCGATGATGGAGTGCAAGAAGGCCCTGACCGAGGCCGACGGCGACATGCGATCGCGCCGAGGAACTGCTGCGCATCAAGCTCGGCAGCAAGGCCGGCAAGGCCGCCTCGCGCATCACCGCCGAAGGCGTCGTCGCGGCAAGCGTCGAGGGCAGCACCGGCGCGCTGGTCGAGGTCAACTGCGAGACCGACTTCGTGACCAAGAACGACTCGTTCCTCGCCTTCGCGCAGGGCTGCGCCGACCTGGTCCGCCAGCACGCGCCGGCCGACATCGAGGCGCTGTCGGCGCTCGCGTACAGCCAGGACGGCTTCGGCCCGACGCTCGAGGAGGTGCGCAAGGGCCTGATCGGCAAGATCGGCGAGAACATGACGATCCGCCGCTTCAAGCGCTATGCCGATGGCGGCAAGCTCGCGTCGTACCTGCACGGCACCCGCATCGGCGTGCTGGTCGAGTTCGAAGGCGACGAGGTGGCGGCCAAGGACGTCGCGATGCACGTTGCCGCGATGAAGCCGGTTGCGCTGTCGTCGGCCGAGGTGCCGGCCGAGCTGATCGAGAAGGAGCGCAAGATCGCCGCTGAGAAGGCGGCCGAGGATGGCGCTGCCGCGACTGCCGCCGGCAAGCCGGCGCAGTCGCCCGAGATCGTCGCCAAGCGCGTCGAAGGCTCGGTGCAGAAGTACCTGAAGGAGGTCAGCCTGTTCAACCAGACCTTCGTCAAGAACGACAAGCAGACGGTCGAGCAGATGCTCAAGGCGCAGAACACGACGCGTCAAGGGCTTCACGCTGTACGTCGTCGGCGAGGGCATCGAGAAGAAGGCCGACGATTTCGCGGCCGAGGTCGCGGCGCAGGTGGCTGCTGCCAAGGGCGGCTGAGTCATCCGTCGATCGCCCGGCGTGCTGGGCGCCTGACGGCGCCGCCGCTAGACTGCGCTCCGGGCCGTCTGCCCGAACGAACCGAACCAGATCCATGCCCGCTGCCTACAAGCGCATCCTGCTTGAAGCTCTCCGGTGAGGCCCTGATGGGCGACGATGCCTACGGCATCAACCGCGCGACGATCGTGCGCATGGTGCGCGAGGTGCGCGAGGTCACCGAACTCGGCTGCGAGGTCGCGGTCGTGATCGGCGGCGGCAACATCTTCCGGGGTGTGGCGGGCGGTGCGGTCGGCATGGACCGGGCGACGGCCGACTACATGGGGATGCTCGCGACCGTGATGAATGCGCTGGCGCTGGCCGACACGATGCGCCTGGAGGGCATGACCGCGCGCGTGATGTCGGCGATCGCGATCGATCAGGTGGTCGAGCCGTACGTGCGGCCGAAGGCGCTGCAGTACCTCGAGGAAGGCAAGGTCGTCGTCTTTGCCGGCGGTACCGGCAATCCGTTCTTCACCACCGACACCGCCGCCGCGCTGCGCGGCGCCGAGATCGGCGCCGAGATCGTGCTCAAGGCGACCAAGGTCGATGGTGTCTACACTGCCGATCCGAAGCTCGATCCGACCGCCACGCGTTATGCACGGATCAGTTTCGACGAGGCGATCGCGCGCAATCTGCAGGTGCTCGATGCGACTGCATTCGCGCTGTGTCGCGACCAGAAACTGCCGATCAAGGTGTTCAGCATCTTCAAGCCCGGCGCGCTGAAACGGGTGGTGCTGGGCGAGGACGAAGGGACGCTGGTCCATGTGTGAGGCCGCCGCGCCGGTCGCCGCGCAGACCGGCCAGCAGACCAGGGAGCTGTCATGAGCATTGCTGATATCAAGAAAACCGCCGAACAGAAGATGGCCAAGTCCATCGACGTCGTTCAAGGCCGACCTGCAGAAGATCCGCACCGGCCGCGCACATCCTGGCATCCTCGACCAGGTGCTGGTCGACTACTACGGATCACCGGTGCCGATCAGCCAGGTCGCCAACGTGACGCTGCTCGATGCGCGCACGCTGAGCGTGCAGCCGTGGGAGAAGGGCATGGGCGGGAAGATCGAGCGCGCGATCCGCGAGAGCGAGCTCGGCCTGAATCCGTCGTCGCAGGGCGACCTGCTGCGCGTGCCGATGCCGGCGCTTGACCGAGGAGCGTCGCCGCGACCTGACCAAGGTCGTGCGCAGCGCCGGCGAGGACGCGAAGATCGCGGTGCGCAACCAGCGGCGCGAGGCCAACGAGCATGCCAAGAAGCTGCTCAAGGACAAGGCGATCACCGAGGACGAGGAGCGCCGTTCGCTCGACGAGGTGCAGAAGCTGACCGACCGCACGATCGCCGAGATCGACCGGCTGATCACCGGCAAGGAAGCCGAGATCATGGCGGTCTGACCGCTGCCGCTTCGTCCGAGCCGATCGATCCGCAACCGCTGAGGAAGCCTGACTTGTCCGTACTGAATCCGGGTCCGGTGCCGCGCCACGTCGCGATCGTGATGGACGGAAACGGGCGTTGGGCGCGGCAGCGCATGATGCCGCGCTTCGTCGGCCACAAGCAGGGCGTCGACGCGGTGCTGAAGACGGTGCGCGCATGTGCCGACCGCGGCATCGATTTTCTGACCGTCTTCGCGTTTTCCTCCGAGAACTGGAAGCGCCCGCATGACGAGGTGTCCGGTCTGATGGAACTGGTGCTCGTCGCGGTGTCCAAATACCTCGGGCGGCTGGCCGAGGACGGGGTGCGTGTGCGCATCATCGGCGACCGGTCGCAGCTGTCGGACAAGCTGCGCGCAGCCTGGGATGCAGCCGAGAGCAAGACGCGCGACAACCGGCGCATCACCCTGTCGGTGGCATTCAACTATGGCGGCCGCTGGGACATCGTGCAGGCATGCCGGCAGGCGATCCGTGCCGGCATCGCGCCCGACGAGCTCGACGAGCAACGGCTCGGCAGCTTCATGTCGCTCGCCTACGCGCCCGATCCGGACCTGTTCATCCGCACCGGCGGTGAGGTGCGGATCAGCAATTTCCTGCTCTGGCAGAGCGCCTATTCGGAGCTGCTGTTCAGCGACTGCCTGTGGCCCGAATTCGATGCCGCACGACTCGACGCCGCGCTGGCCGAATATGCCCGGCGTGACCGCCGTTTCGGCATGGTCAAGGACGCCGACGCCGCCGGTGACGGCGTCGAACGCCGATTCCGCATGCTGAAGCAGCGCATCATCACGGCGGTGGCGATGCTGGCGGTGCTGCTGCCGGCCTTGTTCGCACCCTGGCAGTGGCCGTTTGCCGCGCTCAGCCTGCTGATCGTCGCAGCCGCGGGTTGGGAATGGGCGCGGCTGAACGCTCTGTCCGGTGCGCGCGCGCTTGCCTATGGTGCAGTGCTCGCCGGCGCCTGCGCTGCTGGCCTGGCTGGCCGGCTGGATCCGGACCGTGCCGGCGCTGTTGTGGTGGGCTGCGCTGCTGGTCTGGGTTGGCGGCGGCGCCTGGGCGCTGCGCATCGGCGTCGCCGGCTGGCCGCGCCTGCCCCGGTCGGGCCGCCTGCGTGATCGGACTGGTGATGCTGTGGACTGCCTGGCTGGCACTGGTCGGATCGCGCGCGCTCGGCGTCAACTTCCTGCTGTCGCTGCTGTGCATCGTCTGGATGGCCGACATCGCCGCCTATTTCGGCGGCCGAGCCTTCGGCCGGCGCAAGCTGGCGCCGGCGATCAGCCCTGGCAAGAGCTGGGCAGGTGTCTACAGCGGCATGGCCGGGACGCTGGTGTTGGCGGTGGTCTGGCTGTGGATCGAGCGCAGCTGGCCGGGATCGGCGGGCGGCGCGAGCTGGTTCAGCCTGGTTGCGGCCCGGCTCGGAACGCTCCCGATGCTGGTGGCGGTGCTCTTCCTGGCCGCGCTGAGCGTCGTCGGCGATCTGGTCGAGTCGCTGGTCAAGCGCAGTGCCGGTGCCAAGGACAGCAGCACGCTGCTGCCCGGACATGGCGGGGTGCTCGACCGCATCGACGCGGTGCTGCCGGTGCTGCCGCTTGCCCTCGCGTTTCTCGCGCTGTGAGTCGCCGCGGCACTCGAACCAGTCCTCCATGGCGATCAATCTGAATCCGGACCGACGCGGCGCTGCGTCTGTGCATCCTCGGCTCGACCGGCTCGATCGGCGTCAGCACGCTCGATGTCGTCGCGCGCCATCCGCAGCGCTTCGAGGTCTTCGCGCTGACCGCGCACAGCCGCATCGACGAGCTGCTGGCGCAGTGCCTGGCGTTCCAGCCGCGCTACGCCGCGCTGCCGGATGCGGCGCCGGCCGCGCGCCTGCGTGAGCGGCTGCGTGCCGCCGGCTGTGCGACCGAGGTGCTGGTCGGGCCACGGGCGCTGTGCGAACTGGCGGCGCATCCGGAGGTCGACGCGGTGATGGCGGCGATCGTCGGTGCCGCCGGCCTGCCGCCCTGCCTGGCTGCTGCGCGAGGCCGGCAAGCGGCTGCTGCTGGCCAACAAGGAGGCGCTCGTCGTCGGCGGGGCGCTGTTCATGGACGCGGTGCGACGCGGCGGCGCGACGCTGCTGCCGATCGACAGCGAGCATTCGGCGATCTTCCAGTGCCTGCCCGAGGACCGCACGCCAGTGGACGCAGCGCATCGACCACATCATCCTGACCGCGTCCGGCGGGCCGTTTCGTGAACGCGATCCGGACAGCTCGCGCGACATCACGCCGGACCAGGCGTGCGCCCATCCGAACTGGGTCATGGGGCGCAAGATCTCGGTCGATTCGGCGACCATGATGAACAAGGCGCTCGAGGTGATCGAGGCGCGCTGGCTGTTCGACCTCGACGCCCGAGCAGCTGCGCGTGGTGATCCATCCACAGAGCATCGTCCATTCGATGGTCGTGTGTCGCGACAACTCGGTGCTGGCCCAACTCGGCACGCCCGACATGCGGGTCCCGATCGCCTACGGTCTGGCGTTCCCCGAGCGCATCGAAAGCGGGGCCGGCCAGCTGGATTTCACGCGCCTGGGCGCACTGAGCTTCGAGCCTGCCGACGAGCGGCGCTTTCCCGGACTGTTCCTGGCCTGGGACGCCTTGCGTGCCCGAGCCGGCACGCACAGCGGTGCTGAATGCCGCCAACGAGGAGGCGGTCGCCGCCTTCCTCGACCGACGCATCGGTTTCGACCGCATCCATGGCGTGAACCGCGACACGCTCGATGCGGTGCTGCCCGCGCTCGGGGACGCCGAGAGCTTCGACGCGCTGCTCGAGCTCGACCGGCGCGCACGCGCCGAGGCCGGCGCCTGCATCGCGAGGTGGACACGGTGATCGTCACCATCCTGGCCTTCGTGGTCACGCTCGGCCTGCTGATCGTGATCCATGAATATGGCCACTATCGCGTCGCCAGGGCCTGCGGTGTCAAGGTGCTGCGCTTCTCGGTCGGCTTCGGTCGCGTGCTCTGGCGTCGACAGCGCACGCCCGACAGCACCGAGTTCGTGATTTCGGCACTGCCGCTCGGCGGCTATGTCCGCATGCTCGACGAGCGCGAGGGCGACGTGCCGCCGGAGCAGCGCCCGCTCGCCTTCAACCGCAAGCCGCTGTGGCAGCGCAGCGCGGTCGTGGCAGCCGGTCCGGCGGCCAACCTGCTGCTCGCGGTGCTGCTGTATGCGGCCGCCAACTGGATCGGCGTCGACGAGCCCCGCGCGCTGCTGGCCGAGCCACCGGCCGGCAGCATCGCCGCCCGCGCGGGCGTGCGTGCCGGTGACTGGGCGCGCGCCGTCTCGGCCGATGGCGCTGAATGGCAGGACCTGCAGTCGATGACCGACCTGAGGTGGGAGGTGACGCAGGCGGCCTTGCGCGGGGAACGGCTGATGCTGTCGGTCAGCGACCCGGCCGGCCGGCGCGCACGCAACCTGACGCTCGACTTCGCCGGGCTGGAGGCACGCGACGTCGACGCCAGTCTGATGCGGCGGATCGGCCTCGGCCAGCCATACAGCCAGGCCGTGCTGGGCGAGGTCAAGCCGGCAGGTCCGGCCGCCCGAGCCGGCCTGCGCAGCGGCGATCTGGTGCTCAGCGTCGACGGGGTGGCGGTCAGCGATGCGGCGAGCCTGCGCGAGACGATCCGGGCCGCGGTGGCGCGCGATGCGGCTGGCAATCCTCAACCGCGCACCATGCAGTGGCGCATCGAGCGGGACGGCCAGACGATGAGCTTCGGGCTGACACCGGTGCTGGCAGGCGACGCCTCCGGGCAGCGGATCGGACGCATCGAGGCCTTCGTCGGGCGGCCGGCCGAGATGGTCACCGTGACCCACGGACCCATCGACGGATTGACGCAGGCGGCGGTGCGCACCTGGGACATGTCGGTGCTGACGCTGAAGATGATCGGACGCATGGTGACCGGCGAAGCGTCGCTCAGGAACCTGTCCGGACCACTGACGATTGCCGACTATGCCGGCCAGTCGGCGCGCCTCGGACTCGCCTACTATCTCGGCTTTCTCGCGATCGTCAGCATCAGCCTCGGCGTGCTCAATCTGCTCCCGCTGCCGATGCTCGATGGCGGACACCTGATGTATTATCTTTTCGAAGCAGTGACAGGGCGGCCGGTCTCCGAGTTGTGGCTGGACCGGCTGCAACGAGGCGGCGTGGCCATCATGCTCATGATGATGTCGCTCGCCCTTTACAACGACGTGGCCCGCCTGCTGGGCCTGCACTGACTCTGTCGCATGCCGACCCATTCCCGTTTGTCCCGTTTCGCCCTGACGGCGCTGTCCGTTGCCCTGTCCGCGAGCCTTTACACCGGCTCCGCGTGGGCTGTCGATCCATTCCCGTTGCGCGACATCCGCGTCGAAGGCCTGCAGCGAACCGACGCCGGCACCGTGTTCGCGGCGCTGCCATTCCGCGTCGGTGACACCTACACCGACGAGAAGGGGGCGGCCGCGCTGCGCGCGCTGTTCGCGACCGGTCTGTTCAAGGACGTGCGCATCGAGATCGAGAACGGCGTCGTCGTCGTGATCGTCGACGAGCGCTCGGTCATCAACACCATCGACTTCGTCGGCCTGAAGGAATTCGACAAGGACGTGCTGATCAAGTCGCTGAAGGACTTCGGCATCGGCCAGGGCCTGCCGTTCGACAAGGCGCTCGCCGACCGCGCCGAGCAGGAACTCAAGCGGCAGTACCTGACGCGCAGCCTGTACGGCGCCGAGGTGGTCACCACGGTGACCCCGCTCGAGCGCAATCGCGTCAACGTGACCTTCACGATCACCGAGGGCGAGGCGGCGGCGATCAGCGAGATCAACATCGTCGGCAACCGCGTCTTCAGCGACAGCACGCTGAAAGGCCTGTTCGACCTGAGCACCGGCGGCTGGCTCAACTGGTATACCAAGGCCGACCGCTACTCGCGAGCCAAGCTCAACGCCGATCTCGAGACGCTGCGCGCCTACTACCTCAATCGCGGTTATCTCGAGTTCAGTGTCGACTCGACCCAGGTCTCGATCTCGCCCGACAAGCAGAACATCACGATCACGATCAACGTCATCGAGGGCCAGCCCTACACGGTGACCGCGGTGCGGCTCGAAGGCGACTACCTCGGCAAGGAAGACGATTTCAAGGCGCTCGTCACGGTCAAGCCGGGCGAAGCCGTACCGGGCCGAAGCGGTGGCCGAGACCACCCGTGCCTTCACCGAGCGCTTCGGCAGCTTCGGATTCGCGTTTGCCCGCGTCGAGGCCCGCCCGGAGATCGACCGCTCGACCGGTCGGGTCGCGCTGGTCATCGCGGCCGAACCGAGCCGGCGCGTGTATGTGCGTCGCATCAATGTCGCCGGCAACAGCCGCACCCGTGACGAAGTGATCCGGCGCGAGTTCCGCCAGTTCGAGTCGTCGTGGTACGACGCGCGCAAGATCAAGCTGTCGCGCGATCGGGTCGACCGGCTCGGCTACTTCAGCGAGGTCAATGTCGAGACGAACGAAGTGCCGGGTACCCAGGACCAGGTCGACTTGACGGTGACGATCAAGGAAAAGCCGACCGGCAACCTGTTGCTCGGCGCCGGCTTCTCGAGCGCCGAGAAGCTGTCGCTGACGGCCTCGATCAAGCAGGAAAACGTCTTCGGCTCGGGCAACTACCTCGGCGTCGAACTCAACACCAGCCGCTCGCAGCGCACCGTCGTGATCAGCACGGTCGATCCGTACTTCACGGTCGACGGCGTCTCGCGTGCCATCGACGTCTTCTATCGCACCGTCAAGCCGCTGAACAGCCAGGGCGAGGAATACAAGCTGGTGACCCCAGGCATGTCGGTGCGCTTCGGCGTGCCGTTCAGCGAGTTCGACACCGTCTTCTTCGGCGCCGGATACGAGCGCACCGAGATCCGCGGCGAGACGGCGTTGCCCAACAACTATTTCCTGTATCGCGAGTTGTTCGGGTCGGTCAGTTCGTCGGTGCCGCTGACGATCGGCTGGGCGCGCGACGAGCGCGACAGCGCACTGGTGCCCACCCGCGGCCGCTATTCGCGGGTCAACCTCGACTGGGGTGTGCTCGGCGATACGCGCTACCTGCGCAGCAACCTGCAGGTCCAGCAGTACTTCCCGATCAGCCGGCGCTTCACGCTCGGGCTGAATGGTGAACTCGGCTGGGGCAAGGGTCTCGGCGGACGCCCGTATCCGATCTTCAAGAACTTCTACGGCGGCGGTCTGGGTACCGTGCGTGCTTTCGACCAGGGCTCGCTCGGCCCGGTCGACGTTACCGGCGCCTACCTCGGCGGCTCCAAGCGCCTGAACCTGAATGCCGAGCTGTACCTGCCGATCCCCGGCACCGGCAATGACCGCACGCTGCGCTGGTTCACCTATGCCGACGTCGGCAACGTGTGGGGCGAACAGGAAGACTTCGACCTCGTCGAGCCTGCGTGCCTCGGCCGGTGTCGGCCTGAGCTGGATCTCGCCGGTCGGGCCGCTCAAGCTCAGCTACGGCACGCCGATCCGCAAACGCCCAGAAGATAGAATCCAACGCCTTCAATTCCAGATCGGGACCGCGTTCTAATGAAAAGCTATTTGGTTCAAACGGTTGCAGCAGCCGCCATCGCGCTGACTGCATTCGGTGTCCAGGCCCAGGAGCTGAAGATCGGCTACGTCAACAGTGATCGGGTGCTGCGCGACGCAGCGCCGGCCAAGGCGGCGCAGGCCAAGCTCGAATCCGAATTCTCCAAGCGCGAAAAGGATCTCGCCGACCTGGCGAACCGCCTGAAGGGCGACCGGCGACAAGCTCGAGAAGGATGCGCCCACGCTGTCCGAGGCGGAACGCAATCGCCGCCAGCGCGACCTGGTCGAGCAGGATCGCGAATTCCAGCGCAAGCGCCGTGAGTTCCAGGAAGACCTGAACCAGCGCAAGAACGAGGAACTCGCGGCGGTCGTCGAGCGCGCCAACAAGGTCATCAAGCAGATCTTCGAAGTCCGAGAAGTACGACCTGATCATCCAGGAGGCGGTGTTTGCCGGTCCGCGGCTGGACATCACCGACAAGGTCATCAAGTCCTTGAACGCGCAGGGCAAGTGACGCGGTGCCGGCCGGCTATGCGCTCGGCGACATCGTCGCCGCGCTGGCGGCGGATCCCCGGGGCGATCTCGGCGCGCAGCTGATCGGCGATCCCGGTCTGCGCGTCGACGCGCATCGGACCGCTCGATGGCGCCGACGAATCGACGCTGTCGTTCCTGGCCAATCCTCGTTATCGCTCGCAGCTGGAGCACTCCGGCGCCGGCTGCGTGATCGTCGCTCCCGCATTCGCCGACGAGGCGGCGCGCCGCCGGGCCGTCATCCGTTGCGCCGATCCCTACCTTGGTTTCGCGCGCCTGACGCAGTGGTGGGCGCGTCAGCAGCGGCCGGTGGCGCCGGCCGGCATCCATCCGAGTGCGATCGTCGATCCGCTGGCCGAAGTCGACCCCACCGCATCGGTCGGACCGCTGGCGGTGATCGAGGCGGGTGCCCGGATCGGTCGCCGGCTGCGTCATCGGGTCGCATTGCTGCATCGGTCGCGCGGCGCAGATCGGCGCCGACAGTCGGCTGGCTGCGCATGTGGTCATCGGTGCCGACTGCCGCATCGGGGCGCGCGCACTGCTGCACAGCGGCGTGGTGATCGGTGCCGACGGATTCGGCTTCGCGCCGCACGCCGGCGGCTGGGAAAAGATCGAGCAGCTCGGCGCGGTGCGAATCGGTGACGACGTCGAGATCGGTGCCAACAGCTGCGTCGACCGTGGCGCGCTCGACGACACGGTGATCGAAGACGGCGTCAAGCTCGACAACATGGTGCAGATCGCGCACAACGTGCGGGTCGGCGCGCATACCGCGATGGCCGGCTCGTCGGGTGTGGCCGGCAGTTCGGTGATCGGCGCCCATTGCTCGATCGGCGGTGCCGCAGTCATCCTCGGCCACCTCGAGCTGGCGGACGGTGTCACGATCTCGGCGGCGAGCGTGGTCATGCGCTCGATCCGCAAGCCGGGCATGTACAGCGGCATCTTTCCCATCGACGACAATGCGTCCTGGGAGAAGAACGCCGCAACGCTGCGGCAACTGCACAGCCTGCGCGATCGGCTGCGTGCGCTGGAGCGCCTGCAGGCCGGATCGCCCGACAAGAACACGCCATGACGATGGACATCCACGAGATTCTGCGCAAGCTCCCGCACCGGTATCCGATCCTGCTGGTCGACCGGGTGATCGAGTTCGAAAAGGGCAAGCGCATCCGCGCCCTGAAGAACGTCACGATCAACGAGCCGTACTTCACCGGTCACTTTCCGCAGCGCCCGGTCATGCCGGGGGTGCTGATGCTCGAGGCGCTGGCGCAGGCAGCGGCGCTGCTGTCGTTCGCCACGATGGAAGTCGAATCGGACGACAAGACCGTCTACTACTTCGCCGGCATCGATGGTGCACGCTTCAAGCGGCCGGTCGAACCGGGGGACCAGCTGATCCTCGATGTCTCGCTCGAACGCTCGAAGTCGGGCATCTTCAAGTTCAAGGCGCGTGCTTCGGTCGGCGACCAGCTGGCAGTCGAAGCCGACCTGATGTGCACGATGCGCCGCGTCGGCTGAGACCGCCGCGCCCGGCGCGCCAGTCTGCTTACCGTTCATCATGCCCAACGTCCATCCCACGGCACTCGTCGATCGCGCAGCTGAACTCGCCGATACGGTCGAGGTCGGCGCCTACAGCGTGATCGGCCCGCATGTTCGCATCGGCAGCGGAACCACGATCGGCGCCCACTGCGTGATCGAAGGTCGCACGCGCATCGGCGCCGACAACCGCATCTTCCAGTTCTGCTCGCTGGGTGCAGTGCCGCAGGACAAGAAATATGCCGGTGAGCCGACCGAGCTGCACATCGGCGACCGCAACACGATCCGCGAGTTCTGCAGCTTCAACCTCGGTACCGCGCAGGACGGCGGCGTCACCCGCGTCGGCGACGACAACTGGATCATGGCCTATGTGCACCTCGCACACGATGTGCAGCTGGGCAACCGCACCATCCTGGCCAACAATGCGACGCTTGCCGGTCATGTCGAGGTCGGCGACTGGGCGATCATCGGTGGCCTGAGCGGCATCCACCAGTTCTGCAAGGTCGGGGCGCATGTGATGACCGGTTTCCAGAGCCACGTCTCGCAGGACATTCCGCCGTTCATGACGGTGTCGGGCAATCCGCTGGCGGTGCACGGCATCAATGCCGAGGGCCTGCGCCGGCGCGGTTTCACGCCCGAGCGGATCGCCCGCATCAAGCGCATGCACCGACTGCTGTACCGCGACGGGCTGACCTTCGCCGATTCGCAGCAGGCGATCGCCGCACTCGATGCCGACGATGCCGATGGCCGCAGCGACGTGCAGGCGATGACGCGCTTCCTCGCCGCGGCAACGCGCGGCATCGTGCGCTGAGCCCCCGTGGCCACCGATCCGCGCGTCGCGCTCGTCGCCGGCGAGGCGTCGGGCGACCTGCTTGCCGGCCTGCTGCTGGGCGGCATGCGCTCGCGCTGGCCGCTGATGCAGGCCGCCGGCATCGGCGGGCCGCGGATGGAGCCGCACGGGTTCGACGCCTGGTGGCCCTACCAGCGGCTGGCGGTGCGCGGCTACGTCGAGGTGCTGCGCCACTACCGCGGATTGTCGCAACTGCGGCGCGAGCTCGGCGACCGGCTGCTGCGTGAGCGGCCCGACGTCTTCATCGGGGTCGACGCGCCCGACTTCAACCTCGGGCTGGAGACCCGGCTCAAGCGCGCCGGCCTGCGAACCATTCATTTCGTCAGCCCGTCGATCTGGGCCTGGCGCGGCAAGCGCATCGATGCAATCGGTGCGGCGGTCGACCACGTGCTGTGCATCTTCCCGTTCGAGCCGGCGCTGTACCGCGAGCGCGGAATCGCGGCCACCTACGTCGGCCACCCGCTTGCCGACGCGATTGCGCTGGAGGTGCCCCGTGCGGCGGCGCGTGCCGGGCTCGGGATCGCCGACGGCACCGCGCTGGTCGCGCTGCTGCCCGGCAGCCGCCGATCCGAGATCGAGGAGATCGCACCGCGCCTGCTCGCCGCCGCTGGGCGGATGCATGCGGTGCGCCCGGAGCTGGCGTTCGCGCTGCCGGTTGTTCCCGGGCTGCGCGCGCTGGTCGAGCCGATCGTGCAGCGCTGCGCCCCGGATCTGCCGCTGCAGCTGCTCGACGGACACTCGCATGCGGCGCTGGCCGCCTGCGACGTCGTGCTCGTCGCAAGCGGGACGGCGACGCTCGAGGCCGCACTGTTCAAGCGACCGATGGTGATCGTCTATTCGATGAACCGCCTGTCATGGCAGATCATGAAGCGCATGCGCTATCAGCCCTGGATCGGCCTGCCGAACATCCTGCTGCGCGACTTCGCAGTTCCGGAGCTGCTGCAGGAGGATGCCACACCGCAGCGCATCGCGGACGCCGCCTTGCAGTGGCTCGACGACGCAAACGGTGCCCAGCGCCTCGAACAGCGTTTTCTGGAACTGCACCACCAGCTGCGTTGCAACACCGCGGTTGCGGCTACCCGGGTGATCGAAGATGTCCTCGACGCCGCCGGCTAGGCGTGCGCGCATGCCGCGCGACTGGCCTCAACTCGACCTGTGCCGCGATCGCGGAGGCTCTGGTCGCCGGTGTCGACGAAGCCGGCCGCGGGCCGCTGGCCGGTCCGGTCGTCGCCGCCGCGGTCATCCTCGACGATCTGCAACTGATCCGCGGCCTGCAGGACTCGAAGCAGCTCACCGCGCTGCAACGCGAGCGCCTGTACGACGAGATTCGCGCCCGGGCGCTGTGTTTCGCCATCGCCCACGCGAGTGTCGACGAGATCGACCGCCTGAACATCCTGCAGGCCACGCTGCTCGCGATGAAGCGCGCGGTCGACGCGCTGCGGCTGCGACCTCAGCTTGTGCTGGTCGACGGCAATCAGCTGCCGGTGCTCGATGTCGCAGCCGAACCGGTGATCGGCGGCGATGCGCGCATCGCCGCCATCGCCGCGGCATCGATACTCGCCAAGGTCCACCGTGACCGGCTGTGCGATGAGCTCCACACCGAATACCCGAGCTACGGGTTCTGTCATCACAAGGGCTACGCGACCGCATCGCACCTGTCCGCGCTGCGGCTGCATGGCGCCTGTCCGCACCATCGGCGCAGTTTCGCGCCGGTCGCTGCCCAGCTCGGCGCCCTCCTGGCATGAGCCAGGTGCAGTCGATCGGATCTCGCAGCAACCCGCAGTGGCAGCAGCTGCGCCGGCTCGCGCAACAGCCGTCGGCCTACCGCCAGCAGCATCGGGTCTGGCTCGAAGGCGAGCACCTGTGCGAGGAGGCCGTGCGGCGCGGGCAGGCGATCGAGCTGGCGGTGATCGGCGAATCCGCCTGGAAGCAGCCGCGGCTGCACGCCATGGCGCGGGCCGCACCGCAGGTCCTGCTGATGCCCGACGCGCTGCTGGCGGCGCTGAGCACGCATGGACTCGGCGCCGCCGCTGGCCATGGTGCTGCCGTGGCGGGCCGACGCGGCGATCGATCCGTTGGCACCGACCATCGTGCTCGACCGGTTGCAGGATGCCGGCAACGCCGGAACCATCCTGCGCAGCGCGGCCGCATTCGGTTTCCGCCAGGTGCTCGCGCTCAAGGGCAGCGCCGCGCTGTGGTCGCCCGAAGGTGCTGCGCGCCGGGATGGGGGCGCATTTCGGGCTGCGGCTCGTCGAGTCACTGCAGCCGGATGACCTGGCGTTGCTGCAGGTGCCGCTGTTGGCAACCAGCTCGCACGCCGACGCTTCGATCGATGCAATCACGCTGCCGTGGCCGTGTGCCTGGGCGCTGGGCCACGAGGGTCAGGGACTGGCGCTCGAGGTGCAGCAGCGCTGCACGATGCACCTGCGCATCCCCCAGCCGGGCGGACTCGAATCGCTCAACGTGGCCGCAGCGGCGTCGGTCTGCCTGTATGAATCGGCCCGCCAGCGGGCGGCCGCCGGACGCTGAGCGGTCGTCAGTAGGTCAGCCGTTCAGGCTGCAGGTCACGCAGGATCGTGGTCGCGATCTCTTCGATCGACTTGTGAGTCGACGACAGCCAGTCGATGCCTTCGCGCCGCATCATCAGCTCGGCCTCCTTGACCTCGCGCGTGCAGTTGCTGATCGATGCGTAGTCGCTGCCGGGGCGGCGCTCGGTGCGGATCTGGTGCAGCCGGACCGGATCGATGGTCAGTCCGAAGCACTTGCTCTTGTGCGGCGCCAGCGACGACGGCAGCTGACCGCGGTCGAAATCCTCCGGGATGAGCGGGTAGTTGGCCGCCTTGATGCCGTGCTGCATCGCCAGGTAGAGCGAGGTCGGCGTCTTGCCGCTGCGGCTGACGCCGACCAGGATCACGTCCGCTTCGGCCAGGTTCTTGGCCGACTGGCCGTCGTCGTGGGCGAGCGAGAAATTGATCGCCTCGATGCGTTCGGTATATTGCTGGCTCTTCGAGACGTCGCTGAAGCGGCCGACGCGGTGGTTCGAGGTGATGCCGAATTCCGACTCGAGCGGTGCGATGAAGGTGCTGAACATGTCGAGCACCAGGCCCCTGCACTGGGTCTTGACGATCTCGAGCACCGACCGGTCGATCAGCGTGATGAAGACGATCGGGCGGCGACCCTCGAGTTCGGCCAGGTGGTTGATCTCGCGCACCACCTGATGCGCCTTGTCGCCGGTGTCGATGAAGGGGCGCCGGACATGCCGCGGCCGGATCGCGAACTGATTCAGGATCGAATTGCCGAAGGTCTCGGCGGTGATCCCGGTTCCATCGGAAACGAAGAAGACGGTGTGACTGGGCATGGCGGGCTCGAGGTGGTTTCCGGCGCGGCGGTGAAGCTTCCCCGCGGTGCCGATGATAGGCAACATCGCCCGTAGAATTGCACTTCCATTTTCCGCCGGTCGCGGCGCGACCGGTCGCTCGTCAGCCATCATGCGCACCCACCCCCATTGCAGCGCCGATTCGCATCGATCGGCCCGGGTGTGCGCGGCAGGGTCCCTGGAGCCAGGCTCGGGATCGGCCGCCCGGCGGCGAGAAGCACCGCTTTCTCATCATCACGGAGCTTTCCCATGTCATCCACCCGCCTGGCGACCGCCCTGGTCGTGCCGTTCGAAGAACTGAGGATGTCCGACGTCGACATCGTCGGCGGCAAGAACTCTTCCCTCGGCGAGATGATCAGTCAGCTCGCTGCCTCGGGCGTTCGGGTGCCGGGCGGCTTTGCGACCACCGCCCATGCCTTCCGCCGCTTCCTGGCGCATCAGGGTTTGGCCGAGCGGATCGCGCAGGCGGCTGTCCACGCTCAATGTCGACGACGTGCGCGCGCTCGCCGAGGCCGGCGCCGAGATCCGCGGCTGGATCGAGCACACGCCGTTTCCGTGCCGACCTCGAGGCTGCCATCCGGGAGGCGTTCGAAAAGCTCAGTGCCGCCGACCCGCAGGCCTCGTTCGCGGTGCGCTCGTCGGCTACCGCCGAGGACCTGCCGGATGCGAGCTTTGCCGGGCAGCAGGAGACCTTCCTCAACGTGGTCGGCATCGACGACGTGCTGGCCAAGATGAAGGAGGTGTTTGCCAGCCTCTACAACGACCGCGCGATCAGCTACCGGGTGCACAAGGGCTTCACCCATGCCGATGTCGCGCTGTCGGCCGGCGTGCAGCGCATGGTGCGCTCGGACCTGGGTGCGGCCGGCGTGATGTTCACGATCGATACCGAGAGCGGGTTCAGCGATGTGGTCTTCATCACGTCGAGCTACGGCCTCGGCGAGACGGTGGTCCAGGGCGCGGTCAATCCGGACGAGTTCTATGTGCACAAGCCGGCACTGAGGGCCGGCAAGCAGGCGATCATCCGTCGCAACCTCGGCTCCAAGATGATCCGGATGGAGTTTGCGAGCGCGCAGGAGAAGGCCGCAGTCCGGTCGCCTGGTGCGTACCGTCGATGCCGCGCCCGAGCAGCGCAACCGTTTTTCGCTCAGCGATGCCGATGTGACCGAGCTCGCCCGCTATGCGCTGACGATCGAGGCCCACTATGGCCGGCCGATGGACATCGAGTGGGGCAAGGATGGCAAGCGACGGCCAGATCTACATCCTGCAGGCGCGCCCCGAGACGGTGAAGAGCCAGCAGGCCGACAAGGTCGAGCAGCGCTACAAGCTCAAGTCGAGCGGCACCGTGCTCGCCGAAGGGCGTGCCATCGGCCAGAAGATCGGCACCGGGCCGGTGCGCGTCGTGCACAGCATCGCCGACATGGATCAGGTCCAGCCGGGCGACGTGCTCGTCACCGACATGACCGATCCGAACTGGGAGCCGGTGATGAAGCGCGCCAGCGCGATCGTCACCAACCGCGGCGGGCGCACCTGCCATGCCGCGATCATTGCGCGCGAGCTCGGCGTGCCGGCGGTGGTCGGCTGCGGCGACGCGACCGAAGATGCTGAAGAACGGCGCGCTCGTCACGGTGGCGTGTTCGGAGGGCGACACCGGCTACATCTACGACGGCCTGCTCGATACCGAGGTCACCGATGTCGAGGAGGTCGAACTGCCCGACATCCCGGTCAAGATCATGATGAACGTCGGCAACCCGCAGCTGGCGTTCGACTTCGCCCAGATGCCGAACGCCGGGGTCGGGCTGGCGCGGCTCGAGTTCATCATCAACAACAACATCGGTGTCCATCCGAAGGCGATCCTCGACTATCCGAACATCGACCTCGACCTGAAGAAGGCGGTCGAATCGGTGGCGCGCGGCCACGCCTCGCCGCGCGCCTTCTATGTCGACAAGCTGACCGAGGGCATCGCGACGATCGCGGCGGCGTTCTGGCCCAAGCCGGTGATCGTGCGGCTGTCCGACTTCAAGAGCAACGAATACCGCAAGCTGATCGGCGGCTCGCGCTACGAGCCTGAAGAGGAAAATCCGATGCTCGGCTTCCGCGGCGCTTCGCGCTACGTGAGCGAGAGTTTCGGCGAGGCCTTCGCCATGGAATGCGAGGCACTCAAGCGGGTGCGCGGCGACATGGGGTTGACCAATGTCGAGATCATGGTGCCGTTCGTCCGCACGCTCGACCAGGCGCGCCGCGTCACCGGCATGCTCGCCGACCGCGGACTGAAGCGCGCCGCCGAGGGCGGCACCGACGGTCTGCGCGTCATCATGATGTGCGAGGTGCCGAGCAACGCGATCCTGGCCGAGCAGTTCCTCGAGCACTTCGACGGCATGTCGATCGGCTCGAACGACCTGACGCAGCTGACCCTCGGACTCGATCGCGACTCCGGTCTCGAACTGCTGGCGCGCGATTTCGACGAGCGCGATCCGGCGGTCAAGGCGCTGATCGAACGCGCCATCGGCGCCTGCCGCAGTGCCGGCAAGTATGTCGGCATCTGCGGCCAGGGCCCCAGCGATCATGCCGATTTCGCCGAATGGCTGGCGGATCAGGGCATCGCGTCGATTTCGCTGAACCCGGATACCGTCGTCGACACCTGGCAACGCCTGGTCAAGCGCTGAGCCCCCAAAACGTTCATTCCCATCATGGCAACGATCCTGCAGAAACTTCCCGCCGGCCAGAAGGTCGGCATCGCCTTCTCCGGCGGACTCGACACCAGTGCCGCGCTGCACTGGATGCGCAACAAGGGTGCGATCCCGTACGCCTATACCGCCAACCTCGGCCAGCCCGACGAGCCCGATTACGAGGAGATCCCGCGCAAGGCGATGCAATACGGCGCCGAGCATGCGCGGCTGATCGACTGCCGCGCGCAGATGGCCGCCGAAGGGATTGCCGCGCTGCAGTGCGGCGCCTTCCACATCTCGACCGCCGGCGTCACCTACTTCAACACCACGCCGATCGGACGCGCGGTGACCGGCACCATGCTGGTCGCAGCGATGAAGGAGGACGACGTCAACATCTGGGGTGACGGCAGCACCTACAAGGGCAACGACATCGAGCGCTTCTACCGCTACGGCCTGCTGACCAATCCGGCGCTGAAGATCTACAAGCCGTGGCTCGATCAGCAGTTCATCGACGAACTCGGCGGCCGTGCCGAGATGTCGGCATTCATGCAGCAGGCCGGCTTCGGCTACAAGATGTCGGCCGAGAAGGCCTATTCGACCGACTCCAACATGCTCGGCGCCACCCACGAGGCGAAGGACCTCGAGCACCTGTCGACCGGCATGCCGATCGTGCAGCCGATCATGGGCGTCGCGTTCTGGCGCGACGAGGTCGAGGTCAAGCGCGAACGTGTGAGCGTGCGATTCGAGGAGGGCCGGCCGGTCGCGCTCAACGGCGTCGACTATGCGGACCAGGTCGAGCTGATCCTGGAGGCGAACCGCATCGGCGGCCGCCACGGCCTGGGCATGAGCGACCAGATCGAGAACCGGATCATCGAGGCCAAGAGCCGCGGCATCTACGAGGCGCCGGGACTGGCGTTGCTGTTCATCGCCTACGAACGGCTGATCACCGGCATCCACAACGAGGACACGATCGAGCAGTACCGCGACAACGGCCGCCGGCTCGGCCGGCTGCTCTACCAGGGCCGCTGGTTCGATCCGCAGGCGCTGATGCTGCGCGAGACCGCGCAACGCTGGGTCGCGCGCGCGATCACCGGCGAGGTGACGATCGAACTGCGCCGCGGCAACGACTATTCGATCCTCGACACCCGATCGGCCAACCTGACCTATCACCCGGACCGGCTGACGATGGAGAAGGGCGCCTCGACCTTCTCGCCGCAGGATCGGATCGGCCAGCTGACGATGCGCAACCTCGACATCGCCGACACCCGCGCCAAGCTGGGCATCTATACCGACACCGGCCTGCTGCCGAGCGGCGGCGCACTGCCGCGTCTGGACGGTGCCGGCAGCCTTGACACCTGAGCCGCCTGCGGCGGCCGGGCTCAGACCAGGCCGTCGAACGGCAGCACGTCGACCAGGTCGCCGGCCTCGACCGTGCCCTGCTCGTGGTGCAGCACGACCAGGCCGTTGGCCACGCTCATGCTGCGCAGGATGCCCGAGCCCTGCGCGCCGGTGAGCTCGACCTGCCAGCGTCCGTCGGCAGCCTGGCTGACGATGCCGCGCTGGTATTCGGTGCGGCCCGGCTTCTTGCGGATCGGCGCCGTCGCGGCGGCGCGCAGCAGCGGCAGCGGTGCCGCCGCGGCGCCGCCCATCGCGAGCAGCGCGTCGCGCACGAAGGCGTAGAAGGTCACCATCACCGCCACCGGGTTGCCCGGCAGGCCGAACAGGATCGCGCCGCGCTCGGCCGCTGCCGATGCGGCCGACCGCCATCGGCCGGCCCGGGCGCATCGCGATCTTCCAGAACAGCACGTCGCCGAGCCGCGCCATCACCTGCTTGGTGTGGTCGGCCTCGCCGACGCTGACGCCGCCCGATGGTGATGACCGCGTCGGCGGCAGCGGCGGCGGCGCGGAAGGCGGCCTCGAGCGCCGCCGGATCGTCGCGCACCACGCCCATGTCGATCACCTCGACGCCGAGCCGCTGCAGCATGCCCCACAGCGTGTAGCGGTTGCTGTCGTAGACGCAGCCCTCGTCGCAGCGCTTCGCCGATCGAGCGCAGTTCGTCGCCGGTCGAGAAGAAGGCGACGCGCAGGCGGCGCCAGCACCGGCACCTCGGCCCGGCCGAGCGACGCCAGCAGGCCGAGGTCGGCCGGCCGGAGCAGCCGTCCGGCCTGCAGCGCGGCTTCGCCGCGCGCCAGGTCCTCGCCGGCGAGGCGGCGGTTGTCGCCGCGCCGCACCACGCCGGCCGGAATGCGTCACCCGTGCGCCGTCGCTGCGCGGGTGAATTCCTGCGGCACGACGGTGTCGAGGCCGGCCGGCATGACCGCGCCGGTCATGATGCGCACACAGGCGCCGGTCCCGACCGCCGCGCCGACGAACGGTTCGCCGGCGCAGCGCGGTGCCGACGACGTCGAGCACGCGTCTCGCCGTCCGCCGACAGCGCGTCGGCATCGAAGCGCATAGCCGTCCATCGCCGAGTTGTCGTGCGGCGGCACGTCGATCGGCGAGACGACGTCGCTGCGCCAGCACCCGCCCCAGCGCACTGCGCAGCGCGACGCTCTCGACCGCCTGCACACGCGGCACCAGGCGGCGGATGAACTCCTGCGCCTGGGCGACCGGCAGCGCCGTCCGGGTCGTAGCCGCTGACGCAGGCGGCGATCTGTTGCAGTGTCGGCGGGGTGGTCATCGTCGGGAGAATGCGGTCGGGCCGAGGGGCAGCAGCACCGGTTCAGCGCCGCGCCGGCTGCAGCGCGAGCAGTTCCTCGCGCGTGTTGGCGTTGCGGAAGGCGTCGGCCTGCGTCGAACAGACGACTTCGGCGCAGCGGTGCTGCGCGGTCCAGCGTCGATCTTGCGCTGGCCGCGTGCCGAGTGAAGCGCGATCAGGCTCTCGAGCAGGTCGGCGCGCAGCAGGCAGAACACCGGCTGCGGCTGCGCGCGCTGCCGCCTTCCTCGCGTCGCCGCCATGGCGATCTCGGCCTCCGCGCCTCCAGCGCCGGCGCCAGCCGGGCCACCAGGTCGGGCGGGAAGCAGCGGCGTGTCGCACGGCACGGTGACGAGGTAGGGCGTCTCGCAGCGCTCCAGGCCGGTCAGGAAGCCGGCCAGCGGGCCGGCGTAGTCGGGCAGTCGCATCGGGCCAGACCGGCACGCCGAACGATTCGTAGGCGGCCAGGTTGCGGTTGGCATTGATCATCAGCGTCGCCGACCTGCGGCCCCAGCCGCACCACGGCATGCAGCGCCAGCGGCATGCCGGCGAAGCTTCTGCAGGCCCTTGTCGACGCCGCCCATGCGGCTGCCGCGGCCGCCGGCGAGGACCAGGCCGGTGATCGTTCGGGGTCGATCACAGGCATGTCCTCAGCCGCCGATGTAGCTCATCTCGACGCCGGCGCGCCGCAGCCGCGCCATGGTCGACCGCGCTCGGCGCTCGCGCGCCGCGCCGCGCAGTTCGGAATAGCGGTCGTCGCGCCCGTGCCAGATCTGGCCGATCGCGCCGGCGATGTCGCCGTCGCTCGCGCCGCCGCGCAGCAGCGCGCGCAGGTCGTGGCCGCGGTCGGCGAACAGGCACAGGTACAGCTTGCCTTCGGTCGACAGCCGCGCGCGGTTGCAGTCGCCGCAGAAGGCCTGCGTGACCGGCGAGATCACGCCGATCTCGCCGCGCGCCGTCGGCATAGCCCCAGCGCTGCGCGGTTTCGCCCGGCTGCGCCGGCTCGAGCGGCACCAGCGGCAAACTCGGCGCCGATGCGCGCCACCACTTCGGCCGACGGCAGCACCTCGTCCATGCGCCAGCCGTTGGTGGCGCCGACGTCCATGTACTCGATGAAGCGCAGCACGACGCCGCGTGCCGCGGAAGTGGCGCGCCATCGGCAGGATCTGCTGGTCGTTGATGCCGCGCTTGACGACCATGTTGACCTTGATCGGTCCCAGGCCGACCCGGTGCGCCTGCTCGATGCCGTCGAGCACCTCGGCGACCGGGAAGTCGACATCGTTCATGCGCCGGAAGACCGCGTCGTCGAGCGCGTCCAGGCTGACCGTCACGCGCTGCAGGCCGGCGTCCTTCAGCGCCTGCGCCTTGCGCGCCAGCAGCGAGCCGTTGGTGGTCAGCGTCAGGTCGAGCGGCGCGCCGTCGGCCGTGCGCAGCGCGGCCAGCTGGCCGACCAGCACCTCGAGGTTCTTGCGCAGCAGCGGCTCGCCGCCGGTCAGCCGGATCTTGCGCACGCCGTGCGCGACGAAGATCGCGCCAGCCGGGTGATTTCCTCGAAGCTCAGCAGCGAGGCGTGCGGCAGGAACTGATAGTCCTTGTCGAACACCTCCTTGCGGCATGCAGTAGCTGCAGCGGAAGTTGCAGCGGTCGGTGACGCTGATGCGCAGGTCGTGCAGCGGCCGACCGAGGCGGTCCGACAGCAGCCCGCTCGGCGCGACCGGATCCGACGGAACGACCGGAATCCGGGCCCGATAGCGCAGATCGGCGAGCGGTATCGATTTTTCGGCCATGTGCGAATTGTGCCTGTCGCACGCGCCATGCCGTGGAAGCGCGGCACGGCCGGCCGTGCCGGTGGTCAGGGGTTGCCGACGCAGACTCGCCCGGCGCGCGCCGGTGAAGCGCGCATTCCAGTAGCGCACCCCCATGTCTTCGACCCGGACCGCACCGCCGGCACGTGGCGAGTGGATGAATTTGCCGTCGCCGATGTAGATGCCGACGTGCGAAAAGGTGCGGCGCAGCGTGTTGAAGAAAACCAGGTCGCCAGGGCGCAGTTCGTCGCGGCCGATGGCGACCATGCCCATCGGCCCGCGCCTGCTCGTCGGCACTGCGCGGCAGGACCAGACCGATGGTGTGCTCGAAGATGTGGCGCGTGAAGCCGCTGCAGTCGAAGCCGGTCTCGGCACTGTCGCCACCGCGCACGTAACGCACGCCGAGAAAGTTCATCGCCGTCAGCACCATGTCGGACGTCCGGTCGCGCACGCTGGCGGCCAATCCGGCGGGTAGCGACAGGGCCCGCGCGCCGAGCGACAGGCGCGCCGCGTCTGGTTCGGGCGCTACCGTTGCCACGACGCCGCTGTCGCGCAACATGCGCACGAGGGGGTCACCGCCGTCGGCAGGTGCTGCCAGTGCCGACAGAGAGGTCAGCCACAGGCATGCCGCCGCGCTGTAGGACAGCCACTGACGCTGTAAATTCTGGTTACCGGTTTTGGGCATGGCCGCGGAGAATAAGGGGGCAGCGCTGTCCCGTCAACCGGCAAGACCCTCGACGCTCGATCCGGGGCGCGGCGAGGCGGTGGATCCGGCTTGCCGGGTTGGCGTCAGCGCATCAAGATGGGTCCCGCAGGCGATGCACGAGGTGTCGGCGGCTGGCGCGTTCGGCCACGTGTCAGCCGGACGTCAGTGCCGCACCGTGCAATGGCCGCGCAGAGGAGACCGATCAGATGAGCACCCCGCCAGCCCCGAGCTACACCGAGTTTCATCGCCGCTCGATCGAACAGCCGGAGGCGTTCTGGCGCGAGCAGGCCGAGCTGGTCGACTGGCAGCGGCCCTTCGATCGCGTTTGCGACAACGACCATCCGCCGTTCACACGCTGGTTCGTCGGCGGCAGGATCAACCTGTGTCACAACGCGGTCGATCGACACCTGGCCGAGCGCGCCGACCAGCCGGCGCTGATCTGGGTCTCGACCGAGGTCGACCAGGAGCGCGTCTACAGCTACCGTGAGCTGCACACCGAGGTGCAGCGGATGGCGGCTTGCCTGGTGGCGCTCGGCGTCGGGGAGGGCGACCGGGTGCTGATCTACATGCCGATGATCGCCGAGGCGGCCTTTGCAATGCTCGCGTGCGCGCGCATCGGCGCAATCCATTCGGTGGTGTTCGGCGGTTTCGCGAGCGGCAGCCTGGCCAGCCGCATCGACGATGCCGAACCGTTGGTGATCGTGAGCGCCGATGCCGGCAGCCGCTCCGGCAAGGTGATCGCCTACAAGCCGCTGCTCGACGAGGCGATCCGGCTGGCGCGACACAAGCCGGACAAGGTCCTGCTGGTCGACCGTGGGCTGGCTCCGATGCCGCGCGTCGCCGGGCGCGACGTCGATTTCGCCGAACTGCGCCGACAGCACCTCGAGACCACGGTCGAGTGCAACTGGCTCGACTCGACCGCCACCAGCTACACGCTCTACACGAGCGGCACCACCGGCAATCCAAAGGGCGTGCAGCGCGATACCGGCGGCTATGCGGTCGCGCTGGCGGCCAGCGTTCGCCACATCTTCTGCGGCCGGGCCGGGCGAGACCTTCTTCTCGACCAGCGACATCGGCTGGGTCGTCGGCCACAGCTACATCGTCTACGGCCCGCTGATCGCCGGCATGGCGACGATCATGTACGAGGGGCTGCCGACCCGTCCGGATGCCGGCGATCTGGTGGCAACTGGTCGAGAAGTACCGGGTCACGACGATGTTCAGCGCACCGACTGCGGTACGGGTGCTGAAGAAGCAGGATCCGGAATGCCTCGCCCGGCACGACCTGTCGTCATTGCGGGCGCTGTTCCTCGCCGGCGAGCCGCTCGACGAGCCGACCGCGCGCTGGATCACCGAGGCCATCGGCAAGCCGGTGATCGACAACTACTGGCAGACCGAGACCGGCTGGCCGATCCTGGCGCTGGCCAATGGCGTCGAGGCGGCGCAGAGCAAGTTCGGCAGTCCGGGCCTGCCGATGTACGGTTACCGGGTCAAGCTGTTCGACGAGGCCAGCGGCGAGGAGCTCGACGGACCGGACGTGAAGGGCGTGCTCGCCATCGAAGGGCCGCTGCCGCCCGGGCTGCATGCAGACGGTGTGGCGCGATGACGAACGCTTCGTCGAGACCTACTGGCGCAGCCTGCCGGGGCGGCAGGTCTACAACACCTTCGACTGGGGCGGTGCGCGACGCCGACGGTTACTACTTCATCCTGGGCCGCACCGACGACGTGATCAACGTTGCCGGGCATCGCCTGGGCACGCGCGAGATCGAGGAGGCCATCGCCGGCCACCCGAATGTCGCGGAAGTGGCGGTGGTCGGCGTCGCCGACGCGCTGAAGGGCCAGGTCGCGATGGCATTCGCGGTGGCCAAGGACACCCGCGGCCTCGACGATGCCAACGCCCGGCTGAAGCTCGAGGGCGAGATCATGCGCAGCGTCGATCAGCAGCTCGGCGCGGTGGCGCGCCCGTCACGCGTGCTGTTCGTCACCTTGCTGCCCAAGACCCGCTCCGGCAAGCTGCTGCGTCGCGCCATCCAGGCGGTGTGCGAGCGCCGCGACCCGGGCGATCTCACCACGATGGACGATCCGTCGGCGCTGCAGCAGGTGCGCGATCAGCTCGGCACCTAGCAGCGGGGTGCATCGATCAGAGCACCTCGCTCGCGAAGTCGGCCAGTCGCGATCGCTCGCCGCGCGCCAGCGTGATGTGCCCCGAATGCGGCCAACCCTTGAAGCGGTCGACCGCGTAGGTCAGGCCTGAACTGCCCTCGGTCAGGTACGGCGTGTCGATCTGCGCCAGGTTGCCCAGGCAGATGATCTTGGTGCCCGGCCCGGCGCGGGTGACGAGCGTCTTCATCTGCTTGGGCGTCAGGTTCTGCGCCTCGTCGATGATGACGAACTTGTTCAGGAAGGTGCGCCCGCGCATGAAGTTCAGGCTCTTGATCTTGATCTTGCTGCGCACCAGGTCGTTGGTCGCGGCGCGGCCCCATTCGCCGGCCGCGCCGTCGGTCTTGGACAGCACCTCGAGGTTGTCGTCGAGCGCACCCATCCAGGGGCCCATCTTCTCTTCCTCGGTGCCGGGCAGGAAGCCGATGTCCTCGCCGACCGGCACGGTGACACGGGTCACGATGATCTCGCTGTAACGCCGGTCGTCCATCACCTGGCTCAGACCGGCAGCCAGCGTCAGCAGCGTCTTGCCGGTGCCGGCGGTGCCGGTCAGGGTGATGAAGTCGCACTCCGGATCCATCAGCAGGTTGAGCGCGAAGTTCTGCTCGCGGTTGCGCGCCGTGACGCCCCAGACCGCGTGCTTCGGATTCGAGTATTCGCGCAGGGTGCGCAAGCACCGCATGCTTGCCGGTGATCTCGATCACCTTCGCGAGCAGCGGCGCGGCACCGGGTGCCTCGAGGTAGACGAACTGGTTGATCAGCAGCGTCGGGACCAGCGGCCCGCTGATGCGGTAGTGGGTGTAGCCGCCCTGGTTCCAGCTCTCCATCGTCTTGCCGTGCTGCTCCCAGAAATCGGGCGGCAGCGCGAGCGCGCCGGTGTAGAGCAGGTCGCCGTCGTCGAGCGTCTTGTCGTTGAAATAGTCTTCGGTCGGCAGACCGAGCGCGCGCGCCTTGATGCGCATGTTGATGTCCTTCGACACCAGCACCACGTCGCGTCCGGCTCGCTGATCGCGCAGCGCCTGCACGACGCCGAGGATCTGGTTGTCGGCCTTGCCCTGCGGCAGACCTGCGGGCAGGTTGACGTCGATCAGGTCGGTCTGGAAGAACAGCTTGCCGGCAGCCTCGCGGTGGCCGGTGCTCGACAGCGGCAGGCCGTCGCCCAGGCCCTTGCTGTCGGCCTCCTCCAGGCTGGCGGCGAGCGCGTCGAGGTCACGGCTGACCTGGCGCGCGTTGCGCGCCACCTCGGTCATGCCCTTCTTGTGACCGTCGAGCTCCTCGAGCGTGATCATCGGCAGGTAGACGTCGTGTTCCTCGAAGCGGAACAGGCTCATCGGGTCGTGCATCAGCACGTTGGTGTCGAGCACGAACAGCTTGGCCGGCCCGCCGGCACGCGGCTTGCGCTTGCGCGCCGGCGCTGGCGCCGTCGGAGCGCCGGTGCGCGGTGCCGGCTCCGGAGCTGCCTGCGATCGGCTCCTGGTGGCCGGGCCGGCGGCGGCACCTCGCGCAGCGCCGGACCGCGGGCGATGGCGGGGGCCGGAGTCGAGGTCGACGGGTCGAACAGCTCGACCGTAGTCGGCCAGCGCCGGCTCGGCGCTGGCACGCGACTTCTGGACTGCGTTTGCCGGTCTTGGGTGCAGCCTGTGAGTCGAAATCGGCAGCGCTCAGGAGGGCGGCGCGTTTGGCAGGCGGCTTGGGCAGTGGCATGGAGGCGTTACGGCGGTGGCGGGCAACAAAAAAGCCGCACGGTCGCCCGGGCGGCTTGGAAGTGGGGTGCGCGTCGTGATCCACGGGCATGTGCCGATTATGCACAGCCGCGTCCAGGCCGGCCAGCGACAGCGTCGCTCGACAGCGACAGCGCCGGGTCAGCGTCACTTCAACGACTTGACCGCCTTCAGGACTTCCTCGACATGACCGGCCACCTTCAGGCCGCGCCATTCGGCCCGCAGCGTGCCGCGCGCCGTCGATCAGGAAGGTGCTGCGCTCGATGCCCTTGACCTTCTTGCCGTACATGATCTTGTTCTTGACGACGCCGAACATGTGGCAGAGCTTCTCTTCGGTGTCGGCGATCAGCTCGAACGGCAGCTCGAGGTTCTGGCGGAACTTGTCGTGCGACGCCATGTTGTCGCGCGAGACGCCGAACACGACCGCGCCGGCCTTCACGAATTCCTTGTGGTGGTCGCGAAACTGCATCGCTTCGGTGGTGCAGCCCGGGGTGTTGTCTTTCGGGTAGAAATAGAGTACGACCGTCTGGCCGAGATAAGCCTGCGGGGTGAACTTGATACCGCTGGTGGCGAGCGCTTCGAATTCTGGCAACGGTTTGTCGAGAGCTGGCGTCATGAGCTATTCTGTTTGGTTGCGTCCGCGAAGGCGTAGCTCGTAATTATAAGTCAGCACCATCTCACGCGTCATCTGCACGCGCGTCACCCCGGGGGAGGGGTGACAGACTGCGTGCACTCGATGGTCGCGCCGTGGCTTCGCACATCGCCGGCACCGTTCGACCGTTCAGCCGGCCGCGTCCGATGTGTCGTCGAACAGCAGCACGGCGACCACGTCGCGCCCTTCGGACAGCAGCACGTTGTAGGTTCGGCAGGCCGCGGCGTTGTCCATCGTCTCGACGCCGATGCCGGCGGCCATCAGTCCGGCCAGCAGGCGCGGGTGGGCAAAGCGCAGCCGCGCGCCGCTGCCGAAGATCAGCACCTGCGGCTGCAGCTCGATCAGCGGTTCGAAGTCGCTCGCCTGCAGGTCCTCGAAGCGTCTCGACCGGCCAGCGCGTGACCACGCCGTGCCAGGGCACGATCACGCTGTGGCGGTATTCGATGCCGTTGACGATCACGCCGTCGGGACCGTGGCGGGCGATGGCATTCTGGCCGTCGAGGCGCTCGGCTTGCATTTTCAAGGCTCGGCTCCTGTGGCTGGCCCGGCGGCACGGGCCGGCAGACGGCTGGTCGTGCCGCCTGCGCACGGCGCGGCGCAGGGAGCAGGGCGGCTATGGTTAAATTATAGGTTTTGCGATGTCGGCGTGCCTCGGCACGGAGATCCCCTGTGAAACCGATCGTCAAATCGAGCAAGCTCGCCAACGTCTGCTACGACATCCGCGGGCCCGTGCTCGACAAGGCGCGTCAGATGCAGGATGAAGGGCACAAGATCATCCAGCTCAACATCGGCAATCTGGCGGTGTTCGGGCTCGAGCCGCCGGACGAGATCGTGCAGGACATGATCCGCAACCTGCCCGATGCGGCCGGCTACACCGACAGCAAGGGACTGTTCGCGCCGCGCAAGGCGGTGGTGCACTACATGCAGCAGAAGCAGGTCCCGGGCGTCAGCGTCGACGATGTCTACCTCGGCAACGGCGCGTCCGAGCTGATCACGATGAGCGTGAATGCGCTGCTCAACGATGGCGACCAGGTGCTGGTACCGGCGCCCGACTATCCGCTCTGGACCGCGTCGGTGGCGCTCGCCGGCGGTGCCCCGGTGCACTACCTGTGCGACGAGGACAGCGGCTGGATGCCCGATATCGACGACATCCGGCGCAAGATCACGCCGGCGACCAAGGGCATCGTCGTGATCAATCCGAACAACCCGACCGGCGCGCTGTATCCGGAGTCGGTGCTGCTGCGAGATCGTCGAACTGGCGCGCCAGCACCAGCTGATCGTCTTCGCCGACGAGATCTACGACAAGACGCTGTTCGACGGCGCCACCCACACCAGCATCGCGTCGCTTGCCGACGACGTGCTGTTCGTCACCTTCAACGGCCTGAGCAAGAACTACCGCTCGTGCGGCTACCGGGCCGGCTGGATGGTGGTTTCGGGCGAGAAGACGCCACGCGGGCGACTACATCGTCGGGCTGAACATGCTGGCTTCGATGCGGCTGTGCTCGAACACGCCCGGGCCAGCTGGCGATCCAGACCGCGCTCGGCGGCTACCAGAGCATCGACGACCTGGTGGCGCCGGGCGGGCGGCTGTGCCACCAGCGCGACCTCGCCTACGAACTGCTGACGCAGATTCCCGGCGTCTCGGTGGTCAAGCCCAAGGCCGCGCTCTACATGTTCCCGCGACTCGATCCGCAAGGTCTATCCGATCGACGACGACCAGCGCTTCGCCTACGAGCTGCTGGCCGAGGAGAAGGTGCTGATCGTGCAGGGAACCGGCTTCAACTGGCGCGCGCCGGATCACTTCCGGCTCGTGTTCCTGCCCAATGTCGACGACCTGCGCGAGGCGATCGGCCGGATCGACCGCTTTCTCGGCCAGTACCGCAAGCGACACACCCAGTAGACCGGACCGTGCCGCGCCGCGCGCATCCTTTCCACGCTCACCTGATCCGCCGCATGCATGCGGCGCCCCACGCCATGAAACCCATTCAAGTCGGCCTGCTCGGCATCGGCACCGTCGGCAGCGGCACCTACAACGTGCTCAGCCGCAATCATCAGGAGATCCAGCGCCGCGCCGGGCGCGCCATCGAGATCACGATGGTCGCCGACCTCGACGTCGCGCGTGCCCGCTCACTGGTCGGCGAATCGGTCGAGGTCGTGGCCGACGCACGCGCCGTGATCGCCAACCCCGAGATCGACATCGTGGTCGAGCTGATCGGCGGCTACGGCATCGCGCGCACCCTGGTGATGGAGGCGATCGCCGCCGGCAAGCACGTGGTGACCGCCAACAAGGCGCTGCTCGCGGTGCATGGCACCGAGATCTTCGCCGCGCGCACACGCCAAGGGCGTGATGGTCGCCTTCGAGGCGGCGGTGGCCGGCGGCATCCCGATCATCAAGTCGCTGCGCGAGGGCCTGACCGCCAATCGGATCGAGTGGATCGCCGGCATCATCAACGGCACCACCAACTTCATCCTGTCCGAGATGCGCGACAAGGGTCTCGATTTCGCGACCGTGCTGGAGCAGGCGCAGGCACTCGGCTATGCCGAGGCCGACCCGACCTTCGACATCGAGGGCGTCGATGCCGCGCACAAGGTCACGCTGATGAGCGCGATCGCGTTCGGCGTGCCGGTGCAGTTCGACAAGGCGCACGTCGAGGGCATCACGGCACTGCAGGCGGCCGACATCACCTATGCCGAGCAGCTCGGCTACCGCATCAAGCTGCTCGGCATCACGCGCCGGCGCGACGACGTCGACGGCATCGAGCTGCGCGTGCATCCGACGCTGGTGCCGGCCAAGCGGCTGATCGCCAACGTCGAGGGTGCGATGAACGCGGTCGTGGTGCAGGGCGATGCGGTCGGCACCACGCTCTACTACGGCAAGGGCGCCGGCTCGGAGCCGACCGCCTCGGCGGTGGTCGCCGACCTGGTCGACGTCACGCGGCTGCACACCGCCGATCCGCACCACCGCGTGCCGCACCTGGCATTCCAGCCCGACTCGCTGGCGGCCACGCCGATCCTGCCGATCGACGAGGTCGTCACCGCCTTCTACCTGCGCCTGCAGGTCGCCGACCAGGCCGGCGTGCTGGCGCGCATCACCGGCATCCTGGCCGAGTCCGACATCTCGATCGACGCGCTGCTGCAGCGCGAGTCGGCCGAAGGCGAGGCGCAGACCGACGTCATCATCCTGACGCACCAGACCGTCGAAGGCCGCATGAACCGCGCGATCGCGCAGATGCAGGCGCTGCCGACGGTGCTGGCGCCGATCGTGCGCATCCGCAAGGAAGAGCTGAATTGAAGTACCTCAGCACCCGCGGCGATCCGGCCCGGCGCGGCTTCTCCGACATCCTGCTCGAGGGCCTGGCGCCGGACGGCGGGCTGTACCTGCCCGAGCACTATCCGCAGGTCGACGCCGGCCACGCTCGCCGCTGGCGCAGGCTGTCGTATGCCGAGCTCGCCTTCGAGATCCTGGCGCTCTACATCGACGACATCCCGCACGACGACCTGCAGCAGCTGGTGCGCAAGACCTACACCGCGAGCCATCTTCGGCAGCGAGGCGATCACGCCGCTGAAGCCGCTGGCCGGTGACGGCCGGTGAGCCTGGTGCGCTCTGTCTGCAGGCACTGTCGAACGGCCCGACACTCGCGTTCAAGGACGTGGCGATGCAGCTGCTCGGCAACCTGTTCGAATACGAACTCGGTCGGCGCGGGCAGACGCTGAACATCCTCGGCGCGACCTCCGGCGACACCGGCAGCGCCGCCGAGTACGCGATGCGCGGCAAGCGCGGCATCAACGTCTTCATGCTCAGCCCGCAGGGCCGCATGAGCCCGTTCCAGCAGGCGCAGATGTTCAGCCTGCAGGATGCCAACATCCACAACATCGCGATCGACGGTGTCTTCGACGATTGCCAGGACATCGTCAAGGCGGTCTCGAACGACCTCGCCTTCAAGCGCGAGTACCGCATCGGCACGGTCAACTCGATCAACTGGGCGCGGCTGCTGGCGCAGGTCGTCTATTACTTCCACGGCTGGCTGCAGGCCACCGCGCACGGCGCCGAGCAGGTCAGCTTCGCGGTGCCCTCGGGCAACTTCGGCAACATCTGCGCCGGCCATGTGGCGCGCATGATGGGCCTGCCGATCGACCGGCTGGTGCTCGCCACCAACGAGAACAACGTGCTCGACGAGTTCTTCCGCAGCGGCCGCTATCGGGTGCGCAGCGCTGCCGAGACACACGAGACCTCGAGCCCGTCGATGGACATCTCGCAAGGCGCTCGAATTTCGAGCGCTTCATCTTCGATCTGGTCGGCCGTGACGCGTCGCGCGTGCGCACGCTGTTCATCGAGGAACTCGGCGCGCGCGGCGAATTCGAGCTCACTGCCGACGAGTTCGCCCGCCTGCCGGGCTTCGGCTTCGCGTCCGGACACAGCAGCCATGCCGACCGGCTGGCGACGATCCGCGCCACCTGGGAGGCGCACGGCGTGATGATCGATCCGCACACCGCCGACGGCCTGAAGGTGGCGCGCGAGCACCTCGATCCGGCGCGACCGATGATCGTGCTCGAGACCGCGCTGCCGGCCAAGTTCGCGGCCACGATCGTCGAGGCGACCGGCCGCGAGCCCGACCGACCGGCCGCCAGCGTCGGCATCGAGCAACTCCCCAGGCGATGCAAGGTCTTGCCGTGCGATGCCGGCGCTGTCAAGCGCTACCTGGCCGACAATTCCTGAAGCATGAAGGTCATCGGTTTCAGCGCCTGGTCTGGCGCGGGCAAGACGACGCTGGTCGAGCAGCTGCTGGTCCGCCTGCGGGCGGCCGGACAGCGTGTTTCGGTGGTCAAGCATGCCCACCATGAATTCGACATCGACCACGAGGGCAAGGATTCCTGGCGGCATCGCCGGCCGGTGCCTACGAGGTGGTGATCGCCTCGAATCGGCGCGTGGCCAAGATCCGCGAGCTCGAGCAGCCGCGCGAGCCGACGGTGCACGAACTGCTGGCCGAGCTCGACGACTGCGACTGGGTGCTGGTCGAGGGCTTCAAGCACGCAGCGATCTGCTGAAGATCGAGGTCTGGCGCGAATGCGTCGGCAAGCGGGCGCAGTATCCCGACGACCCCTATCGTCGTCGCCGTCGCGACCGACGATCCGGCACGCCTGCCGCACCCCACCGGGCTGCCGGTATTCGGCGCTCGACGATGTCGATGCCATCGCCCGTTTCCTGCTCGTCAATTCCGCGCGCTATGACTACACGCCAGAACCCCGTCGCCGCGATGGCGCTGCCGAAGGCCGCCGATGCTGTCGCTGGACGAAGCGCTGCAGCGGCTGCTTGAGCCGATCCGGCCGCTCGACGCGCCGGAACAGGTCGACAGTTCTGCCGCGCGCGGGCGCGTGCTGGCGGAGGCGATCCGCTCGACGCTCGACGTGCCGCCGGCCGACAACAGCTCGATGGACGGCTATGCGCTGCGCTGTGCCGATGTCGCGGCACGTCGGCGCGATGCTGCCGGTCAGCCAGCGCATCCCGGCCGGAACTCGCTGCGGCTGCCGCTGCAGCCCGGCACCGCTGCGCGGATCTTCACCGGCGCGCAGATCCCGGCCGGCGCCGATGCGGTCGTGATGCAGGAACACTGCACGCCGTGCGACGGCGGCGCGGTGCGGATCGACGCCATGCCCGAGCCCGGTCAATGGATCCGCCGTCGCGGCGAGGACATCGCCAGCGGGGCCGAGATTCTGCCGGCCGGTACCCGCCTGACGCCACAGGCGCTCGGCCTGGCGGCATCGGTCGGATGCGCCAGGCTGCGGCGTCGCGCGCCGGCCGCGCGTGGCGCTTGTTTTCCACCGGCGACGAACTCGTGATGCCCGGCCAGCCGCTGCGGCCCGGCGCGATCTACAACTCGAACCGCCACACCCTGCGAGCGCTGATCGAGCAATTCGGCTGCGACTGCACCGACCTCGGGCATCGTGCCGGACCGACTCGATGCGACGCGTGCCGCGCTGCGTCGCGCTGCCGACGGTCACGACCTGATCGTCACCAGCGGCGGGGTCTCGGTCGGCGAGGAAGATCACCTGCGGCCGGCGCTCGAGGCCGAAGGACGGCTCGAGCTGTGGCAGATCGCGATCAAGCCCGGCAAGCCGCTCGCGTTCGGCGAGATCGCGCGCGGTCCAGCGCGACGCACCGACCTGGTTCATCGGGCTGCCCGGCAATCCGGTCTCGAGCTTCCTGACCTTCCTGCTCGCGGTGCGCCCGGTGCTGCTGCGCCTGCAGGGCGCGCCGGTGGCGGCGCCGCGCGCCGCTGCTGCTGCGTGCCGATTTCGACTGGCCGCGCGCCGACCGGCGCCGCGAATTCCTGCGCGTGCGACGCAATGCACAGGGCGGGCTCGATCTGTTTGCCAACCAGAGTTCCGGCGTGCTGACGTCGGTGGTCTGGGCCGACGGTGTGGTCGACAATCCGCCCGGCGCCGACGATCCGGCGCGGTGACGAGGTGCGCTACATCGCCTTTTCGGATTGGCTGTCATGAAGCTGCAGGTGCGCTATTTCGCATCGATCCGCGAGGCCCTCGGCGCAGCCGAGAGCGTCGAGATCGAAGCCGGCAGCCGGGTCGGCGACCTGCGCGATCAGCTGATCGCGCGCAGCCCGGCCCACGCCGCCGCGCTGGCGCGCGGACGTGCGCTGCGCTGCGCGCTCGACCAGGCGCTGTGCGATGAGTCGGCGCCACTGATCGACGGCTCCGAGGTGGCGTTCTTCCCGCCGGTGACCGGAGGCTGAATGATCACCGCATCCGCGATGGACCGGCCGCGTGCGTCCGCGCGTGCGCATCCAGACCGGTGACTTCGACCTGTCGGCCGAGGTGGCGGTGCTGCGTGCCGGCGACGCCGGCGTCGGCGCGGTGGCCAGCTTCATCGGCACCGTGCGTGACCGCAACGATGGGCTCGGCGTCAGCGCGATGGAGCTCGAGCACTACCCCGGCATGACCGAGAAGTCGATCGAGTCGATGATCGATGCAGCGCATGCGCGCTTCGACATCCGCGCCGCGGTGGTGGTGCACCGCGTCGGCCGGCTGCTGCCGCTCGACCAGGTGGTGCTGGTGGCGGTCAGCTCGGCGCACCGGCGCGAAGCCTTCCAGGCCTGCGAGTTCCTGATGGATTATCTGAAGACGCAGGCGCCGTTCTGGAAGAAGGAGACCACGCCGGCGGGAGAGCGCTGGGTCGATGCGCGCGTGTCCGACGATGCCGCGCTCGGCCGCTGGGGGCTGGCGAGCGCGAACAGCGGCACCGGCCGCGGTTGATGCAGGCGCTGCCGCTCGCGCAGGTCGCTGCGGTGGCCGCCGGTGCGTCGCTCGGCGCGCTGCTGCGCTGGCGCACCGGTTTGTGGCTGGATGCGCACTGGCACGGCATTCCGCTCGGCACGCTGGCCGTCAATTGTGTCGGGGGCTTGGCGATCGGATTCGCGATCGTCTGGTTCGGCCGCCATCCGAACGAACTGCTGCGCCTGCTGGTGGTCACCGGCCTGCTCGGCGGACTGACCACCTTCTCGACCTTTTCGGCCGAGTCGCTGGCGTTGCTGCAGCGTGGCCACTTCGGACTGGCGTTGTCGCATTCGCTGGCCCACGTGTTCGGTGCGCTGGTCAGCGCCGGGGCCGGTTTCCGGTTGGCGCGGCTGCTGGTCGCCTGAACGGTCGAAGCATCCGTCGCGGCAGGGATTTTCCGATGTTGCGGCCCGGCACCTGCGCACAGAATTTGCTTTTGACCCGCGTGTTTCCCTGAGTTTCTTCCGGAGTTGTCTGATGCCGCTTTGTTCGCCCGGGCGCCGCGCCCTGCTGTGTGCCACCGTCCTGTCCGCCTTCACCGGTCTCGCGCAGGCGCAGACGCGCTCAAGTTCCAGCTCGACTGGCGTTTCGAAGGACCGTCGGCGCTCTTCCTGGCCTCGGCCGCCAAGGGCTACTACAAGGCCGCCGGCCTGGACGTGCAGATCGATGCCGGCAACGGCTCCGGCGGCACCGTCACGCGCGTTGCGTCGGGTACCTACGACATGGGTTTTGCCGACGTCGCGGCGCTGATGGAATTTCACGCCAACAACCCGGATGCGCCGAACAAGCCGGTGGCGGTGATGATGGTCTACAACAACACACCGGCCGCGGTGCTGACGCTGAAGAAGAGTGCCATCGCCAAGCCGGCCGACCTGGCCGGCAGGAAGCTCGGCGCACCGGTGTTCGACGCCGGACGGCGCGGCTTTCCGATCTTCGCCAAGGCCAACGGCATTGGCGGCGTGCAGTGGACGAGCATGGACCCGCCGCTGCGCGAAACCATGCTGGTGCGCGGCGACGTCGACGCCATCACCGGGTTTTCGTTCACCTCGCTGCTCAACCTGGAGGCGCGCGGCGTCAAGCCGGCCGACATCGTGGTGATGCCATTCTGCCCAGCATGGCGTGAAGCTGTATGGCAATGCCATCATCGCCAGCCCCAAGCTGATGAAGGAAAACCCGCAGGCGGTCAAGGCCTTCCTGTCGGCCTTCGTCAAGGGCGCCAAGGAAGTGATCGCCAGGCCCGACGAGGCGATCGACTATGTGAAGGCGCGTGACGGCATCATCGATGTCGCGCTCGAGAAGCGGCGGCTGCGGATGGCGATCGACGCGGTCGTGGCGAGTCCGGATGCGTACGCAGAAGGGTTCGGAACCGCCGTGCCGGCGCGCCTGGCGCTGATGGCGTCGCAGGTTTCCGATTCGTTCAACACCAAGACCCGGGTCGATCCGGTCGCGGTCTGGACGCCGGAGTTCCTGCCGCCCAAGGCCGAGCTGAACATCCTGCCGCCGGCGAAGAAGTGATGCTGTCTCGCCAAGGTGCGGAGGGCGCAGGGTGAGCTTCGTCGATTTCGAACATGTCTGGCTCGCCTACAACGACGAACTGCTCGCCGCCGGCACCTTCGCGGTCGAGGACATCTCGCTCAAGCTCGGCGAGGGCGAGTTCATCGCCATCGTCGGGCCGTCGGGTTGCGGCAAGTCGACCTTCATGAAGCTCACCACCGGGCTGCGCATGCCGAGCCGCGGCCGCATCATGGTCGACGGTGCACCGGTCACCGGTCCGCTGAAGATCAGCGGCATGGCCTTCCAGGCGCCGAGCCTGCTGCCCTGGCGCACCACGCTCGACAACGTGCTGCTGCCGCTCGAGATCGTCGAGCCGTACCGCTCGCAGTTCAAGCGGCGAGCGCAAGGAATATGCCGAGCGGGCCTGCGAACTGCTGGCGAGCGTCGGACTGGCCGGCTACGAGGACAAGTTTCCGTGGCAGTTGTCGGGCGGCATGCAGCAGCGCGCGAGCATCTGCCGGGCGCTGGTGCACCAGCCGAAGATGCTGCTGCTCGACGAGCCCTTCGGCGCGCTCGACGCCTTCACCCGCGAGGAGCTGTGGTGCACGCTGCGCGACCTGCAGGCAGCGCAGCGATTCAACGTCATCCTGGTCACCCACGACCTGCGCGAAAGCGTTTTCCTGGCCGACACGGTCTATGTCATGAGCCGCAGCCCGGGACGCTTCGTCGTGCGGCGCGACATCGACCTGCCGCGTCCGCGCGACATCGAGATCACCTACACGCCCGAGTTCGTCGACATCGTGCATGAACTGCGCGGCCACATCGGCGCCATCCGCCAGCCGGTGGGCAGCGCGACGGCGTTGCCGCAGTGAGGATCCGATGAGCGATTTCCCGTTCCTTCGAGCGCTGGTCGCCGTTCGTCCTGCTCGCCGTGCTGCTGGCGCTCTGGCAGCTCGTCGTGGTGGCGTTCGACATCGCCGAGTTCATCTTCCCCAGCCCGTGGCAGATCGCCCAGCAGTTCGTCGAATTTCGCGGTCCGCTGCTCGAGGCGGCCTGGAAGACCTTCTGGGTCACGATGGTCGGCTTCGGCCTGTCGATCGTCGTCGGCGTGATGCTCGGGTTTCTGGTCGGCAGTTCGCGCGCCGCCTACTCGGCGCTGTATCCGCTGCTGGTCGCCTTCAATGCGGTGCCGAAGGCGGCGGTGGTGCCGATCCTGGTGGTCTGGTTCGGGATCGGTCTCGGCCCCGGCATCCTGACCGCCTTCCTGATCTCGTTCTTCCCGATCACCGTCAACATCGCCACCGGCCTGGCCACGCTCGAGCCCGAACTCGAGGATGTGCTGCGGGTGCTCGGCGCGCGACGCTGGGACGTGCTGATCAAGGTCGGGCTGCCGCGCTCGATGCCGTACTTCTACGGCTCGCTGAAGATCGCGATCACGCTCGCCTTCGTCGGCACGGTGCTGGCCGAGATGACCGCCGGCGACTCCGGCATCGGCTACCTGATGCAGACCGCCGGCAGCCAGCAGCGCATGCCGCTCGCCTTTGCCGGGCTGGTGACGATCGGCGCGATGGCGATGGCGATGTACGAGTTGTTCTCGCTGGTCGAGCGGCGCACCACCGGCTGGGCGCACCGGGCGTCGAACGCGGTCTGAGTTGAAGAATCCTTTTTTCCACGCAGAGGCGCAGAGAACGCGGAGAACGCAGAGAAAAGCAATGAGTTTCTCTGCTGCCTCTGCGTTCTCTGCGCCTCTGAGTTGAAGAAGGTGTTCAGCGATCTCGAAGGCACTGTCTTGCCGCAGAATGCCCTGGCCGCTCACTACCAGCCACTTGAAATCTGCGCCGAACGCCTGAAATTCCGTCGCAACGGAGGAATTTCCGATGCGACTCGACAAGCTCACCACCAAGTTCCAGGAAGCGCTCGGCGAGGCCCAGAGCCTCGCCGTCACGCGCGACAACCCGTACATCGAACCGGTTCACGTGCTGGCCGCCATGCTGGCGCAGGACGACGGCCCGAAGGCGCTGCTCGCGCGTGCCGGCGTCGCGGTGCCGCGCCTGCTCGCGCGCGCTCGAGGCCGAGATCGGACAGGCTGCCGCAGGTCCAGGGCGGCGAGCAGGTGCAGGCCAGCCGCGAACTCGGCGCGCTTGCTGCAGGCCTGCGAGAAGGAAGCCGGCCAAGCGCGGCGACCAGTTCATCGCGAGCGAGATGTTCCTGCTTGCGCTGGCCGACGCCAAGGGCGGCCTCGCCGGGCTGCTGAAGGAGCACGGCTACACCCG
Source organism: uncultured beta proteobacterium (assembly GCA_963846675.1). Classification (GTDB taxonomy): domain Bacteria; phylum Pseudomonadota; class Gammaproteobacteria; order Burkholderiales; family Burkholderiaceae_C; genus Ideonella_A. The sequence continues at coordinate 847,197 of CAWJWV010000007.1, forward strand.
CAAGGCGCTCGAGTCGGCGATCGACGCGGTGCGCGGCGGGCAGAAGGTCGATTCGGCTGATGCCGAAGGCCAGCGCGAGGCGCTCGAAGAAGTACACGCTCGACCTGACCGAGCGCGCCCGCAACGGCAAGCTCGATCCGGTGATCGGCCGCGACGACGAGATCCGGCGCGCGATCCAGGTGCTGCAGCGGCGCACCAAGAACAACCCGGTGCTGATCGGTGAGCCCGGCGTGGGCAAGACCGCGATCGTCGAAGGGCCTGGCGCAGCGCATCGTCGCCGGCGAGGTGCCCGATTCGCTGCGCGACAAGCGCGTGCTCGTGCTCGACATGGCGCTGCTGCTTGCCGGCGCCAAGTTCCGCGGCGAGTTCGAGGAGCGTCTGAAGGGCGTGCTGAAGGAGGTGGCGCAGGACGAGGGCCAGCACCATCGTCTTCATCGACGAGATCCACACCATGGTCGGCGCCGGCAAGGCCGAGGGCGCGATCGACGCCGGCAACATGCTCAAGCCGGCGCTGGCGCGCGGCGAACTGCACTGCATCGGCGCCACCACGCTGAACGAATACCGCAAGTACATCGAGAAGGACGCCGCGCTCGAGCGCCGCTTCCAGCGCATCCTGGTCGGCGAGCCGAGCGTCGAGGCGACGATCGCGATCCTGCGCGGCCTGCAGGAGAAGTACGAGGTGCACCACGGCGTCGAGATCACCGACCCGGCGATCGTCGCCGCGGCCGAGCTGAGCCACCGCTACATCACCGATCGCTTCCTGCCCGACAAGGCGATCGACCTGATCGACGAGGCGGCGGCCAAGGTCAAGATCGAGATCGATTCCAAGCCCGAGGTGATGGATCGGCTCGACCGGCGGCTGATCCAGTTGCAGATCGAGCGCGAATCGGTGCGGCGCGAGAAGGACGAAGCGTCGCAGCGCCGCTTCAGCCTGCTCGAGGAAGAGATCGCCAAGCTGCAGCGCGAAGCCGCCGACCTGGAGGAGATCTGGAAGGCCGAGAAGGCCGCTGCCCAGGGCTCGGCGCATCTGAAGGAAGAGATCGACAGGATCCGCTTCCAGATCGAGGAGTGGAAGCGCAAGGGCGACTTCAACCAGGTTGCCGAACTGCAGTACGGCACGCTGCCGGACCTCGAGAAGAAGCTGAAGGAGGCGCAGGCCAAGGAGACCGGCAAGGCGGCCGCCAACGACGGCCGGCCGCAGCTGCTGCGCACCATGGTCGGCGCCGAGGAGATCGCCGAGGTGGTGGCGCGCGCCACCGGCATCCCGGTGTCCAAGCTGATGCAGGGCGAGCGCGAGAAGCTGCTGCAGATGGAGTCGCGCCTGCACCAGCGCGTGATCGGCCAGGAGGAAGCGATCGTCGCGGTGGCGAATGCGATCCGTCGCTCACGTTCCGGACTGTCGGATCCGAACCGGCCCACCGGCTCGTTCCTGTTCCTCGGCCCGACCGGCGTCGGCAAGACCGAGCTGTGCAAGGCGCTCGCGAGCTTCCTGTTCGACAGCGAGGAGCACCTGATCCGCATCGACATGAGCGAGTACATGGAGAAGCATTCGGTCAGCCGGCTGATCGGCGCGCCGCCGGGCTATGTCGGCTACGACGAGGGCGGCTACCTGACCGAGGCGGTGCGGCGCAAGCCCTACAGCGTGCTGCTGCTCGACGAGGTCGAGAAGGCGCATCCGGATGTCTTCAACGTGCTGCTGCAGGTGCTCGACGATGGCCGCCTGACCGATGGCCAGGGCCGCACGGTCGACTTCAAGAACACCGTCATCGTGATGACCAGCAACCTCGGTTCGCACCAGATCATGCAGCTGGCAGGGCAGGACAGCGAACTGATCCGGGACGCGGTGTGGGCCGAGGTCAAGCAGCATTTCCGTCCCGAGTTCCTGAACCGGATCGACGAGACGGTGGTGTTCCACGCGCTCGACGCCAAGCACATCGAGGCGATCGCAGCGCTGCAGTTGCAAGATCCTGGAGGCGCGGCTTGCCAAGATGGACATGAAGCTCGAGGTCGGCGACCAGGCGCTGGCCGAACTGGCCAAGGTCGGCTTCGACCCGGTGTTCGGCGCGCGTCCGCTCAAGCGCGCGATCCAGCAGCGGATCGAGAATCCGGTGGCCAAGCTGATCCTGGAGGGTCGCTTCGGGCCGAAGGATGTGATCCCGGTCGACGTCATCGACGGCAAGTTCACCTTCGAGCGCGTGGTGCACTGAGCCGCGCCCGGCCGGCCGGCGCCGCGCGCCGGCCGGGACGGGCTGCCGATAGAATCGGCATCCCTTGACTGATGCCGGATGCGCGAGCGGTCCGGCTGCCGGCCTTCATGTCCGCTGCTTCCGCGCCGCTGTCGTCGTCCGCCCCTGTGGTGATCGTCGGAGCCGGTCTGGCGGGCCTGACCGTGGCCCTGAAGCTGGCCGACCGGCGCCAGGTGATCGTGCTGGCCAAGCGCGGTCTCGACGAGGGGGCCACCTCGTGGGCGCAGGGCGGCATCGTCGGCGTCCTGGGCAGCGACGACAGCATCGATTCGCATGTGCGCGACACCCAGGATGCGGGTGCCGGACTGGTCGACGAGGAAACCGCGCGCTTCATCGCCGAGCGCAGTGCCGCGGCGGTTGCATGGCTGGTCGAGCGGGGCGTCCCGTTCTCGCCCGATCCGAGCGGGCCGCTCGGTCTGCACCTGACGCGGGAAGGCGGGCATGCGGTGCGCCGCATTGCCCATGCGGCCGATGCGACCGGCCGGGCCATTCACACGGCGCTGCTGGATGAAGTCGCCCGTCATCCGAACATCGATCTGCGCGAGCGCTGGATGGCGCTCGACGTCATCACCTCGCGTCACCTCAGGCGGGTCGAGACACCGCGCTGCTATGGCGTGTATGTGCTCGACATCGACAACCAGCGGGTCGAGACGCTGGCTGCAGCGGCGGTCGTGCTGGCCACCGGCGGTGTGGGCAAGGTCTACCGATACACGAGCAATCCGGATACGTCGACCGGCGACGGCATTGCGATGGCGTGGCGTGCGGGCTGTCGCGTCGGCAACATGGAGTTCATCCAGTTCCACCCGACCTGCCTGTACCACCCGCAGGAACGCAGCTTCCTCATCACCGAGGCGCTGCGTGGCGAGGGTGCGCACCTGCTGCTGCCGGGCATCGAGGGCGAGGCGGCGCGCTTCATGGTCCAGCACGACCCGCGCATGGAGCTCGCGCCGCGCGACATCGTGGCCCGTGCGATCGACTTCGAAATGAAGAAGCACGGCGTCGACTTCGTGTGGCTCGATGCGCGCCACCTCGGGGAGGCCTTTCTGATCGAGCACTTCCCGACCATCCATGCGCGCTGCCTGGCGCTCGGCATCGACATCGCGCGCGAGCCGATCCCGGTCGTCCCGGCCGCGCACTACACCTGCGGCGGATTGGTGACCGACCTGAACGGGCGCTCCGACCTGCCCGGACTGTATGCCGCCGGCGAGACCACGTACACCGGGCTGCACGGCGCGAACCGGCTGGCGAGCAATTCGCTGCTCGAATGCGTCGTGCTCGGACAGTCGTGCGCCGAACACATCCTGGCGCATCCGCCATGCGATCTGCCCGAACTGCCCGACTGGGACGAGAGCCAGGTCGAGGATGCCGACGAGCAGGTGGTGATCGCCCACAACTGGGACGAACTGCGCCTGCTGATGTGGAACTATGTCGGCATCGTGCGCACGACCAAGCGGCTCGAACGGGCACTGCACCGCATCAAGCTGCTGAAGGGCGAGATCGACGATTACTACGCCAACTTCCGCGTCAATCGGGACCTGCTCGAACTGCGCAACCTGGTCGATTGCGCCGAGCTGATCGTCCGCTCGGCACTGCTGCGCCAGGAAAGCCGCGGCCTGCACTTCAGCCGGGATTTTCCGCAGACGCTGCCGGTCAGCTTTCCGACCGTGCTGGTGCGCGCGGCGCGCAGCGGCCGCAAGCCGAAGGCGCTCGGACTGAGCGGCTGACGCGCGTCAGATTCCCAGCCAGGGCCGCGCCTGCGGCCAGGCCTGCAGCGCCAGACGGGCGCCGGTGCTGAGCACGCATGCGATCACGATGCCGCGCCAGATCAGGCGCACCAGCCAGGCGGCACGCTGACGCCGGGTGGCCAGCGGTGCCGGCGGAGCCGCATCGCTCGACTCCCCGGACGCCGGCCTGTCGACAACGGCCGGCCGTGAATCGATCTGCTCGCGCTCGGCCGGTGCCGCCGAGGAGGTCGCAGCTGGCGCCTGCGGACCCGCTGGCGCCGGCGTCGCCGGCTCGGGTGCTGCCGCCAGCACCGTCATTGTCGCCGGCGCATCGACGGCGTCGAGCGGCGATCCGGCTGGCTGCGGCCCGGCGATCGGCGCCGGGTCGGGATCGTCGACGACGTGAATGACCGGCCGACGCGCCGACCAGGTTTGCCACAGCACGGCTGCCGTTTCGGCACCCAGCAGTCCATCTTCGACCGCGGCATCCAGGTCGCGCGGGCTCAGCAGCAGGCCGTTGATGCCGTCGCGCGCACCGGCCTGCGGCGGCGCGGCGGCGGTGGGTGTCGGCTGCGTCGGGGTCGGCCCTTCCAGCGGCAACCGGGCCTCGGCCGTGCCGACCGGCCCGGGCGCATCGGTCTGCGGGGCCGTCGTGGAGGTCCGCTCCCGCTCCGGCTGCGCCGCGACCGGGCCCGACGGTCGGGGGGGCGGAAAGTGGCCCTCGATCGGCCCTCCGCTTCGACCCGGTCGGCGCAGGTCGGGACCGTGTTCGCACGGATCGTAGACAGGGAACAGCACCCGTGGCACCTCCCCGGGCGCGGTCTCGGGGCGCGCTGCACGCGCCTGCGCGAGCAGGCGATCGAGTTCGCTGCTGCGCGCGGCCGCATCGGGCATCGCTGCCAGCAGTTCGGTGCCTGCGTCCAGACGCAGCAGGGGTCGCCCGTCGTTGCTTCCGAGCTCTGTCCGACCTGCCGGCCGGCCTTTGCCGAACAGGCGCAGCAGGCGCCGCCGGGTTGCGGGATCGGCCGCTGCGAGCGCATGGCGCAGCTGTGATGCGGTCGGATGGATCGGCGCCTCCACACCCGTCGGCTCCCCGGACGGTATGGAGCGGGCCGGCGTCGGTCGTGCCGACGTCCCGGCTGCGGAGGCGAGCGGCGCTGCCGCAACCTGCGCCCGGGCCGACGGCACCGGAGGATCGATGTCGAAGGCGCCCAGGTCGTGCATCGACGGCAGGCGCCGCCGGGTTGCCGGAATCTCGCTCGGATCGCCGATGTCCATCGCCCTATATCGGTCGCGCCGGCACGGGCTTGAGCGCCCGCCGGTCGATTCAGGTTGCTGCGCTCAGCACCAGCAGGGTGTGCGGCGGCAGCGTCAGGGTGCCTGCCACCACGCGCGGTGGCTCGACGCTGCCGTGCGGCAGGCTGGTGTCGAACTCGATCTGCCAGCCGTCCGATGGCAGCGAGAAGCTGCGTGCGCCGGTCTCCGCGTTGACGAGCATCAGCAGCGCAGCCGTGCCACGGCCCGGCGCGCGCGAACAGGCAGCCCAGCAGGTGCTGGTCGGCGCTGCGCCAGCGATCGCCGCTCAGGCGATTGCCGTCGCACTGCAGCCAGTCGACATCGATCCGACCGTGCGGATCGGGCTTGCCGTTGTACCAGCGGTTGGCAAACGGCAGCAGGCGCCGACGCAGCGCCGATCAGCCGGGCTGTGAACTCGATCAGGTCGGCATCGGCTGCCAGCCAGTCGATCCAGGTCAGTTCGTTGTCCTGGCAGTACGGGTTGTTGTTGCCGCGCTGGCGATGGCCGAGCTCGTCACCGGCGGCGAGCATCGGCGTGCCCTGCGCCAGCAGCGTGCTGGCCAGCAGCGCACGCTGCAGGCGGCCCCGCAGCGCCTGCACCGCCGGGTCGTCGGTCGGACCTTCGACGCCGCAGTTGAAACTCAGGTTGCGGCGATGGCCGTCGCGGTTGTGCTCGCCGTTGGCGTGGTTGTGCCGCTCGTTGTGACTGAGCAGGTCGAGCAGCGTGAAGCCGTCGTGCGACACGACGTAGTTGACCGACTCGGCTGGCAGACGCCCCCGCTGCTCGAACAGGTCGGACGAGCCGCACAGGCGCAGCGCGAAGTCGGCCGCGGGTGGCCGCGCCCGGGTGCCCCATGTGCAGCCAGAAGCCGCGCATCGCGTCGCGGAAGCGGTCGTTCCATTCGAACCAGCCGCGCGGAAAGCTGCCGACCTGGTAGCCGCCGGGACCGATGTCCCATGGTTCGGCGATCAGCTTGACCCGCGACAGCAGGGGATCCTGGGCGATGGCGGCGAAAAAACCGGCCTGGCGATCGAACCCGTCGTCGCCGCGGCCGAGCACCGGCGCCAGGTCGAAGCGGAATCCGTCGACATGCATCTCGCCGACCCAGTAGCGCAGCGAATCCATCACCAGCTGCAGCACGCGTGGATGGCGCAGGTCGAGCGTGTTGCCGCAGCCGGTCAGGTTGTCGAGCCGCAGCCGGTGTTCGCCATCCGGGTGGTGCCGGTAGTAGCGGCGGTTGTCGAGCCCGCGCAGGCTGATCGAGGGTCCGTCGCGGTCGCCTTCGGCGGTGTGGTTGTAGACCACATCGAGGATCACCTCGATGCCGCTCGCGTGCAGTGCCTTCACCATCGCACGGAATTCGTCGCGCAGCGATGCGCCGTCGACGCCGGCGCCGATGGCGCGGCTCGGGGCAGAAGAAGGCGATGCTGTTGTAGCCCCAGTAGTTGACCAGTCCGAGCGCGGCGAGCCGTTCTTCGTCGAGGTGATGGTGCACCGGCAGCAGCTCGACCGTGGTGACGCCGAGCCGCTTCAGGTGCGCGATCGACGCCGGGTGCGCCAGCCCGGCATAGGTGCCGCGCAGTTCTTCGGGCAGTGCCGGATTGAGCTTGGTCCAGCCCTTCACGTGCAGCTCGTAGATGCACCGTCTGCTCGGAGGCGCGATCGCGGGCGGACGATCACCCGCCCAGTCGAAACCGCCGGTTCGCTCGTCGACGACGCGCGCCTTCAGCGCATGCGCCGCGTTGTCGCGCGGGTCGGGGTGCACCAGGTGCCCGATGGGCGGACGGGAAGTGTTCGTTGCGCCATTCGTAACGGCCGACGATCTCGCGCGCGTACGGATCGAGCAGCAGCTTGGCCGGGTTGAACCAGTGACCGCGTTCCGGCCGCCAGGGGCCGTGCGCGCGCAGGCCGTACACCAGGCCCGGCGCAGCGCCCTCGAGTCGGCCGTGCCGGATGTCGCCGCTGTGCGCCGGGCAGCTCGAGCCGGTCGATCTCCACCTCGCCGGCCGCATCGAACAGGCACAGCTCGATCGTGCGCGCATGCGCCGAGAAGACCGCGAAATTGACCCCGCTCCCGTCCCAGTGCGCGCCGAGCGGCCAGGCGCGACCGGGCTCGAGCCGGCGTGCCGAGGCCGTGGCCGCGGTGCCAGGCAGGTCCGGCCCGGCGCAGCTTTGCTCAGCGGGCGGGATCAAGGCGCCAGATCTGCTCGGCATACTCGACGGATCGTTCGGTCGGACGAGAAGATGCCCATGCCGGCGACATTGGCGATCGCCTTGCGCGGCCCATTGCTTCGCGGTCGCGGTACAGCTCGTCGACGCGCGCCTGCGTGGCGACATAGTCGGCGAAGTCGGCCAGCAGCAGGTAGGGGTCACCGCCCCACAGCAGCGAGTCGACCAGCGCGCGGTAGCGGCCCGGCTCGGCGGGCGAGAACTGGCCGCCGGCGATCGCGTCGAGCACCGCCTTCAACGCGGATTCGATTCGTACAGGCGCATCGGCTGGTAGCCGGTGCGGCGCAGCGCGACCACCTCGGGCGTGCGCAGGCCGAAGATGAAGATGTTGTCGTCGCCGACATGCTCGCGGATCTCGATGTTGGCGCCGTCGTCGGTGCCGATCGTCAGCGCGCCGTTCAGCGCGAGCTTCATGTTGCCGGTGCCGGAGGCTTCGGTGCCGGCGGTCGAGATCTGCTCCGACAGGTCGGCGCCAGGCATGACGATCTCGGCCACCGAGACGCCGTAGTTCGGGAATGAACACCACCTTGAGCTTGTCGCCGATGCGGCGGATCGTTGTTGATCACCGAGCCGACGTCGTGGATCAGCCGGATGATCGACTTGGCCATCTGGTAGCTCGACGCCGCCTTGCCGGCGAAGATCACGGTGCGCGGCACCCAGGGCCGGCCGTTGATGCCGAGCGGATGGATCAGCATCGCCTGGTAGCGGCTGATCACGTGCAGCACGTTGAGCAGCTGGCGCTTGTATTCGTGGATGCGCTTGACCTGCACGTCGAACAGGCTGGTCGGGTTGACCGCGATGCCGGTGCTGTCCTCGATCAGTGCGGCCAGGCGCTGCTTGTTGCCGCGCTTGACCTGCATGAAGGCGTCGCGGAATGCGGCATCCTGCTGCAGCGGCTGCAGCGCCGACAGCGCGTCGAGCCGGCGGCGCCACTCGGTGCCGATCGAGCTGTCGAGCAAGCCGGCAAGCCCGGGATTGGCCTGCTCCAGCCAGCGCCGCGGCGTCACGCCGTTGGTCATGTTGGTGAAGCGGTCGGGCCACAGCGCAGCGAAGTCGGCGAAGATCGTCTGCACCAGCAGGTCCGAGTGCAGCGCCGAGACGCCGTTGACCTTGTGGCTGCCGACGATCGACAGGTGCGCCATCCGCACCCGGCGCTCGCCGTGCTCGTCGATCAGCGACAGCCGCGCGAGCAGCCGCCGGGTCGCCCGGATGGCGGCTGGCGGCGAATTCGAGAAATTCCTTGTTGATGCGGAAGATGATCTCGAGGTGGCGCGGCAGCACGTGCTGCATCAGCGCGACCGGCCAGGTCTCGAGCGCCTCCGGCATCAGCGTGTGGTTGGTGTACGAGAACACCTGCACGCACTGCGCCCAGGCGTCAGTCCACGCCATGCCGTGGTCGTCGCACAGCAGCCGCATCAGTTCGGCCACGCCGATCGCCGGGTGGGTGTCGTTGAGGTGGATCGCCACCTTGTCGGCCAGGTTGGTGAGCGTGCCGTGCTCGTCGATGTGGCGCGCCGACGATGTCGTGCAGCGACGCGGCGGTGAAGAAATACTCCTGCTTCAGGCGCAGTTCGCGCCCGGCCGGCGTGCTGTCGTTCGGATACAGCACCCACGAGATGTTCTCGTACTCGTTCTTGATGCTGGCGGCACGACCGTAGTCGCCGGTGTTGAAGGCATGCAGGTCGAGGTGCGCCGGCGCAACCGCCTTCCACAGCCGCAGCGTGCTGACGCGGTCGGTGCCGTGGCCGGGAACCACCATGTCGTAGGCCTTGGCGGCGACCTCGCCGGCCGGGCGCCAGACCGCCTTCGCCTGCTCGCCCTGGCCATGGTGTTCGACCCAGCCGCCGAAGCGCACCGGGACGTTGATGCCGGTGCGCGGAAACTCCCACGGCGTGCCGTCGGCCAGCCACGGGATCGGGGATCTCGATCTGGGCGCCGTTCTCGATCTCCTGCGCGAACATGCCGTACTCGTAGCGGATGCCGTAGCCGAAGGAGGGCAGCCCGAGGGTGGCCATCGAGTCGAGAAAGCATGCGGCCAGCCGGCCCGAGGCCGCCGTTGCCGAGGGCGGCGTCGGGTTCGCGATCGGCCACGATCCTCGAGCGCCTGGGCGTGTTGCACCAGCCCGACTTCGGCCGAATCGCGCAGGTCGAGCGCCGACAGCGCGTTCGACAGCGTGCGGCCGATCAGGAATTCCATCGACAGGTAGTAGACGCGCCGCGCCCGCGCGTCGCGGTCGGCCGCCTGGGTGTCGACCCAGCGCTCGGACAGCTGCTGGCGCGCGACCTGCGCGACCGCCTGCATCAGCTCGGTGGGCGTGGCCCGGTCGGGCTGCACGCCGACCGTCTTCAGCAGCTGCTCGTCGATCTTTGCACCGGTCGACGACTGGCCGATCTTCGATGTTGTCATTGCTCACCGCGGGGGATTCCTTCTCGGAGTTGGGGCCAGCACGGCCACGCGCCAGCCGGCGCGCGACGTCATGCCGGGATCATGCAAGTCGTATTCCCGTCGGTCATTGACAGCCGGCAAGCTGCCGGACAGGCCCGAGGCGTGGCATGCTGGCGGTCTGCGCACGCAGCGACGCAGTACGAACAACATACAGCCATCGCCGCGAGGAGGCATGCATGGACAAATCGATCGACCTGGTGCTGAGCATGGAATTGCCGAAGCGGGCGGTCGCGCTGGTGCTGGCCGGCGGCCGGGGCAGCCGGCTGCACAACCTGACCGATCGCCGCGCCAAGCCGGCAGTCTATTTTGGCGGCAAGTTCCGGATCATCGACTTTGCGCTGTCGAACTGCCTGAATTCGGGCATTCGCCGCATCGGCGTCATCACGCAGTACAAGAGCCACAGCCTGCTGCAGCACCTGCAGCGCGGCTGGGCGTTCCTGAAGAACGAGATGAACGAGTTCGTCGACCTGATGCCGGCGCAGCAGCGCACCGAGGGCGAGAGCTGGTACAGCGGTACCGCCGATGCGGTCTACCAGAACCAGGACATCATCGCGAGCTACCGGGCCGACTACATCGTGGTGCTGGCCGGCGACCATGTCTACAAGATGAACTACGCGCTGATGCTGGCCGACCACGTGGCCAAGGGGCGCGAATGCACCGTCGGCTGCATCGCGGTGCCGCGCGCGGAGGCGAGCGCGTTCGGCGTGATGGCCGTCGACGAGAACGACATGGTGATCGATTTCGTCGAGAAGCCGAAGGATCCGCCGTCGATGCCGGGCCGTCCGGACATGTCGCTGGCCAGCATGGGCATCTACATCTTCAACGCGCCGTATCTGTTCAAGGCGCTCCAGCACGACATGGCGAATCCCGATTCGCAGCACGATTTCGGCAAGGACATCATTCCGGCGGCGGTGCGCGAGGGCAAGGCGGCGGCGCATCCGTTCGAGCTGAGCGCGGTCGGCGCGCGGGTGCACGAGCAGCCGTACTGGCGCGATGTCGGCACGATCGATGCCTTCTGGGATGCCAACATCGATCTCACCGCCACCGTGCCGATGCTCAACCTGTACGACACGCGCTGGCCGATCTGGACCTACCAGGCGCAGTTGCCGCCGGCCAAGTTCGTGCACAACGAGCAGGATCGTCGCGGCATGGCGATCGAGTCGCTGGTGTCGGGCGGCTGCATCGTCTCCGGGGCGGTTTTCCGCAGCGTGCTGTTCTCGAGGGTGCGGGTGCATTCGCATGCGCAGCGTCAACTGGTCGGTGGTGATGCCGAATGTGCAGATCGGCCGGCGGGTGCGGCTGACGCGCACCGTCATCGACCGCGGCTGCGTCGATCCCGGACGACATGGTGATCGGCGAGGATGCGGCATTCGACGCCAAGCACTTCCACCGCACCGAAAACGGCATCACGCTGGTCACGCGCGACATGCTCGAGCGCATCGGCAAATGAAGCTGCTGCAGGTCGCGGCCGAGATCTTTCCGCTGGTCAAGACCGGCGGGCCTGGCCGATGTGATGGGAGCGCTGCCGCAGGCGCTGGCGGCCGAAGGGCACGAGGTGCGGCTGCTGCTGCCGGGCCTGCCGGCGATCGCCGATGCGGTGCTGAACCAGCGACCGGTCTGCAGCCTGGGCGCCATGTTCGGTGCCGGTCGGGTCGAACTGCGCAGTGGCCGGATGCCCTTCAGCGACCTGCCGGTGTACGTGATCGATGCGCCGTTCCTGTACCGCCGCCCCGGCGGCCCGTACCAGGCTGCCGATGGCAGCGAGTGGCCGGACAACCCGCAGCGCTTCGGCCTGCTCGGCTGGGTCGCGGCTCACCTGGCGGCCGGCGAGCTCGATCCGGCCTGGAAGCCCGACATCCTGCATGCCCACGACTGGCACGCTGCCATGGCGTGTGCCTACCTGGAGGCCAATCCGGCGGTCGATGTCGCGAGCGTGTTCACGATCCACAACCTCGCCTTCCAGGGGCTGTTCGCAGCCGGTGATTTCCACCTGCTCGGGCTGCCGTCACGCCTGATGCATGCCACCGGGCTCGAATTCCACCACCAGCTGTCGTTCATGAAGGCCGGCCTGAAGTTCGCCGACCACGTCACGACCGTCAGCCCGACCTATGCGCGCGAGATCGCCACCCCCGAGCACGGATTCGGGCTGCACGGCGTGATCCAGGGGCGGGTCGGTTCGGTCTCGGGCATCCTGAACGGCGTCGACGGCGAGGTCTGGAATCCGGCCGACGATCCGGTGCTGCCGCAGCGCTACAGCGCCGAGCCAGCTCGACGGCAAGGCCGGTCTGCAAGCAGGTGCTGCAGCGCCAGATGGGTCTGGCCGAAAGCGCCGACTCGATGCTGCTCGCGGTCGTCAGCCGGCTCAGTTCGCAAAAGGGCCTCGACCTGCTGCTCGATGCGCTGCCGTCGATCCTGTCGCGCGACGCCCAGCTGGTGCTGCTCGGCAGCGGTGAGCCCGGGCTGGAAGCGGCGTTCCGGCAGGTTGCCGCAGCGCTGGCCGCGCCAGGTCGCGGTGCACATCGGCTACGACGAGCGCGCGGCGCATTCGATCATCGCCGGCGCCGACGCGGTGCTGGTGCCATCACGCTTCGAACCCTGCGGACTGACCCAGCTGTACGCACTGCGCTACGGCAGCGTGCCGATCGTGCGTCGCGTCGGCGGCCTGGCCGATACGGTCGTCGACGCCGACGAGGCTGCGCTGCGATGACGACCGCGCCACCGGCTTCAGCTTCGAACACGCCACCCCGGGCGCACTCGACGAGGCCGTGCGACGCGCCCAGCAGCTGTTCGCCGACGGGGCCCGCTGGCGCCAGCTGGTGCGCCGGGCCATGGCGCAGGATTTTTCCTGGCATGGCTCGGCGCGCGAATACGGTGCAGCTGTACCGGACGCTTGCGGCGAGCAGGGTGGCGCAGCCGCTGGCTAGAATCGACCCGCTCCCCACGCCTCGCAGCGGGCGGCTTCAGCGCCTGCCACCATCATGTCCGGCAGCACCTTCGGCAGCTCTGTTTCGCGTCACCAATTTCGGCGAGTCGCATGGCCCTGCGATCGGCTGCGTGATCGACGGCTGTCCGCCCGGGCATGGCGCTCGACGCCTCGGACATCCAGCCCGAACTCGATCGGCGCCGTCCCGGCACCAGCCGCCACGTGACGCAGCGCAACGAGGCCGATCGCGGTGGAGATCCTGTCCGGCGTCTACGAGGGCCGCACCACCGGCACGCCGATCTGCCTGCTGATCCGCAACACCGACCAGCGCAGCAAGGACTACGGAAACATCCTCGACACCTTCCGCCCGGGCCACGCCGACTACACCTACTGGCGCAAATACGGGCTGCGCGATCCGCGCGGTGGCGGTCGCTCGTCGGCACGCCTGACTGCGCCGATGGTGGGTGCCGGTGCGGTGGCCCGCAAGTGGCTGCACGAACAGCACGGCGATCCGCTTCAGCGGTCACCTGACCCAGCTGGGCGAGATCCCGGTGCCGTTCGAATCGATGGAGCACGTCGCCGAAAACCCGTTCTTCGCCGCCAATCGCAGCGACATTGCCGCGTCTCGAGTCGTACATGGACGAGTTGCGCAAGGCCGGCGACAGCTGCGGTGCGCGCATCGCGGTGGCCGCCCACGGCGTGCCGGCCGGCTGGGGCGAGCCGCTGTTCGACAAGCTCGATGCCGAGATCGCCTACGCGATGATGGGCATCAACGCGGTCAAGGGGGTCGAGATCGGCTCCGGCTTCGGCTGCGTCACCGCGCGCGGCAGCGAACACGGCGATGCGCTGCTGCCCGACGGCTTCGAGACCAACCATGCCGGCGGCGTTCTCGGCGGCATTTCGACCGGCCAGGACATCACCGTGTCGATCGCGATCAAGCCGACCAGTTCGATCCGCAGCCGCGCGGCCGTCGATCGACCGGCGCGGGCAGCCGACCGTGGTCGAGACCCACGGCCGCCACGACCCCTGCGTCGGCATCCGCGCGACGCCCGATCGCCGAGGCCATGCTGGCGCTGGTGCTGATCGACCACGCGCTGCGCCATCGGGCCCAGTGCGGTGATGTCGAGCATCGACACTGCCCGCACTGCCGGCACGCAGTCCCGTCGCCGACGACTGAACTGGCGCGGTGGCGCGCCGTCGGGAACGATCCGAGCCGACACGGACGACGGAACCCTGCAAGCCGCGCCGGGTCTCTCAGGCACGGCTGTCGGCTGGGCCGGCTCAATGATGAGCGCTCAGCCCAGTCAAGACGCCTGGATGCTGACCTGTCCGGGGAACTTCCCGGGCTTATCTTGACCAAATCAGTAGGCTTTGTTATACTTGACGAATCCACTCGGGTAAGCGCCAAACGCGCTGACCGGTGGCTTTTCAACAGGCACGGCAAGCCATCGGTCTTTGTCTTGTTTGCAGATGCCCTCTCGGGGCTACAGGAGAATTTCATGCGTTTGACCACCAAAGGTCGTTTTGCGGTGACGGCGATGATCGACCTCGCCTTGCGCGAGCACTCGGGTCCGGTCGCGCTCGCGGCGATCAGCTCACGTCAGCAGATTTCCTTGTCCTATCTCGAGCAGTTGTTCGGCAAGCTGCGGCGCCATGAGCTGGTCGAGAGCACCCGCGGACCTGGCGGCGGCTATTCGCTCGGCCGCAAGTCGGAAGAAATCTCGGTTGCCGACATCATTGTCGCGGTCGACGAGCCGATCGACGCCACCGGCTGCGGCGGCAAGGAAAACTGCATGGGTGACGACTCGGGGCGCTGCATGACGCACGACCTGTGGGCGAGCCTGAATACCCGGATGATCGAGTACCTCGATTCGATCTCGCTGAAGAAGCTGGTCGACGAGCAGCTCGCCAAGGGCGTGTCGATCGAGGAGCAGCCGGTCAAGCGGGCGATTTCGAGCCAGCCGGTGGTCAAGCCGATCAAGATCACCGCGCCGAATTCGGTGTTTGCGCTTGGCAACGCCTTCTCGAAGTAAGCGCTGCGCGGCGTACGTTTCTGCAACCCATTCGACCTTGAGTTCTGCGACCGCGATGGACATGACGCCCCACTTTCCGATCTACATGGATTACGGTGCCACCAATCCGGTGGATCAGCGCGTCGTCGACGCGATGATTCCATGGCTGCGCGAGCACTTCGGCAATCCGGCGTCGCGCAGTCATGCCTGGGGCTGGGAGGCCGAAAAGGCGGTCGAGCAGGCGCGCGAACAGGTGGCGGCGCTGATCGGTGCCGATCCGCGCGAGATTGTCTGGACTTCGGGTGCCACCGAGTCGGACAACCTGGCCCTCAAGGGTGCGGCCCATTTCTACAAGAGTCGTGGCAAGCACCTGATCACCGTCAGGACCGAGCACAAGGCGGTGCTCGATACGATGCGCGAGCTCGAGCGGCAGGGTTTCGAGGTGAGCTACCTCGATGTCAGGAAGGATGGCCTGCTCGACCTCGAGATGCTGAAGGCAGCGATTGCGCCCGGACACGATCCTGGTGTCGGTGATGTTCGTGAACAACGAGATCGGCGTGATCCAGGATATCGCGGCGATCGGCGCGATGTGCCGTGAGCGCGGCATCATCTTCCATGTCGATGCGGCGCAGGCGACCGGCAAGGTCGCGATCGACCTGTCGACGCTGCCGGTCGATCTGATGAGCCTGGCTTCACACAAGACCTATGGCCCGAAAGGCATCGGCGCGCTTTACGTGCGGCGCAAGCCGCGGGTGCGGATCGAGGCGCAGATGCACGGCGGCGGGTCATGAGCGCGGCATGCGTTCCGGGCACACTGCCGACGCACCAGATCGTTGGCATGGGAGAGGCGTTCCGGATCGCGCGCGAGGAAATGGCAAGTGAAAACGAGCGCGTGCGTGCATTGCACGAGCGCCTTGTCGGCGGCCTGTCGGACATCGAGCAGACGTTTCTCAACGGTGCATGCCGAGAAGCGGGTGCCGCACAACGTCAACATGTCGTTCAACTATGTCGAAGGCGAGTCCCTGATCATGGGCATCAAGGGCATCGCGGTGTCGTCGGGTTCGGCGTGCACATCGGCCAGCCTCGAGCCGAGCTATGTGTTGCGGGCGCTCGGGCGCAGCGACGAGCTCGCGCATTCGAGCCTGCGCATGACGATCGGCCGATTCACGACGCCGGAGGAGATCGACTACGTCGTCGCCACGTTGAAGGACCGGGTCGCCAAGCTGCGCGAGCTTGTCGCCGCTTTGGGACATGTACAAGGAAGGGGTCGACATCAGCGCCATCCAGTGGGCGGCGCATTGACGATTCCGGGATTGCAGGAGAAATCAAATGGCATACAGTGAAAAGGTTGTCGACCATTACGAGCATCCGCGCAATGTCGGCGGATTCGAGAAGGGCGATGAGACGGTCGGTACCGGCATGGTCGGTGCGCCGGCCTGTGGCGACGTGATGAAGCTGCAGATCAAGGTCAATCCGCAGACCGGGCTGATCGAGGACGCGCGCTTCAAGACCTACGGCTGCGGTTCGGCCATCGCATCGAGTTCGCTCGTGACCGAGTGGGTCAAGGGCAAGTCGCTCGACGAGGCTCTCGAGATCAAGAACACGCACATCGCCGCCGAGCTGGCGCTGCCGCCGGTCAAGATCCATTGCTCGATCCTGGCCGAGGACGCCATCAAGGCCGCCGTGTCCGACTACCGGGCCAAGGCGACCGGCGAAGCGGCCGTGACGGCGCCTGCCTCGGCAGGCCACTGATTCATGAGCGTGACCTTGACCGAGGCGGCTGCCCGCCACGTGACGCGTTATCTTGCCAAGCGCGGCAAGGGCGTCGGCGTGCGGCTCGGCGTCAAGACCACCGGCTGCTCGGGCCTGGCCTACAAGCTCGAATATGCCGATGACGTGGCGCCGGAAGACAGGATCTTCGAAGGCCACGGCGTGAAGGTGCTGATCGATCCCAAGAGCCTGCCCTACCTCGACGGCACCGAGCTCGACTTCGTGCGCGAGGGCTTGAACGAAGGGTTCAAGTTCCGCAATCCGCGCGAAAAGGATCGCTGCGGCTGCGGTGAATCATTCCGGATCTGAACGGTCCGGGAAGCGCCGGGCTCACCCGGGCTGAACCATTCGACGACGCCTGCGTCGGTACGTGCCCCACGGCGCGTTCCGGGGCAGGTGTGCGACCGGAACCGACCAGAGGCCGATGAAGCTCGACAGCGACGATTTCGAACTGTTCGACCTGCCGCGACGCTTCGCCCAGGATCGGGCCGAACTCGATTCCCGCTGGCGATCGCTGCAGACGCAGGTGCACCCGGACCGCTTCGCCGCCGAGGGGGCGGCGGCTCAGCGCATGGCCATGCAGTGGGCGGTGCGCGTCAACGAGGCGTATCAGCGGCTGCGTGACCCGCTTCAGCGTGCCGCTTACCTGTGTGAGCTCGGCGGGGCGGCGATCGACGCCGAGAACAACACGGCGATGCCCTCCGACTTCCTGATGCAGCAGATGGCCTGGCGCGAGGAACTCGACGACGCGGCCGACCTGGACGCCGTGCGGCGGCTCGCCGACAAGGTCGATGCCTATCGGCGCAACGCGTTCGCAGTGCTGGAGCGCACCCTCGACGACCGCCATGACGGCGCGGCTGCGGCGCGCCAGGTGCGTGCACTGATGTTCGTCGAGCGGTTCGCCGAAGCGGTCGACCAGCGGCTCGACACGCTCGGACATTGAAGGTTTTCCAAAGCATGGCACTTTTGCAGATTTCCGAACCGGGCGGATCGCCCGATCCGCATCAGCGGCGAATCGCGGTCGGCATCGACCTCGGCACCACGCATTCGCTGGTGGCGGCGGTGCGCCACGGCGTGGCCGAATGCCTGCCGGACGATCACGGGCGGGTGATCCTGCCGTCGGCGGTGCGTTACCTGCCGGGTGGGCGACGTGCCGATCGGTCACGACGCACTGGCCGCGGCGGCGCTCGACCCGAAAAACACCATCGTGTCGGTCAAGCGCTTCATGGGGCGGGGCCTGGACGACATTGCCGACCGCGGCAAGCTGCCGTACGACTTCGAGCCGGCGCGCGGGCATGCTGAAGCTGCGCACCGTCGACGGCGATCAAGTCACCGGTGGAGGTGTCGGCCGAACTGCTTGCCACGCTGCGTCAGCGTGCCGAGGACAGTTTCGACGATGAATTGTTCGGCGCGGTGATCACCGTGCCGGCCTACTTCGACGACGCGCAGCGCCAGGCGACCAAGGATGCCGCCGAGCTGGCCGGTATCAATGTGCTGCGGCTGATCAACGAGCCCACCGCGGCCGCGATCGCCTACGGTCTCGAGCACGGATCGGAAGGTCTGTTCGCGGTCTACGATCTCGGCGGCGGAACCTTCGACATCTCGCTGCTGCGCCTGACGCAGGGCGTTTTCGAGGTCGTCGCGACCGGTGGTGATTCGGCCCTCGGTGGTGACGATTTCGACCACCTGCTGGCGGATTGGGCACTCGAGGCGACCGGTCTGCGCGCGGACTCGCCGCAGGACCAGCGTGCGGTGCTGGTGGCCGCCCGCGCGGCCAAGGAAAAGCTGTCGACCGCGGACCACGCGACGATCGCCAGCCCGCTTGCCGAAGGCGACCTGTCGGTGCGCATCACGCGTGCGCGAGTTCGAGCTGCTCGCACGGCCGCTGCTCGACCGCACGGCGCAGGCGCTGCGCCGTGTGCTGCGTGATGCCAGGGCCGAACGCGACGAAGTGCTCGGGGTGGTGATGGTCGGGGGCTCGACCCGCATGCCGATGGTGCAGGCGCTGGTCGCCGACTATTTCGGCAAGCCGCCGCTGATCGACCTGAATCCTGACGAGGTGGTGGCAATCGGCGCGGCGATCCAGGCCAATGCGCTGGCCGGCAACGCCGGTGCTGACGAACTGCTGCTGCTCGATGTGATTCCGCTCTCGCTCGGTCTCGAGACGATGGGTGGTCTGGTCGAGCGAATCGTCCCGCGCAACAGCAGCATTCCGACCAGTCGGGCCCAGGATTTCACGACCTTCAAGGACGGCCAGACGGCGCTTGCGATCCACGTCCTCCAGGGCGAGCGCGAGCAGGTCGAGTTCTGTCGTTCGCTGGCGCGCTTCGAGCTGCGCGGCATACCGCCGATGGTCGCCGGCGCAGCACGCATCCGCGTCACCTTCCAGGTCGATGCCGACGGTCTGCTGAGCGTCGGCGCGCGCGAACTCGGATCGGGCGTCGAGGCGTCGGTGACGGTCAAGCCGAGCTACGGCCTCGAGGACGCCGACATCGCCCGCATGCTGAGCGAAAGCTTCAGCACCGCCGAGGGCGACATGCGCGAACGCAGCCTGCGCGAATCGCGCGTCGAGGCCGATCGCATGCTGCTCGCCACGCGTGCGGCGCTGGCCGCCGATGGTGATCTGCTCGAGCCGGACGAACGCGGTGCGATCGATGCCGCGCTGGCCGAGCTCGATGCGATCCGCGACCGGGATCGATCATGCCGCCATCGACGCGGCGGTCGAGGCGCTTGGCGGCTGCGACCGAATCGTTTGCCGCCGAACGCATGAACCGCGGCATCCGCAAGGCGCTTGCCGGGCGCCGCATCGAAGAAGTCTGAACGTCAGGAAGCCACAGAGATGCCCAAGATCAAGGTTCTTCCCCACGTCGAAGTCTGTCCTCAGGGCCGGGAGATCACTGCCTCGCCCGGCACGTCGATCTGCGAAGCACTGCTCGAGAACGGCATCGAGATCGAGCATGCCTGCGAGATGAGCGCAGCCTGCACGACCTGCCATGTGGTGGTGCGCGAAGGATTCGGCTCGCTCGGCGAGATCGAGGAGGTCGAGGAGGACCTGCTCGACCGGGCCTGGGGTCTGGAGCCGAATTCGCGCCTGTCGTGTCAGGCGATCGTGGCCGACAAGGATCTGACGGTCGAGATTCCGCGCTACACGATCAACCACGCCAAGGAACTGCACTGAGTGACGCGGCGCGGGCCATCCCGGCGAACCGGCCGCAGAGCCTGACCCACTGGCGGCAGGATGGCCGCCGGGTTCATCGCGGTGCGGCCGGGTGGTGACTACACTGCGGTCGATGAACGTCCTGGGCATCGAATCTTCGTGCGATGAGACCGGCGTTGCGCTGGTCTCGTTGGACGGCGCCCGGTTGTGGCTGCGTGCGCAGGCACTGCACAGCCAGATCGAGATGCACCGGGCCTATGGCGGCGTGGTGCCCGAGCTCGCCTCACGCGATCACATCCGGCGCGTGCTGCCGCTGACGCGCGCGGTGCTCGAGGAAGCCGGTGCAAGCCTGGGCGAGGTCGACCTGATCGCCTACACACGCGGGCCCGGTCTGGCCGGTGCCCTGCTCGTCGGTGCCGGCGTCGCCTGCGCGCTTGCCACCGCGCTCGGCAAGCCGCTGCTCGGCGTGCACCACCTCGAGGGGCATCTGCTGTCGCCATTCTTGTCGAGCGATCCGCCGAGCTTTCCCTTCGTCGCGCTGCTGGTCTCCGGTGGGCACACCCAGCTGATGCAGGTCGACGAGGTCGGCGCCTACCGGTTGCTCGGCGAGACGATCGACGACGCCGCCGGCGAGGCGTTCGACAAGTCGGCCAAGCTGCTCGGTCTGCCGTATCCCGGCGGGCCCGAGCTTGCGCGTCTGGCCGAGCAGGGCGACGCGCGCGCCTTCGATCTGCCGCGACCGCTGATGGACAGCGGTACGCTCGATTTCTCGTTCGCCGGGCTGAAGACCGCGGTGCGCACCCAGGCGCTGCAAGCTCGGCAGCGCCATCACGCCGACCGCAGCGCGCCGACCTGGCTGCCGTCGACGCAGCAGGCCATCGTCGACGTGCTGGTGCGCAAGTCGATGGCTGCGCTCCAGCAGACCGGACTGCGGCGGCTGGTGGTGGCCGGCGGCGTTGGCGCCAACCGGCGGCTGCGCGAGCAGTTGAATGCCGCCGCGGCCCGACGCGAAACGGTGGTTCACTATCCCGAACTGGCGCTGTGCACCGACAACGGCGCGATGATCGCGCTGGCGGGTGCAATGCGTCTGCAGCGCGGCATTGCTGCGTTGCAGAGCGAGCCTCACTTCGATGTCAAGCCGCGCTGGTCGCTGGCCGACGTCGACCGGGCGGACCGGCTGCCGGCCAGCGCCGGCTGATCAGCCGATCGTCAGGCGACGCGCGCCGTCGGCCACCCGCTTGGGCAGTCGCAGCGTCAGCACGCCATTCTCGAGCCGGGCCTCGGCCTGCTCCGGGCTGACCTCCTTTGGCAGGCTGACCGTGCGGGCGTAGTGCGGCGCCGTTCGCTCCCGGTACAGCGCGCGCGGGGTCTCGACGTCTGCCGGCCGGGACGCAGAGGCTGGAATCGGCCGGCGCCTCGGCATCGACCGTCTCGACGCTGACACGCCGACCTTCGATCGTCACGTTCAGCCGATCCCGCTCCACGCCCGGCAGTTCGAAGTACAGCCGGTAGTCCAGATCGGTCTCGTCGACGTCGAGGGCGGGCGAGCGCACCCGGCCAGCCGAAGCCGAAGCTGCCCCACGTTCGAGGAGGTGGTCGATCACCTGCGCCAGCGACGGGGCGAGTTCGACCCGATGCAGGGTGCTGCGCGGCGGTCGGGCGGCGCGGGGTTGGAGCGATGCAAACATGGGTTCTCCTAGAATTCGCGGTTTCGTCGCTGCGCGATCGCAGCGACCCTGCTGCCGAATTTGGAGCGGCAATCCTGTTTTCAAGGGACTTGAACTTGACCCATCCGGACCGGTCCTTTTCACGGCGCCAGCGGCGCTTCTGGCTGCGCCTCGGCGCTGCGCTGGCCATCACTGCCGGCTGTGCGGTGGTGCCGGTTTCTGCGGCTGCGCCCGAGCCGGTGCGGATCGCGCTGATCGAGGGCCTGTCGGGCAGCTTCGCCAATGCCGGCGAGGCGGTGTGGCGCAACCTGCAGCTGGCGGTCGAGCGCGTCAATGCGCGCGGCGGCGTCAAGCTGCGCGCCGGCGCGCGTCCGCTCGAGCTGATTCGCCACGACAGCAAGGGCAGCAGCGAGGAAGCGCTGGCCCGGATGCGGGCTGCGGCCGATCGACAAGCGTGTCGCGTGCTGATGCAGGGCAACAGCTCGGCCACCACGGCCGCGATGGTCGATGCGCTCAACAAGCACAACCAGCGCGAGCCCGACCGCCGGATGCTGCTGCTGAACTATTCGGCCGGCGATCCGGCGCTGACCAACGAGAAGTGCAGCTTCTGGCACTTCCGCTTCGATGCCCATGCCGACATGCGGCTGGCGGCGCTGAGCGAGGTGCTCGCCGCCGATCCCGCGGTGCGCCGCATCTATCTGATCGGGCAGGACTACAGCTTCGGCCAGCATGTGCTGCAAGCGTGGCCGCGAGATGATCGCTGCACGGCGTCCGGACATCGAGATCGTCGGCGACGAACTGCATCCGCTCGGCCGCATCAAGGATTTCGCGCCGTACGCCGCCAAGATCAAGGCGAGCGGCGCGCAGGCGGTGCTGACCGGCGAACTGGGGCAACGACCTGACGCTGCTGGTCCGTGCGGCGCGTGATGCCGGTGTCGACGCCCGCTTCTACACCTTCTACGGCAACGGGCTCGGCGCGCCGGCGGCGATCGGCGACGCCGGCGTCGGCCGTGTGCTGGCCGTGGCCGAATGGCATCCGAATGTCGGCGGGCGCGCCTCGGATGCGTTCTACGAGGCGTTTCGCGCAGCGCTTTCCGAAGCCGCAGGACGACTATGTGCACGCCCGTATGCACGCGATGATCGAGCTGCTCGTGGCCGCAATGGAACGGGCGGACAGCACCGAGGCGGCAGCGATTGCGCGCGCGCTCGAGAACCTGTCGCTCGCTGCGACCCCGCTGCGTGACCTGCACCAGGGCACGATGCGCGCCGCCGATCACCAGTTCATCCAGCCGCTGGTCGTGAGCGAGATGCAACTCGCCGGCGCGCCCGGCGTGCGCTACGACAACGAAGGCTCGGGCTACGGCTTTCGCACCGTGCTGCGAGTTGCCGGCGGCGCGCACCGAGCAGCCGCACACCTGCAACATGGTGCGACCATGAGCGTGGCGGGCGAGTCGGTGCAGCGCCAGCCGGTGAGCGCGCCGCACGCCGGGTCGATGCCGGCGCCGCGGCCGCTGATCGATGCGCTGCCAGGCTCGAGGATCCGTGAGGTCGCGGATGCCGGCATCGGGCGCGACGACGTGCTTGCCTTCTGGTTCGGCGAGAGCGACGAGGTCACGCCCGCAGCCGATCCGCGATGCCGCAACGGCGTCGATTGCCGCCGGCGAGACCTTCTATTCGTCCGAACCTCGGGCTGCCGGTTCTGCGCGAGGCGATCGCCGACTTATGCGGGCTCGCTGCACGGGTCGATCGACGCCGTCGCGCATCGCCGTGACCTCCGGTGGCGTCAGCGCACTGATGATCGCGCTGCAGGCGTTGGTCGATGCCGGCGACGAGGTGGTCGCGGTGGTGCCGCTGTGGCCGAACCTGACCGCCCAGGCGAGCATCCTCGGTGCCGATGTGAAGCGGATCGCGACTGCGGTTCGATCCGACCGGGTCGGCCCAGGCTGGCGGCTCGACCTCGAGCAACTGCTGGCGGCCATCACGCCGCGGACGCGCGTGCTGCTGGTCAATGCGCCGAACAACCCGACCGGCTGGACGCTCGACGCCGACGAACAGACGGCCATCCTCGAACACTGCCGCCGCACCGGCACCTGGATCGTCGCCGACGAGGTCTACGAGCGGCTGTACTTCCCCGATCATCCGGTTGCCGGGCCGACGGCGGCACCGAGCTTTCTCGACCAGGCCGGTCCGGCCGACCGGCTGGTCGTGGTGCACAGCTTCTCGAAGAGCTTTCTGATGACCGGCTGGCGACTCGGCTGGATGGTGCTGCCGCCGACGCTGCTGGGCGCGGTCGGCAAGCTGATCGAGTTCAATACCTCGTGCGCGCCGGTCTTCGTGCAGCGAGCTGGCGTCGCGGCTCTGCAGCAGGGCGATGCACTGGTCGACGCGGTGACGCAGCGCCTGCGCGCCTGCCGCGACACGCTGCTGCCGCTGCTCGCGGCGACGCCGGGAATCCAGGTCGCAACGCCGCCCGGTGGCATGTACGCCTTCTTCCGGGTCGATGGCGAGACCGATTCGCTCGCGCTCGCCAAGCGACTGGTGGTCGAGGCCGGGCTCGGGCTCGCGCCGGGCGTCGCCTTCGGCGACGAGGGCGAGGGCTGGTTGCGCTGGTGCTTCGCGTCGCGCGACCGACAGCGCCTGATCGACGGTGTGGCCAGACTGCGCGGGGCGATCGGGCTATAATCGACCGGCTCCAGAGTGGCTGCGCTTTCTCGCAAGGCGCGCCGTCGTGAGCTGCCAGCGTCGGCTTCGATGCAGGCACCCCAGCACGGCACCGGTTCTTTCCACTGGTGACCGCAAGTCGCAACGGGCTCCGGCCGGTCCTGCAAACCAGCGGGCCGGCACCGGAACCATCCACGGAAAACATCATGACCGCTACCACCGTCGAAAAGGCCGAGATCGTCAAGGAACACGCCCGCAGCCCGGGCGACACCGGTTCCCCCGAAGTCCAGGTCGCGCTGCTGACCGCGCGCATCAATGAGCTGATGCCGCACTTCAAGACGCACAAGAAGGACCATCATGGCCGCCGTGGCCTGCTGAAGATGGTCAATACCCGCAAGAGCCTTCTCGGCTACCTGAAGGCCAACGATGCGGCGCGCTATACCGCGCTGATCCAGAAGCTGGGTCTGCGCAAGTAAACCGCGCAAGGTGACGAAGAGCCTGTCTGGCGAACCCAGGACAGGCTCTTTGCGTTTCCAACGCGTCTTCATCCCGTCGGAGCCACGCACCCATCGATGACGATGTGTCATTCCAACGCTGCTGCATCCGCAGTGCCGCTGGAATGGCATCGCGCCAGGATGCTGTCGCTCCGGAATCCAACCGCCCGCGCCATCGTGTGCCGGGCCATCCGTCGGAGATTCACATGAGCATGTTCAACAAGGTCACCAAGACGTTCCAGTGGGGCCAGCACCAGGTGGTGCTCGAGACCGGCGAGATCGCCCGCCAGGCGGGCGGCGCAGTGCTCGTCAACGTCGAGGACACGGTCGTGCTGGCGACCGTCGTCGCCGCCAAGAACCCGAAGCCGGGTCAGGATTTCTTCCCGCTGACGGTCGACTACATCGAGAAGACCTACGCCGCCGGCAAGATCCCCGGCAGCTTCTTCAAGCGTGAAGGCCGCCCGAGCGAGCTCGAGACGCTGACCTCGCGCCTGATCGACCGGCCGCTGCGCCCGCTGTTTCCGGAAGGTTTCTACAACGAGGTGCAGGTCGTCATCCACGTCCTGTCGCTCAATCCCGAGGTGTCGGCCGACATCCCGGCGCTGATCGGCGCCAGTGCCGCGCTGGCGATCTCCGGCATCCCGTTCAACGGACCGATCGGCGCTGCGCGCGTCGGTTATGTGAATGGCGAATATGTGCTGAATCCGGGCAAGACCGCACTGCTCGATTCGAAGATGGACCTGGTCGTCGCCGGTACCGAAGCGGCGGTGCTGATGGTCGAGTCCGAGGCGCAGCAGCTGAGCGAAGAAATCATGCTCGGCGGCGTGGTGTACGGCCACGACCAGTGCAAGCTCGCGATCGCTGCGATCAACGAACTGGTGCGCGACGCCGGCAAGCCGGCGTGGGACTGGATGCCGGCGGCCCGAAGGACGATGATTTCATCGCGCGCGTCACCGCGCTGGCCGAGGAGCCGCTGCGCGCGGCCTACCAGATCCGCTCCAAGCAGGCGCGCACCCAGGCCACGCGTGAAGTGACGGCGAAGACGCTGGTCGCGCTGGCCGAAGGCGGCGCACCGGTCGACAAGGTCAAGGTCGACAACGTGCTGTTCGACATCGAAGCGCGCATCGTGCGCAGCCAGATCCTGGCCGGCGAGCCGCGCATCGACGGTCGCGACACCCGCACCGTGCGCCAGATCGAGATCCGCAACGGCGTGCTGCCGCGTGTCCACGGCTCGGCGCTGTTCACCCGCGGCGAGACGCAGGCACTGGTCGCCGCCACGCTCGGCACCGACCGCGATTCGCAGAAGATCGACGCGCTGGCCGGCGAGTTCAGCGAGCACTTCATGCTGCACTACAACATGCCACCGTTCGCCACCGGCGAGACCGGCCGGGTCGGCACGCCCAAGCGGCGCGAGATCGGCCACGGACGGCTCGCCAAGCGCGCACTGGCCGCGGTGCTGCCGAGCCGCACCGATTTCCCGTATTCGATGCGCGTGGTCTCGGAGATCACCGAATCGAACGGCTCGTCGTCGATGGCTTCGGTGTGCGGCGGCTGCCTTGCGCTGATGGACGCCGGTGTGCCGCTGAAGGCGCACGTCGCCGGCATCGCGATGGGCCTGATCAAGGAAGGCAACCGCTTCGCGGTGCTGACCGACATCCTGGGTGACGAGGATCACCTCGGCGACATGGACTTCAAGGTCGCCGGCACGACGGCTGGCGTGACGGCGCTGCAGATGGACATCAAGATCCAGGGCATCACCAAGGAGATCATGCAGGTCGCGCTCGCGCAGGCCAAGGAAGCGCGGCTGCACATCCTCGACCGGATGACCGACGCGATGGGCGAGGCGCGCACCGAGGTGTCGCAGTTCGCGCCGCGTCTGTACACGATGAAGATCAACCCGGAAAAGATCCGCGACGTGATCGGCAAGGGCGGCGCGACCATTCGTGCGCTGACCGAGGAAACCGGTACCACGATCGACATCGGCGAAGACGGCACGATCACGATCGCATCGACCGACTGCCGACAAGGCCGAGCACGCGAAGAAGCGCATCGCAGGAGATCACTGCAGAAGTCGAGATCGGCAAGGTCTACGAAGGTCCCGGTCACCAAGATCCTCGACTTCGGCGCGCTGATCAACCTGCTGCCGGGCAAGGACGGCCTGCTGCACATCAGCCAGATCGCGCACCAGCGGGTCGAGAAGGTGACCGACTTCCTGAAGGAAGGCCAGATCGTCAAGGTCAAGGTGCTCGAGACCGACGAGAAGGGACGCGTCAAGCTGTCGATGAAGGCACTGATCGACCGCGAAGCACCGGCACCGGCACCCGCCGTGTCGCAGCCGGACTGACCCTTTCCTCAACCCGTCGGCGTCGCGGCGCGGCCTTCGGGCCTGCCGCCGGCGCCGATCTTCTTCCCGTCTGCCATGAAGTCGATAGCGATCACCACCTACGGGGCGCCCGAGGTGCTGCAACTCGTCGAGCGTGAGAAGCCGTCAACCCGGCGGCGGAGAACTGCTGATCCGCGTCGCGGCGTCGGGCGTGAACCGTCCCGACGTGCTGCAGCGCAAAGGGCTGTATCCGGTGCCCCCCGGGGCATCCGACCTGCCCGGACTCGAAGTGGCCGGCGTCATCGAGGCCGGTGACGCGGATGCGATGGCGCAGGCCGGACTGGCGGTCGGCGATCGGGTCTGCGCGCTGGTGGCCGGCGGCGGCTATGCGCAGTGTTGCGTCGCACCGGTCGTGCAGTGCCTGCCGGTGCCTGGCGAGCTGAGCGACATCGAGGCGGCCAGCCTGCCCGAAACCTTCTTCACCGTCTGGTCGAATGTCTTCGACCGGGCGCGACTGCAGCCCGGCGAGACGCTGCTGGTGCACGGCGGCAGCAGCGGCATCGGCGTGACCGCGATCCAGCTTGCGAAGGCGGCCGGCGCGCGCGTCATCGTAACCGTCGGCTCGGCTGACAAGGCTGCGGCCTGCGTCGCCCTCGGCGCCGACCATGCGATCGACTACAAGTCACACGACTTCGTCGTCGAAGCCAAGCGCCTGACCGACGGCCGTGGTGTGGACGTGATCCTGGACATGGTCGCGGGCGATTACATCGCACGCGACCTCGAGTGCCTGGCCGATGATGGCCGGATCGTGATCATCGCCACCCAAGGCGGCAATGCGGCACAGATCAATGCCGGCCAGGTGCTGCGACGGCGGCTGACGATCACCGGTTCGACGCTGCGGCCGCGACCGATCGAGTTCAAGGCGGCGATCGCGCGTGCGCTGGCACGCCATGTCTGGCCGTGGCTCGCGGATGGCACGGTCAAGCCGGTGATCCACACTGTCTTTCCGGCCGAACAGGCAGCGCAGGCCCATGCGCTGATGGAATCGAATCAACACATCGGCAAACTGGTGATCACATGGTGAGTTCGAACGGCCAACCGGGTGGACCCCGCCTCAAGCGGGTCATCGGCAACTGGAAGATGAACGGCGACCGAGTCGCCAATACCGACCTGCTGGCCGAGCTGAAGCAGGCCGGTCCGTGGGTGGCCGAAGTGGCGGTCTGTGCGCCCTTTCCCTACCTGGCCGACGTCGCACTGACGCTGCAGGGCAGCCGCATCGGCTGGGGTGCGCAGGACTGCTCGGCGCATGAGAGCGGCGCGTACACCGGCGAGGTGGCTGCCGGCATGCTGGCCGAATTCGGCTGCCACTACGTGATCGTCGGCCATTCCGAGCGGCGCGCCTACCATGCCGAGTCGGATCAGCTGGTCGCCGACAAGGCCAAGCGGGTACTGGCGCACAAGCTGACGCCGATCGTCTGCGTCGGCGAAACGCTCGCCGAGCGCGATGCCGGTCAGACCGAGCAGGTCGTCAAGCGTCAGCTGTCGGCGGTCATCCATACGCTCGGCGCACTGCATCTCGCAGGTGGTCGTCGCCTATGAGCCGGTGTGGGCGATCGGCACCGGTCGCACGGCAACACCCGAGCAGGCGCAGGCTGTGCACCAGCGCCTGCGTCAGCAACTGCAGGCGGCGACCGAGAATGCCGGCCGGATGAGCCTGCTCTATGGCGGCAGCGTCAAGCCCGACAACGCGGTCGAGTTGTTCGCCCAGCCCGACATCGATGGCGGGCTGATCGGTGGCGCATCGCTCAAGGCGGCGGATTTCGCCGCCATCTGCCGCGCAGCCGCCTGAATCGGCGGCGCGCGCACAACGAGATCTACGGAGTCTTCCTGACATGAACTGGATGTTGAACTTGGTGGTGATGCTGCAGATCGTCGCCGCACTGGCGATGATCGGCCTGGTGCTGGTGCAGCACGGCAAGGGCGCCGACATGGGCGCGTCGTTCGGCAGTGGCGCATCGGGCAGCCTGTTCGGCGCCACCGGCAGCGCGAACTTCCTGTCGCGTTCCACGGCGGTGTGCGCATCGATGTTTTTCGCCTGCACGCTGCTGCTCGCCTACCTGAGCAACGAGCAGCTGATGCGCCCGAGCACGGGCAGCGTGCTCGATCGCCCGGCAGCAGCCAGCGCTCCGCTGGTTGCTCCGACCGGCGCGGCCGCAGATTCCTGGTGCATCCGAGGTGCCGGTGGCCGCGCCGGCGCTGCCTGCGGCATCGACGGGAGCCGGGGCAGCAGCAATCCCGGCGCCGTCTGCGGCGTCGGCCCCCGATCCGGCGGCTTCCGCGCGTTGAGTGGCGCGCAGCCGCGTGGCGGATGCGCAAAACCCGGATCGGCCCGGTGCAAAAGATCCGGGTTGACCCGAACTGGTACTTGAGTTTGGGTCTAGAATGCGAGGCTGTTCAGGGAGCGAGACCTCATGCAATCTGAACGATGCTTCATGCTGGTGAGTGTGCGGCCGACGTGGTGAAATTGGTAGACACGCTATCTTGAGGGGGTAGTGGCGAAAGCTGTGCGAGTTCGAGTCTCGCCGTCGGCACCAGATATTTAAAGCGAGGCGCGTGCTGCCCCGTCAGGGCTTCTTCACCAAGGCACGGACCATGAATCTCGATCCCTATCTCCCCGTCATCCTGTTCATCCTGGTCGGGGTCGGGGTTGGGGTCGCGCCTCAGGTGCTCGGTTTCCTGCTCGGCCCGCGGCGGCCCGATGCGGCGAAGAACTCTCCCTACGAGTGCGGATTCGAGGCCTTCGAGGATGCGCGGATGAAGTTCGACGTCCGCTACTACCTGGTGGCGATCCTGTTCATCCTGTTCGACCTCGAGATCGCATTCCTGTTTCCGTGGGCGGTCGCCTTGCGCGAGATCGGTCCGACCGGTTTCTGGGCCATGATGATCTTCCTGTCGATCCTTGTCGTGGGATTTGCCTACGAGTGGAAGAAGGGCGCCCTCGACTGGGAATGACGTGCGGCCGTCAGCGTTCGCGCAATGCGGCTGAACACGGCGAACTGACTAAGGCAGAGGCAGGCAGATGGGTATCGAAGGTGTATTGAAGGAAGGCTTCGTCACGACCAGCCTCGATTCGGTGATCAACTGGTCGAAGACCGGTTCGCTGTGGCCGATGACCTTCGGTCTGGCATGCTGCGCAGTCGAGATGATGCATGCCGGCGCAGCGCGCTACGACATCGATCGCTTCGGCATGCTGTTCCGGCCGAGTCCGCGTCAGAGCGACCTGATGATCGTCGCCGGCACGCTGTGCAACAAGATGGCGCCGGCCCTGCGCAAGGTCTACGACCAGATGGCCGAGCCGCGCTGGGTGCTGAGCATGGGCTCGTGTGCCAACGGTGGCGGCTACTACCACTACAGCTATTCGGTCGTGCGCGGCTGCGATCGCATCGTGCCGGTCGATGTCTACGTTCCGGGCTGCCCGCCGACGGCCGAGGCGCTGCTCTACGGCATCCTGCAACTGCAGGCGAAGATCCGGCGCGAGAACACCATCGCACGCTGATGCGTGCTTCCGGATCACACGCATGAGCAGACTCGACACGCTGGCAGCCGCACTCGCCGACGTACTCTGCTGACCGCATCAAGCGGCTGGTCCGCGATCGCGGCGAACTGACGCTGACCGTTTCGGCGGCCGACTACCTCGCCGTGGCGCTGGCGCTGCGCGACGATCCGGCGCTCGGCTTCGAGCAGGCAGTCGACCTGTGCGGGGTCGACTACAGCAGCTACAAGGACGCCGAGTGGGACGGTCTGCGCTTCTGCGTGGTCACGCACCTGCTGTCGCTGCAGCACAACTGGCGGCTGCGGCTGAAGGTCTTCTGTCCCGACGACGAGCTGCCGTCGGTGGCGTCGCTGATCGGCATCTGGGCTTCGCTCGAGTGGTTCGAGCGCGAGGCATTCGACCTGTACGGCATCATCTTCGAAGGGCACGACGACCTGCGCCGCATCCTGACCGACTACGGCTTCATCGGGCATCCGTTCCGCAAGGACTTTCCGACCACCGGCCATGTCGAGATGCGCTACGACCCGGACAGCAAGCGCGTGATCTACCAGCCGGTGACGATCGAGCCGCGCGACATCACGCCGCGCATCATCCGCGAAGAACGCTACG
Organism: uncultured beta proteobacterium; assembly: GCA_963846675.1. GTDB lineage: Bacteria > Pseudomonadota > Gammaproteobacteria > Burkholderiales > Burkholderiaceae_C > Ideonella_A. Next base: position 878,308 of record CAWJWV010000007.1, read on the forward strand.
GCGGCCTGCAGTAATTCGGCCCGCCGCAGCCGTCCCCACCCGACCGATTCCCATGGCCGAGATCAAGAACTACACCCTGAACTTCGGGCCGCAGCATCCGGCTGCGCACGGGGTGCTGCGCCTCGTGCTCGAACTCGACGGCGAAGTGATCCAGCGCGCCGACCCGCACATCGGGCTGCTGCACCGGGCGACCGAGAAGCTCGCCGAGAGCAAGACCTACATCCAGTCGCTGCCGTACATGGACCGGCTCGACTACGTGTCGATGATGGCCAACGAGCATGCCTACTGCCTGGCGATCGAGCGCCTGACCGGCGTCGACGTGCCGCTGCGTGCGCAGTACATCCGCGTCATGTTCAGCGAGATCACCCGGCTGCTGAACCACCTGATGTGGCTCGGCGCGCACGGTCTGGACTGCGGCGCGATGAACATGCTGATCTACTGCTTCCGCGAGCGGGAGGATCTGTTCGACATGTACGAGGCGGCGTCGGGGGCGCGCATGCATGCGGCCTATTTCCGCCCCGGCGGCGTCTACCGCGACCTGCCGGACACGATGCCGCAGTACCGCGCATCGAAGGTGCGCAATGCGCGCGCGATCGCGCGACTGAACCGCAACCGCGAAGGTTCGCTGCTCGACTTCATCGAGGACTTCTGCAGGCGCTTCCCGAAGAACGTCGACGACTACGAGACGCTGCTGACCGACAACCGGATCTGGAAGCAGCGCACGGTCGGCATCGGCGTGGTGTCGCCCGAGCGGGCGCTCAACCTCGGCTTCACCGGTCCGATGCTGCGCGGCTCGGGCATCGAGTGGGACCTGCGCAAGAAGCAGCCCTACGAGGTCTACGACCAGATGGATTTCGATGTTCCGGTCGGCGTCAACGGCGACACCTACGACCGCTATCTGGTGCGCGTCGAGGAGATGCGCCAGAGCAACCGCATCATCGAGCAGTGCGTGAAGTGGCTGCGCGCCAACCCCGGCCCGGTGATCACCGCCAACCACAAGGTGGCGCCGCCGTCGCGGCTCGAGATGAAGTCGAGCATGGAGGAGCTGATCCACCACTTCAAGCTCTTCACCGAGGGCTTCCACGTGCCCGAGGGCGAGGTCTATGCCGCGGTCGAGCATCCGAAGGGCGAGTTCGGCATCTACATCGTCAGCGACGGCGCCAACAAGCCGTATCGGCTGAAGATCCGGGCGCCCGGGTTTCTCGCACCTGGCCGCGCTCGACGAGATGGCGCGCGGCCACATGATCGCCGACGCGGTGGCGATCATCGGCACGATGGACATCGTATTTGGAGAGATCGACCGATGAAGCCGGAACTGGTGCTGTCGGAACAGACGCGGCAGCGCTTCGAGCGCGAGATCGCGAAGTACCCGTCGGAGCAGAAGCAGTCGGCCGTGATGGCCTGCCTGGCGATCGTGCAGCAGGAGCAGGGCTACGTCTCGCAGGCGAGCGAGCAGGTCGTGGCCGACGTGCTCGGCATGGCGCCGATCGCGGTGCACGAGGTCACCACCTTCTACAACATGTACAACCAGCAGCCGCTGGGCCAGTTCAAGCTCAACGTGTGCACCAACCTGCCGTGCCAGTTGCGCGACGGGCAGCAGGCGCTCGATCACCTGTGCGAGCGGCTCGGCGTCGAGGAGGGCGGCACCACCGCCGACGGCCGCTTCACGGTCCAGAAGAGCGAATGCCTCGGCGCCTGTGCCGATGCGCCGGTGATGCTGCGTCAACGACCGCCAGATGTGCAGCTACATGAGCAACCAGCGGCTCGACGAGCTGCTCGACCTGCTGCGCAGCCAGCCTGCCGCGGCAGCAACGGAGCCGGCCATGCTTGACCTGTCGCGCTTCCAGTCGACCGGCGAGCACACCAGCTTCCACGGCCGGCACATCCAGCCCGCAGATCCTGGCCGATCTCGACGGCAGCAACTGGCGGCTGGCCGACTACCAGGCGCGCGGCGGCTACCAGGCGCTGCGCCGCATCCTGAGCGGCGCCGACGGCGCTCGAGCCGATGACGCCGGAGCAGGTGATCGCCGAGGTCAAGCTGTCGGGCCTGCGCGGCCGCGGCGGCGCGGGTTTTCCGACCGGACTGAAGTGGAGCTTCATGCCGCGCCAGTTTCCGGGCCAGAAGTACCTGGTCTGCAACTCGGACGAGGGCGAGCCCGGCACCTGCAAGGACCGCGACATCCTGATGTTCAACCCGCACATCGTCATCGAAGGCATGGCGATCGCGGCGTATGCGATGGGGATCACGGTCGGCTACAACTACATCCACGGCGAGATCTTCGAGGTCTACGAGCGCTTCGAGGAGGCGCTCGAGGAGGCGCGCGCCGCCGGCATGCTCGGCGACGGGCTGTTCGGTTCGCAGTTCAGCTTCCAGCTGCATGCGGCGCACGGCTTCGGCGCCTACATCTGCGGCGAGGAAACCGCGCTGCTCGAGTCGCTCGAGGGCAAGAAGGGCCAGCCGCGCTTCAAGCCGCCGTTCCCGGCCAGCTTCGGCCTGTACGGCAAGCCGACGACGATCAACAACACCGAGACCTTTGCCGCGGTGCCGTGGATCATCCGCAACGGCGGCCAGCCGTACCTCGAGATCGGCAAGCCGAACAACGGCGGCACCAAGGTGTTCTCGGTCGTCGGCGACGTCGCACGGCCCGGCAATTTCGAGATCCCGCTCGGCACGCCGTTCTCCGAACTGCTCGATCTGGCCGGCGGCCTGCGTCCGGGTCGCCAGCTGAAGGCGGTGATCCCCGGCGGGTCGTCGGCGCCGGTGCTGCCGGCGTCGATCATGATGGACTGCACGATGGACTACGACTCGATCGCCAAGGCGGGGTCGATGCTCGGTTCGGGCGCGGTGATCGTGATGGACGACACCCGCTGCATGGTGCGCTCGCTGCTGCGCCTGTCGTATTTCTACATGCACGAGAGCTGCGGCCAGTGCACGCCGTGCCGCGAAGGCACCGGCTGGCTGTACCGCATGGTCGAGCGCATCGCCGACGGCCGCGGTCGCGCCGAGGATGTCGATCTGCTGAATTCGGTCGCCGACAACATCCAGGGCCGCACGATCTGCGCGCTGGGCGATGCTGCTGCGATGCCGGTGCGCGCGATGATCAAGCACTTCCGCAACGAGTTCGTCGCACCTGATCGAACACAAGCGGCCGCTGGCCGGACCCGGCTCACAGAGCCGGCGTTCCGCGCGGTCTCCATACCGATCCCGTGCCGGCTGGGCCCGGCGAGATCGGGCGTTGCTGAGCGGCTGGCCTCATGATTGAAATCGAACTCGACGGACAGAAGGTCCAGGTCGCCGAAGGCAGCACCGTGATGCATGCCGCCGATCGCGCCGGCACCTACATCCCGCATTTCTGCTATCACAAGAAGCTGTCGATCGCGGCCAACTGCCGCATGTGCCTGGTCGAGGTCGAGAAGGCGCCGAAGCCGATGCCGGCCTGCGCCACGCCCGCCACGCAGGGCATGGTCGTGCGCACGCGCAGCGAGAAGGCCAGCAAGGCGCAGCAGAGCGTGATGGAGTTCCTGCTGATCAACCATCCGCTCGACTGCCCGATCTGCGACCAGGGCGGCGAGTGCCAGCTGCAGGATCTGGCGGTCGGCTATGGCGCATCGGCTTCGCGCTACGACGAGGAAAAGCGCGTCGTCTTCCCGAAGGAGGTCGGTCCGCTGATCTCGATGAAGGAGATGCCGCGCTGCATCCACTGCACGCGTTGCGTGCGCTTCGGCCAGGAAGTCGCCGGCGTGATGGAGCTCGGCATGATCCATCGCGGCGAGCACGCCGAGATCACGACCATGCTGGGCGACACGATCGATTCCGAGCTGTCGGGCAACATGATCGACCTGTGCCCGGTCGGTGCGCATCACCAGCAAGCCGTTCCGCTTACAGCGCGCGCACCTGGGAGCTGTCGCGCCGCAAGAGCGTCAGCCCGCACGACAGCACCGGCAGCAACCTGATCGTTCAGGTCAAGCAGAACCGGGTCATGCGCGTGCTGCCGCTCGAGAACGAGGCGGTCAACGAATGCTGGCTGGCCGACCGCGACCGCTTCAGCTACGAGGCACTGAATGTCGACGACCGGCTGACCACGCCCGATGGTCAAGCAGGATGGCCAGTGGCAGGCGACCGACTGGACCGGTGCGCTCGAGTATGTGTCGCGCAGCCTGGGCCAGATCCGTTCCGAGCACGGCGCCGCAGTCGATCGGTGCACTGGCATCGCCGCACAGCACGGTCGAGGAACTGCACCTGCTCGGCAAGCTGGTGCGCGGGCTCGGCAGCGAGAACATCGACCACCGGCTGCGCCATCGCGATTTCTCCGCCGCGCCGGCCGGCAGCGCGCGCTGGCTCGGCGGCCCGATCGCCGACCTGTCGAACGTTCAGCAGGCGCTGGTGATCGGTTCGTTCCTGCGCAAGGATCATCCGCTGTTCGCGCAGCGGCTGCGCCAGGCTTGCAAGCACGGTGCGCAGATCCACCGTCTGAATGCGCTCGAGGACGACTGGGCGATGCCGGTGGCCACATCGATCACGGTCGAGCCGTCGCGCTGGGTCGCCGAACTGGCCGGCATCGCCGCGGCGCTTGCCGCCGCATCCGGTGTCGCCGCGCCGGTGGCGGTCGAACCGGGCGAGTCGCGCACGCGCGGTCGCCAAGGCGCTGGCCGCTGGCGGCAGCCAGTGGATCCTGCTCGGCAATGCGGCCGCGCAGCATCCGCAGGCGGGCCAGCTGCTGGCGCTGGCCGACTGGATCGGCGCGCGCACCGGTGCCCGCGTCGGCTTCCTCGGCGAGGCATCGAACAGTGTCGGCGCTCAGCTGGTCGGGGCGCTGCCGGGCGCGGGCGGGCTCGACACCGCCGCGCATGCTCGACGGCGGGCTGAAGGCGCTGCTGCTGCTCAATGTGGAGCCGGCGCTCGATTTCGATTCGGCACCGCGTGCGACCGCGGCCTTGCGGCGCGGTCAGCGAAGGCGGCCTGGTGGTCGCGTTCACCCCCTACCGGAGCGCGGTGATCGAGCATGCCGATGTGCTGCTGCCGATCGCCCCGTTCACCGAAACCGCCGGCAGCTTCGTCAATGCCGAGGGCCGGCTGCAGAGTTTCCACGGCGTGGTCACGCCCGCTCGGCGACACCCGTCCGGCCTGGAAGGCATTGCGCGTGCTCGGCAACCTGCTCGGGCTCGACGGCTTCGGGTTCGAGACCGCCGACGAGGTGCGGGCCGAGGCGCTCGGCGACAGCGACCGCCTTTGCGAGCCGGCTCGACAACCGGCCGCAGGCCGACATCGCGCCGGTCGAGGCCGATGCCGCCGACGCCGGGCGCGCTCGAGCGCATCGCCGACCTGCCGATCTACGCCACCGACATGCTGGTGCGGCGCGCCCCGAGCCTGCAGCTGACCGCCGACGCGCGCCCGCCGCTGCTGAGCATCTCGCGCGCGCTGGCCGAGCGCCTGGACGTGCAGGCGGGCACGCCGTTGCGGGTGACTTGCGGCAACCGCGGCGGTCGAACTGCCGGCCACCATCGATCCGACGCTGGCGGCGCGCGCGGTGCGCATCCCGACCGGGCTGGCCGCCACCGCAGCGCTCGGCGCGGCCTGCGGCGAAGCTCGTCGTCGAGAAGGCATGAGGACGCGATGATCGAATCCATCAATCAATTCGGCGGATCGATGCTCGGCGGCGCCTGGCCGGTCGCCTGGACGCTGATCAAGATCGTCGCGCTGCTGCTGCCGCTGCTGGGCTGCGTCGCCTACCTGACGCTGTGGGAACGCAAGGCGATCGGCTGGACCCAGGTCCGCCCGGGCCCGAACCGGGTCGGTCCCTGGGGTCTGCTGACGCCGATCGCCGATGCGATCAAGCTGATCTTCAAGGAGATCATCCTGCCGACCGCGGCCAACCGGCCGCTGTTCCTGCTCGGCCCGGTGATGACGATCATGCCGGCGCTGGCGGCCTGGGTGGTGATCCCGTTCGGTCCGGAAGTGGCGCTGTCGAACATCAACGCCGGTCTGCTGTTCCTGCTCGCGATCACCTCGCTCGAGGTCTACGGCGTGATCATCGCCGGCTGGGCATCGAACTCGAAGTACGCCTTCCTCGGCGCATTGCGTGCCTCGGCACAGATGGTCAGCTACGAGATCGCGATGGGCTTCGCGCTGGTCGTCGTGCTGATGGTCAGCGGCACGCTGAACCTGACCGAGATCGTGCTCGGCCAGGACCGCGGGCGCTTCGCCGACATGGGGCTGAACTTCCTGTCCTGGAACTGGCTGCCGCTGCTGCCGATCTTCGTCGTCTACTTCATCTCGGGTCTGGCCGAGACGAACCGGCATCCGTTCGACGTGGTCGAGGGCGAATCGGAGATCGTCGCCGGTCACATGGTCGAGTATTCGGGCATGGCATTCGCGATGTTCTTCCTGGCCGAATACGCCAACATGCTGCTGGTCTCGATCCTGGCCGTGACGCTGTTCCTCGGCGGCTGGCTGCCGCCGATCGACAGCGCCATCTTCAACTGGATCCCGGGCTGGATCTGGCTCGGTCTGAAGACCTTCGTCGTCGTGACGATGTTCCTGTGGATCCGCGCCACCTTCCCGCGCTTCCGCTACGACCAGATCATGCGCCTGGGCTGGAAGATCTTCATTCCGGTCACGCTGGTGTGGCTGGTGGTCGTCGGCCTGTGGATCCAGTCGCCCTGGAATATCTGGAACTGACGAGCATCCCATGAGTGCCATCAAGGACCTGTTGTCGAGCTTCATGCTCACCGAGCTGCTCAAGGGCCTGGCCCTGACCGGGCGGCATTTCCTGTCGCCGACGATCACGGTGCAGTTTCCCGAGGAGAAGACGCCGCTCAGCCCGCGTTTTCGCGGCCTGCATGCGTTGCGCCGCTATGAAAACGGCGAGGAGCGCTGCATCGCCTGCAAGCTGTGCGAGGCGGTTTGCCCGGCGCTGGCGATCACGATCGAGAGCGACGTGCGCGACGACGGTTCGCGCCGCACCACGCGTTACGACATCGACCTGACCAAGTGCATCTTCTGCGGCTTCTGCGAGGAAAGCTGCCCGGTCGATTCGATCGTCGAGACCCACATCTTCGAGTACCACGGCGAAAAGCGCGGCGACCTCTATTTCACCAAGGACATGCTGCTCGCCGTCGGTGACCGCTACGAAAGCGAGATTGCCGCCAACAAGGAGGCCGACGCCCGCTACCGCTGAGCGGTCGTCGCTGCGATCGATCGGCGTGACGCCGATCGCCGCAGCGTCGCTGCGCGGCCTCTGCGCCCGGACCTGAATGACTACGACTTCTGCGCTCTTCTATGCCTTCTCGGCAGTGCTGCTGTTCGCGGGTTTCCGCGTCATCACCGCCCGCACGCCGGTCTATGCGGCGCTGTACCTGGTGCTGGCCTTCTTCTCGGCCTCGTGCGTGTGGATCCTGCTGCACGCCGAGTTCCTGGCCATCGCGCTCGTGCTGGTCTATGTCGGCGCGGTGATGGTGCTGTTCCTGTTCGTGGTGATGATGCTCGACATCGATGCCAAGGCGCTGCACGCGGGCTTCTGGAAGCACTTCCCGGTTGCCGGCCTGGTCGGCGTGGTGATCGCGCTCGAGATGGCGGCGGTGCTGCTCGGTGGATTCCGCCTGTCGGAGGCGCCGGTGGCCGATGCCGGCCGAGATCGCAGGCCGGCAACACCAAGCTGCTCGGCATCGAGGTCTTCACCCGCTACCTCTATCCGCTGCAGATCGCCGCGGTGCTGCTGCTGGTGGCGATCATCGCCGCCATCTCGCTGACGCTGCGGCAGCGCAAGGACACGCCGCAGCATCGATGCGTCCGACCAGGTCCGGGTGCGCAAGGCCGACCGGGTGCGGATCGTGCGCATGGCACCGACCACCGAGCGGGCCGATGCCGACCGTGGCACCGCCGACTCGCAGGAGGAGCATCGATGATCACGCTCGGCCACTTACCTGTCGCTCGGCGCGATCCTGTTCGCGCTGTCGGTGATCGGCATCTTCCTGAACCGCAAGAACCTGATCGTGCTGCTGATGGCGATCGAACTGATGCTGCTTGCGGTCAACCTGAACTTCGTCGCGTTCTCGCACTACCTGGGCGACATGGCCGGCCAGGTGTTCGTGTTCTTCATCCTGACCGTCGCGGCCGCCGAGTCGGCGATCGGGCTTGGCCATCCTGGTCGTGCTGTTCCGCAATCGCGCGTCGATCAACGTCGACGAGATGGACAGCCTGAAGGGCTGACGATGGCGCAGCCAGCGTCGTCTCGCCCCTGCCTGCAGGGGTCGCCAGCCCCTGCATCGCGCGAACGATAAGAACATCGGACCCAGACCATGGCCACAGAACTCTCCCAGAACATGCTGCTGGTGGTGCCGCTCGCACCGCTGGCCGGCGCGCTCATCGCCGGCCTTGCCGGCAAGGTCGATCGGCCGCCGCGCGGCGCACGTCGTCACCATCCTCGGCGTGCTGATCTCGTTCATCGTCTCGGCGATGACGCTGTACTCGGTGGCGATCGACGGCGCACGCTTCAATGCCACCGTCTACGAGTGGATGACGCTCGGCGACCTGAAGATGGAGGTCGGCTTCCTGATCGACGGCCTGTCGGCCATGATGATGTGCGTGGTCACCTTCGTCTCGCTGATGGTGCACATCTACACGATCGGCTACATGGAGGAAGATCCGGGCTACCAGCGCTTCTTCAGCTACATCTCGCTGTTCACCTTCAGCATGCTGATGCTGGTGATGAGCAACAACTTCCTGCAGCTGTTCTTCGGCTGGGAGGCGGTCGGGCTGGTCAGCTATCTGCTGATCGGCTTCTGGTACACCCGGCCGACGGCGATCTTCGCCAACATGAAGGCGTTCCTGGTGAACCGGGTCGGCGACTTCGGCTTCATCCTCGGCATCGGCCTGATCGTGGCGTACACCGGCAGCCTGGCCTACGGCGAGGTGTTCGCGCAGGCGGGCGAGCTCGCAACCCGCTTGTTTGCCGAATCCGTTCGGCGGCGCGGAATGGATGCTGATCACGCTGATCTGCATCTGCCTGTTCATCGGGGCGATGGGCAAGAGCGCGCAGTTCCCGCTCCATGTCTGGCTGCCCGACTCGATGGAGGGCCCGACGCCGATCTCGGCGCTGATCCACGCCGCGACGATGGTCACCGCCGGCATCTTCATGGTCGCGCGCATGTCGCCGCTGTTCGAGCTGTCCGACACCGCGCTCAGCGTCGTGCTGGTGATCGGATCGATCACCGCGCTGTTCATGGGTTTCCTGGGCATCATCCAGAACGACATCAAGCGCGTCGTCGCCTATTCGACGCTGTCGCAGCTCGGCTACATGACGGTGGCGCTCGGCGTGTCGGCCTACTCGGTGGCGGTGTTCCACCTGATGACGCATGCCTTCTTCAAGGCGCTGCTGTTCCTCGGTGCCGGCTCGGTCATCATCGGCATGCACCACGATCAGGACATCCGCAACATGGGCGGGCTGCGCAAGTACATGCCGATCACCTGGATCACCTCGCTGCTCGGTTCGCTGGCGCTGATCGGCACGCCGCTGTTCTCCGGCTTCTACTCGAAGGACAGCATCATCGAGGCGGTCCACGAGAGCACGCTGTGGGGGTCGGGCTTTGCCAACTTCGCGGTGCTGGCCGGCGTCTTCGTGACCGCCTTCTATTCGTTCCGGATGTACTTCCTGGTCTTTCACGGCAAGGAGCGCTTTCGCCACAAGCCGTTCCCGGGCGAGCATGACCACCACGACGACCATGGCGATGGCCATCATGTGCACGAGCCGCACGAGTCGCGCTGGGTGGTGACGCTGCCGCTGGTGCTGCTGGCGATCCCGTCGGTCGTGATCGGCTACCTGACGATCCAGCCGATGCTGTACGGCGACTTCCTGCGCGACGCGATCGTCGTCGATGCGGCGCGCCATCCGGCGATGGCCGAGCTGGCGTCGCAGCTTCGACGGCGCGCTGGCGATGGCGAGCCACGGCCTGATCACGGCACCGTTCTGGCTGGCACTGGCCGGGGTCGTCGCTGGCCTACGTCTTCTATCTGGTCAAGCCTTCGATCCCGGCCGCGATCAAGGCGCGACACCGGTCCGATCAATCGCCTGCTCGAGAACAAGTACTACCTGGACGCGTTCAACGAGAAGGTGCTGGCTGCAGCGGCGCGCGGCTGCTCGGCGTCGGACTGTGGAAGGGCGGCGATCGGGCCCTGATCGACGGTGTCTTCATCGACGGCTCGTCACGCGGCATCGGCGGCATTGCGCAGCTGGTGCGCCGGCTGCAGAGCGGCTATCTGTACTGGTATGCGCTGGTGATGATCCTCGGGCTGATCAGCCTGATGACCTGGCAGTTGTGGCCCTATTTGGGCGGCTTGACCGGTCGCTGAAGCAGCTTCGGCTGCTGCAGCGATTTCCTCCAGTCAAGGCACGGAGAAAAGAATAATGGGTTTGTTGAGCCTCGCCATCTGGCTGCCGATCTTCTCGGGCGGTCTGCTGCTCGCATTCGGTCGCGACGAGCACGCCCGCGCCGTGCGCTGGATCGCACTGATCGCCGCGCTGGCCAGTTTTCTGGTCACGCTGCCCGCTGATCACCGGCTTCGACGCCACGACCGCGGCGATGCAGTTCCAGGAGAATTTCGCCTGGATCGAGCGCTTCAACGTGCGCTACCACCTCGGCGTCGACGGCATCTCGGTCTGGTTCGTGCTGCTGACCGCGTTCATCACCTTCATCGTCGTGATCGCCGGCTGGGAGGTGATCACCGAGCGCGTGCACCAGTACATGGGCGCGTTCCTGATCCTGTCGGGCATCATGGTCGGCGTCTTCGCCGCGCTCGACGCGTTGCTGTTCTTCGTCTTCTTCGAGGCCACGCTGATTCCGATGTACATCATCATCGGCATGTGGGGCGGGCCGCGGCGGGTCTACGCGGCGTTCAAGTTCTTCCTCTACACGCTGGCCGGCTCGCTGCTGATGCTGGTGGCGCTGGTCTACCTGTACTTCAAGTCGGGCGGCAGCTTCGACCTGCTGACCTGGCACCAGCTCAAGCTGGCCATGCCGGTGCAGGCGATGCTGTTCTTCGCCTTCCTGGCCGCCTTCGCGGTCAAGGTGCCGATGTGGCCGGTGCACACCTGGCTGCCCGATGCCCACGTCGAGGCGCCGACCGGCGGCTCGGTCGTGCTGGCGGCGATCATGCTCAAGCTCGGCGCCTACGGCTTCCTGCGCTTCTCGATGCCGATCGCGCCCGACGCCGCGCGCGAATACGCCTGGCTGATCATCGCGCATGTCGCTGATCGCGGTGATCTACATCGGCCTGGTGGCGCTGGTGCAGCAGGACATGAAGAAGCTCGTCGCCTATTCGTCGATCGCCCACATGGGCTTCGTCACGCTCGGCTTCTTCATGTTCAACGAACTCGGCGTGTCCGGCGGCCTGGTGCAGATGATCGCCCACGGCTTCGTCTCGGGCGCGATGTTCCTGTGCATCGGCGTGCTCTACGACCGGGTGCACTCGCGCGAGATCGCGAGCTACGGCGGCGTCGTCAACACGATGCCGACCTTCGCCGCCTTTGCGGTGTTCTTCGCGATGGCCAACTGCGGCCTGCCGGGCACCGCCGGCTTCGTCGGCGAGTGGATGGTGATCCTGGGCGCGGTGCAGGTGAATTTCTGGATCGGCGCGCTGGCCGCGACCGCGCTGATCTTCGGCGCCGCCTATACGCTCGTGGATGGTCAAGCGCGTCTACTTCGGTCCGATCGCCAACGACGACGTGCGCGCGCTGACCGACATCAATTCGCGCGAGGTGCTGATGCTCGCGATGCTCGCGATCGCGGTGCTGTGGATGGGCGTGATTCCGAAGCCGTTCACCGACACGATGCATGTCTCGGTGACCGAACTGCTGAGGCATCTGGCGATCTCCAAGCTGAACTGACGCCGGACGCACGAACGATGAACAACATGAACTGGCTCGCCATCCTTCCCGAGATCGTCCTGCTGACGATGGCCTGCGTCGTGGCGCTGGTCGACCTGTGGGTCGCCGACCCGCGCCGCACGCCCACCTACTGGCTGACGCAGGCTGTCGCTCGGCGGCGGTGGCGATCCTGCACCTGCTCGCCTTCGACGCCGGCGAGACCGTCTATGCGATGCAGCGGATGGTCGTCTCCGATCCGATGGGGCACCTGCTCGGCTTCTTCTCGACGCTGGCGGTGATGATCTCGCTGGTCTATGCGCGGCCGTACGCCGAATCGCGCGACATGCTCAAGGGCGAGCTGTTCACGCTCAGCATGTTCTCGCTGCTCGGCATCCTGCGTGATGGTGTCGGCCAACAACTTCCTGGTCGTCTACCTCGGGCCTCGAACTGATGAGCCTGTCGCTGTACGCGCTGACGGCGCTGCGCCGCGACCACCCGCCGGCCACCGAGGCGGCGATGAAGTATTTCGTGCTCGGCGCACTCGCCAGCGGCTTCCTGCTCTACGGCCTGTCGATGATGTACGGCGCCACCGGCTCGCTCGAGGTCGGCGAGGTCTTCCGGCCATCGGCACCGGCCAGATCAACAAGGCGGTGCTGGTCTTCGGCATCGTGTTCGTCGTCTGCGGCCTGGCGTTCAAGATCGGCGCGGTGCCGTTCCACATGTGGATCCCCGACGTCTACCAGGGCGCGCCGACGGCGGTCACGCTGCTGATCGCCGGCGCACCGAAGCTCGCCGCCTTCGCGATCACGATCCGCCTGCTCGTCGACGGCATGCTCGGGCTGGCGGTCGACTGGCAGCAGATGATGGTGGTGCTGGCGGTCGGGTCGATGCTGATCGGCAACCTGGCGGCGATCGCGCAGACCAACATGAAGCGCATGCTCGGCTACTCGACGATCGGCCAGATGGGTTTCATGCTGCTCGGCCTGTGCTCGGGCGTGGTCAACGGCAACACGCTGTCGGCCGCCAATGCCTACAGCTCGTCGATGTTCTACGTGGTCACCTACGTGCTGACCACGCTCGGCGTCTTCGGCGTGATGATGCTGATGTCGCGCCAGGGCTTCGAGGCCGAGATGATCGACGACTTCAAGGGCCTGGCGCGGCGCAGCCCCTGGTATGCCGTCGTGATGGCGATCTGCATGTTCTCGCTGACCGGCATTCCCCCGACGGTCGGTTTCTACGCCAAGCTGAGCGTGCTGCAGGCGCTCGTCACGACCAACGTCGACGGCGCTGATCGTGCTGGCAGTGGTCGCGGTGCTGCTGTCGCTGATCGCCGCGTTCTACTACCTGCGCGTCGTCAAGGTGATGTTCTTCGACGAGCCGATCGACACCCAGCCGATCGTCGCCAGCCGGGACGTGCGCGGCGTGCTGTCGGTCAATGGTGCCGCGGTGCTGCTGTTCGGCATCCTGCCCGGCGGGCTGATGGCGATGTGCGCGCAGGCGATCGTTCGCGCGCTCGGCACTTGAGCAGCCCGGCCGGACCGCGACCCGGCGCTGCACGAGCAGTGCGTCGAGTCGGCGCAGGTCTTCAAGGGCGCGTTGCTCGACGTCCGGCGCGATCGGGTGCAACTGCCCGACGGCTCGCTGGCAACGCGCGAGTACATCGTCCATCCCGGCGCGGTGATGGTGGTGCCGCTGCTCGACGACGGTCGTCTGGTCGTACGAGCGCCAGTTCCGTTACCCGATGCAGCGGGTGATGATCGAGTTTCCGGCCGGCAAGCTCGCAGCCGGCGAAGCGCCGCTGGCGTGCGCGGTCCGCGAACTTGCCGAGGAGACCGGCTACTCGCGCCGCCGAATGGGCGCGCGCCGGCATCGTCCACAACGCGATCGGCTATTCGGACGAAGGCATCGAGATCTGGTTCGCGCGCGGCCTGCGCGCCGGCGCGGCGCAGCTCGAGGCCGGCGAACTGCTCGAGGTTCACACGGCCACCCTCGATGAGCTCGACGCTCTCGAACGCGCCGGCGCGATCACCGACGTCAAGACCCTGATCGGACTGTCCTGGCTGCGCCAGTGGCATGCCGGCCGATGGCCGCTGCACTGGCAGGCGGCGCCGGTCGGCGCAGCCGGCCGATAATGGACGCATGAAGGTCTTCAACCTGCGCTGTTCGCTCGACCACCGCTTCGAAGGCTGGTTCGCATCCGAGGAGGACTACCTGTCGCAGCTCGACCGCGGCCTCGCCGACCTGTCCGATGTGCGGTGATCCGGCACTCGAGCGGCTGCCGACCGCGCCCCGGCTGAACATCGGACGGCCGAAGGCGCCGGATGCCGAAGCCGTCGCCACCCCGGGCCAGGCGGTCGGTCGGCCCAAGCATCGGCACCTCCCGCAGGTGCCTCGCGCGAGCTGACGCTGCAGTCGATGTGGATGCAGGCGGTGCGCCACGTGATGGCGCAACACCGATGACGTCGGCGACCGCTTCCCTGAAGAGGCGCGACGCATCCACTACGGCGAAGTCGCCGAGCGGGCGATCCGCGGGCGCGCCACCAGCGACGAGGCCGAGGCACTGCGCGACGAGGGCATCGAGGTGATGGCGCTGCCGTTGCCGCCCGCCGTCAAGGGCCCGCTGCAGTAGCGCGCCGTACGCAGCGCCGGCCGAGCGCTCAGAGCAAGCGGCCCGGGTTGAGCAGATCGCTGCGGATCGAGCGCCTGCTTGATGCTGCGCATCAGCGACAGCGCCACCGGTGGCTTGTACTGCTGCAGGGCATCGCGCTTGAGCGTGCCGATGCCGTGTTCGGCCGAGATCGACCCGCCGTGCTCGGCCACCGCGCGATAGACCAGCGCATTGATCGCCTTCTCGTGCTCGGCCATGAAGGCAGCGCGCGTCGACCGCTTCCGGCGCCTGCACGTTGTAGTGCAGGTTGCCGTCGCCGAGGTGGCCGAAGTCGACCATCCGGACGCCGCCGAATGCCTGCTGCAGCGCGGCATCGGTGGCGGCCACGAAGGCCGGGATGCGCGACACCGGCACCGAGATGTCGTGCTTGATGTTCAGGCCTTCCTCGGCCTGCGCCAGCGGGATGCTCTCGCGCAGGTGCCACATCGCACGCGACTGCGCCGATGCTCTCGGCAAGCGCCGCATCGCGGATCACCCCGTCTTCGAGCATCTGCTCGAGCAGCCGCTTCGAACAGGCTGCGCGCATGCTCGGCGCCTTCGGTGTCCGACTGCTCGAGCAGCACCGTCCAGGGTGCAGCCGGCAGCGGGTGCTGCAGGGCAGGGAAATGCTTGCGCACCAGGTCGAGCGCGAAGCCGTTCATCAGCTCGAATCCGGTCAGCCCGGCGCCCGAGCCGCTGCTGCGCCCGCTGCAGCAGGCGCACCGCGGCGTCGACATCGACGCACCGTGGCCCAGGCGGTGACGGTGGCGGCCGGCTGCGGAAACAGCTTCAGCGTGGCGGCGGTGATGATGCCGAGCGTGCCTTCGCTGCCGATGAACAGGTTGCGCAGGTCGTAGCCGGTGTTGTCCTTGCGCAGGCCGCTCAGGCCGTCCCAGACCTCGCCTTCGGCGGTCACCACCTCGAGGCCGAGGCACAGGTCGCGCGCTGAGCCGAAGCGCAGCACCTGCGTGCCGCCGGCATTGGTGGCGAGATTGCCGCCGATCGTGCAGCTGCCTTCGGCCGCCAGGCTGAGCGGAAACAGCAGGCCGGCCTCGGCAGCAGCCTGCTGCACGTTCTGCAGGATGCAGCCGGCATCGACGGTCATGGTCAGGTTGGCGGGATCGATCGCGCGCACCCGGTTCAGCCGCGTCAGGCTGAGCAGCACCTGACGTGCCGCTGCACGTCGGGTGTCGAGCCGCCGACCAGCCCGGTGTTGCCGCCCTGCGCGACGATCGGCGTGCGGTGCTGTGCGCACAGGCGCACCACGGCGGCCACCTCGGCGGTCGAGCCGGGCCGCACCACCGCCAGCGCCTTGCCGCGGTAGCGCTTGCGCCAGTCGACCTCCCAGGCCGACAGGTCGCCTTCGGTCAGCACCTGGTCCGCGCCGAGCGCAGCGCGCAAGTTGTTCGATCAGGGCAGCAGTCATCACAGGCTCTCGTTGTCGTCACGGCTGCGGTGACGCAGGCGCCACCGGACATGCACCGCGCAGGCGGCAAACAGGCTCAGGCACAGCACGATCTCGATCGATGCGAGCAGCGCGCTCAGGCCGCGGTCGCTGGTGGCGCGGATCACGCCCTCGGCGAAGTAGATCCAGACCAGCAGGCTGACCCAGCGGTAGGTGTACATGCGGTGCCGCAGCAGCCCGACCAGCGGCCAGGCCAGCGGCAGCACCTTGAGCGCCAGGCTGCGGTTGCCGGTCGGCGCAAGCCACAGCTCCCAGGCCAGACCGAGCACGATCAGGCCGAGCAGGCTGCCGACGGCGACGCGTCGCGTCCAGCGCAGGGCCGGCGGCGGTGACGATCGGCTGGGTTCCAGACGGCAGCGGTGGGGCAGGAGCGGGGGTCATCGGTGGCATGATAGCCAGCGATGGATCAGCCGCCGAAATTGCCCGCCGAGCGTACCGACCGCCGCGCGGCGCAGCCGACGGACCCGCTGTCACGCCTGATCCCGACGCTGCAGACCTGGCCCTGGCTCGCGACGCTGCGCATCCTGGCGCAACGCTTCCGTGACGACCGCCTCGGCATCACCGCCAGCAGCCTGACCTTCACCACGCTGATCTCGCTGGTGCCGCTGATCACCGTCATGCTGGCGGTGTTCTCGGCCTTTCCGATGTTCTCGCAGTTCCAGGGCGCGGTGCAGCGCTACCTGCTGCAGAGCCTGATACCGGACACGATCGCCCGGCCGGTGCTCGGCGCACTGACCCAGTTCGCGACCCAGTCGAGCCGGCTCGGCGGCGCCGGTCTGGCGGTGCTGGTCTTCACCGCGCTGGCCCTGATGCTGACGATCGACCGGACGCTGAACAGCATCTGGCGCGTGCGCAAGCCGCGGCCGATCGCGCAGCGGGTGCTGGTCTACTGGGCCGCGCTGACGCTCGGCCCGGTGCTGCTCGGCATCAGCCTGACGCTGACCTCCTACGCCCTGACCGCGTCGCGCGGGATGGTCGCGGTGCTGCCGGGCGGCGTCGCGCTGCTGCTCAATCTGCTCGAGTTCGCGCTGCTGGCTGTCGGCATCGCCGGCCTGTTCCACTATGTGCCCAACACCGATGTGCGCTGGCGGCATGCACTGGTCGGCGGCGTCTTCGTGTCGGCCGGCTTCGAACTGGCCAAGCGCGGCCTGACGCTGTACCTCGACACCATCCCGACCTATTCGCTGATCTACGGCGCCTTCGCGACGCTGCCGATCTTCCTGATCTGGCTGTACCTCGGCTGGGTGATCGTGCTGCTCGGCGCGGTCATCGCCGCCTACGCGCCGAGCGTGCAGATGCGGGTGGTCGGGCTGGCCGGATGCGCCGGGGCGCCGCTTCGAGCTCGCGGTGCTGCTGCTGCGGCTGCTGCAGCAGGCACGAGCAGCGGCCGCCGCGCGGCCTGGCGCTGCACCGGATGTGCGAGCAGCTGCGGGTCGATCCGCTGCAGGTCGAGTCGGTGCTCGAGCGTGCTGCTCGAGATCGACTTGATCGGCCGCCTCGACGAAGCGTCGGAGGCGCGCTTTGTGCTGCTGGTCGAGCCGCAGCGCACCGGCGTCGGCCCGCTGGTCTCGCAGCTGCTGGTGGCGCCGACGCCCGAACTGACCGGCTTCTGGCAGCGACCTTCGGCCGCATGCACCTGTCCGACCTGCTCGCGACCGCGCTGAAGCCCGCTGCAGGCGGGATCAGGGACGCGGCAGGCGGCGCCGGATCGCTGCCAGCACGCCGTCCGGCGCCTCGCCCATCAGCGCGTGACCGGCCGGCAACAGGTCGGTGTCGGCGCGCAGCGCGGCGGCCAGTTCGCGCGCCGCTGCCGGCGGCGTCATCTGGTCGGCGCTGCCGACAGACGAAGCCGACCGGGCACTGCACGCGTGCCGCCGCTGCCAGGCCGTCGCGGTAGTCGTCGCACACGCTGAAGTCGGTCGAGAACAGGTTGCCGTGGCCGGCCTCGGCGTGGGCTGCGCTGGTTGCGGCGGTTCAACGCCCGCGCCGCGCCGCGCAGCCAGAAGCCGGGTGCCGGTGCGGAGGGCTTGGCCGGCGAGCGTCGAGTGCGACAAGCGCATTGACCATGTCGATCGCGCGCAGCGGTTCCTCGGCGGCGAGTGTCGAGCAGTGCCGGTGCGACCCGCATCGGGTAGGCCGAGCCGACCATCACCAGGCCGGTCGACGCGTTCGCCGAGCCGGGCGGCTGCTTCGAGCGCGATCAGCGAGCCCATGCTGTGGCCGACCAGCGTCGCGCGTTGCGACGCCGGCGCGCGTCGAGCAGCGCGAGCAGCCAGTCGGCCAGCGCACCGATGGCGGTCGAGCGCCGGACCTTCGCTGCGGCCGTGCCCGGGCAGGTCGACCGCGAGCACCGAACAGCCGTGGTGCGCCAGCGAGCGGCTCTGCAGCGCCCAGACGCTGTGGTCGTCGAGCGCGCCATGCACCAGCACCACGCACGGCAGGTCGGCGTCGAAGCGGCGGCCGCCGGTGTAGGCATAGGCATCGTGCCCATCGATCTGCAGATTCATCGCGCGCCTCCGGCCGATTTCTGCGCCGCCTTCAGCGCGCGGCCCAGGTCGTCGCGCAGGTCGTCGACATCCTCGAGGCCGATCGACAGGCGGATCGTGCCCTGGCCGATGCCGGCCTGCGCGAGCGCCGCATCGTCCATCCGGAAATGCGTCGTCGATGCCGGATGGATGACCAGCGAGCGGCAGTCGCCGACATTGGCCAGGTGCGAGAAGATCTTCAGCGACTCGATGAAGGCCTTGCCCTGCTCGCGCCCGCCCTTCAGGTTGAAGCTGAAGACCGAGCCGCAGCCGCGCGGATACAGGCGCTGCGCCAGCTGGTGGCCGGGGTGGCTCGGCAGTTCCGGGTAGCCGACCGATGCCGACCATCGGATGCGCGGCCAGGAACTCGACCACCTTGCGCGCGTTGCCGACGTGGCGCTCCATGCGCAGCGGCAGCGTCTCGATGCCCTGCAGGATCAGCCAGGCGGTGTGCGGGCTGATGCAGGCGCCGAAATCGCGCAGCCCCTCGCGGCGCGCGCGCAGCAGGAAGGCCGCGGTGCTGCTTTCCTCGCTGAAGACCATGTCGTGAAAGCCGGCATACGGCTGTGGTCAGTTCGGGGAAGCGGCCCGGAGCGGTCCCAGTCGAACTGCCCGCTGTCGACCAGCACGCCGCCGACCACCGTGCCGTGGCCGCTCAGGAACTTGGTCGCCGAGTGGTAGACCAGGTCGGCGCCGTGCTCGAAGGGCCGGATCAGCCAGGGCGTGGTGAGGGTCGAGTCGACCAGCAGCGGCAGGCCGTGGTCGTGCGCGATCGCCGCCACGGTCGGGATGTCGAGCACGTCGAGCCCCGGGTTGCCGAGCGTCTCGCCGAACAGCAGCCGGGTCTCGGGCCGGATCGCGGCGCGCCAGCCGTCGATGTCGCCGGGCCGCACGAAGGTGGTCGCGATGCCGAAGCGCGCCAGCGTGTAGTGCAGCAGGTTGTGCGAGCCGCCGTACAGGGCCGAGCTCGACGACGATGTGGCTGCCGGCGCCGGCCAGCGTCGCGATCGCCAGGTGCAGCGCGGCCTGGCCGCTGGCGGTGGCGATCGCGCCGATGCCGCGCTCGAGCGCGGCCACCCGCTCCTCGAGCACCGCGGTGGTCGGGTTGCTGATCCGGCTGTAGACATGGCCGGAGCGCTCCATGTTGAACAGCGCCGCGGCGTGGTCGCTGCTTTCGAAGACGAAGCTCGTCGTCAGGTGCAGCGGCACGGCGCGTGCGCCGGTGGCGGGGTCGGGGCCGGCGCCGGCGTGCAGCGCGAGCGTGTCGAAACCCGGGTCGGTGTGGCCTGGCATGCAGTCTCCGATGGTTCTGGGCCGAATCGTGCGCGGTCTGCCGATCGGGGCAGCTGGCGCCGATGGCTGCTTCTGTGGCGCGGGATTGTGGGCTATATTGAATCCGAAGCTCTCGAGGAGATCGGCATGAAAGTCAGCGACATCCTGCGCGTGAAGGGCGGCACGCTGTATACCGTTCCGCCCGAGCAGTCGCTGCGCGAGGCGGTCGAGACGATGGCCGATCGCGACATCGGTTCGCTGGTCGTGATGGACCATGGCGAACTGGCCGGCATGCTGACCTTTCGCGAGGTGATCAAGGCGGTGGTCAGCAACGGCGGCACGGTCGGCGCGAGCGAGGTCCGCAGCGTGATGGACGATCACCCGCTGACCTGCACGCCCGATACCGAGATCGACGAGGTGCGGCGCATGATGCTCGACCGGCACGCCCGCTACATGCCGGTGCTGACGCAGCGCACGCTGATGGGCGTGATCTCGTTCTACGACGTCGCCAAGGCGGTGGTCGAGAGCCAGGACTTCGAGAATCGCATGCTCAAGGCCTACATCCGCGACTGGCCGGTCGAGGACGAAGCGACCGCCGGACAGCCCGAGCCGCAAGCCGTCCTGAGCGCTGCGGCGGCTCGGCGCCTACAGCGCGCGCGCCGCGGTCAGGCCCGATGCGCACCGCGCGCTTCGAGCGTGGCCGGATAGGGACCGTCGACGAAGTCGCCGGCTGCCAGCAGGCCGCTCGGCGATGCGGCATCGGCGGGCGCTGCAGGCCGGGCGTGCAGCGGAAGGTCGCACGCTTGTCGGTCAGCTGCCGCAGCAGTCGCGGCTCGCCGCGCAACGCGTCACCGAGCTGATCACGCAACTGCGCGATTGCCGCTCCGGCCAGTTCGCGCGCCGGTCGCGTCGGTCCAGCCGCCGGCTGCGCTGATCACCATCGACAGCACGCCCTGCGGGCCATCGAGCTGGCCCTGGTCGAAGACGAACTGCACCGGACGCGTGCAGCTCGATCGCTGTGCAGCGCGA
Organism: uncultured beta proteobacterium; assembly: GCA_963846675.1. Taxonomy (GTDB): domain Bacteria; phylum Pseudomonadota; class Gammaproteobacteria; order Burkholderiales; family Burkholderiaceae_C; genus Ideonella_A. The sequence goes on from CAWJWV010000007.1 coordinate 899,107, forward strand.
GCATCGGCAGCGCCAGCCGGGTGCCGGCGCTGACGACGTTCAGGGTGATGATCGGCTCGATGCTGCAGTGCCGCGGCGAGCGCACTCCATCCGGCGGTTCGACGGCGCCGTCAGCCGCGCTGCTTCGCGTCGCGCTGGTCGCCAGCACGACCGCATCGTGGCATTGCGCCGTCGACACGCCAGCCAGTTCCGACGCTGCTCGCGGCGATCGAGCCCGACCCGCGTGCCAAGCCGCAGGTCGGCACCGGCTGCCGGCAGACGCTGCAGCGCAGGCACCGGCAGCAGATCGCTCAGCCGGCGCCGCGGCAGCAGCAGATCGGCCGCGCCCGGACCGGCGAACAGTGCGTCGCGCAGCACGGTCAGGAAGACCTGCGGCGCTCGCCTGCGTCGACTCGGCGTATTCAGGGCGGAGAGGCACAGCGGATCGATCAGCACCTCGCGCAGCCGCGGCGGCAGCGCGGCGGTCAGTTCGGCCACGCTCAGCGCCGGGTCGCAGCGAAAGCCGCGCAGCCGCCAGCCGACCGCGGCGCGCAGCAGCGCCAGTCGCTCGCGCCAGCGACCAGCGGCGCTGGCGCAGCACGCGCGCCGATGAAGGCGGGAACTGCCGGACCTGGCGCGCAGCACCAGGCCGTCGCCGTCGGGGTAGGCGATGCGCGAGCGGCAGGCGCAGCAGCACGGCATCCGGATCGACGCCGACGCGGCGCATCAGTGCGAGCGTCTCGACATAGGCGCCGATCAGGATGTGCTGGCCGTTGTCGAAGTCGCCGATGCCGGCGTCGCCGCCGACCCGGCGCGCGCGGCCGCCGGGCTGCGCCGCCATCTCGAACAGCGTCACCGCGATGGCCGCGGTCGGCTGCCTCGATCGCCGCGGCGAGGCCGGCCCAGCCGGCGCCGATCACCGCGACCGAGCGTCCCGCCGACCGCCACGCTCAGCGGCCGCGCAGGTGCGTGCGTGCGGCGATCCAGAGCTTGCGGATCGGCGTCAGCGAGATGCGCTGGTGCAGCACCTGGAAGCCGTCGCGCCTCGATCTCGCGCAGCAGGCTGCGGTAGATGTTGGCCATCATCAGCCCGGGCTTCTGCGCGACGCGGTCCTGCTCGGGCAGCAGCGCCAGCGCCTCGTCGTAGATCGCGTGGGCGCGCTCGGCCTGGAAGCGCATCAGCGCCTGGAAGCGGTCGCTGTAGCCCCAGGGCGGCTTGCGCATCAGCAGTTCGCTGGCCTTGACGTCGAAGCGCTGCAGTTCCGAGACCGGCAGGTAGATGCGGCCGCGCCGTGCATCGTCGCCGACATCGCGGATGATGTTGGTCAGCTGCATCGCCAGGCCCAGCCGGTGTGCGTACTGCAAGCGTCGCGTCGCTGCTGCGGCCGAAGATGTTGGCAGCGACTTCGCCCACCTCGCCGGCGACCAGGTGGCAATAGCGCGCCAGCCCGGGAAAGTCGAGGTAGCGGCTCTGGTCGAGGTCCATCTGGCAGCCCTCGATCACCGCCAGCAGGTGTCGGCGCGGATGTCGTAATCGGCGCAGTCAGCGGCATCAGGGCGCGCATGACCGGGTGCGTCGGCCGGCCGGCGAAGCTCGACAGCACCTCGTTGCGCCACCAGGCGAGCTTGGTCGCGGCGACGCCGGGATCGCTGACCTCGTCGACCACGTCGTCGACTTCGCGGCAGAAGGCGTAGAAGGCGGTGATCGCGGCACGCCGCGGCGGCGGCAGGAACAGGAAGGCGTAGTAGAAGCTCGAGCCGCTGGCGGCTGCCTTGTCCTGCACATACTGCTGCGGCGTGGCCGCGCCGGCAGCCCCACGGCGCGCAGTCGCCGTCGGATCCGGACGGCGTGCTCATGCGACGCTCCGGCCGGAACGCGCCCGGTCCGCCTGCATGCGCAACGCGCGCCACAGCAGCAGCGGCGCATCGCAGCGCAGTCAGCGCGGACGCCGGTTCAGCGTGTCGAATTGCATGGCTTCGATCTTGTCGAGGATGCGCAGGCCGCCCTGCACCACCAGGCGCAGCTCCCAGCCGGCGCGACCGGCGATCCGATGGACCAGCGGCGCGCCCGAGCGCATCAGCGAGCGCGCCCAGGCGACCTCGTCGGCGAGCAAGCGTGCGCAGCGCAGGTGCTGTCGACGCCGGCGAGCACCTGCTCCGGGTCGACGCCGTGTCGCACGCAGTCGTCGAGCGGCAGATAGAGCCGGCCGCGCGCGATGTCGATGCTGCAGGTCCTGCCAGAAGTTGATCAGCTGCAGCGCGCTGCAGATCGCATCCGACTCGCGCAGCGCGTGCGCGTCGTCGATGCCGTACAGGTGCAGCAGCAGGCGGCCGATCGGGTTGGCCGAGCGCCGGCAGTAGTCGAGCAGTTCGGCGCGGTCGCGGTAGTCGCGCTGGGTCACGTCCTGTTCGAAGGCGCTCAGCAGGTCGTCGAGCAGCGCGACCGGCAGTCGCCATTGCTGCAGCACCGGACGCAGCGTACCGAAGACCGCCGGCCAGCGCGCTGACGGCCGGTCCGCCGGATGCGGCCGCGTGCAGGTCGGCCCGGTATGCGGCCAGATCGGCCAGGCGCTGCGGCGCCGGCACGTCGCCTTCGTCGGCCAGATCGTCGGCGGTGCGTGCGAACCAGTAGATGGCGGCCACGGCAGGCCGCAGCCGCGGCGGGCACAGCGCCGAGGCGACCGGAAAATTCTCGTAATGTTCGACGCTCACCGGCGCATTGTCCACGCCCGCGGCGCGTCGGCCTCGATGGCGCCGCTGTGACGCGGCGCGTTGCAGGGGGGCAATGCGGTCGCGATCATGGAAGGGCTGATCGCCGGCACGGCGCTCACATTGCTTGCACTGGCAGCATGGAGGCCGCCCGGCCCCGGGTGCGGCGGCCCGCGCCGAGCCTCGACGGCATTGGCGTCACGGCGACACGCTAAAATCTGCGGTTTTACCGCCGCGTTGCGCGCGGCGCGTTATTCCGAGTCGGCCTGCGTGCAAGGGCCAGGGGCCACGACAGGTAGCCAGAACAGTTAGAGACGACCGAATCCAGGGCGCGGCGGGAAAGCCCGTTGATTCCCCGGCCCGCGCGGGTGGCGAAATTGGTAGACGCACCAGGTTTAGGTCCTGACGCCAGCAATGGTGTGGGGGTTCGAGTCCCCCCCGCGCACCACGATTCCTTCAGCAACGAACTCCAGAGAAAGCTTTCCGACCATGTCCGTGAACGTTGAAACCCTCGACAAGCTCGAACGCCGCATCACGCTGACGCTGCCGGCCGACACCATCACCAGCGAAGTCAATTCGCGCCTGAAGCGCCTGGCCCGCACCGTCAAGGCCGACGGATTCCGTCCCGGCAAGGTGCCGATGAGCGTCGTCCAGCAGCGCTACGGCTATTCGGTGCACTACGAGGTGATGAACGACAAGGTCAGTCAGGCGTTCTCCGACGCCGCCAGCCGCGGCCAATCTGCGCGTCGCCGGTGCGCCGCGGATCACCGAGAAGGAAGGTGCGCCGGAGGGCGAGGTGGCCTTCGACGCCACCTTCGAGGTCTATCCCGAAGTCAAGTTCGGCGATCTGTCGCAGGTCGAGATCGAGCGCGTCAGCACCGAGGTGACCGAAGAGGCGATCGACAAGACGCTCGACATCCTGCGCAAGCAGCGGCGCAGCTTCGCCCAGCGCGCGCAGACCGAGCCGGCTGTCGAGGGCGACCGCGTGACGATCGACTTCGAGGGCAAGATCGACGGCGTGCCGTTCGACGGTGGCAAGGCCGAGGGCTTCCAGTTCCTGATCGGCGAGGGCCAGATGCTCGAGGCCTTCGACAAGGCGGTGCGCGGCATGAAGGCCGGCGAGTCGAAGACCTTCCCGCTGCAGTTCCCGGACGACTACCAGGGCAAGGATGTGGCCGGCAAGGAAGCCGACTTCATGGTCACCGCTGAACAAGGTCGAGGCCCAGCACCTGCCGGAGGTCAACGAGGCGCTTGCCAAGTCGCTCGGCATCGCCGAAGGCACGGTCGAGGCGCTGCGCGCCGACATCCGCAAGAACCTCGAGCGCGAGGTCAAGTTCCGCGTGCTGGCGCGCAACAAGGCCGCGGTGATGGACGGCCTGCTGAAGGTGGCCGAGCTCGACGTGCCCGAATGCGCTGGTGCAGTCCGAAAGCGAGCGGATGATCGAGAACGCCCGTGCCGACCTGAAGAAGCGCGGCGTCAAGGATGCCGACAAGACGCCGATCCCGGCCGAAATCTTCAAGCCGCAGGCCGAGCGCCGGGTCCGCCTGGGACTGGCGGTGGCCGAACTGGTGCGCGCCAACAACCTGCAGGCCAAGCCGGAGCAGCTGCAGGCGCACATCGAGGAGATGGCGCAGAGCTACGAGAAGCCGGCCGAGGTGGTGCGCTGGTACCTGGGCGACCGTCAGCGCATGGCCGAGGTCGAGGCGGTCGTGATCGAGAACAACGTCGCCGAATTCGTGCTGGCGCAGGCCAAGGTGACCGACAAGGTGCTGCCGTTCGACGAACTGATGACGGCGCCGAACTGACGCCGGGCGCTGCGGCCGCGCAAGTCGCGGCCTGTCCGAGGCACCGCTCAGGCGCGGTGCCTTTGTCTTTTGGGTGCCCCTTCTGCCGCGCAGCGCCCCTTGCGGCCGGATAATCGAGCCCTAATATCTGGATCAGTTCCCTCTTTCACAAGGATGCGTTGATGAGCGCTCTCGACACCCAAGGCCTCGGCATGGTTCCGATGGTCATCGAGCAATCCGGTCGCGGCGAACGCGCCTACGACATCTACTCGCGCCTGCTGCGCGAGCGCATCGTCTTCCTGGTCGGTCCGGTCAATGACCAGACCGCCAACGTGGTCGTTGCCCAGTTGCTGTTCCTGGAGAGCGAGAACCCGGACAAGGACATCTTCTTCTACATCAACTCGCCCGGCGGCTCGGTCAGCGCCGGCATGTCGGTCTACGACACGATGCAGTTCATCAAGCCGCAGGTGTCGACGCTGTGCATGGGCATGGCCGCCAGCATGGGGGCGTTTCTGCTCGCCGCCGGCGCCAAGGGCAAGCGGCTTGCGCTGCCGAATTCGCGCATCATGATCCACCAGCCGTCGGGCGGCGCGCAGGGCCAGGCGTCGGACATCGAGATCCAGGCGCGCGAGATCCTCAAGCTGCGCGAGAGCCTGAACCGGATGCTGTCCGAGCGCACCGGCCAGCCGCTCGAGAAGATCCGCGCCGATTCCGAGCGCGACTACTTCATGTCCGCTCCCGAGGCGCTCGACTACGGCCTGATCGACCAGGTCATCGACCGTCGGCCCTGACGCGCTGCCGGCGCAGCCCTGCGCCGGCCGCCAGCCCCGAAAACAGGCTCGGATTCGCAGCCTTTCCCCGCTGAAAGGCGGGGCAGGCTTTTGTTCTATCATTTGTCCGGTACACCCCCGAGACCGAAGCGAACCCATGGCCGACAAAAAAGGCTCCTCGAGCGAGAAAGTGCTTTATTGCTCCTTTTGCGGCAAGAGCCAGCACGAGGTCAAGAAGCTCATTGCCGGCCCGTCGGTGTTCATCTGCGACGAGTGCATCGAGCTGTGCAACGACATCATCCGCGATGAGGTGCCGTCCGACGCGGCCGACGCCAAGGCCGGCAAGTCGGATCTGCCGATCCCGAGCGAGATCAAGGTCAACCTCGACAACTACGTGATCGGCCAGGATGTGGCCAAGCGCATCCTGTCGGTCGCGGTCTACAACCACTACAAGCGGCTGCGTCACATGAGCCGCGGCAAGGACGAGGTCGAGCTGTCGAAGAGCAACATCCTGCTGATCGGCCCGACCGGCTCGGGCAAGACGCTGCTTGCGCAGACGCTGGCCCGGCTGCTCAACGTGCCGTTCGTGATCGCCGATGCGACCACGCTGACCGAGGCCGGCTATGTCGGCGAGGATGTCGAGAACATCATCCAGAAGCTGCTGCAGAACTGCAACTACGACGTCGAGCGCGCCCAGCGCGGCATCGTCTACATCGACGAGATCGACAAGATCTCGCGCAAGGCCGACAACCCGTCGATCACGCGCGATGTCTCCGGCGAGGGCGTGCAGCAGGCGCTGCTCAAGCTGGTCGAAGGCACGATGGCATCGGTGCCGCCGCAGGGTGGGCGCAAGCATCCGAACCAGGATTTCCTGCAGATCGACACCACCAACATCCTGTTCATCTGCGGCGGCGCGTTCGACGGCCTCGAGAAGGTGATCCAGAACCGCTCCGAGACGTTCGGGCATCGGTTTCGGCGCGACCGTCAAGACCAAGAGCGAGCGCGGCGTGGGTGAGGTCTTCCGCGAGGTCGAGCCCGAGGACCTGATCAAGTTCGGCCTGATCCCCGAACTGGTCGGCCGCCTGCCGGTCGTCGCGACGCTCGGCGAGCTGACCGAGGATGCGATGGTGCAGATCCTGACCGAGCCGAAGAATGCGCTCGTCAAGCAGTACCAGAAGCTGTTCGCGATGGACGATGTCGAACTCGAGATCCGGCCGTCGGCGCTGCTGGCGATCGCGCGCAAGGCGCTTGCGCGCAAGACCGGCGCACGCGGCCTGCGGTCGATCCTCGAACTCGCACTGATCGACACCATGTTCGATCTGCCGACGCTCAACGGCGTCGCCAAGGTGGTGATGGACGAACACACGATCGAAGAAGAAACGGCTCCGCTGCTCGTCTACCACGAGCAGGCCAAGGCCAGCGCCTGAGGGATGGCGCTGCGCCGGGACCGGTGAGCCGGCTGCCACGGCTTCTTGCAATTGAACGCTCGGGCCCTACATGGGTTCGAGAAAGGAAGGTTCCCTCATGTCCGGACACCCCGTGTTACCCGCCGAGCGAATCACGCTGCCGCTGCTGCCGCTGCGCGACGTGGTGGTCTTCCCCCACATGGTCATTCCGCTGTTCGTCGGACGCCCGAAGTCGATCAAGGCGCTCGAGGCCGCCATGGAGGCGGGCCGGCAGATCATGCTGGTGGCGCAGAAGGCCGCCGGCAAGGACGAGCCCAAGCCCGACGACATGTTCGAGGTCGGCTGCGTCTCGAGCATCCTGCAGATGCTGAAGCTGCCCGACGGCACCGTCAAGGTGCTGGTCGAAGGCATCCAGCGCGCCAATACCCACGAGATCAGCGACAACGGCGAGCATTTCGTCGCCGACGTGACGCCGGTGCCGCCCGAGGCCGACGCCAAGCCCGAGATCGAGGCCCTGCGCCGCGCGGTGACGCAGCAGTTCGACCAGTACGTCAAGCTGAACAAGAAGATCCCGCCCGAGATCCTGACCTCGATCGCCGGCATCGACGATGCCGGTCGACTCGCCGACACGATTGCCGCGCACCTGCCGCTCAAGCTCGAGAACAAGCAGTCGGTGCTCGATCTGTTCGCGGTCGACAAGCGGCTCGAGAAGCTGCTCGAGCAGCTCGAGCACGAGGTCGACATCCTGCAGGTCGAGAAGCGCATCCGTGGCCGCGTCAAGCGCCAGATGGAGAAGAGCCAGCGCGAGTACTACCTCAACGAGCAGGTCAAGGCGATCCAGAAGGAACTCGGTGACGGCGAGGAAGGCGCCGACATGGAGGAGCTCGAGAAGAAGATCGTCGCGGCCAAGATGCCCAAGGAGGCGCGCAAGAAGGTCGACGCCGAGGTCAAGAAGCTCAAGCTGATGTCGCCGATGTCGGCCGAGGCGACGGTCGTGCGCAACTATGTCGACACGCTGGTCAACCTGCCGTGGTCGAAGAAGACCAAGATCAAGCACGACCTGACGTTCGCCGAGAACGTGCTGAACGAGGACCACTTCGGCCTCGAGAAGGTCAAGGACCGCATCCTCGAATACCTCGCGGTGCAGCAGCGCGTCGACAAGGTCAAGTCGCCGATCCTGTGCCTGGTCGGCCCACCAGGGGTCGGCAAGACGTCGCTCGGGCAGTCGGTCGCGCGTGCGACCGGGCGCAAGTTCGTCCGCATGGCGCTCGGCGGCGTGCGCGACGAAGCCGAGATCCGCGGCCATCGCCGCACCTACATCGGCTCGATGCCGGGCAAGGTGCTGCAGAGCCTGACCAAGGTCGGCACCACGCAACCCGCTGTTCCTGCTCGACGAGATCGACAAGCTCGGCATGGACTTCCGCGGCGATCCGTCGTCGGCGCTGCTCGAGGTGCTCGACCCGGAGCAGAACCACACCTTCAGCGACCATTACGTCGAGGTCGATTTCGACCTGTCCGACACGATGTTCATCGCGACCTCGAACTCGATGAACATCCCGCCGGCGCTGCTCGACCGGATGGAAGTGATCCGGCTGTCGGGCTACACCGAGGACGAGAAGGTCAACATCGCGCAGCGCTACCTGCTGCCGAAGCAGCGCAAGAACAACGGCGTCAAGGACGAGGAACTCGAGGTCGCCGAATCGGCGATGCGCGGCATCATCCGCTACTACACCCGCGAGGCCGGCGTGCGTTCGCTCGAGCGCGAGATCTCGAAGATCTGCCGCAAGGTGGTCAAGGGCTGCAGCTCAAGCAGTACGACGGCCAAGGTGGTCGTCGACGAGGACAACCTGAACGACTTCCTCGGCGTGCGCAAGCATCGACTTCGGCCAGGCGACCAAGCAGAACCAGGTCGGCCAGGTGGTCGGTCTGGCGTGGACCGAAGTCGGTGGCGACCTGCTGACGATCGAGGCTGCGGCGATGCCCGGCAAGGGCAACATCATCCGCACCGGATCGCTCGGCGACGTGATGAAGGAGTCGGTCGAGGCGGCCCGTTCGGTGGTTCGCAGCCGCTCGCGGCGACTCGGCATCAAGGACGATGCGTTCGAGAAGCGCGATGTCCACATCCACGTGCCCGACGGCGCGACGCCGAAGGACGGGCCGAGTGCGGGTGCGGCGATGACGACCGCCTTCGTTTCGGCGCTGACCGGCATTCCGGTGCGCGCGGACGTCGCGATGACCGGCGAGATCACGCTGCGCGGCGAGGTGACCGGCATCGGCGGCCTGAAGGAAAAGCTGCTGGCGGCCCACCGCGGCGGCATCAAGACGGTGATGATCCCGGAAGAGAACGTCAAGGACCTGCAGGAGATCCCCGAGAACGTCAAGAACCAGCTCGAGATCATCCCGGTCAAGTGGATCGACCGGGTGCTCGAAGTGGCACTCGAGCGCATGCCCGAGCCGCTGCCTGAGGAGGAGCCGGCCAAGGCGGAAGCCGATGCCAAGAAGACCGACCGCCCGGCTTCGACCGACGCACTGACGCATTGATCAGCGACCGTTTGTTGCTCTGATTCGTGATGAACCCCTTGCGAGAAGCCAAAAAATCGGGTTAGAATCATGGCTTCGCTGAACACGCAGCGTTGTATGAAACAAGACAACGCGGCGCTGCTGGCAAGTCAGATTTCGCGGGAATAGCTCAGTTGGTAGAGCGCAACCTTGCCAAGGTTGAGGTCGCGAGTTCGAGTCTCGTTTCCCGCTCCAGGTACAAAGAAAAGGGAAGCTTCGGCTTCCCTTTTTCTTCGGTGGTATCGAATCGCAGCTGACTCAGCGCTGTGATGCCAGTGGCGCGATAGCAAAGCGGTTATGCACCGGATTGCAAATCCGTTCAGCCCGGTTCGACTCCGGGTCGCGCCTCCAAGAGATTCCTTTTCAAGCAGTGACTTGCAAGCCCCGCCCAGCGGGGCTTGCTGCATTCTGGGCCGCGAAATGGCTGTAAAAGGCCTCGTCGCTCTCCGAAATGCGGGCAATGTCTCCGATATGGTTCGCTCGGAGCCGGTCACGATCAACTGCATCATCTATCGCCGGGCTGAGGAATGGTTACCCAATGTGAGTCCATGCTGCGCACACGCGTTGGCGGGCCGCATCGGCTCCCGAGATCGCAGTTCGGACGCCTGGCTGGGCCCCTCGTAGATGAGATCGAGATGAAGTACCGGGCTGCCTGACCCCTTGGCGCCGGGTGGGACCATTTCGTCTCGCCCTGCGGCCGGGCCGTCCCGCCCCGTGCGCCAGGAGCCGCGGAATTTCGCTGGGGCGGCCATGCCCCACCTCTCGCACCCGTATCCGCGTCGCCATCCTCGTGACGCGGAGCTGGCACGCGATTCGCGACAGCATCGTCGTGCAGAAACGCACGGCAGCTGTGATGGCGAATGAACCTCCTGACCTCGACACCGCGGTCCTCGTCGACCAGACCTGTGCCCGACTGCGTCTGTACATCCGGCAGCACCCGCGCGCGGCCGATACCTCCGACGGCATCGCCTTGTGGTGGCTTCAGGACGCCGCCGCGATGCTGACGCCTGCCATCCTGGAGTGCGCGCTGCAGCGCCTCGCCGCGGAGGGCCTGCTGGCCATCCGCCCGCTGCCGTGCGGCCGCCCCCTCTGGTTCGTCGTGGCCCGCGCTTCGCCGGGCTGATGCGCGATGAAGTCCGCACTACGTGATTGCAGCAACAGCCTGCGCACGCTGCTCGAGCGCGCGCTGCGCGATGACGTCGACCTGTCGCCGTTCTTCGATCCGGCGGATCCGTCGCCGCAGGCCATCGGCAGCTTCGTGGTGAACCTCAACAACCCCGAGGAGTTCAGCGACAGCCAGCTCGAGGGCGTCTCGCTGTGGCTGTATCTCGTCGAGCGCGATGCCGAATTGCTGAACCGGCCGCCGCAGCGCATCGCGCCGGACCGTCAGCTGTCGCGACCGCTGCCGCTGCGATTGCACTACCTGGTGACGCCGCGCGTCGACCACCAGACCCGCGCGATGGCCAGCGAGCTCGAGCAGCTGATCCTCGGCAAGGTGCTGCAGGTGCTTCACGACACCGCGCGTTTGTCGGGCGCGCTGCTGCTCGACGCACTGGCCGGCACGGCGCACGAGTTCTTCGTGCGGCTGGAGCCGCTGCCGCTGGACCACATCACCCGCGTCTGGGACGCGCTCGAGGTTCCGTACCAGCTGTGCGTCTCGTACGAAGTCAGCGTCGTGCCGATCGAAGCGGGCGTGCAGCCGATGCCGGTGGTGCCGGTCGATTCGCTGCTGGCCGAAGTCGGCCTCGCGCGCCGCGTGGGAGCCGGTTGATGGCCGAACGCCTCGAATCGACCGCGCGCGGTGACTGGTGGTTCAGCCCGGACCGCACGTCGGCGCCCGGCGAGCGCACGCGGGCGCTGCTGCGCGCCCGGCTGGTCGATGAGGTCAGCGGCGAGCCCGCGTCCGGCCCGACGCGGCTGACGACGCCGCGCGCCGACCTGTGGACACGCGTGTCCTCGGGTGCCCTCGTCGGCCTGGTCGGCCAGCCCGCGCGCGCCTTGCCGGAGCTGGCCGTGGCCGGCGTGCCGCTGCTGCTCGAGGTGCGCAGCAGCGGCTTCCTGCCGCGCACGCTGAGCGCGACGCTGGGCCCGATCCCGTCTTTCCCCGCCGACTTCACCGCACTCGATCTCGGCGACGTGGCGCTGCACCGCCCCGGCGTGTCGATGGTCGGTCGGGTGCTGCACAACCTGGCGCCCGAACCGCAGCCGCTGGTGGGCGCCGCGGTGGTGATCGACGCGTTGTGGTCGCAGGTGCCGCCGCCGTTCTGGGTCCCGCCCGCACTGGCTGAGCCCGCGAACCTGATCGCGCTGCATCCCGGCCTGTATGCCGAACGCGTCGCCGGCAGCACGGTGAACGAAGTGACGCTGCCGCTGTCGGCTGCCGCCAAGGTGCTGCTCAGGCCCCTGGTTCCCGGGCAGACGCGGCTGCGCCTGTCGGACCGCGAGGGCCTGGTGGCCGGCGGCGTGCTCGCGATCGACATCGACGCGGCGGACCGCATCGAAATGATCCGCATCGCCGCGGTCGAACCGACGCCCGACCCCGACGAGGCGTGCTGGGTGACGCTCGCGCACCCCGCGGCGCAGCTGCATCGCGACGGCGTGCGCTGCACCGACGCCGCGCCGCAACCGCCGGCCAGTGTCGCGGCGACTTCGCGCGACGTGCTGCCACTCGATGCGACGCTGTTCCTCGTCGCCGCGCCTGCGATGGCCGACGGCGCCTGGGTCGAGATCGAAGACGGGCTGGCGGCGCCGGAGTACCAGCGCGTCGCGCTGTTTGTTGCCAGCACCGACGCCGACGGCCACTTCAGGCTGCCGCCGATCGCGCGTGTCGCGCTGATCCGGCTGCTGGTTCAACACGCCGCGGTGACCGACGGGCATCCCGTCGTCAGCCTTGACGAAATCCGTGCCGGCGCACCGCTCCTGGTGGCGCTGGAGTGAAACGAAGCAACGGAGCTGGTCATGCCCGAATACCTGTCCCCCGGTGTCTATGTCGAAGAGCTGGCCGGCGGCCCCAAGCCGATCGAGGGCGTGAGCACGAGCACCGCCGGCGTCGTGGGCGTCACCGAACGCGGGCCGGTGGACGTTCCGCAACTGGTCACCAGCAACGGCGAGTTCGCGCGCGTGTTCGGCGGCACGCTGCCGCAGCTGGAGTTCAGTGACGGCGCGCGCGGCTTCCACCACCTGCCGCATGCAGTCGAGGGCTTCTTCACCAACGGCGGCAAGCGCATGTGGGTCACGCGCGTGCTGCCCGGCGGCGCCGCGGCGTCGACGCGCGACATGATGTTCAGCGACGCCGCCGTCGCCACGCCGGGCGAGACGGTGCTGTTGCGCGCGGCGGCGCAGGGCAGCGCCAGCGCCGCCTCGCCGCCGCTGCTGTACGTGCTGGATCCCGGCAGCCTGACGCCGCCGGGGGACCGTGTGCGCATCGGCACCGGCAGCCGCAGCGAGTACCGCGCGGTGGCCGCCGTCGGCACGGTGGCGCGCCACGTGGCGCTCGATTCGCCGCTGCGCCGCGGCCATGCCGCGGGCAGCGCCGTGCGGGCGCTTGCGGCGGCGGCCGACGTGGTGACCTTCGCCAACGCCGCGGCGGCGACCTTCACGCTGGTCGATGCGGCGCCCGCCGGCACCACCGAGCTGGTGGTCCAGGGCGGCGACGTCGCCACGCTGTCGGCCCTGCTGCCGGCCGGCGCGCCGGCGGCCAGCTGGGCCCTGCTGCAGATCGGTGCGCTCGCCGTCGCCGACTTCGTCTTCGTCACCCGCACCGCCGAGGAGACGCCTACGCGCGCCCGCGTCTGGCTGGCGCGGCCGCTGCAGACCGACCTGGCAGCCGGCGCCGCGACCATCGTCGTCGGCACCGCCGGGGGCAGCGCAAGCACGTTGCAGGTGCCGGCCAACGTCGGCGACACGCTGGCCTATCCGCTGGTGTCGCCGCTGCCGGCCGATTTCACCGGCGGCAACAACGTCGTGGTCTTCGAGCCCGGCAGCGATGCGCAGGAGGCGTCGTCCATCGGCAGCCTGGCCACGCTGCCGCTGCAGCTGCCGCTGGCGGCCGCGAGCCCGGCCGGCACGCTGGCCCAGCTCGTCAGCGTCGGCGACGACGACCGCACCGTGGTCAACGCCGCCGCGGCCGATCCGGTGGTCGAGCTCGATGACGTGAGCCACCTGGCGCCCGGCATGCGATTGACCTTCACCGACGGCGTGACGACCGACAGCCGCTTCGTGTCCGCGGTCGACGCGCCGAACGCGACGGTCACGCTGCAGACCGCCTTGCCGTTCGTGCCTGCCGGCACCGTCGTGCTCGACGGCAAGCTGCTCACCGCCGACGCCGCCGCGGGCACCGTCTCGATCTCGCTGTCCGACCGCCAGGGGCTGGAGGTCGGCGACGTGCTGCGCATCGGCACCGACGAGCTGGTGACGATCCGCGCGACCCCGGGCGAGCGCGGCCCGGCTCCCGACGCCGGCGCGCTGCTGCTGGAACGGCCGCTCGCCAGCGCGCACGCGTCCGGCGCCGCGCTGCGTCGGCAGAACGTCTCGGTCGACACCGCGCGGCAGGCCGTGTTCCTCGTGCTCGACACCCCGGCCGGCAGCGAGTCGCTCTTGCTCACCAACGGCGACGGCTGGGCGGCCGGCGAGGCGCTGCGCCTCACGCTGCCCGACGGCAGCCGCAGCCTCGTGCGCGCCGGCGCCTCGGCGACCGCAGCCGCCCCGCGCGAGCTGACGCTGGACGCGCCGCTGGGCTTCGGCCACGCCGCCGGCCTGCCGCTGGTCGAGCGCCAGCCGCTGTTCCAGGTGCAGGCGCTGGACCCTGGCGCCTGGGGCAACCGCGTGCTCATCGGCGCGAGCGGCGAAACCACCGGCCTGGCCGCCAGCACCGAGGTGATCAACGCCAACCCGCCGCCGGGGCCGGGGATGTTCTCGTCGCTGCAGCTGACCTCGATCACCGGCGTCGAACCCGGCACGGTCATCGAGATGAGCAACCCCGACGGCACCCTGGTCGACGGGCTGCTGAAGGTGCGCCGCGTCGACCGTGTGACCCGCCTCGCGCTGCTCGACATGCCCGGGCTGACGCCCGCGCACATGGGCGCGGTCGGCGCCGCCGCGATGCTGGGCCAGCGCGTGCGCGTGCGGTCGCACGAGTTCACGCTGTTCGTCATGCTGCGCCGCCGTCCGGATCCCAGCACGCCGTCGCGCGACGAGGAGCTGCTCGACCAGGAGGTGTTCCGGCACTGCTCGATGGACCCGCGTCACAGCCGCTACATCGAGCGCATGGTCGGCGCGACCTTCACCCCCGGCAACGACAACGACGACAACGGCGAGCCGGTGCGCCGCAGCGACCGCCGCAGCGAAGGCGCGTCGTCCTATGTACGCGTGCGCGATCTTGCGGCGGCCGCGCCGGCGGCCGCGCGCCAGGCGATCCGCCTCGGGCCCGAGCCGCTGGTCGACCTGTTGCCGTCGGGGCTGATGCGACCGGCACGGCTGGCGCTGGCCGGCGGCGACGACCAGGTGCCGGCGATGGACGACGCCATGTTCGTCGGCGTCGACAGCAGCGAGCCCACGAAGCGGACCGGGCTGCAGTCGCTGCGCAACCTGCTGACCGTGGCGCTCGTGGCGGTGCCGGGGCAGACCAGCGCGTTCGTGCAGCAGGCGACGATCGAGCATTGCGAAGGCATGCGCTACCGCTTCGCGGTGCTGGACGGCCCCGCGCCGCAGGCCGACACGCTGATCGACGTGCAGAACCACCGGCAGCAGTTCGACAGCTCGTATGCGGCGCTCTACCACCCCTGGCCGCTGATCCCCGACCTCTACGTCGCCAATCCCGCGGTCGCGCGCACGCTGGCGGTGCCGCCCTCGGGCCACGTGCTCGGCATCTACGCGCGAAGCGACAACGAGCGCGGCGTGCACAAGGCGCCGGCCAACGAGGTGGTGCGCGGCATCACCGGTCTGTCGCGCTACTTCACGAAGTCCGAGCAGGACATCCTGAATCCGTATCCGGTGAACATCAACGTGATACGCGACTTTCGGCCACAGAACCGCGCGATGCGCGTCTGGGGCGCGCGCTGCATCACCAGCGACGGCTCGCTGAAGTACGTCAACGTGCGCAGGCTGCTGATCTTCGTCGAGGACTCGATCGAACGCGGCCTGCAGTGGGTGGTGTTCGAGCCGAATGCGCCGCCTCTGTGGGCTGCGCTGCGGCGCAGCGTCAGCGACTTTCTCACCACCGTCTGGCGCGACGGCGCGCTCGAGGGCACGACGCCCGAGGAAGGCTTCTTCGTGAAGTGCGACACCACGACGATGACGCGCGACGACATCGACAACGGGCGCCTCGTCTGCGTGATCGGCATCGCCCCGGTCAAGCCGGCCGAGTTCGTGATCATCCGCATCGGGCTGTGGACGGCCGATGCGCAACGCTGAGAGACCCGATCATGGCCACCAGCATCCGCATCGACCCCTTCCGCACCTTCAACTTCGAGGTGAGCTTCATCGGGTTGACCATCGCTTCCTTCAGCGAGATCAGCGGCATCGCGGCCGACGGCGATGTCGTCGAGTACCGCGAGGGCAACGAGCGGTTCAACCGCGTGCGCCGCATGCCGGGCTTGCGCAAGAACGGCAACCTCACGCTGAAGCGCGGCTACACGCCCGACGACCGGCTCTGGCAGTGGTACGCGCGCATCGCCAACGGCGCCAACGAGCGCTACGGCGGCAGCATCGTGTTGCTCAACGAGGCGCACGTGGCGGTGATGCGCTGGAACTTCGTCGACGCCTGGATCAACAAGATCGACGGGCCGATGCTGAAGGCCGCGGGCAACGAGGTCGCGATCGAATCGATGGACCTGGTGCACGAAGGCCTGACGCTCGAGCTCGAGGCCACCGCCTGAAAGGCCCGTGCGCATGGACCGGCTGCTGCCCCCCGGTGTCGCGCTCGAGCGCGGCGACGCCGCGCGCGTGCCCGGCGTGGTGCTGCGCACCGACGTCGCGGCGATGGTCGGCGTGGCCGAGCGCGGTCCGCTGGACACGGCGGTGCCGGTGGAATCGATGCGCCAGTTCGGCGCGCACTTCGGCGGCTTCATCGAAGGTGGCTACCTCGCCTACGCGGCGCGCGGCTTCTTCGCCAACGGCGGCCGCCGTCTGTGGATCGTGCGCGTCGCCCACCGCCGCTTCGGTGAGGTCGACCCGGGGCCCGACACCGCGCGCGCGGCCCAGTGGGTGCTGAACGACCTGGGCGGCGTACCGGCGCTGCACCTCGAGGCGAGCTCGCCCGGCAGCTGGGGCAATGCGTTGTCGCTGCAATGGAACCTGTCGGGGCAGGCGGTGACCACCGGCCTGCCCGCGCAGGGCAGCGTGCTCGCCACCCGGGTGCGCAGCGTGTCCGGCTTCGCCGAGCGCGAGCTGGTGCGCATCGAGCAGGGCGCGACGGTGCTGCACCGCGTGATCGCGATGGTCGATGCGGGCAGCGCCACGCTGCACTGGGTTCATCCCGATCCTGAACGCCGCCGTGCCGACGCGCTGCCGCTGGCCGGACTGGATCCGACGCAGCCGGTGCGGATCACGCGCATCGCCTATGCGCTGGTGCTGCGCGAACGCGGCGAGGTGGTGGCGAGCTGGTCGGACCTGCACCTGGCGCCGCAGCACCCGCGCTTCATCGGCGCGGTGCTGCGCGCCCCCAGGGTCGGCGATCCGCTGCGCCAGGCGGATGGCGAGCGCGCGGTCCCGCGACCACCGCCGCCGGTGATCGCGCACGGCCTGGGCGACGGGCTGCTGCCGCTGGCGCTGACCCCCGGCGAGACGCTGGTGCTGGCCGGCGGCAGCGACGGCCTGGCCGCGCTCGAGCCCGTCGAGTTCATCGGCGAGGAGGCGAGTCCCGCCGACAGCGATTTCGTGCGCCTGCGCAAGACCCGCGGCGCGCACTGCCTCGAAGCCGTCGACCAGGTGGCCTTGCTGGCGATGCCGGACCTGCTGATCCGTCCGGCGCCGCTGGTCGAGACGCTGCCGCTGCCCGAGCCGCCGCACGACCCTTGCCTGCACTGCCCGCCGGCGCCTCCACCGCGCGCCGTGCGCGCCGCCGCGCCCGCGGCAGAAGTGCCGGGCCCGTTCGCCGACGACGACATCGCGCGGGTGCAGGCCGCGCTGGTGACGCTGGCCGAGCGCTGCGGCGATCGCTTCGTGCTGCTCGGCGTTCCGCTGCCGCTGCTCGAACGGCACCAGCCGCGCGAAGCGGCGATCGCCTGGCGCGGACGCTTCGACACCCGCATCGCCGCGCTCTACGCGCCGTGGCTGCGTGTGGCCGATCCGCGGGTACGCGGCGCGCGCGGCGCGACGCGCCAGATCCCGGCATGCGGGCACTTGCTGGGCCTGGTCGCCGCGACCGACCTGGCCGAGGGCGTGCAGCGCGCGCCGGCCGTGCGCCGCCTGGCCGACCTGGTCGGCACCTCGCGCGAGGTCGACGACACGACCCACGCGCTGTGGAACGAGGCCCATGTCAACGTGCTGCGCGTGCAGCGCGACTCGGGCACGGTGACCGGCGGCGCGCGCACGCTGAGCCACGAGCTGCCGTGGCGCTTCGTCAACGTCTGCCGGCTGGTGCTGGCGATCCGCAAGGCCTGCGACATCGCGCTGCGCTGGACGGTGTTCGAGCCGCACGATGCCGAGCTGCGCGGGCAGGTGCGCGCCACGCTGCTGGAGATCCTGCGCCTGTTCCACGAGCGCGGCGCCTTTGCCGGCGACAGCGAAGCCACCAGCTTCTACGTGCGCTGCGACGAGGTCACCAGCCCGCGCGAGGCGGTCGACGCGGGCCAGCTCGTCGCCGAGGTCGGCATCGCGCCGGCAGCGCCGGCCGAGTTCATCGTGCTGCGCATCGGGCGCCAGGCGGGGTCGCCGCAGGTGGAGTTGTTCGCACCCGAGGAGGCCTTCGCATGACGCGCCGCATCGATCCCGTGCTGGCCTGCAACTTCCAGCTGTCGCTCACCGATGCGGTCGCCGGCACCGGCAAGCTGCTGACCACGGTGGCGCTGTCGCCGCTGGTGGCCGACCCGCTGGCCGGCTTCGCCGAATGCACCGGCCTGGAGATGTCGCTCGACGTCGAGGACCACCTCGAAGGCGGCAACAACGGCCTGGTGCTGAAGTTCCCGAAGCGCACGAAGTACGGCGAAATCACCTTGAAGAAGGGCGTCACCAGGCGCACCGACCTGTTCGACTGGTGCGCCGGTTTCGCGCAGGGTGTCGGCCGGCGCAAGGACGGCGTGATCACCCTGCGTGATGCGCAGCACCGCCCGTTCATGGTGTGGCGCTTTCGCCGCGCGCTGCCGGTCAAGTGGACCGGCCCGTCCCTGCATGCGCAGCAGTCCACCGTCGCCATGGAGTCGCTGACGCTGGTGCACGAGGGGCTGGTGCCGATGGGCGGCGCGGCCGAGCTCGCCAACGCGATCGGCAGCGCCGCGCGTGCCGTCGGGAGCCTGTTCTGATGGAACCCGCAGACGTCCGCATCGGCGAACTGACGAGCCACGTGCAGGCCGTCGACAGCCAGGGCCTGCACGACCCGGCCACGCTGCTGGCGCTGGCGCGCGCGGTGGCGCCGCTGCTGCGCGAGCTGCTCGCGCACGAATCGCGGGTCCAGCGCGAGCTGTCGATGCACGACAGCCCGCTGGACCGCATCGAGCGGGGGTCGACATGAGCATTCCGAGCAAGCTGACGATGCTGGTGCAGATCGGCCCGGACAGCTACGACGAGCAGGTCGTGCAGTTCAACCCGGCCGAGCTGACCTTCGACAAGGGCGTGCACCTGGCCGAGATCGCGATCCCCGGCCTGGATGCGCCGCTGCAGCAGTTCGTCCGCGGCAACGCCGAGAAGCTGACGCTGGAGCTGTTCTGCGACAGCACCGAGCAGGGCATGGGCGTGGGGGCGCGCTCGGTCACCGAGGAGACCGACAAGTACTTCCAGCTCGTCAAGATCGTTCCGGAGCTGCACGCGCCGCCGGTGGTCACGCTGTTCTGGCACGACGAGTTTCCCGGCAACCGGCCTCACGACGCCTGGGGCAACCACCGCCGCAACAGCTTCACCGGCGTGGCCGAGAACGTGCGCCAGCGTTTCACGCTGTTCAGCCCCGAAGGCGTGCCGCTGCGCGCCAGCGTGACGCTGACGCTGCGCGAATGGCGCCCGCTCGAAGAGCAGCTGTACGAGCTGAACCTGAGCTCGCCCGACCGCACGCACCGGCACCGCCTGGCGCAGGCGCAGACGCTGGCGGGTCTGGCCGCCGCGTACTGGCAGCGTCCCGGCCTGTGGCGCGAGCTGGCACGCGCCAATGCCATCGAGGACCCGCGGCGCCTGCGCGCGGGCGTGTTGCTCGACATCCCCTCGATCCGCTGAGCCGCCGCCATGACGACCACCGAGTTCATCACGCTGGAGGAGGAGTCGCTCGGCCGCTCGGCGCAGTTCCGCGTGCCGCGATTCGAGCTGAAGATCGATGGCGTGAGCCTGCCGCGCCAGGTGCTGCGCGACGTGACCGAGCTCACCTATCGCGACAAGATCGAGGAGATCGACGGCTTCGAGCTGGTGGTCGGCAACTGGGACGGCGAGCGCCGGCGCCACAAGTACATCGGCTCGGAGACGCAGGAAAGCGCCGCCGACGCCGCGCTGCACGAGCTGGAGACGCTGTTCGAGCCCTGCGGCAAGACCGTCACGCTGGCGATGGGCTATGTCGACGACCTGCACCCGATGCTGGTCGGCAACTTCTGCACGATGGAGCCGCACTTCGCCCAGGGGCAGCCGTCGACCGTCGCGGTGCGCGGGCTGAACCGGCTGCACCGCATGCGGCGCGCGAAATACGACGGGCAGTGGCCCAACGCGAAAAACGCGCGCCCGCTCACCGACAGCGAGATCGCCAAGACCTTCGACGGTCTGGTCGACCCCCAGTGGAGCGGCGGCGGCAGCGACGGGCGCCGCATCCCGATGCCGGTGGTGATCCATCCGGCGGCCGTGAAGGACGAGCCGCGCCTGCCGTTCATCGCGCAGAAGAACGAGTACGACATCGACTTCCTGTGGCGCCGTGCGCGCCTGCGCGGCTATGTCGTCGAAGTGCGTCCGCCCGACGAGAAGAACGCCAAGGAGCACCTGTACTTCGGCCCGAGCGCCAATGCGCCGGCGCCGTACCGCCTGACCTGGGGCGCGGGACTGCTGGACGCGAAGGTCACGCTCACCACCGCAAACCAGGTCAAGAAGGTCACGGTGCACGGCTGGGACCGCGGCAACCAGAAGGCGATCACCGAAAGCGCCGACTGGAGCGACCCGAAGCTGCGCAAGCTGAACCCGGGGCTGCGCGAGATCGTCGAGCGCTGCGACCCGCGCGAGGAGCGCGTCGTCACGCGCCCGGTGTTCAGCAGGGACGAGGCGCGGGCGCTGGCGCGCGACCTGCTGCTCGGCCGTGCGCAGGACCTGGTCAAGCTGCAGGGCACGGTGCTCGGGCTGCCGCGGCTGCGCGCCGGCTCGCGGGTGCGGGTCGACGGCATCGGGCTGCGGCTGAGCGGCGAGTACTTCGTCATCGAGACCACGCACACGCTGGGCACGGCGGGCTACCTCACGCGCTTCGTTGCGCGCCGCGAGGACCCCGACACCGGCGCGCGCCTGTGAGGAGCCACCGACGATGAACCCGGCAAGCGGCGGCATGATGGGCGGGATCACCCCGGCGACGGTCAGCGCGGTCGGCGAGGGCGAGAACCTCGGCTGCGTGCAGGTGACGCTGCCGTGGTCCTCCGAGGCGCGCCAGCAGTGGCTGCCGGTGGCATCGCCGATGGCCGGCGCCGAGCGCGGCTGGTTCGTCATGCCGCTGGTCGGTGACGAGGTGCTGGTCGCCTTCGAGCAGGGCCAGTTCGACCATGGCTATGTGATCGGCTTCCTGTGGAACCGGCAGCACAAGCCACCGTCGCCCGACCCCCGGCAGCGCATGTTCCGCTCGGCCAACGGGCACTGCATCCGCTTCGTCGATGCGCCGGAGCAGGCCGGTGACAAGGGCTCGCTGGTGATCGAGGACGCGCACAAGAACACCATCGTGATGACCAACACGCACATCACGATCACCGCCCGCGGCTCGGTGGTGATCGATGCGCCGATGGTGACGATCTCGGGCCGTCCGGTGCGCAAGGTGGGGCCGCCGATCTGAGGCGGGACGACGATGGTCACCAAGACGCTCGAGATCCCGCTGCCGGCGCACGTGAAGGAGCGCATCGCCACGCCGATCTGCATTCCGATGCCCAAGCCCGGCAAGGTGTCCATCACGCTGCCCTTCGGCGGCGCGACGATCCAGGCCTTCAGCGACATCAGCAAGGGCATCCCTGACGACTGCTCGCTGAGCTTCTCGCTGGCGCTGCAGCTGGGGCCGATCCTGGCCAACATGAAGTGCCTGATCGAGGCGCTGCGGGTCGTCGAGCCGATGGTCACGCTGCTCACCGCGCTCGGCAAGGCCGACCTCCCCGCCATCGCGCAGGCCTTGCCGAAGTTCCTCGATGCGGTGCCGGCGCTGGTGGACTGCATCGCCAAGTTCTTCATCGGCGTGCCGCTGTTCCTGCGCGACCTGCTGGCGCTGCTGGCCAAGCTGCTGCGCTGCATCGTCGCGGCGCTGCGCAGCGCGCTCAACGTGCTGAGCGGGCTGCAGCTGCAGATCGGCACCGCTCAGGCCGAGGGCAACACCGCGCTGCTGGCTGCGTTGGAATGCGCGCAGAACCAGGCGCAGGCCTCGATCGAGTACGCGATGGCGGCGATCGATCCGGTGCTGGTGCTGTTGTCGCTGGCCGAGCCGCTGTTCGGCCTGGCCGGCGTCGACCCGATCGAGACGCCGCAGCTCGCGAGCGACGGCACGCTGGAAGGGCTGCAGAGCCTGGTCGATGTGCTGGACACGCTGGCCAGGACGCTGCAGACCGTCGCCGAATCGCTGGGAGCGCCCCGTGCCTGAACGCGACACCTTTCTCGGCCGCGGCCTGGCGTTTCCGCTGCATGTGGACGCGGCGGGCCGCCTCGCCGGCGCAGCCGGGGAACAGCGCATCGAAGAGAGCATCCAGCTGATCCTCGCGACACGCCCCGGCGAGCGCGTGATGCTGCCCCGCTTCGGCTGCGCGATCCACGAGCTGGTGTTCGCGCCGAACAACCCCGCGACGCGCACGCGCGCCGTCGATGCGGTGCGGCGCGCGCTGACGCAGCTGGAGCCGCGCATCGACGTGCTCGACGTGCGCGCGCAGACCTCGCCGGCCGAACCCAACCTGCTGCTGCTGCGCGTCGACTACCGGCTGCGCGCCAACAACGCGATGGGCAACCTCGTCTATCCCTTCTTCCTGTTCGAGTCCGCGTGAGGCCGTCATGCCGCTGCTCGACCACCTGCCTGTCATTGACGACCGCCGCCACGCCGACCTCGTGGCCGAGGCGCGCGCCCGCATCCCGCGCTACACGCCGGAATGGACCGATCTCAACGACAACGAGCCCGGCATGGCGGTGGTGCAGCTGCTGGCGTGGATGGCCGAGCTGCTGCTGTACCGGCTGGGGCAGGTGCCGCAGCTCAACTACATCAAGTTCCTCGAGCTGATCGGCACGCAGCTGGAAGCCGCGCGGCCGGCACGGGCCGAGCTGACGTTGGGCGTGCTGCCCTCGTTCACCGAGCCGACACTGATCGTGCCGATGCGCACGCAGGTGGCCGCCGAAGTACCCGGCGCCACCACGCCGGTGGTGTTCGAGACCGAGCGGGCCCTGGTGGCACTGGCCGCGCCGCTGGAGGCGGTGCTGCTGGACACCGGCTTCGAGTTGGCCGACGCCAGCGTCGCCAACGCGGATGCGAGCTCCGGGTTCACGGCCTTCGGCCGCACCGCGCGCATCGGCGCGTCGCTGATGCTCGGCTTCGGCGTCGCGCTGCCGTTCCCCGCGATGCAGCTCGACCTGATGGTCTGGCTGCAGGCGCCCAAGGCGTCGCGCTCGCGGCCGCCGCTGTCGGTGGCCGGCGGTGGCGCGGCGGTGCCGCCGCCGGCGGTCATCGCCTGGGAATACTGGAACGGGGCCGAATGGGCGCCGCTGGACCTGCTCGACGACCAGTCGGCCGCCTTCAGCCGCAGCGGCCACGTGCTGCTGCAGACCCCGGCCGCGACTGCGCCGACCGGGCCGCTCGCGGCCGCCACCATGGGTGCGCTGCCCGGCGCGCGCCACTGGATCCGCGCGCGGCTGGTGAGCGGCGCCTACCCGGCCGGTCCGGTGCTGGCCGCGGTGCGCACGAACACGGTGCCGGTGGTGCAGGCGCAGAGCGTCGATGCCGAGATCCTCGGCCGCGCCACCGGGCTGGACGAGCAGGTCTTCACGCTGGCCAACCGGCCGGTGCTGGACGGCAGCCTCGAGCTGCAGGTCGACGAGGGCCTGGGCTTCGAGACCTGGAGCGAGGTCGACGACTTCTTCGCCTCCGGGCCCGACGACCGCCACTACGTGCTGGACCGCAGCACCGGCGAACTGCGCTTCGGCCGCGGCGCCCGCCTGCGCGTGCCGACAGCCAATCCGAACCGGCCGAGCAACGTGCTGGCGCTGCGCTACCGTTTCGGCGGCGGCGCGGTCGGCAACGTCGCGGCGGGCCAGATCAACGCGCTGCGCGCCGGCGTGCCGGGCATCGACGGCGACGCGGTCGTCAACCTGTTCGCTGCCGGCGGCGGCACCGACGAAGAGGCGCTGGACGCGGCGCGCGAGCGCGCGCAGCAGTCACTGAAGAGCCACGAGCGCGCGGTCACGGCCGAGGACTTCGAGCTGCATGCGCGTGCCGCCGGCGCCGCGCGCGCCATCGCCTTGCCGCTGCACCACCCGCAGTTCGCCGAGCTGCAGGTGCCGGGGGTCGTCAGCGTCGTCGTCGTGCCGCCCGCGCCGCAGGCCGACCCGCTGCTGGACCCCGCGCCGATGCCGTCTGAAGCGCTGCTGCGCGCCATCTGCGATGCGCTGGACCGGCGGCGGCTGCTGACCACCGAGCTCTACGTCATCGCGCCGCGCTACCGCGAGGTGGTGGTCAGCGCGACGCTGGTGTGCCGCTCCAGCGCCGACCTGGCCGCGGTGAAGCAGCAGGCGCTGACGGCGCTGGCGCGCTGGTTCCATCCGCTGGTCGGCGGCGACGACGCCACTGTCGACACCGACGGCAGCGGCTGGCCTTTCGGCGGCGACCTCTACCACTCGGCGCTGGTGCAGCGGCTGCTGCTGCCCGGCGTGCGGCGCGTCAACGACGTGCGCGTGGAGATCGACAGCGAGGAGCTGCCCGCCTGCACCGACGTCGAGCTCCCCGGCACGGTGCTGCTGTCCAGCGGCGCGCACCGCATCCAGGTCGTCTACGAGCGCTGAACACCATGAACGCGCCCTACCTGCCGCCCATCGCCCAGCCGCCGCACGACCCGCTGACCCGGGTGCTCGACGCGCGCCTGGGCTGGTCCGGTCTCGAGGTGCCGGGGTTCAGCAGCGGCGTCGAAGCGGCGCCGGAAGACGGTGCGCTCGCACTCGCGCCGCTGACGGGCAGCGGCCGGCAGCTCGCCGAGCCCGCGGGCTCGCTGGGCGGCCTCGTGCTGCCGCGCCACGCCGCCTGGCTTGCCGACGGTCAACTCGTGCTGCTCGACGTGTCGGCACCGCGGCTGCTCGTGCTCGACCGCTGCGACTGCAGTCTGCGGCGGTGGCCCTGCCTGGCCGCGAACGACCCGCGGCTGCCGGCGGCTGCGGTGGCGATCGCCGCGGGGTGCGGTGTGCTGCTCGTGTGCGCGCCATCGCAGCACCGCGTCATCGTGCTCGACGCGGCCAGTGGCGCGCTGCGCGGCGTCTGGCCGTCGCCCGCAGGCGCACCGCCCTGGACGCCGGTGCATGCCGTGCTGCTGGACGGCGGCATGGCGGCGGTGGCCGACCCGGCGCGCGGCGGCGTGCACCTGTGCAGCCGGCGCGGCCGCTCGCTGCGCTTCATCGGCGGGCTCGGTGCGGTGGGCGCGCTCGCGGTCGATGGCCACAACCGGCTGCTCGTCGTGCGCGACGGGTCGGCCGAGGTGCTGCGCATCGACCTCGCCAGCGGCCAGGTCACCGGCGCGTTCACGCGGCCGGCTGACGTGGCGCACGCATTCGCGCCGCTGCCGGTCGAGGTGGCAGCCGATGGCGCGATCGACATCGCACCGCTGTGCGACTGCGCCGACGTTCCATGGTGGATCGGTCGCGACGGGCAGCCGCTCGCGGCGCCGCCTGTCCAGTCGGCGAATGCCTATCCGCTGACCGGCACCTGGCTCAGCCAGGCGCTGGACAGCGAGATCGCCGGCTGTGTCTGGGACCGCATCACGCTGACGGCGAGCCTGCCCGCGGGAACGCGACTGCGGCTGTGGAGCGCCGCCTCGGATGCGCTGCTCACCGAGCCCGAGCTCGCCGAGCCCTCGCGCTGGCAGCGTGCCGGCGAATGGCTGCAGCCCGCCAGCGAGGCCGACCTGGACTGCGCCGCGCAGGACTGGATGCTGCACGCGACGCGCGGCCGCCACGGCTGGATCCGCATCGAGTTCGCTGGCGACACGCGGTCCACGCCGCGGCTGCACTGCGCCAGCATCGACTTCGCGCGCACGCCGCTGTCGCGCTACCTGCCGACCGTGTTCGCCGCCGACCCGGTGGCGGCCGAGTTCGGCGACCGCTGGCTGGGCATCTTCGACCGCGCGCTGCGCGAGGTCGAATCGCAGGTCGACGACCAGGCGCGGCTGTTCGATCCGCTGGCCACGCCGGCTGCGCCCGAGGTGCCCGCGGCGCAGGACTTCCTGCACTTCCTGGCCGGCTGGGTCGGCGTGGTGCTGCCGACCGCGTGGCCGCTGGACCGGCAGCGCCATGTGCTGGCGCAGGCGCCGCGGCTCTACCCGTGGCGCGGCACGCGCGAAGGGCTGACCGCGTCGCTGCGGCTGCTGCTGGGGCTGGACCGCTGGGACGACCATGTCCCGGCCCGCAGCGGACTGCGTGCGCTGCGTGCAGCGGACGCCGCCACGCTGGCGCAATCCGCCGCTGGTGCTGGAGCACTTCACGCTGCGGCGCTGGATGGCGCTGGGCCATGCGCGCCTGTCCGACGCCGCCAGGCTGTGGGGCGAGCGCATCGTCAACCGCAGCCGACTGCAGGTGGACTTCCCGCTGGCGCAGGGCGGCGGCAGCGGCGGCGCGCAGCTGGGCGTGACGCAGCTGCTCACGCACCAGGACCCGCATCGCGACCCGTTCCATGTGCATGCGCACCGCATCTCGGTGTTCGTCCCGGCCGGCTGCGTCGCGGCGCCGGGCCGCGAGCGCGCGCTCGAGCAGTACGTCGCCGCCGAGGTGCCGGCCCATGTGCAGGCGAAGCTGGTCGTCGTGCGACCGCGTTTTCGCGTCGGCGTGCAGGCGCTGCTGGGCCTGGACGCGGTGATCGGCGTGCGCACGCAGCCGCCGGTGCTCGGCGAATCGGCGCTCGGCCGGGCCACCGTGCTGCACGGCGCCGGCACGACGCAGCCGCAGCCGCCGCGCGGTGCCGGCCGCATGCGCGTCGGCATGTCGACGATCACCCGTTGACCACATGAAGGGCAACCACCATGGGCCATTCCGATCTCCACTCCCGCGCCGCTCCGTGCCGGTCCTGCGGCGGCCCTGTGCCGTGCGCACCGTGCCTGCTGCACACGCCGCTGCGCAACCACTACTTCTTCGGCAAGCTGATGGACGTGCCCGACTTCGAGGTCGAGCAGCAGTACGTCGTCGAGAAGTTCCGCCGCCACCATGCGCGGCTGCACGGCACCGGCGTGGTCTGCGGGCTCGAGGTGCGCCAGCATCCCGACCCGGCCTGCCAGCCGCGCTGCGTCATCGTCAAGCCGGGCCTCGCGATCGACTGCTGCGGCAACGAGATCCTGGTGCTGGACGACGAGGTGGTGGACCTGCACGCCTTCGAGGCGGTGCACGCGCTGCTCGACCTGCCCGAGCCGCAGGACCACGTGCTGCAGTTGTGCATCCGCTATCGCGAGTGCCCGACCGACGAGGTGCCGATCCTCTACGACGAGTGCGGCTGCGACGACACGCGCTGTGCGCCCAGTCGCATCCTCGAGACCTATGCGTTCGACGTGCTGGTCGATCCGGTGCTGCCGATGACGGTGCCGCCGGGCGCGCCGGGCCTGCGCTGGCATGCACCCATCGAATTGCCCGGCGCGATGGCGCTCGCGGCGCACGGCGCCAGCGGGCGGCTCTACGTGGCCGCCGCGCAGGCGCCGGGCATCGGCGTGGTGCAGCGCTACCACCTCGGCACGCTGATCCCGGTGGCTGCGGCGCCGCGCCAATTCGCGCGCCCGGTGCTCGCGATCGCCGTCTCGCCGGATGGCTCACGGCTCTACGCCGCGGTGCCCGGCGCCACCGCGGCCGATGCGGCGCAGCTGCACGTGACCGACACCACCTCGGACGCCGCCTTCCTGGTCGACGCGCAGCCGCCGGTCGACATTCCCGGCAGTGCCGGCGCGAGCTCGCTGCGCTTCGTCGCGCTGCCCGCCGGCGGCTTCGCGACGATCGCGGCCACCGCGACCGCGAGCCGGGTGCAGGCCTGGGACAGCGCCGCCGCGCCGCTGGCCGGGCAGGACGCCAGCGTCGCCGCGCGACTGGTCGGCGGCGCGGTCGGCAGCGACGGGCGGCTGTACGCGCTGAGCGACGGCGCGCTGCACCACTTCGCCCCCGCGGTCGCCGGGCTCGATCCGCAGAACATCGCGTCGCCGGCCGACGATCCGGTCGATTTCAGCGTCGGCCGCAGTACCGGCCCCGACGTGATGGTGTGGGTCGAAGGCACCAGCGGGCGTCTGCGCCAGTCGCAGCGCAACGGCAGCGGCCTGACCGGCGTGGCGCTCGGCGAGACGCCGATCGCGTTGTGGGTCGATGGCCAGGCGCGTACGGCGATCGTGCTGGCGCAGGGCGTCGGCGCAGCCACCGTGCGCAGCGCCGACCTGCACCGCCTGGCCGCCGCCGAGCCGGAGGTGCTGGGCATCGCTCAGCCGATCGGCGCGCAGGGGCTGGCGATCGCCGTCGAGGGGCGGCTGTTCGTCGCCAACGGCGAGCGCGTCGGCGTGTTCGACTTCGTCGCCGGCGAGTGCGGCGCGACGCTGGCGCCGCACGAATGTCCCGGCTGCGACACCGCCGATTGCGTCGTGCTGGCGACGCTGCAGCGCTGGCGGCCCGGCCGCCGGCTGCTGGACGAGACCGTTCCGGCCGGCGACCCGGCGGCCGACGTGCAGGCCGGGATCGTGCGCATCGACCACCGGCTCGGCCGCATCGTGCTGCCCAGCGTGGCCGACCTGGCAGCGGCCGTGCACTGCCTGCTCGACCAGGGGCTCGGCGGTGGCGGCGGCGGCGGGCCGCAAGGGCCGGTCGGTCCGACGGGCCCGGAGGGGCCGGCCGGCCCGGCGGGTCCGCAGGGCCTGCAAGGGATCGCCGGGCCGTCCGGCGCGACCGGGCCCGCCGGTCCCGCAGGGCCGCAGGGCGTGCAAGGACTGCCCGGACCGCAGGGCGTGCCCGGCCAGGACGGCCCGCCCGGCCCGTCCGGCGACTGGCTGCTGCCGCACATTTGCGACTTCAGCTGGATCCACGACAACCTCGAGGTCGTCGAGGCGCCGCGCGAGCTGATCGTCACCTTCGACACCGAGGTGATGGCGAGCGACCTGCACGACCGCAGCGTGTTCGTGCAGCTCGGCCACCACGAGCGGCGCTTCCGCGGCGACGCCAACGAGGGCGACTTCGTGCCACTGATGTGCTGGTGCGACCTGGACCTGCGCGATCGGCTGGACCTCGGCCGCGTGCGGCAGCGTTGCCGCGCGCGCGGCTTCACGCGCACGGCCGACCCCTTCGTCGACGCGCTGCGCATCCAGCTGCCCGGCAACCTGGGCTTCATGGCGCGCGACGGCCTGCTGCGCCTGCGCGTACTGATCAAGGGCGATTTCGTTCGCGGCCGGCACAGCGGCACCGGCGAGCTGCGCGCGCTGGACGCCGACCACCTGCCGACGCTGGATCCGCGCTCGCCGCCGGGCCCGCCGCAACCAGGGGTCGTTCCCGAGTGGCTCAAGTCGTCCGACGGGCGTCATTCCGGCAACGGCATCGAGGGCGGGACCTTCGAGAGCTGGTTCGACATCAAGGTGTGACTGGAGCGACGACGATGAGCACGATCACCGACCTGTACCGCCAGCGGCGCGCGGCCAGCGTGGCGCACTGCGCCCCGCCGGCGCCAGCCTGCAGCACCTGCGGCATGCTCGAATGCGTGTGCCGGCCGCGTTTCTTCGCCGGACAGGTGTTGACCGCCGACGACCTGAACCGGCTCGACGCCTACATCCGCGCCAAGCACCGGCTGCACAACCGGCAGTTGCACGGCTGGGGCGTCGTCAACGGCCTGGAGGTCACCTGCGCGCCGTGTGGCGACGGGGTGACCGTCAGCTGCGGCTATGCGCTGTCGCCGTGCGGCGAGGACATCGTCGTGTGCGATTCGACCGAGGTCGACGTCTGCGCGCTGATCACGCACTGCGAGGAGCCGGTGCCGCGCTGCGACCCGCCGCGACGCGGCGCCGCGCGACGCTGCCCCGAGGACGAGCAGGAGTGGGTGCTGGCGATCCGCTACGCCGAGTCGCCGACGCGCGGCGTCCTGCCGCTGTACGGCCGCAGCGAGTCCGCCTGCGGCTGCGGCAACAGCGGCTGCGGCGGCGCGGCCGCCGGCTGCGGCTGCGGCGGCAGGAAGGCGATCAAGTGCACCTGCGCGCCCAAGCCGCGCGGCGCGCCGGTGCAGTGCGAGCCGACGGTGATCTGCGAGGGCCATGCGTTCGAGGTCTACCGCGCGCCGGCACCGGCGAACGACGACAAGCGCGGCGGCCACGAGTCCGAGCTGCTCGAGCGGCTGCGCTGCTGCATCGAGGCGCTGTTGAAGGGCGCGCCGCCGCAGCCGGCCGAGCCCATCACCGGCAATGCGGCTGCCTGGCGGCTGTGGGCGCTGCGCTTCCAGCAGCACCTGCTGGGCAAGCTGCGCCAGCGCCCCGGCGTCAACTGCGCCCTGCTCGACCGGCTTGAGGGGCTGGTGATCCCGCCGCTCGCCGACAACAACACCGCGGCGCTCGCCGCGGCGATCCAGCTGCTGTTCGTCGTCTTCATCGACGCGCTGATGAACTGCTTCTGCTCGGCGCTGCTGCCGCCGTGCCCGCTGCCCAGCGAGGACGAGCGGGTCGCGCTGGCCACGCTGCACGTGGCGATGAACCCGTGCCGCGTGCTGCGGGTGTGCAACTGGTCGACGCAGCGCCGCATCGCGGTGACGATGCCGGCACTCGAATACTGGCTGGGCACCTTCCCGTTCATCGCCGCGCTGCGCGAGCTGCTGCAGAAGGCGTGCTGCTTCGACCTGGCGGCGCTGCTGCGCGAGCGCGAGCCGACGCAGCCCGGCGTCGCAAGCACGCGGGCGGCCGCGGACATCGCGCAGGACCGCGCGACGCTGCGCCTGAACCCCACGCTCGACGACCCGGCCGCGCTGCAGGGTTTCTCGCGCTCGCTGATGCAGTCGATGTTCACGCCCGGCGGCACGATCACGCCGGACCTGCTGGCCGAGGGCCTGCTGTCGGGCAAGGGCAACCTGCCGCTGGCCGCCGACGCGCTGCCGCAGTGGCTGCTGATGAACCAGCTCGCGCGGCCGATGGGCGGCATCGTCGGCAGCGAGCTGCTCGCCGTGCTGGGCGGCAGCGCGGTCGACACCGCGCCGAGTTCGGAGCCGCCGCCCGACGATGCCGCCGACGCCGCCGCGTTGCGTGAGTCGGTGGCGGCGCTCGCCGCGCGGGTCGATGCGCAGCAGGCCGAGATCGCGGCGCTGCGCAAGTCGCGCTCGCGCAAGTCTTGAGGAACCCGCGATGGACACGCTGTTCGCTGAACGCCCGCACTTCTTCGAGGGCCAGTACCTGGGCGCCGCCGACCTGCGCGTGCTGCTCGACTACCTGCGCGAGCAGTCGGCGCGCCAGCGGCTGGCCGGGCGCAGCTGGGGCGTGATGAGCGGCATCGAGATCGTGCAGGGCAGCGACCCGGCCGGCGCGATCACCCACACGCTGACGCCCGGCGTGGCGATCGACGGCCACGGCCGGCTGATCGTGGTGCTGTCGCCGACGCCGCTCGACGCCGCGCTGTTCGCGCAGCAGCCGACGGGGCTGGTCAACGTGTGGCTGCGCCACCAGGAGGCGTCGGCCGGCGGGGTGCGTCCCGGCTTCGAGGTCTGCGACGCGAGCGACGCGTACAGCCGCGTCAGCGAGGGCTTCGTCATCGAGGTCGGGCTGCGCAACCTGCTGGCGCAGCGCGAGAGCGGCGTCGAGGTCTCGGGCGTGGTGTTCGCCGACGCCCGCGAGGCCCCCGGATCCGCGTTGCCGGGGCAGCCGCTGGCGCTCGACGCAAGCGTCGCCGCGCAGCTGTTCCCGAACGACGAGGAGATCACGCGCTGGCTGATCCCGATCGGCCGCGTGCCCTGGCAGCAGGGGGTGCCGGGGCAGTTCACCGCGTCGGACGACACGACGCGCAGGCTGTCGCTGATCTTCCGCCGCCAGGCCGGCGTGTTCACCGAATCGGTGATCGCCTCGGGCGGGCTGCTGCGCCTGCGTGCACGCTGGACCGAACGCGAGGCCGGCAAGACCAGCGACCAGCTGGCCGCGTTGGCGGCGCTGCGCGAGCAGGACCTGATTCCCTGCCACGGCCGCATCGAGCCGAGCGAGGCGATCTGGCTCGAGGAGCACACCCGCCTCACCGGCGACCTGCGCCTGTTCGGCCAGCGCGTCGAGTGGCAGGCTGCCGGCGGCACCGACTACGCCAATCAGGGCGTGGTGCTCGGCATGCGCCGCGCGCCGCAGGCCAATGGCCTGAAGGGACAGGACCTGCAGGTGCTGCTGGGAGCGGCGGTCGACGGGCCGAACCGGCTGGTGATCGGCCAGGCCACGCTGCAAGGCGCGCCGGCCGATCCGTGTCGGCCGGACTTCGACTTCGGTGCGGGCGTGGTGGTGCAGAGCGACGCCAAGCTCGGGATCGGTACGGCCGACACCGCGCTCGCGCATCCGCTGACGCTGCGGCCCAGCGGCGCTCAGGGCCAGGCGCTGGCGCTGCAGTCGGTGGCCGGTGCGGTGCTGTGGCAGATCAACACCGTGCCCGGCCCCGCGGGCTTCAACATCGCGCAGTCCGATGCGACGCAGAGCAACCTGTTCATCGCGCCGGGCGGCGACGTTGGCGTAGGCACCGGCGCGCCCGAGGCCAAGCTCGACATCCGCGGCGTGCCCGCGCCGCAGGGCAACCCGCTCGGCTCGGGCAGGTGGTTCCAGGTCGGTGACGGCGACGACGCCGGCCGCGTGTGGCTGCAGTACGGTTCGCAGCTCGCGCCGCTGCTGGTGCTGAGCGACCTGGACGACGCGTCGCGCGTGCAGTTCCAGCAGACGGGCAGCGGCACGGAATCGGCGCCGCAGTTCCAGAGCTGGATCGGGCAGGCGCGCAGCGGCTCGCCGGACCTGGCACTGTCCGGCGGCAGCGTCGGCATCGGCACACTGACGCCGCAGCGGCTGCTGCATGTCGAGGGCGGCGAGGTGCACAGCGGCGGCAGCGGCGCGGGCTTCTCGTTCAGCAGCCGCAATGCCGGCTTCGTCGACCTCCCGGCCGCAGGCGAGCGCTGGGCGTGGTATGCCGACGGCGGCGTGGCGCGGCTGTGGTCGGGCAGCGACAAGCTGGGCATCGACGCAAGCGGGCGCCTGGGTGTCGGCACCACTGCGCCCACCGAGCGCCTGGACGTGCGCGGCAACCTGCGGCTGGGCGACACGCTGCCGTACTTCGCCGTCGGCGCGCCGGAGAACCAGCGCATGGTCAGCGGCATCGTGCCAGCCGCGGGCATCACGCCGACGCCGACCTGGACCGCGATCCACGTCAACAGCACCGGCCTCTACCAGATCATCTTCACGGTGCCGTTCCAGGCCACGCCGGTGGTCACGGCGACGCTGGTCGATCCGCCGGCCGACGACAACCTGATCTGCCTGCGCGCCGTCTCCGCCTTCGGCTTCACGGTCGTCATTCGCGACCTCGATCCGTCGGCGAGCGACAGCAGCTCGGCGCAGGACTCGTCCTTCAACTTCATCGCGCTGGGGCCGCGGCCCTGACGCTGTCCGCCATGCCGCTCGTCATCGACCGCTGGCACCACGTGCTGCACCTGGCCGGTCCGCACCGCGAGCCGCAGGCGGTGCGTGAGCGCGTCGAGTCGCTGGCCGGCGCCTGCACGTCCGGGCTCGCCGAGGCGTTGGCGCCCTGGCTGGCGGCGCATCCCGGCGAGCGGGTGCGGGTGCGGCGCCTGGCGCTGCGGCTGGCGCTCGACGTCGCGCCGCGACCCGCAGGCCGCGGCGCGGGCCCTCGCGGCGCAGCTGGCGCGCTGCATCATCGACGGCATCGAAGGCGGCGGACCCGACGTCGTGCGCTTCGCGAGCGAGCTCGACCGGATCGAGGCGTTTGCGATTGCGCTGGCCGCCGGCGATGCGCACAGCCGCTGGTACTTCGATGACCTGGCCGGACTGGCGCCGCTGCCTCCCGGCGCCGCGCTGCGCACGCTGGTCGAGGGCGATCCGGCGCTCGCGTGGCCGCTGCTGGAGCGGCTCGCGGCACATCCTGCGGCGCTCGCACTGGTCGGCGAGGGCGATGCGCTGCGCTGGCTCGACGTGCTGATCGCGCAAGCCGACACCGATACGACGCGTCCCGTCGTGCTGCTCGAGCGCTGGGTTCCGCCGGCACTCGCGGCGCCTTCGGCGCGCGCGGTGCTGGCGCTGCTCGCGCGGGCACGGGCGCAAGGGGTCGCGCCGGCGCGTGGACTTTGCGCGGCGGCGTTGGCCGCGATGCTGGCGCGCGGCGTGCCGGCGCGGGTCGCACCGGCCGGTCTGGCGCGTGACGCAGTCGGCCTGCTGCACGCCGATCTCGCGCAGCGGCTCGCCGGGTTCGGGCCGCTGGGCCGGTCCGCATGGCGCGATGCGCGCGACCTCCATGCACCCGGTGCGCCCGCCGACGGTTCGGCCGCCGTGCCGGTGTTCGACGGGCCCTGCGTGATGTCGGGCCTGGTGATGCTGCTGCCCGAGCTCGAATCGCTGCTCGATGCCGGACTCGCAGCCACGCTGCCGCCGCTCGCCTCGGGATCCACCCGCGGCGCCTTCGCGCTGGCTGCGCTGGCGCTGGCCGGCGGCGACGCGCGCGCCGTCTGGCACGACCCGGCGTGGCGCGCGCTGCTCGACGTTCCGCCCGCGCTGCGCTGGGACGAGCTCGCCCCTGCGCCGGTCCCGCCGCGTGCGGTGGCGCGCCACCTGTGGCGCCGCGTGTCGCACCGCGTGCCGGGCATGCTGGGCGCCAGCCTGCCGTACCTGCGCCGCAACCTGCTCGCCGCCGGCGGTCATGCCGCCAGCGACGACGGCGAGCAGTGGCGCTGGCGCGTGCCGCGCGCGCCGCTGCACGTGCTGCTGGCGATGACCTCGCTGTCGCAGCGCGAGTTGCGCTGGAACGGCCCGCCAGCGCGGCGCATCTCGATCGGGTTCGCCTGATGCACCGCGATCCCGATGCCGCAGCCGCACTGCCCGACGCCTGGCGCGGGTGGATCGACAGCCTCGTCGAGCGCGAGGTGCTGCGCCTGCGGGCGCGCTACGAGCTCTCGCTGGACGAGCTCCGCGGGCTGTACATCAGCGATGCGCAGGTCGATGCGCTGCTGCGCGAAGACGCCGATGGCGCAGCGGCACTGGCCGCTCTGGGCGAGCGCGCGCGCGAACTCGCACCGCAGCTGACGGGGAGCGGAGCGCCGGCCGCGCTGGCCTGGCGGCTCGGGCTGAGCGATGACGAGATCGCACTGCTGCTGCTCGCGCTCGCGCCCGACGTGGACGTTCGCTACGAGACGCTCTTTGCCTACCTGAACAACGACATCGCGCGCCGTCATCTCAGCATCGATCTCGCGCAGCGTCTGCTCGACGGCGGCGTGGCCGACGTGCGCGAGCTGCTTGCGCCGCAGTCGCCGCTGATCGCCAGCGGCGCGGTCGAGCTCGTCGAGCCGACCGAGCCGCGCAGCCGCCGGATGCAAGGCCTGCGCGTGTCGACGCTGGTGGGGCAGTTCTGCCTGGGGCTGCCGCTTGCGGACCCGCGCTGGAGCCCTGAGGTGCGCTGGGTCGCCGCGATCCCGCCAGCCGATGCGCCGACGCCTGCGGAGCCGCTGCTGCTGATCTGCGGCGACGAAACCGAGGAGCGCTGGGCGGCCGCGCTGCAGTGGGCCCATGCGCGCGCGCTGACGCTGCTGCGCGCCGACGCGTCGCTGCTCGCCGGCGACGAACGCGGCGAGCTCGCGCGCTCCTGGCTGCTGGCGGCGCGTCTGGCCAGGGCGGCGCTCGTCCTTGACGAGGACCCGGTGAAGGCGCTGACACCGACGCAGCTCGCGCGGCTGGCCGGGCAGGGGGTCCCGCTGCTGCTGCTGGCCGCGCCGGCGTCGCCGCTGGCCGGGCTGCTGGTCGACTGGCCGCACCGCCGCATCGACGTGGCGCCGCCGGACGCGGCCGAGCGCGCGGCGCTGTGGCAGCTGGCGCTGCACGAGCACGGGCTGCATGCCGACGCGCGCCGGCTGGCCGACCGCCACGCACTGACGGCGACACGCATTCGCGCGGCCGTCGCCGCCGCGTGCTGGGACCGTTCCGCGGACGCACGGGCGCTGCAACAGGCACTCGACGCCCAGGCCGCCGCGCGGGCCAACCAGGGCCTGGCACGCCTGGCCACCCGTGTCGAACGCGAGCACCGCTGGGAGCAGCTGGTGCTCGCCCAGAACACCGCAGCGCAGCTGCGCGAGGTCGCCGGCGCGATCCGCGTGCGCGAGACGGTCTACCGGCATTGGGGTCTGCAGCGGCGGACCGGGCGCAGCGCCGGGCTGATGCTGCTGTTCTGCGGCGCCTCGGGCACCGGCAAGACGATGGCGGCGTCGGTGGTCGCGAACGCGGCAGGGATGGCGCTGTACCGCATCGACCTCGCGGCGGTGGTGTCGAAGTACATCGGCGAGACCGAACAGAACCTCGACCGGATTTTCCGCGCCGCCGAGCGATCGAGCGCGGTGCTGCTGTTCGACGAGGCCGATGCGCTGCTCGGCCGCCGTTCCGAAGTGAAGGACGCGCATGACCGCTACGCCAACCTGGAGACGGCCTACCTGTTGCAGAAGATGGAAGATCACGACGGCGTGGTGATCCTGTCGAGCAACCTGCCGAAGAACATGGACAGCGCGTTTGCGCGCCGCATGCACTACACGGTGGAGTTCGCGCGCCCGGGTGCGGCGCTGCGCGAGCGGCTGTGGCGCGGCATGCTGCCCGAGACGGTGCCGTGCGCGCCCGACATCGAGTTCGTCCAGCTCGCCGACCGCTTCGAATTCACCGGCGGCGAGATCCAGGCGGCAACGCTGGACGCCGCATTCCTGGCCGCCGCCGAAGGCTCCGTGCTGGCGATGCGCCACCTGCTGCACGCGGTGGCGCGGCGGCAGGCGCAGCAGGGCAGTTCGGTGGCCGTGGGCCGCGCACATGGACTGCGCGAATCGCGCCGCGGGGGCGACCCTGAGGTGCGCACCTGACTGTCGCCATGCGCCCGCCCACCCGGCTTCCCGCCCACCCGGCCGAATCCACGCCCGAGCGCTTCGAGTCGGATGCGACGTCGGTTGCCCACG
Organism: uncultured beta proteobacterium; assembly: GCA_963846675.1. Taxonomy (GTDB): domain Bacteria; phylum Pseudomonadota; class Gammaproteobacteria; order Burkholderiales; family Burkholderiaceae_C; genus Ideonella_A. The sequence goes on from CAWJWV010000007.1 coordinate 935,994, forward strand.
GCATCGTCGATGGCGCCGATCCGCTGACGCTGCGCTTCCTTGGCGAGGACGAGCAAGCCGGCGTCTGCCGTGCCGAGCCGGAGGCCACCAGCTGCGAGGCCGAGCTGTCCTTCCTCGAGTCCGGATCGGTGCAGCAGTCCTTCCTCGCCGACGCCGTCGACGTGCCCGATCTGCGCAACGACGACGGCAACGCCGAATTGCTGCAGGCCAAGGAACTGAAGAGGCGGATGGAGGAGGTGAGCAACCCCTGTTCACGAGCACCACCCAGGGCGTGGTGCCGACCGTCGGCGAGCTCGCGGATGGAGACATCCAGACAACGCTGAAGCCCGGCGGCGCCCCGCTACCGTGATAACTGCCCCAAGAGACGCCCATGCAGACCACCCACCAAGCACCGAAAGCGGCAGAGCGCGCCTGTTCCGCGTGCGCGGCGGCTGGACCGGCCAAGGCGGCCGGAGGCGGTGGCTCGGCCGGCGCAGGCTGCGCGGCGGGCAACATGCAGATGCAGCATGCGTTGGCGGTGGTCGAGCGTGGCTCGGCGCAGGAGGCCGAGGCCGACCGCGTCGCCGGCGCCGTGATGTCGGCGCGCGAGCCGGTGCCGGTGGCCGGTCAAATCGGCCGCATCAGCGAGGCCACCGTGTCCCGCAAGCCGCGCGGCTCGCGCGACGGCGGCAGCCTCGCGCCAACCGCCTGGCATGCTGCGGTCGGTGCCGGCCGACCGCTGGACACCGAAACGCGCAGCTTCTTCGAGCCGCGCATCGGGCAGTCGCTGGCCGGCGTGCGCGTGCACACCGACGCGCCCGCGCAGCAATTGGCCGACCGGCTCGACGCCGCGGCGTTCACGGTCGGACAGGACATCGCGTTCGGCGCCGGCCAGTACCGGCCCGACACCGGCGCCGGCCGCCAGCTGCTCGCGCACGAGCTGACGCACACCGTGCAGCAGCGCGGCGCGGCGCCGGTCGTCCAGCGCAACGACAAGGCGGCGGCCGAGAAGGCGAAGAAGGAGCTCGCCACGCTCGACGAGAAGGAGGCGCCCAAGCCGGGACGCGACGCGACCACCTTCGTCGTCCCTGGAAAGCCCGTGATCCAGCTGTCGTCTGACCGCGCGTTCGTGCGGCGAGCGGTCGCGGTGTACGTCGGCGAGAACGGATGGGACGACACCGACGTGGCGCTGGACGCAGTGGAGCGCAATGCCAAGTGGTCGGGCGGCAAGCGCGACGCGATGGCCGGCGCGATGCGCGCCGAGGTGCAGTCGCTGCGGGCGGCCTGGAAGAAGTTCTCGCTCGACACGCGCACCGCCGGCATCGCGCGGCTGAAGCTCAACCACAAGGCGTTGGGCGAGTGGCGTGAGTACGTCTCCGGCATGGCGCCGGCGTCGGTGATGAACCAGACGCTGGCGACGCAGGAGCTGATCTTCATGAAGAAGATCGCCGACCGCGACGAGTTCAAGGACTGCGCGCACAAGCCGATGGTCGGACCCTACGTGATGAAGGAGATGGCCGAGATGCGCGCCTGGTCGCCCTCGCCGGGGCGCAGGCGCTGGGTCGAGGCGCTGAACAACGGCGAGATCAACGGCGGCTGCCAGGACTGCCACACGCAGAAGTCCATCCCTGACTACGACGCCTCGTTCACGCCCGACGACCCGGCGCGCATCCCGCCGGTGTTCCGCATGCTCGCCGCCGCCGACTCCGAAGACCGGATCGGTTCGACGATCAACCCGCGCATCATGGACACGCCGGTGCAGGGCACGGGCCCCGACGCGTCGATCGTGAACATGGTGCAGGGCTACCCGGGACTGACCTCGATCGCCGAGTCGACGGCACGCATTGCGCCGCGCATCATGCCGCTGGCCGACCAGTACAAGGTGGTTCCGCTGAGCGTGATCAACCGGCCCTACACGCCGCAGGCGCTGGTGGCCGAGGTGCTGTCGCTGATCGACAAACGGCGCGAAGGCTATGTCGAGCTGCAGGGAAAGATGGCCGCGGAGGACTACGACTTCCTGCAGCTGCTGCCGATCGTCGATCTGTTTGCCGCGAGTGTCGACGCCGACGTTCGGCAGATGATCCGGCGCGCGCAGGTTCGCTCGGAAGCGGCGCAGGCGGCCAAGAAAAACGCGCTGACCGGGCTGGGCATCCTGGCCATGCTGCTGACCATCTTTCCGCCCACCGCGCCCATCGGCATCGCGTTGGGCGTCGGCCTGGCCGCGGTTGGCATGCACCAGGGCTACATGGACTACCAGCAGGGCCTGCAGTACATGCAAGGCACCGGCGCGGACGTGTTCAGCCCCGAGCAGGAAGCCGCGGCCGGTGCGCTGATGGCCGGCGGTATCGTCAGCATGGCGCTGAACGCGTTCGCGCTCGCCAGCGTCGGCGTCGGCGGGGTGCGCGCGATCGCCGGCGCGATGGCGCGGCCGGCGCAAGGCTTCAGCTTCTCGTGGAAGATGGTCGGCTACGACCCGGCGACCGGCGTGATGACCGCGGTGGGCAAGAACCTCACGAAGGGCAGCGCCGGGGAGATGGCGACTATCAGCATCAACGTGCGCACCGGCATGGGCACCGCGACGATGCACGGCCCCAACGGCATGACGGTGCCGATCGTCAACGGGAAGATGCAGTTCCCGGCCGGCTTGCTGCCCGAGGCAGCGGGCGGCGGCGCCGCGATCGTTCCAGGCGGGCCGGCGAATTCGTTGCCCGCCGGCGGCACGGTGGCGCCGGCGGCGCCGGGGACGCTGCGGCTTCCGGCGGGCCAGGGGCCGTCGTTCATCCGCGGCTACCTGCCGGCCGCCGACGAGGGGGCCGGCGTCGCCACCGCGGCCGGGCGGCCCCATCTCGGATCTCGCGTCGTGCTGCCATCGGACGCGCCGGCGGTGGGCCAGGCGCCGGTGTACGAGATGCCGCTGGGGCCGGATGGGCTGGGCGGCGTGCGGCTGATGGGGCGCGGTCTGCGACCGACCGACTTCCCCAACGAAGGTCGCGCCGGCGCGATGATCGCCGACGATGCCACCCACCTTCGACTGTGGACGCAGGCCGAGTCCAAGTTCGCGCGCTCGGCGAGGAACAACATCTACAAGCGCTGGCTGGCAGCGGTGCAGGACGGCACCGTCGTCAACTGGACCAACACCGACCTTCACAAGGTCTACAAGCGGCTGTGGGACAAATACAAGGTGCTCGCGCGGGCCGAGGGCATCGATGTCGCGACGCTGCACCACTGGAACTACAACAAGAACCTGTATCCGCAGCAGGTCGTGGACCCGCGCAACCTGATGCCGGTCTACGGCCAGTCGCAGCTGCGCGGCGGACATCACCCGACGCACCAGGGCGGGCTGCACCCGCTGATGAGCGGCGGCCCCCACCCGACACGCGATCCGATCAATCCGATCCACGAGCTGTCGCTGTACAACTACAACGTCCCGCGGCCGAACCCGAACTTCCCCGGCACACCCCAGGGATGGCATCCGCCGATGATCTCGCCCGACGAGGTGCCGTTCGGCTGGAACCCCTTGTACCCGCCCGAGTGGCCCAACTGGCCCGGCGGCCTGCCGCCGACGCGGCCCCAGTAGCGTCAGTGGTCGGTTTTGACGAACTCGCCGCGCCGAATGCCGTGGCGTTTCATCATCCTGCCGAATACCCGGCGCTCCTTGCCGGACACGCGCGCTGCCTCGGACACGTTGCCGTGCGTGACGATCAGCATCTGCCGCAGGTAGCGTTCCTCGAAGTTGGCCAGCACCTCGGCGCGGGCCTGCTTGAAGGCCTGCAGCACGGTCTCGGTCGGCGCCGCGTCGTCGGCCAGCTCGAGCCGCTCGCCGTCGCCCTTCAGGAAGGCGCGATGCACGACGTTCTCGAGCTCACGCACGTTGCCCGGCCAGGGCGCGCTGCTCAGGCGGGCAAGGACCGCTGCGCCGAAGCGGCGCGGCGGCGCGCCGTATGTGGCGGCCAGGCGGTCGAGCATCGCCTCGACCAGCAGCGGCACGTCCTCGGGGCGCTCGGCCAGCGTCGGCAGCCGCACGCTGGCGACATTCAGCCGGTAGAACAGGTCGGCGCGGAACCAGCCTTCGTCGACCCCTTGCTGCAGGCTGCGGTTGGTGGCGACGACAACGCGCACGTCGGCCTCCACCCAGTGCTCGCTGCCAAGCGAGCGATAGCGGTGGTCCTGCAGGAAGCGCAGCAACGAGGCCTGACTGCGCAGTGCGAGCGTGTGGATCTCGTCAATGAACAGCGTGCCGCCCTGCGCCTGCGCGATCAGGCCTCGCATGTCCCGCCGCGCGTCGGTGAACGCGCCGCGCGCGTGGCCGAAAACCTCGCCCTCGAACAGCGTCTCAGGCAGCGCGCCGCAATCGACCGGAACGAACGGGCCGCCGCGCCGACCACCGAGGTAGTGCAGCGCTCGCGCTGCCAGCTCCTTGCCGGTGCCGGTGGCACCTTCCAACAACACGGTCGCGCGCACCGCCGCGTAGCGGCACAGCTCGTCCATCATCCGCCGGTGTGCCGGGCTGTTGCCGATCAGGCCGATGCTGCAGCACACCGCTGCAGCATCTGAGGCGGATGAAGGGTTCATCAGTGTGCGTGCTCCCTGTGCAGGAGGCGACTCTAGGAAGCGCCTGGCGCGCGGTCCATCCCTAGTCAGGTTCGAGCCTCGGCAGCGGCGGTCCGAGTCGGGCAGTTCCCGCACCAGGGCGTTCCCGGGCGGCTGCCGACCCTGCGGGCCATGGCGAAGGCCCCCGGTCGAGCAGACCACTGGCCTGGCATGCAACGCCGGGAGCGAAAACGACGCGGTAGTTAATCGGATTCCGTCGCTGCCTTCCTGTGCCCGGCGGCCAGGCGCGCCTTGGCCGACTTGATGATGCAACTGGCCATTGGCAAGGCCAGGGCCAACCGAATGAATACCTGAACCGCGCGGTGGTCGGGCCGAGTTGCTGGTGGTCGACCAGGTATGCACCTCGCAACTGCTGTCCCAAGCTTTGGGGCTGAGTACATGCGCGCGCATTGCCCAGCGTGGACAGTCGAATTGACGACTCGAGCATGACCGTAACACGTCCGCGACGCGAACCTTCAGGAATTTACCTACCAGTGAAACATCAGCGAACGCATGTTTCCGCTGACACTGACGTATCGGTTGCAGAGATATCTGCCAGCAACCGCCCTGGATTTGAAGTATTCACCCGGGGCTGCGACGTTCATTCAATGAACACCTCTTTTGACCCCTTTCTCAAGGCTTTGACATTGCGGCGATGGTTCCCGTTTCCCAGGACTCCCGTGCGGCGCGCGACACAGATTGTTCGATGCAGCCACTGCAGTCGATCATCAAATGCGCTGTGCGTGACGTCCTGTCGTTTCTGGCGCGGATCCGGACCGCAGTGCTGGCCAGACCGGCCACGTGTGCCGGGCGCGGTGTGTCGTGTGTGAACCGGCTCTTCTGTGTAGCTGAGCCGGCACATCGACCCTGACCGACAGGATGTTGCTCGCAGGCAGGGTTATGAGCCCGGCCTGCGAGTACCAAGTGCTCAACTTATTCCAGGTATCGGATTGCCGCCGATATCCGCTGCCGCATGGGCAAGGAATAACCGGCTTCAGCGGATTTCGTCGGATCGACCCGTTGTGGTGGCAAGAACAGCAGATGCGCAGTCAGGAGACGGCATGCATTTAAAAGTGACCCGATCGCCGGCCCGTGAAGGGATGGTGAATCAATCCGAAAGTACGTTTACCCGTTTCATCGCGACACGCCCTCCAGAAGTCTGCGGGACGTGCCCAATCCAGGACCATTCAACATGAAAACAGTGTTTCCGGCCGCCTCGCATATTGCAACCAGGCTGCTGCTCCAGATGTTTCGCAGCGGCATGCTGGGCGTCGTGATCTCGGTCATTTCAGTCCACGCTGCGCTGGCCAATGGCGCGGGCGAGAGCGCCGCCTGGCAGTTTCAGTCGCGTGCAGACAAGGTCAGCCAGGCCGTGGTGCAGGACATGATCCAGAAGCGCAGGACGGGGTATTACACGGCACCGGTCTACACCACCAACATCGACAAGCAGATCAATTGCAACCAATCTTCAAACGCCACTGGCAACCAGAGCAGCCTGGGTGCCACCGCCTTGTCGCCGTCCAGCAGTGGCGCCAAATCTGATGCCACCGGCAATGCCAACAGCAACACCGCCCCGAACGGGGCCGAAGGCAGTTCCTCCAGCAGTGATCAGGCGAACAGCGGCAGCGTGGGCTCGAGCGTACGCGGCGATACCACCACCCGTGTCAGCGGGTCGGCAGACCAGGCGCTGAACAACCACCAGGACAACAGCGGCAATCAGAGCGCGAGCCTGGCGGGCAGCACCGGCTGCACGTTCGGCGTGCTGAACTGAGCGTCGGACACCGAACATGATCATCACACCGAATTCATTCAATCCTTCCTGTGCGATGCCAGGGCTGAGATTGGTCCTGGCCGCTTCGGCCACGGCGCTGCTTGCCGGATGTGTCACCGCACCGATGCAGCGTCTTGGCCCGCTGGAACAACCTGTCGTTCTGGGCCCATCGGTGCGTGACAACGTCACGCCGATGGAGCCGGTGATTGCCTGCTTCGCCGACCAGGTGGCTGCCACCGGACGCGCTCCGGTGGTGGTGGCAGTCGGTGATGTCAAGGACTACACAGGCAAATACAACATCAATGAAGGCAACGCCATCACCCAGGGCGGCGCCCTGATGGTGTATTCGGCGCTCGGCAAGCTCAGCGGCGCCGTGCGAATCGCCGAGCGATTCGATCCCATGATTGCCGAGCGTGAGCTGGGCTATGCCGACCGCAGGCAGCTCGGCGACGGCCGCAGCCATGTGCTGGCGGGTGCAAACGGCGCTGCAGGCCAAAGCGTGCCGTGGATGCCGTACTTCGGCGGCACCATCAACAAGTCGGACTATTTCATCGTCGGTGGCATCACCGAGCTGAACTACAACATCCATTCGGGCGGTGCCGAGGTGGGTGTCAGCCAGGTCTCGCTGAAGGCGCGAACTTTCAGCCAGTCGGTGGGTGTGGACCTGCGCATCGTCGACACCAAGACCTTGATGGTGGTCCGAACGATCAGCCTGACCAAGCAGTTCAACGGCTATGAAGTGGGCATCAATGTGTTCCGCTTCTTCAACAGCAATCTGTTCGACATCGACATCGGGGCCAAGGGCCAGGAGCCGGTGCAGCTTGGCGTGCGCGCGGCCCTCGAAGAAGGCGTGGTCAGGTTGATCGGCGCAGTCACCAAGGTCGACCACCGACCCTGCCTGCCGTTGCTTGCCGGTGCAGGAAGGAACATCCAGACCACGCCGGCCGCCGACTTGCGCAAGATCGACAACCCACTGGTCGATGCCGGGGGCACGCCGGTGCAGTCTGGCCAGAGTGGAACGGCCGTCAATGCATCGAGTCCGTCCGCCGCTCTGCCGACGGGCGGTGTCACGCAATTGCCGTTCGAGTTCGGTGCGACCCAGCTGGGCGGGGCATCGATTGCATTGGTAGACCAGATCGCGGCAGCGGCCAGAAGAGGATCCGTCGAGGTGATGCTGGTTGCACGCGACAGCGAGAACTGGGATGCCCGCAAGCGTGACGACCTGATCGACCAGCGCATCGCCGCATTCACCTCCGCACTGGCCAACCGGGGCGTTGCTCCGGCGGCTGTCAACGTCATCTGGCGGCCCGACGCGGCTGACAGTTCGATCCACCGGGATGGTCCGGGTTTACAGGAGATCGCCAAGCTGCGCATCGGCGGCTGATCCCAATGCCCCGCGTTGTTCCATTCCATTCCGCTTCGTTTTTGCTGTCTCCAAGTCATAACGCCGTCACAGGCACTCCCAGTCCGAGGACTCCATGAAAAAAAATCAATACTGCAACCGCACCAGCCGCAAGCCGGCACTCAGCAGCATGGGACTGGCCGTCATGGCCACCCTGATCGCCGGTGGCGCCCAAGGCGCCGGCACCGACTTCAGCTTCATCGGGGAATCCGCGGTGGTGAATGCCACTGGCCACCGCGCTCAGAGCCTGCTGCTGGACAACATCGGCTCGGTCCGTGCCACGCTGCAGAACGGCCAGGGCAACATCGGTGCCAACGGTCAGCAGACGGCCAACTCCGCCTTTCTCACCGGCAACGTCATGGGCGCCAGCGCCATCGGCAACGTTGCCCAGCCTGTCGACACCTCGATCGATCTGGCCCTGATCAGCGATACCTCAGGCGGCAACCCGGGTCTGGCGTCGCTCCTGTACGCCACCAATGTCGGAGTCGTCAGCAGCCTGGCTGAAGACAACGCTCTGTCGATCGGGTTGGTCGACTTCGCCAATGGCAGCGCCGCCAACAGAAACAACACCATCTCCGCCAACACCGTCGTCAACCAGGGCATGTCGTCGATCGCCGGCACCGTGCCCAACGGTTACGCTTCGGTCACCCCGGGTTCGACAAGCGTCAGCTCCATATTCAGTCCGGCCCAATCGGTTGCGACCGGCAGCATCGTCGTGACCACGGCCCAGCAGACCAGCGATGCGGGCGCCAGCGCCATTGCCAGCAACAATGCCGTCACACTGTCATTGACCGCGAACGTCCTGGCCGGCGCCCTTGAAGCTGGCGCGGCGGTCACTGGCAACAAGATCGTTTCCAGCACGAAGGGCAACAGCAGCGCCAGCAACATCGACATCCAGGGCGGTGACGGTGCACCAGCGTTCGCCGGCTCGGCCGTCGTCAGCAACACCCAGCTCGCCAGGAACGCCACTTCCGCGGCCACCAACAGCGGCGGCACGGTCAGCGCCACCGTGACGGGCAGCAACGGCATCAGCGAAACGGGCGGCTCGCTGGCCGTCTCGGGCAACAGCATCAGCAGCGCCAGCATCGGCAACGAAGCGCTTGGCAGCGGTACGTCGCCGGTCGGCAACCGCATCATGCTGGCCGATGGCCTGTCGTTTGCGGGTCCCGGGGGCAGCCTGTCTGCGCCGGGAGCCCTTCTCAACGGCCATGCCGATGGCACCGCGGTCAATGCCGACCTGGCGATCGTGAACACGCAGAGCCAGGCAGGCCAGGCAGGTGTATCGGCTGTGAGCAGCAGCACCAGCGATGGTGCCGTCCGCACCACGGTGGACTCCCTGGTCAGGGGTGCCGTCGTCCTGTCAGCCAACGACATCAGCTCCAGCGCCACCGGTAACGCAGCCAGCAGCGCCCTGAGCAATGGCGCCAATGCCGCGTCGTTCTCCGGTACCGTGGCGCTGGCCAACCAGCAAGACAAGAGCAACGTTGGTGTCAGCGCCGTCAACGCCAACTCCTTCATCGAAGCAACGGCCGCCGATGTACAGAACAGCAGCGTGTCGGTGGCCGGCAACCGCAGCGGCTCCAGCGCCCGCGGCAACGAGGTGGGTCAGAGCCTGAAACTGAATGCCACCACGCTGGCACTCGGCACCACCGTCGACCTGAACAGTCAGGCCAGCCTGTTGCAGGCCAGCGGCGCTGCCACGGTCGGCAACCGGCAAGTCAACACCGGCGCACCGGTGACCTCTGACAACATCAACTCGTCGATCGGCCAGCGCGCAGCGGCCGTCACCGGCCCGACGCTGTCGGTCACCGGCAACACCCAGGACGCGGTGGCGCTGTCCAACAACGCCTCGAACCAGCTCGTGCTCACAGGTACCACGGTGGGCAGCGGCGCTGGCATCCTGAGCCAGCAACGGGTCGACCCCGAAGATTTCCGTCCTGCTTCCCCGGTCACCGCCACCCTGAGCGGCGCGCGTGCCTTCATCGAGGCCGGCATCGGTGGCGGTGGCGTCACCGGCAGCACGCTGGCCCTGACCGACAATCGCCAGGAAGCCATCGGTTACGGCAACCTGGTCAACAACGCGATGGCGGTCAGCGGCACCACCCTGGCCGTACCGGCCACCTTGGGCGCAGCATCGACCGTCGGCTTCGGCGACTTCAATGAGACCGTGCCGTCCGGCAACGTGGTGGCCGCATACGGGGTGCTCAGTCAGCAGTCGGTCCAGTCGGACGTGATCGCCCGCGCCACCAGCGGCGGCGCCTCGAACCGGATCGCCGTCACCGGCTCCCTGGACAACAGCGCGGCGCTGAACGATGCCAACACCCTGTCCACCGAAGCCTTCGGCAACTTCGCTCAGAGCGGCTTGACGATCAACGCCACCAACCTGGCCACCGGCGGGTTCTCGAGCGTGGCCAACCTGACCAGCTTGCAGGCGGTCGACGCTGCGATCCAGGCCCAGGCCGCTCCTGGCGCGGTTGCACTGACCACCATCGGCGGCAACGTCGGCTCGAGCGACACGGCCTCCAGCGTGTCGGCTTCGGGCAACCGGATCAACGCGCAAGCCAGCGGGAGCCGTGTCACCAACACGGTCGGCGTGAGCGCCACCAACATCGACACCGCAGCGCTCTCCACGCTCGGTACCTCGGCGGCGGGTGCACTGACCACCAACGCCTCGTTCAGCCTGCAGAACGTTCAGTCCGGCCAGGCCAGCGTGACCGCGAGCTTGCGCAATGCTGCCGATACCTCGCTGCCGTCCGATGTGCGTGTCGACATCGGCGGCAACCTGGCGCGCTCCAGCGTGATCGCCGACGGCAACACCGCCAGAGCCTCGGCCACCAGCAACAACGCCGTCAACACCTTGGCGCTCGATGCGTCCGGCGATCTGGCGAGCAGCAGTGCGCAGCAGAACGTCCAGATCACCAGCGCGCGCGTGACTTCGCTGGTCGGAGCTGCGGGGACGCCGGCCACGGCCGGTGTAGCGGCTGGTATCTACAACGCCGGCGCCAATGCCGAATCAACGGCGGGCAGCTTCGACTACAACGTCATGAACAAGCGCCTGGAGGCCGTGTCGGAACCGGTGGTCTTCTCCACAGCTCGCGCAGGACAGGACAAGGCCGCGTTGGAGAGTTATCTTTCGTCGCTTGGCTTCGTGGTCGACACGCAGGAGAACACAGCAACCGTCCCGGTGGGCAGAACCGTCGATCTGTCCACGCTGAGGAGCGTGTCGTACGGAGAGACCGATGGCATTGCAACCTTCAGCTTCGGAGGATTCAGCACATCAGGCATGGCCGCGACGGCCGCTACCCCCAACCTCGGCGGCGTGAATCTGGCGGTGGGCGGAGCCATCACCGACTCCGCGCTCTCGGTCAGCGGCAACACGACCTACGGTCTGACGCGTGGCAACGTGGCGGCCAACAGCACGACGGTGACGGGCAACCGGATCGCTTCAGGCAGCGGCGCCACGGTGGCGAGCACCGGTGCAGGATTCATGGATGGTGGTCTGCAGACGGCTGCAGACCACACGCTGTCCAACCTGCAGGCGGTCGCCGGAGAGAACGCCATCGACAGCAATGTTCATGGCAGCTTCTTCATCAAGGCGCAGCCGGGTGCAGCCATCAGCGGTTCCTCGCTGAGCGTGTCGGGCAACACCCAGATGGCCGAAGCCAGGGCCAACATCGCGACCAGCAGCCTGATGCTGGATGGCACGAGCGTGTCGGCGGTGTCCGCATTGCAGTCCGTTCAGCAAACCACCTCGGCGGTCACCGCTGCGTCGAATCTGAACCTGTTCGCCCCCGGCGCGATGACCGACTCGAGCGTGCTGTTGTCCAACAACAGCAACATCGGGCTGGCCGTGATGAACGACGCCACCAACAGCCTGGTGGTCAAGGGCAGCCAGGCCGGCACCCAACAAGCCGGGACCATCGGCGTCGGAGGGATGTTCGGCGAGACATTGAGCGCCGAACACGTTCTGGGCAACCAGCAGACGGCGGGCGCCGCGGTCAGCAGCACGGTGAACACCAGCCTGAACAACCAGGAAACCGTGCCGGCCGGCACCCGCGGTGCGGACCGCAGCACGCTGTCCATCCTGGACAACACGACGGCCGCGGAGGCAACCGCAAACCAGGCGATCAACACCGCGTCGGTCAGCGGAACAGCCAGCCAGGCGGCCAGCGTGGCGCTGCGCAACGTCCAGGACAGCGGCGCCGCGGTGTCGGCCACCGCCACCAGCGCGGCCCGCGTTTCGCTGGCACCGCTTGCGTCAACCGCACTCAACAGCAGCAGCGTTGCGCTGGACGGCAACAGCACGACGGCACTGGCCCGCGGCAACACCGCGAGCAACGTGCTGAACTCGCTGGCCGGCAGCGCCTACGGCGCGGCATCGAGTGGTTCGGTCCAGTCGGGTGACGCGCTCTCGGGCTTCACTGTCAGCGCCAACGCCGGCATCCTGAACAGCCAGAGCAACAGCGGCACGGTCTCGGCCGCGAGCACGGGTGCGAGTTACCAGGTCGCCCTGAACTCCGGAATGGGTTCGACTGCCGTCGGCAGCAGCATGGGCGTGACCGGCAACCAGGTGGCGGCGCAGGCCTACGGCAACAGCGCGGTCAACCAGTTGACGCTCAACGCGCTGAACACCGGCTCGCCGGCGTCGGCAGTGGGAAGCTACCAGCGCAACACCGGCGCGATCACCGCCGCCGTCACCAGCGTGTCCTTCGGCACCGGCATCGCCAGCCAGATGATGGGCAGCGGACCGACGGGCAGCACGGTGAATGTGAGCGGCAACCAGACCACGGCCTCGGCTGTGGGCAACTCGGTGGCCTCTTCGATCATGGCCTCGCCTCGCTGAGTTTCATGCCTGCCCGGGCGGACTTCGCGTCCGCCCGGGTGTCAGCCCGTGCCGCATTTGCAGTGCGGGCTTTTTTCCCAGCAGCTTGTTGACCTGGTGCTCGTGGGTTGTCCGTGCAACCCCCATGCCCCAGGCGCAGGCTGCTGCGAAAAGAACAATCCAACGGGAAATCCATGAGCGCATCGCACACGGCAGGCTTGTCCGAGACGGGCGCGCCTGCAGATCTCCATTTCTCGAAGCGCTTCCCGACCACGCGTCAGCTCGCGCTGGGCACCGCGATCCTGTCATTGCTGAGTGTCCAGTGCATCGCTGCCGAACTGCCCGTCATCGATCCGGCCGCCCGCATGCTGGACGAGCTCAGGCGTGCCGATCAGGCCGCCCCGCAGCCGCCAGCGGTGCCCCGCGCCACGCCTCCCTCACCGGCGCAAGCACCCGAAGCGCCGGTCCTCGATGGAAAAGTGCTGCTGCACGAGGTGTTGTTTTCCCCCAGCCAACTGCTCTCGGATGCCGAGCTGCGTGCCCTGGCCCAGCCGTACCTGGGGCGCGAAGTGTCCAGCGAAGACCTCAACGCCTTTCTTCGTGCGATCCAGACGCTTTATCTGAGCAAGGGCATACAGACCGCGGTGCCGGTGCTTCCCCAGCAGGATCTGCGCAGCGGCAGCATGCGGGTGCTGCTGGTTGAAGGCCGGTTGGGCGAGGTCAAAATCGAGGGGGCGTCCGGCGTCGATCCGGCCTGGGTCGGGCAATGGTTCGACCTGGTGGCCGGCTCGGTCATCCGGTCCGAGGAGCTCGACCGCCGGCTCGGCTTGTTCAATGTCGCGAGTGACTTTGCTGCGCAGGCCGCTTATGTGCCCGGCGCCGAGTTCGGCCGCAGCGACTTGCTGATCCGGGTGCCGGCTGGAGCGCCGGGGCAGGTCTGGGGCCTGGTGGACATTCCCGACACCCGCTCATCGACACGCTCCAGCCTGATCGCCGGTTATCGCCTGGCCCCCCTGGGGCCTCGGGGCGGTCGCATGGATGCCATGTCCATCGTCAGTCCGAACGCTGCCACGCTCAGCCTGGCCGGCAGCCTGCCGCTCGGCCACCAAGGTTGGCGGCTTGGCGTGAGCGCCACAGGATCGCGATCACGCAGCACCTTCGACTCCACCGATCCTGCCGTACCGGGGCTCGGAATCAAGGGCCAATCCAGCTCGGTGGCGGTGGAGCTCGGCCGGCACCTGTCGATATCCGCGCAACAGCTGATGTTGCTGTCCGCCAGCGTGTCGCAGGTCAGCTCGCGGTCGGCCGTTGGCGGGCAAGTGCTGAGCGACCGGACGGTCAACCGGTCCACGCTGGCGGCATCGACCGATTGGCCCGCACGGCAGCCCGGCGAACTGTCGCCAGCCTCGTTTCGCACCTCCATCACCTCCGCGCGGGGGCCGGTCAATGGCTATGGCTTCGCCGAGGTGTCGGGCATGGTGGCCGCCCGGCTGGGTGAGTCGGGTGGGCCCCTGCTGCGCGCCAACGGCCAGGCGCGCGTGGCCTCCCACAACGCCCCTGACGTGGTGGACGCATGGTTGGCAGGAGGCAGCAGTTCCGTGCGGGGCTTCGACAGCGGCGCCCTGATCGGGGAGCGCGGCTTCGCAGTGCAGCTGGCGCTCTACCAACCCGTGCAAGTCCAGGGGCTCGAGGCCACCCAGGCGTATCTGTTCGCCGACCAGGCGCGGGTCTACAGCAGCGGCTCATCCCGCGGCATTGCTGCTGCCGGCGCCGGCGTCCAGTTCCAGGCGAATCGATACCTGGCCGTCGATGCCACCCTGGCCAGTCAGACGTCCGGCTTCCAGGGGGCACGTACGCGGCTTTCATTGCGGGCCAGCGTGTCCTGGTAGCCGCACAGCGTCGACTCCTTCAGCCTTTCACTCACGAATTGAGCCTTCCATGAAAAAAAACCGGAACACCGCCGTGCCTGCCTTCAATCCCGCACCTGGCGCTGCGGCTGCGTCGGAGTTCACCATCCTGCACCGTGAAGCCCACCGCCCGTTGCGCCTGAAGCGCGGCCCGCGTGACATGCGCTGGGTTGCCAGCACGATCACGGTGGCCCTCGCGGCAGCGGAGCTGCCGGCTGCTGCCATCGAGTTTCCGTGCGTGATGACGCGTGTCGCAGGTGGCGGTGGACGCCTGTTGGCCATCACCGGCCTGGAGAACGGGCGCAATCTCTACGTCGACGGCAACGGCCATTGGACCGGCAACTACCTGCCGGCGGTTCTTCGCACCTGGCCCTTCCGTCTGCTCACCGAGTCCGACGACGAGGGTGCACGACCGGTCGCCGTGCACCAGCCGGCACTGAGCCTGACCGAGGGCGATCCGCTGTTCGACGATCAGGGCCAGGAGATGCCGTGGCTGCAGGCGGTCCTCCAGGAGCTCGTCGCGGTGGACGCGGCGGCTTCCACCACCTCGGATGCGGTGGCCGCTCTCGATGGCGCAGGCCTGCTGCACGAGCGCACGCTGACGGTGGTGCTGCCGGGTGGGCGCCAGCTGGAATTGAACGGATTCCTCAGTGTGGACGAGGCCAGGCTGAACGCGCTGGATGCGGTGCAGGCCGGGCAACTGCATCGGCAAGGCGCATTGGCGCTGGCCTACCTGCACCTGCTGTCTCTGAGGCGGTTCCGGACCCTGATGGAACGCGCGGCGGAGCAGGAACCGGTCGCTCCAGTGCCCGCGACGGCTCCGGTCGAGCCCGAGCCGATCACAGCCTGACGCGGCCTTCGCCCTCCCATCGCTCACGCTGTCGCCGTATCGACCGCAATCGAGACCACACGCCATGAAATTTGCTGCACGCCCGACCCGAACCCCCGCCCAGCTGGCTCGCATTGCTCGACGTCGCCTGCTGGTCCGTGTGCGGCCCCTGGCGCTGGCCGCTGCGGCGGCGCTGGGCGCGACCGGGCCGACGGCATTTGCGCAAACCGTCATCACGCCGATCACCGGGGCCGGACAGACCGCCACCGTGGTGAGCACGCAGGGTCAGCAGACTGCCGTGACGACCCAGAGTCTGCGCGACGGCAATGCATTCAGCACCTACTCGGCGTTCCAGGTCGGCCAGGGCGATACGGTCAAGCTGGCGGTGCCTCAGGGTGCCAACTGGTGGGTCAACATCGTGCGCGATTCGCGGGTGCGCGTCGACGGCCGGCTCGAGAGCCGCCTGAACAACGGCAGCATCGGCGGCAACATCATGTTCGTCGACAGCCACGGTTTCGCCGTCGGGCCGTCCGGACAGGTGGACGTCGGCCGCCTCACCTTCGCCGCACCATCGACTGCCTTCGTCGACGGCTTGCTGGCGGGTGGCGGCGTGTTGTCGGGCGCTGCGGTGAGCGGTCTCGTGGCCGGCCAGTTCGAGCGCTCGGCCACCGGCGGGGTCGACATCCAGGGTCGGGTGACCGCGAAAGACGGCGTGAGTCTCATGGCCGGTGCCGGTGCAGACGCGCGCCGTGCGGTGAGCATCAGCGGGCAGGTGACCGTTCAGGGCCGCGTCGCCGGCTCAGCCGTGAACCTGGGCGACCTCAAATCACTGGCACCCTTGCAGGACCTCGATGGTGTCATCGACATCACGACCCCCGGTTCCATCCGGCTCGATGGCGTGCTGATCTCCGACAGCTCGCTGTGGCGCCGTGCCGGCGCGGTGCGCGTGGTCGCCGGCACCGACATCGAGGTGGGTGCGAACACCCGCGTGTCGGCCTCGGGCGCGGCAGGCTCCGGCGCGGCCGGTGGCCAGGTGACGCTGTTCGCGCAGCGCGACATCGCCAACGAACAGGGTGCCGAGCTGCGCGCGCGCGGCGATGGTGCCGGCGCGGGTGGCGCCATCGAGTACTCGGGCCTGCGCGAACTGCACCTGAGCAGCATGCGGTTCGACGCGGGCAGCGACACCGGGCGGGCAGGTCGGGTCTTCGTCGATCCGACCGACGCGACGGTCGACGGCGTGACCCGGACCGGCGGCGCCGATTTCGAGTACGAAGGCGTTGGCTCCTGGACGATCAAGAGCGGCGCCACGATCAACACACGCAACGCCATCCCTGGTGGCGAGACGGACGATGCCAACCCGTCGACGGGCAACAGTGGCGACATCCGCATCGCGGCCAGGCAGATCACGGTGGAGAACGGCGCCCTCCTGGATGCCTCCGTGGTCAACCAGGGTGGCACCAGCTACAGCGCCGGTGACATCACCCTGACCGCCCAGAACAGCAGCGACTGGCAGACCGTCGTCAGTGTCGCGGATGCCGATGCGTCGATCGATGTGGCCGGCACGCTCAAGGGCCGTGACATCAAGCTCGAAGCATCGATCGAATCCTCGGCCCAGTTCGGTGGCGTTGCGGGTTCCATCCAGCAGGAACTGATCAACCTGGCGCTGGGGAAGATGGAATCGCCCCTGGCATTGAGCCTGGCCTTCGTCCAGGCCACGGGTGATGCCACGGTGACGATCCGCCCCGCGGCTGTGCTTGCCGCTACGCGTGACATCAGCCTGGCGGCAATCGCCGATCGCTCTGCCGGCGCCGAGCTGGCCGCCGAGGGCTCGGCCAAGGCCAACCTCAGCGCGGGCTTTGCGCGCATCGCCGGCACCTCGAAGGTCGACATCCAGTCGGGTGCGCGCCTGACGGCAGGAGAAAACATCGAGGTGGTGGCGGCCTCCAAGACAACCATCGCGATGAGCAGCGCGGCAGCGGGCGAAACCGATGAAAACACCGGTGAGGCCAATGTGGCCTCGGTGGTGTTCGCCGGCTCGCAGTCCGACGTCACCACATCGGTCAACGTCGGTGCCAATGCGGAGCTCGTCAGCGGGGCCGACATCAACCTGCAGGCCTTCCATTCGGGCAACTACGACACGGCGGCCGAGGTGACCGTCTACGGGGGCGGCACGGCCGGCGTGGTCGGCGCCTTGTCGCTGCAGAAGTCCAGCACCACGGTCACGGTCGATGGCACGCTGAGCGCAGGGGGCGACGTGCGCATGATGGCGATGAACGCCTCGGCCAGGAACGGGATCTCCGCCACCGCCGTCAACGCCCAGGAAGAACCGCCCGAATCAGGCCTGCCCGAATCGCTGGAGCTGACCGACGAAGACGCCAAGACCCAGCTGTTCGAGGGCTTTGCCGCGATGGCCGCCGAGGTGGCAGCGGGCTCCGAAGAGGAGTCGGGTGGCGAGTCGTCGTCCAGCACGCCTGCATTGCGCATGGCCGGCGCCATGACCTGGTCCGAGTCCGAGCACACCACCCGGTCGACTGTGGGAAGCGGCGCCCGCATCACCGCGGGCGGCGATGCGGTGGTCGATGCCCAGACGCTGGTCGGCCAGTTGCAGAGCGTGGCCTTGTCGGAGGCCACGTCGGAGACCAAGGGCGATGACGCCTCCAAGGTGGCGCTCAGCGTCGCCTTCAGCTACGGCGACCACGCCTACACCACCCAGGCGCGGATCGGCGCCAACGCCGAGGTCCAGGCCGGGCACGTGGCGGTCAATGCCTCCACCGATATCCCGGAGTTCTACACCGCGGGGTTGCCGCTCGAATGGGACAACTTCTTCACCGTCTACGAGAACCTCATGGGAGGGACGGGCTTCCTGACGGATGGCTTCAACACCCATGTCGGCGCGATGGCTGCCGGCAAGTCGCTGGCCCTGTCCGGTGCAGTGAGCCTTTCGTTCATCCGGAACAACACCCAGGCCTGGGTCGACTCCGGTGCGCAGGTCACCACCACCGCCACGGCTGCCACGCCATGGAGCTATGACGTCCGTGAAGTCGGCTTCGACTCGGACATTGAATCGGTCCTCGTTGGCGCTGCTCCCTATCGCCTCGACAAGGATCTGGGCGTCCTGGGTGAGTTTGTCGACAGTACGCGGACTGCACCGAATGGCGACCCGCTGGATGAGATCAACTTCAGCCGCACCTTCGACGGCTCGATGGTGGTGCGCGCCACCAACCAGGTGCAGACGCTGCACCTGGCCGGTGGCGATGGTGGCGCGAGCGCTGGCAGCGGTGGCGGAGCGGTCGGCGGCACGTTCTCGATGGTCTCCAGGGACAACACGGCCGTCGCCGGCATTGCCGACGCAGCCATCATCAATACGCGCCAGCTCGATGTCGCGGCGCAGACCAGCGACTGGCTGCTGACCCTGTCGCCGACCTCCGGCGAGGGCGAGGGCGTTGCGGCCAACGGCATGGTGTCGTACAACAAGCTCAAGGAGACGACGCTTGCTTCGATCAGCCGCGAGGCGAAGATCACGGCGCAAGCGGTCAAGCTGGACGCCGACCTGTCGCTGGGCGTGCTCGCGGTCACGGGCGCCGTGACCAGGAGCACCAACTCGGGCGTGGGCATCGGCATCGCCATGAACGAGGTGGCCGGTAGAACCAAGGCCACGATCGGTGACAACGACACCGATGGCGGCGGCGTCGACACGGCCGAGGGAAATGCCGGCTTCATCAAGACCGGGCAGCTCGATGTCCGCGCGCTCAGCGACGGCATGATCGCCGCGGTCGGTGTGGCGGGCGCCATGGCTGGTGGCAGCAGTACCTCGGGCCTGGGCGACAAGGCCGGTGGCGGGGCGGGAGGCGCCCAGTCCAAGGCCGACGGCGCCGGCACGGCCGCTCTGAGTGGCGTCGGCGACTCGCTCCAGTCCGAAGGGGCAGCTGGCTCGGGTGACGGCGGCGGCGAGAGCAAGCCACCCAGGTTTTCCATCGCAGGCGCCGGCGCCATCGTCACCAATTTCAGTGACGTCGACACCGAGGCCTTGATCGACCGTGCGGTTGTGCAGGGCCTGGGTGCCGGCACGACCGGCGTTGGCGTGCGGTCGCTGTCCGATCTGACCCAGGTCAGTGTGGCCGGCGGCGGCGCGCTTGCCATGGCCAACAATTCCTCGACCACCTTCAGCTCGGCGATCGCCGGCGCGGTGGCGATTCAAGACTCCGACGACGACACCTCCGCACGCATCGTCGGCAGCACCATCACGGGGCTGGCAGACCGGCCCGACAGCCTGACGGTCGATGCACTCAAGAGCGGTGAGCGCACGGCGGTGGCCACCGGCATCTCGGTCAACCTGTCCAAGGGCAGCACCAGCGACCTGTCCATCGTCGGCTCGGCGTCCATCACCCGGGTCGCTGACGACTCCGCTGCCAGCATCGAGGACTCGACGCTGGCGGGCGTGGCAGCGGATCCGGTTGCGCTGGATGCGCGCGTGGCCGCTTATGACCGCAGCCGCATCGGTGCGGGTGGCGGCGCCTTGTCCTTCAGCACGGGCAAGGGGTCGGCCGGCATCGGTGCGACGATTTCGCTGGTCGATCTGCAGGGCAGCACGTCGGCGCATATCACCGGCGGCTCGATCTCCGGGGTGCACGACCTCACCGTGGCCGCGCTGTCCTCGCAGAAAGTGGTCGGCGTCGGCGCTGTGGCCGGCATCCAGACGGCTTCCGATTCCAAAGGGCAGCTCATGGGCGCCTTCGTGTTCAACGACGTCCGGAACCAGGTCTCCGCCGGCATCACCGACGGTGCACAGGTGAACCTGGCGGGCGACCTCGCCGTAAGGGCCGGCGGCGCGCCGTCGGACGCCAGCCTCGATGCCATGATGGGCAACGTCCGCACCTCGTATGTGACCGACTACGAGATGGAGAGCGGCAGCAATGGTTACACCGCCGACTTCAAGTCGGCCGTGGGCGGCGAGAGCATCGTGGGCGTCGCCGGCACGCTCGGCGTGACGCTGGGCAACAATGCCAACAGCGTGGGCCTGTCCTATGCACAGAACAACATCCAGACCAGCTACAGCGCCGAGCTGGCTGGCAATGTGACGGCGGCAGGGCAGGTACGGGTCGACGCGATCAGCCGTGCCGACATCGTCGGTGTCTCAGCCGGCCTGGGTGCCACCAAAGGCAAGTTTTCCGGCATGGGTTCGGCCTCGGTCAACCTGATCGGGCAGCAGACCCGGGCGCTGGTGAGCGGCGGAACGGTCAACGCAGCCAGCCTGGCGGTCGAGTCCGGCACCACCGGCAGCCTCTTCGGCCTCGCCGGCAACCTGAGTTTCGCGGTCGGCAGCGGCAGCGGAACGGCCGCTGGTGCGGCCGTGGCCTATAACCAGACCGGCACTCGGACCTTCGACGACGCGGATGGCCCGGTGAGCACGCGGGCGGCAGGCAACGAAGCCTCGGTCAACAACGCGGTGGTGAACGTGGGTGCCGGCGACGTCAAGGTGCGTGCCCGCAACACCAGCGACACCAGGTCCGCGGCAGCCTCGGGCGTGGCCAGTGACGGCAACCTGGCCTTTGCGGGTGCATTCACCTGGAACGAGATCGGCGACGTCACCGATGCGCGCATCGGCGGATCGGCCGTGACCGCCGGCGACGTGCTGGTGCAGGCGGGTCAGCATTCGGAGGGCGCCAGTTCCAGGATCAGTTCACTGGCCGGCGGCGTGTCGGCCTCCAAGGGGTACTCAGGCGCACTGGCATTCGGTTTCAATGCCATCGAGAGCACGCGGTCGGCGCAGATCCTCGCGTCCACCCTCACGGCGTCCAAGGCGGTGTCGGTGCTGGCTGACGCGCAAGGCAGCATCGAGACCATGGCTGCCACGCTGGGAGCGTCCGGCAGCAACTACGCCGCGGCCGGGTCGTCCAGCGTCAATTGGCTCAATGGCCGCACCACCGCCCTGGTCGACCACGTCGACCTGAAGGGCTCGGCGTCTTCGCTGACCGTGCATGCGGCGCACTCCGGCAGCATCGATTCGCTGGCTGGCGCTGTTTCAGGCAGCGCCTCGGGCGTGATCGGCGGTGCGGTCGCGGTCAACCTGATGGGCGATGGCAGGGATGACTTCAGGGTCGACGCGGCGCTCAGGAACACCACGCTTGCGGCTCCGGTCTCGGTCAAGGTCGATGCCGCACTCGGCGGCGCCATCGACAGCATCGCGGTCGCGGGCAGCGGTGCGGGCACCAGCGCCATCAACGGCAGTGTGACCCGCAACGTGATTGCGGCCGATGTCGGCGCGAACCTGTCGGAGGTGAATCAGACGGCCACCGGCGGCACGCTGCAGGTGCTGGCCGACCAGACGTCCAGCATCTCGTCGCTGGCCGGAGTGATCAATGGTGCGGGCACCACGGCAGTGGGTGGCGCCGTTGCCGTGAACGACATCGCTTCCAACGTAACCGCGGGCCT
The DNA here is from genome assembly GCA_963846675.1 of uncultured beta proteobacterium. Classification (GTDB taxonomy): domain Bacteria; phylum Pseudomonadota; class Gammaproteobacteria; order Burkholderiales; family Burkholderiaceae_C; genus Ideonella_A. Next base: position 957,726 of record CAWJWV010000007.1, read on the forward strand.
GGCCCGTTCCGGTGTGCGGACCAGCGGTGCCGTGACGGTCAAGGCCGGCATGGCCGGCAGCATCGATTCCATCGCAGCCGCCGGCAGCGGTGCGGGCACGGCCGCGGTCAATGGGTCCAATACCACCAACAGCCTGACCTCGACCGTGCGCGCCGAAGTGACGGACCTGACCCAGCACCTGGCATCCAGCACCTTCGATGTGCTGGCCAGGGACGCATCGACCATCCGCTCGCTGGCAGGTACGGTGTCCGGCGGCGGCACTGCCGCAGCCGGCGCTGCGCTGGCGCTCAACTTCCTGGGTCGCACCGCGGCCGATGCGGATGCCGCGAAGCTGGTGCTGGCCGAGGTTGGCAACAGCACGCTCAATGTCTCGGGCGCAGTGAACGTGCTGGCCCGCTCGGATTCGACCATCCAGTCGGTCGGTGTCGCTGCAGGCGGCGGTGGCAGCTTCGCGGTGACCGGCTCCAACACCACCAATGTCCTCGAGGACACGGTCGGTGCTCGTTGGGATGGCAGCAGCCTGGTGGGCTCGAACAACGGTTCGCTGAAGATCCAGGCGAAGGATGATGCCGATATCGAGTCCCTGGCAGGCAACTTCGCCGGGGGCGGCACTGCTGCGGTGGGGGCGGCCGCTGCAGTGAACCGCATTGCCACCCAAGTCGACGCCAGACTGTCGGGCACGGGTGCCGGCCATGTCCGGACCGGCGACGTGGAAGTGCGCGCCAACAACGATGGCGAGATCGATACGGTGGCCGTGGGCATGAGTGCCTCCGGAACGGCGGGCGTGCAGGGCTCGGTCGCCGCCAGCCTGATCAGTGCCAGCACGGCTGCCTTGGTCGACGGCGGTGCCCGGGTGGAAGCCTGGGACAGCGTCGCGGTCGCGGCCGACAGCAATGCCCGCATCAAGGCCCTGGCCGGCGCGGGCGCTCTGGGCGCGGGAGGCGTCGGCGCAGCTGGCGCGGTGCTGGTCAACATGATCGCCAGCCAGACCACGGCTGGCATCAGCGGCACTTCCACGGCGGTCAGCGGCCTGGCCAACGCGGACGGCGTGCTCGCCAATACATCGGTCCTCGCTTCCGCGCCGGACTTGATGAACATCACCGAAGTCACCGACGCGGCCTTGTCACGGCCCGTGCTCGCCACCGACATGCGGCGAGGGGTGTCGGTCCAAGCCACCTCGATCGAGCAGATCGCCGTGCTCACCACGGTGGCCAGCGGCGGCACCGTGGGTGTCGGCGGCGCCGTGAATGTCGACAGCATCGGGGGCAGCACCCGCGCTCATGTGGATGGTGCCCGCATCAACTCGCTGGCCGGTGCCGCGCAAGCGCAGGACTTCAACCTGCTGGCGGCAGACCATGCGCTGATTGCCAGCACGGTGGCCACCGTGGCAGGTGGTGCGGCCGCCGGCGTGGCCGGTGCCGTGGGCACGGAGACCGTCAAGCGCAGCAGTCATGCCGATGTGATGGGCGGCGCAGTGGTCCGGGCAGTGAATGACGCGACCGTCAAGGCGGTCTCGACCGCCACCGTCGCCCAGATCTCGGCAGGCGCCGCCGCTGGCGGCAAGGCCGGCGTGGCCGGCAGCGGCAATGTGGTGCTGCTGGCGGGAGACACACGGGCGCGGATCGACGGCTCGTCCGTTGCCGCCAGCGACGTGAGCGTGCTGGCTGAAGGCGCGAACCGCACCAACCTGATTGCCGGTTCGGTGGGCGGCGGCGGTGTGGCCGGCGTGGGCTTGAGTTTCACCGTCAACGTGTCGGGTTCGAACGTTCGTGCGCTCGTCAACGACAGCCTGCTGCAGGCGGATGGCGATGTGAAGATCGACGCCATCAATCGGACCGAGGAACTGGCCGTGGCCGCCACCATCGGCGGCGGCGGCATCGCTGGCGTGGCGATCGGTGCAGCGGTGACCGTGCTGGAGGGCAACACGGAAGCGGCCCTGAGCGGCAGTTCGCGCGTGGAACGTCGCACGCAGGCGACCGGTACGGTCGCTTCGGCCAACGATGCCGATGTCGCGGTGCAGCTCGACTCGAGCGACGGGTTGATCACCGCCAATGAGCAAGGCACTGCGCGCTTTGTGCTGACCCGGGAGATCAGCACCCAGCTTGCCGATGGTTCGTTCGAAGTGGTCCGCGAGCCCGCCTCGCTGGGCGCGGGGGCCATGGTCAAGGTTTTCGACGGCAGCCGCGAAGTCACTGCAACGCTCAACCCCGACGGAAGCTACTCGGCCGACCTGTCGACGCTGGGCGACGGTCAGCTGACGGCCATCGTCTACACGTCGCTGAGTCAAGGCGCGCCGGCCACCGGTTCGCCGTCGAGCCGGGTCCTGTTCACCAAGGCCGCAGGTGCCAGGTCCCTGTCGGTGGCGGCGCTCGAGACGGTTGACATCAACCACAACGCCGGTGGCATCGGCGCCAGCGGCGTGGCGGGCGTGGGTTCGGCCGCCAACGTGGTGATCGGGCGCAGCAAGGTGGCAGCCCGTGCGGCTGGATCGACCATCACGGTGGGCGGCGAGCTGGCTGTGACGGCCCTGCGCGAAGCGGAAGTCGACATGATCACCGCCACGGGCGGTGGCGGCGGCACGGTCGGCGTCAGCGGCGCGGTCGGCGTGCTGCTGTTTGGCAGCGCCCCGGACAGCAATGCCACGGCCGAACTGAACGGTGGCGGTGGCAGCACCATGAGCCGGGTATCCGCCAGCACCGAATCGAGCAAGGTGCAGGGCACCGGTTCGTCGCTGAGTCAAGCCGAGGTCGACGCGCTCAACGCCAGTGCAGGCTACAACACCACAGGCGCCTTTGGTGGCGCCACCGGCCAGCATTCCACCTCGGCGGATCTGAGCGCGGCCAGCGTTCAGGCCGGCACGCTGACCGTCAGCAGCCTGGACCGCACTTCGGTCGAGAACAACGCAGGCGCTGTCGCAGCCGGCGGTGCCGCGGGCGTGAGCGCCGGCGTGGCCGTCACTGTTTTGGGCGGTGCCAACAGCGCGAGCGTCAGCGCAGGCCAGCTGACCAGCCAGGACGGCATCACCATCACATCGGGCACCCGGACCCCATCATCGGGAACACCGGCCATCACGAGCCGCGCCATCGCGGGCGCGGGCGGCTTCGTCGGCGTGGGTGCCGCGGTATCGGTTGCCAGCAATCGGACCGCCAACTCGGCCACGCTGTCCGGTCAGGTCAACGCGGGCGGCGCGATCAGCGTGAGCTCGCTCGACCAGGCTTCCATGCTCAGCGAAGCATTCGGTGCCTCGGCAGGCGTTGCCAGTGTCGGTGTCGTGGTTGCCACGGCAGAGCAGACCGGCAGTGTGGTCACGCAGGTGGGTGGCAACCTGAAAGGCGAAGGCGTTGCCATCGCGGCAGCACGGGAGGGCAGCGTGTCGGCGGATGCGGTGGGCGGCGTTGCCGGCGTGTTTGCGGGCAGCGGTGCCGGCGCCACGGCCAGCGACCGTGGCACCGTGGGTGTCGCGCTCGCGAGCGCAGCCGCGCTCGACGCCGGCCAGGGCGCACTGGCGATCTCGGCCCGATCCAACCCCCGCGCAGCGTCGGATGCTGTCGGCGTGGCGGTGGCTGGAGGCGCTGCGGTTGGCATCTCGATCGCCGAATCGCACGTCGACTCGGATGTGTCGGTCACCAGCGCGGGCGCGCTGACGCTCAAGGGTCGAACGGTGAGCCTGTCCGCGGTGCTGGGATCGGGCGACTCGTCCGTGACCAGTCAGGCCTCGGCTGGTGCGGGCGCGTTGCTGCTGGGTGCCACCGGCGCCTCGGCGACGGCGACCAATACCGGCACGGCCAAGGTGGATCTGGCGCCGGGTTCGGTCCTGCTGACCAGCGGCGATGTCGGCATCACGGCCACGGATTCGATGGACGTCGAGTCGACCGCTGTCGGTCTCGGAGCCGGCCTGGTGGGTCTGGGAATGGCCTTCTCCAGCGCTGCCAGCGACACCACGGTTCGCGTGAATGCCGCCGGCCTCCGAGGCGACGTCGGGGGCAGCCTGCAGATCAAGGCCAGCGGCAACGAGACCATCGACAGCCAAGCCATCGCCGGCTCCGGCGGGGTGGTGGCGGGAGCGGGTGCCGAGGCCACCGTCAATCACGATCAGTCGGTCGTCGCCAACATGGGCATCACGCCGGGCGGCACCCTGGTGGTCGACGGCATGACCACGGTGGAAGCCAGCCGACTGGTGCGCTACGACAGCACGACCACCGCAGTGAATGCTGCGGCCGTGGGCGCCTCCGGCGCGGTCACCCGGGCCACGCTCGACGGCTCGGCGAGTGCCCGGGTGCTGGACGGCTCGACGCTGGACAGCGGCAGCCTGCGGATCCTGGCGTCGAACAACCTCGTGCGCACCAATCTCACCGGTCAGAGTGCCGTGGGCGGCGGCGGCGGTGTCTACAGCGGCGCCGGCGCCGATGTGCACACTGAACTCAACGGCACGGCCACAGCCAGCATCGGCAGCAACGCCAGCATCCTGCTTGAAGACCTGCTGGAGCTGCGGGCCTACAACGAGATGCGCGGCTCTTCGCGAGCCCAGATGGATGTCGGCGGCGCGGTCCCGATCGCCCTGGTCAATACCCGCATCAGCAGCAATGCCGATGCAGATGCCGGCATCGGGCAGAACACCGACATCAATGTGTACGGTGAAGCGGCGGTCAATGCGTTGTCCTATGTCGACATCGAGGCCAATTCGGTGTCCAAGACCTACGGCCTCGCTGCTGCGGCCCAGGGCAACGCCTACGCAACGGCCAATGTCAACAACCGGGTCACGCTGGGCGCCGGTACCGAACTGCGCAGCACCGAAGATGTCAGCCTGCTGGCTGGCCAGGACCGGAACTTCAATCGCAACAAGCATTTCGTCACGGCCCGCGCCGACCTGTTCAACCATTCGGCGATACCCGTTTCGATCAACCCCCAAGCCAATGCCACGCTCAACCTGAACAACGCGCTGGTGGTGAACTCGGACGCCGTGCGCTCCGGCGGAACGATCAAGCTGGGTGGCATCGACGGAACCCTGGTCGTCGAAGGCAAGGGCAAGGTCAGCGACTGGACTCGCGACCTGGGCGAGCTGATGGGCATCAGCAGCGAGTACGGCAGCTCGCGGAAGAATCTGAGCAACACGGCCACATTGAACGGCGAGTTCGAAGCCGGATTCGGGAACAAGCAGCGACTGGTCATCGGGAAAGACGGACGGATCCTGGAGAGTGAAGGCGACGTCCGCTTCACCATCACCAACGAAGACCTGTCGGCTTCGGCCGAGGCCTACATCGATCGTCTGTACGACCAACTCGCGCGTTACGGCGACGTGCCGGAAGTCAAGGCATTTGTCGAGGCGGAACTGAGCTTCTACTTCGCCACGCTGCTCAGGGAAGGGCTGGCTGAAGAAAGGACGAGGGAAGACGGCAGCAAGGTCATCGTCGCCTCCAGCGGCGTGGCAGCCAACTTCCTGAACATCCTGGACCTGCGCGCAGGCAGCGGGAACATCGAGCTGTTCGGCGACAACGTGACCGGGACAGCGTCACTGATGGCACGGGCCGACTCCGAGATCTACATCGACAACCAGAGTCCGCTGAATCTGCGGGTGCGCGACATGGTGGTCGACGCGAATGGCGGCTTTGCCAAATACAACGGCACCTACCTGATGAGTGCGGCCGACATCGGTGCGCTCAACAAGACCGCGAAGAGCACCGGCCTGAGCGTGGACAGCATCGACACGCGCGGCGGCGGCGCGTCGCAGGAGCTGCCGAAACTGACGGTGAAAAACACCTTCGTTCCGATGGGAGCCACTTCCGCCAACGAAGTCCGGGTGACCGCAGCCGACGGCACATGGGCCGATCTGCGCGAAGACGAGATGCGCGCGCCCGAACTGCGCGTCAATGGTTGGCTCTACAACAAGCTCGGTACAGTCAACCTGACCAACACCGCCGGCAGCATCTCGGTGTATGCGGAGAACCCCGCCTACACGCCGCGCCTGGATGGCAAGGAAATCCTGGTGTCGGCAGGCAAGAATTTCGTGCTGTCTTCCCCCAGCATCAGTCAGTCGGTTGGCGGTTCGCCCGAGTCGCTGTATGCGGTGCACTACAGCGACGACCAGCAGAGAATCCTGGGCAATCTGGGCATCTCGGCGTGTGGCTCGGCGCGTCCGGGAACCTCCTCGACGACCTACAACGCCAACTGTGTCGTCAATGGCGCGGGCGGGGTGTATGCCAGTGGCGCGATCTTCATCGGCGCCCGCTACCTGAACATCAACGGCACCGTGCAGTCCGGTCAGGCCGACTACAACCTGGTGCTCAATGACAGTACCGTGGGCACCACGATCAGCAACTGGCGCAAGGAATGGAGCAGCCATGGCGGGCTCTACCTGTCGCAGGGCAAATCGTCGCTGGTGCAGGTCAGTGGCCCGCTGCCATCCGACAGTGAGGCAGAGATCAACAAGCGGTTTGCCAATGGAACGATCACGGCCAGCCAGCGCACCACGATGCTGCAGGCCATGGCATCGCGTCGACTGCAACCCATCGTCTACTTCGATGCCCAGACAAATCGGCTGAGGGTCGCGCCCACCAACGTCCAGGGCGGCCTGGTCGAACTCGTCGGCTCCATCATCAACACCGGCGGCGGGACAGTGCGCGCGCTGGATGGCTATGCGCGCATCAACATCGACAACCAGACCGGCTACGGCCTTGACCTGATGGGTCTGGACACGGGCGGCGACGCGGGCGTCATCCGCATCACCGACATGAACAAGCCCGTGGCCGGCAGCAACGGGGCCTTCGAGGTCACGACCTACCAGCGGGGAGCCGACGGCGTGATGCGGGCTACCGTGACGGCTGGCCGGGGTGTGGGATCTGCGGTCCTCTCCTCGACCGCTTCATCGGTGTCCAACCCGGCCAATGGTCTGCAGGCGCAGTTCACGTACAACCCGCTGACCAACAGCACCTATTCCTGGTCGGCTGGTTACGACTACGCAACGGAAAAGCGCTATTTCCTGAAGACATCGTCGTGGTTCGGCTTCATCCCAGGCGCCACGACGAAGTGGGACAGTGTCGACACCTACGTCAAGACCGCCAACGCCATGGCCGAAGACGTCTATGTCAGCACCGTCAAGCCGGTGGGTGGCGGATCGTTCTCCATCCAGTCCAACCGGTATGTCACCGATGCCGAGAAGCAGATCTATTACCGCTCCTGGAAAAAATGCGGCTTCCTGTGCATCAAGAAGACCTACTACGTTGACCGACGCACCGAGGTCGGCATGAAGGACGTCTTCACCCAGCGGGTGAAGGCCGATCATCCGATCAACATCCAGTTGGTAGGCTATGAAAGCGGCGTGCTCAACGTCAGCAGCGCGGGCGACATCCGTCTCGGTGGAAACATCACCAACGACAGCGGCACGGTGACACTGACCTCCACCCAAGGATCGATCCGCCAGCTCAACAACGGCGCGGTGGTGGAAGGCGTGAATCTCAACTTCCGCGCCAGGACGGGGATTGGTGCCGAGGCGGCACCCATCAACCTGATCACCGGGACGGGGTCGTTCACCGCCATTTCCGATACGGGTGCGATCGGGTTCAAGGGCGTCAGCGGCGCGCTCCGGATCAACCAGGTTTCCACCGCGGGCGATGTCTGGCTCGATGGCGACGGCAGCATGGTCGGGCTCGATCCGAGCAAGGTCCATGTCACCGGCAACCGCATCTACCTGTCTGCGCCAAGCGGCGGCATCGGTGAATTCAACAGCGATGGCAGTGTCAAGTCCACGCTCAACATCCAGACCCTGGATGCGCCCACCGGCGGCCTGACGGCCAACGCACGCAACGGCATCGCGATCAAGCAGGCCACCGGCAACCTGTGGGTCAACCAGGTCGTGGGTGGCGGCGACGTGTACCTCGAGGCGGGCGGCGCTCTGATCGACAACAACCGGAACGAGTCGCGCGATGAGCGCACCGAATCCCAGTTGCTGGCGCTGTGGGACCAGGCGGCGCTCCAGGGCAACTCGGCCGAGGACAGCCGGCAGTTGACGCTGACCACCACCCGCGCGCAGTTCCGTCGCTACTGGAGCCTGCGGGACGTGCGCAATGTGGTGACGGACGGCAGTGGCAACGTGACCAGTTACGAGGCGGATGCCATCGATCCGTCGACCTACGTCTACCGGTTCGGTGACAAGGAACGCCAGCAGTACCTGGCGGGCGGGCTGACCGAGATGCAGGTAACGGACATCGAAGCTGCACGCACTGCGGAGATGAAGGCGTTGCACGCACAGTTCGGCGATACCCGTTACCAGAGCGACAACGGTCGGATCATCGCGGCCATCAATGTCGCGAACCTCGCCAACGGCAAGTCCGAAGTGGGTGCATTGGCTGAATGGACGGACGCCGAGCTGTACAGCCCGTTGCCCAGCGCGGTCTTCACCAAGAGCAGCACGGACACCCAGACGCGTATCGAGGAGCCCAACGTGGTGGGTAGCCGCGTTGTCCTGCGCTCGGCCGGGCAGATCGGCAACGACGATGGCCAGGTGGTGATTCCGCTGGGCCGGGCGGACCGCCTTGCTCGAGGTCTGCCGGTCGAGCTGACAGACGGCGAGCGCCTGGCCATCATGTCGGCCGAAAGCGACGACATGAATCTCGATCGGGGCAGCTGGACCCTGACCGTGGTCAAGAAGGACACCTTCAACGTCCTGTCGAACCGCCTCAACGTGACGTCCAACGGCTTCATCTACCTGGGTGCCGACAGCACCGAGACCTACGCCAACGGCGGCAGTGCCAATCTGGAGCAGATCACGGCCCCTGGCGAAGTCCGCATCAAGGTGACCGACTCCATCCTCAGCGTTGCCAACGCCGGTGTCTCGGTCATTCAAGCCCAGAAGGCTGTGCTGGAGGCGGCCCAAGGCAGCATAGGCGTGGCCGGCAACCCGGTCCAGATCACCTTGGCAAACAATGCCATCGGCACGCTGGTGGCGCGCGCGAACGACGGCATCTGGATCCATCAGATCGGCGACCTGCGCGCCGCTGACATCTACACGCCAGGCAGCGCGACGCTGTCGGCGACGGGCTCCATCCGCGACGCCCGGGCAGTCATCAACTTCCCGGCCGCCGGCGACCGCGCCGTCCGCTCGATCGAGGCCAACGAGCTCCTGCTCACCGCGCTGGGCGGCTCGGTCGGCGGGCTCGGGAATCCGATGGTCGTCAAGGTCGGTTCCGGCGGTGTCAATGCCACGTCGGCGCTTGGCTATTCGGTCTACCTGCAGGGCGCGGCCGGTTCCGGCCTGACCCTGAAGTCGGTCCATGCCGGCTTGGACTTCTCCGCGACCGCGACCGGCGGCATCTACAACACCGGGCCGGTGAGGGCGCGCGGAAGCATATTTGCCGAGGCCGGCGGTGACGTCACCGGGGTGATGTACAACGCGGGTGGTCAGATCGTGATCGGCGCCGGCGGTGACATCACCGGCAGCAATGTGACGGCCAGTGCCGGTGGCGTCAGCCTGGCAGCCGAGGGCGACATCGCCCTGGGCAGCGTGCTCTCCAACCGGGACGTTGCAGCCACTGCGGATGGTTCGGTGGCGTTGACCACGGCTTCCGCGGGGCGTGACCTGACCCTGAGCGCACTGGGCGGCGACGTGCAGGGCGTATCCTGGCGCGCCGCGAACAACATCGACGTCCGGGGATCAGGCGACATCAGGGCAACCAGCGTGTTGGCGTCGACCGGAAAGCTCACGATGACCAGCGGGGACGACCTGTCGGTGGACTTCACGAGCGCACACGGTGACGTGGCATTGAGCGCCACGCGCAACCTCAGTCTGACCAACGCCACCAGCAGCACCGGCCTGCTGTCGGTGAACGCGGGCGGATCTGCCTCCCTGCTGGCCGGATCGGCCAGGGGTGCCGTGACGGTCACCGCCGGCACCGGCCTGCAAGCGTCGATGCTGGCCAGCGCCACCGCCACCGTGCGCGCCACCACTGACGATGGCAGCCTTGAGGCCCAGAGCGTGTCGGCTGTCGGGGATGTCACCCTCACTTCCGGCACCGGCGACCTGAGCGCGGGCGCAGTGAGCACCACACTTGGCAACCTGGCGCTGATGTCAGGTGGCACGCTGGGTGTTTCTTCGGCTGCGCTGCCGGGCAACCTGATTGCGGTGGCGGGCGGCAATGCCGACTTCGGCAAGCTGACGTCGACCGCGGGGCGGATTGAACTGACCTCCACCGGTGGGTCGCTCAGCGCCGGCGCGCTCGTCAGCAAGGCTGCGTTCGACGCGCGGGCGCTGAACGGTGCGATGACCGTGGGCTCCTTCAACGCCGCCACGGCGAGCTTGCAAGCCGGCGCCAACATGTCGGTCGCCGGCACGACAGCGACCACCGGCGCCATGGACCTGCGAAGCGGCGGGGACGCGCTCTTCGGCAACCTGACCTCGACGGCCGGCAGCATCACGGCGGACGCGGGGGGCAGGATGACGGTCAATGCCCTCAGGGCGCAAGCCGGACTGGACCTGTCGGCTGGCACCGGTCTGACTGCCCATTCGCTGGCCAGCATCGCCTCAGCCGTCGATGTATCGACCGACCGCGGCATTCTCCTGATGAATGGCGTGGTCGCCAAGACCGCGTTCAACGCCGCCAGCGGCGATGCGCTGACCGTCAAGACGTTCAACGCCGCCACCGCCAGCTTGCAATCGGGCACCGACCTGATCGTTGCGGGCACCGGCACGACCAGTGGCGCGATGGATCTGAGAAGCGACGGGGACGCGCTCCTTGGCAACCTGACCTCGACCGCCGGCAGCATCACGGCAGCCGCCGGGGGCAGGATGACGGCCGATGCGCTCCGGGCGCAGGCGGGGCTGGACCTGTCGGCGCGCACCGGGCTGACCGCCGGTTCGCTGACCAGCATCACCTCGGGCGCCGTCGCATCCACGGACAGCGGCCTTCTGCTGGTGAATGGCGTGATTGCCAAGACAGCGTTCAACGCGACCAGCGGCGGTGCGCTGACCGTCAAGGCGTTCAACGCCGGCACGGCCAACCTGCAGTCGGGGACCGACCTGATCGTTTCGGGCACCGGCGCGACCAGCGGCGCCATGGACTTGCGAAGTGAAGGGGACGCGCTCCTTGGCGCGATGACCTCGACGGCCGGCAGCATCACGGCGGACGCCAAGGGGAAGATGACGGCCAATACCCTCATTGCCCAAACCGGACTGGACCTGTCGGCAGGCAAAGGGCTGACGGCTGGATCGGTGGCCAGCGTCACGTCGAGCGTCAATGCGGATTCGCTGGCCGGTGCGGTCACCATCAATGCAGCCAGCGCCAGAACCTCGTTCAGCGCCCGCAGCGGCGATGCGCTGACCATTCGAAGCTTCAACGTCACGTCGGGCAACGCGTTGTTGCAGTCGGGCGGCACCCTGCTCTCGAGCGCCGGCCAGGCCGCTGGTGATATCACCATCACCAGCGGCAGCCATGCCTCGCTGGGCAACCTGACGACTGCCTCCGGCGGCAAGATCAGCGCGATCGCCAGCGGGGGCGGGCTGGTCTTCGGAACACTCCGGGCCGGCACCGGCATCACGCTCCATGCCGCCACGGCCTGGACAGGTGGCAACGCCATCTCGGGAAGCGGTCTGTATGTCAGCAGTGGCCTGGTCGATGTGCTGGCGAGATCCGGCAACATCAGCATCGGCGCCTTGTCGGTCGCGAGGCCGGTCGGAATCAGCAGGTTGACGACCCATGCAGGTTCGATCCGGCTGGGTCAGATCGTCGGTCTTGTTCCGAATCAGAACCAGCTGGTCGTCGAGGTGGCGGGCGGAACCCGGACCTTGCCTGCCGGCTACTGAAATGGCAAAGCCGTCCTTTCCTCCAGGTAGCAATCCGTTCAGTCCGGTCCGATCCCGGTTGCGGGCCTTGCCGACCCTGAGGCCGAGTGGGGGAGCCAGCGGTCCCTAGAATGGGCAGATGAAGTCCAATACCTTTCGCTGGCGCGGCGTCGGCCTGCGGCTGCTCGCGTCGCTCGCGGTCGCCGGCGGGCTCGCCGGTTGTGCCAGCATCGGCATCGGCATACCGCTGTTGCCGGGCGTCTCGCTCGGGCTGGGTGTCGGCAGTGGTGGCGTGCACATCGGAGCGGGTACCGGCTTCGGGCCGGTCGGTGTCGGTGTCGGTGTCAACCAGCGAGGCCAGGTCAGTGCGGGCATGGGCGTCGGTGCCAGCGTCCCGGCAGGGGGCGCGCGCGTCGGGGCTGGCGTCGGCGTCGGCACCGTGCTGCACGACCCGCAACGCGGTCGGCGCGAGCCTGCCAATACGCCCTAGCGGTCTGCCGGCTGCGGCACGTTTCCGATTTCGCGCAGCACGTCAGCCGCAAACGCGCTGTTGGCCCGCTCGTCGATCGGCGTCAGGAACAGTCCTTCATAGTACGCACCGAGGGCGTCGAGCCGCATCCGGTCCTCCGAATCGTCGGGATGGAACCGCCCGCCGGCGCGACCGAACAGGATCTCGTGCACCGGGCCCATCAGGTCGCGCGCTTGCTCGCGGAAACGCTCGGTGGCCTCGCGCCAGCCGACGCCTGGCTCGTTCAGCACGGCCTGCGCGGCATCGGCAAAGGCGGCGCGGCCGAAGGTGTCGTCCACCGCGATGTCGACTTCGTTGATCGCACGCGGCATCAGCATGCAATCGGCGAATGCAATGATCAGGTGACGCTGCAGGCCGCGGTTGCGCGTGATCAGGGTCGGCAGGTGGCCGTCGATCTGCAGGTGGCATGGGCAGGTGTGGCAGGCATTCGCGTCCCGGGTGCCGGTGAATGCCTGCCAGACTGCACCGCTCGGGGTGACGCGCGGCCGGCGGCTGCGTCGGTCGAGGTCCTCGATCCGGCGCGCCATCTCGAACAGCGTCAGGACACGCGACACGGATTCGAAGCGCCGCATGCCGTAGCGTGCCAGCGCCTGCTCGAGTGTCTTCGATGGCACCGCCCGGCTGCGGTGGCCGGTGGTATCGATCTGGATCCGGCCTTGCTTGGGACCGGCGCCGCCGATGATGTCGTCGAGCCGCTGACGGAAGGTCTCGACTTCCTGCCGATATCCGATGCGTGCAGTCGCCATCGTGCTCTCCTCGGTCCGGCTCCGGCCGGTGCGATGGACCGAGCCGGCGCAGGCGTGCGCGCTGGCCTGGCCTCGTCGGATGCTAGACGCCACCGGGCGCCGGTACATCCCGAAGATCGGCACAACTGCACACTTCGGACCGGGTTGGCGTGGTGCCTTCGCTGGCAGGTGACGGCAGGCGACGCCGGCAGGCGCACCCGTCGTCACCACAGGCGATCAGTCGACCTTGGCACCGGAGGTCTTCACGACCTCAGCCCACTTCCGGGTCTCGGCTTCGATGAAGCGTGCGAACTCGGCCGGGGTGATGCCGCCCGGAATCGCGCCCTGCGCGACCAGCCGCTCCTTGAGGGCCGGGGTCGCCAGCGCCTTGCGTGACCTCGGCCTGCACGCGCGAGATGACCTCGGCGCGGTGTGCCTGCCGGTGCCAGCAGGCCGAACCATGAACTGGCGTCGTAGCCCTTCAGCGCCGGGCCGCCGGCTTCGGCGATGGTCGGCACGTCGGGCAGGGCGGCCGAGCGGGTCGCGCTCGTCACCGCCAGTGCCTTGAGCTTGCCGGACTTGATGTGCGGCAGCGCCGACGGCAGGTTGTCGAACATCAGGTCCATGTTGCCGCCGATCAGATCGATCAGCGCCGGACCCGAGCCGCGGTAGGGGATGTGCAGCATGAAGGTGCCGGTCATGCTCTTGAACAGCTCGCCCGCCAGGTGGATCGAGGTGCCGTTGCCCGAACTCGCCATGTTGAGCTTGCCCGGGTTGGACCTGGCCACCTTGATCAGGTCGGCCACCGTCTGGATGCCGTACTTCTCAGCCGTCGGCAGGCTGACGACCAGCACGTTCGGCACGCCGGCGACCAAGGTGATCGGCGCGAAGTCCTTGACATGGTCGAACGGCATCTTCGGGTACAGCGCGGCATTGATCGCATGCGTGCCGACGGTGCCCATCAGCAGCGTGTGGCCGTCCGGCGCGGCGCGCGCCACCTCGGTCGCGCCGTTGTTGCCGCCGGCGCCGGGCTTGTTGTCGATCACGAACGGCTGCCCGAAGGCGCGCTGCAGCTCGGGAGCGAGCGCGCGCGCCAGGAGGTCGGTGGTGCCGCCGGCGGCGAAGGGAACGACGATGCGGACCGGTTTGCTGGGCCAGGTGCCCTGGGCGGCGGCGATGAACGGTGCGGCGGCAAGCGCCAGCACGAGGGCGCGACGAATGGATTTCATGCAGGGGACTCCAATGAGCGGATGAATGGGCGAAGCGGCGGGTGTCGCCCTTCAGCGCAGGCGATGGTACGCGCGCGCCGGGGTCGTCATTCGGCGGAAACTACCGATACGGGCTGCGACCGGATCCGGCCCGGCGGCGTGTCGGGTCGAGGACCGGACGGCACCAGGTCCGAACGCATGCCGTCGAAACCCGACCCAGCCGAGCCGGGCACTGCTGCCGCACTGCTGGCAGCCGGGCTTCGCAAGCTTCAGCCGTGCGCGATCGCGATCGTCTTGATCGTGGTGAAGCTGCGCAGGCCTTCGAATGCCTTCTCGCGGCCGTAGCCCGAGTGCTTCATGCCGCCGAACGGCAGTTCGATGCCGCCGCCGGCGCCGTAGTTGTTGATGAACACCTGGCCGGCGTCGATGCGCTGGGCCATGCGCAGGGCGCGGCTGCCGTCGCGGGTCCACACCGCGGCAGTCAGGCCGTAGGGCGTCGCATTGGCCAGGTCGGCCGCTTCCTGCTCGGTGTCGAAGGCGAAGGCGGCCAGCACCGGGCCGAAGACTTCCTCGCAGGCGATCGCGTGGCTCGGCCGGCACCTTGTCGATCAGCATCGGCGGAAAGTAGTAGCCGTCGCGTGGCGTGCCCGCCACCAGCGATGACTGGGCAACCACGCGCACGCCGTCGGCGCAGCGCCGCATCGACCATCGTCGTCGACCCGCTCGAGCTGGCGCCGGCTGATCAGCGGTCCGCAGTCGGGACCGTCCATGCCGGCGCCGGTGCGCAGCGCCTCGAAGCGCTGCTTGAGCAGTTCCATCACCTGCGCGATGCAGCGCTGCGCTCGATCAGCACCCGGCTGCCGGCGGCGCAGGTCTGGCCGGCGTTCTGCACGATCGCGTTGACCAGCACCGGCAGCGCGGCGTCGAGGTCGGCATCGGCGAAGACGACCTGCGGTGACTTGCCGCCGAGTTCGAGCGTCACCGGCACGTGGTTGACGGCCGCGGCCTGCGCCACGGCGGTGCCGGTCTGCGGCGAGCCGGTGAACGAGATGTGGTTGATGCCGGCATGCGCCGCCAGCGCGGCACCGGCCTCGCTGCCGAGACCGCAGACGATGTTCAGCGCGCCGGCCGGCAGGCCGGCGTCGAGCGCGAGCGCGGCGATGCGCAGCGGCGTCAGGCAGGCGTCCTCGGCCGGCTTGACGACGCAGGCGTTGCCCGCGGCCAGCGCGCCGCCGACCGAGCGGCCGAAGATCTGCGCCGGGTAGTTCCACGGAATGATGTGGCCGGTCACGCCGTGCGGCACGCGCAGCGCGAGCACGCTCGTGCCCTGGGCATACGGAATCGTCTCGCCGTGCAGCTTGTCGGCCGCGCCGCCGTAGTACTCGAAGTAGCGTGCGCAGGCGGTGATGTCGACGCGCGCCTGCTGGATCGGCTTGCCGGTATCGCGGCACTCGAGCTCGGACAGTTCGTCGTGGTGCTCGAGGATCAGCGCCGACAGCCGCGACAGGATGCGGCCGCGCTCGGTCGCGGTGAGGCGCCCCCAGGCACCATGGAAGGCCGCGCGGGCCGCCGCCACCGCCGCGTCGATGTCGCGCGCATCGCTGCGCGGCAGGGTGGTGAAGACCTGGCCGTTGGCCGGATCGACGACGTCGATGGTGCGGCCCGACAGCGCGGCGCAGTGCTCGCCGTCGATCAGGTTCGAGAAGCGGCGGGAATGGGCTTGGTCATGGACTGTCGGGTCGGTGAGCGGCGCTCAGTTGGCTGGCGCCGGCGACAGGCATCACCGGCGTGGGCATCGGTCCGATCGCCGGGGCTGCCTGCGGGTAGACCAGGTCGCGCAGGGTCAGGCTGATCGCCGGGATGTAGGTGATCAGCATCAGGCAGGCGATGATCACCAGCACGAACGGGATGAGGTGCTTGACGATCCGCTCGAGCGAGATCTGCGCCACCGTGCAGGCGGCGAACAGGTTGACGCCGAACGGCGGCGTGATCATGCCGAGCGCCAGGTTGACGATCATGATCATGCCGAAGTGCACCGGATCGACGCCGAAGTGCACCGCCACCGGAACCAGGATCGGCGCCAGCACGATGATGGCGGCCGAGGTCTCGATGAACATGCCGATCACGAACAGCGCGGCATTGACGCCGAGCAGGAAATAGGCCGGTGACTTCGAGCACGTCGGTCAGCCAGGTGCCGATCGCATCCGGGATGCCGGCGCGGGTGATCAGGTAGGCGAACAGTCCGGCATTGGCGATGATGAACATGATCACCGCACTCGAGATGACCGACTTGCGCAGTACCGGCATCAGATTCGACCAGTGCAGCTCGCGGTGCACCACCATGCCGACGATGAGCGCATAGAAGACCGCGACCACCGCCGCCTCGGTCGGCGTGAAGACGCCACCATAGATGCCGCCGAGGATGATCACCGGCATCAGCAGCGCCCAGCCGGCCTGCAGCGTGGCGGTGCCGACACCAAGGCGGCCGTCGCCGTCCTGCTTGCCCCAGCCCTTCCAGCGGCAGAACAGGTGGACGAACAGCATCAGCGCGGCGCCGATCAGCAGGCCCGGGCCCGAAGCCGGCGACGAACAGCTCGCCGATCGAGACCTCGGCCGAGACGCCGAACAGGATCATCGGGATCGACGGCGGGATCACCACGCCGAGCTCGGCCGAGGTGGCCTGCAGCGCCGCTGCGTAGGTCTTCGGATAACCGTGCTTGACCAGCGCCGGAATCAGGATCGCGCCGATCGCGAAGGTGGTGGCGACCGACGAGCCGGAGACCGCTGCAAAGATCATGCAGGTCAGCACGCAGGTCATCGGCAGGCCGCCCTGCACGCCGCCGACCAGGCTCTTGGCGAAGTCGACCAGGCGGCGCGAGATGCCGCCGTGTCTCCATCAGGTTGCCGGCCAGGATGAAGAACGGCACCGCGGCAAGCGGAAACTTGTCGATGGCCGAGAACATCTCCTTCGGGGCGAGCACGAGCTTGCTCGGATCGAAGATCGCGATGCCGAGCATCGCCGAGCCGCCGATGGCGACGGCGATCGAGATGCTGAAGGCAAAGGCCAGCAGCATCGTGACGAGTAGGGTCAGTGACATGGTGGTGAGCGCTGGCAGCGCGCGGCTACTGCGCGCTTTCGAGTTCTTCGTTGATCGGGTCGAAGTGCTGCGCCAGCACCGCGATCATGGCGAGCAGGGCACACACCGGCAGCGCTGCATAGGCCCAGGCCATCGACAGCTCCATGCTGGCGAAGGTCTGGAAGCGCACCCGGTAGGCGAGGTTGGTGCCGAACCACACCAGCACGCCGAGGAAGGTCAGCGAGGTGACGGTGATGATCGAGCGCACCGACATGGCGCCAGGCGCCCTTGCTCGTGCGCAGCATCAGGTCGACCGAGACCAGCGCGCCGCGTCGGAAGGCGGCCACGACGCCGAGCATCACGCACCAGATCAGCAGGCGGCGCATCGCCTCCTCGGTCCAGGTCGACGGCTGCGACAGCACGAAGCGGCTGACGACCTGCCACAGGCCGAGCGTGCAGATCACCGCAAGCAGCACGCTCGCGGCCAACAGCGCGAAGTTGGTCAGATGGCGATCGAGCGCCAGCAACAGATTACGCACGAACGTCTCCTCCGAGGGCTGGCGGATCGATGATCCGCAGCCGCTCTTGCGTGATCGACGGACCGGTCGCGTGCCAGCGGCACGACGGCTCCGGTCGCATGCGCTGCTTACTTGACCGCCTGGATGGCAGCGATCTTGTCGGCGCCGAACTCCTTGGCGAAGTTGGCATAGGCCGGCGCCACCGCCTTGCGGAAGCTCTCGCCGTCGACCTTCTCGACCACCTGCATGCCGTCCTTCTTCAACTGGGCGATGCCGTTGGACTCGTCGTCATTGACCTTCTTGCGCTGTGCCTCGCCGCCCTTGCGCGCGGCGTCGGTGAAGATCTTCTTGTCGGCGTCGGACAGCTTGTTCCAGACGTTGGGCGACAGGATCAGCACCGCCGGCGAGTAGACGTGCGAGGTCAGCGACAGGTGCTTCTGCACCTGCGAGAACTTCGACGACAGGATCACCGGAATCGGGTTCTCCTGGCCATCGACCGTGCCCTGCTGCAGCGCGGTGAACAGCTCCGGGAAAGGCATCGGCGTCGGCAGCAGGCCGAAGGTCTTGTAGCCCTCCATGTGCACCTTGTTCTCCATCGTGCGCAGCTTCAGGCCCGACGCGTCGCTCGCCTGTCGGATCGGCTGCTTGTTGTTGGTCATGTGGCGGAACCCGTTCTCGGTCCACGCCAGGCCGATCAGACCCTTGGCCTGCATCTTCTTCAGGATGTCCTGGCCGATCGGGCCGTCCATCACCTTGCGGGCGTGGTCGTAGTCACGGAACAGGAACGGGATGTCGACGATCCTGACTTCGGACACGAAGTTGCCGAGCGGGCCGGTCGAGGTGTTGACGATGTCCTGCGTGCCGAGCTGCACCGCCTCGATCTGCTCGCGCTCGCCGCCGAGTGCCGACGACGGGAAATGCTGGCAGCTGTAGCGGTCCTTGGTGTTCTTCTCGAGTTCTTCGCAGAAGACGGTCGAGCCGACGCCGTAGTGCGACTCCTTGGTCGTTGCATAGCCGATCTTCAGCACGGTCTGCGCCGAAGCGCCGGCGGCTGCGGCCAGTGCGGCAGCGGCAATCAGGGTGCGGGTGGTGTTTCTGCTCATGGGGTGTCCTGCTGAGATTGGGCGGAAGGTTGAGGGGATGGATCGCGCAGCGGCACCGTCACCGCCTGCGGATATTCCTGCACGTACTGGCGCACGATGCTGAGGAAATCGGGATCGGGCTGCAGCGCCATGCGCTGCGTCCGTTCGGATTCGAAGCGCGATGGCCAGCCGCCGACCATCCGCGCCACCTGGGCGATCCGGCACGAAACGCACGCGCGCCACCGCTTCGTCGCCGGCAACGCTGCGCAGCGCGTCGAGCATCTGCTCGACGCGCACCGTCAGGGCCGGCAGGTTGAGCGCGGTGCGCCCGCCGAAGCGATCGCGGTCGGCCTCGAAGACCGCGATCAGGCCGTCGATGGTGCGCGCCGGCGACGACAGGGCGACGGCCGTTTCCAGGGCCACCGGGCACACCGCATCGACACCGGCGAGCGGCTCGCGGATGATGCCCGACAGAAAGCCGGAAGCCGCCGCATTGGGCTTGCCCGGCCGCACCGAGACCGTCATCAGGCGCGCGCTGCGACCGTCGATGTAGCCTTTGCGGGTGTAGTCGGCAACCAGTTGCTCGCAGATGAACTTGTGGATGCCGTACGACGACTGCGGCGTGGGCAGGGTGCGGTCGTCGACCACCGCTGGCAGCGCGAGGGCCGGGTCGGATCCGAACACCGCGACCGAGCTGGCAAAGACCAGCCGGGCCGGCGCCGCGCCGGCCGTCGACGATGCCCGCAGGGCGTCGAGCAGCGCCCGCGTGCTGTCCAGGTTGGAGCGCAGGCCGAGATCGAAGTCGCTTTCGCACTCGGCCGAGACGGCCGACGCCAGGTGGAATACGCCGTCGAACACCTCGTCGCGCAGCGACTGGCACTGATCGAGCAGGGCGCCAGCACGCGACTGCACGCGAGGGTCGCCGCGCAGGTCGGCCGGCGCCGGAACAGGTCGGCCAGCACCAGTGTCTCGATGCGCCGTCCGGCCGAGCGTGTCGCGGGCGAGCAGGGTGCGCGCGAGTCGCGCGCCGAGGAAGCCGGCGCCGCCGGTGATCAGCAGTTTCATGATGTCGTGCGGGGAGATGAGCGCTCGCTTGCCGGCTGCGTGGCGCGGTACGGGGCGAACCAGCCGAGCCCGTCGCGGGTGCCGGCGCGCGGCCGGTATTCGCAGCCGATCCAGCCGTCGAAGCCGAGCTCGTCGATCAGCTCGAACAGGTAGGGGTGATTGATCTCGCCGAGGTCGGGCTCGTGGCGCTGCGGCACGCCGGCGATCTGCAGGTGGCCGACGCGACCGGTTGGCAGGTACTGGCGCAGCTTCATCGCCAGGTCGCCCTCGACGATCTGGCAGTGGTACAGGTCCATCTGCACCTTCAGGTTGCCGGCGCCGACCTCGGCGACGACCTCGTGCGCGTCGTCCTGGCGGTTCAGGAAGAAGCCCGGGATGTCGCGCCGGTTGATCGGCTCGATCAGCACGTCGATGCCGGCCGACGCCGCCTGCTGCGCGGCCCACGCCAGGTTGGCGAGATAGGCGGCGCGGTGCGCGGCCCGATCGGCGCCGGCCGGCAGCAGGCCGGCCATCACGTGGATGCGCGGGCAGTGCAGCGCCTGCGGCATACGGCAGCGCCAGTTCGGCGAAACCGCGCCGGAATTCGTCCTCGCGGCCGGGCAGGCTGGCCAGGCCGCGCTCGCCGCGCGTCCCAGTTGCCCGGCGGCGCGTTGAACAGCACCTGCTGCAGGCCGTTGTCGGCCAGCCGGCTGCGCGAGCTCGTCGCGCTCGAAGGCATACGGAAAGAGGTACTCGACCGCGCGAAAGCCATCGGCTGCCGCAGCGGCGAAGCGGTCGAGGAAGTCGTGCTCCTGGTACATCATCGACAGGTTGGCGGCAAAACGTGGCATCGGGGCTCCGGTCGGATAGTGGGTGGAGGAAGCGTGCGGTGCGCGGGCGGCTACCAGCGCGCGCCGAAGTGGCGGCGCAGCTCGTCGATCTGCGCCTCGTCGAGCGGCTGCGGGCGCGGATCGACAGCAGCCACAGCCGGGCGGTCTCCTCGAGCTCCTCGAGCACCGCCGATGCCGCAGCCGGTGAGTCGTGCCAGACATTCGGCCCCAGCCGCTCGAGCATCACCGCGCGGATCGGCGCGCCGGCTCGGCGCGACGCGCTCGATCGCCGCCGCGACCTGCTCGGCGGCCTGCGGATCGCCGGGGCGATGGTAGGGAATCAGCGGCACATGCCCGACCTTCATCACGAAGTACGGCGTGATCGGCGGCAGCAGATCGGCGCCGGCGGCGCCGCCCTGCAGGCTCAGCGCGACCAGGTGCGTGCTGTGGCTGTGGATCACGCAGCCGGCCTGCGGATCGCTGTCGTAGATGCGCCGGTGCAGCGCGAGCGTCTTGCTGGCGCGGTCGCCGCTGAGTCTGCCGGCCGTCGAGATCGACATGCGCCAGCGCGGCCGGGTCGAGCCGCCCGAGGCAGGCATCGGTCGGCGTGATCAGGTAGCCGGCGTCATCGGGCAGGCGCACGCTGATGTTGCCGGCGGTGGCATGCACATAGCCGCGGCCGTACAGCAGCCGACCGACGCGGCAGATCTCTTCGCGCAGGGCGGCGTGGGCTCGCCATCAGTCGACCTGCGCCAGCGCCTTGGCGAAGAAGTCGACGCTGCCGAAGTTGCCGGACTTCAGCGCCAGCAGCAGCGGCCGGCCTTCGGCGCGCGTCCACGGCACGCCCGGGATCGATCGTCGCGCCGATGCGCAGCGCATCGACATGCCGAGCGCCTGGACGACCGCGCCGGAGGTCTCGCCACCGGCCACGACCAGCCGACGCACGCCGCGCGCTCGACCAGCCCGGCGGCGATCTGCGCCAGGCAGCGCTCGACCAGCTGTCCGGCGCGCTCGGTGCCGAGCGCGGCCTGGACCTCGCGCACCTGCTGCGGCGCGGCGGTGGCATAGATCAGCACCGGGCCATCGGCCAGCCGCTGCGTCGGCCCAGTCGAGCGCCTGTTCGGCGAGCGGCTCGCCGTCGGCCAGCGCCAGCGCGTCGATCCGGAAGCCGGGCCGGTCCGGCGCCGAGCCAGTGCTCGACCTGTGCATTGGTGGCGACTCGAGCACGATCCCGACATCACCGCCGCCGCGCCGCCGACCGGATCGCAGCGTCGCGGCCTGCGCGTCGGGCACCAGCCAGCCGCGCTCGGCATAGACCTCGGGCAGGCCGAGCGCGACGCCCGAGCCGGCGGTGATCAGCGGCAGGTCGGCGCAGGCGCGCGCGAGCGTCCGCAGGTCGTCGTTGTCGATCGCATCGGCGACCGCGAGGCGCACGCCCTCGGCGCGCAGCGCGGCGATGCGCTCGCGCGTCGCATCGACACCGCGCGCCACGGTGTCGTAGCGCAGCAGACCGACCTTCGATGCGGTCTGCGATTGCAGCACGCGCACCAGGTTGGCGTCGGTCATCGGCGTCAGCGGATGGTTGCGCATGCCCGAGTCGCGACAGCAGCTCGTCGCCGACGAACAGGTGGCCGCGGAAGATGGTGCGGCCGTTCTCCGGGAAGGCCGGGCAGGCGATCGCGAAGTCGCTGCCGAGCGCGTCGAGCAGCGCATCGGCGACCGGGCCGATGTTGCCGGCGGCGGTCGAGTCGAAGGTCGAGCAGTACTTGAAGTAGAACTGGCGCGCGCCGGCGGCGCGCAGCCAGCGCGAGCGCCGCCAGCGACTCGGCCACCGCGTCGGCGGCCGGCGTGGTGCGCGATTTCAGCGCCACCACCACCGCATCGACGTCGTCGCCGATGCGGCTGCCGGGCCTGCGGCACGCCGATCAGCTGCACGGTGCGCATGCCGGAGCGCACCAGCATGCTCGCGACGTCGGTGGCGCCGGTGAAATCGTCGGCGATGACGCCGAGCGTGATGCGCGCGCGTCATGCCGCGTCCCCCGGACGCGCTGCCGGCGCCGGCAGCTCGATGCCGGCCAGCTCGGCGTAGAACTTGATCACCGCCGAATCGTCCTCGGCGCCGTGACCGGCGGCGGCGGTGGCGAGGTACAGCTGATGCGCCTGCGCCGCCAGCGGCAGCGGAAACTGCAGCTTGCGCGCGGCGTCGAGCACGATGCCGAGATCCTTGATGAAGATGTTGACCGCCGACAGCGGCGTGTAGTCGCCGTCCAGGATGTGCGGCACGCGGTTCTGGAACATCCAGCTCATGCCGGCCGAGTTGCAGATCACCTCGTACAGCTGGCGCGGATCGGCGCCAGCGCGCATGCCGAGCGCCATTGCCTCGCAGGCGGTTGCGATGTGCACGCCGGCCAGGTGCTGATTGACCATCTTGACGGTCGATCCGATGCCGACGCGGTCGCCCAGGCGGTAGACCTTGCCGGCGATCGCGTCGAGCAGCGCGCCGGCGGCATCGAAGGCTTCCGGGCGGCCCGAGGCCATCACCGTCATCTGCCCCTGCGGCGGCCTTGGCGGCACCACCCGAGACCGGCGCATCGATCAGCAGCAGACCGCGTTCGGCCAGCCGCTGCTCCCACACCGGCGGCAGCGTCGGATCGACGGTCGCCGAGGTGATCACGACCGAGCCGGGCCTGAGCGCCGCGGCAAGGCCCGTGGTCGCCGAACAGCACCTGCTCGGTCTGCGCCGCGTTGACGACCAGCACCACCACCGCGTCGCAGTGACGCGGCCAGTTCGCCCAGCGAGTCGGTGGCCTGGCCGCCGTCGGCGACGAAGCGCTCGCGTGCTTCGGCCCGCGTATCGAGCCCCCAGGTCGGTATGCCGCGGCGCAGCGCCGAAACGGCCGCGCCGTAACCCATCGATCCCAGTCCGACGACGCCGAGCGTGCGCCGGGTTTGCGAGGAAGTGGTCATCATGTTCCTGTGGTGGTTGGGGTTGCGCCGCGCCGATCGGTGGCGATGTCGACGATGCCGGCGGCCTCGAGCCGGCGCGCCGCCTGCACCATGTGGCCGGTCGCACTGGCGCGCGCGCGGGTCGGGTCGCCGGCGGCGATGGCATCGACGATGGCGCGGTGTTCGCTGCGGACTGCGTCGGCAAAGTGCTGGTAGCGGGCTTCATTGCTGCGCGTGACGTGGATCGCTTCGCGCAGGTACTGGTCGAGGAAGCCGAGCAAGCGGCCGAACTGCGGATTGCCGGAGGCGTCGGCCAGCGCGAGGTGGAAGGCGACATCTTCGGTCACGCCATCGCCGCCGGCGGCCACTGCCGCTTCGATCGCCTCGAGCGAGCGGCGCAGCTGTTCGACCGTGGCACCGTCAGCGCGCTCGGCTGCCAGCGCAGCGATCTCGCCTTCCAGCGCACGCCTGACTTCGACGATCTGCACCACCGTCGCGAGTGACTCGAGGACCATCGGATCGAAGGCCAGCGGCTTGTGCGCCTCGGGGGCGGCAACGAAGACGCCCGAGCCCTGGCGCGAGGTGACCAGTCGCTGCGACTTGAGCTGATTCACCGCTTCGCGGACGACGGTGCGCGACACGCCGTGCTGCTGTGCCAGGGTCAGCTCGGTCGGCAGACGGTCGCCGGGCGCGAGTTCGCCGCCCTCGATCTGGGCGGCGAGCAGCGATGCCAGCCGATCGGACAGGCGGCTCGGTGCCAGCAGCCGGCTGCCGGCCGATGATGCAGGCGCATGCATCAGCGGAATCGGGCGGTGGCGGTCATCGAATTCATCAGGTTATCCTACAAGTTCGGCTGGCACCGATCGACCGTAGAAACCCTGAGCTGGCGCCCGGCGCCTCAACACGCTGGCGGCCGCGGCGTGCGATCGACGCCGCTCCGCCGACTGCCGGATCGGCCTCGACCCTTGGTTCAGTGGCTGCGCCGGTGCTGGTCAGCCGACGCTGATGCGGTCGCGTCCGCCCTGCTTGGACTTGTAGAGCGCCGAATCGGCACGCGCGATCAGGCTCGACCTGGTCTTCTCCGGCGTGACGCAACCGCAATGCCGCCGGAGACGGTGACGGTCAGCACGACCTCGTTGGTGTGGCGGTTGCGGATCTTCATGGCCTTGATCCGGTTGCGCAGCACCTCGGCGAGCTTGATGCCCTCGGCTGCGGTCGTGGCCGGCATCAACACCGCGAATTCCTCGCCGCCATAGCGAGCCGCGCTCATGCCGGCGCTCACGCTGGCGCGCAGCACCTCGCCGAGCGCCTGGATCACGCGGTCGCCGATGAGGTGGCCGTGGCTGTCGTTGACCGACTTGAAATGGTCGATGTCGAGCATGAGCAGGGCATGCACCTGCCCGGCCGGTGGTGCCTGGGCCAGCATGGCGTCGATCTGGCGGTCGAATCCCTTGCGGTTCAGCACCCGCGACAGCGGGCACAGCGTGGCGTCGACGCGCTCGCGTTCGAGGTCGGCCCGCAGCGTGTCGATCTCTTGCTGACTGCGATTGACACGGTCCTGCAGCGTCTTCACCGCATGCCTGCATCTGGCTGGTACCGCTCAACGCATCCTCGCAGCCATTGCGACAGCCGAACCGCTGTCATCGTGCTCGTTCTTCAGGCTGGCACTCAGGGCGTTGAGCTTGTCGCCGAAGCTGGCCGGCGGTTGCGCCGGTGTCGCTGGCGGCCTCGGCCATGCCCTTCATGACGGTCTTGATGCGTTCGCTGATCTGCTCGGCGGTCGAGACGTCGAGCTCGGCGATGTGCGTCGGCGTGCAGCCGGGCGATCGTCTCGTCGCTGAAGCGCGGCTCGGTCCTTGCCAGCTCGCCGATCGCTCGGCTCAGCGGCGGATTGATACCCGCCACATGCTCGTACCAGACGGCGAACGAGATCGGCGTGAACGACGCAGCGTGCCGCCCCATCTCGGTCAGCGCCAGCCTCAGCAACTCGGCACTCTGCTCTCGCGCTTCCTTGTAACGCATCTGTCGGGCTCCGCCACCGGTCGTTTCGTTTCGGCCGTGGCGGCGCATTATCACGGACGCGCGGCACGCTCGCAGGGCTCGGGACTCTCCCGATCTGCGGGGGTGGCCGCGATCCGGCGCAGCGGCGCGAAGCTGGGCAGAATCGCCGATCCCGGCCCCCGGCCGCACTCACGGCGCGCAACCGCTCGACCGCATGAACCAGACGAAGCAAATCCTTCGGCGCGGCGCGCCGGTTCGGCCGGCGCTGCCGCTCTGGGCGGGCGTGGCCATCTGCTCGGCGGCGTCGGTCGCGCCGGTGCACGCACAGTCCGACGCGGCAGCCGCCACGGTCGAACTCGATCCGGTCGTGGTGAGTGCGCGGCGCAGCCGCGAGGCGTCGTTCGACGCGCCGGCGGCCATCTCAGCATCGGACGGGCCGAGATCGCCGCCGGGGGCCTGCAGGTCAACCTGTCCGAGTCGCTGGTGCGCGTGCCTGGCATCACGGTGCTGAACCGGCAGAACTATGCCCAGGACCTGCAGCTGTCGATTCGCGGCTTCGGTTCGCGTTCGACCTTCGGCATCCGCGGCGTGCGGCTGATCGTCGACGGCATCCCGGCGACGATGCCCGACGGTCAGGGCCAGGCGTCGACCGTCGCGCTCGGCTCGGCCGGGCGCATCGAGGTGCTGCGCGGTCCGCTGGCGCAGCTCTACGGCAACGCCGCCGGCGGCGTGGTGCAGGTCTTCAGCGAAGAGCCGGCTGATCGTCCGACGCTGACGCTGTCGGCCGGCGCCGGTCGCTACGGCCAGGTGCGCAGCGGCGTCAAGTTCAGCACCACGACCGAGAGCGGACACGGCATCGTGGTCGATGCCTCGCATTTCGAGACCGACGGCTACCGCGAGCACAGTGAGGCCCGGCGCGGCCAGCTGAATGCCCGCTGGCAGGCCGAGGTCAGCCCCGGCACCAAGGTCAGTCTGGTCCTGAATGCGCTCGATCAACCGCTGTCGAAGGACCCGCTCGGCCTGACCCGGGCCCAGTTCGAGAGCAATCCGCGCCAGACCCAGCCGATCGCGGTGACGCAGGATGCACGCAAGACGGTGCGCCAGAACCAGCTCGGCAGCGTGATCGAACATTCGCTCGGCGCAGCGGGGGATCTGACCGCCCGCATCTACGCCGGTACGCGCGACCTGGACAACGCGCTGTCGATACCGCTGGCGGCGCAGCAGTCGCCTACGTCTGCCGGTGGCATGGTCAGTTTCGACCGCCACTACGAGGGCGTCGGGCTGCAATGGTCGAACCGCTACCCGGTCGGAACCTGGCGCACGGTCAAGATCGTCGGCGGCTTCGAGTACGACCGCAGCCGTGAACACCGGCGCGGCTTCATCAACGACAACGGTCAGCCGGGCGCACTCAAGCGCGACGAGCACAACGAGGTCAGCAACCGCGATGTCTACGCGCAGGCCGAGCTCGACCTGGCCCGCGACTGGTCGGCGTGGTCGGCGTGCGGCGCAGCGAGGTGGTCTTCCGGCTCCGACGACCACTATCGTCGCGGCCGGGCAATCCGGACGACAGCGGGCGCCTGAGCTACAGCGCAGTCAATCCAGTCGTCGGCGTGAGCTGGCGCGCCGACCCGGCGCTCAATCTGTACGCCAATGCCGGCCGCGGCTTCGAGACGCCGACCTTCACCGAACTGGCCTACCGTCCGGTCGGCAGCGGACTGAACACCGGGCTGCTCGCCTCCGACAGCCGCCATGCCGAGATCGGCGCCAAGCTGAAGCTCGGTTCGGCGCAGCGCCTCGATGTCGCCTTGTTCGGGATCGAGACCGACGACGAAATCGTGGTCGCCACCAACACCGGCGGTCGCTCGACCTTCCGCAATGCCGCCGGGACACGGCGCACCGGAATCGAGATCGGCCATGTCGCGCAGACTCGATGCCGAACTGGCGCAGCACGCTGGCGATCAGCGCGCTGCGGGCGCGCTACAGCGAGTCCTTCATCGTCGGCAGCGGTGCGACGGCCACCACCATCGCCGCCGGCAACCGGCTGCCCGGCACGCCCGAGCGCAGCGTCTTCGCCGAGCTGGCGTGGACGCCCCGCGCGGCGTGGGGCGGCTTCAATGCGGCGCTCGAGCTGGTGCACGCCGGACGCATCTACGTCAACGACGAGAACAGCGATGCGGCCGCGGCGGCGACGATCTTCAACCTGCGCGCCGGGCTGTCGCAACAGTTCGGCGGCTGGCGATTCAGCCAGCTGCTGCGCGTCGACAACCTGGGCGACCGTGCCTACGCCGGGTCGGTGATCGTCAACGAGGGAAACCGCCGCTATTTCGAGCCGGCGCTGCCGCGCAACTGGACGGTCGCCGTCAGCGCGCAACGTCGTTTCGACTGATGGCCGCCGGCGCCCCGCCTGTCTGGCCGAGAATCGGCCGTCCTTCCACGGAGCTGTTCGCATGAGCCAGATCCTCAAGACCATCACCCTCGGCGGCGGCTGCTTCTGGTGCACCGAGGCGGTCTACCTGCGGGTGCGCGGTGTGACCGCCGTCGAGAGCGGCTACTGCAACGGGCACGTCGTCGCGCCGACCTACGAGCAGGTGTGCAGCGGCACCACCGGCCATGCCGAGGTGGTGCGGCTGACCTACGATCCGCAGCAGATCAGCCTGCGCGAGATCCTCGAGATCTTCTTCGTGATCCACGACCCGACGACGCTGAACCGGCAGGGCAACGATGTCGGGACGCAGTACCGGTCGGGCGTCTACGTCGAGGACGACGCCGATGCCGCGCTGGCGCGCGAGGTGATCAAGGAGGTCGCGGCGAATGCGGACAGCCGCGTCGTCACCGAGGTGAGCCGGCTCGACAACTATTCACGCGCCGAGGCTTACCACCAGCGCTATTTCGAGAACCACCCGGACGCCGGCTACTGCGCGTTCGTCGTCGCGCCGAAGGTGCGCAAGTTCGAGCAGACCTTCGCCCGGCTGCAGCAACCCTGAACCGCCCGCACCGGCACGGTACCTGGACTCAGGGCGCCAGACGTTCGCGGATCCAGGCGCCTTCGCACTGCGGGTCGGGTCGATAGCGCAGCCGGTCGTGCAGCCGCGATGGCCGGCCCTGCCAGAACTCCCAGCGGTCGGGCTGCAGCCGGTAGCCGCCCCAGTGCGGCGGGCGCGGCGGCGCCAGCAGGAAGCGCGCGGCGTATTGCGCCGCGCTGGCGACCAGTTCGGTGCGCGAGCCGATCACCTCGCTCTGGGGCGATGCCCAGGCACCGATCCGCGAGTCGAGCGGGCGCGATGCGTAATAGGCATCCGACTCCGCCGGATCGACCGGTTCGACCCGACCTTCGATGCGCACCACGCGCTCGAGTTCGACCCAGTGGAACTGCAGCGCGGCCGCAGGCTGGTGCGCCAGTTCGCGGCCCTTGCGGCTGTGGTAGTTGGTGAACCAGACGAGGCCCCGGGCGTCGCATCCCTTGATCAGCACGATCCGCGTCGATGGTCGGCCGTCCGGCGCCGACGGTGGCGAGCGTCATCGCATTCGGTTCGGGCAGCTGCGCGTCGAGGGCCTGTTGCAGCCAGCCCTCGAACTGGCGCAGCGGGTCCGGATCGGATGCGGTCTCGTCGAGTTCGGCTCGCTCGTAGCTCTTGCGCAGGTCGGCCAGCGATGTCATGGCGTCGAGTTTACGCCGCGACTCTGGCACGTTTCGTGCCACTCGACCCCGTCGGGTCGCGGTGCGGGGTGAATCGCCGCCCCTCGCTTTACCTTACGGGGAATGCCCTAGGTGAAGGCCCTCTGGCCGCCTGCAGCACGAGCGCCGATGCTGCACCGATACCGAGCCGTTCCCCGGCCGCCAGAAAAGGATCAGCTGGATGAATGCACTCCCCGCCGTGATCGTGCTGGCCGCCGGCGGTGGATCGCGCTTCCACGGCAGCGGACACAAGCTGGCCCAGCCGATGGCCGCTTCGACCGTGCTCGGCACGACGCTGCGCCAGGCGGTCGCGAGCCAGTTGCCGGTCGTCGTCGTCACCACCGAGCGACTGGCCGACCTGG
Organism: uncultured beta proteobacterium; assembly: GCA_963846675.1. GTDB lineage: Bacteria > Pseudomonadota > Gammaproteobacteria > Burkholderiales > Burkholderiaceae_C > Ideonella_A. The sequence goes on from CAWJWV010000007.1 coordinate 987,494, forward strand.
TGTGCCGCCACATCGCGGCACGCGATGTCGTGGTGCTGCCCCAGGTGGGCAGCGATGCGGCCGATCCCGCTCGGCATGGGCTGTTCGATCGCGGCCGGCGTGGCGGCACGCGCCCATGCGCCGGGCTGGCTGGTGCTGCCGGGTGACATGCCGCTGGTGCAGCCGCAGTCGATCCGCGCGGTCGCCGCGCAGCTCGCCCTGCATCCGATCGCCTTTGCACAACACCGGGGCCGGCGCGGGCACCCGGTCGGTTTTTCTGCAGAGCTCTATTCGGAACTGGTCGTGCTCAGTGGTGACGTCGGTGCGTCGAGGCTGCTCGCGCGCTACCCGACCTGCGCGGTCGAGCTCGACGATCCGGGGGTGCTGGTCGACATCGACACCGAAGTCGATCTGCAGCGGGTGCGTGACGCATCCGATGCCGGCTCCTCGCCCAGCTCCGCAACGGCCAGATCCGTCTGAAGCTGCTCGAGCCGCCCGCAGGCCCGTCGGGATGATGCGCGGACGGGCGCCGTGACTCAAGTCGGGCCGCCTTGCGGCCGATAAGACGGTCGGGCGTCGTCTTTGCATGCCCATGCGGATCCGCGGTTGTTCACTGGGAGTAGTTGAAATGGCGAAGGGAGCATGGCGGACGCTGCGGAACAGCGTCGCCTGGTGGTGCGCGGCGCTCGTCATCGTGCCGGCGCAGGCGCAGCTCAGCGATGGTGCCGAGCGCCGCCTGAGCAGCGAACTCGCTGCGCTGGCCAAGGGAGCGGCTCGCGATCAGTCGCGCCCCTGGCAGAAGGATTCCACGCGCGGCGTGCTGGTCAAGGCGGTGGTCGCGGTCGACACCTCGAACGACGCGGCGCTGAACGACCTGGTGGCATCGGTGATCGCCCTCGGCGGCTCGGTGCACGAGCGCTATGCGGTGGTCGGGCGCGATGGCGATCGTGATTCCGGCGCCGCAACTCGGGGCACTCGCCAGCCTGCCGGGCGTGCTCAGCGTGAGCGCCAACCGGCCGATGGTGCGCAGCCTGAGCCTGGTCAGCCAGACCACCGGCGCGGCCGATCTGCTCGCCCGCTCGTCGGTCGGCTTCGACGGCCGTGGCGTTGGCATCGCGGTCATCGACTCCGGTATCGCCTACCAGCACCGCCATTTTGCGCAGCCACTCGGCGGATCGCGGGTGCGGGCGGCGGTCGATATCCGGTCGCGCTCGGCGTCCCTCGAGGACGGCGGATGGCGCCTGGGCATCGACGCCTCGCTCGGCTCGGTGCTGCGCCTGGATGGACCGGCGGTGGCTGCGTCGATCCTCACCGCGGCAGCGCCGAATGCCTACCTGCCGGACGGCAATGGCCATGGCACCCATGTCGCATCGATGGCGGCCGGTCGGCGTCTACCAGCAGCCCGATGCCGGCGGCATCGCGACCGCGCGCCGATCTGTACGACGTCCGGGTGCTCGACGAGCAACGGCGTCGGCACGACCGCCGACGTGCTGGCCGGCATCGACTGGGTGATCCAGCGCGCGCGGCTGCTCAACATCCGGGTCATCAACCTGAGCCTGGCCGCCGACTCGACCGAGTCGTACCTGACCGATCCGCTCGCGCGTGCCGCGCGCGCCGCCACGCAGACCGGCATCGTCGTGGTGGTCGCGGGCGGCAACTACGGGCATCGCGACGGCGTCGGAAGCTACGGCACGATCGGCTCGCCGGGTCACGAGCCGTCGGTGATCACGGTCGGCGCGGCCAACCCGCAGTCGACACGCGCCTGCGCAGCGACGATCTGGTGACGCGCTTCAGCTCGCGCGGTCCGACCCGCGGCCGCACCCTGCGTCGACGGGCAGCTGCGCATCGACAACGGCTCAAGCCGGACCTGGTTGCGCCTGGCAACGCGCATGCTCGGCGCGCTGGCGTCCGATCGATCCGGCAGCCCGGCGGGCTGGAATCTGCTCGCCCGCGACCTACCCGGCACTGACCGCAGGTGCCGGGTGCCGCACAGGCGCCGCAGCAGACGCTGATGGAGCTGAGCGGCACCTCGATCGCGGCACCGGTCGTCGCCGGCGCCGCCGCGCTGATGCTGCAGGCCAATCCGGGCCTGACGCCGCCGCTGGTCAAGGCGATCCTGCAGTACACCGCGCAGCCGCTCGCCGACGCCAACCTGCTGCAGCAAGGGCGCCGGGCTGCTCAACATCGAGGGCGCGGTGCGGCTGGCGCACGCGCTGCGCACCGACATCGGTCCGCTGATCGCCGCCGGCAGGCTGCGCGCCGGGCGATCCGCTGCTGCGCACGCGCAGGGCCTGCCGACGCCGCCAGTCGGTGATCACGGCGCAGCTTCCGGCTGGGGCCGCCTGGTGTCAGCCGGCGGCACCCACCTGCTGTCAGCGGCGATGCGCTGTTCACCGAGTACCAGCCGATCTGGGATCCGACGCTGAACTGGTCGCGCCAGGTCGTGCTACGGGCCCGGATCGATTACTGGCCGCTGACCGAACAACCGGGTACCGCGCCGCATCGTCGAGCGACGTGTCACCGCCGAACAGCCGCTGGTCACCGGCCGGGTGGTGCTGCTCGACGACATCGCCGCCGCGATGGCGCGGTCCGTTCGTCGCTGACGCGCGAACTGGCTGCACGGCGCTGCCGGTGGTCAGGGTCTGGTGATGAGCGAAGGCCTGGTGATGCGCGAGGGGCTGGTGATGCGCGAAGGCCTGGTGATGCGCGAAGGGCTGGTGATGCGCGAAGGGCTGGTCATGCGCGAAGGCCTGGTGATGCGCGAAGGACTCGTCATGCGCGAGGGTCTGGTGATGCGCGAATCGGGTGCAACCGACACGGTCGTCGACCCGGCGACTGCCGGCGAGCGGTGAGGCTGGCCGGCTGAACTGATGTGAACTCCGCGAGCGATAGCGGCCTGGCGGCACCGCCCGCCGGTGCTGCCGCCGCCGTCGCCGACGCGCCTCGGCCGGCTGCGCCGGTCGGAGCTGGCGCGGCTTCTGCGCAGCCGACACCTGTTCGACTACAACCCGGCCGCGACCCGCTTCTGGCTGGCGCTGGCGGCTGCCGGGATCGCCGCCGTCGGCTGGTCGTTGCTGATGCTGACGCGGCTCGGCTGGCCCGAACTGCTGCAGATCGTCGCCTGGATCGACGATCGTCGGCGATTGCCGCCGGCTTCCCGATCGAGATTCCGCGCACCCGCCATTCGATCGCCGTCGGCGACGTCTTGATCTTCCTGCTGCTCGCGCTGCACGGACCGGCGGCGGCGGTCTGCGCCGCGGCGCTCGAGGGCATGATCGCGGCGATGCCGCGGCTCGACGCGGCTGAGCAGCCGCATCGGCACCTTGGCCGCCGGCGCGGTCGGCATGGCGCTGGCCGGCGGCGTGCTCGGTGCTGGTGCTGCCGCTGCTGATCCAGACTCGGCATCGGGCCCGGCGCCGGCCGAGCTGGCCGCCCTCGCTGATCGCTGCGCTGGTCTACTTTCCGGCCCAGACGATGCCGCAGATGCAGATCTTCTGCCTCAAGCGCGGCGGCAGCCTGAGCTGCGCGACTGGTTCGAACAGGGCAGCTGGGTCGGTACGCTGTACCTGGTCTCGGCGCTGATCGCCGGCATGCTGTCGCTGAACGCGCAGCTGTTCGGCCGCTCGGTGATCGCCGTCGGCGATCGGCGCGATCGGCATCGCGCTGGCGATGCTGCGCGCCCATTTCCGCCAGCAGGCGCTCGAGCACGAGGCGCAGGAGGCGCGCGTCGCCGCGGCCGAGCTCGAGGCGGCGCAGAACCAGCAGCGCTTCCACGCCGCGTTCAGCGCATGCGGCGATCGGCATGGCGATCGTGTCGCCCGACGGCGCCGTGCTGCAGGCCAACCAGGCGCTCTGCGCGCTGCTCGGCTACGCCGAGCCGAGCTGCTGCGCCGGCGCGTTCGCCGACCTGCTGCATCCGAGCGATGCCGGCGCTGCTCGAGCGCCGCGTCGCCGGCGCTGGTCGCGCGCCGCGACGACGTCGTTCTCGATCGAGCTGCGCTGCCTGGGCCCGGACCGGCGCGAGATCTGGGTGTCGCTGCACTGCGCGCTGTTCGACGACCAGGCGATCGCCGGCGGCCGCCGGCCTGATCTTCCAGCTGCACGACATCACCTCGCGGCGCCGCGCCGAGGGCGAGCTGCAGCACATCGCCTATCACGACAGCCTGACCGACCTGGCCAACCGCAACTGCTTCCAGGAGCGGCTGCGGCGTGGCGGTCGAGCGCGAGCCGGAGCGATGCGACGCTGCCGGCTTCGCGGTGATGTACCTCGACCTCGACCGCTTCAAGGTCGTCAACGACAGCCTCGGCCACCCGGCCGGCGACGAGCTGCTGAAGACGTCGGCGCGCCGGCTGCAGCCGCAGCGCGCGGCCGAGCGACCTGGTGGCGCGGCTCGGCGGCGACGAGTTCGCGATCCTGCTCGAGGACACGCCGCGAGCACGACGACGTGATCGCGCTGGGCGAGCGACTGCTGCGCGCGCTCGACGAGCCGGTGCGCATCAACGGCACCGAGGTGCGCCCGCAGGCCAGCATCGGCATCACCTTCAGCGACCTCGGCTACCGCGAGCCCGAGCGAGATCCTGCGCGACGCCGACCTGGCGATGTACAAGGCCAAGGCCGACGGCAAGGGGCGGCTCGCGCTGTTCGACGCCAGCCTGCACGAGCAGCTCGGCCACAAGCTGCAGCTCGAGGCCGACCTGCGCCGCGCGATCGGCGAGGGCCAGCTGTCGCTCGCCTACCAGCCGCTGTACCAGCTCGAGCCGTACCGGCTGATCGGCTTCGAGGCGCTGGCGCGCTGGGCGCACCCGACGCGCGGCCGATCAGCCCGGCGGTCTTCATCGCGCTGGCCGAGGAGACGCGGCTGCATCGAGGCGCTGACGCGCCTGGGCCATCGACGAAGCGGTGCGCCAGCTGGCCGAGTGGCGCGGCGCGTGCCGCCGGCAGCGACGACCTGGTGATGCACGTCAACGTCTCGGGCAAGGACCTGTCGCAGACCGCGGCTTCGTCGACTCACGTGCGCGACGTGCTCGACGCGGCACGGCCTGCCGCCGCGGCTGCTGACGCTCGAGATCACCGAGAGCACGCTGATGGAGCACCGCGAGCTGGCGCTGCAGCGCGCTGGCCGAGCTGCGCGAGCTCGGCGTGCGAGCTCGGCATCGACGACTTCGGCACCGGCTATTCGTCGCTCGCCTACCTGAGCACGCTGCCGTTCGACTGCCTGAAGATCGACCGCTCGTTCGTCATCGGCATGGAGCGACAGCGCCGCAGAACGTCGAGATCGTGCGCACCGTGGTCTCGCTCGGCCGCTCGCTGAACAAGCAGGTGGTCGCCGAGGGCATCGAGACCGCGGCGCAGCTGGCGCTGCTCAAGGAGCTCGGCGCGACCATCGGCCAGGGCTACCTGCTCGGTCGTCCGCTGGCACCGCCCCAGGTACTGCAGCTGCTGCAGCCGGAGTGCGGCCCGGCACCGCAGGCCGAGCCGGTCGCCGCCTGAGCAGCCGGTGCGCGCCGTCAGCGCGTCGACGCGCAGACCGTGCCGCTCCGCCAGCTCGACCAGCCGCTCGATCGAGCGATCGCGGATGCCGCAGCCGCGCAGGCAGTGCGCGGTCTCGATCAGGTAGTCGAGCGTGCGGCCGTAGCGGCCGCTCGCCTGGCGCAGGATCGCGAGCATCGTCTCGTCGGGCAGCGGCGCCGAGGTAGCTCGGACTGCTGCGGCTGAGGGTGAAGGCCAGCGCGCGCACCGGGCCGTCGGCGGTGCGGCAGGTCAGCCAGCGCGGGATCGTAGACGCCGGTGGGCATCTCGCGCAGCCACAGCCGCTCGAGTTCGGTCTCGACGCGCGTCGGCCTCGATGCGATAGACCATGCCGCGGCATGAGCCGCCGGCGACCAGCGCGAAGACCAGCCCGGGCACCTCGGGCGTGCCGCGGTTGATGCGCGAGATCATCTGCAGCGCGCGGTGCCAGCCGTGCACCGTGGCCGGCGCGCTGCTCGGCGGCTTCGAACTCGGGCCGCCAGATCAGCGACGCATAGCCGAATATCCACAGCGGCGCATTGCCGCCCCACTCGCGCCGCACCTGCGCAGCATCGGCAGCGGGTCACGCAGCGGGGTTCACCGGCTCGACTTGACCGCCTGGCCGAGGGTCGATCACCGCCATCGCGTAGTAGCTCGACCAGTTGTAGCGCGTGATCGCGTAGAAGTTGGTGGTGCCGGCGACATGGCTGGGCGCCGCGTCGCCGTTCTGCAGTTCGACCAGCGCGAGCTTGCCCGCATGCTGCAGCGCCGCCGGCGGCAGCCAGGCGCCGCGATCGATCATCTCCTGCGGCGCTGAAGGTCGGCAGGATGTCGGGCGCGAGCAGCGCCGCGCGCTCGCTGCTGTCGACCGGCACCGCCACCTCGTGGTGGGTCGGCAGGCCGCGCTGCCAGCCGAACTCGGCCAGGTAGTGGGCGACGCTGCCGATCACGTCGGCCCGGCTGCTGCGTGCAGGTCGATGCGGCCGTCCGGTCGAAGTCGACCGCCAGGCGGCGCAGGTTGCTCGGCATGAACTGCGGCATGCCGATCGCGCCGGCAAAGCTGCCGCGCATCTGCTGCGGATCGATGCCCGCGTTCGTGGCACAGCAGCAGGAACTGCTCGAGCTCGTCGCGGAAGAACGGCGTGCGGTCGCGGCGGCCGGTCGGAAAGTCGAAGGCCAGCGTCGCCAGCGCATCGATGACGCGGAAGCTGCCCATCTGCCGGCCGTAGATCGTCTCCACGCCGATGATGCCGACGACGATCTCGGGCGGCACGCCGTAGCGCCGCTCGGCCTCGGCCAGCCAGCTGCTCGTTGTCGTTCCAGAATTCGCGCCCGGCGCGCAGCCGCACCGGCTCGACGAAGCGGTCGCGGTAGGCGGCCCAGTTCTTCGCGGTGCCGGGCGGCGCCGGCATCACCAGCCGCGCCACCACCGGCAGGTAGCGTGCGCGCCCGAGCTGTTCACGCATCCAGGCCGGATCGAGGCCGTGGCGCGCGGCGATCTCGTCGGCCAAAGCGCAGCACATCGTCGCGGCTGCCGTAGATGACGTCGTCGGGGGCGTCGTCGGCGCGGCGCCGCCGCGCTGCGGTCGCGCCCGTGGCGGCCGCGGCCGCCGCGCGGCGCGGCTTCGCGCCCTTGCGCTCGACCGGCTTCTTCTTCGACGCGGCCTGCGCGCTGGACGCGTGCCGGCTGCGGCCGGCGGCACGCGGCACGCCGAAGCCGATCGCAGCGCCTGCGGCGAGCGTGGAGGCCAGCAGCATCAGGGTCATCGGAACATCGGAGGCTTCGATCGGATCGGCAGGAGGTCGGCGCGCCAGCGGGCGCCGGTCGCAGGGCGTCGGGCTCATCGGCTGGCGCGCGCGATGGCGCGCGCCTCGCTGCGCACGCGCCGTGTCAGCGACGGATCGGGTCGGCTGCGGGCAGCCGGCCCGTAGCGCTGCAGGTCGAGCAGTTCGAGCAGCGCGGCCAGCGCCCGACCGCGTTCGCCGAGCCGCTCGCGCACCCGCGCTGCCAGCGCGCGCGGCGGCTCGTGCTCGGCGCTCGCGATGCCGAGCGCTGCCAGGCGGCGCCGGATGCGTTCGCGCTGGCGCTGCCACGGGTCGACGCGCGCGCGGTCCCACCAGGCCCAGCCGGCGACCGCGCCGGCCAGCACGCTCAGCGTGCCGAGCAGCAGCAGCGCCAGGTCCTGCCAGTCGGCTGCATCGAAGCCGAGCGAGCGCAGCAGGCCGAGCTGGCGCGAGCGGCCGTAGCTCAGCACCCACTGGTTCCAGCGGTTGTCGACCGCGCTCCCAGCGGTCGCGCAGGCTGGCCAGCAGTGCCGGGTCGACCGGTCCCCAGCCTTCGCCGGCCAGGCCGCGCGGTCGGCGCGCAGCGTCAGGGTGCCGCGGATGCGCTCGGGCGCCACCGCGGCGGTCGGATCGGCCCGGATCCAGCCGCTGCCGGCCTGCCAGTACTCGGCCCAGGCATGGGCTGCGCTCTGGCGCACCAGCCAGTAGCCGTCGACCGGTTCGGGATCGATGCCCTGGTAGCCGGTGACGATGCGCGCCGGGATGTCGAGCGCCCGCATCACGACGACGAAGGCGGCGGCGAAGTGCTCGCAGAAGCCCTCGCGCCGATCGAGCCAGAACTCGTCGATCGCGCTGCGCGGATCGGCCTCGCCGTAGAGCGCCGGGCGCCAGCGTGTAGCTGAAGCCGGCCTTGCGCGATGTGGCTCAGCACGGCCTGCGCCAGCGTGCGGGCATCGGCCTGCGGCAGGCGCGCGGCGCAGCGCCGCCGCCCATTCGAGCGTGCGCGGGTTGTAGCCCGGCGGCAGTTCGACATGGTCCTGCAGGCCGAGCACCGGATCGAGCGGACCGTGACGAAAGCGCGGATGCGCCTCGGCGACGAAGCGCAGCCGCTCGAAGATCGGCCGATCGGTGGTCCAGGTCAGGTCGTCGCGCTGCTGCAACGGATAGCCGTCGATCTGCGGCGCTGCGGCGGTCGCTTCCAGCATCGGCATGACGCTCAGCTTGAGCGGCTCGAGCGTCACCTCGTGGCGCAGCGGCGGTCCCTGCACCTGCAGCAGCGGCGCGCGGTCGCACCGAGGGCCGGAATGCCGAGCGGCGCCTGCGACGCCGTAGGCGCGCCACTCGCGACCGTCGAAATGGCCGAACACCGGACCGCGGAAATAGCGCGCCTCGGGCGGCGGCGGCGCGCCGCCCGGGCCCGAGGAAGCGCAGCCGCATCGCGATGCTGTCGTCGTTGGCGAGCTCGGCCACGCTGCCCAGCTGCATCCGGTTGCTGCAGCCCGGTCTTGCCGAGTCCGTCCTGCGGCACGCCCCACAGCGGGCCGACGCGCGGGAACAGCACGAACAGCAGCGCCATGATCGGTGCGCCCGAGCAGGGCGGTGCGCGCGGCGAGGGCGGCCGCGCCCCGCGAGCGCCGGCTGACCGACCGGCATGTGCGACAGCACGAGCGAGGTCAGCAAGCCCCAGACCGAGACCAGCATCGCGACCGCGACCAGCAGCGCCTGCGAATAGAGGAAGTGGGTCAGCACCAGGAAGAAGCCGAGGAAGAACACGACGAAGGCATCGCGCCGGGCGCGCAGCTCGAGCGTCTTCAGCGCCATCAGCACGACCGCCAGCGTGACGCCGGGCTCGCGGCCGAGCAGGGTGCCGAAGCTGAGCCAGGTGGCGAGCGCCGAGACGCCGAGCAGTGCGAGCAGCACCCAGCGGCCGGGCAGCGGCGCCAGCGTGATCGCCAGCCGGCAGCGCCAGGCCAGCACCAGCGCGGTCAGCGCGCTGCACCACAGCGGCAGGTGCGCCGCGTGCGGCAGCACGGTCCAGCCGATGACGGCCAGCAGGAACAGCGTGTCGCGGCTTTCGCGCGGCAGCTTGGACGAGCGCCGCGCAAGCGCTCGCCTGCCGGCATCGGGCCGGGCAGCGTCAGTGCCACAGCGCGAGCGACTTCCAGGCAGGCGCAGGCGGTGCGCATCGCCGTGATCGGGCGCGATGCTGCCGGCCCGGCAGCTGCAGGCCGTAGCGCAGGCCGTGCCGGTCGGCGCTGAGCACCCAGGCGGCCAGTCGCGACAGGCGGTGCTCCGGTCGCCAGCGGTGCGCAGTCGGACCAGTCGAGCCAGACCGCCTGGTGGCGCGGCAGTGCTGGTGTCGCGGCTCAGCAGTTCGCCGCCGGCGTCGAGCAGCTTGGCGGCCTTGCGCCAGACGATCGTCTTGAGCGGATCGCCGCGTCGATAGGAGCGGATGCCGTCGGTCTCGCCGTCGCCGCCGGTGCGGCCGTGCACCGCGCGGTTGCCTGGCGCGCCGGCCATCGGCAGCGTCGGTGCGCCGTCCTCCGGCCGCGGGTAGACCAGACACGACGCGGCCGGCCGCCAGACCGTCCAGGCGCGGAACAGGCCGAGCGGAAAGCGGGTCTGCACCGTCAGCCGCGGCATCGGCATGCAGGCCGCGTCGGCCGGCGGTGAATGCCAGCTGGGTCGTCACCTGCCCGCCGGCCGGGCACGTCGACCCAGCTGGTCGCGTCGGCCGAGCGCGCAGTGCCCGACGCCGATGCCGTGGCGCGGCTGACGCGCGCTGGCCGGTGCGGTCAGCACCACCTCGATCTGCGCCGAGGCGCCGGCGAATACCGCTGCCACCGGCTTCAGGTGCAGGCGCAGGCCGCGCAGCGTGTTGTGCGTCAGCTGCAGCGACACGACGCCGCTGCCGGCCAGCAGGAAGGTCAGCACGTGGCCGAGGTTGAGCTGGTAGTTGATCGACGCGAGCAGCAGCGTCAGCAGCGTCAGCGCGAACATCAGCCCGGCGCGCGTCGGCAGGATGTAGATGTTGCGCTGGGTCAGCTGGTGCGTGTCGGTCGGCGCCAGACGCGACCGCCACCAGGCATGGAGGCGCTGCAGCGGCGCGAACTGCTGGTCGGTCGCGCGGCGGCGCCTCGGCGTCGGCGCCGCGGCGGCGGACCGCGCCCGATCCCGGCCGGTGCGCCCTGCGGCGCGCGAGGCGCTGCGTCGCAGCGCGGCGGACGGCTCGCTCGGTCGGCCGGCGCACCGACTCATGGCACCGGCGTCGCCTCGATCATCGCGCGCACCTGCTCGAGGCTGCCGCGGCTGGCGCCGGCCACCGGGATCAGCCGGTGCGCGATGCATTGCGGCAGGATGTCCTGGATGTCGTCGGGCGCGACGTGGCGGCGCCGATCGAGCAGCGCGCGCGCGCGCGCCGCGCGCAGCACCGCGAGGCCGGCGCGCGGACTCAGCCCTTCGATGAACCAGCGCCCGGAGCGGGTGGCGGCGATCAGCGCCTGCAGGTAGTCGAGCAGCGCCTCCGAGACATGGACATCGAGCACCGCTCGCTGCACCTGCGACCAGTTCCTCCGGCAGCATCACCGGCTGCAGCTGCGCGATCGCGCTGCGCCGGTCGGTGCCGGCCAGCAGCGCGCGTTCGCTCGCGTGGTCGGGATAGCCGAGCGTGATGCACATCAGGAAGCGGTCGAGCTGGCTCTCCGGCAGCGGATAGGTGCCGAGCTGGTCGCTCGGGTTCTGCGTCGCGATGACGAAGAACGGGCTGCGGCAGCGGGCGCGTCTCGCCTTCGACGCTGACCTGGTGCTCCTCCATCGCCTCGAGCAGCGCACTCTGGGTCTTCGGACCGGCGCGGTTGATCTCGTCGGCGAGCAGCACCTGCGTGAAGACCGGCCCGGGATGGAAGACGAAGCCCTCGTTGGCACGCTCGTAGACGCTGACGCCGATCAGGTCGCTCGGCAGCAGGTCGGAGGTGAACTGCACGCGCGAGAAGCGCAGGCCCGAGCGAGACCGACAAGCGCGTGCGCCAGCGTGGTCTTGCCGACCCCGGGAACGTCCTCGATCAGCAGGTGGCCGCCGGCCAGCAGGCAGGCCACGCTGTCGATGATCTGGCGCCGCTTGCCGACGATGATCGTGCTAACCTGATCGACGAGCCGCGACAGCCGGTCAGCATGGTTGGCGTCGATCGGACTCATGTCGGAGACGATACCCGAAGTCGGGTGCGCTCCGACGGCCGCGGCCGCGCCGCCGTGCCGCTGCGCGGCAGCCCCGTAGCCACCGTCGTTCTTCATGTCCACTGCCTATTTCAGTCATCCTGATTGCCTGCGCCACGACATGGGTCGCGGCCACCCCGAGTGTGCCCAGCGTCTCGAGGCGATCGACGATTTCCTGCTCGCCACCGGACTCGACGTCGCGCTGCGAACGGCGCGAGGCGCCGCTCGCCGAACTGCGCGACATCGAGGCCGCGCATGCGATCGGGCATGTGGCGCGCATGCGCGACCTGCTGAGCGGGCTCGAGACGTCCGGAGACCAGCCGCGCGATCGATCCGGACACGCTGGCGTGCCCCGCCACCTGGCAGGCGGTGCTGCGTGCCGCCGGTGCTGCGGTGGCCGCCACCGATGCGGTGATCGCCGGCGAGGTGGCCAGCGCCTTCTGCGCGGTGCGCCCGCCCGGCCACCATGCGACGCGCGACGCCAGCATGGGGTTCTGCTTCTTCAACAATGTCTGCATCGCGGCACGGCGGGCGCTCGAGGTGCATCGGCTCGAGCGGGTGGCGATCGTCGATTTCGATGTGCACCACGGCAACGGCACCGAGGACATCGTCGCCGGCGACGAGCGGATCCTGATGGTCAGCATGTTCCAGCATCCGCTGTACCCCGGCAGCGGCGCCGAGCCGCTCGGGCGCAACATGGTGAACCTGCCGGTGCCGCCGTACACCCGCGGCGGCGAGGTGCGCGAACTGGTCGAGGCGCATGTGGATGCCGGCGCTGGAGGCGTTCCGGCCCGCAGATGATGTTCATCTCGGCCGGCTTCGATGCCCACCGCGACGACGACCTGGCGCAGCTCGGCCTGGTCGAGGCCGACTACGAATGGATCACCCGGCGCATCAAGGCGGTGGCCGATCGACACGCCGGCGGGCGCATCGTGTCGTGCCTGGAAGGGCGGCTACAACCTCGGCGCACTGGCGCGCAGCGTGGCGGCGCATCTGAAGGTGCTGGCCGACGTGGCCGGCTGAACGCCGGCGGTCCCGGACCCGGCTCGGCGGCCGGCGCTGCCGCGGCGTCAGAAGTTGTGGCGCACGCCGATCGCGAAGGTGCTGAAGTCGCCGCCGTACAGCGCGCTCGCGCTGTCGTCGACGCGGCTGACGTAGGTGTACGCCTTGGTGCGCTTGCTCAGGTTGTGGTTGTAGCCGACGGTGTACTGCCTGCGCGTCGTCGTCGCGGATGCCGAAGTTGCGCACCTGGCCGGCGTAGCCGACGTTCAGCGTGCAGCTCGCCCGGGCCCATCGCATACATGACGGCGGCGCGCCAGGCATCGCGCTTGCTGCCGGTGCGGAAGTTGTCTTCGTTGCGGATGTAGTAGCCGCCGACGGTGAAGTTGCCGAGCTCGTACAGCGCGCGCAGGCCGAGTTCCTTCGGCTGCGGGCCGGGCAACCCGGCGCGCGTCTCGCAGGTAGCTGCGCGCCGAGGTGCAGCGGGCCGGCGTCGTAGTTGGCGGTCAGCACCTGCGTGCGGCCCTGCTGGCTGGCTTCGGACAGGCCGACCTGCAGATCGATCACCAGCCCGCCGATGCTCGGCGAGGTGTAGGCGATCATGTTGGTCGCGATTGCCCGGGTACAGGTAGAAGAAGTCCGACGACGTGCCGGTGTCGTGGTTGTGCAGGCCGATGTAGTCGGCAATCGTGATAGTAGGCGTTGGTCGCCCCCATGTTGCCGAGCCGCATCCGGCCGAAGGCGCCGCCGAGCGCGACCCAGCTTTCGCGACCCCAGAAAGCGGCGCTGGTCTGTGCGCCGGTGTCGGTGTTGAAGCCGTGTTCGACCAGGAAGCTGGCGCTCAGGCCGCCACCCAGGTCCTCGACGCCGCGGAAGCCGATCCGCGACGAGTTGTCGTTCAGGCGGTAGACCGTCTGGCCGTTGGCGAACGCATGCGCTCGACCGTCGTGTTCAGGCGACCGTAGACCGTCACCGTGCTCTGCGGCCAGCGCGCTGCCGGCAGCTCAGGGCGGCAAGCGCTGCCAGAAAGATCGAGCGTTTCATGGATCACTTTCTTGATGCAGGACGTGCCGCGCGCGGTCGAACCCGGCTGGTCGAACTGCAAATTCTAGGTAGCCGGCCTTGCGGGCGGCGCGATGAATCGGCCCATGTTGCGAACGCAGCAACGAGCCGTCGGCTCAGCGGCCGCGCAGGTGGGCCGGCGCCTCGAGCCGGCGGGCCAGCATCGACAGGCTCAGGGTCAGCACCAGGTACAGCGCCGAGATCGCGAGATACGGCTCCCAGTAGCGCGAATAGGCGCCGGCCACGGTGCGCGCGGCCAGCGCGAGTTCGGCCAGGCCGATGGCCGACACGAGCGACGAATCCTTGATCAGCGTGATGCCCTCGTTGACCAGCGCCGGCATCATGCGGCGGAACGCCTGCGGCAGCACCACGAAGCGCATCGCCTGCGCGTGTGTCAGCCCGACGCTGTAGGCGGCCTGGGTCTGGCCGGCGTGGATGCTCTGGATGCCGGCGCGGAAGATCTCGGAGATGTAGGCGCCGGCGTTCAGCGTCAGCGCCAGCGCGCCCGAGAAGAAGGCGCCGTGCGACTGGCGGAATTCGCGCGCCGCACTCGCCGGTGAGCAGCAGCCCGTCGTCCGGATGGATCAGCGTCGGCATCACCGCGAAGTGCACCAGCAGGATCTGCACGAACAGCGGCGTGCCGCGGAAGAAGGTCACGTAGGCCGAGGTGACGGCACGCAGGCCGACCAGCAACGCGGCGACCAGCGGGCGACGCCGGACGCGGCGCATCGCGCGAACTGCTGATCAGGCCGAGCAGCACGCCGAGCACCAGCCCGGCGCCGATGGCGATCACGGTCAGCTCGATCGTCGTCAGCAGCGCGCTCGCGAACAGCGGGCCGTAGCCGGCGAGGATGTCCCAGCGCAGGTCCATCGCCGGCGCTGCGGCTGCGGCTTACTTCGACGCGGCCGATGCGGCCGGCTGCGGCGGCGGCCGCGCGCGCCGAAGTACCGGGCGTGGATCCGGTCGTAGGTGCCGTCGGCCCGGATGTCGGCCAGACCCTTGTTGATCTTGCCGAGCAGGTCGGCGTTGCCCTTCTTGACCGCGATGCCGTACTGCTCGGCTGCGAAGGCGGCCTCGTCGGCCACCGACTTGAACTTGCGCGGCCGCGTTGTTGGCCACATAGTTGCTGATCACGCCGTTGTCGGCCACCACCGCATCGACGCCGCCGGCCTGCGAGCTCCTGCAGCGCGAGCGGCGTCGACTCGAAGCGCTTGATGTTGGGCTCGATCTTGCCGAGCAGCTTGCTGACCGCCTCGTCACCGGTGGTGCCGGTCTGCACGCCGACCTTGAGCTTCTTCAGGTCGGCGAACTTCGACGACCTTGGAGTCGGCCCGCACCGCGATCAGCTGCTGGGCGTTGAAGTACGGCGTCGGAGAAGTCCATCGACTGGCGGCGCTCGTCGGTGATCGTGATCGCCGACACCAGCAGGTCGCGGTCGCCCTGGTCGAGCGTGGTGAAGATGCCTTCCCACGGCGTGTTGACGAACTTCACCTGCAGGCCGGCCTTCGTCGGCGATCGCCTGCACGACGTCGATGTCGAAGCCGACGATCTCGGCCTTCTCGTTCTGCGACTCGAACGGCGCATAGGCGGCGTCGGTGCCGACGACGAGCACCTTGGGCGGCGCCGGCGGCGGTGCCGCCGCGCGCTGGCGGTGGCGGCGGCCGGCGCGGCGGCGCTCGGCCGCCGGGGCATCCTTCTTGCCGCAGGCGGCGAGCACCAGGCCGGCCAGCAGCAGGCCGGCGGTCTGCAGGAAGCGGCGGGTCGTCAATCGGGTCATGGGGGTCTCGCTCGAGGTTCGACAAGGTGGCGGGCCGGCACGATCGGTGCACCCGGCGGCGACCGCGCTGCGAGTGTAAGCGCCGGTCGCAGGCGGGCCTCAGTCGGCTTCCGCCTGCTGCAGCTGCGCGAGTTCGGCCTCGGTGAAGCCGGCGGCACGGCGCGCCGCCAGGTTGAACGGCGGGCGCAGCCGCGGCGCCTGGTGGCGGCGCGCGAGTTCGCGGTAGGCGGCAATCGGCTCGAGTCCGTCGCGCCGGCACAGCCAGCCGTACCAGTGGTTGCCGATGGCCACATGGCCGATCTCGTCGCGCAGGATCACGTCGAGGATCTCGACCGCCCGCGCATCGCCGGCGCGCGCCGAGCTTGGCCTGCAGCGGCGGCGTCGCATCGAGCCCGCGCACTTCGAGCGTGCGCGGCACCAGCGCCATGCGGGCGAGTCACGTCGTGCGCGGTGCGCTGCGCCATCAGCCACAGGCCGTCGTGTGCGTCGAAGTCGCCATAGGCGTGGCCAAGCGTGGCCAGGTGCTCGGCGCAGCAGCGAGAAGTGCAGTGCCTCCTCGGCCGCCACCTGCAGCCAGTCGAGGTAGTAGCGCGGCGGCATGCCGGCGAAGCGCCAGACCGCGTCGAGCGCAAGGTTGATCGCATTGAACTCGATGTGCGCGATCGCGTGCAGCAGTCCGGCGCGCCCTTCGAGGCGTGAACGGCGAGCGCGCCGGCACGAGCTTGGGCTCGACCAGGCGCGGCCGCGCCGGCCGGCCGGGCAGCTCGAGCGTGCAGTGCAGCGTGCGCCTGCGGTTCGAGCCGGATGCTGGAGCGGGTCGGCCAGCACCGCCGCGTGCAGCGCGCGCGCCGCAGCCGCCTTGGCCGCCGGGTCGACCAGCGCCAGCACCTGCAGTGCCGCCTGGCGCAGCGGCAGCGTGGATGATTCGTCAGACATCCCTAGAATTATCGGCTCGCACCCCCGCATTCACCACGGCAGCCTGCCGACACCCGATGCCCGTCTACCAGATCGACAACATCCGTCCCGCACATCGCCGACAGCGCCTGGGTGGCCGACACCGCCTGCGTCATCGGCGAGGTTCACCTCGCCGAGGACAGCAGCGTCTGGTTCGGCGCGGTGCTGCGCGGCGATACCGACACGCTGCGCGTCGGACGCGGCAGCAACATCCAGGACAACAGCGTGCGTCCATGCCGATCACGGCATCCCGACGACCATCGGCGACAACGTGACGGTCGGCCACCAGGTGATGCTGCATGGCTGCACGATCGGCGACGGCTCGCTGATCGGCATCCAGGCGGTGATCCTGAACGGCGCGCGCATCGGGCGCAACTGCCTGGTCGGCGCCGGCTCGCTGGTCACCGAGGGCAAGGAGTTTCCGGACGGCTCGCTGATCATGGGCCGGCCGGCCAAGGTGGTGCGCGAGCTCGACGCCCGAGCAGCTCGAGGGGCTGCAGCGCAGCGCCGCAGAACTATGTCGACAACGCCCGGCGCTACCGGGCCGGGCTGAAGCCGATCGCGCGGCCACGGCATGAGCGAGGTGCACAAGTTCATCTTCGAGGGCCTGCCGGTGCGCGGCATGGTGGTGCGCCTGACCGACGCCTGGCGCGAGGTGCTGCGCCGGCGCGAGCAGGGCGGCGAGCCCTGGCCGCAGCCGGTGCGTTCGCTGATGGGCGCAGATGGCTGCGGCCGGCGCGCTGATGCAGTCCAACATCAAGTTCAACGGCGCGCTCGTGCTGCAGGTCTTCGGCGACGGGCCGGTCAAGCTCGCGGTGGCCGAGGTGCAGTCGGATCTGGCCTTTCGCGTCACCGCCAAGGTCGACGGCGAGGTGGCCGAGGGCGCCGGCATCGAGCAGATGCTCAACGTGCACGGCGGCGGCCGCTGCGCGATCACGCTCGATCCGCGCGACAAGCTGCCCGGCCAGCAGCCCTACCAGGGCGTGGTGCCGCTGTACGGCGACCAGCGCGAGCCGCTGCAGCAGCTGAGCCAGGTGCTCGAGCACTACATGCTGCAGTCCGAGCAGCTCGATACCAAGCTGATCCTGGCCGCCAACGACGAGGTGGCCGCCGGCCTGCTGATCCAGCGCCTGCCGGTCGAAGGCGCCGGCAACCTGGGTGGCGAGCGCAACGAGGACCGCATCGGGCTGAGCGAGGACTACAACCGCATCGCGATGCTTGCCTCCACGCTGACGGCGGAGGAACTGCTCGAGCTCGATGTCGACACCCTGCTGCGCCGGCTGTTCTGGGAAGAGACGCTGCGCCGCTTCGAGCCGATGCGCGGCGATCTCGGCCCGCGCTTCGCCTGCAGCTGCTCGCGCGAGCGGGTGGCCGCGATGCTCAACACGCTCGGCCGCGACGAGGTCGAGAGCGTGGTCGAGGAGCGCGGTCAGGTCGAGGTCGGCTGCGAGTTCTGCGGCATCAAGTACCACTTCGACGCGGTCGACGTCGGCGAGCTGTTCGCGCCGCTGGCGGCCCAGGCGCCGGGGTCGAGCAGCATCAACTGAGGCGCTGTCTCAGTCGCCCCTCTCAACGAACACATCCCAAGTGCTTGATTCAGCTCGAGTTTTTTTGCTGCCAAACCAACAACGAGCGTGCCACGCGGCGCCGTGCGGGTCGGCACGGGCGGCCCGCACGGTGCCGCGCCGCTACGCCGGTTGCATGCCCAGGCTGCATCGCGCCTGAAGGCGCTCCTACAAACGAAGCGCCCGCCGCCAGTTCGATCAAAACGATGTGCGGCGGCCGCCGCTTGGATCGCTGAAGCCGGTCTGCCGGACCACCGTCGTCCAGCGCAGCGATTCGCTTCGGACCATCTTCTCCGCCTCGACGCGGTTGCTGCCGATGACGCGAAAGCCGGCTTCGTCGAGGGTCTGACGAACCTCCGGCGCCGCGGCAGCCGCGACGACGGCGCGGGTCAGCGTCTCGATCACCGGCGCCGGCGTGGCCGCCGGGACGAAGATCGCCAGCCAGGCGGCGAAATCGACCTTCGGCAGACTGGCTCCGAAGGTCGCGAGGTTGGTGCGGTCCGGGCGTGCCTGGCGGCCGGTGATGTCATCGGATTTTCCAGGGGTCGGAGCTCACTGGGTCTCGCAGCTGAAGCTGGCCGCCGCCTCGACCGGGCCGCTGCCGCGGTATTTGGCGAAGCGAGGGTAGACGCACAGCGGTCGGGTCCGGTTCGGAAACAGGTCGTGGGTGGCGGGCGCTGCGGCCAGCACCTGCTCCGGCGCCGATCCTTTCTCGACCCATTCGACCATCGGCGTGAGCAGGTCGAACAGGTCGGTGGAACGGCCACCGGCGCCGTGCAGATAGCCCGGAATCAGAAACAGCCTGGCCCATGACTGCAGGGAAGCCATTCCGCCGTTGTTGGCGGCCAGCCGCTCGACATAATCGACCGTGTCGTGCGCTGAGAAGATCGGATCGGCCAGCCCGTGCACGAACATCAGCTTGCCCGAATTGGCCTTGAAACCGGTCAGGCGATCGTCGCGGTAGGTGTCGTAGATCGCCGAGGTGGCGGCCATGCGCAACGGGTCGGTGTCGAGGTTGAAGCTCAGCGGGTCGAAGCCCGGATCGTGCGGAGAGAAGAACTCCCAGCGCAGCGCGTCGGTCATCAGCGTCAGGTAGCGCGAGTTCGGTTGCGCGCTGGTCGAGGTGCCGAGGGCCCAGGCGCGCCAGCCGGCGCGGGCGATGCCAGGATCGGTGACCTGTCCGACATACAGGCGGTTGCCGCGCGAGTCGGTCGGGCCGGCGAACAGCTTGCGCAGGGCGTCGACCTGCGGTGGCGTCAGGCAGCTCGCCGTCTTGGCGCCGGCGCACTGCAGCACCCCGGGATCGAAGTTGCAGGCCCGGTGGTTGCTGACCATGCCGTCGGCGACGCCGTCGAGTGCGTCGCAACGCTCCAGGATCTTGTCAGCGACCAGGTTCAGATCGGCATCCGAATAGGCCTTGGCCAGGATCGGCGCGCCGTTCTCGAGCGGCGCGATGGCAGTGAACCGGATGTGGTTGTCGATGGCCGCAACCGTCGCGCCGCTGGCCACCCGCATCGCCGGATAGATCGCGATCACCCCGTCGAAGTAGTTCGGAAAGCGCTGCGTGAACATCATGCCCTGGCGTCCGCCGCCCGAGCCGCCGATGAAGTAGGAGCGGTCGGGGCCGCGCCCGTAGCGGCGCGCGATCAGCGCCTTGGCGTTGACGGCTGTCTTGTCATAGGCGTTGTAGGCGTGGTCGACGCGCGCGATCGGGTCGGCACCGAAGTCGGCTCCCGCACCGCCGGTGTGGCCACCATCGGTGCTGACCACGGCGTAGCCTTGCTGCAGGGCCGGCACCATCTTGTCGAGCGGGCCGACGTTCGGGCCGATCGCATTGCCGACATTGCCGTCGTTGCCGCCGCCGCCCACGAAAACCAGGCGTCCGTTCCAGTTGTCAGGCAGGCGAAGGCGAAAACCGATCTGGTAGGTCTTGCCGTCGACGCCGATGCGTTCGTTGGTCTTGCCATCGACGACACAGTGCGCGTTGAGCGCAGTGCCTGCCACGCTGACCGCCGCATCGGCGTTGTGGACGGCGGCAAGGGTCGTGACCGGCAGGCTGGCAAGCGCCACGTTGCTGCAGGCATCGAGGGCGGTGGCCGTCGAGTCGTCCGATCCGCCGCATCCCGCCAGCAACGCGATCGACAACGCACCGGCGATCAGGGGCATGCGGTGCTTGGACTGCGGATCCATCGAATCTCCTCACGGTTGGTGTGGACCGATGGTAGGGCGCAGGCTGCGGTCGGTCTGTCATCCGCGAGGACGACAGGACTACCCTCGGTTCAAGCCGCGGCGGCCCCCAGCACGAGCCCGAACAGCTCGTTGCGATGGTGGATGCCCGATGCGCCTGAAAGCCCGGTTGCGGTAGGTCTTGACGGTCGGAACCGACAGGCCGAGGTCGCCGGCGATGCCGTCGTAGGTCATGCCGCGCAGCAGCCGTTCGCAGATCTGCCGTTCGCGCTGCGTCAGCGCCGGGAACAGCCGCTGCAGCGCCCGGGCGCTGGCGTCGCCCTCGGCAGCCGGTCGGGGCGTGCCCGGGCGCGGCGCGGCCTGACCGGCGACCAAGATCAGGTGGCGCTCCACGCACGCCAGCAACAGGCGGGCAGCCGCATGGACGAGATGAAAGTCACCGGTCTCGAAGGCCTGCTGGTGCTGGTGGCGATAGAGGTTGACGGCGACACAGGCCACCGTGGTTGTCCGGGCGGATCAGCGACAGCCGCTCGCGCATGCCGTGCTGGCGGTAGATGCGTTCGCGATGCGGCGCGGCGAGTTCCTCGGCGCGCCAGTGCGTCATCACGGCGGACGTGCCGGCCGCATTGACGCGGGCTGCGTCGAAGCTGCCGTCAGCCCGGTACAGCCCGTCACGGTAGGTCCGGAAACAGGCTTCGGTGGTATCGGGCACGCGATAGCTGCCCGAAGCATGCAACTGGGGCGGCTGTGCGGGGTGGATGCGGTAGACCGACCAGGAATCGACCGGGAGCAGGGCGTTCAGGCGCTCGATGGCGGCGCGGCCGAAATCCGGCCTGCCGATGCAGCTGACCAAGTCGGCCATCGCACGGTCGATCGGTCCGCGGTCGAGCGCCGGGCCGATCGGCCTGGCGCCGTCATCGAGAATCCACAGGTGCATTGCGCGGCTCCCGGGGCGAGTCAGCGGGCCGAGCGGCTGCCCGCAAGCAGAGTATCGCGCAGGCCGTGGCGTTCGCAGCCCGCAGTCGCCGCAGCGCTCGCAGAGCCATTGCCAGCGGGCGCGTGCGTCGACACCGCCGGCCTGGCGCAGATCCCAGGCGCGTTCGAACGCGGCCAGCGCGGCGGCCGAGCGCCGGTCGCCGCTGCCGGCGACGATCGCGATAGCCGAGTCCGGCGCGCTGCAGCGCCGCGCGCACCAGGCGATCGACCGGTTCGCGCACCTGCGGTCCGTCGCGCTGCAGGCCGTCGGCGACCCACGGCAGGTCGAGCGCGGTCAGCAGCGTCAGGTCGCAGCGCCGTTGCGCTGCCAGGGCAAATGGCGTAGAGCGTGGTGTCGCCGAAGACGAGCTCGCTGTAGACCGCGGTCATCAGCGCGGTGGTGTCGGCGATGACGATGTCGTGCCCGGCTGCGGCCGCGTCGATGCGCTCGCTCTGCAGCTGCGCCAGCGCGAGCTGCTCGTCGCGCCGCGGCGTGCGGCGGTGCGCGTCGCAGAAGGCACGCAGGCTTTCGTCGACCAGCGCGACGCGCAGCCGGCGGGCCTCGAGTGCAGCGTGCAGCGACTGCGCGAGCGTCGACTTGCCGGTGCTCTCGGCGCCGACGAGGGCGACCACCAGCGCTCGCGGTGCGCCATCACACCGGCTGCGGCTGCAAATCCGCCGTCATGCCGCGGGCCGCCTCGAGCCGCCGCCAGGCGCGCCAGCCGGCGACCGACAGTACGACGAAGAGCGCATAGAGCAGCACCGTCAGCCACAGGCCCTTGTGCGCGAACAGCGCGACGCTGACCACGTTGACGACCAGCCAGGCCAGCCAGTTCTCGACGTACTTGCGCGCCGAGCAGCCACTGGCCGATCAGGCTGCCCGCGGTCGGGAAGGCGTCGAACCAGGGCACGTCGCTGTCGGTCTGCGTCGCCGAGCAGCCAGGCGAGCGCCGGCCAGGCGACTGCCATCGCGGCCAGCAGCCGCCAGCGTCCGCTGCGGCCGAGCGAACGCACCTGCAGCGGCGCGCCGTCGGCGCTGGTGCCGCGCAGCCACTGCCACCAGCCCCAGAACGCGACCACGATGAAGAACAGCTGCAGGCCGGCCTCGCCGTAGAGCCGGCTGTCGAGGAAGAGCGCGCCGTACAGCGCCGAGCTCGACGATCGCCAGCGGCCAGGCCAGCGGATTGACGCGCATGTTGCAGCCGACCATCACCAGCGCGAGCACGAAGGCGACGATCTCGAGCCAGGTGACCGGCGAGCCCCAGGCCAGGAAGGCCGGGGCGAACAGCGGTTGCAGCGGCAGCAGCCAGGCTTCAATCACGGCCGAAGGGAGAATACCAGTGGCTCCGCGCGTCGGCTCGGAACAGGCGCCGAGTCGAACCGTGGCGACTCTGGCGTCCGGATCACGGCCGCCGCACACTGACCTGGACCAGGATCTCGTCGGGCTTGACCATGCCGAGTTCGGAGCGCGCCTTTTCCTCGACCATCTCGAGGCCCTCCTTCAGGTCGGCGACCTCGGCGGCCAGCTGGTCGTTGCGCGCCTTGGCGGCAAGGTTTTCCTGTCGCTGGCGCTCGAGCCGGTTGCTCAGCTCGAGCGTGCGCGGCACGCCGCCACGGCCGAGCCAGAGCTCGGCCTGCACCAGCACCAGCAGCACGGCCAGGACGATCGTGACGACGCGCATGCGGACGCCTGCCGTTCAGCGGGTGGGGGTGCGGACGAAGCCCGGATCGGGACTCAGCGCAGGTTGTAGAACGCGCTGCGGCCCGGGTAGCTCGCCACGTCGCCGAGGTCTTCCTCGATGCGCAGCAGCTGGTTGTACTTGGCGATGCGGTCGCTGCGGCTCAGCGAGCCGGTCTTGATCTGGCCGGCATTGGTGCCGACCGCGATGTCGGCGATGGTCGAGTCCTCGGTCTCGCCCGAGCGGTGGCTGATCACGGCGGTGTAGTTGGCGCGCTTGGCCATCTCGATGGCGGCGAAGGTCTCGGTCAGCGTGCCGATCTGGTTGATCTTGATCAGGATCGAATTGGCGATGCGCTCGTCGATGCCTCGCTTGAGGATCTTGGTGTTGGTGACGAACAGGTCGTCGCCGACCAGCTGCACCTTGCTCGCCAGGCGCTCGGTCAGGAGCTTCCAGCCGTCCCAGTCGCCCTCGTGCATGCCGTCCTCGATGCTGATGATCGGGTACTTGTCGACCCAGGTCGCCAGCATGTCGGTCCACTCGGCCGCGCCGTCAGCGCCAGGCCTTCGCCTTCGAGGTGGTACTTGCCGTCCTTGTAGAACTCGCTGGCGGCGCAGTCCAGGCCGATCGCGATCTGCTCGCCGGCGCGTGTAGCCGGCCTTGTCGATCGCCTCCAGGATCAGCTGGATCGCCGCCTCGTGGCTGGCGACGTTCGGCGCGAAGCCGCCTTCGTCGCCGACCGCGGTGCTGCATGCCCTTGTCGTGCAGGATCTTCTTCAGCGCGTGGAAGACCTCGGCGCCGTAGCGCACCGCTTCGCGGAAGCTCGGCGCGCCGACCGGGATGATCATCAGCTCCTGCAGGTCGAGGTTGTTGTTGGCGTGCGCGCCGCCGTTGATGACGTTCATCATCGGCACCGGCAGCTGCATCGCGCCCGATGCCGCCGAAGTAGCGGTACAGCGGCAGGCCGCATTCCTCGGCCGCCGCGCGCGCCACCGCCATGCTGACCGCCAGCGTCGCGTTGGCGCCGAGCCGGCCCTTGTTGTCGGTGCCGTCGAGGTCGATCAGCGTGCGGTCGAGGAAGGCCTGCTCGCTGGCGTCGAGGCCGAGCACGGCCTCGCTGATCTCGGTGTTGATGTGCTCGACCGCGCGCAGCACGCCCTTGCCGAGGTAGCGGCCCTTGTCGCCGTCGCGCAGCTCGATCGCCTCGCGCGAGCCGGTCGAGGCGCCGGTCGGCACCGCGGCGCGGCCCATCGTGCCCGATTCGAGCAGCACGTCGCATTCGACGGTGGGGTTGCCGCGGCTGTCGAGGATCTCGCGGCCGACGATGTCAACGATTGCACTCATGGTTTTCCTTCTGTGTTGGGTCGGGTCAGATCGGGGCGTCGACGCCCTCGACCAGGACCATGTCGAAAAATTCGGTGGCGCCGTCGCGCTTGGCGCGCGCCTGGCGGTACAGCTCGCCGTCGTAGAACGCGCGCGCCTGCTCGAAGCTCGGAAAGCGCAGCATCGCCAGGCGCTCGGGCTGCCAGTCGCCTTCGAGCGTGCAGTGGCGCCGCCGCGCACCAGGTACTCGCCGCCGGCGGCCTGCACCGCGGCCGGCGCCGCCGCCATGTACTGCTCGTACTGCTCGGCGTCGGTGATCTTCATGTCGACGATGATGTAGCCGGGTGCCATGGGGGGTCCTCGTGTCAGCAGGAGAAGTCGTTCTCGAGCAGCGGCTGCTGCTTGATCACGCGGTCGAGCGCGAGCAGTTCTCGAGCAGCGCCCTCATGTGCTTGAGCGGCACCGCGTTCGGGCCGTCGCTCATCGCATTGGCCGGGTCGGGATGCGTCTCCATGAACAGCCCGGCCACGCCGACCGCGACCGCCGCGCGCGCCAGCACCGGCACGATCTCGCGCTGGCCGCCGCTGCTGGTGCCCTGGCCGCCGGGCAGCTGCACCGAGTGGGTGGCGTCGAAGACCACCGGCGCGCCGGTCTCGCGCATGATCGCCAGCGAGCGCATGTCGGAGACCAGGTTGTTGTAGCCGAAGCTGGCGCCGCGCTCGCAGGCCATGAAGCTGTCTTCGGGCAGGCCCTTCTCGCGCGCCGCGGCACGCGCCTTGTCGATCACGTTCTTCATGTCGTGCGGCGCGAGGAACTGGCCCTTCTTGATGTTGACCGGCTTGCCCGACTGCGCCACGGCGCGGATGAAGTCGGTCTGGCGGCACAGGAAGGCCGGCGTCTGCAGCACGTCGACGACCGCGGCCACGCGGTCGATCTCGGCCTCGCTGTGCACGTCGGTCAGGACCGGCACGCTCGAGCTCGCGCTTGACCTTGGCCAGGATCTCCAGGCCGCGCTCCATGCCCGGGCCGCGAAAGCTGGTGCCGCTGGAGCGGTTGGCCTTGTCGTAGCTGCTCTTGAAGATGAACGGGATGCCGAGCGCGGCGGTGATCTCCTTCAGCCGGCCGGCGACGTCGATCTGCAACTGTTCGGACTCGACCACGCAGGGGCCGGCGATCAGGAAGAACGGGCGATCGAGCCCGATGTCGAATCCGCAGAGTTTCATGCTGCCAGCTGCTCCTGTTCGACGCCCTGCTGGTCCAGCGCGGCCTTGATGAAGGCGTTGAACAGCGGATGGCCGTCCCACGGCGTCGACTTGAACTCGGGGTGGAACTGCACGCCCATGAACCAGGGGTGCACCGCCCGCGGCAGCTCGACGATCTCGGTCAGCTGCTCGCGCTGCGTCAGCGCCGAGATCACGAGGCCGGCCTGCGCAGCTTGTCGAGGTAGTTGACATTGGCCTCGTAGCGGTGGCGGTGGCGCTCGGTGACGACGTCGCCGTAGATCTCGTGCGCCAGCGTGCCGGGCTTGACGTCCGAGCTCTGCGCGCCCAGGCGCATCGTGCCGCCGAGGTCGGACTTGGCGTCGCGCTTCTGGATCGAGCCGTCGGCGTCCTGCCATTCGTCGATCAGCGCGATCACCGGATGCGGGCGTCGCCGGATCGAACTCGGTGCTGTTGGCGCTTGCCAGGCCCGGCCACGTGGCGCGCGATATTCGATGGTCGCGACCTGCATGCCCAGGCAGATGCCGAGGTAGGGCATGCGGTGCTCGCGCGCGAACTGCGCCGCCAGCATCTTGCCTTCGACGCCGCGCTCGCCGAAGCCGCCCGGCACCAGGATGGCGTCGAAACGCGCCGAGCTGCGCGACGTTGTCGGGCGTCAGGGTCTCGGAGTCGACATACTCGATCTTGACCTTGGCATCGTTCTGGATGCCGGCGTGGCGCAGCGCTTCGTTGAGCGACTTGTAGCTGTCCGACAGGTCGACGTACTTGCCGCACATCGCGATCGTCACCTCGCGCTGCGGATGCTCGACCCCGTGCACCAGGTCGTCCCAGCGCTTCAGGTTGGCCGGCGGCGTGTTCAGGCGCAGCTTGTCGCAGATCAGGCCGTCCAGGCCCTGCTCGTGCAGCATGCGCGGCACCTTGTAGATGGTGTCGACGTCCCACATCGAGATCACGCCCCATTCGGGCACGTTGGTGAACAGCGAGATCTTCTCGCGCTCCTCGTCCGGAACCGCGCGGTCGGCGCGGCACAGCAGCGCGTCGGGCTGGATGCCGATCTCGCGCAGCTTCTGCACCGTGTGCTGGGTCGGCTTGGTCTTGAGCTCGCCGGCGGCGGCGATCCACGGCACGTAGGTCAGGTGCACGAAGGCCGAGTTGTTCGGCCCCATCTTCAGGCTCATCTGGCGCACCGCTTCGAGGAAGGGCAGGGTCTCGATGTCGCCGACCGTGCCGCCGATCTCGACGATCGCCACGTCGACCGCCTGGTCGGTGCCGATGCCGGCGCCGCGCTTGATGAATTCCTGGATCTCGTTGGTGACGTGCGGGATCACCTGCACCGTCTTGCCGAGGTAGTCGCCGCGGCGCTCCTTCTCGAGCACGCTCTTGTAGATCTGGCCGGTGGTGAAGTTGTTGCTGCGCCTCATCCGCGTGGTGATGAAGCGTTCGTAGTGGCCGAGGTCGAGGTCGGTCTCGGCGCCGTCGTCGGTGACGAAGACCTCGCCGTGCTGGAACGGCGACATCGTGCCCGGATCGACGTTGAGGTACGGATCGAGCTTGATCAGGGTGACCTTGAGGCCGCGCGATTCGAGGATCGCCGCGAGGGAGGCTGCGGCGATGCCCTTGCCCAGCGAGGACACCACACCGCCGGTGACGAAGACGAACTTGGTCATGGAATGCAGCCGTCGTGGGAAGCTTACGCAGGCCGTGGTGGTAAATCGCGATTATAGGGTTGGGGTCCGGCGCCTCCGCCTGTCGCCGGGGCTTGCGCGGCCAGCCGCGCCAGCCACCCGAGCACCGCTGCGGCGGTCTCGGCCGGGCGCTCGAACGGAAACAGATGGCCGCCCTCGATCCAGCCGATGCGCCCGGCCGCCAGCCGCTGCGTGGCGCGCATCCCGACCTGCCGCACCTCGGCCGAGGCGGTGCCGCCGATGAAGGCAAGCGGACACTGCAGCGGCTCGCGCCGCAGCAGGCGCGCCGATGTGGTGCGGCAGGGTGTCGTAGATGCGGCTCTCGATCTCGCGCTCGAAGCCCAGGCGCACGCCGTTCGCGTCGTCGTGCATCACGCTGTCGACATAGTCCTGCAGCACGCCCGGCGCCCAGCGCGCGAACGCCGGCTTGCTCGGCGAAGTGCTGCAGCGCGGCCTCGCGATCCGGCCAGTGCTGGCGGCGCCGGCGCGAGATCGCGCTGGGAAAGTAGCGCTTCGCCGAAGCCGCTCCACTGCGCGAAGCTGCACCGCATGACCGAGCAGCGGCGGCAGGATCGGCGAATCGAGCAGCACCACGCCGCGCGCCACGCCGGGCCGGTGCGCCGCCGCCAGCAGGCTCAGGTAGCCGCCCAGCGAATGACCGACCAGCCACACCGGCGCGTCGGCGCATTGGCGCTCGATCAGCTCGAGCAACTGGTCGCGCAGGTGCGGCCAGTTCAGGCTGACCGGGAAGCGCTCGTCGTGGCCGAACTGCTCGAGCGCGACGCACGCGCAGCCCGGCCGCGCGCCAGACCTCGAACAGCTGGCGGTAGGTGCCGGCCGGAAAGCCGTTGGCGTGCGAGAAGACCAGCACCGGCTGGTGCGATCGACGGCCGCCGGGCTTCACACGATGCGTTGCGTCGGATCGCTGATCTTGCGCATCGGCTGGTGGCGCCCGGAGGTCACCTGCAGCGGCAGCCGGTCGCTCGGCCCGCCGCCCCAGTGCGGATCCTCCAGCGAGTCGAAGATCTGGCGCAGCCGCTGGCCCCCAGCTGTTGTGCACCATCTGGAAATAGGGGTTGTTCTCGTCGATGCAGACGACCTGGTCGGTGCGCAGCCGATTCGCCTCGTAGACGAGCAGGTCGAGCGGCAGGCCGACCGACAGGTTGGAGTTCATCGTCGAGTCCATCGACACCAGCGCCGCCTTGGCCGCCACGTCGAGCGGCGTATCCGGCGCGAGCAGCCGATCCAGCACCGGCTTGCCGTACTTCGACTCGCCGATCTGGAAGAAGCAGGTCTCGCGCGTCGACTTCGATGAAGTTGCCGGCCGAATAGACCAGGAACAGCCGCATCGGCTCGCCGGCGATCTGGCCGCCGAAGATCATCGTCGCGTTGAAGTCGATGCCGCTGCTCGCGCAGCGACGGACCGTCCTGGTCGAAGACCCGGCGCATCGCCGCGCCGAGCACACGCGCCGCGTCGAACATGCTGGTCGCGTTCCAGATCGTGATCGGTGGCGCCTCCGGGCCGTCGCCGGGAATCTTCTCGATCTGCAGGATCTCGCGCACCGACTGGCTGATCGACAGGTTGCCGGCCGACAGCAGCACCATGAAGCGGTCGCCCGGCTTCTCGTAGATGATCATCTTGCGGAAGGTGCTGATCTGGTCGACGCCGGCGTTGGTGCGCGAGTCGGACAGGAATACCAGGCCGGCCTGGAGCTTGATGCCGATGCAGTAGGTCATGACAGGGCGCTCGGATGGGTGGCGGTCGGTGCTGGCTGCGCATGCTGCGCATCGTGCAGCTGCTTGAGGCGGTAGATCGCCGCCAGCGCGTCGCGCGGCGACAGGGTGTCGGGGTCGATCTCGGCCAGCGCCGCCTCGGCGGCCGAGATCTCCGGCGGCGCCGGCTCGGCGGGGGCGGCGAACAGGTCGATCTGCGCCTGGTCGGCATGCTGCTGCGCCTCGAGCGCATCGAGCGTGGCACGCGCCTGGCGAATCAGCGATGCCGGCATGCCGGCCAGCCGGGCCACCTGCACGCCGTAGCTGCGGCTCGCCGGGCCGGCCTCGATCTCGTGCAGGAAGACGATGCGGTTGCCGCTCTCGGCCGCCGAGACATGCACGTTGCGCGCGCGTTCGTGGCGCGCCGGAAAGTCGGTCAGTTCGAAATAGTGGGTCGCGAACAGCGTGAAGGAGCGGTTGCGGTCGTGCAGGTGCGAGGCGATCGCGCCGGCCAGCGCCAGGCCGTCGAAGGTCGAGGTGCCGCGGCCGATCTCGTCCATCAGCACCAGCGAATGGTCGCTCGCATGGTTCAGGATCGCCGCCGCTTCGGTCATCTCGAGCATGAAGGTCGATTGTGCGTTGGCCAGGTCGTCGGCGGCGCCGATGCGGGTGTGGATCGCGTCGATCGGGCCGAGCCGGCACGCCTGCGCCGGCACGAACGAGCCGATCGCCGCCAGCAGCGCGATCAGCGCGACCTGGCGCATGAAGGTGCTCTTGCCGCCCATGTTCGGGCCGGTGATGACCAGCATGCGGTGCTGCGCGTCGAGCCGGCAGTCGTTGGCGATGAAGCTGCCGCCGCCGGTTTCGAGCAGCCGCGCCTCGACCACCGGATGGCGTCCGCCGGCTGATCTCGATGCACGGCTCGCGGACGAACTCGGGCCGGCACCAGTTCAGGCTCGTCGCGCGTTCGGCCAGCGCGCACAGCGCGTCGAGCGTGGCCAGCGCGCGGGCCAGCGCCGCCAGCGGGCGCAGTTCGGCCTGCAGCCGGTCGAGCAACTGCTCGAACAGCCACTTCTCGCGCGCCAGCGCGCGCTCCTGCGCCGACAGCGCCTTGTCCTCGAAGGCCTTGAGCTCGGGCGTGATGTAGCGCTCGGCATTCTTCAGCGTCTGGCGGCGCTGGTAGTCGGCCGGCACCTTGTCGACCTGGCCGTGCGTGACCTCGATGTAGAAGCCGTGCACCTTGTTGAACTGCACGCGCAGGTTGGCGATGCCGCTGCGCGCGCGTTCGCGCGCCTCCAGGTCGAGCAGGAAGGCGTCGCAGTTCTCGGCGATGCCGCGCAGTTCGTCGAGTTCGGCGTCGAAGCCGGGGGCGATCACGCCGCCGTCGCGCAGCAGCACCGCCGGCACCTCGGCCAGTGCGCTGCCGAGCAGCTCGGCCAGGCCGGCCGGCGGCGCGAGCGCGGCGGCGAGCTCGGCCAGCAGCCCGGCCGGCGCGCCGGCGAGGTCGCTCGGCAGCAGCGCGCGCAGCGCCGGGCAGCGCCGCCAGCGTGCTGCGCAGACCGGCCAGTTCGCGCGGGCGCACCTGGCGCAGCGCGAGGCGCGCGGTGATGCGTTCGACATCGGCGATGCCGCGCAGCGCATCGCGCAGCGGCTCGACGCCGTGCTGCGCCAGCGACGGCGATCGCCTCGTGGCGCTCGATCGCGACCCGCCGCTCGCGCAGCGGGTGCGTCAGCCAGTGGCGCAGCGCGCGGCTGCCCATGCCGGTGCGGCAGGTGTCGAGCAGCGACAGCAGCGTGGGCGCGGCTTCGCCGCGCAGCGTCTGCGTCAGTTCGAGGTTGCGGTGCGTCGTCGGCGGCAGCTCGAGCAGTTCGCTCGGATCGCTCGACGCTGAGGGTGTGCACATGCGCCAGCGCCTGGCCCTGCGTGTGCTCGGCGTAGCTCAGCAGCGCCGCGGCGGCGGCATGCGCGGTGGTCAGCGCCTGCGCGTCGAAGCCGGCCAGGCTCGCCACCTGCAGCTGCTCGCACAGCTTGCGCAGGCCGAGCGCCGCGTCGAACTGCCAGCGCCGGGCGGTGCGTCAGCGCGGTGCGGCTGCCGGCGAGTGCCGCCGGCACCTGATCCCGGTCGACCAGCGCCTCGGCCGCGTCGAGCCGCGCCAGCCAGCCCGGCAGCTCGTGCTCGGCGCATTCGGTCAGGCCGAGCTGGCCGCTCGCCAGGCCGAGCCAGGCGATGCCCCAGGTCGTGCGCCCGCCGCGCGCCCGCGTGGGCGACAGCGCGATCAGCAGCGCATCGGCGTCGTCGGCGAGCAGTTCGCTGTCGGTGACCGTGCCGGGCGTGACGACGCGCACCACCTTGCGCTCGACCGGCCCCTTGGCCGCGCCGACCTCGCCGACCTGCTCGCAGATCGCCACCGCTTCGCCGAGCGGATCAGCTTGGCCAGGTAGGCCTCGAGCGCATGCACCGGCACGCCGGCCATCACCACCGGCTCGCCGGCGCTCTGGCCGCGCGTGGTCAGCGTGATGTCGAGCAGCCGGTTGGCGCGCCGCGCATCGTCGAAGAACAGCTCGTAGAAGTCGCCCATCCGGTAGAAGACGAGCGTGTCCGGGTGTGCCGACCTTGATGCGCAGGTACTGCTGCATCATCGGCGTGTGGGCGGAAACGTCGGGAGATTCCGCGCAGGCGGCGGTCTCGAGTGGGTCGGTCAACGGCTGGAATCCATCTGGCGGGGTGGCGGCGCACGCCCGCGACGTGCGGCGGGCTGGACCCCCAGACAGCAGGCGAGCCTGCCTGCGGGGTTCATCGCGAACCTGCGATCGTAGGGGAAGATCGGACCGACGCCGCGCCACAGCACCGACTTGTCCCCGTCAACCGGGGACAAGCATGTGAACAAGTTGCAGGACAACTCGCGCAGGCCGCATCCCCATTGGGTCGTGGCCACGCTGCCTCTTGTTGTGGCAGCCGGACGTCGACGACTGCGCGTTGGCGCGTCGGACGCGCGGCCCACCCCGGTGCCGCCGCAGTGCCGATCGGTGCCGGCCGTGCCCGCCCGACCGGGGCCGTTCAGCCGGGCTGCCGGTATTCGGGCTCGGTCGGCGGCACGTGCAGCGCGATCAGTTCGGCGCCTCCCTCAGCGGCCGTCACTCCGGCTGCGTCGCCGGTGCCGACCCAGGCCGATTCCCACTCGCCGAGCGGGCGTCCGGCGAGCACGGCGCTGCCCGTCAGCACGAAGATGAACTGGCCGATGCTGGCCTCGACGCCCTCGATGCGCCAATCGGTGTGCGCCGGCAGGCGCAGGCGCTGCACCGCGAGGCCGCGCTCGGCTGCCAGCGCGAACCAGCTTTCCGGCTGCGGCAGCGCAGCCAGCTGGTCGGCCCGGGCGACCGGCCCGAGCGACACCTGCGCATGCCGCTTGGGTCCGCGCACCATCTTCTCGCGCGCCTGCGCCGCCGGGATGAGGCCGGTGTCGAAAACCGGCCGGATGGTGAAATACTGAAGACCCTGGGGACCCGCCACCACCGGCCCGTAGCCGGTATAGGCGCCGGCATAGTGAACCGTCACCGGATCCAGAGCCTGGGGCCCGAGCGAACCCGATCCGCCGACGAACAGCTGGAACTGATTCTGGCGATGGAAGTGCGGCGTCAGGACGAAGTCGGCTGGCTGCTCGGCCAGGAAGACGGTCGGTGACAGGCCGGGGTCCTCGCCGCACTCCATCCACTCGCCCTTGTGGAAGGTGCCGTCTCCGACCGCGATCGGCCGGCGCCGCTGTTCGAAGCGCTCACGGGTTCCGAAAGAGATCATGGCGTCGCCTCCAGGGTCGGTACGGGCCGCGTATGCAGCCTCACTCGGGTTTGATGTCGGCGTCGCGCGCGACCTTCTTCCAGCGCGCAAGCTCCGACCTCACATGCTGCGCCGCCACCTCCGGCGTCGTCGGCGATGGCTGGGCACCGTAGCGGCCGAACTGCTCCCTGATCTCGGGCAGATCAAGCACCTTCACCACCGCAGCGTGCAGCCGCTGGACGATCGGCAGCGGCGTTCCAGCCGGTACCACCAGCGCCTGCCAGGAGCTGACGTCGTAGCCGGCGGTGCCGCTTTCGCTGATGGTCGGCAGCTCGCTCGCGATCGGCGAACGCGTCGCGGTCGAAACCGCCAGGCCACGCACCTTGCCCCCCTTGACCTGCGGGTACAGGGTCGAGATCGGATCGAACAGGAGGTTCACCTGGCCGCCCACCAGGTCGGTGATGGCCGGCGCGCTGCCCTTGTAAGGTACATGCAGCATCTTGATGCCGTTCAGTTCGCTGAACAGCTCGACGGCCAGGTGGATCGAACTGCCCGCCGTGCCATAGCTGAGGCCGCCCGGCTTTGCCTTCGCCAGCCTGACCAGATCGGCCATGCTGTTGGCCGCAATCGAAGGGTGGACCGCAACGACCAACGGCTGTACCGCGAGCAACGAGATCGGCGTGAAGCTCGCCTGCGGGTCGTAGGGCAGCTTGGCGAAGGTTGCTGCGTTGGTGCCGAGGGTCGAGATGTTGCCGAGCAGCAGCGTGTGGCCGTCGGGCGCGGCGTTGGCAGCGATGGCGGAGCCGATCGTGCCGCTGGCGCCAGCCTTGTTCTCGACCACCACTGGCTGACCGAGTTCGACCTCGAGCCGCGCCGCCACCGAGCGGCCGATCACGTCGGTGACACCGCCGGCGGGGAACGGCACGATCAGCGTGATCGGTCGTGAGGGGTAGGGCGTCTGGGCCCAGCTTGCCGTGATGGCAGAGGCCAGCAGGCCTGCAAGCGCGCAGCGGCGCGACAGCTTGTTCATCAAGTCTCCGTCGGTGAATTCCGGCGTCTGCGCGCCGGTCGCGGGCCGGCAGGTCACCGGTGCACCGGTCATGCTAGTCCGGTGCTGCTTATCGGTAAAATTAATTATTTGACCGCTGTCATTAGCAATGCTTGATGTGTCGACGCGCGTGCTGCGCGCCATGGTGGCCCTCGACGAGCTCAGGAATGTCTCGCTCGCGGCCGAGCGCTGCCATGTCACGCAGTCGGCGTTGAGTCAGATGATCGGCAAGCTCGAGCGCAGCGTGAGCCTGCGCCTGGTCGATCGCGACCGGCGCCGCGTCATCCTGACGCCCGACGGCGAACGCTTCGTCGCGATGGCGCGCCGGGTCCTGCTGGATGTCGAGCAGGTCAGTGCCGACATGCGCGACCGGGCGACGCTGCGCACCGGGCGGGTCGTGATGGCGGCCCAGCCGTCACTGGCCGCGCATTGGCTGCCGCCGATCATCGCCGCCTACCAGGCGCGGTACCCGGGGGTGCAGGTCGGGCTGTTCGATGCGGCTCCTGATCGCGCCATCGAGCAGGTGCGCCAGCGTCAGGCGGACCTGGCACTGACGGCACGCGGGCCGGGGATAACCGGTGTGCAGCACCGGCTGCTGTTCCATGATCGCTTCAGCGTCGTGGTTCCGATCGGGCACAAGCTGGCGCGGCGCAAGTCGCTGGCGCTTGCCGAGCTGGTCGGTCAGCGTTTCATCCGCCTGATCCGCAGCGGCAGCATCGCGCAGCACCTGGAGCCGGCCCTCAGCCAGGTCGAAGTCGACGACAGCGGGCTCGAGATCGAACAGGTCGCGACGCTGGCCGGACTGGTGGCAAGCGGTCTCGGCGTGAGCGTGGTTCCGGCCGCATCGCTGCCGTATTTCGATCGCAGCCGTGTGGCGGCGATCCGCCTGCGTGATGAAGGCCTGTCGAGACCGATCTACCTGGTGTGGCCGGCCGCATCGCAGCTCGGTCCTGCGGCCAGCGCATTCGTCGACATGCTGGGCACAGCGCCGGCGTGACGCGTCGGCGCGCGCGGGCAGCGGCACCTGCGTGCCCTGCCAGGCTGCATGACTTCGCTTAAAGTGCCGGCCGGTGCAGTACCGGAGGATGCGATGACCATCGGACCCGATTCGTGCGTGAGGCGTCGGCAGCGCGGCGCCGCGCCGGCGGTTCGCATCGCGTGGCTGAGCTGCGTCCTGGCGTGGCCCGTCGCCGCGGTCGGCGCGACCGATGCCGAGCTGGCGGCGAGCGTGAATCAGCTGCTGGACCGGGTGCGCCAGCTCGAGGAGCGCAACCGCGTGCTCGAGATGCGGGTGCAGCAGCTCGGCTCGGCGAGCGGCCCGGTCGTCGCGACGACTGCGGCGGCGGCGCCTGCGCCGCCATCCGGGATCGCGACGGCATCGCCAGCGCCGCTCGCAGCCGATGGCGGCGCCAGCATGATGCCGCCGACGCCGAGTGTCGAATTCGGGATGATCGCCACCGGTCAGCGCGCCAACGAGGCGGCCGGCGGCAACGGGCGGATCAACTACCGCGGCGACCTGCTGGCATCGGTACCGGCCGGCTCGGTCGGTTCGGCCGAGGGCACGCTGGTCGGGCAGTTGCGTTTCGGACAGGGCAGCGGTGTCGCCGTGCGGCCGACGCACACCGGTGCGGTCAACTCGACCACCTTCGAGGCGGCGACCGGTTCGGATCAGACCTACGCGATCGTGGCGCAGGCCTACTACCAGCTCGCGTGGGCGTTACGCCGCGGCGCCGGCAGCGCCCCCGCCGTGGCGGATCACGTCGAACTGACGCTCGGCAAGCTCGACCTGTTCGGCTTCTTCGACCAGAACGCGGCAGCGGCGGACGAGGGGTCCCAGTTTCTGAACAACGTGTTCGTGCACAACCCGCTGCTCGATTCGGGCGGCGACATCGCGGCCGATGGCTACGGCTTCCAGCCCGGCGTGCGGCTCGCCTGGTCCGGCCGACGCGCAGCGGCAGACTGGGGCGCCTCGCTGGGCATCTTTGCTGCCGGCGCGGCTGCGGACTTCAATGCTTCACCGGGTCGACCGCTGGTCATCGGCCAACTCGAGTGGGCGCCGCGGCGCGGCGACGACGAGCCGCACGGCAATTACCGGCTGTACGCCTGGACCAATGGCAGGACCAATGACCTGGCTGGTGACCGGCAGCGCCACGCCGGCGTCGGCGTCTCGGTCGACCAGCGCGTCTCCCCGGCCACGGTGCTGTTCGGTCGCTGGGGCAAGCGAACCCGCGGCGACGGCCGCTTCGACCGGGCGCTGACGATCGGCGTCGAGCACGCCGGCAGCGCCTGGGGGCGTGCCGATGACGCATTCGGTGCGGCCATCGGCTGGCTGCCCACCGGTGCAGCCTGGCGCCGCGCCACCGCGGCCGATCCGGCCCTCGTCGGCCATGCGGCGAGCGGCAGCGAGCGCGTCGCCGAGCTGTACTACCGCATCCGGCTGAACCGGCACCTCGATGTCTCGCCCGACTTCCAGCTCATCGAACGGGCCGGCGGCAGCGCGCGAGCGCCCACGCTGCGGCTGTTCGGGGTGCGCGCGAGCCTGGGCTTCTAGCCGGGCAGGCGCCGGCGCTGCGCGGTGGGCTCCGCCTCGGTCGCGACCGGCGCGGTGTGTGGTCCGAAGCCTGCAACCAGCCGCAAGGACAGCGGCCAGAAGCTGCGGCAGGTCAGGCCTTCGACGAGACCTTGTGCCGCATCAGACGGCCTTTCTCCCGGTCCCAGTCCCGCTTCTTCTCGGTGTCGCGCTTGTCGTGTTCGGCCTTGCCCTTGGCCAGCGCGATCTCGGCCTTGACGTGCGCACCCTTGAAGTGGAGATCGAGCGGAACCAGCGTGAAGCCCTTCTGCTCGACCTTGCCGACCAGCCGCTTGATCTCGGCCTTGTGCAGCAGCAGCTTCTTGGTCCGGTCGGCTTCCGGGTGGACGTGGGTCGAGGCGCTGCGCAAGGCGTTGATGCGGCAGCCGATCAGGAACAGTTCGCCGTCGCGGATGACCACATAGCCGTCGGTGAGCTGAACCTGGCCGGCGCGGATGGCCTTGATCTCCCACCCCTGCAGCACCATCCCTGCCTCGTGGCGTTCCTCGATGTGATAGTCAAAACGGGCGCGGCGGTTTTCTGCGATCGACATGGGGCCCATCCGAGGCCGTGGCCTCTCAATACAATGGGCCCATTGTATGAAGCACGTCAAGAAGTCCGTTCTGCTTTGGTACTCGGCGCACCAGATGTATTCGCTGGTGACCGATGTCGACGACTATCCCAAGTTCCTGCCGTGGTGCTCACGCGCCGAGGTGCTGACGCGCCACGACGATGGCGTGACCGCGCGGCTGCATCTGTCGTATGCCGGTGTGCGCCATGCGTTCACCACCCGCAACATCAACGATCCGGACCGCCAGGTCCGGATGGAACTCGTCGACGGGCCGTTTTCCAAACTCGAGGGCACCTGGGATTTCATCCCGCTGCAGGCGCCCGGAGACGATGGCGCCCAGGCCTGCAAGGTCGAGTTCGACCTCGAATATGCCTTTTCGAGCCGCACCCTCGAGGCGCTGGTGGGCCCGGTGTTCGACCGCATCGCCAACACCTTCGTCGACGCCTTCGTCAAGCGCGCCGGGCAGGTGCATGGCGAGGCCTGAATCGGACAGCCGGTCAGATCGCGCGCCGGAGTCCTGCGCAGTGACGATCGAGGTCGAAGTGGTCCATTGCCCGGATCGATCGAACGTCGACCGGGAACGGATCCGCCTGTCCCCCGGTGCGACGGTGGCCGACGCCCTGCGACTGAGCGGGGTGCTGGCGCGCCACCCGGGGCTGCAACCGATCGCCGAGCGGGCCGGGGTCGGCATCCACGGTCGGCCGGTCGGACTGGCGACCGGACTGCGGGCCGGCGACCGCATCGAGCTGTACCGGCCGCTGCAGGTCGAGCCGACCGAGGCGCGCCGGGCGCGTCAGCGCGCCCAGAAGGCGCAGCAGCCGCAGCGCGGCAGCTCGGTCCGCTGAGACCCTGCGCCGGTCAGCGGCAGTCGCTGGCGATGATCGAGCGCATCCGCGCCTGCTCGTCGGCGCGCGCGCGGTCGTCCAGGATCTCGCGCTCGCCCGCCGCATTCGTGCGGGCAATGCGAACGCCGTCGTCGAGCATCTTCAACTGCCCGCGCGCGCGCAGGCAGTTGTCGGCGCGGGCCGCGGCGATCTTGGCTTCGTCGGCCTTCTGCTGGGCCGCCTGGGTCTCGGCCCTGCGCGCGGCTTCCTTGCGCGCCCGGGCTTCGAGATCGGCATCGGCGTGGGCGGCACTCGCGCCTGCCACGGCGGCCGATGCCGCCGGGTCGACCAGCGACGGGGTGGTCGGCGATGGCGGCACCACGCCACGCGCCATGCCGGCCGGGCGCTGCAGGATGGCGCGCTCGGGGATGCTGGCCGGCGGCGGACGGTCGCTGTAGATCACCCGGCCGCCCTCGCGCCACTTCCACTGGGTGGCGGCAGCGGGCAGGGCCAGCATCAATCCGGCGAGAGCGAGCAGGGCGGTGGCTGCGGGACGGCGCATGGGGATCGCCCGCGGGGGGCGCCGGTACACGGGAGGGACGCACAGTGTAGCCAGCGTGGGGTAATGCGAGGGTCGGCACCGCAGGCGCGCCGTCGACCGTGGTTCGCGATGCACCGGCGGCGCGGCGGCGCAGGGCGCGGCAGGGAGCCTCCCGTGCGGCTCGCCTGGCGCGTACCGACGGGCGGGCCTCGCCGAGGGCCGCTCCGTATAATTCGCTTTTGCGTCCGGAGCTTCCCTCATGCGCCTTCTCGGCAAAGCGCTCACCTTCGACGATATCCTGCTGGTGCCGGCGTTTTCGCAGGTGCTG
Source organism: uncultured beta proteobacterium (assembly GCA_963846675.1). Taxonomy (GTDB): domain Bacteria; phylum Pseudomonadota; class Gammaproteobacteria; order Burkholderiales; family Burkholderiaceae_C; genus Ideonella_A. The sequence goes on from CAWJWV010000007.1 coordinate 1,025,777, forward strand.
CCGCGGGATACCAGCCTCGCCACGCGGTTGTCACGCAACATCACGCTGAACCTGCCGCTGGTGTCTGCCGCGATGGATACCGTGACCGAGGCGCGGCTGGCGATCACGATCGCGCAGGAAGGTGGCATCGGCATCGTCCACAAGAACCTCACACCCAAGCAGCAGGCTGCCGAGGTGGCGCGCGTCAAGCGCTACGAGTCGGGCGTGTTGCGCGATCCGATCACGATATCGCCCGGCGTTCCGGTGCGCGACGTGATGGCGCTGTCGAAGCAGCACGGCATCTCGGGCTTTCCGGTCGTCGAGGACGGCCGCGTGGTCGGCATCGTGAGCGGCCGCGACCTGCGTTTCGAGACCCGCCTGGATGCACCGGTGCGCGACATCATGACCCCGCGCGAGCGGCTGATCACGGTGCGCGAGAACGCCACGCCTGGCCGACGCCAAGGCGCTGATGCACAAGCACAAGCTCGAGCGCGTGCGTCGTCGTCAACGATGCCTTCGAACTGCGCGGCCTGTATACCGTCAAGGACATCACCAAGCAGACCAACTTCCCGCTCGCCGCGCGTGATGCCCAGGGCAAGCTGCGCGTCGGCGCGGCGGTCGGCGTCGGCGAGGGCACCGAGGAGCGGGTCGATGCGCTGGTCAAGGCCGGCGTCGACGTGCTGGTCGTCGATACCGCGCACGGTCACAGCGCCGGCGTGATCGAGCGGGTGCGCTGGGTCAAGCAGAACTATCCGCAGGTCGACGTGATCGGCGGCAACATCGCCACCGGCGCCGCGGCCCGGGCGCTGGCCGATGCCGGCGCCGACGGCGTCAAGGTCGGCATCGGCCCGGGTTCGATCTGCACCACGCGCATCGTCGCCGGCGTCGGCGTGCCGCAGATCACCGCGATCGACAACGTCGCGACGGCGCTGGCCGGCAGCGGCATCCCGCTGATCGCCGACGGCGGCATCCGCTATTCGGGCGACATCGCGAAGGCGATCGCCGCCGGGGCGCACAGCGTGATGATGGGCGGCATGTTCGCCGGCACCGAAGAGGCGCCGGGCGAGATCGTGCTGTTCCAGGGCCGCAGCTACAAGAGCTACCGCGGCATGGGCTCGATCGGCGCGATGCAGCAGGGCAGCGCCGACCGCTACTTCCAGGACAACACCGGCGCCAACCCGAATGCCGACAAGCTGGTTCCCGAAGGCATCGAAGGCCGCGTCGCCTACAAGGGATCGATGGTCAGCATCCTGTTCCAGATGGCCGGCGGCCTGCGCGCCAGCATGGGTTATTGCGGCTGCGCAAGCATCGAGGAGATGCGCAGCAAGGCCGAGTTCGTCGAGATCACCTCGGCCGGCATCCGCGAGAGCCACGTGCACGACGTGCAGATCACGAAGGAAGCGCCGAACTACCGTCTCGAATGACGACCTCCGGCGACCGACGCCGATGTCGGGTCGGACGCACCCGCCAGCCGCCGCCACGGCGCGGCGATGCCGTTCATCATGATCGCGGTGCTGATCGACATGATCTCGATCGGCATCATCGTGCCGGTGCTGCCGATGCTCGTCGGCACCTTCACCGGCTCGCAGGCCGACCAGGCGCTGTGGCTCGGTGTGGTCGCCTTCGCCTTCGGCTTCACCAACTTCTTTGCGGCGCCGCTGCTCGGCACGCTGTCTGATCGCTACGGCCGGCGGCCGGTGCTGCTGCTCGGTTTCTGCGGGCTCGCGTTCTCGTTCTTTGCCACCGCGCTCGCCACCTCGATGTGGATGCTGGTCGCGGTGCGCGCCATCGGCGGCGCGATGCAGGCCAATGTGGCCGTGGCCAATGCCTACGTCGCCGACATCAGCGACCCGCAGCAGCGCGCCAGGCGCTTCGGCTTGCTCGGCGCGATGTTCGGCGTCGGCTTCGTGATCGGACCCGCATTGGGCGGGTGCTCGGTGCGATCGACCTGCGGCTGCCGTTCTTCGCGGCCGGCGGGCTCGCGCTGGCCAACCTCGCGTACGGCTGCTTTCGTCCTGCCCGAATCACTGCCGCTGGCGCGGCGTCGCCCGTTCAGCTGGCGTGGCGCCAATCCGGTCGGTGCGCTGCGTCGGCTGGCGGCGCTCAAGGGGGTCGGGCGACTGACCGGCGTGATCGCGAGCGTCGGCCTGGCGCAGGGCATCCTCTACACCACCTGGGTGCTCTACACCACCTTCAAGTTCGGCTGGACGCCGGCCGACAACGGCTGGTCGCTGGCCACCGTCGGCGTGATGTCGGTCATCGTGCAGGGCTGGCTGCTCGGCAAGCTGCTGCAAGCAGGTCGATGCGCAGCAGCTCGCGCTGCTCGGTCTGGGCTCGTCGATGGTCGCGTTCGCACTGTGGGGCGCCGCGAGCAGCCGGCTGGATGATGTATGCGGTGATCATCGCCAATGTCTTCGGCTATACCGTCTCGGCGGCGCTGCAGAGCATCGTCTCGGGCGCGGCCGACGCGGGCAGCCAGGGCCAGACCATGGGTGCGGTCAGTTCGCTCAACAGCCTGACGGCGGTGATCGCGCCGCTCATCGGCGCGCCGCTGCTCGGCCTGGTCTCGCACCTGCCGCCTGGCCACTGGGCCATCGGCACCCCGCTCTATTTCGGCGCTGCGCTGCAGGCGCTCGCACTGGTGCTGGCGTGGAGCCATTTCCGGGACCGGCGCCGGCGCCGCCGCAGCGGGCTGCTGATGCGCGGCACGTCCTGAACGGCGCTTTCGTTCCCGCACCGCCTTCGACTCGACGTCCTCGAACCGGGCAGCGCACCCTGCGTGCACTGCCGGTCAACCCCTTCATCCGACCCGACGCCATGCACGACAAGATCCTGATCCTCGATTTCGGCTCGCAGGTCACGCAGCTGATCGCACGCCGTGTGCGCGAGGCGCACGTCTACTGCGAGATCCATCCGAACGACGTCTCCGACGAGTTCGTGCGTGATTTCGCGCCCAAGGGCATCATCCTGTCGGGCAGCCATGCCAGCACCTACGAAGACCAGGATCTGCGCGCGCCGCAGGCGGTCTGGGAACTGGGCGTGCCGGTGCTCGGCATCTGCTACGGCATGTTCGCGATGACGGTGCAGCAGGGCGGATCGGTCGAACCATCGAGCCATCGCGAATTCGGCTATGCCGAGGTGCGCGCGCGCGGCCATACCAAGCTGCTGGAGGACATCGCCGACTTCACCACCGACGAAGGCCACGGCATGCTCAAGGTCTGGATGAGCCATGGCGACAAGGTCACCGCGCTGCCACCCGGCTTCAAGCTGATGGCCAGCACGCCGAGCTGCCCGATCGCCGGCATCGCCGACGAGGCGCGCGGCTACTACGGCGTGCAGTTCCATCCCGAGGTGACGCACACGGTGCAGGGCCGGGCGATGCTCGAGCGCTTCGTGCTGCAGATCGCCGGCGCCAGGCCCGACTGGGTGATGCGCGACCATGTCGCCGAGGCGGTGGCGGCGATCCGCGAGCAGGTCGGCGACGAGGAGGTGATCCTCGGCCTGTCGGGCGGCGTCGATTCGAGCGTGGCCGCGGCGCTGATCCACCGCGCCATCGGCGACCAGCTGACCTGCGTGTTCGTCGACCACGGCCTGCTGCGGCTGAACGAAGGCGACATGGTGATGGACATGTTCGTCGGCAAGCTGCACGCCAAGGTGATCCGCGTCGACGCGAGCGAGCTGTTCCTCGGCAAGCTGGCCGGCGTGTCGGACCCCGAGGCCAAGCGCAAGATCATCGGCGGCGAGTTCGTCACCGTCTTCAAGCAGGAGGCGGCCAAGCTGACCTCGGCCGGCGCCAAGGGTGCGAAGTGGCTGGCGCAGGGCACGATCTATCCCGACGTGATCGAGAGCGGCGGCGCCAAGACCAAGAAGGCGACGACGATCAAGAGCCACCACAACGTCGGCGGACTGCCGGCCGAACTCGGCCTGAAGCTGCTCGAGCCGCTGCGCGACCTGTTCAAGGACGAGGTGCGCGAGCTCGGCGTGGCGCTCGGCCTGCCGCCGGAGATGGTCTACCGCCATCCGTTCCCGGGTCCGGGACTGGGCGTGCGCATCCTCGGCGAGGTGAAGCGCGAATATGCCGACCTGCTGCGCCGCGCCGACGCCATCTTCGATCCAGGAACTGCGCGCCACCATCGACCCCGAGACCGGCAAGAGCTGGTACGAGCTGACCAGCCAGGCCTTCGCCGTCTTCCTGCCGGTCAAGAGCGTCGGCGTGATGGGCGACGGCCGCACCTACGACTACGTGGTCGCACTGCGCGCCGTCCAGACCAGCGACTTCATGACCGCCGACTGGGCCGAGCTGCCGTATGCGCTGCTCAAGACGCGTGTCGGGCCGGATCATCAACGAGGTGCGCGGCATCAACCGGGTCACCTACGACGTCAGCTCGCAAGCCGCCGGCGACGATCGAGTGGGAATGAGCCAACATCGTCCCGCGGTGTTTCCGAACATCCCAGAACAATCCAATTTCGCTGCAGGGACAAGGACTTGGCGTCCAAAGGCGTCCCGCGCGATCCAGCGCCGTCCTGACGCTTGATTTGACGGTATCCGAGCACTACGCTCGCAGGCCTGCGGCGATACCGTCAGACCCCATGACGGTATCGCGGTCCTGCAACAAGGGACGGATCGGAGACCTCATGGACACGGCCGGGTGGCCGGCGCGAGACCTTGACCATCGGCCGCCACGAGACTGGCCGAAAGGCGGATCGCAGCAACGTGGCAGATCGCCCAGGTAGGAGCGCCTTCAGGCGCGATGCGATGTGCGCGAGCGCGCAATCGGGCGTAGAGGTCGACAACCCGACCGAAGCGCTCGCACGCAAGGCCTACGCTACCTTTGTCCCCGCGAGCGCAACCTCAGTCGCCACGAGATTGAGGCCTTGCTTGATGGGCTTGAAAACACCGGTACCGCGCCGACTTTGCGGCTGGCTGTCCGGTCCATGCTGCTGACGGGTGTTCGCAAGGGCGAGTTCATCGGCGCCACCTGGTCGGAAGTGGACTGGGAACGCGCGCAGTGGTCGATCCCTGCGGAGCGGATGAAGGCTGGCAAACCGCACACGGTCTACCTCGCAGGGCAGGCGCTCGACATCCTGTCAACGCTGAGAACCTGCTTTCCGTCGAGCGGGTACGTTCACCCGAGCCGCTGTAACTCGGCCGAGCCTCTGAGCCAAGCGACGCTGAATCGGACCATCAGCGCAGCTGTTGCCGAATCAACCAGGATCGAGCACCGGCTCAGGAGCCGTTCCTGCCGGTCTCGGTCCACGATCTGCGCCGTACGTTCTCGTCGCGGCTCAACGACGCGCTCTTCCCGGAGGCCTTGATCGAAGCCAGCTTGGCCCACCGGAAGAAGGACCAGGTCGCCGCCGCCTACAACCATGCGCGCCTGTCCGGGCCGAGGCGGGTCCTGATGCAAGTGTGGGCGAACATGCTGGCTTGCTGATTGCGTGGCGAAACCGCCAGACAGGTCATCGTCGAGGGCAAGGCGAAGATCGACGCGGCGGCGAACGATGCAGAAGGCATGAACTTGTAGGTCGAGGCAAGGCCGGCAGACAGGGACTCCATCAGTTTAGGTTTGTTCGACACCTGCCCGACGCGATGCCACGGCGCTGCGCACGGCGCAGACCTGAGGGCAGGTGTTGGACAAACCTCGGGGGAGGAAACCGCGGCCCATGCCCCGGTGCCTCGGGTTCACCACGGCTCTATGGCGATAGTGGCGCCGAACCGCCGCCGCAGAGGGCTCCGCCGTGGGTGTGCAGCCCATTTGGGCTTGCAGGATGTGCTTCTCTGGTGTGGCGAGCCGGGTTCACTGCCGGTGATTTACGCACCGAGACCGTGGCTCGGCAGCGACAGGACAACACCGCACCCGCCGACGCCGAAGTGCGCCGCGTCAGCAGGCGGTGAGGCCAAAGCATGTACGTGACCACGGCTGTCACCCAGAGCGCGGTGGCGCACGGATCGACTCCCCGCGCGCGAAGGTCTGCACGATGATCATCGCTGCGCCGCAGTGCCCGCACACGAAGCTGGGCCTGCCGTGGTCGATGCCGTTGGTGGCGTCCGCGGCCGCGATCGGCGCTTCGCGCGGTTCGCCCAGCAGCGTACGCGCCAACGCCAGGCTGGCCTTGCGGCTGCCATTGGCCAGCAGCCCGTAGTGCCGGATGCGGTGGAAACCGCCGGGCAGCACGTGCAGCAGGAAGCGACGCATGAACTCGTCGGCCCCGAGCGTCATCGTCTTGTGCCGCGACTTGCCCCTGGAGCCCTCCTTGACCCGGTAGTCCTTCCAGCTGGAAGGTGACGTCGTTCTCGTTGAACGCCAGCAGCCGGCTGTTCGAGATCGCCACCCGGTGGGTGTAGCGCGACAGGTATGCCAGCACGGCCTGCGGTCCGGCGAACGGGCGCTTGGCATAGACGACCCACTCGCACTTGCGCAGCGGCACGAGCCAGGCCCTGAAGGCCGCGGGATCGGCCAGCGCGGCGAGTCGCCGAAGAACTGCAGCATGCCGCACTGATGCACCCGCGCCAGTTCTTCCAGGAAGCGCCGTCGGAACAACCGCGACAGCACCCGCACCGGCAGGAAGAATCCCGGCCTGCAGGGCACCCAGCTCCTGCCGTCAGGAGCCAGCCCGCCGCCGGGCACGATGCCGTGGACATGCGGGTGGTGCGTCATCGCCGAGCCCCAGGTATGCAGCACCAGCGTGGCGCCGATGCGCGCGCCCAGGTGCTTCGGGTCGGCGGCGATGGTCGACAGCGCCTCGGCGGCCAGATCGAACAGCAAGCCGTAGACGACAGCCTTGTTCTGGTATGCGATGTCGGCGATGGGCGCCGGCAGCGTGAACACCAGGTGGTAGTACTCCACCGGCAGCAGATCGGCCTGTCGGGCGTCCAGCCACCGCTGAGCGGCGCTGCTCTGGCACTTGGGGCAGTGCCGGTTCCGGCAGGAGTTGTAGGCCACCTGATCGGTGCCGCAGCCGCCGCAGCGCAAGACATGGCCGCCCAGTGCCGCGCTGCGGCACTGCTCGATGGCCGACATCACCTTGAGCTGACCCAGGCTCAGATGGCCGCGTTGCGCGGTGCGCCAAGCCGGCCCGTGCGCGCGGAAGATGTCGGCGACCTCCAGTGAAGGCCGCCCCACGGCGTGCGCCTTACGAAGGCGGCAGTCCCTCCAGCGGGCTGATCACCTCGCGCAACAGGTCCGTCGCGACCTGGGTGTAGACGCACGTCGTCTCCAGCTTCTTGTGGCCGAGCAGGACCTGAATGACGCGGATGTCGACCTTCTGTTCGAGCAGATGGGTCGCAAACGAGTGGCGCAGCGTGTGCATCGACACGCGCTTGTCGATCTTGGCCGCCTCGGCAGCGGCGTGAATCGCGCGGTTGAGCTGCCGCGTGCTCAGCGGGTCCATGGGATCCAGGCCCGGGAACAGCCATCCGTTGCGCAGGATCTTGCCCTGGGCGTGGCCCACACGCCACCAGACCCGCAGCCGTTCCAGCAGGATCGGCGGGAGCATGGCGTAGCGGTCCTTGCGGCCCTTGCCTTGCTCCACCCGCAGTGTCATGCGCTGACCGTCGACATCGCCGACCTTCAGGGCGACGACCTCGCTGGCGCGCAGCCCGGTGCCGTAGGCCACCGCCAATGCCGTCTGGTGCTTGAGATTCCAAGCCGCGGGGATCAGCCGCGAGACCTCCTCGCGGCTGAGCACCACCGGCAGAGTTCGCGGCACGTGCACCGGCTGCATCTTGACCATCAACTCGCGGCGATCGAGCGTAACGTCGAAGAAGAACTTCAACCCCGCAATCGTCGCGTTCAGCGTGGTCGGCGAGGCCCCCTCGTCGACCAGGTGCATCTGGAAGCGCCGCAGATCCTCGGCGGTCGCGGTGTCGGGCGAGGCCTTGAGGAAGGCGGCCAGCTTGCGCACGGCGCGCAGATACCCCGTCTGCGTCTTGGGCTCGAACTTGCGCATGCGCATGTCCTCGACCATGCGTTGCCGCAGCGGCGAGACGGTGGGAGTCGAGACGTCCATGATCCTGCTCCGTCGATGAACGAGGCCGATTGCCTCGATCAACAACATCGCAGAAACGCCGGGTCAACGAATCACCGCCGACAGGGTCGGAGCGCCTACCGCGCGAGCGGTTTAGTCCTCGACCCTTCGCGGTCTGAGGCGGAACTGCGATCCGGCGACGCGCGATGAGGCTTCGGAGAAAGCTGATGAACAGCGTCACCGAGCACAAGGTTCTGGTCGCGCCGCAGGATCGCTTTACGCGGCCTGGCTCGGCCCGAACTTGACGAGCGACGACCCAACGGTCGTGCGGCACTGATCCTGCGCCGCGACGCCGGCATAGCGCGTTCACGCAAGACTGAACCTGTTTCGGCAGGTCTCGCGCCAAGTGTCCTTCGACAAATGGACACCCGGTCTTCGGCGCGAGTCTGAGCCATTCGACAAGCTCGTGCGCCGCGCCGCTGCTGATCTCTACTGGCGCGGTTTTCCCCAGTCCGTGTGCGCCGGCCGACCCGACGCCGGTCATCGTCAGCAACACGCACAGCAAGCCAGCAACAAGGTGCTTGAACGGTGCCATGGTCAACGGCAGTAGGAGACGGCGGGCTGGGTGGTGAGCCCGGCGCCGGTGGTGAACTGGAAGTTCCAGCACTGGGACTTGCCGGCGTGCTGGCGCTGCGCGAGCAGGGTCGCCAGCTCGGTACCGGTGACGGCCTTGTAGCGAATGCGATAGGTGCCTGCGGCTGTTGGCGTAACTGTCGCTGCCGGTTTCGGTGCTGGTGAACGGGCGGTCCGACTGGAACTGGAGCACCTGGTAGCCATCGGCGGCGTCGGTCACCAGCGTCATCGCCGAGACCGCCGAAGGGCCGCACCGGCGGCGGCCGAATCGGCGAAAACTTGGCGCCCTGGCCGGCCAGGTCCGGGCTGGGCGTGCCCCTGAAACACGACAACACGTAGGGCGCTGCATCGGTGACGTGGTAGCTGTAGCCCGAGGGTGCGTTGGCGACGGCGCTGGTGTTGCCACCACACACATCATCGCGCGAAGCCACGCGGCCGTCGGCGTCGTTGTAGCCGAAGATCGCAAAACCATCGAGTGCCCAGCCCAGCGGGTGGGTGTCCCAGTAGCCGGCGGGCTTGCCGGCCATCAGGCACGTGGGGGCGGCATGGTAGTGGTAGTCGTCGGCACGGCCGGCGTGGCCGTTGCACACGTCGAGTTCGCCCAGCGCCTTGGTGTCACCGTTCTGGCAGCCACCTTGTTTGCAGGGGTTGAAGATCGGCACGCCGTTGATGGCCACACCGATCGGGCCGTCGTTCGCGGTGGTGGTGGTCGCGGCGATGGCGGGTTCGAGCGGGATCTTCCACGCGTTGGCGCCGAAGAAGTTCTGCGCGATCGGCACTTGCAGGTTGCTGGCAACGATGCCGTCCATCATGGTGTGTGTGGGCAAGCCGTTGGACGCGACGTAGGCATAGGTGCTGTCGCATTCGACGGTGGCCACACCGGTGGTCGATGCCTTGAGCGAGTTGGCGACCATCGCACACGCCTGGCTCTGGCCACCTGAAGTCGTTGTTGTTGCTGCTGTCGGTGTGGTCGGTGGTGATGGTGGTGGTGGCGTGTTGGCGCTGCTGCTCGATCGTGTGTGGTCGAGGCTGAGGGTCGCCGTGCCCAGCGTGATCGATGACATCGCGCTCAGCAGCCTGGCGCCCGACACCGCCGACCCTTGGGCAACACCGGCGCAGCAGACAGCGCGTACACCGTGAAGGTGTAGGTTTTCGGGCCAGGCCCCTTCGAACAAGGCGGTTGATAGGCCAGGCTGGAACCGTTGCTGCCCATGCCCGGCGTGCCGACGCCCTGGCTGTCCTTGGCAAGATGGCGCGTGGCGCCCGGTATGCCGTAGAGCACCCAGTTGTACTTGGTGATGCCATCCGGCGGCACCGTGCTCATCAGCACCGCGAACTCGGCGGTGCCTGCGGGTGCGTGGGACCACGTCAGTGCAGGGCTCGAGCCTGCGCCGTCGCAGGTGTAGCTGTCCGGCAGGCTGCCGTCCTGCGCGGCTTCGCTGGCCAGGGCAAAGCGGTTTGACTCAGCGGCGGTGGCGGCCGTGTCGGCCATGGCATTCGGCACGGCGCTGCCAACGCCACACGCCACGGCGGCGGCGACCAGGAGGGCCCGAATGGCGGGGCGGGGGCGTGGGGACTTCATGATCGACTTCCAGATGGATCGGGCACCAGGCCGGTCACGGTGCGGTGACCGTGAGCTTGCACAACAAGGTGTTGTCGGCCTTGAGGTCCGTGGTCCAGATCAGGCGGGCGGCGGGGTCCCAGGCGATGTCGTGGTAGCCGTCCTTGACGCCGATGTCGGCGGCGCTGTAGACGGTGGCGCTTTGCCAGCCGCGGGTGTCGAAATCGGCCGCCTTCCAGTTGGCAGGCTCGTCGAGGATGGTGGCACCGCAACTGGCCACCGTGGGTTGGCTGCTGGACACGCAGCTGGGGTTGAGCGGCGCCTTGTGGATGACCAGGCACTTGAACGCGCTGCTCGACACGGCCACCACCTTTTGCGTCGCGGTGTCGGTGATCTGCATGATGAAGCCGCCGTCACCGATCTGCTGCCGGGCGCTGCCGATGTACTCCAGCCCGGTGTCGTTCTGCTTGAAGTCCTTGATGGTGAAGTTCAGCACGAACGGGTAGTCCGCCTCGAAGCGCAGCGTCTCGGCGTTGAACGAGCGCTCGGTGGTGATCGGCACCGAGTCCTCGCCCACGAAGCGCTCGCCGACATGCAGCGAGAACCAGTTGTCGGCCCAGACCTCGGCCTTGAACTGGCCTGCCGCCGCGGCCAGTGGCAGGCTGGCGGCCAGGCAGGCCCCAGCCAGGCGCTGGGCGAGGTGTCGTGTGGATGGCTTCATGCGGATGCTCCTGTGGCTGTGGACGAGGCACATTGCCCGTCGATCAATCCATCGTAGAACCGCGTGCGCCTTGAAGAATGACATCTTCGTCACGAAGGCGGAGATGTCGGTGGCCGTCAGTGCTGCTGCCGATTGCCGCCACCGATTGCCGTCACCGATTGCCGAACCCGTTGCCGATGTGGCTCAGGTTCCCGCAGGGAGCAGCAGTCGCAAGACCAGCGCATCTTCAGCGCCAGGCTCCAGCGTCAGGTCACCGCCATGGGCGCGGGCGATGACCCGCGACAGGCTGAGGCCGAGGCCCAGGCCGTCGGCCTGCCGGCTGCGCGCTGCATCGCCACGGAAGAAGCGCTCGAAGAAGCGCGACCGGTCTTTGGCTGTCAGGCCAGGCGCGAAGTTCGCCATCTCGACCTCGATACCCGAGGACGTGGCCCGCGCCCGCCACCTGATCCAGCCCCCAGCTGGCGTGTACTTGAGCGCATTGCTGGTGAGGTTGTTGAGCAGTTGGCCGAGCAGCTGTTCGTCGGCCTGCACGATCAGCCCGTCTGCCACCTCGGCTGAAAGCATCACGTCCATCCCGAAGGTTTTCACCTCGTCGATGCGGTCGTTCAAGGCATCGCTCAGGTTCACCGGCTTGCGCTGCAAACCTAGCTGGCCGGCGTCGGCTTGCGACAGCAGCAGCAATTTTCTGGAGATGGCCGACAGGCGCCCGACCTCGTCCAGCATCTCGATCAGGTTCAACTGAAGGTTTTGGTCGTCGGTACGCTGCACCGCGCGTTCGAGCTGGCCTTGCAGAATGGTCAGTGGCGTCCTGAGTTCGTGCGCGGCATCGGCCGAGAAGCGCGATGCCTGGTGAAAACTCGTCTCCAGGCGGTCCAGCATCTTGTTGTATGAAGAGATCAGCTCCTTGAACTCGCGGTCTTCGTGTTCTGCGGGCAGGCGCTGATCGAGTGCCTTCTCGTCGACCGATTTCATCGCGTCGCGCAGGCGTACCACGGGTTTGAGCGCCAGGCCCGACAACAGCCAGGCCCCCAGCCCCGTCAAGATCAGCGAGAGCGGCAGCGCGATCGTCGCCACCTGGCGCCAGGCGCCCAGCATGTCGCTGCGAATCGAGGCCAGGTCTGCGGCGACGAAGCCGCGCTCGACCCCGATGCTCACCAGCCCGGCGCGCCAAGGGTCGCCGGCCAACTCGAAGCTGGCCAGCGCACAGGCGCTGCGCAGTGGTGCGTCGGACGGGCGCTGCGGATCTGCGTCCAAAGCATGGTTGCCCCATGCAAGGCCATCGATATCCAGCGTGTCGGGCCAGTGGGCCGACCTGAGCTTTTGTGTACCGCCCGACCCGTCAAACGCCAACAGCAATTGCTCAGGAGATTTCAGCCGCAGCTTGGCCACCATGTCGGCGCCCAGATGGTCCAGGTCGCTGGCGGGCAGGGAGCCAGCCAATCGCCTGGCTTCATCGCACAGGCGTCTGTCCAGCCTCTGGGTCTCGAACGCCAGCACACTGGACCAGCTGAACAGTGCCACGCTGGCCAGCACCAGCGCCACGATCAAGGCCGTGACCAAAAAGATGCGGACCCGGAACGACGGCATGCCCCACCTCATGGCAACTGCCTGAAGCGGTAGCCGACGCCCCTCACGGATTCGATCGGCGAGTCGGCTTGCGCGCCAGCGTCAATGGACTCGATCTTCCTGCGGATCCTCTGGATGCATGCATCGACCACGTTCGTGTTCGGATCGAAGTCATACCCCCACACGTGCTCGAGGATCTGCGTGCGCGTCAGCACGCGGCCAGCCGAGCGCATCAGGTATTCGACCAGGGCGAACTCGCGGGCGGTGAGCTCGATCGTCCGTCCCCGGCCCGTGACCTCTCGTGTGATGCGGTCAAGCTTGAAGGGCCCGACCTGGACGATGTTCTGCCGCTCTCCGGACAAGCGCCTCAGCAGGGCCTGGATGCGGGCAGCCAGTTCCTCCACGTAGAAGGGCTTGGCCAGGTAGTCGTCGGCGCCCAGGTTGAGACCTTCGATGCGGTCGCCGAGTTCGTTGCGCGCTGTCAGCAAGATCACCGGTGTTGGGACGCCCTCATCGCGCAGACCCCGGAGCACTGACAAGCCGTCTCGCCCGGGCAGCATCAGGTCGAGCACGATCACGTCATGTCCGCCACGGCGGGCCAGCTCGAAGCCTGAGTTGCCGTTGTCGCAGGCCTCCACGTCGAATCCGCGTTCCGTCAAGCCTGCGCAGACGAAGTCCGAAATCTTCTTCTCGTCCTCGATGACCAAGATTTTCATGGGTGTCCAACGGCATGTCAGCCGGCAGTCCGGTAGTGGAACGCCGGCAGCATTTGCGTGTAGCGCGGATCGTGGTGCCGAAGGAAGACGTGCCCGAGATTACAACCCGCCCCGAACGCGTCCGGAGAACTTCCGTGAATGACATTTCTGTCATGTTCGATGGCCCGGTGCGCGTCTCATGGTCGGGGTGCGGGGGCGACCAACGATCAAGCGAGTATCAATAATCTCGCGCGCAGCACAGGGGAGCCTACTCCGGCGCGACCAAATGGACCGCGGCACGGCCTATTCCTTGCGAGCTTCAAGCAAGTCTGGTCACGAGCCGTTCTGCTGGTCTACGTGAGATTTCGATCGCCGAGTGGGCTGGCGATCCAACGACCGGTTTCATGTGACAGCTTGACCGACTGGTAATGGCCGGCAGCGTGAGTACGCCGCTCCGCCCGCCAGCGGCCCTTCAGATTAGGGGGTCGGCAACGATCCCCGCTCTGAAGATCAGCTTCCGGGCACAGCCGCCAGCTGGGCTCCCGGCCATGAGCTGATGGTCACGACCGGCCGGTATGGAGCACCTTTATGGCTCCGACATGCGCTCGCTTGTCAGGCCGCACTTGCCGGAAGACGTGTTTATCTGCACGTCGAACGCGGGCGCGGAAGCCGGAAAGCGAGAAGTTGCCGCCGGGTGCTCCAAGGCTCGGCGCGGTCCTCCGCAGTGCGCGACATACAACGGCCCGCGGGGCGGGCCAACGTGAGGGCACCCTTGACTCAAGGCTGGGTCATGGGATCGGGACGCTGCGTGCAGGTAAAGCTGGACGCCACATTCGCATCGCCGGTGCCGTTGTAGTGCGGATAGGCGGGGTAACGACACGCCGGCATCGAGCGGATCAAGGCGGCGGTCGTGACGCTCCTGTTGTAGGCGATTGGCGCCTCGGGCGGCGTTTCACCCTTGAGCACCCAGTCTTCCAGAAGCGTTAGCGCATCGATCTGCGTAGTGCGCGCCGAGTGTGTGGCTGCCGCCCGGGCCGACGTACAGGCGAAACATGCTGTCTGCCGTGGACTGGCCCATGCGCGCAACCACAGCACGGTAGTAATCGGCGCTCACGGTCAGCGGTGTCGCGTTGTCGGCGGAGGGGTGAATGATGATCAGCTTGCCGCCGCGAGCGGCGAACGCCGTGAGATCCGGGTCATTTGCCTCGAACAGCCCGGCGAGGTACTGAACCCGGTTCGCGTGCGTCGCTGGATCGAACTGGTACGGGTTGAACGCCTCGTCGCCCACGATCGTATGGCGTACCAGGAAGGCGCCGAAGTTCAGGATGGCTCCACGCCCAGCCTCGAACCCCCGGCCGGGCGGAAGCACTGCAGAAGGTGCGACCGACCCAATCGGGTAGAACGACCACTGGAACGGCGAGCCATCTTCATCCCCCGTCACGCCGAAGCCGGGAAAGCGGGTAACGCCGTAGGGCATCGAGACGTTCATGGTGTACGGCTCGCGCAAGGCGTTGACGGCCTCGATCTGCGCGCCGGAAAGGCATCCGGTCGTCTGTCCTGCTGCGCATCGCAAGGACTCCACGTCGTTCTTGCAGCTCAGGTACTTTGAGATGACACCATCCGCCAATCCGTCGTCGGTGTCGCACGAAGCGCGCGTGCGGTCGGCAACCAGCTTGATAGCTTTCGCATCGAGGAATCCAGTAACGAGTTTATCCCGCAGCTTGTTATCTGCCAGGTGAGCGTAGTACCACGCGAGTACCGGTGACGTGGCGACCACGCCCTGGTAGTCGTTGGGGTACTTCTGTGCCACGGACTGCTTCCCTTCCGCCTGCGGACTCGCCGAAAAAGAAGACGTGTCGAGCGCGTTCTCCGTACGCGGCCTCGATCACCTTCATTGCCACGTCCTTCGTCTTCTTCAGATGTTGTGGGCCCAGTTGCGCAAGGCTTCGTCGCTGCGTATGAAGGTGTAGTCGGGCCGGAATGGCCGCCGTCACTGCCGAACGTCGCGTACCCCAGCGTGATGGGGTAGAGCGCGTCGACCGGCATGGGGTCGACCCGGCCGGACGCCTTCTGGTTGGGCGCGGTGATCACCGCGCCGCCCAGGCCGCCCCCTCCGGACTGGAGCGCGCGGCGGTTCCAATTTTCCAGAGGGAGACAGCATGTCAGCCCGATACAAGCAAGCATCACCGATTCCGCACCCGGTTTAACGTTCTCATGTTAATCGGCGCATTCGGGGGTGCTCTCCGCCTGCGGCGGCGCGGAACTACGAACCTCCCTCGTGCCGGTATGGCCATCCAGCGATGCGAAACACTTGCGAACTTTCTCGCCATTGCTGCGGGCCGATCCCATCGGTCTGCCGGACACAAGGCGGCCCCCACAGTCACCTCGGCCGTGCGCGAGCCCGTCACCGA